>NZ_CP089414.1 GCF_022394535.1 Dyella terrae | reverse complement strand
TTCGGTCAGCAGCGCGTCGCGGGCGCGGGCGCGGAGCTCTTCCACAATGTCTTCGTCGAAGCCTTCCACGGCCAGCAGTTCAGCGCTGGGCACATAGGCGATTTCCTCGACGCTGGAGAAACCTTCCTGCACCAGGATGCTTGCGATCTCCTGGTCCACTTCCAGCTTGTCCATGAACAACTGGCGTGCCGATTCCTGCTCGGCCTCGCTCTTGGCGGCGACCTGGTCCTGCGTCATCACGTTGAGTTGCCAGCCGGTGAGCTTGCTGGCAAGGCGCACGTTCTGGCCACCGCGACCGATGGCCTGGGACAGCTTGTCCTCAGCCACAGCGATGTCCATGGAGTGCTTTTCCTCGTCCATGATGATGGACTGCACTTCTGCAGGCGCCATCGCGTTGATGACGTACTGGGCCTGGTTTTCATGCCACAGGATGATGTCCACGCGCTCGCCATTGAGCTCGTTGGACACGGCCTGCACGCGCGAACCGCGCATACCGATGCAGGCGCCGATGGGGTCGGTGCGTGAGTCATGCGCGACCACGGCGATCTTGGCGCGGTCACCCGGATCGCGGGCACAACCCTTGATCTCCACCAGGCCCTGACCGACTTCCGGCACTTCGAGCTTGAACAGCTCAATCATGAATTCCGGCGCGGCGCGGGACACGAACAGCTGCGGGCCGCGGGCTTCCGAGCGTACCTCGTAGAGGTAACCGCGGACGCGATCACCGACACGGGCCGACTCGCGCGGAATGGTTCGGTCGCGCGGAATGAAGGCTTCGGCGTTGCTGCCCAGGTCGAGGTAGACGTTGCCGCGCTCGACGCGCTTGACGATGCCGGTGACCAGCTCGCCCACGCGTTCGCGGAAGGCGTCCACCACCTGCATGCGCTCGGCTTCGCGAACGCGCTGCACGATCACCTGCTTGGCGGCCTGTGCGGCGATGCGGCCGAACTCGGCGTTTTCGACCTGTGCTTCGATGTACTCGCCGATCTCAGCGCCTTCGCGCTCGTCGACGGCATCCATCAGGCGGACCTGGTGGAACGGCGACTCCATCTCGCCGTCGTCGGCGATGATTTCCCAACGGCGGAAGGTCTCGTAATCGCCGCTGTGGCGGTCGATGACCACGCGAATATCCGGATCTTCGTCCGGATAGCGCTTCTTGGCCGCGGACGCGAGCGCCGCTTCCATAGCCTGGAAAATCACTTCACGCGGCACGCCTTTTTCATTGGCAACCGCGTCAACCACCAGCAAAAGCTCTTTGCTCATTGCAGCAACTCCGTAGACGCCATCGGCGCCCCATCGGTTTCGATTGATTTACTTCGTGGCCTTCTTGCCCGGCTTGCTTCCCGGCTTGGGCTGCGGCTGATAACCGAGCGCCATCCAATCCGGCACCACGCGCGCGCTTTCTACGGCGTCATGGTCGAACTCGAAGGTCTTGCCTTCTGCTTCCAGCGAAATTCGCTCGCCTTCCACCGATATGACCTTGCCGCGCAAGCGGCGGCGTCCTTCCAGGGGCGCCTTCAGCAAAATCTTTACGTCTGTACCCGCTACCTTGGCGAACTGAGCCGCCGTAAACAGCGGGCGATCAATGCCTGGCGAGGAAACTTCCAGCACATAGTGGCCAGGAATCGGATCTTCCACATCCAGCATGGCCGACAGCTCGCGACTTGCCGCTTCGCAGTCTTCCACGTTGATTTCGCGACCCTCGATGTCGAGGTAGACACGCAGGGTACTCTGCCCCTGCGACGGGGTGAACTCCACGCCAATACACTCCAGCCCGAGATCGACCAGAATTTCCGTGAAGCGTTGAGCCAGTGCCTGCGTATCCATGATTCGTCTACCGTTACCGATCGCCAGAAACAAAAAATGGGCTCAAGCGGCCCATTCCATGCTCTCAAATAAGAGCGTCTCGCCGATGTCCCGACCCATCCAGACTCTTTCGGGGCACCTGGGGCGCAGCCAGCATCTAAGCGGCTTGTGACGCACGTGCGACGCTTCCTTGCGCCCAACAAAAAAGCCTCACGAGGAGGCTTTCTTGTTCTAAGAAAGATCTGGTAGCGGGGGTAGGATTCGAACCTACGACCTTCGGGTTATGAGCCCGACGAGCTGCCAGACTGCTCCACCCCGCATCAGAGTCCGAAAATAATAGCGAGATGGCCGAATTCTTGCAAGCCTTTTCGCGAAAATAATTTCACATTCACTGACAAGACATCGTGACGACATGCAGTCGTCACGATGGTTTTCAACCGACAAAAACGCTCTGGCACCAGCCAAACAGCGGGCCCCAGACGATACCGAGCACCAGCAACGCCAGTACGTTCAACGACAGCACCAGGCGAACTGAAACGTCCTTCTGCAGGTGAATTTCAGTGCCCTCCACCGGCTTGTCGAAGTACATCACCTTGACGACGCGCAGGTAGTAGTAGAGGCCGATGATGGCGAACACGGCACCGACGATGGCCAACCACATGAAGCCGGCGTGGATTGCAGCCTGGAACACCAGCAGCTTGCCGAAGAAGCCGAACAGCGGCGGCACACCAGCCAGCGAGAACATCACCAGCATCATCAGGAACGCGGCCCACGGCGAACGCTGGTTGAGCCCCTTGAGATCGTCGATTTCTTCGCACTCGAAACCGGCACGGGCCAGGGCCAGGATCACGCCGAAAGCAGCGGCGCCGGTCAGCGCGTAGCTGATGGCGTAGAACAGCGCGGCGGCATAGCCCTCCGGACTGGCATTGACCAAGCCGACCAGCAGGTAACCCATGTGCGAGATGGTCGAGTAGGCCAGCAGTCGCTTCAGGTTGCTCTGCACCAGGGCGACGATGTTGCCGATCGCCAGCGACAGCACGGCCAAGCAGGCCAGCATGAGCTGCCAATGCTGGGACAGGTCACCCAGGCCCGAAGCCAATAGGCGATACGCCATACCGAACGCGGCCAGCTTCGGTGCGGAACCGATGAAAATGGTCACCGCCGTCGGCGAACCCTGGTACACGTCCGGAATCCACATGTGGAACGGCGCTGCACCCAGCTTGAAGCCGATACCCACGATCATGAAGATCAGGCCGAACACCAGCAGGTGCGGCATGTTGGTATGCGTGGCGGCTACGTGCAGATGGGCCAGATCCAGCGTCTGGGTAGCGCCGTACACCATCGACATGCCGTACAGCAGCATGCCCGAGGCCAGTGCACCCAGCACGAAGTACTTGATGGCTGCTTCCGAGGACAGGCGCGAATCACGATTCAATGCGACCAGCGCGTAGGACGAGAGCGTCAGCAGTTCCAGCCCCAGATACACCATGATCAGGTTGCCGGCCGACACCAGCAGCATGATGCCGATCACCGCGAAGATGGTCAGCGTGTAGAACTCGCCCACGAACAGCTTGCGATCCTGCAGGTAGGGCTTGGCGTAGACGAACACCAGCACCGTGCTCAGCAGCGCGAAGACCTTGAGGATCTCAGACACCCCGTCGCGGATGAACATGCCGCCGAAGGCGGTCACGGGCTGGCTCGGCTGACCGGCCACTACCAAGTACATGGCCACGAGCAGCACGGCGATGGACAACCAGTGCAGCATGGGGCGCTGCTCTGGCTTCATGAAGGCATCCAGTAGTAGCAGCAAGCACGCTGCCGCTACCAGATAGAACTCCGGCAACAGGATCAGAATGTCATTGAGATTCGGCATGATCGGTCCTGCTTAGATCTTGTGATTGCCAAGCTGCGTCACCAGCTGCGACACCGAAGCGTCCATCAGGTGGATCAGCGGCTGCGGCCAGATGCCCAAGGCCAACACGGCCGCGGCAAAGGCACCTAGAACGAACCACTCGCGGCCGTTGATGTCCTTCATCTCCGCCACGTGCGGGTTGGTGATGTCACCCCACAGCACACGCTTGACCATATACAGCGTGTAGGCCGCACCGATGATCAAGGTGAAGGCGGCGAAGAACGCGATCCACGGATTGGCCTGGAAGCTAGCCAGGATCACCTGGAACTCGCCCACGAAACCGCTGGTACCCGGCAGACCACTGTTAGCCATGGCGAACAGCACATAGAAGAAGCCGAACCAGGGCATCACGTTGATGACGCCACCGTAGTCCTTGATCTGGCGGGTGTGCAGGCGGTCGTACATCACGCCGATGCACGAGAACATCGCGCCGGACACGAAGCCGTGCGAAATCATCTGCACCATCGCACCCTGCATGCCCAGCTTGGCGGCATCGAGGTTGTTGGTGCCGCGCACCAACATGAAGGCGATGAAGATACCCAGCGTCACGAAGCCCATGTGAGCCACGGACGAGTACGCCACCAGCTTCTTCATGTCCTCCTGCACCAGCGCGATGTAGCCGATATAGACCACCGCGACCAGGCTCAGGCCGATCACCACCCAGGCGTACGCGTCAGCGGCGTCCGGCACGATGGGTAGCGAGAAGCGCAAGAAGCCATAGCCACCGATCTTCAGCATCACCGCGGCCAGCACCACCGAACCGCCGGTCGGCGCCTCCACGTGCGCATCCGGAAGCCAGGTATGCACCGGCACCATCGGCACCTTCACCGCGAAAGCGATAAGGAAGGCGAAGAACAGCCAGGTCTGCTCCTTCATCGACAGCGGCAGGTTCGCCAGCGCCGCCAGATCGAAGGTGTGTGCCTGCAGGTACAAGTAAATCAGGCCCACCAGCATGAAGATGGAGCCGAAGAACGTGTAGATGAAGAACTTCAGCGTGGCGTAAACGCGACGCGGACCGCCCCAGACACCGATGAGAATAAACATCGGGATCAGCATGGCCTCGAAGAACACGTAGAACAGCAACGCGTCGGTGGCGCAGAACACACCGATCATCAGGCCCTCGAGCACCAGCATGGCAGCCATGTACTGATGCGGGTTGGTCTGGATGACTTCCCAGGCGCCGACGATCACAAGGATGCCGACGAAGGTGGTCAGCAGGATCAGCGCCACGGAGATACCGTCGACACCGAGGCCATAGTTGACCCCGAGCGGAGCGATCCACACGTGATTTTCGAGCAACTGCTTCGCACCGTCTGCCGCATTGAAGTGCGACAGCAGGCAAAGGCTCGCCACGAAGGTTGCGATGGCCACCAGCAGCGAGATCCAGCGCGCCGCGTTGGGGCGACTGGAGCCGGCAAGCAGCACGGGGATGGCACCCAGAATGGGAAGCCAGATCAGCAGGCTGAGCAAATGATTGAACATGGAGCAGGTTCCCTTATTGCCCGACCAGCCAATACCCGCCGAGCAGCAGGATAAGGCCGAGGATCATCGCGAAGGCATAGTGATAGAGGTAACCGGACTGCAGGCGACGCACGCCACCCGCGATACGGTCCACAAGACTCGCCGAACCATTGATCAGCACACCGTCGATGATCGTGGCATCGCCACCCTTCCAGAGGGCACGACCCAGCGCCATGCCGCCGCGAGCAAAGACGATGTAGTACACCGCGTCGAACCAGTACTTGTGGTTGAGCACGTTGTAGATCGGCTTCAGCGCATTCTTGATGCGATCAGCCAAGGCCGGGTTGAACAGGTAGATGTAGGTCTGGATGGCGAAGGCCGCGAGCACCAGGAAGAACGGCAGCTGCGTGAAACCGTGCAGGCCTGCCGACATCCAATCGTGGAACTCCTTGCCCAGCTCGCCGAGCACGTTGTTCGCTTCGTTGACGTGGATGGCGGAACCGAACCACTCGCCAAAGAGCAGCGGCTTGACCGCCAACGCGCCAATGATGACCGACGGAATCGCCAGCAAGATCAGCGGCAGCGTCACCACCCACGGCGACTCCTTCGGCGTCTCGTGCATGATGCCCTGCTCGTGATGGCCATGGTCATCCTTGTGCGAGACGTGATGGTGGTCATCATGGTCGGCATGAGCATCGTGACCATGACCGTGGCCATGATCGCGCACCACCACGAAACGTTCTTTGCCGTGGAAGGTCAGGTACATCTGGCGGAAGGTGTACAGCGCGGTGACGAATGCACCGGCCATCACGCAGAAGTAGGCGTAGCTGGCACCAGCGCGATGCGACTCGCCCACCGCTTCGATGATCGCGTCCTTCGAGTAGAAGCCCGCAAAGAACGGCACGCCGCACAGCGCCAGCGAACCGATCCACATGGTGATCCAGGTGATCGGCATGTACTTGCGCAGACCGCCCATGTAGCGCATGTCCTGCTCATGGTGCATGGCGATGATGACCGAGCCCGCGCCCAGGAACAGCAGCGCCTTGAAGAACGCATGGGTCATCAGATGGAACACGGCGCCGGCATAAGCCGACACGCCCAGCGCCACCGTCATGTAGCCCAGCTGTGACAGCGTGGAGTACGCGACGACGCGCTTGATGTCGTTCTGCACGATGCCGATCAGGCCGGTGAACAGCGCACCAGTGGCACCGATGATCATCACGAAGCTGAGCGCGGTCTCCGAAAGCTCGAAGAACGGCGACATGCGCGCCACCATGAAGATGCCGGCGGTCACCATCGTCGCGGCGTGGATCAGCGCCGAAATCGGGGTCGGGCCTTCCATCGAATCCGGCAGCCACACATGCAACGGCACCTGAGCCGACTTACCCATCGCACCGATGAACAACAAGATGCAGATGACCGTGGCAGCGTCCCAATGCGTGTTCTGGGTGATCTGCAGGGTCTTGCCCACCAGAGTCGGCGCAGCGGCAAACGCAGTGGCGTAGTCCAGTGTGCCCAGGAAGTACAGCACGCCAGCGATGCCCAGCAGGAAGCCGAAGTCACCCACACGGTTGACCAGGAATGCCTTGAGGTTGGCGAAGATCGCCGTCGGGCGCTTGTACCAGAAGCCGATCAGCAGGTACGACACCAGACCCACCGCTTCCCAGCCGAAGAACAGCTGCATGAAGTTGTTGCTCATCACGAGCATCAACATCGAGAAGGTGAACAGCGAGATGTAGCTGAAGAAACGCTGGTAGCCCGGATCCTCGGCCATGTAGCCGATGGTGTAGATGTGCACCAGCAGCGACACGAAGGTCACCACCACCATCATCATGGCGGTGAGGCGATCGATCATGAAGCCGACGTGGGCGCTGTAGTTGCCGATGTCGAACCAGGTGTAGATGTTCTGGTTATAGACCGGCGCACCGCCCGCAGTGATCTGGTACAGCACGTAGAACGACAGGCCGCACGCAACCGCCACGCCAAGAATGGTTACGGTGTGCGATCCGGCTCGGCCGATGAAGCGGCCAAAGAAACCCGCCAGGACGCATCCGACGAGCGGTGCGAGGGCAATGGTCAGCAGAATGGAGGTAGAAAGTTCCACGGGGTCAGCCCTTCATGCTGTCGATTTCGGCGACGTTGATGGTGCTGCGGTTGCGGAACAGCAGGACCAGAATCGCCAGGCCGATGGCGGTTTCCGCCGCGGCTACGGTAAGGATGAAGAACACGAACACCTGCCCCGCCACGTCGTTGTAAAAACGCGAGAACGCGACGAAGTTGATGTTCACCGCCAGCAGCATCAGCTCAATCGACATCAACAGCACGATGACGTTCTTGCGGTTGATGAAGAGGCTGGCCAGGGCGATGCAGAAGAGCACCGCGCCGAGCACGATGAAGTGCGAAAGCGTGATCATGGAGTGGTCTCCTTGCTCGGTGCCGGCTGCGGCGCGACGGGAACTTCCGCCGCCATCTTCACCACACGTATGCGGTCACGCGCATTGACGCGGACCTGCTGCGAAGCCTGCTGATGGCGCACGCCGGTACGCTGGCGCAGAGTCAGTGCGACCGCAGCCACCACACCCACCGTGAGGATCAGCGCGGCGATTTCAAACGGCAGCAGGAACTGGGTATAGAGCGCATGACCCAGCCATTCGGTATTGGAGACCGGCACGCCATTCAGAACAGCCGGATTGGCGCCCATCACCGTCTCATGCATGGCACGTACACCGATCAGGCCAAGCATCTCGCCCAGCATGATAAGGGCCACGATGATGCCGATCGGCAGGTACTTGATGAAGCCCTCCCTCACCTGCTCCTGCTTGATGTCGAGCATCATCACGACGAACAGGAACAGCACCATCACCGCGCCCACGTAGACCACGATGAGTGCGATAGCGAGGAATTCGGCTTCGGCCAGTAGCCAGATGCAGGCGGTGCTGAAGAACGTGAGCACCAGCGAGAGCACAGCGTGCACCGAGTTGCGCAGCGTGATCACGCCCAGCGCCGCCACCACGGTGACGGCCGCGAAGGCGTAGAAACACACGAGTTGGAACATATTCGGATCAATCATGATGTCCCGTCCTCAGCGATACGCGGCGTCTTGAGCGCGGCTGGCTGCGATTTCGGCTTCGAAGCGATCGCCGATAGCAAGCAACTGCGGCTTCGTCACCACGTTTTCGCCACGCTGCTCGAAGTGGTACTCGTGGATATGGGTTTCGACGATCGAGTCGACCGGGCAGCTCTCTTCGCAGAAACCGCAGAAGATGCACTTGAACAGGTCGATGTCGTAGCGCGTTGTGCGGCGCTGGCCGTCGCTTTCACGCGGGGCCGAGTCGATGGTGATGGCCAGTGCCGGGCACACCGCCTCGCACAGCTTGCACGCAATGCAACGCTCCTCGCCGTTGGCGTAGCGGCGCAGCGCATGCAGGCCGCGGAAGCGGTTGGACTTGAGGATGTGCTCCATCGGGTAGCGCATCGTGTACTTGGGGCTGAACATGTAACGCATGGTCAGACCCAGGCCCTTCAGCAGCTCGATGAGCAGCAGGCTTTTGAAATAGTGAGTTACGCGGGACATGTTTCTTCAGCCTCCCGTGCCGACGGTGACCCAGCCGAAAAACTTCATGCAGCCGGCGACGAGGACCCAGACGATGGTGATGGGAATGAATACCTTCCAGCCCAGACGCATGATCTGGTCATAGCGGTAACGCGGGAAGCTGGCGCGGAACCACAGGAACATGAAGGCGAATACGAAGACCTTGATCAGCAGCCAGACGATGCTGGGCTGGCCAACGAAGCCCCAGGATGCCGGCAACGGCGACAGCCAGCCGCCCATGAACAGGATCGGGGCCAGGAAGCTGATCAGGATCATGTTGGCGTATTCGGCCAGGAAGAACAGCGCGAACGCCGAACCCGAATACTCCACGTGGAAACCGGCAACGATTTCCGACTCGCCTTCTGCCACGTCGAACGGCGCGCGATTGGTTTCGGCGACGCCCGAGATGAAGTAGATGATGAACACCGGCAGCAACGGCCACATGAACCAGTCGAAGATGCCCTTGCTACCGGCCTGTGCATGCACGATGTCGGTAAGGTTCAGCGAGCCGGCCAGCACCAGCACGCACACCAGGCACAGGCCCATGGCCAGTTCGTACGAAATCACCTGCGCCGCCGAACGCATGGCACCCAGCAGCGCATAGCGCGAGTTGGAGGCCCAGCCGGCGAGGATGATGCCGTACACGCCCAGCGAGGTCATCGCCAGCAGGTACAACAGACCCGCGTTGACGTTGGCGAGCACCAGCTTGTCGTTGAACGGGATTACCGCCCATGCCGCCAACGCCGGGACCAGGGCGATCAGCGGTGCCAGGTAGTACAGCACCTTGTTCGCGCTGCTCGGAAGGATCACTTCCTTCAGCAGCAGCTTGGTCACGTCCGCGAAGGCCTGCAGCAAGCCAAAGGGACCGATCTTGTTGGGCCCCATGCGCACGTGCATCCAGCCGAGCACCTTGCGCTCCCACCACACGTACAGCGCCACCGTGATCACCAGCGGCAGGACGATGGCCAGGATGCCCAGAACGGGCCAGAGAACCTGGTTGATTAGCTGTTCGCCCATGTGCTTATGCCTTGCTCAGGGTGAGGGCTGCGCCGTAAGGCGGCAGCGTGACAGTGTCTTCATGCCCGGCTTCGATCCACGCCGCGCCGTCTGGCACGGTCACATCGATCACCAGCGGCAGTACCGCATCGGCAACGCGCACGGCATCGCCCTCGCCCAACCCCAATCGCTTGGCTTCGTCCGCATTGACGCGGACGGCCGGTGCGCGATTGAGCGGGTGCTTACTGAGCGCGGTGGCACGACGGAGCACGGCATCGGTGCGGTAGATCGGCCAGGTGGCCAAGCGGCTCAAGCCACCCGCTGCCGGGCGCGAAGCCAGTTCGGCGCGCGGCTGGTGAGCACGCTCGCTGATGCCCTCGCGCAGACCAGCCAGATCGTCGAATTCGAACCCGGCGACCTTGAGGACACCACCCAAAGCACGCAACACCTTCCAGCCCGGACGTGCATCGCCGGGCGCCTTCGCGCCCGCGGCCACACTCTGCGACAGGCCGTCAACGTTAACCAGCGTGCCGTCGATTTCCGGTAGCAAGCCGATCGGCAGAATCACGTCGGCCACGTCACGCAGCGCATTGCTGGCGTAAGCGGAGAAGGCAACCACTTTCTGGGCGCCTTTCAGCGCCTTCAGGAACGAAGCGCCGTCGGCCACGTCCTGCGGCTCGACGCCGTACAGCACATAACCCTTGCGCGGCTGCGCCAGCATGGCCTGCGCATCGAGGCCGCCGTTGCCCGGCAGCACGCCGACACGGCCCAGGCCCACGGCATTCGCACCGACCGGCAGTTCGTTGTAGCCCGCTCCTGTCGCCTGCGCGATGAACTGCGCCACGGCACGTAGCCACGAGGCCTGCGGATGCGTGACGGCGGCTTCGCCCAGAATGACAACTGCACTACCGCTCTTGAGGTGAGCGATCGCGTCCTTGTCGCCCTGATCGAACGTGGCGCCGTTGATCGCATCAGCCAGCGCGCTCGGCGCGGCTGCACCCGCCTCAACAGCAGCCTTGGCCAGTGCCAGCAGCGCATCGACCAGCGCCTGCGGAGCCACGATGGCTTCGCCAGCCAGGTGGTAATTGAAGTTGAAGCTCGCCGGATTGACGGTGTAGACCTTGGCGCCCTTCTTCACCGCCTGATGGATGCGGTGATTGACGAGCGGCAGCTCATGGCGCAGGTCGGAGCCGACCAGCAGCGCGGCCTTTACCTTGTCCAGCTCAGCCACCGGCGTGGCGAACGGTGTGGCCACAGCGTTGTCGGCGAAGTCGAGCTGACGCAGGCGGTGGTCGATATGTGCGCTGCCGAGGCCGCGCGCAAGACGGACCAGCAGATCGCCTTCTTCATTGGTGGCGGCCGCATGCACCAGCACGCCCAGCTCGCTGCCCGGCACAGCCTTCAGCGATTCGGCGGCGACACCCAGCGCGTCGTCCCACGTGGTGGCGACCCACTGACCGTTGCGCTTGACCTGCGGCGCATGAACACGGTCCGCCGCGTACAGGCCCTGATGGCTGTAGCGGTCGCGGTCCGAGAGCCAGCACTCGTTGACCGATTCGTTATCGCGCGGCACCGTGCGCAGCACCTCACCGCGGCGCGTATGCAGCCACAGGTTGGAACCCAACGCATCGTGATAGGCGATGGACGGCTTGGCGACCAACTCCCAGGCGCGAGCCTGGAACTGGAACGGTTTGTTGGTGAGCGCACCCACCGGGCAGACGTCGATGATATTGCCCGACAGTTCCGTCTCGATGGTCTTGCCGATGTACGTGCCAATCTGCAGATTGTCACCACGGCTCATGCCGCCCAGCTCGTAGGTGCCGGCGATTTCGCTGGTGAAGCGCACGCAACGCGTGCACTGGATGCAGCGCGTCATCTCGGTGGCGACCAGCGGACCGAGGTTCTCGTCCGCGATGGTGCGCTTGCGCTCGGTGTAGCGCGACACGCTGCGGCCGTAGCCCAGCGCGACGTCCTGCAGTTCACACTCGCCACCCTGATCGCAGATCGGGCAATCCAGCGGGTGGTTGATCAGCAGGAATTCCATGACGTCCTTCTGATACTTCAGAGCGACGTCGGTACGGGTCTTTACCTTCATGCCTTCGGCCACCGGAGTGGCGCACGCCGGCTGCGGCTTCGGCATGGGCTTGCCGCCCATTTCCACTTCCACCAAGCACATGCGGCAATTGGCGGCGATGGGAAGCTTGCGGTGATAGCAGAAGCGAGGAATGTTGATGCCAATGGCATCAGCCGCCTCGATGATCATGGCGCCCTTGCGGATCTGCGTGGGCTTGCCATCGACCTCGATGTTCACGAGGTCGAGATGGGGCGTAGCGGGCTGCGCACTCATGCGGCGGCTCCAAGCTTGTCGTCGACGATCGAGCGGCCGTTGACGATGTAGTACTCGAATTCATCCCAGAACTGGCGCAGGAAGCCCTGCACCGGCCACGCGGCGGCTTCGCCGAACGCGCAGATGGTGTGGCCTTCGATCTGGCCGGCAATGGCCTTCAGGCGGTGCAGGTCGTCCATCGTGCCCTGACCGGCCACGATGCGATCCAGCACGCGGTGCATCCAGCCGGTGCCTTCGCGGCACGGCGTGCACTGGCCGCAGCTTTCCTTGTGGAAGAACTGCGAGATGCGGCGGGTAAAGCGGACCGTGCAGACAGTGTCGTCGAGCACCACGATGGCGCCGGAGCCCAGACCCGTCTTGAGATCACGCAGGGTGTCATAGTCGAACGGCAGGCCCTTGAGCTGCTCAGCGCGCAGCACCGGCATGGACACACCACCCGGAACCGCACCCTTCAGCGTACGACCCGGGCGCAGACCGCCGGCCATTTCCAGCAGTTCGTCAAAGGTGGTGCCCAGCGGCACTTCGAAATTACCGCCCTTCTGCACGCAACCGGAGACCGAGAAGACCTTCGGTCCGCCGTTCTTGGTCTTGCTCTGCGCCAGGAACCAGTCGGCACCCTTGCGCAGGATGGCCGGCACCGAGGCGTAGGTTTCGGTGTTGTTGATCGTGCTGGGCTTGCCGTACAGGCCGAAGTTGGCCGGGAACGGCGGCTTGAAGCGCGGCTGGCCCTTCTTGCCTTCCAGCGATTCCATCAGCGCGGTTTCTTCGCCGCAGATGTAGGCACCGGCGCCGAGTGCGCCATAGATGTCCACATTGAGGCCGGTGCCCTGGATGTTCTTGCCGAGCAGACCAGCCGCATAGGCTTCCTTCAACGCCTCTTCGAAGTGCTCGAAGGGCTCGTGATGGAACTCGCCGCGCAGGTAGTTGTAGGCAACGGTCGAGCCCGTGCAATAGCACGCGATTGCCATGCCCTCGATCACCGCGTGCGGGTTGAAGCGCAGGATGTCGCGGTCCTTGCAGGTGCCCGGCTCCGATTCGTCGGAGTTGCAGAGGATGTACTTCTGCATATCGCCCTTCGGCATGAAGGACCACTTCAGACCGGTCGGGAAGCCCGCGCCACCACGGCCGCGCAGGTTGCTCTTCTTGATCTCCTCAATCAGAGCGTTCGGGTCGGGCTTTTCGGCGAGGATCTTCTTCCACGCTTCATAGCCACCGACCTGGGTGTAGCTGTCCATCGCCCACGGCTTGTCGAAATGCAGCGTGGTGTAGACGACCTGATGTTCTTGGGGTGCGGGTCCGTAAGCCATTTCGCCCTGCCCTTACTTAAGACCGTCGAGGATCTCGTCGATCTTCTGGATCGAGAGACGCTCGTGGTAGTGACCATTGACGGTCATCGCCGGCGCGCTGGCGCAGGCGGCGATGCATTCTTCTTCACGCTTGAGGTATACGCGACCATCCGCCGTGCTCTCGCCGAGCTTGATGCCCAGCTTCTTCTCGGCATGTGCCACCAATTCTTCAGCGCCGTTGAGCCAGCACGAGATGTTGGTGCAGATGGCGACGTTGTTGCGGCCTACCGGCTTGGTCTCGAGCATCGAGTAGAAGCTGGCGACCTCGTACGCCCATACAGCGGGCAGTTCGAGGTACTTGGCAACCGCAGTGATCAGCTCGTCTGTGAGGAAGCCCTGGTTCTGTTCCTGCGCGGCAAACAGCGCCTGGATCAGTGCCGAACGCTTGCGATCAGGCGGGAAACGGGCAACCCACTCTTCAATGTGATGACGAGTGTGTTCGTTGAGTACAACGAGCGGGTCAACGTTCTTGACCTGCTCGTAATTTCCGGTGGCTTTCATTCAATGGCTCCCGTGGGCTCAGCGATCGACTTCGCCGAACACGAGGTCGTAGGTACCGATCATCGCCACCACGTCAGCCAGCATGTGGCCACGCACGATGGCGTCCATCGAGGAGAGATGGGCAAAGCCCGGCGCGCGCAGGTGCACGCGGAACGGCTTGTTCGCACCATCCGACACGAGGTAGCAGCCAAACTCGCCCTTCGGTGCTTCCACCGCCGCGTACGTCTCGCCTGCTGGCACGCCGTAGCCTTCGGTGAACAATTTGAAGTGGTGGATCAGCGCTTCCATGTCCTCCTTCATGTTTTCACGATGAGGCGGAGCGACCTTGTAGTTCTGCACGATGACCGGGCCGGGGTTGGCCTTCAGCCACTTCACGCACTGCTGGATGATGCGATTGGACTGGCGCATCTCTTCGACGCGAACTAGGTAACGGTCGTAGCAGTCGCCGCCCACGCCCACCGGGATATCGAAATCCACCTCGGCGTACTTGGCGTACGGCTGCTTCTTGCGCAGATCCCAGGCAATGCCCGAACCGCGCAGCATCACGCCCGTCATGCCCCAGGCCTGCGCCTTTTCCGGCGGAATCACGCCGATACCGACGGTACGCTGCTTCCAGATACGGTTATTGGTGAGCAGTTCCTCGTACTCGTCCACCTTGGTCGGGAAGTCGCTGGTGAAAGCCTCCAGGTAGTCGAGCATGGAACCTTCGCGCCAGCTATTGAGGCGCTTGAGGTCCTTGCCCTTGTGCCAGGGCGACTCGCGGTACTGCGACATCTGGCCCGGCAGGTCGCGGTAGACGCCGCCCGGACGGTAGTACGTGGCGTGCATGCGCGCGCCCGACACCGCCTCGTAGACGTCCATCAATTCCTCGCGTTCGCGGAACGCGTACAGGAACACCGCCATCGCGCCCAGGTCGAGCGCGTTGGAGCCGATCCACATAAGGTGGTTCAGGATGCGGGTGATCTCGTCGAACATGGTGCGGATGTACTGCGCACGCTCCGGCACTTCGATACCCATCAGGGTCTCGATAGCGCGCACGTAGGCGTGCTCATTGCACATCATCGACACGTAATCGAGGCGATCCATGTAGCCGATCGACTGATTGAACGGCTTGGACTCGGCCAGCTTTTCGGTACCGCGGTGAAGCAGGCCGATGTGCGGATCGGCACGGACAACGGTTTCACCGTCCATCTCCAGCACCAGACGCAGCACGCCGTGCGCAGCAGGATGCTGCGGGCCGAAGTTCATCGTGTAATTGCGGATCTCTTGCATGATCAGTTGTTCCGCCAGTTGTCGGCCGCTTCGGCCTTGGCCTGCAGCAGGTCGGCGTCGTCACGGATGACGCGCGGCACGAGCACGCGCGGTTCGATCGACACGGGTTCGTACACCACGCGCTTCTGCTCGGGGTCGTAGCGCACTTCGACGTTGCCGATCAGCGGGAAATCCTTACGGAACGGATGACCCACGAAACCGTAGTCAGTGAGGATGCGGCGCAGGTCCGGATGGCCTTCGTAGATGATGCCGTACAGGTCGAACGTCTCGCGCTCAAACCAGTTCACGCCCGGGTAGATGCCGGTGAGCGAAGGCACCACCGGCAGCGTGTCGTCTTCGCAGAACACGCGCAGACGCAGGCGCTGATTGTTCTCCAGCGACAGCAGGTGCACGACGGATGCGAAACGGTTCGGCAGCGTATCGGCACGCGGGCGATCGGACCACGTGAAGCGGCCGACGGCCTCGCCTTCCACACCACGCGAGAAGCCGGTACCGGACACGGTTTCCGTGTCCCACTCGGTCTGGCCGTAGCTCATGTAGTCAACGCCGCAGACGTCGATCGGCACGCCGAAACGGAACGGGGCTTCGTCACGCAGCGCGGTGGTCACCGCGAGCAAGTCGGCAGCGGCCACTTCGGCGGTGACTTCGTTGCGGACGACGCTGATCTTCAGCGTGTCGCCGAATCGCGCGGAGAGGCGCTCGGCCAGCGAGTTGATCGGTGTATCGGTCATAACTTTGCTGCGCCTTTATCAGGAACGCGCGATGGTATTGGTGCGACGGATCTTCTTCTGCAACTGCAGGATGCCGTGGATCAACGCTTCGGCCGTCGGCGGGCAACCTGGCACGTAGATGTCCACCGGCACGATGCGATCACAACCACGCACCACGGAATAGGAGTAGTGGTAGTAGCCACCGCCATTGGCGCAGCTGCCCATGGAGATGACCCACTTCGGATCGGGCATTTGGTCGTAGACCTTGCGCAACGCCGGGGCCATCTTGTTGACCAGGGTGCCGGCCACGATCATCACGTCGGACTGGCGCGGGCTCGGGCGGAACACCACACCGTAGCGATCCAGGTCCAAACGCGCGGCGCCGGCATGCATCATTTCCACAGCGCAGCAGGCGAGACCAAAGGTCATCGGCCACATCGAACCGGTGCGCGCCCAGTTCATGAGGGCGTCGACGCTGGTCGTGGCGAAACCGCGCTGAATGACAGGATTGTCCCCGGCCGGACGCAGAATATCGTCCACTAGGTTCAACGGCTGCGGGTTGTGCATCACCCGGTCAAGGGACGAGATCACTCCCATTCCAGTGCTCCCTTCTTCCACACGTAAGCAAAACCAATGACAAGGAGCAGCAGGAACAGCGCCATTTCGATCAGCGCGATGATGCCGATCTTCTGGAACACCACTGCCCACGGGAACAGGAAGGCGATTTCCAGGTCGAAGATGATGAACAGGATCGCCAGCAGGTAGTACCGCACGTCGAAGCGCATGCGGGCGTCTTCGAAGGCTTCGAAGCCGCACTCGTAGGGCGAGAGCTTGTCCGCTTCGGGACGACGCGGGCCGGCCAGCAGGCCAATGACCAGCAAGACCACGCCAAGGCCGGCGGCGACGCCGATGAACAGCAGAATGGGCCAGTATTCGGCAAGCACGGTGAAACGTACCTCCGCGCCTTCTTTGGCGCATCAGTGACCGTCGGGGAAACGGTCCAGAACCGGATTCGGCACGGCCGGTGAAGGCCATGGGTTGTGCACCACGATCACGATGCTTGCGCAGCTGCGAACGTGCGACTTTCCACGATCAAAGTCGGGAAGCGCGACATTGTATCAGTGCGCTTAACAACAACAAGCCTTGACCGGTATCTGAAAGACGCTACAGGCGACTAAAAAAGGACCTTGCGGTGCGATTGGCACACACACACGACCAAGGTCTAGGGGTTCACATGGTGTGCGTGGGCCGCTCAGAGCCGGCCATCCCGGCCAGGATGTTCTCGATACGGGTGCGGGCAGCCCCGCCATCGGGGGATTCGTTGAACTGCACACCGATGCCGGCCGTGCGATTGCCCTGCGCGCCGATCGGGGTGACCCACACGACCTTGCCGGCCACCGACAGGCGTTCCCCCTCGTCGGTGAGGTTGATCAGCAGCACCACTTCGTCGCCCAACGAGTACTTCTGAGCGGTGGGCGCAAACAGGCCGCCGTACTTCAGATAAGGCATGTAGGCGTTGTAAAGCGACGCCGCGTCCTTGATCTTCAACGAAATAATGCCCTGACGGGCGGCGATGACCGGATTCATGACTACTCCTGTACGCCGCTGCGGCGGCGCCCCTCGCCGCATCGTAGCGACCGCCACGGCTTAGCGACAAGCAAGATGTCGACAGATTGTGACGAGACCAGCGCCTAGCGGACCTAACCGACGTGGAGCTCGCACCAACCCCACCGATCAAAGATCCAGGGGGACGGCACATTCATATGAAGCTTCACGAAGCGGGGCCCCTCCATGGTGGGATCCAGTCCGTGCAGGACATGACGCCCCTGCCCATCCCTGGCCAACGGAGCCTCGCGCCAGGACCACTGGCGAATACCCTGCCCGTCAACCAGGCTCAGATGCAGCCAGCCCTGTAGCAGCGGCGATGGCTGCCACGGCAACACGGCCGAATCCGAGGTGGCTGACGATCCGGGAGTCCACTGGTAGCGCTCGGCCCGGTCCGCCAGGCGGCGCATACGCTTGCCGCTCAGCGCCATCTGGCTGCGGTGGCACGCGAGCGCCGCCATCTTGGTGGCATGCAGCCCCACCGAGGAATCGAGCTTTACCTTGCCGCCCGTGCCCACCTCATGACCATGGACGAGGTAGGAAAGCATCTCCGGCGCCTGGCGCCCCCAGCGAGCCACGGCTAGCCGGGTCAGCACATGGGCCGCGCTGTGGTCGGGGTGGCGATCACCCAGTGCGGGCAGCGCCACCACCGTTGGACTGAAATCATCCAGGCGTTCCAGGAGGATGGCCAGACTGTCGTCCAGCGCTTCGCGCAAACGGGCAGTTATCCCCATGTCAGGCCATCCCTGAGGCCGCAGGGCTTGGGCATCCACGCCCAACCGGACCAGGGCTTCGCCCACTTCGGTACGACGGCGCTCACCCCATCGGCGACGCTCGTCCAGGCCGATGCGAACCCGTCGCTCCACCCAGCGCTGCGGCCAGGGATTGTTGTCGCCGTTGGTCAGCAACAGAATCTGCACTTCACCACCGGCCAGCCGTACCTGCTGGATCAACTCGCCGGTAGCAATGGATTCGTCATCCGGGTGCGGGGCCACGACCAGAAGGCGCGTCCCGGCATTCAGGGTCAAGGCCACGTCAGCCTCCCGTGACAGGAGGTGCCGGGCGCCAACCCCGGTCAAATGCTTGCGACCACACGTAGGCCACGGGCGTACCTTCGCTGACGACCAGATGGTGGGTTCCACGATCGAGGAACCAGTGGTCCGCCATCGGACCACCATCAAGGCTGCCGCTCAGACGACGATGGCCGTCGGTCACGACATAGTCTCCAGGCATCTTCACGTCGATCGTCTGGTTGAGCTGATGGTCGGGCAACCCATGGCCCGCCACCCAGAGGTCGTCGCCCGCCTGCACGTAATTGAGCATGACGAAGCGCGCGCTCGATGGCGGCAAGCGACGAATGATCACCATCATGGTTTTGTGATTGATCAAGTCATCGACGATGGTGTCCACCATCTGGCCACGGCGCAATCGACGCATGGCCAGGCTTTCCAGCACGGGGTAATAAGGGCGCATGCGGAAGATGCTATCGCCCTTCGCATCCATCACCGTGTCCGTTTCATCCGTATAGCGAAGCACGGTCGACAACTCGGCACGCTGTTCGGCAAGGCTGTCCTGCCATGGCGGCGCGTAGGCGATCAGGGTCGCCAATTCCGCCACCACGACAAACACCAGTAGCCCGGCCTGCAGGCGCGGACGACTCCCAAGCCATGCCCAGGCCGACACCCAACTAGTCAAGGCGATGGCCAGCGTGGGCAGCACTGGCAGGAAATCCTGCTTAGTGATGAGCGGCCAAATAAACCAAATCAGGAACAGGTACAGGCCGCCTTGCAGCAAGAAGAACACGGGCCAGTCGAAACCCTGCTCGGAACGCTGACGCGCCACGCGCACGCAGAGGACGATCAGGGCCACTGCCAACAGGATGAACCACAAACCCTGTTGCGCGGCATGTCGCTTGTTGGCACCGCCTACGTTGTAACCAGCAAGTCCGTACCACGCCTCAGTCAACACGCCATGCGAGGCCAGCCAAGCCACGAAGATCGCGGGGACAAGCAGCAGACCCAGCAACGCGGCCAGCCAACACCGCACGCCAGCGCGCGGCGCGCCCGCGGGACGCAGCAGGCGGACAACACCCGCAGCCACCAGCGAGGTCGCCAGCAGCACCAGCGTCTTCTGCGACACCGACAAGGCGCAACCAAAGGCAAGTCCAGCAAGGAAGTAACGCCAGGCTCGCGGCGGCGCCCCTGCGATGAAAGCCAACCCCAGCAGCCACATCGCCATCCACATGTCGTCGGTGCGGAACTGGCCGCTGACGATGAAGAAACGCGGAAACAACCCTGCCACCAGCACGACCACCACGGCGGTGCGCCAACCGTAGAGACGGCGCGCCACCCAACCGGCGGATCCAAGCGCAACGACGTACCAGAACTGCATGGCCAGGCGTAGCCAGGTCAATACGTCGGGCCGATTGTCGAGCCACCGAAGCAACGGTGAATGCAGCCATCCAAACAGCGGGCCGTGGTTATCGAACACGTCGCGGTACGGCAACAGTCCTTGCGTCCATGCCCACGCCACGTGCGCGTGTTGCGCCTCATCCGAGTTGAGCGTGTACGCGTTAAGCCATGCCAGTCGGAGGACCAGCAGGAACAGGAGTGAGATCCACGGCCAGACGGGGATGTGGCGTTGAGAAGAAAACGTCATCAGGGAAGCGTAGGTAGATGGCCTGTCAGCGGGCTTTCCCGAAGTGAAGACTGATGTGACAGTGGGGCGTCAAAGCCCGCTCAATGCCAACGGGCAAGCAACTCCAGCAACAGCAAGTCGCCTCGCAACGGACCACGCAAGGAATCGCGTGTACGGTTCGCCGCCATGTACCACTGATCCAGCCCTTCGGCGTCGAGCTGGCTGACCAACGGCCCCTGCCCCGCCGCGGCGCGCGCCTTCATTTCGTCTGCAGCCGCCTGTGCGGCAAACCAGAGCCGCTGCTCCGGCTCGTTGTCGAGCCAGCGCTTGGCCACTTCCATCGCCTCACCCCGCCCTGCCGCCAGCGCGCCGAGATCCTTGCGCACCTCCTGTCGGCGGGCGAGCGCGCCCTGCTCTACCCAGGCATGCGCCAGCCCCGGATTGCCGCCAGCAGCATCGAGCGCGGCAGCTCCATCCTTGACGCCGTGCTGCTGCAACCAGGACAAAGCTTCTTCACGCGGAGGCAAGTGGAACTCGATGCGCTGACAACGGCTGCGGATGGTCTGTGGCAAACGCCATGGCGCATCGGCTACCAGCAGCAGCAGGGTCTGCTGCGAAGGCTCTTCCAGCGTCTTGAGCAAGGCGTTGGCGGCAGCTGCATTCATCGCGTCGGCCGGATCAATGCAGACGATCTGCCATCCGCCGAACTGGCTCGCCATAGCCAGCCGCGCCGATAGCTCACGGACCTGGTCGACCACGATCTCGCTACGCTGCACGCCATCCTTGCGCAAGCCGAAACTCAGCACGGCGAAATCCGGATGCGTCCCTGCCGCGAACAAAAGGCAACTGCGGCACTGACCGCAGGGGTCACCATCCTGCGGTCGCTGGCACAAAAGACCTTCGGCGAAGCGGCGCATGAAATCCCGCTTACCCAGGCCCTCCGGGCCGCACAGCAACAGTGCGTGAGGCATAGCATCGCGCGCACGACGAGCCTGCAATCGGGCCCAGTGCTCGGCGTGCCAGGGCATGGCGCTCATGCGACGGCTCCAAACAGATGGCGGGTGGCATCGATGGCCGCCGCCAGTACTTCAGGTGGCGTCAGCGAGGCATCGATAATGCGAAAACGCGCCGGTTCCGCCGCGGCCCGCCCACGATAAGCCGAACGCACGCGCTCGAAGAAGTTGTCGCCTTCCACCTCGATGCGATCCGCCGCGCCGCGCCCGGCCGCACGCGCGCGCCCCGTTGCCACCGGCAGATCGAGCAACAAGGTCAGGTCGGGTGTCAATCCGTGCGTAGCCCATTGCTCCAGCAACGCAATGCGCTCTGTCGGCACACCGCGGCCACCGCCTTGATAGGCATAGCTGGCGTCGGAGAAGCGATCGCACAGCACCCATCGCCCTGCGGCAAGTGCTGGCTCGATGCACTCACGCACCAGTTGCGCGCGCGAGGCGAACATCAGCAGCAATTCGGACTCCGCACTCATGTCGCGATGCGCGGGATCGAGCACGATCGCCCGCACCGCCTCGCCTAGCGGCGTACCGCCCGGCTCGCGCGTCTGCACGAGGTCCACGCCCTGGGCCAGCAAATGCCTCTGCAAGCCAGCGAGCAGTGTGCTCTTGCCGGCGCCTTCGCCGCCTTCGAGCGTAATGAGTTTGCCTCGTTTCATTGACAGCGCTTCAACTGATAGCAGGCGACATTGCGATTGTGCTCGTCCAGCGTACTGGAGAACACATGGGTACCGTCGCCACGCGCGACGAAATAAAGCTCTGTGCCCGACGCCGGGTGCAAGGCAGCCAGGAGAGCAGGCTTGCCCGGCATGGCGATTGGCGTGGGCGGCAAGCCCTGACGGGTATAGGTGTTGTACGGCGTATCCGTGGTGAGATCGGACTTGTGGATGTTGCCGGCGTACGCATCACCCATGCCGTAGATCACCGTGGGGTCCGTCTGCAGCAACATATGGGTTTGCAGGCGACGAATGAAGACGCCGGCAATGCGTGGTCGCTCGTCCGCGCGCCCGGTTTCCTTTTCCACGATCGACGCGAGGATCAGCGCATCGTAAGGCGTCGCCAGCGGCAAGTCCTTGTCGCGCTGAACCCACAGCGTGTCGAGCATCTTCTTCATCGCGGCGTGCGCGCGGCGCAGGATGTCCAGATCGCTGTCGCCTTTCACGTAGGCATAGGTTTCGGGAAGGAATTGCCCTTCAGGCATCTCGCCCGGCGCACCGATCTTCGCCATCAGGTCCGTGTCGTCAAGCGCCACGCCATCCTGTCGGAGCTTGTCAGCCTTGGCCAGCGCCTGGCGCAGATCGCGAAAATTCCAGCCGTCCACGATGGTGAAGTTGCGCTGCACGACCTTGCCCGCCGCCATATTGAGCAACAGGTCGCGTGGCGTCATGCCACTGGTCAGGGCATATTCGCCCGCATGCAGGCGGCCCGCGACGCGCAGCTGCTCGGCTAGCAGGCGCCAGTACAGCGGCCCAGTATTTGTCACATGCTGCTGGTGCAGCAGGCCGACCACGTCACGCAGGCTACTGCCCTTGGCTACGTCGAGGCTTGGGGCTTGCGCCGACACCGCCAAAGGTTTGCCAGCGAATCGCTGGTAGTCCATCCAACCGTAGACGAGGCCGCCGGCCACCGCCAGCAATACCAACACGATCAGAACACGCCAGAACGCCCGCCCCTGCATCTTGTATCGACTCATGCCTGCTCCATCGGAAAGCCCAGGCCGCGCCAATGCTGCTGCAAGGCGCGGGTCACCGGGCCGGGACCATACACGGTATCGCCCACGGCCTGAACAGGCAGGATGCCTCGGACGCTCGAACTGAGGAAGACTTCGCTCGCCCGCACCAGCTCCTCAGGACGCATGGCCATGACACGTGCCGCCGGCCTAGCCGCCAGGACTTCGGCCCGGGCCACGCCGGCGACGCCGCAGCGATCCAGTATCGGCGTCATGAGCTCACCATCCAGCACGGCGAACACGTTGGTCATGGTGCCGGAAATCACGTATCCGTCGGTATCACACATCAGGCCTTCACCCACCGAGGGATCTAACCATTCGGCACGTGCCAGCACCTGCTCCAACCGATTGAGATGCTTCAAACCCGCAAGCAACGGCTGCAGGCCGAGTCGCGTTTCACACCAGCGCGCACGCACTCCGGAAGCGTAAACATCACCGCGCATCGGCGGCGCCTCGAATCCGGCCACGATGCGGGTTGCCACGGGCGACGGCGGGGGTGCATAGCCACGCTCGCCCATACCACGCGTAACACTGATCCGCACCACAGCGTGATCCATGCCCGAGGCAACAGCCGCCGACTCGCTCGACAACGTCGCAACATCCGGCGGCGGCAAATGCAATCGTCGACAACCGTCGCGCAAGCGCGCCATGTGCCGCAGCCACAGCGGTGCCGCGCCATGCACAAAACGAATCGTTTCAAACAGGCCATCCCCATAGGACAACCCGCGATCGAACACGGAAACCGTCGCCGCCGACACGCCATTGACCAGCACGCGGCCAGCCATCACCCCTGCACTCCCAGCGCGCGAAGCAAGCCACGTGCCTTGGCACGCGTTTCGTCCAGCTCCTTCTCCGCCACGGAGTCGGCGACGATGCCGGCGCCTGCACGCAAGGTAACGTCCGAACCCATCAGCGCGAAGGTCCGAATGAGGATGTTCAGATCAAGATCGCCACTGCGATCCAGATAACCCATCGCCCCTGTATACGCGCCACGCGGCGCGTGCTCCAGCGCTGCGATAATCTCCATGCAGCGCACCTTGGGACATCCGGTGATGGTGCCGCCGGGGAACGTGGCGGCGATGACCTCGCCTGGCGTCACATCATCACGCAGGCGACCGCGCACGTTCGAAACGATGTGATGCACGTGCGCGTAGCTCTCGACCACCATCAGCTCGTTGACCTCGACCGTCCCTGGCACACAGACACGCCCGAGATCGTTACGCTCCAGATCAATCAGCATGACGTGCTCGGCCCGCTCCTTCGGGTGCGTGCTGAGTTCGCGGATGCGCGCGACATCATCGTCGCCCGGCGTACGCGGACGCGTGCCCGCGATCGGGCGCGTTTGCGCAAGGCTGCCACGCACCTCCACCAAGCGTTCCGGGGATGAACTAACCACTGCCCATACAGGCTGCTGGAACAGGCCGGAGAACGGCGCAGGATTGGCTTGCCGCAGTGATTGGTACAACTGGGCCGGGCTAGGTGGCATCGCGTAATGCGCATGCCATGCCCGCGAGAGATTCACCTGGAAGATATCGCCGGCATGCAGATGCTCATGAATGCGAGCCACGCCATCGAGGAACAGCGCGGGATCATCTTCTCCGCAGCCGTCCGGCCCGGGCAAGGCGGGCACCTCAAGCGGTACGTCGAGATCCGCCTCCAGCGCATCGAGCAAATCGCGATGCTCGGCCTCGGCGACCAGCACTGTGCATCCGCGGGCATGGTCGACGATCACTGCCGCTGGACAACGCAAAGCAATCGCGATGGGCAACAGATCAGATGGACGAAGACGCAGGCGCGTCTCGATCTCGCCGACCAGCTCATAAGCCAGCAGCAACAGCCACCCGCCGTGGAACGGAAGATCACTTGAGGCATCGCGAGGCAGACGCTCTGCACGCCATGCGTCGTCAAGCACATCGAGAAAACGACCTTGTCGCTGACCTCCCTGCCCGTCCACAAGCCGGCCATCGGCAAGCAGGGTCAGCGATTCCTGAGGGAACGCAAACAGGATGTCGTAACGCGACTGCGGTGTGCCATGGGTCACGCTCTGCAGCAGCCCCGGATAGCGCTCCGGAAATGCAGCGGCCGGCGCGAGCAGATCGCGCCGGCCGTGCAGGGTACGTCGATGGAACGAGGTCACACCCGACGGAATGCGAGCGTACCGTTGGTGCCGCCAAAGCCGAACGAGTTGGAGATGGCCACGTCGAACTTGGCTTCACGCGCGGTGTGCGGCACGAAGTCGAGGTCGCAGCCTTCGCCCGGCTCGTCAAGGTTGATGGTCGGCGGCATCACCTGGTCGCGCAAGGCGAGGATGGTGAAGATGGCTTCCACACCACCGGCTGCACCCAGCAGGTGACCCGTGGCCGACTTGGTCGAGCTCATCGCCAACTTGTAGGCGTGGTCGCCGAACACGCGTTTGGCGGCCAGCACTTCGCCCAGGTCACCCAGCGGCGTCGAGGTACCGTGCGCGTTGACGTACTGCACGTCGGTCGGGTTGAGGTGACCGTCTTTCAGTGCCGTGTCCATGCTGCGCGCCGCACCCTCACCACCCTCGCTGGGTGCGGTGATGTGGAACGCGTCGCCGCTCATGCCAAAGCCCACCAGTTCGGCGTAGATCTTCGCGCCACGTGCCTTGGCATGTTCATACTCTTCCAGCACCAGCACACCGGCACCGTCGGACAGCACGAAGCCATCACGGTCCTTGTCCCACGGACGACTGGCCTTGGTCGGCTCGTTGTTGCGGGTGGACATGGCTTTGGCCGAGCAGAAGCCCGCCATCGCCGTACCGGTGGTGGCGAACTCGGCGCCACCGGCAATCATCACATCGGCATCGCCGTACTGGATCATGCGCGCGGCCAGGCCGATGTTGTGCGTGCCCGTGGTACATGCGGTCACACAGGCGATGTTCGGACCCTTCAGGCCGTTCATGATCGACAAGTGGCCGGAGACCATGTTGATGATCGACGACGGCACGAAGAACGGCGACACGCGACGCGGCCCCTTGTCGTGCAGTTCGATCGAGGTGTGCTCGATGGTATGCAAGCCGCCGATGCCCGCAGCCACTGCCACGCCGATGCGCGGCGCGTTCGCTTCCGTCACTTCCAAGCCGGAATCACGCAGGGCTTGCGTGCCCGCGGCGATGCCGTAATGGATGAACGGGTCCATCTTCTTGATCTCTTTCGGGGCAATCCACGCCGCCGGATCGAAATCACGTACCTGGCCGGCAATGCGCGTGGCATAGGCGGTGGCGTCGAAATGGGTAACCTCGCCGATGCCGCTGACGCCCTTGAGGATGTTGCCCCAGGCGGTCGCGATATCGTTGCCGACCGGCGAAATAATGCCGAGGCCGGTTACAACCACACGTCGTTTGCTCATGCTGATCTTCCCTCGTGTTTCCGTGGCACTGTCGCTGGCGACAGGCGGTCTGCGTATCCCGCGGCCACGTCATCCGGACCGCGCGGCACGCCGTGCGCACCATACGGGATCGGACGTTGCAAAATGCAGAAACGAAAACTGCGCCAATGTGGCGCAGCTTCCGGTATCGCTATGGACTGACACATCAGTGGATGCGTCCGCCGCAGGAGCGATCACTCCTTGGTGTGGGCCTTGATGTAATCAACAGCCTGCTGCACCGTGGTGATCTTCTCGGCTTCTTCGTCCGGGATTTCGGTCTCGAATTCTTCCTCGAGAGCCATCACCAGTTCGACGGTGTCCAGCGAATCAGCGCCCAGATCGTCCACGAACGAAGCGTTCGCCGTGACTTCCTCTTCCTTCACGCCCAGCTGCTCGATGACGATTTTCTTGACGCGCTCTTCGATGGTGCTCATGTTGCCAATACCTCCCAAGGAGTAGTTACCTGTCAATACCGGCCAGTGGCCGGCATATCGCCGGCGGCATTGTAGTGGCTAAGCCTCAAGGCCGCCATGATCCACCAGCTATCGTTAAACGCAGGCCACGGGACCGGCGCGAAAGAAGCAATTGTCGCCTAAAACGATGGAGCTTGCGACAACTCCTTGTTAAGCCGGCCCGTGCCGGTGCACCGGACAGCCCTCCAGCGATACTGGGAGCGGCCTGGTCGTTTCAAACAATGAAGGACGGGAGAAGGGTTTGGCGCCCTTTCTTCACGCCTTACGGCATGTACATGCCGCCGTTGACATGCAGGGTCTCGCCCGTGATGTAAGCGGCAGACGGGGTCGCCAGGAAGGCCACAGCCTTCGCGATATCGGACGCCTGACCCAGATGACCCAGGGCGATCTGGCCCAGCAGGGCCTGACGTGCATCTTCCGGCAGTGCACGCGTCATGTCGGTATCGATGAAGCCCGGCGCCACCACATTCACGGTGATGCCCCGCGAACCGATCTCGCGCGCCAGCGACTTGGAGAACGCAATGATGCCGGCCTTGGCGGCTGCGTAGTTGGCCTGGCCAGGGTTGCCGGTGACGCCGACGACGGAGGCGATCGAAATGATGCGCCCCTTGCGCGCCTTCATCATGCCGCGCATGACCGCCTTGGAGGCGCGATACACGGACGTGAGGTTGGTATCAAGAATGGCCTGCCAATCTTCATCGCGCATGCGCATCAGGAGCTGGTCACGCGTGATGCCGGCGTTGTTGACTAGGATCGACACCGGGCCGAATTCCTTGGCGATGCCGTCAATCAGGGTCTCGATGGCGCCGCCTTCGGTCACGTTGAGCACGCGGCCATGACCACCGTGCGCAGCAAGACGCTCGCCAATCGCCGCAGCACCGCTTTCGCTGGTGGCGGTGCCAATGACGGTGGCGCCGAGTTCGGCCAACTCGTCGGCAATGGCGGCGCCGATACCGCGGCTGGCGCCCGTGACGAGGGCGATTTCACCTTGGAGAGTCTTGCTCATGTGTCATTTCCCTTTGGATGGCTGGACGTCAATCGGTCCAATCCGCTTGAATTCGTTTGACGCCTTACGCCCATTCAGCGCGGGCGGCATCCAACTCCACCGGCGTGCCGATGGCTCGAGCCTCGACGCTCTTATCGATGCGCTTGATGAGGCCGGCGAGTACCTTGCCCGGACCAGCTTCGGCCACGCGCGTCGCACCGCCTGCGACCAATGCCTGCACGCACTCCGTCCAGCGCACCGGCAGATACAGCTGGCGCTGCAATGCGCCGCGAATATCGTCCAGCGTGCCGTGGCTGCGTGCGTCGGCGTTCTGCACAACAGGGATTGCCGGCAACGACCACTGGATGGAAGCCATGCGCTCACCCAGGCGATCTGCCGCATCGCGCATCAGCGCGCAGTGCGAAGGCACGGAGACGGCCAGCTTGATGGCCTTCTTCACACCCTGCTCTGCCAACTTGGCAAGCGCGCGATCCACCGCTTCGGCATTGCCCGCGATGACGAGCTGACCCGGCGAATTGAAGTTGGCAGGCGAAACCACCTGCCCCTGCGCCACTTCTTCGCACACGGCAGCGATCTGTGCGTCATCGCCACCCAGGATGGCAGCCATGGCGCCCACGCCCGGCGGCACGGCTGCCTGCATCAGACGACCACGCTCGGCCACTAGCGCGGCCGCATCATGCAGAGACAAGGCGCCAGCGCACACCAGCGCGCTGTATTCGCCAAGACTATGGCCAGACATCTGCGCCGGCTGCGAACCACCCAACTTCTGCCACACGCGCCACACAGCCACGCTACTCGCCAGCAACGCTGGCTGCGTGTTTTCCGTGCGATTGAGTTCTTCTTCAGGCCTCTGCTGGCTGAGCGCCCACAGGTCAATGCCCGCGCCCTGCGACGCCTCGTCGAACGTGGCCTTCACTTCCGGATGCACGCCGGCCAGCTCGGCCAACATGCCAACGGATTGCGAACCCTGGCCCGGGAAAACGAAAGCGAGGTTAGCGGCGATCTGGGTCATGGATGAGTGAATGTCCGAAAACTAAAAACGGAATGGTGCCAGCATTGCGCGCCATACGCAGCTGTATTCGCTCCGATACGGGGTCGCATCGGGCTGTCAGGCTTGCGGGCACCCCATTTTCAATCGTCATTCCGGCGTACCCCGCAAAAGGGGGCAAGCCCCACAACAGGGAGCAAGCCTCGCAAAAGGGACCAAGGGCCGGAGGGGCTTCACAACAGCGAAGCCATCCAGCCACGGTAAGGCACGGCCATCACGACAACTCAGCGGCACGACCACTGAATTCCGGCCCACGCCCCTTACTCGGGTGCGCCGGAATGACGAGCAAAAAAATGCCGCCTTGTATGGCGGCATTTCTCAACATGCGTTGCTCTGAGATCAGTAACGCAGCAGCGCCGACGCCCAGGTAAAGCCGCCACCGAAGGCTTCCAGCAGCAGATTCTGGCCGCGCTGCACCTTGCCCGTACGAACGGCGTAATCCAGTGCCAGCGGCACCGAACCGGACGAGGTGTTGGCATGCTCCTGTACGGTCACGATGACCTGCTCCATCGGCATATTCAGGCGCTTCGCCGTCGCCTCAATGATGCGCAGGTTCGCTTGGTGCGGAATCAGCCAGTCGATCTGCGAGGCCTCCATACCAGCTGCCTGCAGCGTCTCGTCAACCAGCGAGTCCAGCGTCTTCACCGCAACCTTGAACACTTCACGACCGGCCATGTTGATGCGCACGCCGTGATTCGGCTCGTCCGTGAAACCCGCCGACACGCCAACCGGGTTGTACAACAAGTGCTTGAAGCCGCCATCAGCGTGCAACAGCGTGGCGTAGATGCCCGGCTCTTCCGAGGCCTCCAGCACCACTGCGCCCGCGCCGTCGCCGAACAACACGCAGGTCTCGCGCTCGCTCCAATCGACCATGCGGGTCAGCGTTTCCGCACCGATCACCAGCACCTTTTTGGACTGGCCGCTGCGGATGAACTTATCGGCGATGCCCAAGGCATAGACGAAGCCCGAGCAAGCCGCATTGACGTCGAATGCCGCGCAGCCGTTGGCGCCCAGGCGATGCTGAACCAGGCAAGCGGTGGACGGGAAAATGATGTCCGGCGTGGTCGTGCCCAGCACGATCAGGTCAAGCTCGGATGCCTTGACGCCGGCGGCCTCAAGGGCGCGCTCCGCGGCTTCGGTGGCGAGATCGCCGGTGGTCTGGCCATCAGCGGCAATGTGACGGCGCTGAATGCCGGTACGGGAGCGAATCCATTCGTCACTGGTCTCGACGATCTTCTCGAGATCGGCGTTGGTCACCACTCGCTCGGGCAGCGCGCTGCCGGTGCCAGTGATGCGGGCATAGATCTGGGCCATTAACTTTCCATGCGACGGGTTGGGACGGAATAGCCCTATAAAAGGCCTGAACCGGCTTCCAAACCGCCAACGTTACGTGGGTGATCGCACAAACGCAAAGCGGCGCGAAATCGCGCCGCCATGCGAAACCGTATCCCTTGCGGGAACGATCAATCCTCTTCGACCACCGAGGTATTGGTGTCGATGACTTTCTTACCGCGGTAGTAGCCATCCTTGGTGACGTGATGGCGCAGGTGCACCTCGCCACTGGTCGGATCGGTGGCCAGCTGCACGGTCTTCAGCGCATCGTGCGAACGACGCATGCCGCGGGTGGACGGGGTCTTGCGGCTCTTGGCAACGGCCATGGCGAGTCTCCAGCTAAATCAATGTTTCTTGAGTTCGCGCAAAACCGCGAACGGGTTATCGGGACGCCCCTCACTGGAGGATTCCTCCGGCTCGGGACCTACTACTTCTTCAGGCAGCGTGCTGTCCGGATTAATCGGTATCAGCGGCAAAGCCAACAACAATTCGTCTTCGATGACGTCCAGCAAACCCAGCTTGGCGTCGTCAGCGACCAGCAACGGCTCGACATCCGGCGGCAGGGCCGCTTCTTCGCGCTCGGAGCGGATCAACCCGAGTCGGCTATTGACCGTCACAGGCAGTACAAACGGCTCCAAGGAGCGCTGGCAAGTCAGCGTGAGCGGAACCTGGACACGGACATCGAGGTACGCCGTACCAAACTCGTCCCGACCAAAATCCAGCTCGTATTGCGCCATCCCTTCCATAACGGCCAGGGCACCGCCCAGCCGCTTCATAGCGGCCACGGGCAATTCCCCTTGGAACGAACGCCGCGCCGAGACCATGCGCCAAGCGTCCACGGACTCTGGCAGTGTCACGGACATAGACATGAAATCATAGGATTACAACGTGTTGAAGTCAACGGGTTAGCAACGCTGCGACCACCCTGGGCCGCCATTTTGCCTGAACGACCTCGGTACGGCAGACTTTGGCCATTCTTTTTGCGAGCCCGCCCTCCGTGAATGCCTACCTGATCCTTGGCCTTACCGCCTTGGCAGTCCTTGCGGCGGCCCTGGTCGGCGCAACTGTCGCCTACCGGCGACGCGTCGATCGCCGGGCCACCAGCCTGCACCAACTACTGGAACTGGCCGACAAGCTGGAGGGCGACCTCAAGACCTGCCGAGCCGGGCTCCAGCAGGCTTATGCGGTGATGTCACTCAATCCGGACCTCCCCGCCAGCAGCGAGCAGGAGGCCCGGCACGCGATCGATGCAGGCCTGCGCTCTCTGTTGCTGCAGCGCATATGGATCCGCGACAAGGCGCCACGGGCAGCCCAAAAGGAACTGGATGAGGCGGTCTCGTCCATGAATGATACACGGGACCGCCTCCGCCCGTTGCTGGCAGCCTTGGACCGCGCCCAGCACGATCTGGACAGCGCCATGCGCGAGCACCTGCGACGGGAACACGACGCATGAGCCTCCCTATCCTGGTCCTGGGCTCTACCTCGCGCTACCGAGCCGAGCTGCTTCGCCGTGTCTACGGCGACTTCGAACAGCGGGCGCCGGGCACCGACGAAACCCCGCTTCCCCACGAAACACCAAGCGATCGCGCCCTGCGTCTGGCCATTGCAAAGGCCCGCGCAGCGGCCGAGGGCCTGGATGACGCCCTAGTTATCGGCTCTGATCAAGTCGCCGAACTGGCCGGCACAGTGCTCGACAAGCCTGGAACGCGGGAGCGTGCCCATGCGCAGTTGACTGCAAGCTCCGGTCGCGAAGTGCACTTCCATACGGCGCTGTGCTTGCATGACACCCGCACCGGGCAGGATCGCGTGCACGTCGACCATACCGTGGTCATGTTCCGCAGCCTGAGCACAGAGGAGATCGACCGCTACATCGAAAAGGAACAGCCACTGGATTGCGCCGGCAGCTTCAAGTGCGAAGGTTTGGGCATCGCTCTGTTCGAGCGGATCAACAACGAGGATCCTTCTGCGCTGATCGGCCTACCGCTGATCGCACTCACCCGGATGTTGCGCGAAGCAGGCATCGCCCTGCCCTGATCCACCTCAACGCGCAGCTTCCGCTTCCGCAGCGCGGCGCCAGACCAGGCAATCATCGCTCCCGTCCGTAAACGGCGCGACCTTGGGCACTTGCCCTGCATAGAACGCAATGCGCCGACGGCCGTCGAACAGGTCCAGCCGTGCCGATGGCGTGACGGCGTCAATGCGACTGCATAGCGAGCCAAGCCAGTTCCTGCGTTCATGCACGCGCAACGCTTTTTCGTCCACGACGAGCAACATCGGCTCGCCGGCATGCTGTTCACGCAGCGCAGCCTCGTCACGCTGCCAGATGACCAGTTGCGGCGCACGGCCGTGTTTGACGTTGAGCGGACTGTCCAGCGCATAGACCGGCACACTGCCATCCAATTGAAAATCGATCTCGGCGGCGAGCATGAAATTGTCCGCCACGAGTACGCTGGGATGCTCGATGAGCAACCGCCGCGCCATGTCGCCGCTCTCACGCCAGCCGACGAAGCGCGCGGGAAATGCTTTGAAACCGGCGAGCACACGTGCACCGCCGTCACTGGCAGCCAGCCCCAGGTACGCGAGGCCAAGCCCTTGGCCTGCCACGGCGAGCACGAAAGCAGCCACTAACCAGCGATGGCGCCAAGGCTTTCGCTCTCGCACCAACACTGGAAGTGCTGCCAGCAGCGGTAGATATCCTGGCAAAGGCCAGTGCGCGCGAAACCGCAGATCGTCCGCGAACAAACCAAGGACGAAGTAGCCAACAATGAAACTGCCGGAGACGATGGCGATCAGATCCCACGGCTGCCCCTGCTCGCGGCGGCACCAACTGCGCCACGCTGCCCAGAGCAACAGCACATACAGCAAGGGCGTGCACGCCGCGGCCTGCTCCAACGGCTGCACCAGCGCATCGGCGTGAAAACGCCACGGATTGCGGTCTACTACCTGGAACAGGACGCCTGCACCATGTTGCTGCCAGTTGGAAACCACCAGCGGGATCAAGCCCAGTGCCGCCACGCCCAAGGCCAGCCACAGACCAGGACGACGCCATTGCTTGCGTCCCCGCTTGGCCAACAGGCAAAACAACAGCCCTGCAAGCATGACCATCGCGGCGCGATAGTGGGTCAGCCAGCACACAGCCAACGCCAGGCCAAGCAACAGCCAGTCGACGACACGCTCGCGATCCAGCGCCCGCATCAGCGCCACCAGCGCGCCCATGATCGCTACGGTGAGTGGCACGTCGGGCAAGGCCAACACGCCCAAGCTGCCTCCCAGCGGCAGGGCAAGGCAAAGCAGCGCTGCCTGCCAACCCGTGCGCTCGTCGAACGCGTCGCGGGCAAAACTGCGGACCAGCCATGGCAAAGCGCTGCCGACCAAAAGAAAAGGCCAGCGCATACCGAGCACGCTGTGACCCGCCACGCTTTCGCCCAGCCGGATCAGCAGCGCTGTCAGGGGCGGCAGGTCGCTGTAGCCCCAAGCGAGATGGCGGCTTTCCTGCCAATAGAATGCTTCGTCACCAAATGGCGACAGGCTGGCGGCAAGCATCAGCTTGGCGACGCCAAGTAGCGCGAAGACGATCACGAAGATGGCTCGCCAGCGCCAAAGACCCGCGGCTACACTGCGTGGGTCACGCATGCGCCCCGCCTTGCCCCGCCCCTCGCCGATGCCACATGCCCATGTCCGCCATCACTCCGCTGCACGATGAATCGCTACGCACGCGCCTGGAAGCCGCCATGGCCCAGGTCAATCGCGTGTTGTTGGGCAAACCACGCCAGGTCAAATTGGCCTTTGCCTGCCTACTGGCAGGTGGTCACCTTCTGCTGGAGGACGTACCAGGCGTTGGCAAGACCACACTGGCACACGCCTTGGCCGCCAGCTTCGCACTGGATTTCCAGCGCGTGCAATTCACCAGCGACCTGCTGCCCTCGGACATTATCGGCGTCAGCGTCTACGAGCGCGAGACGGGGCAGTTCCGCTTTCATCCCGGCCCGATCTTCACTGGCCTGCTGCTCGCCGACGAGATCAACCGCGCCACGCCCAAAACACAGAGCGCCCTGCTCGAGTCCATGGCGGAGGGTCAGGTGACGGTGGACGGTCAGACGCACATGCTGTCGCAACCGTTCTTTGTCGTCGCCACGCAGAATCCGCTGGATCTCGCTGGCACGTTCCCCCTGCCCGATTCGCAGCTCGATCGTTTCATGCTGCGCGTCTCGCTCGACTACCCCGATGCTGCCGCCGAACGTGCGCTACTCACGGGCAGTGATCGACGCGACCTGCTTGCCCAACTCACGCCGCAACTGGATGCAGCCGGACTGGCGGAACTATCGCGCAAAGCGCAGTCCGTCACCGCCAGTTCCGCGCTGCTCGACTACCTGCAGGCCCTGCTGGCGGCAAGCCGTCGCCACGCGGACGTGCGCGTGGGCTTGTCACCGCGCGCAGGCCTGGCCTTGCTCAGCGCCGCGCGTGCTTGGGCGCTGCTGAGCGGCCGCCAACACGTATTGCCGGAAGACATCCAGGCACTCTTTGTCCCCCTGGCCGCGCATCGTCTGGTCACCACGCGCGGCGCGAGCGGCGACAGTCTCGCCCGCAGTCTGCTCGCCGACGTCGCGGTGGATTGATGCAAGAAGCGCTTCGCCGCTTCCGGCACTGGGCGGAACGGCGCCTGCCGGCGCTCACACGCTACCGGCGCCCGGAAAGTCTTCCGATCCTGTTGCACCAGCGCCGCATCTACATCGTACCCACGGCCTTCGGCGGCGCATTCACCGTGCTGCTGATGGTCATGCTGACGGGTGCGCTCAATTACTCCAACAATGCCGCCTTGATGCTGACCTGCATGCTCGGCGCCGCCGCATCAGCGAGCATGTTGGTCGCGTTCCGCAGCCTCAACGGATTGCGCTTGACCAACGTGCGGCACGGACACGCGATTGCCGGCGAGCCCATGGTGCTGCAACTGGTCTTCGTTGGCGGAGATCACGCACACGCGTCCATCCATGTCGAAATGGATGGTCAAATCGAAGCCTTTGCCGTGGCCGCGCAGGGTGAGGTTGTCGTCTCGATGAACCTGCCTACCGAACATCGTGGCTGGCAGCCATTGCCGCGCATCAAGCTCTGGAGCAACTGGCCGCTGGGCCTTTTCCATGCGTGGAGCTGGATCCACCCAGACCAATCCGTCCTGGTGTGGCCGCACCCCGAGACGGGCGGACCACCCCCTGCCATGCCCGCCCAGGGCGGCAAGCAGCAACGGCTGCACCATGGCGAGGACATCGCTGCCTTGCGCGCGTACCGCGTAGGCGACCCCCAGCGTCACATCGCCTGGAAACACAGCGCACGCCACGAGAGCCTGCTTGTGAAGGACTTCGAACAACCCGAAGCCCAAGAGGAATGGCTGCTCGACTGGCGGCAACTCTCGCAGTTGGTTCCCGAGATGCGCATCGAACGGCTGGCGCGCTGGCTAGGCGAAGCCGAGGCGGTTGGTCGCCCAACCAGCCTGTGGCTGCCCAGCGAAGACATCAGCCTCGGCCACGGCCGTAGTCACTATGCGCATTGCATGAATGCGCTGGCGCGCCTACCGTGATTCGCTGGCCGTTGTTTCGGCGCAAACCCCAGCCGTCGCTTGAGCAGCGCCCTTTCGACCTGCTCTGCATCACCATCGCCGTGGTGCTCGGCGTGCATGCGCCGCACATTCCCTGGTGGCTGACGCTGCCCCTGGCGGCCACGCTATGGCTGCGTTGGCGGCAACGTCACCAGCGGGTGGGTCACGCGCCGTCCTATCTCAAGCTTCCACTGGTCGCGCTACTGGTGGGCGCCGTGGTGTTTCACTACGACACTTTGTTCGGGCGTGAACCCGGGGCCGCGCTGGTCGCTGGCCTCATGGTGCTGAAGCTGCTGGAAACGGAAACAGCAAGAGACGCCCGCGTCGGTACCGCATTCGCTTGCTTCGCCCTGATGTCTGCTCTGTTGTTCGACCAGAGTCTGGTGGCGACTTTGCTGGTAGCGCTCGGCCTCTTGCCTGCCATCGCTACGCTGCGTGCACTTGAGCCTGCTCACCTCAAATCCACCACGCTGCCACGCGATTTGCTGCCCGCGCTGGGCCTTCTGGGCGCGTCCTTGCCGCTAGCGCTGGTCGCATTCCTCTTCTTGCCGCGCCTGAGCTCCCCGCTGTGGGGCGCCCCCAATGCCGCGCAGTCACGACCAGGCCTGAGTCCAGATATGTCACCTGGCAATTTAGGGGAGGTGTTGCTGGATGACAGCCCAGCCATGCGCGTGACTTTCGAAGGCACGCCGCCGCCCAACGAGCAGCGTTACTTCCGCGCCTACGTGTTGGGAAACTACGACGGCCGCACCTGGCGCTCTTTGCCACGCACAGGTACAGCCGCCGCCGAGCAACACGGCCCGGTCATCCACTACACGATTAGTCTCGAAGCGACGGGTCAGCGTGTATTGCCTGCGCTGGACATCCCTGTCGAGGCGACAGCCAACGCAAAGCTCGGACCGGACCGGGAACTGCGCTCCGATCAGCCGGTGAATGACCCCATCACCTATCGGCTCGGCTCGGCCCCCGGCTATCACCTGCAAACGCAGCTAAGCGATCTCGATCGAAGCAACGCCCTGCAATTGCCGGCAGGGTTCGATCCGCGCGCCCACGCGCTCGGCGCACGCTGGCGAGCGCAGTACGGCAGCAACGACACGGCCATCATCCAGGCCGCCATGGGCCTGTTCCACGACGGCGGCTTCAGCTACACGCTGGCCCCAGCCCCGTTAGGCACTAACGCCGTCGATGACTTCCTGTTCGGCACGCATGAAGGGTTTTGCGAGCACTATGCATCGTCTTTCACCGTGCTCATGCGTGCCGCAGGCATTCCAGCGCGAGTGGTGACCGGCTACCAGGGCGGGTACTGGAACACCATAGGCAACTATCTGCTCGTACGCCAGGCCGACGCCCATGCATGGAGCGAAGTCTGGCTACCCCAGCGCGGCTGGGTCCGGCTGGATCCCACCGCTGCCGTGCGCCCCACGCGCATCAGTCAAGGCTCCGCGGCAGCCAATGCCGCGACAGCTGACTGGTCGCCCAATCATTGGTGGCTGGGATGGCGCAATCGGTGGGATATCGTCAACCAGTGGTGGAACCAAGGCGTTATCGGTTTCAACTCGCTTCGGCAACACGGGCTGCTGACGCCGTTCGGAGTGCGCGACCCCAGCGTGGGCATGTTGGGGTTAGTGCTCGCTATCGGTGGCTCGCTGCTTGCGATGCTTGGCCTGTGGTGGGCGCTGTGGAAGCGCCCCGACACGGATCAGGCGCGCGCGGCGATGCAGTTGCTGGAGAAGCGGCTGGCTGCGGCAGGCGTAGCCCGCCGACGCAGCGAAGGACCGCAGCATTACCTCAGCCGCGCCGCGCGGGCCCTCCCCAACCAGCGCGCCGAGCTCGAGCAATTGATGAGGACATATCTAGAACTGCGCTATGCACACGATGAACCGCCCGCTGACCTGCTAAAAAACTTTCGACTGGCCACGCGGGACTTTCGGCCGCGTCGCGTGTTCAAATGACAGTGAACCGTGGATGCATCACATCCACCAAAACGATGGAGAAAAGCGTCATGTCCATGTACAAGCCGTTGATTCTCGCGACCGCAGTGGCCACGCTGGCGGCCTGCGCAACGGTGCCGCAACCGCTGCAGGGCACGTACACCCAGGTCACGTCCGTTTCCGCACAGCAAGAAAGCAACGGAGCAAGCGGCGCCCAAATCCGCTGGGGCGGCCAGATCATCAAGACTGAGCCGGGCCCGCAGGAAACCTGCTTCTACGTGCTCCAGCGTCCGCTGGATGACCAGGCCCGTCCCAAAGAAGGGAGCAGCGACAGCGAAACGCAGGGCCGCTTCGTCGCCTGCCGCGCTGGCTTCTACGACCCGGAAGTATTCACCCGTGGTCGCGACATCACGGTTGTTGGTGTCATCCAGGGCAACGTGTCGGAGAAGATCGGCGATTACAACTACGCCTATCCGCGCGTGGAAGCCAACGTCGTGTATCTGTGGCCCAAGCGCGTCGCCGTGAATTACGGACCCGGTTGGTACGACCCATACTGGGGCCCGTATTGGGGTCCAGGCTGGGGACCGTGGGGCCCGTGGGGTGGCTGGGGTGCCTGGGGTGGTTATTACCCCACCCGAGTGATCGTCCGCCCGCCGCCCTCGCGCCGCTAACTAGGTATAAAGAAAACGCCGGCGAAAGCCGGCGTTTTTTATCGCGTTCGTGTCGTTCGATGCTCAGCCGGGCGGCCAATGCATCTGACGACCGGCCAACAGGTGCAGGTGCAGGTGAAATACCGTTTGCCCGCCGTGTTCGTTGCAATTGATCACCGTGCGATAGCCCTGATCCGCCAGACCCTCGCGTCGCGCATAGGCAGCCGCCGCAAGCTGCAACCTGCCGAGCAACTCCGCATCGGCGGCGGTCGCACCGTCGAGCGTGGCGATGGGCTTCTTCGGAACGAACAGCACGTGCACCGGCGCTTGCGGATTGAGGTCACGGAAAGCCAGCACGTCATCGTCTTCGTAAACGATGTCGGCGGGGATTTCCCGTCGGATGATCTTGCCGAAGATGGTGTCGCCCATGACTGATTCCTTAGCCGTTATGTCAGACGCAGCAGCATACCGTGTGCGCCCGGCGCCACGAGTTTGAACCCGAACTTTGCATAGAGCGCGTGAGCCGTGCCATCGGCGATGAGCGCGATCATGGTGCGTGCAGGCGCACGCGCATGCACGTCGTCCATCAAGGCTTGCATGATGCGCCGACCAAGCCCCTTGCCTTGCCACGTCGGCGCCACCGCGATATCCACCACGAACAGGAACAGGCCGCCATCACCCACCACGCGTCCCATGCCGATCAACGCATCGCCAAGGCGTACGCAAACGGCGCTCCAACTTGCAGGAAGGCCCATCGCTGCGCCTTGCTCCGACATCACACTCAGGCCCGCCGCCGCGCGTAGGCTGCGGTATTCCTCGTTGCCGGGAATCTCGAAGGTGAGAATCGGTTCCATCACGTCAGTCCACGGACTGCCGACTACCGAAAGCGTGCGCCAACGTGCCGCGATCGACGTATTCCAGCTCGCCCCCCAGGGGCACGCCATGCGCCAATCGCGTTGGGCGTACGCTGGCCGCACGCGCGAGTTGCGCGAGATAGTGTGCCGTCGCTTCGCCTTCCACGGTGGGATTGGTGGCGATGATCATTTCCTCGATCTCGCCTTCGTCCAGCCGCTCGACCAACTGATCGAGACCGAGTTCTTCGGGCCCCAATCCATCCAGCGGCGACAGCCGCCCCAATAAGACGAAATACTGGCCGCGATATCCGGTGGCCTGCTCGATGGCCGCCAGATCCGTCGGCGACTCCACCACGCACAACAGGTGGCGGTCGCGGCTGCTGCCAGAGCACAACGCGCATACCGGCGCTTCACTGAAATTGCGGCAACGCGAGCAATTGCCGATCTCACGCATAGCCTGCTCCAGCACCAGCGCCAAGCGCTGCCCGCGCTCGCGGTCGCGTTCGAGCAGATGGAAGGCCATGCGCTGCGCGCTCTTGCCACCCACGCCGGGCAGGCAACGCAATGCTTCGATGAGATCGGTAAGGAGCTTGCTCATGAATCGAATATCACTTTAGGAGCGCACCCTGCGCGCGACCGGGGAGATGCATCGTTACTTTCGTTAGCGGCTTTCGCCTCTGTACCGCGATGGCATCTCCGCTCCATGGGAGACCGCCCACAAAGCGCGCTCCTGCGGAAGCGCTTCAGAACGGCATCTTGAAGCCGGGCGGAAGATTCATGCCGGAGGTCACGCCGCCAAGCTTGTTCTTGCTGACGTCAGCCACTTTGTTGACCGCGTCGTTCACCGCGGCGGCGACCAGATCCTCTGCCATCTCCGGGTCATCGGCGAAGAGCTTGCGATCGATCTGCACGCGGCGCACTTCGTGTGCCCCCGTCATGACAACGGTGACGAGGCCGCCGCCGGCGCTGCCGGTGACTTCCAGCTTGGCGATCTCTTCCTGCGCACGCTTCATTTCTTCCTGCATGCGCTGGGCCTGCTGCATCAGCTGACCGATCTGTCCTCTCATGGCATAACTCCGCTATCTATCAGTTTTCAAACGGTTTGATCGACTGAGGCACGACACGCGCCCCGAATTCGCGCTTGAGCGATTGCACCAGTGGATCTTCCTCGATGGCCTGCTCGGCCGCCGACTGCGCAGCTTCGCGCGCATTGGCGGCACGTGCTGCCGGGGTTTCACCCACCGCGCCGCGCTCTTCGACAAAACGCAGCTTCACGCGCTCACCCAGTGCCTGACTGATGCGTTCTTCCATCTGGCTGGTCATGGGCTCGACCGCCAGATGCATGTGCATGGGCTGCAGGACCAGTACCAACGTCTGCCCTTCGCGATCGCGCAGCGCGGCATTCTGGGCGAGCTGGCCCAGCGGGCCTCTCAGGTTGGCCTGCTCGATCAGGCTGTCCCAATGCGGCAGACCGCGCGCGTCCGTCGCAATCGGCGCACGCGGAGCGGGCGCGGCAGCCGGCGGCGCTGCCGGTGCGGGAGCCGCGCGCACGGGTGATGGTTCCGCCACGCTGGCCATATGCATGCGCTCGTTGGCCACCGGTGCCGAAGCGCGTGGCGCCTGCGCCGGCGCGCGTGGCGCGGTGCTGGCCGCCGGACGCTCCACCTGCGAACCACCGCCTTCGGCGGGGCGAAACGCGAGCATGCGCAACATGGCCATTTCAAAGCCGGTGCGAGCATCCGGCGCGAGTGCTAGATCGCGGCGGCCCGTAGTAGCGATCTGGTAGTACAGCTGCACGTCTTCCGGCACCAGTTGCCCGGCGAGCGCTACCAATGTCTCGCCGTCACTGTCGTCCTGCTCCGGCCGATAGCCCGGCACGAGCTGGGTCAGCTGAATGCGATGGAGCACGCTGCCCAGGTCGTCCAGTACGCCGCCGAAATCAGGCGAGAAGGATGCAATGCGCGTGCACTCCGCCATGAGTGCTTCGCCGCTACCCTCCGTCAGCGCCTGCAGGAGGCCCAACACCTGCCCGCGAGCGACGCTGCCCAGCATGGCGCGCACGTCATCCACGCGTAGCGAGCCACCACCGTAGGCGATGGCCTGGTCCAGTAGCGATAAGCCGTCACGCAGCGAACCATCCGCACCACGCGCCAGCTCGGCGATGGCAGCGTCTTCGTAGGGGATATTTTCCGCACCAAGGATGTGCCGCATCTGCCCGGATATCTGCTCCGGCAGCAGGCGCTTCAGGTTGAACTTCAGGCAGCGCGACAGCACCGTCACCGGCAGCTTTTGCGGATCGGTGGTAGCGAGCAGGAACTTCACGTGCGGCGGCGGCTCTTCCAGCGTCTTCAGCAACGCATTGAAGGCCGGCTTGGAGAGCATGTGCACCTCGTCGACCAGGTACACCTTGAAGCGACCTCGGGCGGGCGCGTACTGCGCGTTTTCGATCACCTCGCGCACATCGTCCACGCCGGTGTTGCTGGCGGCGTCGATCTCAAGCAGGTCAACGAAACGACCCGCGTCCACCGCGGTGCAGACGGCGCATTCACCGCAGGGATCGGCCGATTCGCCTCGCTCGCAGTTCAGCGACTTGGCGAAGATGCGCGCAATCGTGGTCTTGCCTACGCCGCGCGTACCGGTGAATAGGTAGGCGTGGTGCATGCGGCCCGTGTCGAGCGCATTGGTGAGCGCGCGCACGACGTGCTCCTGCCCGACGAGTTCAGCGAACTTGCGAGGGCGCCATTTGCGCGCGAGTACCTGATAGGACATTCCGGTATACCTTGGGGCAAGTACCGATTGTGCCAAGTCGACCGTGGCAAGTCAGTAACGCCTGCAGCAGTTGCCGATCGGACCCCTGAAAAGGCGGCGGCCCTGCCAGCCACACCCCGGCACCCGAATCATTCGCTACCGTTGCTCCCTTCCGGGCCTGGCGGAATTTACGAACTATCGTCGCGGGGGGACCGACAGGGCCACCATAGAGACGTGCATTTTGCGTCGGCTCAAGGCCGGCGCCCGGTTTCACTCACTGGCGGAGAGGGCGGGATTCGAACCCGCGATACGGGGATAAGCCGTATACACACTTTCCAGGCGTGCTCCTTCAACCACTCGGACACCTCTCCGCAATGGTGAAACCGCTCGCCAGGGACTCACGTCCCGGCAAAGAGGCGAAAGGATAGCGGGATGGGCCCGTTCACACAAGATAGCGCGGGGCGGCCCGGCTCACTCCTGCGGCACGTCCCGCAGGAACACGGGGAGGTCCGTTGCCGGCGGCTTGGCCGGCACCTGGTAGAACATGTCCGCCACGAAACCCCGGTGGTAAGTGGCGTGGTTGACCACGTGCAGGATCATCTCCTCGCGAGTCATCCGCCCTTCCCCGCCACCGATGAACTGGAACGCGACCACCTCGGCGGCCTGTGCTGGCGTGAGCGTCGAGGCATAGTCCTGGTACCACGCATTCATGGCCTGCTGTCTCGCCCACAATTCATCGAGCGGCAGCGGCTCGGGCGTGTTGCGACTGGTGTGGCCGTGGGCTCGCCCTTGCAGGTGCGCCTGAAAAATGTCGTCGACGACCCAGCTGTGGCTGAGCGTACGCAGCATGTTGCCGAAGACCGTGGCACGCGGAGCGGTCGATGCACCCTCGGGCAGCGCGGCGACGGCCGCGTAGGTCAGCTGGTCGGCCCAGTCCCGGTAACGCAACAGTTTCTGGAGATAAGGCGTGGACATGGTGTTCGGAATCCGTGGTGAAAGACGTCAACCGGCATCGGGGCGAGGCAGCGCCGGTTCCGGGAGCGTCAAGCGCTCGCCCGGACGAGCAACGGCATAGCCGCGCGACGCCAATGCCTGCCCGTCGGCTTCGCTGCCGTAGTGATACAGGCGCAAGCGGGACCGCCACGATTCCGGATACTCACGCTCGATATCGTCGATGCCGGTGTGCGAGGGATTTCCCACCAACCCGCAATCATGGGCGATGAATTCGGCACCAGCCGCCACTCGCGCAAGCACCTCGGGAATCGGACGTGTGTCGCCGGTATAGGCAAAACTGCCCGCCAAGGCCACGCCGTAGGACGTGCCGGCCATATGGTGCCGCGTACCGAACACGTCGAACCACAAGCCATCCAGCCAGAATCCCCGCGTGCAAGGCACCAAGCGGAAGGCTTCCCGAAAATTGACGCCACCCTCGGCCAGAACATTGGGGTAATCCGCCACGCGTGCCTGCAGCCACGGCATCAACCCGGCATGCACGAACACTTTGGTGCGCCCGCGCCATGCGTCGTCGAACCACAGCCGGAAGAACAACCGCTCCATCCCCCCCGATGTGATCCATGTGGGTGTGCGTGATGTATAGCGCGTGCGGGGGCTCACCGTAGGCGGCGATGTAGCGGTCCAGCGTATCGGGGCCGCAATCAATCAGCAGTAGCGGCTTGCCGTCCCGCTCCAGTACAACGGCCGAGGAGCCCAGTTCCACGGCATGCGCCGCGCCGACACCCAGGAAATGCAGGGACCAGTTCATGCTCTCAGGGTACGCTCATAGCGATAAACCAAGGGTTTCCACAGCTGCTCCTCGAACACCGCCTCACCCTGTGAGGCCGCGCCCAGCTTCACCAGCGAACGGCGCAAGCGCTGCAGGTTGGCCTGTTGCCAGCTGTCGGCGGGTTCGCGTTGGCGACCGCGGTCGAAATCGATCAAGTAAAGCTCGTCGTCGGTCACCAGCACATTATGGGCGTTGAGATCGGCATGCCAGATGCCTGCGCGATGGAACCGCGCGACCAACGCCCCCACCAGCTCTGCCATTTCGCCGTCCAGCCGTCCCGACGCCAGGCACTCGGCCAACGTTTGGGCATGGGTGATGCGACGGGTAATGAGGTCGGCCGAGTAGAGCAATCCATGCCGGCGATAGCGGCAGGCGACGGGCGGCGCGCTTGGCAACCCGAGCGCAGCGATGCGCGCAAGCAGGCGGAACTCCATGAAGCTGCGGGTGTGATCGGCACCGTTCCAGAGGTAGCGATCGCCCATCAGCTTCGCCACCATCCCGCCGCGCCGGTAATGACGCAGCACGCATTCGCCGGCCGACGTGTCGATGATGGCGACACCACCACGACCGCCGGATTGCTGGCGTAACGCACCCCGTTCGCGCCACGCCTCCGGCTCGAACCAGTCATCCTCGACTTGTGGTGACACCGTGGCGTCGAACAGAATCGCCCCTGTGGCGCCTTCGCGAATTCGTTCCTGCATCGCCATCTGTACGTCAGACACCCGCCCTGAGGCCCAAGTGCCGTGATTCTAGCCGAGGGCCGTCCCGAATCCACGCCGCCACATCGACCAGCACCCTTCATGCCCACACCCTCCTCCATCTGCCTCCTGCGCACGTCCGCCATCGGCGACGTAACCCACGTCGTGCCACTGGTGCGAACCCTGCAGGCAGCGTGGCCCCAGGTTGAACTCACCTGGATCGTAGGCAAGCTGGAGCGCCGACTGGTCGGCGACATCCCCGGCGTCAATTTCGTCACGTTCGATAAGGGCGCCGGTTTTGCCGGCATGCGCGCGGTCGGCGATGCACTGAACGGCCAGCGCTTCGATGCCTTGCTGCAAATGCAGGTCGCCCTGCGCTCCAACCTGCTCAGCCTGTTCGTCAAAGCCCGCCAGCGCATCGGCTACGACAAGGCGCGGGCCAAGGATGGGCATGGCGTGGTGATCAATGAGCGTATCCCCGCCCGCACCGGCGAACACGTGCTGGATGCCATGGGCAGCTTCTGCGAACCGTTGGGCCTCAAGCAGACACAGGTGCGTTGGGATATTCCGATTCCCGAGGAGGCCCATACCTGGGCCGCTGAGCAGCTACCAGGCGAACAACCCACCCTGCTGGTGAGCCCGACCTCCAGCCACTCGCTGCGCAACTGGCGCCCTGAGCGCTACGCCGCGGTCATGGACCATGCCACTACGCGCGGCTGGCGTGTGGTGCTGGTGGGTGGCCCATCCTCGCTCGAACGCGGCATGGCCGATGCCGTCCTCGCCGCATGCCGCCACGCCCCCGTCGACCTCACGGGCAAGGACACGCTGAAGAAGATGATGGCCATGCTGGTGCGTGCGCCGATGCTGCTGACGCCGGATTCCGGGCCGATGCATATGGCAAACGCGGTGGGCTGCAAGGTGCTGGGCCTGCATGCCGCCAGCAATCCAAACCGTTCCGGCCCCTATTCCGACCGGCGCTGGTGCGTGGACAAGTACGATGAGGCTTCGCTTGCCTTCCTCGGCAAGTCTTCCAGCGAGATTCCGTGGGGCGCCAAGATCGAGAAGCCCGGCGTGATGGACCTGATCACGGTTGACGACGCGGTCGACCGGTTCGAGGCGTGCGCCGCCCACCTCGGCCTGGCCTGAACCTCAAAATGTAGGGAGCGCTTGCGCGCTCCCTACAGTGTCCGGCGGGTTACTTGGCGCGATAGTCCTGGTACGACTTCTCTTCGACCAGCTGCGAGCCCAGCTTGACGTTGATCTCGCGCTTCACCGCAGCGCGCTCGTCGTTCTGGAAATACACCGAGCGAGCCAGCTCGATGAACTCAGCGTCGAAGGCCTGTGCCTTTTCTTTCAGGCGGATGCGGTCTTCGATATCCCACAGCGACTCATTGACGGCGAGCAGGCGGGCACGTTCGGCGGAAATATCCGTGGTCGATGCCGGGTGGCTGGCCCAGGTCGTGTTGAGCAGATCCAGCTCGGTACGCACGTTAGCCAGCTTCGTGGCGTCGGTGATCTGCTTGGACTTGATTTCCAGGATGGTGATCTTGTCAATCAGCTCGCCGTAAGAAACCGGGACTTGGATAAGGCTCATGGGAACTCCGAAAAAGAGAAAGTTGTCCGGTGACATACCCGTCACGACGGCCAGCCGAGAAAGACCTCATGATAAGGCGTATCGCTCGATCATTCAGTCCGTCATTCAGCCTGCCCCGCTAGACTGGTGCCGCAACATTTTCCCATTGGAGAGAAAGTCCATGTTCACCCCTCGCCTCGCCGTGTTGTCGCTGGCAGCCCTGCTGGCCGCCAGTCCGTTTGCCGCCAGCGCCCAGTCCGCGCGCAACGGCGTACTGGTCCGCAACGACGGCATTTATCTCCGCTGTGACCAGTGCGGCACGGTGGAAGCCATCGACCAGAACATTACCCAGGGCAACGATCACAGCATGGCTGGCACCATCATCGGCGGCATTGCCGGCGGCGTGCTGGGCAACCAGGTTGGCAAGGGCAAGGGCAACACCCTCGCTACCGTGGCTGGTGCTGTCGGCGGCGGTTACGCCGGCAACCGCATCGGCGCCAACAGTGGTCGCCCGAATGCCAGCTATACCTTGCGCATCCGCATGGGCAACGGCGGCTACAGCAACGTGACGGTGCCGGACGCCAGCGCTATTCGCGTGGGCGACATGGTGCAGATCGACCCGCAGGGCAACATCGCCCGCATCCAGTAAGCGGCGGGCCGATGCCCAACAAAAAAGCCGACCCTCGGGTCGGCTTTTTTCGTATCCGGGATCAATGCCCGTCACGTCGTAGGCGCGTCTCGATGTCGTCGAAGAAAGCAGGTGGCAATACCGCCCGCACGGGCACCGACCACCAGTGGGGCTGCGCGAAAGCCCGGCACTTCACCGCATCTTTCTCGGTCATCAGCACAGGCCGATCATCGCCAAACGAAAGATCATCCGGCACGAACGCGTGGTGGTCGGGAAAAGCATGCTCGATCACCTGCAGTCCCTGAGAGCGCAGGCTTGCAAAGAAGCGCACGGGATGCCCGATGGCAGCCACCGCGTGTACGGTTTGTCCGGCGAACTCCGTCAGCGGCTTGGTATGTTCGTCCACCAACGCGCGCACGGTGCCACCGCGAAGCTCCATCGGCACATCGCCTGGCGCCACCACACCGCCGTTGCAGACGCGGTAACCCACCTTCTGCAGCCGCGACATCGGCTCGCGTAGCGGCCCTGCCGGCAGCAATCGGCCGTTGCCGAAACGGCGCACACCATCGATGACACAAATTTCAAGATCGCGAGCCAGCGCGTAATGCTGCAGGCCATCGTCGGCGATCACCAGGTCGCAACCCGCCTCAAGCAGCAGCTTCGCCGCCGCCGTACGATCACGCCCCACCGCCACTGGCACGCCACTGGCGCGAATAAGGCAAGGCTCGTCACCAACGCGCGAGGGGTCAGGCAGGTCACCCAGCAACAGGGGTTCCTTCTGCGTACCACCGTAGCCACGGCTTACCACGCCCGGCGTATAGCCGCGCTTGCGCAGTGCCTCGGCCAGGGCAATGGTTAGCGGCGTCTTGCCGGTGCCGCCAACGCTCAAATTGCCGATGACCACCACCGGGACCGGCAGGCGCACGCTGCGCAGCACACCCAGACGATACAGGCCGCGCCGACAACTGGTCAGCGCGCCATAGAGCCACGAGAGCGGCCCAGTCCACCACGGCGCATGCGCCGTTCCATACCATGCCGATTCGAGCCGTTCGGCCAGCGTCATGCGACGGCCTCAGTCACCGGGCTGGCTATGAAACTGCATGCGATGCAACGCGGCGTACTGCCCGCCCTGGGCCAGCAGTTCGGCATGGTTACCGCGCTCGACGACGCGACCATGATCCATCACGGCGATCTGGTCGGCGTGCTCGATAGTGGACAAGCGGTGAGCAATCACCAGCGTCGTGCGGTCGCGCATCAGGCCCTGCAGCGCCTGCTGAATCAGGCGCTCGGACTCGGTGTCGAGTGCGCTGGTTGCTTCGTCCAGCACCAGGATCGGCGCATTCTTGAGGATGGCACGCGCGATGGCGATGCGCTGCCGCTGCCCACCAGAAAGGCGGTTGCCGCCCTCGCCGATCGGACTGTGGATGCCCTCGGGCATGCCCGCGATGAACTCCATCGCGTGGGCGGCCGTGGCAGCCGCAATGATGTCCTGTTCACTGGCGCCAGCCAGTTCACCGTAGGCGATGTTCTCCGCCACCGTGCCGTCGAACAGCACCACGTTCTGCCCCACCCATGCGATCTGACGGCGCAACGAATCCAGCGTGTAGCTCTCGTAGTTCTCGCCGTCGAGCAGGATGCGTCCACTGCTGGGCTCGTTGAAGCGGGGCAGCAGGCTGACCAGACTGCTCTTGCCGCTGCCCGAACGCCCCACCAGGGCCGTCACCGTACCCGGTGCGCAATACAGGTCCACGCCTGCCAGGGCTTCGAATTCTCCCAGCGGATAGACCAGGCCCACCTTGTCGAAGCGCAGGTCGCCCTTGGTGCGTTCGAGCACCTTGGTACCGTGGTCCACTTCCGGCGGCAGGTCCATCAGGGAGAACAGGTTCTCCGCCGCCGAGATGCCTGTCTGCATGGTGGACTGCACGTTGGTAAGGCGCTTCAGCGACGACAGCATGCCGCCCATGGCCGTAAGCACGGCAATGAACACGCCCGGCGAAATATGATCAATCTGCGATGGCCGCGACGCCAGAAACACCATGCCTGCGAGCGCCACCGAAGCCACCGTCTGGATGGACGAACCGGAGACAGCGCTGGTGGCGATGATCTTCATGTTGAGGTAGCGCGCGCGATCAGACACCTGCCGGAAGCGCTCGTCGGCCTGCTTCTGCCCGCCATAGATGCGGACCTCGCGATGGGCCTTGATCATTTCGTCCACCGTACCGGTGACCGAGCCCATCATGCCCTGGATGCGCCTGCTGACCATGCGGTAGCGACGGCTCACCGCCGAGGCGATGAGCACGATGGCAGGCACGAGGATCAACAAGGCCGTCGTGAGGTACACGCTATTGTGCAGCATGACCACGATCATGCTGATGACGGTGATGCTCTCCGTCACTGCCACCTTCAGCGCATCGGTGGATGCGCCGGCGACCTGCTCGCTGGTGTAGGTGATGCGCGAGACCTGATGGCCAGAGTGCTCGCTGCCGAAGAACGACGCAGGCAGGCGCAGGTAGGCGGCGAACACGTCGCGCTGCATGGACTGCACCACGTTGCGCGCCACGTAGCCCATGCCGTAGTTGCTGATCAGGATGGCAATACCGCGCATCGTGAAAATACCGATGATCCACCACGGCATCCAGCGGATCAGGTACGGATCCTTCTGCTGCAGCAGCGTGTCCATGATCGGCTGCAGCGCGTTGGTGAAGACGGCCAACGCGCCGCCGTCCACAGCAAAGCCGACGATGGCAATCAGGATCACCGGCCAGTAACGGGCCGAGTAGCCGAGCAAGCGCTTGTAGATCTGCCGGCTATGTGCGTCCCACAGGGCGACTTTCTTCTTGCCCTCGCTCATGGACCCGTGCCCGACTGGGTCGGCGTGGTGGCGATGGACAGCTTGGTAAAGCCCAACTGGCCCAGCGCGTCCATGGCGATGACGACGTTCTGGTGCGGCGTCATCGCATCCGCGCGAATGGTGACCTGACGCTCGCGATCGTCGCCGGCGACATTGGCGATAGCCTGCTTGAGCGGCTCGACGCCCTCGCCGTGGACTTCATCGCTGCCGACGAAGAAATGGCCGTCGCGATCCACCACGATGGTGAGCGCGGGTGCCTGCATGTCGCGCTCTTCCGCGCTGGCCTTGGGCAGCGTCACCTGCAACCGCGAATGCTGGATGAAGGTGGTGGTGAGCACGAAGAACATCAGCAGGGTAAGCAGCACGTCGATCAGCGAGATCACGTTGATCTCGAAGTCGTCTTGCCGACGGTCGTTACCGATACGCATGCGTCAGCTCGCGCTCGACTCGGTGGTGACGCGCGGTGCGCGCGTACGCGGTGCGGGCGACGTCTGGTTGACGGTCAGCTCGTCGAGCAGTTCGGTCGCCTGCTTCTCCATCTCGACGCAGTAACCGGCCACTTTGGAGCGGAAATAGCGATGCAGCACATAGGCCGGAATAGCGACGATCAGACCCGTGGCGGTACAGATCAGCGCTTCGCCGATGCCGCCCGCCATTTTCATGGGATCGCCCACGCCACCACGCATCACTTCCATGAACATGCGGATCAGGCCGATGACGGTACCCAGCAGACCCAGCAGCGGACCGATCAGCGCAATCGTGCCGAGCGTGTTGAGGTAACGCTCCATGCGATGAACGACATGGCGCCCCGTGTCCTCGATGCGCTCCTTGATGAGTTCGCGCGGACGGTTGCGTACGGCCAGCGCCGACGCCAGCAGCTCGCCAAGCGGGGACCCGTTCGCCAGCGTTGACAGGTGGTTGGGATCCAACTGCCCCGAACGGGCCCAGTTACGTACTTCTTCGCCCAAGCCGGGCGGCAATACGGATGAGCGGCGCAGGGTCCAGCAACGCTCCAACACGATCGCGAGCGCGACCGCCGAACAGATCAGGATGGGCAACATTGCCCAGCCACCAGCCATCAGGATTTCCAGCACAACGACTCCGGGCCGCTCAGACAGTCAGGGAAGCACGCATCATATCAGTCTCACCAAGCCGTTCCGCGGCACCCGTGGCAGTTGCGAAACGCATGCGAAGAGGCTCTTTGGGGGCCGATTGTCCGTGTTGCAAGGCCGCATCCGGGCTCATTCGCGCCAGTAACGAGACTGGCGCTGTCGCCAAGTCTCAGAGACGTGCGGCGCTCCATCCGGCGGCAGGTCCACTTGGATGGCGCCGGCGGTCGCCGTGTTCAGCCAAGGCACGCCCGCGTCGTCGTAGCGCTGCATGACCGCTGCATTGGGGTGATGGAAGCGGCTTCGCCACCCCGCCGACACCAGCGCCAACGTTGGCGACGTCGACTGAATGAACCCCTCACTGGACGAGGTCTTGCTGCCGTGATGCGGCACCGACAACACGAGCGGCGGCCCATGCGGTATCGCCGCCGCCACCGCTGGCTCGACCGCTGCCGAGATGTCGCCGGTGAGCAACGCCCGGCCGCCCTTCCCTTCCACCAGCAGCACGCAGGATCGGTCGTTCGCCGGCCCACCCTCTCTACCCGACGGCAATATCCGCACCGTCACACCGTCCCATTGCCAGCGCTTGCCCGGCTCACAGGGCGCCATGGGAATGGGCAGCCGCTCGGGTTCACCGGAAATGCGCTCCGCCTCGGGAAACGCCGCCGCGACGGCGGGCACACCGCCGGCGTGATCGTTGTCGGCGTGACTGGCGACGATCAGGTCTACACGCCCAATACCGAGTGCATGTAACGAGGGGAGCACCGCGGCTTCGCCCAGATCGAAATCCGATGGATAGCGCGCCCCTGCGTCGTAGACCAGCACGTGATGCTCGGTGCGAACCAGCATGGATAACCCTTGGCCAACATCGAGCATCCATAGCTGGAACCCGCCAGCGACAGGAACATCCCTTGGCGGGAACAGCAGCGGCAGGAACAGCAGGCCGCCCAACCAGCGCATCGGCATGCCGCGCGGCATGAACAGCCAGAGTGCGCCCAGCGTGGCGAACAACAAGGCCCATCCGCCCACTTCTGGCAGGTACCAGTGCGCACCCGGCCACGTCGCCATCCGCTCGAGCAACCACCACTGCGCATGGGCCAGCCATGCGGCACACCAGAACACCGGCTGCGCCAACGGTGGACAAAGGCCCAACAGGATCATCCCCACCAGCGTCACGGGCACGATCACAAAACTGACGAAGGGCACGGCGATCAGGTTGGACAAGGCACCCACCAGCGACGATTCGCCGAAGAACCACATCGTCAACGGCAGCAACGACAGCGTCATCACCAGTTGGCCCGATGACAATTCATGCAGGAAGCCGCGCAGCCCTCTACCACGCGTATTCATGCACGCCATCAGGAACGCCACGCCGATGAAGGAGAGCCAGAACCCCGCCGACAAGGCCGACAGGGGATCGGCCACCAGCACGGCCATCAACGCGACGGCGAGCGTCTGCGGACCATTGGCGTGGCGCCGGGAACAACGCGCCAACGCCACGATGCCTATCATCAGCAGCGTGCGCACCGTGGGCAGGCCGAATCCGGCAAGTGCGCCGTAAACGCTCGCGACCAGCATCGCCAGCGCCGCCTGTGCTTGCACCCGTGGCAAGCGCAGTCCAAGCCGAGGAAACAATAGGTAGATGAAGCGCGCAAACCACACGCCAAATAGCGCCGCTACGCCCACATGGAATCCCGAGATCGCAATGAGATGCGGAATGCCATTGGCGCGCGCCACCTCCCAGTCACGCTGACTGAGTCCACGCGTGTCACTTACTGAGAATGTCTGCAGCAAGGCGGCATCATGTGGATCATCGACGCGCGCGGCGATGCCATGACTGATCGCCTGGCGAACGGCGTTGACGCAGAAACCCGGTGTGCCACGTTGTTCGTTACCTGCCCCGTTGCGCACGTAACCGACGGCGACGATATGGCGTTCGAGAGCACTGCGCTCGCTATCTGCCCCACCTGGGTTGAGCATGCCGCGCGGTCGCTTCAACCGTAGGGTGAGTTGCCAGCGGCTGCATGGCGGGATGTCAGGTGCGTCGTTATACCAATTCACCCGCACGCGGCCGCGCAACGCCAACGGCGTCGAGCCAAACCGGGCCTCCTCCACGTCCAGCAGGAAACCCGTAGCCTCATCGCGCACCAACGGCAGGTCGACAACGCGACCTACGACGTAGACATCCTGCCCCTCTCGATCACGTGGCAGCCGCGCGTCCATGGCTGTACCACCACGCCAGCACGCCCAGGCGACACCGAACAGGCACCATGCCAGCGCACGCCCGTAGCGTCCGCAGCGAAACAGAACCAAGGCCACCGAGGCACCGACGCCACAGAGCCATGCGGGCGGAAGCGCGACCCACCACTGCACCGCCAGCACGCCGAGCAACAGCATGACCGCGGGTACCAGCGCACCGTCCTCGCGCACATCCCATCCCTCTCCGCAGAAAGGAACAGGTTAGTGAGTGCGCGAAAACTGCGGTGCTGAAAAACGTGTAGGCGTTAGCGCCACAAGCCGCGCGATGGCGGCATGGGGGTCAGGCGAAAACCTTGTCGATCAGTTGGCCGTTGTGCAGTTCGAGCGTGCGATCCATACGCGCAGCCAGGCGATTGTCGTGCGTCACCAGAATGAAGCTGGTGCCGATCTCGCGATTGAGTTCGATCATCAGGTCATACACCTGCGCAGCATTGGTTTCGTCGAGATTGCCGGTCGGCTCGTCGCCCAGCACCACGGCCGGTCGCGTCACCAGCGCGCGCGCGACCGCGCTCCGCTGGCGTTCACCACCGGAAAGCTCTGCAGGCTTGTGATGCAGACGCTGGCCCAGGCCCACGCGGCTCAGCAGTGCCGAGGCCTGCTGTTCCGCCTCACTGATCGACACGCCGCGGATCAGCAACGGCATGCAGACGTTCTCCAGCGCTGTGAACTCGGGCAGCAGATGATGGAACTGATAAATGAAGCCCATCGAGCGGTTACGCACACGACCGCGCTCGGCGTCGGAGAGGCTGGACAGGTTGCGTCCCTCCACCTCTACCGAACCCTGCGTGAGCGTATCCAGCCCGCCAAGGATGTGCAGCAACGTGCTCTTGCCTGAGCCGGAGGCGCCCACGATGGCCAACGTCTCGCTGCGATTCAGCGTAAAGCTGACATCGGACAGCACGTCGGTCTTCAGGTCGCCTTCGTCGTACGTCTTGGCGATGTTGCTGGCGCGCATCACCACGCCGTTGTGGTTATTCATCGGCTTATTCATAACGCAGCGCCTGCGCAGGCTGGGTGCGCGATGCGCGCCAAGCGGGATAAAGGGTGGCCAGCAGCGAGAACAGGAAAGTGACCAAAGCCACCCAGCCCACGTCGCTGGCGGAGAGTTTGCTTGGCAACTCGCTGATGTAATAAACGTCCGGCGAGAGGAAGGTGACGCCCGTGACGTGCTCGATCCACTTCACGATCGCCGGCAACTTCCATGACAGCAACGAGCCCAGCGCCACGCCAAAGCCGATACCAACGAAGCCAACCAGCAAGCCCTGCACCATGAACATGCCCATGATGCTGCGCGGCGTGGAGCCCAGCGTGCGCAGAATGGCGATGTCGGCCTGCTTGTCTGTCACCAGCATCATCAACATGGAAATAAGGTTGATCACCGCAACCAGGATGATCAGCGAGAGGATGATAAACATCACGTTCTTCTCCATCGAAATGGCGGCGAAGAAGTTGGCGTGACTGTCCATCCAGGTATCCACGCGATACACCTGCCCCAACTGGTCGGCCAGCTCGCGCGCCACTTCGCGCGCGTTGAACATGTCGTCCAGCTTCAGGCGGATACCCGTCGGGCCATCGAGGCGATTGAGTCGCTCGGCGTCGGTCATGTTGATCAGGGCCAGACCGGAGTCGAACTCCTGCATACCCATTTCAAATACACCCGACACGGTAAACGTGCGCAAGCTGGGCACGCTGCCAGTGATCGGCGACGACTGGAACGAGGGCACTGCGACGATAACCTTGTCGCCCACCGACACACCCAACTGCATCGCCAGCTCGCGACCCAGCACAACGTTCCAGCTACCCGGCGTCAACGCATTGAGCTTGCCCTCGACCATGTGCTGGTCGATATCCGACACCTTGGGCTCTACCGCCGGTTCGATGCCGCGGATCAGCCCGCCCGTGGAGCGGCGTGCCTGAAGAAAGGCCTCCGACTCGACGTAGGGCGCGGCGCCCTTCACGTGCTTGTTCGCCTCGGCGATTTTCACCGCGCGCGGCCATTCCTCCACCGCCTGCCCTGGCATGCCCGAGACGGTGGCATGCGAGATCGCACCGAGAATGCGCGAGCGCAACTCGTCATCAAAACCGTTCATCACCGACATCACCGTGATCAGCGCGGTCACGCTGATGGCGATGCACACGATGGATACCGTGGAGATGAAGGAGATGAACTGATTGCGACGCTTGGCGCGGGTGTAACGCAGGCCAATGAAAAGCTCTAGCGGTCGGAACATTAGGGCGGTCGCTTGTGGGTATCGAAGGGCAGGCCGCCCGAATGGCGAGATTATCGCCTGAGATGCGGCTAAACCGTAGGACCGCGTTCAGCCGCCAGAGTGCCCGATGCTTCGATCTGGGCCAATCGCATGCGCAGGCGGCGGCGGATATCCGCGTCGCTGTTGTCTGGCGCCAGCAACAGCAAGGCGTGCCGTCGCCCGGGCAAGGACAGTCGCAGCCACACGATCTTCTCGCCGATCACCCGGAACGACGCCAGAGTTGCCTGGATATCGTCGCCAGAGCGCATCCGCACGTTCCAGCCGCCATCACGCGCACAGCCTGCGGCCTGAACCCATCGATCCGAAAAACGCATCCGCGTCCGCCAGCAGGCCAACAGCACGCCGACAGTGACGATCAGCTTTGCTACCCACGGCGCGGCGCTCATCCATGTCGCCAGCACCGCGATCAGGGAAACGAGCATAAGAAGACGGCCCAACCAGCGCGAGGGCCGGTACTCAAAGCCGATGGCGGGAGCGGATGTCATCGATGATGGCCTGCCAATCCGGGCGGGTCGCCTTGGCGTGCCCCATCACCCAGTCCCACAGGTCCGGGTCCTGCACGTCCAGCAATTCCTCGAAAGCCTGCCGCTGCGCTTCGTCAGCACCGGCAAAACGCTCGTCCAGCCAGCCGCCGAACAGGGCGTCGAGTTCGCGGGTGCCACGGCGGGTGCGCCAGCGGAGGCGTTTGATGCGGGCTTCGTCCATTGAGATGCCTTCTAGCTGCTTCCTCTCCCCGAAGGGGAGAGGATTGAGGTGAGGGGTCAATCTTGCCTCAGCCGTGGCGAGCGGAAGCCTTACCGCGAGCACCCAACCTTTATCCCCTTTTCGGGACTCACCCTAACCCTCTCCCCGGAGGGGAGAGGGAACAGAGCACGCCGTACTTACGTCCGACGCTCGACGATCAACTTCTTGATCTCCGCAATCGCCTTGGCCGGGTTCAGACCCTTCGGGCAGGTGCGGGCGCAGTTCATGATCGTGTGGCAGCGGTACAACTTGAACGGATCTTCCAAGTCGTCCAGGCGGGCACCGGTGTCCTCGTCACGGCTGTCGACGATCCAGCGGTAGGCCTGCAGCAAGATGGCAGGACCGAGGTAACGGTCGCCGTTCCACCAATAGCTCGGGCAGCTGGTCGAGCAGCAGGCGCACAAGATGCACTCGTACAGACCATCGAGCTTCTTGCGGTCTTCCGGCGACTGCAGGCGCTCGCGATCCGGCGCCGCACTCTGCGTACGCAGCCACGGCTTGATCGACGCGAACTGTGCGTAGAAGTGCGTGAGGTCGGGCACCAGATCCTTCACCACCGGCATATGCGGCAGCGGATAGATCTTCACGTCGCCGGAAGCGCAATCACTGATGGCCTTGGTGCAGGCCAGCGTATTGGTGCCGTCGATGTTCATGGCGCACGAACCGCAGATGCCTTCGCGGCACGAACGGCGCAGCGTCAGCGTCGGGTCGATTTCGTTCTTGATCTTCAGCAGGGCGTCCAGAACCATCGGACCGCACGAAGCGAGGTCAACCTCGTACGTGTCGATGCGCGGGTTCTGGCCGTCATCCGGCGACCAGCGATAGATGCGGAACGTCCGCGACTTCTTCGCGTCCTTGGCCGGAAAATGCTTGCCCGGCTGGACCGTGGAATTCTTGGGTAGCGAAAACTCAGCCACAGTGGCTCTCCAGTCCGGGAATTAGTAAACGCGCTTCTTCGGCGGCACAACTTCGACTTCGTTCGTCATGGTGTACATGTGCACCGGACGGAAGTCGAAATTAGCTTTGCCGTTCTCGTCGACCGCCACCAGCGTGTGCTTCTGCCAGATATGGTCGTCGCGGTCCGGGAAGTCTTCGCGGGCATGGGCACCACGACTCTCCTCGCGCTGTGCAGCTGAGTACATGGTCGCCACAGCCTGATCAAGCAGGTTGGCGAGCTCCAGCGTCTCGATCAGGTCGGAGTTCCACACCAGCGAGCGATCGCTGACACCCACGTCCTTGAACGACTCGCGCACCTTGGAGATCTTCTCGCAGCCTTCCTTCAGCGACTCGCCCGTGCGGAACACGGCGGCGTCGGACTGCATGGTGCGCTGCATTTCCGCGCGAATCTTTGCGGTCGGCTGACTGCCCTTCGCATTGCGCAGGCTGTCGAAGCGCTCCAGGGCCTTGTCCAGCACGCTGGCCGGCAGATCCTTGTGCGGCGTGCCCGGCTTGACGATCTCGGCACAACGGTTCGCCACCGCGCGGCCAAACACCACCAGATCGAGCAGCGAGTTCGAGCCCAGGCGGTTGGCGCCGTGCACCGACACGCAAGCCGCCTCGCCGATGGCGAACAGGCCCGGCACGACGGCGTCGACGTCGTCGCCACGCTTCTGCACCACTTCACCGTGATAGTTGGTGGGGATGCCGCCCATGTTGTAGTGGACGGTCGGGATCACCGGGATCGGCTCCTTAGTCACATCCACGCCGGCGAAGATGCGTGCCGACTCAGCGATGCCCGGCAGGCGTTCGTGAATCACGTCCGCGCCCAGGTGCATCAGGTTGATGAAAATGTGGTCCTTGTGCTCACCCACACCACGGCCTTCGCGGATCTCCATCGTCATGGCGCGGCTGACCACGTCACGCGAAGCAAGATCCTTGGCGTTCGGTGCATAGCGCTCCATGAAGCGCTCACCGTTGGAGTTGGTGAGGTAACCGCCCTCACCACGCACGCCTTCGGTAATCAGGCAGCCCGAACCGTAGATGCCGGTCGGGTGGAACTGCACAAACTCCATGTCCTGCAGCGCCAGACCCGCGCGCAGCACCATGCCACCACCGTCGCCGGTGCAGGTATGGGCCGAGGTGGCGCTGAAGTAGGCGCGGCCGTAACCACCGGTAGCGAGCACCACCGACTGGCCGCGGAAGAAATGCAAGGTGCCTTCGTTCATGTCTAGCGCAAGCACGCCACGGCACACACCTTCTTCGTCGAAGATGAGGTCGATGGCGAAATACTCGATGAAGAACGTGGCGTCATGCGCCAGCGCCTGCTGGTACAGCGTGTGCAAGATGGCGTGACCGGTACGGTCAGCCGCGGCGCAGGTGCGCTGCGCGGTGCCCTTACCGTAATGGGTGGTCATGCCACCGAACGGACGCTGGTAGATCTTGCCTTCCTCGGTACGCGAGAACGGCACGCCGTAGTGTTCCAGCTCGATGATGGCCGGAATCGCTTCGCGGCACATGTATTCGATGGCGTCCTGGTCGCCCAGCCAATCCGAACCCTTGATGGTGTCGTAGAAGTGGAAACGCCAGTCGTCCTCGCCCATGTTGCCGAGCGCGGCGGAAATACCGCCCTGCGCCGCCACCGTATGCGAGCGCGTCGGGAACACCTTGGTGATGCACGCGGCCTTGAGGCCCTTTTCGGCCAGGCCGAAGGTGGCGCGCAGGCCCGCGCCACCGGCGCCGACCACGATCACGTCGTACTTATGCTGTTGGATCTTGTAGCTTTCCATGGAATCAGGCTCCCAGCGCCACGCGCAGCACGGCCATCAGCGTGGCCAGCGTGCCGAGCACTGCAATGAACTTCACCAGCACCAGGAGGGCGACTTCCTTCCAGCGCGTATGCACGTAATCTTCGATAACGACCTGCAGGCCCAGCACGGCGTGCCAGCACACGGCAAGCACAAAGGCCACCAGCAGCAGGGCATTCCACGGCTTGGCGATGATGCTCCTGGCCGTTGCGTAGTCGGCGTGCAGTGCGCCCAGCACCGTCACCACAAACCAGATGGCAAGAAAGACCAGCGCCGTGGCGGTGACGCGCTGCGTCCACCAGTGGCCGACACCGGACTGTGCCGAGCCAAGGCCGCGGGCGCGCTTCAGGGGGTTGCGCAACAGCTTGCGCACGTCGTGTTGCTGACCGTTCGCGCTCATGCCGCACCTCCGCACATCAGCACATAGGCCCAGACGAGGAGGGTCAGCACGATGCTGCCGCCAATCGACAGCCAGCTGGAGCGGATGAACTGCGGAATGGCGTAGCCCATGCCACCGTCCTGGAACAGGTGACGGATGCCGTTGCACAGGTGATAGAACAGCGCCCAGGTCCAGCCAAACATCAGGATCAGACCGATCGGGCTACCGATGCAGGTCTTGAACTGGTTGTAGCTGTCTTCGCCGCTGGCCAGGGAGAACACCCCCCCACAGCACAATCAGGGTTCCGACGGAGAGGGCTATACCGGTAGCGCGGTGCACGATGGAGGTCACCATCTGCACTTGCCACTTATATATGCCCATGTGGGGAGAGAGCGGTCGTTGCGTGTCTGCCATGGCGGCTATCCTGGGTGGAATCGCTAATGCCCTATACCGCCCTTCCCTTACCCGACGACGCCGGCGCGGAGCCGGCGCGGCGCGATCAGAAGTCGATACAGCGCCCGTTCTTTTCCCAATCGCCGTAGCGGGTGGGATCCGGGGCCGGTTGCTCCTTCGAAGTCTTTCCCGTGTCCGGAACAGCAGGCACGGCAGTCGGCTCCGCCGGAGCGGAAGCGGGCTTGGACTCAGTTTGGGAGGACGTATCGGACATGGTGTTTGAAAGCCGTAAAAGCGTAATACCTGCGTTAATGCAGCACAACCTTGACGGCGGTGCTTTCGTCTGCCAGTAGGGGTGGCGCCACTTGCATCTCCCTACCCCTGCCCTCATGTCCCACCTCTATGCCAACAGATTACACCGCCCGCACCCTGTTGCTCGAAGGCGCCGACGCCACGGCGTTCGCCCAGGCCCAATTCAGCAGCAATGTCCAGTCGCTCGCCATCGGCACGTGGCAGTTCGGCGCGTGGCTTGATGCGCAAGGTCGCGTGCTTGCACTGTTCCACCTTGCACGACTCGCCGACGACGTCCTGCTGTTGCTGTTACGCGGTGGCGATGCTGCCTCCATGGCGCAATCGCTGCAGCGGTTCGTATTCCGCTCCAAGGTCAAACTGACCGTGCCCGAACCGCGCGCGCTCAGCACCGGCCCAGCGTTGGACACTTACGCTGCCCGTCGTGAAGCCGATGCCTACGTGCTCGGCTGCGGGGACCACAGCATGGTGATCGGAGCCTCACCGCCGGACGGCGCATGGCGACAGCCACAGATTGATCTCGGCTGGCCGTGGTTGCCAAACAACACACTCGGCGCGCTGCTTCCGCAAGCACTCTCTCTCGAACGCCTGCAGGCAGTTGCGTTCGACAAAGGCTGTTATCCGGGACAGGAAATCGTGGCTCGCCTGCACTATCGCGGCGGGCTCAAGCGACATATGCATTGCGTCGTATTGTCGCGACCTATCGACAGCGGCACGGTGCTGCACCGTAGCGGCGAGAACGGCATTCAATTGCTCGATGTCGCTGGCGACGACGCAAGCATTCAGGCACTCGCTGTCATAGACGATGGTCTAATCCACGCGATTGAAAATGTTGCAAGCATCGACACCGACGAAGGCATCTCTTTGCGCGTGATGCAGAGTTGGTCTGCGTGACAAAAAATACCAAACGCAAAGATTCACGATCAAATGACAATGTGAGCGTCGCGTGAACCTGAACTGCCAGGCACTTGCCAGATCTGAAATCGACCACTAGGCTCCGCCAACTAAATTAGACGACGCCCACAGCCCACGGGTGTCGACATACGCGACGAACCGGAGGGGTCCGGATCGGCGCGACCCGACAGAGATGTCGGTGTAAGTACCGCCCATGGCGCGGATACGTTGCAGGCACGAGGTCACTTAGTACCCGATACAATGCCCTTGCAGCAAAAAAAAGTTTTGAACGGCACCGGATCAGCCGCTCGACTGGCCACAATCCCGTGGCAAACCACCTAGCCACAAGTTTCGGCACAGGTGATCAATCCAGGTGGAACGGCCTGCCCGCCCGTCCACCGCAACGGCGTACGAAGTCAGTAGCACCGACTTCGCACGTACAGCACGTTGGAGGCAGATTAATGAAACTTTCGATGCTGTTGTGGTTAGCGTCCGTGCTACCCCAGCCCCTCGCGGACCAGACCTGCCTGGCCACGACGGTGTATCTCGAGGCACGCAGTGAGTCGACCATCGGCCAATATGCCGTGGCCGAAGTTGCCATGCGTCGCCGCGATCGCGGCACATGGGGCGACAGCGTTTGTGAGGTTGTGACCTCACCACGTCAGTTTGCACTGACAACAACCGCGAGCAGTTTTGAAGTAACCGATCTCAACTCCTGGACCAAGGCGTGGAAGATTGCTGGTGATTCGATCAGCAACTGGAGCCTTCCGCAGGGAGAGCGCACGGTGTACGTGCCACGAGCGGACGCTTTTGCCACGCTTGCGGTAACGCCGCAGTGGTCCAACAAGCGCGTCAAGACCATCGGCGAGCACGCCTTCTACGCGGTCAACAACTAATCAAACCCCGCCCCAATAAAAAAGGCCCTCGCAAGAGGGCCTTTTCATTTGGACGTCTAAACGTCCGTTAATCAAAGACGGTAAACAAGGTTGTTTCGAATCTGCACGTAGTCGCCGGGACGAACCTGCGGATCAGCAGCCTGCGTCACCGTTGCGTAGCGACCATCATCGAGCTTGATGGTCACCTGGTACGCGACATCCGGACCTCCGGAATTCTTGCCCACCTGATTACCGATGGCGCCACCAGCCACGGCGCCAGCGACCGTCGTCAAGGCCTTGCCGCTACCACCGCCGAACTGGTTGCCGATCACACCACCAGCGATACCGCCAATGACCATACCTAGCGGCGAATTTTCCTTCTGCGTCTGGATCTGGCGTATGTCGCTGACCACGCCACACTGCTCGCACCGATTGGAAGCACCGCTGTAAACCACCTGCCGTTGCGGTGGTGTTTCACATCCCGAAAGAAGCGCTACAGCCGAAACAAGTCCCACGACAGCCAAACGTCTAAGCAGTGTATCCATGGCGTGAATCCTCAGTGAGCGTCAGAAACGGCTACCACACCTTCCTGCACCTGCAGCCTGTCACCCGGGTCGTGGTCCATGCGCACAGTGCGGGTGACACCGTTGTACTCGTAACTTACATCGTATGCCACCACCCTATCGCCAGCGTTACCGGCCACCGTATTGCAGCGACGCTGCGTCGTCTGCTGGGTCGCATTCTCCTGATGATTCTTCTGGATTTCGTGGCCTGCATAGCCACCACCTACCGCACCCGCCACTGTCGCTAGCGTGCGGCCCTTGCCGCCGCCGACCTGATTACCTAACAGGCCACCTGCCACGGCGCCAATGGCCGTGCCTGCGATCTGGTGGGTGTCCTGCACCGGCTTATGCGTGGTGACGACCTCGTCATGACACACCTGCTGCGACGCACTCGCAGCTTCGCGCACCGGCGTCACACTCACGACGCGCGCGTACTTGGCTCCGTCGGGAGCCCCTTGCTGTGCCACCCCACCTACGCCGCCATCGGCATTCGCGTCCTTGTTGCACGCGGAAAGACCCATCGCCAATACGCCGGCGAAACCCACATGCAGCGCCGAAACGACCAACCTGTTCATAATGCTCTCCTGATCTGGACCGGCGGAGCGCCCCCCGCTCCTGCCTTAATTTCGATCCAGTACGAACATTGAACCTGTAAAACACTGAATGTTCGCTTAGATCGAAGCCAACCATTCTTCCAAATTCAGGATACCCAATACTGTGCTCGAACTCACCGACAGCCACGCGCATATCGATGATGCGAGCTTCGCACCCGATCGGGAGGCCATGTTTCAGCGGGCGCGCGACGCCGGCGTGCGGCATATCATCGTGCCCGCCATTGACCAGGCATCGTGGCAGGGGATCGCCACGCTTTGCGCCGACCACGCGGAAGCGCACCCCGCCTATGGCATGCACCCCATCTATATCGACCAGCATCGCCCGGGGCACATCGATGAGCTCCGGCACTGGCTGCAGACACATCGCGCCGTCGCCGTAGGTGAGATCGGGCTCGACTATTTCCTGCCCGAGCTCGACGTCGAACGGCAGCGCGAGTACTTCCAGCAGCAGCTGCGCATCGCCCGCGATATTGACCTTCCTGTCATCGTGCATGCACGAAAAGCCATGGACGAAGTCACCTCCACCATGCGCCGCATCGGCGGCCTGCGTGGTGTGGTGCACAGCTTTTCCGGCAGCCTGCAACAGGCCGAACGACTATGGGAAATGGGATTCCATCTCGGCATTGGCGGACCCGTTACACATGAACGCGCTCAACGCCTCCGTCACATCGTCGCGACCATGCCTGTCGAACGATTGCTGCTGGAGACCGACGCCCCGGATCAGCCAGGCGCCTGTCATCGCGGCGAACGCAACGAGCCCGCCAACATCATTGAAGTGCTCGATGTGATCTCGCAGCTTCGCGGCGAAAGCCCCGAAGCTATCGCGAGCGCCACCACCCGGAACGCCCGAGAGCTCTTCGGGCTCGACTGAGTCTTGCGGGCTGCCAGAGGCCAGCGCTAGACTGAATACTTCACTGGCGAAATATCCTTTGGTGAAATGAAGCGAATGTCCGAGTGCCTCGCCCACATGGACGAGGGAATTGGCCGTGTGGGCGAGATCTTCCCGGACCTTCCCGTCCAGGAGGTGGTGCTGACACGCCTGTTGTTGCTGGTTGGCGGAAACCTGCTCGGTGAACTCGAGCGCGATCTCAAGCCTCACGGCCTGAATGAAAGCGACTTCCGCACGCTGATGATGATCTACAGCCGTGGTAGCGCGACGCCCACCGAACTGTGCGAGTACGCGCAACAGGGCGCCACCAACATGACTCGCATCGCCAATGCGCTGGTAAAAGCCGGCTTGATCACGCGCGCCACCAGCGCCGAGGATCGCCGCCGCGTCGTGCTCAGCATCACTACCGCCGGCAAACGCTTGGTACGGAAGATCCTTCCGCCACTGTTTCCCAACGTCCACGGGGCTTTCGCCTCGCTGACGGCGAATGACAAACGCACGCTCGATCGCCTGCTCCGTCAGATTGCCGTCAACATCGACTCGCTCACCCAGCCGGACTCCCGTCCATGACTTCACACCGCCCTTCCCACCGCGGACTCGGCCGTCGCGCGCTGCTTGCCTGCGCCGTTGCACTCGCCGTCGCGGGCTGCTCCATCCCCGCCAAGCTGAATCGGCCGCCCATTCGCGACGATGTCCCGCTGGCCGGCCTCGATACAGGTCATCGCGCCGGCTGGCCCGATGCAGCCTGGTGGAAGCAGTACAACGACCCGCAGCTCGATCAGCTGATCGAACTGGCGATGAAGGATTCGCCAGATATCGCCCAGGCGCGCTCACGCGTGGACTCGGCGCAGCAGTCCATCCGGGCCGCCACCGCGCAGTCGGGGTTGAGTGTCAGCGGCAGCGCGCAGGTCGAACGCCAGCGTCTGAGCGAAACGGGGCTGATTCCGCCGAAGTTCCTCGGTTTCACCTGGTACAACCAGGGCGATATCGGCGTGCAAGCACAGTACGACTTCGACTTCTGGGGCAAAAAGCGCAACACCATCGAAGGCGCCGTGGACCAGGCGCATGCGGCGGAAGCGCAACACAGCGTCGCGGCTCTTGCCATTCAGACCAATGTCGCCGATACCTACTTCGGCTGGCTAGCCGATCAGGCACGCATCACCATCGCGAAGCAAGCCGTACAGACGGCCGAACAGCTGGAGCAGATCGCAGCACTGCGCGTGAAGCAAGGCGTCGATCGCCCGGACACCCTCCAATCGGCCAAGGCTCAGACGGCCTCGGCGCGGCAGATGCTGGTGGCGATAGAGAGCTCCGCCCACATCCGCCAGGCAGCGCTCGCCAGTCTGTGTGGCGTATCGCCCGCCCAGCTGCCTTCGCTGCAGCCACGCGCGCTACCCAACGTCACCACGGGGCTGCCTGACAATGTCGGCGTCGACCTGATCGCACGCCGCCCCGACATTGCGGCCAGTCTGTGGCAGGTCGAAGCTGCCCTACGGCAAACCGACGTGGCGCGCGCGCAGTTCTTCCCGGATATCAGCATCAGCGCTATGGCGGGGCTGTCGAGTATCGATCTCGACAAGATGTTCAGCTCAGGCAGTCGCGTGTTCGGCCTGACGCCGGCGCTGCACCTGCCGATCTTTACCGGCGGCTTGCTGGAAGCGAACTACGGCATCAGCAAAGCGCAGCTCGATACCGCTGTGGCGCAATACAACAGCACGGTGCTCGGCGCCGCGCGTGACGTCGCGACGCAGAGCCTCACCGCCGATCAGATCGAGGGCCGCCGCAAGGAACAAGCCCGCGAGATCGACGCCAACAAGCAATTGCTCGCGAATGCACAGTCACGCGTGCAACGCGGCGTGACGGATCGCCGTGAAACACTGAGTGCACAGGCACAATTGCTGCAACAGCAGGACAGCGACGCGAGCCTGCAGGCCCAAGCACTTTCCACCGATATCTCGCTGATCAAGGCATTGGGCGGCGGTTACCGCGCCAGCATGCCTGAGCAGGCATCCAGCGACCGCCCCTCCTCCCCTTTGAACCTTTCCGGAGACGCCTCGAATGAGCGCCACTGATTCCGCCGTCAACAAGAACGACAACGACAGCGGCATGGCCGCCAAGGATCCGGCCAAGCGCCGCCGTGCGTTGCTGATCGTCACCTTCATCTTCCTCATCGCCGCCGCCGCGTGGGCGTTGCTATGGGTATTCGTGTTCTCCACCCGGGAGAAGACCGACAACGCCTACGTGAACGGCAACCAGGTGGCGATCTCCGCACAGGTGCCGGGCATCGTGGTGGCCATCCTCGCCGACGACACGCAGCGCGTGGAAGCCGGTCAGATTTTGGTGAAGCTCGACAGCACCGATGCGGACGTCCGCCTGCAGCAAAACAGCAGCGCGCTCGCCCAGGCCGTTCGCCAGGTGCGCCAGCAGACCGAATCGGCGAACAGCGCTGATGCCCAGGTGGCCAAGGCCCGCGTGGATCTGAAGAAGGCCGAGGCCGACCTTGCGCGCAGCGCCCCGCTGGTCGCCGCCCAGGCCGAAGCACCTCAGAACGTGCAGCACTTGCGTGATGCCGTTGATCAGGCGCGTGCCTCGCTCGATTCCGCCGTTGCTCAGGCCGCCGCGTCGCGCGCCGTCATTGAAGGTACGCAGATCGCCAACAATCCAGCCGTGGAACAGGCTCGTGCGAATTTCCGCGCCGCCTGGATCGCCGCCCAGCGCAACAACATCTATGCCCCGGTCACCGGTTATGTCGCCCAGCGCAGCGTGCAGGTCGGCAACAGCGTGCAGCCGGGCCAGCAGTTGATGAGCGTGGTGCCACTGCACGACCTGTGGATCGACGCTAACTTCAAGGAAAACCAGCTGCGCCATATCCGCGTAGGCCAGCCCGCCAAGATCGAGGCCGACGTCTACGGTGGCAGCGTGGAATTCCACGGCAAGGTGATCGGCCTCGGCGCCGGCACCGGCAGCGTGTTCTCGCTGCTGCCTGCGCAGAACGCTACCGGCAACTGGATCAAGGTGGTGCAGCGCGTACCGGTGCGCATCGCGCTCGACAACAAGGAGCTCGACGATCATCCGCTACGCGTCGGCCTGTCCACCGACGTCTCCGTGGACATCACCAACGACAAGGGTGAGATGAACGCCGCGCAAGGCAACGGCCAGCCGATCGCGCAAACGACGGTCTACGATCAGATGGCCAGCAAGGCCGACGAAGAGGCCGAGAAGATCATCAAGGCCAACCTCAGCCCGCGCGACGCGAACTGACGATCCGACGGAAACGCCGCCATGGCTGCCAACCCCTCCGAAGCCAAACCGCTACCGCCGTTGCACGGCACCGCGCTGGTCCTGCTGACCATCGCGGTCGCGTTCAGCACCTTCATGGAGGTGCTGGACATGACCATCGTCAACGTCGCTGTGCCTCATATCGCCGGTAGCCTTGGCGTCAGCGCCAACGAAGGTACGTGGACGATCAGCTCCTACTCGCTGGCCAGCGCCATCATGCAGCCGTTGACCGGCTGGATCGCGCGGCGCTTCGGCGAGGTGAAGACCTTCGTGGTCTCCGTCGCCCTGTTCGTGATCTTCTCGATGATGTGCGGCCTCGCCACATCGATGCCGATGCTGGTGTTCGCCCGCCTCATGCAGGGTGCCGGCTCCGGCCCGATGGTGGCGCTGTCGCTCACCCTGCTGCTGGCGAGCTATCCGAAGACCAAGCAGGGCATTGCGCTGGCGCTATGGGCGATGACCGTGGTGGTGGCGCCTATCTTCGGCCCCATCCTGGGTGGCTGGCTCACGGACAACTTCTCGTGGCCCTGGATCTTCTACATCAACCTGCCGGTGGGCGTGGCCGCGGGTGTCATCACGTGGACGCTGCTGCGCAAACGTGAAACGAAGACCTTCCAGTCGCCGATCGACGTGGTCGGCCTGGTGTTGCTCGTGGCCGGCGTGGGCTGCCTGCAGTTCATGCTCGATAACGGCAACGACCATGACTGGTTCGCTTCGCCGCTGATCGCCACCCTCGGCATCGTCGCGTTGCTATGCCTCACCTTCCTGGTGGTGTGGGAGCTGCACGCCAAACACCCCGTGGTCGAACTGAGCCTATTCAAACAACGCAACTTCACGGCAGGCGTCATCGCGCTGTCGCTGGGCATGTTTGCCTTCTTCGGCATCAACGTGGTGTTTCCGTTGTGGCTGCAGACCACGCTCGGCTATACGGCGACATGGGCAGGTCTGGCCACCGCGCCGGTCGGCATCCTTGCCTTCCTGTTGTCACCGATCATCGGTCGCAACATGCAGAAGCTGGAGCTACGCGCGGTCGTGACGTTTGCCTTCGTGGTGTTCGCCGGCACCTCTTACTGGTTCTCCACGTTCGACAGCTCGGCGTCGTTCTCCACGCTGGTACTGCCGCGTTTCGTCATGGGCGTGGCGATTCCCTGCTTCTTCATCCCGCTCAACCAGATCTACCTTTCGGGGCTCCCTGCGCACGAGATCGCCAGCGCCAGCGGCCTGGCCAACTTCTTCCGTACGCTGGGTTCTAGCGTGTCCACAGCGGTCACGGTGACCCTGTGGCAGCACCGGGGCATCCTGCATCACGCCAACCTGACCGAGAACGTGACCAACGCCAGTCAGCCCGCCACGCAGATCGTGGGGCAACTGACCCACGGCGGCCTGGCACAGACGCAGGCGCTGGGGGTCGTGGATCAGTTGGTGAACAAGGAGGCGCTAACCCTGGCGGTGAACGACGTCTTCCTGCTGTGCGCCATCCTGTTCGTCGTGCTGATCCCGGTGATCTGGCTAGCCAAGCCGCCCTTCGGCTCGGCGGGCGGCGCTGGCGGCCACTAAGCTGCTGCCGGATTGCTCTCAATCCGGCACAAACCGGCACAAACCGGCATGTAATTGATCTAACAGGAAATGCTGCAACTAGCCAGTGCAGCAATGAATACCAGTTGGGCGACTGGTGCGCCGCAATACCTTCTGCTAGTTTGTGTGCATGGCACAAACGATCCGCACCATCAAGAAGTATCCGAACCGTCGGCTCTACGACACGGAAATCTCCAGCTACATCACGCTGGAAGAGGTCCGTCAGCTGGTGTTGGACGGCGAAACCTTTGAAGTCCGTGACGCCAAGAGCGGCGAGGACCTCACCCGCTCAGTCTTGCTGCAGATCATCTCTGAGCATGAGGAAAAGGGGCAGCCGATGCTGTCGCCCCAGCTACTCAGCCAGATCATCCGCTTCTACGGCGACTCGCTGCAGGGTTTCATGGGCCCGTATCTGGAACGCAGCCTGCAGGTCTTTCTCGACCAGCAGCAGCAGTTCCGCACGCAGCTCAACAGCCTGCTCGGTCAGACACCCTGGTCCATGCTCAACGACTTGACTGAGCGCAACATGGAAGCGTGGCGCAACATGCAGCGTGGCCTGATCGACACGGCTGCGCAGACCAATACGCAGGCCAACCCCACGCCACGCGGCACCACCACCAAGAAGCCGGGCTGATCCAGCCCGCTTACGGCGGCCCGCATCGCGAGCCGCCCTTCCGTCTCAGCTACCGCTGCAGCACAACACGTGCTGCCCTGCGGCATGTGCACGAGTCCTTCACATGACAAATCACACTCGCGCACCGCGCGTCGCCCTCGTCACGGGCGGCATCGGCGGCCTTGGCACCGAAATCTGCCGTCAGCTGGCTCAGTCCGGCCGTCAGGTCATCGCCGTCGATCTAGGCGCTCGCGAGGAACGGCTCGCTGCCTTCCGACATGAAACGGCCGATCTCGATGGGGCGGTGAAGTTCGAAGCCGCCGACGTCAGCCAGTTCGATAGCTGTGCCGAGCTCATCGGGCGCATCGAGCAGGAGCACGGCAGCGTGGACATCCTGGTCAACGCCGCCGGCATCACCCGCGACACCAGCCTGCGCAAGATGACGCCGCAGCAGTGGCATGAACTGATGCGCGTGAACCTCGACGGCGTGTTCAACATGTGCCGCAACGTGGTGGAAGGCATGAGCACGCGCGGTTTCGGCCGCATCGTGAACTTGAGCTCGGTCAACGGACAGACGGGCCAGTTCGGTCAGACCAACTACTCCGCGGCCAAGGCCGGCGTGCATGGCTTCGGTATGGCGCTGGCGCGCGAAACGGCGCGCAAGGGCATCACGGTGAATACGGTGTCACCGGGTTATTGCGATACGGCGCTGGTCGCTGCCGTGCCGCAGGACATCCGCGCACAGATCATCGCGGATATCCCGGTCGGCCGCCTTGGTTCGCCGGGCGACATCGCGCGGGCCGTCACCTTTCTCACCGCCGACGACGCCGGCTACATCACGGGCGCCAACCTGCCGGTCAACGGCGGGTACTTCATGAGCTTCTAAGAAAGTCTCACGGTGCATGCCTCCACGCGGCGAGTGAAATCTTGCCGCACTGCGCATCGCCCCGCCCGCCCCTGACCCGCTACTCTTGGCGCTTTACGTGGTTGCCACCTAGCAGCGGGATTCCATGGCGAAGCACATCACTCTTATTGGCGGCGGCCTGGTCGGCGCCTTGCTTGCGCAGCAACTGGCGAAACGTGGTTTCGCTGTCGACGTCTTCGAGAAGCGCCCCGACCCACGCGTCGCCGGCTTCACCGGAGGCCGCTCCATCAATCTCGCCCTTGCCGAACGTGGCCTGCAGGCATTGCGCGAAGCGGGCCTCGCTGACGACGTGCTGCAACGCGCCGTCATGATGCGCGGCCGCATGGTGCATACGCGCGACGGCCGCTCTGGCTTGCAGCGGTATGGCGTGGACGACAGCGAAGTGATCTGGTCGGTGTCTCGTGGCGCGCTCAACATGCTGCTGCTGGACGCCGCCGAAGCCTCCGGCGTGAACTTCCATTTCGGCCAGTCGCTGGCCAGCGCGGATTTCGATGGCCGCCGCATTCAACTCGTTGATGAACAAGGCGTGTCGCGCGAGCTCGATGCGCCCGTCGTCATCGGCGCCGATGGCGCCGGCTCCGCCCTTCGTTCGGCCATGAACGCTTATGCCCCCTTGGGCGAGCGCGTGGAATCGCTGGGCCACGGTTACAAGGAACTGGAGATTCCCCCGGCGGGTGGATTGTCTGCCGACCTTGTCGGCCTCAGCGGCGGGCACGATCAGTTCGCGTTGGAACCGCACGCGCTGCACATCTGGCCGCGTGGCGGCTATATGTGTATTGCCCTGCCCGACACCGAAGGCAGCTTCACCGTCACGCTGTTCCTACCAGCGCATGGGCCACACCCGAGCTTTGACACGCTGGGCGGCGCCAGCAGCGCGCGCACGTTCTTCGAGGAAGACTTCCCCGACCTGCTGCCGCTGATTCCCGATTTCGCCAACGACTACGACGGCCACCCCGTGGGCACGCTGTCCACGCTATATCTGGAACGCTGGCACCTGGATGGGCGCGCGCTGCTCGTCGGCGATGCCGCGCACGCCATCGTGCCGTTCCACGGTCAGGGCATGAACTGCGGTTTCGAAGACACCGTGGTACTGGCCGCGTTGCTGGCCGAAGCGCCGAACGACACGGCCAACGTGTTCGCCGAGTTCCAGCGCATCCGCCAACCCAACAGCAACGCCATCGCGGCGATGGCCCTGGAGAACTACGTGGAAATGCGCGACTCGGTCGCCGATCCGCACTATCCAGCCAAGCGTTCGCTCGGTGCGCTGCTGGCCGAACGCGCGCCCGATCACTTCATGGCGCGCTATCGCATGGTCACCTTCACCCACCTGCCCTACGCCTACGCCTATGAGCGCGGCCGTGCGCAGGATATGTTGCTGGATCAATTGCTGCGCGGCTCGACCGATGCAGCCTCGGTCGACCTCATGGCCGCCATCAACGCCCTTCGCGCCACGCTTCCGCCGCTGCCCGACCTACGGCATGGATGAAGCACTGCACGCCGCGTACTTGGCCACTGATTATCGAGTGCGTCTGGCGCGCGGCGGCTGGGCTGCCATCCACATCGACCAGCCCCTGCCATCGGCTCTCAAAGAGTTGGCCGGGGAGAATCCGTGGGGATTCATCACCGCGTGGAACCCACGCTCCGAACCGACACCCCGCTCGCAAAACAAGGCGGCCCAGCGGGCGCTGTTCGAGGCATTGCGCGCCATTCCGGAAACTGTCGCGATTCGCCCCGGTCTGGGCGTCGCCCGCACAGGACAGTGGGCTGAGCCCAGCTTGTGGGTCGTTGGGCTGGGCATCGCCGCCCTCGATCCCCTAGCGGCGCATTTCGGGCAATTCGGATATGTGCACGGGCAAGGCGCGTCCCCAGCCAAGTTACGTCTTATGTCCTTGGGCTGAGGGACTTTTCATGATGCCCGAGTCCCCCGTCTCAGGACCTGCGCAGGTCAGTCTCGTTGGCGTCACCCCGCCGCATGGACAAGGCCGCCGGGCTTTGCGGACAATCGACCAATGACTGCCCCCAACGCCGTCGCCACGCCTCTGCTGGAGGCCCGGGCGCTCACCTTTTACCGCCAGGACGAACCCGTGTTCGGCCCGCTGGATTTTCGCCTTCACGAGGGGGAAGTGGCGTTGGTGGAGGGCGACAACGGCAGCGGCAAGACGACATTGCTGCGCATCCTCGCCGGTCTGCTGCACATCGACGAAGGCGCGCTCGACTGGCGCGGCCAGCCATGGCGACGCATCGATCATCTGGGCGATACCCTGTTCCTCGGCCACCACCTCGGCTTGAAGGGTGATCTCAGCGCCAGGGAGAACCTTGCCGTTGCCGCTGGCTTGTACGGCGCACGTGACGGGCACACGGTGGATGGTGTGCTAGCTGATCTCGGTCTCGCCGGTTACGAAGACGAACCCGTGCGGCGGCTTTCCGCAGGCCAGAAGAAACGCGCCGCACTCGCGCGCCTGCTCCTGCTGCCGGCCACGCTGTGGTTGCTGGACGAGCCGTACGCCAACCTCGATCGCACTGGCATCGAACTGGTGAATCGCCTGCTCACCCAGCACGCCGCAGAAGGTGGCGCAGCCCTGGTAACCAGCCATGGCGCCGTGAGCTTTCTCAACGGCGAGCCCAAACGGATACGCATGCACGCATGAGCCACGCGCCGCTCGCCTCCGCCTGCGCCGCCGTGCTGCGCCGCGATCTCACCCTGGCCTGGCGTCGCCGTGGCGACATCGTCATGCCGGTGCTGTACGCGCTTATCGTCATCACGCTATTCCCGTTCGCGCTGGGGCCGGAGGATGCCTTGCTCCAGCGCATCGCAGGTGGTGCCGTGCTGGTGACCATGCTGCTCGCCATGCTGCTGGCGCTGGACGCTATGTTCCGCAGCGACATCGAAGACGGTTCGCTCGAACAGCTGATGCTGTCACCGCAGCCGTTGGCATTGATGATGGGCATGAAGATCCTTGCGCACTGGATCACCACCGCCCTGCCGCTCATCGTCATCGCACCGCTGCTGGCCGGCATGCTGCATTTGCCGACATCAGTGATGCCGGTGCTGGTCTATGCGCTGCTGCTGTCTACGCCCTTGCTGAGCCTGCTTGGCGCGGTGCTGGTGGCGCTGACGGCCGGCACGCGACGCTCTGGTATGCTGCTGGCGCTGATGTTGCTGCCGCTTTGCGTACCCGTGGTGATCTTTGCCGCTGGCGCTGTCGCCGCGGCTCAACAGGGGCTGCCGTGGCTTGCGCCCATCGCCTGGCTGGGTGCTGCGCTGGTCATGGCGCTGGTGCTGGCTCCGCTGGCCTGCGCCACCGCCCTCCGCATAGCTCTGGACGCATAAGACGATGGCCAACTGGATCCCGCTCTGGGTTCACAAGCTCAGCTCCCCGCCGAACTTCTATCGTTTTGCTGGTGTAGTGCGTCCTTGGGCTCTTGGCCTTGCAGTAGTGCTGGGTGCCATCGCACTTTACGGCGGCCTCGTATTGGCCCCCGCCGATTACCAGCAAGGTGATGCCTATCGCATCATCTTTATCCACGTGCCTAGCGCATGGATGGGCCTTTTCATCTACGGCTTGATGGCCGTCGCCTCGTTCATCTCACTGGTATGGCGCATCAAGCTGGCCGAAGTGGTGGCGATGGAATCGGCCCCCATCGGTGCGGCCTTCACCTTCATCACCTTGGTTACTGGCTCGCTGTGGGGCAAGCCGATGTGGGGCACGTGGTGGACGTGGGATGCGCGCCTAACTTCCGAACTAGTGTTGTTGTTCCTGTATCTGGGTGTGATCGGCCTGTACCACTCATTTGAAGATCGCCGCCAGGGCGCACGCGCTGCGGCGTTCCTCGCCATCATCGGCATCATCAACGTGCCGATCGTGCACTTCTCAGTGAACTGGTGGAACACGCTGCACCAGGGTTCCACTGTGCGCATCCTCGGGCCGTCGAGGATCAGCACCGACATGCTGTGGCCGCTGCTGACCATGATGGTTGCCACCAAGTTCTATTACATCGCCAGCCTGTTCGGGCGCGTGCGTACCGACTTGCTGTCGATGGAAAGCGGCAAGGACTGGGTGCGGCAGATAGCCGACGCACATGGAAGTGCTAGTGCCGCAAGCGCAGGACGCGCAGAAGCGGAAAAACGGGAGGCACGCTGATGAGCGCCTTCTTTGCCATGGGCGGCTACGCCATGTACGTGTGGCCGGCGTACGCGGTGTTCTTCATCGTGCTGATTGCCGACTACATCAACCCGTCGCTGCGCCGCCGCCGCAATCTGCGCGAACTTCGCAGCCGCATGGCGCGGCAAGCCGCGCGCCAGCAACGCAACCCGACGTCGCCCTGAGCGCACTTACGCAAATGAGCATGAACCCTACACGCAAGCGCCGACTCACCATTGTCCTCCTCGTCGTTGCGGCGGCGGTCGTCGCCGTGGGCCTGATCGTGTTCGCCCTGCAGCAGAACATGAACTACCTGTTCACCCCGAGCCAGGTGCAGACGGGCCAGGCGAACAGCTACAAGACCTTCCGCCTCGGCGGTATGGTCAAGGCCGGCTCCATCCAGCGCAGCAAGGATTCGCTCAAGGTCACCTTCACCGTGGTCGACGCCAGCGGTTCGATGCCCGTGGAATACAACGGCATCCTGCCGGATCTGTTTCGCGACAACCAATCCGTGATCGCCACTGGCCACATGGACAGCGCCCACTTCATGGCTACCGAAGTGCTGGCTAAGCATGACGAAACCTACATGCCCAAAGAGCTGAAGGACGCCATGGCCAAGGCTCACGAGGGCAAACAGGTGAACGAAGAAGCCGGACAGGACAAGCCGCAATGACGCCCGAACTCGGCCAACTCGCGCTGATTCTCGCGCTGCTGCTCGCCTTTGCGCAGGGCGTGCTGCCGCTTATCGGCGCATGGCGCGGCAGCCGTGCGTTGATGGCCGTTGCGCGTCCGGCGGCGGCGGGGCAAGCGGTGTTCGTCATGCTGGCCTTCGCGCTGCTGGTGTCAGCGTTCCTGTCGTTCGATTTCTCCGTGCAGTACGTCGCCGATAACTCCAACCTCGCGCTGCCCTGGTACTACCGCATCGCCGCCGTGTGGGGCGCGCATGAAGGTTCGTTGCTGTTGTGGATCTTCATCCTCAACCTGTGGACGCTCGCGCTTGCCGTGCTCAGCCGTAACCTGCCCGAAGTGTTCGTGGCACGCGTGCTCGGCGTGCTCGGCCTGGTCGCCGTGGGCTTCCTCGCCTTCATCATCTTCACCTCCAATCCGTTCGCACGCCTGCTACCCATGCCACCGGATGGCGGCGATCTGAATCCGGTGCTGCAAGACCCCGGCATGACGTTCCACCCGCCGGTGCTCTACATGGGCTACGTCGGTTTCTCGGTGGCGTTCGCCTTCTCCATCGCGGCGCTGCTCGGCGGTGAGCTGGAACAGGCATGGGTGCGTTGGGCACGCCCGTGGACCAACGTGGCGTGGGCTTTCCTCTCTGCTGGCATCGTTGCGGGCAGTTGGTGGGCCTATGCGGAACTCGGCTGGGGCGGCTGGTGGTTCTGGGATCCGGTGGAGAACGCCAGCTTCATGCCATGGCTGGTTGGTGCCGCATTGATCCACGCACAAGCAGTCACGGAGAAACGCGGCGGTCTGCGCGCGTGGACCATTCTGCTGTCCATCTTTGCGTTCTCGCTGTCGCTGCTCGGCACCTTCCTGGTGCGCTCGGGCGTGCTCACCTCGGTGCATGCCTTCGCCTCCGATCCGCGACGCGGCCTGTTTATCCTCTGCTTCCTCGCCGTGGTGGTCGGTGGCTCGCTGCTGCTCTACGCCATGCGCGCACCGAAGGTGGCGGGCGGCAAACCCTTCAGCGTGGTGTCGCGTGAAACCGCCATCCTGATCGGCAACCTGATGCTTACCGTGGCCGCCGCCATGGTGCTGCTGGGCACGCTGTTCCCGCTGCTGGGTGACGCGCTGAACCTCGGCAAGATCTCGGTCGGCCCGCCCTACTTCGGCTTCCTGTTTACGCTGCTGATGATCCCGGTGGTCGTACTGCTGCCGTTTGGCCCCTACCTGCGTTGGGGCAAAAGCGACGTGCCAGCGCTGAAGAAAGTGTTGTGGCGTGCAGGCCTCGCCGCCATCGCCTGCACCATCGCTGCTGCGTTCGCTACGGGCGGTGAAACCAAGGCCATCGCTGGCACGGCTGCGGCAGTCTGGTGCGGCTTCGGCACGCTGCTCTACGTGATCAAGCGCTGGCGCGAGATGCCGCCGGGCCGCCGATACCCCGCGGAAATGGCCGGCATGCTGCTCGCGCATTTCGGCGTGGGCGTATTCCTTGCCGGTGTACTGCTTACCAACGCACTCAGCGTGGAACGCGACGTACGCGTCGCGCCGGGCCAGACCGAAAGCATCGGCGGCTACCAGTTCCGCTTCGACGGCGTGCAGCACACGCAGGGTCCGAACTGGGAAGGTGACCAGGGCACCGTCACCGTACTGCGCAACGGCAGCGAAGTCGCCGTGATGCACCCGCAGAAGCGCACGTATTCACGTGGTCAGGTGCAAACCGAATCGGCCATCAATCCCGGCCTGTTCCGCGACCTCTACGTGGCGCTGGGCGAACCGATGGACTCCAAGCAGCCGGAAGGGGCCTGGGCACTGCGCCTCTACGACAAACCCTTCGTCCGCTGGATCTGGGTCGGCGGCCTGTTCATGATGCTAGGCGGCTTCTTCGCAGCTGCGGATCGCCGCTTCCGCACCAAGCGCGTGGCGGACACGGAAACGGAAACGGTTCCGGCTACCGCCCTGCAGGAGTCGCGCGCATGAGCCGCATGATTCCTTTTTTCGGCTTCCTGCTGCTGGTCGTGCTGTTCGGCTTCGGCATCTGGTGGAACACCCAGCATGACCAACGCGAAGTGCCCTCTCCGCTGATCAACAAACCCGCGCCGGCCTTCGTGCTGCCGAAGCTGGATGACCCCGCGCAAACCGTGAGCCGCGATGCATTGCTAGGCAAGCCCTACCTCATCAATGTGTTCGCCAGCTGGTGCATTGCCTGCGGTGAGGAACACCCGGTGCTGATGACCCAGGGCAAATCCATCGGCGTGCCCGTCATCGGCTACAACTACAAAGACGATGCAACGGATGCCAAGAACTGGCTGGCGCAGCACGGCAATCCGTACGACATGGTTATCGTGGATCGCGAAGGCCGCACTGCCATCGACTTCGGCGTGTACGGCGCACCGGAGAGCTTCCTCGTCGACGGCAAAGGCATCATCCGCTACAAGCGCATCGGGCCGCTGACACCGGAAGCGATCGAGAAGGAATTGAAGCCGGTCATCGCCGCTCTGGCGAAGGAAACGCCATGAGGCGCGCGCTCCTGCTGGTGTCGCTGTGTCTGTTTGCGTTCATCGCCTTTGCGCAGGCCATCGACCCGCTGCCCTTCAAGGACCACGCGCAGGAAGTTCGTTTTCAGAACCTCACGCGCGAATTGCGTTGTTTGGTGTGCCAGAACGAAAACTTGGCCGACTCCAATGCTGACCTCGCGCGCGATCTGAGGCATGAAGTATTCAACCTGATGCAACAGGGCAAGAGCGACGAGGAGATCAAGCAATACCTTGTCGACCGCTATTCCGATTTCGTGTTGTACGACCCGCCGGTGCAAGGCAGCACGCTGCTGCTGTGGTTCGGGCCGTTGGTGATTTTGCTGGCCGGTGCGGCCGTGGTGGTGGTCACGGTGCGTCGACGCGCTCGCCCCGCCAGCGCCACCACCACGGACGACAAACCGGCCGATGAAGGGGACGACTGGTGAGGCTGGCTTTCTATCTGATCGCCGCGGCGATGATCGTCGCGGCGCTGCTCCTTGTGCTGTTGCCGTTGGTGCGTCATGGACGCCAGCAAGGCCGTCCGCGCGGCGTATTCGCGCTGGCCATGATTGTGGCGTTCTGCCTGCCCATCGCCGCCATTGGGCTTTATCTGGCCGTGGGTACGCCCGTGGCGCTCAACGGCGTGCCCAAGGCCGACGCCGGTATGAACATCGATCAGGCCGTCGATGAACTGAAGACGCACCTCGCGCAAAAGCCGGACGATCAGCAAGGCTGGATGCTTCTGGGTCAAACCTACAGCGTGATGCACAAGGCCGCCGACGCACGCGACGCTTACGACCACGTCTTGCGCCTTGATGCCGATAACGGCGTCGCTATGGTCGGCTGGGCCGAAGCCGATTCATTGCTGCGCGAAGACCATCGCATCGAAGGACGCGCGCAGGAGTTGCTCGAACGCGCGGTGAAGATCGATCCGCAAAGCCAGCGTGGCCTGTGGCTGCTCGGCATCAGCCAGTTCCAGCACGATCAGTACACCGAAGCGGCCGCAACGTGGCGCCAACTGCAGCCGCAGCTCGATCCCAGCTCTAACGTGGCCAAGGCCGTGCAAGAGCAGATCGCCGTAGCCGAATCCCGCGCCAACGGCGGCAAGACCACGTCGGAAACGCCTGCCGCCGAATCGGTGCAACCATCGCTGCAGGTGAAGGTGACGCTCTCGCCCTCGCTGAAGGACAAGCTCGCGCCGGGTGACACGCTGTTCGTCTACGCCCGTGCCGACCAGGGCCCGCCGATGCCGCTGGCCGTGGCGAAAATGGATGCCGCCGCCCTGCCCGCTACCGTCACGCTCAACGATGGGATGGGCATGACGCCGCAACTCAAACTATCCTCCGCGTCGCGCGTTTTCGTCGGTGCCCGCATCAGCAAAAGCGGCCAAGCCATCGCCCAACCGGGCGACCTGGAAGGCGATGCCGGCGTGATCAACGTCAACACGCATACGCCCATCAGCATCAGCATCGACAAGGTTCACTAACTCATGGAAAACGACGCGCGCCGCTACTGCGCCCTGCCCTCGCCCTTCGCCATGAAGCGCGGTGGCGAGTTGCGCGAAGCCCGCGTGGCGTACGAAACCTGGGGCACACTGAGCGAAGCACGCGACAACGCCGTGCTGCTACTCACCGGCCTCTCGCCCAGCGCACACGCTGCGTCCAACGCAGAAGATCCCTCGCCCGGCTGGTGGGAGGCGATGATCGGCCCCGGCAAAGCCATCGACACCTCGCGCTGGTTCGTCATCTGTGTGAACTCGCTGGGCAGCGACAAGGGCTCCACCTGCGCCGCGTCGACCAACCCGGCCACCGGCGAGCCCTATCGTCTCGACTTCCCCGAACTCTCGTTGGAAGACGTGGCCAACGCCGCGTATATCGCCGTGCGTAGTCTCGGTATCGATCAGTTGGCCTGCCTTATCGGCTGCTCCATGGGCGGCATGAGCGCGCTGGCCTACATGGTGCTGCACCCGGGCAGCGTGCGCGCGCACATCAGCGTGGACACTGCGCCACAGGCGCAACCGTTCGCCATCGCCATCCGCTCCCTGCAGCGCGAAGCCATCCGTCTCGACCCGCACTGGAACCACGGCCAGTACAGCGACGACAACTACCCCACCGACGGCATGAGCATCGCGCGCAAGCTCGGCGTGATCACCTACCGCTCCGCCATGGAATGGAACGGCCGCTTCGCGCGCATCCGCCTCGACCCCGAGCAGCGCGGCGACAACCCGTTCGGCCACGAATTTGAAGTGGAGTCCTACCTGGAAGGCCACGCCCAGCGTTTCGTGCACACCTTCGACCCCAATAGCTATCTCTACCTGTCGCGCGCCAGCGACTGGTTCGACATCAGCGAGTACGGCAGCGGCGGCGTGATGGAAGGCCTCAAGCGTATCCACATCGAAAAAGCCATGGTGATCGGCGTAAGCACCGACATCTTGTTCCCGCTGGAACAACAGGAACAGATCGCCGACGGCCTGCGCGCCGCGGGCGCCGCCGTGGACTTCGTAGCGCTGGATTCACCGCAGGGCCACGACGCCTTTCTGGTCGATATCCCCAACTACAGCCGCGCCATTGGCGGCTTTCTCGGCCAACTCTGAACGGTCGACTGCACCCTCCGGCCGGCGCTGCTAAGATGGCCCGGCAGCACGACCTACCGAGAACACCATGCTCACCCTGGATTTCCCTGGCTCGCGCCAGCTCATCGACGCCATCGACGCCGCCGTCGCGCAGGACACCACCCGCGCAGTGACGGACAGCCTGCGCAACAGCCTCTGCGCCCTCATCCGCGGCCAGGAAGTGAAGCTTCCCGACTGCGTATTCGAGACCGCCGAAGGCCGCTACGCCCGCCGCGAGCTGTACCGCAGTAAAGAGCACGGCTACGCCGTGGTCGCCATGACCTGGGGCCCCGGCCAAGGCACCCCCATCCACGACCATTGCGGCATGTGGTGCGTGGAAGGCGTTTGGAGCGGCGCGCTGGAAGTAGTCCAGTACGAGCGCCTGGCCGACGAGAACGGCAACTATTGCTTCCAGCCCGTGGGCTCCATCCAGGCCGGCCCCGGCTCCGCCGGCAGCCTGATCCCGCCCCACGAATACCACACCATCCGCAACCCCAGCGACGACGCCGTCGCCGTGAGCCTGCACATCTACTCCGGCGCCATGACCCACTGCGCCGTGTTCCAGCCCCTGGGCCACAACCAGTACCAGCGCTCCGATCGTCAATTGGGGCTCGACCCGGTCCACTGAACCCGGCATAATGTTCAACTTGCAATGCCGGTGTGGCGGAATGGTAGACGCGGCGGACTCAAAATCCGCTTCTGGCGACAGAGTGTAGGTTCAAGTCCTATCACCGGTACCACGTTTCAAAGAAAAAGGCCCGACTATGTCGGGCCTTTTCTTGTTCGTATGTCGCTAATCGCCGCGAAATACGCAGATCAGGGCTATAGGTTTCTTATACCGCTCAGCCTGCCGCGGATAGCTGCACTGGCAAGCAACAGCCAGCGCTCCAAGAGTTCGTATCGACCAAATGGAGTAGCCGTCACAAGGCCAGAAGATCTATTTGATCCAAAGCGTGACGGAGTCCTCGGAAGAAATATGGCGTCTCAACAGGCTGCCCTGCTATAGAGATTCTTCGTGGCACCTGTAAATGGTGCAGACAACGTGGACGTCGTCACAGGGGGTAACATGGTTGTTCAATGTACGGCGCCATTCGTGCGCTGGATTGGCTCATACCAGTCTTTCGTTCGCCACAACAAGAAAAATTCAGAAGCCAATATCGCTCAGGCAAGATTCGGAGCAAAGGTTCCATGGATATTTTTCTTGCTGACGCTTCTAGCGCTCTGGCCCTTCGCCGCACGAGCTGACGTTGTCTATTACCTCCAGACGCGCGCACAGGCGCTCAATGAGTGCACATCCACTTACGCTCTACCTGGAGACGGTTCTCAGCAAGTGGTCAACTGGTCGCACAGTCAAGCCTGTGTAGATGCCACCTATTGGGGTTCGCCAGTGATTATGGTGGGGACCTGGCTTATTTCTAACAATGATGGCTCACCAAAGACCCCTCCCATTTATCTTGGGCCGAGTGAGAACTATTCCATTTACTCCTACAGCGTCGATGACCGCAAAAACGTGGGCGATGGCGGCGGATGCAACGGTGGCGAAGGTGGCTCACTGACCTGTCCGAAAGACCATGGCGCACCACAAGCGGTGCCAGCTCAAACCGGAAACCCTTCCGTTGCCGATCCCATTAACGCCGCCACCGGCAACAAATACCTCCAAGACGAGGACTACAGCAGCAATTCATGGCTGACATTCCGTCGGTTCTATAACAGCAATGCCGCAACCGCGACGACGAGTATTGGAGCGCACTGGCGGCATAGCTTTGATCGTTTCCTGAAAATCTCAGCGGTCCCTCCTTCTATCACGGTGTTTCGCCCAGATGGAAAGCAGGAGTTCTTTACCAAGAGCAACGGAATTTGGACGACATCTCGCGATAATATCGATACGTTGACCGAAGTTGACAATGCGCAAGGCGTTGCTACGAGCTATACACTTTACGTTGCTGCGCTACGGCACTTCGAAACCTATGATGTCAACGGCCGCATGCAGCAGGTTGTCGACGAGAGCGGTATCGGCGCTTCGTTTACGTACAGCACGGCACAAACTCCGACTAGCATTGCCCCAGTCGCAGGTCTGCTTCTGACCGTTACTGATCCCGATGGGCGACAACTCAATTTCACCTACGACAGCGGCGGTCGCGTGCATCAAATCACGCAGCCAAACGGTGGAAATATCATTTATGCGTACGACAGCGTTGGAAACTTGCTATCAGCCCAATACCCGGACAATCAAATTCGTCAGTACGCTTACAACGAAACCTCGTTGACTGGTGGAAACAATCTCCCCAATGCATTGACTGGCATCATCGATGAATCCGGGGTCCGCTATGAGAGTACGACCTATGACAGTCAAGGGCGGGCGACGTGGGCCAGTGCGGCAGGCGGGGCCGATGCCACTGCAATTGCCTACAATAGTGACGGATCATCCACAGTAACCTACCCGCTGGGCGGAACGATGGCGTTTGGCTTTGCGACAGCCAACGGCCTGAGTCGCGCAGCAACAATAGGGCAGCCTTGTGGACCAGCATGTGGTCAGCCCTGGAATACCCGCACGTACGACGCCAACAGCAATCCGATGAGCTATGTGGATTTCAATGGCAACACCACGGCGACCACCTATAGTGCCGCTGCACTACTGACTCAGCAGATCGACGCCAAAGGGCAGGCTACGCAACGAACCACCAACTTCACCTGGGACACCACGCTCCGCGTTCCACTGACCCGCACCGTGCTCGACAACAATGGCAATACCGTTGCCTCGGCGTCTTGGGTCTACAACGCCTATGGCCAAGCCACCGCTCGTTGCGAAGCAGATCCAACCGTCACTGGCGCCGCCAGCTACACCTGCGGCAGCAGCACTAATGCCCCAGCTGGCGTGCGCCAGTGGCGCTACACCTACTGCAATGCTGTTGACACCACGCAATGCCCCCTCACCGGTCTGTTGCTCTCAGTCGACGGCCCACGCACTGATGTCTCCGACATCACCAACTACAGCTATTACCTGAGCGCCGACGAATCCGGCTGCGGCACCGCGGGCGGCGCCTGCCATCGCGCGGGTGACGTGTATACGGTGGCGAACGCCCTTGGGCAGATCACGACCGTGGTGGCCTACGACAAGAACGGGCGCGTGGTGCGCCAGTCCAGCGCCAACGGGGTGATCACGGACCTTGCCTACAGCCCACGCGGTTGGCTGCTCACACGTACCGTCCGCGCCAACGCGGATGGCTCGGCTTCGCCCAACGATGCGGTAACCACCGTCGGCTACACGGCCTACGGCTCGGTAGCCTCCATCCAGGACGCCGATGGCGTGACAGTGAACTACACCTATGACGCAGCCCATCGCCTCACCAAGATCACCGACGCACTGGGCAACTACGTGCAGTACACGCTCGACGCGGCGGGTAACAAGACCGCTGAGCAGACCTACGACAGCAGCGGCACACTGCGCCGCAGCCTGTCGCGTACGTTCAACACGCTGGGCCAGCTCACCAAGGTCACCGATGGCCTGAGTCACGCGGTATTCAACGCGGTCTACAGCGACAGCTACGACGCCAACGGCAACCTGGTGCATACCGGTGATGCCCTGGGTGTGCAGCGCAAGCAGGGTTATGACGGGCTCAATCGCCTCATCACCACCATCGACAACTACAGCGGCACGGATACCGCCACGCAGAACACGCAAAGTGCCTTTGCGTACGACGCCAACGATCGACTGGAAGGTGTGAGCGATCCGGATGGACTCAACACCACCTACAGCTACGACGGCCTGGGCAACGCCACTGGCGTGCAGAGTCCTGACACCGGCAGCACGACCTATGTGTACGACGCGGGCGGCAACGTCACCCAGCGCACGGATGCCAAGGGCGTGGTGAGCAATAGCACGTACGACGCGCTCAACCGTCGCACCGCCACCACTTATGCGGACGGCACGCTCAATGTGGCCTATGCCTACGACGAGGCCAACAGCGTCACGGGCTGCCCGGCCTCCTATCCGGTCGGTCGCCTCACCCGCATCATCGAAACCGCCGTGACCACGGTGTACTGCTACGACGCCCACGGCAACGTCACCCGCAAGAGCCAGACACAGGGCACCGTCACGGATGTCACCGCCTACGGCTACACCCTGGCAGATCGCCTGGCCAGCACGCTGACACCGGCCGGCACCTCCATCCAGTACAGCCGCGACGCGGCCGGCCGTATCAGCGGCGTCACCGCCCTGCCCCCGGGCACCAGTGGTGCAGGCGCCGGCAATGTGGTCACCGCCATCAGCTACCTGCCCTTTGGCCCCATCGCCAGCTACACGCTGGGTAACGGCCAAACCATCACGCGCACCTACGACGCCAACTACGCCGTCACCGATGTGGTGAGCCCCGCGCTCAACCTGCACTTTGCCCGCGATGCCATGGGCAACATCACCGCCCTGGGCAACGCCTCCGGCGCCAGCCCGGCCACGGAAACCTACGCCTACGACCCGCTCTACCGCCTCACCGGCCTCTACGACGCCAGCACCAACCCGGAAGAAACCTATACGTACAGCAAGACCGGCGACCGCCTGAGCAAGACGGGCAATGGTCTCGCCACGGGAGCCTATACCTACCAAACCGGAACCCATCACCTCACCGCCATCGGCAACGCCGCCCGCACCTACGACGCCAACGGCAACACCACGGGTAGCGTGATCGGTGGTGACACCTTTGGGTATGGCTACAACGGGCGTAACCGCATGACGGTGGTGCAGCGGGATGGCAGTACGGTGGGGACGTATACGTACAACGTGCTGGGGCAGCGCACAGCGAAGGTGGCGACGTTCCCGTCCGCCAGCAGCCAGCGGTTTGCTTACGATGAGGCTAGTCAGCTTATCGGGGAGTACGGCAGCAACTCGCGCGACTATGTCTGGCTCGGTGATCTACCGGTGGCGACCGTCGACACGGCGAGTGGCGTGAGCACGGTGAGCTATGTGCATGCGGATGGGCTGGGCACCCCGCGCGCAATCGCAAACACAAGTGGTAACACCATCTGGCAGCTTGCCTATCAGACGAATGCCTTTGGTGAGCAGCAACCGACGAGTGCGAATGGTTTTGTATACGGTCTACGGTTACCCGGCCAGTACTACGACGCCGAGAGCGGCTTGGCAAATAACGTCAACCGCGACTATGAGGCCGCGACCGGGCGTTACTTGCAGAGTGATCCCATCGGTCTCGACGGTGGGTTGAGCACGTTTGCGTACGTTGATAGCAGTCCGCTCAATTTCTTTGACCCTCTCGGAACGAGCAAACTTCAGGGCACAAACAACATAGGTGGTAACGATCCGTTGACGCCTCGCCTCAATGCCCAGTCCAATCCTGATGAGGTGAGGCGCGCCATCAAGGCGGCTGAAGATGCCGAAAGGAGCGGTGCGCTCAATGCCAACAGGCTAAGGCAGGTACGTGCATGGCTAAAGGTTGCCAAGCGAAATTTCACGCGAGCAGAGTGTCCACCTCTATTCTTCGAAGTGTTGGAGATGCAAATGGGCCAGCTCTGCGAAGAAGGGAACCCCATCGGGTGCAGCATGTATCAAGGGTTGGGCGGCACAGTGATCGACAAGACTCAAATGTAACTATCTAGTCATGGCTAACGATCTGCGATACAGGCGTCTAGAGCGTGCGAGGGCTGCGAGCCTCGCCGGTCAGTTCTCCGTTGCTTACAAGGGGCTGGATGAACTTCTCCGGCAAAATCCTGACGATATAGAGGCACATCGGCTCTACGGGAATGCGTTGGAAACGGACGCGTTCTCCGAGGATGACGTCATGCCGGCGGATGTTCGATTGAAGGCGGCTCGGCGCCACTACCGACACATTTTGAGCGTCGATGCATCCAATCTCTTTGCGCTATTTGATCTGGCCGAGCACTTCTCCAATATCGGCAAAAACCGAGTTGCAAGGGCCTTGTTTGAAGAGTTTTTACGCCAATCTGAAGCGAAGAATCTCGATGATTATGAGGATGAGCTTGCTCGCGCCACGGCTTGGTTAAGCACCACGAGCACGTGACATCGGTAGCAAACTGAACGGCGCTACCGATGTCACGCACCAGGAGGAAGGTTGATGAGCTACGCCACCGACGATGCTGAAATGTCGAGCGCCCGGGAAATCCTCTTTCATTGCCGTGGCAAGCTCTCGGCAGAGATCCGGAAGGAAGCCTCCCGCAGCCAGCCTGATGCGCAACGCCTGGCTGACCTGGAACTGGTGATGTCCCAGCTGCGCGATGAAATCGACGCCGTCACGGCCGGCGACCGCGCCGTAACCACGCGGGTCCGCTTGCTCTACGGCATGCTGATCAAAGACGCTTACGCGCCGACATCACGCTGACCGCTTGCATCATTTTTGCATCATCGCTGCATCACTTTTGCCGCATCTTTGCATCATCCGTGCATCACGACGTGGCCCGCTGGGCCACGTGATCGTGTTTGACCTTCTTGGCGTGCAGGGATCGGCTTTTTATGGGTGTTTTTGGCCAGCTTTTGCCCCTTAACCCTTAAGCCGATCCGCCATACACCATACGCACCTAGTCAGGTGAAGCAAGTGCATGACGCGCAAGAACAATTGCAAATATGATGCAAACGCCTGCGTATATAGCCATCTATACGCTTGGCGAAACCGATGGCTTCGCAGCGCGATCGTTTGCTATACATGCCGCTATACAGTGCATATGGAAGCAAACAACGATGGCGAAGATAGTCCCGATCCGCTTCAGTGACGAGGCGTATGCGCGCTACGAAGCGATGGCCGCCCAGGCGTTCCCCGAGCCGCTGCCGGTGTCCACGTACCTCAAGAAGCGACTGGCCGCCGGCGACAACACGGCCGAAGCAATGATGATGCTGCGTCAGACGGTCGAGGATCTGGCCGACCGCGAGGCCGCTCCGGCGAGCCCCGATGCGTCACCGGCCGACACGTCGAACGTGCAGCTCGAAATCCTGCTGTTGCTACGTGCGGTGGCCGATCCTGGCCGCGTGCGTGCTGTGCAGAGTGAACTGCAGCGCATCGGCGTCGATGTATGGCGAGGAAAAGCCTGAGGGCAGACGTGACCCGACTCGGGTCAGGCTGGAATTATTAGCCCGCTAATATTTTTAGACATAGAAAAAAACCTACCTCACAGGCCGCTTACGCGACCTGCGAGGTAGGTTTATGCGAAAGGCTATCGAGAGCCGAATCGTTATCTTTAGCTGCTCAGCTACTCGCTTGCTGTAGCACCGTATCGAGCATCTGGCTGACAAACTTCTGCTTGGCACGCGGCAACTGACTGATCTGATCTAGCTGCTGCTGTAACCGCGATGCGGGTCCACGCTTACCGGCAGTCTTTGCTGACGAGCTACCGAGTAAATCCTCTATCGAGACTTCCAGCGCCTTGGCCACGACCGTGAGCGTGGCAACGGCGATACGCACCGTCCCGCCCTCGTAGTGGGCCAGTGTCTGCTGGGCGATGCCCAGGGTCTTGGCTAACTCGACCTGGGTGATGCCATGCGCCTTGCGGTGCTCGGCAATACGTTGGCCAAGTTGTTCGTAGAAGGCGCGGTCAGCAGCGGCCATGAGGCTATCTGGCAGAAAGGATGTGCTGGCGAGCATAGACCCTGATCCTCGGATGACGAGTTGACAATACTCGTATTACGGGTACTCTGCCAACGGGTTATTTTTTAGTTGCTCCCCTTGACAGCCTTCCGGCCGGAGACCCGTTTTATGGCCCGCATCCCCGAGCACGAGATCGAGCGCCTGAAAACGGACATCTCCGTGCAACGGCTGGTCGAAGCGCGCGGCATCGAGCTGGTCCGCCACGGCGCGGACTGGATCGGTCGCTGCCCCTTCCACAACGACAAGACGCCCTCGCTGGTCGTGTCGCCGGCGAAGAACCTGTGGCACTGCCTGGGCGCGTGTCAGACGGGCGGCACGGCGATCGACTGGGTGATGAAGAGCGAAGGCATCAGCTTCCGGCACGCCGTGGAGCGGCTGCGCGAAGGCGTGACCACGCTCGCGACCGGGGATGGCGTGCGCCGCTCGACGGTGACCAAGCTGCCGGCGCCGGTCAGCACCGAGGCCGATGACAAAGCCCTGCTGCACCAGGTGGTCGATTACTACCACGACACCTTGAAGCAAAGCCCCGAAGCGCTGGCCTATCTGGCCTCGCGTGGCCTCAACCATCCGGAGCTGATCGAGCGCTTCCGGCTGGGCTTTGCCAACCGCACGCTGGGCCTGCGCCTGCCGGAGAAAAACCGCAAAACCGGCGGGGAAATCCGCGCCCGCCTGCAGGCCGTGGGCCTGCTGCGCGACTCCGGCCACGAGCACTTGAATGGCTCGCTGGTGATCCCGGTGTGGGACGAGCACGGCGACATCACCGAGCTGTACGGCCGCAAGATCACGCCCAACCTGCGCAGCGGCACGCCGCTGCACCTGTACCTGCCGGGGCCGCATCGTGGCCTGTGGAACATCGAGGCGGTGCAAGAGCACCGCGAAATCATCCTGTGCGAAGCGCTGATCGACGCCATGACCTTCTGGTGCGCCGGCTACCGCAACGTCACCGCGTCCTATGGCGTCGAAGGGTTTACCGCCGATCACTTAGCCGCGTTTAAGCGCTACGGCACGGAGCGCGTACTGATCGCGTATGACCGCGATGCCGCGGGTGATGCGGCGGCCGAGAAACTGGCCACGCGCTTGATGGCCGAGGGCATCGCCTGTTACCGCTGCCGCTTCCCGCACGGCCTGGACGCGAACGACTACGCGCTCAAGGTGACGCCGGCCAGCCAGAGCTTAGGCGTAGTGATCCGCTCGGCCACGTGGATCGGCAACGGGGCGCCGGCCCCGATCACGACGCCGAGTGTCGCATGCGACAGTGCGGCCGACGTGCCACCCACCATCGCCGCGTCGCCGGCACCTGAGCCGGCACCGGAACCTGCACCGGAGCTTCCCGTTTTAGCCGCCTCGCCCTTGCCGCCGGCCGCACCGTCGCTGCCGGTGGAGGTGGACGAACGCGAACTGCGCGTGACGCTGGATGATCGCGCGTACATCGTGCGCGGCATCGAGAAGAACAGCGGTTACGAGCAGCTCAAGGTGTGGATCAAGGTGCAGCGCGCCGCGTATCTGCACATCGACACGGTGGAGCTGTACGCCGCACGGCAGCGTCAGGGATGGTGCCGGCAGGCCAGCATCGAGCTGGGCCTGACGGAAGAAGCGATGAAAGAGGATCTGGCCAAACTGCTGCGCGTGGTGGAGCTGCGCCAGGATGAGCTGATCCGTGCACGACAGGCCCCGAAAACCGCCACCGCGGCCGCGCCGGAGGTGTCGCCCGAACAGCAGGATGCCGCGATGGCCTTGCTGCGCGATCCGGCACTGATCGAGCGCATCGTGCAGGACGTGGCCACGCTGGGCGTGGTGGGCGAAGACCACAACGCGCTGGTGGGTTATCTGGCCTGTGTGTCGCGCCGGCTCGACAAGCCGCTCGCGATCCTGATCCAGTCCACCAGTGCCGCCGGCAAATCCACCGTGATGGACACGCTGCTCGCGCTGATGCCGGATGAGCAGCGCGTGCACTACTCAGCGATGACCGGGCAATCGCTGTTTTACCTCGGCGAAGGCGACCTCAAGCACAAGATCCTCGCCATCGCCGAGGAGGAAGGCGTGCGCCAGGCGGCCTATGCGCTGAAACTGTTGCAATCGCAGGGCGAACTGACCATCGCCAGTACCGGCAAAGACCCGACCACCGGCAAGCTGGTCACCGAGGAATACCGCGTCGAAGGGCCGGTGATGCTCTTCCTGACGACGACGGCCATCGTGATCGACGAGGAGCTGCTCAACCGCTGCCTCGTGCTCACCATCAACGAAAGCCGCGAGCAGACCGAGGCGATCCATCGACGGCAGCGGCAGGCACGCACGCTGGAAGGCTTGTTGGCCGCGCAGACCTCTAGCGACATCCGTGCACTGCATCAGAACGCACAACGCTTGTTGCGACCGCTGGCCGTGGTGAACCCGTATGCGGAGCGTCTGACCTTCCGCAGCGAATCCCCGCGCCTGCGCCGCGATCACGCGAAGTACCTGACGCTGATCGACGCCATCGCCTTGTTGCATCAGTACCAACGCCCGATCCAGCGCGCCGGCCGCCTGGAATACATCGAGGTGACGCTGGCCGACATCGCGCTGGCCAACCGCTTGGCCGGCGAGGTGCTGGGCCGCTCGCTCGATGACCTGCCGCCGCAGACGCGCCGCGTGCTGGGCGACGTGGTGACCTACGTCGAAGGGTGCCAGCAGGCGCAGGGCTTGGCCCGCTCGCAGGTGCGGTTTACCCGGCGCGAACTGCGCGATGCGACCGGGCACGGCGACACGCAGCTCAAGCTGCATCTGGCGCGGCTGGAAGATCACGAATACCTGATCGTGCATCGCACCGGCACGCGCTTCCACTACGAACTGGCGTTTACCGGCGATGTGCATGACACGCACCGTCAGCTGATCGGCTTGGTGGACGTGGCGACGCTGGACACCACTACGACGGCAGATCGGTCGGGGGCATCCCGTGATCGGTCGGACAGCGGTCGTGGTGCGGTCGGTGCCGTGGCGGGGGAGCATCGGTCCGGCGTGATCGCGGCGCAGCCCAACGACGATGCGGCCTCATCCGTTTTAGTGGCAGCTCGTCCATCCACTACGCATCGCGGGACGGAGACCGCGCCGTCGCATCGTAGCGAGGCGTCGTACCGCGCGATGCGAGGCGCGTAAGCGATGCCACGGGCCGGTCATTACGGCGAACACCGCCGGTTGCTGGAAGCCCCCAGCCCACCGGACAGCATGGCGGCCTGGATGCGCCGGTATCTGGAGGTGATGGTGGCCCTGGGCTACAGCGAAGAGCTGCTGCGTGCCCGCCGGCAAACGCTGGCCGTCTTCCTGGCGTGGTGCATGGATCGCGGCTTGGCGCGGCCCGCCGAGATCACCTTGCCGATCCTGGAACGCTACCAGCGCCATCTCTTCCAGTGGCGCAAGGCCAACGGCGAGCCGCTGAGCCTGCGTGGCCAAGCCTTGGCCGTGACGCATCTACGCCACTGGTTTAGGTGGCTGGTGAAGCATCACCACATCCCGACCAACCCGGCGGCCGATCTGGACCTGCCACGCGCGCCGCGCGTGACGCTGCCCGAAGGGCTACAGGCCGAGCAGATGGATACCCTCTTGGCCCTGCCGGACGTCGAGGACGTGCAGGGTCTGCGTGATCGGGCGCTGCTGGAGCTGCTGTACTCCACCGGCGTGCGGCGACAGGAAGCACGTAACCTCTCGATCTTCGATCTGGACTTCGTGCACGGCGTCGTGCGCGTGCGTCAGGGCAAAGGCGGCAAGGACCGCCTCGTGCCGATCGGAGAGCGTGCGCTGGCCTGGGTGCGCCGGTATCTGGATCAGGCGCGCCCGCAGCTGGTGATCGACGCGCACGAAACCGCGCTCTTCCTCAACCGCTTCGGGCAGCGCCTGGGCAACAACGGGCTGGCCACCACGGTGCGCCGATACCTGGAAGCGGCCGGCGTGCGTCAGCGCGGCGCCTGCCATCTGCTGCGGCACACGATGGCCACGCAGATGCTGGAGAACGGGGCGGACATCCGCTACATCCAGGAGCTGCTGGGCCACGAGCGGCTGGACACCACGCAGATCTACACCCACGTCTCCATCGGCAAGCTCAAAGAGATCCACACGGCCACGCACCCGGCCGCCAAGCTGGCCCGCGCCTCCGACTGATACCCCCGTCGCACGCCCTGCGGCCCGCGCTTGCCCGCGTAGGCACGGGCGCGTACAAAACCGTCTCAAGGGATTTTTAGCCAGGACGCACCGCCGCCCCATGCTCGCTGCGCTCGCCAAACCGCGTCGCATCAAGGAAAGCCACCGCCGTCGGCGCAGGGGTGCGTCAAGGGTGTGGTTACCCGGCCAGTACTACGACGCCGAGAGTGGTCTGAACTACAACGTTCGTCGGTCCTACGAATCAGCTACGGGACGATATGGTGAGCCAGATCCATTTGGACTGGCTGCGGGGCCCAGTGTATATGCCTATGTGGGTGGGAATCCGCTGAGTTTTGTTGATCCGCTTGGTCTCACGCAATGGCAAGGGACGATGACGGGCGGCGGCGCAGCGGTGGGGATAGGCGGCTCGTTCTACGAGTTTGTGCTCGATTCCGAGTGCAAGAACGGAAGGAAGGCGCATGTAGTAGTTGACGCTGTCGGCCCAACTTTTGGTCCGAATATTAAGGGCACGCTACCGGCTGGTCTCACTTCGTCCTCCGTTACTCTTAACGATGGATTGGATGACGTAAACCCGGATGTACTGAATGGCTGGTTCATGATGTACAGCGCCGGCGCTTCCCTATTCAAGGGGTACAGCGCCTCGATGATTCAGCTAGGCGGAAATGGTCGAGGGCTTCAAAAGCCCATCAATTCCGGCGCTTTTTCCGGGCCATCCTTTGGATCGGAGAAAGGAATTGAGATAGGGGCCGGTGTGACTGCGGGTTCGAGCACGGTGATGGAGAGCAGTTTCACTTCTTGTGGATGCGGCAACTAATGAAGAGTGTCTATCGCGTTATCAAGGTGATAATCGCCGCGAATGCCATGGCATTTTTGGGAATGCTGATAGCCTTCCTGATCGTTCTCTTTTTCTGGGGTCATGGCACTGCGTCGAAAGTATGGACCGCTCCATACTTCTATCTGCTTGTTTGGCCGCCATCGCTGTTCATCTGCATCAAATATCTGAAGACATAAACGGTGTCGCGGCTGCGGTGATGGTGAGGAATCGTGCAATCAGCAATGGAAAACCCACATGTGGTTCGTGTCATCGCTGCAGCCGAATCGGTCTCCGGTGATCGAGCTAAAGCGGTCGAGTGGCTGAGCCAGCCACTCGATACGTTTGGCGGCAAGACGCCGTTGCAACTGACCGCCGAAGGCCGCCTCGATGCCGTGATCAGTTACCTCCACTCCATCGCCTCCGGCTTCGTCGGCTGAGCACCACGGGCACGTGACATCGGTAGCGCGATAATCCGCTACCGATGTCACGCACCAGGAGGAAGGTTGATGAGCTACGCCGCCGATGACGCCGAGATGTCGAGCGCCCGAGAAATCCTCTTCCATTGCCGTGGCAAGCTCTCGGCAGAGATCCGGAAGGAAGCCTCACGCAGCCAGCCTGATACGCAACACCTGGCTGATCTGGAAGGGGTGATGTCTCAACTGCGCGACGAAATCGACGCTGTCACAGCCGGCGACCGCGCCGTAACTACGCGGGTCCGCTTGCTCTACGGCATGTTGATCAAAGCCGCTTACGCGTCGGCCTCGCACTGATCGGTTGCCTCATCGCTGCATCATGTTTGCCACATCCATGCATCACGATACGTTACCCGTGCACCATCGTTGCATCACCGCTGCATCATCCGTGCATCGCGACGTGGCCCGCTGGGCCACGTGATCATGCTTGACCTTCTTGGCGTGCGCGGAGCGGCTTTTTACGGGTGTTTTTGGCCGGCTTAGGCCCCTTATCCCTTAAGCCGATCCGCCATACACCATACGCACCTAGTCAGGTGCAGCAAGTGCATGACGCGCAAGAACAATTGCAAATATGATGCAAATGCCTGCGTATATGGCCGTCTATACGAAAAGCGAAATCGATGGCTTCTCAGCGCGATCGTTTGCTATACATGCCGCTATACGGTGCATGTGGAAGCAAACAACGATGGCGAAGATAGTCCCGATCCGCTTCAGTGACGAGGTGTATGCGCGCTACGAGGCGATGGCTGCTCAGGCGTTCCCCGAGCCGCTGCCGGTGTCCACGTACCTCAAGAAGCGATTGGCGGCCGGCGACAATACGGCCGAGGCGATGATGATGCTGCGTCAAACGGTCGAGGACCTGGCCGACCGCGAGGCCCCGGCGTCGAGTCCTGAAGCATCGCAGGCCGATACATCAAACATGCTGCTCGAAATCCTACTGCTGCTTCGATCGGTGGCCGGTCTCCAGCACATGCGCGGCGTGCATAGCGAACTGAAACGTATCGGTGTCGAGGTGTGGCAGGGAAAAGCCTAAAGGCTGGCGTGACCCGACTCGGGTCACGCCTTGTTAGCCGATTACTCGGGAATGAAGAAAGCGATCGCCCGCTCCGGCCGATGCGTCCAACGGGTGCTCTGATTACGTCGCCGTGAAAAATCATGGGCGCGCTGACCCTGCAAGCGACGGGTCTTGGCCAGGTTTTTTGGCGACACACTCTCGCCCTTGATGCTGTTGTCTTGCCACCCGCAGAAATAGCGCTTGGCTGACTCCTCGATATCCGGGTAGTACCGCACCACGTCGTCTGCCGTGGCCGCTTCGCGTGGCGAAGTGTGCGGTGGAATATGCTGGTTGAACTCCTTGAAGAAGTCCGTGACGCTCAGGTGCTGACCACTGCCGGCGTTTTGAAATAACGCTTTGCGCAAGGCATAGAAAATCTCCTTGGGCTCGATGAAGGGCTTGATCTCGAACGTTGCACTGACGTCCATGAAAATAACGAAGTTATGGCCCAGGCAGCCCATCACTAGCTCGTACGGTGCCGTGTCGGCAAAAAACAGGCACTCAAAGGTCAGGTGATTAAGGGTGTAGCGAAACTTGGCCCGCCCGATGCCCTGCGCCTGCATGCTGCGATAGAGCGGCTCCAATCCGGTTAAACGCATAGCTCTGAGCATCCTCATGGTGACCTGGTTAGATCATACGGGTGCCAGGGAGCGGAGCCATAGCGGTGACCCGACTCGGGTCAGGCTGGAATTATTAGCCCGCTAATATTTTTAGACATAGAAAAAACCTACCTCACAGGCCGCTCACGCGACCTGCGAGGTAGGTTTATGCGACAGGCTATCGAGAGCCGAATCGTTATCTTTTAACCGCTCAGTGGCCCGCTTGCTGCAGCACCGTGTCGAGCATCTGACTGACGAACTTCTGCTGCGCCTTGGGAAGCTGGCTGACCTGATCGAGCTGCTGTTGCAGCTTCGATGCGGGTCCTCGTTTGCCGGCGCGCTTGCTGTCCTCGCCGAGCAAATCCTCGACCGTCGTGTTTAACGCCCTGGCCAAGGGCGGTAGCAAGGCCACGGCGATGCGGGACACGCCGCCCTCGTAGTGGGCCATCGTCTGCTGAGCCACGCCCAGGATCTTGGCCAGCTCTACCTGCGTGATGTCCGCTGCCTTGCGGCGCTCGGCAATCCGCCGACCGAGCTGCTCATAGAAGAGTTTTTCTTTAGCTGCCATGGGCATCGGATGCTGAAAAGTTGCACCGAGCATAGGAGGCACTCCGCTGGACCTTGGTTGACTATACTCAGAATATGAGTACTCTGCTATCGAGTTATTTTTTAGTCGCCCCTCTTGACAGGCTTTTGGCCGGAGACCCGTTTTATGGCCCGCATCCCCGAGCACGAGATCGAGCGCCTGAAAACGGAGGTGTCGGTGCAACGGCTGGTTGAAGCGCGCGGCATCGAGCTGGCCCGCCACGGCGCGGACTGGATCGGCCGCTGCCCCTTCCACAACGACAAGACGCCCTCGCTGGTCGTGTCGCCGGCGAAGAACCTGTGGCACTGCCTGGGCGCGTGTCAGACGGGCGGCACGGCGATCGATTGGGTGATGAAGAGCGAAGGCATCAGCTTCCGGCACGCGGTGGAGCGGCTGCGCGAAGGCGTGACCACGCTCGCGACCGGCGATGGCGTGCGCCGCTCGACGGTGACGAAGCTGCCGGCGCCGGTCAGCACCGAAGCCGATGACAAAGCCCTGCTGCACCAGGTGGTCGATTACTACCACGACACCTTGAAGCAAAGCCCCGAAGCGCTGGCTTATCTGGCCGCGCGCGGCCTCAATCACCCCGAGCTGATCGAGCGCTTCCGGCTGGGCTTTGCCAACCGCACGCTGGGTCTGCGCCTGCCGGAGAAAAACCGCAAAACCGGCGGGGAAATCCGTGCCCGCCTGCAGGCCGTGGGCCTGCTGCGCGACTCCGGCCACGAGCACTTGAATGGCTCGCTGGTGATCCCGGTGTGGGACGAGCACGGCGACATCACCGAGCTGTACGGCCGCAAGATCACGCCTAATCTGCGCAGCGGTACGCCGCTGCACCTGTACCTGCCGGGGCCGCATCGCGGCCTGTGGAACCTTGCCGCCGTGCAGGAGCATCGCGAGATCATCCTGTGCGAAGCGCTGATCGACGCCATGACCTTCTGGTGCGCCGGCTACCGCAACGTCACTGCGTCCTATGGCGTCGAAGGATTTACCGCCGATCACTTAGCCGCGTTTAAGCGCTACGGCACCGAGCGCGTGCTGATCGCGTATGACCGCGATGCCGCGGGTGATGCGGCGGCCGAGAAACTGGCCACCCGCCTGATGGCCGAGGGCATCGCCTGTTACCGCTGCCGCTTCCCGCACGGGCTCGATGCGAACGACTACGCGCTGAAGGTGACGCCGGCCAGCCAGAGCTTAGGCGTAGTGATCCGCTCGGCCACGTGGATCGGCAACGGGGCACCGACCCCGATCACGACGCCGAGTGTCGCATGCGACAGTGCAGCGGACGTGTCGCCCACTATCGCCGCGTCGCCGGCACCCGAGCTGGCACCGGAACCTGCACCGGAGCTTCCCGTTTTAGCCGCCTCGCCCTTGCCGCCGGCCGCGCCGTCGCTGCCGGTGGAGGTGGACGAACGCGAGCTGCGCGTGACGCTGGACGATCGCGCGTACGTGGTGCGTGGCATCGAGAAAAACAGCGGGTACGAGCAGCTCAAGGTGTGGATCAAGGTGCAGCGCGCCGCGTATCTGCACATCGACACGGTGGAGCTGTACGCCGCGCGGCAGCGTCAGGGATGGTGCCGGCAGGCCAGCATCGAGCTGGGCATGACGGAAGAAGCGATGAAAGAGGATCTGGCCAAGCTGCTGCGCGTAGTGGAGCTGCGCCAGGATGAGCTGATCCGTGCGCGACAGTCGCCAAAAACCGCCGCCACAGCCACGCCCGAGGTATCGCCCGAACAGCAGGATGCCGCGATGGCCTTGCTGCGTGATCCGGCGCTGATCGAGCGCATCATGGAGGACGTGGCCACGCTGGGCGTGGTGGGCGAAGACCACAACGCACTGGTGGGTTATCTGGCCTGCGTGTCGCGCCGGCTCGACAAGCCGCTCGCGATCCTGATCCAGTCCACCAGTGCCGCCGGCAAATCCACCGTGATGGACACGCTGCTCGCGCTGATGCCGGACGAGCAGCGCGTGCACTACTCGGCGATGACCGGGCAATCGCTGTTTTACCTCGGCGAAGGCGACCTCAAGCACAAGATCCTCGCCATCGCGGAAGAAGAAGGCGTGCGCCAAGCGGCTTACGCACTGAAACTGCTGCAATCGCAGGGCGAGCTGACCATCGCCAGTACCGGCAAAGACCCGACCACCGGCAAACTGGTCACCGAGGAATACCGCGTCGAAGGGCCGGTGATGCTCTTCCTGACGACGACGGCCATCGTGATCGACGAGGAACTGCTTAACCGCTGCCTCGTGCTCACCATCAACGAAAGCCGCGAGCAGACCGAGGCGATCCATCGCCGGCAGCGGCAGGCGCGCACGCTGGAAGGCTTGTTGGCCGCGCAGACCTCTAGCGACATCCGTGCACTGCATCAGAACGCACAACGCTTGCTGCGACCGCTGGCCGTGGTGAACCCGTATGCGGAGCGTCTGACCTTCCGCAGCGAATCCCCACGCCTGCGCCGCGATCACGCGAAGTACCTGACGCTGATCGACGCCATCGCCTTGCTGCACCAGTACCAGCGCCCGATCCAGCGCGCCGGCCGGCTGGAATACATCGAGGTGACGCTGGCCGACATCGCGCTGGCCAACCGCTTGGCCGGCGAGGTGCTGGGCCGCTCGCTCGATGACCTGCCGCCGCAGACGCGCCGCGTGCTGGGCGACGTGGTGACCTACGTCGAAGGGTGCCAGCAGGCGCAGGGCTTGGCCCGCTCGCAGGTGCGGTTTACCCGGCGCGAACTGCGCGATGCGACCGGGCACGGCGACACGCAGCTCAAGCTGCATCTGGCGCGGCTGGAAGATCACGAATACCTGATCGTGCATCGCACCGGCACGCGCTTCCACTACGAACTGGCGTTTACCGGCGATGTGCATGACACGCACCGTCAGCTGATCGGCTTGGTGGACGTGGCGACGCTGGACACCACTACGACGGCAGATCGGTCGGGGGCATCCCGTGATCGGTCGGACAGCGGTCGTGGTGCGGTCGGTGCCGTGGCGGGGGAGCATCGGTCCGGCGTGATCGCGGCGCAGCCCAACGACGATGCGGCCTCATCCGTTTTAGTGGCAGCTCGTCCATCCACTACGCATCGCGGGACGGAGACCGCGCCGTCGCATCGTAGCGAGGCGTCGTACCGCGCGATGCGAGGCGCGTAAGCGATGCCACGGGCCGGTCATTACGGCGAACACCGCCGGTTGCTGGAAGCCCCCAGCCCACCGGACAGCATGGCGGCCTGGATGCGCCGGTATCTGGAGGTGATGGTGGCCCTGGGCTACAGCGAAGAGCTGCTGCGTGCCCGCCGGCAAACGCTGGCCGTCTTCCTGGCGTGGTGCATGGATCGCGGCTTGGCGCGGCCCGCCGAGATCACCTTGCCGATCCTGGAACGCTACCAGCGCCATCTCTTCCAGTGGCGCAAGGCCAACGGCGAGCCGCTGAGCCTGCGTGGCCAAGCCTTGGCCGTGACGCATCTACGCCACTGGTTTAGGTGGCTGGTGAAGCATCACCACATCCCGACCAACCCGGCGGCCGATCTGGACCTGCCACGCGCGCCGCGCGTGACACTGCCCGAAGGGCTGCAGGCCGAGCAGATGGACACCCTCTTGGCCCTGCCGGACGTCGAGGACGTGCAAGGCCTGCGCGACCGGGCGCTGCTGGAACTGCTGTACTCCACCGGCGTGCGGCGACAGGAAGCACGTAACCTCTCGATCTTCGATCTGGACTTCGTGCACGGCGTCGTGCGCGTGCGTCAGGGCAAAGGCGGCAAGGACCGCCTCGTGCCGATCGGGGAGCGTGCGCTGGCCTGGGTGCGCCGGTATCTGGATCAGGCGCGCCCGCAGTTGGTGATCGACGCGCATGAAACCGCGCTCTTCCTCAACCGCTTCGGGCAGCGCCTGGGCAACAACGGGCTGGCCACCACCGTGCGCCGGTATCTGGAAGCGGCCGGCGTGCGTCAGCGCGGCGCCTGCCATCTGCTGCGGCACACGATGGCCACGCAGATGCTGGAGAACGGCGCGGACATCCGCTACATCCAGGAGCTGCTGGGCCACGAGCGGCTGGACACCACGCAGATCTACACGCACGTCTCCATCGGCAAGCTCAAAGAGATCCACACGGCCACGCACCCGGCCGCCAAGCTGGCCCGCGCCTCCGACTGATACCCCCGTCGCACGCCCTGCGGCCCGCGCTTGCCCGCGTGGGCGTGGGCGCGTACAAAACCGTCTCAAGGGATTTTTAGCCAGGACGCACCGCCGCATCATGCTCGCTGCGCTCGCCAAACCGCGTCGCATCAAGGAAAGCCACCGCCGTCGGCGCAGGGGTGCGTCAAGGGTGTGGTTACCGGGCCAGTATTACGACGCCGAGAGCGGGCTGAATTACAACGTCCATCGCGACTATGAGGTAGCGACCGGGCGTTACATTCAAAGCGACCCTATCGGAATCGAAGGCGGTCTTAATTCTTATCTCTATGCAAATGGAGCTCCATCGAATTACGTCGACCCAAGCGGGACGCAGTTCCTGGTACCGTTGCCCGAGCCCCGCCCGGTGGCCCCGCCTCTCCTCGATGCGCCCCCCAACTATCAGCAACCAGTTCGCGTTGATCCGGCCGTGGAATGTTTGATCAACATATTCTGCGCGCCCGCTGCCATCACAGCCCTGGCAACGGCGGACTGGGTAACTGTGCATGCGACCAACCAGTCGCAATCAAACCCGCTAACAGGGAAGCCCGGAAGCGAGGTCACCTGCCCGAATAAAAGGGGTGAGAAAGGGCAGACCCGCCGATACGGCGAAGATGGTTTCCCTGATGTTGATACAGACTGGGATCATTCACACGGAGGTTTAGGTAAGCCACATGTTCATGATTGGGGCCGCCCGCCTGGTGGCGGGCCACCCACCAATGACGATCGCGGCGCAGGGCGTCCACCGCAGCCGGGCGACCCTGGATTCTAAATGATCGATTATTCGAGGATAGGAAAATGTTAGTCATCGAGGATGAAACGGTGGTTTACCCAAACGTCCACGACGCATTGGTTCTGGGCTTGCTACTAAATGGGGATCGCAGCGTTTCGATCCCTTTAAAAACAGCTGACGGGCAAGCCATGTGCCTTGTACTTAGTGGAGTTGAACGGCTTAAGGCTGACAACTTCAGAGAGGGAAACACAATCCTTAGCTTAACGGTGACATCTTCATCGACATTGGACGTGGGCGATGTTGCTGAGGCATATGGCGTAGCACCAAATGACAAGGCCTTCCTTCCGCAAATTCTCGAAAGACTAGTCAGGGAAAAATGTATTGCCGTGAGGATCAATCCTTCCTTCGGGTGCGCACTGGTATGTGTTTGCCGAGATCTAGACGTACAAGAGAAGTCTTTTTTCATGCCGCGAGATGTGTGAGAAAAGGGTCAGTGAAAAGGATGTCAGGAAAAAAGGCACCGAAGAAGCAGAAGAACGGGGTCAGGTTGGACTACCCCCGTTTCCCCCAATCACCAATCACCAATACCCTTCTTGGCTGAGCGTGGTCTCGGCGATGCTGCAGCCGGCCTGGGCATTCGACATGGGTAATCCTGCGAGCAACGAAAAACCCGTCTTGTGTGCGGGTTCGAAGGGACGGTGGTTTTCGGGGACGAACTCGACCGTGCAGACTGGGGCAGATAAAGTGCGGGGGTATCAATGCCGCACTTCAGGGAAAATCGGATGGCCCGCTTCAGCGAACGCAATGGATTCGTTAAACCACGGGATCTGATTCAGATCCATAGCATGGACGACGACCTGAGGAACGGCCTATGGAACGTCCTGTATCTCCATTACTGGGGCAATCCTCGATTTGACCATTTGGTCGACCCACACTCAGCATCGAGCATGACTCGATCCGCGCAACTTGGCAGACAGTTGTGGTTGCACTACTTCAAGCGCCCTGTGGCCGAAGCCCCGAGGTCAAACCTGGGTCTCAGAGAGTTCATGTCGGAGTGGTACAAGGCGGCTCCTTGGCATCAGGTGTTCGATCTGATCGAGTTCTTACTCGATACAGGAATGGCCGTACGAGCTGACGTCGAGTCGGATCTGAAGTTCATCCTCGAACGGGAGCGATCGGGATACAGGCTCGTTAGCGGTCAGTTCGTCAAAATCACCGACGAACAACAGCTTCAGTCCGTCGAAGATGCTGCTGGCAGCCCGTTTAAGTCGGCAGCAGCGCACATCCAGCAGGCGGTCCAGCTCTACGCCAACCGAAAGGCACCTGACTATCGCAATGTAGTGAAGGAGTCCATCTCGGCCGTCGAGAGCGTGGCACGTATGCTCACCGGAAAAGACGACTTAGCACCAGCCCTGGCAGAGCTCGAGAAGAAACATCAACTCCACGCCGTGCTGAAACAGGGCTTCATCAAGCTCTACAGCTATACCAACGGCGAGGACGGCATCCGGCATGCAATGCTCGACGACAATGTCGAAGTGACAGAAGCCGATGCGCGCTACATGCTCATCACCTGCAGCACGTTCTTGAATTACCTCGTCTCACGCTTCGGCAGTTAGCTCCATGACTTCGTGAAGTTTCCAGGTTGCGGGCGACAAAGACTCCTCGCAGATGGCATGAGTCCAGAAGTACCAAAATAGGGGTCAGAGAAATCAGGGGTACTCCACTCTGCCCCGTTTTCACTGCGCGAATATACATAGGCCCAAGCACAGAGCGCGGCGCACGAATGCGACGTGCATCTCATCTAATGGGCTGACTGATACCTCCTGCGAAATACTCCCTCTATCCATATTGCCTAGCGCGGCAAGCTCATGCACTTTGCTTATGCTCAATGACGAGCGTCTACTTAAGCAAGGAGATAACCTATGAAGTCACGCTTCATGATTGCGTCGCTTGGCGTGTGTCTTGCCGCCTCAAGCCTCTTCTCTGCTACCGCCGCTGCGCAAACCCAAGTGGGGCCGACCACGATCCGGGTCTTCAATAGTGGCTGGGCCAGTGACCAGTTCAGCATAGGCAACGGCTCGACAGCGACCAACCCGGCAAACTGCCCCTCGTCAGACCTGTACGAGCTGGGCTCAACCAATGGCGGCTACAAGACAATCCTCGCCACGACGCTAACTGCGGTGTCTTCTGGGCAGAATGTATCCATCGTCGTGAGCAATACAACGTGCGGCTCAAGCGGTCGTCCGTTGATTATCGGCTTGGCGATCAATCCTTAATCCTTGGCGCCGCACATCAATCGCACGGATTAAGGAGGATTCATGAAGCTACGCGCATACGGCTCTATTGGCCTTCTAGCGTTGGCTTTCGTCACTGCTCCCGCCTTCGCAGGCACGTCGACAACTCTGTCGATCAAGGGTCTAGCCATCCCGGGCAAGCAAGTTGTCGTTCAAGCCACGCTCACGGGAAGCCATATCGTTTGGGACGGCCCCGGCTCAGTCCCACCCGGACTGATGAAGTTATATGGAGCTGGATCGAGCATTGGCCAAGCTGTTCCTGTCGTTCCGAACTCCACCGGAGTGTCTTGCAAGCTGATATCAGATCCGTCGTTCAACCGCGTGTGTCATGCGCCGAACTCGATCGTATCGTTCGCCTACACATTTCCGAAGGGCACGACGTCAACTGTCAGCTTCTACGCGCACTACGATGGTGACCAGGACAGCGATGGCTCATCGTCGCCAACATTGACCGTCACAGCTCGACACCCGTCCGTTGCACCAATCATCAGTACGCTTTTCGACGACTAAAGTGTCTCCACCGTCGGCGGCGAATGCCGCCGACGGTCGGCCCTGGACCATCCGCGATTTCTCGGACGGTTTACGGGCCGTTCTGATGAAGATCGGGCCGGCTTTGATGTCTGCATTGCTTTGCCGTGTTGCGCAACGACACGACACCTATAGCGAAGCCGCTGAAGCCTAAAACACACCCACTGTCATAACCCTCCCCATGACGGCGCAGCATTGCTGCGAAGCGATTCCCCACCAGCGCAGCCACGTCATCTGCCAATCATCGCCCTGATGTAGGGGAGTTCCTACATCCATATGGGTCGAGCACCACACTTCGGATGGGCGGCGTCGGCTAGCCCGCTCGCCGTCATCCACCGATAGTTGCGCCACTCGGACGATTCTTAAATCCGTGACGGCGGGCGATGCCGCTCAACCTCTTACTTCATGTCGATAGGACTTTTTATGGATGCGACCAGCACAACAACCTACCCGCAGAAATGGCAGGATCGGTTTGCCTTCTTCGAGCAGCATGGCGCGCCCAATAGCCCTGGCTTCAAGGAAGCGTTGAAGGCGCTGCCGTACGGTCAGCGCAGGAAGATCAACTTCAACTGGCTGGCGTGGTTGTTTGGGCCGTTCTATTTTCTGGTGGTCGGCATGTGGCGCAAGGCGCTGACGGGCTTTGGCATCGCGATTGCCGTGGGTGTGGTAACGGCCTTTTTACCGGGCAGCATGGGCGACATCCTCAGTCGCGGTGTGGGCTTTGCGCTGGCGTTTCTGTTTGGTCTGACGGCGAACTACGCTTACTTCCTGAAGGAGCGTCGCGGCGACACGGGCTGGAATCTGTTCGAAGGCATGCGCTGGTAAGGATGACCTGCGCGACTCTGCCCGCTCACTGGTGTGCCATTGGATGGCTGTCGTTACCTGCGTTGCAGGTGTCAGTGGCCTTGGCGGGATCAGCCAAGGCAAAGCCGGGCAAAGTCACGGCACCCCGTGTCCACGCGTGGATCGTGGATGATCAAGGCAAGCACAGCATGGAAGTGCTCGCGTGACACGGGGTTAGGGCCGTAGCCGTTCTGGAAGTCTTCATCGCCCATGGTGCGATCCAGCCAGCCGAGTACCGTGGTGCTCGGCTGTCGCTGCAGAGAGGCGAGCAACTGGGGTGTGTAGGCCTTGAACGGCTGGCCTTCGATAAAGGTGCCAAAGGGCCCTGGCCCACCCATATCCAACAATGGATAGCGCTCCACCAAGTGGAGGATGCGCGCGAGCACGTCGTGGTAGTCGAAGATGCCCAGGTCATCCAGGTGCTCGTGCACGCAGTCGATGAGTAGCCATTTGTTGCCCTGCTCACTCGCCGCTTTTGCGGCGGCATCGAAGGCGTCAAAAACACTCTGCAGATAGTCGTCTGTCATGGCCGCGTGCTCGCCAGGTTCGAGTCCGTTTGCACGATAGGTGCGCGCTTTGTTTGGGCGGCACGCTATCAGACCCATTGCAGTTAAGGGAATGGGATGCCCGCACGTACAGAAAAGCCGCCGCATCGCGCGGCATCAGCGTCACGATGCGCCACACCTGGATGGTTACGGGCCATCCGCTGTTCTTGCGTGCGCAGCCGATGACGCGCGCCGTGCAGGCTCTGCCCTGCGCTATGACGTCGTCTTTGGCGTTGCCTCGCCGGTGATGGCCTGTGCGCTCATCGCATTCGCGGGCGTGCTGTCTGTTGGCAACGCTTGCAGGGCTGCCGAGCGCACGTTGCGCAGAAAGGTCACGCCAGTAACGAACTTGGCCTTCGCGCCATCCGGGTCGGATGGCGCCACGTCCACATAGTTGTCGAACAGCGCTTTCAGGCGATCTGCGTAGGCGTCCTGGATGATGTCGGCGTCCGCGGGTGGGTTGACCATGGATTCTCCTGAGAAGTGGTGATGCGGTCAGTACAGAAACGGGTAACTCGCCCATTCTCGCCAGCGCCGGTTTTCGCTCACCAGCAGCGATAGGGATTCGCACCAACCATAGATCGGCCCGTGATCCGCAAGACGCGCCTGAAGCTCGTTGATCACGGCGGTCTTCTCTTGCTGCACGTTCCGGGCGACGGAAAGATGAGGTACGAAATCAGGAAAGGCGCCGCCGCCCTTCGGGTGGTCGGGGAATGCGCGTTCGAGTGCCGTGGCCATGTGCACGAGGGGCTTGGCGGGTTCGGGGGCCAACCACACCACGGACGGAAACGTGCGTACCTCCCCGAGGCGAAACATGGGCGCAGGCAATTCGGCGGCCACATCACGCACGCGGGCGAGTAGACCGGGCGTCAGCAGCTCGCTGTCGATAAAGGGATAGATGAGCGTGATGTGCGCGCCAAGCCCGCGGCGTGCGGAGGGGTCATACAGCTCGCGAAAGCTGCCGACGACCGGCTCGGCCTCCGGCACCAGCAGCGCTAGCAGGGTACGCGCCATGGTCGACCCATTGCCTTCCTGTGTGCCGGCACACCGCCGTGAGCGGACACTATGCTACCTGCGTCAACCGTGACGCTCGCGCGCACGTCACGGCTACGAGCTGTTCGTCAGTACCTGCTAGCACCAACGCAGGCTCGTCGGAGGAAGTTGGCGACCACTGCCGGCACGTCCTCCCACGTCATGGGTTCCAGCCCGTCGTCGCCTTGCAGCATGCGTGCGAAGGACACGCCGTCGTCTTCACCGGCAAGCGCAGCCAGCACCGGCGTCGTGAACGACGTCGATGTCTCACCACCGGTCAGGGACTCCCACTGGGTGCGGTTGACACTTGGGGAACGAAAGAGCGTCCACGTCCCGGTCCAGGACGTTTTTCCATCGCGCACGACGTCAAAGGCGTCGCCCTGAATCAAATAGATCCCGACGAGTACAGCCATGAGGAACTCCTTTTCATCCGCTGCGCCATGGGGGAAACGCCGGCGAAGGGGCTTGGCCGGCGGCATGACGTGCTGAAAATGCTCACGCGTTAGCTTATTGAGGACGGGCTGCCGCCATCGCATGGCAAAGGTCATGGCTGTAACCGCATGAATTTACGACGCTTCCGCGCCGCGACATAGGCATTGTCCTAACCGGGATCAAGGACCTGCGCCGCGAATCGCGAGATCCATCGACTCGCAATATCGCCCTGCCCGCAGAAATTGCTGCGAAGCAGCATTTTCTGGCGCTAATGTGCTGACCGAAATCAGGCGTCGTGACGAACCCGGGGCTGGCGAATGCGAGGCTTCAGCACGGCCTGCATCTTCACCAGCGCAAACAGCGGCGTGGACACCAGCAACACCACCAGCGCCTTGCGGTTGAGTTCGGCGGACTGCCCTAGCACCACACCTACGCAGTACGCGCAGGCCAGCAAACCGACGACCACCAGGAAATTCCGACGGGCAGACGTAAGCCCCAGTGTCCGGTTGAGCCGCCACATCGCCACCACGGAATAGATGTACGGCAACGCCATCAGCACGACGGTGGCATTGGTGATGGTGGCGAACTGCGTGGCGATGTCGGGCGAGGTGGTGAGCACCAGCAGCAGTGACATCAGCACGCCGGTGATCACCAGGTTGCGCGTCGGCATGCCATATCGGTTGGTGACCGCAAACGTGGTGGCGAACATGCCGTCTTGCGCGGCGGCCTGTGCGGATTGCGCCACGATGAGTATCCACCCCACCAACGCGCCCGCTGCCTTGAGGATGGCCGCCAGCGAGATGACGATGGCCGCCCAGTTGCCCAGCATCACTCGGGCGGCGTCGGCAAAGGGGGCACCGGAGACGCGCAGCGCGTCGTTGGGCAACAGCCCCATCATTACGGTGCAGCAGGCAATGTAGATCACCGTGGACACCACCAATCCGATCACGGTGGCAAGCGGTACGTTGCGCTTGGGGTTCTCGATAACGCCAGCCGACACGGCTGCGCTCTCCACGCCAAGAAACGCCCACAGCGCGATGGATACGCTGCGGTCGATGGCATCGAATGTGGAGAGGCCGCCGGGGTTCCAGCCGGCCTGAAATACATCCGCACGAAACCAGAACCAGCCGAGCAGACCCACGAATGCAATGGGCAGAATGCCCGCCATCGTGCTGATCGTGGTGAAGTGCCCCACTACATTGGCGCCGCGCGTGTTGAGCCAGATAAACAGCCAGATGATGCCTGCCGTGCTCGCATTGGCGAACCATGGACTCTTGAGCACGGGAAAGAACACCGCGAGATATCCGGTCACGGAAACGGCGATGGCCACGTTGCCGATCACGTTGGCGCCCCAGTAAAGGAAGTTGGTCTGGAAGGCGGCGAACGGCCCCAGGTGGTCGCGCGCATACGCATAGGGCCCACCCGCCTGCGGTTCGACCATGCCCAGGTGCGCGAACACCAAGCCCAGCGCACTGGCGCCGATGGCAGCGGCGATCCAGCCGAGCAGGGAAATGCTGCCCACGCCGGCCATGCTCGACGGCAGCAGGAACAGCCCGGTGCCCACCATGTTGGCCACCACCAGCGAGGAGGCGGCCAATAGGCCCATCTTTTTTACGGGTTGTGCGGCCATGCTGTCTCCCGCGTGACGGTGGCTAACCGTGTGCGGCCTTCGGCGCGCGTGCACATCATGGGTTGAGGTCGTAACGCAACGTCGTCTGGACGCGCTGCCCTTGCCCGCGCATGTCTTCGAGCGAGATGTTCTGCCCCCACAGGTATTCGATGCCGAGCATCGCGCGCTGGCTGAATTGCCAAGCGAGGTTGAGGGAGGCGAACTTGGTGCTCTTGGGCAGCTCGCGATCGATCAACATGTCAGCCGTGGGGCTGATGCGCAGGTAACCGTAGGATGCGCTGGAACTGAGGGTTTCCGTCCAGCCGTGTGTGTAGCCCACGCCCCAGCCGCGTGCGCGAATGGCGCTCAGCGTACCGTTGTTGGTGAATGCCGCATCCAGCCCGAGGCCGGAGATGTCCTGCAGGAAATTGGCGTAGCCATGGCCATTACTGAACCAGCCTTGCGCACTATCCAAATCGAAAACCTTGGTGCTGCCCGTCAACTGTGTGGCAAAGGCGGTGGTGCGCTGGGTATGGCCGTTGGTCGAATCCTGCATGCCCAGGTCGCGAAACAGATTGGCCCACTGGATGTGCCAGTCCGGCGTTTCCCAGCGCAGGCCCAGGGTGAAGTCGGCCAGGCGCGAATACGGCGAGTAGTTGCCGACTTTGGTGATGTCCGCGTTCGGCTTTTCCATCGATAGCGGCAAGGTGAGCTTGCTGTCACCCGAGCGGTAGAGCACCGGCGAGAAGCGAATCTGCGGCCCGTACTTGAACGTGAAGGAATTAGGGCCTTCGTAGTCGAGCGTGTTAGGAAACACGTCGATATCAGTGAACGCGGAGATGTTGTAGCCGGCGAGCAGTGTGTAATACCTGTTATCCAGCTCGCCGTAGAAGAACTGCATGTTGTACGGCATGTCGCCGGTGCCGCTGCCAAAGAAGTTGTTCTTGTAGACGACCTTGAGCGTGCCGTAGTCGGTATCGCGGCGGAAATCCATGCGGAAGATGCTTTGCCTCGCACTGAGATTGGTGCGCCATCCGCTGCCGTAAAAGGGTTGTCCACGCACAGGAATGGACGAAGGTACGAACAGGTCGGACGAGCCCATGTAGGTGTTGTCGATCATCGTGTCGAGCTGCGCCACCAGATCGAGCTTCAGCAAGTTGCCGGTATCGCCCAGCCTGACGTAGCCCTCCGGCAAGGGCTCAGTGACACCGGCGGGTGCCGAAGGTGGTCGGTACGGCGGTGGCTTGGACGGCTCGGGTACAGACGCGGACGCCACCAGTGGCGCGGCAGACGCCTGCGACGGGGCTGGCGTGACGGGTGCAACGGGCACCGCAGGGGCCGCCTGCGACACCGTCTCCTGTGCGGATTCCTTCGCTTCCAGCTCGGCCAGGCGTTGCTGCATCTTCTGCATCACCTGTTGCTGGGCTTCCATCTGTTGGCGCATTTGCGCGACCTGCGCCTTCAGGTCATCGGACGACGCGCTGGCTTGAGCGAAGGCGGTGGGCGCAAACGATGCAACGCAGGAACCGGCGAGCAACGAGCAAAGAAGGCGTAGGCGGTAAGACGTCGGTGTCGCTTGGCAAAGCCGTGGACGCATAAGAACACTCCTGTTCGAACGCCAAGGGCAGCCTGGGACCGCAAGCACGCACTCATGCCTTGCGCGAAGTGCGCCAGCACGAGAGAGGGAGTCACAGAACACGTTCTCGGGTCGCAGGGCGGGAATCACTCCATCTGCCCTCACGCAACACCGACACATACGCCGCCGAATGCGGACGCCACCCGAGACCGATTAGAGCCGAAAAATTGTGGAAGCCCCGTGAACCAGATCAATGGCCCCGGGGCTTATGTCGCATCTAAGTAAAATTTCGCAATGACGAAAGCATGGCTAAGGGATTTAAATAGCCATGTTTCCACCTGGCAGCTATCCGGTTGCTGGCTGCCAGGCAGGTTCCCATGATGTTTGCTGTGACAGGTTTCATGAGCGCTGTGTGAAGACTACAAATGACTTGTAAGCTCCTCCCTACAAGTCATTGCAAGTCGAACAGCTACCCTATGTTGGCTATACGAACATTCGGGACGGAAAACTGTGGGCCTTCGCATCATTCTCGCTGACGACCACCCCATCTTCCGCAGCGGCGTGCGCGCGCTGCTGGAGAACAGCAGCAATGCTCACGTCGTCGCCGAGGTCGGTTCACCGGCCGAGTTGATCGACGCGGTGGAAAAGCAGCCCTGTGACTTATTGATCTCCGACTTCAGCATGCCGGGGGGGCCAATCGGCCGACGGTCTGCAGATGCTTGGCATGATCCGCCGGCGCCGGCCCGACCTTCCCATCGTGGTATTGACCATGGTGAACAACGGCGGCGTGCTCAAGGCCATTCTGGCTGCCGGCGTACGCGGCCTGATAAGCAAGACAGATGCGCTTTCGGAACTCACGCTGGCCGTGCAGGCCGTGTCGCATGGACGGCCGTTCCTCAGCAGCAGCATCAGTCACTTGATCGACGAAGGCGGCCCGGGCGGACATGCGGATGACCACCCTGCACTCTCCAAACGCGAAACCGAAATGCTGCGTCTGTTCGCGTCAGGGTTCACGGTCACTGAAATCGCGGGACAGCTCAACCGCAGCGTCAAGACCATCAGCCGCCAGAAGATGGACGCCATGAACAAGTTGGGGTTGAAGAACGACCTGGATGTCTACGCTTACGCGCGCGAGCACGGCATCCTCGCCTGAGCATGGGCCATCACCTCGCCTGAAGGCGCGACGGCGTCCTCGCACTAAGGTACGTTGAGGACTTCCAGACCCTTGTCGCTGAAAAACGCAAGGCCGCTGCCCAACATGGCTATGCCTTGCACGATGGCCATGCTATGGGGCGAGGCATCAGCGAAGCGCGCCACGTAGGCAGGCGTGAATATCTGCTTCCATTGCGCAGCCAACTGCTTGGCATCGCGGATCTGCACAGGTTTGTCCGGGCCATGATTCACGCGCAGGGGAAAATGCACGTAGCGCGCCGCGAGCGCACTATCGCCTTTCGCTACCGCTGCGCAGAAGCCCTTCGTGCGTGCTTCGAACACATCATCCGTTTCGTCGGTGATGGACTGATACCAATGTCCATCAGGGCTGGCGGTGAACAAGCCACCACCCTGCAGTTTTACCGGCAACGTGATCTTGCCGTTGCTCCAGCTTCCTTCGAGGCCCACGCTGTTGTCGAAATCCAGCGCCCCGCCGTCCTCGCTGCCATTGCCCACGAAATGCAGGGTCATGGTGGCGCCCTGTTCGTGCAGGGTAAACGTGTTGTTGCGCCACTCACCGGTGAGTGGAATATCGGTGAGGTGGCGGAAGTAGTAGTAACGACTGGGAGCGACTTGCTGACCCGCCATGCTGAGGATCAAGCCGATCCGTTGCGGCCCCAGCGTGCCATCGTAGGTGGCCTGTTGCAGTTCGTTGGCGTGGGCGACACGCCAGGGCACAGTCGCACATAGACAGGCCAGCGTCAGGCCCCATGACACCCAGCTTGCGGGAACTCGCATGACGACATCCTTGGCTCACGGCACCGGGCCGATGGCGCCCTAGCCTACTGGGCCCGCATGGCCACTGCATGCATGGTGCGCCGCGGAATGGCGTGGATCATGTCTGGTTCGGGCATGGCACGTTCCTTGATTGCCATGGACTGAAGCATAGCGCCCCGCAGAACAATAACCCTTCGATGGGGCCCGCTCGCTGGACTTTCCCACCACCCAACGCAAGACCGTTTCGCGAGCGTCAGGGGCGCTCACGCATGAACATGAACTTCTGTGTCGTAGATGAGACACACCACGAACTTCAAGTGCTTTGCGAAGTTGACCGGTTGCCCGGTCGCGTTGCGTGGCGTGCCCATATCTATGGCTCGGTATCGCCCCAGGAGGAGCTGAGCGGTGAGGCGGTGGACGAGGACGCGGTGGCCGGGCACGTGCAGGCCGAGGTGCTCGACCGGGGCATTTTCGCCAAAAGCTGACCCACAGCGTCATGGGCATGACAAGGAACGACAGCCGCCAGTTGCATCTGCACAGGGAGCTCGCGCACCATCTCAGGCGGCTGTATGAGTGGTGCGAGCGTAGTAATGCCCTTTTCGACCGAACGCGTATTGCTGGCCTGGGTTGAGGACTTGGAGCAAGGGCTCGAGGAGCTGTCGCGAGGCTCCCGGAGGCCACACCACGACGAACTCCTGAAAGATCTGCTGGAGTCGGCCCAGGGTCTCTTGGCACTGTCCCAGTCAGAACTGCGCAAGCTTTCGACCGCGAGCATTCCGCTGCTCGGCAACGATCCCCGGAACATCCATTCTTCCGACGACATCCGGCAGCTTTGCGACCAACTGCGCCAGCTTTTTCCAGCTGACGGCGGCGATCGGGAATCGACTGACTGAATCATGCGTGCCGTCGTCCGCAAGACGAACCGTTCGGCGCGCCGCCTGTGCCGCTAGCACCGAGGCGACATGCCATTCCTCTGTAACACCATGGAATGGCGCACCGCATCAACCACGCAAGTGATTGAAAATGGTGCCCCCGATACGATTCGAACGTACGACCTTCCCCTTAGGAGGGGGACGCTCTATCCAGCTGAGCTACGGGGGCAGCGGGGTGAATTCTGGCATGGAACGGTGGGCGGCGCGAACCCGGTCCGGGGCCCCTGCTAGAATGGTCGTTTTCATCCCGGCGCTATCCCCGCGCCACGGTCTGGAGTGAAGCATGTCCCACGAAATCCTCACTGCCCTCGGTCTTGGCAACACGCAATCAGGCACCTATCTGGGCAATGGCGAATGGTCGAAGACGACCGATGCCGGCACGCTGAATCCGGTCAACCCGGCCACCGGCGACGTGATTGCCTCGGTGCACGCATCGAGCGCGGCGGACTATGAACTGATCGTCAAGCGCGCGCAGGAAGCCTTTAAGGTCTGGCGTACCACGCCGGCACCGCGTCGCGGCGAAGCAGTCCGCCTGTGCGGCGAAGCGCTGCGCAAGCATAAGGACGCCCTGGGTTCGCTGGTCGCCTTGGAAATGGGCAAGATCAAGCCTGAAGGCGATGGCGAAGTGCAGGAGATGATCGACATCGCCGACTTCGCGGTGGGCCAGAGCCGCATGCTCTACGGCTACACCATGCATTCGGAGCGCCCTGGCCACCGCATGTATGAGCAGTACCAGCCGCTGGGCCTGGTGGGCATCATCAGCGCGTTCAACTTCCCGGTGGCAGTGTGGGCGTGGAATGCGTTCCTTGCCGGCATCTGCGGTGACATCTGCATTTGGAAGCCGTCGCCGAAGACGCCGCTGTCGGCCATCGCGACGATGAAGATCTGCAACGACGCGTTGAAGGAAGCCGGCTTCCCGGACATCTTCTTCATGTTCAACGACGCTGGCACCGACATTTCGCAGGCGTTCGTGGATGACCATCGCATCCCGCTGATCAGCTTCACCGGCTCGACCAAGGTGGGCCGCCACGTGGGTGAGCGCGTCGCCAAGCGCATGGGCCGCTCGCTGCTGGAACTGGGTGGCAACAACGCCATTGTTCTGGACGAAAGCGCAGATCTGAAGTTGGCCATCCCGGCTATCGTGTTCGGCGCCGTCGGCACTGCTGGCCAGCGCTGCACCACCACGCGCCGCTTGTTCGTGCACGAATCCATCGCTGCCGAAGTAACCGACAAGCTGATCACCGCGTACAAGCAAGTGGAAGGCAAGATCGGCGACCCGACGCTGGCCACCACGCTGATGGGCCCGCTCAACAGCAAGGAAGCCGTGCAGGCTTACCTGGGCGCCATCGAAAAGGCCAAGGCTACGGGCGGTACGGTGCGCACCGGCGGTGCCGCGCTCACCGATCGCAAGGGCAATTTCGTGCTGCCGACCATCATCACTGGCGTAAAGAACAGCGACGAGGTGGTGCAGACGGAAACCTTCGCGCCGATCCTCTACGTGATCCCGTTCAAGACGCTGGATGAAGCCATCGACCTGCAGAACAGTGTGCCGCAGGGCTTGTCCTCCGCGATCTTCACGCAGAACCTGAAGTCCGCCGAGCAGTATCTGTCGGCAGCGGGCTCCGACTGCGGGATTGCCAACGTCAACATCGGCACGTCCGGTGCGGAAATTGGCGGCGCGTTCGGCGGTGAGAAGGAAACCGGTGGCGGTCGCGAGTCGGGTTCGGATGCATGGAAGGTTTACATGCGCCGCCAGACCAACACCATCAACTACTCGAACTCGTTGCCGCTCGCGCAGGGCATCAAGTTCGATCTGTAAGACCGTGACATGGGGTGGCCGGCGCTTGCCGGCCGCCCTTTCTTTCCAACGTGCGCAGGACGTGCAGGAACCATGAGCTACCAGCCCGCTACCCAACGCACGACCAACCAGCTGGCGGTGGTCAGCCTGGTGTTCGGCATCGCCACCTGGCTTCTGCTGCCGGTGGTCGGCGCCATCGTCGCGGTGGTCTGCGGCCATATGGCGCGCAAGGAAATCCGACGGGCACCGCAAGGCGCTGTGGACGGTGATGGGCTGGCGCTTGCCGGGCTGATCCTGGGCTATACGCAGATCGTATTTACGGTTCTTGGTGCGCTGTTCGTCATCGCATTCATCGCGTTTGGCCTCGGTGTCGGCGCTAGCTACTTGCACTGAAACGATCATGGCCGATACGCGAGAAACGACAGGCGAGGCATCCACGGCCTTCGATTTTCGCGGATATCGCGTCGTCATTTGCGGCGGTAGCAAGGGCATCGGGCGCAGCATCGCGCTGGCCTTCGCCCAGGCGGGTGCATCCGTCTCAGTGTGCGCACGTGGCGAATCCGCGTTGGCCGACGCACGCCATGCGATCGCCGCCTATGGCGCGACAGTGCATACACGCAGCTGTGACCTCGGCGACGCGGCATCCATCGAGAGCTACATCCATGAGGCCGCCGAGGTGCTCGGCGGCATCGATGTGCTGGTGAACAACGCCAGCGGCTACGGCTTCAGCGACGATGACGACGGCTGGGCTGCCGGATTCAAAATCGACCTCATGGCCGCCGTGCGCGCGTCGCGCCATGCCCTGCCCTGGCTGAAGGCGTCATCGCATGGCTCGATTCTGCACACCTCGTCCATCGCAGCGTTCCATCCTGGCGTGCGCGGCCCGGCGTATGCGGCGGTCAAGGCCGCGCTGAACCAGTACACCACCTCACAGGCACTGACGCTGGCCGAACACCGCATCCGCGTCAACGCCATCGCGCCTGGCTCCATCGAGTTTCCGGACGGGCTGTGGGATCGCCGCAAAACCGAAGCACCCGAGCTGTATCAGCGTACGCTGGCGAAGATTCCCTTCGGCCGTTTCGGCAAGCCGGAGGAAATCGCCCATACCGCGCTGTTCCTCGCCTCACCGTTCGCCAGCTGGATCACCGGCCAGACGCTGTGCGTCGACGGCGGCCAATTGCTCACGGGGTAATGCCATGACCGACCTCAAGTCCACCGAACGCTTCAGCGACCGCGTCGCTGAGTACGTACGCTATCGGCCCGACTATCCTGTCGCGATGCTGGAGTGGTTGCAGGACACGTTTGGCATCGCGCCAGCATGGCAGGTGGCGGATATCGGCGCTGGCACGGGTATCTCCAGCAAGCTCTTCCTCGACGGTGGTTACCGTGTGATCGCCGTGGAGCCAAATGCGTCCATGCGCGAAGCTGCCGAGAGCTGGCTGGGCGACGACCCGCGCTTCAGCGCCGTCGATGGCCGTGCCACGGCCACTGGCCTGGGCGATGCGAGCGTGGATCTCATCACCGTGGCGCAGGCCTTCCACTGGTTCGACAAAGACGCGACGCGTGAGGAGTTCCGGCGCATCCTGAGCCCCAAGGGGCTGGCGGCGATCATCTGGAATTCCCGTCGACTGGTGGGCACGCCGTTCCTCGAAGGCTATGAAGCCCTGCTCAAGCAGTACGGCACGGATTACACCAGCGTGGCCGAACGCTACGGCGATGAGCTCAGCATGCGCGCCTGGTTCGCAGACGGCTACCTTGCCATGGGTCGCTTCGACCACGGCCAGCTGCTGGATTACGACGGCCTGGCCGGCCGCCTGCTTTCGTCGTCGTACGCGCCGCGCGAAGGGCAGCCGCAACACGAACCGATGATGCACGCCTTGCGCGAGCTGTTCGACCGCTGCGCGGTGAATGGGCGCATCAGCTTTGATTACGACACTGTCATCTACGTGGGCAAGCTCAAGTGACTATGTATAACCTCATCCGCCCACTGCTGTTCGCACTCGACGCGGAAGCGGCGCACCGCGCAACCCTTTACGGTCTGGACGTTGCCCATCGCAGCAACTTCATCCACAAGGTGGCCAAGCCGCCAGCCGAGTTGCCCACCACGGCGTTCGGTGTTCGCTTCCCCAACCCTGTGGGGCTTGCTGCCGGCCTGGACAAGAATGCCGACCACCTGGACGCGCTGGGCGCGCTGGGCTTCGGCTTTGTCGAAGTGGGCACCACCACGCCACGCCCGCAGCTTGGCAATGACAAGCCACGTATGTTCCGGCTGCCCCGCCACCAGGCGGTGATCAATCGCCTCGGCTTCAATAACGACGGCGTCGATGCGCTAGTGCGCAACGTGCAGAAGTCCAGCTATCGCGGTGTGCTCGGCATCAATATCGGCAAGAACAAGGACACGCCCAACGAGAAGGCGGTGGACGATTACCTGTTCTGCCTGGAGCGCGTCTATGCGCTCGCCAGCTACATCACCGTGAACATCTCCTCGCCCAATACGCAGGGCCTGCGCGACTTGCAGGAAGAGGCCACGCTGCGCCGCTTTATCGAGACGCTGCGCGAAGCACAGGAACGCCTGGGCTCGCAAACCGGCGCACGCAAGCCGATGCTGCTAAAGATCGCACCGGACCTGAGCGACACCGAGCTGGACGCCATCGCCGAAGTGCTGCTGGCGGCAAAGGTGGATGGAGTGATCTGCACCAATACGACGATTGATCATTCTGCCGTGGCGGACGACCCGCATGGCAACGAGACCGGCGGCCTTTCCGGCAAGCCCCTGTTCGCCCGGTCCACGGCGGTGTTGCGCGGCATGCGCCAGCGCGTGGGCAACCAGTTGGACATCATCGGTGTGGGCGGCATCCTCGACGGTAACAACGCTGCAGAGAAGATCGACGCCGGCGCCTCGCTGGTGCAGATCTACTCCGGCATGGTCTATCGCGGTCCGGCACTCATCGCCGAATGCGTCGATGCGATCCGTCACCAGCGGGAAGACACGCATGCCGGTTGAGCGCATTGACATGGGCGGCTACACGCTGATCGAAAACGCTCTGCTTGGCACGCGCAACACACTGCGCGTCGATGCACGTGCGCGCCTGCTGGCGGAAATCCACGACGCATCCAAGCTCACCGAGCTGCTGGATTTCCCCGCCGTGCGCAACGGCAAGCTGCTGGTGCTGGGTGAAGGCAGCAACATGCTGTTCACCGGTGATGTCGACGCTACCGTGCTGGCCATGGCCACGCGCGGCGTGCAGGTGGAACAGGACGGTGAAGTCGCACGCATCACCGTGGCGGCGGGCGAGCGCTGGGACGATTTCGTGCGCTGGACGCTGGGCCAAGGCTTCGCCGGATTGGAAAACCTCATTCTGATTCCGGGCACCGTGGGCGCCGCGCCGATCCAGAACATCGGCGCGTACGGTACGGAAGTTGCCGAGTTCATCGAAAGCGTGGAAGCGTGGGATACCCAGGAGCAACGCGTCGCCGTACTCGACCGCGCCGCTTGTGCTTTCGCCTACCGCGACTCGGTGTTCAAGCACGAACCAGGGCGTTACATCGTCACCGCCGTGCGCTTCGCCCTGCCCCGCTCCCGCGAACTGCGCCTGGATTACGCGGGCATCCGCGACGAGTTGGCTCGCATGGGCATCGCCAAGCCGGCGCCCTTCCACGTGGCCGAGGCCGTGGTGCATCTGCGTACGAAGAAACTGCCGGACCCGGCGGTGATCGGCAACGCTGGCAGCTTCTTCAAGAACCCCATCGTCGACGCCTCGCTTGGTGAAGCGCTCAAGCGCGAGCATCCGGAACTGGTGTCGTGGGTGAGCAGCGACGGACGCTGGAAACTCTCCGCTGCCTGGTTGATCGAAACCAGCGGCTTCAAAGGCATGCGCGACGGCGACGCTGGCATCTCCAACCGTCATTCGCTGGTGCTGGTGAACCACGGACGCGCCACCGGCGCCGAGTTGTGGGCCTTTGCACAGAAAGTGATTGAAGGTGTGCGCAGCAAGTTTGGCGTGCGACTGGAACCGGAGCCAGTGGTCGTCTAACGCAACGCGCCCCCTAAGAAGTTCGTCATTCCCGCTTTCGCAGGAATGACGAACCACGCGCACCGGTTTTCAAGCCCTCGCAAAGCCTTTGCACGAGGCTCTCTAGCGGAGCAAAAGCAGCGACGTTCTTCGGTCGCACGCGAGATGCACTACTGCAGAAACCTCGCGAATACCCTCAGGCATGTTTGCGTTCGAGGTTCGGAAGGAACGCCGTGATGATGCCGATCAACGGCAAGTAGGCGCACAGACCGTACACGTACTCGATGCCGCGCGCGTCCGCGACGTGCCCGAGCACGGCCGCACCGATGCCGCCCATGCCGAAGGCGAAACCGAAGAACAGGCCCGATACCGTACCCACGCGGCCCGGTATCAATTCCTGCGCATACACCAGGATGGCTGAGAACGCCGAGGCCAGAATCAAGCCGATGATCACCGTGAGCACACCCGTCCAGAACAGGCTGGCGTGTGGCAGGAGCAGCGTGAACGGCGCCACGCCAAGGATGGATGCCCAGATCACCCACTTGCGGCCGATGCGGTCGCCCACCGGCCCGCCGATCAGCGCGCCCACTGCCACGGCGAACAGGAATACGAACAGGTGCGTCTGTGCGCTCTGAACAGACACCCCGAACTTGTGAATCAGGAAGAACGTGTAATAGCTGCTGATGCTCGCCAGATAGAAATACTTGGAGAAGATCAGCAGACCGAGGATCACCAGCGACCACACCACCTGCGTCTGCGAAAGTACGATGTGCGAGGCGCTGCGCCCCTTCGGTTTGCCGCGCACCGCGTGGTGATCGCGATACCAGCGACTCACCTGCAGCAGCACCACGATGGCCAGCAACGCAGCCAACGCAAACCACGCCACGCTGCCGCGGCCGTGCGGCACGATGATCCACGCCGCCAGCAACGGGCCCAGCGAGGCACCGGCATTGCCGCCCACTTGGAACAGCGACTGCGCCAGACCATGGCGGCCGCCCGAGGCCATGCGCGCCACGCGCGAGGACTCCGGATGGAACACCGACGAGCCTGTGCCCACCAGCGCCGCCGCAACCAACAGCACCGCGAAGTTCGGCGCGGTCGCCAGCAGCAACAGGCCGCACAGCGTGAAACCCATGCCGATGGGCAGGGAATAAGGCATCGGCTTCTTGTCAGTGATCAGGCCCACGGCGGGCTGCAGCAGTGACGCGGTGATTTGGTACGTCAACGTGATCGTGCCGATCTGCGCGAAGCTGAGATTGAAGCCGCTCTTGAGGATCGGATAGATCGCCAGGATCAACGACTGGATCATGTCGTTGAGCAGGTGCGAGAAGCTGATCGCCCCGAGGATGCGGAATTCCGTGGAATGCTCGGCCTGAGCAATAGGCAGAGCAACGGACGGTACGGCGGGTGGCGTGGCGGCCAACGGCATGTCTTCGACGCGGGTTTGCATGATGACTCGTAGGGGTTGGTGTGCGGCAACACGACGCGCTTGCGTCGGTGGGGAGCCCACCATAAAGTGGGCGGCGTGGGCCCGCATGCATCACCGGGTCAATTTCTGTCGAAAATGGGCCAAACCTGTGCGCAACGCCCGCGCCGAAGCGTATGACCAGACACCCCGCGACGTGATCGCGACGGGTAACGAATACCCCACGCACCACGTGCTGCCCCCGCATTCGCATCGGCGCGGACAGTTGCTTTACGCCTCCACCGGCGTGCTGACCACGGTCACCAGCGAAGGCAGCTGGGTGGTGCCGCCGCGACGGGCGCTGTGGATTCCGCCGGGCGTGACGCATGAAGTGCACATGGGCGGCCCCGTCACCACGCGCAGCGCCTACGTGACACCCGAAGCTGCGCGTGCTGCCGGCCTGGCTTCCCACTGCCAGGTCATCGCTGTTTCCCCTCTGCTCCACGAGCTGTTGATGGAAGCGGTGGATCTGCCTGCCGAGTACGAACTGGACGGACGCGACGGGCGCGTCATGGGCCTATTGCTGGACGAGATCCGCCGGATGCCTGTTTTGCCGCTCAGCACACCGCTGCCCCGCGAAAAGCGTCTTGCCACGCTGTGTCGCCAACTGTTGGAGCAACCCTCGCAGGAAGTGAAGATCGACGACATGGCGCGCCAAGCGGGCATGAGCCGCCGCCATTTCACCCGCACGTTTCGCGAGGAAACCGGCATGAGCTTCACCGCATGGCGGCAACAAGCCTGCCTGCTGTCGGCGCTGACCCGGCTGGGCAACGGCGAGGCCATCACGCAGGTCGCGGTGGACCTTGGTTACGGCAATCCCAGCGCATTCACCGCAGCTTTCCGGCGCGTGCTTGGCATGGCGCCCAGCCGCTATCTCGCGTCGCCCGCAGCGTAAAAGCTAGCGATGCACCAACTCACAGCCTCGTGACGCACGTGCATGCACTGTCATGGTCACGTCAGCTGCGATGTGCAATATGTCGGAGACGTGACAGTGCGACCTCTGTGCTGCGCTGCCATGGCCCGGTAGTTATCGGAGCCGTACTATGTTCCTTTGCGGACCACGCGGCCCTGCCGCGTCCGCCTGCCAGACGGTGAACCGATGAGTACCGATGTCGTCCGTACCAGCCCCGAGCACGACACCGTGGCCGCCGAAGTCGTGCGCCCTGCGCCGCCCGAAGCCCCGCCCGCCAGCCCGGCGCCGGACCTCAACGACCCCTCGCTCTACATCAACCGCGAACTCTCGCAGTTGCAATTCAACATCCGGGTGCTCGAACAGGCACTGGATGAAAGCAAGCCGATCCTGGAGCGCCTCAAGTTCCTGCTGATCTTCTCCAGCAACCTGGACGAGTTCTTCGAGATCCGCGTGGCGGGCCTGAAAAGCCAGATCGCGTTCGACCATGAAATCGTCGGCTCCGACGGCGTAACGCCGCGCAAGGCGCTCGCCGAGATCAGCGAGATCACGCACAAGCAGATCGAACGCCAGTACGCCATCCTCAACGACAAGATCCTGCCGGAGCTGGCGCAACGCGGCATCCGCATCGTTCGTCGCAACGAGTGGTCGCACAAACAGAAGCTGTGGGTGCGCCGCTATTTCCGCCATGAAGTGGCACCGCTGGTAACACCGATCGGCCTGGACCCCACGCATCCCTTCCCGCTGCTGGTCAACAAGAGCCTCAACTTTATCGTGCAGTTGGAAGGCACCGACGCATTCGGCCGCGACTCAGGTCTGGCCATCGTGCCAGCACCGCGCGTGCTGCCGCGTTTGATCCGCCTGCCGGACGACGTGTGCGAAGGCGGCGAGAACTTTGTGCTGCTGTCTTCGATCATCCACGCGCATGCGGAGGAACTGTTCCCCGGCATGTCCGTGCGCGGCTGTTACCAGTTCCGCCTGACCCGTAACGCCGACCTCACCATCGACCCGGAAGACGTCGAGGATCTGGCGCGTGCGCTGCGCGGCGAGTTGTATTCGCGCCGCTTCGGCGACGCAGTGCGCCTGGAAGTGGCTGACAACTGCCCGCCGGAACTCACCGGCTACCTGTTGCGCCAGTTCGGCTTGACCGCCGCCGAGATGTACGAAGTAAACGGCCCGGTGAACCTGGCCCGCCTGTTCGGCCTGATCACCAAGACCCTTCGCCCCGAACTGCAGTACCCGCCGTTCACGCCATCCATTCCCAAGGCGCTCAAGAAGGCCGAGGACCTGTTCCAGGTGATCGGCCGCCAAGACGTGCTGCTGCTGCATCCCTACGAGTCGTTCGCGCCGGTGGTGGACCTGCTGCACCAGGCCGCGAAAGATCCGAACGTGCTAGCGATCAAGCAGACGCTCTATCGCAGCGGTGCCAACTCCGAAATTGTCGATGCGCTGGTTGACGCCGCGCGCGCGGGCAAGGAAGTCACCGTTGTTATCGAGCTACGCGCCCGCTTCGATGAGGAATCCAACCTCACGCTTGCCTCGCGCCTGCAGCAGGCCGGCGCCATGGTTATCTACGGCGTGGTGGGCGTGAAGACGCACGCCAAGCTCATGCTCATCCAGCGTCGCGAAGGCGAAGAGCTGGTGCGTTACGCGCACCTGGGTACGGGCAACTATCACACCGGCAATGCGCGTCTTTACACGGACTACAGCCTGCTCACCTCCGACCTTGCGCTGTGCGAGGACGTGCACAAGCTTTTCAGCCAGCTCACCGGCATGGGCAAGCTGCTACAGATGAAACGACTGCTGCATGCGCCCTTTACGCTGAAGAAGACGCTGTTGGAAATGATCAACCGCGAGACGGCACTTGCCACCGCTGGCAAGCCCGCGCAGATCATCATCAAGGCCAATGCAATCACCGACGCCAAGATGATCCGCGCGCTCTACAAGGCCAGCATGGCTGGCGTGAAGGTGGACCTGATCGTGCGCGGCATGTGTTGCCTGCGTCCGGGCGTGCCGGGGGTGTCGCACAATATCCGCGTGCGCTCCATCGTCGGCCGCTTCCTGGAGCACAGCCGCGTGTACTGGTTCCTCAACAATGGCGAAGAGCAGTTCTATCTCGCCAGCGCAGACCTGATGGAGCGCAACCTGGATCGCCGTGTGGAAACCGGCTTCCCGGTGGAAGGCAAGAAGCTGCAAAGCCGGCTCAAGAAGGAGCTGGAGTTGTACCTATCCGACAACTCCAGCGCATGGCTGCTGAACGCCGACGGCCGTTACTCGCGCATCAGGCCTGGCACCAATCAAACGCCGCGCAACGTGCAGGTGCAGTTGCTGGAGAAACTCTGCGGCTCCGGGGCAACAGCCACCGAGGCCTGAGGATCAACCATCCCCGACATGAGCGCGCAGGTGCGCCCATGTCGGGGATGCAGCTCAGCGCTGCAAGTACAGCTTCACCCAGGCCACATAGCGATCCACGAAGCTCTGCAGGAATTGCTGCGTGCCTTCGTTGCCGATGTGACCATCCGCGCCGAACAGTCCTTCCTTGTTCTGGATGAATACTTCCGGCTGCGGCAGCGTGGCTACGTCGAGGTAGGAAAGCACGTTACGCAGATGCTGCTGCGCCAGCGCGGTGCCCGTGGCGCCCACGGAAACGCCGATCACCCCGCCCGGCTTGCCCGCGAACGAGTTGGTTCCCCAGGGGCGCGAGGCGATGTCGATGGCATTCTTCAGTACGCCGGGGATCGAGCGGTTGTATTCGGGCGTCACGAACAGCAGCGCGTCTGCGCCGGCGACCTCGTCCTTGATCCGCTGGCATTCCGCCGGGTAATGGGCATCGAAATCCTGGTCGTACAGGGGCAGGTTATCGATGCGCACATGGTCGAAGCTGAAATCCGCTGGGGCCAGCCGCTCCACGGCGCGGGCGAGGTGGCGATTGAAGGAATCCTTGCGCAGGCTGCCGACCAGAACGGCCACACGAATCTTGCTCATGCCTTGACTCCAGGGAGAGGGAAATAGATGCGACGAGAGGTCGGAAGCATGGCATCGGGAGCGGTGAATCCCTTGTGATAGTCCGGCAGCCTGCGCCCCTGTCCCTCGACTTCGAAAATCCACAAGACAACGGCGCCAGAGTGGCTACGCTGGAGCCATCCCATCCACGGAGTCCGGCCCATGAGCACCTCTCGAATTTCTGGCAGCACCGTCATTCCCGGCCTGCGCTATCGCGATGCCCACGCTGCCATCGAATGGCTGTGCAAGGCGTTCGGTTTCACCAAGCACGCGGTCTACGACGACGACCAAGGCGGTGTGGCCCATGCACAGCTCATCCATGGCACGGGCATGCTGATGCTGGGGTCGGTCAGGGACGACGAATTCGGCCTGCGCATCATCCAGCCTGACCAGACCGACGGACGCGAAACGCAGTGCCCGTATGTCGTCGTCAAAGACTGCAAGGCCCACTACGAGCAGGCCAAGGCCGCCGGCGCCGTGATAGTGAACGACTACGCCGAGAAGGACTACGGCGGTGCGGGCTACAGCTGCCGCGACCTGGAAGGCCATCTATGGTCGTTCGGCAGCTACGACCCGTGGGCCGAACAAGGCGCGTGATCCCATTGAATCAACTGGGCGCCACGGGCAGATAGACGTCCGCGCGCAGAAGTGCCGCGGGCACGTTTTCCGGATCGTCCAGGAAATGCCGGAAGGGAGCCTCGTCCCGCAGGACATATCCGCTACCCGGAAGCCAGCCGGCGATGAGTTGGTCAGTGAGCGCGCCAAGATGATCATAGGGGCCCTTGTGGCGCCAGCGTGCCCATTGGCCACCGCCAAGGCGGATCGGATAGGTTACGTCGTCGGTCGCCACATCGCCGCCATCAAACGCGAGCGCGCAGTCGAATGCTCCGTGATCAGGCACGGCATCGTGATCACCGTCATGCGGGACGCCATAGATGCCGGTCATACGCTCCAACAACGCGTGGTCCGCCGCCCATGCGAACAGACGTCCATACGCCTGATCCAGGTCGCGATGATCGCCGACGTAACGCGTGGCCACCACCCGGAATGGCTCCACTGAAACCACTTCCACTCGCAGAGCCGGCTCGGCAACGACCACGGGCGGCAAGCGCAGCCGCTGCATTGCCTCGCGCAGTCGTTCCACCTGCCCGCGCAACTCGCTGGGCGAGGCATCGAAGGCCTGGCGGAACGCGCGGGCGAAGGCCTGCGGGGTTTCGTAACCCACGGCGAGGGCCGTCTCCGTGACCCGTTCCGAGGGCTCGGCCAGCAGCTGCAGCGCACGCAACAAACGCAGGCGCGCTACCGTCTGGCCCACGGTTTCGCCAGACAATGCCCGATAGATGCGATGGAAATGGAACGGCGACAGATGCGCCACACTGGCCAGCCGCGCCAATTCCGGTAGTTCATCGCCCTGCTCCACGGCGGCCTGCAGAACGGCGACCACGCGGTCGATGCGTTGCAGGTAGTCCTCTCGCGTGTTGGCTTTCATGGCCGGGCGCTCCGGTGAGGTAGTCGCCAGTGTGGCGGGCGCAGACGGCGGCGACGTTCCCATTCTTGCGCAATCGGCGCGAAGCGGCCCGCGTGACCGTATAGGCAGAAAGTCATGGTGGGAGGGAGATGACAGCTCGCTTACAGTCACTCCAGAACCACCCTTCCACCTTGTTCACCGGACCGCCGATGCGCGACCGTCCGCCTGGAGGATTCATGCATATCCGCCGTACCCTGCTCGCCATCGCCACGCTCACCGCCTTTGCCGGCGCCCTGGTCCACGCGCAGACGGCGCCGCTCACGGCCGATATTCCGCAGAAGGCCTTTGTGGACGACACCGCTGGCTACGACTACGTGAAGCGCGAGGTGATGATCCCGATGCGCGACGGCGTGAAACTGCATACGGTGATCGTCGTCCCCAAGAGCGCGCATAACGCACCCATCCTGCTTACCCGCACGCCCTATGACGCCAGCGGCCGCGCCGAACGCTATATGTCGCCCCATATGGACGCCACCTTGCCGCAGGGCGACGAGGTGTTCGTGCATAGCGGCTATATCCGCGTGTTCCAGGATGTACGCGGCAAGTACGACTCCGAAGGCGATTACGTGATGACGCGCCCGCTGCGCGGCCCGCTCAATTCCAGTGAGGTAGACCACTCCACCGATGCCTACGACACCATCGACTGGCTGGTGAAGAACCTGCCCGAATCGAACGGCCGCGTGGGCATGCTCGGTTCCTCGTATGAAGGGTTCACCGTGGTGATGGCACTGGTCCATCCGCACCCGGCGCTCAAAGTAGCCGCGCCGGAAAGCCCAATGATCGACGGCTGGATGGGCGACGACTGGTTCCATTACGGCGCGTTCCGCCAGACCAACTTCGACTACATCTACGGCCAGACGGCCGAAAAGAGCGGCCGCAAGGGTGGCGTGCCACGCGTAGGTTACGACGACTACAGCAACTTCCTCCAGGCTGGCTCCGCCGGCGACTACGCCCGTGCGCATGGCTTCGAGCAGTTGGCCTTCTGGCACAAAATCGACGAACACCCGTCCTACGATGCGTTCTGGCAAAACCAGGCGCTGGACAAGGTGATGGCGCAACAACCGCTGACCGTGCCCACCATGTGGCTGCAGGGCCTGTGGGATCAGGAAGACATGTGGGGTGCCATCCACAGCTACGAGGCGACAGAACCCAAGGACAAGGGCAACGACAAGAACTTCCTCGTGATGGGCCCGTGGCGCCACAGTCAGGTGAACTACGACGGGCGTTCGCTGGGACCGCTGCAGTGGGATGGCGACACCGCGCTGCAGTTCCGTCGCGACGTGCTCAAGCCGTTCTTCGACCAGTATCTGGTGGCTGGCGCGCCCAAGGCGAACACGCCTCCGGTGCTGATCTACAACACCGGCGAAAACCATTGGGACCGCTACAAGTCGTGGCCGCTCAGCTGCGACAAGGGTTGCACCAACAAACCCAAGGCGCTGTACCTCGGCGCCCATGGTTCGCTCTCGTTCAATGCCCCCACCACCGACGCCGCCAAGTACGACGAATACGTCTCCGATCCAGCCAAGCCCGTGCCCTATCAGCCGCGTCCGGTGCATTTTGCCGATCACGACGCGTGGACCCGTTGGCTGGTCAACGATCAGCGTTTCGTGGATGGCCGCCCCGACGTGCTCACCTACGTGAGCGAACCGCTTACCGCACCGATGCATATCGGCGGCGCACCGCAGGTGAACCTGTACGCATCCACCAGCGGCAGCGACAGCGACTGGGTGGTGAAGCTGATCGACGTGTATCCGGATACGGTGCCGTCCAACCCGGAAATGGGCGGCTATGAACTGGCCGTGTCGCTGGACATTTTCCGCGGCCGCTACCGCACCAGCTTCGAACACCCGCAGGCGCTCACACCCGACCAGCCGCTGCTGTACGCCTTCGGCCTGCCCACGACCAATCATGTGTTCCAGCCGGGCCACCGCATCATGGTGCAGGTCCAGTCCAGCCTGTTTCCGCTGTACGACCGCAACCCGCAAACCTTCGTGCCAAATATCTTCGAAGCCAAGCCTTCCGATTACCAGAAGGCTACGCAGCGGGTGTGGCATACGCAGGGGACGGCTAGCTCTATCAGTTTGCCGGTGGTGCCGAACGGTTGATTCGTTGGGGTGGCGCGAGTGCGGCGATCGCTCCCTCTCCCCCTCGGGGAGAGGGAGAAAAGCGCGCAGCATCAGCGACTAAGACAACCAGCAAAGAACCCTCGCCACAAGATCACCCACCAAGCACGCCTCATGGAGCATCGTCACCGCCACGCCACCACCACTCAACCAGCCCCGCATGATCACCAACCGCTCCATGCCACCCGGCATCATCATCCCCGAGCTCGCCTACCCTGACGTCCTCGAAGCTGCGGCCTGGCTCTGCCGCGTACTCGGCTTCCGCGAGCGATTGCGCATCGCCGATCATCGCGTACAACTGACCTGCGAAGGCTGCTCCATCGTGGTCACCGAACTCCCTGACGATGCACAAGCTATCGACCATGCTCACGCCGTGATGGTGCACGTCACCGACGTCGACCGGCATCACGCGCACGCCAGCGCAGCAGGCGCGCGTGTGCTGAATGCGCCAACCGACTACCCTTATGGTGAACGCCAGTATTCCCTGGAGGACATCGGCGGCCACCGTTGGAAGTTCTCCCAATCCATCGCCGACGTCGACCCCATCGAATGGGGCGGCACGCCGATGACAGATACACCCTGAGCCGGAGCACCTATGACCCTCGACTCACCGCGCCCTGAAGGGCAGCCGATGTTCAATCCGAAGATGCTGATACGACCCGCAGCCGCCTGGATCACAGTGGCACTGTTCCTTGTGTTCGGTTCGGACTGGATGCAACACCTGAGTCGCCACGAGATCGGCCTATCGCTATTCGGGTGGCTGTTCTTCGTGATCGTCTGGGGCTCGTTCGGTGTGGTTCACGAAGCGGAGGAACTCGCCAGCTTGCTGGGCGAGCCGGTAGGAACGCTGGTGCTCACGCTATCGATCGTGCTGATCGAGGTCGTGCTGATTTCCGCAGTGATGCTGGGTGCGGGAGATACGGCCACGCTGGCCCGCGACACCATGTTCGCCGTGCTGATGATCGTGCTGAACGGCGTGGTGGGGCTGGGCCTGCTGACCGGCGGCATCCGCCATCACGAGCAGGCCTACAACCTGCATGGCGCGTCAGCGTTCCTGGCAGTCATCATCCCGCTTGCCACCATCGCACTGGTGTTGCCCAATTTCACCACGTCAACCAATGACGGCTCGCTGACCCCGGTGCAGGCAGTGGCGTTCTCCATCCTCACCATCGGCTTGTACGGCCTGTTCCTATGGCTACAGACGGGACGCCACAAGGGTTACTTCCTGGCGCCGCGCTCGGATACCGACGCGAATGTGCCGGAGGAACCGCCGCCGCCGCCGCGCCGTCCGCGCAAGGGCGAAATGGCGTTCCACCTGGTGCTGCTGATCGTCAATATCCTGCCGATCGTGATTCTGTCCAAGAGCCTCGCCAAGGTGCTCGACTACGGCATCGCCGCGACAGGCGCCCCGCACTCGCTGGGCGGCATCATCATCGCCATGCTGGTGTTCACGCCGGAAGGCATCTCGGCGCTGATCGCCATCCGTCGCGACCAGCTCACCCGCGCGATCAACCTGTGTCTGGGCGGCGCTGCGTCGACCGTGGGCCTCACCGTGCCAGCGGTGCTAGCCATCGGCCTGTTCACCGGCAAACCCGTGGTGCTGGGCCTGCCAGCGGCCAGCATCGTGCTGCTCACCTCTACGCTGGTGCTGAGCACGCTGACTTTCTCGGGATGGCGTACCACGATGCTCGAAGGCGCGGTGCACCTGTCGCTATTCGTGGTGTTCCTGGTGCTGGTGTTCAGCCCTTAGCAACCGGGCCTTGGCCGCGCTCCTGCTGGAGCGCGGTCAACGACGTCAGGCTACGCGTGCGGTGGCCCGGACGAGGTAGTACACGGCAAACATGCCTTGCGGATCGGTCCATCCCTGCGCAATGGCCAGCCCGGCCTTGGCGGCAAGCACAGCGAAATCCTCCGGCGAATACTTGCAGCTGTACTCCACCTGCATCGCTTCTTCCGCTCCAAAGTTCACTTGCTGCTTGCCAACGCGCACCTTCTGATCGCGCGTACTGACCAGGAAGGTCTCGATACGCCCTGCCATGGCGTTGTAGTGCGCGCGGTGCCCGAAGCTGGACAGATCGAAATCGCTGCCGATCTCGCGGTTCAGGCGCGCCAGCATGTTGAGTGTGAACTGGGCGGTCACGCCTGCCTTGTCGTTGTATGCCGCCTCGATGACGGCCGTGTCCTTCTTGAGGTCAGCACCAATAAGGATGCCGCCGTTATCACCCATTTCGTTGCGCATCTTGCGCAGCAACTCGGCGGCGTCTCGCGCTTCAAAGTTGCCAATGGTGGAGCCTGGAAAGTAGATCACCGTGCGACGCGGTGCACGCGGCGGAATCGGCAGACGCAGCGGGCGCGTGAAGTCCGCATGCAATGCCTGCACAGGTACGGCGGGAAAACGCTCGTTCAATACCTGCGTGCTATTGCGTAGCGGCTCGTGGGAAATCTCCACCGGCACGTACGACACGGGTGCGTGCAAATGTTCGAGCAACATGCGCGTCTTGATGGCATTGCCGCTGCCGTACTCGACCAGACGCACGTCTTCACCCAGCACGTCGGCAATGTGACCCGAGTGCGCATCCATCAAAGCGATTTCGCAACGCGTCAGGTAATACTCGGGCTGCTCGCAAATGTCCTCAAACAGTTGCGAGCCGCGCTCGTCATAGAACAGCCACGACGGCAACCGCTTGGGACGTGCGCGCAGCCCGCGCTGCACGATGCCGAGCAGATCGTCGACGGGTGGGCGGCGGTCGTCGTCGCGGATATCGAAAGCTTGCACACTCATCGGTCCTGCCCCAGGCGGATCCCCATGAACTGCCAACGCGCATGGGGAGGAAAGAAATTCCGGTAGGTGGCACGCATGTGCTCGCGCGGCGTCGCGCAGGAACCGCCGCGCAACACCCACTGACCGCACATGAACTTGCCGTTGTATTCGCCCAGTGCACCGGCCAACGGCCGAAAACCTGGGTAGCTGACGTAGGGCGACGCGGTCCATTCCCACACATCGCCGAACATCTGCAGCATGCCTTCGCCAGCCGTCGCCGCCTGCGGGTGGAAGCTCATCGTGTCGAGCAGGTTGCCTTGTACCGGCAACGCGCTGGCGGCGCTTTCCCATTCCGCTTCCGTAGGCAGCCTTGCGCCGGCCCAGCGGGCGAAGGCATCGGCCTCGAAATAGCTGACGTGACTGACGGGCGCATCGGGATCGATCGGCCTCACGCCAGCCAAGGTAAATTCGCTTGAAAGATCTTCCTGCCAGTAGAACGGTCGCTGCCATTGCTCGCGGCACACCGTATCCCAGCCCTCGGACAGCCACAGCGACGGCTCGCGGTACCCGCCATCGCGGATGAACTCGGCGAACTCAGCGTTGGTCACCAGCCGGTTGGCCAATGCATGCGGCTGCAACAGCGCGCGATGGCGCGGCGATTCGTTGTCGAACGCGAAATCGCCCCCCCGAATGCCCCATGTCGACGATGCCTTCGCGCCCGGCGATGAACTCCATCCGCACCGACGACGCCACTGATGACGACGCATGCGGCGCCGTGTAGGCAGGCAGCAAGGGATTGCAGAAGAACGCATGCTTGATGTCAGTGAGCAACAGTTCTTGGTGTTGCTGCTCGTGCTCCAAGCCCAGCCCAATAATGTCTGCCGTGGTGGCATCGACGCCGCGCGACAGCCACTCGCACACGGCCTCGTCTACCTTCTCTCGATAGTCGCGGACCTGCGCAATGCCAGGGCGCGAGAGCAACCCGCGGCGCGGTCGCGCATGCATCGGACCGACAGCCTGGTAGTAGGAGTTGAACAGGTAATTCCAGTCCGGATGAGGCGACCGGTAACCGGCATCGCGCTCCAGCACGAACCGTTCGAAGAACCAGGTGGTGTGCGCGAGATGCCACTTTGTCGGACTGGCGTCCGGCATCGATTGCACCATCATGTCTTCCGGCGTCAGCGATGCGCACAAGGCCATGCTGCGGGAGCGGATCCTCCGGAATCGCAGCATCAGCGCTTCGGCTTGCATGGCCGATGGCGCCAACGTCATCGCCGCCTCCGGAGTGCGGTTACATGGTCGGCCGGGCCGATTCGTTCGTGATGCCTCATACCAAGAGTCGTGCGCCGTAACATGCCGCGCACCATGCCGGAGGAGCTGTTCAAAAGGTGTGATGCGAAGATGGCGAATGGCTGACAGCAGTCAGCCTATTTCTGCTGCGCCGCATCGTGAATCACGCAAAAACAAAGCCCGGCGCTGGGCCGGGCTTTGTCGCAACTGCACCAACGGTCGCGTGCTTAGTGACCGTAGTAACGGTAACCGCCGCGATAGTAGTAGCCACCGCGGTGGTAGTAGCCCGGACGGCCACCCACCACGACCGTGGCGCCCACGGCTGCCGGGTACACCACCGGGGCCGGTGCGTAATAGACCGGAGCCGGTGCGTAATAAACCGGCGGCGGCGGTGCGTAGACAACCGGGGCCGGCGCGTAATAACCGCCCACCACCGGCAGACCTACGCCGATATTCAAGCTCACGTGTCCAGCGAAGGCCGGTGCGACGGCTACACAGCCGATCAGCATGGCAGACGCCAGGGCAACGCGCTTGACGATGGAGGTCTTGGTCTTGTTCATGAGTCTGTCTCCCAAGGGAGGCTTGATTCCGATAGAGGGATTTGACGTTGCCCTCTATCGCTCTTTGCCGGGATCAATGCTCGAACTTTCGCGCTGAATCCGGACTGAGTAGAAAGAGTGAAAATGCTTAACGCCTGCTTTGGTTCCGGACGTGGCTCACAGTGCCGCCCCAGGGGGGATTCCTCACTCGTTTCTTTCGGGTGCAGACGCAGGAGCCAGCAGCCGTGAATGTCCCCTCGACGGGTGAAATCGAACGGGATGCTGGGCGCACTCCAGTCCTCGACGACGAACCGTTCCGCCAGTGCTTCATGGTTCAGCTTGAAGCGCCGGAAGTTGTTCGAGAACACGATGACACCATCGCTCGTGAGACAGTCGGCACAGGCCAACAACAGTTGGACATGGTCGCGCTGGACGTCGAAATCCTCCGCCCGCTTGGAGTTTGAAAAGGTCGGTGGATCGACGTAGATCACCCCGTAGCGATCGCGCTCCTGCCGCAAGAAAGTCATGGCGTCCGCCTGCATCAGGCGATGCTTGCTACCGGAGAAACCGTTGAGCGCAAGATTGCGCGATGCCCAGTCCAGGTAGGTGGCCGACAGGTCCACGCTGGTGGTGTCGCGCGCGCCGCCCGCCGCCGCGTAGACGCTGGCCGTGGCGGTATAGGCAAACAGGTTCAGGAAGCGCCGCCCCGTGGCCAGTTCGCGCAACTTGCCGCGAACCAGGCGATGGTCGATGAACAGGCCGGTATCCAAGTAGTCGGTCAGATTGACCAGGAAGCGCAGGCCAGCCTCCGCCACCTCGACGAACTCGCCGCGCTGGTCGAACTGGCCGTACTTGGAGCCACCCTTGCCACGCTCACGCGTCTTCAGCGCGATGCGGTCGCGCGACACGCCCAGCACTTCACCGGCCACGCGCACGATCTCGCGCAGGCGTTGGCGTGCCGTCTCCACCGGAATCTCGGCCGGTGCGCGGTATTCCTGGATGTGCAGCCACAACGAATCATTCTCGTCGCCGTAGACATCGACGGCCGCCGCGTACTCCGGCATGTCCTGGTCGTAGGCACGCCAGCAATGGATGCCTTCGCGCTCCAGCCGCTTGCGCAAGTGGCGCAGGTTCTTCTCCATGCGGTTGCGCAGCATCTGCGCGCCCTCGGAGAGCGGCTTCACCTCGCGCGGCGTTTCACTGCGCGCGTGAAGCTCGAAGATCAGCAGCACGGTTTCCAATGCACCGTTGTAAAGCGCGTACTTCTTCTCCGCGCGCAGCGGGATGGCATGTCCCAGCTCGGCATCGCCCGCCAGCACGGCCGCGCGCCAACCGGCGAAGCGTTCGCGCAGGGTTTCGCCGATAGCCCGATACAGACGGGGCATCTCGCCACGGTCGCCAAGGCGCTCGCCATACGGAGGGTTGGTAATCACCAAGCCACGGCTGTAACCCGGTGGCGGCGATACATGCGTGACGTCATGCTTGTCCAGCGTCAGGAACCCAGCGACGCCAGCCTCCTGAGCGTTGCGCTTGGCGGTCTGCACCATGCGCGGGTCAGCGTCGCTACCGAAGAAACACGCACGCAGAGCGCGCAGGCCGGTATCGGCACGCTGCCGCGCCTCGTCCAGCAGGCCGCGCCACAGTGCGATGTCGTGCTGCGCCCAGCCCAAGAATCCGTAGTACTCGCGATGCAGGCCGGGCGCGACATCCGCGGCCATCCACGCGCCTTCGACCAACAGCGTGCCGGAACCGCACATGGGGTCGAGCAGTGCCCCGCCCTCGGCATAGATCTCCGGCCAGCGAGCACGCAACAACATGGCGGCGGCGAGATTTTCCTTCAGCGGTGCTTCGCCCTGCTGCTCTCGCCAACCGCGACGATGCAGCGGTGCGCCGGCCAAGTCGATCGACAGCGTGGCCCTATCGCGGCGCAGGCGCAGGTTGATGCGCACGTCCGGCTCGTCGGTGTCCACGTCCGGACGGGAGCCGTCGCGCTGGCGGAACTGGTCGACCACAGCATCCTTCACGCGCTGGGCGATGAACTGGCTGTGCGTGAGTTTGCTTTGCGCCGAGTTGGCATCCACCGCCAGTGTGGCGCGTGGGCCCAGGTGCTTTGACCAATCGATGGACTGCACGCCACCGTAAAGCGCGTCGTCCGTGGCGGCATCGAACTCAGCCAACGGCATCAGTACGCGACTGGCCAGACGCGACCACAGGCAAGCGCGGTAGGCGGTTTCCAGCGTGCCGGAAAAATGCACGCCGGCCAGCGCCTCGCGGACGTCGTCGGCCCCCAGCGCCGCCAGTTCGTCGCGTAGCAGGTATTCCAACCCCTTGGGGCAGGTGGCGAAGAATGCGCTCATGTCGGCAACCCAGCGAGGAACAGGCCGAACTGCTCGACGATACGATCGACGCTGTCGACCAATCGGTGGTCATCGTCGACCACGATCAGCGGCAGACGGCGGCGGCCGGCGAAGTCGATCATCCCTTCCGGATGGCACACGTCATCGCGCCAGCCGTGATAAAGCAGTGTGGGAACGCCATCGGCGACATCGAAAGCCTGCCGGTAACTGGGGATCTCTCTGGGCGTGGCCAGCAGGAACAGGCCTGCCACCGGGCGCTGCAACGAGGCCAGCCCGGACACGAAGGAACCCATGCTGGAGCCGACCAGCACCGGCGGGGCATCCAGCGTATCGATGGCGGCGACCAGCCGCTTGATGCGCGGATCGATCGAGCCGGCAAAACCCTGCAGGTCGTCGGTACGGTAGTCCGGGCGCTGGGTTTTCCAACCCAGCGACTCGGCGAAAGCAGCCAGCACGCTGACCTTGGTGGCATCCGGACCGGAGTCCGAGCCATGCGAAAGAATGATCTGGCCGCGCATCGCGGTCTCCGAAACAGCGTCTATATGGGCGCGCATCGTAACAGGCGACGTCCCGGGAGACGGCGGATAGACTGGCCGGTATGCCTGTAAACATCGTCGACCAGCCCCTGCCCTACGTTTCCCTGCTGCCCGAGCGCCCCGCCAGTGCGGTGGAAATGGTGGTGATCCACTGCACCGAGCTGCCTGATCTGGCCACCGCCCGCGAGTACGGCGAGCGGGCGCTCTACGAGAGTGGTGCAGGCGCCAGCGGGCACTTCTATATCGACCGTGACGGCAGCATCTACCAATACGTGCCCGGCAACCGGGTGGCCAACCACGTACGCGGCCACAACCCCAACTCCATCGGCATTGAGCTGGTGAACCTGGGCCGGTACCCGGACTGGTGGGATTCGCGCCGCCAGACCATGACCGAGCCGTACACCCCGGCCGAGTCGCGGCCCTGCGGGCGCTGCTGGCCCGGCTGAGGCAGGACTACCCCCTGCTGCACCTGATCGCCGGCCATGAGGACCTGGATACGGCCCGGCTGCCCGCCAGCAACGATCCGTCGCTGGAAGTGCCGCGCAAGCTCGACCCAGGCCCGCTATTCCCCTGGGTCGAGGTGCTGGACGGCAGCGGGCTGGAACGGCTTCCGTCACCCAACCACTGAAGCGGCGGCGGGGCGCCAGCTATAATCGCCGGTCTCTTACCTCCGCCGAGCTTTTTTCCATGACGGAAAACAACGTCCGCGAACTCGTCGACCTGCTCGAACTCGAGCGCCTCGAGGACAACCTCTTCCGCGGCCAAAGCCGGGACATCGGCACGCATTTCGTGTTTGGCGGGCAGGTGTTGGGCCAGGCACTGTCGGCCGCCCAGCGCACGGTTGAAACCGGGCGCGAGGCCCATTCGCTGCACGCTTATTTCCTGCGCGCTGGCGACATCAATGCACCCATCGTCTACAGCGTGGAGCGCACCCGCGACGGTGGCACGTTCTCCTCGCGCCGGGTGGTGGCCATCCAGCACGGCCAGCCGATCCTCAATGGCTCGATTTCGTTTCAAGTGCCGGAAACCGGCTTCGAACACCAGTCGTCGATGCCCGAGGTGCCCATGCCCGAAGACATCGAGCCCATGCAGCCGATGCCGCCGGAACAGCTGGCCAAACTGCCCGAGAAGCTGCAACGCTGGCTGGGCGTGGATGCACCGTTCGAATTCCGCCATGTGTGGCCGCAGGACAAGCTGCACCCGGTGAAGCGCCCGCCGATCCAGCACATCTGGTTCCGCCTGACTGCGCCAGTGGGCGATTCGCCCGAACTGCATCGCGCGCTGCTGGCGTACGCCTCCGACTTCAACCTGATCGGCACGGCCACCCTGCCGCACGGCATCTCGTACTACACACACAACGTGCAGATGGCGAGCCTGGACCATGCGCTATGGTTCCACCGCCCGTTCCGTACCGACGAGTGGCTGCTGTACTCCTTCGACAGCCCGACGGCGCAAGGCGCCCGCGGCCTGGCGCGCGGCCAGATCTTCACCCGTGACGGCCGGCTGGTGGCCTCGACGGCCCAGGAAGGCCTGATCCGCCTGCGCGGCTAAGCCGCCCGGCCACCGTAGTAATAAAATGAAGCTGGCCGGCCTCCTCGGCCAGCCGCGCCCGACCGGCGACGAACCAAGGCTCCCCCATGCGTCAGCTCTACACCTCGCCCCGCCAGGAAAACATTGACCGCGTCGCCAAGTTGATGGCCGACCAGGGGATCGAGTACACGATCGAGAACCGCTCCAACTACCGCCGCCCCAGCTACCAGCGCTTCAGCTACTCACAACGCCATGAAGACCGGGACAACTGGGCCCAGGTCTGGGTCACCAAGGCAGACGACTACACCCGCGCCCGCGCCATGCTCAAGGAGCTGGGCATCGAGCCGGTGGTCCGCCATGGGGAGGAACTGGCCCTGGCCCGCAACCCCACGCCAGAGATGCAGCGCAAGAGCGTGGCCACCCGGATGCGCCGGATCGTCATGCTGGCCGTGGCCGGCGCCTTTGTGATCCTGATGCTCCGGTACATGGGCGTTATCTGACCCTGCCTGGGCTGTCACATCCGGCTATCACATTTCAGCTAGTGACACAGTGACCCAAACCAGACATAGAATCAGGCCATGCGCTCTGATCGTGTCCGCCTCTTCCAAACCCTGCCGCACGCCTGCGGCTACTTTGCCGAGCGCACGGCACAGAACCTCGTGATCGATCCGGCCGCGCCGCAGCTGGACCAGTTATACGGTCCAGCGCTGGAGCGCGGCTTCCGGCGGGCCGGTGGGCACCTTTACTACCCCTATTGCACCAACTGCCGGGCCTGCACGCCTTGCCGCATCGACGTAGCGCGCTTCGCCCCCGATCGCGGACAGCGGCGCTGCCTCAAGCGCAACGAGGATCTGACGGTCATCGAATCGATGGCCGGCTACAACGCCGAGCGCCATACGCTCTACGAACGTTACCTGCGCCAGCGCCACCCGGGCGGCGGCATGGACGAGGCGGACGCCAGCGACTTCCGCCGGTTCCTGACCGCGCCATGGAGCCCCACGATGTTCCTGGAGTTCCGCCAGGGTTCGCGCCTGCTCGGCGTGGCCGTTACCGACGTGTGCCAGCAAGGCCTTTCGGCCGTCTATACGTTCTACGACCCCGAGGAGACGGCACGCAGCCTGGGCACGTTCGCCATCCTGCAACAGGTGGCGCTCGCCCGCCGCCGCGGCTTGCCCTGGATTTACCTGGGCTTCTGGATCGCCGGGCATCCGAAAATGGATTACAAGCGCAACTTCCGCCCGTTGCAGATACGCACCAGCGAAGGCTGGGTGGAGATGGCGGATCCCTGACTCTTGCAGGCGCGCATCGTGCGCTCCTGCAAGGGTGTTGATCAGGGGTGGGCGATGTCGAGCACCACACGCCCCTGGATATGCCCTTCGCGCAGGCCCTGCAGCACGTCGTTCACGTCTTCCAGCCGGCGGCGCTCGATGGTCGGCACGACCTTGCCCTCTGCGGCAAAAGCCACCGCTTCGGCGAGGTCCTTGCGCGTGCCGACGATGGACCCACGAATGGTCAGACGCTTGAGCACGACATCAAAGATGGGTGTGGCGAAATCACCGGGCGGCAGACCCACCAGGCTCATGGTGCCGCGTCGACGGATGAAGCCAAGCGCTTGTGAAAATGCCGGCGGCGACACTGCCGTCACCAGCACACCGTGCGCACCGCCACCGGTGATGTCGAGCACTTCTTCCACGGCATTGGGCTGACGCGCATCGACAGTCGCTGCGGCACCCAGCTTGCGTGCCAATGCCAGCTTGTCGTCGGCAACGTCCACCGCCACCACCTGCAGGCCCATGGCCGTGGCGTACTGGATGGCCAGATGCCCCAAACCGCCGATACCGGAGATGGCCAACCATTCGCCCGGACGCGCTTCGGTTTCGCGGATGCCTTTGTAGGTCGTCACACCAGCACAGAGAACCGGCGCCATCAACGCGAAATCCACGTCGTGCGGAAGACGCGCCACGTACGCCGCATTGCCGATCGCGTACTCAGCGAAACTGCCATCCACGCTGTAGCCGCTGTCGTGCTGCGCTTCGCATAAGGTTTCCCAGCCGGTGATGCAGTACTCGCAGTGGCCGCACGCATCGTGCAGCCAGGCAATGCCCACGGGATCGCCCAGCTTGAGGTTGTCCACACCCTCGCCCAACGCAACCACCACACCCACGCCTTCATGGCCGGGAATGAAAGGCGGATTCGGCTTCGCCGGCCAGTCGCCATCTACAGCGTGCACATCGGTATGACAGACACCGGTGGACACGATCTTCACCAGCACTTCGCCGCGCGACGGTACCGGCACGGGCACTTCCTCGATGCGCAGCGGCTCACCGAAATGATGCGCAACGGCAGCCTTCATCGTCTTGGGAATCATGCGGCAATCTCCTTAGGTCATAACGCACGGCGACCTAGCCACGTCATGTAGCCAGCAGAGCCGTGCGAAGGGGGATGACCACGGAAAGATGCCGTCCCACACGTGATGGCACGGTGACCACAATCAACGAGTTGCGTCGTCATGACGGATGCATCCAGCAATGCCATGCGTACAAGCCCCGCACTCTGCCTACACGCAACTGCACAAACGCTACAACCACGAAGGACATGCCTCTACAGCCTGCATCTCCAATCCCCGATTTAGCGCCAGCGCCAGAGTCGCTAAAACGAGTGTGCACGGAACGTCCCGTGCACACTCGAGGAAAACGCCCCATGACGTACGACAACTATCAACTGTTCACGATGACCTATCCCGACAAGGAGGCCGCCATGGCCGGCTTCGACGCCGTGGAGTACGTGTTTGGTGATGCGCAAGGTATCGACACCTACGACGCAGCCATCGTGGTGAAGAAGGACGGCAAGATCAGCCTCGTGCGCAAACGCGAACAGGCGGAACATACGAAAGGCTGGGAGGGCGTAGGCATCGGTCTTGCGGTAGGCGCTTGCCTCGCCTTGTTCCCGGCCATCACCTTGGCCGTGGGCGCGCTGGCTGGTGCCGCCGTCGGCGGAGCGGCCGGAGTGATTGCCGGCCACATCGAATCAGGCATCTCGCGCGGTGATCTTCAGGCTCTCGGTGAAACACTCGAAGAGGGTCAATACAGCCTCGTCGTGATCACCGCCACGGACGAAACCAGGCGCGTGCGCGAAGCAACCAAGTTCGCCATCCGGTTCGAACAGAAACAGCTCAAGGTGGACTACAAGTCGCTCCAGAAGCAACTCAACGAACTTGCCGCTGAGGCCTGAGCGCGTCGACGCCACAGCACCAAGCCCCGTGAGTGCGGGGAACAGCGCGCCCAAGACAGCCGGCGTAACGCCGGCCGTCTTCTTCAACGGATCAAGCGTGCTGCGTTGGTGCCCGCGGCACGATGGGATACGGGTACAGCTTCACCAGCGGCACAGAGAGGCCATCGTCGCCCACCACGCGGCAATGTGAGCGACTGAGTTGGCGCGGCTCTTCAACACCACAGCTGTGCGCGATGATGCCGACCTCGTGCATGACGTTGGTGGCGTAGTTCGCCACGCGCTCGCTCTTGTCCGCCACCACCAGTCCGCGCTGCAACTTCGGGTTCTGCGTGGTGATGCCCGTGGGACAGGTATTGCGGTTGCATTGCAGGGACTGAATGCAGCCCAGCGCCAACATAAAGCCACGCGCGGAGTTGACGAAATCCGCACCGATCGACAGCGCCCACGCCACGTCATAGGCAGTGATGCATTTGCCCGAGCAGATCACCTTGATGCGATCGCGCAGGCCCTTCACCACCAGCAGGTCCACCAGAGCCGGCAACGCTTCGTGCAACGGCAGGCCCACGCCTTCCATCAATGTTTGCGGCGCGGCGCCGGTGCCACCTTCCGAACCATCGACGATGATGAAGTCGGGTGCGCTTTCGATGCCGCGCTTCTTCACTTCTTCGCATAGGTCGGCGATCCAATCCACGCCGCCGAACACCGCCTTGAAACCGACCGGCTTGCCGGTGAGTTCGCGGATGTGATGGATGGAATCCATCAGCTCCTGCACATTGCCGATATCCAGGTGACGATTTGGACTCTGCGAGTCCTCGCCCACGGGAATGCCACGGATCGCGGCGATCTCCGGCGTCACCTTGGCCGCCGGCAGCAGGCCGCCCATACCGGGCTTGGCGCCCTGCCCCAGCTTGATGCTCACCATCTTCACCTGCGCATGGGCGCAGATTGCCAGGAGCTTTTGGTCATCCAGCTTGCCATCGGGTGTGCGCACGCCGTACTTGGCAGTGCCGATCTCGAAAATGATGTCGCAACCGCCCTCGAGGTGATACGGCGCCAGGCCGCCCTCGCCCGTATCCATCCAGATGCCAGCCTTCTTGGCACCACGCGACAGGGCGCTCACCGCCGGCGCGGACAGCGCGCCAAAGCTCATCGCGGAGATATTGAAGAACGCCGCGTGCTGATACGGCTCGCGCGAGTACGGCCCCAGCGTGACGGGCCGCGGCTTGATGTGCCGGTCGCCCAGCGCGGGGAACGGCGCGTTGACGAAGAACGGCACGCCTTCGCCACGCAGGTCGCGAGTTGAGCCGAACGCATTGGTGTTGTCCACGTTCTTGGCCGCGCGATACACCCACATGCGTTGCGCACGGTTGAACGGCAGCTCTTCGCGATCACTGGAGTACAGGTACTGGCGGAAGAACTCGCCCAGATGCAGGAACCAATAACGAAAGTGGCCGATGACGGGGAAGTTGCGCAGCACCGAGTTGCTGGTCTGGTTGCGGTCCACCAGCCAGACCACAGCGATCACCACCACCAGCAGCGCCAGCAGCAAAAGAAACAGGGCGGCAAACGTCTCGACAACGACGACCAGCCAATGCGCGAATCCCGACGGCTCCATCCTTACCTCCAGTGGTGAACTGTTGCGACAAACCTGTTGAATCCGGGCGTTCACGCATCACTGCCGCCACGGCCTGACTCGTACCATCCTCACCCCATCAGGGTGAGGATGCCAAGACTAAAGCTCGATCCGCAGCGCCTTCGCGGCCCGGATAGCTTTAGCCTTGGCAGCATCCACGCTTTCATCGCGCGCCAACGTGACCGCCATGCGACGACGGCCTTTCACGGTTGGCTTGCCGAAGATACGCAACTGCGTGTCCGGCTCCTTCAGCGCATCCGCCACGCCGTGATAGCGCGGCGCGGCACCCTCGCCCTCCACCAGCACCGCGCACGACGCGGACGGCCCCAGTTGGCGGATCGCCGGGATCGGCAAACCGAGGATGGCGCGCGCGTGCAGCGCGAACTCCGAAAGGTCTTGCGACACCAGTGTGACCAGACCGGTGTCGTGCGGGCGCGGGCTCACTTCCGAGAAGATCACATGATCGCCCTTCACGAAGAACTCCACGCCGAACACGCCCCAGCCGCCCAACGCCCCCGTAATGGCTTCGGCCTGGCGCTGCGCTTCGGCCAACGCCACCGGACTCATCGGCTGCGGCTGCCACGATTCGCGATAATCGCCGTCTTCCTGGCGATGGCCGATCGGCGCGCAGAAGCTGACGCCGTCCGTGTGACGCACGGTGAGCAGGGTGATCTCGTAATCGAAGTCGACGAACCCTTCCACGATCACGCGCCCCTTGCCCGCACGCCCGCCGGATTGCGCATAGTCCCACGCGTGCTGCAGTTCGCTTTCCTGGCGCACCACGCTCTGGCCCTTGCCAGAAGAGCTCATTACCGGCTTGATGACGAACGGCAGGCCGATCGAGGCGACCGCATCGCGGTACTCAGCCTCGGTATCGCAGAAGCGGTAGCGCGAGGTCGGCAGTTTCAATTCTTCGGCGGCAAGGCGGCGGATACCTTCGCGATCCATCGTGAGCCACGCGGCGCGCGCCGTGGGAATCACGTGCAGGCCGTTCTTCTCCAGCTCGACCAGCGTGGAGGTGTGAATGGCTTCGATCTCCGGCACGACCAGATCGGGTTTTTCCTTTTCGATGATGGCGCGCAGTGCAGCGCCATCCAGCATGTCGATGACATGGCTGCGATGCGCCACCTGCATGGCCGGCGCGTCGGCATAGCGATCGACCGCGATGACCTCCACGGCGTAGCGCTGCAGTTCAATGGCCACCTCCTTGCCCAATTCGCCCGACCCCAGCAGCAGCACGCGCAGCGCATGATCGGAATAAGGCGTGCCAAATGGCTTCATCGGTCTCTCCCCGGAGATGGCAAAGCGCCATTGTAAGCGTGCGCTCGCCGAATCGGGCCAGACGTCATCTCGTCATCACGCAGATTCCATTGACGAACGTCGCGAACCGGCGTTGACTGCAATTGTCACCGTCCCCACGGAGCGACCTATGCGCAAGTGGCTTGCCGCGCTAGCGATGGCGTTCGCGCTGAGCCCCTCCCCCTGCGTTCTCGCGCAGGCCCGGGAAAGCGCGGCCGCAACGAACACCACCTGGATGTCGGTGCAGCTGGGCGGTCGCAAGATTGGCCATCTACGCATAGACCGTGTGCGCGATGGCGACGTGGTGACCACCACCCAGGACCTGCAAATTGCCTTGGAGCGCAGCGGCAAAACCACGCCCATGGCGGTATTGACGCGCAGCGTGGAAACCCTCGATGGCCAGCCGCTGGGCTTTTACGCGAAAAGCACCCTGTCCGCCTCCAGCAACATCGTCGATGGCCGACGGCAGCCTGACGGCCAGTACGCAGTCACCTCCACGGTAGCCGGTCTTTCCACCGTGACCAGCCTGCCATGGCCTACCGGTGCCCTGCTCAGTGATGGCCAGCGGCAAGCCATGGCGAGCGCCGTCGACCATGCCGGGCACTACACGCTGAACCTGTTCGACCCCGCCAGCCGTAGCGTGGCCTCCGTGGACGTCGAGGTGCTGGGCAGCGAACGCATTGCGCTCCCGGACGGCCCGGAACTGCTGAGCCATCAGCGCGAAACGCTGCAGACGCCACGTGGTACGCAGTACATGGATCTGTGGATCAATGCGCGCGGAGAGACCCGCAAAGGCTCCCTGCAAATGCTCGGCCACGAACTGGACATGCTGGCCTGCAGCCAGGCATGCGCGCTGGCCCCGGTGCAGGACATCGACATGCTCCGCGCGGCGATGGTCGATTCGCCGGAGCGGGTATCCGCGTCGATGCGCCAGGAAGTCTTGCGCTATGTCATCCACGCAACGGACGACGATGCACGCCCCGTGATCGCCACCGACGAACAGCGCGTCTTTTCGCTGGGGCACGGCGACTGGCTGGTCGAAATCGGTAACGCCACAGCCGGTGGGCAGCCGGGGCCGACAGCGCAGGACACCGAGGCGAACGCTTGGCTGCAGTCCGATGCGCCGGAACTGCGTGCACTGGCGTCCAACGCCACCCAAGGCGCCAGCGACGACCTGCAGACGATGAACCGCCTGCTCGCCTTCACCAGCAGCTACCTCGCCGGCCACAGCGGCAACGGTGGCTACGCCTCCGCCCTTGAAGTGGCACGAACCCGCCAGGGCGACTGCAAAGGGTACGCCGTACTACTGGCGGCGCTGGCGCGGGCACGGGGCATTCCCGCGCGGGTGGTGACCGGCATGGTTTACGCCGATCACTACGCGGGTAGCTCGCGGGTATTCGTTCCGCATGCGTGGGTGCAGGCCTGGGTCGACGGCCGCTGGCAGAGCTTCGACGCCGCGCTCGGCCGCTTCGACAGCGCCCATATCGCGCTGGACACGGGCGATGGTGATCCCTGGCACTTTGCCAACCTGTCCAACCTGTTCGGCCAGATGCGGATAGCTCAAGTCGCCCCAGCCCAGGAACTGGCCCCTTCCGTACTGCGTGGCACCGTGGCTACCCGAGATTGGTGACCCTCCCTTGAAATTAGATATCAAATTGATATCTAATTTCTTGACCTCAAGGGGAACCACCATGAACGAGCAGCAAGGCTTTTCGACCGCTGGCATACCGACGGTCGCCGTCGTGATCTTTCTCGCCCTGCTTGGCCTGGCCTGCGAGGGCTATGCACTCCTCACCCAACACGCGCTGATGGGCGCGGTGGGTATCGCCATCCACGTCGTCACGGTATTCATGACCAAGGGCTTCTTCCAGGTGGCCCCTAACGAAGGCCAGGTACTGCAGTTGTTCGGCAAGTATCACGGCACCGTGCGCGAGGAGGGTCTCCGCTGGACCAACCCGTTCTGCACGCGCCGCCGTGTCTCGCTGCGCGTGCGTAACTTCGAAAGCAGCAAGCTCAAGGTCAACGACAGCGACGGCAACCCCATCGAGATCGCCGTGGTGGTGGTGTGGCAGGTCGTCGACACCGCCGAAGCCGTGTTCTGCGTGGACGACTACGAGAATTTCGCGACCATCCAGAGCGAGTCGGCGTTGCGCCAGATGGCGCAGAACTATCCCTACGATGCGCACGACGACGGCAAGCCCGCCCTGCGCAGCCACGGCGAAGTAATCAACAACCATTTGCGCGACGAGATCCAGGCACGGCTGGACAAGGCTGGCGTGCGCGTCGTCGAGGCACGCATCAGCCATCTCGCCTACGCGCAGGAAATTGCCCAAGCCATGCTGCAGCGCCAGCAGGCCAGCGCCATCGTCGCGGCGCGTGAGCGCATCGTCGACGGCGCGGTTGGTATGGTGGCCATGGCACTGGACCGGCTGAAGGCACAAGGCGTCGTGGAACTGGACGAAGAGCGCAAGGCCGCCATGGTGAGCAACCTGCTTGTGGTGCTGTGCGGCGATCGCGCCACGCAACCGGTAGTGAATGCCGGCACGCTGTATGGCGGCTGAGAAAAAGGCTTACCCGCTTCGCATCAGCGCTGTAGTGCTCGAGGCCATGCAGCGTTGGGCCGATGACGATCTGCGCAGCGTGAATGCGCAGATCGAATTCGTTCTGCGTGAAGCGTTGCGCAAGCAAGGACGGCTGAAGCGCGACACGTCCGCGCCGGTACAAGACGACGAGAACGACTGAATCTTGAGCACGTCCGTTGTTCATGCCGCTTCGACGCGACCTGCACGACGTCGGCGCTAGCTTCGGTCTCCTTCGTCACGTTCCGGAGAACCGCCATGGCTAACAACCAGCCCTATCCGCAAATCCCCGATGGCCCCGTGCTGTGCGATACCTGTTCGCGCACAGGCTCGAAAGTCGAGATGGAGCCCCATAAGGCGCTGCCCGCCGAGGCTCGCAAATGGGCGGAGGAGCAGGACGCGGAACTACAGAGCTACCGCTGCCCCGAGTGCGAATCCGTCCAGGTATTTCGGGTGGATTGACGGGGCCGCAAGAATCGGATGGTCGCCGAAGCGACGTCGCGGGAAGCTGGAACTCATCGCCCCCGACGGAGTTCCCCTCATGCACTTCCGCCTTTCCGGTCTCCCCGCCGAACCCTTCGCCGAACTATTCGCCCTGCCCGATGAAGCGCTAACCGAACGCCGCGCCATGCGCGTGACGGCCGACCGCGCACACGGATACCCCTGCCGCATCAGCCTGACCGATGCCGAACCCGGGCAATCGCTGATCCTGCTTAACTACGAACACCAGCCTGCGAATTCACCCTTCCGCTCCACGCATGCCATCTACATTCGCGAAGGCGAAACGCAATACGACCGCCTCGACGAGGTACCCGACCAGTTGCGCCGTCGCCTGCTCTCCGTGCGCGGCTTCGACGAACACGGCATGTTGCGCGATGCGGACGTCGTCCAGGGCACGGCATTGGAACCGCTGATCGAACGCCTGTTCGCGGACGACAGCGTCGCCTATCTCCACATCCATATTGCGCGACCGGGTTGCTACGCCGCCCGCGTGGATCGTGTCTGAGTTCGCTCAGCGCGCCTCACGGCCTGTCAGCCCGATACCCAGCGCGATCCAGCCCACGATAAAGGCCAGGCCGCCCACCGGCGTGATCGCACCGAACCAGCGCGGCGCACCCAGGGCTAGCGCGTAAAGGCTGCCGCAGAAGACCACGATGCCGATGACATACGCGATCAAGGCGACGCGCGCTGCACGGCCCTTTGTCGCCATAACGGCAAAGGCCAGTGCAAGCGCATGCCAGAAGTGATAGCTCACCGCCGTGTGCCACAGCTCCGTGCCGCGCGCGTCGAGCACGTCGCGCAAAGCATGTGCACCGAATGCACCGAGGACGACCGCGCTGGCCCCGGCCAGCCCGACCAGCAAGCCCGTCGCAAAGGCAGGTTGTCGCATATACATGGCTCCTCGACTTGCAGGGCTCCGGCCCGGCAGCCAGTGTCGTATGCTGCCGGAATGATTCCCATCGATTCTCGCATGAAGCTTTGTCGCACCCGCCACTGGCTGATGCTGTTGATGCTGGCGCTCGGTGCATCGTTGCTCACCGGTTGCCATCGCGACGATGGGGTTGAATGGAAGCTCACCAACGTCTCCGGCCACATGCCCGACCTGGACTTCCATCTGGTCGACGACCAGGGCAAGAACGTCAGCGGCCAGGACTATCGCGGCAAGGTCGTGCTGCTCTATTTCGGCTACACACACTGCCCCGACGTCTGCCCGCTGACCCTGGCACAGCTCCACGTAGTCATGCAGCGACTGGGGCCACTCGCCGACGGCGCGCGCATCCTGTTCGTCAGCGTCGACCCCGCGCGCGACACGCCCGAGGTCATGCATGCCTACGTCAATGCCTTCGATCCGCGCGCAATCGGTCTGTCGGGCTCGCCGCGTGAAATCGAGGCGTTGAGCAAGCGTTACCGTTCCGCCTTCACCCGCGAACCCGACCGCGCCGACGGGCAGTACGAAGTGAGCCACAGCTCGGCCATCTACGTGTTCGACGCCAATGGCAAGGCTCGCTTGCTGGCCACACCGAACAATTCGCAGGACGACATGGTCCACGACCTGCATCTGCTGCTGAGCCTGGGGAGCAAATCATGAGCTTTCGTGTCGCCTGCACCCTGCCCCTGCTCGCCGCCGGACTGATGTTCGCGATCACTGCGCAGGCCACGGAAGCCGAGCACATTCGCGCAAGTCAGGCGTGGATACGCGTGCTGCCGGGCGACCTTCCCGCAGGCGCCTACGTCACGCTCGAGAACACCAGCGACCAGCCCGCCACGCTGCATGGCGCGCGCAGCGCCAGTTACGCCAGCACCATGCTGCACAAGAGTAGCGAGCAAGGCGGTGTCAGCCGCATGGCGATGGTCGACGATCTGCCCATTCCCGCACACGGCAAAACCGAATTGTCGCCCGGTGGGTACCATCTGATGCTGATGAAGGCAGCATCACCGGTGAAGATCGGTGACAAGGTCAAGGTGACGCTCACCTTCGGCGACGGCAGTACGCTGGATGCCGACTTCGTCGCGCGCCCCGCCAATGCCACAGGCGCGAGCGACTGATCCACCGCTGCGACGCAGGCTACGCGTCGCGCACAACCGGTGTTCCTGCGAGTGGCAAGTGTTTTATGGCTGCGCAGCTGCAGGCGTGCGACGCGTTGGCCAGGGTTTGCGCCGAATGCGTCCGCTACGCGAGAGCTGCAGCCACTGACGCATCGCCAGCAATCCACCGGCGGACTCGATCAGCGCCGCGGGCACCCACATGATCACGCCGCCCACCAGCTGGGCCGTAAGCACGTTGAAAGTGAACGCGCGACCGCAGATCTCGAAGATTGGATAGAGATCGTGCTTAGAGAACGTCACGATGGCGCCGGCCAGGATCTGCGGCGTCATGGTGATGCCCGGCGACAACACGCGGATGCCCGGTGTCATACGGCCCGGCGGACGCGGGCGATGGTCCAGCACCAGCCACCAGTAGGTGAAACCGCTGGCCAGCATCGACCAGTTCATGAAGCGATAGATGCGCCAGTCCAGCATCGCCAGCGTCTGCATGGACGGCACCAGCCACATCAGGATAAAGGCCACGAACACCACTGTGGCCACGGCCGGGTTGCACCACACCGCACTGGCCAAACGCCACGGCCAGGAGCGCCGCGCGGGCCTCAACAGACGCAGCCGCCACCGGAACGGCAAGCCCTTATGCAGCACCGTGCCCGGATACGACGCGATGATCAGCAACGGCGCCAGATGGTGCAGCACGATCTGCTGGATACGATGCATGAAGAATTCATGCTCGAAGAAATAATCCAGGTACGTGTGCAGGGACACGTAGATCAGCGCCATGCCAACCCAGAACGACAGGCGACGTCCCACGCTGACATGCAGGCGACGGCAGCCACGAACATAAAACACGCTGAAACCGATGAAGGACAGTAGAAAGACCCAGGAGAACTCCCAGGGCACGATCCACTTGAGCACGCTTGCCATCATCGAACGGCCCTGCCCCTGGTCAGCGACGATCGCTCATCATACGCCGCGCGACCATGCCTACAGCACGAGGATGCGACACATCACCGCTGGCGTAGAAACTCACGCGCGCTTTCGACGGCTACGCCGCGAACGGCGCCAGCCATAGAGCAGGCCAAACAACGTCACCAGCACCGGAATCAACACGATGTTGATGAACTTCAGGCGCAAGCCGAGCGCATCGATCTCCGCGTTGAACTGGTGCTGCACATCGCGCAATTCTTTGTTGACCTCCAGCTGGCGCTGCAGGAACTGCTCGATCTCCGCGCGCTGCTCCGGTGTCGTGGAGTCACTGCGGCCGCTCGTCTTGGCGGGCTGCAGCTCACTCAACCGCGTGCGGGTGACGGTCAGCTCGCGCTGCAGCTCCTGCATTTTCGCCAGGAACTTCTGGTCGGCCGCGCCACGCAAGGCGAGCACACGTGTGAAAGGTCGCTGCGAACTGACACGACCATGGATCGATAGCAGCGCCGACGATCCGCTCAGGTTGTCGGCGATATTGGTGACCAGGTCGCCGTTGTTGGCGATCGCGCTCAGCTGCGGCTGGCCCAGCAGGCTTTGCGCATAAGACACCCACAGGCGGTCGCTCAGGAGGTCGGTATCGGCAACGAGGATGACCTCGGCATTGCCGTCGACGCGCGCGCGATAACCCTTGTCGTTCGACCGCTCCGGAAATGCGCTGGTGAATGGTCCGCGCACGCGCGCCGCGATCACGTAATGAATGTTGTCAGGCTTGTAGTTGTCGAGCAAAGCCGCCGGATTATTGATCGACTCCCGTACGCGTTGGCTCGGCACGACCTCGGCGTCGGTGGTCGACTGCAATAACGGCGTCAGTCGCGAGAGCGTGCCCTGCGCCAAATCAAAGTAACCCACGCTGGACACATTGATGCGTTGCAGGCTCGCCGTGATCACGTCGTCGTGATTGAGCTCCTGCTGCCCCAGCCCCAGCATGGCCGGGTGATTGCTTGAGCTGTTGTCCGCCAGTTCGATGCGCAACGCGCGCGAACGGTCGAGTACCACCTTCTGCGGGTCGTACAGCACGCCCCACGCGCTAAAGAGGCGTGACAGGTTCGAGTTGTGATCGTCGGTGACGCCATTGCTGTCGACGAATGGTGTGTTATCCATCTCCGCGACCGGATCCACAAACACCACCAGATGCCCGCCATTGAGCACGTACTGGTCGATGGCATATTGCGCATCGACAGGCAGGTGCTTGGGGTGAATCACTAGCAATGCCTTGATGTCGCCGTCGATCTGCTTGAGCCGGGCAGGATCGAGCGACTTGACGTCGAACTGCTGCGCCAACTGGCGCATGACCGTCCAGGGTTCTTCACCGATCACGGGGTTGCCCTGCACCGGCAAGCTGCTGATCAGGCCGATATGGGGTTTCGACGGCTGATCCAGCTCATAGAGCAACTTGGCGATGTCGTACTCGAGGAAGGTTTCGCGCGAGGGATCGAACAGCGGAATCGCCTGCACCCGCTTGGGCAAGCGATCCTCATCGCCGGTATCCGCATCGCCGCCTGCCGGCAAGGTGTTGCCCACCAGGCCAAAGAACACGCGTTCGCCATTGGTGCCACCATTGATCGGCGTCAACCCGTAACCTTCAGCGCTCGCCTCGTCGTCCGAGTACGGCACCGGGTCGACGATCTGCAGGCGCAAACGGCCATGCGAGCGAGCGACCATCTCCTGCAGCATCTCGGCCACGCGTTGCTCGTAGCTTCGCCATTGCGGCATATCGCGTGTGGCGTGACTGGAGAAGTACAGCGTCAAGCGCAACGGCGCATGCAGCCCATCCACGATATGAACCGTGCCGGGCGTAAGCGTGTAGAGCTGGTCGGAGGTGAGATCCACCCGCCCCATGCGCCAGCGGCTGCTGGTCAGCACGACGACGACGAACAGGGCAGCCAGTGCGGCCAGGGCGGCCAGCAAGACGGCACGACGAGTGATGTGGATGCGCTTCAAGCTCATGGCGTCCGCTTCAGGTCGAGCGTCAACACACCGGCCGTGAGCCATGCGGCCATGGTCGCCAGGAAGTACATCAGGTCACGCAAGTCCAGCACGCCACGCGAAATCGCCTCGAAATGGCGCACCATGCTCAGATGCGCCAAAGCATTCACCAGCTTGCGCGGCAGCGCGCCCTGGAAGAACTCCATCACTTGCGGCTGCCCCACCAGGATCAGCAGGAAGCACACCACTAGCGTAAGCACGAAAGCCACCACCTGGCTTTGCGTCACCGCCGAAAGGCAGGCGCCGATGGCGAGGAAGGCGCCGGCCATCAACCAACTGCCGAGGTAGCCGGCGACGATCACGCCGTTGTCCGGCGACCCGAGGTAATTCACGGTGATCCAGATCGGGAAGGTCAGCACCAAGGCCAGCCCGATGAAAATCCATGCCGCGAGGAACTTGCCCAGCATGGCTTGCGCCAGCGTCAGCGGCAGGCTCATCAGCAGCTCCAGCGTGCCGCCCTTGGCCTCTTCCGCCCACATGCGCATGGATACCGCAGGCACCAGCACAAGGTAAAGCCAGGGATGCATCACAAAGAACGGCTGCAGGTCCGCCTGATTCCTGTCGTAGAAATCGCCCGCATAAAAGGTGAGGATGCCGGACAGCACCAGGAAGATCACCAGGAACACGTACGCCACCGGCGTCACGAAGTAACTCCGCAATTCGCGGCGCGTCACCGCTGCGATCGGGCTCATTCCTTGCTCTCCGCGCCGGTGGTGATCTGACGGAACACCTCGTCGAGTCGCCCACGCTCCAACTGGATTTCCGACACTTCAAGCCCCTGTTGGCGCAGCAAGGTTTCCACCGGTTCCAGGATGCGCTCGCCTGGGCGAGGGAACACTGTGATGCGGCCATCCATCGGGTCAACTTCGATCGAGGCCACCTGCGGTAGCCGACCCAGCATCTCCTGCGATACGCCGCTGCCCGGTGCGCTGAACGACACCGCGCCGTGATAGCGCGAGCGCGATTCGAGCTCCGCCGGCGTCGCGTCCACCATCAGCCGACCGTTGGCGATGATCACCACGCGATTGCACAAGGCATGCACCTCCTCCAGCAAGTGGGTGGAGATGAGGATGGTGCGGTCGCGCGCCATCTGATCGATCAGCTGGCGCACCGTGTGCTTCTGGTTCGGGTCGAGACCGTCGGTGGGCTCGTCCAGCATCAGCACCTGCGGGTTATGCACGATGGCCTGCGCCAAACCCACGCGGCGCTTGAGGCCCTTCGACAAGGTGTCGATGCACTGGTCGAGCACGCCTTCCAGTTGCAGGCCACCCACCACGCGCTCAAAGCGCCGTGCGCCTTCGTCCCGCTGCAGGCCACGCATGCGGATGATGAAGACCAGGAATTCGCGGACGGTCAGCTCGCCATAGCTCGGCGCGCCTTCGGGCAGGTAGCCCAGCGCGCGCTTTGCCTTCAGTGGCTCCTTGCGCACGTCGTAACCGCACACGCGCGCGGTGCCGGAGCTCGGCGACAGGAAGCCGGCAATCATGCGCATCGCGGTCGTCTTGCCCGCGCCGTTTGGGCCCAGAAGCCCAAGTACCTGCCCGGGTTCGGCACGGAAACTCAGCGAGTCCACTGCCGTAAGGGCACCGTAGCGACGAGTGAGTTGTTCGGTTTCGATCATGTCCGGATTAGTCAGTAGCGTGCATTTGCTGCGCGCGAGTCGCGGGCCCCAGCAGCGACGTGGACCCGCACTTTAACCGAAAAGTTCAGCGTGACCTGATCGTCGGAGGCACAAAAAGAAAAGGCCCTTCACAAGGAAGGGCCTTCTCGATACTTGACGCCAGGGCGACTTACTTGCCGGTGCTGGCGGCGCTGGCCGGAGCGGCGGCGGTGCTGGACGAGGCCGGAGCCTGGTCACTGCTGTCGTCGAGCGACGGCGGCTTGATGCCGGCAGCCTGTTCCGGGGTCTGGTCCGGTGCCCAGCTCAGCGGCAGGTACACGTCGAACTCGGCGTACTGCTTCACTTCGTCGCCCTGCTTCACTTCCGGCTTGGCTTCGATGTCGTAGAAGCGGTTCACCACTTCGTCGAACTTGTAACCGTGGGTCTGAGCGTAGGCCTTCATCAGGTCGCGGGTCTGCGGGACGCCGGCAGCGGTACCGTTCCACACGGCCTTGAGGGCCGGGCCACCGAAGGCGAGGAAGGCGCGCACGTCGTTGTCGACGATCAGGCGACCGAAGCGGTCGTGACCACCCGGGGTGTTGTCGCCACCAGCAGTGGCAGCGTCAGCACTGCTGCTTGCGGCAGCGGGGTTCAGGTCAGGCGACTTGGCGACAGCCAGTTCCACCGTCTGACCGGCAACGCTCAGGCTGGTCGCACTGATCGGCACAGCCACGTCGAAGGTGTAGGTCTGGTCGCCGTAGTTGGTGGTGTAGATGATGCGCGGACCGGTGGTGGTCACGCCCAACTTCTTGGCAGCAGCCTGGATCTCGCCAACGGCCTTGTCGGTCGCGTCGTTGAGGGCCTCAAGACCACCCTTGCGCTCGATCGAGGTCGACACCATCAGCACCGGGGTCGCCTGGGTCTGCTCGATGTACGGGATCAGCTTGGTGTAGTCGACGTTCTGGACCGAAGCCAGCACGTTCTGCAGGTTGTTCAGGGTGGCCTGAACGAACACGTCCGGATCACCGTGAATGTACAGGCTGGAATAACGATTGATCAGGTTGAAGCCGTAGTCGACGTCATACGACCAGGTGGCCTTGGTCAGCTGACCGCGGCTGCCGTTGCGCTCCAGGTCGATCGTGAAGTGCTTGTCGTTGCCGCGCCAGTCGTTGTCGACGTTCCACACGACGGTGGACTTCTTGGCGGTTGCGTCGACCTTGTCGAAGCTCGGATCAGCCGATGCAACGGTGAACTTGCCGCTGCCAACCTTGCCGTCGTTGCTGGACCAGCTCACTTCAGCACCCGGGCCATAGGCCTTGCCGGAGAAGTCGAACTTGATGTTGCGGTCAGCGTCGCGCTGCTCGGAGTACTCCGGGAAACGGCGGAAGTTGTTCAGCACGTCATAGACCTGACGCATGTCCTTGCCGATTACCAGCGATCGTTCGATATGCCCGCTGCTGGGCATCACCACACCCACCACCACTGCCGCGACCGCGACGATGATCAGGGCAACAATAAATTCAAGAACACGCATCATTCCGGGATTCTCCGCACGTCTCTCTGTATACGGCACTAAGGGCAGTCGCCGGAGACCGGCCCGCCACGGGAGATTCCCGAAGAATCCATGCATGAACGGGGGTCGGCCAGCGCCGAAGCCACCGATACTACTTGCTCGCGCGCCCGAACGCTATCCGGCCGTAAAGACTGCCCGAAGGAGCCCCACCAGACGCCCGCGAATGGCGTCAGGCAAGGCTCCGCAGGGTGGCGCCAGTCTTTAGACGATCCCCAGTTCCAACGCCTTCAGAACGGCACGCGTGCGATCGCGTACCCCCAGCTTGGAGAGGATGTTGGAAACGTGGTTCTTCACCGTTCCCTCCGCCACTTTCAAGGAGTTGGCGATCTCCTTGTTGCTGTAGCCACCCGACAGCAGACGCAGGATCTCTGTCTCGCGCTCAGTCAGGGGATCGGGCTGTTCCAGGCTGGTGAACTGGTTCTGCATGCGACCGACGCCGGCAAGCAGGCGCTGTGTGACCATCGGGGCCACCAGCGAGCCGCCAGCCGAGACAGTGCGAACGGCTTCCACCAGTTGCTCCAACGAGACGTCCTTGAGCAGATAGCCACGGGCGCCAGCCTTGAGCCCCTGTAGCACCAACTGATCGTCGTCAAAGGTGGTGAGGATGATGGTGGGGGGCAATTCGTTGCGGGCGGACAGCGCCTGCAACACTTCCAGACCGCTCATGTTGGGCATGCGCAGGTCGAGCAGCACCACGTCGGGCTTTATCCGGGGGATGTCCTGGACAGCCTGGGCACCATCGGCGCACTCGGCCACCACGCGGATGTCCTCCGCCAGGTCCAGCAATGAACGGACACCCTGGCGAACCAGGTTCTGGTCGTCAACGAGACAGACGGAAATCATCGCGAATCCTCGAAACAGTAGTGGTCGGAGTGCGATGCCCGCGACCAACGGGGAGAACGATGCGGCGTTGGGAGCCTGATCTTGGGCTGCTCATGGTCCGCGTTGCTCGCAAGCGCCCGCCAGGGAGTGGCGCGTGGCGCAGCACCTGACTGGCGGTCAGGTCAAGCCGCGCGTCGCTTTCTGGCGGGCGCTTGCGAGCAACCCTACGGGCCGGATTTGTTTGCCCGCCATCCTGCGTCATCACTCGGTCGTGTATCGACATACATTCCCTCGATCTTCCTTGTCTGGCGCGCAAACAACTTCCGGCGCGAACCATGCGCAGCCCAAGATCAGGCTCCAGGCCACACATTTTTACACGACCTCCCGGCAAGGCTACAGCATGCCCAGCGCTGGAGGCTCGAACCGTGACGGCGTGTGCGCCAGCTCCGGCACCTCGCCCAGCGGCAGGCGCACGTTGAGGGCAAAGCCCTGCTCCATGGCCGAGTCCACCGTGACACTGCCCTCGAACTCGGCCAGGCGCTCGCGCATGCCCGACAGGCCATTGCCCGGCCGGAAGTTCGCCGCGCCCCGCCCATCGTCGCGGGCATAGAGTTCCAGCAAGTTGGCATTAACGTAGTCGAAGCGCAGCCAAAGGTTGCGCGCACCGGCATGACGGGCCGTATTGGTGATGATTTCCTGCGCACAGCGCAGCAACACCTGGGCCCGGCGAGGGTCCTCCACGCTGAAGCGGGGCGGCGTTTCCATGTGCACACTCAGGCCCGGCACACCCTCGGTCAGGCTGCGCAACGCCAGGGTCAGATCGATGGCATCGTCCTGGCGCAGCTCGCTCACCACCTCGCGTACGTCCGACAACAGGTGCTTGGCGGTCACCTGCGCTTTCTGCACGTGTTCCGCCGCCTGCGCGTTGACCAGGTGGCTCGCCACCTCCAGGTTCAGGCTGAGCGCCGTCAGGTGATGGCCGACCAGATCGTGCAGGTCGCGGGCAATGCGCATGCGCTCGGCAATGCGGGTGGATTCGGCCAGCAGCGCCCGGGTGGCACGCAGTTCGGAATTGAGGCGGCGCTGCGCCTCGCGCTCCTCCGCCTGCAGGCTGGCGATCATCGAGGTGAAGAACACCAGGGCAGATATCCCCAAGTACATGCAGACCTGAAGAATCGCCGTCACCGTGGTCCAGCCCTTGTAGCTGGCGATGATGGGAATAAGCATGAGGTTCTGCGCCAGCATCCAAGCCAGCCCTGCCCCCACCGGCAACTGCCACGGCAGCACCACGGCAATGACCAGCATCAGCATGGCCGACAGACCGCTTTGGCTGAACCAGCCCATGGCAATGGCCGAGCCAGTCAGCACCACCAGGCCGATCAGCCGGCTGATCGGCGGCAGTCCAGCCTGCCGATTGAGCGTGGATCGCCGCGTCAACAGGACATAGGTGACGCCAAACATGAGGTAGGAAAAGATCCAGCCGGAGATATCCGGATCGCTCCACCAGGAATTGACCTGAGCAAGGCTCCAGCTGCCGGGAAGCAACGGCAGGGCGACGCACAGGTACGTTGTCAGACCAGCGTACCGGAGCAGCCGGATGTGATTAATGTTTGACCAGGACATATGCGCATCATTAGCCACCGGCAGGCGTGGTGCAATGCGTGAGAAGTCACTACCCTCCCCCTGCCGGAAGACATGCCTGCTGATACGTCGGCTCGCACGCCCGATGGCGTTTTACAAAGGTTTTACATGGTGCGCCGTGATATGTGCGGCCGCCAGTCACATGTCATAATGCGCGGCGTCACGCGGGGCCAATCCAACGGTCTTACCCTCGAATCACAGCAAAGCGGAGCAACGAATGGCCCTTGCCATCCGCGACGTGCGCGAGCACGACCTGGATGCCGTACTGGCGCTCAACAACGCCGCCGGCCGCACCATCCTCGCCCTGGACGCGGCACAGCTGCGCTACTTCTACGAACACGCGGACTATTTTCGCGTGGCCGAGATCGATGGCCACCTGGCCGGGTTCCTCATTGCCCTGCGCGAAGGTCGCGATTACGACAGCCCGAACTATCACTGGTTCTCCGAGCACTATCCGCAGTTCGCCTACATCGATCGCATCGTCATCGCCAACGCCTACCGTCGCCACGGGCTGGGTCGCATCTTCTATTGCGACGTCACCAGCTTTGCCGAAGTGCGCGTGCCGCTGCTGACCTGCGAAGTGTTCCTGGAGCCGCGCGACGACGTGGTGGTGCTGTTCCACGGCACCTACGGCTTCCAGGAAGTGGGCCAGCAACGCATGGGCGCGGAAGGTCCACAGGTGAGCCTGCTCGCCAAAGACCTGCCAAGCTATGCTTTCGTGCGCGAAACCTATCTGGACCACGACGGCCTGCCCGATGTGCCGTGGCTGGCCGAACGCGAACGCCCCGTCCACCCCGATACCCCCCAGCGCCGCCTCGCGGGAGAGCGACGCCCATGAATGCAAGAATGGATACACAAGACGCCTGTGACCTGCGCTTCGGCCAGGTCGGCATAGCCAACGTACGCATCAAACGCGTGGATGCCGCCGCACTCTGCGAAGAGCTGGAGCGCCGCGTACGCACGGCCCCCCCAACTGTTCTCCCGCGCTGCCGTGGTGCTGGATCTGAGCCATCTGTTGACCCTGCCCGATGACGGTACGGTCGACGCACTGCTCGAAGCGGTGCGCAGCGCCGGCATGCTGCCCGTGGGCCTCGCCTACGGCACCAGCGACGTCGACGCACTAGCGCAGCGCATGGGCTTGCCATTGATTGCCAAGTTCCGCGCCGCGTATGAGCCGGCTGATGGCGGCAGCATCGCGCCGCCGGCACCAGCCGCCCCGGCGCCGGAACCCGTGCGCCGCGCGGAGCCTGTACACCAGGAGCCGGCGCCGGTCGCTGCGCCCGTGCTCGGCGCGCAGTACGTCGACGGCACCGTGCGTTCAGGTCAACAGGTGTATGCACGTGATCGCGATCTGGTCGTCAACGGCACCATCGCCAACGCGGCAGAAGTGATCGCCGACGGCAGCATCCACATCTACGGCAGCTTGCGTGGCCGTGCGATGGCCGGCGCACAGGGCGATGAGAAAGCGCGCATATACATTTCGGATTTCCGCGCAGAGTTGGTGGCCATCGCCGGCCACTACCGCGTGATGGAACAAATTCCAAAGGACCTGGAAGGCCAGTCTGTGCGATGCTGGCTCGAAGGGGAAAAACTGCTGATCGCCAAGCTGTGACGATCGCCATTACTACAACAAAGCATTACGCGGAGATGAGCCTTGACTGCTGAGATTATCGTTGTCACCTCGGGCAAGGGTGGCGTGGGCAAAACCACGACCAGTGCCTCGCTTGCCACGGGCCTCGCCATGGCCGGCAAGAAAGTCGCGGTGATCGATTTCGACGTCGGCCTGCGCAACCTCGACCTGATCATGGGCTGTGAGCGGCGCGTGGTGTACGACTTCGTCAACGTCGTGCACGGCGAAGCCACGCTCAAGCAGGCGCTGATCAAGGACAAGCGCTACGAGAACCTCTACGTGCTCGCTGCCAGCCAGACGCGCGACAAAGACGCGCTTACTCAGGAAGGCGTGGAGAAGGTACTCGAAGACCTGGGCAAGGAAGGCTTCGACTTCGTCGTGTGCGATTCGCCGGCCGGTATCGAAAAGGGCGCGCACCTGGCGATGTATTTCGCCGACCACGCCGTCGTCGTGGTGAACCCGGAAGTGTCCTCGGTGCGCGATTCGGATCGCATCCTTGGCCTGCTCGCCAGCAAAACACGGCGCGCCGAGCGCGGCGACGGAGCCATCAAGCAGCACCTGCTGCTGACCCGCTATAACCCGGCCCGCGTGGCCGTGGGTGAAATGCTGAGCGTGAAGGACGTCGAGGAAATCCTCGGCATCAATGTCGTCGGCGTCATCCCGGAATCCGAGAACGTGCTGGCCGCGTCGAACGCGGGCGTGCCGGTGATTCTGGACGACAACTCGTTCGCGGGTCAGGCCTATAGCGACACAGTGGCGCGCATCCTCGGCGAGGAACGTGCCCTGCGTTTTCTTGAGGTGCCTAAGAAGGGCTTCTTCCAGCGCGTATTCGGAGGCTGATCGCGATGGGTATTCTTGATTTCCTGAAGCGCAAGCCGGAACCCACCGCTGGACTCGCCAAGGAGCGACTTCGCATCATCGTGGCTCAGGAGCGCTCCACCCGTGGCGCTCCCGACTACCTGCCGTTGCTGCGCAACGAGCTGCTCGAAGTGATCAAGAAATACGTCCACGTCGACCTCGACGCGATCAACATCAACGTCGAGCGCGACAGCGGACACGAGATCCTCGAGCTTTCGGTAGCGCTGCCCGAACACGCCGAAGCCAAACCCGGCTGATGTCGTGGCGCGACCTGCGTCGCGCCACTCACAAACCTGCAGGTGTCGCCGCCGTAAACCGGCGGCGACTTTCATCCCATGTCAGTCCCCTCGTCACTCCCCACCCACGAAACGAACGTGATGCGCTTGGCCGAGACCGGCTTCGAGGCGCCCGCGAACCTGCTCGCCCGCTACGGGCTGGCGCTCGAACGCGTGGAACCCGGCATCCCCATTCCCGGTAGTTTCTGGGGCGAGGAGGAGGCCGGCATCATTGGCACCACGGTTTACGCGCGTGACGACACACCGGTGCATTCGCTGCTGCACGAGGCCGGCCATCTCATCGTGCTGCCACCCGAACGGCGCACTTTCGTGCACACCGACGCCACCGACTCCATCGACGAAGAGGACGCCACCTGCTACCTGCAGATCGTCCTGGCCGATGAATTGTCCGGCGTGGGCCGCGTCCGTCTGATGACCGATATGGATGCCTGGGGCTACACCTTCCGCCTTGGCTCTGCGCGAGCGTGGTTCGAGCAAGACGCCGGCAATGCGCGGCAATGGTTGATCGACCATGGCCTGCTGGATCAGGTCGGAAGGCCGGTTTTTAGCTGAAGGTAGCCCACCCGACGTCGTTACCGCTTTCGCTCCCTGCAGGCAAAGGCACTGGATCCCTGCCTTCGCAGGGATGACGAGGATGGTGCGCCCGTCTAGATGGAAAGCAGCAAAAGAAACCTCACCGTCATCCCTGCGAAGGCAGGGATCCAGCGCCTTTGCTGCCGCCTCGAGCACCCGCAGCGATCGCTAACGCCCCGCCTCACGCCAGCGAAACATCCGCTGGCGCAATGTGGTGGTGCGCCTCTCAAGGAGGCATGGCGTGACGCGAAGTCTCGTGACATTGGCCGGTGCGCTGTTGGCAATAACGCTGGCTGCCACCGTGGTGGCCGGCAACGAGGCAGGCGTCCCTTCGCGATCCTCTGGTTTCGTGGCGCGCGTTGATCTGTCCGGCCCCATCGGCCCTGCCGCAGCGGAATACGTCGACGACAGCCTGCAGCGCGCCACCCGCGATGGAGCCAGTGCCGTCGTACTGCAGCTCGATACGCCTGGCGGCCTGTCCGATTCGATGCGACAGATCATCGCCAGCATCCTTGCCGCGCACCAACCCATCATTGGTTACGTCGCCCCCGGCGGCGCGCGTGCTGCGTCGGCTGGCACGTACATCCTTTATGCCTGCCCGGTAGCCGCGATGGCACCCGCCACCCATATCGGTGCAGCAACGCCGGTACCGATCGGCGGCAGCAGTCCGTTGCCGTCGTTCAACCCGCCAGCCGCCTCGGGCAGCACACCAGCGCCATCGCCGGATGCCGAATCGAACAAAGTGCTCAACGATGCCGTCGCCTCCATCCGGTCGCTGGCCCAGTACAACGGCCGCAACGCAGACTGGGCCGTGAAGGCTGTGCAAGGCGCAGAAACCCTGACCGCGGACGAAGCGGCGCAGAAGCACGTGGTGGACCTGATCGCACCCGACATCCCCACCCTGCTCACTCGTATTGAGGGACGCCACGTGCGCGTCGACGGGCAGGACACCGTGCTGCACCTCGCCGGACTTCCGTTGCGCGACTACGCGCCGAACTGGCGCACGCACCTGCTGGGGCTAGTCACCCACCCCACCATCGCCTATCTGCTGCTGCTCGCCGGCATGTACGGATTGGTGCTCGAAGCCTTTCATCCCGGCGTGTTCCTGCCGGGCGTGGCGGGCGCCATCTGCCTGCTTGTCGGGCTCTATGCCTTGCAATTGCTACCCGTGAATTACGCCGGTCTGGCGCTGATGCTGCTGGGGATCGGACTCGTGGTGGCAGAGGCGGTGATGCCCTCGGTCGGTGCCATCGGCATCGGCGGCGTCATCGCGTTCGTGATCGGATCGATCATGCTGTTCAACACGGGCGTACCCGGGTATGCCGTGAATCTTGGTGTCATCGCCGGCATAGCGACCGGCGCCGTCGTGGTGTTGGTACTGCTGGTGCGCACGGTGACACGCTCGCGACGCGCGCGTGTATTCAACGGCGATACGCAGATGCTGCTGACCACCGGCGAACTCACTCAGCACATCGATGCGAGCGGCGAAGGCTGGGCACGTATCGGCGGTGAGCAATGGCGCGTGCACTGTGAAGCCAGCCTGCCGGCGGGCACGCGCGTACGCGTGGTGGCACGCGACGGATTGTTACTGCGCGTCACGCGCGCCTGATCTATTCGACTGCAGAGGAGATGCTCATGTTCGGCTTTGTCGGCGTCATCGTGGTCTGGGTCATCGCACTGCTGTTCCTTGCCATCAAAGTGCTACCGGAATACCAGCGTGGCGTCGTGCTCTCGCTGGGCCGCTACACCGGCATCAAAGGACCGGGGCTGTTCGTGCTGGTGCCTATCGTGCAACGCATGATCCGCGTGGACCTGCGCGTGACGGTGATGGACGTGCCGCCACAGGATGTGATCTCGCGCGACAACGTCTCTGTGCGGGTGAATGCAGTGGTCTATTTCCGCGTCGTGGAACCGGACAAGGCGATCCTGCAGGTGGCCGACTTCCTCCAGGCCACCAGCCAACTCGCCCAGACGCGGCTGCGCTCGGTGTTGGGCCAACACGAGCTGGACGACATCCTTTCGCAACGCGATTCGATCAACCACAGCCTGCAGCAGATCCTCGACGAAGCCACCGATCCATGGGGCATCAAGATCACCAACGTCGAGATCAAGGACGTGGATCTCAACGAAACCATGGTGCGGGCGATCGCCCGCCAGGCCGAGGCCGAACGCGAGCGCCGCGCCAAAGTCATCCACGCGGACGGTGAGCTGCAGGCCGCCGAAAAGCTGCGCGACGCCGCCGCCTTGCTCGCACAACAGCCACAGGCACTACAGCTACGCTACCTGCAGACCATGTCGGACATGTCCAACAACGGCAAGGCCTCCACTATCGTGTTTCCACTGCCGCTGGATCTGTTGAAACCGCTGATCGACAAGCTGGGCTGAGCTACGCCAGGCTGCCTGTACAATGGACGGCCGTTTGCCGCGCGCATCATCCATGTCCAGCAGCACGCCTACCCACGTCAGCCTCGCCGTCATCGGCGGCGGCCCCGCCGGCCTCATGGCCGCCGAAACCGCGCGCGCGGCTGGGGTGTCGGTAGACATGTTCGACGCCAAAGGTTCGGTGGGCCGCAAGTTTCTTATCGCCGGCAAGGGCGGCATGAACCTGACGCATGGCGAGCCCAAACCGGATTTCATCCAGCGCTATGGTGCGCGAGCCCACGAGGTCGGCGAATGGCTGACCGATTTCGACGCCGATGATCTGCGTGCCTGGGCTCGGGATCTCGGCGTGGAGACCTTCGTCGGCAGCTCGGGCCGCGTGTTTCCCAGCGACCTGAAAGCCGCCCCACTTCTGCGCGGCTGGGTGCGTCGCCTGCGCGAAGATGGCGTGCACTTCCACGTCCATCATCGCTGGCTGGGCTGGACCGATGACGGCGCGCTGCGCTTCGCCACACCTGACGGCGAGCGATGTGTCCGTGCCGATGCCGTGGTGCTGGCGATGGGCGGCGGCAGTTGGCCGGAGCTGGGCTCCGACGGCCAATGGCAGGCGCCGCTCGCCGCGCGCGGTGTGGACGTGTCGCCGCTGGTGCCGTCCAACTGCGGCTTCGACATCGGCTGGAGCGAACACCTGGCGACTCGCTTCGCCGGTACCCCGCTCAAGCCGGTGGTGATCCACCTGCGCGACAAAGACGGCAACGAGCACTCGCGCCAAGGCGAATGCGTCATCACCGCCACCGGCATCGAAGGCAGCCTGATCTACGCCTATTCATCCATGCTGCGCGATGCGATCACCACCCACGGCTCCACCACCATCGCACTGGACCTGTCGCCCGACCGGCCGCTTGAGCGCCTGCGCGCCGATCTCGCCAAGCCGCGCGGCAGCCGTTCCATGAGCGAACACCTGCGCCGGCATACCGGCCTGAGCGGCGTGAAGGCCGGGCTGCTGCACGAAGTGCTCAACCGCGAACAGTTCCACGACACCGACACGCTCGCCCGCACCATCAAACACCTGCCACTGCGCCTCTCGCAGCCGCGCCCCATCGACGAAGCCATCAGCAGCGGCGGCGGCGTGCGGCTGGAAGCGCTCTCTCCCCAGTTGATGCTCACGACCCTTCCCGGTGTGTTCTGTGCTGGCGAAATGCTCGATTGGGAGGCCCCTACCGGGGGTTATCTGCTGACCGCCTGTTTCGCCAGCGGGCAGCGCGCGGGGCTGGGTGCAGCCGCCTGGATCAAGCAATCGCCTGTGTCCGCCGATAACTGAGCATCCCGTCGCATCGCAGCAAGGCCCGTCTACGTTTCTCCGGCCGGCTGCCGATACACAGCGGAGCGGGTGCCATACGAGGGGGGGCTGGCAGCACGATGATGGGGAACTGGTGGAGAGTCTTCGGACGTGAACGCGCGGCGGAACCAGCGGCGGCACGCCCGGCTGCACCCAATCCAGAACTAACTGTCGAGACGCTGTCGCCTCACGCCACCGTTCCGTGCGACGAGATCGCCGAACGCTTCTTCCGCTTTATCCTGAACCAGCCGGTCAGCGCCGGCGACACGCCCAACAAGGTGCGCGAGCAGGCCATCCTGCAGCGACTACGAGATCAGTGCGAAAGCGGTCGTTTCGATATACGCAGCCTGCCCCGCATGCCCACCGTGCTGCCGCAGCTGATGCGTGCGATGAAGAACGACAAGCTCAGCGGCGCGCAACTGGCTGACCTGATCAAGCGAGACCCTGTGCTGGTGGGCGAGGTCATGCGCGTCACCGGAAGCGTCACCTATCGCACCGCGCACCCCATCGGCAGCCTGCAGCACGCCGTGGTGCTGCTCGGCCAGATCGGCTTGCGCCATGTGGTGACGTCGTACGTGATGAAACCCATTCTGATGGCCAGCGCGGGTGCCAGCGGCCAGATCGTCGGCCAGCGCCTGTGGGACCACGCCGAACGCTGCGCGCACGCCGCGGTGTATCTCAGCAAAGGCCAATGCGACGCTTTCGAATCCTACCTGCTGGCGCTGGTCGGCTATAGCGGCCTGGGTGCCGTGGCCCGCCTGCTGGACAGGGAACTGCAGAACACCGAGCTGCCCGCCAGCTCGCCCGCCTTCATCGACGATTGCGTCCAGCTCGCGGCGCAGCTCACCGTGCAGGCGGGACAGCACTGGGAGCTGCCGCCTGCCGTGCAGGAGGCTCTGGTAGAACACGCGCAACACGGCAGCGCCGCGCTCATGCTGCCGATGAGCCGCGTATTGCACGTGGCTCAACGGCTGGCGATGTACCAGTTGCTGTCCGAGCAAGGCCTGCTCGATCGCGACTCCGGTGTCGGCGACGATCCCATCGCCACCTTCCCGCCGCAACTGGTCGCGCGTTGTCGGCAGGATCTGCGGCAGAGCTTCGACACCGTGACACCGCCGTAACTCAACGAGCGGCGGCGAGTCGCTTCTTCACTTCGGCTACCAGGGCAAACGAACGGCAACGCGCTTCGTGGTCAAACACGTTGGCCGTCACCATCAACTCATCGGGACGATGACGCGCCACGAAGGCTTCGATGCCTTCCTTCACCGTGTCGGGGCTACCGATCACCGCGCAGGCGAGCGCACGCTCCACGCCGAACTTCTCCGTCGGCGTCCAGTACGTCTCGATATCGTCGATCGGCGGCGGGATCAGGCCCGGGCGTCCACGACGCAGATTGATGAAACTCTGCTGCTGCGTGGTAAACAAACGCTTCGCCTCGGCGTCGCTTTCTGCCGCGACGATATTGACGCCCAGCATCGCGTACGGCGATGGCAGGCGTGCAGAAGGACGGAAGTCACGGCGATACAACGCCAGCGCTTCGTCCATCGCATCCGGCGCAAAGTGCGACGCGAAAGCGAACGGCAAGCCCATCGCCGCGGAAAGCCGCGCACTGAACAGGCTGGAGCCCAGCAACCATACGGGCACCTCGATGCCCGCGCCCGGTACAGCACGGACCGGTTGCTCTGGCGTGGCGGGTTCGAAATAAGCGAGCAGCTCGGCCACGTCCTGCGGGAACGCATCGGCGCTGTCGAAATAGCGTCGCAACGCACGCGCGGTGGGATGATCGGTACCGGGCGCACGTCCCAGCCCCAGATCGATGCGCCCGGGATAGAGCGATACCAGCGTGCCGAACTGCTCGGCCACCTGCAGCGGCGCGTGGTTGGGCAGCATGATGCCGCCCGCGCCGACGCGAATGGTCGAGGTTCCGCCGGCCACATGGCCAATCAGCACCGCCGTAGCGGCGCTGGCGATGCCCGGCATGTTGTGGTGTTCGGCCAGCCAATAGCGCGTATAGCCCAACTGCTCGGCGCGGCGCGCCAGATCCAGCGTGTTGGCGAAGGCCTGGGTGGTGTTGCTGCCCTCAGTGACGGGCGCCAGATCGAGTACAGAGAAAGGAATCATGAGACTTCCTCGACGGGGAAGCTCCACACGTGGGGGCTTGCCGGGAAAAAGCCAGCCCTTCGGCGAACGCGCCTACGAACGGAGACCACATGGGATCGGCCTACAATGATGTCCCACGCCCACTAAGCACGCGCCTTGCGGCGCCTCGCCCCGGAAAGGCCATGACCAAGATGATGCTCTCCCGCCCCGTCGCCGCTGCCCTGCTGGCGGCAGCGCTGTTCGGCGCCAGCACCCCGTTTGCCAAGCAGCTGGTCGGCCAGACCTCGCCCTTCCTGCTGGCCGGCCTGCTCTACCTCGGCAGCGGCATAGGCTTGAACCTGATCCGCATCGTGCGCGACCGGTCGCTGCAACTGCCGACCATGCCCGCGAGTGAATGGTGGTGGTGGTTGGGCGCGGTGATCTTCGGTGGCGTGCTCGGGCCACTGCTTCTCATGTTCGGGCTGGTCCAAACCACCGCATCCACCGCCTCCATGTTGCTCAACCTTGAAGCCGTGCTTACCGCACTGCTCGCGTGGGTTGTGTTCAAGGAAAACGCGGATCGACGCATCGTCGCCGGTATGTTGCTCATTGTCGCCGGTGGCTTGCTGCTTTCCTGGTCAAGTACGGGTCACGGCCAGGGTTCGTGGATCGGCCCCGTCGCGATCGGTGGCGCGTGCTTGTGCTGGGCCATCGACAACAATCTCACGCGCAAGGTCTCCGCGCAGGATGCGTTGTTCCTTGCGGGCGGCAAGGGTGCCGTGGCCGGTGTTATCAACACCGCGGTGGGACTGGCTATTGGCGCTGCGTGGCCGTCGTGGACGCAAGCGATGCCGGCCATGCTGATCGGCCTGCTCGGCTATGGCATCAGCCTCGTGCTATTCGTGCTCGCCCTGCGCGGCCTGGGCACGGCACGCACCGGCGCCTACTTTTCCACGGCGCCGTTCATCGGCGCCGCCATCGCCATCCTTTGCTTTGGCGAACACGCATCCACGATGTTTTGGCTGGCTGCCGCCTTGATGGGCACGGGCGTCTGGCTGCACCTGACCGAGCGGCACGAACACGAGCACACGCATGAAGCGATGCTCCACGCGCATCGCCATGTCCACGATGAGCATCACCAGCACGAACACGATTTCGACTGGGACGGCACGGAACCGCACACGCATCCGCACCAGCACACGCCCATCACGCACACGCACCCGCACTACCCGGACATCCATCATCGCCACGGCCATGCGTGAAAACACGTACCGAGACGTGAAGGCCTTGCAGCAACGCCGCCCGAGGGTCAGCGCCGAAAGACGTTTGGCCGTCCATTCCATGCCGACCCCAAAACGCTTGCGATACATTGTTTCAATTGGAAAATTTTCGTTGACACGCGGCAACTGGGCTGAGTATCGTGCCCGCGCCTGAGAGCCTGTTCACGATCTCCGCATAGCCCGCGCCGGAAGCTGTTTGCACGCAGGACAAGGAAGAACGAAGGAGTGTACGTCCGTACACGACTGAGTGATGACGCCGACCTGGGGGCAAACAGATCCGGCCCGGAAGGTTGTTCTTGAGTGGCCACCCAACGACAGCGCGCGGCTTGACCTGCCCACCAGGCAGGCGCTGCGCCACGCACTGCCGCCGGGCGACCACTCAAGAACAACGCGGGCTGTGCGGAGATCGTGAACAGGCTCTTCCGGCCCTCCCGTGGCACTTGTCTGGTTATCAACCTGCGAGAAATGGACAGTTACCCTAGTAGCAGCGCCAATGTTGGATGCACCTATCCGATGTTGGCGCGCCGTGTAGACAACTTGGACGCCTGTGGCGACCGTATGCGGTCGACCGGCGCTTTCCTGGTCTCAGGGAAGTCCGGCCGCCTCCTGCGTCGCTGCGCGCGAACAGGAGGTGAGTCATGAACCTCTTTCATTCCGTGACGGGCCACATCGGGCCCGGCCGCCGTCGTGCGGGCCGTCGCTTTGCGCCGCCCGGACGGCTATACAACATCCGCTATGCCATGACACCACGCGGCCCTCGCCGTGAGGAAGTCGAGGTGCGCATCCATCCGCTGACGGCACGCTGGACGCGAGACCCGGCAACGGGCGCACTGCGCTGCCGTTGGCAGGCCACCTCACCGTATGGCGCGCCACCTGCGATGCCCCCTCCCCTTCGACAGCCTGCAAGCATGCCGCGTCGGGACATCCACGCTGATATGCGCCCTCCAACGCGCTGACATCGCGCGTCCGGCGCGTTGATGCGCCCGTTGCGACGATAGATCCATCGTCGCATCCATCCCTGTCTTCTTTCGTCACCCGTGCTGGCTTGCGCCAGGCGCAGGCGTGAGCGTGTGTGCGCTCACCGCCCGATAGCGCCTGCGCGATGGCCGTCGCGGTAGACCTGCGCGAGATTCACTCATGAACAGCATGCATTTCCTTGGCGAATGGTTCGATTGCCGCGCGTCGCTGAGCGCGTTGCGCGACCCTGAAGCCATCCGTGCGCTTTGCGTCGAGCACGTGATGCGGCACCACATAGCGATTACCTATGACTTCTTCACCGTTTCAGCCCATCGAGGCGTGATCGGCGCGGTCATGGCGGACGACCTGCACATCGTCGTGCGTACCTTTCCTGATCGCGATTCGATCAACGTCGACCTGTACGCCGTTCCGTCGCACCACACGGACGTCGCGGCGATGTTCCAGTTGCTGACCGGCCTCTGCGACGACTTCAAGCCGGCGCGTACGGTGCTGCATCGCGTGCAGCACGGCACCGATGCGATGCCCGCCGGGCGCCTGCCCATCACACCCACCCAGACCTTCGGCGCAGAGAGGTGGCGTGCCGCCTAGTACCCGGCCCTCGATTTTCCGCCACGTCGCAGCGCACCCGCGCTCGGCAACATCCCTTTCGCAAGGACCCGGCGATGTCACGACATCGCTGGGCAACCATGGTGTTCCATGCTCAATACACACGCATCGCAAGACCACAGTAACTCGGCCGTGCTCGACAGCGCCCACGTTGGCGACATCCACGGCGCACTGGGGACCATCTCCCGCCACGACACCGGGCGACGAACCAGTTGGGGAGCACGCTGGCGCACCCTGCTCGCCATCCTTGGCCCGGGCTTGATCGTCATGGTCGGCGACAACGACGCTGGCGCCTTCAGCACCTACACGCAGGCCGGCCAGAATTACGGCACTGCGCTGCTGTGGACGCTGACGCTGCTGATACCCGTGCTCTATGTGAATCAGGAAATGGTGCTACGCCTCGGCACCGTCACCGGTGTCGGCCATGCACGACTCATCCTGGAGCGCTTCGGCAAATTTTGGGGTGCGTTCAGCGTCATCGACCTGTTCATCCTCAACGCACTCACCATCGTGACTGAGTTCATCGGCATCAGTCTCGGCCTCGATCATCTGGGTATTCCGCGCTACTGGGGCGTAGCGATATCGGCGCTGATGATCATCCTAGCCGCCAGTACGGGCAATTTCCGGCGTTTTGAACGTTTCTCGCTCATGTTGGTGCTGGGCAGCCTGCTGCTGGTGCCCGTGCTGGTGATGGTGCATCCGCCGATGCATCAGGTGCTGCATGACATGGTGGTACCGGGCATGCCGAAAGGCGCGCCACTGAGCGAAGTGATGCTGCTGATCATCGCTATCGTCGGCACTACGGTGGCCCCGTGGCAGTTGTTCTTCCAGCAAAGCTACGTCATCGATAAGCGCATCACGCCGCGTTTCATGACTTACGAAAAGATCGATCTGGTCGTTGGCATCGTGCTGGTGATCGTGGGCGCCATCGCCATGATGGGTTTCAGCGCGGCCACCTTCGCCGGCCGTCCTGAGATGGGGCAATTCGCTGACGCCGCCGCAGTGGCCGCCGGCGTTGCCAAGTATGTAGGCGAAGTACCTGCCACGCTGTTCTCGATTGCGCTGATTGACGCGAGCATCATCGGTGCGGCAGCCGTGTCGCTATCGACGGCCTACGCGATCGGTGACGTGTTCGCGATCAATCACTCGCTGCACCGCAAGCCTTCCGATGCCAAGACGTTCTACGGCGTGTATGTCCTGCTGATCGTCGCGGCCGCAGCCCTGGTGCTTATCCCCGACTCGCCGCTGGGCCTGATCACCAACGCAGTGCAAACGCTGGCCGGCATCCTGCTTCCCGGCGCCTCGGTGTTCCTGCTGCTGTTGTGCAACGACAAGGCCGTGCTCGGCCCGTGGGTCAACGGACGCCTGACGAACATCTTCACTGGCATCGTGGTCGCGGTGCTGGTGCTGCTGTCGATCATCCTCACCGCATCCGTGCTTTATCCGTCCATCAGCAGCGCGCAGATCCTCAGCATCCTCGTGGGCGGCATGGCGCTGACGGCCGTCGTTGCGCTTGGCCTTTTTGCAGCACGTCGCCTGCGCGGTGTACCGCACGCTGAACCTATCCATCGTGAAGGCCGTGAACACTGGCGCATGCCACCGCTGCACACCTTGCCTTCCGCGCAGATGAGCGTGCGTCGTCGCCTGTGGTTGGGCGTGCTGCGCGCCTATCTCGCGGCCGCTTTGATCATGGCCATCGTGAAGGTCGTACAGATGATCGTCGCCAAGCACTAGTCACCCACTGATTGACCGGACCTCTCTTCAACACCCTCGCCTGGCGAGGGTGTCAGGACGCTTTTTGCCCGTTTTTATCGTCAAAGGACTTGCCATGTACCCAACCCTCGCCCCTCTCGCGCGCCGCACACTATCTGCAGCGTTCCTGGCCGGTTGCCTCGCCTCGGCCGCTCACGCAGCCGATGTGGACACCGACACGCCTGCACCGACGACGGCCGACGACCGTGCCGCCGTGCCTTCGCGCGAGCCGCAACCGTCGAGCGATGTCGATACCCACGAGGACCGCTGGAGCGCCCACGCGCAGACCACCTACGTGTGGCAGCACAAGGATGCGTTCGACGCGCCTTACACCGGGCCGCAAAGCTTGATCCCGCAAGCGGAGCACAGCTACACCTGGACGTTTACTGCGTTTCTCGGTGCGCGCTTCTGGCAAGGCGGCGAGCTCTACGTGAACCCCGAAGTGGTCGAAGGTCTGCCGTTTTCCCACCTGTATGGTCTGGCCAGCATCAACAACGGCGAGATCCAGAAAAACGGCGGCACCACGCCGCGCGGCTACTACGCACGCGCCTTCCTCCGCCAGGTGATCAACCTCGGTGGCGAGACGTTCCACGTTGACGCTGGCCCCAATCAGTTGGCGAGCAACTATCAGCGCGAACGCCTGGTCATCACGCTGGGCAAGATCACGCAAACCGATCTGTTCGAGAAGAACACCTACGCCAATGATCCGCGCACGCAGTTCCTTAACTGGGCCATGATCACGCACGGTGCCTGGGACTACGCGGCGGATGCGCGCGCCTACACCATTGGCGGCGCGGCCGAGCTCTACTGGAACGAGTGGGCGGTGCGCGCGGGGCGTTTCATGGAGCCCACCGTCGCCAATGGCACCAAGCTCAATTACAACATCGGCCGCTATCACGGTGACACGCTCGAGGTCGAACACGATCACAGCATCGATGGTCAGCCGGGACTCGTCCGCGTGATGGTGTTTCGCAACCGCGCGTTCGCCGGCAGTTACCGCGATGCGATCAACGAAGCGCTGGTTACCGGTGGTGTGCCGGACGTGACGGCGGTACGCAAGGATTCGGACAAGACCGGGTATGGCATCAGCCTGGAGCAACGCGTCACCGACGACGTGGGCGTCTTCCTTCGTGCCAGCAAGGCCGACGACAAAGTGGAGGAGTATGCCTTCACTGAAATCGACGACACCATTTCCGGCGGAGTCTCGATCAACGGTATGCGCTGGAAGCGACCCGACGACACGGTGGGCTTGGCCTATTCGTCATCTGGACTCAATCAGGATCACCGCGATTATCTGGCGGCAGGCGGACTCGGCGGTTTCCTTGGCGACGGACAGCTAACGCACTACGGTCGCGAACAGGTATTCGAGGCGTACTACAACGTCCAGGTGATCAAGGGCGTGCAGGTGAGCTTCGACTTCCAGCAGGTCACCAACCCGGGTTACAACGCCGACCGCAAGGGGCCCGTGCGGATCTTCGGCGGACGCCTGCACTTCGAAATCTGAGTCCCGAAGAAAACGGCGGCCTCGTGGAGGCCGCCGTTGTGTTCACTGCAGCGCTATTCGATCAGCGCATGATGCCGGTATGACCCAGCGAGTAGCGGCCCGGCTGCGGCCACACCGCCAAGCCGTGCGGCTCCTGGCCCACCTTGATGATGCGCACCTGACCGCTGGTGGTGTCGAACGCGTACACCACGTCGTCGAAGCGACCGGAGAGCCACAGCGTCTTACCGTCCGCGCTCACGTTGCCCATATCCGGGCTGCCACCGCCGGGAATGCCCCAGTTGGCGACCACTTTCTGCGAAGCGAAATCGACCACCGACACGCTGCCCTTGCCGCCGCGCGGACCATGCACCTTATTGGAACCGCGGTTGGCGACATACAGCTTGGTGCCGTCACGGCTCGGGTACAGGCCATGCGTGCCCACGCCAGTCTTGATGAAACCCACCTGCTTGAAGCTGTAGGGATCAATCAGGTACAGGCCGTCGGCCATCATGTCGGCGACGTAGAAAGTCTTGCCGTCCGGGGACGAGCGGATGTCCTGCGGCATGCCCTTCTTGGACAGGTCGAGGTAACCCACCACCTTGCGGTTGACCATGTCGATCTTCACCAACTTGCCGGTGAATTCGCAGGTGAAGATGGCGAAGCTGCCATCGATAGAGAACTCGGCGTGGTTGATGCCCTTGCACTCCGGCGCCTGCAGGCTGTTATGCAGCGCCTGGGTGTGCGCATCGCGGAAGTCCAGGCGCGCGAACGCCTCAGCCACCACGATGGATTCCTTGCCGTCCGGCGTGAAGTACATGTTGTACGGATCGTCCACCGGCACCTCGGTGCCCGGCTTACCGGTACGCGGATCGATCGGCGTCAGGCTGCCGGTCTTTTTGCGCTCGGCGTTGTTGGTCACCCACAGGGTGCGCAGATCCCACGACGGCACGACGTGCTGCGGACTCTCGCCCACCTTGAACTTGTCCACGACCTTGTACGTTTTCGGGTCGATCACGTAGACGTCGTTGGAACGCAGGTTCGGCACGTAGATGCGTTCCAGATCGTTCTTCACTGCCGGGCTCAGGTGGCCGAGGCCAGACTCGCTGTACATGTCGGCAGGATTCACCACCGGCGGCATGCCGGGCACGGTGGTCACGGACGAAGCCGCCAGGGCAGTGCCGGCCATACACGCCGCGGCAAGCGCGAACGGTGCGAGTCGGAACAGACGGGTGGAGCGCAGGGATTTAGCGATGGCCATGGGTCACAACTTGGTTGAGTGGTACAGGGGGAATTCGTTCAGCGCGTCTGCGTATCGCGACGCAAGGCGTTAGCGGTATTTACCACAATAGCATCCACGCCCAGCTGACCAAGGTCAGCCGAGGAGCGGCGCGGATCGCCACCGTAGACGCCATCGGCAGCGCCCAGCTTCGGGCCGTGCTGCAGGCGGTCCAGCCGCACCATTTGCGGGGCCACGGCCAATTGCAGCGAGGTATCGGCAAGGCCGGCGTGGGTGCCGATTTCATCGTCCTTGATGCCGTGCTGGCGCAGGATCTGGTTGAAACCGTCGGACGAGGTGGCGTAGTACTCCGGCGGCACGATGGCGCGAGCCTTGCCGCCCCATGCCTTGTTCAGCTTCGCCGCCACGCGGTCAAGATCCTTCTGGTAACCACCGTGGTCACCGAGAAACACCACGTTGCGGAAGCCATGCACGGCAAAGCTCTGCGCGGCCGACTCCAACATCTGCTCGAAGACTGCGTCGGGCACGGTGATGGTGCCTGGAAAGCGCATGTGCGAGCTGGGCGGTGCGGTGTTGCCCTCCGGCACATAGGCCACCACCGGGGCGACCAAGGCGTCACCCAGGCGCTCGGCGATCTTCTGCGACAGGAACGCCGCGCGCGCGTTGTGCTTGCCCACGGCAATGCCGGGGCCGCTCTGCTCAGTGCCGCCGATGGGAATGATGATGGTGGTCTTGCCGGCCTGGACCTGATCGCGGATCTCGGTCCAGGTAAGGTCTTCGAGCTGTACCGTGCGCGGCGTCTGGGCAAAGGCCGCATGGGCGCCGAGCAGCAATACGCCGCACAGCAAGGCTCGCAACGACGGGTAAGGCATTGGATCGTCCTGAAAAACCAGGTGCCAAGTGTAAAGCTCATCCCCTTGGGAGCACACCCCGCACGCGATCACCCCCATCGGGGCGCGCGCGGCATCTGACAGCGCACAAGGGGCGCTGTTACAAGGGGTTAGGTGCTACACGGGCCTTTCATGGGCACCGTGATCTGTTCCCGATGAACGGGAATTGCCCCGCCCCTGCCCGGGAGCCGCCCATGCATCGCCACATTCTTGCCCTTGCCGCGACCCTCGCCGCTTCGGCGCCAGCGCCCTGATGATTTGTTGCGAGGATCAGGGCGACTCGCCTGGATGTCGCTCTTTCCACGCTGCCAGTTCTTCGCGATAGCGCCCCATGGCTTCATCGTAGAGATCGAAGATGCAGGGCACACAGCCCTGACCGCAGCAATCTTCGTCGTCGGGGCGTTGCGGTGGCGTGGGTGGTCGATCGGTGGAGGGCGCAACTGCGCCCTCCACCTTCGTGTTTTGCTGTGATTCGGTCAAACGGGGAGTACCACTTAAAAATTAGCCGGGCTTGCGGAAACGATAGACGAACTGGTCGGTATGACCGCGGATCGACTTGTCGAATACCTTGATGTTGTGGGGGTCCTTCGGATTGCGCAGCACATCGCTCTCGCCATCGAAGACAAAACCAACCGACTCCACCTGCTTCTTCACGATGGCCGGATCAATGCGGTGCAGCGTGTCGGTATCACGCATGCCCGAACCCGCCTCGGCCACATGGTCAATCACCACGAACAGACCGCCGGGCTTGAGCGAATCGAACACCTGCTTGTCGAACGTCACCGGATCGACATTGCCCATGAACTTGTCCGGGTAGTCGTGGTAGTTCTGCGACGTGAAGATCAGGTCAACCTTCTGCGGTGTCTTGAATTCCTTGGCCGGCACCATCAGCACGCCGACGTTGGCGTAGTGCGGGTTGGCGACCAGCGCCTTGGAGGCCTGCACGTCGGACGTGGCCTCTTTGCCGTACTCGTTCGGCCACACGGCGAAGACCTTGCCCTGGGCGCCCACGATGCCACTGAACACACGGGTGAAATAGCCGCTGCCCGGGATCAGGTCCACCACGGACTGGCCCGGCTTCACCTCGGCAAAGGCCATGATGTCGGCAATCTTGCGGCGCTCGTCGTTGGCCGTGTCGTCCTTGCGGGCGGGGTCGTTGACGGCTGCGGTGACGTAGGAGGGAACGTCCGTCGGCGCTGGCGGTGTCGCCAGCGCAGCGGTGACAGGGAAAGCGAGGGCTACCAACACGGCAAGGACAGTCGGACGCATAACGAACTCCATGTCAGGGATAGGGGCGCTATTCTGCGCCCCCAAAGCATAAACCGCAGCAGGAGTTTCGGCACGGTGCTGCGTCGCGTTATTTGGCGGTGCCCGGCCCCGCCAGCGTGGTCAGCAGTACGTGCCAGTACGCCAGATCGTCATAAAACGACTTCACCGGCACGCGCTCATTGAGGCCATGCGCGAACGAATCGCTGTTCTTCATGAACATGCCGTTGACACCGTACGTGGGAATGCCTGCTGCGCGGAAATAGATGCCGTCGGTGGCACCCGACTCCTGCACCGGCGTAACCGCAACACCTGGACGGATCGAATGCACCGCCTTGGTCACGGCGGCGACCACGTCGGGGCGGAGCGGCGATGCGTCACTGGCCACGGCATGGCCAATCAGCGTCACTTCCACTTTCGAACCCACGAGATCCTGCAACGTCTTTCGCACCGTCTCGATCGCCACACCCGGGAACACGCGGCAATTGATATTGGCGGTCGCCGATTGCGGCAGCGCATTGTCCGCATGGCCGCCACGCAACATGGTGGCCACGCACGTGGTGCGCGTCTTGCCTACTTCCGATGGTTCGGCGGCAAGCACGGCGGCCGCCGCGGCATCGTGCGGGTCCTTGGCGAAATCGCGCATCGCCTGCCCCACCTTGCCCTGCGTGCTGGCACCCAGCGCCTTGAACGAGGCGACGGTGGTGTCGTTCGACATCACGGGAAACGCGTAACCCTGCACCTTCTTCAGCGCATCGGCTAACTCGTAGATGGCGTTGTCAGCACGCGGTAGTGAACTGTGACCGCCCGAGTTGCGCGTGGTCAGCTCGAAATCCGCGTACGCCTTTTCGGCGGTCTGCAGGCCGAACACGAGTGGCTTGCCGTCTTCGCCCAATTCGCCGCCACCGGCGTCGGTGTTGAGCGCGAACTCGGCATCGACCAGATCGCGGTGACTCTTGACCAGATCATTCATCGTGTCCTGCGAGGTTTCCTCATCGCCCGTGTAGACAATGATGAGGTCGCGCGTGGGCACGAAGCCGGCTTTCTTAAGTTGGATGAAGTTGGCCGCCAGCACGGTCACGCCGCTCTTGATGTCCTCGGTGCCGCGCCCGTAGAAGTAACCGTTCTCTTCGATCAACTTGAATGGATCGCGCTGCCAGTCTTCCGGCTTGGCGGTCACCACGTCCATGTGCGCCATCAATGCAATGGGCTTGCCGCCCGTGCCGTTGCCGCGATAGCGCACCACCATCGCCGCCGTCTCGCCATGCGGAATGATATGGATGTCCGAATCAGGAAAGCCCGCGGCGCGAAACTGGTCGGCAAGGTAGCTCGCCATCACCGGCACCTGCCCCTGTCCGATCTCCGTCTTGAAAGCGATCAGGTGGCTGAAGATGTCCCGTGCCTGGACCTGGTTGGCGTCGGGCGCCGCCAGGGCGGGCAATGCGACGGAACAGGTCAGCAAAGATGCGAGCAGGGATTTCAGCATGGGCGTCTCACCGGCGTCGAAAGGAGCCGTGAGTATGTCGCGTCGTTTGCCCGTGCGACACCACCCCACGATACCGGCGCGTCAGTCCTGCTGGAAAGGCCAGGTACCCAGCGTGCGGTACTCGCCGCCGCCCACGATGCTGTGCAGCAGCGAGCAGCTGTCCACCCGCCACCGGATGGGTTCAATCGAAACCATCTGCGGCAGCGCACCACGGCTATAAGCAAACGTGACGTGCGGGGTGAAGCTGCGCGACAGGTGCTGCCCGAGTCCTGCCAGCACCAGCGCTTGCCGCAGATCCTGCCAAAGCTTCAACAGCCCGTCCGGCACCTGCGAACAACGCAACACGCAAGGCGACTCACGCCCGTGGAAGCCCGATACCGAGTCCAACACCAGTTCGAAAGGTTCCACCGCTAGTTTGCCTGCCGCATCAATCGCCGCACGCACGATGTCCTCACGCAGCATCGGGTGGTCACCCAGGAAATGCAGGGTGACGTGGTAACGCGACGGCCGGATCATCCGCGCATGCATGGGTTGCGTTGCGGCTACGCCAGCCGCTGCATGCTCGATCTGGCGCGCCACAGCCTCGCCCGGCATAAGCGCGAAGAACAGACGATGGATCTGGGCGGGCTCGCCACCGCCCCCAAGCAGGTCGGGCTGGATATCGGTGGTGGTGCGGGAACGGGAGCGACTCATGCAGAACGGGCCGATGGAAACGTCCCACCTTACCGCAATTGACATTCCTCGCCGCACTTGCACGACAGACGCCGCCCGGTAGTAAGCTGGCATCGCCGATGCATCCCCAAGCTCGGCATCCACAACGATGCAACATCACGCCGTCAGGAGGAAGAACATGGCTTTCTCTGCACGTGTTTCCGATGCGCCGCTCGCCCAGATCAATGTGACTCCGCTGGTCGATGTCCTGCTGGTATTACTGGTCATCACCATGATCACCTCGCCGGTACTCACCCACAAAGTGAAGCTCGATCTTCCTCAGCACGGCATCGTGGACTTCACTACACCACCCGAAATGGTCCAGCTCGCTATCCACGCGGATGGATCGATGACCTGGAACGATGCCCCCATCGACGCATCGATGCTGTCGTCGCAGTTGGTGATCGCCGCACACCAGAGTGAGCAGCCGCATCTGGTACTCGATCCCGCCGACGGCGTTTCCTACCAGACCGTTGCCAGTGTGATAGCCGAGGCGAAACAGCAAGGTCTGCAGAGGATCGATTTCATGGATCCACGTTGAGGCTGCGCACCCGCGAAGGCACTGGCACGCCTTCGCGGGTGCAGCGACGTCATCACGTATCCGTGACATAAGCAAACCGTTCCGAAAGCCGCATGAACCTGCGGCACGGCGTTGTGCCGGCGTGCACACGGCTGGACCTACGCTGTTCTCCGTGCAACACCGCCGCTGTCTGCCGGAGGGAACGTTGATGAAACACGACTCGTCCATTGCACTTCGCCACAAGCTCGCCGCTGCCGCGATCGCCGTGGCATGGGTGGCTCTGCCCCTGCCGGCGCTGGCCCAGTATCACCATGGCCCGCCGCCGCAGCATTACGACCACCGCTACGACCACGGTCACTACGACTATCACGACGACCACCACGGCAACGATACCGGCGCCATTGTCGCCGGCGCCTTGCTCGGCGTAGCGGCTGGCGTAGCCATTTCCAATGCGAACACGCCGCAGCCGCCGCCCACCGTGGTCTACACCTCGCCGCCGCCTCCGCCGCCACCCGGCGTCGTCTACTACGACAACAGTGGCTACTGAGCCGCTACGGATTCGCTCTGCATAGGGAATACTGACCATGAAAACCATGCTTCGCAGTCTGACCATGCCGGCGCTGCTGTCCTTCGCGTTGGTTGCCGGGCCGGCCCTGGCGCAACAAGGCACGCCCACCACGGCACCTGCCGCGCAGAAACCACCCACCGCCACGCCTGCGGCGGCGCAAGACCACGGCCAGAAGCACGCCGATGCCGTGGAGCGTCGCATCACCGATCTGCATACCCAGCTGAAGATCACCGATGCACAGGCCAAGCCTTGGGATGCGTTTGCGCAGACCATGCGTGACAACGCGCGCAAGGCGGATGAAGCCTTCCGCGACCGCGCGCAGAAACTGTCGACGATGAACGCACCCGATGCGATGAAGTCGTATGCCGATCTCACGCAGACGCATGCCGACAACATGAAGAAGCTCTCGTCGGCCTTCGACGATCTGTACGCCGTGCTCACACCGGATCAGAAACAGATCGCCGATGCGATGTACCGCAACCCAGGCGGCCCCAAGGCCGGTGGCCCGCACAAGGGCGGCAAAGGCGGCAAGGGAAGCAAGAGCGCGCCAGCTAGCGCGTCCTCCTCGGCAAGCGGTTAATCGCTACACCATCTACCTCGACGCGGCGCGCGCTTCGCGCCGCGTCCGTTTTCAGGTATCCGCCGCGGTCCCCTCCGCCGCTGTCAACGACACGGAATAGACGGTTTCCAGTGGGCCAAGCTGGTCGCGCGTGTCGTAAGTGACGTAGTGCAGCTCCCGTACCGCCAGCATCGGCGGAGGCGTTGCGAGCATGGCCAGCCGCCGACGCACCACGTCACCAGCCACGCATCGGCGATACAAGCCCAGCGTGATGTGAGGCACATAAGGTGACTGCCGTACTTCGCGGCTCGCCTCCCCCAGCGCGTGCCGCCATCGCGCCAACTGGCCCATGGCGTCACGCACGGGAACAAACGCTGCGCTTGCGAAACTGTCGGGCCGCGCCAGCGGTAAGGTGCACATCGCGCCTGCGCAGGCCCGCAGCAACGCGACTTGCCGCGCCAACCGTTGCGGTGGGAAATCATCATCCTCGACACCCTGGCCATGGAAGCCGCAGACGAACACCGTGAGGTGGGGTTGTCGGCGCGGACTCGGATGAATCAGGTCCGCCAGCTGTTCGCGCGCCGTATCGATGTATTCGAGCAAGGCCGCATCCTGCACCGGCACCACCCATACGCCATACCGCCCGCGCCCCCGATGCCACTCGGGGTAGTCGCGCAACTCGGCCACCAGCGTTTCGGCGGGTCCCGCCACGGGATCGGAAAACAGCATGGTCAGATGGTAGCGATTCCTGGCCGAAGCCGCCGCCGGTCATGCGGAAAGTCATATCGCTGCCAACCTCGGTTGCGGCTACAGTGACGCCGCTAGATGCCATGGAGAATGCCATGTTCCGTTCGCGTCACTCCCCGCTCGCCGCCGTTCTCTGGGGCGGATTCGTCGCCGGTACGCTGGACATCGGCGCCGCCACGCTGATCAGCGGCTATGGCCCGCTTGTCATCCTCAGGTACATCGCCAGCGGATTGCTGGGCAAGGCCGCGCTGGCCGGCGGCATCGCGGAGGCCGCGCTGGGTCTGGTGCTGCAATGGGCCATGTCGCTGCTGATTGCCGCCGTCTTCGTGTTCACCGTGGGCCGGCGCGCCGCCGCAACACGTCAATGGCCCGTGTGGGGTGTAGCGTATGGGGTGGTGATTTTCTTCGTGATGAACTACGTGGTCGTGCCGCTCTCTGCGCTGCACGCCAAGCCGCACTTCAGCACCTTCAGTTTCATCGCCAACATGGCGGCCATGCTGCTGTTCGGCTGGATCATCGCCCTGTTCGCGCGCAACAAGCTCGCTGGCTGACGCGTCGTCCTGCAGTGACGATGCCGGATCAGGCACACTGGCGACGATGGAATGCGCTGCCCCGACCATGCCCGACCCAACCGACACCGCCACACCCGCCGGCACGTGGTGGCTCTACCTGATCGAATGTCGCGACGGCTCGTATTACGCGGGCATCACCAACGATCTCGATGCGCGCTATCAGGCTCACGTGAATGGCAAGGGCGCGCGCTACACACGCTCGCACCCTCCGCTGCGCCTGCTCGGTTCGCGCGCCTATGAAAACCGCGCGGCAGCATCGCGCGCCGAGTGGGCCATCAAACAGCTGCCGAAGCACCGCAAGCTCGGCTATCTGCATGCCGACACGGACATCGCCGTGACGACCACCGTCACCCCAGCGTTGCCGGAATGACGGTGGTCGTTTCCCATCAGGTCGACTTCTTCAGCATCGCCGTGATGGTGTCCAGCTTTTCACGGTAACCATCCAGCGTTTTTGCCGTTGCCTGCGCAAACTGGTTCGCCTCATCCCAGCGACGCGACTCGATGGCCTCGCGCACGCCCGGCACCGTCTTCACGCCGTAGCCGGTGAGCATGCCCGGCGCGTAGATCATGTGTTGGAACCACGGGCGTCCTGGCAGGCCGGAGGCATCGGTGAGCGATTGCTCCATCTGCCCCATCAGCGCATTCACCTGCTGCTGTTGCTCGGCCGACAGCTTGAAGCCGGCGGCAGCGCGCTTGCTGTATGCATCTTCGAACGCTTGCGCGCTCTTCTTCAACTTCTTCGCTGCGTCATCGAGCGGTGCGAGTTTGATGTCAGGCACATCCGAATCACGTTCGGGCGGCAGGATCGGCCGCGTCGGGTCGGATACCAGCGCATACGCATGCTTGTCGAGCATTTGGTGTTGCTGCTCGGTGTCCTTGCGCGTGTCCTCCACCAGCTTGTGCAACTGCTCGACATAACGATCCAGCGTGTCACTGAAATCGCCGAAGCGCATCGGCAGCACGCTGGCATCGGCGGTGCGCAGCACAATGTGGCCAGCCACCTTCGACAGCGCCACGCCGTATTGGAAGTCGGGATCGCCGAAGCGCACGTAGTGATCGAACGAGTCGTAGGCGGAGTGATAAATACCGCCGTTGTCGTCCTCGCCACTGAAGCCTAGGTCCAGCGAGGCGATGCCCAAGTGTTCGAGGAAGGCGCTGTAATCGGAGCCCGAGCCCAGCGCCATGATCGGCACATCGCCACCTGCAGCAGCGAGCTTGGCGAACTCCTTGGCCTCCGGCTTGGCGTCCTTATTACTGCCGTTGACCATGACGTGTGCGCGCATGCGTTCACGCACACTCGCCTTGGTTTCAGGGTCGACGACGCCCTCGGCTACCTGATTCACCAGATGCTGGTAGGAGTGGCTGCCGCCCGCCTCCAGAAATCCACGTCCGTTGGTATCGGAGTTGAGGTACAGCACGGCCTTCTGCTTCAACTCGTCCGCGTGGGTTTCCGCCCATTCGGTGGAGCCGAGCAAGCCCGGTTCTTCACCATCCCAACTTGCGTAGACCAGCGTGCGCTGCGGCTTCCAGCCCTGCTTATAGAGCGTGCCGATGGCTTTCGCCTCCGCCAACAGCGCCACGTTGCCGGCCAGCGGATCCCACGCGCCAAACACCCAGCCGTCGTGATGGTTGCCGCGCACGATCCAGCGGTCGGGTTCGGTGGAACCCTTGATCACGGCGATCACGTCGTACACCGGCTTCTGGCCCCAGTCCGACAGCACGGTCAGGTGTACGGGCGCACTGCTCGGGCCCATGTGATAGGTGATCGGCAACGAGCCACGCCAGTTGCCCGGCGCCACCGGACCGGTCAGCGACTTCAGCAACGGCGTGGCGTCGGCATAGGAAATAGGCAAGACCGGAATCTTGAGGATGGTCTTGGCATCTTTCAGCGCTAGCCGCTTGGCATCCGGCGTGGAGCCGATGCCTGGTGTCAACGGATCGCCGGGGTACTGCTGCATGTCGGCCACCGAGCCGCGCTGCACGCCATCTTCCGGACGCCAGCCACCCTGCGGATAGGTGTCGCCTTCGGCGTAACCGTCATCGTGCGGATCGGAATAGATCAAGCAACCCACGGCGCCATGCTCCTGCGCCAGCTTGGGCTTGAGGCCACGCCAGCCGCCGCCGTAGCGGGTGATGACAATCTTGCCGCGCACGTCGATGCCGCGGCGAGCCAGATCCTTGTAATCGTCAGGCATGCCGTAGTTCACGTAGACCAGCGGCGCGCTTACGTCACCATCGCCACCGTAGACGTTGTACGGCGGCAACACGCCGTCCTTGATGCTGGATGTTGCATCGCCCGCTACGGCCGGCTCGTGCAGCTTGGCGGTATACGGGTGCGGCCCTTTCAGCTCCAGCGCCACTTTCTTCGGGGTGGGATAGAGCACGTTGAAGGTTTCGATGTGGGCATCCCAGCCCCACTCCTTGAACTTGGCCAGCATGAACTCCGCATTGGCCTTGTCGTGCGGCGAGCCCACCTGATTGGGCTCGGACGACATTTGCTTGAGCCACGCGCGCTGGTCGGCGGGATCGAGCAAGGCATCGAAGCGTTGCTCCAGGCTCTGTTGCGCGGCCGCGCCGTCGGTGGTGAAGCCGAGCATGCCTTGGTCGGCTTTGCCCGGATCGTCCGCAGCCAATGCGCTGCCCATCGAAGCCAGCAAGCAAGCCGCCAGCAGCGGCCGTATCGTCAAACGGGTCATGCGTTGTCTCTCCCCAGCGGTGGCGCGAATAGTTCACGAGTCGTTGTCGTCGCGCTCTCCCTTCGCGACGATATTCAATGCTGTCGTGACACTTATACCCCCTGCCCTGCGGCATTCGCCTAGGACAAAGGTCATGCTTTGGACGGATATCCGCCGCATGAGCCTTCGGCAGGAGGGCTCACGACCGCGTGGCGCGCGACGCCTTCCACGCGGCCAGCCGCTCGGCGATGTAATGGTCCGCATCGGCCTCGGTCGTAAGCGCGGGCATCGCGTGGTGCGTGTCGCCCTGCGCATCGAGCACGGGCAACTGCGATACCAGTTCGGCGTAAACCTCTTGCAGATGCGAAGGCTCGCCCGCCGCGGGGTTCTTGCCCTTGGAAGTCGGTGCCGTCACGCCTGCCAGCGGATCGTCGGTACGAGGTGTCGCCAGGGTAAGCACGTTGCCAACATCCGGCGCGGCGGCATCACGCGCCGTCAATGCCGGCACGCCCCAACGCGCTTCGACCGTGCTCAGGATGGAGGTGTGATCCAGCGCCATGCTTCCCGACGGCACCCGAAATACCGTGCCTGCCGGGATCAGCGGTGAAATCAGCAAGGTCGGCACACGCGGCCCAAAGCGCTTGAAGTCAAAACCGTATTCGCCCGCCGTGGCATCAGGTGGCACAGCGTTGGTCGGTGGCGGCACGTGGTCATAGCAACCGCCGTGCTCGTCGTAGGTCACGATCAGCAATGTCTGGTTCCACAGCGGGCTGCTGCGTAACGCGGTGTAGACGTCGTGGATCAACTGCTCGCCCAACGCCACGTCGTAGTTAGGGTGCTGGCTATTGCCGCTGGAACCCCAGCTGGGTTCGAGGAAGGTGTAGGCGGCCAGCGTGCCATTCGCAGCAGCCGTCTGGAAGTCCGAAAACTGGCCGAAGTTGGCATCCGGCGCGTTGACGAGATCAGTGTACGTCACGCGCGTGAGCGGCTCGGCGTTGTAGCCGTAGATGGCCCAGGACACGCCCTTCTGCGTGAGAGCGGCATAGATGGTCGGCGCGGTGAACGACTTGGTGGTGTCGTCCATGTGGCCCTGTGAGGTCGCCGCATGGGTGAACGCGCGATTCGGCAGGGTTTCGGTGGGTGCCGCGCCGAACCAGTGGTCGCACACCGCGAAGCCACGCGCCAGCGCCGATAGCACCGGCAAGGTCTGCGGCGTGTGCATACCCATGATGTCGCCGGCTACGGTGCCCGCCAGGATGGAGCGCTTCTGCTGCGCCTCCCACGTTAGTGTGGATGCGAAGTTGGCGACAAAGCCCGCATTCGTCGCCACCGGCGGCACCGGTGCGGTCGCGCTGCCGAACAGCTGTGCATTGGTCGCGCTGTAACCCTCGCCGGGGTCGGCGCCGGGCATGTAGTACGTGCTGGTGGTGTTGGGCGGGATGCTGAATACGGTGACGGCGGCTCCCCCACTCGCTCCGGGGTTGCTCTCCTTGCCGGTCAACCCTTCGAAAGGCTGGCCGGCGGGCGACAGGTTGCCTGAGTCGGCATAGAGAAAGCCCAGCATGTGGTCGAAGGAACGGTTCTCCAGCATCAGCACCACGATGTGGTTGATGGCAGACAGCTGGCTTGCGGTCTGGGTGGTCATGTCGCCGCCTTGGGATTTGCGTGGGGATAGGGCCATTTCGCCGCCTGGCGTGTCTGCATTCCATCATCGATGCGTGTCGTACGCGTGACCCGGAGCACATCCCGGCGTTCAGGATCGGCGGGACTGAAGTTTCTAACCGATGCGCCGATAAACCCCTCGTGCCCGGCATTGGGGCACGGACCCACACGTCATGGCGGGACACCTATGCTGCAAACGGCGCCGAACATCGCCTATCTCAAGGCCGCATGGGCTGCATTCGCGGGCATCAGCGGCCCCAACGCCCAGCAAAGCTACGAAGCGGCAGGCCTGAGCTTCACGCGCGTCAACCACTCCACCCTGGTGCGCAAGAACGACGTTCAGGTGTCCACCATGCCCATCCACTACACGCGGCACGAACTGCGCGTGGGCTTCCTGGGCCGCATCGAGAATGAGGTGCGCAAAGCGGTGAACGAGCTCGAAGCCGTGCTCTACCGCGACCTGTGCCTGCCGGAAGGCCACGAATGGATGATCGAGCTGGATGAATGCCTGCGCATGCTACGTCGCCGTGGCCATCGCTCGCTGTCCATCCTGATCCAGCCGGACAGCTCCGCTACGCCTGACACCCGCGTGCGCGTGGAGATGCGCGTGTACCTCGACTCGCCGCGCGCCTGCCTGTTCGCCAGCGCGGCGGATGCCACCACGAACGGTTTCGTCGATCTGCTGGAAGAGGCCCCCAAGCGCGTCCGCGTGCCCCGCGCGGCGAACTACGGCGAACTGGCTGCACAGATAAGCAGCACACTGAACGAGGCTTTCGCCGCGTTCCCACGCGCCCAGCTGGCTGCCTGAGAACAGGCTCTTATTCCACGGGAATGTAGAGATCCGTTTCCGACGACGGGTCGTCCGGCGCGATAAAGCGCTCGTCGTAACGCTCGAACTCCACCCCGGCCCGCACGCGCAGGCCCAGCTTGGGCAGCAAGCGGGTGTGAATGGTCTGGAAGGTTTCGGCGATCCCGCTCACCACACCCCGGTGCATGAACACACCGTACTTCTGGGCCGGCACTGTGAACTTCACCATGCCCTCGGGCACGGCTGCGTCCTCAGCCACTGGCAGGCCTGCCACGTAGCGCAGCATGCCGTCCGGCATGGGCGTGCAGACGCCGTAGGCCACGCCTGACTCCGCCAGCGGCTGCACTTCGTGCTCGCGTGGCAGAAAGCGCTCCCATAGCGGCCCGACGCCGTTGGGACTACGGGCGACATACTCCAGTCCGACGACCGTGAAGGCGGGCAGCGATACGATCCGGTGGTCCATGGCGGCGTCCTGGGGCAGCGTTGAGCGAACCCCAAGACTAAGTCAGTAGGCATGCATGGCAACAGGGTGAAAAGGGCCACTTGCATGGCAGGACGTTGTCGATATGGCAGCCCTCCGTTCGTCGTGAGGATAGACGCCGCCTTCGCCTCACCAGGTCAAGGATGCGTCTGGCCCTCCACCTTCTGCGCCCGAGGTTATGTCCATGTCCCAAGCCCCCACCCTGATCCCCGTTGACGAGCTGGTGAAGCGCAACGGCGTCACGTTCGCCGGCGAGAGTGCTGAATACCGCCACGCCCGCAACGCTCTATTGGCCGAAGAGCTCGAACTGCGCCGCCATATCGAACGCGTGGCCGAGCAACGCCGCGCCCTGCCACCCGGCCCCGACGTGAAGGGCGACTACCGCTTCATGGGCGAGCATGGCCCGCTGGATTTCGCCGGCCTGTTTGGCGACAAACAGACCCTGGTCACCTACAGCTACATGTTCGGCCCGCAGCGTGAACGCCCCTGCCCCATGTGCACCTCGTTGCTAGGCGCTTGGAACGGCGAGGCGCGCGACATCCAGCAACGCGTCGCGTTGGCTGTGATCGCCCGCTCGCCTATCGAACGCCTGCTCGCCTTCAAGCAAGAGCGTGGCTGGAAAGACCTGCCGCTGTACTCCGACATCAACGCCCATTTCAGCCGCGACTACGGCGCCATCGATGACAAAGGCAACGATGAACCGGCGTTCTGTGTCTTTACCAAACGCGATGGCCACATCCGCCTGTTCTGGGCCGGCGAAATGAGTATGGCCACCGCCGACCCCGGCCAAGACCCGCGCGGCGCGCCTGACCTCATGCCGATCTGGACCATCCTGGACTGCGTGCCCGAGGGCCGCGGCACTGACTGGTATCCGAAGCTGAATTACGGCACCTGACTACGGAACCAACGGGCCGCGACTACGCGGCCCGTTGCGTCATTCACTCTCACATCGCCTTCAGGCAATTGACCATCCACGCCTTGCCGAAACGGTCTGTGAGCATGCCGAAGCGATGCGCCCAGAAGGTTTCAGCGATGGGCATCGACACCTCGCCACCCTCGGCCAGTGCCTTGAACACGCGGTCGGCCTCTGCAGCGTTGTCCACGTCGATATTCACGCAACCTTTGGAGACAACCGTGTGCGGCGGGCCATCTGCACCCATCAGAATGCCGCTGGGCGTTTCCAGTTGCGAATGCATGACGCGGCCGTGCGTTTCCGGCGGCATGTCGTTGGCCATGGGCGATTCGCCGTAGGTCATGCGCATGGTGACCTTGCCGTTGAACGCTTTGGCGTAGAAGTCGAATGCTTCGCGCGCCTGGCCATCGAAATCAAGATAGGGAATGAACTTCATCGGGCTACTCCTACATCGTGGGGACAGAAAGCCTTACGGCGTCCCGCCGCGCGAGCGCAACGGCAGCCGTATGGCCATCCTTTAAATCGTGCCGGTCATCGTTCCGGCGTGATGGTTCATCAGAATGACGAACAGGCGTCTCACGGATCGACATGGGGCGACGCCACCACGGCGCGCGCCGGGTCGAACAGATCAGGCCCGGATCATGCCCGGGAGCTGGTTGTCCGCGATAACGCGGTTTCGCCCGGTGCGCTTGGCACGGTAAAGCGCGGCGTCCGCCTCCCTGCGCAACAGCTGAAGCTCGTAGCCCGAACTGTCGGTGGACGCCAATCCAATGCTGGCGGAGAACGTGACGAGACGGCCGTCACCCTCCACCGGGGTGGCCTCGATCGCCGTGCGGATGCGATCCGCGATAGCCACGCCCTGCTCACGCGTGCAGTCGGGCAGCAGAATGCCGAACTCCTCGCCACCCAGGCGACCGAACAGATCCGTGGGGCGCAGCTGTCGCTGGCAGAGCGTCACGGTGTGCTTGAGCACGATGTCGCCGACGGCATGGCCGTGGGTATCGTTGATCAGCTTGAAGTGATCCAGGTCGATGGAGATCAGGCAGGCAGCACCCGATTTCCTCTCCGTGGTGCGCAACACGCGCTCGGCCTCGCTCACGAAGTGCTGGTGGTTGAAGATGCCGGTCAGGCTGTCGCGGAAAGAGAGCATCTTGAAGCGCAGCTGCGAGCGCTTGATGCGCAACAGCCATGCCGCGATGGAGATGACCAGCAGCAGTAACAACGCGATGTAGAGCCGGCTCGTCTCGACAGCTTTGGTGTCCAGCGCCTGTTGCAAGCGCAGGATATTGTTCTGCTTGCTCAGCCCCTCGGCCTCCAGCCGCTGCGCGAGCAGATGCTGCTGCACGGTGGCATAGGCCAGCGACCTGGCGCTGATATCGTTTAGATAGCCTTTATCCTGCGCTACGAAGCGCTCGTAGTAGGCTAGCGACGCACCCGCATTACCGCGCTTCTTCTCCACTTTGTAGAGCACCTCGTAGGCGCTTCGTACCCACTCGCTGACCTCGTCCTGGCCACTCATGGACAGCACCGTCAGCGCGGCCTTGCGTGCGTCGTTGTCTTCGCCCAGCTTTTCGTACGCCTGCGCCAGTTGTACCTGCGCCGCCCTCATGTGGGAGTAGTAACGATTGGCGTTGATGCTGGGCAGGATGCGCTGTATCAATTCCAGCGCCTTCGCCGGCTGATCCTCGCTCAGGTAGAGATCACCCTTGACCAGCTGGACGGTATTGGCGAACACCGGCTGCCCGCCCGCGACGCAGGCATCGATGGCCTCCCGCAGTTTCTGGCTGGACGATGTCAGCTTTCCGGTGTTGTTGAGCGCGGCCACTTCCATCGACAGTGGGTTGCACAGGCTTTCGCCCGGCGGCAACGAGTCTTCCATCATGCGGGCGTACTTGATGGCCAACTCACCCTGGCCCGCGAACATCATCAGTTGCGACAAATTGGACAGCACGGTGAAGCGCGCCAGATTGTCGTTGACCTTGGGCAGGTCAGAGGCCAGCTGGTTAGCTAGCCCAAAGGCATCTTCGTACCGGCTGCTCAATCCGTAGTTGTGCATGAGCAAGGCCGTGGCCTTGGCCTGGAGCGTCACGTCACCGGAATGGTCCATGACGTCCCGCAGCATGGTATTGGCCCTGGCGGTATCGCCTTCGAACGCCGCCTGCCACGCATCGAGGTAACGCAAGTACCACTGCTGTGCCGGCTTGAGGCTGGAGGCCTCATCGTGGATCTGCGCCAGCATGTGGACAAAGCGCGAGTGATCAGTGGTACGCACGCGCTCGGTCTGTTGGAGAAACGCCGTCGGGTCGGATGAGACCTCGACGGCGTATGCAGCACCCAGCAGCACGCAAAGTCCCATGCTCGCCGCAGCGAGCCAGGGCCAGCGCTTGCGCCACTGCCGGAGCATGCCTGCCCCCTAGCCGCTGCTTGAGGACACGTCGGGCTCCAGCGGCGTGGACGGTTCTTCTTCGTCCTCGCGCTCGGGCGTGGGCAGTGGCTCTTCCTGAGGACAGGTCTGCGAGCTCTGGCTGCCATTCATGGTGGCACGGGTTCCAAATTCCTGTGCGAGCCATGCGCTGTCACCAGACGCCACGGCAGCCTTCAATGCATCGGATGCTTCCGCCGCATCGAGTACGTCGCCTAATGCGTCGGCCGAGGCATGACGCAACGTAGCGTCTTGCCCGATGGCTTCAAGCAGCTCCATCGTATCTGTCATAAACAATCCCCCTATTGTTTTACGGTGATGATCCTGCACTCATTGCGTCACTCACGCGATGTGCCAGGCCGGCATATCTTGATGAAACACGATGACGGGCGCCACCGGTGCTCACTCATCACGCCATGCGCCAACGGTCCTCTCCCCCCGTGGCACCCGACGATGTTACTGCGTCAGGCCGTCATGCTGGCCTCTTCCAGCGCATCCAACTCGGCCAGCCGCGCCTGTATCGTCAGGTTTGGCTTCATGGCCTTCGCCGGGGGCAACACCACGGTTTCCTCGGCGGACAACTCGATATCCGGCAGGTCACGCAAGGCGACACGGCGGATGCGCGGCTGCTGGATGGGCAGCGTGGCCGCGCGGTAGATGATCATCTGATGGTCGAGCGGATAATCCGCGCTCAGCAGGTCCACGAACACCTGCCGATACGCGGCACCCGTCGCCTTGAAACGCGCCAGCGACTGGTCGCCCACGTGCCCCACCTGCCACAGCACCAGATAACCGGTGGGATCGATGCGGCGCTCAAACAACAGCAACTGGCTGGCTTCGAAATGCTGGCAACCGAAACGGCCCGGGTCGATGCCCAGATCCGCATAGAGACAATCTTCGGCGGAAATGCCGGGCTCCATGTGCGCGGCATACCCTTCGGCGCGTGCCGCTTCGATGGCCTTGTGCGGCGACCAGGCAAAGATGCCAGGGTGCCCATAGAACACACCGCAGACGCGCTTGCCCGCGCGTACTTCGGTCATCATCAGGTCGACCCATTCGCGATACGTCGTGAGTCGCGACTTCCCTTCCCGGTAATAGGGCTGCAGGCTGCGCACGTCTGGATGCATGCGTTGCAGCCATGCCTCCACGATGCCGTCCGACACACCCGCGAACACCACGTCCGACTGGGTGATATGGCTGCGCGCCAGCGGCGTGAGGTGGGATCCGAGCGTCATGCCCAGGCCGACACAAGCCAGGCTGCCGTGGCGCACGTCTGTCGCTGCCGGTGTCGAAGAGTTTTCCATCCCGCGATATTAGGGCAATTTCTGACCGCTGAGCACGCCAGGCGACATATGGCAAAGGATCGCCCCGAGCCGCCGCAGGGCCCTGCGCAACCGCCGAAAAGTTTGCTGGATCGAGACAAGCAAAGTGGCGCGCGCCTACGCCTGGGCGCATGGTAGCCTCACCGGCCGGTGAGAATCGCGCCGGCAAGAGCCTCGCACGCCGTCCACCTTGAGCACGGCGCCGATCGGGCTCGAACGCCCGGGCCGCCCGGCGCCATCGCCGCCCACTGTCGCCGCATCGGCCACAAGCGATAGATTGAGCTTTTGAACCCCAGGGCCTGGCCCGGGCACTCACTCCCCACTGTCTACCCCGACGCACCACGAGGATACCGGCATGAAAAAGCATCTCCTGTGTTCGCTCGCCGCTGCTGTTCTGGCTGGCGGCATGCTCCTGACGCCCCCCGCCTTCGCCGCCATCAGCCAGGGCGCCACCGCTCCGGCCTTCACCACCCAGGCCAGTCACGACGGCAAGAGCTTCACCCTCTCGCTGGCCGACGCGCTCAAGAAGGGGCCGGTCATCGTGTACTTCTTCCCTCGGCCTATACCGGCGGTTGCGATATCGAAGCACACGCCTTTGCCACGGAAGCGGCGAAGTTCGCTGCGGCAGGCGCCACCATCATTGGCGTCTCGGCGGACAGCATCGACCGGCTCAACACGTTCTCGGCCGACCCGAGTTACTGCGCCGGCAAATTCCCGGTGGCGTCCGATCCGCAGGGCAAGATCGCCGCCCAGTACGACGTGAAGATGTCCGCCGCCGAGCCTGACGCGAAAGATGTGCAAGGCCAGGCCATCGAGCACGGTTTCATCTCGCGCGTGACCTTCGTGATCGGGCGCGACGGCAAAGTGGCCGCCGTGTTCTCCTCCGAAGCCGATCACCTGCATCCGCAGGACCATGTGAGCAAGTCGCTCGCCATCGTGCAACAGCTCCAGGCAACCAAGGCGCCCTGAGCATTCGCCACGCAGCGCACATCCGCCCCGTCGAGGGCGGATGTGCGCGATCCGGGGCGCACCGCGCACGGTCACGAAACCGTCGCTTGCAGTCCCACCGGGCACCCGGCAAGCTTCCCCGTTTGACCAACCGGAGTTGCTATGTCCTCGCAAGAAACCATCATCCAGATCATGCCCGCCACGGGTTGGGTTGCCGTGTTCGACGAGAACGGCGACGAGAGTGCGGAAGCGCTCGTGTGCTTCGCGCTGGTGGAGTCCGTGCAGAACGGCACCACGCACCGTGACGTGCGCCCGATGCTGGTGAACGGCAAGCAGATCAGCTTTGCCGACGCCGCGCCGAATTTCCTGCGCGTGGAAGAACTCGAAACCTTCGAGGACGAAGGCGAAGAGGAAGAAGAGGAAGACGGCGAGGAATAATCCGCGCCCTTTTCGCTCCATCCCTGGCGGCCGGCAGCTTTGCCGGCCGTTTTCTTTTAGCCCGCACCACCTCGTGCGCTCACGCACATAGGTAGGCCGTCGCTACTCGCGAAACGAGCCGCGCATCGCTTCGCGCACATAGCGCCCCAGCAACATCCCAAAGACCCGGTGCGCGCCCCGGAGATTTGTATCCGAATGTATCCAGCCGCCCCGTAGGTACATGAGCTTGCAATTCCGCCGATGCGTCACACGAAGGTGATACACGGCGATGTTCTCCTAACGCCATACCCACCTGCCGGAGAACAGCCATGTCGGACCTGATCGACTCGAAGCGCCGCCGCTTCCTTGGTGCCACCGCGCTTGGCCTTGCGATTGCCCCGTTGGGCCTGTCTTCGCTCGCCAGCGCCCAGGCGGCGAAGCCAGCGCCCACCAGCGGTGGGCGTACGGCAACGAGTGGACACACCTCGTTCAAGTCCATCAAGCATGTGAAGGCCGGCGTGCTCGACGTCGCCTACGCCGAAGACGGCCCCGCCAATGGCAAACCCGTCCTGCTGCTGCACGGCTGGCCGTACGACATCTACAGCTTCGTCGACGTAGCCCCCATCCTCGCCGCCGCAGGTTACCGCGTGATCATCCCGTGGCTGCGTGGCTACGGCGACACCCGCTTTCTCTCGGCCGACACCCCGCGCAACGGACAACAGGCTGCGCTCGCGGTCGATGCCATCGCGCTACTGGACGCGCTGAAGATCGATCAGGCGATCGTCGCCGGCTTCGATTGGGGCGCACGCACCGCCGATATCCTGGCCGCGCTGTGGCCCGCACGCTGCAAAGCGCTGGTGTCGGTCAGCGGCTATCTCATCGGCAGCCAGGCGGCAAACCGCGCGCCGCTGCCTCCCAAAGCCGAACTGCAGTGGTGGTACCAGTACTACTTCGCCACCGAGCGCGGTGAAGCGGGCTACGCGAAGTACACGCACGACTTCGCACGCCTTATCTGGGAACTGGCCTCGCCGCAATGGAACTTTGACGACGCCACCTTCGCGCGTTCCGCTGCCGCCTTGGATAACCCTGATCAGGTCGCCGTTGCCATCCATAACTACCGCTGGCGCCTGGGCATCGCCGAAGGCGAGACACACTACGACGCACTGGAAACAAAGCTCGCCACGCTGCCGAACATCCAGATACCCACCATCACGCTGGAAGGCGATGCCAATGGCGCGCCACACCCCGAACCGGCCGCCTATGCGAAGCGATTCAACGGTAAGTACGAGCATCGCCTGATCAGCGGCGGCATCGGCCATAACCTGCCGCAGGAAGCTCCAGAGGCCTTCGCGCAGGCCGTGATCGACGCGGACCACCTCTGAACCGTTCCCGGGGAACACATCCATGAAAACGCTATTAGCTCTTGCCGCTGCCGGCGGCCTGGTGATCGCGGGCGTGCTGGCCGGCGTGTCACAAGCGAGCGAATCCGCCACCAGTCCAGCCTCCCCCATCTACGGCGTCTCCCTGCCTCAGGGCTACCGTCAATGGGAGTTGATTGCGCCCGCGCTGGAAGACGCACCACTCAACGAGCTGCGTGCCGTCGTCGGCAACAAGGCCGCCGTTGATGCCTATGCCCGGAACAGCCAGCCCTTTCCTGATGGCACCGTGCTGGTCAAGCTCGCATGGAAACGCCAACCGTCCGCCGAGTTCGCCACCGCAACGGTGCCTGGCGCCGCCACTACCGTTCAAGTAATGGTGAAGGATTCGAAGAAGTATGCCGCCACCGGTGGATGGGGCTTTGGCCGCTTCATCGACGGTAAGCCAGCGGATGAAGCGCAGCACCGTACCTGTTTTGCGTGCCACGCAGCGCGCGCCAGCGGGCACGATTTCGTGTTCACGCGATACGCGCCCTGAAAACGCCCGATGGAGTTGCCCATAACCCGCGGATCTGTTGCCAGAGCCGAGGGTCTGTTGGAAGATCCGCGCGGCGAGAGGCCACCGAAACCCTGTGGCCGTCTCTCACATACGATCACAGCTTCAAGTACGGGAGAACACATGACCGCGGTCACGGAACAAGACGCCACGCCACGGCTCACCCCATGAAGCCCGAAGACTTGCAGCGACTGGTCACCATGCCCATGCCCTATGGCAAGTATCAGGGCCGCCTCATCGCCGATCTCCCCGGCGCCTACCTCGCCTGGTATGCCCGCAAAGGCTTCCCGCCCGGCGACCTCGGCAACCTCCTCGCCCTGGCACTCGAACTTGATCACAACGGTTTGAAGCCGCTGCTTGATCCGTTGAGGAAGCGTAGATAGGGCTGTTCGGGCGAAGAAAGCATAAGGGGAACGGCTTTCGATCCGAAACAGATATCGTGAATCAGGTACTGCACATGCACAGGCATTGATCAAACCCACACACAGTCAGGCCGCTGATGGCCCGCCCGACATGAATGCCTCATGCAGCACTTCCGTTTCCTCGTCCGCAGGAAACATGGATTCGATGCGCAGCTCCTGGGCGGCAACACTTTGAGGCGCACCTACCGTGGTCACCATGGAAAAGTAACGGAGTGTTTTGCCGTGCTTCCTGAAACCCAAGGGAATCATGGGAAGATTTGGTGCGGAACCGTCTAGTCCTCGCTGTCGCCACGATGGATCAACCCCTGGGTACGCAAACAATTCATCCAGTAAGGTTTGGCTTCGCTCGTCCAAGACACCTCCGATCAGTTCCCGATGCACGCGCTGGATAAGGCTTCTGGCGACCGTTTCCCAATCCACGAAAAACGGCCGCATGCCTTCGGGATCAAACATGAGATGCAACATGTTCCTCGGCTTCGTGCGTGCTGCCATATCGATAAACAAGCCGAAAAAATGCGGCGATGACGCATTGGTAGCCAGCACATTCCAGTAACGATCCATGACGACGGCGGGAAAGGGATCATGCTGACGAAGCATGCGATCCACCGCCCGCGTAATGCCCTGCATTTCCTCGGCATTCCAGGCGGTTTCTGGATAGATCGGCGCATAGCCAGCCGCCAGGAATATCGCATTACGTTCGCGCAATGGAACGTCCAGTGATTGGACAATGCTCGCCAGCGCGTGGCGACTTGGCACACTGCGACCCTTTTCGATAAAGCTCAGATGCCGCTGCGACATACCCGCATCAAGCGCCAGCCCCAGTTGGCTGGCGCCGCGCATTCCTCGCCAGTGTCGCAGCAGAAGACCCAGGTCATGGGATGGATACGTCAGGTCGCTACGCATGGTGCCCATGGGATCCTCTAAGCACGTCCAACTGACGATGTGCACGATAACCGCTTGAGTGTCTCATGTGCGTTCGCCACCTACGTCTTTATCAGCACCCTCGCCCGCCCAACGACCCCTTGGATGGTCAGGCCGACGGGGCAGACCAACGGGATGCTTGGAACGCTTCTTCCAGCGGCGGATGGGTGACATTGCCCGTGTAGTTGGTGATGGTGGATGCAGCAACAATGGCAACCGTTTCCAGAAGGTGATGTTTATCAAAACCGGCCTGAAGAAACGTCGATACGTCGTGATCGCCCAAATGCCCTCGCTTCTCGATAAGCGTCCGCGCCAAGGCGGAGAGTGCGGCGTTCCTCGTATCAAGGGGATTCCGGCGCTCGCGAATAGCATGAACATCCGCATCGTCAACGCCCTCCTTTATGGCCAGGAAGGAGTGGAAGGCCACGGCCCAGGGACACTCATTCGTCACGGCATTGGTAAGCAGAACCACCTGAACCTGCTCTTCGGAAAAGCTGCCACCATGAACTTTGCCAAAGAGCCCGACAAGGCCGTCGATCAGGATGGGGGATGTGGCCATCACGCCTGCGATATTGGGGATGAAGCCAAACGCGCCCCGCAGCGCCTCCAGAGAAGGCCTGGACTGCAGTGGTGCAGATTCGATCGTATGGATGGGGAAAGATGTCATGGGTAGTCCTCGCTGAATATGTGCATCGCCATCGATATCGATGACGTGGAGGAACCTTAGGCGTGTGCATTCAACGCGCCAACTACCTGAGAGGTAATAAACCGGTCGCGATTCGCGAAAGAAAGGAGCAGCGGGTCTCGCGATATGATGAGATATCCGTCCTCGCCCCAAAGCGAACAGCCGGTTCGAAATCGCCCTCTCTTCTTACGCCCTACCAAGGATGGCCTAACTCAAATGGCAAAGATTCACTTGATCGAAGGACCAGTGGGCGCCGGCAAGTCCACGTACGTCGCGAAGCTGCGAAAGCAACACGCAGCACCAGGTTTCATTCTGGACGCGTGGTTCGTCAGGCTATACAGCCCGGATCGCCCTGCCACCAACCTGATGGAATGGTACATAGCCAGGAAAGAGCGTTGCCTGGACCAGATCTGGGAAACGGCGAAAGAGGTTCTCGACGCGAGCCATGACGTCGTCCTTGAGCTTGGACTGGTAGAAAGGACGAGTCGCGAACGTTTCTGCGCGCAAGCGCTGGAGGCCGGATACGAGCTGACCATCTACCTGTTGGATGCCCCACGAGACATCCGACGTGAACGAGTCCGCAGGCGCAACCTGGAAAAGGGCTCGACCTACGCCATGGATGTGCCTGACGCATTTTTCGAAATGGCAAGCGACCACTGGCAACCCATGGATGAGATCGAGCGCGAAATGTACGACGTTCGCGTGATCTCCTATCCGGACGAACTTGAGCCTGCTAAAACTTAGGCTAAGGTCCGCTTTCGACCCGAAGCGGATACTGTCGGTCCATCGTAGAAACGAAACTAACAGCCATCAGGCAACTGCATCGTCATGACTTCCATCAACCCTAACGACAGTGTCGTCTATCACGTTGTTATCGACGGGCTCGATCCGGAAGCGCTGCAGATGACGCTACGGCAGTTCTCCACAAGGCAGGCAGGTGCCCGCCCTCATGATCTCAATCACTATGTGTCCGTGACCTGCGACCTTGCTCAGATTGAGCAATGCTTAGCGTGGGCTGTCGTCACCATTTCAGGACGGTTCCAAGGCATCCAGGTTAAGGCCAGCATAGGAACCGATCTAAGCTGGACCGAATTCACCGTGCCACCTGAATTCTTGGGCCTGGCCTCAAAGTATGGGGCGGAATTAAAGGTGTTCTTCGCAAGCAAATATCGAACACCAGTGGTCGATAGCAACAGGGATCCGTAATGTCCGCTTCCGACCCGAAGCGGACGATCAACGGAAGCCAGAAACCGATATCTGCCAAGGGGCGGGAGATTGGAATTTTACAAGATTGAGCCGCTCATTCTCGGAATGCTTGCCTGGATAGTAGGCGGGAACCTTGTCATGCGTAGTGCCCGCAAGCGCTTAGGCATGCCAAAGCCAGCATGGAGGCGTCCGCGTCCGCCACTGAGAAAGTTGACGCTACGTGAGCTACTCATGCTCGCTGTCTGTCTGTCGGCCGGCGTGGCCGGGTTTATTGCGACCGCTCTACTATCAACGCCCTAATTTAATGTCCGCTTTCGACCCGGAGCAGACCTTGGCAATAGCCGCCATCACCCTCAGCCAGCAGATCGGCTTGCGCAGTCGCGGAAAGCCTCCTAGGCTCCGCGCGGAGAACCCCTGGAGGCATCATGACCAGAGCAACGCTACTGCTCTTTTTGCTGCTGATCGCGGGAGCGATCGGGCTGAGCTGGCGCCATTACCAGAACGCCAGGGCACTGCTGAGTGACTGGGCCGACTCCAACGGTTTGCGCATCCTGCACGCGAAATCCAACACCTTCTGGCTGTCCGTTCCGCTGTCGATGTAGCTCACCACTTCGAAGTACCAGATGATCTTTCGCATCTCTGCTTACGACGAATCCATCCATCGCATACGCACAGGCCTGGTACGACTGGGCACGCCCATATGGGGCATCATGAACCGCGACGCGATAGACGTGTTTTGGGACAACGAAAACTGAGGCTCGTCGGACGATCTATTGCTCTAAGTTTCCTGGGATTGAGCAGGATAGGCTGTTTCATTGGAAGCGGCCGCTTCCGACCCAAAGCGGATGTGCCCGCCTCTTGAATTCAAACGGACATTTGTCGAGAACGGTGACCAAACTCATCTCAAACAGGCACGCCGCGATCAAGATTTGCAAGGTTAACCATTAGCATTCTTTAGATATTTCATCTGCATAATCACTAATCTCGTCGGGAGGGAACGTGACGGATTTTTCAATCAGCAGGGCCTTAGGTTCAGGTTTTTCCCTTATTGCACGCCGACCGGGATCGGCGATTGCCTGGAGCATGGCGTACCTTCTCGTTGCGATCGCCCCGATGGCATTGTTGTTTGGCTACCTGTTGTCGGAGATGCCTTCGCTCTTCGCAAGTCTCCAACACATGGACCCGCACAAGGGACCGTCGGCCGACATGTTTCGCCTGCAAAGCCGGATGATGATGGCCAACCCGCTGATGTTCGTGACTGGGCTGGCCGGACGCGCACTTCTGGTCGGCGCCATCTATCGCAGCGTTCTTGAACCCGATAATCGCCGCTTCTTTTCTCTACGCTTCGGCGCGCAGGAGCTCTGGCTGGGTCTTGTGCTGTTCGTCTATAGCGTGATCGTTGCGTTTACGATGCTGGGGGCGATGATTGGCGGCGGTATCCTGGGTGGTTTGGCATGGCTGATCGGCGGTCTGATACCCGACCCGACCGCGGCCACTCTCACCCGTGTTGTGCTCATTGGTGGCGTTGTTATCGCTGCCATCGGCGCATGGGCATGGGTAGCGATTCGACTCTCCCTCGCCCCCGTGATGACGTTTGCCGAGAAGGAGTTTCGGTTGCACGAGTCCTGGGCATTGACGAAAGGCCATGCCTGGAAACTGACCGGCATGAGCGCCGTTCTGGCCGTGATTGCCATCACCATCGCGTTGATCATGGAATGCATCATTATTGCGATCGTCTATGCGCGGCTTGGTGGCTTCGATCAAGCCCACTTGCACGCGTTCTTCCCTCAAGGGCAAATCCCGAACGTCGTGCCCTTATTGGTCGCTCTAGCGCCGGCACTCGCTGTGGGCTTCGCGCTGGTTGGTCCATTGTTCGCCATCCTCGTGGCGCCGTTGGCATCCGTCTATAGGGATCTGAGTGAACGATGAGCTGCCGAGCGGGCAGAAGGAACGTGGGAGTGCGCGGCAATGCGAGCCTTCTGTACGAAGGCGCGTCTCCCCTGCTGTATAGGCCCGCTTTTTGAGCCAAGGCCAACGTTTCCCTTGTGCGCAAAACGTGTACGCTGCGACGGGCTGGTTGCTCATTCCGCACGCTGCATTGACGAGACAGGGTACGCGCCATGCATTTCGAACTGCCGGAAGTCAGCGCTCATTCGCTGAAAGATTTTGCCAAGCACTATTTGATGATCGTGGTCAGCATTCTGACTGCGCTTTCGCTGGAAGCATGGATCGAACACGCTCATCATGAGCGGGCGGCGAGCGAGGCCCGCGCGAGGATTGAGGCAGAGATTCATCAGAACCTGGTGGAAATCACCAAGGCCAGGGATCACGACCGTGAGCGTATCGCATCACTGGAAAAGATCCGCGACGGCCTGCTGGATGCCTTGAAATCCCACGCGTCCGCCAGCGACATCGACAAATACGTTCACAACGCCATGACCAGCGAGTTCTATCTCGATGGTCGCTGGCCCACCCTTCGCCGTGAAGCATGGGATGTTGCTGTCGCCAATCAGTCCGCCAGTTGGGTCGACACGGAACTCCTGCGTCGCTACTCCAGCATCTATGCAGAGCAGAACACCAAGGCCGCCACCATAGCCGGCGAAACGACCGCGGTGCTCAGCGAGTCGCGCATGGCGGACGCCATGATCGACATCCAGACGGGTGAGTACGAGCCACGGGAGTTGCTGCACGTCACCAATCAGATGGTGGGCCTGTTGAGCGAAGAGGTGAACGCGCTAGACGCGCTTGCGAAGGAGATCAGCGCCAGCTTCCCGGCGGCCTCCGAGACTCAGGTCGCCCATGTACCGGCAGCCAGCCCCTCGGTCGGCAATGGTTGAGTCATGGGGAAAATCATGAGTCCGCGGGCGAGGCATCCGCATCAAGGTACGTCCACGTATCCGCACCATCGAACCGCCGTACTTCAATGCCATCAATCAGCGCTGGATCGACATTGCGCATGTTGACGCCAAACCCCTGCCCCGCCTCGGCAAGCAGCGGCTCCCAGTGGGTGACACAACCACAGACGGCGCAATGCATAGTGCGGATAGTGCGCTTGCCCCACACATACGCCGCCAGGCTCTCTCGCCCCGAAACCGTGACCGCGTGGGATTCATAGAGCACCCATAGCGCTCCATAGCGCCTGCAAATCGAGCAATTGCAGTTGATCAGATGCACCGGCGCGGAAAGAACCTGAAGTCGAACCGCTCCGCAATGGCAGCTTGCAGCGAGCATGTAGTGGACTCCCGAGTTTTACGTGGCATCGATGAAAGCAACGGCGTGCGCGGCCGAGAGCACCATCACGTACATGGCAGCGATTCACCCATGTGAAACCGCCGCCATGTCCTTTCGGGCGTCGTCGCGTTCAGCGCAACTGCTGGATACGGAGCATATTGCCGGCCGGATCACGGACGGCGCAATCGCGCACGCCGTATGGCTGGTCGGTCGGCTCCTGCACAATGTCGGCATCCTGCGCCTGCAATCGCTCGAAGGCACCTGCAAGGTCGTGGGTAGCGAGCAGGATCATGCCGAAGGTGCCTTTGGCCATCATCTCGGCAATGGTGCGGCGCTCGTCGTCGGTGACACCGGGGCTGGCCTCCGGCGGATACAGCACGATAGAGGTAGCAGGCTGGCCTTTCGGGCCGACCGTGATCCAGCGCTTGCCACCATAACCAACGTCGTTGCGTACCTCGAAACCGAGGGTGTCGCGGTAGAAGACCAACGCGGCATCGGGGTCGTTCTGGGGGAGGAAACTGGAATGAATCTGGATGTCCATGGCGCTCTCTCAGTGGGTGGTGAAGTCCATGGGGATCAGTCTAATTCCGGCTCCCGGGGCGGCGCTTCTCGATTCCTGATCGGTCGCGTCACCTGCTTGGCGACGCACGACGGCATGCCCTGCGTTGCATGCGCCTGCTCGCGCCGGTAAGTGCTGGGGGACATACCGACCAGTTCGGTAAACCGCGTACTGAAGGTGCCAAGCGAGGAGCACCCCACCTCGAAGCAGACCTCGGTAACGCTAAGCTCGCCCCTGCGCAGCAAAGCCATCGCGCGCTCGATCCGCCGCGTCATCAGATACGAATACGGCGATTCGCCATAAGCCTGGCGGAACTGGCGACTGAGATGCCCCGCCGACATGTGCACGCCGCTGGCCAGTGCCTCCACGTCCAGCGGTTGCGCGTACTCCCGGTCGATCCGGTCGCGCACGCGACGCAGCCGCGCAAGGTTACGCAGGGTCTGCGCTTCGTCGGGTCTGCTGGTCATACGCCCATCGTGTCACGACGAGAAAGTGGGCTCAAGTCGCGGTGTTGCAGTAGCACACCGGGGTGCTGGCAGAATGCGGCGATTAACGACACCACGATCGAGACAGTCCCATGGACAGCCATATTTCACCGGTTCCGCTGGAGAAGGCCTATCGCCTGCTCAACCACGGCCCCACGGTGCTCGTGTCGGCCCGCCACGACGGCATGGACAACGTCATGGCGGCCGCGTGGGCCTGCGCGCTGGATTTCGATCCGCCCAAGCTCACCGTCATCCTCGACAAGATGACCAAGACCCGTGAGCTGATCGAAAAGACCGGCTGCTTTGTCATTCAGGTGCCCACGGCAGCGCAATTGCAGCTCACGTACACCGTTGGAAATCTGGGACGCGCGCAGGTCACCGACAAACTGGAGCGCGCCGGCGTGCAGTGGTTCGACATCGACGGCCACGACCTGCCCTTTGTCGCCGGTTGCTCCGCATGGCTGGCGTGCCGGCTTATTCCCGAGCCGCACAACCAGGAAACGTACGACCTCTTTATCGGTGAAGTCGTCGGCGCATGGGCCGACAGCCGCGCCTTCGCCAACGGCCACTGGGACTATGAAAACGCCGAGCCCGCGTGGCGCAGCCTGCACTACATTGCGGGCGGACAGTTCTATGCCATCGGCGAATCGCTGAAGGCCGAACCGATCGAGTGACGGCGCGCGCTACTCATCCCAACCGAATTCCGAATAAGGCACACCGTCGAGCGCGCAGCGTATGCCTTGAACTGTGTAAGGAATCACGTTCCCAGGCAATCGAGCCGGCTCGTACCAGCCCAGATGATCGTGCTTTTCGGGTTCCATCAGTCGCCCCTCGCCCTTCCAGATATCAGCGCGAAAGAAGGCACCAAGCCACTCACTGCCGGCGTCACCGGAACGACAGTGCATGAGATGAACCAGCCGAAGTGCAGTCGGCTCGGCCAGCAGCCCGGTTTCTTCGCGGAGTTCGCGGACAGCGGCCGTCGCAAGCGGTTCGCCCCCGTCATGTGCGCCAGCGGGAAGACTCAGGCATCCATCATTCCACCCGGTATGGCTCCGTCGCAACAGCAGCACCCTACCCTCGTGCTGAACGATGACGAAGACACTCGTGGTCAATGGGAAACGCTGCCTCACTTGGCTCTCCTTGATTCGTACGCGCGGCAAGCCACATCAAATGGCGTGCTTGCCGCCATTTTCTCGAATCGCTGTGCCACCCAGCGATTCGCGCAGGCGCTCCACATACAACGCGTAGTAGTCGCCAGGCGATGCCGCACTCATGCGGGCGAGCAGTTGCACCACGGCTGCTCGCTGGTTGTCGTCAAGCGGTGCCTTCGCCACGCGCGCAAGGTCGAGCCATGCGCCGCTGAGCGTGTCCAGGTCATCGCCATCCGCAAGCTTGAGTGCTTCAGTGTAAGCGTGCGTGGCGCCGGCGACATCGCCGGCCATCTGCATGACCTCGCCGCGACGCCGCCACACGGGAGCCATGCGCGCGGGATCGTTCGGCCAGTTGGCGGCGACGGTATGCGTGGCATCGTCCAGCATCCGGGTCGCGGCATCCATCCTGCCGGCGACGGCTGCCGCGTGCGTGCAAACCAGATCCAACCGCACATGCACGGGCGCCTGCAACGGCGGCATCTGTGCGAAGTACGGCTCGCAGGTACTCAGGGCTTCGGATGGGTCGCCCCACTTGTCGTGCAGGTCGGCGTTACTTGCGTCGATAAAGCCGGTCAGTACCACTTTATTGCCCCGCCACTGTTCGGCATGGATCGACGCCTGCGCGGAACGCAGCAAGGCCGCGGCTTCGTCATGGTGCGACGAAGCTGCGAGCATATTGCCCAGGTACATTTGCGAACGCGCAACCAGAAAATGGCCCTCACCCCAGATCGCCTGCTGAGTCGCCAGCGCCTTCCTGAGCAAGGGCTCGCCCTCCGCTGGCCGAAGCAAGGTGCTGAGCATCAGGCCAGTCTGTTCTTCTGCCGCCGCCGTTTTCCAGTCCAGCTCGCCGAACTGGCGCAGGTTGTTCTCCATGCCGTCGCGCGCGGCGCGGTAGGCATCCTCGTTGCGGTTGAGCAGCAGGTAATACTGGGTCATACGCTCCATGACCGAGCCAAACTCGCTCTTGCCATAGCGCCCTCGCCACAAACTGGCGGCAGTCTGCAGGTGCATCAGATCGTCGGCATCACCGGCCGCATGCGAGTGCATGCCGAAGGCGGCGACCTGGTAGTGCGCACGCGCCAGCCGATCGGGTGAGGATTCGCCGGCAGCGGTATAGATGGCCAAGGCCTGTTTCGCATCCCGGTACGCATCGGGGTAGCGCCCCTGCCCTTCCAAGTCGGACGTACGGTCGAGCAAGGCATCCGCGTACTCGGGACTGTCCTTGCCCATCAGCGCCAGCGATTGCGCCAGCCGCGCCTCATGCAGTTTCGATGCGGCATCGGCCATACCCAGGCTGGTGGTAAGCGCGGCGAGGTCGTGCATCAACTGGAACCGTGCCTGCGGCTGGTCGGGCATGCTGCTGGTCACGCGATCCGCAGCCAATGCCACCAGTTCGTGCGCCGGCATATTGCGCGAACGCGTATCGGGAATGGGCAGCCCACGCGGATTGAACACACCCAACACAAATTGATACAGCGCCTGATTACGCGCCGCTTCGCGGCCGGCCGTGCGTGCCTGATACAGCGCCTCACCCGTCATCCCCAGCAGCGCGGCCACCGCCAGCACGCCAGCCGCCACTCCGATCTTGTGCCGACTGACGAAGCGAGAAAGTCGATAACCCGTACTCGGTCTGCGCGCCAGCACCGGCTCGCCGCGCAGATGGCGACTCACATCATCGACCAGTGCCTCGACCGTGGCGTAACGCCGATCGGGTGCCTTGTCGGTCGCTTTGAGGATGATGGTATCCAGGTCGCCGCGTAACCGCCGTTGCTGCGCGCGTTCGATGGCGCGCTCGGAGGGACGACGCAAGGTCTGGTGGAGAATGCAATGCGCCAGCGCCTGACGACCGGGTTGCGTCGGCTCGTACGGGCTCACGCCGGTCAGCAGGCGATACAGCAGCAGGCCGAGGGCATAGATATCGGACGCCACGCCAGGCCGCTCACCGCGCACCTGCTCGGGCGACGCGCCCTCCAGCGACAGCGGCGACGCACCAGCCGTCGTGAGCGCGGGCGATTCGTCATCCGCATCGAGCAGTTGCGCAATGCCGAAATCCAACAGGCGCACCTGGCCGTCGTCGTTCACCCGGACGTTGCCGGGCTTGAGGTCCCGATGGATGACCAACTGGCCGTGTGCGTACTGCACAGCGCTGCCTATCTGCAGGAACAGCGCCAGTCGCTGTTCCATGCCCAACTGCCGGCTGTCGCACCAGTCGAGCAGGTTCGCGCCCGACACGTGTTCCAGCGCCAGCCACGGCTGCCCCTGTCCGTCGACACCCGCGTCGTAGAGGCGCGCAATGTGCGGATGGTTTAGCGCGCTGAGGATCTCCCGCTCCCGCGCAAATCGTGCGCCCAGGCGACCCGTGCCGTATCCGGGCAGGGGCAGCTTCAACGCGACATGGCGTTCGAGCAAGCCATCGTCGCGATGTGCCAGCCACACTTCGGCCATGCCGCCGTAGCCGAGCAGCGAGCGCAGGCGCCAGGGGCCGACGCAATCCTGCGGCTGGTGATGGGCTGCGCCACCTGCATCGGCCGTCGTGATCGCCGGCATAGTGTCCAGAAAGCCTGCCGCTTCGGCGGCGCGTGCGGACGCCAGCAGTGCGCGCACACGCACTGCCAACGCTGGATGCGTGGCGTGCAGTGCGGAGAGCTCCGCCTCTTGCCCGGCAGGTTCCAGATCGATCAAGGCATCGAGGAGTGCCGAAACCTCGGGCCATGCTGGCGTGGTTGGCTCGCTCACTTCATGGCCTCCCACAACAGCGCACGCGCCTTCAACCAATCCCGTTGCACCGTGCGCCGGGAAACGTTCAATGCGTCGGCCGCTTCGACTTCATCAAGCCCAACGAAATAACGCAGCTCCACCACACGGACCAGGCGGGCGTCGATTTTCTCGAGATCCTGCAACGCCTCGTGCACACGAAGGATTTCCGCATCGCCATCGATCTGCGGCAACTGCGTGTCCAGCGTGACCTGCCTGAGCTCTCCACCACGACGCAACGCCGCCCGCTCACGCGCGGCATCCACCACCACTGAGCGCATGGCCTGCGCGGCGTAGCCGAAAAAATGGGCCTTGTCGTCCTTCCACACCGCATGGCGATCACGCAAACGGAACCACACCTCATGCACCAGCGACGTGGTGTTCAACAAGGTCAGCGGCTCGCCCTTGCGCAGGCGCTGGTGGGCCATGCGTTTGAGTTCGTTGTACGTCTCGGCGAGTAGGTCGCCGCTGGGCGGAGCACTGGGGGCAACGGGCATGGGGATCGGCTTCGGGCTGGGACAACGGACGCCATCGGCCATGGCACGAATTACATCGGCATGGTGCCAGATTTCTTTTGCAGGCATGGCGCTTTCGGCGGCGAAGTTCCGTATGGGGAGATAAGGCGACCTGTTCGCCGCCCCATCCGCCCGACGAAAGGACCTTCATGAAACACCCTGCCTTGCTCCTTCCCTGCCTGCTTGCCGCAGCCGTGCTCGCCGCCTGTGGCAAGCACGATGCGCCCGCTGGCGCAGCACCGACGGCTGCCGCACCCGCGCACAGCGAAGCCGGGGCACCGACTGCTCCCGAGCGCCGCGATGCCAAGCCCATGGATGCCTATGAGCTGATCGATCTCTCTCCCAGTAGCTACGCTGAGCCGGTCTATCAAGGCCTGATCCGGCAGGTACGCGCCGCGTTCTGGTCCGCTGCGCCCAAGGACATGGATAAGCTGGCCTACGACTACATCGACGCTTACCGGCAAGAGAACGACAGCTTCAAGCGCACCGATATCGTGAAGTCACATGCTGCAGAACTGGAGCAGAGTTACTCAACGGCCCGGCAACGGCAGGACTACGCCGTGCGCACCAGCTCGCTCATGCAGGTGTATCCGTACGATGCAGCCACGGGCAGCTTCAAGATCGCGTTCTCCACGGACGGCGAGAGCAGCAGCATCGGCGTGTTCAAGAACGCAGGCAATCCGCACCCTTATGGCGCGTGGAACTTCCGCTTCGTCGGCATCCCGGCCATGACCGCAGGCACGAGCTACGCCTATCACCCGAAGAACGAGGATGAGGCACGCGCCATCGAGGCGACACTGGCGTCACAGCGCAACGCCGGTGGTGGCGACTGGGTCACCGTGCTGGCCCAATACGAAGGCCATACGCTGGGCACGATCTGGGGCCCAGGCAAGGACGACACCGTCATCCTCGGTATCGACGCTATTACCGCCGTCGACCGCAAGACCGGCAAACCGCTGTTCACCCTCGGCGGCAAAGAGCTGGGCCCCATCGAGGTGAAATGCTCGACCACCCGCAAGGCACTGAACCTCGCAGCACCCGCAGCGGCCGGCGCGGGTTGGAGCATGGCCGCCTCCAGTGAATCGCCGTGCTGATGCGCGCCGCGCGCGAAACACGCTTACCCCACTTCAAGGAACACCCATGAAACGACTGCTGACGATGGCGATCGCCACACTGACTCTTGCCGCCTGCTCGTCCGGCCCCAGCACCGACGACGTCAAGGCTGCCGTGCGCAAACAGATGACTGCACTGGCCGGCAGCCAGGCGACGGAGATATACGCCAAGGAAATCGATTCGATCAAAGTGCTCGGCTGCAAGTCAGCCGACCGCGGCTACGAGTGCGACGTGCAAGGCGCGACAGGCGTACAGCGGCAACGCTTCGTCAAGACAGACGATGGCTGGGTGTTGGCGCAGTAAGCGCACTATGTCGATACCTCGCCTAAGCGAGGTATCGACCGTGCATCGACAAGGCCCATCACTGGCCGAAATAGCGGTGAATGAGCCTCAACACGCGCATCCTGTCCAGCTCAATGTCCATCGACGTGTACTGCTCCGCATCGCGATCCTATGCATTGGCGTTGAACGCATCGTGGTAGCGGACACTGGCGTCGGGTATCGGGCCAACGAAAGCCAGCGCCTGGAAGTACTCCGGCGGCACGTCAGGTAGCACCAGGCGCGGATCGGCGCGGAAACCAAAACGCCCGTAATAATCCGGATTGCCCAGCACGACGCAACCCGCCGCACCTTGCTCGCGCAACGCGTCCAGCGTCTGCCGGATGAGTCGGGAGCCCAAGCCTTCGCCCTGACGCGCAGGCAACACCGACACCGGTCCCAAGCCGAACCAACCCACGCTTCCATCCGAAAGCGATACGGGAGACATGGCGACATGCCCGACGATGGCGCCACCGTCATCCGCCACTAGCGACAAGGTGAGATGCCCCGCGTTACGCAAGGCATCGTTGATGAACTGCTCCGTATGCGACGTATGCTCGGCATCGAGGAACGCCGCCACGGTGAGCTCATGGATGGCGTCGACATCGGCAGGTGTCTCGGGGCGGATCAGCACGGTCATGAAGGGGGGCTCCAAGTAACACCCCATCTTGAGCCGGCATGCTTTACGACGCCACTACCAAAGGAACAGGAAAGGCAGCTGCGTGGGTATCTACCAACCGAAAGGAGCGGCCACCGGGAATATCAGAAACGTATCCCGCGCTATGTACACCCCTGAAATCGGGGGTGCCTGCACTGCCACCCCCGAACACAATGCACGGTGTTGAGTATCAGGGGCAGGGGCATGAGCAGCACGTGGGCGCGGCGGGTGGGGCGTGGGCTAGGTTGGCTCGCGTTGTTTGGCGTGTTTGGCTTGCCGGGCCTGGCGCAGGCATCGCCTGGGTGCCAGGCGCTCAACGGGGTATCCGGCACCATTCCCGCGAATGGCTACATCCAATTGCTGACCAACAGTCAGCAGGTCAATCAAGGCGACTACGTCACGTTGACCACGTCGGGCCAGATTTTCTATGGTGGCTCGTTCCTGCAAATGCTCGCTAACAACAACACCGTCAGTGGCACGGAGAGCGGCTCGGGCGCCAGCGCCGACAACATCGACAACTTGCTTGGCAGCCCAACGAACTACAGCATTACCTGCACATCGGTCGGTGCCACGATATCGGGCGTCAGCCCATCTTCGGCCACCGTCGGCAGCACAGTCACCCTTTCCGGCTCCGGTTTCTGGGGAACAACGCAGGTACTCTTTGGCGGCATACCCGCCACCGCATTCAGCGTTAACTACGGCGCCAGCCCGAGCATCACCGCGACCGTACCCAACGGCTCAGGTACGGTCGCGATCACCGTGGTTACCGACACGGGCACTTATAGCGGTGGGACATTCAAGTTCCTCCCACCCAGCGCAGGATCAGCAAGCGCCAGCGTGGCGTTCAACAGTAGCAACAACCCCATCACACTCAACCTCGGTGGTAATCCCACCTCGGTGACGGTGGCCAGCGCACCGTCTCACGGTACGGCAAACGCCGCCGGCACGGTGATCACGTATACGCCTACGACGGGTTACACCGGGACGGACAGCTTCACCTATGTGGCCAGCAATGCCGCCGGCACCTCGACTGCCGCCACGGTAACCATCACGGTCAGTCCACCGCCGGCACCCACTGTCACTGCCGCGTCGGCAACGACGGCGTACAACACGGCGACCAGCATTAATCTCGCAAGCGCGATTTCCGGCCTGAACATCACCGGCGTCAACATCGCTGCCGCGCCCTCGCACGGTACCGTCAGCGTATCGGGTGAAACGGTGACCTATAAGCCATCCGCAACGTTTTACGGCGGTACCGACAGTTTCACCTATACGGCGACGAACGCGGGAGGAACCTCTTCCCCCGCCACGGTCACCGTAAACGTAGGCACGGTGGGCACGCCGACCGTATCAGGCCATGCGGCCACGACACCGTACAACACGCCCACCAACATCAACCTGGCTAGTTTGATTTCGGGAGCGGGCATCACGGCGGTGCACATCGTCAATGCACCATCGCACGGCACGGCAAGTCTTTCGGGCCAGACCGCAACGTACACGCCTTCCGCCACGTTCTATGGCGGCACCGACAGCTTCACCTACACGGCAACCAATGCGGGTGGCACATCGGCTACGGCAACCATCACGATAACCATCGGCACCGTGCCCGCGCCAACGGCTACGGCGAAGACGGTTACCACGCCCTACAACACGTCGATGAGCATCGATCTCTCCACTGCCCTATCGGGGGCAGACATCACCGGCATCGACATCGCCGGCGCGCCTACGCATGGCAGTGCTAGCGTCACGGGTAACACGGTGACGTACACGCCATCGGCCACGTTCTACGGCGGCACCGACAGCTTCACCTATACCGCGATCAATCCGGGCGGACATTCGGCACCCGCCACCGTGACGATTACGGTGACGCCGCTGAACGGGCCGACCGCCCCGCCACTCTCCGTCGCCACCACGAAGGCAACGCCCGTACTCATCGAAGCGGCAGCCGTGGCCAACAGTACACAACCCTTGACCGGCGCCAGCGTGGCGACGCAACCGATGCATGGCTCCGCCACGGTCAGCGGCGAGCAGATCCTCTACACGCCCGTTGCAGGCTTCGTGGGTACGGACAGTTTCAGCTATCAACTGAGCAACCATTTCGGCACGTCGACGCCCGGCACTATCACGGTCACTGTAACTGCCGCCGGCAGCGCTGCCGGCCTGAGCCAGACCGTGACCACGCGGCCGGGCAGCACGGTGTCGGTGAATCTGGCTGGAATCGCGCCCGGCACTTACGCATCATCGGCGTTGCTTGGATTGTCGCCTGCCAGTGCAGGCAGCACGACCTTGAGCCAACCTGCAACGTTGACCTTCACGCCCGCCTCGACCTTCCACGGCCTGGTACAGATAACGGCCGTGCTGATCTCCGCCAATGGGCAGTCGCAAGTGGTCGATGTACTGGTGCTGGTGAGCAGTCAGCCTGATCCGTCGCACAACCCGGATGCATTGGGCTTGATCAACGCACAGACCATGCAGGCCGAACGGTTCGCGCAGAACCAGCTAAGCAATATTCAGAGCCGGCTGGACAGCCTGCATGACGGAAATACCTCAGCAAGCTTCAGCAACCATCTATCCATTAGCTTGGATGGCAAGCCACTGCAGGCAACCGGCGATACGGCATCCAGCGCCGGGCGAACGCCGACTTCCGGGGCCTCGACACCTATCGGCGCTCGCCCGGGCATGGGCGCCGCAGAAAGCGCTATAGCCAGCGCGGATACGCCGCCTCAAGCCAAGGCCCCAGCGCCCACCACGCAAGCATCCTCTGGCCTTGGCGTGTGGATCGATGGCGCGGCGAACTTCGGCTCGTTCGATACGTACCGGCAATCGGCCGGCTTCGACTCGGACACCATCGCGGTGAATACCGGTATTGACCAGCGGATCGGCGAGCACGCCCTGGTGGGCTTCAGCCTTGGCTATAACCACGACCACAGCGATATCGGCAACGACGGCACCCGCAGCGTCGCACAGGGTTACAGCGCTGCCATCTACGGTAGCTACCAACCGCTATCACAGGTGTATATCGACGGTGTTCTGGGCGGTGGCGGCCTGCGTTTCGATAGCCGGCGCTATGCTGCTGACAGCGGCACCGGGCTCCTCGGCCAACGCAACGGCAGCCAGTGGTTCGCCTCGCTTACGGCGGGATACGAATACAAAACCAGCGTGTGGTCGATGTCGCCTTACGGTCGACTGGCATGGTCGCTGTCTTCGCTCAACGGCTACTCGGAAAGCGGTGATGCCGCCGAAGCACTGGCCTATGGTGCACAAACGGTACGCAGTTCGCAGGTGGTCGCCGGTATACGTGCCAGCGGCACGATTCCCTGGAAGGACAGCATGTTCATACCGCACGTGCGCCTGGAGGTCGGCCATGATTTCCAAGGCACCAGCGACACCGCACTGAGCTATGCCTTCGTGCCATCGGCGGGCTCCTGGAATGTGCTGAGCAACCCTTATTCGGCCAATGGCACCGCGGTGCAAGCCGCTTTCGGCGGTGACCTGCAACTCTCGAACCACCTGATGATCACCACCGAATACCAATACCTGTTGATGCCGCATGCACATGACCAGGGCATACGCATCGGCCTGAGCAAACAGTTCTAAGCGTTGGACGCCAAGGGCGCGTCGAAGTTCAGACGCGTCCCCTGCCCCGGCGATGTGGTGAGTCGCAACCTCGCGCCGAGGCGGCTGGCGCGAGCGTGCAGGCTCGGCAGGCCTGCGCCCTGAGTGGCCAGGCTTGCTGCATCAAATCCGCGCCCGTCATCGCGAACATCCACGGCAAGGTATTCGCCCTCGCAACGGACGGACACCCGCACCCGCGATGCACCGCTGTGCTTGAGTACGTTGGTCAACGCCTCCTGAAGGAAGCGCAGCAACTCCAGCACCCGCATGGCGCCGAGGCGAATACCGTCCACGCCTTCCACGGTCCACGAACTTTCCATCGCCATGGCCTCGAAGCGTTCACTCCAGCGATGTCGCAGCGGAGCGATCAAACCGGCCAGATCGATGTCCTGCTCGTGCGTCGTCGTGTCGATGATCAGGCGCAGATCGTCCCGTAGTTCCTTCAGTGTGGCGACGACCTGCGCCGGGCCGACCGGGCGCCCTGGATGCTCCAGCGCTGAAATCGCTGCAACCAGACTGCCGCCGAACCCATCGTGCAAGTCGCGAACCAGATTGAGGCGTTCGCCGATACGCGCGTTATTCAAGGCCAGGTGATGCTCACGCCCCAGCGTTTCGGTCAACTGCCGGGTGGCGGCGTCCACTTCGCGCTGTAATTCCACGGCAAAATTTTCAGCTCGCCGCATGGCCGCCGCAAACCGATAGGCAAGTGCGAAACCCAAGCCAATGATCGTCAATGGCGATGTCACGGTCATCAAATACGTTTGGTCGTGAATGACACCGAAGAACAAAAGCATGTCGTGCGCGGAGACGAACAGGGGAATCAACAGACTCGCGGCAAGCACATAGCCATCCGTGCGTCGGCGTCGCAGCGAGTAGCCCAGGAAACCAAACACCGCCGCGTAGTACGTGCCGCAGCCAAAGACGAACGCGACGGCGCGATGGTGCCCAACCCAGATCGGCCATGCCATGGCTGCTATGCCTAACACCACGCATAGCACCAACAGCGTTCGTTCGGTGCGTGGCCATCGGTGGCCGGCATAGCGAAGCAGGAAGATCGAAAAGGTCACCGATGCCGCGACATAAGCCGCTGCATTGACCGCTTCCCAAGCGTCGGTATTGTCAAACGGCCACGGACTGTAGGCGACGAAGTTGAACGAATAGAGCGACCAGAACAACGTGCACAGCACATACCAGCCGTAGTAGGTGTCTTTGCGCCGAAACAACCAGAGGATGAGGAACAATCCGCCGAACACCAGCCCCACGGATTGGCCGAACAACTGCATGTCGTAGCGCCAGAACTCACCCCGGCGTTGTCGCGCCTGTACCAACTCGGGCACCCCGACCGTGACGACGCCCAGCCCCGACTGATAGGCGCCCAAACCCGACACACGCACCCAAAGCGTGTTTTCTCCCTGGCGCAGCAGTGGCTTGTCGAGCAGAAAATACTGCGGCCGAACCCACACGCGCGACAGCGGTTCGACCAGATGATCATCGCGGTAGACCAGGCTACCGTTGACGTAAAGCGCGTAGGCCGAGCTGACATAGTCGATCAGCAAACCTACCGGCCGGTCGGCACTCGCCTGATTCCAATGCAGGCGGTACCACACGACACCATCGTGCTGTGGCCAGCGTCCATCCCACGTATCGACGAGTTGGACGGGCGTCCAGCCTTCCGCCGGTGGCGATGGCGATAGCCAATCCGCGGTTGCCGCATCGGCGGACCGAAGATCCATCGTGGCAGCGGCAGCCGGCGCGGACTCCTGCGCAAAGGCTGGAAACGCGAGCATGGCGCATACCAGCCACAGGGCGAGCAGCGCGCGCATGTCTAGAGCAACCCCATCGCCTTGGCTTCGAAAACAGCAGCCGTGCGGGAGCTCACCGCCAGCTTGCGATAAATGCTCTTCGTGTAGCCTTCGATGGTAAAGCGCGAAAGGCTGGTGAGATTCGCGATCTCGCGATTGCTGAATCCACGCGCCACAAATTGCAGGATCTCCGACTCTCGCTCCGAGAGCGAAATATCGCGTTTACCCGGCGAATCGGTGGTCGCAAGCGCTGGCGTCGCATCGTCTCTGGATGCGAGCGAAACATGGGCGAGAATGCGGCGCGCGAGCAGCGGATCAATCAAGGCACCGCCACGACGAATGCTCTGCAGTGCCGCGCGAAGTTCAACGTCGTCGCGCTCTTTCATCAGGTAACCGACAGCCCCGGAACGCAACGCCGCCAGTGCGACTTCCTCGTGTCCCCAGGCCGAGATGGCCACCGTCGTCGTGTTGGGATGATGCGTTTCCACCCAGTCGATCAACTCAAGCCCGCTTCCATCCGGCAGCCCGATATCGACCAGGGCAAGACGCGGCTTCAACGAAGAAACGACAGCCTTGGCAGCGGCCACACTGCTTACGACAGTGACATCATCCGCCGTGCCAACCAATTCCAGCAGAAGACGCGCAAGACGATGCTGCGTCGCTTCATCATCTTCGACGATGAGCGCCGGCCGGAATGCGATGTGCTCTTCTGTGGAATCCACGCGCCCCCCATCGGCCGATCCGGCCAAGCGACGTTCGAGGGCGATCATAGTTTGGCGACACCCACCAGACCACGGTTTTCTGCTGGCATGCAGTTCGGCGACGATTCCCTGCCGCGGCCCCGCAGCGCGTGGGCCTGAGCCGAAGGGCTGCGGAGCGGCAACACCATGTCGTTTGCTATCAATGAGATAAGGCGATACCCGACGAGCCACCAGCGGGGCGAAGACGTATCCGCCCTCACCCCGCGCTTCCTTCCGAATATCAGTTGTCGTCGCCGCTCAGCAACGAGCCCACGATGCCGCCCAGCAGTGCACCACCGACGGTAGCCCGCCCGGTGCCGCTGCCGCCCTCACTGCCGGGAAGATACTCGGCGATCTGGTGCGCCAGGCGCGAGATGGGCAAGGTCTGCAGCCACACCGTGCCAGGACCGGTCAACGCGGCGAGGAAGATGCCATCGCCACCGAAGATGGCGTTCTTGATGCCGGGCACCGTGGTGATCTGGAAGTTGACCGACGCCTGGAACGCGCCGACGTGCCCCGGATGCACGCGCAGGGTTTCGCCGGGAGCCAGATCCTTGCGGATCAGTTCGCCAGAGAGCTCCAGCCACGCCGTGCCCGAGCCGCCGATCTTTTGCAGCACAAAACCGTTGCCGCCAAAGATGCCTGCACCCAGCGACTGCTGAAAGCCGACGCCGATGGTGACTTGCGGCGTTGCGCAAAGAAAACCATGCCGATGAACCAGGTATTCGTCACTCGGACTCACCGAGATCGGCACGATGTGGCCCGGCACCTTGGTGGCGAATGCCACTTCGCCGGGCGATTGCGCGGCACGATACTCAGTCATGAACAGGCTGCCGCCGGCGACCACACGCTTGAACATGCCGAACAGGCCACCGCCGCCGCCCATCTGCGTGTGCGTGGTCATCTGGATGGAAGAAGTCATCCACGAAAGCTCGCCACTCTCGGCGAAAACGCTTTCGTTGGGTTCAAGCCGTACTTCCAGTACGGGCATCACGGTGCCCTGAATACGAGTCTGCATGAGCTGGTCTCTTGATGATGGACGAGGGCTGCCCGGTGTTGAAAAGCGTGTACCGGTTCCGGATCGGGGCGGACATTACCGCCACCACGAAGTGACCGCCAGCTATCCGTGTGGCGACATGGCTGCAACGCAGACAGGCACCGCAAAGCGCAAGAAATTGAGCCTTACATGAAGCCAACGACGTCATAGCCGCGCCTGGTGGACAAGTGGCACACTGGCCACGGCTATCCTGCAGCGACGTCTCAACGCTGGCGCGCTCAGCAACGTTGCAATCACCTCGTATTGGCATCAGCGCCGCCCCACCTGGATCGGGTACGGCTTTCATAGGGAACATGACCATGACTCTTTCCACACAGAAAAAATTGGCGATCGGGCTCGGCGGCATCGTGGGACTTCCCGTGCTTCTCGGCGCAACCTATGTGCTGATACTCAGCGCTGCAAAGCTGGAATGGGGCGGCTCCAAACCGAACGAAAAGCTCCTTGGAACAGCCGAGTCTGCCTATCTGCGAAACATGGATCAGTACTGCACGGGGGTCACCACGACACCGGCATCGACCTGGCTGGTCGGCAAGATGGACGACGATGTTCCGGATGAGCTCAAGAAGCTCAAAGCCGTCGACATGGATGCGCTGTTGCAAAGCACGCCGCCGGGAAACAACGCCAAGGACGACTCGCAGACGGATTCGTCGCCATCGTTCTCCGGCTACGCCCTCAGCGATCATTCCAAGCAAAGTTACATATCGCGCCTTGATGACGCAGGCCATTTCAAGCTGGTCGCCACCGTGGGCGAGGATGCCTGCCTGATCACCAGTGCCGATGGTGCGCACGTCTTTCTGCTGACGGGCCTCGATGCGCCGCAAGGCGACACGCTGCTCCGACAGTCGGCCGTCTTTCGTTCCGATGATCAGGGCAAGAGCTGGCAATGGCTCAAGGACGGTTTTTTTCCACAGGCGAACCTCGTCGCGTGGGCGATGCAGCCCCAGTTTTTCAAGGGTGACCAGGTCTGGGTCTGGGATGCCCCCAATGGCGACACCCAGGGTATCGGCCTTTTCTATTCGGCCGACCTGGGCAAGACCGTTGTTCCGGTGGAAACCACATCGCCCATCGGTGTTTCCGACGACGAGGCGCAGAAACACCTTCCCGCCGATGCATCGATCAGTGACGGCGACACCAAGCGCGTCATCCGGCAGTTGGACGACACCCACGCCGTCGGCTGGCTATCGCAATACTTCGATGCGAGTTGGCCAGACAGCGACAAGCGAGCGCGCTACAGCGTGACGACACGCCTGCAGCTATCCAGGGATGGAAACACCTGGAAAATCACCAGCTCGACCCGCGACGACGGTCTCTATCTGGAGAAGCTGACCGAAAATCCCCAGGGGGATTTTTATGCGGTCACCTCGCGCGATCAACGAAACACGCAGGCCATCGAGCGTTTCAATGTCGGCACCGGCAAGTGGGAAGAACAAGGCTCCTTGCCCAGTCCGTTCTGGCCGCTGGATAACCTGACCACGCTGCGCAGCAATGCCACCTACACGTTCTCGGTGGGTGCAAAAAGCATCGTGGTGACGACGGACAGCGAGTACACGGCCCCTCGCCTGCTCACTCCCTTCGATCAGCATGAAGCCCATATTTCTGGCGACGCGAATTACTACTCCACCAACGGCGGCAAAAGCTGGAAGAAGCTGGGCCTGCAGGGGTACCTGGGCATCCTCGGTTTCGACCCGGCCCATGATCGAGTCGTGGGTGCCCATGGCGACGGGTTTAGCGGTCGCGACCCCAACATCTATACCTATGACTTGGCCCCTTGATGGCGGGTGCCGCACCCACGTCGACGCAAAGCCATGCTTCACAGGCAAACTAGGTCCGTGCTTTCAATAACCTGCGTCTTCTACGCCGCCGGGCGACTCCGCTAGCGGGGGGGAAATCCTCCTGTCAAGGTGAGCGAGCTGTCACAAATTCCTAGTGCCGCCGTGTACACAAACGTCACGACTCCGTGGACAATGTGCCGGCCCATCAGTCCGGGGGGGAGCCGGAACCATGACTCATAGCGATGCCGCGGGCCGCCCCGTGGCCCAACTGCTTGTTGTCACGCGCAGCCTTGTCGAGCTGACCGACCGAGCCGTCTCCGACAGTGAGCTGTCCCACGCTGCCGCCGACGTGCTGATGTTCGCGGCGCGTCAGGCGGCCCGACTGGTGGAAGACGTGGTGAGCCTTCGCTCACGTGATCCCAGTGACGCCGGTGCATTCGTGCAGTGCTCCAGCAGTGCAGAGCTCGACCGTGCCTACAACGATCTGGAGTGCCTGGCCGAAGCGGCCGGCATGATCCGCGCGCATGGCATCGGCTCGCAGTACCGTGCGCATCTCGCTTACCTGATGCGCTATGCCGCGGAATCGGCCTGCAACGCACTGGAGCGCGCGGAGCGCTCCATGAACCTGGCCGACATCACCAGCCTGACCCATGCATGGGTGATGGACGCACGGAACTAAGATCTGCCGCGCTGCGACAGAAGGCTTACTTCTTGTTCGGCGCGTCTGCGGCGGGCACCTGTTCCAGCGGGCCCACCTGCACGTGGCCGACCCAGCCATCGAAGACATTGACTGCTGCCTTGTCCAAGGCCTTCATCACGGTCTCTATCGGCGGACAGCCGTTGGGATCGGCCACGGGTCGCGATGGGTCGGTCATGCCCGCCATGCAGAATTTCGCGCCACGCGCGCTCAGGCGGTTCAGCGTGGCCATGCCGTCCGTGTAACGGCGCTCCGCGCGCGGCCCAGCGGTGGCATCGCCATAGACCGGGCGCATGCTGACCAGCAATTGTTCGGCAGCGTGCCGATCGGCTTCCGTGGCGTTCTTCAACGCCGTGTCGTACGCCTGCCGGAATGGCGAATTGGCACGCTCCGACGCCAGCGTAAGCCAGGCGAGGCCCAGCGCCGGGTTCACCGGTTGATTGTCGCCGTTGAGTGCCATCACGCCCAGCACGTACTGCGCGGGCTTGCTTGCCCAACTCGCGGCGGTCTTGAAGAAGCGCTGCGAGGTGGCGTACTTGCCCAGCCCGTAGGTCTGCGTGCCCAGGCAATAGAAGTAGTCGCCCGGCAGGATTTTCTCTTCGCCAGACACGCAGCGCGTGCCGGCAAGATCGGCATCGGTAGGCGGCGTGTCGCTCTCCGCTGCGGCATCCGCCGACTGCGCCCACGCCTGCGGCGCCGCGAAGGCCATGAACAAGGCCAACGTCCATGCGATCAAGCTGCCCTGCCGTCCTTGCGTGGTCATACCCGTCTCCGTTGATGTGCCTTGTTCAATGACGGCACATCCTAACCTTGACTGGCGTACGAAGGATGACGACGGCGCGAAGTATGTTCTTGCGACACCCACGCCTCCACGGTGCCTCGTCGCGTGATGTCGGACATGTGTTCCTAGGCACACACCCGCGCATCAGCACGACGAGGCTCGCGGATTGTGTCGATGACGACGCGACGCGTCCTTGCGTCCAATCGCAAATCTGTGAGATGCGTCAGGCCGTATTCGCCCGTCGTGACGAAGCACTCAGGGAAAGTGCCACCAGCACCACCGCCAGCACCGCGTACGCAGCCGCGAACTGCCATGCGAGCTGGCGCTGGGCCTCATCGAGCTGCCACGGCAGATAGATACCGCCGCTCAGCTCCACTGAATGGATCACGCCGAACAGGCTGAGCGCCGCGCCAAGCAGCAGAATCAACGCCGCACGCAACGCCTTGCCGTCGATCATGGCCACCACAAAGCTTGCCCATACCATCGACGTGATGATGAAGCCGTTGCCCAGTGCGTTGATGATGGCCAACTCCGAGAAACCGTGCGTGCGATCGCCCAGCAACGCGACGACGTGCTCGGGCGACACATAGGTAGGGTCGCTCAGTTTGATCGCCACCATGCGCGCAATGGCGGGAAAGAAGCTGAATACCACGGCGGGCGCGTAACGCATCGGCGTCGCCTCGAACGCCTGCACGGTAATGCCGATGGCGACGAACACCAGGATGGGCGCCAGCACCGATAGCGGAATCAACTCCACCAGATTGGAGAGATAGCCAAACACGCCCCCCCAGGCCCACGAACAGACCGGTGAGCAACGTATAGCCCGTGCCCGCACCCATCGCCTTGTAGGACGGTTGACCGATGTACGGCGTGGTCTGCGCCACGCCACCGCAGAAACCCGCCACTAGCGTTGCTACTGCTTCCACCAACAAGATGTCGCGCGTGCGGTACTCGTCCCCGGCGGCGCGTGCACTCTCCGTCACGTTGATGCCACCCACCACCATCAACAGGCCGAACGGCAGGATCAACGGCAGATAAGGCACCGCAGATCCCAAGCCACCGATCCACTCCAGCGTCGGTAGCGGCAGCGCGAAGCGCCACGTCCACGGCTTGGGCGGCTCATAGCCGCTGCCTAGCCCACCGAGTGGGCCGAGCACGTAATAGAGCAGCGCACCCACCACGAAAGCGACCAGCACACCCGGCAAGTTCCACGGCATGCGTGCACGCGCCACCAGCGCATAGAGCACCACGCCCAATCCCGCAAAGCCCACCAGCGGATGCTTGAGGATTTCCACCAACGGAAAGAACCCCATCAACACCAGCGCAATACCCGCGATGGAACCCAGCAGGCCGGCGCGTGGCACATGCCGTTGCACCATGCCGCCGAAGAACGACAGCACGAACTTCAACACGCCCATGATCACCAGCGACGCCATGCCCAATCGCCAAGTGGCGAGCCCGGCCGCCTGTGGATCGAGCCCCACCTGCTTGAAGTGCAGAAACGCAGGGCCCAGCACCAGAAAGGCCATGCCAATGCTAGTGGGCGCATCGAGCCCCAGCGGCATCGCGGTGACATCCGTCCGTCCACTTTGACGCGCGAGTCGTCGGGCCATGGCCGTATAGGCCAGGTTGCCAAGCAACACGCCGAAGGTGGTGCCGGGCACCATGCGCATGAACACGATGTCGGCAGGAAACCCGAAGACGCCGATCAGCGCCGTGGCGAGAAACGCCAGCACCGACAGATTGTCCACCACCAGCCCCAGGAACCCGTTGAGGTCGCCCGGCGATATCCAGCGCTCACGTACCGTCACACTCATCTCAGAACGACACCTCGGCCGGTTGGGTCACGCGCAACACGGACTGATCGCCCGTGCGCTGCTTCCATGCGGCGCGAATGGCCTCCACTTTATCGCGGTTGGCGGGGATATCGGGGTAGTCGATCACCAGCATCTTCGAACGCAGGCGCTCGGGCGTTGCCTGCCCCTTGCCCTGCCACTGGCCATAGACATCCACCACGCTCAGCCCATCGGGAAAGCGTGGCGTCACTTCGGCATCCAGAAAGGCACGCCAACCCTGCTCGGTGATCCCGTGCGTGTCGTCGCCGACCACGCCAAGCCCAAAGTACAGCCGCGTTTCCACCCAGCCCTGCGTCTGCGCGGGGTGCGCCGCATCGCCATGCAGGGTGGCCTGGGTCACCGGCGCGGTGGTCACGCAGCCCGACAGCAGCGCTGCCGACAGCAGCGCGGAAACAAAAAGCATATGACGCATCGTTATGTCCTTATGTTCGTTTGGACATCCAGACGGATAAAAATCCATGGATGTCTTCGCAAAGTATTGACAACAGAACTTGCGCAATGCAACAAATAACTTACGGTCACGTAGCCATACGGGCCCACTGCCAGTTTCACCGGGGACACAAGGTCTGTTTGACATGAACGTCGCTACACCTGGACATCGCTCGCCGCCGCATGGCCATGCCATGCGGCGATGTTGCCCGGGCTGACGCTCTGGCGCCCTGATGGGCGCCCTTCCCCTTCTCTATCCATCCTCCGGCGCCCGACTCTCGGGCGTCATGGACCGCTGCACCCCAAGGAAACCCGATGCCGATCAACACCGCGGCCCTACGCCGCCGACTCCTGCCGGCCCTGATCGTCGGGCTGCTCGCGCCGGTGGCGCAGGCCCAATCCCAGGCCGACGATGGACAGGCCAAGACGCTCGATCAGGTTGTGGTCACCGGTGTCCGCGCCAGCCATCGCACGGCACTGGAATCACCGGTACCTGTCGACGTGCTGACACAGGACGACCTGCGCGCTGCCGGCGCGGTCAATGGCGAACTCGGCCAAGCGCTGGCGACGCTGCTGCCCTCGTTCAACTTTCCGCGCCAATCCAACTCGGGCGGCTCGGATCACGTGCGTGCAGCGCAGCTACGTGGACTCTCGCCTGACCAGGTGCTCGTGTTGGTGAACGGCAAGCGCTTCCATACCTCCGCGCTGGTGAACACGGATACCAAGATCGGCCGCGGCACCACACCGGTGGACTTCAACGCCATCCCGATCAGCGCGATCAAACGCGTGGAAGTGCTGCGCGATGGCGCAGGCGCGCAGTACGGCTCCGATGCCATTGCCGGCGTGGTCAACATCATCCTCGACGATGCGCCACAGGGCGGTGAGGTCACTGCCACGGGCGGCGCCTACCACACGCATTTCCGCCCGGCCGACCGCGACATCACCGATGGCGACTCCGGCTACGCCGCCGCCAAGTGGGGCACGCGCTTGGCCGGTACCGGCTTCTTCCGTTTCGGTATTGAAGCGAACAACCACGGCTCGACCAACCGGGCCGGCATCGACACCGTGCCGGACTGGCTAGCCGATCCCACGCCGTCAAACCTGGCGCTACGCGGGCGGCGCAACTACGCCGCAGGTGACCCCGCCGCACAGAGTTACAACGGCTGGCTCAACAGCGAAGTACCGCTGGGCAGCAATGCGACGTTCTACTGGTTCGGCACGTATACGCAACGCCATAGCGTGGGCGACAACTATTTCCGCTACCCGGACAGCAGCGCCAACATCACCTCCATCTATCCGGACGGCTACCTGCCCAAATCCGTCGGCAGCGATCGCGACCTGCAGACTGCGGCTGGCGTGCGCGGCCTGTTCGGCGACTGGCACTACGACGGCAGCCTGAACTGGGGCAGCAATGGCTTCGACTACGACCTGCGCGATTCGCTCAATGCGTCACTAGGCCCGGACAGCCCGACCTCGTTCCACATCGGCAGCTATACCTTTAACCAGGGCAGCGTCAACGGCGATTTCAGCCATGATTTCAACGTGGCATCGCGCAACGTCACGCTGTCACTGGGCACGGAATACCGCCACGAAAATTTCCGCACGCGTCCGGGTGACCCTGCGTCCTACATCGCCGGCCCTTACGTCGACGCACCGGTCGGCGCGCAGGCGGGTGGTGGTCTGCAGCCGCAGGATGCCGCCAACCTATCGCGCGACGTGGGCGCGGCCTATGCGGAGCTCTCCAGCGATGTGACCGAACATGTGTTCGTCGATGCCGCTGCGCGCTACGAGCACTACAGCGATTTTGGCGGCAACTGGAGCGGCAAGCTCAGCGGCCGCTGGGAGTTCGCTCCTGGGTTCGCATTGCGCGGTGCCTGGTCCAACAACTTCCGCGCGCCATCGCTCAGCCAGATCGGCTACGAGGCCACCACCACCGGCTATGGCGCGGACGGCAAGCTGGTCACCGGACGCATTCTTTCGGTGAACAACCCCATCGCGCGCGGGCTAGGCGCCGAACCGCTGAAGCCCGAGAAGTCGCGCAACGCCAGCCTGGGCCTGACCGGTCAGGTGGGCGAGCACTTCGACTTCAGCCTGGATGCGTACCAGATCAACATCGACCATCGGGTCACGCTGTCGGAAACCATCGACAGCCCGGGGCTGGAGGATTACATCCTGCAGCACTTCGGCGTACCCGGCGTGCAAAGCATCGCGTTCTTCACCAACGCGGTGGACACGCGCACGCGCGGCGCGGAACTGGTCGGCAACTACCGCACACCGCTTGCCGGTGGCGGTCTGTTGCTCACTCTGGCCTACAGCCATAACCACACCGATATCCTGCATGTGATTCCCACGCCCCAAGCACTCGCCGCTACCGGCGCCGGCAACGTGCTGTTCGGCGTGGAGGAACAGAACACGCTGACGGATGCAGCGCCGCGTCAACGCGGCTCGTTTACCGCCAACTGGAGCAACACGCGCTGGAACCTGCTGGGGCGCGTGACACGCCAGGGTTCCGTGGTGCGCGTGTTCGACTTCGGCGGCGGCGACATGCCCACGCAAACCTACGCGCCGCGCTGGCAGTTGGATGCGGAAGTGGAGTTCAAGGCGACCACGCAACTGAGCTTCGCCGTGGGCGGCTACAACCTCACTGACCAATACCCCACCCGCTCCAACAGCGAGATCAACTACGCGGGCAACTTCCCTTATGACGTGATCTCGCCCATCGGCCTCAACGGTGCCTATTGGTACGGGCGGGTGCGCTACACCTTCTAAGCCCGCGCCGTCTCAGGCCATGGGACGGCACGGCGGCAACATGCGGGACATCTCTCGCCCACTCGGCGAGAATGCCCGCCATGAGCGATACCTGCCGCTGCCAGCCATGAGCCACACCCTGGACCTGCCTCTGGAGAGCCCGATCCAGCCGGGCTTGATGGTCATCCATGGCAATCGCATGGAAGACCTGCGTGATCTGCTGACGGGCTGGCTTGCCCGCGCGCCGCTGCGTCCGCTGGAAGATGAGCTGATGCTGGTGCAGAGCAACGGCATCGCGCAGTGGTTGAAGTGGGCGCTGGCTCGGCCCACCGGCGTAGGCGGCGGCCTGGGCATCAGCGCCGCCATCGACGTGCAACTGCCCGGTCGCTTTCTGTGGGCGGCCTATCGCAGCGTGCTGGGGCGTGATGCGGTGCCCACCACGTCGCCATTCGACAAATCCCGCTTGAGCTGGCGACTGCTGCGCTTATTGCCCGCGCATCTGCACGAGGCTGAGTTCGCACCGCTGCGTGACTTCCTTCGCGACGACCCCGACGAGCGCAAACGCTTCCAGTTGGCCGAACGCGTGGCCGACCTGTTCGACCAGTACCAGGTGTATCGCGCCGACTGGCTCGCGGACTGGGAACAGGGGCGGTATGTGCTGCGCAACGATCTGCGCGGCGAGCATCCCGAGCTTCCCGCCGATCAACGCTGGCAGGCTCGTCTGTGGCAATTGCTGCTCGACGACGTGGGCGAGGAGCGCCACAACCATCGTGCCGCCGTGCACCAGGCCTTTCTCGATCGCATCGACACGATGACGACGCGGCCTGCCGCGCTGCCTCGCCGCATCGTGGTGTTCGGCATTTCCTCGCTGCCACAGCAGACCCTGGAAGCGCTGACCGCACTGGCTCGCTTCAGCCAGGTGATGCTGTTGGTGGCCAACCCTTGTCGGCATTACTGGGCCGACATCATCGAAGATCGCGAACTGCTCAAGGCCAGCCAGCGCCGCCACGACCAGAAGCCCGGCTTACCGGCCGAGCCGCGCTACGAAGATCTGCACCTGCATGCCAATCCGCTGCTGGCCGCCTGGGGCCGACAGGGGCGCGACTACATTCGCCTGCTCGACGCGTTCGACAAACCGGAGGGCTATCGCTCGCAGTTCACTGCATGGAACCGCAGCATCGACCTGTTTGCCGATACCGATGGCGGCACACTACTGCGGCAGATGCAGCAGGCCATTCTGGACCTGGAGCCGCTGCCAGTCGAAGCCGCCCAGCGCAAGGCGTGGCGCGATGATGACACCTCGCTGCGTTTTCACGTGGCGCACGGCCCGCAGCGCGAAGTGGAGATCCTGCACGATCAGTTACTGGCGATGTTCCAGGGCGCGGCACAACGCGGCGAGCCGCTGTCGCCGCGCGATGTCATCGTGATGGTGCCGGACATCCAGACTTATGCGCCGCACGTACAGGCCGTATTCGGCCGTCTGCCGCTGGATGATCCGCGCCACCTGCCCTTCTCCGTCGCCGATCAACCCGCGCGTGGTGCCGTGCCATTGATGGTCGCGCTGGAGCATCTGCTGTCGCTGCCGGAATCACGCTTCGCCGTGAGCGACCTGCTGGACCTGCTCGACGTACCGGCGTTGCGCAGCCGCTTCGACATCGACGAAAACGGCCTGCATACGCTGCGGCGCTGGATCGAAGGCGCGGGCATCCGCTGGGGCCTCGACCGCACGCAGAAACAAAGCCTGGAATTGCCGGGCATCGAACAGAACACCTGGCGCTTCGGCCTGCGTCGCATGCTGCTGGGCTACGCCGTGGGTGAAGGCGACACCTGGCACGGCATCGCCCCTTACGGCGAAGTAGGTGGATTGGACGCCGCGCTGGTCGGCCCGCTGATCCTGCTGATGGACCAGCTGGAGCAATGGTGGGCGCGCATGCGCGAACCTGCTGCACCCGATCAATGGCACGAACGCCTGCAACAGTTGCTGCTCGACTTCTTCGATGCAGACGACCCGGCCGATAGCGACCGCCTCACGCGCCTCAACGATGCATTGGACGAGTGGAAGCAGGCCTGCGCGGAAGCAGGCTTCGCCCTGCCCTTGCCTCTCAACATCGTGCGCGAGCATTGGCTTTCCTCCATGGACGAAAGCCGGCTGTCGCAACGCTTTATGGGCGGCGCGGTGAGCTTCTGCACGCTGATGCCGATGCGCGCCATTCCGTTCCGCGTGGTCTGCCTGCTCGGCATGAACGACGGCGACTACCCCCGACGACAAGCCCCCGCTGACTTCGACCTGATGGCGCAGCCCGGCAACGCGCGCCCTGGCGACCGTTCACGCCGCGAGGATGATCGTTACCTGTTCCTGGAAGCGCTGGCATCCGCGCGCGACACGCTCTACGTGAGCTGGGTGGGACGCAACGTGCGTGACAACAGCGTGTTGCCACCTTCCGTGCTGGTGGGTCAACTGCGCGACTACATCGCCGCCGGCTGGCATCGCCTGGGTGACGATCCGGATGACATCCGCAGCGGCGAACACCTGCTGGACGCGATGACTACGGTGCATCCGCTGCAACCCTTCAGCCGCCGCTATTTCAATGCGGACGCCGACGCCCACCTGTTCACCTATGCCCGTGAATGGCGCCAGGCACTTCGCGACCACGACGATGCAGCGATGAACGGATCGCTGGCACCGTGGGAGCCCGATGCCGCCATGAGCCTGGCTTTGTTGCAGGGCTTCGTGGCGCGTCCGGTACGCCACTTCTTCAACCATCGCCTCAAAGTCCATTTCAATACATGGAACGAGGAAGCGATGGACGAGGAGCCGTTCGGCCTCAATGCGCTCGAGCGCCACGTCGCCACGACCAGCGTTCTGCGTGCCGCGGTGACGTCGGTCGACCCACGTGCTGCCGTGGACATTGCTACCCGCCAACTCATCGACCAGGGCAGCTTGCCTCCCGGCGGCTTTGGCGAACTCGCACGCGATGCACTGGCCCGCGAAAGCGGCGACCTCGCCACCCGCTGGCGCTTGGCCTGCGAGCGCTGGCCCTTGGTGGATGAAAAGATAGAAGTGCTGCACGAGGCGCACGGCGTACGCCTCGAAGACTGGCTGACCGACTTGCGTCGTGGGGACGAAACCCCTTACGTGCGCCTCGAACTGGCCACGGGAAAGCTGCAACAGAAGAATGACATCCGCTACGACAAGGCGATCAACGCCTGGGTCATCCATGTGGTGGCGCATGCGCTAGGCCTGCGCCTGCAGTCGCGCATCATCGGTACCGACACGACCTTGGTGCTGAAACCGTTGGACGCTGACGACGCCCGCATGTGCCTCAACGCCATGCTGTCCTGCCTGCGCGAAGGCATGCGCATGCCGCTGCCCGTCGCACGCAAAACAGCGTTCGCGTGGCTGCAGAATCCGGACGATCCGGAGAAGGCACGCAAGCAGGCGCAGCTAGCCTATGAAGGCAGCGGCTTCGGTGGCGTCGGCGAGGTGCAGGAAGATGCCTATCTCGCCCGTGCATGGCCGCGCTTCGATGCGCTCGAAGCCGGAGGCTTCCATCATTGGCTGGCGTTGTACCAGCCCATGCTGCCAGCCATCGTCAACGGAGCGGATGCATGACGGCGACCGCACCGCTCCAGCCCCTGCAACTGCCGCTGCAAGGCATCCAGCTCATCGAAGCCAGCGCGGGTACGGGTAAAACCTGGACCATTGCCGCGCTATATCTACGACTGGTGCTTGGTCACGGCACGCATCAAGGGAAGGCGTTGCTGCCTTCGCAGATCCTCGTGCTCACCTTCACCAAGGCAGCCACGGCCGAGTTGCGCGAACGTATCCGGGAGCGCCTGGGCGAAGCGGCGGACGCGTTCCGCGGGCGCCGCGAGGCGGACGAATTCCTGCGCAGCCTGATCGACGTCTATCCCGATGACGACTGCCGCGCACGCGCCGCGCGCCAACTCGACCTGGCCGCGCAATGGATGGACGAGTCGGCCATCCACACCATCCATGCCTGGTGCCAGCGTATGCTGAGCCAGCACGCGTTCGACAGCGGGCATCCGTTCGTGCAGGACACGGACACCGACGAAAGCGCGCTGCTTGCCGATGTTGTACGCGACTATTGGCGCTGCCACTTCTTTCCGCTGGATCGCAACGGCGCCGCACTGATCTCGCGCTGGTGGAAAACACCGGCCGACCTGCAGAGCGACCTGCAGCCCTTGCTGCGGCAACCGCCGGAGAGCTTGCGACTGGATGGTCGCCCCCTGCCCGATGCCGAACGGACGCTCGATGAATTCCGCGAGCGTGTCGGTGCTTCGGCCATCGCCGAGGCACAAGCCCGACAGCGCTGGCTGGACGACGTCGACGCCATCGAAGCCCTGTTTGCGCAGGCGCTGGCAGCCGGTGCGCTCAACGGCAACAAGATGCGCAAAGAGAAGGTGATCGACGAACTCGCCCTGCTCCGCGCCTGGGCCAGCGATGGCGCGGACGCATCCATCGCCTTGCCTCGCTACACGCGCACCGCGTTGGCAGCGGCAAAGAACAAGAGCGCCGAAGCGCTGCAGCATCCCGCCTTCGACGCCATCGAAACCTGCGTGGAAGCGCACGGACTGGTCGCGCCCTGGCGCGCACCCGTACTCGCGCATGCCACCCGCTGGGTCGCGGCGAAGCTTGAGGAAACCAAGCAACGCCGTTCGCAGCTCGGCTTCGACGACATGCTCAAGCGCCTCGACGGCGCCTTGTACGGGCATACCGGCAAGCGCCTTGCCGACACCATCGCCACGCAGTATCCGATGGCGCTGATCGACGAGTTCCAGGACACCGACCCGCTGCAGTGGCGCATTTTCCATCGCATATACGCCCACCGCGATACGAACGGACTGCTACTAATCGGTGACCCCAAGCAGGCGATCTACGGCTTTCGCGGTGCGGACATCCATACCTACCTGCGTGCCCGCACCAGTGCGCGGCAACCGATGTGGACACTGGGCACCAACTACCGCTCCACTGTGCCGTTGGTGGATGCCGTCAATCGTGTATTCGCGTTTGCCGACACGCACGAGAACGGTGCATTCGACTTCGGCCGTGGCAAGGATGCGCTGCCCTTCTTCCCCGTCGCCGCGCGTGGCCGTAGCGACGAGCTGGTACTGGACGGCCAGCCGCTACCACCGATGCAACTGGCAGTGCAGCCGGGCGACGACGCGATCAGCGGCACCGCTTACACCGACCTGATGGCGAAGCACGCCGCCGCCTATCTAGTCGATCTGCTCACCGCCGCGCAGGAGGGACGCTGCGGTTTTCGGCGCGAGGACAGCACGCTGCGCCCGTTGCAGCCGGGCGACATCGCCATTCTTGTACGCCGTGGCTCCGAAGCGGCGAAAGTGCGCGAGGAAATGCAGCGTCGTGGTCTCAAGAGCGTGTATCTCTCCGACCGCGACTCGGTCTACGCCTCGCCGGAAGCCACCGACCTGCTGCGCTGGCTGCGCGCCTGCGCCGAGCCTGGCTCGGATCGCACTATGCGCGCTGCGCTCGCCACACCAACGCTGGGCCAGAGCGATGCCGAGCTCGATCGTCTCAACCTTGACGAACACCATTGGGAAGCCTGCGGCGACCGGTTCCGCCTGTTGCACGCCACTTGGCAACGCCACGGCGTGCTCGCCATGCTGCACGACCTGCTACACGCCTTTGACCTGCCCGGGCGACTGCTGTCGCATCTCGACGGCGAGCGCGCACTGACCAACCTGCTGCATTTAGCCGAACTGCTACAGCACGCCGCGTCCACGCTGGATGGCGAGCACGCCTTGATCCGCTACCTCGCCGCGCAGATAGCCACCGCCAGCGACCCGCACTCCGACACCGCCGACGAGCAAATCGTCCGCCTGGAAAGCGAAGCGGCGCTGATCAAGGTGGTGACCATCCACAAGTCAAAGGGCCTGGAATATCCGCTGGTGCTGTTGCCTTTCGTGTGTTCGGCGCGCGAACTGAAAGCCGATGACAGCTTTACCTGGCACGACGACGATGGCGAGCTGCGCATGGACCTGCGCGCCGACGACGCTGCGCTCGCACGCGCAGACCGTGAACGCCTGCAGGAAGACCTACGCCTTCTCTACGTGGCCCTGACCCGCGCGCAGTACGCCTGCTGGCTGGGCGTGGCCTGCACGCGCGCTGGACAGGGCAAGGCATCGACGCTGCACAAATCGGCGTTCGGTCATGTGTTGTCAGGCGGCTCGAAGATCGAGCCCGCCGAGCTCCTGCCGCGACTGGACGCTTTGCGTGGCGACGGCAGCGACATGACCATCTGTTTGCTGGACATGCCAGCCACCCAGCCCGTGCCTGCCTCGCCGTCCGAGATCAAACCATTGTGGGATGCGCGCAACTACGAGGGCCCGACCACGGAGCGCTGGCGCGTATCGAGCTACAGCGGCCTGAAGTACGCCGAGGTCGAGCACATACACATCCCCGCGCCGGAAACAGCAGCGCAGGACACACTGATCGAGGCTAGCGCCGAACAACCCGTGCTGCCCAACGTCATTGCAGCACCGGCGCAAGGCATCCACGCTTTCCACGCCGGTGCGGAAGCCGGCACGTTCCTGCACGACCTGCTGGAATGGGCCGCCGACGAAGGCTTTGCGCAGACCGCTGACGACCCGTCAGCGCTCGAGAAGGAAATTGCACGGCGCTGCCAGCGGCGCGGCTGGCAATCGCACATCGCCATGCTCACTGCATGGATGGCGGAGCTGCTGCGCACGCCACTCGCTCTGCCGGATGGCACACGTGCATCGCTGGCACAGATGGACAGCCACTACGCCGAACTGGAGTTCTGGTTTGAGGCGATGCACGTCGACACGCTGGCACTCGATCGGCTGGTGACGACGCATACGCTGGATGCGCGCCCTCGCTTGCCGCTGCTCGCTGAGCGTATCAACGGCTTGCTCAAGGGTTTCATCGATCTGGTGGTGGAGCAACAGGGCCGTTACTACGTGATCGACTACAAATCCAACAAGCTGGGCAACGACGCCACCGCGTACACGACGGAAGCGATGCGCGATTCGATCCTGCGCGAGCGCTATGACCTGCAGTACGCGCTGTACACGCTGGCACTGCACCGGCAGTTGCGCGCTCGCCTGCCCGGCTACGACTACGAGCGGCATATGGGAGGCGTGGCTTACCTGTACCTGCGTGGTGTGGACGAGGCCGGGCACGGTGTACATATCGAGCACCTGCCCAAAGCGCTGATCGAAGCGATGGATCGCCTGTTCGCCACCGGAAAGCACGCCCATGTCGCCTGAATCCCGGCTCACGTCCATGGAACAGGCAATCGAGCGCAACTGGCTGCGACCGTTGGACGTCGCCTTTGCGCGTTTCCTCGATGCGCAGGATCCGAGCGCCCCGCCCGCCCTGCCCCTGCTCGGCGCGCTAGTCAGCCGACAGCAAGCAGACGGCCATCTCTGCCTTGACCTGTCATCGTGGGAATCCCTGGCGGACGACGGTGGCTGGCCTTCCGACTGGAAGGCGATGCTCACCGAGGCCGCGCGCGCACCGTCAACGCTGCTCTCATCCATGCTGCTGGCCGCGATTGATGATCCCGCGCGCAGCGCCTCGCCATTGGTGCTCGACGGTGACCGGCTTTACTTGCGCCGGTACTGGAATCACGAGCAACGGGTCGCGCAGGCGATCAGCCAGCGCCTGGCCAACACGTGGGAGGCATCACCGCTACTGTCGGCACAACTCACCCGATTGTTCCCCGCCGTTTCCTCCGAGGCGCCCGACTGGCAACGCGTGGCGTGCGCGCTTGCCGCGCGAGGCGCCTTCACGGTGATCACCGGTGGGCCGGGTACCGGCAAGACGACAACGGTGGTGCGCCTGCTCGGCCTGTTGCAGACCCTGCATCGCAAAGAAACCGCGCGCCCCTTGCGCATCCGCCTCGCCGCACCGACCGGCAAGGCAGCGGCGCGGCTACAGTCGTCCATCAGCACACAGATCGCGCAACTGGACGTCGACAGCGACGTGCGCGCCAGCATTCCCAGCCAGGTGGATACATTGCACCGCTTGCTGGGTGCGCGGCCGGATACGCGGCGCTTCCGTCACGACGCCAGTCATCCCTTGCACCTGGATGTGCTGGTCATCGACGAAGCGTCGATGATCGACCTGGAGATGATGTCCGCCGTGCTGGCCGCGCTGCCCGACAACGCCCGCTTGATCCTGCTCGGCGACAAAGACCAATTGTCATCGGTGGAGGCTGGTGCCGTGCTTGGCGACCTGTGTCGCCGCGCCGAAGCCGGCCATTACAGTGCGGCCACCGCTGCATGGCTGCGCGATACCACCGGCGATCGTATCGATACATGGGTATGCGATGACGCCCGCGCGCTGGACCAGCATGTCGCGATGCTTCGCCACAGCCATCGCTTCGGCGCGGACAGCGGCATCGGCACGCTCGCGCAGCGTGTAAACGAAGGTGATGCAACACAGGTGCAGGCACTGCTTTCCAAACGGCTCGCCGATATCGCCTGGGTCGATGCCGCTGCCGATGCGCGCACACTCACTGACCTGGTGCTCGACGGCGGCGCGTCGCGCTTTCTGCCGCGCGCCGATGGCGAACAACCGCACGGCTATCGCCACTACATTGAATGGTTGCGGCGCGAACGCCCGTCGGTGGCAGCCACGCCCGATGTATTCGACACATGGGCCCGCGGTGTGTTGCGTGCCTTCGGCAGCTTCCAGTTGCTGTGCGCGTTGCGACAAGGCCCGTTCGGTGCGGAAGGACTCAACCGCCAGATCGCTGGCATTCTCCATCAAGCCCAATTGATCGACAGCAGTCACGAGTGGTACGAAGGCCGCCCCGTGCTGGTCACGCGCAACGACTACAGCCTGGGACTGATGAACGGTGACGTGGGCATCGCCCTGCGCGTGCCGGACGAACAGGGTGTGATGCAATTGCGCGTGGCGTTCGAAGTCGCCGGCGACGCGGCGGACCACGCGTCGCGCATCCGTTTCGTCTTGCCCTCGCGCCTGAGCGAACGGGAAACCGTCTACGCGATGACGGTGCATAAGTCGCAGGGCTCGGAGTTCGACCACGCCGCACTCGTGTTACCTGCGGAGGCCAATGCCGTGCTTACGCGCGAACTGCTCTATACCGGCATCACGCGCGCGCGGCGCTGGTTCAGCCTGCTGACCCCGGCCGCCATCGTACGACAGTCCGTGGAGCAGCCCGTGCACCGCCACTCCGGCCTGTATCAGCGCTGGTCATCAGCGGACGCACGCCAGAACTCAAGCAGCGCCCGCGACTAGCGGCGCTGCTCCAGCGTGGCCTGCAAGATGACCAGCACGCGTCCATCTGTGATGGCCGGATCGCTACTCCGCGCCGTGATGCGGTAATACCGTCGTGAGCTCTCCGAGTGGCTCCCGTAGTTGCGGGCATTCGCGCTTTGTTCCACCGCCACACCCTGCTCCGGATCGACCCAGTCACCCATGTTCTCGATCACGTACTGAGGCTGGCCAGGGGCCACTTGCGACACGGTGAAGTCACGGCCATCCACGGTATGGATACTGCCCTTCGGCAGACCGGGATCGTTGAACGGGCTGGCAAGGCAGGCCACTGTCTGGCTCTGACAGTTGCGCGCAATCTCTTCGGGATGGCTGATCAGACGTGACTGCGCCACGCGTAGCGCTGCCTCCGCATGCTGGAACGCGATCTGACGATCATACTGATGCGCCGACATCTTCTGTTGCAGCAGCGTGCCGCGCAGGCCCGCGAATGCGACCAAGGTGAGCACGACGAGCAGTAGCAGAGCCGCCACAAGCGCGAAGCCGCGCGCCCTCGTTTGTCGCCGAGCCATCTCACTGCACCCGATTGCGCAACGTGGCCGTCATGCCGAACTCGCGCGAGATGGGTGCATTGTTCACGCCCGCTCGTGGGTCGGCGCTCTGCAGAGTGAATGTCACACGCACCGCGATGACGTTTTCCCAATCGGTCACTTCGGTTGCGCGGCTGAATGGCCCTGCATGGTCGCGCTGCTGATACGCCAATTGCAGATCCGTCACGCCTCGCACCATCTCCTGACGTTTGAGCGTGCCGCCCTCCAGCCCCAGGCGATAAAGCGACAGTCCCTTATCCGGATTGATGCCGAGGTACCAATCCGAGACGTAGACAGGTGCCAGCATGGCGTTAGGGCCGAAGACATACCTGTTGGGTGACTCGCACGATGCGGGATAACCGAGGCCGGCCGAGCAGTTGCCGTCGCCTTTGGCATGCATCACGGTGCGCCCGCTGACACTGCTGGATTTGAAGATCGCCGCGTGATCGTAATCGCACACGATGAACACCTCGCCAGTGGAGAGGTCCGCACTCGCCTCACGCAGAGTGAGCGTCGCCCGGGCCTCATCGTGTGAGGCAACGCTATAGCTCGTGTCTTTGCTGCCCAGCAGTTGCAGCGACGGCTTGCCCGCCACACGGTCGCCTGCGGCCTTGCCTACGGGGGTATCCGGATCATTGCCATCAAACCCAAGGATGGCGCGGCGCCAATCACCCCACCAGATAACGCCGCCATTGTCTGGCCCGATGGCCAGTACATTGGCGACGCGTCGGTTGCCACATCCCGTAGCGCCAGCATTGCGGATATCCCGCGCCAGCAGTTCGAAGGCCATGCGCGAGCTGTCTTGCACATCGGCCAAGGCATGCGTGGTGCGGGCAATATGCTGAGATGCCAGGAAAACGCTGCTGACGCCCACGACGACGATCGCCCCGATCAGCATGGCGACCATGAGCTCGACGAGACTGAAGCCTCGCCGCCCGGCATATCGCGATGGGCGCGCTAGCGAACACGACGACACGATGGCTCCGGAGACAGATGGCGAAGCCACCGATACTCCATGCCTTGGCGAAGGCCGTATAGCGCGCGGCGCCCCGATCAACGCAGGGTGCAGAACGCGTTGTTGTGTGCGCTATCCCTTACCCATCCGCCAGCATGATGTTCTGGCGGATGCGACGGCCGTCAGCCCTGATGAGCTGACGGCGGTGCCGCCCTTACCAACAATCGGATGTCTGGCCCGTACTCGTAGTGCGATTTCCCGCCTGATCAAGGCTCAACGTGCCGCACATGCCATCACGCGTCTTCTGCGCGTCCTGAGGTGCTGCATTGATCTTGTATGTGGTCTGGGTCGGTGTGCTATCGAACGCATACTTATAGAACCGACCGGTCTGCTGGCTCGATGAACAATCCAGACTAGGCAACGCTACATCCGTAGCGGACTTGTCGCTCCCCGTCTTGTCGTAGCGCAAATACGTGGCGTTGTACCGCTCCATATAGCTCGACAACTGCGAGAGACATCCCTCTGCAGCCACGCGATTGGCCTTGGTCACGTGCTTGAGGTACGAGGGGAAAGCCACCGCTGCGAGAATGGCGATGATCGCCATCACGATCATCACCTCGATCAGGGTGAATCCCGCGTGGTGCCACAGTGACACATCCCGAGATGTCATCGCTGTTCCCTGTCCGCGCATGCGCGTACGGACCCGAGCCTGCTTAGTCATACGCTGCCCCTTCACTGATTGATCATCTCGCGCCAGGAAATACGGGTGAGATTGTTGCCGCCACCCGAGGTCTGGATGCTGGCGTTGGAGCCGTTGTCGAAACTCATGAGCATGGAGCTGCCCACAAAGATCGGGTTGTTAGGCAGCGAGTTGAAGCCGATACCAGCGGAAGGCTTACCGTTGACATAGTCAGAGGAGTCCACCTTGCCGTCATGGTTCAGGTCGAAGAAGCTCGTCTGCGGGTTGGTACCGGTGAAGGGATCCACCGCCATGACCCAGCCTGTGCCCGCGGGATTGCACGGATCGTCAGAGTTGGGGATGCGCGTGGTGCCCAGCAGGTAACTGCCTTGGAACTGGTTGGGCGTGACCATGCGCTCCCCCTGCGCCTTGGTCGTTCCACCAGTGACGGGCTGCAACAGGTCCATATACCAGCCCGAAAGTCCCGTCATCGACTTGGCCTCGTCCGTGGTGGTAACGGTACGACCACCGGATTTGGAGAGGTTGCCGGACGTGTCGACGGTCGCCGACGTTTCTGACGTGATCGCCCGCTGCACCAGTTTTGCGCGTGTCTTGGTGGTCTGGTCGGTGATGGGCGTGCTGCTGCTGTTGGTACCCTTGGCAATGATCAGGCCATACCAGCTCTGCGTGCTCGTATCCGTCAGGTCCGACAAGGTGAGGTACTTGCCCGTACCGAAAAACAGCCACAGATCGCCCGCCGAGCTTTTGCCCATGAGCATGCCCGCAGTAATGGGTTGAGGGGCTTTGCCCGCCGTATCCGACGTTGCGGTGAACAACAACGTACCCGCACTGCTCGCATCGGTCAGGTCGAAACTCCACACGTTTCCATCGAGGTCGCCGCCATAGGCTGCCGTGCTCACGCCGTTGGTTGCGGTGCCAATCCAGACAGCAGGTGCCGCCAGACCCGTTCCATCCGTGGTGCTGTAGACGGTCATCGAGCCGTCGGTCAAGGCAAACTGGAGCAATGCTGCCTTGCCTGCCGCGCTGTTGTAGCCATTGCCCATCAACACCGACCACTTGCCGGCCGCGGTCTGTGCAATCACCGGCTTGCCGATCATCTGCCCGATATACTTGCTATTGCCATCCGAATTGCCGTCGTTGGCAGAGCGCTCCCACAACAGCTTGAACTTGGTGGCGTCCGTAACGTCCAGCGCATATACCGTCCGGGCAAGACCACGGCCCGTGGTACCGACCAGCACCGTCTTCCACCCACTGGCGGTGTAGACATCCGATATGGCCAGTTCGCCATCGTTGAAGTACTGATGAAGCGGGCTACCCGTATTGCTGTCTCCATAGCTTTTGTTGGTCAGGTCTGCGATGCCGTTAGGGCCGCCATACTGGATCACTGCGCCAGGAAGATAGGCGAAGGTTTCGGCACCATTGATATCGAAGGCGTGCAGATAACCATCGTTAGAGGCCACGTAGAGACGACCAGCGCGACTGGCGTTGTCACTGGCGTACGTGCTGAACGTATCGGTGCCGGTGAACGTCTGCCCCAGGAACTGGTTGGCCGAAGGTGCCCCCACATACACCGGTTGCGAACTGACAATGTCGCCAATCAACGATTCGCGCTTGCGGAAGGCTGCTCCTGTCGTACCTTCTTTGGTCTGGTCGCCGCGCAAATAGTTGATCACGTCTGTCTGAGCGGTCGTGCTTGCACCAAGCGCCGTAAGCTGGGCAGTCGAGAGCTTGGGCAGGCCGCCGTCGGCTCCAACCTTGAACGCAATCGATGTGGTGCCGTCGGCGGTGGTGTAGATGTTCCGGTCGGCCGCAGCGGGCAGCTTCGACGAAGCAGTCCACTTCGACTTGGTGTCGATCGCACCCGTGGTGGAGTTGACGTCGTAGGCCAACAGATCACCGGTCCATTTGGAGGTCGTGTAGGTGGCCTGGTACGTCACCGTGCCCGTCTGCAACTGCGTGGAATTGGACGATAGACTTGCGGCCGAACCGGTACGCGAAGTGGCACGCTTGAGCGCATCCGCAAGACCTGCAGAGAAACTGGTAGGACTGGTGGCCGAATAGAAACCACCGCGGCTATTGAGCGCGGCGTGCGCGAGATCAGCTATGTTGTTGATGCTGTCGGCCTTGGGCGTAGGCCAACTGAAACTGTTGATCCAAGACTGCGTTGGCTTATACGTGCCATTGGCCCAGTTAAAAACCTGCTCAATCGTGGTACCGGACGGCGAAATCCCGGTAGGGGTGAACCCCAGGCCCATGGTGAACGTCACCATGTGCTGCCAGAACGCGGGATCGTCATCGCTGGTCGGCACCTCGTTCAACGAATTGGGGCGAAGGTCGGTGCTCCAATAGGTGAACGCGACATCCGCCAGCGTGTTGGAGTCGCCGTCAGCGTAGGGGGCTGCAGCGACATATTTGTAACTCGCCTGGTTCGGCCCGGTAATGGCGGTGCCCATGCTCGTGTTGTCGGCGTTACCCGGAGTTGAGAAGTTCGTGTCTTTCTCATTCCAGAAGCCATCCGTCGTGAGAATGGTGTACGACTGACGACATGCCAGCTCAGCGCCCTTGGTGGTCGGGGGGTCGCTCGACATCGCCGACCAGGGTTGAGCCTGTTGATAATATTTTCCCGCTGCCGTAAGCGCCTGGCGCAGCGGCGTACCACCGGAAGCCGTCGCCTTGGACACCCATGTCCAGAACGCATTCTTCTGATCAGTACTGCTGGACCCGTCACCGAATGGCGTCACCTGGGCGATGTAATTGTTTCCGCCGTTGTAGCCATCAGCGTACTTGTACCGTGAGGATGGCAGGTTGGCGTAATTGCCATTGCCCTTGCTGCTATCGCCACCGTCGATGGAACCGAAACCGACGCGATATTTTTCACTGAGCCCGCTAAAAGCCGCCATCAAGCCGCTTTTGGCCATCAGGATTCGCGTGTGGTAGTACGCAAACCAATTGGCCGCATTCTGTTGATCTGCCGCACTTTCGCTGCAGTTGCTCAGGCCCGCTGCGCTGCAGTCGCCGGCGTGGCTGGCAATGTAATACCGGGTGTAAGACGAAGAATTCGTCGCCGACTGCACTGTATAGGTGAACACGCTGACGGGGCTCTGCGTGCAAAGCTTACTTTTGCTGGTGTAGGTGGATCCGCTATCACACGTCGGCACATTGGGCGCGTAATAGGTGATGGTCTTACCGCTGGTTTTCTGGCATTTGCCGATGTTGTCGCCGCTGGTAAGTGGCCCCGTATCACCGCTGGCGCAAACCATGGTCGGCGAATAGGTATTCGATGAACCACTGACGCTCTTGATGTACGCAATGCTGCTTGAGCTGTAGCCGCTCCTGCTGCTGTCCTGCGAGCCGTCATAGCGCGAGAGGTTCACGGTTCCATCGGGCTGATTAAAGCCGTTGACCCATGTATTGGTAAAGCTGGCATTGGGGTAATAGGTGCCGTCCGCCATGGGCGGTGCTGTGTACGTGGTCTGCGGGTTGTAATAGACGCCGTTGACGCTTGCGCTGGCGAGGCCGCTAGCCGACGTATCGCTCAAATACCCGTAGTCGGGCATCACGTCCCACGCCATCGAGCCGGAGTCGTCGAGCATCAGCAGGATGTTCGGCGGCACCGTTGGCCTTTGAATCAATGGCGAACTATCTACCGTCACGGCGGCCTGCGCGGGCGCACTCAACACGCCAAGTGCGCACACCATGGCGCTGGTACCCGCCAGCCGACCCAGGAACTTGGCGAGCGGTTGGCTCGAATGAAATGGCATGCGCATGAAAGAAAGCCTGTCAGTGGCTACGGCGTGTGGAGTGGAAGCACTACGAGACGCGATTCGCACGAATCACTTCTGCTTGATCATGGCTTGCAGCGTCACCACCGAACGGGTACCTGCATCTTTGGGATTACCGCTGCGCGCTGTGATGCGGTAGTACGTCACCATGGTCGAAAGACCCTGGGCACCGTAGTTGTGCGCATTGGCGCTCTGGTTGTAGCCCGTGCTGGAATCCGGGTCCTGCCACTTGCCCATGTTCTCGATCACGTACTGCGGCTGTCCCGTAGCCAGGCTGCTGGCGGTGTACTGGCCGGCATCCGAGCCCGCGACCACATTGATGACATTGCTCGCGGCCAACTGGGTATCGGTGAACGGGTTGGCGGGGCACACCACGCCACCCGCCTGGCAGTTGCGCGCGATGTCGCCCGGATTTGTCTGTACACGCTTCTGCGCGGCGCGCATGGCCGCCTCTGCGTTCTGGAACGCAATCTGGCGGTCGTACATATTGGCGGACATCTTCTGCTGGATCAGCGTGCCGCGTACAGCGGCAAAGCCAACCAGCGTGATCACAATCAACAAGATCATCGCCACCACCAGAGCCACGCCCCGCTGATGACGGCCGCCGGCACACCCCGGAACCCGGGCGCTTGCCCGCACGACGGAAGGATGCGTCATATCAATTCACCCGGTTACGCAACGTGGTGGTAGAGGTAAACGAGCGGGAGATGGCTTTGCTGTCGACGCCAGCCCGACTGTCCGTGCTGACCATGGTCAGGTTGATCTGGATCGCGTCCACGTTGGCCCAATTGGTCACCTTGTCGGCAGTGAGGTACGACGCACTCCCAGCAAGGTGATAGCCGAACTGCAAGCTGGTGACGTTACGCACCATCTCATCCGTGCGAATGGTGGCGCCCTTGTCATCCGTAGTCAGCGACATGCGATAGAGCGATGTACCGCCAGCGCTCGTTGCCACGTACCAATCCACCGCACTGAGCCGGGCTACCAGGGCGTTCGCACTATACGTGTAGCTGCTGCCGCTGCTGCACACCGTGGGATAGCTCAAGTCATTCGTGCAATTGCCCGGCGTGCCCGACTTGGCATGCGTCAGCGTGCTGCCGCTGACGGTGGTCATCTGGACGATGGCGGCATGGTCCGGATCGCAGACCATCGTGATGTCGCCCGACTTCAAGGGAGTGCTGGACTCATTGAGCGTGAACGTACCCGCAGGTTCGCTATTGGCTTTGACGCTGTAACCCACGCCGTCCACACCCAACAGCGATAGCGATTCGGTATTCGTCGTGCGTTCCGTGCCACCGGTGCCCGAGGCAGGGTCCTTCTGGCTGGCGGTGTAGCCCATGACCGGTGTGCCCCAGTTGGTATACCAGTAGGTCGTGCCGCTATTGATCGCGTTGGCGATGCGCGAGCTATTGCCACAGCCAGTCAAACCCGCTGCACGGATGTCGCGCGCCATCAGCTCGAATGCGATGCGTGCGCTGGCCTGCACGTCGCTGAGTCCGCGATTGGTGCGGTAAACCTGCTGATTGGTCAGGAATACACTGATCACGCCGGCGATCACCACCGCACCCAGCAACATGGCCACCATCAGCTCGACGAGGGTGAAGCCGCGTGCGCAGCCAAGCCACCGCACGTGACCGCGCGGCACAGAAAAACGGTATCCGCTCATAGCAGCGCCCTGGTCTCGACGGTCTGTTGTTTCGTTTTTGAATCCGAACCCGGGCCCGGACGTACGTCGATGAACGAAATGGTGACGGTGCAATCGTTGCCCACGCACTTGATGGCGCCGGTGGTGGTCTCGGCCACACCCAGCGTGTTGCCCAATTGGCCGCACCATTGCGCCAGGTGGCTCGCGGCAAGGGTGCTCACATCGGAAGGACAAGCACTGGCCTTCAACACCGTGGACGTGTTGTAGGAGCCCTTCGTGGCGTTATCCACATCGGCCCGCATGGCATCGAGAATCGAATAACTCGCTACTGTCGCCATGCTTTTGGACATGGAGCTGTTGTTGGCCGACAGTGACATCGCCTGCAATGCGGCGATGCCCAGGAATGCAACCGACAGAATCAGCACCGCGACCAGCACCTCGATCAGGCCCACGCCCTTCTGCCGGCGACCCATAACCCATGCAGCGCGTTTGTTTGTCGTCATGTGCATGTCTCCGATGACACTTCGATCTGGGCAATGGAGCCCGCCACGAGAGTCACCTTGCGGTGGTTATTGGCACTCAGGCTGCTGGTGCAGATGTCGATCACCGCACCGTTGTACGGGCCACTGCTGCCCGCCTTCATGCCCATGCCCTGGCCATTGAAACGCAGGGCATTGAAGTCGCCGGAGATCTTCAGCGGCGACGCGATGCCGATGAACGGGCCACGTATCTGATCGAGCACTGCAGCACCGTCACTGCCGACACTAGCGCCATACACGGCACCCGCGCTGGTGGCGCACTTGGTGCCGAGGGTGTCAGTCGTATTCAGGGACGCCGTGCTGCTGCATAGCTGCACATTGCCGTTGCGCTTGATGGCTTCGACGCGGGCGATGTTGATCGCATCGATGACTTCGTTCGCCGCCGTGGTCAGCCGGTTGGAAATCACCATGGAGCGGAAGCTCGGCACGGCGAGCGCAAACAGCACGGCAACGACCACCAGCGTGACCACCATCTCGACGAGCGTGAATCCCGCGGCGCGCCCACCCCTATCCGGAGCTAGCTTGCCCCCCCTGCTGCCCGCACGGCCTGTTCATACGTTTGCCCCCTGTTATAGGCGCAAGAACTTACCGCGTCGTCAGCTTTAAGAAACTTCTGATCCGACGAACGGTAGGTTCTTTCGGACAAACGGTAAGACTTACGCTACAAAACGAGGCGAATCGTGACACCCGTCACGAAGCCAGGGCCCTTCGGCTCAGGTGGCGACCTGACCCTCCGATCGGAGCAGGAGTCTCCAGCCCTTGTTTTTGCGTCCTTTTCTTCCCTCCCGCGCGACCCTTCCGTTCGATGAAAACAGCAAGTCAGGGTCTCGAAGGCGGAAGGACAGCCCCGCGACGGGAAGGTGCTGCAGTCGCAATAATTTACGCAATTCAGGCAGTTGCAGCCCGCCCTCCCCCAAACCAGCAGCCCGTGATCGGTTGAGCCATCGCGCTTCCGAATCCCATGCATTAGCTCCAGCAGGACAGTGCCCGCCACGCACTGATTCCGCCTAGGCAATTGGCTACTATCACTACGACCTGCACGACACCCCACCCGATCATTTGTCGCCGTGCACGCCACCGTCGTCCCTTCCATCGCCGCACGCGTCACCGCGCGAGGGAATGACCGGTTCTCGGAACACACGTGCACACACATCACGTTGTGCAGATTTACCCTAAGGAGCTCATCGACATGAACCGTCCCCGCGTGTCCCCCGCGTTGCTCGCCACCACCTTTTCCGCCCTGCTGCTCGGTGCCTGCGGTTCGGGCGACAAGCTAACCGGCGACGCCTCGCAGGCACAGGCGCAAGAGCAGAAAACACCGCCGCCGCTGCCTTTCAACAGCACGATCTGTGTCAACGGCCACTGTGCGGTGATTGACCAGAACGCATCGCTGCTCGTGCCCTTCGATAACGGCCAGTACGACACGTATGGCTCGTTTCCCATGAAGGACACCATGCTGCTGCAGAAAGGTGAGCAGTGGCAGTTGCTCGATACAAAAACCAAGACCCCGCTCAAGACGCTGGGCAAAGACATCTACCAGCTATCGCCCGGCTACTTCGGCTTCGGCGCCGACGGCAAGATGGGCATCATGGATTTCCACGGCAGCGAAGTGCAGCCTGCGCGCTTCGATGATCTGTTCCTTGGTGGCGATGGCCAATACATCGGCTACGAGCTCAACGGCAAGAACGGCATCCTCGATGCCCACGGCAAGCAACTTACTGATGCCCTCTACGACACGCTGATCGTGCGCCAGGATTTCGCCAAGCGCGGCGGTTGGGTCATCGGCGAGCGGGGCGAGCAGCAGTGGGCCATCAGCCTGAAAGATGGCACGCAGAAGCAGGTGAGCTACGCCGACATGGACGAAATGCAGAACGGGCACATGGTGGTGACCTCACCCGACCACAGGTACAAGGGCCTGGTCGATGCCAGCGGCACGCTGACCATCCCGCTCAAGTACGACTTGCTCGGCACGCCCAGCGAAGGCTTGGTGAGCTTCCGCGAAAAGAACGACGGCCCCTGCGGCTATATGGATTACACCGGCAAGGTGGTGATCGAACCGCGTTTTGGCGACTGCATGCCCTTCGGCAAGAAGGGCGCACTGGCCAAGACCAACGAAGGCGCTGACGGCGCCACCAAGAAGTACGGCGTGATCGATCACACCGGCGCCTGGGTCGTGCAGCCCACCTACGACTACGCGGGCGAAGCGGGCCGCTCCATGCTCGGCATGCTCGACCACGTGCCGGGCTATGCATCGGTGTTCAAGGAGGTGTCGACCTTCTCGTACACGTACGGCATCTACGACCTCAACCAGGGTCGCGAACTGATCCCCACTACCTACAAGCAACTCGGCATGCTCACGCCAGAGCGCTTCGTGTTCAGCGGCGCCGATGCACCGATGGTCAACGTGACCATGCTCGGCCAGAACGACGCCACACCCGCCGTTGGCCTGATGGATGCCACCGGCAAGGTGCTGCTGAAGCCGGAACATTTCACCGACATCCAACTCGACGACAGCGGCCATTTCCTGCGCGCACGCGATGGCCTGGAGAATGCCCATGTCGCGTTGCTGGATCTCGACGGCAAACAGCTGATCGCCCCTGAGTGGCAGGACATCAGCATCGACAAGGACGACGCGGTGATCCTCGGCTACGACCTCGACGGCACCGGCGACGACGCCGTACACATGCTGCGCGCCGCCTACGACCTGCAGGGCAAGACGCTGTTCACCATCAAGCACACCCAATGTGGCGCTGAACAACTGGTGGACGGCAACGGCAAGGTGATCTGGCCGGCCGACCCCAAGCCCTACTGCCCGACGGCTGACGCGAAGGACCCGGCGCAGGCTACGACGGACGGCTAAACGCCGCGCAGGGACACATCAAAGAAAGTATGCAAGCAGGGCCTTCGGGCCCTGTTTTTTTTAAGCCCGCCAAGATCAGCAGGCCTGTGCGCCTCTTCACGGCGGCCAGCCCGCACGCAGCCGCCATCTCACAACACGCCGACCTATACAAACTCCAACCTTTCTTAAGACACGAGGCAGGCTTGGCAACCGCTCACCCAAGAAAAAAACCCTGCACAAGGCAGGGTCGGTTCGTCAGATTCAGCGGGCGGCGCCTCGGAAAGGTGAAAAACCAAGGCTTTTTAACAAGGGGGAACCGCAGCACAGCAACGACATCACGTCGGACCAACGGATGTGCATACAGCGGATCTGACGGTTGGAGTGTCACCCCGCAGCGCTCACTACATCAATCAGATCGCTCTGAAGTGTTGAAGGAAAAGAAGAGAGCCGTAAGTTCACTTGCCAAGGAATACCGGAAAAACAGGGGTCGAAAAACAGGGGGCAAAGTGCACTTCTCCAGCACGCCGCCGGATTGCCCAGTAAGAAGTCCACTCTGACCCCTGCTTTAGAACATGACCTAATCGGGCGCTCGCGTCATGGCGCATTACATCTACGACCGAAAAGGGGTCAGAGTCATCTTCCTCGTCCATTGCGAGTGACAGATGTCTCTGCACCTTTTTCAGGCTTAGTCATCCCACCCAAGACACCCGCTGCGGGCGGGCGTCGGGTCGATGGCATGAAAGGACATCAGCCGCGCAGACCGATGTCGCTCCACAGCTGCTTTGCACAGCGCTCGCCAACGGTGCGCGCCACTTCCTTTACCTTGGAGTAGTCACCGGCTTTCCACTCATCCAGCGCGCGTTTCTGTTCGCCATCCCCTTGGCAACGCGAGGTGGCGATGACTTTGCCTTGGCCATCGCGAACCTTGGAAGTCACCGTCCAGTGCAGGCGATAGTTGTCCGAACCAAACATGCTGTCGTAATCGAGCAGCCACAGTTCCTGCTTGATATCTACGTGGTAAGCAGCGCTCGTGCGTTCACCCTGGGCCTTGGCGATGCTCGCCGCCATGGCCAGCGCCGGGGTATCCGCCTGCTCGACGTGCTGACCAATATCAGCCACGGTTTGCTGGACCATACTGTTGGTCATGTTGCCCAGCTCCATCGACTGCTGCATGCCCTGCGGCGTCACCGAAGCTGGATTGGAAGCAGCGACCGAGCCGGCCACCGAACCGATCACCATGCCGCCGATCGCTTGACCCTTGGTCTTCAGTTGCACCGCCCCGGCCCCGGAGACCTGGCCCACTGCCGCGCCTTGTTCGCGAAACGCCGTGGCCTGATCACCGCTGACTCCAACGGGTTGAGTGGCACAACCGGCCAAACTGACCAAAAGCACCGACAGAAGAAAACGTCCCTTCATTGAATTTGCTCCTTGAGTTGATAGCGGCTTCCTTGCACGCGACATGGATCAAGCCGTTACATGACAGCTTGAACGGAGATGTCTAAGGCAAGGGAGTGATGGCTGTCGGCAGCCATCGCAAGAACTTTAGTTTTCAAAAGTAGAGGGCTGAGCGCACTTCTTCAACGCGCAGTCGGATTGCCCAGTCAAAGTCCACTCCGCCCCGTTTTCTACCCCTTAGGCATCAAAGCGCGCAGATCCCTACGCACTCCCTATGCTTCACCACTCCCTCAACAATCTTGTCGTTCGCAGACTTGAGCGCCGGGTCGACAGTCTTAGCTCCAGCAAGCCCCGATTGCGCAAGTATGCTTCGCATGTTCTCGGGAAGAACGGACGCTAATGAGTCGATGTTGTCTGCCAATGCCGTCAGCATCTTGAGACGGTTTTCCAACTTCAACCTCGTATCCGCTTCCGACATCAGTCCGCCCGCAATCATCTGGAACACCCCCGTCCGCATCTGCATGGCGCCTGCCCGACGGACCGTAGTGAGTTCCTCGGGTTTCAACGAGGTGAGCCGCGTGTTCATCGGAGCAACCTGCTGAGCGGCACAGGTCACAGCAAATGCCTGGAAGCCAACCAGCTCGTCCTGATAGAGAACCGCGCTCTCCTCCTGAAGCTTCCGCAGCTCGATGGTCATGCGGGGAATGTCCCCAGCGAGAGGCTTAAGGCGCTCTATGCCAGCCATGGCATATCGGGTAGCTATCTCATTGGACTTGCCGCAGACATCAAACAAGTCGCCCATATCCTTTGCCTCGACCGGCTCTTCCCCAAACGTTCCCTTGACATCGGAAAGCACGGCGAACAAGGGCGCAACCGTTGGGTCCGACTGCCGAGGCATCTCGCTCTGCCCCTTTCCTTGCATCAACGACAAAAGCTTGTCCGCCGCGGACAAGTATCTCGCCTTTCCCGGAACCACTTCCGCTTGCGCACTCAGCACCAAGGAAAAAAGAGCAAATGACATCAATGACGCTGCAGCGATACGCTTTGAAAGAGCTTTCAAGCGAAAAATCCTTTTATAGATGGAGTAGAACGAAAATCGGGAAGGCAGAGCCTACTTTTTCGCGCTGACTCTAGAGACTTGTATGAAGTGGCTATGAGCGTCGCCAATGAGACCGGGGCCATCTCACTTCCAATACCAGGGAAATGAACCTTCCCCCGTTTTGGCCCTCTGTTTTGATTGCGCCTAACCAAGTTCAACTTAGCTGGAGAGCACTCCATTGCGTCTCATCGTATCGGGCGAGTACGAGGCGAATGAATTGTCGACTGCAGTTTCAACATGCAATCTACCGCACTGAAGACACTCATAAGCCGTGCGTGACAACTCATTGAACCGCCCACAAAGGTGATCGTGAATCACGTTCCCATGGTCGAGCTGAAGAGATACATACTCATCAGAGTAGCCTCGATCCAAAAGCCACGAGCGGACGCCTTCCTTCCCAACAGCTACCACATAGCTCTGCACCTCACTTACAAGCCAATCCGTAAAGGAACCACAAAGTACATCCTTAAATATGGATGCCTTGTAGGGCGACGAGTCAGTATTGTCTCGAATTATGTTTCCACACTGGCAGCCGAGTTTGCTCATTTCTATTTCTCCAGAGCGCTTCAACCCGGGATCGAAGCGCAACACCGAATTCAGCTCACTTTCAACTTCGGAAAAATGAACCTTGGATGGCCCGAGCTTCAAAGCAGAGGTCAGAGTGGACTTTCCGATCAATTGGGAAGGTGGGCTAGGAGAAAGTGCACTCTGACCTTTTTTGTCTTCTGACAATTTTTTGTCTTGCGAGGCACTACTGGTGAGCATTTGTCATATCGATGCCGGATAGACGTGACTCACTTTCCCAGCAATCGTGAGAGCCAACCCTGAGGCTTTAGCGCCGGAGGAAGTGGTGGTGGCAGCGACGGCTCAGGATCGGGATAACGCGGGCAACGGTTGTCCTTCCGCAAATCACCCGGGTAGTTAGGATGATCAAGGCAGACGGCATCGTCGATGTCGAACACGGTAGCTACCGTGACGGCCTCGATACACCAGCAACCGAAATAGGCCCCCTTCATACCCAGCTCCTCGTTCGCGCAGAAATTCCACCAATAAGGAGTGCGATGTGCCGGAGGAAAGCTCGAGCTACCCGCATTCTTCAGGCTAACGAACCAGCGCCCCACATAGCTTTGAAGTTTGCTGGGGCGTTGGTCTACGGGGGCGCTCACGACGTTTAGTAGGCCCTGATAGGCCTTCGGGAAGCACAGCACCTCACCAATTTTTCGCTCCGGCTGGCGAAAGGCGATCACACGATCCAATAGTGCGTCTTCACCTTCGTTACCGATCAAGGCGACCAGTCGCTGCCATTGGTCGTCGGGGATCTCCAGCATCAATGCCAAACCCGTCAGCCAGAAGCAGACAATGTAATGGTCAAGGTTCACCGCCCAAGAGTGACGCATGTAGCGCTGCTCTTCAGTCCAAACATGTTCCCCCAGGCGCTCACTTTCTTCCCAAGCATCCAGCAGACCACTGAACAACAGCTTGAAGTCACCTACTGCATCGCCTCGTGAGTAGCGCTGAAGTGCAAGTTCGTAGTGCTTTCTCACAATTTCGAAAGCGTACTGCGGCGCATACCCCTCATCTCCGCCTGTTTGACGAAGCACACCCCACATTTCGGGAATGTGCTTCTCCTTGTAGGAGATCCACTGATTCCAATAGGTGATTGATCCACGACTGTCACGCTTCATTGATTGCCCCTTAATATCTTCGATGCTCCCTGAGGATTGGGAATAAATTTGCCGCTTTTGTCCACAACTCCGACAGATACATTTCCAAAGGGATCAGTGTTGACCACCCAGCGCTCGACTCGCCCTTGTTGAAGTGACGTACTGACACTATCCGCCACAGCTTCGTTACCTGTTGATTCCAGTATGCGGTTGTAATTCGTATTGGCCCCCGTTAGCCAGTTATCACTCATCTGCAGGCCATCAGCCGTCTGCCCGAGCGCAGATGAGCCGAACTTGTATTCGACAACTACATAATCAACATCCGGTCGATTGACCTTGTAGAGATCGTCAATGCCATTTTGACCGATTCCGGGCGAGCGGCCTATTTTCGTCGCATCAGGAACAAGTTGTTGCAAGCTGTCGCCACCCAGCAACTCGGCCACCACACTTTTCTGCGCGTTGGTCAACGATCGGAAGTCCATCAAGGGCGTACCGTCAGCCGCAAACCCTGCTTTGCCAACAATGCTCTGCGTGAACTTCTCCAGACCCGCAGCATCACCCGACGCGCCAGCTTTAACCGCAGCAATCAGGGCATCGGTCGTAGCCGACTTCGCTGCCCCTTCGATCGCTGCTGCGGCACCTTTACCCGCACCGGTCACCGCCAGGAAAGTGAGTGAGGTATTGAGTGCCGTCAACGTGGTGGCTGCTTTGCTGACATCCTGCCCATACACCGCCTGGAACTGGTTGTCTATCAAGCCGGCGTTGAACGTATAGACGGCGTTATTACCGAGGTCCTGTCCAGCACTGTTGAACGTGTCCACGGGATGCAGAACGGCACCACCGATACCGGTCAGTGCACCTGTGATCACGTTCCAGGCTGTCTGCCCTTGGTTCATGTAGGCGTTAATGCCTGCTTGCGCCAGCATCGCTTGCAGGCCTGTGTTGATGTTGCCGGCCCCGGGTTGCACGTACCGCTGGTAGAAGCCACGGTCAGCGCTCGCTTCGGGCAAGTACATCATTGGCTGCAGGAACTGGTTGCCTTCAGCGGTAAACAACTTCTGCGCGCCACCAAGGTCGTTGGTGAAGGTGCCCTTTGCGCTTGCCAGAAAGAGGCGAGCATCACTATCGTCGCCCGGTAGGGCTGCTGCCCACAGCACATCGGTCTGGCGTGCAGCCTGCTGAGCTAATGCCTGCATCGCCTGATCCTCTGTCATACCGGGATGCTCGGCTGCATACTCGGCCGCATGCGTCTTGATCCAGACCTTTTCGTCAGGATGCAACTGCCGATTGAACTGCTCGCCCTGCAAGGCAGTTGTTGCACCCGCACCACCGCCGACGGCACCACCGATAGCAGCGCTCGCCAGATTCATGAAGGTGTTTCGTTGCGCCGGATCGGTGATGTGTTGATCGTCCAGATACTTCTGCATTGCACCGCTGGCCGCTTCGCTCGCAGCGGCACCGATGGTGCCACCCGCGATATCGCCGCCCCCTAGCGCTGCGGTGCCTGCACCGACCAAGCCGTGCAGCAGCACCTTGTTGGTACCGCCGTCCTTCCACGACGTCTGCTCCTCATCCGTCGCTGCGTGATGGGCCATGTAGTCGGCGACGGTGCCGGCGGTGCGCATGCCCACATAGCCGGCAACTTGTCCCATCTCCTGCTGCTCTTGCACCTTTTGCAGGTCGAAGATGGACTTGAGGCCCTGCTGGTCGAGCGTGGCGGTACGATCCAATCCGCTGAGATCGGCGTTGCCATCGCGTACCACGATAGTGCCGTCGGCAACGCCGGCCTTCGTGGTGTTGTGGCTGTTGTCGCCCTGTGGGATGCCGATGCTGGGAGATACGGCCACACCGCTGCCTGAGCTGCCGCCGCTGATGCCAACGCTGCTTGCGCTGTATTTGGCCTTGTTTTCTATATCGCTGAATGTGAGCGAGCCGGTATCGAGCAGGTTCTTGCTGGCGTCGGCCGTGCTGGCGATCACGCCACCCTTCAAATCGGTGTTGCCGTTGACGTGGATGTTGAAGCCGCCGTCACCGGCATCGATGCCACTGACCGTGGTGACACTGGCGTAATGGCTGTCGATGTTGCTTTGGTTGTAGCTACCACTGCCACTGGCTCCCACACCTACCACGACTTTGCCGCTTGCTTGCTGTTGCTTGCTGGCGTAATCGTTGGTGTCTTGTTCGCTGCGGATGTTGAGGTTACCGCCGATATCGGCCAGCACGGTGTTGCCCTTCGCCTGGGCGCCTTGGATGGTGGTGTCGCCACCGCTAACCAACGTCAGTGTGTTCTTGGCATCGACACTGGTGGTGACGTGCGTGGTGCCGTTGCCGTGGGCGCTGCCTTTGCCCACCGACGCTTGTGCGTAGAAGCCGATACCGTCGGTGCCGATCTGCACGCCGACGCCGCCGCTGGCATTCTTGTTGGTGTTTTTTAGGGTGTGATCTTCCGCTTGGCTCAGCAGGTTGATGTTGTTGGCGGCCATGAGGCCGACGTTGTCGCCGCTGATCTGACTGCCGATGACGTTGAGGTCACCGCCAGTAGCAGCAATAACGACATTGCCGTTGCTGTGGATGGTGCTGCCGTAGGCGGTTTCGTCGTGGGTAACCGTCTTGCTACTGGCACTGCTGGCACCGATGCCCAACTGCAGGTTGATGCCCCCATCAGTCCCGCTTTTGCTGACGCCACCTTGGGCAGCGCCGATCGTATCGCTGACTCCGTACGCGGCCTGGGCGGCGTAGAGCGCTTTGAGGCGATCGTCTTTGACTTCGCTGCCGCGATGGGCGGCGGCGTAAACGCCTTGCGCTGCCGACACGGCGGCACCGCCTAAGCTCAAGGTGAGTCCGCTGCTGCTTTGCTTTTGCGTCTGCGTGGTGTCCGTGGTGCCCAAAGCCGCATCGATGGTGACGTTCTTGCCCACGATGACGGTGCCGGTGTCGCTGAGTACGTTTGCGTCGGTGAGGTGGACAGTGTTGCCCGCCGTCATAGTCACGCTACCGCCCAAGCTGCCTACGGTAGTGCCGGTTGGCGTTGTCTGGGTGAGCGTCGCGTCCTGGCTTTGCTTGGCTTCACCGAGCATGACGCCGACACCGGCGCCCATCAGGCCGGATTTGGTCTTGCTGGTACCGTGTTCTTCGGTGTGGACGTCGTTGGCAGTGTTGAGCGTGAGGTTGTTGCCCGCGGCCATGACGATGTCGTGGTCGGCGACAATCTGCGCGGCGGTCGCCGTCAGGTCATGGCCGGCCGCCATGGAGACGCTGTCACCACTTAGGGTGGTGCCCATGGCGAGGCTGTCGCTCACGCTGTCATGCGTGCGCTTGGTGGTGCTGGACAGCATTCCGCTGTTGGTGGTCTTGGTGTCGGTGACGGTGCTGTGGTTTTCCTGTGCGGTGTTCAGCGTCAGGTCGTGGCCAGCCATCAGGCCAACGCCGCCATTGGTGGAACTGATGCTGGCGGCGGTGGCGGTGAGGTCGTTCTTGGCGACCAGGCTGACACCATTGGCGCCGCTCAGCGTGCTGCCGCGCACCGTGTCGTCGTCGCTACGCGTGGTGCTGACGGTGCTCCCCCCCGCGCTCTTGCTGTAGTTCGCCTGGCTGTCCGTTACCGCATTGAGCGTGATGTCGTGTCCTGCGCTCAGTCCCAACCGGTTGCCTGCTTTGAGTTGGGCACCGACGCTGGTGAGATCGTTGCCGGCGACCAGCGCAAGGTTGCCGCCCGCGGTGATGTCGGTTACGGCGTGCGTGGTGGTTTCCTGGCCGTTGGAAGCGCCGCCGGTACGTGTGGTGTGCACGGTCGCATCAAGGTTGATGTCGTTGCCGGCCACGAGCTGTGCATTACCTCCAGCGGAAATATGGCTGGCGGTGGCGGTCAGGTCGTGGCCAGCCACCATGGCGAGGTTGCCGCCGGATTGCACTGGGGCACTGCCCACCGTCAGGTCGCGACCTGTCAGCAACGCCATGTCGCCGGTGCTGGTGATGGCGCCCGTGCTGACGATATCCCGCCCTGCCTGCACACTCACCGTACCGCCGTTGATGGCGCCACTATTGATGGTGTCGTTGCGGGTGGCGATGGCGAGTTGCTGGCCGCCGTTGAGTGTGCCCTTGTTGATCAGCGTATCGGCGCTGATCGCGGTACCCTGCGTGCCCGTAATGGTGCCGTCGTTGCGCACGGTGCCGCTGGACTGAATGTTGACGGTGTTGCCGGCGATCAGTGCGCCGTCGCTCTGCAACTTGTCCGCCGTGGCCTTGGACAGGTACACCACCGGCACCAGCACATGCTGCCCATCGACTATTTGATCCACCAGCCAGACGATGTCGGACTGCAGCGAACTGATCTGCGAACTGGTGAGCGGTGCACCCAGGCTCAGGCCCAGGCGCGCAGCTTCGTTGGCAGCCCCATCCATTAGCGCGGTGTACTGCGCAAGGGGGGGCGCTGCCGTTCAAGGTGCGGCGGCCAGTCAGCTGCACCAATTGATCAAGCACCAGCTGCTGCTCGTAGTAGCCATCGCCCAGGCGCTTCTGCGTGTTGCTAGGGTCGTCGCCCAGTGCCTTCAGCAGATAGTCGGAGCTGGTGGATGCACCCTTGGCGAAGCGCGGCGCGGTGTTCACCAGGAATGGAGCACCGGGGTCGCCGTTCTGTGCGTACATCGCATTGGTAGGTGGCACGTAGCCGGGCAAGGCCTGTTCGGACGAACCCACCGACTGCGCGCCAGCGCCTTTCGCACTGCCGGCGTCACTGACTTTGCTGCCATCCGCACGCCCGACGCTACCGGCGTTGCCAACGCCCTGGCCTTGCGCACCATTGACGCGACCCATCTCCGCGACGCCTTCGCCATGGACGTTGTCGATGCCGCCTGCGTTGTCGGCGCGTGCGGAGCTGGCGCTGCGCAGGGCGACGCCTCCGGGACCGGTAAGGTCGCCCGCATTGATGGAACTACCGCCGCCCTTGGCGCCAACCACGGTGTTGGTGACGTTGCCGCCAATGGAGAGATTGCCGCCGGCCGTGATCGTGGCACCCAAGCCCTGGCCGACGTTGTACGTGACCCAACCCGGCACGTTGCCGGGCGTAAGCAGCACGGACTGGTTACCGCTGGACGTGTCGTAGGTCCACCACTGGCCATCGAGCCAAGTGCGCGGGCTATCGATCAGGTATTGCGACTGGGTCTGGTAGTTGGTGATGGTGGTGACTTCGCCAGTAGGGTTCCAGGCGATGTTCTGCACGCTGGCCCAGCCGTCGCCGCCACCGCTGCCGTTGATGGTGAGGTTACGTGTGGCGGCGATGGTGGATGCGCTGTTGCGAATGTTGCCGTTGAGCACCATGTCGCCGCCGGACTCGATGCGGCTACCCGCACTGGCGCTGGTGATCACCGTGACCTGCGTGAGCGTGCTAGTGGTCACCGACTGGAACACGACCGGCGACCCGCGGCCCTGCGGATAGCCGATACAGCGAAGCGACGAGTAGTTGTGGCTGTCGCAATACCCTTTGGCCTTGGCCAACCCGGCTGCATCCACGACTTGGTCGGCGCCGACAGCCGGCGGCTTATGACCAGGGTCGCTATCGCTGTAGAGGTACTGCGCCACGGTGGCGCTTCCGCTGTTGGCGGCCTGCTCGTCCGCGCTCAGTGTATAGGTGGCGGTGTTGATGATGCGGCGACGATTGTCGATCTGGTCCGCGTTGATGGAGACGTTGCCCTGCCCTTGGATGCGGCTGGATACGTTGTTCAGCGTTGCGAGGCGCGTACCGTCCCAACGTCCGGCGATGGTGAGGTTGCCGCCACTGAAGAGATCGCCATCCAGGTTGTCCAGGCGCTGCGCGATGCGTAGATCCAACCCATTAGCCGCGCCGATAAAGCCTTCGCCGTAGTCCACGGCGGCCATCGCCGACCCCAGGTCGTGGCCGTTGGTTAGGGTGTTTGCATCAATGCGTATGTTGTCGCCGACGATGTTGCCGGTGTTGTAGACGTCGCCCGCAGACAGCTTGAGTGTGTCCGCTTCCAGCCACGCACCGCGCTGGTTGTCGATCAGCCCGCTGGTGGAGATGTTTGCGCTGGCGCTGCCGTTCCCTGCGCTAGCGTTGATGCTGCCCTGGTTGATCAGGTTCGCGGCAGTAATGTCCAGCTCACCCTGTGTCTGCAGCGTGCCCTGGTTGGTTAGCGTGCCACCTATCGTCAGGCTGAGTACGCCGTCGCTTTCGAAGCGCTGCCCAGCGGCATAGGTGAAATCGCCATTGATGTGTGCGTCGAGCAGTTGCGAACCGTAGAGGCGACCCAGGCCGTTGATGGCTGATACCTGCACATGCAGTGCATTGGCATCGATCTCACCTCCACCGAGGTTTAGCGTGGAAGTGTTGAGCCAGAACGCGCCTGCCTGGATACGGCCGCCGTTGGCGTTGGTGATGCTCGACGACGTGAGCCATGCCGTGCCACCCGCACCGAATTGCCCACCGCTGTTGTCGAGCCAGGCGTTGCCGTTTTGGTAGCTAAGGTTGCCCGTGGCGTAGGTCGTGGCACCGATGTTGTTGAGCGAGCCGACGCCATCCAGGTTCAGATTGCGCTGCGCGATCAACTTGCCGCCACCGCTGTTATCGATGCCCGATGCACGAAGATTGGTATCGCCACCACGGTTGCCGATGGAGCCGCCGCGATTGTCGATGCTATTGCCCGACGTTACCTGCAACGCCGCATTGGCATTGCCCGCATTGCCCGCAAGCAACTGGCCGCCCACATTGGCGATGGATGCCGCACCCACCGTGGCGGCGCCCGTAGCATCCACGGCACCGGCGCTATTATCGAAACTGCCGCCAGCCGAGAGATTCAGCGCACCATTCGTTTGCAGCTGACCGCCGTTGCGGTTGTACAGATTGCCGAAACTGGTGAGGGTAAGATCATGCCGGGCATAGGTCGTGCCGCCGGTATTGTCGAAGGCACCCGCCTGGATGTTCGCCACACCTTCCGCGCCGATCAGACCCTTGGAGGTATTGCCGATCGCGCCGCTCGCGGTGAGCGAAAGCGTACCGGCATCACCCCGCTGAATCAGCTGCCCACCAGTGTTGTCCAACGCTGAAGCCACTACCGTGACCGTTCCCGTTCCATCCAGCAGGCCCGCGGCATTAGTGAGCGCCGTGCTGGCCTGATTGCGTCCGCGTAAGGCAAGCGTGTTGTTGGCGTGGATCTGGCCGCGCGTATTGTCGACGGTGTCCGCCTGCACCTGGACCCGGTTGCCGAAGATGCCCTGCGTAGCGATCGAGCTGTTGGCCGGACCGCCCTGGATGGTGTCGCGGTTGAGCAACGTGCCAGCCGACACAGTCACATCGCCACCGGCGATCACCGCGCCGCCGCTGTTATCAAGCGTGCCAGTCGTAGTGGCCGTGATGCCTTGCTGTGCATGGATGGCACCGCCGTGATTGCTCAGGCTGCCGTTCGTGAGCACAAGTGCGCCGTTACTAACCAGCGCACCGCTGTCGTTGACGAGCTGACCATCCGTTGTGACAATCAGCGCTTCCGAGCTCGCGGACTGCACTGTGCCGCCAGTGTTGTCGAGGCTCGCGGCGTGCAGCGTGGTGGCGCCGGTGGTTGCCAGCGTGCCATGCGTATTGGCGAACGCGTTGGCGACATGCAGCGAGCTGTCATTCGTACCCGCCGCCAAGATCGAACCGCTAACATTGGATAGGGAGCCAGCATTGAGCTCAAGCGCGCCGTTGGTAGCGACGTGGCCGCCGGTGTTGTCCATCGCCCCGCTGACGCCCAGATGCAGCAAACCTGTACCGAGCGCGGAGAGATGGCCACCCGCGGTGACCAGCGAGCCCGTATCGATGGTGATCTGTTGCGCTGCAGTGGTGCCATCGCGCAGATTGGTACTGGTGCCGCTGATCGTGAGCGCACCATTGCTGGCAAGGGTGCCCCCCCTGTCCGTTGAGCGTGGACGCATGAATCGTCAACGTACCCTGTCCGGCGTGCTGAACGGTGCCTTGAGTGTTGTCGAGCGTCGATGCATTGACGGAGAGATCGCCATCGCTAGCGAGCACGCCATGCTGGCTGTTGTCGAGCAGACCATCCGCCGTTACGGTGAGCGCAGAGCCGCCGCCCACCTGCATCGTGCCGCTCCGGTTGATGATGCTGCCGCTACGGACGGTGGTGGTGCCCATCGTGGCCAGCGTGCCACGCGTGTTCTCGAAGGTCTGCGCGGTGGTGATGCCGGTCGCGTCTTTGCCTGCCGCCGTGAGGGTACCGTCGGTATTGATCAGCGACTGCGCGTTGATCTGCAGCGCGCCGTTAGTCGCGACGGTACCGCGCGTGTTGTCAAACAAACCACGCACGGTCAGATCTGGTGGCGTACCACCCAGCGCAGTGAGTTTGCCGTCAGCCGTAGTCAACGAATCAACATCCAGCGTGACGGACTGCGCGTACGTGGTGCCACTAGCAAGATTGATTGCGCCGCCATGCACACCGAGCTGGCCATTGCTCGCGATGGTGCCGCCCTGCCCGTTGAGCTCAGAAGTCTGGATCGTCAGTGCACCGGTGCCAGCGTGAGCGACGATGCCTTGCGTGTTGTCGAGCGTGGATGCAGTGACGGACAGGTCGCCATCGGACGTCAGCGTGCCTTTGGCGCTATTGTCGAGCAGGCCATCCGCCGTAACGGTGAGCGCGGAGCCTCCGCCCGCCTGCATCGTGCCACCCTGGTTGACGACGCTGCCGCCATGGACGGTGGTGGCGCCCATCGCGGCCAGCGTGCCGCGCGTGTTGTCGAAGGCCTGCGCGACGGTGAGGCCAGTCGGGCCTATACCTGCCGCCGTGAACGCGCCATCGGTGTTGGTCAGCGACTGCGCATTGATCTGCAGCGCGCCATTGGTGGCGACGGTACCGCGCGTGTTGTCGAACATGCCACGCACCGTGAGGTCCAGTGGCGTGCCACCCAACGCAGTGAGTTTGCCGCCAGCCGTGGTCAGCGAATCCGCATCCAGCGTGATGGACTGCGCGTAGGTAGTGCCGTTGGCGAGATTGATCGCGCCGCCATGCACACCTAGCTGGCCGTTGCTGGCGATGGTTCCGCCCTGCCCGCTGAGCGCCGATACCTGAATCGTCAGCGCACCGGTTCCTGCATGGGCGATGATGCCTTGCGTGTTATCGAGCGTGGATGCCGTGATGGAAAGATCGCCATCTGACGTCAGAGTACCCTTGGTGCTGTTGTCGAGCAGGCCATCGGCCGTAACTGTGAGCGTGGAGCCCCCACCCGCCTGCATCGTGCCTCCCTGGTTGACGATACTGCCGCCATGGACGGTAGTGGCGCCCATCGCAGTGAGCGTGCCGCGCGTGTTCTCGAAGGTCTGTGCGACGGCAATACCCGTCGCGTCCTTGCCTGCCGATGTGAAGCTTCCATCGATACTGGTCAGCGACTGCGCGTTGATGCGCAGCGCGCCATTGGTAGCGACGGCACCGTGCGTGTTGTCAAACAGGCCACGCACCGTGAGGTCCAGTGGCGTGCCGCCCAACGCGGTGAGCTTGCCACCGGACGTGATCAACGAGTCAACATCCAACGTGACGGATTGCGCGTAGGTGGTGCCGTTGGCGAGATTGATCGCACCGCCAAGCACGCTGAGGTTGCCGTTGCTGGCGACAGTGCCGTCTGTCCCATCAAGCGTGATCGCGTGGATACCCAACGCGCCCTGCCCGGCGTGCTGCACCGTTCCGCCAGCGTTGCCGAGGGTCTCCGCCGAGATAAAAAGATTGCCGTTACTTCGGATCGTGCCGCCGTTGCCATTGTCCAGCGAACCGACCACGTTCAGCATGTTCGTCTGACCACCAGAGGACGCGATGGTGCCGCCTCGGTTGTCGAAATTAATGGCACGGAGGGTGAGCTGCGTTGCGCTCAACACCGCCTTCTGGTGATCGACGCTGCCCGCACTGATGCTTGCTGCCCCAGCGGTGGCGACTGTGCCGCCTGCCCCCTGCCATATGCCCGTCTGAAGCGAGAAGCCGTCTGTGCCAGCATGATTGATGACACCGTTTTCGTTGATAAGGGCACCGCTGCCCAATGTGAATTGCGAGGCGTTGCTCGCCAGCGTGCCACCGCTGTTGTCCAGCACACCGGCAACCGTGAACTTCATGGCGGTAGGGTCGGCCATCAAGAACTGGCCGCTACGGTTGGACAGTTCCTGCGCGTCGAAGGTCAGTGCTTTGGCGAATGTCAGCTGGCCACCATCGTTGATGACCTGTGCCGCGTGCACGGTGGACGTCCTGTCGACAGACAGCACGCCATGGCGATTGCTCAAGTCACCGCCAGCGAGCGTGAGCTGGTGCAAGGCGAGCTGACCTCCGTCGTTGGCGATGCCGTTACCCGTGGTCAGGTCAAAGCCGGAGGCTGCTGTGATGCGGCCGCCATCGTTGTCGAGCAGACCCGCGATACGCAGCGATCCGTCAGCTAGCGGCGCGACTGGCGTGACGGCCGAACCGTTGCCGCCCGAAGCGACACTGCCGCTCCCCGTCGAAGTGCCGCTGTTGCCTGTCGAGGTATCGGGTGTACCGGAAGATCCGCCATTGCTTGCGTCGACCTCCGGCACTGGGCCACCTTGGGTGGTGCCGATACGACCGCCATTGCGATTGGAAAGCGCGCCAACCTGCAAGGCGATCGCTTGGGCGCTGGTTTGTGTAACGTTGCCGCCGGCATTACGCATTGATGTTGCGTCGACGGCGATGCGCGCTGCGTTCAACGTACCGCCGCTGTTGTCGACATCCTGCGTGGTGACGATCCCCAGTTCGCGCGCAGCGCTGATGGTGCCTGCGTTGGCGACGCCGCCACTTGCAGCTAACTGCGTATTGGCCTGCGATTGCAGCGAGCCGGTGTTCTCCAGCCGGCCGTCAACAGTCACGGTCAATTCGCCAGCCTGAGCGCCGATGGTGCCTGCATTGCGCACACCCACGCCGTATTCGGTGCCGAGCAGGGCAATTTTATTGGCGTACATGCCGCCCAGCGCGCTGACATCCAACGCAAAGGCGGGCTTGTTGCCGTCGGCGTTGGTCGCACTCACCCGCGACTGATCCACGCTCACTTGATTGGCGCCGGTGGTGATCTGCAACTGCGGAGCCCAAATGCCGCCGTTGACCTGCACTGCGCGCGCAATGATGTCGGCGTAATCGGCACGGCTGGCATCCATGCCCTTACCGTTGATCTGAATGGTTCCGCCGCTGACGCGGTAGCCATCCAGTGAGCCGCCATTGAGCACGGGCACGCCGGTGGTCAGGGTGACGCGGTTGGCGTTGATGAAGCCGCAACCATCGCACGCGATGCCGGAGGGGTTGGCAATGACCACCTGCGCGCGATCGCCGGCCACCTCGATATAGCCGTTCAACTGGCTGGGATGGGGTCCGGTGACTTCATTGAGAATCACCTTGGCCGTGCCGGTGGCGAGCCAGGGATTACCGGACACTGTGCCCGCCAACTGCGTCTGCGTGTTGGTGCGGGAGTTGTTGAGCACCGCACCTTCGTTGCCGACATCGAAGCGGTTATAGGTGTTGCGCGATACGCCCGCGGCACTAGGTGTCTGAATGTTGATCAACGGCGCGTTGTTGGGCGCGGCCATGACGGTGGGGCGTTGGTTGCCCGGCGCCTGCGCGTCGCCTGCGATCTGTGCGCTCGCAACGGAGGCAAGGCCGATCCAGCCGAAGGCAACCCACAGACCCAGGCTGACAGGACGCACGTTTGCCGCCACGACACCGTCGCTCCGTGATGCGCCTCGTCCCGGCCGGCGAACCAACTCCGATACGGCCTGGAATACACCTAGCGCGTGGTTAAAGACGATGCGATACAGATGCTTGTTCATGGACTTTCCCTGTCAGGCAAACAAACGACACGTGCGCTGGATTAGTACGACCAACTGAGGGTGAAACCGGTGGACGGGTTGTCGGTCTGGAAACCGTGCGGCTTGCTGATGGGTGCGCCGACGAAGGCGTCCCACGCCCAGCCGTGCCAACCGCCGCGCAGGCCGAGCACGCCACCGGCCAATGTCTGGCCCAGTTCCCACTGCGTCGGCGGGCCACTCACATGGCCGACATCTGCGCCCAGGTACAGCTCTACGCTGCCGATGCTCCAGCCGAGGTCATTGCGGAACAGCCAGCCGCGATCACCGGTGAGCGACAGCTCGCCGTCGAAACCGCGGACCGTGTAGCGGCCGCCGATGGCGAAGCGGTCCTGCGGCACCAACGAGGTCTTATTCCATTGCGCACGCCAGCTACCGATGTAACGGAAGCGTTGGTTGCCGAGCTGGAATGGTGCGGTGAGGGTTGCATCGACCGTGATGAGCTTGGTGCGCGAGGTGCCATCATTGAAGGCCTCCTCCGGCGCATGCAAGGCATTGAAGGCGCCGGTACCCCGGCGATAGGCAGCATTGGCATCCAGCGTGGTGGCGCCGATGAACTGCTTATAGGTGAAACCAGCTTCCCAACCACCCTGGCGACGACGCTGCACAAGCACTTCGGTGTCATCGACGAAGTTGTTGGAATCGCGTTCCCACGCCCGCACATACGCACCCCATTTGAGCGTGGCGTTGCGATAAAGCAGTCGGCTCAGCCGCACATCGGCGTTGTGACTGGTGCCGCTGTAGACGTAGTTCTGCTCGTACCCGGCAACGGTCTGTTGATAGGTGTAACTGCTAGCGGTGGCGCCCAGTTGCCAGTAGCCGTAGGGCACGTCGTAGTGCACGGTGTAGCTATGCGTGCCTTTGCGGTTGCCGTCCAGCACGTCCTGCCCCAGGTTGGCGTAGAACAGGTCGTTCCACGTCAGCAGGTTGTCCAGCGACAACGTGGCGCCCCCCTGGAGTTTTCCGGTCGCCTGGCTACCCGAGTCGTCGAGCGAGAACGTCAGCCGCATGGGCGACGATTGCTTCCACTCGATCACTAGATCGCTTTCACCCGCCTGGGCATCACCATCGGCGGGAGCAATCTTGATGTCAGCATCCGCGGTGGGAACGCGCTTGAAGTTTTCCAGCGCCTGCTCGATATCGCGCAGGTTGAGCAGGTCACCGGGGCGCGCGGGCAACGCATCGCGCCATGAAGTGGCGCGCGCATCCACACCCGGTGCAAACCGAATGGCGCGAATGCGACCCGGAACGACGGTGAGGGTCAACACGCCGCTGTGCAGATCCTGCGGTTTCGCGAGCACACGCGTGGTGACGTAGCCGCGAGCGACGATCGCATTCTGGATGCGCTTCATCACGACATTGATGCCCTGCGTGCCCAGACATCGACCGGTAGCGGGATCGTGCGACGTGTCGGCCGCTTTCAGTGCCCAGTGGAACTCCGATGCGTCATCGCCATCCAGACGAATGTGCTGGATGGCGAAGCACGGCGTTTCATCCGAGGGAATGCGATCTTCAACCGCCTGCTCCGGCGCGGGCAAACGCACGTCGGGGCGCGATGCCTGTTGTTCGCGCAATGCGCGCTCACGTTCCTGTTGACGCAGGATTTCCTGTGTCGCCGTATCGGCCACTTGCGCCATGGCGGATGCCATCGGCAAGCACAAACCCACGCATGTCAGCCATGGACGCCACGCGAGCGCCCTCTTTCGTCCTTGAAGCACAACCCTTTCCTTTCACTGCAGATACGAACAAGCAGCGACAACATCGCTACCTATCCAGACCATTGAAGGGACATGCAAGCACCCGCGCGGCCACATGTAGCGTGGTCACGTGAATCCGGCGCTATCTGGCTCGTCGGTCGTTCCAAGCGAAGGAAGTCCGATCAATAGGCCTGGTAGCGACGAAAAGGCTAAGGGCGTGCAGTCCCCCTGTATGGGACAAAGCTGAAAAGCCACATCCGCTCTTCGGCAGTATTCGTAAGAACTTTAGATATGTTCTTACGAACAAGGGGCTGACGGAAGCCCATTCGCGCAAGGCGAGATCAAGGACTACAGTGCGCGTGGAAAACACGGGCACAAAAAAGGCCTGCGAGGCAAAAACCCACGCAAGCCTTTGATTTTGCTGGTGCCGGAAATAGGAATCGAACCTACGACCTACGCATTACGAATGCGTTTACATTATGCGTAAAATCAAACAGTTATCCATTTAAACCGAATTGATGCCACACTTATGCCACATCCGTGGCAAGGGCAGTAAGCATGGCAACGTATCGGCGGCGGGGACGGTATTCGTGGGAAGCGCAGGTGCGCAGGCGCGGCTGGCCGTCCCAGACGAAGACTTTCGATACAAAGGCTGAAGCCGAAGCCTGGGCCGCCATGATCGAGTCCGAGATGAACCGCGGTGTGTGGCTCGATCGCAGTGAAGCGGAGAGCACCACGCTGGGCGCGCTCCTGGACCGTTACGAGGCGGAAGTGGTGCCCGCATTAAAGGGAGCTATCAGAGAGCGGTCCGTACTCCACCTCTGGCGGCAGACGCCTTTGGCGAAGCGGACAGTTGCCACCATTCGCAGCGGTGACATCGCGCAACAACGCGATGCCTGGCTGGCAGATGGGTTGGCGCCGGCTACCGTACTGCGGCGCCTGGCGCGCCTCTCACACTTGTTCAATACGGCACGGAAGGAATGGGGCATGGAGAGCCTGTCTAACCCTGTCGAACTTGTTCGCAAACCGACGCCGAACAATGCACGTACGCGACGTGTCGTGGCGTCTTCAACTGCAGGGCGCCAACGTGGACGTACGGAAGATGAGCTGTCGCGAGTTATCGCTGCGAGCGAATCGCGCGTCCTACCAACAATTATTACGCTTGCCGTAGAAACAGCTATGAGGCGGAGCGAAATTGCTGCCTTGCGTTGGGAACACGTCGACCTGGATCGGCGAGTGGCACATCTGCCCGAAACGAAGAATGGAAATAGCCGCGATGTGCCGCTGTCGCAGGCCGCAGTGGACGTACTTGCCGAGTTGTTGCCAAAACTTGGGCGCGCGGCACAGCGGCGCAAGGTTCCGATCGTACCTCCCTCACTAAGTGGCCCGGTCTTTGCCGTTCATCCGGACGGGATTACGCAGGCTTTCGAGCGTGCCCTTCAGCGAGCCAGAAAAGCATATGAAGCGGAATGCGCAGAACATGGGCGCGAAACGAAGCCAAAGTTTTTGAGAGACTTGCGGTTTCACGATCTTAGGCATGAAGCCACGTCTCGCCTTGCGTCGCGCTTCCAGCTCCACGAACTGGCAAAAATCACCGGCCATCGCGATACGCGGATGCTTCTGCGGTACTACCACCCGGATGCTGCGGATCTAGCGAAGCGGCTGGGGTAACTGCAGATTCTGGTAGGTCTAACTAGAACGGTACGCTGGGTGCATCTCACTCAGCGACCGGCAACTACTTCCACGCGAGCCTGTCTTGATTACGCACAATCTCAAAGTTGCTAAAGCCTGGACGGCTCTTGAACGCTTCGACCGTGGACGCCAGCGGCCCTAGCGCGTCGCGAACTTGCTTACGCGTCGCGTTTGACTCAGCGCCCACGATGACCTTACGCAACACTAGATGTTTCCCGAAGTCGAAAAAGTACTGCCCTGTATCAGGGTCTTTTGCGTCTCAGGCTGACGTGGAGCCGGTGCTCGCCCTCGTACTGCCAGTGATGGAACTTCGTCGTGATTAGGCGCTGAAGAAAGGCGAGCTTGCCGGCCTCTGTCTGCGCGAGGAAATCTGCGGGCCGTTTGAGCCGCCTTTCCACGTAATCGATCTTGGCGATGGTTCCTTCTGGGGCGATCACATCAAAGCCCAGGCAAATACCCTTGTATCGGTCGCCGTAGTGCGCCCACATGAGTGGGTTGCGCCAGTTATTGCAGAAACAAATGATGCCGCGATCAGCCGCCATCTTATCGCGAGTTCGAATCAAGGCTCGACGAAAGTCCTTGTCTGAGAGATCTACGGCGAAAAATTCAAAGGGGTCGTTGAGCTTATCCAGGCGCGATATTTTCAATCGCCGATGACGGATGTTATCCAGTGCCCATTTGGCCTCTAGAAAGTGATATAGGTGCACGCGGACTTGTCCATAGGGTGTGGCGCAAAGATTACCGACCGTCGCCAACATGCAGAAAAAATATCAGCTTGTGGCCAAGCCCTTGGTAGCACTTCGCTGATCAAGATGACGATTGGCTGATTGATGGACTATCAACTTCGTTAGTGGTGTTCATCAGCCCATCACTTGGTTCCAGTCGATCTCGTAGCCCGCGGCTTTCAACTCCTTACCAAGCGCCACACGCCATCCACCGCTATTGTCCATGTCGGTCCATACTACCCCTGCAAAGTCGCTGGGGATCTCCACCTGGCCTTTCCTCAACGTGCAGACGTTCTCGCGGCCGAGCCGGGCGATGAAGTAGCCAAGTTCTAACAGAACGTTCTGGCGGGCACGTGGCGCCAGTTCTCCGTTGCCACGGGCACGTCCCTCGTCATCGGGTGTGAGTAGCACGATGGCAAAACCAACCTCGCCATGGGCTTCTACCTTCTCAATGACTGTGCGCCCGCGGCTAGCCTGTTCGTGAAGAATGATCGGCACAAGGCCTAGATTGGAAAGAAATCGTGCCGCTGTTTCCCGTGCCTCTCCGTCGTGACCATGGACGATGAAGACTTTGTTCGACTTCTCTCTGATCAGCGCCACTTTCACAGTGCCGTGCTTGCCGACATACGTCTTGTAGTCCCGCACAAATGGAGTGATCAGGTCTCGCGTCATCGAGTGCAGGCCGGACATGACGTGGCGGCCGGAATCAAAATAGTGATGGGCAAAGTCTATGGCTTGATCAGGTCGCGAGGTCAGATCCTTCAACAGCAGCAGCATCATGCCCAGCTGTTGAATGGGGTCTTCGGGCCAGGCGAGCCGATGACTTCCGGCCATGCTACCGCCGTTTTTTTCGCTCTCGGCTAGAAAAGCCTGATAGTCCAGGCCTTCCGTCAGTGTCTGGTTGATGGCGACCAAATCCTCGTGATCGAGCAAGAGACCCAACTTACGGAACGGGCGTTCAAAACTCTGGTAGTTAGCACCTTGAAGGTCGAGGACGGCCGCCTTGATCTGCTCGAACAGGTCCACCGCACTCATTCCTGGTCGTTCTCCAGGCGCGCTTCCGCTGCACGATTGATGATCGCGTTACGGTACTGTTCTTTCAGTCCATCGGTGATTTGAGCCACCAGCGGGTTGTCGGCCCACGGTTTAACCTTGGCATCGATCAACGCTTCGGCCTGCTGGATGGCCGTCTCGATGCTGGCGGGATCATGGGGGTCGAAATTCACCGCGTCCAAATCCCCATCAATCTCTGCCAGGGCCTCCTGCGCTTGCTCCAACCGCCGTGATAACTGGTCCAGCCCGGAAATCCCAATCATGTTAATTCCTTGTTAATACCCTGGTCGGCGCCCGCCGTAGGAAGAAGCACTCCAATACTACCTTGGCCTTCTCTCGCGATGAGACAGGCCGGGCCTTCTTGGGGCGTTTTCAGTCGGGGCCGGCTTAGCTAGGAGCGGACCCAACACCTCAAGGAGCCGCCGGTTCGTAGGTGCCTCAGCCCCGCTTGATAACCCTAAACACCTCCGTGGTTGGTTTAGCATTACCAAGGAGTTCGTGCCCCTCGGTCTGGCCGCGGGAACCGTGCCATAAGGATGAGAAATGCCGATCGAACGCGTCGTCATCGAGAACTTCAAGGCGTTTCACCATCTAGACTTGCCGCTCAACGCACACATGAACCTGATTGTGGGCAACAACGAGGTCGGCAAGTCGACCCTTCTAGAAGCCATCCATGCAGTCGTAACCGGCCAACTGCACGGTAGGGGCGTCGCCTACGAGATCACCCCCTATCTGTTCCATCAGCCCACGGTGCAGACGTACCTGGCAGGACTGAAGCAGGGACAGTTCGGCTCACCGCAGCGGATCATGATTGAGGCTTATTTAGGAGCAGATCCGGCGCTGGCCGCCTTGCGCGGCACCAACAACTCCCTAGGTGCGAACACGGCTGGCCTTCGCCTGCTGATCGAACTTAATGAGGATTACCGTTCGGAATTCGATGCCTACGTGCGACAGCATCAAGATGGCGGCCTGCCGGTGGAGTACTACACGGTGCGCTGGTACTCCTTCGCCAATAATGGGGTCACCGCGCGCAGTATTCCCTTTGATTCCACGATCATCGATACGTCTGCGGCTAAGACGCTCTCTGGCGCCGATCGTTACATCGCCGGCATCATCGATCAGGTTCTCACCACTGAGCAGCGCGTGGCGCTCTCGCTAAGCTACCGCCGGATGCGACAAAGCTTTGCGCTGGAACCTGATGTAACGGCCATCAATACGTTCCTAGCCAAGAACAACGACGATATCAGCAACAAATCTCTAAGCGTCGGTGTCGATACTTCGGCCCGGTCGACGTGGGAGGGAAGCCTGTCTCCCTATTTGGATGAGCTACCTTTCACCCACGCCGGCAAAGGTGAACAGAGCGCGGTAAAAATGAAGTTGGCCATGCGCGCGGCTAGTGCGGCGCACGTACTGTTGGTTGAGGAGCCAGAGAACCACCTGTCGTTCTCCAACATGACCCAACTAATCGACAAGATCGCGACTTTGTCCTCGACCCAGCAAGTGGTCATCGCCACCCACAGTAGCTTCGTGCTGAACAAGCTGGGTGTGGACAACGTGATTCTGTTTAGTGCGAACGGCTACATGAAGTTAGAGCAATTGCCGCCCGATACCCACGATTACTTCATGAAATTGCCCGGCCACGATACGCTGCGATTGATCCTGGCCAAGCAAGCCATCCTGGTGGAGGGACCATCAGATGAGCTGATCGTCCAGCGCGCGTTCCTCGACCACCACGGTATGTCGCCTTTGGCCCGCGGCGTCGACGTAATTTCGGTTAAGTCGCTGGCTTTCAAGCGATTCCTGCAGATCGCCCAACGCCTAGGGATCAATGCACGCGTGGTCACCGACAACGACGGGGATATCGCAGTGTTGCAGGAGCGCTACGCTGATTTTCTTAACCAGATTTACTACGACTCCGATGAGGCTGCTCCTTCATTGGAGCAGCAACTGATCAAGGCCAATTCGCTAGACAAGTTGAATCTGGTACTGAACAAGAAATTCGCCGACGAAGCGGCCATGCTGAAGTTCATGCAAGGCAATAAGACCGATACGGCACTGGCCATCTTCAGCAGCCCGAACTCGATCGCGTTCCCAGACTATGTCCAGCGCGCCATCGCCTAACCAAGTTCTGCTCTCCGCCGCCGGCTCCGGCAAGACAACCTTGCTGGTGCGGCAGGCCCTAAGCCGCCCCCATCGTCGCATCGCGATACTGACCTACACTCTTGAGAACTTGGAAGAGATCCGTCGAGCGTTCGAGCGCCATGTTGGAGCAGTTCCCATGCACGTAACGCTTTACAGCTGGTACAGCTTCCTACTACGTGAATGCATTCGTCCCTATCAGGCCGCGCTATGCGCACACCCACGCGTTGAATCCATCTTTTTTGTGGAGGGCAGAACCAACAATCGTGCCCCGCGTAATCAGGTGCTTCGCCACTACCTAGTCGGAAGCCGTATGTACTCGGATCGGGCAGCGGACTTTGCGCTGCGCTGCGACGACCTCACGCAAGGCGCGGTCATCGAACGCGTGGCGGCGATGTACGACGAGCTCTACATCGATGAGGTCCAGGACTTGGCAGGCTACGATCTAGATCTGATCGAACGCCTATTGTCCAGTAGCATCGGGATCGTGCTGGTGGGCGATACTCGTCAAGCGACCTATGCCACCAACCACTCAGCGCGCCATCAGCAGTACAGGGGCGTGTCGATGATGGCACTCTTTCAAGACTGGGAGGCCCGCAACCTTTGCCAGATTCAACATCGCCAGATCAGTCACCGTTGCGTGCAAGCATTGTGCGATATGGCCGATGCTTTGTTTCCTCAGATGCCGCCGACCGAATCAGGCAACGTGCAAGTGACCGGACACGAGGGGATTTACATCGTGGCGCCAGAGCAGGTTTCTGCGTATGTTCAGGAATTCGCGCCAACGGTGCTTCGCTATGACCGCAAGGAAACCTGCGCTGGCTTACCAGCTGTCAACTTCGGCCAATCCAAAGGGCGCACCTACCCGCGCGTACTGATCTTTCCCAACGGGCCCTTGGCCAAGTTCCTGCGTTCTGCAGATGTGAAAAGCATCAGCTCGCCGGCCAAGTACTACGTCGCACTGACACGCGCGCAACAAAGCGTAGCTTTCGTTATGAGGGGAACCTGCGCCTGGCCGGGTCATCAGGTGTACTCCACAATGCCAATCACCCCATCGGCCGCATGACCGGCGGAGTAGTATGGAGTTGCCGGAACGATGGTCACCCATTACCGAAATCCTCATATCACTTCTTAGCCCGCTTTGTGAGGTCTTGATGAATCGGAAGGGTCTACGATTCCTGCTTGAGCAGACACCGGCGATTGTTGCGGCCGGGGAGCGCGCGGCAGTTGAGGCTGTGCGGCAGGCAAAATCCAAAGGGCTGAATATCCACTACATTGAGAATGGTTGTCTCATCGAAGAAACACCAGACGGTGAGCGCAGAGCGCTTAAACCACTCGATCCAGTCAAGGAGTAAAGAGGATGAGCTTGGCTAGAACGAATCGGAATGTCGTGGAAAAGTTACGGGAATCGCTCGATGTTGCAGCCGCGCATGCCGCTCTCGGTCGAGGAGAAATTACCCCCGTTCAAGCGCGGAACATCATCAAATGGATCACCGCCGTGAAGGAGATTCGCGAGAATCCCCTCTACGCGATTCAGGATGATTCCGGCAGATGCGTAGGTGAGGTGACAGCCAAAGATGGAGGAAGGTCATGGATGGCTCGCAAATACGGCGAGGGACGCTCCGACGTGGTCGAATTTTTCAGCCCGGAGGACGCGGTCGCTTTCGTCCGTTCTCAGAGCACAGTCGCACTCGATACTATGAACTGAATTGATTCTTTTTGTTTGTTTCTTTGTTTTCGTGGGTGGCTCTAAGTGATTAGTGACGATGAGAGGTGGCCGACAGGCCACCTCTCATATGCACGGCCCATTGAGTGCTATTCCTCACCCTCAAGCCTGATAGTCGGAGCTTCGACGCTGCCTCCATCATGCGGCACCTGTGGTGGTTTTACGCGTCGAACTGCATCTTGGATCTGTCCCCCTCCGGCATCCGCGTGCAGCTGAGAGCTGAGCGGTGTTGGCTTAATTTTCGCTATCGAGCTCAGCACTTCCTGCGCACTATTATTTTCCGCCGCAGGCGCAGCGGCTGGATCAGCGTAACCGCTGCTACCTGTGCCATCTTTGGTTCCCTGACCACTATCACTGCCTGAGCCCAGGCCCGATCCGGACATATTTGGGGCGTTAGACTGGCCTGCGGCAGTGGTGGCTGTCCCTGTCTCTCGCGAAGCCTGTGCGTTGGCGTCAAGCCGATTGGCGGCGCGAGTGCCGAGGTTGCTAACTTCTTTGCCATAGCGGTCGACGGAGTGTTCCGATCGCTTGTCGAGACCAACCTTGGCACGCATCCCTTGCGCTGCTTCTGTTCCAGCCGCCTGCAACGCATGGCCCAGTCCTGCACCTGAGACCCCTCCAGCCCGTGATGCCTTGCGCCGCTGCAAGCCCCTTTCCAGCGGCGACCGCCTGCGTAGCGCCCTTTAGCGTGCTCCCTGCAGCGGCGCCGACTGCGCCTCCCAATGCTGCACCGCCTGCGGCAGCGGCGCCCCCTGCGGCTGCCACACCAAGCAAATCAGCTGCCCCCAGATTGAGCCCTCCGCTCACGATCGAGCTAGCGAGCGCGGGCACTTTCCAACACAGTAAAGCGAATACCGCGGCTCCGCCTAGAATGAAAAAAGAATTCGGAAAAAAGTTCTGTCCCACCTTCGTGTAGGTAAGAAGATCCACCCATTGCACGGCGAAGTGCATGCCAATTGATACAACCAGGTGTAATACCAAGAGCTTTACACCAACGGTTACGCCGAACATCAATGATCTTGTTGCGAAATCACGTGTGTAGGAAAGCGCGCCGAAAGCGAGCATGGCTGGCGACACCGCCATGATTAGCGCCGCTTCAATGATGGTGATCATTTGAATCGCCGCGGCCGCTACGAAACAGAGCACCAGGGCCAAGGCCACAAACAAAGCGACCAAGCCAACCGTCGGTATCTGTGACCACTTGAGTTTTCCGACGGATTCCATGATGTGGAACATACAGTCCATGCCAACCGTCGCGATCGTGGACGCGGTGGGCGCTTTCGTGCTTGTCGCTGCCTCGCCAACCTCCTGAAAGTAGCTTGTGATCATATCGAACACGTGCCCGGCGTTCTGCACAGTCCACAAGAAGAAAGAAATAACCATCAGCTGTCGCACGATGATGGCTGGCAAGGATGAAAAGTTGTCAGCGTTCTTGAGGTAGTTCATCAGCAGAGCGAGCGCGAAACCGATGATGGCTAGCCAGCCCAGTAGTCGCTCTGCAACCTTGGTGATGCCGTCAATCCACTTCGTCGACTCGGTGACGTACTGGATGGTGATTCCATCAAAAAAATTGTTGACGTCCGGCGGACCGCTCGCCGTCGGCAAGCCACCCGGTGCCGCCGTGGTTCCGCCCTGCGCCCAGGCGGCCCCGATACCAATACCGAAGATGAGCAGCGCGACAAGCAGCGAATGCAACGCCCTGGAAAGGAAGCAAGCCGTGCTCATTGAGCTGCTCCCGTTGTGGAAGATGCCGAAGCTGGCTTACGGGCATGCCTCAGAACTTCAAAGCTTGATTCAAAACCCCGCTTCGATGGCGCGGTAGGCCTCTTTTCCGCAGTGTTGGCGCGGATCTCCTTCATTCGCGCGTCCTGCTCTGGTGGAGCATGAAAACCAGCAAGCGGATTCTCTGGTTCGGATGATTGCTGAGCTGAGGAGCAACCAACCAGACCAGCCATCAACAAGCCACAAAAAAAGAGAGGCAAGATCGGGCGCCGCTGGGATGGCATACATCCGATCGTGAAAGGGTTTGGCGCGACGAGGGTTACTACGGTCTGAGTTGCACAGACAGACTGCTGACTATTCATGCAAGTGGCCTTCTATGGAGAGCGAGTCGCTGCTCTTGATTGAGCAGGGTGATCAGGCTCGTTCCACCGATCTGTGCCTCCCCCATAAACGGGGCTGCTGGCCACTGCTTGGCGCTGCCTAGCGCCAGGCTGTTGAAAACTAATCTTCGGCAGGGAACGTACAGTTTTTCAATTTAGTGCTGCAATTATCTTAGCGCTTGGACTTGCGTTCTCCTCCAGCTGCGAAACTGTGTGTGTTCGTCGATGAAGCCAAGAACCATGGATTCTGCAATTTGGTCTGCAGATCCTTTGATTCCATCGATCTGTCTCAAGTAACGGATGTAGTCGTTAATCAACGATACCGTGTCCGGATCTCTGATTTGGATGTCCATAAAACACCTCCATTGCGCGGTGTGGATATCGCATTATGGTCAATGCGACGTAACGAGAAGTATCGCTTCAATATGTGATTTTCTGCAACGGCTTTTTGATTGCATTTGGCCGACTTTCTAACTGTTTTCCACTGATCTTTTTTTGCAATCGGTCGGTCGTGCTGGTAGGCCCGTCTGGGCGAACTTTGCCGTTAACGGCAAAGTCGTCACTGCGCCTGCTCCCCCAGAACCCGCTGAAATTCAGTCAGGATGCCACCGCCACCCTGCATCACTTCCGGCACCTGCCGGATCAGTCGCGCGTACCGGTCTTGTGCCGCAGCTGCCGATGCGTCTATGGCTTCGCGTGGAACCGGTGGCGTGTGCATGAAGTAGGCGCGCAGGAAGCAATCAAACATGGAAGTCAGAAGCTGGACCTCATTGCGACCCTGCATCACATCTTTTAGTACACGTGTCAGCGTGGCAGCTATGCGGGCCTCCATTTCGTCACGCGAGTCCCGCTCGGCATTAGCTTTGAAGTAGTGAGCCAGCGCTTCACACACGATATCTGTTCTGGCCCCGATTACTCCGCGCTCATCGACTGCATCTTCAAGTTGATGGCTTAGATGGTCAGGAATGCGAACACTGAGCTTGTATGGCATTAAATCCCCTTGTCAGACGTTGTCGGACAATCACAATTGACGTGTCCGACAGTTAATATCCGTCAAAACAATAACTAATATCGTAATGGACGATAAACGTCCGACAACCTTTATGTTCCACTACTCAAAGATGTTTTGTGCGCGTCCAATAGTTGGTCTTAAAAGCAGCGATGAGCGATGTTGCGGGCCAATCGCATCCTTGTCAGGAGTGCGCGCCGACTTTGCCGTTAACGGCAAAGTCGATGGCGCCAGACGTGCTGGCCGCGGCGCCTTAGGCGGCTGAAAAAAGAATCAATCTTGGAGGGTCTTGTGCGCGAGCGGCGTTTAGGTAGATGGTGGGCGCCGAAGTTTGCCGTTAACGGCAAACTTGGCGGGGTACAGGTTTCGCCTGCACATCACGACAAGGGCTTGCCCTTATCGTCTCCGCAGCTAGTCACCCGCTTTTTGGCCATTGGTTCTAGGAGGTAACGTGACTTTTTCTGATGAAGGGGCCGTATGCATCTCCGTTCAAAAAGGCACGTATGAAAGGTTGCAAGCGGTCATTAGAGACTTGGGCGTAGATTCCGTGACCGATTTCTTGGTGGGGATAGCGGAAGGAAATTTCGGCGTCTACGACATGAGCGAATCTTCAAACGAGGACTTCGCCCATGAGCAAGAGGTTCAAGAAGAGGCTATCAATTATGATCAGGAGGTAAAAAAGCTTTGCGTCCTGCACTTCTTCAAAGAACCACGCTACGTTGTAGATATGAGCCGATATCGGGGCATGATCGACATGGTGTCCGGACTGGACACGAAGGTGCGAGAAGGCCTGGACAAGTATCTCGACGAAAGCAAAATCCTTTCAGATATCTATCTCAAGGTCCGAAATCATTTTCAGCTCGGGGCGTTCGCGGCATGTCTACACGGTGAATGGATTGAGTCTCGTGATTCATTGCCACTCCTTCCCAGCGTCGCTGACATTGACGGCAGATTTCAAATTGAGATGGAGGATGTTTACCGCCGCGCTGATCACACTGTTGCCAAGCGCATAGAGCAGGGTACGCCATGACTAGCTGCGTCGCATTTTTGCGATATGCCGGTCTGGAAGCGCGGGAGTTTGCCGTTAACGGCAAAGTTAGCCGGAGTTGTCCACAGAACTTCCCGCACAACTATCGGAGCTATATATAGGTAAGAAGACCTATGGGCTACCTATCGGTTTAGGGGAGGTCCAATTCGGCGCACCGGAGAGGGCCGATTCGGCGTGACCATGGCTACGGCAGGGGGCCGATTCAGCGTAATCGTAGGGGCCTGATTCGGCGTGGATAACTCAAGTTACTAACAGGGTTAGAAACAGCCCCTGACCGGACCGCCGCTATGGGCATCTGCGCGGGGACCGGCTTCGTGTCAGTAGATCATTCTGGCTGGCGTGTACAGCAACGGGGGCCGATTCGGCGTGCACGCATCAGCTGGCAAGGGGCAAGCGGTGCTGACCGTGCACCTCGCCAGCCAGTGATGACTAATCTTTAAAGGGCACCGGTGGAGGAGACGCCATCAGCATGATGCCCCCTGTAACTCGCCTAACCTTTGCTTGCGGATAGACAACTAGTGCCGCCCGCAATGCCAGTTGGAATTTCTTCTTGAAATCCTTGCCCGGGTCTTTGCCTTGGTATTCCTGGCCAAACTGCTCACGCAAGCTGGACCAGTGCACGATAGCCGGGCGCGGACCGATACGGTGAAGGCGCTGCGCCAGCCACATGTACACGTCCATGGCTAGCGCAGAACCTTTCAGATCGGTGTACGCACGTAGGTCCAATGGCACGGCGTGTTGTTTGAGGGTCTGATAATAGTCGTCGGAGAGCGTCATTGAGCCAGGCCACAATGAACGCTCATTTTCTCTCGAAGAAAGCCATGCTTCGAAGTGCTTTATAGGCTTGCCGTCGTATGTGTGGGCCCGATCGTCAGAGTTGTAGCCGAGGGTCATGCGACATGCGGCCAGCGCCTGCACCTGTTTGCGAAACATGGTGAAACTGCCTCGTTTCCCACCATTAGATTGTTTGCCGAGCATGCGAAGAAACCCGCTCGCGCTATCCCCAATTGGTATCTCTGGCGTGTTGTGCCGAACTGCGTAGGTATTCATCCACGCGAGCATGAGGCGAGGAAGTGCCCCATAGGGGAGGGGTTGCTGCACATAGTCTTGACCTGTCCATATGCGCCCAGCTTCGACCAGTAGTGCGACACGTCCCGATCTTCGCTCGAACGATGTGCCATTCACCTTTGATCTCAGGTAAACCCACCTGGCACAAGATCGAATGCATATAGTGTCGTTCGTCATCTCCCGGAGGAGTGGCTGCTATTAGCGAGCCAGTAGAGATCAATCGCTCGGCACGTACTCGTCTTTCACGAAACTTCGGTGCGTGTAGAGCGATAGATTCCTTTTCCCGATAGGGCGAGGCATTGATGCTCATTTAGAGCCCTCGCCGGGGCGCGACGAAAGTTCGTGCCGAACAGCGGCAACTCTTGTGCGCCGCTTCGCAACCTGCTCGACTTTGGTCGGCCGCCCCCTTCGTTGCCGTCTATCGACCGCGTCATTCAGGGGATCTGATTGGCCCACAGCAGACACATGAATGGCCAACCAGCACTCCACATCTTCTACTCGCCAGAGCAACCGCTTCGTCCCTGGTAGGCGGCAGATGGGCGGGAGAGAATGAGGCTTGCGCGTGGCGTCGCAACGAATGCTCGCTACGGACTTATGGATGTACTTAGAAAGCTGCTCAACAGTGAGAAGAGCTTGCATGGGCGTAACCTCTCCGTCCGTGCCAATTGAACCTGGCACAGGCGGATGAGTGCGCGGCAGTCACAACGCCCTGGCGTTCAAGCCAATAACCCATTGGATTAGCCAATCCTCGGGTGGGTGCATTGATGACGGGGTTCTGCCCCAAGTTTCCCTGCTCTCCTGGCGATCTGTTCCATTTCTCCGGCCTCATCCTGACCGGCGGACAGCTCGACTTACTCTTCAGGCGATTGCCTCGCGGCATCCTTTCTTACCAATCGTCTACTTCCGCTTTTCGACAACTGGCCACTGAACAGGCTGTTGCTCTGAATCGATCGGCGAGTGGCGAGCTCAGCACGATTTCAGAAGCTCAAAGCAATGAAACCTTCAGCGCATTGAGTGCAGCGTATCAGCAGTCTTGTGCAATGTCATGCAATTGGCGGCCGACCAATCATGACTCTTGCCGGGCAGTTGTGGCCGCCTTTTTTTCTCAATGCGTTTCCGCGCGCGTGTGCACTTCATCAGAGACTTCACATAGATCCACAGGATCTCTATTCATGACGGCCGATCCTGATGCTACCCGCTCGCGCTTGATGGAAAGGCGGCCTGTGGGCACCTATAGAGATACTAGTTCTCGAAATGATGAGGCGACCTTGTCTCGTGCTGCTGCTTCATCCGTATCCCATAAATCAGCCAGGACCTTAATCGCGTCGGCACATTCGCCTGGCTGCAGAGGCTTGCCGGCCACCATTCCGAAGGGACCATCCGTCTCTGTCAGCACGCGATGAGATGGCATGCGGGCGGCCAATGTCCGGCCTTTCTGGCTACGAAGCATGGCGCTTCCTACCGAGAACCAACATCCCATTTCTGAAGCCCGAGCCAGTTCACGCTGCGTGCCCGAAAACCAATGCAAGACAGCCACCCCATAACCTGGATGCTTCTCCAAAGCATCAAGTACATCCTTTGCCGCCGCGCGGCTATGTAATGTGAGTATTCGTCCTCCTGCTTTCACGCATGAGGCAAGAATGTGGTCAAACACCTCAGCCTGATCGTGCCAAAAGGTACGACACTCCGGACCGCCATCAAGTCCGACTTCACCGACATATCGTGCTTCAGGAAGCAACTTATCAAAGAGGCTGAGTTCTGACTTTCTGTCTTTTGCCAGCTGGGGATGTAAACCCAGTGCGGTTTTGATGCGTGGATGGCCTGCAGCCAGTTCGGTAGTGCCGCGCCAAGCCCGCGGAGTTGTTGTTACGGACAACACGTAGGACTTCTGTCGCGCGATATTCGCGACCTGGTCGCGGGGATCTGGATAGAGATCCAGGTGGCAGTGCATGTCTACTGTGGGCCCGCTCATTGGAAAGCTTGTTCGTTTTCCACGATGGCTCTTGCCTCTGCCGGTCCTTGAAGAAGTTGTTCACTTTCCAGAAAGGCCCTTACCTCCGACATTCCTCTGTGCACAACGCTGACAAGGGACGCTTGTTGTGCATGATCGTTCGGCAGCGGCCCCGTTTTAGCCACCCATGTCGCAATGTCTTCATCTGGAAGGCGACGAGATGCAAGGATCATTGCCATGAGGTCATCCGAATCAACATCGTGCGCAAGCACTTGACGCAGGTTATCGCCCGGGGGCTTGTAGTGTGTTTGGTCCTCCCAGCCAGCGGCATGGAACGATGCTCGTCGAATCAAACATGGAACACACTTACCGCATTGCTGCCCAGTCCTCTTCCACTTGCCGCAAGAGACAGTGCGCCCTGCAATGCCTCTCAATAGATCCTGGTCAAGGCAGTCTCGAATCATCTCGCCCTTTGTCTTGTGTGCGAAAGGATTGTGCAGTTGAACAGGCAACCCCACCGTATCGAGCACGGCCTGAATGAGACTTAGGTAGTGTGGATGGGTTGTCCGCGTACTAAGCGCACCAATGCGACGATTGGTAAGCGGCGGATTGATTGCGATTAACCCATTTTCGGGAATGAATAGCTGCACTCGTTGGCGATGCCCGTTTCGCTTTGCAATCGTAGCTGCCGCCAACGCCCCCATCGCAAAGAAGTTGAAGCTACGGGTTCGCATTTGAACGTCATTCGCATGATCTAAATGATTCAGAGGATGGGCATGTAAAGCTAAACGGGGGGCGCGATCACGTACATGCTGCAAAATCTCCTCTTGCCGGCTAGCGTCGTGCGAGTAGGCATGACTGACAAGTACTGTCCTATGATCCTGCGCTCGAAGGTTTAACATGCCGATGGCGCTATCGAGCCCACCAGAGTATAGGCACGCGCTTTCACAACCATCGAGAACGAGCTTATTGGTTACTCGTGTACGAGGCACAGGCGGCGTTTCACCCCCATCCGTAAACTCTAGCGCCCATTGATCTCCACTCAAGAATCGCAGTGCCTTCTCGAGGAGCGGCGCGGCTGGCGCCCACCGCGCTGGGTCAGCTAGAGCAACGACCAGTCGTATATCCCGCGCCCACCCATCAGCGGCTTCGCGACGATTGGTAAACGTATCTGCAGCAGTGACCGCTAGCGACAGAGACAGAAAATCAAACGCTCCTGGGTCCACCGGAGTGGCAATTCGCGAAACCATGTCAAGCACAGGACCCCCGATTGCAGCCATGCGTGGCTGCGCAAGCGGTCCGTAAAGGTGGACAGGGACACATCCAGCGTGAGGTGCTGGCAGCTTCGTTAGATCAGGATGAACAATCACCTCGGTCACGGCTGGTAGTCCTCCCATTCGCGCCATACTTCCTTGATTGCGGCCAGCTGGGCCGCCTGCATTTGGGCAGTGGTCATCACTTGGAGCTGACCTTCAAGCAATGGCCTCATGTGCTTTTCAGTAACAGCCCTAACCAGTTCGAAAAGATCTCTTTCTGCATCCTCGGCTTGCTTTGGCGTTTCGGCCTTAGCGAATGCTCGGTCTGAGTCAAGAACAACCTGCTCAAAGACACACTGAGTTGCATAAGCGACCATCACGTCCATCAGCACTTCATCAGTAATACTGTTGAAGTCGAAGGCAACCTCACCGTCTAGGCAGGTGGCAAGCGCCTCATTCAGCGCTGCTCGGATTCGATCCGAGTCGCCATTCTCCGGCACTAAAGCATCGACGATCGCGTTGATAGCGTCCCGTGTGGAGCGCCCAGCCAACGCACGCAAGTTGACCGGAGCATTAGCCGGGTCGTTGCGAAGTTGATTCAGTGCGTTGTAAAGGCCGCCACCGGCTTGCGCCATTGCCCCGAAGCGCCGAGGCCCCACTGCCGAGCCACCAGTTGCGCTGCGCGCATATCCACGCAGGGCCTTGCGCAGGTAGGTCGGGTCACCGCTCGAAACAAATCGACCCAGTGACGTGCGAAAACCTCGGAATCGATTAGGCTCTGGTTCCGGACCAGGGCCGGCACCATCCACATCGGCCCAGGGAGGCACCAACGGGCTATTACTATTCGGTCCTTTGCTTGACGTCGAGGTCCCCATTACTTCTCCTCCTTGTACCAATCCTTGTCACCAATCGCGGCCCGCAACCACGGCGGACTTTGACCAGGAAGTCCATGCACGAATGCCGCGAGCTCTTCCGCTGCGGCCGGATTGACGTCAGCCAGAAGCTGCGCTCCGTTGAACGCTTCCGGCTTACCCTTCCAATCCGCATGGGTGCGCAGAACAGCGATGAGGTCTCGCATCACCCCAACATGCTCGCCCGCAGGAATGGATTGGATAGCTTCTTTGGCAGCAGGCGACGCCAGCGTCCTAATACTCCTCAAGCGAAGCGCCGCCCGTGCTGCCGCCTGGGAAAGTTCTGCCGACTGGGTTCGGAGGGGAGTGGTCTCTCGGCTGAGATATACCAATGGACGTAAATCGAGCCCACCTAGTGATGGGCTTAGACCAAACCAGTCAAGAAGGAAGGTGGCGTTTTTCTTCCATTCGTCTGGGCATACCTCGATAAATTTGGGCGGATCGTCGCGCAGGGCTTCAAGCGTGGCAATGAGATCCGGCTTCCCACTCGGCGCTTCATTAATTAGCGAATACATTTTGGTGATAGCGGTTGGTTCCACGCAGCGTTCGAACAACGCAAATTTGGCAACCATCTGCTCGTCAACCGGCATCTCTCTACGAGAAGCTATGCGAGATCGTAGGCGCACCACATTGAGCATGCGTTTTACGATGCGCGGATTGCCCTCAACAAGTGGAGCATTGGCCAATAGGGCAGCCATCCGGTCAGCAACATCGAAACTATTCCTTAGCTCCTTGCCTTCCTCTCCAAGGACCGCCAATGCATCCTCAATCGATAGTGGCGCCTCCTTCCAACTCAGTCGCAAATTGGTCTCAAGCCGCTCACGCAACCGTTCCACAGCATTCGTATCGCCAATGCTTGCATTGGTGAAAAGCATGAAGAGATAGGCCCGAATCTCCGCAATGCCTAACCGCGGCACGCGCACCGGAACTTGAATGAGCTTGTCGAGGTAGTCTTTGACGTGCCGCGTGTCAGCATCCCGAAAATACTGAGAGACGGAGTGCCGAACCATATCTTCGTCTGCGGCAACAACGAACGCCGAGCTCTCCATAAATAGGAACAGGCGAAGCGCTTCGAGTGTCTGGATAGTTTGCGTTGGTAGACAGCGATCTAGGTTGTCGACAAAGACAATCAGGGTTTTTCCGAGTTTTGTAAGCAACTCGCCAAATTCAGCTCGAAACGCATCAATTTCTTCAGGAGGACTCTTCTTCTTTTCAGGCTCTACGAGCTTGCGGACTTCCTTTCCACCTTCAGCCACAGCCTTGGCATCGTCAGCACCTGGTTGGCCCGCAACGTAATTGCCAACTGCGTCAACCGCACGGGCTGCAGCACCAAAAACGGGAATCCCATGGGCGGCCGCAACCACTTCGATCGCAAGCCCAAGTGTGCGAACTGTGTTCACGCGTGCAAGTAAACGCCTAGCAAGCCCCAACAAGCCTGCGTCTTCCTTGGCTTTGTCGTAGAGCGTTCGCGCGATGACATCCATCAACGCCGCTCGTGCGTCGTCAAATCCTTGATAGAGCCAGGCATCAAAGCGAATCACGATGACACCGTCATTCGCACGATGTTTGAGGTCAGCCTCGATAAGGTTTAGCAGGCTAGATTTACCTGTTCCCCATGTGCCAAAAATGCCGACCGAAACCGGCCGCATTGCAGGATCCAAAAGAATCTCTGAGACGACCTCTGCAACCTCTAAATAATTGAGGTAGTCACTCCGGGTCTCGATGTCCGACCACATGCTCCCTTCCCCCTGTCGTCCACACACAGTCTGGCGTCTTGCCATAACTGCGATTTCTATCACACATCAGTTGTGACTGTGGCAGTGTTGCGTCGCGTCATGCGATGGACGCGGCAACCAAGGGGCATCCAGTCCTCTAGGATGATTGAGCCACTCAGAATCCACTTATAAGGGCCCCATCTTCGCCACCCGGTACCTGTCCATCACGCGTGCCCAAATGTGTCACCGCGATTGCGCCCGATGGATTGGCGGGGCGCTATTGATGGGTGTGGACGCGGTGATCATTCACCACAGAGCTGCTTTAGATTGTTCGCCCCGCCCACGCTGGCCACTCTGCTAGGGTGTGCAATACCGCACTGACGAACCTCGCGAGGAAGGCAGGCATGGCATCGACTCGTCACGATGACACCCCAAAGACGATGGACGAAATAAGGGAAGAATTTCGGCAATATCTGAAGAGCTACCCCGATTTCGACGATCTAATCGCAACGGGAATGCTGCGCCCGATCGGCGGCGGGTGGTATGAACCGGGCGGCGGCCGGCTGCAGGATGGGTTGGGCAAATACATGAATGTTCGGGTGCGCAGCGGGAAAGCGCAGTACAAACCCATCAAGTTGACCAAAGACCTGAAGGCGCTCAAAGACTCACTATGAGGCAGCTGGCTCGCGAGCAATGAAGGCGGTATATCAGGTTAACCGTCGTCCTTGTCGGTGTAGTCCTCGTTCCACCATACGATGAAACAGATTACAGCCAGCAGACCTAGACCTATCTCGTTAAAAAACGTACTGCATCGGCTCCCCCGACTCACAGTTTTGCGGCGCCCTCTGTTCTAGCCAAGGTCGACCCTTATAGCCGGCGCGCTATGTGCTGTGGCTTAGGGAAGTGGCTGATCCTCGAGCTCGGGCACTGTCGAAATCGGCAATGTGTTGCAGATAAGCCACGCATCCTTGGCACAACCTGCGGGCGCGCCACAAATTTGCCACACCCAAGCTGCGAAATCCTGCAATCCAAAGCAAAACAGCGCATCACACTGCAACGTGTAATGCGCTGTTTTAATTGGAAAAATTGGTGCCGGAAATAGGAATCGAACCTACGACCTACGCATTACGAATGCGCCGCTCTACCAACTGAGCTATTCCGGCATTGAACTGCCAATTCTACGTAGCGGATCGAAACCGCGCAAGACGTTGCCGGTCAGATACTGGCCGAGACACCACCTGCGAGTCGCAACTCTTTGGGTAGCGCGAAGGTAATCGTCTCCGGCTCCCCGTCGAGTTCGCGTACGGCGCCTGCGCCCCACGATTGCAGGCGCGCAATGACGTCGCGCACCAGCTTCTCCGGCGCGGAGGCACCGGCGGTGAGGCCAATGCGAGTAACGCCGTCCAGCCAGCTGCGCTCGATGTGTTCGGCACCGTCGATGAGGAAGGCGCGTACACCCTCCTTCTCCGCCAGCTCACGCAAACGGTTGGAGTTGGAGCTATTGACTGAGCCGACCACCAGCATCAAGTCGACGGCACTCGCGAGGCGGCGCACGGCGTCTTGGCGGTTCTGCGTGGCGTAGCAAATGTCGTCTTTGCGCGGACTTTCGATGTCGGTGAACGTGGTCCGCAGCGCTTCGATAATCGCCTTGGTGTCATCCACCGACAGCGTGGTCTGCGTGACGTAGGACAGCTGGTGCGGGAACTTGGGTGCCAGCGCGGCGACGTCTTCCACCGATTCGACCAGCAGGATCTCACCCTGGTTGGCGGGGTTCCACTGCCCCATGGTGCCTTCCACTTCGGGATGGCCGGCATGGCCGATCAGTACCACGCTACGGCCAGTGCGACCCAGGCGCGCCACTTCCATATGCACCTTGGTCACCAGCGGACAGGTGGCGTCGAATACTTTCAGACCACGCTGCTCGGCTTCTTCACGCACAGCCTTAGAGACGCCATGGGCGCTGAAGATCACCGTAGCGCCATCAGGCACCTCGTGCAGCTCTTCCACAAATACGGCGCCGTCGTTGCGCAGCTTGTCGACCACGTAGCGGTTGTGCACCACTTCGTGCCGCACGTAGATGGGTGCGCCGTAGGATTCGAGCGCACGCTCGACGATGGCGATCGCGCGATCTACGCCCGCGCAGAAGCCACGGGGATTGGCGAGCAGAATGTCCACGGATGCTCCGGATCTATCGGTTCGACTGACAGGGCCGGATTATCGCACGGCCGGTGGGGCCGTACGTGAGGGTGTGTTCAGACCTTGGATTTGCCCTGAAACAGGCCGAAAACCACCAGCGCTACTGCACCTACGGTGATCCCACAGTCGGCGAGATTGAACACCGGGTAGTTCCACTCGCGGAAATAGACATGGATGAAGTCGGTGACCTGCGAGGCATGCAGGCGGTCGATCAGGTTGCCCAGTGCACCGCCCACGATGAGGCTCACGGGCAACGCGGTCTTCCAGTCGCCGCGCGGCGTGCGCGACAGCCACGTCACCAGCACACCACTGATCACCACCGCGAGCGCCACGAAGAACCAGCGCTGCCACCCATCACCGGCGGCAAGGAAGCTGAAGGCAGCGCCCTTGTTGAAGGCCAATGTCCAGTTGAGGAAACCCGGGATCACTGGATGTGGCGTACCCGCAGGCTGCAGCGCAGCGAGCGCCCACCACTTGCTCAGCTGGTCGAGCACGATGACGACGGTGGAGAGCAGGAGCCAGGACAGGGCGTTGGGTTTGGGTTTCATAAGTACTTCGGTGTAACGAGCTGAACTTCCTCTCCCCTCCGGGGAGAGGGTTGGGGTGAGGGGCCAATCTTGCAGTGGGATTGAAGCGAAGCGACGTCTGCTCTTTAGAAGCTCTGCCGCGAGCACCCGACCTTTACCCCCTTTTGGGGGCTCACCTCGGGTCCTCTCCCCGGAGGGGAGAGGAAGAAGAGCCTTAGAACCAGCGACGATCCTCACCCGGACCATCCACATTGCTGATGCAGCGATCGCACAGCTCCGGGTGGTTCGCATGCGTACCGACGTCGTCGCGGCGATGCCAGCAGCGCACGCACTTGGCGGCGTCACTGACCGTGGCCGAGACCCACACGTCCGCACCTTCCAGCTCCGTCAGCACAGCGTCCGCCGACTGACCACCGGCCAAGTCCAGACGCACATCGGATGTGATGAAGAAGAAGCGCAGCTCGGAAGCCACCGGCTGATAGCGCGTAACAATGGCCGGGTCGGCATGGATCGCCAGCTTCGCTTCCAGCGAGGCACCGATCTGCTCGCCCTTGCGCATGCCTTCGAGCACGCGCGATGCGGTGTCGCGGATGGCCAGCAGGTCGGCCCAGTAGCGGCGCTGTTCCGGCGAACCCTGTGTCGATGCGAGACCTTCGTACCAGGTTTCGAACAGCACGCTTTCGCTACGCTCGCCCGGCCCGCTCGTAGCAGGCATGTTCTGCCAGATCTCTTCCGCGGTAAAGGTGAGCACCGGTGCCAACCAGCGCACCAGCGCCTCGGCGATGCGATACATCGCGCTCTGCGCGCTGCGGCGACCGTGGCTCTCGGTCGGCATCGTGTAGAGGCGGTCCTTGGTGATATCCAAGTACAGCGCACCCAGCTCGTTGGTGCAGAAGTTCTGCACGCGCTGGACGATTTCCGGGAAATCGTAGCGGTCATAAGCGGCCATCACGGCCTGCTGCGTGTCGTACGCCTGCTGCACGGCCCACTGGTCGAGCAAGAGGCTCTGTTCCACCGGCACCAGGTGCTTGGCAGGGTCGAAGCCATCCAGGTTGCCGAGCAGGAAGCGCGCAGTATTGCGGATACGGCGGTACGTGTCGGAAACGCGCTTGAGGATCTCGTCCGACAACGACATTTCGTTGCGGTAGTCGGTGGAGCAGATCCACAGGCGCAGGATGTCCGCGCCCAGGTTCTTCATGATGTCCTGCGGCTCGATACCGTTGCCCAGCGACTTGGACATCTTGCGACCCTGCGCATCCACGGTGAAGCCGTGGGTGAGCACGTCGTTGTACGGCGCCTTCGCGAACATGGCCGACGAGGTTAGCAGCGACGACTGGAACCAACCGCGATGCTGGTCCGAGCCTTCCAGGTACATCACTTTGTAGCTCGACGCCTTGCCCTGCTGCAGTTCGGGACGCTGGCCCACCACAGCGAAGTGGCTGACACCGGAATCGAACCACACGTCGAGCACGTCGAGGACCTTTTCATAGTCCTTCGCCTGATCACCCAGCAGTTCGGCGGCATCCAGCGCGTACCACGCATCGATACCGCCTTGCTCCACGCGTTTGGCTACTTGCTCCAGCAGCGCGACGGAATCCGGATGCGGCTCCTGCGTACCCTTGTGGATGAACAGCGCGATCGGCACACCCCAGGTGCGCTGGCGCGAGATGCACCAGTCAGGACGATCGCCCACCATGCCGGCGATGCGTTCCTCGCCCCACGAGGGCACCCAACGCACCTGCTTGATCGCATCGAGGGCAGTCCGGCTCAGGCCTTCCTTCTCCATGCTGATGAACCACTGCGGCGTGGTGCGGAAGATCACCGGGGTCTTGTGACGCCAGCAGTGCGGATAGCTGTGTTCGATCTTGGCGAAGGCCAGCAGCACGCCGCGACGACGCAGCAACTCGACGATCTCGTCGTTGGCTTTCCAAAGATGCTTGCCCGCGATAACAGTGCCATCGAGCGCGGCCGGCGTATCGGCACGGTAGGTGCCGCGTGCCTCGGTGTAGTTGAGCGTTTCGATGCCGTACTTGCGCGAGACGATGAAGTCTTCCACGCCGTGGTCGGGCGAGGTGTGCACGGCGCCGGTACCGTCTTCGGCAGACACGTGGTCGCCGATCAACACAGGCACTTCGCGCGCATAGAACGGATGCTTGAGCAGCACACCTTCCAGCGCCTGGCCGGCGACGTGGCCGAGCACCTTGGCCTCGCCTTCGATGCCGTAACGCTGCGCAACCTTTTCGACGAGCGCACTGGCGACAACCAACAGCACACGATGACCGTCGCGTGCCGGGCCTTCGATCAACGCGTACTCGAGTTCACCACCGAGCGATACCGCCTGGCTTTCCGGCAACGTCCACGGGGTGGTGGTCCAGATGGGGATGGCGACGATCGCGTCTCCCGCATCGACGCCAAACTTCTGCGCGAGTGCTTTGGCATCAACCGCGTCGTAGGCAACGTCGACCGCCGGGGACACCTTATCGGCGTACTCGATCTCGGCCTCGGCCAACGCCGAACCACAATCGAAGCACCAATACACGGGTTTGGCGCCCCGCACCACGTGGCCGTTACCGACGATCTTCGCCAGCGCACGCACCATGTCGGCTTCGTATTTGAAGTCCATCGTGCGATAGGGGTTTTCCCAATCGCCAAGCACGCCCAGGCGCTTGAAGTCGGTACGTTGTAGGTCGATCTGCTGCTGCGCGTACTCGCGGCACTTTTGGCGGAAGGCGGCGGCGTCGAGCTTGTCACCCACGCGGCCAAACTTCTTTTCCACGGCGACTTCGATCGGCAGACCGTGGCAGTCCCAGCCCGGCACATAGGGCGCGCGGAAACCGGCCAGCAGGCGCGACTTCACCACCACGTCCTTGAGCACCTTGTTTACGGCATGACCCAGATGGATCACGCCGTTGGCGTACGGCGGGCCATCGTGCAACACGAACACATTGTCACGATTGGCTGCGCGCTCCTGGATCTGCGCGTAGCGGTTCACCTGCTGCCAGTCGGCCAGCCACTTGGGCTCGCGCTTGGGCAGGTCGCCGCGCATCGGAAATTCCGTCTGCGGCAGATTGATGGTGTTCTTGTAATCCTGGGTCATTGCCTGGGGACGCTCTGATCAGTTGTACGGGTGTCGCCCGGTGGGCGCCGTAGCCCATGGGGCCGGCGCTTCAACCATTAAGGCGAAAGCGCCAACGTTACCGGATTTGAGCCGGTTACGCCTCGCTGAGACGCGGATTCATGCCCAGCAGTTCACGAGCCTGGCGGGCGTCTTTGGCCATCTGGACGGTCAAGTCGTCCAGGTTGTCGAATTTCTGCTCGTCGCGCAGCTTCGCCACGAACTCTACCGCCATGCGTTGGCCGTACAGGTCGCCGTCGAAATCGAACAGATGGACCTCCAGCAGCGGCTCCGGCACCTCGTTCACCGTGGGCCGCACACCCAGGCTCGCCACGCCCGGCCAGCTGCATTCGCTCTCGCCCAGACCCACGCGCACGGCAAAGATGCCGTGGACCGGGCTGGCGCGGTCGCGCAGATGGATATTGGCGGTGGGATAGCCGAGTTGGCGACCCAACTGCTTGCCGTATTCCACCTTGCCGTCGATCACGAACGGGCGACCCAGCAAGGGCGCCGCGCCGGAGAATTCACCCGCCGCCAGCAGCATGCGGACCCGCGTGGCCGAGACCCGCGCGCCATCCAGCAATACCGACGGCATGGTGCGCGCGGTGAAGCACCATTCCGGACCTACCCGCTCCAGCATCGCCACGTCGCCGCTGCGCTTGTGGCCGAAGCGGAAATCTGCACCGACCCAAACCTCCCGCGCATTGAGGCGATCTACCAGCACGCGACGCACGAAATCGTCCGCCGACATCGATGTAAGGGCGCGATTGAAGCGGAGCAAGAGCACCTGCTCCATACCCGCCGCATCGAACCCGCGCAGTTTCTCGCGGACGCTGGAAAGCCGGGGTACCGGTTCCGGCGAAAAGAAGGCACGAGGTAGCGGCTCGAAGCTCACTACGATGGGGGTAAGGCCAAGCTCGGCGGCACGCTCATGCACCTGCGCAAGCAGTGCCTGGTGACCACGATGCAGGCCATCGAACGCGCCGACGGCTACCACGCTGCCGCCGGGCGCCAGAGTGGAACCGGCGACATCCCTGGAAAGTCTCATCATCTACCGAGTATAGCGGCTCGCGCCCAGTGTTTCGGCGCGAAGCCGGCCCCTCAAAGCAGGCTCTTATACGCCGCGCAGTTCGCGCAAACGGAAACCGGCCGCGAACAGCGTGACGACATAGGCACCACCGCCCGCCACTACCAGCACAGCCAGACGCCACACGCGCGTCCACTTGTCTGCTCCGGTCCAGTCCGGCCACACGTGCATGCCAGCCAGCAGCACCGCCACCATCACGGCGCACGACAACACCAGTCGCAGCGTATGGCGCGCCCAGCCCGGCTGGCGCTGGTACACCCCTGCCCGGCGCAACCAATGCCACAGCAAACCAAGGTTGATGTAGCTGGCGATAGCGCTCGCCATGCCCAACGCCATGTGCAAGCCGGGCACAGCGGCAATGCCATCCATCCAGGGCAGCTGGCGTTGTTCCGGCGTCGCCCAAAGCGTGTAAAGCAGAGCCACGAAAATGACGTTCATCACCATGTTTGCCACCAACGACGCCACGCCAGCGCGCACCGGGGTCTTGGTGTCCTGGCGCGAGTAGAACGCGGGTAGCGCCACCTTCACGAGCGCGAACGCCGGCAGGCCGAAGCTCAACGCGGTGATCGACAGCGTCGCCATATGCGTGTCGAACGGCGTGAATTGGCCATGCTGGAACAAGGTGGCTACCAGCGGCCGTGCCAGCAGCATCAGCGCAAACATGGCCGGCACGGCGATCAGCAGCGTGATGCGCAAGCCCCAGTCCAACGCCTTGGAGAAACCTTCCTTGTCGGTGGTTACGTGATGGCGCGATAGCGACGGCAGGATCACCGTGCCCAATGCGACGCCGAACAGACCCAGCGGCAATTCAAGAAAGCGATCAGCCTGCGACAGCCAGCTCTGCGAGCCCGTCATCAGATAGGCCGCGATCACCGTGTCCAGCAGCAGGTTGATCTGCGCGATGGAGGAGCCAAACAGCGTCGGCACCATCAGCGTCAGGATGCGGCGCACATCCGGATGGCTCCAGCCCCAGCGCGGCAGCGTGAGCAGATCCAGCCCACGCAGCGATGGCAGTTGAAACAGCAACTGCAACAGGCCGGCCACCAGGATCGCCCAGCCCATCGCCATGATCGGCGGGTGCACGAATTTCGACAGCCACAACGCGCCGCCAATCATGCACAGGTTGAGAATCACCGGCGTGAGCGCCGGAAGCGCGAACTTGTGGAAGCTGTTGAGCGCACCGCCGCTCAGCGCGGTCAGCGATACGAACAACAGGAATGGAAAAGTCAGTCGCAGCAGCTGCGCGGTGAGCGCGAACTTCTCCGGCGTATCAGCCGCGCCCTGCGAGAACAGCGCCGCCACCTGCGGTGCAAAAATGACACCCAGCGCAGTGATGACCAGCAGTACGCCACCCAAGGTGCCCGACACACGGGCCATCAGCTGCTTGAGGTCCTCGTGAGGACGTTTTTCCTTCACTTCGGTAAAGACCGGCACGAAGGCCGTGGAGAACGAACCCTCCGCGAACAGCCTGCGCATGAAGTTAGGAATGCGGAACGCCACCCAGAAGGCGTCGGTCGCCGCATTGGCGCCGAACGTGGCGTTGATCGACATGTCCCGGACCAGACCGAGTACGCGCGAAATCATGGTCATGCTGCTGAAGGACAGCAGCCCACGAAACATGCTGGGAGACTTCATGCCTCTTTACGTGCCTTTTCTGATGAGACGCGCCTGGCCCCTCTGCCCTGCGCCGAAAGGCGCGTAGTGTGACAGCCCCGAGTGGCAAGATGACAGCTTATACGTGGCATAATCAGGGCCTTCGGTTCACCTGTGACCGCCCATTCGGCGGCTCGGCGCCCTTCAGGACGCCTTGACAACGCTAAGCTGTTGACGCTGCGGCCCATTACCCGCATAATTGCCAGTCTTTTTCCAACCCAGCATTTCATTTCGGAGTTCTACCTTGGCCAACATCAAGTCCGCGAAGAAGCGCGCGCGCCAGTCCGAGCAGCGCCGCCTGCGCAACGTCAGCGCACGTTCCATGGTCCGCACCGCCCTCAAGAAGGTCGTCAAGGCCATTGAGGCCAAGGACAAGGCAGCCGCCGTTGAGGCCTTTGCCTCTGCACAGCCGGTCATGGACCGCTACGCTGCCCGTGGTCTGATCCACAAGAACAAGGCTGCTCGCCATAAGAGCCGCCTCAACGCGAAGATCCGCGAGCTGGCGTAAGCCAGCTCCGCGTACTGAATCTCGGGTTGGCGAGAGAGCCGGCGAAAGCCGGCTTTTTTGTGGGTGGGATAAAAGTGGGCGTCTTGCCGTGGCGTTGCGGCAATCTGGCTCGCCTGCAGCGGGCTTCCGTCCTCCTGCCGGAGGCCGGGTCGCGAGAAGGCACGAGGCGATAACCGCACGCACAGCTACTGGATCCCGGCCTACGCCGGGATGACGGTTTCATCGAAACGATGAGGCGAGCACCCGCCCCTCACCCCAACCCTCTCCCCGAAGGAGAGGGGAAGAAAAAAGGCGGCCATATGGCCGCCTTTTTAAGCTGAGGAAACAAAGCGCCGCGCTTACTCAGCGTGGCCCTCTCCCCTCAACCTCACATCCCCCGGCACCATATCCGCACGCTCCTGGTGCGCCATCTGCTGCTCCGACAGGAATTGCCAAACCTTCTGGCACACCGGCATCGTGTTCTCGCGGGCAATCGCCGAAACCAGGAACCAAGGACCCGTCCAACCCAGCCGCTTCACGACGTCCTCGGCCATCGTCTGGCGCTCGTCTTCCGGCAGCACGTCGGCCTTGTTCATAACCAGCCAACGGGGACGCTCCAGCAGTTCCGGATCGAACTTCTCCAGCTCCTGCTCGATGGCCTGCACCTGCTCCACCGGATCTGCACCATCGATAGGAGCGATGTCGACCACGTGCAGCAACAGGCGCGTGCGCGACACGTGACGCAGGAATTGGATGCCGAGGCCTGCGCCATCTGCCGCACCCTCGATAAGGCCAGGAATGTCGGCGATGACGAAGCTCTGGTCCGTACCCAGGCTCACTACACCCAGGTTCGGATGCAGTGTCGTGAACGGGTAATCCGCCACGCGCGGGGTAGCGGCAGACACGGCGCGGATGAAAGTGGACTTGCCCGCATTGGGGAAGCCCAGCAAACCCACGTCCGCCAGCAGCTTCAGCTCCAGCTTCAGCTCACGCAGATCGCCCGGTGTACCCGGTGTCGACTTACGCGGCGCACGGTTCACTGAGCTCTTGAAGTGGATGTTACCCAGGCCACCCTTGCCACCAAGCGCCACCAGCAGGCGCTGGCCATGCTGGGTGAGGTCACCGATGGTTTCGTCGGTATCGACGTTAATGACGACCGTGCCGACTGGCACGCGGATGAAGGTGTCTTCACCGCCCTTGCCGTACATCTGGCTGCCCATGCCATTCTGGCCGCGCTCGGCCTTGAACGAGCGCTGGTGTCGGAAGTCGATCAGCGTGTTGAGGCCTTCATCAGCCACCAGCCACACCGAGCCGCCACTGCCGCCGTCGCCGCCGTCAGGCCCGCCGAAGGGAATGAATTTTTCGCGACGGAAGCTGATGCACCCGTTGCCGCCGTCGCCGGCTTGAACTTTGATTATGGCTTCGTCAACGAATTTCATTGGTAATAACTATAGGCGTAGAGCCGCAGCTCGATTTTCACCACCGATGTCCGGTCGTGTGGGTCTGCCGATGTCGACGACAGAACCACCGCGCGCTGCGGATTACCGTGATGATCAAATTGGGAATAAGTTGTGTAACGGTAACCTAGTTGGCCATTCTTGGTTTCGCGGGCTACTGTCACCCGACCACCATCGTCGAAAGCCTGGGAAACCGCGTGCAGCGAAAAATCCTTGGATTTCTCACCCGATGGCGCTTTCTTGCCATCTGTCCTCTGATCGAAAACCGTCTCGCGTCCTTGCGGATCGACCTGCCGCTCAATGACTGACGTGCTTGTCTGGCTATCAACCATCATTCGCCAAACGCCAGGCGATCGATAGCTCCATTCGCCACGACCACACGAAAACGGGTGTTCGGGACCACCTTTGTAAACCAGCGAACCTTCGCATTGCAGGCTACGCAAACCCGGCGCCTTGGGCGAAGCCGTGACCGTAAACTCACTGCCACCCAAAGACAGAAACACCGTCCGGAAGGTCAGTGTATTCCCAGTCGGCCCATAGTGCATTTCCACGGCCCTCTCGGTGACATCCTCACCGTCCTTCGACTTGGCCGGTAGGTCAGTCGGCGGCGAAAAGGTCTCCGGAGAAGCGAGCGCCGCGGCCATATCGGCTGGGCGCTCAAGCAGGTAGATCTTGACGCTTGCCTGCTCGACATGGCCCTGCAAACGGTCATACCGAACATCAGGAAGGGGCGGCTCCTGAGTTTCCATGGAGTGGGAACCGCAACCCGCAACAAACAGTACCGTTACGAGCGAAACCCAGCGGCAAATCTTAGGCCTGACCATCCCTGCAGTCCTCCGATAAACCCGTTCCTGGAAACAAAAAGCCCCGCCGAAGCGGGGCTTTCGCTTCAACGCCTAGGCAATCAAACCTTGACGACGCTGACGAACTTACGGCCTTCGGCGCCGCGAGTCTTGAACTCAACGGTGCCATTAACCAAGGCGAACAGCGTGTGGTCACGACCCACGCCCACGCCGGTACCGGCATGGAACTTGGTGCCGCGCTGACGCACGATGATGTTGCCGGCCTCGATGGCCTGACCACCGTAGATCTTGACGCCGAGGTACTTAGGGTTCGAATCGCGACCGTTGCGGGACGAACCTACGCCTTTTTTATGTGCCATGACTATTTGCTCCGGCTAATCAGGCGTTGATGCCCGTGATCTCGACTTCGGTGAAATGCTGACGATGTCCCTGCTGCTTCTTGTGGTGCTTGCGGCGGCGGAACTTGATGATGCGGATCTTGTCGGCACGGCCGTGCTTACGCACGGTGGCACTGACGGTGGCACCGGCCACGATCGGGGCACCCACGGTGATCGACTCACCGGCACCGACCAGCAGAACCTGGTCGAAGGTGAAGGCGGCGCCTTCTTCGGCGTTGAGCAGCTCCACGCGCAGGACGTCGCCCTGCTGAACACGGTACTGCTTGCCGCCGGTCTTGATGACTGCGTAACTCATGGGAATATCCCTTCTGTCGTTATTCTCTTGGGCTCGCCGGGCCCAATTGGACACCGGCGAACTCGGGAGTATAGCGGGCCTGAAGGGATCTGGTCAATTACTGACCACTCTGCCCGCTGGGCTGGCTGGCGGGTTTGGTGTCCTTCTTCGCCGGCGCGGCCTTGCTATCCGTTTTGGCTGGCGCCTTGCTGGTGGTCTTGGCAGGCGTGGTCTTCTTGGGCGCAGGCTTGGCAGTGGTCTTCTTGACCGGGGTCTTGGCGTGCGAGGTGGTATGGGTGGAGTGCGCCGCCGGCTTGGCCTCTTCCGCGTCGGATCCTGTTTCGGTCTTCGTGATTGCAGTTGCCCCAGCCACGGAAGCGGCAGGTGCTGGTGTGACGGCGATCTTGGCGGGACAGCGGCCGGTGCTGTCCAAGGTGCCCATCTGCTTGAGCTCGTTGACCATCTGATCGCTGCGCTCGTGGCTCCACTGCTGGCCGGCCTGGTTGGCTTCAGCCATGGTGGTGGGCATTTCGGTAATGACCTTCTGGCCCAATGGTGAGCGGTAGAACTTCAGCAGGCCGTTCATCTCGTCGGAGGTGAAATGGCGCTGCCAGACGGGCACCAACCGGCCGATAAACAGCTGGGTCTGGTTGGCGTCCATATAGTTCTGCCAGAACTCGGGCTGCACGCAGGGCATCGACTGCTCCAGCGTGGTCACTGCCTGGGTATTCATCTGCAGCAGCATCTTGCCAAGCCCGACCACTTCCATCAGCTGGCGAACCTGGTCCTCGGTCGCCGGCGCCGATGACGCCATGGCTTGTCCCACGCCCATTGCAAGCGCAATGGCGGCACCCCATCTGCTCAACTTGCCCATCCGCACTCTCTAGTCCGTTATGTCGGCCGGAAACCGACGAAAGATTCCATTAGGCCATACTCGGCCGGATCTTCGTCTTAAGAGATTGTTGGATGGGGTCAGCCGGCAATAACCGTACTGACAAGTTTGATATAGTACAGTTTCCCCCTTCTCCCATCGACTATCCCGGGCGACATGGACACCATCCGCATTCGCGGTGCGCGCACGCACAACCTCAAAAACATCGACCTCGACCTGCCCCGCGACAAGCTGATCGTGATCACCGGGCTGTCGGGCTCGGGCAAGTCCTCGCTGGCCTTCGACACCATCTATGCCGAGGGTCAGCGCCGCTATGTCGAGTCGCTGTCGGCGTATGCCCGTCAGTTCCTGTCGATGATGGAGAAGCCCGACGTCGACCATATCGAGGGCCTGTCGCCAGCGATTTCCATCGAACAGAAGTCGACCTCGCACAATCCGCGCTCGACCGTGGGCACGATCACCGAGGTCTACGACTACCTGCGCTTGCTATATGCCCGCGTGGGCACGCCGCGCTGCCCGGACCACGGCATTCCGCTGGAAGCGCAGACGGTGAGCCAGATGGTGGACTCTACGCTCGCCATGGACGCCGACAAGCGCTTCATGCTGCTTGCGCCCGTGATCCGCGAGCGCAAGGGCGAGCACGTGCAGGTGTTCGATCAGCTGCGCGCACAAGGTTTCGTGCGCGCCCGCGTCGACGGCGCCGTGTACGACCTGGATGCAGTGCCGCCTCTGACGTTGCGCCAAAAGCACACCATCGAAGTGGTGATCGACCGCTTCCGTCCGCGCGACGACATCAAGCAGCGCCTGGCCGAATCGTTCGAGACCGCGCTGCGCCTGGGCGACGGCCTGGCCATCGTGGTCGACATGGACGATGCCAAGGCGCCGGAACAATTGCTGTCCTCGCGTTACTCCTGCCCGGTCTGCGATTACTCGCTGCCGGAGCTGGAACCGCGCCTGTTCTCCTTCAACTCACCCGTCGGCGCCTGCCCGACCTGTGACGGCCTGGGCGTGACGCAGGTGTTCGACGCTACGCGCGTCGTAGCGCATCCGGAGTTGTCGCTCGCGGGTGGCGCCATCCGTGGCTGGGATCGTCGCAACGCGCACTACTTCCAGCTGTTGCTGTCGCTGGCTGCGCATTACAAGTTCGACGTGGACACGCCGTGGCGCAAGCTGCCGACGGACGTCCAGAAGGCCGTGCTTTACGGCAGCGGAAAGGAGCTGATCGCGTTCAAGTACATCACCGAACGCGGTGGCCGGGTAACGCGCGAACACGCGTTCGAAGGCATCCTCCCGAACATGGAACGCCGCTATAAGGAAACCGAATCCCCCGCGGTACGCGAGGAATTGGCTAAGTACATCAGCGACCAGGCCTGCCGCGAATGCGAAGGCCAGCGCCTGAACCGCTCGGCACGCAACGTGTTCGTGGCCGACCACGCCCTGCCCTCGCTGACCTCGCGCTCCATCGACGATGCGCTCGCCTTTTTCGAGAAGCTGACCCTTACCGGTTGGCGCGGCGAGATCGCCGTGAAGATCGTGAAGGAGATCCGAGAGCGCCTCACGTTCCTTAACGATGTGGGCCTCAACTACCTCACGCTGGATCGTCAGGCGGATTCGCTCTCCGGTGGCGAGGCTCAACGCATCCGTCTCGCCTCGCAGATTGGCGCCGGCCTGGTCGGCGTGATGTACGTGCTCGACGAGCCATCCATCGGCCTGCACCAGCGCGACAATGAGCGCCTGCTGGGCACGCTGACGCGTCTGCGCGACCTAGGCAACACAGTGATCGTGGTCGAGCATGACGAAGACGCCATCCGCATGGCGGACCACGTTCTCGATATCGGGCCCGGCGCGGGTGTGCATGGCGGCGAAATCGTCGCAGAAGGCACGCTCAAGGACATCTTGACCTCGCCGCGCTCCGTCACCGGCCAGTTCCTGTCCGGCAAGCGCGGCATCAAGGTGCCAGAGGAACGCCGCCAGCAGCTCGACCCCGACTCTTGGCTGCACCTGAAGGGCGCTCACGGCAACAACCTGAAGAACGTCGACCTCGCCATTCCCGCGGGCTTGTTCACCTGCGTGACAGGCGTGTCCGGCTCGGGTAAGTCCACGCTAATCAACGACACGCTGTACCGCCTTGCCGCCACCGAACTCAATGGTTCCGGCGAAAAGGCGGCGCCGTACAAGTCCATCGAAGGCCTGGAGCTATTCGACAAAGTGGTGGACATCGATCAGTCGCCGATTGGCCGCACACCACGCTCCAATCCTGCCACCTACACTGGCCTGTTCACGCCGCTGCGCGAACTGTTCGCGCAGGTGCCGGAAGCACGCGCCCGTGGCTACACGCCAGGCCGTTTCAGCTTCAACGTGCGCGGCGGCCGCTGCGAGGCCTGCGAAGGCGACGGCATGATCAAGGTCGAGATGCACTTCCTGCCGGATGTGTACGTGCCCTGCGACGTCTGCCACGGCAAGCGCTACAACCGCGAAACCCTGGAAGTGCATTACAAGGGCCACACCATTGCCGACGTGCTCGGCATGACCGTGGAGGATGCGCTGAAGTTGTTCGAGAACGTGCCGACCATCGCACGCAAGCTTGAAACGCTGCGCGCCGTGGGCCTGGATTACATCAAGCTCGGCCAGAGTGCGACCACGCTGTCCGGTGGCGAAGCACAACGCGTGAAGCTGTCCAAGGAGCTGTCCAAGCGCGACACGGGCCGCACGCTGTACATCCTTGACGAGCCGACCACTGGCCTGCACTTCCACGATATTGAGCAGTTGCTCGACGTGCTGCACCAGTTGGTGGAACAGGGCAACACGGTGGTAGTGATCGAGCATAATCTCGATGTGATCAAGACCGCCGATTGGCTGGTCGATCTCGGCCCGGAAGGTGGTGCCGGTGGTGGTCGCATCCTCGTAACCGGCACGCCGGAGCAGGTGGCTGCCACGCCGGGTTCGCATACCGGACACTTCCTTGCCCCGCACCTCGACATGAAGCCCACCAAGGCGGCCAAGGCGACCAAGGCCGAGAGCAATGGCAAGAGCAAACCCGCATTACGGAAGAAGACTGCATGAGTTCCACCGAAACAGTGCCTGAGAAGCGCACACGTTCCCGCAAGGCCGAGGTGCAGGAAGCTGCCCCGGCCGTGACGGACGACGCACAGGCACCGGAGGCGGCGAGCGGCCCACTGTTCGTCGCCCCCATCGGCGTGCGTTGGCGTGACCTGGATGCGTTCAATCACGTCAACAATTCAAACTACCTCACCTACCTTGAAGAGGCGCGCCTGCAGTGGCTGCAGCACGTGCCGGGCTGGTTCGACGAGCATTCGATGCCCGTGCTGGCGGCGAGCGAGCTGAACTATCGCCGCCCGATCGAATGGCCGGCCCAGTTGAACGTGGAGCTGTTCTGCGAGCGCCTGGGCAACAGCTCGGTCACCATCGCCCACCGCATCGTCAACGCGAACGATGGCGCGCTCTACAGCGACGGCAAGGTGGTCATGGTGTGGATGGACCCGGCCACGGGCAAACCCGTGCCGCTACCGCAGTCGATCCGCGACGCTGCCGAAGCGGGCGCTTGAACGACCCAACCGGCATTCGGGGTTAAGCCCTTCGGCTCGACGGATGCCGCAGCTTCATGCGGCATCCGTACTATCAACGGCGACCACCCGAAAGGAGTTCGACCGTGATCCCGCTTCCCCTTCGTACCCTTGCCTTTGCCATGGCCGCCGGCACCGGCGCTGGCGCCATCGCCGCCCCCTCTTCCACCACGCTCACCCTGTATCGTAGTGACGACACCGCGCTCTACAGCGCCGGTGACAGCGGTAGCGTGCATGCTGGCTATGCCGTGGCTCGCGAGCCCCGCCAACTGGATCTCAAGTCCGGCACGCAGGACATCAGCCTCGGCGGCCTGCCGCAGTACCTTGACCCGGAAGCCATGGCACTGAGTGTCGACGGCGACGCCGCCCAGGTGATTTCCCAGCGACTGCGCCTCGGCCAGGGCCAGAACGCCGCATTGGGTAGCCTGATCGGCCAACCCGTAGAAGTCCTCGCCACCAGCGGTCAGCCGCTGGCCAACGGCACGCTGCTGCGCGCTGATGACGGGCTGCTCGTGCAAGATGCCTCCGGCCGTACCAGCCTGATCCGCGATTACGCCGCCGTGCGCGCGCAAGGCAGCTTCCAGACTGGCGCCAGCCTGCAATTGCGCGTCGACGCCAAACGCGCCGGCAAGGCACAGGCCACCTTGAGCTACACCACGTCGGGACTCGGCTGGCGTGCCGCTTACGTGGGTACGTTGGCACCGGGCGATGGCTGCAAGATGCAGTTCGAATCCCGCGCCAGCATCGCCAACCGCAGCGGTCGCGACTGGAGCAATGTGCAGTTGACCCTGGTCGCAGGAGAGCCGCAGATCGCCAAGCCCGTCGGTGGACCGCGCCCCATGGCTTTTGCCATGAAGGCCCAGGCCGCTGACAGGGCCATGCCCGAACAATCAACGCTGGCCGACTACCGCACCTACACGCTGCCGGGCGCCGTGGACCTGCCGGACGGCAGCGTGAGCCAGGTACCGCTGTACACCACCCGCACGATCGAATGCGAACGCACGTCACTGTACGAAAATGGCGGCGGTTGGGTACCACCGCAGCCGATGATCGGCCAGGACTTCGCACCCGGCGGTGAGAACACAGGCATCGTCAGCACGCTGCAGTTCCATGCCTTCGACAGCCTGCCCGCCGGCTATCTCCGCGTGCTCACCGCTGATCGCAACGGCACGCCGCAATTCATCGGCGAAGGCCGTATCAACGACACACCCAAGGGCGAGGATGCACGCATCACGCTGGGCCAGTCCTTCGACCTGCGTGGCAATCACGAACGTACCGCGTTCCACGTCGACAAGAACGGCCGCACGCTGGACGAATCCTTCCGCATTACGCTGACCAATGCTGGCGACAGTCCGCGCACGGTGACGGTGCGTGAGCATCCTCAGCGGTGGCGCCAGTGGACCCTGGTGTCATCGAGCAGCAAGCCGAGTTCGCAAACCACCGACACACTGGAATTCAAGGTGACGGTGCCAGCCAACGGCAAGGCAACGCTTGACTATGCGGTGCGCTACCAGTGGACGGCAGACGACAACCCGCAGGGGTGAGCAACGAGTGAAACGGACTGAGTGGCGAGAGAAAGCGGGGCCTCGTGGTCTTTGCTACTCTCGCCACACACCTCTCTCACTCATTCCCGGCCTATCGCCATGCTCAATCTGATCACGCACGACGCCATCACCGAAATCAACATGACGCGTCCGCCGGTGAACGCGCTGAATGTCGACCTGTTGCGCGCGATCCGCGATGCAGTCGACAACGCCGTCGCTGGTGGCGCACGTGGCCTCGTGCTGTCGGGCATGCCCGGCATGTTCTCTGCCGGTGTCGATGTACCCTCGCTGCTCGGACGTGACCGCGATGGCGTGCGCGATTTCTGGCGCGAGTTCTTTCTCACCTGCTCCAAGCTCGCCACGTCACCCGTGCCCGTCGTCGCCGCCATCACCGGGCACAGCCCCGCGGGCGGTGCGGTGTTATCGCTGTTTTGCGACTACCGCGTGATGGCAGACGGTCCGTTCCGTATCGGCCTCAACGAAGTGCAGGTCGGCCTGGTGGTGCCGGAAAGCATCCAGATGGCGCTGCGCCGCATTGTGGGTAGTTATCGCGCCGAACGGCTGATGGTGGCGGGCGCGATGGTCGAGTCGGCTGAAGCCCTGGCCATCGGCCTGGTGGACGAACTCACCCATGTCGATCAGGTGGTGACGCGTGCGGTAGCGTGGATGCAAGTCATGCTTGCCCTGCCCTCCAACGCCATGCTCAGGACGCGCACCATTGCGCGCGCGGACCTCACAGCGATTTGGGCACATCCAGAAAAGCTGCCGATCAACGAGTTTGTCGATGCGTACTTCCATCCGGAAACTCAGGCGGTGCTGGAGAAGCTTGTCGCACGCCTGAAAAAGAAAGACTGATACCTCTTTCCTGCAGCAGCGCACAACGTGCGCTTCTGCAGATGAAAGCGGCATCAGCCCGGCTCGGCGCCCTTGGCCACAGGGCGATTCGCATCACTCACCCAACCGCTCCAGGACGGCGCGTACAACCGCGCCCCTGACAGGCCCGCATGCTCCATCGCCAGCAGGTTGTGGCACGCGGTGACGCCAGAGCCACACATGTGCACCACATCTTGCGGCGCGTGCGTGCCGAGTAAGGCCTCGAATTCCTTACGCAGCTCGGCAGCCTGTTTGAAACGGCCATCCACGCGAAGATTTTCCGAGAACGGGCGACTGAATGCGCCCGGCACATGGCCGCCCACCGGATCGATCGGCTCGACCTCACCGCGATAGCGTGGCGTAGCGCGTGCATCGATAAGCATGCGATGCGCATCACTGCGCAGCGAGGCATGATCCACGATGTATCGACTGGTATCGAAATGCAGTGACACCGGGCGGGACGTCCGATGCACATCGCCCGACTCCACCGGCTTGCCCACTGCTACCCACGCCTGATAGCCACCGTCGAGTACCGCCACGTCACGAATGCCAGCAAGCTTCAGCAACCACCACAACCGCGCCGCGGCCAGCGAACCATTCGCAGCGTCGTAGCACACGATCTGCGTGCCGTCGCGCCAGCCCCATCGGGACAGCACATCAGAGAAGGTTTTCTCCAGAGGCAGCGGGTGACGCCCCAGTCCCTCTGCTTTGCGCGAGAGATCGGACAGGTCGGTATCAAGGCTGGCGTAGACCGCACCAGGAATGTGCCCTTCGCGGTAATCACGTTCACCCTTACCGACGTCACGCTCGCCGCTACCGGGCGCCATGAGGTCGAAACGGCAGTCCACGATCAGCACATCGTCGGGCGCGAGTACGGCCAGTTCTTCGACGTTGATCAGCGTGGTCTTGAATGTCATATGCGTCCCATCCTCTGCAGGAGGTTGAACACCATGGCAGCCGTGGCACCCCAGATGCGGTGGCCGCCGTGCACGAACTCCACCATGTCGCGACGATGGCCGCGGAAGTCCATGGTGTATCGCTTGAGATTGCGCGGTTCAAGGAAGAACGACAACGGCACTTCGAATACTTCGGCCACTTCGGCCGGCGCCGGATACAGACGCGCTTCGGGATCGATGCGCGCCACCACCGGCGTAATGGTGTAGCCGCTGATGGTTTCAAAGCGGTCCAAAAAGCCTAGCGGCGTCACCAGACGGCGCGCCAGACCGATCTCTTCCTCGCTTTCGCGCAAGGCAGTGGCGATGGCGTCAGTGTCTTCGGGATCCGTGCGACCACCGGGAAACGCGACTTGACCGGCATGGTCCTGCAGGTGGTCGGTTCGTACGGTCAGCACCAAGCGTGGCTGCACGCCTTCACGTACGCCCACCAACACCGCTGCAGGCCGACGCGGCTTGTCGCCGATCAGCTCGGCCATGTCCGTATGGTTCCAACCCGGCCCGCTCGGCGGTGTCGACAACGGCAGCACGGCCTGATTCAGGTCGGCCAGCCACTCCGCCGTCACGGCTGCTTCCGCGCGGGAAGCACGTCACGCATGTAGTGGAGCCGTTCCTGCTCGCCCATGCCACGCCAGCGGGCAATTTCGTCGCCGGTGCGCAGGCAGCCCTCACAGTAACCGCGCTCATCCAGACGGCAAATGCCGATGCACGGACTGAGTGGATTACTGGGAGAAACAGGGGAGCTGTCAGCTGCCGTCATGCCGCGGGAAACTACCGGTGAGGTGCGGCACCAGAGCGTGCCTAGGAAGCGCACATATTATCACGGCGGCCACTCAGCCGAGGCCTGGCGACGTGCGCCAGGCCCGCGACCGCGAGGCATCAGGGCTTGATTTCGAGCAACTCGATTTCGAAGACGAGTGCTTCGTTGGGACCGATGCGCGGCGGGTCACCCTTCACACCGTAGGCAAGGCTGGGCGGCACCGTGACCTTCCACAAGTCACCCACGTGCATGCGTTGGATCACTTCCTGCCAGCCCGGGATCACCTTGTTGTTGACCACGAAACTGACTGGCGAACCATGCGCCCACGAGCTATCGAATTCGGTACCGTCGATCAGCATGGCACGGAAGTTCACGGTCACCACCGAGCCTTCCGGCACGGGCTTGGTGCCTGTGCCCTTCTTCACTATTTCGTACTGGATGCCTGAGGGAAGCTGGATGACACCGGGCTTCGCCTTGTTGCGCTCCATGTAGTCGGCGCTCTTGCGCGCATTGTTTTCTGCAGCCTGTTTGAACTGCGCCAACGCCTGCGTATGCATTTGCTCGTCGAGCTCGCGCAGCTGATCGTGCATGTCCCGCATGGGCACGGTCGGGCGCTTCTTGGTGTATGCGTCCTGGATGGCACGCACCAAGGTGGGAATGTCCACGTCCGGATCGCCGTTGGCGAACTGACTGCCGATCTGGTAGCCAATGGCGTAGGACAGTTTGTTCTTGTCGAGCTTGACCTGGGACTGGTCCTGCGGGGCCCCACTGTCCTGGGCATGCGCCACGACACCCCACATCAGGATGCCCAGCGCGAGCCAACGCAGTTGTGCCATGCCTTCCTCCATTGCAGCCGCAATTCGCCCATCCTAAGCCGTCCGGGCGATTCATGCAGCGGAACCGGACGATCCGGCGTCCCTGCTGAGAACATCCGGGGCGCCAAAGGTTCCCGCTGGTACCATCGTCGCTTTTCCTGCCGGAGTGGAATCATGGCCTATCGCAACCTGGAAATCGCCAACCGCGGCGCGGTGCGCACCATCACCGTCAACCGCCCGGACAAGCTCAATGCGCTCAACCGCGAGACGCTCAACGAGCTGACCCTGGCGTTCTCCCAGGCCGCCCAGGACGACGCCGTGCGCGTGGTGGTGCTGACCGGCGCCGGTGAGAAGGCTTTCGTGGCCGGCGCGGACATCTCGGAAATGAATGGTTACACGCCGGTCCAGGCGCAGGGCTTCTCGCGTGCCGGCCAGCGCCTGATGAGCCTGGTCGAACGCCTGGGCAAACCGGTCATCGCCCGTATCCAGGGCTTCGCCCTCGGCGGCGGCATGGAACTGGCCATGTGCTGCCACCTGCGCGTGGCGAGCGAGAAAGCCAAGTTCGGCCAACCCGAGATCAACCTCGGCCTGATCCCCGGCTTCGGCGGCACGCAGCGCCTGTTGCGCCTGGCCGGCCGCGGCGCAGCGCTGGAGCTGTGCCTGCTGGGCACCCCGATCGGCGCCCAGCGCGCCTACGAACTGGGCGTGGTCACGCGCGTGGTAGCGCCTGAGGCGCTGGACGACACCGTGAACGCCATAGCTGACCAGTTGGCGGCAGCCGCCCCGCTGGCTGCGGCCGGCATTCTGGACGCAGTCCTGCAAGGCGGTGAAACCAGCATCGACCAGGGCCTGGAGTTTGAAACACAGGCGTTCGCTCTGGCCTTCGCCACCGAGGATATGCGCGAAGGCACCACGGCGTTCCTGGAAAAGCGCAAGGCAGAGTTCAAGGGCCGCTGATCCAAAAGCACGACGGCCAGCGCAAGGGCTGGCCGTCGTGGCGACTCCGTGGGCGCTGCGGTCAGTGACCGCCCTTGTACTTCTTCTCGCCCGCGGTCACCGCGAGGTCCATGCGGTTTTCCGGCGGTGCCAGTGGACATGTCGCGTACGGCGTGAACGCGCACGGCGGGTTGTAGGCGCGATTGAAGTCCAGCACGACCTTGCCGTCCTTCGGCAGATCCGCATACATGAAACGCGCCGCACCGTAGGTTTCCTTGCCAGACGTGCGATCCGCGATCACGAAGAACAGCGAATCGGGCTCTTCCTGAATCGGCATCAGCTCGTAGGTGTGGCCATCGCGATGGAACACGGCCTTGCCCGGCACCTTTTCCTTGTTGATCGTCCCCAGCACCGAGCCAATCTCCAGCTCGTGCGGTGGATTGAACGGCACCCAGTCGGCCACGATGCGCCACGAGGGATCGGCCGGGTAATAGTCCAGCCCCTGGAAATGCGAGCGCGTTTCGGCGTTGCTGTCCTTCACGCGCAACGCCTTACGGCCGTCGCGCTCGATGACAAGGAAGCTCACCGAACCAAACGCCACCACGGAAGGACTGCCGTCGCCGGCGTGGGCGTCATCGATCAGCGCCGCCTCGGTAACGGACTGACCGTTGACGGTGGCAGCGCTGTGCTTATCCAGGACGATATGGAGGCTGCCGTCCTTCGCCACCGTCACCATGCCAAGATGCGCGGGGCCGGCCTTGAGCACGACGTCATTGTCGGACGCGCTGCCTACACGATTGGCGCCATCCTTGAGCCAGTCCAGGCCGATCAGGCTCAACCAGCCGTTCGGGGCCGTGAGGCTGGCCAGGCGCTTGTTCCGCCAGTGGGTGTTCTGCTGGGAGAAATCGGTCGACGCGGCGGCGTCGCTGGTCTGGGCTTGCACGGTGGCAACTCCAAGGGTCAGGGCCAAAGCGAGTACGGCGGTACGCAACATGATGAGGTCCGTCGAAACGAGGTTCCGAGTATGGCCGTCCATTTGGCGACGTGGCAAGCACACACCTTCCCGGAAAACGGTCAGCGTCCGCGCAGGAACAGCTTGTCCAGTTCCGGCAGGCTGAGCTGGGTCCAGGTCGGGCGTCCATGATTGCATTGCCCGGAACGTTCGGTCGCCTCCATCTCTCGCAACAAAGCATTCATTTCAGGAAGGGTGAGACGCCGACCGGCGCGCACCGAGCCATGACAAGCCATGGTGGCGAGCAGTTCGTTTTCCAACTCCTGCAGGCGGCGCGAACTGCCGTGCTGCGCCAGCTCGCCAAGTACGTCGCGACACAGCTGGGCGACGTCAGCCCCTTCCAGCAAGGCGGGAATCCGCCGAACCACGACGCCGGACGGACCACTGCGCGACAGTTCCAGGCCCCACTCCGCCAAAGCGTCCGCATGTTCTTCCGCAGCGGCGGCTTCTTTCGCACTCACCGATACGTTCAACGGCACCAGCAGCATCTGCGAGCGCAGGTTGCTGCACGCACGGCCAGTCTTGAGCTTTTCGTAGGTGATGCGTTCGTGCGCCGCGTGCATATCCACGAGGATCAACCCAAACGCATTTTCCGCGAGGATGTAGATGCCCTTGAGCTGGGCGAGCGCAAAGCCCAGCGGCGGCGCCTCTTCCTCGCTGGCTTCGGGCAGCGGTGCATGGGTGGCGAAGGCCAGCGCCGTGGGTGCGTTAGCCGGTTCGCCCAGCAACGCGGCGTAACCGGCCAGCGGCTGGTCCCTCACACCCAGACTCAAGCGGCTCTGGCTGAAAGCGTTCGGCCATGCCGGTGCGGACATTGGCTGCGCCGACGGTGGCGCCATGCCGTAAGACGATGCCATGACGGGTGACAACGGTTCGCTCGCGGGCAAACCCGTGTTGCCGGCGCGCGTCTGCGCAAGTACTTCGTGCAGGGTACGGAACAGAAAATCGTGTACCAACCGCTGCTCGCGGAAACGGACTTCGTGCTTGGCCGGATGCACGTTCACATCCACACCGACAGGATCCAGTTCGAGGTACAGCACGAACGCCGAATGACGCCCGTGGAAAAGCACATCGGCATAAGCCTGGCGCACGGCGTGCGCAACGATTCGATCGCGCACCAATCGTCCGTTGACGTAGAAGTATTGCGAGTCCGCCTGCGAGCGCGACGCCGTCGGCAAACCCACCCAGCCCGACAAATGCAGGCCGGCCGCAGCGTGGTCGATGCGCAGGCACTGGGCCGGGAAATCCTCGCCCATCACTTCCGCCACGCGTAGCAACGCCGCGCTTTCGTCGCGTGCCGCCTTGAGGATGCGGACTGGCTTGCCGTTGTGACTCAAGCGGAATTCCACCGAGCTACGCGCCAATGCCAACGACTTCAGCAGATCATCGATATGCGCGAACTCGGTACGCTCGGCACGGAGAAATTTGCGTCGCGCCGGCACGTTGTAGAACAGGTCGCGCACTTCCACGCTGCTGCCCTGCGGGTGCTGCGCTGGGCGGGCGGCCTGCATCTTGCCGCCATCCACTTCGATGCGGAATGCCGTATCCATGCCCTGCGCGCGCGACGTCAGCGCGAACCGCGCCACTGAGGACACAGAGGCCAGCGCTTCGCCGCGAAAGCCCATGCTCGCGACATGCTCAAGATCGTCAAAGCTGCCGATCTTGCTGGTGGCATGCGAGGCGACCGCCAGCTGCAATTCGTCGGGAACGATGCCGCAACCGTCATCGCGCACACGGATCAGCCGGGCACCGCCCTGCTCGATATCTACTTCAATGCGCGTGGCACCCGCATCGAGACTGTTTTCGACCAGTTCCTTCACGACGGAAGAGGGTCGCTCGATCACTTCACCGGCAGCGATCTGATTGATGAGTTCGGGTGGGAGGGGACGAATGACTGGCATTACCAAAGCTTAGAGCCTGTCGCCCCGGGGCGAAAGCAAAAGCGCCGCCCCAGGGGCGGCGCTTCGTTCAAACCTTGGTAAACCCGACTCAACTGGCCGGGATGGCCAGCATCATGCCGACATGTACGCTGCTGTCGCTGTCGAGCTTGTTGGCGTTCTTGATCGCGCTGATGCTCACACCATACTGCTTGGCGATGCTGCGCAGGTCTTCACCGCGCTCCACACGATGCAAGTCTTGCACGCCGTCATCGGCGCGGGAGGAAGCGCTGGGCGTGGAAGCCATGGCTTGGGCCACGGCGCGGGTCGCCTTGGCCGAGGTCTCATAGTCGCCCTGCGAGGTGGCGACATTCGCCATGCCGTTGCGACGGGATGCCTGGGCGGCGAACCAACTACCCGGCGGCGGCGTGGATTCGAAATAGCCTCGGATACCACCCATCACCGCGGTGGCGAGGCGCGCCTGGTGCGAAGGGTCGCGCAGCTTGCGCTCTTCGTCCGGGTTACTGATGAAGGCCGTCTCGACCAGGATCGACGGTACGTCCGGCGAGCGCAGCACCACGAAGTTCGCGCGCTCCACGTAGCCGCGGTGCGTCGGACCCATATTGCCCAACGCCTTGAGCACATTGCCGGCAACCGATTCGCTCGCCTGCATGGAATAGCCCTGCTGCAAGTCCAGCAGCACGGCGGCCAAGCCGTCGTTCTTGTCGTCCAGCGTGACACCGCCGATCAGGTCGGCACGGTTCTGGCCGTCAGCCAGCCAGCGGGCTGCCATGCTGGTCTTGCCGCGCGGCGATAGCACCCACACGGAGGAACCCTTGGCGTCGCCGTTGATGAAGGCGTCGGCGTGGATCGACACGAACAGGTCGGCGGAGTTGTTGCGGGCGATCTGGTAGCGCTGCGCCAGCGGGATGAAAAAGTCGGCGCTGCGCGTCAGCACGGCACGCATGCCGGGCTGCTGGTTGATCTGGTCGGCCAACTGGCGAGCCACCGCCAGGGTGACGTTCTTTTCCAGCGTGCCGCCGGGGCCGTGTGCGCCGGGATCTTCGCCGCCATGGCCGGCATCGATGGCGATGACCACTTTGCGCTCGCCGTTGAGCAATGCGGCAGCGGCGCGCGTGGAGGCCATACCGCTCTGGGTCGGCTTGATCGAGGATTTGCCCGTGCTGCGCACCGGATCAGGCGCAGGGGTCGGCGCCTGAACGACGGCAGTCGGCGGGACCACGTTCGCGGCGGTCGTGGCGCTGTCGCTGTCCCCATCGCTGCTGTCTGATGGGGCCGATGTGGATACGGATGACTTCACCGGCGCCGACTTGGCCACACTGCCATTGCCCGGGTACAGGTCGACCACCAGCCGGTAGCCGTAATCGGCCTGCGGCTTGAGCAGGAAGCTCTTGACGCTGCTGGAGGGGTCGATTTTCGCAGTCAGGCGGACGTTATTGCCCTGCTTTGCCCCGCTCAGGCCCTTGTATAGGCCCGTGGCACCCGGCGAGCTGAAGCCACTGGCGATGGTGCTGGCGTTGACGTCAACCGTCAGCTCGTCACCGTCCTGGTTGAGCTTGTAGGTCACCGGGCCGGACACGTCCAGCACGACACGGGTGTATTCGGGGCCTGCCCAGACACGGGCGGACTTCACGTCGGCCGCGCGGGCGACGCAAAAAGGCACCACGGCGAGCAAGGCCACGGCGCCAAGCAAAACAGGATGCGTCCTTAATCCCTTCATGGAGCGGAATTGAAGCCCAGCGGCCTCACGATTGCAAGAGGTTTTCCCTTGAATTTCCATAACCTGCACAGCTTTCGTCAGTCGGCATCCAGCTATCGGCTGCAAGCCACGCAAACTGAAGGCTTAGCTGCCAGCTCAAGCCATGACAAAAATCTCAGCAAGTACCGATACTTAGGCGCATCGACAGCCGAACACGAGTTCAGCCCAGGTGTGAGGTGATGGCCGCGCCACGCTCTGTGCGCACTTCCATTCGGGCTTTGCGCCCGGTGCCCGCATAACCCAGATGCACGATCAGGTCGGGCGCAGGAAGCGCCCCAGCGCCACGCTCCGGCCATTCGACCAGGACAAGGGCGGCCGGGTCGGACAAGGCGTCCAGCCCCAGCCACTCCAACTCCCCCGGATCAGCGATGCGATAAAGGTCCAGGTGCCACGCGGCGCGCCCGTTGGCACGATAGGACTCGACCAGACTGTAGGTTGGGCTTTTGACCCGCTCCCCCACACCCAGCGCCCGGAGCAGGGCGCGGGCAAAGCTCGTCTTGCCGGCGCCCAAGTCGCCGTGCAGATAGACCACCAGTCCACCGTCCAGGGCACCGGCCATGCGGGTGGCTAGCTCGGCGGTGGCCGCCTCGTCGGGTAGATTCCAGGTTGGATCCGTCATGCTTCCTGTCCATTGAGCAGCCGCCGTAGAGGCTCCAGCAGATCGCTAGCCATCAGACCGCGCTCGCCACCTTGCCGCGCGGCGAGATCCCCGGCCCGGGCATGGAGCGCCACGCCAAGGCAGGCCGCCTGCCAGGCATCGCAGCCCTGTGCGATCAGCGCGGCAATGATGCCGGTCAGCAGATCGCCCATGCCACCCGTGGCCATGCCCGGGTTGCCCCACGGACATACCGCCACGCGGCCTGCGGGATCGGCCACCAGGCTACCGGCCCCCCTTGAGCACTGCCACCACACGATAGCGACGAGCCAGCTCGCGCACGGCCGCAAAACGGTCCTTGCCGACATCCGCGGTATCGCAACCCAGCAGGCGTGCCGCTTCTCCCGGATGGGGCGTAATCACAGCTGTGCCGGGCAATTCGCGCGGCTCGTGCGCCAGCAAGTTCAAGCCATCGGCATCCAGCACCAGCGGCAGGCCGGCCTCCAGCGCGGTCAGCCACAAGGCATGACCCCAGGCACCCTGCCCCAGCCCCGGCCCCACTGCCAGCACGGTGGCGCGCGGCAGCAAAGCTTCCAGTGCCTGCGGGCCGTTGACGTCGTGCGCCATCAGTTCGGGCCGGGCGCTGTTGAGCGCGATCAGATGTTCGGCACGCGTGGCCACGCTGACCAGTCCCGCACCGCCGCGTAACGCCGCTTCACCGCACAACCGGATCGCACCGGCCGTGCCGTGATCGCCGCCGATCGCCAGCACATGTCCGTTGTTGCCCTTGTGCGCCTGACGCGGACGCGGCGGCAGGGTCCAGGGCTGCATGAGTTCGGCATCCGCCTCAGCCCCCTGCCACAGCGTGTCGGGCAAACCCAGCGATTCCCATTGCACGCTCCCCACATAACCCGGTGCGAGCCCGGTGCAGAGGCCACGCTTGGCGGCGATAAACGTCACGGTGACGCTCGCCTGCACGGCATCGCCGGGCACATCGCCCGTGTCAGCGTTCACGCCAGATGGCACATCGAGCGCAAGCACGGGTGCCCCCGTGGCATGAATGCGGTTCACCAGCGCGGCTACATCCGGTGTCAGTGCGCGCTGCAGACCAGTGCCGTAGAGCGCATCCACGTGCACTTCGGCCAGCGGAAGTTCGAGGTCCTCCCGCCATGCGTGCACTGCACCACCGCCGTGCTCGAACTCGCGACGCGCACGAATGGCATCCTCACCGCGGCTTTCGCCATACGCGAAGACATCCGCATGGATACCGACCTCGCGAGCGAGCGCGGCGAGCAAAAAACCGTCCCCGCCGTTGTTGCCCGGCCCGCAATACACCGCGATGCGGCGCGCGTGCGGCCAGTGCTGGCGCAGGCAGACCAAGGCAGCAGCGGCGGCACGCTGCATCAGTTCATAGCCTGGAATGCCGAGCACGTCGATGGCGCGGCGGTCGAGCGCCCGCACCTGTTCAACGGTGTAGAGCTCATGACGATGGATGGAGGCGGTCATGACGGGAATTATAGGCATGCCCGAGAAGGGGCCGGCACGCATAGCGCCTACAATACGCACATGCCTTCCGTTTCCACCCCATCTGCCGACTACGCTGCGCTCGCGCTCGACATCAAGCGCTGGGCGGGTGAGCTCGGTTTTGCCGATTGTGGGATCGCCGGCACCGATCTGGGCGAGGACGAGTTGCATCTCAAGCGCTGGCTCGACGATGGCCATCACGGCGAGATGGAATACATGGCCCGCCATGGCGACAAGCGCAGCCGCCCGGCCGAACTGGAGCCGGGCACATTGCGTGTGATCTCCGTACGCATGGATTACATCCCACCCGGCACGCGTAACGCATGGAACGTACTGCACGATGCCGAGGCTGGTTACGTTGCGCGTTACGCGCTGGGCCGCGACTATCACAAGCTGATGCGCAACCGGTTGCAGAAACTGGCCGAACGCATCCACGGTGCCATCGGCGACTTCGGCTATCGCGCGTTCGTCGACTCGGCACCAGTGCTCGAAAAGGCACTGGCACGCAATGCCGGGCTCGGATGGATCGGCAAGCACACCGTGCTGATCAATCGCAGCGCCGGCTCATATTTCTTCCTTGGCGAGCTCTATACGGATCTGCCGCTCCCCCTTGATGCGCCGGCCAGCGCGCATTGCGGAAGCTGCCGACGCTGTATCGACATTTGTCCAACGCAGGCCATCGTGGCTCCGTACAAGCTCGATGCGCGGCGCTGCATCTCGTATCTCACCATCGAATTGCGCGGAAGTATTCCGGAAGAACTACGCGAACCGATGGGCAACCGTATCTTCGGTTGCGACGACTGCCAGCTGATCTGTCCGTGGAACAAATTTGCGCAGGACGCGACAGAGCCGGATTTCGCACCGCGCCATCGCCTGGACGGCGCGAAGCTGGTGGAACTGTTTGGCTGGAGCGAACAAGAATTCCTGCAGCGGACGGAAGGCATGGCGATCCGTCGCACGGGTTACGAAGGATGGCTGCGCAACATCGCCGTCGCCCTCGGCAATGCCCCGCATTCGGAAGACGTGCGACAGGCGCTGCTTGCACGTGCCGATCATCCTTCGGACGTCGTGCGCGAGCACGTGGCCTGGGCACTCGCCCGTCAGGCCGCCTAACCCCGTGCGGGAGCACACAGGGCTCCCGCACGGCACGACGGTTATTGAGCGGTACGGCGCTCGTGGATCGCTTCGATCAACGCCTGCGTTGCCGAATCAAAGGCGCCTGCGTGCTTGGCACCGTCTTCGCCCAATGCGGGAAGAATCTGTCGCGCGATTGCCTTGCCGAGCTCCACACCCCACTGATCGAACGCGTTGATGCCCCACAGATGGCCGAGCATGAACACCTTGTGTTCGTACAAAGCGATCAATGCACCTAGGCTTTCGGGCGTCAACGCATCCAGCAGCATCACGGTGCTCGGGCGGTCGCCCGGGAAGGTGCGTTGGGCTGCAAGCACACGACGCTCTTCTTCTGTACCGGATGTCGCTTCGGCCAGTGCTTCGTCGAGCGTTTTGCCTAGCGCCAACGCCGCTGCCTGCGCGAGCAGGTTCGACAACAAAGCCTCGTGGTTGGCGTTGAGATCGTGCGCGGGCTTTACAACACCGATGAACTCGAGCGGCACGACATCCGTGCCCTGGTGCAACGACTGGAAGTAGGCATGCTGTGCATTGGTTCCCACGCTGCCCCACACTACCGCCGAGGTGGACTGCGTCACGTGCTGCCCCTGCGGCGTGACCTGTTTGCCCAGACTTTCCATCTCCAATTGCTGGAGGTAGGACGTAAGGTCGGTCAGCAGATCCGCGTACGGCACCACGGCGCGGCTGCCGCGCCCCTGAGCGTTACGGTTCCAGTACTCCACCAGGCTGAGCAGCACCGGCAGGTTCTCTGACCACGCGGCAGAACGGAAGTGATCGTCGACCAATGCCGCGCCACGCAGCAATTCGTGGAAGTTGTACGAGCCGATCGCAATCGCCAGCGACAACCCCACCGCTGACCAAAGCGAGAAACGGCCGCCGACGAAATCCCACATGGGGTAAACCTGCGCGGCCGGCACACCCCACTTTTCCGCCTCAGCGACGTTGGCGCTGACCGCCAGGAAATGGCGGGACACAGCCGGCTTGTCGCCGCCGTAGGCACGACTGATCCAGTCGCGCAAAACAGTGCCATTGAGCAGCGTTTCCTGCGTGGTGAACGTCTTGGACACCAAGATAACCAGCGTGCGCTTCGGATCGAGCTGGTGCATCAACTCGTAGGCCGATTGGCCGTCCACATTGGTAAGGAAGTGGCTACGCAGGCCCGGCACGTGATACGGCGCCAATGCGCGCACCGCCAGGCGCGGCCCGAGGTCCGAGCCGCCGATGCCGATATTCACTACATCAGTGATGCCTGGAGCGACGCCGAAGGCGCTGGCATCGCCAAGCTCCATGGCTTTCACCAGCGCATCAATGCGCTGCAGGGTCTGCTCGATTTCCGTGAGCGCATCTTGCGGCGCAGGTGACCGCAGTTGCGAACCGCTAGCACGCAGCGCGGTATGCAACACCGCGCGGTTTTCGGACGTGTTGATGGGTGCACCCGCAAACATAGCGTCGCGGGCCGCCTGCCAACCGGAGGCTTCGACATGCGCACCCAAGGCGTTCAACGCCTTGAGGTCGAGCTTCTGTCGGCTGAGGTCGAGCAGGATCGGGCCAAGACGATGGCGCAGTCGCTTGCCACGCTCGGCGTCCTTCAACAGCTCGCGAAGATGCGTGCCGGCCAGACGGTCGACGTGTTCTGCCAGGAAGGACGGACGGCGCTCGGGCGACATGGGATCTCATGTTTGGCTTGGAGAGATCCCGATCTTACGCAGCTTTCCGCGCCACACGCCAGCAGATTTGTTGCACCGCACTTACACCCCGCCCGAAGGCGGAGCCCATGCTTCAGGCGGCAGCCATCTGCTTCGGAATCGAGCGATTGGTGTGCGAAATCGCGTTGTTGGCGTCCACGTACACCAGCGTCGGCTGGAACTGCTCCAGCTCCGCTTCGGACAGCTGGGCAAACGCAGCGATGATGATCAGGTCACCCGGCTGTGCACGATGCGCGGCGCTACCGTTCACCGAGATGATGCCGGAGCCTTCCTCCGCACGCAGCGCGTACGTGACGAAACGCTTGCCGTTGTTGATGTTCCACGCATGGATCTGTTCGTACTCGCGCATGCCAGAGGCATCGAGCAACAGGCCGTCGATGGCGATGGAGCCTTCGTAGTGGAGCTCGGCATGGGTCACCGTGGCACGGTGAATCTTGCACTTGAGCATGTTCAGGTTCATGACTTCAATTCCGGCAGGTACAGTCCGCGTAGCACACCATTATCCCGCCGGGACGCGCCGCATCGCAACAACAGTCCCGGCAAGCCACAAATGGGGATGCTCAGTCGAAAGGCAAGTTGTCGATCAGCCGGGTGGAGCCTAGCCGCGCTGCGATCAGGGCGACCAGGCCGTCGGTCTCGCCTTCGCCTGGCTCGGCCAGGTCTTCGGCGCGGCGAATGGCCGCGTAGTCCGGCTCGAAACCCGCCCGCGCCAGCTTGGACGCAGCAGCCTGCTCCACCACATGCCACGCATGGCCCTTGGCGATGAGCTCTCGCATCTGCTGCAGGGTGGCGTAGATCTGAGGCGCCAGGGCGCGCTGGTCAGGGGTGAGGTACTGATTGCGCGAACTGAGCGCCAAGCCGTCTTCGGCACGCAGGGTGGCCGCGCCCATGATCTTCACTGGCAGCGACATGTCGCGGACCATGCGCTCGATGACCTTGAGCTGCTGGAAATCCTTTTGACCGAACACCGCCAGGTCCGGCTGAACCAGGTTGAACAGCTTGCACACCACGGTGGCGACGCCGTCGAAGTGGCCGGGGCGATGAGCCCCTTCCAGCGTCTCGGTGAGCTGGGGCACGTGGAGGCTTACGCTGTTCTGGGAACCGAATGGATACAGCGTGGCGACTTCCGGCGCGAACAGCAGATCGCAATCCTGCTCGGCCAGGCCGACCTGATCCTGCACCAAGGTACGGGGGTAGCGCTCAAAATCCTCGTTCGGCCCGAACTGCGTCGGATTGACGAAGACGCTGGCGACCACGCGCTCTGCCCGGGCGCGGGCCAGCTTGATTAGCGAATGGTGACCGGCATGGAGATTGCCCATGGTGGGCACGAAGCCCACGGTAAGGCCCTGGCCGCGCCAGCCGCGGATGACGGCGCGCAGTTGCGCGGCATCTTGCACTGTTTGCATATCGGTTCTGCTTTGCTCTGTCGCTTCAGTCGAAGCAATGTTCCGGTGCCGGGAAGGTGCCACTGCGCACGTCCTCGGCATAGGCCGCGATCGCCGCAGCCACAGAGTCGCGTCCTGCGAGGAAATCCTTGCTGAATTTCGGTCGCTTACCCGGCGTGACACCCAGCATGTCATGGATGACTAGCACCTGCCCGTCACAATGCGGACCGGCACCGATACCAATGGTCGGAATGGAGACAGCCCGCGTGATGCGTTCGCCCAGGACCGTGGGAATGCCTTCCAGTACCAGCAAGTCGGCGCCAGCAGCTTCCACCGCTTTGGCTTCTTCAACGAGCCGGTCGGCGGCATCCTGCGCACGCCCCTGAATACGGAACCCACCGAACTTATGTACGGATTGCGGGGTAAGCCCCAGGTGCGCGCAGACGGGAATAGCTCGCTCGACCAGTGCCGTGATGACTTCCAGGATATGCGGCGACGCACCCTCGATCTTCACCATCGCCGCGCCGCCCTCGCCCACCAACTGCGCGCCGGCTTCGAGCGCATGCGGAACATCGCGATCGGCCATGAAAGGCAGGTCGGCAATGAGCAGCGTCGCGTCGAGCCCGCGCGCCACGATGCCGGTGTGATAGACCATGTGATCCAACGTGACCGGCAAAGTGCTTTTGTGCCCCTGGATCACCATGCCCAGCGAGTCGCCTACCAAGGCCACGTCGATACCGGCCATTTCCAACTGCGCCGCGAAGCTCGCGTCATAACAGGTCAGCATAACGATGCGACGGCCTTCCGCCTTCATCGCACGCAGCGCCGGCACGGTGACTGGCTTGCGCGTGGGTGCGTTCGCTTTTTGCGCGTACACGATGATTTCCTAGAACGGAAGTAGACGTGGATTATCCCGCGTGGGACGTGAATGGCTCAAGGCAGGCGCTCGCAACCAGCGGTATCGACATGGGTAAGCAGGTCGGCCACACGCCCTTGACCCGGCAACACAAGGTCCGGCGCCAGGTCATGGAGCGGCAGCAGCACAAAGGCTCGATCGGCTATGCGGGGGTGCGGTAACGTGAGTCGCTCATCGGATATCGCCACACCATCCAGATACAGCACGTCCAGGTCGAGCGTGCGCGGCCCCCAGCGCTCACCGTCACGCACGCGCCCGGCAGCACGCTCGATGTCCAGCAAGGCGTCGAGCAAATCATGCGGCGACAACGCTGTATCGATGTGCGCCACCGCGTTGATGAAGTCCGGCTGATCCAGTACGCCCCACGGCGGCGTTACGTAGAAGGAGGAACGCCCGAGCAGCCGGGTTTGCGGCAGGCGGGCCAGCGCGTCCAACGCACTCAGCACCTGGCCACGCGCATCGCCGAGATTACTGCCCAGCGCAACGAATCCTTTGGTCACGCCTGATCCGATTTCCCACCCGACTTCGAGGTCGGTTTGCGCCTGCGCCGCTTGCGCGGCTTGGGCGCAGGGGTGTTGCTCTCAATCGCTCCACCCGAGGCACCACCCGACGCCAAAGCCGCCGCCAGCGTTTCGGGCGGCAACTGCTGGGCGTGATCCCACCATTCACCCAACTGCCGGACCGCCGGCGATTCGGCCGCGCGCAACAGCAGGAAATCGAACGCAGCGCGGAAGCGAGGATGAGTCATCAGGCGGAACACACGTTTGCGCTGCACTTGCTCGAAGCGCGGCTGCATGCCCCAGATTTCTTCCATGGTGAGCGTAAAACGGCGTGGAATGGCCACGCGCTGGCACTGCTCAGCGATGACGTGCGTCGCGGCACGCTCCCACGCGGCCACTGGCTCCATATCCTTGGTCATCCAGGTGTGGGCCAAATCGCGCACTTCGCCCCACAGCAGCACGGCGAACAGGAAGGCCGGCGTCACCGACTTGCCTTCGGCCACGCGGGCATCAGTGTTGGCCAGCCCCTGTTCGACCAGTGCGCGCAGCGCCTCGTCACCGCGCTTGAGCGCGCGCGCCGTGGCTGGGAACATGAACTTCAGCAGGCCCGTCTGTTCGAGCATGCGGAAGCTCTTGAGGCCGTGGCCGGAAAGGAACATCTTCAGCGATTCGTCAAACAGCCGCGCCGGCGCGGCATCGGCCAGCAGCGGGCCCAACTCGGCGAACGGCGCGGCCGCCGCAGTATCGATGCGGAAATCGAGCTTGGCGGCGAGACGAACGGCGCGCAGCATGCGCACCGGGTCTTCGCGGTAACGGGTGGCCGGATCGCCGATCAGATGCAACACGCGGTCTTGCACGTCCTGCATGCCGCCCACGTAATCGCGCACCGAGAAGTCGCTGATGTCGTAGTAAAGCGCGTTGACGCGGAAGTCGCGACGCAACGCGTCTTCTTCAATCGTGCCCCACACGTTATCGCGCACGATGCGGCCGTCTACGATATGGCGGTCACCCTCGCCCTCTTCCTCGCCGGTGCCGCGGAACGTCGCCACCTCGATAATCTCCGGCCCATACACCACATGGGCCAGACGGAAGCGGCGTCCGATCAGGCGACAGTTGCGGAAGAGTTTCTTGACCTCGTCCGGCGTGGCGCTGGTGGCCACGTCGAAATCCTTGGGATGCCCGCCCAACAGGAGATCGCGCACGGCGCCCCCCACGAGATAGGCCTGATAGCCTGCCTCATTAAGGCGGTAGAGCACGCGCAGTGCTGCCTTGCTGATGTTCTTGCGCGAAATCACGTGCTGCTCGCGCGGAATGATGCGCAATGCAGGCGTGGCGTTGGTCCTTGCGTCGTGATTCAAGCGGTTTGGATCCTTGCTTGCAGGCGCAGTGCGCCATTCAAAGCGATCATTCGCGGCATCGTTCCGCCGCATCCACATGCATATCCATCTGCCCCAGAGAGCCGACGGTCGTTCCACCCTATCAATTCCGGCCCCTCCGGGGCATTGCTGGGCGAGACAATTCCGCTATACTAGCGCGCTCCGGTGCATTTCGCTCCCTTCGTCTAGTGGCCTAGGACACCGCCCTCTCAAGGCGGGAACACGAGTTCGAACCTCGTAGGGAGCGCCACTTCCGGCCTGGCACGGGCCGCGTCCTTCCACCAACAGGCGCGCGACAGCATGACTTTTGTCGTTACCGACAACTGCATCAAGTGCAAATACACCGATTGCGTCGAAGTTTGTCCCGTCGACGCCTTCCACGAAGGTCCCAACTTCCTTGTCATCGATCCGGACGAGTGCATCGACTGTACTCTCTGCGAGCCCGAGTGCCCGATCAATGCGATCTATCCCGAGGACGACGTCCCCGCGGGCCAGGAATCGTTTGTGGTGCTGAACGCGGAACTGGCCAAGGGCTGGCCCGTGATCACCGAGCGCAAGGATGCCCTGGCCGACGCCAAGGAATGGGAAAACAAGCCCGATAAGCTGGGCCTGCTCGAGCGCTAAGGCGTCACCAGGCTCGCGACGCGTAACCAGGCTTTACGCCGGTCTCGCGCAAAAAAAACGCCGCCCTGGGGCGGCGTTTTTCGTGGCCGGAAGGCAGCGGATCAACCGCCGCCCATACGGCCCTTGAGGGTATCGATCACCTTCGCCACCGCGGAGGCATCGCCCTGTGCACGCACTTCGCTGGCCTTCTCGCCGCTGGTGCCAATGGTCAGGGTCACCTGGTGCGGCGTGGCGCCCGGGGCGTCCGCGCTCTGCTTGGACTTGCCGTTGAACATGCTGCTGAAGAAACCCTTCTTCTGCGCCGGCTCGTCGGATGCCACCACGCTCAGCGTGTAGGTGTGGGCGGCGTCGTCATGCGCGACCACCTGGCCGATGTCACCGTTCTCCAGGGACTGACCCACGCGGCGATAGGTGTTGTCGACGTTGTCGTTCAGCACGAAGCCGTCAGCAATCTGGGCACTGCTCTTGCCAACACGGGCCGTGGCACCGTTAGCCGTCGGGTTGTTGGCACCCGTCTCAGGAATGACCAGCGCTGCGCTGGTGGACGGGGTGTCCATGCCCGGCGGAATTTCGAGAGGCGTTTCCTGTTTGGCGGTTTCCCAGGCCTTCTGCGAACGGAACATGCCGCAGCCGGAGAGCAGCAAGGCAGACAGGGCCAGTACCGGCAGGGCCACGACAAGCGGGGATTTCTTCATGTAAGCAGATTCCGTAGAAGTGTCAGTTGCCCGAAAAATCAGGCCGCATTCGCCAAGGATGCCAGAGCCGCCAGCGCTTCGCGAAGTCGCGCACGGTCCGGGCCGTCCTCCAATTCAACCAACGGCAGGCGCGGAGCCGCCGATCCCAGCCCCAGCGGGGGCAACCCTGCCTTAACCGCGATCGGGTTCGGCGCGCAGTTGAGCGCCGATACCAGTGAAGCCAGCACGGCGTCGCAACGCTGTGCCTCACCCCGATCACCGGCCGTTGCCGCATCACACAGCATGCGGAACGCACGAGGCACCAGATTGGCTACCACCGAGATCGTTCCAGCCCCTCCGGCGAGCATGGCCTTGCAGGCCGTGCCGTCATCGCCGGACAGATAGACGAAATCCGGCCGCGCAAGTTCCGCAAGTGCGCTGATGCGCTCATCCGAACCCTGGGCCTCCTTGATGCCCACGATGCTCGGATGATCACGCAGCGCGGCCACCGTCGCCGGCAGCAAGTCGCAGGCCGTGCGCGTAGGAACGTTATAGAGCAACACCGGCAGGCCGCCGTGATCGGCCACCTCGAGGAAGTGGCGACGCAGCCCCTCCTGCGTGGGGCGCACGTAATACGGGGCCACCACCAGCGCCGCATGGGCGCCCAGGGCTTTCGCACGGCGGGTCAACGCCACGGTCTTGGCGGTGCCGGCCTCGCCGGTGCCTGCGATCACGGGAATACGTCCAGCCACCCGCTCTACCGCAAAGGCGAGCAGGCGGTCGTACTCGTCATGCTCGAGCATGTGGGCCTCGCCGGTGGACCCGGCCACCACTACGCCCTCGGTTCCGCCGGCCATCTGGTAGTCCAGCAGCTTTCCGAAAGCCACCAGATCAAGCCCGCCGTCCGCCGTGAACGGCGTTATCAGCGCGCAGATGCTTCCGCGAATATCCAAGACCGGCTCCGGCTCAAACTCAAACCCCGCATGTTACTGGAAAAGCCTCTTACGCCAATACAAGACGGCCGGGGATGTGCCGGGACGTAAGATCATGCCTGTCTGCGGCGATCGTTCATCTTGTGGAGGACGCCGAAAACCTAACGGTAGCCGCGATCCACCTGACCCGCCAACCGGCCGTCCCAGGGCCTTACTTGCGGGGCTCCGCAGGCGGCCAGTAAGCTCGGCGGATGTGCTTTCTCACCCGCTTCGTGCGGGGCCGCCACAGGTGGACTCCTTGAATCGTTCTTCCGCGCGCACCAGCAGCGACAACCAGCTGCTGATCCAGACGCTGACCCCTTCTCCGCGCGCGCCGTTGCTGACGCTGGCCAAACGCATCGCCGAAGCCGGCTGCAACCTGGCCGACGCCCGCGTGGCATCGATCGGCGCAGACACCTCACTGACCCTGCTCGCCACCGGGTCGTGGGACGCGGTGGCCAAGCTGGAGACCGCACTGACCAAGGTCGCCCGCGATGAGGACGTTCGGCTGTCGTTCTACCGCACTGGGCCGCGCGAGCATCACTCGCACCTGCTGCCCTATCTCATCGAAGTGATCTCGGCGGATCGGCCGGGCATCCTCGTGAAGATCATCGACTTCTTCGACCGCCGCGACATCGTCATCGAACAGCTCAGCTCACTGCGCTACCAGGCGATGCAGACCGGTGCGGATATGTTCCAGGCACAGATCACCATCGGCATTCCCGCGGCGACGCATATCGCCGCACTACGCGATGACTTCTTAGAGTTCTGCGATGGCCTGAACCTCGACGCCATCATGGATCCAGTGAAGTTCTGAGCGGCGTAAGCGAGCGCTGAGAAACCGGATTTTCCAGCCTGTCGACTGGGTTTTTGAGCATGCTCCCCACAGCGATCTCTCGCAAGGGCTTTCATTCGCCGCGGCAAGCGCTAGTCTGTTCCCCAAGGGCAGCACTGGAGAGTTATGCATGCAGCACGAGGGTCGAGTCGCACTGACCACAGGGCGCGCGCTGATCGCCCTTACACCCTCCTCCGCTGCCCCGTTCCCCTTGATTAACGACATGCAGTCGAGGCCGGTCACGGCCTCGCAGGAGAACCCATGCCCGACGTTGGCAAGAAAGTCCCCAAGCTCAAAGGCAACACCGGCGACGGCAGCGAACTGAAGCTTGACAGCCTGAAAGGTCAATGGGTGGTGGTGTACTTCTATCCGAAGGACAGCACCCCCGGTTGTACGAACGAGGCCAAGGATTTCCGCGACCTGTACCCCAAGTTCCAGAAACGCCAAGCGCAGGTGATCGGCGTCTCGCGCGATTCGGTGAAGTCCCACGCGAACTTCGCGACCAAGCAGGAGCTGCCGTTTCCGCTGGTTTCCGACCCCGACGAAACCTGGTGTAGCGCCTTCGACGTGATCCACGAAAAGGTGCTGTATGGAAAACGTCACATGGGTGTCGTACGAAGTACCTTCCTGATCGATCCCGAAGGCAGGCTGGCCCAGGAATGGCGCAACGTGAAAGTCCCAGGACACGCTCTGGCTGTGCTCGAAGCTATTCCCGCCAAGTGATCCTGCATCGCTCCTTTCGTCATGTCGCCGCCCGTCCTTGGGGATGGGCATTTGCCACGGCGCATGGCAAACCGGCCGGATGGGCCGGGTCCCCGCGGCATACCGCATGCCGCGGTTCATTTCCCTCGCACGCTCAAGAGGTTTCTTCCGTATGACCGGAAGCAAGCGCATCTACGCTCTCGACACCAATGTGTTGCTGCACGATCCGACCTCGTTGTTCCGCTTCGAAGAGCACGATGTCTTCATTCCCATGACGGTGTTGGAGGAACTGGACGAAAAGAAGAAAGGCGCCTCGGAAGTCTCACGCAACGGTCGCCAAGTCAGCCGCTTCCTCAATGAATTGATTGTGCGCGGCAACGGCCATGGCATTAGCAATGGCCTTGAGTTGTCCAACCCACAGGGCGTCAATCTCAAACGTGGCGGTGCGGTGGGCAGGCTGTATTTCCAGCAGCGCACCACCAACGGCCATGGTAAGGCGGACAATCTGATCCTGTCGGCGGTGATCGAACTGCGCGACCAGAATCCCGAACGCTCGGTCGTACTGGTCACCAAGGACATCAACCTTCGCATCAAAGCGAAGATCTACGGCATCGACGCCGAAGACTACGAGAACGACCGCGCCCTCGACGACTTCACCCTGCTCTACACAGGCTCCACCCAGCTGCCGGAAGACTTCTGGGACAGGCACCCTGAAGTGCAGTCGTGGAATGAGCGCGGCCGCACCTTCTACAAACTCGACCGCCGTGACGACGAAGACTGGTACGCCAACCAGTGCTTGTTCATGCCGGGCGACAACAGCGTGGAACTGCGCGTGCTGCACGTCGACGACGCCAAGGCCACACTGGTACTGCTTGATGACCACAGTCACGCGAATCACAGCGTATGGGGCATTGCTGCGCGCAACCGCGAGCAGAACTTTGCTTTGAACGTGCTGATGGATCCGGACGTGGATTTCGTCACCTTGCTGGGCACAGCAGGCACGGGCAAGACGTTGCTGGCGCTGGCCGCCGGCCTTGCGCAGGTGATGGATCAGCAGCGTTATCGCGAAATCATCATGACGCGCGCCACGGTCTCCGTCGGTGAAGACATCGGCTTCCTGCCCGGCACGGAGGAAGAGAAGATGACGCCTTGGATGGGCGCCCTCACCGACAACCTGGAAGTGCTCGCCAACCCGGAAGAAGGCGGCAGCTGGGGACGCCAGGCCACCAACGATCTGCTTGCCTCGCGCATCAAGATCCGTTCGCTGAACTTCATGCGCGGACGCACCTTCCTGTCGCGCTACCTGATCATCGACGAGGCGCAGAACCTCACGCCCAAGCAGATGAAAACGCTGATCACACGTGCGGGCCCCGGCACCAAGATCGTCTGCTTGGGCAACGTGGAGCAGATCGATACGCCTTACCTTACGGAAACGACCTCCGGCCTTACCTACGCGGTTGACCGCTTCAAGCACTGGGAGCACTCGGCGCACATCACACTGCGTCGCGGCGAGCGCTCGCGATTGGCGGATTTTGCGTCGGAAGCCTTGTAACAACCCGGCAGCGTTTCGGCGATCCAAGCCGGAACGCTGCCCTTCCTTTCCGCGAGCCCATCGATGTCCGAGCTGCGATAATGGCCGGAACCGGAGCCCACGGAACGCACCATGCCCCACGCCTCCCCACCTATCGCCCTCACCATCGCCGGCTCCGACTCGGGCGGCGGTGCGGGCATCCAGGCTGACCTGAAGACCTTCCACGCACGCGGCGTGCATGGGCTGTCCGTCATTGCCGCCATCACCTCGCAGAACACGCGTGGCGTGACGGCGGTGCACACCGTGCCCACGAAACACATCCGCAGCCAGCTCGACGCGGTCTTCGACGACTTCCCGATCGGTGCGGTGAAGACCGGCATGCTGGGCAGCGCTGTGGTGACCAAGCTAGTCGCGAAGGAGATGCGTGCGCGTAAGCCAGCGTGGTTGGTGGTCGACCCCGTGATGATCTCCACCAGCGGCTCGCGACTGCTCGATGAAGACGCCGTGCAGGCCATGGTGGACGAGCTGATTCCACTGGCGGACATCCTCACGCCGAACCTGCCGGAAGCTGAGGCGCTACTGGGGCGCAAGCTGCGCAAGGCCCAGGATTTCGACAGCGCCGGCGAGGCTCTGCTCGCCCTCGGCGCGCGCGCTGTGCTGCTCAAGGGCGGCCATTCGGATGAACGCGAGGTCGTGGATCGCTTCTACGACGAACGCGGTGTCATGGAGCTACGCCATCGCCGCCTGCCCATTGAGGGGCATGGCACGGGCTGCACGCTGGCCTCCGCCATCGCGGCGGAACTGGCCAAGGGGCAGGCGCCGCGCTCGGCCGTGCGCCGGGCCGTTGCCTATGTGCAGCGTGCGCTTGAACGCAGTTACCGCCCAGGCGGCGGGCCAGTCCATGTGCTCGGCCATTGATGTGGCAAATCCGCACGCAGGCTGAACCGTCGCCCGAGCGCCCACGGGCTCAGGGGGTAGAATGGTGGTTTAGGCTCCCGGCTTCATTTTGTCCATGATCCTCGCTCCGCGTCTCGTGCTGCTGGTCATTTTTGCGCTGTTCGTGCTGTGCGTGCTGCTGGTGCACCTGCGCGGACGGTTCAAGCTGCGCTTCGATCGCCAGCTGGTGGATCATTCGGCCGTGTTCGCGCCGTACAACCTGCTGATGTACGCCTTCTCCGCGGTACCCGCCCGCCCCATCCTCGACCGCCGCGGCTTTCCCCAGTTGGATCTGCTGCAAGCCAACTGGCAGGCCATTCGTGAGGAAGCGCTGCACCTGTTCGATGAGGGTTACATCCGCGCTGCAGAGAAGAACAACGACGCGAGCTTCAACAGCTTCTTCAAGCAGGGCTGGAAGCGCTTTTACCTGAAGTGGTACGGCGAGCCGTTGGCCTCTGCCGAAACGCTGTGCCCGAAGACAGTAGCTCTGCTCAATTCGATTCCCAGCGTGAAAGCCGCGATGTTCGCGCTGCTGCCCCCGGGCAGCAAACTCAATCCGCATCGCGATCCGTTCGCCGGCTCGCTGCGCTACCACCTGGGCCTGATCACGCCGAACTCAGAGGAGTGCCGCATCTTTGTCGACGGCGAGATCCACAGTTGGGGTGATGGCAAGGACGTGGTGTTCGACGAAACCTATGTGCACTGGGCGGAAAACCGCACCGACCAGACCCGCGTCATCCTGTTCGCTGATGTGGAGCGCCCACTGCGCACGCGTTTCATGAACTCGATCAACAAGCGGGTCGGCGCCTTCATGGGCAAAATCACTGCCTCGCCCAATACCGAATCCCCGGAAGAGAAGACCGGCTTCGTCAACCGTGTGTTCGCCATGAACCAGCGCAGCCGCGACCGCAATCGAGCCTTCAAGAAGAAGTTCCCCAAGCTGTTCCGCGCGGCGAAGTACGTCGGCATGCTGGTGCTGATCTGGATCATCTTCCTTGCGCCCTGGCCGTTCTTCCGTTGAGCTGTCACGAACGGTGACGTTCGCGCGTCCATGACGTGTCAGCCGTAGGAGAACACCATGGACCGCGCCACCACCATCTTTCAGCAACACCGTCCTCGCCTGCTTGGCCTGGCTTATCGCATGCTCGGCACCCAGGCCGATGCCGAGGACGTACTGCATGACGCCTGGCTGCGCTGGCATCAGCAGGACACCAACGCACTCGACGACGCCGAGGCGTGGCTGGTCACCGTCACCACGCGCCTGTCGCTGGATCGCCTGCGCCGCGCCAAGACAGAACGCCAGCACTACACCGGCCCCTGGCTCCCGGAGCCGCTGGTGGGGGAAACGGAGCAGCCCGAGGCCGAGTTGGAGCGTGTCGAAAGCCTTAGCCTTTCTTTCCTCGCCCTGCTGGAGCGCCTGAGCCCCGAAGAGCGTGCCGCCTTCCTGCTGGTCCAGGTATTCGATTACACCCATGCGGAAACCGCTGCCATGCTGCAGATCGCCGAGGATGCGTGCCGCCAGCGCGTACACCGCGCACGGCAACGCCTGCGCGAGGGTCGTCCTCGTTTCACGCACTCTCCGGATGCCCAGCGCCGCCTGCTGGAAAAATTTCGCGATGCGCTGGAAAGCGCCAGCGTCGAATCGCTGCAGGCGTTGTTCGCGGAAGATGCTGTCCATCTTGCCGACGGCGGCGGCCTAGTCAGGGCTACGTTGCGACCGCTGCACGGCGGCGAACGCGTCGTACGGCTTTACAGCATCATCGCCCAGCGCTACCGCCACCTGCCCATCGTGCACCGCCTGCAGTGGCTCAATGGCGCGCCAGCGCTGCTCACTTGGGTGGATGCGAAGCTCGCGACCGTCGCGTGGATCGAAACCGACGGCGAGCGCATCACCAGCATCCACTCATTGCGCAACCCGGAAAAACTCGCGCGACTGGAAGCTGTCACGAATCCAGAGATTGGTGCGTCCTTGTCTTGAACGGCCACTCTGGCCGCCTGCCAAGGAACCCATCATGTCCAAGCGTCTCTCTTTCATGAAGTATCCCCAGGCCATGAAGCCGCTGTTCGACTTCAGCCAGGCCTCGCACCAGTGTGGTCTGGAGCGCCCGCTCGTGGACCTCGTGCTGATGCGCGTCTCGCAGATCAACGGTTGCGCGTTCTGCATGGACATGCACAGCAAGGACGCACGTGCCGCTGGCGAAACCGAGCAGCGTCTGTACCTGCTGTCAGGCTGGCGTGAAACCTCGATCTACAGTGAGCGCGAATGCGCCGCGCTGGGCTGGGCGGAAGCCGTCACGCGATTGGTCGAGCACGGCGTATCCGATGAGGTCTACGACCGTACCCGCGCTGCCTTCAGCGAGGAAGAACTGGTCAACCTCACTCTGATCATCGGCATGATCAACACTTGGAACCGCGTCAATGTGGCGTTCCGGACGCCTGCGGGCAACTACAAGCCCGCCGCAAAGCAGGCCGCCTGATACCACGATCAGGTGGGTGCGGATGCCGAGCCCTCGGCATCCGGGGCGGCCCGCAGAGGTCGCCCTTCCCTTTCCAGCGCGTGCAGGTCGACGTGTCGAACGGAGACCGGCCGGTAATCCTCATCGAACGCCACGTCTCCCGGCATCCATCCCGCCCTGCAGCGGATGGCCGCCCACCAGCGACGCAGTGTGGTCAGTTGCTGCATGACGATGCCATACCGGTTATCCGCATCCACCGTCGGATCGCACACGCCGGTCAGCCGCTGCGCTTGCCCGTATAGCGCCGTGCCGAACAAGATGTCCCACAGCGGAAAAATAAAGGCGTAATTGCACGCATGCAGCGTAGGCTGATCCGGGTCCACGCGCATGTGGTGCAAGCGGTGATAGCGCGGATCCACCAGCACGCGCCCCAGCACCGGTCCAAAATGCAGGCGAATGTTGGCGTGTCCGAGGTTCTGCAGCAGCTCACCCAGCAACACCAGCAACGCGTACTCGGTGGGCGCCACGCCGATTACCACACCCACCGCCGCGACGATGAGCGCTTCCAGCAGATCGTCCAGGTAGTGATCGCGATCATTCGACCAGCAACTGAGCTGGCGTTGGCTGTGATGCAGGCTGTGCAATGCCCACCACCACGGAATGCTGTGCTGCAGTCGGTGCACCACGTAAAGCACGAAGTCGTAGATAGCGTAATAAACCAGGAACAACACCAGCGGATGCACCGACAGCCAGGGCACGTCCGTCTGGATGCTCACCAAGCCCGCGCCATCACCCTCGCTGTCACCGCCCATCCATTGGTTGAGGGGAAACAACACCAGATAGGTGAACAACGGAAGCACGACGAACAGCTTGATCAGCGTGTAGCGGCCATCGATGGCGGTGGTACGCCGCTGCTCCCAGCGCTCGGCGGGCCATACGTTTTCCAGCGGGCGCAACACCAGCGCGATGAGCGCCACCTGCGCGATGGTGAGCAGGAAGTAGCGGGCGATATCGGACGCCTGACTGTCCAGCCACGACAGATGCAGCGATAGCAGCGCCGGATGGATGACGTGCGCGGTCGTCCAGGCAAGCGTCGCCGTCCACGGGTAGTCCAATGCGCTCATCGCACCGGGTTTCCAGCACGGGGACTCGATTCTACGTCCGCATCTGCAGCACGATCTTGCCGCACGAAACTGCGTTCAGATGCACCCTGCTAGCGACACACGCGCACAAAAAAAGCCCCTCTCAAAGAGAGGGGCTTTTGAGCTCAGCTCAGACTCAGGCTTTGACGCGCTTGACGATGGCGTCGCCGAAGCTGGACGTGGTGCCCTTGCCGCCGATGTCCGGCGTGACGCTGTCGCGGTCGTTGACCATGGTGTCGCGGATGGCGTTGCGCACCTTGTCGCCCTTCTCCACCATGCCGAGATGGTCGAGCATGTCGGCGGCGGCGAGCAGCAGCGCGCACGGGTTGGCAACGCCCTTGCCGGCAATGTCCGGAGCCGAACCATGCACGGCTTCAAAGATGGCCGCCTCGGTACCGATGTTGTCGCCCGGGGCGAGGCCAAGGCCGCCCACCAAGCCTGCGCACAGATCCGACAGGATGTCGCCGAACAGATTGGTGGTGACGATGACGTCGAACTGCTCCGGCTTCATCACCAACTGCATGCAGGCGTTGTCAACGATCATCTCGTTGAACTCGATCTGCGGGTATTCCTTGGCAATTTCGCGCGCCACGTTGAGGAACAGGCCCGACGCGGTCTTGATGATGTTGGCCTTGTGCACGGCCGTGACCTTCTTGCGGCCCTTCTTCACGGCCAGTTCGAAGGCATAGCGCACGATGCGGCTGGAGCCCTTGCGCGTGTTGCGGATCATCGAGATGGCGGTTTCGCCGTCTTCCGACAGGGTCTGGCCTTCGGACAGGTACGCACCCTCGGTGTTCTCGCGCACCGTGATGATATCGACGTTGTCGAAGCGCGCCTTGGTACCCGGAAAGCTGATCGCCGGACGCACGTTGGCGTACAGATCAAAGTGGCGACGCAGCGTGACATTGATGGAGGTGAAGCCACCGCCCACCGGAGTGGTCAGCGGGCCCTTCAGCGCCACCTTGTGCTTGGCGATGGCGTCGAGCGTCGGCTGGGGCAGCAGGTCACCGCTCTTTTCCAACGCAACCATGCCGGCATCGACGAACTCGTAGGACAGGCCGCAGTCCAGCGCATCGAGCACACGCAGCGTGGCGTTCATGATCTCGGGGCCGATACCGTCGCCCGGAATCACGGCAATGGTCTTGCTCATGGGGACACTCCTTGGGATATGAATCGAGCAACCCTGTGGTGGGGGACGACAGGGTTATAAATCCCGCCAATTATCCCCGATGCGGCGCGACGCGACCAGACCGGAAAGCCATGCCGCCGATGCAAATCCTCGCATGCTGCATTGAATAAACTCGCACGCGTCAACGGGGCGGCAAGGAGTGAGCCGCCCCGCGGCTGATCAGGCGTGGCTGGCGCAGTCGGCCGCCTCAGCGCCTTCGCCCGACTCCAACTGGTCAAGGAAGTCCACCGCACGCCGCAGGTGCGGGATGACGATGGAGCCGCCCACCACCAGGCCGACGCTAAAGGTTTCGAAGAATTCTTCGCGGGTGACGCCCGCCTCCTTGCACTGGGCCACGTGGTAGCTGATGCAGTCGTCGCAGCGCAACACCATGGAAGCGACCAGACCCAGCAGTTCCTTGGTCTTCACGTCCAGCGCGCCAGGCTTGTAGGTCTGTGTATCCAGCGCGAAGAAGCGACGGACGACTTGGTTGTCCTCCGAAAGAATGCGCTCGTTCATGCGCTGCCGGAACGCCGTGAATTCGGCGACGCGATCCTTGGCGGCCTGGTCCTTAGGAGCGCTCATGCATGGGTCTCCAGCAGTTCGGCAAGCTTGCCGCTGCGATCGGCGGCGACGAGGTCGTCAAAACCACCCACGTGGTGGTCGTTGATAAAAATCTGCGGCACGGTGCGGCGCCCGCCGCTGCGCGCCAGCATCACGTCGCGCTGAGACGGATCGGTGTCGATGCGCACCTCGCTCCACTCCAGCCCCTTGGACTTGAGCAGGTTCTTGGCAGACACGCAGTACGGACACACCGCGCTGGAATAGACCTCAATCTTGGGCACGACACACTCCGAAAACCTGGTAACCCTACGGTGCCCTTAAATGGGGGCCCCGACGCTGTAAACAACTGTGAAGGCAACTGAACCGACACCTTAAGTCGATGTCAGTAATGGTATTGTCGCGCACCTAGGCGAACCGCACCAAACCCACCCGGAAACGAGCTGTTTCCCCGGTCCCAGGTGGGGGCGGATACACAAAAAGCTGAGCACATGACCGAAGCAAAGCCCGCGGGCAGGATGCCCAAGCGTCGTTTCACACCCACCCGCCTCCTGACGGCCATGGTCTGCGCCGGCCTTACCTTCGGTGCAGCCGCCCAGGACAAGGACGTGCGCCTGCCCGACCTGGGTAGCTCAGCCAATGCACTGATCTCGCCGCAAGAAGCCCAGGATTATGGCGCCGCCATGCTGCGCCAGATGCGCGCGCTGGACATGGTGGTCGACGATCCCATGCTGGACGACTACATCAACGACCTTGGCTATCGCCTGGTGTCGGGCAGCGAGAAGCCCAAGGACCACTTCGCCTTCTTCATTGTCAGAGACAACGTGATCAATGCGTTCGCGGCGCCTGGCGGCTACATCGCGGTGAACTCCGGCCTGATCATCATCACCAACAGCGAGAGCGAACTCGCCGGCGTGATCGCCCACGAAATTGGCCACATCACGCAGAACCATCTGCAGCGCGCCTTCGAAGCCTCCAAGAAGGACACGCCGCTGATGGCGCTAGTCCTGCTGGGTGCCATCGTTGCCGGTGCAGGTGCCGGCGCTGGCGACGCTGCAGGCGCCATCCTGGCCGGCGGTCAGGGCCTGTTGTTGCAGCGGCAGATCAACTTCACCCGCAAAGACGAAATCGAAGCGGACCGCGCCGGCATACAGACCCTCGCCAATGCCGGCTACGACCCCAGCGCCATGGCCTCGTTTTTCGGTCGCATGGAAGACACGCTGCGCGTTGGTTCCGGCGGCGACATCGGCGATGTCCCGGCCTTCCTGCAAGACCATCCTGTCACCCTGGACCGCATCAGCGACGCCAAGGCACGTGCTGGCACGCTTATCGATCGGCAGAAACAGCGGCCATCCGGCTCGACCCTGGACAAGAGCCAGTGGGAAAAGAGCACGGCGCCCATTGCCTTCGTGAAGGACGCCACCTCCATCGCCAGCCGGGACAGCAAGGGTGGGCTGGATACCTACTCACTCATGCGCGAACGCGTGCGCGTACTCTCCGGAGACGCCGGGCAATTGGCCACCTACTACGCCAACAATCTCCAGCACGAGCGCGGCTTCGATACCGCGTCCAACCACTATGGCTACGCGCTGGCCCTCACGCGCAGCAACCGTGGAGCCAAGGCCATCGACGAGCTGCAACCGCTGCTCACCACACACCCGGACAACCAGGTCGTGCGTCTGGCCATGGCCGACGCCAAGCTGCAGGCCGGGCGACGCGCCGAGGCATTGGCCATCTATGCCGACCTCAACCAGCAATCCCCCCGCAACCGCGCCATCGGCATGGGCTATGCCAAGGCGCTGACGGACGGTGGCACCCAGGAAGAAGCCAGGCAGGCGGCGGTCATGGTCATGCCGATGCTGGACAACAACGACGAGCCCGAGCTCTACCGAACCTACGCACTCGCTGCCGACAAGGCGGGCGACCCGATACGTGCCGGCGAGGCCTACGCGGACGCCTCCTACCTCTCCGGACGCCCGTTCGATGCCATGGAGCAGCTCAAGCGCCTGCAGCAGCGACCTGATCTCGACTACTACTCCCGGGCCCGCATTCAGGCTCGTATCAACGATCTGACCCCGCTGGTGATGGAGCTACGCAAGCGCCGCATCCAGACCGACGACAACCCGGACGGCCGCAGCCAGCAGCTGCAGAACCAAGGAAACTGCCAGGGGCGGTTGTGCTTCAGCGCCATGAATTCCGCGCACTGATTTCATCAGATAGTGAGACGGCGAGTCCGCTGTCATGTTGCGGCAACGTGAAATGTCATCTGGGCGTAACATTACCCAGTTGCAATATTTGCGTCACAGCCCTCCCCCAGCGGACTTAACGCGTGCACAAGCGCATCCTGATTGTCGAAGACGAAGCTTCGATCCGCGACATGGTCGCCTTCGCCCTACGTAAGGCCGGCATGGACGCCATCCATGCCGCCGACGCGCGAGCGGCCCAGTTGGCCATTGCTGAGCAAGTGCCCGACCTCATCCTGCTCGACTGGATGTTGCCGGGTACCAGCGGTCTCGACCTTGCGCGCCGCCTGCGCAAGGAAGAACTCAGCCGCGAAGTTCCCATCATCATGCTCACCGCCCGCGGCGAAGAAATGGACCGCGTCAACGGATTGGAAGCCGGCGTGGACGACTACGTCGTCAAGCCGTTCTCCACCCGTGAGCTGGTCGCCCGCATCAAGGCCGTGCTTCGGCGCAGCCAGGGTGACGACGGTTCGGGCATGGTGGAGCTCGGCGGCCTGCGCATCGATGGCCCCGCCCACCGCGTGTTTGCCGGCGAAGAGCCGGTGACCATCGGTCCCACGGAATATCGCCTGCTGTATTTCTTCATGACGCACCCGGAGCGCGTGTACTCGCGCGCACAGCTGCTCGACCATGTATGGGGCGGCAGCGTGTACGTCGAAGAACGCACAGTGGACGTCCATATCCGTCGACTGCGCAAGACGCTCGAGCCGTGGAAACTGGACGACATGGTGCAGACGGTGCGCGGCGCGGGTTACCGCTTCTCCGCCAGCGTCTAAGAGCCTGCTCGGTGTTTCTGCATGGCCCGCGCCGGAAGCTGTTTGTCCACAGGCCAAGGAAGAACGAGGGAGTGTATGTCGATACATAACCGAGTGATGACGCGGGCCTGGGGGCAAACAGACCCGGCTCGAAGGTTGAGTCAGTACGCCCGCCACGAAGCGGCGCGCGGCTCGACCTGACAGCCAGTCAGGCGCTTCGCCACGCTCCACTCCCTGGCGGGCGTACTGACTCAACGCGGGCCATGCAGAGACACCGAGCAGGCTCTATGTTCCTATTGCGGTAACGCGTGCTTTTGCCGATGCTGGCGCGTTGCCAGCTCGGCAACTTCAAGCGGATCTCCCATGCCAAACACCTTCGACCGCTCCTGGAAGCTGCCGGCCGCACTCGCCGCCGGACTGCTTGCGGGCGCGCTTGCCGGATGGTTTGCGGGAGGCTTGGCGACTGCGTTTTTTGCGCTGGTCGCCATCGTTGAAATCGTCTTTCTACTGACCCGAATCCGTCATCAAGGAAAGCTCATGATGACGCAGATTTCGTCACCGACCTCTCTTCAGCATGACCGTTTCATGACGCGCTCCCGCCGCATTGCCTCCAGTTTGCGCGACCTGCGCAGCGCCGCCGGCAGTTTGCCGGATGCCGTCGTGCTGCTCGACAACGAGCAACACGTGCGTTGGTTCAATCACGCCGCCGAAGACCTGCTGGGCCTGCGTCGCCCGCAGGATCGCGGCGCGCATCTGGACGAGCGCCTCAGCACCACGGAACTCGCTACCTGGTTGAAAGAAGGTGCGCGCGAGCCGCTCAATGATGTCACTGCACCCGGCCATCCGAACCGCCACATCAATGTGACGTTGCTGCCGTTCGGTCGTCGTCAGCGACTGCTGCTGGCGCGCGACATCAGCCATCTCACGCGCCTGGAACAGATCCGCCGTGACTTCGTCGCGAACGTATCGCACGAATTGCGCACGCCGCTTACCGTCATCCACGGCTACCTCGAACTGATCGACCCGGAAGACGTGCCGGAACTCGCCCCCGTGCTCAGCGAGATGCGCGCACAGTCCAAGCGCATGGGCCAGATCGTCGAGGATCTGCTTACGCTCTCGCGCCTGGAAACGCAGGAACACGTGCAGGACGAGCGCGTGCAGATGACGCCCCTGCTCGCCACCATCCGCAAGGAGGCCGAGGCGTTGAGCCAAGGTCGCCACCAGGTCACCGTGGAAGCGACGGCCGAGGCCGACCTGCTGGGCTCGGTGAAGGACCTGCACAGCGCCTTCTCCAATCTGGTGAGCAACGCCGTGCGCTACACGCCTACCGGCGGTCGCATCACCATCCGTTGGCGCCGCACGTCGGAAGGCGCGGTCTATTCCGTCACCGATACCGGCTACGGCATCCCGGCCTCGCACCTGGCACGCCTCACCGAGCGCTTCTACCGCGTGTCGTCCAGCCGTTCGCGCGAAAGCGGCGGCACGGGCCTTGGGCTGTCCATCGTCAAGCACGTGCTCAACCTGCACCAGGCGCGCCTGGACATTCAGAGCGAGCCGGGCCAAGGCTCCACCTTCTCCTGCTGGTTCAGCGCCGAGCGACTGCTGGCGCCCGGGTTCGGCGACCCCGAGTAATCGGGCCGTACAAGCGCGCCGGACGCCTTTCCGGCGCGCGGGCTGAATGACGATCACATTACGCGGCACTGCGCCATGTAACAAAGCGCGGTATGGGCCAGAATGCGGGGATGCGTCGCAAGCCTGCCACCCCATCGCCCATTCTCGATCGTGCCGCCCCCGAGCTCTACCTCAGCCGCGAGCTGGCCGCCCTCGAATTCAATTTCCGCGTGCTGGCACAAGCGCGCGACGAACGCATTCCTCTATTGGAACGCCTGCGCTTCCTGAGCATCGTGGCGAACAACCTCGATGAGTTCTTCGAAGTGCGCGTGGCCATGCTCAAGCACCACCATGCGTTCGGCTCGGCCGCGCCGGGTCCGGATGGTCTGTCCTCCTGTGAACTGCTCACGCGCATCCGCAAGCGTGCACTGGACCTGGTCGCCCAGCAGTACGAGACCTGGCAGCACGAGCTCCGCCCTGCATTGGATACGGAGAACATCCATTTCCTCACGCGTGAGCACTGGACGCCACGCCAGCGCCGCTGGTTGCAAGGCTATTTCGAGAACGAAGTCCTGCCGGTGCTGTCCCCCTTGGGATTGGACCCGGCCCACCCGTTCCCGCGCATCCTCAACAAGACGCTGAACATTGCCGTGGTGCTGAAGGGGCGCGATGCATTCGGGCGCGAAGGCCACATGGCGCTGGTGCGCGCGCCGCGCTCGCTGCCCCGCATCATCCGCCTGCCCACTGAAGTCTGCGACGGCGGCGATCACTACATCTTCCTCGCCGAATTGCTGCAGGGCTTCGTCGATCTGATGTTCCCCGGCTTCAAGGTGGCCGGTTCGTACCAGTTCCGCGTCACTCGCAACAGCGAACTGATGGTGGAAGAAGCCGAGGTGGACAACCTTGCCCGCGCGCTGAGCGAAGAGCTGATCGGCCGCGGCTACGCGCGTCCGGTCCGGCTGGAGATCGGTAACGACTGCCCCAAGGCCATCGTGGCCATGCTCATCGCCAACTTCGAACTGGAGGAAACGGACGTCTATCGCTGCGATGGTCCGGTGAACATCATCCGTGCCGGCACCATCTACGACGGCCTGGATCGCCCGGAACTGAAGTTTCCTCGTTTCATTCCGCAGCTACCCCCGGCTTTCGTCGGCGCCCGCTGCAAGTTCGACGTGCTACGCCAGCGCGACGTGCTGCTGCACCATCCCTACGAGTCCTTCGCCGCGGTGATCGACCTGCTGCGCCAGGCGTCGCAGGATCCGTCCGTGCTGGCCATCAAGCAGACTCTCTACCGCGCCGGCGTCGACACGCCGCTGGTGGACCTGCTGGTGGAAGCAGCCCGCAACGGCAAGGACGTAACCGTAGTGATCGAGCTGCGCGCACGTTTCGACGAGGAGGCGAACATCAGCCTCGCCACGCGCCTGCAAGAAGCCGGCGTGCAGGTCGTGTACGGCGTGGTGGGCTACAAGACTCACGCGAAGATGCTGCTGATCGTGCGCCGCGAAGACGATGTGCTGCGCCGTTATGTGCATCTATCCACAGGCAACTATCACCAGTCCAACAGCCGCAGCTACACCGATATCGGCTTGATGACCTCGCACCCCGGCATGGGCGAGGACCTGCACAAAATCTTCCAGCAACTCTCGGGCCTGGGCCCGGTGATCGAACTGAAACATCTGCTGCACTCGCCGTTCACCCTCTATCGCAACGTGCTCGACAAGATCGAGCGCGAGACGGCGCATGCGGAAGCCGGCCGCCCGGCACGCATCGTGGCCAAGCTCAATGCGCTCAACGAGGAGCAGGTTATCCAGGCGCTGTACCGCGCCTCGCAGGCGGGTGTGGAGATCGACCTGATCGTGCGCGGCGCCTGCACGCTACGGCCCGGCATGCCGGGAATATCCGAACGCATCCGTGTGCGTTCCATCGTGGGGCGTTTCCTCGAGCACAGCCGGGTCTACTGGTTTGGCAACGACGGCACCCCCGAAATCTACTGCGGCAGCGCCGACTGGATGGAGCGCAACCTCAAGCGCCGCATCGAAGTAGCCTTCCCCATCCTCAATCCAGAACTCGCCGCACGCGTCTACGAAGAAACGCTGGCGAACTACTTGGCCGACAACACCGAGTCCTGGCTGCTGGATGACAGCGGCCGCTACACCCGCGCTGAACCGGGCGATCAGCCACCCCACAGCGCGCAGCAGTGGTTGCTGGCCAAGCTGACGCCAGGGACCGTGTAATTCACGCTACTCGCCCCGGTTTCCGCGTGAGAGAATCTGCACCTTGCAGCCCGGAATGAGCCCCGCATGAGCCAAGGCGATCAGATCCAGATCAAGGACGGCGAACTGATCGCTGCCGTCGACATGGGGTCCAACAGCTATCACATGGTGGTGGCTCGCGTGGAGCACGGCGAGCCTCGCGTGATTGATCGCCTGCGCGAAACCGTCCGCATGGCGGCTGGTCTGCGCGCGGACGGCACGCTGGACGCTGAGCATCGCGCTCGCGCGCTCAATTGCCTGGCGCGATTCGGCCAGCGCATCGCTGGCATTCCATCGAGCCGCGTGCGCGCAGTGGCCACCAATACCGTTCGTCGCCTCGCCTCGCCGCAGGCCTTCCTAACGGCAGCCGAAGCCGCGCTGAGCCATCCGGTGGAAATCGTGTCAGGTCGCGAAGAAGGCCGACTCATCTTCCTCGGCGCATCGCACGACCTGTCCGCCTCGCGTGAGAGCCGCCTGATCATCGATGTCGGTGGCGGCAGCACCGAGTTCATCATCGGTCGCGGTTTCGCACCAATGCACACGGAAAGCGTACAAGCCGGCTGTATCGCTTCGACATTGCGCTTTTTCCCCGGCGGCAAGCTCAACCGCAAACGCTGGCAGCGCGCCAACAACGAAATCGGCGTGCTGCTGCAACAATTCGCCGAGGACTACCGCGAATCCGGCTGGATGGAAGCCTACGGCTCCTCGGGCACGGCCAAGGCCATCGGCTCGGTCGTCCAAGCCATGCGATTCTCCGATGACGGCATCACACCGGCCTCGCTGGCGGCCCTGCGCGATGTCCTGCTGACACAGGGCCAGATTGGCGCACTGAAGCTACCCGGGCTGGCCGAAGACCGTGCACCAGTCATTGCCGGCGGCGTGGTCATCTTCGAAGCGGCCTTCGAGGCGCTGGGTATCGAGCGCCTGCGCGTGTGCGAAAGCTCCATGCGCGAAGGCCTGCTGTGGGATCTGCTTGGTCGCGCCGGCGGCAGCGATCCACGTACCGCCAGCATCGACGCACTCGCCAACCGTTATGGCGTGGATCGCGCCCAGGCACGCCGCGTGGAGTCCACCGCGCTGATGTTCTTCGATCAGATCGCCCGCATCTGGAAGCTGGACCCCGAGGCACGCGAATGGCTCTCCTGGTCCGCCCGCGTGCATGAAATCGGCCTGGCCATCGCGCACAGCCAGCACCACCATCATGGCGCTTACATCCTGCGGCATGCGGACTTGGCCGGCTTCTCGCGGCAGGAACAGCAATTGCTGGCGGCCATCGTGGAATCACACCGCCGCAAGCCGGACAAGGCCACGTTCCTGGCCTTGCCGCAGCGCTATCGCCAACTGGCCCGGTACATCACCGCCCTACTTCGCCTGGCGGTACTGTTCCGCCGCGCGCGCCGCGCCGAATCGCTGCCGCAGATGCAACTGGCCGCCACCAGCCAGCGCCTGCGCCTGACCATTCCCTCGTCCTGGCTGGACCAGCACCCCCTCAGCGAGGCCGACCTGGAGCAGGAACAGTCCCCGTTGAACGAACTGGGACTGCTGCTGGAAGTCCATCCATCCTGACCTCCGCCGGTACGGGCTCCCACGAGCCCGGCCATGAAACCGCTTCGCCGCGTATGATGTCCTGATGCCAAACGCCGCCCGACCCGCCATGACCCGATTCTTGCTCGCCGCGCTCCTGCTGCTCCCGTCGTCCGCGCTGTTCGCCCAGGCTGCCAAGCCGGCGCCAGCGGCACCCGCCGCCACGGCGCATCCGGAAGTGGTACTGCACACCTCGCAGGGCGACATCACACTGGAGCTGTATCCGGACAAGTCGCCCAAGAGCGTCGCAAACTTCCTCCAGTACGTCCGCGACGGCTTCTACAGCGGCACGGTGTTTCACCGCGCCATTCCCGGCTATCTGGTCCAGGGCGGCCTCTACACGCGCGACCTGCAGGCCAAGCGCACGCGCTCGGCCATTCCCAGTGAGGCCGACAACGGCGTGTCCAATGTTCGTGGCACAGTCGCAGTAGCACGTGGTGCGGACCCGAATTCCGGCACCGCGCAGTTCTTCTTTAACTTGGTCGACAACCGCCGCCTCGATTTCGTCGGCAACCAGAGCGGACTGACTTGGGGCTATGCCGTGTTCGGCAAGGTCATCAAGGGCATGGACGTGGTCGACAAGATGGCCGCCCTGCCCACGCGCGGCCTCGGTCCGTTCGCGGGCGACGTGCCCAACCCGCTGATAGTGATCGACAGCGCCAATGTCGTGGGTGAGGAGTCGGCGGCAACCCCCGCTACAACGCCCCAACAGGCCGCACCTGCCACCCAGCCGGCCAAGAAGCCCAGCGGCAAGAAGGGCTGAGGCACGATGACAACGCTGTTCATTTCCGATCTGCATCTGGACGACAGTCGCCCCGAGATCACGCGGCTGTTCGAAGAGTTTCTCGCCAGCGACGAAGCACGCTCCGCCGATGCGCTGTACATCCTCGGCGACTTGGTCGAAGCGTGGGTCGGCGACGATGACGACGCCGAGCTTCCGGCCCGCATCGCACGCGCCACGAAATCACTCAGCGACAAGGGTGTGCCGGTCTACTTCATGGTCGGCAACCGGGACTTTCTGCTCGGCAAGAATTTCGCCGAGCATGCCGGCTTCACCCTGCTCGACGATGGCACCGTGCATGACCTCTATGGCCGCCCCACCTTACTGATGCACGGCGACGTGCTGTGCACCGACGACATCGCTTATCAGACGATGCGCAAGCAAGTACGCACACCGGAGTGGATGGCGCAGATCCTGGCGATGCCGCTCGATGCGCGACGCGCACTCGCAGCTAAGGCGCGTGCAGACAGCAAGGCGCACACGAGCAGCACCATGGAAACCATCATGGACGTCAATGCAAAAGCCGTGGCCGATACCATGCGCAAGGCGGACGTTACACGCCTGATCCACGGCCACACTCACCGCCCGGCGATCCATCGCTTCGACGTCGACGGCAAGTCGGCCGAACGCATCGTGCTCGGCGATTGGTACGAACAGGGGTCGGTGCTGCGCGTGACACCTGAGGGCGTGGAACTGCAGGGACTCGCCCTGCACTGATCCGAAGATCACTCGCCGCATGCGGCGAGTGATCTTCCATTCACGGCGTCAGTGCGATTGCAGCGCGCTGTGAAAACCCTGGCTGTTGAGCAGGCTGTTGCTCAGCTTCAACACCGAGTTGGACAAGGTTTCGTAGTAGTTGTCCGCCTTGTATGAGCGACCGAAATTGGTCGCACCGCCACCGGCCACGCCCTGCCACAGCACCTTGCCCGCGGTATTGGTCACCGTCACGTAGACCGTGACGTTGCCTACGTACTGGTCATTCTCGTTGACGAAGAAGTCGCGGATCTCACCCGACACGACGACGTCACCACCAGAATCGACCACATTGAGGCCTGCCTTGGTGAAGGTCTCCTTGACATGATCGGTCAAGAAGGCCGCCACGTTGTCCTTCGTGGTCACCTGCCGCACCGGGTTCTTCTCGTGGTTCTCAGCGATCAACGCGGGGTTCTTACGGACGTCCGTGAACCCATTGATCTGCACTTTCACGTTGCTGATGCCGTTCAGATCGACCGCACCGAACTCCGCGAAGCTCTGCGTCGGCGACCACACCAGCGGGATGTTGCTCAAGTCTTTTGAAGCCATGGCACTGCCAGATGCGGCCAGCAACGCCACAAACACGAAACGCTTCAACATCGATTTCCCCTCTCCATGCTTCGATGGTTATATGGACGGACGCTCCCGCGCCCGCACAGCCCGGAACCGGGCTGCCGCGTATTCTAGTGGAGGACACGGCACCGCATGACGAAGAACGCCGGCTGTGACAACCACAGCCGGCGTTCTGATGCCCACGATTAAACGCTTGGATCAGCGATGCTCAGACCCACCGCGATGCGGCGCCGCCTGGGCGTGAGGTTGCGACTGCGGATGCGGCGCCGGATGTGGTGCAGGCGCATGGTAGTGGTACGCCGGCGCGGGGGCTGGCCGCGATGCGTGCTGCGCATAGGACGGTTGCTGCGGACGAGTGGCCGCATGATAGCCACCGCTGGGGTTCGACGGCCCGCGCGTATAAGCCGCATGGTTCGCCGCCGGCGAATAGTTGTTCGCATGCGCGGCATTCGAAGCATTCGGCACGTTCGCGGCCCCATTGTTATGCGGGGCAAAACCTGCCGAGTGCAGCGCCATCGCGTTGGCCGGCGCTTGCGCGGGTGCATTGGTGCGCTGCGCATTCATCGCAGCGGGTGCCGCCTGCCCTGCTGCACCATGTGCAAAACCACCTGCGGCCGACCCGTTGAACACACCCGCTCGCGGGGTCGCGGCAATCGCCGGAGCACCGTGATTGAACGAGGCGCGCATCGCCTGATTCTGGCTCGCCATCGTGCGCTGCTGCTCTTGCGCAGCCACCGGCCCCACATGCTGTTCGTGCGCGAAGTTCATTTCCTGCGGCGTTGCGCGCGCCGCGATGCCGCCCTGACCACCGTTGAAGCTGGTGCGGTTGACGGTCACGTTGTTCACCACCGTGTGGTTGTAGACATTGGTGATGTGCACATTGTCGATGTGGTTGACCGAGCGGTTGTAGTAGAACGAACTACCGCGCCAATATCCGCCCCCATACCCCACACCGGTATAACCGAAGCCGTAGTTAATGCCGCCATAGAAGCCCACGTGCGGCCCCCAGTAACCACCGTGGAAGACGTAAACGCCTCCGCCCCAGCCCCAATAACCCGGCGTCCACAGCGCACCGACATACGGCGGCATGATCCACGTACCGGGAACCCAGTAGTAATCGTCGCCACCCCAGGCCCAATAACCCGGCACCCAGATATAGCCCGGTGCGGGAATGGCCGGCTGCACGTAGATCGGCAGCGGCGGCGGCGCCACACCAACGGAGATGCCGATGCCGACGGACACGCCAGCGCTGGCGCTCAGGGGTAATGCCGCCGCTGTCGCCAAGGCCAACGCGGCGACGAGAGGACGAAACAGGCGGCGATACGACGTGGCGCTGCGACGATCCGATGTGAGGTTACCCATGACGCCGACTCCCAGGTGGTGGGTCTTGGGCCAAATAACGCGGGAGGTGGCGCAAGGTCGTACGTCACCACGGACCGCGGGTTCGCAGGTGTTCAGCAGTTGATCTGAGGGATGAATGATTTCTTGCGCGGGTCTTGCTGGTGGGTGCGCAAAATCGAACGTGCCGGCCGTATCGTGCAGTAACGTTTTGCAGGACGAGGACGAAGAATTCGCGCACGCTTCTAATAAAGCCCGTGCTGGCTTCGCTGGATGCCGCGTTTGCGTGGAGGTTGGGATTGTTCGGCCCATCCATGGGCCTCACCCCTACGCGCTGCGCGCTACGGGGCCAGCCTGCGGCTGTCCAAATTTGCTCCAGGCAAATTTGTCGACTGCGGAGGCAGGATGCCGGAGCGAACATCGGCGCAGCCGATGGCCCGAAGGGTGAGGCGCAGGATGCGCCGAATAACCGGAGCGTTCGTCCACAACCCTCTCTCCGCCAGATACGCAAAAAGCCCCGCGAGGGGCTTCGTTGAGTGCAACGTTTGCGTGGAGGTCGGGATTGTTCGGCCCATCCTTGGGCCTCACCCCTACGCGCTGCGCGCTTCGGGGCCAGCCTGCGGCTGTCCGAAATTGCTCCAGGCAATTTCGTCGAACCGGAGCGTTCGTCCACAACTCTTCTCTCCGCCAGATACGCAAAAAGCCCCACGAGGGGGCTTTTTGCGTATCTGGCGGAGAGAGAGGGATTCGAACCCTCGATAAGGCTTTTGACCCTATACTCCCTTAGCAGGGGAGCCCCTTCGGCCACTCGGGCATCTCTCCGTTTTTTTGTCCGCATCTCTGCGGAGCCGGCAAGGATACTAACCGGCGCGCTCTAGGTAAAGCGTTTATTGCCTGTCAGTGTTCGCCAGTGCCACCGGAGGCGCCGCCTTCCGGTTCGTGCTCGTTCTTGATCCGCTGATAGATCTCTTCGCGATGCACGGCAACGTTCTTTGGCGCGTTGATACCAATGCGCACCTGGTTGCCTTTGACGCCGAGAACGGTAACGGTCACCTCGTCACCGATCATCAAGGTTTCACCGACCCTGCGGGTCAGAATCAACATGTTTGCCACTCCATGAATACTTTGGTCACAGGCCACCAGACGGTTATGCCTCACCCCTGAGCTTCACCGCCTGCACATTTCGACGATTATACCGCCGAAGGCCCTACCGCCTTCCCCGGTTTCACAGACATGGCATCCCCTGTGATGCCATGTCGAGCGACACCGTCGCAACCATCGGTGTCGGCAGTGTTTGGATACCAGCCGAGCGTCCGATGGCAGTGCAATGCGTAAACGCGAACGGACTATGAGCGGTTGACTCAGTCAGGAGGCCAATTGTTGACCGATCCAGCCCACCAGTCCATTCAGGATGCCGGGCAGTTCCGGCGTGTCTGAACCACCGCCTTGAGCCATGTCCGGACGGCCGCCGCCTTTGCCGCCGATCTGGCTGGCGACATGGGCCACCACGTCACCGGCCTTCACGCGGCCCGAGGCCTTGCCGTTGACGCCCGCTACCAGCGAAACACGCCCGTCGGCCGCGCCAGCCAGCAGCACAACGCAATCGGCGAGCTGCTGCTTGAGTTGATCCATGCTGTCGCGTAGCGCCTTGGCATCCAGACCTTCCAGGCGGGCCACGACCACCTTGATGCCCTCGATGTCCTTCGCGGTCGACGCAAGATCGGCCGTAGCGGAGCCGGCGGCCTTGGCGCGCAACGATTCCAGCTCGCGCTCCAACTTCTTCTGCTTGTCGAACAACTGGCGAAGCTTCTCTACAGCTTCGTCACCATTGGATGACAGAAGCTGGGCGAATTCGCTCAGACGACGTTCCTCATCGGCCACATAAGCCAGCGCGCCAGCGCCGGTCACTGCCTCAATGCGTCGCACACCCGAAGCCACGCCGGCTTCGCTGACGATCTTGAACAAGCCGATATCACCCGTGCGGCCCACGTGGGTGCCACCACAGAGTTCGGTGGAGAACCCGCCCATCTTGAGCACGCGCACTTCGTCGCCGTACTTCTCGCCGAACAGCGCCATAGCGCCAAATTCGATCGCGTCGTTGTAACCCATGTGATGCACTTCGGCGGCCTCGTTGCGGCGCACCTCGGCGTTCACCAGGGCTTCAATCTCATGCAGTTCGCCCGCACTCATCGGCTTGAAATGAGAGAAGTCGAAGCGCAGGCGTTCCGGTGCTACCAGCGAGCCCTTCTGTGTCACATGCTCGCCAAGCACCTTGCGCAACGCGGCATGCAACAAGTGCGTGGCCGAGTGATTGAGCACGATGGCCTGACGGCGTGAACCATCGACGTTGGCCTCGACCACGTCGCCCACGCGCAGGGCCTGCTTACCCTGCCAGCGGCCCGCGTGTCCGAAGAACACGCCGCCCATTTTCAGCGTGTCGGCGACAGCGAATGCGCCCGCGGCGCTCACCAACACACCGGTATCGCCGACCTGTCCACCGGATTCGGCGTAGAACGGCGTGCGATCAAGGATGACAAGACCTTCGTCGCCATCACTCAACTGATCGAGCTGCTTGCCCGCATGCACGATGCCGACCACTTTGCTGCCCTGGCTGGTCAATGCGTCGTAGCCGAGGAACGCGGTTGGCTGCAGCTGGCTGGCGAGTTCCGCCGGCATCAGGCCCTTGGCCTCGAACTTGCCTCCTTTGCGGCTGCGATCCTGCTGCTCTTCCATGGCCTGCTCGAAGCCATCCATGTCCACCGTCAGGCCGCGCTCGCGCGCGATATCGGCGGTCAGGTCGATCGGGAAGCCGTAGGTGTCGTACAAGCGGAACGCATCGGCACCGGGAATGCTGCCACTCGCGTTGGCCGCGACGGCATCGAACAGGCGCATACCGTTCTCCAGCGTTTCGCCGAAACGGCGCTCTTCCGTACTCAACGCGTCTTCGACAAACGACTGCTTCTGCGCCAGCTCCGGATAGGCTTCGCCCATCTCTTCCACCAGCGGCTTGACCATCTTCCAGAAGAAATCGCCACGCACGCCGAGCATCCAGCCGTGGCGCAACGCTCGACGGATGATGCGGCGAAGCACATAGCCACGGCCTTCATTGGACGGCAACACGCCGTCGACGATGAGGAAGGAGCACGCACGGATATGGTCGGCGATCACGCGCAGCGACTTGTTGGCGAGATCCTTGGTGCTGGTCAGTTCCGCGGCGACCTGGATCAGGTGCTGGAACAGGTCGATCTCGTAGTTGGAATGCACGTGCTGAAGCACGGCCGCCAAGCGCTCCAGGCCCATGCCCGTATCCACGCACGGTGCCGGTAGCGGCGACAGGGTGCCGTCGGGCGCGCGGTCGAACTGCATGAAGACGAGGTTCCAGATTTCGATGTAGCGATCGCCGTCCTCATCGGGCGAACCCGGCGGGCCACCGGCAATATCTTCACCGTGGTCAAAGAAGATTTCCGTACACGGACCGCATGGACCGGTATCGGCCATCTGCCAGAAGTTGTCCGACGCGTAGGGTGCGCCCTTGTTGTCGCCGATGCGCACGATGCGCTCGGCCGGCACGCCCACTTCCTTGTTCCAGATGTCGAAGGCTTCGTCATCGGTGTGATAGACGGTGACCCAGAGCTTGTCCTTCGGCAGCTTGAAGACGCCGGTCAGCAGCTCCCATGCGAAGGCAATGGCGTCACGCTTGAAGTAGTCGCCGAACGACCAGTTGCCGAGCATCTCGAAGAAGGTGTGATGACGCGCGGTGTAGCCCACCGAATCCAGGTCGTTGTGCTTGCCGCCGGCACGCAGGCAGCGCTGCACATCGGCCGCACGCACGTACGACAGCTTTTCGCTGCCCAGGAACACGTTCTTGAACTGCACCATGCCCGAGTTGGTGAACAACAGTGTCGGGTCACTGGCCGGTACCAGCGAGCTGGACGGCACGATGGTGTGCCCTTTCGAGCGGAAATAGTCGAGGAAGGTCGAGCGGATTTCTGCGGTTTTCATGCGGCTGGGGAGGACCTGGCGGAATGAGGCCACGCCCTGGGAGCACTGCCGAAACAACGCCCACCCGCCCCAACAGCGGGGAGGTCAGGTGTCGTCGTCGGCTGCGTCGTCCACGTCGGCGTGGGTAACACTCCGTACTGTGGCGGCGGGAAAGCCCCGACGCAAGAGAAATTGCGCCCGGCGGGCCTTTTCGTCGCGATCTGACGCCGATCCGCTGCCAAAACGCCGCCTGAGCTGAGCCAGAGCGCTGGCATCCCAATCCACCTCGGCCGCATCCAGTACGGCCCGGATGCGGGCTTCGGAAAGGCCATGGCTCTTCAATTCGGCCCGCACGCGCATGGGGCCGTAACCTTGAGAAACCCGGCTGCGCACCAGCATCTCAGCGAAGCGGTCGTCGTCCTGATAGTGCTGCTCGCCGAGGCGGTCGAGCGCTTCGCCAGCCTCCTCGCCCTCGTACCCCTTCTGCCGAAGCTTGAGCCGCAGCTCGCGGCGGGAATGTTCACGCCGCGCGAGCAGGCCCAGCGCTTTGTTGTAAGCGCTAGGTTTGTCTGTCTTGTCGTCCCGGTCTCGCGCCATGTGCCTAACAGCGAATGTCGATCAAGCCGAAGTAAAACGCGCCAAACAGGCCGAGGATGGCGCCCAGCACGAGCCCCACGGCAATAACGATCACCTTCAGCGCAATCTTCCAGCCCGATCCTTGAGAAGACGGCTGTGCTTCGGCGGTGTGAAGGTCCATGAGGGTTTCAACCTGAAGTTGGGCGGGCCGTGATACGGGCCTGGATGTCACGGTCCAGATCATCCACCGGTTGACCGACGGCCTGCACGATCTGCTTGATCGCTTGGGCATCCAGACCACCGGGGCGCGAGGCCTCCGCCAAGGCCCAGGTGCGGGCGGCGCGTCGGCCACTGCGGCAATAGAGCAGCACCGGCTTGCGCTGCGACGCCAGCGCTTTCTGCAAAGCACTCACCGCTTCGTCGGGAATCGCACCGTGCGGCACGGGATCGTAGATGAAGGCCAAGCCGGCCCGGGCGGCGGCATCTGACATTTCGGTGGACGAAGGCTGCCCTGCTACTTCGCCATCCGGACGCAGGTCCACCAGGGTGCTGAAATGGTCCTGTTGCAACAGATCAAGCTGTGCCGGCTCGATCTGCTGGGAAACCCATACCCCTTCAACCAACGGCTTCATCGAAACAGCCCTGGGAAGTGGCGGGTGGGCAAAGCGCACATACGCCGCCCACCCCATGACGGCAGCGGCGCCCGCCAGAACTGCGATGAAAAAGCTTCCCTTCAGTCCTGGCATGGCGCCTCCGTTGCGTCGATCAGGCCTCTTCGGCTTCCACTGCCGGCAGCGGCGAGGTGCCGTTGCTCACCAGCAGGCGCTTGCGCAGCTCGGTGTCCACTTCATTGGCGATGGCCGGGTTGTCGCGCAGGAACTGGCGGACGTTCTCCTTGCCCTGGCCGATGCGGTCACCCTTGTAGCTGTACCAGGCGCCGGACTTGTCGATCAAGTTCTGCGCTACACCCAGCTCGATGATTTCGCCTTCGCGCGAGGTGCCTTCGCCGTAGAGGATCTCGAACTCGGCCTGGCGGAACGGCGGCGCCACCTTGTTCTTGACCACCTTGACGCGGGTTTCCGAGCCGATGACTTCCTCGCCCTTCTTCACCGCGCCGATGCGGCGGATGTCCAGACGCACCGAGGCGTAAAACTTCAGCGCGTTACCGCCGGTGGTGGTTTCCGGGCTGCCGAACATCACGCCGATCTTCATGCGGATCTGGTTGATGAAGACCACCAGGCAGTTCGACTTCTTGATGTTGGCGGTGAGTTTGCGCAGAGCCTGGCTCATCAAGCGAGCGTGCAGGCCGACGTGGGAATCACCCATTTCGCCTTCGATTTCGGCCTTGGGCGTGAGTGCGGCGACGGAGTCGACCACCACCACGTCCACGGCGCCCGAGCGCACCAGCATGTCGGCGATTTCCAGCGCCTGTTCGCCGGTGTCGGGCTGGGAGACCAGCAGGTCGTCCACGTTGACGCCCAACTTGGCGGCATAGGTGGGATCGAGCGCGTGCTCGGCGTCGACGAAGGCTGCGGTGCCGCCGTTCTTCTGGCAGTTGGCGATGACCTGCAGGGTCAGCGTGGTCTTGCCCGAGGATTCCGGACCGTAGATCTCAACGACGCGGCCACGCGGCAAACCACCGATGCCCAGTGCGATATCCAGGCCCAACGAACCGGTGGACACGGTCTCGATGGCGTCGTCGGCACGGTCGCCCAGGCGCATGACGGCGCCCTTGCCGAATTGCTTCTCGATCTGGCCGAGGGCGGAGGTGAGCGCCTTGCGCTTGTTGTCATCCATCGTCTTGAATCCCGGAGTGGCAGTGAATAGGGAGGCATCATGCCCGTGGCTGATCTCACGGACTGCGATCTGTGGCTGACCAGTATCCCACAGCGGTCAAGCCGGCCAGCGGACGAGCAGGACTCAGTCCGTCAACGCCTTGATGACGCCGCTGAGCGCGGCCGCCACGGTCTGCCGGCGCACCGCCTCGCGGTCACCGTCGAAGTGGAACAGCCGGGCATGGGCATAGCCGCCGCGTCGCTTCCAACCGATCCAGACCGTGCCGACGGGCTTGTCCGGCGTGCCACCGCTAGGCCCGGCGATGCCGGTGACGGCCACAGCCACGCCAGCGCCAAACCGCGACAACGCGCCGGATACCATTTCCAGCACCGTTTCCTCGCTGACCGCGCCGGTGCGCTCCAGCGTTCGCGGATTGACGCCTAACAGCGCTTCCTTGGCTTCGTAGCTGTAGGTCACCACGCCAGCATCGAACCAGGCCGAGCTGCCTGGCAGGTCAGTCAATGCCTTGGCGATCCAGCCGCCGGTACACGACTCGGCGGTCACCATCATCAGGCGCCGCTGTTGAGTGGCGACAGCCACCTGCTCGGCCAGCGACTTGAGCTCCGCGTCGGTGGGAACGGACAACGTCATGGGGATATCCCTGGGGAATGGGCGGAAGGCGTCCCTTCTACCTCGCCCGTCCCCTTCCGCCAAGAGGCGACCGCCACCTGACCGGTCAGCCGCCCCACACCGTTTCGGCGAAACGCAGGAAGTTCAGTCCCAGGACCTTGTCGATCCGTGCGCTGGAGTACCCCTTCTGCGCGAGCAGTTGCGCCAGCTTGTGGAACTGCTGCGGGCCACGCAAATCCACCACGAACGGGTAGGTATCCGGCCGCTCGCCCGCGGCACTGATGCCTGCCGCCCGGCGCTCTTCGATTTCCTTGGCTAGCATGGCCTGGGCGGCACGTATGTCATCGATCTGCGTCACCGGACCATCGGTGCCGATGCCTACGTGATCCTCACCGCAGACATTGACCGCATGGTCGATATGAGCCACCACGTCGTCGGCATGTGCATGGCCCGACGTACTGAGGAACGGCATGAAATAGATGCCGACGAAACCACCACGCTCTGCCACCAGCTTGAGCTCAGCATCGGTCTTGTTGCGCGGCAAGTCGGTCAAAGCGCGGCAACCGGTATGGTTGATCGAGATGGGCGCCTTTGAAATGCGCGCGGCCTCCAGGCACGTCCGCTCACCACTGTGCGAAAGATCGACCATCACGCGACGCTCGTTGAGTCGCGCGACCACCTCGCGACCGAACGGTGTCAACCCGCGATTTTCCGGCGCCATGGAACCGTCGCCCAACGAGTTGGCGGGGTTGTAGGTGAGCTGGAACACGCGCACGCCGAGGTCGGCGAAGATATCCACGCGTTTGGCGTCTTTGCCCATCATGACGCCGTTCTGGAAACCGTAGATCAGGCCGATCTTGTTATCGGCCTTGGCGCGGCGGATGTCGGCAACCGTCAGCACTTTCACCAGATCACCTGCGTGCTCGCGCACCAGCACGTCGGTGGCGGCGATGTCGCGCACGCTGGCTTCGAACGGATCGTCCGCGCCAGACACGTAGCCCAAGGTGATGTTCACCGCCGTCAGGCCGGATGCACGGGCTTCGGCCAACACTCGCGGCGTGACGTTGGGCACCAACGTATCGGAATCACGGTTGGGGTCGCTCAGACCGCCCAACGCGTTGATGATGATGCCCGTGTCGGCCGCGCCGGCAACGGCAGGCGATGCGCCAGACACATCCCATGGCAACGCGGACGCCGCCGCAGCCCAGGCCATGCCGGTGAGGAAGGTTCGCCGATCAATCGTCGTCATCGCCCATCTCCTGTTTCGTCACTGGTCGATAGTCAGCGCGCGGATACACGTGCCCGCGCTTCACCGTCATGCGAATGCTGCGCAGGTTGCCGATGTCCTTCACTGGATCAGCGGACAGCACAGCGAAATTGGCCAGCTTGCCCGCTTCGATCGACCCCATGTCATTGGCCTGACCGGCGGCCTGCGCGCCAATCAGTGTGGCCGAACGGATCACCTGCAACGACGGCAGACCCACGTCATGCGCGAGGAAGAAGATCTCGTCGTAGACGGTGGGCCACGCTTGGTCCACGCCGCCATCGTTGTCGGTGCCGGTGGAGATCGGCACGCCCGCCTGCCATGCCTGGCGAACCAGCCGGATGGTGGTCGGCCCGGTGCAACGCAGCGGCTTGCGCTCCGAATGCGCCTTGCGCTCGGCGTCGTAGCGCACGAACAGGCTGCCGGTGGCGTCGAGGATGGTGCCGTGCTGAAGCATGGCGCGGTAAAGGCCTGCAATGACCGGATCATCGCCCGTGGGTGCCAGTAAGGCATCGTGGAACGGCGTGTGGTCCTCGTAGGAGGTCAGCATCACCGGTTCCAGCTGATAGGCCAGGTAGCAGGCATGGCTGACCACATCCACGCCTGCCGCAATCACATCGGCCGGCCGTGTCGGAAACACCGCACTGTGGGCCCACACCAGGATGTGCTGCCGATGGGCCTCGGCGGTGATCTTGGCCACCAGGTCGGGCGGCAGGTCTGCATAGACCTTGAGGGCCGTTGCAGAAGTACCGCGTGCCAGCGTCACCGCCTCGCGTAGGTCGGTGTTCTCGTCGATCGCCTGCATCCACGGGCTCTTCCCCGGCGTCACGCCATAGCTGGCCGCCGCCACACGCGGATCGCGGAAGAATTCAGGGCCGGCCATCAAGGCGGCGTAGTAGATATCGGGTGCGGGGATTTCCCCCGCCCGCGCCTCTCGTGCCAGCTCACCGACCGAACGCAGGTCGTCCGCCATGTCGCGCACGGCCGTAACACCGGCGTAGAGGTTGCGCCGGAGAACGGCTTGCGCACGTTTGGCATTGGGTGGCGTAGCCATGTGGACATGGCTGTCGATCAGACCCGGGATCACGTAGCTGCCATGCAGGTCGACCGTACGCACGTCGGAACCTTGCGCGCCGGCCAGCGTGCCGTGCGGCCCCACGGCCTCGATGCGTTCGCCGCGCACCAGAATGTCCTGATCGGCACGCGGCGCGGCGCCCGTGCCATCGATGACCGTCACCCCGGCATAGAGCGTCGCGCTCTCCCCTTCGGGTGTCTTGGATACCTCACTCCCAGCAGAAGCGGCGACGGGTGCAGCCAGCGCAAAGACTAGCGCTGCCGCGAGGCGGGAAGCCATTCGGGAGGTATGCATGTCCAACGATCCTACACAGCGGATTCGCGGCGTCACAAGCGTGCCGGAGGTTGGGATGCCAGGCACCGGCGAGCCGGCTTAGGTCCATGACTACAGGCCATGAGTCCCCGCAAAACGCCGGCTTACGCAAAGCTCCCAAACCAAGGCGCCGGGCGCTCGGGGGGCGCAACGACAGGTAACTCCGCGCTTCGCGCTCAACAAGACAAGAGCAAGCCGTTAAAGTGAGCGTCTTTGACCGGCGCACACAGCGCCGACGTCATGCATCAGGACACCGTACGGGAATGGCCGACAACAGCACCGAACACACCCCATTCATGCGCCAGTACCTTGGCGCCAAGGCCGAGCACCCGGACGTGCTGCTGTTCTTCCGCATGGGCGACTTCTACGAGCTGTTCTATGACGACGCGCGCAAAGCCGCGCGCCTGCTCGACATCACCCTGACCCAGCGCGGCCAGTCGGCGGGCCAGCCGATCCCCATGGCCGGCGTGCCCTATCACGCCGCCGAAAACTATCTGGCGCGTCTGGTGCGGCTGGGTGAGTCGGTGGCCATCTGCGAGCAGATCGGCGACCCGGCCACCTCCAAGGGCCCGGTGGAACGCAAGGTGGTGCGCATCGTCACCCCCGGCACGGTGACCGATGCCGCGCTGCTGGAAGAACGCCGCGACAACCTGCTGATGTCGATCGCCGCCGGCGCGCACGGCGCCTACGGCTTGGCATGGGTAGATCTGGCCAGTGGCCGCTTCCTGCTCAGCGAAGTGCCCAGCGCCGAAGCGCTGGCCTCCGAACTGGCGCGCCTGCAACCCGCAGAGACGCTGGTGGGTGAAGACGTGGTTTGGCCCAAGTTTGTCAGCACCCTACCCGGCCTGCGTCGTCGCCCGCCGTGGCATTTCGACGGCGACGCAGCAAAACGCGAACTCAACCGCTTCTTCGGCACGCGCGATCTCGGCGGCTTCGGCATCGACCGTCTGCCGCTCGCCACCGCTGCAGCCGGCTGCCTCCTGGGCTATGTGGAAGAAACCCAGAAGAGCGCGCTGCCGCACATGTCCGGCATGGCCGTCGAAAGCGCGGGCGACACCATCGCGCTCGATGCCGCCACCCGCCGTAACCTGGAACTGGACACGCACCCCAGCGGACGCACCGAACACACGTTGCTCGGTGTGCTGGACGAAACCGTCACGCCGATGGGCGCACGACTCATGCGCCGTTGGCTCAACCGCCCGCTGCGCTCGCGCGATCTGCTGCGTGCGCGTCATCAGGCCATCGGCACCTTGATCGACAGCCGCCAGTACGAACCGCTACGCGAACAGCTGCGGGGCATTGGCGATCTGGAACGTATCCTCGCGCGCGTCGCTTTGCGTTCCGCACGCCCGCGCGACCTGTCCACACTGCGGGATGGCTTGGCTGCGGCGCCGTTGTTGCGCGCCCTGATCGCCTCGCTCGACAGCCCGTTGCTGCATGCGCTGGTGGAACGCATCGGCGACCACGCCGACACCGCGACCCTGCTCGCCCGCGCCGTGGTCGTGCAACCGCCAGTACTGCAGCGCGACGGTGGCGTCATCGCCGACGGCTACGACGCCGAGCTCGATGAACTGCGCCGCCTATCCACCCACGCGGATCAGTATCTGGTCGAACTGGAAGAGCGCGAGAAAGCGGCCAGCGGCATCTCTACGCTCAAGGTCGGCTACAACCGTGTACACGGCTACTACATCGAGATCAGCAAGGGCCAAGCCGACAAGGCACCCACGCACTACACGCGCCGCCAGACCACCAAGAATGCCGAGCGCTACATCACCGAAGAACTGAAAACCTTCGAAGACAAAGTGCTTTCGGCCAAGGAACGCTCGCTCATGCGCGAGCGCGCCCTGTACGAGGCTCTGCTCGACACGCTCACTGAGCAGCTCGAACCGCTGAAGAACGCCGCTGCCGCGATGGCTGAGCTGGACGTGGTGGCCACCCTTACCGAAAGGGCCGTGACGCTGGACTGGAGCGCACCCGAGCTCACCGACGAACCCGGCATCGCTATCGAGCGTGGTCGCCATCCGGTAGTCGAAAAGGTGCGCGAGGAGCCGTTCGAACCGAACGACCTAGCGCTGGACGATAGCCGCCGCATGCTCGTCATCACCGGCCCGAACATGGGTGGTAAATCCACCTACATGCGCCAGAACGCGTTGATCGTACTGCTCGCCCACATCGGCAGTTACGTGCCGGCATCGCGTGCGGTCATGGGCCCGATCGATCGCGTATTCACCCGCATTGGCGCAGGCGATGACCTGTCGCGCGGCCAGTCCACCTTCATGGTGGAGATGAGTGAAACGGCCAACATCCTGCACAACGCCACCGAACACAGCCTGGTGCTGATGGACGAAGTCGGACGCGGCACCAGCACCTACGACGGCCTGGCACTTGCACGCGCTGCGGCCGTGCATCTAGCGGCGAGCAGCCGCTCGTACACGTTGTTCGCCACGCACTACTTCGAACTCACCGAGCTGGCCAACGAATACCCGCCCATCGCCAACGTGCACCTCGATGCCGTCGAGTACGGCGAGCAACTGGTGTTCATGCACGCCGTGAAGGAAGGCCCCGCCAACCGCAGCTTTGGCCTGCAGGTGGCCGCATTGGCTGGCTTGCCCAAGTCGGTGATTGCCGATGCGCGGCGCACGCTGGCCGAACTGGAACGCGGCATGTACCAGCACGCCTCGACGGCAAGCTCCCACGCGCCCGCGCAAGAGTCACCGCAGATGGGGTTGTTCGCCGCCGCGCCTTCGGTGGTGGAACGCGCACTGGAAGACATCGACCCCGATGCCATGACCCCGCGCGAGGCGCTGGAAGCGCTTTATCGCCTCAAGTCGCTGGGCTGAACCCTAAATACAAACGCCCCGCCTTTCGGGCGGGGCGTGCTTTCAGCGAGAGGGGATGCCGTCGCGGTCAATGCGGGTATTCAGACTTGCGCGCATTGCCGATGGCTTCCAGCACGGGCGTGGGCAGGTGATCGAGGTTGAGTACCACCTTGCCGGAATGGACAGCACGTACGGCCCCCACCGGTATCTCGAAGTCGCCGCCATTCTCGATATAGACGACGAGCGTCTCTCCGTCGGAAAGAATCCGCCGCACGGAACCAATGCCATCCTCGCCGTCGACCACGAAGACCAGGTCGCCTTCTTCGATGCGCTCTGCCACGACGCCGCTCCGATGAATAAGAGAGACGGCATGCTGGGCTAAGTTTGGTCGCGCGTGTGTGAAAGCCCCGGCCGTGCGTTCAGGCCCGATACGATGCTGCGCGATAGACCAAAACTATAAAACGCATCGAAACAATCGAATTCACCCCATGGCGGAGCTGGACTAGATTCACTTCAAGCCAGCCATCGCCAGCCAGGCCGATTAGGCGAAACGGAGGGCGGCGCCTCGCAGGAGCGCCGCCCTTTGCTTCGGGCGTAGGAGCTGTCAGGCAGCCAGTACAGGAACCACCACAGCGGGCGGCTCATCGCTCGACGCATTGGCCAGCATCGCCGGGATGGTCTCGACCGGGACGGACACTGGCAACGACACCACCTTGGCGGTCTCGCGTACAGAAAGCCGGCCGAAGCCGACCAGGCGATCGATACTCCGTGCCACTTCTGCCTGTCCGAAGGGCTTGCTGATGAAATCATCGGCACCGAAACGCTGCACGTAGAACTGCTCGGTGGCCTGCTGATTACCGCTGATCATCACGATGGGCACATGCTGCGTCGCCGAATCGTGGCGCAGCGCGCGCAATACGGCAAAACCGTTCATGCCGGGCAGCACGATGTCCAGGAAGATCATCGCCGGCGGCTCGGCACGGGCCATCTCCAGGGCGCTCTCGCCGTCGACGGCGCGCACCACTTCGTAGCCGTCCACTTCCAGCATGCGGCCCAACACGGCGCGGATGGTCGCTGAATCGTCCACCACCAGTATCCGTGCCCCTTGCGTGGTCTTGCGCCACGTCTGATCCGCCCGCGCCGGCGTCGTACCCCCAAGCAACCGCTTCAGGAATCCCATGCTCGCCATTGTGTCCTCCCACTGCTAGACCCTGGAAAACCACGCGCCCGCGCGGCTTTCCGTGGAGAACATGCTTACCCAGATCGTCTATGCGTTCTGAGATGGGTGACTCACATGGAATCCTTAAGCCGTCGCAATTCTCGACGTGCCTGCTTGTCCGGACGCTTCGGCGGCGCCATCGCGCCCACAAGCTTGCGCTGGGCTTTCGCAGCATCACGCGCCGCGATGCTGGCCTCGCTTTCGCGGTAAAGCGCCTGCGCAACGCTGGCCGGGCCACGTTTGTCGGACACCGCCAGCACCTCGACTTCGAGGCGTTCCGCGCCCCGACCAATACGGAACACGTCACCGACATGCACCGCCTTGGCGGGCTTGCAGGAGCCGTCGTTGAGGTCGATCTTGCCGCCGTCGATAGCCTGCTTGGCCAGGCCACGGGTTTTGAAGAAGCGCGCGGCCCAGAGCCAAACGTCGGCCCGCACGGGTGTCGATGAAGCGGTTTCGGGAGAGGCCATAGGCCTATTTTCGCGCAATACCGCCCTGCTACGACAGCAGCGTGCCTTGGTGGAACTTCATCTGCCAATGACCGTCCCGCTGCCGCCAGATGGAACTACGCAGCGAATCCGAAGCAGGACGCTGCGACGTCGCGAAACGATGGCCACGGTACGTCACCAGCGCCACGTCATCGGCCAGCAAGGTCAGGCGAAAGTCGGTGACTTCGCGCAGCGAGAACGATTCATCGCGCAGGGCCTCGATCACGGCCTCGCGCGTCCATACCGCGCCCGACACGCCGAACTCGAAAAAGTCCTCGGCAATCAGCTCCCGCAGTGCGGCCTCGTCGGCGCGCACATCCTGCCGGTGCAGGCGGGTTTCCAGATCAAACAGATGTGCGGCGAGATCCATTGTCCTTTCCTCAAGCGCCTAGCAGCAGATTGCCTAGTGGAATCGTGATCAGCGACAGCACAATACCGGCGCCCAACACCGTATTCGCCAAGGCTGGCTCGAGCTTGTACTCATCGGCCAGGATCGCCGCGGAAATCATCGGCGCCATCGCCGCCTGCAACACCCCAACCGTAAGCGTAAGGCCACCCACACCAGCGGCGATGCCCAGCAGCCACACGGCAAGCGGCGCAAGCGCAAGCTTCCAACCCAACCCGAACATCAACGCAGGCAGTTGCCGCTCACCCAGGTGGAACTTGAACTGCAGACCCACCGAAAACAGCGCCAACGGCGTAAGCGTGGCACCGATGGGTGTGAACACGTCATCCAAGGCCGCCGGCCAACCACCCAGCGCTCCCACGACCATGCCCACCACAAGCGAGAGAAAAGCGGGAAAAGTAAGCACGCGGCGTACGATCACGGCCGGTTGCGGCGTGCGTCCGGCATACAACGACGCCACAACCACGCCGGCGGAGGCCAACAAAGGAAAGCAGCCCAACTGGTCGGCCACCACAGCCAGTGCCAGCCCTTCCTTGCCGTGCAGCGCCTGCATCATGGGATACCCCATGAACGATGTATTGCCCAACCCACACACCAGCGTCAGCGCACCGATACGTTCGCGCGACCAACCCAACACTTTGCCCAGGGTCGCGAACAACAGCCACGCACCGAAGAACACCACCCACATCGCCGCCACGGGAAACCACAGCTGCGAATCCACCTTCACCTTGGGCACGAGCGCGAGCACCAACGCAGGCAGCGCGACATTGATCACCCACCAGTTGATGCCGTGGACGATGCCGGCCGGCGGCTTCGCAAAGCGTGCCACGAGCGCACCAAGTACCAGACAGGTGAATAGCAGCAACAGCGCGCTCATCGGCTTCCCGGAGAAAGAAACGGCCGCAGTATAGCGGCCGTTTCCGGGTGACCTGGGTGAGCGCTCTTAGCTAGCTTCGGGCACCCATCCAGCATCATTCCAGCCCGTGTCTCCATGATGTGCGTGGAGGAGTCCGGCTACGACTGCGTTACCCCACAATCAAACGGTTCAAGCGCTGGACGAACGCCGCCGGATCCGGCAACTGCGCCCCCGCAGCGATCTCTGCTTGATCCAACAGCAAATTGGCGAGATCGGTGGCCTTGGTGGTATCGGCCTCGCTCTCCACGCGCTTCAACAGCGGATGCTGCGGGTTCACTTCCAGCGTCGGCTTGGCGTCGGGAACCTCATGGCCGGCCTCGCGCAGCAGACGTGCAAGGTGCGGTGCCATCTCGTGATCCGACAGGGCCAGACACGACGGGGAGTCGGTGAGTCGCGCCGATACGCGCACGTCGCCCACGCGTTCGCCCAGCAGTTCCTTGAGCTTGTGGACGAGCGGCTCAGCCGCCTTACTGACTTCTTCCTGATGCTTCTTGCCGGCGTCGTCCAGTGGCAGTTCGCCCTTGGCGACGTTGCGCAGCTTCTTCCCACCGTACTCGTGAAGGCTATTGAGCATCCACTCATCGATGCGGTCGAACATCAGCAGTACTTCGATGTCCTTGGCCCTGAATGCTTCCAATTGCGGGCTGCCTGCTGCGGCTGCATAGCTGTCGGCGGTGATGTACCAGATGGCATCCTGGCCGATGGGCATGCGGGTGATGTAGTCGTACAGCGATACCGTTTGCGCGACGCCCTCGCCTTTCGTCGATGCAAAGCGCAGCAGCTTGGCGATGCGCTCGCGGTTGGCAGAGTCTTCGGCGATGCCTTCCTTCAACGTGTTGCCAAAGGCCTTGTAGAAGGTGGCGTATTTCTCAGGCTCGTCGCGCGAAAGCTTTTCCAACAGATCGAGCACGCGCTTCACGCAGGCCGCACGAATACGCTCCAACTGTCGGTTGTGCTGGAGGATCTCGCGACTCACGTTGAGCGGCAGGTCATCCGCATCCACCACGCCACGCACGAAGCGCAGGTAGTTGGGCAGCAGTTCCTCCGCCGCGTCCATGATGAAGACGCGCTTGATGTAAAGCTTCAAGCCCTTGCGCTCGTCGCGCCCGCCCATCATCAGGTCGAACGGCGGCTGTTCGGGGATGTACAACAGCGTGGTGAAACTCTGACTGCCCTCAACGCGGTTGTGCGTCCACGCCAGGGCATCGTTGAAGTCGTGGCCGAGCGACTTGTAGAAGCTCTGGTAGTCCTCGTCGGAAATCTCGTTGCGCGGCTTGGCCCACAGAGCCGAGGCGTCGTTGACGGTTTCCCATTCGTCGCCGGGCTTGCCGTCCACATCCTTGGGCATACGGATCGGGAAGGCCACGTGGTCGGAGTACTTGCGGATCAGCGAACGCAACTCCCAACCCTTGAGGAATTCATCTTCGTCGGCCTTCAGGTGGAGGATCACCGCCGTACCGCGTTCGGGCAGGTCTGCGGCCGAGAGGCTGTATTCGCCCTTGCCGTCGCTCTCCCACTTCACGCCTTCGCCAGCCGGCAGATCGGCGCGGCGGCTGAGCACGGTGACACGGTCGGCCACCACGAAGGCCGAATAGAAGCCCACGCCGAACTGGCCGATCAGGCGTGCGTCGGTTTTCTGCTCGCTGCTCATCGCCTCCAGGAAACGCCGCGTGCCGGAGCTGGCGATGGTGCCGATGTTGGCTACGACTTCGTCGCGGCTCATGCCAACGCCGTTGTCGCGCACGGTGACGGTGCGCGCCTGGGGGTCCCAGCTCACGTCGATATGCAGTTCGCCGTCTCCGGCGAGCAGGTCGGGCTGGGCGATGGATTCGAAACGAAGCTTGTCGCAAGCATCGGATGCATTGGAAATCAGCTCGCGCAGGAAGATTTCCTTGTGCGAGTAGAGCGAATGCGTGACCAGGTGGAGCACCTGGGCGACTTCAGCTTCGAATTTGCGGGTTTCGGGCGCGGCGTTCGTCATGCGGGGAGACTCGTGCAAAGGTCGGCGAAGGAAAGGATAAACGGAGGGGCCGACAAGTCGGCCCCTCATGATGCCCGCTCTCCGTCGGAGAGCGAGTGAAGACGATCAGCCGTTGGTCGAGGCGTTCTGCAGCGCAGCGATGCGCTCTTCCAGCGGCGGGTGACTCATGAACAGGCGCTTGAAGCCCGTGGCCAAGTGGCCGGAGATGCCAAAAGCGGCAATGGTCTGCGGCAGCGTGCTTTCACCATGCTGCACCTGCAGGCGCTGCAGGGCGGAGATCATGGCGCCACGGCCCGCCAGCTTCGCGCCGGCAGCGTCGGCGCGGAATTCGCGCCAACGCGAGAAGGCCATCACGATCACCGAGGCAAACAGGCCGAACACCAACTGGAGCACCATCACCGACACGAAATAGCCGATGCCGCCACCACCCTCGCGGTCGCGGCCGCCGGACAACCAGCTGTCGACCAGTCGACCGACCACGCGGGCCGCCACGATCACCAGTGTGTTCAACACACCCTGGACCAGGGTCAGGGTCACCATGTCGCCGTTGGCAACGTGGCCGATTTCGTGGCCAAGCACGGCCGACACCTGTTCGCGATCCATCTGCTGCAACAGGCCGGTGCTTACGGCGACCAGCGAACTGTTCTTGGTCATGCCGGTGGCGAACGCGTTCATTTCCGGCGCGTCGTAGATGGCGACCTCGGGCATGCCTATGCCAGCGTTCTGCGCGTGGCGGCGCACGGTGTCCACCAGCCAGCGCTCAGCCTCGTTCTGCGGCTGTTCGATGACGCGGGCGCCGGTGGACATCTTTGCCGTCCACTTGGACATGGCCAGCGAAATAAACGCGCCGCCCATGCCGATGACGGCAGCGTAGGCCAGCAGGTTGCCCATGCCGCCGTAACCACGGGCGGCGGTCCACTGATCGATGCCCAGCAGGTGGCACACGATGCTGAGCAGGAACAGGACGGCGATATTGGTAAGCAGGAACAATGCGATGCGACGCATGGCTGTCTCTCGGGCAGTCATGAAAGGGGGATACGGCTTTCGCCGTTACGACAGGATCGTGGCGAAATCTTGCGGTTTCAAGGGCCAAGGGCTGGTTCGGCCCACGGACATTTCATGATGTCGTCAGCTAGCGACGCCCCACCCGTAAAATAACCCGATGAACTACCGCGGACGATTCGCCCCTTCTCCGACCGGCCATCTGCATTTCGGTTCCCTCGTGGCCGCCGTGGGAAGCTGGTTGTGCGCGCGCCACGCGGGTGGCAAATGGCTGTTGCGCGTGGAGGATATCGACCCGCCCCGCGAAATGCCCGGCTCAGCCGAAAGCATCCTGGCTGCCCTGCCCGCCTTCGGCCTGGTAGCCGATGCGTTGCCCCTGCTCCAGTCCCGGCGCATGCACGCCTACGACGCCGCCTTCGAACAACTCAAGGCGGCGAATCGGGTGTTCCCCTGCTGGTGCAGCCGCAATGATCTCGCTGGCGGGCAGCACCTGGACGGCCAGTGTCTGGCCGCACCGGTCGAGGGGCGCGTCCCGGCGTGGCGCCTGCGTGTGCCTGACCTCGACATAAGCTTCGTGGACGGCCTGCAAGGCCCGCAGACGCAGAACCTCCGGCTGGTCGCCGGAGATTTCGTCATACGCCGTGTAGAGGGCTATTACGCCTACCAGTTGGCCTGCGTGGTGGACGACGCCTTCCAGGGCATCACCGAAGTCGTGCGAGGCAACGACCTGCTCGACTCCACGGCGCGCCAGATCTTCCTGCAGCGCTGCCTGGACCTGCCAACGCCAAACTACCTGCACCTGCCGCTTGCTTTGGATAGCGATGGCCGCAAGCTATCCAAGTCCGAGCGGGCCCATCCGGTGGACCCCACCCACCCGATGCCAGCCTTGCGCCGTGCGCTGGATTTCCTCGACCTGCCGGTGTTGCAGGGTGCGCGCGATCCGGCGGCCTTGCTCGAGCACGCCCTCGCCCATTTCTCGCCCGAACGTCTGCCGCACTGCAGCGAACGGGCGGCAGCCTAAACCGCCATCAACCGTTTCATCCGCCAGCCACCAACAAGGCCGCGAGACGGCGTACTCTCCGTAGACGTTTTGCCATGTTGCGCGTGGTAGACATGGCAACGTCCCGGCTACACGATCCGGGGCGCATGGGCATTGGCATCTTTGGAGAACAGGCATGACGCAACGCACGGCATTGGTCACTGGCGGTACGGGTGGTATCGGCACCGCGATCATTCGCTATCTCGCACACCAGGGACATCGGGTCGCCACCAATTACCGCGACCAGGCCAAGGCCGAAGCGATGAAAGAGTTGATGGCAAAGGAAGGCATCGAAGTATTGCTAGTGCCGGGTGACGTGAAGGACCCCGATTCCTGCGAAGCCATGGTGCGCATCATCGAAGGCGCGCTGGGCCCGGTGGAGATTCTGGTCAACAACGCCGGCATCACCCGCGACACCACATTCCACAAGATGACCTATCCGCAGTGGATGGAAGTGGTGAACACCAACCTCAATGCCTGCTTCAACGTCACCCGTCCGGTGATCGAGAGCATGCGTCACAACAAGTGGGGCCGCATCGTGCAGATCAGCTCGATCAACGGCCAGAAGGGTCAGTACGGTCAGGCCAACTACGCCGCCGCCAAGGCCGGCATGCATGGCTTCACCATTTCGCTGGCGCAGGAAAACGCCAAATTCGGCATCACCGTGAACACCGTTTCTCCGGGCTATGTCGGCACCGACATGGTGATGGCCGTGCCGGAAGAAGTGCGCGAGAAGATCGTCGCGCAGATCCCGGTGGGCCGTCTCAGGCAAGCCCGAGGAAATCGCGCACGCGGTGGCGTTCCTCACGGGTGAAGAGGCAGCCTGGATTACCGGTGCCAACCTCTCCATCAACGGTGGGCATTACATGGGTTGGTAAGGTTTCGCCGCGCCGACACGCGCGCGACCACCCTGAATAGCTCCGGTAGAACCGACACCCCTCACCGTCATCCCCGCGAAAGCGGGGATCCAGAGCCTTTTGAGGCTCGCGGGAAGAACGAAATACGCTGGATCCCCGCTTTCGCGGGGATGACGGTGAGGCAAATTCAGTACGCATCGTGCATGTGTAAGCACGAAAGCAAAACATGCTCTATCTCCAGTCCAACAACTTCTCCATCACCCTGCCCACCGCCGCAAAGGCGAAAGCGCCGGTGACATGCGTGGCCGCACCCAGCCCACCACCGCAGGCAAGGTTCAGTGCTTCTGCTCCATTCGCCACCGGCGGACGCGTACCGCACACGCTGCCGTCCGGCTGGGGGTACTGCACGTTCTGCAGCGAATACACCGCCGACACGCCGAAGTAGCGATCGGGGTTGCGCGGGAAGTTGAAGTCCTGCCGGAGCTTTTTGCGGATCAGGCTGAACATGGCGTCGTGCTCAGTGCGCGACAGGTCGCGTATGCGGATCTGCGTCGGATCGGTGCGGCCACCAGCGGAACCTACCGTCACCATCGGCAGCTTGCGGCGACGACACCACGCGATGGCCTCCAGCTTGACGCGGAAGGCATCGCAGGCATCCAGCACCACGTCATAGCCGCGATCGAGCAGTTCGTCGAGCGTGGAGGTCGTGAGGAAGCGCTCGATAGCATCCACCTTGATGGCCGGGTTGATCGCACGCAGGCGCGCCTCGATCACCTTGACCTTGGACTTGCCGAACTCGCCATCCAGCGCATGCAGCTGGCGATTGGTGTTGGAGACGCAGATGTCGTCGGCATCGATCAGCGTGAGATGCCCCACGCCGCTGCGCGCCAGCGCCTCGGCGGCCCACGAGCCGACACCGCCGATACCGATGACACAGACGTGCGCCTGCATCAGCCGATCCAGACTGCCCACGCCATAGAGACGCTCCACGCCGGCGAAGCGCTCACGTGGAAACGGCACGCCAGCATCGTCCGCGACCGGCGCGCGTTGTTCTTCCACCGTGGCAATGTTTTCGTTCTGCATCATTGAAGCCATGACAACACTTTGAAGAAACGGCATTTTATCGGGAACCGCCCGCTTTTGCAGGCGTCCGTTATGCTGGTGGTCTATCGCCTATCGCAAGGGATTCCACTGCATGCGCTCCAGCCTTTTGATCGTGCTCGGCCTGCTCATCGGCATCGTCGGCACCGTATTCGCCATGAACGCGCTGCACGACCGCGAACCGTATTCGCACACCCTGATGACCACCATGGCCCACCATGCCGGTGCACTCAGCGCGGCCGTGAAGGCGCAGAGATGCGATGCCGCCCAGGTGCAGCACCACTTGTCCCGTCTGCTGGAAACCCAGGCGGACATCAACGAGGCCTTCCCGGGCGTGGATCAACCGTTCAAGGACGAGGCGACCAAGCTGCACGAAAGGACCCAGGCAGCCCTGCAGGCGGCGCCCGCCGACTGCGCAGCGCTGGCGATAGCCATGAAGCCCATCGGGGAAACCTGCCAGTCCTGCCACCAACAGTACCGCTGATTTCGCTGCCCGCTGTGGGAGCAATCAGATCTTTACCTTGCCCCGCAGGATCTGCCAGTACATCACCCAATCGCCAACCAGGCTGTACAGCGGATGGGTGAACGTGGCGGGCCGGTTCTTTTCGAAGACGAAGTGCCCGATCCAGGCGAAGCCGTAACCCGCCACCGGGGCCAGCAGCAGCCACCGGGCGTTACCGGTGAAAATCGCCAGCAGGATCACGGCCAATACCAACGTGCTGCCAGCGAAGTGCATGCGGCGGCACTGACGATTGCTGTGCTCGTTCAGATAGAACGGGTAGAAGTCGCGGAAGCTGGCGAACTGGGACATGAGGATCACCCTGGATGATGCATCCAGAGGGTAATCCTCACCATTCGCCAGTGCATGCGCGCCTGCAGCATGCGACGTTTCAAACAGGCAGCGGGATGAACTCGGCCTCGTCACCGACCACTTTGCCCATGCGCTGCGCTATCCAGTCCGCCTTGGCCTGCTCGATGCGCTCACGCGTGCTGGCAACGAAGTTCCACCACAGGTGACGCTCGCCATCCAACGGTGCGCCGCCGAACAACATCACGCGGCTTTTCGTGCGGGCACGCAGCGCGGGTGAATTCGGCCCCGTCTGCACAGCGGCATGCATGGGCGACACGGTCACACCATCCCACTCCACCTCGCCCTCGACCACGCAAACGCCACGTTCGACGTGCTGATCAGGCCATGGCAACTCCGCACCTGCTTCCAACGTCGCGTCGACGAAGAACATCGGCGCGAACACTTTCACTGGCGATTCTTTGCCGTAGCCGGTGCCAGCAATCAGCACCAGCTCCGCGCCCGGCAAGTTGATCTTGGGCAATTCATCGGCACCGTGGTGATGGAATTCCGGCTCTACCTCCGCATCCTTCTGTGGCAACGCCACCCATACCTGGATGCCGTGCGCGCGCTGGCCGCCACCGCGTGCTTCCGGCGGCGTGCGCTCGGAGTGCACGATGCCGCGCCCTGCCGTCATCCAGTTCACTTCGCCCGGACGGATGTCCGCAATGCTGCCGATGCTGTCGCGATGGCGGATCACGCCTTCGAACAACCAAGTCACCGTGGCAAGGCCGATGTGCGGATGCGGACGCACGTCCATCCCCTTGTCATCGAGAAAGGTCACTGGCCCCATGTAGTCGAAGAACACGAACGGCCCCACGTGCCGGGCCTGCAGCACCGGCAGCAAGCGGCGCACGTTGAAACCGTCGCCCAGGTCGTGCACGCGGCCATCGATCAATATCGGTTGCTGTTCCATCATGTCTCCTCGTTTACCAGGCGCGCTGGTACTGCTCGGGCGCAGTGATCGCGACGCCCAGTTCTTGCGCGGCACGGCGCGGGAAATACGGATCGCGCAGGCTCTCGCGCGCGATCAGCACCACGTCGGCCGATCCTTCCTCGATGATGCGCGCCGCGTGTGTGGATTCGGTGATGAGGCCCACGGCCCCCGTCGCGATGCCCGCGTCGTGGCGCAGCCGCGCCGCGAATGGCACTTGATAGCCAGGCGACACCGGAATCTTCACGTGCGGAATCAGGCCACCGCTGGACACGTCGATAAGGTCCACGCCCATCGACTTCACCTGGATCGCCAGCTGCACGCTTTGCTCGATGTCCCAGCCACCCTCAGTCCAGTCTGTCGCGGAGATGCGCAGCCACAGCGGCAAGTGCTCCGGCCACACCTCGCGCACGGCGGTGATCACCTCGCGAACCAGGCGTGTCCGATTGTCAAAGCTTCCACCGTATTCGTCCGTGCGCTGATTGCTCAACGGCGACAGGAATTGGTGCAGCAAGTAGCCGTGAGCACCATGCAGCTCGATCAATTCGAAGCCAGCTGCCAGCGCACGCTCGGCGGCGGCACGGAAATCGGCGATCACCTTGGCGATGCCCGCCTTGTCCAATGCCTGTGGCGTATGCCAATGCTTGTCGAATGGCACAGCGGACGGCGCCACCGTTGGCCACGCGCCCGCATCAGCGGCGAGCGGGCCACCGCCCTCCCACGGCCGCTGAGCGCTGGCCTTGCGCCCCGCGTGAGCGAGCTGCACGCCTGCGACGGCTCCCTGGGCCTTCATGAAACGGGTGATGGGCTGCCAAGCCCGCTGGTGCGCCTCACTCCAAAGCCCAACATCCCCGGGGGGAAATCCGCCCCTCAGCCGATATTGCCGTGGCCTCGACGATCACCAAGCCTGCACCGCCCACGGCGCGACTACCCAGGTGCACCAGATGCCAGTCGTTCGGTATGCCGTCGATGGCCGAGTATTGGCACATCGGCGCGATCACAATGCGATTACGAAGCGAGAGGCTACGTTGCGCGTAAGGCGTGAAGAGTTTCATCGGACCCGCTCTCGAAAAAAACGTCTGCCACAGATGCCGGCGGCGAGCGCCGGGTTCAAGTACCCGATCAGGTAGGCTGCGCGCCCAACCACTCCGCGATACGCATGGCCACCGGCCAAGGCGTCTTCATCCAACCGAAATGGTCTGCCTTGTCGTTGCCGAGATCGGCGGCGGTGACGACCTGCATCGACGGACTGCCAGCCATTTTCCCCAACAACCATGACAACGATGTCTGCGGAGCGAGCCAGTCGTCCTGCATACGCAGGCCAAACGTGGGCAAGCGAAGTTTGCCGAGCAGCGCCTCGAAATCGGCGTCCATGCCAACGGCAGCATATCGGCCTGTGCGGCCCGTGCGTGCCCAGTCGTCAATCAGTTGCCGGGCCTCGTTGCCGCCGAAACCCAGCCGGCGCCCGGGTAGATAGCCCACCACGCGTGCCAACCATGGCGCCAACGCATACGCGGACCACAACAGACGTCCCTGTGGAAACTGTCGCCAATACGGCGCACCACTCGCCACCGCCAGCAAGCCGACCACATCCTGCGGGTGCAGGCTGGCGTAAAGCGCGGCGATCTGCGCGCCCAAACTATGACCGCCCAGATAGAGGCGAGCCTGGGGCAAGCGGGCACGAGCTGCGGCGATACCGGCCGGCACGTCGTCCTCCAGTAATTCCCGATAGCCCCAGTTCTCGTGCCGCCCTGCGCGCTTGTCGCTGGACCCAATGCCACGCCACTCATGGATGGCTACGGCGATCCCGTGCTCTGCCAGTGCTTGCGCGAGCGGCTGATAGTGCTTGGCCGCTACACCCAAGGCAGGCAGCCAATACAGCAATCGAACCGGCTCCGCCGCCGGGCGTTGTAGCAGCACATCCGCACGCGCGCCGTCGATGGCCACGGTGGGCAGGACATCGCACGACGGAAGCGCGGAGGGCACGGAGAAAGATGCAGACATGCGCGCCATATGACAAAAGGAAAGGCATGCAGGCTAACTAATCGGTGCACGACAAAAAAGCCGGGCATAAAAAAGGCCGGCATGCACCGGCCTTTTCTTCACGCAACGATTAGATTCCCCAATGAACTCAGGCGGGCGCCACTTCATCAGCCTGCAGGCCCTTCTGCCCCTGCACAACCTTGAAGCTCACCTTCTGGCCCTCTTTCAGGCTGCGGAACCCCGTTCCGCTGATCGCCCGAAAATGTACGAAAACATCTGGGCCGCTTTCACGACTGATGAAGCCAAAGCCTTTGGCGTCGTTGAACCATTTAACAGTGCCAACTTCACGATCCGACATGACTCACTCCGATCAACTCGATGCTGAGACAAGTCAGCCTCCCCTTTGGCCGACGGCTTACTGGGCATGCAAGATCGGGGTGAAGCGATGTGGACCCTTGCGAGTCACGCATCGGGCACGCACGTGACCGAGCAACCACAGTGAATCCAGCATAACGGATTTCTTTAATGCAAGTGAATGGCTCTAAATCACCGTTTTGATTTTCACATTTCAACGACATTTGCGAATAAAACAAAAAAAGCCAGGCATTGCTGCCTGGCTTTTTTTCTAACATTTGAAACCGCTAAATTACTGCGGGATCACTTCGTCAGCCTGCAGGCCCTTCTGGCCCTGCACGACCTTGAAGGAGACCTTCTGGCCTTCGACGAGGCTCTTGAAACCATTGCCCTGGATCGCGCGGAAATGCACGAAAACATCCGGGCCGTTGTCACGGCTGATAAAGCCGAAACCCTTGGCATCGTTGAACCACTTGACGGTACCGATCTGACGATCAGACATATAAATCACTCCACAGGTTTAATCAGACTCAGCCCGCGCGACATGCGCAGGCGGCTTACTGGTGTGCAAGGAAACCCTAGGGGTGAGGCGATGTTGCTAGATCGAGATCAGCGGCATCGGGTCACAAAACTCTGGTGACCCCGGCAAACACAGTAAGTGCATCATACCGGCTCCACGGCCACGAGGTGAATAGGAAAACACGGCTGAAACCTGAATGAATAACCGTCAGTTCTTACTCAACGGGTTTGATTTTCACGCCGTCTTCGCATTTCATCTCATCACTTGGCGAGCGAGATTCATTTCAACCGCCGGCCCCATTTCCAGCGCAGGAGAAGCTCCATGATGTTCCGTCGCCCTTACCGCCCGGCCCTCCTCGCTATTGTCGCAAGCGGCGTGATCCTCGCTGGCTGCTCCAGTACACCGGAAACCCGCACAACGAACGGCTCCCACGGCACAACTGCCACCAGCTCACGAACCGCGGCTACTAGCGCCAGCACCAGCGCACCGCGAACACGCACCGGTACCGTGACCACATCCAGCGGCAAGCCCCTGCCCAGCAGTACAGGCATCCCTGCCTGCGACGATTATCTGGCCAGCTATGTGTCCTGCCACGCCGCCGCGGGCGTGTACCCGCCCGACCAGATCCAGGGCCGCTACGAAGACATGCGCACCAGCCTGCTGCAAGACTCCGTGGATCCCAATGCACGTCCACAACTGGGCGCACGCTGCAGCGCGCTCGCCAAGCAATTGCGCGCCACGCTCCAGGGCAAGTCGTGCGCGCCGACGAGCCCTGCAGGGAGCAGCAGCGCACACTGAGTTTCAGCGAAGAAGCGCACGTAGCGCGGGGGCCACGGACGTGGGCCGACTGCGTGCGAGCTTCACCTTGGGCGTGCCATGCCACTGCGCCGACGCGCGTATCGCGCCGGCGACATCCTCAAGCAACCGAGGCGTCGCCTCGACATCAGGCTCAAGGAACAGAGCTTTGACCTCGAAGACGCCCTCGCGACGATGAGCCTTCGCATCCAGTCGGCCGATCAACCGTCCCCGATGGAGGATCGGCAACACGTAGTAGCCGTAGCGACGCTTGGGTGCCGGCACATAGCACTCGATGGTGTATTCGAACCCGAACAAAATCTGTGCACGTGCGCGATCCCACACAATGGGATCGAACGGCGACAGCAACGTCGTGTGCGTCGGACGCAATTGACCTGATGCCGCCTGCGCGAGCAACGCTTCGTTGTCGCGATGCACGTAAGCGGGCACGTTCCAATCGGCCACCTGCACCATCAGCAACTCGCCGCTGCCTACCCACGGCGCCAGCTCCTTGTCGGTCACTGCGGGTTTCAGTCGATAGTAGTCGGCAACCCAACGCGCCTGTGTGACGCCGAGCGCGCGAACGCTGTCGAGGATAAAGCGACGTCGCAACGCTTCATGATCAAGTGCAAGCAATGCTGGATCCATCGGTGGCTCGAGTTTTTCCAACACGCGCTCCGCCAGATCGTAAACACGCTGAAAGCGCTCGCGCCGGGTCACCATCAACTCGCCCAGAGCGAACCATGCTTCGAGCCAGCGCTTCTCCGGCTTCCATGACCACCAGCCACCTGCGCTGCGCGTTTCGCTCTCGAAATCGGCGGCGCGCGCAGCACCGTTGTCGCGTATGCGTGTGAGCAACGCATCCATGCCCTCACGATGCTCGCGATGCATTCGATCGGCATGTTTGTAAGCCCAATGCATCGCTCGCTGCGTGCGCCATGCCTGATGAAGTGGCAGGTCTGCCGCTGGTACAAAGCATGCTTCATGCGCCCAGCTCTCGGCGATGCGCCCGTCTTCCAGTACGCCTTCCAGCCATTGCGGATCATAGTCGCCAAGGCGCGAGTACAGCACCAGGTAAGGGCTGCGTGCGACCACATGGATGCTGTCGATCTGCAGCAGGCGCATGCGCGCCACCGTATCGACAACATCCGCCTTCTTCGCCCGTGCCTTGGGCTTGTTAAGCACGCCCTGCGCGGCCAAATGGAGGCGTTGCGCCTGCGCGAGGCTCAACGAAGCGGATAGCGCAGATGAAGCAACCGACAACGGTAACGATGCCTTCACGTGATCACGATGCCTTTGTTGAGGTGGCATTTAGCCGCGTTTTGTTAGTTTGAAATCAGCGCGAAGGACTTGCAGCGCGAAAATCGCACATCGCTGCACCATCGCGCGCATCCGCATACGAGCCACGCATTCTGGCATGGAGTAACGACGATGAAACCCCGCATTCCCCTTCTCGCTCTTGTAACCGCCGGATCGATGATGCTGGCGGGCTCGCTGTTGGCACAGGATCAGACCATGCCAACACCACCACCGCCGCCGACGCAAAACATGCCGTCGCCTCCGCCACCGCCGACCCAGACGATGCCCAGCGCCACGCCGACGCCGCCACCACCGCCGGGTGGTACGCAGGCGCAGACCAATGCCGGTGGCCAGCAGGTGACGATCAACTCCAGCGTTCCACCGGTCAATCCGGGCCCGGCGCCGAGCTTCGAGCAATTGTCGGGTGGTTCCAAGTACATCACGGAGACGCAGGCCTCGGCTTATCCCTTGCTCGCCAATGATTTCAGCTACGTGGACAAGGGCCATTCCGGGCACATCACCAAGGCACAGTACGAGCGCTGGTTGAACAACAACCAGTAAGATGCAGTGATATTGACGCGGGTCACCGGCAACGGCGGCCCGCGTCGTCACGTGCGATGCATGGCGCTGCTGATATGGAACCGGCTTTCGGCGCTGCGCAATGATCGCGCCCGACCAGGATGGAGCCTATCCCCATGCGACTTACCACCTCGGCAGCTTTGGTGCTCACGCTTGGTCTGCCTTCGCTCGCCGCCCGTGCGCAAAATCCCAGCCCGATGGATATCCGCGCATGCACCGCCATCGAAACCGACTCGCAGCGCCTGGCTTGCTACGACCGCGCCACGGGGCGCGACAATCTTCCGGCAGCACAAAAGAAAACTGACAACGCTGCACAGGAGGCATCCACGGCCTCCTCTACCAACGTGTTTGGCCACGAAGCGTCCAAGAACACGGGCGCCAATCCGTCGACCGCCACGGCGCAGGCAACACCTGAGGTAAAACCACTGTCCCTGCTCGACAGCCGTTGGGAGCTGTCGCCCGAGAGCAAGCTCGGTACGTTCAACCTGCGCGGCTACAAACCGATTGTGGTGTTGCCGTTCTTTGCCAGCAGCAATCAGAACCGGCAGCCGACGAGCGCCAACCCGATCAACAGCGTCGACGAACCACAGCACTTGGACAATATCGAGAGCAAGTTCCAGCTCAGTCTGAAGACCAAAATCTGGCAAGGTGTGTTCGGCGACACGGGCGATCTGTGGGTGGGCTATACCCAGTCGTCGCGCTGGCAGGTCTACAACAAACAAGAATCGCGACCATTCCGCGAAACCAACTACGAGCCGGAAGCCATGCTGATGTTCGACACGAACTATCAGGTGGCCGGATGGGACGGCCGACTGATGGGCATCGGGCTCAACCATCAATCCAACGGACAGTCTGATCCACTGTCGCGGAGCTGGAATCGTGTGATGGGCTACTTCGGCTTCGAACGCCCCGAATGGACCATCATGTTCCGGCCGTGGTGGCGCATTCCCGAAGGCGGCAAAGACGACAACAACCCCGACATCAGCAACTACATGGGGCGCGCCGACATGCAGATCATCCATGAATGGAATGGTCAGGAATTCGGTCTGATGCTGCGTCATTCACTGCGCGGCGGCAGCGAGAGCCATGGCGCAGCGCAGCTGACCTGGTCGTTCCCGGTGGCGGGCAACTTGCGCGGCTACATGGAGTTGTTCAAGGGTTATGGCGAAAGCATGATCGACTACAACCACAACGCCACCTACCTCGGCATCGGCATTTCGCTGCTCGATTGGTACTAATGTCAGCTACCACCAGGTCCGCTTGGTGCCGGTGAGTATGCGCAGCATCTCTCCGCGCGCGATGGGCATACGCCCGAGCGGGCCGAAAACGCGATCACGAATGCCGGCCAGCATGTCGCGATCCGATTGGAACAACGGCGTCAGGAAGCGGCTCAATCGCTGATAGATGCCGACATGCGTGCGGCGCTGCCGTCGATAGGCATCCAACCCCGGCGCGAGGTCATCGTGCTCTGCCAGTGCATCGGCAAGCGCCTGTGCGTCGAGCAATGCCATGTTCACGCCCTGCCCGAGCTGTGGGCTCATCGCGTGCGCAGCGTCGCCGATGAAAACGACGTTGTTCCATGTCGTCTGGTGCAGCACCACGTCGCGGTAGCGCGCGCGATGCAACTGGGTGGATGACTGGATGCCCTCGAGCAACGGCAGCGCCTCAGGCCAGAGTTCGCCGAGACGATGACGCATGCGTTGCAGCGCTTCGTCGTCGAAAGCATCGACTTGCGCGCCGGGCAGGCTGTAAAAAAACGTCAGCCACCGTGCGTCGGTATCGTCACGGCGCCCCACGGGCAGCAGGCCAATCATTTCCCGGGTTCCCGCGTAACGCTGGTGCAGTACGTCGTTATGCGGCCACTGCGTGGCCGGCAACAGGCACCACATAGCACCCCAGGGATAGAGCCCTTCGCGACGGACCACACCGGGCTGTCGGCGCAGCGCGGAGTGCGCGCCGTCCGCTGCCACGATCAGGTCGAACGGGCCGTATCGTTGGCCTTCGCCGTCGATCAGATAGCGACCATCATCCGACAGGCGATCGATTCGCGTGCCGCTGCGTATCGCACTGCGCCCTGCCCAAGCGCCATCGAGCAACGAGAACAAGGCCCCACGCGTCATGCCAAGCCCGAAGCAACCAGCAGCGTGCTCGGCGTAGCGCATGTCCATCACGGCGCGCCCTGCGAGGTTACAGCCGTACAAACGCTCGATCCGCTGACCGCTGGCCAGCGCCTGTTCGAGCAGGCCCAAGCGGGTAAGCACAGAGAGGCCTGTCGGTTGCAGCAAGAAACCCGCGCCGACGGGCCCGGGTGACGCTGCTTGCTCGAAGACGGTCAGGCGGTGCCCTGCGGCACCCAGCAACAGGCAGCTTGCCTGCCCGGCCACGCCATAGCCCACCACGGCGATATGCAGATTTCCTCGCATGACACTCCTTGTCCAGCCGGGTGCAACCCGGTGTCAGGCAACGGCATCATGCCGTGCTTCGCGGACGTTGGCGCGTGGGCCAACGTCCGCGTCATGCATCAGTGGTCGTGGCCGCCTTCGCCGTGCACGTGGCCGTGGGCGAGCTCTTCTTCGCTGGCCTGGCGCACGTCGGTGATTTCCACGTCAAAGTGCAGCGTCTGGCCGGCAAGCGGATGGTTGCCGTCGATGTGCACCGTGTCATTCTCGATCTTGGTCACGGTGACGTTGATCACGCCCTGCGGGCCGCGGCCCTGGAACTGCATGCCCGGCTGGATGTCTTCCACGCCCTGGAAGGCCTCGCGCGGCACTTCCTGCACAAGCTCAGCGTGATGCACGCCGTAGCCCTCTTCCGGCGCAACGTCGACCTTGAACTGGTCGCCGACCTGGCGGCCTTCCATCACCTTCTCCAGGCCCGGGACGATCTGGCCAACGCCCTGCAGGTAAACGAGCGGCTCGCGACCCTGCGAGCTGTCGAGCACCTGGCCGTTGTCGTCGGTCAGCGTGTAGTGGAAGGAAACGACGGAGTTCTTGGCGATCTGCATAGATGAATCTCAAATAGGCTCGAATAGGGAGGAAGCACCGGCAGGGGCCGGCACGAAGGAATAAGCGTAGCAGACCCCTGGCGACGTGGCCGACCAGGGGTGTTCTCAACGCCCCTGCCCATCCCTAGCCGAAAGCGCCCAGGATTGGCGATACTCCGCCCATGGCCCGACCGTATCGCCTGCTATGCCGTTGTACCGCCGCGCTTTTTGGCATGGCGCTGGTAATGCCTTCCGCAGCGGGACAAACGGCCTCCACCCCTGGCCCTACGACGTCCGCTCCCACCCGCGCCGCCACGGCGCCTTCGCTGACCGACCAGATCGACAACCTCATCGGCCAGCCCCGCTTTGCGGGCGCCGACTGGGGCATCGCCGTGATCTCCCTCAGCTCGGGCCGCACGATCTACAGCCATCACGCGGACCAGCTTTTCCAGCCGGCCTCCACCACCAAACTGTTTACGGCCGCGGTGGCACTCAGCGAGCTCGGTCCGGACTACCGCATTCCCACGCGTGTGTTCGCCGGTGGCGAGATCCACAACGGAAAGCTGGATGGTCCCCTGATCCTCTACGGCATGGGTGACCCCACGCTCGGCGTAGATGCAGCCACTCTGCACTGGGCCGACCAACTCGCCGAACAACTGGCCGCGCAAGGCCTTAAGCACGTGCACGGCGACCTGATCGCCGATGCCACCTACTTCGCCAGCCCCATGATGGGCAGCGGCTGGGAAGCTACCGACCTGCAAAGCTGGTTCGCCGTGCCGACGAGCGCGCTGAGCGTAGGCGAGAACCAGGTGGAAGTGACCGTCGCCCCCGGTGTTGGCGCAGGCGCGCCCGCGCTGTTGCACTTCGACCCCGACGACGCCATCCCCGCCGTAACCAACGACGTGCTCACCAGCGCCCAGCGCACGCGCAATGACGTGAATCTCTATCGCGCGCCGGGCGATGACACGCTGTATGCCTTCGGCAATATCGCGGCGAAATCGGCTGCGCAGAACTACAAACTCGCCCTGCCCGACCCCGCCCGGTTTGCGGGCCGGCAGTTGCAACAGGCACTGTTGCGTCATGGCATTCAGTTGGATGGCAAGCTGGTCGCGATGCACTGGCCGCGGCGCGATACCTTCCTGCCGAACCAGCCGCGCACCCTGGCCGAAGTGCTTTCGCCGCCGGTAAGCGACATCCTCGAGCGCGGCCTCAAGCGTTCGCAGAACCTCTATCTGCAGAACCTGCTGCTGCTCGCTGGCGTCAAGGCGCAGGCCGACACCGAACAGCGCGAAGGGAGCATGGGCTTCATCACCAGCGAGCGCTGGGGCATCCGTGCGATGCATCAGATGCTGGAGCAGATCGGCATCGCCCCTGCGGCCAGCTTGATCGAAGAAGGGTCAGGACTGTCGCGCCGGAATCTGGCGACGCCCAATGCGATGGCACGCCTGCTCGCCTTCCTCGCCAGCCAGCCCTATGGGCCCACACTGGCGCAGGCCCTGCCCATCGCCGGCATCGACGGCACCTTGCAGTGGCGCATGCGTAACACGCCAGCTGAGAACAACGTGCACGCCAAGACCGGCAGCATGAGCTTCGTGCATTGCCTCGCGGGTTACGTCACCAGCGGCAGCGGCGAGCGGCTGGCGTTCGCCATCATGCTCAACAATTACGATCCACCCAACGGCGCGCCAACTGCCACGAAGGACATCGACCAGATCGCCGAACTGCTCGCCGGCTCACGCAATGCGACGGGCTCGGCAACGATGCCCGTCGCGGCGACGCATCCTGCCAACTGAGTCGGCGACACCGGCGTTGAATGAGGTCAGAGCTTCCCTAAGTCCTTGCCGATCTTTTCCGGCGTATCGGTCGGCGCATAGCGCTTCACTACCTGCCCGTTGCTGTCGACAAGGAACTTGGTGAAGTTCCACTTGATCGACTCGCTGCCCAGGATGCCCTTGCCCTCGCTCTTGAGCCACTTGTAGAGCGGATGCGCGCCTTCGCCGTTCACGTCGATCTTTGCAAACAGGGGAAAGGTCACGTCATAGCTGGTCGAACAGAAGTTGCGGATCTCCGCTTCGTCACCCGGCTCCTGGTGGCCGAACTGGTCACAGGGAAACCCGAGCACCACCAGCCCCTTCTCGCGATCGGCGCGCCATAGCGCCTCCAGCCCCGTGTACTGCGGAGTGAAACCGCATTTGGAGGCCACGTTCACGATCAGCAACGTCTTGCCACGATACTCGGCGAGCGAATGCTCGTTGCCGTCGATATCGCGAGCGGAAAAGTCATAGACAGAGGTCATCGCAGCCATCCCAGTCGGTGAGACCGCCAGTCTCAGCCCCACGGATGCCCCGGGTGTCTTATGCTTGCCACCGGTCGGCGCCGCCCCTCGAGGCGCGCCCCTCCCCCGGTTCCCCCGAAGGTACCCCGTGATCAGATTCCATGAAGTGCACAAGTCCTACCGTGTCGACGGCCGGGACGTCCCTGCACTGCAACCCTTCAACCTAGACATCGCCGACGGCGAGGTCTTCGGCATCATCGGCCATTCGGGTGCGGGTAAATCGACGCTTATACGTCTGATCAACCTGCTCGAGCGCCCCAGCGGCGGCCGCATCCTGATCGATGACACCGACATGACGGCGTTGACCGAGACGCAGCTGCGCCAGAAGCGCCAACGCATCGGCATGATCTTCCAGCACTTCAACCTGCTGGCGTCGCAGACGGTGGCCGACAACGTGGCCTTTCCGCTGCGCCTGGCCGGGGAGCACGACGAGGCGGCAATCCGCCAGCGTGTGGACGAATTACTCGCCCGCGTGGGCCTGACCGCACATGCGAGCAAATACCCGTCGCAGCTTTCTGGCGGTCAGAAGCAGCGCGTGGGCATCGCCCGCGCATTGGCGAACCGGCCGTCGATCCTACTGTGCGACGAGGCCACCAGCGCGCTCGATCCGCAGACCACCGCCGCCGTGCTGGACCTGCTGGCCGAGATCAACCGCGAGCTCAAACTCACCATCGTGCTGATCACGCACGAAATGGACGTGGTGCGCCGCGTCTGCGATCGCGTGGCAGTGCTCGACGCTGGACGCATCGTGGAAACGGGCCCGGTGGCGGACGTGTTCCTCCACCCGAAGCACGCGACCACCCGCCGCTTCGTCAACGAGGCGTTGCCAGAAGAAGCCGCTGGCGAGCAGATGCCGTTCGCCCATGTGCCGGGCCGCATCCTGCGGCTGTCGTTCCGCGGTGAGGCCACCTGGACGCCAGCACTGGGCCGCGTGGCCCGCGAAACCGGCGTCGACTTCAACATCCTCGCCGGCCGCATCGACCGCATCAAAGACCTGCCGTACGGACAGCTCACGCTGGCCATGCAGGGCGAGCGCGTGGACGATGCATTGATCACTCTTCGCGAGGCCGGCATCGAGATCGAAGAAATCACCGTTTCGCCGGAGCACCACGCATGAGCGCCCCGCTGCTGCAAAACCTGTTTCCCAATATCGACGACTGGGGCGAGATCGGCCACGCCTGTATCGACACGCTGCTGATGCTGGGCGGATCGTTGTTGCTCACCGTGATACTTGGCCTGCCTTTGGGTGTGCTGCTGTATCTCACCGGCAAAGGCCAGCTGCGCGAGATGCCCAAGCTTTATGCCGTGCTGTCGCTGCTGGTGAACATCTTGCGTTCGATCCCCTTCATCATCCTGATGATCGTACTGATGCCGCTTACCTACGTGCTGGTCGGCACCAAACTGGGCATCCGCGGTGCGATTCCGCCGCTGGTGATCGGTGCCGCGCCGTTCTTCGCACGACTGGTGGAAACCGCCCTGCGGGAGGTACAGCGCGGTGTGATCGAGGCCAGTCAGGCCATGGGTGCCAGCATCTGGCAGATCGTGCGCCATGTGTTGCTGCCGGAGGCGCGAGGCGGCTTGATCGCAGGCACCACCGTCACTGCCATCGCCCTGGTGGGCTATACCGCCATGGGCGGTGCCATCGGCGCGGGCGGCCTGGGCGATCTGGCCTACCGCTACGGCTACCTGAGCTATAAGTCGGATTACATGGTGGTGACCGTGGTGCTGTTGATCGTGCTGGTGCAGCTGCTTCAGATGGCCGGCGACCGCATCGTGGCACGGTATACGCGGCACTGAGAGACAGAGAAAGGCCCGGCACACCGCCGGGCCTTTTTGCATCCGGCGGTATGGACGGCTATTCTGGTGCACCGCATCAAGTGCCTGCCCCATATGACAAAGTTGCATAAGCTCATAGCCATTTTCTCCGTGCTGCTCGCGCTGGCCGGCTGCTCTTCGTCCAATGGCAATGGCGACGCCGGCAGCCAGAAGCTGGTAGTGGCTGCCACGGCCGTGCCGCACGCGGAGATCCTCAAGCAGGTCAAGCCCATCCTGGCGAAGGAAGGCATCGACCTGGAGATCAAGGTGTTCGCCGACTACGTGCAGCCCAACACGCAGGTGCTGGAAAAGTCGGTCGATGCCAACTACTTCCAGACCAAGCCTTATCTCGACGCGTTCAACCGCGAGCGTGGCACCAACCTGACCATTGTGACGGGCGTGCACATCGAGCCGTTCGGCGCGTACTCGCGCAAGCTCAAGTCCATCGACCAGTTGCCTGACGGCGCCTCGGTGACCCTGCCCAACGACCCCAGCAACAACAGCCGCGCGCTGCTGCTGCTCGCCAAGCATGGTCTGATTACGCTGAAGGACCCGACCAACGAGATGTCCACACTGAAGGACATCACGGCCAACCCGAAGAACCTGAAGTTCCGCGAGCTGGAAGCCGCCATGCTGCCGCGCACGCTGGACGAAGTGGATCTCGCCCTGATCAACACCAATTACGCGCTCGCCGCCGGGCTCAACCCGACCAAGGACGCACTGTTGATCGAGGACAAGGATTCGCCCTACGTGAACTACCTGGTAGCCCGTCCGGACAACAAGGACGACCCGCGCATCCAGAAGCTCGCCAAGGCGTTGACCAGCCCCGAGATCAAGGCGTTTATCGAACAGAAGTATCAAGGCGCGGTGCTGCCGGCGTTCTAACTAAGAGCCGCTAATAAACCTACTGCGCGCCGGCAGGCGGGCGCTCGCTACGTTTTGTTAGCGACTCTAAAACGCTCTCGCGGCTTCCTACAGGGGCGCACCCGTGCGCCCCTGTTCTGTTTTCAGCAGGGCACGGCTTCGGGATCAACGGGAATCTCGAACACCTGCCGCAGATAGGCGACATAGGCGCTGTCGTCACACATGTTTTTACCGGGCGTGTCGCTGATCTTGGCCACCGGCTGACCGTTGCAGCGAACCATCTTGATGACGATCTGCAGCGGCTCCGGCCCCACGTCATTGGTCAGATTGGTACCCACACCGAAGGCCAGCTGGCAGCGTCCATGAAAGTGCTGGTACAGCCGCATCACCTTGGGAACGTCCAGGCCATCACTGAATACCAATACCTTGCTGCGCGGATCGACACGATTGGCGCGGTAATGCGCGAGCACGCGCTCACCCCACGCGAACGGATCACCCGAATCGTGGCGCGTGCCGTCGAACAACTTGCAGAAGTACATGTCGAAGTCGCGCAGGAAGGCGCTGAGTCCGTAGACGTCAGATAGCGCGATGCCCAGGTCACCGCGATATTCCCGTGCCCACGTCTCTAACGCTGCCACCTGCGAATCACGCAGCCGTGGCCCCAGCGCCTGGTGCGCCTGCAGGTATTCGTGTGCCAGCGTGCCCAGCGGCGTCAGGCCCAGCTTCCACGCCAGCCAGACGTTGCTCGTACCCGCCATTTGCCGACCCAGGCCCTCGCGCAAAGTAGTGGCCACTTCTTCGTGCCATGCGCGCGAGTAACGACGACGCGTGCCGTAGTCGGCAATCCGGCAATCCTGGAACCCTTCGGTATCGCGCAGCAGCGCAATTTTCTCGCGCAGCCGACGGCGCCCCTCGGACAAATCGAGCTGGGGTTGCGTGTTGCGGAAGTACACCTCGTTGACGATGGCCAGCAAGGGCACTTCGAACAGGATGGTGTGCAGCCACGGCCCGCGAATGCGTATCTCGATATCGCCGGGGCCGTCCTGCGCGGGAAAGATCTCCACGTATTTGGCGTTGAGCTGGAACAGCCCCAGGAAGTCGACGAAGTCGCTCTTGATGAAGCGCCAGCTGCGCAGGTAATCCAGTTCTTCCGGAGTGAAGCGCAGCGTGCACAAGTCTTGCAGCTCGCGACGGATCTCGTCGATGTAGGGAACCAGATCGATACCCGGGTTACGGCACTTGAACTTGTATTCGACCTGGGCGGCCGGATAGTGATGCAGCACAACCTGCATCATGGAGAACTTGTAGAGATCGGTGTCGAGCAGGGAGGTAACAATCATCGGTCGCTCACGCGCCACGGGGAGTAGCGCGATTATCCTCGCCCTGCATCGATCGCGGGGAGTTGCTCGTCAAACCGCAGGCAAATAAAAACCCCGGTAGCCAGGGGAGGGGCTAGCGGGGTTTGTCAGGCCTGGTCCAAAACAAAGAGGGGAAAAGGACCGACCCCTCAGTGGCACGATAAGGCTGCACCACTTCTTGTCGCCGTCACGGCGATACGAATTCTTAGTGTGGCCGGTGCGGACCGAGTTCAAGCGTCTTCATCGTTTCGTTCAGCTTTTGGCAAGCTGGCCGAGGCGCCTACAATCGTTAGATTCTTGGAAAGGGAATGCCATCCAATGATTCGCGCGCTTCGCCGCCTGTGTCTGCTTGCCCTGTGGCTCGCCCTGCCCCTGCACGCGGCCGACCTGGTCATTGACCTGGGGCACGGCACCAAGACCTACACGACGGCGCAACTGCTGGCGCGCAGTGACGCACGCGACGTGACCATTCCCGCCGACGTGGCATTCAAGCGCGCCATGCGCTACCGGGCGGTGCCGCTGAAGGCTTTGCTGGATGGCGCATCGCCGGGGGACACCCTGCAGTTCGTTGCCTCCGACGGTTTCGCCGCGCAGATTTCCGCCGCGCTGATCGTCCGCGCCCAGGGTTCGCAAGCCTGGCTGGCGGTTGAGGACCCCACCCACCCCTGGCCGACGCTGGACGAGATCAAGGGTGACGCCGGTCCGTTCTATGTGGTGTGGACCGATCCGGAAGCCATGAAGATCGGCCCGGAGCAATGGCCGTTCCAGTTGGCCAGCATCCGCCGCCAGCCGTCAGTGGCCGAACGCTTCCCGGCCATCCTGCCCGACCCAGCCCTGAAGGCCGACAGCCCCGTGCAGCGCGGTTTCGTGGTGTTCCAGCACACCTGCTTTGCCTGCCATACCCTCAACGGGCAGGGCGACGCCAAGCTGGGGCCGGACCTCAACATCCCGCACAGCCCAACGGAATACCTGCGCGAGGACCTGTTCCGCGCCTACATCCGCGACCCGCAAGCCCTGCGCCATTGGCCACAGGCGCGAATGCCGGGCTTCGACCGTAAGGCACTGTCCGACCAGGACCTGGACGACCTGCTCACCTACCTGCGCCACATGGCGGGACGGAAGGTCCAGCCCTAGGGCCGGGGATCAGGGCGGTGCCGCCGTAGGGCGGCTGGTGGAGTCCAGCCATTGCTGCAACGACTTCTGCCGCTGGGCATAAGGCTGACGCGCGAACTGCCGGACGCTGGCGTAGAACGCCGGCCACTGCCCTTCCGCATGGCGGAACAGGGCCAGGAACACAGGTGTCCAACGGTCATAGATACCAAACGGCAACAACCGGGCGTTGTTGATCGGCCCGTTAACCCAGGCGTCGTAGCGATGGTCGTTCGGCCAGTCGAGATCGCGCCACTGCACGTAGCGCACGCGAAAGTCATCGATCACTTGTTGCTTGCCAGTGGCCATAGCCTGCTCGCCCACACCGCTGGCGTAGAGCGTCTTCAGGCGGTCGCGCAGGTCCATCACTAGCCAGGTGAAGCCGTCGTCCATGGTCTTTTCGTGGTCGTCCTGCGGCGGCAGGCCGCGCGACTGTCGCCATTCGCGCAGGCCCTCCTCCTGCACGAAGCTGGCGAAGGATTCATTGAAGGCGCTGTCGTCCTTCACGTAGATCAGCTGGTGCGCTAGCTCGTGGAAGATGGTGCTGGCCAGCTCGTCGTCGTCCCAACGCATCATGCTGCTGAGGATGGGGTCGGAGAACCAACCCAGCGTGGAATAGGCCGGCACGCCGCCGACGTAGACATCATCGCCACTGGCCTCCAGCCTCGCCGCTTCGGCCTGGGCCTTCTGCTTGGCGAAGTACCCGCGATAGGCAACGCACCCGGCAAAGGGAAAGCAATGCTGCACCGGCGACACTGAGAACCGGGGCGCGGCGAAGACATTCCACACCACGTACGGCCGATCCAGCTTCACATAGCTGGTGTAGCTGCGGTTGTCCGGCAAGCCCAGGTGATCCGTAGCAAAACGCCGTGCCTCCTGCGACAGCGCCAGGCGCTGCCGGGTCGTGGCATCGGTGGAGGGATCACGCAGCACCTTGCTGACGTCGCGGCGATTCACCACCAACTCGCCCTGCCCCTTGGCCACGTGGGCGTAGTAATCAACCGTGCTGCAAGCAGAAAGCGCCAGGCCCATCATCAACGCGATGACGGGCCTGGGAATCCAGAGTATTCGTGATACGCGGCATGACAACCTCATGCCGCGATTGTGCTTGATCTCAGGCGTTCATGGTTCAGTGACCGTGACCGCTCCAGCCACCGTGGCCACCGCTCCAACCGCCATGGCCACCACCACGGTAATAACCGCCACCGCCGTGGTAATAACCGTGCCCGTAGTAACCGCCACGGTAATAGCCGCGACCGTAATAACCACCACCGTAGTAGCCGCCAATGCCGATGCTCACGGCAGGGGCATAGCAGCAGCCGTAGTAACCGTAGCTCGGGTAGTAATACGGCGAGGCGTAGTAACCGCCGCTATAGGTGACAGCCGAACCGTAGTAGGCATCACCGCCGCCAGTCGCAACCGGGCGAACATAGCTGTAACCCGGGTCGTAATAGCAACCAGATAGCGCCGCGGTGGCGACCGCCAAGGCGAGACCGGCAAGCACGCGTTTCATGACATAAGGCCTTCGGGGAAGACAGCTTCACTTTGAACCTACGCCGTTGAGTGCGCACTGAACGATTCCGACATGGCCGACAGCTAGGGCCTGTTAACACTATTCGCGTGGCCCGCGCTGGGAGCTTTTTGCCCGCCAGACAAGGAAGAACGATGGAGTGTACGTCCGTACACGACTGAGTGATGACGCGGTATGGCGGGCAAAAAGACCCAGCCCGAAGGGTTGCTTGTCCGTAACCAACCGGCGGCAGCGCGCGGCTTGACCTGGCAGCCAGCCAGGCCTGCGCCACGCACTGCCACCAGCCGGCTACGGACAAGCAACGCGGGCTACGCGAATAGTGTTAACAGGCCCTAGTTACCTGCCGGCCATACCGTGACCTGGCCGCGTTGGCCGGTTCAGTTATTGCCGCTGTGCTCAGGTGGTTGGCGGATGTGTCCGTACACCGCTTCGCTGGATACGCCAACGTTCCCTGCACCTGTCCCTTTGTTGCCGTTGCTTTCGGCGGGATGTTCGTCCGCGCCCGGCCACGTGGGGCCCTGCCGGACACGCTCTTGCTTCGCTTCGAGCAGGGCCTGGATTTGCGCCACCGCCTCCTGCGGCGAGATGTGCTTGCGCGCCGGACGCCGTGGACGCGTCTTGGCGGATACCGGTGTTGCGCGGCTCCGACCCGTCGCGCGCACCGTCTTTGCCGTCGCTTTCTTGGTTGCCGCCTTGCGAGGCGCAGCGCGTTTGGCCACCGCCTTTCGGGCGGTCTTCTTGACCGCCTTCTTCGCCGTCGCGGACTTGCGCACAGTCTTTCTGGCGGACGTCTTCTTGGCCGCTACCTTACGGGGCGCTGCGCGCTTCGTGGCTGTCTTGCGGGCCGTGGTCTTGCGCGCTGTCGTTTTCCGGGTAGCGGCCTTACGCGTCGCCGTCTTGCGTGTGGCGGTTTTCTTGACGGCTACTTTTTTCTTGGTGGCTACTTTGCGGGTGGCGGTCTTGCGGGTGGCCGATTTGCGTGCAGCGGTTTTGCGAACGGCGCCGCGAGTCGTGGCGGCTGCGCGCTTGCGGGTGGTGCTTTTCTTGGCAGTGGATTTGCGGGTTGCTGTTTTCTTGGCCGAGGATTTCTTCGCGGCCGGCTTGCGCGTCGTTGCCATGCGTCTTCACTCCTGCGGTAGTCGAGAAAGCCCGACGCCCCCAATCACGCCAGGCTAAACCGAGAAGTAACACCGCAAAGATGTATCAGGTGTGAGCAAAGCCGTGTTTTTCCTGCATCGGCAGTACGCTCAGAATCTCGGGCGCGAGAGTTCGGAGAGGAAATGCGAGAGCACTTCAGGCCGCACCAGCAGCGTAAACGCTATGCCGTACGCGGCACCCCACAGGTGCGCGCTGTGATTCACATTACCCTGCCCGCGACGATCCATGTAGATCGAATAGACCACGTAAAGCACTGCATAAATGATCGCCGGCATCGGAATCACGAACACGACAATGCGTGACCACGGTGCCAGCAGGATGAACGAGAACAGCACCGCCGACACCGCGCCCGATGCACCCAGGCTGCGGTAGCTCGGGTTATTCCTGTTGCTCAGATACGTCGGCAGTATCGAGACCACCAGCCCCAAAATGTAGAACAGCGCAAAGCCCATCATGCCCAGCCGCGCGGCGAAAAACCCTTCCATCTGGCGACCGAAGAAGAACAACGTGATCATGTTGAACAACAGGTGGCCGAAATCGGCATGCACCACGCCGTAGGTCACCAGGCGGTGATACTCGCGATTGCGCGTGATCGCCGGTGGCCAGAGGATCAGATCGTTCATCAGGCGGGCGTTGTTAAACGCCATGAAAGACACGATGGCGGTGATGGCGATGATGATCAGGGTGATCATGCGGTGTTCCGTATGAGGCTGAAGGCAGCGGCAAAGACCCTGCATCTTGGCGGCGCGGGGAACGCTTGTCGACTGTCGACATAGCTGAAAAGTCTAAGAGTCGCTAACAAAACGTAGCGAGCGGCCGCCAGGTGGGTGCGGGCGGCGCGCAGGAACCGGAGTGTACTTTTACGTACATGAGGATTCCGAGCACCGACCGCGCCCGCCTGGCGGTCGCGCAGTAGTTTTGTTGGCGACTCTAAGCGCAGCGCCACATTCCGCACTATTATCCCCGGCTTCCCGCGTCTCCCCACGCCCCAGGCCCCCTCCATGTCGATCCGTTACCTGCATCTGGACGTCTTTGCCGCCACGCCCGGGGGCGGCAACCACCTGGGCGTCGTCACCGACGCCACCGGCTGGAGCGACGCCCGCATGCAAGCCTTCGCCCGTTGGACCAACCTCGTCGAAACCACGTTCCTGCTGCCGCCCAGCCAGCCTGACGCCAGCTATCGCGTGCGTATCTTCACGCCACACAAGGAAATTCCCTTTGCTGGCCACCCGAGCATCGGCAGCGCGCACGCCGTGTTGCTGTGCGGACTGGCCCAGCCCGTGGATGGCCTGCTGTGGCAGGAATGCGGTGCCGGTGTGCTCCCCATTCGTGTGGAAGAAAACGGCGGCAAACAACAGTTACTGTTGAAATCACCCCATTCCACCGTAGAGAAAACCGGACGCGACGCGCATCCGCTGCTGGATGCAGCCCTGTCCGGCATCGGGCTGGGCGTGCTACCGCCCGCCTACGTGTCCGGTGGCCGCCACTGGTGGCTGGCCGAATGTGCAGACGAGGCCTCGCTGCGCCAATGGAAACCCGACCACGACGCCATCGGCGCACTGGCCAAGGCCACCGACAGCATGGGCCTGTGCGTCTTCGCGCGCAGCTCGCACCCGGACTACCAACTGGTGGTGCGTGCGCTGCCCGCTGGCGTCGGCCTGGTGGAAGACCCTGCCTCCGGCGCAGCCAACGGGCTGATCGCCGCCTACATCGCCCATGCCGAGCCTGAGGGTCCGCTGGCCCGCGGCTACGTCGTGAGCCAGGGCCGTGAGATCGGCCACGACGCCAGCCTCATCGCGCGTATCGACGGCGCCACCGTGTGGATCGGCGGCCATACCAACACCATCATCGATGGCTCGCTGCACTGGAGCGGTCGCGATTGAGCACGCGACCGCAAATATGGGTGGATGCCGACGCCTGCCCCATCCCGATCAAGGAAGTGCTGTTCCGTGCGGCGGAACGCGAGCAGGTCCACGTCACCCTGGTTGCCAACCAATGGCTGCGCACGCCGCCCTCACGCTTCGTGCGTGCCATCCAGGTACCCGGCGGCTTTGACGTGGCGGACAACGAGATCGTCGAGCGCGTCGTCGCCGGCGATCTGGTCGTCACACAAGACATTCCGCTCGCCTCCGCGGTGATCGCCAAGGGCGCGCTCGCCGTGCATCCGCGTGGCGAGCTCTACACGCCCGACACCATCGCGCAGCGGCTCTCCATGCGTAACTTCATGGACGAACTGCGCGGCGCAGGTGTGGATACCGGCGGCCCCGCGGCGTTCCATGCACGCGACAAACAGGCCTTTGCCAACCAGTTGGATCGTTGGCTGGTGCAGTTCCGGCAGGCGCGCTGAGCGCCTGCACGAAACCACGCCACGTTTTGTTCAGAGCTTCCGCTCGTCCAGATGCGCGCGACGCGCGGCGACCTGCGCCAGGATCGACCAGTCCACGTCCTCATCACCCGCTGATAGCGCTTCAAGCAGGCTGTCGCGTAACAGACCCGCCAGCGGTAGCGGCACGCGGGTGGCATCCGCAGCAGCCAATGCAAGGCCGATGTCCTTGTAGCCCAGCGGCAGCGCAAAGCCCGCTGGCGTATAACGCGACTCCGCGATGAGCTTGCCGTAACCCTGATAAGCCGGCGCAGCAAACAAGGTGCTGGTCATCACTTCCAGAAAATCCGCTGCGCTGACGCCGTGCGCACGCGTCAATGCGGACGCCTCGGCCATGCTTTCGATGGCCGCGCCAAGCATGAAGTTACCGGCAATCTTCACCACGTTCGCCCGCTCGGGCGCTTCGCCCAGCGGCCAGATGCGACTACCCATCGCTTCCAGCAACGGGCGCACGCGATCGATGACATGCGATTTTCCCGCCGCAAGGATATTCAGCTTGCCCGCGGCGGCCACATCCGGCCGGCCAAAGACCGGCGCAGCCACGTAGTCGATCTCACGAGCGGCGTGAGCCTCCGCCATCTCACGAGCCAGCGCCACCGAAATAGTGGCGTGGTTGACGTGTGCGGTGCCCTTGTCCATGCCATCCAACAGGCCACCGTCAAAGAACACGCTGCGCACGGCCTGATCATTGGCCAGCATGCTGAACAGCACATCACCCTGCGCTGCGCGATCCGCCGTCTTCACCACCTTCGCGCCCAGCGATGCGAGCGGCTCGGTCGGGCCCGGCGAGCGATTCCACACGGTCACCTCGTGCCCGGCCTTGATCAAGTTGCTCGCCATGGCACTGCCCATGGATCCGAGACCGATAAAACCTACCTTCATGCGACATCCTCCAAACAAAACAACAGGCGCAGTGGATCACGCCGTGCGTTCAACCAACGCGAAATCACACAACTTCACCCGCCGCATGCCCTGAAGCCCAAGCCCACTGGAAGTTGTAACCGCCCAACCAGCCGGTGACATCGACCACTTCCCCGACAAAATAAAGGCCGGGCACGAGTTTGGATTGCATGGTCGACGACGACAGGCCATCCGTATCGACACCACCCAACGTCACTTCCGCCGTGCGGTAACCTTCCGTGCCGCTGGCGACCACAGGCCAATCGTGCAATTGCTCGCCAATGTTCTTGAGCTCTGCCTCGCGGTACTGCCGCATCGGCTTGCTTTCGAACCAGAGCTCGCACAAACGCTGCGCGAGCCGTCGAGGCAACGCGTCGCCCAGCACATTCTTCAGCTCTGCTGCCGGTCGCACGTTGCGCTGTTCCTGCAACCATTCACCTAGATCAAGTGCGGGCGACAGATCGATACGCAAGTCGTCACCCGGCTGCCAGTACGAAGAAATCTGCAGAATGGCAGGCCCACTGACACCCCGATGCGTGAACAACATCCCGGCGCGGAAGGAATGCTTACCCACACGCGCCTCCACCATGGGCAAGGCAACACCTGACAAGTCGTGATAGCGCTCCTGGTGTTTGCCACTTAGCGTCAGCGGCACCAGACCTGCACGCGTAGGCAACACCGCATGGCCGAACTGACGCGCCAATTCGTAACCGAATCCGGTGGCGCCCATGGTGGGAATCGACAAGCCGCCCGTGGCGACCACTAGCGATTGCGCATGTACCTCGCCGTGCGCGGTGATGACGCTGAATCCTTCGTCCGTCTTGCGCACGCGCTGCACGCCACAACTGGTTTCGATGCGCACACCGGCCTGCGCGCACTCGTCCAGCAACATGCGCACGATCAGTTTCGACGACTCATCGCAGAACAGCTGACCAAGTTCCTTCTCGTGGTATGCGATGCGGTGCTTCTCCACCATCGCAATGAAATCCCACGGTGTATAGCGGGCCAACGCCGACTTGGCGAAATGCGGATTGGCAGAGAGATAGCACGCTGGCGTCACACCCGTGTTGGTGAAATTGCAGCGCCCGCCACCCGACATCAGGATCTTCTTGCCGACCTTGTTGGCATGATCGACCACCAGCACGCTACGCCCGCGCTGCCCGGCCACGATGGCGCACATCAGCCCGGCTGCGCCGGCACCGATGATGAGTACATCCACTTTCATGCGCACACCGCTGTCATAACCCGCTCCTATCCCGATGGCTGCGTATTATCCGTCAGGAGAGGCCACATCGCTTACACTGCGGCTTTCCTTTGTGCCGGAACCGCCACCATGCCTTCCTTTGACGTCATTTCCGAAGTCGACAAGCACGAACTGACCAACGCCATCGACCAGGCCAACCGCGAACTGGCCAGCCGCTTCGACTTCAAGGGCACCGATGCGAAGTTCGAGCTGGACAAGTTCGAGATCACCCAGTCCGCGCCCAGCGAATTCCAGTTGGAACAGATGCTGGACATCCTGCGTGGCCGCCTCATCTCGCGAAAAATCGACATCCGCGCACTTGATGTGGGTGACGCCGAAACCAACCTGGGTGGCTCGCGTCAGAAGGTCACCGTAAAGCAGGGCATCGAACAGCCCATCGCCAAGAAGCTGGTGGCTTCGCTGAAGGAAGCCAAGATCAAGGTCGAGGCGCAGATCAACGGTGACAAGCTGCGCGTGACCGGCAAGAAGCGCGATGACTTGCAGTTGGCGATGGCGGTGCTGCGCAAGGCTGACGTGGAGTTGCCGTTGCAGTTTGATAATTTCCGCGATTGAAGATGGGGTGTGCTGTCGCTGAGGGGGTGGACGCCGCTGCGTGTGGCCTACACATGCGAACAGCTGTGCTCCCTCGCCCCTTTGGGGAGAGGGTTGGGGTGAGGGGGCAATCTAGCCTCACCGTGTGTCTCGTCATCCCTGCGCAGGCAGGGATCCAGTTTCCGTGTCGCTTGGTTGTCGCGTAATCGCGAACTGGCTCGCCTGCGGCGGGCTTTCGCCCTCCTACCGGAGGCCGAGTCACTTTTCTTTGCTTGCCCACGCACGCGCAGGAGCGCGTGCGAACGGCGAAGCCGGCCCGAAGGGCGGAGGGCAGGATGCCCGGAGTAAAGAAAAGTAACCCAAAGAAAGGGCACCCCCACTTGGCGCTGGCCGATGAAGCCGGCCAGTACGTGAGGGGCGGCCGGGCTTTTCGACAGGGCTTCCTGCCCTGGCGAAAAGGGATCGGCGTCCTGCCGATCCCCCCTGCGGGCCTGATCGTCCACCCCTCACCGCCGCACAGGGGGCCCGAAGGTCAAAAGCGCCGAGCCGACGGCTCGTGCAGCGGAGCTGCACATCGCATCGCGGCAGGTCGCGTTGCTCCTGCTACATGTGCCCAAAGTCAAAGCAGACGGACACCGCCGTAACGTGGCGAGTTCTCCTCGACGGTCGGGAAGCGTAGCGTCCCCTTTGTCTTGTCCGAGTGGTGGGAAAGCGTAGCGCTCCCTTTACCTCGCCTCGGCGGTCGGGAAGCGTAGCGAAGCCTGCTTTAAGTCCTCTCCGCTATGGCGCGTTGCGAAGCGCTTCGAAGTACTCGCTGTGTAGTGGCGAAGGTTGCCAAGCAGCAACGTTCCTCACCCGCTCGGGCTTATCCCTGCGCAATGCTGCGAGCGTTGGCCCGTCAGGCCATTTCTTCGGGTTACTTTTCTTTGGGCCAGCAAAGAAAAGTGACTCGAGCGTCGGCAGACGATCGAAACGCCCGCTGCGTAAGCGGCCAGGTCGCGGCAGCGCACGAAGCGATAACCACACTCACGACTACTGGATCTCTGCATTCGCAGGGATGACGGCTCAGATGAAACGATACAGCGAGCACCCGCCCCTCACCCCAACCCTCTCCCCGAAAGGGAGAGGGAGAAGAACTGAGGCAACCGGTGCACTCGACGCTTGTCCTATCCTGACTCCCTAAGCACGCGCCAAGACAACGCCAACAACAAAACCTCAGCAGAAATCGAACCTCACCCCGCCAACCCCGCCGCAATATTCACACTGATCGCAATAATAAACACGTTAAAGAAAAACGCGATCACACTATGCAACAGCGCAACGCGCCGCAAATAACGACTGCTGATCTGCACATCAGAAACCTGAAAAGTCATGCCGATCACGATCGCGAAGTACATGAAGTCCCAGTAGTCCGGCTCATGCGTTCCCGGAAATTCCAGCCCTTCGTGCTTCTTGCCGAAGTCACCGTAATAACCATGCGCATAGTGCATACCGAACATCACATTCAGAAACAGCCACGACAGCACGATACTCACGGCGGCGATCGTCAGCGCCTTGGCATCACCACCCTTGGCCGCTCCCATTTCGGTGGTGAGCGCAAGCGATACAAAACCGGTCAGTAGCATCGCCGTCCACAGCACGCCCCAACGGCCCGTGTCCTGCCTGCGCGCCTGTCCCTGCATCAGTTCCACCGATGTCGTACGACAGAACAGGATGGCAAGCGCGATCAGATAGACCGCCACGCCAAGGTCGAACCCGAGCAACAGCGCCTTTGCTGGTTTCAGTTCTGCCCAATGCCAGAGCGACACACCGGTCAACAACGCTACAGCCCCGGAAATCATCAAGCGCGGGCGCGCACGCAATATCCGGAACGGGCCGAAGCCGCGCGCCCGTGGACGGGTTTCACCGGGCGTAACGCTCATGTGAGCGTCTCCGCGACGTTCAGGTAACTCGTCGACACAACGATCTCTCCATGACCCCACATCGGGCATGGCGCATCTTAGAGCCTGCTGGCCGCATCCCCATCATCCGCCCCAATCACGGGCGCCAACCGCTAGCTCAGACGTGCAGATCCTGGTACTCCGGATGGCGGGTCATCCATATCTCGGAATACGAGCAGGCCGGGTCCACTTTCCAATGCTCTTCGCGGGCCGTGTCCAACGCCGTGCGAACAAGGTTGGAGGCAATGCCGCGGCCACCGACAGCAGACGGCACAATGGTGTGGGTGATGGTCATCACGCCATCTTCGAGCGTGTAGTCCAGCACGCAAGGCACACCATCCACCTTGGTTTCGAAACGATGCGCCCTGGGGTTGTGGTTGATATCGGCAAACATGAAATGCACCCTGATGAAGCAAGGCGCGGAGAGTAAATCAAATGGCAGCGAACCACGCGTGAAGATGTCGGCCTTCCACGTTCGCATTTCGTGCATGGAACTTTCGGCAAGCTCTGGCAATGCGACCACGTTCGATGCCATCGCCTGTGCGACGAAGGAAGGTTGTCCGGTATCCAACGTGCTCAAGGCGACGATCAACCTTGATGCGTAATTGGAAGACTGAACAATAGTCATCGCGTCAACGAATCGTTCACGCGTGTCATCCTCGCGCGCGCCAACGCGTTCGATGAAGAGTTGCGCCATCGCGGCGCCCGTCATCCGCTCAGGACGCGTAGTGAAAATCACCTGGAATCGACGTCATTTTCTGCAGATGTGCCTTGGCGGCGTCGCCGCCCTGCCCTTCTCTCGCGTGGCACGCGCCTTACCGGATGGACGTCCGGCCTGCCGCCTGAGCGCGGAACAGACGGAAGGCCCCTATTACCTCGATCGCGCCCTGCTGCGACAGGACATCACGGAAGGCAAACCCGGCCTGCCGCTCACACTGCGCTTTGAGGTACTGGACAGCCGCACCTGCCGCCCATTGAGCGACACCGCACTGGAAATCTGGCACTGCGATGCGCAGGGCCTCTACTCCGGCTTCACCCACATGTCGCCCGGCGGTCCCGGCATGGGCCTACCGCCCGGAGGTGCACACGGCACGCCTCCCCCGGGTCCGCCGCCGGGCGGCATGCCACCGGGCTTGGCCGGCGGTCCACGTGGCGCGCCGCCGAAGAGCGTGCCCTCGGACCAGCTCACCTTCCTGCGCGGCGTGCAGATCGCTGATGCGCGAGGCGCGGTCACGTTCCACACCATCTTCCCCGGCTACTACGCAGGCCGCTGCAATCACATCCACCTCAAGCTTCACGCAGGCGGAAAGATGCAGGACGGCCACTATCGCGGCGGCACGGTGGTGCACACGGGGCAGCTGTTCTTTCCCGAAGCGTCATCGCTCGACGCCATGGCCGGCGAGGCCTATCAGCGGCACGGCCTTGAGCGCACTACGCTGCCGGAAGACAACGTCTACACGAATCAGCATGGCAGCGATTCCATCGCGCAGATGTCCCTCGAGGGAAACCTGCAGGTGGCGACGTTGACGCTCGCCGTCGATCCCAGCGCCACCAGCCGTGAAAGCATGCACTGAGCATACTTTCGCTCAGCAGCCGGAGGCCAGGCGCGCCGTTCGCTGTGCCGCCTGCCGCGCGATGCGGCGTGCGCGCACCGCCTGGGCGAGACGATCGAGCACCTGCACCGAGGCGTCCCAGTCGATGCAGCCGTCCGTGATGCTCTGGCCATAGCGCAGCGGTTGTCCTTCCACCAGATCCTGCCGACCGCCAAGGAGGTGGCTTTCCACCATCACGCCAACGATACGCTGCTCGCCCGCCGACAGCTGCGCGGCAATATCGTCGATCACCAACGGTTGGTTTTCCGGTTGCTTGTTGCTGTTCGCGTGGCTGGCGTCGATCATCACGCGCGCCGCCTGCCCGCTCTTGGCGATGGCAAGGCATGCTGCATCCACACTGGGCGCATCGTAGTTCGGCGTTTTTCCGCCACGCAGAATCACGTGGCAGTCCTCATTGCCCGTGGTCGTGGCGACGGCCGTCTGGCCGCCCTTGGTGACGGCCATGAAATGATGCGGCTGCGATGCCGCACTGACCGCATCCACGGCGATCTTCACGTTGCCATCGGTACCGTTCTTGAAACCCACCGGGCACGAAAGACCGGACGCCAATTCGCGATGTACCTGACTCTCGGTGGTGCGCGCGCCGATGGCGCCCCAGGCCACGAGATCGGCGATGTACTGCGGCGTGATCATGTCCAGGAACTCGCAGCCCGCCGGCACGCCCAGTTCGTTGATGTCGCGCAGCAAGCCACGCGCCAGCCGCAGCCCCTTGTCGATACGGAAGCTGCCGTCGAGGTCGGGATCGTTGATGAGCCCCTTCCAACCCACCGTTGTGCGCGGTTTTTCGAAGTACACACGCATCACGATCTCAAGCTCCCCCGCATACTGACTGCGCTGCGCCACCAGCCGCTCCGCGTACTCCAGCGCGGCACGGGTGTCGTGGATCGAGCACGGGCCGATCACCACGGCGAGGCGGTCGTCCTCGCCCGTCAGGATGCGATGCAGGGCCTGTCGCGAGGCGCTCACGGTATGCGCGGCGTGCACGCTTGCAGCGCAATCGCGCATCACCTCAGCCGGGGTGCTGAGCGGTGTGATGGCGCGGATGCGTAAATCGTCGGTAGAAGGGTTCACTGTGGTCTCCTTGGGGGGCCACTGGCGACCATAAAAAAGGCCGCCAGTGGTGGCTGGCGGCCTTTTTGGGAATGGTGTCTTGTCGTTAAGACAATCGCGACCAACCCTCCGCCAGCGGCATCGGATAGCCGTAAAACCAAAAATACTGGCGGGTGGCGTGGAAGGTCATGGCGATAAGGAATAACACAGGCTTTTCGCGCATGCAAAGGATGCATTTGAAACCAACACGCTTGGCGAACGCTAAACTGCCCGCATGACTTCACCGTGGAACCTACTTACCCGCCCTGCCCGTGAACCCATCCGACGTTGGGTGCTCAGCGCGTTTCCACGCGGCGGTGGCGGGCACGTCGACTATGATCATCCGGTCGGTGATCCAGGCCTGTTTGGCCCAGACAGCGCCACTTGGCGCGTGCACAGCGACTTCCCGGGCATGCTTGCAGGCGGCCTTGCGGCATTGATGCTGCAGACCTTGCACCCGCTCGCACTCGCGGGCGTGTGGGATCACTCCAATTTTCGCGAGGACCTGATCGGCCGCCTGCGTCGCACTACGTCCTTCGTCAGCGGCACCAGCTACGCGCCGCTCGACCAAGCGCAGATGCTGATCGAGCGGGTGAAGCAGATTCATGCGCAGGTGAAGGGCGTGGGCGAAGATGGACGGCCATACGCCGCCGACGATCCGGACCTCCTCACCTGGGTGCATGTCACCGAGGCCTACAGCTTTTTGCAGGGCTATCGTCGTTATAGCCACATCAATCTTCCTGCCGGTGCAGCGGATCGCTATTACGACGAGGTGCGACGCATTGCCGAGGCGCTGGGCGCGCGCGACGTACCGGCATCCGAAGCGGAGATCACTACCTACTTCCGACGCATGCGCCCCGAATTGCGTTTTACCGAACGCTCGCGCGAGGTGCTGGCGGTGTTGTATCGCGTGCGGCTCCCCGTGCCGGTGGCGGGCTTGTCGCGCGACGTTTTTCTGCAAGCGGGCGCCGCCTTATTGCCCCCGTGGGCGGATGCTTTATTGGAGCGCACACCACTGCAACGTGCACAGTCGCGACTGGCGGCACGGGCGCTATGGTCAGTCGCCCCGGTGTTTCGCATGGCGCTGCCCGACGGCATCGCCAGCCGCGCATGCGCGCGTGTCGGTGTCGCAGGCGACACGCTTCATCGTTGGCGTTAAGGCCTAACACTCAGCGGTAACCGCGTCGTAGCGCCGCTGCATTTCCTCGGCGCTGACCTTCTCGATCTCGTGCCCCACCAGCCATTCGTGACCCAAGGGATCACGCACGGTGCCAGATCGGCGTCTTGGCGAAAATCCCAGCCCCCCCTCCCGGTGACAGGCCGGCTAGATTGACTCCTCCCGCCGATCCGTTAACGTCGCCGGACCTGAAACGCCCCGCGTACACCCAAGGAAAGGCAAGAGGCAGCTCCCAGTGGCGACGCTCATTCCATCCCGAAACAGCTGCCTGCCCGAGATGACCGGCGGCGAAAAACGCTTCTCCGAACGCCTGGAGCAGAAACTCGAGGCCGACTACCTGCTGTGGTACGACGTGGCCATCGGCCCGAAAGAGCGCCGCCCCGACTTCATCGTGTTCCACCCACGGCGTGGCTTGCTGGTGCTGGAGGTAAAGGACTGGAAGCCTGGCAGCATCCAGCAGGCTGACCGCACCTTGTTCACCCTGATCGCCGGCAACAGCAGCCTGAAGGAACACAACCCGCTGATGCAGGCCCGCGACGGCGCGAACGAGATCGCCAAGATGCTGCAGCGCGATCCCGCCCTGTGTTATCCGCCGGGCCATGCCTATGAAGGTCGGCTGCAGATGCCGCTGGGCCATGGCGTGGTGCTCGCCAATATCAGCCGCAAGCAGTTCGAGGCTGGTCAGCTCGAGTCGGCGATTCCCGCGCACCTCGCGATCTGTCAGGACGAGATGTTCGAGTCGGTGGAATCGGAGGCATTTCAGGAGCGCCTGTGGGCAATGTTCCCGCAGATATTCCCTACCGCGCTCACGCTGCCGCAGATCGACCGTGTGCGCTGGCACCTGTTCCCCGATATCCGCGTAGAGGCCGGCGAAGGTCAGTTCGGCCTGTTCGCCGCCGGTGCGCGCAGCAAAGTCAGCAAGGTAGCCATTCCCGACCTGATCCAAGTGATGGACGCGCAGCAGGAAATGCTGGCGCGTTCGCTGGGCGACGAACACCGCATCATTCACGGCGTCGCGGGCTCGGGCAAAACGATGATCCTGGGTTTCCGCGCCATGGAATTGGCGCGCACGCTATCCAAGCCTATCCTCGTGCTCTGCTACAACACGGCACTCGCCGCGCGGCTCGAGCAACTGATGGGCGAACGCGGCCTCAGCGACAAAGTGCAGGTCTACAACTTCCACAGGTGGTGCCGCAGCATGCTCACCGCCTACCACGTGCCGGTGCCGGAAGACGGCCCCCATGTCGCCGAAGAGCTGCCGCCCGCCGTTATCGCGGGCGTGGATAGCGGCCAGATCCCGCGCTTCCAGTACGGCGCGGTGCTGATCGACGAAGGCCACGACTTCGAACCCGAGTGGTACAAGCTCATCGTGCAGATGATCGATCCCAACACCAACTCGCTGCTGGTGTTGTACGACGACGCGCAGAACATCTACGGCCAAGCCAATCGCAAAAAGCTCAGCTGGAAGAGCCTGGGCGTGCAGGCGCAAGGCCGCACCACCATCCTCAAGCTCAATTACCGCAACACCCTGGAAATCCTCTCCGTGGCACGCGTATTCGCCAACGAGCTGCTACTGGGGCACGACGAAGACGATGACGGCATTCCGTTGATCGAACCGCAAAGCGCCGGGCGGCGCGGCGCGCTGCCTGAACTTATCCGCGTCGAACAGCAGAAGGATCAACTTCCCGCGATCATTCATCGCCTGCGCGAGGAACGAACCGCCGGACGGCGCCTGCCGGACATGGCAGTCATTTTCCGCAACAGCTGGGAGGGAGAAAAACTGCATGAGGCGTTGCAGCAAGCAGGTATTCCCAGCCAACTGGCGGAAGGCAATGGTGCTAGCTCGCTCTTTGTCGTGGACGACACGGTGAAACTGATCACCATGCATTCGAGCAAGGGTCTGGAGTTTCCGCTGGTGATCATTCCGGGGCTTGGGTCGTTGCCGAAGCCGGGCAAGAATGAAACGGAGGAGGCGCGCTTGCTTTATGTGGCGATGACGCGGGCGACGGAGCGGCTGGTGTTGATCCATCACGAGGATTCGATTTTTAGTCAGCGTATTCGTAATTCGATTAATGAGGTGCAGCAGCAGTTGGCTGAGGCTTGATGGGTTGGTTGGCGTCTTCTGTCGTTTGTGCTGCTTTTTATCGCTAACGCGAAGATTTGGTTTTATCGCTTGATTTTAGCGATGCGGCGACTTGGCTCGCCTGCGGCGGGCTTCCGTCCTCCTACCGGAGGCCGGGTCACTTTCTCTTGCTTGCCCAAGAGAAAGTAACCAAAGAGAAAGGCACCCCCACTTGGCGCTGGCCGGCTGCGCCGGCCAGTTCGTGAGGGGCGGCCGGGCTTTTCGACGGGGCTCCTGCCCCGGCGAAAAGGGATCGGCATCCTTGCCGATCCCCCCTGCGGGCCTTCTCGTCCACCCCTCACCGCCGCACAGGGGGCCCGAAGGTCAAAAGCACCGAGCCGACGGCTCGTGCAGCTTCGCTGCACATCGCATCGCGGCAAGTCGCGTTGCTCCTGCCTTGGTGCACAAGGTTAGGAAAGTTCAGGGAAGAAATGGAGTGCCGTTGTGTGGCGAGTTCTCCACACCGGTCGGGAAGCGTAGCGAAGCCTGCTTTAAGTCCTCTCCGCGACGGCGCGTTGCGAAGCGCTCTGAAGTACCTGCTGTGTAGCGGCGAAGGTTGCCAAGCAGCAACGTTCCTCGAGCGTTCGGGCTTATCCCAAGGTAATGCTGCGGGCGTTGGCCTTATCGGCCATTTTCTTTGGGTTACTTTCGACGCGAAGCTAGTCCCCGTGGGATCTTTTGGACCAACAAAGAAAAGTAACCCGGCCTCCGGCAGGAGGTCGAAACGCCCGCTGCGTAAGCGGCCAGATCGCGGCAGCGCATGAAGCGACAACCATACCCACGGCTACTGGATCCCTGCCTACGCAGGGATGACGGTTTCATCGAAACGATGAGGCGAGCAACCACCCCACATTTGAGGCGCCGGCCGCATCCCCCCCCTTCCCTTGCCGCCCCCATAGGTTTAAATAGTAGGACAAATAGCTGCCGGTGATGTGTCCATGCGTGACCTGCTCGACGACTCCGTTCTTGCGCCCCAGCCGCTCGACTACGCGCTGACACTGCCCGCCCGCTTCTATACCGATCCACGCATGCCTCACCTGGACGCACGCGCCATCTTCGCGCGCAGCTGGCAGTTGGTTTGCCACCAGTCGCAAATACTTGAGTCAGGCGATCACGTGGTCACGGAGATCGCCGGCTTGCCGCTGATCATCGTGCGCGGTGAGGACAACATCATCCGAGCCTTCCACAACGTATGCCGCCACCGCGCGGGCCCTATCGCCGGTTGCGATGGCCGTGGCGCGAAGGCTCTGCGCTGTCGCTACCACGGTTGGACGTACGGCCTCGACGGCGTGCTGCGCGGTGCGCCCGAGATGGGCCGCGCGCAGGATTTCAATCCGTCGGATATCCGTCTGCCTGAGGTGCGCGTACAGGTATGGCAGGGGTTGGTGTTTGTGGCGATCGGTGAGGCGCCGCCTTTTCGGGAGCTGGTGGCCGGCATCGATGAACGGTTGGGCCCGGAACGCTCGCTGGAGAACTATCAGTTCCATCATCGAGCGAGCTACGACGTGGCCTGCAACTGGAAGGTGTACGTGGACAACTATCTGGAGGGTTACCACGTCCCGCACATTCACCCTGGCCTCAATAGCCTGCTCGATTACCGCAGCTACATCACCGAAACGGCGCAGTGGTATTCGTTCCAGTACAGCCCGCTGGAAAGTTCGGGGGACCTGTATGGCAGCGGTGAGGCGCTGTACTACTTCATCCATCCCAACACGATGCTCAATATCTTGCCCGCGCGCTTGCAGACCAACCGCGTGCTGCCACTGGGCGTAGATCGCTGCCGGGTAGAGTTCGATTTCTATTACCCACCCGACGACAGTCCGGAAGCACAGGCGCGGCGCGCACGCGACGTCGAGTTCAGCGACGAAGTGCAGGACGAAGACGTCACCATCTGCGCGGACGTACAGCGCGGATTGGCATCGGGCTCGTACGAGGCCGGCCGCCTGAATCCGCTGCGGGAAAATGCAGTGCACCACTTTCACGAGATGGTGCGTCGCGCCTATCGCGAAACGAAGGCCGACGCATGAGCGGCACCACGCGTGTGATCGGCCAGTGGACACTGGTCGCGCTGGTGATCGGCAACATCATCGGCTCGGGCATCTTCGTACTGCCCGCAGCCATGGCGCCGTTTGGCGCGGCAAGTCTGCTCGGCTGGGCGATAACACTGTGCGGCGCGCTCGCACTGGCGCAGATATTCGCGTGGTTGGCGCAAGGTATTCCCAATCATGGCGGCCCTTACGCTTATGCACGTTGCGCCTTCGGTGACACCACCGGTTTTCTGGTGGCGTGGAGCTACTGGATTTGCACTTGGTCGGCGAACGCCGCGCTGGCGGTGGCTTTTGCGGGCAGCCTTGGCGCCCTGTGGCCGGCCGCCACATCGACGCCGCTGCGCAGCGCGCTGTGCGCGCTAGCCGCATTGTGGATATGTACCGGCATTACGCTGGCCGGCGTGCGCGAAGCCGGTCGCGTCGCGATGGTGACGACGCTGCTCAAGCTCGTCCCTTTATTGCTGTTTGGCCTGATCGGGCTGGGCACGTTGCACGCGGGCTCGTATCGCCCATTCAACCCCGACGGGCTGTCGCTGCCCGGTGTGGCGCTATCCACCGCCACGCTGGCGCTATGGGCGTTGCTGGGGCTGGAAACAGCTACCGTGCCCACCGGCGTGGTGAAGGATCCGCTGCGCACCGTGCCACGCGCCACCATGATCGGCACCATCGTCGCTGGCATTGCCACCATGCTGGCCTGCACGGTGGTGATTGGCATGCTTCCGCGTGATCAGCTCGCCGCTTCCGCGGCGCCGATGGCAGCAGCGGCCACGCACGCATGGGGAACCATGGCCGGCATCGGCGTGGCGGCCGTGGCCGTCGTGTCGTGCTTTGGCACACTCAATGGTTGGGTGCTGTTAGTAGCGCAGACCACGATGGCGGCAGCGCAGGACGGCATGTTTCCCCGGCTGTTCGCACGGGTAGACCGCCACGGCACGCCGTGGATCGGCCTGCTCATCAGCAGCGTACTTACCAGTTTGTTGATCGCGGCCAATTTCACACGCTCACTGGTGGCACTGTTCACCTTCGTGATCCTGCTGTCGACCGCCACCAACCTGCTGCCCTACCTGGTCACCACGCTGGCCTGGTGGCGCCTGGAAAGTGGCCGCGCAGCCTGGACCCGCCGACTGGTAGCCGCGTTCGCCCTGGCTTTCTCGCTCTGGGCGCTCGCCGGTGCCGGCACGGAGCCGCTGATGTGGGGTGCGGTGCTGCTGCTGGCGGGCGGCCCGTTCTACCTGTGTTGGCGGCTCATTGCGCGCAAGCCGACGCTTTCGCCTGACCAACCAACTTGATCTTCTGTTGACGCCCCCTTCGCGGTTGGCGCAGTCTCATCGACCTGTATACCCGGGAGAGGCAGCCATGAAACGGATCGTCTGGACCGTGCTGGTGCTGTTCGGATTGGCGAGTCCCGCGGCCTTCGCGCAAACGAATGGCGTGGTCACCGCGTACGTCGACCTGTACGCCGGGCCGGACATCAGCTACCCCACTATCGCGCAACTGCCCGCCGGCGCCGGCGTGGCGATCCAGGGTTGTACCGCGGGCTGGGGCTGGTGCGATGTGATCACCATGGGCATGCGCGGCTGGGTGGCCGGCACGTACGTGCAGTACACCTATCAGAACCAGCCGGTGTATGTGGCCGACTACGGTGCACGCATTGGCATTCCCATTGTCACCTTCTCGATCGCCGCTTACTGGGGCTCGTACTACGTGAACCGGCCGTTCTATCGCAATCGCGATTATTGGTATGGCCGTCCATATGCACCGCGCCCGCCGCCGCGACCGCCCGGCTGGCGTCCCGGCTATCGGCCGCCCGGCCCTGGCTATCGTCCGCCATCCGGCGGCGGACACCGTCCCCCGCCGTCGGGCAATCGCCCACCGCCGTCGCAAGGCCACCGACCGCCTTCGAACAATCGTCCGAGCCCGAATCCGGGAGCCCGTCCCCCGGGACAGAATCCCCGGCCGCCGGGAGGCAATCGCCCACCGCCGAACCAAGGTGGCAATCGTCCGCCCCGGGGCAATCGCCCGCCGCCGAACCAGGGCGGCAACCGGCCATCGCCGGGACAAGGCAACCAGCGCCCCGCACCCCGACCGCAGCCGCGCCCGGCACCGGGCAACCAAGGCGGCAATCAGGGCGCCTGAACTTGCGTGCACTCCTAACGTACGCATGCGCCGTCGCGCGTCGATTTGTGTCGACGCGCGTCTGCCGCCCCAGCTCGACCATGGGCCATCACGGGTGAATTGACCGCTTTTCCCGGAGATTGTCGCGATATTGCCGCGCCACCCCACTGGCACAACTCTTGCCCTCAAACTAACGAGAGGCCGAGTTATGGCAAGAAGCCACAGGGCCAACCCGGCGTGCGCGCGCCAGGCGTATGAAGCGCTTTCCCGCAGCCGCGGGCGGGCGCATCATCCGTCGCAGGCACGCGACAGGCCATTGCAGCAGCAGGCTCGCGCATGAGTGTCAACGCACAAGACTGGTCAGCAAAACGACGGCCGTTTCCGATAACGGTCCGCCTGCCGCTTGCTGCCGCCAACGACATCTCGATGCATCGCCCGCGCTACGTGCCGGTGGTCTTCAAGTTCATGCTGGCGTTCGCCCTCTCGTTCGGATGGGCCACGTTTGCGTATGTTCTGTCGTCCCATTGGACTGCCGGTTTGGAATCCACGGGAACGCGGCTACTGGCTCAGTTGCTCATCCTTGGCATCGCAGTACTTCCGGCTTTCATGAGTGTGTTCCTGGCGACTGGCCTGCTGCTCGACCGGCGCCCCGTGCGTTCTCACTTCGCCGACGGTGATTTTCCCGCGGTGAGTATCCTGATCGCTGCCCACAATGCGCAGGACACCATCCTCGACACGCTGGCCAGCATTGCAGCGCAGCGCTATCCCGCGCCTGTGGAAGTGATGGTGATCAACGATGGATCCACCGATGCCACGCTCGACCATTTGCGCAGCGCGCGCTACCCATGGCTGGAAGTGCTCGACCTCGCATGCGCTGGCGGCAAATCGAGGGCGCTCAATGCAGGCCTGAGGCTAGCCGCGCATCCCATCACCGTAACGCTGGATGCCGATGCCCACCTGCATCCGCAAGCGCTTCGGCAACTCGTGACGCGCTACTTGAGCGATCCCCCGAATACTGCGGCGGTCGCCGGTGCGGTATTGGTAGGCAATTCGCGGCAAAACCCCATGACGCGCATGCAAGAGTGGGACTATTTCCAAGGCATCTCGGCCACCCGGCGGGTGCAGAGCCTTTGCCAGGGCACGCTGGTCGCGCCCGCAACGTTTTCGCTGTATCGCACCGACATCCTGCGCGTCGTCGGCGGATGGCCCGAATGCGCGGGCGAAGACATCGTGCTGACCTGGGCCATCCTGCGCGACCATCATCGCGTGGGCTACGCGGAGAACGCGATCGCCTTCGTCCGCGTGCCCGCGTCGCTTGCATCATTTTTCGAACAACGCCGGAGGTGGTCGCGCGGCGTTGTCGAAGCGCTTAAGACCCACGGCTCGTTGTTATTCCGGCGCAAGCTGAGCACCTTCTTTATCTGGTGGAACCTGCTATTGCTCTATACCGACCTGATCTACACCGTAGCGCTCATACCCGCCACGGTTCTCGCATGCACTGGCATCTATTGGTTGGCCGGTCCCGTATTGGTGTTCGCGGTACCCATGGCCCTGCTTGGCAACCTCGTTATCTACGCCGTGCAATCGCGCATGTTCCACACGCTTGGGCTCAACGTGCGCAGAAATCCATTGGGGTTGCTCGGTTATGCATTGATCTACGGACTGCTGCTCAAGCCCGTGAGCATCGCGGGCTATCTCTCGTGCCTCATTCCACGACACGCGCGCCATCGCGTTTGACGAGCACCACGGCTCACGCCATGGGCCACGGCCACCAGCCACCTTCGCGTTGGGCGTAACGATCCGCAGCGCGCTCGAAACGATTGCGTGCGCTGATACCGCCACATGCTGCGTAGAACGGAAGAAACAACGGCCCCAGCACCATGTACTGGAATACGTGCGCTCGCTCGTGGGCTGCCAGTGAAATGCGCGGCTCCTGGCGAAGGCCTGCGCGATGGGCGTAAGTGAAGCACGGCGTGTCGAGCGTATCGCAGGAGTAGAGAATCACGTTGCCCAACGTCAGTGCGCCTCCAGCGCCCCAGGACGGCATGCGGCGGAAAGCCAACGCATAGTCGCGGCTGCGCCACTCGGGCCTGGCGCCCCAGGGCACGCAGGCGAGCCCCGCCACCAGCCCAAGCAGGCTGTTGGGCAAGGTCCAAATCACGCCAGCCGCCAGGCCGGCCCAGCGGCCTGCATGGGAACCTGGCCCTCGCTCGCGCACGTCGCCTCCCTTGTTTCCTGATGCAGGGAACGCCATCTGGCGCTGTAATGAGTTTTGGCCAACGAGGCCCGCTATGTCCACCACGCTGTCCATTCCCTGCCCGCACTGCTCGGCCCTCAATCGCGTGCCGGAGAGCCGCCTGGGCGAACAGCCCGTTTGTGGGCGTTGCAAGCTGAAGTTGTTCGAGGGCAAGCCCGCAACGCTCACGGCGAACAACTTTGACGCAGTGGCAGCACGCGGCGACCTGCCCGTGGTGATCGATTTCTGGGCGCCCTGGTGTGGCCCGTGCATCGGCTTCGCACCAGTCTTCGCCGAAGCGGCAGCGAGTCTGGAGCCACAACTGCGGCTGGCCAAGGTGGACACGGAAGCACAACCGGCGTTGGCCCAGCGCTTCGGCATCCGCAGCATCCCGACCTTGCTGGTGATGCGCAACGGTCGCGAAGTGGCACGTCAAGCCGGCGCGCTCAACGGTATGCAGCTACGCCAGTTCCTCGCCAACGCGCTGCGCTAAGGCTTACGAACTGCAGGAAAGCATCGAGCAACCCGCCTTGTGTATGGCCCATTCCGGACGCTTCCGTGCGAATCGCTCGCGGCCCGGCTGATCGTCGTAAGGACGGCGCATAACGTCGAGTAATTCCTGGATGCCGCTGTAATCGCCTTCCGACGCGCGATCGATGGCTTCCTGTGCGAGATAGTTGCGTAGAACGTAGCGCGGATTGGCCGCACGCATGCGCGCGCGATGCTCTTCGCCGGAAAGTTCGTCCTCACGTACGCGCAATGCGTAGTTGTCGAGCCATGCCTGGAGGGCGGGCTCGTGTTGCTGTCGCTTGGCATCGTCGTAGAACGATTCCTGTAGCGGCGCCAGCGAGGGCTGGGCTGGGTCGACATCAGCCAGAGCGCGGAAGAACAGCGTCATATCCACGTCGGCCTCCGTGAGCAGTGCGTACAGCTCTCCCATGCGCTCCACGTCCTCGTCCTTGCACACCGACAGGCCCAGCTTGCCAGCAATGTTGGCGCGATCGGCCTCCGCGTAAGCGGCGGCGTAACGATCGAGGCCTGCCTGCAAAGGTTCTGTGCCGCTGAACAGAGGCGCCAGCGCCATAGCAAGACGACTGAGGTTCCACCACGCCACGTTCGGCTGTTGACCGAAACGATAGCGTCGACGTCCTGCATCGGTGGTATTGGGCGTCCATTCCGGATCGAGATTGTCGATCCAGCCATACGGGCCGTAGTCGATGGTGAGCCCGAGGATGGACATGTTGTCGGTGTTCATCACGCCATGCACGAAACCTACGCGCATCCAATGCGCCACCATGCGCGCCGTGCGCTCGCACACCTCGGCGAACCATTGTGCGTACAGCGGTTCACCCGCCCCTTGCAGGTGGGGGAAATCGCGAGCGATGGTGAAGTCGACCAAGCGTTTCAGCAGCGCGATATCTCCGCGCGCCGACGGCAATTCGAAATTACCGAAGCGAATAAACGAGGGAGCGACGCGACACACGATGGCACCCGGCTCTTGCTGCGGATGCCCGTCGTAAAACATGTCGCGCACTACGGTGTCACCCGTCACCACCAGGCCGAGCGCGCGCGTCGTCGGTACGCCGAGGTGATGCATCGCTTCGCTACACAGGAACTCGCGAACGGACGACCTCAGCACCGCGCGTCCATCGGCGCCACGCGAGTACGGCGTACGGCCGGCACCCTTCAGTTGCAGCTCCCAACGCTCGCCGGCATGCGTAAGCACTTCGCCCAGCGAGATCGCCCGCCCGTCACCCAACTGATCCGCCCAGACGCCAAACTGGTGACCGCCATAGTTGGCCGCGAACGGCTCCATGCCCTCGAGCAGCGCATTGCCGCCCAGCACTTGGGCCAATCCTGGGCTCGCCATCTCTGCTGGATCGAGACCCAAGGCCTGCGCCATCTCGGCCGACCAGGCCACCACCTGCGGTGCCGCCACCGGTGTGGGCTCGACCCTTGAATAAAGGGCACCCAGCACTTGGCGCGGGTGCGAACCCTGCCCGGCATCGGCCGGCAGTTCGCGGACGAAAGCGTTGTCGAACGTCAGACGAGTCATGACAACACGCGGCCAGGGAGGCCACCCATGAATGGACGGGCCACAAACAGCGGAGATCTCGCCGAGAAAACGCAGAACATTGCGCGGTTCACCTTTGTGGAAATTGTGACAGCCTTGCTAAGAACTTACGCCGATGTTCAGTGCCAATTGGCATTTGTGTATCACACGTGAAGCTGGTTATATGAGGTCGAAACGGCAGCACAGGGGCGGCCGGGAGTCTGAACATGCACATGCTTCTCGCACGTTCCGCCCTCGGGCGCGGAATGCAGCTGGTGGCAGGGATGCTGAACCTCAAGGACAGCCAGGACGTCCGCAATAACCAACGCCAAGGGCAAGGCAGCTTTCAGCTGATTTCCTGGCAACCTGGCGCACATTCCCGACGCGAGGACGAAATCGCGCGTCGCCGGCAGAATCCGTTCGGCTGAAAGAACGCCTGACGCGCGCGTGCGCATCAAGCGTCCGCCGGTGGTTCAAAGATGCGCGCGATATCCCGCTCTTCAAGGGCGCGCCACTCGCCTGGCGGCAGATCACCCAGCGTCAGCGCACCCACGGATATACGCGTCAGCGTTTCCACGTGATTGCCCACGGCGGCGAACATGCGACGCACCTGATGGTAACGCCCTTCCGTGAGCGTGAGGCGTACGCGACGAGGCTCCAGTACCTGCAGCACCGCAGGTTCCAGTGGCTCTTTCTCCGACTCCAGCATCATCGTGCCGCTCGCGAAGAGTGTGCCTTCATCGCCCTGTAGGTCGCTTGCCAGCGTGGCTTCGTACACCTTGGCGACGCGCGCCTTCGGCGAAATGATCCGGTGCAAGAGTGCGCCGTCGTCGGTAAAGAGCAGCACCCCCGAGGTATCGCGATCGAGGCGTCCCACGGTGGAAAGCGAGGGGTCGCGCATGCGGTAACGTGGCGGCAGCAGATCGTAGACGACGCGCCCGATGTCCTTGCGCGAGCACGTCGCGCCCAACGGCTTGTGCATCATCAGAATCAGGCCCGTCGGCGGATCCAGCGGTTCGTCGTCGACGCGGATGTGCTCGTGCGCCACCTTATCGTCGGCGTAAAGCACCTCGCCATCCGGATCGGTGATGCGTCCTTCGCGGAACATCAGCGCAACGTCTTTCCGGCTGCCATAGCCGAGGTTGGCGATCAGCTTGACCAGCTTCATACGCGCACTCCACGAGCCTCGATTACTTTGAAACCGTCCTGCGTCACCACTGTACGTACCTCGTTGAAACGTGAGGCCAGCGTGGCCTCATAGGGAAGATGGCGATTGGCCACCAGCCAGAATCTGCCGTGCGGCAACAAGGCGTTGGCGGCGGTATCGATGAAAGCGCGACCGAGCTCGGGAAGGTCGGCACGCCCCTGATGGAAAGGCGGATTGCTCACAATGGCGTCGTAGCGGCGCGGCAGGCCCTGCGTGACGTCGTGCCAGTGCACCGAGAACGCCACGGCCCGGCCACTGGCATCCTGCGCACGCACGAGATTCTGCCGGGCCGGCTCCAGCGCCCGCGCCTCGGCTTCATAAAGGTCGATGGACGATACGGCCGGGCAATGCGTGACCACCTGTGTCGACAGATAGCCATAACCTGCGCCAAGGTCAGCCACGTCGCCTGCGAGATCGCGGGGCAATTGCGCCGCCAGCAAGGCCGACGCAGTGTCGACCCGATCCCAGGCGAACAGACCCGGACGGCTGATGTGGCCCGCATCGTTGAGGCGTGGTGCATCGAGCAACGCCCAGGCGTCCCGCAAGCCGGCATCCACCTGCGCGCCGACAGGTTGCGTCCAGAACACACGGCATTTGTGCTTGGACAAGTGCTGCAGCGGCCCCGCCAGGCTCGCTGAGATCGCCCTCGGCGGATTTGGCGCCCTCGGCATTGGGTACGGCAGCGAGCACCACGCCCCCAGCCGATACCCTGCGCAAGGCCTGCGCGAACAGCGCGCGGGCTTCGTCGCGCTGGCGCGGCGGCAGCACCAACACCATCGGGAAGCATTCCTCGCTACCCGGCGGCGACACATTCAGACCGCTGCGCACCAGAGCGTCGGCGAATGGCTTGAAACTCTGCTCGCACACCCAGCCCCTTCCCGCCATCTCACGCAACCGGAAACCGTCGCGTGCGCGCAGAAACAACACGCGTCCGTCGGCCGGGCGCAGCAACTCGCCGGTATCAAATGGCACGAAGAGGGCCTCCAGCGCCACGTCGTGGGCAGCAGGAGAAAACAAAGCAGGCATCGGGCAGGTCGATCCTTGGTTGGGTCGCCTATGTTACCAACCGCGACCGCCCTGCCCCATGCGCGGTCATGCGATGGGCAGCAGCTCCAGTTCGCTGACGAATTCTCTTGGCGCGCCGCTGAGCGGATCGAGGAAGGACAGCCGCCGGGCCAGCAACTGCAGGGGGCGCGCGTGATCGTCCGGCTGGGGTTCCGGCAGATCCGGGTAAAACGGGTCGTGCAGAATCGGCGCGCCCAGCGCTGCCATATGTACCCGCAGTTGATGCTTTTTCCCGGTGACTGGTTGCAGTGCGTAACGCCAGTGCTCGCCGCGACGCTCCGACACCGCGACGCGCGTTTCGCTATTGGGCTCGCCTGGCACCTCGTGCATGCGGAAGAACGGCTCGCCCGCTTCGATGCGCGAACGACGCACCAACGGAAAGGACAGCGCCGGCAGCGGCGATGCCCATGCTTCGTAGTCTTTCTCGATGTGCCGATGGCGGAACAACGACTGATAGGCGGCACGGCTAGCCGGATTGGCCGAAAACATCACCAGTCCTGCAGTATGCCGGTCGATGCGATGCAACGGCACGAGGTCGGTGTTGCCCAGCGTGCGGGTCAGTCGCGCCAGCACCGTTTCTTCCACAAAGCCACCCGCCGGCGTCACCGGCAGAAAATGCGGCTTGTCCACCACCACCAGATGGGCATCGACGTGCAGCAAGGTTTCGTGGAACGGGATCGGCGCCTCCTGCGGCACCTCGCGGAAGTAATGCACGCATAGCCCCGCGCGGTAGGGCACGTCGGCGCGCATCGTCTGGCCTGCCTCGTCGAGCACGCGCCCACGGGCGAAACGATCCACCCAGGTGGCGCGTTCGATTCGGGGAAACAGCGCGCACAGGGCGTCCAGCACGGAATCCCATGATCCCTGTGGCAGATGCACGGTACTGGCAGCGGGCGGGCGTGACATCGGACGGCTCCACGGAAGCGGCTCGCAGCTTAAACCTGTTCGGGTGTACTGGTACTCAAGCTACTGACGTGTCATCGGCACAACTTGCGACGTACACCATTCCAACGCCCGGTCCGTTGGATAAACTCATGGGCGGGACAGGGCTTTCATGCCCAGGGGATGGCGCCACCCAGCGCGCCGACAACACAACGAGGCAGCACATGGATAAGCCGGCAACCAACGCTCGGCAAGCGCTTACTTCGAAGCACCAGCGCGCGTGGCGACGTGTTGGATGGCTGACCGGACTGGCACTGGCGACCCTGTCGCCGCTGCATGCCGCAACGATGGACCCAGCCGTGCTGCCGCAGGTGCAGGCCGCGACCTTCGAGGTGGTCATCCCCAAACCCGGTAAGGACCCCCTTACCTACGAAAAGCCGCTGCCGCTCGACCAGTTGCCGTACCAGGAGCGCACGGACAAGTACTACTCCGTCGGTACCGCATTCGCCATTGGCGAGAACCGTTACGTCACCGCCGGCCACGTCATCGCGATAGGCATCGACAGCCTGATGGGCGAACCGGCCCTGCGCGATGCCAGCGGCCACGTCTACGCCATCGACAAGATCACGCGCTACTCGCTGCACGAGGATTTCGTCGAGTTCACGCTGAAAGATCCACCCAAGGTCGCCCCGCTCGCGGTAAACACCCAGCCCGAAATGAACGAAGTGGTTTACGCGGTTGGCAACGCGCTGGGCACCGGTATCGTGATCCGCGACGGCCTTTACACCTCGCAGACGCCGGAAGAGCAGGATGGTCGCTGGAAATGGCTGCGTTTCTCCGCGGCGGCCTCGCCCGGCAATAGCGGCGGCCCCCTGTTGGACAAGGATGGCAAGGTTGTCGGCGTAGTGGTGATGAAGTCGCCCGACGAGAACCTCAACTATGCGCTGCCTATCGACCTGGTACTGAAGGCCCCAGCCAATCTCGGCGAGATCGACACGCGCGAGAGCTATCAGTTGGATGTGATCGAGGAGAAGCACACCGGCGCGTTCAAGGCGCAGTTCCCGCTGCCCAAGTCGTTTGCAGACTTCAGCGCCACCTACCAGAAGCTGCACAACGCCGACGTTGACCAGAAGCTGCACGACCTGCTGACCGAGAATGCCGCCACTCTGTTCCCCCATGGCGCCGGATCGAGCCGCCTGCTGCACAGCAACTCCAATCTCAATGCCTTCCCCACCCTGCTTCACCGCAACAGCAACGGCGACTGGACGATTGCGACAGCCAATGAAAGCAAGGCGGTGCTGCCGCGCAACGGCTACCTGAGCCGGGCTGTGGTGGGTCAACAGATGATGTTCCACCTGCGTAAGCCTGACGATGTCACCAGCAAGCAGCTCTACGCTGACTCGAAGCTGTTCATGGATCTGGCGCTGAAGGCCGCCCCCTTGCAGCGCCGCGTGGGCGCAGAGCAAGTGAAGATCACCTCGCTCGGCAAGCCGTCGCTGGAGCGCGACTACACCGATGCCTACCAGCGTCGCTGGCAGATCCGTGAATGGCCGATGGCGTACAACAATGGCCTGCTGATAGCTTTCCTGCTGCCGGTGCCGGACGGTTATGCGGCCGTGGTCCGCATCACCAACAACCGCACCGAGCACGAAGACATGGCGGACCTGACGCAACTCGCCAACTTCGTCTATCTGTCCTACAGCGGCACGCTGGCGCAGTGGAAAGAGTTTCTGGCCAACACCGACCTGTTGCCCAGCGTACTGTCGGACATCGCCATTCGCTTCAACTACGGCGACGACTTCAAGTACCAGTCCAAGCGCATCGGTTTCGCCTATACGCCATCACTGCAGAAGATCGATGCGGACAGCCAGCTCGTGCTTGGCATGTCCTACTTCCAGGACCGCGGCAAGACGATCTGGGACGTCTCGAAGGTCGAAGTGAGATCCAACGTGGAGAACGCCGAGCGCGTGACCGTCGGCCGCCACGTCGCCCCCTCGGACGATCTGGACGACAGCTTCCGCAACCACTGGGGCAAGATCGTCAATCGCAGCCACCCTGACGATGGCGTGCCGTACAGCGAGAACGACATGACCTACATCGGCGCCGTGGGCGGCACCCAAGCCAGTGCCGACATCAAGCCGGAAGTGCTCTATACGGCGTTCTACGGCGTGGATGGACCACGCCCCGAAGAGGCCATGAAGGGCAAGCTCAACCTGCTGCTGGAGAAGCTGCAGGTCAACGAGCACTGATTAAGCGATGCGCGGAGTCGCCTGACTCCGCGCATCGCCTCAGGGCCTAGCGCCACACGTCAGCGCGGCTCGGTAATTTCCGTCTGCAATTCCACCTCGACCTCGGCCGCTGCGGTATGCGGCACGCGCGGTCGTTCAGCCAGTCGCAGATACCAGCGCCACGCGAACCAGCCGACCAACGTCAGCACGCTTGCGCCAAGCGCCAGATAGGCCATGTGTCCGGACAATAGCGGCGACAGCACGCCGGCCACGATCGCGCACAGCAACAGGCTGCAGAATGCCTGCACCGACGACGCGCCGCCGCGGCGCTGTGGAAACCGGTCGAGCAGCAACAGGGTGAGCGTGGGGAACGCCAGCTGCACGCCGATGCCATGCAGCACCAGCGGCAGCATGGACCATGGCAACACCGGCTCGGACGTGATGAGCGCCATCAGTACGTGCAGCCCGCACGCCGCCAACATGGCGCCGTAACCCAGGTTCACCGTGTACCTGACGCTGCGGCGATTGGCCATGCGTCCCGACATCCACGCGCCAATCATCAGGCCCGCCACGGTGGGCAGGAACAGCCACGGGAATCCCTGCGCGGACAGATGTAGGAGGTCGCGAATGATGTGCGGCGCGGAGGCGATGTACAGGAACAGCCCTGCGAAGTTCACCGTGCACGACAACAGCAACGGCCAGAACGGGCGATCCTTGCCGAAGCTCACGTAGCCGCGGACCAGAGTGGTTGCGTTGAACGGTGTGCGCGCCGCCGGCGGGTGCGTTTCTTCCAGGAACAGCACCAGGGCCACCGCGATCATCAGGGTGAACCCCATCAGCACCCAGAAGATGCCGTGCCAGCCATTGAGAAAGAGCAGCTGTGCACCGACGATCGGGGCGATCACCGGCGCGACGCTGAAGATCATCATCACGCGCGACATCATCTGCTGCGCCGCCGCCCCTTCCAGGCTGTCGCGCACGATGGCGCGCCCAACAACCAGACCGGCGCCGGCACAGACACCCTGCAGGCAGCGACACGTCAGCAGCATGCTGTAGGAAGTCGACATCGCCGCGCCCGCGGACGCCAGCGCATAGACCAGCATGCCGGCCACGATCACCGGCTTGCGGCCAATCGCATCGGAGATGGCACCATGGAACAGGCTCATCACGGCGTAGGTGATCAGGTACACGCTGATCAGTTGCTGCAGCCCGGAGCTGTCCACGCCGAAACGCTCGCCGATCAGCGGGAATGCCGGGAACACGGCGTCGATCGAGAACGGACCGATCATCGACAGGCCCGCCAGCAACCACGGCAGGCTGCGCCGGACGGGGCGCGGGGAAGATGTCATGAGCTTGGCACGGCGGGCGAGGAGCACCGAGTATAGCGGTGGCGTCCCTGCTCCCGAGCCATGACGTTCGAGGGATCATCCGCTACGATGATTGCCACACGGAGATGGCATGCCTCCGGCCCCAGCCGGGGCGAACCACCCTTCCCTTAGGGTTGATGATGCCTGCACCGCCGGACTTTCCGGGGCGCAGGCATGTGCCTGTTTCCAGGAAGTCCTTCCAGCGAAGTTCTTCAGTGAGGAGACGACAACGTGGGCTTTACCGGATTTCTCGCCGTCGGCGTGGGGGGCGTACTGGGGTGCTGGTTACGCTGGATGCTCGGCGTGCTGCTCAACCCCATCTTTCCTACCGTGCCGCTGGGCACCCTGGCCGCCAACCTGGTCGGCGGCCTGCTGATGGGCGTGGTACTGGGTGTATTTGACCACTTCCAATCCCTGCCGCCCGAGCTTCGACTGTTTGCCGCCACGGGCTTTCTGGGCGGCCTCACCACCTTTTCCACGTTCTCGGCGGAATCAACCACGCTGTTACTACGTCAGCAGTATCTTTGGTTCGGCGGCCACATGGCCCTCCATCTGGTCGGCTCCATCGCGATGACCATCTCCGGCATCGCCCTCACCCGCACCGTGCTGCGCTAGAGGTGCTTTATGGAAAACCTTCACCAAGGCGTACTACTCAGCTTCTACACCCATGCGCGGGCATGCCACGACGGCAAGCTGGTTTACGAGTGGCTGCTTGAACACGCGCGCAAACAGGGCATTGGCGGCGGCTCGGCGTTCCGCGCCATCTGTGGATTCGGTCGGCACGGCGTGCTGCGCGAGGAACAGTTCTTTGAGCTCGCGGATGATCTGGCCGTGAAAGTGGAGTTTCTGCTGAGCGAGGCGCAGGCCCAGGCGTTGCTGCAAACGGTGCGCGACAGCCGTGTCGACGCGGTGTATGCAATCGCTTCCGCAAGCTTCGGCTTGTTGAGCAAGGCACCAGGCGCCAGCTGAAGCCGCCATGCCGCTCCTGTTCGCATCGTCACCACGTCAAACGAGGAACGCATGAGCCAGGATTCACTGAAGGCACGGGCTGCCAGCCTGCTCCAACATGCCGGCATTCGCCTCGACGGGGCACGCCCCACCGACATGCACGTGCACGACGAACGTCTCTACGCGCGCGTATTCGCGCACGGCTCGCTCGGCCTGGGCGAAAGCTACATGGACGGTTGGTGGGACAGCGAGGATCTGCCGGGCATGTTCACGCGCATCCTCGGTGCGCAACTGGACACTGAGCTGAAGACGCTCGACACGATGCTGGCGCACCTGAAGGCGCGCTTCATCAACATGCAGCGCGGAGATCACGCTTTCGAGATCGGTCGCGCGCATTACGATCTGGGTAACGACCTGTTCGAGGCCATGCTGGGCAAATGGCTGATGTATTCCTGCGGCTACTGGGCAGAGGCAAACAACCTCGACGACGCCCAGGAAGCCAAGCTCGACCTGATTTGCCGCAAGCTGCGCCTGCAGCCCGGACAGCGCGTGCTGGACATCGGTTGCGGCTGGGGCATGGCGTTGAAATTTGCGGCGGAACGTTATGGCGTGCAGGGCGTAGGCATCACCGTCTCGCAGGAACAGGCCGCCTATGCGCGTGAGCTATGCGGCGACCTGCCGGTGGAGATTCGCCTGCAGGACTACCGCGAACTCAACGAACCGTTCGACGCTGTCTTCTCCATCGGCATGTTCGAGCACGTGGGCGCGCTCAACTACCGTTCCTTTTTCGAGGTGGCGCGCCGCTGCCTGCGCGACGATGGCCTGTTGGTACTCCACTGCATCGGCAGCAACGGCACACCCGGCCGCCCCGATCCGTGGATCGAGAAGTACATCTTCCCCAACTCGATGATCCCAGCGGCCAGCCAGGTCACCGAGGCGCTGCAGAACCTGTTCGTGGTGGAGGACTGGCACAACTTCGGCGCCGATTACGACCTGACGCTCACCGCATGGCGCGCCAATTTCGACGCGGCTTGGACGCAGCTTTCGGCGCATTACGACGACCGCTTCCGCCGCATGTGGCGTTTCTACCTCGCCGTATCCGCTGCGGTGTTCCGCAGCCGACGCGACCAGCTCTGGCAGCTGACGCTAAGCCCCCACGGCGTTCCCGGCGGCTATCGCGTTCCCCGCTGATTTCGCTTGCAGCAGGCCACGCAGCGCACGATAGTGCCCTTATCTGCAGGCTGAAGGCCCATGCCCGCCATAACACGTTGTCCGCCTTTGCTCCGGGATTTGCATTGAAACTGTTTCGACGATTGGCCGCCGCGCTGGCTCTGAACTTCCTGCTCGTCACGGCAGCGGCGGCTCTGCCCGGCCTGTGGGTGGCCAAGAACGACCACGCCACGGTCTACCTGTTCGGCACGGTGCACTTGCTCCCCGCGGACACGAACTGGAAATCAGCCGCGCTGGACAAGGCGCTGGACGAAAGTCAGCGCCTGAGCATCGAAATCGTCGACGACGACGCGGCCTCCATGCAGACGTTGGTCATGCAGCACGGCTTGGATCTCAGCCAACCGTTGTCCAGCAAGCTCGACGAGAAGGAGCGCACGCAGCTGGAACAGGCGGCGGAAACCGCCAAGCTTCCCGGCGGCGTAGCGTCGCTCCAACCCATGCGTCCCTGGCTGGCGGCCCTCACGCTGACCATGGCGCCGCTGATGCAGGCGGGCCTGGATCCGAACCAGGGCGTGGACAAGCTGCTCAAGGCCCGCATGCAACAGGCCGGCAAGCCGGTCGACGGACTGGAAACGGCCGAACAGCAGATCGTCATGCTGGCCGACCTGCCCGAGTCCATGCAGCTGGATTTCCTGCGTCAGTCCTTCAAGGAAGTGGCCGACGGCCCAGCGAAGCTGCGCGAACTGATCGACGCCTGGCGCAGTGGCAATACCGCTGCCATCGCCCACATTGAAGACGAAGATCTGCGCAAGGACAGCCCGCTGCTCTACCAGCGCCTGATCGTCGAGCGTAATCAGGCCTGGGCGAAAACCATTGCCGAACGCATGCAGCAGCCCGGCGTGAGCTTCGTCGCCGTGGGTGCGGGCCATCTCGCGGGGCCCGACAGCCTGCAGGAGCAGTTGCGCAAGCTGGGCATCAAGACCTCCCGCATTCAGGAATAACCGCGAGCCCCGGCGGCTTCCGGCTTCTTGCACCATCGTGATACCCGGTCGCGCCCAAGGGCGCTGCCACCGGGGATTGGCCCCTGCCCCTCGCCCCCCGGTCCCCCTTTCTGGCAACATCGTCCGGTTAAGCGCGCCGCCCGCGCGCACGCCAACGATGCAACCCAATGAATTTGCAAGCCAATTTCGAACAGATCCCGCTCAAGGAGTACGCTGAGCGGGCTTACCTCGACTACTCGATGTACGTGGTGCTGGATCGCGCCCTGCCCTTCGTGGGCGATGGCCTGAAGCCGGTGCAGCGTCGCATCGTCTATGCCATGAGCGAGCTTGGCCTGGCTGCCTCGGCCAAGCCCAAGAAGTCCGCGCGCACCATCGGCGACGTCATCGGCAAGTTCCATCCGCACGGCGACACCTCGTGCTACGAGGCGATGGTGCTGATGGCCCAGCCGTTCTCGTACCGCTACCCGCTGGTGGATGGCCAGGGCAACTTCGGCTCGCCGGATGACCCGAAAAGCTTCGCCGCGATGCGCTACACCGAGTCGCGCCTGAGCCCCATCGCCGAAGCGCTGCTGGGTGAACTAGGCCACGGCACGGTGGATTGGGTAGCCAACTTCGACGGAACGCTGGAAGAACCCAGCTGGCTGCCGGCGCGCATACCGCACGTGCTGCTCAACGGCTCGATGGGTATCGCTGTGGGCATGGCCACCGATATCCCGCCGCACAACCTGCGCGAAGTGGTAAGTGCGTGCATCCGCCTGCTGGATGATCCGGACGCCACCATCGTGGACCTGTGTGAGCACATCCAGGGCCCGGATTATCCGACCGAGGCGGAAATCATCACGCCGCGCAACGACCTTCTGGCGATGTACCAGAACGGCACGGGCTCGGTGCGCGCGCGCGCCGTGTATCACGTGGACGAAGGCAACATCGTCATCACGGCGCTACCGCACCAGGTGAGCCCGTCCAAGATCCTCGAGCAGATCGCCGCGCAGATGCGCGCGAAGAAGCTGCCGATGGTGGAAGACCTGCGCGACGAGTCCGATCACGAAAACCCGATCCGCCTTGTCGTGGTGCCACGCTCCAACCGTATCGATGCGGCCGAGGTCATGCAGCACCTCTTTGCCACGACGGATATGGAGAAGAGCTTCCGCATCAACCTCAACATGATCGGCCTGGATGGCCGCCCGCAGGTGAAGGATCTCAAGCGCATCCTCACCGAGTGGCTCAGCTTCCGTACCACCACCGTCACGCGCCGCCTTGAGCATCGCCTGGCCAAGGTCGAGCGTCGCCTGCACCTGTTGGAAGGCTTGCGCATTGCCTACCTCAACCTGGACGAAGTGATCCGCATCGTCCGTACCGAGGACGAGCCCAAGGGCGTGCTGATGGCACGCTTCGGCCTGAGCGAAGAGCAGACCGACTACATCCTCGAGACCAAGCTGCGCCAGCTGGCACGCCTTGAGGAAATGAAGATCAATGGCGAACGCGACCAGTTGGAAGAAGAGCGCGCGCGCATCAACGTGCTGCTCAAGTCACCAGCCAAGCTCAAGGGTTTGATCAAGGAAGAGCTGCGCGCCGACGCCGCCAAGTTCGGCGACGACCGCCGCTCACCGCTGGTGCAGCGCGTCGCCGCGCAGGCACTGGACGAAAGCGCACTGGTCGCCAGCGAACCGGTCACCGTGGTGCTGAGCCAGAAGGGCTGGATCCGCGCCGCCAAGGGCCACGACGTGGACGCCGATGGACTGAACTACCGCGAAGGCGACAGCCTGCTCGCCACGGTAAAGGCGCGCACCACGCAGCAGATTGCCGTGATCGACTCCACCGGCCGCAGCTACTCAACGCCTGCGCACACCCTGCCCTCCGCGCGCGGCAACGGCGACCCGCTTACCGGCCGCTTCAGCCCGCCGTCGGGCGCCAGCTTCGACGCACTCACCGCCGGTGACAACGATACGCGCCTGATCCTGGCCACCGACCACGGCTACGGCTTCGTAACCCGCTTCGAGGCACTCACTGGCCGCAACAAGGCCGGCAAGCAAATCATCACGCTGGGTGACGGTGCCAAGGTACTGACGCCGCAGGTCAGCGCTGACCCCGCGCGCGATCGCATTGTGGTGGTCACTACCGAAGGCCATTTGCTGATGTTCTCGGTGGCCGAACTGCCGGAGCTGGACAAGGGCAAGGGCAACAAGCTGATCGACGTGCCCAAGGCCAAACTCACCGCAGGCGTAAGGGTTGTCGGCGTTGCGGTAGTCGCCGAGGGCAAGGGCGAAGTCACGCTCTACGCCGGCCAGCGCAATCTCACACTGAAATGGTCGAACTTGGTCGAGTACGGCGGCAGCCGCGCCACCCGCGGCGGTCTGCTGCCGCAGGGCCTGCGCCGCGTGGAGCGCATCGAGACGACCGGCTGACGCCGCTTCATCCGTGTAGGAGCGCACAGGTGCACTCCTACACGGATGCGGGAACTTCACCGCTTGCTCGGGAATCCAACGACAATGTGTGCACATCGGCGACGGTGATGCGTTATAGGCCCTAAGCTCCCGGAGTTTTTCCCCATGAAGATCGTCCGCACCACCGCTTTCGTTGCCGCGAGCCTGCTCGCCGCAACGGCTTGGGCCCAGAACAGCGAGACGCCGCTCAACCTCAAGCTGCCGGCCAATCTGCCCGCCTCCAGCGCTAGCGCGGCCGCCTCCAATACCGCGGCGCCCACCGACGCCAGCAAGGCGGTGTCTGGTAACGCTAATGCCACCGCACAGGCCAATGCCCAGACCGGCGCCTACACCAAGGACCCGCCGGGCACCTACTACGGCGACACCAGCGGCGCGCTGGGCGACACCCAGGCCGCCGCCGGCCCTGCCCCGGGCACCGTCCCCTGCGACGACGCCACCTACAACCAGCCGCAGGTTCATGGTGCCGTGACCACCGGCGTCGTGGCCGGTAACCATATGAGCGGCAGCTACGGCGGGGCAGGCGTCACGGTCAGCCAGGCTTTTGGCAGCTGCGAGCATCCAAGCGGCGGCATGAGCATTTCGGTCAGCGGCAGCCAGGGGCACTTTGGCCGCTGAGCTCCGTGATGTGGTGACTCAACGCCATCTGTTCGCTTCCGGTCACCATCTGTCCGTAACTGTCGGCCATCGTGCTGCGAACATGACCATTTTCGACGAAGTGGTGCAGGCAACGGCCGCGCCTGAACCCATGGTGATACGGCGCCTATCAGACGCCTCCTAACCCCCGGTCCGGAAAGCCGAAAGTTCTTGGAAAGGGTGGACCCTCAGACTAGCTTCATGGTTTACGGTCCCTTTTCCCTGCGCGCATCGCGCCGCCCCATCCCCATCGCCTGCGGCACCGGAGCTCTCCTGTGATTCAGAATGTTGAGTTCCGCTACGAAGGCGGTCGCAGCGGCGTGCTGCTCATTCACGGCCTGACGGGCACCCCGACGGAGATGCGTCTCCTCGGCAAGGGGCTTAACCGTGCCGGCTATTCGGTCTACGGCATGCAGCTCGCGGGTCACTGCGGCGACGTCGACGATCTGCTGAAAACAGGCTGGGAAGACTGGTACGCCAGCGTGGAAGCCGCGGCGGAGAAGTACCGCCACGAGGTGGACCACCTGTTCGTGGCCGGCCTGTCCATGGGTGCCGTGCTGGCGCTCAAGCTCGCCGCCGAGCGCCCGGAATGGGTGAAGGGCGTGGGCGTGTATGGCGCCACCTTCCGCTATGACGGCTGGGCGATTCCGTGGTTCGGCAAGTTCTCGTTCCTGCTGCCGATGCTGCACAAGCTCGGCATCGGCAAGCACCGCATGGTGCACGAGGAGGAACCGTACGGCATCCGCGACGAGCGCCTGCGCGCGCAGATCAGCGGCGCCATGCTGAGCGGCGACAGCGCCGCAGCCGGCCTGCCCGGCAACCCGTGGCCGTCGCTGGCTGAGATGTACAACATGGCCGCCGTGGTGAAGCGCGAGCTGCCCAAGGTGACCGCGCCCTGCCTGATCGCCCATGCGACCGAGGACGATATCGCCAGCATCGAGAACGCTTACCTCGTGCAGCGATCGGTGTCTGGCCCGGTGGAAACACTGTGGCTGAAGGACAGCTACCACATGATCACGGTGGATCGGGAACGTCGCCTACTGACTGATCGTTCGGCGGAATTCTTCCGCCAGATTGCCGCCACCTACGAACCCGCCGCCCGCGCTGCGGCCTGAGGACTCGCCATGAGTCCTTTGGTGATTGCGTTGTGGCTGCTCAACGTCACGCTCGACACCGTCGGCCAGCTGTCTTTCAAGGCAGCGGCCGGCGATCCGCGTGCCGGTGACGGTCTCGCCCGCTGGAAGTACATGGCCGCACGGCCGTGGATCTGGATCGGCGTGTTCTCGTACGTCGCCGAGTTCCTGGTGTGGATCGCCTTCCTGTCGCTGGTCGATCTGTCGGAAGGCGTGCTGCTGGGCTCGATCAACATCGTGGTGGTCATGATCGCAGGACGCATCCTGTTCAAAGAGAAGCTGACGCCGTTGCGCGTGACCGGCATCCTGTTGGTGACAGCGGGTGTATGCATTGTCGGCGTGGCGGGGGGCGGCTGAAATGACGAAGAGTCTTGTCCGTTTCTACGCCATCGGCTTCACCATCCTGGTGCTGTTCGACACGCTCGTGCAGCTCAGCTTTAAGTACGCCGGCGACCATGCCTTTCCGCCCGAAGCAAACTGGGCGTGGATCGTGCGCGTGTTCGGCCATCCGTGGATCTACGTCGCGGTGATCGGCTACGTCGGCAACTTCTTCACTTGGATGACGCTGCTCAAGCACGCGCCGATCGGTCCCGCATTCGCCGTGACCCATCTGGAAGTGGTGAGCGTAATGCTGTTCTCCGTGTGGCTGTTCCATGAGCCGCTGACCTTGCCGCGTGTACTCGGGGCGGCCACCATCGTGGCGGGCATCATCTGCCTGGCCTTCGCGGAGAGCGGTGCGCATCCGGAAGGCGATGCACCGACCGAAGCCAAGGGTGCGCTGGGCGTCGCTGCCGGGAAATGACGTGCGCGAGCTGCCGCCCACTGCCGGACTGCCGCTGCGCCTGACCGACCTCTGGCCCGGCCGCGCGCCGTTCGCCGAACGTGTCGCCGACTGGCTCGGTGTGGATCATCTGCAACTCGAATGCTCCGGCACCGCCGCCATGGTGGTGGCGTTGCGCGCGATGCATCGCCTGCGACCGCAACGCGACGAAGTGATCGTTCCCGCGTGGACCTGTCCGCTGGTGGCACTTGCCATCCATCGCGCGGGACTCAAGCTTCGCTTGTGCGATCTCGCTACCGATCATTTCGACATGGACTTCGTCCAGCTCTGCACCCTGGCAGGGCCACGCACGCTGGCCATCGTACCGACGCATCTCGCGGGCCGGGTGGCCGACGTAAACGCAGCGCTCGACGTTGCACATCGCATGGGCGCCTACGTACTGGAAGACGCCGCCCAGGCGCTTGGTGCTAAGCACGGCGAACACACCGTCGGCCTGCTCGGGGACGCCGGTTTCTTCAGTCTCGCCGTGGGCAAAGGCCTCACGCTGTTCGAGGGCGGCCTGCTGCTGACGCGCGACCCGGTGTTGCGCGATGCGTTCGCCGCCAGCCATGACGCCACTATCCACTCTGATGCGAAGATGGACTGGCAACGCGCGCTGGAGCTGATCGGCTACACGCTGGCCTATCGCCCATCGCTGCTGTCGCTCGCCTATGGACGCCCACTGCGTAAGGCGCTGGCAGAGAACGATCCTGTCGCTGCCGTCGGCGATGATTTCGGCCCGGATATTCCGCTGCATACGGTGAGTGGATGGCGACAGGCCGTCGGCGCACGTGCGTTGCCGCGTTTGCCAGCCTTCCTCGACGCAACACGGGCGCAGGCGCTACGCCGCGTGGAACGCCTGCGCCGGATTCCCGGCATCACCGTGTTCGACGACAGGCCCGGCCTGCAGGGTGTGTGGCCATTCCTGCTGCTTACGCTGCGGGACGAGGCAAGGCGCGATGCCGCGCTGGAAACGCTGTGGACAGCCGGACTCGGCGTCAGCCGCCTGTTTATCCATGCCCTGCCCGACTACGGCTATCTGCGCGAGATCGTCGCCGATACGCCACTGCCGAATGCGCGCAGCTTCGCTGCGCGGTCCCTCACTATCACCAACAGCCCGTGGCTGGATGAGACGACGTTCGAGTCGATCTGCACGACGCTGGAGCGCGCCGCAGCAACCTGACGACCACGCTCAGCGCGCGGCGGTCTCTTGCTGCTCCGATCGCCGTCCCATCGACAGGAACAACAGGGCGCCAACGCAAAGGCTCAGGCACGGCCCCACCAGGCCCATACCCATGCCCGTCGGCACGTTTATGCCCATCATCAGCACCGCATTGATTGCCGCGTGCATGAGCACGCACAGCAGAATGCTGCGCGTGCGGCTGTAGAGCCAGCCCAACAGCAGCGCATTACCCATGATGCCCACCAGGAACAGCTCGAAGCTCGCGTGGTACTGAACCACACCGGGCAGGAAGAACAATGGCAGATGCCATAGCGCCCAAATCGGTCCAATCAGCAGCGCTGCACGCGTAGGGCCGATGACTCGCCCCCATTCCTCTTGCGTGACACCACGCCAGCCGAATTCTTCGAGTCCACCACCAATGATGGTCATCAGCAGGTACTGCGGAAACAGATACCACGACTTGATATCGACCGAGGCTCCCAGCGCAGGCTTCAGCGCCACCGCGACGCCGATGGCGATGAAGCCCAATGCAAGGGGCAGGCCCAGCGCCAGCAGATACCACACGGGACGCACGCGCCAGCGCAACAGGCGCTGATTGAACTCACGCACCGGCGCCTGTTCCGGCGTGCGCCACACGGCCAGGTAGGCGGCGATGGTCGGCCCCAATCCACCCAACACGTACAACGTCATGTAGGGCCATGCGCCATAGCTCGTGAACTGCCGCTGGGCGAGCACGACCAGGATGCCCCATGCCACCCAGGTAATGCCGAAGGCCATGGCGAGATACACGAGTGCACGGCGACTGGCGGGAAAGTGTTCGGTCATGGGTGGCATCGCTTCGGATAACGCCGGAACAAGCCGGCTCTCGACACGCCTGCAAATCACCTGTCCTGGCCGGCAACCACGCGACTACCGGCAGGGACGATGGTCAACGCCCTCGGTTACACGCTGCTTTCGGCAATGGCCGCCAGCAGGCGCGTGTTGAATGATCGCTGCTGCGCCTGCCATGCATCCAGTTCGCTCTGTGGCACAGGCTCCTGCCCGTCCATGCCACTCAGCAGACGCTTCCACCAAGCGCGGTACCGGTACGCCGACACCTCGCCGTTGATGTCACTCGCCACAATGCGGCCTCGCAGAGCATCGATGATGGCCATGGCATGCGACTCTTCCAGGCGCCCTTGATCCCAATTGGTGCGCGCGGTATCGACGCTGAAAGCATCCTTGTCGATAGATAGGTACGTCGGCTGCGGCGCTTGTTTCAATTGCTGCACAAACGCGCAGGTGAGCGCGTCAGGATCGTCGAAACGACGGAAAGCATCACTCAGCCCCAGCTTCGCCGCCCAATCCACGTCCACATCCATGCACCAGTAGGTGAGCTTGCCCGCTTGAAGTGGACGCAGGTAGTTCTCCCACGCGTGCTTAGCGCTGATGTCGCCCGAAGTGATGCCCACCACGTGCACGTGGGTCACGAACGGCAACATGGCCACGCGGCGAACCCACGATCCACAGTGGATGCCCCACGGAAAACGCATGTTGTCGGGATGGTTGTCGAACACCACCAATTGGAATGGGCCACGAGCACGCTGACGCTGCACCAACGGCCATGTCAGGTGGTGGTAATCACCCGACCCCATCAACACCGTGCCGTAGTTTTCCGGCAGCGTCCGATCGAGGTAGTCACGCAGACGATTGAACGTGCGCACCGTGCAGCCGAAGCGGATGGCCTCTTGCCAGTCGGACAACGCGATCTCCGTCGCACCCGGGATCGGGCCGACCGAGCCGTCGAAATCCAGAATCAGCGGTTCACGCCTGTTCATTCGCTGCCCATTGGCTGTCGCTCTCGAAGAATTTGCCCAACTTGCGCGCGGCTGCTCGCAACAGCGGATTGCGCAGATAGATCGCGTGCCGCGTCAGGGTGAATTGTGCGCCCAGATACGACTTGATCTGCGGATCGGTCCAGCCCGCCACGTAATGCGTCAGCCCTTGTTCACGCGCGAATGCCAGGTTGTGGAACCAGCTGGTGAAGTAGAGGTTTTGCTCGCGTGCCTGCGGATAGGCAAAGCCCACGTATTTATCGATCAACTTGCCTTCCACCACAAAGCAGAGGTTCCAGCCGATCATCACGCCCTCGTGGCGATACACGAACACCACGCCGCCGTTCGACACGTCGCGCAGCACGGCGGCGAAAAAGTCGCGACTGAGTTTGTCGAAGTGGATCTCGCTTTGTGCGAAGACGTTCTCATAAAGCGCGTAGTAGGCATCAATGACGGCATCGTCATCGAATACAGCGTCGCCACAACGGATGGCTTCCACTGCCACGTCGTCACGCTTGCGCAACTTGCGGCGAATGTCCTTGCGCCGGCCGGACGACAGGCGCGCGAGGTATTCGTCTTCGCTCTGAAAATCGATCGGGACATAGGCCAGTGCCTGTCCTTCGAGCAGCACAAAACCGTTCGAATCACAGGCCTCCATGAACTGTGCGCACCAATCGTTGGTGGCACGGTCAAACAGAGGGGATGCCTGCGGAACGTCTTTCACGATCATCAGCCGCTGGCGGCGGCCCAGTTGCTCGCGCAAGGCTTTGGCCAATACGTCAGGCTGCGCATCGCGGGGAAACAGCGCGTACTCGGACACCGTAGTCCCCACAAACGCCGTACGCCAGCGCAACAAGCGACCCCACCAGCGATAGCCTGGAGCCCCCGTCAGCTTTTTCCGTACGTCATCGTCGGCGGTAGTCAAGAGATCAAACGGCGCGACGAAGGCCGGCGTATCCGCGACCCGCATGACACTGAAATCGATAGGTGGATGTTCGTCGAACCGGGCCACCAGTGCGTCCGGCTCGAGCTGATTGAGGTACCGCACGCGACAGTCCCACGAGTCACAAGGCCATAGGATACGACGCCCCACCCCACCCAAGCACGGTCAGCGAGGCTTTTGCCACCGAAAAGACTGGTGAAAGGCACCAGGGGGAGCATGGAACGTGCTGCTTTGTGAGGTAGCGTTCTGGACTTTGTCCTGACGGTTCGTCAGGCTTGGGTAATGGTATCCGGGGGGGATGCCACGTGACCCGGCGCTATGGGAATCAGGAAAGCAAACATGAGCAATGTTCAGCAGGAAACCTTCGACATCATCGCCAAGCAGGCCAAGATCGAGCTCGACACGATCAAGCCGGAGTCCACCCTGAAGGATCTGGGCATCGCTTCCCTGGACGCCATCGAAGTGATCTTCGACATCGAAGAGCACTTCAACATCAACCTGCCCAACGAAGACACCGACTTCGATAACGGTACCGTCGGCCAGCTCGTCGAAGCCATCGAGCGTCAGGTTGCCCAGAAGGCCAGCGAATAACTCATGCGCCGCATCGTGATCACCGGCATGGGCGCGATCTGCGCGCTCGGCCACGACGCGCCTTCCGTATGGAAAGCGATGACCGAAGGCCGGGCCGGCATCGGCCCGATCCACCACATCCAGCCCGGACAGCTGCGTAACGGCGGCATCGCGGCGGAAGTCGCGGATTACGATCCCGCCAACTTCTTCGATGAAGCACGCCGCACGCTATTGGACCCGTTCAGCGAGTACGCCCTGATCGCGGCCAACGAGGCCATTCGCCAATCGGGAATCAGCTTTCAGGGCGAGGCCGGAACGCGCACAGCGGTGGTCATCGGCACGGGCGTTGGTGGCGAAACGACACGCGACGATCTCTACGAGCGTCTTTACGGTGAACATCAGGGCCGATTCCACCCGCTTGGCATCGTGCGCATGATGATGAACGCACCGGCCAGCCAGGTGAGCATGGTTTACGGCATCACCGGCCCTGCCTTCGTGGTGGCGAGTGCCTGTGCGTCCTCCAATCACGCATTCGCACAAGCCGCGATGATGATCCGCTCCGGCATGGTCGATGCCGCGGTGGTCGGCGGTACCGAAGCCTGCATCACGCTAGGTACGCTGCGCGCATGGGAAGCCATGCGTGTGCTCGCACCCGACACCTGCCGCCCCTTCAGCAAGGGCCGTCGCGGCTTGGTGCTGGGCGAAGGTGCAGCCATGTACGTCATCGAAACACTCGAATCGGCGCAGAAGCGCGGTGCGGAAATCATCTGCGAACTGGTCGGCACCGGCATGAGTTCGGACGCAGGTGATATCGCCGCGCCATCCGACGTCGGCGCAGCCGCCGCGATGAACATGGCCCTGCGCGATGGCGCCCTGTCACCGGAAGACGTGGACTACATCAACGCCCACGGCACCGGCACCGTAGCCAACGACAGCACCGAGACGCGTGCCATCCATCGCGTGTTCGGCGCACACGCGCGGGAGCTGCTGGTGTCCTCCACCAAGGCGATGCACGGCCACGCGCTCGGCGCTGGTGGTGCACTGGAACTGGTGGCGGCCATTGGCGCGATTCATGACGGTATCGTGCCGCCCACGATCAATTACCTCGAACCCGATCCAGCCTGCGACCTCGACTATGTGCCGAATGTGGCGCGGGAGCGGAAGGTGGATGTGGCGATCAGTAACTCGTTTGCTTTTGGCGGGTTGAATGCGGTGGTCGCAGTTAGGCGCATGGGGTGAGGTTTGCTCCCTCTCACCTCCGGGGAGAGGGTTTGGGTGAGGGGTGGGTGCTCGCCTCAGCGTTTCGATGAAACCGTCATCCCTGCGTAGGCAGGGATCCAGTAGCCGTGGGTTCGGTTGTCGCCTCGTACGTTCCCGCAATCTGGCCGCTTACGCAGCGGGCGTTTCGACCTCCTGCCGGAGGGCGGGTCACTTTTCTTTGTTGGTCCAAAGAAAAGTAACCCAAAGAAATGGCCTGATAGGCCAACGCTCGCAGCATGTCGATGGGATAAGCCCGAACGGTTGAGGCAGTTCGTTGCTTGGCAACCTCCGCCTCTACACAGCGGGTACTTCAATGCGCTTCGCAACGTGCCGTCGCGGAGAGGACTTAAAGCAGGCTTCGCTACGCTTCCCGATCGCTGAGGCTAGGGAAAGAGAGCGCTACGCTTCCCTACCCCTGTGGAGAGCTCGCCACGTAACTGCGGTGTCCGTCTGCCTTGCCTTTCTGCACTAAAGCAGGAGCAACGCGACCTGCCGCGATGTGCAGCGCAGCTGCACGAGCCGTCCGCCTTCGCCTTTGACCGTCGGGCCCCCTGTGCGGCGGTGAGGGGTGGACGAGAAGGCCCGCAGGGGGGATCGGCAGGGATGCCGATCCCTTTTCGCCGGGGCAGGAGCCCCATCGAAAAGCCCGGCCACCCCTCACGAACTGGCCGGCTTCACCGGCCAGCGCCAAGTGGGGGTGCCCTTTCTTCGGGTTACTTTCTTTACTCCGGGCATCCTGCCCTCCGCCCTTCGGGCCGGCTTCGCCGTTCGCACGCGCTCCTGCGCGTGCGTGGGCATGCAAAGAAAAGTGACTCGGCCTCCGGTAGGAGGGCGAAACGCCCGCCGCAGGCGAGCCAGGTCGCCGTCTCGCGACAACCGAAAGCAACGTCACTGGATCCCTGCCTTCGCAGGGATGACGGCTCTTATGAAGCCGCGAGGTCAGATTGACCCCTCACCCCAACCCTACGCCCCCGCCACCAACGGCAAAATCGACTCCCGACTCAACTGGGCAATCAACAAATCACCCGGCGTCACCGGGTCGACCCAGCACACCGCCTCAATCTCCGCCCGAGCAACGAAAAGCCCGTCCGCTGCGACCTCGTAAACCTCGGCCTCAACGACATGCCCAAGCTCATTAGCCGCCGGTGCGCTGAACCGCCCCAACCATCGCGCACCCTCACGCCGCATGACGCACCCCAGTTCCTCGTGCAGCTCACGCGCCAACGTGTGCAAGTCATCGTGATCATCCGCGTCGCGCTTGCCACCCGGCTGCTGCCATACGGCCGCGCCACGCTTACGCACCATCAACACCCTGCCCTGTTCATCGCGGATCACCGCAGCAACGATGCGGATGATCTGTCCGCTCACAGCCGCGAAAACGCCCAGGACTGCATGCGACCGTCTTTGTACGGCATCACCCCATGGAACGGCCGCGGGTCACCGTCGAACACCAGCGGCAAAAAGTGGCGGTCGCCCTCCCACATCGGCAGCTCCATCAACCGGTCGACGGGCACCCACTCCAGTGTGCCCTCCGGGTTGGAAGTGAGGGGCGTGCCGCTGTAGCGGTCGATCACGAAGATGAAACCCAGCCAGTCTTCGCCTTGCTTGCCGAAACCAGGCCAGTTGAGCGTGCCGCGCAGCGACATCGACTCGCAAATGATGCCAGCCTCCTCGAGAATCTCGCGGCGCATGCAGGCGGCAATGTCTTCCTCGGGCTCCATCTTGCCACCCAGCCCGTTGTACTTGCCCAGATGCATGTCATCGGGCCGCGAGTTGCGGTGGATCATGAGGACTTGCCGACGATCCGGCGACAACACATAGCCGAGAGTCGCGACGATGGGTGTGTATGGCATCGATACGCTACGGTGGGGAAAGCGGCCAGTATAGTCAGGCAGGGTGTCAGAGGTTCTGCGCGATCCGCCACAGTACCCCGCTAGGATCGGTCAGCACGAAGTCGCGCATGCGCCAAGGCTGATCCTGCGGCTGCACAAACCGCACGCCATAGCGGTCAATGACGGCGCAGTCCTGTACGTGCGCCCACCATGCATCCACGTTCGCCACGAGCAAGTGCATCATGAAGTTTCCCGCCAACGCCTCCTCGTAGAAGTTCTGCAGCAGGAAGCTGGTGTGGCCGCGCCGGAAGTAGGTGAGGTTGCTATCGGACCAGCCCTCCTCGAAGCCCAAGTCGCGGTAGAACGCCTGGCTGAGCGCGTAGTCCCGCGCTGGGACGAAGGCCTTGATCTCCACCGTATCCAGATCACGCATGCGCCGCTCCCTAGCTCTATGGGGATGGCCAGACATGCTAGCTGGCTTCCTTTCTTCAATCATGCGTCTCGCCGGACTTGCATCCGCCCGGTCTGGGCGGCGACCATCGTGGCATGTCCATCGTCTCAGGCCACCTCTTGCCCTGTCTGCGCCGTTCGCTGCGCTGGTTGCTGCCCTGTGCCGTTGTGCTGGCAGCGGGCTGTGACCACCAGGCGCAACCGGTAACCAGCAAGGAAGAGATTTTCGAGGGCCAGAACTTCCGCTTAGTCAGCATCGACCTGAAGCGTGAAACGCTCAGCCTGCATTGGAAGGACCCGGAAAGCGGCGAGCCTTTCGGCACCATCAATGCGTTGCGCCAATGGGGTATGTCGCATAACCGCCGCATGCTGTTCGCCGCCAATGCAGGCATCTACGACCGCCAGTTCGCGCCACTGGGCCTGTACGTGGAGAACGGCAAGACCTCGGTGCCACTCAACCTTGCCCACGGCAATCCCGCTTCGGGCAATTTTTCGCTGCTACCCAACGGCGTATTTGCCATCTATCCCGACGGCCACGCCGCCGTGCAGACCAGCGCCGCGTTCAAGGCGGCGGGGAAAACGGCCCAATGGGCCAGCCAGTCCGGCCCCATGCTGGTAATCGATGGCAAGCTCAACGATCAGTTCATCGACGACTCCAACAGCCTCAAGTGGCGCAGCGGCGTGTGTGCGAAAACCCCACACCACGTCGTGTTCGCCGTGAGCGAGGCGCCGGTGAATTTCCACACCTTCGCGCGACTGTTCAAGGAAGAAATCGGCTGCCGCGACGCGTTGTACCTGGATGGCACCATTTCGCAGTTCTATGTGGAGGGTGAAGGCTACGCCGGCGCGCCCACGTTCATGGTGAAGCCCTACGCCGGGATCTTCGCGGTGTTTTCGCAATCCACGCCATGACCGCGCACGTCGGCGGTCTTTCCTCCTTCTTCCGGACCAAGCCACTCGCGCCATGACCCGACCCCGACGTTTCCGCTGGCTTCGTTACTTTCTTGGGACTTTGCTGATCCTGGTGCTGGGCACGATCGCCACCGGGTGGTTCTTGCTGGCGGGCAGCCGCGCGCAGCTCGATGGCGATGTGAAGCTCCCTGGCCTTGGCGATGCGGTCGCGGTCACCCGCGACGCACTGGGCACGACCACCTTCCAGGGCAAGAGCCGCGACGACGTCACTTACGCCATGGGCTACGTGCATGGGCAGGAGCGTTTCTTCGCGATGGACCTGATGCGCCGCCTACCGGCGGGCGAACTGTCCGAACTCGTGGGTGCGAAGGCGTTGGATACCGACCTCAACCATCGCCGTCATCGCCTGCGCAGCGTGGCGGAAGCTGCCTATGCAGCCTTGCCCCCGGACCAGAAGCACACGCTGGACCTGTACGCCGCGGGCGTGAACGCCGGTCTCGCGCACCTGCATGTGAAGCCATGGGAATACCTGTTGCTCAGCACCAAGCCGCAGGCGTGGCGCCCCGAGGACAGTTTCCTCGTCATCGCAGCGATGTACCTGGACCTCAATGGCGACGGCCGCGACGAGCGCGAATTGCACATGGCCCAGTTGCGCAACGTACTGCCTGCGCCGGTCGCGGACTTCCTGCTCTCGCCCGACCCGGACTGGGAGGCGCCGCTGCAGGGCGATCTCTCGCATCCACCGGTGATCCCAGGCGCCGATGTGTTCGACCTGCGGAAGGCAGCTCCCACTACCAGCGGTGATAGCAGCGCGGTGACTGCTGCCCTGCTTCCCGCGCTGGATGCGGCGCGACCGGGCAGCAACAACTTTGCCGTTGCCGGTAGCCTGACCGAAACCGGCGCTGCCATCGTCTCGAACGACATGCACCTGAGCCTGCGCGTGCCCAACATCTGGTTCCGCGTGCGCCTGCGCTATCCCGATACCACCGCACCCGGCGGCCAACGCGACGCCAACGGCGTGTCGCTGCCCGGCACGCCTGCGCTGGTGGTCGGCTCGAACGGCCAGGTTGCCTGGGGCTTCACCAACAGCTACGGCGACTGGGCCGACTGGGTGCGCGTGCAGCGCGACCCGAATGACACCTCCCGCTACAAGGTGCCCGAAGGTTGGGCCACCATCGAGACGCACGACGAAGTCATCCGCATTAAGGACGCTCCCAGCCACACCCTGAAAGTGGAAGGCACACGCTGGGGCCCGATCATGGGCAAGGACCTGGACGGCACGCCGCTGGCGCTGGCCTGGATCGGCGACCGACCGCGTGGTTACAACCTTGGCATGATGCAGCTGGAGCATGCCGACAGCGCGCACGCCGCGCTCGATCTAGCACCCGGCATGGGTATGCCACCGCAAAATCTGCTCGCCGGCGATAGTGCCGGCCATATCGGCTGGACTGTCACCGGCACCTGCATTCCACTGCGAAAAGGCTTTGACCCGCAGCTGCCGGCCGACTGGTCCGCTGCTGACACTGGCTGGACGGGGTGCGCCGAGGCATCGCAATACCCACGCATCGAAGATCCCGCCGACGGCCGCCTGTGGACTGCCAACAACCGCACCATCGATGGCGCGGAGCTGGAGCTGCTCGGCAACGGCGGCCACGACCTGGGCGCGCGAGCACAGCAGATTCGCGACGATCTACGCGCCCGCAACAGTTTCACCCCTGGCAACATGCTCGATGTGCAGCTCGACAACCGCGCCGTGCTGCTCACGCGCTGGCAGCGCCTGCTGCAGGACACGTTGGCGGGCACGCACGATCCAGACCTGGAACAACTGCGCCAGCTCACAGCGACATGGATTGGCCGCGCATCGATCGACAGCGTGGACTATCGATTGGTACGCGCCTTCCGCGACAAGGTGAAAGAGAAAGCGCTTGCTCCCTTCGTTGCTGAAGTGAAAGCCAAGCACGATGATTTCGCCTGGCCAGGCTTGGTCGATGCCGAAGCCGCGGTGTGGACGATGGTGCGCGATCGCCCCATGAATCTGCTGGATCCGAAATACGACAACTGGAATGCGTTGCTCAACGCAGCCGCGCACGATGTAGCGGATGAACTTGGAAAGCAGCCGGGCGGCCTCGCCGCCCACACGTGGGGTGAACACAACCGCACGGACATCCGCCATCCATTGTCGCGTGCCCTGCCCGGCTTCATCGGCCGCTTCCTCGACATGCCCGACGAGCCCGTGGCAGGCGATCACAACATGCCCCGCGTGGTCTCGCCCGGCTTCGGCGCCTCCGAACGCCTGGACGCCATGCCCGGTCACGATGCACAGAGCATCCTGCACATGCCCGGTGGCCAGAGCGACAACCCGCTGTCGCCGTACCACGGCGCGGGCGAAGAAGACTGGGTAAACGGACGACCGACGCCGCTGCTGCCGGGGCCGGACCAACACACGTTGACACTACTTCCCGCCAAGGGATAAGCGAAGAAAAGAGCCGCCCAAGGGCGGCTCTTTTCTTTACCGCACCAAGACCCGCGTCACTTGGTCGACTGAATAGCCTCGGACAATCCCGGCACGAACTCCTTGCCGTGCGGGACCGTTGCCGTCGATGCTTTCAGCGCGTTGCCGATCGGCTCGACCCGGCCCGCCAGGCACTTGCCCAGGAACTGCTCGGCTACGGCGTTAAAGGCAATGCTGTTCTCCGGACGCGCAAAGCCATGGCCTTCATCAGGGAACAGCACGTAGGTCACGGGGATCTTCTTTGCGTCCATGGCCTTCACGATCTGATCCGACTCCGCTTGGTTCACACGGGGATCGTTGGCGCCCTGTCCGATCAGCAACGGGCGCTTGATGTCGTCGGCCTTGAACAACGGCGAGCGATCATGCAGCAGTTTCTGGCCGTCGGCCGTGGAGGGATCGCCCATGCGGTTGTAGAACTGCACCTTGAGCGCTTCCCAGTACGGCGGAACAGTCTTGAGCAGCGTATTGAGGTTCGACGGGCCCACGATATCGACGCCGCAGGCGAAGGTATCGGGTGTATAGGTCAGGCCGACCAGCGTGGCGTAGCCGCCATATGAGCCACCCATGATCGCTACCTTGTCCGGCTCGGTGATGTGGTTTTTCACCGCCCACTGCACGGCATCGATCAGGTCGTCATGCATCTTGCCGGCCCACTCCAGGTTGCCGGCAGTGATGTACTTCTTGCCGAAGCCGGTCGAGCCGCGATAGTTCACCGACAACACCGCGTAGCCGCGATTAGCCAACCACTGGTGGTAGCTGTTGTAACCGTAGGTGTCACGCGCCCAGGGACCACCGTGCACAAACAGCACCAAGGGCAGTGGCTTGTCCGGACGACCGGCATGCGCCTTGTCGCTGCCAGCGGGCAGCGTCAGGTACGACACCTCGGTGAGGCCGTCACGCGTGCGGATCTCTTCCGGATACATGGGCGACAGCGTCACCTTCTCTAGCTCCGGGCGATTCACGAACAGCTTGTCGAGCTTCTTCGCCTTGCGGTCATAGAGATAGGTGGTGGCCGGCGCCGTCACCGGGTCGATGGTCACCGTCCACTCATCGTCCGCATCGGTGCGCGAGCTAATGCCGATATTGCCCTTGAGCTCCGACTTGATGAAATCGAGGTCACCCTTCACCGCCGGATCGATGGCCGTCCATTCCGTTTTCAGGTACTGCGAGGCATAGGCTTGCGCTTTGCCTGTCTTCGGATCGGTCAGTACGTCGTCGATATCGGCCTTGGGGTTCTCCGCAAGCACGGTGGTCTTGCCACTCGCTACGTCTTGCGCAACCAATGCCGCCGTGTCGCGATCGCGCGAGTCGATCCAGTACAGCGTCTTGCCGTCGGCGGTGAAGCTCAGCGGAGCGGTGGTGAGCGAATCATCCAACCCCACGCTGGCGAATGGCTTGGCTTCCACCTTGCCCTGCTCAAATCGATAGAAGTCGGTGCCGCCATCGGGACGCGCCTTCGAGGCCAACCTTAGCGTGAGCGAATCGTCGGCGGTGAAAGCAGCATAGTCGCCGGTGTTCTCGAACACCTTGGTGAGCTTGCCGTCCTTCAGATCGACGCTGTACACGTCGTGCCAGCGCGGATCACGATTGTTCACACCAATCAGGATGCGGTCCTTGATGTGCGTGCTAGTGCCGACAACCTCCACGCGCGTTTTCTGGAAAGGCGTTAGCAACTGCGCCTTGCCATCCTTCACGCCCACCTTGTAGAGCAGGAAGTTTTCGTCGCCGCCCTTGTCGTTGACGTAGAGGATGGAGGAGGAGTCTGGCGCCCAGAAATACTGGCGAACGGGGCGTGCCTTGTCGTCGGTCAACGCACGCGCCTGATCCAGATGATCCACAGGCGCCACCCACACATTCAGCACACCATCGCGTGGCGCGATCCACGCGAGCCACTGTCCATCGGGACTCAGCCGCCCCGCCACTCGGCTGGGGTTGCCGAACAACGCGGTACGTTCGATCAGTGGAGCATTCGTCGATGCAGCAGGGACATCAGCCCACGAGGGGATGGCCACACAAGCGGCCGCGATGGCCGCCACGAGCAATAGCTTGCGCATGCATATCTCCTTTACACGTGCGTGAGGGAAAGTTACTTGCCGGTGAAGCAATGACCTCGAACAAACACGAACCAGAGCGACGATGCATGCGCATCGCCGTTCGCTAATCGAGCAGACGCCTGCAGACAGCCTCATACAGCGCCGGCAGCTTTTCCAGATCAGCCACCGACACGCATTCGTCCACCTTGTGAATGGTGGCATTCACCGGCCCCAGCTCCACGACTTCCGCACCCAGCGGTGCAATGAAGCGACCGTCGGAGGTACCACCACCAGTGCTCTCTTCCGGCGAGATGCCGCAAAGCTCTTTGCACACCGACACGACCGCGTTACGCACCGCGCCACCGGGTGGCGTGAGGAACGGTTCGCCCGATAGCGTCCACTCGATCTGCCAATCCACGCCATGCTTGTCGAGGATGGTCTCGGCGCGCTTGCGCAGGTCTTCCGCGCGGCTCGCTGTGCTGTAGCGAAAATTGATCAGCGCCGTCAGCGTGCCGGGAATCACATTGTTGGCACCGGTGCCTGCGTTGAGGTTGGACACCTGCAAAGACGTCGGCGGGAAATCCTGGTTGCCCTCGTCCCAGCGCTCCGCTGCCAACTCAGCCAACGCGGGCGCGAACGCGTGGATCGGATTGCGCGCTTTCTCGGGATACGCCACATGCCCCTGGATACCCCGCACCAGCAACGTGCCCGACAACGAACCGCGTCGCCCGACGCGGATCAGGTCACCCAGTTTCTCCTTCGACGAAGGCTCGCCCACCACACACCAGTCGATGCGCTCGCCGGTGGCGCGAAAGTGCTCGGCCACGCGACGCACGCCATCGAGATTGTCCGGCCCTTCCTCGTCGCTGGTCAGCAGCAGACCGACTCGCCCGCGGTGATCGGGATGCGCCTTCACGAAGGCCTCCAGCGCCACCACCATCGCCGCCACGCCGCCCTTCATGTCGGCCGCGCCGCGGCCATACAGATAGCCATCGCGGATCGTCGGCTCGAACGGGTCACTCTTCCAGTTCTCGACCGGCCCAGACGGCACCACGTCGGTGTGCCCCAGGAACACGAGCAACGGACCGCCACTGCCGTGGGTCGCCCACAGGTTGTCGACCTCCCCGAAACGCAAATGCTCCACCCGAAAGCCCACCGCTTTCAGGCGCTCGCCGATCAGTGCCTGGCAACCGGCATCGTCGGGCGTCACCGAACGGCGGCGAATCAATTCAGAAGCGAGATCGAGAACGTCCGACATAGGGCCTGCGGGAGATCAGTGAGGTCTATGGAGAATAGCAAGGCTGCCCCCGGGGGGCCTTGGCCGGAAGACACTGGCCCCCCCCCCCTTGAGCGGCGCAGCATTCGTTGGTAAGCCATCGTATACATACGAACACATAGCTTTCATCAAGGAGAACGGCTGTGTCCGACAGCCTGGCCGGCCTCGTGAACAGCATGAGGCAGGACATTGGCGCCGGCTCGCATGCTTCGACATCGGAGTCACCGCAGCACGATGCGAATCAGGCAAGCCATCAGGGTGGGCTGTTGTTCCAGCAAAATTGGAAATCCAAGGATTTTCCGTTGCCGAAGACGAAGACACCGAACGCGAATCCCAACGGCAACGATGAAAAAGCCTGTCAGACGTTTGCGTTGAGCGAAAAAAACCCGCCTTCCGGCGGGCTTTTTTTGGACCCATCGGCAAACAGCCAGCGATCAAGCCGCCAGCGCGACGCCCAGCACATGTCCCACGACATAAGTGACGCTGGCGGCAGCCACGGTAATGGCCAACTGGCGTGCGATCGAGAACACCATGCTGCGCCCTGTGAACAAGGCGGTGCCCATGCCGATCAACACCAATCCCACAACCGCCGACACGATGCTGCCGGTGAACGCGGCACCACCCTTGAGAAAGAGATACGGCGCGACAGGAAACAGTGCACCCAACGCAAACAGGCAGAACGAAGAGATCGCGGCACCCCAGGCCGATCCGCCAAGCTCTTCCGGGTCAATGCCCAGATCCTCGCGAACCAGTGTGTCGAGCGCCGTACGCGGCCGCTCGGAGATCTGCTCCGCCAGTGCATCCGCCGTCTTCGGCTCCAAACCCTTGTCGCGGTAGATACCCGCAAGACTCAGGGCACCATCTTCCGGTGACACCGCCAGCCGTTCCGCACGTGCCGCAATCTGCGCCTGATAGAACTCGCGCGAGCTGTTGACCGACAGCCACTCACCCAGCGCCATGGAGCACGCACCCGCCACCAGACCAGCGAAACCCGCCAGCAGGATGGCGTGGTCGCCCGATGCGGCACCGGCCATGCCCATCACCAGGCTGGCGTTGGAGACCAGGCCGTCGTTGGCGCCAAGAACAGCGGCACGCAACGTATTGCCGCTCTGCGTGCGATGGCGGCCGCTTCGCGTGACAGGCGCAGCGGGTTCCTGGAAATGATCCCGATGACTGCTGCGATCCACCGGTGTCGGCAAATGATCCGCATGTTCCAGGCGCACGACGGTTGGCATCACGAACTCGGTGCCAAAGCGACGCGCGAACCAGGTCAGCACATGCACGCGCCGACCCACGCGGGCAGCAGGCACCGCCTCCCCCATCTGCTTCAGGCGCTCTTCCCAGAACGTTGCATTCGCACGCTCGCCGTCGGCAATACGACGATAAGCACGACGCAACGGCTCGTCCGAGGCGAGCTCGGCGAGGTTGTCGTAAAGCACAGCATTGTCGCGCTCGATACGCAGGTTGGTGCGGTAGTGCCGTGCCGAGCGCGGTTTCGTCATGTCACTGGCCAAACAGCTTCTTGAAGCCGTTGTCCGTGAAGCCCACGCTGACCGAGCCATCGTCTTGAACGACTACCGGACGGCGCACGAGCGCGGGATACTCCTTGAGCAGCAAGGTCCACTCCGGATCGCTGCCTGGGTCCTTGCGCTGCGGAAGCAGGTTGCGCCACGTGGTGGACGACTTATTCACCAGCTTTTCCCAGCCACCCAACTGCTGCGCCCACGCCTTGAGCGTGGTTGCCGGCACAGGATTCGCCCGGTAGTCAACGAAGGTATAAGCCACCTCGAAGCGATCGAGCCATTTACGCGCCTTGCGGCAGGTGTCACAGGTGGTGAGGCCGTACAGGGTCACGCTCATTCAGCGCTCCGCAGCAGCTCGTTGATGCCGGTCTTGCTGCGCGTCTTTTCGTCCACCTGCTTGACGATGATGGCGGCATACAAGCTGTGCGAGCCATCCTTCGCCGGCAGGCTGCCCGCTACCACCACACTGCCCGCAGGCACGCGGCCGTAGCTGATCTCGCCGGTGGCGCGGTTGTAGATGCGCGTGGACTGGCCGAGGAACACACCCATGCCGATCACGCTGCCCTTCTCCACAATCACGCCCTCAACCACTTCCGAGCGCGCGCCGATGAAGCAGTTGTCTTCGATGATGGTCGGGTTGGCCTGCAGCGGCTCCAGCACACCACCAATGCCCACGCCACCGGAAAGATGCACGCCTGCGCCAATCTGCGCGCACGAGCCCACGGTGGCCCAAGTGTCGACCATGGTGCCCGCGCCAACATAAGCACCAATGTTGACGTAGCTTGGCATCAGCACCGCATCTTTCGCGATGTGGGCGCCACGGCGCACCAGCGCGCCTGGCACCACGCGCGCACCCAAACCTTCCAGCTCCACATCGTTGCCATGTGCAAAACGCAGCGGCACCTTGTCGAAGGCCAGCGCCGGGCCGCCATCCACCACGCGGTTGCCGTTGAGGCGGAAGTAAAGCAGCACCGCCTTCTTGATCCACTGGTTCACCGTCCAACCGCCCTTGCCGTCGGGTTCGGCGACGCGGCGCTCGCCGGATTCCAGCAGGTCGATCACCTGCTCCACGGCCGGACGCAAATGCGTGTCGATCTCAGCCTGGGTCAGGTCATTGCGACGGTCAAAGGCATCGTTGATAAGAGTTTCGATGGTTTGCATGGCGCTCACAGCTATGAATATCGGAAGAAGCGGCCATGCGAAGGCCGCGGGGACACGTGATTCTGACAAGAAAAGCCGTCTATCGCGAGTCAGGCCCGCCTTTCCTTTGCCGGCCCCAGCCGCTCGAGCAATGCGTGCAACAGGCGATCCTGCAATTCGACGCTGAGGGGTGCATCGTGGCGGTCGGTGATGAGGAAGAAATCCTCCACGCGCTCGCCGAAGGTCGCGATGCGTGCATCGTGCACGCGAACACCGGCATCCGTCATGCCCTGCGCTACGGCAGCGAGCAGGCCAGGACGATCGCTACACACCAGTGCCAAGCGCGTGCGGCCCTGGACCGTACTGAAGGAAATCTTCGGCGTGGCCTGGAAATGCTTGAGATGGCGCGACATGCTCCGACGCGATGGCTGGTGCACATGACCCGGCTGCGACAACGCACGATGCAGGCGTTGTTTCAACTCGTCCGCACGCTCGGGCGTGGCGGGCTGCTGTGTATCCGATTCCAGCAGCAGGAAGGTATCCAGCGCCATGCCCGTCGGTGAACTGAGGACGCGCGCTTCCATGACGGAGAAATGCAGGCGGTCCAACATGGCCGTCACAGCGGCGAACAAACCGTCGCGATCAGGCACGTAGACAAACAATTCGGTGGTACCGCGCACCGACTTCGGATGAACTTCGATCAGCGGCGTCTCGCCCTTGGCGCGCACGATGGCCGCCGTTTGCCAGGCGATCTGTTCCGGCCGGTGGCGCAAGAAACTCGACTCGGGAAATCCACGCCAAACGCGCTGACAGATATCGGCGCCGAACCCTTCCTCCTGCAGCAACGCCAGCGCCTGATCGCAGCAGCTACGCACCCGCGCATCCGCATCGGAAGGCAGTTCGTCCTCGCTGCGCAACGCATAACGGGTGGACGTGTAGAGGTCGGCGAGCAGCCTGTCCTTCCAGCCGTTCCATAGTTTGGGACTCGTGCCGATGATGTCGGCAATGGTCAGCAGATACAGATAATCCAACCGCTCCGTCGTGCCCACCGTGTCAGCGAAGCGATGCACCACATCGGGATCGGTAATGTCCTGCCGCTGCGCCGTCGTGCTCATCAGCAAGTGCCAGCGGACCAGCCAGGCGACCAGTTGAATATCTTCTTCCGATAACCCAAGCCGGCGGCCGAACGCGAGTGCGTCCTCCTCGCCGAGCACGGAATGATCGCCGCCACGCCCCTTGGCAATGTCGTGGAACAGCGCCGCCAGCAAGAGCAATTCCGGCTTCGGCAGCGTCGGCCAGATCTTGCAGGCAATGGGAAAGTCGTTCGCGGCTTCTGCGTCCGCAAAGCGCGCGACGTTGCGCAATACGCGCAGCGTATGTTCGTCGACCGTGTAGACATGGAACAGGTCGTACTGCATGCGGCCGAATACCTTGCCGAACGCAGGCAGGATCGCGGCGAGCAGACCGTGGCGATTCATGCGCCACATCGCCTCCACCGCCGGTGCGCCCAGTCGCAGCAAACGCAGGAAGGCTGCCAGTACGTCCGGATCATCACCCAACGTACGTTCCAACACCGCCGACGCTTGGTGCATGCGTCGCATGGTATCTGCTGTAAAGCCGGTGATGCCTCGCTCGCCGAGCCGCGCAATGAACGCTTCGACCAGCGTGGCCGGCCGACGCATGAAGAGATCGGAATCGCGCAGCGCCAAGCGCTTGCCACAGCGTACGAAATCCTCGCCTACCGGCTGCGGCGTCGCCGGTGGCTCCAACATTTCCTCGAATCGCTCGGCAATCTGCACGCCCAATCGCTCGACCTGGCTGGCGGCGCGATAATAGCCCTGCATGAATTGCTCCACGCCGAGGTTTTTCTCGTGCTCGTCCTGGAAGCCCAGTCGCGCGGCGAGCGCTCGCTGGTAGTCGAACAGCAGACGCTCTTCCGCACGCCCCGCTTCCAGATGAAGCGCATACCGATAGCGACGAAGTGTGGCTTCGGATTGTTCGAGCGAATCCTTCTCGGCCGGATCGAGCAGGCCTTCTACAACCATGTCGTCAAAGTCGTCCGCATGCGCAAGGCGGCGCCCCAGCCAACGCAACGCATCGAGCGTGCGCAAACCGCCAGGACCATCCTTGAGATTGGGCTCGAGGTTGTATGCCGTGTCGTTGTAACGCGCGTGGCGTGCGTCCCGCTCAGCCAGGCGCACTGCCAGATACTCCGCTGGCGGCCACATCGACGGATCGTCGACAATGGCCTTCAGCCCGGCCTCCATCACCGGATCACCCACTAGCCGTCGCGCATCGAGCAAGCTGGTGAACACGCTGGCGTCCTGCTTCGCCAACGCTCGACATTGCGGAAGGTCACGTACGGCGTGACCGACCTTCAGTCCGATGTCCCACAGTGTGGCAAAGCATTGCTCGAGCGCACGCAGGCGAGCTGGCTCCGACGGGCCGACCAGCGCAAGCAGATCAACGTCCGAATGGGGAAACAGCAGCCCACGTCCGAATCCCCCAACGGCAAACAACGCAGCATCGGTGACTTCGCCCAGGCAGGCCGTCCACACATGCACCACGATGCGCTGCACCGAATCGCCACGTCGGCGGGCCAATGCGGTGGCATCGGCCCCGTCGCGAAACGAGGTGGCGAGCGCGCGATCCACGTCACCCAACAACTGGCGCAACGCCCGTCTCGCCTCGGTCGACACGCCAGAGCGAGGCACGGCCACCGGCAGCCGCGGTAGCGGCGGAAGGCGGATCGGCAGAAGGGAATCGGTCACGTGCGCGATGCCATCGAAGCTGAAAGAAAGCAGGCGTCAACGATAGCAAGCGCGGTACGGGAAAAGGCGGATGCATCCACCAGGGAAGGCCCACCGTTTGACGGTGGGCCTTCGGGCACTGCGTTTAGAGCGGCTGTGCCGTACACATGGCCATGGACGAGGCCGAACCGATGAACTGGTAGTTAGCGTCCGTGACCGTCACGCTGGCCTGGATACGACCCTGCTTGCTCGGGCAATAGAACATGCAGGTGTCCTTGTCCGTACAGTTGGCCGGATAGATGACATTCAGTCCGTTGCTGTTGAAAGACCATGCGTAGTGGAGCGGCTGAGGCGACGTGGTGTTTGCCACGCTCACCTCGCAAATATCACTACCGCCGCAAAGCAGCGACACGCCGCTGGTCTGGGCCCGTGCCGACGTTGGCACTATGGCCAGACTGGCCATCAGAAACGCCCCGACTGCGAAAACGCTGAATAGTTTGCGCACTTCCCCTTCCTCCATCTCAGTTATCTCACCCCGAGCTGCGATCGTCGCATGCACTTGCGATTCGGGGTGTCCAGATGACGTGAAGGCGAAGCTTTTTGCGTTTTACTGGTCCGGCCAGGACGTCAGGATTTCGAACCCGTCGTCCGTCACTGCAATGGTGTGCTCCCATTGCGCCGACAGCGAATGATCCTTGGTCACTACCGTCCAACCGTCCGGCAGTTGCTTGGTCTGCGGCTTGCCCGCATTAACCATCGGCTCGACCGTGAAGGTCATGCCTTTCTTGAGTTCCAACCCGGTACCCGACCGACCGTAATGCAGCACCTGCGGCTCGTCGTGATAGACCTTGCCGATACCGTGGCCACAGTACTCACGCACCACCGAGAAACCGGCGGCTTCCGCGTGCTTCTGGATGGCCGCGCCGATGTCGCCCAGCGTCGCACCCGGACGTACCGCCTGAATGCCGTGCATCATGGCTTCATACGTGGTGTCCACCAGCCGCTTGGCCAGTACTGAGGGCGTACCCACGAAGTACATGCGACTGGTGTCGCCGTGCCAGCCATCCTTGATGACGGTCACGTCGAGATTGATGATGTCGCCGTCCTTCAGCACCTTGCCCGGGGTGGGGATACCGTGGCAAATCACGTGATTGACCGAGGTGCACAACGTCTTGGGGAAGCCGTTGTAGCCCACATTCGCCGGAATCGCCTTCTGCACGTTCACAATGTGCTCGTAGGCCAGCCGGTCGAGGTCTTCCGTGGTCACGCCCGGTTTTACGTGCTCCTTGAGCATGGCGAGCACTTCGGCCGCCAGCTTGCCGGCCTCACGCATGGCCTGGATGTCTTGGGGAGTTTTAAGGGTGACTGCCATAGTTCCACTCACATGGCGACTAACCGGCTGAAAATCCAGCGACTTGCCGCACCGCCGGCACGCCGGCTATAATTTCGAAGTTTTGCTGACCCGAGATATCCGTTTCTACGGCCTCGGCTGTCTTTGCAAAGCGGAGGGAGATTGTAACCGTCTTGCGGTACAACCCCTACAAGTCCTTGATTGGACACCTAAAACGCCACACACGCGTCGACACCGCCTTCGGGGTGCCCTGACCAGCCTTCCATGAATTGGGCTGACGGGGTCGAAGCCGGGGATGCGTGGAGGTCCCAACCCCCGGGCCAATCCCCCTTTGAACCAGGGCGGCCCAACAATCGGAGTTTTACCCATGGCACAAGTCACCATGCGCCAGATGCTTGAAGCAGGCGTGCATTTCGGTCACCAGACCCGTTACTGGAACCCGAAGATGGCCCCGTACATCTTTGGCGCCCGCGGCAAGATCCACATCATCAACCTCGAGAAGACGCTGCCGCTCTTCACCGATGCGATGCACTTCCTCTCGGCGATTGCGCAGAAGCGCGGCACCGTGCTGTTCGTTGGCACCAAGCGCTCGGCCCGCGAGCCGTTGGCTGAAGAAGCCGCACGCGCCGGCATGCCGTTCGTCACCGCCCGCTGGCTGGGTGGCATGCTGACCAACTTCCGCACCGTGAAGCAGTCGGTTGCCCGCCTCAAGGAATTGGAAGCCGCCGAGACCGACGGTTCTTTCGACCGCCTGGTCAAGCACGAAGTGCTGGCCCGCCGCCGCGAGCGCGACAAGCTCATGAATTCGCTGGGCGGCATCAAGGACATGAACCGTCTGCCGGACGCCCTCTTCATCATCGACATCGGTCATGAAGACATCGCCGTGCAGGAAGCCAAGAAGCTCGGCATCCCGGTCATCGCCGTGGTCGACACCAACTACAACCCGGAACTGGTCGACTACGCCATCCCGGGCAACGACGACGCCATCCGCGCCATCCAGCTGTACGCCCGCGCTGCCGCTGACGCCATCCTGGAAGGCAAGGCCGCTGCGCCGGCTGCCGCCCAGGGCGACGCCAACGAGTTCGTTGAACTCGACGAAGAAGGCAACCCGGTTGCCAAGGAAGAGCGCAAGGCTGCCCCGCGCCGTGACGACCGCAACAATCGCGGCCCGGCCAAGAAGGGTGCCGGCGCACCGCGTCGTGACGGTGGTCGCGGTGGCCGCAGCGGCCGCAGTGACGAACCCTCGTCGGACGGCGAGTAAGCCTTCCCTGCCCCGACCCGCAAGGGTCGGGGCGCATCAAAGCTTTTGAGGAACCCAGATGACCGCCATTTCCGCAAAACTGGTTAGCGAACTGCGCGAGCGCTCCGGCGCCGGCATGATGGATTGCAAAAAGGCGCTGGTCGAAAACAACGGCGACATTGACGCCGCTGTGGAATACCTGCGCAAGACCGGCCTGGCCAAGGCCGACAAGAAGGCCGACCGCGTCGCCGCTGAAGGTCGTATTGCCACGGCCCAGGCCAACGGCAAGGCCGTGCTGGTCGAAGTGAACAGCGAGACGGACTTCGTCGCCAAGGCGCCGAACTTCATCCAGTTCACCAACGAAATCGCTGAGGCCGTGCTGGCTTCGGGCGCTACCGACATCGACGCCGCCAAGGCTGCCGCCTTCCCGGGCGCCGACAACGTCGAGGCCGCCGCCAAGGCGCAGACCGCGACCATCGGCGAGAAGATCGAAGTGCGCCGCATTGCCCACGTCGCGAACGATGACCCCTTGGCCACCTACTCGCACGGCGGCAAGATCGGTGTGATCGTGGCGCTCAAGGGCGGCTCGGAAGAGCTGGCCAAGGGCATCGCCATGCACGTGGCGGCCATGAACCCGCCGCACATCAAGCCGGAACACGTCCCGGCCGAGTTCATCGCGAAGGAAAAGGAAATCGCGCTGAGCCAGATGACCGAGAAGGACAAGGCCAAGCCGGCCGACATCCTGGAAAAGATCATCTCCGGCAAGATCAACAAGATCGTCTCGGAAGTGACCTTGGTCGGCCAGCCGTACGTGCTCGACACCAACACCACCGTGGGTGACGTCCTGAAGAAGGAAGGCGCTGACGTTGTAGCGGTGATCCGCTTGGCCGTAGGCGAAGGCATCGAGAAGGTGCAGGAAGACTATCTGGCCGAAGTGGCCAAGGCGATGCAGGGCTAAGGCCTCGCACCACCTGTAGTCTCGAAGAAGCCGCGGACAACCGCGGCTTCTTTTTTTATGAAAGCCCTCCGCAGCCGCGCCGCCCTACCCCAAGCCGGCCATCCCACTGCTGCCTCCTTCGCCAACCCCGCGATGAAACAGGGTTTTCGCCTCCGCCAGCGGCACGAAACTCTTACCCGCTCGCGTCACTGCCGTTACAATGCGCGCGTTTTGCCCCACACAATCCGGAGACCCCATGAGCGAACCTATTAAGTACCGTCGCATCCTGCTCAAACTCTCCGGTGAAGCCTTGATGGGCGAAGCCGATTACGGCATCGATCCCAAGGTCATCGGCCGATTGGCCGACGAAATCATCGAAGTACAAAAAGCCGGCATCCAGATCGGCGTCGTCATCGGCGGCGGTAACATTTTCCGTGGCGCAGGCCTGGCTGCTGCCGGTATGGACCGCGTCACCGGCGACCACATGGGCATGCTGGCCACCGTGATGAACGCGCTGGCCATGCAGGACGCCATCGAGCGTCGCGGGGGCTATGCCCGCGTGATGAGCGCGATCCAGATCCACGACGTCTCGGAAGACTTCATCCGCCGCCGCGCCGTGCGCCACATCGAGAAGGGCCGCATCGTGCTGTTTGCCGCCGGTACCGGCAATCCGTTCTTCACCACGGACTCCGCTGCCGCTCTGCGCGCTGTGGAAGTGGGCGCAGACCTGCTGCTGAAGGCCACCAAGGTGGATGGCGTCTACACAGCCGATCCTGCACGACATGCTGATGCCACACGTTATGACACGCTCACCTATGACGAAGTGATCGAGCGGAAGCTCGCCGTGATGGACACTGCTGCCATCGCCCTATGCCGCGACCACGGCATGCCGCTGCGCATTTATGACATGACCGTTGCTGGCAACCTCATGCGCATCATGCATGGTGAGCACATCGGCACCATCGTCAGCGACCAGTAATCCGATCGGCCCTCTCTCCAGGGAGGGGGCCGATACGTGCGCCACCGTTCTAGCGCACGCACGGGCGATACCCATCGCAAGGCCCGCTTCACGCCACCCCAACGCCCCATAGCCCCCTGCTATACTCGGCGGCTTGCACGGTTTGAGGGGTGTTTCCCATGCTTAACGACATCAAGAACGATGCCCAGACCCGCATGGGCAAGAGCATCGACTCGCTCAGGCACACCTTGACGCGCTTGCGCACAGGTCGCGCCAGCACCGCGCTGGTCGATGGCATCAAAGTGCCGTACTACGGCTCGGACATGCCGCTGAATCAGGTGGCCAACGTCGCGCTGGGTGATTCGCGCTCTATCATCATTACCCCGTTCGAGAAGACTCTCGTCGCCCCGATCGAGAAAGCCATCATGGCGTCGGACATCGGCATCACGCCGAACACCGCCGGCACCACCATCCGCCTGAACATGCCGCCGCTCACCGAAGAGCGTCGCCGCGAGCTGGCCAAGCACGTAGCGCATGAAGGCGAAGAAGCCAAGATCGCCATCCGCAACGTGCGTCGCGACGCCATGCAGCAGGTCAAGGATCTGCTCAAGGACAAGGCGATCACCGAGGATGATGAGCGCCGCGCCGAGGACGAGATCCAGAAGCTCACCGACCGTTTCGTCAAGGACGTAGACGGCGTGGTGAAGAACAAGGAAGAGGAGCTGATGGCGCTTTGAGCGCCATCGGGCCTCAGCCTCCCATGACCAGCGCCGACCTCGCGCGGGTACCGCGCCACGTCGCCATCGTGATGGATGGCAACGGTCGCTGGGCAAAGCTTCGCCACCGACCGCGCACGTTCGGCCATAACGCCGGACGCAAGGCCGTACGCAACGTGGTCGAGGGCTGCCTGCGCCAGGACGTCAAGGTACTCACTCTCTTCGCGTTCTCGAGCGAGAACTGGCTGCGCCCGGAACAAGAAGTCGGTGCGCTGATGGAGCTATTCGTTCGCGCTCTGGACAAGGAAGTGGACGAGCTGCATGGCAACGGCGTGCGCCTGCGCTTCGTCGGTGACTTGGCCAGCTTCGAGCCCGGCCTGCGTCAGCGCATGATGGCCGCCATGGCGCGCACCGCTGGCAACGATGCACTGCACCTCAACATCGCCGTGAGCTACGGCGGGCGCTGGGACATCGTGCAGGCGGCACGCAAGGCTGCAGAAGCGGTGGCGCGCGGCGAATTGCGTGCCGATGAGATCGACGAGCAACTGCTTGGTCGTTGGATGTGCCTGGCCGACTTGCCACCACTGGATCTTTTCATCCGGACCGGCGGCGAGTGCCGCGTCAGCAACTTCCTTTTGTGGCAGCTTGCTTACGCGGAACTGCACTTTACCGATACCCTGTGGCCTGATTTCGACGAGGCTTGCCTGAAGAGCGCCATCGAAGATTACGCACGCCGCGAACGCCGTTTCGGCAAGACCGGCGAACAAGTCGCCAAGAAGGCCTGATGGCTCGCTCCATGTCTGCACAAGGACACCCATGCTGCTCCAGCGCACCCTGACCGCACTGCTGCTTGCTCCGCTGGTGATCCTACTGATCCTGCTGGCGCCAACAAGCGTCTTCGCAGTGATCATCGCCATCGCGTTCCTGGCCGCCATGTGGGAGTGGACCCGCCTCTCTGGCCTCAAGCAAACCCTTCCACGCGTCGTACTTCTAGTCCTTACGGCCGCGGCGTTCGCGCTTTGCTGGCTGGCGCAGGGCGGCATCGCATGGCCCATTCTGATTGGCGTCGGCGTCGGCTGGTGGCTCGTGGTCTGCCAGTGGCTGCGTCACTTCGCGTTCGGCGCGGCACCTACGCGCGAAAATCACCTGATGAAGCTGGGCGCGGGCTTCCTTGTGATCGTTCCGGCATGGGTCGCTGTAGTGACGATCCACAGTTCGGCCGCGCAGGGCAACTGGTGGACCCTGCTGGCCCTCTTCATCGTGTGGGCGGCCGATATTGGCGCGTATTTCAGTGGCCGCCAGTTCGGTCGCCGCAAGCTGGCGCCCACCATCAGCCCCGGCAAGACCTGGGCCGGCGTGTACGGTGCTTTTGTCGCCGGCGCCATCGTTGCCGGCGCGGGCGGCATGATGCTCGGCGTTTCCGGCGGCAAACTGGTCGGCCTGCTGGTGCTGTCGGTGTTTGCCGTGATTGCTTCCGTCGTGGGCGACCTGCTCGAAAGCCTGATGAAGCGACACGCCGCCGTGAAGGATTCCGGCAACCTCTTCCCCGGCCATGGCGGCCTGCTTGATCGCCTCGACAGCGTCTTTGCAGCTATGCCCGTCTTTGCCGCCGGCATGCTGCTGCTCGGTCTATGAGCCAGCCGCCGCGCAAGGTTGCGGTGCTAGGCGCCACCGGCTCGATCGGTGGCAGCACGCTCGACGTCATCGCCCGCCACCCCGATCGCTTCCGCGCCACCGTACTCACGGCGCACAGCAACGTGGCGGCACTGGCCGACTTGTGCATCCGCTTCCAGCCTGACCTCGCCGTCATCGCCGATCCGGCACTGGAAAGCGAGCTGTCTCGTCGCCTCGTCGCAGCGGGCGTACGCTGCGATATCGCCAGCGGGCACGATGCTGTCACGCAGGCAGTATCCGGCACGCTGTGCGACACGGTGGTGGCCGCCATCGTAGGCGCCGCCGGGCTGGATTCCACCCTGGCCGCCGCACGCACCGGCAAGCGCCTGCTGCTTGCCAACAAAGAATCCATCGTGATGGCTGGCACGTTGCTACTCGACGCGTTGGCAGTAGGTGGCGGCGAGCTGATTCCGGTGGATTCGGAACACAACGCCATCTTCCAGTGCCTACCTGGTGGCCGCTCGCCACTCGCAGCCAGCGGCGTACGCCGCCTTATCCTGACCGCCTCCGGCGGGCCGTTCCGCGGCCGCACCCGCGCGGAACTGGCCGGCGTCACACCCGAACAGGCATGCAAGCACCCGAACTGGGTGATGGGGCGCAAGATTTCGGTGGACTCGGCCACGCTGATGAACAAGGGCCTGGAGGTCATTGAGGCGCACCACCTGTTCGGCGCAGCGCCCGACCTCATCGACGTGCTGGTGCACCCGCAAAGCCTCGTGCATTCGCTGGTCGAATACGTCGACGGATCGGTCCTGGCCCAGCTGGGCAACCCGGACATGCGCACGGCCATCGCCCATGCGCTCGCGTGGCCCACACGCATCGAAGCGGGCGTGGCTCCGCTGGACCTGGCTGCCAACGCACCACTTTCCTTTCAGCAGCCGGACCTGGATACATTCCGCTGCCTCGCGCTGGCCTTCCAGGCGCTGCGAGCCGGTGGTGACGCCACCGCCATCCTTAACGCCGCCAACGAAGTCGCCGTAGAGGCATTTCTGGCTGGCAGCCTGCCCTTCCTCGGCATTGCCGATCTCGTCGAGAGCGTACTTACGGAACTGCCGCCGCAACCTGTGGTCGATGTCCAGACCCTGAATGAACGCGACCGGACGGCCCGCGAGGCCGCCCGCCGCATCCTTCGCAACGCCTGCTGACAAGCCTGATAAGCTCTCACCGATGAATAGTGTATTTGGCTCAGTGTTTTGGTTACTCGTCACGCTCGGCGTGCTGGTGACTTTTCACGAATTCGGACACTACTGGGTAGCACGGCGCTGCGGCGTCAAGGTGCTGCGCTTCTCTGTGGGCTTCGGTAAAGCCATCTGGAAGCGCATCGGCAAGGATGGCACCGAGTACCAGGTCGCCATGATCCCGCTCGGCGGCTACGTGAAGATGCTCGACGCCCGCGAAGGTGAGATCGATCCCGCGCTAGCCGGCCAAGAATTCACCGGCAAGCCGGTCTGGCAGCGCATCGCCATCGTGGCGGCGGGCCCCGGCTTCAACCTGGTCTTTACCCTCTTCGCTTTCTGGCTGATGTTTCTGGTGGGCAAGCCGGACGTCGCGCCTGTCATTTCTGCCGTTCCGCAGACCATGGCCGCCGAAGCCGGCGTGCGTACCGGTGACCGCATCCTCAGCGTGAATGGCCACGCCGTGGAAACGTGGAGCGACTCCATGGACGCGGTGGCCAACGCCCTGCTCGGCCGCGATCCGCTGCCCATGCAGGTGCGCGGCACGGACGGCGGTACGCGCAATCTTGTGCTACCCCTCAACCAGCTGCCCGCCGGGCAGGACATCGGCCAGTACCTGGACAAGCTCGGCTTGAAGCTCGCGCCCTCGCCAGCCGTCATCGACGACGTCCTGCCGGGCAAACCTGCTTCGCAGGGCGGCGTGCAGGATGGCGACCGCATCGTCAGCCTCAATGGCGTTGCCATCGGCAGCTTCGAAGAATTCCAGCGACTGGTGCCGCAGGAAGCCGCCAAGTCGCCCACGCTGGCCATCACGGTGGAACGTGCTGGCAAGACCATCCCCCTGTCCGTCACGGCCCGTATGGAGTCCCTGGAAGGCCAGCCGAGTAATTGGGTGATCGGCGTGAAGTTTGCCGAGCGCGAACAGGCCATCCTGCGCTACGGGCCGCTCAAGGCCATGAGCGCCTCGCTGGAAACGACTTGGAATAGCGCCGCCTCCACCTTCAACATGATCGGCAAGATGCTGACCGGGCAGGCTTCGACCAAGAACCTTTCCGGCGTGATCGGCATCGCCCAAGTGGCCAATGCCTCGGCCAGCATGGGCGTCGGTTGGTTCTTCAGTTTCCTTGCGATGGTCTCGTTGAGTCTTGCGATTCTCAACCTGATGCCGATCCCCGTCTTGGACGGCGGTTGGCTGCTGTATTACCTTATTGAGTTGGTCAAGGGCAGCCCCGTCAGCGAACGCACCATGATGGCCGGTCAGTATGTCGGCCTAGTCATGCTGTTTACGTTGATGGGATTGGCTTTCTACAACGACATCCACCGCTTCCTGCCTGCGTGACGCGTGCCGGCTTTGACGAAAGTCGCGCGCGATGTCCGAGGGACAGGCGTATCTGCAGCGTGCGCACTCGATGCGCTTGCGGCAGAAACGTGGCGATGGTTCACCCTGCGCATCTGGGGACGATGCAAGCACCCTTTCAAGGCTGGGCTTGTCCTGGCTTCACGTATTGATCGGGGCGGTCTAGGCCGCCTCATCGGAACAAACCAACGGAATCGACGATGAAGCGTATCGCCGCCCTGATCCTGCTTGCCTCACTATCCGCCAATGTCCTCGCGTTCGAGCCGTTTGTCGTTTCCGATATCCGTATCGATGGCCTCAGCCGCATTTCAGCCGGTACGGTACTCAACTACCTGCCGGTGAATCGTGGCGACCGCCTGACCAACGACGCTGCTCAGCGTGCCATTCGCGCGTTGTACCAAACCAAGTTCTTCAGTGACGTGGAGATCGACCGCGAAGGTGACATCATGGTCATCAAGGTGGTCGAGCGCCCGTCCATCGCCAAGCTGAGCCTGCGCGGCAATAAGGACATCAAAGAAGAAGATCTCCGCAAGGGTCTGAAGGAGATCGGCCTGTCCGAAGGCGAGACCTTCGACCGCCTGTCGCTGGACCGCGTGCAGCAGGAACTGGTACGCCAGTACTACAACCGCGGCAAGTACAACGTGTCGGTCGACCCGCACGTGACCCAGCTTGATCGCAACCGCGTCGCCGTCGATATCGAGATCCGCGAAGGCAAGGTCGCCAAGATCAAGGAAATCAACATCGTCGGCAACAAGGCGTTCACCGACAAGGAGATTCGCTCGGGTTTTGAATCGAACACTCCTGGCTGGCTGTCCTGGTATTCGAAGGACGATCAGTACTCGCGTGAAAAGCTCTCCGGCGACCTGGAGAAGCTGCAGTCCTATTACATGGACCGCGGCTACGCCGACTTTGGCGTCGACTCCACGCAGGTGACGATCGCCCCGGACAAGCGCTCGATGTACATCGCCGCCAGCGTCAAGGAAGGCGATATCTACACCATTTCCGACGTTCACCTGCTCGGCGAGCTGGTCCTCCCCGAGGACTCGCTGCATCAGCTGGTGTACGTGCACAAGGGCGACACCTTCAACCGCAAGGCGATTGAGGCGAGCACCAACTCGATCAAGAACATCCTGGCGAGCATCGGCTATGCGTTCGCCAAGGTGACGCCAGTGCCGAAGCTGGACAAGGACAAGCGCACCGTCGACCTGACGCTCTACATCGAGCCGGGCAAGCGCGTGTATGTGCGCCGTGTGATCTTCCAGGGCAACACCCGCACGGAAGACGACGTGATGCGCCGCGAAATGCGCCAGCTGGAAGGCAGCTGGTTCTCGCAGCCGGCCATCGACCGCTCCAAGATCCGCCTGCAGCGCCTGGGCTACTTCAAGACGGTCAACATCGACAAGGCGCTGGTGCCGGGCACCGAAGACCAGGTCGACCTGACCGCGAAGGTGGAAGAGCAGTCCGCCGGCAGCCTGATGTTCGGTGTGGGCTATTCGCAGTACTCGGGCATCATCCTGTCCGCGTCGGTGTCGCAGAACAACTTCATGGGCACCGGTGACAGCTTCACCGTGGGCGCATCGCGCAGCGACTACTCCACCAGCATCAACGCGAGCTATTTCAACCCGTATCTCACCGATAGCGGCGTGGGTATCGGCTATAACGCCGGTTACACCAAGAGCAACTACGGCGATACCAACAGCGACTTCGTGAACTACGAAAGTTCGATGAAGTCGTTCTCCAGCTTCCTGAGCTTCCCGATTTCCGAAACGGACAATATCCGCGCGGGCCTGGGCCTCAGCAGCAACAAGATCAACCTCAGCTACCAGTACCTGACCACCGACTCGAACGGCAACACGGTCACGCAGACGGCCAACTACTCGCCGCAGATTCTGATCGACTACCAGAACGCGCTGGGCCACCAGACCATCCATACCTGGGATGCCACGCTGGGCTGGAACCACGACACGCGTAACGGTTACTGGGCGCCCACTCGCGGCGGCCTGATCTCGCTGTCTACCGATATCGCCCTGCCCGGTTCGACCGTGCAGTACTACAAGATCATGGGCGAGGCGAATCACTACTGGCCGATCGGCAAGGGCTTCGTGCTGTACGTGGACGGTCAGGTCGGCTACGGCAAGACCTACGGCCAGACCTTCGACAACAGCAGCGACGACGGCATCTACCAGGCGGGCCAGAAGATCACCTTCCCGTTCTGGGAGAACTTCTACTCCGGCGGCGTGCGCGACGTGCGCGGTTTCCAGGACAACACCCTGGGTCCTCGCGTCTGCGTGGGCACCACGACCAATGCTGCGGGCAAACAGGTACCGATCACCCCGCTGTCCGACGGCACCTGCCCAGGCAGCGTGTACAGCTATGCACAGCCGCTGGGTGGCGCGTTCAAGGTGCTAGGTACGGCTGAGCTGTATCTGCCGCTGCCGTTCCTCAAGGACATCAACACCGCTCGCGTGTCGTGGTTTGTGGACGTCGGCAACGCCTATACCGACTACCAGAGCTTCACCGCCAAGACGCTGCGCGTCTCCACGGGTCTGTCGTTGCATTGGCAGGCGCCCATCGGCCCGCTGATCATCAACTTCGCCGTGCCGCTGCGCACCCAGGCGGACGATGGTCACTACGAAGAGCGCATCCAGTTCACCTTCGGCAGCCAGTTCTGACGAGCTGACCACCCAAGGGGTAACACAGCAGAAGGCGCGGCCATGCCGCGCCTTCTTTTATGGTGGCAACCATCCCTGGGGGCCACTCTTAGGGCCATCTTTTGATGCCTCCGCCGAGGCGACCTACAATGGTCTGATTGCAGGGAGCTGACATGAGCGTTTTTCAAACCACCGTATCCGAGCTGGCCGAGCGCTTCGGTCTCGTCAGCCATGGCGACGGCTCCCGCGTCATCGATGGCGTGGGCACGCTGGCCGGCGCCAGCCCGAGCCAGCTGAGCTTCCTTTCCAACAGCAAATACGCATCGCAGCTGACGGCTACCAGCGCTGGCGTAGTGGTCATGCGTGAGGAAAACGTCGCGGACAGCCCGGTGGCCGCCCTGGTGGCCCACGACCCTTATGTGGCCTACGCCAAAATCGCCGCCTTGTTCGAGCGCCATTCCGCTTCGCCGCAGGGCATCCACCCCACGGCGGTGGTGGCACCGGGCGCCCAAGTGGCGCCGACCGCCAGCATTGGCCCCGGCTGCGTGATCGAGGACGGTGCCGTCATCGAGGATGGCGCCATTCTCGGCCCGCACTGCATCATCGGCCCCGAATGCACGATTGGCGCGCAGTGCCGCCTGGTGGCGCGCGTGACCCTGGTCATCCGCGTGACGCTGGGTAAGCGCGTGCTGGTGCATCCGGGCGCCGTGATCGGCTCGGATGGCTTTGGCCTCGCCTTCGATCGCGACCACTGGATCAAGTTGCCGCAATTGGGCGGCGTGCGCATCGGCGACGATTGTGAAATCGGCGCCAACACCACCATCGACCGCGGCGCGCTGGACGACACCGTCCTCGAGGAAGATGTCCGCCTCGACAACCAGATCCAGATCGCCCACAACGTGTATATCGGCGCCCACACGGCCATGGCAGGCTGCTCCGCCGTGGCTGGCAGCGCCAAGATCGGCCGTTATTGCATGATCGGCGGCAACGCCGGCGTGCTCGGCCATCTGGAGCTGGCGGACCGCGTTAACATTACCGCCAAGAGCCTGGTCACGCATTCCATCCGCGAGCCGGGTGAATACTCCTCGGGCGCACCGCTGCAGGAAAGTCGCCAATGGCGGCGCAACGCAGCCCGATTCAAGCATCTCGATGAATACGTGCGCCGGCTCTCGGCGCTGGAGAAGGACAGCAATAATGAGTGACCTGACCGTGCCCTTCCATCTGCCCGTGAACGTGGAAACGATCCAGCAGCTGCTGCCGCATCGCTATCCGTTCCTGCTGGTCGACCGCCTGATCGAACTGGTGCCGGACAAGAGTGCCGTGGCCATCAAGAACGTGACGATGAACGAGCCGTTCTTCCAGGGTCACTTCCCCGGCCATCCGGTGATGCCGGGTGTGTTGATCGTGGAAGCGATGGCACAGGCAGCCGGCCTGCTGACGCAGATCTCCAGCCGCCTGAAGGGCACCACGGGTAGCCCGCTGTTCTACCTCGCCAAGGTGGACAACGCGCGCTTTAACGCCCCCGTGGTACCGGGTGATCAGCTGCGCCTGGAAGTCGAGCTCAAGCGCCTGCTGCGCAGCATGGGCCTGTTCGAGGCACGCACCATCGTCGACGGCAAGGTCGTGGCCAGCTGCGAACTGATGTGCGCCGCGAGGTCCGACAAATGATCCATCCCACTGCGCAGATCGATCCTACCGCGGTCGTCGCCAGCGGCGTCAGCATCGGCGCGTACTCCGTGATCGGCGCCGACGTGCATATCGGCGAAGGTACGGTGATCGGCCCGCATGTGGTGATCCAGGGCCCCACGCGCATTGGTCGTGACAACCGCATCAGCCAGTTCGCCTCGCTGGGTGGCGATCCGCAGGACAAGAAGTTCAGCGGTGAGCACACCGAACTGCTGATTGGCGACCGCAACCTGATCCGCGAGTACGTCACCATCAATCGCGGCACCGGCGACGGCGGCGGCGTGACCCAGGTTGGCAACGACAACCTGATTCTTGCCTACGTCCACATCGCGCACGACTGCAAGATCGGCAACAACACGGTGTTCTCCAACTACTCCGCGCTGGCCGGCCATGTGGAGATCGGTGACTGGGTGGTGATGGCGGGATTCTCCGGCGCCCATCAGTTCTGCAAGATTGGTGCGCACGCCTTCATCGGCATGGGTTGCCTGCTTGGTTCCGACGTGCCGCCGTTCGTGACAATGGCCAACGAGCAGCGCGGCCGCCCGCGCGGCATCAACAGCGAAGGCCTTAAGCGCCGCGGTTTCGACACGGCGCGCATCTCGGCCATCAAGCGCGCCTATCGCACGCTGTACATGGCAGGACTGACCCTGGCCGACGCGCGCGAACAGCTCAGCGTGCAGGCCAACGACAGTGAAGACGTGCGCGCGATGCTCGAGTTCATCGACAGCAGCGAGCGCTCGCTGGCGCGTTGATATGTGCGCAGCACATATCAACGAATCAGGCACGCGCTCTGGCTCTGACGGCTGACGTAACGATATGTCCATAACAGATGCGACAGTCAGAACGCCGACCATCGCCATCATCGCCGGCGAAGATTCGGGCGATCAGCTTGGCGCGGACCTGATAGCGGCGCTGCAACGCCGCTATCCGTTGGCGCATTTCGTCGGCATCGGCGGCGCGCGCATGCAGGCCGCGGGCTTCGACTCCTGGTACGACATCAAGGAGCTGTCGCTGTTCGGCTTTGCCGAGGTGGTGTCTCACCTGCCCCGCCTGCTCAAACTGCGCAAGGAGTTACTTGCGCGCCTCGCGGCGGCAAAGCCCGACGTGGTGGTTGGCATCGATGCACCCGATTTCAACCTGGGTGTCGAAAAGCGCCTGCGCGAAGCCGGCATCCGTACCGTGCACTACGTCAGCCCGTCGGTCTGGGCATGGCGCGAGAAGCGGGCGGAAAAGATCGGACGCAGCGCTGACCGCGTGCTATGCCTGTTCCCGATGGAGCCCGCCATCTATGCCCGGCACGGTATCGATGCGCGCTTCGTTGGTCATCCGCTGGCCGACCGCTTCGCGCTGGTGTCCGACCGCATCGGTGCGCGCGATTTCCTTGGCATTCCACAGAACGTACCCGTGCTTGCGGTACTGCCGGGCAGTCGTGGCTCCGAAATCAAACAGCTGGGCACGGCCTTCATCCAGGCAGCGCGCAAGGTCGCCGCGCAGTTGCCAGGTCTTCGCATCATCGTTCCTGCTGCCAACGAGCGCGTGCATGCGACATTAAAAGAACTCGTCGGCACCAGCGAAGATGAGAGCACGCCGCAACTCATCGATGGCCACGCGCACGAAGCCATGCTCGCGGCCGACGTGGTATTGCTCGCCTCCGGCACGGCGACGCTCGAAGCCATGCTCGCCAAGCGCCCTATGGTGGTCGGCTACCGCGTGTCTCCGGTGAGCTACCGCATCGCCAAGGTGCTCAACATGCTCAAGACAGACGTCTATTCGTTGCCGAACATCCTGGCGCGGGCGAGCGGCATGGGCGACGACATCGTGTTGGTTCCCGAACTCATGCAGGACGACTTCACGGTCGACAAGCTCGCCGAGGCAACGTTGTCGCTATTCCACGACAGCGAGCGGCGCGGTGCCATCGTCGCCGCTTTCGAACAATTGCATCTGGCGCTACGGGGTGATCTGGAAGGCCATGCAGGCGATCTCGCGGCCGATGCCATCGCCGAAATGATCGAGGCGCACCATGGCTGAGGCGAAGGTCAATCGACGCACCGCGAACGCGGCCGCCACGGTGTTGGAAACACGCTTTATCGCCGGCGTGGACGAAGCGGGCCGCGGGCCGCTGGCCGGCCCTGTCGCGGTCGCCGCGGTCATCCTCGATCCTGCACGCCCTATCGAGGGGCTCAACGATTCGAAGAAGCTCACCGAGCAGAAGCGCGAGGCGCTCTATCCGCTGATCGTCGAGCGCGCGCTAGCACACAGTATCGTGATGGTGATGTCCGACGAGATCGACCGGATCAACATCTACCAAGCCACCATGACTGGCATGTGCCGCGCGCTGTTGGGCCTGACGCCGGCGGCGCACGAGGCATGGATCGATGGCAATGCGTTGCCTCGCGATCTGCCATGCGCGGGCCGCGCCATCATCGGCGGCGACGCACTGGAACCAGCGATCAGCGCCGCGTCGATTCTCGCCAAGGTAACGCGAGACCGATGGATGGTGGAGCTTGACCGTGAACACCCCGGCTACGGTTTCGCCGAGCACAAAGGCTACGGCACGCCGGCACACTTGTCCGCCCTGAAGCGCCTGGGTCCCTGCCCGCACCATCGCCGTAGTTTTGCGCCGGTGAAGATCCTGGTGGACCAGGGCGTGCTGTTCTGAGATAGACGTCCGGATCACGGCCGCTGCGTCGCATCGGCGAAGCAATCGCAGGGCCAATACGCACGCCGAAAGGCATGCCTAATGGCCGGCGTCACCCGCGTGCAACAGCGCTAATCTAAGCTTGAATCCATGGAACAGCGCTCGGCCCCGCGCCATTGGCTAGTGCAACCTTTCGGGCCGCCGCTGCATCCCAATGGATAGGAAAGCGAAGCCACCGGGTCCGGTGCGCTTCCGTCAGGCAGGGACGAAGGCCCCATGCACGTCTCCCCACCGCATGGGATTGAAGACTCCAACCAAGCGCGCATTCGACCGCGGGAGTCCGTCATGAGCACCATCCGCCGCCCGAACGACCCGTCCACACCCAACAGCCACCCGGACGTCATGCCTTTATCGCAGCTCACCCCTGACGAGATGGCAGACACCGCAAATGCCGAACTCCGGCATGTCGACTACGACCGGCATCCGCTCCGGGTACAGGGGCTGGATCACTACATCGATCATCCGCAAAGCGCGGAGCGCTTCCACATCTGGTAAGACGCAGCGCTGGCGACGGTGGCGTGCCATCGTCGCCGCGATGCTGGCGATCAGCCACCCACACGCAAACGGCTGTTGCGATAGCCGTAGCCGATGTAGATGAGCATGCCGACCGTGGTCCAGCCGGCCAGCAGCATCCAGTTACCCCTGTTCATCTGCGCCAGCAGGAACAGGCAGACGACGACGCCCAAGGGGCACACCACCGATGCGGCGGGCACACGGAAACCGCGCGGCAGATCCGGGCGCGTGCGGCGCAGCACCAGCACGCCGATGCACACCGTGGCGAACGCCAGCAGCGTGCCCATCGACAGCAGGTCACCCAGCAGGCTCAGCGGGAACACCGCCGCCAGCAGGCCGCCGATGACACCAACCAGCACCGTCGTGCGATGTGGCGTACGGAAGCGGTCATGCACAGCGCCGAACATGCGCGGCAGCAGGCCGTCACCCGCCATCGTGTAGAGGATGCGTGCCAAGCCCATGTGCATCACCAGGATCACCGAGGTCAGGCCCGCCACTGCGCCTATCTGCGTCAGCACTTTCAGCCATGCCAGCGCTGGATGCGCGGCCAGCGCCGTCGCTACTGGCTCCGCCGTGGCCAGTTGCGCATACGGCACAAGTCCGGTCAGCACCGCCGCCACCACGATGTAGAGCACCGTGCAGATGGCCAACGAGATCAGGATGCCGGCCGGCACGTTCTGCTGGGGGTTGCGCGTTTCCTGCGCTGCCGTTGCCACCGCGTCGAAACCGATATAGGCGTAGAACACGCTGGTTGCAGCACGGAACACACCGGCCCAGCCATAGTGGTCGCCTCCCTGGCTCGCCGGCACGTACGGATGCCACAACGAGGTGTCGATGTACTGCAGGCCGAACACCACAAACAGAATCACCACCAGCACCTTGAGCACCACGACCACGCTGGCGAACAGCGTCGACTGACGCGTGCCGGCGTAGAGCAACGTGGTGATCGCCGCCACCACCAGCAGGGCCGGCAAGTTCATCCAGGCTCCGGTGACCACGAAGTGACCATCCTTGAACGCCAGCGGCGCATTCGCCAGCACCGCCGGTACATCGACGCCGATGCTGTGCAGCAGGCCCACTCCGTAACCGGACCAACCCACGGCCACCGACGACACCGCCAGCAGGTACTCAGCCACCACGTTCCAGCCGATGAACCACGCCAGCAATTCGCCAAAGGTGGCGTAGGCGTAGACATAGGCACTGCCCGAGACCGGCAGCATGGCGGCGAACTCCGCATAGCTCAGTGCCGCCAACGCGGCAGCCAGGCCGGCCAGCACGAATGAAATGGTCAGGGCCGGACCGGCATGTTCGGCAGCCGCCTGCCCGGTAATGACGAAAATACCGGCGCCGATCACCGCTCCCACGCCCAGGACGATCAGGTCCTTCAGGCCCAGCGTGCGCCGCATGTTGTCGCTGGCGGCAAGCGAGGCCTCGATGGGTTTGACGGTGAACAGCGAGCGGATCAGTGACATCGGTGTTTTCCGGGCAGCGTCAGGGCTGCCGTCCAGGGTGAAAGCACCGGACCATGACAGCCCCAGCCGCTCCCTGCAACCACCGCTCGTCCGCCCGCCCTCGGCCGGCGGGACGGACGCCGCGTTCGCTATGCTGGCCCGGTCAAGGAGAGGACCGATGAGACGCTCTGTTCGAAGCATGCTGGCCGTACTGGCCCTGATAACGGCCACCCTGGGTCACGCCCGTCCTGAGGTAGGCGCCATCCCTTCAGACGAACTCGGCCGTGATCGCGACGGACACGACGTGCGTGTGTCCGGCCTGCGCGGCAAGGTGGTCGTCGTGTCGTTCTGGGCGTCGTGGTGCGGCTACTGCCGCAAGGAGCTGCCGGTACTCGCCGCACTCCAGAAACTCAAAGGCACCGCCGACCTGCAAGTCATCGGCGTGAACCATGACGACACCTACGAGGCATTCAAAGACCTCCGCAACCGCTGGAAGAGCCTCGACATCATCCTGACCTATGACCCGCCGGACGGACGCATCGGCAAGCCTTACGACATTAAGACGTTGCCCTTCATGGTGATGATCGGGCGAGATGGGCGTATCGCCCACGTCTACACGGGTTATGACGAAAACATGCTCGACACCATCATGTCGGACGTGGACGATCTGCTCGCACAGCCGGCGCCGGGAGCAACGGCAGCTACCGTCCCCCCTCCGGCATCCTCCTGATCCAGCGCGAAAAAGTCACGCCGGAGGCAATGTCAATTCTTGCCCGGTCCGGGCCGCGCCGTTAGGCTGTGGATCCATCCTGCGCGTGCGCCATGTCCGTCCGCTTCGCTCACCTCCACCTTCACAGCGAATACTCGCTGGTCGACTCGACTGTCCGCATCAAGGGGCTGGTCGAGGCTTGCGTGCGCCTGGGTATTCCGGCAGTCGCGCTGACCGACGACAGCAACATGTTCGCGCTGGTGAAGTTCTACAAAGCCTGCAGCGCGGCCGGCATCAAACCGATCGGCGGCAGCGACGTGTGGGTCAGTTCGCCGGATGACCCGCGTCCCTGGCGTCTTACCCTGCTTGTCCAGAACCATGCGGGCTACCTCAATCTGTCCCGGTTGGTGTCGCGCGCATGGCGCGACGGCCAGCACAGCGGCCGGGCCATGGTCGATGCCACCTGGCTCACGCCGGAAGCGACGCACGGCCTAATCGCCGTGCTCGGCCGCGACAGCGAAGTCGCGCGTGTCGCCGTGAACCAGGGTGTGGATACTGCCGTGGCACGCGTCCATGCTTTCGCGACACAGATGGCCGATCGCCTCTACCTTGAACTGACCCGCACCGGTCGCGAGGGCGAGGAAAACTGGAACGCCGCCGCGCTAGGTGTTGCCGCACAGCTCGACCTGCCGGTGATTGCCAGCAACGATGTGCGCTTCCTCAAGCAGGACGGCTTTGAGTCGCACGAAGCGCGCGTGTGCATCAATCAGGGGCGCGTACTCGCCGACCCCAAGCGTCCACGCGATTACAGCGACCAGCAGTACCTCAAGTCGCCAGAAGAAATGGAGGCGTTGTTCGCCGATATTCCCGAGGCGCTGGAAAACACCATCGAGCTGGCCAAGCGCTGCACGCTGGAACTGAACTTCGGTACGTACTACCTGCCGGATTTCCCGGTGCCGGAAGGCCATGACCTGGCCAGTTACATCCGCGAGATATCACGCGACGGCCTGAAGGAACGACTGGAATTCGCTGGCGTCGCGCCCGGCCGTACGCGCGAGGAATACGAAGCGCGGCTGGAACGCGAGCTGGACGTCATCATCAAGATGGGCTTCCCCGGCTACTTCCTGATCGTGGCGGACTTCATCAACTGGGGTAAGCAGAACGGCATTCCCGTGGGCCCGGGCCGTGGTTCGGGTGCAGGTTCGCTGGTCGCCTGGGTGCTGAAGATCACGGATCTCGATCCGATCCAGTTCGATCTGCTGTTCGAGCGATTCTTGAATCCCGAACGCGTGTCGATGCCCGACTTCGACATCGACTTCTGCATGGATCGCCGCGATGAGGTGATCGATTACGTCGCACGCAAATACGGCCGCGACCACGTCAGCCAGATCATCACCTACGGCTCGATGGCGGCGAAGGCTGTGCTGCGAGACTCCGGTCGCGTGCTCGGCATGGGCTACAACGCGGTGGACCGCATCGCCAAGCTCATTCCGCCCCGCCCGCTGGATCTCACGCTGCAATGCGCGCTGGGTCGTTCGGAGAAGGCGAAGAAAGAGCCCGATCGCATCGTCAAGGATTTCTGCGACCTCTACGACCAGGACGAAGAAGCACACACGCTGATCGACCTGGCGCTGAGCCTGGAAAGCTTGACGCGTGGCGTCGGCAAGCACGCCGGTGGCGTGGTGATCGGCCCCAGGCCGCTGACCGAGTTCGCCCCGCTGTATTGCGAACCGGGCGGCGCCGGCGTCGTCACGCAGTACGACAAAGACGATGTGGAAGCGGTTGGTCTGGTGAAGTTCGACTTCCTCGGCCTGCGCACGCTCACCATCATCGATTGGGCGGTGAAAGCCATCAACGCGCGTCGCGCAGTGAGTGGCGAGGAAGAACTCAACATCGCGGCGATTGCCACCGATGACGTGGCCACCTACGAGCTGCTGAAGAAGGCGCAGACCGTCGCCGTGTTCCAGCTCGAATCCTCGGGCATGCAACGCATGCTCAAGGATGCCAAACCCGACCGTTTCGAGGACATCATCGCGCTGGTGGCGCTGTACCGCCCCGGCCCGATGGACCTGATCCCCAGCTTCGTCGCCCGTAAGCACGGCCGCGAGGAAGTGGTGTATCCCGATCCGCGCGTCGAGCCGATCCTGAAAGAGACCTACGGCATCATGGTCTATCAGGAGCAGGTGATGCAGATGGCGCAGATCGTGGGCGGCTATTCGCTCGGCGGCGCCGACCTGCTGCGCCGCGCGATGGGTAAAAAGAAACTCGAGGAAATGGCGAAGGAGCGCGCCAAGTTCCGCGAGGGTGCCGCCAAGGACGGGCTCACCGGCGAAAAAGCCGACGAAATCTTCGACTTGATGGAGAAGTTCGCGGGCTACGGCTTCAACAAGTCGCACGCCGCTGCGTACGCCGTGGTTTCGTACCACACGGCATGGTTGAAGACGCACTACCCCGCGGAGTTCATGGCCGCGACGATCTCGTCGGACATGGACAACACCGACAAGGCGGTGACCTTCATCGACGAGTCGAAGGCGATCGGCCTGAAGGTGTTGCCGCCGGACATCAACGCGTCAGAGTTCATGTTTGTCGCCGTCGAGCCGAAGGTGATCCGCTACGGTCTCGGCGCCATCAAGGGCGTGGGCCAGGGTGCCTGCGAAGCGATTGCCGACGAGCGCAAACGCGGTGGCGTGTACAAGGATCTCGCCGACTTCTGCCGCCGCGTGGATTCGCTGAAGCTCAATCGCCGCGTGCTCGAAGCATTGATTCTTTCCGGTTCGCTCGATGCGCTAGCGCCCAATCGCGCCAGCCTGATGGCGCAGTTGCCGAACGCCATGAAGGCGGCCGACCAGCATCTGAAAAACAAGCAGTCTGGCCAGAACGACATGTTCGGCGCGTCCATGTCATCCGAGAACGGGAGCGCCAACGCGCCGACGGTCGAGGTGGATCTGCCCATCGTGGCCGAGTGGCCACTCGAACAGTTGTTGCAAGGCGAACGCGACACGCTCGGCCACTATCTCTCCGGCCATCCCACTGATCCATGGCGGGACGAGCTAGCTCAGCTCTCAACCTGTCCTCTGGGCGAGATCGGCGATCGTTATCAACCGCCCAAGCCGCGCAAGAACGACGGTGACGAAAACCGTTTCCGCCGCGGCCCGGATACGCCGTGGACGGTAGCCGGCATGGTCACTGCTGTGCGCAAGCGCGGTGATAGCGATGCCTTCGTCCGACTCGAGGACGGTACCGGCATCATCGAGGTGAGCTTCTTCGGCGACCTCTACCAGCAGATCGCCCCGATGCTTACGCGCGACCAATTGCTGATCGTCGAAGGTGGCCTGCGCATCGACGATTTCTCCGGCGGCGGTTTCGCCGTGCGCGCCCGCAGCGCCTACACCCTGGGTGATGCCTGCCGCCGCTTCGCTCGCCTGCTGCGTTTAAAACTGAACGGCGTGAACCCCGCCTTCATTGACGACCTGCGCCGCACGCTCGCCGGCTACCGTGGTGGACGCGCCAGCGTGATTCTTCATGGCTACCACAACGCCCTTGCCCAGGCGGATCTGGAGTTGGGAGAGGACTGGCGCGTAGATGCGATCCCAGAGCTCCTGCGTGCCATCCGAGCGATTCCCGGCGTCGAGGCGGCCAAGCTACGCATCGTCAAGACGGACGACCGTCCGCGCGGCGATTGAACCCCGCGCCAGCCTTCACGTTTCCCATACGCATCCGTTCCCGCGTTCTTTTCTAGACCGGTATACTTGCGCGCTTCCGTGTCATGAACTGCACCGAATGAATCCTAACTTCCTCGATTTCGAACAACCCATCGCCGAGCTGGACGCGAAGATTGAAGAGCTTCGTCACGCCAGCCATGGGCAGGCGTTCAACATCGACGAAGAAGTCGGGCGTCTGCGCGAAAAGCTGAAGCTCAAGACCAACGAGATCTTCCGCAACCTCACGCCGTGGCAGGTGACGCAGTTGTCGCGTCACCCTGGCCGGCCGTACACGCTCGACTACATCAGCGTGATCTGCGACGAATTCCACGAACTCGCCGGCGACCGCGCCTACTCGGACGACGCTGCCATCGTTGGCGGTCTCGGCCGCATCAATGGCCGTTCGGTGATGATCATCGGCCATCAGAAGGCACGCGATACCAAGGGCAAGGTGCGCCGCAACTTTGGCATGCCGCGTCCTGAGGGTTACCGCAAGGCGCTTCGCCTGATGAAGATGGCCGAACGATTCGGCCTGCCGCTGATCACGCTCATCGATACGCCAGGCGCCTACCCGGGCGTGGGCGCGGAAGAGCGCGGCCAATCGGAAGCCATTGCCCGCAACCTGCTGGAAATGGCCGACTTGAAGACGCCTATCGTCTGCACCGTGATCGGTGAAGGCGGCTCCGGTGGCGCGCTCGCCATCGGCGTGGGCGATCGCACCGTCATGCTGCAGTACTCCACGTACTCGGTGATCTCGCCGGAAGGCTGCGCCTCCATCCTGTGGAAGAGTGCGGAGAAGGCCAAGGACGCCGCCGAAGCACTGGGCCTCACCGCCCCCCGCCTGCTGGAACTGGGCCTGATCGACAAGGTGGTGCGCGAGCCGCTGGGCGGCGCCCATCGCAACCCACACTCCATGGCCGTACGCCTGAAGGCCGTGCTGCTCAACCAGATCGACGAACTGGAAGCCCTGCCGGTGAAGGATCTGCTGGAGCTGCGCTACAAGCGCCTGCGCGGCTACGGTGCCTACACCGAGTGAGCCCAGCCTGAGTCGGGAGGGGTGCGCGGCGAGAAGACCATATCCCGACGCAGCTCCCTCTTCACTCACTGCCCTGTCTTCCTGACCTACCATCCGGGCACCATCGTCCGGAAATGCGTTCATGGCCAGCGAACACGCCACCAAACTCGCCGTTCTTATCGACGCGGACAACGCGCAGCCGACCATCTCCGAGGCGTTGCTCGCCGAAGTTGCCAAGTACGGTACGGCGCACGTGAAGCGAGCCTATGGTGATTGGACGTCCAATCACCTCAAGGGTTGGAAGGAACAACTGCTCACGCAGTCGATCCAGCCCATCCAGCAGTTCGGCTACACCAGCGGCAAGAACGCCACCGACTCGGCCATGATCATCGACGCGATGGATCTGCTGTACTCCGGCCGCTTCGATGGTTTCTGCATCGTCTCCAGCGACAGCGACTTCACCCGACTGGCTGCGCGCATCCGCGAGTCTGGCCTGATCGTCTACGGCTTCGGCGAGCGTAAGACACCCGACCCGTTCGTCGCTGCCTGCGACAAGTTCATCTACACCGATATCCTGGTCGCCAAGCCTGACGAGGAGCAGCCGCTCAAGCCGCGCACTGCCGCACAACTCAAGCAGGATTCCAGCCTGGTGAACCTGCTGCGCAACGCGGTAGATGCGGCATCGGACGACGACGGCTGGGCTACCCTGAGCGGGGTCGGCTCCATCGTCACCAAGCAGCGCCCCAACTTCGACGCGCGCAGCTATGGCTACAACAAGCTCAGCGAACTGATCACCGCCACTACGCTGTTCGAGATGGATCGCCGCAATGCCGGCGAAGGTCGCCCCAAGGTGATCTACGTGCGCAACAAGAGCAAGAAAGCCACCGCCCGTGAATGAACTGAACCACATCCTGCGCGACGCGCTGCACGCGCACCCGGCCGGCCCTCTATGCGTCGCCTATAGCGGCGGCCCGGATTCCACCGCGTTGTTGCATGCACTGGCGCAGCTGCCGCAGGCACAGGGACTGCGAGCGCTGCACATCGATCATGGGCTGCATACCGATAGCCACGCATGGGCTGAGCACTGCCGGCAGCTCGCTGGCGAATGGGGCGTGTCGTGCCTGGTGCTGCGGGTGGATGTCGACCATGCGCGCGGCTACGGCCTGGAGGCCGCGGCGCGCGATGCGCGCTACCGCGCGTTCGCCGCATCGCTGCAGAAAGGCGAGCGACTGGTGCTGGCGCATCACCGCGACGATCAGGCGGAAACCGTGCTGCTGAAGCTGCTACGCGGCGCCGGCCCCGAAGGCCTTGGCGGCATGCGCGCAACGCGACGCCTCGGTGACGGGCTGCTCTGGCGCCCCCTGCTGGATACGCCTCGCGATGTCCTGCGCCGTTACGTGGAGCAGCACGCACTTCCCTGTATCGACGATCCTTCGAACCGTGATGCGCGCCTTTCGCGGAATTTCCTTCGCCACGAAATTCTGCCGCGCCTGAGTCAGCATTGGCCACAAGCGGTGGATTCGATCATCCATAGCGCTCGACTCCACCGCTCCGCCAGCGAGGCGCTGGAGCGCCAGTGGCGCGCGGCACAGTCCCACCTGCTCGACCCATCCAGCGGCAGCCTCGACGCCGTCGGCTGGCTCTCACTCACACCGGCCTTGCGTCACCCCCTGCTCGACGACTGGCTGCACTCACGCGGACTCACCGCGCCCACCACCGCACAACGTGAGCAGATCGAGCGCCAGTGTGTGGCACGCGATGGCCAGTTGCCCTGTATCCGCTGGCCCGGTGCCGAAGTGCATGTCTGGAAAAACCGGCTATGGGCGCTTCCACCTCAGCATGGGGTGGACCCGCAATGGCAGGCAGACTGGCACGGTGAACCGTTGGCCCTGCCAGACGGCGGAAGCCTGTTGCTCGACCCTCCGACACGGCTGGACAGCGCGCTGACCGTGCGCCTGCGCCGAGGAGGCGAACGCCTGCGCCCTGCAGGGGACGCACATACCCGCGAGTTGCGCGACCTGTTCCAGCAAAGCGGCATGCCCCCGTGGCGGCGGGTGGCTTGCCCCCTGCTGTTCGTGGGGGACGAACTCATCGGCGTAGGTGATCGCTGGCTTACCGAGCGGGGCATAGCGCTGCTGGCTGGCGCCAAACCTCGCTGGCAAGCCGCATGGTGACCACCTTATTGCTGCAACAGCCACCTTCGCGGATTGATTCCGCACGGCCCCTGCGCTAGTTTTGCGGGCCATGGCCAAGTCTGCATCCGCTCCCGTCGCTCCCGCCGCCGATTTCGAACACTCGCTGGACGAACTCGAACAGCTGGTTGCGCGTATGGAAGGGGGCGAGTTGAGCCTGGACGAATCCCTGTCCTCTTTCGAGCGCGGCATCGGCCTCTATCGCCATTGCCAGCAGGCATTGGAAAATGCCGAGTTACGCGTACGAATGCTGCTCGACCCCGATGCCCCAGACACTGCCGAACCCTTTGAACCCCAGCTCTGAGCTTGGTATTCAGCTCAAGTCGCTGATCGCCCGCGCTGAAGAGGCGCTTGTCAGCTCGCTCCCCCCCGCCGACACCGCCCCCGTGGAACTCCACCAGGCGATGCGTTACGCGGTGCTTGGCGGCGGCAAGCGCTTGCGCCCGCTGCTGGTCTACGCCGCCGGCCATGCGCTCGGGGAAGTGGGGTCGAGTCTGGACGCTCCTGCCGTGGCCGTGGAGTTGATCCACGCCTACTCGCTGGTGCATGACGACCTGCCCTCCATGGACGACGACGCCATGCGTCGCGGCCGACCCACCTGCCATATCGTCTTTGGCGAAGCCATGGCGATCCTCGCTGGCGATGCGCTACAGGCCCTGGCGTTCGAATTGTTGGCCCACGACGTGGACGCGGGCGTGTCGCCCGTGCGCTGTGTGGAAATGCTGCGTGTACTGGGTCGCGCCTGCGGTGCCGATGGCATGGCCGGCGGGCAGGCGCTGGACTTGGCTGCCGTGGGCCGCAAGCTCACGCTCGCCGAGCTGGAATTCATGCATGCCTGCAAGACCGGCGCGCTGATCCGTGCCGCCGTGCAACTCGGTGGCCTCGCCGCCGGCGCGACCACCGAGGAGCTCGCGGCGCTGGACCGCTACGGCCACGCCGTGGGCCTGGCGTTCCAGGTGCGTGACGACATTCTGGACGTCGAAGGCGAATCGGCGGTGCTCGGCAAGACGGCGGGCAAGGACGCGGCGGCAGACAAACCTACCTTCCCGTCCATCATCGGCATGGATGCGTCCCGCGAACATCTTGAACACCTCACGCGGGAGGCCCTGGATGCTATCGCCCCCTTTGGCCAAGGTCGCGTGCTGCTGGAAGAGCTGGCGCACTACGCCGCAGCGCGGCTGAAGTAGAGCCCTAGCAGGCGCCTGCTCCCCTTTGACGCTTACGCCTCACTGACGACGCGTCAACAACGACTGCACTGGAACGTTTCCAAAGGGTCACGCCCCTCACCGTTCCGACTGCCATGCCCTTATTTCGTTTCGCACGTCACGCGCGTGCTGGCCTCGCCGGCGTCATCGCAGCACTGCTGCTCGCCGGCACGGCCATCGCTGCCCAGAACACCGACTTCACTGGCGCCTGGCGTCTGGATGATCGCAACAGCGATACGTCCGATGCCCTGACCGCCGCAATGCGTCTAGAAGCACGCAAGGAACTGGCCAGCCAGCAGGCCACTACGCCCGCCTCATCGTCGTCCAGCCCTACTCCTGCCACCAGCGGCAACGGTGGCCGTCACGGTGGCATGGGCGGTGGTGGAGGCATGGGAGGTGGGGGTATGGGCGGCCACGGTGGTGGCGGCATGGGCGGTGGCGGACACGGCCGTCATGGCGACAACAGCAGCAAGCCGACCAGCGGCAGCGATAAGGACCCGATCGCGACGGCCACCTATCCGATGCCACCCACACTGAAAGCCGACTCCGTGCTGCTCGTGCAGCAGGACGAGAAGACCTTCCAGATCCGCCTGGACAACGGCGACCAACTCACCGGCAAACTGGACGGCGTGGCACGACAGACACTCAACGGCAACGCCATGGTGCGCGGCCACGTGGAGAACGGCCAGCTGACGGTGAATATCCGCTACGCCGACGGCACCCAGCTCGACCAGACCTGGGCGATGACGCCCAATGCTGCGCAGATGGTCGTCACAGGTGCATGGAAGGTGCCCTCGCTGGAACAACCGGTGACCTTCAAACGCACCTACGTGGGGCTCCACTGAGGTGAAAAAGGCGGCCCGTGGGCCGCCTTTTCATAGAGGCTATCTAGCCGATCAGTCGCAAGGTGTACGGGTAGCGATAGCGCACGCCTTCATTCGCGCGAATGGCCGCGATGATGACGAACACCAACCAGGCGATGCCGACGATCCCACCCACGGGCACGGCAATCAACACACCCAGCCCTAGCGTGATCAGAGTGAGCACGAATAGCGCGAAGAACACGATCGCAACAGTGATGTTGAAGTTCAGCGCCTCCTTCGCCTGATCATCCACGAAGGGCATGGAATCCTTCTTCACCAGCCAGATGATCAGCGGCCCCAGGAAACAGCCCCAGCCGAGCCAGTGCCCGGTGAGGATGAGACCCAACAGGGCGGACAGGTGGGCAAACATCGCCCACTGGCGTTCCTGGGCAGAAGGGAGATCGGACGGTGCGGTAGGACCGTTCGACGGCGGCGGTACGACGGACTCGGGTGGGACGCTCATGCGCACTTCTCCTGGTCGTGAGCCTGTTTTTTCTGTGCCAGCCCCCGCTGACGGCTCCGATCCTGAGCAACTGTCCGCCCGATTTACTGGTGCAGGTAGTCACTCACCGGCGATGGTCATCTGCTCCAGCAGAATGGAGCCGGTCAGCAGATGCGAACGGTGATCCACGTCCGAACCCACCGCTACGATGTTGGCGTACATGTCGCGCAGGTTGGCCGCGATGGTGATTTCTTCCACCGGATAGGCGATCTGGCCGTTTTCCACCCAAAAACCGGCAGCGCCGCGCGAGTAGTCGCCCGTGATGGTGGACACGCCCTGCCCCATGACTTCCGTTACCACCAGCCCGGTGCCCATGCGCTTGAGCAAGCCCTGGAAGTCATCCTGGCCCGGCTCGACGATCAGGTTGTGAATGCCGCCCGCATTACCGGTGGACTCCAGCCCGAGCTTGCGCGCCGAGTAGCTGCCCAGCACGTAGCGGGCGAGCACACCGTTCTCGATCAGCGCGCTGTCCCGGGTGGCCACACCTTCCGCATCGAACGAGCCGGAGCCCTGTCCGCGCATGATGAAGGGGCGCTCCACGATGGTCATCCAGGACGGCATGATTTGCTGCCCCGCGTGGTCCAACAGGAAGCTGGCGCGCCGGTAGAGCGCACCGCCGCTGACCGCGCCGAGCAGGTGGCCGATGAGCCCGCGCGCCACATCCGGCGTGAACAGCACCGGGCACTGGCGTGTAGTGAGCTTGCGTGCACCCATGCGCGCCAGCGTCCGCTCTGCGGCCTTGTCACCCAGCGTCTGCGCGCTGATGAAGTCGCCCGCCGAACGCACGCTGTCGTACCAGTAATCGCGCTGCATGCCGTCGTCGTCACCGGCGATAAGCGCAAGCGATAGGGAATGGCGCGTGCCGCGCTCGCGACCCAGGAAACCGTGCGAGTTGGCATACACGGCCAGACTCTCGCCCACCTGCACGCTGGCGCCATCAGAATTGGTGATGCCTGCATGGGCGCGCCCGGCATCCTCGATCTGCTTGCCCAGCTCGATGGCTTCGTCGGTCTCGATGCGCCACGGGTGCCACAGGTCCAGATCGGGGAACTGGGTGGCCATACGCGAAGCGTCGGCCAGGCCCGCGGCTGGATCCTCCTCGGTGAAGCGGGCGATGGCGCAGGCCTGTTCCAGCGTGGCCTGGATCGAATCAGGGTTAAGGTCGGCCGTGCTGGCCGAGCCCTTGCGCTGGCCGAAATACACAGTGAGCCCGAACCCGCGGTCCCGCGTGTGCTCCACCGTCTCCACTTCGCCCAAACGCACGTTCACATTCAGGCCCGTGTCGATGCTGGCGGCGACCTCGGCCTGGCTGGCACCAGCGGCGCGGGCCCGGCGAATCACGTCCTCCGCCAACTGGGCCAGGCGCTCGAGTTCGTCATTGCTGCGGTCTTGGGTCGGGCTCAGCTGGGTCACAAGGATTCCTGCACTAGAGTCTGGTTCGTGCCTTCCTGTGACCCGCGCCGGGAGCTGTTTGCGCGCCAGTCAAGGAAGAGCGAGGGAGTGTATGTCAATACACGACTGAGAGATGACGAAGGCTGGCAGGCAAACAGACCCGGCCCGAAGGGTTTGCCGCCGAAACCCCTGCGTGAGCGCCCCGCGGCTTGACCTGACGGCCAGTCAGGCGCTGCGCCACGGAACACTCACGCAGGGGTTTGGGCGGCAAACGCGGGCCACAGGAAGGCACGAACCAGACTCCAGGAACGGGTAGAATACGCGGTCCTACCGCGCAGCATCCCAAAATGGGGGCGCGTCCCCGAAAGCAAAGAGCGTCACGGAGCCAAGCTATGGCACTGACAGCCGGCATCTACCGCCACTACAAAGGCCAGCGTTACCGCGTCCTGGGCACCGCCCGGCACAGCGAGACGATGGAAGAGGTCGTGGTCTACCAGGCGCTCTATGGCGAGTACGGCCTGTGGGTGCGCCCCGCCGTGATGTTCTGCGAAACCGTGGAACTGGATGGCGAGCCCATCCTCCGCTTCGCGCTGGAACAAGCCGAACCCGATCTGCTCGACGGCGTCGTCGCAACGCCCTGAACACCGTATCCACTGCTGGAAGACATCCGTGCCACGCACCTATACCGACGACCCCGACCACGACTACGGCCCCACCCGCACCCAGCAACGCCGCGACGCGCTGGCCGTGCTGGCGCTGGCCGTTCAATTGCTCGAGCTACCCCCGAGCAAACTGGCCAAGCTGGAATTGCCGGAAGACGTGGAGCGCGAAATTGCCAATACGCGCCGCATCACCGCGCACATTGCACGCAAGCGCCAGCTCGCCTTTCTCAGCCAAGGTGATGCGCCGCCACGACACCAGCGTATTTGACGGCGTGCGCGCCGCGCTGGGCGAGAACCGCGACCTCCAGCGCCAGGAGACGGCCGCGATGCATCGGCTGGAGGCCCTGCGCGATCGCTTGCTGACCGACCCGGACAACGCGATGAGCGACGTGATTGCGCAGTATCCGGGCGTCGATCGCCAGCACCTGCGCTCCCTGGTGCGCCAGGCAAAGATCGAAAAGGATGGCAACAAGCCACCGCGTGCGTATCGCGAGATCTATCAGCTGCTCAAGGATCTGGCGAGCGGCGCCGTCACCGACGAGATCATCGATGACGAAGGTGACATCGACGGCGCGGAAGAGAACGAAGACTGAGTTCTCGTGGGTCGCGCACGCGTGCGCGACCCAACTCCCCTCAATCGTCGTTCGGAAGAAACTGCACGCACGTATCTCCCGGCGACACGAAGCAATCGTGCACCTCGCACAACGCACTTGCCCCGATGCTCGCCCCATAAGCCGAGCCGAATGACGTCAGCCCTGGCAGGCGCTGTTCCGTCACCCGCGGATCATCACGACGGAAGCGACAGCGCTCACAGCGCGCATCCAGCGTAGCGACGGCGGTCACCCGCCTAATCCGTTCCAATAATCGGCAAACACGTGCACCGACAGCACGTAGCCGATGATCACGTTCACCACCACGCCCGCCGTGAACGCCAACAGAGGGCGCCAGCCCGTGGCCGCCAAGGAGCGTAGGCGCGTGGTAAGCCCGATGCTCAGGAAGCAAAACGTGAAGGCCCACGTGCGCAACGTACTGATCGGCGCAACCAGATCCGGCGTCACTACCTTGCGGTAATCGGCCAGCGAGTAGTGGCTGGCGATCCACGTCACCAATGCAGACGCGAGCACGAAACCGAATACGAACTTCGGAAAGCGCGCCCAGATCTCGCGCGCGTCAGCTTTCGCCTGCACGCCGGTTTCCGAGGTATTCCAGCGTGTGGTTGCCACCCAGGCCAACACGAATGCCCAGATGCCGATCCAGATATCACGCCCCACCACCTTCATCAGGGTGAACGCCTGCACGGCAGCATCGGGGGCGCCTGCAATGGCACCACCCGCATTGCGTGCCGCATCGCCATAAGCCTGCGCTGCGGCGACGCCCGCGGCATCCGCGAACTCGGATGTGCCGATCCATGCGCCAGCCACAGCCGTGGACAGGCCCAATGCCCGCGACACAAACGGCAGCACGAAGATCATCACGATGGCCCACACCACCACCAGCGTGATCGCTACCGACGTATCCTCGCGCCGCGCGCGCACTGCGCCGCCACTGGCGATCGCCGCGGAAACGCCGCACACCGCACCACCGACGCCGAGTACGGCCGCGAAGCGCCTATCGAGACCTAACGCCTTGCCTACGAAAAAGATGCTGAAGAACGTGGCAAGCGACACGATGGTCGCCTGGCCCACAGCCACCGGTCCCGCCCAGAACAGCAAGGTCAACGGCAGCGTCGCGCCCAGCAGCACGATGCCCACTTTGATATAGAACTCCACGCGCAATCCCGACTGGAACCATTCCGGCAACTGCACGGTGTTCGACACCAGCAGCCCCAGTGCCAATGCAAGCAATGGCGCTTCGAGGTTGTAGCGCGACGCCTCTGTCCACGCCGACACCGTAAAGATCAGCAACGACACCACGAACAGCACTAGAAATGCCGGCAGGAAACGCGACAACGAATGCCCGAGCACAGCGAGGCCGGTACCGAACAGCAGCGTAAACGCAGCGAAGAGAGCGAGGTAATTCGGCCAGTGCGACGCAATGCCCTGCCATGCGTCAGCGAGTGTCTTCCACTTCGCCGGCGCCACCGCCAGCCATTTAAGACTGCTGCCGTTGGCGAACAAAGCCCATGCCACCACGATCACCAGCAGGCCGATCCATACCGACCACCAGTCTTCGTTGGAGAACACGCCCCAGCGCACGGAGCGTGCGCCTGCCGCCTGGCCCCGGGCCTTGCCCGGCAAAACCTGTGTCGCGTCACTCATCGCCTTGCCCCTCGCCGAGATGGATCCGGACGTCTGGACGGCCGGGCGGCCAATGAGAGGCCCTTAGCTGACAATGTCTGGTACGCCAGGGCAAAAGCGAAATGAGTTTTCGTTCTATGGATATGGCGACTCTTTGCCAGGCTGCCCATCTGCTTGAGGCATCGCCAAGAGCCGTGAGAATGACGCCAACGCCTTGCTCCTGGCCGCCTGCACTCCTTGATCCTTGGGATCAAACCGGAACGCCTCCGTGAGGTAGACCACCGCTATCTCGTTCTGACCATGGTCCAGGGCATTACTGCCAGCAAAAAAAAGTTCTCGATACGCCCCGACATCATCGAAGGCCTTGCGATAAGCCGCTTGCTCCAAGACGGAGCGGCAATCGCAGGCGAAAAGATCCGATTGATCCACCAGGATCGAGGTGCGCACTGTATGCAACAACGGATGCGAGGGCATTTCCGCGTCGATAGCCTTTAGCAACTCGTCCTGTGCCTCGACGGACCCACCCCAGCGCGGCGCGACCGCCAACGACATAGCGCTGTATAGCGGCAGGCTGCCTTTGCCGACGCGCAACCCATCATGCACAGCCTCGTTCATCAGCGCCTGATCGGATACGAGCATGCCAGCCTTTATCATCGCGGCGGAAGGGAGAACCAGCGCTGGATCGAGCCTGGCCGCCATGCGCAGATCACCTTCTGCCCTCGGCAGTATCCGATTCATATCTGCAAAATTCGAATCCTGGGTGTCCGAGGCGGACGCAGCGCCGCGTGCGTTCCAGGCAGCGATGAGAAAGCTATAGCCACTGGCAGCATGCGCGTATGCACTTTGCGGACACTGCTGCTTCCAGCTTTCAAGCAGGCGTCGCGAGACGCCGGTTTCCCGCCTGAACGTATCGCTGAGGAAATGCCAGAACGATTCCGGATGATGCTTCGGGTCCCCAGCCCAGTCGCTCAAACGCTGATCGATTTCGGCGGCCTTTCCGGACTCGATCAGCGATTTGAACTCGTGAAAACTCAGCGTCGGCTGGAAGCGATACGTGCAATAGGCTTCGACGCTTTGCGCTTTCCAATGACTACGAGGCGGATTGGGAAACTGCAGGCAACGCTGCAGCGGATCCGCAATCGTGTCCGCTTTCGCGGCCGCCTGCAGGAAGGCGACCACTTCTTCCGTAGTGAAGGGGTTGAGCGAATCTTGATCCATTGGTGGCTGTTGCTCAGTGGCAACAGCAACACCCACTGACCAACCCAGGGCAATGCACGTGACGGCGACCAACCCACGAATACGCGAGCGCATCCTTCCTCCTTCCATGAGATGACGTGACGGACCATTCCTGTGGTTCCATCAAGATCTTCACACAGAGCTGGCCGGCGACGAAAGTGGGCCGACCAGGTTCAGGAAGCCGTGCCACCCACCGTCATCGCATCCACCTTCAGCGTCGGTTGGCCCACACCCACCGGCACGCTCTGGCCGTCCTTGCCGCAGACGCCCACGCCTTCGTCGAGGGCGAGGTCGTTGCCGATCATGGAGACGCGGGTGAGCACATCGGGACCGGAGCCGATCAAGGTGGCACCCTTCACGGGGCGGGTGACCTTACCGTCTTCGATCAGGTAAGCCTCACTGGCGGAGAACACGAACTTGCCGTTGGTGATGTCCACCTGGCCGCCGCCGAAGTTCACGGCGTACAGGCCCTTCTTCACTGAGCGGATGATTTCTTGCGGGTCGTGCTGGCCGGCGAGCATGTAGGTGTTGGTCATGCGCGGCATCGGCAGCTGTGCGAAGGATTCGCGGCGGCCGTTGCCGGTGGGCGCCATGCCCATCAGACGAGCATTGAGCTTGTCCTGCATGTAGCCCTTGAGGATGCCGTCCTCAATGAGTGTGGTGCACTCGGTGGGCGTGCCCTCGTCGTCCACGCTGAGCGAGCCACGGCGGCCCGGCAGCGTGCCATCGTCCACCACGGTGACGCCCGGCGCGGCCACGCGCTGACCGATGCGGCCGGCGAAGGCCGAGCTGCCCTTGCGGTTGAAATCACCTTCCAGGCCGTGGCCAATGGCTTCGTGCAACAGCACACCCGGCCAGCCGGGGCCAAGGACCACTGGCATGCTGCCGGCTGGCGCATCGACCGCTTCCAGGTTTACCAAGGCTTGGCGCACCGCTTCATCGGCGAAGGCCATGGCGCGGCCGTTCTCGAGCAGCTCGCGGTAGCCATAGCGGCCGCCGCCGCCCACGTGGCTCTGCTCGCGTCGGCCGTTGTGCTCCACGATCACGGCGACGTTCAGGCGAACCAGCGGGCGCACGTCGGCGGCCAGCGTGCCGTCGGAGGCAGCCACCAGCACGGTATCCATGGTGGCAGCCAAGCTCACGATGACTTGCTTCACGCGTGGATCGCGGGAGCGTGCGTAAGCGTCCACTTCGCGCAACAAGGCGATCTTGTCGGGGTTGGGCAGGCTCTCGACCGGGTCGATGGCCGGATACAGCTGGCGCGCACCGTTCAAGGCCAGCGGCTTGCCTGCACCGTTGCCGCCCTGGGCGATGGCGCGGGCCGCCTTGGAGGCCTCCAGCAGCTGGGGCAGCACGATCTCGTCGGAATAGGCGAAACCAGTCTTCTCGCCGCTGATCGCACGTACGCCCACGCCCTGCTCGATGGAATGGCTGCCGTCCTTGACGATGCCCTCCTCCAGCACCCAGGACTCACTACGGGAGTGCTGGAAATACAGGTCGGCGGCGTCGATGGAGGGACCCATCAGCTGATTGAAGACGCGGTCGAGGTCGGTGGCGGCCAAGCCGCCCGGCGACAGCAGGCGACGTTCTGCCTGCGCGATCAGGGAATCCATGAAGTCGGTGCCGTTTGCAGAAAAGAGGACTTTACCAAGTTGGGGCCGCCGGACGGGGGTTTAAAGACCGTCGCATGGAGCTGCCCCGCCCCAACAGGTACGATGCAGGCCGTATCTATGACGAGCATGTGAAGGATCACGTATGAGCGATACCCCCCCGGCAACCGATGGCCAACAAGGTCCTCGACCGTGCCATCAAGGCCCCGATCGAGGAAACCCGAGAGCTGCTGCACAGGGACGGCGAGCTCAAGCCGGGCATGGGCAAGATCAGCAGCGTGATCGCCCTGTCGCTGGGCTTCTTGTGCCTGCTCGGCGTGCTGGCTTTCCACTTTCCCCAATACCTGACCACGCCGGACCTGCGCCACAGGTACTCAGTCGACCTGCTTCGCCAGTTGCTCCTGGCCGCCCTGCTCGTCTCCGGCGGCATGTCGCTGGCGAACATCATTCTTGGCCGTGCGCGGCAACTGAGCATGGTGGCGTTCGCGCTGGTGATCGTGGCGACGGCGCTAGGCGGCTCACGCGTGCCGGTGGGGAATTTCCCGGATCACACGCCGTACATCGGCCTCGACTGGTTCATCCTTGATCTGCTCGGCTCGACGCTGATTTTCGTGGTGATCGAAAAGCTGTTTCCGCTCTACAAGGGCCAGACGCTGTTCCGCAAGGAATGGCAGACCGACCTCAAGCATTTCGCGGTGAACCACTTCATTGTCGGCCTGGCGCTGCTGGTGGTGAACTTCCTGCTGCACCATCTGTTTGGATGGCTGGTCAGCAGCGATTTCCAGCAATACGTGAAGCATCTTCCGTTCGTGCCGCAATTGCTGCTGTGCATTCTCGTCGCCGACCTGGCGCAGTACTGGACGCATCGCGCCTATCACGAGGTGCCGTTCCTGTGGCGCTTCCACGCCGTGCATCATTCGGTGAAAACGATGGACTGGCTGGCCGGTTCGCGCCAGCACATGCTTGAGCTGATCTTCACGCGCGTGGCCGTGCTGGCACCGCTCTACATCCTCGGTTTCAGCGAGGGCGTGATGAACGCCTACATCATCGTGGTGGGCTTCCAGGCGGTGTTCAACCACGCCAACGTGCACCTGCCGTGGGGCCCGCTGAAGTTCCTCATCGTGACGCCGAACTTCCACCACTGGCATCACGCGTCCGACGACGAAGCCATCGACAAGAACTACGCCGCGCACTACGCCTTTCTCGATTACGTGTTCGGCACAGCGGTGAAGTCGACCAAGAAATCCCCTGAGCACTACGGCGTTGTGGGTGACTACATGCCGGATGGTTTCGTGCGCCAGCAGCTGTTCCCGTTTCGTGGAAGCACCAAGCCGCGCGATCCGGCCGCCTGAAACGAGTAGTCGTAAGAGCGCACGTGTGCGCTCCTACGACGCAACAAAATCACCGTGCGCTGCTGCTCGCCGGGGCTGGCGCGGCTGACGGATCCGCATTCGGCAATAACGTCGGCGTGACGGACTCGTCCTTCTTCTCGAGCGCGGTGATCACGGGCTTGTCCCAGCTGCCGCTGATCTTGTAGTGCGCGCTGGCCGCACGGTTGATGCCGTGCCCCAACAGACCCTGCGCGACGAAGCCGGCCGCGATACCGATGGGGCCACCCACGAACGCACCCACCACTGGCAGGCTGTTGCCGGCGTGTGGAATGGCCTGCACCTGCAGGTCGTAATCCTTGGCGCGAACGCCCGTGCGGCCCTTGATCGAAATCTCCGCCGCCGGGCTGCGGATCTGCAGATTGTCGGTGTTGGCGTTGCCGTCACCCAGCTTGAAGTCGCCAGCGATAGCGTCGAAGGCGAGCCCCTTGCCAAACACGTCGCCGAAATCGAACGACAGGCGACGCGGCAACTCAAGCACCGACACGAGGCCAAACAGGCGCGCCACACCCGGACCCACTTCAGGCATGCGGCCGTCGGTAATGTTGATGCTTAGCTTGCCGTCCATGGTGCCTAGCTCCATGGCGGACGGCGCACCGGGCCAGGTCGCGTCGAGCTGAGCGCGCACCTTGCCGCCGGCAAGCAGCCCGTCATAGCCGAACGCACCCAGCATGTCGCCCATATTGTCGGCAGCGAAATCGATGCGCATGTGCGAATGGCTGTCGCCCGCCGTGCCATTCCAGTCGCCAACCCCGTTGATCTGCACGCCACGCGACAAAGTGCGTAGTTGGTCGATATGCATGCCGCGATCCGTCGGCCAGGTTTCCAGTCGTGCATCGCCGAGCTTGGAATCACCGAAACGCAGGTCGCTCACCCAAAGATGGAACGGTGGAAGCGCCGAAGGCGTAATGCCCGTCGCGGCGGGATTGGCGGCCGGCACAGTGGCATTCGCCGGCGTTGGCGTGGCCGTGCCCTGCCCCGTCACCGCCTCTGCGGCACCGGCATCGCCCTTCTTGGGCGCCGCGGTGTCCTTGGGCCAGTACAGCCTCTGCAGGCGCGCGGTAACGCCGCGCCGCCCAAGATCGGCGAGCGGCACGTTGAAGCGGCCGGCCAACCCGGCGCTGTCGACGTCCACCACTAGCCCATCGGGCTGCGAGCTGGCGAGCAGATGCATGCTCGCAAACGGATGGCCAAACACCATCGCCTGCTCAGCGTTTACGTCGATACTTTCCAGGCCGGGACCGTTGCTGCTGCCTCCCGCTGCGGCGTACTGGGTCCACCCCGTCACATCCAGCTTGGCGGGCCGCCCGCGGATACGAATACCCTTGTCGGGCACGGAGTCCGGTGCCTTGGTGCCGAAGGCGAAGGTCGCTGCGAGCGATTGACTGTCGTTCTGCGGAAGGCGCATGCGCGCGCGCACTACCTGCCCCATGCTCAACTGCAGGTCACTGCCCTGCATGGGCAGGTTCATGTCCAGATGAAGCGGTAAGGCGTCATCTGCTGGCTTTTTCAACGGTGCAGGGAAATCCAAGGCCATGCCGCTGAGCATGGAATCCACACTGAGCTGTTGCGTGACGGCGGCCGAACCTGGGGTGTTGAGGATATTGAAGCCAACGGTGAAATCGCTGCGCCCGGTTGCCACCTGATTGAGCCAATCGAGCTGTTTGTAGCCCTGCGTTAGCTCGGCCATGCTGAAGCGGCCGGCCAGCTTGGCCGACAGCACCGCACTGGGCTGACCGGTTGCACCCGCGATGGCGAGATCGAGCTTCGCAGGCTGTCCTCGAAAACTGGTATCGAGCGGGCCCGCATGGAATCCCGCCTTGTCGAACGTTGCGGGACCCGTCAGCTTGTCGAGGCTGAGGTTCCATTCCGGCGCGTTGAAATCCACGCCTTTCAGCTGCGCCCTGCCATTGAGGATGAGATTGCTTGCGTCAGCCACCGGCAGGGACAGGTGGAAGTCGAAAGCGCCCGTGCCGCCTAGTTTCAGCTTGGATAGGGTGTCCGTGTGATGCATGCCGATGGGGCTGCGCTGCACGAAGTCGATCATGCTCGCGCCGGTGCCGCTGCCACTGACATTGAGGTCGAGTACGGTATGGCCCAGTTCCGGGATTAGCGCGACTGCACGATCGACCTTATTGCCCAGCGACTCCGCCTGACTCACCTCGACGAACATACCGCCGTTGATGAAGTTGGCGACGGCGTTGACGTTCTCTGCGTGCGGCCAGTCGCGTCCGTAGTCGAGCTCCAGGCCATTGATCTCGGCGCGAGCCTCGAAGCGGCCTTCGTTCTGGTGGAACGGCCAGTCTTTCAGGTCACCGCGCACGAGCACATCGGCATGATCTATCTTGCCGGCGATCAGGGCCTGGTCCAGCCATTGCACGGCGGCGGGCGACATCGAATCGACTGGCCAGAACATCTTGGCGGCCACTATGTCGGTGGGGGAAAGCGTGGCGTAGAGATCCATGAAGGGGCGGCCACCGGCATTTGGCAATGCCACCTCGCCACGTGCCTGCCCACCGAAGCCTGCGCCTTCGAAATCCAGGGCGTCGGTGCCGATGTGCAAGGCATCGTCGTCCTGCCAAAAGGCTACGTCGCCACCCAGATTGGACATCACGAACGGCTCGCGGAATGTGTGCGGGAAACGTAGGACGGTGGCTTGTGCCGGCAGAGACACCGCCACCGCCTGTGCATCGCCACGCAGCTCGCCATGAATGCCATCGATACCCGGCAGCTTACCCACAGGATTGATAGCGACGTTGTCGAATGCCGCGTAGAGCGAGCGCATCCCTTCGGCATGACTCCAGGCCAGGTTGGCCTGGGTGAGCTGACCGCGGGGCTTACCACCACCGATCCATTGCGACAGCCCGGGTGACATCTGGGGCTTGAGCGCCAGCCAGGGCACCAGCGGCGCGAGCTGTAACTGGCGTGCGGCCACCTCGACGCTGGCCTGGTCGGTTCCCAAGGATTTCAGCGCGATAACGGCGGCGCCGCCATCGTCCGCCGCCCAGCGCACGGTATAGCTGTCTTTGCCAATCGCCACTTCGGCCAACCCATCGAGCGCATCCGTACTGGCGCTGGCGCCATCCGGGTTGCCCAGTTTCAGGTCGCGAAGATGGAAGCGCGTCAAGCTGCGCACCACGCGGGCATCACGCCAGTCGAGCCAGCTCTCGAAAGAACCGCTACCGCCATCGGCCGTATAGCCGGCCATATCGATGCCCGTCGACATGGCATGCAGATCCAGGTTGCTGCCGCTGATCCACAGCTTGCCATCGGCGCCGTCGTCGCTGAAATTGCCTGCGCCACGCACCTGGCCGGGCGCATCTTCGCGACGCAGCAGCGCGCCCACGCGGATGCGGCTGCCCTGTCGGCTTAGCTGCAACTGATCAGCCAGCAGCGTGAAGTGTCGGTTGATGCGGTTGTCGGTGATGTCCAGGCGCGTATCACTCAGAGACAGGCCAACCGACAACTGACTGAAGCCCGGCTTCTGCCGCTCCGCGCCACCGGCCAGGCCGATACCGTTGATATGCCAGGTGCCATCGGCGTCACGGCTGATGTCGAACTGCAGGCCACGGGCGTGCAGGTTCACTACATGCCGCGAAGGCAGTAGCCAACCGCCTGGGTCCAGCTTGATTTCCGCCTCGGGGATCTGGAGCGAGGCGCCGCCATCACCTGATCCGATCGTCATGCCGCGGATCAGGAACAACGGACCCGACGGCTGCCAGCGCCCGTCCATCGACTGGAAGGTCACCGGGCGATGCAGCTTGGCGGACAGTTGCGCTTCGACCCATTCAGGGTGGCGCGCCAGCAGCGGCAGCAGCATCTGGGCAAGTCCCATCAGCACGGCCAGTGAAATCAAGGACACGCCAGCGACCCAGGCCAAGGCCCGGGCGCAGAAATGGGTGCGTTTCAACCAGATGGTCACGGCTGGCTCACGACGCGCTGCACGGCATCCACCGCGCCTTACAGCAGAACCACATCGAACTGTTCCTGCGAATAATGCTCCTCAGCCTGAAAGCGTATGCTTTTGGAGATGAACTCTTCCAATTCGGCCACCGCGACGGACTCTTCCTCCAGGATGCGGCCGACCACGTTCGGGCTCGCCATCACCAGTAATTTTTCGGTATTGAACTGGCGCACGGCGCGGGTGATCTCGCGGAAGATCTCGTAGGTCACCGTTTCAGCAGTCTTGAGCGTGCCCCGCCCGCTGCACGCCGGGCATGGCTCGCACAGCTGGCGCTCCAGGCTTTCGGTGGTTCGCTTGCGCGTCATTTCCACCAGGCCCAGCGCCGACATGGGATAGACCGTGGTCTTGGCGTGATCGCGCAGCAAGCCCTTTTCGAGCATGCGCAGCACCTGCCGCCGGTGTTCCTCGTCCGTCATGTCGATGAAGTCGATGATGATGATGCCGCCCAGGTTGCGTAGCCGGAGCTGGCGTGCCGCCGCCTGCGCAGCCTCCAGGTTCGTCCGATAAACGGTTTCCTCCAGATTTCGCGTACCGACATAGCCGCCGGTATTGACGTCGATGGTGGTCATCGCCTCGGTCTGGTCGACGATGAGGTAGCCACCCGACTTGAGCGGCACTTCCTTCTTCAGCGCGCGCTGGACTTCGTCTTCCACCCCGTAGAGGTCGAAGATCGGCCGCTCGCCGGAATAGTGCTCGACGCGGTCGTCCAGCTGAGGCATGAACTTGTGCACGAACTTGACGACCTTCTCGAAGGTCTCGCGCGAATCCACGCGCACCTTCTCGATGTCCTCGTTGAGCATGTCGCGCAGGCTGCGCAACGGCAGCGAGAGCTCCTCGTAGACGCGCTCGCCCACCTTGGCCTTGACGATGTTCTCCTGCACCACGCGCCACACCTTGCCAAGGTAAGTGACGTCGAAGGCCAACGATTCGGCGGTCTGCCCTTCCGCATTGGTGCGGACGATGTAGCCCAACGGGTTCTCTCCGATCAGCGAGTTCAGCACGTCTTTCAGACGCTGCCGCTCGGCTTCTTCCTCGATGCGAGCAGAAATGCCCAGTGTGCGCGCATGCGGCAGCAGCACCAGGTAGCGCGATGGAATGGACAGATGGGTGGAAAGCCGGGCGCCCTTGGTGCCGATCGGGTCCTTCACCACCTGCACCACAATTTCTTGCCCCTCGTGGACCAGTTCACTAATCGACGGCGTATGGCCGTTGCCACCGCCACTCACCTCGGCGCCATCCCCGGTGGCCGGCAGCGTCGGACGCACGATGTCGGAGGCGTGCAGGAAAGCTGCCCGCTCCAGCCCAATGTCGACGAATACCGCCTGCATGCCCGGCATCACCCGCTGCACGCGCCCCTTGTAGACGTTGCCCACGTAACCACGGCGGGAGGCCCGCTCGACGTGCACCTCCTGCAACATGCCATTCTCGACCACGCCGACGCGTGTTTCGCGTGGGGTCACGTTGATCAGGATTTCTTCGCTCACCAGGTGCTCCCATGCGTGGGCGATCTTTATAGCGGCATGATGCGCACACTGTCGATGCGCGCGCGTATCTGTTTTGCAGAAGATCGGTAACGACGCCAACTATCCCGCAAATAAGGGGATTTCGTGTACCGACGAGTGTTTGATTAGGTGGGCACGAGATGGCTCGGTATGCTGCGGAACGATGCCCGCCCCGATCCTGCCCGACCTGCTCCAACCCGGCCTCGCCCTGGTCTTCTGTGGCACCGCTGCCGGCCGTCGTTCCGCCGAGGAAGGCGCCTACTACGCGCACCCGGGCAACCTGTTCTGGCGCGCCCTGCATGCCGTGGAGCTCACCCCGCGGCTATTCGCGCCGGCGGAGTTCCCCCTGCTGCCCGCCCTGGGCATCGGCCTGACCGATCTGGCCAAGCATCACATGGGCAACGACGACGAGCTTCCGCGCGACGCCTTCGATGTCGTGGCGCTGCGCCAACGCATCGAGCACCACGCCCCGCGGGTGCTGGCGTTCACCAGCAAGGCCGCCGCGCGCGCCGCACTGGGGCATGCCGTCAACTACGGCCCACAAACGGAACGCTTCGGGCAGACACAGCTGTTCGTGCTGCCATCGCCATCCGGGCAGGCCCGCGGGCACTGGGACCTCGCCCCCTGGCAGGCACTCGCCGCCCTGATGCGTTCGGCTCAAGAGCGCACGTAAGCCTCCAGCGCTGTCGCCAGATGATCGAACAGGCGGCGCACGCGCAAGCTGGCGCGCAGGTCCTCGTGCATGACCATCCAGGTCTCCAGCCACAGCGCGAGCTCAGCCGGAAATAGACGAACCAGCAGGGGATCACGCCGCGCGAGATTCACCTGGGCGATGCCGATGCCAAAGCCTGCGCGTATGGCCGCCAGCGCCGCCAAATCACTGTCCGTGCGCAAAGCGAAGTGTTCGCGCGCATAAGGCAGCCCTGCTGGGCGCAGGCGGCGGATGTAGGGCGTTTCTGTATCGAAGCCGATCAGTGCATGGCCGCCGAGCGCATTGAGCGCCTGCGGGTATCCGTGCGCATCCAGATAGCGGCGGTGGGCAAACATGCCCAGTTCGACCTTTCCCACGCGCCGGGCAACCAGTGCCTCCTGGGTGGGCTGAACCATGCGGACCGCGATGTCGGCGTCGCGCCGTAGCAGGTCGGCCGACTGGTTCGACAGCACCAGCTCAACCACGATGCCCGGATGCCGTTCGCGGAACTCCGTCAGGATCGGAGGCAGCACTTCGGCACCGATCACCTCGCTTGCGGTGACCCGGACGGTACCGCTTAGCTCGGCGTGCCCTGCCGAAGCGACACGTCGCAGCACCGCCGACGCCGACGCCATGGCCTGGGCATGGGGTTCCAGCTCGTGTGCCAGCTCGGTCGGCACCAGCCCTTGCGGGGTACGGGTAAACAACGGAGCGCCGAGCAGGGATTCCAGCTCGCGCATATGACGGCCAAGACTGGGCTGGGTCATGGCCAATGCGCGGGCAGCACCGGACAGGCTGCCCTCCCGCATGACGGCGAGAAACGAGCGGTAGAGCTCCCAACCGGGTTCGATGTTAGCCATGCATATTTGTATAGCAGATCTTCGCTATTGGGCAATTTTCTTTTATCCACACCAACCGCAAGCTGGTGTTGTTCCCAACGAGGATTCCGTCATGCAAACCCAACGTACGGCTCTGGTGATTGGCGCCAATGGCGGCATCGGACAGGAAACCTGCCTGGCCCTGCTGCGGCATGGCTGGCAAGTGCGCGCACTCGTGCGTAAGGCACCTGATGCGAAGCAAGGCATCGACTGGCGGATCGGTGACGCCATGCAGCGCGCCGATGTGCTTGAGGCCGCAGCCGGCGTCGACGTGATTGTCCACGCGGTGAATCCGCCGGGCTACCGTGGCTGGGAACGTCTGGTGCTACCCATGCTGGACAACACCATCGCCGCAGCCCGCGCCAGCGGCGCTCGCATCGTGCTACCCGGCACGGTCTACAACTACGGCCCCGACGCCTTCCCGCTTTTGCGCGAGGACTCGCCGCAACATCCGGCCACGCGCAAGGGCGAGATCCGCGCGGAGATGGAACATCGCCTGCAGGCAGCGGCGAATGCCGGCGGCCGGGTGCTCGTATTGCGCTGTGGCGATTTCTTTGGCCCGAGCGCCGGCAACAACTGGTTTGCACAGGGACTGATGCAAGCAGGCAAACCCATCACGCGTATGGCCTACCCTGGCGACTACGGCATTGGCCACAGCTGGGCCTATCTGCCGGATGTGGCCGAAGTGATGGTGCGCCTGCTAGACCGCGAGAACGAACTGTCTCGCTTCGAACGTTTCCACTTCGGCGGCCACTGGCTGGACGGACACGCCATGCTCGCCTCTCTGCGCCGTGCCACCGGCAATGCCAGCCTCAAGGCCGGCCGCTTTCCTTGGTGGTTGGCGCGACTCGCTTCGCCCTTCAATGAAACGCTGCGCGAGCTGTGCAAGATGCGCTACCTGTGGCGAGGCCCCGTCCAACTGGACGACAAGAAACTCAAGGCATTCCTCGGCACCGATCTGTACACGCCGGTCGATCAGGCGATATCCGCTGCGCTGACCGGCGCTGGCTGCATGCCCGCGTCAGCAGCCAACGCTGTGGCGCATGCGTGACGCCGATCAATCGATGGGCGTATGGCGGTTTTGGGCAACGTCACGCTCCATCACAATCGATGCCTTGTTCGACCACGACTGCCGGATGTAGGTGACCACGGCGGCAACATCTGCATCGCTGAGTTGCTGGGCAAACGGCGGCATCGAATACGGACGGGCGCTGCCTTCCGTCACCGGTGCAAAGCCACCCAGCAGCACAACACGCGTGGCGTTGATGCCGGTCGGTTCGTTGACCGAGGAATTGCCGTTGAGCGGCGGGTAGATACCCACCACGCCATTACCGTCCTTGCCGTGGCAATCCGCGCAGCGCTCCGTGTACACCTTGGCTCCTTGCGCCAGGATCGCTCGCGTGTCGAGCTCGGACGTGGTGGTGACAGCCGCGGGGCGCGGTGGCAGCGATTGCAGGTACGTGGCCATGGCGCGCAGGTCATCCTCGTGCATGTGCTGTGTGCTCTGCGCTACTACTTCAGCCATGGGGCCAAACGCTGTGCCGCGCGCCGACTGGCCGGTCTTGAGCAGGTCGACGATGTCCTGTTCGCTCCACCCTGCAAGGCCGCCATTCGCCTGCGTGCTCAGATCGGGCGCGTACCAGTTCTGTGCGGGAATCTGTCCACCCGCCAGGGATGCACTGCCCTGCTGCCCGCCCAGTGAATCGCGGGGCGCATGACACTCATTGCAGTGGCCCAATCCCTGTACGAGATAGGCGCCGCGATTCCATGCATCGGACTTCGACGCGTCGCGCTGGAATTCGCCCTCATGAAAATAAAGAGCGCGCCACGCCTTCAAACTATTGCGCACGCTGTAGGGGAACTCCAACGTCGGCGCCTGCGCAGGCGCGTGCACCGGAGCGAGCGATTGCAGGTAGGCGAAGATGGCCAGCGCGTCGTCGCGCGTCACCTTGGTGAAGGAGGTATACGAGAACACCGGATAGAGGAATTCTCCATGGCGTCCCTTACCGCTGTGCAAGGCTTGCCAGAAATCCTCGAAACTCCATTCCCCGAGGCCGGTATCACCGTCGGGCGTGATGTTGGGCGACGGAATATTTCCGAACGGCGTGGCCAACACGCGACCGCCCGCGAAGCGCTCGCCGCCCTGCGCCGTGTGGCATGACGCGCAGTCGCCGACGATGGCGAGATAGTGGCCCTTGGCGATGAGCACGGGATCCTTCAGCGTGGCGGCACCCACCTTGCTGGAGGACGGCGGTACCGGTTGCCGCGTTTCGCTGCGAAACAACCACCAGCCGCCGGCAATCAGGAGCAGTGCAACGACGATGATGACAATGCGCTTCATGCGCCGTCTCCCTTGTCGCTCAACACACCGCAATGCAACGGTGGCGTCACCGTGCCCGGCGCCTGCGCATGCATGTCGGCCGGCAGCTCACGACTCGCGAGCCATGCCGAGACGGCGGTGATGTCGGAATCGCTCAGACGATTGGCGATCTCTGACATGCAATCCGGTGCGACGGTGCTGCGGGTTTTCGTACGCCACGAGCCCAATTGCGAACTGATGTAGTCGTACGGCAAACCGACCAGGCCGGGAATGTCCGGCTGCACGCCCGTGAGCTGACTACCGTGACAGGCAGCGCATGGCGGAATCTGTCGCGAGGGGTCGCCATGCGCTACCAGCGTTTCACCCCTCTGGCGCAGCTGCGCCGAAACATTGGGTACGGGCGAACGTGCGTAAGGCACTTCCTGTGCTGCGAAGTACTCGGCGATCTCGTGCATGTAGGCCGGACTGAGTTGCTTGACCGTGTATTCCATCGGCGCGTATTTGCGCAGACCGTCCTGAAAGTCCTTGAGCTGCCGGGCCAAATAACCGGCGGGTTTGCCAGCAAGGCGGGGAAAGAAGCCGCTTTCAGGCGTGCCCTCGCCATGTACGCCATGGCAGGCCGTGCATGCGGCAATGCGTTGCTGCAAGGTGTCGGGAATATCAGGATGCGCGGCGTCCTGCGCATTCGCTTTACCGGCCAGCAGCATCCCGACCAACAACACCCATGCACCCAACGCGTGCCCGGCCCGCGACCACTTCGCTGAGAGACTTTTCATGATTCCCCAATCTACGCGTGATGGCGCTGCCAAGGGTTCTAGGCGCACCGCAACGATATGTCGATTATAGGCACGCGCTCTGCGGCTACGGCGTCAAATCGAGAGCGCAGGACGTGGCGACATCTTGTCGCACGATAGAGCGCATCCCTATCGCCGATGTCGTGGGATCAGGCAGACACCGGATTGGCCGACGAAGCATCGATCGGCGGATGCACCTCCGCACGCAACGCATCATGCAGCAGCAGCGTGACGCCCAAATGCTGTTCGCTCTCTCGCTCGTGCACTACACCGCCATAGATGAGTACGCGCTCGCGCACTGTCGCCATACCCTGACCGTTGGTGCCCAACAGGGAAACCAATTGCCGCCATTCGGGCACGGGTTTGCCCCTCATGACTGAGGCCGCTCGCACGGCGGTCATGCGCAGTACCACCCAACGCCGACCGTGCGTGCTGCCACCACGGATATGCACGCGAATGCGCCTCATCGGCTCGCGCGCCAGCATATAGACCAGCACTTCGCACGCTTGGCGGTAAAGCATCATGTGGACATCCGGCGCGAGCTGATTGAGCCCATCGCCCGTCAATGTGCATTGATAGCTGGCGCCAACCAGCGACGACGCCTGCAACAACGGACCGTTCCGGAAGGTAGCCACCAGACCGTGTTCGCGCCATGCGCGAGGATGAAGCGTGTCGGCCAACCGCTGCATTTCCAATTGAGTCAGGTCGATGTGACGGGCATAGCTCTGTTCCATGTTTGCCGGCAGTACTGGGCGCAGGCGATCCATCATGCGACGTTGGCCATCGCGCATGGATTGGCCTAGGCGATCCAGCGATTCGGCCACATGGCGCAAGCGTAGTTCTTCCTGATAAAGACCTTGCTGCGCCAACAGGAAGCCGCGCAGTTCGTCCTCGCCACGGATTTCCTCCGGCACGGCCAACTCGCTCTTCGGCGAGAGCCGAGCGCCGAGCATGATCAGGCTGGATACTGCAAAGGCGATGAGCGCCTGCGCCTGGATAACGGCCGGGTCGCGCACCACGGTCATGGTCAGTTCGATGGCCACACTCGCCAGCAGACCACCTATCGCGGCGCCCTGCCAGCCACGGCGCAAGGTGATCCAGGCGACCGGAAGGAACATGGCCATACGCGCTACTTCGACGACTTCGTCGGCGTGCGAGGCAGAAGCCAACCACACTAACACCGCCAACGGTGGCACCACGCCCATAGCGCAATCGATAGCTACCCGCTTTATGACCGGCCATGCGCCGGCTGGCGTCGTACCGACCCAACTCAACACAGCGAACACCGCCGGCACCAAGGTCAGTGCACCAAGGTAGCTGCCAAGAAAATACTCGAGCACGAGGTGAGCGCTGATCGTTGGACCCGTCGGCAAAATCATCACCGCATACGTGCCGGTATTGGCCAAGGCACTGACAACGCCGGCCGCCATGATGCTGCCCATGAGAGTGGTCACGTTCACCGCGCCATCCTTGAACACTGGCGAGCGCTGGCGGAACCAGGCAAGCACAGGGGCACTCAAGAGAATCGGGGGCACAGTGACCAATTCTGCCCAAAGCATCCCAAAACGTTCGTGGTAGGACCAACCAAGGCAGGCAAGCGGAATGCTTTCTCCTATGCCCATCGCAAACCAGTAGCGGTATGGCACCAGCAACAGGCACAACACGCGCAACCCTGCCACGAGATTCCAGTGCGAGACGGAAACTTCCCGCAATAGGGCGTAACCCGCGGCATAGGCGAGCACGACACCCAGTTGTCGAATGAGCGCGGGAACTCTTTCGAGTCTCCTCGCGAAACCGCTCCCGTTCGCTGCTGTGACCATCGAGTAACGCCAAGCCCCTTTCGAGAAAAACCGAAAATCGGGTCCGCCCGGCGAAGCCGCAGCACCGACTAGCAGTGGCCGATGATTGTCGCAGGAATTTGCCTAAGCAATTTGCTGCGACGCGTCAGCCGGCACGCCTTACTGCCACGTCATGCAAAAAGAAGGCCGACAAGACCCGTGCCTTGCGGTACAGGGATACTCTGGCGCTTAACGATCTCGGGAGCCGGCGGACTTGCGCACGATCAACATGGCCAGCTCGAGCGACTGCTCGTAATTGAGCCGCGGATCCACCATCGACTTGTAGGCACGGTCGAGATCCGTCTCGCTCAAGTCACGGGCGCCGCCGAGGCACTCGGTGACGTCCTCACCCGTCAACTCCAGGTGCACACCGCCAAGGCGCGTACCGGCGGCCGCATGGATGTCGAAGGCCTGGTCCAGTTCACCCCGGATGTTGTCGAAACGGCGCGTCTTGTAACCGTTGGAGGTCGCCTCGGTGTTGCCGTGCATAGGGTCGGCTACCCACAGCACACGCCGCCCCTCACGCTTCACCGCATCGAGCAAGGGCGGTAGAGCCCGACTGATCGACGCGTTGCCCATGCGGTGGATCAACGTCAGGCGGCCAGGCTCTTCTTCGGGATTCAATGCGTCGATAAGTGGCAGCAGTTGCTCCGCCGTCACCGACGGCCCCACTTTCACCGCGATCGGGTTGCGGATGCCCCGGAAATATTCAACATGGGCGCCATCCAGAGCGGCGGTACGCATGCCGATCCACGGGAAATGCGTGGACAAGTTAAACCAGCCATGGTGGCGAGGCACCTGCCGGGTCAGCGCTTGCTCGTAGTGCAGCAGCAGCGCCTCGTGGGAGGTGAAGAAGTCCACCCGTGAGAACCCCGCGATTGGGCCCGCCAGTGTCTCCATAAAGCGCAACGAATCGCCGATGGCCGTCACCATGCGACGGTACTCGGCAGCCAGCGGCGAATGTTCGACCCAGGCAAGATCCCAGTACTCGGGGTGATGCAGATCGGCGAACCCACCATCGATCAACGCGCGCACAAAGTTCATGGTAAGCGCCGAATGGGCGTGCGCTTGAATCAGTCGCTGTGGATCCGCGCGGCGCGCCTCGGGCGTGAACTCGGGGCTGTTGACCAGATCCCCGCGGAAGCTCGGCAGGGTCAGGCCATCACGCGTTTCGGTATCGGTCGAACGTGGCTTGGCGTACTGGCCGGCAAAGCGGCCTACTCGCAACACCGGCTTCTTGAGCCCGTGCACTAGCACCAGGCTCATCTGCAGCAACACTTTAAGGCGATTGGAGATGATCGGGCTGGTGCAGTCTGCAAAGCTCTCTGCGCAATCACCGCCTTGCAACAGGAAGCGCTTGCCCTCCTGCGCCTCGCCCAGCGCCTGCTTCAACGCCAATACCTCCCAGGAGGTCACCAGCGGCGGTAGCGTGGCCAACTGGTCGGTGGCTCGGGCAAGCTCGACTGCATCTTCATACAACGGCTGTTGCAGCGCTTGATGGGCCTGCCAGCTGCGGGGCGACCAGTCTTCGCTGCCGTGCGACGGTGAAGGCGTCAGAGGTGTGGCGTGTGACATGGGCTTTCGTCTCGCTCAGGCGCGCTTGCGCTTGGCGGCATAAACAGCCAGGAAGACCAGCAGCAGATACCAGAGCAGCGTCCACGCCGGCATCGGCAACCCGAACACCGGCTCGATCTTGGCGCACTCGCCCGAGCCGGTGAATACCATCTTTAGCACTTTGGCGAACGGGAACGCATCCACCATGTAGCCAAGGTTCGGACCGCAGGCGGGAATCTGATCTGCCGGCAAGGTCTGCAGCCACAAGTGGCGACCGGCCGTGACGATGCCGCCTAACGCGCCCAGCACCACGCCACCCGTGTAGATCCAGCGAGTACCGCCACGCGGCGCGTGCAGGCCGCCCAGCAGAAAGAACACGCCCATTATCATGAACGCGATGCGCTGGAAGATGCACAGCGGACACGGAATCATGTTGAGCACGTGCTCCGCATAAAGCGCATAGCCCAGGAGCGCCACGCAAACGGCGAAACCAGCGAGATAGGTGGCGCGATATGACCAGCGGAAAGGATTCATGGCGTGACTTTGGTGCGTTGCGAGAACGGGACATTACCCGCTTGCCTGGCCCCTGTCAGCCCTGACCTCTGACGGGCATAGCGCCGCCTTCCGACCATCGCTGGAAGGCCGCCAGGCGTCGTCGCATTTGGGAGCCATAAATGCGGGCCACCAGCGGCTCCAGCAGAGGCCGTAGCCAGGCCGGGCGAAGCCGGAAGTTGTAGACGAAGCGCACGTCCGTGCCACCATCAGGTGCCGCGCGAAACTCCCAGGTACCGCTGAAGGAGTGCAGCAAGGCTGGCCCACGCGTCATGGTGACCGCCGCCACGTGAGGTGGCCGGTATGAAACGTACTGCGACACCATGACGCTTCCGCCCTTGCTCTTGCAGTAGGACTCAACGCCTACGGCAGCCTGCACGGCGCCGTGGAGCAAATAGGCTTCCTGCAGAAAGCTGTCCCATTCGAGCCGACGCCCATAGTCCTGAGACAAGGCAAACAACTCATCCGGACGAACCGCAATGCGGCGATGAACGACCAGTTTCACGGCAAACCTTGCCTGCCCAGGATTCGGGGACATATGGCAAGCATAGGACAAACAAAAACCCCGGCAGGTTGCCCTGCCGGGGTTTCGCAAAACACGTGTCGCTACCGATTACTCAGCAGACGGTTCGGCGCGCGGGCGATCAACCAGCTCGACGTACGCCATCGGAGCGTTGTCACCGACGCGGAAGCCTGCCTTCAAGATACGCAGGTAACCGCCGGGACGCTCGCGGTAGCGCGGGCCAAGCTCGATGAACAGCTTGCCCACGGCTTCCTTATCGCGCAAACGGGCGAAAGCCAGACGGCGATTGGCGACGCCATCCGTCTTGGCGAGCGTGATGAGCGGCTCGGCGACGCGACGGAGTTCCTTCGCCTTGGGAAGGGTGGTACGGATCAGCTCATGCTTGATCAGCGACGCGGCCATGTTCTTGAACATGGCTTCGCGGTGGCTGCTCGTGCGGTTGAGCTTGCGACCGGATTTCTGGTGGCGCATGGCTATTACTCTCTATGTCTGTTGTTATGAAAAGTCGGCGGTTATGTCCGACTTCCCGCGGTTTCCCGCTGATGAAGCCCTTCTTGAAACGGGCTCTTATTGAGCAAACGGTCTCATGTGACCGTTGAAGGCGTCTGCAAAATCCGAGGGATGAACACTCGTCAGAGCACCAATACCGGCGACCAAAGGTGGTCACCCAAAACATCGTGCGGTTTTGATACCGCTTAAGCAGCCGGCGAGCGTACCGAAGCACGCTCGCCGGTTTGCCGGTACAGCAGGCGGTCGCGAGCGACCGCCAAATCATTAGCCCAGCTGCATACCGTGGGACAGACCCGGCGGCGGCCAGTTTTCAAGCTTCATACCGAGCGCGAGACCACGACCACCCAACACGTCCTTGATTTCGGTCAGAGACTTCTTGCCGAGGTTCGGGGTCTTGAGCAGCTCCACTTCGGTCTTCTGAACCAGATCGCCGATGTAGTAGATGCTCTCGGCCTTCAGGCAGTTAGCCGAACGCACGGTGAGCTCCAGATCGTCGATCGGGCGCAGCAGCAGCGGATCGAAACCGCCCTTCTCAGCCTTATCGGTAGCGCTCTCGCGACGCGAGAAGTCGCCGAACACCGACAGCTGGTCGTTGAGGATTTCAGCAGCCTTGCGAACCGCGTCTTCCGCACCGATGGTGCCGTTGGTTTCGATATCCAACACGAGCTTGTCGAGGTTGGTGCGCTGCTCAACGCGAGCGGCGTCAACTTCGTAGGCAACACGCAGGACCGGCGCGAACGACGCGTCGAGCTGCAGGCGGCCAATCGGACGAGCCTCATCATCCGGATGCTGGCGCGCGCTGGCCGGCTGGTAGCCGACACCGCGACGCACCTTCAGGCGCATGTTGAGGGCAATGTCCTTAGTCAGGTGGCAGATCACATGCTCGGGGTTGATGATTTCCACCGAGTGGTCGACGGCGATATCGCCGGCGGTGACCACGCCCTTGCCCTTCTTGGACAAGGTCAGGGTGACTTCATCACCCGAATGCTGGCGAATCGCCACATCCTTGAGGTTAAGCAGGACTTCAATGACGTCCTCCTGCAGACCCTCAAGCGTGGTGTACTCGTGCAGCACGCCATCAATTTCCACCTCGACGATGGCAGAGCCAGGGATCGAGGAGAGCAGCACGCGGCGCAGCGCGTTGCCCAGGGTGTGGCCGAAGCCACGCTCGAGCGGCTCCACCACCACCTTGGCGCGGTTGGCTCCGAGCTCCTCGACGCTGAGGCCGCGAGGGCGCAGCACGCTAGTTGACGAAACTGCCATGCAGGGCTCCGGTTGATTACTTCGAGTAAAGCTCGACGATCAAGCTCTCGTTGATATCGGACGGCAGATCGCCGCGGTCCGGCATCGCCTTGAACGTACCTTCGAACTTCTTGCTGTCGACTTCGACCCACTGCGGACGCAGGTCCATGGTATCGAACACAGTCGCCGCTTCCTGCACGCGGAGCTGGGTGCGGGCGCGCTCAGTCAGGGCAATCGCATCGCCCGGACGAACCTGGTACGAAGGAATGTTCACCTTCTTGCCATTGACCAGCACAGCCTTATGGCTGACCAGCTGACGGGCCTGGGCGCGGGTGACCGCAAAACCCATGCGATAAACGACATTGTCCAGGCGGCTCTCGAGCAGGCGCAACAGGTTCTCACCCGTGTTGCCCTTGAGGGTCGATGCCTTGGAGTAGTAGTTGCTGAACTGACGCTCAAGCACACCATAGATGCGCTTGACCTTCTGCTTTTCACGCAGCTGGTTGGCGTAGTCCGACATACGCATGCGCTTGTTGGCGCCATGCTGGCCGGGCTTGTTTTCCAGCTTGCACTTAGAGTCGATGGCGCGAGCCGGACTCTTCAAACTGAGATCTGCACCCTCGCGGCGGGCGAGCTTGCAGGTAGCTCCACGATAACGTGCCATGGGTATGCTCCTTTAGACTCGACGCTTCTTGGGGGGACGGCAGCCGTTATGCGGAATCGGCGTGACGTCAATGATGTTGAGCACCTTGTAGCCCAGCGCATTCAGCGAACGCACGGCGGACTCACGACCCGGACCCGGGCCCTTGATGCGCACTTCCACGGTCTTTACACCGTAGTCACCAGCAGCGCGACCGGCCTTTTCGGCGGCAACCTGAGCTGCAAACGGGGTCGACTTGCGCGAACCGCGGAAACCCGCGCCGCCGGCAGTCGCCCACGACAGAGCATTGCCCTGGCGATCGGTGATCGTGACGATGGTGTTGTTGAAGGAGGCTTGCACGTGGGCCACGGCATCCGTGACAACGCGCTTGATCTTCTTCTTGGTCTTGACAGGCTTAGCCATGTTCGGGATCCGTTACTTCTTGATGGCGCGACGCGGGCCCTTACGGGTGCGCGCATTGGTACGCGTGCGCTGGCCGCGCACCGGCAGACCACGGCGGTGACGCAGACCGCGGTAGCAACCCAGATCCATCAGACGCTTGATGGCGATACCCACCTCGCGACGAAGATCGCCTTCGACGACGTACTTACCGATTTCGTGACGAAGCTTTTCCACTTCGCCTTCACTCAGGGACTTGATCTGCGTGGTAGGAACCACGCCTGCGTCCGCGCAGACCTTCTTGGCCCGGCTGCGGCCGATCCCGTAAATGCTCTGCAGGCCAACCCAGACATGCTTCTGGACCGGCAAATTGACACCCGCGATGCGCGCCATGATGTACTTTCTCCGATGCGTTTCGTGCGCGGTAAACGCGCAATTCTAACTGTAAATAACCCAACAGGAAAGCCCTGCGGCACCAGGGGTGCCGCCGCCCTCCAATCCAGACCAACTTCCTACCACCCCAGCAGCCATCAGTTGCGGCGGAGGCTGGCCTTCTTGAGCAGGCTTTCGTACTGGTGACTGACCAAATGCGCTTGCACCTGAGCAGTGAAATCCATCACCACGACGACCACGATGAGCAGAGAGGTGCCACCGAAGTAGAAGGGGACGTGCCACGCCTTTTGCATAAACGAGGGAACCAGACAGACCAGCACCAGATAAAGGGCACCAACACCGGTCAGACGGGTCATCACGTTATCAATGTAATCGGCCGTCGAACGGCCGGGACGGATACCCGGAATCAATGCGCCGGAGCGCTTCAGGTTGTCCGCCGTCTCTTGGGAGTTGAACACGATCGCCGTATAGAAGAAGGCGAAAGTGATCACCAGCACCGCAAAGACGATGTCGTACAGCGGCTCACCCGGGGTCAGCGCCTGGGTCAACTCGGTCAACCAACGTGACTGGTGACCCTGGCCGAACCAGGTGGCGGCCGTGGCTGGGAACATCAGCAGACTGGACGCAAAGATCGGCGGGATCACACCCGACATGTTGATCTTCAACGGCAAGTGCGACGTCTGGTTCATATAGGCTCGCTGACCACCCGAACGACGTGCGTAGTTCACCGTAATGCGCCGTTGAGCGCGCTCCATGAACACCACGAACGCCGTCACCGCGAGGATCAAGCCCACTACCAGGATCATCTTGATCACCGACAGCTCTCCGTTGCTGGCCATGGTAAGCGTGTGCGCGACCGCACCCGGCAAACCCGCCACGATACCGGCGAAAATCAGCAGCGAGATACCGTTGCCGATACCGCGCTCGGTGATCTGCTCACCCAGCCACATCAAGAACATCGTGCCGGCGGTGAGACCAACGATCGATGCCAGGATGAAGCCCATGCCCGGCGTGTACACCACCGGCGCGCCACCTGATGCCACCTGCTTCTGCAGGGCCACCGCGATGCCGAACGCCTGGAATGCCGCCAGACCGACCGTGCCAAAACGGGTGTATGTAGTCATCTTGCGACGACCAGCCTCACCTTCCTTACGCAGTGCCTGCAGGCTCGGGATCACCGAACCCATCATCTGCACCACAATGGATGCAGAGATGTAGGGCACAACGCCAAGTGCGAACACTGAAAAACGTGCCAGCGAGCCACCCGAGAACATGTTGAACATGTTCATCAGGCCGCCGCCCTGCTCGATCAGGTTCGTCATGGCTTCCGGGTTAACACCGGGAACCGGGATGAAGGAACCAAGACGGTAAACGATCAGCGCACCAATCACGAAGAAGATGCGCTGACGCAATTCCGTCAGCTTGCCGAGCGATCCGAGCGATGTGCCCTGGGCTGACGCCACGTGATTACTCCACGCTGCCGCCGGCAGCTTCGATCGCTGCCTTGGCGCCGGCCGTGGCGAGCACGCCCGACAGCTTCACTGCGCGGCCGATCTCGCCCTTGAGAACAACCTTGACCTTCTTGGCATGGCTGTCGATCAAGCCAGCCTGGTGCAGTGCGATCGTGTCGATCACGTCCGCCTTCAGGGTAGCCAGCTGGTAAAGGAACACTTCCTGGCTCTCTTTCTTCTTGAGCGAACGGAAGCCGACCTTCGGCAGGCGGCGCTGCAGCGGCATCTGACCGCCTTCGAAACCGTACTTATGGGTGCCGCCCGCGCGGGCGTGCTGACCCTTGTGACCGCGACCGGCGGTCTTGCCCAGGCCCGAACCGATACCGCGACCCACGCGAAGGCGGGTCTTGCGGGAACCGGCGGCCGGCTTGATGTCGTTAAGACGCATGGTGATTACTCCTCAACCCGCACGAGGTAATAGACCGTGTTGATCAGACCGCGAACCTGCGGGCTGTCTTTCAATTCACGGACGTCGTTGAGCTTGCTCAGGCCCAGCGCTTGGACGCTCAGGCGATGGCGGCTCTGCACACCGCGCAGACCCCTGACCAGGCGCACGCGCACAGTGGCGGCGGTTTCGTTGCTCTTAGCCATTGCCCAGCACCTCTTCCAGAGTCTTGCCACGCTTGGCAGCGATCTGCTTCGGCGACGCAACAGCCTGCAGACCCTTGATGGTCGCGCGGACCAAGTTGATCGGATTACGCGAGCCGACAGCCTTGGCCAGCACGTTCTTCACGCCCACCACTTCCAGTACAGCGCGCATGGCGCCGCCGGCGATGACACCGGTACCTTCAGAAGCCGGCTGCATGAACACGCGGGCTGCGCCGTGGTTGGCCTTGATGGCGTACCACAGGGTGCCGTTGTTCAGGTCGATGCTCACCATCTGGCGACGGGCGCGCTCCATGGCCTTGGAGATAGCGACCGGCACTTCACGCGCCTTGCCATAACCAAAACCCACGCGGCCTTCGCCGTCGCCAACCACGGTCAGCGCAGTGAAGCTCATCTGGCGGCCACCCTTGACGGTCTTGGCCACGCGGTTGACGGCAATCAACTTCTCGAGCAGGCCGTCCGAATTTTCGCGATCGGTAGAAGACATGTTCTTTTTCCGTATGCCCAGCGAACCGGGACTTTTGCTTGCGGCTATGCCGCTTGGAGTTGTAGGTACTTCTGAAGCGTTCAAGTGCCGGCCGAAACCGGCACCTGAAACCGGACCGGCTTAGAACTTCAGGCCGGCCTCACGAGCCGCATCGGCCAGAGCCTTGATGCGACCGTGGAAGCGGAAGCCCGAGCGATCGAACGCCACGGACTGGATACCAGCAGCCAGTGCACGCTCAGCCACGGCCTTGCCGACAGCAGCAGCAGCGGTCAGGTTCTTCGTGCCCTTCAGGCTCTCGGCAACCGACTTCTGCAGGGTGGAGGCGGCAGCCACCACGCTCAGACCGTCGGCCGCGAACACCTGCGCGTACAAGTGCTGACCGGTGCGATGCACCGACAGACGAGCAACGGCGAGCTTGCGAATGTGGGCGCGAGTGGCCTTGGCGCGACGCAGGCGGGAATCGTTCTTGTTCATCGTGTTCTCTCCAGGAAGCGGATAGGCGATTAGGCCTTCTTGGCTTCCTTCAGGGTGATCTTCTCGCCGGAGTAGCGCACGCCCTTGCCCTTATAGGGTTCCGGCGGACGGAAGCCACGGATCTTGGCGGCCACTTCACCCACGCGCTGCTTGTCCGAACCCTTGATGAGGATTTCAGTCTGCGTCGGGGTTTCGATGGTGATGCCTTCCGGCGCATCGAACACGACTGGATGCGAGAAGCCCAGGGCGATATTCAGCGACTTGCCGGCCATCGAGGCACGGTAGCCCACGCCGACCAGCTCGAGCTTGCGCTCGTAACCGTCGGAAACGCCCTTGACCATATTGGCCAGCAGTGCGCGCAGGGTGCCCCCGAACTTGTCGTCGGCACCTTCGGCCACGGTGACATTCGCCACGCCGTTTTCGATGGAGACGGATGCGCCCGGCAGGGCGTGGGTCGCCAGAGTGCCCTTCGGGCCCTTGACGGTGATGCCATTGGCGTTCGAGGTGATCTCAACGCCCTTCGGCAGGGTAATCGGCTGTTTGGCAACGCGGGACATCGTCGGCTCCTTATGCGACCTGGCCGATGACTTCGCCGCCCAGACCCTTGGAACGGGCCTGCGCGTCGGTCAGCAGACCGGCGGAAGTCGAGATGATCGAGATACCCAGGCCACCGAGGACCTTCGGCAGCTCGTCCTTACCGCGGTAGACGCGGAGACCAGAGCGGCTGACACGGGCAATGGATTCGATAGCCGGACGGCCTTCGAAATACTTGAGCTTGATCTCGAGCACCGGCTTGCCTTCCACGCTGGAGGCCTTGGCGTCGAGGATATAGCCCTCATTCTTGAGAAGGTTGGCGATAGCCACCTTCAGCTTCGACGACGGCATGTTTACGGCCTGCTTGCCCGTGAGCTGGGCATTGCGGATGCGCGTAAACAGATCGGCGATGGGATCAGTCATGCTCATGAAAACATCCTTCAGAGTGCACCGATATCCGAAAAACCGGAAATCTGTTTTGAGTTGTATGCCGGCATAGAGCCAGCCTGCAGGAACGCAGACCGACGACTATAGCAGCATTTTTCCGGCTTTGCGAATAACGGCGCGAAATCACGCCAACGGCGGCGAGCCAAAGGCTTGCCGCCGCATCGGAACGAGGTAAGGCTCACACCCTACCCCGCCCAGTTTGGGGTATTACCAGCTGGCCTTACGGAGACCAGGCACGTCACCACGCATGGTGGCTTCGCGCAGCTTGTTGCGACCCAGACCGAACTTCTGATACACGGCGCGCGGGCGGCCGGTCAGAGCACAGCGGGTACGCTGACGAGCAGGACTTGCGTCGCGCGGCAGCTTCTGCAGCTTCGTCTGAGCTTCCATCTTCTCCTCATAGGAGGCGGTGGGGCTCAGCACAATCGCCTTCAGTTCGGCGCGCTTGGCGGCGTACTTCTTGACGAGCTTGGTCCGCTTGAGGTCGCGGTTAACCATTGAGGTCTTGGCCATGTGTCTCTCGCGGCTCTCTTAGTTGCGGAACGGGAAGCTAAACGCTTCCAGCAGCGCCTTGGCTTCGTCATCAGACTTTGCCGTGGTGGTGATGGAAATATCCATACCGCGCATGGCATCGACGGCATCGAAGTCGATTTCCGGGAAGATGATCTGCTCTTTGATGCCGAAGTTGTAGTTACCGCGGCCGTCAAAAGCGCGACCCGACACACCACGGAAGTCGCGCGTACGCGGCAACGAGATGTTGATCAGGCGATCAAGGAATTCCCACATCTGGGCACGGCGCAGCGTAACTTTGCAGCCGATCGGCCAACCGTCACGGATCTTGAACGAGGCGACCGACACGCGGGCCTTGGTCTGGATCGGTTTCTGGCCGGAGATCTTGGCCATGTCAGCCACGGCGTTCTCGAGCACTTTCTTGTTGCCCGCAGCTTCGCCCACGCCCATGTTCAGCGTGATCTTGGTGATGCGGGGAACCTGCATCACGTTCTGGTAACCAAAGCGCTCGGTGAGCTTCTGGATGACCTGGTCTTTGTAAAACGTTTCGAGACGCGTCGTCATAACGTTGATTCCTTACGCGTCCACAACTTCGCCGGAGGAACGGAACACGCGCACCTTACGCCCATCAGAGAGCGTCTTGGCGCCAACGCGTTCACCCTTGCCCGTGGCGGAGTTGAACAGCTGGACGTTGGAGATGTGGATCGAAGCCTCACGCTCGACGATGCCGCCAGCCTGGTTGGCCTGCGGGTTCGGCTTGGTGTGACGCTTGACCAAGTTCACGTTGGAGACGAACACACGCTCGCCATCGACGCGCAGCACGTCACCGCGCTGACCCTTGTTTTTGCCGGTGATCACGAGGACCTGATCACCCTTGCGGATACGGTTCATGTCTGGCCTCCGCTCAGAGCACTTCGGGCGCGAGCGAGACGATCTTCATGAACTTCTCGCTGCGCAGCTCGCGGGTAACCGGCCCGAAAATACGGGTGCCGATCGGCTCGAGCTTGTTGTTGAGGAGGACCGCTGCATTACCGTCGAAACGGATCAGCGAGCCATCGGGACGACGCACACCCTTGGCGGTACGAACCACCACGGCGTTGTACACCTCGCCCTTCTTCACCTTGCCGCGGGGAATGGCATCCTTCACGGTGACTTTGATCACGTCACCGATCGCGGCGTAACGGCGCTTGGAGCCACCGAGCACCTTGATACACATCAGTTCCTTGGCACCGCTGTTATCGGCCGCGGAAAGCGTGCTTTGCATCTGAATCATGTCTGCACCCTCCCTTAGACGTTAGCGCGAGTGACGATTTCGACCACGCGGTGATGCTTGGTCTTGGACAAGGGACGGCATTCTGCAATGCGGACCAGGTCGCCCTCGTTCGCACCCAGGTCGTCCTGGGCGTGAAGCTTGGTCGAACGACGGATGATCTTGCCGATCAGCGGATGCTGTTCCTGGCGCTCGATCAGGACCGTCACGGTCTTGTCCATCTTGTTACTAATGACGCGGCCCTCGAGGGTGCGCGTCTGCTTTTTGTTGTCGCTCATATCGGCCGTCCCTTACTTCTTGCCGCCGAGCACGAACTTCGTGCGGGCGATGTCGCGCCGAACGCGGCGCAGCTGGTGCGGCTGGTTGAGCTGGCCGGTGCCCTTCTGCATGCGCAAGTTGAACTGCTCCTTGCGCAGGTCCAGCAGGTGCTTATTCAGCTCTTCGGCCGTCTTGTTGGTCAGATCTTTGATGGCCATATCACATCACCGCCCGGGTCACGAATTGGGTCTGGACCGAGAGCTTGGCAGCGGCCAGGCGAAACGCCTCGCGTGCTGTGGCCTCGTCGATACCCTCGATTTCATAGAGCATGCGGCCCGGCTGGATCGGAGCGACCCAGTATTCGACGCCACCCTTACCGGCACCCATTCGAACTTCGATGGGCTTCTTGGTAATCGGCTTGTCCGGGTACACACGGATCCACAGCTTGCCACCACGCTTGACGAAGCGGGTGATGCAACGACGACCGGCTTCGATTTGACGAGCGGTCAGCGCGCCGAACGTGGTGGCCTTCAGACCGAACTCGCCAAAGCTGACGAGATTCGAGGAGAAAGCCAGACCATCGTTGCGGCCCTTAAACTGCTTACGGAATTTGGTTCGCTTGGGTTGCAGCATGGCAACTCTCCTTACTTCGCCGTCCGCTCGCGACGGCCTTCACCGCCCTCGCGACGCGATTCACGACGACCCTCACCACCCTCGCGGCGCGGCTGGGACTGCTCTTCCTTCGACTCCTGGTTGATCTGGGACAGATCGAAGATCTCGCCCTTGTAGATCCACACCTTGATGCCGATGACGCCGTAGGTCGTATGAGCCTCGGCGGTGCCGTAGTCGATGTCGGCGCGCAGCGTATGCAGCGGCACGCGACCTTCGCGGCTCCATTCGGAACGAGCAATCTCAGCGCCGTTCAGACGGCCAGAGACATTGATCTTGATACCCAGGGCGCCCAAGCGCATCGCATTACCGACCGCACGCTTCATGGCGCGGCGGAACATGATGCGACGCTCAAGCTGCTGTGCAATGGATTCGGCAACCAGCTGCGCGTCAATCTCGGGCTTGCGCACCTCGCTGACGTTGATGTGCGCCGGAACGCCCATCAGCTGACTGACTTCCTTGCGCAGCTTCTCGATATCCTCACCCTTCTTACCGATCACCACGCCCGGACGAGCGGTGTGGATCGTCACGCGAGCCGTCTTGGCCGGGCGTTCGATGAGAATCTTGGAGATGCCGGCCTGAGCCAGCTTCTTGCGCAGCATCTCGCGAACCTTCAGATCGGCCGCGAGGTACTGGGCGTATTCGCCCTTATTGGCGTACCACTTCGAGTTCCAGTCCTTGGCAATGCCGAGGCGGATACCGGTGGGATGAACTTTATGACCCATCGTCTACGTCCTCTTTAGTTGCCAACGACCACAGTGATGTGGCTCGTGCGCTTCAGGATGCGGGAACCGCGGCCCTTGGCGCGGGCGTACATACGTTTCATCGCCGGACCTTCGTCCACGAAGATACGCGAGACCTTCAGCTCATCGACGTCAGCGCCGAGGTTGTTCTCGGCGTTGGCGACGGCCGACAGCAGCACCTTGCGAACAATGGCTGCGGCCTTCTTGTTGGTGAACTGGAGCACGTCGCTGGCACGGCCCACGGGCAAACCGCGGACCAGGTCAGCTACCAGGCGTGCCTTCTGCGCCGAAATGCGGGCGCTGCGCAGGATCGCTTTGGCTTCAGTGCTCATCACTTGCCCTTCTTGTCGCCGCCATGGCCCTTGAAGGTGCGGGTCGTCGCGAACTCGCCGAGCTTGTGCCCGACCATGTTCTCGTTGACCAGCACTGGGACATGCTGACGGCCATTGTGGATGGCGATGGTCAAGCCGACCATCTCCGGCAGGATCATCGAGCGACGCGACCAGGTCTTGATCGGGCGCTTGTTATTGGCGGAAACGGCGGCTTCCACCTTCTTTACGAGGTGCAGGTCGACAAACGGACCTTTCTTTAGAGAGCGCGGCATGATCGTTTCCTATTACTTGCGACGACGCACGATGAACTGCTGGGTGCGCTTGTTCGAGCGCGTCTTGTAGCCCTTGGCCGGCGTACCCCACGGAGAAACCGGGTGACGACCGCCAGAGGTCTTGCCCTCACCACCGCCGTGCGGATGGTCGACCGGGTTCATCACCACACCGCGAACGGTGGGACGAATACCCAACCAGCGCTTCGCGCCGGCCTTGCCGAGCTTCTTCAGGCTGTGCTCGCCATTGCCCACTTCACCGATGGTGGCGCGGCAATCGACCGGCACGCGGCGCATTTCGCCGGAGCGAAGACGCAGCGTGGCGTAACCGGATTCACGAGCCACCAGCTGGACCGAAGCACCGGCCGAGCGCGCGATCTGCGCACCCTTGCCCGGACGCATCTCGATGCAGTGAATGGTCGAGCCCACCGGGATCGCGCGCAGCGGCAGGCTGTTGCCAACCTTGATCGGTGCATCGCTACCCGACACGAGACGGTCGCCCGCCTGCACGCCCTTCGGAGCAATGATGTAACGACGCTCGCCGTCGGCATAGCACAACAAAGCGATATGCGCGGTACGGTTCGGATCGTATTCAATACGCTCGACCGTGGCAGCGATGCCTTCCTTGTCGCGCTTGAAATCGATGATGCGATAACGCTGCTTGTGACCACCACCCTGGTGGCGAACAGTGATACGACCGTAGTTATTGCGACCGCCGTTCTTGGTCTTCGCTTCGGTCAACGCCGCGTACGGCGCGCCCTTGTGAAGGCCCTCGGTGCGAACGCTGACTGCGTCGCGACGACCGGGGGAGGTCGGCTTGTGAGTGATCAGTGCCATCTCAATTCAACTCCTGGCTCAGGCTTTGGCCGACACGTCGATGGTCTGGCCATCGGCGAGGCGGACATAGGCCTTACGCTTGCCCTGGCGATTGCCAGTGCGGAAACGGAAGGACTTGACCTTGCCCTTGGCATTGACGAGGTTCACCTGCTCGACCTTGACGTCGAACATCTGCTCCACCGCTGCGCGGACATCGGCCTTGGTTGCTTCGGGAGCAACCACGAATACGTACTGGTTCTTCTCGGCGAGACGCGCGGCCTTTTCCGAGATGTGCGGCGCACGCAGCGTATTCAGAATGCGTTCGTTGCTCATGCCAGCCACTCCTCGATCTTCTTCACCGCATCGACGGTCATGACGATGTGGTCCGAACCGACCAGACTGACCGGATTCAGCGCCAACACGTCCACTACGTGGATGTACGGGATGTTGCGCGCAGCCAGGAAGGTAGCTTCGTTGGCGTCTTCCGACACCAGCAGCACGCGACCCGAGACCTGCAGTTCAGCCAGCTTGGCAACCATCGCCTTAGTCTTGGGCGATTCGATGCCGAAGCTCTCGACCACCTTCAGACGGTCTTGACGAACCAGCTCGGCCAGGATCGAACGGATGGCAACGCGATACGACTTGCGGTTGACCTTCTGCTCGTAGCTGCGCGGCTTGGCAGCGAACGTGCGGCCACCACCGACAAAGATCGGTGCACGGTAGTCACCGTGACGGGCGCCGCCGCCCTTCTGCTTCTTGAACTTCTTGGTGGTGCCGGACATTTCGCCGCGCGAAAGCTGCGACTGCGTGCCAGCGCGACCGCCTGCCTGATAGGCAACGACCACCTGGTGGATCAGGGCCTGCTTAAGCTCACCGCCGAACACTTCGTCCGACACGTTGAGCGGCTTGGCGCCAATAACATTGAGTTCCATGGCGTCTCTCCTCAGCCCTTGGTCGTCGGACGGATGATGACGTCGCCGCCGGTAGCACCCGGCACCGCGCCCTTCACCGCAATCAGATGACGCTCGGCGTCGACCTTGACCACTTCGAGACCCTGCTGCGTGCGGTTCACCGCACCCATGTGGCCCGACATCTTCTTGCCCGGGAACACGCGACCCGGGGTCTGACGCTGACCGATAGAACCCGGCGCACGATGCGACAGCGAGTTACCGTGGGTCGCGTCACCCATGGTGAAGTTCCAACGCTTGATGGTGCCCTGGAAGCCCTTGCCCTTCGACACGCCAGCGACGTCAACGATCTGACCCGCCTGGAACACGTCATCGGCCTTGATCTCGGCGCCCACGCTGTACTTGCCGAGATCGTCGGCAGATACGCGGAACTCCCAAAGACCACGACCCGGCTCAACCTTCGCCTTCGCGTAATGGCCCTTCAGCGGCTGCGTCAGCAGGCTGGCGCGCTTGACGCCGGCTGCGACCTGCACAGCGCTGTAACCATCGTTTTCTTCCGTCTTCAGCTGCGTGACGCGATTCGGGGTGGCCTCAATGAGGGTCACCGGAATCGAACGGCCATCTTCAGTGAAGAGTCGGCTCATGCCGCATTTGCGGCCAACTAGTCCGATACTCATCTTCGTATCCTGTCTCTCGCTCAACCAAGCTTGATCTGAACGTCCACGCCAGCGGCGAGGTCCAGCTTCATGAGCGCGTCCACGGTTTTGTCGTTGGGGTCGACGATGTCAAGCACACGCTTGTGAGTACGGGTCTCGTACTGGTCGCGGGCATCCTTGTCGACGTGCGGCGACACCAGAATGGTATAACGCTCAATCTTGGTCGGGAGCGGAATCGGGCCGAGCACCGTTGCGCCAGTGCGCTTGGCCGTCTCGACGATTTCGCTGGCCGAGCGGTCGATCAGACGGTGATCGTACGCCTTGAGCCGAATGCGAATTTTTTGGTTCGCCATAAACCGTGTCCTGTTTTCGAAAGAACAAATTCTGTGAATCGGATGAGCTTCTCGCCCATCCGCACAACCCGTTGTCGCTAGTTACTGCCAGTCGATACGGCAAGCGACTTCAATGCCGCGAAATCGACCTTAAAAGACTGGGCAGGCCCAAAACGGGCCCACCCAGACAGAAAAGTATAAAACGCGCGAAATGGCTAGGTCAACAAAGCGTCACGCTTCGTTGTCTAAGCCCTTTCCTGCGTAGTGGCCATCCAGGCCAGCGAACTCGAAGCACTTCCTGTGCCTCATTTCGCTGTAAGGCCACCCAAATCAAAGATCGGATGACAGGCAAGACCGCGACTATAGCGTTAAATTTAGCCAAAGAAAAGCCCTAAATACTTCTTTTTGCTGAACACCATAAAAAAACCGGCCATAAGGCCGGTTTTTTCTAGGTTACCACCCGAGGGGGGGCAATCCGAGAGTCTTACTTGATGACCTTGGCCACCACGCCGGCACCGACGGTACGGCCGCCTTCGCGAATAGCGAAGCGCAGACCCTGGTCCATGGCGATCGGGTGGATCAGGCTGACAACCACCTTGATGTTGTCGCCCGGCATGACCATTTCCACGCCTTCCGGCAGCTCAATCGCGCCGGTCACGTCGGTCGTGCGGAAGTAGAACTGCGGACGGTAGCCCTTGAAGAACGGGGTGTGACGACCACCTTCGTCCTTCGACAGCACATACACCTCAGCCTCGAAGTCGGTGTGCGGGGTGATCGTGCCCGGCTTGGCCAGCACCTGACCACGCTCGACGTCGTCGCGCTTCAGGCCGCGGAGCAGCAGACCGGCGTTGTCGCCTGCCTGACCCTGGTCCAGCAGCTTGCGGAACATTTCCACGCCCGTGACGGTGGTCTTCTGGGTCGGGCGGATGCCCACCACTTCGACTTCGTCACCGACCTTGATGATGCCGCGCTCGATACGACCGGTCACCACGGTGCCGCGGCCGGAGATCGAGAACACGTCTTCCACCGGCATCAGGAACGGCTGGTCGATCGCACGCTGCGGCTCCGGAATATAGGTATCCAGCGCCTCCACGAGGGCGATGATCGCCGGCACGCCGATTTCCGACTGGTCGCCTTCCAGCGCCAGCTTGGCCGAACCCTTGATGATCGGGGTGTCGTCGCCCGGGAACTCGTACTTCGACAGCAGTTCACGCACTTCCATCTCGACCAGCTCGAGCAGCTCGGCGTCGTCCACCATGTCGGCCTTGTTCAGGAACACGACGATGTAGGGCACGCCCACCTGACGGGACAGCAGAATGTGTTCGCGGGTCTGCGGCATCGGGCCGTCAGCGGCCGAGCACACCAGGATCGCGCCGTCCATCTGCGCGGCACCCGTGATCATGTTCTTCACGTAGTCGGCGTGGCCCGGGCAGTCCACGTGGGCGTAGTGGCGGTTCGGCGATTCGTATTCGACGTGAGCCGTCGAAATCGTGATACCACGTGCCTTTTCTTCCGGCGCCGCGTCAATCGCGTCATACGCCTTGAATTCGCCACCGAAGCGCTCTGCGCCGACCTTGGTCAGTGCGGCCGTCAGCGTCGTCTTGCCGTGGTCCACGTGACCAATCGTGCCGACGTTGACGTGCGGCTTGGTGCGCTCGAATTTACCCTTTGCCATGACTTAAACCTCTAAAAAAGAACGGTAGTTGGAGGAAGAAGGCCCTATCAGGCCTTCTTCATGACCTGCTCAGCGATGTTGTTCGGCGCTTCAGCGTAGTGGTCGAACTCCATCGTGAAGGTGGCGCGACCCTGGGTCAGCGAACGAATGGTCGTCGCATAACCGAACATCTCGCCCAGCGGGACCATCGCGTTGATGGTCTTGCCTGACGGCGTGTCGTCCTGGCCCTGAAGCAGGCCGCGACGACGGCTCAGGTCGCCCATGACGTCGCCGACGTAATCTTCCGGCGTCACCACCTCGACCTTCATGATCGGCTCGAGCAGCACCGGCGACGCCTTCGCGAAGCCCTGCTTGAACGCCATCGACGCGGCGAGCTTGAACGCCATTTCGGACGAGTCGACGTCGTGGTACGAACCGAAGACCAGCTTGACCTTCACGTTCACCACCGGGAATCCAGCCAGCGGACCGCTGGTGATGGTTTCGCGCAGGCCCTTCTCCACCGAAGGGATGAATTCCTTCGGGATCACGCCGCCCGTGATGTCGTTGATGAACAGGAAGTCATTCTTGACGTCCGTGCTCTTACGATCTTCTTCGGTCATCGGTGACAGCTCGATCACCACGTGACCGTACTGACCCTTACCACCCGACTGCTTGGCGTGCTTGTAGTCCGACTTGACGTCCGACGAGCGAATCGTTTCGCGGTAGGCCACCTGCGGTTTACCGACGTTGGCTTCTACGTTGAACTCGCGCTTCATGCGGTCCACCAGGATATCCAGGTGAAGCTCGCCCATGCCCGAAATGATCGTCTGGCCCGACTCCTCGTCCGTACGAACGCGGAACGAGGGATCTTCCGCAGCCAGACGGCCGAGGGCGATACCCATCTTTTCCTGGTCCGACTTGGTCTTCGGCTCCACCGCCATCGAAATCACCGGCTCCGGGAACGTCATGCGCTCCAGGGTGATGATGTGATCCTGCGAGCACAGCGTGTCACCGGTTGTCACGTCCTTCAGGCCGACCGCTGCGGCGATATCGCCAGCACGGACTTCCTTCAGCTCCTGACGCTCGTTGGCGTGCATCTGCAGGATGCGGCCAATGCGCTCCTTCTTGGACTTGACCGGGTTGTACACCTGGTCACCCGCATTGAGCGTGCCCGAGTAGACGCGGAAGAACGTGAGCGAGCCCACGAACGGGTCGGTCATGATCTTGAACGCGAGCGCAGAGAATGGCGCGGCATCGTCAGCCTTGCGCGTGGCCTCCTTGTCGTCTTCGTCCAGACCGGCCACCGGCGGGCGGTCGATCGGCGACGGCAACAGGTTGACCACGGCGTCAAGCATCGCCTGCACGCCCTTGTTCTTGAACGCGGTACCGCAGAAAACCGGGATGATCTCGCTGGACAGCGTGCGTGCGCGCAGACCGCCAATGATCTCTTCCTCGGTGAGGTCACCCTCTTCCAAGTACTTGTTCATCAGCTCTTCGGTCGCCTCGGCCGCCGACTCGACCATGTACGAATGGGCTTCTGCAGCCTTGTCCGCGAGGTTGGCCGGAATGTCCGCGTACTCGAACTTCATGCCCTGGGACTCCATGTCCCACACGATCGCCTTCATCTTGAGCAGGTCGACCACGCCTTCGAAGTTGTCTTCGGCACCGATCGGCACCTGCATCGGCACGGGGTTCGCACCCAGACGAGCCTTCAGCTGGTCAACCACCTTGTAGAAGTTCGCGCCAGTACGATCCATCTTGTTGACGAACGCAAGGCGCGGCACCTTGTACTTGTTGGCCTGACGCCAGACGGTTTCCGACTGCGGCTGCACACCACCCACGGCGCAGAGCACGAACACCGCACCGTCGAGCACGCGGAGCGAACGCTCCACTTCGATGGTGAAGTCCACGTGACCTGGGGTGTCGATGATGTTGAAGCGGTGCTCAGGCAAGGAACGATCCATGCCCTTCCAGAACGCCGTCGTTGCCGCCGACGTAATGGTGATGCCGCGCTCCTGCTCCTGCTCCATCCAGTCCATCGTTGCTGCACCGTCATGCACCTCGCCAATCTTATGACTGACGCCGGTGTAGAACAGGATGCGCTCCGTGGTGGTGGTCTTGCCGGCATCGATGTGGGCCATGATGCCGAAGTTGCGGTAGCGCTCGATAGGAGTGGTGCGTGCCACGGTCTTAACCTCTGAAAGTTCTAGCTGTACTGCTTACCAGCGGTAATGCGAGAAGGCCTTGTTGGCCTCTGCCATGCGGTGCGTCTCTTCGCGCTTCTTGATCGCGCCACCGCGATTCTCGGAAGCTTCGAGCAACTCGGCGGCCAGCTTGCGCGGCATCGAGGTCTCGCCGCGCTTGCGGGCGGAATCGATGGCCCAGCGCATGGCGAGCGCCATACGGCGACCCGGACGCACTTCGACAGGCACCTGATAGGTAGCGCCGCCGACACGACGCGACTTCACCTCGACCGCCGGAGCGATGTTGTTCAGTGCCTTCTCGACGAGCTGCACCGGCTCAGCGTTCTTTTCGCCGAGGTGGGCAAGCGCGCCATAGACGATGCTTTCTGCAACCGACTTCTTGCCGCTCTTCATCACCATGTTGATGAAGCGAGCGATCAGCTGGCTACCGTGCTTGGGATCCGGCAGGATCAGACGGGCGGGATGTGAACCTTTACGCGACATAGTTAATTCCTAAAGATCAGGACTTCGGGCGCTTGGCGCCGTACTTGGAGCGCGACTGACGGCGCTTGGTGACGCCGGCGCAGTCGAGACTGCCGCGCACCGTGTGGTAACGCACACCCGGCAGATCCTTGACGCGACCGCCGCGGATCAGGACCACGGAGTGCTCCTGCAGGTTGTGACCTTCGCCACCGATGTAGCTGATGACTTCGTAGCCGTTCGTCAGGCGCACCTTGGCAACCTTACGCAGCGCCGAGTTCGGCTTCTTCGGGGTGGTGGTGTAGACGCGCGTGCACACGCCGCGACGCTGCGGGCTGTTCTGCAAAGCCGGCGAAGCACTCTTGTAGGTCTTCGGGCTACGGGATTTGCGAACCAACTGATTGACTGTCGTCATTGAAGCTGTTCCTGAGAAACATAAAGGCAGACCGAACCGGCTCGGTCTGCCAAGAAGCGGGAATTTAACATGGGCAGCCTGTCACAGACAAGCTGACGCCCTGCCGGCCCTGGCCCGAACACGAGGCGCACTCCTTGCGCCTCTTTTCGTATGTCAGCGAGTAGAGCCCGTGAGGGGCTTACTCCACACCAATGTCGCTACCGGTGGTGGCTTCTGCGAAGGAAGCCGACGAAGCGGAGCCAGAAAGGGTTTCGAGCTCCGAGGCGGTCAGACCACCCTGACGATGACGCGATGCGTGATACGCCAGACCCGTACCTGCCGGAATAAGACGGCCGACAATAACATTTTCCTTCAGGCCACGCAAGGTGTCACGCGTGCCACGGACCGCCGCTTCCGTCAAGACTCGGGTCGTTTCCTGGAAGGAAGCTGCCGAGATGAAGGATTCCGTAGCCAACGAAGCCTTGGTGATACCGAGCAGCACCGACTGGAACTCCGCCGGACGCTCGCCACGCTTAACGGCGCGAGCGTTTTCGCCATTGATGCGAACACGCTCGACCTGCTCACCACGCAGGTAGTGACTCTCACCCGGATCGGTGATCTCCACCTTGCGCAACATCTGGCGAATGATCGCTTCGATGTGCTTGTCGTTGATCTTCACGCCCTGCAGACGGTAGACGTCCTGGATTTCCTTGACCAGGTAGGAAGCCAGCGGCTCGACACCCAGCAGGCGCAGGATGTCGTGCGGGCTGGGCTCGCCGTCCACCACGGTTTCGCCCTTCTCCACGTGCTCGCCTTCGAACACGATGACCTGACGCCACTTCGGAATCAGCTCTTCGTGCTCGTTGCCGTCCACGTCCTTGATGATGAGGCGCTGCTTGCCCTTGGTGTCCTTGCCGAAGCTGATGACGCCCGAGCGCTCGGCGAGGATCGCCGGTTCCTTGGGCTTGCGCGCTTCGAACAAGTCGGCCACGCGGGGCAGACCACCCGTGATGTCGCGGGTCTTGGAGGTTTCCTGCGGGATACGAGCGACCACGTCACCCACGCCCACCTGTGCACCGTTCTGGATTGACACGATGGCACCGGCCGGGAGCATGTACTGCGCCGGCACGTCGGTGCCCGGCAGCTTCAGCTCGCGACCCTTGGCATCTTCCAGGCGCACGATCGGGCGCAGGTCCTTGGCAGCCGTACCACGGCGCTTCGGATCGGTCACCACTGCCGATTCCAGACCGGTCAGTTCGTCGGTCTGGCTCTGCACGGTGATGCCATCGATGAAGTCGATGAAGCGCACGGTACCGGCCACTTCCGACACGATCGGATGGGTATGCGGATCCCAGTTAGCCACGGCCTGACCAGCCTTGACCGGATCGCCGTCCTTGACGGTGATCGTGGCGCCGTAGGGCACCTTGTAGCGCTCACGCTCACGGCCGTTGACGTCGATGACGCTGACTTCGCCCGAACGTGACACCGCCACCAGGTGACCCTGGTTGTGATGCACGGTCTTGAGGTTATTGAATTTCAGCGTGCCGGTGGTCTTCACCGTCACGTTGTCTACGGCAGCCGCACGAGACGCCGCACCACCGATGTGGAACGTACGCATGGTCAGCTGGGTACCCGGCTCACCGATCGACTGCGCAGCGACGACGCCAACAGCCTCACCCATGTTCACCAGGTGACCACGGGCCAGGTCGCGGCCGTAGCACAGTGCGCACACGCCATGATCGGCAGAGCAGGTGATGGGCGAGCGCACCTTAATCGACTGCACGCCAGCCTTGTCGAGCTTCTCGACCAGGGCTTCGTCCAGCAGGGTGTCGCGCGTGACGATCGGCTCGTTGTCTTCGCCCGGGCCGTAGACGTCTTCCAGAGCCACACGGCCAAGCACGCGGTCGCGCAGCGGCTCGACCACGTCGCCGCCTTCGACGATCGGCTGCATGGTGACGCCTTCGTCCGTGCCGCAGTCGTACGAGGTGATCACTACGTCCTGGGCCACGTCGACGAGACGACGGGTCAGGTAACCGGAGTTCGCCGTCTTCAACGCCGTATCCGCCAGACCCTTACGGGCACCGTGGGTGGAGTTGAAGTACTGCAGAACGTTCAGGCCTTCGCGGAAGTTCGCCTTGATGGGCGTCTCGATGATCGAACCGTCCGGGCGAGCCATCAGGCCACGCATGCCGGCCAGCTGACGAATCTGGGCGACCGAACCACGAGCGCCCGAGTCGGCCATGATGTACAGCGAGTTCATGGACTTCTGGTTGACCGTCTTGCCTTCGGCATCGGTCACCTTCTCGGTACCGATACCGTCGATCATCGCCTTGGCGACGAGTTCGTTAGTGCGCGACCAGATGTCGACGACCTTGTTGTAGCGCTCACCAGCGGTCACGAGACCGGACTGGTACTGCTCCTGGATCTCGACCACTTCCTTCTCGGCTTCTTCCAGGATCGGCTTCTTCTGATCCGGGATAATCATGTCATCGATGCCGATGGAGATACCCGCGCGCGTGGCGAAGCGGAAACCGGTGTACATCAGCTGATCGCCGAAGATCACGGTGTCCTTCAGGCCCAGGCGGCGATAGCACTGGTTGATCAGGCGCGAGATGTTCTTCTTGGTCAGCTCGGTGTTGGCCAGCGCGAACGGCAGACCTTCCGGCATGATTTCGAGCAGCAGCGCGCGACCCACGGTCGTATCGACGATCTGGGTACCTTCGGTGCGGTTGCCGTCTTCGTCGATCTGCACCTGGTTGATGCGAACCTTGACCTTGGCGTGCAGCTGCACGGCGCGGTTGTCGTAGGCGCGGCGGACTTCGCCGATGCCCGAGAACACCATGCCATTGCCCTTCGCGTTCACCAGCTCGCGGGTCATGTAGTACAGCCCCAGCACCACGTCCTGGGTCGGCACGATGATCGGCTCACCGTTGGCGGGCGACAGGATGTTGTTGGTCGCCATCATCAGAGCGCGGGCTTCGAGCTGCGCCTCGATCGAGAGCGGCACGTGCACAGCCATCTGGTCACCGTCGAAGTCGGCGTTGAATGCCGTACAGACGAGCGGATGCAACTGGATGGCCTTACCTTCGATCAGCTTGGGCTCGAACGCCTGGATGCCGAGACGGTGCAGCGTCGGTGCGCGGTTAAGCATCACGGGATGCTCGCGGATCACCTCTTCGAGGATGTCCCACACCTGGCCTTCTTCGCGCTCGACGAGCTTCTTGGCGGCCTTAATGGTGGTCGCTTCGCCGCGAGCCTGAAGCTTGGCAAAGATGAAGGGCTTGAACAGCTCAAGCGCCATCTTCTTCGGCAGGCCGCACTGGTGCAGACGCAGGGTCGGGCCCACCACGATCACGGAACGACCGGAGTAGTCCACGCGCTTGCCGAGCAGGTTCTGACGGAAGCGGCCCTGCTTACCCTTGATCATGTCGGCCAGCGACTTCAGCGCGCGCTTGTTCGTGCCGGTGATGGCACGACCGCGACGGCCGTTGTCGAGCAACGCATCGACCGATTCCTGCAGCATGCGCTTTTCGTTGCGCACGATGATGTCGGGCGCATTGAGTTCAAGCAGGCGACGCAGACGGTTGTTGCGGTTGATGACGCGACGGTACAGATCGTTCAGATCGGACGTGGCGAAGCGACCGCCATCGAGCGGCACCAGCGGACGCAGATCCGGCGGCAGCACCGGCAGCACGGTCAGCACCATCCACTCCGGCTTGTTGCCGGACTCGAGGAAGGCTTCGATCAGCTTGACGCGCTTCGTGAGACGCTTGAGCTTGGTCTCGGAATTGGTCGAGCCAATCTCTTCCTTCAGGCGCACTACTTCGCCCGGAAGGTCCAGGGACTTGAGCAGCTCATAGACGGCCTCGGCACCCATGCGGGCATCGAACTCGTCGCCATGCTCTTCCACGGCTTCCAGGTACTGGTCTTCGCTGAGCAGCTGGCCGCGCTCAAGCGCGGTCAAACCCGGATCGATCACCACGAAGGCTTCGAAGTACAGGATGCGCTCGATATCACGCAGCGTCATGTCCAGCATCAGGCCGATGCGCGACGGCAGCGACTTGAGGAACCAGATGTGCGCGACCGGCGAGGCCAGGTCGATGTGACCCATGCGCTCGCGGCGCACCTTGGCCAGGGTGACTTCGGTGCCGCACTTTTCGCAGACCACGCCGCGGTGCTTCATGCGCTTGTACTTGCCGCACAGGCACTCGTAATCCTTCACAGGACCGAAGATGGCGGCGCAGAACAGGCCGTCACGCTCCGGCTTGAAGGTGCGGTAGTTGATCGTTTCCGGCTTCTTCACTTCGCCGTACGACCACGAGCGGATCAGCTCTGGCGAAGCCAGGGCGATCTTGATCGCATCGAAGTCAGGCGCGGTGCGCTGCTGGTTGAACAGATTGAGCAGGTCTTTCATGGATGTCTCCGAAGATCGGAAATAGGGAATGGAGAATCGGCAATCGGGAGACCGAGGAATGAAGCTTCATTCCTCGTCTCGTCCTCAACTCACTTCACTTCTTCCAGATCAATATCGATACCGAGCGAGCGGATTTCCTTCACCAACACGTTGAAGGACTCCGGCATGCCCGCCGCCATCTCGTGGTTGCCGTCGACAATGTTCTTGTACATCTGGTTACGGCCCTGCACGTCATCGGACTTCACCGTCAGCATTTCCTGCAGGGTGTAGGCCGCGCCGTAGGCTTCCAGCGCCCAGACTTCCATTTCACCGAAGCGCTGGCCACCGAACTGCGCCTTGCCGCCCAGCGGCTGCTGGGTGACGAGCGAGTACGGACCGGTCGAACGCGCGTGCATTTTGTCGTCGACCAGGTGGTTCAGCTTCAGGTAGTGCATGTAGCCCACGGTGACCGGGCGATCGAACGCCTCGCCAGTACGACCGTCGAACAGCACCGTCTGGCCGGATTCCGGCAGATCAGCGAGCCTGAGCATCGCCTTGATCTCTGTTTCCTCGGCACCGTCGAACACCGGTGTCGCCATCGGCACGCCTTCCTGCAGGTTGTTGGCCAAGGCGAAGATTTCTTCGTCGGTCAACGACTTCAGGTCGACATGCTGCACGGCGCCAGCGACGTGGTGGTTGTACACCTGGTCGAGGAACTCACGGATCTGCGCCACCTTGGCCTGCGCTTCGAGCATCTTCTGGATCTTCTTACCCAGACCCTTTGCGGCCCAGCCAAGATGCACTTCCAGAATCTGACCGATGTTCATACGCGACGGCACGCCCAGCGGGTTCAGCACGATGTCGACCGAGGTACCGTCTTCGGAGAACGGCATGTCCTCCACCGGCACCACGTTGGACACCACACCCTTATTACCGTGGCGACCGGCCATCTTGTCGCCCGGCTGGATGCGGCGCTTTACGGCCAGGAACACCTTGACCATCTTGAGCACGCCCGGAGCAAGGTCGTCGCCCTGGGTGATCTTGCCCTGCTTTTCCTTGAAGCGCTTGTCGAACTCTTCCTTATGGCGCTTGATCTGGTCAGCCGCGCGCTCGAGGAACTCGGTTACATCCTCTTCCTTGACGTTGACCTTGAACCAGTCGTCCTTCTTCAGACCGTCCAGGTAAGCGTCAGTGATCTCGGCGCCGCGCTTGAGGCCGCCGGGACCGCTCATCGCGGTCTTGCCGACGAGCTGGGTGCGCATACGGTTGTAGATCGCGCCCTCGAGAATGCGGAACTGGTCATCAAGATCCTTGCGGATGCGCTTGACTTCCATTTCCTCGATTTGCTTGGCGCGTTTGTCCTTCTCGATACCGTCGCGAGTGAAGACCTGCACGTCGATGACGGTGCCGTCCATACCCGGCGGCACGCGCAGCGAGCTGTCCTTAACGTCGGAAGCCTTTTCGCCGAAGATCGCACGCAGCAGCTTTTCTTCCGGCGTAAGCTGGCTCTCGCCCTTCGGCGTGACCTTGCCGACCATGATATCGCCGGCCTTCACTTCCGCACCGATGTACACGATGCCTGATTCGTCGAGGCGAGCCAGTGCCTGCTCACCCACGTTCGGGATGTCGGCGGTGATTTCCTCGGCGCCCAGCTTGGTATCACGCGCGATGCACGACAGCTCCTCGATGTGGATCGAGGTGTAGCGGTCTTCTTGCACGACGCGCTCGGAGAGCAGGATCGAGTCTTCGAAGTTGTAGCCGTTCCACGGCATGAAGGCGATCAGCATGTTCTGGCCGAGCGCGAGCTCGCCCAGGTCGGTCGACGAACCGTCGGCCAACGTGTCGCCCTTTGCCACCACATCACCCACGTTCACTAGCGGACGCTGGTTGAGGTTGGTGTTCTGGTTGGAGCGGGTGTACTTGGTCAGCGTATAGATATCGACGCCGGCATCGTTGTCGCCGACTTCTTCCTCGTTCACGCGTACCACGATACGACCCGCGTCGACCTGGTCGATCACGCCGCCGCGCTTGGCGGTAACGATGACGCCCGAGTCACGTGCCACAGCGCGCTCGATACCCGTACCCACCAGCGGGGTCTGCGAACGCAGGGTCGGCACAGCCTGACGCTGCATGTTCGCGCCCATGAGTGCGCGGTTCGCGTCGTCGTGCTCGAGGAAGGGCACAAGTGCTGCCGCCACCGACACGGTCTGCATGGGCGAAACGTCCATGTAGTCCACTTCAGCAGACGGACGCAGCTCGGACTCGCCACGGAAACGGCAAGACACGAAGTCTTCGACAAACGCGCCGTCCTTCAACGGGGAGTTCGCCTGCGCGATCACATGATCGCCCTCTTCGATCGCCGACAGGTAATCCACCTGGTCAGTGACCTTGCCGCCCACGACCTTGCGGTACGGCGTCTCGAGGAAGCCATACTGGTTGGTGCGCGCGTAAACGGCGAGCGAGTTGATCAGGCCGATGTTGGGACCTTCCGGCGTTTCGATGGTGCAGACGCGGCCGTAATGAGTCGGATGCACGTCGCGCACTTCGAAGCCTGCGCGTTCACGCGTCAGACCGCCTGGGCCCAGTGCCGAGACGCGACGCTTGTGCGTCACTTCCGACAGCGGGTTGTTCTGATCCATGAACTGGCTGAGCTGCGACGAGCCGAAGAACTCCTTCACCGCCGCCGCAACCGGCTTGGCGTTGATCAGTTCCTGCGGGGTCAGACCTTCGGACTCCGCCAGCGACAGGCGCTCACGCACCGCGCGCTCGACGCGCACCAGACCAATGCGGAAGGTGTTCTCGGCCATTTCACCGACCGAACGCACGCGACGGTTGCCCAGGTGATCGATATCGTCGACGGTACCGTGACCGTTCTTGATGTCGATAAGCACCTTGAGCACGTCGAGGATGTCGGAGCGGTCGCCCTGTGAGGCAACGAGCTTCTGAGCTTCCTCTTCCTTGCGGTCAGCGAAGTACCTCTTGTCGAACAACACGCCCGGACCCGTGATTTCCTGACGGCCCACGCGACGGTTGAACTTCATGCGACCGACGGCCGACAGGTCGTAGCGATCGAAGGTGAAGAACAGGTTGTAGAACAGGTTCTGCGCGGCGTCCTTGGTCGGCGGCTCGCCCGGGCGCATCATGCGATAGATTTCCACCAGCGCCTCGAGCGGCGTCTTGGTGTTGTCGATACGCAGGGTGTGCGAGATGTACGCACCGCGATCCAGGTCGTTGACGTAGAGCGTCGGCACGACTTCGATACCGGCCTTGCGGAAGTTTTCCAACTGCTCGGCGGTGATTTCGTCGTTGGCCTGGGCCAGCAGTTCGCCGGTCTTGGGGTCGATGACGTCAATCGCGAGGATGCGGCCGACCGGATAGTCGTCCGGCACTTCCAGCGCAGTGATGTTCTCGGCGGCGAGCTGACGCACGTGACGCGCCGTGATGCGCTTGCCGGCTTCCACCAGCACCGTGTCACCAATGGTCAGATCGAAGGTCAACGTTTCGCCGCGCAGGCGCTCGGCGACGAGCTCCAGCGTGGTGCCGCCCTTCTTCCCCAGGTGGAACACGTTATGCTCGAAGAACACGTCGAGCATTTCGACATTGGTGTAGCCAAGCGCACGCAGCAGCACCGTCACCGGCAGCTTGCGGCGACGGTCGATACGCGTGAACAGTGCATCCTTCGGGTCGAACTCGAAGTCGAGCCACGAGCCGCGGTAAGGAATCACACGGGCCGAGAACAGCAGCTTGCCGGAGCTATGCGTCTTGCCGCGGTCATGATCGAAGAACACGCCCGGCGAACGATGCAGCTGCGAAACGATGACGCGCTCAGTACCGTTGATGATGAAAGTGCCGGTGTCGGTCATGAGCGGAATTTCGCCCATGTAGACTTCTTGCTCCTTCACGTACTTCACGGCTTTCTTGGAGGCCGGGCTGTCCTTGTCATAGATGACCAGACGCACGGTCACGCGCAGCGGCGCACCGAAGGTCATGCCGCGGTTGCGGCACTCGCGCTCATCAAACGGCGGCTCGCCCAGGCGATAGTCGACATACTCAAGTGCGGCATTGCCCGAATAGCTCACGATCGGGAACACGGACTTCAGCGCGGCGTGGAGACCCTTCTCATCGCGCTGCTTGGGAGCGACATGCTCCTGCAGGAATTCGCGATAAGAGTCGGTCTGGATGGTCAGCAGGTTCGGAACGCCCAAAACAGGGGGACGCTTGCCGAAATCCTTGCGGATGCGCTTCTTCTCGGTAAACGAGTAGGTCATGGTGGGTACCGCCTCGGTTGTGTATTCGATGAATCGGGAGTCGGAAATTAGAGAATCGGGAATAGAGAATCGAAAGCTACCCACCTTCAAGGGCTGCTCCCTAATTCCCTATTCCCCATTCCCTGCCGACAACAGGCAAAGCCCAGGGGCTTACGCCCCCAGGCTTGGCTTGACGCTAGATCAAACTGACGGCGCGCAAGAGCGCCAATTACTTCAGTTCGACCGTGGCGCCGGCAGCTTCGAGGTCCTTCTTGAACTTCGCAGCGTCGTCCTTCGAAGCGGCTTCCTTCACGACGCCACCGGCTTCGGTCAGGTCCTTCGCTTCCTTCAGGCCCAGGCCCGTGATGGCGCGGACGGCCTTGATCACGTCGACCTTCTTGTCGCCTGCGCTCTTGAGGATGACGTCAAACTCGGTCTGTTCTTCAACAGCCGGGCCAGCAGCGGCCGGACCAGCGGCCATCATCACGGGGGCGGCGGCGGTGACGCCAAACTTTTCTTCGATGGCCTTCACCAGGTCCATCACTTCCATCAGCGACTTGGCGGCGACGGCTTCAACGATCTGTTCGTTGGTCAGGGACATTTGCATTTACCTCTGGAAATTGATTCGAATTGAATAGTCAACGAACTTAGGCGGGCTCGGCTTCAGCCGGGGCCTCGGCGGCAACTTCGCCACCACCCTGCTTGTCGGCCACAGCCTTGACCACGCGGGCGAACATCGAAGCGGGCTCAGCCAGCACACGGGCCAGCATGGCCAGTGCCTGTTCGCGAGTCGGCAGCGACGCCAGCACTTCGACGTGCTCGGCCGGAAGCAGCTTGCCTTCCACCGAGACGACGCGCGCCTTCAGCTTGTCGTTGGTCTTGGCGAATTCCTTGATCAGGCGACCGGCAGCGCCGGGCTCCTCGGTCGAGAATGCGTACAGCAGCGGACCGGTCAGGGCGTCCTTGACGACCTCAAACTCGGTACCTACCACAGCGCGCGATGCAAGCGTGTTCTTGACAACCTTCAAGAACACGCCGGATTCGCGAGCCTTCTTGCGCATCGCGGTCATCTGTTCGACCGTGGTGCCCGCATACTCGGCAGCGACCAAGGAGTGAGCCTTCGCGGCAACTTCTGCCAGTTCGGCGACTACTTCTTGCTTCTGAGAGAGATTCAGAGCCATTTTTCACTCCTCTTATGAATTCCGCTTACGGCTCCTGCCGCTTGCGGTCCTGAGCGACACCGTCCGTGACGTCGGGGATCAGAGATCCCGGGTGGTGGCCTTTCCAGAACACACTCCTAAAACATTAGGATTCCAGAAGGGGCGACACCATCTACGCAGGCCAGATCCGCGAGGAATCCGATTAAGCGAACCCGCTTGCCACGACGGCGATTCCTTGCCAACACGAGCTCCCTGCTCGTCGTCGTGGCGCGTTGATCGCGCCTGCGGTCTTTGACGGCGGCCTTGGCACTAGGCCGCGGCTGCCTTCAAAAACGTGCCCGCACTAGTCATGCCAGTGCGGGACTTGAACTTGTTACTTGGTCGACACCGACAGAGTCGACACTTCGACCGGCACGCCCACGCCCATGGTGGACGACAGAGCGACCTTCTGCAGATACTGACCCTTGGCGGTCGACGGCTTGGCCTTCAGCAAGTCGTTGACCAGAGCGTTCAGGTTGTCCGCGAGCTGGGCAGCGTCGAAGCTAGCCTTGCCGATGGTGGCGTGGATGATGCCCGCCTTGTCGTTGCGGAACTTCACCTGGCCGGCCTTGGCATTCTTGACAGCCGTGGCGACGTCGGCCGTGACCGAGCCGTCCTTCGGGTTCGGCATCAGGCCACGGGGGCCGAGCAGCTGACCAAGCTTACCGACCACACGCATCGCGTCCGGCGTAGCGATCACGCGACCGAAGTCGAGATCACCAGCCTGCATGCGCTCAGCCAGGTCGTCCATACCGACAGCATCAGCACCGGCAGCCTTGGCGGCCTCGGCCTTCTCGCCCGCCGGCACGAACACGGCGACCTTGACGGTCTTACCGGTGCCGTGCGGCAGCAGCGACGAACCACGCACACCCTGGTCGGACTTCTTGGCGTCAATGCCGAGGCGGACGGCGACGTCCACGGACTCAGCGAACTTCGCCTTGGCGTTGTTCTTGACGATGGTCAGGGCTTCTTCCAGGCCATAGAGCTTGCCCGGCTGCACTGCGGCCTGGGCCGCCTTCAAACGCTTCGTGATCTTTGCCATGTCTTAGCCCTCCACCACAAAGCCCATGCTGCGCGCGCTACCAGCGATGGTGCGCACTGCAGCGTCCAGATCAGCAGCCGTGAGATCCGGCTCCTTCTGCTTTGCAACGTCTTCCAGCTGCTTGCGGGTGATCTTGCCGACCTTGTCGGTGTTCGGCTTGGACGAGCCCTTGGCGATGCCCGTGGCCTTCTTGATCAGGATCGACGCCGGCGGGGTCTTGGTGATAAAGGTGAAGCTACGGTCCGAATAGGCCGTGATGATCACGGGGATCGGGAGACCTGGCTCCAGCTTCTGCGTAGCGGCATTGAACGCCTTGCAGAACTCCATGATGTTCAGGCCGCGCTGACCGAGGGCCGGACCCACCGGCGGCGACGGATTGGCCTGACCGGCCTTGACCTGCAGCTTGATATAACCAGTTACTTTCTTTGCCATTGCATTTTCCTCGCGAGTTCAAGCGCCTTGCGGCTCCTCGAAACGTTGTCATTCCCTGAGAGAGGAAGGCTCGCCGTCCCGCGAACCCCAGAAACACGGGCACGCCGGGCAAAACACCCCAGCGTGAACCGCGCAGTATAGAGATTGATCAAGTTTTAAGCAAGCCCCATGCCGAGGCCAGCCATAGAGCCAAGTCAGGCTTTCTCGACCTGACCGAATTCCAGCTCAACCGGGGTCGATCGACCGAAAATGAGCACCGCGACGCGTAGCCGGCTCTTCTCGTAGTTGACCTCTTCGACCACGCCGTTGAAGTCATTGAACGGACCATCGGTGACGCGAACCATTTCGCCAGGCTCAAACAGGACCTTGGGCTTAGGCTTCTCGACACCCTCACGAACGCGACTCAGAATGGCATCGGCCTCAGAGTCACGGATCGGGAGCGGTCGGTCCGCCGTGCCACCAATGAAACCCATGACTTTCGGGGTTTCCTTGACCAAGTGCCAGCACTCGTCGTCGATGCGCGGCGCCTTACCCTCGGTATCCGTCTCGATCTGCACGAGAACGTAACCAGGAAAGAACTTGCGCTCGCTGCGGCGCTTCTGGCCGCTACGCATCTCGATGACCTCTTCGGTCGGAACCAACACTTCGCCGAACCTCTCCTCCATACCAGCGCGACGGATTCGCTCATCAAGCGACCGCTTTACCTGGTTTTCGAAGCCCGAATAGGCGTGCACCACATACCAACGCTTGCTCATGCCATCACCTCATGTACCGAGCTTGAGCAGCCAGTCGAGCACGACCGACTTCAGGATCAGATCAATCAGGCCCAGCAGCAGCGAAAGCACAATGACCACGACAATGATAATGCCGGTCGTCTTGAGCGTTTCGTCGCGGGCAGGCCAGACCACCTTGCGCAATTCGAACTGCGACTCGCCGAGGAAGGCGCGCACACGCCGGCCAGGGGCAGTGAACGCACCGATGGCCAGCGAAAGGATCAGCGCCGCCAGCACGCCCAGCAGTCGTACCGACTGTGGAACTGCGCCGTCACTGCCGAACCAAGAATACGCAAAAATGCCGGCTGCCAGCACGATTACGGCCAGCACCAGCTTGGCAATATCGGCGCCAGTAGCGCCCTTAGTTGATTCTGCCTTCGTATTCATGCGACGTGATCGGATGAGAAAGGCATCGACCGGGCTACGGTCTGCATGCCATCCGCCATCCGTCGTGGATCCTCGGGAAGATGGCACGCCAGGAGGGACTCGAACCCCCAACCTGCGGTTTTGGAGACCGCTGCTCTGCCAATTGAGCTACTGGCGTATTCAGAAAATGGGTGAAGTCGCTCGCCTTGCTGCCACAAGGTGGCGCCCTTGGGCACCTATTCCAAGGGCGGACCTAGGTCCGCCCCGGGATTTCCTTGCAGCCCGCAGAGCGGGCGACTCCCCAGTGTACAGCTTACTTGATGACCTTGGCCACCACGCCGGCACCAACGGTACGGCCGCCTTCGCGAATGGCGAAGCGCAGACCCTGGTCCATGGCGATCGGGTGGATCAGGCTGACAACCACCTTGATGTTGTCGCCCGGCATGACCATTTCCACGCCTTCCGGCAGCTCAATCGCGCCGGTCACGTCGGTCGTGCGGAAGTAGAACTGCGGACGGTAGCCCTTGAAGAACGGGGTGTGACGACCACCTTCGTCCTTCGACAGCACATACACCTCAGCCTCGAAGTCGGTGTGCGGGGTGATCGTGCCCGGCTTGGCCAGCACCTGACCACGCTCGACGTCGTCGCGCTTCAGGCCGCGGAGCAGCAGACCGGCGTTGTCGCCTGCCTGACCCTGGTCCAGCAGCTTGCGGAACATTTCCACGCCCGTGACGGTGGTCTTCTGGGTCGGGCGGATGCCCACCACTTCGACTTCGTCACCGACCTTGATGATGCCGCGCTCGATACGACCGGTCACCACGGTGCCGCGGCCGGAGATCGAGAACACGTCTTCCACCGGCATCAGGAACGGCTGGTCGATCGCACGCTGCGGCTCCGGAATATAGGTATCCAGCGCCTCCACGAGGGCGATGATCGCCGGCACGCCGATTTCCGACTGGTCGCCTTCCAGCGCCAGCTTGGCCGAACCCTTGATGATCGGGGTGTCGTCGCCCGGGAACTCGTACTTCGACAGCAGTTCACGCACTTCCATCTCGACCAGCTCGAGCAGCTCGGCGTCGTCCACCATGTCGGCCTTGTTCAGGAACACGACGATGTAGGGCACGCCCACCTGACGGGACAGCAGAATGTGTTCGCGGGTCTGCGGCATCGGGCCGTCAGCGGCCGAGCACACCAGGATCGCGCCGTCCATCTGCGCGGCACCCGTGATCATGTTCTTCACGTAGTCGGCGTGGCCCGGGCAGTCCACGTGGGCGTAGTGGCGGTTCGGCGATTCGTATTCGACGTGAGCCGTCGAAATCGTGATACCACGTGCCTTTTCTTCCGGCGCCGCGTCAATCGCGTCATACGCCTTGAATTCGCCACCGAAGCGCTCTGCGCCGACCTTGGTCAGTGCGGCCGTCAGCGTCGTCTTGCCGTGGTCCACGTGACCAATCGTGCCGACGTTGACGTGCGGCTTGGTGCGCTCGAATTTACCCTTTGCCATACGCCTAAAACCCCGATGGAGTCAAAAATAATGAGGAGTGGAATCAATACCCGCGGACCGCGGTGAGATGGTGCTCATGACTGGAATCGAACCAGCGACCTCTTCCTTACCAAGGAAGTGCTCTACCGACTGAGCTACATGAGCACTGCAAAACCAGCGAGAGCCAATGGAGCGGAAGGCGGGAATCGAACCCGCGTAATCAGTTTGGAAAACTGATGTTCTACCATTGAACTACTCCCGCCCTGCGCGGAACTCGTCTGGTGGAGGGAGGTGGATTCGAACCACCGAAGGCGTAAGCCAGCAGATTTACAGTCTGCCCCCGTTGGCCGCTTGGGTATCCCTCCAACAAAGAACGGCTATTGTGTGGATCAGCCCGGGGGCTGTCAACACCTTCTGCGAAAAAATTGACGTTTTTCCGCGTTTTTTTTCACCAACTCAGAGGTGTCTCTCAGACACCTTCCGCGACGTGCGCGTCAACAAGCTGCTCCATCTCCTTGGAAAGATTCATGAGCTTCATGGCCTGCTCCTGCAGCAGGCGCTCATGGTCATCGCGCGGCTGCCATGTCGGCACCGGCGTAGGCTTGCCCTCAGGTGCATCCAGCGCCACAAACACCATCACGCAACTGGTCGCCAAGCGATGCTCGTCGCTGCGCAGATCGCGCGCCAGCACATCCACGGCCATGTGCATGCTGGAGCGCCCCGTATGGATCAGGCGCGCCCGCACAGTGACCATGTCACCGATGAGAATGGGCTTCACGAACTGGATACCACTGACCGACGCGGTAACGCAGTAGGCCCCGCTCCATGCGACAGCGCAGGCGTAACCCGCCTGATCGATCCACTTCATCACCATGCCGCCGTGCACCTTGCCGCCGAAATTGACATCAGTCGGCTGAGCCAGGAAACGGAAATTCACTTCATGTTGCTTGCCGGGCATGGAGGAGAGACTCGAGGGGAACAGTAGCGAGATTATGCGCCCTCGCCCACGCCACGCACACCGCCCGTATTCCTGGCCGGGCTCTCGCCGCGCGCAACCCAGCGAGCCATGGCAGGACATGACGCATGGGCGAACAAGGCGCATCATGCAGCGACCCGCTTCGACACCGCCGCCATGAAGCCTCCAGCCGCCGACAGTCCGTCGCACTGCTCGCCTGCGCCGCACTGACGTCCTGCCAGGCCACGCACCCTAACGCGACGGAGCCGCGCTTGCCCATAATCATCGCCCATCGCGCCGGGAAGGCCGACGCCCCGGAAAACACCCTCGAAGCGATCCGATTGGCGTCAACAATGCCCAGGACTATCGCGCTGCCGCCTGCCTCGGTCTCAGATACGGTTCTGACGGACTCTCCCGCCACACTTACGTCGGTTCGCGATGCCTTGTCAGGCCGCCCCTTACGCTGCGACGAACTCGCGCCGTAACAGATCATGGGCACTGCCACCACCTTGCCACGCAGGCGCGCTGGATCGCGATCGACCACGAAACCGAAGCGCTGGTAGACCGGGACGGCCCCCTCAGCCGCATTGAGCGTGAACACACGCGTGCCTGCGCGGCGCTCACAATCGTTGCGCAAGCGATCCCACAGTTTTCTAGCGATGCCCTGACCCTGGTATCGCGTACTGACAAACAGATAGACCACGTGACTATCGTTGCGCACCGCGGCGACGCCAACCAGCACGCCAGCCAAGAAGGCGAGATGGAAGCGCAGATCGAACTCCATGCGTTGCCGGACGACTGGCGCCCGCAGTGACTGCTCCAGTGCCTCTACGGCCTCGGGCGGCTGGCCAGGCATGATCCAACGGCGCGCAACGCGACGCACCAGTCGTGACACGGCCGGCGCATCGTCAACGCAAGCCCGTCGTATGCGGAAATTAACCATGGCCGCATCACAGCACGCGCGCCGCGCGCCGTACAAGAAACTCAGTGAGCATCCGATCCAGCCAGCCCCCGAATGGTGGCCTGGTACTCCAAACGAACACGATCAATCCAAGGAGGATCACGCCGTTGAGAATTCCTGCACCACGCTGCAGATCGCCGCCTCCCACTCACGCAGAAGAAGACGGACACAAAAAAAGGCCGCGCAATGCGCGGCCTTTTTTCCCCGAACCGTCCGTTTAGACGTTGAACAGGAAGTGCAGCACGTCGCCATCCTTCACGATGTAATCCTTACCTTCCTTGCGCAGGCGGCCCGCCGAGGCAGCGCCAGCCTCGCCCTTGTACTGGATGAAATCGTCGTAGCTCACTGTTTCGGCGCGGATAAAACCGCGCTCGAAGTCGGTGTGAATCACGCCCGCCGCCTGCGGCGCGGTGAAACCACGCTTGATCGTCCAGGCGCGCACTTCCTTCACGCCAGCGGTGAAGTAGGTCTGCAGATTGAGCAATTTGTAGCCCGCGCGGATCACGCGGTTGAGGCCCGGCTCGTCAAGACCCAGGTCCTTGAGAAATTCGTCGCGGTCGGCGTCGTCGAGCTGAGAGAGCTCTTCTTCAATAGCGGCGCACACCGGCACCACTTCGGCGCCTTCGGTGACGGCACGGGCGCGCACGGCGTCCAGGTGCGGATTATTCTCGAAGCCGTCTTCGCGCACGTTGGCGATATACATCAGCGGCTTCAGCGTGAGCAGGAACAAGTCGCGCACGAGCGCCTTTTCATCGTCGTCCAAGCCGAGGCTGCGCGCAGATTTGCCTTCGTTGAGGCCAGCGGCAAGCTTCTGGAGCACCGGCTTTTTCGCCACGGCCTCTTTGTCGTTGGCCTTGGCGGCGCGCTCGGCGCGGTTCAGCGCCTTCTCGACGGAGTCCAGGTCGGCCAACGCCAGTTCGGTATCGATGGTCTCGATATCGGCGATCGGATCGACCTTACCGGCGACATGGATGATGTCGGTGTGCTCGAAGCAACGCACGACATGCGTGATCGCATCCACTTCGCGGATGTGCGCGAGGAACTTGTTGCCCAGACCTTCACCCTTCGATGCGCCGGCAACGAGGCCCGCGATGTCGACGAACTCGACCGCGGTCGGAATGACTTTCTGCGGATTGACGATGTCCGACAACGCGTTCAGGCGCGGATCGGGCACGGGCACCACGCCCACGTTCGGCTCGATGGTGCAGAACGGGAAGTTGGCCGCAGCGATGCCCGCCTTGGTCAACGCGTTGAACAGGGTGGATTTGCCGACGTTAGGCAGGCCGACAATGCCGCATTTGATGCCCATGGGAACTCCGCGAAGCTGTGATCTGGCGACGAACAAAAGCCCGGACAATCAGTCCGTCTTCTTATCCGCCGCCGGGGTATGTAGTTGTTGCATGGCCTTGTCGAACTGGCCATCGACCGCCAGCGGCAGCACGTCGAGCGCGCGCGCCATGCCGTCGACGATGGCGTCTTCGTCCTGCGCCGATGGGCGACCGAGCACCCACGGCGTAACTCTATCTTTGTGGCCTGGATGGCCGATGCCAATGCGCAGGCGATGAAATTTGGCGTGCCCAAGATGCGCAACGATGTCGCGCAGACCGTTCTGGCCACCGTGACCGCCGTCGAATTTCATCCGCACGGTGCCAGCATCGAGATCGAGTTCGTCGTGCGCCACCAGGCACTCGTCCGGCTCGATCTTGTAGTAGCGCAACGCCGAAGCCACGGCGATGCCGCTTTTATTCATGAAGGTGGCGGGCTTGAGCAGCCACACCGACTGGCCGCCGATGCGTACCTTGCAGGTCTCGCCATGCAGCTTGCCGTCGAAACCGAAGCGCTCGCCCTGCCCTGACGCCAGGGCATCAACAAACCAGAACCCGGCGTTGTGCCGGGTTCGGAGATATTCGGCACCGGGATTGCCCAGTCCGACGATGAGTCGAAGACCCGCCATAAGATCGAACGGCCCACGCCCCGAGAGGACATGGGCCGCAGCGACTTACTTCTTCGGCGCTTCCGGAGCCGGGGCGGCTTCGCCCTCGGCCGGAGCCGCGTCGACTTCTTCCTTCACCGTATTGGCGGTGACGACGGCCGTGTCGTGATCCGCACCCAGGTGCAGAGCGACGATTTCCACGCCCTTCGGCAGCTTGAGCTGCGACAGGTGGACGATGTCGCCCGGCTTGAGGTCGGTCAGGTCGAGTTCGATGAACTCCGGCAGATCCTTCGGCAAGCAGGACACTTCCACTTCCGTCAGGTTGTGCGAGATCACCACGCCCGAGGTCTTGGCAGCGGGCGACTTGTCCTGATTCAGGAAGTGCACCGGCACCTTCACGCGCAGGGCGGCGTTTTCGTCAACGCGCAGGAAGTCCATGTGCAGCATCTGCAGCTTGTACGGATGCTTCTGCCAGTCACGCACCAGCACCTTCTGCACCTTGCCGTCGACGTTCAGGTCGAGCACCGAGGAGAAGAACCACTCGTGCTTGGCAGCGAGCAGGATGGTGTTGTGTTCGATCTGGATGCTCTGCGGGGCCTGGCCGGCGCCGTAGACAACAGCAGGCACGACGCCGGTGTGACGCAGGCGGCGGCTCGCACCCTTCCCCTCGTCATTACGGATCGTAGCCTTGATTTCGTGAGTCGTAGCCATGTTGGTATTGCCTATCAAAAGTGAGCTGCCTTGCGGCAGTCAGGCGACTCCCCCGCGACCAGAGGAGCCGTAAAGCCGCGACAGACTTATGCCTGTCGCAGGAAAACTCAGTCGATGTACAACGAGCTCACCGACTCGCCGAAGGCGATGCGGCGGATCGTTTCCGCCAACAGCTCGGCAACCGAAAGCTGGCGGATCTTGCTGCATGCGGCGATATCGGCGCGCAGCGGCAAGGTGTTGGTGACCACCAGTTGGTCGAGCTGGGAGCCCTCGATGTTCTTCAACGCCGCACCCGACAGCACCGGATGCACGCAGTACGCCACTACCTTGCGGGCGCCGCGCTCCTTCAGAGCCGCAGCCGCCGCACACAAGGTGCCGGCGGTGTCGACGATGTCGTCGACCAGCACGCAGGTCTTGCCGTCGACTTCACCGATGATGTTCATCACGGTGGCGACGTTCGCCTTCGGACGACGTTTGTCGATGATGGCGAGATCGGCGTCATCCAGGCGCTTGGCCATGGCACGCGCACGAACCACACCACCGACGTCCGGACTGACCACGATCAGGTCGTCCATGCTGTAGTTGCGCCAGATGTCTGCCAGCAGCACCGGCGAGGCATAGACGTTGTCTACCGGGATGTCGAAGAAGCCCTGGATCTGATCCGCGTGCAGATCAACCGTGAGCACACGATCCACGCCCGAGGTGCCGATCATCTTAGCCACCATCTTCGCCGTGATCGGCACGCGCGCCGAACGCGGGCGACGATCCTGGCGGGCGTAGCCAAAGTACGGGATGACCGCCGTCACGCTGGCCGCCGAGGCGCGCTTGAGCGCGTCCACCAGCACCAGCAGCTCGAACAGGTTCTCCGCGCTCGGCGCACCCGTGGGCTGCAGCACGAACACTTCCTGGCGGCGGACGTTTTCCTCGATCTCCACCTGCGCTTCGCCGTCACTGAACGTGCTGACGAGGGCTTTGCCAAGCGGCACACCAAGACGCTGAGCCACGTCTTCGGCAAGTGCGCGATGGGCGTTACCGGTGAAGAGCATCGGGCCGGAAAGGTCGACGGTCATCTTTAGAGCCTGTTTGAGCCATGTGGAAATGGCTGGGGCGGAAGGATTCGAACCTTCGCATGCAGGAATCAAAATCCTGTGCCTTAACCAGCTTGGCGACGCCCCAGTAATAACTGGTCTTACTTACTTGCCGTTCCTGTCGATGCCGCGAAAGCGCGCCAGGGCGACATGCAACGGAGAAACATCCTCACCCTTGGCCACATGGGCCGTGAAACCGGTGGGACACCGCTCCGCAATGGCTTCGGCACGTTCCACGGAGTCCGTTTCCAGGAAAACGCACGCACCGCTGCCGGAAAGCCTTGCCCGGCCGAAGCCGTCGAGCCAGTCCAGCGCCGCAGCCACACGCGGATGTCGCGCGCGGACCACGGGCGCGAACGCGTTCTCGACCGTTTCGCCCGAAGCAAAGGATGAAATTGTGGCGGGCGGGGCATTTCGTGTCAATTCAGAAGCTTGAAAAAGTGCTCCGGTCGGCACGTGTTCGTGGGGGTCCAACACCACGTACCAACGCTCTGGCAGGCTTAAAGGCGTGAGTTTTTCACCTATTCCCTCGGCCCAGGCCGACCGTCCGCGCACAAAGACCGGCACATCCGCGCCCAGTTGGCGCCCCAGTTCAGCCAGGGCATCCTCGTCCAGCCCGGCGTCCCAGAGGCGATTCAACGCCACCAGCACGGTCGCGGCGTCCGAGCTCCCGCCGCCCAAGCCGCCGCCCATAGGGACGCGCTTCTCCACCTCAATATCGGCGCCCGAGCCCGCCGGCGCGTGGGGCTGCAGTAGACGGGCCGCCCGCACCACCAGGTCGCTCTCGGCGGGTACCTCAGGAACGTCGGTCAGACGATGAATTTCCCCGCCATACCGGATACGCAGGCGGATCTCGTCGCCCCAATCCAGCAGGCGGAACACCGTCTGCAGCTCGTGGTAACCGTCCGGCCGGCGACCGACGATGCGCAGGAATAGGTTCACCTTGGCCGGCGCCGGCCAGACGGTCCAGTCGGCGAGATCAGGCGGCGGCAACGGCCGGCTCATAAAGACGCGCAGGTCGTCCGGGAAGCCGTTTTCGCGGTCACGCTCGCGGGCGAAGGCAAATTCCGGACGATTCTTGTCCACGACCTGGAAGCCATGCTTCGCATAGAACGGGGCATTCCACGGCACGTCGGCCAGGGTACCGAGATCGACACGGTGATAGCCGGCCATGCGCGCCCAGCCACACGCGTGTTCGAGCAGGGCAGCGCCGATGCCGCGCTGTCCATGCGAGGGCAGCACGTCCATCTCAGCCACCCCGATGGCGTCACCGCCCTCCTCCGCATCCAGCCAGACGAAACCAACAGGCTCGCCCGAGCCAATGACAGCCACCCAGACGAGACCGCGGGCGATGGCTTCACGCATCACTTCGGGCGGTACCGATACCTCGCGATAGGACCGCCACGCGGGATGGCCACGAAACAGTTCGACCGCTGCGCGCTCAATGGCGCACAGGGCGTCGACCTGATCGGGGCGGGCGCGTTCGATGTGGAAGGTCATGGAAATGCTCTCAACTTCCTCTCCCCTCCGGAGAGGGGATTGAGGTGAGCCTCAAAAAAGGATCAAGGGCGGATGCTCGAAGTGGCGTTGCCGCGAAATGGGCCCCTCGTCTTAAAAAGCGGCCACTTACTGGATATTCCAGGACTCCACCGACAAGCGCACCGAATACGGCGGGTTGCTGGCGAAGATCTTGGTCGGCACGGCCGGCTCCCGCGTGGTGTCCCAGGCGGGGTACGAGATGGTCCAGCCATCCTGCGTCAGCGTCGCCGGCAGCCCATCGTCGCCGAACGTGATGTCGGCGGGGCCGCTATCGGCGCGGACGCCCAGCACCCAAGCGCGCAAGTCACGCAGAGGGACGTGCCAGCCCAGCGCGTTCTGCACGACCGTCTCCGGATCCGTGCTGCGCTGCGGACCGCCATCCAGCCCTTCGAGCACCGCCCATTCCGGCGTCACACTGAGCTTGAAGCTCTTGGCACCCACCGGCCCACGCACGACGAAGTCGTAACTGGTGCCGTTCTGGGTCCACGTGAGCGTGCCGCTGCCGCCGTCTTTCTTGCCGTTGACCTCACCTACCACGCCGATCTTGCCCTGCAGCACCCAATGATCGGTCTTGACCAGCAGGTGTTCGCGGGCGCGCTGCTCGTTGAGCAATGTCGAGTAATCGGCCCTGGGTTGCGGACGGACGGCTTCCTTATGGGCGCAGGCGGCTAACAGCAGCGGCAAGGCTGCCGCGAGGAGACGAATAGGAAGCTTCATGGATTGAGACGCTTGAGGGTGTTGTGGAGGTTGACGCTTTGCGGGTCCATCTTACGGACTTCGTCGAACACACGGCGAGCGTCTTCCTGGCGCCCTTGCTTCCACAGCACTTCGCCCAGGTGCACGCCGACGTCCGCATCCTTGTGCGCCGTCCAGGCACCGCGAAGGGACTTCTCAGCCTGATCCAAGTGCCCCAGGCGGTACTGCAGCCAGCCCCAGGAATCTTGGATGGCCGGATCATCCGGGCGTTCCGAGCGCGCCTGTTCGATCAGCCGCTGTGCCTCAGGGAGATCTCGATTGGCGTCGGCCAGCGTGTAGCCCAGCGCATTGGAGGCATCGGTGTCGTCGGGCTTAAGCTGAAGCAAGTGACGGAAATCGTTGACGGCCTGATCGGTCTGGCCCGCTTCCGCATAAGCCAAACCGCGCCCATAGAGCAGGGCCAGATCGTCGGGCGTCACCTGCAGGGCACGGCTGAACGCGCGCTCAGCCTGGGCGTACTGCTGCTCGTCCATGTAGAGCTCGGCATCCACTTCATAGGCGCGACGGAGCATGGCGGGCTGGTCGAGATAGTCCGTCTGCATCTGCGCCAGTTGTTCGTGAGCCTCGGCACTACGGCCGAGATCCTGCAGCAAGATCGCGCTGCGCAGATCGGCGTCGAAGGCGTGGTCGTCATCGTCGGCGACCTGGTCGTACCACTTCAGGGCTTCTTCCTTCTTGTCCAGCATCTCCGCCATCTGGCCGAGCAGGTAGGCACTGCTCTGGCGCACGTCTTCGGGCGAATGTTGCAACTGGTTGTAGAGGCGACTGATCGTTTTGGTGTCTTTGGCTCGGGCAGCCAGCGCAGCCCGCATGGCATAGGTGTCCGAGTCTTGCGGGCCGTTATCGAGCAGTTTGGCGGCCGTGGTGTAATCGCCGCCCTGCCCCAGCAAGGTCGCATAGGCCAGGCGCATCTGCGTGTTCTTCGGATCCTTGGCCATGGCCTTGTCGAACAAGGCTTTGGCGCCAACCCGGTCGCCATCGTGATACTTCATCTGACCCAGCCAAGCGTAGGTCTCCGCCGTGCCGAAACGCTTCGCAGCGGCGTCCGCGATCTGCAACGCATACGCATGGCGGCCGAGCTTGTCACCCAGTTCGCTCATGGCGAGCCAGGCCTGCGGATCGTTGGGCAAGCGCTGCGGCGTGGCGATGGCTTCCAGCAACTGGGTCGCCTGAGCGGCATCCCGGCTGCTGACCAGCACGCGGCCAAACTGGCGCCAGGCATCCGGGTCACCGGTGCCTACGAGGATCTCGAGCTGGCGGCGCGCCTCCTCGGTGTTGCCTTGGCTGAGCGCCAATTGCGCACGAGCTTGCGCGAGCGGTGCCGGCTTGGCCCCCAGCGCCTGCCACCGGGCGATCGCCGCCTGGGCGGCGTCGGTATCCCGTATCGCAATGGCCAGGGCAGCGGCCTGCTCGGCCACCTTCGGATCGGGGGAAAGCTGTGCCGCGCGGCCGTAGGCCTGGGACGCCGTCTTGAGATCGGTGCGGGTGAGCGCCATCTCGCCAGCAAGCAGTTGGGCCATCAGGTCGTGATCCTGATCGGGAACCGCCACCACCAGCCGGCCCAGCGGCTGTTTGTCGTTGGGCAACGTGCGCCCCCCGGTGCCCGAGACGGTGGCGCATCCGGCCAATACCAGGGCCACCATGCCGCCAGCCGCAAAATGCCGCAGTTGCTTGAACTTGGACCACCTGCTCAGCACACTATTCTCCGCTCATCCGTCCGTGACACGGCCGTATCCACACTGTAGAACGGTCGCTGCTCATTTCTAGTTTACGCCGCCGGATGCCTCTCGCTCCGAATCGAACCATGAAGCTGATCGCCCTAGGGCTCAACCACCTCACCGCGCCAGTCAATTTGCGCGAACAAGTGGCATTCGATGCGGAGTCCGCCGGACTGGCCCTGCAGGCGCTCGCCCGCGAGCCCGGCGTGGAAGAGGCCATGATCCTCTCCACATGCAACCGTACCGAACTATATGTGAGTGTCTCGGCAGGGGCCGAAGACGTTCCGCAGGCGTGGCTCAGCCGTCATCATCAACTGACTCCGGGCAAGCTGGACGAGTTCCTCTACCGGCATGACGAAGATGCGGCCGTGCGTCACATGTTCCGCGTCGCGACGGGCCTCGACTCCATGGTGCTGGGCGAACCGCAGATCCTCGGCCAGGTGAAGGACGCCTACCAGCAGGCGCGCGATGCCCAGGCACTGCGCGCGCCGATGGAGCGTTTACTCCAGCACACCTTTGCCGTGGCCAAGCGCGTGCGCACTGACACCCGCATCGGCGCACACACGGTATCCGTCGCCTTTACCGCCGTACGGCTGGCCGAGCAGGTGTTCGCGGATTTGCGCCAGGCTTGCGTGCTGCTGATCGGCGCCGGCGACACCATCGAGTTGGCCGCACGGCATCTGATGGACAAGCAGGTGCGCCGATTGATCGTGGCGAACCGCACGCTGGAGAACGCGCAGGAGCTTGCCAGCCGCTACGGCGGCTATGCCATTTCGCTCCACGATTTGCCGCAGCATCTGGCCGACGCGGACATCGTGATCAGCTCCACCGCCGCGCGCCAGCCCATCGTGACGCGCAGCATGGTCGAGAAAGCCGTCTCCGCCCGCCGACGCAAGCCGATGTTCATGGTGGACATCGCCGTGCCGCGCGACATCGAGCCATCCATCGGCGAGCTGGACGACGTGTTTCTCTACGGCATCGACGACCTGCGCCAGGTGATCGACGACAACCGCCGCTCCCGCGAGGCTGCGGCACATGAGGCCGATGCCATCATCGACCTGCAGGTCGAGCGTTACATGGCCTGGCGCCGCGCGCTTTCGCTGCGTAACCCTGCGGTGGACCTGCGCCAGCACGCGGAAGCCTATCGCGACGAAGTGCTGGATAAGGCCCGCGCCATGCTTGCGCGAGGCAAGTCGCCGGAGGAGGCCCTGGCCTTCCTCGCCAACACCCTCACCAACAAGCTGCTGCATCACCCGAGCGCGCGCCTGCGCGAAGCGGCGATGAGCGGCGACATGGATCTGCTACACGCAGCGGGTCGCCTGTATGGCATCACGGAGAAACCGGAAGTGAGCGAAGAGTAGCGGGAGAACGAGACGTCCCCTTGCGCCCGGTGCGCAACCTCTCCCTCCCCTCACTTCGCACACTCGCCATGACGCCTTCCATTCGCCGCAAGCTCGAATCCCTCGCCGAACGCCACGAAGAAATTGGACTGCTACTCGCGCAGCCCGACGTACTCACCGATACCAACCGTTTCCGCGAGTTGTCGCGCGAATACGCACAACTGGAACCCGTGACGAACTCGCTGCGCGAGCACGACCAGGCCGAACGCCAACTGGGCGAAACACGCGCCATGCTGGACGACCCCGAGCTGCGCGACATGGCGCAGGACGACATCGGTCGTCTCGAGCACCGCCTCGCCGAGCTCGACGACGAACTACAGATCCTGCTGCTGCCGAAGGACCCGCGCGACGAGGCCAACCTGTTCCTCGAAGTGCGCGCCGGCACCGGCGGTGACGAAGCCGCCATCTTCGCCGGCGACCTGTTCCGCATGTATGCGCGCTACGCCGAACGCCGTCGCTGGCACGTGGAAGTGTTGAGCGAGAACGCCGGCGAACACGGCGGTTACAAGGAAATCGTGGCGCGCATCGAAGGCAAAGGCGCGTACTCACGGTTGAAGTTCGAATCCGGGACGCACCGCGTGCAGCGCGTCCCGGCAACCGAATCGCAGGGCCGCATCCATACCTCGGCGGCGACGGTGGCGATCCTGCCGGAGATGGATGAGATCGACGAGATCGAGATCAATCCCTCGGACATCAAGACCGATACGTTCCGTGCATCCGGCGCGGGCGGCCAGCACGTCAACAAGACCGATTCGGCCATCCGCATCACCCATCTCCCCAGCGGTATCGTGGTCGAGTGCCAGGATGAGCGCAGCCAGCACAAGAACCGCGCCCGCGCCATGAGCCTCCTGAAGGCACGACTGCTGGACGACGAGCGCAGCAGGCAGGCCGCTGTCCAGGCAGAGTCGCGTCGCCTGCAGGTGGGCTCGGGCGATCGCAGCCAGCGCATCCGCACCTACAACTTCCCGCAGGGACGCATTACCGACCATCGCGTGAACCTGACGCTCTACCGCCTTCCCGAGGTGCTGCAGGGCGATCTCGACGAACTGGTCGACACCCTGACCCGCGAAAACCAGGCCGACGAACTGAAGGCCCTCACCGCCGGCTGAGTGCGCGCAGACACCCGGGACGGCACCGGCGGATTGGCAGCCACGCCGCCCTGCGCTAGTTTGGCGGGATGACTGACCTCTTTACCCCCTCCTCCCAGGTACTTGCGCAGCAAATCGTCGAAACGATCGAGCGCGGTGCATACGACGACGCCGAACGGGCCGCCATCGAGGCACGCGGGCACCACCCCGACGATGCCGAGCTGGCGCGCCTGCATGGCATCACCCTGATGCAACTGCAGCGCCCCGCCGATGCGCTGGAAGTGCTGGAGCACGCCGCCCGGCTGGCCCCGCAAAGCGTCGAAGTGCAATGCAACCTCGGCGCCGCCCGGCTGGCGAGTGGCGATGCCGATGGGGCTATCGAGTACCTGCGCGCCGCCCTGCGCCAGTCGCCCGGCCACCCTGCCATCCTGCTGACGCTAGGCAACGCCCTGATGGCCGCCGCCCGCTATCAACACGCGCGCGAGTCCTACGCGATGGCGACGCACGGCGCGCCCACGCATCCCGGCCTGCGCCTAAACCTGGCAGCAGCCGAGCTGGAGCTGGGCAACGTCGACCAGGCCCAGTTGCACACAGACGAAGCCCTGCAACTGCACCCGCGCTTCGATGCCGCTTATGCGCTACGCGGGCGCATCTTGCAGAGCCTAGGGAAAGGCGCCGAAGCTACCGAATCCTGGCTACTCGCCGAACGCGTGTCGCCGCAAAACCCGCAGTATCCGTTTGCCGTGGGCCAAGCGCTGGAGCACGACGGGCAGCTCGCCACCGCGGCGACGGCCTATGAGCGCGCCCTGCGACTGAATCCGAACGACGGCCGGGTGCTGAGCCAGCTGCTGTTCCTGCGCCGCCGTCTGTGCGATTGGCACGACCTGGACGAGCTCAGCCAGCATGTGCAAGACGCCGTCGTCGCCGGGGCCGGCACGATCAGCCCGTTCATCATGCTCGCCGAGGACGTCGACGCCGCGCTGCAGTTGCGTTGCGCACAGGACTACGCCGCAGCTGTCGAGCAACGTGTGGCGCCGCTACGCAAACAGCTGGCCCTCAGTCAGGCCAAACCCGCCCCGGATGACCCGATCCGCATCGGTTTTGTGGCAGATGGCTTCAACGATCACGCCACCGGATTGCTGGTGGTGGCGATGTTCGAGGCGCTCGCCAACGACAATGATCTCGATGTACACCTGTTCGCCACCACGCCCGACGACGGCGGCTCGATCCGCTCCCGGCTGGCCACCGCGAGCACCATGCACGACGTCTCCGCACTCAACCACACCCAGGCGGCCCAGCGTATCCACGCGACCGGTGTGGAGATCCTGTTCGACCTCAACGGCTATTCCGGCCGCGACAACGCGGAGCTCTTCGCGCTGCGTCCCGCTCCCGTGCAGGTCAACTGGCTCGCCTTCCCGGGCAGCATGGGGGCGCCGTGGCTGGATTACCTGCTGGCCGACAAGGTGATCATTCCAGACGACCAGCGTTCGCAGGTGAGCGAGAAGCTGGTGCGCCTGCCGCGCTGTTACCAGCCCAACGACAACACGCGCGCAGTGGCAACGCCCCCCCTCACGAACCGAATGCGGGCTGCCCGAAGAAGGCACGGTGTTCGCCTGCTTCAACAACAGCTACAAGATTAATCCGGCGGCTTTCGCGCGCCTGATGTTCGTCCTGCAGCAGGTCCCCGACAGTGTGCTGTGGCTGCTGAGCGGACCTGACGGCACCGACGACCGCCTGCGCGCCGCCGCAGGTGCGGCAGGCATCGAACCGGAGCGCCTGGTGTTCCTGCCTCGCCTGCCCCACTCCGACTACCTGTCGCGCTACGTCCATGCCGACCTGTTCCTCGACACCCTGCCCTACAACGCGCACACCACGGCATCGGATGCGCTGTGGGCAGGCTGCCCCGTACTCACCTGCGCTGGCCGCACGTTCGCAGGGCGTGTCGCCACCAGCCTGCTGCTGCAGCTCGGTCTGCCGGAGCTAGTCTGCGAGGACGAGGAAGCGTTCATTGCCATGGCGACGCAATTGGGCGACGACCGTGAAGCCTTGCGCACGCTGCGCCAGCACCTGTCGCAGCAGCGTACGCAAAGCTCACTGTTCGACATGCAGGGTTTCGCCGCCGATTTCCGCCGGGCCGTGCAGGCCATGAGCGCACGCCACCGCATCGGCCGCAGGCCGGCGGATGTCGATCTGTAAACAAGGAGGCGCGTCATGGGCAAGAAGAACACCAGCAAGCGGAAAAAGACCTACCGCCATGCCATGGCCGAACTCCAGTTGGAGTTGGCCGGCCTGCATCGCTGGCTGCGACGCAGCGGGCACCGGCTGGTGGTGATCTTTGAAGGGCGCGATGCGGCTGGCAAAGGCGGCACGATCAAAGCCATCACCGAATCGATGGACACGCGTGGTTACCGCATCGCGGCGTTGGGCAAACCCAGCGAAGCCGAATCCTCGCAGTGGTACTTCCAACGTTACGTTGAGCATCTCCCGAACGCTGGCGAGATCGTGCTGTTCGATCGCAGCTGGTACAACCGCGCCGTGATCGAGCCGGCCATGGGCTTCTGCAGCAAGGTGCAGTACAAAGCTTTCATGTCAGCCGTGCCTGCCTTCGAGAAATTGCTGACTGACGACGGCATCATCCTGCTCAAGTATTGGCTTGCCGTGGACCAGGAAGAACAGGAAGACCGTTTCGAAGACCGAGCGAAGGATCCGCTCAAACGCTGGAAGCTCTCTCCCACCGACCTCGCCTCACGCGACAAGTACGAAGAGATCGGGCACCTGCGCGACCTGATGATCGAACGCACGCATCGCCCCAGCGCGCCATGGTTCGTAGTCGACTACAACGACCAGAAGCGCGGACGCGTGAATCTGATCCGACACCTGCTCGAACAAGTGCCGCGTCACGACGAAAGCATCCCCGAGCCCAAGCTGCCCAAGCTCAAGGTCAAAGCTCGAACAGAGCACGTCACCCGCAAGGCAGAATGGGTGCCTGACACCATGGACGACTGAGCGTAACGATCAACCTGCCGCTGCCCGCTTCAGCTCGTCCAGGTCCAGCTTCTTCATGCGCATGATGGCCGCGTGGACACGCTCCACGCTGGCCGCATCGCCGCTGGTGAGCCACTGGATCATCGCGTCCGGCACGACCTGCCACGACAGGCCGAAGCGATCCTTGAGCCAGCCGCACTGACCATTCTCATCCGCAGCGCCTTCCAGCAGGCGCTCCCAGTAGTGGTTGATCTCGTCCTGCGAGCGGCAATGCACCACCAGCGACACCGCCTCGCTAAACCGAAACACCGGGCCGCCGTTCAACGCCGTCATCGACTGGCCATCGAGTTCGAAATCAACCGTCATCACCGACCCTTCGAGCCGCCCAGATGCGTTGGCACTCGACGCGGTGTAATGCGTCGTCGCAAGAATCCGCGAGTTCGGGAAGATCGACACATAGAACTGCGCGGCTTCCTCGGCCTGATGATCAAACCAGAGAAACGGGGTGATGCGCTGGAATCGCGTGCTCATGCGTCATGCCTCCTTCGTGTGATGGGGCACAGCCCCCTTGTTCTGACGACGAAGTTCCGCCGCCGGATTCGACACGGCGTTTACTCCCCCATGCATGCGGCAAAGGTCTATGCCATGTGAACAACTGGGCAGCCGGCCCCGTCATGTTCAAGCTCCAGCGGAATAGGCCGATAAGACGATGGCCTGAATTCCAGGTACGCGCGGGGGTGCGTTTATGCCAGTGCAAGGCCGGGGGGCCGAGCTGGTCAAAAGGGAACGAGCAGCCGAGATCGTGGTGCCGTTCGTGCTGGTCGTGGTGGTGATGATCGGGCTGTGCGCCGCCAGCCTGGACATCCTCTCGGCGGCACGTGCCTTTGTGGGTGGCGAAAGCCGGTGGTCGAAAGCGCAAAAGATCGCCGTCTCCAGCCTGCAGCACTACGTGATGAGCAGCAAGGAGTCCGATTACCAGCAATTCCTCGATGCCATCGCCGTGCCGCTGGGTGATCACCGCGCGCGCGTCGAGCTCGACCGCGTCCATCCCGACATGGCGATCGTCACCGCCGGATTCCGTCGTGGCGGCATCGATAAGGCGGACATCCCCGGCATGGCGCGCCTGTATCGCTACTTCCACAACGTCGGCAGCATCCGCAACGCCGTCGCGGTATGGGTCGAGGCCGACCACTCCATCGACGAACTGGTTGCACTGGGTGCCGATGTGCACGCGCGCATCCACCAGGGCGACCACACCCCGACATGGATCGATGCGACGAGCCTGCACTTACGCACCATCGACGAACGCCTGACGCCGCTGGAGTACGCTTTCTCCGATGCGCTCGGCAACGCCTCGCGCGAAACCGCGAACCTGCTGCGCGCGTGGTTCTGCCTGGTCGCCGCAACCATGGTGTTGATCGCCGCCCAGCGCGCACGCCGCCTGCTCGACGACCGCGCCCGAGCCGTTAACGAGCTCCGCGCCAGCGAAGACCGCTTCCAGCTTGCCGTGGCCGGCAGTAACGACGGCCTGTGGGACTGGGACCGCATGACCGGACATGTTTATCTTTCACCCCGCCTGCGGCAGATGCTGGGGCTCGCGAGCAACGGCGCTGACACCTCGGTCTTTCTATGCTTACACCCGCAGGACCGACGCCAAGTGATGCGCGCAGTGACCGCGCATGTGTGGCGCGATGCGCCGTTGGACGTAGAGTTCCGCATCCCCCACCAGAACGGCAACGCGCGCTGGTTCCATGCGCGCGGCGCATCTTCCCGCGATGCAGCTGGCACATCCCGGCGCATGGCCGGTTCCGTCACCGAGATCACCGAACGGCGCCGGGCCGACGCCATGCTATTCGCGGCCAAGGAGCGCGCCGAGGTTACGCTGCAATCCATTGGCGACGCCGTGATCACGACCGACGCGCGAGGACGCATCGACTATCTCAATCCCAGCGCGGAACGCCTCACTCACTGGACTACAGAACGGGCGCGTGGCCTGCCGGTCAGCGCCGTCTGCCAGTTCGTAGCCGAGAGCAGTGGCCGGTCCATCGACGATCCGGTCATGCAGGTACTAGCGGGACATGCGGACTGGAACCACGACGACAAGCTGGTGCTGGCGTCCTCCGAAGGACCTTCGACGGCCATCGACCTGACCGCTACGCCCATCCGCGACCGCGCCGGCAACATGGATGGCGTGGTGCTGGTCATGCGCGACGTCAGCAGCGATCGCGAACACGCCGCGCAGTTGAGCTATCAGGCCAGCCACGACGTGCTCACTGGCTTGATCAACCGCCGCGAGTTCGAGCGACGGCTCGCCCGCGCCATGACCTCGGCCGAGAACAATGCCCGCCCATTCACCGTGCTCTATCTCGATCTGGATCAGTTCAAGGTCGTCAACGACACCTGCAGCCATGCGGCGGGCGATGAACTTCTCCGCCAGATCAGTGCCCTGTTTCTGCGCCGGGTGCGAGCCACGGATGCGGTGGCGCGCCTGGGTGGCGACGAATTTGTGGTGTTGCTGGAGGACTGTGCGCAGGACGACGCCTTGACCGTCGCGGAAGATCTGCGTGCCGCCATTGGTGATCTGCACTTCGCGTTCGGCGAGCGCGGCTTCGCCACCAGCGCCAGCATTGGGCTGGTCAGCCTGAACACGGATCAGCGGCTCGCCCGCGAGGACATCCTCGGCGCGGCGGATGCCGCCTGCCACCTGGCCAAGGAAAAAGGCCGCAATCGCGTACAGACCTACCACCTCGACGACGACGAAGTCCTCGTGCGTCAAACCGAGATGTGTTGGGTAAGCCGTATCCAGGCGGCGCTCGCGAACAACCGGTTGCGCATATATGCACAAGACATCGTCGACCTGCGCCAACCGATGCAACATCATCATGTGGAGCTGCTGGTGCGGATGGTGGGCGAGGATGGCCAGATAGTGCCACCGCGCGCCTTCATCCCAGCGGCCGAGCGCTACGGCCTCATGCCGTCGATCGATCGCTGGGTAGTGCAATCGGCGTTTTCCGCGCTGCGCAATGCGCTTGACCGTAACGCAGCCAACGTGCCGTCTCTGTGCACGATCAACCTGTCCGGCACCTCACTCAGCGAGGATGGCCTGGCCGTGTTCCTGCGCCAGCAGTTCGCCGAGTTTGCCATCGCACCCTCGTCGATCTGCTTCGAGATCACCGAGACCGCGGCCATTTCCAGTCTTTCGCGCGCGACCGCCTTTATCCACGACATGCGTGCATTGGGCTGCAGCTTTTCGCTGGACGACTTTGGCGCCGGCATGTCGTCCTTCACGTATCTGAAGCATCTGCCCGTCGACTTCGTGAAGATCGAAGGCAGCTTCGTCACGGACATGATCGACGATCCCATCGATTTCGCCATGGTCGAGGCGATCAACAACATCGGCCACGTCACCGGCAAGCGCACCATCGCCGAATGCGTGGGCACGCCGGAACTGCTGGCAGCGGTACATCGGCTGGGTATCGACTTCGCGCAAGGCTTTGTCCTGTCGATTCCGCATCCGTTCCTTCAGGAACATGAGGCTTCCACCCCAGTCCGCGAGCCGGCGCCATCGAGCACGGAATAACTCAGCGAGTGCGGAAGCCGTCGACCTCGGGCGCATCGCAGTCCTCGCGCAGCACCTGATCGACGCGAGCTACCGACGGGCCTTTCCACAACCAGCGCTCCAACGCATCGATGGACGATGGTGTGCCGACGGCCAGCACCTCGACGCGGCCATCGGGCAGGTTTTTCGCGTAACCGGACAGACCGAGCATCAACGCCTGCTCACGGGCGCTGGCGCGATAGAACACGCCCTGCACCCTGCCGCTGACGAAGAAACGGGCGGCCGCCATGGTTACTTACCCAAGCCGATGGCCTCGCCCAGCGAGGTCTCATTGACGGTGCCGACGAAACGCTTGGCGACCTTACCGTCTGGGCTAATCAGCCAAGTCGTCGGCAGACCACGGGGTTCATCGAAATCCTTCAGGGGTTTGTCGAGTGTCACCTGCGCCACGGGATAGCTCACCGGGTGTTTGACCAGGAAGGCCTTGATGTCGGCGACATCGCTGTCGTCGTAGGCCAGGCCGATGGCGCTCACCTTGTCCTTGTGCGCAGTGACGAACGTCGAGATGTCCGGCATCTCCTTGATGCATGGCACGCACCACGTGGCCCAGTAATTGACGATCACCCACTTGCCACGCTGCGACGCCAGGTCGTACGGCTTTCCGTCGAGCGTGGTCAGCTTGATCGACGGCTGCTCGGGCATAGCGGCGTGCGCCGCGCCGGCAAAAGCGAGCGCAAAACCCAGGGCAGCCAGCGGCTTCAGCAACTTCATTGCGTTGTTTCCTTGGACAGTATCGATGCCAGCGTGCCCAGCGGATAGGCAACGTCCAGCGTCTTGTGAAGATTGTGGCAGAGTGATTTTGCGGCTTCATCGAGCAGCGACAGCAACGCTGTCGGCAGGCGCAGGTCGTGCACGCGCGCCTCCTCCGCTGGATGCAACGGCACTCGGTAAGAGCAATGGGCGTATACGCGCATCAGGTCGGTGCTGTCGAGGCTGCGCGCCAGCATCCAGCCGCTGCCTACTTCGCCCTGGATCAGCTCGGCGCGTTGAAGATCGCCGAAGTAGTCGACGATCGCCGCGCGATGCAACCGCGGCTCTTCCGCGCGCACGCTGTCCGGCGTGACCTTGCCCCCTTCTCGCTGGGCGTTGATGAAGTGCCCCAGCACCACGAGCAGGCCGAGCAGTGAGGCATCTTCCGGCAGGTAATCGGCCGGCGGCAGGTAATCGAAAGCGGAGAGGGATGCCGCCACCGACGCGCAGAGAATCACGATCACCCAGGACATGTAGATCCACAACAGGAAGATCGGCAGCGCCGCGATGGCGCCGTAGATCTGCTGGTAGGTGTGCGCGTGATGGATGAAGCGCGCGAATCCCCAGCGTGCAATTTCAAACAGGATCGCCCCCATGAACGCACCGATGGCGGCATTGCGCCAATACACCCGGCGATTGGGCACCACCATGTAAATCAGCATGAGGGTGAGAAAGGTCACGACGAACGGCAGCACGCCCACCAGCCGCTCTTTCAGGTTGAGCGTGCTCGCGGCATCGTTGAGCAACGGCAGCGCGGTCGCAAACGAGGCCAGCGCGATGCCACCCACAACCAGCACCGGCCCCAACGTAAGCGCTGCCCAGTACAGCAACAGGCGCGAGATCCAACCGCGCTGGCGCTGCACGCGCCAGATGCGATTCATGCGGTCCTCAATGCTCACCATCATCGATAGCGCGCTGAAGAACATCACCAGCACGCTGATGCCGGTGAGCTTGCTCGCATTGTCGGCGAAGCCGTCCAGATACTCCTGCACGCGCACGCCGGCCGCTGGCACAAAGCTCTTGAACACGAAATCGATCAGCATGCCGCGTGCATCGGCAAAGGCCGGAAACGCCGCAAAAATCGCCAGCGAGGCCACGATGAGCGGCACCAGCGATACCAGCGTGGTGTAGGACAACGCGCCAGCCGTCTCGAAGCACTTGTCATCGATGAACCGCTGCCAGACAAACCGGCGGAAGCTGTGAAAGCGGTCGCGATCGAAACGCAAGGCCATGGCCATGGTGACTCCTTTCCACGTCAAACGCCCTATGGTGACGCCGCACCGCATACTGGATGCGTGAACATGGCGGCAACTCGGGCTTGATCGCCCGCTACACTAGCCGATCAGACACCTATACCCAAACCATGAGCCACGACATCCTGGTCCTCTATTACAGCCGCACCGGCCACACCGCCCAGCTCGCACGACTGATCGCGCGCGGCGTGGAGGAAGTCCCAGGCATGCGCGCCCGCCTTCGCCAGGTGCCGCCCGTGGCACCCGTCACCGAGCTTGCGCAACCGCCCGAACCGGAGGAAGGCGCGCCATACGTGACGCGCGAGGATCTCGCCGAATGCGCTGGGCTGGCCATGGGCAGTCCGACCCGATTCGGCAACATGGCCGCGCCGCTCAAGTACTTCCTCGATTCCACCGGCGCGGAATGGGCCAGCGGTGTACTCGCCGGCAAGCCTGCCGCCGTATTCACCGCCACCAGCACCATGCATGGCGGCCAGGAATCCACCCTGCTCACCATGGCCCTGCCCTTGCTCCATCACGGCATGCTGCTGGTGGGCTTGCCCTACACCGAACCTGCGCTTACCGCCACGCAAAGCGGCGGCACGCCTTATGGCGCCAGCCATGTCGCAGGCGCCAAGGGCGACAACGCCATCAGCGAGCACGAACGCGAACTGGCCCGTGCGCTGGGACGCCGCCTCGCGGACGTCGCAAAACGGCTGGGCACCAGCGCATGACGGCTCCCGTCGCCACCAACTATCGCGTGGGGCTGGTGGCGTGGGCCGCGCTCACCGTGCTACAGCTGCTGTGGCATGGCTGGTTGTTTCCCTCGCAGATCATGTCGACGGCGCTGCTTCTCGGCATCACCGTGGTGCCGCTGCTGTTGCCGCTGCTCGCGATCCGCGACGTGCGACGCGCACTGCTGTGGGTGGGCATTCTCAGCCTGTTCTACTTCTGCCACGGCGTAAGCGAAGCCTGGAGCGCACCGGGTGAGCGCTGGCTGGCGTGGATCGAGATCCTTCTCACACTGACGCTCATCGGCACGCTCGGATTGGGCGTGCGCCGCAAGCGCATGGCGTCACGCACCTGAAAGCGAGCCACCCGCCACCGAAAGTTTTTTCGGAAGCGTGACTTTCAGCAGGGATGCCAGAACAGGGCGGGACGGTAAGGTCAGGCGGCAAAGAGCCTGGGCCGGGGAGACATGGAACAGGCTCTCACACAAGGAGACCGTTCGATGCGTACTGCCGCCCTCGGCAAGAGGTTGCCCCTGGTTGCCGGCCTGCTGGCCCTGCTCCCTTCCATCACACTGGCTCGCTATGACAAGCCGCCCGAGCCGCTGCTTGGCGTGATGCACGCGCCTTTGCCGGCGATTCCCATGCTCGACCCCACGCGCGAACGCATGCTGCTGGTCGAGCAATCGCAGTATCCCTCGATCGACCGCGTCGCCGAGCCTTACGTGAAGCTCGCCGGCCTTCGCATCGAACCACGCAACCATAGTCGGCATGACGCCTCGAGCGGTTACGGCATACGCGCCTGCCTGAAGAATTTCACGCTGGAAGACGTGGCCAGCCACCAACAGACGCCGGTGGCACTGCCAGCCAACGCGTGCCCCGGCGCGCCGCTGTGGTCGCCCGATGGGCATCGTTTCGCCTTCACCAACACCACCGACCAGGGCACTGAACTGTGGCTAGGCGACGCGCTCAATGGCCAGACCCGTCGTGTGGACGGTGTTTCGCTCAATCCGATGATGGACGACAGCGTGCAGTGGCTGCACGACAGCGACTCGTTGCTGGTGAAACAGGTGCCAGCCAACCTCGGGCCAGCACCCAAGGCGGGTGCAGATGCGGGGCCAGAGATCAAGCAATCGATCGAGGGCAAGGGTGAGAGCAGCACCTACGAGGCGCGCGACACACTCTCCAGCACGGACGACGAAGCGCTGTTCGATTACTACGCGATGGCCCAGCTCGCTGTCGTCGACGCCGCCAGCGGCAAGGTGCGTCCGGTCGGAAAGCCGGGCGTGATCGCCGGTGTCGCGGGTGCCCCCGATGGCGAGCACGTACTGGTCGAGACATTGAAACGGCCGTACTCCTACGTCACCACCTATGAGCGCTTTGCACGCGATGTCACGGTGCTCGACGTGCAAACCGGGCAATCCTCGTCCATTGCCTCGTTGCCCGTGGCCGACCGCGTGCCGGTACGCGGCGTGCCTGTTGGTCCGCGTGAATTCGAATGGCGTGCGAACGCACCAGCCACGCTGATCTGGCCCGAAGCGCTCGATCAGGGCGACTGGAAGGTCAACGTACCCAAGCGTGACAAGGTGCTGATGTGGAGCGCGCCCTTCAGTGGCAAGCCACAGGAAGTGGCCCGTACCGACCAGCGCTTCAGCGGTATGCGCTGGCTGGCCCAGGGCGACGAGCCATTCGTGTACGAGCAAGACGCTAACCGCCAGTGGATCCACGTCAGCCGTATCGATGTGGCCCATCCATCCACGCCGGCACGCACTATCTGGGATTACTCCGCCAACGAGATCTACAAGAATCCCGGTACGTTGCTGGGCCAGACCTTGCCCAACGGCGCGAACGTGGTGCGTCAGGATGGCGACGCGGTGTACCTCTCCGGTCCTGGCGGCACGCCCAAGGGAGATCGCCCCTTCCTCGATCGTTACAACCTGTCCAGCGGGCAGACCGAGCGCCTGTTCCGCAGCGGCACGGACACTTACGAGCGTCCGCTGACCGTGCTCACCGGCGGCGAGCGCTTTATCACCGCTCGGCAGTCGCCGACCGAGCCGCCCAATCTGTTCATGTACACGCTGGGGGCTTCGACGGGCAACCCGCAGGCAGGCGAGGCAGCGTTCGCCTCTCATGCGGAAGCCATCACGCACATCCCCGATCCGACACCGCAAGTGCGCGGTATCGGCAAGCGGCTGGTGACCTACAAGCGCAAGGACGGCGTGGAGCTCTCCTTCACGCTGTACACGCCGCCGGGCTACAAGGAAGGCACACGTCTGCCGGCCATCTTGTACGCCTATCCCCAGGACTTTGCCGATCCCAGCCAGGCCGGCCAGATCAGCGGCTCCCAGCAGAAATTCGACGTGCTGCGTGGATATCGCCTGCTGCTGTTGTCGGGCTACGCGGTGATCGACAACGCGTCATTCCCCATCGTGGGTGATCCGCGCACGGCCTACGACACGTATGTGGAGCAGTTGGTGATGGACGCGCAGGCGGCGGTGGACAAAGCCGTTGAGCTCGGTGTGGTTGACCGCAATCGCGTCGGCGTCACCGGCCACAGCCATGGTGCACTGATGACGGCCAACCTGCTGGCGTATACCGACCTGTTCCGCGCCGGAGCAGCCACCAGCGGCGCCTACAACAAGACGCTGACGCCCTTCGGCTTTCAGAGCGAACGCCGATCACTCTGGCAGGCACCGACCGTGTACGAGAAGGCTTCCACCTTCTTCCAGGCCGACAAAATCAAGACGCCTCTGCTCATCATGCACGGCATGGACGACGCCAACCCGGGCACCGAGCCGATTCAGTCGCAGAAGCTGTTCCAGGCCATTCGCGGCCTGGGCGGCACCACGCGATTGGTGATGCTGCCGCATGAGCCGCACTGGTACACCGCGATGGAGTCGAACGAACAAGAGGTGTACGAAATGCTCACCTGGTTCGACCGCTACGTAAAGAACGCGACGCCGAAGACCGAGTCGGCAACGAAGGACAAGGCTGCGCCCTGAGTCTGCACGATGATGCTGGGCGTCGCCTGCGACGCCCAGCGCCCGCACTCACAGACACAGGCTGAGCTTGCGCACGCCATCATCGATGTCCGCCAAGCTCGCGCCGCCATAACCAAGGATCAACCCGCCACGTTCCGGCGGCACGATGTAACACGGTGTCAGCGGTCGCACTGACACACCCATGCTGGCCGCCCTGCGCGACACCGCCACGTCGTCCACGCCCGGCGGCAGTAACCCCGCCAGTTGCATGCCTGCTTCGGTGCCGATCACTTCCAACCGGTCGCCAAGGTATCGGCGAATGGCGTCATGCACCGCCACGCGACGTTCCATGTACAAAGTGCGCATGCTGCGGATATGGCGCGCGAAATGGCCCTCGCGGATGAACTCCGTCATGGCCGACTGATACAGCATCGACGAGAACGTATCGATCGCGTCGCGCCCGGCATGGAAGTCGGGCACCAGGTCAGGCGGCACCACGATGTAGCCGAGCCGCAGCGCGGGAAACATCACCTTGCTGAAGGTGCCGATGTAAATCACCCGTGCATGCGTATCGGTGCCCTGTAACGACGACAACGGGCGGCTGCCGAAGCGGTACTCGCTGTCGTAGTCGTCCTCGATAATCCACGCATCGTTGCTGGCCGCCCAGCGCAACAGTTGCATGCGCCGCGACGCGCTCATCGCCATACCTAGCGGAAACTGATGCGACGGCGAGATGTACACCGCGCGCGCATCCGCACCGACACGTGCGCCATGTGCCACGTCGATGCCCTCCGCGTCCACCGGCACCGGCACGAGTTCCGCGCCAGCCGTGCGCAAGGCCTGATGTGCACCTGGATACCCTGGGTCTTCCATCCACACACGCTCGCCCGGATCGAGCAGCACGTGCGCGCAGATCTGCAGCGCTTGCTGCGCACCCGTGGTGATCAAGACCTGCGAGGCATCGCAGCGCACGGCGCGCGCGGCGCCCAGATATTCGGCAATGGCTTCGCGCAGCGGCAGATGTCCCATGGGATCGCCATAGCCCATCGCCTCCATCGACAGATGCCGCGCGTGGCGACTGACCAACTTGGACCACAGCGCAAAGGGGAAGGCATCCAGCGCCGGAAGACCCACGCGAAACGCCCCCATGTTGGCCAACCATGTCGCCTCGGGCGACCGCATCAGCACCGCTCGCCGGGATGTGCGACGGGAACCGCCCGGCGGCGACGCCGACAGAAAGCTCGCTCGCTTAGCCCGCTCCATCGTCATGTCGGCAGGGATCGCCCGCGCCACGCACGTGCCCGCACCGGTGAAGGTTTCCAGGAACCCTTCGGACTGCAATTGCTCGTACGCGCCCAGAACCGGAATGCGGGAGATGCCCAGTTCATGCGCGAGGCTACGCGTGGACGGCACGCGCTGCCCCGGACGCAATTGGCCACTGCTGATGGATCGGCGAAACCACTCCGACAGCTGTTGGTACATGGGCATGTCGCTGCCCACATCCATGGCAACGGGCGGCAGAAATCCGGCGGGAATGCGCTGCATGGCGCGGCTCCGAAGTGGATATATGAAATTGCTTCAAAGTGGCTATTTCCGCCAACCACTTGCGGGCTTAGCTTGCGCTCGTCCGATCGAGCCCGCAACCATGAAGCGACACCTACCCACACCGCTGATCGAACCACGCCTTTTCGTGCTGTGGCTGGCACTGCTGCTGTGCCTGCCGGGTGCTTGCCAACGAGCGTACGCCCAGGACGAATCCTCGGCCGAACTGCCGCAGACCCGCGACAACGCCTGGTGGACCGGCCCCATGATGGCCAACTCGGCCGAGACGCTGCCGCCGGGCCACTTGCTCGCCGAGCCCTACCTCTACGACGTCGCCAGCCGTGGTTCCGACAGCTTCGGCTCACGCACCTACCTCAACTACGGCGTCGCCGATCGCTTCACCATGGGTGTGATTCCGGTGTTCGGCTACAACCGTGTCAGCAACGCCTCGAACAGCAGCGGCGTGCAAGTGGGCGACATCACCGTGCAGGCGCAATATCGCCTGCGGCAATTTCACGAAGGCAGCTGGCTGCCAACCGTCGCCATCCAGATCCAGGAAACCTTCCCGACCGGCGCATACGATCGCCTTGGCAATCGACCCGCCAATGGCCTGGGTAGCGGCGTCTACACAACGACCATCGGCCTCAACACGCAGACTTACCTGTGGATGCCGAACGGTCGCATCCTGCGTATCCGCTTCAACGTGTCGGCGTCGTTTTCATCGAACACAGACGTGCAAGGCGTAAGCGTCTACGGAACCGACGCAAACTTTCGCGGCAACGCTCGCCCGGGTGACAACGTTTCCGCTGACGCATCACTGGAATACAGCCTCACGCGCCGCTGGGTACTGGCGCTGGACCTGCTCTACAACCACAACAACAGCACGCGAGTGAACGGGCAAGAATATGCGAACAGCGATCCGTTCCCGCCGGATGTGACTCCAGGCGCCAAGTCGAATCGTTACATCGGCTTCGCGCCCGCCGTGGAATACAGTTGGACGCCAAACATCGGCCTGCTGCTGGGCGTGCGCGTCATTCCCTCGGGCAATCGCACGTCTTCGTCCATCACACCAGCCATTGCCCTCAACTACGTGCACTGAGGAATGCTATGAAACGCGTTTGCCTGCTTGCGCTCTCCAGCCTGCTTGCCGTCACCGCCGCGACGGCCGCCCCGCCCACGCACCCACTACCCAGCTTCGTCGGGCTCGCCATTGCCGACAAGAACCGTCCCGCCGACGATCGCGCACTCGATGACCAGCGCCATCCCGCTGCCGTGCTTGGCTTCACCGGCATCAAACCTGGCGACGTCGTGGTCGATCTGATGCCGGGCAAGGGCTATTACACACGCCTGTTCAGTCGCATGGTCGGCCCCAAGGGCAAGGTCTATGCGTTACAGCCCTCGGAGATGGACAGGAAGGCGCCAAAAGGATTGGAAAGCGTGCGCAGTTTTGCGGGAACAGAGGCGTATCCCAACGTCACCGTGCTCGTCGAGCCGGACAGTGCACTGAAACTGCCTGAACCGGTGGACGTCATCTGGACCTCGCAGAACTACCACGACTTGCACGATCCCTTTATGGGCAAGCCGGACATGGCGACGCTCGACAAGCAGTTGTTCGATGCACTCAAGCCCGGCGGTACGCTGATCGTGCTCGACCATGCTGCGGCAGCAGGCACGGGCATTTCGAAAACGGATGACCTGCATCGCATCGACCCCGCGGCGGTAAAGAGCGAACTCACCGCCGCAGGCTTTCAGTTCGACGGCGAAAGCGACGCACTGCTCAATCCTGCCGACGACCATACCAAGCCGATTTTCGACGCATCCCTCAAGGGACACACCGATCGCTTCATCTACAAGTTCCACAAACCCTGATCACTTTGTCCGGCGCACTTCACCGTCCCCTCGCTGCGCGCCTTCGTCCTTAATGAAATCGACGAAGGCGCGCAGCGGCGCCGGCATACGGGTTCGGCTTGGGTAGTAGAGCAGCGGTCCACTGAAGCTTTGGCACCAGTCTTCCAGCACCGGCACCAGCGCACCGGTCGCCAGTGCCGGCTGCAGGAATTCCTCGAAGGTATGGATGATGCCGAGGCCCGCCACGGCGGCCTCCAATTCCATCTCGACGGTGGAGGCCAGCAGCGGACCATCCGGTCGGATGCGCACCGTTTTGCCCCTGCGTTCGAACTCCCACACCGCAACACCGCCACTGGGGAAGCGATGCCGGATGCACGCGTGATTCACCAGATCCTGCGGCCGCTCGGGACGTCCGCGGCGCTCGAGGTACGCGGGCGATGCGGCTGCCACAAAACGCTGCACGCGCGGCCCGATGGGCATGGCGATCATGTCCCGCTCCACGCGCTCTTCGTAACGGATGCCGGCATCGCAGCCCGCCGCGAGCATGTCGACAAAGGCATCATCGGTGACCACATCCAGCGTGATGCCCGGATGCGCCAAGAGAAAACGCGCCGCGATGGAAGGAAGGATGTCGCGCGCCATGATGGAAGGCACGTTGAGGCGCAACGTGCCTGTCGGGCTGTCGCGGTAAGCATTGATGCTGTCCAACGCACTGCCTATCTCACCGACCAGCGGTGCAAGCCGATCGAGCAGCCGCTGGCCGGCCTCCGTCGGCGTGACGCTGCGCGTGGTGCGGTTGAGCAGGCGTACACCCAGGCGCGCTTCGAGCCGCCGCAAGGCCGCACTCAGTGCGGAAGCCGAAACACTCCCCTGCAACGCAGCGCCGCGAAAACCACGGGCACGCGCCACCGCCAGGAACGCTTCGATATCGGAGAGGCCAGACTCTTCCATTGTGCTGATTCCGGCACAGGCTGTAATGATAGGGCCGGATTATCGTACACCGGTCCTGGCGCCATACTGCGCGCCATACCGATCCCTACCATCTTCGGAGAATCGCACCATGCAATACCGTCAGCTTGGCGCCACCGGCCCCCGCGTTTCCGCTCTCGGCCTCGGCTGCATGGGCATGTCAGGCATGTATGGCCCGTCGGATCGCGCCGAAAGCATCGCCACCATCCATGCCGCGCTCGATGCTGGCATCGACCTGCTCGACACCGGTGACTTCTACGGCATGGGCCACAACGAGATGCTCATCGGCGAGGCGCTGAAACAGGTGCCGCGCGACAAGACGCTCATCAGTGTGAAGTTCGGCGCGCTGCGCGGCCCGGCCGGCGACTGGGTGGGCTACGACGCCCGTCCCGCCGCAGTGAAGAACTTCCTCTCGTACACGCTGCAACGCCTCGGCGTGGAATACATCGACGTCTATCGCCCTGCCCGCCTCGACCCCAATGTCCCGATCGAAGACACCATCGGCGCAATCGCCGATCTGGTGAAAGCCGGTTACGTGCGGCACATCGGCTTGTCCGAAGTGGGTTCGGAAACCATCCGACGCGCGGCAGCCGTGCATCCCATCGCCGACCTGCAGATCGAGTACTCGCTGATCTCGCGCGGCATCGAGGACAGCATCCTGCAGACCTGCCGCGAACTGGGCATAGGCATCACCGCATACGGCGTGCTGTCGCGCGGGCTGATCAGCGGCCACTGGGACAAGAGCAAAACGGGCGCCGGTGATTTCCGCACGCACAGCCCGCGCTTCCAGGGCGACAACATCGATCACAACCTCACGCTGGTCGAAGCACTACGCCAGATCGCCGCAGAGAAGAACGTGTCCGTCGCCCAGCTCGCCATCGCCTGGGTCGCGGCCCAGGGCAAGGACATCGTGCCGCTAGTTGGCGCACGCCGCCGCGACCGCCTGCATGAAGCGCTGGGTTCGCTCGACGTAACGCTGACGGCCGATGACCTCGCCACCATCGAAGCTGCCGTGCCGAAGAACGCCGCCGCTGGCGCGCGCTACGCGGCCGCACAGATGGCGCACCTGGACAGCGAGCGCACGCACGCCCATTGATGGCCCCATGGCCGCATCGATTACCGTCGATGCGGCCATGACACGCGTGCCACATGCACGGCCTATACTCGACGACACCGATCCGTCGAGAGCCGATCATGGGATTTCTGCAAGATCCGCCGCAGCTCGCTCATCCGTATCGTGAAGATCCCCTGCTGCGCGCCATGCTTCGCCGCGCGCTGCCGCCGGCGCGACTCGCCACCATCGAGCCTGATCTGCGGGCCTTGGGCGACTACGCCGTCATGGAATGGCTGCGCGCGAGCCGAAGCGCGCGCCGTAAGCCTGTGCTCACGCAATGGGATGCATGGGGCAACCGCGTCGATCGCATCGAACTCACCGACGCATGGCTGGAAGGCCCGCACATCACCACGCAACACGCCGTGCTCGCGGCCGGCCATGAGGTGCACGAGCACGCGCGACTGGAAGAATTCGCACGCGTTTATCTCTATCACGTGGCCAGCGAGTTCTACAGCTGTCCGCTCGCCATGACGGACGGCGCCGCGACGGCGCTCAAAGCATCAGGCAATAAAGCGCTGATCGAACGCGCGCTGCCACACCTGCTGAGTCGCGATGCGTCCACGTTCTGGCTGAGCGGCCAATGGATGACAGAGAACGCTGGCGGCTCGGATGTCGGCAACACGGAAACCGTTGCGCGACTGGACGCCTCCGGCCAGTGGCGCCTCTACGGCCGCAAGTGGTTCAGCTCGGCCGTGGTCGGCGAAATGGCGCTCGGGCTTGCGCGCCCGGAGGGCGCTGGGCCCGGCCCCAGCGCGCTGGCGCTGTTCTACGTAGAGACGATGGATGGCGAGCACCGCAAGCCTGAGCTGATCATCGACCGGCTGAAGGACAAGCTCGGCACGCACGAACTGCCCACGGCGGAAATCCATCTGGACGGCTTGCCGGCGTGGCCGCTCGGCGAGCTGTCGAACGGCGTGCGCCAAGTCGCGCCGATGCTCAACGTCACGCGCACGTGGAACGCCGTCGGCGCCACCGCCAGCATGGCGCGCGCGCTGTCGCTGGCGCGCGACTACGCCAGCCGCCGCCAGGCCTTTGGCAAGCGCCTGATCGACCAGCCGCTGCACGCGCAGACGCTGGCCGACATGCAGGCGGAGTTCGAAGGTGCCTTCGCCCTCACCTTCGAAGTGGCGCACCTGCTCGGGCGCGTGGAGCACGGCGCCGCACAACCGCACGAAGCCGCCTTGCTTCGCCTGCTGACGCCGCTGGCGAAGCTGTGGACCGGCAAGATGGCCGTGAAGCTGTGCTCAGAGGCGCTGGAATGTTTCGGTGGCGCCGGCTACATCGAGGACACCGGCCTGCCCCAGTTGCTGCGCGATGCGCAGGTCTATGCGATCTGGGAAGGCACGACCAATGTGCTCTCGCTCGACAGCCTGCGCGCACTGGCCGGCGACAACATCGGCGCCCTGTGCATCGCCATCGAGGGCTGGCTGGCCGACAGTATCGATGCGCAGGCACGTCAGGCCATCCATCGTGCGCTGCACGATGCTGTCGCCTTTCTGCAGGCCCACGCCGGTCAGCGCGATACCATGGAGGCCGGTGCCCGAGGGCTGGCTCTCACCCTCGCCCGCACCACGGCCGCAGCCCTTCTGGCGCGGCACGACACCTGGTCGGCGCCGCACGGCCATGCCCGCACTGGTGCGGCGCTGCGACGCTTCGTGTCGCACGGCCTATCGCGCCTGTCGGCCGCCGATGCCACCGATACGGCGCTGCTGCTGGGGCCGCATTGAATCCTCGATAGGGGCCTCTCCTCACCGTCATTCCCGCGAAAGCGGGAATCCAGTGCCTTTGGCTCTTGCGTTACGAACGTCGCTGGATTCCCGCTTTCGCGGGAATGACGTTGTAGGCGGCTCCTCGGGATGCCCCCGGGGCCCGTAACGGCTAAAATGTCCGCCTCCCCACCCTGGCGACTCCCGACCATGCAGCATCTGACCATCGTCACCACCGGCGGCACCATCGACAAGATCTACTTCGACGACAAGTCGGACTACAAGATCGGCTCGCCCCAGATCGGCGACATCCTCAGCCAGCTCGGCGTGGCCTTCCAGTTCGACGTGATCCCGATCCTGCGCAAGGACAGCCTGCACATGAACGATGAGGATCGCACCCTGGTGCGCTCCACCATCGAGGCGCAGCCGCATCGCCATGTGCTGGTAACCCACGGCACCGACACCATGGTGGAGACCGCGCGCGAACTGGCCAACATCAAGGGCAAGGTGATCGTGCTCACCGGCGCGCTGAACCCCGCGCGCTTCCAGGGCTCGGACGCCGTGTTCAACATTGGCTGCGCCGTTGCCGCCGTGCAGACGCTGCCGGATGGCGTCTACATCACCATGAACGGCCGCGTGTGGGATCCGTCCAAGGTGCGCAAGAACCGCGATGCCAACCGCTTTGAGGAAAGCAACGGCTGATCCCGTTCTCTTCCGACAAAGACAAAGGGCCCGGTCATCACTGACCGGGCCCTTTGCTTTTCATGCCACGCGAATGGCGATTACTGCACGGTCAGGTTGACGTCGTCGAGCACGAACGAGGTCTGCAACGAGGCATCCTCGGAACCCGTGAACTTCAGCGTCACGGTCTGGCCGATATACGCGCTCAGGTCGAAGCTGGCCTGCGAGTAGCCCGAGGCCGCGTTGAGGTTCGAGTACGTCGCCAGCGTCTTCAGCACAGTGCCGCTGCTGTTGAGCACCTGCACGCTCAGCTTGTCGTACGCCGTGGTGGTGCTGGTCTCGGCAGTATCGACGTGCAGGTAGAAGGTCAGCTTGGCCGAGGTCTTGCCGCTGGGAATGGCCACCTTCTGCGACACCGTATCGGTGTGCGTGCTGCCATAGCCGTCCAGCCATGCGAACCAGGTGCCGCTGTGCGCCGTCTCGCCACTGCAGGTGCTGTTGCTGCACAGCGTGCCGGAGCTCATCGACCACGGGCTGGCGGTGCCAGTCTCGAAGCCCGGGTTCACAATGATCTGCGAGGGCGTGCTACCACCCGACACCGTGACGGATGAGGTCTTGCTCGAGGTCTTGCCGCTTGCGCCGTCCGTCACCGTTTCGGTCACGTTGTACGTGCCGGCCGCTGCATAGGTGTGGCTCGGGCTGGCCGTTGTCGCGGTGCCGTTGTCGCCGAAGGTCCACGAATAACCGGTGATGCTGCCACCCGAATCCGTCGAGCTGTCGGTGAAGTTGGCAGTCAGACCGCTGGTGACAACGCTGAAGTTAGCCGTCGGCGTGCCACCCGTGCCACCGCCACCCGTCGTGCCGCCCCAGTACTGCGTCACGTAGCTGCTGAACTTCGCGATGTCGAGCGAACCCCAGCCAGTGGTGTTGTCGAAGCCCGCCTTGGCCGTGTAGCCGTAACCGTTGTAGCCGTTGTTGCCCGAGGTGACGTCATGCAGCGGCGAGGCGTCGCTCGGGAAGTGCGCGTACATGTTCTGCGTCGGCAGGCCCAACGTGTTGTTGTTGGCCGAGAGAATGCGCGCCCAGATGCCGACGAAGATCGGCGAGGCCAGGCTGGTGCCGCCGATCTGGTAGGTCTGCCCTTGAATCACGATGTTCGCACCGGTCGACTGCGCGGCGTCGAATGCAAGGTCGGGCACCTGACGCATGGTCACCGAGGAACCCAGTGCCGTGGTCTGCCAGGCCGGCGCCGACTCGAACAGGCTCACGCCGCCGCCGGTGGCCCACAGGCGCTCGTTGTTGTCCCCATTGGTGGAATCGACAGCCGCAAGGCCTTCGTTCCACACCGTTTCCCCGCCCAAGTGGTGCCGCTGGTGCTGAGCGTGGTGCCGCCCACCGCCACCACGTTCGGCGAACTGGCCGGCTCGCTGACCGAGTAATGGCTCAGAGAGATTTCCACCGTGCCCGACGAGTTGGCCACATAGCCCGGCGCACCTTCGGTCGGATCGCTGGACCACTGGTACACGCCCGCATCGCCCGAAGCGATGGAGAACGTCTGACCCTGCGCCACGGCCTGCGCGAAGATCTTGTCGTCGGCCGCCTGTGTGCCCGAACTGTTGGCCGCGGACTCGTCCTCGCCCAGCGAGACGTTGATGACCTTGGCGATGTTGTCGGTCACCGCGCGGTTGTACGAGGCGGTGATAGCAGCGTCGGTCAGGCAGCTGTCGTTCGCGTCGCAGTTGGGTGCCGTGTAGAAGATCAGCGTGTTCACACCACCCGAAGTACCGGTGATGGTCTGGCTGTCCAGATTCCATTCGCCGTCACCGTTCGGATCGTCTGCGTAAGCACTGGTGCCAGTCTTCACCACCTGCGTGTTCACCGTGCTCATGCCGGCGCCGCTGGTGAAGGTGTTGAGGTCGGTGATGGTCTGGGTCAGGTCACCCCAGGTGATGATGCCGACCTTGGTATTGGATGCCGTCGGCGTGCTGCCTGCGTCATAGACCTTGGGGAAATCCGTCGGGCTGTGCGAGGTCTGCGTACCCGTGGCCTGGATACCCACACTGTTCGTACCCGCATGCACCGGTCCCACGATGTGGTGCATGGTGTGCGGCACGTTGAGGTTCTGCAGGCCGAGTACCGAATCGACGATGCCGCCCAGCGCCTGCGGCACTTGTACCGCCGCATCGTTCGCGATGCGCTGCTTACCACCGAACTTGAACGTGCGCATGGTGGTGCGGAATGCCGCGTTCACCGAGTTCGCGTTGCCGTCCGCTTCGACGAGCATGTTGTTGGGCGACACACGTACGTTGCTGAAACCGGACTGGCTCAGGTGCGCAACCACCTGTGCCACTTGGGCGTCGCTCGGCGCAAAGCGTGCTTTGAACTGCGCCGGCGTCAGGAAATGGTGGAACTGCGGGCTGGCAGGATCGTTCACCGCATGCAGAAAAGTTTCCAGCTCATTCACGTTGCGCATGTTGAGGCTGAGCGCCACGTGCATCGGCTTGCTTGCCTCCAGCGGCGACACCGTGGCGGCATCAACCTTCGGCGAGCCGTGCATGCTCAGTGTCCAGCTGTTGTTGGTCGCGACGGCTGCAGTTGCTGCCGTGCCAGGCGCTGCATTGCGCGTCATGGCTGCCTGCGTACGCACGCCGACCCAACCGTCATTGGTGGTCGCGTGCAGCGAACCTGCCATGGCGAACGACATCGCCAGCGGCAGCAGTGCCTTGCGAAACGCTTTTCCCCGCAAATCGATACGAACAGTCATTCTTTTCTCCTTGACGTTTTTTGAGGACGAATCGACCCGATGCGGTGCGTAGCACCACATAAAAAATGCGCCGCTCGCGCGGCATCAGGTCTGGTGACTGTGTTGCGATCCGATAGGCGTCCGGACTTGCTTTCCCCCTGCCACTCCATGGAACGGCATGCCCGAACACAGACTCGCTAAACGACGCACACCGGACGAATGTCGGTGCCCGCGTCGCCAAAGGACCATCCGTCAACCCTCCCGCTCACGGATTAATTGACGCTAATCAAGAAAATTCGAAGCGTCAATGAAATCAGCGCGGCGTATGAAACGCCTCGAAAGCAGCAAATACATGCGAAATACAGGCAAAAACGTCAATTCTTGCGCTTGCTTTCACGAGACCTACGCTCAGTGAGGTCAATCGAATACTTGCTAACTTTCAGCATGTTGCTGAAAGTGGTGATGCTCATCGCAGTATTGAAAGTTGCCTCGCCAACCACGCCGTAGCGCGAGTTATCTCGATCTCAACGAGGCAACCTGCAACGGCACGTGTAACCGGATCGCGAGGAAACACGCGAAAGATATTGCGCACGCTTCCGAAACGCTGGCTTACGGAAGCTGCACAAAGATGAACTTCAGTTGAATTTCCTACGCGTTGCGCCGCGAAATCCGCGCACGGCAAGGACGCGACCAAGCGTCGGCCGCTCTCCTGTGATCAGTCCATGACTGCACAAGCAAATAGCCGCGACCTACTTCGGGAGAAAGCGAACTTCCTGCACGAAATCGAGCATCTCGTCGTCGGCAGGACCCGCGATACGCCCAGCCGAAGCTTCTTGGGTGTAGCGCAAATTCACTTTGCGACCGACGAGCTCTTTTTTCAGAACCGTTCTGTCCGGATCGGTGTCGGCAAACCAATCACCACATCGGGCCACGCAATAGGCCCGTATCTCTCGACCATCGAGCGTGCGTACGATGACAAACCTGTCGTCAATACCACCGCCATCCACCAGCAATCCCGACGCCTCTTTCACAGTGGTCGGCGATGCACCCGCAGCCATGACTTCGGATAGGCCTATAGGCGCTATAGCCATCAACAAACAGAACATTCGAACATTCATGTGATGCGTCTATGGAAGCGGTAGGGACACAATAACTTGCCGAAATACGGGCGACCAGAGACACATCCAAATTGGCTCGCGCCAGCCAGGACCGAAGCGTGCGTCGCCCGACGCAGGCATGGTCGGACGGGAGAACATCTACGACCTCAGCCGTAGAGTGCGCTCGCTCCCGTACCACACGGCGACAGAAGTGCACGCCCGGCTCGTTGCTTCGCCATGCGAACTAGTTTCCATTGTTCATGGATAACCGCGCTGATCAGTGCGGCAGGAGCGGCAGGAGCGGCGTCAAGCTACGGAGGCTTTGCGCAGGATCACGTAGATCTGATCCTTCAGGAGCAGCTTCTCTTTCTTCATCTGCTCGATCGCCATGTCACCGGCCGGCGCGGACCCGGTTTCCATGTTCTTGATCACCTGATCCAGCTCGTTGTGACGCTGGAACAGGCGGGAAAATGCGGATCGCGCCCCTTGAGGGCGGTGATGAGATCACGATGTTCGGGAAACATTCCTTGGCTCCTTGAGACGAAACAGGCTGCGTATGCAGCCTGACGTTCAAGCGAACGGGAAGTATTGATCTGAATCAGCCGTGTAGGCGTGCGGCGACACGCCCGGCGATCTCAAAGCATGCCGGTTTCGAGCTTGGCCGCGTCCGACATCATGGAGTGGTTCCACGGCGGATCGAACACCAGGTCCACGTCCGCCTCGGTCACGGTGGGAATGAGCTCGAGCTTGGTACGCACGTCATCCACGAGGATGTCGCCCATGCCGCAGCCGGGCGCAGTCAGCGTCATCTTCACGTAGACCTTGCGCTGGTCCGGCGCGGGATGCTCGATGCTCACGTCGTAGACCAAGCCCAGCTCGACCACGTTGATCGGGATTTCCGGATCGAACACCGTGCGCAGTTGCTGCCACACCAAGGCCTCGACGTCGGCATCCGTGGCATCACTGGCCAGTTCGATGGCCGGCGGCGGCTCCTTGCCCAGCGCGTCGGCATCATTGCCGGCGATGCGGAACAGGTTGCCTTCCACATACACGGTGAAGCTGCCGCCCAGCGCCTGGGTGATGTAGCCGATCTGGCCGGCGGGCAGGCTCACCACTTCGCCCTGCGGCACCATGACTGCCTGACAGTCACGCTCCAGAGTGAAAGGTTCGCTGCTAAGACTGAAACCGCTCATGCCGATCCTGCTGAATCTCGTCGATGTGCGCGGCAAGCCGCCACGCCAAGCTAACTATTATGCCGGTTGACGACCGGTCTTGCCCGTTCACATCAGGTCGGACACGGCCAATCTCAAGGGATATCCCACCTCCCTGCCGCTTCAGGCCCGGGGCAGCGAGCCCGTCCGGCGCGGTATCATCAGAGTTTTACGCTCGGGAACAACCGTGTCCTTCATCCAGTCCACCGCTCGCCATTCATGAAGATCCGGGCCATCTTCTCGCTGCTGTTCGCCCTGGTGAGCACCTTGATGCTGGGACTGGCCGCTGGCGCGGTGTGGATGGTTCCCACGCTCTATTCCCAGCATGCTCTGCCCTGGCTCGCGTTGCCGGTAGGTTGGTTGCTGGGCAAGGCGGTACGGAACTGGGTGCGCTCGGCAGACCGCCAGGCCGCCGCTCTCGCCGTCGTCGCCACGTTAACTGCGGTGCTTTACGTCAACCTGTTGATGGCCGCCGCGCGCATTTCCGGCTTGATGGGCCTGGGGCTGGTCGACTCCATACGCACCGCCGGATTGCCGCTGCTGCTTCAACTCGCCAAGCTGAGCCTCTCGCCCATGGACGAGGTCTGGTTCATCGTCGGCATCAGCTTCGCGGCCATCGCTGCCCTGCGCACGGGCCGCCGGCCGAAAGCTGGCGGCTGATCCCCTGCTAGCGGATTAAATCGAACGAGCGGTACCCATGCGCGGTACTCCGCTGCGCTAAGACGGATAGCCGAGATCCCGAGCTAGGCATCTGAGGAATCGGTTGGTGAGATGGCCGAGACCGCAGCCTGCGCAGCAACTGCAAGCTGGGACATGACACTCCCCGCTACACGCGAAGCCTCCTCGCCGAGCGCCTCAGCCAACTGGCCCCGGGCGCGCTCCCAGATGCCCATGGAGTCGTCCATCAGTCGGCGCCCTTCGTCCGTAAGTATCAGGCGTTTGCCGGCTCGGCCCTGCCCGCCGTGGCTGCGCACGAGATTTCTCTGCTCAAGACTCTTCACGCTGCGGCTAAGCGTGGTGGCGTCTACCCCTGCCCGAGCCGCCAGCTCAGCGAGCGTTGGCTCATGGCTGCCGCCAATCCCGACGAGAAGACTGAATTGCTCTGCGGTGATGCCCACGGGTCGAAAGCAGGCGTTGTAGTAGCGCGTGAGCGCCCGCGCGGTGACCCGGGCCTGGAAGGCTGGGCACTCCGTTTCAACGCGGCGATAGAGATCGGAAGCCTCTGTCATTTGCAGGTCTCGACTAACTCCAACTCGCATAATAATGTATATGCATCATTATTGGGGAGTAGCACCATGCCGGCCTATGTCCACGTCAATCTGCGTATAAAAGACCCAGCCAGGCAAGCCGCATTGGCGCCGCTCTTTCAGGCGGCGCTACAGGCAGCGGGCGGCCGTATCCTGCATTTCGGGCCGGTGGCCCAGATTCTGGAAGGCGATGTGGCGCCATTGCCCATGGCGGGCATCTTCGAGTTCGCGACCCTGGCCGACGCGCTGGCGTTTTATCAGTCGCCGGAGTACGCGCCTATCAAGGTTGAGCGCGACGCGGCGCAGGAAGCACGCATGTTTGTGGTCGACGCAGGCTGAGACGTTCCGAGCCTGCGACCGTCCAGCCGCGCAAGGACTTTCACGTCGGCATCAATCCACTAACTCTCCACGGTCTTGAGCTCGGCCACCAGCTGGCCGGCCGCTGCTTGGCCGTCGCCGTACAGCATGCGTGCGTTATCGGCGTAGAACAGGGCGTTTTCGATACCGGCGAAACCTGTGCCCTTGCCACGCTTGACCACGATCACCTGCCTGGCGGCCGACACATCGAGAATAGGCATGCCGTAAATGGGCGACGCGGGATCGGTCTTGGCCAGCGGATTGACCACATCGTTGGCACCGATCACCAACACCACGTCCGTATTGGGGAACTCGGGGTTGATGTCGTCCATGTCGGCAATCAGGTCGTAGGGCACGCCCGCTTCTGCCAGCAACACGTTCATGTGCCCTGGCATACGCCCCGCTACCGGGTGGATGGCGAACTTCACCTTCACCCCGCGCTCGATCAGCAGCTTGGCGAACTCCCACACCTTGTGCTGCGCCTGCGCCACGGCCATGCCGTAGCCGGGCACGATCACCACGCGTTCGGCGTAGGCCATCATCACCGCCGCATCGCTGGCTTCGATCGGCTTCTGGGCGCCCGCAATGTCCTGCGCAGCCGCGCCACTGGCGCCGAAACTACCGAACAGCACATTGCCGATCGAGCGATTCATCGCCTTGGCCATCAGCTGCGTGAGCAGGGTGCCGGCGGCGCCCACCACGGTACCGGCGATGATCATCGCCTCGTTCTGCAGCACGAAGCCCTCGAATGCCACCGCCAAACCCGTAAAAGCGTTGTAGAGGGAAATCACCACCGGCATATCCGCGCCGCCGATGGGCAAGGTCATCATCAAGCCAAACAGCAGAGCCAGCACGAAGAAGGTGACGATCAGGGGCATGGTCAGTTGCCCGCTGGCGATCATCGCGCCCAGCACCACCGCGCCAGCCAGTACCAACAGGTTCACCACCCGCTGGCCGGGGAACACGAAACGCTTGTCCAACCAGCCCTGCAGCTTGGCAAAGGCGATCAGTGAGCCGGAGAAGCTGACCGAGCCAATCAGCGCGCCCAGCACAGCCAGTGCCAATTGCGCCGTGCCGGGGGTATCAACGCCATTGGCGGTGAACTGGCCTCCATCCAGCAAGGTGACCGTCTTGCCCGCGTAGCTGAACAGCTCCGCCGCGCCGATGGCCGCCGCCGCGCCGCCGCCCATACCGTTGTAGAGCGCCACCATCTGGGGCATCGCCGTCATGGCGACCCGTCGACCGGACCACCAGGCGGCGGTCACGCCGATCAGCACCGCCGCCAGGATCAGCCCCCGGTTGTGCATGTCCGGCAGGGCAAAGGTGGCCAGCACCGCCACCAGCATGCCCACGCCCGCCCATACGATGCCGCCCCGCGCTGAACGCGGAGAGCTCATGCGCTTGAGACCGAGAATGAACAGAAGGGCAGCGAGGAAGTAACAGGCCTTGATCACATCCGGCAGCCAGGCCATTACTTGAGCTCCTTGCCAGGATTGGGCTTGCTGGCCTTGAACATCTCCAGCATCCGCTCAGTCACCACGTAGCCGCCGGCGGCATTGCCCGCACCCAGCAGTACGCCGATGAACCCGATAACCATTTCGAAAGGAGTCTGGGCATGCCCTGAGCGCTATCATGGCGCCGACCAGCACAATGCCGTGGATGAAGTTCGAGCCAGACATCAACGGTGTATGGAGTATCACCGGTACCCGGGCGATGATCTCGTACCCCGTGAACGCGGCCAACATAAAGATGTAAAGCGCTAGGAAACCGTCGATCATGACCCCTCCCCGCCAGCACACAGATGCCACCGCATCATACGGTTGCGGGTCAACGCGTGCGAGCCTCGGACGTTGATAAGCAAGGACGTACCGATGGAGTCTCAGGATGGCCGATCCGACGAACCGGATGATGACGGCATGAACGCCGCTGTCTCCACCCTAGAAGGCGATCTGCTGCTCGAAGACGTCCGGGCGGTCCCCAGGTCCATGAATACCTTCCTGGCCCAGGTGGAACGTCGCGCCTTCCGCATGGCCGAGTTGAACCTGGGTCACCGCGAAGACGCGCTGGATGCCGTCCAGGACGCCATGCTCCGGCTCGTCAAGCATTACAGCGACAAGCCGCCGCAGGAATGGACGCCCCTGTTCTGGGGCATCCTGCGCCGGCGCATCGTGGATCTGCAGCGCCGCCGCAAGGTGCGCTCGATCATGGTGGGTTGGCTGGGCGGGCGGGACGATGACGGTGAGGACCTCCCTGCCTGGGAACCCGCCGACACCGGTCCGGGGCCCCTGGAACGCTTGACCGATTCACAGTCGTACGCAGACATGGCCGCGGCCGTAAAGCTGCTGCCCCAGCGCCAACGCGAAGCTTTCATGTTGCGGGTGCTGGAAGGCCTGGACGTGGCGGAGACCGCGCAGGCCATGGGTTGTTCGGAAGGGAGTGTAAAAACACATCTGTCGCGCGCGTTGCAACGTTTGCGCGACCAACTGGAGGAATGGCGATGAACGCGCCTGACAACCACCTCGAACTCCGCGCCCGCGCGCTCTATCGCGAGGCCGCGCGCCAGATCGACCCGGCGATGGCCGCGCGTTTGCGCGCAGCCCGTAACGAAGCGCTGGCCAGCGCCAACGAATCATCGTGGGCGCACCGTTTGCTGCAGCTGTTGCTGCCGGCAGGCGCGTTTGCCGCCATCGCCTTCGTCGCTCTGTTCATGTCTTCGCCAGTGCAGCGCCCGACCTCGATCGCGCCGAACTCCGCCCAGGCTGTGGATGTGGACGGCGAACTTCCGCCGGATGCGGCTGCCGCCGACCCAAGGCTGTATCAGAACATGGACTTCTACGGATGGTTGGCCAAGAACGGCGACAGCGAGGCGAGCAGGTAACCATGCGTCGATGCCGTGTTTTCGCGTCGCTGCTTTTTGTCTTCGGACTCAGCGGCATCGTTACCAGCGCCATGGCTCAGCAGAATCCCCCGCCGGGACCGCCGGGGGGGCGTTCCGCATGGACCGTTAGGGGCATTTCCCCCTCCGCCATCGGGTATGCCGCCAGGGCCGCCGCCGTCACCCCGTCCGTGGCAAAGCCTATCGGCACAGGATCGCGACATGCTGTCTCCTGTCGCAGACAAGTGGAATACATTTCCACCGCAAAAACAGGCACGTCTGCTGCAGCACGCGCAGGAGTGGGAAAGTCTGCCGCCTGCGCAGCGCGAGAAAGCCCGCCAGAACTTCGAACAGTGGCAAAAGATGTCGCCACAGCAGCGCGAAGAGGTCCGCGAGAACAGCAAGCGTTTTCAGGAGCTGTCGCCGCAGGAACGCGCGCAATTGCATAACGCCTTCCAGCGTTTCCAGCAGTTGCCGCCCGATCAGCAGGAGCAGCTGAGGCGCCAGTGGCATCACGACATGCGCAGTGGCCCTGTCGGTCCGCCGCCCAGGCATTAAACGAAAAGCCCCGCACTCGCGGGGCTTTTCGTTTAATGGAGGAGACAGCGAACCGCTATCTCAACCCTGAAAGCTCGATTCGCCATTACGCGTCACGCAGCTCTTGGCGACCAGTTCGTCGTTGAAGTCGGGCGCGAGTGTCCCTCCTTGGATCAGCAACTCTAGAAAGTTGTAGACATTGCGCGCAATCATCTCCGATGCGTGCAGTGGCGCACCCGCCGGCAAGTTGAGCGGGCCGAGAATCACCACGCCCTGGTGCTCCACGCGCTGTCCCGGCTGGGTCAGCTCGCTATTGCCGCCACCTTCGGCGGCGAGGTCCACGATCAGCGCCCCCGGCTTCATGCCGTCCACCATGGCGCGGGTCAGGATCTTGGGTGAGGGACGACCAGGAACGGCCGCCGTAGTCACCACCACATCCACGCTTTTCAGATGTTCGGCCAGCGCCTGCTGCTGTGCCGCGCGCTCCTCAGCGGTGAGCTCGCGCGCATAGCCGCCGCTACCTGCTGCGCTCACGCCAAGGTCGATGAACTTCGCGCCCAGCGATTCGATTTGTTCGCGCGTCTCGGGACGCACGTCGTAGCCTTCCGTTTGCGCACCCAGCCGGCGCGCCGTGGCGATGGCCTGCAGACCGGCCACACCCGCGCCGATCACCAGTACGCGCGACGGGCGAATCGTGCCCGCTGCAGTGGTAAGCATGGGGAAGAATTTCGGTGAGGCTTCCGCGGCGATCAACATCGCGCGATACCCAGCCACGGCGGCCTGCGAACTAAGCACGTCCATCGCTTGCGCGCGCGTCGTGCGCGGCAACAGCTCCAGCGCAAATGCGGTAAGCCGGCGCCTGCCCATGGCCTCGATGCGTGCGGTGGCACCATAAGGACGCAACTGGCCGACCACTATCGCACCTTCGCGCAAGCGCGCCCACACGCTGTCGTCGGGAGGCAGCACACAGGTGAACACATCCGCTTGCGCCAGCACGCTGTCCGCGTCGGCGAATTCCACATCGGCATAACTGTTGTCAGGAAAGCCCGCCGCCGCTCCGGCGCCACGCTCCAGCAACACGCGGACATCCTTGCCGCGCAATTTCTTCGCCACCTCGGGTGTGATCGCCACGCGGCGTTCACCGTCGGCGGTTTCACGCAATGCAGCCACGGTGATCGGCATCGTGCATCCCCTGCGGAAAGGTTCTGGCATCGTAGCCGAAGGTCCGCTGCGCAAACCACCGGCCACTTGCACTCATTCCCCCAAGGGAGTTAACTGGCGCGCCACCGGTACGGAAATTGCCTTGGGCGACCGTATGGGAGGGGATCCCTATGGAGATCCCAATGACTGCTGTCACTGTTCCCGATGCCCTGCTGAACCTGGCGCGCCAGGCGCGCGAACGCGCCTATGCTCCCTACTCCCGCTTCCTCGTCGGTGCCGCGCTGGTCACGCGCGACGGTCGCCATTTCACCGGCTGTAATGTGGAGAACGCCTCTTACGGCCTGTGCAACTGCGCCGAGCGCACCGCCCTGTTCTCCGCGGTAGCGGCGGGTTGCCGCCCCGGCGACATCGCGGCGATCGCCGTGATCGGCGACACGCCCGGCCCGATCAGCCCTTGCGGCGCCTGCCGACAGGTCATGTCGGAACTGTGCGATGACGCCACGCCCGTATGGCTGGGCAACCTGACCGGCGCCGTGCAGGAAACCACCGTGCAGGCGTTGCTGCCGGGGTCGTTCCGCCTGGCCAGCTAAGTCGAGCAAGTGGACGGGTGGTTGGAATCCGCCCCTCCGCGCCTCACTTCTATTCACTCCCGCCTTTTATCGGGTTTAGCATCGTGGCTTTGCCTTCCCCGGACCACCCCATGTCGCATCCTCTTTCCCTGCTGCAACAGCGCCACTCGGTCCCGTCGCGCCAACTCGGTGAACCCGGGCCCGACGCGACCACGCTGGCAGCGCTGCTGGAAGCCGCTATTCGCGTGCCCGACCACGGCAAGCTCGAACCCTTTCGCCTGATGCTTCTGCAAGGCGAGGCCAAGCTTGCCTTCGGTGCACGCCTCGCCGAGCTTTCGGTGCGTGTGAACCCGCACATGGCCGACGCCAAGCGCGAGAAAGACCGCACGCGCTACGACTACCCACCACTGGTGGTCGTCGTGATCGCGCGCATCGACGCAAGCAGCACAGTTCCCGTCATCGAACAGCAACTGAGCGCAGGCTGTGTGGCCTACAACCTGCTGTTGGGCGCGGAAGCGCTCGGCTTCGGCGCGCAGTGGCTCACCGGCTGGGCGGCGTACAACCGCGAGGCGGCAGCCATCCTCGGCTTGAAGGACAACGAGCAGGTGATCGGCTTCGTCCATATTGGCACGCCGCAGATCGATGTACCCGATCGCGAGCGTCCTGTGCTCGCCGACCTTGTCAGCGCGTGGACACCATGAGCCTTCCAGCCGTCCATCTGATTGATGGAAGCCTCTATGTTTTCCGTGCGTGGCATTCCATGCCGGATGAATTCCAGGACGTGGATGGGCACCCGGTCAACGCGGTGCACGGCTTCACACGCTTCCTGTGCGAACTACTGGAACGCGTGAAACCTGAGCACTTGGCCGTAGCGTTCGACGCCTCGCTGACCACGTCCTTTCGCAACGCGATCTATCCTGCCTACAAAGCCAATCGCGAACTGCCGCCACCCGATCTGGAACGCCAGTTCGTACTCTGTCGCGAAGTGACGCAGGCGCTGGGCATACCGATGCTGATCGACCATACGTACGAAGCCGACGATCTTATCGGCAGTGCGTTGTGGACTTTTCGGGGCCACGGGTTCCGTAGCGTGATCGTCTCGGCGGACAAGGATTTCGGCCAGTTGCTGGGCGAGCACGATGAACAATGGGACTACGCGCGCAACCTGCGCTGGGGCCCGGCTGGTGTGCACGAAAAGCTGGGCGTGCATCCCCACCAAGTGGCGGACTATCTCGCCCTCTGCGGCGACGCCGTGGACAACATCCCGGGTGTGCCCGGCGTCGGCGCAAAGACAGCCTCTGCCCTGCTCGCCCACTTCGGCAACCTGGATGCCTTGCTCGAACGCGTGGATGAAGTGCCCTTCCTGCGTCTGCGCGGCGCCGCCAGTTGCGCGGTAAAACTGCGCGAGCATGCAGAGGCTGCACGACTCTACCGGCGCCTCACGCGCATTGCGCTGGATGCCCCCGTGCCGACGGACGTCGATGCATTGCGCCGTGTGCGCGGCGAGGCCGACGTGATGGATGCGCTGTGCGAGCGCCTGCGTTTCGGTCCGTTGACGCGCACGCGCCTGAAAGCATTGTTGAGCTGACGCCGGGTCGCGTGCAGCGACCTCTCCTACAGCAAGAATGCGCATCGCGGTAGCATGAGCCCATGCAAGGCGTCCCCTCCACGTTCCCATCGCAACGCGATGCCGCTGAATTCCGCCTGGCGAGTCACCGGCCAGGCGTAGAGCTGTATCGCGCACACATCGTGCGCCACGCCTTCGAGCCTCATACGCACGATGGCTTCGGCTTGGGCGCCATCGAATCGGGCGTGGAGCGCTTCCGCTATCGCGGTGCCGACTATCTCGCGCCCGCCGATTCGGTGGTGATGATGAATCCCGACGAATTGCATACCGGCCGCGCTGAGACAGAGGGCGGCTGGCACTACCGCATGGCGTACATCGAGCCTGACGTCGTCGCCGACGTCACCGGCGAACCGGGTTGGTGGTTCACCGACGTGGTACGCGAAGACCTGCCCTGCGCACGACAGATTACCGTTCTACTCGATGCCCTGTGGCAGGCACGCGAACCGCTGGCATTCGACAGCCTGCTGCACGCACTGCTGGATATGTTTCGCCGCCATGCACAGGTGCCGCGCAAAGCGGCAGACGGCGCACCGGCACGGTTCGCTCCAGTCATCGATTATCTGCATGCCCATCTCTCGCAACGACTGACACTCGATGAACTGGCGTCCGTCGCGGGCCTGAGCCCGTTCCATTTCCTGCGCCAGTTCCAGGCGCAGCATCACGCCACGCCGCAGCAGATGCTGATGGCGTTCCGGCTGGCTGAAGCGAAGCGGTTGCTGTCACGCGGCGAGGCGCCAGCGCAGGTAGCCGCCGTGGTGGGTCTGACGGATCAGGCGCATCTCACCAAGGCGTTCGCGCGACGCTATGGCGTGACGCCGGCGCGATACCAGCGGGCATTACGTTCTTAGCGCTTCTTCACGATCCCCACGTAACTCATTTCCGCCGTCATTCCGGCGTAGGCCGGAATGACGGCGGGGAATATGAGTGCTCAAGCGAGATTTTGAATAGGCTCTTAGCGCCTCGCCGCAATCTGGTACAAGACCACGTCACATCATTCCGGCACGCTGTTGTTATGTGGACAGGAATTCTCTACGCACTCGCTGCCGGCCTCATGTGGGGTCTGGTGTTTATCAGCCCGCTGTTGCTGCCGGGTTATCCCGCTGCATTGCAGTCGGTCGGTCGTTATCTCGCCTTCGGCATGATCGCCCTGCCGCTGGCATGGATGGACCGGCGCGCCCTTCGCGTACTCGCCCGCGCCGATTGGCTAGAAGCGCTCAAGCTCGCCGCTGTGGGCGGCTTGCTCTATTACCTGTGCCTCGCCAGCGCGATACAGCTCGCAGGGGCGCCGTTGCCGACGATGATCATCGGCACACTGCCGGTAGTCATCGCCATTACGGCCAACCTGCGCGATGCCCACCGCGACGGCCGGCTGCCATGGCTGTCGCTGGCACCGTCACTGGCACTGATCGCGACGGGCATCGCCTGCGTGAACCGGGCAGAGTTGTCCGCGCTGGATCATCCGTCAGGTGTCGATCTTTGGCGCTACGCGCGCGGTGCGCTGCTCGCCAGCTGCGCGGTGGTGTGCTGGACGTGGTATCCCTTGCGCAACGCGGACTGGTTGCGACGTCATCCAGAACGCAGCGCGCGAACGTGGGCGACAGCGCAAGGGCTCGCCACGCTACCGCTCGCGTTCTGTGGCTATGCGCTGCTGTGGTCATTCATGAAGGCCACCGGCCATCCATTCGCCATGCCGTTCGGCCCGAACCCGTGGCGCTTCGTGGGTCTGATGGCCGCCATCGGCCTGTTCGCCTCGTGGCTTGGCAGCGTGTGCTGGAACGCAGCCAGCCAGCGCCTGCCGACCGCACTGGCGGGGCAACTGATCGTGTTCGAAACGCTCGCCGCGCTTACCTATGCCTTCGTTCTGCGCGGTCACCCGCCCGGCGCACTGACGCTCACGGGAGTGGCATTGCTGGTGGCCGGCGTAGCCTGGGCCGTGCGGATCAAGCCGCGCCCGGTCGAGCTAGCGGTGGAATGAGTACGTGCGACGGTTGTCGCTGACATATCGGCACGGCAACATGCAGGGTCTCGACTCTGCAGTGCGATCACACCGATGAATCATCCAGACAGCCGCATTCCCCACGACGCCAACGCCCCGGTGGAAACCCTCTACGTCGGCAAATGGCTGAGCCTGCGCAAGCGCGGGCGCTGGGAGTATGCCGAGCGCAACAACCCGGGTGGTGCGGTAATCATTCTGGCGGTCACGCCGGAGGACAAGGTGCTGTTCGTGGAGCAGTACCGCGTCTCCATCCTCAAGAACACCATCGAAATGCCAGCGGGGCTGGTGGGCGATTTGCACGAACACGGCGATGAAGACGCCCTGCTCGCCGCCGGTCGCGAACTGGAAGAGGAAACCGGTTATCGCTGCGGTCGGCTGGAGTTCGTGCACGAAGGGCCGTCCTCATCGGGGATGAGCACGGAGATGATCGCTTTCGTACGCGCCTGGGATCTGGAAAAGGTCGGGCCCGGTGGCGGTGACGAATCCGAAAACATCGTCGTGCACGAAGTGCCCCGTGCACAGGCCGGCCAGTGGCTGTTTGCCCGGGCCGCCGAAGGCTACTCGATCGACCCCAAACTGTTCGCAGGCCTGTGGTTCATCGAACACACGGAACTGAAAGCCCAAAGCTGAACGCTTCTCCGCACAGCTATTAAAGATTCCGGTGGCCCCGCCGATGTGAGTCATGTCGAACACTTCTGACCTGACCACATCACGGACCCCCTCCATGAAGAAGACCCTGATCGCCGCGGCACTGTTCCTGTCGGCACCGCTCGCCGCCCACGCCGCCTGTGCCCCCACCGATTTCGCCGTGCAAGACTTCAAGATGAAGCTCGTCGGCGCCGGCGCCGCCGCCCGCCTGAGCCTCAGCGGTCAGCTGGTGAACCACTGTGCCGAAGCTGCCGCCGCCCAGGTGAGCATCGAAGCGAAGGACGGTTCCGGCAAGGTCCTGGCCGCCAAGAAGGGCTGGCCGGCAGGTACCACCAACATTGCCCCGGGCCAGTCGGTCGAATTCGATCTGGGCCGCCTGTTCCGCTTCGATCCGGAAATGCAGCAGTACACCGTCGGCGTTGCCGACGTGCGCACCTGGTAAGTCACGCATCTCTGTTTTGCGTTTTTTGAGGCCCCTCCCGGGGCCTTTTTTTTCGCCCGCAAATGACTGCCACGACATAATGTGACGCAGTTCAAGTTTCCGAGACTTTGTCCGATATGCTTGTGTGACCCAGCCACCGCCTCATCGGAGGCCCAGGGCGTCCTCCCGGCCAGGAGGGTGCGCTGGTATCAGGGAGCGCCATGCATCTAGACATCCCCACCCTGACCCTCGTCAGTCTTCTGATGGGTATCGGCGCGTCGGTTGGCTTCACGTCATTGATGGCGATTCTGAACACCCAGAAGGTCCTGCGCATCTGGGTTGCCAGCATCTGGATCAACACGCTGGGCATTTGCCTGATCGGGCTACGCAATACCATCCCCGACGTCATTTCCATCGTCGTCGGCAACGGACTGCTGGTCACCGGCAACATCCTCACGCTCAAGGGCATTGCCCAGCATCTGGGCCTGACCATGCGTTGGCGCTGGCCATGCAGCCTCGCGGTGGTCTACACCGCAGCCATCGCATGGTTCGCGTATGTCGCGCCCAATCTAAGCGCAAGGTTGCTGGCTGGCAGCCTGCAGGCCATGTCGTTCAACTTCGTCTACGCCTATCTATTGCTGCGCTATGGTGAACCCGACATTCGCAAAAGCTGCCGCATTGCCGCTGCGGTATTGATCGCCTGCGGCTTGTTCTACCTGGCGCGCGCCTTCATGCCACTTGCCCCCGGCTCCGGCCAGAACCTGTTGAAGGGAGGCATGCCCGTCGCCGCCACCTACACCATCGGCATCCTCACCACACTCGCTTCGTACTTCGCGCTGCTGCAGCTGATTACCGAGCGGCTGGTCGTAGACCTGCGCAAGGCCGCGCGTACCGATGGCCTGACCGGCCTGCTCAATCGCAGCGCCATCGTTGCCGAGGGCCGTGCCGCGTTAGAGCGCTGCCTGGAACGCGGGCAACCCTTCGCGTTGCTGATTTTCGATCTCGACTACTTCAAGCAGATCAACGACCGCTGGGGCCATGACGCGGGCGACACGGTATTACGCCATGTCACGCAGCGGCTGCTCGAAACAATCCAGTGGAAAGGCCATCTGGCCAGCCGCTACGGCGGCGAGGAATTCGTGGTCGCCCTGCCGGGCGCCACCTTGGAACAAGGGCTGGCCGCCGCCGAACGCCTGCGCCACACGCTTGCACATTCCCACGCGAAAGTGGGCAGCCAGAGCATTCCCGTCACCGCCAGCATCGGCGTCGCCATCGCGCGGCCGGGAACGCGCTTCGAACACTTGGTCCGCCAAGCCGATCAGGCCATGTACCGCACCAAGTTCGACGGCCGTAACGGCGTCAGCTTTGCCGAGGAAGACGACGAGCGGTTGGTTGAGGCCGGCGATACGCGCTGCTGATTCCGGCCAGCCCCACTGCCCACAATGGATTCCGGCAAGTACTCTGCCGTACCGACTGTCCCAAGAACGGCATGCGCTTGCGCCATGTAATTCCGTCAAGAGCCGTTTCGCCCTTTGGCTGCCGCAGGATTCACGCTGGTGCCCCTCATGGCTTGCATGCGCTCGACGAACACCTGCTTCGACGGATCCGCAGAGTAGCGCTGCACAAAATCGTCAATGGTCTGCTCCAATCCGTCGCGTGGCTGTGCCTTCTGGATATCCGCGCGCAGCATCCAGCCGCGATAGTCACCCTCTTGGATAAGGCGGTTGGCGATGTCCCAGCCCTTGGCCCAATCGTGGTTCACCTGCACATAAATATCGCCGAGAGAAGACAGCGTCCACGCATCACTGGGAGCTATGCGTAAGGCTTCCTCGAAATCTGCGGCAGCGTGTACCGTGTCGCCAGTTGCCTGATAGGCCGCCCCGCGGGCGTCATACGCGTTCTCATCGCGGGGAGCCAGCTTTACCAGCGCGTTGCCCTCCTCCAGCGCCCAATCGACTTGGCCGGTGTCGATCAAACCGAAAACTCTTGCCTCGCGATGATCTAGCTCACGTGGATTGAAGCGCAGCAACTCCGAGCGATACACAACCGACAAATTCATGTGGCTACGCTCCTGGGCAGCCCAACCAGCGCTCATGAGCACACCAAGCGTGGGTACCTCGGCGAGCACCTGTCGATACAGCTCGGCCTCGGCAAACTCGTCGCACTGGCAGTCCTCCACTCGTTGCTGTCCGCCACCTCGCTCGGAAAGAAGTGTCCCTAAGAGGGGATTTTGCGCAACGTGCTTCTGCGACAGATCAATCAAATGGTCCATCAGCGCCACGCTACCGCCCCATTTAGGCTGACTCATCGAAATCAGTCGCGCATAGATCGCATAGCTGGCCGGAGCCGCCGATAACGCACGCTTGGCAGCAGCACCGGCATATGCGGGATCGCTATCCATTCGGCCCACATGGAGCATCTGGGCGTACGACACTGTCAGTTTCGGATCCAACGTGGCAGCACGATCGAGATCCGATCGCGCCTGCTCCAGCAAACGGTGCATGGCATCGAACGCGTCCTGCGGCGTCTTGTCCGCATACTCGCTTCCCCGCTGCGCCTGTGCCATGGCCACGTAGGCCGTACCGCTGGCAGCAAGTGCAAAAGCGTTGTCTGGTGATTGCCGCTTCCAAGCATCCATGAGCGACCGCATGTCGCTTGAGCCATTGGCGAAGACGATATTGAAGGTACCGTCCAACCTGTCCCGCGCCTGCGGATCGGATAATGCAGCACTTTCGATGCTCGCCAGCCGACTCTGCAGCTCACTAACCTGCCCGTGCTCGATGAGCTGCCGCACAGCGTCCTCGGTGATCTCCTGGGCGAGCAGATAGTGACAGTAAGCCGCTGCCGTATTGGCGGACCAATGGGTGCCGGGCGGATCAGGATACGCGAGGCAACGCTGCAACGGGTCGGCGATAGCCTCAGCCTTGCGGGCCGCATCGAGGAACTGCCGAAACTCCTCCGGTGAAAAAGCCACCTTCATGGGTCGAGCTTTGGGTGGCTGAAAAGCCGTAGCCGGCGCGGGTGCCGGATCGACATGCCCGAAATAGACCGCCAAACCCGCTGCCCCACCGATCAGCAAACCGCCCGCAGCGAGCAGCCAAAGCACACGCGACGCCATGTCATTCCCCCGTTTCCCTGGCCGGATTATGGCCTCGGCAACGGATCATATCCGCAATAGCAATCATGGAATCGTGAGGCGCCACCCACGATCGGAACGGTCGTCAGGCCTTCAATGCAGCACGAACAGCTTGTCGAAGCCCGCCACGCGCAGGGTGCCACGCAGGCTTGAGCCTGCGTTGACGATGCGAATTTCGGCGCGGTCCGCGCCCGCGTGTTCGCGCAGCAGGAGCAGCATGCCCAGCGCGGAGCTATCCATGCTGGACACTTCGCCTAGGTCGATGACGTAGCTGCGTGCGGCGCGCTCGCCGAGGCAGGCGTCGTGGAAAGCGCGGTGCACGCTGAAGTCGAAGCGCTCGCCCAGTTGCAGGGTCACGCAGTCGAGGTCGGGGTCGTGGTGAACGGTCAGGCTCATGGCTGCATTCCTTAGAAGAGTTCGATCTCGCCGGCGTCCATCGAGTTCTGCAGCGCGGGGCCACGCGAACGGAGGCGGGCCTTCTCGCGCTGGATAGCCAGGCGGCTGCGCACGCGTTCAGCACGCTGCGCCAGCAGTTCGGCATCGATCGGGTTGCACGCCAGCTCCTGGATGTCGCGCGTACATTCGGTGGTGACTTCCTGCAGTTCCACCAAGCGCTGACGCGTCTGGTTGATCAACTGGCTCAGGATGTCCTCGAACTGTAGCGAACGCACGGTGGTCGCCACATCCGTGCCCAGGCCACGGTTGATCTCCACCACTTGGTCGGCGACTTTGCTGGTGCGCGCATCGCTTTCAGTCACATGCGCCATCATCGCGTCGATGCCACCCTTGGCCGACAGCGCCACGTTGAGGTCCTGCGATGCCATCGTGCCGACCAAGCCGCGCAATTCACCCATGGCGGCGCGGGCGCGCTCGACATGGCTACCGATTTGTTCGTTGAACTGGTTGGAGTGGCTGGCCAGGTTGCGAATCTCGCCGGCCACCACGGCAAAGCCACGACCGGATTCACCGGCACGCGCGGCTTCAATGGCAGCATTGAGCGCCAGCAGATTGGTTTCCTCGGCGATGGTGTTGACGTTCTTCAACAGGCCGAACACCGCGTCCATTTCCTTGGCCATGCCGTCGATGCGATAGACGATGCGCAGGCTTTCGCGCGACATCTGCACCACCATGTCGACAAAGTGCTCCAGCAGGTCGCCCGTGCGCGCGGCGAAATCCTGCACGGAAACACCCTCGCCCTGCCCGTCGATGATCTGACGAAGCAACGACTGCTGCATGCCGGTCTTGCGCGATAGGCCGTCGAAGCCGCCACCGAGTTCCGTCACTGCATCACGCAACAGGTCCATCGCCTGATGCAGTTCTCGCGTCGCGTGACCCAATTCATCGACCAACGAGCTGCGCACTTCTTCCAGCGCTTCGCGCACGGGCTCGTGGTGTTCCAGCGATGCTTGGATGACCGGCGCGGCGACAGGCATGTGGCGGCGCGTTTCGACGATCCACGCCGCCGTCAGCAGCACGATCAGCACCGGACCCAACCAGGCCGATGGCCACACCATGGTGAGCACCAGCGCCACCGCGCTGGCGATCAGCCCGATCACGGGGCGTACGCGCATGAAGGAGAGAAAAGCATTCATAGAGATGTCCGCAGATCAGGAGGCCGACACGGCGGCGCGGGAAACGGGTTGATGCGCCAGCGCGAGCAAGCGCGCTGCTATATGGTCGAGCGGAAGCTTCTCGCCGGCAGCGCCGAGCTTCCAGGCCGCGCCGGGCATGCCCCACACGACCGAGGATTCTTCGTCCTGCACCAGCGTGTGAGCACCGGTCTGCTGCAGCTCCAACAGCCCGCGCGCGCCGTCGTCACCCATGCCGGTGAGTAGTGCGGCAATGGCGGACTTCCCGACACTGGCCGCCATGGAGCGGAACAGCACGTCCACGCTCGGCTTGTGACGGTTGACTGGCGGGCCGTTGTGCAGGCGGCACACGTATTTCGCGCCGTCCCACATCACCAGCAGGTGCTCGCCACCCGGTGCGATGTACGCATGACCCGGCTGAATCGGCTGACCATCGCGCGCTTCGCATACGCGCATGGCCGAGCAGGTATCCATACGTGCCGCGAACGGACCACTGAAAGCGGCGGGGATATGTTGGGTGATGACGATCGGCGGCGCATCCGGCGGCATCGCTTCCAGCACGACGCGGATGGCCTCCGTACCGCCCGTCGACGCGCCAATCGCGATGATCGGCATGCCGCCGCGGGTGCCGATGCTCTGCGCGCGTGGCAGCACGGCGTCGGCCGTGAGGCGCGGCGGCACGTCGAGCTTGCGCACGGCGGTGCGCTGGCGCGGCCGTGCTAGCGCCGCCAGCTTCACCTTGGCGCAGATCTCCTGCGCGCCTTCGGCAAATGTGCTGGCCAGGTCGTTGCTCGGCTTGGTGAAGAAGTCGACAGCGCCCAGTTCCAGCGCACGCAAGGTGACCTCAGCGCCTTCCTGAGTCAGCGAGGACACCATCACCACCGGCATCGGCCGCAGGCGCATCAGGTTCTCGAGGAACGTGATGCCGTCCATACGCGGCATTTCCACATCGAGGGTGAGCACGTCGGGATTGAGCTGCTTGATCTTTTCACGCGCGATCAACGGATCGGCGGCGGTTCCCACCACCTCGATGCCCGGATCGCACGAAAGCATGGTCGACAGCAGCTTCCGCACCAGTGCGGAATCATCGACCACCAGGACACGTACTCTTTCCATCGTGAATTCATCTCGCCTTCGTGGTGCGGCGTAGTACTTGCGTCTACGTCCGCCGGCCCGTGTCGGCGCCAGATGCCTTGAGGAAACCGTCGTAACGCGCGCTGCGTCAGAACAGTTCCACCTCTCCCTTTATCGGATCGTTTGCCAAACGCTTGAGATATTGGCGCTCGCCATCCACCAGCACGGTATCCGTGCGGCCACGCAGCTGACGCACGCGGGCCTTGCCGGTGGCCGGGAAAAACTGCACGTGGCGCGGATGCACGTCGCCCAGGTCTTCTGCCGCCACTTCCAGGCGCTCGGCCTCGAGGTAGCGTCGTACGAAGGCGATGTTGCGTTGCCCGATGTCGGTCATGGTGGCCAATACACGCCCGCCGCCGAAGACCTTCACCATCAGGTTCGCGCGCTGTCCGCCGGCCTTGAGGATGGCGTTGATCAGCTGTTCCATCGCGTCGTTGCCGTAGCGTGCCGCGCGGCCCACGGTATCGGCCCAGCTACCACGCTCACCGCCCAGTGGCTCAGGCAACATGAAATGGTTCATGCCACCAATAGCGCGTACGCGGTCGAAGACGCAGGCCGACACGCAGGAGCCGAGCACGGTGGAGATCATTTCCTGCTGCGTGCTCACGTAGTACTCGCCCGGCAGTACCTTCACCGTCATGCAGGCATGCGTCGGATCCCAGAAGCGACGCAGGTGCTCGAAGCCGGGCACGATGCGGGCCGGGTCGTAACTCGCACCCACGGGGACGTTGACTGCTGCGACGTTCATGCACTTCGTTTCCGGTAGACCGTCCGTCCGATCAGGTCAAAGCTGTCGTTGAGTCCGTACATGGACTCGGAATGGCCAAGGAACAGGTAGCCGCCGTCCGGCAACAGGCCGGCGTAGCGTTGGAACAATCGCTGCTTGGTGGGCTTATCGAAATAGATGACGACGTTGCGGCAGAAGATGGCGTCGAACGGCCCCTGCATGGGCCAGTCGTGCAACAGGTTGAGCGGCAGGATGCTCACCAGCTCGCGCAGGCGCGGATTGACGCAGGCGTAGTCCGCGTATTCGCCTTCGCCGCGCAGGAACCAGCGGCGGCGCCGCTCCGCACTCACGCCTTCAAGACGTTCGAGCGCATAGACACCCTTGCGCGCGGTTTCCAACGCCTGCGGCGAGAGATCTGTGGCCAGGATCTTGGCATCGAGCTGAGTCGCGCCGTGCTTTTCCAGCGCTTCCGCCAGCACCATCGCCAGGGTGTAAGGCTCTTCGCCCGTAGCGCAACCGGCTGACCAGATGCGCAGGCGACCACCGTTCTTCTTTTCGTTGATCCAGCGCGGAAACAGTTCGTCGGCGAGCAGATCGAAGTGATGCGACTCGCGGAAGAACGCGGTGACGTTGGTGCTGATCGCACTCGCCAGCTCGCCGAGCTCCTGCTGCGGATCGCGCCGCAACAGCTCGCAATAGGCCTGAAAATCCTGCAGTTTCAGTGCGCGCAGGCGGCGCACCAGACGACCCTGCACCAGTTGCCGCTTGTGCTCGCCCAGCGAGATGCCGCATTGCTCGTAGACAAAGGCGCGCAGGAACTCGAATTCGGCAGTGCCCAGTGACGGGCCGCCCATGGCCGCCACGCCAGCACTATTGTCCATCGTGGCAGCCATGGTCATGCTCAGAACTCCTTCCAGGAGCCGGCATCGGCGGCCTCGGTGCGTGTCGCACGCTGGGCCGGTGCGTTCGAACTGCGCACGGCGGCGAAGACGGCTTCGGCTTCGGCCATCACCGACTGCGAACGAGCCTTCTCGGTGGCGACTTCGCCACCTTCCACCATCTGGAAGAAGCCAACCTGACGAGCCAGCTCACCGGCCTGCTCTTGCATGGCACGGGCGGCAGCGGCGGCCTCTTCGACCAGCGCTGCGTTCTGCTGGGTCATCTCGTCCATCTGCAGCACGGCGTGGTTGACCTGATCGATGCCGGCCGACTGCTCCTGCGAGGCCGCAGCGATCTCGGCCACGATATCGGTAACCTTTTTCACGCTGTCGACAATGTCGGCCAGCGCCTTGCCGGACTGGTCCACCAGCGACGAACCCACGCGCACTTTCTCCGCGCTGTCGTTGATGAGGCCCTTGATTTCCTTCGCGGCACCGGCGCTGCGCTGCGCGAGATTACGCACTTCGGTCGCCACCACCGCAAAGCCACGGCCCTGCTCACCGGCGCGAGCTGCTTCCACCGCGGCATTGAGCGCCAGCAGGTTGGTCTGGAAGGCGATTTCGTCGATGAGGCTGACGATGTCGGAGATCTTGCGGCTGGAGTCGTTGATCTCACGCATGGCGGAGCTGGCCTGCGCGGCCACTTCGCCGCCGTGCTCGGCCTGGCGACGCGTGGCGCTGGCGAGCTGGTTGGCGTGGCTGGCGTTCTCGGCGTTCTGCTTCACGGTGGAGGTCATTTCCTCCATCGAGGACGCGGTTTCCTCCAGGCTTGATGCCTGCTCCTGTGTGCGCTGGCTCAGGTCGTCATTGCCGCGCGCAATCTGCTGCGCGGCCGAACTGACGGAGCCCGCACCGTGACGTACTTCGCCGACGATGGCACCCAGGCGCTCATCCATCGTGCGCAGCGCTTCGAGCAGTTCGCCCAATTCGTCCTTGCGGCGAGTTTCGATCTTGTGGCCAAGCTTGCCGTCGGCGATGGCATTGGCCACCTTCACCGCAACGCCCAGCGTGCTGAGGATGGAGCGAATCAGCAGCGTGGCCATGATGGCGGCGACCAGCAGGCCAACCAGCAGCGAAACGATGCTGATCGTACGCACGACGTGGTAACGGACGACCTGCGCGTCATAGATCTGCTTGGCATCGGCGCGCTGCGCTTCCACCAGTTTGCTCAGCGCGTCTTCGCGCTGGATCATCAGCGGACGAACCTGCATTTCCAGCAGCTCGTTGGCACCGGTATCGCCCTGATTGAGCGCATCGACCATCGAATTGAGCGCATCGTCGTAGTCCGCATCGGTGGACTTCCAGTCGTCGTACTGCTTCTTGACGGCGGCGCTCATCGGCGCGGCCGACAGCTCCTTCTTGAGCTCCGTCATGCTGTCGCGAAGCTTCTGGAATTCGGCCAGCTTGGCCTTCACCTGATCGGCCTTGCCCACCAGCGAGGAGGACTCGCCCAGCAGGATGAACGACATCAGGTGTTGCTCGGTGATCTGGGACACAAGCTGGGCCGGCACGATCTCTTCGTCATAGATCTTGCCCATGCCATCGTTCTGCTGTTGCATGCCGCCGATACCGATCACCGCACCGGCGATCAGCATCAGGCCGAGCAGGCCCAACACCACGCGCATACGGTTGCGGACGTTCAGTTCCGGGGCTTTCAGTGCGAACTTCTTCATGATGATTACACTTCCTGCGTATGTCGTTCAGGCCACGGCTTTCACATCGGAGACGGCTGGCAGCGCCGCCTCAAGCATTTGTGCGTCCTGGGGCTGCAGCAGCTTGTCCACATCCAGCAGCAGCACCATGCGCTCGCCAGCGGACGTCAGCCCCTTGAGGTATTCGGTATCCACGGTGGTGCCCATGTCCGGCACCGGGCGGATCGCGTCAGGCGTTACGTCGAGCACGTCGGATACCGCATCGACCACCACGCCGAAATTGCGGCCAGCCACCGTGATGATCACGGTGACAGTGGTGACGCCGTAGGCCTCGCGCTCCAGACCGAAGCGCAAGCGCATGTCGATCACCGGCACGATGGCGCCGCGCAGATTGAGCACGCCCAGCACGTAGTGCGGCGCCTGGGGAATGCGTGTAACCGGGGTCCAGCCACGAATCTCGCGGACCGCCAGGATGTCGATGCCGTATTCCTCGTGGGCAAGGTTGACGGTGAGGTACTGCGACTGGAGCGCCTCGCTCCGGGTGTTATCGGACATGTTCGCCTCGTGGTCGGGGCCGCATGCAAGGCCCCCTATCGGGTTCTGGATCGGCGGAAGGCCGGGAAACTTGAGGGAAACGCGGGTTTTCGGTACCGCCCTTGCAGGGAGGCCCCGTGACGGGTCAGAACTCGCTCCACCCACCTGCCACGGCGGGCTCGGGCCGCTTGGCGACTGCGGGCCTGACAACCGGTGCGGCTCTCGGCACGGGCTTCGCGGCCGCCTGATCCAGCCGGAAGAACCGCACCTGCACAGCCAGCTCGTCCGCCTGTTCCTGCATGGCGCGGGCGGCGGCCGCCGCCTCTTCCACCAGGGCGGCGTTCTGCTGGGTCACCTCGTCCATCTGCATCACGGCGCGGTTGACCTGATCAATACCCGACGACTGCTCCTGCGCCGCGGCCGACATCTCCGCCACGATGTCGGTGACACGCTTGACGCTGTCGACGATGCTCGCCAGCACGGCGCCGGATTCCTCCACCAGGGCAGAGCCGGCCTGCACCTTATCCACCGTGTCGCCGATCAAGGCCTTGATCTCCTTCGCGGCGCTTGCGCTGCGCTGGGCGAGGTTGCGTACTTCACCGGCCACCACTGCGAACCCCCGGCCCTGCTCGCCGGCGCGCGCGGCTTCCACCGCAGCATTGAGCGCGAGCAGGTTGGTCTGGAAGGCGATCTCATCGATCAACTGCACGATGTCGGTGATCTGGCGGCTGGCTGCTTCGATCTCGCGCATGGCGCCGCTGGTGCGCACGGCCACCTCGCCACCACGCTCCGCCTGGGAGCGCGCCGTACGGGCAAGCTGATCGGCGTGGCTGGCGTTGTCGGCGCTCTGGCGCACGATGGAGGTCATCTCCTCCATCGACGCGGCGGTTTCCTCCAGGCTTGAGGCCTGCTCCTGCGTGCGATGCGATAGGTCGTCGTTGCCCCGTGAGATCTGCTGCGAGGCGGTGGATACCACCTGCGAACCTTGCTGCACTTCGCGCACGATCTCCACCAGCTTGGCGCGCATGCGCTGCAGCGCATCGAGCGTGCTGCCGGGCGCAAACACCTGCTTGGCGTCTCCGCCGGAGAGGTCACCGTCGGCAATGCGGCCCGCCATCGCCAAGGCATAGGACGGCTCACCGCCGATGCTCTGCCGGATGCTGCGCATAGAGCGCCACACCACCACGATGACCAGCAAGCCGACCAGGAACGCGCGCAGCAGGCTGCCTTCGAGCATCTGGCGGAACTGGGCGTCGATGTCGACGAAGTAAGCGCCGGCACCGATGTGCAGATCCCACGGTTTGTACCAGGCCGTGTAGCTGATCTTGGGCTTGAGCTCTTTCGAGCCCGGCATGGGCCAGGTGTACTCGGTCTCGCCGTGCCCATCGCGCTGGTCGGCGGCCATCATGTCCTGATAGAAGCGCTTACCGTTGGCGTCTTTGTCCTCTTTGATATTCGAACCCACGCGGTTATGCATGACGCCGTGCAGGTGCAACACATAGTTCGAGTCGAAGCCGAACACGTAGCCCTTTCCATCACCCCAGCGCAACGCGGTCAGCGCCGCCAGCGCTTGCTTGCGGGCCTCCTCGTCGCTGAGCTCACCCGCTGCGGCGCGCGCGTGAAACGCATCGAGGATGGAGATCGCGGTGCTCACTTCATCCGACAACGCATGCACGCGCGCCTGCATCTGCAAGCGTCGACTGTCCACGGCAGAGATGATGGTGAGCGCGAATAGACCGGCCACGACGAAAGCAATGACGAGCCATACCTTGGCCGAAAGGCTCAGGCGATCAATGGTGGTCAGGGGAGACTTCATAAAAAGGACCTTCAGAATGAAAATAGGCCAGTTGCGATAGCCGTGATTCATTCCCTGCACTGCTCTTACGCGGGCCGCAGGCCAACGCACCGCGGCTTCCTGTCGCGGTTGTTCAACAACATTCAGAGGGACGGCGCCGACCGCCCGAGAAGGGGGCTGCCGAGCCGTTGTGCCGGGAACCGGCGATGTGTCGGCTGGCGATGCGCCTTCCCGCACATCGCCTGACCGTTATTTGTTTACTCCGCGGCGCCTTTGCCGCGACCTCACGCCGCCTTTCGGCGCCCCTGCATACGCACCAACCCGGAGATGTCGACAATCAGCGCGACGGAGCCATCCGCGAGGATGGTCGCGCCGGATACGCCCTGCACGCGCCGGTAATTGGCTTCCAATGACTTCACCACGGCCTGCTGCTGTCCGATCAGGCCGTCGACGAACAAGCCCACGCGCGCACCATCGCCTTCCACCACCACCATCAAACCTTCGTCGATAGCGTGGATGGCGTTCTCGCAATGGAAGGCTTCATGCAAGCGCACCACCGGCAGGTATTCGCCACGGAAACGGAACAGCTCGCCGCCACCAGCGACACTGCGCACGGCGTCAGCCTTGAGCTGCACGGATTCCACGATGGAAACCAGCGGCACGATGTAGCGCTCGTCACCCACGGCGGCAGTGAGGCCGTCGATGATCGCCAGCGTCAGCGGCAAGGTGATGGTGAATACACTGCCCTTGCCCTGCGTGCTGCGGATGGTGACGGTGCCGCCGAGGTCGCCCACGTTGCGGCGGACCACGTCCATGCCCACGCCACGGCCGGACAGATCGGTGGTGACCGCCGCGGTGGAGAAACCCGGCTGGAAAATCAGGTCCGCCACGGCCTCGTCGGTCATGCCTTCCCCGGTAGCAATCAGGCCGCGCTGGATAGCCTTGGCGACGATCGCCTCGCGGTTGAGGCCAGCGCCATCGTCTGACACTTCCACCACGATGCTGCCGCCGCGATGCGACGCCTGCAGGGTGAGCGTGCCGGTATCGCCCTTGCCCGAGGCGCGGCGCTTGTCTGGCGTTTCCAGGCCGTGGTCGATGGCGTTGCGCACCAGGTGCACCATCGGGTCGCCAATCTTCTCGAGCACGGTCTTGTCCAGCTCGGTCTGTTCACCAATCAGCTCCAGCTTCACCTGCTTGCCGAGCTTCTGACTGATGTCGCGCACCATGCGCGGAAAACGATTGAACACCGAAGCAATGGGCAACATGCGGATGCCCATGACGCTTTCCTGCAGCTCACGCGTGTGACGCGCCAGCTGAGCCAACCCTTGTTCGAGGATGGCCAGCCGCGAGGCATCGATATCGCCCTCGCGGAAGGTGTCGAGCATGGACTGGGTAATCACCAGCTCGCCCACCAGGTTGATCAGCCCGTCGATCTTGTCGATGGACACGCGCACCGAACTGGATTCGGCGCTTGCTTCGCGCTGGGAGCGTGCGGCGCCGGCGTCCGCGACGTTCGGCGCGGGCGTCGCGGACGGAGCAACGACGGGCGTCGGTGCCACGTCCGCCACGACATGCTTCGCCTCGATCTCCAGATCGCACTCGCCTTCCACCCAATCGAACACGCTCGTGATGTCGGCTCGCTTGGCCGGCCCCTTCAGTTCGATGGTCCAGCCGAGATGGCACTCGGTGGGTTCCAGCGCAGCGAACGGCGGCAGGCGATCGAACGATGCCGTCACCTCCAGCTCGCCCAGCCCCGCCAGTTCGCGGATGAGGCGCAACGGCTCGTTGCCACCCGCCAGCATGCTGGCGTGCGGACGGAATTGGATGGTCCAGGCGTCGGCCTGGTCCGCATTGCGACGCGCCTGCACAGCGGCTGCGGGAACACCGCGACCCATGGCGGCCGCCAATTCGTTGCGCAGCCCTTCGGCCACGGCATCATTGAGCGGTTCGCCGGCCTGGGCGCGGGCGAACATGCCGCGCAGGCAATCCACCGTGCGCAACAGCAATTCGATGATGGTGCCGTCGATCGCACGCTTGCCGCTGCGCACTTCATCGAGCAGCGACTCGGCCTCGTGGGTGAACGAGGACATCTCGGGGAATCCGAAGGTAGCCGCGCCACCTTTGATCGAGTGCGCGGCACGGAAGATGGTGTGCACCAGCTCCCCATCGCCGCCTTCATCCAGCGCGAGCAGCGACGACTCCATCGTATCGAGCCCTTCCAGGCTCTCTTCGATGAATACCTGTTGGAACTGCGCCAGACCGGCATTGCTCATGATGATCTCTACTCTAGGGATAGCTTCGCGGTGACCTGCCTACCCGTCATCCCTGCGAACCCCGAGAAGGGGGCAAGGGCAGAGATCCAGCGCCTTTGCTTTAGCCGGCAAAAGGCACTGGATTCCCGCTTTCGCGGGAATGACGAGCAAAAGATCAACCCAGCACGCGCTTGACGGTTGCCAGCAACTGCTCAGGGTCGAACGGCTTCACCAGCCAACCGGTAGCACCGGCAGCCTTGCCTTCCATCTTCTTATCCGTATGCGACTCGGTAGTCAGCATCAGGATGGGCACGCCCTTGTAGGCCGGCAGCGTGCGCAATTCGCGCACCATGCTGATGCCGTCCATCACCGGCATGTTCACGTCGGCCAGCACCAGATCAAAGCTGCCACCCTTGGCCGCATCGAGTGCCAGCTGGCCGTTCTCCGCCTCGCTCACATCGTGACCCGCATTGCGCAAGGTGAAGGCCACCATGCCGCGCATCGAAGCCGAATCGTCCACCGCAAGAATCTTTGCCATCTTCCACCTCAGTTTCAGGCCGACATCGCCGCCGGCAATTCCAGAACCTGCGCCAGGCCGAGCACACCGGCGGCCTCGCGCATGACATCGCTCACTCCCAGCCACGCGGGCGACTGGCCGCGTGCCGTCGCCTCGCGACGGAACGCCACCAGCAACTGCAGTGCGGCGGTGTCCACGCGTTCCACGGCGGCACCGTCCAACTGCGCGCCGGGCGCGTCGAACGCCTCGATCAGCGCTGCCTTGACGTCGGCCACGCTGCCGAGCCGGAAGTCGGCAGGCAACGCGATCACGCGCACCCCGCCCTTGCCCCCACCCGTCGTCTTGCTGCCCATCGTGCTGGTCCTTTCGCCCACCCTGCGGGCGTCTACGGGTGGTTTATCGGCCATACGCCTATCCGCTTTAGCGATCCCGGCCCCATACCGCCGGATTTGGGCTAGGGCCTGTTAACGCCATTGGCGTAGCCCGCGTTGCTTGTCCGTAGCCGCTGGGCGGTGGGGCGTGGCGCAGGCCTGGCTGGCTGCCAGGTCAAGCCGCGCGCTGCCGCCGAGTGGCTACGGACAAGCAACCCTTCGGGCTGGGTCTTTTTGCCCGCCATACCGCGTCATCACTCAGTCGTGTACGGACGTACACTCCCTCGTTCTTCCTTGTCTGGCGGGCAAAAAGATCCCAGCGCGGGCCACGCCAATGGCGCTAACAGGCCCTGGGCAAAATGGTCCTCAAGTTTTTCCGAGGCCGGCCGATCTTCATGGCACGGAAGGGCGCGCGCACGACGCCATGCGCGCAAGGAGCCACGATTGATCATTCAACCCACCAGCCTCGCAGCCCTTGCCTGGGCCGGCGCCGCCTCTGGCAGCGCCGCCGAGAGCTGGCGCATCGGTACCGTGCTTTCCGCGCGCCCGCTGGGGATCAATCCCGACGGGATGATGGTGCTGCAGATTGGCGCCCTCGCCGTCGAGACCGAGGCGCCCAAAGGCCAGTTGCCCTCCCAGTTCCAGGTGCGTGTACTCACTTTGGGCGCGCAGCCGATGCTGGAGGTGATCAGCGCGCAGACGCCCGAGCCCGCCACGCAACAGGCCATGCGCGAGCGCTTGCCCCAACAGAACGGCTACGCCCCGCTATTGGCCACGCTCGACGCCTTGTCCCAGCGCCCCGCGCTGCGCCAGTTGCCCGCCTATCTGCGGCCGGCGCTGGCCATGCTGGAACATGGCGTGCGCACGCCAGCCGAGATCACCCGTGGCGAAGGCCTGGAGGAGGCCATCAAGCGCAGCGGCCTGTTCCTGGAATCCGAGTTGGCGGAACCACACCTCGACATGGCTGGGCTGAGCCAGGAAGACTGGAAGGGTGCGCTGCTTCGCCTGGCCAGCCTGCTCGACGACTACCTACCCGCGCGCCGCCCCGCACCCACGTCCAGCGAAACGCCGCCACCCCTGCAGCAACGCGGTGTGCAGGCGCAGCCTCGCGCGCCCCTGCCGCTGTCATTGCTGGACGACGACGTCGACGCCCTGCTCAGCCGCCTGCATGGCGAAGTGCATGCGGCGCTCGCACGCGTGGAAGTCGCACAGTTGGAAGCGACCACGACATCCGCCTGGATGATCGAGATTCCGCTGCAGGGTGAGGATGGGCACGACATCCTGCAGGTACACCTGCAGCAGGGCGATGCCGACAGCGGCTCATCGTGGACGCTCGGCTTCGCTATCGACTTGCCGTCGCTCAGGTCCGATCCAAGGCGAGCTGCAACTGCGGGCACTTCGCCTGTCGGTGCGCCTGTGGGCGGAACGCGCCGACACCGTGCAGCGACTGGAGCAGCAGTTCGGCACGCTGCGTCAGACGCTGTCGTCGAGTGGCCTGACCCTTGACCAGCTCACCTGCCAGCAAGGCATGCCGCAATTGAGCGGCCAACACAGTGCCATCCTGCTGAGGACCACGGCATGAGCAACACCCTGCCTCCCGCACGGCGACGCGTCACACTGCGCCTTTCCGGCGGCCCGAACGATGCGCCGGCCACGCCGGTGACCCTTCCGCCCGAGTCGCTGGAAACACTCCTCGCACGTGCACGCGCACTGGGCATCCCGTTGCACCAGGATCCACAGATGGCCGCACTGCTGGCCTCACTGCGACTAAAGCAGGAGGTGCCTGCCACGCTCTACGCCGCTGCCGCTGCCGTCCTCTCTTGCATCTACGACGCGGCGGACCCGCACTGATCGGCCTGTCATCCCTGCACGGATAACGCATCGTCGCGCAGCCTGCGATCGAGCACCGACGCTGAACGCCCGTTTTTCGCGGCGCTACCCGCGCGAAGAACATGACATGTCCTTCATCCTTGATCCGCGAGAGTGGTTTTCGTCCCTACGGAGCTGCTTATGGCCCGTCCAAAGAATGCCGCTGTATCGCCCTCGAAACGACAAGGCGCGCTGATCGAGCGCCGCAACACCAAGATGGCGCGGTCCGCCCACGCCTATGTGCGCGGCAACACGGCGCAGTTCTACGAATGGCTTGATTCGCGCGCGGCGCCCCATCTTCCCGCGGGACCCGCCATCTGGATCTGCGGCGACTGCCATATCGGCAATATCGGCCCCGTCGCTGACGATCGCGGCAAGGTGAAGATCCAGATTCGCGACTTCGACCAGAGCGTGATCGGCAATCCAGCGCACGACCTCGTGCGTCTTGCGCTTTCACTCGCCATGTCCGCACGCGGCTCGGACCTGCCGGGCATCATCACCGCCAACATGATGGAAGCCATGCTCGACGGCTATGAGGCAGCCTTCCCGGAAACGGATGATGACGAACCAACGATGCCCGGCGTGATCAAGCTGGTGATGAAGCAGGCCGTGCAGCGCAACTGGAAATCGCTGGCGCGTGAACGCCTGGCCGGCATGCAACTCGAGCTCCCGTTGGGCAAGGAGTTCTGGCCCCTCACGCTCAAAGAACGCAAAGCGATTCAGTCGATCTTCCGCGAACAACAGCTCGACGAACTCGCCACGCAACTTCGCCATCGCGAACCCCAGGGCAAGGTGAACGTGCTCGATGCCGCGTACTGGCGTAAAGGCTGCAGCTCGCTCGGAAAACTACGCTACGCCGTATTACTTGATGTGGACGGTAATGTGGTGGAAGGCGACGACCTTTGCCTGATCGATATCAAGGAGGCGACGGCATCTATCGCACCGCGCGCAACGAATGTGCGCATGCCGCGCGATCCCGCCGAGCGCGTCGTGCTTGCCGCGCAACACCTCTCTCCTGCACTGGGAAATCGCATGCGGCCAGCGCGCCTGCTCGACAAGCCCGTATTCGTCCGCGAGCTGCTACCGCAGGACCTGAAGATCGACATCGCGCGCTTGCGACAGAAGCAGGCGCGACGCGTGGCAGCCTTTCTCGCGCATGTTGTCGGTCGCGCGCATGCACGGCAAATGGATGCCGCCGCGCGCAAATCGTGGTGCCAGGAGCTAAAGCGCAATCATTCACGCACGCTCGATGCCCCATCATGGTTGTGGCAAGCCGTCACCGGTCTACTCTCGATGCACGAGCGCGACTATCTGGATCATTGCCGACGCTACGTCGGCGGCCATGCCTGAGCCGAAAACGACGAAGGCCGCCCCAAGGCGGCCTTCGTCAACTTTCATATCTGACACGTTAGAGTGAAATGGTTGCCGAGAGCATCGCCGGATTGCCCTGAGTACGATTCTGGACATCGAACTCGTGCAGCCAGCGCAGAGAGAACTCGACCTGGCCGCCCTGCCACTTCTTCAGATAATTCACCATGGGGCCAATGGCCAGTGAATGCCCTTTGAAGCCATCCAAGCGGTCGGCCAGCGGGCCGGAATCCTTCTCCAACTGGTAGATCCATCCACCCACGGCGCCGACACCCCAGCCCGTTGGAAAACGCTTCACCAACAGTGAGTCGATGCGGAAGACCGCGCCGTTCTGATAGTTCGTCGCGTTGTCCTTCGTGTAGAAGTCCACCGCACTGGTCGTGCTCCACTCCAACGAGCCCTTATCGAACAACTGCGTATAGCCGATCGTGGGGGAGAACACCCAAACGTTGAGGCTGTCATTGGCGAGCGCACCCTTGGTATAGCTTCCCGTGGGCGCTTCGATGTACAGCGCCAGCGACATGTGCTGCGTCTGACTGAAATGGTGGCTAGCAATCACCGGTGCGAAGCTTGCGTCGTAAAGGCCTGTCGCGCTGTCGGTCTTGCTGGCGGAAAACGGCCCGAGGCGCGCGTTGGCATTGACGTTCACATAAGCGAAAGGCACGTCCACCATCGAGGCGAAATTCCACGATGACGGCTTGGTGTTCCAGATGTACATGCCAACGAACGACGCCAGCTGGAATTCGGCCTTGACGCCTAATGCCGAACCACCACCCGCAATCGGGACTTCCTTCGACGCACCGATGCTGCCGCTGTAGTAGCCGTAGCCAACCTCCCAGTTCCAGCCGGGCGTTGGTGGCACCAGACCCGCATAGGAGGTTGCCTGAAGCCCGGTAATCGCTTTACCCACACCACCCTCGGTGGCGAAGGCAGGTACCGCCGCCGTGGCAGCCAACAAAAGAAATGTGGATAGAAGTCGTTTCATAAGATAGCTGCTAAGACGGAGGGAAAGGGCTAAAGCCGCCCGCGCGGGCGCTTTGGCGAGGTAAAGCGTGGCTTCCCGTACCCGTACGGACAAGCGAAGATCTACGCAGCAGAGGCAAGTAGAAATACGCATGACATGTCTTCGACGAGGCACCCATCATGGAGTGGGATACCAAGGATCGAGACCATGCGTATATCAAGAAAGACCATGACCTTCCTTGCATGGCCGATGCTGCTGAGCGCGCCGCTCGCACATGCCCAGTCCAGCGACGAAATGAACGCCGCCAACAACCCGTTGCAACCCTCCGTAGCCCTGAACCTGCAAGACGACTACACCGGCAGCTACTACAACACCAATGGAGCCGATGCCAACGCGTTCCTGCTGCGCGGCGCGCTGCCGCTCAAGCTGTTCGGCTTGCCCCAACTATTGCGCGCCACCCTGCCGGTGGCGACCACGCCGAGCATCCAACCCAATGGCCGCACCACCAACGTGGGCGACCTGAATGTCTTCGACGTGGCCTTGTTCAAGGCCGGGCCATTCGAGATGGGTGTAGGTCCGCAATTGACTGCGCCCACCGCAGGCTCTGATCTCACCGGTACGGGTAAATGGCAGGGGGGACTTGCGGTGCTGGCCATATCACCGCAGCCGTGGGGGCTCGTCGGCGGACTGGTGACATGGCAACACTCCTTTGCCGGCTCAAGCAACCGGCCCACGCAGAACAACCTGCAAGCGCAACCGTTCTTCATCTACAACTTGCCGCGCGGCTGGTATCTGCGAAGCACGGCGACATGGAACTGGGATCTGCACGCAGGCACCCACTACCTTCCCATCGGCATCGGTACCGGCAAGGTGTGGCGCGACAGCGCCGGTACCACGTACAACTTCTTTGCCGAACCGCAGTTCACCGTAGCGCGCGAAGGTGTCGCGGTGCCGCACTTCCAGCTCTTTTTCGGTCTGAACATGCAGTTCCCGATCAAGCGTTAAAAGGCCCTGGCGCTCACGCTGCAGCGGCACTTCCCGAGGGGAAGCGCGCAATCGCCTGTTGCGCAGCCTGCTCCAGTGACCGGACCACCTCATTGACGTCAGCGTTGACGGGCAACTCCGCTTCGGTCGTCACCAACGGCTCCGAGAACAACACACCGACGATGCATGCCTCGGGAATGCTGCTGCGCACCGTGCCGACGGCGTCGCCGAAAACACCCCGCTCAACGATGGGAAGGGTGCTCACCAGATAGACCATCGAGACGGCATCCGGTGTGGCATCGGGATGCGGCTCGTCATCGAACGACGTGAAATCCTCGATGGACAGATGGCGGGCATCGATGTGCAGGTCGCGCAGAATGCGCGTCAGCAGCTCGGTGGCAAGATCGTCGGCGACCGAGCCCAGGCCCAGGCACAACACCACGGAGCCAGCAGGAACGGTCAATGGCCCTTGCCAGCGACCAAAGGCATCTTCGCGGTGCTGTCGCAAGCTGCGACCGATGCTTGTGCCGTCGAGCACGGAGGCGCGTCGGCGCCACCGCGTCCATTTGCTCTCGTGACTATCGAGTGCTTCCACCACCGTCACGATGGTCCGCTTCACCGATGTCTGCTGCGCGGCGTTGATGGCGCCAGCGGTAAGGTCGACACGGGCCAGCTGCAGCGCTGGCAGCAACACGGCATCGCAGTAAGCGGCGAAGCTTTTGCGTTTCAGTAACTCGCGTGCCTCGCTGATGATTTCCCCGGCGTCGCCAGACAATGCGCGCTGGTACACGCGCTGCGGCATGGTGAGCGCCGGCGCGTCGCCCAGCAGAATGTTGAGCAGGTCCAGCGCTTTCACGTGGCGTCCCGCCACCACCAGGCACAGCGTGAGCGGCGTGGACATCAGCAAACCCACCGGACCCCACAGCCAGCTCCAGAAGATGGCCGCCACCACCACCGCCAGCGGCGAAAGACCCGTCGTGTGTCCGTAGAGAAACGGCTCGATGAGCTGGGATACCACGATCTCCACCACGAGATAGAGCACCACCGTCATCACCAGCAGCGACCAGCCGGGCGACACCGCTGCCGCGAACAGGCAGACCAGCGCCGCCACCATCCACACGCCGATGTAAGGCACGAAACGCAACGCTGCCGTTAGCGCTCCCCACAGCGGCGCACTAGGAACGCCGATCACCGTCAGGCCGAGCCAGATCGCCACGCCAACGCTGAAATTGACCGAGAAGGTGGAAATGAAGAAACGCGACAATCGCTCACCCGCATCGTTGATAGCGGCCGTCGTCGCGCGCAGATCGGTGCCACCCGCCAAACGGATGAAGCGATCACGTAAGGATTCGTGCTCCAGCAGCACAAAAATCAGCACCACCAGCACGATGCCCGCGGTTTCCACCGGCACCCACGCAGTGGACAACAAACGAGTGACGAGTCCGATCGGCGTGGATGGAACCTTGGTGGATGACTGGGCAGCCTTTGATTCGGCTGGGGCATTGGTGAGGTAAGGCGGCGCAACGAAAGGCGATGCGGCCGTGCCAGCCTGCGCAGGCGCCGTGCCCTGCCCCGTGTTGTCCATCACCTTGCCCAACTCACCCTGCAGCAGATCCAATCGGCCAAGCGTTTCTTCGCGCAGCGATTGCACCTTGGTGCGGATAGTCACCTCGTACTGCGGCAGGCTGCGTGCCACGTGGACCACCTGCGTACCCATCATCGTGGCCAGGCCGCTGACCACGACGACCAACGCCACCACGGCGATAAGCACTGACGTGGTGTGTCCCAAACCGATGCGCCGGTACAAGCGCACCCAAGGCGCCATCAGCAGGCTGAGGAACAGTGCGAGAACGATCGGGACCAACACCTCTCGCCCGAAGTACAACAGCGCCAGCACGCAGGCCGCGGCGATGATGACGACCGCGCGTTGACTCGCCGACGCAACCGGCAATACAGGGTCTTGCGACGACATGGGCCGGTCTCCTCTCCACCATGGACTGGACCGGGGGCAACCATGTTGCCCCCGGTGTCGCAAGGATAGCCGCGACCGGCGCCGGAAAGGTCAGGCCGCTTCGTGCTCCAGCGGCAGGCGACATAGACGGCGTACGTCAAGAAGTGCCACAAAGCCGCCCTGCGAGGGCAATACGCCGTTCACGGGATCGTCATCGCGCGCTGAACCGCCAGGCAGCGGCGGCGCGATGTCATTGGCGGCGGCCGACAACAGGTCCCCGATGGCGTCCACGCGGATGCCCACCAGATGCACGCCGTACGAAAGCATCACCTGGCGCACCTGGAACGGATCGGCACGTCCTTCCTCGGACAAGCCAAGGCGGCGACGGCCATCCAGTACGGGCACGATGCGGCCACGCAGGTGCCGGATACCCAGCAGGTCGGAAGCTGAACCCGGCACAGGCGTCAGCTCGCCATCGCGGAGCACTTCGCTTACCTGTGTCAGGGGCGCGGCATACATCTGCCCACCGATGCGGAAAGACAGCCAGTCTTGAGTGTTCCGGGTCATGGCAGCGACTCCCCTGTGGTGACCTTGACGGTCGGTACTTCAAGCATGCAATTCATGGACCATGTTCCGGCGAGGTCACGCGGGCGGCGCCGACAGTGATGGCGCCCGCAGCCACATCGGGCATGGGGGCCTGCGGCGCCAGGTCCGGTTTGGCGTCGCCGTCCTGTTGGGCGGTGTGCGTGGGTCGGGCCAGGATCACCTTGTTCACCGGCACAGCATCGATCGGCCGAGGCGCGACCACTTCGATGGTTGGCACCGCCCCAGGGACGTTCGCGGCGGGCGCCGCACTCGTCAGCACAGGCGCCGTCACCGCCGCAGCAACCGATGCGGCGGATGCCGGTGCGGCGGCATTGTCGACCGTCAACTGACCCGCGTTCTGCGCATCGTTGTAGAAGCGCTTCGGCGCGTTGTCTTCGCTCAGCACCACGATAAGCACGCGTCGATTGTGGTTACGGCCGTCTTCGGTTCCATTGTCGGCAGTAGGACGGAATTCGCCCCAGCCCATGATGCCCAGGCGCGAAGGCTCCACGCCCTGCTCCGAAAACAAGCGCGCCACGCTTGCTGCACGCGCAGCGGACAGCTTCCAGTTCGACGGATACAGCGAGGTGTTGATCGGACGATCGTCCGTGTAGCCCTCGACACGCACCGGATTGGGAAACGGCTTGAGGATGGATGCCATGTTGTCCAGCGCATCCATCGCCTCCGGTGAAAGCTTGGCGGCGCCGCTCTGGAACAGGATGTCGGTGCGCAGCTCTATCTCCAACCACGACGTGGTCTTGCGCACGATTACCATCTTCTTGTCGATCAGCGGCTGCAACGCGCGCTGCACCTGATCTCGGATCACTTCCAGGTTGCGCCTTTCATCGCTCTGCGACGCCGAACGCATATCGCTCGCGCGGACGAGCTGCGGGCGCGCAGGAATCGGCACGCTCACCGGCGTGGTCGCCGCGCCGGGCTGCGTTTGTGGCGAGGCGATAGCCGGATCGACGTTGTGCGGCTGCGCGCGCGTCTGCGGCATCGGAGCAATCACGTGGCTGGAGCCGTTGAACGCCTCGATGATGGAGTTGGACATCACGCGGTACTTGCCTTCGTTCACCACCGACACCGCGTACATCACCACGAAAAAGGCGAGCAGCAACGTCATCAGGTCGGCGTAGGGAATAGCCCATGCCTCATGATTGACGTGGTCTTCGTGATGTTTTTTCTTCCTGGCCACGATGCGTCGTCCCGGTTACGCGAGGTAGCCCTGAAGCTTGGCTTCGATCTGGCGCGGGTTCGCGCCTTCGGCGATCGACACCAGTCCCTCGATCAGGATTTCGCGCATCTGCGTCTGCTTATGGATCAAACTCTTCAAGCGGGCAGCCATCGGCAACATCCACAAGTTGGCCAGAGCCACGCCGTAGATGGTGGCGACGAAGGCGGCGGCGATGCCGTGACCGAGCTTGCTGGGGTCGGCAAGGTTCTGCATCACCGCCATCAGGCCCATCACGGCGCCGATGATGCCCATGGTGGGCGAGAAGATGCCGGCACTCTCGAACACCTTGGCGGCGACAAGGTCATGGTGTTCGCGCGCACCCACTTCCACTTCCAGCACACCGCGGATGGCGTCCGGCTCGCTGCCGTCGACCAGCAACTGCAGGCCCTTGCGCGTAAAGGTGTCGTTTTCCGAATCGATCTGCGGCTCCAGGCCCAGCAAGCCTTGGCGGCGGGAGATTTCGCTCCAGCCGACAATGCGGCTGATCAGGTCCGATGGCTGGTGCTGCGGTGGCTTGTACACCAGCGGGAACATCGCAATGGCGTGTTTGAGCACCTTGCCGGAGTTCTGCACCAGCAACGCCGCGATGGTGCCGAGAAACACGATGACGAACGCGGCGGGATTCCACAGCGCTTCCACGCTGGAACCCTTGAGGATGGTGCCGACGATCACGACCACGAAGGCCAGGATCGTACCGATGAGACTTACCAGGTCCATGTCAGGTCGCTACACGAAGATTGGGGAGGAGTTGGCCGTCGCTGCCGGACAAACCGGCAAGATCCATCACCAGCGCCAGACGGCCATCGCCGGTAACGGTCGCACCTGCTACAGCAGGCACGCCTTCGAACAGGGGGCCAAGCGGTTTCACCATCACGTCTTCACGGCCCAGCACCTCATGCACCAGGCAGCCCAGACGCATATGGCCGATATGCAGCACCACCACGTGGCGTCCCGCAGGCCCATCCACACCGATCCAGCCGCCGAGATCCGCCAGCGCCAGCGCGCGACCACGGTGCGAGGCCACGGCGCGGCCATCGAGTTGTTGTTGCTGACCCGCGGCGAGTTCGAACACTTCGTCCACGTTGCTCAACGGCAGCGCCAGCAGGCGCGCGCCCACGCGCACCATCAGCACGCGCTGGATCGCCAGCGTCAGCGGCACGGCCAGTTCCAGCGCGCTGCCCTTGCCAAGCTGCGAGCGCACCGACAGCGTGCCGCCCAGCTCGACCACGCGCGTCTTCACCACGTCCATGCCCACGCCGCGACCGGAGATGTCGGAGACCGTAGCCGCCGTGCTGAAGCCGGGGCGGAAAATCAATTCGTAGCATTCGTTCTCGGACAGGCGCGATGCCTGCGCCTCGTCGATTACACCCTTTTCCACCGCCTTGCGGCGCAGGATCTCGGGGTTCATGCCGCGCCCGTCGTCGGACACGGTGATGATGATGCGCTCACCGCGCTGGCTCGCACCCAGCGTTACCGTACCCTTGCGCGACTTGCCGGCGCGCTCGCGCTCGTCCGGCATTTCCAGGCCATGATCAAGCGCGTTGCGGATCAGGTGCACCATGGGATCGGCCAACGCTTCGACCAGACTGCGGTCGAGGTCGGTGCCCTCACCTTCCTGCACCAGTTCCACTTCCTTGCCCAACTGACGCGACAGGTCGCGCACGATGCGGGGAAAGCGCTGAAACAGTCGACTCACCGGCTGCATACGCATGCCGAGTACGGCGTTCTGCAAGGCATCGGCGACGCGATCGAGTTCGCTGGCAGCCAGCTCCAGCGTTTCGTCGCCGGTCTTTGCCGCCAGGCTCAACAATCGGTTGCGCACCAACACCAACTCACCGGCGCGATGAACCAGCGCATCAAGGCGCGCCGTGTCCACACGAACGGTGTTTTCAGGTGCGGGCGCCGCGTGCTTTGCCGCCGGAGCCGCGGGCGCGGCTACTGGCGCAGCAACCGGTACGGAAACGTTCGTCCCGGGAATACCGCCCTTGCCGTGAAGATTGTCCAGCAACGACTCGAACTCGTCGTCAGAAATCGCTCCGGATACGGCAGCCGGCAACGCGACTGCTGTTGCGCCCGGTGCAGAGCCTGAGCCATGCAGGTTGTCCAACAGGGCTTCGAACTCATCGTCACTGATGCTGCCGGACGCCGTCGGCGACGCCGCTGGCGCGCCCGGCGCACCACCCGTGCCGTAAAGGCTGTCGAGTAGCGCTTCAAATTCGGAATCGTCGATGCTGCCATCGGCCGGAGGCGGCGCCACCGGCTTCGGCGGCGGTGCTGCCGGCGCAGCGGCCGGGCCAGGCATCAAGCGTTGCAGCAGCGCCCGCGGCGGCATCGCCATCGCGCTACCGCCAGCCAGCGCCGCCATCATGTCGTTGAGCAGGTCCAGCGCTTCCAGCAGCGCGTCCATACGGTTGGCGTCGAGCAGCAACTGCCCGTTGCGCGCCACATTGAGCAGGTCTTCGGCGTGATGGCACAGCTGCACCATCGGCTCGATGGCAAGAAAGCCCGCGCCGCCCTTCACCGTGTGGAACGCACGGAACACGGCGTTCAACAGATCGGCATCGCGCGGCGCTGCCTCCAGCCCAATCAACTGCTCACCCAGGCGCTGCACGAGCTCCCCGGCTTCCACCAGGAAATCGTTGCGCAGCTCGCTGTCAAACGAAGGGTCCATCGATCAGAACCCGAATTCGCTCAACAAGCGATCCGCTTCGTCCTGGCTGGTGACCTTGACCGGGCCCGCCGCCGCTTCGCCGGACGCCAGCGCGCCGGTAAGGCTCACCAGTTCCAGCAGCGAGTTCTCGACGCTGCCGATGAAGTTCACGACCTTCTTGATGCGCTGGCCCGAAAGATCCTGCCACGACTGCGCCACCACGAAGTCAGCAAGACCGTCGCGGCACGCATTCGCGAACGACTGCGACTGCTTTGCCAGCACATGCGCCACGTCGCCTTCAGACGTACCGTCGATCACTGCGCCCGCGTTTTCGGCCAGCGACTCAGCCTGCGGACGCATACGCTCGACAAAATCGAGCGACCGATGCGCGGCCTGCGAACTCATTTCCAGCACGTCTTCCAGATGCTTGCGCGCATCGGCGACGCTGCCCGGCACGCCTTCCTGCGCCAGGTCGCCGCCAAGGCGGCGCACGGCATCGTGCAGGTCACGTGCAAGCAAACCCAGCGCGCGGAACACACGCTGTTCGCGCTCGCGCACCAGCACATCGAGCGCCTGCTCGAAAGCGGCCCCATTGGGGCTGTTCAGCAGGTCGTGAAGTTCTTTCGGCATCGCTTCGCCGGCTAGCAGAGCAACTTGTGCGTTCATGCGCTCGCTCCGCTGGCGGCCAGGCGTTCGAAGATCTTGCCGAGTTTTTCCTGCAGGGTGACGGCGGTGAACGGCTTGACGATGTAGCCGTTCACGCCTGCCTGTGCGGCGGCGATGATCTGGTCGCGGTTGTTCTCAGCGGTCACCATCAGCACCGGCAGGCCCTTCAGCGCGGGCTCGGCGCGAATGGCGCGCAGCAGGTCGATGCCCGTCATATTGGGCATGTTCCAGTCGGTCACCACCATGTCGAAGGCGTTGTTGCGCAACATGGTGAGCGCGTTCTCGCCGTCGTCGGCTTCCTGGATCAGCCCGTTGCTGAAACCCAGCTCGACCAGCAGGTTGCGAACGATGCGCCGCATGGTGGAGAAGTCGTCCACCACGAGGATCTTCATATTCTTGTCCAAACGCTTTCTCCGCTGCGCGTGTGTATGACTTGAGTTGAAACAGGGACGAGGGACAAGTTGCGAGGGCGCAACAACCGAGCGTTTGCTCGACCCTTCACGGCGCAGCGACCGTTGGGATGTGCGTCCTCGTTATCCGCCCTTCGCCCCTTTTCGTTTTCCTGCCTGTCTTTCCTGCCCCTCATGCCAGCCGGTCATGCGCGCCCGTAGACGCACAATGGCCTGGCCGTGGATCTGGCAGACGCGTGACTCGGTTACCCCGAGCACCGCGCCGATCTCCTTGAGGTTCAGCTCTTCCTCGTAATACAGGGACATCACCAACTGCTCGCGTTCGGGCAGGCCACCGATGGCCTCCACCAACGCCTCGCGCATACCTTCGTGCTCGACGCTATCGGCGGGGCTCAGGCTGTCGCCATCGGCCACGTCGAACGCCGCGCCACCATCCGCATCGTCCGGTGCGGAAAGGCTGAGCAAGCGCGCACTCGCCGCGTCCGCCAGCACCTGGTGATATTCCTCGGCGCCCATGCCCAGCCGCCGCATCACTTCGACGTCCTCGGCATCCGCACCGGTTTCAATTTCAATCTGACGTACGACCTCCGCCATTTCGCGCACTTTTCGATGCACCGACCGTGGGGTCCAGTCGGTACGCCGCAACTCATCGAGCATCGCGCCACGGATGCGGATACCCGCAAACGTTTCGAAGCTCGCATTTTTGCCGGTGGTGAAATTACGCGCGGCCTCCAGCAAACCGATCATGCCGGCCTGGATCAGGTCGCTGACGTCCACGCTGGGCGGCAGGCGGCCCATCAAGTGATAGGCGATCCTTCGCACCAGGGGAGCGTGCTGGCGAACCAGTTCGTCGGCACTCTGCTTTTGCAGTTGCAGATATTCGGAAGCCACACTCATGTCACCACCCCGTCGCTACTGCGGCCTGCCTGCTGAAAAAGGCGATGCGATCCAGGCCCAGTCGCTCGGGTTCACCCCATGTATCGACCGCACCCGCCAATTGCTTGAATGCCAGCCCCGAGCGGCTCGACGGCCACAGATCCACCACCGCGCTCTGGCGCTTGATGGCCTGCTTGAGCCGTTCGTCGTGCGGGACATGGCCCATGAACTCCAACGCCACGTCGAGGAAGCGATCGCAAACCCTTGCGAGTTTCTGATGCAACTGCTTGGCTTCGCCGACGTTGCGGACCATGTTCGCGACCATACGGAAGCGGCGTACGCCAAAGTCCCGGCTCAGTACCTTGAGCAAGGCGTACGCATCGGTCAGTGAGGCCGGCTCGTCGCAGACCACCACCACCACGTCATCCGCCGCGGCGGCGAACATCGCCACGTTGTCGGAAAGCCCCGCCGCCGTATCCACCAGCAGATAGTCCGGCGGCGACACGAGGTCGTCGAAGGCGCGGATCACCGCGGCGTGCTCGCCCGAGCCCAACTGCGCAAGGCGGCGCGTGCCCGAACCGGCCGGCACCACCTTCAAGCCATGCGGCGCGTTCATCAGCAGGTCTTCGATGCTGCACGTGCCATCGAGCAGGTGGCCGACGTGGCGCGTGGGCGTAAGGCCTAGCAACACGTCAATGTTGGCCAGGCTCATGTCCGCGTCGAGCAGGATCACCTTGTGACCCTCCTTCGCCAGCGCCATCCCTAAGTTCACTGACACCGTGGTCTTGCCGACGCCGCCCTTGCCCCCGGCCACTGCGATAGCGCGGCAGCGCTTGCGCGGCGCGGCGCCACTGAGTCCGTACGCCTGATCCTGCACCGGCATCTGTCGTCCTTGTCGTTCGGTCAGCGCACGCAGCATGCTCTCCAGCCCCATCGCCTGATTCATTGCGAAAACACCGTTCATGCGCTCGCCACCGCCAGTCCGAAACGATCCGCCATCACCGCGTCATCCGCGGGAGCGTTACCCTTGAGTGATTGCGCGGCACGGCACACCAGCACGCGCGCGTCGGCCGTGGCGATGTCTTCCGGCACACGCTGGCCATCCGTTACATAGTCCAGCGCCAGCCGATGCCGGATCAGCACCGACAGCGCACCGCCGAGGCTCGGCGCCTCATCGAGCTTGGTCAGGATGCAGGCGTTGGGCTGCACCGGCAGGTAGGCGCGTACGGCCTCGTCCAGTGACGATGCATGCGCGTTCGCCGCGAGTACCAGGCAGGCGCGCAGGTCGCCGCCATTGCGCAGCACGTCCAATTGTTCGGCCAGTCGCGGATCGCCACCGGCCAGGCCGGCGGTATCCACCAATACGGTGTGATGGCCACGCAACAGTTCCAGCACGTGGCGCAGGCTGTCGGCGTCGTAGGCGGGATACACACGCACGCCGAGCAGGCGGCCGTAATGCTCCAACTGCGCCGCCGCGCCGATGCGGTAGTGATCCGTGCTGACCAGCGCGACTTGCGATGCGCCGTGACGCATCACCGCGCGTGCGGCCAGCTTGGCGATGGTGGTGGTCTTGCCCACGCCGGTCGAGCCGACCAGCGCGGTGACACCGCGACGCTCGGCATGGTCCCGCGGACCAATGGCCAAGCTGCGGCTCAACACGCCCAGCGGCAGGTAACGCGCCTGTTCGGCATTGATATCCGCCGGCAGTTCGTCGACCAATTGGCGCGCCACGTCCGGCTCAATACCGAGGCGGGTCATTTCGCGCAACACGCGAGCGCGCATCGGCTGACGGCGCTCCATATCGTTCCAGATCAGGCTGGACAACTGCGTCTCCAGCAGGTCGCGCAGGCTGCCCAGCTCGGCGCGGACGCGCGCGGTGTCTTGCATGGCGCGTTCGAGCAGTGGATGCAGCGTGGCCGGCACATCGGTAGCCGCTGCGGGCACGGCGGCGTCCACGGGCGCGGACATCTCCGCGACAGCTTTGACTACCGGTAAGTCGGAAACATCAGCGACACGGCTGCTCAGCACCGGCTCCACGCGCGCTGCAGCAGCACGACGAGAGAGCGACACCGTCACGCCTCCGTCGTCGCGACGGTTCGCCGTCGGCAGCGGCGGCGGCGCGACGTCGGAACGTCGCGTAGCAGCGGCACGGGCTTCAGGCGCCGGCGCAACGGCAGGCGCACGGTTCTCCACTTCCAACGGCGCGCCGTGGCGTGCGGCCTCGCGCACCAACGCCTCGTCGTAATCGACGGCGGCGATAATCTCGATACCCTCGTCCATCCGGCGCGTAGACAGGATCACCGCATCCGGGCCCTGGTCTTCGCGTACTTCGCGCATGGCCTGACGCATATCCGGGGCCACGAAACGCTTGATCTTCATGCCTTCTGGCTCCACGAGACGCGGGCGAGGTGCGCATGACGGGACCGCATGGCCAAGCCTTGCGTCACGCTCGCTGCGCTCATCAAAAGCCCGGTCTTTGCACCCTCGCTACGCATCCTTCGTCCCTCGCTCATCTGTTCGAAATTAACGGCCCAGTGCCTGCACCAATCGCACGCGGCGGTTGTCGGGCACCTCGTTGTAGGCCAGTACGTGCAGGTTCTGTGCCACATGGCGGGTGAAGCGCGCGAGCCACGGACGGAGCTGCGGCGCGACCAGCAAAACCGCCGGTTCGCCGCTCATTTCCTGCTTGCGCGCGGCGTCGGCAACGCCCTGCTGCAAGCGGTCGGCAAGGCCCGGTTCCACCGCAGCGCCCGCCACGCCGCCGTTTGCGAGCGATCCCAGCAGGATCTGCTCCAGCTCCGGCGCCAACGTAATAACCGGGATCTCCGTGCCCAGGCCCGAGATCTCCTGCACGATCTGTCGACCCAGCGCCACGCGCACCGCCGCGCTGAGCGCGCCGGGATCCTGACTCTGGCCCGCGTGCTCCGCCAAGGATTCGACAATGGAGCGCATGTTGCGGATCGGCACCCGCTCGGCCAGCAGGTTCTGCATGACCTTGACCACCACGCCCAGCGACAGGCGCTTGGGCACCAGGTCTTCCACCAGCTTCGGCGCGGTCTGGGCGAGACGGTCCAACAGCTGCTGCACGTCCTGGTGGCTGAGCAGTTCGTGCGCGTGGCTCTGCAGGATGTGCGACAGATGCGTGGCGATCACCGTCGCCGGATCGACCACGGTGTAGCCCAAGCTCTGCGCCAACTCGCGCTGACCGGACTCGATCCACAAGGCTTCCAGGCCAAATGCCGGATCGCGCGTGGCAATGCCCTGCAGGCCTTCCTGCACACGGCCCGGGTTGATCGCCAGCAGGCGATCGTTGTGCACTTCCGACTCGCCCATCGGCACGCCCATCAGGGTGATGCGATACGTGTTGGGGCCCAGGTCCAGGTTGTCGCGGATATGCACCGCCGGCACCAGAAAGCCAAGCTCCTGCGACAGCTTGCGACGCACCGATTTGATGCGCCCCATCAGCTCGCCACCTTGGTGCGTATCCACCAGTGGAATCAGGCGGTAGCCGACTTCCAGGCCCAGCGGATCGACGCTGGCCACGTCTTCCCAACCCAGCTCGAGGCGTTCGGTCGGCGCGGCGGCGGGCGCAGCCACTTCCGTGGCGGCCTTGGTCACGCGCTCTTGCGCCTCGCGGTCGCGCTTCACCATCAACCAGGCCGCACCACCGCAGGTGCCACCCAGCAACAGAAAGGCGATGTTGGGCATGCCCGGGATCATGCCCATCACACCCAGCACCACACCGGCCACAGCAAGCGCGCGCGGCTGGCCGAACAACTGGCCGACGAGCTGCTTGCCCATGTCGGTGGACTTGGATACGCGCGTCACGATGACAGCCGTCGCGATCGACAGCATCAGCGACGGCACCTGCGCCACCAGACCGTCACCGATGGTGAGCAGCGTGTACGTCTTGGCGGCTTCGCCCGCCGACAACCCGTGCTGCAGCACGCCGACGAAGAAGCCGCCCACGATATTGATGATCAGGATCAGGATGCCGGCGGTGGCATCGCCGCGCACGAACTTCGACGCACCATCCATCGAGCCGTAGAAATCCGCTTCCTCGCGCACTTCCTGGCGACGCTCGCGTGCCTGCTCCTGGTTGAGCAAACCGGCATTGAGATCGGCGTCGATGGCCATCTGCTTGCCGGGCATGGCATCCAAGGTGAAGCGCGCGGTCACTTCGTACACACGCGTGGCACCCTTGGTCACCACCACAAAGTTGATGATGGTGAGGATGGCGAACACCACCAGGCCCACCGCGAAATTGCCGCCGATCACGAACTCACCAAACGCCTCGATCACCTTGCCCGCCGCGCCGGGGCCGTCGTGGCCATGCAGCAGCACCACACGGGTCGAGGCGATATTGAGCGCCAGGCGCAACAGCGTCGCCATCAGCACCACGGTCGGGAACGCCGCGAACTCCAGCGGACGCATCACGTAGATCACCGCCAGCAAGATCACCAGCGACAACGCGATGTTGAAGCTGAAGAGCATGTCGAGGATGAAGGGCGGCAGCGGCAGCATCATCATCGCCAGCGCGGCGAGCATGATCACCGGCGCGCCGAGTCCCCGGCGTCCGAGCGTCTTGAGAGTGCCAAGGGCGGTAGCGTTTGCCATCACTAGTCCATCAGAGCTTGTAGGGACCCATCAGGTCCGGATCGACATCGGGTTGCGGCGCCGTCGGCGGCTGTTCGCCGCGCGACATCGCCTGCTTGAGCTGGAACACGTACGCGAGCACCTGCGCCACGGCGACGTAGAGCGCGGAGGGAATCTCGCGGTCGAGCTGAGTGGTGGCATACAAAGCGCGTGCCAACGGCGGCGCCTCCACCACGGGAATGCGATGGCTGGCGGCGACCAGGCGGATCTGCAGCGCCAGCTCGTCCATGCCCTTGGCGATCACGCGCGGCGCGCCCATGCGACTGTCGTCGTAGCGCAACGCCACGGCGAAGTGGCTGGGGTTAGTCACCAGCACATCCGCCTTGGGTAGCTCTTGCATCATGCGCTTGCGCGCCATCTGGAACTGCATCTGGCGAACACGGGCCTTGAGCTCGGGGTTGCCCTCGCTTTCCTTCGACTCGTCCTTCAGCTCCTGGCGCGTCATGCGCAAGCGCTTGGTGTGATCGAACTTCTGGTACAGCGCATCTGCGCCGCCGATCAGCGCCAGGATGGAACCGAACAACAGCGCACCGTGGCCCAGCAGGCTCATCGCCTTCAGCGTGCCCGCGCCCACTTCGCCGCGACCCGTGGACATCAGGTCGGTCTGCCAACCCTTGAGCACCATCACCAACACGGCGCCGATCAGCAGCAGCTTCAACAATGACTTCGCCAGCTCCACCAGGCCGCGCATGGCGAAAATGCGGCCAAGACCGGCGATAGGGTCAAGCCGCTCGAACTTCGGTTGCAATGCCTCACCGCTGAAATTCAGGCCACCCAGCAGCAGCGGCGCGGCCAGCGCGGCGAGCATTGTCGCCACCGCCACCGGCGCGAACAGCGAAAGCGCTTCGTGCATGGCCATCGACAGAACACGGCCTGGCAACTGATCACTGAACAGCGCGTCGCGCCCGTAACTCAGGCCCAGGCTGTAGATGCGGCGCACGTGCAGCATCGAACTCTCGCCGCCGTTCATCAGCGCGGCCACACCCGCCAGCACCACCACCGCGCCAGACAGATCCCTCGATCGTGGAACGTCGCCCTTCTCCCGCGATTCCTTCAGGCGTTTTTCGGAAGGTTGTTCGGTACGTTCCTGATCGTCGTCCTTCTCGGCCATGGCGTCGTCCTCAGCCGCCGGCCAGCTCGTGCATCAGCGTCCACGCGCTGTTCTGCAACGACTCGAACGCGCCCGGCACGCTGTGCATCGACAACCACAACGCGACGAACCCCAGCGTCACCGTGATGGGAAAACCCACCGCGAACAGATTCATGGACGGCGCCGCGCGACTGATCGCGGCAAAACCGATATTCACCATCAGCAGCGCGGTCATGGCCGGCAACGCCACGCGCACGGCGCCACCGAACAGATGCGTGGCGAACGCCACCACCGCATAGAGGCCGTTGGTGCCGATCACCGGCTGACCCGGCGGCAAGGTGTGAAAGCTGTCCGCCAACAGCGAGATCAGTTGCAGGTGGCCGTTCATGGCCAGGAACAGCAGCGTCACCATCAGCAGGTAGAACTGGCTGAGCACCGGCGAGCTGCCGCCGCCGCGTGGGTCCACCGTTTCGGCGAAACCCAGGCTCATACTCTGCCCCACCAACTGGCCGCCCAGCGACACGCCCTCGAAAGCGAGTTTCAATACAAAGCCGATGGCGGCACCCATCAGCAGCTGGCTCACCAAGGTGGCGATGCCATCCGCCGTCATCGGGTTGATGCTGGTCGGCGCCAACGGTGCCAGCACAAACGCGAGCATCACCATCAACGCGAGACGAATACGCTGCGGCAGCACCGCGTCGCCAAACACGGGGGCCATCAAGAACAGGCCACTGACGCGGGCCATCGCCCACAGCAGCGAGCCGATCAACCCCTGTATTTCGGCGAGTTGCACCGTGGTCATTTCACCGCCCCGGGCAGGCTTTCGATCAACTGCCGGGTGAACTGCACCAGCGTGCGCAGCATCCACGGACCTGCGATCAGCGCGACCGCCGCCATGGCGATCACTTTCGGGATGAAGCTGAGCGTCATTTCGTTGATCTGCGTGGCGGCCTGGACCACGCCGATGATCAAGCCCACCGCCAATGCCGTAAGCAGCAGCGGCGCAGCCACCATCATGGCGACGTAGAGCGCGTGCTGGCCGAACTCGATGACGGATTCAGGCGTCATGGCGTGCCTCGCACTGCGCTTTTGCGAAAACCTTTCCTGATCCGTCATTCCCGCGAAGGCGGGAATCCAGTGACTTACTGCCGTGTACCGATAGAAAATGAAAGTCGCTGGATCCCCGCCTTCGCGGGGATGACGGCGAGGTGGCATGCGAGTGCTCGGAAACAATGCCGCGCTCATGTGTAGAAGCTCCCCGCCAACGTGCCCAACAGCAACGTCCAGCCGTCGACCAACACAAACAACATGATCTTGAACGGCAGCGAGATGATGGTGGGCGACACCATCATCATGCCCATCGACATCAGCACGCTGGCCACCACCATGTCGATGATCAGGAATGGGATAAACAGCAGAAAGCCCATTTGGAAGGCGGTCTTCAGCTCACTGGTGACGAACGCGGGCATCGCCACGCGGAATGGCACGTCGTCCTTGCTGGCATAGGGCTGTTCATTGGCAAGGTGCGTGAACAACTGCAGATCCGCCTCGCGCGTCTGATCCAACATAAAGCGCTTGAACGGCGCGGCCGCAGCCGGCACGGCCTGCTCAGCGGACATCTGGCCATCCATGTACGGCTTCACGCCGTCGGCATAGGCGTGATTGAGCACCGGCGACATCACGAACAACGTCAGGAACAGCGACAGGCCAAGCAGGATCTGGTTCGACGGCGTGGACTGTGTGCCCAGCGCCTGACGCAGAAAGCTCAGCACGATCATGATGCGCGTGAACGACGTCATCATCAGCAACACGGCCGGCAAGAACGTGAGCACCGTCATCAGCGCCAGCAGCTGCAGCGACAACGTCCAGTTCTGCGCGCCGCCCGGCGCGTTCTGCACCGTCAACACCGGAATGCCGGCGCCCGATGCGGGCATCTGCGGCATGGAAGGCATGGTGGGCATGGCCGGGGCAGCCCAGGCCAACAGCGGGCTCATCAGCAGGATGGCCACGAGAATCCAGCGGAACGACTTCATCACTTGCGCTTCCAACGGGCCAGCACATCGCCGAACGGCGTGATCGGCGGTTGCGGATTGGCTTCCGGCGCAGGCGCCGCACCCTCATACACGTGCAACGTGCGCATGCCGCCCTGACCCATGCCGATCAGCAAACGCTTACCGTCCGCTTCGACCAGCATCAGGCGATCGCGTGCGCCCACCGCCATGGTTTCCACGCAGCGCATGCGGCGGCCACCCGGCGTCGCGCGCGCCTGCAGCCGGCGACTGAACCAGCCGGCAACAAAGATGAGCGCAATGATGCCGACCAGGCTCACCAGCACGCGCGCCAGTTCTCCGCCGACATTGATCTCCGGTGCGGCGACAGGAACGACCATGGCAAGGAACATCGGACTCACCGCAGCTTGCGAACGCGTTCGGCCGGGCTGATCACGTCGGTGAGGCGGATACCGAAACGTTCGTTGATCACCACCACTTCACCGTGTGCCACCAGCGTGCCGTTGACGAACACGTCCAGCGGTTCGCCAGCGGAACGATCCAGTTCCACCACCGAGCCCTGGTTGAGCTGCAGCAGGTTGCGAATGCTGATGCGCGTACGGCCTACTTCCATGGCAAGCGTGACCGGTACATCGAGGATCATGTCGAGATTGACTTCGGCACCATCGCCTACGGGGGCATTGAGCTGGTCGAACTCGACGCGCTGGGTGGCCAAGACGGCGTCATTGGGCGGGATCATGCGGGGTCAATCTCCAGGGTGGTTTCAGTCGACAGGCGCACTTCGCGGCGGCCGGTCTGTGCATGGAAGCGAACAGCAGTGCGGCCGTTGTTCTGGCCATAGATGCCGCGGAAGATCGGCACGTCCTCGGCGAAGACCGTGCTGAACTCCGGCAGTTGGATGGGAATCACATCGCCCGGACGAAGGCGTAGGAACTCGCCGATGCTCAGGCGGGTTTCAAGCAAGAGCGAACTCAGCTCCACCTCGGCATCGATCACTTCGTCCTGCAGCGTTTCGGCCCAACGGTGATCACGATCGACGCGGTCGCTCTGCACGCCGGCATCAAGCAGCGTGCGGATCGGCTCGACCATCGCGTACGGAAGGGTCAGGTGAATTTCACCGCCACCGCCATCGAGTTCGATGTGGAACTTCGACACCACCACCGTTTCGGTGGGGCTGACGATGTTGGCGAACTGCGGGTTGATCTCCGAATTGAGGTATTCGAAGTTCAGCGGCAACACGGGCGCCCAGGCTTCCACCATGGAAGCGAACAGCTCGGTCAGCACGATCTGGATCACGCGGTTCTCAGTCGGCGTGAAATCGCGACCTTCGATACGCGCATGGAAGCGACCATCGCCGCCGAAGAAATTGTCGATGACGGTGAAGACCAGACGCGGCTCCATCACCACCAGCGCCGTGCCGCGCAGCGGCTTGATGCGCACCAGATTAAGGTTGCTCGGCACAGTGAGTGCGTGCACGTACTCAGCGAATTTGACCATCTTCACGCCGAGCACCGATACCTCACAGGTCTTGCGCAACACGCCGAACAGCGCACTGCGGAAGAAACGCGCGAAACGGTCGTTGACCATCTCCAGCGTCGGCAGGCGACCACGGACGATGCGATCCTGCTGCGTGAAGTCGTACGTAATCACCGCATCGGGAGGCAACGGCTCGTCGTTACCCGTTTCGACGGCACCACCTTCCACGCCGTCCAGCAGGGCATCGATTTCTTCTTGTGAAAGCAGGTCGCTCATCGGCGTGGTTCCGTTACTGCATCACGAAGCTGGTGAAGTACAACGCTTCCACGCCCGGACGACCCAGGCGCTTCTCGAGAATCTTGCGCACCGCGTCCAACGCCTGCGCCTGCAACTTCTGCTTGCCGGCCGCGTCGCTGAGGATGGTGTAGTCCTGGCTGCTGAACAGCATGACCAGCGCATTGCGGATCACCGGGTCGGCGTCCTTGGCAGCGGCCAGCGCAGCAGCGTCATGCGACATCAGGCTCACACCCACCTGCAGGAAGCGCATGGACTGGTCGTCCTTGAAGTTGACGACAAACGGCGGATCCATCGTGAGGTACTGCTCCTGCTTGGACAGCACCACCTTGGGTTCTTCCTGCGCAGCGGCGTGGCCGCCGTTACGTGAATTCATCACCAGATAACCGGTGACGCCGGCCATGGCGAGCATGGCCACGCCCATGAAGATGACGACCTTGTTCGTTCCTTTCTTCGGCGCCGCTGCCGTGCTTTCTGCTTGCTCGTTCTGAGCCATGCGAATCTCTTTCCCTATCAGTGTCCAGACGTTGGCTACCCGCTCGCGGGCGCCCTATGGCCTGTTGATAGCAAGCGGCGTGCCATCAATGGGAGGCGTTGGTGTGACTGGGTTTGCGCTGGGTGACGTGGGGCGGCGGCGCTTTATTGACGCCTGTCGGAGATTGGGCGTGACGGGGGGGATGGCGGTTGACGGGAGGTTGTCGCGGGGTTTCGCAATGGGGGTTTGTCGCGCGCGGTGTTGCTCCCTCTCCCTTTCGGGGAGAGGGTTGGGGTGAGCCCCGAAAAGGGGGTAAAGGTCGGGTGCTCGCCTTATCGTTTCGATGAAACCGTCACCCCTGCGAAGGCAGGGGTCCAGTGACTTTGGCTCTCGCTTGGTTGTCGCGTAGTCGCGACCTGGCTCGCCTGCGGCGGGCTTTCGACCTCCTGCCGGAGGCCGAGTCACTTTTCTTTGCTTGCCCACGCACGCGCAGGAGCGCGTGCGAACGGCGAAGCCGGCCCGAAGGGCGGAGGGCAGGATGCCCGGAGTAAAGAAAAGTAACCCAAAGAAAGGGCACCCCCGCTTGGCGCTGGCCGGTGAAGCCGGCCAGTTCGTGAGGGGCGGCCGGGCTTTTCGACAGGGCCTCCTGCCCTGGCGAAAAGGAATCGGCATCCCTGCCGATTCCCCTGCGGGCCTTGTCGTCCACCCCTCACCGCCGCACAGGGGGCCCGGCAGATCAAAGGCTGCAAGCAAACGGCTCGTGCAGCAGAGCTGCACATCGCGCTGATGCGGAGAGGACTTGAAGCAGGCTTCGCTACACTTTCCGATCGCTGGAGCTAGATAGAGCTCGCGCTACGTTTCCCAAATGCTGTGGAGAACTCGCCATCTAGCGACATGGCTTTGCTCTTCTACCTTGGCCTTATGCCTTAGAGCCGGAGCAATGCGACCTACCGCAATGCGATGTGCAGCGAAGCTGCACGAGCCGTCTGCTTGCGGCTTTTGATCTACCAGGTCCCCGTATGAGGCGGCGGGCGGGTGGAGAAAAGGCCCGCAGGGGAATCGGCATGGATGCCGATTCCTTTCGCCGGGGCAGGAGCCCCGTCGAAAAGCCCGGAACCCGACCGTGTACCTGGAGGGCCAAAGGCCCGGAAGGCGCCGATTCCGGGGTGCCCTTTCTTCGGGTTACTTTTCTTCGGGCAAGCAAAGAAAAGTGACTCGGCCTCCGGCAGGAGGTCGAAAGCCCGCCGCAGGCGAGCCAGGTCGCGACTACGCGACAACCAAGCGCAAAGTCACTGGACCCCTGCCTGCGCAGGGGTGACGGCGTAGATGAAACCGTAAGGCGAGCACCCGACCTTTACCCCCTTTTCGGGGCTCATCCCCAACCCTCTCCCCAAAGGGGCGAGGGAGAAAGAGCAACGGAAGCAAAGCGCGCACCGTCAGGCAAACATATCCACCAACCCCACCGCCTTCACCACCGGCGCCACCACAGAAGCCAACTCACCCGCATCCTCGGCAAGCCCACTCCCACTTCCCGACGCCGCCCCACCAGAACTCCCCGACCCCTGCCCCGAATTCCCCTGCCCCACCTGCGCCTGCCCCAACGACAAACCATGATGGGCCAGCATCGAATCCAACTGGCCGAGCGTCTGCTGCACCGCATGTACCGCTTGTGGATGTTGCGCGATGAAAGCCACATCCACGTGGTCCTGCTTCACACTCACCTTGACGTCGAGCTCACCGAGGTCTTCGGGATGCAGGCGAATGCGCGCCTCCTTCACGTCCTGACCGCCAAGCCAGGTGACCTGTTGGCTCAACTCCTGACCGAAGGCCGGTGTGCCCACGCTGGACTGCATGGTCAACACATGCGCTGCAGGCGTGGTGGCCACATTGGCCTGCAAGGCAGGCTGCGGTGGCGCGGCCATGGCGGCGAGGTTCTTCAGGGCATCAAGCGAATCACTGCCATCGTCCTGCTTCGACGACGTGGTTAAGGTCTGCAGGGCAGCGGTGAATGCGTCGCTCTTGGCGCCCTGCGTGGCCGTGGTGGTCGTGGCGTCAGCACTGTCGTCGCCGTCATTCGCGCCCTGCGCGAGCATGGACAGGCTCTTGTCTTGGATGCCATCCATGGCCTTGGTGAACGTATTCGTGTTGGCGGCCGCCGGCTGGGCGTTCGCCTGCATCGCACCGAGCAACGACAGCCCGGCCGGAGTTGTGGGCAGAGCGCCGAGGGTCGAGCCGCCCGTTCCACCGGTCGTGGCATCCACGGCGTCATCCCCATCCGCGGATACCGCGGTAGGCGCTGCCGATGCCGGCACGCTCTGACCCAACAAGGCGAGCATGGCCGCGGCAGCATCGGGTGTGGGTGACGTTGGTTTGTCGTCGTCCTTCGCGCCTGCCTTGTCCTTGGCTTTTGCCTGCGGCTGCGCCTGAGACGATGCCGCTTTCGGCGATGGCTGCTTCGCCGGCGCTGCGGGCGACGGATCGTTCTGTCGTGCCCATTGCCGCTGCGCCTGCTGCAACGGCCTGCTGAAATCCTGGCTGGTATCGCCCTGCACGCTCGTGCTTGCTGGCGTGTTGGCGGGCGGCGGCGTATTCGCCGTCAGGGCAACGGGGGGGCGTCATACGGTGGCCTCTTGGCATACGTTGGGGGTTTTCATCGCGACAAGCCCCGGTTCGGTCGACGATGCTGCATGCGCTCGTCCACCTCAGCTTGTTCGCGACGTTCCTCGCTCTTTCGTTCCTGCTCGCGGTAGCGATCGATCACGGTGCCAAGCGCCTGTTCGCGCGCGTGGGCTTCGCGCCATTGGTTGCGGACACCGTCGAGGTATCGGCGTTGGCGCGCCACTTCGTTGACCTGCTGGGCGATGACCTGATTGATGCGCTCGACAAACTGGCGGCGGTTGAGCAAGGCACTCACGCTCACGCCACCTTGTGTCTCTGCGTACTCGGCCCGGTACTTTTCCAGCTCTTCGAGCTGCTGTTCCGCCTTCGCGAGCTTTTGCTGCTGCTCGGCCAGGCGTTGCATGGCCTCCTCCTGGCGTGTGTGTGCCAGGTCGGCAGCGGGCTGCAGGCGGTTCGCGCGGGATTTCACGGCGCGCCTCCGGCAGTCAGGCTTTCAAGGCCGCCGATGGCGTCGGCCAACGTAGTCGGCGCGTCCACTTCCTGCTGCAGGAAGTCGCGCAGTTTCGGCCACATGGCGATGGCATGGTCCACTTGGGGGTCGGAACCTTTCTGGTACGCGCCCACGGCGATCAGGTCGCGCTGCTGGCGATACGCCGAATAGACCTGGCGGAAACGCTGCGCGGCGCGCAAGTGTTCGCGCTGTACCACGGCAGGCATCACACGACTGATCGACGCTTCAATGTCGATGGCCGGATAGTGCCCCGCCTCGGCGAGATCGCGCGAGAGCACGATGTGGCCGTCCAGAATCGCACGCGATGCATCCGCGATGGGATCGTGGCGGTAGTCGTCGCCTTCGGTGAGCACGGTGTAAAACGCGGTGATGGAGCCACGCCCTTCCGCGTCGTTGCCGGCACGCTCCACCAGCGCGGGCAGCATGGCAAACACGGACGGCGGATAACCCTTGGTGGCCGGCGGTTCACCGATAGCCAGTGCGATTTCGCGCTGCGCCTGTGCGTAGCGGGTGATCGAATCCATCAGCAGCAGAACGCGTTGGCCGCGATCGCGGAACCATTCGGCGATGGCGGTGGCGTACTGCGCGCCGCGCAGCCGCTTGAGCGGCGGCGCATCGGCCGGCGCGGCGACGATCACCGAGCGGGCCCGGCCTTCCGGACCCAGCGTGTGTTCGACAAATTCCTTCACTTCGCGACCGCGTTCGCCGATCAGGCCCACGACCACTACGTCAGCATCGGTGTAGCGCGTCATCATGCCGAGCAGGGTCGATTTACCCACGCCCGAACCGGCGAACAAGCCCAGACGTTGGCCACGCCCCACGGTAAGCAGGGAGTTGATCGCGCGCACGCCGGTGTCGAGCGGCGTATCGATGGGCTTGCGCGCCATGGGGTTGATCGGTGCGTTCTTCAGCAACGCGTGCTCGTCCACGTCGAGCGGGCCCAGGCCGTCGAGCGGCACGCCATCCGCACCGACCACGCGCCCTAGCAACGCTTCGCCGACTGGCAGGCCACCGGTACGCGCGCACGGACGCACGCGGGCATTGGGCAGCACGCCGTGCATCTCGGTCACGGGCATCAACAGCAGGCGTTCGTCGGCGAAACCGACGACTTCGGTATCCAGTTCGGTGCCGTCGGCGGTGGTGACCATGCAGCGGGCGCCGAGCGGCGCTTCACAGCCCTCGGCCTCCAGCGTGAGGCCCACCACGCGACGTAAGCGGCCTTCCACCGTCAATGTACGGGCACCCATCGCGCGCTGGCGGCGACGAGCAAGCCGTTCCTGCCACAGCGCGCTACGCGGCGAGCCCGGCTGCGCGTTCATCCGCGCACCTCGTCGGCATCTTCATCGGTTTCTTCGGCTTCGGCACCGAGCACGGCATCGACCACGGCGGCGAGCCGCGTTTCGACGCGCGCGTCCAGGCGCGAGCGTTCGCTCTCCAGCAGGCAGTCGCCGCGCTGGAGGCTGTTGTCCGGCAGCAACTGCCAATGCGACTCCACCATGTCCAGCGAGCGCAGCAGCGCCAGATCGTCCGGATGCAGGCGTACACGCAGGTTGCCCGTTGCAGACGGCAGCGCCAGTGCAGCCTGCCGCACGGCTTCCACCACCAGATCGGGCGCGGTGCGCAACTCGTGCGCCAATACCTGGCGCGCGACCGTCATGGCCAGGCGCGCCAGTTCCAGTTCTACCAGCTCGTCCATGCTGCGCAGCGGACGCGCCGCTGACTCCAGCAAGGCATCAAGACGCTGCATGCGTTCCTGCAGCACGTCGCGCGCCTCCGCCATGCCCTGGGCATGGCCGGCGGCGTAGCCTTCCTCGCGCGCTTGTTCTTCCAATGCCTCCAGATCGCGCACGGTCGGTTGCTGGACGGTCTCCACGGGAGCCGGTTCCGGCGCAGCCGTCTCACCGACCTCTGGTGGAAGCCAACGCTCGAATGCTTTCCAATCGTCCCTGTTCATCACGGCGCTCATGCCACCAGCTCGTCACCCGTACCGGAAAGATTGATCGCGCCGGAATCGGCCAGCTTGCGCGCGATGGCGAGCACTTCCTTCTGCGCCGAGTCGACTTCGCTGAGTCGAACGGGACCAGACACTTCCAAGTCGTCGCGCAGCATGTCGGCGGCGCGCTTGGACATATTGCCGAAGATCTTTTCGCGCACGCCGGGCTCTGCGCCCTTGAGTGCGGTGACCAGGCGGGCTGTCGGCACTTCGCGCAGCAGCGTCTGCATGCTGCGGTCGTCGAGCTCGGCCAAGTCTTCGAACACAAACATCAGCTCCTCGATGCGGCCACTGAGGCTAACGTCGTGGGTGCGGATGGCCGCCATCAGTTCGTTCTCGCGCGTAGTTTCCATCGCATTGAGGATGTTGGCCGCCGCCTTCAGTCCACCGACGCTGGCGGACTTGAGTTTCTTGGTGTTTCCGCCAGCGAACTGGCGCTCCATGATCTCGTCGAGCTCGTTGAGGGCGTGCGGCTGCACGCCGTCGAGCGTGGCGATACGCATCACCGCATCGCTGCGGGTGCGCGGCGGCAAGTAACCGATGACTTCAGCCGCCTGATCCGGTTCGAGATGCGCCAATACCAGCGCAATGATCTGCGGATGCTCCTGGCCGATCATTTCGGCAATGGCGCGGCTTTCCATCCACTTGAGCGATTCCAGGCCCTTGCTGCTACGGCCAAGAAGAATGCGGTCGATCAAGCCACCGGCCTTGTTCTCGCCCAGCGCGTTGACCAGGATCTTGCGGATGTATTCCTCGGTGCCCACGCCAAGGGAGGTATGACGCCCCATATCTTCGTTGAGGCGTGCGAGCACTTGCTCCACGTGCTCGCGCGTCACGTTGGACATGCCGGCCATGGCCGTGCCCACCGCTTGCACGTCGCGCGCGCTGAGGTGCTTGAGCACTTCGGCCGCGTCCTGCTCGCCCAAAGTAAGCAGGAGGATGGCCGCGCGCTGTGCGCCGCCGATTGGCATATCTGTCTTCATGATTCGTTCCGCCCGCTAAGCTGTTCTGTCACAGCCGACAGAAGAAGTGCGTTCCGCGACGCGGCATGCCCATGGGCTGCCTTCGTCCACTCATGTGGCCGGCTGCCGTGACAGGGCGTGAGCTTGGGATCAGCCGCCATCTTCGCCCACCCAGCTCTTGACCACCTGCGCGACCTGCTTGGGGTTCTCGCTCACCATGCGGCGCGCCAAACCAATGCGTTGTTCATAGGCAAGCTGCGGCGGCACGCCGCCGAGCTTGACCAGGTCGTCGCCTACGTCTTCATCGTCCACGCGCACCGAAATGGTGGGCGCACCGGGACCGGCGCCCGCCAGGGCCAGTTCACGACCCGGCGTCGGCGCGCGCGACAAGCCGCGCAACAGCGGACGCAGCAGACCGAAGGCCACCAGTAGCGCTACCAGAATGCCGGCGGCCTGCTTGATCAGGTCGAGCATGCCGGGCCGCTCCCAGAACGGCTGCGTGGGCGTAGCCATGTCGGCGTTGGGGTCTTGATGGAACGGCTGGTTGATCACGCTCACGTTGTCACCGCGTGTTTCGTTGTAGCCAACGGCGTTGCGCGTGAGTGTGGTGAGGTGTTCCAGTTCCTGTGGCGTGAACGGCACGCTTTTGGGCGCGCCCTTGTCACTGGCCACAGTCTTGTTGTCGAGCACCACCGCCACCGTAAGGCGCGCAAGTCGGCCAGCGGGATCACTGACATGGCTGATGGTGCGATCGAGTTCGTAGTTGCGCGTGGCGCTGCTCGACGTGTCGCCCGGGGCGTTGCTCTGCGCCGTGGTCGCCGCCGCTTTGCCATTCGCACCCTTGCCCGCCGCAGGCTTGGCCGCCGTCGGCTGCGCCACGTTGTTCGGTGGCTGGTTGCTCAGCGCGCCCGGCACCGACGCATCGTTCGCCTGACCCACGTGGCTTTCGCTGTTGGTCTGTTCGCTGCGCAGCGCGGGATGTTCGTGATCGAACGTTTCGGTCGCCTTTTCAGTCTCACTGAAATCCAGGTCCGCATACACTTGCGCACGCACCTTGCCCGGACCAACCAGTGGCGTCAGCAGTTCTTCAATGCGCTGCGCGTAGGTGTTTTCGATGCGCGTGGCCAGACGCAGGCGCGTGTCGCCGATGGCGCTGGCGCTGCCGGCATCCGTGGTGGTGAGCAGTTGACCCTGCTGATCAACCACCGACACCTGCTTGGGATCGAGGTTGGGCACGCTGGAAGCGACAAGATGCACGATCGCTGCCACCTGGCTCGCGTCGAGCTGACGGCCGGGATACAGCGTCACCAGTACCGAGGCACTCGCTTCCTTGTTGTCGCGAATAAAGGCCGAGGGCTTGGGCAACGCCAGATGCACACGCGCTGCGCGCACCGACTGCAAACCGGCAATAGTGCTACCCAGATCCGTTTCCAACATCTGCTGGTAACGCGTGCGTTCGGCCAGATCACTCATGCCGAACGGAGAGTCGCCACCGGGTACCGCGGTCGTCGCCGAACTGCCCTGCGGCAGGCCCTGCGACGCAAGCTTGAGGCGGATCGCGGCCAGATCGGACGCGGGCACCATGATGGACGTGCCATCCGCACCCAATGTGTACGGCGTGTTCGACGCCTGCAACGCCTGCGTGACGGCGGCGGCATCCTTCTGCTCAAGGCCCGCATACAGCAAGCCGTAGTTGGGCCCGCGGGACCACAGCACCACGGCGACGCCAAGGGCGACCGCCGCGGCGACACCCACCAGCAGCAGCAATTGCCGCGATGCCGGCGTGCGCACGAGCTGCTTGAGATCCAGGCGAGAACCGGGCTGCTCGTCGGTGGTCGCTAGGGCGTTATCGGCCATGAAGACTGCTCTTGCTCAAGGGACGCAGTAACGTCGTCATCGGACCGGTCAAACCGGCATGTTCATGATGTTGTTGTAGGCGTCGACCACTTTGTTTCGCACCTGGGTCAACGTGTTCAACGAAAGATCGGCCTTGTTGATGGCCACCATGGTCTTGGCGAGATCAGCACCGTCGTCGCCACGCTCGAAACTTGCTGCCTGGTTTCCGGCATCCATCTGTGCATCGGCTACCGACGAGATCGACTTCTTCAGCAGGCTGGCGAAATCCGTCTGCCCCGGTGCCGCCGCAGTAAATGCCTGCTCGGTCGGCTTGGTCTGCAAAGTGAGCTGGCGCATCTGCGACAGCAGGTTGTTGACGTCGATCTGACTCATGACGGAATTCCAACGCGTAAAGAGTGTCCGAGGGTGTAACTGCACAACCCGTGCCAGCTTCGTGAAAGCCGTTCGCCGGCGTGATAGCACGCGTTCCCGCGAAGGTGCAGAACCAGCATCTTGCTCAACGAAGACAAGACGATGCGCGCCAAACGCATCGCGTGACGCTGGCTATACACGTGCGCAGATAGATCGAAACGACGCGACCGAACGTCGGCGCGCGGCTCTCCGTGACGGAGAGCCGACGTCATCCTTATGCCTGCAGGCTCGGCTGCAACCCGTACTTGCGAAGCTTTTCCACCAACGTGGTGCGCTGCATGCGCAGCAGCTTTGCCGCGTGTGCGACCACGCCGCCGGTGACGTCAAGCGCTTGACGGATCAGGCCCACCTCGATGTCGGCCAAATGGTCCTTCAGGTCCAACCCGCCTTCCGGCAGCATGGCCAGCGATTCGCTCGACACCACGGTCATGGACTCCGGCAACACCGGAGACTGGCCCGTCATCAGCGACAGCAGCGCCGCGCCGCGAACTTCCTCGATCGGCTGTTGGCCGCGATATTTTTCCGGCAGGTCGCTGACCCGCACTTCGCTGTGCGGATAGAGAATAGCCAGGCGCTCGACCAGGTTGTACAGCTCGCGCACATTGCCCGGCCATGCATAGCTGTGCAGCGCGTTCATCGCACCGGCGCTGAAGCGCACGTTGGCCAGGCCGCGGCGTGACAGGCGCTGGTTGAACTCGCCCACCAGCTCCGATAGGTCGTCCAGATGATCGCGCAGCGCGGGCATCTCCAGCGGGAACACGCTGAGGCGATAGAACAGGTCTTCACGGAACTGCCCGTGAGAGATGGCGTCTTCAAGGTTGCGGTGCGTGGCGGCGATGATGCGCACGTCGCAGCGCTGTGTGCGATTGCTGCCCACGCGCTCGAACACGCGTTCTTGCAGCACGCGCAGCAACTTCACCTGCATCGGCAAACTCATGTCACCGATTTCGTCGAGGAACAGCGTGCCGCCCTCGGCCAATTCGAAGCGGCCCTTGCGGGTACTGATCGCGCCGGTGAAGGCGCCCTTCTCGTGACCGAACAGTTCGCTTTCCAACAGTTCGGCTGGGATAGCGCCGCAATTGATTGCGACGAACGGCTTGTCGCGACGCGACGAGCATTCGTGGATGCTGCGCGCCACCATTTCCTTGCCGGTGCCCGAATCGCCCAGCACCAACACGCTGGAATCGAACGGCGCCACCTGGCGTACCAGTGCGCTGACGCGGGCCATCGGACCCGAGCTGCCTACCAGCCGGACTTCGGAGCGACGCGGCGACGCGGCCTGCGACCCGCGCATAGCTTCGGAGAGCTGCTCATAGCGCAGCGGAAATTCAATGATGCCGATGCGGCTCGCGTTCGCCGCCTTGTCTGCGCCAAGGCGGGACAACCATTCCGAATCAGCGGCCATCAACACCATGGCCTGGTGGGAAGCCTCACCCAATCGCGAAAACTGTCGCTCGGCTTCTACTTCATCCCGCACATTGCCCACATACACGGCACGCCATGCGTGCGTCGCCTCGTCCACCATCTCGCAATCTTCGCCACGCTGCGGGCGATAACCGAGAAATTCCAGCGCCGAAACGACCGACTCCGCCCTGCGGTGATCGGACTCGATCACCAGTACGTCGAACTTGCCCATGTGATGCTCTCGTGCGTGCTGCTTCATTGGTGACCCCCTGGATTGCACCTTCGTGCGTGACGACATTCCGTCGGCGTCCGCGAGGAGGGAGGAGCAAGAAGAGGGCCAGTCGGCATGAATTTTCGACACGAACTTGCAACGTGCGACTGCCGGTGAGCGTCACCTTGGCTGAACATCGCCAGGAAGCTTCCCAGCGATGGGCCACAGACCACTGAATCCACTAGGGAAAAATGACGCTACGCAATACTCGGGAAGGTGACCCTGTGCGGCACCTGTTCGAGATGTGCGTCAAAGAACTTTCGTGTCGGGTTTCAGTAGCGTGATATCGATCACATTTGATCTGTGATCCCGATCGAGGCTCTAGAAGGCCGTCTGTCGGCGCTCTGCCACTTTACGTCGATGATGGCGGAACACCAGCCGCTCAATCGCGTCACATGTGGCCTCGTCCATGGCCTCAAACACGGCAAAAATGTGATGCTCATCACACTCTTGTGCGTGTCGGGCCACCAGTTCGAGCGGCAATGCCAGGCATCCATCGAAGTGCAGCCGCACCATCGTGCGGTCTTGCCCTGCAGGCCAGATCGATAGGGGCAATAACGCGCCGATCGCGTTAAAGCTGACACGGGCACGGGGGGGGCAATTCGGCCTTTTGCTGGAGAAGCTGATCCAGCATGGCCATCAGCACGTTCAGCTTGCTGTCGAGCCGCTGCATGTCCTGCGCGAGGGGATTCTCTTCGTCCGCTGGCTCGCTGCGACGTTCACTGAAGACGGCCAGAGTGCCCAGCACGCTGAGATTGCGGTCGCGCATGGCAGCGCGCTGCAGGTCGCCGGGAAGTTCGGCCAGCGCGGTGCAGCTGACGTGAAGGCCGTCGTCGTAGGTGACCCGTTCGGAGAATGCCTGCCAGGAAGCGTCTTGCATGATGCCCTCGTCACTGGCCGTCCGGATCGCGGCCGCCCGGGATTATGCGCGCTTCCACCACGCTGCCGCGCTTACTCGTGGCCCGCGTGCAGGTACGCGCTGAGTGCGCGATGGCGATGCTGATGTTCCTGAAGATCGGCACCCAGGCGATCGCGCTGACCCCGGGCCAGCTCGCGCACTTCTTCGGTGTGGGCCAGCAGCGTCTTGAACAACGGCAACACCTCGGACTCCGTGGTGGAGAGCAAGGCGATCTGCTGGCTACGTTCGGCTTCGAGGATTGCTACGGCCTCCCAGTCATCCCCACGGGCGGCGGCCAGCATGCGTTCGCTCATAGCCAGCAGGGTCGCGTGCACGGCGTCCACCATGATCAGGCCGCCACGCTGGGCGCGCGGCTTTGCGCTGCCAGAAAATCGTCGCGGATCTGGCGCCAGGCATCGCGCACCGGCGTAAGCAGATCCACTACTTCGTCGATGGCCCGCTCGTCATTGTTGAGCTGGGCATGCAACAGGCGACGGCTGACATAGTCGTAAAGCGCATCCAACCGCCCCGCCAAAGGGCCGCCCTGCTCGTGGTCGAGGCTGCCGCGCAGTTCGCCGATGATGGCGTGCGCGCGGCCGAAGTGCGTGCCTTTGGCCGGCACGTCGCCACGCCGGATGGCGCCGCGAGCCTGGGTGATGCGGTCGATCACGCCGTCGAACAGCATGCCGGTCAGTTGGTGACGATCGGCGCCTTCCACGCTGCCGCGCGCACTGGTGTCCTGATAGAGCGCACTGGCGTTGCGCATATAGCCGTAGGTCATGATCGCTTCCCCGCGTTCAGTTCTTCGAGCTGGAATTGTTCAGCTGTGCCAACGCCGTGGTCAGGTACGAGCTGGTGTTGTTGAGCGAGGACATCAGCGTGTCCAACGCCGTGTACTGCTGTTGCAACTGCGTCTGATAGGTCGCCATGCGATTGTTCAGCGCGGTCTGCTGCGTGCTCAGCTGCGTCAGCGTGTTGTTGAGGCTGTTCATCCGCGTACTGATGATGCCGCCCGTGGCGGTGTACGCGCTGATCGTGGTGCTGAGATTGGTTGCGTAGCCGTTGGCGCCGACGAAGAGGTTCTTCACCGCCGACGGGTTGTTCTGGAACGCCGTGGCGAGCTTGCCGGTGTCGAAGTTCAGTGTGCCGTCGGGGTTGCGCGTGATGCCCAGGTTGGCCAGCGTACCGATGCTGTTGCCCTTCACCGCGCCACTCAGCACGGAAGCGATGCCGCGCTGCACCGAGGTGAGCGTGGTGTCGCCCAGCAACGCACCCGCTGTGCCGCTGCTGGTGTCGTAGCTGGACAGCGAAGACACCGTGCTGGCGTAGCTGTTGTAGGCGTCGACCAGGCCCTGGATGGCGTTGGTCGCCGCCGTGTTGTCCTGCGCCACCGTCAGCGTGTTGGTGCCGGTACCGGTGAGGTTGAGCGTGACACCGTCCATCATGCCGGTGACGGTGTTGGTCGCACTGGAGACGGCAATGCCATCCACAGTGAGCTTGGCGTCCTGCGCCTCGTTGCTGCCCGCGGTGTTCAGCGTGGTCGCGAGACTGGTAAGACCGGCGCTGCTGGTGGCATTGGCGGAAACGGTGAAGCCATTGGCCACGCCCGTCTTGCTTGAGCTCAGCATTAGCTGCTGGCCGTTCACGCCATTGACGATGGTCGCGGTCACGCCCGGATTGGTCGACGAGCCGTTGATCGCGGTGGCGATATCCGACAGCGTATTGGTGGCGGATACCGCCACGTTCATCGTGTTGGAACCGATCGTGATGCTCAGCGTGCCCTGCCCCACCGCCGTGCCCGAGGCCACCGCGCTGCTCGCGCGCTTCTGCGCCGTGGCAAGCTGGCTCACCGCGATGGTGTAGGAGCCCGGGTGGGCGCTCGACATGGTGCTCGCGGTGCCGACGCTGCTGCTGGAACCTTGCGCCGTCAGCGTGGCGTTGTAGCTGCTGAAGGTGTTGACCGAGGTCAGCGTGGCCAGCGCCGTCTGGATGCCGCCCAGCGCTGAATTCAGTGAGGACAGGCCGGTCAGCAGGCTGTTGGTCTGCGTGGTGCGCGTGGTGATCTGCTGCTGCGAGGCCGCCTTGCGCGCATTCACCAGCGCGGTGACGATCGCGTTGACGTCCAGACCCGAAGCGAGACCTGCCGAGCTGATGGTGGAGCTGCCGGAGCTGCTGCTCGACGACGTGCCACTGGTGGAACTGCCGCTAGTGGAACTGCCGCTGGAGGTACCGGACGTGCCGCTGCCCGAATTCGTGCTCGTGCCCAACTGGTTGAGCAGAGAGCTCAGGCTGCTGCCGCTAGTGCTGCTGGTGGTGGTCATCGCGCTGCCCTGTCAGTTTCCCGAAGTTGCCCCGCCGTGGCGGGAAGATTCGAGCCCCCGGCAAAACCTTCGCTCGCGAAGGCTTTGCCGGAAGCTCCCGAAACACCGGGCGGGCTGCGAGAGGCAACCCGCCGAGTGATAAAACTGGCCGCATGCGGACGCGACCCGGGAGAGTCGCGTCCTGGCCTGCGTCCGTTACTGCAACAGCTTCAGCACCTGCTGCGGGTTGGAGTTGGCCTGGGCCAACACCGAGATGCCCGCCTGCTGCAGCACACTCGCCTTGCTGAGGTTGGCCGTCTCCGCCGCGAAGTCAGCGTCGCGGATGGTCGACTGAGAAGCCTGCAGGTTGGTCGTCTGCGCCGCCACCGTGGAGATGGTCGACTGGAAACGGTTCTGCACGGCACCCAGCTGGGCGGCGAAATCGCTGACCGTCTTCAGCGCCACGTCGACGCGGGAGATCAGGTCGTTGGCCGAGTCCACCGACTGCACGTTGCCACCGGACAGCGAACCACCGGAGGAGGCCGTGCTGCCCACCGTGTAGGTCGCACCCGCGTTCACGTCCTTGGCATTGGCACCGATGATGTTGCCGCCCGTGTCAGCGATCTTCAGTGCGCCCGCCGAGTAGAAGTTGACGCCATTGCCCGCACCGTTCACCGCTGCGGTGACACCGGTGATGCCAGCCGCATTGATCGCGTCGGACACGTCCTGCAGGCTCTTGGCGCCGCTGAGGTCGATCGACGTACCGTTGATGCTGAAGCCTTCGCCAGCCAGGCTCGGCAGGCCGGTCAGGCCACCGACAACGCCCGTGGTGGTGGCATTGCCCGCAGCAGCCACGGTGGTCGGCATGCCCAGCGCGCTCGCCTGGGCGCCACCAACGGCCAGAGCCGTTGCACCGGAGTTGGCGATGTTGATTTCGCCACTCGCGCTGACGGTTGCCGTCACACCGGCGCCGCCGGCGGTCTGGATGGCCGCAGCCAACGTGGTGGAGTTGTAGGTACCTGCGGCCACCGCGCCTGCGCCGACGGTCAGATCACCGGCCTTCAGCGTGATGGTGCCGATGTCGCCCGAGGTCACTTCGGAAACCTGACCCATGGCGCTCGACTTCACGCTGGTGCCGAGGCTCACGCTGATGGTCTGGCCGACGTTGGCGCCGATCTGGAAGCTCTTGGTCTTCATGGAGCCGTCCAGCACGTTCGAACCGTTGAACGTGGTCTGGTTGGCGATACGGGTGATTTCCGCCAGGCGCTGCTGCACTTCCTGGTCGATCGAGGAACGGTCAGCGGAGGTGTAGGTGCCGTTGGCCGACTGCACGGCCAGGTCGCGAATGGCCTGCAGGTTGGCGGTGACCTGGTCCAGGGCCGAACCGGCAGTCTGCGCCAGGTTGATGGCGTCGCTGGCGTTGGAGCTGGCCTGCTGCAGGCCGCCGATCTGCGTGGTGTAGCGCTGGGAGATCGCGAAGCCGGCGGCGTTGTCGGCGGCGCTGTTGATCTTCATGCCCGACGACAGACGCTGCGTGGCCTGGGACAGGGCGCTCTGCGACTTGGTCAGGTTGTTCTGCGCGTTCAGCGACGAAATATTGGTGTTGATAACGAGAGACATTGGATTTCTCCTACGTAACCGATGATCGGTTTGGATTGGCGTTGTTCTTGCCGGCGGCCAGGTTCCATACGTGGGATGCCATCCGCCTCAGGGAGCTTTTCGGCCCGTCAAGAAATTACTTGAGCCGCCTCTCCCGCCAATTCGTGATGGAGCGCACTGGACAAGGGTTTTCGCCCCTTCCCGACCGGCCCATCACCACCGTCAACCTTGCGTAAGAACCTCCTCTCGTCATCGCGCCTTAGGGGCGTCGGTCTTGTGTTCCGCGTGCCATTACTTCAGATAGTTGAACAGGCTCATCGATTTCACCTGCGCAAACATCTGCTGCGACGCCTGCAACGCCGTCTGCTGCAGCGACAGATTGCTGATCGCGGTGTACGCATCCGCACCCTGCACGTCCGACAGGGCAGACTGGTAGGTGACGTTGAGATCCTGGTACGCGCCCTGCTGCTGTTGCAGCGTGTTCAAGCGGCCGCCGATGGACACCTGCACCGAACTGATCGCCGACTGTGCCTGGTCGATGGATTCGATCTGCCGGCTCATCACGTTGGTGAGCTGCGTATCGCTCGAACCGCTCTGCAGCGCGCTGATCATGTTGTTGAGTGTGCTGAAGATGTCCTGCTGCCCGCCCGTGCTCACCGACACCGTGTCGCCCGCTGCGGGCGTACCGCTCATGGCGATGTTCATGCCGTTGAAGCTGATCGAGCCACCATCCGTATAGGTGCCGCCCACCGGGTTGCCGCTGCTATCGAGCACGGCGCTGCCGTTGGCATTGGTCGCCGTCCACGTACCGCCCGTGCCGAAGGTGATGGTGTAACCACCGCCACTGGCGGCTTTGGTGCTGTTCCATGCCGACTGATCGGTGACGCTATTGGTGCCCACGATCAGCGTGCCGGTGTTGGCGCCACCCGCGCTGGCTTCGAACGAGCCGTTGCCGTTGGGAATGTTCATGAACAGCCCCGAGCCCGGATCGCTAGTCGCCACCTGCATGCCCGAACCCACCGCCGAAAGTTGCTGGCCATCGTTGCCGCCGTAGGTCACCGCACCATTGACGCCCGCCTGAAACGGCGTCTTCGTCGTGCTGGTGCCGGCGAACAGCGCATTGCCGTTGCTGTCGGTGGTATTGGCCAACTGCACGAGCTGGTCGTGGATCTGGCTGAGCTGGCTGGCGACGCTCTGGCGGTCAGAGGCCGACAGCGTGCCGTTCACTGCCTGCAAGGCCAGCGTACGCGCGTTGTCGAGCACGCTGTTCACCGAGCTCAGCGTGCTCGCCTCGGTATTGAGGCGCGTGGTCGCCGAATCGATGGTGCTCGAATACTGCGTATTCGCCGCGATAACGTGATTAAGGCTGACCACCTGGCCAGCGCCCGACGGATCGTCGGATGCCACGTTGATGCGATTGCCCGTGGACACCTGATTCTGGGTCGCCGCCAGCGCGCTCTGCTGGCTGATCATGGTGTTGAGCGACTGCTGGTACATCCAACTGGTTGAGAGACGCATGGTCGTAGCCCGTTCCTTGCTTAAGCCTGGATCGCCGAGATCAGGCTGCTGAAGATGCTTTGCGCGGTGGAGATCACCTGCGCGGAGGCCTGGTAAGCCTGCTGGTACTTGACCATGTTGGCAGCCTCCTCATCGAGGTTCACGCCGGACACGCTCTGCTGCGCCGACATGGCCTGGTTGTAGAGGCTGGTCTGCGTAGTGAGGTTGGTCGTCGCCTGACTGCCCACCGTACCAATGGAGGTGGTGAGCGTGCCGTAGGCATCGATGATCGACTGCGTGCCGCCGTTCAACACCTTGGCGTTCGCCAAGCCAGCGAGCGCAAGCGCGTTGCTGGTGTCGTTGAGGCCATTGGTGTTCGCACCGACGGTGAACTTGTCGTTGGCGCCCGGCGTACCGGAAGGCGTTACGCTCCAGCCGTTCGCGCTGATGGTCTGCCCCGGCGCATAGCTGCCGCTGGACAGCACATTGCCCGAGCTGTCGGTCACCTGATAGCTGGTGCCCGTTGGAAAGCTGACGGTAGCGCCGTTGAGCAGCGCCGCGTTGGTGGGGTCAGTCACCGTCACCGAGCCGATACTGCCGGTGCCGGTATTGGTGGTCGCCGCCTTGGCGTTCAGCGCGGCGGCGGCAGCGATGCCACTGGGATCGGTCATGGTCAGCGTCAGGCCCGTCGAGGCCTGGCGTGTCGGTTGAATCTGGAAGGTATCGCCCGCCTGAGCGGCGCCCGAGAGGGAGAGCGTCATGCCAGCGGCGGAATAGGTGCCGTCCGGATTCGCCGTCATCGCCACGTTCTGTCCGCTTGTGGTCGCCATGCTCCACGCGCTGCCGTTGTAGCTCAGCACGTAATCCGAGCCGGTGAGCTGCGATGCGTTGCTGATGCTCGCGGATACGCTCCCCGTGCCCTTGTTGAGATTGCTCGGCAACACCGCAGGCGACGGCACGCTGAACATCGCGCCACCCTGCTTGCCGTTGAGATCCAGACCCTTCGATTGCTGCGTGTTGACGCTAGTAGAAAGCGCCACAGCGGCCTGGCCCAACTGGTTCTGCACGCCATCCAGCACATTGCTGCGGTAGTTCAGCAACGCGCCCAGCGTGCCGCCGCTCAGCTTGCTGCTGACCACGGTCCCGGTGCTATCGAGCACTTCGGTGCGCGATGCGTCGTACTGATTATTGCCGGTCTGCAAGGCGTACGACTGATTACCGCTCACCAGTGCCTGACCGCTGGAGGCGTACACGCTGATGGTGCCGTCGGTCTGCGTAAAGGCAGATACGCCAAGGTAGCCGGACAGTGTCTGCACCAAATTGTCGCGCTGGTCGAGCAGATCGTTGGGCACGTTATTGCCTGCCGCATGGATCTTGGCGTTGACGTCCGCCAGGTTGCTCGACACGTTGTTGATGCTGTTGACGGTGGTCTTGATCTGCGCGTTCACCTGGCTCTGCTGCGCAGCGAACTGCTGGCCCAGCGTGTTGAACACGCTGACCATCTGGCCCGCATTGCCCAGCAACGACTGGCGGCTGGACGCCACGCCCGGCGTATTGGCCACCGTGCTGAAGGCGCCGTAGAACGTGTCCAGCGCACCCTGCAGGTTGCCGCTGGCACTCAACGCGCCGTTGAGCGTCGTCGCCAGGCTATTGGTGGTGGTCGCGCCCTGCATGCTGGAGTTGGCAGTCCACAGCGCCGAGGTCAGGAAGTCGCTATAGGCGCGCTGCACCGCTTGCACGTTCACGCCGCTACCCGTGGTGTAGTTCCCGCCGCCCGTGGTGATGGCCTCCGTCTGCAGCACCGTCTGGCGGCTGTAGCCCGTCGTGTTGACGTTGGAGATATTGTTGCCCACGGTGGTCAAGGCCACCTGTGCGGCGTTGAGCCCGGAGGCACCGATGCTAAGAAGATTGGACATAGGTCATTCCAGGACAGGTCACTCGGAGGAGTTCGGCGGGGCGGCCACATTCTTGAGGTCGCCCTGCCCGATGGCGTCGAGTGCTTGACGCATCTGCGGGCTGTTGGCGATCGCAATAATTTTTTGCGCATAGGACGGATCGGTGGCGTAACCGCCATTGACCAGCCCCTTGGCGAAACCGACCACGTCCTCGCCATGGTTGAGCGCCTTGGCGTAACGCGGGTTGTTGGCAAGCAGTTGGGCGTAGTCGTCGAACGACTGGCCCGGGTTGTCGTACGAACGGAACTGGGCGCGCTTCTGCACCGCCACGCCGTCCTCAAATTCCAGCGTTGGCACGCTGACCTTGTCGCCGCCCCAACTGCTGCCGGCTTTCATGCCGAACAGGTTGTTGCTGGTATTGCCGTTGGAGTGCGTGGGCAGGTGCTTACCCCACTGCGTCTCCAGCGCGGCCTGCGCCAGCACGGCGCGCACCGACACGCCGAGCTTCTCGGCGGCCTGCTGGGCATACGGCGCCAGCTGTTTGACGAAATCCGTGGCGTCCTTAGGCAGCAGCTTGAGTACCTTCTCGCCGGTGTTGCGTGCCGCGCTAGCCACTGAGTTCAGGCGCTGCTGCCAGCTGTCGCTGCCGTTGGCCGTACCAGTACTACCGGTGGCACTGCCGTCGGACGAGCCGCCGAGCGCGCCGCCCAACTGCTTCATCAACATCTGCGCAATACCGATGCCGTTGCCGCCCTGCGAGAGCTGCACGGACAGCTGCTGATCGAACATGTCGCGCCATTGATTGCCGGCATCGCTGTCGAACAGGCCATCGCCACTGCTGGCGTCGCGCATCGACTTCAGCATCATCTGCGTGAAGATCGACTCGAACTGCTTGGCTACCGCTGGCAGTGCCGCCTTCGCGTCGCTTTGCGCCGTCTGGCGCAGCGCGGCGAACCCGGACAGATTCGTCCAGGTATTGAGGCTATTGGCGGCATCTCCCGGGAGCGTGCTCATGCTCTCACCGTGACCCGCGTTGAGTTCATGCGCCCGCCAGGGAGTGAGGCGCAGGGCAGCGTCATCACTCGGTTGTGTATCGACATACACGCCCTCGTTCTTCCTTGCCCTGCGCGCAAACAGCTTCCGGCGCGGGCCACGGTGAGAGCATGAGCACGCTCCATAGCCATCAGATCACCACCAGCTCCGCATGGAGCGCACCCGCCTGCTTGAGCGCCTGCAGGATAGAGATGAGATCCGTCGGCGACGCGCCCACCTGGTTCACCGCACGCACGATGGTGTCCAGGTTGGTGCCCGGGCCGAACTTGAACATGTGGGCGCCGTCTTCGCTGACCTGCACGTCGCTCTGCGGCACCACCACGGTCTGGCCGCCCTTGCTGAAGGGATTGGGCTGGGAGACCTGCGGATTCTCGGAAATAGTCACCTGGATGGAACCGTGCGCCACCGCGGCCGGCGTCACTCGCACATCCGCGCCAATCACCACCGTGCCGGTGCGCGAATTGACCACTACGCGCGCCGGTGCATCACCGGGGGTGACTTCGATCGCCTGGATCGCGCCGAGCCATGCCACACGTTGGCTGGGATCCAGCGGGCCGCGCACGTTCACCGAGCCACCATCCATCGCGCTGGCGGTACCGGCGCCGTACGTACGGTTCACCGCCTCAGCGATGCGCGTCGCCGTGGTGAAGTCGGCTGTATTGAGGTTGAGTACGAGGTCGCCGCCGTTGGAGAACGAGGAAGCAACGGCACGCTCGACCGACGCGCCGTTGGGAATACGGCCGCTCGCGGAAATGTTCACCTGCACGCTGGAGCCACTCTTGCCCGACGCGGTGATACCACCCACCACTACACTGCCCTGCGCCATGGCGTAGACGTTGCCGTCAGCGCCGCGCATCGGCGTCATCAGCAGCTCACCGCCGCGAATGCTCTTGGCGTTACCGATGGACGCCACGGTCACGTCGATGACCTGACCCGGTTTGGCGAATGGCGGCAATTGTGCCGTCACCGTCACGGCCGCCGCGTTCTTTAGCTGCGGACGTACGTTGGCCGGCACAGTAATACCGAACTGCACCAGCATGTTTTCCAAACTCTGCGTAGTGAACGGTGCCTGCGTGGTCTGGTCACCGCTGCCGTCCAAACCCACCACCAAGCCGTAGCCAATCAATTGGTTGCTGCGCACGCCCGCCACCTGCACCAGGTCGCGAATTTTGTCGGCGTGCACGGGCTGATTTACCGAGAAGCACGCGCACAGCACGATGGCAGTGGTGCGCAACGCTGCTGCCGCGCGCTCGCCAGCGCGAATGAGCGTGGCATGCGTAAAAAGGTGACGGATGTTCATCAGTACGGCATCCACTTCGAGCTGAAGAAGCGCGACAGCCAGCCCTGCGTATTCGCATCGGCCAGTGCCCCCCTTGCCGGTGTAGCCAATCTGCGCGTCGGCGACGCGCGTGGACGGCACGCTGTTGTCTTGCAGGATGTCCTGCGGGCGCACGATGCCGGCAATGCGGATCTGTTCCTGACCCTGGTTGATCGTCACCATCTTTTCGCCACGTACCAGCAGGTTGCCGTTGGACAGGCGCTGCGCCACGGTCACCGTGATCGAACCCGACAATTGGTTGCTCTGGCTGCTGTCGCCGCTGCCGTCGAAGGCGCGGTTTCCATTTAGGCTGGTGTCCGCCGTCTGGCCGGCGACCTTGAGCGTATGACCCAGGATGCTCGGCGCGGAGATGGTGCTGACGTCCTTCTTGCTGGTGTTGGTCGTGGCCTTCTTGGATGCCTGCGTGCTCTCCACCAAGGTGATGGTGAGGATGTCGCCCACGCGGTGGGCGCGCGCATCGTTGAACAGTTCCATGCCCTGCTCGGCGTGGTAGATCGAGCCATCGGTCGGCGGCGACGCCGGCTGCTCCGCCGGCATGGTGGCTGCCCACTGGTGATCGTCGCGCGGCGGCTGCATGACGCAGCCGGCCAGCGCGGCCAAGGCCAGCGCGACACCGATTCGAGGAAGGGAACGGAAGGACGCCATGACGGTTCTCACATCTTGTCGGTCAGGTCTTGCAGCATCTGATCGGTGCTGCTGATCGCCTTGGAATTCATTTCGTAGGTGCGCTGCGTCTCGATCATGTTGACCATCTCGGCCACCACGTTGACGTTGGAGGATTCGAGCGAACCCTGCAGCAGCGAACCCATGCCGTTGAGTGCCGGCTGGCCGGTCTGCGGCGCGCCGCTGGCCACGGATTCCACGTACAGGTTCTGGCCCATCGGCTGCAGGCCGGCGGGGTTGATGAAATCCGCGAGCTGCAACGTGCCCAGCGTCTGCGGCGTAGCCGAAGCGGTGGTGGTCGCCGACACGGTGCCATCGGAACCGATGGTCAGGCTCTGCACATTCGGCGGCACGGTGATGGCCGGCTCCAGCGGGTTGCCATCTGCCGTGACCAACTGACCGTTGGGATCGGTATGCAGCGAACCATCGCGCGTATAAGCCACGGTGCCGTCGGGCATGCTCACCTGCAGGAAGCCGCGACCCTGGATGGCCACGTCCAGCGAGTTGCCGGTCTGCGTGATGCTGCCTTCGGTGAACAGCTTTTCGTTGGCTACCACTTTCACACCGGTGCCGAGCATCAAGCCCGACGGCGATACGGTCTGTTCGGTGGTCTGTCCGCCAGGCTGACCCTTGTTCTGGTACATCAGATCCTGGAACGACGCACGCGAACTCTTGAACGCGGTGGTGTTGGCGTTGGCCAGGTTGTTGGAGATCACGTCCATACGCGTCTGCTGCGCGTCAAGGCCGGTCTTGGCAATCCAGAGGGAAGAAAACATCAGTCGCTCCTTGATTAAGCGGCAGCTTTAGCTCGCCTGTAACAGCTTGAGGCTTGAATCGGCGTTGTCCTCGGAGGTTTTGATGGACTTCACCTGCATGTCGTACTGGCGCGAAAGCGCGATCATCTTCACCAGCTCGGACGACGGATTGACGTTGCTGCCTTCCAGTTCGCCTGAGTTGATGGTGACCGTGTCGTCGATGGCAGCGGTGCTGCCATCGCCCATGTGCATCAGGCCATCCGAGCCCTGCGTCATCTGCGTCACGTCCGGATTGACCAGCTTGATGCGGTCGATCTGCGATACGGAATTGGGGCCCTGCCCCTGCGGTACCGTGGAAATGGTGCCGTCAGAGCCGACGCTGATGTCTGTGGCTGGTGGAATGGTGATGGGCCCTGAACCACCCATCACCGGATTGCCTTTCGAGTCTGTCAGCCCACCATCCGCGGTGAGCTGCAGATCACCCGCGCGGGTGTATGCCTCTGAACCGTCCGGCGACTGCACTGCGATGAAGCCGTCGCCGCGCACCGAGATGTCGAGGGCCCGACCGGTATTGATCGGCGACCCCTGCCCACTGCTCTGGCCGATGCCCTGCGCCACCGCGTTGATGCGCGCCGGCTGACCATCGCCCAGCACCGGCACGCTCTGGAACGCGGAGAGCTGGCTCTTGAAACCGACCGTGGAGGCGTTGGCCAGGTTGTGGCTCACTGCCTCCTGGGCGCGCATGATCTGCGTCGCCCCGGTCATCGCTACGTAGACGGAACGGTCCATGGCTTATCAGCGCGAGACAGCGTTGAACAGCGCGGATGCGAGCGTGTTGTCGGTCGACAGCACCTGCGCATTGGCCTGGTAGTCACGCTGCGCCTGGATCATGTCCACCAACTGCGCCGTGGTATCGGCCGTGTTGGAGCTTTCCAGCGCACCCGACTGGATCGCGCCGAACTGCCCCACGCTCGCCGTACCCATCACGGCCGGACCGGAATCGGTGCTGGCTGCCCACGTGGTATTACCCATCTGGCGCAGGCCCTGCACGTTGGCAAAGTTGGCAATCGCCACCTGACCGATCTGCGTGCTCTGGTTGTTCGAGTAGTACGCCGTGATGACGCCCTTGCTATTGATGTCGATGCTCGACAACGTGCCTGCTTCGAAACCATTCTGCTGGATGGTGCCGGCCGAATAGTCCGTCCCGTACTGCGTGGTGTTGTTCACGTTGAGCGACAGCGTCATCGGCGACGAACCGTTGCCCAGATTCACCGTGTTGAAGGCCAGCGTGCCGTTGGTCGGCGTAGCCAGCTTGCCGGTGGAATCAAAGGTCATCGGCTGCGTGCCGGCGTTCTGGCCGTCCACGTACAGATTGGCGTTCCAGGTGTTGGTGCCGGACTTCACGTAGTAAATCGTCGCCTGGTGCGAACCACCCTGCGAGTCATACACGGTCACCGGCGAAGCGGCGTTGTAGCTGGTGGAATCCGTCGTGCTGAACGCGTTGGTCGGCACGGTGGCGCTGGCCGGCAAGTTAGACGTCATGGTGATGGCCGAGGTCGCCGTAGCGTTGCTCTGCGCCGTCACCCAATTGAAGTCCTTCAGCGTACTGGTATCAAAACCACCCGCGCCATTGGCCGCGTACATCTGCAGGCGCGAACCGTCCGGCGTGGTGACGTAGCCGCTCGGGTCTTTCTGGAAATCACCGGCACGCGTGTACTGCACACCGCTGCCGTTGTTCACCACAAAGAAGCCGTTGCCGCTGATGGCGAGGTCAAGGCTGTTGTTGGTGGTCTGGATATCGCCTTGATTGAACTGCTGGGCCACGTCCTGCAGACGCACGCCGCTGCCCACCGCGGTGGAGTTGAGGTTCAGGCCAGTCACCGCGAAGACATCTGCGAACTCCGCGCGCGAACCCTTGAAGCCGGTGGTGTTGGCATTGGCGATGTTGTTGGCGATGACGTTGAGATCGGACTGGGCAGCGTTGATGCCGCTGAGCGCCGTATTAAGTGCCATGTTCGGTTCCTCGTGATGAGATGACGCTTAGCGCGTCAGAGAATCTGTGCCACCTGGCTGAGCGGCACGCCGCCCACGCCCGATACCTGCAGGTACGTACCCAGCGAACTGCCGCCGTAGCCCACAGCCGTCACCGTGCCGGCGACGTAGGTGTCCAGCGAGGTGCTGCCACTGCCGGCCTGGATGGTGTACGTGCCTGCGGCGATGGCATTACCGTTATCGTCCTTGCCATCCCAACTGAACTGCGCAAGGCCAGTGTTCTGCGCGCCCAACGGAATATTGCGCACCACGTTGCCGCTGCCATCGACGATCTTCACGTTGACGGTCGTTGCGCTGGTGACGTTCACCGCACCCTTCACCGCATCGGTACCGTCGAATGCGGCCGAGCTGCCCGGCACGAGCACCTCGCGATTCACCAGGTTCGACGAGCTGAGCACCTGCGAGGTCTGCATAGCCGTGTTGACGTTGGTGGCAAGCGACTGCAGGTCGGTATCCAACTGCTGCGTCGCCGACAACTGGCTGAACTGCGCCATCTGCGAAACGAACTGCGAGTTGTCGACCGGGTTGGTCGGATCCTGCGCCTGCAACTGGGCCGTCATCAGCTTGAGGAAATCGGCCTGCGTCATTGTGCTCGACAGCGCCGAGTTCGCACTCGACGTGCTGCCCGAACTCGAACTGTTGCTGGACGTGTTGTTGGTAGTGCTGGGTATCGTAGACACGAGGGCTCCTCCCGGCTCACTTGCCGAGGTCGAGGGTCTTGATCATCAATTGCTTGGTGGTGTTCATCGCTTCGACGTTGTTCTGGTAAGAACGCGACGCGGTGATCATGTTCACTAGCTCATCAATGGGATTGACGTTGCTGCCGTAGACGTAGCCGTTGGCATCGGCCATGGGATTACCCGGCTCGTAGCGCGTCTGCACATCGGCCTGGCTTTCGGTCACGCCCTGCACCTGCACGCCAACAGCGCTGTCGGCCTGCGAGTTCTTTGCGCCACCCACCGCTTTCTGCACAGCAGAGAACAGCGGTTCCTTCGCGCGGTACGCACCTTCCGGCGTGCTCGACACGCTGTCGGCGTTGGCGAGGTTGCTGGCCACGGTGTTCAGGCGCAGCGACTGCGCTGCCATGCCCGAACCCGCGACATCAAAAATCTTGAACATGGACATCAGCCCTGGCCTCCGGTGATGGCCGTGCGCAGCATGTGGATCTGCGCCGTGATGAAGGAAAGGCTGGCCTGGTAATGCACGCCGTTGGCGGCGAAGTTGGCCTGCTCGACCTGCGTATCCACCGTATTGCCATCCATCGACGGCTGCGTGGGCATGCGGTAAGCGAGTTGCTGCGCGGATTGCGCCTGCGGATCAATCTGTCCCGGCTGCGTGATGGTCATCGCCAGCGTGTTGCTAGTGCCACTCGCACTGGCCAGCGCCTTCTTGAAGTCGACATCGCGCGCGAGATAGCCGGGCGTGTCGGCATTAGCCAGATTGCTGGACAACACTTCGCTGCGCTTCTGCCACGTATCGAGCGCCTGCGTGTGCAAACCGAACAGGTTGTCGTTGATGGAACTCATCGCTCACTCCTGCGGCGAGGGCCGCGGGATGACTTGAGCAAATTGCGTGCCACCGTTTGAGTGGTGTCTGCGAAGCCGCGTGGTTGTTGGGTTTGTGGCGTTTTTTGCGTGTGTCGCGAGATGGGTTTTACGTGGGGCTGTCGGAAAGTCGACGCGGGGTGTAGCGGGTTACTGACGGAGGTTTGGCGTTTCCTCGGTGGTTAGCTGTCGCCTCCTACGTTGCCGCGACCTGGCCGCTTACGCAGCGGGCGTTTCGATCGTCTGCCGACGCTCGAGTCACTTTTCTTTTGCTGGCCCAAAAGAAAAGTAACCGAAAGAAAATGGCCTCCAGAGCTCCGGTAGCGTCGTGTTGAATACAAGCCTTGGCCCCCGAGGTAATCGGTACCGGGCGATCTCCTTATTGGACGATACGGCTACACCGCAACGCACCGATACGCTGAGGAACTCTGCATGGCGTGGGGATAAGCCCGAACGGATGAGGAATCGTGCGGTTTGGCAACCTCCGCCGCTACACAGCGGGTACTCCGATGCGCTTCGCAACGCGCCGTCGCCAAGAGGGCTTAAAGCGGGAGCGTTCACGGCGAACGCGCAACGTAGCCCGGATGAAGCGCAGCGAGAATCCGGGAAGACTTACGGAACCCTACTTCTAACCGACACCAACATGCGACGTCGTCAACAACACGTTGGGTCGCATCGCCACGCTCCGCGACGCGATGTGCAGCGCAGCGGCACGAGCCGTCGGCTCTAGCTCTTGAGCTACCAGGTCCCCGTATGAGGCGGCGGGCGGGTGGAGAGAAGGCCCCGCAGGTGTGGCTGGCAAGGATGCCAGCCACTTTTCGCCGGGGCAGGAGCCCCGTCGAAAAGCCCGGAACCCGACCGCGTACCTATCGGGCTTCTGCCCGATAGGCGCCTCATCCGGGAGGCCCTTTCTTCGGGTTACTTTTCTTCGGCAAGCAAAGAAAAGTGACTCGGCCTCCGGTAGGAGGTCGAAAGCCCGCCGCAGGCGAGCCAGATCGCGACTACGCGACAATCGAAAGCAAAGTCACTGGACCCCTGCCTGCGCAGGGGTGACGGCTAAAGATGAAACGGTAAGGCTAGATTGACCCCTCACCCCAACCCTCTCCCCAAAGGGGCGAGGGAGAAAAGCAAAGAACCAAGCGCCGCGCCCAAAACTCAAAACTCCCCAAACCTCTCCGGCATCAAATCCAACACCGCCTGCGCCAACACATCCGGCTGAAACTTCGCCACAAAGCGATCCGCGTTCACCTCGCGCACCATCGCCTCATTGAAAATTCCACTGATCGAACTGTGCAACACCACCTTCAACGTTCGCAGCGCGGGCGTCTCGCGAATTGCGCGGGTCAACGCATAGCCATCCAGCCGCGGCATCTCGATGTCCGACACCACCAGCGTCACACGCTCCTCGCCGGGCGATTCAGCGATGGCCTGCAGCCGCTCCAGCGCTTCGCGCCCATCCGTCGCGACCACACATTCCACGTCCATCTGCCGGAACAGATTCACCAGCTGATTGCGGGCAACCAGCGAGTCATCCACCACCATCACACGGCGCGGCTGCAGGTCGTGGACCCGGGCGATGCGCTGCATCGGGGCCGACAGCTCGGTGGGCGTGGCGTTGAGTGATGCCAATACATGCTCCACGTCCACTACCGCCACCAGCGCACCGTCCACGCGCGTTACCGCGTTGACGCGGCTGCCGAAGCCCAGCGCGGGCGCCGGCGCGGCGAGCGACTCGCCGTCGCACTGGACCAACCGCTGTGGCTCCGCCACCAGAAAGCCCTGCACGCTGCGGCTGAACTCGGTGACCATCAGGTGCGCAGAAGTGACGTCGCGCAGCGAGGGGTACCCCAGCGCAACGGCCAGGTCGATGATGGGGATAGTGGTGCCGCGGTAATCGCAGCTACCGGCAATCAGGGGATGGGCGTCAGGCATGCGCTCCATCGGCGGGCGACGCATGACCTCACGCACCTTGAATACGTTGATGCCAAACAGCTGCTCGTCGCCCATGCGAAACAGCAGTATGGCCACGCGGTTATGCCCTGCCAGCCGGGTCTGCTGCTCCACCTTGTCCATCCACGCGCTCATGCGGTTTCCTCGCCGCGGCCCAGCCGCCTTTACTCCCCGCGTATCGGCCGGGTCAGCCACGGCTTGAGCACGGGAGGGCCGTCATGGCACGTCGCTTGCTTCTCAAGTTCCGACGTTCGCCGCCGATGCCTGGGGCGACCCTTATAGGAAGGAACGATCCACCCATGAGTCTGATCTGGAGCCAGCATCTCGCCGATCTCGCCCGCGCCGCCGCTGCGGGTGACCGGGCGCAGGTCGCACAGCTATCGGCCCGGCACCCCCGCACAGCGCAGGCCCTGGCCCCGCTGTTGGCGGCCGTGTCCACTACGCGGCCACCGGTGGCCGTCGCCATGCAGACGATGGAACAACTGGGCCTGGTGCTCGGCGCGGCCCAGCAGTTGGCCCGCGAGCAAGCGTCCATGCACAAGTCGGCACAGGAAAGCCGCGACGACGTCGGTCGTTTGACGGACGGCAGTGCCGGAATCTCGACATCACTGCAACAGATCGCCACCAGCCTGAGCTACGCGCGTCAGACTGGCGAAGGCAGCGAGCGCAGCGTGAGCGAGCTGGACGGTCAACTGCGCCTGCTGCGCACCGCCCTGTCGGCCATGAATCGCAACCAGAGCAAGCTGGCCGAGCAAGTGGCGCAGATCCGCAAGCTCACCGGGGTGGTGCAGGAGATCGCCCACCAGACCAACCTGGTTGCCCTCAACGCCGCTATCGAGGCCGCCCGTGCGGGTGAAGCAGGGCGCGGCTTCGCGGTAGTGGCCGACGAGGTCAAGCAACTGGCTGAGAAGACCAGCCAGGCCACCGGCGAGATCGAACTGGTGACCGGCTCCATTGGTGAGTTCTCCCAACAGCTGGATGGCGACGTACAGCAAGGCCTGCAGCGCCTCGACCGCGCCCAGGGCGGCGTCAGCCAGACCGAAACCTCGCTGCATGACAGCAGCGAAGCGCTACGCCAGATGGACGAGCGCATCGGCACCATGCATAAAAACCAGGACGCGCAGCACGCACGCGCCGTCGCCGCACAGGCCGCGCTGGGCGTATGGCACCGTCGCTCTGCCGAAACCACGCGCCAATCCGAAGCACTGAGCCGCGGCACCTTGCTCGGCCACCGCCTGGCGCTGGACTGGCTGGAAACCGAAACCGGCGAAGACCCGGCCAGCCTCAGCCTGACCGTGCGCGAAGCCGCGCAGGGTCTGCGCCAGGCTATGGAATTGGCCCTACAGGAACCGGCTGCACTCGACCGTCGCTGGTTCGACACGCAGGCGCTTAGCCGCACGCTGGAACGCCTTACCTCCAGCCGCGGCAGCAACCCGGCGGCCAACGCACTTAGCGCCACGGGCACACGCTTTCGCGAACAAGGCACCGCCTTCGCCAGCTTGCTGTGCGATGGCCAGATCGATCAGGCAGGGCAGTTGATGCAGCAATTGGAGGGCGAGCGCGAAACCTTGCTCACCCAGCTCAACGCGTTGCTGGCCGACTTGTGAGCCGGCGCGTACTGGCCACCTTGCTGCTCGGCGCCCTCGTGCTGCCCGCCCATGCCGCGGAGCCGGCACAGGCGGCGCGCGCCAGTGCAGAGCAGTGGTTGCGCGGCCAGTACGAAACCCCGGGCAGCCGTGTCGTGGCCAAGGCCGCGGAACTGGATACACGAACGCTGGAACTGACGCCCTGCCCCGTGGCAACCAATGTCAGCCTGCAAGCCGGTGCGCGGTTGATGCCGCGCATGACAGTACTGGTGCGATGCCCCGGCGCGGACGGCTGGACCCTGCATGTGCCGGTGCAACTGCAAGTTTTCCGTCAGGTGCTGGTGCTGGTGCGCCCCCTGCAGCGCGGCGACGGCGTACGCGTCGACGACGTGCGCACGGAGGAGCGCGACATCACCCGCCTGGGCTATGGCTATGTGAGTGACATGGCGGACCTGGAAGGACGTACCCTTGCCCGCGCCCTGGGCGCCGGCAACGTCGTCACTCCGTCCGCCCTGGGGGGGGCGCAGCGCCGTGAAAGCGGGTGACCAGGTGCAACTGGTGTCCCGGCTCAACGGTATCGAGGTTCGCGCCAGCGGCGTCGCGCTGGGTGGCGGGGACAGCGGTTCGCGCCTCAAGGTACGCAACGGCAGCTCGGGCAAAGTGATCGACGCCATGGTCATGGCGCCCGGCGAGGTGCTCGCAGTTCCCTGAACCGACTCGCATAAACGATTAAAGTTTGCGGCCAGCCGGCCGATCCTGTCAGCAACAGGGCCAGCAATCCAAGAGAACGGACCCCATGAACACCACTATTTCCAACAACGGCTTGCCGAAGCTCCCCCCAGCCCCCCACGGGCCAGGGCAGCAGCGCTACGCAGAGCCCCGCCAGCACAACGTCCAGCGACGCCACTGCCGGCAGCACGGGTACCACCGACCGCGTGCAGTTGACCGACTCCGCACGCGCCCTGCAGGAAGCAGCCCGCACCACCGACGGTGCCACCATGGACACGAAGAAAGTCGATCAGATCCGCCAGGCTCTCGCGAACGGCACCTACAAAGTGGACGCCGGCCGCATCGCCGACCGCATGATGTCGCTCGACAACCAGCTCAACGGCAAGTCATGAACCCGTCCCTGCAAGCCGAACTGAGACCATGCCCTGACGGCCTCGGTCGAGGAAATGCGGCTGGCAGTGGGTGAACTGATGGACGCGCTTACCACCGAGCGCTCCGCCTTGGAAACGGCTGACGTCGACGCGCTCAACCACGCCGGCGCCAACAAGCACGAACTGATGGTGCGTCTGGAACAACTCGACGGCGAACGCGTGCAGTTGAGCCAGGGTGCACCGGACGCCAGCCGCGTGCTGGCACCGAAGTGGCAAGAAGTTCTGCAGTCGCTACGTGCCTGTCAGCAGCTCAACCAGCGCAATGGCTACCTCGTGGGTATCCGTCTGCAGCAGGTGCGCAAGGCGCTGGCGGTACTTACCGGCAACGAGACGGAAGCAAGTGTGTATGGCCGCGCGGGTGACCTGCGCACGAGCCTGCGCTCGCAACCGCTGGCCGAGGCCTAAGCAAACAACAACATGCGCGCACGCCTCCACGCGTGCTCCAGTTTTGCCGGCGTCATTGCCGTCCCACTCAACCATCGTCCACACGTCGATTGATCATGAGCGAAGCCGCGGCCATCACTACAGCCCAGGACATATCCACCGCCAGCGAACAACCGCTGCCAGTGATTCGCCTGCCCATGCTGGACAACCGGCGCGAGCTGTTCGCGTACGAGATCGTGTTCCAGGATGATGTCGAGAACGAAGACGTCCTTATGCGTCGCGCACTCGCCACCATCACGGACGGCGCCCTCGCCCGCCTCGTGCGTGGCAATCGCACCTTCCTCCGGCTCACGCACGAGCTGTTGATGGAAGAAACCGACGTGCTACAGCATCAGCCACGCTTCGGCGTGCTGCTTAAGCCCGAAGCCGCGACCGATCCCGCGCTGGTCGAACGCCTGTCCCGCATGGCGCAGCGCGGTTGTCCGCTGATGCTCGATGCCGGCGACACGACACTGGAATTCAATCCCGCGGTCGAGCCGCTGCTGAAGATCGTGCAGTTCGTACGTCTGGATGCCAGCAAGCTCGACCCCGCAACACTACGCTCGCGCAGCGAATACCTGCACGCGCGCGGCACCCACGTCGTCGCCGGCCAGGTAGACGACCACGACACCTATCACCGCTGCGAATCGCTGCCCTTGCAGGCGATCCAGGGCCAGTTCCTGCTCAAGCCCGAACCAGTCGCCGTGCCTGTGTTGGCCGCGAGCCGCCTCAGCCTGCTGCGCCTGATGAAGGCACTGCAGGAAGGCAATCCCGGTCCGGTTGAACTGGGCCAGATCGTGCGCGACGACGCCATCCTCAGCTACAAGCTGCTGGGCTGCGTAAACTCCGCCTACTTCGCCCTGCCGCGCCAGCTCAAATCCGTGCAGCAGGCCGCCATCTTCTTCGGCGCCGCCCGCTTGCGTAACTGGATCTACACCATGGCGCTGAGCGGCACCGGCGACCGTCCGCCAGAGCTGCTGCGCGCTGCACTGATTCGTGCACACATGGCCGAAAAACTGGCGCAGGGTATGCCCGCCGAACAGCGCGAAATGGCTTTCACCGCCGGCTTGTTCTCGTTGCTCGACGCCATGATGGAAGCACCGATGGATTTCGTGCTGTGGCATTTGCCGCTCGCTCGCGAAATCAGCAGCGCGCTACTGGAGAACAAGGGTCCGTTTGCCATGTTGCTGGATCAGATTCGTGCATGGGAAGCAGGCAACCTGCGCGGTGGCGAAGTGCAGCCGCAGGTGATTCGTCGCATGGCGGCGATTTATCTTGAAGCAACGCAGTGGGCGGATCACGTTTACGCGTTTGCGGATCAGCGGCCGAATTGACCTTACTCTCAACTTGTTGTGGGTGAGAGGCTGATCTAACGCGTTGCGGTTTCGGGTGAATTGTTCTTTTGACGCACGCCCAGAGAGAGAGTGCGATGCGCTTGGCGCGCCTCAGTCTTACTCCCTCGCCCCTCCGGGGAGAGGGTTGGGGTGAGGGGTCAATCTGGCCCCGCCATTTCGCCCATGCCGTCATCCCTGCGGAGGCAGGAAGCGCTTTTCAACAGCCGAATGGCTGGTCATCCAGTGACTTTGCTTTCGGTTGTCGCGTGATCGCGACCTGCCGCGACGCGATGTGCAGCTCCGCTGCACGAGCCTTCGGCTCGGTGCTTTTGACCTTCGGGCCCCCTGTGCGGCGGTGAGGGGTGGACGAGAAGGCCCGCAGGGGGGATCGGCAAGGATGCCGATCCCTTTTCGCCAGGGCAGGAGCCCTGTCGAAAAGCCCGGCCACCCCTCACGAACTGGCCGGCTTCACCGGCCAGCGCCAAGTGGGGGTGCCCTTTCTTCGGTTACTTTTCTTTGGGCATGCAAAGAAAAGTGACTCGGCCTCCGGTAGGAGGTCGAAACGCCCGCCGCGTAGGCGGCCAGATCGCCGCCACGCGACAACCAAGCGATACAGAAACTGGATCCCTGCCTACGCAGGGATGACGATAACAACGGTGAGGCTAGATTGACCCCTCACCCCAACCCTCTCCCCGAAAGGGCGAGGAAGAAAAGAAAGCCGCGAGCCCTCACCTCAGCGCGCGCCAACAGCGCAACACCAAAAATCAGCCCCGCCGCCCCCGATCCCACTCCGCAAAAATCCCATGCATCGCCTCCAACCCATCAAACAGCGCCGCTGGCCCCGGCTGCAAAATGATTGGCGACTTGATCTCATAAAGCTCACTATCGCGCACCGCAGGAATCGCCTCCCACCCCTCACGTGCCGCAACACGTTCCGGTCGAAACCGCTTCCCGCACCATGAGCCGAGGATGATGTCCGGCGCCGCGCGCACCACCTCGCCCGCGTCTTCGAGAATGCGATGCTTCGCCAACGACTCCCCTGACATCCGCGGAAACACATCCTCGCCGCCAGCGATCCGGATCAGTTCCGCCACCCACTGGATGCCGGTGATCAAAGGCTCGTCCCACTCCTCGAAATACACCTTCGGTCGGCGCTCGAACTGCGCAGCCGCCACTTCGATGCGGGCAATCTGCTGCTCGGCTTTCCGCGCATAGGCTTCCGCCTTCTCCGCCGCGCCAACCATCGCTCCCAATCGGCGGATGTAAGCGAGGATGCCGTCAACGCTGCGATGGTTGCTGATCCACACCTCTACCCCGGCCTTGATCAACTCACGCGCGATGTCTGCTTGGATATCGGAGAACCCAATCACGAAATCCGGTTGGAGCTTGAGGATCTCGTCGATTTTCGCGCTGGTGAATGCGGATACCTTGGGCTTCTCCTTGCGTGCCCGCGGCGGACGCACGGTGAAACCGGAGATACCGACGATGCGGTGCTCCTCACCAAGCGCATAGAGCACTTCGGTAGGTTCTTCGGTAAGGCAGACGATGCGCTGCGGGTAGTGGTCGGCGTTGCGAATATCAGTCACGCGTTCAATGTCCCAACACGGTCACCGTGATCTTGCGCTGGTGCGGATCAAGCCGGTGTTCCCATAGGTAAATGCCCTGCCAGGTGCCCAGTTGCGCCTTGCCCGCATGCACCGGAACCACCAGGCTGACGCCGGTGAGGATGGCGCGCACGTGGGCGGGCATGTCGTCTGGGCCTTCCTCGTCATGGCGGAAGATGCTGTCGCCATCGGGCACGGCGCGACTGAACCACCGCTCGAGATCGTCGCGCACAGCCGGGTCGGCGTTTTCGCTGATCAGCAGCGAGCAACTCGTGTGCAGGCTGAAGATATGGGCGATGCCCGTATGCACGCCGCTGGCGGCTACGACGTCACCCACCTTGTCGGTGATCTCGGTGAAGCCGCGGCCGCGCGTGTGCACGACAAAGCCATTCTGGGCGACGTGATCGGCGGGCGTTGCACGCATGCTTGAAGCCTCCGAATGGCGGGTCAATCGAATCAGGGGTAAAGCAAGCGGCTCGTCCAGGTCTGACCGTGGCGGCTCCAGCGCACGCGCTCGTGCAGCCGGTATTCGGCGCCGTACCAGAACTCCACCATGTCCGGCTCCACCACGTAGCCGCCCCAATTGGGCGGACGCGGCACATCGCGGCCTTCGAACTCGTGCTCGTAGCGCGCGTAGCGCTGCTCGAACGTGTCGCGATCGGGCAGCGTCTGCGATTGCAGCGACGCCCAGGCACCGAGCTGGCTGGCACGCGGACGCGTGGCGAAATACGCATCGGACTCTTCAGGCAGCACCTTGCGCGACACGCCTTCCACGCGCACCTGCACCGCGTTGCGCAGCTGCTTCCAGTGGAAGCACAGCGCCACCTGCGGGTGCGACTCGACCTGGCTGCCCTTGTCGCTTTCGTAGTTGGTGTAGAAGCGGAACCCCCGCTCGTCGGCCCCCTTGAGCAGCACGATGCGCGAACTCACGCGCCCGGCGGCATCCACCGTGGCCAGGCTCATCGCGGTCGGCTCAGGCTCTCCTGCCTTGCCGGCCTCGTCCAACAGTTGCACAAATGTGTCTAGGATTTCTGGTTTCAGCATGGGGGTCTTGAATCGTGGCTCGCGCGCGCCATCATGGCGGGCATGTCTCCAGATGCTAGCACGCAGAATTCGACCCTGGCCGGGCACCTGCTCGACCAGTACGCCGGGCGCATCGCCCGTTCCCGGCGCCCCTACCTGCTGGGCCTGTCCGGCCTACAGGGCAGTGGCAAGAGCACCCTGGCGCGGGAGATGAAGGCCCAGGCCGATGCCCGTGGCTGGCCTACCGAGGTGCTGTCGCTGGATGACTTCTACTACTCGCGAAGCGAGCGTGAAGTCCTTGCTCACCAGATCCATCCGCTGCTGCGCACCCGTGGCGTGCCGGGTACGCACGAAATCGAACTACTGATGTCGGTGCTGGCCGCATTGCCGCAGGCATCTGACAAGCTGCCAGTGAGTTACCCGCGCTTCGACAAGGGGCGCGACACGCGCACGGCGCCATCGAAATGGCCCAAGGTCACCCGGCCGCCGAAGCTCGTCATCCTCGAAGGCTGGGCGCTTGGGCTACGTCCCCAGCTGCAGGTTGCACTGGAAGAACCGGTCAACGACCTAGAGCGCGAGGAAGATCCGGAAGGCACCTGGCGCCACTGGGTGAACAAGCAGTTGCGCAGCTACCAGCCACTGTGGCGCAAACTGGACGCCCTGATCGTATTGCTGGCGCCCAGTTGGGACGTCGTGCGCAAATGGCGCAGCCAGCAGGAGGAAGAGCTACTGGCCCAGCACGCCCCGCTGGCGATGGACGCGGAGGCCATGGTGCGCTTTCTGGCTCACTATGAGCGCCTGAGCCGGCACGCACTCGCCATCCTGCCCGATCTGGCCGATGCCACGGTGGAATACGACGATGACCGACACGTCATCGCTGTCAACCACAGCTAAACCTCAACCTGCCGGCTCTACTTGCACGGCCGTACCGTAGGCCAGCACTTCGGTCACGCCCTCGGCCACGTCGTTGGCGTCGTAGCGCATGCCGATCACGGCGTTAGCGCCGCGTTCGGCGGCATGCCTCAACATCAGCTCAAAGGCTTCTTCGCGCGCCTTCTCGCACAATTCCGTGTAGATGGTGATGTTGCCGCCCACCAGGGTCTGCAGAGCGGCGCCGAGGTTGCCCACCACGCTGCGCGAGCGCACGGTGATGCCACGCACGATGCCCATCGGGCGCACGATGCGATGCCCCGGCAACTCGTTGCTGGTTGTGACCATGTGGAGCGAGACGCTTGCTGGCATGGATGCTTCTCCCAGGTTGGTTGAAATGGAACGTCGATGTACTTGTGGCTGGTGACTCAGTTGTCGCCGTCGAGCAGGGCTGCATATCCCTGGCGCGCATCCGGCCATTGCGGTACGAAGCCGCTGGCGCGCAATCGGGCATTGCTCAGGCGTTTGCTGCCGATGCCCGGTGGCGCCGCACCCTCGCTCGGTGCCGGTGCATGCACGCGATGCGCGAGATCGTCATAGAGCACGTCCAGTGGCAGCGGCGTGTCGTCGACACCGAGGTAAAGCGACTGCGGATCTTGCGCGAACAGCAGATGCACGATCGCCGCGGCCGCGTCGTCGACGTGGATGCGGTTGGCCCAGTGTGGCGTGGTGCGGGGCACGCGGGCCGTGCCGGTGCGCAACCGATCGATCAACTGCAGGCGACCGGGCCCGTAGAGTCCCGCCAATCGCAAAGTGACTGAGGGTGCGTGCGTATGCGCATAGCGCTCTGCGTCCAGCAATACGCGACCATTGAAGCCCGGTGGATCGACAGGCGTGTCCTCGTTGATCCACGCACCGTCATGTTCGCCGTAAACGGCGCTGGATGAGACGAACAACAGGCGTTGCAATTCGGAGCCGCCGAGCACGCCAAGCAGATGCCGTAATCCATCCACGAACACGGCGCGATACAGCGCCTCGTCGCGGGCATCGGGCGTGGGCAGGTACACGACATGGCTGATGCCTGTGGGCAGGTCGTGCAGTGTTTCCGGCCGGGTCAGGTCGCCCTGAGTCCAGCAGATGCCATCGCCATCACCGGCCTGGGCGGTACGCCGCAGCGCCCAAACGTCGTCACCGCGCTCACGCAATCGGTGCGCTACGCGCAGCCCCACGTCGCCCGCGCCAGCGATCAGCACGCGGGCGTTCATGGCATTCTCCTCGTCGAGAGAATCAGTCGTGCGCTTTCGCGCCTGTTAGCATTTACCCATGAATCCATCGTGCAACCTGTTCATCATCGGCCCGACCGGCGCCGGCAAGACGACCATCGGTCGTCGGCTGGCTGACCATTATGGGCTGAGCTTCGTCGATCTCGACCAGGAGATCGAGCGGGTCTGCGGCGTGCCGGTCAGCACTGTGTTCGAGATCGAGGGCGAAACCGGCTTTCGCCAGCGCGAATCCACCCTGCTGGCCGAATGCAGCGCGCGCGCTGGCGTGGTGTTGGCCACGGGCGCCGGCGCCGTGCTCGACCCGGCCAACCGCCGCCTGCTGGCCGAGCGTGGCTACGTGCTGTGGCTGCAGGCCACGCTGGAGCAACAGTTAGAGCGCCTCGCCCAGGATCGCCAGCGCCCTTTGCTGGCCGGCGCGGACCGCGCGGAACGACTCGCCGCGATGTCGCAACGACGCACGTCGCTGTATGAAGAAGTCGCGGACCTGGCCATCCCTGGCGCCCACGAAACCGTCCACACCGCCAGCCTGCGCAGCATTCTTCTGATCGACCAACATTGGCATCGCCAACACGCCGCATGACTACGCATACCCAGCCCCGCACCATCGACGTCGCCCTCGGCGAGCGCAGCTATCCCGTCTGGATTGGCCCCGGCTTGCTCAATGATCACGCCCGCTGGCGCGCTGCGTTGCGCGGCCGGCATGCACTGGTGATCAGCAACACCACCGTGGCGCCGCTGTATCTGGAGCGCGTAGCGGAAGGATTGGATGGTCTTTCGTGGTCGTCGTTCCTCATCGACGACGGCGAAGCGCACAAGACCTTCGCCAACGTCGGCCTCGCGCTGGACGCATTGGCGAAACTGGGCGCCACGCGCGATGCGTGCGTCATCGCCTTGGGCGGTGGCGTGGTGGGTGATCTGGCCGGCTTCAGTGCGGCCTGTTGGATGCGCGGCATCGATTTCATCCAGATGCCGACGACGCTGCTGTCGATGGTCGACTCGTCTGTGGGCGGCAAGACCGGCGTGAACCTGCCCGCCGGCAAGAACCTAGTAGGCGCGTTCCACCAGCCGCGCGCGGTGATTGCCGATACCGACACTCTCACCACGCTTCCCGAGCGCGAATACCGCGCGGGGCTTGCGGAGGTGATCAAGGGCGCCGCCATCGGCGACGCTGACTTTTTCGCGTGGCTGGAAGCGAACGCCGACGCGCTGAATGCGCGCGAGGCGGGCCCGCTGATCGAGGCCATCGCACGCAAGGTGCAGTACAAGGCCGGCGTGGTTGCACGCGACGAAACGGAACAAGGTGAACGCGCCCTGCTCAACCTGGGTCACACCTTCGGCCATGCACTGGAAACCGCGGGCAAATACAAGGTTTTGCTCCACGGCGAAGGCGTGGCGGTGGGCATGCTGCTCGCCGCGCAGCTCTCCGAACGGCTGGGCATGAGCGAGTCCGCCGACACCACGCGCCTGCACCGCCTGCTCGACGCGGTGGGCCTGCCGACGACGATTCCGCCCGGCATGGAGCCGGAGCCCCTGCTCGCCCTGATGCGACTGGACAAAAAGAGATCTGGCCGGCACGCTGCGATTGATCCTGTGGCGTGGTATCGGCCAGGCGGACATCGTCAGCGGCGTTGACGAAGCCGACGTGCTCGCCGTGCTGCGCGACAACTGCCGCTGACCGGCGCTAGCGACACCCGATGATGCGCAGAACAAACGCATGGTTGCTCACCCTGCTCCTTGTCGGGGTCGTCCACACCGCGCACGGCGCAACGTCCCAGCGCTTCGACAACTTCCGGGTTCAGAACGTCTATCAAGGGCAAGTCGCCCCACCCGTGCTTCGCAGTGCGCAGGACAAGCGCTACCGCACCATGATCCGAAACGCCGCGACCAGCGAGAAGGTCAATTTTGCAGGCCACTACGTGCTTTCCGCCTTCGGCTGCGGCGGTGGCTGCCTGCAGATTTTTGCCCTGGACGCCCGCAATGGCGAGGTGTCCTGGCTGCCGTTCACTGTCAGCTGGGGCGTGGAGGACAAACTGTTCGATACGGAGATCATGCCGCTCGATTACCGCATCGACAGCAACCTGCTGGTGGTCGCCGGCAGCCGCAACGAACACGGGCACGGCACGTACAACTACATCTTCGAACACGGGCACTTCCGGCTACTGGATGCACGCGAAGATCCGCCGAACGGGCTCTGGCCTTAGCAGCCACACAACACGTAGGCCGCCCGCGCGAAAAGGCGCACTGCCTCGCCACTGGGCACGAAGCCTTCTAGAATGCGAGCTCTGCGGCCTACCGCCCTTTTTCCTCGAACCCGACTCCATGCGCCTCTACCTGCAAGCCATGTCCGCCACCGCCGAGGCGCCGCGCTACGTCCAGATCGTGCTGGAGCAGGATCTGCTGGGTGGCTGGACGCTGTATCGCGAGTCGGGTGTGCAAGGCGGTAAGGCCACGCTCAAGCGCGAGCAGTTTCTGGAGCGCGACGATGCACTCGCCGCGTTCGAAAAAGCGCGCGACGCGCAACTCAAGCGCGGCTTCCGCGTGATGTTCAGCCAGGGCCAGGACGGCCCTTACGGATCCTGAAATGAGTGATGCCCTGAAGAACGACCGCTTCTTGCGCGCATTGCGCCGGGAGGCCACCGACACCACGCCCGTGTGGGTCATGCGCCAAGCCGGCCGCTACCTGCCGGAATACCGCGCCACTCGGGCTCGCGCCGGCAGCTTCATGGCGCTGGCTCAAAATCCTGAACTGGCCTGCGAGGTGACGCTGCAGCCGCTGGAGCGCTTCGAGCTGGATGCAGCCATCCTGTTCTCGGACATCCTGACCATTCCCGACGCGATGGGCCTGGGGCTGAGCTTTGCCCAGGGCGAAGGCCCGCAGTTCGCGCATCCGGTGCGCACGAAAGCCGACATCGAGAAGCTCGCTGTGCCGGACATGGAAGGCGAGCTGCGTTATGTGATGGACGCCGTGCGCCTGATCCGCCGCGAACTGCACGGCCGCGTGCCGCTGATCGGCTTCTCCGGCAGCCCCTGGACGCTGGCCTGCTACATGGTGGAAGGCCAGGGCTCACGCGATTTCGCCCGTCTCAAGGCCATGTGCTGGAGCGAGCCCGCCCTCGCCCACCGCCTGCTCGACACGCTGGCCCAGGCCGTCACTGCATACCTGATCGCTCAGGCCGAGGCCGGCGCGCAGGCGCTGATGGTGTTTGATACCTGGGGTGGCCTGCTCGGCCCCGCGCCGTTCCGCGAGTTTTCGCTGCGCTACATGGCCCAGGTGGTCGAGGCGCTCAAGGCCCACCCGGCCAGCCGCGAACTGCCCGTGATCCTGTTCTCCAAGGGCGCCGGTCGGCACCTGTCGGCCATGGCCGACACCGGCTGCGCCGCCCTGGGCGTGGATTGGACCATTGACCTTGCCGACGCCCGCCAAGCCGTAGCTGGCCGCGTAGCGCTGCAGGGCAACCTGGACCCCGCGATCTTGCTGGCCGATCCGGAAGTGATCCGCCGCGAGGTGCGCCGCGTGCTGGACAGCTACGGCAACCATCCTGGGCATGTGTTCAACCTGGGGCATGGCATTACGCCGGAAGTGAATCCGGAGCACGTGAAGGTGTTGGTGGATGAGGTGCACGCTTATGGGCGGGAGCTGCGGGGCTGAGCTCGCTCTTCTCCCTCTCCCCTTGGGGGAGAGGGTTGGGGTGAGGGGTCAATCTAGCCCCACCGTTTCGTCTTTGCCGTCATCCCTGCGAAGGCAGGGATCCAGTGACTTTGCTTTCGGTTGTCGCGTGATCGCGATCTGGCTCGCCTGCCGCGGGCTTCCGTCCTCCTACCGGAGGCCGGGTCACTTTCTCTTGCTTGCCCAAGAGAAAGTAACCAAAGAGAAGGGCACCCCCACTTGGCGCTGGCCGGCTATGCCGGCCAGTTCGTGAGGGGCGGCCGGGCTTTTCGACAGGGCATCCTGCCCTGGCGAAAAGGGATCGGCATCCGTGCCGATCCCCCCTACGGGCCTGATCGTCCACCCCTCACCGCCGCACAGGGGGCCCGACGGTCAAAAGCGACGAGCCGACGGCTCGTGCAGCGGAGCTGCACATCGCTCCTTACTACCTGCACCCCGTGAGAGCAGAAGGCCACCTCCCCGCACAGGCTCAACCGCCAGCCAAAAATGGCACCCCAGCGCCCCCACCCGTACAATCGACCCTTTAACGTCAATCCCCACGCGCCAGCCTCGGCGCGCAATCGCGAGCCCCTGATGGACAAGAGTTTCGAGCCCGGCCAGATCGAATCGAAGTGGTATGCCGCCTGGGAAGCCAGCGGCGACTTCAAGCCGACCGGCCAGGGCGAGCCGTACTGCATCCTGCTGCCGCCGCCGAACGTCACTGGCACCCTGCACATGGGCCATGCGTTCCAGCAGACCGTGATGGACATGCTGATCCGCTACCAGCGCATGCGTGGCATGAACACGTTGTGGCAGGTAGGCACGGACCACGCCGGCATCGCCACGCAGAAAATCGTGGAGAACCAGCTCGCGGTAGAGAACAAGACGCGCCATGACCTGGGCCGCGAAGCCTTTATCGAGCGCGTGTGGCAGTGGAAGGAAGAGTCCGGCTCGACCATCACCAACCAGATGCGTCGCCTTGGCGTCGCTGCTGATTGGTCGCGCGAGCGCTTCACCATGGATCCGGGTCTGTCGGCCGCGGTGCGCAAGGTGTTCGTCGACTGGTTCCGCGCGGGCCTGATCTACCGTGGCAACCGCTTGGTGAACTGGGATCCAGCACTGGGCACGGCGGTCTCGGATCTCGAAGTGAACAATGTCGAGCGTGATGGCCATATGTGGTCCATCCGCTACTACACAGCCGACGGCAAGGACAGCGTTGTGGTCGCCACCACGCGTCCGGAAACCATGCTGGGTGACGTCGCCGTCGCAGTGAATCCGGAGGACGAGCGTTACACGCACCTCGTCGGCAAGACGTTGCGCTTGCCGCTGAGCGGCCGCGAGATTCCGGTGATCGCCGACGACTACGTCGATCGCGAGTTCGGCACCGGCTTCGTCAAGATCACGCCTGCGCACGACTTCAACGACTACGCCGTCGGTCAGCGCCACAACCTGACGCCGATCAACATCTTCACGCTTGACGCGAAGGTCAATGAAAACGGGCCGGAGAAGTACCGCGGCATGGACCGCTACGAAGCACGCAAAGCCGTGCTCGCGGACCTGGAAGCGGAAGGCCTGTTGGTGGAAACCAAGCCGCACAAGCTGCAGGTGCCGGTGAGCCAGCGCTCGGATGCCGTGATCGAGCCGATGCTCACCGACCAGTGGTTCCTCGACCTCACAAGCGAGAAGGGCCGCAAGGAAATCACCGAGCCGGCGCTCGACGCCGTGCGCTCGGGTGAAGTGAAGTTCGTGCCGGAAAACTGGAGCACCACGTACACGCAGTGGCTGGACAACATCCAGGACTGGTGCATCAGCCGCCAGCTGTGGTGGGGCCATCGCATCCCTGCGTGGTACGACGAAGCCGGCAACATCTTCGTCGGCGAAGACGAAGCCGACGCACGCGCACATGCCAGCACCACGCCGGTCGGCGCGCTACGCCAGGACGACGACGTGCTCGATACGTGGTTCAGCTCCGCGCTGTGGCCGTTCTCCACCCTGGGCTGGCCGATGGACGGCCCGGTGAAGGACGAGCACGGCAACGTCGTGGCGAACTGGGAAAGCGACAATGTCTTCCTGCCCAGCGCCGTGCTGGTGACGGGTTTTGACATCATCTTCTTCTGGGTCGCGCGCATGGTGATGGCGACCAAGTACTTCACCGGTCGCGTGCCGTTCCGCCATGTCTACATCAACGCCATCGTGCGTGATGCAGAAGGCCAGAAGATGTCTAAGTCCAAGGGCAATACGCTCGATCCGCTCGATCTCATCGACGGCATCGAGCTGGAGCCGCTGGTCGCCAAGTCGACGAAGTCGTTGCTGATTCCGCAAGTGCGCGAGAAGGTGGAAAAGCGCATCCGCAAGGACTATCCGGCCGGCATCCCGTCCATCGGCACCGACGCGCTGCGTTTCACTTTCGCCGCGCTGGCCAGCTACAGCCGCACCATCAACTTCGACATCAAGCGTGCCGAAGGCTACAAGGCGTTCTGCAACAAGCTGTGGAACGCCGCGCGCTTCGTGCTGATGAACCTGCCGGAAGGCGAGCTCGCCGCACCGGCGAATGGACCGGTGACGAAGGCGGAGCGCTGGATCCTTACGCGCCTGAAGCAGACGCTCACCGATGTCGAACAGCACTTCGCCAACTATCGCTTCGACCTGCTGGCGCAGGAACTCTATGAGTTCACCTGGAACGAGTTCTGCGACTGGTTCCTGGAATTGTCCAAGCCCGCGTTGAACGGCGACGATGCCGCCGCTGCGGCCTCCACGCGCCACACGCTGGTGGTGGTGCTGGAAACCATCCTGCGCGCGCTGCACCCCATCGTGCCGTTCATCAGCGAGGAGATCTGGCATTCGGTGGCACCAAAGCTCGGCCTCGACGCCAAGTTCCTGATGGAGCGCCCGTGGCCGAAGGCCGGTGACATCGTGGCCGACGAAGCCGCCACCGCCGAGATCGAATGGTTCAAAAATGTGCTGAGCGGCATCCGCCGTATCCGTGCGGAGATGAACATCCCGCCGGGCAAAGTGCTCCCGGTGCTGCTCGCCGATGGCGATGGCGCAGACCGGACTCGTGCCGCTGCAAACACAGCGAACATCAGCTTCCTGGCTCGTGTCGACGCACCGCACTGGATCGAATCGGGCAAGGACGAACCCGCAGCTGCCGCTGCAGTGGTCGGTTCGATGCGTGTGCTGATCCCGCTCGCCGGCCTGATCGATCTTGGTGCAGAAAAAGCCCGCCTCTCGAAGGAAATCGCCCGCATCGAAGGCGAGATCAAGAAGTGCGAAGGCAAGCTGGGCAACGCCAACTTCGTCGCCAACGCACCGGAGGAAGTGGTTGCGCAGGAACGCCAGCGCATCACCGACTGGACCACGCAGGCCAACGCGCTGCGCGAGCAGGCGCAGAAGCTGGGCTGAAACCAACGTCGCGACGCTCGACGCGAATGTATGTTCCTCGCTCTAATCCACCAGGATTAGGGCGAGGGGCATGCAGCTTAGATCGCGCAACCGGGCGCTCGCATATCGCGCGCTGTTTACGACAACCCGTGCCGCTTCTCGGGCAGATACTTTCCACCAGCGATCCGGCGAACGATGGCGCCACGCCGCGGCGGCGCGCTAGGTTTACGGCGCCGGCGACAAATCCAGTGCCATCACGATGGCGTCTTCGCGTCCTTCCTTGGCCGGGTAGTACTTCGGCCGGCGCCCGATCTCCTCGAAACCGATCGAGCGATACATGGCCTGCGCCACTGGATTGGACGGCCGCACCTCAAGGAACACCCTGCCCGCGCCATTCCAGCGGGCGATGTCCAGCAAGCGCCGGAACAGGAATCGCCCGAGCCCGAGCCCCCGGTGATCGGGACCGACACAGACGTTGAGGACGTGCGCTTCATCGGCAGCCACCGACAGCACGCCATAACCGGCAATCACACCGTCCACCCACATCACCCAGCTCGGGTGACCGGCCTTCAGGCAGTCATTGAAGATGCCCGCTGTCCACGGGAAATCGTACGAAGATGCCTCCATCGCCGCCACGATCGGCACGTCGTCGCGACGCATGGCGCGGATTTCGGCGTGAGGACGGGCCACAGCGACCATGCAGGACTACTCCGCAGACGAGGCCAGCGCGCGACGCAGGCTGCGCAGCGCGTTCCAGAGCCTACGCTTGCCGGCGCCTGAGGTCAGCACGCCAGCGGGCTCATCGGCCAGCACGATATGGGCGCGGCTCACGGTAGCCGCCGGCAATTCGCGACCCAACGCCCGCGCCTGCGCCTCACCGAAGACGAGATACGCACGAGCTTCCGGCGGATTCGCCAGTTGACCCTCAGTCACTTCGATGCGCGGTGCCCTGGCCACGGCGGCGCCGCAGGCCATCAGCGCACGCCCCACCAGATCGAGCTCCCGCGGCGAGCAGCCAGCGGGCAACACCACCACGCAATCACCTGTCATCACCGCAGACATGGCGTCGACTGCAGAGACGCTCACGACCGCCGACTCTGCGGCCGCCGCGCGACGCACCCACGGCGTGACGCCCAGCGCGCGCAACACACGCTCGCGATGCGGCAAGGAGGTGGGTGCAAACCCGGCCATCAGACGACTCCCCGACGCCGGCGACGCGTGGCGCGTCCCCACACGGTCATCGCAGGGCCAGACAGCAAGTACAGGGTGAACACGACGAACAGCACACGCGGTGGGTCAATGAAGAACGGCACCAGCACCAGCACGCCGATCAGCACCCACAGGAACGGCACACGGTCGCCCATCGGCAGCGATTTGAAGCTGTAGTAGCGAAAATTACTGACCATGAGCAGGCCCACCAACACAGCGATCACCGGGGTGACGAAGCACACCTCCGCACCGATCACGCCGAACTTATCCATGCTCCACACAAAGGACATGCACACGGCCGCTCCCGCCGGACTCGCCAACCCCTGGAAATAGCGCTTGTCGATCACGCCGACCTGGGTGTTGAAGCGCGCCAGCCGCAAGGCCGCGCAGGCTGCGTAGATGAAGGCGGCAGCCCAGCCTATCTTGCCCCAGGTGGGGCCGTAGTCCTTCAGTGCCGATAGCGACCAGGTGTACATCACCAGCGACGGCGCCAAGCCAAAGCTGATCAGGTCCGACAGCGAGTCGTACTGCACGCCGAACTCGCTCTGGGTGTTGGTCAGGCGAGCCACGCGACCGTCCATACCGTCCAGCAGCGCTGCCACGAATACGGCGATGGCCGCCGAGCTGAAATCCCCGCCGATGCTCGTCACGATCGCGTAGAACCCGGCGAACATCGCACCGGTCGTGATCAGGTTCGGCAGCAGATAAATCCCCCGATGGCGTGGGGGGGCTGGCGGGCGTACTGTCGCTCATGAATCAATCCGTGACGGAATACGCGCAGTGTAAACCATCCCCCGCTTGAGTCCGGCTGGAGGGGGTGCAACGATGCTACGGCCTCGCAGGAGGGCGTCGCCGGCCTCGCCGGTCCACCGGGATATGCCCAGAAACGCCGCCGGAGCGAGCCCGCTTTCCTTAACCTGCCCTACGCCCCGGAGTCCACCATGCGTCGCCTGATGATTGCCACTGCGCTGCTGCTCGTTGCGCCCCTGGTCGCCGCCCAGGCATACAAGTGGAAGGACGCCAACGGCACCGTGCACTACTCCGATGCACCGCCGCCGCAGGGCACCAAGTACAACAAGGTCACCACCAGTGGCTCGGTGGAACCACTGGCCGCACCGCCGGCCCAGACTGCTAGCACGGAACCGTCCAGTGATGCCGCCAAGCCGGCAACGCCCCAGCAGCCGATGGCCGACACCCCGGAAAACCGCGCAAAGCTGTGCACCACGCTCAAAGCCAACATGGACACGCTCAAGGGCAGCGGCCCCGTGATCATGGAAGAAGGTGGCCAGCAGAAGGTCATCAACGCCGACCAGCGCCAACAGCAGCAGGCCACCTCCCAGGCGCAGTACCAGCAGTATTGCTCGGGCACCTAAGCGCATCCCGGCGGCGCAAGCGCACGGAAACTGGCACGGTCAGCCAAGTCACGTGTCGCGGGCCGCTATAATCGCCCTCTTTCTCCGCCGGATCCGTTCGCATGCGCCTCAGCCAATTCCACCTGGCCACCGTCAAGGAAGTCCCTGCCGACGCCGAAATCACCAGCCATCGCCTGATGCTGCGTACCGGCATGATCCGCAAGCTCGCCTCCGGCCTGTACACCTGGTCGCCGCTGGGCCTGCGCGTGCTACGCAAGGTGGAGGCCGTCGTTCGTGAGGAAATGGACCGCGCCGGCGCGGTCGAACTGCTCATGCCGACCATCCAGCCCAAAGAGCTGTGGGAGGAAAGCGGTCGCTGGGCGAAATTCGGCCCGCAGCTGCTGAAGATCAAGGACCGCAAGGAGCAGGAGTTCTGCTACGCGCCCACGGCCGAGGAAGTGATCACCGACTTCGCGCGCAACGAGCTGAAGAGCTACAAGCAACTGCCGGTCAACTTCTATCAGATCCAGACCAAGTTCCGCGACGAGATCCGCCCCCGCTTCGGCGTGATGCGCGCGCGCGAGTTCCTGATGAAGGATGCCTACTCCTTCCATCTCTCCCAGGAATCGCTGGCTGAAACCTATGACGCCATGTACCAGGCGTACACGCGCATCTTCACCCGCCTGGGCCTGACGTTCCGCGCTGTGCAGGCCGACACCGGCGCCATCGGCGGCAACGCCAGCCACGAATTCCAGGTACTGGCCGATTCGGGCGAAGACGCACTGATCTTCTCCGACGGCTCCGACTACGCCGCCAACATCGAGAAGGCCGAGGCGCTGGCGCCCACCGCCGAGCGCCCCGCCGCGTCCGCCGCACTCCAGCGCGTGGATACACCCACGCAGAAGACCATCGAAGACGTTGCTGCCTTCCTGAAGGTCACGCCGCAGCAGTGCGTGAAGACCATCCTGGTGCGCGGCACCGAAGGCCTCGTCGCGCTGTGCGTGCGCGGCGACCACGAGATCAACGAGGTGAAGGCCGGCAAGCTCGCTGAGATGCCGGGTGATTCCGTGCTGGCCTCCGAGGAGGAAATCCTCGCCGCTACCGGTGCCCGCCCCGGCTTCATCGGACCGGCTGGGCTGCCGGCGAGCATCCCCGTCATCGTCGATCGCAGCGCGGCCGTGTTGGCCGATTTCGTCTGCGGCGGCAACCAGGACGGCACCCACTACACCGGCGCCAACTGGGATCGCGACGCCCGCGTGACCCGTGTGGAAGACATCCGCAAGGTCGTCGCTGGCGACCCCTCGCCGGATGGCAAGGGCACCCTGCAGATCGCGCGCGGCATTGAGGTGGGCCACGTGTTCCAGCTCGGCAGCAAGTACGCCGAGGCACTCAAGGCCACCGTGCTGGATGAGAACGGCAAGGCCCAGGTAATGCTGATGGGCTGCTACGGCATCGGCGTCAGTCGCATCGTGGCGGCCGCCATCGAACAGCGCCACGATGACGCCGGCATCATCTGGCCCGAGCCGATGGCCCCCTGGCGCGCGGCTGTGTGCGTGATCAATCCCAAGAACACGCCGGAAATCAGCGAGGCCGCTCAATCGCTCTACCAGGCTTTGCAGGCCCGCGGCATCGACGTGGTGCTAGACGACCGTGGCCTGCGTCCCGGCGCCATGTTCGCGGACATGGAACTAATCGGCATTCCACATCGCGTGGTCGTCAGCGAGCGCGGCCTCGCCGCCGGTACGCTGGAATACCGTGCCCGCAACGAGGCCGAAGCCCGGGCCGTGACGCAAGACGAGCTGTTCGCACTGCTCGGTTAATGCAGGATCAGTTGTCATAAAAAACGGCCGCGCAAGCGGCCGTTTTCTTTATTGTCCGGCGCTGACATTTTCAGCCCGGTTCCATTGGCCTATCGCAGTCATTTACGGTCCGACGCCAGACATTTTCCACTGAACGGTCGGCCATCGATTAATCGTCATGTGCCATGCGTCATGATTCGAACTAAAGGGGGATGGGCGCCACATAAATCCACAGGGCCCATTATTGGAATCACATGAAACAAATGGCTTTACCCGTTCCTGGCAATGTCGGCTTTGCATCAAAACGTTGAATCGGTAAAAATCAATAAACCATAAGAGGTACTGCCCTAAGTTGCGGTGCCCGTGCAAGTAGCCACACTCACCCCCGGGAGTAACGCATGGCAGTTGATATCAAGAACCTCAACCATAATCAGCTCAACGACCTGATCAGCAAGGCGCAGAGTCGCCAGCACGAATTGCGTAAGGAAAAGGTTTCCAAGCTTCGCGAGAAAATCCACGCATTGATCAAGGCCGAGGGTTTTTCGGTTGAAGATATTTTTGGCAGCGCACGCGCCGGCAAGGCCCGTCGCAGCGGTGGCACAGTGGCTCCCAAGTATCGCAATCCCGCTGATCCTGAGCAGATGTGGTCGGGTCGCGGCAAGCGTCCGCGCTGGTTCAATGACGCACTGAAGGCCGGCAAAAAGGAAAAGGATCTGGCGATCTGATCGTCCATCCTGTAAACAAAAAAATGCCGACCCAAGGGTCGGCATTTTTATTTGCGGCCTCGCATTTTTACAACGAACGGCGTGGCGCAATAAGCAGATCGCCGAACAGCAATCCGGCCACCAATGCAATGAGCAGCGTTACCAGCAGCAAACTGGTGTCCATGCCCAACGTGGTGTCCCGCTCGAGCAAATACGACACGCTGCGAAACCCTGTACTTCCCGGCACCAGCAGAATGATGCCGGGCTCGCGAATGATGGCGCCCGGCCGGTGCACAAAACGCGCATACAGATTGGCAAGGCTGCTCAGGATCAATCCGCCCAGGAACACACCGAACGGCGCCGCCGGCAGTTTGGCGGCCAACGCACCACCCCAGCGCGTCGCCAGATATCCGATCACCACCGCCGCCATGACCACCAGCCAGTCGCGCCGTGCCGCGCGGAAGGAAATGGCAAAGGCGAAAGCGCCCAGGATCAACGCCGGATAATCCGTCCACGATGGCAAAGGCGGCAACGCGTAATCGCGGCCTTCGATGCCGAATGCCGTGCACAGCGTGGTCGCGGCCACCGCACCAAAGGTGAGTTTGATAAGCGTCGCGATCGCACCACCCATGCGTGCCACGCCCGCCACCAAATGCTGGCTGGAGATCTCGCGCACCGCCGTGGTGAGTGCCATGCCCGGCATGAGCACGATCAATCCCGCCAGGATCACTGACTTGATCGCCAACGGCACCACGAACTGGCTGACTACGATAGCAATGGTCGTAGCGACCAGCGCGCTGATGGCCTCACTCGCCACGGCCAGCCGAGGCCGTGTGGCAGAAAGCACAGTGATCGTGCCGATGATGAGGCCGATCACCGCCGCCGCGATGAGATCCGCCCACGAGCTGTGCAACAGCAGCGCCACAACACTCGCCGCCGCCAGGCCGTAACTCGCGATCACGCCCGCCTGCGCGCGGCGTGTGTCCGGCCGCCCCAGCTCGCGCAACTGGCGAAACCCTCCGCGCAGATCGATGTCGCCTGCGATCACCTTGTCGGCGATGGCATCGGCGTCGCTCAACCGCGCCAGGTTCACGTCACCCGGCGCCAGACGCATCACCTGGGTAACCTGAGCCACCTCGTCCTCACCCTGCGTGAGGTCGGTGAACGAGATGATGATGGCCGTTGGACTGGACCAGACATCCGCCACCAACCCCAACCGTTGCGCCGCCCCGCCGATAGCCCCCTCCAGGCGCGGCGCCGCCGTGCCGTACTGGTGCAGGCGACGCGCCAGCTCCAGCAGGAACGCGATGCGGGTGTTGAGCGGTGCCATCGCCTGTGGCGTGAGGATGAGGGGCGGATTCATCGCGCAGTGGTCCGGGCGACGGTGGTCGCTGGCGATGGGGTGGTGGTGGGCTTGGCCTGGGGCATGACGGTAGTAAAACTGATTTGGACGGCTATGTCAGGGGGAGGAGTCTGGGGTTCGTTGTCTGAATCGTGGTTGTGTTGGTGGTGTGCGTGTCGTTTGCTCAACGTGGGCGTTCGTTCTGCTCCCTCTCCCCTTCGGGGAGAGGGTTGGGGTGAGGGGTGGGTGCTCGCGGTACCGCTTCATCTTTGTCGTCATCCCTGCGAAAGCAGGAGGCGCTTTTCAACAGCCGAAGGGCTGGTTATCTAGTGACCTTGTGCTCGGTTGTCGCGATATCGCGACCTGGCTCGCCTGCGGCGGGCTTCCGAACTGCTGCCGCAGTCCGGGTCACTTTTCTTTGCTTGCCCGAAGAAAAGTAACCAAAAGAAAAGGCCCCCCGGATGAGTCGCCTTCCGGGCTTCGCCCTCCAGGTGCGCGGTCGGGTTCCGGGCTTTTCGACGGGGCTCCTGCCCCGACGAAAAGGAATCGGCATCCATGCCGATTCCCCTGCGGGCCTTCTCTCCACCCGCCCGCCGCCTCATACGGGGACCCGATAGATCAAGAGCAGCAAGCAGACGGCTCGTGCAGCAGAGCTGCACATCGCGTCACGACAGGTCGCTTTGCTCCTGCCAAGCACACAAACTCAAAGCAGAAGAGAAAAGCGATGCCGTTACGCATCGAGTCCTCCACACCGGTCGGGAAGCGCAGCGAAGCCTGCTTTAAGTCCTTTCCGCATTAGTGCGATGTGCAGCTCTGCTGCACGAGCCTTCGGCTCGACGCCATTGACCTTCGGGCCCCCTGTGCGGCGGTGAGGGGTGGACGAGAAGGCCCGCAGGGGGATCGGCATGGATGCCGATCCCTTTTCGCCGGGGCAGGAGCCCCGTCGAAAAGCCCGGCCGCCCCTCACGAACTGGCCGGCGCAGCCGGCCAGCGCCAAGTGGGGGTGCCCTTTCTTCGGGTTACTTTTCTTTACTCCGGGCATCCTGCCCTCCGCCCTTCGGGCCGGCTTCGCCGTTCGCACGCGCTCCTGCGCGTGCGTGGGCAAGCAAAGAAAAGTGACTCGGCCTCCGGTAGGAGGGCGAAAGCCCGCCGCAGGCGAGCCAGATCGCCGTAGCGCTAAAACCAAACACCGAGGCTCTGGATCCCGGCCTACGCCGGGATGACGGCTAGAGATGAAACGGTAAGGCGAGCACCCGCCCCTCACCCCAACCCTCTCCCCAAAAGGGGAGAGGGAGCAAAGAACGGTCCCCTACTCCGCCGCCCTCACCAACAACGTAGTCCCATCGACCCCCACCACCTCCACCATACTGCCGACAGGCAAATCCGGCCCACTCACCAACCACAAACTATCGCCCACCTTCGCCTTGCCCCGCCCATGGACGATAGGCTCAGCCAGCACATAGCGTTGTCCGATCTTCTGCTCACCACGTCGGTTGAGCAGCGCGTCACCCGGCTCGTTGCGCATCAGGCGCGGACGCAGCCCGTACCAATAGGCCGCACAGGAAAGAAACGCGAGCACCACGAACACCAGCGCCTGCGCGAGCAACGACATACCCGGCGCAACCAGCACCACCAACCCGGTGACGCCAGCGGCAATGCCGATCCACAGCATGAAATAGCCGGGCAGGATCACCTCGATGGCGATCAGCACCAACGCGAGGATCCACCACAGGTAATGCACGGCGATCTGTTCCATGGTCGTCGCTCAGCTCATCGACGGTGGCGTGCGGCGGCCCGTATTGCTGGCCTGCTGTTGGCTGAGCGAATCCTTGGCGAGCTCGGCAATGCCTGCCAGCGAACCGAGGATGCCGGTGGTTTCCATCGGAAGCAGCAGCATCTTCTGGTTGGGCGAGTGCGCCATTTCCTTCAGCGCCTCGACGTACTTGTTGGCGACGAAATAATTGAGCGCGTTGACGTTACCGTTGGCGATCGATTCGGACACCATGGTGGTTGCCTTGGCTTCGGCTTCTGCCGAGCGCTCGCGGGCTTCAGCAGCGCGGAAAGCGGCTTCCTTCTCACCTTCTGCCGCCAGAATCACTGACTGCTTTTCACCTTCAGCCTTGAGAATGGCTGCCTGACGAAAACCTTCTGCTTCGAGAATGTTTGCACGCTTCTCGCGCTCGGCCTTCATCTGGCGCGCCATCGAATCAATCAGATCTCGCGGAGGCGCGATGTCCTTGATCTCGATGCGATTGACCTTGACACCCCACGGATGGGTGGCTTCATCCACCACGTTAAGCAGCTTGGCGTTGATGGCGTCGCGCTGACTCAGCGATTCATCCAGGTCCATCGAGCCCAGCACCGTGCGGATGTTGGTCATCACCAACGCCAGCGCGGCCTGCTCGAGATTTGCCACTTCATAGGCGGCTTTGGCTGCATCCAGCACCTGATAGAACACCACACCATCGACGCGCACCACGGCGTTGTCCTTGGTGATGACGTCCTTCGAGGGCACGTCCAGCACCTGCTCCATCATGTTCATCTTGCGACCGATGCTGTAGATGAAGGGGACGAGGAAATGCAGGCCCGGTGTGAGCGTGCGCGTATAGCGACCGAAACGCTCCACCGTCCATTCGTAACCCTGCGGCACCATGCGCACCAGCTTGGCGACCACAATCACGGCGACCGCGATCAATACGAGAGCAAATATCGAGCCCATTGCCTGCCTTCCCATTCCATGAAGATGGGATCGAGTATAGGCGAGCCCGGCGCCGACAAAGTGTCGTGGCTATTTGATTGAACGTTATCTTGACCCTAGCGGGAGCAACAGGCTGACCCGCAGGCCGCCATCCTCCCGGTTGTTGAGCGCGATGCGGCCGCCATGGGCTTCCACGATCTCGCGCGCCAACGCCAGACCCAGGCCGGTGCCGGAACGCTTGGTGGAATAGAACGGCAACAGGGCCTGCGCCAGCACCGTCTCGCTCATGCCAGGGCCACGGTCGGCCACCTCGATGCGCGCATCACGGGCGACGATCATGACCGACAGCGATACTTCGTCATCGGCGCTGCCCGATTCGTGTGCGTTCTTCACCAGGTTGATCAATACCTGCTCGATCTGCGCCGTGTCGAACCAACCGGGCTGCTCGGGCAAGGCGCTGCCCAGGCGGAATTTGCAGTGCAACGCCAAGCCGTCCAGGAATGGCTTCCATTCGATCGCCTTGGGTTGTGGCGCGGGCAGCTTGGCGAAACTGGCGTAGCCGGCAATGAAACCATGCAGATGCCGCGCGCGCTCACCGATGGTGGCGAAGACGCCCGGCAGGCGCGCGGTGTCGCCCCGGCGCGCGAGTTCCGCGCCGGAATGCGCCAGCGAGGAAATCGGCGCCAGCGAGTTGTTGAGTTCATGGCTGATCACGCGGATCACGCGTTTCCACGTGGCGACTTCCTGTCGCGACAGTTCGCGCGTCATGCGCCGGAACAACTGCAAACGATGCGGCCTCCCCTGCAAACGGAAGCTGCGTTGCGATAGGTGAAAGGTTTCCTCACCGCCGTCCATCTCCACGGTCAGCAGCGCATCCTCTCCGCTTTCCACCGCGCGACGCAGTGCTTCGGGACTGTCGCTGAGCAGCTCGCCGAAATCCAGGCCGTGCAAAGTGCGCCCCTCGTTGAAGAGATGGCGCGAAGCAATGTTGGCGTAGGTCACTCGTCCGCTGGCATCAGTGAGCACCAGCGCGACGGGCGTGTTCTGCACCACCGTATCCAGCAGCAATTCGCGCTGTGCAAGGTTCTGGCGCTGCTCGCGCAAGGTCTGCCCCAGCGCGTTGTGCATGCGGATCAGCTCGCCCAGTTCGTCGCGGCGCGTGGCCGCGATGGAAAAGCTGAAGTCACCGTCGCGGTAACTGGCCACGGCGCCTTCGAGCGCGCGCAACAGCTTGGTGATGGGCGATATCACGCGATGGCCCAGCCAGAGCGACAAGGGCAGCAGAAAGGCCATCGATACGAGGATGCCGCCGTAAAACCCGAAATGCGCCGGCGTTCCGAGGTTGATGCCTAGCTGGCGTAGCCATACCAGAATCTGCGGCAACGGCCACTGCGTCACACCAGCGTAGATAAGTGCGCCCGCGATACCGGCAAAACCCAGCAGCATCACCATGCGCGACTCGAGCGAACGCAAGCCCAGCCACATCAAACCTCTCCCCCGCAAACGACGGCCGTCAGTGACACGCGCCACCCGGCCCCATCGGCACGCAATTGATATTCGGCCCGTGGCCGTTGTTGATGATCACGCGGATCGGCGTCTGGTCGGGCGGCGCCTTGTCCTTAGCGGGACCTTCGTTGAAATTGAAACGCTGCGCGTCGCCAGCGGCCGTGCTAAGTGTGTCGCGATAACCACTCGCCACGGTGCTCGCCGGCGCAGGCGAGAGCTTGCCCCAGTGATCGCTGGATGAGGTCGGGACAATGCTCTGCGCTGTTGCGTTGGCGCACAGCAGTGCGGTGACGAGAAGCAGGTAGCGATAGCGCATGACGGACTCCATCGACCCTCGTGACATCATCCTCGGCCTTCACCACTAGGGCAACGCCGTCAGCCGCGTTACACCTGGGCCAGCCCGTAACGCTCCATGCGGCGATACAACGCCTGCCGCGACAACCCCAACGACTGGGCGGCACGACTGACCACACCGCCCGCCTTGTCCAGGGCAGCCTCTACCGATTCACGACTGGGTTCATCCAGATTGCGCGCACCTGCAGCGGCCAACTGCGGCAGGTTGAGCAGCTCCGACGTGATGCGACCATCGGTGGCCAGCAGCGCAGCGCGCTCGATGGCGTTCTTCAACTCGCGCACATTGCCGGGCCACGCATAGCCCAGCAGTGCATCGCGCGCGGCATCGGTCAGTTCGGCGCGGCTGTCGAGGAAAAAATCAGCCAACGGCATGATGTCGTCCACGCGGTCGGACAACGACGGCAGGTTCACCTCGATGACGTTGAGGCGATAGTACAAGTCTTCGCGGAAGGTACCTGCGCGGATCATTGCCTTCAGGTCCGCATTGGTCGCGCTCAGCACACGCACCTTCACATGGCGCGTGCGGCCGGAACCCAGTCGCTCGAACTGGCCAGTTTCCAGCACGCGCAGCAGCTTCACCTGCCCCGACAGTGGCAGATTGCCGATCTCATCGAGGAACAGCGTGCCGCCGTCGGCCAATTCGAAACGGCCCTCGCGCGCCTTGTTGGCGCCGGTATATGCGCCGGCATCGGCGCCGAACAGTTCGGCCTCGATCAGCTCACCCGGCAAGGCGCCGCAGTTCACTGCAACAAAGGGACCGCGCTTCACGCCCGAATTGGCATGCACGATCGCGGCGATACGCTCCTTGCCGGCGCCGTTGGGGCCAGTGATGAGCACGGGCACGTCCGAGCGCGCCACCTGGCAGGCCAGGTCCAGCGTGCGCGCCATCGCCTCGGAGGCGAACACGATGCCGTTGAGGTCATAGCGGCGCTGCAGGTCTTCACGGCGCTTGCGGCGTTCGTTGCGAGTGCGCGTCACCTCGCGGGTGGATTCCGACAGCTCCAGCAGGTTCTCCACCGTGGTGAGCAGCTTGGCGTCGTCCCAGGGCTTGGCGAGATAGTCCGCCGCGCCGGCCTTCACCAGTTCTACTGCCGTTTCCAGGTGCGTCCAAGCGGTGAGCAGGATCACCGGCAGGTCGGTATGGCGATGGCGGATATCGCGGAACAGCGCGATGCCCTCCTCGCCCGAGGTGGTGTCGGCCGTGAAGTTCATGTCCTGGATCACTACGTCCACCCGCTCGGTTTCGAGCATGGCCAAGCCTTGTTCAGGCGTGAGCGCGGTGAGCGGGCGGATCTCATGCAGGGAAAGCGCCAAAGACAGCGCCTCACCCACGGCCGGGTTGTCATCGATGATCAGTACGGTTCGCATTCGTCGCTTGCACATGTATACGTGGATGCAGCTCCACGCCAAAAGGTTGCCATCATTCTGTCGATTCGTCGCTGTTGGTGATTCAACCGCCCGGCGGCGCCGGTGGTGCGGGGAGTGCCGGAGGCGCTGGTGGAGCCGCTGGAGCCTCGTGCAACAGGTCGACGCGGGCCTTAGCGGCGAGCATCACTTGTTGTTCGCTGCCGTTGCGACGCACCTTCAAAGGCATGGGCGAGGCGCCGTGGGCACGCAGCGTAGCGACCAGGTCGGCGACGTGCGCCACCGGTTTGCCGTCGGCCTCGAGGATCACGTCGCCCGCGGAAAGACCCCAGAGATCCACCGGCGTTTCTTTCACCACCCTGACGCCGCCGCCCTTCTCCGTCGCCAGATGCATGTACTGCCCCTCGCTGCGCCAGCGCAGGGTATCGGTGGACTGCCAGGCGAACCAATCCAAGGCTAGCGCCTGGCTCGCCGGCAGCAACAGGCCAGCGACCAGCAGTAAGTGCTTCAACGCTCGTCGCATGTCATCCCTCCCCGCAGAAGCGCGCGCCGCCTTCGACGGCGCGCGCCATACATCAACCGGCAGCCGGGTGCGCCGGCGCCTTGCCTGCCTTCACCGCCGCGATCCACGCGTCAGTGCGAGCTTCCAGCACGTCCAGCGGCAGCGCGCCACCATTGAGGATCTCGTCGTGGAAGGCACGGATGTCGAACTTGTCACCCAATTCCTTCTTGGCACGCGCGCGCAGCTCCAGGATCTTCAGCTGACCCGTCTTGTAGGCCAAGGCCTGACCCGGCCACGTGATGTAACGGTCGGTCTCGGCCTGCACGTCCGGCTCGTCCTCGCTGGAGTGTGCATGGAAGAAATCCACCATCTGCTGGCGCGTCCAATGCTTGTAGTGCACGCCGGTGTCGAGCACGAGGCGATCAGCGCGCAGCAGTTCATCGGAGAGGTGGCCGTAGTACGACAGCGGGTCCTTGTAGAAGCCCAGCTCATGGCCGAGCTGCTCGGCATACAGCGCCCAGCCTTCAATGTAGGCGTTGTAGCCAGCCTGCTGGCGGAACGGCGGCAGACCCTGCAGCGTCTGCGCGATGGAGATCTGCATGTGATGGCCCGGGATGCCTTCGTGATAGGCCGTCGACTCGATCGTCAGCACGCTACGGTTCTGGTAGTCGCCGGTATTGACGAAGATCTGGCCCGGACGCGAACCGTCGGGCGTACCCTGGTGGTATTCGGCAGCGGCCGCTTCCTTCTCGCGGAACGCTTCCACCGGCACCACTTCCACTTTGGTCTTCGGCAGTAGGCCAAACTGCTTGGGCAGTTCCGGCTGCATGCCGGCGAGGTAATCGCGATAGCGGTTGAGGATGTCCTCGCGCGAGGTTGCGTGCACCTTCGGGTTGGTCTTGAGCGATTCGCGGAAGCTCGCCAGGTCCTTGAAGCCCTGCTGCTTGGCAATCTCGGTCATCTCGCCTTCGATGCGCTTCACCTCGGACAGGCCGATCTCGTGGATGCGCTCCGGGCTTTCCTTGGTGGTGGTCATCTGCTCCACCTGGAACGCATAGATCGCATTGCCGTTGGGCAGCTGCCACACGCCCGGTTCGGTGCGGCCATGCGGGGCATAGTCGTTCTTCACGAATGTACCGAGCTTGTCGAAAGCCGGGCGAACCTGCTGGTCGATGGCGGCGAGGATGGCGTCGTGCAGGCGCTTCTGATCGGCGGCAGAGACCGTCTTGGGGAAGTGCTTCAGCGGCTCGGCAAACACGCTGTCCATGCCAGCGGGCTTGCCGATGCTGTCGATCTGGGTGACCACTTTTTCAAGCAGATACTTGGGCGGCATCATGCCGTTCTTCAAGCCCAGGCGCGCGGTTTCGGTCGCCTGGTCGAACAGCGCCGGCACGGCCTGCAGACGCTTGAGGTAATCGTCGTATTCCTTGGTATTGTCGAATGGGATGGAGCTGACGAAGCCGGCCAACTGCAGATGCACGCCGCTCATCTGTTCCAGCGGCATCTCATCCACCTTCAGCTCGTGCGCCTTCAGTGCGTCGGTGAGCCTGCGCACCATCAGCTGCTGGTTGAGCTTGTCCTCCTCCGAGAAGCCGGTGGTATCGATGGCCTGGAAGCGCTTCAGGAACGCCTTGTCCACCGCGTACTCACGGTCGGCAAAGGCCGGGGAGTTGTCCGCCCAGCGATCGTTGTAGCGGAGGTCGCCCAGGATCGTGGCGAACTCAGGCTGCGTTTCCAGCGTGTGCTGCCACTGCTCGGCGAGCAGGGCGTTGAGCGCCTTCACGCGGGTGGGTACGTCCGTCGTAGCGGCTTGCACTGTGACGGCACACGCCGCCGACATCACCACACCCGCCAACAACATACGCGGTCCGATCTTCATGGGGTCACCCTCGGGTTGAGATACGCCTATTCTGCACACCCACCGGCCGCCTGCCCGTGCCGAACCGCACGGGCGGCCGTTCAGCTAAGCCAACTAAACCGACCGCGTGGCCACGACCGGGGGCGCATCGGCCGCCCGCCTGGCCGGCGACCATACCGCAAGCTGGCCGAGCAACAGCACCACCGCCCCACCGATGGGAAGGTAGGCCCAGGGCAGCCGCGGCAACTCGTAGTGCCGCATGAGCACTGCGTTGGCGACATAGGCCAAGGCCATGCCGATGAGCACGCCAGCGCCGGCGATGAGCAGGTTCTCCACCATGAAGTAGCGCAGTACCTGCGAACGCCGCGCCCCCAGCGCACGCTGGATGCCGATCTGCCGCGTGCGGCGCTGCACCCAGAACCCTGTGAGACCCATGATGCCGATGGCCGTCACCACGAGCACGGCCAGCGTCACGCCAGCGAACAGCCACAGAGCTGCGCGTGCGCTTTCCAGCGCTTCGTGCCGCCGTTCGGCGTAGGTGGTGATCTTCACCGGTATGTCATCGCTCAACAGTGGGCCGAATGCCTGCCGGATGGCCTCGCGAATGCCATGCAGGGCAACCTCGCGCATGGCCGGATCGATGCGCACCGCATAACCCACCATGGCGGTATCGCCCACACGTTTGGCGGCCAGCAACGTGTTGTCGGCGCGTCCATCCGTCGCCATGTCCAATTGGTTGCGCATCAGATGGCGCACTACCCCCACCACTTGGTAACCATGCCCATCGGGCTCGTCGGGAACCTGCAGGATCTGCCCCACCGCAGGCTGGTCACCGAACAGCTGCGTTGCCAGTGATTGAGGGATGATGATGGGCTCGGCCGCGCTGGTTGCGGGGATGCCGCTGGAGGAATGGTTGACGCCAAAGTCGCGATACTCCGAGGGCAGGAAATCGCGCCCCGCCACGAGTTGCAGGCCCAGCGAGTTCACCAGTCCCTCGCCGAAATAACCGTTCACGCCAACCTTGACGCCCCTGGGCGATTGCAGGGTGTAGTCGATCATCATCGTGCCGATCATCGGTAGCCCCAACGCAGCCGAGGCGGAGCGCACGCCGGGCGCGTGGCTCAGCGCCAACTGGCCGGCGCGCACCTCCGCCCCCGTCCATGGACGCACGCGCGAAGTGACCTGGTCCACCAGCACCAGTTCGTCCTCCGCCAGGCCGCTGGGCGCAACCATCGGCTGCACACGCTGCCACACGAGAAACAACACATTGCAAAGAATGGCGCATGCCAGGGCCACCTGAAACAGCACCAGTGCAGGCATCAACGCATGGCGACGCAGTATCTTGAGCATGACGGCAAGTGACATCACATTCCCCTTATGCGCTCTTGACCTGCAGGCCCGGCTCCACGCGCGATGCGCGCCACGCCGGCAACCAGCCAGTGACGATGCCGACCACCAGAGCCAGGGCGAACAACGCCACGAACATCGCCGGGTCGAGACGGGCCAGATCGGTAAAGCCGCTGGCCTGCAGCCGCAGCGTCCATAAGCCAAACAACGTCAGCGGCAAGGCGAGCACACCGCCGACCAAGCAGATCAAGGCGGCCTCGAACACGTGCTGCTGGAAGATCGCGGAACGCGGCGCACCTAGCGCTCGGCGTATGCCGATCTCCGCACCACGCCGGAGGAAGCGCGCCGCCAGCAGCCCGGCAACGTTGGCCATGCACAGCAGCAGGAATGAACCGGCCAACCACGCGTTGAGCCGCACGTTGTCAGGAACGACGTTCTGCTTGCTCAACCAGGCTCCCACACCGGTCAGCTCCGCACGAGCGGACTTGCCGTAGCCAGCCAGCGATTGCTGGTTCTCCGCGTAGTGTTGGAGATAGGCGCGAAAGTCGGCCACCGCTTTGCCGTCTGGCAGGTCTACCCAATAACTCAGCGACGAACAGTGCGCAGCATCGGTACCGAACAGCGTCGACTTCTTGGGACCGTTTTCGTCACAGGCGTCGCTGCTCGCCAGGTCGACGCCCGCATCCAGCAAAGCCCCCAGGGGGACGAAAGCCATGTCGCGTTGGCTACCGCTAAACGTGATGGCCGACAAATCGTAGAAGTGAGGCTGCGGCGAGAAAGGTGCCGTCACGCCGATAATACGGAATACACCATGCCCAAGCTTGAGGCCACGCCCCAGCACGTCGACCGTGCCATACAGCCGCACGGCCATGTCGCTGTCGACGATGGCAACTGGCGCGCGCGCAGCGTCCTCCGCAGCCGACCAGCCGCGTCCGCTGCGCAAGGACACCCCCAGCATCGGCATAAACTCGCTGGTGGTCGCCAGCAGATAGTCGCGCCGGTGTGGCGCATGCTCCCCATCCCCCGTCATTTCCGTAAAAACGCTGGCCATCGGTGCCTGCCAGGTTGCGCGATGATCGCGCAGCAACACCTGTGCATCGTCCCATTTGATCCGGTGATAGTTCTCTACGGTAATGTCGTTAAGCGACTGGTTCTGCTGCGGCTTGGCCCGAACGGTGTCCACCCATGCCAGGTATAGGTGACCGCTGCGTCCTGGCAGCGGGTCGGCCGTCAGTTGGTGTAGCAGCGCCAGCGTCGTCATGGTGGCGGCCAGCCCCATCGCGACCGTGAGCACTGCGAGGATGGTGCTTCGTGGATACCGCTTCAGTCCTTCCCAGGCCAACGTCAGGTTGTAACGCATGCGTTTCGTCCCTGTTGCGTGTATCGCTCGTATCCACGGCGGCGTCACCACCTGACGCCCCTCCAAAGCGGCATGGTTCCGTTCGAACCACGCCGCTCTCTTCCTCGTCGATCAGACCGATCGGGTCGCCACCACTGGCGGCACCGCGGCCGCCCGCATGGCGGGGCCCAGCACCGCCAGCTGCCCGATAATCCACAACGACAACGCACCCACTGGGAAGTAGATACCGGGTAGACGCGGCAACTCGTAGTGCACCATCAGCAACAAGTTGATGCCGTAGGCCAGCACCATGCCCACGGCGATGCCAATCGTGGCCAGCAGGAAATTCTCTGTCTGGAAGTAGTTGAGGATGTTCACGCGTGTGGCACCCAACGCGCGGCGCACGCCGATCTGCCGGCGACGCTGTGCCACCCAGAAACTGCCCAGGCCCACGATGCCCAATGCAGTGACGACGAGCAGCGCGATGCACACACCCACCAGGAGGCCAGCCATCGCCCTATCGTTCTGGAAGAAATCCTCGCGCATATTGCTCAACAGATGCTGCTTGAGCACAACACGATGCGGGTTGATCTCCTTGAGCTTGGCCACGGCGGTCTTCAGCACGCGCTCGCGGTTCTTCGGATCGTCTACTCGCACAACGTACTCACCGTTGGACACGCGCATAGGCAACACCATGCTGTATCCCGCGATCGAGTCATCCCAGATCGATGGCCGCACAAGATCCTTCACCACACCCACCACGGTGAATCCGTAGTCAGACATGAAGAGCTGCTTGCCGACAGCCGATTGTCCGGGCCACATGCGTTGGGCCAGCGCTTGCGTGATCACCACGGTCTTGGGTATGGCCTTGGGATCGTGCCGAGCCACCGCGTTGAGCACGTCTTCCATGTCCATGTAGTCGTCAGCCGTCAACTCGCGCCCGGCGATCAGCTGCGTACCCAATGTCTGGGTGATGTTCACACCGAAGTAGTTGGTGGCATTGGTCGTAGCAATGCGCTGCTTGGGATCAAGTTTGATCGAAGCATTGGATGAGGAGTTGCCGAACGGCACCTGGCTGACCGATGCCACCGAGACGACACCGGGGATCTGCCGTAGCGCGGCGAGATCTTCCTCGCTACGGGCCTTCTCGTCCTTGCCGGCGCCGATGTTTGCCAATGCGATGTGCAGCAGGCGTTGTTCGTCCACACCGCTTTGCATGTGGATACGCTCGATGCGCTGGTTGATGATGAAGACGGCGTTGCACACGATGGCGCAGGTCAGCGCGATCTCCAGGATCACCAGGAAGGCAGTGGTCTTGTGGCGACGCAAGGTCGACAGAATGGGAAGAATTTCCATCACCTGATCCTTATTGGCTCTTCAGTTGCAGCGCAGGGGTGATCTGGCAGGCACGCCAGGCCGGAAGCAAGCCGGCGAGCAGGGTTGTGCCCACCGCCAGTAGAAAGGTGAACAGCAGCATGCCCATGCTCATATGCGCGAGCGCCGCATAGCTGGACGGCTGTTTGCGTACCAGCCATAGCCCAACAAAGGCCAGCAACAGACCGAAAGAGCCACCCGCCAGACCGATCACACCGGACTCCACCAGCAATTGCGTGAATACCTCGCGCTTGGACGCACCCAGCGCGCGCCGCACGCCGAGCTCGCCGGCGCGGCGCAGAAACTTGGCCAGCATCAGCCCCACGGTGTTGACCAGGCACACCAGGAGGAAGCCCAGCGCCAGCCACGTCTGCAGCCGCACATCGCCCGGCACCACCTTGTTGACGTCCATCCACTCCATCAAGTTGGGTAGTTCCACATTGGGCGGGCGCTGGAAGCGACCCAAGGTTTTCTGCTCCTGTGAGTAATGCACCAGGAACTCACGATACGCAGCGACCTTGGCCGGGCTATCCAACTGCACCCAATACTGCAGCCACACGCAGGGTGCGGTTTCGGCGTGATCGTCGTCGCCGCCGCCGCTACCCCAGCAATCGGTACTACCGTCGTGCGCGAAATGCGCATCGCGGGAGGTGCTCAACGGAACGAACACATCTTCTGTCGTGCCGTAGTTGCTACCCGTGTTCAGGTCGTAGAAGCGCGGCGTGGGTCGCCAATCGTCGAGCACGCCAATGACCTGGAGTGCCGCATCCTTGATGCGCAGCGTCTCACCTACGCTGTTCTTGCCACCGAACAGCTTCTGGTTGAGCGTGCGAGTGATCACCACCACGCGAGCCTTGGCGTCATCCTCCTGCGCGCTCCAGGGGCGTCCATAGAGGAACGGCACCTTGAACATCGGGAAGAAATCGCTCGTTGTATAGCGTGCATCGCTAAAGAACGGATCCATGTTGGCTTGCGCCGGCTGCACCGCCACGGAGCCGCCGGTCATCAACGCTTGACGGTCGGCACGCTTGGCATGCAGCAGGTTCTGGCCGTCCGGCCAGGAGACCTGCTCGGGTGGCCGCTTGCCCTCTTCGTAGCCGTCCATGTCCCGTGGATCTATCTGGGGATAGAACAGCATGGTGCTGGTTCCCGGCAGCGGATCGCCCGACAGCACATGGAGCACCGTCAGCGTCGTCATGCTCGCCCCGATACCCAGCGCAATGGCCAGCACCATCAGCGCGGTGAGCATCTTGTTGCGCCTCAGGCTACGCAGTGCCAGATCAAGGTAGTAGCTAAACATCGTTATCCCCTCATTGCGTCCGTTCCCGCCATTACACCGACCGCGTGGCCTCTACCGGTGGCACGCGCGATGCGCGCAACGCCGGCGCAAGTACCGCGCCCTGCCCCAGCAACAACAGCATCACCGCACCGATGACCAGATAGGTCAGCGACAGGCGATGCATTTCAAAACGCGTCACCATCCACAGGTTCATGGCGATGGCGAGCAGCACGCCGACCAGCGCACCAGCGCAGCTGATGAGCAGGTTCTCGGCCATGAAGTAGCGCAGGATGTCTCGCCTGGTGGCCCCGAGCGCGCGCCGCACACCGATCTGTTTGCGGCGCTGACCCACCCAGAAACTGGTAAGGCCCACGATGCCCGCTGCGGTGACCGCCAGCAGCACCAGACTGATCACACCCATCAGGATGGCCATGCCGCGATCGCTTTCATAAGCCCGCGAACGCACTTCGCTGAAGCTGAGCACGCCATCGTCGTCGTTGATCACGCGGCGTGGGTTTTGCGCGAACAGCGCTTTGACCGCCGCATGCATGGCCGTGTCCAATTGCCCGGGCCGCGTGCGTACGATGTAGAACGTACCCAGTGAAATAGTCAGTCGCTCGGGGATGATCACCGAGCGGTAGGCGAAGTCCGAGGCCCACCGCTCGACACTTTGTGCCTGCAGTAGATCGACCACGCCCACGATGGTGCCCGGACCACCGATCAGATAGATGGTTTTGCCCACCGCGTCCTCGCCAGGGAACAGCTTCTGAGCAAGTGCCTTGGTCACGATCACCACCGGCGGCGCCAGCTTGTAGCGCAGGTCCATGTGGCCGATTTCATCGGCGCGAAAATTGCGACCGGCCACCAGCTTCAGGCCCAGCGTATCGATAAAGTTCTGGTCGCCGAAATAGATCGTTGCCCCGGAGCTGTCCTGCAATTGATCGGGCTTGAGCTTGACCGAATCGTCCCAGCCGCTACCGCGCAACGGATACGAATTGCTGGGCGTCACGTTCTGCACGCCGGGCACCTGCCGCAACACCTGCAGATCCTCGCGAATCATGGCATCGAGCCGCGCGGAGTTCGGTGCGCCCACCCATTCGCTCTTGATGACGAAGATATTCGGCTCATCGATGCCCGTGGGCTCGGACAGATGTGCCACGCGCTGGTGAATGATGAACAGCGCATTGCAGACGATCGCCAACGTAAGCGCGATCTGCATGGCAATCAGAAAGGTGCCCGCCTTGTGGCGGCGCAGTGCGGAGAGAATCGGTTTGATCTGCATGTCCGCTCCTCCCTTAGTTGGACTTCAGTTGCCAGGCGGGCTGCACTTGCGCGGCCCGCCAGGTGGGGTAGAACGCTGCAAACACCGTGGCGGCAACCGCCACCAGCAAGGTCAGCAGCATCAGCGACACATCCAAATGGGCGAGGCGTGCAATCTGCGGTTCGAACACCAGACCCAACCCAAACATACCCACCGCCGTGAGCACCAACCCAAGCGCGCCGCCGGCCAGCCCAACCATGGCCGCCTCCGCCAGAAACTGGCGGTAGATGTCCGCGCGCGAGGCGCCGAGCGCCCGGCGCACGCCGATCTCCGGTGCGCGGCGCATGAACTTGGCCAGCAGGAGGCCGATGGTGTTGACCAGGCAGATCACCAGAAAGCCCAGCGATAGCGACAGCGAAATGCGGCTTTCCGGCGGCACGGCGTGCTGGAAGTCGAGCCACTCGCGCACGTCACGCAGGCGATTGTTCGGCGCCCAGTTGAAGCGTCCCGCATCACGCTGCTCGCGCGCGTAACCGTCGAGGAACTGCCGGTAGGCCTGTACCTGCGCGGCGTCATCCAGTTGCACCCACGGGCTGATCCACACGCATTCGCCACTCAGCCAGCTATCCCAGCTATCTCCGCGCTTGCCGTCACTGCCGCAATTGTTGTTGCCGTAGGTGTCGATGCGTTGCCCGATGGCATAGGTGAAGGGGATATAGATCTGCGATGGGTCCGCGTAGAGGTTGCCGTCGAAAATGTCGAAGAAGCGTGGCTTGGGATCCCACGTGTCGGTCACGCCCACGATGCGAAACTCGCGATCATCCAGCGTGACCTGGCGACCCACACTATTGGCGCCGCGAAACAGCTTCTGGTTGAGGGCGCGGCTGATCACGATCACCGCTTCGCGTGATTCGTCCTGGCCGTTGTCCCACGCGCTGCCGTACAGAAACGGCACGTCAAACATGGCGAAGAAGTCGCTATAGGTGGCATAGCCGACGGCCTTGAAGGGCATGCGATGCGGGTCATCGGGCATCACCGAAAGGCCGACCGGGAACAGCATGGTTTGCCGCACCGCCTTGTGTGCACGCATCAAAGCAATGGCATCGGTGTAATTGAGCGCCGACGGTGGCTCGCCGTGGCGGTTGTACTGCGGCCCACGGTTGTCGATCAGCGGCACGAAGAGCTTGGACGACTTCTGCGGTATCGGATCGCCCGACACCGCGCGGAATACGGCGAACGTCACCATCGACGCCGCGACACCAAAACCGATCGACATGATCATCAATGCCGTCAGCAGGACGTTGCGCCGAAGACTCGCCGCGCCCAGTCGCAGGTTGTGGGCAAACATGCCGCTCATGAACACCTCATTTCGTCCAAACACTTCATGCCACTGGCACGCTTCCTAGCGTGCCGTGCCGGATCACACCGAACGCGTCGCTTCCACCGGAGATACCCGCGAGGCCCGCAGCGCCGGCGCCAGCACCGCGCCCTGCCCCAGCAGCAGCAGGGCAACCACGCCGACCAACACGTAGACCAGCGACAGGCGTGCCATCTCGAACTGTGTGACCAGCCATAGGTTCATGCCGACGGCGAGCAATGCACCGATCACGACACCCACCATGCCAATCAACAGGTTTTCGGTAAGGAAGTAGCTAAGGATGTCGCGCTTGGTCGCACCCAGTGCGCGCCGCACGCCGATCTGTTTGCGGCGCTGGCCCACCCAGAAGCTGGTGAGACCCACGATGCCCGCTGCAGTGACGCCCAACAGCACCAGGCACACCACACCCATCAGGATCGCCATACCGCGGTCGCCCTTGTAGGCGTTCTCACGTACCTGCTCAAAACTCCGCACGCCACGCTCGCTGGGAATCACGCGCATGCGCTCCACCTTCACCAGCAACGCCGGCGCCGCCTTCATTACGCTCGCCAGCTGGCCTGGCTTGGTGCGGATCAGATAGCTGGTGAAAGGGCTGGTCAGCTGTACCGGCTGAATCAACGAGTATTCGTAGAAGTCATCCGACCAAACGGCGTTCCACGGCACCCCCAGACGCTCCACGATCCCGATGATGGTGGTCGGCTTCTTGGTGTCGCCGATATAGATGGGTTTGCCGAGGGCAGAGCCGTCCGGGTACATGTTGTCGGCCAATTGCTTGCTCACGATCACCATGGAGGCATCCGGTATCGCCCTGGGATCGGCCACCACGATCTCGTCGGAGCGGAAGTTGCGCCCCGCGACCAACCGAAGCCCCATCGTCGACAGCACGTGTTCGTCGCCGAAGTACTGCGTGGTGTGTGCTTTGGAGTCCTTGGCGTCCACATCGGTGCGCACACCCGTGGACCAGCCACCGCCACGCAACGGATAGGAATTGAGCGAGACGGCATCCTGCACACCCGGCATTTGGCGCAGGGCCTGTAGATCCGCCTTGATCTGCGGCCCACCCTCGTTATCGCCTTTGCCTACAAAACTGCTTTGGATGGCCATCAGGTCGGTTTCCACCATGCCGGTGGGTCGATTCACGCGATCCAGGCGCTGGTGAATGATGAAGACCGCGTTGCACACGATCGCCAGCGTCAACGCGATCTGCATGGCGATGAGGATGGTGCCGGCCTTGTGTCGCTTGAGCGCGGCGAGGATAGGCTTGATATGCATCATGATCATCGCCTCAATTGGATTTCAGCTGCCATGCCGGCTGCACCTGCGCAGCACGCCACGTGGGATAGAAGGCGGCCAGCACTGTCGTCAGCACGGCCACAAGCATGGTCAACAGCACCAGGGACAGGTCGAGCTTGGCCAGCTTGGCGACATCCGGCTCGAACACCAGCGACACGCCCATCACACCCAGCCCCGTGAGCAACAGCCCGACCACGCCACCCGCCAGACCAACGGCAGCCGCTTCGATCAGAAATTGCAGGTAGATCTCCTTGCGCGGCGCACCTAGGGCGCGGCGCACGCCGATCTCCGAAGAGCGGCGCATGAACTTCGCCAGCAGCAACCCCACCGTATTCACCAGACAGATCAGCAGGAAGCCCAGCGACACCATCAGCGAGACCTTGGCCTCCTGCGGCACGACTTTCTGGTACTCCAACCATTCGGTGACGTTGCGCAGACGGGTGTTCGGCGCCCATTGGAAGCGGCCGGAGCGCTGCTGTTCGGCGGCGTAGCCATTGAGATAAGCGCGATAGGCGTCGGCTTCGGACTTCGTCGGTAGCTCGGCCCAGAAGCCAAGCCACACACACTCCGAGCGGATCCACGAATCCCAACCCTGGCCTGGGTCGTGGCTGCAGTTGTTGTTGCCATTGGTCGTGGTCTGCAATTCCACGGCGCGCGTGAACGGGATGAACACTTCAATGGGATCGTCAAAGCCGTTCGTGTTGATCACGTCGTAGAACACCGGCTCCGGATTCCACTTGTCGGCCACACCCACGATGCGATAGTCGCGCCCGTTGAGGTTAACGTTCTTGCCAACGCTGTTGGCGCCGTTGAACAGCTTGTCGTTGAGCTCCTTGCCGATGACCGCCACGGCTGCGTGCGACTCGTCTTCGTTCGCCGTCCAGGAGTGGCCGTAGATGAAGGGAATGTCGAACATGCTGAACGCGTCCGCATACCACGCGTAGCTAGTTTCACGAAACGGCAGCATCGACGGATCAGTCGGCACGATGGACGTCGCCGCGGGATACAACGCCGTCTGTCGCTTCGCACGCTTGTCGCGCATCAGATTGATGGCGTCGGTGTAGGTCATCGCGTTGGGCGGCTCGCCCTTGTTGCGGTTGGTAGCGTCCGGTCCCCAGTTGTCGATTTGCGGCACGTAGAGCTGCGAGGACTTCTCAGGGATGGGGTTGTTGGAGGTCGCGCGGAACACCGAGTAGGTGGTCATCGACGCGGCCACACCACAGCCGATCGCCAACACCATCAGCAGGGTCAACAGCGGGTTTTTCCTGAGACTGCGCAAACCAAGCTGTAGGTAGTAGGCGAACATGGTCGTCCTTCACTCATCGGAAACCACCTCCCGCATACGCGGGAGGTACGGTGGCAATACTCAGGCCGGGGTGCCGGCGCGAGCCGAGGTCACGGCGTGGTGGAAGCGCGGGTCTTCCGCCAGATCCACCACCTGACCATCGATGATGTGCACGTTGCGCTGGGCGCGAGCGGCCAGTTCCGGATCGTGCGTCACCATGACGATGGTTGCGCCTTCGCGGTGGATCTCTTCCAGCAGCTCCATCACGCCGCGGGCCATCTGCGTGTCCAGGTTGCCGGTCGGTTCGTCCGCCAGCAGCAGGCGCGGCGAGCCGGCCAGTGCACGAGCGATGGCGACGCGCTGCTGCTGGCCGCCGGAGAGCTCGGCCGGATAGTGCTTGGCGCGCGAGGCCAGGCCTACGCGTTCCAGCGCGTTCATGATGCGTTCCTTGCGCTCGGCCGCCTTCATGCCGCGATAGCGCAACGGCACTTCCACGTTATCGAACACGTTGAGGTCGGGAATCAGATTGAACGCCTGGAAGATGAAGCCGATCTTCTCGTTGCGGATGCGCGAGCGCTCGTTGTCGTTGAGGTTGCTCACCTCCACGCCGTCGAGGTGGTACTGGCCACCCGTGAAGGTTTCGAGCAGGCCAGCGATGGTGAGAAAGGTGGTCTTGCCCGAGCCGGAGGGGCCGGTGACCGCCACGAACTCGCCTTCGTTGACGTTGATGTTGAAGTCGCGCAGCGCATAGGTCTCCACCACTTCGGTGCGGTAGACCTTGGACAGATGAGTCATCTTGAGCATGGTGTTGTCCCTTGAGTGGTGGTTAGTTGCTGATGGCGACGCGCTGGGCGCCCTTGAAGCTGTCGGTACCGGAGATCACGATGTTGTCGCCTTCCTTCAGGCCATCGAGGATCTCCACCTTATCGATGCTGCTGGCGCCGACGCGGATGGTGTGTTTCTCCGCCACGCCGTCGCGCACGATGTAGGCGTAGCTACCGCCGGATTCGTCGACGAAGGAGCCGCGCTGCACGGTGAGCACGTTGTCGCGCTTGTCGAGCAGGATGCGCACGGACAGACGCTGGTTCTGACGCAGTTGCTTGGGCGTGGCGCCGTCGAAGCGCAGGCGGGCGGCGACTTCACCATTCACCACTTCGGGCGAAATGGCGCTGACCAGACCCTTCCAGGTGCTGCCGTTGCCGCTGATCTCGCCGGTCATGCCAATGCCGAGATCACGCGCGAAGCTTTCCGGCACCTTCATTTCCACTTCGAGCGCGCTGAGGTCGATCACGCTGAGCAACTGCGCGTCCTTGGCGACGGTGGCGCGTTCGGCGATAAACAGCTGACCCACCTGACCGTCGACCGGCGACTTCACGTTGAGGTCTTCGACCTGACGCTGCAGGTCTTTCACCAAGAGCAGTTGGCGTTCGTGCGCGAGCTTCTTCGACTGGATGTCGAAGTTGAGGCTATCTGTGTTGGTCGCCAGATCGGCCTTGGCATGCTCGAGCGTGATGCGCATCTTCTCCAGCGTGTCCTTGGCCTTGTCCACGTCCATGCTGGGCACGGCCCCCTGAGCGAACGCCTTCTGATAACGCGCGAGGTCGCGCTGGGCGCCCTGCTCGTCGATGTTGGCGTTGTCGTAGGCCTTCTGCAGCTCGCCGCGCGTCTTGCGCGCATCGATCTGCGCGCGCAGGTAATCCACCTGCATGGCGTCGGCCGCGCTCTGCTCCTGAGCGAGCTTGTTAGTGAGCTCGGGGCTCTCGATGACGGCGAGTACCAGGCCCTTCTTCACCGCGTCGCCCGCGTGCACTTTCAGCGTCACGGCGCCACCGTAGACGGCATAAAGCGTGGGGCTGACAGCCGCCACCACCTTGCCTTCGGCAGCGATGTCTCTCACGAAGGGGCCTCGCCCGACGGTGGCAAAGGCAAGACGTGTGCTGCTGACCGATGCATCGGCCGAGAACAGACGCCCAATGCGCGGACCGAATAGCGCCAGCAGCGCCAACACAGCCACGCTGATGCCGATCAACATGAACCGGCGCTTGGGATTGGATTTGACCTTGACCAGGCGGTCTTGTGCGGAGGTATCACGAATCATGGATGGGTCCCTGGCCGCGGACAATGCGGCCCCTGACCTACATAAGCAATCTGCGTGCCAAGCCAAAACTCCCGATTTATTCGCTATTTTTCAGCCACTTGAGAACACCCCGCCGGGTCGGACAATTGTCCGCGGACACCGCCACGGACAGACGGACAAGCGTCCGTGGACACTCCTCAAGGCCTGTTCGGCTGCGGCTCTCGCTCTTGGCTCCCGCCTTTGACCTACCGGGTCCCCGTATGAGGCGGCGTGCGGGTGGAGAAAAGGCCCGCAGGGGAATCGGCAAGGATGCCGATTCCTTTTCGCCGGGGCAGGAGCCCCATCGAAAAGCCCGGAACCCGCACGCGTACCTGGAGGGCGTAGCCCGGAAGGCGCCTCATCCGGGGTGCCCTTTCTTCGGGTTACTTTCTTTACTCCGGGCATCCTGCCCTTCGCCCTTCGGGCCGGCTTCGCCGTTCGCACGCGCTCCTGCGCGTGCGTGGGCAAGCAAAGAAAAGTGACTCGGCCTTCGGCAGAAGGTCGAAACGCCCGCTGCGTAAGCGGCCAGATCGCCGCCGCGCGACAATCAAACACCGAAACTCTGCACCCAGCCTGCGCCGGGGTGACAGCTAAAAATGAAACGATAAGGCGAGCACCCGCCCCTCACCCCAACCCTCTCCCCGAAGGGGAGAGGGAGAAGAGCTGGGGTTACGCGCTGGAACAACGAGCCGCGAAAAACGATAGGCGGAGCAAACTCTCAGGCACCCGACCCAGGCGCCAAATCAACCGCCGCAGCCCGCGCCACATCCCGCGCAATACCCCGCCCAAGCGACGAGAGCCGACCCAACGGCAACGTATCCAACACCTTCAACGACGCCAACCGCGTCGTCCGGAAACACAGCAACTCAGCAATCGCCGCCTTGCACGCCACCTCCCCCGGACACACCGGCGCCGCCGGCAGCGGCGTACCGCACGCGAGCAACGCATCCCATGCCAAATAGTCCGTGTCGGGCAACAGATGCAGACGTGCGCAAAACGCACCGCCCGCATCGAGGCAATCGATCCATTCACGCGGACCGTCCGCGCCGATCATGCTCGACGCTCGCAACTCCTCCGTCTGCAGCAACGGCGCCAGATCCGCACGCGCCACCAGCCAGCCCGGTGCGAGCTCGCGATTGGATCGCGACGACTGACAGGCTGGCAGATAGAGCACACCGCCCAGCAGCGGAAGGTGCGCGGCGAGCTCCGTGCCGGACATCGGGACCGAGGTCCGGCTGATGGTCCAGGCCCCGGTATCGGCAGAGGACCGGACCGTGGTGAAAGCGTGCGCAAGCCAGCCAAACATCATCTTGCTCCTTGGAGAAAAGCCCTGGAGACGACCCGGCTGGCGTTCGGCAAGAAGCGCGTGGCGATAGGCCCGGTGAATGTGCCCGGCGCGAGGCCGGTAAAGATGGAGGCATCCCTGCCCATGAAGCTTCCCTCGGGGGGGACGGTGCAACCGTGAGTGGTCGCGCCGTAGCGCGAGCCACGCCCTCACTTACTTGGTGAGGATCAACTTGTCGTTTCGCGTCAGACGCAGGTGGTACTCGCTGCCCTGATGCTGGATGACCAGCTCCCGGCCGCCTTTGAGCAGCACCTGACTGGACACGCGGCGCGTCGATGCGTCCGGCGTGACAGGAGACGAAGGCTTCAGGCTGAGCAGGCGAAACGGGCGGGCCAGTACTTCGGCCCCCTGGGGCAGGGACAAAACCGTCGTGGTCATGATGAAGCTCCGCAGGAGAGTGTGGTGACGCTTTTGATGATAATGATTCTCATTTAAGTGTCAACCACCTGATTTACGGCCCCGCCCGCTCCTTCGCCAACTTGGCGTCGAGCTTCCGGGTCCCTTCCTCCGCATAGGCGCGGCAGGCGCCTGTGTCGATCAGCGGATTGGGCTTCACCCCTGCATCGCGGCGAGCCACGCGCTCAAGGAAATCGCTCTGGTCGGGGTGCGGCGACATCAGGATGTCGCAGGGCAACGCGGCGATCACGGCAATGCCATGCCGATAGTTGGTCACGCGCTCCAGATGCGCCGGGTCGCTGTAGCGATAATCGGAACCATCGGCGGTGAAAGCGCCAAGGCTGTCGGCATAGACCATGTGCAAGCAGCGACCGCTTTCGCACGACTCCCACGTCCAACTCGTACTGCCCGGTGTATGGCCTGGCGTGTAATGCGCGGTCACGGTTACGTCGCCAACGCGCACGACGCCGTTATCCGGAACGACATCGACATGCGAAACCGGCGGATACTCCGGCGCCTCGCCAAACTGCGGATCGTCGGGAAAGTGGCCGCCCACCATCAACTCCTTCGCACCGACCTCGCTGGCCACCACGCGCGCGCCGCTGTCGCGCGCAATGGCGGCAATAGCGCCTGCGTGATCGGAATGCGCGTGCGAGTTGAGGATCAGCTTCACGTCCTTCAAGCGGAAGCCCAGCGCCTTGATGTTGGCCTCCACCTGCGGCGCATTCTCCGGCAGCGTGCCGTCGATCAAGATCAGGCCATCCGCCGAGCGGATCAGAATGGAAGAGAGTCCGTGGGTGCCAACGTAATAGGTGTTGCCGTAGACGCGAAACGGCTTTTGCGGCTGCGTCCATTCCGGGTGATCGGCGTGAGCCGAAGCGGCGGTTAAGGCGAGGCAGCCGAATAACGCGTGGCGAAGGAGCTTCATGCGGTGGCATTCCTTGTGGAGTGTTCACGCATGATGACCAGCGCATGCGAACGGCGGGGACCGTCATCAGGCGAGGCACGGGCAAAGTCTGGCAAGCCGCGGGCAAAACCGGTGACCCGACACCGGCTTCGCCTTCCGTTGAGGACCTTGCTTCAGGCCACCGCTTGCTCGATATGCCTGAGCACCTCTGCGTCCAACTTCGGCAACAAGGCTAGCGCCCCCAGGTTCTGCTCCAACTGCTCCACCTTGCTTGCCCCAAGCATCACCGTGGACACGTGCGGATTGACCAGGCACCACGCAATGGAGAGCTGCGCCATCGACACACCAAGCTCGGCCGCGATCGGTGCCAGGCGTTTCACCTTGTCCAGTCGCGAGGCATCGTGCTCCAGCACCGCCTCCTTCAACCACTCGTAGCCTGGCTGCGCCAGCCGCGACTCTGCCGGCACGCCCTGGTTGTACTTGCCGCTCAACAAGCCGGAGGCCAGCGGCGACCAGATGGTGGTGCCCATGCCGTAGGCGTCGTACAGCGGCGCGTACTCCTGCTCTACGCGCTCCCGGTGCAGCAGGTTGTACTGCGGTTGCTCCATCACCGGCGCATACATATGGTTTTCTTTCGCCACGCGATGCGCTTCCACGATGGCCTCCGCCGGCCATTCGCTGGTGCCCCAGTAAAGCACCTTGCCCTGCCGTACCAGCGTGTCCATCGCCGCCACCGTCTCGGCGATCGGCGTATCCGGATCGGGGCGATGGCAGAAGTAGAGATCCAGGTGCCCCACGCGCAGCCGCTGCAGTGCCTGATTGCAGGCTTCGATGACATGCTTGCGCGACAGGCCGCGCTGCGTGGGCAGCGGGTTGTCCACTGCGCCGAAATACACCTTGCTGGACACGCAATAGCTGTCGCGCGGAAAACGCAGGTCGGCCAGCACGTCGCCCATCAGGGTCTCGGCCACGCCGTCGTTATAGGTCTCTGCGTTGTCGAAGAAGTTGATGCCGTTGTCGTGTGCCGTCGCCAACAGATTGCGCGCCAGCGAACGCCCCACCTGCTTGCCGAACGTGACCCACGCGCCAAACGATAGCGCGGACAGTTGCAGGCCGGATTTGCCAAGACGTCGATATTGCATGGGGGCGCTCCGATCAGTGGTGACTCATCAGCATGCCAAGAGCGCATGTCGTTCGTCCATCATCGCGGTTTACACGCGACACCAACGAGCGCCGCCCTAAACTCCTCGGATTTGGCACCCATCACGCTTTCCCACCGGAGCGAGACCGCATGTCAACGATGAAGGGTTGGGCCGCCGAGCAGGCTGGCAAGCCGCTCGTGCTTTCGGAGTTCGATCTCGGCCCGCTGGGCGCCGAGCAGGTGGAAGTAGCCGTGGACTACTGCGGCATCTGCCATTCCGATCTCTCGATGATCAACAACGAATGGGGCATGGCGCGTTTTCCCTTTGTCCCCGGCCACGAAGTGATCGGTCGCGTCACCGCGCTCGGCCCCCAGGCCAAAGGGCTGACGATCGGCCAGCGCGTGGGCATCGGCTGGAGTTCCAACAGCTGCATGCACTGCAAGCAATGCCTGTCCGGGCACCAGAACCTGTGCGCCGAACTGGAAGCGACCATCGGCGGCCGCCACGGCGGCTTCGCTGACAAAGTGCGCGCCCACTGGGCATGGGCCATCCCGCTGCCCGAAGGCATCGACCTGCCCAGCGCCGGTCCGCTGCTCTGCGGCGGCATCACCGTGCTCAAGCCGTTTCTCGCCTACGAGGTGAGTCCGACCGCACGCGTCGGGGTGGTCGGTATCGGCGGGCTGGGCCACATGGCGGTAAAGCTCGCCAGGGCCTGGGGCTGCGAGGTGACGGCGTTCACCTCCACCGCGGCCAAAGCCGACGAAGCCCGCGCCTTCGGTGCGCATAACGTGGTGTCCAGCCGCGACACTTCGGCCATCAAGGCCCTCGCGCGATCACTGGACCTGCTGCTGGTCACGGTGAACGTATCGCTGGACTGGGGCGCACTGATCAACACACTGGCGCCGCGCGGACGCATGCATGTGGTCGGCGCAGTGGTCGAGCCGATTCCGGTATCCATCTTTCAACTGATGGGTGCGGAGCGTGAGATCTCCAGCTCACCCACGGGCGCCCCCGAAGACATCGCCACCCTGCTCGACTTCGCCACACGCCATGATGTCCGGCCTCAGGTAGAGATGTTCCCGATGTCGGACATCAATGCCGCGCTCAAGCACCTGGAAGAGGGTAAGGCGCGCTACCGCATCGTGCTCGATGCGAAGGCTTAAGCGGTGACGCGGGCATGACCGTCGAACTATGGCGCAGCGTGCTGGGATGGTCCGCCATCCTCAACCTGTTGCTGGTGACGGTGTGGTTCACGCTGTTTCTGACCCTGCACGACCGCATGTATTCGTGGCACAGACGCTGGTTCCGTTTCAGCGTGGAAACCTTCGATGCAATCCACTACGCCGGCATGGCCGGCTACAAGGTCGCCATCTGGTTGCTTTTCATCTTTCCCTACATCGCGTTGCGCATCTGCACATGATGCAAGCGCGAACGGTCGCCGCGATGGCGACCGTTCCCCGCGAACCGCAGATCAGGGCAATGTATGGACGCTTGATCGCCCGTCGAGCCCTTGGTCGCCATCGGGACGCCATATGGTGCTCTTCAGTGCGTCACCCGTCGCCCAGGCTTTCAATGCGGCAAGCAGCGTTCCATTGTCGCCGTCCTTGCGAACGTAGAAGTCCAGGTGACGGAAATCATCGCAAGCCGTTTCGCAGTGGTAGCTGGAAAAACCCAGCGCCTCGATCTGGCCGTACTCGTTGACGATCACCGCTGCCGCGCTGCCGCCACATTCGCGCGTCGGACAGGCCGTGAACAGATAGCGGTTGCCTGCCAACGTCTGCACCGACGGCGACGAGCCCCCCAACGCCGCCAGCGCCTCTTCACTGATCGAACGGCTGCCGCGGAAATAGCTGACCTTGTTATCTCCCGCGAAATGCCCCAGTGCCGTCGCGAAACCATTGGCATGCGCCAACTGGTTGGCGTTCGCGCAGGTCGACGGATCGATCATGCGACACGGACCTACCGGCGCCGCCGTAGCGGCCAACACGGTACTGGGTACGAGCAACAACAACAGCATGAAACACACAATGCGTGCGAGTTTGTACATGACACCCTCCCCTAGGAGCGACCTTCCTTCTGGATCCGCGTCAGGCCGCCTCCGTGCCGGCTCCGGCAATCACGCCGGTGGCTTGCGCCTTTGCCGGCGCCTGACGCAAAACACGTTCACGCAAAGCAAGGAACGGACGCTCCACCCCGTAGTAAAGCACCGCCCCCACTACCAGTACCGCCAACGCATACCCCGCGAAGGTCAGTACGCCGTGGCCGTCCAGCCATGCCCCCGTCACGGATTCCGTCATATGGAACACCGCTTTGTGTGACAGGTACATGCTGTACGAGACCGCCGCCAGCCACCCCGCCCCCGGCACCCGCAACCGCGCGAGCACGCCAGATGCCTGGGCACCGGCAAACACCAGCAAGCCCATGCCGAAGGAAAGCAACGGATATCCCAGCACCGTGGGAATGAAGCCGGTCCGATCACGGAACAGCCAGATCGAACCGCCGACTACCGCTACCCCTGCGAGCAGAAAGCCGTTGGCGTGGCGCCCCCATCGGGACCAGAGGACGGGCCGGTAGATCCTGGCCGTAGCCAGCATCACACCCATCAAAAGGCCGTCCAGACGGGACCACGTTGGGTAGTAAACGCCCTCGAGGAACATTTTGTTATAGGAATTTTGGTCAACGCTCTCGATCGGCTCCATCCCCCACACCCAAATGCCACCACGCACCAGCATGCCGCCGAGCACCACGACCGAGCAGACCACCGCGAACCGACGCACCGACGGGCGCCGCACCAGCCACCATGCCAGTAGCGGAAACAGCAGGTAAAAATGCTCCTCCACGCACAGCGACCATACGTGGGAGAACGCAAGGTGATACCGCGCTTCGATCAGCAGGTTCACCGTGAACGTAAGGAACTGCCACAGCGGCTGGATCTGATCCACCTCGCGAATGGAAGGCCAGATGAAATAGGCGGCCACTACCACCAGGTAGGCAGGAAGGATGCGAAACGCACGGCGCAGGTAGAAATCCCCGAAGCGGAACACCCCGCCCTCCGCCAATGGCCGGAGCACCTGCGAACCGATCAGGAAGCCACTCAGTACGAAGAACAGGTCCACACCCATCCAACCGTTCCTCTCGATGCCACCGAAATGGCCCCAGCCATCGACGACAAACGAGTGGAAAATCATCACCCACACGATCGCAGTCGCGCGCAGCACATCCAGCCCCGGCAATCGGTTCACGCCTTTCCCCTATCCCTGGTTTTCCCCGCGGCTTCGACGCGCTGGCATCGAATGGAAACCGCAACATCGAAATATAACGCGGTGGCTTAGGTGGGGCGTGGCGGATTTATGGCGAGGATGGGGCAGTTGTTTGGATGGCTGGTTTGTTTGTGGCGCTATCGCGAGGTGGGCGCTTCAATGGTTTGTTTTCGCTGTGGAGCCGGCGAGGCCTGTATTTGCGTGAAGCGCTTGGGGCGCATCAGCCTTACTCACTCTCCCCTACGGCGAGAGGGTTGGGGTGAGGGGTGGGTGCTCGCCTCGCCGCTTCATTCTTTAGCCGTCATTCCTGCGAAGGCAGGAGGCGCTTTTCAACAGCCGAAGGGCTGGTCATCCAGTTGCACCAGTGGTCGGCTATCGCCTCGTGCGCTCCCGCGACCTGGCCGCTTACGCAGCGGGCGTTTCGACCTTCTGCCGAAGGCCGAGTCACTTTTCTTTTGCTGGCCCAAAAGAAAAGTAACCCAAAGAAAATGGCCTCCAAAGCTCCGGTAGCGTCGTGTTGAATACAAGCCTTGGCCCCCGAGGTAATCGGTACCGCGCGATCTCCTTATTGGACGATATGGCTACACCGCAACGCACCGATACACTGAGGAGCTCTGCATGGCGTGGGGATAAGCCCGAACGGCTGAGGAATCGCGGGGTTTGGCAACCTTCGCCGCTACACAGCGGGTACTCCGAAGCGTTTCGCAACGCGCCGATGCGAAGAGGACTTAAAGCGGTCTTCGCTACGCTTCCCGATCGCAGAGGCTAGCAACGTAGCCCGGATGAAGCGCAGCGAGAATCCGGGAAGACTTACGGAACCCTACTTCTAACCGACACCAACATGCGACGTCGTCAACAACACGTTGGGTCGCATCGCCACGCTCCGCGACGCGATGTGCAGCGCAGCGGCACGAGCCGTCGGCTCTAGCTCTTGAGCTACCAGGTCCCCGTATGAGGCGGCGGGCGGGTGGAGAGAAGGCCCCGCAGGTGTGGCTGGCAAGGATGCCAGCCACTTTTCGCCGGGGCAGGAGCCCCGTCGAAAAGCCCGGAACCCGACCGCGTACCTATCGGGCTTCTGCCCGATAGGCGCCTCATCCGGGAGGCCCTTTCTTCGGGTTACTTTTCTTTGGGCAAGCAAAGAAAAGTGACCCGGCCTCCGGCAGGAGGGCGAAACGCCCGCCGCGTAGGCGGCCAGGCAACGCCACGCGACAACCAAACACCGAGGCTCTGGACCCCGGCCTGCGCCGGGGTGACGAAACAAACGGTAAGGCGAGCACCCGCCCCTCACCCCAACCCTCTCCCCAAAAGGGGAGAGGGAGTAGAGCCAAGGCGCCAGCCCACTCAACGCAACGCCACCAACACCACCCCAAGCACCACCCCCGCAAACACCCCCGCCACCACATCATCCACCATCACCCCCAAGCCCCCCCTTGAGGCGCCGATCCAGCCACCCAATCGGCCACGGCTTCCACACATCAAACAAACGGAACAACGCGAAGCCCACAACCACGCTCCACCACGGCGCTACCAGCGCCGGGATCAAGGCGATCCACAAGCCCACGAACTCATCCCACACGATGCTGCGGTGATCATCCACGCCCACCGCGCGCCCCGCCACGCCGCAAGCCCATACGCCTATCGAGAACGCCACCGCGATGGCGAAGACGTACAGCTGCAGCGGCAACGTGCGTAAAAATAACCATGGCAGCACCGCCGCCAGCGAACCGAACGTGCCCTGCGCTACCGGCGCGAGGCCCGAACCGAAACCGCAGGCCAACCAGCCTGCCGGCGTGGCGAGCAACTGACGGCGTTGTTCAGGGGTGAGGATCTTTTTGTCGCTCATGCGAAGTGGTCCCAGCCGCGGTGCGCGGCTTCCAGCCATTGTCCCTGGGCGTCGCGCACGCGTACGCCCTCGCCTTCCACCATGCGTCCTATGCGCGTGGCGCCGCAACCCAAGCGTGCAAGGTCGCTCTGCACGTCGGCGACCAACGCGGCCGGCACGGTGAAACACAATTCGTAATCATCGCCGCCGGCCAACGCAAAGTCCCGCACGGTCAGCTCGTCGAAGCTGGCCATCAGCATGGGCGAACGCGGCAGCAGTTCCGCGTCGATCTCCGCGCCCAGCCCGCTCTCTTCGCAGATATGGCCGAGATCGGCTAGCAAGCCATCGGAGACATCAATGCACGCGCTGGCGCGGCCACGCAGCGTAAGCCCAGCGGCGAGGCGTGGCGTGGGTCGGTGAAGACGTTCGATCAGGTACGCAGCGCGACCGTCGCCTTCGTCCACGCGCGCACCACGTTGCCATAGCTTGAGCCCTGCGGCGGCATCGCCCAGCGTGCCGGTGACCAGCACCACGTCGCCAGCACGTGCGCCCGCGCGCGTCAGCGCCTTGCCCGGCGGCACGAAGCCATGCACGGCCACGCTGATGGTTAACGCACCACGCGTCGTGTCTCCGCCGATCAGTGCAAGGCGATGCGGTTGCGCCAGTTGCGCAAAACCTTCCGCGTAGTCGTCGATGAACTGGCGGAGCTGTTCCGCCGGTTGCGACGGCAAGGTCAACGCCAGCAGCGCCCATGCAGGGCTCGCGCCCATGGCCGCGAGGTCGGAGAGATTCACCGCCAGGGATTTCCAGCCAATGTCGGCAGCCGCCGTGCCCACGGGGAAATGCACGCCTTCCACCATCGTGTCGATGGCGATCGCGACTTCCTGCCCAACGGGCGGAGCGACCATGGCGGCGTCATCGCCAATGCCCAGCTTTACGTCCTCGCGCCCCTGTGCGGTGCGTTCGCGGATGCGGTCGATCAGTCGAAATTCCATGGCGAGCTTCCTCGTCGGAATGGCAGGACTTATCGACTGAAGACGATGGTCGGGCTGCCGTGATAGAGGGTGTCCTGCCAGTGCGTGAAGCCGGCTTTCTCGGCCACGCGGATGGAAGGCAGATTCTCGGGAGAAATGATGCACACGGCACGTCGGCCGCCAAAGTGCTGCTCGCCCCAGGCCACGGCGGCGGCTACCGCTTCGCTCGCGTAGCCTTTACCGTGAACATGCGGCGCCAGCACCCAGCCGAACTCCAGCATGCCGTGCAGCGACGGCTCCATCTCGCGCCTGAAGTCGGCAAAGCCGATGTCGCCGATGTAGCGGCCGGTGGCTTTCTCTTCCACAGCCCAATAGCCGTAGCCGAGCACGCTCCACAAGCCCATGTACTGCAGGAAGCGCCGCCACACTTCTTCGGCGGTCAATGGACGGCCGCCGATGAAACGCGTCACCTCGGGATCGGACCAGATGGCGACGCGTTCGGCATGGTCTTCAGCACGGTGCGCACGCAGGCGCAAACGTCCGGTATCGAGCACCGGAACCACGGACGTAACCTCCGTGGCGCCGTTCATCAACCGCGCTTCTCGGTGGAACGGAGTGCGGTGGCCAGCTTGTCCAGCACGCCGTTGACATAGCTGTGGCCATGATCAGCGCCGAAGCGCTTGGTCACTTCGATGGCTTCGTTGATGATCACGCGGTACGGCACGTCCGGGCGATACTTCAGCTCGTACGTAGCCAGGCGCAGGGCCGCGCGCTCGATCGGGTCGATCTGGCCGACTTCGCGATCCACGTAGGGCTTCAAGGCGTCGTCGATGGCCTCGACATGCTGCTCTACGCCGCGCAGCAGATCCTCGAAGTACTCGAGGTCAGCCACTTCCATATCCTGCTCGTGGCGGAACTGCTCGATCACGGCAGCCATGCGGCTACCGCCGATCTGCCATGCATAGATGGCCTGCAGCGCGCGGCGACGCGCACGCGAGCGTGCGGCCAGGTCGATGCCTTCGGGACGCGTCATCACAGCTTTCCGTAAAGGTTGACCATCTCGAGCGCGGCCAGTGCAGCATCCGCGCCCTTGTTGCCGGCCTTGGTGCCGGAGCGCTCGATGGCCTGTTCGATGTTGTCGGTGGTGAGCACACCAAACGCCACCGGCACGCCGGAGGCATAAGCCGCCTGGGCCAGGCCCTTGGCGCACTCGCCGGCCACGTAGTCGAAATGCGGAGTGGAACCACGGATGACGGCGCCCAGCGCGATCACCGCAGCGTACTTGCCGGAGTTGGCCACTTTATGGGCGGCCAGCGCGATTTCCCACGCGCCGGGCACGCGGATTAGTTCGATCGAGTCGTCCTTCACGCCATGGCGCACCAGCGTGTCACGCGCGCCAGCCACCAGAGGCTCGACGACGAAGCCGTTGAAACGGCCGGCGACAATGGCAAAACGGCCCTTGGGCGTGGCGAAATCGCCTTCGATGATCTTCATTGAACGTGTTTCCTGGGGTATGGCCCGGCGGGGCCGTCTATTTTACGGGATTTGGGGCAACGTGCCCGGATCGGGCCGGGAGATCGCCCCGGCAAGCACCGGATGCCCCCGGAATGTCAGGCTGGCGCGCCCTGCCGACACCTCTAGGCGGGCCGGCGCACCAAACGGAAGGGTGAATTTGTCCACCTCATGGCCGAACGGCAGGCCATGGATAATCGGGATACGGGCCACCCGGGCGATCTGCTCGAAGGCGGCCCCGGTGTCGTAGCCGTTGTCATAGGTATGCGGGCGGCAGTGGGTGAAATGGCCCAACACCAGCGCCTTCTGGCGATCCAGCACGCCCGACAGGTGCAACTGGTACAGCAGGCGTTCGATACGGAAGGGGGGGGGTTCGCCCACGTCCTCCACGAACAGAATGCCGTCGTCGATGGCCGGGAAGTACGGGGTACCCAGCAGGCTGCACAGCATGGCGAGGTTGCCGCCCCACAGCGGGCCTTCGACGTCCAGCTCCTCCTGAGTCGGCGTGTTCCAACTCGCTGCGGACTCTGGCTCGCCCACGGCGCGCCAGAAGTGTTCCCACATGAGCCCGTTGAGTTCGGGCGCGCCGAAATCGGGCCCCAGCATCGGGCCACCGAAGGTGATGAGTCCGCACTTCACGTAGAGGGCCATCTGGATGGCCGTGAAATCGCTGTGGCCGACCAGCAGCGTGTTCGTGCCCGCAAGGCGCTCGCGCATGGCGTCGTAGTGAATGTGCTCCAGCAGGCGCGTGGCGCCATAACCGCCCCGCACCGACAGCGCGATATCCGGCAGCGTGTGCGCCGTGGCTAGCGCATTGATGTCTGCCACGCGCGCGTCATCGTTGCCCGCGAAGCGATGCTCCACGCGATCCAGCACGTCCACACCCTCCACGACGCAACCGGCCGAACGCAGGCGCGCGATGCCGCGTGTCATGGCTTCCCGGTCATGCGGGTAGCCCGACGGAGCGATGAGGCGGAGGGTCGGTGAGGTCATGGTGGGGGCTCTTGGCTCAAAGTCCGGAGTATGCCGACCGGGACATGGCGCGGAAGTGGCGTGCCGCGGCAAAGCTTCTGCAGGAGCGCGGAACCTGCGCTCCTGCAGGACTCACGACGTTTACACGTACCCGGTCACTTCCAGGCCGAAGCCGCCCAGGCCCACCATCTTGCGCGGCGTGCCCAGCACGCTCAGTTGGCGAATGCCGAGGTCCGCGAGGATCTGTGCACCCAAACCCAACTGACGCCACTCCTGCTGCTGCGCCTCTTCCGGCGCCTGCACCGCCGGCTCGCGATTGAGTCGGCGCAGCAGTGCGTCGGCCGTATCTTCGCCCGACAGCACCAACAGCGCGCCGCGACCTTCGTCCGCAATGCGGCGTAGCGCGGAAGTCACGGTGAGGCCGAGATCGTCGCGCTGCAAATGCAGTACATCGGACAAGGTGTTGCGCACGTGCACGCGCGTCAGCACCGGCTCGCCGTCGTCCACCGTGCCGCGCACCAGCGCAAAGTGCAGGCCGTGGCGGATTGCATCGCGATAGGCCACCAGGCGGAACGGGCCGAACTCCGTATCCACCTCGCCCTCATACACGCGCTGCACCGTCTTTTCGGTTTCCAGGCGATAGCGGATCAGGTCGGCGATGGTGCCAATCTTCAGGCCATGCTTCTTCGCGAAAATTTCCAGTTCGGGGCGACGCGCCATCGAACCGTCTTCGTGCAGGATCTCGATCAGCACCGCCGACGGCTCAAGGCCTGCCAACGCAGCAAGGTCGCAACCTGCCTCGGTATGGCCGGCGCGCGTTAGCACACCGCCCGGCTGCGCCGTGAGCGGGAAAATATGACCCGGCTGCGAGAGGTCCTGCGGCTTCGCATCCGACTTCACTGCCACCTGGATGGTGCGTGCGCGGTCATGCGCCGAAATACCCGTGGTCACGCCTTCGGCCGCTTCGATGGAGACGGTGAAGTTGGTCTGGTAGGGCGAGGTGTTGTCCACCACCATGGGCTTGAGGCCCAGCTGGCGCGTGCGCTGTTCGGTAAGCGTGAGGCACACGAGGCCGCGCGCCTCGCGCACCATGAAATTGATGTCCTCCGGGCGCACCATCTGCGCGGCCATGATCAGGTCGCCTTCGTTCTCGCGATCTTCGTCGTCGAGAATCACAACCATGCGGCCGGCGCGGATGTCTTCGAGGATTTCGGGGATGGTGTTGAAGCTCATGGATGTGTCCAAAAGAGATTTACGGTAGCGCCGCCTGTATACGTCATCCCCGCGAAGGCGGGGATCCAGCGCCTTGAATGCGTACGAAAGTCACTGGGTCCCCGCCTTCGCGGGGACGACGAGCATCAAGCAAACCCGTGCTGCTTGAGGAACGCCGCATCGAGCTTTGGCGCTTCGCCGCCCGCGATCAGCCGCTCGATATAGCGCGCCACCACGTCCACCTCGATGTTCACCGCGTCACCCGCCTTTCTTGCGTGGAACGCTGTGTGTTCCACCGTATGGGGAATAAGGTTCACACCAAAGCGATGCCCATTCACCTCGTTCACGGTGAGGCTGGTGCCGTCGATGCAGATGGAACCCTTGGCTGCGATGTAGCGCGACAGCGCGGCAGGCACTTCGAACACCCAGCGCAGCGAGCGGCCGTCCGGCGTGATCGACACCACCTTGCCCACGCCGTCCACGTGGCCGGAGACCAGATGCCCGCCGAGGCGATCAGCAAGGCGCAGCGCCTTTTCCAGATTCACCGGATCGCCAGCCTTGTGCTTGCCCAACGTGGTGAGCGACAGCGTTTCGTTAGAGACGTCCGCGCTGAATCCGCGCGCCTCCAGCGTTACCGCCGTCAGGCACACGCCGGACACGGCGATACTGTCGCCCAGTTGCACGTCGGAAAGATCGAGATCGGCCGTATCCACGTACAGGCGTACGTCACCGCCACGCGGTTCCAGCCGCGCGATGCGGCCCACGGTCTGAATGATGCCGGTGAACATCAGCGCACCTCCGGAAGGGAGGCGGCAAAAAAGTAGCAACGATGCTTGGACATGAAACGTTTCCCGCGTCGAAAAACATGCGAAAAACGCCCCAAGGCGTCAGGCAGGCGCACGCCAGCGAAGGCGAGCACCGTACCGTCTTCTCTCATCCGGACTATCTGGAAGCCATCACTGGCTGCCAACCGTCGGCTCCGGCATTGGACCGGATCTGCTGACCTTCCGATGACCTGGAAGCGCTCGCGGGCTCATCCCGGAGCTTGGTCAGCGTTTTCGCGTGACCCGGATTGGGTCTGTGCCTTCGTCAGGAGACGGTGCGCGGCGCAGCGCCTGACTGGCTGTCAGGCCAAGCCGTGCGCCGTTTTCTGGCGGAGGCACAGGCCCAATCCGGATTATGCGAAGACGTTGAGCAAGCTCTTGGACCTACCGCCGGTGGGGAGTTTCGCCCCGCCCTGAAGACGTCGTTTTGTGGTTTTGCCGGCGAACCGGCCCGGGGATTCTAGCACCAACCCCGGCGAGGGCCGCCTCGCCCGTTGTCCACGGTGGTGAACACCGCGTCCTTAAGGCTGCTTCATGGCCTGCACCAGATAGTCGATCAGCAGGCGCACCGCGGGCACACGGTCTGCCCCCGGCAACCACACCAGATGGATCGGAGACTCGCCCAACTGCCACGGCGACAGCACCTCGACCAGGCGCTTCTGCGTCACCAGTGGATCACCCATGTAATCGCCCATGATGCCAACGCCGACCCCGGCCAGCAGCGCATCGCGCACGGCCTGGACGTCATTGCACCGCATGACGGGATCAATGCGCACAGAGCGGCGCCGACGTTGTTGATGGAGTTGCCACAGCGAACCAGTGCGCAATCCGCTGAACTCGAGGCAGCGGTGATGCTTGAGGTCGGCGGGGTCATTGAGCGGTGGTGCCGTCTTCAGGTAAGCCGGCGAGGCGCACAGATAGCGGCGCATCGTTCCTACCTGCCGGGCCACCACGTTGGCGTCCGCCAGCCGACCCACGCGCACCGCCGCGTCGACCCTCCCTGCCACGAGATCGACGTAGGTGTCGTCATAGGTGGCGTCGATGCGTATCTGCGGATGCCGCGCCATGAAACGCGCTACCAGCGGCGCAACACGCTCGCGCCCGTAGGTGCGAGGCAAATGCAGGCACAGACGCCCCTGCGGTTCGCCATCCTGCGGACGCAGATCCACGGCCAGGTCGGTCATCACCTGTTCCAGTCGTTCGCAATGCGCCAGCAACTGCTCACCGCGTGCGGTCAGCGTGACGCGACGCGTAGTGCGCATGAACAACCGCGTGCCCACGGCATCTTCCAGCGAGGCAATGCGCCGACTCAGCACGGATGGTGTGCAACCGGCCTCACGCGCGGCCTGCGAGAAATTCAGCAGCCGGGCAGAGATCGCAAAGGCGCGCAGCTCGCGCACCCGGGTCGGCGTCAGTTCGAATGATTTATTCATTGAGCGAACAAATGATGTGCAATATGCAGAGATTATCATCAGAAGCGTAGAGCCCGAGGATGGCGCCATTCCCCCACGGAGTCTCGCCATGCGCGCCTATCGCCTCCCCGCTTTCGGATTGGACCAACTGCAACGTGTCGACCTGCCGGAACCCCAACCTGCTCCCAACGAAGTACTGGTCAAGCTGGAAGCGGCCTCGCTCAATTACCGCGATCTGCTGATGGCCCAAGGCGGCCTTTATCGCGACGTGAAGCTGCCGATCATCCCGGTGTCGGACGGCGCGGGCACCGTGCTCGCCGTCGGCGCGGGCGTGACCCGCTTCAAGCCCGGCGATCGGGTGACCACCGTCTACAAATCGCGCTGGATTGCCGGCGCCATCCGCCCGGAATGGGTCGGTGCCGAGCCTGGCGGGCCGGATGATGGCGTCATGCGCGACCTAGCCTGTTTCGACGCCTATGCACTGGCACACGCACCCGCACACCTGAATGCCCTACAGGCCGCGACGCTGCCCATCGCCGCACTCACCGCGTGGCATGCGCTGGAACTGGCGCATGTCACCAGCGGCCAATCGGTGCTTGTGCTGGGCACGGGCGGCGTGTCGCTGTTCGCCCTGCAGTTCGCGAAGATGCGCGGCGCGCGCGCCATCGTACTGTCCTCCAGCGACGAGAAGCTGGAACGAGCCAAGGCGCTGGGCGCCGACGTCGGTATCAACTATGTCAGGCATCCGCAGTGGAGCCCGCAGGTACTCGAAGCTACCGGCGGACGCGGCGCGGATGCGGTGATCGAAACGGTGGGTGCCTCCACGCTACGGCAATCGATGGATGCGGTGGCGATGCACGGCTTTATCGGGCTGGTGGGCTTCATGGGTGGCAACGAGGCATCGCTCACCCTCACCCAGGCCTTGCTCAAGCGCATTCACCTGCAGGGTATTTCCGTGGCGCCGTTGGAGTCGCACGAACGCATGAATGCCGCCGTCGAACTTGCCCACCTCGAACCGGTGATCGATCGCGTCTACGGCTTCGACCAGTTGCGTGATGCTTTCGACCTCATGGCCACCGGCAAGCACTTCGGCAAGATCGTCATCGATTTCTCGAAGTAACGATTGCCGCCAGCTTCCGCGCGCTTCCCTACAGGAAGCGCGCGGCACTGTTACCCGCCGATGGCTTGCCCGCTTTCCTGGCGATACTGGCGCAGCACCTGATCCATCACCCAACTGGTGCGCGCGCCGCTTTCAGCCGTGGAAGGGCACGCGCCCTTCTTCCCGGTCAACTCGGCCACGATGGTTTCGATCAACGGCTGCTGGATGTGCGACGGATTGGCCACGCGGTACTCGTGCGAGCCATCCGCGGTTTCCACGTGGATCGGTCCGTCACCAAAAGTGGCGAAGGCGATGCGCCCCTTGTCCCCGATCACTTCAATCTGGTCGTGATGCTTGAAGCTGTCGAAGTTCCAGATGCCCGTGCCCAGCATGCCGTTGCCAAACGCAAACGACATCGCGACGCCGTCTTCCACACTGTATGCACCGAGCTGATTGCTGGCCTGCCCATCCACCGCAACGATAGGTCCGAACAGCCAGTCAATGATGTCGAGTGTATGGCAGCCGATGTCCATGAATACGCCTCCACCGGAAATCTCCGGCACCACATGCCACGGCAGATTCGCCGGATCGTGGTAACGCCGATGGTGCGGTTCGTACAACACCGTATTGACGATGCGTGGCTTGCCGATGGCCTGCTGGCCGAAGATCAGCTCGCGCACCTTCTGAAAGCGCGGCAGACTGCGACGATAGTAAGCGACGAAAACCGGCACGTTTGCCTGCTTGCCTGCGTGGATGATCGCTTCGCACTCCGCATGGTCCATTGCCATCGGCTTTTCCACGTAGACCGGCTTGCCTGCCGCGATGCTCATCAGCGCGTAGCGCTTGTGCGTTGACGGCGGCGTGGCGATATAAACCGCGTTGACGTCCGGATCGGCGATGAGTTTCGCGGCATCATCGTACCAGCGCGGCACGCCGTGGCGTTCGGCGTAGTCACGCGCCTTCTCGCCATCGCGTCGCATCACTGCGATCAACGCGGAGTTGGGCGTCTTGCTGAAACCCGGACCACTCTTCACCTCGGTGACATTGCCGCAACCGATGATGCCCCAGCGTATCGCTGCCGTCGTCATGTGGTCTTGAACTCCTGCTTCAGGAACTGCTGGTGATAGGCGTGGAACACATTCACTTCAGGGTGGCGTGCGCGTTCGACCAGATGTGCTCGCAGAGCCTCGCGCACGCAAGGCTGTAGCGACGAGAGGTAGTCGAGACTGTACTCGGTATGGTCGAGCACACCGAAATGCAGCGTGGGTGCGTGCTGCGTCGAGTGGAAGCCCAAATGGATCGTGATACGGCGATCCTTCAGGACTCCACCCCAGCCGCGATGCACGGCGTAGTTGTTATAGAACACCGCTTCGCCGGGCTGCAGCAGGATCTGCTGACCGGCGGATAACTCCGGCGCATCGACAGGCGCCATCTTTTCGGTGTTGCCGAAGATCGCCCGCTCCTGCGCATTGAGCTGCCGACGATGGCTGCCCGGCACGATCCACAGGCAGCCATCCGTGGTGAGCGGCATGTTCATCTGCACGTAGTTGTAGTGGTAGTCATCGCTGAACCAGCTCAGGTCGACCTGATCGTCCGGCACCTGCAGCACATCGCGATGCCAGCCCTGCCGATAGTCGACACCCGCATCGGCATAGAACAGCGATGCGCCGTCCACGATGATGCCCTCGCCCAACAAGTCACGACATACGGCGAGGACACCCTCGTCGCAAACGATGTCCTGGATGCCGTGAATCGCCTTGCCCGGCTGCAGAAACTGCAGATTGCTCATACGCTGTGACTGGCCACTTTCGCGCCGCGCCTCATCCACGGCAGCGACATAACGGGCGACAGTCGCGCCGTCGAGGAGCTTGCGTACCAGGTAACCCTGTTCGCGAAAGAACGAGCGCTCAGCGTCACTCAGGACGTGAAGCGGCGGATGGGACGGAGTCATGGTTTGCATCCAGGCTGCCAGACGTTGGGAAATGCCTTCAGGCGATGGGGCGAAGCTGCAATCGCAGGTCGTCGCCCAGCACCCGACGGTCGATGGTGCGCAACTTCCAGCGCGAGGCCATGTCCGTCAGCGATGGCAGGCCGAGCAAGGGTTGCGCGTTGTCGCCAAGCAGGACCGGGGCGATGTAGAGCAGCAATTCATCCACCAACCCTGCCGCGAACAGGGAACCGCACAGATTAGGACCTGCCTCCACGTGCACTTCGCTGATATGCCGCCGCGCGAGTTCATCCATCACTGCGTGCAGATCCATGGCACCGCCCTTCTCCGCCACCACGGCCAACTCCACCGCCTGAAAGCGCGGGTCCACCGGTGCGTATTGTTCGTTGTGCAGCACCAGCGTTGGCATCGTGCCATCAAGCACATGGCTGTCCGACGGCGTACGCAGGCGATTGTCGAGCACCACGCGCCACGGCGGCGTAAATGCCTCGCCCTCGGGCAAGCGCACAGTAAGGCGCGGATTGTCCGCCAGCACCGTACCCGACGCCGTAAAGATCGCCGAGGCACGCGCGCGCCAGCGCTGCACGTCCGCACGTGCCGCTTCGCCAGTGATCCACTTCGACTCGCCATTGGCGAGCGCGGTGCGTCCATCCAGACTCATCGCCAGCTTTACGCGTACCCAGGGGCGCCCACGCTCGATACGGCTGAAAAAGCCGATATTGAGTTCACGCGCTGCATCGCGCATCAGCCCAGTTTCCACCGCGATACCCGCATCGCGCAGCTTGCCGATGCCTCGACCTGCGACCTGCGGAAACGGATCCTCCGCAGCAATCACTACACGCGCCACACCCGCCGCAATGAGTGCATCCGCGCACGGCGGCGTGCGGCCGTGATGCGCGCAAGGTTCCAACGTCACATAGGCCGTCGCCCCACGTGCCTGCTCACCCGCTTCGCGCAGTGCATAGACCTCGGCATGCGGCTCACCCGCCCGCTGGTGATACCCCGTGCCAACGACCTGCTCGCCGTGGGCGATTACGCAGCCAACGCGAGGATTGGGATGCGTGGTGTAGAGGCCACGCTCGGCCAGGCGCAGGGCATGGGCCATGTGGGCGTGGTCGGTGGCAGTGAATGTTGGGGACATTGCTGGGCGCTTTGGGGCGATGGGTGGTGGCAGTTTAGGGGATGAGGGTCGCAGTGGATGTTGGCGTTTCGCGTTCGCAGCACTTGGGGATGGGTATGGGGCATGCCTTCTGTGTTTCGCGCTTTGCCGGTGTGGTCCCCGAAGTGAGTGTCCGAGAATTGGGCAGCCCTACAGCACTACTCCCTCTCCCCTCCGGGGAGAGGGTTGGGGTGGAGAACTCGCTACGAAAGGGCATCGTCCGTCCTCTTTGACTTTGCGCCCTAGAGCAGAAGCAACGCGACCTGCCGCGATGCGATGTGCAGCTCCGCTGCACGAGCCGTCCGTCTCCCGCTTTTGACCTTCGGGCCCCCTGTGCGGCGGTGAGGGGTGGACGAGAAGGCCCGAAGGGGGGATCGGCATGGATGCCGATTCCTTTTCGCCAGGGCAGGAAGCCCTGTCGAAAAGCCCGGCCGCCCCTCACGAACTGGCCGGCTTCACCGGCCAGCGCCAAGTGGGGGTGCCCTTCTCTTCGGTTGCTTTCTCTTGGGCAAGCAAGAGAAAGTGACCCGGACTGCGGTAGCAGTTCGGAAGCCCGCCGCAGGCGAGCCAGGTCGCCGCAACGCGACAACCAAGCGATACAGAAACTAGACCCCGGCCCTTGCCCCCTTTTCGTGGGGGGCGCCGAGATGACGGCTCAGTTGGAGCAATGCGGCGAGCACCCACCCCTCACCCCAACCCTCTCCCCGCAGGGGAGAGGGAGAAGAAAGAGCCAAGCGCCGCGATCATCCCCCCCCCCTGCCACCCACCAACAAAAAAGCCGCCCCTACCGGAACGGCTTCGCAAAACTGCCCCCCAAAAGGGCGAGAGAAAAAAACGCGAACTCAGGACTTCTTGCGCCGCGCCACACTCTCCCCCAACAACGACAACTGCAGCGCCTCCAACTCAGGCAAATCGCGCTCCAGCTTCTCAATCTCCTCGCGAAACGCCTGCACATCCTCAAACTTCCGATACACAGAAGCGAAGCGCACATACGCCACCTGATCGAGCTTCTTCAGCTCGCGCATCACCAACTCACCGAGCTGCCGCGATGGCACCTCGCGCTCACCGCAACGGCGCAGGTCATTGATGATCTCGCGCACAGCGGAGTCCACGGAATGCGTCGGTACGGGCCGCTTCTGCAACGCACGCTCAAAGCTCACACGCAGCTTGTGCTCATCGAACGACTCGCGCCGCTCACCACTCTTTACGATGGTCGGCAGCTTGAGTTCAGCGGTTTCGAAGGTATTGAAGCGCTCATTGCATTTCGGACACTCACGACGACGGCGCACGGTGGCGCCGTCCTCGGTCAGGCGTGAGTCGATCACGCGGGTGTCTTCGTGCTGGCAGAAAGGGCAATGCATGGCCTAGCGACGCGGCATGAGAAGTGAGAGTACGGAAAAAACGCCTTTATTCACTTCTCAACCCCTTCGCTTGTTTCCCGGCCTCAGCCGTACACCGGGAACGTATGGCACTGCGCCGTGACCTTCTCGCGCACCTTGGCGATGACAGCGTCATCGTTCGGCGCATCCAGCACGTCGCAGATCCAACCGGTCAGTTCGACCACATCCGCTTCCTTGTAGCCGCGGGTGGTGACGGCTGGCGTACCCACGCGCAGACCCGAGGTAACGAAGGGCTTGCGGGGGTCGTTCGGCACGGCGTTCTTGTTGACGGTGATGTGCGCCTTGCCCAGCGCCTCTTCCGCTTCCTTGCCGGTCACGTCGCGACCGATCAGGTCGACCAGCATCAAATGGTTTTCGGTGCCACCGGAGACGATCTTGTAGCCGCGCTCGATGAAGGTCTTGGCCATGGCCTTGGCGTTCTTGACCACCTGTGCCTGGTAGGTCTTGAACTCCGGCTCCAGCGCTTCCTTGAAGGCCACTGCCTTGGCGGCGATGACGTGCATCAGCGGTCCACCCTGGATACCGGGGAACACGATGGACTGCAGCTTCTTCTCGATCTCTTCGCCGGCGTCCTTTGCCACGATGAAACCACCTCGCGGGCCGCGCAGGGTCTTGTGCGTGGTGGAGGTGACAACGTGCGCGTGCGGCACCGGGTTCGGGTACACGCCTGCGGCGATCAGGCCGGCGACGTGCGCCATATCCACGAACAGGTAAGCGCCGATCTTGTCAGCGATAGCGCGGAAACGCGCCCAGTCCATCACCTGCGAGTAGGCGCTGAAGCCGGCGACGATCATCTTCGGCTTGTGCTCGACGGCGAGACGCTCGACTTCGTCGTAGTCCACCAGGCCCTGCTCGTTCACGCCGTACTGCACGGCGTTGAACAGCTTGCCGGACACATTGACCTTGGCGCCGTGGGTGAGGTGGCCGCCGTGGGCCAGACTCATGCCGAGGATGGTGTCGCCCGGGTTGAGCAGCGCCAGGTACACGGCCTGGTTAGCCTGCGAACCCGAATGCGGCTGCACGTTGGCATAGGTAGCGCCGAACAGCTGCTTGAGGCGATCGATGGCAAGCTTCTCGGCCACGTCCACAAACTCGCAGCCGCCGTAATAGCGCTTGCCCGGATAACCTTCGGCGTACTTGTTGGTGAGCACGCTGCCCTGGGCTTCCATCACGCGGGGGCTGGCGTAGTTCTCCGAAGCGATCAGCTCGACGTGATCCTCCTGACGGCGGGCTTCGTCGGCCATAGCCTGTGCCAGTTCATTGTCGTAACCGGCGATCGTCTCGTGCTTCGGGAACATCCTGACCTCGTTGGGGTGGTTGCAGGGTTAGAACGCGAAATTGTAGCCGTCATGTGCTATTGCGGCCACCTCGGGCGTACTTGCGGCGCCATTTCGTACAATGTACCGTACGTTGCACGCAACCTAAGCCACCGGACTTTCGCCATGCCCACCATGCCGCCGCGCGCCAAGGCGCGCCCGTTGTCCTTGTTCGCGCTCTATCGGTTTGCCCTGATCCTCACCCTGTTTCTGCCACTGGCCGCCCTGGCCTCCAGTGTCACGGGTGTGGGCATCGCCCCTATCCAGATCAATGACCCGGTCAGTGGTAAACCCACCGATGGGTACGTGTTCTACCCGTCAGCACAGCCCATGCATGGCCCCACGGCCATGGGTCCGTACAACGTCGCCGCCATCCCGGATGCGCCTGCCATTCCGGGTGCCAAACCGCTGGTAGTGATTTCGCATGGCAACGGCGGTTCGCGCCTGGGTCACCATGATCTGGCGACCTTCCTGGCCAGCCACGGCTTTATCGTGGCCACGCTCAACCATCCAAAGGATGACTTCGAAGACACCAGCGGCGTCGGCCATATCGAAGTGCTGGCTGGCCGACCGGTACAAGTGAAGTCGACCATCTCGACCCTGCTGGCCGATCCACGCTGGAAACCCCTGATCGATCCGGCGCGCATCGGTGTGGCGGGTTTCTCCGCCGGCGGTTACACCAGCCTGATGGTTGTCGGTGCCAAACCTGACTTCACCCGCTTCGTGGACTTCTGCGACCGCTACCCGAAAGACGACAACGTCTGCGGCAAACTGGCCGAGTTCCAGACCGAGGCGACGAAGTCCGGCCTGACCCTGCGCCAGCTGATGCAGCAGAGGCAAAGCCAGTTGAATCGCTACGGCGATACCGCCGATCCGCGCGTGAAGGCCGCCTTTGCGATGGCGCCGCTTAGCCTGATCTTCGATACGCACAGCTTCGACACGGTCAGCGCGCCGATCTACCTGTACTACGGCCAGAATGATCACGTGCTGCGACCAGAAGCCAACGCGCGCCATATCCAGCCGTTGATCCACACGCTGGCCGGTGTGAAGGAAGTGCCGAAGGCCGATCACTGGGTGTTTCTTACCCCGTGCGCACCGGTGCTGACCAAGGAGATCAACGAGCTGTGCATCGACCCGCCGGGCGTGGACCGCGTCAAGGTGCACAAGCAGATCAACGACGATGCGCTGACCTTCTTCCGCAAGACGCTGGACGTGAAGGACCACTGACGTGCCCCGCGCACTGAGCGAACAGGAAACCGAATCCTTCCGTGAACGTCTGTGCGAGGCGGCAGCAAGGCTGTACGTGGAAGAAGGCCCCGGCGCCGTCACCATGCGGCGCCTAGCCGGTGAGTTGGGCGTGGGCACCATGACGCCCTACCGCTACTTCGACAACAAGGAAGACATCATTACGGCCGTGCGAGCGCGCGGCCTGAACCGCTTTTCCGAAGCGCTGGAACGCGCGCTCGATTCGCCCGGCGATGGCCGCACGCGCAGCCGCGCCGTGCGCGATGCCTATATCGCTTTCGCCCGCGAGAACACGGCCACGTACCGGCTGATGTTCGAGTACCCGGAAACCCAGCGGGACGATCCCGCGTATCGCCAAGCCCACGAACGCATGTGGCGCACCATTTCGGCCCACGTGGAAGTGATGATCGCCGAAGGCACCGTCGCAGCCGATCCGGCCATCCTTGGTCACCAGATCTGGGCCGCGCTGCACGGCGCGGTGATGCTGGAGATCGCCGGCATGCTGCCGGACGGCTTCGATGCCGCGTCGCTGCATACGCGCACAGTCAGCGCCTTGTTCGACACAGCCAAGCCCTAAGGACGGCGCCGCCGACGCGCCACGGCGGACACCAGCACGTAACTGATCACCATCAGCAGCAACCACGCGCCCAGTTTGCCGAGTGGCACCCACTCCCAGCCGTGACGTTGCGTCGGGTAGCGCCATGCCGCCGCGAACGTGCCGAGGTTCTCCGCTATCCAGATAAACGAGGCCACCAGCACGAATCCCAACAGCAGCGGCATGCGCCGATACGCGTGCCGAATGCGAAACAGGATCCACGTTCGCCCGAACAACACCACCAGCGCAGCGAACAAGAGCCAACGTAGATCGGCCAGAAAGTGATGCGTGAAGAAGTTCACGTAGATCGCCACCGCGAGCCATACCGTGGCAATGAACGGCGGATGCCGGACAAAGCGGAACGCGAACAACCGCCAGGCCCGCGCGATGTAGCTGCCTATCGCGCCATACATAAAACCGGTAAACAGCGGCACGCCACCGATGCGTAATAGCGAAGCCTCGGGGTAGACCCACGAGCCCATCGCTGTCTTGAACACTTCCATCGCCGTGCCGACCGCGTGGAAACACAGGATGACCTTGGCCTCATCGCGCGTTTCCAGGCCTGACGCCACCAGTACCACCTGCAAGGCCAACGCCGCCAACACCAGAAAGTCGTAACGGGCCAGCCATGCGCCCGTGGGGTACCAAGCCCAGGTGGCCAGCAGCAGCGCCAGCAGGCACCCACCAAACAGGCAGGCGCGCGCCTGTTTCACGCCAAAGCAGACCAATTCGTGCGCGGCTACCGCCCAGCGGCCGTGGCCTGCGGCCCATACCGCCGCCGCTTCATCCAGCGTGGCTGCCACCTGCAGCCAGCCCTGCGGCGCCAGCGCGGTGCTCCTTGCCATGAGGGCTTTCTCCCGGGAAAACACCAGCCTGCCGGTAGCGGCTGCGGTTCCCCGGGCACGGGGTGGCGAAAGGCGGGCAGATCGGCCGCCGTACCGGGGCACACGTCACCGGAGCGACCCTAAGAGCCTGTTCACGATCTCCGCGTGGCCCGCGCCGGGAGCTGTTTGCGCGCAGGACAAGGAAGAACGAAGGAGTGTACGTCCGTACACGACCGAGTGATGACGCCGGCCTGTGGGCAAACAGACCCGGCCCGCACGCGGGGAGGCGCCATGGATGGCGCCGCTCTGAGGAGCGAGGAAGGGTTGCTCTTGAGTGGCCCCCAGGCGGGAGCGCGCGGCTTGACCTGCCACCAGGCAGGCCCGGCGCCACGCACTCCCGCCTGGGGGGCCACTCAAGAGCAACGCGGGCTACGCGGAGATCGTGAACAGGCTCTAAGGCCGCTATAATGAGTGGTTTACACCCACTCTGAATCGCACCGCCTGCCCTTCAGCTGGCGCTCTGCACGCCGCCGGAGGTTCCATGCAGTACATCTACACCATGAACGGGGTCAGCAAGATCGTTCCCCCGAAGCGCCACATCATCAAGGACATCTCGCTGAGCTTCTTCCCCGGCGCCAAGATCGGCCTGCTGGGCGTGAACGGCGCGGGTAAGTCCACGGTGCTGCGCATCATGGCCGGCGTCGACAAGGACTTCCAGGGTGAAGCCCGTCCGCAGCCGGGCATCAAGGTTGGCTATCTCGCGCAGGAGCCGGAGCTCGATCCCGAGAAGACCGTGCGTGAGGCCGTGGAAGAAGGCGTCTCCGTCATCCTTGACGCCCAGAAGCGTCTGGAAGAGGTCTATGCCGCCTACGGCGAAGAAGGCGCGGACTTCGACAAGCTCGCCAAGGAACAGCAGGAGCTGGAAAACATCCTGGCGGTGAACGACGCGCACGCGCTGGAGCGCCAGCTCGAAGTGGCCGCTGACGCGCTGCGCCTGCCGGCGTGGGACGCCAAGATCGGCCCGCTGTCCGGTGGTGAGAAGCGCCGCGTGGCACTGTGCCGCCTGCTGCTGTCCAAGCCGGACATGCTGCTGCTCGACGAACCGACCAACCACTTGGACGCCGAGTCGGTGGATTGGCTGGAGCAGTTCCTGCAGAACTACCCGGGCACCGTCGTGGCCGTCACCCATGACCGCTACTTCCTCGACAACGCGGCCGAGTGGATTCTCGAGCTCGATCGCGGCCGCGGTATTCCGTGGAAGGGCAACTACACCGAGTGGCTGGAGCAGAAGGACGCCCGCCTCAAGCAGGAAGCCTCACAGGAAAAGTCGCGTCAGAGGGCGATCGAAAAGGAACTGGAGTGGGTGCGCTCAGCGGCCAAGGGCCGTCAGTCCAAGGGCAAGGCGCGTCTTAACCGCTTCGAGGAGCTGAACTCGGTCGAGTACCAGCGCCGCAACGAAACCAATGAAATCTTCATTCCGCCGGGCGAGCGCCTGGGCCAGGAAGTGATCGAGTTCAAGAACGTCAACAAGTCCTTCGGCGACCGCGTGCTGATCGAAGACCTGTCGTTCAAGATCCCGCCGGGCGCCATCGTCGGCGTGATCGGCCCGAACGGCGCCGGCAAATCCACGTTCATGAAGATGATCATGGGCAAGGAGCAGGCGGATTCCGGCGAAGTGAAGCTCGGCCACACGGTCAAGCTCGCCTACGTCGACCAGTCGCGTGATGCGCTCGATCCGAAGAACAACGTGTGGCAGGAAGTCTCCGGTGGTTCGGACATCCTCACCATCGGCAACTTCGAGATCCAGTCGCGCGCGTACATCGGTCGCTTCAACTTCAAGGGCACCGACCAGCAGAAGATCGTTGGCCAGCTGTCTGGTGGTGAGCGCGGTCGCCTGCACATGGCCAAGACCCTGCTGCAGGGCGGCAACGTGCTGCTGCTCGACGAACCGTCGAACGACCTGGACGTGGAAACCCTGCGTGCACTGGAAGACGCGCTGCTCGAGTTCCCGGGCTGCGCCGTGGTCATTTCGCATGACCGCTGGTTCCTCGACCGCATCGCCACGCACATCATCGCGTTCGAAGGCGACTCGCACGTGGAGTTCTTCCCCGGCAACTACAACGAGTACGAAGCCGACAAGAAGCGTCGTCTCGGCGATGAGGCTGCCAAGCCGCACCGCGTGAAGTACAAGAAGCTCGCGTAAAGCATACTTCGATGCATCTGCTGGGCTACCGGGTCAGCTCCTGCACCGCGCAGGAGCTGACTATGGACGGCAGAAATTATGTCGCTGCGGCATTTATGTGGTTATGCAGCCTGGTGATCGGTGGGCTGGTGCCCATCGCACTCATTTGGCTGGTAGTTCACCGGCATGATGCCGGGGTAAACCTGAGCGCAGGCGCCAGCGTCGCGGTGTTCGTTGCGGCGTTGTTGTTTGCCCTGGCGCTGCTCATGCCTTTCGTGTTTTTCGACGGCATCGTCCGGCGAACGATTCGTCTGTGCAGGACAAGCGACAGCGTCACCATCGTGGATTACATCGCGTCGGGACGTCATCGCTCCAGGGCATTTCCACTGAAGCGCCCTGCCGGCCTGGACGTAAAGGTGTTCGCGCCACGTGGTGGGCCCGTTGGCCCCTTGTGGTCCATTCAAGCGATCAGCCTGACCTACCCACACGGTGATCCGGTGGTGCTGTTGGGACACAAGACGCCCACGATGCGCGCAGAATCTCGACAGTCCAAAGAAATCGTGACCGCACTACAGCGATGGCTGGACCTTTCCCCCGTCGCGTAAGCCCTGGAGAAAATCGATGCACTTCATGCCATCCCTGCAACAGGCCTGGGCTAACCACAACTCCCTCGTCTGCGTTGGCCTCGATCCGGAACCGGCAAAGTTCCCCGCGCACCTCAAGGGCCGGCCAGATGCCGTGTTCGAATTCTGTCGCGACATCGTCGACGCCACGGCCGATGTCGTCTGCACTTACAAGCCGCAGATCGCGCACTTCGCCGCGCTGCGTGCGGAAGATGCACTGGAGCGCCTGATCGCGCACATCCACGACAAGCATCCCAACGTGCCGGTCATCCTCGACGCCAAGCGCGGCGACATTGGCAGCACGGCACAGCACTACGTCACCGAGGCATTTGATCGCTTCAAGGCCGACGCGGTGACATTGAACCCCTACATGGGCCGCGACTCCGCACAGCCGTTTCTGGAGCGCGCCGACAAGGGCGTGATCCTGCTGTGCCGCACGTCCAATCCGGGTGGTGCGGACTTCCAGGCGCTTGACTGTGGCGGCCTGCCGCTGTACCTGCGCGTTGCCGAAACCATCGCACGCGACTGGAACGCCAACGGCAACTGCGCCCTGGTGACCGGTGCCACATGGCCGGAGGAACTGGGCAAGGTGCGTTCTCTCGTCGGCGATATGCCGTTGCTGGTGCCCGGCATCGGCGCACAGGGTGGCGATGTGGAGGCCGTGCTCAAGCATGGCCGCACAGCGAACGGCACCGGCCTGATGATCAGCTCCTCGCGCGCCATCCTCTACGCCAGCAACGGCGAAGATTTCGCCCAGGCGGCACGAAAGGCCGCCATCGAGCTGCGCGACACCATCAACGGTTATCGCTGAATCCCGGCTTCGTTATACGGCGCAGGCCACCGGCCTGCGCCACGCGTTGACGAGTGAACGTGCGACGCCAGGCTGACATACTGGCCTCTCCCGATGGCTAACCACATCGTCATGTCGCCACCTCCCACACTCCGCTTCTCGCGCCGACGCCTGTTGCAGGCCACCGGGCTCGCCATCGCGGCGGGTGCGCTATCACCATGGCGCGTCCGTGCGGATACATCGCCCCGCTCCCGTCTGATCCTGCTCGGCACGGCTGGCGGCCCCACGCCTAAGGCGGACCGCGCCGCCCCTGCCAGCGCCATCGTGGTGGACGGGGTGACCTATGTGATCGATTGCGGCAATGGCGTAGCGCACCAAATGGTGAAGGCAGGGCTAAACCTCGGGTCGATCCGCCATCTCTTCATCACCCATCAGCACTCCGACCACAACGCGGACTACGGCAACCTGCTGTGGCTGGCATGGTCAGGCCCACTGCATACGCCAGTGGACACATGGGGACCGCCGCCGCTGACCGAGATGACACGGTTGTTCCTCGCCATGAACGACTACGACATCCGCACCCGCGTTGCCGACGAAGGCCGCCCACCGCTGGCACCACTTATCCGGCCACACGAACTCACCGGCCCAGGGCTGGTCATGCAGGATGCGCGGGTAAAGGTCACCGCCGCGCTCGTGCAGCATCCGCCCGTGGAACCGGCCTTCGCCTACCGCTTTGACTGTCCCGACCGCAGCATCGTGTTCTCGGGCGACACCCGACCGTCGGAAAACCTCGTGGCGCTCGCACGCGGCGCCGATATTCTGGTGCACGAGGTGATGTACCTCCCTGCGCTCGACAAACTCATCGCCACCGAGCCAAACGCCACCCGGCTGCGCGAGCACCTGCTGGCCAGCCATACCACGACCGAACAAGTCGGGGCGCATCGCCACCGAGGCCGGTGTGAAAACGCTGGTGCTCAATCACTTCGTGCCGGGAGGAAATCCACCGGTGCCAGAGGAAGTATGGCGTGACGCCGTTGCACCACACTTCAAGGGCCGCATCATCGTCGGCCGTGATCTGATGGAGATCTAGAGCCGTCGCTCCGGCGCGCAGGCCTTGAGTCGCAGCTGTTCGAAATCGTGCACGTAAAGCACGTTCCGCTCGCGACTGATTAACCCCGCACGTTGCCAGCCCTGCAGCAGCGCGTTCAACTTGGGTCGGCTCGCATTGAGCATGGAGGCCAGGATGCCTTGCGTGGGTGGCAGCTCGATCTGAGCCACACCACGTTCGCGCCCGCTTCGTTCCGTCGCGTCCAGCAGATAGCGCGCCAGCCGCGATTCCAGGCTGTACAGACACATTGTCTCCAACGCCTTCGCCGTGCGGCTTACCCGCCCGGCAAGCAGAAGCATCACGCGATGCAGAAACTGCGGCTCGGTCAGCAACCCAGCCAGATGCACGCGCCTGAGCAGCAGCACGGTCACCATGCCCGCCGCGACCGCCGTGAAGTGATGACAGCTTGCGCCAAGCAGCGCGGCCTCACCAATGGCCTGCCCGGAGCCCGCCATGTCCACGATCAGTTCGCGTCCATCCGGGCCATACAGAATGGCGTAGACCACGCCTTCCACTACTAACGCGGCGAAGTCAGCCGAATCGTTCTTACGAAACACCAGCTCGCCGCTGTCCATATAACGCGCATTCGAACGTCCCGCCAACTCATCCAGCACCGGGGCAGGAAGGCCCGCAAACAACTCGGACCGCGCGAGCAACGCGCGGCGACTATCCACATCCAAGACTGTCGAACGGCTGCTGCGCACAGCCGTACGCGACGCGTGCCGCGTAGCCAGTTGCATGCCTAATGCCCCCTGATGGCAGGTGCGGCGCATCGTCCACGATGCAGGCTGCACCGGCCCGGATAACAACTATTCACGCCCGGCTGCCCGCGGAAATCGCCTTCCGCCCCCACGGAACCCGGGATCTTGTTCTGCTGCCTCGTAACCTGCCTGCCATCGGATAACGGGAACGTGATCGTCACGCCCGCCTCGGCGGGCCGGACAGGCGCTCCCGTCCGGTCCCGCCGGCCCGATCGCTTCAGCCGCTACGGAAAGAGTTCAGAACGCTCAGCAGGCTGGTCAGGTTGTCTGCCACACCACCCTGCGCCACCTTCTCGCTGGCGGCGGCGGTTGCCGTGGTATCCAGGCTGTAAATCTGCATCACACCCTGGTTGGCCGCTGCCTGCGACAGCGTGTTCTGCTGTTGCTGCTGCGCCACGGCGTTCTCGAACAGGATGCCCGTCGAGTGGGCCATCGTCTGGTAGATCGACCCCATGGCCATGGCCGGCGCTTCTGCGACGACCTTTACGTTGGTCTGGGTAACGGCATCGGTGATCTGGCTATTCACAGTCATGACTCAACTCCATTCAATGAAGCGGCTAAGCCGCGAAAGAAATGCAAGAACGCACAGCGCACGCTGTGCGCGTCGGTGTCACTGATTGCTGAAGGCGTTCATCACCGACAGCAGGCTGGTGAGGTTGTCCGCCACGCCGCCCTGCGCCACCTTCTCCGTGGCCGCCGCCGTCGCGGTGGTATCCAGGCTGTAGATCTGCATCACGCCCTGGTTGGCCGAGGCCTGCGACAGCGTGTTCTGCTGCTGTGCCGATGTCACCGCGTTCTCGTACAGCACACTGGTGGAATGCGCCATGGTCTGAAAGATCGAACCCATGGCCATGGCAGGGCCTTCGGCAATCACCTTCACGTTGGACTGAGTGACCGCATCGGTGATCTGCGAGTTGACAGGAATGGGGATAGGCATGTCGTTGCTCCTCTGGTTAGGTACGGTGCTCCCGTACATGAAAGTGAAACGATCCCGGCGGGCCAGCGTGAATCAACGTTTGCGCTTTCCGCCCGCTTTCTGCGCGTGCTGCGGTGTCGTACCCGCGGCGTGTTCGTTCGCTTGTGGCGACGCTTGCGGTGTGTCGCCTTCGCCCTGATGCCGATGTCGGTGCTGCAAGGCTTTCAGCGTCGTCAACGATTCAACGACCTGCTCCACCGCCTGCTGCTCAAGATCGCGCTGTTCCGCCAGTCGAAGCAGTGCTTTGCGGGCCTCCTCGGTACCTTTGCGAATCGCGTCCAGCGCATGCGCGCCACCACGCTCCACAATCTCCGCGGCACGCACCAGATTCATGCCGCCTTCGCTGGTTCCTGGTGGAGGGGGCACCGGCGACACGGGCTGTGGCGGCGCAAACGGCGGATAGGGATAGATCGCACGTGGCCGCTCCGCCTTTGTCAGCGCGAGCAACAACTTGATCAGCTCACGCAAACCCTCGAGCTTGTCCTGGTCGATGTCGATCATGGGGAGGTCTCCAGCCATGGCGTTCAACGCATGCGGGCGGCGAGCAGACGGGCCAGCGCCAGCACCAGGCGCTGCTCGCGAGAGCGCTTTGGCCGCTTGCCTGGATCGTCAGGAGTGACCGTCGACTTGTGCGGCAACGCCAACAATGCTCGTTGCCTGGGTGGCGAGGAAGGCGCTGGCGAAGACGCTTCCCTGCGCGCGCTGGTCAGCTCGCCCATCCCTCGCTGGTAGAAGTCATCGACGATCTCGTCGCCGGATGCTGTTGTCATGGCATGCCCTCCGCTATGCGGCCTGACCCGGATCTTGCTTGCCACGTCGCAGGCTCACCACCGATGACGGCGCCTGATAGCCCTCCAGCGCCTCGATGTTGCGCTTGCCCCACGCACGCTCGCCGGCGAGCGACCCGATGGTTTGCAGCCAATAGGCATCGGCCATCGAAAGGATCACCCGCTGCAGGGTCAGCACCGTGTCCGACGCCAATACCGTCTGGCCCACTGGAAGCAGGTTGTAGGCAATCAAGATCACCATGCGCACAAACTCGTCCTGGATATCGCTGTGCTCAACGCCCTGGCCATCGGCCCCTAACAGATACGAGCGCCAGTTCAGGAAAATGGAGTTCACGCGCGCCAGCGCCTGATACCGAACGGACGGTTCCGTCGACTCCCCAACAACGCTGACCACGAGCTTCGCAAAGTTGACGTAGTGATAATCGGCGACGAAATACCCCAGCGGCCCCAAGGCAACCTTCAGGAAGCCCTTGATCGTCTCCGCGACCTGGACATCCGCCAACACATCCTTCATATCACCGAGCTTCTTGCTCAGGTCCACGTAGTAGTTGATCTGCTCTTGGTTCAATGAATCGCTGGACATATAGGTAATGGAGGCGGATACCGCCGCGAGCACATCGGTATCAATGTAGCCGTCCAGATGCCTGAAGCCCTTGTTGATGCGGTACGACTCCGCTGACTTGAACAAGGCTGCCGCGCCTGTGATGGCGTTGCTCCCGAGATTGGTATCGAACGCGAGAACGGGGTACTTCGCGGCCACGAAGTTCCGATAGTAGTAATCGTGGCCAAGGCGGAAGGTGTACGGCGACCCATCGCCCGCGAGCAGCGCATACCAAGTCTGGTTGCCGCCCTTTTCGACAGGCGAGTCGAACATTTCGCTCAGGGCCATCACGCTGCGCTTCGCGTTGTAGGCTGCCAATTCGCGGCTGCGTTCGCCGTTGATATCGAAACGCCGCAATTGGCATCCCCGGTGCGTCAACGAGCTGCTCAGGAACAGCTCGTCGAAAAGGCGCGAGAAGATACCCACACCGTAACCAGGTGCGCCGCGCGTTCCCGCGCTCTCGGTGGCGCGGCGCTCCGTGGCGGACTGGGCACAACGGCCGATATAGCAAGCCAGTGCCTTGTAGAAATCGGCGTCGGGCGCAGGGTCACCGTACGCCAAATAGTACCCGATCATGGAACGATGATCGGCTGCCGAGCTCGCACCTTCGCCGTTATGGATATGCACGACGATGGATTTCGAATGTTTGCTCTTGAGCGCCTCAGTCAGCACCCCTTTCTGCTTGCGCAGAAAGTCGAACAAGGCATCGTAGTTAGCGACACGGTTTTCCACCCCAAGCAGATCAATGCCGATGGTGCACTTCAGTTTATCGTCCGTGAGCTTCTTGAGGATGTTCGCCAAGTCAGCAGCAAGACTGCTCGCACTCATGTAGGCGGATGGCGTATGCACGAGCACGCGGTATTGCGTGTTCTCGTCGTCGTTGAACTTCTCCACTTTGGCGTCGAGGATATCGATGTCACCTGCGCCAGCGGGAATCTGGATGTGCTTGATCCCCTTCCCCTTGAGGTACTTCAGCGTGCCGACAATGAAGTCCTCGTATTTCTTACCGAACTTCACGCCGTCCGGCTTCTTCTCCGCATCGTTCACCTGGTCAGTCAGCACCGACCGCATCTTGTAGGCATCGTCGAACGGTGTGAACTTGTTGCTCGAATAGATCTTGCCGTTGAAGTAGCGCGCCAGCGCAGCCACCCACGTGCGATCCTCGCCAGGGCTCAGCATGGCGGCCCGCACCGATTCCTGCGCGGCGCGATACAACCGCGGGTCGGTCACCGGCAACTCTGCCACGCTTTCGTAGGGGCGCATCCGTTGCGCGATCAGTACGCACGCTATGTAGATATTCTCCGCCGCACATTCGCCACGCTCGTAGCTTGTCCGGTCGGCCCGCCGCGTGAGGTAGTCGAACGGATTGGCCGCAAGCATGTACGACAAGGCCTGTTGGAACAGCGCCACCTCACCAGCATCGCCGTCTGAACCGGACAACCAACGAACGAGCGACGGTTCGTCCTTTCCCCGAACGGGAAGAATGCCGGTCAGATGACTATGAAAGTCGTAAGGGTAGTCGTGCACCGGGACCGGCGACGATAATTTGAAGTAAGCCATGGAAGTTCCTCGCGATGTCAGGTGGCACCAGGTACCGGTTCCTTACTGCGTGGGTGGCGCTTTGCGTGCAGCGAGCATGCTGCTGTACTTGGCGATGCTCTGATCGATGCGGTCGATGGCGAAACTCGCTGACTCTGCCTCCATCGCACCGGCTGCCGCCGCAACCGCTGCCGCCGCGGCCATCAACAAATCCGTAGCGACGATGCCTAGCGCGTCTTCGCCGGCCTCTACCAATTTCTGTTCCGCCAATGCCTGAGTCATTTGCTTGAGCAACACGCCCTGACTCGCCAGCACCAGCTTGCTCACGCCGTCGAAATAACTCGCTGCCGCTTGCGCGACGAGACCCGATGCCTGACTGATCATCATGTCCGGGCCTAGCGCGATCTGTGACGCGGCATAGCCTGCCGTTTCCGCATTGCTCAGTTGCACTGCCTGCACAATCGACGGATTCAGCGCATCCGTATCCGGTGGCGTCGGGTTCTGTTGCAGCATCCGCTCGGTCATGAGCGTGCGCACATTCGACGGTGGCGGAGCAGGTGGCGCAGGAGCAGGCGCGGGAGATGGTGCTGGTGCTGGTGCTGGTGCTGGTGCTGGTGCTTGCGTCTGTGCAGGTGCCGGCGCGGGCGCTTGCACGGGCGCGGGTGCGGGCCCCGACCCACCGGTGTTGCCACCGTCGTCCTCCCCGGATGCCGCACGCGGTGTCCGGCTACCCGAGATCCATTTCGACCAGAAGGCCATCTCGATTCCCCTCCCCTACGCCAGAGTCGATTCGCGGTCCGGAAGCACGTCTATGGTTTCTCTGCGATCGACATGATCATCGCGACCGCTCGCGACACCACCGCGTTGGAAATCTGGTTGAGGGCTTGCTGGCTATGCACTGCGTTCTGCAGCGAAAGCCCTGCGGAATGGCTTGCGACCTGATAGAGCGCGGCGATAGCCTGTGCCGGCGCCTCCGCTACCACTTTCACGTTTGTCTGCGTGACGGCATCGGTAATCTGGGCGTTGACTTGAGGGTCAGCCATGGTCTTTTCCTTCGGTCGACGGTGAAGGCACGTGGCGGCGAGAACCGCTGCCCTTTTCATAACGACGGGTCTGGCTTGTTGTGAACACAGCGACGCCCACTTCATCGCGCGGTATGGCCGCACGCCCGATCTCCGCGCGCAGGCGATCACGGATCAGTTGCACGCGCTTGCGCAGCAGCGGCTGATTGATACCCAGACGTTCGGCGATCTGTGGATACGGCAGATCATCGATAAAGCGGAAGGCAAACAGGCGTCGCTGAGCCGGACTCATCGCCCGCAGCGCCGCCTCGATGCAGGCGATTTGTTGCTGGACTTCGAGCTTCTGCATGGCCGACGGCGCAAAGGCATCTCCCATCCCGGCAGGCTCGCCATACACATCGACACTCCCATCGAACACCAGACCTTCGCGTGCGCTACGGCGCACGCCGTCGACAAAGACATGGCGCAGCACGACAAACAGAAAGCCCTTGGGCCGTTCGATGAAGTTCGGTCGGTGCCGCGTGTACTGCAGCGCCTTCAGCGCCGTAGCCGCCAGTAACTCATCGGCACGATCCAAATGGCCACCCGCGAGGCGGCGTGCTCGCCGCAGCAGCATGGGCTGGTTCGCACGCCAAGCGCGTGCGAATTTTTCGTCGATACTGTCGTCCGCTCTGCAATCCACAGCGTCGCACTCCCGTCAACGAGAGTGCGCGAGTCTCCATGGTCATCAACAGCGTCGCTGTTCCCTGCGTGACAGGCCTACATGCTTTTCGGTTGTAGGCGCTCAAGATGCGAACTGGCGCAACAACCTCAACGCTTCGCGTCGAGCAAAACCCTTAAAACAAGGCTTTTTGGCCTATTCCTTTTAGCCTGTCGCGACGGATTGTACCGGCGTCACCTTGTGCAGCCAGCGTGAACGAAGCCATTGCTCTGCTGGCGTAGAGATGTAGCGTTCCATCCCCTTACCCAACAACCAACACAGCGGCAGCGCCGGCAAATACCACAGATAGCCGTGCGCGATATCGCTACCGGCCGCCTTGTAGAAGCGCACCACCGCGAATACGACAAACATGTGCACGAGGTAGATCTCGTAGCTCAAGCGCCCCCACGAACGAAGCCAGTTGAGCCCACGCCATGGCGCATGACGGCTTTGCGCCCATGCGCTGGCCAGCACCAGGCACAGGGCGGAACAGGTAAGCAACAACATGTAACCTTCATGCATCACCTGCCACAAGAACTTGCCTTCGAACATCACCAGGTAGAGGCCCACGGCACCGACGATGCCAAGCGCCGATGCCACAACGCGAGGCACCTGCTGCCAGCGATGCCAAACCAGGGCACCGAGTACACCCGTGGCAATAGCGGCTATACCCGGCAGATAAGCCTTCTCCTGCCAGATCTCGTTATCGGCCAACGCTGCCTTTGTCCAAGGCAGCGAGATGGCGAGCACGATCAGCATCGGTACCAGTACCCACGCGCGACGCGTCAGCAAGCAAACGATGGGAAAGCCGAGGTAGAACACTTCTTCGATCGACAGCGACCACAACACGTCCCAGCCACCGGGCAGATAGCCCGTCATGCCCTCGTACCAATTCAGATGGAAACCTAGCGCCGCCACGATGGCCCGCGGCAACGACTGCCCCTCCCGCTGAATCACATAATCCTGCACCCCGAGCAGATGCAGCCCGCTGAGCACGGCGACCAACAACAATAGACAAGGCGCGATGCGCGAAAAGCGGCGCACATAGAAGGCACGCAGATCGATGTTCGCCAGCGTGCCGCTGCGGCGCAACGTGTTACTGGTGATCAGGAAGCCGGAAATGACGAAGAAGATGAAGACCGCTTCGTAACCGTTGAAATTGAGTGCACTGAGCAGCTTCTCCGGCAAAAAGTCAGCCAGCCCGGTTTTACGCAGGCGAATGCGCAAGCCGATGTGGTGTAGCACCACCAGCAGGATAGAGAGCCCGCGCAGCAGGTCGATACCCGTATTGCGTCGCGCTTCCATGCGGTATGTCGCTCCGTCCATCAGCCCAACCTCTGCAATGCGAAGTCCACGAAGGTGCGCAGCTTGGCTGTCGGCCGCGTTTCGCGGCGGCGCACGATATGCAGATGGCGCACGGGAAGCTCCCAGTCCGGCAGCAGTCGAACCAGTCCGCCGGAGGCGATCGATGGCGACAGCAGCACGTCTGCCTGCACCACCACGCCCACGCCGCATAGCGCGGCCGTCAGCAGGGCCTGTCCGTTGTTGCAGGTCAGCGGCCCGCGCACGGGAAGGTCCACGTACTGGTCACCCTTGGTGAACCGCCAGTGGTGATCGCGCCCCCACGCCGTAAAGCCCAGGCACGCATGCGCTTGCAGATCATCGGGCTCGTTCGGCACGCCGTGGACTTGCAGGTAACCCGGACTGGCGACGACGAACATGCGCGACGGCGCCAGCGGCCGTGCCACCAGCGCATCGTCGTGCAGCGGTCCGGAGCGGAATGCCACGTCGATACCTTCATCATGCAGATCGACCACGCGATCGTTGAGCGTCAGCTCCACCTGCACGGCGGGGTACGTCGCCATGTACTCGCCAACCACTGGCATCAGACGGTGCGCGCCCCAGGTCACCGGCGCCGTCACGCGGAGCGTGCCCTGTGGTTCTGCGCGCAAGGCCTCGGCCACCTGATCGGCGGCCTGCACGCTGCTGAGTACGTCGCGGCAACGCTCCAGGTAGGCTGCGCCGATCTCGGTCAGGTGATGGCGGCGCGTGGTGCGTTCCAGCAATTGCGCGCCGAGCTGCTGCTCCAGTGCGCGCACGTGGTTGGCGACCATGGTGGTGGACAGGCCCCACTCGTCGGCCACCGCCGCAAAGCTCCCCTTTTCCACCACGCGAACGAACACTTCCATGCTGGTCAATCGATCCATTCCAAAGTCTCACTGTGGAGTGAAGGAAGAGGAAGCGCATTTATAGAGCAGAAGTGGCGAACCACAATCCCTGCCATCCGCCATAGGGAGCCACCGATGACCACTACCACCCTGCTGCGCCGCCTTGCCCTGGCCTGCGCGCTGACCTTTACCGCTGCTGGCCATGCCGCCGATGCGGCGCCATCGACCCGCCCGCTGCCCGCGGACTGGTATCCCGAAAGCATTGCGGTGGGGCCGGACGGATCGTTCTACGTCGGTAGCTGGCGCCAAGGGGCTGTGGCGCGCATCGCGCCCGGATCGGACCAACCGGACGTACTGGTGCCGCCCGGCTCCAATGGCCTATCCAATGGACAGGGTGTGCTGGTAGATACCCGTCGCGGCCTGCTGTGGGTCTGCTCCGGCACGCTCGGCTACACCACGGTGCCTACCCACCCGAGCGCCCTGAAGAGCTACGACCTTGCCACGGGTGCGCCGCGCGCCAGCTACGAGCTACCGGACAAGGGCTACTGCAACGACCTGACGCAGGACGATCACGGCAACCTCTACATCACCGACTCACTGCAGCCCCGCATCTTCCGCTGGCGCGATGGCGACAGCGCACTGGAGCTATGGAAGCAGGATGCCTCCTTCAACGCCGGTACCGAGGGTTTCAAGCTCAACGGCATCGCCATCGACCGCAACCACATCTACGTGAGCACGGTGACTGCCGCGCCTTACCTGCTGCGTATCGACATGAGGCCAGACGGCAGCGCCGGGGCGGTTACGCGCATCGACATGCCGCGCACGTTGAAGAATGCCGACGCGGTGCGCTCGGCCGGACACGACCGTCTGGTGATCTTCGAAAGCAACGCGTTTGGGCATGACGGCCCTTACGGCGGGCAAATCACGCTGGCCACGCTGTCGGGCAACCGCGCCGCTTCGCTAGTGACGCTGGTGGCCGGACTCAACGATCCGTCGTCAGGTGTGATTGCGAACGGCCGCGTGTATTTCATCGAGTCGAAGTACAGCCTCTTGTTTGCGCACAAAGACGACGACGCCGCGATTCCCCGCCACGTGCCATTCGATGTGCAGTCGGTGCCGTTACCGCAGTAAGTCGAGCGCGGTGGTAACCGTTACAACGCATCGAGCCCTCTGGGCTCGTGCTTGCGCTGTTCGCGCGCCATATCAAACTCCGTCTGCAGCACAACCCAGTACAGCGCAGTGGTGCCGAACACGGCAACGAAACGCATGGCGCGTGCCGCTAGGTAGCGCGTCGGCTCGCCAGATATTTCCGCAAGAGCCAGTAAGCAAGCCACACGACCAACACGGGCGCGACGCCGAAGAGCAACAGCATGATCACCGCTTCGCTCAGCGAGTCCAGCTCAGCGCTCAGTGCGATACAAAGCACCGCCATCAACCAGGTGACGGATACGCCTATCACCAGACGCCGCAGCCAGAACCGTGACGGGTCAGTGCTGCGGCGATCCCTGATGGTTATCCACAACCACCAAGGTAACCAAAGCACGTAGAGCGGGAGCGCACCGATAACGAGAAGGTCAAGGCAACGTTCCTGAGCGGTCGAACTACGGTCAGCTCCGGCCGTCACGAAGGCCAACAGCACCCAGACTAAGATCAAGCAGAGGACGACGCGCTGCCAACGTGGAAGCGCTACCTCGTTGCTTTCACGCGAATCCAGAGCAAACGCGTTATCGATTTTTTTGGCGGGCAGACAACAAAGCAAGATCGTTACGCACTGCGATACGGCGGGCATCAGCAGTAGCCAGAACCAGTGGCCGCTATAGCCAAGGTCATGCAACCGCCGAACGCTGGTTGCGGCGAACACCCATAGCAGCCAGATAAGCGATACGGCGACGACGAGTTGGCTCGGCAACCACCAGAGGGTGCCATGAGCGCCTGTAATAGTGATGCAGATAAGCAACATGCAGACAACGCCAATCATGGCTCCACGCGTTGCCGTTCCTGCGAAGGACATCAGCTTTCTGATCCAGGCGGTGGTACGCATGACATGTTCGTTGTGAATGGCGACGCTCATAAGCTCTCGTCGTTCCGTTGCGCAGCCGCGCCGGCACGAATAAGTGAAGATGCCAACTAAGGCTGCGAGGCGTCGGCCATCGACGCAAAGGTGATCACGATAGTGGACTGGAATGCCTTCTCGTAACCCTGGTAAGGCAGTGGATCTGCACGCCGCACGGCATTGACGACGGAGCGCTTGCCTGCCTCGTCATAAGGGCAATCCGACTCAATGTCGATGCCCGTGATATGTCCGCCGGGTTGCTGGGTGACCCGCACCTTGCAGGACGAGGCTGGCGTGTTGTCGGGCCGTATCCAGTTCGTCTGCACTGCTTGCATGACGGCACGGCTGTAGTCCGCAGCCAGTGAGGGACCGCCATGGCCCGTCGACGATGCGGATGCCGTTGTGGGTCCGCCTGCTGCATTCGACGTGGTGCCCGCGACCGGCGTATCCGCACCGTGGTTGACGTCGTAGATGACGTGGTTGCTCTGCAGTTGTCGAAGCTGATCGGTGGAAAGCGTCATGGGCTCGTCCCGATCGTAGTAGTCGTCCGTCCCGGCCTTTCCGCTGCGCACGTCGCTCTCTACGCTCCGCTTCTTGTTGTAGGCCGTTTTCGCCGCCATGAAAGTCAGCATGTTTCCATCGGCGGAAACCAGTTTCAACGCACCGTAAGCCGGTGACTGGTCAAAACCCTTCACCAATTTGGACAAGTCGGCGAAGTAGACATCCCCTGCGTGTGGCGCGGCGATGGATGCGGCCACATCATCACCCTGCCGCCTTTCCTGCACGGCGCCCACGACGATGACCAGACCGACGAGGGCCGGAATCAACAGCCAGCCACGGCGACGCATGACGGGAATCGGGTCCTTGCTGACGCGGCTCTGAAACTCCTGCTTGGTCAGCGCCACACCGTTGTGGCAGCGCGAACACACCGCCTGATACCGCCTGCTGGTGACCCAACTGAACGCGTACCAGATGTGCGCGTAGCGGTAGCTGACGGTGAGATCAAAGCGCTGCGCGCTCTGGCAGACCGGGCAATCTCGCGTGCCCGCATCGCCGGCGATGCATACGCCACCGCCGCTTCCCCAAATGATCATGAAACCCTCCTGGCATCGTGCATGCCGTCCTTGGCTGCCGGGCGACAGCGAAGGCTGACATGTTACGGAGGGTCGGCCCGGCAAAAAGTAGGAGTTTTCCTATATGCGTGAGGGCCGGTGCGGTTGTCGCACCCCGCCCGGTACGGCATGTGACCGGTTACTCACTCGCAGGCAACTCGTGGATCATCTGCTGCGCCAGCCCTTCGTAGTTGTAGTCGAAGTGATGGTCGCCGGTTTTCTCGTACACCTTCACCCACGACGGCAGCTTGGGATCGGCACAGATGGTGTCGGCCTTGTCTTTGATGCCGTAGTAGCACACGACGGGCGGATGGCCGCCGAGGGATTCCAGCGGCGGCATGGCGTCATAGTGCTTGACTGGATTGACCCACTGGAAGAAATCCTGCGTCCAGGTTTTCCATTTGCCTTCGCGTGCCGAGATATAGCCTTCCATCTCGATCTCGAAGTTCACGTCCGTGCTGGGCGAGAGCAGCACGATCTGGGCGATGTGCGCGCGTCCTTCCGGGCTGAGCTTGCCCACGATGGTGGGCAGCACATCGGCGCCAAACGAGAAGCCGATCAGCCAGATGCGTTTCTTGCCGTTCTGCGCCAGCGTGCGCGTGATCAACGCATCGAGGTCTGCTGCGGAGTCCTCTGCGCTTCTGTTGCGCCAGTAGTACTGCAGCAAACTCACGCCCTCTACCGGAATGCCGTGAGAGGCGATGATCTTGCCTAGCGACTGGTCCAGGTCGCGCCAGCCGCCGTCACCGGAATAAAAGATGGCGACCACGTCCTGCCGCCCGGTCAGCGGCGTAACGCCCTGCTGCGCGGGTACCTGCACGAGCGATTCGTCCATGCTGGCGTGATGCCACGGCTGCCACACCCACAGGCCGCCCGCAGCAGCCACCAGTACGACGAGAGCAGTCCACTTCCAGAATCGTTTCAACGGCGCACCATGCCAGACAATCCACCCGAGATAAGGCTCGCCACGTTGGCGAACACCAGCGGAAGCGCGATGCCGTTAGGCACCGCCAAGTAACGAGGTTCCCACACGGGGTCGAATTTGTCTTTGTATTTGCGCAGCCCACGGAAGTTGTAGAACTTCTCGCCACGGCCGAACAGCATGGCGCCAAGGCGGCTCCACAGCGGTGCGCTGCGGCGATTCTGCAAGCCGGAGAACGGGGCCATGCCTAGATTGAACCAGCGGTAGCCTTCCTGCTTGGACCACTGCATGAGGCTGATGAACAGGAAGTCCATGACGCCGGCCGTGCCGTCGGGCAGGTGGCGCATGAGATCGAGCGAGGCTTCTTCTTTATTCTCGGTGAGGAACAGGTTGGCAAAGGCCACCAGTTCCTCGCCCTGCCACACCAGCGCCATGGGCGTGCGCTCCAGGTAGCGCGGGTCGAAGGTGCCCAGCGAGAAGCCCTTCTCGCGTACGCCCTTGTCGCGCATCCAGGCATCGGAGATCTTCTTTAGCTGCGGCATCAACGCGGTCACCGCGTCGGCCGGCACGATCTCCATACGCATGCCGTCGCGGGTGAGCTTGTTGATGGTGTTGCGCAACACCTTCTTGGACTTGCCGTCGAGGTTGAAGCCAGTAAGGTCGACGCGTGCCTCCTCGCCGATCTTGAGGAAGTTCATACCCACTTCCAGGTACAGGTCGAGATCGTCCGGCCGCACCTGATAGAACAGCGGCCAGCCACCGGCGCGTTCGCACTGGTCGCGGAAGGTCCATACCAGTTCGCGGCGCGCGCCTTCGTCCTCGCCCACCGGATCGCCCATCGCCACCCAGCTGCGACCTTCCACGTCGTACATGATGAAGGCACGGTTGTCGGCATCGAACAGCAACGTCTTGTCACCCGTCAGGGCCAGGTGTGCCTGCGCCGAGGTGAAGTTCTTGATCAGCGGCAACGCACGCTGCAGGTCGTCTTCGTTTGGCAGGTGCAGATCGGGGCGCGCAGGACGGATGAGGTTGGCCAGCGCAAACAGCAGGCCCGCCGCCGCCGCGCCCACGAGCGCACGCAACGCACGGGGTGCACCACCGTGATAGAAGCTGAACTCCCACCACAGATTTTTGCTGTATTCCACGTGTTTGTAGCTGAAGCCGACCAGCCAGCCGGCGCACACCAGCACCGCCACGATGGCGATGATCCAACCCCACGAGAAGCTCGCGCTGAACATCGACGCGCGCCGATAGAACAGGCGGTGCGCCGGCGCCAGCGCTAACGCCAGCACGGACAGCAAGGTGGCTTCTTCGTAGTCGATGCCCTTGAGCAGCGACAGCACCGCGCCGAGCACCAGCAGGACCAACGTGAGCACGTAAGCCGCATCGAGTCGACGCTGCAGGCCACGCGCGAGGATCAGCAGCATCATGCCGACCACGCTGGAGAGGAAGTGGGACACTTCCAGCACGGCCAGCGGCAACATGTCGCGCAGGATCGCCATGCGCGCCGGCAGCGCCGACGTGGCGCCGGAGAACAGCAGCACCGCGCCCGACACCATGGTGAGGCCAGCGAAGAACGGCGGCAGCAGGGCGGTGAACCACGGCGCCAGCAGTGTCTTCTGGCGCAGGCCGCGCGCCTCGCGCCACAGCACCACCACGGTGGCGGCAAACAGCGGCAGGAAGTAGTAGATGAGGCGGTAGGCCGCCAGTGCGCCAAGGATGGGCGCTTCCAGGCCCTGGTTTCCTTCCGCGCCGAAGCCGGCCAGCATCACCGCCTCGAACACGCCAAGGCCACCGGGCACGTGGCTGATCAGGCCGGCGATCTGCGCCAGTACGAAGATCGCCAGGAAATGGCCGAACCCCGTATCCACCTGATTGGGCATCAACAGGTACAGCACGTAGGCCGCCAAGCCCCAATCCACCGCGCCCACCAACACCTGCCGCGTAGCGACCAGCGTGCTCGGCAAACTCACGCGCCAACGCCACAGGCGCAAGGGACGTCCAAGCAAGCGACTGCCGGCGATCCACAACAGCGGAACCAGTGTGAGCACGATGGCGACGGGGATGCGCCAACTCGCCAACGGCAAGGAGGGCGGCACAGGCACCAGCAGCAAGGTGACACCGGTGAGCGCACTCAGGCCGAGCCAGAAGCTAAGCGTGGTGTAGACCACGACCTTCGCGACTTCCGCCGTGGACAGACCGGCCTGGATGTAGAACCGGTAGCGGATGGAGCCGGAGATCAGCAACGCCATGCCCAGCGCGTTGCTGAAGGCGTAGCTGATGAAGGAGATGAGGCTGACCTGTGCACCCGGCAGGTGCTTGCCGATGTACTTCAGCCCGAACCAGTCGTACAGGATCATCACGCCGTAGCTGCCCGCCGTGAGCAGCACGGCCAGCGCGAGGCGGTAGTTTTCCAGCCCATGGACGTAGCGAGCCACCTCGCGGTAGCTCACCTCGCTGGCGAGATGGCGCAGCGCCCACAGCGCCAGGCACAGCATGGCCACCGAAAGCAGCGGACCGGCAAGCCTGCGCAACCGGGCCATCAGGCCTGGCCGTGCAAGCACATCACCGGGAATCGGGGCCTCCGCCCCTGTCTGCTCCACCACGCGTTTACCGCCTCCACATGACCGTCGCGCAACACTAAAGCTGCGACCGTCTAGGATAGCCGGTCAGGGCGCACTCCTGTTCGATCGTGGCATGTAGGCATGACATTTGGTCGCGCCCGCTTCAGGCTGGGCGCGACCGGGCGGTTCAGGCTTTGCTGCTCAAGCGCTTGGCCATCCGGGCCACCCACAGGTACATGAAGAGCACGATCAGGGCGAAGGCGATGCCGCCGATCCACTGTGCCGCCTCGCCAAAGTTCTCGCCCACCAGCGCCAGCGGCGCGGCCTTGCCGGAGAACCCAACGATGAAGGCGATCACCACGCCGGTCACGCTCTCGCCGACAATCAGGCCAGAGGCGAGCAGCACGCCCAATTGCTTGGTGGTTTCCGGCTTCTTGGCGCGATCCGCGCGACGGTCGAAATACCAGCCGACCACCGAACCCACCACCACCATGAGCGTGCTGACCGTGGGCAGATAAATGCCCAGACCCACCGCCAGCGGCGGCATGCTCAGACGCTTGGTGGTGCGACGCAGAACCTCGTCGATGATGATGATCGCCACGCCGATCCAGATACCCGTGATGATCAGGCTCCAGTCGATGTTGTTGGTGATCACACCCTGCGCCAGCGCGGAGATCAAACCGGCCTGCGGTGCCGGCAAGGCATGCGGGCCCGCACCAGCCACACCGACGAAACCGTAAGCCTTGTTGAGCAGGTCCAGCACAGGCGGGATCACCGCCGCGCCAGCGATCACGCCGATCACCAGCGCTGCCTGCTGTTTCCACGGCGTGGCGTCCACCAGCTGACCGGTCTTCAGGTCCTGCAGGTTGTTGTTGGCAATGGCCGCCACGGTGAACACCACCGAGGTGATGAACAACGCGAACGCCACCAGCGCCTTGCCCTCTTCCGGACCGACATGCGGCTTTACAAACGCCACCAGCAGCAGCGCCGCGGCGATGACCACGAGAATGCCCACGCCCGACAGCGGACTGTTGGAGGAACCAATCAAACCGGCCATGTAGCCGCACACGGTGGAGACGAAGAAGCCCATCAGCACGACGAAGGCCACGCCGCCGATGGCGAGCACGGCCACGTGATCGCCCAGGCCAGCCGTCTCGCCGAAATAGCCGAGCAACCACCCGATCGGAATAAAGCAAGCCAGCGTGATCAGACCCACGATGCCGATCGGGATATCGCGCTCGGTGCGCGGCAGCGAATCGGCGTTGCCGGCCTTGCGCACACGGGAGGCGGCCATGGCCGAGGTCAGGCCTGTGATCACCGGCTTCACCAGCTTGGCGAGCGTCCAGATGGCCGACACGCCGATGGCGCCAGCGCCAACGAAGCGCACCTTGTGGCTCCAGGTGGTGTTGGCCAGATCCGCCACCGAGGCGGACATATCGCCCAGCACCGAGTAATGCGGCACGCCCCAGCCCCAGCCGATGATCGCGCCGATGAGCATGGCGATACCCACCGACAGGCCGACCAGATGGCCGATGGCGAACAACGCGAAGGAAAGATTGAAGTCGAAACCGCTGACCCCGCCCTTGTCGTTGACGCGGAAGTTGCGCACAAAGTCCGACGCGAACACCTGCGTGGCAACCACCACGGCGAACACCGCCGAGACAATGGAGCCCCACATCACGGCAAGCAGGCCGGCACGGCCTTCTTCCACGCTGTCCGCGTCTGCATCGTCACCGCTGCCGACCTTGAGCACTTCGGCGCAGGCCAAACCTTCCGGATACGGCAGGTCGGTATCGGTCACCAGCGCGCGGCGCAGAGGGATCGAATACATCACGCCCAGGATGCCGCCCAGCGCGCAGACAGCGAACGACGTCCAGAACGGGAAATCCGCCCACCAGCCGATCATGATCATGCCGGGCAGCACAAAGATGATCGACGACAGCGTGCCCGCCGCCGACGCGATGGTCTGGACGATGTTGTTTTCCTGGATGGTGGAATTCTTGAATCCACGCAGCAGGGCCATGGAAATCACCGCCGCCGGAATCGAGGTGGCAAAGGTGAGGCCGGCCTTGAGACCGAAGAACACGTTGGCGGCGGTGAATACCACCGTGATGATGACGCCAAGGATGAGACCGCGGACGGTCAGCTCTTTGCGAGATTCGGTTTGGGAAAGATTGCCGCTCACGAAAGTCGTCCGGTCATGTGGTGGGTCCCCTGTGGCCGCCTTGCGGCACGGATACGTCGGACCTGCCGGGAGGCAGGCCAGCGCGTAGGGTTGCCGGATTCGTGAGGAATGGCAACGGGTTGACGGATGGGTTGGGGTTCTTCTTAGTTTGCTGCGGCCTGCTCTGCTCCCTCTCCCCTTCGGGGAGAGGGTCGGGGTGAGGGGCGGGTGCTCGCCTCAGCGTTTCATCTTTGCCGTCACCCCGGCATAGGCCGGGGTCCAGAGCTTCGGTGTTTGGTTTTAGCGATACGGTGATCTAGCTCGCCTGCCGCGGGCTTCCGTCCTCCGGCAGGAGGTCGAAACGCCCGCTGCGTAAGCGGCCTGATCGCGAGAACGCACGAGGCAACGACCAATCATTGATGACACTGAACCCTGGCCCTTGCCCCCTTTTATGAGGTGCGCCGAGATGACGGCTCCGTTGGAGCAATGCGGCGAGCACCCACCCCTCACCCCAACCCTCTCCCCGAAGGGGAGAGGGAGAAAAGCTGCGGAGCGTTACTCGTCCGCCCCCGGATCCATCCCCGGAAACAACACCTCAGTAAACCCAAACTTACTGAAATCCGTGATCCGCGACGGATACAACCGCCCGATCAAGTGATCGCACTCATGCTGCACCACACGCGCATGAAAACCCTCCGCCGTGCGATCGATCTGCACACCCTTCGGGTCCACGCCTTGATAGCGGATCAGCGTGTAGCGGTTTACCGCGCCGCGCAGGCCTGGCACGGAGAGGCAGCCCTCCCAGCCCTCCTCCATGTCCTGCGACAGCGGCGTAATCATCGGATTAAGCAAAATGGTGCGCGGCACGGCCGGCGCGTCCGGATAGCGCTCAGAACTGTCGAAACCAAAGATCACCAATTGCAGGTCCACGCCGATCTGCGGCGCAGCCAGGCCCACACCGCCAGCGTCATGCATGGTGTCGAACATGTCGGCGATCAGTGCGTCTCAGTTCGGCACTGCCGATCATCGTGTCGGGCACCAGCGGGGCCACGCGCAGCAGGCGGGGGTCGCCCATCTTCAGGATTTCGCGGATCATGCAAACCTCGTCGGGACCGGGTGCCGGACTGGGGCTGGGGTGGCCCGCGGGCTGTTCCGGCAGATGCGGCGACTTATACCAGCAACGCCGGCAGATCGCCGGTTAAGCCGCGTGATGATTCCATCAGCGCCGCCACGCGACGCTGTTCACATCCTGGCTCCCGCCCTCTGGGAGAATCCTCTCATTGCTTCAACACACACCTGGGGAATTGACGTGCCACCATCCACGCTGCCATCCGTGCTTCCGCGCCCGGCATTGCCGGTTGCGCGGACGTGTGGCAGCCCCAGCCGTGAGGCCACGTGGTGCTGGTAGCACTGATCCTTCAGGCCGCGCTGGCCGTGTCCGCGCCGGCCCCCATGCCATGGACGGAACCGAGCTTCCGCAATTACGGCATACCCGAGGGCCTGCCCAGCAGCAATATCGATGCGCTGGCGATGGACCACGACGGCTACCTGTGGGTGTCCACGGAATCCGGCGTTGCCCGCTATGGCGGTGGTGGATTCCGCATATGGCGGCACGATCCGCGCGACTCGGGCTCGATCCCGGCATCCCCGCTGGCCACCCTGTTCGTCGATGCGAGCGGCCAGCTCTGGGGCGGCGGGCAGGAAGGCTTGGTGCGCTACGACCCCGCCCACGAGAACTTCCACTACTGGCGCAACAATCCGGCCGACAACACCTCCCCCAGCAGTGACGATGTGACGGCACTGGCGCAGGGCACGGATGGATCGCTGTGGGTCGGGCATTTCGATGCGGGCCTGGACCGCATGCGCAAGGATGGCCGCGGTTTCGACCATGTGCGGAGCAACCTTGCCGATCCGGACAGCCTTGTATCGGACGTGATCTACGCGCTGCTGGCGGATGCCGATGGCAGCGTATGGGTCGGCGCGAAAGGCGGCGTGGACCATATGCTGTCGGACGGGCGCATCCGCCACCTGCCGTTCGAGCGTCCGGACAACGAGTATCGCGACAAACCGCTGCGCGCCTACGCGTTGCGACGCGAGAACGGCACGCTGATGATCGCCACCAGCTTTGGGCTTTACGCGCTTGGCGAGAATGGCGTGGCCAGCCTGGTGGCGCCGGACGAGCTGCCGCAGCAGGAGGTGTCCTCCACCGCAACGGACCGCACGGGTCGGCTATGGGTGGGCTTCAACGACGGCTTGTACGTACGCCAGGCGGACGGACACTTCCAGCATGTGCAGGCACGTCCCCTGCTCCGGCATGGCCTGCCCGACGGCAACGTCTACAGCCTCGTGCTCGATCAGGAAGGTGGTTTGTGGATCGGCACCATGAACGGCTTGAGCTACCTGCCGCCCGACTGGGCCGACATGCGGTTCTTCACGCATATACCGGAAGCCCCGGAGAGCCTGGTGCCAGGCATCTACAACGCGGTGGCGGCGAGCAGGGACAACCACCTGTGGGTGGGCGGCAAGAACGGTGCAATCGACCGGATCGACCTGTCCACCGGCAAGGTCGAACACCTGCCGTTCCACATGCCGCAAGGCAAGAATGTTTACAGCATGGCGGAAGACGCCACGGGGCGGCTGTGGTTCGGCTCGGTCAGCACGCCCTACCTGCTGGATCACGGCAAGGTCACTGAGCTCGAAGGGAGAAGGCCCGAGCGTGTCGAATTCGGCGACGACGGCACGGCCTACTTCGAAAAGCCCGATGGCGTCATCGCGGTCGCCCCGGATGGCAAGCGCATGCGCCCCTTGCTGCTCGATCCCAAGGCCGAGGAGGCCAGCGTCAGTGATCTGCGCTGGTTCGACCATGCGCTGTGGGTCGCCACCGCCGCGGGCCTGTTGCGCTGGGAACCCGGCGACCTGCGGGCGCGTTTCGTGGCCGGCGTGCGCCAGGGCAACATCGGTCAGATCGACCTGCGGGACGGACAGCTATGGACGCTCGACGGCGAAAAGCTGGGCCATTACCAACTGGACGGCGGCAAGGCCAAGTTGCTGGCCACGTATCCGTTGTATCTGCAGCACCCCATTTCCGATGTCCTCAGCATCCGTGGTGACAAGGCTGGGCGAGTCTGGTTTTTCTCGCGCAGCGGCCTGTGGCGCTACGACACGCACACCGACAGAGTGCGTGAATTCGGCCTCGACCAAGGGCTGCCGGACGGACAATTCACCAATGTCAGCATCGCTGAAGGGGCAGACGGCTACGTCTATGCCGCAACCGAGAGCGGCGTGCTTGGCTTCGTCCCCGACAGCATCAATGAATCCTCGCGCATACCGCACGTGGGCCTTGAAGGCGTCAGCGTGCGACGCGGCAGCCGTACGCAACGCCTCGATGGCACGAACGATCATTGGCGCCTGAACTGGGACGACCGTGACCTGACCATCACCGCCCGTGCCGTTTCGTACATCGCGCCCGAACGCAATACGTATCGCTTCCGCCTTGACGGGCTGGACACCGATTGGGTGAGTACCGGCCACCGCGCCGAACGCAGCTTTACCCAGTTGCCCAGCGGCGATTACCAGTTGCGAGTGCAGGCGGCAGGCCCGGACGGCATATGGGGCGAACTGCCAGCGCCACTGCACCTGCACGTCGACACCGCGCCATGGTTGCGTTGGTGGGCATGGCTGACCTACGCACTACTGATCGGCCTGATCCTTACCGCCGTGCTGCTCGCACTGCGTCGCCGTCAGCGCCAGCGCATGCAACTGGAACTGGTGACGCAACAGCATCGTCTCGCGCAAACCGCGAGCGAGGCGAAGACACGCTTTCTTGCTGAGCTGGGTCACGAGATCCGCACGCCGATGACCGGCGTGCTGGGCATGGCCGAGCTGCTGCTGAGCCGCCCGCTGGGCTCGACCGAAAAGCACTACGTGCAGACCATCCAGCGCTCTGGCGAAGTGCTGCTGACGCTGGTGAATGATGCCCTCGACCTGGCGCGCATCGAAGCGGGTCGATTGCAACTTACGCCCGCGCCGTTCGATCCGCGCTCGCTGCTGCGCGACGCGGCCGAGCTGCAGCGCGGCCGCGCCGTGAGCAAGGGCATCGCCCTGCGCGTGGAAGTGGCCGACGACGTGCCGATGCAGGTGCTGGGCGATGCCGTGCGCATCAAGCAGATCCTGCTCAATCTCAGCGGCAACGCATTGAAGTTTACCGAGCATGGTGAGGTCCGCCTCGCGCTGGACATGGCCGCGGGCGACCTGCGCTATACGGTAAGCGATACCGGCCCTGGCATTTCCCCGACCGATCAGGCGCGCCTGTTCAAGCGCTTCGAGCAGTTGGACAGCCCGCAGCGCGGCTCAGGCAGCGGCTTGGGTCTCAGCCATCTGCCGTGAGCTGACGGCTTTGATGGGCGGACAGATCAGCCTGGAATCCACCCTGGGCAAGGGCAGCACGTTCCGAGTGGACCTACCCCTGCCCGCCGTGGATGGGCACGTCGACACCACCGTTGCCGAAGCCGTGGCAAGCGGCGGCCCCAGCCTGCGCCTGTTGCTGCTGGAGGACGACCTGACCGTGGCCGCCGTGATTACCGGCCTGCTGGAAGCCCAGGGCCACCAGATAGACCACGTACCCAATGGCTTGCGTGCCTTGCAGGCGATGGAGAGCCAAAACTACGACGCCGCCCTGGTCGACCTGGATCTGCCCGGCGTCGATGGTTTCAAGTGGGCGCGTCTGGTGCGCTCACGCGAGCAGGATGGCGAACACCTGCCGATGGTCGCCATCACCGCGCGCTCCGGCGGCGATGAGGAAACACGGGCGCGCGAGGCGGGCATGGACGGCTTCCTGCGCAAGCCATTGCACGGTCAGCAGTTGGCGAAGGCACTGGCTGCCGCTATTCGCCCGCCCCAGCTCGCCTGAGCTTCGACGCTGCACTGCCGCACAAGCGTGTGCGCCACACGCATTCGACCAATGGCTAATGCACGTGGGTCCATAATGGCGTTGACCCCAGTGCCACTGGGGACGACCCTTGCGAGGGACTTCCCAGGAGCCAACGCGAATGTCTACGGCCGTCGTCAAACCAAGCCCCGCGGGAAAGATCCTGTGGGCCGCCATCGCCATCGTCGGCGCTTGGTGCCTGGGCGTAGTCGCGCTGCGCCGTGGTGAGCCGATCAACGCGATCTGGGTAGTGGCCGCGAGCATCGCGGTCTTCGTGATCGGTTATCGCTTCTACGGCAAGTTCATCAACGACAAAGTGCTGTGCATGGACCCCACCCGGGCCACGCCTGCCGTGTTGCGCAATGACGGCCTGGACTACGTGCCAACCGACAAGTGGGTGGTGTTCGGCCACCACTTCGCCGCCATCGCCGGCGCCGGCCCGCTGGTAGGCCCCGTGCTCGCGGCGCAGATGGGTTATCTGCCCGGCACGCTGTGGATCCTGTTCGGTGTGGTGTTCGCCGGTGCTGTGCAGGACTTCATGATCCTGGGCCTATCGGTGCGCCGCGATGGCCGCTCGCTCGGCAACATGCTGCGCGACGAGCTGGGGACGGTAGCTGGCGTGGTGGCCATGTTCGGCGTGCTGGTGCTGATGATGATCGTGCTGGCGGTGCTCGCGCTGGTGGTGGTCAAGGCGCTCACGCACAGCCCATGGGGCACGTTCACCGTGGCCGCGACAATCCCGATTGCGCTGCTGATGGGCATCTACCTGCGCTGGCTGCGTCCGGGCAAGATTCTTGAGGTGTCGATCATCGGCCTGATCCTGCTGCTGGGCTCGATCTGGTTTGGTTCGCACGTCGCCGCCTCGCCTACCTGGTCGGCCGTGTTCGACTTCGACGCCAAGTCGCTCGCCTGGCTGTTGATCGGCTACGGTTTCTGCGCTTCGGTGCTTCCGGTGTGGCTGCTGCTCGCGCCGCGCGATTACCTCAGCACCTTCCTCAAGATCGGCACCATCCTGCTGCTGGCACTGGCCATTTTCCTGGCCGCGCCGACGCTGCAGATGCCGGCGGTGACCAAGTTCATCGACGGTACCGGCCCGGTATTCCAGGGCAATCTGTTCCCGTTCCTGTTCATCACCATCGCGTGCGGTGCGGTGTCGGGCTGGCATTCGATCATCGCTTCGGGCACCACGCCCAAGCTCATCGCCAGTGAAGGCGAAGCGCGCATGATCGGCTACGGCGGCATGCTGATGGAGGCCTTCGTCGCCATCATGGCGCTGATTGCAGCGGCGTCGCTGCATCCGGGCGTGTACTTCGCGATGAACTCGCCTTCCGCACTCATCGGCACCACTGCGCAGTCGGCGGCCACCGCCATCAGCCAGTGGGGCTTCGTGGTGTCGCCGGACGAGTTGCTCAACACCGCCAAGAACATCGGCGAGTCCAGTGTGCTCAGTCGCGCCGGCGGCGCACCGACACTGGCGGTGGGCATGGCCCAGCTACTGCACGGCATTATCCCGGGCGAGGGCATGATGGCGTTCTGGTACCACTACGCCATCTTGTTCGAAGCGCTGTTCATCCTGACTACGGTCGATGCCGGCACGCGCGTGGGCCGCTTCATGATTCAGGAGATCGCTGGCCTCGTCCACAAGCCGCTGCAACACACCGAATCGTGGACGGGCAACCTGCTCGCCACCGCGATCTGCGTAGGCCTGTGGGGTTACTTCCTATACCAGGGTGCGGTCGATCCACTAGGTGGCATCAACACGCTATGGCCACTGTTCGGTATCGCCAACCAGATGCTGGCTGCCGTGGCGTTGATGCTGGCCACCGTGGTCACGGTGAAGCTCAAGCGCGAGCGCTATGTGTTGGTGCCGGGCATCCCTGCGATCTGGCTGGTGGTGTGCACGCTCACCGCGGGCTGGGAGAAGCTCAGCGGCCCCATCAGCTTCACCGCCGCCGCGCAGAAGTACGCGCAGGCCGCCGCCGACGGCAAGCTGCTGGCGCCGGCCAAGACGGTGGAGGAGATGCAGCGCATCGTCACCAACAACTATGTCGATGCCGCGCTGACGGGCATCTTCATGTTGCTCATCCTGGCCATGCTGGGCTTCACTATCCGTGCGATGGTCAAGGCATGGGGCATCAACCATCCCACCGCCAACGAAGAGCCGTACGTTGCGCTGGGCTCGGTGACCACCCGTTGAGGGCTCGATCATGAAAGCGAAGCTGCAGGCGATCCGGAAGTGGGCGGTACAGACCGCCCGCCTCTGCTGCGGCATCCCGGATTACGACGTGTACGTGAAGCACCTGCGCGATCATCACCCGGAGCGCCCGGTGCCCAGCTACAAGGAGTTTTTCAGGGAGCGCCAGATCGCCCGTTACAAGGGCACCGGCGGGCGCTGCTGCTGAGAGCTGCCAACAAAACTACTGCGCGACCGTCAGGCGGGCGCTCGCTACGTTTTGTTAGCAACTCTAAGACTCTGCCCAGCCTGGAATCGGCCAAAGACCATGCTCCAGCGGGGCATGGTCTTTCTTGTCTCTGGACGGGACTGGGCAACCGGTGCGCGACCCTTCATGATCACGCGGTGATCATGACTGCTCGTTACCCCCGCGATTCCCGATGACCGAAGCCCACCACCATCCGCATCTCCAGCCGTCGTCGGAGATCGAAGCCCAGCACAGCCTCGGCCTGCGCATCATCGCCATCTACAAGGCGGTGAAGACCGTGTGCCTGATCCTGGTGGCGGCTTTCGCCTTCCATCTGGACCGTGAGCAAAACTTCGAAAAGCTGGTGCACTGGCTGGAGCACCTGTCCCTGACCGACAGCAACGGCCTGCGCTGGCGGCTGGTGGAACTGCTGCAATCACTGGGCCCGAGCAAGTTCGTCGCGATTGGCTTGGTGGCGCTGGCCTATGCAGCCATCTTCGCTACCGAAGGCACCGGCTTATGGCTGCGCAAGCACTGGGCCGAATGGTTCACGGTGATCGCCACCGGCTCGCTGATCCCGCTGGAACTGTACGAGACCGTGCACAAGTTCGCCTGGCTGAAGCTCGGCGCCTTGGTCGCAAACGTTGTGATCGTGGTCTATCTGGTGCGCCTTGCGATGCAGCCGCATCCGCCCAAGCGCAAGGATTGAACCGGCGCCCGCCATAGGGTGCTTAGACTTCGTGGTGCAGCCCTTCCGCTTTCACCGCACTACTGCGCGGCGCCAGTTCGACCAGGTACATCGCTGCCAACACCAGCGCCCCGCCAACCAGCATGCGCCACGTCAGCTCGTCATGGCCGAAGCTGACGGCGAAGCCCGCAGCGAACACCGGCTCCAGCGTCATCACGATGGCCGCCCGCGTGGGTGAAAGATGGGCTTGCGCCCAGGTCTGCACGAGCATCGCGCCCGCGCCGGCCACCAACGCCATATAGATAACGGCTGCCCACGCACTGGTATCGGGTGGCAGTGACGGACCCGATGGCAGTGTCGCCAGCAGGCAGGTCACGGCGATCACGAGCATCTGCACTGTCGACAGCGCAAAGGCACTGCCGGGGCGCGACCACGCTCCCAGCCCCACGATATGCAGGCCATACAGCGCCGCCGATGCGAGCGTGAGCCACACGCCGTAGCCGATGCTGAAACCATGCAGGGCCAACAGGCCGAGGCCACCGACCGCAAGCAGCACGGCGATCCATGTCACGGGCGGCAAGCGCTGGCGCAGCAGCACGGTGCCGAGCAACGGCGTGAAAACAACATACATGCCGGTGACGAAACCACTGATGCTGGCCGAGGTGTGCTCCAGCCCGGAGGTCTGCAGCAATTGCGCGATACCGTATACCGCCCCTAGCGCCACGCCCTGCCACCACTCGCGGCGGCTCAGGCGAAACAGCGAGCGGTGGAACAGCAACGCCATCGACAATGCGGCGATAAGAAAGCGCACGGCGAGAAAATCGGCCACCGCCATGCGGCCCACCAGATCCTTGATCAGGAAAAAGGTGGAGCCCCAGACCGCCGTGACGGAAACCAGCCCCAGCGTGGCTGCCGTCGATGTGCGCGTGCGGGGTTCGCTCACGCGGCGTCCTTCGAACGCTTGCGCTTGGCCAGTCGCCAGAGCTGGCCGGGAATCTGCAGCAGGAAGTGCGACCAAATACCCAGCCATACGGTGGCTGCGACCACTGGTTTGCGCGCATCCGGATCGAACTTGCGGAACCAGCGCCACATGCCGCGATGCTTGTGACGGCTGACGAACACCGGACGGTGGCGACTGGACGTACCCTTGCCGTGAAGCACGCGCACATCACCAGCAAGCAGCACCCGGTAGCCGGCATCGCGCACGCGGCGGCACAGGTCCAGGTCTTCGCAATGCAGGAAGTAGTCTTCGTCGAAACCGGCGAGGTAGTCGAACACGCGGTGCGGCATCAGCATCAAGGCGCCAGACACAGCTTCGGCCTCGATCAGTTCGTGCGGGATCGGACCATCGATGTTGATGCCTTCACCTGCACGCTTGAACAGCGTATTTAGCGCGCGACGCATCAGAGGGTCGCGGCGCCGGGAGGCCGGGTCTGGCGTGCCGTCTTCATCGCAGACCACCGCACCGATCACACCGGCGCGCGGATTGGCCGCCAGCATGCCGAGCAGGCGCTGCAGGATGTCGTTGTCGATCAGGCAATCGGGGTTGAGGATGAGCAGCGATTTACCGTGCGATTGCGCGGCGCCGCGGTTCATCGCCGGACCAAAGCCGAGATTGGCGTGGTTGTAGATCACACGCAGCCGCGCGTCGTTCTGGTGAGCACGCGCGATCGCCTGCGGAATGCCGTCGGACGAGGCGTTGTCGACCAGGATCATCTCCAGCGGCACGTCGCACGCGAGCACGCGCCGTACGCAATCGCGCAGGCTGGGGCCGCTGTCGGCCGCCACCACGATCACACTGACCGGCAACACGGAAACCAAGGAAGAAGATACGTCGGTATTCACAACCACCACTATGCGTTGTCCAGTACGTCGAGGGATGATTCCGGCACTTACCGCCGTTCCTGCCCTAGCACTTCATGCAAGGCAGTCGGCACACCGTTGCTACCCCGCGCCAACCATGGCTGCTCGCCTTCCCAGCCACTGAGCTGCCACCCCATCAAGCGGTGCGTGTGACCGCTCCGCGTGTCCCACAGTACTTCACCGCGTCCGCCCGGCAGGTTTGCGGCAAACCATCGACCGCCAGGGCTGAAGCAGTAGCGCGGGCTGGCCTTGTCGATAACCTTGCCTTGCGCGAATAAGTAACGTCCACGCCCTTTACCCGTGGACTCGAACCGCGCTGGCCCAGCGGCATCCGCGAACAGGCCCGCGGCCTCCTGCCAACGCGCCCACGCCAGTTCGATGATGTGTGCCGGCGGCCCGACGGATGCCATGGCCAGCTCACTCCATTCGGGTGAGACCTTCAGCTTGCGCGGTCCGCTGCACGCGGTGATCGAGCAGCGACTCCATCAACACCACCAGCGAGAAACCCACCAGCGCACCAAGCAGTGCCGCGCCCCAGGCGATCAGGTCACCGCCCAGCGCGCGCTGTACCGCGAACAGCAGACCCGGCAAACCCCAGCGTAGGGCACGACGACACAATTCCGCGTAGTGAACGATGCGCCGGTCGAACAGCACCGCGCCAAGCACCGACAACACCACCAGCGACAAGCCCATCCACCAGGGCAACAGCGCGACCACACAGGTCCACACCGCTGCCGGCAGTGTCCGCACGAACCAGCGCGCGACCGTCGCCACGCTAGGGATACCTAGCGCGGCGAAACGACATCAGCCGCACCACACCCGTGCGTTGCGGAACATGCGCATCCACGGCGAATCCTCGCCCCACTTTTCCGGATGCCAGCTCATCTGCACGCTGCGGAACACGCGTTCCGGATGCGGCATCAGGATCGTCACGCGGCCGTCCGCGGCAGTGAAACCCGCAAGGCCGCCCGGCGAACCGTTGGGATTCAGCGGGTAGTCTTCGGTCGGCTTGCCGCGGTTATCGACGTAGCGCGCCGCAGCACCTGCCTTGGCCGGGCTGCAGCTGTACGGGAAGCTCACGCGGCCTTCGCCGTGCGCTACCGCCACCGGAATACGCGAACCGGCCATGCCCTTGAAGAAGATGCTCGGCGAATCGAGCACTTCCAGCGTGGCGACGCGCGCTTCGTACTGCTCCGACGCGTTGCGCAGGAATTTCGGCCAGTGCGCGGCACCAGGGATGATGTCCTTGAGCTGGCTCATCATCTGGCAGCCGTTGCACACGCCCAGCGCAAAACGCGAGGCGTCAGCGAAGAACGTGCTGAACTCGGCACGCAGGTATTCGTTGTAGAGGATGGACGTGGCCCAACCACGACCCGCGCCAAGCACGTCACCGTAGGAGAAGCCACCGCACGCGGCGAGACCGCGGAAGTCCGCCAGCTTGATGCGGCCGCTGGCCAGGTCGGACATATGGACGTCCACGGCCTCGAAGCCAGCACGCGTGAACGCGGCGGCCATTTCCACCTGTCCGTTGACGCCCTGCTCGCGCAACACCGCCACGCGCGGCTTCGCGCCCTTGGCGATATACGGTGCAGCGATGTCTTCGTGCGGCTCGAAGGTGAGCTTCGGCGTGATGCCGGGGTCGGCATCGTCCAAACGCCACTGGTTCTCCGCATCGGCGGAAACCGGGTTGTCGCGCAAGCGCTGCATGGCGTGGCTGGTTTCGTTCCACGCCTGGAACAGCGTGCGCCAATTCCACTTGAACAGCGTGTCGCCATTCTGGAAAAGCTTGATGCCCAGCTTTTCCTTCGGACGACCGATGCGATACGCCATGCTGGTCAGGCCATGCTTGACCAGCAGCGACTCGAACGCTTCGCGGTTGGCGGTGGCTACCTGCACGACGGCGCCGAGTTCTTCGTTGAACATCGCGCGCAGCGTGGCTTCTGCCCAACCGTCCAGATGGATTTCCAGGCCGCAGCGACCGGCAAACGCCATCTCTAGCAGGGTCACGATGGCGCCACCGTCGGAGCGATCGTGATAGGCCAACAACAGGCCGCCCGCGTTGGCTTCCTGCACGAGGTCGAAGAACGACTTCAGACGCTTAGGGTCGTCCAGATCTGGCGGCACGCCGCCACCACGATTGAACACCTGCGTCAGTGAGGAACCGCCCAGGCGATCACGGCATGCGCCGAGGTCGAGCAACCACAGTTCGGAATCGCCGTGATCAAGGCGCAGTTGCGGCGTCAGCGTGCGACGCACGTCGGTGACGCGCGCAAAGCCGGTGATGACCAGCGACACCGGCGAGACGGTGCGCTGCGTGGTGTCACCGTCTTTCCACACGGTCTGCATGGACAGCGAGTCCTTGCCGACCGGAATGGAGATATCCAGTTCCGGGCACAGCTCCATACCGACAGCCTTCACGGCGTCGAACAGCGCGGCATCTTCGCCCGGGAAATTCACGGCAGCCTGCCAATTCGCCGACAGACGTACTTCGCCCAGCGAAGCGATCGGCGCGGCGGCGAGATTGGTGATGGCTTCGCCGACAGCGAGGCGCGCGGCGTCCGGGCTGCTGAGCAGCGCCACCGGCGCACGCTCAGCCATCGCCATCGCCTCGCCGGTGTAGCCGTCGAAGTCGGTGATGGTGGCGGCGCAATCGGCCACCGGTACCTGCCACGGAGCGACCATCGGGTCGCGCGCATTCAGGCCACCCACGGTGCGGTCACCGATGGTGATGAGGAAGCTCTTGCTGCCAACGGTAGGCAGACGCAGCACACGCATCAGCGCTTCGTCCATGCTGATGCCGGTAAGGTCGGGCACCAGATCAACGCGCGGTTTCAGGCGCTTGGCGTCACGATGCATGCGCGGCGGCTTGCCGAACAGCACATCCATCGGCAGGTCGATCACCAATGTGTCGGTGCGCGGATCGTTCACCACCAGGCGGCGCTCAGCGGTCGCATCACCGACCACGGCATACGGGCAACGCTCGCGTTTGCAGTATTCCTCGAACTCGGCGAGATCGTCGACGCCGATCGCGAGCACGTAGCGCTCCTGCGATTCGTTGCTCCACACCTGCATCGGCGAGAGTGACGGGTCATCGCACGGTACGCGGGAAAGGTCGATGCGACCACCAACGCCGGCGTCGTTGAGCAGCTCGGGAATGGCGTTGGACAAACCGCCCGCGCCCACGTCGTGAACGCTGACGATGGGGTTCTTGTCGCCACGTGCCCAGCAGCTATCGATCACCTGCTGCGCACGACGTTCCATCTCGGCGTTGTCACGCTGCACGGAGGCGAAATCGAGCTCTTTGCTGGACGTGCCCGACGCAACCGACGAGGCGGCGCCGCCGCCAAGGCCGATCAGCATCGCCGGGCCACCCAGCACGATCACCTTGTTGCCGGGCTGCACATCGCGCTTCTGCACATGGCCGGAGCGGATGTTGGCGAGGCCGCCAGCGATCATGATCGGCTTGTCGTAGCCGCGACGCACACCGGCTTCGCCGGTTTCATGTTCGTAGGTGCGGAAATAGCCACCCAGCGCGGGACGTCCGAATTCGTTGTTGAACGCAGCGGCGCCCAGCGGGCCGTCGCGCATGATTTCGAACGCGGTAGCCATGTGCGGCGGCAGCGGGCGATCCACTTCCCACGGACGCGGCAGGCCCGGAATGCGCAGGTCAGACACGGAGAAACCGGTGAGGCCAGCCTTCGGCTTGGCGCCACGGCCTGTCGCGCCTTCATCGCGGATCTCGCCGCCGGCGCCGGTTGCAGCGCCCGGCCACGGTGCGATGGCAGTCGGGTGGTTATGCGTTTCCACCTTGATCGCGTAGTCGACTTGCTCCGAATGCGCGCGCCACACGCCGTCGTGATCCGGGAAGAAGCGCTTGCCCTCGAAGCCTTCGATCACGGCCGCGTTGTCCTTGTAGGCGGACAATGTATGGGCCGGCGAATGCTGGTGAGTGTTCTTGATCATGCCGAACAGGCTCTTGTCCTGAGCCTCGCCATCCAGCGTCCAACTGGCGTTGAACACCTTGTGGCGGCAATGTTCGGAGTTGGCCTGCGCGAACATGAAGAGTTCGGCGTCGCTCGGGTCACGACCCAGCTCGGCGTAGCGCTCGACGAGGTACTCGATCTCGTCGTCGGCCAGTGCCAGACCCAGTTCCTTATTGGCCTTGTCCAGCGCAGCCTTGGCGTCACCGCCCAGCGCGATGTGGACGATAGGACCCGGCTGGCCACCGAGGAACAGGCCCTTGGCCTGATCCAGGCTGGTCAGCACGGACTGCGTCATCGCGTCGTGCAACACAGCCAGTACGGCGTCGTGCTCTGCGGTGCCGGCAGCAGGCAAGCCGGCGACCTGCCAAGCAGTGCCGCGCTCCACGCGGCGCACGTCGAAACCGGCGCCATGCAGGATGTCAGTGGCCTTGCTGGACCAGGGCGAAATCGTGCCTAGGCGCGGAACCACCCACAAAGAGGCGGCCTCCGGCGCTCCCTCCTTGGCTTCCAGCACTTCCAGCAGGCGACGATGCTGCTCGCCCTCCGGCGTGCGGTCGGCGTCGATAAAGTAAACGAACCACGACGCCTGCACCCGAGTGCCACGATGAATGGCCTCCAGGCGTGCGTTCAGACGTTCGAGACGAAAAGGAGAGAGGGCGCTCTGCCCGTCGAGTGCGATCATGCGGGGAACGGGAGGTAGGCGAAAACGCCTATTGTACCCTAAGGAGCATCAAGACTGCCGCGACGCAGCATCCTGAGGACCCCGGCGGCTTGCGCTTGCGCCCAGCCGCCGGAATGACCCAACCGATTGTTTTTGCAGAATACGGAAGGGGGATGGGTTCAGCCGCCAGTCTTCAGCGCCTGCAACAGCTGGTCCGGCGTCACGTAGCCGCCGAGCATGCTGCCGTCTTCACCGATGATGGTCGGCGTGCCGGTAACCCCCAGCTTCACACCCAGGTCGAACTCGTCCTTCACCGGGTTGGGGCAGTTGGTGGCCTTCGGTGCCTTGCCCAGCTTGGCGGCCGAAAAGGCGGCCTTGCGGTCGGCGGCACACCACACCGAAACCATCTCGTTGTAGGTCTGCGTGGTCTTGCCCGCCTCGTTGGTCACGCCTTCACGCGGCCAGGCGATGTATTCCACGGCGATGCCGGCCTTGTTGAAGTCCGCGATGTGCTCATGCAACTGGCGGCAGTAGGCGCAATTGACGTCCGTGAAAACGGTCACGCGATAGCGCGGATTGGCCGGCGCAAACACGATCCGGTCAGCCGCCGGCACCTTGGCCAGTTCGGCCTTGCGGAAATCCGCCCAGCCATCCTCAGTGATGTTCTTTTTCTTGCTCAGGTCGATCAGATCGCCATTGAGCATGTACTTGCCGTCGCTGGACACATAGACCAGATGGCCCGAGGCGATGACCTGATAGAAGCCCGGCATCGGCGCTGGGCGAACCGAATCGACGTTCGCGTTGGGCACCAACGAAAGCAGCGCCTTGCGTACGGTGGCTTCGGGAGCGGCAGCGGCGCCATCGGGCGCAGCACAGGCGTTGAGGGCCAATCCACCGACGCACAGCGCCAGCAACCATTTCTTGAACATCGCGAACCTCATCGACATGCCGCCCCGTCGGGGCGCAGGGGAAAACCCATTCTCTCACAGGCACATGAACGGGTATGTGGGCCGTTTGACACAACGGCGCACCGCTTAACCCCGAGGGTGATGCTGGGCATGCAGGCGCTTGAGGCCCTCTTTCGCTACCAGGGTGTAGATCTGGGTGGTGCTCAGCGCGCTGTGCCCCAAAAGCATCTGCAGCGCGCGCAGGTCGGCCCCGTGATTGAGCAGATGGGTGGCGAAGGAATGGCGCAGCACGTGCGGTGAGATGCGCTTGGGCACGATGCCCACCACCAGCGCATAGCGTTTCACCAGCGTCCAGAACATCTGCCGGGTCATGCCCTCACCGCGATTGCTTAGGAAAAGCGCTGCCGGTTGACGTCCCTTGGCGAGCACGGGGCGTGCGGCGGCGAGATAAGCCTCGATGCGCTCCGCGGCCATTTCACCGATGGGCACCAGACGATCTTTGCCACCCTTGCCGGTGACGCGCACCACACCCTGGCGGAGATTGAGCGACGCCAGTGGTAACTCCACCAGTTCGGACACACGCAGGCCCGAGGCGTACATCAATTCCAGCATGGCCCGATCGCGCAGCCCCAATGTGCTGCCGACGTCGGGTGCATCCAGCAGCCCTTCGATCTCACGCTCGGCCAGGGCCTTGGGCAGGCTGCGTGGCATCTTGGGGCGCTCGATCAGCAAGGTGGGATCTTCGAAACCCGGCTCAGAGCGCACGACGTGCGCGTAGTAGCGGCGGAACGACGACTGCCGCCGAGCCAGTGAGCGCACGGCCACCGGCTGGCTGCCGTGGTAGGCCGACAAATGGTGGCGCCGCGCGCTGTGCAAGCTCTGCCCTTGCGTCCCCAGCCAGCGGGCCAGGCCTTCAAGGTCACGGCGATACGCGTCGAGCGTGCGATCCGACAAGCCGTCTTCGGACCACACGCGCTCGATAAAGGCATCGATGCTGCGACGGTCGGCTTCGGCGATACTGGGTTCTTCGTGCTGCATGGAGGCGATGCTCGCCGTCTGCCTCGCCATGCGCAAGCACTCCACGCCCAACGACATCCATTTCGATGAATGCCATCACCGCAACCGACGTGTATTGCCCGCTGTGGCGTCGCCTGACTGCCCTGCTCTATGACCTGCTCGCCGTGGTGGCGATCGTGATGGTGATGGGCTACGTGTGCCAACGCGTCACCGGTGGCACCGTGGTCAGTACCGACGGGCATGCGCATATCGCCTGGTGGTATCAGCCGCTGCAGGCATTGGTGGTGTCGGCGTACTTCCTCGCGTCGTGGTTGCGCGGCGGACAAACGCTGGGCATGCGCCCGTGGCGCATCCGCGTGACCAATGCTGACGGTCTGCGCATCGGCCCCGTGCAAGCCGTCGTGCGACTGCTGGTGGCCGCCGCCCCGATGCTGCTACTCGCGCTCGCACCGTTGGTCGGCACGCGTGGCGCCGGATGGTCGGCCCTGGTGGCATGGGCCGTGTGGTTCGCCGTAGCTGCATTCGATCCACGAAAACGTGCGATGCACGACGTGGTCGCACGCACCGAATTGCGCTGCATCCGCTGACTTTCACGCCCCGCTCAGCCATCCGGGCGCGAAACTTCGCCCATGCCTACTCTCGCGCCGACGCGCTCTCGCGCAGAAAACGTCAATCGCATCAACCGGAGCTTCTACGAGTCGCTCTGGTCCGGCGCACGGCTGGTTGAGCCGAACCGGTTCAATACTTGGCCACTGGTATCGAAGCTGGTGGCGCAGGCACCGCGTCGCCTCGAGGTTGCACCTGGATTGCGTCCGCGCCTTCCACTCGATGGCACCTGCTTCATGGACCTCAGCGGCGCGGCCATCACGGCACTGCGTACGCGGAACGCCATGGCGACACGTGGGAGCATTACCGCCCTGCCGTATGCCGACGCCAGCTTCGATCTGGTGTGCGCGCTCGACATCCTTGAGCACGTGGTCGATGACGACGGCGCACTGAGCGAACTGACGCGCGTCGCCGATCCACGCGCCGCACTGCTGCTGTCGGTGCCGTTGCATGCGGATGCATGGACCAGTTTCGACGACTTCGTCGGCCACTATCGCCGGTACGAGCCGGGGGACATTGCCGCCCGACTGGCCACGCATGGTTGGCGCATTGAACAAAGCGCGGTCTATGGCATGCAACCCTCTTCACCCACCCTGCTCGCCCTCGGCGAGAAGTACCTCACCCAGCACAGGGAGCGCGCGCTGTGGTGGTACAACCGGGTCTTCATGCCCATCGGCCTGCGCCTGCAGAAGCCGCTGAGCTGGCAGCCCGGGCTGGTGCCATCGACCGGGGTCGACGAAGTGCTGCTGCTCTGTCGTCGCACGTAAGCAACTGATTCATCAGGCACGAGACGATGCGGCAGCGCAGCACGCACCCGCCAAACCGGGTAAGATGATTCCCTCTGACTCCGCCCGGTCCGTCTCATGCTCTATCAGATCCACGAGTGGCAACGCGCCTTCCTCGGCCCCATGAGCCATTACGCCGAAGCCAGCGCGAAGATGCTGAGCGACGTGACCAGCCCCATGTCCCACCTGCCCGGTGCGCAGCGACTGGCCGCCGGCTACGAACTGATGCACCGCCTGGGCAAGGAATACGAGAAGCCGGCCTTCAACCTGCCGCAGGTCACTTCGCACGGCCAGGACATTGCCGTGATCGAACGTGTGGTGCTGGACAAGCCCTTCTGCCAGCTCAAGCGCTTCAAGCGCTTCAGCGACGATCCGGACACCATCGAGAGGTTGAAGAGCGAGCCGACCGTACTGGTCGTGGCGCCACTCTCCGGTCACCACGCCACGTTGCTGCGCGATACCGTGCGCACCCTGCTGCAAGACCACAAGGTGTACATCACCGACTGGGTTGACGCGCGCATGGTGCCGGCCAGCCACGGCGCGTTTCATCTCGACGACTACGTGGCGTACATCGAAGAATTCATCCGCCACATCGGCGCCGAACGACTGCACGTGATTTCCGTGTGCCAGCCGACTGTGCCGGTGCTTGCCGCGGTCTCTCTGATGGCCGCACGCGGTGAAAAGACCCCGCTCAGCATGACCATGATGGGCGGCCCGATCGAGCCGCGCAGCAACCCCACGGGTGTGAACAACCTCGCGACCAACCGCCCGCTCAGCTGGTTCCGCGGCAACGTGATCCATACCGTGCCGCCGAACTACCCCGGCAGCGGCCGAGAGGTGTACCCCGGCTTCCTGCAGCACGCCGGCTTCATCGCCATGAACCCCGGCCGTCACCTCAACTCGCACTGGGATTTCTACGAGAACCTGCTGCGCGGTGACGAGGACGATGCGCAGGCACACCGCAAGTTCTACGACGAATACAACGCCGTGCTCGACATGCCAGCCGAGTACTACCTCGACACCATCTCCACCGTGTTCCAGCAATTCCTGCTGCCGCGCGGCCTGTGGGATGTGTCAGGCGAACGCGTGAAGCCCTCCGCCATCAAGACCACCGCCTTGCTGACTGTCGAAGGTGAACTGGACGATATCTCCGGCATCGGCCAGACCGAAGCGGCGCACGACCTGTGCAGCGGCATCGCAACTGACCGCCGCGAACACCGAGTGGTGGAAGGTGCAGGCCACTACGGCATTTTCAGCGGTCGACGCTGGCGGCAGCTGGTGTATCCGCAAGTGCGGGACTTCATTCGCAAGTTTGACGCGCAGGTGGCGTGAGCGGCTGAAGCTGCTGTTTCGCGTTGTGGCGTTCGCGTAGTTGTAGTTGGCGGATTTGGTGGCGCTCCAGCAAGCCGTGCGCTGTCTCCCTCTCCCCTGCGGGGAGAGGGTTGGGGTGATGGGTGGGTGCTCGCCTTATCGTTTCGATGAAACCGTCATCCCGGCGCAGGCCGGGATCCAGTAGCCGTGGGTATGGTTATCGCCTCGTGCGCTACGGCGACCTGGCCGCTTACGCAGCGGGCGTTTCGATCGTCTGCCGACGACGCGAAGCTAGTCCCGTGGGACGCTCGAGTCACTTTTCTTTGTTGGCCCAAAGAAAAGTAACCCGAAGAAATGGCCTGACAGGCCAACGCCCGTAGCATGTCGATGGGATAAGCCCGAGCGCCTGAGGAACGTTGTGGCTTGGCCACCTTCGCCGCTACACAGCGGGTACTTCCAAGCGCTTCGCAACGCGCCGTGGCGGAGAGGACTTAAAGCAGGTTTCGCTACGCTTCCCGATCGCTGGGGCAAGATAAAGAGGACGCTACGCTTCCCGACCGCTGTGGAGAACTCGCCACGTAACGGCATCGTCCGTCTGCCTCGACTTTGCGCATCAGAGCAGGAGCAACGCGACCTGCCGCGATGCGACGTGCAGCTCCGCTGCACGAGCCGTCGGCTCGGCGCTTTTGACCGTCGGGCCCCCTGTGCGGCGGTGAGGGGTGGACGAAAAGGCCCGCAGGGGAATCGGCACGGATGCCGATCCCTTTTCGCCAGGGCAGGAAGCCCTGTCGAAAAGCCCGGCCGCCCCTCACGGACTGGCCGGCTCTATCGGCCAGCGCCAAGCGGGGGTGCCCTTTCTTTGGGTTACTTTTCTTTGGGCAAGCAAAGAAAAGTGACTCGGCGTCCGGCAGGAGGTCGAAAGCCCGCCGCAGGCGAGCCAGGTCGCGATCACGCTAAAACCAAGGGCAAAGTCACTGGATCCCTGCCTTCGCAGGGATGACGGTAACAACGGTGAGGCTAGATTGCCCCCTCACCCCAACCCTCTCCCCGCAGGGGAGAGGGAGAAAAAGCGCGCTCTCACTCAGCGGTTGCCCGCAACCTCCAAACCGCCACCCCCATCCCCACCAACGCCACCAAAAACCAAACCCCACCCATCGCCATATCCGTCCCCAACCACATCACGCAAGCCACCGCAGACACCAGCAGCAAGCCACTGCCCACAGCGAGCAGCAAGTCATGATGGGTACGCGGGCGCTCAGGCAATAGCAGCAACGCACCAAACATCGCCAACAACACAGCGGCAATGCGGCGCAGCCAGACGTAGGACGGCGGCGACGGAACATCCGGCACGACGTCCGCCAGATCGCGGTCGCCTATCTGAACGTCGAAGCCCTTGCCATCGATGGCACTCGCCGCCGGCACCAGTTCATCGCCGTTGATCTGCGCAAACACGGTCACCACCTGCGGCGGCACGGCTTCCCAACTCACCCGCAGATCGCCCAACCGGGGCTGCTCAGGATGCGCGCTGGTGGTGAAGTAATTCCCATTGAGGGAAAAACTTGCCGCCAGATTCACCGGCAAGGTTTTGATGACGGGCGTGATGAGCGCGCCACCCGGCAACGCATGCAGTAGCGGCGGGGACATAGCGAAGTTGCCGACGCGCGCCTGTCCTGCATCGAACTGCTTGCCTTCGATCGGGAACCGCTCGGGATTCACATGACCAGAGGGCTGTGCAAAACGACGCGAGTCGATCGGGCGATCCACCCAATCCAGTTCGTAATGCACGTCGCCGCCTACGCGGATTTCCCGCCATAGGAACATCTCGACGTGACGGATCATCACGGGCGCACGCGCACGTTGACCGAACTCAGGATCGAAGGGATCTTCCACCACGCGAATGGGGCCAGCGACACGCACGAGGTTGCCATGATGTCCCCGGTCCGACGAACCACCGTCACCCAGATCCACAATCTGTCCACCATGACGATCGGACGCGTGACGATTGTCGAGCAAGCCTTGCTCGGTCGTCACCACCAGTCCCGTGCCCGCCAAGAGCAACAGTCCACCCAGTACGCGTTGCAACCAAAGCTGCATGATCGTCCCCCTCCCCGATGGCGGCTGCTCAGGCCACGTGTTCCCGCATTTCTCGTTGTTCGTCGGCGGTACCGTAGCGCCCGCGTTCGTCGCACACGACGCGCGCTACGGCGCAATCATGGTCATGAGTAAAGAACAGGCGCACGCCGCGCGCCAGCTTGTCATCCAGAAAAGCGCGTTTCTCTTCGATCAGCTTTTCCGGAAAGCGGTCGTAGCCCATCGTGATGGGTAGATGCACCCAGAAGCGCCCCGGAATCAGGTCGGCGCAGAAGACCACGCCGCCCACTTCCGCCAACATCAGGCCGGGTGTATGGCCGTCTGAAAAACTGAAGCGTACCGATTCGCCCAGCGCCCTGGAGTGAGCACCGTCGACCAGTTCGAGCCGGCCACTGGCTTCGAGCAAGGGCTGCAGTTCCGGCACGAACGACGCGCGATCGCGCGGATGCGGTTTCAGTGCGCGGCGCCAGTGCTCTGCACCAACGATATACGTGGCATTTGGAAACAGTAGCCGGGGTGACTGGCCTTCCTCCCACGCTGCGAGCAGGCCACCCGCGTGATCGAAGTGCAGGTGAGACAACACCACCGCATCGATGTCTTCATGTGTAAACCCGGCCTGTGCGAGCGATTCCAACAGCACGTGGTGGTCTTCCAACACACCGTACCGTTCGCGCAACGCTGGCTCGAAAAACGCACCGATACCGGTTTCGAACAATACGTTCTTGCCGTCGAGATCCTTCACCAGCAGGCAGCGACACGAAAGCGGAATGCGATTCTCCGCATCTGGCGCAATCCAGCGCGACCACAGTGCCCTAGGTGCGTTACCGAACATGGCGCCGCCGTCTAGCCTCTGCGAATTACCGGTGAGGGACCAGAGCTCCATGACTTACTGCACCTTGCCCAGGCCCGACTCACGACGCGGATCACTGGCCGCATCGAGCTTGTTGGTCTTCAGATCCCAGGTGACCACGTTCATGTAGCCCCAGGGATTGCGATCCTTGAGCGTGTGGCCCATGCGGGTCAGCGCCTCTGCCGTGGCTGGATCGAACGCACCCGTTTCCACGTCGACGCGATCGGGCATGTATTGATGGTGGTAGCGCTTCTGGGCCGTGATGCCTTGTGCGTCTTTGCCATCGATAAAGGCCAAGATGCCTTCCAACACCTGCGTAATGATGGTGGAGCCGCCGGGCGAACCGATCACGCCGACGCGGTCGGCGCCGAACACGATGCTGGGCGTCATCGACGACAGCATGCGCTTGCCCGGCTCCGGCGCATTCGCCGCGCTGCCCAGCAAGCCATAGACGTTGGGCTTGTTCGGCACCAGCGCGAAGTCGTCCATCTCGTCGTTGAGCAGTACACCAGTGCCTGCGGCGACGAAGGTGGAGCCCATCGTGTAGTTCACGGTGAGCGTGATCGAAGCGATGTTGCCGTCCTTATCGATCACGGAAAAATGCGTGGTGTGCATGCCCGGATCAACGCTGATGCTGGCCGGCAGCATCGACGACGGCGTGGCCTTATCGGCCAGGATGGTCATGCGCAGACCCGCCGCGTAGTAAGGCGACAGCAGCATGTCGATCGGCATCTTCACAAAGTCGGGATCGCCGAGGTAATCGTTGTGATCACGGAACGCACGGCGCATGGCTTCGATGACCAGATGCGTGCGGTGGGCCTCGTCCAGCTTGGCCAGGTCGTAGCCGGAAAGGATGTTCAGGATCTCCGCCACCGCCACGCCACCCGACGAAGCCGGCGGCGCGGTGACCACGCGATAGCCGCGGTAGTCCACGACAATCGGCGCACGCTCCTTGATCTGGTAGCTCTCCAGGTCCTTTGCCGTCCAGTTGCCGCCGGCGGAGCGCACGGCGTCCACCAGCTTCTTGCCAACCTCACCGCGATAGAAACCGTCCGCGCCCTGCTCACCCAGGATCTCCAGGGTGCGGGCCTGGTCCGGATCGCGCCAGGTCTGCCCGGCGACCGGCGGCTTGCCATTGGGGAGGTACTTGGCGACGGAGGCCGGCCAGCGGCCGATGTCTTCCTGGCGCTCGCTAATGGCGTTGATGAGGCGACCGTCCGGCTGGAAGCCGTCGCGCGCCAGGCGGATGGCCGGCGTCAGCGAATCCTTCAACGGCAGCTTGCCGTAGTGCTTAGCCAGCCACGCAAGACCGGCGGGTTCGCCAGGGATGCCTGCGGAAAGCGGCCCGTTAAGCGCGGTATCGCGATTGGGCTCGCCGTTCTTGTCGAGGTAGTCCTTGGTATTCACTGCGGCCGGCGCGGTTTCACGCGCGTCGATGAAGATGTCCTTGCCATCGGATGCGCGATGCAGCACCGCCATAAAGCCGCCGCCGATGCCCGAGCTTTCCGGCTCGACGATGGATAACGTGGATGCCACGGCAATCGCTGCGTCGAACGCATTGCCGCCCTTGGCGAGCACTTCCAGGCCGGCGTCGGTCGCATGGAAATTCGCGCTGGCGATGCCGGCATGGCCGGGACGCTGCGTGATGAGGTGCGGGGAGTTGGCAGGTGCGGGAGCGTTAGCGGGGCGGTTGTCGGCGTAGGCAACGCTGGAGGAGACAAGCAGGGCCAGCAGCGTCACGCGCCAGTTCAACGGATGCTTCATGCGTCGTCCTTTGTGGATGCATCGACCGCTGACGCCGGGGCATCACCACCCAGCGCCATCAGGTGGCGGTACTTGAGTTCAAGCTGATCGTGCGTCTCGGTGTGCGCGGGGTCGATGATGATGCACTCGACCGGGCATACATCCACGCACTGCGGTTCGTCGTAGTGACCGATGCACTCGGTGCACAGCGACGGATCAATCACGTAGTACTCCTCGCCCAGCGAGATGGCCTTGTTCGGACAAGCTGGTTCGCAGACGTCGCAATTGACGCAGGTATCGAGGATTTTCAGGGACATTCGTTGAGTTTACATGCTGGGCGCCGGTGATGCGCCGCAAGAAACACCAAGATGGATGCGCTCTGGAAAAACAAAAGCCCGCGGCACTTGCGTGCCGCGGGCTTCGAAATAACTTCGTAAACCGGGACTTACCAGTTCACGTAACGAACGGTGGCGCCGGTCGGCTGCAGGACGGCGGACACCTTGTCCTTGTCGGCGGCATCACCGATCACCAGCACGATCACGTCCTTGAACGAACCCGCCTTGGCGTCCTTGAAGGCGTCGCTCACGAATTCAGAGGTCTTGCCCGAATCCGGGCCAGCGAACACCAGCATGTTGCCCGGCAGCACGCCGCGGGCGACGGTGTCCTGCACCTGCTCGAGCTGACGCTGGCGCAGCGCGTTGGCGTCGTCGCTGTCGCCGGCCGGCACCAGGTACGGGAACGGACGGTCAGCCGTCATGCCCTGCATGTTCTTCTGGACGATCTGGCCGAGGTAGGCGTTCCACGCCTTGGAATCGTTCGGATCGGTCGGCTTGGTCACCGCGGCGGCCTGTTCGGTCGGCTGCTGCTGAGCGGATTCGTCCTGCTGGCTGCAAGCGGCGAGGCCGGTGATCGCGAGGGCGGCGAGGAGAGCGTACTTGTACATGGTGGTCACCTTGGATGGTGGAATCGGGGCACGGGATCCATTGGATGACTGACCTACCGGCCCGTCATGCGACAGGGCCTTATTGGACCGGGAGCCCAGCTCGGGTTCCATGGCAGCCGGGCGACCACGTGAACCTTGCGTACCCCTGGCCCGCGGCGAGCGACTGTCCTGTCCGCAGGATGCCCGCGAGGATACACGAGCCCGCCCCGGCCTGACACTGGCCCGCGTACGGCGTCACTGTGTACCTCGGGCGCCTCACTCAGCCACGGCCAGCCGTCGCTACTCGGGCAAAAGCGAGCTCAACGCCAGCGCTGGCGCATGGCCTGTTGCACGGCCGGGTGTACAAAACCCGTGATATCGCCACCCAAACGTCCAATCTCACGCACCAGCGTGGACGAGATGAAGCTGTACTGCTCGGCGGGCGTCAGGAACAGGGTTTCGGCCTGCGGAATCAGATGGCGGTTCATGCTAGCCAGCTGGAACTCGTACTCGAAATCCGAAACGGCGCGCAGCCCGCGGATGATGACGCCCGCACCCACTTCCTCAATGAAGTGCGCAAGCAAGCCATCGAAACCGCGTACCTCGACATTCTTGAGGTCAGCCAAGGCCAGCCTCGCCAACGCAATGCGCTCGTTGAGGCTGAAACCTGGACCCTTGTTGGGGCTTTCTGCCACCGCGACGATGATGCGTTCGAACAGCGGCGCTGCGCGCGCCACCAGATCTGCATGACCATTGGTGATCGGGTCGAAGGTACCCGGATAGACGGCGAGACGCTGGTTGACCGGCGGCTTGTTCACGTGACGAGGCACTGTCAGCGGAGGGGCGGCTAGCTTAGGCCCGTTCGCCGCGCCCGCCTAGAGCCTGTGAACGTCGCCCCTATCCATACGCGACGGTCAGGAAGTGCGGCGATAGAGCGCGTAACGCACGTCGCCAGCCACCCCCTCCCGGTGCGGCACCCATTGGGCCGGCAGCGAGAGCACCGCCTGACGGGGCGATTCCACGTAAATCCACGCCGACGGCGTAAGCCAGCCGCCCTCCTCCAGCCGTCGCGCCAGCGATGTCCACAGATCGAGTGCAAACGGTGGATCGAGGAACACCAACCCAAACGGTTGGGGCGACCCTTGCAAGTAGGCCTGAGCATCGATCGCAGCCACCTGTCCACCTTCCACTTTCAACCGGACCAGGTTGGCCCGCAGGGCCTGGGCCACTTTGGCGTCGCGCTCAACGAACTGCACACCGGCTGCACCGCGAGAAAGAGCCTCGATGCCCAGCGCGCCGGTACCCGCGCACAGATCCAGGCACCGCGCACCGGCAATCACCTGAGCCAGCCAGTTGAACAGGGTCTCGCGCACGCGCTCGGGCGTGGGCCGCAAACCCGGGAGATCGGGAACGTCGAGGCGCGAATTGCGCAAGTGTCCGCCGATAATGCGGACGCGTCCGGACGCCGCCTTCATCGACAGCAGGACTCAGCAGTGAGTTTGGATGGGGGTGGTAGCATGCCGGTCATTGTCTTTGAATCGCCGCCGCAATGCTCAAGTTCTGGAAGAAGAAACCCGCCGAGACCCCACCGGGCCAGCCGACCGCACCTGCGGCGGAGAGCGCCCCAGCTGCGGGTTTTGCGCACGACACGGATGCCACTTCGCTTGATCATGCCAGTCCCGCACTGGACGAAGCGCTGACCGAAGCCCCGACCGCCCCCGAGGAGCTGGTCGAGGACGAAGCCACCGAACTTGCCGCCGTAGCCGAGGCGGCCGCACCGTCCAAGCGCAGCTGGCGTGAGCGCCTGTCCGGCAGCGCGTTCGCACGCGGACTGTCCTCGCTATTCACGCGTCACCCCAAGCTCGACGACGATCTGCTGGACGAGCTTGAAACCACACTCATCACCGCCGACGTAGGTGTCGAGGCAAGCACGGCGCTGGTGGAAGACCTGCGCAAGCGCATGCACAAGCGCGAATTCGCTGACGCCGGTGCGCTGCTGACCGCTCTGCGCCAGGAGCTGATCACCCTGCTTCGCCCGGTGGAAAAACCGCTGGCCGTGGATGGCGTCAAGCCATTCGTGATCCTCACCGTGGGCATCAACGGCGTTGGCAAGACCACCACCATCGGCAAGCTTGCTCGTCGCTATCGCGACGAAGGGCATCAGGTTCTGCTCGCTGCGGGTGATACCTTCCGCGCCGCTGCGGTAGAACAGCTCAAGACCTGGGGCGCGCGCAACGACGTGCCGGTGATTTCGCAGGGCCAGGATGCCGACTCCGCCAGCGTGATCTTCGATGCGCTCCAGGCCGCTCGCTCGCGTAACGCCGACGTATTGATCGCCGACACCGCCGGCCGCCTGCACACGCAGGGTGGTCTGATGGACGAGCTGGGCAAGATCGCTCGCGTGCTCAAGAAGCTCGACGCTGACGCACCGCACGAGGTGCTGATGGTCATCGACGGCAACACCGGCCAGAACGCTGTGAGCCAAGTGCGTCAGTTCCGCCAGATCGTGGGCGTGAGCGGCCTGGTCGTTACCAAACTCGACGGCACAGCCAAGGGTGGAGTGGTGTTCGCACTGGCACGTGAGTTCGGCCTGCCGATCCGCTACGTGGGCCTCGGCGAAGCCGCGACGGATCTGCGCGTGTTCGACGCCGAGGCTTATGTCGATGGCCTGCTTCCCGCCTCGCTGAGCCAGGGCTGAGGGGAGCCGACCGGTGCCGCGCTGGCTCCGCCTCTCCTTGATTATTCTGAGCAGCGCTACGCTGCTGCTTGTTGCTGTCGCACTCATTGCAGTGCACGTGCTGCTTCAGCCGGAGCGCATTACGGCCATGCTGCAGAAGCAGGCCCGCGACGCCGGCCTTGAGCTGAGCCTGGCCAGTCCCGCCACGCCGGCACTGTTCCCTCGCCCAGCATTAGAACTGGAAGGCATCACGCTGAGCGCGCAGAACGCAAACATGCCGATCCTGCTCGCCGCGCGTGGCACGCTCGCCTTGCCATGGCGCACGCTGGTCCATGGAGACACGGTGATCTCACAGATGCGGATCGACTCGCCACGCGTGGACCTGGACGCACTGCAATCCTGGCTGGACGACCTGCCTTCCGGACCGGCATCTGCGCCCTCCTCTATTCCCAGCATCGACGCCGGCATACACATCACGCGCGGTAGCCTCGTGCGCGGCAACCAGATGCTGCTGGGTGACGTGGAACTGGACGCAGGGCGCCTTGCAGCCAACCATCCCTTCCCGCTCACCATCACAGCGAAGGACGCACAGGGCATACCCACACAGTTGCGTCTGTCAGTCACGCCCAGCATCAAGGGCGGCACCCTCCTGCTGGATAACATCGGACTGACTCTTACGCACAGCACTGCGCTGACGCTGCGTCTCATCGGCAGCGCACGCTGGCATGGCGCGGCGGATGCTTCAGCACAGTTGGTCGGCAAGCTCGATCACGCGGATACGGAGCAATACAACGTATCCGTCGCATTGACGCCCGCCGACCAGAGCAACCCGCTGATGCTAGCGGTGAAACTCGATGGCCCTGAAAACCACGCCGATCTGCAGATTCCACCCCTGGCCCTGGCCGCATGGTGGTCGCAACTGGATCACGACGACGGCCCACGCCTTGCCGTACCTCCCGGCAACGGTCACGCGGAAATCGCCAACATCGATACCGGCGGCGTCAGTATCGAAGGTCTCACCATCCAGGCCGGCACCAATGTGCCAGCCTCCTCGTCCAGCGCACCGCCGCCCGCCCAGCCGGCCAGCGCCAAACCCGCGCCATCCAAAACCGCGCCCTCACGCAAGTCGCCATGAATCCATTTGCTATCGCACTCCTGGCCTGGTTCGACGAACACGGGCGCAGGGATCTGCCTTGGCAGCATCCGCGTGACGCGTATCGCGTGTGGCTGTCGGAGGTGATGCTGCAGCAGACGCAGGTGGCAACGGTCATTCCGTATTTCCAGCGCTTCGTCACTGCGTTGCCGACGCTACGTGATCTTGCCGCTGCCGAGGAAGACACTGTACTCGCGCTGTGGTCTGGCCTTGGCTACTACCGCCGTGCGCGATTCCTGCAACGCGCGGCGCAGATCTGCGTAGAAAAACACCACGGAGAATTGCCGCGCGATTTCGAGGCATTGGCGGATCTCCCGGGCATCGGGCGTTCGACGGCAGGGGCGATTCTTGCGCAAGCACACGGACTGCGCTTTCCCATCCTCGATGGAAACGTGAAGCGCGTCCTTACCCGATATCTCGGCATTCATGGACATCCCGGACAAAGCGCCGTGGAAAAAGTGCTTTGGCAGCATGCCGACGCACTGACGCCCGCCGAGCGCACGGCCGACTACACGCAAGCCATCATGGATCTTGGCGCTACGCTATGCGTGCGCTCAAAACCGCGATGCGATGCCTGCCCACTCGCGAGCGATTGCGTTGCCAAGCGCGACGACCTTACCGCTCAATTGCCCACCGCCAAACCCAGCAAAACAGTGCCTACGCGTGCCACGGTGATGCTGATCCTGCGCGACGCCCAAGGACGCGTACTGCTCGAGCGACGTGGCCCGCAAGGCGTATGGTCGGGCCTGTGGAGTCTTCCGGAAGCGAGCGACCACGACCACGCCTGGCGCGCGGCCGAGTTGCTCGCGAAGATCGACGATGCGCAATCGCTGCCGCCCTTCGTCCACGTCTTCAGCCACTACCGCCTCAACGTCGAACCCTTGCTGTTCGACGAGGCGACAGCACACCAGCGCATAGCCGATAATTCCAGCCTGCGCTGGTGCAGCGCCAGCGAGCGCGTCGCACTTGGCCTACCCGCTCCCGTTCGCACGCTGCTACAGAATCTATGAACCCAACCATGAGCCGTATCGCATGAGTCGTATCGTTCACTGCGCCAAGCTCGGCCACGATGCCGAAGGCCTGGACTTCGCCCCCTGGCCCGGTCCGCTGGGGCAACGTATCTACGCCGAAATCTCCAAGGAAGCGTGGCAGCAATGGCTAGCCCACCAGACCATGCTGCTCAATGAGTACCGCCTCAATCCGCTGGAACCCAAGGCGCGCCAGTTTCTGAGCGCCGAAATGGAGAAATTCCTGTTTGGCGGTGACGTGATACAGCCGGAAGGCTATGTCGCCCCGGGTACGGAGTCTTGACGAATCGGCCTGCTTCCGATTTAATACGCAGCTCCACGCAGCATCTCTGATGCTTGCAGGCATTTCGGCCGGGTAGCTCAGTTGGTAGAGCAGGGGATTGAAAATCCCCGTGTCGGCGGTTCGATTCCGTCCCCGGCCACCATGTTTTCAAGAGCCCGCTTCGCAAGAAGCGGGCTTTCTTGTTTTGCACGAACGAATCACACCCACGTCCTTATGCGCAGGCTGCCTCTCTCTGCATTCGTCATGCCTTCTCGCCTTGTCGAGCAAGCACTTCGCTCTGAAGGTCTGGAGAAAATCGGTCGCTAATATCCAATGTATCCATTCAAAGCCAAGCATGGGTTTTGGAGTGCAATGGGATTTTGCAGCCGGATACTTTCACTCGAAAGAAATATCCCCGCGACCGATATCTACTCGCGCCAACATGCGTGAGCGAAATAGCATTCAGCTGCACCTGGTCGTTAATCAACACACGGCATAGCGTGTAGTACAACCTCCGAAAACCCGAGCCTTCATATCTGGTACGCCTGCGTGATCCGCTTCTTGCCACCACGCCACTTCATATATCTCTTCAACCGTCTTTCCAGACATGCGCCCCCAATATCCATGGACCCCGATGCCAAGGATAAATCGATAAACCAGACACCCTTTTCATTAGCAGTTTTTGTCAAAGCCAGTGCTTGGCATAAATCGCAATTTTTGTTTACGCGTTTCCGGCAAATGGGGCCCTTTTTAGGCCACCAGTCACAAGGTCTGTGACGAAGTTGGTGATACATTCGAGCCGATGCTCAATACCTGAGCACATCACCAGCAAAGGGGTCCGTTATGTTGAAAGCCCTCTCGTCCCGCGCATGCCTTTTTGGCGTGCTGGCTCTCGCCTTGTCGGGGGCCGCCTTCGCCGACCAGCCGCCCGCTTCCGGCCTTGGCCAATCCTGGCCTAACGCTTCGGACGTCAGCAGCAGTCCCAGCTTCCATGCCTACACTTTTACGCTCGGCGGCATTCAGTTCGTCCAGATCAACGATCTGAACGGCAACGTGCTCGGCGCCGTGGGCTCGGCAAACGGACAGTTCATCACCTTGCCGGTCGGCCTTTTCTCGCAACTGGTCGCCACTCCGCAGCAGGCTCCTGCTGTGTCGACCACAGCAACGCCGACCAGCACACCCACGACGGTGTATCAGGACAGTGCGACGACGGTGACGGCCACCCCATTGAGCGATGGCACGATGCAGCTCAGGGCAGCCGCCGCTTGCTCGGGCGATCCGGCAACGTGCAGCACGCACATCCAGTAAGCAGCAGGAACAACGATCAGCGGCGCATCAAACGCCGCTGATCGTGATCGGATCGAGCAGTAGCAGGCTGATGCGGCGCCCATTGGCGAGCAGGTGCTCACGCGCGTCACCTTCAAAGGTCATCGCACGATCACGGATGCCGGACCACCCCATGCCGCTGGTGGATCGCATCACACGCGGAAGAAGTTCATCCCAGCGTACATGGGAAGCCGCTTCGGCCCGGTCACGGAGATTGATGCTCACTAGCGCCCAGCGTCGGCCGGCCTTTTCGCCACAACGGACGCGCACGGCAATCTCACTGATGTTTCGCTTGGTACAGGCATCGGCCACCACCTCGACGACCAGGCGATAGATCGCCAAGTGCAGCGTTTGCGACAACCGGCTTAATGGGCCACGCAGATCGCACCCATAACCCACACCGGTTTCGTCAAGCGCACGAGGGATGGCACCCTCGCGCAGCGCCGCGGGCAAACCACGTTCACGCCAGGACACCGGATAGAGGCTATCCGCCAAGCGGAACAGCTGGTCTTGCGCGACCAGGGCCTGACGGTGATAGCTGCGGTCCTCGATCGTCGGCTGCAAGTGACGGATACGCGACATCATCATCGCGAAGCTGGCCTGGACAGTCTCGCGAATCTGCTCAAGCGCCAGCGATGTCGTGCGCAACTGCATCTCGCCAATGTGGACGTTGCGCTGAGCAAGCGCCAGCGCCATGCGGACGTCCATACGCTCTTGTTCGGCATGCTGATTCAGGGCGCCAATGCGCGCTCCCAGCAGCAACATGGACGAAATGGCGAAGGCGACGATGGCCTCTGCCTGCATGGTCTGCTGGTCGTAGGTGGCCGGCATCAGCGCCATCACGGCCAAGCTGGCCGCGGTACCGCCGATCGCCGCTCCTTGCCAGCCGTGGCGCATGGCCAGCCAGACAATGGGAAGGAACATGGCGACCTGCGCGATCTGACGAACATGGGCGGACTCCAGTCCGATCCACACCAGCAACACCAGCGCAGGGACAACCAAGAAAATACTGTCGAGCACCGCGCGGTTATCGAGCAAACGTGCCCCCAGCTCGCGCCAGCCAGCACCCTTGAACAATTGATAGGCGAACAACACAGTGGGCGTCACTGCAAGAATGCCCAGGTAATTGCCCAGCACCCATTCAACGCCCAGCTTGTCGAAATGCGCGACATAGCCCGGCGGCAAGTGCATGACCATCATGGAAGCAATGTTGTAGCCCGTCATGAGGAATGACAGCACTAACGCACAGCCGAGCAAAGCGCCCATGTTCAGTGCGTGGCGCGAGATCATGATCGGCCAGCGCTCGCGCACCAACCACACGACAGGCGCCATAATCACAATGGCTGGAATGACATTGAAGATGGCCCAGGGAATTCCCCAGCCCCACTGGTTGACGCACTCGATAGTAACGGGGACCAGTACCGCCACTTCACCCGCCACCAACACCGGCCAATCACGATAACGCGTGAGCAAGAGCACGGTGAAATGCACGCCGGTCAGCAACACGAAGTGCGTGATCGCAACCTGGCGAACCAGATAGATCAGCACCCCATACGAAACGGCCATGCCGATGCGGCGGAACCACGGATGAGTCCACGGTGCGTCCAGCATGGCATCCCCCTGTTTGGTATTCCCCTCGCTTGCGCCGGGCTTATTGGCGCAAGCGGCCGATGACATCGGGCGGAACGTGAAGGCGAAGTAGTACGCCCCGGCTAGCTAACTGCATTATCGTAGCGCAGCCCATCACTGCAAATGTGTAATGGGTCAAACATTTCGGCATCGGGCCGTGACCATGTTCCATCCTGCTGTCGATGATCTGCAAGCGTGAAATATAACGATGCTATGGCGGCCGTTGACTCACGCATAAGCGAGACGCCCTATCCGCGGGTATCCACCGACGAATAGAGGCGCTCAGGCAGATACCCCCTCACGCCGAAGGCGTCCAGGTGGACCAGATTCTTGGCAACCTCCAGCAAGATCCGATCCCTTATTTGGTCATCCAGACGATCCCGAAGCGAGCCCAGGAATGCCGGCGCGGCAATCAGGATCAATGCATCGAACCGACCCTCGTTGCGCCCTTTGAGCAGGAATCTGGAAAGCTCCAACGCAAAGTTACCGGTTTCCACCTCGGCCACCGTGCTGTCAGGCTCCTCAGCGTGACTCCCAGGGCCGGATCGCTCGAAGCCACGCCCCGGTCGGTCGGACACTAGATCCCGGTCGCGGAGCCTCGCCTCAGGATGAATGAACGCTTCCAATTCCTCCAATGGCCCCGTCGCCTGACGGGCTTGGAACAGCCGCGCAACCCCCCCGGTTGGCGACCACGATCCACACGGTCTTTTTCATGGCGCGCTCCCAGGACATGCCACCAGGAAAGCCGACCCGCTGTACCCGCCACGCCCGGAAATCTCGCGTAGCTCGATCGCTTCCAGCCTCGATTCGAGATTCCTCGCCTGCCCGTCAAGCGGGCGTGAGTCATAGTGGCGCTTCTACGGCATGTAGGCCGAACTCACGGGTCCCGCGCCGAGCTACACCCGCGTGCAACCATCAGGCAGCGGAGACCTTTTGCAGCGCAATTCGCTCTAATGGTTCGAAGGCCGCACCCGGCGATGATTCGATGCAGAGGGTCAGTGCGTCGAGGCGTGCCGTCGGCAGCATCGACGCACGCAGCGACAGCCAGCGCTGCAGTGCTCGCTCTTCCTCCACGGAAGCGGGAGCCGACAGCGTCATGTGAAAACGATAGCGTTCAAACACGTAGGGATACCCGTAACGGCCTAGATAGTGGGTTTCGATGGCATCGAGCCCGGAGGCACGACGCTGGAAATCAGTCTCCGCCAGCGGCAACCGCAGCGGCTCGACCGCTTCAACACAAGCAGCAGCCAGTGCATTCACCGCCCTGCAGTCACTCGCGGGGCGAAGTGCCGGAAAGCCAGCAAGGCGGGCGCAACGCAGCGGCAGGTTGATCGGCGCATGCGACCGCGCAACCACCTGCAGCACCTGGCGCAAATCGTTGAGGTCGACATCGGGCGACAACGTGAACGGTGATCGCAAGGTTGCATGCCAGCCGTAACGCCGTACCTCGGTCAGCATCGCGTTCCAACGGGTAAGCGGAATGCCAGGAACGCCATGGGCGGCCAATTCTCCGCTCAACCAGTCACGCCCGAGGGCCGCCAGTGCGCTCGCCGGTGCCGGACAGAAATACACCGCGTAGCGCATCAGCGATCAACCGCTGATGGCTGCGGCAGCTGCGCGCACCATGCATCCATGCGCCGGACAGACAAGCCCGCCACCGAGCCGCCCCAAGGCGATGCACCGCGCCATGCCCTGCCCTTGTTACGCGCTCCCCGCACACCGTCTCCGTTATCGACCGACATGTTGCAGACCAGCCCCTGCTGAGCCATGGCCAGCCCACGCTTTAACCGTTCGCCACCCAAGCCCGCGACACGGCATACGCCATCGTCGTCGGGCGAAGTCCCCTAGCTAACTAAACCTGTGTGACAAGACGGGGAACACCGGGTTTCTTTGGAAAACCCAAATTCCATGTGTCCCTGCCCGTTGGACACGATCCGGACTTGCATGACCTCGTTACGCAAGCAGCGGCGCAGTTGAACACGGCCACTGTGGCGACTAACGCGATGGAATGTGCAGAACGGAGCGGGACGGTTCGCGAAACGACAGGGGCGAGGCAAGGCTCGCGGAGAGGACGCGACGTGGCGCCCGGGACGACTCACCGGGCGCCGAAGGACATATCAGGTCGTCGGATGGAACTTGCCCCACGGAGACAGGATGTCCTTCCACGGCTCGGACAGTCCCGTGTCACCCACGCTACCCAACGCGCGGGCGGTATCCTTCTGCCACGCCTGGACAGCGTCCTGCAGCCCCTTGGCGAAATGCGCCTGCACGTTGGCGGCGATCTGGTTGGTGACGCTGGCATCGCCCATGCGCTGCTGCAGTTGACGCCAGAAGGTATCGGCCGGCATCGACGCCAGCGCCGCCCAATCCTGCGCCTTGATCAGGTGTTCGACCCGCGCCTGCTGTTCGGCGATACCGTCGTCCATCGCACGGGTGGACAGCTCCAGCCACTTCTTCCAGTTCTCCATCACCAACTTGTTCACGCGCAGCTGAAACTCGGTGTTGGCCTTGTACAGGCTCAACGGAAGATCGCTCGGGGTAGCCATGTCATGCCCTCTTTGGGTGATCTTTTTCGATTGCGCCGCCGCGCCCTCCGGCGACGGCCTCGCTCAGGCGCCACCGTGGCGCCGACAGCCACTATGAACTTGACGCACGACGAAAGCATGAACCCGCCAGCCTCAACAAAACGTGTGGCCCGGCCATGCCCTGGTTCAGCCGGCGGTCCGGAAGTGTTCACCGCAAGTTGTTTTTGCGGAACCAACACTCGGACTCCCCAAGTAACGAGGTATGTCCCATGAAGAAGCTCGCTTCCCTGACCATCACCGTCGCCCTGGGTTTCACTGGTATCGCTATGGCACAGGAGGCGCTGACCGAGCATCAGGTACAAGCCCAGCTCGAACAGCAGGGCTATCGCAAGGTGCACGACCTGGCGTTCCATGAGGGCATGTGGACAGCCAAGGCTCGCAGCGCCGATGACCGAAGCGTGGATCTCCGCATCGATCCACGAACGGGCGAGGTATTTCCCGACAAGCAGGTGCCGCGTCTGAGCGAAGCGGACATCAGGGCGCAGCTGTCGACGCAGGGCTACACCCACGTGCGCGACGTCGACTACAAGAATGGCGTGTGGATGGCCAGGGCGGATAACCCGGCAGGCAAGAGCGTAGCTCTGCAATTGGATCCGCAAACGGGTCGGGTCATCGGCACCGACAGGCATTGATGCTTCGGAGGCAATCAGCCGGAAAACCCGCCGCAAATCGCTTCCCTAAAACTCAGGTGCGGCCCGAAGGCCGCACCTGACGTACAAGCTCTAGTGCAACGTCACGCTCAGAGAGCGGCGTCCTTGAGCTTCTTCAGCGCGCGGATCTTCAGCTTCACCGTGGCGGGCTTCGCAGCGAACCACTGCTCTTCCTTGGTGAAGGGGTTGACGCCCTTGCGCTTCGGCTTGGCCGGAACGTTCACGGCGGTGATCTTCAGCAGGCCCGGCAGCGTGAAGTGGCCGGCACCCTTCTTGTGCACCGAACCGGTCACGGCACCCTCGAGAGAGGCCAGCACGGCGCGCACGTCCTTGGCGACCACGCCGCTGATTTCAGCGGTGTGAGCGACCAGGCCGGACTTGCCCAGTGCGTCTTTGATCGGCTTATGCACGACCGCCTTGGCGGCCTTCGGAGCTGCCTTCGGTGCGGCCTTCTTCTTTGCTACTGCTTTTGCCTTCGCCATACATTTCCCCGTGGTAATCGATATGAGGTGGTGTTTGATGCCTCTCGGCATGCGGAATGTATGGCATGCCAGCCCGTTACGCCAAGCTGCAAGACGGAAAAAATGCAGTTTTTTTTCAAAATTGGCCTCAACGGGGTGAAGAAAGTCACGATCAAGGCCATCGGAGGCCTGTTTTTGAGGGTTTTTCTTAATCACCTCAAACCATCCGCCTCTCGCGCTCCCATGACCAGCTATGGACCGACGGCCGCGGCCGTCTCTACTATCGAGACTCGTTTCCACGCTAGGTGTTGTCCATGAAGCGATTGGCCCTATCCCTGCTCGCCCTGTCCGTGACGTCAGCGCTGTTCGCCGCCGACGCACCGACTACCCCTACGATCGACCCGCATCGCCTGTCTGAGGACGTCAAGACGCTTTCGTCCGACGCCTTCGAAGGTCGTGGCCCGGCCACGCCAGCCGAAACCAAGACCATCGACTACGTCATCGCCCAGTTCAAGGCGGCCGGCGTACAGCCGGGTGGTGACTTGAAGAACGGCAAGCGTGAATGGACGCAGGCGGTGCCGTTGCTGCAATCGGACATCGCCGGTACGCCGTCGCTGTCGTTCACCGTCAACGGCAAGAACGAGCCGCTGACGCAGGGCAAGGAAATCGCCATACGCTCGGCGCTTGATGGCTCCAAGGCCGTATCGATCAAGGACGCACCGCTGGTGTTCGTCGGCTACGGCGTCAAGGCGCCGGAGCGCAATTGGGACGACTTCAAGGGCGTAGACCTGCACGGCAAGATCGCCGTGGTGCTGATCAACGACCCGGATTTCGAAACCGGCGTCGGCGACTTCGGCGGCAAGGCCATGACCTACTACGGCCGCTGGACCTACAAGTACGAAGAAGCCGCACGCCAGGGCGCTGCTGGCATGCTGATCATTCACGAGACCGCGCCGGCCTCCTATGGCTGGGCAACGGTGGCCAACTCCAACACCAACACCCAGTTCGACGTGGTGCGCGACCATCCCGCCAGCGTGCATACGCCGGTGGAAGCGTGGATCCAGCGTGACGTGGCGGTGGATCTATTCAAGTCCGCCGGCCTGGATTTCGAGGCACTGAAGAAGCAGGCGCAGACGCGCGAGTTCAAGCCGGTGGTGCTGAAGGGCGAGACCTTCTCGGCCAACTACAAAATCAACGCCAAGGTCATCACCTCGCACAACATCGTGGCGCGTATCGAAGGCACCAAGCGCCCGAACGAGACGGTGATCTATAGCGCGCACTGGGATCACCTGGGCATCGGCGCGCCCGACGCCAAGGGTGACAAGATCTACAACGGCGCCGTGGACAACGCGACTGGCACCGCTGGGCTGATCGAACTGGCCCGCGCCTTCGCCAGCCAGCCCAAGCCCGAGCGTTCGGTGGTGTTCCTCAACGTCACCGCCGAGGAGAAGGGTCTGCTGGGCTCGGAGTACTACGCCTCCAAGCCGCTCTACCCGCTCGCCACCACCGTGGCCGACATCAACATGGATGCGCTCGACCCACACGGCCCGGCGCGCAACTTCACCATTTCCGGCAGCGCCAAGCTCGACCTGCTCGACGAACTGACCACCACCGCCAAGCAGTGGAACCTGGTGTACTCGCCAGATCCGAAGCCGGAAGCCGGTCACTTCTTCCGCTCCGATCACTTCTCCTTCGCCAAGCGCGGCGTGCCGGCGATCTCGTTCGGCTCGGGCAATGACTGGGTGGATGGCGGTCTCGCAGCCGGCAAGGCCGCCGAGGATGAGTACGTCGCCAAGCACTACCACCAGCCGTCGGACGAGTGGCAGGCCGATTGGCCGTTCACCGGCATGGCCCGCGACCTGCAGATCCTCTACAAGCTCGGCAGCGACCTGGCCAATTCCGACACCTGGCCGGATTGGAGCAAGGATTCCGAGTTCCGCGCCGCCCGCGACGCCACGGCTGCGCAGCGCAAGTAACATAGCCCGCAAGGGACTATCGCGACGGCCCGCAGCGATGCGGGCCGTTCGCGTTTCAGGAAGCCACGGATTAGGAGCTCGGAACGATGAAGCGCATGGCAAGGACGCTAGCTGGGCTGTTTGCGATGGCCGCTGCACACGAGGCTGTTGCAACCACCGCGCCGCAAACGACCGTGGAAGGCCTGCACTGGCGCATCGCACCGGCCGCTGACTTCAGCGACAACGCCACGGTAGCCGCGCGGCGGAAAGAGCAGATTCTGGTGTGGGACAGCGCCAAAGACACCCGGGTCGCCGGTGAGGTTCTGCTGCTGGTCGACGCCCCTTACGACAGCGTCCAGCCCATCGTGCAACGGGCGCTGAGTTCGTTTGGCACGTTCACCGCGGAAGCCGAAAACGGCCCCCTCGCCTACTTGCCCGAAGGCTGGGATCGGGTGCTGTTGTCACGCCGCCCGGATCTGCGCGACGCCCTGGTGGATCACTTCACGTTGCCTCGCCTGCAACTCGCGGTATCGCAAGGAGTCATCACGCCGGCAGAGATGACTCAACGGCTTGCACAAGAGCGCGCCCGCGTGGATTCCGTGCCGCAGAACCGCATGAGCCTCGATGTATTTCGCGTCACCTACGCCAGCTGGTATGCCACGCTGAAGCGCAGCCGCGTCCTCTCTGACAAACACGACAGCACGCTGACCATCAGGCTCTTGGATGTCACTGCGATGTTCGGGCACCCGGCCACCGTGGTGGATATCTCTCGCGACGACAACTATCCCAATCCGAATGCCGGCCTGTTCAAGCAACTGGCCAACTTCAACGTGCTGAGTTCACCACCGGCCCGCGTCGTCAGCGACGGCATCGTACCCGCGCCAGTTTTCCTCGCCGTGCGCGATGCCCTGGCGAGTCTTCCCAACAACATGGAGATCGCGAGCACACCGCTGGCATGGGTGAAGCCCGTCGAGCCATCCGACGCAGTACATCCCCTGGTACTCCGCGCCCCAACCACCGACGGCCCGATCATCAAGGCACAGGCGATACGCTGGGACACACTGGTCACCAGCCCCCGTTCGCTGCTCTACCCCCACGACCTGCTGACGCTGCCCGATGGCGACCTGCTCGTGAGTGCACAAATGTCCGACGACAGCGGCTGGTGGCAGCATGTATGGCGTTTTCACGAGGCGAACGGCGAATGGAAAGTCGAGAACGTCTGGCGTGGCGCCGAGGGGACAAACCGCCTCTCACTCAGCGCCGATGGACGCACGGCCTGGTTCGACGGCGCCGCTGAAAGCAACACACCTCGCGCGCTGATCGCCTATGACGTCGACGCGCATCGCCTCATCCGCCACACGGTGAACTGGAGCGGCATCGAGCGCAGTGATCTGCAGAACCCTCGCTGGGAATTGGCAGGCGATCAACTTCCCACCTTTTTCCGCCATGACTACGACAGCCTTATCGGTGGCGCAGGCGACGACAAGAACAAACTCGGGCACGAGTACTTCACTGTCATGCGACCGGACACGCCGCCATCGTCCACCGACGATACGTGGCCCTTCCACACTGCCTTTGCCTCGGCACGCCAGTCGATGATGAGCGTGCGCATGAAGGGCAACACGCTGATCTGGCCGGTCCGCTGGCGCGATGCCAAGGTTTTCTGGGTGGAAGATCAGCCAGGCATAGCCGAACTCGATGCATCGACCGGCCGCGTACTGCGCGCACTGGCGCTGCCACAGCGTTTCGGTACGCCCGATCCCCAGGACGCCACCGGCGTCGCTCAATGGGTACCCACGCCCTTAGGCTCCCCTGAAGCCGGCTGGATCGCCACGGGCTTCGTCCTGACGCCGGACGATGACAGTCAACTGCCGTCGTCGCTGCGCGGCACCGTGGCGCCCCATGGCCGCATCGTCGGCATGCACGTTGTCGACCTCAACGACGGCCATGTGCTGTCTGCGTTGCTCGGCCCCATGGATGTGCTGGCCGCGGCGGCGCGGTCTGCCCACGGGCGATACCTGGTGCTCGGCTCCAACGGCCCCAGGCATAGCGGCCCCCGCTTGGTCATGTGGGATATCGCGCAGGCGCGGACACCTGTTCAACTCGATGCATCACCCTCGAAAAGCGATGTGCACGCCTTGGCGTTCTCGTGGCAGGGAGGCGACGTTTGGGCCTTGGGCGATCGTGAGCTCTTTCGATGGCACCTGCCCGATGCGCTTCGCGATTCCGCGTCGCCCGGCAGCGCCCCTGACCAATCGCATCCCTGAGACAAACCGCCTGACGCAAGTCGCCCCGGGGAACATGGACCTTTCTCTTTCGCTGAACCGCGTTTTCACGTAGTAACGATATAGGTGACAAGCGCCATGGAAACGCAGCATGGCCGCCACAGAACCGTCGCGACGGAATCACAGAGGAGTCATCCGCCGCAGGCAGGCTATGCAGCATCTGTCGAAAGAAGATTGTCCGACCCCATGCTGGCGCAATACGTTCATCCGTCGAAATCCGGCCTGTTCCGCATCATCCGTCACGGCCGCCAGTGGCGAGCCCTATGCCAAGAGCAGGAAATCGGCCGTCACGAAACCGCCGAAGCCGCCCTGATCGCCACACGCATGGCTTGTCCTCAGGCGCGCCTGCCGGGCGAACTGGCGCAGTGGCGTTTCATTCCGGAACTCGCCTTGGCACATTCGCGTGTGTCGGCTGAAGGAACACATTGGCAGCTGGCAGGCTGAACCGCCATGACCCACAAAGGTGGAGCGCTCACTCCTGCGCGTTGATCACCGCCAAGAAGTCCCGTCCATAGCGCTTTAGCTTGGCCTCGCCTACGCCACTGATCGACGCCAGCTCCGTCTCGTTCGAAGGCAAGGCGCGCAGCATCGCGAGCAAGGTCGCATCATGGAAAATCACATACGGCGGCACGCCGTGCTGCTTGGCCAACTGTGTACGCAACTTTTTCAGCTCGTCCCACAGCGGCTGTTCGTAAGCCTCCACACCCAAGCTGCTACCCGTGACTACCTTGCTGTCCCGGCGCTTGCGTGATGCCCTTGTGGGTGTGGCGTCTTCACGCAGCCGGACCTGACGGTTGCCCACCAGCACGTCGCGGCTCGTCTTGGTCAGACGCAGCGTGCCGAACCCTTCGGCATCCGCTTCGAGCAAGCCCATGGCCAGCAGTTGCCGGAATACCGAGCGCCATTGCTTTTCGTCCATATCGGCGCCGATGCCGAAGGTGGACAGGCGGTCATGGCCCAACTCGCCCATACGGCTGCTGTCGTCGCCACGAAGAATGCCGATGACATGCCCCGAGCCGAAGCGCTGCCCGCTGCGATAGACGGCGGAAAGCGCCTTCTGCGCGGGCACGGTGGCGTCCCACGTCTTGGGTGGCTCAACGCAATTGTCGCAACTACCGCACGGCCCGTGGAACGATTCGCCAAAGGCGGCGAGCAACAGTTCGCGGCGACATTGCGTGGTCTCCGCATAGGCCAACTGCGCTTCCAGCTTTTGGCGCTCGACGCGCTTGCGCTCATCGGCCGACTCGGACTGGGCAATCATCTGACTCATCGTCACCACGTCCGACAGACCGTAGATCATCCAGGCGTCGGATGGCAGCCCATCGCGACCGGCGCGCCCGGTTTCCTGGTAATAGCCTTCCATGCTTCGAGGCAGGTCGAGATGCGCCACGAAACGCACGTCGGGCTTGTCGATACCCATGCCAAACGCCACCGTGGCCACCATCACCACGCCGTCCTCGCGCAGGAAACGGCGCTGGTTGGCATTGCGCGTGGCCGCATCGAGTCCAGCGTGGTACGGCAACGCCTCGATGCTGGCTTCAGACAGCCACGCAGCCGTTTCGTCCACCTTGCGGCGACTGAGTGCGTACACGATGCCGGTCTCGCCACGATGCCGCTCAAGGAACTCCATCAGCTGACGACGCGCGTTGTGGCGCTGCCCGACCTGATAGCGGATGTTCGGCCGATCAAAACTGGAAACGAACTGACGCGCCTTCTGCAAGGCGAGGCGCTCCACGATTTCCTCGCGCGTGCGCTCGTCCGCGGTCGCGGTCAACGCAATGCGCGGCACTTGAGGAAAGCGCTGGTGCAGCACCGCCAACTCACGATATTCAGGCCGGAAGTCGTGGCCCCATTGGGAAACGCAGTGCGCTTCGTCGATCGCGAACAGCGCCACTTCCGTGCGTTCGAGCAGGCCCAGGAAGCGTGAGCTGAGCAGGCGCTCCGGGGCGACATAGAGCAGGTTCAGCTCACCCTCGAGCAGACGACGCTCTACTTCCCGCTGGTCATCCGCACTCAGGCTCGAGTTGAGATAGGCCGCGGCGACGCCCGCTTCGCGCAATGCATCCACCTGGTCCTGCATCAACGCAATCAGGGGAGACACCACGATGCCCGTGCCCTGTCGTACAAGGGCTGGAATCTGGTAGCAGAGCGACTTGCCGCCACCCGTGGGCATGAGCACCAACGCATCCCCGCCATCGATCAACTGGTCGACGATGGCCTGCTGCTGATCGCGGAACTGGGTGTAGCCAAAAACGCTGTGAAGAATATCTCAGGGGCGAGGGAAGCATCGGTGAATGCTAACAAATGTCCCTTGCCACCAAGAGCCTGTTCAATGTCGGATGCGTCGCACAGCCTGAGGTTCTCGGCCCGACCGCGTTCATAACATCCACAAAACGGGTGTGGCCTACCTTTCCCTCAGCCCGGCATACCCCAGAGCGCGCGATCGAGGTCCGCGTCCAGGCCGAAAGTGGCAAGCGGCACGCGGCCGTTCTTAACCTCGACACCTTCCGCTTTCAAACGCCGGCTTTGTTCTCGAAAATCCCGGCTTCCCGCCGGAAACGCGATCTGCCCGCTGGAGCGGATCACGCGAAACCACGGAAGCTCCATACCTTCGGGTACTTCACCCAAGGCCCGACCGACCAGCCTGGCCCGCCCGGGCAAGCCCGCGCGTGCGGCGATGGCGCCATAGCTGGCCACACGGCCACGTGGAATGGCGGCAATGGCCGCAAAAATGCGTGCGTGCGCTTCGTTCATGGGTTTGTCCATGATCTTCAACAGGCTCTTTACACTGGGTCGTGGCACAGTAGCGAGGCCGGATTCGCCTGCCAAGGAGATCGCACCATGCATCACTTCGAAGCCGTGCGTTCCCATATCGGCAGCATGCACGCGCTGCGCCACAACGATCCCTATCTCATCAGTTTCGACCTGAGCCTGCCGCACGACCGGCACCAGGGCATCTATCTCGCAGAACTCGAAGACGAATCGGGGCGACGCTACTTGCGCATTTCCACACCTGTCGGCCCGCTGGCAGGGGCCGATCCGCGCCGTTGTCTGCGTTTCAACTGGGAACAGCGTAAGGGGTTTCTTGCCGTGGCCGACCTGGACGGCTCACCGTACCTGCACCTGTGCGAGAACCGGCCGTATGAACTGCTGGACGTCGCGGAGCTGAAGCGACTGATCGAAGAGCTGGGTGAACTGGGGGATCAGCTGGAGCGCATCGTCGCCGCTGGCGGCGACGCGCTGTAAATCCCGGAAGCAGGAGCGCATAGGCTGCGCCCCTGCCAGAGCTGGCTCAGAAGAGTGCAGACAGCCGCACCAGGCCGTAGGCCAACAGTGCAGTGATCGGTAGGGTGAGGATCCACGCCCACACCATGCGCTCCACCACCGACCAACGGATGGCGTTCCAGCGCTTTGCCGCGCCCACACCCATGATCGACGCCGACACGTTGTGCGTGGTCGATACCGGAATGCCAAAGTGCGTGGCCATAAGAATGACCGTGGCTGAGCTGGTTTCGGCTGCGAACCCGTTGATCGGATGCAGCTTCACCATGTTGTGACCCAACGTTTTGATGATGCGCCAACCGCCGCCCGCAGTACCGGCGGCCATCGTCAATGCGCACACCACAGCCACCCACATCGGCACGTCGAAACCACCCCCTGCCGTGCCCTGAATACGCAGGAAGCCCAACCAATCGGGAATGCCTTCGAACTGCCCGGCGGCGGTAGCGCCGGCCAATGCCAGGGCGATGATGCCCATGCTCTTCTGACCGTCATTGGAGCCATGTGCCAGACCCATCGCACCTGCCGACAGAATCTGCGCCTTGCCAAAGAAGCTGTTCACAAAAGGCGTGCGGCCAAAACGGCGCAAAAACCCTACGCGACTCGCGAACCAGCTCAGCAACGCATAGAGCAAACCCATCACAGTGAAACCGATAACGAAGCCACCCAGCGGAGAAATGACCATCGGCACGATCACTTTTGGAATGACGCCCGAACCATTCCACCAATGGTCGCCGCCCTGGGACCAGATCACCGAAGCAAAGTTGTCTCCGGATGCCGCGATAGCCGCACCCACCAGCGCACCGATCAGGGCATGACTGGAACTGGACGGCAGGCCACGCCACCACGTAATGAGGTTCCACACAGTTGCCGCAAGCAAAGCGCAAATCAGCAGCTTGGGACCCGCATCGACCACATGGCTGTTGAGCAAGCCAGCCGCGATGGTCTTGGCGACAGCCGTGCCCCAAAGCGCGCCGATCAGGTTAGTGATCGCCGCCATCATCACCGCCTGCCCAGGCGTCAACACCTTGGTCGCCACGACCGTAGCGATGGAGTTGGCGGTGTCGTGGAAGCCATTGATGTAGGTGAATGCCAGCGCGATCAGCACTACCGCAATGGCGAGGCCAATGCTCATGCGCGCACCTCGGCAACGGCCCGGAACGACGCCGGGCGGCACGAAAGGGAGAACGTCATCGTGCCGGCCTCAGGAGTTCTTCAAGACGATCGAATAAACGGTGTTACCGACATCGCGGCACTTATCGATGGCCTTTTCCAGCAGCTCGAACAAATCCTTCGCCAACATCGCACGCATGGCATCACCACCTTCCACGTACAGCGTGCGATACGGCGAGAGCAACATGCGGTCACCTTCCGACTCCAGCGTCTGCAGGCGGTCCTGCAGCTTCTTTACTGGGTCGATACGCAAGCCACGGCGCAGTTCGCCGATCATCTCCGAGACCACCGCCGTGGCGCGCTCTAGCACCAGTGCACGGGCGCCGAAATCCACATCATTCATGCGGTCGGAGACGATCTCGTAGCGCTCGGCGAACTTCTCGATGGTCTTGGGGATCTTGTAGAGCGCCGAGTTGAGCGCCTCGATATCTTCGCGGTCGAGCGCAGTGACGAAGGTATTCACCAGTTCCTCGCTGATCTGCCCCGCCAGCGCCTTCTCCCTGGCACGCGCAGCGGCAAAGGCGGCCATCACGGGTGCGTGATCCTTGCGCGTCACCAGGTCGTGTAGCGCCTTGGCGCTTTCCTGCGCTGCTTCGGCGCTCTGCTCGAGCAGGCCATAGAACTTGTCGCCTTTGCCGAAAATCGTTTGCAATGAAAACATGCGGTTATTGCCTGGGGTGCGGAGGGCGGAAAATGACGCGTATGTTACAGGAGGCCCCTGCCGCGCCGCATCAAGGCCCCAACCCAGCCCATGGGGAGGGCTCTCGGACTCCAAGGGGCTGTCACGAACCTGGTCCGGCTTAGGCTTTACACTGCGTCTCATGTCCATTCGCGACCTTACTCCCGGCCGGCGGCCCCGATGCTGACCGAAATCGCCACTGTCGTCCTGCTGTCTCTGTGCAACGGCTTCTTCGCGCTGTCGGAGATGGCCCTGGTTGCCTCGCGCAAGACGCGCCTGAAGCATATGGCCCGCGGTGACAGCCGCAGGGCCCGCATGGCCCTGCGCAACGCCGAAGCGCCCGAGCGCTTCCTATCCACTGTGCAGGTGGGCATGACCCTAGTGATTCTGGTCACCGGTGCCCTCGCCGGCGATGCGCTGGGCGACCACATCGCCACTGCCATCCACGGCGGCCGGGCAGCCTGGATGGAGCCCTACGCCAAAGTCATCGGCTTGGTGCTCGGCTTCGGGTTGATCTCCTTTATCCAGATCGTGATCGGCGAACTGGTGCCCAAACGACTCGCGCTCTCCGCGCCGGAGCTGATCTCCGGCTATGTATCTATGCCGATGATGGTGCTGTCGCGCATCGCGGCCCCGTTCGTATGGCTGCTCAATGTCACCAGCGGCCTCCTGCTGCGGATGCTGAATGTCAAAGGACGCGGTAGCGACGTCGCGACTGAAGAAGAAATTCGGCTACTGGTCGCAGAAAGTGCCGAACACGGCATACTCGATCGCGACGAGCACAACATGGTCAATCGCGTACTGCGATTGGGTGACCGTGCAGTGGACAGCGTGATGACGCCGCGCACGCGCATTGTCTGGCTGGATGCCGCGGCACCGTTCGAAGAGAACGCGGAAATCCTGCGCACGACACCGTATTCCCGCTATCCGGTTTACCGCCAGGACGAAAGCGACATTCCCGGCGTGGTGGAAGTGAAGCGCCTGCTGCGCGGTTTCGCCGAGGGCAAACCGGACATCTTCGGACAGCTGTCCAAACCGCTGTACGTGCCCGCCACGGCGCGTGCACTCGACCTGCTGGAAGAGTTCCGCGACGCGGAAACCCAGCTTGCGCTGGTCGTCGACGAATACGGCGATATCGTGGGCCTGGTGACGCTCAACGACTTGCTCGCCGCCATCGTGGGTGCCACTCAGTTGGGCAGCAACGACAAGGCAGAAAGCCCGCTGATTACCCTCCGCGACGACGGGAGTTGGCTGCTGGACGGCTCGCTATCGACCGACGACCTGCGAGAACTGCTGAAGGTCGATGCACTGCCCGGCGAGGAAGAGCACGAGTACCGCACGGCCGCCGGCATGGTGATGGCGGTACTGGGGCATATCCCTCAGGCCGGCGAAACCTTCGACTGGCGCGGCTTTCGGGTGGAAGTCGTGGACCTGGATGGCGCGCGCATCGACAAACTGCTGATCACGCCACAGCCGAAGATCGACGTAGACGAAGACGGATTCTGACCACCGGACGCACGCCTAGCGCCGGCGGCGAGCGATGCGTCACTCGCTCTTCGATGACTTGTCCTTGCCACTGGCGATCTGCGCCATGCGCTGTGCGTCGGCGAAGATGCCATGCATCACGCGCAGTTCGCGCTCATCGGGCTGCGCCCGCTGGAACAGTTTGCGCAGGCGCAACATGATGGTGGTCGGTGCGCGGCCCTTATGGAATTCGATGTCGTCCAGCATCTGCGCCAGATGCTCGAAGAAGCGTTCCATCTGCGCCGCATCGGCCGGCGGTTCGGCATCGGCGCGCGTCGGCGCGGCGACGTCGCCCAGCGACGCCACGCGCAGCTCGTAGGCCATCACCTGCACAGCCTGCGAGAGATTGAGCGAGCTGAAATCATCCACGCTGGGAATGCGCACCATGGCGTGACAGCGCGCAAGCTCCTCGTTCTCCAGCCCCGTGCGTTCGTTGCCAAACACCAGCGCCACCTGTTCGCCGCGCGCAGCGGCAGCCAACGCCCGGGTGGCCGCCTCGCGCGGGGTGATCTCCTCCAGGTCCACGCCGCGGCGACGGGCCGAAAGCCCCAGCGCCAGACTGGTACCCGCCAGCGCGTCGACCAGGCCTTCCGTCACCATGGCGTTCTCGAGCACGTCGTCCGCGCCCGCAGCGAGCGCCGAGGCTTCCGGGTCAGGGAAACGATGCGGCGCCACCAGCGCCATTCGGTCGAAGCCCATGGTGCGGATGGCGCGGGCTGCGCTACCGATATTGCCGGGATGCGAGGTGCGCACCAGCACGTAGCGGATGCGGGCGGCGAGGTCGGAATCAGCGCTCATGGGGACCGGGAAACTTGTGAAACGGGCGCAAAGCTTGGAAATGTCCGGCCGTCCTGTCAAACCCGACCCGTTCCGCACCCGCCTGGCCGGCCTGACCCGGCCCGCCGTCTCTGCTAGACTTTGCCGCCGAAACCCCGTTCTTTTGAAAGCCGAAGCCATGCCAAGACCCGCCGTCAACGTCGCGGTGCGCGCCGCGCGCTCCGCAGGAAACATCATCCTGCGCTACATGAATCGCATCGACGGACTCAACATCGTCGAGAAGCAGCGCATGGACTTCGCCTCGGAAGTGGACCGCCTGGCCGAAGCCGAAATCGTCAAGGAACTCAAGCGCGCCTACCCGACGCACGGCTTCCTCGCTGAGGAAAGCGGCGCCATTGGCAAGGGTCCGCTGACCTGGGTGATCGACCCGCTCGACGGCACGCACAACTACCTGCGCGGCATTCCGCATTTCTGCGTCTCCATCGCCCTGCTCGACAAGGGCGAGCCGATGTACGCGGTGGTGTTCGACCCGCTGCGCGATGAGCTATTCACCGCCAGCAAGGGTGACGGTGCCTACCTCAACGACCGACGCATCCGCGTAGGCAAGCGCGACAACCTGGGCGGCTCAATGATCGCCACCGGCTTCCCGTACCGTCAGCGTTCGCACCTGGATGCTCAGCTCGATATGACGCGTGCCATGCTCGGCCAGGCCGAGGACATCCGTCGTTCCGGCTCCGCTGCCCTGGACCTGGCCTACGTGGCCGCCGGCCGCTACGACGGTTTCTTCGAGATCGGCCTGAAGCCGTGGGACATGGCCGCCGGCGTTCTGCTGGTGCGTGAGGCGGGTGGTCGCTACTGCGACTTCGCCGGTCGCGACGGCATCCCGGAAAGCGGCAACATCGTTGCCGGCAACCTCAATGTGGCGCAGGCGATGGTCGATGCGATCGGTGCCAATGCCACACCGCGGTTGTTGATGGCCTGAAGAAACACAGGTCGCTCGAAAAAAAGGCGCCCCTAGGGCGCCTTTTTTATGCCTGCCAGCGTTAGAAGAGGTTTCAAGTGCCCGGTTCGGTGTCGCGCAGGAACTCACGCAGGAATGGCACCGTGATGCGTCGCTTTGCCGCCAGCGATGCCTGGTCCATGCGGTCCAGCAGGTCGAGCAATGCACCGAGATCACGCTTATAGCGGGTGAACAGCCAGTCCAGCACCGTGTCGTCCAGCTCGATACCGCGAGTAGTTGCCTCTTGGCGAAGCACTGCACGGCGCTCGGCATCGTCCAGTGGCTTGAGCAACACCTGCTGCAAAGCCCCAAGGCGCGAGCGGAGGTCAGGCAGACCAAGACCCAATTGGGTCGGCAACGCTTCGGCGGAAAACAGCAACGCAGCGCCTTCGGCCTTGGCCCGGTTGTAAACGTCGAACAGGGCGTGCTCGGCCTCACGATCGCCGGCAATGGCGCCGAGGTCGTCCAGTGCAAGGAACTCACTACCTGCCACGCCACGGATGGCGGCCGCCTTATTGCCCATACTTGCCAAAGGCAGGTACTGCACCGTGCGACCACCCTGGACAGCTGCCTGACAGGACGCCACCAGCAAATGGCTCTTGCCGCTACCGGCAGGACCAGCCAGATACAGCCACGGCGTGCCCGGCACGTAGGCGACCTGCTCCACGGCAGTCAGCGTCACAACGTTGCTACCGGGATGGAAGTCTTCGAAACGCTGGCGGCGGGGCCAGCGCAAGGCGAGCGGCAACTGCGGAATCATGGAGGGGGTACTGCGTCCTTCTTGCTGCCTTCTTGATCGACGGTCGTCCGGGTTTTCACCTCCCCGGCAGAGGTCTCAACCACCACATCCACTTCGGTGAGCAAGGGATCGCCCTCGCCCTCCTCTTTATACAAATCGCTCTGCCGGTAACGCTCTGCCAGATAACGCAGCAGTACCAGGATCACCGACGCGGCCGGTAGAGCCAACAGCACGCCAAGGAAACCGAACAGGTAACCGCCTGCCAACACGGCGAAAATCACCGCGACCGGATGCAGGCCGATCTTGTCGCCCACCAGTTGGGGAACCAGCACATAGCCTTCCAACAACTGGCCGGCGGTAAAGATGCCCACCACCATCAGCACGTGGGTCCAATCGCCGTACTGCACCATCGCGGCGATTAGCGCAGAGCCAAAGCCCACGATGAAGCCAAGGTACGGCACAAAGCTGAGCAGGCCGGCGATCATACCGATCAGCGGGCCGACCGACAGCCCCATCAGCGTCAAGGCGCCGCCGTAGAAGACGCCCAGCGCCAGCATCACCAGCAACTGGCCACGCACAAACGCACCCAGCACGTTGTCCGACTCGCGCGCGAGATGGGCGATGGTGGGCTCGACGGAGCGCGGCAACATGCTGTCGACCCAGGCCACCAGCCGGTCCCAGTCGCGCAGCAGATAGAACGCCACCACCGGGATCAACACCACGTTGGTCAGCCACATCACTACGCCGACGCTGGAGCGGGAGATCTTGCCGAGCAGCACGGACGCGGCATTGCCGATCGAACCCAGGTGGTCCTTGATCTGCTGCACCAAACGGTCGGTGTCGAACGCGCTCGGGTCCAGATGCAACTTGGCCTGCAGCCACGGTAGCGCGGTAGTCCGGGCCCAATCGACGTAGTGCGGAATGTTCAACACCAGGTTCTCGACCTGGCGCGAGATCAGCGGAATCAGCAGCAGTAGCGCACCGATCGTCAACAGCAGCAGCACGATGAACACGATGCTCACCGCCAGCGTGCGCCCCATGCCAAATCGCTGCAGGCGGTCGGCCAGCGGGTCGCCCAGGTAGGCAAGCATGGCAGCGAAGGCAAACGGCATCAGCACCGGCGCGAGCAGCCAGAACACGTAAAAAATAGCCGCAGCAATCGCGAGCATCTGCCAACGGCGGGAGCTGTCTGCTGTCATCGACATGGCTCATCCCATGAGGTCGGAAACAAAAGCCGTGTGCCGGATCTAACCGGCACACGGATGACACGCCGTTCGCGGCGCGTGATCAGCGGACCCAGCGCAAGCTGGCGTCAGCATCACTGTGCGAATCCCCACGCAGCAAGCGTCCGCCTGCCGCAAGGCTGTTCGCCAGCGCATCCATCGGCAAGGCCGCCTTGATCGCGAACAGCATGCCATCGCCCTGTGCGCTCAACGTGGTGACCTGACGGACATTCGGATCGTCGCGAAGCACGGCTACGAGGTTGGCGTAATCCATGGCCGAATTAACCTGCGACACCCAGAGCTTGCCGTCGACCGTGGCCGAACCGATCACGTTCAACTGTTTGCCAAGTCGGTCGACCAAGCCGTTGCCGGCATCGGTCTGCACGGCGGCGGCATTGGCGCCCTGCGTGGTCCACTTCTGCTGCGGGCCGCCCGATACCAGCGCCCAGTCGGCGGTATTGCCATGCATCTGGCCCAGCAGGATCAGGCCGGTCTTGTACTGACGAGCCAACGCGGCGACCTGGTCGGGCTCCGCACTGGTCAGGTTCGGGGTGTCCCCGGTCTTCGCGGGGTCGGCCAGCACCGTGCTATAGCCCTTGGCGGCCAGCGTCTGCGTCAGGGTCGCCAAGGCGTCGTGCGTGAGTACGCTGCCATCCTCGTCGCGCACGACCAGCAACACCGGCGGACGCGAACCGCTACTGGCCACGCCCATCTGGGCCACCGCGCGCTGCACAGCGGCCTGATCGAAGGTCACCTGCAGGGCCATGCCCGTGGTGGCCCGCTGGTACTGGTACTGCTGGACGATACCGGACGCCCCCTTGAGCACGTCGGCATAACCGGGCTTGCTGCTCAGGTCCTGTCCACCCGACGTACGGGCCAGCACCTGGGCCAGGGCGTCGCCAAAGGCGGCGTTGCGGGCGGTGTCGCTGGTATCCGCCACGGAAACAACCACGGTATAGGGCGACACCTGCCCCTGCGCATGCACGGACAGCAGCGGGGCGAGGCCCAGCAAGAAACAGATGAGCAGCAGGCGGGACAGACGCATGGGGAGCGATATCCGGTGGGGAACGCAGGAAGTCTGCCCAATCCGCCCGGCAGCGTCCATCGAAGACATCCCGGTTCAGGGTCCGGGCTCGGGAAAGTGGCCACCTACACTGCTACAATCCGACGTTTCCCAACGCCGGGTTACCCCCATGTCCGACGCCCTCACCTACCGCGCCGCTGGCGTCGATATCGACGCAGGCAATGCTGTTGTCGAACGCATCAAGCCGCTGGTCAAGCGCACCTCCCGCCCCGAAGTCATGGGTGGCCTGGGCGGTTTTGGCGGTCTGTTCGATCTGTCCGGCAAATACAAAGAGCCGGTGCTGGTCTCGGGTACCGATGGCGTGGGCACCAAGCTGAAGCTCGCCCAGCAGTTGGGCCGCCACGACACCATCGGCATCGATCTGGTGGGCATGTGCGTCAATGACGTGCTGGTTCAGGGCGCCGAGCCGCTGTTCTTCCTCGACTACTTCGCCACCGGCAAGCTGGACGTGGACACCACCGTGGCCGTGGTCGGCGGCATCGCCAAGGGTTGCGAACTGGCTGGCTGCGCACTGATCGGCGGCGAGACAGCAGAAATGCCGGACATGTATCCGCCGGGCGAATACGACCTGGGCGGCTTTACCGTTGGTGCGGTGGAGAAGTCGCAGTTGCTCAGTGGCGAGAAGATCGTCGCCGGTGACGTAATCCTGGGCGTGGCATCTTCCGGCCCGCACTCCAACGGCTACTCGCTGATCCGCAAGATCCTCGAGCGCGCTGGCAACCCGCTGGACCTCGACCTCGGTGGCGTCACGCTGGCCGATGCCCTGATGGCGCCCACCACCATCTATGTGAAGCCGATGCTCGACCTGCTGAAGAATCAGCCGGTGCATGGCATGGCACACATCACCGGTGGCGGCCTGAAGGAAAACATCATCCGCGTGGTGCCGGAAAACCTCGGTATCGCCATCGACGCCTCCGCCATCGTGTTGCCGCCCGTGTTCGAGTGGCTGATGCGCGAAGGCAACGTGGCGCGTGAGGAAATGTGGCGCACGTTCAATTGCGGCGTGGGCTTCACCGTCATCCTGCCGCGCGACGCCGTGAGCGCCGCCAGCGAACTGCTCGCCAAGCACGGCCTGAAGAGCTCGGTGATCGGTGAAATCGTTCCTGCCCAGGGCGACGAGCGCGTCCACATCGGCTAAGCCTGTGACAACTCAGCGTCTTCGCGTGGCCGTGCTCGCCTCTGGGCGCGGCAGCAATCTGCAAGCCCTGATCGCCGCGCGCGACGCGGGACAACTGCCCATCGACTTCGTTGTGGTCGGTAGCGACAAAGCCCACGCTGGTGCATTGCAATTGGCGAAAGACGTGGGCATTCCCACGTTCACGCTGGATCCCAAGGCATTCGCCAAGCGTCGCGATTTTGACTTCGAACTGTTCCGCCAGCTCGATGCCAGCGGCGCGCAGGTACTCGTGCTGGCCGGCTTCATGCGCATTATCGACGGCGAAGCACTGGCGCCATGGGTCGGGCGGATGATCAACATCCATCCGTCCCTGCTACCCAAGTATCGTGGCCTGCATACGCACCGGCGCGCGCTTGAGGCCGGTGATGCCGAACACGGCGCCAGCGTGCACTACGTGACGGCCGAACTGGACGGTGGCCCAGTGATCGCTCAGGCCCGCATAACGATCCAGCCGGGTGACGACGAACATCAACTCGCCCAGCGCCTGCTCGCCTACGAGCATCAGTTGTTACCTGCCGTGCTGACGCTCATGGCCGAACAGCGCCTGGACCTGATTGCGCCCGATCGAGTAGCACTGGACGGCGCGTTAATCAGTGCGCCGCTGCAACTGCGCAACGGCACATTGGTTGACTGAGCGTCCGACGCGTCTCTACAAGTCGTTCAGGATGAACACGTAGACTTTGGTCCCCATGACTGCATCCAACTCCCTTCGCATGTTCGCCGCCGGCCTTGCGCTGGCGCTCTCCACCACGGCCGCCTTCGCCGCCGCGCCCGCACCGGCTCCGTTCACGGCGACCTACCAGGTATCGCAGGGTGGACAGGTCATCGGCGAAGCAGTGATCACGCTCAAGTCCACCGGCAACGAGCAATGGGTCTACAGCAACCAGATCAAGGGCACGGCAGGCATCGCCGCCGCCCTGGGCGCCAATTCCTCGGAAACCACCAAATTCCGCTGGAACAACGACGCCCCTGAAACAGTCAGCTACGACTACAACATGGACGCTGGCTTCAAGAAGAAGCAGCGCCATACCGAGGTCAACTGGACCGGCGGTCAGGTGACGGTCGACGAAGGCAAGGGCCCGATGACGTACCCAAGCGCGCCCGGCATGGTGGATCGCAACACCACGCCGTACGCCATTGGCCTGGCCCTGCGCACCGGCAAACAGTCCGTGGCACTGCCTGTGGCGGTGAAGCGCAATGTGGAAACACAAGAGTTCAAGGTGACCGGCAAAGACACCGTCAAGGTGCCTGCTGGCAGCTTCCAGACAGAACGCGTGGTCCGCAGCGGCGACGAGAACGTCTTCAGCGCGTGGTATGCCCCGCAGAAGTACCCGGTGCCGGTGAAGCTGACGCAAAGCGACGGCGGTAACCTCGAGTTGCAACTAGTGAGCTACAAGCAGCCGTAATCCGGCAACGGTCCTCCTGCGAAACGAAAAAGGCCGCTTGCGCGGCCTTTTTCTTGGGCAGTGCGTTGTCGCTTAGGACGGCAGTCGACGAATCTTTGCGCCCAGTACGCCCAGCTTCTCTTCGATGTTCTCGTAGCCGCGATCAATGTGATACACGCGATCAACGGTGGTATCGCCCTCGGCCACCAGACCTGCAAGCACCAGACAGGCGGAGGCACGCAGGTCCGTCGCCATGATCGGCGCGCCACTCATCTTTTCCACGCCCTTGATGATGGCCGTGTTGCCTTCCAGGCGGATGTCCGCGCCCAGGCGCTGCAGTTCCAGCGCATGCATGAAGCGGTTCTCGAACACCGTTTCGGTGATCACGCCCACACCTTCGGCTACGCAGTTGAGTGCGGTGAACTGCGCCTGCATGTCGGTCGGAAACGCCGGGTACGGCGCGGTGGTGATGTTCACCGCCTTCGGGCGGCGGCCACGCATGTCCAACTCGATCCAGTCCGCGCCAGTGGAAATTTGCGCACCAGCCTCTTCCAGCTTGGCCAGCACGGCATCCAGCGTATCGGCGCGAGCGTTGCGGGCACGCACCTTACCGCCGGTCATGGCAGCGCCGACCAGGAACGTACCAGTCTCGATGCGATCGGGCAGCACTTCGTACTCAGCGCCGTGCAAGCGCTCGACGCCGTGGATGATGAGCGTCGAGGTGCCGGCGCCTTCGATCTGCGCACCCATGGCGATCAGGCAATGCGCCAGGTCGACCACTTCCGGTTCCTGTGCCGCGTTCTCGATGATGGTGGTGCCCTGCGCGAGCGCAGCGGCCATCATGATGTTCTCGGTGCCGGTGACGGTCACCATGTCCATGGAGATCCGGGCGCCCTTCAGGCGCTTGGCCTTGGCCTTGATGTAGCCGTTTTCCACGACCACCTCGGCACCCAGCGCCTGCAGGCCGCGGATATGCTGATCAACCGGGCGCGAACCGATCGCGCAACCGCCAGGCAGCGACACTTCCGCCTCGCCGAAGCGAGCCACCAGCGGGCCGAGCACGAGGATGGACGCACGCATGGTGCGCACCAGGTCGTACGGGGCGAAATACTTGTCCGTGGAACGCGGGTCGACGTGCATCTTCATGCGGTCGTCCAGCACCAGCTGCGTGCCCATCTGGCCGAGCAGTTCAATAAAGGTGGTCACGTCGTGCAGGTGGGGCACGTTGCTGATGGCCACCGGCTCATCGGCCAACAAACAGGAAGCGAGGATCGGCAGCACGGCGTTCTTGGCGCCGGAAATACCCACCTCACCGTGGAGCGGCTCGCCGCCACTGATCAGGATCTTGGCCATTAAATATCCTTACGAATCGATTGCACGGGGCGCTGCGCAGCCTCAACGGCGCGCCGCGACCTCCGCAGGAGTCAGCGTCTTCAGAGCCAGCGCGTGGATCGCACCGCCCATGAGATCCCCCAAGGTCGCGTAAACCAGGCGGTGCCGGGCCAGCGGCAACTTGCCCGCGAACTGCTCCGCCACCACTTCGGCTTCGAAATGCACGCCGTCGTCGCCGCTCACAGCAGCCTGCGCACCAGGCAGGCCTTGTTCGATCATTGCCTGGATGGTGGCAGCGTCCATGGTTTTTCCACTTACAGATAGGGGTCAGTGCCATCGATCCGGACAGGAACCGAATCCAATGTCACCGACTATGACGTTAAAATGCGAATATGCCATGTTAATGGAAAACCTCTGTCGCAGAAACGACACGTGATGATGGCGCCCGCCTCCTTCAAGCCGTCCATTTCGCATAACATAATGATTAATCGGAATTTTCCACCCATGGACAGCCCGTTCAGGGTCATGGCGGAAATCCGGCAGACTTTCGAGGACGCATGAACGCCCACGTCGCCCCAGCCAAACAGCACGCGATCAATGCTGATGCCATTGTGCAGAGCGCCCGCACCGTGATCGCCACCGAGGCTGCCGCCATCCGCGCGCTCGAACCGCGTGTCGGCCCCGAGTTTGTGGAGGCCTGCCGCCTGATCATGGGCTGCGCCGGTCGCGTAGTGGTCACTGGCATGGGCAAGTCGGGCCACGTCGCCCGCAAGATCGCGGCCACCCTGGCATCCACCGGCACGCCGGCCTTCTTCGTCCATCCAGGCGAGGCCAGCCACGGTGATCTCGGCATGATCCTGCCGCAGGACGTGGTGCTTGCGCTGTCCAACTCGGGCGAAACCGACGAAGTCCTGTTCATCCTGCCGGTGATCAAGCGTCAGGGTATCCCCCTGGTCGCCATTACCGGCAACGCCAACTCCTCGCTGGCCGACCAGGCGAGCGTGCACTTGGACGCCAGCATTGCCGCCGAAGCATGCCCGCTGGGCCTGGCCCCCACCGCCAGCACCACGGCAGCGCTGGTGATGGGTGACGCCCTCGCCATCGCCTTGCTGGAAGCGCGCGGCTTCACGTCGGAAGACTTCGCCCGCTCGCATCCGGCGGGCAGCCTGGGACGTCGCCTGCTGCTGCACATCAGCGATGTCATGCACACCGGCGAAGGCATCCCAGCCGTAGCACCCAATGCCTCGCTCACACAGGCACTGATGGAAATGACCCGCAAGCACTTGGGCATGACCGCCGTGGTCGACGCGGACCGCCACCTGCTGGGTGTGTTCACCGACGGTGACCTCCGTCGCGCGCTTGACGACGATGATCTCGACCTACGCGGCGCGACCGTAGCGGAACTGATGACCCGCGGCCCCAAGACCATCGGTGCTGACAAGCTCGCCATCGAGGCCGCCCAGTTGATGGAAAAGCACCAGATCCACGCGCTACTGGTGGTCAACGACCAGCAGCAGGTAGTCGGCGCCCTGAACATTCACGATCTGCTCCGCGCCCGTGTGGTCTGATCGAAAGGTTCGGCTGCTTTCCTTTACGGCGTCCACCGTCCGGCCCGCCCGGCGTTTGACGGTATCGCCCTCCCTTCGCCTCATTGCCGACCCCGCCCATGTATCTGGCTGATATCCCCGCAGACGTCCTTGCCCGCGCCGCCAAGATCCGCCTCGTCGTGTTCGACGTGGACGGCACCCTGACCGACGGCCGCCTGTGGTACGCCGAAGACGGCCACGAAACCAAGGTTTTCCACGTGCACGACGGCCTGGGCCTGAAGCGCTTGATGGCCAACGGCGTGCAGGTCGCAATCATCTCCGCCCGCATCAGCCACCCGGTGGCGCTGCGTGCCGAGGAGTTGGACATCGCCCACGTTTACCAGGGCCAGGGCGACAAGCGCGCCAGCCTCGAGCAATTGCTGGAGGCACTGAACCTGACGCCAGAACAGGCGGCCTTTGTCGGTGACGACCTGCCTGACCTGCCGCCGATGCGCATGGTCGGCCTGGCCGTGGCTGTGGCGAACGCCCACCCCTGGGTGGCCGAACAGTCCCATTGGCGCACCCACCTGGGTGGCGGCATGGGTGCGGCGCGCGAAGTCTGTGACATGGTCCTGCACGCTCAGGGCAAAGCGGCCGCCGAACGGGAGCGCTGGCAGTGAGTTTGCGCACTTACCTGCGCGACCGGAGCCTGCCCGTGGCCACGGTGGTAATGGCTATCGCCACCGGCGCGGCCTACATGCTGCAGCAGTGGATTGCCCCATCGCCCAAGGTCAGCGACTTCGTGGGGCCTCCGCGCTCGGGTTACATCCTCACCAACTTCAAACTGTGGTCGTACGACGTCGACGGGCTGCCCAGCTTCCAGATGGTGGCGCCGCACCTGGAGCGAAGGGAGAACGACGATTCGCTCTACATCAACACTCCCGATTTCACGATGCCCTCCAACGACCCCGGCGTGCCGCCGTGGCTGGGCAAGTCGCTCTATGCCTGGGTCGACAAGAGCGGCACCCTGCTGAAGCTGCAGGGCCCGGTCTACATGCACCGAGCCGCCTTCGCGGACACCCCCATGACGGAAATGCACACCACCGACGTCACCGCCTGGCCTAAGGACAACCTCATGGTGACCGACGCCCCAGCGCATATGAAGCAAGGCCCACGTACACTTAACGGGGTGGGCATGCGTGCCAACCTCAACACCAATCATCTGGAGCTGTTCGATGAAGTCACCGGCTCGTTTCCGCCGCGACCCAAGAAGTCTCAAGCTGCACCTCGCCCTGCTGGTTCTGGGGCTGCTCGTCCTGCAGCCGGCGCTGGCCAAGCAGGATGACCGCAATCAGCCGATGAACTTCTCGTCCAAGACCATGGACGGATTCAACGCGCCCAACACGGTCACCACGCTGACCGGCAACGTCGTGGCCACGCAGGGCACGATGAAGATGACCGGTGCCGTAGCCAAGCTTTATCTGGATAACGACACACAGGTATCGCGTGCCGTGGTGACGAGCAGTCCTGGCGTCCTTGCGCATATCGAGCAGTTGGATGACTGCGGCAATCTGATGCAGGGTGATGCCATCCAGCTGGATTACGACAACATCAACGGCATCGCGGTGCTCACCGGCAATGCCGTGGTGCGCCAGCAGGGCCGTGGCGAGTTTCATGGCGACAAGCTCACCTATAACACGCAAACCTCGCTGATCACCGGCGAAGCCGGCGGTGACGGTCTGGTGCACGGCGTCATTCTGCCCAAGGCAAAGCCCGGCACCACACCGCCGCCCGCCGGTCAGGTGGCTGCTCCAGCCTGCCACCCCAACGCCGCGCCCGCTACACCACCTGCTGCTGCACCCGCCGCCGCACCCAAGCCGGCCGAGGCCCACTGATCGATGCTTTCTGCTGAAGGTCTGCAAAAAAGTTTCAAGGCACGTCAGGTCGTGCGTGACTTCGCCTTCTCCATTCGCGAGGGTGAAGTGGTCGGCCTGCTCGGCCCCAACGGCGCGGGCAAGACCACCTGCTTCTACATGGTGGTGGGCTTGATCGAAGCCGATGCTGGCGTGATCAAGCTCGACAAGCAGGACATCACTGGCCTGCCCATGCACCAGCGCGCCAAGCTCGGTATTGGGTACCTGCCGCAGGAAGCTTCAGTGTTCCGCCGCCTTACCGTGTCCGACAACATCAAGGCGGTGCTCGAGCTTCGCGAAGGCTGGGACGAAAAGCGCCGCGCCAACGAGCTGGAAAGCCTGCTGGACGAACTGAAGATCTCGCACATCGCGGACCAGAAGGGCATCAGCCTTTCCGGCGGCGAGCGCCGACGCGTGGAAATCGCGCGCGCGCTCGCAGCGCACCCGCGCTACATGCTGCTGGACGAACCGTTTGCAGGCGTGGACCCCATTTCAGTGGGCGAAATCCAGCGCATCGTGCGCCACCTCAAGGAGCGCGGCATCGGCGTGCTCATCACCGACCACAATGTGCGCGAAACGCTCGGCATCTGCGACCGCGCGTACATCCTCAATGATGGCGAAGTGCTCTCCCGCGGCACGCCTGCGCACATTCTTGCTGACGAGAAGGTCCGCGAGGTTTACCTCGGCCGCGAGTTCCGCCTGTAACGGTTGCGGAACAGGGCATACCCACGCCCAAACCTCGGAGATAAACCTGAGGTAGTACGCGATTCCGCCTTCGACCTATGGCCGACCCCGGGGGCAAGAGTTAGGATGACCTTCACATTCATCCCGACCGCTTGGCATGAAACCCGGACTGCAGTTTCGCCTCAATCAACAGCTCACGCTGACCCCCCAGTTGCAGCAGGCTATCCGTCTGCTGCAACTGTCGCAGCTTGAGCTGGAGGCCGAACTGAGGCAGATCGCCGAAAGCAATCCGCTGCTCGAATTTTCGGATGACAATCCGGACGAGCTGGACGGCGAAGAGCGCGAGCCGATGGAGCCGCTCCCGACGAGTTCGGCGAGCTCGACCAGCAGCGATACCGTTGACGATGCAGAGGCCCCCGAATGGGGCGACGCCTATGTCGATGGTGGCAGCGACGACCCCATCGACTTTTCCGCCAGCAGCGGCTCCTCGCGCAACAGCAATCCCGACGAGGACGGTTTCGAGCCGCAGAGCGCCGCAGCGGAAACGCTGCAGGAACACCTGCTCTGGCAACTCAACCTCACGCACATGAGTGCACGCGACCGCACCATTGCGGCCGTGCTCATCGATGCACTCAATCCGGACGGCTATCTCACCGAGAGCATGGAGTCGCTCACCGCGGCCCTGCCGGCCGACCTTAGAGCGACGCAGGCGGAAGTGGAATACGTGCGGCACATGCTGCAGCGTTTCGACCCCACGGGTGTCGCAAGCGTCGATCTGCGTGATTGCCTTACCGTGCAACTTCAGCAGTTCGCCCCCGACACGCCTCAGCGCGAGCTCGCCTTACGCATCGTGGATGCCGAACTCGAACTGCTCGCCCGCAACGACATCGCGCGCCTTGCCCGCAAGCTACGCGCGAACGAGGACGACACCGCCGCCGCCGCCCTGCTGATCCGCAGCCTTGACCCGCGTCCCGGCGCTGCGCTCGACGTCACGCCCGTGGAGTACGTCGCACCCGACGTTTACGCCCGCAAAGATGTCGGCCGCTGGCGTGTCAGTCTCAACCCCGATTGCCAGCCCCGCCTGGGCCTTAACCAGCATTACTGCGGCCTGATCGCGCAGGCCCGCGGTACCGACGCAAGTTGGATGCGCGGGCAGCTGCAGGAGGCACGCTGGCTTATCAAGAGCCTGGAATCACGCGCCGAAACGCTGCTCAAGGTGGCCGAAGCCATCGTGCGTCGCCAAAGCGCCTTCCTCGACTACGGCCCTGAAGCCATGCACCCGCTGGTGCTGCGCGAAGTCGCCGAGGAAGTGGGCATGCACGAATCAACGATTTCACGTGTAACTACCCGCAAGTACATCCATACGCCGCGGGGCACGTTCGAGCTCAAGCACTTCTTTTCCAGCGGCGTGTCCACCGAAGACGGTGGCAGTGCGTCGGCCACCGCCATCCAGGCCATGCTCCGCAAGCTGGTCGATGCCGAGGACCCGCGCAAGCCGCTGTCCGACCAGGCTATCGCGGAGGAACTGCACCGCAAGGGCATTCAGGTTGCCCGACGCACTGTCGCCAAATACCGCGAAGCCATGCGCATTCCCAGCTCCAGCGAGCGCCAGCGCGCTGGCTGAACGGGCCTGCCCGTCCACTGTGGCAAAGCGCCTCGGGAACTTGGCGGCAAAAAAGGCGTCCCCATAATCAGAGGTAAGACGATCCGAAGGGAACCTGTCATGTCAGGGCCGTGAAGGTCTTTCTAACGCGAAGAAAGCTTCAGAGGTGCATAGTGACTTTCCCGACTTGGTGAGGAGGCCGGAAATCCCATCGGAAAACTAGGGCTTTCAAAAGGTGTGTCGGCCACGACATAAGCGACCGGTGCATCGACCCCAGCCGCACCTGCGGCAGTACTGAAGGAGGCGCAACATGCAAGTTCAGCTCAGCGGTCAGCAGATTGAAGTCACCCCGGCCCTTCGGGATCACGTGAACAGCCGGCTCGACCGCCTTACCCGCCTCGACGAACGAATTCTCAGCCTGAGCATCGTTCTTTCCGTGAACAAACTGCAGCAGCGAGCTGAAGGCACGCTCTGCGTCACGGGCAGCACCCTGCACGCCGAAGCGCTTGAGAACGACATGTACGTCTCCATTGATGTCCTCTTCGACAAGCTGGTGACACAGCTGCGCAAGCACCGCGAGAAGATCAGCGATAAGCATCAGCGCGCCGTCCGCGACGAGCGCCTGTACGGCTGACCGCCCCGGCCCGCCCGTGCTCCGGGCGGGCCCTCTCCCTCCGAATCCCCCGATCCAAGGCGCCCGACGGCGCGAACTGGCACAATGTCCGTGCAGCCCCCTTCTTTTGGCTGCAGAAAGGACATGGCTTGGACCGGCTGACCGCCCGACAACTCTACGACAGTGTTCACGAGCGCATGGCTTTGCGCTGGGTTTCCGGCATGCGCGGCGAGTCGCGCGTGCTGGAGCAGGCTGCGACCACCACGCGCCGCCCGTCGTTGATTGGCTATCTCAACGTCATCTATCCCAACAAGATCCAGATCATCGGCACCGAGGAACTGAATTTCCTCGACAGCCTGGATTCGCGCCAACGCTGGGAAGCGATCAACAAGATCGCCGCCTATCAGCCCGTGGCGATGATCGTCACCAAGGATCAGCCCATCCCCACCGACCTGCGCGAGGTGGCGGAAGAAACCAACACGCCTTTGTGGATCAGCTCCAAGCGCGGCCACGAGCTGCTGACCTGGATGCAGTACCACCTGGCACGCATTCTCGCGCCCAAGATCACTCTGCACGGCGTGTTCCTCGAGGTGTTTTCCATCGGCGTGCTGATCACCGGCGAATCAGGATCAGGCAAAAGCGAACTTGCGCTGGACCTGATCAGCCGTGGCCACCGTCTGGTGGCCGACGATGCCACCGAATTCACCCTGATCGCACCGGACGTGATCGACGGCACCTGCCCCGAACTGTTGCAGGACCTGCTGGAGGTTCGTGGCCTGGGTGTACTGAACGTGCGCGAGATGTTTGGTCACACCGCGGTCAAGCCTTCCAAATACCTTCGCCTCGTGGTGCACCTCAAACCACTGCGCGATGGGGAAGATACCGATGGACTCACACGCCTTACCGGCGACATCGGCCACCGCGAGATCTTCGAGGTGCCGGTGCCCATGATCACCATTCCCGTAGCCCCTGGTCGTAACCTTGCCGTGCTGGTCGAGGCGGCCGTGCGCAACCACGTGCTCAAGAGCAAGGGCATCGACCCCGCCCAGACCTTCATCGACCGCCAGGCGCACCAGATGCGTCGACTGCCTCCCTGGTGACCCATGACAGAGACGACTATCCGGCACCCTGACGCCATCCACCTGATCGTACTCACCGGCATGTCCGGTGGCGGCAAGACCGTGGCGCTGCGCGCGCTGGAAGATCTGGACTTCTACTGCGTCGACAACCTGCCCACCGTCCTGCTGCCACAACTCGTTGCGGCGGTGAGCCTCAATGTGGAAGGCAAGCGCCGCAACGTCGCGGTTGGTGTGGACGTGCGCAACCCGGGTGAAGACCTGCAGCGTATGCCCGCCATGCTGTCGGAGCTGGCCGCTGTCGGCGTACACACGCATCTGATTTTCCTGGATTGCCGCGACGACGTGCTGATCAAGCGTTATTCGGAAACGCGACGTCGCCACCCACTCTCCTTCCGCGGCCTGTCACTCGCCGACGCGATCGCCGAAGAACGACGCTTGTTGCGCCCGCTGTCGGCCATTGCCGACAAGGTCATCGACTCCAGCGATCTGAACGTGCATCAGCTGCGTCGACTCATTGCGACGGGTTATGCCGAAGCTACCGAAGGGCTGACGCTGATGTTCCAGTCGTTCGCCTTCCGCCGAGGCCTGCCCCTGGACGCGGACTTCGTGTTCGACGCGCGCTGCCTGCCAAACCCCCATTGGGATCCCAGGCTGCGCCCGCTCTCGGGCAAGGACGCAGCCGTGCGCGACTACCTGGATACGCAACCGATGGTCGCCGAGTACTTCGCCGACACAGCGCGCTGGCTGGATACGTGGTTGCCGCGTTTCGAAGCCGACGACCGCAGCTACGTCACCATCGCCATCGGTTGCACCGGCGGCCGACACCGTTCGGTGTACCTCGTTGAAAAACTGGCCGCCCATTACCGCACGCTGCGTAGCGGCGTGCTTACCTTCCATCGTGAACTCGAGTGATAGCCATGCTGTCCAAAGCACTTCATCGGACCGGCACGCCGTCATGAGCGTCGGCGTGCTGTTGATGACGCACGAGGCGGTCGGCCAGGCGCTGATCTCTGCCGCTCACCACGTGCTACCCAAGCTGCCCCTGCGGGTGGAAGCTGTCGAAGTTCCGCCGCAGGCGGATCCGGACGTGATGCGTACGCTCACGGCCAAACACGCGCGGGAGCTCGACGAGGGCAACGGCGTGCTGGTGCTCGCCGATTTGTACGGCGCCACGCCCTGCAACATCGGGCTGTCGCTGAGCTCACTCGGCGTGCGGTTGCGCTGCGTGTCAGGACTCAACCTCCCGATGCTGCTGCGCGTACTCAATTACGCAGAAAAACCGTTGGATGAGTTGGCGGAGATTGCCGCCAGCGGGGGCCGCGGAGGGATCTTCATCGACCATGCTTGAAAAAGAAATTGTCGTCTCCAACAAATTGGGGCTGCATGCCCGGGCTTCAGCCAAGCTCGTGCAGCTGGTGCAGGGTTTCAAATCCACCGTGTGGCTGGTGAGCAAGGGCCGCGAAGTCAACGCGCAGAGCATCATGGGCGTCATGATGTTGGCAGCCGGTATCGGCACGCCGCTGACGGTTCGCGCCGAAGGGCCGGACGAGCAGTCCGCCGTCGATGCCGTCGCCGCCCTGTTCGATCGCAAGTTCGACGAAGGAGCCTGAGTGGGCAGAGAAAAGATGACATGCATGCGTCACCCTGAGGCCGTATTCACGGCCCGGTTGGCTACGTCGTGCCATCTTTTCTTATCAGGAATCCACGCGTTGGCGGGATGCCGGCGTCACGCGCGGCCAGCTCGGCCGTTCCACCATGGAAGGCCGATATGAGACAGATACTGACAGGCACCCCCGCAGCAAAAGGCATGGCCCTCGGCCGTGCCCGCTTGGTGCAGCCTAGCCGTTATCTGGTCGATACCCGCCCGCTCGCCGAAGACGAAGTAGACGTCGAGTTGGAGCGCCTTCATCGCGCGCTTGATACAGCTCGCCAAGAATTGCGCGAACTTCGCGGCAAGCTGCACGGTGCACTCGCTCGCGAAGTGAACGAGTTCATCGACGCGCATAGCCTGCTGCTCGACGACCCGGAACTGCTGCGCGGACTCGACGATCTGGTGCGCATCGGCCACTACCGTCCGGGCGCCGCACTGAAGAAGCAGCGCGATCGCCTCGCGGCCGTGTTCGAAGCGATGGACGATCCTTACCTGCGCTCGCGCAAGGAAGACGTCGACCAGGTCATCAGCCGCGTCATCTCCGCTCTGCAACGCCAGACCAGCCGTGAAGAGCGCAAGCTGGCGGCGCGCGTGGGCGAGATCCTCATCGCCGACACCATCGCCCCCGCCGACATGGCCCACCTTGCCGGCAGTGGCCTGCTCGGCGTGGTCGCCAGTTCCGGTAGCCCGTATTCGCACAGCGCCATTCTTGCGCGCAGCCTCGACCTGCCGATGCTGGTCGGTGCGCGCGATGCGCTGTCGACCATCCACGACGATGACTTGATCCTGCTCGATGCGGAACGCGGCGAAGCCGTGGTGCATCCCACCGCGCAGGATCTCGCCCGCTACCGCGCGTGGCAGCGTGAAGCCGCGCTGGAAGGCCGCCGCCTCGCGACACTGGCCAACGCACCCACGCGCACGCGCGACGGCGTCGACATACGCCTGTATGCCAACGCGGAAATGCCGCCTGATATCGCCATGGCGCGTGCGCGCGGCGCGGACGGCGTCGGCCTGTACCGCACCGAATTCCTGTTCCTGCGCCAAAAGGGACTGCCTACCGAAGACGAGCAGTTCATCGCCTATCGCGATCTGGTGCTCGGCATGGGTGGCCTGCCCGTCACCATTCGCACGCTTGACCTCGGCGCCGACAAGGCCGATGCCGCGGGCTTGGTGATACGCGGCGAAGACAACCCCGCGCTGGGCGTACGTGGCGTACGCCTGTCGCTGCGCTATCCCGCCGTGTTCACCACGCAGATCCGCGCCATCCTGCGCGCCGCCTGTTACGGCCCGGTGCGCGTGTTGGTGCCGATGGTGACGCAACCGGACGAACTGATCGCCGTGCGTACGCTGTTCAAGCTGGCCCGCCAGGACCTGAAGCGCGAGAACATCGATCTGCCGGAAAAATTGCAGCTCGGCGCAATGATCGAAGTACCGGCCGCCGCCATCAACGTGCGCGCGCTGCTCGAGCACGCCGACTTCCTTGCCATCGGCACGAACGACCTTGCGCAGTACGTGCTGGCCGCCGACCGTGGCAACGATGCACTGGACAACATCTACAACCCGCTGCAGCCGGCGTTGTTGCGCCTGCTCGCCTACGTGATCACAGAAGGACGCCGGGCGAAGAAGCCGGTAAGCCTATGCGGCGAAATCGGCGGCGACACCAACTTCACTGCCTTGCTGCTGGCCTTGGGCCTGTGCGAGTTCAGCATGCACCCAAGCCAGCTGCTGCACGTTCGCGACCGCCTTATCGATCTCGACCATGGCTTGCTTCGTTCGCAGGCGCCGCGCATCCTCCGCTCGCGTACGCACGAAGAAGCCGAGGCGCTATTGGCCGAGATCCTCGGCTGATTTTTTCGCCGCGGGATCGGTCAACCCGCGCTGGCGAGGAATGCCTCGATCAACGCCCCGCGATAGCGCTGCCGATGCAATAGCAGCGACAGCTTGCGATGCAGGTCGAGGAACGGCGTATGCAGCACTTTCAATCGTCCGGCGGCGACGGCATCGATCACGGCCACCTCAGGCAGGCACGCAATACCGAGACCGGCAATCACCGCCTGCTTGATCGCCTCGGCCTGATCCAGTTCCAGCACGGTATCCCCGGCGGGTAAGGACGCCAGCGCTCGCTCGCTCAGGCTGCGCGTGGCTGACCCCGGCTCGCGCAACACCCAACGCGCGCCGGCAAAGTCCTTGGGTTCCAGTCGCCGTTTACGCGCGAGCGGATGATCGGGCGAGGTGCACACCACCAGGGCGTCATCGCGCCAGGGACGCACTTCCAGTGAAGGGTGCGCAACCGGCCCTTCAACGCAGCCCAGCTCCAGTACGTGATCGAGCATGGCCGCCACGATCTCTGCCGTGTTGGACACGCGAAGACGCACCGACACGTGAGGATGCGCGCGCACGAACTCGCCCAACAGTTCGCCCACGCGATAGTTGCCCACGGTATTGCTCGCCCCAATCCGCAGCTCGCCACCCAGTTCATCAACGCCGCCACTGCCCACGCGGCCAAACTCGGCATAACGCTCCAGCAACTCCTGCGCGAGCGGCAGCAATTCCCGGCCACGCGTGTTGAGGCGCAGGCGCCCGCGCTCGCGGGCGAAGACGGCAGCATCCAACTGCCGCTCCATCTCCGCCAGCGCCATGCTGGCGGCGGGCTGGGTGAGGTGCAGGGCTTCGGCCGCCGCGCGCACGCTGCCGAGGCGTGCGATCTGCACGAACACCTCCAACTGGCGCGGGCTGATGTTGATCATCAATTTATCTTATAACAATCATCAATAATTCAAAATTTTCTTGATGATCGACGAAACGGACAATGGCGGCATTGCAGGAGAACGCTATGAACGCCACCGCCGTCGCCAGCCCCGCCGCCCCCACCCTTTCCCAGCGCCTTCCCGGCCTGCTGCTTTCCGTGGTCATCGCGCTCGTGGCGCTGGGGCTGGGTAAGGTCGCGCCACTGATCGGTGGTCCGGTATTCGGCATCGTGCTGGGTATCCTGGTACGCAACACGGCCGCGCCCGGCGGCACGTTCACGCCCGGCATCCAGTTCGCCGGCAAGCAGGTATTGCAGTGGTCGATCATCGCGCTGGGCTTTGGCCTGAGCCTGGACCAAGTGGCCAAGACCGGCCTCGAATCGCTGTCGGTCACGTTGGTGACCATGACGGTGGCCTTCCTCACCGCGTGGCTACTTGGCCGCATGCTCAAGGTGGACGACAAGCTGAAGATCCTGATCGGCGTAGGCACGGCAATCTGCGGCGGTTCGGCGATTGCGGCGGTGACGCCCATCATCAAGCCGGACGAACACGACACGGCGTTCGCGATCTCTACCATTTTCCTGTTCAACCTCGTCGCTGTGCTGCTGTTCCCCCTGCTCGGCCATGTGCTGCACCTGTCGGACCTTGGCTTTGGCCTATGGGCCGGTACGGCCATCAACGACACCTCGTCGGTAGTGGCCGCGGGTTACAGCTTCAGCAAGCAGGCTGGCGACTACGCCACCATCGTCAAGCTCACCCGCGCCACGCTGATCATCCCGATCTGCCTGATCCTCGCCTTCGCCACTGCGTGGAAGCAGAAGAAGCAGGGCGCCAGTGATTTCAGCCTGGCCCGCATCTTCCCCTGGTTTATCTTGTGGTTCTTGGTGGCTTCCGGCGTGCGCACCGCGGGCCTTATTCCTGTCGCTATCCAGCCGATGCTGCATATGGCCGCAGAGTTTCTGATCATCGTGGCCCTGACGGCCATTGGCCTTTCCGCCAACCTGCGCAAGATGGCGTCGACCGGTGCACGTCCGATCCTGTTGGGCCTGGGCGTGTGGGCCGCGGTGTCGGTGAGCAGCCTGCTGGTGCAGTTGGTGATCGGACAGCTGTAAGGCGCCTGATCGATTACGCTTGCTGTCGCCAGCACCATCGACGACGGATGCCGATATGCAGTTCCACGGACAATGCCACTGCGGAAACATCGCCTATACGCTCGACTGGGAACCCGATCCCACAGAGATCCCGGCGCGTGCTTGCGATTGTTCCTTTTGCACGAAGCATGGTGCGGTATGGACGTCCGTACCTGATGGGCTCCTGCGCATCAGCGTGCGCGACCCGGCGGCGGTGAACCACTACGCATTTGGCACAAGCACCGCGAATTTCCACATCTGCCGCCAATGTGGCGTGGTTCCGCTGGTGACCTGCACGGTCGACGATCGCCTCTATGCCGTGGTCAACGTCAACACGCTAGGCAATGTGGATCCCGCCCTGTTGCATCATCGGTCGGCGAGCTTCAGTGAAGAGGATGTGGGCTCGAAACTCGCAAGGCGACAGGCGAACTGGATCGCTAACGTCCGCTTTGTCGAACGCCTGGATTGACCAAGCGGCTCAGCCTGCCACCGCCTGCTTCAGGAGCGGCAACGGTCCCGCCAGATGGGCGGTCATCGCTTCAGGCAAACCGTGCCGGGCAATGATGTACTCCGGCGCATTGCAGGCAACGCATGTCGCGCCCCGACCGTCGTCCCATACGAGCACTTTCAGCGGCAGATCCAATCCGGCGAGCGGAACCTGTTGCATCAGCGGGGTACCGGCTTTGGGGTTGCCAAAGATCAACATCTGTTCGCCCTGCATGGCTAGCCCGGCGCGCGCGGCGTCACCACTGAAATCGATGTGCGCAAACACGGTGATGCCGTGCGATTCGAGCGCCTGCCGGATCCTGTCGATGGTTGTGGTCACATCGAAGGCCGAGCGAAGTTGGATGATGCCGTTATCAGGCTGACTGGACATGGGCCCTTCGCCACATGAAAAGGAAGGCCGATCATCGTCGCAGTATCGTCAATCCTGCGCATGCAAAAAGGCGCACCCCGGCCCACACCGGGGTGCGCAACAAGGTCCAGCTTTGTCGGATCAGCGCATGCCGCCGCCGGCGTAGAGCTGTTCGCCGGTCAGCCAGTAAGAATCGTTAGAGGCCAGGAAGGTCACGATGGAGGCGATGTCGTCCGGCTGACCGATGCGGCCCAGCGGCGTCTGTGCGATAGCGCCCTGGTGGAAGTCCGAACCGATGAAACCGGCTGCGTGGGTGCCCTCGGTTTCCACCATGCCCGGGTTCACCGCATTGACGCGGATCTTGCGCGGGCCCAATTCACGGGCCAGCACGCCGGTGATGGCGTCCACTGCGCCCTTGGTGCCCGTGTATACCGCGCTTTCCGCCGGGACGATGCGCGTGACCAGCGAGCTGATATTGATCACGCTGCCGCCGTCGTTCATGTGGCGCGCTGCCGCCTGCGTGGTCAGCAACAAGCCGAGCACGTTGACGTTGAACTGCTTGTGGAAGTGTTCCTCGGTGATGGCGTCAAGCGCGCCGAACTCGTAGACGCCGGAGTTATTCACCAGGATGTCGAGGCGGCCGAAGCTGGACACCGCCGCATCGGCAAGCGCCTTGGCGTCCGCCGCCTTGGAAACGTCGCCGCCTACGGCGACGGCCTTGCCGCCCGCCTTGGTGATCTCAGCCACCACGGCCTCTGCCCCAGCCTTGCTGGAGGCGTAGTTGACGACCACGGAGGCGCCTTCGGCGGCCAGGGCCTTGGCGATGGCCGCGCCGATGCCCTTGGATGCGCCAGTAACGACAGCCACTTTACCTTTGAGCTTGCTCATGACGGGAACCTGTTCAGTTGGGGAGAAAGAGGACCTGGGAGCTCTTAACTCCCATAGTTCGCAACATACGAACTTATGAACTAGTTTTCAAGTGCTGCTAAAATAACCATATGAGGCCCCTGACCCACCCCTCCCTCGACGACGTGACCGTAGAAGGCATCCTGCATGCCTTGTCCGATCCCGTGCGCGCGACCATCTACTGGCAGTTGTCCTGTGCAGACAGCGCCAACACCTGCTCGGCCTTCCTCAAGATGGAGGATCGCTGCATTCCCAAGTCGACCCTGTCCCAGCACTTCCGCGCACTGCGTGAAGCCGGCCTGATCCGCAGCGAGCGTCGTGGCGTGGAAATGCTCAACACCACGCGTTGCACGGAAATCGAACAGCGCTTCCCCGGATTGCTGCCCGCCATCAAGAACGCGCAGAGCATTCAGTACGAGTCCCGCAAGCAGGACGCGGACCTGAAGCACGCCGCCACGCGGGCTGCGCACAGCGCCTGAACCGATAGCCCGCGGTCAGGCCTTGCCCTGCTCCACCAGCGTCAGGGCGACCTTATCGCGCAGGTAGACCGGCAGGGCGTGCTCCGGTGCGTGAGCGTGGCCCGCGAAGAACTCGCGAGCAGCCAGCTCAGCAACGTGGCGCGCCTGCGGGTAGCGCGCGCCCTCGGCGGAACGCAGCGCCCCGGTGAGGCGCGGACGCAGAACGTCTTCGTAGGTCGTCCAGCCAGTACCCACCACGTGCCACGCAGTGGACGGCGAAAGGCTCAGTGCGCCCGGGGTGCATACACGTTCCTCGTCGAGCACGACGAGTCCGCCGTTATCGTCACGACGGTAACTGGCGGCATAGATCTCGCCCATACGGGCATCGATGACAGCCAGGATGTCAGCATCGTCTTCCGGTGCTTCCAGCGCCAAGGCTGCCAGCGACGACACTGTCACTACGGGCACGTCCAACGCCAGCGCCATGCCCTGCGCCAGCGAAATGCCCAGGCGCACGCCGGTGAAGGCGCCGGGGCCGCGGCCCACGGCGATCACGTCGAGCGCGTGGCGCCCCAGCCCGGCCTCCGCCAGCAGCGCGTCGGCCATCGGCAACACCAGTTCGGCATGTCGGCGTGGAGCGATCTCGCTGCGCGCGATCACTTCGTCGCCGCGGATCAACGCGACGGAGCAGGCTTCGGTAGAGGTTTCGATCGCGAGCAATTTCATGGCTGCTCCATGATAGCCGGCCCGGCCGCCGCCGGCATGCTGGCATACCAGTCGATGCGGCGGGTCAGATACATCAGCAGGGCCACGGTGAGCACCAGCACGATGGCGCCGATAAGCAAGGCGTACTGCTCGGCGGCCAGCACCACGTAGAGCATGGCGTAGACCAGTGCCAGCGCCACGCCCAGCCACATGCCGGCTCGGCGCGCGCCCAGCACGGCCCCGGCATAGCCGCCAATGATGAGTACAACCGAGGCCGCCGCCACGGCGTAAGCAGGTCCGAAGCCGATCTGTTCGGACAGCGCCAGCAACAGCACGTAGAACGAGGCGAGCGCCGCGCCCACCAGCAGGTATTGCACGGGGTGCACGCGCAGGCGCTTGAGCACTTCGAACAGGAAGAACGCGACGAACGTCATGGTGATGAACAACACGCCGTACTTCCCTGCGCGCACGTTGCGTTGATACACATCGACGGGTTGGAACAGCGCCACGCCAAACGCCGCATCGTGCACGGCCGTGTCGACGCGCACGTCACTCGCATGCCACGTCTGGCCAAATTTGCGGTTGAGATCGAGCATATGCCAGCGTGCGGAGAAACCATCGGCATTGACGGCTCGTTCGACCGGCAGCGCGGCGCCGATAAAGCTAGGGTCCGGCCACGGCGCATGCAGCTTCACATCCGTAGTGCGCGCCAACGGAAGCCATTGCAGCGACTGCGTGCCAGCAAGACGCAGCTTCACCGAAAACTCCACCGGCTGGTCGCCCACGGCCGTCAGATCGATCGGCACGATCACCATGGACGAGGAACCGCCAAACGTTGCGGCGGATGATTGGAAGCGCTGCGTCTTGCCGTTAATGCGCAACTCGCTCACTTCCTGCAAGCCACGCAGATCACCTACCGCAAGGCGCAGCTCGGCCTTGCCATCCTCCCAGCGGGAGCCGTCCATCTGGCGCGCCGGCGCGATGTCTTCGGCGGTAAAGCGACCATCCAGTTGCACGGTCGAGGCAAACACTGGCGCGTCGTAAATACCGTAGCGGCGCTTGTCCACCGCCATGCCGGCATCCACGCTCAGCGCATCCGGCAGCACGTACGTCGTATCCGTCATGTCGCGCGCTTCGCCGGAAGGAAGCGTTGTCATCTGATGCGATGGCACAGCAAGCACCAAGCCGCCCAGCACCTGCTCGCCGCCCCAACCCTGCGCGATCTGGTCGATGGCGGCCTGCCGCATGCCTTGCCGCTCTTCCACTAGCGACTGCACTCGCCATAGCGGAATCAACATCAGTAGCGCCAGCAGGCCCACGCCAAGCACCTTGGCGGTCCATCCCTTCATCCAATGACCCATGACAGATTCCCTTGTATCGGAGCCTGCATGACAACCGCTGCGCGTGCGAACCCTGCGGCCACGCGCGGCCAATCCGGTAGCGAGTTGTGGCAAAACCGGGGCGCAAGTCATTACCCGGCAGGTAATCGCTTCCGTGCAGGGCGGGCCGCAAGCTGAGCCCACACCAACGAACGGAGCAAGCCACCATGACCACGCAAGCCCACACCCTCGCCGAACGCTACATCGCCAGCTGGAACGAAACCGATGCCCTGCGCCGCCGCAGCCTGATCGAAGACACCTATGCCGAACACGCGCGCTACACCGACCCGATGGTGGACGCCAAAGGCTGGGAAGCGATCGACGCCACCGTCGCTGCTGTGCAGAACATGTTCCCGGGCCACCGCTTCGCCTTGGCGGGAACGGTCGATGCCCACCACGACACTGCGCGCTTCCAATGGCATCTCGCCTCGCCCGGCGCGGTCGAGCCCCTGGTGATCGGCTTCGACGTGGCCTCGCTGGAAGACGGCCGCATCCGTCAGGTGTTCGGCTTCCTCGACAAGGTTCCCCAGACCATCTAACCCATTTGCGCGGGCGGTCAATGCCGCCCGCGCCCTCCGGAGATATCGACATGCCTACTTTCACCACCAACGATGGCGTCACCCTGGCCTACGAGGATTGGGGTCATGGCAAACCCGTGCTGTTCGTCCATTCGTGGGCGCTGGATTCACAGATGTGGGCGCCACACATGCTGCACTTCAATGCACTGGGCATGCGCACCATTGCCATGGATCGCCGCGGCCACGGGCGCTCCGACCGCCCCGGCAATGGTTACGACTATGACCGTCTCACCGACGATCTGGCTGCACTGATCGAACGTCTCGATTTGCGCGAGCTGACCCTGGTCGCTCACTCCATGGGAACGGCCGAATGCATCCGCCTGCTGTCGCGGCATGGCAGTGAGCGAATCGCGCGCGTCATCCTGCTCTCGCCAACGGCGCCGTGCTATCTCGACGCTGACGGTAAGCAGCTACCTCTCTCCTTCTTCGAGCCGGCGCTTGCCGCCATCCGCGAGGACTACGCCCAATGGCTCGCCGACGGCGCGGACGACTTCTATCTGCCTGCCGAAACCGGCACCTCGGAAGGCATGATCCGACGCACCGTGGACATGATGTTGAACACATCGCTGCACGCCGCCACCGGATGTTTCCGCCTACGCGTAAGCACCGACATGCGTGATGAACTGCCTGGCATCGACGTGCCCATGCTGGTCATCCACGGGCTACGTGACGCTAGCGAGCCTGTCACCGGCGGCCGAGCGATTGCCAGCCGGGTCAAGGGATGCACGATGCTTGAATACGCCGACGCGCCGCACGGCATGTTCCATACCCACAAGCGCCGCCTGCTCGAAGACATGCAGGCGTTCATTAGCCCCCATGCCAGTGCATGACTTTTGCCGCACGGCGAGACCGCCGCATCATGAAATCATCGATGCGGCTGGTCGACGATGAACCAAGCTAATCCATAAGGACAAACGCATGCATGCCGTGGCAGCCAAGCAACGTCCCGTAGGCGATCTGCTGCGCGAATGGCGACGCCATCGTCGCTTGAGCCAGCTTGATCTCGCCAGCGGCGCGGAAGTCTCCACGCGGCATCTGAGCTTTATGGAATCAGGCCGCTCGCAACCGAGTCGCGACATGATCATGCGCCTGTGCGAATACCTGGACATTCCACTGCGCGAGCGCAACCAGCTGCTGGTAGCCGCCGGCTTTGCGCCGGCCTATCTCGAACGCGGCATCGCCGATCCTGAGTTCGCCACGGTGTTGGGCTCGATCCGTCTGCTACTCAAGGGACTGGAACCCTATCCCGCCCTGGCCATCGACCGGCACTGGAACCTGATCGAAAGCAATCAGGCCACGCAACGTCTGCTCATGGGACTCGTGCCGCAATGGCTGAAGCCGCCCATCAACGTGCTGCGCGTGAGCCTGCATCCCGACGGATTGGCGCCCTTCATCCGCAATCTGCCGATCTGGCGCGCACATCTGTTGGATCGACTGCGCCATCAGATCGATGCCACGAACGATCCCGGACTGGTTTCCCTGTTGCACGAACTGCAGGGTTATCCCGGCGGCGATACGGCACCCCACGACATCATCCGCGGTGATATCGCCGTTCCCATGGAACTGGCCATGGGCGACACGGTGCTATCGATGTTGAGCACGACCACGGTGTTCGGCACGCCGATGGATGTCACGCTTGCCGAACTTGCGCTGGAAGCCTTTGTGCCAGCCAACGAAAACACGGCACAGGTGTTGCGCGAGCTTGCTGCGCGACCGGACGCGTAATCGTCAGGACGGTGGCTGCCAAAGTTCGATGCGAGTGCCTTCCGGATCCATGGCCCAACCGAAGCGACCGTACTCGCTGTCTTCCACCCGATCGTCCACCGTCACGCCAGCGTCCCGCAGCCGGGCGAGCAGGCCGTCCAGGTCATCCACGCGAAAGTTGATCATGTACGGCTGGGTGCTGGGCGCGAAATACTTGGTGTCGGCGGCGAACGGCGACCACATGGTGTAGCCGGGCTGCCGCGGCTCATCGTCGAAGCGGGCGCCGCCCCACGCTTCGACCGGCAACCCCAGATGCTGCGCATACCATTCTGCGAGTGCGCTGGGATCGCGTGCCTTGAAGAAGATGCCTCCGAAACCGATGACCTTGGCCATGTTCGTCACTCCTCCGGTATGGACGTTCTATGGTCGTCCCGGCAAGTGACAAAAACCAGTGCCTGTATCACCTACGCGGTGGCGGATACTTCGTCGTCGAAGAATGCCTGCACCTCAGCCAGCTCCTTCGTTCGCGGCATGGCAGGCAGGCTTTTGAGGAACAGGCGTCCATAGCCCTTGGTGGTGAGGCGCGGATCGCACAGCACCAGCACGCCACGATCATGCACATCACGGATCAGGCGCCCGGCGCCTTGTTTCAGCGCAATGACAGCGCTGGGCACCTGCCAGCCCATAAACGGGTTGATGCCCGACTGTTCCAGCGCTTCCAGACGGGCCTGCAGCACGGGATCGTCAGGCGACGCGAACGGCAGTTTGTCGATCACCACCACGCTGAGCGCTTCGCCCGCCACATCTACCCCTTCCCAAAAGCTGGCCGCGCCGAGCAACACGCCGTGGCCGCTGTGGCGGAACTCGTCCAATAGCCGATGACGCGGCGCACTGCCCTGCACGAACAGCGGCCAGGGCACGCGTTCCTGCAGCAACTCGGCGGCACGGCGCAGGGCGCGATGCGACGTAAACAGCAAGAAGGCGCGGCCATGCGAGGCATGCAACACCGGCAGCACGGATTCGATGACACGATCGGTGTAGTCGCGTGCGGACGGGTCGGGCAATCCGGCAGGCAGATAGCACAACGCCTGCTTTTCGTAGTCGAAGGGACTCTCGACCTGCAGCGTCTGCGGTTCGTCCAATCCCAACTGGCGCGCGAAGTGATCGAAGCTGGATGACACCGACAGCGTGGCCGAGGTATAGATCCACGCGGCCTGTGTCTGCGCGCGCATCGCGCGCAAGGGCGCCGCCAGATCCAGCGGCGTCGCATGCAGTGCAAAGCCACGCGGAAATAGTTCATACCAGCGCACATCGCGTTCGCTGCCGCGCTCAGCGATGCGGTCGAGCCGCTCACTGATCAACGCAGCGCGTTCATGCGCATTGGCGAAGCCGCGCGACCGTTCGGCCTGCGAAGCAAGCACGTCAGTGAGCGCGGCCAGCACTTCGCGAAGCTCATGCAACGCATCGCCGATATCACGCTTGCTTTCCAACTGATGGAACGGGCCACGTTCGGGCAAGGCATCCATCGCCAGACGCAGCTTGCGCACAGCGTCCTGCATGGCTTCAACAGGCTCCAGCACTAGGCCGATCGCACCGGTGACGCCGTTGCATTCGGCCAGGCTGTCCTGCGCCAGATCGGTGAGCTGACGTGCGCTGATGCTTTGCGAGAAGAACTGCCCGGCCAGCTCGGGAATCTGGTGCGCCTCGTCGAGAATGAACGCACTGGCGCCCGGCAGGATCTCGCCGAAACCTTCTTGCTTGAGCGCGAGATCGGCGAACAGCAGGTGATGGTTCACCACGACAAGGTCGGCTTCCTGCGCTTCGCGACGCGCCTTGATCACATGGCAATCGTCGTAGAACGGGCATTCCACACCCAGGCAGTTTTCCGGCGTGGAAGTGACGCGCGGCCACAGCGGCGATTCCTCGGGGACTTCCGCCAATTCCATCCGGTCACCGCGGCGCGTGCGCGCTGACCACGCGCGTACCGCCGCCAGCTGCGATGCCTGCGTACGGTCGAACGTGGCGCCCTCGCGCACGGTCTGGTCCAGGCGGTAAAGGCATAGGTAATTGGAGCGCCCCTTGAGCAGCGCCATCTTGAGGCGCGTATCCAGCACCGAACGCACGCGCGGCAGGTCGCGGAAGTACAACTGGTCCTGCAGCGCCTTGGTACCCGTGGAGACGATCACGCGTTCGCCCGACAGCAGCGCGGGCACGAGATAGGCAAAGGTCTTGCCGGTACCCGTACCGGCTTCCGCAATCAACGTTTCGCGCTCGGCGATGGCGTGCTGCACTGCGCGCGCCATCGCCTGTTGGGCGGCGCGCGGGGCGAAATTGGGCAGCTCGCGGGCAAACGGGCCTTCCGTGCCCAGCAGCGCGGCGACATCCTCGTGATCGATCATCCGCAAAGTATCGCCGACGCCGGGCTCGACCGCGAATGTCATAGACTCAGCGGACCTCCATCGTGGAGCCTTGCCATGTCTTCACAGGTCAGCGGCATTGGCCAGATCGCCGTCACCGTCAGTGACGTCGACGCCGCGCTTGCGTTCTACCGCGACATCCTCGAACTGCCTTTCCTGTTCCGTCCGGCCACAAACCTGGCGTTTCTCGACGCCGGCGGCGTACGCCTGATGCTGTCCACGCCACAGGGCGCCGGCAGCGTGGGCGGCAATTCCGTGCTGTACTTCAAGGTCGGGGACATCGAGCACCACTTCCGCACCCTGCTCGATCGCGGCGCCGTAGGCGAACGCGAACCGCAGGCGACAGCGGAACTGTCCGACCACACCTTATGGCTGGCCTTCCTGCGGGATCCAGATGGGAATCTGGTGGGATTGATGGAGGAGCGGCGGCGGTGATCCGGCCGCCCTCTTCTGTGCAGGAGCGCATATGTGCGCTCCTGCCAGGCCATGCAGGGCTCAGTAGCGCTGCATGCCTTCCTTATGGCACTCCGCCACGCCCTTGGTCGCGGTCGCCGCAGCGGCATCATCACCGGCACGCTGGCGCAACTCGGCGATGGTCTGCCAATTACGAGCGCACAACGGCCCAAGCTTGGGGCCAAGCTCCCACGAGCGATGCGCGAACTTCTCAGCGCCCGCGTAATCCTTCAAGCGAATCGCGAGCTCAGCGCGATCCTGCAGCAGGTCCGGCGAATCGGGGCTGATCTTCAACGCCTGATCCAGCTTGGCGGCTGCGTCGTTGTACTTGCCCACGCGCAGGTCACCTTCGGCGGCATCCTGCAAAGCCGCCACGCCCGGATCGCGCAACGGGTTCACGTCGATCACCGACCTCTCTTTGTCACCGGCCGCATGAATCGCCGCCAGCATCTGCTCGTCGGACACGGTGGGGCGCGTGGCCTGCGACGGTGCGGCGGGCTGGGTGCACGCCGCCAGCAACAGCACGGCGAACGACACAGGAACGGCGGAAAGGCGAAGGCTACGACGAAGCATGATCAATCCCGGATGGGGGCGGAAGAAGCCGGCGCGGGAGACGCGTCACCGCCACTGAAGAAATTGCCGACATGCTGCCAGAAGCAGCCTTCGGCATCCTGAGACAGTGTACCGGCCACGACCGGCACCTGACGCGCTCCCTCGCAGCCCACTTCCGAGCGCTTGCCGTCAGACGTATTGATCCAGGCCATTTCCAGGCCCTCGCCCGGGGCCGCCGACAGCGGACGCGTCGGCAGCTTCTTGAACAACTCCTGCCATGCGCGGAGGCTGCCCGTCGCACCGTACAGACCACTCGGCTTGTTGTCGTCGCGGCCCATCCAGAACACCGCGAGGTGATCGCCGGTGAAGCCCGCGAACCAGCTGTCACGCATGTCGTTGCTGGTGCCGGTCTTGCCTGCCGCGTTGAGGTAGGACAGCCCGGAACTGCCGATCGACGCCGCCGTACCCGAGCGCGCCACCTGCTGCATAGCCCACGTCACCAGACGCACTGCCGGCTGGTACTCGCCCGCACCCGTCTTTACTTCGTAGCGCTTGACGGTCTGCCCGTTCGCATCCACCACGCCGCGCACTGCCAGCAGCGGCAAAGCATGGCCATCGGCGGCAATGTACTGGTAGAGCTGCGTCGCCTGCAGCGGCGACATATCCACCGCACCGATCAACAGCGAAGGACTCGGATTCACGTCGGTCAAGCCGAACGATTCGAGGAAGGCCTTGATACGCGACACGCCCACGCTCATGCCGAGATTGATCGTCGCGAGGTTCCACGAATGCACCAGCGCATCGACCATCGGCACCGCGCCGTGTACATCGCCCTCGTCGTTCTTGGGCGTCCAGTAGCTGCCATCGGGCTGGCGCATGCTGATCGGCGAATCCTCTACCGGACTGCCAAGGTTCCAACGCTCGGGGTTGGTCAAGGCAACGAGGTACACCAGCGGCTTCACCAGCGAGCCGATCTGGCGCCGCGCATCCAGCGCACGGTTGAAGCCCTGGTCACCAGGAATCTTGCTGCCGACGATGGCGAGCACGGCGCCAGTCTGTGCTTCGGTCACCACCGCCGCGGCTTGTGCCGCTTCGCCACGCTTGCCCAAGCCGCTGGTGGTCGTGGTGATGGCCTGTTCGGCATACAACTGCGCCGCCGGGTCGAGCGTGGTGAAGATGCTCAGATTGCCCCTGGACAGGGTTTCGTCGTCGAAATCGCCAGTGATCTGCGCACGCACCAGTTCCATGAAGGCCGGGAAGCGGTTGTGCGGCAGCTGGCCGTTGGTGACGATGCCCAGCGGCGTCGCCTTGAGGGCCGTGGCCTGTTCCGGCGTGATCAGGCCGGTATCCACAAACTGATCGAGCACCAGGTTGCGTCGCGACAACGCGCGGTCTGGATAGCGGCGCGGGTCGTAGTAGCTCGGCCCCTTCACCAGGCCGATCAGCAAGGCCATTTCCTGCGGCTTGAGGTCTTCCATGCGGCGACCGAAGTAGAACTCCGAAGCCGCGGCAAAGCCGTGCACCGCCTGGCTGCCCTGCTGGCCGAGGAATACTTCGTTGACGTAGGCCTCAAGGATGCGGCTCTTGTCGTAGTGCATCTCGATGAGGATCGACATCAGCGCTTCGTTGAACTTGCGCGAGTAATGCTGCTCGCGATCAAGGAACAGGTTGCGCACTAGCTGCTGGGTGAGCGTGGAGCCGCCCTGCACCGTATGGCCAGCGCGCAGGTTGGCGAACGTAGCGCGGATGATGGCCGAGATGTCGATGCCGAAGTGATGCTTGAAGTCGCGGTCTTCCACCGCCTGCAGACCCGACAGCAACAGCGGCGGCACGTCGGCCAGGCGCACGATGCGGCGTTCTTCCTGCTGCGAGCCGTACACCGTGGCGATGCGCGCGGGATCGATGTGAGCCAGCTCGATCGGCTTGCCGGTGACCGCGTCTTTCACGCTGGCCACCTGCCCCTTGCCCAGCGCAACGCGAATCCGCTTGGGCAGTTCACCGCCGTCCGGTCCGGCATAGCCACGCGAGGAGATGGTGTAGGTGCTGCCCTGCTTGGACCAAGTGCCGGCGACGTCGGCGCGGCCATCGTTGCCATAGCCGGCAAAGGTCAGCTCCAGCTCCAGCGTGCCCGGCGTCATCGGCGTACCAACCGCCAGCGGCAGCGGTCGCGCGTAGATGCGCGTAGGCACGGCAAACACCAGATCGTTGAAACGATCCTGCACACGCTTGTTGAGCACCAGCGAGTACGGCAGCACGAAGCCGAACAGCACTCCCATGCAGACCCAGAACGGAATGCGGATCCAGGGCCAGACGGCACTGAAGATCGAGCGAAGGCGGGTCATGAAGTCCAAGTAAGGAGAATCCTGAACGGGAAGACCCCGGGATCATAGGGCTTGCTTCCCGGCGGGCATCTGAACGCATGCCGGGGTTTATGGCGCGGATCGGGCGCAGGGGAGGCGCCCGTCGGAATATCAGGCCTACAGTGGCGGCTGGGGCATCCAGCAGCTGGCGTCGGGCCTGAATGGACGCGGTGAGACGCCTAGCAACCGTTGCAGCTCGCTGTTATCGGCGATCAGGTCGGCTTCCAGGCGGGTCAGCGGCCCTCGCAGGCGTGGGACGACGCCCCGACCCAGTCGCAACAACGCGGCCGGAATCGGCACCGGCAGCGTTGGTGTGGACAAGCTGCGGCGCACGCGCGCAAACATCTCGCCGGCAGTGAGCCGTTCGCCACCGCCCAGCGGCAGGACGCGGCCTGCCGACTCGGGATGATCCAGCGCGGCCACCACGGCGGCAGCAATATCGTCCGCATGCACCGGCTGGCGCAGGCCACGCCCCGCCGGTAGCGGGAACACGTGCAGGCGGCTGGCACGGTGCGCGATAGGCGTCAGGCTTTTATCGATGCCGGCGCCATAAATGATGGTGGGCCGAAAGATGGTCCACGGCATGCCCTGCCGATCACAGGCTGCGGCGATAGCGGCTTCGCCATCGCGCAATGTCTGCGATAACACGCGCTCAGCCGGCACATCCGAGGCCTGCTTGGACTCAGCGCTCATCGAACTGGTGGCGATGACGCGCGTCGAAGCAGGCAACCCTGCCGACGCCAGCCATTCCGCGAAGGATTTGAGCGGGCCGAAACTGATCACTGCGGTGGGTTGCCCTACCGCAGGTACCTGCCCGGGGAGTTCCCCCTGCAGCCAATGGATGCCGGCTTGGCCCGGACGGGCTTTGCGACTGAGCGCCATCACCGACTCGCCGCGCGCGCGCAGCCTGGGCAGCAGGAAATGGCCAATCTGGCTGCTGGCCCCAAAAACCAACACGGTCATGCTTGCACCCTTAACCGCCCGACTGCAGTCGCGCCATCAACGACGCGAGACGCGGATTGCCGGGCGCCAGCTTGCGTGCGCTGTCCAGCGATTGCGCCGCACTGGCGCGATCGCCGTTCTGCAGTTGCTGCTCTGCCTGATCCATCCATGCGCCCGCCAAGCGATCGCGCAGCACACCCTGGTTTGTGTTGCCCGGTGACAGATCCGCGAGATCGGCGAGGCGATTGCCGGCCGCCGAAAGATTGCCGCTGGCGAGCGACTGGTTGAATTGGTTGATGGCCAGCCCGGGCAATGACTCCAACCCCTGGCGTGCCACCGGGTTGTTGCCGTCCATCGCCAGCGCCTGCCGGTACAAGTCGTAAGCACTGTCGCCCGGCGGCAGCATCAGGTTGCCTTGGCGAGCGGCGGTATCCGCACGCTGGATGGTGCGCGCCAGTTCGGCGCTTTGTTGCGACGTGAGCGGCGGATGCTGCAGGTCGTCGCCGTTGCCCTCCGCCGGAACATCACTGGCGATGTCGTTGGCCACCTGAGTGGCATTGGACTTACGGCCCTCGCCCAGTCGCGCACGCGCGGCAGCCAGATCCGCCGAGTGCGGGGCGATCGCAATCGCCTGATCGAGCAGTTCGCGGGCATGCGCGTTGTCGCCATGGTCCAGCGCCGCATTGGCCTGCACGATCAAGGCCTGCGCCACCTGCCCCATGCCGGCCTTCGCATCGGCATTGTCCGGATCAATCGCCAGTGCTGCCTTGAAACGCGCCTGTGCCGTGTCATCGCCCTGGCCGGTGACACGACCTTCGCGCAACGCATCCTGCCCCTGCTTGATCGCATCGGCGAGCGCACCGTTGTCCTGCTGGCTCACCTGCACCAGCGCTGCACGCAAGGCAGGGAGTTCCGCATAGTTCGGCAGCAGCACGGCCAGACGATCGACCAGCGACGAGGCTGTGGTGCGATCACCCGCATCGAGTGCTTTGTGTACTTGTGCGGCGAGGGCATCGCCCACCTTGTCCAGGCCATGCTTGGCCACGGCGTTGTTGGGATCGGCCGCCAACACGCGACGATAAAGATCGCCGGCACCACCGTCGCCATCAAGCTTACCGGCATCGAAGGCCTGGTCGGCCTGCTCGATCAAGTGATCGGTCGGCACGGCACCATTGCGCGCCGCGGCCACCGCCTGGGTCAGGCGATCCACATCACTACCGCCACCCAGCAGTTCGCGTGCGGCAGTGAGCGCTTGGTCGGCTTCGTCGAGCTTGTGCGCCTGCAAAGCCGCGTCGGCGCGGGCAATCTCTGCCTGCCCCACGTTACGCAAACCGTCACGAGCGCGGTCGTTGTCCGGCTGAAGGGCGCGCGCAGCCTCGAACAGCTCGCGTGCGCTGCTACCGTCGGTGCCGTCAAGGTGCCCTTGCTGCAAGGCGGTTTCGGCGCGTCCCAGGATGCCGTCCAGTTCGGTGTTCGGCACCAGGCCGCGCAGCTTGTCCTGACCAACCCACAGCGACGTGCCTACGCCAATAACTACAAGCAATGCGACCGGCACCAGCCAGCCGCGACGCTTGGACCGGCGTTGCGGCGGCGGCGGAGCGGGCCGCACCATGTCCGGATCGAGCGAGAATTTGGGCAGACCCACGTCCTCCCTGGACTGGGGCTTCTCGCCATCCAGGTTATCGAGATTGCCAAGGGTGGGCTCGGTGCGTCCGGCCGACCCGCGGTCGTTGTGGTCTTTGCGTCCGTTCATGGGTTCACGAGAGTGAGATCTACCATCGGCAGCTTAACATCGCGCCGGCCCGCCACCCGGGCCATAACGCTCGACGTTCAGGCACCGCCGACGCGTCGCGCATCGACCACGTTGGGTAGCGCCACCAGCCGGCTCAGCAAGCCCGAGAGTTGTTCGAAATCGCGCACACGCAGGCTAAAGCGCATTTCCACCTCGCCTGTCTGCGCGAATACCCGGCTGGACGAGGCAATGATGTGCGTGCCCATGTTGCTGATCAGACTGGTCACGTCCTTCTGCAAGCCCTTGCGGTCGTAGCCACGCAGCTCGATGTCCACCTCGTAGGCCTGCGCAGCCGCCTTGCCCCACTCCACTTCGATCACGCGGTCCGGGTCGCGCCGGGCGAGACGCGCCAGACTGGGGCAATCGGCGCGATGCACCGACACACCTCGACCGCGCGTGACGAAACCGCGCACGGGGTCACCCGGCAAGGGCTGGCAGCAACGCGCCAGCGTAGTGAGCAGGTTGCCAATGCCTTCGATGCTGAGCGCACTTTGATCGCGCACCGCCTGCCGCGCCTGCGCTGCGCTTGCGGGTAGTGAAGAGGGTAACGGTGCCGGCGCTGTGGCTTCCTGCAGTGCTCGGGCGATCTGGCCCGGCGCGACTTCACCGAGAGCCAACGCGACGAGCAACTCGTCGTGCGTCTTCAGGTGGAAATGCGCGGGTAGCTTGCCGATATCGGCCGCCGCCAGCGCCAGCCGTTTGATCTCCTTTTCGAAGATCGCGCGACCCGCGGCGACGTTGGCGTCGTGGGCGATGCGGCGGAACCACGTGCGTACTTTTTCCTTCGCACGCGAGGTATGCAGGTAGCCATGATGCGCGGACAGCCAATCCCGGCTGGGTTCGGCCGCCTTCGCGGTAAGCACCTCTATGCGATCGCCGCTCGCCGGCTGGAAGGTCAACGGCACAATGCGCCCGTTGACCTTGGCGCCTCGGCAACGGTGACCCACTTCGGTGTGCACGTGGTAAGCGAAATCCAGCACGGTGGAGCCGCGCGGCAAATCCACCACCTCGCCTTTCGGCGTGAGTACGTAGACGCGATCCTCGAGCAGCTCGGTCTGCAGTTCGGCGGCGAGATCGCCCTCGCTGTCCGGACGCGGCTCCAACAAGCGGCGCATCCAGGCGATCTTCGCCTCGAACTCGCTGTCGCCCGCACCGCCTTCCTTGTAGCGCCAGTGAGCGGCCACGCCCAGTTCGTTGATGCGGTGCATCTCGTGCGTGCGAATCTGCACTTCCAGCGTCTTGCCGCGCGGACCGATCACCGCCGTGTGCAGCGAGCGATAGTCGTTGCCCTTGGGGCGCGCGATGTAGTCGTCGAACTCGCCCGGCAGATGCGGCCACAGCGTGTGCACCACACCAAGCGCGCCATAGCAGTCGCCGATGGAGTCGACCAACACACGCACGGCGCGGATGTCGTAGAGATCGGAGAACTCCAGCGCCTTGCGCTGCATCTTCTTCCAGATCGAATAGATGTGCTTCGGACGCCCGGCCAGATCCGCACGGATACCCGCCGCCTCCAGCGCGCTGTGCAACGTGGACAGCGACTCGCGGATGAACTCTTCGCGATCCACGCGGCGCTCATCGAGCAGACGCGCGATGCGCTTGTAGGTTTCCGGCTGCAGGTAGCGGAAGCCGAGGTCTTCCAGCTCCCACTTGAGTTGCCAGATGCCCAGGCGGTTGGCCAGCGGCGCGTGAATGTCCCGCGTAAGCCGTGCAAGCGCCTGTCGCTCGGCATCCGGCAGGGTGCTGGCTGCACGCATGCGCGCCAACTGCCGGGCCAGCAGGATGAATACCACACGCAGGTCGCGGATGATCGCCAGCAACAGGCGGCGCAAACCCTCCGCACCGTGGTCGGCGCCATGCTGGGCGTGCAGCGCCCATACGCGCTCCGCCGCAACCTGGCCGCCGACGAGCCGCTGCAGTTCCGGTGGTAATTGCGGCTCGCGCAGTGCCCAGAGCGCGGGATCGATACGCGACACCTCGAACCACAAGGCGGCCGTCTGGGTCTGGCTGTCGCAGCCAAGCATGGCCAGCAGTTCCAACACGTCGACGCACTCGGCCTGGCTCATCGGCAACAGCGCGCACGTATCCAGCGCCTCGCCCAACAAGGGCGGCACGCTGCCGGCGCGTTCGCGCCACTCGGCGAGACCCGAGCTTGCGTTGAGGGCGGCTTGAACCATAGGTCTATTCTAGGGCCTGCCCGCAGCCTACGCCTGCCCCGCGTATGAACCCATGGTTCATGCCGTGTATGCTGCGCCCGCGATGTTCTATTCCCTAGGTACTCGAGAGGATTGCCCCATGCGTCTGGCCCGCCTGCTGCCGTTGCTGATGAGTGTCGCCCTAGCCGTTCCCGCGGTGTCTTTTGCCGCCGACCAGTACGTGCCGCTGCAGCAGCGCATGACACCGGATGAGTTCAAGGCAGCCGGCCTGGACAAGCTTTCGCCGGACGAGCTCAAGAATCTTGACGCCTGGCTAAGCGGCCACGGCAAGACCGTCACCAAGGTGGTCGACGAAAGCGGCAAGCCGGTGTTCTATCCCACTAGCGAAAAGGCGGGTCCGATCAGTGCCCATATCCAGGGACACTTCATCGGCTTTGGTGGCAATAGCCAGTTCACCCTCGACAACGGTCAGGTGTGGCAACAGGCCGATGGCACCAAGATTGCCTGCTCGACCGCCGACAACCCGAAGGTGACCATCCGTCGCTCGCTGATGGGTAACTGGATGATGGCTGTGGACGACTGCAGCGACAACGCTACCGTTCGCCGCGTGAAGTAACTCGTAAGCCTCTTTCTGCAGGATCGCAACCGTGCGCTCCTGCAGAAAGCACGCGCGTGTCAGGCAAGGTTTTCCAGCGCGCGAGTCAGGCGCTTGGCCGACACCGGCTCCGGCGTCTTCAATTCCTGCGCGAATAACGACACGCGCCATTCCTCGATCAGCCAGCGCAATTCATCCAGGTCGCCGGTTCCTGCCGCGCGATGCTTGAGGTAATCCCGCCAGAACGGCAGCACCTGCAACATGCGCTGCTGGTCTTTGGCAGGGTCCTGCTGCAAGCGTTCGGCGCGCAGACGCATGGCCTTCAGGTAACGCGGATAGTGCGCGAGCCGCGACGTCGGCAGCTCGCGAAGGAAGCCTGACGTAAGCAGCGCATCCAGTTGTTCGCGCAGATCGTCGTAACTGGCGCGTGCAAACCCCATCAGCGGCGGCTGCAGCCACGGCTTGAGCTCGGCCTGAGCCTCGATGATGGGCTCGGCGAGTTTCAGCCGCTCTACCGCCGCACCGAACAGTTCGCGCGCAGCCTGCGTATGCAATGCCTCAAAGGCCCCTGCGGTACGCACGTCCAGCGCATGGCGCTCAAGCAGATCCTGGAAGCCGCCTTCCACGAGATCCTCGCGAAGACCATCCACGCCGCCCAGGGGGGGCATATTTGAGCGCCAACGGATTGCCAACCGGCAAACGTCGACGCGCCTGCTTCATGTCGCTGGCGAGCGCGTTGCGCAACAAACGGACCACGCCAAGCACGTGCGCCTCGCGCGCCTCGTCGCTGCGCTCGAATACGCGCAGCGCCACCCCATCACCCAGATCGACCAGCGCAGGAAACGCCAGCAAGCCACCCGCAGAGCGTACTTGTGCCGGGATCGCCTCGAAATCCCAGCTGGCGATGTCTTCGCGAGTCAGCTCGATGTCCGTCTTGCGCGAGAACGCTTCGCGCGCCTGCCCTTCCCACTGCGCGCGTATCGCGGCCAAGTCGCGGCCCGTGGCCAACGTCTTTCCGTTCTCGTCGTGCAGTCGATAGCGCATGCGGAAGTGCGCGGGCAGCTCCACCGCATCGAATTCCGCGGCAGCGATATCCACGCCCGTAGCTCGCTTAAGGAAAACGGCAAGCGCCCGAGTCAGCGACTCGTCCCGGGGCGCCTCGGCTTCCACGAAGGCACGCGCGAAATCCGGCGCGGGCACGAAGTTGCGTCGCAGCGCCTTGGGCAGACCACGAATCAGTTCGGCCACCTTTTCCGCCAGCAATCCCGGCACCAGCCATTCGCAGCGTGCCGCGGGCAACGCGTTCAACATGGCGAGTGGCAGGTGCAAGGTGACGCCATCCGCATCGTCGCCGGGGACGAATCGGTATTCGAGGCGATACTTCTGCGGTGCAACTTCCAGCGACGCAGGGAAAGCTTTCGGATCCAGTCCCGCGCCGCCGCTCATGACGTCATCCAGCGACCAACGCAGCGCCGCCTGTTCAGCCGGACGCGCCTTGCGATACCACGCATCGAGTGCGCGACTGTCGGCGATGTCCTGCGGCAGCTTGCCTTCGAAGAAACGGACCAGCTCGTCCTCGCTGCGCAGCAGACCTTCGCGGCGCTGCTTGGCTTCGATACCGCGTGCATCTTCCAGCACGCGCTGATTGGCGCGTATAAAGTCGGCGCGCGCATCGATGTCGCCGCGCGTGAGGGCTTCACGCAGGAAGATTTCATGCGCGAGTGCGGGATCCTGCTTCTGGAACGTCACCGGGCGACGCTCGACCAGGGTGAGGCCAAACAGGCTGACCTGTTCGTACGCAACGACATGCCCACGCTTGCGCGACCAATGGGGATCCCGACAGGAAGAACGCAGCAAGTGCGCGGCCTGCTGTTCGATCCACAGCGGCTCCATGCGAGCGCACATCATGCCCCACACACGGCCACCGATATCGAGGATCTGCGCGGCAAAGATCCAGTTGGGTGGCACTTTGGACAGCGCCGAGCCAGGGAATACCTGGAAGCGGCGTTCGCGCGTACTGCGATAGACGCCCTTCTCGTCCTTGTGACCCACCTGGGTAGGCAAGCCGGCGAGGAGGCTGCGGTGGATGGCTTCGTAGTGTTTCGCCGCCTCGTCGCCGTCACTCCCTCTCCGCTCCGGGGAGAGGGCTGGGCTGAGCCCCGAAGAGGGGGTAAAGGTCGGGTGCTCGCGGGAACCCTGCCTGTCTCGCTTCTTTTCGCTCGCGACAGCCGGCCCTTTGGCAGACTGTCGCGAGGTTGCCCCCTCACCCCGACCCTCTCCCCGGAGGGGAGAGGGAGGCAGTGCTACGTCGAGCTTCCACCCCAGCTCCTGCACCACCAGCAACAACTGCCGATGCAGCTCGCGCCATTCACGCATACGCATGAAGCTGAGGAAGTGGCGCGAACACCAGTCGCGCAGTTTCGACTGGGTCAGATCCTCGTGCGCCTTGCCGTACTCGCGCCAAAGGTTGAGCACGCCGACGAAATCGGATTTTGGATCGGCAAACGCGGCATGCGCGGCGTCGGCTTGCTGGCGGGCGTCCGCCGGGCGCTCGCGCGGATCCTGGATGCTGAGGAACGACACAATGGCGAGCAGCTCACGCAGGCTATGGCGCTCCTGTGCCTCCACCAACATGCGTGCGAGCTGCACGTCGATCGGCAATTTGGCGACGGTGCGGCCGATGGCAGTGAGCTTTCTCGCATCGTCGATGGCGGAGATTTCCGCCAGGCGCCGATAGCCGTCGGCGACCACGCGCGGATCGGGCGCATCGAGGAAGGGGAATTCGTCCACCTCGCCCAACTGCAACGACAGCATGCGCAGGATGACGTTGGCCAGCGACGAGCGCAGCAACTCGGGATCGGTGTAGGCAGCGCGGCTTTCGTAATCCGCCTCGTCGTACAGGCGATAGCAGATACCTGGGCCGACGCGACCACAGCGCCCCTTGCGCTGGTCAGCCGCCGCTTTCGATACGGGCTCGATGTGCAGGCGTTCGAGCTGGCTGCGCTGGCTGTAGCGCTTGACACGGGCCTGTCCGGAATCGACGACGTAGCGGATGCGCGGCACCGTCAGCGAGGTTTCCGCCACATTGGTGGCAAGTACGATGCGCCGCTTGGGACCAGGCTTGAACACGCGATCCTGGTCGCCCGCCGAAAGCCGCGCATACAGCGGCAGCACTTCGGTCTCGCGATACAGGCGTCGTGACAGCAGCAGATGCGCGTCGCGGATCTCGCGCTCACCGGGCAAGAAGATCAACACGTCGCCACGCGGATCGTCGTGCGTGATCTCGTCCAGCACTGCCGCCACATGATCCGCCCCCCCCCTGTTGCAGGTCGCCCGCCCTCTGCCCACGTCGCGCCGCAACGTCGTCGACAGAGCGCCAACGCACTTCCACAGGATACGTACGCCCCTCCACCGAAACGATGGGAGCGCCGCTGAAATGCTCAGCAAAGCGCGCGGTGTCGATGGTGGCGGAGGTGACGATGATCTTGAGCGACGGACGCTTCGCTACCAACCGCTTCAGGTAGCCCAGCAGGAAGTCGATGTTGAGGCTACGCTCATGCGCCTCGTCGATGATGATGGTGTCGTACGCGCTCAGCCACGGGTCGCCCTGGGTTTCGGCGAGCAGGATGCCGTCGGTCATGAACTTGATCAGGGTGCGATCGGAGACCTGGTCGTTGAAGCGCACCTGGAAACCCACCTGCTCACCCAACGGCGTCGCCAGCTCCTCGGCGACGCGGCGTGCCACGGAGCGGGCCGCCAACCGGCGCGGTTGGGTACAGCCGATCATGCCCGCTTCGCCACGTCCGGCGGCCAGACATAACTTGGGCAACTGAGTGGTCTTGCCCGAGCCGGTCTCGCCGGCGATCACCACTACTTGGTGTTTGCGGATCAGCTCGACGATCTCGTCGGCGCGCGCGGTGATGGGCAACGACTCGTCGAGGCGGATCGCCGGCTTGGCGTCGGCGCGTGCCCTGCGCCTGGCCGTGGAGGCCTCGATGTCCGTGGTCAGCGCTGCCAGCTTCTTCTCATCGAAGCGGCGCGTGAGCTCACGCCACCGGCCGAGCAAACGGCCGAAGTCGCGGCTGGAAACGTCGTCGAGCGCTTGGCGCAGCGAACGCAGACGCGCGTCGGTGGAGGCGGCGTGGGATGCAGTCGGGGTCATCGAACCGCACATGATAACCGGTGAAGGCTTCGCAAGCGCTGTTTCCTCATTCCCGACCGGGCCCGCGGAGCGGCAGGTAGACGCGCCAAGGTCGGTGCCGCGCCCCCGACATCCCCAGTTCTTGAGTAGCCCGACATGCCGGTGCCGATAGCCCTGAGCTATCGCCGACATCGGAAGGATTCATTTCACCGCATGGCGCCCGCTCACTAGTCTGGCTGCAAGTTCCATCCCCACCCTCTCAAGGAATACGTCATGAGCATTTCCATCGGCATCGCCAAAAAGGACCGGGAACAGATCGGCGAACACCTGTCCAAGCTGCTGGCGGATACCTATTCGCTTTACCTGAAGACCCACAGCTTCCACTGGAATATCACCGGGCCGCACTTCAACAGCCTGCATTCGATGTTCGAGACCCAGTACAACGAGTTGTGGCTGGCCGCCGACGAGGTAGCCGAGCGCATCCGTACATTGGACGTATTCGCCCCCGGCTCCTACAGCCAGTTCGGCAAGCTCACCTCGATCAAAGAAGAAGTAGGCGTTCCCGACTGGAAGGACATGGTCAGTCAGTTGGTCGAAGGCCATGAATTGGCTGCCCATACGGCCCGCCAGACCATCAAGGTAGCCGATGGCGTCGGCGACGAAGGCACCGCCGACATGGTGACCGGCCGCCTGAAGGAGCATGAGAAGACCGCCTGGATGCTGCGCTCGCTGCTTAAATAAGCATCAGCCTCGACCTGCAGAGCCGCGGGACCGGTGATTTGCCGGGCGAGATGTAGAGCAGTCGCTGCTCGCCCGGCGTCATCACGACATTTGAACAACCCGCCTGTTTCCCCGTGCGAACTGCCTAGGGCCTGACCTCGGGCTGACCATGCGACACCGTCTTTATTGAGCGAAAAGCGCTCCATGGTTAAGCTCAGCGGGCTTTTCGGCCTCGTGTGAGGCAGCCACGGGGATCGTTTTGAGCGCCACAAAGAGTCTGTCTTCATATTCCAAGTACCTCGCGTTGCGCTTGAGCGGTCGCCAGGGCGCAGTGCGTGGCGCTGCGCCTGCCTGGCTGGCAGGTCAAGCCGCGCGCGGCGCCCTGACGACCGCTCAAGCGCAACCCTTCGGGCCGGGTCTGTTTGCCCACAGGCCGGCGTCATCACTCGGTCGTGTACCGACGTACACTCCCTCGCTCTTCCTTGCCCTGCGCGCAAACAGCTCCCGGCGCGAGGCACTTGGAATATGAAGACAGACTCAAACCACGACAGCCGGCACCCGTTGCTCGCAGCTCTCTTGCTCGCCCTGATCGTGGCGGCCATGAACATCGGCCTCTGGTGGTGGAGCAATCTGCCCAACGGCCCGGAAGACTGGAAAGGCCCGATTGGCGGCTTCGCGCTGTCGGCATTCCAGCGCTACCAGAACCCGCTGAAGAACGATTTCCCCTCCGACGATGAAATCGACGGCGACCTGAAACTGCTCAAGCGCTATACCTCGCGCATCCGCACTTACTCCACCCTGGAGAATCCTCAGGTCTATCGCCTGGCCGAGAAAGAAGGCTTGCAGGTGATGGCCGGTGCGTGGATCGACCGTCGCTTGGACAACAACGAGAAGGAAGTCGAGACGCTGATCGCCCAGGCGCGGCGTTATCCCAACTCGATCAACCGCGTGGTCGTGGGCAACGAGGTGTTGTACCGCAACGACGTCCCGCCCGAACAGCTGATGGCCTACGCTGATCGCGTGCGCGCGGCCATCCATCAGCCCGTGACCATCGCCGAGCCGATCGGCACCTGGCAAAAATATCCCGAACTCGCCGAGCACGTGGACTTCATCACCGTGCATCTGTTCCCTTACTGGAACGGTATCCCAGTCACGGGCCAGGGCAAGGGCCTGGACGCCTTCCCGGCGGTGGCCGATGTGCTGGGTAGCTACGAAGCGCTCAAGCAGATGTATCCCGGCAAGCCCATCGTCATCGGCGAAGTCGGCTGGCCGTCCAACGGCGACCGCTTCAAGTACGCGGACCCGTCCGTCTCCAACGAAGCGATCTTCCTGCGCACGTGGTTCAACGTGGCCAAGCGCGAGAACATCGACTACTACGTGATGGAGGCGTTCGACCAGCCCTGGAAGGAAGCGTTGTCGGGTCGCACCGAAGCGTACTGGGGCATGTTCAACGCCGATCGCCAGCAGAAATTCCCGTTCACTGGCCCGGTGACCGAGGACGTCATGTGGCCGTGGAAGGCGCTGGCCGCGAGCCTGCTCGCGCTGCTGCCGATGATCTGGTTCGCCAGCCGCTACAGCCGCTTCAAGCTGATGGGCCGCCTCTTCTTCTGCGCGCTGATCCAGCTGGCGTGTGGCCTGATCGTGTGGTCGGCCACATTGCCGTTCAATTTCTACCTGAGCTGGATCGACTGGACGATGCTGGTGCTGCTGTTCCCGGCCCAGATCGCCATTCTCGCCATCCTGCTGATCAACGGCTTCGAGTTCACCGAAGTGCTGTGGCGCCGCGGCTGGGTGCGGCATGCCGGCCTGCTGCCGCCTGATCCGGTGGAAAAGCAGCCGTTCGTATCGATCCATCTGGCTTGCTACAACGAGCCGCCGGAAATGGTGTTCGTCACCCTCGACTCGCTGGCCGAGCTCAAGTACGAGAATTTCGAAGTCCTGGTGATCGACAACAACACCAAGGACCCGGCGATCTGGAAGCCGGTGCAGGAGTACTGCGAGAAGCTGGGCTCGAAGTTCCGCTTCTTCCACCTCGAACCGTGGCCGGGCTTCAAGGCGGGCGCACTCAACTTCGGCCTGAAGGAAACCGACACGCGCGCCGACGTGGTGGCGGTGATCGACGCCGACTACGTGGTGCGCGAAGACTGGCTGGCCTCGCTGACCGGTTACTTCCACGACCCGAAGGTGGCCGTGGTGCAGTGCCCGCAGGCGCATCGCGACTTCGAGCACAACCGCTTCCGCCGCATGACCGCGTGGGAATACGACGGCTTCTTCCGCATCGGTATGCACCATCGCAACGAGCGCAACGCCATCATCCAGCACGGCACCATGACCATGGTGCGTCGCTCGGCGCTGGAAGGCACCGGCGGCTGGTCGGAATGGACCATCTGCGAAGACGCCGAGCTCGGCCTACGCCTGATGCACGCCGGCTACGAGCTCGTCTACGTCGACGAGCTGATGGGCAAGGGCCTCACCCCCGCGGACTTCAAGGCGTACAAGAGCCAGCGTTACCGCTGGGCCTTCGGCGCCATGCAGATCCTCAAGGGCCGCTGGGACTGGATGACCAAGAGGGGCCCGCTCTCCGGCGGCCAGCGCTTCCACTTCCTCACCGGTTGGTTCAGCTGGTTCGCGGACGCGCTGCACTTGATCTTCACCATGATGGCGATCTTCTGGACCGCCGGCATGGTGGCTTTCCCGACCGTGTTCGCCCTGCCGATGCAGTTGTTCCTGATTCCCGTGATCGGCTTCTTCTTCGCCAAGGCCATCTTCGGCATCGTGCTGTATCGCGCCCGCGTCCCATGCAGTTGGTACGACACGCTGATGGCATCGCTGGCCAGCATGAGCCTGTCGCATGCCATTGCACGTGGCATCTTGCATGGCCTGACGCGCGAGAAGACCTCGTTCGTGGTCACGGCCAAGAGCCGGCGCCTGGGCGGCAGCAATTTTGCAGCGTTCGCGCCGGTGCGTGAGGAACTCCTCATGGCCATCGCGCTGGTCTGCTGCATCATCGGCATGGGCGAGCGCTTCGGCACGCACTACGTGGAAGGCACGCTGTGGATGTTCATCCTCGGCGCCCAGTCCATTCCGTACGTGTCGGCCGTCATTGGTGCATGGATCGCTCACAAGGCCGGCGACAAGGCCGGCTGAGGCATGCGTCGACCTGTTCGACGCATGTCGTTTGATGCCCGAAAAGCCCCGCGAACGCGGGGCGAGATACTGCGCAACGCTGCATAGTCAGAGATGGCGATAGTCGTGCGAGAAGGATCAGATCATCCTCAAGTCGACACGACGTTCATGAGTCCGCCCCGGTCGATGGGCTAAGCTTGGGCTGCACGTGTCATCGGTACGTGCAGCCGACTTTCCAGGATGGAACCTAAGGACCGCATGCGCCGACTCCGACGCCTGATACTGCTGCCCTTGCTGCTGGCCCCGTGGCTGGCGCACGCAGGTGTGCAGGTGGTGGTGGACGGCGTGGACGACCCACTCAAACTCGCGGTGAGCTCCGGCGTCGATATCTCGCAGTACGCCAATCGCGACGTGACCGAGGCGCAGGTGCGCCGCCTGTACGAGCAATCGCTCGACCAGGCCAAGACGGCACTGCAGCCCTATGGCTATTACGAGGCCAAGGTGCAGGGCCAGCTCGACCCGGTAGGTGAGAACTGGCGCGTTACGTTGCATGTCTCACCCGGAACGCCGGTGACGGTGACGACGGTGAACATCAAGCTCGACCCTGCCGCAGCGAAGATCCCGGCCATCCGCCGTGCTCAGCGCGCCATCGAGAACCTCAAGGGCCAGACGCTTAACGATGGCGAGTACGACTCCTCGCGCGATGCGCTCAGCGGAGCGCTCACTGCCAATGGCTTCCTTGACGCCAAGCTCGTTACTCATCGTGTGGAAGTGAATCGCGGCGAGCGCAGCGCCGTGATTCAGCTCGCGTGGGATGCCGGCTCGCGCTACAAGTTCGGCGACGTGCATTTCGACGGCTCGCAGTTCAAGGATGGCTTCCTGCAGCGCTACGTGCCTTTCAAGTCCGGCGACTACTTCGCGCAGGACAAGCTGTTGCAGCTTCAGCAGGCGTTGAACGGAGCGGATTACTTCTCCGTAGTGAACGTACTGCCCGACATCGATGACAAGAAGAACGGCGTAGTCGACGTAAAAGTGGAGCTGTCACCGGCCAAGCGCACCATCTACAGCGGCGGCCCGTTCATCGGCACCGACACGGGCGTCGGCGCGCGCGCCAGCATGGAACGGCGCTGGGTGAACCGCAGCGGCCACAAGTGGAAGAACGAGATCATCCTCGCGCAGAAGCTCAAGACCGTGTCGACGTTGTACACGGTGCCCATGCCCGGCCCGAATCAGCGCAGCTTCAATTACGGTGCCACGTATCGCGACTCCAACACGGATACCTCCAAGTCCAAGACACTGGAGCTCGTGGCCAACGAAACGCGTGAATGGTACGGCTGGGTACGCACTATCGGCGTGCATGCTTTGGACGGCACATTCACGGTGGGCCAAAAGGCCGGCGAATCGGACAGCACGCCGGGGCTCGAACACGGTCGGAGCAACCTGTTCTATCCGGAGGCGACGCTGTCGCGTAAATCCGGCGACAACCCCATCTTCGTGCGCAACGGCTGGGCGCTGACCTTCACCGCCCGCAGTACCGTCGGTTCGCTGCTGTCCGATGCCAGCTTCAGCCAGGTCATCGCCGATGGCAAATGGATCAACTCGTTCTGGGGCAACAACCGCCTCATCCTGCGCGCATCGGCCGGTGCTACCTGGACCAACAACTTCGATGACCTACCGCCGCAATTGCGCTTCTTCGCCGGCGGTGACCGCTCGGTGCGCGGCTACGGCTATCAGAGCATCGGCCCCGAGAACTCCTATGGGCGCGTGATTGGCGGCAAGAATCTGCTGGTGGGCAGCACCGAGGTCGAACACTACTTCACCCGCCAATGGGGCATGGCGGCCTTCGTGGACGCGGGCAATGCGTTCAACGGTACCGACTATCGTCCGAAGATCGGCGCGGGCCTGGGCGTTCGCTGGCTCTCGCCCGTGGGTATGATCCGGGTGGATCTGGGCACGCCGGTGCACAACGCGGATGACCACGGCGTGGAACTGCACGTCGTGATCGGCCCGGATCTGTGAGCAACGCCATGATCGATACCAACGCCCCCGCTCCCGCACCTCGCCCACGCCGCCGCTGGCTGCGCTGGACGCTGTTTTCGTTGCTCGCACTGCTGCTCGTGCTGTTTGCCTTTCTTGCGTGGTTGCTGGGCACATCGTCGGGCCTGCGCTTTGCGCTGGCGCGCGCGGAGGGCTTTACCAACGGCCAGCTCACCGTGCAATCAGCCGATGGACGCCTGGTGGGTCCGCTTGATCTCACCGGCCTGCGCTACGCGGACGGCAAAGGGTTGGACGTCAAGGTAGCCAAGGCCCATCTGGACTTGCGCGTACCTGCCCTGCTGCGCAAGCGACTGCATGTGCTCGACCTCAACGTCGATGGCGTGGACGTTGCGTTGCCGCCGAGCGAGCCCGACCAGTCGGAAAGCCAAAGCAGTTTCTCGTGGCAGCCCCCGCTCGACATGGTGCTCGACCGCGCGCACGTGGGTACGGTGAAGATCACGCAGGCGGGGCAACCCGTGTTCGCCTCCGATTCGCTCGACCTCGCTGGCAGTTGGACGAGCCGCAGCGGCATCGAATTGCGGCAACTCGCTTTGCGCGCGCCGGATGGGCATGCCGATCTCACTGGCAACATCGTCGTCGGTAGCACCTACCGCGGCGACAGCAAGGCCAACTTCGCCTGGACAGCCGGCGGCACCGAGTATGCCGGCGAGCTGGCCGCGCACGGCGATGGCAAGCACGCACACCTGGATCTTCAGCTCACGCTACCCATGCCCGCCCGCCTGCAGTTGGATATGGCCCAAGCTGGCGATTACGCGTGGAATGCAACGCTTGACGCACCGCGCTTCGATCCCAAGCCGTTCCTCGGTGATAGCTCGCTCACGGGCCTGTCCGTCGCACTCACCGGCAAGGGTGATCGCCGCAGCGGCACCGTCACCGGACAACTGGGACTCAACGACTACCAGGTGAAACTGCAGCCGCTGAGCGCGCGCTTCAGCGACGACCTCAACACGCTGACACTGGACCAGCTCGGCATCGCCTCCCCGCAGTTCCAGGGCAGCGTCAACGCGCATGGCGTGGTGCAGCTCTCGGCCAAGCCGTTGAGCGCCGACCTTACGCTCGACTGGAAGGATGTCGTGCTTCCGCAGGAGTTGGCGGGGCAACCCCTGATGAGCCATGGCACGCTCACCGCCAAGGGTTCAGCCGAGCAGTTCCATGCGGAAAGCGCGCTTGCACTGGGCCCGGAAGGAAAGCTTGCAGACGTCACTCTGGATCTCGACGGTACGCAGAAGCTCATCAACCTGCACGCCTTGACCGTCAAGCAACCGCAGGGCGACTTGCAGGCCAAGGGCACGCTGACGCTGCAGCCGGCGTTGGGCTGGCAGCTCGAAGCCGTCGCCAACAAATTCGACCCCGGACATCTGCTGGCGAAGTGGAACGGCTCACTGGATTTCGACATCGCCTCGCAAGGCACGCTACCGCAAGACCATCCGGACGTCACACTGGAGATCCGCAAGCTCGACGGCCATCTGCGCGACCGCACCGTGCACGGCGACGGCAAGCTGCATCTGCCGCCCGAGGGCGTGGTGGATGGCAAGCTGCATCTCGTTTCCGGCGGCAGTGACGCCCTTATCGATGCAAAGCCCGGCAAGGCCAACGACGTCACTATCAAGCTTGCCATCGCCTCGCTGGGCGACTGGCTGCCTGAGGCGGCAGGCAAGCTGCAGGGCACCGTCCAGGTACGCGGCACGTATCCCAAGCTTGCCGTCGACAGCAACCTGCAGGGCAACACGCTGAACTATGCCGAGCAGCATGTGGATACGCTCCACCTGCTCGCCAACGTGCCCGATATCAGCCATCCGGGCGGCAAGTTGGATCTGCAGGCAGGCGGCGTCAATGCTGGCGGGTTGGCCTTCACGCAGGTCAGCGTGCGCGGCGATGGCACGGCGGAGCGGCACAACCTCACCTTGGCCGCGCATGGCTCGCCACTCTCCACCGATCTGGCGCTGAGCGGCGGCCTCAAGGGTTCGGCATGGAACGGCTCGTTGTCCACGCTCAACATCGATCTCGCTGGCCTGCCTCGCTGGCGACTGCAACAGTCAACGCAGCTCTCGTATAACGACGGCGCACTCAACCTGTCCGAGCTGTGCCTCACTGCCGGCGAGCCGCTGCTGTGCGCCGCTGCCAAGCAGGACAAGGCCGGCAATCTCGATGCCAGCTATCGGCTGCACGGCCTGCCCATTGCGTTGATCATGAGCGCGGTGAGCACCAGCAAAGTGCCCATGCGCGTGGAGGGTTCGCTCGACGGCAACGGCAGCATTCGCCGCAATACGGCAGGTGCGCTCACCGGCAACGCGTCGATCACCTCGCCCCACGGCTCTGTCGCCTACGCCGACCGCACCGACCAGCCGCTCGTCACTTACGACAATCTGGCACTCACCGCTCAGCTCAGTCCGTCCAGCCAGCAGATCGAACTGCACGCAGGACTGACCAACACGGGTCGCGTGGACGGCAACGTCACCATTAGCGGCGCGCAGCAATCGCTCGGCGGTCACGTCGGCATCCATGTGAGCAATCTTCGCCTGCTGGAGATCTTCACCACCGAAGTGGTGAACCCCAAGGGCGCTATGAACGGCGACTTCAATCTCGCCGGCACACTGTCTGCTCCCGCCATCAGCGGCCAGGCCAACCTGACGGATTTCGCGGCAGAGATCCCCGCGATGGGGCTGAAACTGAGCCAGGGGCACGTGAGTATCGGCACCACCGATGCACAGCATTTCCGCATCGACGGCACGCTGCATTCCGGTGATGGCAACGTTGTCTTGGCGGGTACGGCGTCGCTTGGCGCGGACGCGCAGAGTGTGCTGACCGTCAAGGGCAGCAACTTCCGGGCGGTCGACATCCCTGCCGCGAAGGTCGCGATCTCTCCAGATCTCGCGGTAACCCACAACGACAAGGGTCTGGACATCACTGGTAGCGTCGCGCTCGACAACGCCGACGTGAATCTCGACAAGCTACCCGGTGCGGGAGCCACCAAGGCGTCACCCGACGTGGTGGTGGTGGACGACAAGCAGCCGCAGGAAGCCGTCAGCCAGATGCCGCTTTCCGCCACGGTGACGGTCAACTTAGGCAACAAGACCCACCTCGTAGGCATGGGACTCGACGGCCGCCTGCAAGGCCAACTGGTGGTCAGTGAACGCCCTGGTCGCGCGACCACCGGCCAGGGCCAGATCGACGTGAGTGGCACCTATAAAGCGTACGGGCAGAACCTGCAGATCGATCGCGGCCAGCTGCTGTTCGCCAGCACGCCCATCGACAACCCCGGCCTGAACATCCGCGCGATTCGCAAGCTCAACCCCAACGCCACCATCGACGATGGTCAACAGGTTGGCCTCAATATCGCGGGCACCGCGCAGCGCCCAGTGCTTACGGTGTTCTCGCAGCCACCGATGGAACAGTCCGATGCCCTCTCCTATCTGATCACTGGCAAGCCGCTGTCGCAGGTGAAGGGTGGTGAAGGCAACATGGTGGGCGCGGCGGCACAAGCGCTGGGTTCGGCTACCGGCAACCTGCTCGCCAAGAGCATCGGCTCGCGCCTGGGCCTTGACGATGTCGGCGTCAGCAGCAGCGATGCGCTCAACGGCAGCTCCGCCTTCACGATGGGCAAATACCTCTCGCCGCGTCTGTACATCAGCTATGGCGTGGGCCTGTTCGATCCAGGCCAGGTCATTACCCTGCGCTACCACTTCAACGCGCGCTGGAATTTCGAGGCGCAGAGCGCAACGGACTTCAATCGTGCGTCGCTCAACTACCGCATCGAGCGCTGAGTCCATCGGAGCAAGGGAGACACCGTCTCCCCGGAATCAGCGGCGATAGCGCACGTACAAGCGCTTGAGCAGATACAGCAAGTGACCGCCAAAGCCTTGGTCCTGAGCCTGCAAAAGCTTCGAGTTCTCTGCGTAGAGCCCTCGCAATTGTTCGTCGCGTTGTGCAATCAGCAGCTTGAGCGTCGACACGTCGGAGTCAGCTAGCGTATGGCCCGGCAGCAGGTGCTCTGGCAATTGCGCGTTGACATAGTGCGTGGTGTGGCGGCCCGCCGTTTCCACAGCAGGGCGTTCCGCGCTGTAGAAGTACAAGGCGATCGATTTACGGCTGAGGTCACGCCTGTCCTCCGGCAGGAGGATCGTGTCAAAGCCATGCCAGCTATGTTCGTTGGTCTCGAAGGTCACGCAACGATTGAACAGCGGCGCCACGCGAACCAAGGGTGCAGGGTCCGCATAGGGATCGCGGTAAAGATCAAACATGCCGCCCCAGCCCTCGTCCCATTCGTGATTGAGGTACACGATGAGATTGAGCCGGCGATGCCAGCGTTCACTGGGGTGATAGTTGAAATCGATATGCGCCTGCAGACCCTGCCCATGGCGGTTCTCATGCGTCCCGCCGCCAAGATAGAACGGGTCGTAGATCAGGTCCGGGATAGCCGTGATATTGCCGACGAAATCAAGAAACTGCCGCGTCTGGATCACCTCATCGAGGCGCCGGTAGGCGTCCCCGAGGCCACGCACGCGGTCCATCGTGGATTTTCCGCCGGGGCGACCGTCGTCGCCCACATAGTTTCCCTGTTCGAAATCGGGAAACTGGGTCAGCAGGGCTTCCACAAACGCAGGCTCGAGGAAGTCGTCGATGATCACATGACGAAACGGCTCTGCCGACGCAAAAGCATCTCGCCACTGCGCCACTTGCGCGAGCACGTGCGAATTGACGATCGAACCGGAGTTCGCCATGAGCGGCCTTCCTTGGCTGGTGTCAGGGCCCAGTGGGCCCAGGGGGAACGCAAAGAATAACCCATCGCCAGCAAGTTCTTGCAGTGCTGGAAACTCCATTCCTAGGCCAAAGGTCATGCCCTGCCGGGTGCCCATTGGGACTATCGTTGTTATTTTCCCCACCCAGGAGACCGCCCATGCGGCAACTTCGTTGGATTTTCACGGCGGCTGCCATGGCCACCACCTGCGCCGCAGCGGGCACGGCGACCCAGCCGGCCCCGGCCCACACGGCGGCGCGCAGCGCCAGCGGCATCGACTTGGCTGGCATCGACCACAGCGTGTTGCCGGGCAATGACTTCGACAACTACGCCAGCGGCAACTGGAAGAAGACGGCCGAGATTCCTGCCGACCGTTCCAGCACGGGCATCTTTCTGGAAGTGTTCCAGAAGGCCGAGAAGCGCAACGCTGACCTGATCCAGGCGGCGGGCAAGAGCAAGCCGGCAGCGGGCAGCAACGAGCGCAAGATTGCCGATTACTACGCTGCGTTTATGGACGAAGGCACTATCGAGAAGCGCGGCCTCGAACCGCTGCAGCCCGAACTGAAGGCCATCGACGCCATCAACAGCAAGGCCGACCTCGCCCGCGTGCTGGGTGATGGCCTGCGTGCCGACGTGGATCCGGTGAATGCCACCAACTTCCACACCGAGCACCTGTTTGGCCTGTTCATTTCGCACGGCCTACAAGACGCCTCGCGCAACATCCCGTACCTGTTGCAGGGCGGCCTGGGCATGCCCACGCGCGACTATTACCTGTCCGACGACAAGGCGATGGTGGAAACGCGCGGCAAGTACCAGGCATACATCACTGCCCTGCTGAAGCAGGCCGGCGTGGCCGATGCCGACGCGAAGGCCAAGACCATCCTCGATCTCGAAACCAAGATCGCCAAGGCCCAGGTCGATATCGTCGACAGCCAGGACATCCACAAGGCAAACAACCCGTGGACACTGGCCTCGTTCGCCAAGAACGCGCCGGGCCTGGACTGGGCAGCCTACTTCAAGGCAGCGGGCCTCGATCAGCAGAAGATCGTCGACGTATGGCAGGTGCCGGCCATCGAGGCACTCTCCGCGCTGACCGCCAGCGAGCCGCTGCAGGCATGGAAGGATTACCTCACCTTCCACGAACTCAACGAGAGCGCGTCGCTGCTGCCCAAGGCGTATGCCGATCTCAGCTTCGGCTTCTACGGCCAGACCCTGTCCGGTACGCCCAAGCAACGTGATCGCTGGAAGCGCGCCGTGGCCAGCACCAACGGCGCACTGGGCGACGCGGTCGGCCAGATCTACGTGAAGGAGTACTTCCCCGCCTCGTCCAAGCAGCAGGTCGAGCAGATGGTGAAGAACATACTCGCCGCGTTCGACGAGCGTGTGGACCGTCTCGATTGGATGACGCCGGCCACCCGCCAGAAGGCCAAGGCCAAGATCGCCAGCATCCGAGTGAGCGTGGGCTACCCGGAAACATGGCGTGATTACACCAAGCTCGACATCCGCGCCGATGACGCGCTGGGCAACCAGCAGCGCGCCGAAAAGTACGAGTACGACCATCAGCTCGCCAAGCTCGGCCAGCCCGTGGATCGCGGCGAATGGTGGATGACACCGCAGACGGTCAACGCAGTGAACCTGCCGCTGCAGAATGCGCTGAACTTCCCCGCTGCCATCCTCGAAGCGCCGTTCTTCGATCCGAAGGCCGACGCCGCAGCGAACTACGGTTCCATCGGTGCAGTGATCGGACACGAGATCAGCCACAGCTTCGATAACCTCGGCGCCGAGTTCGACGCGCAGGGCAATCTGGCCAACTGGTGGACGCCGGAAGACCAAGCGCACTTCAAGGCCGCCGGCGACAAGCTGGTCGCGCAGTACAACGCGTATGAGGCATTGCCGGGCCTGCATGTGAACGGCCAGCAGACGCTGGGCGAGAACATCGCCGACGTATCGGGCCTGACCGTCGCGTACATCGCCTATCACAAGTCCCTTGGCGGCAAGCCGGCTCCGGTAGTCGATGGCCTGACGGGCGACCAGCGCTTCTTCCTCGCCTTCGGCCAGAGCTGGCGCGAGAAGGTCCGCGACGCCGCCATGCGCCAGCGCGTGATCGGCAACGAGCATTCGCCTGGCCGCTTCCGCGCGCAGACCGTACGTAATCTCGACGGCTGGTACGACGCGTTCCAGCCCAAGCCGGGGGAAACGCTGTATCTCGCTCCGGCGGATCGCGTGAAGATCTGGTAACAGGTTACCGACGCGACGAAAACGAAAAGCCACGCTTCGCAAGAAGCGTGGCTTTTTTGTAACTCCGAATGCGTGATGTCCTGTGTGTGAGCGGTTCCGGTCCCGCTAGCTACGCTGGATCACACGCGTCATGAACACGCTGTACGAGTCCTCCACGTAATCCCCGAACGGCCCGCAATACGTGAAGCCAAACCGCGCATACAACTGCCTCGCCGGCTCAAAGGCAGCAGGCGAGCCGGTTTCCAGACTCAGGCGTTGATAGCCGCGCTGCGCGGCTTCATCGAGGATGTGCTGCAACATCACCGCAGCCACACCCTTGCGGCGATGCCGGTACGACGTTCGCATGGATTTGATCTCGCCATGCGTGGGATCGAGTTCACGGATGGCGCCGCAGCCCATCAGGCCGCCGTTCTGCCAAACTGTCCAGAAGGTAATTTCCGGTCGACGGAGCCTATCCAGATCGAGCGCGTGAATGCTTTCCGGTGGCGAGTATTCGGCCATCTCATCGAGATGTTCTTGCAACAGGGCCGCCACTTCACGGCTCGTCAGGTCATCTCGTCGGATCTCAAGCACGTGGTCAGCTCCGCGCAGTTTGTGCAGGTCATTTCATATTTCATCGGTTCAAGCGCGTGGTGCACGGCCACGCACGTGCAACCCACTCAGCTCACACCGAGCCCTTCGATGCCAACGATCTCATGCGCATCAAAACCCGCCATCTCAGCGAATTGGCGACCGCGATCGGCATAGTCGTGGAACTGGTCGAAGCTGGGAGCACCGGGTGACAACAAGATGGTTCCCCCGGCAGGCGTCAATGCCCGTGCGCGTGCAACGGCCGCTGCAAGATCGCTTACCTCTTCCACTGCCACAGCGGCCTCACGCAACGCTCGCGCGATGCGCGGACCATTGGCGCCTTGCGCCAGGAGTGCATGCGGCGCTTGCCCCTTCATCGCCGTAACGAACTCGCTCCAGTCCAGCCCACGATCATGCCCGCCCACGATGAGGGTCACGACCTGTCCCTTCAGGCTATCTCAGTGCAGCCAGTGCAGCCTGGGGCATGGTGCTGATGGAGTCGTTGATCCAGTGGAAACCATCGTGTTCACCCAGCGGTTGCAATCGATGCGGCAACGGGCGGAAGGTCGCAAGCGACGGTGCGGCTTGCAGTGCATCGAAGCCCATGGTTTCCAGCGTCGCAAGCGCCGCACAGGCATTGAGCGCGTTGTGCTCGCCCGGTGCGCGCAGCTTGGCCACATCGAACACCCGCTGCGTGCCACGACAAATGAAACCGTCCGCAACATGCCAGCCCTCTGGATTGCCGAACACGACGCGATGGGGATGACCCGATGTGCGCTCGAGCAGCGCCGGTTGCGTGGTATTGACCAACAACTGCTTCGATACGTCGCTGAGCTTGAGCTTGTCTTCGATGTAGCGCTCACGCGTACCGTGCCAGTCGAGGTGTTCTTCGTAGAGGCTGGTGATGACACCGAGCTCCACCGGACCGGCCTCGCCTGTCTGAAAACTCGACAGCTCGATAGCCCAGAGATCGGCGGACTCATCGACCAATTCCAGCAGTGGCATGCCGATATTGCCTGCCAGCGCGGTACGCACGCCTAGGCTGCGCGCGAGATGCGCAAGCAGGGCCGTCGTCGTGCTCTTGCCCTTGGTGCCCGTCACGGCGACGACGCGCGCGTCCGGTTTCTCCGCAAACCATAGAGCGGTTCCCGACGTCACGCGGATGCCAGCCTCGCGCGCAGCCAGCAGTGCGGGCTTGTACGCTGAAATGCCGGGGGGACTTCACTACCACATCGAACACGGCAAGTGCCGCCGCGTCGGGCTCTTCACCGCGCACCGTCAGCGTCGCATCGAACGCCTTCGCGGCAGCGACCTCCGCATCACTGCAGAACAACGTCAGCGGCAACGCGGGGAGACGTGAGCGAATGGCGGCGATAGCCGCCTTGCCCTCGCGCCCGAATCCCCAGATCGCCACTCGCTTGCCGGCGAGATCGGCGATACGCAACGGCGACGAATGGGTCACGCGAAGAACGCCAGCGCCGGCTGCAGACGCTTGGGAATGCGTTGTTCAGTGGATGGCTCCAGCCACGGCTCCAGCGCCAACTCGCTCACGTCGAGCTGCGGAAGGATGTCACGGATAAAACGTGCCACCAGCGTATCTTCCTGCCATTCCGAACGCTGGCTCAGTGCATACATCGCCGCACGCGCTTCGGCGCCCTCGCCCACGCACTCGAACGGCTTGTGGTTCTGATACTCGAGCAACGCATCGAAACCGGGCGCGAGGTTCTCGTCGTCCAGCAGATTGCGGCCGAAGATCGACAGCAGGCGCGGCTTGGCAAGGAATGGCGCCAGCGCCAGGAACACGAAGTGGCACTTCGGGCACTGACCGCACCAGCGATCCGCCGGCTTGGGGCCAAGAATCTTGAAGTTGCGGTTGCAGCTGGAGAACACGTCGAAATACGGCGTCAGCTTCGAGAACGCGCGGGTCACGGCCAGTTCGGAGAACGGCCGCAGCAGGGAGCAGTAATCGAGATCAGCCGCGACGTGCTGATGCAGCCAGTCACTGAGCAACTGCTCGAAGGTGTAGCCCTTGCTCCACTGGTGGTTCACCTGCTGGCCTTCATATTCCAACGTGGCGGCGGAAGCGGAACTCTCGTTGGCGAAAGCAATGCTGTCGAAACCGTAGAGGATCGCCGCCACCGCGAGGATGGCGGAATTGACCGCCGTCACCGGGATATGGCCGTTCCACGCGCCAAGGCGATTGAGCTCGAACAGGCCGGGCGCCAGTTCGCGCTGGATGTTGAGCATGGGCAGACCGGTGCGCTCGGCACAGGCGGCGATCAGCGGCGAATTGCCGACCCATACGGCCGTCGCGTCACCGCTGATGGACTTGATCGCTTCCACCGCGACCAGCGAATCCTTGCCGCCGCCGATGGGTACAAGCGTGCGATGCGGTAGGCCCAGTGCCTTGGCCTCGGGCAGCACTGCACCGCCGCGCGGGAAGTTGATCCGACCACGCAGATCCAGCCCATTGCGATAGGCAAACTCGGCGAGGCCATGCAGATACAGCGCATCGAGCAGGTCAGCCGTGGCGTCGTCCAGAGGGCCGGCGGCCACGTCGATACGCGGCGGCACACCGGCCTTGTAGTAGCTCACACCCGCGATGAGATGCAGCATCTTCAACGCTTGGTCGAACGCAGCCTGATGGCTGACCGGCAGCGCAGGTGCGTTCGGAAAACGCACGCGCTCGACCAGCTCCTCGCCGTGGTCGAATGCGTAGACCAGCTCAGCCACGCCATCGGCGTAGCTGCACCGCACGAAGCGGAATACCTGAGTCAGGCGGGGGTTGATGTTGGTGGTCACGCTCAAGTCTCCGTCGACGCTACTCCCCCTGGAGGGGATCAGGGTGCAGGGTCAGGGTCGGCCAAAGCCTCCCGAACGACCTCGAGCATCCCATCGAGATTCTTCTAGTACGCCATTGTTCCAGAAACGCCGCGTCTGTAGCCCACCGATTCAGGCTCAAGGACGCCGCGCTCACTATGAATCATCTAATCGCCATACTTTCGGCGTACCGGCTCCATCAAAGAAGCCGTAAACAGGCAATGAACCTCGCCGTCTAATACTCGTCATTCCGGCGCAGGCCGGAATCCAGCGCCGTAGTGCCAGTACGAGCGACAAGGATCACGCCTTGTCGTTACTGAATTCCGGCCAATGCCGGAATGACGATCAAAAACTCCCTCGCCCGCAACGGCAAGGGAGCACGAGGCTTACTCCAGGATGATCTCTTCCGCCTCATCCCGCAGGTTGTACGGCGAGGACATTACCTTGCCGTACGCGCCCGCCTGAGCCACAAGTACGACGTCGCCTTCCTGCGGCTCCGGCAGGCGGCGGTCGGTACCCAACACGTCGCCGCTTTCGCAAATCGGGCCAACCACCTGGAACAGCGAGGTGGCGGGCTCGTCCAAACGCGTGAGGTTCACAATCTCGTGCCAGGCCTCGTACAGCGCGGGGCGGATCAGGCTGTTCATGCCGGTATCCACGCCAAGGTAGCGGATCTGGCCGTTACCTTTGCCCTTAGTCTGGGTGACCTTGGTGATCAGCACGCCGGCATCGGCCACGAGGTAGCGACCGGGCTCCATCCACAGTTTGTAGTGCGGATAGGCCGCCTTGACGTCGCGCAACACTTTGTCGAGTGCTCCGATATCGAGCCGCGCCTCGCCCGGATGCGACGGCACGCCAAGGCCACCGCCGATATCCAGGAAAGTGACGCTACCGATGCGTTCGGCCAGGCTGGCCAGTTGACCGTAGACCTCGCCCCAATGCGCGTCATCGAGGATGCCGGAGCCAAGGTGCGCATGCAGGCCGCGCACGGTAACACCGTGTGTATCGGCAAGGCGCAGGAACGCGTCCAGCTGTTCCACCGGCAGGCCAAACTTGCTGCCACTGCCGCCTGTGCGCACCTTCTCGTGATGGCCCAGGCCGCGACCGAGGTCGAGACGAAGCACCACTTCCCTGCCGCGGAAAAGCTCGCCCCACTGTTCCAACTGATAGAGCGAATCCAGTGACAGCGTGGCGCGCGTGGTGAGTGCCCACGCGTAATCTTCCTTCGGTGCAAAGTTGGGCGTGAACAACAGTGGTGCCGACTCGGGCACTACGGCCATGACGGCTTTCAGTTCGCCCGGCGACACGCACTCAAAGCCAAAGCCCTCTTCGGCCAGCGCCTTGAGAATGGCCGGATGCGTATTGGCCTTCACCGCGTAGTGCAGACGATCCACCGCGGCCAGCGTTTTCAGCTCACGTGCCTGTTGGCGCACCGTGGGCAGGTGGTAGACGTAGCGCGGCGTGGCGCCCGCACCGATCTTCAGCAAATCGGCACGACGCTCCTCGCGCCACCACGACGCAGCCGGCGGCAATATCTCGCCGGTACCATACAGCGCCTGCCAACTTGGACCGAACAGGGCGCTGTCGTCAGTACGCAATGCGCCCGCCGTGATCAGCAGCTCATGCAGATGCGGCAACAGTTCGTCGACCACATTCTCATCCACCACGAAGGTGAGATTGAGGTTGTTGGACGACTGCGAAATCATGTGCACGCGCAACTGGCCGAATTCAGCCAGCACAGCGGACAGCGTATGCAGCATCGAACGCATGCCGCGACCGACCAGCGTTATCGCCGCGCACGGCGCGATCACTTTCACCCGACACACCTTGGCCAGGTCGCTGGCCAACGCGGCGAGCGCATCGGAGTCGAGCAGGTTTTCGGTGGGGTCCAGCGACACCGTCACGTTGGTCTCGGCGGAGCCGATCATGTCCACTGACAGGCCGTGCTGCTTGAACTGCGCAAACACGTCAGCGAGGAAACCGACCTGCTGCCACATGCCCACCGATTCCATCGACACCAGCGTGATGCCCTTGCGCGCACTGATCGCCTTGACGCTGGGCGCATGCTCACGGACTTCCGGGCCGATCAGCGTGCCTTCCAGCTCAGGCCGGTTGGTGTCCTTGATCAACAAAGGGACACGCGGCTCGCGCAGTGGCGAAAGGCAACGCGGATGCAGCACCTTGGCGCCAGTGGAGGCGATTTCCTGGGCCTCTTCGTAATCCAGTCGCTGTAGCAGGCGGGCGCTGGGCACCTGGCGGGGGTTGGCGGTGAACATGCCCGCCACGTCGGTCCAGATTTCCACGCGCTGCGCCTTCAGCAACGCGCCGAAGTACGAGGCCGAGGTATCCGAACCGCCGCGGCCGAGCAGCACCGTGCGCCCCTGCGATTCACGCGCGATGAAGCCCTGGGTGATGAAGACATCGCCCAGCGCGGCGAGGCGCGCGTTCAATGCCGGATCCGGTTTGGCCTCGACCATGGCGGAGAGCAGCTTGGTGCGCTCGTTCTGGTTGGGCAGCGCAATCGCCGAGAGGCAATCCCGCGCGTCCACCCACTGCGTGCTCAAGCCGCTGTGGGAAAGGAACGCCGCGCCGAGCGCGCTGGACATCAGCTCACCGTGCGCCTGCACCAGCGCCGACCAGGCCAGTTCGCCGAGCAGCGAGGGGCCTTCATCGGCCAGCTTTGCCAGCTCGGAAAGCCGAGCGCCGAGGGTATCCGGAACCACCAGCTGCATGTGATCGAGCAGGTCGTAATGACGCTGTGCGATCGCCTTGGCAGCCTCGATGCGTTTGCCCTTGTCTTCCTGCGCGCACATTTGTTTGAGTGCGTCGGTGATGCCGGTGAGCGCGGACACGACCACCAGCACGCGGGCGCCTTCGGCGCGGCGGCTGGCAACGAGCTCACGGATGTTCTGCCAGCGTGGCAGGGTAGCGACACTGGTGCCGCCAAACTTCATCACGATCCAGGATGCGTCAGCAGAAAGCGACGCGGGGCTTTGCGGGTTCACGAGTACCTACGTTGGTGGTTGGGGAAAACAATCTGGCCAGTGTTGCGCCGCAGCAGGTGGAATGCAACCGCTGGGCCGCGATGGGCGTTTGGATGGCTAAATGCGGGAGCGTATGGGATAGCACGAATAGCTCCCTCTCCCCGGAGGGGAGAAGGAGAAGTGTGGTTCTTACGCGACAACCACAGGGATTTTGCCAATACGCGCCTGCCATTCCTTCGGGCCCGTCTGGTGCACGGAGGTGCCAGCCGAATCGACCGCCACGGTCACCGGCATGTCCTGCACTTCGAACTCATAGATGGCTTCCATGCCCAGGTCGGCAAAGCCCACGACACGCGAGGCCTTGATCGCCTTGGACACAAGATAGGCGGCGCCACCCACGGCCATCAAATACACCGACTGGTGCTTCTTGATCGCCTCGATGGCGGTCGGGCCGCGCTCGGCCTTGCCGACCATGCCCAGCAGGCCGGTCTGCGCCAGCACCTGCTCGGTGAACTTGTCCATGCGGGTGGCCGTGGTCGGGCCGGCCGGACCCACGACTTCGTCGCGCACGGGATCAACCGGGCCGACGTAGTAGATGAAGCGGTTCTTGAAGTCGACCGGCAGCGGCTCGCCCTTGTTGAGCATGTCGACCATACGCTTATGCGCGGCGTCGCGGCCGGTGAGCAGCTTGCCATTGAGCAGCAGCACCTCGCCCGGCTTCCAGCTTGCGACGTCCTCGCGGGTGACGGTGTCGAGGTTCACGCGACGCCCCTTGCTGGAGTCATACGTGAGCTTCGGCCAATGCTCCAGCGACGGCGGATCGAGCGCGACCGGGCCCGAACCATCCAGCGTGAAGTGCGCATGGCGGGTGGCCGCGCAGTTGGGGATCATCGCCACCGGCAGGTTGGCCGCGTGGGTCGGGTAATCCTTGATCTTGATGTCGAGCACGGTGGTGAGCCCACCCAGGCCTTGCGCGCCGATGCCCAGCGCGTTGACCTTCTCGTACAGCTCGATGCGCAACTCTTCCGCGCGGTTCTGCGGGCCACGAGCGATGAGCTCCTGGATGTCGATGTGCTCCATCAACGATTCCTTGGCCAGCAGCATCGCCTTTTCGGCGGTGCCGCCGATGCCAATACCCAGCATGCCCGGCGGGCACCAGCCCGCGCCCATGGTCGGCACGGTCTTGAGCACCCAGTCCACGATGGAGTCGGACGGGTTGAGCATGGCGAACTTGGACTTGGCCTCCGAACCGCCGCCCTTGGCGGCGACGATCACCTCGACGGTGTCGCCCGGCACGATGGAGACGTTGATGACGGCCGGCGTGTTGTCCTTGGTATTGGTCCGCTTGCCAGCCGGATCGGCCAGCACACTGGCGCGCAGCTTGTTGTCCGGGTCGTTGTAGGCGCGGCGCACGCCCTCGTTGACCATATCGTCCAACGACATGGTGGCGTCCCAGCGGACGTTCATGCCGACCTTGAGGAAGACGGTGACGATGCCGGTGTCCTGGCAGAGCGGACGGTGGCCTTCGGCGGCCATGCGCGAGTTGATCAGGATCTGCGCCATCGCGTCCTTGGCCGCCGGCGACTCCTCGCGCTCGTAGGCGGCGGCGAGGTTGGTGATGTAGTCGACGGGGTGGTAGTAGCTGATGTACTGCAGGGCGTCCGCTACGGACTGAATCAGGTCGTCTTGCTTGATGGTGGTCATGGCGATGGCTTCGACTCCGGGGGATCGGGGCGTCGAAAACAGGGCTGTCCACGACGCACAACCCTTTCATTGTGCCGCAAATGGCTCTCCGGCCCAAAAGACGGCCGCTCACGCGGCCGCCCGAGGTTAGAAGCGAAACTCAGCAGTAGCCGAGTACGTATTAACGTGCGCGTCCGAGTACCTGCCGCCCAGGTCGTAATAGTCGTAGCCCACTCCCAGGCTCCAGGACTTGGAGAAGTTGTAGCCAGCGCCCACACCCACATACCCGCGGGTGTCTGTCTGGGAGTAGCGCGCCCCGCTGAAACCTGTGGAGTCGACCGTACCGGTGGTCTTGGCCCGGAACCAACCACCGCGCGCTGACAGGTACCAGGACGATCCAAAGTTGTACTTGAGGTTGCCACCGAGCAACCAGCCTTTGGTGGACAACGACTGGCGATAGTTGACCTGTGACGGCGAGCCGCTGACATCCAGGTAGCTATAACTCCCGTGCGCCGTCACTTCGCCCAGATTGGCGTACCCCGTCTCTACCCCGTAATCGAGTGCACCGGCGTGCCAGAGGTAGCCAAAGCGCAACGCACCCTGGGTGTCCGTGTTGTCCCGATGACCACCACTCCACCCGGAAACGCTGTAGTTGGATTGACCGGCACTTCCGTTGACGAAGAATTGCCCGTCCTGCGCTTCTGCCAAAACCGGGACAACAGTGAAGACCACGGCAGCCGCGGCTAACTTGATGCTTTTCATGAACGACTCTTCCTTGTGCAATGGGTTGGGCGCGCCTGTGGCGCACAACGGCGCAGATTGTTGCGTCTCAGCCCCGTCGATTCGAAGGACTTCACGATATCGGGCTAGTTCCTGACAGACCAGGGCTTGACGTTAGCTGCGATTCAGACGCGCAGACGCCCCTTCGGCTTCAAACGGGCGTTCTTTCCGGCTAAGACAGGCATATAGGCCAAAAGGTGTAGGCGTATTTTTTTGCGGCCCACATTGAGCTGCCGTGCGGCTTTCGCCAATTCCTACGAATCGCTGGACACTTCACGGAATGACGTCGACGGCGCTAAGTTCGAAACGCCAGTGCGGATGTATTTCCAGGGGGCGCACTGGGTTTTGGGGAGTCCAATGTCGTCCTTCTATGGCCATGCCGAAAAGCGTGCCGACGCACAGGGCCGTCGTCACAGCGCCGCGGTCAGGGCCCTTTCCACCCTGGAGAAAACACAATGCTCTCGACGTTGCAACGCAAGTCGCTCGCAGCCTCTCTCGGCTTACTGTTCTTCGGCGGCGCCACCTCAGTGGCGATGGCCGCGGGCAATTCGTCATCAGCAGACCTTGGACCCAGCAACACGAACGAGACGGTCAACGTCACGCTTGTGCTGGGACTTCGCAATCAGGACGCGTTAGAGAATTTCGTCTACAGCACGGTCACCCAGGGTAATCCCTCCTTCCGCCGCTTCCTCACCACGGCGCAGTTCGCGGACCGCTTCGGCGCGTCGGCCGACGACATCGCCAAGGTGCAGGCATTCGCCAAGCAGCAAGGTTTGCAGCAGGTGGAACTGCTGCCCAACCATTTGGCCATCAAGGTGAGCGGCACGGTTGGCCAGTTCAATAAGGCCTTCCAGACGTCTATTCACGATTATCGCAATGCCGATGGCACCACGTTCCATCGACCGAACGCCACGCCAACGCTGCCCTCGTCCCTGTCGAGCACGCTGATCGTCGCTTCCGGCCTCAGCACTGAGGCGCGTTATCACTCGCGTCGTGTGTCGGCGTTCAAGCCGTCGGCTCCCGCTTCCGCCTCCACCATGAGCCCCATGGCCAGGACGGCCGCGGCCACCGCGCCAGCGACAACACCCTGCACCGGCAACCCGACGGCGACCTGCACACCCGGCTCGTTTACCGTGGGTGATGTGGCCAACCGCTACAACATCAACCCGCTCTACAAAGCGGGCGTGAACGGCAAGGGCTCCACCATCGGTATCGCCACGCTGGCGGATTTCGTGCCGGCCGACGCATATACGTACTGGAGCACCATCGGGCTCCCGGTCAAACCTAACCGCATCACCCAGGTACACGTGGACGGTGGCGGCGTGCTCGGCTCCGCCGCGGGCTCGGGCGAAACCTCGCTGGACGTGGAGCAGTCAGGTGGCTTGGCGCCGTGGGCGGACATCATCGTCTATGACGCGCCAAACACCGACTCCGGCTTCTTCGACGTGTTCAACCAAGCCGTGTCCGACAACAAGGTCGACAGCCTGTCGGTGAGCTGGGGTGAGCCGGAGATCTTCTACTTCCCGCAGTTGAATGGCGGCGTGGATTACACCGACGAGCTGCGCGCCTTCCATCAGGTGTTCCTGGAAGCGGCCGCACAGGGCATCTCGATGTTCGCGACGGCAGGCGATTCCGGCGCTTACGACACCGTGCGCGCCCTGGGTGGCTTGCCGACCGACGCCGTACCGCCGCCGCTGACGGCGGACGCACCAGGCTCCGATCCGCTCATCACCACGGCCGGCGGCACCACCGTACCCTTCACCTATAGCTTCAGCGGCGGCCCCAAGGCCACGCTCGACAAGGAGCGCATCTGGGGCTGGGATTACATCGTCAGCTACTTCAAGACCAACTTCGGCGCGGATATCACCAGCGAAGTGTTCTCGACGGGCGGCGGTGGTGGCGTGAGCGTGTTCTGGTCACGGCCGCGCTACCAGGCGTTTACCTCAGGCATCCGCAAGAGCGAGAAGCAGCAGACCCTGTACCAGCCGGCCAACGGCTTCAACTACACGCTGCCGGCGAACTTCAAAGGTCGCAACGTACCGGACATCTCGCTCAATGCCGATCCGGAGACGGGCTACAGCTTCGTGTCGTCGACGGATGGCAGCGGCCTGCTGACCGGCGAAGGTGGCACCAGCTTCGTGGCGCCTCAGCTCAACGGCATCAGCGCCCTGCTGAAGCAGGCAACGTATGGTCGCGTCGGTCTGTGGAATCCGCAAATCTACGCATTCCAGAACATCTTCAGCTACGGACCGTTCTCGCCCTTCAATGACATCAAGGCGGGCGACAACTGGTTCTACCAGGGCGTACCTGGGTACGAGCCTGGCGCGGGCATCGGCACGCTCAACGTGACCAACCTGGCGCTATTCCTTACTGTGTTCTGAGCCACCAAGGCGCGCCGACGCCAACCGCGTCGGCGCGCCTTGCTTAAGCGCTTTAGCCGTCCGAATGCTGCTATGACGTGCTTCACGTTTCCAGCACGCCTCAGATCTTATATCTGCCAAGGGGTCGGCATTTAGCCGTTCGATAGCTAAAGAAAATACGATCGCAAAGGGGTGACATGGCGCACCGATTGATCGGCATAAGCCTGATCAGCGAAGCGGTCTTGCTCCGGGCGAGCACAGCTGCGGTCATGGTGCAAACGCTGTCTTTCGCCGTACGCATGACGGCCGTCGCCGCATGTGTCATCACCAACATTTTTTACTCGCAATGCTTCGCAAACAGGCGATGCATCAGCTCCCAGCACTCGCCGTCAGCCGGAAAGCATCGCTCGATTGCGCCGTCTTTCGGCATTGATGCTGCCTCCGCCACGCCAGCGTGCGTAAACGGCGATACCCAACCCTTCAGAAGCGGCCTTGCGACGGAGACGACCACCATCGTCTTCTGAGTGTCTACCAACGCGCTATTTCGTTGTCTGCCAAGGAGCCACCACCATGTCCAGCATTCGTACGATCATCACCGCCACTATCATCTCGCTGGCAGCCACGCTAACGCCGCCTGCGCACGGTGCCACCAAGACGGCGACGTTCAAAGTCATGGCCACCGTCATCAGCGATTGCTCCATTATCAGCGTGCCCGATATCAATTTTGGCAGCGTCGGTGTTATGACGGCCAACCTCGACATCACCGGCTCGATTACCGTCAGCTGCACACCCGGCACGAGCTATACGCTGTCGCTGGATGCCGGATCGGCAGTGGGGTCAACGGTGAGCAATCGCCTGATGGCCCAGGGCGCCAACACTTTGCAGTACCAGCTGTATAGCGACAGCGGGCGCACCCAATGGGGGATGACACCAGGCACCGACACGCAGGGTGGCACAGGCACGGGCAGCAACACCCTGTACACCATCTACGCGCGCCTGCCGCCGCAGTCGACGCCACCGGTCGGCCTGTACTCAAGCACGGTGACGGCATCCATCACCTACTGATGCGCGTGGCACAGCGCAGTTCCCCGACCACGTTCTCATGGAGAAGCCCATGAAAGCCCTTACGCTTGCTTTCGGTGTAATCAGTGCCTTCGCCTGCACGACAACGGCGACCATGGCCGCCGAAACGGTAACGCTTCACGTCAAGCCCACCACGATCATTCTTGCGCCCGGCCAGAACGCCGCAGTCATCACCATCAGCAACGAAGGTGGTGTGAAGGTGAATGCGCAGGTCCGCGTGTTCGCTTGGGACCAGGCACAGAATCACGATGAACTCACTGAGACGAGCACCTTGGTAGCCAGCCCGCCCATGGCTGCGTTGGCACCGGGGCAGAACCAGTCCATTCGCGTGGTACGTGTGGACAAGTCGCCTGTGACACGCGAGGAAACCTACCGGGTGGTGGTCGATGAAATCCCCGACAAAACCTCGACGCAACAAGTAGGCGTGCAGGTAAAGATGCGCTACTCGCTCCCTGTTTTCGTCCAGCCTGCAAACCAGACCGGCGCGATTCAAATGCATATCGCCGCGCAAGTGCAGGGCAGCAACCTGGTACTGACGGCGCAGAACACCGGCCAGGCCCATGCACAGGCAACCAACGTTACGCTGGGCTACGAGGGCGGACGCAGCAGTCCTCTCACCAACGGCCTGCTTGGCTACGTACTCCCCGGCAAGAGTATGCAGTGGACCATTCCCTTGCCGCCAAGCGCAGGGACTGCCGCGAAACCGAGCCGTGTCACGGCCAGTTTCAATGGGCAGCCGTTCGACGTCACCCTCTAGCCACCGCGTAACTTGACCCGCAAGGCCAACCAAAACATCGGCAGCCTCACCCACGTCGGTCATGCAGTGGAGGCCGCGATGTGGAGGCTTGCCTATCCATGGAATCTACGATGGCCTCCGTGCTTCGCCGCTGGGGAGTGACGTGCGGCCTGTGCAGCGTGTTCGGCCTGGAGCCGGCGACGTCCGTGTTCGCGCAGACGTCGTCGCCTGATTCGATAAGTGGCACCTATTACCTTGCGGCATCCGTTAACGGACGGGACCAGCAACTGATCGTGCGCGTAGACCGTGTCGCCGGCGGCTTTTGCGTGAGTGTCGACGAGTTGCGCGAACTCGGCGTGCGAACCGAACGTCTCGTCACCAGCAACCGCAACTGCGTGGCGCTCGATGCCATTCCAGATTTGACATACCACTACGACGCGCAAGCACAGCGCATCGACTTCAAGTTGCCGGATAGTCAACTGCAACCAGAGCAACTGGGTTACCGCGCGCCACCCCCCTCACCAACCTCCGGCACAGGCCTTTTGCTGAACTATGCCGTGAACGCGCAGGGCACGCGCATCAGCTATGTCCAGCGCAATGACGCTCAACGCCTGCTCGCGCCCGCGCAGGGCGAAGGTAGTTATGGCAGTAGTCCACCTCTCAGCGAAAGCGAGGCAACGGCAGCCTATAACGCGCTAAATCGTACTTTAGCCGTGGGCACCGAACTGCGCCTGTTCTCGCCCATCGGCGATTTCGTCAACTCGGGCTACACCACTGTGGAAGGCGGCCAAAGCCGATACCTGCGCCAGGATACGTACTGGAACTATGCGTCCACGACGTCGCTCATCACCTATACCGCAGGCGATCAGGTGTCGTCGTCATTGCCATGGTCGCGATCGATACGGTTGGGTGGTTTCGGCATCGCGTACAACTTCACCGTCCGGCCAGACCTGGTGACCTTTCCCGTTCCCGCGCTCGGTGGGAGCGCGGTGGTACCGACCACCGTGGATCTGTACATCAATGGATTGCGCCAATTTTCGGGCCTGGCCAACGGCGGACCGTTCCTGATCGATACGCCACCGTCACTCACGGGCGCAGGCCACGCCACGCTGGTTTATCGCGACGCGCTGGGCCGCGAAGTGAACGTCAATCAAGCGCTTTATGTTGACCCACGACTTTTGAGTCAAGGCCTCTCGGAATGGTCGTTCGAAATGGGTTATCCGCGCATGGACTACGGCAGTCGCTCGTTCGACTACATTTCCAAGCCGGCCGCGAATGGCACGTGGCGGTACGGCGTCGACAACGCGTTCACTGCCGAAGCGCACATGGAAATGATGAGCGGATTGCACAACATCGGCGCGGGGGGGCCTTGTTGCGCTGGGGCGCTTCGGCGTGCTCAACGGTTCGTACACGGTGCATCGCGGCGACAGTTCTGGCGAGCAGGCAAGCTTTGGTTATCAATACATCTCGCCCATCGTCAGCTTCGACCTGCAAGGCATGCGGACCTATGGCGACTACCTTGATCTGGGCAGCGTTCGCGGCGTCACGTTACCCAAGCGTCAGTTGCATGCCTCCGTCAGTGTGGCATTGACGCCACGTCAAAGTGTGTCACTCACCTATGCGCGACAGGACGCCTCGATCCTGGGTGGATCGCGCATCCTGTCACTAGGCTACAACGCCAGCTTCGGCAGCCGTGTGAGCCTGTTTGCCAATGCCTTCCGCGACCGCGACCAGGCGCAGTCGCTCGGCCTGTATCTAGGCGTCATTGTGAACCTGGACCACCGCATCAGCGTCTCGCTGAGTGCAAGCCGCTATGGCGACGCAAACACGCTGGCGGCATCGGCCAGTCAATCGATCGATTACGACAAGGGCGGCTTCGGCTGGAACGTGCTCGCCGACGGTGGCAACGCAGGCTACCGCCACGACCTGGGCCGCCTGGACTACCAGGGGAGCTATGGCGACGTATCGGCGCAGGTCGAGCATTCATCCACGGCAGCGGGCAGCAGCTTCACCACGCGCTCGCTGTACGCGACGGGTTCGTTGGTATTGATGGATGGCGCGTTGTTGGCGTCGCGCCCCATCAGCGATGCCTTCGCCGTCGTGACCACAAATGGCACGCCCGACGTGCCGGTGCTGCGAGAAAATCGCGTGGTCGGCGACACGAGTAGCGGCGGGCATCTGCTTATTCCGGATCTGCTGTCGTACAACGCCAACCATTTGGCCATCGATACCCTGAACCTGCCCGTGGATGCGGAGGTGGAAACCGATCATCTGGACGTCGTTCCGCGTGGACGTTCCGGCGTATTGGCGCGCTTTCCCGTTAGTCGCTATCAGGGGGCTGTGGTGGTATTGCAGGATGAGCAAGGCCGCCCCTTGCCGGTGGGCACAGCCATCACCCTTCAAGGCGATACCGCGACTTATACGCTGGGCTACGACGGCCAGGTGTTCTTCCCACACTTGCAGCCGGGCGGCAATGTTATTTCGGCGAAGGTGGGCGACATTCTATGCATGGCGCACATCGAGTTCAGTACGAAGAACACCATGCAAACCATGGGTCCCTATACCTGCAAGCCAGGGGGCACACCATGAATGCCGGCCATGGCGACCTGTTTCGTTCCCATCGCCCTACGGTGACGCCCATGTGCAACCGCCCATTTTCTTCGACGTCCACTGAAGTCGACGATTCCGTCGATCAGGTCGGCCCGAGGCCCAACCGCGCGAAATGGGTGTGGTTGCCTATCCTGCTGGGGTTGCTGTGGCTGGTGCTGGGGAGCGGCAGCGCGGCAGCACAAAGCTGCAGCGGTACGTTAGCTAACGTCAATTTCGGTTCGGTCAGCGCGAAGGATGGCTCTACCGTTTCTGGCAGCCTCAATATCTCCTGTTCTGGATTCGCCACGCCGTACGTCCGCGCATGCGCGAATATCGGGCTACCCAGCAATTCGGGCACATGGAGCGATCGCACCTTGCCGGGTCCCTCCGGTGCGGTATTGCACTGGAGCATCTATACGGATGCCACATATACCAAACCATGGACCTCTTTTTCTGACTCCAATCCCCAGCCAAACATCGTTGATATTCCGCTGTCCTCCGGGGCCGGCTTCGCCGTGCTGCCCTACTACGCGAAGATTACGGGCAATCAGCCGGCTGCACCCGGCACCTATACGACCACGTTTGCTACTGTCGACACCTTGATTACCGTCTCCGGCTTTACGTCGAATCCACCGGCCTGCAGCACCTCGTTTACGGGATCGGGGACATTCCCGTTCGCGGTCACGGCCAAAGTCGTGTCCGACTGCCAGATATCCGCCACGACTATCGATTTCGGCCAGGTTGGCCAGATCACCGCACCGGTGACCAGCAATGGCACCATCACCGTCACCTGTCCCAGCACTACCTCATACAGCGTATCGCTCGACGCGGGGCAAGGGGCCGGCGCCAATGTCGGGGCACGCAAACTCACCCGAAACGGCGGCAGTGAAACACTGACCTACGCCTTGTATACCGATGCCGCGCGTTCGCGCCCCTGGGGCGATGGCTCGGCGGGTACGAGCACCGCGTCCGGCATCGGTACCGGCTCAGCACAGAACCTGACGATTTACGCCAGTCTGATGGCTCCGGCGTCGGTGCCGCCCGGCCTTTACAGCGACACCGTCATCGCCACCGTGACTTATTGATGGTGATCCTGCGTGGGCCAACACAAACCGAGAGGGCTTGCTGCGGGAGGCCCCAGTTGCCATGCTCGCTGCACTTTCCCGCAGCGAAGCATTCATGAGCGACATCTCGACGTCCGGCGGCTACGTCCGTCGTCTCCGCCCGTGGGATGCAGCCCTGATCGTGGTCGGTGGACTGATCGGCGGCGGCATCTTCCTGAATCCCTATATCGCCGCAGGGCGCACGGAATCCGGGTTAGCTCTGCTGCTGGTGTGGGTGGGCGCAGGCGTGCTGACCCTTATCGGCGCCCTGTGTTACGCCGAACTGGGTGCCCGTCGCCCCCATGCGGGCGGCAGCTACGTCTACCTGCGCGAGGCCTTCGGGCCGTTGGCCGGGTTCCTGTTCGGCTGGACCATGCTGCTGGTGATCTATTCGGGCTCCAGCGCGGCGGTGGCCACCATCTTCGCCAGCTATGCCGCCGCGGTATTCGGGTTGCCGACCAGCATGATCACGCCGCTGGCCGCAGGCGCCCTGGCTTTCGTGGCGCTGATCAATCTGTTCGGCCTGAAGCTCGGCGCACAAGTGCATAACCTGTTCACCGTGCTGAAGCTGCTGGCTGTCGCAGCGCTGGTGGTGTGCGGGCTATTCCTCGCCGGTGCCGGCAGTAAGGATGTACTGGCCCCGGATCCTGCATTCGCCGGCGTCGGTTTCATGGGTGCAGCCCTGCCGGTGCTGTTTGCGTATTCCGGCTTCACTTACCTCAACAATCTCGCGGGTGAAGTGGCCGAACCCCAGCGCACCCTGCCCCGGGCGCTCTTTATCGGCATGGTGCTGGTGATCACCGCATATGCGCTGGTGAACCTCGCCTACCTCGCCGTACTTGGCCATGACGGTCTCGCCGCCAGCCACACCCCGGCAGCCGACGTGATGCAGCGCGTGTTCGGCAGCATGGGCGCCAAGGTCATGGCCATCGGCATTGCGATTTCCACGCTCGGCTTCTGCAACATCACCCTGGTATCCGGTGCACGCGTGCTGCAGGTGATGGGCGACGATGGCCTGTTCTTCCGCAGCGTCGCGCGCCTGCACCCGGTGCACCGCACGCCCAACGTCGCCCTGTTGCTGCTCTCGGGCTGGGCCATTGTGCTGGTGCTATCCGGCAGCTACGGCCAACTGCTCGATTACGCCACCTTTGGCGACTGGCTCGCCTGCGCGGTGGGTGTCGCCACGCTGTTCTGGTATCGCCGGCGCGAGGGTAACCAGGCCAGTTTCCGCGTACCCGGCTACCCGGTGCTTCCGCTGATCTTCATCGGCACGGTGGGCCTGGTGGTGGTACAGAGCCTGCAGAACAGCCCCGAAAACACCGGTATCGGCCTGCTGATCATGGCCGCGGGCATCCCGGTCTACCTGGTGTGGCGACGCCTGTTCAGCCGGGCTGCCTCCTAAGGACCGCGCTGCAATGCCACAATGAGTGGATTCCGAAGGAGCTCCGAACCGATGGCGAACGCGCAAGACCAGATGCCGACACCCGGAACAAGCAACACCGTCGTGCCCGAGAAGGTGCGCGAGGGAGTCGACCTGGAGATCAATGGCAGGAGCTATCGCCACACCGGCGACGACCAGATGCCCTTGCTGTGGTATCTGCGCGATGTGCTGCGCCTCACCGGCACCAAGTACAGCGGCGAGCATGGCGAGGGTGGCTATGACCTCGTGCTGGTCGACGGCAAGCTCGCGTCAGCCACCAGCCTGCCGGTCGTCAAGTTGGCCGGCAAAAAGGTGACCACCGTCGAAGGCCTCGCCGCCGCCGACGGCAAGCTCCATCCGCTGCAGCAGGCCTTCGTCGACGAAGACGCCATCGGCTGCGGCTATTGCACACCAGGCTGGCTGATGGCTTCGCTCGATCTACTCAATCGCCATCCGCAACCGAGCGACAACGATATCGACCAGTTGCCCAATCTCTGCCGCTGCGGCTGCCAGACCCGCGTGCGTCTCGCCATCAAGCGCGCCGCCAAGGGAGCCCAGGCATGAGCGACGCCAACGAATCCAAGATGCCGCTTTCGCGCCGCCATTTCCTCAAGGTGCTCGCCGGTGCGGCCGGCGCACTGATCGTCGGCATTCCGTTTGCGGAGGCAGCCGACGCGCCGATTCCGCCATCGATGCTGGGCGATACGCTCTATGGCCTCGGCGCGTACGTCCGTATCGACGCGGACGGCAATGTGGTCATCGGTATTCGTGATCCGGACACCGGCACCGGCACCTCCACCTCGCTCGCTCGCATCATCGCCGACGAGCTGGATGCCGACTGGACGCGCGTCAGCGTGGTGCCGCTCGGCCTTGGTGTGGACGACGACAACGGCAAGCCGCGTTGGGTGTATGGCCACCAGACCAGCGGTCTGGGCGACTCCATCCCGGCCGCATGGGCCGACCTGCGCGGCGCTGGTGCGCTCGCACGCTGGCTGCTGATGCAGGCCGCCGCGCGTCGCCTTGGCGTGCCCGCCGATCGCCTGCGTTGCGAGGAAGGCAGCGTCGTCGCGCCGGACGGCCGCCGTTTTGGCTACGGCACCCTGGTCGATGCCGCGGCGAAGATCCAGCCGCCCGATTCACCCGTGCAGCCGAAGACGCCCGACCACTACACCCTGATTGGTCAGCCTGCCGGCGACATCAACGCACGCGCCATCGTCACCGGTCAGACCGCCTATGCGCTCGACACCTACGTGGCGGAAGCGCTGGTGGCCGTGCTGTCGCATTGCCCATGGCCCGATGGCAGCGTGGACAGCCTGGACACCACCGACACGCTCGCCGTGAAGGGCGTGGTCAAGGTGGTACAGATCAAGCCCGAAGCGGGCGTTCCACTCGGCCAGACCGTGCGTTCGCCCGCCGTGGCCGTGCTCGCTGAAAATACCTGGGCCGCCTTGCAGGGCCGCGCCAAGCTGAAGTTGCACTGGAAGCCCGGCGCACAAAGCGAAAACAGCGCCTGGTTCGAGCAACAGGCTGCCGACGTGGTCAACGACAAGGACGCCCAACCGGCCGCACGTGTGCGCAACGACGGCGATGTCGATAGTGCTGCGAAGAAAGCGGCGCGGCGCATCGAAGCCACCTACGTGCAGCCATGGCTCGCCCATGCCACACCTGAACCCATGAACTGCGTGGTGAAGATCGACAAGGACCGTGCTGTCCTCGTCGTGCCCACGCAGGCGCCACAGCAGGCATGGGCGGTCGTCCAGCGCCTTACGGGCCTGTCGCCCGCGCAGATCGACATCCGCGTGCCGCGTGTCGGCGGTGGCTATGGCCGCCGCCTGGACCACGACTACGTCGCCGAAGCCGTCATGCTCGCCAAGGCGGTGGAGAAGCCGGTCAAGCTGATGTGGACGCGTGACGAAGACCTGACGCAGGACTACTACCGCTCCGCCACTGTGCACAAGTTCAGCGCGGCGTTGGATGGCAAGCGCCAGATTCTCACCTGGAATCAGCGCATGGCCAGCGCCTCGGCACTGGCGCAGCGTGGCGTGCCCGACAATCGCCTGTGGACGTCTGAAGTGGACGCCCATCAGTTGCCGGCGGGGCTCGTGCCCAACCTGCGCAGCGACTGGTATTCCCTGCCTTCGGCGATGTTGCGCGGCCCCTCGCGTGGCACGTCTCACATAAGCAACGCCTTCGCCGTCGAGAGCTTTGTCGACGAGATCGCCCACTCGCTCAAGGAAGACCCGCTGGTCACCCGGCTGCGCCTGATCGGTGAGCCGCGCATGATCCCGTTGGGTGATGGGCGCACGCTCGACACTGGTCGCCTGATCAACGTGCTTAAGCTGGTGGCCGATCGCATCGAGTGGAAGAACTGGCTGCGCACGGTGAACGGTCTTGGCATCGCCTGCTGGCACGTTGACGGTGCCTACGTGGCGCATGCCGTGGAGGCATCGCTGCAAGGCGACAAGCTCAACATCGAACGCGTGGTGTGCGCGGTCGACGTCGGCCGCGTGGTCAACCCGACCGGTCTCGAAGGCCAGGTCGCTGGCGCCACGCTCGACGCATTGTCCACAGCGCTCAACCTTTCGGTGAGCTACAAGGACAGCCAGGTCCAGCAGCACAATTGGAAAGACTATCCGCTGGCGAGCATGGCACAGCTGCCCGACACCACCGACGTGATCCTCGTGCCCGGCGACCGCGCCCCGACCGGTGCGAGCTTCCTTGGCATGCCGACGGCGGCACCGGCCCTCGCCAACGCCGTGTTCCGCGTAAGTGCGGTGCGCGTGCGGCGCCTGCCGCTGCTGAAAGAAATGCTGCGCATGCTGTAACAGACGGGGCCGGCTCGGCCCCGTTTCTCTTTGGGCACTCATGCCTGGAGTGCCCTATCGTTCCTCACATGCAGACAGCTTTGTGACGAAATCGTATAGGCGTTTGATGCGGCGTCATGTCGGCGCGCTTGAGTAATTTCACCGACGCACAGATCCGCTTTCTGACTTAGGATGCCCTGACTTCGGCGCTACCCCACGGTAACGCCGTTCTCTTGACTGGGGGTGGTGATGCGTTGCGCGTTCGCGTTGGTCGTGCTGCTGTCTCTGTGCATCGCCGTGCCCGCCTTGGGGCAATCTGCGCCAGCCGCCTCCACTCCTCGTTGCATCGGCCTCGTCCTCGGCGGCGGTGGCGCACGCGGCGCGGCGCACATCGGCGTACTCGAAGTCCTCGAACGCGAACACATACCCGTTTGTCGCATCTCCGGCACAAGCATGGGATCCATCGTCGGCGGCATGTACGCGGCGGGTTACACACCGGAGGAACTGCACCAGATCGTTACCACGCTGGACTGGAGCGACCTGTTTTCGGATAACCCTGCGCGCCTGGAATTGCCCATGCGGCGCAAGGATGCCGACTATCGCTATCTGCTTAACTTCGAAGTCGGCTACAAGAATGGCCGCATCATCACGCCCGCCGGCGTGGTGCAGGGACAAAAGCTGCTACTGCTGCTGCGCCGCCTGCTGATTTCCACCTGGAACGTCCACGATTTCGACCAGCTGTCGATCCCGTTCCGGGCTGTGGCCACAGACATTGTGGCCGGGAAGCCCGTCGTGTTCGGCTCCGGCGACCTTGCGCTCTCGATTCGCTCGAGCATGTCGGTGCCCGGTGCCTTTGCGCCCACCAGCATCGATGACCAGTTACTGGTCGACGGCGGCCTGATGGACAACGTGCCCATCGACGTCGCCCGCAACATGGGTGCGCAGCAACTCATCGTCGTCAACGTCGGCTCCCCCCTCGCGACGAAGGCGGAACTGAGCAATCCAGTGGCTGTGCTCAACCAAATGGTCAGCGCACTCATGGAAGAGAAGACCCAGCGACAGCTGGATACGCTGAGCCCTGACGACATCCTGATCACCCCAGCGCTGGGCAACATGAGTGCGGCGGAATTCAACCGTGGCGCAGAAGCCATCGCTATTGGCAAGGCCGCTGCCGAGGCCGCGCTGCCACGCCTGAAAGCGTTGTCGGTCAGCCCGGAGCAATGGTCGGCATTCATCGCGCAACATCGTGTCCGCAACTTCGATCCTGGCCTGGTGGCTTTCCTCAAGGTGGATAGCACCCACACCGACACCGCTCAGTATGTCGGCGAACGTTTGGCGAAAGACGTGGACAAACCTTTCGATCCGACCAAGCTGGAAGCGCAGATCGGCAGCATCTATGGACAAGGCAATTACCAGCAGATCGACTATCGCCTTCAGGATGACAACGGCAATCGTGGCCTGCTGATCATTCCACGCGACAAGCCCTGGGGGCCTGTCTATGGAAAGCTGGGTTTCGAATTGGATGATGATTTCGCCGGGCGCAGCGAGTACCTCATTTCCGGCGAAGTCAACGCCACCAATATCAACAAACTTGGTGCCGAATGGCGCAGCACGCTATGGATGGGTCGCATCGGTGGCTTGGCCTCCGAGTTCTACCAGCCGTTCGGCCAGGGCGCATCGACGTATGTGATGCCCTACGGCCTGGTGCGCAACGAAGATTTCCCCGTCTTCACGCCGGATGGTTCCAAGCAACTGGCCGAATACCGCGTCAAACGCAATTACCTAGGTTTCGAAACGGGCTGGTCGCCACTGCCCTACTGGCGTGTACTCGCCTCGTATACGCGTGGCACTGACAAGGGCGATCTGCGCATCGGCAATCCGGAAGCTTTCTTCAGCGAACAACAGCAGTACAGCCTCGCCAAGGTCGGCATGGACTGGGATAGCCTGGACGATGCGCAGTTCCCGTCAAAGGGCGCCCGCGTCAACTTCTCCTACAACATGTACCGTCCTTGGCTGGGCGGCAACCAGACGGGCGACGTGGCGCAACTGAAGGCCGACTGGGTACCGGATTTCGGACTGGCCGAGACCCGCTACCACCTGTTGCTTGGCATGTGGGCAAGCAGCGCGCTGGACCATGACAAGCAGATGGACCAGTTCTTCGAAGCGCAGAGCTTCCTGGGTGGGTTCCTGAACCTGTCGGGCTATCCGGAGAGATCTCTGCACGGTGATCAATCCTTCCTTGGCCGCGCCGTGCTGTACCGGCGCACAGGGCAGATGGACGCGATCTTCTCAACTCCCGTCTATATCGGCGCCAGCCTGGAGGCCGGTAATACCTGGCAGAGCAAGAGTCAGGTGCGGTTTGATTCGCTGATCTACGCCGGCAGCATGTTCCTGGGTATCCAGACCCCGCTCGGTCCCTTGTTCCTGGGCTACGGCTACGCCCAGGGCGGCCACAGTTCGGTCTATCTGACGTTCGGCTCGTTGCTGCGGCCATCACCTTGAGGTGATTTCGCGGTTATCGCGAAGTCTCCACGATCGTCGCCGCACAATCCCTGTTGCCGCCCACCCGTCGGGGTGGGCCTTTCACCAGGGAGCCATCGCCATGAAAGCGTTGCGTCTGTTCGCCATCGCCGCCGGTCTTGTGCTGTGTGCCTGTTCCAGCGTCAGCATTACTAATCAGTGGCGCGACCCGGCATGGCCGGGACCGCCGGCTACCAACGTGGTGGTTGTGGGCATCTCTCGCAGTGACACGATGCGCCACGTCTTCGAAGACACCTTCTCGCAGCAATTGCAGGCGGCAGGCATACAGGCCGCACCGAGCTACACGCAGATCCCCGCTGGCACCACCGGCGCCATCGGGCTGCGTGATTTGGTCAAATCCAGCGGCGCGCAGGTTGTGCTCGTGACACGTGTGCAGCGCGTGGAGCAGAAGGTGAGCGTGACGCCCAGCGGTCCAATGTATGGCGGCTTCTATGGCTGGTATGGCGGCGCGTGGGCTTCGGTGCCCGATGTGCAGCAGTACGATGTGGTGACGCTGGAAACCAGCGTGTGGGATCCACGTTCCGAGAAGCTCATCTGGACCGTGACCACGCAGGGCATTGGCACCAAGAACATCCCAAAGGCCACGACTGAATTGGCACAGACGCTGATTCCGAAACTCAAGACTGACGGCATCCTGCGCTAGGCACAGGATGCCGCCCAGGGGTTCCGGCTTAGCGCCGGAACCCTCCTCCATGGAAACCGCCGCCGAAGTGGCCTCCGCCGAAGGATGGGCGGAAGCCACCCATCTGGCCGTGGAAACGATTGTCGTAGTTGCCTCGGTCGAACTGCTGATGCTGTGAGCGATCGAACGATTGACCATCCCCGCCCCGATCGCGCGCCATCCGGTCTTGCTCAGTATTGACGCTATCCGGCGTGGCGACGTGATCGAAGTTGCCGCCTTGGCCTGCCTTCTGCCAGCCCTGGCCCGGATCGTATCGGTAGACGTTGCCGTCGTGTCCCGCATAGACATGATCGTCCGTGTTGACCACGCCCCCGTGGTTCACTTGCCCCGTCTCACGGTTGTAGTTCGCATAACCCGCGCCACGTGCATCACCGCCGGCGCCCTGGGTGTTGAACGCACCCGCCGCACCCGCACCCTCATTGGTGCGACCCGCCACACCACCGGCTTGCGTGACACGACCAGTGTTCGTATTCACGGCCGTGTGCTGTCCGCCCGCTACTGCATTGCCCGTGTATGTATTCACCGCAGCGCCGCCCTGCCCGGCCACGACACGGCCGGTCTGCGGGTTGTAGCGAACGCCACCCGCCTGCCCCGTTGTGATACCCGTGTAAGCGTTGGTGTTGCGCCCCGCATAACCGTAACCATGACCGCCCGTTGCAGTGTTGTAGTAGCCGCCGCGCCCGGCTTCGCCATAGTTGCCCGTCCACGGGTTGGACCATGCCGCGCCGCGCCCCGCGACTACGCTGTTGCCCCAGCGGCCGTACACGTTCGCCGCTGAGATGGCGCCGCCCCAGTAGCCGGGATAGAAACCGCCGTCCCAATTGCCCCACGGTCCCCACCACGGACCATACCAAGCCGATGCCCACGCCGCGCCCCAGGCATAACCGAACGCCCAGCCAGCCCACGGCGTCCAACCGAAGGACACGTCGAATCCGTAGGTGGCCGGACAGCCGTACCACACGTCACCCACCCAGGAGTTGCATCCGTAACCCGTGCCGTAGACGACCACGCCGTCGCTGCTCACCGTGCCGTAGTAGCCCGGTGAGTCAGCCCACGTAGACCTGATCGTCAGCGTGGCCGTAGACGTACACATAGGTGACGTAGTGCAGGGGCGAATTTGGCGGAATGGAATAAATCACCGATGGCACATCCAACGCCACCGACCACGGCCCGTTCGCCGTTGCCGCGGTGAACCACACACCGTTCTGCACGGCGTAATACGCATCCGGGCTGACGCGTATCACTGGCACCGGTGTATTCCATGCATACGACAGCGAGGTGCCGTCGATCGGCTTGAATTGCGGCGGGCCGTCATACGACAGATGCAACTGCGTGGAGCGCGTGTTCACCGTCGCCGTCTGGGGAATGCTGTTGGCGATCAGCGACTCGCGCGCCTCGGGCGTTCCCGGCACGGATGCGAGCACCGCACTCTTGGGACTGTCGGTCGGAATCTTGGCGAAATCCGCAGGCAGCTCCTTGCCTGCCACGTAACGCCAGGGGCCATTGGTCGAATTGGCGGTGAACCAGCGACCCGAGATCAGCACGTACCAGGTGGAGTCCTGGGTCTGGTCGACAAAGACATCCTCCGACGTATTCGTGACATATGCGAGCTGCGTGCCTGGGATGGTCTCGAACTGCGGATCACCGTCCACCATGATCAGCTCGGACGGCTGCGTGCGCACCACGATGTCCGGCAACTGGCCCGAAGCAAGCGCCTGCTTGAGCGCATCGGACGGGTTGTCCAGCGTATCGACCTGCTTGGCCTTCTCGGCGGCTTCGGCGGCCTGTAGCACCGACGAAGGAGGTGCTTTCATCGGCGTCCACGGGCCATCCAGCGCCGCTGACCTCATCCAATGGCTGGCGAACAAAAAGTAGTAATGGCCATTGTCCTGCAACAGCAGGGAGCGGGTGTTGACGATGCGGGTCACGCCGCCCTTACCGGTGGGACGCGTTACCGGCGTGCCGTCGATGAGCACCAGCAAGGCGGGCTTGAAGGAAAAGATGATCTGCGGTGGATCGTTGCTCACGGCGACGTTCTTCACCTCGCCTTGCGCACGACTGATCGCCAGCGATGCCTCCATGGTGTCCAGGTCGGCCACCTGATTGCCGCGACGGGAGATGTTCTGAAGCAACGATTGATAGCGCGCCTGCTGGTCCGTCGCGGTGGGGAACGACACCTTGTCGATGGTGACGTTCGACAGCGTCACCTGACGCAGCGTCTTGTCGACTACGGTGCGCGCAGTGAACCATGCCACGCCGTAGTCCAGCACATCATGCGACTTGCCGTCCGCACCCACCTGCGTACCGGTTTTCACCGAAACGGCGAGACGCCCCTTGAGCTGGTTGCCATTCCAACTTTCGAGCTGCGGATGATGGAGCACAAGATGCGTGCCATCGATGTCGAAACTGTGCGGCCATGCACGGGAGTCGCCCGTGGCCTGCGACGAGGAGGATGTGGCGGGGGTGTTCTGCTGGGCTTGGCCGGGGTCGTTCATGACCAGACCAAGCACGAGCACCAGACAGGACCAGCGTACTGCTTGCATAAATACCTCGAAGGGGGAGTGCTTTTGTCATCGCTGCGCGGCGCCATGTGAGCATGCGGTGCGATACGGAGGCTCGATAGCGAAAATCTTCGAGCAACGCTTAGGTAGATCTACCTAACACCGCTCATATCCGCGTGCCACGCGAAAGGCACGCATGCCATCGCGCGTGTTCGTGGCGCGCCTATTCGTCCTTGCTGATGGTCAGCTCACCCACGGTGATGCCCATTTCCAAGCCGTGCCCGACGCCGGCAATGGCCAGCGACACCACTCCCTTGGTAAGCACCTGCGCATCACCACTCTTGAAGACCGAATGCGCATTGACGTCGGCGTAGGTTCCGGGCACTTCGTTGATCGAATGCAGGGCGGTGAATTCGCCATTGCCGTCATCGACCCGCGAGCTGCCCACCGAAAGTCCGCCGCCACGGGCCTCCAACTTCACTCTCATCGACTGCCCGTTGTTGCACGTAACCATGCCCTTGCCACTCACGTGCTTGTAGATCAACGACCAACTGCTCAGGTCGAAACGGAGCTTGCAGCTCAGTTCATCGCTGGCATGCGCGACGGTGCTCGCAGACGTCAGACTGGCTAGCAGCAGAAGGGCGATCAGATGGTTCTTCACTAGGTGGGCTCTCGAACAAATAAGCCCAAAGCCTGATCATTGACGACAGGGGCCGCCAGCGAACTTCTACCGCGGCGACTGCCGACGAACTACGTAAGACAACAGCGCATGTCGATGGCGTCAGTGAAACTGGTCGCTCGCCGGAACCCACGTCGTACTGCTGCGCGCAGGCCCGGTGGGAATCGTGATGGTATCCGCCGGACAACCCGGCGGTAGCGGACCGCCTGCAACACGTGCTGCCGCACACTGAGCCGCATTGTCTAGTTTCACTGTCGCCATCGTAGGTGCAGCACTGACAGACGCAGGCGGAACCAGCGGATTGGTCGGCGCGAGTTTCATCTTGTCGTAGACGACATCGTCCACCGGCTGCGGCGGTGCATCCCCGTTGCCGCAACCAAACAGCGCCATGGGGAACAACGGCATTACCACGCACTCCACGCGCACGCCGCGTGGCAGGTGGAAGGTGTGCCGCATCGTGGTCTTCTCGACAGCATGACGAAGCGCCGTGTCGATGGAGCTCTCGCCTTCGGGCGTCCAGTCCTTTTCGAAGCGGGTCGATTGGTAGCCGATGTTGGGCGTGCCGTGCGACATGACCTCGGTATTGCCGTGCGGCTTGAGCTGCACGTAGGTACCCAACGCGCCCTCTTGCTCGCCCTGCCCTTTGCCACCTTGTCCGTTGCCATTCCCATTGCCCGGCGGCAGCGAAAGATTGAGGCCCTTGCCGCCCGCAATGCCGGGCGACTGGCTCACGCCGTTGGGCTGCCCTGGCGTGCCGCTGCGGCTGCCTTGCGGCGTTGCGTTCGGCGCGCTGCTTTCACCGCTTCCACTGGACGTTGGACTGGACTCATTACTTGCCGTGTTCGCCTGCGCGCTCGATGCGCTCTGGGACGATGCCTGCGCGCTCGATGCGGACGCTGCGCTCTGTGTTAGCGTCGACTCCGCCGGCGTCTCCGACAACTGCGGTCGCTCGATGGACGGCTTGTTGTCCAAGGCAACGGCCTTGGGCGCAACGACATCCAGATGTGGGGCTTGTGGATGCTCGACGGTCGGCTGAGGATTGGGCGGCAACGGCACCGCTTCCAACTGAGGCTCTTCCGCCACGCGGATGGCAGGCGACTCAATGGTCGGCTGCTCTTTCGGCACCACCGGTGCAATCGGGGTCGGCTGCGGCTGCAGATTCACGGTCGGTGCGGCCTGTGCTGGCAGGGGCACGGCCTGCAGTTCGGGCTCAGCGGGCGAGGCAGGTGCTTCCGGGCGTGACACCGGCGCGATGCTCGGACGCGCTTCCGTCGGCACGGCCTTTTCCATCGCGATAGTCGGCGGTGTCACGACGGGGGCCGACTGCGCAGGCACCTCCGGAATGGCCAGCGACGCCGGTGGCGGCATGGGTTGGTTGCCCTCTGCCTGGGGCTTGCGCACCGGCTCGGGCTGGAACGTCGGCGGCACCGGCTTTTCGATGGCGGGCGTTTCCATAGCCACCTGCGGCGGCTCCGGCGCAACGGGCACGGGTTGCAACTGTTCGGCCGGCGCAGGCTTGGGCACGGTCACCGGCGGCAGCGGCGCGGCGGTGATCTCCGGCTTCGGTGCCGTCGCCTTGGGCATATCGGTCACCACCGGCGTCTGCATCGCAGGCACGGGGACGGGCGACAAGTCGTTGCTGGTGCGCGTGGAGGACCGGCTCTGGCGTGCCGTGTGCGGCACATTGCTCGCATTGCCCTTGTGCACCGGCCCCACCTGCTTCGGCGGCGTACCGCGCACGGGCGGCGGCGGAGGCGGTTCCTCCTTGGGCTTTTCGATGAGGCGCACGACCAGCGGCGGCGATTCGTCGTTGACCTCTTCCATCTCGTAGGCCGAACCAAGGACGGCGCCAAACAGAAACACGAGGTGCACCAGCAGCGCGCTGGCCAGCGCCAGAATGCGCAACCACCGATCGCGGGGACGCTCAGCACGACGCCGACGATAGACGGCCGCACTCTCCGCCGCCGACCTGGGCGATGGTAATGACACGGTCAGGCGGCCTGCGGATTCCCTCTCCATGGCGGAAGTGTAACGGGCGACACCGCCATTCTGAGAAGTCCGGTTTAGTGACTCTCCTGATTTGCCGGATGCGCCGCGCGCTCCTGCATTTCCGCATCGACCGAACGCGTCGGCGTATCGACGGGGCAGCCATAGGGCAAAGGCTTTTCGGCGCGATAGATGGCAATGCACTCCTCCACGCTCGGCACCTTGGGCGCAGGCGAACCCGGCGCCAGCTGATTGGCGGGCGCCATGCTCATACGTATATCGCCGTCATTGGGCGGCGGTGGTGCCGGTGGATCGCCGCCACAGCCACCGGAAAGCGCGGCGAAGGAGATCGAGCAGTGGATGCGCACACCGGGCGCGACGTGGAAGGTGTGCTTTACGGTGGTGTCATCCTTGGCCCGCTTGAGCGCATCCTGGACGACGTTGCCGCTGGTCTTCTCCCAATCCTTGTCGAACCGCGTGGCCTTGTACGGCACCGACGTGGAGTGCTGCATGATCGTCGAATCACCCTGCGGCATCTTCTGCACGTAGCCCGCTTCCGGAACGGATGGTGCGGTGCTCGCCGCGGCAGGCAATGCGGCCTGCCCGTTCGGGTTGTAAAGAGTGGGCTGCGGCGCGGGCGGGCTGGACGTCGCAGGCGCGGGTGGTTCGGGCGGCAGGCTCACCGTCATAGCGTTCTTCGCCGGCGGCTCATGTATCACCGGCCGGTTGACCGGGCGCGGTGGCGGTGCAGGTTCCGGTGGTGGCGGCGGCACCAACTCCGCCGGCGCAGGCGGGCCGGAAGGGGTTACCGCACGCGGTATCAGACGCACCTGCAGTGCGCCCGCACGCTCATAGCGGGCGATTTCAGACGCCTTCCTCACCTGCATTTCATGCCAGGTAAACCATCCGAACAGCACATGCAACGCCAGCACGATGCCCAAAGCCAGCCAGCGACGCCCACGGTTAGGTGGGGCTTTTCGCCAGCGCAACTGATGCAGCAACGCGCGCGTGGGTCCATCGAGTGGCGCCAGCCCACGCGACGTGGTGTCCGGTGGCGTCCAGCGATGGTGTTCGACCTGCTCGGTGTGCTCGATGGGGGGGATTCTCTTCTCAACTCGGGGGTATGCGCAGGTCGGATGCGACCCACCATGCGGGGTGGAGACCTCTGCAGACAAGCGCCAGCCTTAAGGGTTCCCCTTCCACCGCACTGCAACTTGACCCAGGCGGCCGATCGCGAAAATCTACACAAACGGCCACCCCGGCCGTACCCGCCATGACCGCCCCCGCGTCCTGCACGCCTGGACGACCATGACGGCCCGCCATCGTCAGCCGCTTGCGCGGCTTCGTGCGGCGCCGCAGGTCACGTCGGCACGATTCCGCGCCCAGCCATGGGAGGGTCGCATCGTGTCGTACACCACGGAAAACATCCGCAACATCGCGCTCGCCGGACATGCCGGCGTCGGTAAGACCACGCTGTTCGAAGCACTGCTGCACACGGGCGGCGTCATCCAGAACCAAGGTTCGGTAGAGCGCGGCTCCACGCAGTCCGACACTGACGAGCAGGAGAAGGCCCGCCGCCATTCGATCGACACGGCCATCGCCGGCATTCCGTTCGACAAGAGCCACATCAACCTGATCGACACCGCGGGCTACGCAGATTTCCGCGGCCCCACGCTGTCCGCCTTCGCCGCCGTGGAAACCGTGGCCATCGTGATCAACGCCGCTAACGGCATTGAGTACGGCACGCGCCGCATGATGGAGCGCGCAGCCGAACGCAAGCTGGCGCGTGTGCTGGTGATCAACAAGATCGACACCGAAGGTGCACGGCTAGCCGGGCTGGTCGACGCGCTGCGCGAGGAATTCGGCACGCAGTGCTTGCCGGTGAATCTGCCTGCCGATGGCGGAAAGCAGGTGCTCGACTGTTTCTTCCATAGCGAAGGCGCCACTGACATCTCATCGCTGACCGAAGCGCACCAGCGCATTCTCGACCAGGTGGTAGAGATCAACGAAACCGTGATGGGCCACTACCTCGACTCGGGCGAAGGGGAACTGAGCCCGCAGGAATTGCACGACGCCTTCGAGCAATGCCTGCGCGAAGGTCACCTCGTGCCCATCTGTTTCGTGAGCGCCCGCACCGGTGCGGGCATAAAGGAATTCCTGGAACTAGCGGACCGTCTGCTGCCCAATCCAGCCGAAGGCAACCCGCCGCCGTTTCTCAATGGCGATGGCGAAGAGATCACCGTCAACGCCGATCCGTCGCAACACGTCATCGCGGACGTATTCAAGATCGTCAACGACCCATTCGTGGGCAAGCTCGGCGTGTTCCGCGTATGGCAAGGCACCGTGCGACGCGACACGCAGTTGTTCATCGACGACACCAAGAAGCCGTTCAAGGTGGGGCATCTGTTCCGATTGCGCGGCAAGACGCATGAGGAAATCGATCAAGCCATTCCCGGCGACATCGCCGCGGTGGCGAAAGTGGAGGAGATCCATTTCGACGCCGTGCTGCACGATTCACACGACGAGGATCGAATTCACCTGGCGCCCGTGCGCTTCCCGCAACCCATGTTTGGCTTGGCGCTGGAACCCAAGCACAAGGGGCAGGAACAGAAGCTCTCGCAGGCCATCGGTCGGTTGGCAGAGGAAGACCCCTGCTTTCGCCTGGAGCACCACAAGGAACTCAACGAAACCGTGGTGCGCGGCCTGTCCGACCTGCACCTGAAGATCATGCTCGAACGCATGAAGGACCGTTACAGCGTCGAAGTGACCACGCATCCGCCGCGCATCGCCTATCGAGAAACCGTTGCGGGGCGTGCGGAAGGCCATCACCGCCACAAGAAGCAGACGGGCGGTGCTGGGCAGTTCGGCGAGGTCTTCTTGCGCGTGGAGCCGCTGGATCGCGGCGCGGGTTTCGAATTCGTCGATGCGGTGAAGGGTGGCGTCATTCCCGGCCAGTTCTTGCCGGCCATCGAGAAGGGTGTCCGGCAGGCCTTGGAAGCGGGCGCGGTTGCGGGCTATCCGATTCAGGACGTACGCGTCACTGTCTACGACGGCAAGTACCACCCGGTCGACTCCAAGGAAGTCGCCTTTATCAGCGCAGGCAAGAAGGCTTTTCTCGACGCCGTAGGCAAGGCCAGGCCGGTCGTGCTGGAGCCTATCGTTGATGTGGAGGTGGCCATACCCGAGGCCAACGTGGGCGATGTGACCGGTGGGCTGGCAGGCAAGCGCGCACGCATCATGGGCACCGACTCCCTGCGTGGCGGCGAAATCGTCATCAAGGCGCAGGCGCCACTGGCGGAGCTGACCGACTATCCCACTGAGCTCAAGGCAATGACCGGAGGGCGCGGCCGCTACAGTCTGGACTTGAGCCACTACGAGCCCGTGCCTGCGCCGGTGCAGAAGCAGCTTAGCGAAGCATGGAAGCCTCACGTTGACGACGACTGATCCGGTTCGTCCATCGCCTGAACGGGTGCGACCGGCGTCGCGCCCGTGCGCCTGCACTTGAGGCGCGGCAGACACGCCGCCATGTATTTCCGCGTAGACGCGCCGAAACGACGGCGCGCTGGAGGCATGCGATGAGCCGCTCCTTCGTGAAGGATGCGGACGAATCCGTCGGCGAACGGCTGCCGGATATCCCGCTGAGCGAACACCCCAACTACGTGACGCCACGCGGCATCGTGCAGCTGCGTGAGCGACTCGTGGCGCTACGAGAGCGACGCGACGCGTTGCGCACGGCAACGGACACGCTGCTGCAGCAACGCGAACTGGCCGAGGTAGAACGTGAGCTCAAATGGATCAACGCACGCGTGGGCAGCGCCATCGAGGTGGACCCGGCTCAGCAATCGCGTGAACGTGTCGCCTTCGGCGCGCTGGTGACCGTCGACAGCAACGAGGGACAAGCCCGCTACCGCATCGTCGGCGAAGACGAAGCCGACGTGGAACACGGGCGAGTCAGCTATGTCTCGCCTGTGGCCAAGGCTCTGCTCGGCGCGCGCGTGGGCGACGAGGTGGTTTGGCAAAGGCCAGCAGGGGATCTCAATGTCGAGGTGGTCGGGATCGATTATCCCGACGATGCCTGACGTACACGGCGATGCGCCGTGGAGCGTCTGTAGGAGCGCAGGCGTGCGCTCCTACAGGGCGACGATGACACGCCTCAGCGCTTCGCCTTCAACAACGTGCCTGTGCAGTTCTTCGACCCGCACAGGCACTTCCACAGCTTTTTCAGGCGCGCGGTGTGCGGCATGTCCAGCGTGATGCCGTAGTCGTAGGTCAGCTCTTCGCCGGGCTTGATGTTGCGGATGGCTTCGATCAGCACGCGATCTTTGCGCGGATTGCCATTGGCGCTTTCTTCGATCACCGCCTGGCAGTTCGGATCGCAGCTGTGGTTGATCCAGCGCGCCGTGTTGCCCTTGCGGTTGGCGTCGATCAAGTACTCGTCGTTGAGCGTGAACAGAAACGTATGCCCCGTCTCGCCGCCATCGCCATACATGACGTCCGCTTCGTCATGGGTCGTCAGCGTGCCCTTGTACTCGATGATTTCCTCACCCTTCTTGATCGGGGTAACGGCGAACACGCCATTGCCATGGATGGGGGAACGGCGGGCAACGATACGTCGGGTCATGAGCAGCATGCTGTAGGGAACGAGCCCGCGATGATGCCTGCTGCGCTGCGCAATGGGAACCTCCTGCCCAAACAGAACTCTGTCACGCAGGCGTGATCGCATACACGTTGAGATCTCGGTGTCGGCATCTGCCCCGTGGACAGACGCTGGCGTCCTCCTGCTAATATTCAAACAATCGTTTGAGGTGCATCCATGAAACGACTGCTCGGTGGTTTGGCGCTACTCGTGCTGGTGGCGGGCCTGGTGGCCTGCGGGCCGCCGAAGAAGAGCGTGTTCCCGCCAACCGTCAGCATCCAGGAAATGACCACCCGGCCCGACGGCCAGTGGCGCATGACCTTGCGCATTCAGAACAACAGCTACGGCTCGATGGATTTCCACTCCATCGACGGCCAGCTGAAGGTCGGGGACAGCGTGCCGGTGCGCCTGCACACCCGCTTCGACCTCGATATCCCGGCCTTTGCGGCTGACGTGACCCAGATCGACATCCTGCCCACCCCCGACATGACGGCAGCGATCAAGGCGGCTGCCGTGAAAGGCAGCGCAGGCAGCGTGCCCTACAGCGTGATCGGCAGCGCAAACGCCAAGCCCGAGCAGGAAAAGGAAGTCCGCGATTTCAGTTTCCACGGCAATGACTGGCTGTCGCCGGTGCCGGGAATTCCCAATACCTGGCGCTGACCCCAGCGCCTGCATGACCCACGAAGGAACTTCGCCATGACGATCTACAAGGCTCCCCTCGACGACCAGCGTTTTGCCCTCTTCGACGTGCTGGGCGCAGAAGCCGTGCTCACCAAGCTGCAGGGTGGCGATGGCCACACTCGTGACCTGCTGGACGCCGTGCTGGAGGAAGCCGGTCGCCTGAGCGAAGCAGTGCTGGCACCGTTCAACGCCAGCGGCGACGAGGAAGGCTGCCATTTCGACAAGGACACCCACGCGGTGACTACGCCGAAGGGTTTCAAGGAAGCCTTCAAGGCGTTTGCGGAAGGCGGCTGGACCGGCCTGACCCAGCCTGAGCACTTCGGCGGCCAGGCGCTGCCGAACCTGATGGGTACGGCGACCACCGAGATTTTCCAGTCCGGCAACCTGTCGTGGAGCCTGTACCCGCTGCTGTCCGAAGGCGCTTGCCACGCGATGGAGCTGCACGGCACCGAGGAGCAGCAGAACACCTACCTCAAGCCGATCGTCGAAGGCCGCTGGACGGGCACCATGTGCCTGACCGAGCCGCAGGCCGGCTCGGACCTCGGCCTGCTGAAGACCCGCGCCGAACCCGGTGAGAATGGCAGCTACAAGATCACCGGCACCAAGATCTTCATCAGCGCCGGCGAGCATGACCTGGCCGAAAACATCATCCATCTCGTGCTGGCTCGCCTGCCCGATGCGCCGGCCGGTAGCCGTGGCATCTCCATGTTCATCGTGCCGAAGTTCAAGGTGAACGCCGACGGCTCGCTGGGCGCGCGCAACGCGGTCGCGGCCGGCGCCATCGAGCACAAGATGGGCCTGAAGGGCTCGGCTACCTGCGTGATGAACTTCGACGCCGCCGAGGGCTACCTGATCGGCGCGCCGCACAAGGGCCTGGCCGCCATGTTCACCATGATGAATGCCGCGCGCCTGGGCGTGGGCGTGCAGGGTCTGGCGCTGTCCGAGCGCGCGCTGCAGAACAGCCTGAACTATGCGCGCGAGCGCCTGCAGGGTCGTTCGCTGTCGGGCCCGAAATTCCCGGAGAAGCCAGCCGACAATCTGCTGGTGCAGCCGGACGTGCGCCGCATGCTGCTCACTCAGCGCGCCTTTGTCGAAGGCTCGCGCACGCTGCTGTTCTACACCGCGCTGCAGACCGACGTGGAAGCGCGCGGTGCCGATGAAGCAGCCCGCAAGCAGGCCAGCGATCTGGTCGCGTTCCTGATCCCGATCGCCAAGGGCGTGGTCACCGAACTGGCGCAGGAATGCACCAAGGAAGCGCTGCAGGTGTACGGCGGCCACGGCTACATCGGTGAGAACGGCGTGGAACAGTTCGTGCGCGACGCCCGCATCATCACGCTGTACGAAGGCACCACCGGCATCCAGGCCGCCGATCTGCTGGGCCGCAAGATCCTCCAGTTGCAGGGCGTTGGCTTCAAGGTGTTTCTGCAGGAAATCCAGGCCTTCTGCCAGCAGCACGCGCAGGACGCTGCCATGGCCAGCCTGATCGCTCCGCTCGCCAAGCAGACCAAGGAATGGGCGGACCTCACCCTGGCCCTGGCCCAGCGCGTACTGGCCAACCCGGAAGAGCTGGGCGCCGCCGCGATGGACTACCTGTACTACTCCGGTTACGTCACCCTCGCCTACATGTGGGCCCGCAACGTGGCCGCGCTGGCCAACAGCAGCCAGCAGGAAGCGTTCAAGCAGGCCAAGCGCGACACGGCAAAGTTCTACTTCGCCCGCATCCTGCCGCGCAGCCTGACCCACAAGGCCGCCATTGAGGCCGGCGTGGATACCCTCCCCGCCATTGCGTGATGTGATGCACCGAAAAGGCCCCTCCTGACGGAGGGGCCTTTTTCTTTGGGGCAAGCACTCCCCGCGCCCAACATTTTTCGCGTCTCCGGGACTACCACTGCTCTGCAACTGGGTGTAGAAACGACAAACTTCTCTCACTAAGCCGGCTGTTTCCGCATGAGCGATGCCACGTACATGATTCGTCTGGCCGAGGACGACGACGACTTCATTCTCAGCCTGGTGCCCCGCTTCGTGGATTTCACCCTGCCGCCGTGGCGACGACGCCACGAGTGCATCGAAGGCATTCGCAACGAGCTCCGCCGCCATCTGGACGAACAACCGGCGAACAGCTTTCTGTTCGTGGCCGAGGATGATGATGGCGAGCCGGTCGGCTTCGTCCATCTGCAAAAGACGCAGGACTACTTCACCGGCCGCAGCAACTGCCATATCTCGGATCTTGCCGTCGCCCAAGCTTACGAAGGGCGCGGCGTAGGTCGGGCGCTGCTCGATCACACGGAAAGCTGGGCGCGCGAACATCGCTGCCAGTTGGTAACGCTGGCCGTGTTTCCAGGTAACGAACGCGCACGGGCCGTCTACGAAAGCGCGGGCTACGCCGCGGACCTGTTGCGACTGGCCAAGCCTGTACGTTGAGACACATCTTCGGCCGCACGGAGCGCGGCCACCGCATGACGGGAGACAGTCATGACTGAGTCATTGCACAACGTGCGATTTCCCGGCGAAACCCATGCCTATCGCGTCGCACGGAACCGGCTGCTGCGAGCCGAAATGGAGCTGCGCAGGCAGACCGAAGCCACCGCCGCCCTGCGGCGCGCGCTACCCCTGGGCGGCGTGATTCCGGTGGACTATCACTTCGACGACGAAGGCGACACGCCGCTAGACACCGATATCGAGCGCCAGACGCGCCTGTCGGATCTATTCGCCGAGGGCAAGGACACACTGGCCATCTATAGCTTCATGTTTGGCCCGGCGATGTCGGCGCCATGCCCGTCGTGCTCGTCGATCCTCGATGCGCTCGACGGCGAGATGCCACACCTGCGCCAACGCGTGAACGTGGCAGTAGTTGCCAAATCGCCTATCCAACGCATCCGCCATTTCGCACGCGAACGCGGCTGGCGCTACCTGCACCTGCTGTCGTCCGCGCACAACACGTACAACGCGGACTATCACGGCGAGACCGCGGATGGCAGCCAGCTACCCGCACTCAACGTCTTCCTGCGGCGCGATGGGCAGATCCACCACACCTGGTGCAGTGAGTTGATGTTCGCACCCGCCGAGGAAGGCCAGGACCAACGCCATGTCGATCCGATCTGGCCGTTGTGGAACGTGCTGGACTGCTTGCCCGAAGGCCGTGGCGCCGATTGGCGCCCCCACCTCACTTACGAGGACTAAATGGCCGCGTTCAAGGCAGCGGTAATCCCATCTGTCGAAACATCGCCGCTGTATCGCGAACGCCCCAACGGCGTTCGATGTGGCCTTCTTTCACCACGAACCATTCCATGGTCGGCAACTCATAGTCCCTGCCGGTGACGGGGCCGCCGAGAAACGACTGCACCGAGCGGCCACGCTCGGTGTAACGCACCACCACATGATCACCTTCGGCGGCAACCGCATCCACTTCCAGGCTCATCTGAAAGCAACGCATCAGCTGATCCCATACCGGGCGCGCCCGCTCGAGGCCGCCCCAACCCAGCGCTCCGTAGATCAGCGCGTCTGGCGCAAACATGGCGCACACACCATCGAGGTCGGCGCGATTGAACGCGTCGACATAGGACAACACTACGCGTTTGTTCTGCTCGGACATGCTTGCCCCGGCATGGAGGATTGCACCCATGACAGTGCACACCCGGCGCCACGTTCAAGCATATCGCTCGCCCCTGCGTGGGCGACGTGAGGATGTCCGGGCCTGCCGGACCATGGGGGAAGGGAGCCGCCCGACGCTGGCGCGCCGGCGAAGGACGCCACGGCACCTGTCGGCGCCGTGGCGTCAAGACCATCAGTTCTTCAAAGCGGGGATCGCTTCCAGGCTCTGCTCGCGCTCGCTAAGGCGCTGCGACACGCGATCAATGTTGGCCAGCGACAACAGGTGTGCGTAGATCCAGCCGTACACGCCTTCACGCAGGAATTCGAGGGCGGTCTTCTCGTCGAGCTGGCGCAGCTTTTCCTCGTTGACCACGAACAGGCCATTGAGGTTGATGCTCTTGCCGTCCTTCTCGAGGCGGATGTTCCGCGGCTCAAGCAGGTTGTGCTTACGCAGCTGCTCCATGAACCACTGCGTGCGCGACACGTGCTGCTGGTATTCGCCGAGGAAACGCACGGCGTTGTTCAGCACTTCGGTTTCGCTGCCGTCGTCCTTGAAGAGGGCTTCGCCTTCGGCCGTGTTGAAACCTTCATAGGCTTCGTCGAGGAACACGGTGAAATCGTCGCCTTCCGCGCCAGCCGGCTTTTCGGCCAACACGAACGGATAGCGGCGCACGAAGGCCGGGATGTACGCATTCGCTTCCCAGTGGCCATCGGCATTGATAAACAGGTTCTCGTTCTCGCGCAGGCCAAGCAGGGCCAGCGGACCGGCGCTGTCGACCGTCAGGCCGCCGAACAGGATCGGCAAGTCGCGCGCGGCTGCAGGAAACTCGACACCGGTCAGCGGCACCGAATGCACGGTGCTCGCGAACTTCAGGTTCGGGATCGGCTTGATGCGCAGATCCTTATGTTCCGTGCGGTTGAGCGGAACAGGACGCTCGTAGAAAAGTACTTCAGCCACGTTGACTACCTCTGCCCAGCCGCGCCGGGGTAGCCACCTAGGCTCCCCCTCCCAAACCCGGCCTCGGGTCTACAGATGAACGACCACTATATCAGCGCTCCCGCTGGCGCGAGAACACCCGAAAGTCTGTCCCTATCTCCTGCCCCGACAGTCATTTGCGTGTGTTCTGTCATGGATTTGGTCTATCCTCGGCCTTGTTACGAGCATTTGCTGCGCCCGCACGTTCATTCCCCTGGGTTGAAGGACGGTTTTGCATGCTGATGGAAGTACCTAGCCGCGTTGTCGACCTACATTCGACCCGCGTGCTGTCGTTGGATGCCGCCGGCCGAATTCTTGACTGGATCAGCTGGCAGGAAGCGGTTTGCCTCTACGTCCGCGACGCCGTCGCCTGGACGCTGGGCGATCCCTGCATCACCGTCCACGGCGGGCAGAACCGTCTGAGCGGCCTGCAAAGCATGCTTTCGCTGCACCCCATCGTCGCCAGCACCGGCCACTGCCGCGACCATGCGATCGACCCCTCGCCCGCATTGACCAATAGCGCCCTCTTCGCGCGCGACCGCTATCTGTGCATGTATTGCGGGCAGCGCTTCAGCCGGGGCGATCTGACTCGCGACCATGTCCTGCCTATTTCCAAGCATGGCAAGGACACCTGGGAGAACGTGGTCAGCGCCTGCCTCGCCTGCAACCTGCGGAAGAGCAACCGCACGCCCCAGCAAGCCAACATGCCGCTGCTGGCGGTGCCCTACCGCCCAAGCTGGGTGGAGCACCTGATCCTGTCCAACCGCAACATCCTGGCCGACCAGATGGAATTCCTGGTCAACCATCTGCCGCGCGACCGCCGCGAGCATATGACCTGACCGCGACACGTCCTGCGTATCACCGCGCGACGATACTCACCGATACCGCAGCCGCCCCGCCCATCGGCAGGCGAGCGGCAATCCACCTGAGCTGCAAGTAGACGAAAGCCTTGCCCTCACTTGCGTGAGGGCCCTGGCTGAACCATCGTGATGAAGCACTCCCACAACCATGTCGGCGCCACGGCACGAACGGGTCCGCAAGTTTTCATCCGGCCGCCCTTGCTCCGCTTCCTGACAGGGCCAACAATACGCAAATGAACGACCTGTCCCGCTACCCCCATCTGGCGCCCATCGAGACGCCAGCCGACCTGCGCAAAGTTGCCGACGACGACCTTCCGGCCGTCGCCGAAGAGCTGCGCCAGTACCTGATTGAAGCCGTTGCCAGTTCTGGCGGCCATTTCGGCGCCGGGCTGGGCGTGGTGGAACTGACGGTGGCCTTGCACCACGTATTCGATACGCCGCACGACCGCCTGGTGTGGGACGTGGGCCACCAGTGCTACCCGCACAAGATTCTCACCGGTCGCCGTGACCGCATCACGACGATCAAGAAAAAGGATGGCCTGGCGCCGTTCCCACGTCGTGAGGAAAGCGAGTACGACACCTTCGGCGTGGGCCATTCGTCCACCTCGATCTCGGCCGCGCTCGGCATGGCCATCGCCGCGCAGCGCAAGGGCGACCACCGCAAGGTTGTCGCCGTGATCGGCGATGGCGCGATGACCGCCGGCATGGCCTTCGAAGCGCTCAACCACGGCGGCGACGTAGAGCCGGACATGCTGGTCGTGTTCAACGACAACGGCATGTCGATCAGCGAGAACGTCGGCGCGCTGACCAAGATGGCCGCACGCGCCATGTCCAGCCGTCGCCTCAACGCGCTGCGCGAGCGCGCGAAAAAGGCGATTCCCCGGCAATCGTTCTTCGGCCGCTTCTTCAAGCGCTGGGAGGAACATGCCAAGGGCATGATCGTGCCCAGCACGCTGTTCGAGGAACTGGGCTTCCACTACACCGGCCCGATCGACGGCCACAACATCCCGCAATTGCTCGCTGCGTTGCGTACGGTGAAGGGTCTGCCCGGCCCGCAACTGCTGCACGTGATCACCACCAAGGGCAAGGGTTACGCTCCCGCCGAACAGGCGCAGATCGAATACCACGCGGTGGGTCCGTTCGATCCGCAGGCCGGCCTGACGAAAAAGTCCGGCCCGTCCAAGCCGACCTACACCGACATTTTCAGCGACTGGCTGTGCGACCAGGCGGCCGCCGACGAGCGCCTGCTGGGCATCACCCCGGCGATGCGCGAAGGCTCGGGCCTGGTGCGCTTCTCCAAGGAATACCCGCAGCGCTACTTCGACGTGGCGATTGCCGAGCAGCACGCGGTGACGCTGGCCGCCGGCATGGCCTGCGAAGGCGCCAAGCCGGTGGTGGCGATCTACTCCACCTTCCTGCAGCGTGCCTTTGACCAGGCCATCCACGACGTATCGATCCAGAACCTGGACGTGACATTTGCCATCGACCGCGCCGGCGTGGTCGGCCCGGACGGCGCGACACATTCCGGCAGCTTCGACCTCACCTACCTGCGCTGCCTGCCGAACATGGTGATCATGGCGCCGTCGGACGAGAACGAGTGCCGCATGATGCTCACCACAGGCTTCGAGCATCCTGGCCCGGCAGCCATCCGCTATCCGCGCGGTACCGGCCCCGGTGTGCCGCTACAGCAGGAGCTGGAAACATTGCCCATCGGCAAGGCCGAGCTGCGCCGTCGCGGCCATGGTCTCGCCCTACTGAGCTTCGGCGCCATGCTCGCCCCGGCCGCGGAAATCGCCGCCGAGATGGATGCCACGCTGGTGAACATGCGCTTCGTGAAGCCCTTGGATGAGGCGATGATCCTCGAGCTGGCGCGTACACACGATGCGTTCGTCACGCTGGAAGACAACGCCGTCGCCGGCGGTGCGGGCAGTGGCGTGGCGGAGTGCCTGGCTGCGCACGGCATCGTCAAGCCGATCCTGCACCTGGGCCTGCCGGACGTATACCTGGAGCACGGCAGCCGCGAGCAAGTGCTCACCATGGCCGGTCTGGACCTGCCCAGCATTCGCAGCGCCATCCATGCCCGTTTTCCGCAGGTGGAAACGCGCAGTCAGGTCACGGCCTGATTTGCCAGAATCCTGAAGTACTGCGAAAACGCCGCGCTTAGCGCGGCGTTTTTGTTTGCTTAGAGCCTGCTTATGGTCTCGACCGAGGGCCCATTTTTCCTCACCGTCATTCCGGCGTAGGCCGGAATCCAGTGTCGAACGCAGTCGATTGTCGCGTGCCATCAAAGCGTTTGGCTGTTTCGCGAAAACCATGCGGCAGGGCCACTGGATTCCGGCCTACGCCGGAATGACGAGCAACAAGCCTGGAGATTTTGAACCGGCTCTTAGACGTCACGTCCCCAGACGCCACCACTCACGCGATCGCGCTGCTCCAGATCCTGCACGGTAAGAACGTCGTGATAGCCCGCCGACGAAAGTATCTCGCGCACGGCAGCGCCCTGATTCCAGCCATGCTCCATCAACAGCCACCCGTCCGGCGCCAGATGATCACGCGCCTGCGCGACGATGCGGCGAATATCCTCCAGACCATCCACACCGGACGCCAACGCGGACGACGGCTCAAAGCGAAGATCGCCCTGTCCCAAATGAGGGTCGTCCGCCTCGATGTAGGGCGGGTTGGATACGATCAACTCGAAGTGCTCGCCAGCCAATGGCGCGAGCCAATCGCCCTGCACAAAACGCACGTTGCGAATGCCGTGACGCTCACCGTTGCGCTGCGCCACGGCGAGCGCGTCGGCACTCGCGTCAGTGGCGACGACGCTGGCCGCAGGGCTTTCGCGCGCAATGGACAACGCAATGGCGCCACTGCCTGTGCCCAGGTCCACGACACGTGCGCGCGGCGTCATCCGCGCCAGCGCGAGTTCCACTAACAGTTCGGTTTCGGGGCGCGGAATCAGCGTGGCAGGTGTGACCTCCAGCTCCAGCGTCCAGAAGCCGCGATGCCCGGTGATATACGCCACCGGTTCGCCGCCGCGACGGCGCTCTACCAGCTCGGAAAAAGCGGAAGACTGGGCTTCATCCAATACATCGTCGGCATGCGCAATCAACCAGCTACGCGGCTTGTCCAGAACGTGGACGAGCAGCAACTCCGCCTCCAGTCGATCGCCCAGTACACGCGCAGCGTCCAGGATGGCCTCACGCACTTCAGCCATGCGCGCGGCGCCCTGCACGGCAAACGAGAACCGATGGACACGACTGAAGCGACATCGCTGCTTTCCGCTGATAGAAAGCCACAGTGTAGGGCCTGGACATACCCCTTGCCGTCCTTGGGCACACGCTCAAACCGGCGTCGGCACCAGATAGTGATGGACCGCCTGGACCACCACCGAACCTTCGCCCACGCTCGACGCCACGCGCTTGACCGAGCCGGAACGCACGTCGCCCACCGCAAAGATGCCGGGCTTGGTGGTGGCATAAGGCGATTCGAGCAAATGGCCCTGAGTACAGCGGCCGGTGAGTACGAAGCCTTTGTCATCCAGCGCCAGGCAATCCTTCAGCCAATCCGTATTGGGTTCCGCGCCGATCATCACGAAGACGTTGTTGACGTGGCGCGTGGTCAGCTCGCCAGTGTCGCGCTGCTGCCATGTCACCTGGCTCAGGCGCCCCTCTCCTTCAAGCCCGACGATCTCACTGTGCGTATGCAAGCTGATCGACGAAGAGCGCAGGATACGCTGCACAAGGTAATCGGACATGGTGGCCGCCAATCCTGACGATCGGACCAACACATGCACATGCGAGGCGATGCGCGACAGAAATACCGCCGCCTGCCCCGCCGAGTTGCCGCCGCCGACCACCACCACTTCGCCCCCCCTTGCACAGTTGGCCCTCCATCGCCGTACAGGCGTAGTGGATGCCCGCGCCTTCGAACTGTGCATAGCCAGGAACATCCAGCTTGCGATACCGCGCACCCGTCGCCACGATCACGACGCGCGCCTGCACGCTCTGGCCGTCGTCCAGGGCGATGCGATACGGCTGCACCGAGCAGTCGATACCGGAGGCCTGTCGCGAAATCGCCAGCCGCGCGCCGAACTTCTGCGCCTGCGCCTGCGCGCGCCCCGCCAGCGCCTGTCCCGAGATGCCGGTGGGAAAGCCCAGGTAGTTCTCGATTCTGGACGAGGTGCCCGCCTGCCCGCCCGGCGCAACGCCTTCTACCACCAGGGTCGATAGCCCTTCCGACGCCGCGTATACGGCAGCGGCCAGCCCCGCGGGGCCCGCACCGGCCACCACTACGTCATAGACAAAATCCGGATCGATGGTTTCGGTAATCCCCAGTTCGTCGGCAAGCTCCGCGGTGGTCGGGTTTTGCAGGAAGCAGCGCTCCGGGCAAATCACCACGGGAAGCTGCTCGTGGGCGAGTTGGAAACACTCGATAAAGCCGTCGGCTTCGGGCTCGCTCTCCGTGTCGATCAGGCGATGGGGATAGCCGTTGCGCACAAGGAAGCGCTCCAGCCGCAAGGTATCGGCACTGTGCCCCGGCCCAACCAGCACCACGCCGCCGAAGCCAGCGCGGATCAAACCCACGCGCCGCAGGATGAAGGCACGCATGATGATTTCGCTGATGTCCGCTTCCGCGGCCACCATGCGGCGAAAATCATCCGAGTGCACGCGCAGTATGTGGCTGTCCATGGCCACACGCGCGGACGCCATCACTGCGCGGCGGTTGAACATGTTCATCTCGCCGCTGAACTGCCGCGACGAGTACATCGTGAAGACATTGGACTGACCGTACTTGTCGACATCGAAGATCTCGACGATGCCGTCCAGCACAAGGAAGAAGTCGACGCCGCGCTGGCCGCGCTCGAACAGCACCGTGCCAGCCGGTACGTGTTCCTCCTGCCCGTAGGCGGCGATGCGCCGGACCATGGAGGGGTCAAGGCGCGGGAACATCTGCTCCTTGCGATTCATCGGATCCGTCGGGTCGTAGACGACCTCAGGGGCTGGCAACTGCTCGGACATGCAAGGACACCTCGTCATGGGGACCGCCCGGCGGAAAGCCGCCGGGCGTGTCCTGGAGTCAGATCAGCGCGGGTCGCAGGGAAGGCGCCGCGCCGTACTGCTCATCCTGCGCCCGCTGCCGTGGCACCCGCAAGTCATCGCGGCGTCGATTGCATCGCGCCGGTGATCGACTTGACGAGACGTTCACGAAACCAGCGATGGGGCTGGTCGTCGTCCTTGGAATCGTGCCAACAGGCAAGGATGGGAATGGCACGGATACGAACCGGCAACGGCTGCAACGCGATGGGCAGCAGCGCCGCGAGATGGTCAGCGTACGCCTTGGGCACGGTCAGCAGCAGGTCGCTGGCGGCAGCGATCTGACATGCCGAAAAGTAGTGCTGCGCCACCATGCGCACCTCGCGGAACATGCCGTTCTGGCCCAGCAAGGTATCCAGCGCGCTCGATTCGCCCAGCGGCGACACGGTGACGTGCTGCGCCGCCAGGTAGTCGCTTCGTCGCAGTTGATTCGCCAGTGGGTGATCGCGTCGCATCACCACCGCCAGCGTCTCATCCAGCAGGCGCCGATGTGAGATGCGTTCCCCTGCGCGCAAGGGGCGATCTACCGCCAAGTCCAGCGCACCCGTGCCCAGGTCGCGTTCCACATCTTCGGCCGCCACGCGCCGGCTCACCACACGCACGCCTGGTGCTTCGCTCCCGATACTCGCCATCAATCGCGGCAGCGCAATCGACTCGAGGATGTCGCGAAAACCGATGACGAATTCCATCTGCAACTGCGACGGGTCGAATACGGGCTGCGCATGCGTACTGGCCAGCAACCCTTTCAGGTGCGCCTGCACCGCGGGCATCATCGCTCGCACTTTATCCGTGGGCAGCAGGCGATTGCCCTGCCGGACGAACAATGGATCGCCCAGTTGGTCGCGCAGGCGACGCAAGGCATGCGTCACCGCCGGCTGGGTCAGGTGTAGCACGCGTGCCGCTGCGCTGACGCCGCCCTGCGTGTAGATCGCGTCCAGGACGCGGAACAGATTCAGGTCGATGCGGCCATCACGTTCCATAACTTCCCACCCATTCATCAGACTAATGCCAACCCATAAAGCATATTCATTTCAATTATCAGCTGTCTGAAGCGTACGCTCCATGGGAAGTTAAGGACGCTCTGATCTATTCAACGTGGGTGTCACCGGTTCTGTTTGCCTGCCGCTGCGTGTTGCGCTGTTGAAGGCAGGCTGGTGGCCTGTCGAGACAGCGCGGCGCGCAGCGGCAGGCAAACAGAGCCGGCCCTGCGGGTGACGTCCAGAAAGCCCGCAGGGTGCGGTGCGCAACTTGCCCAGGCAACCAGCCTGGGCTGTGTCACGCCCCACACCCTGCGGGCTTTCTGGACGTCATGCCACCCGCGTTGAATAGATCAGAGCGTCCTCAAGGAGACCCACCATGGATTTCGCCCCTTCCGAACGCACCCGCGTCATTGCCGAACGCCTGGAACGTTTCATGCGCGAGGAAGTGCTCCCCGCCGAGTCGGTCTACACCTCGCAACTTGCCGGTGGCACCGATCATCGCCAATGGCGGCAGCCGGCTGTGATGGAGCAGTTGAAGACGCGAGCGCGCGACGCCGGTCTGTGGAACCTGTTCCTGCCCGATCTGGAAGGTGGCCCCGGCCTGAGCAACGTGGAATACGCGCCGCTCGCGGAAATCATGGGCCATTCGTTTATCGCGCCCGAGGTGTTCAACTGCAGCGCGCCAGACACCGGCAACATGGAGGTACTGCATCGCTATGGCTCTGCCCAACAACACGAGCAATGGCTGGAGCCCTTGCTGCGTGGCGACATCCGCTCAGGGTTCGCCATGACGGAGCCTGAGGTGGCCTCCTCCGACGCCACCAACATGCGGGCAACCGCCATGCTGGAAGGCGACGAGATCGTGCTGAACGGCCGCAAGTGGTGGACGACCGGCCTTGGTCATCCGCACTGCCGCTTCGTGATCTTCATGGGGCTGAGCGACCCGGACGCCGAACCGCACCAGCGCCACAGCATGGTGATCTGCCCCCTCGACGCGCCGGGTGTGCACATCGAGCGCATGCTTCCGGTGTTCCACGACTACGACGAGCCATCCGGCCATGGCGAGCTGCATTTCGCCAACGTACGGTTGCCCGCGTCCAACGTGATCCTGGGCCCTGGGCGCGGCTTCGAGATCGCACAGGGGCGGCTGGGTCCGGGGCGCGTGCACCACTGCATGCGCGCACTCGGCGCGGCCGAACGGGCGTTGTCGTTGCTATGCAAACGCGCGCAGTCGCGCGTGGCATTCGGGCAGCCCCTGATCAAGCTAGGCGGCAACGCCGACATCGTCGCCAACCTGCGCATGGCCATCGAGCAAGCACGGCTGCTTACGCTGAAAACTGCCTGGACGTTGGACCAATACGGCCCCAAGGCCGCGCTCAGCCTGATCTCGCAGATCAAGGTTGTGGTGCCCTCCGTCGCTCAGCAAGCCGCCGAGGCGGCCATCCAGATCCATGGCGGCGCCGGGCTCACCGACGACTTCCCGCTGGCGCGGCTCTACGCCTATGCACGCGTGCTGCGTCTGGCCGATGGTCCTGACGAAGTCCATCGCGCCGTGGTCGCCAAACTCGAAGCCAAAGCGCAGTTGTCCACGGAGAATCACGCATGACGGCTATCCCCGATCAGGCACGCGCCGTGCGCGACGAAGATGCTTTCGATGTCGCCCATGTTGATGCTTTCCTGAAGCAGCACATCGCCGGGCTGGAGGGCACGCCCGCCGTGAAGCAGTTCCCCGGCGGGGCATCCAACCTCACTTATCTCCTGCACTACCCCCATCGCGAACTCGTGTTGCGTCGCCCGCCGCGCGGTGCCAAGGCAAAGTCCGCGCACGACATGATGCGTGAAGCACGCATCATGGGCGCCCTCGAGGCCAGCTATCCCTACGTACCGGCCATCCTCGCGCGCTGCGACGACGAGAGCGTGATCGGGCAGGATTTCTACGTGATGGAGCGATTGAATGGCACCATCCTGCGCCGTGACCTACCGCACGAGTTAGGCCTCGACCGCGAGGGTGTGCGTGCGCTGTGCATAGGCTTTATCGACCGACTGATCGAACTGCATCAGGTCGATGCCACGCAACCGGAGCTCAAGGACTTCGGCAAAGGCGAGGGCTATATCGCTCGACAGCTCGCCGGCTGGAGCGAACGCTGGCGACAGGCCGCAACGGAAGGCTCAGACCCCTGCGACGACGTTATCGCCTGGCTTGACGCCCAGCAGCCAGCACACGACAACGGCAGTTGCGTCATCCACAACGACTTCCGCTTCGACAACGTCGTGCTCGCGGCGGACAACCCGCTCGATATCGTCGGTGTGCTCGACTGGGAACTGGCAACCATCGGCGATCCATTGATGGATCTGGGCAGTTCGCTCGCTTACTGGGTGCAAGCGGACGACGATCCGGTGTTCCAGTCATTCCGCCGCCAACCCACGCACGAAGCGGGCATGCTCACCCGTCGCGAGGTAGTGGATTACTACGGCGAACGCACTGGCATCGATGTCTCGTGCTGGCGCTTCTACGAAGTCTTCGGCCTGTTCCGCCTGATGGTGATCATCCAGCAGATCTATCGCCGCTACGCGCTGGGTCAGACCACCAACCCGCAATTTGCGGGTTTCGGTGATGCAGCGAAGTACATGGGCATGCGTTGCCGCCGACTGATGCGCGCCAAGGACTGATGCATGCGCGAACTACTGTTGATCCGGCACGGACAGGCCAGCTTCCATGCCGAGGACTACGACCAGTTGTCGCCACTGGGCGAACGGCAAACCACACTGCTGGGCAAATGGTTTGCCGAGTGCGGCGCCAAACCCGACCTCGTCACCATGGGGCCACGCGTCCGTCATCGCGACACGGCGATACCTTGCCTACAAGCCGCAGGCGTGGACGCAGAACCCATCGTGATGCCCGGCCTGGACGAAGTCGATCATCTCGAACTGCTGGCCCGTCTGCGGCCCGAACTCGCTGCGCCCGGCGCGCTGCGTGACGCCATGAAGCGGGAAGCTGATCCCTATCGTTCCTTCCAGCAACTGTTCGTCGATGCACTCGATCGATGGACCAGCGGCGAACACGACGCGGACTACATCCAAAGCTGGGACAGCTTCCGCCAGCGCGTACTGGATGCTCTGCGGAAACTGACCGAAAGCGACGCGAACACGATCTGGGCGTTCACCTCGGGCGGCCCCATTGCCGTCATGGCCAGCGCCCTGCTGCAAGCGCATCCGTCGAAGGCGTTTGAACTCAGCTGGTCGCTCGTGAACACGGGCGTGACGCGGCTCCGGCTAGGCTCGCGCGGGCCAAGCCTGATGACCTACAACGCGTGGCCACATCTTGAACGCGTGCGCGACGAACAACTGGTGACGTTGCGGTAAGGCCGCATCCCAAGCCGCCACTTGAAGCCCATATGACCGTGCCGAACTTCCACTCCACCGGACTCTGCTATCCATGAGCAAACCCGTCACTTTCGACCTTACCGGCAAGATCGCCATCGTCACCGGCGCCAGCCGTGGCATCGGCGCCGAGATCGCCAAGCTGCTCGCCACGCACGGCGCCCACGTCATCGTCTCCAGCCGCAAGCAGGCCGACTGCCAGGCCGTGGTCGACGGCATTGTTGCCGAAGGCGGCTCGGCCGAGGCCATCGCCTGCCATATCGGCGAGATGGAACAGATCGAATCGCTCTATGCACAGGTCGAAGTCAAGCATGGCCGCCTCGACATCCTGGTCAACAACGCGGCCACCAATCCCTATTTCGGCCACATCACCGACACGGACCCATCGGTGTTCCAGAAGACGGTGGATGTGAACATTCGCGGCTACTTCTACATGTCCTCCTATGGCGCGAAGCTCATGGCGAAAAGCGGTGGTGGCTCCATCGTCAACGTGGCATCGGTGAACGGCGTGGTGCCGGGGTTCCAGCAAGGCATCTACTCGATCACCAAGGCCGCCGTGATCTCCATGACCAAGGCGTTTGCCGTCGAATGCGCCGAACAAGGCGTGCGTTGCAACGCACTGCTTCCGGGCCTGACCGATACCAAATTTGCCTCGGTGCTGGTCAATACGCCAGCCATCCTCAAGCAGGCGCTGGCACACGTGCCAATGCGCCGCGTAGCGCAACCCTCGGAAATGGCGGGTGCAGCGCTGTACCTGGCATCCGACGCCGCGTCGTACACCACCGGCGCGATCTTGAACGTCGATGGCGGCTATCTCAGTGTCTGATCCCGGAGAACATGGCATGGCGTCAACTCTTGCTCCACGCGTCGCTGGCAAGCGCGCATTCGTCACCGGCGCCGCGGGTGGCCTTGGCGCTGCATCCGCCCGCATGCTTGCGCGTCATGGCGCCAAGGTGTTCCTCACCGATATCGACGGCGATGGCGTGGCTGCCGTCGCCGCTGAAATCAACCGCGAGAACGGCGCCACGGTGGCGTGGTCTGCCGTGCAGGATGTGAGCGACGAGGCCACCTGGCAGCGCACGCTGGCCGATGCGGCAAAAGCCATGGGCGGCCTGTCCGTACTCGTCAACAACGCCGGTATCGGCTCGCTCGGCGGTGTGGAGCGCATCGAGCTGAAGGAATGGCATCGGGTAATGGCAGTCAACGTGGACAGTGTGATGCTGGGCTGCAAGCACGCCCTGCCCTATCTACGCGACGCCCAGCCCGCCTCCATCGTGAATATCTCGTCACTCGCCGCTTTCAAAATCGATCCGGACTACACCGCGTACAACACCTCGAAAGCCGCCGTCGCAAGCCTGAGCAAATCGGTAGCGATGGACTGCACGCGGCAGCGGATCGACGTGCGTTGTAACTCGATCCATCCCGCCTTTATCCGCACCGGCATCGTCAAGCCGTTCTTCGACAAGCTGGGCGAAGAAGAGGCCACGAAGAAACTCACACGCGGCATTCCCATGCACCGCCTGGGCGACCCGGACGATATCGCCTACGCCGTGCTCTATCTTGCTTCCGATGAAAGCCGCTTCGTCACCGCGGCGGAACTCGTCATTGACGGCGGCGCGCGCGCCGTCTGATCCGGAGAACACCATGAGCGTCATGAATCGCCAACTGCTGCTGAAAACCCGCCCAGAAGGGCTTGTCAGCCTGGATAACTTCGACCTGCGCGAAACGCCCGTAGCCGAACTGGCTGACGGCCAGGCGCTGGTGCGCGTGCTGTACATCTCCATGGATCCCACCAATCGCGTGTGGATGAGCGATATTCCGCAATACATGCCGCCCGTCGCCATTGGTGAAGTGATGCGTGGCATAGGCATCGGCCGTGTGGTGGCGTCGAAGTCGACGCACTATGCGGTGGGTGATCTCGTGCAAGGTCTGGTGGGTTGGCAGGACTACGCCCTGATCGACGAGAAGAAGATGGGTTACTGGGTGAAGCTGCCACCTAAGCCGCCCGTCGCGCTGCCCACGCTGCTGGGCGCCTGCGGTTTCAGTGGCATCACGGCGTATTACGGCCTCACCGAAATTGCCCCCGTCGAAGCCGGTGAAACACTCGTCGTGTCGGCAGCCGCCGGTTCGGTGGGTTCTATCGCGGGGCAGATCGGCAAGCTGCGCGGCGCGCGCGTCGTGGGCATCGCAGGCGGTGCAGAGAAGTGTCGCCATCTGGTCGATGATCTCGGCTTCGATGCCGCCGTCGATTACAAGGCCGACGACTTCAAGCAGAAACTCGCCGAAGCGACACCCGATGGCGTACACGTGAACTTCGAGAATGTCGGCGGCCCCGTGATGCGTGCAGTGTTGTCACGCATGGTCAATGGCGGCCGCGTCGCGCTGTGCGGACTCATCGCCAACTATGCGAGCGGCAGCAAGTCTTCCGACGATTACGGCGTGATCATCGTCAAGCGCCTCACCGTGCGCGGCTTTCTCGCCTTCGACTACAAGGACCAGGCACGTGCCGTGCAGGACCTGGTCGGTTGGGTCATAAGCGGCAAGGTGAAAGCCGGCGAAACCGTGGCGGATGGCCTGGAAAACGCACCGCTCGTACTCAACCGTCTGTTCGATGGCAGTCACACCGGCAAGCTGGTGTTGAAGGTGGCGGACGACGCCTGATTCGATCCATCCCCGCAAGAAAGAAGGGCGCCCTGCGGCGCCCTTCTTTTTACTCCGCAGCTTCAGACACCGGCGGTGGCTCTGCCATCTTTGGCTTACCCTTGCGCCAATAGCCGCCCTGGCTCCATGCCTCGAAACCCCAACGTATCCACCCAATCAGCGCATTCGCCAGCCACAAGGCCCACAGCAGCATGGCGATCTTGTAGACCCACAGCGAGACGCTCAACACGCCCCCCCTGCGGCAACGCGCCGTCAGCCTGGTCGGCGAACCAATGGAGGTTCCACGCGTCAAATGGGTTGCCGGCCACATGCATGTCGGGCAATCCCAGCAAGCCCTTGGGAACTGCGGAAACCAGTACCGCGATGGCAATGAGGGTGACTAGCGCCAGCGCCACCTGCGAGATGTTGAATAGGGCGCTGTAGCGCGTCGGCAGGGTATAGCGCGCGCGCAGCCCGAGCACGATCAGCCAAGCCACCACCATCGCATAGGCACCCCAGGCAAACGCGGAGAAGCCCAGGCCAAGCAGTAGCCACTGATACCACTTCAGTGGCGTCGGTGCGTAACGCGCCAGCAGCCACGCGGCGAACAGCAGCACAATCAGCTGCGACCAGTACATGACAGCCGGCCCAGACGTCGGCCCCCATATCCACAACACCCAGCGACTCTCCGGCATGAGCTGGTTCAAGTTGATGTTCGCCGCTGGTGCGTTGAGGGTGAATGCCGGCGTGCGCGAGAACAGCGACACGCCGTGCGGCTCGCGTACGCGCAGCGCATAGTGATGCACCCCAGGCAGGACCGGCAGGCTGATCTTGCCATCGCGGATGGCAACGCTGATGGCGGCATCATCACGCTGGGCTTCCAGCAACTCCGTTCCCGCTGGCACGCCGATCTGGTGCTCGCCGCCGCGTGTACTGCGGAGCACAAGCGACAGTTCGGTTTCGGTCGCGCGGTCGCCTACGTGACTGTTCACGCCCACCTCGTCAAAAGCCAGGCTGTCGCCTGCCGCGGCTTTCGGCTTGTCTATGCCGACCTGCAGACTCTCGCCCGGCAACGGCTGGTAGGTCAGGCCATTGACACTGAGAGTGCCTGGTACGCCTTTGGCGTCGAAGTGCCAGATGGGCGCAGACTGCAGCACCCACTGCTCCGCCCGCTCGGCGAGCGCCGGTGCCTGGAGCACAAGCTTGTCGCTGTGATCGAGCCGGCTTATCCATCGCACTTCGTTCTGCCCACCGCTGAAGGTAACGCCGATGCGCCCATCGTGCACGCGTGCGTTGTCCCCCAAGGGATGCTCGCCCGGCAGCAAAGGCAGATCCAGACTGAAGCCACCGTCAAGTGGCGCGATACGCTCGACCGTGTTGGTGACCGTCCATTCGTTGCCTAGCTGCAACGTGCGGGTCAACTTCACATAGGGCGGGAAAATCTGTTCCACCGTTGTCAGCGCGCCGCCACCGCTAGCGCTGCGTACGCGATTGAGCGCAAGGCTATCGCCCAGCAGGTGACCTTCGTCCAGGCCATTCGGTGCCCAGCCATCGCCATGGAACACCACGCGCTGCGGAACCAGGGCGAAGTGCAGGCTGGCGGTATCAACCGCCGACACGCGATAACGCAAGGTGATGTGATGCACACCGCGATCGATCCTGACCAAGGTGGCATCTGGCTTGCGGGAAAGTGTGGCGTCGCGCCCATCCAGCGACACGGCAAGCAACGCCAGCGCATCGTCACCCTGCGGCAACGGCACAGCAATCGGAGTGCCCGCATGCACTTCCAGATCCACTGCCACGTTGTCATCACCCACCTGGAGCTGGGCCAGCACCACTGTCGCGCAATCGGGCGTGCAAGTGGGTGCCTCGGTCAATCGCGCGCGGAGCTGATTGAGCATCTGCTCGCTTGGTGTGTTCTGCGCGTGGGCGCCATGTGGCAACAAGGCCAGCGCAAGTAATGCTGCCGTGCCGCCACGCAGGCCCCAGCCGGGCCAGCGCGCCTGTATCGGATTCAACAAGGCTCGAGCCAGTCGCGCGAACAAACCCACCAACACGGCCAGCATGATCACGCGCAGAATCCGCACAAGCCACGCGGGTGCGATCACGAGTCGCGTGTTCTGCTCCATCGTGACCGGCCCCGACCATTCGAGATGATAGTTATTGCCGACATCCCAGTGCGGTGTGCCGCGCCCCGCCTGCAACGGGTTATGAGCATCCATTTCCTGGCCGATGGTCATGGAGGCAGGCATGGCGCTGCCTGTCACTGTCACGGTCTCCAGCTTCTTCTCCTTCGGCGCCGCATAGCCCGCCACGGGCTGATCAGCCACCACGTCCGCTGGCGGTGCCGGCGGTGGCGGCATCGGTGCAGCATTCGTCGATGCCTCTTCCACGGCCGGCGCAGGTGCCGGCATTGCCTTAACCTCCTGCTTCAGCTCTGAGTTTTCCTGCTCCACAGGTAACTGCGTGCTGCCCTCCAGTTGTGGATGCAAGGCGTAGCTCATCTGCGTCGCAGCAAACGGCAGCGACCATAGGGTCGCCAGCAACAACAACGCGCCCGCGCCGAGGCGTGAAACAAGCCGCAAGCGGCCCTCCGGTAAGGCGCGCATCAATAGCGCCAGCGCCAATGACACCGCGAGCGTCCAGCGCGGCGCACCGCTTTCGTGCAAGGACAACGCGAGGAACACCACCGCGACCAGCACCCATGGCCAGCCCAGGAAACGGCCGGCCAGCAAGGCAATCAACGCCACCACGAACAGATCGAGCAGACTCCATCTGGCGATCCACGAATCGGGCGAGCTATCCGCGCCCGGCGCACCAATCAGCCGGTAACCGTAGGGGAGATGCAGCGTCGCCACAATGCGTTCCAGCGGCAACTGCCAACCGCCGCTCGGCATCTCCCCGGAGCGAGGCATACGCAGGCCTGCGGACAGCTCGAGGTTGGTATCGCGCACCTCAACTCCGCTGGTGTGTTTGTCGCCCTCGGTGATGAGCATCGGAAGCTCACCTTGTGATGCATTCAGCAATTGCCAGGGCGCAGCGACATCCAGGCGCTGGCTGCGCGTGAGGGTTCCACTGAGCCTGTCCTCGGCACTGAATCCGCGCCCGTCGAAATCCAGCCACAGATCGCGATTCAAAGCGAGCTGGTCGCCCTTCCCGCCTTCGCCACCGCGCGTGCCCTGCTCGACCGAAAGGCCGTTCGCGTTATCGAGCGCATAGGCGGGCAGGTCGTTCCAGTCGGATGGCACGTCAGCCTGCCCGGCGTCGACGGCCTGCCCTTCCACGCGCGTAGTGCGCAGGGTCGGGGCGTCGGCATAGCTCCAGATCTCCTGCTTCGGCCAGGGATCGCCCGGAAGGGTCACGCCCATATGCTCGAGCACATCGCCACCGCGCGCGCCCAGCGAGATCACCCAATGGCCGGGGCGCAATTGCACGCGCAGCCGTCCGTCATTCTCCAACCGTGCGGGCAATCCGCCCTGCAGGGATGTGGCGGTGAATCCCTTGGGCAGCACGGGCCCGATCAACTGCTCGCGCGCGCTGCCGGTCACGTTGAACTGCAACTGCGTTTCCAGCATGGCAGGCATGCCGTCTGTCAGCTTGCGGAAGACACGCAACGACAATGCGTCGGCCGCGCGTTGCGCGGCGGCGGCTTCGCCCAGTGTGAGCTGGTCCGCGTCGCGCTCGATGCGCGCCACTGGACTCCCGTCGAGCGTGAGCGTCACCAGACCGATGGAGCCGGGTACGCGCAGGCGCGCCGGACGGCTGTCCCATGGCAACACGCCGTGCACACTGTAGTCACCCGGCTCCAGTTGCAGCGAGGGCGTTCCGAAGTGGTCGAGCACAACCAGCGGTTTGCTACCAGCCGTGACCTGTTGCGGCCAGTTCCGGCCGTCGCCTGGCAGGTTGACCCAACTGCGAGCATCCACGTGCACGTCCAGCACGAAGCGTGCCCCGTCCTTGCCGGCATCGAGCGCCAGCCGGCCTGGCCACGTGCATTCCTTTGCGCCCATGGTCTTGCCATTCGTCACCAGTACTGGGCAGGCATGGAGCGGCGCCTCATGCAGTACCCAGTCTTGCCAATCCTTTAGTGCCGGCGGTACGTCCTGCGCCAGCACTGGCGCCATCAACAGCATCAACGGCCACAACCAACCCCACGGACGACGCATGTCTTTCTCCCTGACTACCCGGGTGGGCCGTCCCAGTGTAGGGGCCGGCGAAAGGTCGCGAAAAGCGGCCTTGTCTTAGTGCAACGGTGTCAGAGGGAAAAAGGGTTGAGCTCGCATAAAAAAACCGGGCGACTTGCGTCGCCCGGCCGGGGGGGTTCCACTGCCTTTGAGGAGCCCTTAACTCAACGCAGGATCGCTGCGGCGTCCTGCTTCTGTACTAGCGCGTGGCAGAGCACGGTGGTTTCGCTTGCCTGTGCGAGGCCGCGCTCGGCGCCGCTCACCTGCTTCGCGCGGTCCTTGAAGAAGGCCTGCAGGCGGTCGGCTTCGTCCTGCGAGCAACCGCCACCGCCGACGAGATCGGGAAGCCTGCCGCCGGAGAAGCTGCCGGTGCGATCCACGATCTTGTCGTAGTTGGTGGTAGCCCACTGCCATGCCGCATCGCGTTCGGTGCGGGTATCGCGGCCGCCGCGCAGCAGCATGCCCATCTCACCCACCTTCACCTTCTTGTCGAGGGCGAAGTTGCGCACCTGCAGGGTCAGTGCCGGATCGTTCGCTTCCGAGAGACCGTCGAGGATGGCGTTGCGCTGCGCCGGGTCGCTGGTCTGCGGCAGTTCGGCGATGAGTGCGTCCACCGCCGGCTTACCACGCTCCTGCACGGCCACGGCAAGCGCGCTGCCGATCAGGTCAGGGTCGGCGGCGGCGAGGTCGAGGCGGCCATCGGCCTTGCGCTTCAGTGCGGCGTCACCCTGCTTGAGCAGTTCGGCGCGCACTTCCGGCAGCTTGACCACCAACGCGAGTTCGTCGGCGAGGGTGTTGCGCAGCAGGGAGTCGCTGTCGGCCTCGTTCGCCTTGCGGTGATAGCCGAGCTGGGTCATGCGCGGCAGGTAGGCGGCCTTGGCCCATGCGGTGAGCTTGGCGCGCTGCGCATCGGTCTGTGCAAGGTTGCGGTAGATCCAGTTGAAGCTGCCCAGCGGCGCGACAGCCACTTCGCGCGTCTTGGACGCCGTCAGCGGCTTGAGCGCGACGAGCATGTCGCCCGCATCGAGGTCACCGTGCTTGAAGCTGGCGTAGACAGCGTCGGCGTAGGCGAGCTGTTCGGCGTCGTCGAGCTTGCCGATCTGCTTGCCGAGGTTGGTGAGGTCGCTCTTCGCCATGGCGAAGCGGTAGTAGCCGCTGCCATTGGCGTTGGGCAGCACCCACGTGCCCTTGCTCGCGTCCGTGAGCACCATGGAACCGGTGGCCTTGTCGAGCAGCTCGCAGCTCACCTTGCTGCCGTTGGCCGTGCCGTAACGCACGCACATCGGCACGCCCCATACTTGGCTCGTATCGCCCTTGCTGCCCACCGGCAGGTAGCGACTCTGGCTGAGCTTGAGCACGGTCTTGCCACCGTCCTGGCTCAGCTCGGTCTGCACGTAGGGCACGCCCGGCTGGTTGAGGAAGCTCTTGAAAGCCTGCTTGAAGTCGTCGCCCTTGTCGGCGGCTTTCGCGATGGCGTCGATCAGGTCATCAGCGGTGGCGTTGCCAAACTTGTGATCCTGGATGTACGCGCGCATGCCCTTCTGGAACGTGGTTTCACCCACGTAGCCTTCGAACATGCCGAGCACGGCGGCGCCCTTCTGATAGGTGATGCCGTCGAACGCGGTTTCGATGTCACCGTTGCCGGTGATCGGCTGGCGGATCTTGCGCGTGGTAACCAGGCTGTCGCCGTTCATCGCACCCTGCGCACCGCGCACGCGGTCGAGGTCAGCGCGGTATTCCGGATGTACTTTCTGCGTCACCTTCTGCTGCATCCAGGTGGCGAAGGCTTCGTTGAGCCACAGGTCGTCCCACCAGGCGAGCGTGACGGTATCGCCCGTCCACTGGTGCGCCAGCTCATGTGCAGTGACGTTGAACGAGCCGCGCACGTAGCTGGCCGAGGAATCCGGATCGATCAACAGCAGCCAGTCGCGGAAGGTGACCAGGCCGGGGTTTTCCATCGCGCCTGCGGAGAAATCCGGTGCGGCGAGCAGGTCGAGCTTGTCCCACGGATAACCGAAGCCGTAGTAGTCCTCTAGCGTGTGGATGATGCTCGGCGTTTCACCCAGCACGTGCTGCATGCGATGGCCTTCGCCCTTGGCGGCGATACCACGCAATTCCAGCGTATCGGTGCGGTACGCGGTCGGCGAAATGTCGGGGCCCTTCACCACGTCCCACGGACCCACGCCAAAGGCGACAAGGTAGGTCGGCAGCGGCTTGGTGGTGGAGAAGGTGAGCTTCTTCCAGCCCTTGCCGGCGGCTTCTTCCTTCACCTGCTTGGTGTTGGCTACGCCCACTTCGTCGTCGGGAATGGTCAGGCGAATGTCGAACGGCGTCTTGAAGCCGGGCTCGTCGAAGCCCGGAAAAGCGAAGCGCGCGCTGATGGGTTCCATCTGCGTCATCGCGTAGGGCTGGCCCTCGTGGCTGACCTTGTACAAACCCTGCAACTGCTGGTTGAGCGGCGCGGTGTAGTCAAAGGCGAGCGTCAGCTCCTGCGGCTTGAGCGTGCTGCCGAAATCGATGCGCACCACGCCTTCCTGCGGGGCCACTTCCACGTACTTCGCCGCGTGTGCCTTGCCCGCTGCGTCGGTAACGGTGACCTTGCCGATCTTCAGCTCGCGCCCATGCAGCCACAGATGATCCGACGCCTGCGTCAGCTTGACCTTGATGACGGTGGTGCCGGAGAAATCCTGCTGGCGCGGATCGACTTTGAAGTCGAGCTGATAGGACTCGGGCTGCGCCCAACCCGGCAACCGGCCGTGGGGCTGATCATCGGCGGCGGGAGCGGCCAGGGCGGCGCCACAGCAGGCGGCCAGCGCGGTGAGAACGAGTGGGCGGACGAAACGACGCATGCGAGGGAGCTCCCCTGGGGAAAGACAAACCTCCACGCTAGGTGCAGCCATGACTTTGGACACAGTGCCAGAAGGCATGAGCGCGCCCTTTTGCGACCCGGCTGAGCACGCCAACCGCTTTACATTGCCCTGATCGATGAATAGCCCCATGATGATAGGTATCAACTATCAATCTGATGGAAGGTTCCACCCATGAACCTGCGCGACCTGCACTACCTCGTGGCTCTGGCCGAACACCGCCATTTCGGCCGCGCAGCCGAAGCGAGCTTCGTCAGCCAGCCTACGTTGTCCACCCAGATCAAGAAGCTGGAAGACGAATTGGGCGTGGCGCTGGTCGAGCGCACGCCGCGCAAGGTGCTGCTGACGGAAACGGGACGCGAGATCGCCCGCCGCGCGCGCGGCGTGCTGTCGGAGATCGAAGAGATCAAGGCGATTGCGCAACGCACGCGCGATCCGGAATCGGGCACGTTGCGCCTGGGGATTTTCCCTACGCTGGGGCCTTATCTGTTGCCGCATCTGGTGCCGCAGGTCCGCAAGCAGTTCCCCAGGCTCGAGCTGCTGTTGGTCGAAGAAAAGACCGAACAGGTCATCCGCCTGCTGCGCGAAGGTTCGTTGGACGTGGGCATCCTCGCACTGCCGCTGCACGAAGAAAGTCTGCACACGGAATTCCTGTTCGAAGAGCCCTTCGTGCTTGCCGTGCCGGAGAATCACCCTCTCGCGCACAAGCAGAAGCGGCTGAAGCTCGACGACTTGGAAGACGAGAGCCTGCTGTTGCTCGAAGACGGCCATTGCATGCGTGACCAGGCGCTGGAAGTCTGTCAGCTTGCCGGCGCGGGCGAGCGCTCGGGCTTTCGCGCCACCAGCCTGGAAACGCTGCGCCAGATGGTGGCGGCAAACGTGGGCATTACGCTCTTGCCGACACTCGCCATCAAGCCGCCGGTGGCCCGTACGGACAACGTGCACCTGCTGGAATTCGCCGGCCATCCGCCCAGCCGCCGTATCGCCCTGGCCTGGCGCAAGAGCTCGTCGATGGGGACGTTCCTGCAGCGTTTTGCGGAGGTGATCCGCGACTTGCCCGCCGGGCTGCTGCAGCCGAATATCACCGACGCCAAGCCTGCACGCTCATCGGGGCGCTGACGGGTCCATGCAGCGCGTTGTCCTGATCGGGTTGCTGCTGATCGCCCTGCTGGGCGGCGTGCACTGGTGGCACCACCGCCCGATCGCGCATGGTCCCGGTGTGCTCGCGCCGGATGCGCCCACGCAGGTCGACCTGGACGAAGGCACCACTCTCCAACGCGGTGATATCACGCTGGTCACGCGTGCCCGTTTCGAGCTCACCGCGCGCGTACTGTCTCGCGAGGATTACCACTTCGACGCCGGCGCCTCACTTGCTCCGCTTGATCTGGCGCTGGGCTGGGGGCGTATGTCCGACAGCGCGGTGCTATCGCAAGTGCAGATCAGCCAGGAGAACCGGTTCTATCACTGGCACGTGGATCACTTTCCCATTCCACGACGCGAGATCGAGCAGTCCAGCGCCAACATGCACATGATTCCTGCCGATGACGCTGCGCGTCGCGAGCTGGAGCGCGTGCGCTCCGGTGAAGTCATCCACCTGGAAGGCTTTCTGGTCGATGCCAGCCGGCCCGGCGGCTGGCGCTGGCACACGTCAATGACGCGCGACGACACCGGCGATGGCGCCTGTGAGCTGGTTTACGTGGAAAGCGTGGAACCTGCGCAGTAACACGACAGGTGCCCGCCGCCATCGCCTAGAGCCTGGGATACGTCACGCCGGTACCGCCCAGCCCGCAGTCACCCTCCGGGTGCTTGGATAGATACTGCTGATGCTGATCTTCGGCAAAATAGAACGGGCTAGTCAGCGCGATTTCCGTGGTGATCAGGCCGTAACCGGCACGCGCCAACTCTCTCTGAAAGCGCTGTGCCGACGCTTCGGCGTCGGCCAACTCCCGCACGTCGCTGACGTAAATAGCGGAACGGTAGGGCGTACCCACGTCTTTGCCCTGGCGCATGCCTTGCGTGGGATCGTGGTTTTCCCAGAACACGCGTAGCAAGGCGTCGCGATCGACGTTATGTGGGTCGTACACCACACGCACCACCTCGGCGTGCCCGGTTCGCCCCGAGCACACGTCGTCGTAAGTAGGATGGGCGGTATAGCCACCCGCATAACCGGCTGACGTGCTCAACACGCCGGGGACGGTCCAGAACAGGCGCTCCGCACCCCAGAAGCACCCCATGCCGACGACAAGCACGTGTGCCCCCGGAAAGGCCTCGGGTTGCAACGATGTGTGCAGCACATGATGCGACGCGGAGGGCACGATGGAATGGGCACGGCCGGGCAACGCATCGGCGTGCTGCGGCATCCGTTGCTTGAAGGTGCCTGTACCGAGCATGCGCCCCCCGTGGCGGTTCGACTTGCCCGCGATGGCGGCCCGCGAGCAAACCAACGAGGCGTGGAGCCTCTTGCGTTAGTAACGCAGCAAGGCGTGCAGCGGTGTACTGTCCTGCTGCCAGCGTTCGCGCCCCTGCAGTTCGGCCAGTTCGATCACCACGCTCGCGCCCACCAACTGCGCGCCCAGTTTGAGCACCAGTGCGCGCGCGGCGGCGAGCGTTCCGCCTGTCGCCAGTACGTCATCGACGATCAATACCCTTTCACCGGGCCGCAACGCGTCATTGCGCGCCTCCAGGCGATCCATGCCGTATTCGAGCTGGTAATCCACCGACACAACCGGCGGCGGGAGTTTGTTGGGTTTGCGCAGCGGGACAAAGCCGGCGTGCAGCTTCTGCGCCAACGCAGCGCCGAAGATGAACCCGCGCGATTCGATGCCACACACAGCCTGCACCCCACTGCCCTGCCAAGGCTCGGCCAGCGCGTCGATGCATCGCGCGAAACCGCCCGCATCGGCCAGCAAAGGCGTGATGTCGCGAAACATCACCCCCGGCTTAGGGAAATCCGGAACGGCGCGGATAAGCGAGGCAATCGGTTGCAGTGAGGCGTCCAAAGTCGGTGCTCCGATAAGTCGAGGACAATGCGGCAGGATAACGCGCATCCCCGGACGTACCGGCGACGGGCATGGATCCATGCAGGGGGGGATAGCTACCGGGCGACGTTACTCAGCAAAAGGCCGGTTGCAGCGCGTCGGGATCTTCGTCGGGATCGTTGAGCGCCAGCCGGGCCTCCCGGAGATCCTGCTCGACCTCGCGCACGACCTGCTCCGCCGCAGCCAGGCTGGACTCCGGAACCAACACGGCAACGTAGTCCAGGGCGGGCAGTTGCCCCACGGCCCCGGTCAGATACTCGCCTGAGACGAAGGCCGGGATCTCAGCGCGCTCCAGCGCATCCTTGACCAGATGGGCGTCGATCAGGCTTTCGGCTCGGTAGGCGATGCGCATGGGCTCAAGCTAGCTCCACGGAGGCACATGGGCAAGTTCTTGTTTGAGGTGTGTTGTCGGGGTGAAGACAGCCGTTCGCAGCCATTTGCCGTCCAGTTCCTGCCCGATCAGACAACTGAAAAGTCGACGGGACACCCCCACCTAAGGAAAGGGTAAACTCACCTGTTTCCACTACCGCGCACGAGCCTAGCTCCGATGTCTACCGAAAACGCCGCCGTTGAACCCATCGCCTCGCCCGCTGCCCCGCAGGCCGACGGACAACGCGCCGATGTTCAAAGGGATTTCATCCGCCAGATCATCCGCGAGGACCTGGCTACCGGTAAGCATCACGCCATCCGCACGCGCTTCCCGCCCGAGCCCAACGGCTACCTGCACATTGGCCACGCCAAGGCGATCTGCCTGAACTTCGGCATCGCCCGCGAGTTCACCGGCTGGTGCAACCTGCGCCTGGACGACACCAATCCCGGCAAGGAAGACCCGGAGTTCGTCGAGGGCATCAAGGACGACGTGCGCTGGCTCGGCTACGAGTGGCACGACCTGCGCCACGCCTCCGACTATTTCGAGGTGTTCTACGACGCTGCCGTCAAGCTGATCAAGGATGGCGTGGCCTATGTGGATGACCTGAGCCCGGAAGACATGCGCGCCTATCGCGGCACCCTCACTGAAGCCGGCCGCAACTCGCCGTTCCGCGATCGCAGCGCGGAGGAGAACCTCGATCTGTTTCAGCGTATGCGCGCGGGCGAATTCGCCGACGGCGCCAAGACACTGCGCGCGAAGATCGACATGACGTCGGGCAACATGAACATGCGCGACCCGGCCATCTATCGCATCCGCAAAGTGACCCATCAGAACACCGGCGACGCCTGGCCGATCTATCCGATGTACGACTACGCGCACTGCTTGTCTGACGCGCTGGAAGGCATCACGCACTCGCTGTGCACGCTGGAATTCGAAGACCATCGCCCGCTGTACGACTGGTTCGTCGACAAGGTCGACCTGGTCAATCATCCGGAGCTGTGGACGCACCTGCGCGAAGGCGGTTTCCGCACGGAACCGGCCAAGCCGCGACAGATCGAGTTCTCGCGCCTCAACCTCTCCTACTCGATTACCAGCAAGCGCAAGCTCGCGCAGTTGGTGAACGAGAATCTGGTGGACGGCTGGGACGATCCGCGCATGAACACGCTGCGCGGCCTGCGTCGCCGTGGCTTCACGCCTGGTGGCCTGCGCCTGCTCATCGAACGACTGGGTGTGAGCAAGCAGAACAGCATCATCGATTACTCGATTCTTGAGAACTGCGTGCGCGAAGATCTCGACGCTTCCGCGCCGCGCCGCATGGCTGTGCTCGATCCGCTCAAGTTGGTGATCACCAACCTGCCGGAAGGCCACGAAGAACAGCTCACGTTCTCCAATCATCCGAAGGACGAGAGCTTCGGCACGCGCAGCGTGCCGTTCTCGCGCGAGCTGTGGATTGAGCGCGAGGATTTCGCCGAAGTGCCGCCGAAGGGCTTTCATCGTCTCAAGCCCGAAGGCGAAGTACGCCTGCGTGGCGTCGGCATCGCGAAGTGCGAGGAGATGGTGAAGGATGCCGACGGCAACGTCATCGAACTGCGCTGCTCGCTGGATCTCGAATCGCGCCAGGGTATGCCGGGCGCCGATCGCAAAGTGAAGGGCACCATTCACTGGGTCAGCGCCAAGCATGGCGTGTCCACCGAAGTGCGCGTGTACGACCGCCTGTTCAATGTGCCGGACCCGGACGACGAGACCGACGGCAAGACGTGGATAGAGCACATCAACCCGGAGGCCAAGCGCATCGTCACGGCATGGCTGGAGCCGGCAGCGGCAAACGTCGACCCGGAACAGCGATTCCAGTTCGAGCGCCTGGGTTATTTTGTCGCCGACCGTATCGATCACACCGCCGGCAAGCCTGTTTTCAACCGCACTGTCACGCTGCGTGACGCGTGGACCAAGCAGGCCGGCTGACATCTGCATCACAAGGAAGGCTGCATGCTCCCTCAACAAATTCACCTGACCCTGCCGCCGTGGATCGGCGATGTGGTCGACACCAACAAGCGCTACGTCACTGACGAGGAACGCGTGGCTCTCGCTATCGAACTTTCACGCCTGAACGTCGAGCGGAGCCACGGCGGCCCGTTCGGTGCGGCGGTGTTCGATGGACAGGGACGCGTCGTGTCCGTGGGCGTCAATCGCGTGGTGCCGCAGACGTGCTCCGTCGCGCACGCGGAAATGATGGCCTACATGAGCGCCCAACAGCGCCTCGCAGCGTTCCGCCTCAATGCGGACGGTGGCCACTACTCCCTGGCCACCAGCGCGCAGCCGTGCTGCCAGTGCTACGGCGCCACCGTATGGGCCGGCGTGGATGAACTGCTGATCGGCGCGCGCGCCGAGGACGTGGAAGAACTCACGGAGTTTGACGAAGGTCCGCTGCCCGCAGACTGGATCGGCGAACTCGAGAAGCGCGGCATTGCTGTGCGGCGCGACATCCTGCGCGAGCAGGCGCGCGGCGTGCTGGCGGCCTATGGCCAGAGCGGACAGCACTATTGAGCCGCCTGCGTGCCGCCCTGCCGCTGATTCTGCTGGTCATCGCCGGCATCGCTTTGTTCAGCTCAGGCCTGATGGATCGCCTGCACCCCGAGCAATTGGTGCAGCATCAGGCCCAGATGCGCGCCAACATCGCCACCGCCCCGTGGCTTAGCCGGATCACCTTCATCGGCCTGCTGACGCTAGCCATGTCCACCGGCGTGCCGGGCACCGTCATCATCATCATGGCCGGCGGCTTTGCTTTCGGGGTGGTGGAAGGCAGCATCTACTCGTCCATCGGGCTGACGCTGGGCACGCTGATCCTGTTCCTGGCCAGCCGCTACGCCTTCGGCGCGGGCAGCAAGCACCCTCCTGCCCTGGTGGACAAACTACATCACGGCTTTGAGCGGCATCCGGTGGCCTACACCATGTTCCTGCGCTTCGTGCCTGTGGCGCCGTTCGGCCTCATCACGGTGGCACTGGCCTGGCTACGTTGCCCGCTGTGGCTATTCCTGGGCGCCAGTTGGCTGGGCGGCACGGTCTCCCTGATCTTCGAGACATCGATCGGTGCAGGTCTTGGGGACGCGCTGGCGCAAAGCCATGGGCACTTCGGGCTGGGCCTGCTGATGCAACCCCGCGTATGGATGCCGATCTCCGCCATCGCGCTGCTGGCCCTGCTCCCGCTGCTGGTGGAGCGTATTGTGCGTCGTCGGCATCGGAACGCTTTAGGCAACGCACCGGCTCATTCGCAGGATTGAGCCCATCGCCCTAGCCGACGGGCTACACCAGTCGGCCTGCTGCCTGGCCCGGTGAATCGCGCTAGGCTGACCACGCCTGACGCTTGATGGGTGTAAGGGATGCTCTGATCTATTCAACGCGGGTGGCATGATGTCCAGAAAGCCCGCAGGGTGCAGGGCGTGACGCAGCCCAGGCTGGTTGCCTGGGCAAGTTGCGCACTGCGGCATGGGGGCTTTCTGGACATCACCCGCAGGGCCGGCTCTGTTTGCCTGCCGCTGCGCGCCGCGCTGTATCGACAGGCCACCAGCCTGCCTTCACCAACGCAGCACACAGCGGCAGGCAAATAGAACCGGTGACACCCACGTTGAATAGATCAGAGCATCCTCAGGGGATCCAATGGGTACAGGGGCCAATTCCCGTACGGTGCAATGGTGGCGTCGCACGTCGCTGATGCAGCGGCTTGCGCTCGTCGCCCTCGTGCCCACCCTGGCGACAGCAACACTGCTGGTCGCGATGCTTGCGCCGCAGCAGTTGATGACCCTGCGCGGCATGGCGCAAAACACCGCCGATGCCATTGCGACCCAGGCGGCTTCCGTCACTGCCGCGCCGCTGCGTGACATGCAACGACGCGAACTCGTACGTATCGCTGAATCCATCGGTGACCTGCCCCACGTCGCCCGCGTGCAGATCCGCGCCGCTGATGGCGAAATCCTGGCTGACAGCCTGGGACGCAGCGGCGCCGACAACAGCGAAAGCCTGACTGTGGTACGTGACGTCGTGGATACGGATCGCCCGGGCCAACCCGTGCTGGGGTCCGTCGTGGTGGACGTCAGCCTGCGCGACGCCATCGCCATGCAGCAGGCCAGCCTGCGTCACGCCATGGTGGCGCTGGCGATCAGCCTGCTCTTGGCGGCGATCATTGCCTGGCAGGCCGCTCGCTGGATCAGCGCCCCGCTACGGCGGCTCGTGGACGCCGTGCACCAGCTCGGTCGCGGCGACCGCCACGTCGAAGTGGAAGTCACTGACCTGACCGAGATTGGCGAACTGCAACGAGGCTTCAACAGCGCGGCGATGGCCTTGTTCGACGTGCAGCGCGGCATGGAGAGCGAGATCGAACATGCCACCGTTGAACTAGCGCGCAAGAATGCCGCGCTCGAAGCTGCAAGCGTCGCCAAGGCACGCTTCCTCGCCGCCGCATCGCACGACCTGCGCCAGCCGCTCTATGCCTTGACGCTGTTCTCCTCGGCGCTCGCTGAGGACGAACGCGACCCTATCCGCCTGGATCGCATCGCGCATATCCAGGAGTGCGTGGAAGCACTGGACCACCTCTTCAGCGAACTGCTTGACCTGTCACGCCTGGAAACCGGCGCCATGCAGATCGAGATCGCCGAGTTCCCACTGGATCAAGTCTTCCAGGAAGTCAGCCGCAATTTCCGCATGATCGCCGAGCAGCATGGCCTGCGCCTGATCATGCGCACGACCGACCTGTGGGTGCGCAGCGACCGCACGATGCTCTCGCGCATTCTCAACAACCTGGTGAGCAACGCCTTGCGCTATACCAGCCGAGGCGGCGTGCTGGTGGTGGCGCGCCGCCGCGAAGACGGCACGGTGCGGGTGGACATATGGGATACCGGCATCGGCATCGCGCCGGAGCACCAGGTACGCGTGTTCGATGAGTTCTACCGCGTGGAGTGCCACGGCAACGAACACGATGTCAGCCGGCGCCGGGGCCTAGGCTTGGGCCTGGCCACGGTGCAGCGACTGGCCGAACTGCTCGACACGCGCGTGCAGCTGAAGTCCAAACCGCGGCGTGGCAGCGTGTTCAGTTTTCACCTGCCGGAAGTCCCCGCGCAGCAAATCGTGGCGGCAACTGCCACGCCATCGTCGCCCGACGTGTCCGGCATGCGTGTGCTGGTGATCGATGACGAACCCGCCATCCTTTCCGGCATTCGCTATCTGCTTACCAGTTGGGGATGCAAAGTAGCGGTCGCGGAGGATCGCATACAGGCGCTACAGGCGGCGGAGGAATGGAATGAACCGCCGGATATAGTGATCTCCGACCTGCGTCTGCGTGACGGTGAAAGCGGCCTTGATGTGCTCGCCGCCCTGGACGCGCATTACCAGATCGACGGCAATCCGCCCTTCCCGCGCCTGCTCATCACCGGCGAAACGCGCAGCGACCGGCTGCGTGAAATCATGGCGGCGCGCATTCCCGTGCTTTACAAACCCGTGTCGCCGGAGCAGTTGCGCGAAGCGCTGATGGATGCCTGGAGCGGATCACGCGCCACAGCCTGACCGGCTCAGCTTTTCGGAGCGACGCGCCGGGCAAGCACGCGGTCAGCCGGCAGGAAGCGATTGAAGAGATCGTCGACGAAATCGCCGCCCGGTGCGTCGTTGCGCGAGCCGCCCGTAACGTACAGGCCCTGCCAGTGCAGGCGACGCTCGCCGCCGGCTTCGTTGGCCTGCAAGCGCTCGACGAAGCCGCGTAGCCCACGCTGCACGCCATGCAGCGACTGCAGGAAGGCAAACGCCTCGCGCCGCTTGTGCGGATCACGCTCCATCGCCAGCACGGCGAGCGCCGCGGATATCAGTCGCTCAGTCACCGCGTCTGCTTGCACCTCCATGCGTCCATCCAGCACACCATCACGCACAGAGCTGGCATGCCGCCATCCAAGCACGCGACGGAATACCGAAGCAGGCAGCATGGAACGAAAGGCAGCATGACCAGGCAATGCCTCGAGGCCGGTCACCACCACGTAGACCGGAAGCTGCAGTTGGAGACGCCGCGTGGCCTCGACCGCCAGTCGATGCAGGCGATCCGCGTATATAGCGACAGCAGCCTCCGATTCGCGCAGGCTCTGTGCCGCCATGCAGATGACCAAACCATCCAGCGGCAACTTGCGACGCTCCTTCGCCAGCAGCAACAGAGCCTTCGACCAGGGCGCATCACCGTCGCCGATGGCCGCATGGGGAGAAGACAGGCGCGGGCCAGGCTCGATCGCCACCAGCGAGCGAAACACCCACCAATGCCACGGTCGCGTGTCATTGGCGCGCGACAGTTCGCGCGCGTGGGGTGAAGCAGCAGCGGCCTGCAACAACGAGCGTACGTCGGCGGCGCTGTCGCCAACGAACAGCAACCAGGGATGGCGGGACAACTGACGCCACCGGCCGCTGCGACGAAACGGATGGAGAATCGCGCCGCGCAGACGGCGAGCGGCATCCTTCACCGCGGCGGAAAAACTGCCGATGCCATAGCCGGAGTCGGTGCTGTCCGCCACGCGTGTATGCGCCCGCATCATCACCAGCGATTGCCAGGCAAGCGCGCCTATCCAGCCGACCACACCGAGGACGGCCACGATGATGCCGCCCATGAACCATGCCTGCTCCGATACACCCTGGCTGAAAACAGGCGCCACGAAAGCGACGAATACCAACAACACGACGAGCGTGGCCACCAGTTGCGCCAGCCGGCGCCCCAGCCAGGTTCCCGGCAGGCGCAGCACTGGCGACCCTGGCGTCATGTAGGGCTGCGGCGTCACCGACTCGCGCTGTAGCGATTGCAACACGACCAGTGCATTCGCGCCCGCCGGGCAATACAGCGCCTTGATGCGGCCGAGTTCGCCGCCGTCACCTTGTTCGTAGTAGTACTGGCCAGAGAACCCGAGCAGCAGGGCCATGCTGAAGACCTCGCGCACTTCTTCCTCGCCGCTGTCCAGCCGGCCGAGCTGATCGAAGAATTCCGTGGCCGCACTTCCCGTGCGGAATAGCACCTGCTGCAACGGGCCAACCCCACTGCCCCATCCGCCGCGCCGGGCCGCGATCTCGTCCAGCCAAGCCACGGCGGCGAACGCCGCCAACTCCACTTCGGCCAACGGCTTGCCGCGTGCGAAGGCCGCGCCACGCCCCTGGTCCACCAGCGCGAGTGCGCGAGCGTGTACGGACGGCCATTCGTCGTCAGAGAGATTCTGGCTTGCCGCCTGCTCGTCGATCAGTAAGCCATAGGCGAACAAAGGTGCGAAACATTCCAGCAGCCGCATGGCGTCGATAGCCGTCAAAGCCTGTTGCATGTTGCTCCATGGCCCCGAGCGGAACTCCCTGTGCCGATCGGGGATGCCCGCCGAAGTCTACGACGATATACGCCGTCGTGCCGACCTGGGAGCATGCGGGCGCCAACCCGCATGGAAATGGGGAACCCGCTCCGTGCGGGGGAGAAGAGGCCATCCATGGCAAACCACCGACCGGCACGAGCATCATGCCCGGCATGCCAGAGGCTCCAAAACGTTGGAAAGGGGCTAAGTGCAGTACGCCGCCGGCACAGGCCGGTCGGTCGCACGTGGCGCAACGCGCATATCGTGCCGGGATAATCGGTGTTCGGTATGCGACAGGTCAGCCTGCACGCTCCACCCGTTTTTCACCTTCACCGAAGCACGACGCCCGTTGAGCAACACCCCCATCGCGGTAAGTAAATTTTCGCGATCGACCGTCAGGCCGGCCATATCTCGTTGAGACTATGTCGTTCGTACGCTCTTTGAGGTTGCCGCGCACACAGCGTGGGGCTATGTTGCGCAGGCCGGATGTGCGGCAATGGAAGAGCCGCGGGCGCCATGGGGAACGACATGCGTATATTGATCGCAGACGACCATCGACTGATTGTCGAAGGTGTCAAGCTCAAGCTGACCGAGCTTGGGCCGGATACGTCCTTTGTCACTGCCATGGACATGGCGGAACTTCGCGCAGCGATTCATGCGCCGGAGGCCTCGTCGCTATCCCTCGCGCTCATCGACTTGGCCATGCCCGGCGTGCAGGGCAGCGAGCATCTGGCCGAGGTGATCGAGCACCTCCCGCAGGTTCCCGTGATGGTGCTCTCCGGTTCCGAAGACGGCGCGCTGATGAAAAGCCTGCTGGCCATGGGCGTGCAGGGCTTCATTCCCAAGGCCTATTCGCCGGATATCATGCTATCCGCCGTACGCTTGGTGCTGTCGGGCGGCGTCTACGTGCCTCCGCTGCTCTTGCAGGAGCGCGCCGATGGACCGGTCTCCGCACCCGCTGCCGTGGCCGCACAAACAGCGTCCAGCGCTGCCGACTCTCTGGAAGAACGGCTCCGCAAGTTGCTCACGGAGCGGCAGATCGATGTGCTGCGCCTGCTTTCGCAAGGCAAGCCAAACAAGCTCATCGCACGGGATCTCGGCATCAGCGAGGGCACGGTGAAAATTCACCTTGCTGCCATTTTCCGGGCGCTCAATGTACGCAACCGGGTCGAAGCCGTGGTCGCTTCGCGACGCATCAGCGGCCTCTGACCGGGTACTTCCACCTTACGGACTATCGCTAGCGCCAGCCCATGTTCGCCGGGATGCTCTGATCTATTCGGGGATCACGCCGTGTCGAAGGAAAGGATCGCAAGCTATCGCAGAAACGCCAACCGCGTGCGCTTGGCCTGCGCGCGGGTCGCGGTGTTGCTCCTGCTCACTCTGCTTGGCGGTACGTCCGCCTGGGCCGATCCGGCGCATGCCACCGGGCACATCAACGGGCTGACCTTCGGCATCCTGCCCATCGGCGGCCCCTCCGAGTCGTTGGCCGCCTGGCGCCCGATGCTCGACGACCTCAGCCACACGCTGCACCTGCCCATCCGCAGCCTGTCGGTAAGCACGTATGAAGGACTGGGCGAGGCCATGGCCGAGGAGCGCGTGGACTTCGCCTTTGTCTCCGGCCGACTCGCGTTGGACGCGGTGATCCACGATCGCATGCAGGTGATCGCCCAGCTCACGCGCAGCAACGGCTCGCGTGGCTACTACTCGGTGCTGCTCGTGCCCAGGGACTCGCCGCTGCGCAGCCTGGACGACCTGTTCAAGCAGCCGGGCAAGCTGCGCTATGCACGCGGGGAAGTGTTGTCGGTCTCCGGCTATCTCGTGCCCGAAACCCAGGTGTTCGCCAACCGCCGGCTGGATTCGGACACCTTCTTTGCCAACGTCACCGTCGACAACCACCAGAACAATGCACTCGCCGTCGCCAACAACGAGGCCGACGTCGCCACCAACAATACCGCTGATCTCGAACGATTCGCGGAACGGTTTCCCGACCAGTACGCACGCCTGCGCGTGCTATGGACGTCCAGCCTGATTCCCCATGCCGTGGTGGTGATCCGCACGGACCTTCCCGCCGACCTGCGCCAGCGTGTCGCCGCAGCGCTCACCTCGTATGCCAAGGGCAAGAACGCCCAGGCGGAGCTGGCGAAGCTGCACCTCATCCACGACATCAGCGGCTTCACACCCACCGGCAACGAGACGCTAGTGCCTTTCGCCGATATCGAATTCAACCTCGACCGCCGGCGCGCTTATAGTGCGCAATGGGTCAGCGACGCCGCCATGCAGGCTCGCCTCAAGAAGATCGATGCCGAGCACGAGGCGCTGGTGCGCCAGTTGATGGCGCCCAGCTCTCCGTGACTGTCGCGCCCCTTAGTGGCCCGGCATGTCCTTGATGTTGAGGGTCTGGCCGTTGGCCATGATCATGTCACCCGGCTTCTGGCCAGCCGCGCACTGCCCCACCCAGCGGCCCGTGCTGGTCACGGTCATGTCGGCGTGGCCCATGATGGCGGGGTCGTAGGTGATGTGGCCCTGGGTCGAATAGGCGCTGTCACCCTGGTAGGTGGTTTCGCTATGGCTGGTCATGTTGACCGCACCGTTGGGCGTATTGATCTTGCAGACAGCGTCCGTCACGACCTTGTTGCTGCCCTGCACGTCGATCTTGAACTTGCTGCACATCTGGCCGCTCATGTGCGTGCCCATCTTGTACATCGCCGTGTCGGTGTCCGCGTCAAGGCAGAACTTGGTGGTCTGGGGCTGGCCGCCCATGCCGGAGGTCTGCATGTCCCACAGACCCGGTTTGCGCTTGGGCATGTTGGCGGGGATATCCTGCGCCAGAACGACACTGGCCATACCCAGCAAGGAAACGGCGACCAACCAGCGACAACGTGAGGACATGGGGTTCTCCAATTCGCCCAGGGGTGGGCATGCGGGTGGCAAGGTAGCGCCAAATGCGTCCGGCGTCATGCCGGCGCATTTCGCATCGCAACATGCCCCCTCGTTCAGGGCCCCATAGACCATTCGCACTATGGCGCCTCGCGCTAGAACGAAGTGGGTATCGAAGGGTTCGCAGCGTTTCTTTACAGTGCCAATCAGGGCGACTCCGCGCTGCGGCGCGCCTCATGGTTTTTTTCATCCCCTGACTGCCGGAATTCCGCGCCATCATGTCTTCAATCTGCATGTGCCAGCACCGAAGGCCCCAGGAGCGATGTACGCCCCTGCCGCCGGCGTGCGGCTGTGTCGGGGAGGGATGACGCATGGAACCGCGCGCACATGTGTTGCCCCGCCTGTTCATCGATGTGGTTTTGCCCAGCACCATCGCCGCCCTGGCGCTGATCCTGGCGCTGTGCGTGCAGCAGACCCACAACCTGGCCGAACGCGTCGATGCCACGGCCAGCCTGCGGCTGGCACGGCTTGCGGGCGAACTGGATGCCACCAGCGGCGCCCCATCCCAGGCCGCGCTGGACCGGACCCTGCAGGAGGGCAAGGAAGATCGGGTCGTGCGGGTGGAGTGGCACGGTTCGGACGGCACCCTGTGGAGCAGCGGCACCGCCGGCAACGGCGCTACCTACCGCAGTGAGGTTCAACCCCATGGCAGCGCCTCGTCATGGGTGAGCATGCAGGTGGATACGCACCCCCTGCACCAGGCACAGGCCATGGTCTGGTTGCTAGGCGCGCTATGCGCGACAGGTGTACTGGTGCTCGCCTGGCTGGCGCGTGTATCCATTCGCCATCGCGTGCTCGAGCCGCTGTCACAGGTGCGCTATGCGGTGCACGAGTTGGTCAATGCACGACACCCGCAGCTCGACAATACGCCGGCCGCCACCGAGTTCATTGAATTGCGCAAGAGCCTGCAACGTCTTTCCGAACTGCAGGAGGAGCAACGCCGCGACTGGAGCGCGATGCAGCACGACAACGCCGTGGAGGCGCTGGATCGCCTGCGCCAGAGCCAGGCCGCCACGCGCAGCAAATCGCAGTTTATCGCCCTGGTCAGCCATCATTTCCGGCAGCCGCTGCAGGCGCTGGAACTGTTCGCCGCTGGCCTCGACCAGAATGCCAGCCAGGAGCAGCAGTCACTGTTCCAGCAGATGCGCGGCAGCATTGCATCGATGACGCGCCTGCTGGATGCGCTTCTGGAAATCTCCCGGCTCGACGCCGGCGTGATCGCAGTGAAACCCGTCGGCTTCACCGCCGCCGAGCTGTTCATGCGCGATCGCACCTCGCTCAATCACGAAGCCGTGCAGCAGCAAGTCACGCTCACATGGCGAGGCAGCCGTCACCAGTTGCACGGTGACGCAGACGTCGCAGCCAGCCTGCTCTATCAGTTGGCCAGCAACGCCATTGCCAATGCCCCGGCAGGACGCGTACTTATCGCCGCGCGCCGCCGCGGCCAATCCATCCGTATTGAAGTGCGGGATAACGGCACAGGCATCGCCGTGATCCACCAGCAGCGCATCTTCGAGGAATTCGTGCAATTGCAGGCCGGTGAAAGCGAACGGCGCGGCGGTTACGGGCTTGGCCTCGCCATCGCTGAACGCCTCGCCCGATTGCTGGGCACTCGCATCGGCCTGCGCTCGGAACCCGGACGCGGCAGCACCTTCTGGTTCGACCTGCCACGCATGCCGGTCATGGAACGCCACTCCACCAGCCCGCAGAAACAGGCGCCCGCCACCTGGCGGCAAGCGAGCTGAGCTACGCCCACACTATCTCGAAACAAAAAAAGACCCGCGTTTCCGCGGGTCTTTTCGTTTATTTGGTGGGCCGTGATGGATTCGAACCATCGACCAATAGATTAAAAGTCTACTGCTCTACCAACTGAGCTAACGGCCCACACTTCAAAAGCTAGCCCGATATTTTATGGGCTGGAGGCTCACGGCACAAGCGAGGCCCGTTCAGGCATAGCGCGTGGGATCGGGCAGGCCGGCGGCGCTGAATCCCTGGGCCCTGAGGTGGCAGGCGTCGCAGTGGCCACAGGCGCGGCCCTCGGCATCCGCCTGATAGCAGCTGACCGTCTCGGAGAAATCCACGCCCAGTCGCTGACCTTCGCGGGCAATATCAGCCTTGCTCATGCGCATCAGCGGCGCATGGATGCGGATGCCCGCCCCTTCCACACCGGCCTTGGTCGCGACGTTCGCCAGCTGCTCAAAGGCCTCGATGAAGGCGGGACGGCAGTCGGGATAGCCCGAATAGTCCACCGCGTTCACACCGCACCAGATATCGGCGGAACCCAGCACTTCAGCCCAGCCCAGGGCGATGGACAGCATGATGGTGTTGCGGGCAGGCACGTAGGTCACCGGGATGCCCTGCTCGCCCGTCTGATCGAGCGGCACGTCGATGTCCGCGGTGAGCGCGGAACCACCGATGGTGCGCAGATCCACGAACACCGTCTTGTGCTCGACGGCGCCCAGTAGGCCGGACACCCGCTCAGAAGCCGCCAACTCGGCGTTGTGCCGCTGGCCATAGGCCACGCTAAGCGCATGCACCTGATAGCCCTGTTCGCGGGCGATGGCGATGGTGACCGCCGAGTCCATGCCGCCGGAAACGAGCACGACGGCCTTGCGGGGAGAGGTTTCAGACATGGGATGACTTCCACTCAAAGGTTCAGGCCGGTGATCCGGCCGACAAGCGCCACCAGCAACACAGGCCGGCACGCGGAAATTCTAGGGGGACGTCAGCGACGGGGCCAAGCAGCCTCGTGCTGCGCGCAGATGCGCGTCAGTGCCCCGGCTCGTCGTTCCACAGCAGTTTGTGGAGCTGCAGTTGGAAACGCACGTCGAGCTTGTCCTCAATGATCCATTCCGCCAGCTCACAGGGCTTGATGGCGCCGTGCACGGGTGAAAACAACACCATGCAGCGCTCGGTGATCCGGTGTTCGGCGACGACGTCGCGCGCCCATTCGTAATCCGCGCGGCTGGCGATGACGATCTTCACCTGATCATGCGGCAACAGATGCTCGAGGTTCGACCACAGGTTGCGAGCGGCCTCGCCCGAATCCGGGGCCTTGAGGTCCATCACTTTGCGAACGCGTGGATCCACCGGCGACACGTCCAGCGCACCGGAGGTTTCCAGCGATACGTCGTAGCCGGCGTCGCACAACCGCTTCAACAGGATCAGACAGCGCTTCTGCGCCAGCGGCTCGCCGCCCGTCACACACACGTGCTTGGCGCCATGCGAGGCCACGTCGGCCACGATGTCGTCGATCGCGCGCCAGTCGCCACCGTAGAAAGAATATTCGGTATCGCACCACACGCAACGCAGCGGGCAGCCGGTCAAACGCACGAAGACAGTGCGCCAGCCGATGGCATCCGCCTCGCCCTGGATGGAGTGGAAGATCTCGGTAATGCGCAGGCGCTCAGCGGGCGCCTGCGTCGACGTGGTGGGAGCCACGTTCGTGTTACTGCCAGTCACGACAACAGCCTCAGTTGGCCGGCTGGGCCTGCAGGCGGCGCAAGCGCTCCTGGGCTAGGCCTGCAGCCCGGGAGCCGGGGTACTTCGCAGTCACGTTCTTCAGCGTGGTCTTACCGGCATCGAGCTGCTTGAGTTCGATCTGGCTGTAGCCCACCTTGAGCAGCGCGTCGGGCACCTTCTCGCTCTGCGGGAATTGGCTGACCAGATGCTGGAACGCTTCCATCGCCACCTGGTAATTGCTGGTGGCGTAATACGACTCGCCCAGCCAGTAGAACGCATTCGGCAGCAGCGAGCTGTCCGGATACTGCTGGATGAAATTGCGAAAATCACGCGAGGACTTCACGTAGTCGCCAGCACGCAGCGACTTGAAGGCGTCGTCGTAGGCGGCCTGCGCCGTGGCATTGTTGGCACCCGCGGCGCCCTTGCCCGTCGCAACCGGTGGCGCACCTGCAGCAGCCTTGCCTGTGCCTGCCGCTGGCGGCGGCGGAGCAACCGGGGCGGCAATGACTGTGGGTGCAGGGGTATTCGGCGCAACGGCATTCCCCGGATTGGCGCCCGCAGCACCGGCACCGCTTTCAAGGCGGCCCAGACGCGAATCAAAATCCGTGGATTGCGCTTTGTTCTTGTCGTTGGCTTCCTGCAACTGGTGCTGCAGTTCCTCGATCTGGCCCTGCATCTGCTGCACTTGTGACTGCAGCGCCTGCACTTGGTTGACCAGCGTGGTGCCGTTCTGATTCTGCGCCTGCTGCTCTAGCCGCGACACGCGGTCGGCGAGGCTGAGGCGGGAATCCTGTGCGTGGACCGGGATACTAAAAAGCATGGCGGACGCGATTGCGCCCGCCATGCCCATCCTGGCCGTGAAGCTATTAGCCAGTCGCTTCTTCATTACTTCGCCGTGTAGACGATCTCGACGCGACGGTTCTTGCTCCAGCAGTCTTCGTTGTGCTCACGGCACACCGGCTTTTCTTTGCCATACGAGATCACGTTGATCTGGCTGGCCGAGCCGCCGTTCGACTGCAGGGCGCTGGACACCGCGTTACCACGGCGCTCGCCGAGGCCGAGGTTGTACTCGCGGGTGCCGCGCTCGTCAGCATTACCTTCCAGACGGATCTGCGCCATCGGGCGATCCTGCAGGTACTTGGCGTGGCACGCCATGATCTGCTGGAACTCCGGCTTGATTTCGTCCTTGTCGAAATCGAAGTACACAACGCGCTGACGCAGGCAGGCATCGGTATCGAGATCAGCCGGGGTGTACTTGCCAGCGGTCGACGGAGCCGGGGTGGTCATCGGCGCTTCCGGCTGCGGCTGCGGCTTGACTTCCTGCTTCTTCGAGCATGCGGCCGCGCCAACGCAGAGCAGGGCGACCAGGGCGACGCGAACGGTCTTATTCATGGTGGACGTTCCTTCAAACAGGTTTGAGTTCCGACAGTCAATGATGATTGCGGTTTCGGGACAGTGTTCGCCGGTGAACCGGCTGTTATTTTGACATTTTGCTGCCGGCAGTGCGCTGTCTCGCAACCGCCTGCCCCGCCTACCGCGACGGATTGCCGCGGCGGGCAAGCTGTTTGATCCGGCGTGAGGCCTAAACCTTCACGCTCGGATCACATTGCCGTGACGCTTTCGCGCCTCGACATGAACTGCTTATCGCTGACGATAGGGACCCCAAGCCGGTTCGCGAACGTCACCGTCGGCCAGTACCAAGCGCTGACGGACGAGACCATCTGCGGACACTGCGTACAGCACGCCACGTCTTCCTTCGGATGCGGCGTACAGCAACATACTCGCGTTCGGCGCGAAACTCGGTGTTTCGTCGATCGGACCCGGCGAGATGAAGCGCACCTGCCCACCCAGACTGCGATCCATGATAGCAATACGATACACGTTCCCGTTGCCCTGCACCATCGCGATCTGCTTGCCGTCGTAGCTGATCGAGGCGTTGGCGTTGAACTGGCCCTGGAAGGTGATGCGTTCGGCACCGCCGCCGCCCGCCGACATCTGGTAGAGCTGGGGCTTACCGCCACGGTCCGAGGTAAAGATGATGCTCTGGCCGTCCGGGGTCCAACGCGGCTCGGTGTCGATGGCCAGGTTGTTAGTCAGGCGGGTCTCCGCACGGGAGCCCAGGTCCATCGAATAGATCTCGGGGTTGCCCTGATAGGAAAGGGCCAACGCCAGCTTCGAGCCGTCCGGGGAGAAGTTCGGCGCACCATTGATGCCCTTGGCGCGGGCCGAGACCAGTTGGCGCGAACCGGTGGTGATGTCCTGCACGTAGATGGCCGAGTTGCCGCTTTCGAACGACACGTAGGCGATCTTGCGACCGTCCGGCGACCAGGAGGGGGACAACAGCGACTCGCGCGAACGGGCCACGACCTGCGGGTTGTAACCGTCCGAGTCGGCCACTATCAGCGAGTAGGTGGTGTTATTGCCCAGGCCCACGGCGGTGATGTACGCGATGCGGGTCCAGAACGCGCCACGCACGCCGGTGATTTTTTCGTAGATCGCATCGGCAATCTGATGGGCTACGCCGCGCAGGTCACCGGCCGGTGCGGTATACGCCTGGGCAAGCAGGCTCTGCTGACGGTTGACGTCCCATAGCTCGTACTCGATGCGCATCATGCCGCCGCCAGCATCACTAATGCGGCCCACGGTGATGTAGTCCTGCTTGAGCAGGCGCCAGGTGGCGAAGTTAATGTCCGCACCCTTCGACGGCGTTTCCACGATTTCGCTCTTGGCGAGCGAGCGGAATTTGCCGGAACGGTTGAAGTCGTTGCGCATGACATCGGCGATGTCGGTGGGCAGCGGTGCCCCACCCGCCTGCGCGAACGGCACGACGACAATCGGCGTGGCCGACTTGGTCACGCCTTCCACTGTGCCGGTGAGGGTGGAGGTCTGCGCGGATACCAGACCCGCGAACAGCAGGCCCAGGATGCCAAGCAAGAGGACCAGATAACGGGAAGTCTTTTTCATCAGGTCATCACCTATGGCTTGAAGTACATATCAACAGTGCGGCTAAAGACACTTTCAAATCCCTTGTATGGCAACTCGTTGGCCCTCATGGCCGCGTCTTCGACGGATTTGCGGCCTGCGTCGTCAAACGGGCAGCTCGAGTCGACCTTGGCACTGACGACCTGACCACCCGGCAACTGCACGATATGCAGCAGGCATTGCTGATTGGTCGGCATGTTATCCGGGCCGACCCAGTTCTGTTTGAGCGAATTCTGAATCGCCGCGAGATATTGCGCGCGCAACCCGGCGTCTGGACCATTGCTGCCGGTCTGCTTCTGGGCTGCATAAGGCACGTTGTCGACGCCGTTGTCCTGCGCGTTCTTCAGATCTTGCATCTGCTGCTTGGCCTGGTTGGCCTTGCTTTGCGCCTGCTTCACGGATTTGTCGGCCGCGTCCATCTTGGCGAACAGTTCGTCGACCTTCTTCTGCTCTTCTTCCTTGTGCTTGGCCGCCTGGGCGTCCAATTCGGCGGCGCGCTGGCGCTGCTTCTCTTCCTGTTCCTTCTTGGCGTCCTCTGCCTTCTGGATACCTTCGGCCACGACCTTTTCCTGATCCTTCGTATCCGGATGCTCAGGCGGAGGCGGCAAGGTCTTGATCTTCGGCGTTTCTTCCGAGGGCGGTGGCGGCACGCTCGGCGGCGGCGGCACGGTGACCGGTACGGGCTTATTGACCTTCGCCGACTTCGGGGGCGGCGCGCCGGTGACACCCACCAGCTCGGCCTCGATGATTTCACCCTGCAGGGACACCGGCTTGGTGCAGGTGATCGGGTTCCAGTCGGCCGGCAGGTGCAGCGTCTCGAACAGGCTTTCGTAGAACGAGCACGGCACCACCGCGAGGGCCAGGAAGCCCACGATGCCTAGATGGAGAACGGCGGAAAGGACAACCGCCTTGGACGTGCCCTTGGGGGAGTCGGCCCTCATTTCTTGGTGCCCGACTCCGGCGCGCTCATCAGACCGACCTTGGCCACGCCGGCCTGCTGCAACTGGGCCAGCACCTGGTACACGCCTTCGTACTTGCCATCACGATCGCCAGCCACGAGCACGCTGACCTCCGGGTTGGCCTTCACGAACGCGCCAACCTTGGTCTGCATGGTGGCGGCATCGACGGGCTGACGCTTCTCCGTGCCCATGGTCAGGTACAACTGGCCGTTCTGGTCGACCACGACGATCACCGGATCTTTCTTGTCCTGCAGCGACTTCGCGTTCGCTTGCGGCAGATTGACGTCGACGTTCTTGTTGATCATGGGCGCGGTGACCATGAAGATGATCAACAGCACCAGCATCACGTCGATGTAGGGAACGACGTTGATCTCGGATTTCAGCTTGAAGCGCTTGTGGCGCATAGAGCTACGCATCGCTTAGCTCCTCTGCTCAGGCCGCTTCGTCGGTCTGGATCTGGCGCTGCAGCACCGAAGAGAACTCTTCCTGGAACACTTCGTAGCGCGAGGCGACGCGCTCAACCTTGTTGGCGAAACGGTTGTACGCCCACACCGCCGGAATGGCCGCGAACAGACCCATGGCGGTCGCAATCAGCGCTTCGGAAATGTGCGGGGCGACCACAGCGATGGTCACGTCCTTCATTTCACCCAGGCCCTGGAAGGCGCCCATGATGCCGATGACGGTGCCGAACAGGCCGACGTACGGGCTGATCGAGCCCACGTTGGCGAGGAATTCCAGGTTGCGCTCCAAGCGACCAATCTCGCGGGTACCAGCCACGCGCATGGCGCGCTCGGAGCCTTCGATGACGATGCGCAGGTCATGCACGCGGCGCTGACGTTGACGCACGAACTCGCGGAAACCCGACTCGAACACGTTCTCCATGCCGCCGTTTTCCGCGCCGCGGTTGCTGACTTCGCGGAACAGCTGGGCGAGATCGGCGCCGGACCAGAAGCGCTCCTCGAAGCCCTCCGCCTCTTCCATCGCCTTCTTCAGCTGCTGGTGTTTGCGGATGATGATCACCCAGGAGAGGAAGGAGAACACCAGCAAGACCAGCAGGACGGCCTGTACCAGAACGCTCGCTTCCGCGATCAGTTTGAAAATGTTCAGTCCACCGTTCATTGCTTGAAGGTTCTCCAGCGCACGTGCTTAATTTTTAGGGGGAAGGCCGGGGATGAGGTCGGCCGGAATCTGCACCGGACGCATGCGGTGGATGTCGACGCACGCCACGCGTACTTTCGCGCGGATCAGCTCCGCACCGTCCGCCCGGCGGATCGTCTGGGCGAAAAGGATACTGGCTGCCCGCCGTTCTTTGATTTCCACGCTTACCGACAGTTCATCATCCAGCAGGGCCGCCCTGAGGAAATCGATCTGCATTTCCCGGACCAGGAAGGCCAACCCCGAGCTTTCCTTGACCAGGGATTGGTTGATACCCATGGCGCGCAGCCATTCGCTGCGGGCACGCTCCATGAAACGCAGATAGCTGGCGTGGTAGACCACCCCGCCCGCGTCGGTATCTTCCCAGTAGACGCGCACCGGCCACTGGAACGGGTTGCCGGCGTTGGCTGGCATAGCGTCAGACATCGGAGTTATCGCCGATGAAAAGGTCGGCGGCCACGGGTTGCCGCGGCGGCGGGGTCAGGCCCAGGTGACGCCAAGCCTTGGCGCTGGCCATGCGACCGCGCGCGGTACGCACCAGGAAGCCTTGCTGGATCAGGTAGGGCTCGACCACGTCCTCGAGGGTGCCGCGGTCTTCGCTGAGGGCAGCCGCGAGCGACTCGACGCCCACCGGGCCACCATCGAAGTTTTCAATGATGATGGACAGCAGGCGACGATCCAGCTCGTCGAACCCTTCGGCGTCGACCTTGAGCATGTTCGTCGCCGCACGCGCGGCGTCATGGGTGATCTGACCATCCGCCCGCACCTCGGCGTAATCACGCACGCGACGCAGCAGGCGGTTGGCGATGCGTGGCGTGCCACGCGAACGGCGGGCTATTTCCTGCGCGCCCTCAAGCTCACAGGGAATACCCATGATGCGCGCCGAGCGACGCACGATGGCGGTGAGCTCGTCGGGCGAATAAAACTCCAGACGCTGCACGATACCGAAGCGGTCACGCAGCGGCGCCGTCAGCAGGCCGGCGCGCGTGGTAGCACCGATCAGGGTAAAGGGTGGCAGGTCCAGCTTGATCGAGCGTGCCGCGGGGCCCTCGCCGATCATGATGTCGATCTGGAAGTCTTCCATCGCCGGGTAGAGCACTTCCTCCACCACGGGTGAAAGGCGATGGATCTCGTCCACGAACAGCACGTCGTGCGGCTCGAGATTGGTCAGCAGCGCGGCCAAGTCCCCTGCCCTTTCAAGCACGGGGCCAGAGGTGGAACGCAGGTTGACGCCCAGCTCGTTGGCGATCACATGACTGAGCGTGGTCTTGCCCAGGCCCGGAGGGCCAAAGATCAGCACGTGGTCCAGTGCGCCGCCACGCTTTTTGGCGGCCTCGATGTAGATCGACAGCTGCTCGCGCACCGCCTGCTGGCCCAGGTACTCGGCCAGCCGCTTGGGACGGATCGAGGCTTCCAGGGCCTCGTCGTCCATCTGGGCGGCGGCGGTGACGATGCGGTGTTCGGTCATAGGCGAAATTATGGCAGAGCACGATGACGCAGGCATGGAAAAAAGCCCGTCCCGCCTTGCCCTGCAAAGAAAAAGGCGTCCGAAGACGCCTTTTTCATCAGATTTCTACCTGGGCGCCCAACTCGATCAGACGATTGCCCGGTATCTGGAAGAACGCCGTCGCAGGCAGCGCATTGCGAGCCATGAAGGCGAACAGCTTGTCGCGCCACAACGCCATGCCCGGTCGCTTTGCATCCGCAATGATGTTCTCGCGCGACAGGAAGAAGGTGGTATCCATCATGTCGAACGGCAGACCCTTCTTGGAACACTTGGTCAGCGCGCTTGGGATATTCGGATCTTCCGCAAAGCCGAAGCGCAACGCCAGGCCGTAGAAATCGCCGCCAAGTTCAGTGATCTCGATGCGCTCACCCGGATCGGCCGTCGGCGTCTCCAGCATTTCCACGGTCAGCAGCACATTGCGCTCGTGCAGCACCTTGTTGTGCTTGAGGTTGTGCAGCAACGCATGTGGCACAGCATGTTGGTTGGCGGTAAGAAACACAGCCGTACCTGGCACCCGCAGCGGCGGATGCTCGGCAATGTTCTCGATGAAGGGCTCCAGCGCCAGGCCGGATTGCTTGATCTCGCGCACCACCAACTCGCGACCGCGACGCCAGGTGGTCATCACGATAAAGATGCCAACGCCGAGCACCAACGGGAACCAACCGCCGTACTCGATCTTGATCAGGTTGGCGCCCAGGAACGACAGGTCAATGGCGAGCAGCAACACGCCCGCAACGATGACAGTGAGGCGATTCCAGTGCCATTGGCGACGAGCCACGATCAGCGCGAGGATGGTGGTGATGGTCATCGTGCCCGTCACCGCAATACCGTAGGCCGCGCTCAGGTTATCCGAGCTGCGGAAGCCAACCACCGCCACCAGCACCATGATGAGCAGGAAGTTGTTCACCCACGGCACAAAGATCTGGCCGGACATCTCGCGCGAGGTATGCACCACCGGCATGCGCATCGAGTAGCCCAGCGACATCGCCTCGCGAGTCATGGAGAACGCGCCGGAGATGACGGCCTGGGAGGCAATGACCGTGGCAATGGTTGCCAGGCCAATCATGGGATACAGCAGCGGCTCGGGCGTGAGCTTGAAGAACGGGCTATCGATCGCTTCCGGGTGGTCGAGCAGCAGCGCACCCTGACCGAAATAATTGAGCACCAAGGCGGGCAGCACAAAGCTGAACCACGCGAGACGGATCGGCCGCTTGCCGAAATGCCCCATGTCCGCGTACAGCGCCTCTGCACCGGTCAATGCCAGCACCACGCCGCCGAGCGCAATGAACGCCTGCAGCCCATGGGTAAAGAAGAACTTCACCCCGTAGTAGGGATTGATCGCCCAGAGCACATGCGGGTTGTGAGCGACCATGCGCAGGCCAAGCAACGCGATCACGATGAACCACACCACCATCACCGGGCCGAACAACTTGCCTACACGCTCCGTGCCATGGCGCTGCAGCGCAAACAGGAAGAACAGGATGACGGCCGTGACTGGTACCACCCAGTGACCAAGGTTCGGGGCGGCAACCTTGACGCCTTCCACCGCCGACAGCACCGAGATCGCTGGTGTGATGACGCCGTCGCCGTAGAACAGCGAGGCGCCGAAGATGCCGATGATGGCGAGCAGCCAGCGCTGACGCGCATCGCCACGCACGCTGCGCAGTGCCAGCGCGAGCAGCGCCATGATGCCGCCCTCGCCCTTGTTGTCGGCGCGCATGATGAAGACCACATACTTCAGCGACACCACGATGATCTGCGCCCAGAAGATGAGCGACAGCACGCCGTAGATGCTCTCCGGTGTCGGCTTCATGCCGTCGTGGCTGAGCGTGGTCTGCAATGTGTACAGCGGGCTGGTACCAATGTCGCCGTACACCACGCCGATCGCGCCGAGCGCGAGCGCGGCCAGGCGCCGTTTGGTTTCAGCGTCGGACATGCCTTGTGCGGAATCCGGGGTCACGTCTTAATTCCCTAGTGCGGCGCGCAGCGCCTTGCGGATGATAGCTTCGGCGGTGTCGCCTTCGGCGGCGACTTTTTGCACCAGACGGGTCACTTCCGCCGGCTTGTAGCCCAACTGCTGCAGCGCCACGGTGGCTTCGCCAGCCGGGTCAAGCGGCGCGCCGTTTGTCATGGGGTGAGCGCCGGGCAAGGTGGTAGCCAGCCCGTCCACGCGATCGCGCAGCTCCACCACCATGCGTTCGGCCGTCTTCTTGCCGATACCCGGAATCTTGGTCAGGGCCACCACATCGCCAGCCTGCACCAGGCGTGCAAAATCATTCGTGGCCACGCCCGACAACACGGCGAGCGCGATCTTCGCGCCGATGCCGCTGACCTTCTGCAAGTTGCGAAACAAGCTGCGCTCGGCTTCGTGCATGAAGCCGTACAACGCCACGCTGTCTTCCTTTACAGCGTAATGCGTGAGCAGGATGACTTCCTTGCCGGTGGGCGGCAGGTCGTAAATGGTAGACATGGGCGCTTCGAGCTCATAGCCCACCCCACCCACTTCCACCATCAGCCACGGCGGCTGCTTGGAAATGAGGGTGCCACGCAAACGACCAATCATCGACGCCTCCAGGCGGTACGGGGAATGCCCACGCGCGCAAGGCTTGCGCGGGTGTGGGCGTGAGTCACCGCGATGGCGAGTGCGTCCGCCGCGTCGGCCTGCAACGGGCCCTTGAGTCCAAGCAGGACACCAATCATGTGCTGAACCTGGGTCTTGTCGCCGCGGCCGCTGCCGACCACCGCCTGTTTGACTTCCGTCGCTGCGTACTCGTGCACCGCGATCCCCTGGCTGACCACCGCGCATATCGCGGCGCCCCTCGCCTGCCCCAGCTTCAATGCCGAGTCCGGGTTGCGCGCCATGAATACGCGCTCCACGCCACACTCGTCCGGTCGATGGGCGGCGATGATGTCACACAGCTCGTCAAATATGCGTTTCAGGCGCAGCGGAAAGGTGGCCTCGCCAGCCACCACCAGCGCGCCATGGAAAACATGGGACAGCTTGCCGCTGGCGTCGACATCGATGATGCCGACACCCGTGCGCTGGCTGCCCGGGTCGATGCCGATGATGCGGGTCATGGACGAAGTATCACCGGGCCTGGACGGCTCGGTGATTTAGCTGGCGGCCTCGGCCGGCAGCAATGCGTTGTGTGAGACGTCGCTGACGTCATCCAGCCCGTCCAGCTTTTCCAGCAGGTCGAGCAGCGGCTCCAGTGCCTCTTCCGGCACCGGCACGCGGTTGCTGGGGCGCATGCCTACGCCAGCATGCTGCGCATTCAAACCCGCAGCGGTCAGCGCGTGCTGCACGGCTTCGAAGTTTTCTGGCGCGCACAGCACAGTGCTTTCGCCGTTTTCGTTCACCACGTCGTCGGCGCCGGCTTCAAGTGCGGCTTCCAGCACCTTTTCCTCGGCGGCCTCGTCGCCGTTGGTGGCGAACGCCAACTCACCCAGACGAGCAAACTGGAAAGCCACCGAGCCGGAGGTGCCCAGGTTGCCACCATGCTTGGTCAGCGCGTGGCGCACATCGGCGACAGTACGGGTCGGGTTATCGGTAAAACAGTCGATGATCAGCGCGATACCGCCCGGGCCGTAGCCCTCGTAGCGCAGTTCTTCCATCGCCGCGCCGCCGTCGGCGCCCGAGCCGCGCTTGACCGCGCGCTCAATGGTGTCCTTGGGCATATTGGCCGACAACGCCTTGTCCACGGCCGAACGCAGGCGCGGATTGAGCGATGGGTCGGGCACACCGGCGCGAGTGGCGACGGTGATTTCGCGGATCAGCTTGGTGAACACTTTGGCGCGCTTGGCGTCTTCGGCGTTCTTGCGACCTTCGATGGACGGGCCTCTACCCATGACACTTCCTGCAAAGCTGGTGGACGGACAAGCCGCGAATTCTATCGCTTCAGGGTGTCAGACGGGCAAGCGCCATCCCAAAGCACGCCAGATGGCGGCCTTCTCAGGCTTCCGGGTGGTCAAAACAGCCCTTATGGAGGAACTGCGTGACCTGTCGCGCTGCCTCTTGCGAAAACAGCAGGCCCGTATGGTTGGTCTCGATGGCACAGTGATCGGCAATGCCCGGCAAGCAGGTCTCGTCCACCGTAACGCAACCGTCATTGTCGCTGTCGAACTGGCCCATCATCGCCCCCAGGCCCAACGGCACCCGGCCGGCGATCACGCCAACCTCGCGCTCACCGTCCCAGCGGTCGAAACCGTATTCCAGCAATTCGCGGTTGTGCCCAAGCAAGACCTCACCGCCGCGCCCCATCCCGGCAAAACGGCGCGCAGCCGCACTGCCTTTGAGCGGCGAGCCGAGGCAGACCACGCGCCCGGGAGGCAGTTCGCCCTCCGCACAGGCGCGCAAGGCCAGCAGGCCACCAAGGCTGTGGCCCACCAGATGCACGGTGTGTCCGTCCTGCCCTGAGTTCCTGGACGCGCGACTGCAGGCTGCCCAGGATGCGCGACTGGGTGGCAGCCACGCTCATGTAGTCGTAGCGATGAACACGGAAGCCGGCCTCCATCATCCGCCGGTGCAGCATGAGGAGCGCAAAGCCGCGCATCCACAGGCCGTGCAGGAGAATGACGTGATCGGTCATGGGGTGTGCGGGGCATTCATCGATGGAGGAAGAAATGACCGGGCTTGAAAACCCGGTCATTCTGAAGAGTCCATTCTGCAAGAAAAGTTGCGGCGCGACCGCGACGCAGACCCGCGACTAGCGGGTCAGGTACGTGCGACTCGCACGTCACCCATGCCTTGATCAAGCCGACTTGGATTCCGCCGCCACCTTCACGTGCAACTCCTTCAGCTGCGCGTCGCTGACCGTCGACGGTGCATCCGTCATCAGATCCTGCGCACTGGTGGTCTTGGGGAAGGCGATCACGTCGCGAATCGATTCCGTGCCCGCCATCAGCGCCGCAATGCGGTCGATGCCGAAGGCCAAGCCACCGTGCGGCGGCGCGCCGAACTTCAGCGCCTTGAGCAGGAAGCCGAACTTGGCTTCGGCCTCTTCCGGACCGATGCCCAGCAGATCGAACACCGTGCTCTGCATCTCCGGGCGGTGGATACGGATGGAGCCGCCACCGATCTCGTTGCCGTTGAGCACCATGTCGTAACCGCGGCTCACCGCGATGGCAGCATTGGCGCGCAGGTCGGCGATGTCATCGACCTTCGGCGCAGTGAACGGATGATGCAGCGCGACGAAACGCTTTTCTTCCTCGTCGTACTCGAACATCGGGAAGTCGGTGACCCACAGCGGCTTCCAGGTGTTTTCGACCAGGCCGCGATCCTTGCCGACCTTCAGGCGCAGCGCGCCCATGAAGTCAGTGACGACCTTCCACGTGCCGGCGCCCACGAACACGATATCGCCCGACTGCGCACCCGTAGCCTTGAGCACCGCGTCCAACGCTTTGTCGTCGAGGAACTTGGCAACCGGCGAGTTGACGCCGTCACGGCCCTTGGCGAGATCGTCCACCTTGATCCAGGCCAGACCCTTCGCGCCGTACCTGGCGACGTACTCGGTGAGCCCGTCGATGTCCTTGCGGCTCAGGTTGGCGCCGTCCGGCACCCGCAGCGCCGCAACGCGGCAGTTCGGGGCGTTGGCCGGTTCGGCGAACACCTTGAATTCGACGTGCTTCAGCGCATCGGCCACATCCACCAGCTCCAGCGCGATGCGCAGGTCCGGCTTGTCCGAGCCAAAACGACGCATGGCTTCGGCCCAGGTCATGCGCGGGAACGCCTCGTCGAGCTCGACGTTCACCACTTCCTTGAACACGTGGCGGATCAGCGCCTCGACAAAATCCTGCACGTCCTTTTCTTCGACGAAGGCGAACTCGAGGTCGAGCTGGGTGAATTCCGGCTGGCGGTCGGCGCGCAAATCTTCGTCACGGAAGCAGCGAGCGATCTGATAGTAGCGATCGAAGCCGGCCATCATCAGGATCTGCTTGAACAGCTGCGGCGACTGCGGCAGCGCGTAGAACTGACCCGGATGCACACGGCTGGGCACGAGGTAGTCGCGCGCACCTTCCGGCGTGGCCTTGGTGAGGATGGGCGTTTCGACGTCCTGGAAGCCACGTGCGTCGAGGTAACGGCGCAGCGCCTGCACCAGCTTGATGCGCGTGCGCAACATCTTCTGCATGTCGGGGCGGCGCAGGTCGAGGTAGCGGTAAGTCATCCGCATGTCCTCGTTGGGGTTCTCGTGCATCGCGAACGGCAGATCCTTCGCGGCGTTGAGAATCTCGACCTTGTCGGCCAACAGTTCCACCGTACCGGTACGCAACTTGTCGTTCACCGACAGGCGCTTGCGAATGGTGCCGGTGACGCGCAGGCAGTATTCGTTGCCGATCTGGTCCGCCAGGGTAAAAGCTTCGTCGTTCTCGCGTTCGATCACCACCTGGGCCAGGCCCTCATGGTCGCGCAGGTCGATAAAAGCCACGTGACTTTGCTTGCGAATCGTATTGACCCAGCCACACAGGGTGACGGTCTGACCGACCAGTGCCTCATCGATGAGGCCGCAAAAATGCGTGCGCATGCGCTTGGAACTCCGGGCCGTCTGGGCGGCGTGATGCGTGGACAAGAAGACCCGGAATGTTAACACCGGCATGCCCAGGGGCGGCCATCGAACGCGGCGTGCAACCGCGTCCGATGCCCGTTTTTAGCCGCTTACCAGCGACGATTGACCGAGAACAGGCCGCGGCAGCCCTTGGAAACCCACACGCCAGCGCGATTCCAGCCCCAGTTGTAACCCTCCTGGCAACCGGTGCCGGAAAGCTGCCTCACCAGGCGCACGTCACCGCGCCCGCCCACGTCTACCTGGCAGAACTGGTACTCGTGGCTATTGCTCTCGCATTGAAAGCGGATCTCGCGATCCCAGTCAGGGCCCGGCCGCCAGCCGTTGTCCGGCGGACGGTAACCCGGCGGCGGATAGCCCGGCGGCGGGTAGCGACCGTCATCCGGCGGGTAGTAGCCACCATCCGGTGGGCGATAGCCGCCGCCCCGGCCCATCTCGACGAACTGTCCACGGCAACCGCGATCCACCCACAGGCCGCCGCGATCGACGCCCCAGGTCTGGCCGCGCGTGCACGGGCTGTTCGATTCCTGCCGGATGATCTCGGCGTCGCGCCAGGGCACCTGGCAACGTTGAAAACGCCCGTCGTTGCTGCCGCAACGTATCGAGTCCCGCCCCTGTGCATGCACGGCCGGTGCGGATACCCACATCAGGCCGGCCAACAGGCCCGCCGCCACGCCCATCAAGCCCGTTCTTGTCCGGAACATCCACCCACTCCTTGCTGTGATGGGGCATCACGCTAGTGGGCGGATCTTCAACCGGATTTGAATATCTTGCGACTTATCGCAAAAACATGCCGGACGGCTATCCGCCGTTCAGGCAGATCGCCCGATCAGCTATCGCTGGATGAGCTGGATGACCCTGAAGAACTGGATGTGCCAGAGGAACTTGATGAGCTGGACGAGCTCGACGAACCGGAAGAGCCGGACGACCCCGACGAAGCTGCCCCGCCGTCGCCAGCCAGGTTGCGCTTCTTGTCGCCGTCCTTCTTGAAGTCGGTCTCATACCAGCCGCTGCCGGCCAGACGGAAACCCGGCGCGCTCAGGCGGCGCTTCACTTCGGCCACATCACAGGCAGGGCACACCGACGGATCGGGATCGGACATCTTTTGCAGGCGGTCGAAACGATGGCCGCAGCTGCTGCATTCAAATTCGTAAACAGGCATGGAAACTCCGGAGGCTCGGTCGCCGCGCGCCAGATCACTTACCGGCGACAGCCCACCATTATCGAGGCGAACGGCTCGAATTCAACGATTTGCGCAGATACCTAGAGCGCCAACGCCACCAGCACGGCCATTTCACTCAATTCGGCGAGCGCTCCGCAGGTGTCCCCGGTCATGCCGCCGAGGCGACGCCAGCACGCCCATCGCCACCAGGTAAAAACCACCCCGGCGACGATAAGTGCGCGCAAGCCAAGCCAGCCGGCAAGCAGGCAGCACACCACCGTCAACAACACAGCCAGCGTGCAGGCACCCCGCGACTCACCGACGAGGCCGCTACCCAACCCACCGCTGCGCACATAGGGCGTCGTCATGAAGGCCAGCGTCAGCGCGGCACGCCCCAGCAGCGGCGCCAGCCACAAAGCCGCCGAAGGATGCGGAAGACTCGCCAGCGCGGCGAACTTCAACAGCAGAACCAACACGACGGCCGTGACGCCGATCGGGCCACTGCGCGGGTCCTTCATGATGGTCAGCGTGCGCTCGCGGTCGCCCAGACCACCAACCCATGCGTCCGCACTGTCGGCCAGGCCATCCAGATGCAACGCTCCGGTAAGCACCACCCAGGCGGCAAGCAGCAGGCCGGCTGCCAGCAACGGCGGCGCCCCGGACAACAACCAGCCCAGGCACCACAGCACGCCACCGATCAACAAGCCAACGACCGGGTACCACGCCAGTTGCGCCGACGGCGAAGCCGTACCATCAAACACGCGCGCCGGCACCGGCACGCGCGTGAGGAAGCCGATGGCGGCGAACAAACCGCGCATCAGGCGCTAGCCTGCGCCCCGGATGGCGCGGCCCAGTGCAGTGGATGCAGTGATGCATGCGGCACGTCGATGTTGGCCATCTCGCCGAAATCACGGCCTTCCGCTTCACAACGCAGCAAGCGGATCACTCCGCCATGCGTCACCACCAAAACACGCTGCGTCTGCGCCGCCTCAGCCACGTCGTTCAAACCCGCGCACAGGCGATCGCGGAAGTCGGCGAACGCCTCACCACCCGGCGGTGGATGCGCCACCGGATCGCTCCAGAAACGGCCCAGCGCGTCACCCTGGTCTTTCGCCAGGGTCTCGATGGGCACGCCCTGCCATTTACCAAAGTGGTATTCGACCAGGCGCGGATCGACGCGCAACGGCACGCGGCGCGCTCGCGCCAAATCCTGCGCAAACTCCGCGCAGCGACGTAACGGCGAAGTCACGATGGCATCCCAACTGCGCCCAAAGATGGCCGCCCGCAGCTGACTCCAGCCGAGCGCACTGAGCGGATCGTCGAGTTGACCCCGATAACTTCGCTGCCCCGTATCGCCATGCCGCAACAGATCGATACCGACATGTTTGCCGATCATGTGCCGCTCACCCCCGCCTGTGCGAAGGTCGCCATGCGGGAGTGCAGGTCGCAGGCCAGCCGCATCAGCGGCACCGCCATCGCCGCACCACTGCCCTCGCCCAGACGCAGGCCAAGGTCGAGCAAGGGATCGGCCTCCAGCACGGACAGCAGGCGCGCATGGCCGCGCTCGCGCGAACGATGCGCGAAGAACATCCACGCGCGGCACGACGGATTGATGCGTACCGCCGCCAGCGCCGCGGCGGTGGTGATGAAGCCATCGATCAGCACGGGAATACCCCGCTGCGCCGCACTGATGTACGCGCCACACAATGCGGCGATCTCGAAGCCGCCCACGCGCCCCAGCCAGGCTAACGCGTCGTCATCGTCCGACGGATAAAGCGCCAGCGCACGCTCGATCACCGTCACTTTGTGCTGGATGCCCTTGGCGTCGAGGCCCGTGCCGGCGCCGGCCAGCGCACCCGGGGAATCGCCCAGCAGGCCGCAGGCCAGTGCCGCGGCAGAGGTGGTATTGGCGATGCCCATCTCGCCGCCGATAAACAGTTTTGCCCCAGCGTCCTGCGCTGCCTGTGCGCTCTCGACGCCGGCACGCAACGCGAGCTCCAACTGCACCGCGCTCATGGCAGGGCGCTCGCAAAAGTTGTGCGTCTGCGAGGCAATAACCGCGCGGCGCACATGGGGCAGCTCGCCTGGATCGTTCACCGTGCCCAGGTTCACCACTTCAAGCATGGCGCCAAGGCTGCGCGCGAGCACGCTGATGGCCGCGCCACCATTGGCGAAGTTGCGGATCATCTCCCCCGTGACCACCTGAGGAAACGCGGACACGCCTTCGGCCGCCACGCCATGGTCGCCCGCGAACACGCTGATCCACACCGACTGCACCGAAGGCGTCACCACATGCTGCATGCCGGCCAGGCGTACGGCCAGGGTCTCCAGCGTGCCCAGCGAACCCGGCGGCTTGGTTAGCTGCGACTGATGTTCCAGCGCGCGCTGACGGCTCGCCTCATCAATGGCAAAGCACGGTTCGGTCAGCCAGTCTTGGCTCATGCAAGGCTTCCTTTGAGGGGCAACGGCAATCCGGCGGCCACGAACAGCACCCTTTCGCACTGGGCGGCGAGCGCCTGGTGCAAACGACCGGCTTCATCGACGAAACGGCGTGATAGCTCGCCCATGGGAACCACGCCCAGCCCCACTTCGTTACTGACCATCAGCACCTGCCCCTTCAACGAAGGCAGCAGGTGCAGCAATGCATCGTGCTCTTGTTTGAAACGTTCGCTATCGGCGTCACCCAGCAGATTACTGAGCCACAGCGTGAGGCAGTCCACCAGCACACAGCGGCCTGGGCGCGCATGCGCCTCCAGCGCGGCCGCCAGCGCCAGGGGTTCTTCGACGCTCAGCCAGTGCGCGGGACGCTGTGCGCGGTGGTGCGCGATACGCGCGGCCATTTCCGCGTCGTGCGCCTGCGCCGTCGCGATATAGACCACCTCGTGCCCCGATGCGGTAGCCATACGCTCAGCCAGCGCGCTCTTGCCGGAACGGGCGCCCCGAAGAATCAACGTACGCATGGCAAGGGCTCCCCTGAAGGCTGCAGCCATTGCCACAAGGCCGTCGTGTCCAGATGAGCCTCCACGGCGTCAGCCACGCGGTCGATGCTCGCCTCGCGCAGCCTATGCATGTCCAGTGGAGCGGCATCCCGCAGGCCCGCCCAGCTGAGCAGCGCCGCAAGCGCTTGCGGCTCGTCGAACAGCCCGTGGAGGTAGGTGCCGAGGATCTGGCCGTCATCCGTCAGCGCACCGTCAAGTTCGCCCGAGCCGAGGACGCTCGCCGGTCGGCTTAGCGCCTCGCCGCGACTGACGCCGCAGTGGATTTCATAGCCACTCACCTTTGCACCCTCCAGGACTAGCTTTCCCTCCACGCGCCGCAATTGCTTGCGTGCTTCCAGCGTGGTCTCCATCTGCAACCAACCCAGTCCATTGCTCGAGCCCGGCGTGCTCTCGATACCCTGTGGATCATGCACGAATCGCCCCAGCATCTGGAAGCCACCACAGATGCCAATCACCTTGCCGCCATAGCGCAGATGTCTCGCCAGCGTTTCGTCCCACCCGTGCTCACGCAGCCACGCAAGATCGGCGCGCGTGTTCTTGGAGCCGGGTAACACGATCAAATCCGCCGCTGGATGCGATTCATTCGCACCCACGAACTGAAACTCGACATCCGGATGCGCACGCAGCGCATCAAAATCGGTGTGGTTGCTGATGCGCGGCAAGACCGGCACTACCACGCGCAGCCGGGCGTTCGCCTTGACGGCGGCTTCGCGTGGCAGGGCGTCCTCGGCCTCTAATTGCAGGCCATGCAGATAGGGCAACACGCCCAGCACCGGCTTGCCGGTCTCCCGCTCCAGCCAATCCAGCCCTGGCTGCAGCAAGGCGATGTCGCCACGGAAGCGATTGATCACGAAGCCGCCCACACGTGCCCGCTCGCTTTCCGAGAGCAGCGCCAGCGTGCCGACCAGGTGTGCAAACACGCCGCCGCGATCGATGTCAGCGATAAGGATGACCGGGCAGTCCACCGCTTCTGCGTAGCCCATGTTGGCGATATCGCGATCGCGCAGGTTGATCTCGGCGGGACTGCCGGCGCCCTCGACGATCACCGCCTGGTAGCGATCCACCAGCCGCTGGTGCGAGGCCAGTACGGCGTCCATCGCGATGCGCTTGTAGTCGTGATAGTGGCGCGCATCCATAGTGGCTATGGCATGCCCATGCACGATCACCTGCGCACCAATATCGCTGTTGGGCTTGAGCAGCACGGGATTGAAGTCGGTATGCGGGAGCAAACCTGCAGCCTGCGCCTGCACGGCCTGGGCGCGACCGATCTCTCCGCCATCCACCGTCACCGCGGAATTGAGCGCCATGTTCTGCGGTTTGAACGGCGCCACCGACACGCCGCGCCGATACAGCCATCGACACAGGCCCGCGACCAGCGTGCTCTTGCCCGCATCGGACGTGCAGCCCTGCACCATCAGCACACCGGCAGTCATAGCGACGGCTTCTCCCGCTTGAGTGATTGCAGCGCCTCGTCGAGTCGCTGGAAAGCCTCGGCATCGGCGGGCAGGCCAAAACGCAGGCTGGCCGGTGTCGAGAACAGCCGGGTCAGGATGCCCTGCCGCGCAAAAGCCACGTGCACGGATTCTGCACCCATGCTCTGCCACCACTGGAAGAAGGCGCAGCCTGCGGTGGGCACCATCTCATAACGCGACAGCATCGACGCCAGGCGATCGCTGGCCGAGCGCAACCACTCGCGTGCCTCGCCATGCCAGGCCACATCGGCAAGCGCCTGCTTCAACACGAAACGCGTCGGCCCGCTGAGCGTCCATGGACCCAGCCGGTCGCGCAACGCCTCGAGCAACTCGGGGTGCGCCGCGACGAATCCCGCGCGCGCACCGGCCATCCCGAAAAACTTGCCTGCGGAGCGCAGCACGATCAGACCCTCGCGCCACGTCTCGCCGCACAAGCTCTCGCCCGGCGTCGCGTCCATAAAAGCCTCATCGACGATCAGCCAGCCACCACGCGATGCCAGCGCCTGATGACAGGCGCGCAAGGCCGCCGGATCGAACCGATCGCCTCCGGGATTGTTCGGATGGATCAGCACGATCACATCGAAACGCGACACGTCAGCCAGCAAGGCGCTTGCAGGCAGCGTATCCACCATGTGACCGGCACGGCGCCACGCATGCGCATGTTCGTTGTAGCCGGGCGCAATCACGCCCACACGCGACGGCGGACGCAACACGGGCAAGGCCTGGATGGCGGCCTGCGAACCGGCGACAGGCAGTACGTGCAACGCGCCGTAATACGCACAGGCGATCTCCACCAGTCCGTCATCGTCTTCGGGCAGACGCTGCCACACCGAAGCGGGCACCGACGGCACAGGCCATGCAAACGGGCTGATGCCGGTGGAAAGATCCAGCCAGCGATCTGGTGGGATGCCGTAGGTACGGGCCGCTTGCAGCAGGCGTCCGCCATGCTCAAGCATGGCCAGCGCCCCATCGCACGAGTCCTGGCAGCACCATCACGCCCAGCCACAAGGCAACGCTGCGCCGAACCAGCCGCAACGCGCGCACGATGGCATGCGCGTCAGGCGGCTCACCCTCACCAAGCGCTGGACGCAGTTCCCACACCCCGTCGTAAGGCGCCGCACCGCCGAGGCACACCCCGAGCGCACCTGCGCCCGACGCCATCACCGGCCCGGCATTGGGGCTATCCCATTGCGGTGCCTGCGTACGCCAGCAGCGCCATGCACGCGTCGCATCACCCAGCAGCACATAGCTCAACGCGGTGAGCCGCGCCGGAAGAAAATTGAGTACGTCATCGATGCGCGCCGCGGCCCAGCCGAAGCGCTCGTAACGTGCGATGCGATAACCCCACATCGCATCCAGCGTATTGGCCAACCGGTAAAGCACAGCACCGGGCGCGCCGAGCACGGCAAACCAGAACAGCGCGCCGAACACCGCGTCGTTGCCGTTCTCCAGCACCGATTCCGTCGCCGCCGCGGCAACCTGCGCATCGTCCAGTACACCGGTATCCCGGCTCACCATGCGCCCCACCGCAGCGCGGGCGCCAACGAGGTCGCCATCGATAAGCGCACGTGCGACAGGCATGGCGTGATCGGCAAGGCTACGCAAACCGATGACGAGATAGAGCACGAACACCTCGAAAGCGAACGACAGCCACGAGGCCCCATGCAGAAACCAGACATCCAGCCACCATGTCACCGCTGTCAGCGGAAGTACGGCCAACGCCCACGCCAGAACACCGGCGATGCGCCGATCGGCGTGGCAGCGAGATTCGATGAAACGTGACAGACGTCCAAACCACACCAGCGGATGCCATCGCCGTGGTTCGCCGAGCCACGCATCCAGCAGTACCGCCAACACCATGGCCAGCGCGGTCATCATGGTCGGAACAAGGCTACTGCTGCGTCAGGATTGGAAGGAAAGTAGAGGTGCATGAAGCTCGCCGTAAAACGCTTGCGCCGATACACACCTTCTCTGCTCGGTCCGCCGTCGGGATTACTCGCCATGGCCAGAGGTGTTTCGTCGATCTGCGCCAAGGCGTAGTGGAAGGTATGCCCGCGCAGCTCGCCCTCAGGCAGTGCCACGCATTGCATACCAAGACCGCCCAGACGCGACTGCATCTGCGCACGCCCCCGCAACAACCCCGCCATGGGGAACGCGGAGCCGTCGACACTCGCCAGCGATTCGAGCGTGTAGAGCATGCCGCCACATTCAGCAAGCAATGGGCGGCCGGCCTCCACGTGTGCGTGCAGCTCGTGACGCAAGGCGTCCTGTTGCGAAAGCGTCAGCAAGTGCAGCTCGGGGTAGCCCCCCCGGCAACCATGCCGCATCGCAAGCAGGCAACGCCTCGCCCGCCAGTGGCGAGAAGAACCGCAACTCCGCACCGGCCTCGCGCAACAAGTCGAGATTGGCCGGATAGAGGAAACAGAAGGCTGCATCGCGTGCAACAGCAATGCGGACTCCATGCAACGTCTTCGGCACGGCAGAGCGCGAGGCGGTTGGAAACGACACTGGTGGAGGGAGTTCGGCGGAGGCATGCGCCGCCCATGCGTCGGCCAGTGCGTCCAGCCGCGCATCGATATCACTCAGCTCCGCGGCGGCCACCAGGCCTAGGTGTCGCTCCGGCAGCGCCATCGCCGCGTCACGCGGCAATGCTCCGAGCCAATGCAAATCGCCCGGCAGGCTGCCGGCAAGCAATTGTGCGTGGTATGCACTGCCCACCCGGTTGGCGGCCACGCCATGCACGCGCAGGCCTTCGCGATAACGCGCCAACCCGAGCGCGAGCGCGCCGAACGTCTGCGCCATGGCGGATCCGTCGATCACGGCCAGCACGGGCACATCGAAGCGCTGCGCGAGATCGGCGCTGGACAGGCCGCCATCGAACAGGCCCATCACGCCTTCGATAAGGATCAGGTCCGCCGCGCCAGCCGCTTCATGCAGCCGCGCACGCACATCATCCTCGCCATTCATCCACAGATCGAGCTGGTACACCGGTGTGCCGCTCGCCCGCTCCAACACCATCGGGTCGAGGAAATCCGGCCCCGTCTTGAACACACGCACCCGCTTGCCGTTGCGGGTATGCCAGCGCGCCAGGGCTGCCGTCACCGAGGTCTTGCCCTGCCCCGACGCCGGTGCAGACACCAGCAATGCCGGACACGAGACGCTTTGGCCGCTCATCGATGACTCCTGATCGTTACCCACTCGACACGCCCGGACGGCGCGTCAGAGCTCAATGCCCTTCTGTGCCTTGATGCCCGCCTGGAACGCGTGCTTTACCACGCGCATTTCCGTCACTGTATCAGCCAGTTCGACCAGCGCGTCCGGCGCGCCACGCCCGGTGATCACTACGTGCTGCTGCGGTGGCCTCGCCCGCAACGCATCGCATACTTTCGCCACATCGACGTAGCCTTTCACCAGCGCGATATTGAGCTCGTCGAGCAGCACGAAGTCGTACGAGGGATCAGCGAGCATCCCTGCCGCCACGGCCCAGGCCGCTTCCGCCGCCTGGATGTCGCGCGCCTTGTCCTGCGTTTCCCACGTATAGCCTTCGCCCATCACGTGGTAATCGAGCTCCTCCGGGAAGCGACGAAAGAACGCTTCTTCGCCGGTGGAAAAGCTGCCCTTGATGAACTGCACTACGCCGCAACGGAAGCCGTGCCCCAGCGAACGCGCCAGCATGCCAAAGCCAGATGAACTCTTGCCCTTGCCGTTGCCCGTGTTCACTACCAACACGCCGCGTTCGATGGTGGCGCGGGCGATCTTGCGATCCACCAGCTCCTTCTTCCGCTGCATGCGCTCGCGGTGGCGCTCTTCTGGGGTCGATGCGTCGTGGTGCTCGTTCATATCTTTGCGTTCCCGTGTTCAGAGGAAGACGACGCGAGCCGCTCGATCAGCGCATGCAGCACCAGCGCCACAGCCACGTAAATGAGGGTGGTACGCACGAACAGCGGCCCCCACAGCCACAAGCGCGACACGTATTCGGTCATGTGCGGCTGCGCATAGCGGCCGCCCAGCCAATAGAACGAGCCGTTGGAGATGGCAAACGACAACACGGCAGCGACAAGCGATACGCCGAATGCACCCAGTAGCGACAGCATGCGTCGATCCATGTGTGGTGCGTACCAACGGCCTGCGTACCACAGCACCGCGTACGCCAACGGCAGGAACGAGTAAGCGAGAGTGATGCAGAAATCACTCACTCCCGCGAAGCTGATGGACACCCAGTCCAGCGCGACCGCAAGCAGCACCATCACCACGAAGGTCCAGTGGTGACGCAAGTACAGACCACCGAGAAAGAATACCGCCATCGACGCATCGGGCAGGTGCAGCACATCGCCGAAGTGCTTGAAGCGGGTGGCGATCATCACCGCCATCAGCACCAGCCAGAGCGCGTTGAAACGGGAAACCGACAGTGCTTTCACGGAAGCTCTCCTGATCGATGCATCGTGGAACAGCACCGGGCCCCATGCGGGGCCCGGTGTCAAGGCTTACTGCGCAGGCTGATAACGCAGGGTCAACATGTAGTTACGACCCGGCTGGTTGAAGTACCAGGCGGTCTCGTAGTTCTTGGCGAACGCATTATTGAGCGCCAGCTGTAGCTTGAAGTCCCGAGAGATGGCGTAGGCCACGCGCAGATTGGTGATCGCATAGGCGCCCAGCGGGTGCTGGTTGGCCAGATCGTCGTAACGGCGACCCGACACGAACCAGGTACCACCCACGCTGAAATCGCCGAAGGTGCGATCAATATCGACATTACCCGTCTGGCGCGCACGGCGCGGCAACAGGTTGCCTTCGTAGGCCGTGGATTCATCACGCGGATCCAGCCAAGTGGCCGTACCCGTCACCAGCCAGCCGGCGACATGGCCGCTCACCAGGCCTTCCGCGCCACGGATACGTGCTTTGTCCACGTTGGCTGCCGCCTGGGTAGCAGCGTCGTAGGTGATGAGATTGTTCACGTTGTTGCGGAACGCATTCAACGACCAGTAACCCCAGCCGTAGCTACCGCGCAGACCGAGCTCAATGTTGTGCGCCGTTTCCGGCTTGAGGTCCGGGTTGCCGTAATACGGGTAGTACAGGTCATTGAAGGTCGGCGCCTTGAACGCCGTGCCGTAGCTGGCGGTGAGGCGCAGGGTCTGGGTGAAGTCCCAACCCCACAGCAGGCTGCCGGTGTTCTTGCTGCCGAACTGACTGTTGTCGTCGTGGCGCACGCTGGCCTGCACCGACTGGCTGCCGAAGGTCTGCTGCCACTGCGCGAACACGCCGCGGTTGATGCGGCTGTCGATTGGAGCCTGCGTGAATGGGTTGATGTAACCCGCCGTGCTGTCCACCTGATCGCGCTGCCAGTCGAAGCCCGTGCTGAGCAGGCCGCCCCAGAAGCCAATGTCCGCCTGCGCTGTGCCGAGGTCGCGATGCGTGTCGAAGCGACTGACGTACGCACCCTGGAGATAATCCTTCTCGAAATCGTCGCTGGTGCCGAGGCTGAGCGTCAGCTTGACGTTGCTGGCCGGGCGATAGTGCACGCGGCCACCCACCACCTGCGTGGCGCTCTTGTCGGAGTCGGTGTAATTGCCGTCATACCAATTGTGACCTTCGCTGCGGAACAGGCGCACGTCCGCATCCCACTGCTCATCGAACTTGTAACCACCCTGCAGAGTCAGCGCGGTATTGCGATAGCCGTCCTTGTCCGGCTGGTCGGCGAAGCACGCAGCGCCCACTTCGGCCGCACCGATACGGCACGAATTGATGCCGTGGGTCTGGTCGTGCGACACCTCCAGCGAATACCAGCCATCGCCGCTCTTACCAGCGAAACCCGCCGAACCGTTGAGGTCACGGTAGCTGCCTATGCCCAGGCTGAAGGACGGCACGAAAGCACCTTCCGGGCGACGGGTGAAGATCTGGATCACGCCGCCGATCGCTTCCGAGCCGTAAAGACTGGAGAACGGGCCGCGCACGATTTCGATGCGCTCGATCTGATCGACTGGAATGTCCTGCAGCGCCGCCTGGCCCAGTGTGGCCGAGCCGATCTTGACGCCGTCGATCATCACCAGCACGTGGTCCGCCTCGGTACCACGCAGGAACGCACTGGTGGACTTGCCCGGGCCACCGTTGTTGGCGATCTGCATGCCCGGCGTACCGCGCAGCAAGTCGCCCAGCGACGCCGGCTGCAGACGCTCGATATCGGCGCGATCAATCACAGTGACGGCCGACAGTGTCTGGTTTTGGGTCTGTTCGGTGCGCGTAGCGGTGACAACGACGCCGTCCAGGTTGGTCGTGTCGTCAGCGAACGCAGGAAAAATGACGCTCAACAGCGCCGTCGCCAGCACGGAACGACGGATCGTGGAAATTCGGATGGCCAAAACACAGCTCCTCAACCGCGCCTGCCCGCGCGGATTGCATGAAAAAAAGAGCAGGCGGAAGAAGGCTAGGCACCCGTGCAGCATGCACGGCTCCCCAACATGGCCCACCGCCAGTCTGGTCATACCTCGAGGCCGGTCTCCGGGCTCGCGGGTGAAGACATGTGTCTTCCAGAACGACGCCTTCCCATGCGCTCGGCACAGTGGCTTCCTGTCGCTCCGTCGATCCCCTGGATCGCACTCGCCTACCGTTGCGGGGGCAGCTCCGGAATAGGCACTTTGGCGCCGCACCGGATTCCCGTTTCAACTATCGGCTGGTTGGCCGATGGTCACCTCAGGCGGGGCGAATGGTAGCAGACGGGGGAAGGTGGGGACTGTGCTGGAGGTTGGTGGTGTTGTCGCTGGTCTTCGGATGGGGGGGATGGATGGCTGTGGCATTGCGGGATGGGGGAGCTGGAGCTGGTCTCGCTGCGTTGTTGAGGTCGTCGCTTGGGCAGGCTGGGAGTGCGCATAGCGCCTCAGTTCTGCTCCCTCTCCCTTTTGGGGTGAGGGGTGGGTGCTCGCTTCGACGTTTCGTTTATGCCGTCATCCCTGCGAAGGCAGGGATCCAGTGTCGTCAGTGGTCGGCTGTCGCCTCGTGCGTAACCGCGATCTGGCCGCTTACGCAGCGGGCGTTTCGATCGTCTGCCGAGGACGCGAAGCTAGTCCCGTGGGACGCTCGAGTCACTTTTCTTTGTTGGCCCAAAGAAAAGTAACCCAAAGAAATGGCCTGACAGGCCAACGCCCGCAGCATGTCGACGGGATAAGCCCGAACGCGTGGGCGCGCTTCGCAACGCACCGTCGCGGAGAGGACTTAAAGCAGGCTTCGCTACGCTTCCCGACCGCTATGGAGAACTCGCCACGTAACGGCATCGTCTTTCTCTTCTGCCTTGGCTTTCAGCACTAGAACAGGCGCAACGCGACCTGCGAGTGCGATGTGCAGCTCCGCTGCACGAGCCTTCGGCTCGGCGCTTTTGACCTTCGGGCCCCCTGTGCGGCGGTGAGGGGTGGACGAGAAGGCCCGCAGGGGGGATCGGCACGGATGCCGATCCCTTTTCGCCAGGGCAGGAGGCCCTGTCGAAAAGCCCGGCCACCCCTCACGGACTGGCCGGCTTCACCGGCCAGCGCCAAGTGGGGGTGCCCTTTCTTCGGGTTACTTTTCTTTGGGCAAGCAAAGAAAAGTGACTCGGCCTCCGGTAGGAGGGCGAAAGCCCGCCGCAGGCGAGCCAGGTCGCGACAACCAAGCGATACAGAAACTGGATCCCGGCCTGCGCCGGGATGACGATTTCATCGAAACCATAAGGCGGGCACCCAACCCTCTCCCCGAAGGGGAGAGGGAGCAGAGTCTCGCGAGATCGACACCAACCCAGAAAAAGAAAACGCCCGCCCTGCATCCACAGAACGGGCGCCATGTTTAAACCCCAACGTTACTGCTTGCGGAACGTCAAATGCCCCTGCTCCGCATCCACCACAATCGTCGCACCAGCAACAAACTTCCCTTCCAGAATCTCCCTCGCCAGCGGATTCTCCAACTGCTGCTGGATCGCCCGCTTCAACGGACGTGCACCGTACACAGGATCGAAGCCCACATTGGCCAGCACGTCCAGCGCCTTCTCGCTGATCTCCATGCGCAGCTCGCGCTCAGCCAAGCGCTTCTCCAGGTAGGTGAGCTGGATCAGGGCGATCTTGCGGATCTGTTTCTTCTCCAGCGGGCGGAACACCACCAACTCGTCGAGGCGATTGATGAACTCCGGACGGAAGTGCGCTTGCACCACGCCCAACACCGCCGCCTTCATCTGCAGGTAATCGGCTTCCGAATCGCCCGAGTGCTCCTGGATCATCTGCGAGCCAAGGTTCGAGGTCATCACGATCACGGTGTTGCGGAAGTCCACCGTGCGCCCCTGGCCGTCGGTAAGCCGGCCGTCGTCGAGCACTTGCAGCAGGATATTGAATACGTCCGGGTGCGCTTTCTCCACCTCGTCCAGCAGGATCACGCTGTACGGACGGCGACGCACCGCCTCAGTGAGGTAGCCGCCCTCCTCGTAACCCACGTAGCCCGGAGGTGCGCCGATCAGGCGGCTCACGGAATGCTTCTCCATAAACTCACTCATGTCGATGCGCACCATCGCATCCTGCGTGTCGAACATGAATTCGGCGAGCGCCTTGCATAGCTCCGTCTTACCCACGCCGGTGGGGCCGAGGAACAGGAACGAGCCGTTGGGACGATTGGGATCGGACAGGCCCGCACGCGCACGACGGATCGCATCGGACACCGCACGCACCGCTTCGTCCTGACCGACCACGCGCTTGTGCAGCGCGTCTTCCATGTGCAGCAGCTTGTCGCGCTCGCCTTCCAGCATCTTATTGACGGGAATGCCTGTCCAGCGCGACACCACCTCGGCAATTTCTTCCTCGGTGACGCGATCCTGCACGAGTTTGAAGTCCTGCTTCTCGGCGGCCTGCGCGGCGGCGAGCTGCTTCTCCAGTTCCGGCAGCTTGCCGTACTGGATCTCACTCATCTTGGCGTAGTCCTGGTGACGCTGCGCGGATTCCAGCTCCACGCGGGCGGCCTCGATCTGCTCCTTTACCTTGGTCGCGCCCTGCAGCGCAGCCTTTTCGGACTTCCAGATCTCGTTGAGGTCGGAGAACTCCCGCTCCAGTTTCTGGATGTCCGTATCGAGATCGGCAAGGCGCTTCTTCGACGCGTCGTCGGTTTCCTTCTTCAGCATTTCGCGCTGGATCTTCAGCTGGATCAGGCGGCGCTCCAGGCGGTCAAGCTCTTCGGGCTTGGAGTCGATCTCCATGCGGATGCGTGACGCCGCCTCGTCCATCAGGTCGATGGCCTTGTCCGGCAGCTGGCGATCAGGGATGTAGCGATTGGACAGCGTGGCCGCGGCAACGATGGCAGGATCGGTGATCTCCACGCCGTGGTGCACGGCGTAGCGCTCCTTCAGGCCGCGCAGAATGGCGATAGTGTCTTCCACGCTGGGCTCGCCCACGTAGACCTTCTGGAAGCGGCGCTCCAGCGCGGCGTCCTTCTCGATGTACTTGCGGTATTCGTCGAGCGTGGTGGCGCCAATGCAATGCAGTTCACCACGCGCGAGCGCAGGCTTGAGCATGTTGCCTGCATCCATCGCACCATCGGCCTTGCCCGCACCAACCATGGTGTGCAGCTCGTCGATGAACAGGATGATCTGGCCTTCGCTCTTGGATAGATCGTTGAGCACCGCCTTGAGGCGTTCCTCGAATTCACCACGGAACTTGGCGCCAGCGATCAGCGCGCCCATATCGAGTGCCAGCACGCGACGATCGCGCAGGCCTTCGGGTACCTCGCCCTTGATGATGCGCTGCGCCAGCCCTTCGACAATCGCTGTCTTGCCCACGCCCGGCTCGCCGATCAGCACGGGGTTGTTCTTGGTGCGACGCTGCAGCACCTGAATCGTGCGGCGGATTTCCTCGTCGCGACCAATCACCGGATCGAGCTTGCCGCTCTCCGCGCGCGCTGTCAGGTCGACGCAGTATTTCTCCAGCGCCTGACGCTGGTCTTCGGCGTTTTCGCTCTGCACTTTTTCGCCACCTCGAATCTTCTCGATGGCGGTCTCGACGTTTGCCTTGGTCGCGCCAGCGGCCTTGAGCGCGGCGCCTAGCTCGCCCTTGTCTTCCACCGCCGCCAACACGAACAGTTCGCTGGCAATGAACTGGTCGCCCCGCTGCTGCGCCAACTTGTCGGTAAGGTTGAGCAAACGCGTCAGCTCGTTGCCGACGTGCACATTGCCCTCCTGCCCGCTGACGCGCGGCAGGCGATCCACCATTTCGTTCACGCGCTGGCGTAGCGCTGGCACGTTGACGTGCGCCTGCGTCAGCAACGGTGCCGTTGAACCACCTTGCTGGTCGAGCAATGCGGCCATGACATGCACCGGTTCAAGCATGTTGTTGTCGCGTCCGACAGCAAGCGATTGGGCGTCGGCCAACGCCTGCTGAAAACGCGACGTGAGTTTGTCCATCCTCATGGGATTTCCCCTCGATCAATAGGATCTGGCGGCCCCGCCGCCACTGGGCAAAGAGATGCGGCTCGCCCGCGCATGATTCAAGCCACGTCAACGTCAGGTGTACGTCGTTTCTTCAGTCGTTGTTGGGCACATCCATAGCTTGCCTTCACATTCGCCTTGATAGGCTGCTGCACGTGCCATCCCTCGTGCCCTTAGCCGCCATGTCCGCCCAACCGCCCCTCCCGGCTCCGCCCCTGCCAGGCGTGGATGATCGCTGGGCATTGTTTCTCGATGTCGACGGTACGCTGCTCGACTTTGTCGACCATCCCGACCAGGTCTGCGTGCATTCGCGCCTGCGTGAACTCATCGAAGACCTCTACGGCGCGCTCGATGGCGCGCTGGCCTTGGTGAGCGGTCGCAGCCTGGACGATCTGGACGATCTGTTTGGCCATCCGCCCTGGGCCATGGCCGGCTTGCATGGCCTGGAACTGCGGGGCGCCGACGGTCGCTATCGCGGCGTGCACATTGGCGCCAGCCGTCGCTCGTTGGTGCGGGACATCGCCGGCACCGTTGCCGCTGCCCTGCCCGGCGTCATGATGGAAGACAAGGGCATGGCGGTCGCCCTGCATTGCCGCACGTCGCCGCAGTTGTTCGAACGTCTGCGTGAACAGGTGCAAGGCGTGCTGCCGTCGTTGGCCGGCTATGAAATGCAGCCGGGCAACATGGTGATCGAGCTGAAGCCCGAAGGCATGGACAAGGGTTCGGCCGTCGCCGCCCTGATGTCTGCGTGGCCGTTCCGCGAGCGCCAGCCCGTGTATGTCGGCGACGACCTGACGGATGAGCATGGTTTTGCCATGGCCAATCTCGAGGGCGGACTGAGCATTCGCGTGGGTTCCCGCGAACCGAGCCTTGCCCGCTATTCCCTGTCGGACCCCGCTGCTGCGCGGGCCTGGCTCTTCCGCGTGCTGCACGCGCTCAAGCATGGAGCACTCTCACATGCCCACTCCTCAGGAGGAAAGCACTGACACCCTGTCCAGTCTGGAACTGGGTGTCATCGGCAACGGCAGCGTTGCCGCGCTAATCGACGGGCGCGGTCGCATCGTCTGGTGTTGCCTGCCGCGCTTCGACGGCGACGCGAGCTTCTGCGCGCTGTTGTCGCCACAACGTGAAGGTGGCGACTGGACGATCGAGCTGGAAGATCTCGACCGCTCGGAGCAACACTACATGCCGAACACCGCCGTACTGGTGACACGCCTGTACGACCAACATGGTGCAGGCGTGGAGATCGTGGATTACATGCCCCGTTTTCGTTCGCGCGGGCGCTTCTACCATCCCGTGCTAGTGGCGCGCCGCGTAAGGCCTATCGGCGGTTCGCCGCGTATCCGCGTGCTGCTGCGACCGCTCTGCAAGTACGGCAGTGATGAGCCGCAGACAACATCCGGCAGCAACCACATCCGCTTCCTGCTCGATGGCGTCGTACAGCGCCTGACCAGCGATGTGGCGTCCATCATGATCGAACGCGGACTGCCATTCTTCCTGGAAAAGCCGGCGCATTTCGTCTTCGGCCCCGATGAAACCCTCACGCACAGCCCGGCGGATTTCATCCACCACACGCTGGAACGCACGCTGGCTTACTGGCGCGAATGGGTGCGCAACCTTTCGGTGCCCTACGAATGGCAGGAACCGATCATCCGCGCCGCCATCACGCTGAAGCTATGCCAGTACGAAGCGACCGGCGCCATCGTCGCCGCGCTCACCACCTCCATCCCCGAGTCGGCAGGTTCCGGGCGCAACTGGGACTACCGCTACTGCTGGCTCCGCGACGCCGCCTTCACCGTGCGTGCACTCAACCGGCTGGGTGCGACCCGCAGCATGGAGGAGTACATCCGCTACGTCTTCAACCTGGTCGCCTCCGACGGCGACAACGAAATCGGCCCCGTGTTCGGTATCACCTTCGAGCACGAACTGCCGGAAACCCAGGTCGACAGCCTGGCCGGCTATCGCGGCATGGGGCCGGTGCGCGTGGGCAACGACGCGTGGCGCCAACGCCAGAACGACGTTTACGGCTCAGTGGTACTCGCTTCGTCTCAGGTGTTCTTCGACCGCCGCCTGGAACACCCCGGCGACGAGCTCACCTTCCGCCGACTGGAGCGCATGGGCGAAATGGCACTGCGCGTGGCCGAAACGCCCGACGCAGGATTGTGGGAGTACCGCGGCCGCTCAGCCGTGCACACCTATTCCGCCGCCATGTGCTGGGCTGCGTGCGATCGCCTGGCGCACATCGCCACGGAGCTCGGCCTGGACGAGCGTGCCCGTCACTGGCACGACGAGGCAGTGGCGCTACATGCCCGGATCGAAGCGCGCACGTGGAACACCAAGCTCGGCACCTTTGTCGACGCCTACGACGGGGAGCATCTGGACGCGAGTCTGTTGCTACTGGCCGACATCGGCTTCATCGATGCGATGGACCCACGCTTTATCGCCACTGTGGACGCCATCGGCGAGGCGCTGGGGCGCGGCGACTACCTGTTCCGCTATATCGCGCCGGACGATTTCGGCGCGCCGGAGACGAGCTTCAACATCTGCACGTTCTGGTACATCGAGGCGCTCGCCGCCACGGGTCGCAAGGAGCGCGCCCGCGTCATGTTCGAACACATGCTTTCGCAACGAAACTCGCTAGGCCTGCTGTCGGAAGACATCGCACCGGCCAACGGCGAGCACTGGGGCAATTTCCCGCAAACCTATTCAATGGTGGGCCTGATCCAAGCCGCCATGCGCCTGTCGCGGCGCTGGGAGGACGCACTGTGAGGATGGCTGGAAAAGGAAACGGCGGCCAGGAACGACTGATCGTGGTTTCCAACCGTGTGGCACTGCCCGACCAGACCGCCACCGGAGGACTCGCCTCCGCCATGCGAGCAGCTCTGCAGGAACGCGGAGGATTGTGGTTTGGCTGGAGCGGCAAGATCGCCCGCCAGACCGCCGAAGAGGTGCACAAACAAAGGGATGGCCCGGTGGAGTACGCGACCATCGACCTTTCCCGCGCCGACCACGACGACTTCTACGACGGCTTCGCCAATCGCACGCTGTGGCCGCTGCTGCACTACCGACCCGATCTGGTGGACTACGACCGCAAGCATCTGGCCGGCTATCTGCGTGTCAACAATCTGTTCGCCGAACGGCTGATGCCATTGATCCGACCGAGCGACCTGGTCTGGATCAATGACTACCACCTGATCCCGCTCGCCGCGATGCTGCGCGAGCGCGGTGTACGCAACCGCATCGGCTTCTTCCTGCACACGCCGCTTCCGGCCGCCGGCCTGCTGATTGCATTACCGCACCATATGGAATTGCTGGAAACGCTGGCGAGCTACGATCTCGTCGGTCTGCACACACCGCGCGACCGGCGTGCGCTGGAGGAATACTTTCTGCACGAGGTAGGCGCCACCATGCGCCGCGATGGACGCATCCGCACGCCGGAAGGGCGGCTCTTTCGCGCCGAGGCATTCGCCATCGGCATCGACACCGCCGAAGTCGCGGAAGCCGCCAGCCACGCCGACGAGCATGAGGAAATCCACGACCTCAGGCAAAGCCTGGAAGGCCGCGCGTTGATCATCGGCGTCGATCGCCTGGACTACTCCAAGGGCCTGCCCGAGCGCTTCCACGCCTACGCGCGGCTACTGGAACGCTCGCCGCAACTGCATCGCAAAGTCACCTTTCTACAGATCGCCCCGCCCTCCCGCGGCGGCGTGCCGGAGTATCGCCAGATCCGCCGCGAGCTCGAACGCATGGCCGGCCACATCAACGGCATGTATGCCGCGCCGGATTGGGTGCCTATCCGCTACGTCAACAACTCGTTCCCGCACAGCCTGCTCAGCGGCTACTACCGCAGCGCCCGCGTGGGGCTGGTAACGCCGTTACGCGACGGCATGAACCTGGTGGCGAAGGAATATGTCGCCAGCCAAGACCCGGAAGACCCTGGCGTGCTGGTGCTCTCGCGTTTCGCCGGCGCCGCGGAGGAGCTGCGCGATGCCCTTTTGGTGAACCCCGCCGATACAGAGGAGTTGGCCGAAGCGCTGGGCGTTGCGCTGGAAATGCCGCTGCAGGAACGTCGCCGCCGCTGGCGCCGCATGATGGACGTGCTGGAGAAGCAGGACGTCACAGCATGGCGTAATGCGTTCCTGCGACGGTTAGCCGAATAGCCACTGGAAGAGAATGGCCACGACGATCAGCGCGCGGCAACAGCCTGGATTTCGACCAGCAGGTTTGGCTCAGCGAGGCCGGCAACAATGACCATGGTTGTCGCGGCGGCGTGGCCTGCGAACCGCCGCTCGCGCTCCTTGCGGTACAAGGGCACGAGATCGGGCCGCGTGATGAAGCCATCCACCTTGACCAGATCGGTCACCTGCATACCCGCGTCAGCCAACACCGCAAGCAGGTTGTCCCAGGCCAACGCTATCTGCTGTGCCGGATCATCCGGCACGACACCATCAGGCGTGACGCCCACCTGACCGGAAACATACAGCCAGCGAGCTCCCGCCGGTGCGGAAGCACCATGGCTGTAACAGGAGAACGGCGGCGCGATACCAGCGGGGTTGTGCAGTTGGATCGTCATCAAAAGCTCCTTTTTTAATTTTAGTGATCGAACTGTCGCGATTTATTCTGATGGCTCACTGGCGTGAAAATAGCGCTGATATCGCTTAGAGCGAATCAGCAGGGACGGTGTCAGCCATCTCGCCAGATCAAACTGGCGAACCGCCCGCTCTGCGCGCCATCGCGGCGATAGGAATAGAACCGGTCATCGGTGCGCGTATCAAAGCCACCACCGTAGATGGCGGGGACCCCTGCGACCTGCAGTCGACGCCGTGCCAGCCAGGCGAGATCGCACAACCAATGCCCCGGACGCGTGGGCTCGAAACCCTCGCCAGCGTCGACGTCGAGTGCCATGAAGGCGTCACGCACCTCGCCACCCACCTCGTAGCTGGCCTTGCCGATACAGGGCCCCAGCCACGCCATGACCTGCGCGGGCGGCACCTTCAACGCATTCACCGTCGCCTCCAGCACGCCGGCCTGCAGCCCCCGCCAGCCCGCATGGGCGGCGGCAACGCTCTGACCATCCGCGGTGCAGAACAACACCGGCAGGCAATCGGCGGTCAGGATGGCCAAAGGCTGATCAGCCTGATCGGTGACCGCGGCGTCGGCGCGTGGCTCCTGCGCGTCGGTCAGTCGGTCCACATCCGCGACGTCAACGCCGTGAACCTGCTGCAGCCAGCGCGGATCGCGGCCCAGACCCAAGGCCGACCGCACGGCGGTCCGGTTGGCGGCGACCGCCTCGGGGACATCGCCGCAACGGGCTCCCAGATTGAAGCGCCCCCAAGGGCCTGTCGAAACACCAGGGCCCTGGCGGGTACTGACCGCTGCCCGAACACCAGCGGGCGCTGGCCAGTCCGGGATGATCCAGGCCCCGTCTGGGCTCACGACCAATCGTCCGGATCCGCCTGGGCAGTATCGACACGCAGGGCGTCGATCAGGACCTGCAGGTCGGCTGGGCGCTCGACACTGAAGGACATCGGCTCATGCGTCACCGGGTGCTCGAAAGCCAAGCGCTCCGCATGCAGCGCCTGCCGGCGGAAGCCGCGCAAAGCGGCTACCAGCTCAGGGGTGGCCCGCTTGGGCAGCTTCAACCCGCCGCCGTACAGCGGATCGCCCACCAGCGGATGGTTGATATGGGCCATATGGACGCGGATCTGGTGGGTACGGCCGGTTTCCAGGCTGCACTGAATCAGGCTGTGGGCCCGGAAGCGCTCGCGTAGGCGGTAATGGGTCACCGCATGCTTGCCATCTTCCTCGTCACGCACGGCTTGGCGCAGGCGGTCGCCCATATGGCGGCCGATGGGGGCATCCACCGTGCCACCGGCTACCAGGGTGCCCAGCACCACGGCCTCGTACTGCCGCTCCACATCGTGCCTGGACAGCATGTCCACCAGCGCCGTATGGGCCGGCAGGGTCTTAGCCACCACCATCAAGCCCGAGGTGTCCTTGTCCAGGCGGTGGACGATGCCGCCGCGGGGCAGCAGGGCCAGCTCCGAATTGTGGTGCAACAGGGCGTTCAGCATCGTGCCGGCGCTATTTCCTGCGCCAGGATGTACCACCAGCCCGGCCGGCTTGTTCACCACCAGCAGGTGCGGATCCTCGTGGACGATGTCCAGGGCAATGGCCTCCGGCTCCAGCTCCACTTCGGTCTCAAGTTCCGCTTCCAACAGGACTTTTTCCCCGCCACGCAGCAACTGCCGGGGCGGCGCGAGCGCACCGTCCAGCGTCACCGCACCGGCCTTGATCCACGCGGTAAGGCGTGATCTGGAATAGTCCGGGAACATCTCGGCCAACGCTTGGTCGAACCTCCGACCCGCGGCCGACAGGGGTACCGTGGCGTCGTGACGGATCGTCGTCATGACCGGCTCCCCGGGCACCCGGTGGTTTCGGCTATCATCCCTTTTCGCTCAAACATCTGAACCCTTCTCATGCGCGTAACTAAGCTGCAGGCTTTCAAAGTCTTTGTCGTGCTCGCCATCGCTCTTTCGATGAACGCTTGCTCGATGTTCCACCACAAGAGGGAGACCAACGATACGCTGCCGGTAGACAAGCTGTATGCGAAGGCGCACGACTCGATGGAGCACGCCGATTATTCGGCAGCCGCCAAAGCGTACCAGCGACTGATCGCTCGTTTCCCGTCCGGTAACTACAACGAGCAGGCCCAGCTCGACTTGGCCTATTCGCAGTACAAGGACAACCAGCCGGACGACGCCTATTCCACGATCAATCGCTTCATCAAGACGTATCCGACCCAAAAGCATGTGGATTATGCCTATTACTTGCGCGGTCTGATCAATTTTGATCGCACCGGCGGCGCCATGGAGCGTCTGCTGCAGCGTGGCGACCAGGCCCAATCGCGTCGTGACCAAGGCTACAACCTGAAGTCGTTCGACGACTTCTCGGAGCTGTCGCGCCGCTTCCCGGACAGCGCTTACACCGCCGATGCGCGCCAGCGCATGATCTATCTGCGCAACGTGCTGGCGCAGTTCGAGATCAACGTGGCCGAGTACTACCTGCGCAACAAGGCCTACGTGGCCTCGGCCGACCGTGCCCAGTACGTCATCGAGCACTACCAGCAGGCACCGCAGACCGGCGACGCGCTGGCCATCCTGACCCGTAGCTACATCGGCATGGACCAGAAGAACCTCGCCGACCAGACGCGCCAGGTGCTGGCCATGAACTACCCGGATCACCCGTACCTGAAGGATCCGAAGTGGCCGCATGCACCGTCCCTGCTGCGCAAGGCGATTCCGTTCTCGGGTCACCATTGATCCAACGCCCGGGTTTCCGAGCGGCATGAAAAAAAGCCGGTGCGCAAGCACCGGCTTTTTTGTTTGTGCCCCTACAGAAGCGCCGCTGGTTACTTCCAGCCGGACGTAATCGGATACCGCCGCTCGCGTCCGAACGCACGCGTGGTCACGCGTGGCCCCGGTGCGGACTGCCGGCGCTTGAACTCGTTCAGCAACACCAGTCGCACCACACGGCGCACGGTGTCCGCATGGAAGCCCTGCGCAGCGATTTCCGCCTGCGACTGCTCGCCTTCGATAAAGCGCGTCAGGATGGCGTCGAGCTCGTCATAGGGAGGCAGCGAATCCTGGTCGGTCTGGTTGTCGCGCAGCTCCGCCGACGGCGGTCGTTCAATCACCGCGGATGGAATCGCCTCCGGCTCACCTACGCGCGCCGCATGTTCGTTGCGCCAGCGCGACAAGCGGTAGACGACGGTCTTGTAGACGTCCTTCAGCGGTGCATAGGCACCGCACATATCGCCGTAGAGCGTGGCGTAACCCACCGCCATCTCGCTCTTGTTGCCCGTGGCCAACAGCAAGCGGCCATGTTTGTTGGACAAGGCCATGAGGGTCACGCCGCGCGTGCGTGACTGCAGGTTTTCCTCCGTGGTGTCGGCCGGCTTGCCTGCAAAGGCGGGAGCCAACGCACCGAGGAAGGCATCCACCATCGGTTCGATGTTGATGATGTGATAGTCCACGCCCAACTGCTCGGCCTGCGCACGCGCGCCGTCCAGCGACAGCTGGGAGGTGTAGCGCGTGGGCATCATCACAGCAGTGACGCGATCTGCGCCAAGCGCATCGACGGCCAGCGCCAGCGTCAGCGCCGAATCGATGCCACCGGACAGCCCCAGCAGCACGCCAGAAAAACCATTCTTGTCGATGTAATCGCGGATGCCGCGCACCAAAGCCGCATACAAGGTCGCCTCATTGGACGCATCGGGCACCGTCGGCCAGTTGTCCGCGAGCAACGTGCGCGTTTCACTATCGAACTCGGCCCAGAGCATGGCGTCGACGAATCTCGGCGCACGCGCAGCGACGGTACCGTCGGCATTTACCAGCATGGAGCCGCCGTCGTACACCACTTCGTCCTGCCCACCGACCATGTTGACGTAGGCGATGGCACAGCCGGTTTCCAGGGCGCGGGCGGTCAACACTTCCTCGCGCGAGGACTGCTTGGCGTCGTCCCACGGCGAGGCGTTGATCACCACGATCAGCTCGGCGCCAGCAGCGGCCGCCTTAGCGGCGGGCTCGGGCTCCCAAATGTCTTCGCAGATCATCATGCCCACGCGCACGCCGTCGATCATCGCCACGGCACTGTCGCTACCCGGGCGGAAATAGCGCTTGTCATCGAACACGCCGTAGTTAGGCAACGCCTGCTTGTGCGTGGTCAGCTCGATGGCACCGCCACGCAGCAGGCTGGCTGCGTTGTACACCTCGCCTTCGCTGTGCGGATGCCCCACCAGCGCGGCCACACCGTTGGTGGCGCCCGCGAGCGCATTGAGCTCACACTGGCATGCGACGAGGAAACTCGGTCGCAGCAAGAGGTCTTCCGGCGGATAACCGCTCAGGGTCAATTCGGGGAACGCCACCAGCGCCGCGCCGCCATCGCGCGCCTGCGCCAGCAGGTCGCCCACCTTGGCCGCATTGGCCGCAACCGCGCCTACCGGGAAGTCGAACTGAGCAAGCGCGAAGCGTAGGGAAGACATGCCATCGGAATCCGTTGCCTGGGGCCTGAAATTGTACCCGAGCACCGTCCCGGGGCACCCGCCGGAAGCCCCAGCGGGCCTTCACTTTGTTGCTCAGGGGCGGTGCTACGATTCTCGGACGCAAACTGACAGGGGACAGCGTTGCGTCGTTCGCGATCCATTGGGGTAGCCTTTGCCGTGCGCCTGCGCGCGGGTGCTTGGCGGTGGGTCGCGCTGCTCCTGCTGGTATGCGCCTGCACTTCCGTTGCACACGCTGCCCAGCCTTGGTCCCTGTTCGGCCAGCCGCCGCTGGAACCGCCAGTCACGACCTATCGTGCCTTTTCCGGCGACCTGCCCCCGCATGACTACGGCGAGCTTCCTACGTGGCTCGCTGCGCGCCAGCAACTAGGCTCGGTAAGCATGCTCGGTGGCGACTACTGGTTGGTCGCACCACTGCAAACACCTGATGACGCGCCCAACTGGGTCGTAACCTTCGGCAACACTTACTACCAGCGCGCCAGTTTGCTGATTCTCGGCGATGACGGCTCACGCCAGCGGCTGGAGGCCGGGCGCGGTATTGATACCAATTTCATGCTGCGCGGCACCGTGCCTGTGGCGCTCCGCGCGGGGCATCGCTATGCCGTGGTGATCCGCGTCTCCACACCGTTTTTCACCGCGCTCCCGCGCATCGACCTGCAGACGCGCGATGCCCATCGTCGCCGCCTTACCAACGAATCCGCGCTGATGCTGATGGCGCTGGGTGTACTCGGCGGGCTGGGCTTATTCATTCTGTTCGTCGGCCTGTGGACGCGCGTGCTGAGTTACACGCTGTACGGCTGCCAGTCGCTGATCCTGATGGCCGGCTGGGCTTCTTTCTTCGGCCTGCCGGATGACTGGTTGGGCATCGGTGGTGGCACGCTGAATTTCACGCTGTGGTTCATCCTGGTGCCGCTGGTGCATGCGCCCTTCACCATCCGTTTCCTCGAACTCAAGCGCCACGCGCCGCTTGCTGCGCGCATCGGCTATGGCATTGCCATCGCCTGCGCGCCGGCCGTGCCGATGGCGTTGCTGATGCCGTCACTGGCGTTCCTGATCGCCACCATCGCGGTCACTTCCGTGGTGCTGTTCTCTGTCAGCGTGAGCATCTGGGCGTTGCTCAGCGGCGTCCGTCAGGCGCGCTTTTTTGTGCTTGCCTATGTGTGCGTACTTGTTCCTGGCGCCATTATCCTGCCGGTCAATTTCGGCTTGATGCCCAGTCCGCTGGACAACGCCGACCTGCTCACCCTGATAGGAAACAGCGCCGAGGCAATGCTGCTCGCCTTTGCGCTCGCCGACCACATGAAGCTGGTGCAGGCGGCGCGCGAACGATTCCGCCAGGGCATGCTCGACGCCATTGCGCGCGCGTCCACGGACACCTTGACCGGCCTCGGCAACCGTCTTGCCTTCAACATGAAGATTGAAGAAATCACCCGCCACCAGCACACCCCGGCACCCATCGTGGAAGGCGCGTGGCAGGTCGCCATGATCGACCTGGACGGCCTCAAGCAGATCAACGACAACGAAGGCCACGAGCGCGGCGATGCGTTGCTGCAGGCGGCAGGCCGCGGGCTGAGCCGATTGCCCTGCCAGGGCCATGCGTATCGCCTTGGCGGCGACGAATTCGCGGTCATCGCCTTCGGCGACGAACTGAGCCTGCACCGACTCACGCGGGCACTGGGCAAACTCGACCAGCAACTACAGGCCTACGGTTTCCAGGGCGCCGGCCTGAGTTTCGGTGTATGCGGCGCGCCCACCGGGCAGACGCTGGACAGCGGCGATTTCGCCGAACTCGTGCGCGAGGCGGATCGCATCATGTACGAGCACAAATCAGGTCGTCGCACGCCACCCGCCAGCGATCGCGAAACGCAGGTGGAAACGGAGACCTGACAACGCAAGGTCGCCAGGGCCCCTGCGGCGCTTACCAGCCGTGCTCGCCCTGAATCGATGTCGGCCAGCCACTGATCGCGCGACTCGCCTGCATGCCACCCATGACAGCCGCCTCCACGCAGCCCGCGTCCAACCCGGTCTTCAGCCAATCGCCCGCGAGGAACAAATTGGTAAAGCCGCTTTCATCCGCATGCAGGCGAAACGCCGTGGTCCCGACCAGTGACTGCACGTAGCGTTCGGATGGATCGACATTCGCGCGCCAGTACTGGCTATCAAAGCGCAGAACGCCCTCGCCACCCTCAGCATCGACCAGCCACGTCCAATCAAAACCCTGCACGCTGACGTTCGTCCACAGCACACGGATATCCTGATTGAGCTGTTGGATCGCCGATGCTTTCACCACGTCGGCGCACCGCGCAGGAAAGCCATGGTCGCTGCTCGGTGGATAGTCACTCACCGCAAAGGCGTTGCAGAAGTACGAGACGTTGAGCGGCTCCTCACCCTCGGGCCAGGTTTCCCGGCACAGCAGTTGATCCATCGATGCCCATGTGTCGAACGGCTCAGTGAATCCCGACAGCACAGGCTCTTCGCCATCCGCCACGGCGCAGCTCCAGCCCATGTCCTGCAGACTACGGCGGGTCCATACCTGATACGCCTGCGTTGCTACCGCCGCTACGTGGTCACTACATTGATGCAACGCAGAACTGCGCTCGAGCAGCGCAGGCGCCACCACGGGCAGGCTGGCTACCGAGAGACCAAACACGATGTCATCGAAGTCCACGCCCCGTAGCAACGTCTTCACCGGCAGCGGCCGATGGAACAGTGCCTCATAGCGCTGCGGCCAATCCGACCAATGACACTCCAGGTTGACGCGGTAGCGCTTGAGCGCATCGGCCTGCTCCGCATCGAACTGCTCGTAACGCGGCTCGGACGGCCAGCACGGCAATCCCTTTACGTCCCTGAGTGGCTCATAGACGGTGACATCGCCACGCAGGGCGACCTGCTCCTGCAACACCATTTCCTGCACGGCGGTACCACTTGCGTCCGGCTGCAGCGCGAGCAACTTGTGGAAGTAGTGGAAACGCACACCGCGCCGTTCCAGCAATTCGTGCAGGGGCGCGAAAACAACGTCGCCCATGCCCGCCTGCATCTTGTACATGATGGCGCCACGGTAACCGAGGCCCACCTTCAGCATGCCGCGCAGCATGGTGCCCGCCTCGATCTCCGGCCGCGCCGGGTCACCGTCCCGATAGGCAAAGATCAGGTCGTAGAAACCGCGCACGGGCGCGCTGTCCACACTGGCCGGTTGCGCGCCATGCGAGAGCAGCCATGCGCAAAAGTCGACGTTGTTGATGACCTCGAAACCTTTGCCTACGACATCGTCGGCGACCATACCGATGGCGGCGGCGAGTGCCAGATCCATGCACAGGTAAAGGCGTCGCACGTCATCAGGCCACAATCCAGCCGCTTGCAACCACGCACCTATCTCATGCAACGCGACCTGCAACCGTTGCAGCAGCGACAGCACCGTCTGCGCCGGACTGTCGAGGCCGACCAGCGCCCCAGTGTGTGCGACGTCACGAGCCCGCGCGAGGATCGTAGGGGCATCAGACAACGCATTCGACGAGACACCAATCGCGATGGCTTGTGGCTCGACGTTATCCACGACCAGCGGCCTCGCTGCCGTCGCGTTCCACGCACCAGCCCAGTCGCTCAGTTGATCCAGCAAACTCCCCAGCGCCGAGGAGACATTTGCCTCGATACGCGGCGTACCCGGCTCGCCCGGCATCAGCGGCGTGAGGATGGACCAGACACGCCACGCATCGTCGATGGCTTCGGTCAGGCACACCAGTCGGTGCTTCTTGAACGCCTCGTCCCATGTACGCAGCGGACTACCCAGCGGGCGATCGAGCTTCGCGTAGACCTCACGCATCAACTGAAAAGCGTTGTCGTAAAAGCCGAACCATATGTGCAGCCCGTGCTCCTCGATGCGCTCGGCGATGTCCGCATTGCGGCCGCTGGCCCCCTTGCCGCCGAGTCGCCAGCCTATCTGATAGACGTCGATCTGATAGTCGTCCTGCCAACCATCACGGTTGGTCAGCCAGAACGCAGCGGTCATGGCGCCGACGCCACCACCGAGGATGGCGATGCGACGTGGTTGAGTGGACATCAGCGGGCCTCCGTGGCCTGAGTGTTGTTCACCAGCTCCACGCCGGGCTCGACGTGGAAATCGAAGTCGATCCGATAACCGAACCACGCCTTCTGCGCGCCCAGCGACCAGCCCAGCGTCTGCGCAAGCGGAAAGCTCGCGAAGTCATGCAGATTGAGGCTGTAATCGTGACCCAGCAGCCACAGCCCATGGATGGAGTCCACCTGCGCATTAGCCGACACGATGGCTTGGTAGACCGCGCGCTCGCCCGCTGCATCGGGGAATTGCTTCAGGAAGATCTGCGACATCGCCGGGAACTGCATGAACCATTGGTCGAACGATTCACGCCAGGAGGATTCGCCGCACCAGAAATCCGGCGCTTGATGGAGGCCTTCCAGCAGATCGCATCGCCAGCTCTGCACATCGCCCACGGGGCGCCCGCCACCAAGTAGCGCCTCACCCGTTACTTCCAGCAGCGGATGCACGCTCATCTCACTCTCGGGCGCGTAGGGCTGAAAACCCTTGGCGGCCAGCGTGAACGCAAGCGGCGACTCATTCGGCCCGGGCATGGTGTAGCTGCACAGGTACTTCGGATAACCGAACACCTCGCGCCCCACGATCAAGGCCATGCAGTCATCGACCCAGATATGCAGCGGATAGGCATAAAACGAGGGCAACGCCTGCCCCGGCGGAAAGCCTGCGACCAGTACCCAGGCCACGATATCGACCTCGCGCCCCCATCCCTTGGCCCGATCATCCGGCCAAAGGCTGTAAGCGCGCGCGATATCCGTGAACGTCATCAGCACATAAGGCGACACCACGAAGAACGGCATCTGTCCGCCGCCGCCCGCGTTGAGCGTAGCGTCGACGCTGGCTTGCAGAGCATGTGCATTGCCTGGCACCCAGAACCCGTACATGCGGGCCTGCGTGAGTGCCAGCGGCGGATGCATCAAGGGTGAACCTGGCGGATACAGGAACGGCGGATACGACGGTGCTGCCATGCGAATTCCCCCCCGGAAACGTGAGCAAGACCATACGCTCGCATGATGACCGGTTCTTGTCGATCCGCCGCCCGGCTTAGCCCAGGGGTTGCCGCAACACCACCACCGCCAGCGTCAGCATGAACAGGGCAATCGCTACATCGAACACGCGCCATGCCAACGGGCTGCGGAACACCGGCAACAGCAGGCGCGCGCCATAGCCCAGCGACAGAAACCACGCCACGCTTGCGGTGGACGCGCCAGCAGCAAAGATCCAGCGTGCATCGCCTTCGTAATGGGTGGATAGACTGCCAAGCAGGACTACGGTATCCAGATACACGTGCGGGTTGAGTAAGGTGAACGCGAGGCAGGCAACGACGACGCGACCACGACTGAGCATGCCGTCACCCGCCGGCTGCAGCCCGCTCTCGCCCTGCCATGCGCGACGCAACGCCATCAGGCCATACGTCGCCAGGAACGCGGCACCGGCATAGCGCAACCACTGCATCAAGCCCGGCTGCTCTTTCACCACCAGCCCCATGCCGCCCACGCCCAGCAGGATCAGGCCAACGTCCGCAAAAATGCACACGGCCACCACCGAGCCGATGTAATGCCGCTGCAAGCCCTGCCGCAGCACGAACGCGTTCTGCGCGCCGATCGCAATGATCAGGCCCGCCCCGGCGACAAGGCCGGCCAGGTAAGGTGTGAAATCCATGGGATGACCTCGAAAAAGACGTCTACTCTGGCGTGGACGTCTTATTCAGTAAAACTAATTATCCTAAAGATGGTTAAGTTCAACTAATGTGTCGCGCGCATGCGCGGCGGGAGACACCCATGAGCCTGCTCAATCCCCAGCTCGCTGCCTTTGCTGCCGTGCTTGATGAAGGCAGCTTCGACAGCGCGGCGCAGCGCCTCTCGCTTACACCCTCGGCAATCTCGCAACGCATTAAGGCGCTCGAAGATCGCCTCGGCCAGATCCTCATCCTGCGACGCTCCCCCTGCGAGGCCACGGAAGCAGGCGAACGGCTGCTGCGTACCGTGCAGCAGATGCGGCTGCTGGAAGCGGAAACGTTGAACGACTTCCACGTCGGCCCGGATGACAGCGGACCCACCACGGTCGCCATCGGCGTCAATGCCGACTCGCTGGCCACCTGGTTCCTCGCCGCACTGGCGCAACTCCACGACAGCCATCAACTGCTGTTCGACATCCGCGTGGAAGACCAGGACCATTCCAGCAACTTTCTGCGCGACGGCTCGGTGCTCGGCGCCATCACGGCCGAATCGAAAGCGGTGCAAGGCTGCAGCGTGAGGAAGCTCGGCGTGATGCGCTACCTGCCCGTCGCTTCACCCGCCTTCGTCGACCGCTATTTCGCCGACGGCGTGAGCGCAGCCTCGCTCGGCAGAGCGCCCATGTTGGTATTCAATCGCAAGGACGCTCTGCAATGGCGTTTCATGCACAGCATCACGCGGGCAAAGCTCGCACCGCCCAGACATTACGTGCCCTCCTCCACGGCCTTCGTGGAGGGCGCTGAACTGGGACTCGGTTGGGCGATGGCCCCCCGAATCAATGCTGGAGAGGAACTTCGCCGCAGGCACGCTCAAAGCGATTGCTCCGAAGCGATGGCTCGACGTGCCGCTGTATTGGCAGCATTGGTCGATCCGCTCAAACACGCTGGCCTTAGTCACCAAGGCGCTGATGACAGCAGCGCACAGTGGATTGCGGCAACACTATTAGGCTCTTCAAAACACGACGATCCCGGAAGGAAAGCGCTTCGCGCCCATCATGCCGCTGCGACCGTTTGTCAGCGGCTGCTGAGATCACGCCCGGTCAAGCCACTGTGGAACCGCTGGGGCCATGGCAAGGCAAGGGCAAGCAATACGCCTACCAGCTATCCGACCACGTTGTCGACGGTAACGAACACCCGGCTAGATGCCGCACACAAGGGACTTCGCGAGCATCGCTAACGGTCATGCGATCCATGCGCAGCAGCAGGTCATTCGTATTCGCGATGAATGGTCCCAACCAGCGGCAGTAGCATCGGGTAACGGTCTTCGCCCTGCAGCCAGGCGCTGGGCATGGCTGCGATCTCCAGGTCGACCTGAAGCGCAGTCAAGGCATTCTGCAGTGCCGTAAATACCGGACCCGGAACAACGTCGACATAGGTCGTTCCATCTCCTGCTGCTCCCGAGTCCATGCCAAGCCCCCCCGATGTCACTGCGCCACTCCTTGAAGAAGCTGTATTCCGGATCGGGTCGTACATCTCGCTGACTCAGGACGACGATCGTTGCAGGATGGTCGAACACCATGGTCCGATCCGCCACACCCACGTAGAGCTCGCTCGTGTGCCTGTTGGCGAAGCCGCTCTTCCGTACCTGGTGCGCACTCCACGAAGCGTACGTGATCTGCCCCAGGACATCGCTTGCGGAAGCTTTCAGTTCGGGATGCCGAGACATCCATAGCTTCTTCCAGGATGCTGAAAGATTCTCTACTGACCCTGCGCTATCGCTCCGGAATGTTCCCAGCGGCGCCAATGCCGCCTGCACGACTGGCTGCACCTGCTCGAAGGAAGCGGGCACCAACAAGATCACATAGTCGGCATATTGAGCCTGCTTGCCGTCATCCCACACCAGGAGTTGTTCGCCGCGCCGGGCGGCGACCTCAAAGTCGTTGCTCGAATTCGCTTTGCCCGCGGATTGAAGTTTCCAATACCAGCCCTCGGCCGTCTTGTCAGGTAACTCGGTAGCAACGCTTGCCGACATCCACGCCATCCCCGTTAGGGTGAGGCCAGCCATCAGAATTCCACGCAGCGTTTTCATGTCATTGCCTCCGTCCGGCTTGCCATGCGTGATCAGCAAAGAAAACGGACAGCACGACTGCAGCTCGTCTTTGCCGGCCAAAAGTGCTTATGCGGATCCGCGGTTTCGCCATCGAGAAAGGCGACGCGTGGACATAGCCCATATAGGCAAACACGAGGCCCACAACCATGAACGCTGGAGCCAGGAACCAGTAACGAAAACCTTGCAACATACGCCTGAAATTCCAAATGAATTTGCTTTGTCCCAACGAAAGGCAAGGCCATGTCTCGCGCATCGAACTCGCGCGAGACCAGCAGCCATCAGGGAGACAGCGATTTTCCAGGCATCAACCGTGCATTTCCATGAGATCAATCTGCAAGGCCGGCACTTTCTTCCTCGGCCTGATCATGTGGCCGCGATGACAGAAGCGACGGGTAATGCGGTACGCGGACATCCTCATGCAGCGCAACTTTTCCAAGCAAAGAAAAAGGGCCGCATCGCTGCGGCCCTCTTCATATCGGTTGTAAAAACCCGAATTACTTCTTCATCAGACCGGCGAGGGCCTTGCCGAGGTCAGCCGGCGACTTCACCGTGGTGACGCCGGCCTTCTCCAGCGCAGCGAACTTCGCCGCTGCCGTGCCCTTGCCGCCCGAGATGATGGCGCCTGCGTGGCCCATGCGCTTGCCCGGAGGAGCCGAGGCACCTGCGATGAACGACACGACCGGCTTGGTGACGTATTCGCCGATGAACTCGGCGGCGTCTTCTTCAGCGCTTCCGCCGATTTCGCCGACCATGATGATGCCTTCGGTCTGCGGATCGTCCTGGAACATCTTCAGGCAGTCGATGAAGCTCAGACCGTTGATCGGGTCGCCGCCGATGCCGATCACGGTGGACTGGCCCAGGCCTTCGTTGGTGGTCTGGAACACCGACTCGTACGTCAGCGTGCCGGAGCGCGAGACGATACCGACCTTGCCCGGCATGTGGATGTGACCCGGCATGATGCCGATCTTGCACTCGCCCGGGGTGATGATGCCGGGGCAGTTCGGCCCGATCAGCACGGTTTCCGGATGCTGTGCCAGCACGTTCTTCACGCGTAGCATGTCCAGCACCGGGATGCCCTCGGTGATGGCCACGATGACCTTGATGCCGGCATCGATGGCTTCGAGGATCGAGTCGGCCGCGAACGGCGGCGGCACGAAGATGACAGACGCATCGGCGCCGGTCTGATCGACGGCTTCGGACATGCTGTTGAAGACCGGCAGGCCGATGTGCTCGGTGCCGCCCTTGCCCGGGGTCACGCCACCTACAACCTTGGTGCCGTAGTCCAGCGCCTGCTGCGCGTGGAAGGTGCCCTGCTGGCCGGTGAAGCCCTGCACGAGGACCTTGGTGTTCTTATTGACGAGAACGCTCATGGTTCAGTTGCTCCTCAGGCCTTGGCCGCAGCCACGGCTTTCTGCGCCGCATCGTTGAGATCGTCGGCCGGCGTGATCGCCAGGCCGGAGTTGGCGAGCAGTTCGCGGCCCAGCTCCACGTTGGTGCCCTGCAGGCGAACCACAACGGGGATCTTCAGACCCACTTCCTTCACGGCCGCGATGATGCCTTCGGCGATCAGGTCGCAACGCACGATGCCGCCGAAGATGTTGACCAGAATGGCCTTCACCTTGTCGGAGGAGAGGATGAGCTTGAACGCCTCGGTGACGCGTTCCTTGGTGGCGCCGCCGCCGACGTCGAGGAAGTTGGCCGGCTCGCCGCCTGCCAGCTGGATCACGTCCATGGTGGCCATGGCCAGGCCTGCGCCGTTGACCATGCAACCGATGGTGCCGTCCATCGTCACGTAGTTGAGGTTGTGCTGCACGGCAGCGGCCTCAGCCGCGTCTTCCTGGGTCAGGTCGCGCATGGCGGCCAGATCCGGGTGACGGAATTCGGCGTTGTCGTCGGAGTTGACCTTGCCGTCGAGGGCGGCGAGGTTGCCGTCTTCGAGAATGGCGAGCGGGTTCAGCTCGACCAGGGCCAGGTCCTTCTCGTTGAACAGCTTGTACAGGCCCAGCATGATCTTGGTCAGCTGGCCGACCTGCTTCGCATTGAGGTCCATGGCGAAGCCGAGCTCGCGGCACTGGTACGGCTGCAAACCTTCCACGAAGTCCACCACGATGGTGTGGATGTCTTCCGGGGTGTCCTTGGCGACCTGCTCGATGTCCACGCCGCCGTGCTTGGAGGCGATGAACGAGATGGACTTGCTGTCACGGTCCGTCAGAATCGACAGGTACAGTTCCTTGGCGATGTTGGTCGCGTCGGTGACCAGCACCAGGTTCACCGGCAGCGCACGGCCGGCAGACTGGTAGGTTTCCATGTTGGTGCCCAGCATGCCCTTGGCAGCTGCGCGCACGTCGTCGAGGCTCTTGCAGAACTTGACGCCGCCGGCCTTGCCGCGGCCGCCTGCGTGAATCTGTGCCTTGACCATCCACTGCGTGCCACCAAGGTGCTTGGCGGCGTCGACAGCGGCATCGGGAGAGTTGGCGACCTTGCCCGGGGGCACGGCAATGCCGTACTTCGCGAACAATTCTTTGGCCTGGTACTCGTGGAAATTCATGGATACCTCGAGGGTACGGGGAAACATGGTGGCCGTCGGGCTGTGGGGGCCTGACGGTCAGGGGAACGACGGCGGAGTAAAGCTGCGCTGCCGGATGCAGTGCGCCGCCGTCAGGCCTGTCGACATGACGAAAACCGCGCAATACGGCCCGGTATTTTCGCAGCAGCGGCCCCCGATGGAAAGGGGCCGGCCACCAGAGGGGGATTCCGACGCCGGTTGACGGCCGTCTCCCACAGACTGTGAAAGGCCCGTCTATACTGGTTCAGACTGCCCTCAGACCAATAAGAGCCCGCCAGGTGTCTAGCACCGTGCAGCCTGCCTACCCCACCGCCCGCCCAGCCCCTGAGGCGGCGCGCCATGAGCTTTTGTTCCTCAATTGTTTCCGCCTGGCCCAGGCCCTGGTCTACACCGGCCTGGCCCTGAGCCCGACCACTCTCGGCTGGCCCAAACTGGCCGATGTCGGCCTGGCCCGGGGTGTGGCCGTACTGTTCCTGTTGTTCGCGCTCGGCACACTATCGCTGACCCGGCGAGCCACCCCATGGATCCGCTGGACAGTGTCGGCCTCCCTGGTGGTGGACATCATCGCGGCAGTGCTGGCCATCATCACCATGCACGACGCCCGCATCGGCATCGCCATGATGCTGGCAGTGAACCTGGCGGCCGGCGCGCTGATCCTGCCGCTGCGCCTGTCCTGTTTCTTCGCGGCACTGGCCACCCTGGGCGTGATCGGCCATTCGGTCCTCGAAGTGCAACACGGGCAGGCCGGCATGGACCGGGAGCTGCTCGAATCGAGCCTGTTCGGCCTCGCCTACTTCGCCATCACGGTGCTGTGCTACGTGCTAAGCCGGCAGATCCGCGCCAGCGAGGCGCTAGCCGAACAGCGCGGCGTGGACCTGGCCAACCTGGCGCAGGTCAACGAGCTGATCATCCGCCGCATGAAGACCGGTGTGCTGCTGGTGGATGACGCCAACCGCATCCATCAGATGAACGAATCGGCGTGGATGTTGCTGGGCAACCCTGCCGCTGACCAACGCGACCTGGGCCGCGTGGCATCGGAGCTCTCTCGCCGCCTGTACCACTGGATAACCTCCGGCAAGCTCGACGAATCCGCCACCCAATTGGCCGACGGCGTGCCCGAAGTGGTGCCTCGCTTCAGCCGACTGGCGCCGAATGACGACTCGCACGTACTGATCTTCCTGGACGACACCTCGCTGGTGTCACGCCGCGCCGAGGAGCTGACACTCAGCTCGCTCGGGCGCCTGTCCGCCTCCATTGCGCATGAGATCCGCAACCCGCTGGCCGCGATCCGTTACTCGGCGCAGTTGCTGGCCGAGTCGGAAGACCTCCCGCCAACCGACCAACGCATGGTGGAGATCATCAACAACCACTGCGTGCGCTTGAACGAGATCATTGAGAACATCCTGCAACTGTCGCGGCGCGAGCGCTCACGCCCGGAAACGCTGGATCTCGGCAGCTGGGCCAATCAGTTTGTGGACGAGTACCGCCAAGGCAACGACCTGGGCGAAGACTCCCTGCGCGTCATCCAGGCCAGTACGCCGGTGGCGGCCGTGGCCGACCCTCAACAGTTGCAGCAGGTGGTGTGGAACCTCGTGCAGAACGCCCTGCGCTACGGCCGCATGCCGGGCGAACCCGCCCGCGTGATGGTGGTGGCGCGCCATGGCGAGCACGGCGTGCCGATTCTGGAAGTGATCGATCGCGGCCCGGGCATCGCACCGAAGGTCGCGGCGCAGATTTTCGAGCCGTTCTACACCACGCATGAGTACGGCACGGGCCTGGGCCTCTACCTGGCACGTCAGATGAGCGAAGCGAATCAGGCATCGCTGGAATACGTGCGCGTCGCCGGTGGTGGCAGTTGTTTTCGCTTGGTACTGACACCGGCGCGGATGGGCAAGGCAACGGGCGACACGGCGGCGACTGGCTAAGAGCTGCTAACAAAACTACTGCGCGACCGTCAGGCGGGCGCGGCCGGTGCTCGGAATCCTCATGTACGACAAGTACACTCCGGCTCCTCCGCGCCGTCCGCACCCACCTGACGGCCGCTCGCTACGTTTTGTTAGCGGCTCTAAATCGCCGCTCCGCAACTCAGGTTTCGCGAACGATCAGCTCGACCGGCAAAGTTTCCGATTGCTCGGGCTCGTCGTTGATCATCGCCAACACCTTGCGCGCCAGCAGCGTGCCGCCCTCCTGCCAGTCCTGTCGTACCGAACTCAACGGCGGCAGGAAACTCGCAGCCAACGGCATGTCGTCGTAACCCACCACAGACACATCACCGGGCACATCACGCCCCAATTGATTGAGTGCACGGATGGCGCCCATCGCCAGCAAGTCGCTGCACGCGAACACAGCGTCGAACGGCACGCCGCGATCCATCAGCGAATGCATGGCGTCCATGCCGGAGGCCAGGGTGAATTCATCGCGCCGAATCAGCAGCGGCTTGATGCCGTGGGCGGCCAGCGCATCCACGAAACCAGTGAGGCGCTCGAAGATTTCCGGATGGTTGGGGTTGCCGACGAACACGGGATGACGACGTCCGAGACGGATGAAGTGTTCCGCCACCGCGTTGCCGCCCTGGCGGTTGTCGCTGCCCACCACGACATGCTCGTCGCCCGGCGCACCCCACACCACCATTGGCAAGCCCAGCTTGTCGAATCGGCGCACCGCGTCCTGGCGCGAGCCCTGGCCCAGCAGGATCAGCCCGTCCGCCGCCTGCACGGCCGCGGCGGTGGCGCCCTGGCGGGTGGTCAGCAGCACGCTAAAGCCATGCGCTGTCAGCTCCTGGGAAATACCGCCCAGCAAGACCAGCGGATAGGGATCGAACATGGTGCGATCGTGTGAGGGTTTCATCTCCACGATCACCGCCACCGTATGGCTGCGGCGCAGGCGCAGGTTGCGCGCGCTGACATTGAGCTTGTAGCCCAACTCGTGGGCGAGCTGCTGCACGCGCTCACGCGTCTCGTGATTGACCAACGGGCTGTCGCTCAGCGCCCGCGAAACGGTGATCTTGGATACCCCGGCCACCTTCGCCAGATCCGCCATCGTGAGACTGACGGAAGGCGTGGCGCCCTGGCGGTTCTTTTGGTGACGACTCAAGACTTGGCCCCGGTGTCTTGTGAACGGTCGCGCGGGCTTCGCACGCCGGCCAATCCTGGCAAACCGGGACAGTGTCGCGGTTTGCCTCTTCAACGTCCAACGCCGCACGGAATCACGAATGGAAGCCCATTGCCCCGATACCGCAAGCTTGTGCCGCAAGTCGCCAACGTCTCATGGCACAACGTCCGTGCATGATATCGATATCATACGCAACTATGTTGTGTCGCAGCAATTGATATCGATGTCTTGATATCGATATCAATTGCTGCGAAGCTCCGCCCCACATAAGAACCTACGGTCGGCCCACACGATTTATCGGCCTACCGGAAACATCAAAAGGTGGGGAGAGGACACGTTGGATCATCGAGAAACGGCGCAGATCTTGCCGCCCCACGGTCATGCCCTGCGCGACGCCTGGGTCGTGACCAGCCACAACGCCGACCCCGCCGCCTTCGCTCAGGATGAAAGCCTGTTCGCCCTGTCCAATGGCGCCCTGGGCGTGCGCGGCGGACTGGAAGAAGGCGACAGCGCCAGTCAGGGTTGTTTCCTCGCCGGCGCCTGGGAACGCACGCCCATCGAGTACCACGAGCGCTTCCCGGGTTTCGCCGCCCACACCGACACACGCATCCCGGTTGCTGACGGCACGCGCATCCACCTGCGGTTAGGCGATACCCCTGTACGCCTGAGCGAAGGGGAATGGCTGCATTTCGAACGCGCGCTGGATCTGCGCAACGGCTGCTACCGGCGCCAACTGCGCTGGCGTTCGCCGGAAGGCGCCACCTTGCTGATCGAAGCCGAGCGCATCGTCAGCCTGGATCGCCCCGCCCTGCTGGCCATCCGCTATCGCGTGCATTCGGTCGACTACACCGGCCCGGTGACGCTTGAGTCCTCCATCAGTACCGTGCGCAACGCCGCCGAACAGGGCGACGACCCACGCATCGGCACGCGAATCGACGGTGGCTTGGTGACCACTGATGCGCTGGCCGGCGACACCCAGGCTCACGTGCTCCAGCGCACCACCCATAGCGACATCCGTGTGGCCTGCATGCAGCAGCACGCGGTGGTCGACAACAGCCTGCGCTTCCGTCTTGCCAACCTCGCACAGCACGGCGTGATGCAGGTGTTCGAAGGCGAGCTGTCGCCGGGACAGGCGGTCACGCTCGACAAATACGTCGCCTATGCCTGGACGCAGCCCGGCGGTCACGACACCGACGATGCGCTGATCGCGCATGCCGCCAGCGAACTGACCAAAGCGCACGAGCTGGGTCACGACGAACTGCTCGCCCGCCAGAGCAGCGAGCTGGCCCAGTTGTGGCAGAACGCCGACCTGTCGATCGAGGGCGATGCGGCCACTGAGCAGGCGCTGCGCTTCAACCTTTTCCATGTCTTCCAGTCCAGCAGCCGCGACGGACAAGGCAGCACGGCGGCCAAGGGGCTGACCGGCGAAGGCTATGAAGGTCACTACTTCTGGGACGCCGAAGTCTTCATGCTGCCGGCAATGGTCGCGCTCGCGCCGCACGTGGCGCGCAGCATGCTCATGTACCGCCATGGCACGCTGGCTCGAGCCCGTGCGCATGCACGCGAGCTCAACCACGCACGCGGCGCGCTCTACGCATGGCGCACCATCAGCGGCGACGAATGCTCCGCTTACTTTCCCAGCGGCTCGGCGCAGTACCACATCAATGCGGCCGTAGCCTGGGCGATCCGCCATTACGTGGATGCCACGGGCGACGAGGCCTTTCTGCGTGATGCCGGTGCGGAGATGCTGTTCGAGACTGCCCGGGTGTGGCTGGACATCGGCCACTTTAATCCCCGTCGTAGCGGTGCGTTCTGCATCCACGACGTCACCGGCCCCGACGAATACACCGCGCTGGTCGACAACAACCATTACACCAATCGCATGGCGCAACGGCATTTGCGCGATGCCGCGACCGTGGCGCATTGGCTGTCCGAATCGGCGCCGGACCTCTATGCGGAGATCGCGCACCGCATTGACCTGGAACCGTTCGAGATCATGCAGTGGCAGCGCGCCGCCGAACTGATGTATCTCGCGGAAGACGCGGAACTGGGCGTCTTCCCGCAGGACGACACCTTCCTCGACAAGCCGCGCATGTCTGCCCGCAACACCGACGAGGGCAAGCGTCCACTGCTGCTGGAGTTGCACCCGCTCACCATTTATCGCCATCAGGTGTGCAAGCAGGCCGATACCCTGCTGGCACTGATGCTGGCGGGCGACGACGTGTCGCTTGCCGCCAAGCGTCGCAATTTCGACTACTACGAAGGCGTGACCGTCCACGACTCCACGCTATCGGCCTCCACCTTTGGTGTGATGGCGGCTGAAGTCGGCGAAACGGAAAAAGCATTGCGCTATTTCCAGGACACATTGCGCGTGGACCTGGACGACCTGCACGGCAACGCGGCACACGGCCTGCACATGGCGGCCATGGCAGGCAGTTGGCTGTCGCTTGCCTGGGGTTACGGCGGCATGCGCGTGATCGATGGCCAATTGCATCTTCACCCCCAATTGCCTGGCGCATGGCGCAGCTACCGCTTCGGCATCACCTGGCGCGATGCACATCTTCGTGTGGAGGTGGATGCGGAGGGCGTGCGCTATACCGTCACGCGCGGCGATTCGGTGACGTTCCACCACGCCGGCCAGCCTATACAGCTGTCAGGCGGCGAGTCGCGCGCCATGGCGCATGCAACGACTTCGCTCAAGGCACCATTGCAGGCAGTGATCTTCGACCTGGATGGCGTCATCGCGGACACCGCGGTGGTTCACCGCGCCGCATGGGAACAACTCGCGCACGAGATCAGCGCCCCGTTCGACGAGCAGATCGCCCAACGCATGAAGGGTGTCGATCGCCGCGGCTCGCTTGAGATCCTGCTTGAACGTGCGCCGCGTGCCTATGTCGAGCATGAGAAGCGTGCCCTCGAAGCGCGCAAGAACAGCTACTACGTCGAACGCATCGAACAGTTTGGCCCGGACCAGTTGCTACCCGGTGCGCGGGAAGCGGTGGAATCCGTCCGCGCGAAGGGGCTGCGTGTCGGCCTGGCTTCGGCCAGCCGCAACGCGCCGCTGCTGCTCGAACGGCTCGGCATCGCCCGCCTCTTCGATTACGTCGTCGATGCCGCGCGCATCGACCGCTCCAAACCAGATCCAGAAATTTTCCTGGCGGCCGCTGCAGGACTCGGCGTTGCCCCTGGAGCCTGCCTTGGCGTCGAAGACGCTGCGGCAGGCGTCGCCAGTATCCACGCCGCGGGCATGGTCGCCATCGGCATTGGTCGGCGCGAAGACCTAGGGGAGGCAGACATCGTGCTGCCAGGTCTGAGCGTGTTTCGTATCGGTGATTTTCTGAACAACAAGAACGGTGCGACGGCTGGCACGGCCGAAGCCATAAACATCAACGCGTAAGTGGCCCGGTTTCGGGCGGGGAGGCACGACATGAACAAGCAAGGCATCACTCGACAGCTGCTGGCAGCTGCGATCGTCACCGCCTTGGCGGTGAGTGCGGCGCAGGCGCAGGACGCGACGCAAGCGCAACCAGCGCCAGCAGCACCGGCTAACCAGCAGAACAATGCGCCTGCTCCGGCACAGGGCGATCAGAAAGCAGCCAAGACGCTGGATCAGGTCGTGGTCACGGGTACCTCTTCCGCTGGCGGTATCCGCAAGATCGACGCCAGCTATTCGATCGTCAGCGCCAACGCCGAGCAGATCCGCGAAGCCAATCCCAAGAGCACGGCGGACCTGCTGAAGATCTCGCCAGGCATGTGGCCGGAATCCACCGGCGGCCAGACCGGCGCCAACATCGAAATCGCCGGCTTCCCCGGTGGCGGTGACGCGCCGTTCTTCACCACGCAGATGATGGGCTCGCCGCTGTACGGCATGCCCACGCTTTCGTTCTTCGAAACCACCTCGATCTTCCGCCTCGACGACACCGTTGAGCGTGCGGAAATCCTGCAGGGTGGTCCGTCGGTGGTGTACGGCGACGGCCAGATGGGCGCCACCGCCAACTTCATCCTCAAGCAGGGTACCGACGTGCCCAGCGGCAGCTTCGGCGTGACCTACAGCAACGAAGGCCTGTGGCGCTACGAAGGCTTCCTCGGCTTCAAGATCGCCGACAAGTGGTACGGCAGCATCGGCGGATTCTACCGCGATTCGGACGGCGTGCGCAGCCCGGGCTATTCGGCTGACAAGGGCGGCCAGTTCACCGCCACGCTATCGCACGACATGGATAACGGCTCGCTGGTGTTCTATGCGCGCCAGCTCAACGACCGCAACCAGTTCATCACGCCGATCCCGCTGATCCAGAGCGGCTCGGACAACTTCAGCGCCTATCCCGGCTTTGATCCGCTCACCAGCACGTACTACAGCAAGGATATCCAGCACGTAAACCTGCCGGGCTATCCGGGCGGCGGCACCAGCGCCAACCTGGCGAATGGTCGCGGTGCGAAGTTCAGCTTCTTCGGCTTCAACTTCGACTACGACCTCGGTGACGGCTGGAACCTGTCGGACAAGTTCCTGATCGACGGCGGCGACGTCAACACCAATGCGCTGTTCTCGGGCACCAACCCGGCCTCGCTCAACGACGAGCTGTACAACCTCGGCACCGACTTCGGCGGGTTCAAGCTGCCGGCCGGCTCCGCCACGGCAACGTACGTCAACGGCGGCGGTGCGGTCGATCCGAACCAGAGCGTAATTCACCAGGGCTGGTGGTACATCCACAAGCACCTGAAGAACATCAACAACGATTTCCGCATCAGCAAGGAGCTGTTCGAGGGCAACACGCTGACCGCCGGCCTCTATCTGGCGCACTACACCGACGACGACGCGTGGAATCTCGGCAACCAGATGCTGATGACCAACACGCCGAACGCCAAGCCGATCAAGGTCAGCTACCAGCAGAACGGCCAGACCTACCAGCTCACCGACTACCAGGGCCTGCTGGACTACGGCTCGTACAACATCACCGAGAGCGGCCGCTCGACCAACAAGGCGTTCTACCTGTCCGACTCCTGGCGCATCGACCGCTGGCTGATCGACGCCTCGGCGCGCGTCGAGAACCAGGATTCCTCGCTGCGCGTGTGCAATCTGACCAACGTCAACTTGGACGGTAACCCGCTCACGCTGTACGACAACGCCGTGCCGGTCTGCAATGGCACGTTCGCCACCACCGACTACAACAAGACGCATACGTCGTGGACGTTCGGTGTGAACTACGAGCTGGCCGACAACATGTCGGTGTACTTCCGCGCCAACAAGGGTGCGCACTTCGGCGACTTCGACAACGCGCTGCGCGGCAACACCACGGGCAATACGCCGCCGCTGCAGAAGATCCAGAACTTCGAAGGCGGCTTCAAGTACCAGTCCAAGTACCTGTACGCGGACATCAGCGTCTATCACCGCCAGTTCAACGGCCTGCCCTACCAGCCGACCAACGGCGAAGGTGTGCCGGTGGGTACGCCGCTGCTGTACGGCTCGGACTCCAAGGGCGTCAACCTGGCCGGTGCCGTCACACCGATCGACAACCTGAAGTTGCAGTTGGTGGCCAACTATCTCGACGGCCATTACTCGCACTACTCGGCCTGTATCCCGTACGTGAACCAGGTCGCCGGCAACGGTTGCGCCTTCATCGACGGCGTACAGCTGCAGCGCCAGCCGAAGTACCGCTATATGTTCACGCCGAGCTACAAGATCCCATTCTCGTGGGGCGACATCATGGCGTTCGTGACCTACACCTATGTGGGTCCGCATACGCAGGATCAGTCGGGCCTGCAGCAGTTGGGCACGTACTACACGCTGGACTTCGGCGTGGTGGCCAACATCCAGCAGAACTGGGAACTGCGCATGCAGGGCACCAACGTGACCAACCAGCTGGGCCTCACCGAGAGCAACTCACGCATCTTCGGTACGGCTGCGGGCAGCAATGGCGTCATCCTGGCCCGCCCAATGGAAGGCCGCGAGGTCAATTTCCAGGTGAAGTATAAGTTCTGATGTAGTGTTCCCCCCCGGTTCCGGGCCGCACGTGGGTCGGCGGCCCGGAACCAACTCCGGGGGGGATCGGTTGCAAACCGGACGTGGGAGGTGGGGATGGGCCGTTACCGCATGATCGTTGCGCTGGCGACGATTTACATGGTGTTCGCGATACTGCTCAACAGTGTGGGCACGGTCATCTTGCAGTCCATCCACACGTTTGGCATCGACAAGCCGCAGGCAAGCCTGCTCGAACTCTTTAAAGACCTGCCGATTGCCATCACCTCGTTTCTGGTGGCGTCCTTCCTGCCCAAATTGGGCTATCGCCGGGCCATGATGCTGTCGTTGTGCATCGTCGGCAGCGCCTGCATGCTCATGCCGCTGTTTCCCGGCTTCCACACCACCGAGCTGCTGTTCACCTGTATCGGCGTGTCGTTCGCGCTAGCCAAGGTGGCCGTCTACTCGTCGATTGGCTTGCTCACCAGCAACAAGGCCGAACACGGCCGACTCACCAATACCATCGAAGGCCTGTTCATGCTGGGCGTGCTGGCGAGCGGCTGGCTTTTCAGTGCGTTCATCGATCACGCGGATCCGGCTAACCCATCCTGGTTCAACGTCTACTGGGTGCTGGCCGCGATGTGCTTTGGCACGATAGCGCTGCTGTGGGGCGCCACGCTGGACGAATCCGCCGCGCACGGCGGCACGGCACACTCGCTCGGGCAGGCCATGCGTGACATGTATCGCCTGTTGATGCGCACGCTGGTTTACGTGTTCCTGCTTTCCGCCTTCCTCTACGTGCTGATCGAGCAGAGCTTCAGCACCTGGCTGCCGACCTTCAACAACGAGATCCTCAAGCTACCCAACGCGATGAGCATCCAGATGGCGAGCATCCTCGCCGGTGCCACCGCGCTGGGACGCATCGTTGCGGGGCAACTGCTGCGCCGCATGTCCTGGCATCTGCTGCTGAACTTGTGCGTGGTCGGCATGGGTGCACTGATCTTGCTGGTGCTGCCGCTGGCGCGCGAGGTGCACGTCGGCGCGAACGTGAACTGGTTCAACGCCCCCATCGCGGCGTACCTGATCCCGCTGATTGGCTTGCTGATGGCGCCGATCTACCCGGTCATCAACTCGGTGGCGCTCAGCTCGCTGCCCAAGCCTTCGCACGCGGCGATGACCGGCCTCATCGTGATTTTCTCCGCGCTGGGTGGCACGCTGGGCTCACGCATCACCGCCATCGTGTTCTCAAGCTTCGGCGGCATCCACGCTTTCTATTTTTCGCTGGTACCGATGTGCCTGGTGCTGGTGACGCTGTTCTATTTCAAGCGCGAGACGGATCGCGTCGGCGCGGCTGAACCTGCCGCGATGGGCCTTTCCACGAAGTAATGCTTCACGTCGGGCACGATGCCCGGGGCTTGCGCCATGGATCGGCGGCAAGGCAGGGCTTGAACGCCGCCGCGACGACCGCCAACGATCACGCATCGACCCGGGAGCAGACATGACTCGACACGCCCATTCGCTTCACTTCCGATGGCTGGCCATCGCGCTGTCGTGCGCCGTTGCGAGTACGACCGTTGCCTCGGGCACGCCCGATCCAGCGAAGACGCGCACCTATATCGACAAAGCATGGACGACACTCACGCGCTCGCAGGAAGACTGCGCCGCGCTGGCCGACACCAAGGTGGTTGGCCATCCGGTGCTTTACGTCCCCGCCGGCGAGCCGGTACCGGCGAACGTGGCTGCCATCGGCAAGCGCTGCAACGTCGATGTGCGGCCACTGCCGCGCAAGGTCGAACAACTAGGTGACATCGACGCCACGAAGCTGCCGCAGCAGGGCCTGCTGTATCTGCCACACCCTTACGTGGTGCCCGGCGGCTTCTTCAACGAGATGTACGGCTGGGATAGCTACTTCATCCTGTTGGGGCTGGTCGCTGATCACAAGTTGGACCTGGCCAAGGACATGGTCGACAACGCGCTCTATGAAGTGGCGCACTACGGCGGCGTGCTCAACGCCAACCGCACCTACTACCTCAGCCGATCGCAGCCCCCTTTCCTCACGGCCATGATCGCCGCACTACTGGATGACCCCGCCAGCTTCCCCAGCGCAGACGCACGTCGCGAATGGCTCGCCAAGGCCTATCCACTCGCCGTGCGTAACTACGAGATCTGGACACGCCCTGAGCATCGCGCAGGCAACACCGGCCTGGCCCGCTACTACGACCTCGGCAACGGCCCCGTGCTGGAAGCCAAGGACAGCGAGTTCTACAAGGGCGTGATGCGCTGGCTGATCGCGCATCCGAAGGACGATCCGGGCTATCTCATCAAAGGCTCCGAGCATCCCGACGACGCCGAAGCCGCGCGCCTGAAGGAAGCGAGTTGCGACGTGCGCGCCTCCAAGGTGTGCGAAGGCGCATGGGTCGATGGCTATCGCCTCACGGCAGACTATTTCCACGGCGACCGCGCCATGCGCGAATCGGGCTTCGACACCAACTCGCACTTTGGCCCCTTCGGCGGCTCCACCCATCACTACGCCGACGCCAGCCTCAACAGCCTGCTCTATCGCTATGAGCGCGACCTGCACGACTTTGCGCTGCAGCTTGGCAAGGCAGGCGACGCCGACCGCTGGGCAAAGGCGGCCGATGCGCGCAAGGCGGCCATGGACAAGTACCTATGGAGCGACAAGGACGGCATGTACCGCGATTACGACTTCGTGGCTGCCAAGCCCTCGCCATATCCCTACGTCACGACGTACTACCCGCTATGGGCCGGCGTCGCCTCGCCGCAACAAGCAGCCGCGGTGCGCGGCAAGCTCGGCGTGTTCGAACGCAAGGGCGGATTGAGCATGGATAACCGGCCCATGGCCGTGCAGTGGGACGATCCATTCGGCTGGGCGCCGACCAACTGGCTCGCGATCAAGGGGCTCGACGATTACGGCTTCCACGACGATGCGCGGCGCCTCGCAGCCAAGTTCGCCACTACGGTGGACCAAGGCTTGGCCGACGACGGCACCATCCGCGAGAAATACAACATGGCGCTGGGCAATGCCGACGTGAAGGTAAACGCCGGCTACAGCGAGAACGTGGTGGGCTTCGGCTGGACTAATGGCGTCTACCTGAAACTACACGAATTGCTCGACGGCACCGCGAAGAAAGCCGCACCCACCGCCCAGAAGGAAACGACGCCGTGAGCACACGTACCCTCGCCCGCCTCACCCTGGCTGCCTCGCTGCTCTGCGGCACCTTGCATGCTCAGGACGCCGCACCCGGGGTCGCCGCCGACGGCAGCATTCATGCTGGCAGCATGACCTTGCCCTATTCGTCGGCCGCATCGCCCGAAGCGCGCGCGTTCTTTCCCAAGATGCTCGCCGCCGGGTCCAAGGCGCCGCCGATCACGGCCCCTATCGAGCAGAGCCGGGCGTTCTATGACCGCATGAACACCGATCGTGCGCAGCGCATGATGGCGATCTACCCGGTGAAGACGCATCGCGAAACCATCGCGGGCGTGGTGACCGATGTGGTGGAACCGGCGCAGGGCATCTCGCCGAAGAACCGCGAGCGCGTACTGATCAACCTGCACGGCGGCGCCTTCCTGTGGGGCGCGCACAGCGGCGGGCTGGTGGAATCCATCCCCATCGCCAGTCTTGGCCGCATCAAAGTCATCAGCGTCGACTACCGGCAAGGCCCCGAGCACACCTTCCCCGCCGCCAGCGAAGATGTGGAGGCCGTGTATAAAGCCTTGCTCAAGCAGTACAAACCCGGCGCCATCGGCATCTACGGCTGCTCGGCCGGCGGCATACTCACCGGCGAGGCCGTGGCGCGCCTGATCGACCGCAAGCTCCCGGCACCGGGCGCCATTGGCACCTTCTGCGGCTCACTGGTGGACATGGAGGGCGACTCCGCCTACGTGGCACCATTGCTCAACGGCGCACCCGTGCCGGACCATCCGCTTCACCTGGGTGACCTGCCTTACTTCAAAGGCGCCAGCGCCACTGATCCCATGGTGTTCCCGGGGCTTTCGCCGACCTTGCTGGCCAAGTTCCCTCCTACCTTGCTGATTACCGGTACGCGCGACATGGCCATGAGCTCGGTGATCCGCAGTCAGACCTTGTTGAGCCAAGCCGGCGTAGCGACGGAACTGCATGTGTGGGAAGGTATGTGGCATTCGTTCTTCTCGGATCCGGATCTGCCTGAGTCGCGGGCCGCCTACGAGACCATCGTGAGATTCTTCGACCACCATTTGGCGCCTAAGTGACCCGATCTCCCCGCAGTAAAACTTTGCCCCCTGCCTGGGCGACGGTTATCCTAGCCCTCGTCCACAGCGCAAACTGACGACATGAGCCAACAGACCGTCCTGGTCATCGACGACGAACGCGATATTCGCGAACTCCTCACCATCACCCTCGGCCGCATGGATTTGCTGGTCGATGCGGTGGGCACCGTGACGGAAGCACGGCGCGCCCTCGCCGAAAAGCACTATGACCTGTGCTTCACCGACATGCGGCTGCCCGACGGCACCGGCCATGAGGTGGTCGAGGTGATTTCCGCCGAGCATCCGGACACGCCGGTTGCCATGATCACCGCCTACGGCAACGTCGATGCGGCCGTGAGCGCGCTCAAGGCGGGCGCCTTCGACTTCGTATCCAAGCCGGTCGACATCCAGATGCTGCGCCGCCTCGTGCGTACCGCTCTGCGTCTGGCCGAAGAGAAGCGCAGCGGCCAAGCCGCCGCCAAGCCGGACGGCAACGAGCGCCTGATCGGCGATTCGCCAGCCATGCAGCAAGTGCGCAGCACCATCGGCAAGCTCGCGCGCAATCAGGCGCCGGTGTACATCGCCGGTGAATCTGGCGTGGGCAAGGAACTGGTCGCCCGCCTCATCCACGAGCAGGGTCCCCGCGCTACCGGGCCGTTCGTGCCGGTGAACTGCGGCGCGATTCCGTCCGAGCTGATGGAGAGCGAATTCTTCGGCCACCGCAAAGGCAGCTTTACCGGCGCGGTGGGCGACAAGGAAGGCCTGTTCCAGGCCGCCCATGGCGGCACGCTGTTCCTCGACGAAGTGGCCGAACTGCCACTGCACATGCAAGTGAAACTGCTGCGTGCGATCCAGGAAAAGGCGGTGCGCCCGATTGGCGCGCGTGAGGAAGTGCCCGTCGACGTGCGCATCCTCTCGGCCACTCACAAGAATCTCGCCGCGCTGGTCGAGCAGGGCCAGTTCCGCCAGGACTTGTTCTACCGCATCAACGTCATCGAACTGCGCGTGCCACCGTTGCGCGAACGCCGCGGTGACGTGCCCCAACTGGCCAACTTCGTGCTGCGCCAACTCGCCACCAAGAGCGGCGGCGCACCCGGCCAACTGCTGCCGGCCGCGCAGCAGGCGCTAGAGAGCTACGACTTCCCCGGCAACGTGCGTGAACTGAGAGAACATCCTGGAGCGTGCGATGGCGATGTGCGACGGCGACCAGGTCGACGTCAGCGACCTGATGCTGCCGCAGCGCATGCCGCGCTCCCACACCGAGGCGGTTCCAGCCGCGGCACCTACCGGCATGGCTTCACACGCGGAACCGCCCCCGGCTGCATCGCCCACCGCCAGCGGCGGTCTCGACGATTACATCAGCAACCTGGAGCGCACGGCGATCATCAAGGCGCTGGAGGAGTCGCGGTACAACAAGACTGCGGCGGCGAAGAAGCTGGGGATTACGTTCCGGGCGCTGCGCTACAAGTTGAAGAAGTTGGGTATCGACTGAGGGTTGTCGATATGACGCGAAGGGCCGGACTTTGTCCGGCCTTTTTTGTTTTTGGCGGTTGGTCAGATGGGTGAACGGGTGCAGTCGCCGTCGGCTCCCTCTCCCTTCCGGGGAGTCTGCCTCGACTTTGCGCTCTAAGGCAGGAGCAGCGCGACCTGCCCCGACGCGATGTGCAGCTCCGCTGCACGAGCCTTCGGCTCGGCGCTTTTGACCTTCGGCCCCCTGTGCGGCGGTGAGGGGTGGACGAGAAGGCCCGCAGGGGGGATCGGCAAGGATGCCGATCCCTTTTCGCCAGGGCAGGAGCCCTGTCGAAAAGCCCGGCCGCCTCTCACGAACTGGCCGGCTTCACCGGCCAGCGCCAAGTGGGGGTGCCCTTTCTTCGGGTTACTTTTCTTTGGCATGCAAAGAAAAGTGACTCGGCCTTCGGCAGAAGGTCGAAACGCCCGCCGCGTAGGCGAGCCAGCTCGCGACCACGCGACAATCAAACACAGGGGCTCTGGATCCCAGCCTCCGCCGGGGTGACGGCTAAAGATGAAACAGTGAGGCGAGCACCCTCCCCTCACCCCAACCCTCTCCCCGCAGGGGAGCGGGAGCAAAAACCCTTGCAACCCCGTACCACACCATCAACCAAGCAAAACCCACCGCAACAGCTCCCCTTACACCGGCCCCAGCGGCCCCAACCCTGAAGCACTCTCCTCCAGCGCCTCCCTCACCGTCCTCAACAACCTCACCGTCGAGATCGGCTTATCCACCAGATACAAATGCTCCATCACCGGCAACTCATCCATATCTGGCGGCGCATCCGGCCGCGCCAGCAAAATCACCGCGCCGCGATAACCGTGATCGAACAGCGCTGACAACGTGCGCACGCCGGTAAACAGATTCATGTCCGAATCGAGCACCACGAGGTCGGGCACGCCCTGTGCCTCCAGCCATTGCAGTGCCGCTGTACCACTCTGGCTCGCGTGGGCCTGGTAACCCCAGGAATCGAGTGTGTCGACCAACAGCGATAGCTGGCCGGCCTCTTCCACCACCACCAACACGCGTTCGGCTTCGCCCTGGAGATTGACGGTATCCAGTTCCCCGGCCACCTCCACGACTTGCCGTGTCAACGGGATATGCATGTGGAAGCGCGTGCCCACTCCCGGCCGACTATCCACTCGCATCACACCGCCATGCGCGGTGATGAGGCGTTTGCACGACACGAGACCAAGGCCGGTACCGCTTTCCTTGGTGGTGTAGAACGGCTCGAACAGGTGCAGCAGGGCCGACTCGTCCATGCCGGTGCCGGTATCGCTGACGGTCAGGCATAGGTAATTGCCTTCGCGTGCTTCTTCATCTGGCTGGAAGAAACTCTCCGGCAAGGACGCCAGCGATGCCGAGATACGTAGCTCACCGCCATCAGGCATGGCCTGGATGGCATTGAGGCTCAGGTTGAGCAGGCATTGCTGCAGTTCGGTGTGATTACCGTCGAAGGTGAGCTCTGGGTCGTAGGCATTCAGCTCCAGCGTCACGTTGCGAGGCACGCTGCCTTGCAGCAGCAAACCGAGCGCATCGAGCAGCGCACCCACGCGCACCTGCTCGGCACGCCGTGCACCGCGTGCAAACGAAAGCATGGACTGCACCATGTCCAGGCCGCGCTTGCCGCAATCGCGCACGAGGTGGCCCAAACGCGCGAGGCGCGGGTCGTCTTGATAGTCCTGCAAACTATCGCCCGCCAGCAGCAGTGGCTGCAGCAGGTTACGCAAATCGTGGCTGAGGCCACCGGCCAGCATGGCCAGGCTCTCGAAGCGTTGCGCGCGGATCAGCTCGGTTTCCGCGCGGCGGCGCAAGCGTTGCGCCTCGGCCTCACGCATGGCTCGCCGCACAGCAGACGCCAGGCGCGCGGGATTTTGCTTGAGGATGTAGTCGGTCGCACCGTTGCGCAGTGCTTCGATAGCTGCCTCTTCACCCAGCGTCGCGGAGACGAAGATAAAGGGCAGGTCCGTGTCGCGCTCGCGCAGGATGTCCAGCGCGCGCTGGCCGGAGAAACCCGGCATGCTCAGGTCCGATAGCACGATATCCGGCTGGAATTCTTCCAACGCGGAAAGGTAATCGCGCTCAGCGTCCACCAGCCGCACGTCGTAGTCGATGTGATCGGCGTCCAGCTCGGACAACACCAACTCGGCATCAAGCTGGCTGTCCTCGATCTGCAACACCCGGATTCGGGGTAACGCCCACTGCTGCCTTTCCACGTTCAGCCACCCCGTTGTGGTGCTTGCCGTCCCGTTCGCTGTTCTCAGCCGTGGTCCGGTGCCTGGTTGAGCACGGCCCAGAACTGCCCCACGGTTCGCACCGCTTCAAAAAACTGATCCACGTCGACCGGCTTGATCACATACGCATTCGCACCGATGTCCCAGCTACGCGCGAGATCGCTTTCTTCCCGCGACGAGGAGAGGATCACCACCGGCACCCGGCGAAAGCGCTCGTCCGCCCGTAGCTGCGTCAACACTTCGATGCCACTCATGCGCGGCATCTTGATATCCAGCAGCACCACGGCGGGGTCGACGGGTTCGCGACCTGCCCACTCGCCACGGCAGTAAAGGTAGTCCAGGCAATCCACACCGTCTTCGACGTGTACCACGGGATTGGCCAGGTGCGCACCCGCCAGCGCATCGAGCGCCATTTCGGCGTCGGCAAGGCTGTCCTCGACGAGCAGGATCGTACGGAAGTCTCGATGTTTCATGGGCGCCTCTGCGAGAAGCTCTCTGCGAGGTCCGAAGACGGCAGGCTGAAATGGAAACGCGCTCCTTGCCCCGGTTGAGCATCCGCCCAGACGCGTCCGCCGTGTCGCGTCACGATGCGACGCACGTTGGCCAGTCCGATGCCGTTGCCCGGAAACTCCGAGGCACGGTGCAGTCGCTGGAACACACCAAACAGTTTACCCGCGTACTGCATATCAAAGCCGGCGCCATTGTCGCTCACCACAAATTCGTAACTACCATCGCGGTGGCGCTGCACGTCCACGTCAATACGCGCCACCTCGCACTTGCCTGTGTATTTCACCGCGTTGCCAAGCAGGTTCTGCCACACGGTGCGCAGCATGTTTTCGTCACCGATGACGATGGGCAACGGCGCGATGGACCACACGATGTGGCGCCCATGGGCATCGGTTTCGGCTAGCGCACGCGCCTCATCCGCCAGCGATTGCATGTCCACCGGCTGCAGGCGCAGCGCGCCGCGACCCAGGCGCGAGAACACCAGCAGGTCCTCGATCAGCAGCGCCATGCGCTTGGCAGCATCGTTGATCACTTCGATGTAGTGGCGCGAGCGCTCGTCCGCGTTGTCGCCCAGGTGCTGCTGAAGCTTGCCGGCAAAGCCGCTGATATGGCGCAGTGGTGCACGCAAGTCATGCGACACCGAATAGCTGAAGGCTTCCAGCTCGCGGTTCACATCCGACACCTGTTCGATCTTGCCTTCGAGCTGACGGTTCAGTTCCTTCACCTGTTGCTCGACCAGTGCACGCGCGGTGACGTCGCTGAGGGTGAGCAGCAGCACTGGATCGCCGCCGCTGTCCTGCTCCAGGCGGCGTGCATTGATCACCACGTGGCGGTCCACGCCGTCCACGGTGCGCTGGATCAGTTCGTAGTCCCACAGCTCGCGATCCAGCAGCAGCACGTCGTTGAGCCGTTGCAGCAATGCGCTGTCCTTCCAGGCTCCGTCGCCGATCTCGGTGAGCGGCAGCGATTGGCGGAAATCCGGCGGCAGGCCGTAGAGCTCGCCGAATGCTGCATTCACCAGCAGCGTGCCGAGGCTGGCATCGAGCAGAGCGATCGGTTCGCGCACCGCCTGCACGATGAGCTGCGAGCGCTGTACCGCCTGCCCCTCGCGCACCTCGGCGCGCAGGCGGCGGCTGATCTGGCGCTCGGACACGACGACCACAATGGCCAGCAGCAGCACCTGCGCAATGGCGGTGATGGTCAGGGCCAGCTCGCTATTGAACGATTCACGGCTAGCCGCGTCGCGGCGGTTGATCAGGTTGCCGTCCTCGTTGTGCACGATCTCGTCGATCAGACCGTCCATCCGGAACAGCGTACCGGAGTCCCGCATGGCATCGGTGGCGCCGGTCTCATCGCCGTGGTCATGCCGCATGATGGCCTGCCCGCTGAGTGCGAGCCGCCCGCTGACCACGGAACTGAGTGAGCCGATCAACGCCTGCTGATCCGGGCTATCGCGCGTCATCTCGCGCAATTGCTGCATCAGCCCGGGAGTTTCGTGCGCGGCCCGCTCCGCCCGCTTGCGCACTTGCGTATCCTGGTCGCCATGGATAAGGCGGTAGATTGCCGCTTCGCTGTCCCGGGTGACATAGGCGATCCGGTAGGTGAGCGATTTCACCTCACTGGAATGCGTCACACGCTCGTTGGCCAGGATCGCCTGACTGGCACCGGAGCGCGTGACTACATACGGCAACGCAACGATCACCAACACGGCGGCCAGCAAACCGCCCAGGCGCCAGCGCAGGGCAATGCGGTCCTTCATCGAGGGCCGTTGTGTCGACGCCAGTTTCCAGGATGAGCGCAACATGTCCTGCATGGTTGCAGAATCACCCTGGCGTTTACCACCACTTACCTGGACGATTTGCTACCACTTTCCCCGGAAGTAGCCGCGACCTTGGTCGTAGAGGTGCTCATCGATGACGGCCTGGCATCCGCGCCCTGCCCCCACGCCCGGTTCGGCTCGGCCTGCATGGTGAAGTGCAGCTCGCCGCCGGCGACGATTTCGCCATGCCGGAGGAAGACGCGATTCAGCGGTTTGCCGTTGAGGGTCACCGAGCCCACGTACGGATGCGCGTCATCCAGCGGCTCGGCCGTCACGGTGAACGTCTTGCCGCCGGGCAGATGCAAGATCGCCCGTGACACGAACGGTCGGCCGAAGGCGTACTCGTCGCTGGCTGGCGTCACCGGATAGAAACCCAGCGCGGTGAAGATGTACCACGCCGACATCTGGCCGAGGTCATCATTGCCAGCCAGGCCATCCGGGCGCGTGGCGTACTGGCTGTCCATGATCTGCTTGAGGCGCTTCTGCGTCTGCCACGGCGCGCCGGCATAGTCATAGAGATACGCCAGATGGTGACTGGGCTCGTTGCCGTGCGCGTACCAGCCGATCAGGCCGGTGATGTCTTCCACGTTGGCGAAGTGCGACTTGTCGACCTTGGCCTCGAACACGCTGTCCAGCTTGGTGACGAAGGTCTGGTCGCCGCCCATCGCCTTGACCAGCGCGGCGACGTCCTGCGGCACGTACCAGGAGTACTGCCACGCGTTGCCTTCGGTGTAGTCGCTACCGTAACCCGCCACATCCGGATTGAACGGCTCGCGGAAGCTGCCGTCGGTTTTGCGTGCGCGCATGAAGCCGGTCTTGGGGTCGTACGCGTTGCGCCAGTTGCCGGCGCGCTTGTCGAAGGTGGCGGCGATGTCCTTGCGGCCCATGGCCTTCGCCATCTGGGCAAGCGACCAGTCATCGTAGGCGTATTCGAGCGTCTTGGACGCGGCCTCCGGCTCCTTGTCGATCGGCACGTAACCGAGCTTCATGTAATCGCCAAGGTCACCGTACGGCGCATAGGTCGCGCTGGCGACCATCGCCTTCAACGCCGCGTCCGCATCGAAACCGCGTACACCCTTGACGTAGGCATCGGCGATCACCGGCACGGCGTGGTAGCCGATCATGCACCACGTCTCCATGCCCTGATACGCCCACACCGGCAGAATGCCGAACGGGCTGGCTTCGCGCGAGGCGATCAGCGAGCGGATGAAGTCGGTGCTGCGCTGGGGCATCAGCAGTGCCATCAGCGGTTGCTGGGCGCGATAGACATCCCATAGCGACCAGGTGGAGTGGAATTCGAACTTGCCGTTCTTGTCGACCGCCTCGTGCACCGCGCCGTCCGGCCCGCGGAACTGGCCGTTGACGTCCATGCTCAACGTCGGCGACAGAAGCGCATGATAGAGCGAGGTGTAGAAGCCTACGCGCTGATCCTTGCTGCCTTCCACGTCGATGGAAGCCAACGCTTTGTCCCAATCCGCGCGTGCTTCGGCGCGGCGTGCATCGAAGTCCCAGCCCTTGCCTTCGGCATCGAGGTTGGCGATGGCGTTGGCCTCGCTCACTGAGGAAATCGCCACCTTCACGCCCAGCGGCTGCTTGAGGTTGCCGAAGTCGAACACGCCTTCCAGGGCGCGGCCGCTCTGGCCGTCATGGTCCTCCGGCTGGTTGCCCGGGCCCTTGAAGCCCTTGTAGACCACGTCGGTTTCGCGGTTGTAGAGCGTGCGCGAGGTCATCGGCTGCGAGAAGCGCATGGCAAAACAAAGCTCGCGCCCCGGCGCCCAGCCGCGCGTGGTGCGGCAACCGGTGACGGTGCCGTCCTCCTGCACTCGCAAGCTGGACCACAGCACCTTGCCGGGGTAGTCGTAGATGCTTGGGCGCAGATCCAGCAACAAGTGCGCCGGCTTGCCGGCCGGGAACGTATAGCGGTGCCAGCCGATGCGGCGTCCGGACGTAAGCTCGGCGCGCACGCCGTAGTCGCCCAGGGTCACGGCGTAATAGCCCGCTTGGGCCACTTCGGTGTCATGGCTGAAGCGCGAGCGGTAGCCGCTGCCGGGCTTGGCCGGGTCACCCGGCTCAAGACGGACGTCGCCAGCGATCGGCATGACCAGCACATCACCCATGTCCGAATGGCCGGAGCCGGAGAAATGCGTGTGGGAGAAGCCCAGCAAACTGCTGTCGCCGTACTGATAGCCGGCGGCGTACTTGTAGGCATGTTTGAAATCCGGCATGGCCGTGTCGGGCGACAGCTGGATCATGCCGAAGGGGACGGTGGCGCCGGGGAAGGTGTGGCCGTCGCCGCCCGTGCCAATACGGGGGTCGACGTCGGCGGAATGCCCCTCGGCAGCCCATGCGGAGGCCGGCGCGGCCAGGGCAAAGCTCACTGCGACGGCCAGTAAACCCGGCAGGCAGGCGCGGAAAGAGGAGCAACGCATAGAATTCCCCAAAGTAGTAGATTTGAATCGTTCTAATTTCGCCTGACGCTAACATCCATGCAGGCATCGTTGCATGCTGCGTCGCGCCATCGAAAACGGTTCCGTTCCATGGCGGAGGCAGCTACCTTTAGATCGTTCCAATTAACCTAGGCCTGCGATGGAAAGCCAGACCCCGGTCGGTAGAAAGATCACTCTCAACGACATCGCAGCCGGCTGCGGCGTGTCTCGCGCCACGGTTTCACTGGTGCTGCGAGGCAGTCCCCTGGTCAACAAGATCACCCGGGCCAGGGTAGAGGAAGAACTGCGCAAGCAGGGCTACGTCTACAACCGGGCCGCAGCCAACCTACGGCGGCGTACGTCCTCCAGCGTGGCGTTGGTCATCAACGAACTGGCCAACCCGTTCTTCGCCGAATTCGCCGCTGGCGTCGACGAGACGCTGGGCGCGGCCGGTTTCGTCACCCTGCTGGGCAGTACCGGCGATTCCGCGGAGCGAGAGCACGCCGTGCTCGGCTCGCTGATCGAGCACGGACCCGGCGGCATCATCCTGTCCCCCGCGGAAGACAGCGAGGCGCGCAAGGTGCTGGCCGCGGTCGGCACGCATACGCCGGTGGTGCTGTTCAACCGCGAACTCGGCGGCGAGCTGCCGGAATACGCGCACTGGGACCGCCTGATGCTCGACAACGAGCGCGGCGCACGCCAGGCCACTGAGCATCTGATTGCCCAGGGTCACCGGCACATCGCCTTTTTCGGCGGGCATGACCACGCCAGCTCCACCCGCCAGCGCCATGCCGGCTACCGCCAGGCCATGCAGGCTGCCGGCCTGACGGTCGAGGCACACTGGCGCGTGCAAAGCACGCCCACGCGCACGGACGCCGCGCGCGCCGCCGGGGACTTGTTTCAGGGAGCGGGCAAGGTGCCCACCGCCGCCGTCTGCTACAACGACGCGGTCGCGCTGGGCCTCATGCTCGGCCTGCACCAGCACGGGCGACAAGCCGGCCGCGATTTCGCGGTCACCGGCTTCGACGACATCGCCGAAGCGTCCATGAGCATGCCTACGCTGACCACGCTATCCACGGCGCCACGCGCACGGGGCAGGCAGGCGGCCGACATGCTTCTCGCCCGTCTGCGGGATCCGCAGGCGCCTTCGGGCACCATCGTCGCGCCAGTTGAACTGGTCGTGCGCGAAAGCAGCTGCCCTCTTTCCTGACCTTTCGGATTACGCATGGCCTTTGCAGCTCCACCCATCCAGTCGGCGACTGCGTCGCCGGCCTCAGGCAAGACGCGCTATACCGATTACCCGATGGCCATGGCGGTAACCACCACGATCTTTTTCATGTGGGGTTTCCTGACCGTCCTCAACGACATCCTGATCCCTCACCTGAAGACCGTTTTCGAGTTGAACTACGCGCAGGCGATGCTCGTGCAGTTCACCTTCTTCGGTGCGTACTTCTTGATGTCACTGCCCGCAGGTCGGCTGGTCGCCTTGCTGGGCTACAAGAAAGGCATCGTGGCCGGACTGGCGATCGCGGCGGTAGGCGCTTTTGGTTTCTGGCCAGCCGCGTTGCTGCATTCGTATGGCGCTTTTCTCGCCGCGCTGTTCGTGCTCGCCACGGGCATCACTGTGCTGCAGGTGGCCGCCAACGCCTACGTGGCGCTACTGGGCCCCGAGCGCACCAGCTCAAGCCGACTCACCTTGGCGCAGGCGATGAACTCGCTGGGCACCACCATTGGGCCGAAGTTTGGTGGCCTGCTGATTCTCTCCGCGGCGGCCGTGGTCATCCCGCCGGCCATACGCAACGCGCCGGAAACCGCACAACTGGTGCAGACCCTCAACAACGCGCCGGCGGTGCAGACCATCGACGCGATTCGCCAGGCGCCGCCGGAACGGCTCGTGGCCGCATTGAACGATGCATCGGCCACCGCGCTGGATCGCCTGCCGATTCAGGACGTAGCCGCGAGCTTCGTCCAGTTGCCCGCTGGACCGATGGCGCAGGTGTTGGACAGCCTCTCCGGTGCTCCCCTGCTCGCCACGCTGTCCGCACTGTCGCCACAGCAACTCGCGGCACTGCCCTCGGCAACGCTCACCACCGCCCTGGACAAGCTCGCGTCCTCGCGACTGGATACGCATGACGCCGCGCAACTGACCAGCGTGCGCGCAAGCCTCTCGCCAGAAACCCAGCAACAGCTCACCGACTACCGCCAGAAACAGGCACAGTTGGTGCAGAAGCCCTATCTCGGCCTGGGCGTTGCACTGATCGTCCTTGCCGTCGGCGTGTGGTTGTTCCGCCTGCCGCCGCTGACCGAATCCACCGAGCAGGCCGACTCCTCGCACCACACGCTGATGGATGCCCTGCGGCATAGCCATGTGTTGTTCGGCGTGCTCGCGATCTTCTTTTACGTCGGCGCGGAAGTTTCCATTGGCAGCTTCCTGGTGAACTACCTGTCGCTGCCGGAAATCGGCCACATGAGCGAACAGACCGCCGCAGACCACGTCGTGTACTACTGGGGTGGCGCGATGGTGGGACGTCTGGCCGGTTCGGCGCTACTCGTCTACATCAACCCCCGTAAGCTGCTGGCCGCCTTTGCCGCCGTCGCGGGCCTGCTGGTGCTTACCACCATGCTCACGCAGGGCAACGTGGCGATGGTCAGCGTGATCGCCATTGGCCTGTTCAACTCCATCATGTTCCCGACCATCTTCGCGCTGGGCATCGAGCGCATGGGCCCCCTGACCGGCAAGGCATCGAGCCTGCTGATCATGGCCATCGTCGGCGGCGCTCTACTGCCGCTGGCACAAGGCGTGTTGGCCGACCACATGGGCATCCAACACGCTTTCATTCTGCCGCTGCTCTGCTACGGCTACATCGTTTTCTACGGACTGCGCGGTTCGCTCGTTCGCGACCCCGTCACGCCCGCATCCCACCATTAAGTTGAGTCGCAAACGCTGATGTCACGCACCATCCTCTGCTTCGGTGAAGCCCTGATCGATTTCCATAGCGAAGGCGGCGATGAAGCCGGCTTTCCACGCAGTTTCGTTCCCTACGCCGGCGGCGCGCCCGCGAACGTTGCCGTCGCCGTCGCGCGTTTCGGTGGCGATGCCGCGTTCGCCGGCATGCTTGGCAAGGACATGTTCGGCGATTTCCTGCTGGACAGCCTGCACCGCGCCGGGGTGAACACGAACGGCGTTGCCCGCACTGATGAAGCGAACACCGCGCTGGCCTTCGTGTCGCTGGACGCGAGTGGCGAACGCAGCTTCAGCTTCTATCGCCCGCCGTCGGCCGACCTGCTGTTCCGCCCGATACATTTCCATGCGGAAAGTTTCGACGGCACCGCGGTGTTCCACGTCTGCTCCAACAGCATGACCGACCCCGCGCTGGCCGAAACCACCCGCGAGGGCATGCGTCGCGCGCACGCCGCCGGTGCGCTGGTCAGCTTCGACCTCAACCTGCGCCCGGCCCTGTGGCCGCGCGATGTGGAACCGCGCCCGTTGATCTGGCCGGCGTTGCAACTGGCCGACGTGGTGAAGCTAAGCGCCGAAGAGTTCGCGTGGCTGGCCGTCGATGGTGAAGAGGCGGCACTGCAGAAGCTGTGGGAGGGACGCACGCGTCTGGTCATCATCACCGACGGTGCAAACCCGCTGCGCTGGTTCCATCCAGACGTGGAAGGCGAGCTGCCGGTGTACACCGTGCCTGCCGTGGATACGACCGCCGCCGGCGACGCTTTCGTGGGTGGCCTGCTGTACCAGCTCGCCACGCTCGCCCATACCGACGACCGCATCGACCACCTCATCACCGAACTGCCCCGCTTGCATGCAGCCCTGCGCTTTGCATCGGCTTGCGGCGCACTCACCGTGACGCGTCAGGGTTCGTTCTCGGCCATTCCCGACGAGGCCGAAGTGCTGAGCTTCATGGAGACCTACGCATGACCACGACGCCTGATTTCCGCAGCGAGGCGTTCCTGCGCGAACACATCGCGCAGACCATGGCCTTTTATCATCCGCACGCGATCGATCCGGCCGGCGGCTTCTTCCACTACTACAAAGACGACGGCACGATCTACGACCGCAGCCATCGTCACCTGGTAAGCAGCACGCGCTTCGTCTTCAACTATGCAATGGCGCACATGGAATTCGGCAACCCCGAATACCTCGATGCCGTGCATCACGGTCTGCGCTATCTGCGCGACGTACATCGCAACCCGGGCACCGGCGGCTATGCCTGGACCATCCGTGATGGCAAGCCCGAGGACACCATGTACCACGCGTATGGCGTGGCCTTTGTGCTGCTCGCCTATTCCACCGCCCTGAAGGCCGGCGTGCGCGAAGCCAGTGCGTGGATGGACGAAACCTGGAACCTGCTGGAACTGCGCTACTGGGATGCCGAGGCCGGCTTGTATCGCGACGAGGCCAACGACCAGTGGCAGTTCACCGATTACCGCGGCCAAAACGCCAACATGCACATGTGCGAGGCAATGCTCGCCGCATACCAGGCCAGCGACGAGCCGCGCTACCTCGAACGTGCCCTGCAACTGGCCGACCACATGACGCGCCGGCAAGCCGCCAAGGCCGACGGCCTGGTGTGGGAACACTACGACGTGAACTGGAATGTCGACTGGAAGTACAACCTCGACAATCCCAAGCACCTGTTCCGCCCGTGGGGCTTCCAGCCCGGCCACCAGACCGAGTGGGCCAAGTTGTTGCTGATCATGGAGCCGCTGCTGCTTGAACGCGGCCGTGAAGAGAACTGGCTGGTGCCGACCGCCAAGCACCTGTTCGATACCGCGCTTGCGCGCTCGTGGGACAGCGAATTTGGCGGCATGGCCTACGGCTTCGCCCCCGACGGCACGGTGTGCGACGACGACAAGTATTTCTGGGTGCAGGCCGAGTCATTAGCCGCCGCCGCCCTGCTGCATGCCCGTACCGGGCTGCCCGAGTACGACGCGTGGTACGGCAAGTTGTGGGCGTATTCGTGGGAACACTTCGTCGATCACAAGTATGGTGCGTGGTTTCGCATCCTCACGCGCGACAACCGTAAGGTCGACGACGAGAAGAGCCCTGCCGGCAAAACCGACTACCACACCATGGGCGCATGCTACGAAGTGATGGCCTTGATCCGGGACGGCGGCGTTCCGTAAAAGGCGATTACACCGTTGAAAGAAAAGGGCCGCATCGCGGCCCTTTTCTTTAGCTTACTTTGATGCGCCCGCCTTGGCCTTCGGCGTCACCGTCACTGCCAACGCCTCGACATACGTTGCGACCACCATGTCGCCCACCTTCAAGCTGCTCATCGCTGCTTGACGATCGGGATCCTTCACTTCGATGGTGCGCTCGTTGCCATCCGGTCCCTTCAGGGTCACCGTGTGGTTTTTCAGGTCGATCGCCGTGAGCTTGCTCGTCACCGTGACGGCCTGTCCTTCCTTGACGCCAGGCGCACTGCCCTGCGGGGCAGTCGCCTGACCGGCCTCATACGTTACATCCCGCTTGGCGCTACCGGCCGGCATGATCTGTACGGCGACGGCCGACTGATAGTGCGCGGTCACGTGGTCGCCAGCTTTCAACTGGTCGAAGTTCTTCACTTCGGGGCCTGCCTGGATGGTGACTTCCTTGCCTTTGGGACCCTTCAACGTAACGAAGCGTTCTGCCTGGTCCACGTGCACCACGGTTGCGGTGATCATCTTGTCCTCGCGGGCTAACTCATGCACGGTCGAGTTAACGGGGGCCTCCGTGGTGGCCTGCTGTGCCCACGCGAACATCGGCGCCGAGAGGGCGATCGCCGCACCGAGCAGGCAACGGGTGGAACGCTGGAACTTCTTCATGATGGTTTCTCCTTTGAGTATCGTTCGCCCGATGCCGGGTTCTATGCGGGAGGGCAGGCCCCACGCCAGGCCAGCGCGATGGGGCATCCCTCACTCGACCATGTTCGACCAGTAGGCCGCGCGCCACGAGCGAAAAACCACGCAAAGACGCTACGTAGTTCTACCGGGAAAACATCCTTCCCCCGGAGAGGTGACAGGGTGTGCGGTCAAGCGCAAGCTTGAGCGGCAACGCTTCCCTCAAGCGACTTCCCCTCTTTCGGAGACACCTGCATGGCCGTGGTGGAGCAACCCGATACCGTCATGATCACCGGCGCTTCCGCCGGCATCGGCGCGGCTTACGCCGACCGTTTCGCGCAGCGCGGCCATCCCGTGGTGCTGGTAGCCCGCAACCAACAACAGCTCGAAGCGCTGGCCCAACGACTTTCGCGTGAATATCACGTGAAAGCAGAGGTGCTTCCAGCAGATCTGACATCGCCAGCCGAACGCCAACGGGTGGAAGAGCGCCTGCGCACCGACCACACCATCGGCATCCTGGTGAACAACGCTGGGGTAGAGGCGGGGCCAGCCCTGGCCCAGGCGTCGCCGGACGCGGTGGCAGCGATGATCGAACTCAACGTCACCGCACCATCACGGCTGGTGGCCGCACTGTTGCCCCGCCTTGTCGCGCGCGGCAGGGGCAGCATCATCAACGTCGGTTCGATACTGGCGCTGGCGCCGGAGCTTTCCGTCGGTGCCTATGCCGCCAGCAAGAGCTACGTGCTGACCTATACCCTTACCTTGCATGAGGAAGTTGCCCACCACGGCATTCGCGTGCAATGCGTGTTGCCGGGCGTCACGCGCACAGCGACCTGGAATGTCGCTGGCGGACTCGAGTCGTTTCCGCCGCGCATGATCATGGAAGTGAACGAACTGGTGGATGCGGCTTTGGCCGGCTATGACCAGGGCGAGGTAGTCACCATTCCCTCCCTGGTCGACAGCGTGGAATGGAAGCGCTTCGAAGAGGCACGTCGGCGCATGCTGCCCGAACTCTCGCGTAGCGTGGCCGCCGACCGCTACAAGAGCGATATCCCCGAAGACGCCTGATCTGTCAAAGCCGGCTGCGCCATCCGTCGCGCGCAGGCATATAGTGTCCATGACCGTGCCGCATGGGCGGCGCGGCGCATGTGGGCATGCCCCGCATGCCTTGCGTAGAGTCATGGGAGAACCGCCATGCGATATACGTTACTGGCAGGCAGCAGAGACGGCATGCTGCTACTCGCCCGCCTTCTGCTGATGATCCTTTTCGTCATCTTCGGCTGGAGCAAGCTCATCGGCTTTTCGGATACGGTCGCCTATATGGGCTCCGTCGGCGTCCCGATGCCGGCGGTGACAGCGGCCATCGCGGTAATCATGGAGTTCTTCGTCGGCATTGCCATCGCCGTGGGTTTCTACACGCGTCCGCTGGCGATCGTGCTGGGGCTCTACACCATTGCGGCGGCGGTGATCGGTCACCAGTTCTGGAACCTGGTCGATCCCGAGCGCATCGGCGCCATGATCAATTTCTACAAGAACATGAGTATCGCTGGCGGGCTGCTATTGCTATGCATTGCCGGCCCGGGCAAATACTCGCTCGACCGACGTTGACCCCGCCGTGTGCTTCCCTGACGCGATATACCCTCGCGTCAGGGCTGGCCAAGTGTGTGCTGCAACGCTTGCCCTGCAACGTCCATCTTGGTGGCGCTGCCCGGCCGGCCTGAAGACCTTCAATGGAAGGCCGGCATGTTGTCGCCCCCGAGGCTTTGCAGCAGTTCGTGCGCCTCGCGGGAACGCGGCGCCACCGCCACCAGCCGCTCGGCGTATTCGCGTGCCTTGTCCTTGTTGCCGGCGTCACGCTCCGCCCCGGCCAGGGCGAAAAGCAACGAAGGATCGTACGGCGACGTACGCAGGCTTTCCTCCCACAGCTTGCGCGCTTGCTCGCCCTGCCCCGCCGAATCAAGCGCTACGCCATACACATAGGCAAAGCGCGCGTTGGAGGGCTCGGCACGATGCGCACGCTCCAGCCAGATCAGTGCCTCCTTCGGCTGCTTCTGTCGAATCAGCGCAAGCCCCTTGGCATGCAGCAGGTTGGCGTTACCCGGCACTACCTTCAGCCCTTCGTCGACGATCTTTTCGGCGTCCTCTTCCCGTCCCATGGCGCGATACATGTCAGACAGATTCACATAGGCCGGTACGAAATCCGGCTGCAGCTTCAACGCCTGCCGGAAGGCCTGTTCCGCCGCCGCGGCGTCGCCGCGCTCGACATAGACCAAGCCCAGGTCAAAATGCGATTCCGGGCGATCGGCAATGGCGTCCTGTGCCTGTCGATACGTAGCGAACGCCCGGTCACGTGCCGTGCGCTGGTTCGCGTCGAGTTGCGCATCGGGCACACCGGCCAGCGCACGCCCGGCTTTGACGCGTACATCCAGCACCGGGTCGTCAGCCAACGATGCCGCCAGTGGTCCACGTACGTCGGTTGGGAACGCCAGCAGCGCATCCAGCGCAGCCGCGCGCATAAGCGCATCAGCATCACCCAGCGCCGTCTGGATGGCGGGCAACGCATCGGGACTGGCGTAGTGGCGAAGTTCGTCGACCGCCGTAGCGCGTGCGATGGTCGGCGAGCTGGCATCACCGGCCAACGTGGTCAGAAGTGATGCCGCCCCTGGCTTGCCACGGCGCGCGGCATCGAGTGCTTCAACGAAATGCTGATAGCCCTTGCGTTCGGGGCCGTGTGCTTTCGCAATCGCATCTGCCGCCCACTGGGCACCTTTGTCGGCATGGCAGTTCGCACAGGCGTTGGGCACACCGTACTGCACCGTGAGGTCAGGGCGCGGAACACGGATGGAGTGATCCGGCCGTGCATTGATGACCATGTAGTTTTTCGATGGCATATGGCACGCCACGCACTGCGACCCCGCACTGCCCTCCTTGTGCATATGGTGAGCTGCCGTGTCGTAGACAGCGGGCGTGTGGCAGCTCTCGCACAGCGCATTGCCCTGGGCCCGTGTCTTGCCTGTATGCGGATCGTGGCAATCGCTGCAGGTCACACCCTTGGCGTACATGCGGCTCTGCAGGAACGAGGCATACACGTAAACCTCGTCAAGCTGTTGGCCATCCGAGTGATAGCGCCCTTCGGTGAGTAGCACCGGATCGTGCGTATCCATCAACCGACCGGTGGGTGCCGTGTCCTTGGCGATAATGCTGCGGCGTGAGTGGCAGACCGCGCAGGTTTCCACTTCGCGATGCGATGCCAGCGGCGTGCTGCGCACCGGGTTGCCGGTCGTTGGGTTGGGAATCCAGTGCGTGTCCTTGCGTTCGTCCAGCGCAATGCCCAAACCCATCGACGGATCGGCGCGCCTCTTCTCGTCGGTGGCCTTCGACCACTCAAGATGGCGCGAGCCCGGGCCATGGCATGCCTCGCAGGCCACGTTGATCTCACTCCAGCTCGTTTTGAAGGTGTTGCTGGCCAGGTCGTAGTTGCGTTGCACGTTCGTGGAGTGGCAGTCGGCGCACATGTAGTTCCAGTTCTGGTTCAAGCGCGTCCAGTGCAGGGTGTCGTGCACGTCGATACGTTCGCCGGGATAGAGATTGAACCAGTGCTGGCCACCTTCGGCAGCGGGACGTGCATCCCATGCCGCGCGCAAGGTCCGCAGCCGGCCGTCGGGAAAGGCAACCAGATACTGCTGGAGTGGATAGACACCAAAGGTGTACTTCACTTCGAACTCGCCAGGCTTGCCATCCGGCCCATCGGTCTTGACGAAATACGCATGGTCGCGCTTGAAGAAGCTTGCGACGGAGCCGTCCTGCTTCAGCGCGCCATCGAAATGACCCGCGACAGTCTTGTCATCGGCCACCTGCATGGCCAATGCATGATGCGATGATTGCCACGCCTGCGTTTCCTTGGCGTGGCATGCAGCACATGTCTGCGCGCCCACGTAGTGCGAAGGTGGCAAGGCGGCAGTTGGCTGCGCGGAAGACGAAGTAACCGTAGCCACCGGCGTGGTCGCCACACCCGGCGCAGGCACACGCGACCACCAGATACCGAGCAGGACAAGCACCAGCACGGCCACACCCAACGGCAACCACCACACATGCCGTCGCTGAGCCACGGATGCCGTCGCTGCGGCAGCGGGCGCTGATGGCGCAGCCGCTGCCTTACCTGAGCGCTTGCCGTGGCTCTTCCTGGAACGCCCCATCCTGCTCTCTCCGATACCTACGGTATGAATGTCGTGCATCCCTTCCTGGGATGCTGTTTTCCACCGTCGCGCGCGGGCATGGTAGCCGGCGCGCGCGATGAAGCCGTGAATGCGATGCTGTCGATCAAGACGTCGGGTTTAGTGGCGGCAATGCGGGCCGGCGCTGCCACCATCGCTGTCTGTGTTTCCAATGCCGCCGTGCCAACGCGAGCCCGTCGATGAGACCCGGGGCCGACCATGTCGAAGCGCTCTGCCCGTAAAGCGCATCCTGCAATGCATTCCAATGCGCTTGCAGGGATGCATCGCCGTAACGAGCGGCCCAGGCCGTCACACTGCTCGGCCCACCATCATCCGCAGCGCGCCGAACCCATGCGTCGACGGCTCCAGCCAGCGCCACGGCTGAGGTCGTGTGGCGCTGTCGGGAAACAGCGCGGAACGCTGCGGCCTCTGAATGTCGGCGTCGATATCGCCATGCCTTCCATTGAGCCCAGCGAGCTTGCCATGCATCACGGAACCGCCAGCCAAACCATGCCAACACGGCCAGCAAGAGGACACCAAGACCCTCATCACTCGACAACCACCCGATCAGCCTGGGCATGAAGCCGCCTTTCGGCAGGGCAAAACGCGGCTTATCGGTGCCTCCCCACCATGCGTGGAAATGGACCGCTGGGGCTGTGGTTTCGCGCCATTCGCGCGTACGGCTATCCATCCAGCGCACCGACACCGGCGGTAACGTGTAACGGCCGCGATGGTCGATGACGTAACTGGCGGTATCCACGCGACTGCCACCGACAAAACCGCCGTGATTATCGACAGCATCTCGCGTGACCGGCGATGCGGCATACAGGGTGAGACCATTCACCGGCGCGAAAGCGGTGGGAGGCAACATCATCGCGGGAGCGCCCTCCGCGGATATCTCCACGCGCCGCGTCACCGTGTCGCCCACGTGCAGACTTCCGTCCTGCGGCGTTACCGTCTGCGTGACCTTCACCGAGCCGGCGATCAGCGCTTCCGTCACGCCCACCGGCAAAACCAGCGCGCGTACCTGCAATGCGAGCGGCTGGGTCTGTACTGCGACTGGGGTGCGCTGCGCGCCGATATGGGCGGTGATCTCGAACGAGGGGATTTCCATCGCCCCAGACATCAACGGGGTGATGAGGTAAGTGCGCGATACACCGGACCAGGTCTGCCCGTTGATCGTCTCCACCAGATGCCCGGGGGTTTCGTCCGAAAGCGACAAATAGGCGCCGTCTATGTGCAACTCGGGTAATACCGGCGCGTCGGTAAAAAAATCGGGGGTGAGCAGATCCACCACGATGCGCGTGGTCTCGCCCTGCATCAGCGAGCCAGGCGGCTCCTGATGCACACGCACCTGGATGGGTGGCATCGATGGAGGCAACGCATCGGCATGAGCGATGGCCACGACCAGCCACAACAGGCAGCACCACCAGATCCTCATGGCGATGGCCCCGGCGCGCTTGTCGCGGGTGCCGGCACTCGGGGCGCTGGCGGTCCGTTCTCGATGCTGAACTTGGTGCGCAGGAAGTCCGCGGGCGACACGCTCAGGTTGCGCATCCATACGTCCGCGGGCAACGCGATGGGGCGCTTGCCCATGGCTTCTTCCTTCTCATCGCCCTTCTTGCCCTCTTTGTCTTCCTTGATCTTGTCGGGCGTGTTGTCCTCGTCCTTGGTCTCCGGTGGCACCTCCGCCCGCTGCTTCATCAGCGTGTCCATCAACCGTAGATTGGCTTCGGCTTCGGGAAAGGGAAAACGCAGGCGCAACGCGTCGTTGTAGGCATCCTTGGCCTCCTGATATTCGAACTGGTGCGCGTAGCTATTGCCGGACATGAACTTCGCATCCGACCCGGGCAACGTCTCGAAGATCTTCTGTGCTTCGTCCCAGCGTCCATGCTGATAGAGCGCCCACGCCTTCCAATAAGGGCTTTGAAAATGCTCAGCCGCACTGCCGAAATCCCGGTGCTCGTAGTACCAGCGCCCCTGCTGGTCGGGGGTGAAGAACCAATCGGCCACGTGCCAGTCGGCGGCAGTGGCGGGTGACGGCAAAGCACTCAGCCCGACGAACCCCAGTATGAACACCCAGCGCACCATCCAGCCGCGCCGGAACCAGAACAAAGCGATCAGCACCAGGGGATAGCAAAGGTAGTAGCCGTACTCTTTCCAGTGCACGGACGATTTATCGTTGACGATCTGCAGGTGATGCACCGCCTCGCGTTGCACCCACTGCATGTCGTCATTGCTCGAGGTGATGCTGGCCAATGGAATATGTGCCTGCGATGCGAGCCGTTGCAGCGCCTTGTCATCAAGCTTCGCTACCACGGGCGCGCCGTCTTCCCCCGTCTGTTCACCGCCATTCGCCGTGCGCAGCGGGCCGCCTCTGGTCGTACCCACCGCAAGCATCAACACCTGCTGCCGCGAATGCTGGTGGTGCGCTACGAAGGCGGGGATCTGCGCATCGTCGAATCCGCTGGTGAAGAACACGATGGTGCCGGGGTCGTGCTCGGCGTCGAGCAACCGATCGGCCAGTGCCAGCGCAGCGCCGGCATTGCTCCCCTTGCCCGGCAGCAGGTCGGTGCTCAGTGCCGAAAGGAACATCTCCATCAGCGCGGCATCGTCTGTGGGCGGCAACACCATGTGCGCGGTATTGGTGTACACGATGAGGCCGGTGCGGCCGCCCACGCGCAGCGCCGTCAGATCGCGCACTTTCTGCTTGGCGCGCTCCAGCCGTGTCGGCGACACATCCATGGCATTCATGGCGGGCGACAGATCCATGGCCACCATCATCGGGGCTCGATCCTCGGCGAACGGCGGCGATTCCAGCTCCCACGTTGGCCCGGCGCAGGCAATGCTTCCGATGACCAGAACAGCGCATACCAGATGGATGGGACGCGCGCGCCAATGCTCGCTGTCACCCACCACCAGATGCGCCAGCAGATGCGGTGCAATCATGCCTTTCCATCGCTGGAGCGGGTCATTTCGCCGCTGCCACCACCACAGCAACAGTGGGCCCAGCGGCAACAGCAAAAGCCATAGCGGGCGGATGAAATGGAAGCCCTGGTCCATCGTTTAGCCCTCCGATGGCCTGGATGCGAGTGACGCCGCGACGCGCTTTCGCGCGAGCGGCGCGAAGAGGCCAAGCATCAGCAGGTGATAGAAAATCATCAGCAGCAGGGCCGCACCCAACGGCAGGTAATACAGCTTGACCTTGGGCCGGTAAACTGAGTGCTTCACCTTACTGGGCGTCATGCGATCGAGCAGCGCATAGATATCGGCCAGCTGTTCGCGATTCTCGCCGCGAAAACTGCGCCCACCCGTCGCCGACGCGATGCGCTTGAGCGCATCCAGATCCACGCGATTTTCGCCCTTGGCGTTCGGATCGCCGATACCGATGGTATGGATAACGATATGGTTGGCCTTGGCGATTCCCGCAGCTGTCTCTGCGGGAATCCGACCGGCGGTATCGTTGCCATCGGTCAGCAGAATCAACACGCGCTCGCGTTGCTGCGAATGCGCGGTCATCTTCACCGCCACGCCGATGGCGTCACCGATGGCGGTTTGCTCGCCGGCCATACCTACGCGCAGTTCATCCAACAGTTCGCGTACGGCCACGTGGTCCAGTGTCAGCGGAGCTTGTGGAAAGGCATTGGTACCGAACACGATCAAACCGATGCGGTCGGTGTTGCGACGCCGGACGAAATCGTCCACGACGCCTTTCACCGCATCAAGCCTGGAAATGCGCTGCCCCTGAGGATCCAGGAAATCCGGCGTCGCCATGGATCCCGACAGGTCGATCGCCAGCAGCAGGTCGCGCGCCGCCTCGGTTCGTTCGATCGGTGGCTCCAATCGCTGGGGGCCGGCAAGTGCAAGCACAACCAATGCCCAACACAGCGGCGCCAGGAGGCGGCGCAGCCAGTTCCCGCGTAGCACCACTGCACCACGGGCCGGCTGCTGCCCTGTCGCTTTGGCCAGTTCTTCGAAAAACGGTACGCGAACCGCCTTGGTACGCTCGCCATAGGGCGGCATCAGCCACCACACCAGCAAAGGCAGCGGCAACAAGGTCAGCAGCCAGGGATACTCAAGCTGCAACATGGCTATCGATCCACTGATGCAGCAACGCCATGAGTGAAGCCAGGTCGTCGTTGCCGATGACACCTTGCCCGTATGCCAGCGCGTCCAGTTGCCGGCCGGGCCCCTGCACAAAGCCGCCGGAGGGATACGTACGATCCAGGTAGCGTAGCCATGCCTCGCCACTCATCGGCCCCACCTCCCGACGTGACGCCCAGGCAAGCACGGTTCGCTTCACCAGCGCAGGAATAGCCATCAGCGCCTCCGTGCGTGTGGCGGGGTCGACGATGGCGCGCTCGATGGCCGCCAACTCCGCCTGTGCCTCGCGGCGGTAGCGATTGCGCCACCACCTGCGCCACCGCAGGGAGGCATACACAAGAACACCTAGCAACACGAGCCCACCCAGCACCCACCAGCCTGCGGTCTGCGGCATCCAGGAAACCGGGGGCGGGGCGGGAATGTCCTTGAGATCGGCGATGGATGCCATCTTGATGGGGTCGACAAACACATACATGCGGCTAACCCCGCATCTGCGCAAAGTGACCGAGCAGGCGCGCCACCTGCAACAGCGTAGGCTGCTCGGTATCGATCGCCAGCGTGGGCACGCCGCAGCGCTGCACCAGCTCCACCGTCTGTTGCAGACGCTGCTCGAACATGGCGCTGAGCGGCTCGCGGATGGTCTTGCGACCGAAATCCAGCTCCACCTGCAACTCGCCCTCGGTCACGACAATCTTGCCGCTATCGGGCACGGCGCGCGCCGAAGGATCGAACACGAGTGCGGCGATGACGTCGTTGTGCGTGGCCAACTCGCGGATGAGCTGCAGGGTTTCTTCATCCGCCCCGAGGAAGTCGCTCACGATGAAGACCAGGTAATCGTGGGTCGCCAAATGGAGCGCAGCACGCAACGCACCGTTCAATTGTGCCGGGTTGATGCGCGTGGAGCTGTCGGCGCGAAGCGCCTGGTTGCTGCGCGCCAGTGCACCCAATACGGCCTGGAGACTCGAACGGCTGCGTCGCGCGCGCAGGCTGTGGATCTCGCTGTCGTCGAACACCACGGCGCCGGCGCGGTCCCCCGCCTGAAATGCCATCCAGGCACCCAGTGCGGCCACTTCCGCCGCTACCACCGATTTCATCGCGCGACGCGTGCCATAGAACATCGACATGCGTTGATCCACCACGATCAGCGCGGGCCGGTCGCGCTCCTCCGTATACGACCGTACCATCGCATGCCCGACACGCAACGATACCTTCCAGTCGAGGTGGCGTACGTCGTCGCCGGGCACGTAAGCGCGAATCTCCTCGAAATTGAGTCCACGCCCTCGCAGCCGCGAAGCATGCCGCCCGGCCAGCACGCTGTGATGGGGACGATGCGGTGTGGCGCGCAGGCGGCGCGCGTCGTACTCCATGCGCGCCAGATGCGCGGGAGTGACGTAAACGGTGCCGACGTCGCTGGCCTCTACCGTGGTCATCGATGGCCTCAGGCCGGCACGGCCACGAGTTCAAGGATCTTGTCGATCACCTGATCGGCATGGATACCTTCTGCGCTGGCGTCGTAGGAAAGCATGATGCGGTGACGCAGCACCGGATGGGCCATCGCACGCACGTCATCTGGCGTTACATGGTCGCGACCCTCCAGCCACGCGTGGACGCGCGACGTGCGCTCCAGTGCAATGCCGCCGCGCGGGCTGGAGCCAACCTGGATCCAGGTTGCCAGCGTCTTGTCGTACTGGTCCGGATGCCGCGTGGCATCGACCAGGGCCATGATGTATTGCTCGATGGTCGGAGCCACATGCAGGCCATGGATCTCACCACGCGCGTCGAAAATGCTTGCTGGCTCGATGCGCGTGATCGTCGCACCAGCAGCGCTGGACGAGCCACCCACCTCTTCGCTGCGTACCAGTTTCAGCACGCCGACCTCGCTGTCACGGTCCGGATAGTCCACCAGCACCTTCAACAAGAAGCGGTCGAGCTGAGCCTCTGGCAGGGGATACGTACCTTCCTGTTCGATGGGATTCTGCGTGGCCATCACGATGAACAGATCGGACATCTTGTGCGTGGTTCCCGCCACGGTGACCTGCCGTTCCTCCATCGCTTCCAGCAACGCCGCCTGCACCTTGGCCGGTGCGCGGTTGATCTCGTCGGCCAGGATGACGTTGCCGAAGATGGGCCCAGGTTGGAACTGGAAAATGTTCTGACCGCCCTGCTGATGCAACACTTCCGCACCAGTGATGTCCGAAGGAAGCAGATCGGGTGTGAACTGGATGCGGCGCATCTCGGTATCAAGATGCTTCGCCATGCTCTTGACTGCCCGGGTCTTGGCGAGACCGGGCAAGCTTTCCAGAAGCAGATGCCCGTTCGCCAGCAGGCCGACAATCATCTGCCGGATCAAGTCCGTCTGCCCGATGATGGACGCTTCCATCTGCGTCTGCAGGTTTGACATGGCCTCTTTGGCGTTCATGTGTCTTCTCGGCTCCCTTGCCTAGCGTGCATCACGGACCGCCACCGGCAATCCAGCGGTAATACGGGTTCTGGCCATCTGCCTGCATCACCAAGCCCAGTGCTTCGGACCATTGGTCGCGATCACCCTGGTAGGCCGCCAACCCGGAGGCGTAAAACGTGAAAAGCACATCGCGCTGGCGGTGCATGGCTTCGATCAGTTCGGGGCTCGCGCCGCGTAGCGGCGGTTCCGTCCGCAGCGCCACCAGTTCGGGAAGCACTCGAACCAACTCGTTGCGTCGCACCCAGGTCGCGTACTCGATGCTTGGATGATCGTCGGTGACGGGTGGCGTGCTTCCCGCATAGCGCTCAAGACCGGCGCGATCAGTCACCCAGGTCGCCAACAACGCCGCTGGCGAACTCACGCCGACCTCACCCAGCGCACCGGCGACGGACGGCTGATTGAAACGCTGCTCAATCCGCGACGCGTCGAGTTCGATCGGGTCGTTCGAGCCGACCAGCAACATTTCGTGCAGTTCAGTCGTCCACAGCGTGGCGTGGGGAAACGCATCGAGGAACGCCCGCACCATGGCGCGAGAATCTTCGTCGTTCTGCGTCGGCAACGGCCACCACTGTGCCAGCACACCCCCTGGCGCAAGTCGCCTTGCCGCCAGTTGGTAGAAATCTCGCGAATAGAGGTTTACCACGCCTGCCGCCGAGGGTGGCGGCGGCTCCAGCGTGATCACGTCGTAGCGCTGTTCGCTGGCCAGCAGCTCGCGTCGACCATCGCGTAGCCGGATATCCAGGCCGTGGTCCTGTCCCGCCCCGTAGTTGCCCTGAAACTGCGACGCGGCGCGTACCACGGCCGGCAGCAACTCCGCACAGACGCGTGTGGAGAGGCCCGGGTACTGCGACAAGGCACCGGCTGTAATACCCGTCCCGACCCCGATCACCAGGCCCGAGTGTGGCTCCCCACGATGGATGATCAACGGCAACAGCGCTTGCAGTCGCATGTAACGCAGCGAAGGCAAGGTGTCTCCCGAGTTCGATACGCCCTGGATATACAGGCGATGAAATATGTGATCGCCCTGCCCTTGCGCCAACACAGCGACCGTACCGCCTCGGCTTTCCTCGTAATAGGTGATCTCTCCGCCGCGGCTCTGCGTTAGGAGACTGGCCAGCTTTTGCGGAGGCGTCAGCACCGCAGCGGCCATAGAGCACACGGTCACCGCCACCACGGCCCAGCGAGCCCGGCCGCGCTGCGGGGATCCTACGAACACGGCCACCAGACCAACCAGCGCTGCCAGCATCGCCAGTAGCGCGAGCGACCGCACAAGCCCAAACGTCGGCACCAGCAGGAAACCCGTCAATGCCGTACCCGCTATGCCACCAAGCGTGTTGAAAGCGAGCGCCAAGCCGACGCTTTGGCCCGTATTGTCGGCGCGGGCAGAAAGGCGAAGGACCGCGGGAAAGGCGGCGCCCAACAGCAGGGTGGGAATCAACACGATCACGCTTGCCGCTGTCGCAAAGCGCGCACACATGGAGGCTAGTCGACTGCCTGTTATCGACATCACCAGATTTGATGCCTGGCCTTGCAACGTCGGCAACCAATCGCCAAGCAGGCTTACCTGCAGCAATGCCGCAAAACCGGCGAGAGCGATCAGGACCCCGAAAGCCGCCCAGCCATTACGAACGCGATCGGCAAAGCGCGCATATATCGCGCTACCCGCCATCAAGCCAATCAAGTAAACAGCGAGCATCATGGCAAACGCAAACGAACGCGTACTCATGAACTGCACCACGGTTTGCGACCACACCACTTCGTAGCCAAGCGCGATGCCACCGGCAATGGCGTAAAGCGCAAGCGCCATACGAGCCGACTGGGGAGTTACCCCCTGATTCGCAACCATGGATGGCGGTGGCTCCAAACGACGGTCCAGCGCCAACGCCACTAGCGCGGCCAGCACATTGACCGCAGCGGCCACCCAAGCAGAACCCTGCACACCCAATGCAGGAAGTAGCAGGAAGGGCGCGGCCAACACGCCGAACACCGCACCCGCAGTGTTGGCTGCGTAAAGGCGACCGCCTATGCCAGCCACACTGTCGCGTGCAGCCGTACGCACGAGAACCGGCAGCGTGCCGCCCATGGCAACCGCCGGCACGCCAACCAGAAGAAAAGGAAGCGACCACGCGAGCCAACCCATCTGCTGCTCAAGCGTGGCGAACAAAGAGGCGCTGTGCGCCAGCAAGAAAGTCGCGGCCACGCCGAGAACGGCAACCGCACCTTCCAGCCATGCATAGAGACGAAGTGGGTGTTCAAGGCGATCCGCCTTGCGTCCGAACCACGCCCCACCCAGAGCCAGACCAGCGAAGAAAGCACTTACTGCAATGGTGACGGCATAGACCTCGACGCCGACCACCAATGAAAGCTGTTTGATCCAAAGCAGCTGATAAACCAGCGAGGCCGCTCCGGAACCAAAGAGAAGCAGTGCCGGCACAACGCCTGTCGTAGAGATGGCAGGTGTGGCCACAAAGGCTTGTTTTCCAACACGGGGAGGTTTCATGGCAGGCATGCAACTCGCGCGAGGCTGGTTCTTCCGGAGTATAGAGAACAAACAGCGCGCCACTGACTACTTAAGTAAGAATGACCGGTATCGAAAAGAGGACGCGAGTGATAATTGGATCACTCGCGTCCAACAGGCAGTTACTTGCCTTGTTTCTGCTGCAGCTCACGCTTCAGCGCATCGGTCGCCTGGTCGATGGTGAAAGTCGCCGGGATCTGACTAGGTGGATACTCCTTAAACGTCTGCAACATCTGGGTGGCACGCATCACACCTTCGGCGCCCAGATAGACGTTCTCCGTCTCCCAACCATAGTAGCCATTGGTTGGGCCGACATCGGCACGCTCGTACGGGTCCATCCTCAAGTTGAAGATCTTCGGTACGCGCAAGCAAACGAATGGTTCCATCCAGATCTGCAGCCCGCCTGGAGCGCGCTGCTCGCAGAACTCGACCTTCCACGCTGTAGGCACCTTCCCTCCCGGCGTTATCGTATCGAAACGCACTGCCATCACCTGTGCATCGTCGTTGAAGTAGAAGAACTCCTTGCGAGGCCCTTCGTTGGTTTTGCCCGTGAGGTAGGGAAGGAAGTTGTAGCCGTCCAGGTGCACCTTGAAGTTCTTGCCTCCGACGCTGGTGCCCTTGAGCAGCTTGTTGGTGATGTCCGAATCGCCGGCTGCAGCCACCAGTGTCGGGAACCAGTCAAGGCCGGAAACTAGTGTATTGCTCACCGTATTCGGCTTGATGTGCCCAGGCCAGCGCACCATGGCCGGCGAGCGATAGGCGCCCTCCCAGTTGGAATCCTTCTCGCTACGAAACGGCGAGGTGGCGGAATCTGGCCAAGTGAACTCGTTCGGGCCGTTGTCGGTAGTGAAGACCACGATGGTGTTCTTGGAAATACCCGCTTCTTCCAGCGTCTGCAGCAGCTTGCCGACGTTCTGGTCCATTTCCCACATGCCATCGGCGTACATCTGACCCTTGCCGAGACCCGCCTTGCCCTCGTATTCCGGGCGCACATGCGTGAACACGTGCATGCGCGTGAAGTTCATCCACATGAAGAACGGCTGCTTAGCATCCGCCTGCTTCTTGATGTAGGAGACCGCCGCACCGGTGGTCTCGTCGTCGATCGTCTCCATGCGCTTCTTGGTCAAGGGGCCCGTGTCCTCGATCTTGCCGTCCGCATAGGAATGGATCACGCCACGCGGGTTGTAGTGAGCAAGGAACCCGGGGTTGTTCGCCGGCCAATAGGGACGCTCGGGTTCCTCTTCCGCATTGAGGTGATAGAGGTTTCCAAAGAACTCGTCGAAACCATGCTTGGTCGGCAGGAAGCGATCCTGGTCGCCCAAATGGTTCTTGCCAAACTGCGCCGTGCCGTAGCCCATCGACTTCAGCACCTGAGCGATGGTGACGTTGCTGTCCTGCAGGCCCACTGGCGCACCCGGCAAGCCCACCTTGGACAGGCCAGTGCGTAGGACGTTTTCGCCCGTGATGAAAGTGGAGCGCCCAGCCGTGCAGCTGTTTTCGCTGTAGTAGTCGGTGAAGATCATGCCTTCACGGGCAATGCGATCGATATTAGGCGTGCGATAGCCGGTCATGCCCATCGAGTAGGCACTCAGATTGGAGATGCCCACGTCGTCGCCAAAGATGACGAGGATGTTCGGCTTTTCATTGCCAGCAGACGCGTCGTCCGCCGCGGACTGCGCCTGGACGGCGGGTGGCTGCATGGCAAAGGCAGCAACGCCGATCACGGTCGTCGCAATCATCGCCGTGAGTGATCTCATCAAAGTACTTCGCTTCCGTGATGGAAACATGCTTGTGCTCCTGATTGGACTTGACCGCGCCATGCAGCCAACGTCGATGCATCCCTTCCTCCTCCGGGAACCGACGAGCCAGTGAAGATCCAACGACACCGCCCACGAAATCACTTTGTCACCATGAGCAAGGTGATCAAAGTTCCTCGAACGAAAGAAGGTCGACTAGAGTGCCCAAGCTCAGCGATGCGTGACATCGCTCAAACCCTCAACGCCGTGTAGGGTTTTTGCGCAACGCTCGGTGCTTCGCGAAGCGGACGCGAAAAGCATGCGCGGTCACAAGAGATATCCTGCGCAAAACAGGAAACATCTCACTCACGCCAAGCTATGCCACCGGATGGACTCAACGCTTTCGTTCGGCATCGCGATGCACGCGTTGAACATCGAAAGGAGCATCAGGAGTATGGATGACAATCCAAATAGCCGTCTGTACTAGCAGCTACTCATGGGGCTTCTGCGGGCCACGACCAGACCATCTTCAAAAGAAAACGCCAACCGATATCCTCGACTGGCGTTTGCTTGGAGCTCTCTATGCCACTTCCCTGTGGCCACTTCGCGGGCGATTACTTGCCCTGCTTTTCCAACTGCATCTTTAGGGAGTCGATTGCCTTGTCGATGGTGAACGAGCCGGGCGACTGGCTCGGCGGATAGTCCTTGAAGGTCTGCAAGAACGTGGCGGCCCGGCGGGTACCGTCAGCGATCAGGTAAACGTTCTCGGTCATCCATTGTTCGTAGCCCGTCGTCGGACCGATATTGGCCCGTTCATACGGATCCATTCGCAGATTGAATAGCCGTGGCACGCGCAGACACACAAAGGGCTCCTGCCAGATATCCAGGCCTCCTTGCGCTTTCTGTTCGCAGAAAACGGTTTTCCATGCGTCGGGTCTCACACCACCCGTCTCGATGGGATCCCAACGCACAGCCACCATTTCGGCATCATCGTTGAAGTAATAGAACTCTTGCCTCGGCGAGACATTCGTCTTGCCGGTCAGATAGGGCAGGAAGTTGTAGCCGTCCAAATGGACTTTGAAAGTCTTTCCGCCGATGCTGTCTCCCTTAAGCAGCTTGTTGGTGATATCGGGATCGCCGGCGGCTGCCACCAAGGTGGGGAACCAATCGAGGCCAGAGATCAACGCGATACTCACCGTGTTGGGGCGAATGTGCCCGGGCCAGCGAACCATTCCCGGCACACGGAAGGCGCCCTCCCAATTGGAGTCCTTCTCACTCCGGAAAGGTGTATTGGCGGCGTCAGGCCAGGTGAAGAAGTTCGGACCATTGTCCGTGGTGAAAACCACGATGGTGTTCTTGGCGATGCCGGCATCATCGAGCGACTTGAGCAACTTGCCCACGTTCTGATCCATCTCCCACATGCCATCGGCATATTCATGCCCATCGCCCAATCCGGCCTTGCCTTTGAATTCGGGCCGCACATGGGTGAAGACGTGCATACGCGTGAAGTTCATCCACACGAAGAACGGCTGCTTGGCATCGGCCTGTTTCTTGATGTAGGAGATCGCGGCGCCTGTCGTCTCGTCGTCGATCGTCTCCATGCGCTTCTTGGTCAGCGGGCCGGTATCCTCGATCTTGCCGTCCGCGACACTGTGTATGACGCCGCGAGGATTATAGGACTTGAGGAACTCCGGGTCGTTCTTAGGCCAGTACGGACGCTCCGGCTCTTCCTCTGCATTGAGGTTGTAGAGATTGCCGAAGTACTCATCAAAACCGTGCTTGGTCGGCAGGAAGCGATCCTGGTCGCCCAGGTGGTTCTTACCAAACTGCGCCGTGCCATAACCCAGCCCCTTGAGTGCCTGAGCAATGGTGACGTCACGATCCTGCAAGCCTTGCGGCGCACCGGGTGCGCCCACCTTCGACAAGCCCGTGCGCAACACAGTCTGGCCCGTGATGAAGGTTGAACGGCCAGCCGTGCAGCTGTTCTCACCGTAGTAGTCGGTGAAGAGCATGCCCTCGCGGGCGATACGGTCGATGTTGGGCGTGCGGTAGCCGACCAGACCCATGGAGTAAGCACTCAGGTTCGAGATACCTACGTCATCACCGAAGATGACAAGGATGTTCGGCTTGCCGTTGTCGGACGATGACTCCTGCTGATCCTGTGCCGGCGGCTGTGCTTTTGCCACGGGTGGCTGGAGAGTGACGGCGGCCACGACCAGCAATGCTGTCGTGACTACCGTCGTCAGTGATTTCAACAAGGTACTGCGCTGCCACGGGCGAAACATGGGAACCTCCAGGTGTACACGACTGCGCGGGGCAGCCAACGGGGACCACATCGTTCAATCCGCAACGGCGCACACGGGCGGCGCCGTCGTATTGCGCTACTGCTTTTCTGCGGGATAGATAACCTTCCAGTCTTGCTTCATGTCCACTACGGTCCAACCCTTGGCCGTGGCTTCATCCAGCGCCTTATCGAGCGTACCGACTGGCGACTTCCGGTCGTAGGCGTATTCGCGCGCGGCATCGGTGTGATGCACCAGCCCCGCGAAGCGCGCGCCATCGCCCGACGTCGCCCACTCGAGCATCTGCTGATCGCCATCGGAGTTACCGAATGCAAAGATGGGCTTGCGACCGATGAAGCGTTCAATACCGACCGGCTTGCCTGCGTGGTCGTCGACAAGGGCCACGTTGGCCTCCTTGATCAATACGGGCTGACCATCGCGCAACTCGTACTTGAGCTCGGCCTCGCTGCCAATCACCTGCTCAGGCGGGACGCCATACACGGCCTCAGCCCAGGCGCGCATGAAGTCCTGGCCACCGCCGGAAACGATGTAGGTCTTGAAGCCGTTCTCGCGCAGGTAGTGAAGCAGCTCCAGCATGGGCTGGTAGACCATTTCGGTGAACACACGGTGCGTCTTCGGATGACGCGCCGTGGACACCCACTGGTTGACACGCCGCGCGAATTCCTCGGTGGACATACCCGCATGCGTGGCTGCCATAAGTTCAATGGCACCTTTCTCGCCTGACGCAGCCAGCCCTTTCATGTCGCCGGCCAGCGCAGATTTGAAGGGTTCGGTTGTCTTCCACTCCGGATGTTGCGGGGCCTGAGCCTTCACCTGATCCAGTACGAAGAAGAACTCGAAGTAGATGGGCTGCTCCGTCCACAAGGTGCCGTCGTTGTCGAATACGGCGATGCGTTTGGCTGGTTCGACGAAATCGGGCGAGCCCGGCTTGGTGACCTTAGTGACGAAGCTTTCGATTTGCTGCTTGGTTCCACCGTCGTTCCAGGATGGCAACGGATCCTGCGCGGCCATACACGCGTTGGCCCACACCAGCGCCAAAAGCATGCATAGCGATCCCCAACACGCCTTCCCGTTCTTTCGTGCCCCTACCCTGCTTATGTCAGAGCGATATGCCGCATACATCCACACTTCTCCCGATATCCTGACTCCATCGCGACAACCGGCCAGGCCTTTCCTGGCCACCGCCGCGATGCATGAAGAACACGCCCGACGGACTGTGCCCGAGCTACGCGCGCTGACGATGCGCGACAATTCTCACGGTCGCGGATTTGGACGGCACTGACAATTCGAGAGACTACGTAGGTGCGCTAAGCAAAAATACGGTAGTGCATGAAGCGAACACCATGCGCCGCACGGTGTCACCGCGTGAGGGGCGAGTGAAAGTGGATTTGCCACATGATGGTGCGCACCGACTCGGCAACCACCGACAAACGCCCTACAACCGGCCCAGCGACCTTGCCTCGATGGCGGCAGCAACTTCGGACAGGAAGTCCGTGATCTGCGATGCGTAGCCGGGTTCACGCATCAGCAGCGCGATGTCCTCCACCGACTTGCCGACCAGCGGCAGGCGGAGGAACACCTGGGGAAGGAAGCCGTCACTGACCGTCCCGAGCACAACCCTGAGCGAGGCCAGCATGTCGTCACCGCGGTGTGAGGCGTGGGCGAGCGCAATCGGTTTACCAATGATCTCGTAGCGAGAAACCATCCAGTCGATGGCATTCTTCAAGCCGCCGGGAATGGCCCTCACGTACTCCGGGCTGGAAATAATGATGCCATCCGCGCCGGCGATGCGACTCAGAAAATCAATCACTGCCATCGGCGTCCGCTCTCCTTCCAGATCGGGCGAAAACACGGGCAACGTATCGAGCCGGTGAAACACCGACACGTCCACGCCGACGGGAGCAAGGCCTCTCATCGCCATGAGCAACGTGGTGTTCGTGGATTCCTGGCGCGCGCTACCTGAGATAGCTAAGAGCTTCATATCGGCCGGGTCCTGAACAGGGCAATCGCGGAAGGCACCGGATAAAACACCGGTAAGCGGCACCGCTTTGCACAAACGGCCACGCATTATAAAGATACGGCGCCTCTCCGTTCCATGACGCCTTTCCCGCCGGAGGCTTCCAGCTCGTTCGTTCGACCTGGAAGCCACTCGCGCGGGTATGTCACGCCTCTGGCGTCACCTCAGGCAATGTCCATATCCAACCGAAGAACGACCTCTCCGGCCCGTAGAAGCGGAAGAAAACTCGAAGGAAAGAGACGGATCGGCGCGCACTCAGTTGATGTAAATCGGATTACCAACGATCAACAAGGCTCCACCCGCATCACGCACGTTCGCGCGAATCCAGTGGCGCTTGCCGTCGCTTGGCCAATCAAATGACAACGTCTGCTTTGCCCCGTGAATAGCCAAGTTCTCCTCTGGCTCAAAGAGTTTGCCGTCCATGATGATTTCTGCCTTTGCCTGGTCCATCGCGGTCGCATGCATGGTGACGCGAACGGTGCTTCCAGCGGATGCACTCAACGCGTCGCCCATCTCGGCCGCCTGATTGCCCACGCTCGCCACCATGTCGAACAGACGATCGCGACTGCCTTGCACATCGATGAAGACGTGACCCGCACGAATGGCGTCGAGAATCGCCTTCATCGATAACTCGCTGGCATGCACCACCGTCGTCGGCAGACCGATCGCCGTGCTTCCGCCAGGAATGGGCAGCGCCACCTTCGCGCTGTGGTTGTCGCTGCCGCCGATGCCGGTGAGGTGGAAGCCTTTATTCAACTGGTCTTGCCAAAAAGGGATGCCGGTGTAGGTCGGACTGAGCGCGTCCATTCCGTTTACTGCTTCGATGGCTTGCACGCGCCGCATATCTACCGGCTTTGAGGGCGTCCAACCGCAGCCCATGCAAGTTTCATCATTCGGGCGGATGGGGTGATTGATGGAAAGCACACCATGCAAGGTCGCTGCTTGCGCCAGCAGCGCGTTCCAGTCCGGTACGGGTACGCTGCCGAGGCGAAAATCCAGCGGCTCCGTGGTACCAAAAAGATTGGCGTGGCCTTCAAACGTCGTGATCTCGCGCGCAGGAATCAGCAGCAATCGGTCGAAGTACGGCTGCAATTCGCGGATGTCGTTGGCCTGCGATACCGTGTTGTGATCGCTCAGCGCGATGAAGTCGAGCCCGCGTTTGGCCGCATCGTCCACCGTAAAGAACAGCGGGCACGGCGCACGTGCGCCCCCACTTTGCGTAGGACAGCTTCCGTCGCTGTGAGCGCCATGCATATGAAGATCACCGCGATACCAACCCGCCTCCTTGCGCAGCGGTGGGTTGAGCACGGCAGGCAACCATGCGGGATCGCCCGGATGGCCGAACCAGATCTTGGCGGTGAATTCCGCTTTCGATGCCGGGCGGATATTGGGGATGCCGAGCAGGAGTGCCCAGCGGCCGGGCTGAATCGGACCGGGAGCGAAGGATGGCGTGGCATCGATGGCACCCACGGTAAAAAGCTGTTTGCTTCCACCCGTCCACCCACGGAGGCCCTGCTGGCCGTGAAAGCCTGCCGGATCTATCAGTCCAAGATCGACGGTGGTGTGCTCATCACGCCCTGTGGATTCAAACTGCACAGTGATGCGATTGACACCCTCAGGCACCTTGAACGGCACCTCGCGATAGGTATGGTCGTCGGCGCCTTGCAACTGGCCGCGCAGCACGACGTCCGGCGCAGTATCCGTGGCGCACGCCACGCCGATAACCGCCAGCCAGAGTGCGGCCAGCGCCAGAAGCCGATGACGACAAAGTGAGCTTTTATGCATGGCTTTCTTCCTGTAGCAGGAAAACCATCCCGCGCGCCGCCATGCGGAGCGACGCGCGGGACGCCAAACGCCGTTAGAAGCGGTACATCACCGAGGCGCGGAACGAGCGACCCAGCAACGGACGCGCGATGAACACGCTCTTGGTCGCGTCACTGCTCGCCAGCTCGCCGGCACGCGGGTTGCCTTCGGTCAGGCCCAGCGAGTTGTTGAGGTTGTCGGCATAGAAGAAGAACGACAGCTCCGGCGTCATCTGGTAGCGCGCGCTAAAACCGATGGTGTGGTACTGCGGCAACACCACCGAGTTAGCCGTATCCACATAGCGCCGACCCTCGTACTCGTAGGACATCTGCAAGCGCAGCTTGTCGTCGAGCAGGTTCACGCCGGGAACGATACGAAAGCTGTTCTTCGGCACGCGAATGAGCTGATTGTCGTCGTAGTTGAGCAACACCGGCGCACCCGCCGTAACGGTGGTGTAGCTCAGTCCCTTGTACTTCGGATCCTGCACCGTGGCCGTGTATTGCACGTCGAACCACTTGGACGGATAGAACGTACCTTCCAGCTCCAGTCCATAGGTTTCGGTGTTCGCATAGCCGGTCTGCGGCGTCGACACACCGGTGTTCGGGTTGAACACATAGTTGCTGAAGCTGACGTTGTTGTACTTGGTATAGAACAGCGTGGCGTATGCATCCATGTAACGGTTGCTGTACTTGTAGCCCATCTCCGGCAGGATCATCGTCTGCGTGATGGGTGTAGCCGTCGGCGAGGTGATGTACGAGCTAAGGTTCGGCAAACGGAACGTGGACGTGTAGCGGGCAAACACACCCTGATGCTCGCTGAACTGGTAGTTGGCGCCCAAGGTCCAACCCAGCTTGTTGAAGCTGTGGTCGTAATCGGCGTACTGCCCGCTGCCAGTGAGAATGTTGCTCGTCGCAGGCGTACCCAGGTTCACGGTTTGTGACAGCTCGGTCCAGCCCGTCGTATTCACGCGCTCCCAGCGCGCGCCGCCATCAATGCGGAGTTTGTCGTTGACCTGCCATTCGTCCGAGGCATAGAACGCGCTGGTGTTAGATGTGCCACTGGCATGTGCCCACTCGTAGCCATAGCCATAGATGCCATTGTTGGTCAGCTTGCCGAGCGCATTGCCGTTGGCACCCACCGCCACTACGTCCAGCAGGCGTGCGTTGTCGGTCGCGGTGAGGATCGCCGTCGACGAGTAGCGATCAAAGCTCTGGTTGAAGTGCGCGTAGTAGTAACCGAACGTCACGTCGTGCGTCTGGTCACCCAATTCGAACTTGCGTAGAAGGCGCGTGTCGCTGGTGAACTCGTTCATCGGCATGGTGATGCCGCGCAAGCCGCCCGTCACGACCAGGCCGTTATTGGGACTGGCGTTGTACGCCTGCCCGTTATCCACGTATTGCAGCTGCATGCCAGCCGCATTCGGATAGTACTGGGCAAGCCGGCTCTGGGCGGTGCTGAGGAAGCCCGCGGTCGTTTGCACGGCATTCGGATACACACCGTTGCGCTGCGTATCGGTATCGCTGTAGCGCAGGTTCTCCGCAATCTTCCAGCCAGCGCCCAGGTTGTAGTCGAACTTCACCGTGAACTGCGTGCGCTTGACCTGCGTGCCCAGCGAGTTGTCGAAGTTGTACAGGCTGCCGTTGCCCTGAATCATCTGGATGTGTTCGGTCTCCGGCCCGGCGAGCGTGCCGTAGTTGCCATTGAAACCCGGCACGGCCTGCAGATCGCCGCTGGCATTGCGATACATCGGGATGCCAAGGTCCAACGCCACCTTGTCGTCCATGTGCTTCACGTCGAAGCTGATGCTGCCGTTTTCGAACTGCTTGGAAAGCGAGGCGCGCAACTGGCCGCCTTGATCGTTCGTGAAGCCGGGGCTGCGGACGCCATTATCCTGACGAAAGAAACCACCCGCACTGAGCTTCCAGCCATCGCCGATGGGCGTGCCGTACCAGAAGTCGAGGCGATTGAGCCCGTAGTTACCCACGGTGTACTTCACCAGGCCTTCGGCGGAGTCACCGACCTGACGCGGAATGAAGTTGATCGCACCGGCCGGCGCATTCGAATAGAAGATGGATGACGGACCACCGCGCACCACTTCGATACGATCGATGGTTTCATCCAGACGAAAAGCCTGATCGGCATTGAGGTAGCCAAGTGCTGGATCGTGCTGCACCGGAATGCCGTCTTCCAGCAGGTTCACCGAGCCAAAACCGTCCACCGGAATACCACGTGCGCGAATGTTGCCACTCGCTTCGCCACCCGACGACTCCACCCAGAAACCCGGCACCGACTTCATCGCCTCGGTGACGCTGGTCGGGTTCTGCATGCGCAGGCGGTCTTCGTCGATGGTGGTGATGGAGTAGCTGGTCTGTGCCTTGGTGCGCTCGTCCACGCCGGAACGCGCCGTCACCACCACCTGATCGAGATCCTTTGCACTCTTGTTGCCGCCGGATGAAGCAGCCGTGTCACCGACCGGATTGGAGCTTGCGTTACCGGCCGTCGTCACCGCAGCGGAGGCCGGATTGCCCGCATTGGCTGCCACGTTTCCCGAGATGATCGACACCGTATTCGGCGTGACCAGACGGTAGGTCAGGCCCGTGCCTGCCAGCAACTGACGCAGTTGCTGTTCCGGCGCTAGGCCGGCGTCGGCACCCGGGCTGCGCACGGTATCGGCGATATCTGAACCATAGACGATCTGCATGCCCGCTTCGTGCGAGAAGTTCTCCAGTGCCTTGGCGAGCGGCATCGGCGCAATAGCCGTCGTATGCAATGCACCGGCTTGGGCGAAAACCGCCAGAGGAAGACTGACGCCAAGCGCCAGCGCGATATGGAAAGCCAAACGATGTCGCATTTTGAAAGAAGCCTTGAGTGGGTTAGTCAACGGTTGGCGACATGAGTTTTCGCCAGCCCATACCCTTCAAGAGCCGCCCGACGCGAAACCGGGTACCTCCGATTGCATGAATCTTTTCTTACAGATGGCTGTTTTTCGTTTCAGTTTGGTTTGAAGCCACGACGCGCACACGGTCGCTCTCTTCGATAACGCGCACATCCGGCAGCGTCGCCAGGTAGGCCGCGAACGCTTGTGGATTGTTCGCGTGAAAGATGCCGCTGATGCGTTCGCCGGCGATGTGTTCGTTCTCGATCACCAATGGCTTGATGGTGTAGGCATTGAAGCGCCGTGCCACGTTGCCGATGGTTTCATGCTGAAAACGGATGTCCGTTGGCAGCCAAGCGGTCACTTTCGCCATCTGCGCTGGCCGCTTCCCGCCCACGTCAGTGTTGCCGAGTGAGATCTGTTGACCCGCGGTGAGGTCCGCCACGGCGTCACCACCGAGCAACGCGATGTCAAAGCCCTTAAGCGACGCATCCGGCACATTGAGCACGCGCACGCGGCCGCTGATGACGGTCAGCGTATCGCCACTGCTCTCTCGCCTCACGTCGAACACGGTACCGATATCCTGCAACACATGGCCGCCCACGCTGACCAGCATCGGCCGCTTCGGATCCTTACCCACATCGAACAAGGCGTTGCCGCGCACCACTTCGATCCGGCGCAGGCGTCCGTCGAAATGCACATCGATGAGGCTGTCGCGATCCAACTGGACCAGCGTGCCGTCAGGCAGGGTCACCGAGCGTACGGATGCGTCACCCGCGTAGCTCTGCTGAACACGACCATCGGCAGTGCGCCAGTAGCCAACGCCGAGCCACGCCATGACTACGGCGGCTGCCAGCCCCGCCAAGGCGATGGCTGCGCGTCGCACGCGTCCCGCACGTGGCTCGTCCGGCTTCCGCATGACGCCGCCCATCCCCGGAAACATGATCACCGGGTTATCGCGGGCCGCCTGCTCCACCAGCGCCTCACTTGTCAGCGCCTGCAATGAGGCCGCAGCCTTCAGGTCGCCGTGCATCTGCGCCACCGCGAAGTACTCCGCCACATGGCGCGGCGAAGCACGCAGCCAATGGAGGAACGCGACGCGCTGGCGCTCGCTCAGCGGCTCCTGCTGCTCGATGTACCAGGACACGGCCTGTTCAGTGATGCGCCGCGCCTGCCGTGCGGCATCGAATTGTGTGGAATCACTCATAGTCGGCCATCCTTTGCCGGCATGCTGCCAAGCCTTTGACGATGTACTTCTTCACCATGTTCGTCGAGATAGACATGCGCTCGGCGATCTCGCGATACGACATCTCGTCGCGATAGTGCATGACGAGCACGGCCTTGCACTTGGGCGAGAGCCGGTCGATCAGGGCGCCGAGGCGCTCCCGCCGTAGCCGGCTATCCATGTCCGCCTCGGGGTTGGCCGGTGCCGCAAGCTGCTCCACCACTTGCTCGAGCTCGTCGCTACCCAACGGCTGCTGCTGGCGCAGCACGGCATGCTCCTTCACCAGGTTCGCGGCCACGGTGAACAGGTAGGCCTCGGGGCTGCGAATGTTGGCCGCGTCGTCGGGCTCGATGCGCAACAAGCGCAGATACACCTCTTGCACCAAGTCCTGAGCATCCCAGCGGTGCGCCACGCGCCGCAGAAAGTATTTGCTCAGCATCGCGCCTTTTTCGGCGAATAACGCCGACCACGCCCCATGCTTTTCGCGCACACCGCCTCCTTCGACCGTGTTCGCCGAGGAAGGCTACGGCTCTGCGTCAGCCTCGGAGCCTAGGGTGCCGTTGTGACGGTTAGATGAAACGTGGCGCTCGCCAACGTCTTCTCACTCCCTCCACGACAACCACGAAAGCCTGATGCACGCCTTGATGCCGCCTTGATACGGAAGGCTGAAATCCAGCGTCGTCTTTGTATCCCCATCCCTAGCATTCCTCAGGAATTTCGGCACTCGGACAGCTTCCGTAAGTGCCTCCACGCGGATGCAGGACATGAAAAAAATACTGAGCTTCACCCTCGTTTCCATGCTGGCTGGCGCATCCAGTCTGTTACATGCGCAAGACACCCTAGGCGGCGGTCCGGCCGATGGCGGCACCCCACCCCCTATCCCCTCACAACCCGCGCCGGATACTTGGCAGGTCGCGTTCAACGTGGGCGCACAATCCGACTACATCTTTCGCGGCATCAGCCAGACCAACCAACGTCCGTCAGGCTTTGCAGGGCTGGACGTTACCGCCAAGGGCGCGTTTTACGCCGGCGTGTGGACGTCCAATGTGGATTTCAGTCCCTCTGGCGACACCCGCACCCGGCAGGAGGTCGACCTGTACGGCGGCTGGCGCCCCACGTTCGCGGGCATCACCTTCGATCTGGGCTATATCCACTACGGCTATCTGCACCAACCCAAGGATATGACCGAGTCGTATGCCGAAACCTATCTGCGGGCTAGCCACGCCTTCGGTCCGGTGACATTGGGTGGCGCGGTGTACTACTCGCCGAATTTCCCGGGCATCGCTCGACATGCGATGTATGCGGAAGGCAATGTCGCGTACACGATAGACCCAGCGTGGACTGTTTCCGTGGCCATGGGCCGACAGACCATTGGCAGCTCCGTGATGCGCGACGACGGCTCACGCGCCGATTTCAGCTACAACACGTGGAATGCCGGCGTCACCTGGACGATTCGCGACGGCCTGTCACTGGACCTGCGTTACTGGGATACCAACGCGCATGACTCCGGCCACATCTACGGCTCTCACGCGGTGGCCGCACTGAAGTTCGCGTTCTGACCCGCTGCCTGCGCGCTTTCCCGCGCCACCCCGGCCAGTCGATAGCCCACTTGCAGCTCGGTGAGCAGATGACGTGGCCGGGGTGGATGCTCTTCCAGCTTCTGGCGCAGGTTGGTCATGTAGACGCGCACGTAGTGGGCACGAGCTGCATAACCCGGCCCCCACACATCCAGCAACAACTGGCGATAGGTCATCACCTTGCCCTGGCCGCGCACCAGCGCCGCCAGCAGGCGAAATTCGATGGGTGTGAGATGGATCAGCTCATCGTGGCGAACCACTTCGTGCGTGGCCAGGTCCACCCGCACGTCGCCGAAGCACACCACGGAGGATTCGGGGCCAGAAGACACCATGCTGGCACGTCGGAGCTGTGCCTTGGCCCGGGCGAGCAATTCGGGCACGCCGAAGGGCTTCACCAGATAATCGTCCGCACCCGCTTCAAGCGCTTCCACTTTTTCCTGCTCGTGCTCGCGTGCGGACAGGACAATCACAGGGACGCTGGACCAGCGGCGCACTTCACGGATGAGGGTCTTGCCATCCGCATCGGGAAGGCCAAGGTCCACGATAAGCAACTGCGGCTGTCGCGAGGCGGAGTCGATGCGCGCATCGCAGGCGTTGCCCGCCTCGAAAACCTGCATCCCTTCGCGCTCCAGCGACAAGCGCACGAAGCGGCGGATGTCCGATTCGTCTTCGACAACGAGGACGCGTGGACGATTCATAGAACTTCACGCTCCAGTTCGGGCATGTCTGCGATGGGCAAGCTCACCCGGAAGCACACGCCACGCGATTTACCACCAAGCACATCCATAGATCCGCCGTGTGCCTGCACGATGCTTTGACACAAGGCCAGCCCCAAGCCCGTGCCCGGCGCGTTGCGCGCACATGTGGCGGTCGGGATATGTCTGGCCATGTCGGGCGGCAACCCCGGCCCATCATCTTCCACATCGATCATCAAACAGTCTTCATTCTTTTGCGCACGGATCCATATCGACGCTGATGCAGGCGTGTGCTTGGCTGCGTTATCCAGCAGATTGACGATGACGTGCTCGAACAGGCGCGCATCCATGCGCACCAGCGGCAACCCCGGCGGCCATTCGATGTTTACGGGGCGATGGCCGAGCACCACATCCATGGCGGCCAGCGCGCTGCCGACTACCTCGCCCACGTCGTGCCAGTCCAGTTCGAGGTGCGTGCCGTCATCCTGCATCCGCGCCAGATCGAGCAGGTTGCTGACCTGGCGGTGCATGGCATCGGCCTGACGATGGATGGCACGCGCCATGTCGCGCCCCTCGGCGGACGATGAAGCGTTGCCAAGCTCCAGCGTTTCCGCCAACCCGCGTATGGCAGTCAGCGGCGTCTTCAGGTCGTGCGATACCGCTGCAAGCAAGGTGTGCCGAAAGCGCTCACCCTCCATCCTGACCAGCGTGTCGCGCGCCTCGTCGGTGAAATGCACGCGGTCCAGCGCCTGCGCGACCAAGGCGCAACAGGCTTCCAACTGCCGCTGATCATCCTCGTCCAGCACCCATGCCGCTTCGCGGTGAAAGGCCAGCACGCCGTGCGTGCGCGTGGGTGAAATCAAGGGGATGTAGTGCATCCGGTGTCCACTGGCTGACGCCGACACGATGGCGCCATCGATATCGGCCATTCCGCCTTCCACATCGGGTTGCAGCAGAACGCCGGTCGCGCCGAACAAGGGCGCGATGCGATGGCTGCAGACGCTGGCGATCTGCATCACCCTCGATGTGGCGGACAGATCACGCGCCACGTCCGCCAGCGCGACGGCTCGGCGCTCGCCCGCCAATGCGGAGGCGGCTTCCGCCCGTATGCGCGCCACAAGCTGGCCGGTGACCAAGGCAATCACCAGCGTCAGCACAAAGGTGAACAGGTACTGCGCATCGGAAAGACGAAACGCGAGCACCGGCGGTACGAAGAAGAAGTCGAAGCACGTCACGCCGACCAACGCGGCAACGCTGCCCGCCAGCTTGCCCCAGCGCAAGGCCACCACCACCACGGTGAACAGGAACAAGGCGACAACGTTGGAGATGTCGAACACCCGCACCAGGAGTTCGCCAAGCAAGGTGGCGATAGCGCAGGCCAGCAGCGCCATCAGGACTCCCCGCAGCGTCTCCACGCCGGCGGCATGCCTGCCGGGCCATCGGCGATACGCGGATGCCTCCGGAACCATAAAGCGCGCCAACCGCGTCGCCAACATCGCGGCTTATTCGGCCGGCACGGGCACGCGCATGCCGCGCGTCGCGATGCCGGCCCTAGACATGCATGTCGCCGCCCGCTCGCGCCGACGTCCGTGGGTGTCACTGCAATCCATGCGGCCATTCTGTGGGGGCGGCCATAAAGTTGGGGTATGGGGCACACGGCAACTCGTATAGATGCCGTAAAGCGTAAGGTCGTCCGCCCTCGATTCACCGGCAACAGGCCCGTACGGGCACCGATCGCAGCGATTTGCGATGCATTGCAACAAAGACCCGCACGAGCCGATCACCGGCGGTCCGGAATGCCCTGACCACCGCCAAACGCAGGCATGGCCTGATCCCACCGAGGGTGGGCCCATGTGCCCGTCAGACAGCACTCCTTAGATCGATTCAAGAAGGCCTGTTTCTATATTGCAGCGCAATATTTGGCCCTATCCATCCACCCAGAAAAATCAATACCTTGGGATACTGGTCTCTTCTTTAGATCGAGTGAAATTTTTTGTTGACAACGTTATCAGCGGACTTCAAGAATGGTCTGGTCGTCGGTGACCTCCACACGTAGCCGGCGGTGCGGCGAGGGGTTTTGAGTCGTGTGACACCGGAAGGGCGAACCCGCCAGCCACGGCGACCAGTCGCCTCACCGGCACCAGCATCAACGGCCGCAACGACCGGCCCCCTCGCCGGCCCCATCGACCCAATTCATACGAACCGTCAGGACCACCACCGCAAGGTAGTGCAGGCGAGTTCGTCCCGAACAATCCGGGATACGCGCTCCCCCGCGTCTCCCCCAGCCCGCTCAGCGCTTTGTCGTTGCAGGGAGATAGGCGTGACGTATCGCAAGACCGCACTTTGGATGAGCCTGGCCAGCGCGTTGTTCGCGAGCGCAACAGCCATGGCACAGGACGCCGCCAGCACCCAGGGCACGGCACCCAATGGCAGCACGCAACAGACGGCGAACGGGCAGTCCAATCCGACGGACCCGGCCAAGGCCAAGCAGTTGGAAGGCGTCACCGTTACCGGCATCCGCGCCAGCCTGCAGAAGTCGCTGGATCTCAAGCGCAACTCCGACTCCATCGTCGATGCGATCTCGGCTGAGGACGTGGGCAAGTTCCCGGACACCAACGTGGCCGAATCGCTCTCGCACCTGCCCGGCATCAGCGTGGACCGCAATTTCGGCGAGGGTGACAAGGTCAGCATTCTCGGCACCGACCCGGCATTGAACCGGTTGTTGCTCAACGGCCAGACGCTGGCGTCGACCAATTGGACGTCTGACCCGAATAACCCGGATAGCCGCTCGTTCGACTACAGCCTGCTCACCTCCGAAATCATCGGTACGGCAGAGGTCTACAAGACCCCGCAGGCGCGCATCGATGAAGGCTCCATCGGCGGTACGGTGATCATCAACACGCGTCGCCCGCTGGACCTGAAAGCCAACACGCTGACCGGCACGCTGGGCTACCAGTACAACGACCGCGCCGACAAGGGCGAGCCGCAGGGTTCGCTGCTGTACAGCTGGAAAAACAACGACAGCACGTTCGGCGTGCTGGGTTCGGTGATGCATTCGGACCGCGTCATCCAGCGCGAAGGCACCGAGATCTTCGGCTACCAGCGCGCCAATGACCCGACCGATACGGACCCCAACCACCAGTTCGCGCCGGGTGTGGTGCCGCCGGGCCAGACGGGCGTGTACCCGACCGCCATCAACACCGCCCTGTTCAAGCAGGAGCGTAAGCGCGACGGTGTGTCCACCGATATCCAGTGGAAGCCGAACGAAGCGTTCGAGCTGAACTTCACCGGCCTTTACGTCACCGAGAAGTTCAACAACTTCAACCAGAGCCGCTACGGCGACTGGTCCGGCAGCGCGCCTGACGCGACGGCGATGAACTTCTCCAACGGCGTGGCCACCAGCGGTTCGTACGGCGCAGGTGCGCCGACCTATCTGGACGGCTACGAGCGCTTCTCCAAGGTCAACACCGGCAGCGCACAGTTGCGTGCCGACTGGCACGGCGACGGCTGGAACGCATCCAGCCAGTTGGGCTACACCAGCTCCACCGGTGGTTCGCAGGGCATCTACAACGTGCAGTTCCGCGGCTACGGCGGCTACAACTGGAACCTCAACGGCCAGAACCCGCAGATCAACTACAACGCCGCGAACGACCCGAGCGACATGCTGGCCCACGGCGCCGGCTTCAGCTACGCGCCGAGCTACGACAAGGAGCGCTACTTCCAGGCCGACTTCAACCACGACCTCAGCTGGGGCCCGTTGAACGAGATCGAAGTGGGCATCAAGGCAAGCAACCACTACAACGGTCAGACCGGCTACCAGGCAAGCATCCCCACGCAGGATGGCTCCGGTGTATCACTGGCTGACCTCAACGGCGGCGGCACGCCTGGCGGCTACCTCGACGGCCTCGACCCGACCGCGAGCATGGCCAACTGGACACAGATCAACCGCGGTGGCCTGAAGAGCTACGTCGAGTCGCTCTATAGCAATGCGCCGATGGACCCGAAGGCCACCTACGGTATCCAGGAGCAGAATCGCGCGTTCTACTGGCAGGCCGATTTCGCCGGCACCGACTACCGCGGCAACTTCGGCATGCGCTATTTCCACACGCGCGATACCGTCACCGGCTACAACTTCATCGGTAACAACCAGTACGCACCGGTGGACAAGCGCAGCAGCTATGGCGAATGGCTGCCGTCGTTCAACATTGCGTACGACCCCATTGAAGACGTCACGCTGCGCTTTGCCGCCGCCAAGACCGTCGCGCGCCCGCGCTTCCAGGAAATGACGCCGTACGTCGCACTGGATGACCGCACCCTTACCGGTTCGGGTGGCAACACCGATCTGAAGCCGTACAAGTCGACCAACTACGACGCGACGGCCGAGTGGTACTTCGCAGAGAACAGCCTGCTGTCGGCGGAATTCTTCTTCCGTCGCATCTCCGGCTACATCCTCAATACCAACGTGCCGCAGACGCACTACAACGTCACCGACCAGCAGGACGACGTGTACCAGATGGAGATCCCGGTGAACGCCGGCGTCGCCAAGGTGAAGGGCCTGTCGCTGACCTACCAGGGCAACTTTGCCTACGGCTTCGGCCTGCTGGCGAACTACACCTTGTCCGATGCGGACACCAGCAACGGGTTCCCGCTGCCGTACAACTCGAAGAACGCGTTCAACCTCACGCCTTACTTCGAGAACGGACCGTGGAGCGCGCGCGTCACCTATAGCTGGCGCTCGCACTACTTCACGCAGATCGCACAGCTGCAGTCCTCACAGATCACCGGCATCTTCCGCGAACTGGATGCGTCGCTGGGTTACCAGATCAACGACCACATGCGTGTCTCGCTGGATGGCACCAACCTGCTGGATTCCACCTACTTCGTCTACAACAACACACCGGCTCAGCCACTAAACGCTTACAAGAACGGCCGCACGTACACAGTCAATCTCGGATTCAAGTTGTAAGACCCCCCACTTCCGGGCGCTCTCGTAGCGCCCGTTTTTTTGGGGCGATATCCACTTTCTTTCGCCCTGTGCGATAAGAGACCTTTCAGCAAGAAGCGGAGCGCCTTGCCTTGTCATCCCTGACACGTCTTTCCGTTGGCCTGCTGGCCGCCCTCGCCTTCGCACGCGCGTCCACGCTGGGCGCCACCACCGTGACGCCGCTCGACGACGGCTGGCAATTCCGCCTGGCGCCCGACTCAGCGCTGGTTGCTCAGCACCCTGACCAGACGACCTGGACCCCTGCCCACGTGCCTGGCAGCGTGCAGACCGATCTGCTGACCACCGGCAACATCGGCGACCCGTTCTTCCGCGACAACGAAGCGCAACAGCAATGGATCGGCCTGGCCGACTGGGACTACCAGCTAGTCTTCAACGTCGATGCCGCCACGCTGAAGCAGGACCACGTCGACCTGGTATTCGACGGCGTGGACACCTTTGCTGACATCAGCCTCAACGACAAGCCACTACTGAAAACCGGCAACATGTTCCGCCGCTGGCGCCTGCCCGTGAAGGATGTGCTGCACGCCGGCAGCAACACGCTCACCGTGCGCCTGCATTCGCCCATCGCGAAACTGCAACCGTGGCTGCTAATGCAGCCATATGCCCTGCCCGGCGAATTCGACTCCGCCTTCGGCGACGAGCCCAAGGGCAAGCAGACCTCCAACTACGTGCGCAAGGCCAATTACCAGTACGGCTGGGATTGGGGCCCGCGCTTCGTCACGATGGGCATCTGGCAGCCGGTGCAACTGGAAAGCTGGACCGACGCGCGACTGGAGGATTTCCACATTGCCCAGCCGCACGTGGATGCCGACAACGCCGAACTCGCCGCGGAAGTCTCGCTACAGGCAGGCAAGGCTGGCCGTGCACGCGTCACGGTGAGCTGGACCGCGCCGGATGGCAGCCAAGGCGAGATAGCCCAGGATGCCACGCTCAAATCCGGCGACAACACGCTGCGCGTACCGTTCGCCATCGCCAAGCCCGAACGCTGGTGGCCTGCCGGCTACGGCATGCAGAACCTCTATCGCTTCCACATGGAAGTGAAGCGCGGCAATGACACCCTCGCCAGCGCCGATCGCAGCACCGGCCTGCGCAGCGTCGAACTGCGCCGCGATCGTGATCAGTGGGGGCGCGGCTTCGCCTTCGTAGTGAACGGCGTGCCGATCTTCGCCAAGGGCGCGGATCTCATCCCGACCGATAGCTTCCCGGAGCGCACCACGCCGGAACAACTCAAGCAGCTGCTCACCTCCACCCGCGATGCCAACATGAACATGCTGCGCATGTGGGGTGGCGGTTACTACCAGAGCGATGCGTTCTACGACCTGGCCGACCAGATGGGCATCATGATCTGGCAGGACTTCATGTTTGGCGGCGCGATTACGCCGTATGACCACGAGTTCCTAGGCAACTCGCGCGTCGAAGCCGAGGAACAGGTACGCCGCTTGCGCAACCACCCCAGCATCGTGCTGTGGTGTGGCAACAACGAAGTGCAGACCGGCTGGGAATCCTGGCCAGACCGTATCGACTTCAAGAAAGCGATCAGCACCGACGAACGCCAGCGCATCGAGAACGGCATGCGCGAGCTATTCGGTCACACGCTGCGCGAAGTGGTGAAGACCAACGATCCCGACGTGCCCTACTGGGCCAGCTCGCCCAGCACGGATTTCGATGGCGAAGCCAACGTGCTGAACGACGGCGATTACCACTACTGGAAGGTGTGGTCGGGTTCCGAGCCCATCGATCACTATCTGGACATCACGCCGCGCTTCCAGTCTGAGTACGGCCTGCAGTCCTTCCCGGTGATGTCGACCATCGAGAGTTTCGCCACGCCGGCCGATATGACGCCGAACTCGCCGGTGATGCGTGCGCACCAGAAGTTCGCCAATGGCAATGGCAACGACCGCTTGCTGCTGTACATCCGCGCCAACTACGGCGAGCCGAAGGACTTCGCCTCCTTCGTCTACCTCAGCCAGTTGATGCAGGCCGAGGGCATCGAGCTTGCGGCAGAACACCTGCGCAGCGCGCGACCGCAGAGCATGGGCTCGCTGTACTGGCAGCTCAACGACGTATGGCCGGGGTCGTCCTGGTCCAGCATCGACTACTACGGCCGCTGGAAGGCGCTGCAGTTCCACGCCAAGCGCTTCTATGCACCGGTGGATGTGGTGCCGATCCGCCGTGATGGCCACACCACGCTGCATCTGGTCTCCGATCGCACCACGCCCTTCAACGCCACGCTGCGCACACGCGTCTATGACATGGCGGGCAAGTTGCTCAGCGAGAAGAGCGAGCCGGTGGAAGCCGCCGCACTTAGCAGCACATCCGTTGGCGAGTTCAGCGACGCAGAGCTGCTGCACGGTGCCAAACCCACGCAAAGCGTCGCCTCCTTCGATGTGATCGAGAACGACGAGGTCGTGGCGCATCACCTGCTCTACTTTGGTCTTGCCAAGACACTGAATCTGCCCAAGCACCCCGGCCTGAGCGCCGAGTGGATCAAGGACGACAACAGCACGGTGTTGCGCGTCAGCACAAAGCAGCTCGCTCGTGGCGTGTGGATCGACCTGGGCAAGCTCGACGCCACCCTTTCCAACAATGCCTTTGACCTGCTGCCGGGCGAGCATGTGGATATCGCCGTCAACAGCCAGGCAGACCTGCATGCCCTCAAGACGGCGCTCAAGCTGACCTCGCTGATCGACACCGTCAAACCGGAGACCACGCGATGATCACCTCTCGCCGCAACCTGCTCAAATGGATGGCGCTTGCGCCCGCTGCTGCATGGCTGTCGGATGGTGTCTTCGCAGCGACAGGTACGAGCGCCTTCGTCAGCCAGCGACCGCCCATCGGCAAGCGCAAGTTCACCAGTGCCGCCGTGGAAAAATTGCTCGCCCAGACCAAGGCCAAGATCAGTGATCCGGAACTGGCGTGGATGTTCGAGAACTGTTTCCCGAACACGCTGGACACCACGGTCGAAGTAGGCACGCTGCGTGGCAAGCCCGATACCTTCATCGTCACCGGCGATATCGACGCCATGTGGATGCGCGACTCGTCCGCGCAGGTGTGGCCGTACGTGCAGCTCGCGAAGCAGGACAAGGCGCTGCAACGGCTATTCCGCGGCCTGATCCATCGCCACGCGGTGTGCATCAGCATCGACCCCTACGCCAATGCGTTCATGCCCGATCCGGGTGCGAAGTCCAACCTGGATTGGTCCCAGCACGACATCACCGATATGAAACCCGGTGTGGCCGAGCGCAAATGGGAGATCGATTCGCTGTGCTACCCGATCCGCCTCGCGCATGGGTACTGGAAGGCCACGGGCGACACGACGGCTTTCGATGACGACTGGCATGCCGCCATGCGCACGGTGCTCAAGACGTTCCGCGAGCAGCAGCGCAAAGACGGCCCAGGGCCGTACCACTTCCAGCGCAGCTCGCCGATCCCGACCGAGTCGCAGTTCCTGCAGGGCTACGGCAATCCGACGCGCCCGGTGGGCATGATCCACGCGATGTTCCGCCCGTCGGACGATGCGACGGTCTATCCGTTCAATATCCCCGGCAACCTGTTCGCCGTCACCAGCCTGCGCCAGCTCGCGGAGATGCTCCGCGCCATCCGCCATGACGATGCTGGTGCGTCCGACTGCGTGGCGCTGGCCGATGAGATCCAGCGCGCGGTTGAAGCCTACGGCGTGATTCACGGCGACCAGGGTGACTACTGGGCTTATGAGGTGGACGGCTACGGCAACCAGTTGTTCATGGACGATGCCAACGTTCCCAGCTTGCTCGCCCTGCCCTATCTCCACGCCTGCGAACAGAACGACGCGCGCTACCTGCGCACGCGCGCGCAAGTGTGGAGCACGCACAATCCGTACTTCTTCAAAGGCAGTGCGGCGGAAGGCATCGGTGGCCCGCACGAAGGGCTGCGCATGATCTGGCCGATGTCGATCATGATGCGCGCCTTCACCAGCGACGACACGCGCGACATCGCCCAGTGCCTGACGTGGCTGAAAACCACGCATGCGGGCACAGGCTTTATGCATGAGTCGTTCGATCAGGACGATCCCGCCAAATTCACACGCACCTGGTTCGCCTGGGCCAACACCTTGTTCGGCGAATTGATCGTGCATCTGGCCGATAGCCACCCCGAGGTGCTGCGCAAGGCGTAGCACCGTTTCGATATCTCTACGGCCGCTGCTGGCGGCCTTCGTTTTGCTTCAAAGGAGTCAGACCATGGTTACGCGCCGCCGCTTTCTGCAAGGCATGGCCGCACTTTCCGTCCTGGGCAGCACCGCCAATGCCCTGCCGTCCTTTGCTGCCGCCGGCAAGAAGACCGCACTCGCCGATGGCGTCTCGCGCCACGTCGACGTGTTCGTCGGCACCGGCGGCCACGGCCACACCTTCCCCGGCCCCACGATGCCCTTCGGCATGGTGCAGCTCGGTCCCGATACCAACAACTGGCAGTGGGACAGCAGCTCCGGCTATCACCAGGGCGACGGCTCGATCATGGGCTTCTCGCATACGCACCTGTCCGGCACGGGCGCAAGCGACATGCTGGACGTGCTGGTGGTGCCAGCGATGGGCGCCGTACTCCTGCAGCCCGGTGACCGCGACTACGACGGGGTCAACTACACCTCGCGCTATGACGGCGTGCACGCGGACAACGGACCGAAGCCCAAGGGTTACCGCACCGGCGTCAAGGGCTACCGCTCGCACTACACCGGTGAAGAGGCACGCCCGGGTTACTACCGCGTGCAGCTCACCGACAGCCATGTGCTTGCCGAGTTGACCACGACCGAACGCGCGGGCATCCATCGCTACACCTTCCAGCAACCGGGTGACGCCCATCTGCTGGTCGACTTCGCGCATGGCTTCCACGATGACGCGAAGACGCCGACCAAGGTCACCGATGCTGAACTGAAACTGGTCGGCAACGACACGCTGGTCGGCAGTCGCGTGGTGCACCAGTGGGCCAACGGTCGCCATATCTATTTCGCGATGAAGGTGTCGCGCCCGTTCAAGCGCGGCACGCTCTACAACAATGACACCGCGCTTGCCGCCGGCAGCACACAGGCCAGCGGCACCAACCTCAAAGCCACGCTGCACTACGACACGCTCAACGACGCGCCGCTGCTGGTGAAGGTGGGTATTTCCGGCGTGGATATCGAAGGTGCGCTGCGCAACCTGACCAGCGAGATTCCCGCATGGGATTTCGACGGCGTGCAGGCGGCTGCCGAAGCCGCCTGGGAGCGCGAACTCAGCCGCATCCGCGTGGATACGCCGGATGAAACCATCAAGCGCACCTTCTACAGCTCGCTGTACCACACCATGCTCGCGCCCACGCTGTTCAGCGACGTGGACGGCCGCTACCGCGGCATGGACATGAAGGTGCACCAACTGGCCAAGGGGCAGCACAACTACAGCACCTACTCGCTGTGGGATACCTACCGCGCCGAGCATCCGTTGTTCACGCTGTATCAGGCCGATCGCGTGCCCGATCTCGTCAACGGCCTGGTGCGTATGGCGCAGGAGAGTCCCGCCGGTCCGCCCGTGTGGCCGCTGCAGGGCATCGAAACGGTGTGCATGATCGGCTACCACTCCGCCGTGGTCGTTGCCGAAGCGCAGGCCAAGGGCTTTACCGGCATCGACTACGCCGCGGCATGGCCGGTGTTCCGCAAGCGCGCCATGGAGGACGATTACTTCGGCCTGCCTGAGTACCGCAAGCGCGGCTATATCCCCAGCGATGTCGAGGGTGAAGCGGTCAGCAAGACGCTCGAGTACGCCTACGACGACTGGGTGATGTCGCACTACGCCGAAAAGCTCGGCCATCACGACGACGCCGTCGCGCTCAAGGCGCGTTCGCAGAACTACCGCAACGTATTCGACAAGGCGACAACGTTCACGCGTCCGCGCGGTAGCGACGGCAAGTGGCTGGAACCGTTCGACCCGCGCGCCATCGGCCATTCGAAGAAGTGGCGCGATTTCACTGAATCCAACGCGTGGCAGGCCACCTTCCTCAACCAGCACGACCTCTATGCCTACATGAAGTTGTTCGGCAGCGAGGATGCCTTCGAGAAGAAGCTGGACGAGTTGTTCAACATCGACAGCGAACTACCCGCGGACGCACCGCCGGACATCGCCGGCATGGTCGGCCAGTTCGCCTTCGGCAACGAACCCGCCCACCACGTGCCCTACCTTTACGCATATACCGGCGCGCACCACAAAACCCAGGCGCGCGTGCGCATGTTGCTGGAGACCATGTACCGCGCGGAACCCGACGGCCTGCCCGGCAACGAAGATTGCGGCCAGATGAGCGCGTGGTACGTGATGAGCGCTCTGGGACTTTACGCCGTGGACCCGGTGAGCACGCACTACGTGTTCGGCAGCCCCTTGCTGGATCGCGCCGAAGTGCAACTGGCCGGCGGCAAGAAGCTGGTGGTGCAGACGCAAGGCAACGGCAAGGGCCGCCCTTACATCCAGTCGGTCACCTGGAACGGTAAGCCGTGGACCAAGAGCTGGATCAGCCACGCCGAACTCACCGCCGGCGGCACGCTGTTGTTCGTGATGGGCGACAAGCCGAACACCGCGTTCGGCGCTGCGGCAGCGGATCGTCCGCCGAGCTACGGCAAGCCGGCCAGCGAACAGGTGTGATCGTGAGCGGCGCCCTGGATAAGAGCATGCGCGCTGTGGTGGTGATGGGAGTTTCCGGCTGCGGAAAAACCAGCATCGCCACAGCGCTGTGCGCGCATATCCAAGCACACATGATCGAGGGCGATGCGTTCCATCCCGAGCACAACATCCGAAAGATGGAGGCCGGCATCCCGTTGACGGATGCCGACCGCCAGGGCTGGCTGGAAACCCTGGGGCGCGAACTGCAACGTATGACCCAGGGCGACGATATCGTCGTACTGACATGCTCGGCGCTGAAGCGGCGCTATCGCGATACGCTGCGTGCCGCGCTGCCGGGCCTTGGCTTTGTCTTCCTGCAGCTTGCACCTGAGGAAGCTGGTCGGCGCGTCGCTCACCGCACCGGTCACTTCATGCCCGCGTCGCTGATCGACAGCCAGTTCCGTGATCTGGAACCACCGACCGGCGAATCGCGTGTAGTAACTATCGACGCTACCGAATCAAGCGACGTCATCGTCGACCGAATCGTGCACTGGTGGGCAACGTCTGCAACAACGCCGTAGGCATCGCGCCCGAAGAGCTAGAACATCCCCGGTGCCGAGTCATCACTTTCGTCAGGCGCCGCGAGCTACAGGCCCAGACACGTAGCGGTTATCCGGCACGCTCCATCGCCACGGCAAATCGACGCCCACGCGGATACCGATACGCGGTCCGCCGACCAGCGCCTTGGGCGGCGGCATGCCGTCATCGAGGATGGCAAAACCATCGCGCGCACCAACCAGATCGATGCCGTTCTGCGCCCCCGTGATGCCCATGGCCTGCGTCAGACGCGCTGGGCCGCGGCAAAGATCGCGCTCCTTCATTCCCCACGAACGCGCCTCGTACATCAGGTCTACGCCATGCAAGGGTTCCAGTGCGCGGATCAACACGCCCTCGCCCACCTGACAGACGCAGTTGCTACACCAGTGCATGCCATAGGTGAAGTACACATACATATGCCCTGCGGGGCCGAACATAACGGCGTTTCTCGGCGTCTGGCCGCGATACGTGTGCGCGGCGGGATCCATGGAGCCGACATAGGCCTCCACTTCCACAATGCGACCGGCACGACCATCCGCGCCCGCGAGGATCTTGTTGAGCAGTTGGGGAGCCACGTCCGTTGATGGGCGCTCGAAGAATGGCCGCGATACGACGGTGCCAGGCCAGGCCACGGATCGCCGAGATCTTTTGGGCATTCAAGGCTCCAGTCACGTCATGGATGAGGACATTCTAGTCATCCCAGCCGTTTCTACTTGGTCAAGGCATCGACCTGGAAGCCCCAAACTGAGGATGGCAGAAAGAGGGCGATGATGAATACGCATCCCGCGCTCAAGGACGTCACCTCAGCTCTAAGAAATGAAAAGGGGTGCTGAAGCACCCCTCTGACACGATGAATTAAACCATCAACTGCCGAATACCCATATCACTGGTAAGCGAAAGTAAACGTGGCAAAGGCATTCACGATGCCCGGGGTCACGGTATTGCTGGTGACGATGTACCGCGCGATAAATGGAATATTGATGGTGCCGCCCGTGGTGCTGCTAACGCTGAACTGGTTTTGCGAGCCCACCACGGCAGAATCCGGTCCAAAGCTCACTGGTGTGCCGTTTCGAACGAGTTGGATGCCTAAGCCGGTGACGGTGGAACTCGCGCCAAGATTTAGTATGTTGCTGGTGTTACCAGGATTTGTGGCGTCACTTATGGTCATGTAGACGCTGGTCGACTGGCCTACATCGCCCACCGAGCAGTTGAGCTGCACGTTGAAATCCACTGGATCGAACGTTTGGCCCACGGCCACATGAGGGTTGGCAACCGTACCCATGCCCACTTTCACGGACGGCGTGCTGACGCTACAGGCCGGGCTTTTGAGTGTCACAACGACCGACGAAGACCACTGATAGGTGACAAACCGGGTCGTGTAGGCACCATTGCTGTCGGTCATTTGAAAGTAGGCAATATCACCGCTCAACGTACCGCCCTGGGCAATGGGACCGATCTTGACCAGTTCAACAAGTACTTGGCGCGCCGCCATACCAGTCGCGGCGACCTGGTAGGGCATGAACGGGCTCGGTATATAGCCCCAAAAAATGGCGCTACCACCCGTGATATTGACTCGGAATCCCACACCCGGAATGGTGGTTGCATACAAATGGCCGCCGTTACCATAAGTGGGCCCCAAATCGGGGGCAGACCCAAGAAACCCGCCGCCAAAGTAACTATTCCCCCCCGGCGTCCCCGTGGACGTGCAGTTGGGGTTGTTAGCTCCGGGGAATGTGGTCGTAATCGTACCGATCACATCGCCAATAGCGGCACTGTTGTTCACAGTAACGGCAGGCCCCGTGACCAGAGCAATGATGGGACTGGAACATGTCGTGCCGGCGGCATGCACCAAGGTAGGCATGATCGGCGCCAACGCTAACAGGCCAAACAGAATCAGATGTCGAATAGCTGTGCTCATAATGAACCCACTGTGCTCAGGGGCATCACGAAATGCCCTAGGTGATGCAGTCGCGGAGTGGTGGAGTGCCCCCCCGGCACTGCAAATTAGGCTAGAGCCAATGTTGTTGCTTCAACGCCATTTATCGACACGTCGCATCGACATTTTCAAGCGCGCTGAACGCCGCTTCCTTGGCACGCACCGACAATTGATAGCTGACGTGGCACTGCTCCGCCGCCTCGCTGCCCCAGCGCACCAGCAAGGTGCCGCCGTCTTCCGCGCCGCGGACAAACAACTGTCCGCCCTGACCCACCATACCCACGGTGTCGCTCTTCTCGTTGAGAAGATCGGCACCGAACGGCATGAAAGCAGGGGTCAGAGTGCAGCGTCGTCCATCGACCATGGCTGATGGACGCACGGTAGAGAAACACCACGTATCAAACCGGTCACGCTCAGGCCTCCCACCTGTCGTTAAGCACATCGGCACCGAGCGGCAGTGAAACGTCCTCGAACTTTCGCGTCAACGAGAATGATCTGATTTAATTGGCGAGAAATCGGCTTCTTTGCTTGGATTCCAAGGGTGCCATCGGATTGAAGCGCCCTCGTTGATTTCAGTCAGATGGAAGTAGAGCTTCCTGTTCAAGTGCCGACTCCCCGCAAATCAGGGCCACGGATACCTGGAGGCGGCCGGGTCGTGACGTCATGCACAATGGGCGTAATCTCGGTTTCGCCGCGAGCAAGTGAGACTGCCCCTATGGATCGTTTGGACGCCATGAAAGTCTTCGTCGCCACGCTGGACGAAGGAAGTCTTACCGGGGCCAGTCGGAAGACCGGTCGCTCCGTAGCAGCAGTAAGTCGCGCTATTGCATTCCTTGAGGCGCGAGTGGGCGTGCCCTTGCTGCATCGGACTACGCGTTCGATAAAGTTGAGCGAGGCAGGCGAACGCTACGCCATCGCGTGCCGGAGACTGCTGATGGAGCTGGAGGAGGCCGAACGCATCGCGGCCGGTGAGCGCTCCGTTCCCCGCGGCACGCTGACCATCTCCGCCACCGTTTTCGTTGGCGCAGAGATACTGCGGCCCATCGTCGATGCCTTCTTGGACGAATATCCAACCGTCAACGTGCGACTGTACTTGCTGGAGCGACAGGTCAACCTGATCGACGAGGGAATGGATCTGGCCTTGCGCGTCACGCATCTGTCGGACTCCACACTCGTGGCACACAAAATCGGCGAGGTGCGCAGGTTGGTGGTGGCATCGCCGCGCTACCTGACGTCGCATCCGCGCATCACCGAGCCAGCCGACCTCGGCAAACACCAGATTATTGCCATGGACCATATGGGCCTGGCCTCGTGGAGCTTTCCACCGCTGGAGGGATCGTCAGTGCCGCGATCCATTTCGTTCACGCCTCGGCTGGTCATCAACAGCGTTCGCGGCGTTGTTGCGTCGGCGGTGGAAGGTCATGGTGTAACCCGTCTGCTTGCCTATCACGTAGCGCCTGAGATCAAGCAGGGTTTGCTTCAGGTTGTGCTTGCCGATGCAGAGCCAGCACCCGTACCCGCACACATCATTTCTCCGTATGGGCGCCTCGCCGTGCCCAAGGTCCGCGCGTTTGTCGACTTCGCGCTTCCGCGCCTGCGCTCTCGCTTCGCGTCCCTCGCCAAGGACGCCGCGACCTCGCCAGCCAAGGTGATTACAACGCGGCGCGCAAAAGTGTTTGCCGAGTAGCGGGGATTCGCTTATCGGCTGCGCACTCGTAGATTGATGACGTCGGCAACGCAGGCCTATCTGCACGACGCCGGACATCCCCTTCTACGAGTGAGACAGAGAATGAACAGTCAACAGAAAGTCGCCGTCATTACCGGCGCATCGCAGGGTATCGGCGCCGGCCTGGTGAAAGGCTTTGTCGACCGCAATTACCGCGTGATCGCGAACTCCCGCTCGATCAAGCCGTCCAGCGATCCCAACGTGATCGCCGTGGCCGGTGACATCGCTGACCGCTCCGTGGCTGCACGCATCATTGACGAGGCATTGTCGCGGTTCGGGCGCATCGATACGCTGGTCAACAATGCGGGCATTTTTATCGCCAAGCCATTCACCGCGTACACGACGGATGACTACAGTAGCGTTCTGTCGGTCAACCTCGACGGTTTCTTCCACATTACCCAGCTCGCCATCGCCGAGATGGAAAAGCAAGGCAGCGGCCATGTAGTCAACCTGACGGCGAGCCTGGTCGATAACGCGATCGATGGCGTACCGTCAGTGCTGGCCGCGCTTACCAAGGGTGGCCTGAACGCAGCGACCAAGTCGCTCGCCATCGAGTACGCCAAGCGTGGCATCCGCGTAAACGCAGTAGCACCAGGCATCATGAAAACGCCGATGCACGCGCCCGAAACGTACGACGCGCTGGCCAGCCTGCATCCAGTGGGACGGATGGGCGAGATTTCCGACGTCGTCGAAGCTGTGCTCTATCTCGACTCAGCCACTTTCGTAACGGGCGAGATTCTGCACGTCGATGGTGGGCAGAGTGCCGGTCACTAACAAAGACGAAGCAGATTCCCCAGCCAACCTGAAGGAATAGCCATGATCAAGAAACTCGAAAAGGTGCTGTACACCGCCGAATCCCACACCACGGGCGGGCGCGACGGCGCAGGAAAGACCAGCGATGGTGCACTCAACGTGGTGCTTAGCTCGCCCGGCTCGGGCAAGCCTGGCACCAACCCGGAGCAGTTGTTTGCTATCGGTTACTCGGCCTGTTTCATCGGTGCGATGAAGGCAGTGTCAGCGAAGCTGAACATCAAAGTGCCGAATGATGTGGCTATCGATGCGCATGTGTCTCTCGGTGCCATCAACGGTGGCGCAGGGTACGGTATCGCGGTCAAGCTGGCGATCAGCCTGCCGGGCCTCGATAGCGTCCAAAAGAAACAACTGGTGGATGCGGCGCACCAGGCGTGCCCGTACTCGAACGCTACGCGCGGCAACATCGATGTCGAACTATTGATTGCCTAACTACACGTTGTCCCACACCCAGCACGGCAGACATATGCTGCGCTGGGCGTGAAACGGTAGTGGAGTTTATTTCTACGGATAGATCCGTGTTTTAAAAATCATGCGAAGGCGATGTGTCGCCGAACGGAGTCGAACGATGGCTAGTGGATATTGGGTAATGACATTTCGATCAGTTTCGGACCAGACCGGCGTCGACAGATATGCGGCTGTCGCGGGGCCGGTCATCCGTGCTCATGGTGGGCGAGTTCTAGCGGCAGGTCTGCCAAGTTTTTCGTATGAAGCCGGCACGATGCAGCGCGTAGCCATCGTTGAGTTCAGCAATCTCGAAGCAGCTGATGCCGCGTACCGTAGCCCCGAGTATCAGGCGGCAGTGCAGTACCTCGTCGGCGCAGCCGAACGTGACGTTCGCATCGTTGAAGGCACCTAAGGCGAAGATTGCGCTTCGGCCAGCTCCCGGAAGCGAAGCAGGAACGCGCCACCCAGGAAAGCAAAAACCCCCGATTCCTCGGGGGTTTAAGTTCACAAAACCGTTTTAAGGTGTGTTTTAGAACGGTTCCTTGTACCTGAGAGTACCTTGCACTTGCTACGACGCAAGCCTACGTGCCAATTCCAACGCCGAAAACCTTACAGCAGGGCGTGATTCTGTCAAATTTCGAACGTCTGGCTAGGTTAAACGCAACAAACCTGCGCTACCCACGCGCGTTCGACGGCTTCAAAGACGATGACAGTCAAAAATGACCATCCGTGCCCTGGGCTCCACGAGCTCGCCCCGAAGGCACGAGGATTGTTACCTTTCCGCTCGGATCGACCGATGTCATGCGATCCACGCCCTTGATCAATCCGACGTCAACAAGCATCTGTAAATAGTATGGTTTGGGGCTCTTTGAAATTGGGTTCACGGTATCCGTTAACTCAATTCCGGCGCAAGGCCAAAGGGCCGCAACGTACGAGACTGATTCGCCACTCCCAGGCTCCAATTCAAAGCTTGAATTTATGACACCGCAAACCTGACCCGCCGAGTTAAATACTGGCCCGCCGCTCATTCCACCTTCAATGCGCGCGTCCGTTTCGTAGCACGGATAGGGCAGCATCGTGCTATCCCTTCGTAGTTCATGGATCTGCGTAATGTATCCGTCCGAGCTATATGCCTGAATTCGGACTCTACTACCGACTTCACTGTCAAATCGATGATCTGACTGAGGGTAACCAAGGGCTGATATTTCCTCTCCTTCCACCGCCTGGGCGAATGACAAAGTAGGGGTCTCCCAGTTGAAGCCTTCCGGCAGTTGAACGGGATCGCGGGGCTCAACAAGGAGAGCGACGACATCAATGGTGGGGGTGTATCCGTAGCCCATAACCGCCCACTTCATCAGCCCGTACTGTGGATGCAGTACTGCAAAGTCGATCCCGAATGCGAGCTCGCCCTTGATCTCGGGGAGTGTGCAACCGTGGAACCTTTTCGTGATTTCATCAATCACGTGACGGGCAGAAAGAGCAATGTACGGAGCGACAAAAAAGCCGGACCCTAGAGGTAACAACTCTTGTCCGGCATCGTCAGAGATCTCTCCGGCAACGACCAAGCCCGTAAAAGAGAGCTTCCTTTCTGCACCATTTACCGAATTGTATGAGGCCAAGATTCGTCCTACGGGTGTTGGAGGGTGGCCATTTATCGGTGCCCGACTCAAATATCCCACAGCGAGCAAAACCGTACGCCGATGATGTCCCCGATGGCTTCAGTACTGGAGTTCAGACGACTGGACGCGAAGCCTTCTTTCAAGCGCAAGCCCCATGACCCGGAGTAAAGCACCGAGTTGCACGCCGTCCTGTGTGCTTCAGGCAGGTAGAGCAGCACTCGGCGGATCAAGTTTTAGCGAAATGGAATCGCATGCAGTAATTGCTTCCTCGATGTCGGTGCCACGCAAGGATGTTATCCGCTCGTACTTGGCATCGCCCCCCAAGGCCACCGGAAACGAATCCACTGACACCCTTGCACGTACGAACTCCGCAACAACGGTGATGTCCTCCATCTGGACCCCCACCTTATGAACACGCCCGTTATTCATAACTGCGTACACGTCCTGCGCTCGCTGCCCCTCCAGTTCCATCTTAATTGTGAACCGCACCGGCCCATCGCATGGTTCCGTCAATGCGGGCCCTAGCAGCTCGCCACTCGTGGCAACTTTTAGGTGAATCAGCCCGGTGACCACCAGTCGGCGTAAGGCTTCCACCCAACCCTCCGCATCTTCTTCGTAGGCGCGATGCCACCCTCGATGGTGCAGATAGTTGCCGAACTGCTCGCATACCCTACGAAGCTCGCGGCTCACTGGCGTATAGGTGAACGACACTGACGTGCCTTCATCATCCACAACGTGGGTCATTCGGACGACTTTGTCACCAACCTGGAACGCCTCCTCAAGAGCTCGCCCAACCTCAGTTGTGCGATAGCTGTCCTTGAACCGCTTGGGAATATGGTCCCAGCTCCTGGCATATTGGGCTTGGCGAGCTTCGGTGCCAAGTCGGATCTCTAACGCCGCGTACAGCAAATTGTCTAAGCCGCCGGCATTGAATAAGTCGCTTGCCCGCGCCAGATGGGCTTTGGGATCAATGGCGTGCTTCTGCAGTGCGTCCGAAATAGTCATACGGGAGTCCTTGAAAAAACCACTCACCTCTCGGCCTATCGAGTTCTGGAGTGGCGCAGAGGGCAGTCAGGTCATTGGCATGAGCGCAATTTCCTCGAGTTTTGGTGCCGACACTATGGGCGTCGGATTTCCGTTTTCGTCGAGACCTTGGAAATAGTCTGCACTCCAAGTAATTTCAAAAGAGATAGTCGGAAGATTTGCTTCCTCCCATTGGCCCGGCAGCCCATGGTTCCAACCGAGAGGTGCGCTGCTAGCCGGAGGAGGCAAAGGGACGACGGGTGGAACAGGCGGAAGAGGTGGTGTGGGCGGAGGGAGAGATGGCACGAGACCCGAGGGGCCCAAATTGAGCGTCGTAGGCGGGCTGATGATCGGCAATGGTGGTAGTGCAGAGCCATATCCCCCGGCCACGTTGTATCCACCCGCCTCGCCATACGCCAGGTTCATTCCCGACGAAGCGGTAATCGCAAAGACGGTCCCAATGCGTTCAACGTCGTAACGCGTCTGGAAGATGACGCGCGTCAGTTCTTTGCGCAGAAAGATAGGCACTTGATATGTGCGTCGAGCAATACGTATGTTGACTGCGCCTGGGACCATATCAAGCACGTAGGAGAACTTATTCGTACATTCCGCATCGACCGCCTGCCAAAGATCATTGGCACGACCAAGCAGCGCGCCCGCAAGATGCGGCATTTTGTAAGCGAATTTCTCCGGGATATCAGAAGTCAGTACGTTGAGTTCGTTTGTTAGTGCGTCAAGATTTTCCAGAACCTTTACTCGACGTGCGTTGCATTTTTCACTTACGTGTTCGCTAAGCAGGCCGTCGCTTGTCACAAATATCGCGGAATCTGTACCCCCATCTATGACCTCCTCACAAAATTGGAAAAAGGTCTGCGCAATGATGGCGTCTCTGAAGCCCTTTTCCTTTGAATTTCCCACCTCAAAGGGAGGCTTACGAAAGGCAGCGCCGTCAGCGATCTCTGCCCAGTTGACGAGCGTGTAGTTGCACTCGCGCACACTCACGCCCAATCGATGCAGAGCGTTCTGAGCCACCTCAGAAATCTTTTGCTGGACTTCCTCGACGCGACTGATCCAGGCACTTCCAAACACCTCGGGCATCTTTTTAGCGTGTGATACCACATGCTTCGCGGCTTCCCACAACTGATACTCGCGCTCGGCTCGCACCATTTGCGGTATCACCCATTTGAGCGCTAATTTCTTTTGCTGCAGGGATTCAATGACGATCCGCGCTTTATGCGAAAAAAAATCGTCCAGTGACGCATTGGACTCTGGCTTTTCGTTAACGTAGATGGTGTTCGTATCCAGAAAGATATGAAGCGTCGTTGTTGGCTTTTGCATGCTTGAGTATCTCTGGCTTCACTGGGTCAAGTAGATAGAAAGTGGACATGCCAAGCTTGCCGCGAATAGTGCCGCACAGCAAAGCGTCGTTAGTGCAGGAGAGGCAATTCTTTCATCAGCAGCGAACACCTGCGGCGAAAACCAGCAAAACCAGCCAAAATCAGGGTCAGAGTGGACTTTCCATGAAAACAGCCAGGAAAAGCGCACTCTGGGATGGCCCAGTGTGCGCTTATCGGTTACCCACGGTAACTGATTGACGCCCACTGCAAACCAGCGCCATGCGCAAACAAAAAGCCCATGGTGACCATGGGCTTTTTGAAACTACGCAACGATGTTGTCGCCGATGAAAATCAGAACGGAATATCGTCGTCGTCGAAGCTGTTGTTCTGCACCGGCGGCGCGGACTGGCGCTGCTGGTTCTGGTTGCCGTAGTTGTCGCCGCCGCGCGAGCCGCCGTCGTAGTTGTCGCCGCCACGGGCCTGCTGGCCACCGCTGTAGCCGCCCTGGCGCTGACCACCGCCGCCGCCACCGCCCTGCGAGCGCTGGAAGTTACCACCGCCACCGCCGCCCGAGCCGCCTTCCGAACCACCGCCGAGCATCTGCATTTCAGCCGCGACGATGTCGGTACTGAAACGCTCGACGCCGTCCTTGTCGGTGTACTTGTCGGTACGCAGCGAGCCTTCGATATAAACCTGGCGACCCTTCTTCAGGTACTCGCCGGCGATTTCAGCGAGGCGGCCGAACAGCTTCACGCGGTGCCACTCGGTGCGTTCCTGCTTTTCGCCGCTCTGCTTGTCGGTCCAGCTTTCGGACGTTGCGATGCGGATGCTGGTGATGGCCGTGCCATTACCGGTGTAGCGGGTTTCCGGATCCGCACCGAGATTGCCGACGATAATGACTTTATTGACGCCGCGTGCCATGGATGTTGTTTCCTCTGTGAGCCGGCGCTGCGTTCTTGAGCAGTCAGCACCGGATGGTTGTACAGGCGGCCATCATAACCGTGCCCCGGCCCTGGAGACAGGCGTTGACCGGGGCCGGGGATCTATGAATCAGGCCAGCCTTCGCCCTGCCCGGCTGTCCGGAATGGGCGGAAAAAGTCCGGAAATCAGACCACTACCGGCTCTCACCGGCTGCGACACGCACCCGATCGTTCAGCCGCCAAGAAAGCGGTAGCCCACACCCGGCTCGGTCTTGAGCCAGCGGGGGGTGGCCGGGTCGTCGCCCAGCTTTTGGCGCAGCTTGCCGACCACGATGCGCAGGTAGTGGCTGTCTTGGGTGTGGGTGGCGCCCCAGATATCGCGCAGCAGCTGTTGCTGGGTCACCACGCGCCCGGCGTGGCGCAACAGCAGGGCCAGCACCGCGTACTCCTTGCGGGTGAGCGAAAGCACCACACCGTCAAGGAACACTTCGCGGCGGGACAGATCGATGGCGAGGTGTCCATCGTCATAGCGCTGGGTAGCTTCCGGTTCGCCCTGGCGGTTGCGCATCAGGGCGCGCAGGCGGGCCATCAACTCCTGGATACCGAAGGGCTTGGTGACGTAGTCGTTGGCGCCTGCATCCAGGGCTTTGACCTTCTCGCTTTCCGCATCGCGCACGGACAGCATCACCACGGGCACGTGGCTCCACTGGCGCAACTCGGCCAGCACCTCGTGCCCTTCCTTGTCAGGGAGGCCGATATCGAGAATCACCAGATCCGGCGAGCGGGTGGCCGCCAGCGCCAGCCCTTCCGCCGCATTCGCCGCGAGCAGCACCTCGTAACCCTCGGCACGCAGGCCGATGTCGAGGAATTTGCGGATCTGCGCCTCGTCGTCGATGACCAGGACACGCGCAGCAGAGGTCATACAGGGTTCGCGGGCGGCGCCGGGAGCGGCAAGGTAATGCGAATGTTGGTGCCTACGCCGTCGCCGGGCAAGGCCTCCACGCTGCCGCCGTGCGCGCCGATCATGCCGCGGCAGATGGCCAGGCCAAGGCCGGTACCCTGCGGCGCGCGATCACCACGCGATACCGAATAGAACATGTCGAAGATACGCGCACGCTCGTCTTCTGGAATGCCGGGGCCGCGATCGACCACGTCGATCTGCACCTGTTCGCCTTTTGCCCGTGCCACCACCCGCACAGCTTCGCCCGGTGGCGAGAAGCGCGCGGCGTTCTCAAGGATATTGAACAGCGCTTGTTCGATCAGCGCGGGATGCACGTAGAGCAGCAAGGTCTGCGGCGGCAACGCTATGTCCACCCGCAGATCGGGAAACAATTTGCGCAGACGCGTGGTGGCCGCCGCGACGATTTCGGCGACATCCGTCCAGTCGCGATTGAGCTTGAGCGTGCCGTGACCAAGCTTGGTCATGTCCAGCAGGTTCTGGATATAGCGGTCCAGGCGCTGACCTTCGCCGAGGATCGCCTCCAGCAGTTCACGGCGTTCCTCCGGCGGCAGCTGGTCGCCATAGCTGGATAGCGTGCCGGCCGAACCGATCATCGAGGCGAGCGGCGAGCGCAGATCATGCGATACCGACGACAACAAGGCATTACGAAGGCGCTCGGTTTCGCCCTGCACGCGCGCGCCCTCCAGTTCCTCCGCCAGACGTGCGCGCTGCAGCGCCTGCCCAATGTCCTGCACCATAGTCAGCGCAAGGCTGCGCTCATCGGTAGATGGCTCGCCCTGCCCTGGCGGAAAACGCAGCGCCGCTACGCCGAGATGATTGTCATCGCTGCCCAATGGCAACACCCAGCACGGCGCGGCATTGAGCGTATCGGTGTAACGGCCCGCTTGTTCGGTGTGTTTTTCGCACCAGGCAGCGGCGCCCAGATCCTGTGCGGTCAGATCGAAATCACGCGGCGCCGCAGCCACCACGCGTAGCACCTGGCTGGCATCGCGCGCGAGCATCGCCACGTCGCAACGCAGGACATCCGCCAACGCTGCTGCACCCACCCGGCGGATGCCTTCGGCATCGGTGCTGGTGGAAAGTCGTTGCCCCAGCGCCAACAGCGCACGCGCCTGCGCGTGCGCCATACGCAGGGATTCCACCTGGCTGGCCAGCTTGGTAGCCAGCCGGCTCGCCACCAGCGCCGCGACGAGGAACAGGCAGACTGCCAGTACGTCGTCGAAGTTGGCGATCATCAAGGTGTAGCGCGGCGGTGCAAAGAAGAAGTTGTAGCCGAGAAAACACAGCACCGCGGTGTACACCGCCACGGCCATGCGCGTGCGCACCGCCACCACCAGCACGGCGGTCAAGAAGATCAGCGAGAGGTTGGCGACCGACAGATAGCGATCGGCAATGAAGGACAGACCAAACGCGACCAGTGTGGCGAGGGTGGCGTAGATGTATTCGCCACGACGCCCCCTACCACCCGGCATGCGCAGGCGCAGGCGCGACTTGGCCCGCTCGGCGGGCGTGGCAATGATGGTCAGTTCCAGGTGCGCACCGCGACGCAGCAGCAACTGCGTGAGCGATCGACCCAGCATGCGTGCCAACGGTCGCTCGCGTGTACGACCCAGGATGATCTGGCCGATACCTTCGCGATCTGCGTGCGCGATCAGTTCGTCCGCGATGGCATGGCCACGCAACACGACGGTGTCACCGCCCAGCCGGCGAGCCAGACGCATGGCGGCATCCATCCGCTCGCGGCGTGCCTTGTCGAGCGTGATGCCGGTATCGACGAAAGCCACGCTCCATGGCGCGCCGCGACGCTCCGCAATGCGGCGCGCAATACGCACGAGGTATTCACTTTGCGATTGCCCATCGATGGCGGCCAGCACGCGACGACGCACGGGCATGACGCCACCGCGCGCCAGCATGTGCTCGCGCAGGTCGCTGTCCACATGGCCCGCGACGGTGTCGACGGCCAGTTCACGCAAGGCAACGAGGTTGGTGGGCGAGAAGAACGCATCGAGCGCGGCGGCGGCCGTCTCCGGCACATAGACCTTGCCCTGCTTCAGGCGTTGGATCAGCTCGCGTGGCGGCAGGTCGACCAGCACGATGTCGCGTGCCCGATCCAGGAAGGCATCCGGCACGGTTTCGCGAACGGTGACGTTGGTGATGCGTCGCACCTGATCGTTGAGACTTTCGAGATGCTGCACGTTGAGCGCGGTGTACACCTCGATACCGGCCTCGATCAGCTCGGCGATATCCTGCCAACGTCGCTCGTGGCGACCACCCGGCAAGTTGGTGTGCGCAAGCTCGTCAACCAGGATGATGTCCGGCCGACGCGCCAACGCCGCATCGAGATCAAACTCGGTGAAATCACGTCCCTTGTAGTTCACCGTGCGGCGGGGCAACTGCTCGAGCCCTTCCAGCAAGGCCGCGGTTTCCTGCCGGCCATGCGTTTCTACCAACCCGATCACCACGTCCACACCCTGCCGCTTGAGCTCGCGCGCCGCAGAAAGCATGGCGTACGTCTTGCCCACGCCCGGCGCGGCACCCAGGAAGATCTTCAGGCGACGCGTGCGCTCCTCCTGCACGGAATCAAGCAAGGCATCGGCACGTGCGTCGCGGGAGGGTTCGGACATGGGTTCGCAGGTGATGGTAGGTGTGGAGTTAGGGTAGGACGTGGGAGATAGGACCGGAAGTGAAATCGTCGGCCTGCTACTCCGCCACGAGCACACACCCTTTACTTCCCTTTTCGGGGCTCACCCCCGCCCTCTCCCCTCAGGAGAGAGGGCGGAATGCCGCTTCACCGACCATCCAACGCCAGATTGAGCTTGAGCACATTGACGCGCGGCTCACCAAGCATGCCGAACTGACGTCCTGTGGTCGCCATCGCCACCATCGCTTGCACCTGCGACGGACTCATCCCACGCACCTTCGCCACACGCGCCACCTGGTAATCCGCCGCAGCGGGCGAAATCTCCGGGTCGAGACCGCTACCCGAGGCCGTTACCAGATCCACCGGCACCGGCTTGGTATTGCCCGGATCGGCCACACGCAGCGCGTCGATACGCTGCTTGACGGCATCTGCCAACGCCGGATTGGTGGGACCCTGGTTCGATCCGGTCGACGACGCACCATTGTTCGGCTGCGGCGCCGTGGCCGACGGACGACCCCAGAAATACTTGGGGTCGTCGAAGGACTGGCCGATCAGCGTGGAGCCGACTGGCTTGCCGTCTTTCACGATCAGGCTGCCGTTCGCCTGCGACGGGAACAGCACCTGAGCCAGGCCGGTAACGACCAGCGGGTACGCCACGCCGGTTATCACCGTCATCAGGAGCAGCATCACTATGGCGCTGCGAATCAGCTTGCCCATGTTCATGACCTCAGTAGTGAAGGATGGCGTCGACCATAGCGACTGCCTGGTAGTTCTTCTTGCCGCCGTTGTACGCGTTCACATCGTACGAGTGCTCGTAGCGAATCTCCGGGCGGATCTCCAGGTCCGACGACACCCAGTGCGTCAGGCCCAGCGTGTGGCTGCTGTACTTGGTGGCGTAACCGGTGCGCTGACCTTTCTGGTCGTTGTAGAACTCGTTGCGGAACGACAGCATGTTGCTGGAGTTCAACTCGAAGTTCAGGTAATTCACCACGCCGTACTCGCCGGCCTTGCCCGGATACGGTGACGAGGCCACCACGCCCGGCTCGCCATCTGGCCCAAAGCCAGGAATGTTGCGGCCGTACATGTAGTAGGCCTCGGTCTGCATGTGCACGCTCTGGCTGAAGCGATGGCCCCAGGTCATCACGTACATCTGCACGTTGTTGTAGTTGTAGTCGGAGGTGTTCCAGCTGTTGATGCAGGGGTAAAGCATGTCGTTGTTGTCTTTCGATACCCAGCGCACGCAACCTTGCAGCGTGGGCCGTGCCGAATGGTTCCACGGCGCCGTGTCGTTGCTCGCATTGATGCCCAACTGCACGGTCCACTGCTGACTCAGACGCGTGGTGGTCATGATGCCGGTCTGGGTGTACGGGTCCACCGTGTAAAGGATGGAGTGCGTCACCAGGTAGTTCTGCGGCGAGAACTGCGCCTCGATGTCGGGCAGTGACAGATAGCGACCGATACGGATCACCATGCCCTCCGCGACCGACGGGATGTACAGATCGTAGTAGAACAGCATCGGGTCGACGCCGTAGATCTTGCCGTTGAGCGCGCTGTTCGACTTGGGGTTATTCAACAGCTGGTTGCTGAATACGCCCTTGCTCACCGTGTAGTGATAGTCGTAGCCGTACAGCGTGGAGATGTTGAAACCCCAGTCCACGTGATCCGTCTGCACGGTGTCTTCGACGCGGGTGATGTTGAACACAAGCTGGTCGAACTCCACGCGATTGGGGCGTGTGGCGTACGACAACGGGTAGTTGGTGAAGCTGGATGAGCTCACGTTGGCCGAAGGATTGATCCAGCCGTTGATCTCGATGCGGTTGCGCTTCATCCAGTTGCCGAGCTTGGTGCACGAGAGCGCTTTCTGCAGCGGATATTGCCCATAGGACGTCGGGACGCCGATGGGCGCAGCAACGCCACCCAGCTGCCATTCGCTGCTGGGGAACGGGGGCGAGTCGAGCGGCGCGTCCATCGCGCGGCGGGTGGGTGCAGGTGCATTCGGATCGGCCGGCTGTGCGTCTTCGCGATAGGCGGCGCCAAGACGGGAGAAGAAACCCTGCGAACAATCATCACTCGATGCCGGCGGCATATTGTTGTGGGTGGTACCGTCGTCGAGGCTGGCCGCGGGAGCGACGTCAGTCGCAGCAGCGGTGATGCCTTCGGCGAAGACTTGACCCGCCGGGGCAAGCGCCAACAACAACGCAACTGAAAGAACCTTCTTGGACATCATGGGTGTTCCTGAAACCGGCCCGGGGCGAGCCGTCCTTTTTGTGAGTAGAGAATGATGGGCCGCTTTCTTGCGGCCTCGTATCAGATGCCGGCGTAGCCGCCGAGTACGTAGTCGTCCTGCTCGCTGTGCGGCGCATCCGTGTCACGCGGCTGGATGCGCGTCCGTCCCTGCGCCGGCAGTGCGATCACCACGTCGCAGGCGGAGTCGTTCGAGGAAAGCCGAAGCTCCATGTCCGGATGGGTGTCGTCGGGCAGCGAAACGGAAAGCTTGAGGATCTGCATGGCAATGACTCCAGGAGTCGAGTGCGATTGGTTTGTCGAGCCGTCATTCCCGCCCTGCGGGAATGACGTTTCCAGACGGTTTGGCGCGTTGATCAGGCCAAGCCGCAAAGCACCAGCAACATATCGATCACCTTGATGCCCAGGAACGGAACCACGATGCCGCCGAGGCCGTAGACGAGCAGGTTGCGACGAAGCAAGGCGCCCGCACCCAGCGCGCGGTACTTCACGCCCTTCAGCGCCAATGGAATCAGGAAGATGATGATGAGCGCGTTGAAGATCACCGCCGACAGGATGGCGCTCTGCGGGGTGGCGAGCTTCATCACGTTGAGCGTGTTCAGCGCCGGGTACGTGGTCGCAAAGGCAGCCGGGATGATGGCGAAGTACTTGGCGATGTCGTTGGCGATGGAGAACGTGGTCAACGAACCGCGCGTGATCAGCATCTGCTTGCCAATCTCCACCACCTCGATGAGCTTGGTGGGGTTGGAATCCAGATCCACCATGTTGCCGGCTTCCTTGGCCGCCTGGGTGCCGGTGTTCATCGCCACCGCCACGTCGGCCTGGGCCAGCGCAGGAGCATCGTTGGTACCGTCGCCGCACATGGCCACCAAGCGGTTCTCGGCCTGGATCTTGCGGATCAGCTTGAGCTTGGCTTCCGGGGTGGCTTCGGCGAGGAAGTCGTCCACGCCGGCTTCTGCCGCGATCGCGGCGGCCGTCAGCGGGTTGTCGCCGGTGATCATGATGGTCTTGATGCCCATGCGGCGCATTTCGGCGAAGCGCTCACGGATACCGCCCTTCACGATGTCCTTCAGCTCGATCACACCCAGGGCGACAGCGCCTTCGGTGACGATCAGCGGCGTGGCACCACGACGCGCGATGTCTTCGGCCATGCGCTTGACCAGCGGCGGCAAATGGCTACCACAAGATTCCAGGTAGCGTTCCACCGCGTCCAGCGCGCCCTTACGGATCAGGCGCTCACCGAGGTTCACGCCGCTCATGCGGGTCTGTGCGGTGAACGGCACGAACTCAGCGTGACCTTCTTCCAGCTGACGCTCGCGGATGCCGAAACGCTCCTTGGCCAGCACCACGATGCTGCGGCCTTCCGGCGTTTCATCCGCCAGCGAGGCCAGCTGCGCGGCATCGGCGAGCCTGGCTTCCTCGACGCCCGGAGCCGGTACGAAGGCGACAGCCTGGCGGTTGCCCAGCGTGATGGTGCCGGTCTTGTCGAGCAGCAGCACGTCCACATCGCCCGCCGCTTCCACCGCACGGCCGGAGGTGGCGATGACGTTGGCGCGGATCATGCGATCCATGCCCGCAATACCGATGGCCGAGAGCAACGCGCCGATGGTGGTGGGAATCAGGCACACCAGCAGCGCCACCAGCACGGTGAGCGTGATGGGGTTACCCGAACCAGCCACCTGCACGCTGTAAATGGAGTACGGCAGCAGCGTCGCACAGGCCAGCAGGAAGATCAGGGTGAACTTCGCCAGCAGGATGGTGAGTGCAATTTCGTTGGGTGTCTTGCGACGCGATGCGCCTTCCACCATGGCGATCATGCGATCCAGGAAGCTTTCGCCGGGATTGGCGGTGATGCGCACCACCAGCCAGTCCGACAGTACACGCGTGCCACCGGTCACCGCGCTGCGGTCACCGCCGGATTCGCGGATCACCGGCGCGGATTCGCCGGTGATAGCGCTTTCATCGACGCTAGCCGCGCCCATCACCACTTCGCCGTCGCCGGGCATCTGTTCACCCGCCTCGACCAGCACGTGATGACCCACGCGCAGCTCGGAGGACGGCGTGAACGTCACGGCGGCGTCCTTGGTCGGCGCAGCGAGGCGCTTGGCCACCACATCTTTGCGCGAGCTGCGCAGTGCAGCAGCCTGTGCCTTGCCGCGGCCCTCTGCCAGCGCTTCGGCGAAGTTCGCGAACAGCAGGGTGAACCACAGCCAGATCGTCACCCAGAAGATGAAGCTGGTTGGCGCCTCGCCGTGGCCGGTCAGTGCTTGCACCCACAGCAAAGTGGTCAGCACGCTGCACACGAACACCACGAACATCACCGGATTGCGGAACTGCTGCTTCGGCGACAGTTTGCGGAACGAGTCCGCGATGGCTTTCACGATCAGGTCGCGGTCGAAACTGCGAACGCCGTGGACGGGGGTATGAGTCGTTGTCATGGATCAATGTTCCTTCGTGCGCCGATCAGCGCACCGACATCAGGAATTCGGCGATGGGGCCGAGAGCCAGCGCGGGGAGGAAGGTGAGCGCGCCCACCACGACCACCACGCAAGCAAGCAGGGTCACGAACAGCGGTGTATGCGTAGGCAGCGTGCCGGCCGACGGTGGCACGTGGCGCTTGGCGGCCAACGAGCCGGCCATGGCAAGCATCGCGATGGCGAGCAGGAAGCGCGACAGGTACATGCACACACCCAGCAACACGTTCCAGAACGGGGTATTTGCCGAGAGACCGCCGAATGCGCTGCCGTTGTTGTTCGAGGCCGACGACACCGCATAGAGGATCTCGCTGAAGCTGTGCGCACCCGGGTTGCCCACGCCTGCCACACCCGCCGGCGTCATCACCGCGATAGCCGTGCAGATCACCACCAGCGCACAGGGCACCAGCACGGCGAGGCTGGCCATCTTCATTTCGTGCGCTTCGATCTTCTTGCCCAGGTATTCGGGTGTACGGCCCACCATCAGGCCAGCGATGAACACCGCGACCACCGCGAAGGCCAGCATGCCGTAGAGACCGCAACCGACACCGCCGAAGATCACTTCACCCAACTGCATCAGCCACATCGGCACCAGGCCACCCAGCGGGGTAAGCGAGTCGTGCATGTTGTTCACTGCGCCGCACGAGGCCGCGGTGGTGACGGTGGAGAACAGGCCACTGGCAGCGATGCCGAAGCGCGTTTCCTTGCCTTCCATGTTGCCACCGGCCTGCAGCGCGGAGGCCTGCTGGTCGACAGCCAGGCCGTGCAGTGCCGGGTTGCCGGCCTGTTCGGCGGCGATTGCGCCGAAGGCGAGAGGGACAAAAATGAGCAGCATGGTGGCGAGGATCGCCCAGCCCTGGCGGCGGTCGCCGACCATGCTGCCAAACGTGTAGCAAAGTCCCCCAGGAATCAGGAAGATCGCCAGCATCTCGATAAAGTTGCTGAACGGCGTCGGGTTTTCATACGGGTGGGCGGAGTTCGCGTTGAAGAAGCCGCCGCCATTGGTGCCGAGCTGCTTGATCGCGATCTGCGAGGCGGCCGGGCCCATCGGCAAGGTCTGCGTGGAGACCGTGCTCGACTTGGTCACGTCCTTGCCCTGAGCGTCCTTCACCGTGTTGCCGGCAGCGTCCTTCACCGTTTCCACGGCCGTCGTGTTCTGCATCAGCGGAACATCGACATAGTTCTTGAAGTTCTGCACCACGCCCTGCGAGGAAAGCAGCAGCGCGACCACCAGCGAGAACGGCAACAACACATAGAGCGTGCTGCGGGTCATATCGACCCAGAAGTTGCCGACGCTATCGGCACTACGGCGTGTGAAGCCACGCACCACCGCCAGCAGCACGGCAATGCCCGTGGCGGCCGACAGGAAGTTCTGCACCGCCAGACCCACCATTTGGGTCAGGTAGCTCATGGTGTTTTCACCGCCGTAAGCCTGCCAGTTGGTGTTGCTGACGAAGCTGATGGCGGTATTCATCGCCAGATCCGGCGACAGCGCATCGAAATGCTGAGGGTTCAGCGGAAGCCACTGCTGCACGCGCTGCAAGGCGTACAGCAGGAAGAGGCCAGCCATATTGAACAGCAACATGGCGATGGCATAGCGCTTCCAGCTCATCTGGTCGTCGGCGCTCACGCCCGAGAGACGGTAGAGCAGATGCTCGACCTTGCCACCCACGCGATTTACGCCGTTGGACGTATCGGCGAAGGCCAATGCCATATAGGCGCCGACCGGCTTGATCAGCACGAGCAGCACGCCCACGAAGAGCACAACCTGAAAAATGTCAAAGGTGGTCATTCGAACCACTCCGGTTTGAGCAGGGCCACGCACAGGTAGCCCGTCAGGGCCACCGCAATGACGGCAGCCACGAAATACAACGCGTTCATTGAAGGAGTCTCCCGGAGGAAAGGCGCGGACCCGGTCGCCAACAGCGGCGACCGGCGGTCGTCAGGGGCGGCGGCCCAGGCGGTCGCAGATCAGCAGGAAGCCGAGCGCCGCAGCGAACAGCACGATCGAAAAAAGGAGGTAGATGGCGTCCATGGATGCCCGATTCACCGTGTTAGTTAACGATGAAAATTGTCGGCAGTGGCGCATAAGAAAGGGGTAGTGATTTCCATCGGCCGCGTATAGAAGCCGTAAAAATTTGCCCCGTACCTGGGTTACAGCGCCCAGGACACGCGAATCAAACGGCGTGAGAAACCACGACCTCTTCCGCCACCGACATGCGATGCACCGGGTAGCCTGCCGCATCCCAGGCGTCCAGGCCGCCCAGCAGCGGACGCACGCGCTTGTACCCCCGCAGCATCAGCGCCTTGGCCACCAGCGCCGCGGAGTATTCGTTGGGGCAGGTGCAATAGAGCACCAGCTCCGTGTCCGGTGGCACGGTATCGGCGATGCGCTCGATGCTGTTGATATCTGCCAGCAAGGCACCGGGAATGACACGCGCGTCAACCAGCCGCGCGCCATCCGAACGCACATCCACGATCACCGGGTTGCCGCCGTTGTTCACGACGTCGTTGAGTTCTTCCACGGTGATGCGCGCCATGCGCAGGGTGCGCATCAGGTGATGCCGCTGCCACCACTTGACGATGATGTAGAGCGCGAGCAGACAGCCGATGAACATGAGCGCCACGCTGCCGGCATTGGCCAAGGCCATCAGCACGGCATCGATCTGATTGGCGAAGATGTACCCAAGACTGACTGCCGTGCCCACCCACATGAGCGAACCCAGGCCGTCGAACAGGATGAAAGGCGCCGTGCGCAATCCCATCGCACCGACCAGCGGCGGAGCCACGGTGGACAGGCCTGGCACAAACTTGGCCAGCAGCAAGATGCTTCCGCGCCACTTCTGGAATCGCAGTTCCGACTGCCTGACGCAAGAGTCGGGGGACAAGGAAATACGGCACAGCGTACGCATGACGCTGCCGCCGAAATAGCGGCCGGCCGCATACCAGGCGTAATCGGCCAGGAGGCAGGCGAGCACAGCCGCCGCCACCACGCCCGTCAATGGAAGCCGCTCCATCGACGCCAGCGCGCCGGCCACGATCATGGTGGGCACGGCGGGCACGGGAACGCCCGCCTGCTCGACGAGCACGTTGACGAAAACCAGCAGCAGTCCGTACTGCGCGATGAGTTCGATGATGTGGTGAGCCATGGACGCCAACCTCGCCGCCCTATCAGGCGGCGACATGCCGCCCAGCGCCACGATGATTGGGGTTACGGGGCGCAAACGCAATGCGGTTTTGCGCTCTTTTTAGCCAGTCAGGCGCCGCTGGAGGCTTCGGCGGTGCCGCCTGCCAGACCTGCCGCACCGGCCATCCGCCGGGCACCCAGCAGAACCAGCGGCAACCAAAGCAAAGTCAGGGCCGCAGAGCACAGGAAAATGCCCTCGATACCCAGGCGCCCCAGTGCTATGCCTCCCACGGCACCACCCACGAAAGCACCCAGGAACTGGCTGGTCGAATAGGCCCCCATGGCCGCGCCGCGTAATGCCCCCGGCGCCAATTGGGAGACCAGGCTGGGCAAGGCCGCTTCCAGTAGGTTAAAGGCCGAGAAGAACACGGCGGCCGCCAGCCCCAGCGCAGCAACGTGGGTCCCGGCCACGCCTAGGCCGAGCAACCCGAGCCCCACCGCCACCACGCACACGGCCACTACTCGCAGGCTCTGCGTCAGATCGCGCATGCGGCGCAGACAGGCGCCCATCACGAAGGCGGCGATCACCATCACCGGGAGGTAGAGCTCCCAATGGCGATTCACCGGCAACTGCAGACGGTCCGCCAACAGCAGCGGCAAGCCCACGAAACTGGCCGTCAACAGCAGGTGCAGGAAGAACACTGAGCCGTTGAGCACCAGCAGGCGGCCGTCACGCAGCATCGATAGAACGCCACCGAGCGAGGCCGACGCCGGTGCCGAGGGTCGCTCCGGTGTGGGCACGATCAACCACAGCAACACCAGGGCTGCCAGCGCAAGGGCGGAGGTAGCAGCAAACAGGCCCGGCAACCCGCCAAGTGCTTCCAGCGGCGGCCCCAGGATCAGCGCCAGCAGGAACGCCACGCCAATAGAGACGCCAATGATGCCCATCACCTTGCTGCGGTTCTCATGCCGGGTCAGGTCGGCGGCCAGCGCCGTTCCCGCCCCGGCGACAGCGCCCATACCCTGCAGGGCCCGCCCGATCACGATGCCGAGCAGCGTGTGCGACATCGCAGCCACCAGCCCGCCGGCCGCGAACACCAGCAGACCTAGCGTAATCGCGGGCTTACGGCCGATGCGGTCAGACAGCAGCCCCAGCGGGATCTGCAGCAGGACCTGCCCTAACCCATACACACCCAGGGCCAACCCGATCAGCCACGGCGTTGCATCCGGCAGGCGCTGCGCATACAGCGAAAACACCGGCATGATCAGGAACAGGCCGAACAAACGCAGGCTGATCACGCAGGCCAGGGTCAACGCACTGCGCCGCTCAAGTGGGGTTAGTTTGCTCACCGGGGGCTTCTTAAAAGGGTCGCATCAGCCAGCGATTATTACGTTTCGGTCCAAAAAACCAACCGTGGTGCCGTGTCGCGGCGGTTTCTTGCGCCGTTCTCTCTCTATAATCCCTGAGATACGACGCTACGATCGCCTCATGACCACGACCCAAGCCGACACCCGCCGCTCTGCCGACTTTGCCGCCGTCCGAGGGCTCGCCGCCGCAGACATGCACCGGGTCGACTCGCTGATCCGCCAACGCCTTTCGTCGGACGTGGTGTTGATCAACCAGATCGCCGACCACATCATCGCGGGCGGTGGCAAGCGACTGCGTCCGATGCTGCATGTACTGGCCGCCAACGCGGCGGGTTACCACGGCGAACACCACATCAAGCTGGCGGCTGTCATCGAGTTCATCCACACCTCCACCCTGCTGCACGACGACGTGGTGGACGAGTCGGACCTGCGTCGCGGCCGCAAGACTGCCAACGCGCTGTGGGGCAACGCTGCCAGCGTGCTGGTGGGTGACTTCCTCTACTCGCGTTCGTTCCAGATGATGGTTGAGCTGGATGACATGCGCATCATGCGCATCCTGGCCAACACCACCAACACCATCGCCGAAGGCGAGGTGCTGCAATTGCTCAACATCGGCAATGCCGACGTCGACGAGGCGTCCTACCTCAATGTGATCGAACGCAAGACGGCAGTGCTGTTCGCCGCCGCGACGGAACTCGGCGGGCTGCTCGGCGGGCTACCAGCGGATCAATGCGCTGCATTGCGCCACTACGGTATGCAGTTGGGTTATGCGTTCCAGATCGCCGACGACCTGCTCGACTATGTGTCCGACGCGGGCACGCTGGGCAAGAACATCGGCGACGACCTCGCCGAGGGCAAGCCCACGCTGCCGCTGATCTACGCGCTGCAACGCGCGGATGCCGAACAGAAACAGTCGCTGCGCCATGCCATCGAGCACGGCGGGCTGGATTCGCTGGACCGCATCATCGCGGCCATCCGCGATTCCGGCGCACTGGAGCGCACCCACGAGCGCGCGGTGATGCACGCTGACGCTGCGCGCGACGCGTTGCGCGTGCTGCCCGATTCACCCTGGCGCGATGCCATGGCGACGCTGGCGGACTATTCGGTGCAGCGCAGCTTCTAAGCCTACGGAGCGCACAAGAAGTGTGCGCCCCGATTCACGACTGGATTACGGCGTACCGCTGAACGCCCCGTGCAGCCAATCCCGCATCATGCGATAGCTGCGCTGGGCGGCGCGTTCGTCATAGGCGCAACCGGCGCTGTGCTGGTCTGTCTCGGTGAAGCAGTGCACGGCATTGCCCAGCACAACGAACTGCCAGTCGACCTTGGTAGCGCGCATTTCGTCCATGAACTTGTCGGCGTCGGGCATGGTGCCCTTGTCATCGGCGCCGTTCATCACTAGCACGCGCGCCTTGATGTTCTTGGCCAGTGACGGATCATCCGTCTGCAGGCCACCATGGAACGACACGACGGCGGCCACGTCGGCGCCACTGCGCGCAAGATCAAGAACCGCCGTGCCGCCGAAACAGAAGCCGATCGCAGCGAGCTTGCTGAGGTCGATGGGTGCGGTCTTAGCCTGCGCCTTCAACTGATCCAGCGCCATATTGGCGCGCTTGCGCATCAGTACGCGGTCGCCGTAGAGCGGCTTGATCGCGGCCTTGGCTTCGTCATCATTGGTCGGACGGATCTTTGCGCCGTACATGTCGGTGAGCAGGATCACGTAGTCCTTGCCGGCGATCATCTCCGCCTTCTTGATGGCGAGATCGTTCACGCCGTACCAGTTGGGCACCATGACCAGACCCGGGCGCTTGGTGGTCACCGCGTCGTCATAGACCAGCACACTGTGAAAGGTGGTGCCGTCCTGCGTCCACTCGATCGGCTTTTCCACCATCTTCGCCTGCGCGGCAACGGTGAATCCTGCAAACAATAGAAAACTGCAAAGGCGGGCAATGCGCATGAGGATCTCCTTATTGCGGTGACTACCACGGGTAAATCAGATACTTTTTTCCAGCGCTTGAGCCAGACAAGCGGGACATGCCAAACGAAAACTGCGCTTCATTTTTTGCATGAAGAGGCGATCATTCAATGCCTTCGCTGATCGCTCCCGATCTACTAGGCAAAGTTCCGCCCGATCGTTTGACTTGAGATAAGCCACAACCCGCTCGAAGTCCTGGGCGTCCAAATAGGCGCTGCTTACTCGATGAGCTTCGTCACGATCGGGGCTAAGCGTCCGAATCGTATGGACACTGGCCCCCGCCAGCGATCCTTGGAGTATCAGCGGGCCCAGTGAGGCGCTGACGCAGGCCATCTTCCCCAGGGAATCATGTTCCTTGCAAACGTATTTGCCACCCATGTCACTTCCCTGCAGGTCTATAGACCAGCGGCGTGCTTCGCCAGTCTGCGCTTGATGGGTGACAGTTTGTCGATCAGTTTCACCCCGAGACCGCGCGCCGCCACCCATGGCGACGATTGCCATGCGTAGATGCGCGCCAGCGCGTCGAAACCGAGGGCATCGACGGTATCGGCACTGCGCCGGCGACGTGCGTATCGGCGCAACACGTGCGCAGCCGCGATATCACTGCCCGCGTCGCGGGCGGCGACCAGCGTGTCGCGCAACTCGGCGACATCGCGCAAGCCAAGATTCACGCCCTGCCCCGCCAGCGGATGCACCGCATGCGCCGCATCGCCGAGCAGCACGAAGCGCTCGGCCTGATAGGTTTCGGCCAGTTGCAGCCGCAGCGGGAACGCTGCGCGCGGCGTGGCGCCTGTGATGCGGCCAAGGCGGAAATCGCTAGCCACGCCCAGCTCCTCAAAGAATGCTTCATCGTCCAGCGCAAGCACACGCTGCGCTTCGTCTTCCGGCAAGGACCACACGATGGAGCTGCGGCCATCGGCCAGCGGCAACAAGGCCAGCGGCCCAGTGTCCAGAAAGCGCTGCCACGCTGTTCCCTCGTGCGGCCGCTCGGTCTGTACGTGTGCAACGACGCCACGTTGTGCGTAATCGCGCCCCGTGGTCTCGATACCCGCCATCGCGCGCAAGGGTGAGGCCGCGCCATCGGCGGCGACCAGCAAACGGGCGGAAACCGCGTCGGTCTCGGCGCCGTTCAGGGACAACTGCACACGATCTTCAAGCACCTCATAGCTACTGATCTTTGCGGGGCAAAGGCGACGCACGCCGGCGGCATCCAGCGCCTGCCAAAGCTGCCACTGCACGAGGTTGTTTTCCACGATGTAGCCCAGCAGGTCGCGATCGTCGTCGGCAGCATCGAAATGGATGGCCGAACCACTCGCCGCGTCCCACACGTGCATGTTTGCATAAGGGCTTGCGCGCGAGGTGCGGATGGACGTCCAGACGCCAATCTCGTGCAGGAGCGCGATCGACGATGGCGCCAGCCCGACCACGCGAAGATCTACATCGTCATTCGCGGACCACGGTGCCGGTGCGCGCGCCTCGATCAGTGCCGTGGCGAATCCGGCACGGGCCAGTGCCAGTGCTGCCGCCGCACCCACCATGCCACCGCCGACTACCGCGACATCGAAGGCCGGGCCGCGACGACGCGATGATTCGTGGCGAGAAGAAGCCGTCGCGTTCATGGCAAGCGCTCCAGCACGGCCTTGGGCGGCTCGCCGCGAAAACCCATACCACGACGGGCCATCAGGCGTTGTAGCGGTGGCACGCGATCGAATGCCAGCATGGCCATCGAGCGCAACGGCCCCAGCAGCGGTTGCGGCAGGCAAGCCAGTTGCACCAGTCCGTGGCTCATGACCATGGTGCCTTCGCGATCCGGCGCGCGGCGGGCGGCGTAGTTCGCTAGCAGCCCTTCCGCGCCGGGATCGGCAGCACCGGTGAGCAACTCGGCCAACGTGAGCGCGTCGCGCAATCCGAGGTTAAAGCCCTGCGCGCCAATGGGATGCACCGTCTGCGCGGCATTACCGACCAGCACAGCACGTCCAGACACCAGCGAACGAGCGGCGACGCGCTGGATCGCATAAGGGTGGCGCTTGCCCGGTCGGCCCAGGCGGCCCAGACGCCAGCCGAATCGCTCCTGCGCCAACGCGACAAAGGCTTCATCGTCCATCGCCTCCACCGACTTGGCCTCATGCTGCGGCACGGTAAGCACCAGTCCGCAGCGGCGACCGGCAAGGGGAAGCAGTGCAATCGGGCCGTTGTCGGCAAAACGCTCATAGGCACGATGCGCGTGATCGCGCTCCGGCGTCATCGTGCAGACGAACAGAGTCTGCCGGTAATCGTGGCGTTCCGCCTCGATGCCCAGACGTTCGCGCACGAAGGAGCCCGTGCCATCGGCACCAACCAGCAAGGGGGTGTCGATATCGACGGGCCCTTCGCTGGTTTGGATACGGGCACGCCAACCCTCGGCCAACGGTTCGAGTGACTCGACGCGGGCCGGCGCCAGGCGGCGCAGGCGTGTGCATTCATCGAGCCGACGCAACAACGCCGCACCGAGTTCGCGCGCGGGCAGTGTCCAGCCCATCGCATCGACGCCCTGGCGCGCGGCATCCATCTGCACGCTGCCGAACTCGCCAGCCCGCGTGACGTGGATATGACGGATCGCCGTAGCCTGCGCCTGTGCGTGCTTCCACACGCCAATGGCGGTCAGGCCGTTCACGGTAGATCGAGCCAGCGCCAGATTGCGCTCGTCGTAGCTTGGCTGCTCGCCCACCCGCGGCGCGGCTGCCTCGACCATAACGGCGTCGATGCCCGCAGCGTCCAGGGCGATGGCCAGACTGGCACCAACCAGCCCGCCGCCAACGATGAGCACCGGCTGCCGTGCAGCCGCCTGAAAGGATGAGTTCGTCATGGCGCCGAATCATACGCGCCCGGGGCCTGCCCCATCTGGGCTTAGCGCAATTGCGCTAAACTCAGTCTCTGCTTACGACGCGACCTTATTCTGGAGCAACTCATGGCTAAGACGCAGACCCAGCGCCTGGGCATCTTCCTGGCCTTGGCCGCGGTGATGGCTGCCACGCGCATCCATCTTTCGCTGTTCCATCACGACATCTGGGATGCATCCTGGGGCATCTTCTTTCTAGCCGGCTTCTGGCTGCGCGGTTCGGCACGCTGGGCGTTCCCCCTGCTGATGGTCGAGGCCGTGCTGGTCGATTATCTGGTCATCAGCAACCAGGGCATCAACTTCTGGGATCACTACTGCGTCTCCGCGGCCTACTGGTTCCTGGTGCCGTCGTATCTCAGCCTGTGGCTGGGCGGTAGCTGGTTGGCCGGACGCAAGCTCGGCTTCAACGCCAGCAGCCTCGCGCTCACCGTCAGCGCCGTACTGGTGAGCTGGCTGGCCTGCTACGTGATATCCAATGGCAGCTTCTACTGGCTGAGTAACAGCGTGCCGCAGCCGCGCAGCGTCGCCGCGTGGCTCTCCAACATGACCGACTGGTACGGTTTCTTCCTCGAAACCACGGTGCTCTATGTGGCGCTTGGCTTGGTGATGCACGGCCTGGTGGTGCAGTTGTCGCGCCTGCTGGGTCATGCCGATTCCTCCCGGCTGTCGCGCTGATCTCTATGGGTAACCGCCTCTCGAAGATCTACACCCGCACGGGCGATGACGGCAGCACCGGCCTTGGCGATGGCTCACGCGTCGCCAAGGATTCGCTGCGTGTTTCCGCCTACGGCACCGTGGACGAACTCAACAGCACGCTAGGCATGGTGCTCGCATCCGACGGTGTTACCGACGATGTGCGGGAAGCGCTGACGCAGGTGCAGCACGATCTGTTCGACCTCGGCGGTGAGCTGTGCATTCCCGGCATGGCGATGGTCCACGATGCCGATATCGAGCGCCTGGAACAGGTGCTCGATGCGTTCAACGACCCGCTGCCGCCGCTTAAAGACTTCATCCTGCCCGGCGGCGGCATGGCGGCCTCTTGCTGCCATCTTGCGCGCACCGTGTGCCGCCGCGCCGAACGCGAAGTGATTGGACTTGGGCGTGTGGAGGAAGTGCGTCCCCAAGCGCAGCGTTACCTCAACCGCCTCTCCGACCTGCTGTTCGTCGTGTCTCGCGTGCTGGCCCGCACCAGCGGCCACGGCGAGGTGCTCTGGAATCACGAGCGTCGGCGAAAGCCTCAGGCCTGATCCTCGATGCTGCGGCTCTACACCCACGCCAGTTGTCTGCAGCACGATCCCGGCCCGGCCCGGCCTGAATCCCCGGCCCGCCTTCGCGCCGTCCTGCAGGCACTGGACAGTGATCGCTTCGCCGCGCTCGACCGTATCGAGGCGCCTCGCGCCACGCGCGGGCAATTGCTGCGCGTGCATGCAGCCGAACACGTAGAGCACATTCTCGGCATCGCACCTCAGGACGGCACAATCCGCCTTGACGAAGACACACTGATGTCGGCCGGCTCAGCCGAAGCCGCGCTACGCGCGGCTGGCGCCGTGGTAGCGGCCGTGGACGCGGTGCTGAGCGCCCAGGGCGGCAAGGCCTTTTGCGCGGTGCGCCCGCCCGGACACCACGCGACGCCTGAGCGGGCCATGGGTTTCTGCCTGTTCAACAACGTGGCCGTGGGCGCAGCGCATGCCATGGCCGAGCACGGCCTTAAGCGCGTGGCCATCGCCGATTTCGACGTCCATCACGGCAATGGCACGCAGGACATCTTCGCCCGCGAGCCGCGCGTGCTGTTTATCTCCAGCCATCAGATGCCGCTGTACCCGGAAACGGGAAGCCCTGATGAACACGGCGTGGGCAATATCGTCAACGCGCCGCTATCACCGGGAGATGGCTCCTATGAATTTCGCGAGTTGTGGGAAGGCGTGCTGATTCCAAGACTGCACGCCTTTCGGCCGCAGCTGCTGCTGGTGTCGGCGGGCTTCGATGCGCATCGCAACGACCCATTGGCCGATCTGCGCCTGGGCAGCGAAGACTACGCCTGGATCACCCAGCGGCTGGTCGATGTCGCGCACGCCCATGCCCAGGGGCGAGTAGTGTCGACCCTGGAAGGCGGTTACAACCTGCTCGCCCTCTCCACCAGCGTCGCCGCCCACGTAGGCGAACTGCTCGAAGCTTGAATCAATCGCCGGCGGGCACGAAATCCAACGCCACCGAATTGATGCAATAGCGCAAGCCAGTGGGCTTGGGGCCATCCGGAAAGACATGCCCCAGATGCGACTCACATGCAGCACAGCGCGCCTCGGTGCGGCGCATGCCGTGGCTCTCGTCCTGCCGGAGACCAACAGCTTGACGGGTCAGCGGCTGAAAAAAGCTTGGCCAGCCTGAGCCCGAGTCGTACTTTGCCTCGGACGCAAACAGCGGCACCCGGCAAGCCACGCAGACGTAAGTCCCCGCGACCTTGTGGCGGTACCACTTGCCACTGAACGGCGGCTCGGTCGCCGAACACCGGCACACCGCATATTGCTGCGGCGTCAGCTCAGCACGCCACTGGTCATCGCTTTTGGCTGCTTTCTGATCAGTCATGCTGAATCCTGTTCTGGAGAGTGACCCTACCAACTGCCGTCCATGGGGCCTTTCTGCTAGTTTTACGAGCCTCCCAGCCGATAGACTGCCATCGTGACGCCCAAGCTCCCTCCGCGCCACCTGCCCCCTCGCCGCCTGTTGGCGGTTGCCGCCGCCCTCGCCCTGTTCGGTGGCCCGGTCGAGGCACAGTCGGCATTGGATCAGCCCAGCCCGACGGCTCCGACTAACCCCGATCAGCCTTCACCGACGTCTCCGCCGAGCAACGCTCCGCGGTCGACAGTGCCGTCCTGCCCGCTGGGCACGTACCGCTGCCCGCAGCGCCCGCTGAACTACAGCATGTGTCGGCCTAACGCCATGCTGTCGTTCTACGACCCGACGATGAGCAAGGACAGCTCGGTCCGCAACACCTCAAACACGTACGTTGTGGCTGAACGCGTGGACAGCTCTAACCAGAGCATCTACCACCTGGAAGGCAACGTGAAGGTAGACCGGGCTGACCAGCGCATTCAGTCGGACGTAACTGACTACAACCAGGACACCACGGACTTCGATGCGCGCGGCAACGTCCGTTACCAGGAAGCCGGGCAGCTCACCTCGTCGGACCATATCCGCGGCAATCAAGATGCCAGCACGGCCATTGCCGACAACGTCGCCTATCAGATGCTGACCAACCGCGGCAACGGCGTGGCGGTGCAGGGCCAGATGCTGGACGACCAGCGTAGCCGCTACTTCGTCGCCACCTACTCCACCTGCGACGTCGGCAACCACGTGTGGGAGATCCATGCCAAGGACATCCGCATGGACAAGGAGACTGGCGAGGGCGTGGCGCACAACGCCACGATGTATCTGTACAGCGTGCCGTTCTTCTGGTTGCCGACCTTCTCGTTTCCGATCAACGATGACCGCAAGACCGGCTTCCTGACGCCCTCCTTCGGCAGCTCCAGCCGCTCGGGGTTCACGATCAGCGCGCCGTACTACCTCAACCTGGCGCCCAACTACGACGCCACGCTCGACCCCCGCCTCTATGCCGATCGTGGCGTGATGCTGGCGAGCGAATTCCGCTACCTGGTCCCCGGCAGCTTGGGACAGATCAATTTCGAGTTTCTGCCGCACGACAACGGCCAGAGTGATCCGGACGGCACCGCCAATACCGACGGCAAGAACCGCTGGCTGCTCAAGTACTACGACCACACGCAGATCTATGGGCCGTGGTCGCTCAATATCGGCATCAACCGTGCGTCCGATCGCAACTATCTCCGCGACTTCGGCAGCGATCTCTACACAACATCCGTCGGCCAGCTGACCTCGTCCACCTACATTTCGGGCGGTGGCAAGTGGTGGGACAAGGTGTACTGGAACGCTGCCTTCGGCGCGGACTACTACCAGAATGTCGACTACTCGTTGCCTGACGCGAGCGTGCAGTACAAACGCTGGCCGCGCGCGACGTTCACCGTGGACTACCCGATCAACCGCTGGCTCGATGTCGGTGCCAATACCGAGGCCGTCGCATTCCGCAAGGATGAAGCGGTCGAGGGCAACCGCTTGGATCTGTACCCCTATATCCAGGCCAATTTCCAGGGTGCCGCTTGGTTCGTGAAGCCGAGGGTGGCCTACCGCTACACCGCTTACGACTTGATCGGCAACTACCAGCAGTACGGTTACACCGGATATGGGCCAAATTCGACTAGTCTGCTCGCGCCAGGGGTAGCCTCACCCTTTACCAACGGCTCCCCCAGCCGCTCGCTACCCATCGTCAGCATCGACAACGGCTTGATCTTTGATCGAAGCACATCGCTGTTCGGCACCGACTATACGCAGACGCTCGAACCGCGCCTGTATTACCTCTATGTCCCGTATCGCAATCAGAACAATATCCCGCTGTTCGACACCAATATCATGTCGTTCGACACGTGGGAGTTGTTCACACCCAATACGTACTCCGGTGCTGACCGCCAGATCAACGCAAACAACCTCAGCGCCATGCTGACCACGCGCCTGCTGGACAACAACGGCGTAGAGCGCTTATCGATCGACTTCGGACAGATCCGTTATTTCACGCAGCAACGAGTTCAGCTACCCAAGTACGGCAGCCCAAATCAGGTCACGCCCGCCACCAACTGGTCCGGCTCCGACTACGTCATCGATCTCACCAGTCAGCTCAATGACAACTGGAAGGTGACCTCCCAGTACCAGTGGAACCCCAACACTAGTCTCACGGATCTTGGCGCCATTGGCGTCCAGTACCGTCTCAAGACCGACGGCGTGATCAACTTCTCCTACCGCTACCGTCGGCAGCCCGGCGCGGAAACGCCCCTGCTGGAACAATACGACGCCTCTGTGGTCTACCCCCTCTCCGACCGCTGGCGCCTGATCGGCCACTGGGCCTATTCAGTACTTGACAAGAAGACCGTGGAGGCCACGGCCGGCGTGCAGTACGACAGCTGTTGCGTGGCGCTGCGCCTGGTAGGGCGCCGCTACGTGAACACCTACGACACCACGACGCAGGTTGGGACGACCAATACAGCGATCATGTTCGAGGTGCAGTTCAAGGGCATGGGTAACTTCTCCGGTCAGTCGGAAAACATCCTGCGCAATGGTATTCTTGGTTATCAATAACTTCCCTGTCGCCTACGGCGATTGAAGGCCCCGGACTCTGATGAAGCAGCCTCTCGCGTTGTTCCTGCTTGCGGTCGCCACCGCGACCGCCCTGCCCGCTCATGCCCAACTGTTGCCGCAGGCGGCTCAGGGCAACCAGCCGCTCGACCGTATCGTGGCGGTGGTGGACGAAGGGGTGATCCTGCAGAGCGAGCTGAACGAGGCCGTGCGTTCGGTCCAGCAGCAGTACGCCAGCAACCCAGGCCAGCTGCCCCCGATGGACGTGCTGCAGCGCCAGGTACTGGATCGCCTCGTCCTGATGAAACTGCAGGTGCAACGCGCCGACGACCAGGGTATCCGCGTGTCTGATGCCGACGTCGACCAGGCAGTGAATGCCGTGGCTCAGCAGAACCACATGACACCGGAACAGCTGCGTGCGGCTGTGGAGGCCGACGGCGGCAGCTTTGCCGCGTTTCGCCACCAGTTGTCCGACCAGTTGGTGGCCCAGCGTCTGCATGACAGCGTGATTCGCGATCAGGTGACCATTACCGATAGCGAAATCAACAACATGCTGGCAAGCCCCACCTACAAGGCGGGCGAGGTCCACTTGGCGCACATCCAGGTCAGCGTGCCGGCCGGCGCCAGCGCCGCCGATATCAAGGCAGCCCAGGACAAGGCGACCCAAGCCACGGACGCCATCAAGGGCGGCATGGACTTCCATGCGGCCGCCATCCGCTATTCGGACGGTCAGGATGCCCTCGAAGGCGGCGACCTTGGCTGGCGTCGCATGGACGAAATCCCGCCGGCATTTGCCGACGCCGTGGGCAACATGAAGCCCGGCGACGTCTCCCCCGCCATGCGCGGTCCGACCGGCTTCCATATCCTGAAGCTGATCGAGCAGCGCCAGCCCAGCCGTCAGGTGGTGCAGGAGTTCCATGCCCGCCAGATCCTGATCCGCCCGAGCGAGCTGATGACGCCGGAGCAGGCCCATCAGAAGGCCGAGGATCTGTATAACCGCCTCGTCAACAAACATGAGGACTTCGCGAAACTGGCGAAGGAGAACTCCAAGGACGACACCACCGCGAACAACGGCGGCGACATGGGCTGGTTCATGCAGAACGACTGGGGCTCCACCATTGCCCAGCACCTGAACGATCTGAAGGACGAGCAGGTTTCGCAGCCGTTCCAGAGCGAAGCCGGCTGGCACATCCTTGAGCGCCTTGGCACCCGCCAGAGCGACCGCACGGACGAGCTGGAGCGCAACCAGGCCCGCCAAGCCATTGGTAACCGCAAGGCCGAGCAGGCGTATGAGGACTACCTGCGCGAGATGCGTTCCGGCGCCTACGTGAACATTCTGGTACCCGAACTGCGCGACCCGAACGCCCAGCAGAGCCAGAAGTCCTCCTGAGGCCACGTTGAACGCCCAGACCCTCCCCCGGCTGGCCATCACCGCAGGTGAGCCAGCGGGGATCGGTCCCGAACTGCTTATCCGATTGGCCGCCACTCCGCTGGCGGCCAATTTCGTTGCAGTCACGGATCGAAACCTGCTGGAGCGCGCCGCCATGCGCTGCGGTCAGCCCGTCCAGCTAATCGACGATGACGGCACCGACATCACCGAGCGCCGACCCGGCCAATTGCGTATCCGGCATATTCCGCTGGATGCCGCAGAGACTCCCGGCACACCCGACCCAGCCAACGCCCGGCACGTACTCGCCACGCTGGCCGAAGCTGCTGACGGCTGCATGAGTGGGCGCTACGCCGCCATCGTCACGGCGCCCTTGCAGAAATCCTCGATCAACGAAGCCGGCATTCGCTTCAGTGGCCACACGGAGTTCTTCGCCGAGCGCACCAACGCCGACGTGGTGATGATGCTGGCGAGTCCGGAGCTACGGGTGACGCTGGCAACCACACACCTCCCGCTCTCTGCCGTGCCGGCATCGATCACCCGCGACGCGCTCGTGCGCGTGCTGCGCATCGTCCATCGCGAACTCCACGATAAATTTGGCCTGCCTGAGCCACGCATCGCCGTGCTCGGCCTCAACCCCCACGCGGGCGAAGGCGGTCACCTCGGACGCGAAGAGCTCGACACCATCATTCCCACGCTTGACGAGCTCCGCGCTCAAGGCATGCGGCTGCTCGGCCCCCTACCCGCCGATACGGCCTTTGTGCCCTCGATGCGAGAGCGCTACGACGCCGTGCTGGCGATGTATCACGACCAGGCGCTGCCGGTACTCAAGAGCGAAGCATTTGATCGCACGGTGAACCTCACGCTGGGCCTGCCTTTCATTCGCACGTCCGTCGATCACGGCACTGCACTCGATCTCGCCGGTACGGGTCGCGGCGATCCGTCCAGCCTGATCGCAGCAGCGAAGATGGCGCTTGAGCTCGTGGCACGACGCCGCGCCCATCTGCAAGGAATTTCATGAACGCCCGCCCCAAGAAAAGTTTCGGCCAGCACTTCCTGCACGAGAAGCGCTACATCGAGCGCATCGTCAGCGCGATTTCTCCGCGCCCTGACGACTTCGTGGTGGAGATCGGTCCCGGCGAAGGCGCACTCACGCTTCCTCTACTCGCGGCGGCGGGCAAACTCACGGCAATCGAACTGGACACGGACCTGATCCCTGGCCTGCAGGCACGCGCCGCCAGCGTCGGTGAACTCAACATCATCCACTCCGACGTGCTGAAGGTGGACTTCACTGCTCTCGCGCACCGCCACGGCGTGGAACGGCTGCGCGTCGCCGGCAACCTGCCGTATTACATCTCCAGCCCCATCCTGTTCCACTGCGTGGAACACGCGCGTGCGATCCAGGACATGCATTTCATGCTGCAAAAGGAAGTGGTGGACCGGATGGCCGCTGAGCCGGGCAGCAAGGTCTATGGACGCCTTTCGGTCATGTTGCAGCTAGCCTGCCGCGTAGAGCCCCTCTTCGTGGTGCCGCCCGGTGCCTTCCGGCCGCCGCCGAAGGTGGACTCGGCCGTGGTGAGGCTGGTACCGCTGCCCCCTGAGCAGTTGCCCGATGCTGACCCGGAGCGCATTTACGCGATCGTGAAGGCCGCTTTCGCGCAACGTCGCAAGACGTTAAGCAACGCTCTGAAGAACCTCATGGATGCCAACGCGATCATGAGCGCCGACGTCGACCCTAAGGCACGCGCCGAAACACTTTCCCCGCACGATTACGTCCGCCTCGCACGCGTGCCCGCTGGCTGATCGACCATCGGCCGTTCGGGGGACTTCTCGTATTCAGCGAGTCGCCTGCAAGCTTCACCCATGCGGCACGACAACCCTTACAATCGGGGCATGAATGAACGATCTTCCTACACGATCGACGTGCAGGTCGAACCCCGCTTTGTCCCCGACCAATCCCGTCCCGGCGACAACCGCTATGTTTTCGCCTACACGATCACGCTGCACAATGCGGGCGACGTCGCCGCGCGCCTGCTGACCCGTCACTGGATCATCACCGATTCCAACGGCAAGGTTGAGGAAGTCACTGGCGAGGGGGGTCGTCGGCGAACAACCGTGGATCCGTCCCGGCGACCAGTTCGAATACACCTCGGGTGCCGTGCTGGAGACCTCCGTGGGTATCATGCAGGGCAGCTATCAGATGCTGGCCGACGACGGCACGCGCTTCGAAGCGCCGATCCCGCCGTTCACGCTTTCGATTCCGCGCACTCTGCACTGATGGCTACGTACGCAATCGGTGATGTGCAGGGCTGCTATCCCGAACTCCAACGCCTGCTCGACAAGATCCGCTTTGACCCGTCCAGTGATCGCTTGTGGTTCTGCGGCGATCTGGTCAACCGCGGCGGACAATCTCTGCAGACCCTGCGTCTGATCCACAGTCTGCGCGAGCAATCGATCATCACGCTTGGCAATCACGATCTGAGCCTGCTCGCCATCGCGCAACGACGTCCGGAAGCGCAGTCGAAGGTCAATCCCGAACTGCGCGAAGTGCTGTTCGCGGATGATGCGCCGGTGCTATTGGAATGGTTGCGCTCGCAAAAGCTGCTGCATCACGACGAGCAGCTCAACTGGACAATGGTGCACGCGGGCCTCGCCCCGATGTGGACCTTGCGCCAGGCACAGCGATCGGCCCAGGAAATCGAACGGGAACTCGGCAGCCCACGCCACCCGCGCCTGTTGAAGAACCTCTTCGGCAATCGCCCGGCCGCATGGAATAGTCGCCTGCAAGGCGTCGAACGCATGCGTGCCTCGATCAATACGCTCACCCGCATGCGTTACTGCGATATCCAGGGACGTATCGATTTCGAAAGCAAGGGCATACCCGGGACGCAAAAACCTGGCATGTATCCCTGGTTTGAAGTTCCTGGCATGCGCCGGCGCGAGACGCGCATCGTATGCGGGCACTGGTCGGCGCTGGGTCGCTTCGCTGGCCTGGGCATCTATGCCATCGACACCGGATGCGTGTGGGGCGGGCAACTCACTGCACTTCGACTGGATGTGGAGGAGCCGCAGTATTTGACAGTGGATGCGGAGCCATATCGGAAGAAGGTTCCGGGCGGGGACTGAGTCGACTCGTTGTTGCTGCCCGCCGAGGCGCTGAACTCGATGCTGAGGGACCAACACGTCGATGCACTTCAGCACCGAGCTCTGATGTAACGAACGAAAATCCCGTCTCTCGCCAGCAGCAACGCCAAAAAGAAACCCCGCCGAAGCGGGGTTTCTCGTATCAGTTCAGCTGACCGTGGCAATGCTTGAATTTCTTGCCCGACCCGCAAGGACACGGATCATTGCGGCCCACGCGCGGGCCATCGTGCTCCGGTCCACCCACGGGCGCAGACATGCTCCCGGCAGCCACCGCCTCGGCATCGGCACCAAGCGCCGCGACTGGCGCACCGCCACCACTGGCCAGCATCTGACGCTGCAGGCGGTCGGCAAGACGCTGCTGCTCGGCTTCCATCGCGGCGACTTCTTCCTCGCTGCGAACGCGAACACGCGCCAGCATCTGCACCACTTCGGACTTGATGCGATCAAGCATGCTGGAGAACAGCTCGAACGACTCGCGCTTGAACTCCTGCTTCGGCTGCTTCTGCGCGTAACCGCGCAGATAGATGCCTTGACGCAGGTAATCCATGCTCGCCAAGTGCTCTTTCCACGCGTTATCCACCACGCTCAGCATGATGTGCTTTTCGAGCTGACGCATGGTGTCGCTGCCGATCTGCTGCTCCTTCGCTTTGAACAGCTGCTCCACGGCTTCGCGCACGTGCTCAAGGATCATCTTGTCGTCGATCTCGTGCTGCTGATCGACCCAGGTTTTCAGGCTGAGCGACAAACCGAATTCGCTTTCCAGCTCGCGGTCGAGACCGGCGAGGTCCCACTGTTCGTCGATGCTGTCAACCGGCACGTAGCGGCGTACCAGGTCGGTGACCACGTCGTCGCGGATGTCAGCGATGGCGTCCGACACATCGTCCACCACCAGCAGTTCGTCGCGCTGGCTGTAGATCACCTTGCGCTGGTCGTTGGCAACGTCGTCAAACTCCAGCAGGTGCTTGCGGATGTCGAAGTTGTGCTGCTCGACCTTGCGCTGCGCCTTTTCGATCTGGCGGCTGACCATACGGTCTTCCAGCGCATCTTCTTCCTTCATGCCGAACATGCGCATCCAGCGGCCGACCCAATCGCCGGCGAAAATACGCAGCAGGTTGTCTTCCAGTGACAGATAGAAGCGCGAGGAGCCCGGGTCACCCTGGCGGCCCGAGCGGCCACGCAACTGGTTGTCGATACGGCGCGACTCGTGGCGCTCAGTACCCACGATATGGAGGCCGCCGGATTCCAGCACCTTCTCGTGCAGCCTCTTCCACTCGGCCCGGGCCTTGGCCCGCTCGGCGTCGGTCGCCGTTTCCGGCAACGTAGCCAACGCCGCTTCCAGGCTGCCGCCCAGCACGATATCGGTACCACGGCCCGCCATGTTGGTGGCAATGGTCACCGAACCCGGCGCGCCCGCCTGGGCCACGATGTGCGCTTCGCGCTCATGCTGCTTGGCGTTGAGCACTTCGTGCGGAATTTTTTCTTTGCGCAGCAGGTCCGACAGCAGTTCGGACACTTCGATGGACGTGGTGCCCACCAGCACAGGCTGGCCGCGCTTGTGGCAATCCTTGATGTCCTCGATCACAGCGCCGTACTTGGCCTTCTGGGCAAGGAAAACCATGTCGGGATTATCTTGGCGGATCATCGGCTTGTGGGTGGGTATCACCACCACTTCCAGGCCGTAGATCTGCTGGAATTCGTAGGCTTCCGTATCGGCTGTACCGGTCATGCCGGCCAGCTTCTTGTACATGCGGAAAAGGTTCTGGAAGGTGATCGTGGCGAGCGTCTGATTCTCGCGCTGAATCGGCACGCCTTCCTTCGCCTCCACCGCCTGATGCAGGCCATCGGACCAGCGACGGCCCGCCAGCGTGCGGCCGGTGAATTCATCCACGATGATCACTTCGCCGTCGCGAACGATGTAGTCGACGTCGCGGTGGTAGATGGCGTTGGCACGCAATGCCGCGTTGAGGTGGTGCACGACGGCTAGGTTCTTGGAATCGTACAAACCGCTATCAGCATCGATCACACCGGCCTGGCGCAGCAGTTCATCAGCGTGCGACATGCCCTCTTCGGACAGGTGCACCTGCTTCTGCTTCTCGTCGACGAAATAATCGCCCGTGCTGTCTTCCTTCTCCTGGCGGATCATCTTCGGGACGATCTTGTTCACCGCAAGGTACAACTGCGGAGAATCCTCGGCCGGGCCGGAAATGATCAGCGGGGTGCGCGCCTCGTCGATCAGGATGGAGTCGACCTCGTCGACAATGGCGTAGTGCAGACCGCGCTGGTAGCGCTGGTCCTTGCTGAGCGCCATGTTGTCGCGCAGGTAATCGAAGCCGAATTCGTTGTTGGTGCCGTAGGTAATGTCGGCCGAGTAGGCCGTGTGCTTTTCCGAATGATCCATGCCCGGCCAAACCACACCCGTGGACAAGCCCAGGAAGCCATACAGCTTGCCCATCTGCGCCGAGTCGCGTCGAGCCAGATAGTCGTTCACGGTGACCACGTGCACGCCCTTGCCTTCCAGCGCATTGAGGTACACCGGCAGGGTGCCGACCAGGGTCTTGCCTTCACCCGTACGCATTTCGGCGATACGCCCCGAATGCAGGACCATGCCACCGATCATCTGTACGTCGTAATGGCGCATGCCGAGCACGCGCTTGGCGCCCTCGCGCACGACGGCAAAGGCTTCCGGCAGGACCTTGTCCAGCGACTCGCCGGCGGCGATGCGCTGCTTGAACTCGTCGGTCTTGGCGCGCAGGGCGTCGTCACTCAGCTTCTCGAACTCGGGTTCCAGCGCATTGATGCGCGCGACATTCTTGGAGAGCTGGCGCAGCACGCGTTCATTGCGGCTACCGAAAAGGCTCGTCAGGGCACGGTTGAGCATCGATCTTCCGGATCAGGATTCGTGAACGCCTGCCACGGCAAATCCGGGCAGGACGAAAGGATTGATGATACTAGGGTCAGCCAGCTATCCCAAACGCCCTGCCGCCGCAGGTTCCTGCCAGCGTCGCAACGTGGTTCTCCCTAACGGGCGACCACCGCGGACTCCCCCAAATCATCGTCCCGACCATGGAGTGGCGTCGGGCACAAAGGCTTTCAAGGGCGCCATCGGACGCCCTTGGGACGCGGCTCAGCGATGGTTCTTCACGAAAGCCAGCGGATTGACCACGCGGCCCTTGTACCAGACCTCGAAATGCACGTGCGAACCGGTCGAGCGGCCGGTAGAGCCCGCCTCGGACACCACGTCACCCACGTGGACGCGCTGGCCCGGGTGGACCTCGAGCTTGCTGTTGTGGGCATAGCGAGTCATGTAGCCGTTGCCATGGTCGATTTCGATGACCTCACCATAGCCGGTACGGTCACCGGCGTAGGTCACCATGCCCTCGGCCACGGCGTGTACCGGCGTCCCCTTCGGAGCGGAGATGTCCAGGCCCGTGTGGTAAGCGCTATGCCCACTGAACGGATCGGGCCGGCCACCGAAGTAGGAGGAAATGTAGCCCTCGACTGGCATCCCAGTGGGCTTGAGATTGGACTCGATCTTGGCATCCAGCAGCAGGCTTTGCAGCGCTGAAAGCTGCGCCTGCTGACTGTCGAACTGGTTGGCGAGCTGATTGATGCTGGTATCCAGGTTCTGGGGCAGCAAATACCCGCTGTCCGACGCATCCTCCACACCACCGACCGCCGGCTGTTCGTCGAAATTGAATTCGCCATCGTCGAGCTTGCCGACCTGGGTCAGGCGCTCACCCAAGGCATTGAGACGGGTGGACTGTGCTTGAAGCTGACCCAACTTTACGGCCAGCGCGTCGATGTCGCGCTGGGAATCCTTACGGATACCGGCGAGCTGATCGTTCTGCTGCTGCACTTGCTGACGAAGCCGGCGTATCTCCGTCAACGCCCGGTCATGCGGGCTGGCCGCGACCATGGCCACCGCGCCGCCCAATCCCGCACACCCCAGGATCGCCGCAGCAGCCGCCCCCATCAGGCGATAGCGCAGGCGCCGGTCGGCGAGATTGAAAGTTTTGGGCACCTTTTTGGTGCGGGACACAAGTATGATTTGCATGTTGTTCTACGTCAGAAGATGTCGGCATCCATGCAGCGCGACGCTCCAAAACCCTCTCGCCGCACCGGTTCTGGACTAAAAGCCATCACCGAGTATGGTCCCATTGCTTCACTGGCCCGCAAGGCCCGGAAGCTGGATGCGTTGGATCGCGCACTGCGCCAGACGTTACCGTCACCACTCCGCGAGCAAGTTCGTTTCGCCAACCTGCAAGACGGCCGTCTTATTTTCTTGGCTCCGTCATCGGCTCTGGCCGCCAGGCTGCGCCTACTCCAGGCACAAATCCTCTCGACCGCACGCGCCGTAGGCACGTACGCCAATTCAGTCACCGTGAAAGTGGCCCCCCCCTCTACCGGTAGACATCGTGCCGGATCGGTCAAAACCGCTTTCGCCAGCCGCCGCCTCTCACCTGAGAGCCGCCGCGGCCTCAACCACAGACCCCGAATTACGGGAACTGTTCCTTGAGTTGGCGTCCGTCGCCGAAGTTTCTGATTCCCAATCCGACGAAACCCGATGACTCTGGGCTCCGACGTACTCAAAAGCGATACATCCCTGACACCGACCCTTCGATCGGTGCGCATGGGTTTATACCACGCCCCCACGGACCTGACAGACCCCGATGTCATCAGTACGTGAACAGCTGCCGAGAGAAAGCGCGAGATATATCACAAAACAAACGGCCGCGTCTTTTGGACGCGGCCGTTCAGTTTGTTCAGATTTGTCGAGGACTTAGCTGATCGGCGGAACGATCAGATCGCCTGCGCCGGGTGGGCGTAGGAGATCGGCGAGGTCGCCGGATCGTCCGCGAAGCTGACCTCTTCCCAGGCCGAGGCATCGGCCATCAGGGTACGGAGGAGCTTATTGTTGAGCTCGTGACCCGACTTGTGGGCGTAGTAGGCACCAACCAGGCTGTGGCCCAGCAGGTAGAGATCGCCGATCGCGTCGAGGATCTTGTGCTTGACGAACTCATCCTCGTAACGGAGGCCATCTTCGTTGAGCACGCGGTAGTCGTCGAGCACCACGGCGTTGTCCATCGAGCCGCCGAGCGCGAGGTTATGTTCGCGCAGCATCTCGATGTCACGCATGAAACCGAAGGTACGGGCGCGGCTCACTTCCTTCACGAACGATGTCGTGGAGAAGTCGATCTCGGCGCGCGACGTGCGCTTGCTGATGATCGGGTGGTTGAACTCGATCGAGAAACCAACCTTGAAGCCTTCGAACGGCTCAAAGCTCGCCCACTTGTCGCCGTCCTGCACCTTGATCGGCTTCTTGATGCGGATGAAGCGCTTGGCGACGTTCTGCTCTTCGATGCCGGCAGACTGCAGCAGGAACACGAACGGACCTGCGCTGCCATCCATGATCGGCACTTCCGGCGCAGAAAGATCGACGTAAGCATTGTCGATGCCGAGGCCGGCCATCGCGGAGAGCAGATGCTCCACCGTCGAGACGCGCACATCGCCATTAACGAGCGTGGTCGACAGACGCGTGTCACCGACGTTGTCGGGGCGCGCGTGGATTTCGACCGGCGGATTCAAATCGGTACGACGAAACACGATGCCCGTATTCGGGGCAGCGGGGCGAAGCGTCATGTACACCTTGTCGCCGGTATGCAGACCGACGCCTGTGGCGCGAATAATGTTCTTGAGCGTACGCTGCTTGATCATTTTTTTGGTACCTGTAAGGGGCAGCAGCCAAATTAGGGAACGGATGCTAACACAGTCTTAACCTGTGAAAAGGCGATCCGCGCCACACACACTGTTCACCCTTTCATGTTCCTTTCATTCACGAATGAAATCCATTCGTGGGGCGATCAGTACTTTTCCAAGCACTTTCAATGACTTGAATGAAGCGCAACGCCCCAAGACCGGGACGGGATCCGGTCTCGGGGCGTCGGACCGGCCGCGGAAATCATTTCCAGGCCGGTCATGCTCATCCATGAAGCATGGCCCTACATCTCAAGAACGAGCGCCGGAACAGCGTCAGACAAGCCGCCCTCTGCCCTCAAAAGGCAGGGAAAGCGGGCTCGGACAAGGGTTCCGCCGAGGCGGATCCCATGCGCGATTCGTTACTGACAAGTGAAACCGGCCGTTTGTTCAATTTTTCTTCAAATTATTTGCCCTGTCAGCTTTATCAGTCGGCCTGGCGACGCAGGAAAGCCGGGATGTCCAGGTAATCGAAGCTCGGATCAGCGCTCTTGGCCTGGCTGCTGGCCTCAACACGGCTGGTCATGGTGACTTCGGGCTGAGCGTAGTCGACCACTTCGTTGCCGGTACCGGTACGCAGCACGACCGGGCGCGGACGCTGGCGTATCTCCACCTGCTGGGTGACGACCGGGCGCTGCGTCTGGCGGGCGGTGGCGCGGTTGAGGCCGGTGGCCACGACCGTGACGCGCACGTCGTCCTGCATTTCCGGGTCGAGCGAGGTACCCATCACCACAGTGGCGTCTTCGCTGGCGAAGTCGTGGATGATGCGGCCGATTTCGTCGAACTCACGCATGGTCAGGTTCGGGCCCGCGGTGACGTTCACCAGGATGCCGCAAGCGCCGTTGAGGTTGACGTCTTCCAGCAACGGGTTGTTGATGGCGGCTTCGGCGGCGGCCTGTGCGCGGTCGTCGCCGCGAGCGGTGCCCGAACCCATCATCGCCATGCCCATTTCGGACATCACCGTGCGTACGTCGGCAAAGTCGACGTTGATCAGGCCCGGGGCTGTGATCAGGTCAGCAATGCCCTGCACGGCGCCAAGCAGCACGTCGTTGGCGGCCTTGAACGCATTAAGAAGCGTGACTTCGCGACCCAGCACCGAAAGCAACTTTTCGTTCGGCACGGTGATCAACGAGTCGACGTGCTGCGACAGGTCTTCGATACCCTTGGCGGCAACCTGCATGCGGCGGCGGCCTTCGAAGGGGAACGGCTTGGTGACCACGGCCACCGTAAGGATGCCCTTTTCCTTGGCCAGCTGGGCCACGACCGGCGCAGCGCCAGTGCCGGTACCACCACCCATACCGGCAGTGATGAACACCATGTCGGCACCTTCGAGCATCTCTTCGATGCGCTCGCGGTCTTCCAGCGCAGCCTGACGACCCACTTCCGGGTTAGCGCCGGCACCCAGGCCTTTGGTTACGTTGGCACCAAGCTGCAGGTGCGTGCGAGAGCCACAGGCCTTCATGGCCTGTGAGTCGGTGTTGGCGACGACGAAGTCGACGCCTTCGATGTTTGCATTGAGCATGTGAGCCACGGCGTTGCCACCACCGCCGCCCACGCCGATGACCTTGATGACTGCATTCGGTGCGAGTTTTTCGATCAGTTCAAACATTTCCCGTCCTCCGTAGAGCTTCGTTGTCGTTGTAACCGCAGGTGTCGACATTCCAGTCGCCCCTTGGTGGTGGACGAATATCCATTCGTCCTGGACGGGGCTTCCTGCCCCATCCGAAAATCAAAAATTCTTGGTGATCCAACCGCGCAGCCTGTCGACCAGGCCACCCACGCTGCCGCCGCTCGGCCCGCTCACGCGCATGCCGCCGGAGCGCGCGCCGTGCAGCAGCAGGCCAACGCCGGTGGAGTGCAGCGGATTAGCGACAACCTCGCCAAGGCCCGAGACGTGTTGCGGCACGCCGATGCGGACCATCTTGTGAAAGATCTCCTCGGCCAGCTCCAGTGCACCCTCCATGCGCGAAGCACCGCCGGTGAGCACCACGCCCGCCGCCACCAGACTCTCGTAGCCGGAGCGGCGCAGCTCGTCCTGCACCATTTCGAAGATTTCCTCGTAGCGCGCCTGCACCGACTGGGCCAGCGACTGGCGAGCCAGGCGGCGCGGCGGGCGATCACCCACGCTCGGCACCTGGATGGTTTCTTCGGCATGGGCCAGCTGCGCCAACGCGCAGGCGTACTTGATCTTGATCTCCTCCGCATGAGCGGTCGGCGTATGTACGCCATAGGCGATGTCGTTGGTGACTTGATCGCCTCCCACCGGTAGCGACTTGGTGTAGCGGATCGCGCCCTGCGTATAGATGGAGATGTCGGTGGTGCCCGCGCCAATATCGACCAGGCACACGCCCAGCTCGCGTTCGTCATCGGTCAGCACAGACTTGGCGCTGGCCACAGCCGACGGCACCAGCTCATCGACAGTGAGGCCGCAGCGCTGGATGCATTTGCTGATGTTCTGCACCGCCGCCGCTGCGCCGGTGACCAGATGCACACTCGCCTCCAGGCGCACGCCGCTCATGCCTACCGGTGAGCGAATGCCGTCCTGGCCGTCGATGCGGTACTCCTGCGACTCCTTATAAAGAACCTTGCGATCAGCCGGGATCGCCACGGCGCTCGCCGCTTCCAGCACCTGTTCCAGGTCACCCGGCGTCACTTCGCGATCACGGATCGGCGCGGTGCCGTGGGAGTTTTTGGTTTCCAGGTGGCTGCCGGAAATGGATGCATAGACTGAGCGGATATCGCAGCCCGCCATCAGCTCGGCCTCTTCCACGGCGCGCTGGATGGAGTGCACGGTCGACTCGATATCCACCACCGATCCTCGCTTCATGCCGCGTGACACATGTGTGCCGATGCCGATCACTTCGATCGGCTCACCCGGTTCGTACTCGCCGACGATCGCCACCACTTTCGAGGTGCCGATGTCGAGGCCGACCACCAGTTGCTTGTCGTTCTTGGTCTTCATGTGCGGGGGGAGCCTCCAGCGTTCACGGTGCTCGCCTGGGGCGGCCATCGAACGGCAAATCCATTGGTATAACGAAGATCGGCATAGGCGAAACCATCGGAATGGCCCGCCATCAGTTGTGGATAGACATCGAGGAAGCGGCGCAGGCGGCGACCGGCCTGATCGCGATCACCGATGATGATCTGCGCACCGCTACTCGTGGTGAGGCTCCAGCTGCCGCGCTCGGTCAGCGAGACGCCAGTGATTTTCAATTTGGTGTTGGTGAAGGCCTTCTGCGTTTCCGCATAGAAGCTCACCACCTCGGCAAGGCGTGCGTCAGGACCACGCAGGTCCGGAAGATCGGTGTTGGCGGACACATCCGGCACGTCGAATACCAGGCCCTGGCGGCTGATCAACTGCTTCTCGTTCCAGCGTGCGAACGGCTGGCGCTCGTAGATGCGCAAGATCAACGTATCGGGCCAGCGCTTGCGCGCTTCCACCGACTCCACCCAAGGCAACGTGGCCACGGCCTTCTGCACGCCATCGATATCGAGCGCGAAGAACCCTTTGCCGAGACGCGGCATGACGACCGTGCGGAGCTCGTCCTCGGTCACATGCTTGAACTCGGCTTGCACCATCAGCTGGGTCACCGGCCAACGATTGGCCGCAAACCATCCGCGCAGCACGCCGACGATCGGCAGCGCCACGAGCGCAATGGCCAAAACCCAGGCAATGAGGCGGACGGTTCCCCTCACACGTCCTCCCGGAAACTCGTTTCGAGAATGCGCCAGCACAGCGTCTGGTAATCAATACCAGCCACCGCTGCCGCCTTGGGCACCAGCGAATGCGAGGTCATGCCCGGCGCGGTGTTCACTTCCAGCAGCCAGTTGCGGCCCTGCTTATCACGCATGATGTCCACGCGCCCCCAGCCCCAGCACGCCAACGCATCGAACGCGCGCAGGGCAAGTTCCTGCATTTCGCGTTCGGCGTCACCGTGCAGACCCGGGCAGATGTACTGGGTGTCCTCGGCGATGTACTTGGCGTTGTAGTCGTAGTACTCGCCCTTGGGCACGATGTTGATGCTGGCGAGCACCTGCCGATGGAGGATACCGACGGTGTACTCGCCACCTTCGATGAGCGTTTCCATCAGCATGTCGCCGGGGTATTTCTGTGCCAACGCCACGGCAGCGTCGAGATCTTCTTCCTTGAACACGCGAGTGACGCCCACGCTAGAGCCTTCCCAAGCAGGCTTCACGATCAGCGGGAAACCGATCGCGCGGGCGGCGGCGTGCACGTCTGCGCCGCGCGGCAGCGCCTTGAACTTCGGCGTCGGCAAGCCAAGCGCCTGCCACACCAGCTTGGCGCGGACCTTGTCCAGCGACAGCGCGGAACCCAGCACGCCCGAGCCGGTGAAGGGAACGCGCAATGCTTGCAGCGCACCCTGCAGCTCGCCGTTCTCACCACCGCCACCATGGAGAATGTTGAACACACGTGCGAAGTGACCCGCGCGCACGGCGTCCAGCAGCGCCGGAATGCCATCGATCGCATGGGCATCGACACCACGGGCCTGCAACGCGGCCAGCACGTTGCGGCCGGAATCCAGCGACACCTCGCGCTCGGCCGAGCTGCCGCCCAAGACGACGGCGACGCGGCCAAACTGTGCGGGATCGGTCATCGTCTTGCTCACTTGTTCGTCCTCAGGTTGCCGGCATTCGCCAGCTCCACCGCTGCCGCACCAATGTCACCGGCGCCGAGCAACAGCAATAGATCGCCGTCGCGCAGAAGCGCGGGCAGTGTGTCCTTCAAGTCGCGAGGATGATCAATCAGCACCGGATCAACCTTGCCGCGTGCACGCACGGCGCGCGCCAGCGCGCGGCCATCGGCACCAGCAATCGGCGCTTCGCCCGCCGCATAGATTTCCGTCAGCACCAGCACGTCGGCCTCGGCCAATACGTTGGCGAAATCGTCCAGAAGGTCGCGCGTGCGGCTGTAGCGATGCGGCTGGAAGCCGACCACTAGGCGGCGATCTGGCCAACCGCCACGCGCAGCCGCAAACACGGCAGCGAGCTCGCGCGGGTGATGGCCGTAGTCGTCGACCAACAGCACCGAGCCCTTGTCCAGCGCGATCTCGCCACGACGGTGGAAGCGACGGCCTACGCCCTGGAAGTTCTGCAACGCATGCGCAATCGCCTCGGCCTCCACGCCCAGCTGCCAACCAATGGTGGCTGCAGCCAGTGCGTTGAGCACGTTGTGATTGCCCGGCAGGTTGAGCTTGATGTGCAATGCGTCGTTGCGGCCCGGCAGCCACAGGTCGAAATGCATCTCGAAACCATGCTGCGAGAGGTTGCTCGCGCGCACGTCGGCATCCTGGGTATCGATGCCATAGGTCATCACGCGGCGGGTGGTGGACTTGGCCAGCGCGGCCACTTCCGGATCATCCACGCACAGCACGGCAAGGCCATAGAACGGCAAGCGATGTAGGAAGTCGTCAAACGCCTTCTTTACCTGCGCGAAGTCGTTGTTGTAGTTCTCGAGGTGATCCGCATCGATGTTGGTGATCGCGGCAATCACCGGCGACAACATCAGGAACGATCCGTCCGACTCATCGGCTTCGGCGACGATGTACTGGCCCGTGCCCAAGCGCGCATTCGCGCCTGCGGCATTGAGCTGGCCGCCGATCACGAACGTCGGATCGTAGTTGGCTTCCGCCAGCACGCTGGCGACGAGACTGGTGGTGGTGGTCTTGCCATGCGTGCCCGCGATGGCGATACCGCGACGGAAGCGCATCAGTTCGCCCAGCATCTCCGCGCGCGGAACCACCGGTATACGCGCGGCACGCGCGGCTTGCAGTTCCGGGTTGTCCGAACGGATGGCGCTGGACGTGACCACGACATCGGCGTCGCCAATGTGCCCGGCCTCGTGACCCACGTGGACGACGATACCCAGGCTCGCCAAGCGCTGTGCCGTCGGCGAGTTAGAGCGATCAGAGCCCGACACGGCATAGCCAAGGTTGTGCAGCACTTCGGCGATGCCACTCATGCCTACACCGCCAATACCGATGAAGTGCACGCGGCGGAAGGTGGTCATCAGGTCTTCGTGCGCAAGCAGGCGGCGCGGCGTCATGCGGCCACCTCCACGCAGGCACGGGCGATCACTTCCGCCGCGTCGGGCTTGGCCAGCGTGCGCGCAGCCTCACCCATCGCGATCATGCGCTCGCGATCATCCAACAACGCTTCCAGGCGCTGCGCCAACTGCTGTACGTCCAGATCCTTCTCCTGAATCAATTCGGCCGCATGCGCGGCGACCAGCGCCTCCGCATTGCGGGTCTGGTGGTCATCCACCGCATAAGGGAACGGCACGAGCATGGCGCCGAGCCCGGCAGCCGTGAGTTCGGCCAACGTCAGCGCGCCTGCACGGCAGACGGCCAGGTCAGCCCACGCGTACGTGCCGGCCATGTCTTCGATGAAGGGCACGATCTGTGCCTCGACGCCGGCCTTGGCATAGGCCGCGCGTGCTTCGTCGATACCGCGGCTGCCGCACTGGTGCAACACTTCCGGACGCTGCGCGGGCGACATCAGCGCCAGCGACTGCGGCAGGGCGATGTTGAGCGCGCGTGCACCGAGACTGCCACCCAACACCAACAGGCGTGGACGGCCCTCGCGACCGGCCATGCGTTCGCGCGGCGCCGGCAAGGCGGCAATGGCGCTACGCACCGGGTTGCCCACCCATTCGGCATTGGGCAATGTATCGCTGAAGCCTTCCAACACGCGCTGCGCGTGACCCGCGAGTTTGCGATTGGTGAAGCCCGCGACGCGGTTCTGTTCGTGCACCAGCAGCGGAAGATGAGTCATGCGTGCCGCCACACCACCAGGACCGGCCACGTAGCCACCCATCGACAGCACGCTACGCGGCTTGATCCTGCGCAATGCGGACAACGAAGAGAACAGCGCTCGCGCCAGCATCAGCGGCGCCATCAGGCGCGTCTTCAAGCCCTTGCCGCGCAAGCCGCCAACCGGCACGGTCACCAGTTCAATGCCGTGCGCTGGCACCACCTTGGTTTCCATGCCGCCTTCTGCGCCCAACCAAACCACAGGAACGCCCTGTGCACGCAGCGCCTCGGCCACGGCAAGGCCAGGAAAGATATGGCCGCCGGTACCGCCAGCCATGATCAGCACGGGTCGCTGCTCAGTCATGTGGTCACCGCCTCGCGCCCGGGGGCGGCGGCTATGTTCGCATCGGGCACCGCACTGGCCGGCATGCGCGCAGCCATCTGGCGCGCATCGATGGCGCGGTTGATCTCGTAGGTCGTACGCAGCAGCACGCCCGCCATCGCGCAAGTAAGCACGATCGACGAGCCACCGTAACTGATCAGTGGCAAGGTCAGGCCCTTTGTGGGCAATGCGCCGAGATTCACGCCAATGGACACCATCGCCTGCAGGCCGATCATCAGCGAGATGCCGCAAGCCACGTAACCGGCGAAACGCTGGCCGAGTTCCATGCCCTTGACACCCATGATGAGGCCGCGCCCTACGGTGAGGGCGAACAGCCCCATCACCACCAGGATGCCAACGAGGCCGAACTCCTCGGAGATCACGGCAAAGATGAAGTCGGTATGTGCTTCGGGCAGGTACGACAGCTTCAACACGCTCGAACCCAAGCCGACGCCTGTCCATTCGCCACGGCCGATCGCCATGAGTGACTGCGTCAGCTGGAATCCGTCGTTGAAGGGGTCGGCCCAGGGGTCGACAAACGAGGTCAGGCGACGCATGCGGTATGGCTCGAACTTCGCCACGAACCAAAGCAGCGCTACCACCGGCAGGCCCATGCCACCGAGATAGACAGGCTTGGCGCCACCCAGCCAGATCATGCCGATGGTCACCGCAATCATCAGCGTGGCCGAACCGAAGTCCGGCTGCGCCAGCAGCAGCACAACAAACATGCCCGCGACCATGATCGGCTTGAACAGGCCCCAGAAGCTCGACTCCACGCTTTCGCGGTGGCGCACCAGATAACTGGCGGTGTAGATGACCAGGATCAACTTGACCGCTTCCACCGGCTGGAAGCTCGTGATGCGGAAGTTGAGCCAACGGTGTGCGCCGTTGAGCCTCATGCCAATGCCTGGCACAAACACGAGCATCAGCAAGACAACAGCGCCACCAAACAGCAGGTAGGCGTGCTTCTCCAAAAGCTTCAGCTCAGTGCGCATCGCGAAGCTGGCCAGCACCACGCCGATGGCGAGGAACAGCAGGTGACGCTTGAGGAAGTAGAACGCGCCGATGTGCTGGCTTTCGGCCACTGCGATCGAGCTAGACGCCACCATCACGACACCGACGCAAGCCAGACCGACGAGCGCGATCACCAGCGGCATGTCGAAACTGCCGCGGGGTCCTTGTCGTCGCTTGGCTTGGGTGGCGTCGAAGATCATGTCAGCGCACCTTCAACGTGGCGAGGCCAATCAACACCAGCACGACACTGATGATCCAGAAGCGCACGATCACGCGCGGCTCAGGCCAGCCCTTCAGCTCGAAGTGGTGATGGATGGGCGCCATGCGGAACACGCGCTTGCCCGTCAGCTTGAAGCTAGCCACCTGGATCATCACCGAGGCGGTTTCCATCACGAACACGCCGCCCATCACCAGCAACACGATCTCCTGGCGCACGATCACCGCGATGGCCGCCAGCGCCGCGCCGATGGCCAGCGCGCCAACGTCACCCATGAACACCTGCGCCGGGTAGGTGTTGAACCAGAGGAAACCCAGCCCTGCGCCTGACAGCGCACCACAGAAGATGGCCAGCTCACCCGCGCCGGGGATCGACGGGATGCCCAGGTATTCGGAGAACAGGCGGTTACCCGCGAGATACGCGAACACGCCCAGCGCTCCGGAAACCAGCACAGTCGGCATGATGGCAAGGCCATCCAAGCCGTCGGTGAGATTCACCGCGTTGGAGAAGCCCACGATCATAAAGTAGGCAACGACCACGAACAGGATGCCCAGCGGAATCGCCACCTGCTTGAAGAGCGGCACGTACAAGGCAGTTTCCGCCACGGGCGCCACACCCGTCGCCTGCGGAGCCGTGTAATAGAGAAACAGCGCGGCGGCGAGGCCAAACACCGACTGCCAGAAATACTTCCAGCGCGACGCAAGGCCACGACTGTCTTTCAAGACCAGCTTCTTGTAGTCGTCGTAAAAACCGATCACGCCGAAGCACAGCATCACGGCCAGCACCAGCCAGACGTAGCGGTTGTGCAGATCGGTCCACAGAATGGTCGAAACCGTCACGGCGAGCAGGATCATCACGCCCCCCATGGTCGGCGTGCCGGCCTTGAACAGATGCGTCTGCGGGCCGTCCTTGCGTACCACCTGTCCGGCCTTGAGATCCGCCAGTTTCTGGATGAGCGCAGGACCAAACAGCAGCGACATCGCCAATGCGGTAAGCGCGGCCATGATGGTGCGGAACGTGATGTACTGGAACAGGTGCAGGGCGGTAAAGTGCCGTGCCATCCAGTCTGCGAATTCAAGCAGCATCGGATGCGCCCTCCCCTTTTCCCTTGTTGTCGCGAAGTGCGGCAACGACCTGATCCATGCCGGCGGAACGCGAGCCCTTGACCAGGCACGTGATGCCGCCATGCAGTTGTTGCTTGAGCGCCGCCGAGAGCGCCGCCTTGTCGGCGAAATGCTCGCCGTGCTCTCCAAACGCCTTCACCGCCGATGCGCTGAGCGGGCCAACAGCGAACAGGCGATTGATGCCGTGCTTGCGGGCACGCTCGCCGATGCCCGCGTGAAGCGCGGCGGCGTTATCCCCCAACTCCGCCATGTCGCCCAGCACCAGCCAGCGTTCGCCCTCGGCGAGCGCCAGCGTGTCGATGGCGGCGCCGACGGACCCCGGATTGGCGTTGTAGCTGTCGTCGATCAACGTCCAGCCACCCGGCATGTGCTCGAGCTGCAGACGCCCGGCCACGCCCGGCACTTGCTCCAGGCCTTCCACAATGGTGTCGAGCGGCACGCCAAGCGCCAGCGCGATCGACGCAGCCGCCATCGCGTTGGCGATGTTGTGGCGGCCCGCCAATGGCAGATGCACATCGGCATCACCAGCCGGGGTGCTCAGCACGAAGTGTGAGCCATCCACGCGCTGATCGACGATGTCGGCGCCCACGTCGGCCTTGTGGCTGAGTGCAAAACGCAACTGTCGACGTGAGCCGGCCAGCCCCGCGAAGAAGCTGGCGAATGCATCGTCCGCATTGATGATCGCCACGCCGTCCACCGGCAGCGCCTGATACAGCGCGCCCTTGGTCTCGGCCACGCCTTCCACGCTACCCATGCGCTCAAGATGCGCCGGCGCAATGGTATTCACGAGGCCGATATCAGGCCGTGCAATGGCGGCGAGATAGGCGATGTCACCCGGCTTCCCCGCACCCATCTCGAGCACGGCGTACTCGGTGTCCTGCGGCATGGCCAGTAGCGTGAGCGGCAAACCCAGTTCGTTGTTGTAGTTGCCAGCGTTGACGTGAGTACGGCCGTGGCGCGACAAAATGGACGCTGTTAGCGTCTTCACCGTGGTCTTGCCGTTGGAGCCCGTAATACCGATCACGCGCACATTGCTTTGCGCGCGTACCGCACTCGCCAGGTCGCCCAACGCCAACGCGGTGTCATCCACCACCACCTGCGGCAGCGAGGAATCGACCTTACGCGTTACCAGCGCAGCAATGGCGCCGCGGGCCTGCGCATCAGCGAGGAAGTCGTGACCGTCAACGCGCTCGCCCTTGATGGCGACGAACAGATCGCCGGCCTGCACCTTACGGGTATCGATGGACACGCCGGTCACATCCACATCGCCGCCCACCAGGCGACCGCGAGTCCAAAGCGCGATGGTGCTCAAGCGCATCATGCGCGTACCTCCAGCACCTGACGCGCAACGGCCAGGTCGTCGAACGGGCGCTTGCCATGCGCGCCCTCCTGATATGTCTCGTGACCCTTGCCGGCGATCAGCACGACGTCGCCCGGCTGGGCCGAGGACAGCGCGAATTCGATAGCCTTCGCCCGATCACGCTCCACGATGGCCATGTCGGGCTGGCTCAGCCCGGCCACGATCTGCGCGACGATGACGTCACCGTCCTCGCCGCGCGGATTGTCGTCAGTAACGACGATGCGATCCGCCAGACGTTCGGCGATGGCGCCCATCTGCGGACGCTTGCCTGCATCACGCTCGCCGCCACAGCCAAATACGCAGATCAGCTTGCCGTCGCAGTGCGCACGCAGCGCGTTGAGCGCCTGCTCCAACGCATCCGGCGTATGGGCGTAGTCGACGACCACCAGCGGCAAGTCGGAAACACCACCGAGGCGATTCATGCGACCGTTGATCGGCTCCAGCACCTCGATCGCAGCCACGATGCGCTCGAACTGCTCACCCAGTGCGCCCAGGCAGGCGATCACAGCAAGCAGGTTGGCTACGTTGAAGCGGCCCAGCAGACGGCTGCGGATGTCGTGACTGCCCCACGGCGTCTGCAGGTCGAAGGCAAGGCCTTCCGCCGAAGTGACCACGTGGGTGGCGCGAACGTCGGCGTCCAGGTCACCTTCAGCGCTCAGGCACAAGGCGCGCACGCCCTGCGGCAGCCGATGCGCCAGCGTGCGGCCGAAGGCATCATCGATATTGATGGCGGCGGCATCGAGCGTGGACCATGCGAACAGTTTGGCCTTGGCGTCGCCGTAGGCCTCCATGCTGCCGTGGTAATCCAGATGATCACGGGTGAGGTTGGTGAAAGCGGCAACATCGAACGCCACCGCCGCCACGCGTCCCTGCTCCAGCGCGTGCGAGGACACCTCCATCGCCACGTGCGTCGCGCCGTCATCGCGGAACGAGGCCAGCAGGCCCTGCACGTTGATCGCATCCGGCGTGGTCCGCTCGCCTTCCTGGAGTCGGCCATGCAGACCGGCGCCCAGCGTACCGATGGTGGCGGCACGATGGCCCAGATGTTCCAGCGCCTGCGCCAGCAGCTGAACCGTTGAGGTCTTGCCATTGGTGCCGGTCACGCCGATCACCCGCAGCGATTCGGATGGGCGACCGAAGAAACGCGAGGCGATCTCACTGACCTTGCCGTGCAGGCCATCCACCCACAGCACCGGCGCGTCGATGCCCTCGACATGCGCCGCCGGTGCTTCGGCTAACACCACGCGCGCGCCGCGCTCGACAGCGCCACGGGCAAAGGCAATGCCATGCTCGCGCGTGCCGCGCAGAGCGAAGAAGGCATCACCCGGACGCACTTGGCGCGAGTCAAGCGTAAGCCCTGAAACGACGATATCGCCGACACCTGGGGTCTCGGCGATGCCTTTGAGTAGCTGATCAAGGCGCGCGGTCATTGGGGAGTCTCATCGACCGGTGCGTCATCTACGGTTTCGACAGCGGGCGGCTTGCTTCCTGTTAGGCCGTTCTGTCCTTGCAGAGGTCCGCCGACGTACCAGCGGCCAATGTTGTCCGGTGGCACGTCCAGAAGCCGCAGTGCGCCATCCAGAACCTTGGAAAACACAGGACCGGAAACCAGCGCACCGTAGTAGCTGCCTTTCCTCGGATTGTCGACGATCACCACCGCCGCCAGACGCGGATTGGATGCGGGTACGATGCCCGCAAAGGCGGAACTGTAATTGCTGCTGGAATAGCCGCCGGCCGTCGCTTTGTGCGCCGTTCCCGACTTGCCGGCGACGCCGTAGTTGGCAATCCATGCGTACGGCGCGCCTGTACCGCCCGGCTGCGTCACCGCCACCATCATCTGCACCAGTTCGTTGGCGATCTTGGGATCGATGATCTGCTTGGCTTCGTTATCCGAGCCCTTCACGAACGTGGGCAAGTGCATCACGCCGTTGTCGGCAATGGTGGCGTAGGCGTTTGTAAGCTGCAGCGGCGTCACGTTGAGACCATAGCCATACGCCAGAATCGCCTTCTCCAGCATGCCCCAGCTCTTGCCCGGCCTGAGATAGCCGGACGCTTCGCCGGGGAAGCCGCTGTTGGTGCTGGCGCCGAAGCCGAACGCGCGATAGGTGTCATACATCAGGCCGGTATCCAGCGTCAGCGCCACCTTGGCAGCACCGATGTTGCTGGACTTGGCGATGATGCCGGTGGGCGACAGCATGCCGTTCGAGTGCGTATCGCGAATGTCCTTGCGGATATAGAAGAAGTGACCGTTACCGGTATCGACCAGCGGACCGGTCGGCGTGTACCTGCCGCTGGACAGTGCGGCGGCCATCAAGACCGGCTTGATGGTGGAGCCTGGCTCTACCACGTCGGTCATCGCGCGGTTGCGCCGACTGGACGGATCACTGCCGCGTAGGGCGTTCGGGTTGTAGGTCGGCCAATTAACCATGGCCAGCACTTCACCCGTACGCACGTCGATGATCACCATCGAGCCAGAGTCGGCGCTCGACTGCTGGATGGTGTTCTTCAGTTCGTTGTAGGCGAGGAACTGGATGCGGCGGTCGATGCTGAGCGTGATGTCGCGACCCGGCTGCGGCGCGCGCACCAGGTCCAGGTCTTCCACCACGTGGCCCTGGCGATCACGGATGACGCGCTTGCGGCCTTCCTTGCCGGCCAGCCAGTCGTCGAAGGCCAGCTCTAAGCCTTCCTGGCCGTGGTCGTCGATGTTGGTGAAGCCAAGCACGTGCGACGTCACCGGGCCTGACGGATAGAAGCGGCGGAACTCACGCTGTCCATTTACGCCCGGCACGGCCAGATCCAGCACCGCCTGCGCAGCATCGGGCGGCATCTGCCGCTTGAGGTAGACAAACTCACGCTCGGAGCGCTGCGCCAGATATTGCTTGAGCGCATCCGGGTCCATGCCGATGGCCTTGGCCAGCGCCGGCAGCTTGTCCTCGTTGTCCAGCACTTCCGCCGGATTGGCCCAGATCGACACCACCGGCGTGGATACCGCCAGAGGCTCGCCATTGCGATCAAAAATGGTGCCGCGCGACACCGCAATCGGCACTTCGCGCAGGATGCGGGCGTCAGCCTGATTCTGGTAGAAGTCCTTGCGCACCACCTGCATATCGAATGCGCGGGCCACCAGGGCCAGCGAGGCGACCGCGAGTACGCCGCCCACCAGCAACATGCGACGGCGCGCGCTGGGAGCTGCAGCGTGGCGGCGGGACGAAGAAGATGTGCGCGGGCGCGGCTTCATCGGCGCACCAACTGGATGTCTTGCGGCTTGGGATTGACCATGCCGAGCACCTGGCGCGCTTCGTCGTCTACGCGACGCGGTTCGGCCCAGGTAGCCTGCTCCAGCTCGAGCTTGCCGTATTCAATGTTGAGGTCGTCGCGCTGATTCTGCAGACGAGTCAGCTCGACGAACAACACGCGGCTCTCATGGCGCGTCCACACCACGGCAATGGCGCTGGAAAGCACCGCCGCGATCAGGATGAACATGAAGAGGCCGCCGAGTACCTTCATGCGAGCTTCTCCGCCACGCGCAGCACCGCCGAACGGGCGCGCGGATTGACGGACAGCTCTTCTTCCGACGGGAACTGCGCCTTGCCAACAGCGGCAAGGCGGGCAGGTGCGGCGACCACCGGCGGACCGCGGCGACTGCCCTGCACGCGACCGGAGTGATCGCGGATGAACAGCTTCACAGCGCGATCTTCCAGCGAATGGAAGCTGATGATGGACAGGCGACCACCCACCTTCAGCAGCTCCAGCGCCGCGTTGAGGCCATGCTCAAGCGCTTCCAGCTCGCCGTTCACACGGATGCGCAAGGCCTGGAAGCTGCGGGTGGCTGGATGCTTGCCGGGTTCACGGCGACCGATCAGGCGCTCGATCAGCGCCGCAAGTTGACCGGTACGCGTGATGGGGCTTTCTGTGCGGTCTTCGACGATGGCGCGAGCGATCTTGCGACTGAAGCGCTCATCGCCATAGTTCCACAGCACATCGGCGATCTCTTTTTCCGACGCATGGGCGAGGAAGTCCGCAGCGCTTTCGCCTTGCGTCGTGTCCATGCGCATGTCCAGCGGTGCGTCGGCCATGAAACTGAAGCCGCGGGCGGCTTCATCGAGCTGGGGTGAGGACACACCGAGGTCGAGCAGGATGCCGTCAAGACCGCCGGCGGTCTCATCCCACTCAGCCATGCTGGAAAAATTGGCATGGCGGATGGACACGCGCGGATCGCTGGCGAACTCGGCCTGCGCCGTGGCAATGGCGGTGGGATCCCGATCCATCAGCAACAGCCGACCATCGGGGCCCAGGCGCGACAACACGGCGCGAGCGTGGCCGCCGCGTCCGAAGGTGCCATCGAGATAACGCCCGCCAGCCTGCACGGCGAGACCCTCCACTGCTTCACCCAGCATCACCGGGATGTGCTTCAACTGCTCGGCCATGCCGCCGCACTCCCGCTCGCGTCCCGTTCACTCCACTGCGCGCCGCCACCGTTGCCGGTTACAGCTGCAGCTCCGCCATCTCGTTGGTGATCTCGTCTTCGCCGATGGTCTGGCGGATCTTGGCCAAGTGCGCCAGTTCGCTCCAAAGCTCGAACTTGTTGCCCATGCCCAACAGAACCGCCTTCTTCTCGATGCCCGTGGTCGCTCGTTGGCTCGCCGGCAGCAGGATGCGCACGGCGGAGTCGGGCTCGACAACGGCCGCGGCACCCACCAGCTTCATCTGCATGTCGCGATGCGCCGCCTTGACCTTGGGAAGTGCGTTGACCTGGTCGCGCACCTTTTCCCACTCCGCGTACGGGAACAGCCAGAGGCAGCCCGACTCGAAGGGGTTGTAGGTGATCACCAGACGATTGGCGCAGGCATCGGCCACCAACTCGCGATACGCGGTCGGTATGGCCAGCCGGCCTTTGTCGTCAACGGTGATGGCGGTTTCGCCCTGGAACACGACGCTAAGACTCCACTAATTCCCACGATTTCACACAGGAACCCACGATAGTCTCGCCCCCTGAGACTGTCAAGGAAATTTTTCTTGTGAATCAATGAGAAAGGCGGAGATCTGGCAGTAATTCCAGCCATTTCTGAGGAAACACCTCAAGGTGTTTGAATGGCTAGGATTTTTTGCTCCGCGACCGTGCCATCCGTCACGCTTCCGTGCGCCTGGAAAGCGCCCGGACATGAATCGCCATTCATGGCGCATCAGACGCAACCGTCACCGCCGCGCCGACTGGGGCGCGACGGTGACGATCGGTCGTGAAGGAGGTGGAGTCGGCCTGTAAGCCGGGTTCTGTACGCCTTGCGACGCGACAGTCATTCCTCTCGGCCTGGCGTCACCGCCAGGCTCCAGCAACCTACCCGGGAACAACGCGGGCCGCGTTATCGTTCCCCTATTCGGTCTTGCTCCAGGTGGGGTTTACCGTGCCATGCGGCGTTAGCCCCGCACGCGGTGCGCTCTTACCGCACCCTTTCACCCTTACCACGCACGCCCGAAGGCGCCGTTCGGCGGTCTGCTCTCTGTTGCACTGGCCGTCAGCTCGCGCTGCCCAGGCGTTACCTGGCACCTTGCCCTATGGAGCCCGGACTTTCCTCGATGCGCTTGCGCGCGACGCGACTGTCCGGCCGACTCCACCGCCTATCTAAAGGAACACAGCGAGCAAAGCCCCATGAGAATCGGGCTTTTTACGGGCGATGCCGGCCTGAGGCCCCATCAACCCTCATAGAGCAGCTTGCGCGGCGCGCCCGTGATCGCCGCCGCCAGCTTGGCCGCCTTCGCCGGCGGCAGTTCTTCGCGCAGGATGGCGAACACACGCCGCCCCTCCGCTTCGCGCGCATCCGTTTCTTCGCCACGCCCCGCGACGAGAATCACGCACTCGCCGCGCTGCTGATTCGGGTCACTGGCCACGCGAGCCGCTAGCTCACCGAGCGGCACATCGATGACAGTCTCGAACAATTTCGTCAGCTCACGCGCCAGCACGCCTTCGCGCGTTTCACCAAACACATCGCGCATATCGGCCAGGCTTTCGGCCACGCGATGCGAAGACTCGTAAAAGATCAGCGTACGCGCATCGCCCGCAAGTTCCTGCAGGCGCGTACGGCGCGCGGCCGTCTTGGGCGGCAGAAAACCCTCAAACACGAAGCGGTCACTGGGCAATCCAGCCACGGAAAGCGCCGCTATGGCCGCGCAAGCACCGGGCACCGGCGCGCAACGGATGCCCGCCGCGCGAGCCGCGCGCACCATACGAAACCCGGGGTCACTAATAAGTGGAGTACCCGCATCGGAAATCAGCGCCACCGATTCACCACCCAGCAAACGACGAACGATGGCATCGACGATTTCGCGCTCGTTGTGCTCGTGGAGCGCCACGAGCGGCGTGCCGATGTTGTAGTGCATGAGCAAGGGTCGACTGTGCCGGGTGTCCTCGGCGGCAATCACCGCAACTGAACGCAAGGTCTCCACAGCACGCGCGGAAAAGTCATCCCGATGACCGATCGGCGTGGCGACCACCCATAGCAGGCCGGGCTGAATCTGTGACATCTTGCTGTTTCCTGGACATTAGTGCGGCGAGCCAATGGGCTATCATCGCCCATCCGCTCCACCACGTCGTCAAAAAAGCTCGAAGGGATTTGGCCATGCGCTTGTATCGCGCCGCAGGCGTTGCCCTGCTGATTTCTCTTGCACTCGTTGGTTGCGTACCACCGGCAGCGCAAAAGTCGCCCGCCGAAATCGCGGCCAGCCAGCAAGCCGATGCCTTGGTGCAGCAGGGCAAGTTCGATGAAGCCGCTCAGGCGTATCTCGCACTGGCTCAGACCGGCGGCAACCGCGATCACTATCAACTGCTTGCCGCCGAGGCCTACCGCCAGGAAGGCCAGCTTGATCGCGCCGCCTCGTTGCTTGATGGCATCCGCCGCCAGCGCCTCACCGGTGATGAGCCTTCCCGACTCGATCTGCTGCAGGCCGAGTGGGCGCTGAAGCAACACAACGCGCCGCGCGCCCTGCAACTCACCACCCAACCCAACATCAGCGTACCTCCCGCGCTCCAGCTACGACTGCTGGAGCTGCGCTCCCAGGCGATGCAGCAAACCGGCGATCTGTGGGGTGCCGCGCGCTCGCGCGTGGAGATGGATGCTCAATTGAGCGGCCTGGACCAAGCGCAGAATCGCAAGGAGATCGTCTCCCTGCTCAGCAAACTTGGCGTTGACCCGCTCAAGCAGCGCGCTGCAGCCATGCAGCCGAGCGATCGCATGCTGCCCTGGGTCAACGAAGCGCTGACGCAGCTCGGCGTGGCCGTGGCACGCCCGGCACCCACGCTCGAACAGGAAGTGGGCACCATGATCCCGGGCGAAGGTGCCAACGTGCGCGAGGGCTTCAAGATGCCCGCCCATATCGCCTTGCTGCTTCCGACCAGCGGCAATCTCGCGGTAGCGGGCACGGCGATCAGGGAAGGCTTTTTTGCGGCCTATGCCGATTCCGCGCGTAACCACACACCACGTCCGCCTGTACGCATCTACGACAGCGGTGGCACCACCAATGGTGCAGTGAAGGCTTACCAGCAGGCGGTGACCGATGGCGCGCAGCTGGTCATAGGACCGCTGACCCGCGGTGAGGTGTCCGCGCTGTTCAGCCTGCCAGAGCTGCCCGTGCCGCTGCTTGCGCTCAACCATCCGGACGACAAGAGCCTGCCATCCAATGGCGTCAGCGAGTTTGGCCTGCTACCCGAGACCGAAGGTGCGCAAGCTGCCGACCACATGTCGGAAGGTGGTATCACCAACGCCTTCGTCATCGTGAGCAGCGACGATTTCGCGCAGCGTGCAGCCAAATCGTTCAAGGCCGAGTTTGAAGCGCGCGGCGGAAAAGTGGCCGGCAGCGGCAATCTGGCTGGCAGCGGCGTCAACTTTGCCTCCACCATTTCCGGCCTCGGCATGCCCACGGACAACGGCGACGCCAGCACCAGTAGCAACACAGGCCTGTTCATCAGCATGCGCCCCCAGCAGGCACGTCTGCTGCTGCCGCAGATCAAACTCGCCCGCGTGAACCTGCCGGTGTTTGGCACCTCGCATATCTATGCCGGCACCGATGACGCCAGCGCCAATCGCGATCTCGAAGGCGTAGAGTTTTGCGATGCGCCGTGGATGTTCGACGCGCAGCCAGGCCTGCCCAACCACGCCGACATCGCCTCACAGCTGCCCGCCGCACGAGGCACCTCCGCACGCCTGTTCGCCTTTGGCATGGACGCATGGAACCTCGCGCCCTACCTCGACTGGCTCCGCGCACACGCGGGCAGCTACCTACCGGGCGCGAGCGGACAGCTGACGTCGGATCAGTTCGGTCGCATTCGACGTGTATTGGTATGGGCCAAGTTCCAGGATGGCCTTGCCCATCCGATCAACGGCAGCCTGCAGATGGACACCGAGCCCGCACTGGCACCGCCGACCGATGCAACCGGCACGCCCCAGCCGCAGACCGAACAGCCCGCCACGCAGCATTGATGCGCGCGGCTGGCGCCGCCTTTGAACAACGCGCCTGCGCGGAACTCCAACGCGCGGGCTTCGTTGTGCTCGATCGCAACTACACCACGCGTTACGGCGAACTTGATCTGGTGATGCTCGACGGCGGCACCGTTGTCTTCGTAGAAGTTCGCCACCGACTCCACGCCACTCATGGCGGCGCCGCCATTTCTGTCACCGCGAGCAAACAAGCTCGCCTCATCGCCGCCGCAGAACTATGGCTCGCCGCCCATCCGAAACGCGCGCAACACCCCTGCCGTTTCGACGTAATTAGTTACGACGGCCCTGTCACCAACGCGCGCATGAACCATTGGCGCAACGCGTTTGAAAGCTGCTGAGCACTTCGCGCCTCAGCACCATGGCCGCATGCGTCAAACGTGAACGCAACGCGCCACCAAATTCAGGTTCATCAAGAATCTGACACGACAGGATACGAATCCTCTCATCACGCGTAGTCAAAACCCTACACGTCAATCGTTTCATTGCTGACACACTTTAAGAGTTTTCTCAGCACAATAGTCAGCAACGCAAGACCGTTGCTTTCTTACATGTGAAACCGTTTTCCCAGACACCGCTTCACGGCTTCAAACCAGTCTGCAAAAGCAGGCATGTGTCCGTCGAGTTGAAATGCACTTGTTTTGCGTGTTTCTGGGACAGGGGCGCTGGCTATCCAAACGTTTGAATGTGAAGACCACGACCGCAGTGGTGGCGTCATACGCCTGCACATATTCGGCAACACAAGCGACATGCGGGAAAAAGTAAGCAGACTCCGTCACATTTTTCGGTGCTGACGGTAGTCATGAGAAGAATCTGTGCGATCTACTAAATAAGGTGCCTACCGCTGCCACGCGGCGATATCGCGGGCACCGGCGGGAATTCCAGAACGCCCACAGCGTCGCTGGACCAAGGAACAGGGAGCTCGGAATGGAATCTACAGTCATCATCTTGCGGACACGCTTGCTGCCCGCTGTTGCGTCAAACCCCATGCGCTCGCCGGCTGGCGCTGATCGCATGCGTGCTCACGTGGCACATGTTTTCTCGCAACTCATACAGCCTCAACACTGAATCCGTCGCTTTCCAACGCCACCCCCAAGGCTGGCGCGTGCCGATGTGCGTGATCGAAACACCGGGCCACTGAAGTTCTCCAACGTAACCACCCTCTCTATCCAGTCTGCGAGTACGTCGTGAAAAAGGAACTCTCCAAGCGTGCCCTCTCGTGCTGTGTGCTGCTGGCCGCGGCGAGCCTCGCTGCTTGCGGCACACCACCGGCCAAGGACTTCCGCGGCTCGTGGAAACCAGTGAACCATTTCCAGGACACCCCTTCGGAAATCCCGCTCAACCAGGCCTATACCTATTACGCCGCGCCGATGGACGAAACGCTTCGCACCATGCTCAGGCGCTGGACCAAGGACGCCGGCCTGCAGTTCTCCTATCAGCTGCAGTCGGACTACACCTTGTACAAGGCGGTCACGCAGATCCACACCACGGACGTCTATTCGGCTGCGTCTGAGCTTTCGTCCATCTATGCGGCTCAGGGCGTGTCGGTCACTACGGACGGCCATGAGATACGCGTAAGCGCTGCAAGCGCTGCGAGCGGTGGCGCCGCAGCACCCACGAGCGAGACCCAACAAGGCACTGCCCCTCCTCAGAACACCACGCCTGCACAGGCCAAATAACGTCGACCAGGGAACCGTTGAGATGACCGCGCAGGGCTTTCGCAGATGTTAAAGAAAAAGACTTCCACCAAGATCGATGAGGCCGTAGCCAAGTCGGTCAACTTCGAGATCACCGTGGCGGATCTCGCCAGGCGCAGCGAACGTCGCGCGTGGTGGGTCGCGTTCTCGGCCATCGGCATGTCGCTGATCCTGGCCGGCGGCTATTTCTACATGCTGCCGCTGAAAGAGAAGGTGCCGTTCGTGGTGATGGCTGATGCCTACACCGGCACGAGCACCGTCGCGCGCCTCACCGACGACTTCAACAACAAGCGCATCACGACGAGCGAGGCGATCAATCGCAGCAACATCGCGCACTTCGTTCTCGCGCGCGAATCGTATGACTCGGCGATGATCAACCTGCGCGACTGGGCAACCGTACAAACCATGTCGGCGTCCAGCGTGGCGTCCGCGTATACCGAGCTGTATTCGCCACGCAACGAAGCCAGCCCATCCAAGATCTACGGAAGGAATCGCGCCGTTCGCGTGAAGATTCTCAGCATCGTGCTACTGGGCGGCGGCCCCGACACGCCCCCGAAGGGCGCCACGGTACGTTTCCAACGCAGCGTGTACGACAAGCAGACGGGTGCCACCGTACCACTCGACAGCAAGATCGCGACGATCTCCTTCACCTACAAGACCAACTTGCGGATGGACGAGCAGTACCGCATCGAAAACCCTCTCGGGTTCCAGGTGACTGAGTATCGCGTCGACAGCGATTATGCGACCGCGCCACCAGACGAAGTGCCTGCCACTGGCGATGAAAGTGCTGCCCACCAGCCCGGCACCGGTGCACCCGCCAGTAGTTCCAGTGCGGGTGAAGCACTGCAGCCCGGCGTGATCCCTCCGCCACCGACGATTCCTGAAAGTAACCAGGAACCGTCCGCGCCACGCCAAACACCCGCCACCAGCGCTCGGACCAACCCTAACGGAGGGCGTGGGTGATGAACCGACTGAGTCAATTCGCCCTGGCTACCGCGCTTTGCCTCGCGGCAGTCACTACGCCTCGCAACGTCCACGCGCAGGCAGTGCAGCAATACGACTATCAGGCTGATCGCGTGTATCAGGTCCGCACTGGCCTTGGCATTACCACGCAGATCGAGCTCAGCCCCAACGAAAAGATCCTCGACTATAGCACCGGCTTCAGCAGCGGATGGGAGCTGAATCGTCGTGACAACGTGTTCTACATCAAGCCGAAGAACGTCGATGTCGACACGAATCTGATGATACGTACGGCCACCCACTCGTACATCTTCGAGCTCAAAGTGGTCGCCACGGACTGGCACACGCTGGATCAGGCGCGTACGAAAGGCGTGCAATACAAGATCACGTTCACCTACCCCGGCGACACCTCGTTCTCGAACGAAGCGATCAAGGCCTCGCAAACGCCGGAGTTGAATACATCCCTGGTGAAAGGGCGCTACTACAACTTCAACTACGACTATGCGACACGCTCGAAGGCGGCGCCGTGGCTGGTGCCCGTCAATGTGTATGACGACGGCCAGTTCACCTACATCAAGATGAGCGACATGAAGCAGTTTCCTACTGGAAACTTCCCTTCCGTCTATATGCGTGAGACCGCGCACGGCGAAGATTCCGTCGTCAATACGACCGTGGAGGGCAACACCATCGTTGTCCACGGGACGTATCCCTTCTTGGTTATTCGTCACGGCGACAACGTCGTTGGTTTGCGCAGGAACACCGCCAAATGAACCACTACGAAGAAGAACAGCAGGGCAACGGCGGCTCTGGCCAGGGCGTGCCACCACGTGAGCCGAGTGGTAACGCGAATCCCTATGCTGCCCATCACCAGCAGCAATCCTCGCCTGACCTTGATGCAGGCGCGCCGCAGCTGAAATCCAATGAGCTGCGCAGCATGAACCGCAGCGCGATGGGCATGCTCGCCGCACTGGCGGGGCTGCTCGTATTCGCCGGGGCATGGATGTTCTTCGCAGGCAATTCCCAGAAGAACGCTAAGCCCCAAGCGCAGAAAGAGGAGACGGTCCGCGTACCGGAGGCCCCTAAGGCTCCGCCCCTGCCGCTCGCACCCGCTCAGCCACAACAAGTTGTACAGCAGCCGATTGCCTTAGCGCCCCCGCTGCCGCAAAACAGCAGGCCCGCAGGCCCCGTCGGTCCGCATGAGCCGACGCTGCTCGAACGTCGCATTGCCGCTGCAGAGCGTGCCTCGGGCGTCAGTTCAGTGGACGGCAGTGGACAGGCCTTGCCCCAAGGCGGCAATGGTGGGCCCTTCCCGCCTGGGATGCCAGGCATCCCAGGTATGCCTGGCGGCGATGACGGCACCAATCGTTTCCGCATGCCCGGCAACTCGGCGTATGGCGCCAAAGCACTCCCCGATGTATCAAACGCGCAACCCTTGACGCACCCGGACAGCCTCATGCTGCGGGGCACCTACATCCGTTGCGTGCTGGAAACCCACATCATCACCGATATCCCGGGTTTCACTTCCTGCATCGTCACTGAGCCCGTGTACTCGTTCAACGGCAAGCATCTCTTGCTCCCCAAGGGCTCGAAAGTGCTGGGAAGCTATAGCCAAGAGCCCAACGGCCCCCGCGTTGCAGTCATCTGGGATCGCATCGTCACTCCGACCGGCATCGACGTAAACATGGCCAGCCCTGGCGTGGACAACCTGGGCGGCGCAGGCCATCCGGGCTACTACAACGCGCACTGGGCCAGTCGAATCAGTTCCGCACTGCTGATCAGCATGCTCAGCGACGCGTTCAAGTATGAGGCGGCCGAACATGGCCCCAAGACCAATTCCGTTGCCGCCAACGGCGTCGTGGTCCAGGAGCCGTTCGAAAGCAACACCGCGCAGACCGTCCAGGATCTTGCAAACCAGGCCGTTCGCCGGTCCGCCAATCGCCCCGCGACCGTCACCATCAACCAAGGCACCGTTGTGACCATCTACGTCGCCAAAGACGTGGATTTCACCGGCGTGCTCGCCCGCTACTAATCGATCCTGCCCAACGACCATGGCCGACGAAACCCTCGCCAACATTCCGAACGAATTCCTGGAGTACCAGTACTCCGTGCTGGGCATCCAGGAATTCATGGCCTCGTCCGAGGTCACGGAGATTTGCGTCAATCGGCCGGGAGAGCTGTATCTGGAGGCTGGCGGCCAGTGGCAAAAGGTGGAGATGCCCTCGCTGACCTTCGATCGTGCCCGCCAGTTCTGCACAGCCGTGGTCAATGAGAGCAACACCGGCCAGCGCATCACCGATGTCGATCCGGTGGTGTCCCTGACTTTTCCCACAGGGCAACGCGCGCAGTTTGTCATTCCACCGGCGGTGGAGGCAGGCAGCATTTCCATCACCATTCGCTTGCCCTCCAAGCAGACCAAGACGCTGGCGCAGTACCAGGATGACGGCTTCTTCGACGAGATTCTTGAAGACACCCACGGCATCAGCGAGCAGGATCGCGAGCTACTGCAACTGCGCTCCCAACGTCGCTACGCGGATTTCTTCCGCCAGGCGGTGCTCAACAAGAAGAACATCGTCGTCTCCGGTGCCACCGGCAGCGGCAAGACGACCTTCATGAAGTCGCTGGTGCACCACATCCCGGCCAATGAACGCCTCGTCACCATCGAGGATGCCCGTGAGCTGTTCATTGATCAGCCCAACGTCGTACACCTGCTCTATTCCAAGGGCGGCCAGAGCGCCAGCAATGTCACGGCCAAGAGCTGCATGGAAGCCTGCCTTCGCATGAAGCCCGACCGCATCATCCTCGCGGAGCTGCGTGGCGATGAGTCGTTCTACTTCATCCGCAACTGCGCTTCAGGCCACCCGGGTTCCATCACCAGTTGCCATGCCGGCAGCACCGAGCAGACCTGGGACCAGCTGGCGCTGATGGTGAAAGCCTCCAATGAAGGTTCGGGGCTCGAGTTCTCCACGATCAAACGCTTGCTGATGATGACCATCGACATCGTCGTGCATATCAAGGCACATGCCGGCCGTCGCTACATCACCGGTATCGACTTCAACCCTGGCCGCCAGGCCGAAGGCAACCACGGATAAGGGAGACACGGATGATGCCCATCGCCAACATCGCCAGTTGTCATGAACTCGCCGTTCCGGCACAGGTCATGCAGCACGTGGTCAACGTGGAATCCGGCAGCAACCCGTTCGCCATCGGAGTGGTCGGCGCGCACCTCGAGCGACAGCCACAAAACCTTGACGAAGCTGTAGCCACGGCACGCATGCTGGAAAGCCAGGGTTACAACTACTCGTTGGGCATCGCCCAGGTCAATCGCACCAACTTCGCAAAGTTCGGCCTCGATTCGTACGAGAAAGCCTTCGATGTGTGCCCCAACCTGGTGGCAGGCACCCAGATCCTGGCCCAGTGTTACGCACAGGCCGGCGGCGATTGGGGCAAGGCCTTCAGTTGCTACTACTCGGGCAACTTCGCCAAGGGCTACGAAGACGGCTACGTGCAGAAGGTGTTTGACTCGATGAATCGCTCGTCGTCCGCGATATCCGGACAGACGCGCGCCGTTCCGATCCAACTCGCGCAAACCACGCGTACCCAACCCATGACCGCGTCCGAGTACTTGGTCCGCATGCGCAGTTCGGTCATTGACAATGCCGGCGCCGCTGCCGTAGCGAAGATCGCGCAGAACCTGATGCCGGAAGCGCAGGCGATACCCAGCAGGGAGTTGCCTACCAATACGCCACCTTCCGCCCTGGATATCCAGGCCGCGGCCGTTGCGGGTACCCATCTACCAGCAAATGCAGCCGAGGTTGAACCGGCAGCTTCGGGATCACAGCCTTCGGCGCTGGATATCCAGGCCGCCGCGGTGGCAGGCACGCAACTGCCCGCCCCTGATCCTGCAGTACCCGCCTCACCGTCGAATAACGACATCTTCGAACCGCAAGTGCGTGGCCCTAACGATCCCGTGGCAGCCCCCAAGCAGGAAACAGCGGCATCACAGCCGGGAGTCGATCGAGCAGATCTTCGACTGGGAGGGCATGACGATGCCTTCGTGTTTTGAAACCTGACATACACCGACGGAAAGCCCGCGACGTCATGACTCGCAAGACGCCGCGACTTCCTTCGGATACCAAGCACCGATAGTTCCGCTATCGCGGAATGGTCGAGTCCCGGCAGGGCCAATGCTACGGACGTGCAGCGAGACGCGTCGCGGTGCCCACTTCCAACCACTCTCAATCGATCGACAAGGAAAGACACCCATGGCAATCAAACCCTTCATCAATACCACCGCCCAGCGCAAGCGCATGCTGGATCGCGCCGTCATCTTGACCATGACGGCTGCCATCATCCTTCCGGGCATGGCGTTCGCCGATGATGCGCAATCCAACCTCTGCGGCGTTCTCGGTACCGTCAACACGCTGCTAAACGTCGCATCGTTTGCCATCGTGACGATCGCCATCATTTTCTCCGGCTATCAGATCGCCTTTGCGCATAAGCGCATCACCGAGGTGGCGCCGGCACTCATCGGCGGCGTGCTCATCGGCGCTGCCGCTCAGATCGCCAAGATGGTCATCGGCGGCAGCTCCAGTGCCAGCACCACCTGCGGCGGCACCTCCAACAACACCACCATGCTGCTGGATCACGTGCATTCGGCCGTGCAGTTTCTGCAGCACTATGCATAAGAACGTGCTGTTTCGCGGCTGCACCCGTCCGCCCATGTTCATGGGCGTACCTTACGTGCCCTTTTTTCTGGTCGCGGGCGGCGGGCTGCTGCTTGGCATGTACTTCAATCTTTACTTTCTGTTGCTGATACCGCCAGCCATCATGGTGATGCGCCAGATGGCCAAGCGAGACGAGTTGATCTTCCGCTTGCTTGGCCTGCGTCTTCAGTTCCGCACACGCGTACGGAATCTGCAGCTGCATGACGGCATGTGGGCGTTCACTCCCAACAGCTACCGCGATTCGCGCGACAGGAAGAAGTAATGGCGTAAGGCATGGGCGGCAAGCCAGATAGCAGCCCATGCCTCTACTCCACGTTTTGTTTTGCTCCGTCGAAGACCTCACCCTTACCCTTGACCGGCAGCTCCTCTCATGTTTACCCCAGACGCCCCCATCAGCGCACACGTTCCGCTGTCCACCCATGTATCGCCAACGGTGATCAAGACCGTTGAGGGCGACTACCTGATGACGTGGCGCCTTGAAGGCTTACCCTTCGTCGGGCGCGACGAGTGGGAGCTGGAGCACCGCCATAACACCTTCAATCGCATGCTGCAGACGCTGCGTGCGCCCGACTTCGTTAACGTAGCCTTCTGGGTGCACGACGTACGACGTCGTCGACGGCTGCGTGATCACAGCGAGTTCAAGCAAGCATTCAATCAGCAGATGTCCGACCAGTACTACGATGCACTGTCGAGTCAGAAGCTGATGCAGAACGAGCTGTACCTGACGCTGATCTACCGCCCGGTAGTCGGCGGCAAACGCTTCAAGGATAAGACGTCGGATGTCGGTCAGCTCGAGTCCGCGCAGGCCCACGCGGTCGCCACGGTCAACGAGCTAGCCGGCAACGTGGAGGCTGTACTCAAGGACTATGCTCCGTACCGCCTCGGTATGTACGAAGCGTCCAACGGCTTGGTGTTCTCCGAAACATTAGAGCTGTTCGGTTATCTGTTGAACCGCATGGATGAACCTGTGCCGGTGCTATCTGCACCCGTGCCCGCCTATCTGCCGATCAGCCGTCTGCGCTTTTCGGCCAAAAGTGGCGACTTCGCAATCACCACGCCGAGCGGCGTCAACCATTTCGGCGCCATCCTGAACGTCAAGGAATACCCGGAGGGCACCTACCCCGGCATTCTCAACGGCCTGAAGTACCTGGACTTCGAGTACGTCATCACCCACTCGTTCAGCCCTATGGGCCGCCACGATGCGATCAAGGCGCTGGAACGTACCAAGGGCATGATGATCTCCTCCGGTGACAAGGCCGTAAGCCAGATCATCGAGCTAGACCACGCCATGGACCAGTTGGCGTCCGGCAACTTTGTGCTCGGCGAGTATCACTTTTCCATGGCGGTTTACGCGACTAGTCAGGAGTTGTTGGCGCAACAGCTTGCCGTCACACGTGCAGAGCTGTCTAACGCGGGCTTCGTCTCGGTGAAGGAAGATCTTGCTGTCACCTCGGCGTTCTATGCGCAATTCGCAGGCAACTGGAAGTACCGCACGCGTCTGGCCAACGTCAGCTCACTGAACTTTCTTGGGCTTTCGCCGCTGCACAACTTCGCCACCGGCAAGAAGGCCAACAACCCGTGGGGGGGACTGCGTTACTACGCTGCAGACCACCAACGGTCAGGCCTATTATTTCAACTTCCATGCCACCCATCCCAACGAGAACTCGCTGGGTGAAAAAGCCATCGCCAATACGATGGTGATCGGCAAGTCAGGTACCGGCAAGACCGCACTGATCAACTTCCTGCTCAGCCAAGTGCAGAAGCTCTCGCCAACGCCGACCATCTTTTTCTTTGACAAGGATCGTGGCGCCGAGATCTTCGTGCGCGCTTGTGGCGGTAACTACCTGGCACTGGAGAACGGACAGCCCACCGGCTTCAATCCTTTCCAGTGCCAGCGTACAGAAGCCAACGTCCAGTTCCTGGTTGAGCTCATCAAAGTTCTGGCCGGCAAAACGATCTACAGCTCCCGCGAGGAAGAGGACATCCACCGCGCGGTGGAGAACATCCTCGATACGCCGATGCACCTGCGAACCATGGCCAACTTCCAGAAGAGCCTGCCCAACATGGGTGACGACGGCTTGTTCATCCGCATGCGCAAGTGGACCACGGGCCATTCGCTGGGCTGGGTGTTCGATAACCCGGTAGATACGATCGACCTCAGGAAGGCCCCGATCATCGGCTTCGACTACACCGACGTGATCGATAACCCGGAAGTGCGCGTACCGGTGATCAACTACCTGCTGCACCGACTGGAAGAGCTCATCGACGGTCGGCCGCTCATCTATGTGATGGACGAGTTCTGGAAGATCCTCGATGGCCAGGGCGGCCTGAAGGAGTTCGCCAAGAACAAGCAGAAGACCATCCGTAAGCAGAACGGCCTTGGCATCTTCGCCACGCAAAGCCCGGAAGACGCACTGGCCAGCGACATCGCTGCCTCGCTCATCGAGCAGACCGCCACGATGGTTCTGTTGCCCAACCCCAATGCGAGCCGCGAAGACTACGTGGAGGGGCTGAAGCTGACTGAGGCGGAGTATCAGGTGGTAGTCAGCCTGGACGAGCGTTCGCGCTGCTTCCTGGTCAAACAAGGCCACGCATCAGCTGTTTGCCAGTTGAACCTGCGCGGCATGGATGACTCCCTGGCAGTGATCTCCGCATCTACCGACAACATCGACATCATGCATCGCGTACTCAAGGAGCATGCGGATGCTGCAGGCGCCCCGGTCGACAGCCTGGGCCCGGAACAATGGCTGCAGACCTTCTACGACCAGCGCAAAGGCAGCGGCAAGGGCAAGACCAAGACTGAAGCACCGCTTCGCCGCGCGGCCCATTGAGTTTTAACCGCAACACTTTACCCGCCACCCAAAGAGGCATCCGACATGATTCGTCCACTCACGCATCGCATACAAATCAAGATTGTGGCGCTTCTGGCTTGTCTTTCCGTTGGCGGGTTCACGGTCATGCCGGCGAATGCCCAGTGGATTGTGAACGACCCCACCATGCAGGGCTTGGTAACGGCAAACCAGGCGACGCAGATCACCAGCCTGGCCGATCAGCTGAGCCAGCTGGAACAGACCTACAGCACCATCAAGAACACCATCAGCAGCATGGGTCTCAATCTGCTGCCCATCTCGAATAGCCTGCCAATCATCAGCGACTCCGATGCGCAGACCACGGCAACGAACCAATGTCCGGGCGCCGATCCCGTTAGCATGGTCGCCAATGTCTTCGGCGTGGACATGAGCAGTGATATCAAGTCCCAGCAGACCCAGATCTGCTACCAGATCGTGATGCGGCAGATCCACAAGTACAACATCGTGGCTGGGATGCTCAACCGCATGAATGACTACTCCAACAATCTGAGCAGTCTCGTCAGTGGCCTGAACAGTCTCGACGCCTTCGCCTCTGGCAGCCGCCAAGTTTCACAGGCCCAGACCAGCCAGTCGCAGAACGCACTGAGCGTAGAGATGGCCAATGTCGACCAGCAGATCAAGGCGGACGACGCGATCATCGCCACCCTCAAGGAACGACAGTCCATGCTCGCCCAGACCGCCATGAAAGGCACCATGCTCGGCAATGCCATGCAGGTCGTCACCTTCGGCGCAGCACTGTCCGTCGGCAACTGATCCAAAGCCAGCGCTCGTGACGTGATGGAAAACCACTCCATCATGTTGCGCCGAGGCCCCACCTGAACATCGTGAAAGCCCATGGACTCCGCATACTTTGCACTGATCTACAACTACCTCACCAATAAGGTTGAGCAGTACGGCGTTGACATGATGGGCAACGCCACCGGCTGGGTCGCGAACTTCGCGTTCATCCTGGTGACGTTGTGGGTCTTCTTCCGGGGCTATCGCATGGTCACGGGGCAGTCGCACGAGTCCATGATGACCACGGTGACGCACATGATCAAAGTTTCACTGATCGTTGCGGCAGCCAAAGCCTGGTCGGTCGGCGGCGGCGACCTGTACGACCTGCTTTACAAACAGCTACCGGAAGCCGTCAATCAGATCGTCAACGGATCGGACAGTTCGCCCGCATCGCAGATCGATAAAAATCTCGTGCTCGTGTCCGCCGCCTCCAGCGCCATCGACATGGTGCAGGTACCTATTGGCGATGTCGTATCCGACAACGCCAAAGCGCGCGCCTCGCTGCTCGCCACCCTGGGTATTGCTGCACCGGCGATGACTGCGGGCGCCATGCTATTGATGTATCAGGTGGCGCTCGCGCTTATCGTAGGCCTCGGTCCATTGTTCATACTCAGCCTGATGTTTGATCAGACCAAAGACCTCTTCCGGCGATGGCTCACCTATGCTGTCGGCACCATGTTCTCCATGGCCGTACTCAGCGGCATGATCGCCATCGTGCTTGACCTCACCTATCGCGTCGCCGGTGCCATCTGGTCGGCCGACCTCATCACCCGCCTCGCGGGCTTGGGCAACCCCGGCTTCAATACCGCCGCCATGCAGCAGGGTGGTGTCGGCCTGTTGATGACGGTAATCATCATCACCACGCCACCGATGGCGGCGGCTTTCTTCAACGGCGCTATGGGTAACTTCATTCCGGCGCCACAGGTGAGCGCGGGCAAGCAAGCGGGCGGTTCTGCCTATAGTGGCGGCGGCGGATACAACCCTGCGTACGCCGGAGGCGGGGCTCCTGCCACCAGTCAAACCAGCCAAACACAGCAGCACGGCAGCGGTGGGTTCAGCAACCCCGCCACAACGCCTCGCGGTCTCGCTCAATCTGTAGCCAACCAAGACGCCGTCAAATCCGGGGGCACGCAAATATGAAAGCCTTCACTCTGATGTGCCTAATGCTTGTCATGAGCGCGATGTCCTTGCACGCGAACGCACAAGTTGCCGGATGCGCTCCTGGGGATATCCTCTCGACCGCCGGAGGCGTGAGCACCTGCTTACCAGGCAATGAGCCACCTCCGGAGCAATCTCAAGCACTCCAACCCCCGCCCCCTAAGTGGGAATCGCGATGGGGCGCCATCGCGTCGGATGAACCACATGGTGTGCTTGGCGTCGCCATCGACCAACTAAGCCAGAGCGCTGCAGAGCGAGCAGCCATGGCTGATTGCAAACGAAAAGGCGGGGCCGCATGCAAAGTAGAAATACCCTACGAGAACGGCTGCGTTGCGTTCACGGTAAGTGATTCCGGGTATAACGCTGCCGCCGACACCACTATCGAGAAAGCGTCGCAGAGAGGCATGAGCACATGCAAAAGCGCCGGCGCCAACAATTGCCACACTTACTACACCGCCTGCAGCCGTCCTATCCAAGTTCATTAGACCTGGAGCGAGAACACTCCGCCACGCTAGCGCACCAACAGCCCGTACCTACCGCGGAACATATACGTTGAAAGCCTCCGGGTCGAACCCTCGCGTCTACCTAAGTGAAGGGACGACCACCGGCTAGATGCCAACTCCACCCGCTGACGAAGGACCGTTATATGCGACTGTTCAAACCGCTGCTTGCCGTTGTTCTGATGGCGATAGGCACTAGCGCCATTGCTACGCCGTTCTACAAGTTCATACCGTACTACGACAACAACCCCTTCCTGTTCTGTACGCTGGGCTGGCCGGCGGACTGCTGGGCCCCCTTGAATCCGGCCACCGGCACATACGTGGTTACCGACGAAGAGTGCTTCAACCCGGTATCGGCGAAGCTGTATACCGCCGTCTGTCCTTTTGCTTTTGGCAAATAAAATAGGTACTGAGCTCGGCCAAGCCGGCCTCGTCTTCAGCTCACGACGCTGACGGAAAACCGGTCTTCGCCAATCAGCCGTACACAGATCCGCTGACGAAGGCGGGCACCAAGGTCTACAAGGCCAAGCTTCATGTGGACCGCTTCGTCGACGAGGATTACTACGGGCTTTGCGTATGTCACTGGGAGATCATGGCCGCAGATTTCGATATGAAAGTCGGCAGGATGAGCTTCAGTCCAGGATTTTTCGTGAAGGACGTTCGATCCGGCAGCTCAGTCCTCACCTACCTGTCGAAGCAAGTCGATGCCGGTGCACACCATCTCGCGATGCCCCCATTCAACGACAGCGGCAACCCGCGCCGGGAAGACTATGGGGTTTCCGGCAATACCTTCTCCACGACGCTGACCGCCGAGGAGTGCCAGCAATGATGATATGCAACATCATCGCCATGGCTCCGACCTGGAAGGCTCATTGCACACCTCGGAGGTATCGATCATGTCGATAGCTATCCCTGAGACCAAGGAGCTGGCGACACTCGTCCAACGGGATCGCATTTGCCCTGTTCCTTGCCCTGACCTCTTCCGCCTGCGGTAGCCCTATGAAAAAGCCCGACATCAAGCAGAATCCGACTCCCAAGCAGCGTTACGACATCACGCTCAGGATCGACGGAGCGCCAGGCCCCTTCGACAGCGTGGCCGGCTCGGTCGATTACCAGGTCAGCAATGGTCGTTGCGTACCGCTGACGCCCATCAGTGGCGCCACCATCGTGCCGCAGGAGCACATTCCCCTGACGCTCACGCATGTGAGCGACAACGTCTACAAGGGCACTTTGTATGCGGATCGCTTTGTCGATGAGGACTACTACGGCCTTGGCGTCTGCCAGTGGGAACTGGTGGCGGCCGGCATTGAGCTGAAAGTCGGCAAGATGGATTTCAGCCCGTCGATCTTCCTGAAGGACATCAAGGCCGGTACACCGGTTGTCACTTACTTCTCCAAACATTTCTACGAAGACTCGACCAAGCCAGACGCGCCCTCCCTGACGGACAGCGGCCGCGCGCGTCGTGAGGATTACAAAGATCCCACCAGCACCTTCTCCGCTACGTTGACCGCCGAGGAGATCACCCCATGACGGTCAGCACATCCGACTACGCCCTGCTCTCGCAGAACGCCTACCAGACACCGGTCAAAGGGCAGCGCGTCGAACTGGGCGGGGTCAGTTACAAGGCCCTCGACTACGCGGACACTGGCACGGGCTTTCAGGCCACGGCCTACGAGCGCCTGGATACGCATGAAGTCATCATTGCGTACCGCGGCACGGAGTTCGATCGCGAGCCACTGAAGGACGGTGGTACCGATGCGGGCATGGTGATCGCGGGCGTCAATGTCCAATCGCCCGATGCCATCGCCTTCACCCAGCGCGTTCTCGATCAGGTGCATGCGCTGGAGAAGGAAACCGGCCCCATGCCGGTGACGGTAACCGGCCACTCCCTTGGCGGCACGCTTGCGGAAATCAACGCATCCAAGTTCGGACTCAAGGGCGAAACCTTCAACGCCTATGGTGCTGCCGGGCTGTGGCAGGGCGTGCCCGAGGGCGGCCATCAGGTGATCGACCACGTGCGCGCCACGGACGTGGTGAGCGCAGCCAGCCCGCACTTTGGCGAGGTGCGCACCTATGCCGTGCAGCAGGATATCGACACGCTAACCAAGGCCGGCTATCGCGATGACAGCACGTTATCGAGCCCGCGCAATCCGTTCAAGGCGATCGACTTCAACGCTCACGCCATCGATAACTTTGTGCCGGACAGCAAGCTGCTTGGCCATTCGATCGTCGGGCCGCAAGGTGAGGCGCTGTATCGCGAGCACCAGCAGATGATCGACCGCTATCGCAACGACGTGGGCGACTTGCGCAAGGGCTTGTCCCTTGGCTGGGAGATTCCCAAGACGATCGTGGATGCCGGTGAGGCAGTGGGCCACACCGTGGCCGAGAAAGCGACCGAAGGCTGGCATGCGGCAACGCATGTGGCGCACGAAGCTGTCGAAGCCGCCGAGCGTGCGGGTACTGCGGTCAAGAACGAGGTGGTACGTGATGTAGCTGCCGTCGAGCACGCAGCGACATCGGCTGCGCATAGGGTCGGTGACGCCGCAAGGAACGTCGCCGCGGGTGCTGAGCATGCGTTCGAGAGCGCAGGCAAGGCGCTGCACGCTGCAGAGGAAGCCACAAGCGAGAAGGCCTCGAAAGTGTTCGATACCTTGAGCCATCCGGGCTCATGGTTTGACAACAAGCCGGCCGCGGAGAAATCCATGCTCAACGAGGCCACGCATCCCGACCATGCGCTCTTCCAGCAGGCGCGCGGTGCCGTCCAGCAACTCGACGCTTCGCATCAGCGCTCATCAGACCAACGCAGCGACAATCTTGCGGCGGCATTGACGGTGGCGGCGCGCCAGGGCGGCATGAACCAAATTCACCACGTGGTGCTCAGCGACGATGCCTCGCGCGCCTATGCAGTAGAAGGCGACATCAAGTCGCCCTTCAAGCGCATTGCGCAGGTGGATACGGCACAGGCCATGGCTACTCCGATTGAACGAAGCAGTGCGACATGGCAGCAGCAGGCTCAGCCGCAAGCAGGGCACGCGCTGGCGCAAAACGCACCCACCCAGCAATTGCAGCAGAACACACCGATGGCTGGCCCCTAACAGGCCCCAATCCAACGGCTCGACCGACATTCGTATCTACTCTGGGACCCGGCGCGGACGCGCCAGGAAACGCTTCAGGAAGATTGCATGAGCAAGACCAAAGTGTACGTTGCCATTGGACTGGCCCTGCTGGCGATCATCGCCGGCGAGTACCTGTCTGGATTTCTCGCGCTGAAGTTCCTGGGCCTCGGTAACGAGCCGCTCGCCTGGAATACCTACCTCAACTACGTGCGCGCACTCGACCTGCCGCAGGTGCAGCCCTATGTCGGTCGCCTCCGCTGGGCAGGCTATCTCGGCTTTGGCGTTCCCGTGCTGTTGTGGCTGGTATCGCTGTATCCGCTGTCTCGCCGCAAGAAGCAGGCGATGCATGGCGATGCTCGTTTCGCGCATGGCGGCGACCTGCGCAAGAAGGACATGCTCAAGGCGTCCGACAACGGCATCCTGGTGGGCAAGTACAAGGGTGACCTGGTGCGCCTGAGCGGCCAGCAGTTCGTGATACTCGCGGCGCCTACCCGCTCGGGCAAGGGCGTGGGCGTGGTGATTCCCAATCTGCTGGAGTACCGCGAGTCCGCGGTGGTGCTGGATATCAAGCAGGAGAACTTCGAGCTGACCAGCGGCTGGCGAGCGAGCCAGGGCCACGAGATCTACCTGTTCAACCCGTTCGCCGAAGACCGCCGCACGCACCGCTGGAATCCGTTGAGCTATGTGTCCAACGACCCCGCCTTCCGCGTATCGGACTTGATGAGCATCTCGGCCATGCTCTATCCAGATGGCTCGGACGACCAGAAGTTCTGGGTCAGTCAGGCGCGTAATGCGTTCATGGCCTTCACCCTCTATTTGTTCGAGAAATGGGACGCCGACGAGCGTGAAAGCCTGCCGCAGGCGCTGCGCGTCAAGCCAACGCTGGGTAATGTGTACCGACTCTCTTCCGGCGACGGCACCGATTTGCGGCAGCTATACGGCCATCTGGCGCAGCAGCCCTTCCTCAGCGGCAACGCGCAGTCGGCATTCGCCAATCTGCTCTCGCAGGCCAACGAAACCTTCGCCTCCATTCTTGGCACCTTCAAGGAGCCGTTGAACGCCTGGATCAATCCGGTGCTGGATGAGGCCACCAGCACGGACGACTTCCTGCTCACCGATGTGCGCAAGAAGAAGATGACCATCTACATCGGCATTCAGCCCAACAAGCTAGCCGAGAGCCGGCTGATCGTGAACCTGTTCTTCAGCCAGCTGATCAACCTCAATACCAAAGAGCTGCCGCAGAACAACCCTGAGCTGAAGCACCAGTGCTTGCTGTTGATGGACGAGTTCACCTCGATCGGCAAGGTGGAGATCATCGCCACCGCCGTGGCTTATATGGCGGGTTACAACATTCGTCTGCTGCCTATCATCCAGAGCATGGCCCAGCTCGATGCCGCCTACGGCAAGGACATATCCCGCGCCCTTATCACCAACCACGCACTGCAGATTGTCTACGCGCCGCGCGAGCAACAGGACGCCAACGATTACTCCGAGATGCTCGGCTATACCACCGTGCGCAAGGAGAACGTGACCAAGGGGCGCAACGACAAGTCGCGCAGCCAGTCGGAAGAACGCCGCGCTCTGATGCTTCCGCAGGAGTTGAAGGCCATGGGCCCGGAGAAGGAGGTGTTCTTCTACGAAGGCATCCCTCACCCGGTGCTGTGCGACAAGATCCGCTACTACGAGGATCGCTACTTCACCGCGCGCTTGCTGCCCAAGGTGGATATTCCCAAGCTGGCGATCTGAGCCAGCCCAGTGGCCTAACATCGATATCGAGCCGGCGGCGTACGGCCGGCATCGGTTTTCCTCTACGGTTTCCCCATGCTTTTTGAGGCAGACTGCTGCCGCCTGCCGCCGATGGCGGCATCGTTCGCGGGGAAGCCATGGTTCGGGTACTGATCAAGCTGGGCAAATGGACGGCCGTCGTCGTCCTGGTCTTCCTCGTTTCGCTGCTGGGCATCCGCGCCTGGGATTCGCAGCAGGGTGAACCGCTTGCTCCGTGGCAGACCTTCGTCCCGGACGAACTGTCTCCCTCGCAGCTCGACGCCAGCGACTGGCCCGGCTATCTGGCTGCCGAACAGCGCGCTTTTGATGAGGTGAAAACGCAGGTCACCGACAAACTGGAGCCTTCTCAGCGTGTCGTCTCCAACCGGTATTTCGACGGCGCGCCGATGTATCCGGGCCATTTTGCTCACGACTGGAACCGGTCATACGTGTTGGAACCGGTGGGGACACCGGTGGGCGCGGTGGTGCTTATCCATGGCCTGACCGACTCGCCGTACAGCCTGCGCGACATCGCTGAGCTGTATCAGGCGCATGGGTTTGTTGCTATCGGCTTGCGCGTGCCGGGTCACGGCACAGTACCGGCGGCGCTTACCAAGGTGGATTGGCCGGATTGGCTGGCCGCTACGCGGCTTGCCATGCGTGAGGCGCGCCGGCGCGTGGGGCCGAATGCGCCCATCCATATGGTCGGCTATTCGAACGGCGGTGCGCTCGCGGTGAAGTACACGCTCGATGCCTGCGAGCACAGTGACCTGACCATGCCCACGCGACTTGTGCTGCTGTCGCCAATGATCGGCGTGACCAGTTTCGCCCGCTTCGCCGGGCTCGCCGGCCTGCCCGCCATGCTGCCGCGATTTGCCAAGGCCGCGTGGCTGGACTTGCTGCCGGAATACAACCCGTATAAGTACAACTCGTTCCCGGTGAATGCGGCACGCCAGACCTATCTGCTTACCGATGCGATCCGCAGCCAGATGCTGCGCATGGCGCGCGACAAGCAGCTCTCCCGCCTGCCACCCATCCTCACGTTTCAGTCCGTGGTGGACGATACGGTGAGCGCCTCCGCGGTGATGCACACGCTTTATGCGCATGTGCCAGCCAACGGCAGCGAGGTGGTGCTGTTCGACGTCAATCGCGACCACCGCTTCGACACGCTGCTCAAGGCGAGCTCACTCACCGCCCTCAGCCGCATGTTGCCGTCTGGCCCTCAGGCTTTCACGACCACCGTTATCAGCAATGCGGCGGAGAACGACGACCATACCGTTGCACGTACGACCGACGCCGGCCAGACCACAGCCACGACCGTGCCGCTATCCATTCTGTATCCGGACAACATCTTCTCGCTCTCACACATCGCTCTACCGTTCCCATCCAATGATCCGCTCTACGGCACCGAGCCGGACATGTCGGAGGACTTCGGTATCCGCCTGGGCACGGCCGCACCGCGTGGCGAGCGCGGGGCATTGATACTCAACCTGGACGACATCCTGCGGGTCAGCTCCAACCCGTTCTATCCCTATATCCGCCAACGGGTCGATGCGCTGCTTCCGGCTGAGCTAGCACTGCCGCCGGCCAAGATGACGGCGCCGCAAACGCCGCCAGCGGATTGATCCGACGGGCAGGCGGCGATCATGGCGGGAGAGTGGGATACTGGCCCTATGAACCTCCCCGACGCCCTGCTCAACGCGCTGAGTGAACACTTTCCTGGCGACGCGATGGCCACGGGCATGGCCGAGCGCCTTGCCTACGCTTACGACAACTCGCGGCGCAACGCCCTGCCCGATGCCGTGGTGTTTCCCACTTCGCACGAGCAGACGGAAGCCTTGGTGCGAGCCTGTCGCGAACATCGCGTGCCGTTGATCGGACGCGGGCGTGGCACCAACACGACGGGCGCCACGGTGCCGGTGGACGGCGGCGTGGTTGCGAGCTTCGAGCGCATGAACCGCATTCTGCGTATCGATCCGGACAATCGACTCGCCGTGGTGGAACCAGGCGTGCTCAACGGTGACCTGCAGCAGGCGTTGAAACCACACGGCTTCTTCTGGCCACCCGATCCGTCGTCCTCGCCGTGGTGCAGCATCGGCGGCAACCTCGCCTGCAACTCAGCGGGGCCGCGCACGGTGAAGTACGGCAGTCCGCGCGAGAACACGCTAGGCCTGCGCGCAGTGGCCGGCACCGGCGACGGCTTCCGTTGCGGCACGTACACCAGCAAGGGCGCGACGGGCTACGACCTCACGCGTCTGCTGATCGGCTCGGAAGGCACGCTGGCACTCATCACGGAAGCCACGCTCAAGCTCACACCCAAGCCCTCTGCGTTGCGCACGCTTCGCGCCACCTATCGCGACGTATCCGCCGCCGCGCGAGCCGTCGCGCGGATCATGGCCCAGCCAGTCACGCCCTGCGCGTTAGAATTCATCGACGACGTGGCGCTGAAACTCGCCCGCGATTACGGCGGCGATGGCGTGCCGCTGGCCGGTGCAATGCTGATGATTGAAGTGGACGGTGAGCCGGAAACGCTACCTAGCGCCGTGGATGCCGTGTCGCGTGCGGCGCGCGGGGATGGACTGGAAGAACTGCGCGTCGCCGAAACCGCTGAGGAAACCCAGGCGCTGTGGTCCGCGCGTAAGGCACTATCGCCCGCCCAGCGCACCATCTCGCCGAACAAGATCAACGAAGACGTGGTGGTGCCCGTCAGCCATCTGCCGGAACTCGTGGATGGCATCAAGGCGCTAGCGAAAAAGCACGACGTGCTGATCGTCAGCTTCGGCCATGCCGGCAACGGCAACCTGCACGTCAACCTGCTGCCACGCGATGATGCGGAACGCGAGCGGTCACATGCCTGCCTCGCTGAAATCTTCGCGCTGGTGATTTCGCTTGAAGGCACGCTATCGGGCGAGCACGGCATTGGGCTGGTCAAAAAGGAATTCATGCCGCTCGCCTTGCAGCCCTCCACGCTGCACCTGATGCGCAACGTGAAAGCCGCTTTCGATCCGGATGGCATTCTCAATCCGGGCAAGCTGTTGCCCTGATATCGCGCGCCCACCCAGCCTCGCCGTCACAGGCGCCGTGATCCGGCACGGGCAATGACCCGTGCCGGATCACACTCAGCGGTGCGGCCCCTCGGCAGAGGGCTGAAGAACCTGCATCGCTGGCTGCTGGGCGGCATCGGGCGCCACCTTGGCCGTCTGCGCGAGCGCTTCCGTGCTCTGCGCCACCGGCGTATTGACGGCCTTCGCCACATCGACGGAAACCATCTGCTTGAATGGCGAATCGATGTTGCCCTGCACTGCCCAGGCACGACTGCCGTCGTCGCTCATCACGACGTGATCAACTTTCGATAACCCCTTGCCCTGCGCAGCGACGGTCAGCGCAGCCGCCAGGTTCTCGCTGTGCTGGTCGGAGGAGCGACCCTGTTGTTGGTCGACCGTACGGACACCCGCCATGGTCTGTTGGAACAAGGCGTTGTTAGCGTGCGCCGGATCGTTCAGTAGCGGCGTTCCTTGCGTCTTGGCGGATGCGTCCTGTGCGTGCAGGCGGAGTTGGTTGTCAAGCTGCTTCATGGTCAAAGGGCCGGCGACGCCATCGGGCGTCAGATGGTGATCGCGCTGGAAAGCCTCGACGGCGTTGCGCGTGACGGGACCGTAGTGGCCGTCCACATGCAGGTGGGTGTTCCGGGCGCCGGTGTAGCCGAGCTTCTCGAGTCGTTCCTGCAGTGCATGAACGTCCTCGCCATGGGCACCTTCCCTCAGCACATCTGCGGGTCGCGTTGCATGTGTCGGCGAGGCGTGCGGCGGCTCCTGCACATGCGGTGCCGACGCCGGCTGCGACTTCGACAAGGATGCGGCGGCTGTCTGACTGGGCGTCACGTGCCGGATGTCTTCCGCGTAGTGCTCATAGCGCTCCATCTGCTGTCCCATGCGCGTATAGGCAGCTTCCACTGTTCCAGTGCCGTCGCCATAGAGTCCCGGATTGCGCTTGATGACATTGGCAGAGAGCACAGCGTCCACACGCTCGTTTGGATGCTCGCGCACCGCCTTCAGGAAGGCGGCGCCACCCGCGCCGCCCAGGTTATGCAGGGCATACACGTTCGCGTCGGCATCCGCGCCGCCGAGCCAGGCACCTTTCACGATGTTCTCGCGAGTGAACTCGGCCAGCATGCCGGCCTGCAACGTCGTGTCGTTGCGCAATTCAGGCGTGTTGGCCTGCGCCTCGGTCAGGTGACGAGCATCGATCACGCCGTACTTTTCGCCGTACTGGCGCACCATGCCCGTCCACGTGTCATTGGTGAACTGGCCGTAGCCGTAGGCAGACGACATGGCTTTGACGCCATCGAACTGCGTCACCGAATTCAGTTCCGCATGTTTGTGGGACGCAATGGGACGCGCATGCGGGTTGTACTGTGATTCGAAGCCGGCAATCTTGGCCAGCACCCCTGGATCGACACCCGCCCTGGCGGCGGCATTGGCCAAGTCCTGCCTGGCAGTGTTCCAGCGGTCGTCAGTAGTGTTTGACATGTCTTCGTCCTTGAATAGTCAAAAGTAGCGCGGGCGTTTCGCGCTCAATCTCCCGCAGGCAACACGTATGCGAAAGCCTTGGGATCGAACTTCACCTGGAAGGTTTTGACGGTTGCACCGCCCTTGGTCTTGGTCACATCGAGCGGAAACATGCCTGACCCAGCCGGAGCAGAGGCAACCTTGACGTTGTATTCGACGTCCTGCGCGGATTCCTTAACCTGGGGAATCTTGCTGACGTCGACAAAGCCACCCTTGTGCGCCATCACGATGTTGTAGTCAGCGACGACGGTGCCCTGCCACACCCCGCCACTGATGAACAACCAACCGGCATCGCCTTGTTGGCTCAAGGTGACGAAATCCGCCTTGTTGCAGCCGCAATAACCGTTGGAGCCAAACTCCATGGCGTTATTGAGCGACTGATAGGTCCACTGCCCCTTCGCATCGATCCGCACGGCGAAAGCGCCCATCAAGCCGGGATCGACGTGACCGTAGTTATAGCGATCGTCGTCGTGGATGTCGTACCGGTTGGCCGCATAGACGTAGAGCAACTTGTCCTTTGCCGTATCCACCATCTGTGGCTTGCCCGCACTCATGCAATAGGTCAACGCATTCCCCTGCTCGGAGGTATGCGCAAAGGCCCAGCATGCGTGCTTGCTGTCGTACTGGGTGCCGTACTGGTCTTCCATCACCGCTTTGACGATGGCATTCACGTCGGGGGATGGCGCGTCGGCGCGGGCAACGGCGACATGGCCGGCCATCAGCAGCGAAAAGGCGAGAGCGCCTGTGATCGCGTATTTCTCCATGAGCATCTCCATGCATGGGACGGCCGCGTCCCCTTGCACGCGCCGGTGCGGTACCACCGCACCGGCCGAGTGTACATGGCATCTATGCGCCGAAATCGCGACGCAGGTCGGACTCGTTGCGCCCGTTCATCACGAATCCATGCTTTTGCCGGGCTCTGTCACGGGGTGCAAGCGTGCCCGCCGAAAGATCAGAGCGCGCGCTTGGCAAAGATCAGGTGCAAGCCGAACGCCACGAACACAGCACCGGCAAAACCGTCGATCCAGCGTGAGAGTTTCAGGTAACCGCGGCGCATCGCCGGCAGGGCGAACACGCCAGCGACCAACGAAAACCACAACAGCGTTTCCACGATAACGAGCGTCCACAGCCCCCAGCGCGTGGCGGCATCGACACGATCACCCAGGAAGGCGGAGAACACGCTGCCGAAGTAGATCACCACTTTGGGGTTGGACAGATTGGTGAGCAGGCCAGCACGCAAGGTGGCCCAATCGCTTTGCTGCAGAACCTGCACGGGCTCGCCCTGCGTGGTCGGCGCCTTGAGCGCGCCGCGCAGCATCTTCAGTCCCATCCACACGAGGTAAAGGCCACCGGCGACCGCGATCAGCCGCTCCAGCCAGGCCAGCCGCTGTAGCACCAACTGAAGACCCGCCAGCGCCAACGCAGACCACACGACGACGCCAAGGGTGATGCCGACAACGCCGAACATGGCCTGTCGCCGCGAGCGGCTCACGGCGGTCTGCGACACGAAGAAAAAGTCCGGGCCCGGGCTCGATAGGGCCACCAGATGCACCAACGCAATGGTCAGAAACAGGCTCACAAGGCTCTCCTGGGGAAATCGGACCGCAGTATTTCGCGGCGGCGCAGCTTGTCGCCACTGCGGCGGTCCTCTAGTCTGGCCGCTATTTTGGCACGGTCCGGGCTTGTCCCAGGCCGTCTGCAGGGGATCATTGGCTCGCCCAACCAGGCCCGGCCCGTACCCGGCCTGCGGGCACGAGCGCGCCGTCCCTTTGTCCACCACCGTTTGATACACACGAATACGCTGATGAACCTGCGACTGCGCCTGACCGCCATGAACTTCCTGCAATATTACGTGTGGGGGTCGTGGCTCATCACTATCGGCGCGTACTGGTTCCAGACCAAGCACTGGTCGGGCGCGCAGTTCGGCGCGATCTTCTCGACGATGGGCATCGCCTCACTGTTCATGCCGTCGATTGCGGGCGTGATCGCGGACAAGTACATCAATGCGGAGAAGCTCTACGGCATCTTCCATATCTGTGGCGCCGCCATCCTGTGTGCCGTCCCGATGATCCAGTCGCCCGGCCTGATGTTCTGGGTGATGCTGATCAACATGATGTTCTATATGCCGACCATCTCGCTCGCCATCGCGGTGGCCTACAACGCACTCAAGAGCGACGGCAAGGATGTGGTGCGTGACTATCCGCCGATCCGCGTGTGGGGCACGGTGGGCTTTATCGCCGCGCTGTGGACGGTGAGCCTGCTACGCCTGGAAACCTCGTCGGGCCAGTTCTATGTAGCCGCGGCCGCCGCGCTGGTGCTGGGCCTCTACGCGTTCACGCTGCCGCCCTGCCCGCCGCGTTTCCAGCGCAAGGAAAATCAGTCGTGGCTGGATACGTTCGGCCTGACCTCGTTCAAGCTGTTCCGTGACGCGCGCATGGCGGTGTTCTTCCTGTTCGCCATGTTGCTGGGCGCGTCGCTGCAGCTCACCAATGCCTATGGCGATACGTTCCTGCACGACTTCGCGCAGATGGATGAGTACAAGGATCTGGTGGCGGTGCGTTACCCCGCCATCATCATGTCCATTTCGCAAATCTCCGAAACGCTCTTCATCCTGGCCATTCCGTTCTTCCTGCGTCGCTTCGGCATCAAGACCGTGATGCTGATCAGCATGCTGGCATGGACACTGCGCTTTGGCCTGTTTGCCTATGGCAACCCGGGATCGGGGCTATGGATGATCGTGATGTCATGCATCGTGTACGGCATGGCATTCGACTTCTTCAACATCTCCGGCTCGCTGTTTGTGGAAGGCCAGAGCGATCCGTCGATCCGCGCCAGCGCGCAGGGCCTGTTCATGCTGATGACCAACGGCATCGGCGCGGTGCTGGGCAGCTCGATCAGTGGCCTGGTGATTGAGGCGTTCTTTACCCATCCGGACCAGAGCAAAGACTGGCACGGCATCTGGATGACCTTCGCGACCTATTCGCTGATCGTGGCCGTGCTGTTCTTAGTGCTGTTCCGCCACAAGCACGACCGCGCCCGCCTCGAGAACGCCGCCATCGCGCACTAATTGCCGTCACCGGGCAGCAAGTGCTCCACAACCACGCCGCTACGCGATGGGTCGATGTCGCCGTGATGGTCGAAGTGGAGCACTACCACCCAATCGTAGACGTCTTCCGGCCATGACTTGCGGCCGGTGATCTTGCCGGCCTTGCCGCCCAGTGCGTCGATCAGCTTGTCGATGTGGCCGTGGTGCCAGGCGATCAGCAGAACATTGGCATGGTTGTCCTCGCGCAACGAACGTGCGAGATCATCCACCTGCTCATCCGCATACGGTTGCTCAATGGGCAGCCCCAAGCGCTGCGACAAGGGCGTGAGCGTGAATCGCGGACGGACGCTTTCCTTGCTGTCTCGGGTAGCGATCAGGCGCTGCGGCAGCAGGCTTTCGCCTTGCTCGCGCCAGGGATCGAAATAAGTCGCGTAAGCGGCTGCCCGCTGCTCACCGCGCGGGCTCAAGCCATCGCCCTGCTCCGCTTTTTCCGCATGCCGCACGATCAACACGGTGGCATCGCGCAGCCCCTTGTCGTCATGGTGTGCCAGCGCGATGGTCGGCAGGCAGCAAAGGATGAGGAAAAATCTTCGTATAAACATGCGGATAGCGCCCTCCGAAAGGAGTGCTGACGCTAGCACGCTCCCCCTGAGCGGAGCCATGAATCCGCCCCGGGAGGGCATTCCCGACAGCCGGTACAATAGGCGGATGCAGATCGGCCCCTACCGCATCGACCCGCCCGTGGTGCTCGCGCCCATGGCCGGCGTCACCGACAAGCCTTTTCGCCTGCTGTGCAAACGGCTGGGCGCGGGTTTGGCCGTCTCGGAAATGACCAACGCCGATCCGCGCCTGTGGCAGACGCGCAAGTCGCGCCAGCGCATGGACCACGCCGGTGAGCCCGAGCCCGTCAGCGTGCAGATCGCCGGCTACGACCCCACCATGTTGGCTGAGGCCGCGCGCTACAACGCGGACAATGGTGCGCAGATCATCGATATCAACATGGGTTGCCCGGCCAAGAAGGTCTGCAACGTGTGGTCTGGCTCGGCACTGCTGCAAGACGAGCCGCTGGTGGCACGCATTGTGAAAGCCGTGGTGGACGCGGTGGACGTACCGGTAACGCTGAAGATCCGCACCGGCTGGGACCGCCAGAACAAGAACGCACTCACCATCGCGAAAATCGCCGAGGACTCCGGCATAGCGGCCCTCGCCGTGCACGGCCGCACGCGCGCCGACAAGTACGAAGGCGAGGCGGAATACGACACCATCGCCGCCGTGAAAGCCAGGGTACGCATTCCGATCTTCGCCAATGGCGACGTGGCTTCGCCGCAGCAAGCGAAACACGTGCTCGACGCGACCGGCGCTGATGCGGTGATGGTGGGGCGCGGAGCGCAAGGTCGCCCCTGGATCTTCCGCGAGATCACCCATTACCTCGCGACCGGCGAAACGCTACCGGAGCCGACGCCAGCCGAAGTGTGCGAGATCCTCGTGCACCATCTGGAACATCTCTACGCCTTTTACGGCGAGCTGCAGGGCGTGCGCATCGCGCGCAAGCACCTGGGCTGGTACGCAAAGGATCGTCCGGAGAACGCCGCGTTCCGCGACGTAGTGAATCGCGCGGAGAACGCGCAGGACCAGTTGCGCCTCACGCGCGATTATTTCGACAGCCTGCAGAACGGCGTGCGCCTCGCCGCCTGATCGCAGGTGCCGGGCCGCCTCACGGCGACCCGGCATGCAACGATTACTTGGACAGTTCCAACAGGGTGGACGACACCCAGCCCTTGTTGCCCAGTTCGTCTTCCACTTCCCACATGGTGCCCTGCTTGTTGCCGGTGGGGTAAAGCATCATGCCCGGATCAAGCGTGCGTACCGCCGCGCCGCCGGTGGCGGTCGCGAGCAGACGGCCCGGCTTGAGCATGGTCACGGCCTGCTGTGCATTCGACTGGGCCGCGTTGGACGGCAGCGAACCGATCTGGGCCACCAGCTTGTTGAAGGCCTGTAGGTACGCCATGGTGATCACTTGGCCGACCTCGGTATTCGCGTAGCCACCCACGCCCGCGCCACCCACGCCGCTAGCGCCCCACAGGGCACCGCTGGCGCCAAAGCCAATATCGTTCTTCTTGGCGCTGCCGTCTGCGGTAGCTACTTGCTCGGACGAACGCACGTCGGTGAGCGTTAGCACGACGTCCGCCGTCTTGCTGGAGACACTGATGTTGCCGGCGAGGCGACCGACCTTGCTGCCACCCAGCAGACCACCGAGCACACTACCTACCGAGGTGCCACCCGCGTCCTTGTTGCTCGAGATCAGATCGGGTACCAGCACGTAATCGGCCGCTTTGATCTGGCCTTTGCCCACGTTGGAACGCACACGCAAGTCGCCGTTAGCGGCCAAATCGCGTTCCTGCTGGGCCATCGCCATGCCGGCGCCGCGATCGACCAAGGTAAAGCAGCCGGACTTGGCCACGAACACCTTGATCAGCTTAGTGGGGGCGGGCAGTTGACGCTCGCTCCACCAGTCCACGCCGCGCTCGGGCTCTTCCACCGCCAGCGTGCCGAGCTTCGTCGTACAGGTGGGAATCTGCGTCATCTGCTCGGCGCGCTGATCTTGGGCGCTCTCCGCATGGGCCGACATCGATACGGCCACGATGAGCGCCACGCTCCATGCTCCGCCCTTGATGGCGGCCTTCTTACAAAAATCCATTTGCCCCTTCCTTCTTGATGAAATTAACTCACCCGCCTGATGGCGAGGCCCCTACAAACTTGAGAACGTTCCCAGCCTGAGGGCTATAGCAGTAGCGGCGGATATCGCAAAAACATGTAGGCGAATTCCTACAATCCCGAAGAACCCTGCGGCCCGACGCAAACCCCTGCGGGGCGCTTCAAGGCATCATGACCACGCCGCCCGCCACGCCACGCCCCATGCGTCTTTCGTTTTTGTTCCGGCCCCTGCCCTTGCGGTCGTTGAGCCGGGCATTGCTGCTCACCTCCGCCCTGCTGCTGGCAGGCTGTGAGGCAACGCTGTTCGCGGGACTCAACACCACCGATCAGCATCGGGCCATCATCACGCGCCAGGACATCGTGTTCGACAGCGAGCACGGGCTAGCCCTGGACGTGTACATGCCAGCGCACGCGACGCACGCACCGGTGGTGGTGTTCTTCTACGGTGGCACCTGGGTGCGTGGCGAACGCGCGTGGTACCGCTTCGTGGGCACGGCGCTCGCTGCGCAAGGTGTGGTGACGATCATCCCCGACTACCGCAAGTACCCCGGGGTGAAGCTCGACGGTTTCATGCAGGACGCGGCGAGTGCCGTCGCCTGGGCGCATGCGCACGCTGCCGAACTGGGCGGCGCGCCCGACGATGTCTTCGTCATGGGCCATTCCGCCGGCGGCCAGATCGCCGCCCTGTTGGCCACTGACCCAGAATGGCTGGGGGCCCATGGGCTGAAACCCGCTGATCTTGCGGGCCTGATTGGCCTGGCCGGCTGCTATGACTTCGTGCCGGTGCCGCAGGACGACCCCATCATGCTCGGCGTGTTCGGCGCGACGCCTGCGCAACAGCGACGGGGCCAGCCGGTTTCCTATGTGCGCGGCGCCGAGCCGCCCATGTTGTTGCTGCAAGGCACGGACGACGACGAGGTGGAGCCCTCCAACGCGATCTCGCTCTATCGCGCCACACAAACTGTCCATGGGGATAGCACCCTGCGAACCTACCCCGGCATCGGGCACGAGGCCCTGCTATTCGCGCTATCTCGACCCATGCGGAATGCCGCGCCGACGCTGCACGACGTGCTGGCCTTCATCCAATCGCACCCGCAAGCCATCCCAGTGGCCAGCACGCCCTAAAGGCTGCGGCGACCTTCTCTAAACGCTGACCGGCGTAGCGTTCGGGGTAGTCTCAGCCACCCCAGGGCCACAGCCGTGAACAGCATCGTCACGGGTGAATTTCCCTATATCCACGGCTTTTCTTCAGAAGAACAGTCACGCCTGATGCGCCAGGCGCGCATGTTCGAAGCCACCCTGTTCAGCCGCATCGACTACAGCGAAGCCTCGCGCCTGCTCGAAGTCGGTTGCGGCGTGGGGGCACAGACGGAAATCCTGTTGCGCCGGTTTCCCAACCTGCACGTAACCGGTGTCGACCGCTCCGCCGCGCAGCTTTCAGCGGCGGAGCAGAACCTCGCCGCCACCGCCTGGTGTACGGCGCGTTATAGCCTGCAACTGGCCGACGCCACCGACCTGCCTTTCGCCGATCGCAGCTTTGACGCGGCCTATCTGTGCTGGGTGTTGGAACACATGCCGAGCCCGGCACGGGTGTTGAGCGAGCTGCGCCGAGTGCTGAGCCCCGGTGCGGTCATCTACGTTACCGAGGTGCTCAACTCGTCGTTCTTCCTCGATCCGTATTCGCCGAACCTGCTGCGCTACTGGCTGGCCTTCAACGATCATCAGTACGACAACGGCGGCGATCCGTTCATCGGAGCCAAGCTGGGCAACCTGCTGCTAGCCGGCGGCTACCGCGACGTGCAGACCGAGGTGAAGAACTTCCACCTGGATAACCGCCAGCCAGGCAAGCGCAAACAGATGATCGAGTTCTGGGAAGAACTGCTGGTGTCGGCCGCCGACCAGTTGATAGCCACCGGCAAGGTGGACACCGCAACGGTCGAAGGCATGCGCCGGGAACTGCAAGCCGTGCGCAACGATCCGAATGCGGTGTTCTTCTTCGCCTTCGTGCAGGCGCGGGCACTGGTTTACTGAGGCAGGAGGATTAGCCCGCCAGCTTCGACGACTGCAGTTCTTCGGTATAGCGGGAGGACCGCACACCCTTGCTGTTGTAGTACTCCTCCACCGACTTCACGAAGCGTTTCTGTTCGGGCACGTACCAGAAAGCCTTGTACAAGCGCCCACTGACGGTGCGTGGACGCGTAATCTGGCTCTGCGACACGCTCAACGCGCCATTCGCATCCACCTGGCCATGCGAATCGGTGGCCACCGACGGCGCCACGATGGCCGTCCATTGACCTTGTGCCTCGATTTTTACGGCCTTGAAGGTGCCTGCAGGTACCTGCACTTCTTCCCAACCCACGACGCTGTAGTCGTCGCCGACGGTTTCGCTGCTGTGCTGCCGGTTGGGGTTGGCTTCCGTATATTCCACGTGCCACTTCTTGCCCGGCGTCAACGGAAACACCATCGGGCGATTCACCACTTGCTGCTTGCCGTTGATGTCGCGCGAGCGGCTCCAGTCGAGACCGACGAGGCGTTCGACAGCTGGCTGGGTAGAACCTTCCTGCCGGTCGGAGACCAGCATGCTATCGCCGTCGACACGCTCAACCGTGACGGCGATGTTCTTGCGCGACCAACCCTGTGGGCCGGTTTCCACCGTATCGGCGTAGACCCAGCTATCGCCCGCCTTCAGCGCCGGAGCGTTCACGGACTGCGCATGCACCGATCCACACAGCATCCCTACTGCCACAAGCCACCACCGCTTCATGTTCCATCCCCCTGTTGGTTGTGGAGGCAGGCTAGCCGAAGGCTCGAGCACGTTCATGCGGTAAAACCGCAGGAATCTGTGCCGCCGCGTTGGCCAGAAACACGTAGCGGGCTTACGCGCCGTGCTTCACCACGAACCCGTAATCGGCGAGCACCGGCTTCAACGCAGCGATCCACAACGCATAGCCAGCCGGCTGCATATGCAGGCCATCGGGACGGAACAGCTCTGGGCGCGGCTTGCCCTGCGCGTCGAGCATGGCGGGGGCGACGTCCACGAAACGGATGCTTCTCTGCGTGGCGGCCCAGTCGCGGATCTTGTCATTGGCCGCCTTCATGGTCGGCCACAGCGCGAGACGCGCAAGGCTCGGCTTGATGGAGACATAGACAATGGGTACGCCGGGCACGCCTTCGCGGGCACGGGCGACGAACGACTGGAACGAGGCCAGCACCCGGTTGGACGTGGCGCCCTCGTTGATGTCGTTATCGCCGGCGTACATCACGATCAGGCTGGGCTTGTATGGCCACACGATGCGGTCCGCGTAATAGGTGGAGTCCGTTAGCGCCGAGCCACCGAAGCCACGGTTGATCACTGGAATCCCCGGAAAGTCCTGCGCGAGCGACTTCCAGAACTGGATGGACGAACTGCCGATGAACAGCACGCCGTGCTGCGCCGGCGGATGCGTGTGGTCGCTCGCTTCGAAGGCGGCAATGTCCGGCTGCCAGTGCGAGGGCGGCGCGCCATCCGCGTGAGTGATGGCCAAGGCCACCAGAGACGTCAGCAAGCATGCCAGCCAGGTCAGTCGCTTCATCCGCTCGCTCCTACGTGAGGTGGGGAGCGTTCGATTATGGGTGTCTCGGCAAGCATGTCCAACGACGGTCCCTGTTGCCTGTCCGCTCGTCCCAAAACGACGGCGATTCATCACCTTGTACTTGTTCCCTGGTGCAGCGGGGGCAGAGTGGGGGCATCCATCACCCTCCCGGAGTCCGCCATGCATCGTCGCGATTTGCTCAAGGCCGCCCTTACGCTCCCCTTGCTGCCATTGGCGTTCTCGCCGATCCGAGCTCGCGCGCTGGGAGCCAGTGCCGCTACCACTGGGCTGCGCTCACGGGTGCGGCCGAGTGATCCCGCCTGGCCCGAAGCCCACGCAGTGGGAGCAGCTCAAGGATGCGGTGGGTGGCCGGCTGCAGGCGCTGCACTCGCCTTTCGACGCCTGCAGCGCGCAGAACGCGGCATGCCAAGAGGCGCTCGCGCAGATCAAGAATCCGTTCTACCTCGGCGACCAACCGGCGCTCACGCAGAGCAGTGGCTGGGTGGATGCGTGGACCTCGCACCCCAGCGCCTACGCGGTGGCCGTGGAGAACACACAGGATGTCGTCGCTGCCGTGAACTTCGCTCGTAAGCACCACCTGCGATTGGTGGTGAAAGGCGGCGGCCACAGTTACCAGGGCACGTCTGCCGCTCCGGATTCACTGCTGATATGGACGCGCCACATGAATGCCGTGAGCCTGCACGACGCCTTTATTCCGCAAGGCTGCGAAGGCAAACAGGCGCCGGTCCCCGCCGTCTCGGTACAAGCCGGCGCCATGTGGATCGACGCCTACAACGCCGTGACCACAAAGGGTGGGCGCTATGTACAGGGCGGCGGCTGCACCACCGTGGGCGTCGCCGGGCTGGTGCAAAGCGGTGGCTTCGGCAGTTTCTCCAAGAATTTCGGCAGCGCGTCGAGCAACCTGCTGGAAGCGGAAGTCGTGACGGCGGACGGCAAGGTCCACGTGGTCAACCCGAGCCAGGATCCAGAGTTGTTCTGGGGCATCAAGGGTGGCGGCGGCGGTAGCCTGGGCGTGGTGACGCGGCTGACGCTGCGCACGCACGAACTACCGGAAACGTTTGGCGCTGTGTTTGGCTCGATCAAGGCCGACTCCGACGAGGCCTACCGCGCCCTTCTCGCCTTCACTATGCGCTTCTATCGCGATGCCCTGTTCAATCCCCACTGGGGCGAGCAAATCAACTTCCGTGGCAATAACCTAGTGAAGCTCTCCATGGTGTTCCAGGGCCTCAGCAAACAGGAGGCCGAGAAGGTGTGGACTCCCTATCTCGCCGCCGTGCGCGCACGCGCCGATTGGCACATCCACGATGACGTGCAGATCGTCGCGTTGCCCGCCCGCCATTTTTGGGATGCCGATTTCTTCCGCGCACATGCGCCCGACTTCATCGTGTCTGACCGCCGTCCGGGCGCGCCGAGCGATCACATACTGTGGGCTGGCGACGAGGGACAAGTCGGCCAGTTCATCCACGGCTACCGTTCCGGCTGGCTGCCGCAGTCACTGCTCGACCAACGGCAACTGGACGCACTGGTCGACGCGATGTTCGCGGCCACCCGCCGTTGGGGTTTCTCATTCCACTTCAACAAGGGGCTGGCAGGCGCGCCGGCCGACGCCATCGCGCGTTCACGCGACACGGCCATGAATCCCGGTGCGATGGACGCCTTCGCGCTCGTCATCACGGGTGGCGAGAGCGAGCCGGCCTTTCCCGGCATGCCCGGCGCCGAGCCGAACCTGGACAAGGCGCGTGACGAAAAGGCACGCATCGACCAATGCATAGACGCCCTGCTGAAGGTCGCGCCGCGCGCCGGCTCCTACGTCTCTGAGAGCGACTACTTCGAACGCGATTGGCAGACCTCGTTCTGGGGCGCGAACTACCCACGCCTAGCCGCTGCCAAACGCCACTACGACCCGGACGGGCTGTTCTTCGTTCGCCATGGTGTGGGTGGCGAGGACTGGAGTGACGACGGCTTCACCCGCCTGCGGCGAGACGCCTGACCCGGGCGTCCCAGCTCCTGCCCATCGAGCAGATCCTGCGACATCCTTGGGGTATCCTGACCGCTTGCGCTGCCGCTCCCTGAGCGGCTTTAGCGCCTCCGGCACAGCCCCGGAAGAGAGCCGAAAAGCCGTCCAAATGGCTGAATCGGCATGAAATCGTCATCTCCGCACCCCATGCTGAGGCTGCAAACCCGAGGGAGGCCGTGTATCATGCGGCACCCTCTTTCATCTCTTCATCCGTAAGGAAGGATATAACCCGCGATGAGCAACTTCCTCTTCACCTCCGAGTCGGTCTCCGAAGGCCATCCGGACAAAGTCGCCGACCAGATCTCCGATGCCGTCCTCGATGCGATCATCGCGCAGGATCCGCGTGCGCGCGTGGCCTGCGAAACGATGGTGAAGACAGGCGTCGCGATCGTCGCCGGTGAGATCACCACCAGCGCCTGGATCGACCTGGAAGCGCTGACCCGCAAGGTCATCACCGACATCGGTTATGACTCCTCCGACGTCGGTTTCGACGGCGAGACCTGCGGCGTGCTGAACCTGATCGGCAAGCAGTCGCCGGACATCAACCAGGGCGTGGACCGCAAGAAGCCGGAAGAACAGGGCGCTGGCGACCAGGGCCTGATGTTTGGTTACGCGACCAACGAAACCAAGGACTACATGCCGGCGGCGATCTATTACTCGCATCGCCTCGTCGAGCAGCAGGCCAAGGTCCGCAAGAAGAAGAACTCGCCGCTGCCGTGGCTGCGTCCGGACGCCAAGAGCCAGGTCACCCTGCGCTACGAGAACGGTGAAGCCACCGCCATCGACGCTGTGGTGCTGTCGACCCAGCACGATCCGAGCGTGAAGCAGAAGGACCTCGTCGAGGCCGTGCGCGAGCACATCCTCAAGCCCGTGCTGCCGGCGAAGCTGCTGCACAAGGCCACCAAGTTCCACATCAATCCGACTGGCAAGTTCGTCATCGGTGGCCCGGTGGGCGACTGCGGCCTGACCGGCCGCAAGATCATCGTCGACACCTACGGCGGCTGGGCCCGTCACGGTGGTGGCGCGTTCTCGGGCAAGGATCCGTCCAAGGTGGACCGTTCGGCCGCCTATGCTGCCCGCTACGTGGCCAAGAACATCGTGGCCGCCGGCATCGCCGACCGTTGCGAAGTGCAGGTGAGCTACGCCATCGGCGTGGCCGAGCCGACCTCCATCTCGGTCACCACCTTCGGCACCGGCAAGATCGCCGACGAGAAGATCGAGAAGCTGATCCGCAAGCACTTCGACCTGCGCCCGTACGGCATCATCAAGATGCTCGACCTGGTGCATCCGATGTACCAGCAGACGGCAAGCTACGGTCACTTCGGCCGTACCCCGCAGGAAGTGAAGGGTCCGGACGGCAAGACCTACACCACGTTCTCGTGGGAAAAGACGGACAAGGCCGAGGCGCTGCGCGCCGATGCCAAGCTGAAGTAAGCCACGCTTGCTTCGCTACGAAAACGGGCCGCGCAAGCGGCCCGTTTTTTTGTGGGCGTGACTATGCTTAGCTCCCTCTTCCCTCCGGGCGACCCGAAGGTAGTCCCCTTTTGGGAGAGAGGGAGTGAAACAAAAAAGGGCCGCTTGCGCGGCCCGTTTTCATCAATCCTGCTGCAACCACCAGACTCACTTGTCCGGCGAAGCACCTGCCGAAGCTACCTTCTGGCCTGCGGCGGCCTTGGTGCGCGTGGTGGATGCCGGACACGTGGCACCCTTCTTTTCTTTGAGCACGTCGCCGCACTGGCGACCGCTTCTGTCTTGGCGCCGCGGCGATGGTGGCGGCGCGATGTCGACGAGGCGTCTGCGACGGCTGTGGCCTTGGTGGCTACGCCACCCTTGGTCGTACGGCGGGCCTTGGTGCTGGCAACGGCGGTAGCAGCGGGCCTTTCGCCTGCCTGGGCCACCAGCTCTGCCGGCGTTTCCTGGTTATCAAAGCCGTCGTCGAGCAGGCGCGCCATCAACTTGTCGCGCGAACCCGCGGTGCGTCCGCCCATCACCACGGAGAACAGGCGGTGGCCATCCTTCACGGCGGTGGAAGCCAGATTGAAGCCCGATGCGTTGGTGAAGCCGGTCTTCAGACCGTCCATGCCCGGGTACTTGTCCATCAGATTGTTGTGGCCACGCACCAGCCGGCCACGGAACATGAAGTCCTTGGTCGAGAAGTAGTGCGAGTACTGCGGGAAGTTGTGATACAGCGCCATGGCCAGCTTGCTCATGTCGCGGGCGGTGGTGCTGTCTTCCGGGTCGGGCAGGCCCGACGCGTTGGCGAAGTGGGTGTTGCTCATGCCCAGCAGCTGAGCTTGGGCATTCATCATTTCGACGAAGTGGCCTTCGGAACCACCAAGACCTTCGGCGACGACGGTGGCGGCGTCGTTGGCAGACTTGGTGATCATGCCGAGCACGCAGTCTTCGACCGTGATGGTCTGGCCATTGCGCAGGTCCAGCTTGGTCGGCGCCTTAGCCGCAGCCCACGAGGACACAGGCAGTTCCTGGTCCATCTTGAGTGTGCCGTTCTGGATCGCCTGGAAGGCGAGATACAGCGTCATCATCTTGGCCAGCGACGCCGGATGGTTCGGCTCGTCCGCATTGACTGCAGTGATGACCTGGCCGTCGGCATCATTGATGACGATGGCGGCATAGCCGGCATGGGCCACGCTCGCGAAACTGCCTGCGACGCTCACGAGCAGTGCAAGCAGGCCTTGGCGCCAGGTTGCCCCCCCTGGCCGGCGTGTTGGACTTGATAGCCACCCGATTCCTCGCTTCGCCGCCGTTTTATCCGACGTTACAAACCCTGAACTGCAACGTCATCGCCACAGGCCCAGACAATACTTGAATTAGGTCACATAAGTCCATGTTTACATGGACGATAAAATCATAACGGCGCCGCTGGCGCCGTCGTAACGCAAATTTCACCGTGAAGGCTTTGTCTACGTGTCAAGCGAGTGTGCCTTCAAACGAGGTAGGGGAAAAGCTCTTTTTTTTGAAAATCGCCACATTTTTGTCAGAAAAAGCAATGGCCTCGCCACCTCTTTCCTGACAACGCACCCCACCCTAAATCCCTATCGGCCGTACGCTGCCGAGATTGAATCTGCCACCAACGGACCGGCCTCGGCGTCATATCGCCTAAAATGTCCGGATGTCTCTTATCCAACTCCAGCGCGTCGACTTCAGCATCGGCGGCCCTCTCCTGCTCGAACACGTCGACCTCTCCATCGAGGCGAACGAGCGCGTGTGCATCGTCGGTCGTAACGGCGAAGGCAAATCCACCTTGATGAAACTCATCGCCGGCGACCTCAAGTCCGACGATGGCGAAGTACGTGTGCAGACGGGCGTCGTCGTTGCACGCATGGCTCAGGAGGTGCCGCAAGATACCGCCGGCAGCGTGTTCGATGTCGTCGCGCAAGGCCTTGGCGATCTTGGCCAATTGCTCGCGCGCTATCACCACCTACTCGCCGAAGGCGACATGGATGCACTCGGCGATGTGCAGGAGCAGATCGAGGCGCAACACGGTTGGGATCTCGACCGCCGCGTCACTGACGTATTGACCCGACTCGAACTCCCGGGCGATACCGATTTCGCCGCATTGTCCGGCGGCATGAAGCGTCGCGTGCTGCTCGCACAGGCACTGGTACGCAAACCCGACGTGCTGCTGCTCGACGAGCCCACCAACCATCTCGACATCGAAGCCATCGGCTGGCTGGAAAACTTCCTGCGCCAGTTCGAAGGCAGCATCGTGTTCGTCACGCATGACCGCAGCTTCCTGCGCGCACTCGCCACACGCATCGTCGAGATCGATCGCGGCCAGCTCACCGACTGGCCGGGCGATTACGACAACTACCTTCGCCGCCGCGAAGAACGCCTGCATGCCCAAGCACAGGCGAACGCGCTGTTCGACAAAAAGCTCGCGCAGGAAGAAGTGTGGATTCGCCAGGGCATCAAGGCACGCCGCACCCGCAACGAAGGACGCGTGCGCGCACTCAAGGCCTTGCGCGTCGAACGCGGAGAGCGCCGCGAGCTTTCCGGCAACGTGAAGATGACGCTTGCCACCGCACAAGCGTCCGGCAAGAAGGTGATCGATCTGGAACACGTGCACCAAGCCTATGGCGGGCGTGTGCTGATCGAGAACCTGAGCACCACCATCATGCGCGGTGATCGCGTCGGCATCATCGGCCCGAACGGTGCCGGCAAGAGCACCCTCTTGAAGATCATGCTGGGCGAACTCAAGCCGGAGCGCGGCCACGCCACGCTCGGCACCGGCATCCAGATCGCCTACTTCGATCAGCATCGCGTGCAGCTCAACGACCAGCTCAACGCGCTGGACAATGTGGCCGAAGGACGCGAATACATCGAGCTCAACGGCACGCGCAAGCACATCATCGGCTACCTGCAGGATTTCCTGTTTTCGCCGGAGCGTGCGCGTGCACCGATCACGCGACTGTCCGGCGGCGAACGCAATCGCCTGCTGCTGGCCAAGCTGTTCGCACAGCCGTCCAACCTGCTGGTGATGGACGAACCGACCAACGACCTCGACGTGGAAACCCTGGAGCTGCTCGAAGAACTGCTCACCGAATACCAGGGCACGTTGCTGTTGGTGTCACATGACCGCGAGTTCCTCGACAACGTTGTGTCGAGCACACTGGTGCTCGAGGGCCACGGCAGAATTGGCGAGTACGTGGGTGGCTATACCGACTGGCTCCGCCAGCGGCCCGCCGCGATGGCGGCCGCGTCCAAGCCGGCGGAGGCCAAGAACATCACCGCACAAGCGGCGACACTTGCCCCGGTGGCCGAAGCGAAGCGCAAGCTCAGCTACAAAGAAGCGCGCGAACTGGAACAGCTACCCGGCCGCATCGAAGTACTGGAAACAGATATCGCCGCGCGCACCGAGGCGATGAACGATGCCGAGTTCTTCCGTCAGGACAACGCCACCGTGCTGAAGGCCAACGAGGCGCTGGCGAAGCTGCAGACCGAACTGGACACGGCGTACGCCCGTTGGGCTGAACTCGACGGCTGACGCGAGTCGCCCCGCCACCAAGGACGCGTCTCAAGGATAGGACGCGTCCCAGGGGCCAGAGAGGCGTCGTCTAGCAAGATGCGCCTCCTTGGGCCGAGCCGGCCCGACCGGGGTAGAGCCGCACCGCCGGCTTAACCCCTTTTCACCGGTCGCTCCGTTTCAACCGATATGCCCCTTCGGCTGTCACCCTCGGAGTTGATCATGCAGACATGGAAGCTGTTCGTCCTCGGTACCATGCTGGCCTGCGCTGCGCAGGCCAACGCGCAAGACCTCACCACCCGCCGCCCCATCCCTCCGCGACCGCCCCAGATCTGGCTCGACCCGAGCCAGGGCAAGCTGCAGCCCATCCAGTTGCAGGACGTGGCCATCGACGTGAAGGTCCATGGCTTCATGGCCAGCACCACCATGGAGCTGAGCTTCTTCAACCCGAACGGGCGCGTGCTGGAAGGCGAGCTGGTGTTTCCACTGGCGGATGGACAGAGCGTTAGCGGCTACGCGCTGGAGGTGAACGGCGCACTGCGCCAGGGCGTGGTGGTGGAAAAGGAAACCGCGCGCGTGGCCTACGAGGCCACCACCCCCGCGGCATCGATCCGGGCCTTGCCGAGCTGACGCAGGGCAACGTGTTTCGTACGCGGCTGTATCCGATTCCCGCACATGGCACCAAGCGCGTATCCGTATCGTTCGATCAGCCACTGCTCGATGTGGCGAACCAGTGGCGCTATGTACTGCCCTTGCAGTTCGCGCAGACCATTCGCGATTTCCGAGTGAATGCGCAGGTGTTGCGTGGTGATATGCCTGCTACCGGCGATGCGGCATCCGGCGCGCTGGATTTCACGCAGTGGCAGAACAACTATGTCGCCAAGCTGGCGCGCCACGACTATCGTCCGGAGCGCGAGCTGAGCTTCGCTATTCCCAAGCCCGCACAGGCCGGCACGATATTCGCCGTGCAGGACATACTCGATCCTTCGTGGCGCACCTTTACCGCACAGGTGCCTGCCACGCAGCCGTCCAGGCCCGCCCCCGCAGCTCCGCATCGCATCGCGCTCTACTACGACGCCTCCGGCAGTGCGCAAGGACGTGACAGGCCACGGGAGCTGGACGCGCTGACGGCGTGGCTCAGTCAGCTCGGCAACGTGCAGGTGGACCTTATCGCCTTCCGTAACGACGCGGACCCGACACGCAGTTTCCCCATCCACAACGGTGACACACGCGCATTGCGCCAAGCCATCGAGGCTTTGCCACTGGATGGTGGCAGCTCCTACGGAGCGATCCGTCTTGACGCGAACACCCACCCCGACCTTGTGCTGGTGATGGGCGATGGCCTGAGCAACTTCGGCGCCAGCGAACCTCAACTAGGCCAGGCGAGTGGAACCTCTCCGCGCGTGATGGTGCTGCATGCAGCGCAGATGGCTGACGGCGCCGCGTTGTCCCGGCTCGCGCTGGCCCACGATGGGCAGGTGGTGAATCTGCTGCAGACTACGCAGGACGATGCGCTACGCGAGCTCAATCACCTTCCCTGGTTGCTACAGCAGGTGCGTGTCGTCTCAGGCGAATGCCGTGATCTCACGCCCGCCCTGCCGACGTCCGCCGAGAACGCGATCGTGGTGTCTGGCCGTTGCCATGACCAGGCGACGCTGGATCTGACCTTCGGCGACGCGGCCGGCGCCACCGCACACCAGCAACTGCGCATTGATGACACAAGCCTGCTTGACCCAGCGGAGGGCGACTTCGTCCAGCGCGCCTGGGCGAACGCGCGCATCTTCGATCTACAGGCCACCGCCCATCCTGACGACGCGGCCATCACCGCGCTCGCCAAGCGCTACGGCATCGTCACCACCAACACGTCGATGCTGGTGCTGGACCGTATCGAAGACTACGTGCACTACGGCGTCGAGCCGCGCGAACCGGAACTACTGGCGCAATACCGCCAGTGGCAGGCCACGCACCCCAAAACCAACACCACGCAGGACACAGAGCAGGCACACCGGGAACAGGTCGCGAAGCAATGGGCCGATTTCCGCCAGTGGCACGATGAGCAGCATCCCTGGCTGGAAACCGTGCTCGTGCCCACGGCGGATGCCGAAATAGTGCGCTGGCGCGCACTCGATTCGCACAAGCAAACGCTGGTGGCCCTGGCCGAAGCCAAGGCTATCGCCACCCAGGCGCATGCATTGCAACAGCACTGGCTGAAAGACGGCGCCAGCGATGCCACGCGTAAACCATGGGAACACTCGGCATCGTTACTGATGCTCAAGCTCGATGCCTTGCGCATGCAGCGGCTAGCCTTGGCCCCCGATTCGGACAACGTCGATGCGAGCGTGGCCTCAATTGGATCTGCCAACCGGCGGGCCATACCTGTACCGAGCGTGGTGGAGAGCAGCGCCTCCCCCATGCCCGCACCGCCGGCTCCGCCAGCACCACCATCCATGCCCGCACCCGCACCGATGATGAGCGCGATGGCCGAACCGATGGCAGGACTTCAGGTGGCGGACGCTGCCCATAAGGCAGCCTCCACCCGACCCGCCGACGCAGGAACAGGAACCGCGTCGATCCAATTGCAACCCGCCACCTCCGACAAACCCTATATGGCTCACCTGCGTGCAGCGGCCGATCCGTACGCCGCCTACCTGAGCGAACGCGAGGCTTATGCCAAGTCGCCATCGTTCTACCTCGACTGCGCGGACTACCTTCGCGACAAGGCCAAACAACCGCGGTTGGCGCTGCGCGTGCTATCCAACCTGGCGGAGATCGACATAGACAATGCACCACTCCTGCGCATCCTTGCCTATCGCCTGGAGCAGTGGGAGCGCTTTGAACTGGCCGTGCCGCTGTTCGAACAGGCGCTGCACCTGCGCGGCGAGGAACCGCAAAGCTATCGTGACCTTGGCCTGGCGCTGTCACGCCAGCCAACGCCGGACTATGCGCGTGCCTCGCAGTTGCTGTGGCATGTCGTCGACCATGCCTGGGATGCGCGCTTCCCCGAGGTGGAAACGATTGCCCTGCATGAACTCAACGACGTGTTGATGCGCGCCCCCGCTAACGAGCGAGCCGCATTGACCCAACAGCTAGCGCACGACGGCGCCAGCGACGACATGCTCAAGCCATTGCCCGTGCAACTCCGCGTAGCCCTCACGTGGGATGCCGACAACACCGACGTCGATCTGTGGGTGATTGATCCGACCGGCGAAGTGGCGATCTACAGCCACAATCGTACGCAGATTGGCGGCCACTTGAGTCGTGACTTCACCCAGGGCTACGGCCCGGAGGTCTACACGATCCGTCGCCCTATCCCCGGCACCTATATCGTCAAGGCCCATTACTTTGGCAACCACCAGCAGAAGCTTGCAGGTGATGTCACCGTTCAAGCCGAATTCCTTACCCAGTTCGATACCGGCGAGAGCAAGCGCATGGCCACCACTCGACGGTTGGAAGATCAGAAGGAACTGATCGAGATCGGACGCTTCCAGGTCGGGGCGCCGTAGGTGCCGATGGCAAACATGCCGACGACGGGTTACCCCGTCGTCGGCATACGGCAAGGATGAACTTAGGCTTCGAGATAAGGTGCTGGCGAGTAGACCTGCTTGCCGACGCCACTGAACCAACGCAACTTCAGATAACCCGGCCAAGCCTTAAACAAACTGAGCCCATTCACTGAATGCTGGTCATTGGCCGCCACTGCTCGTGAGCATTCCGCATCCGCCGCCGTGGTCGAAGGCGTCTCCATCCAACTCACGCGTCCCCGCATCGCACCACTGCGTTGCCGCTGCGCCTCGATCATGGTTTCGTACGGATAGGCCGCGTCCCGGCCGTGGCTGCGAAAGAGGCGTTGTTGCCATACAAACAGCCCCTGCAAACGCGGATGATGGCTGAAGTGAGGGACGATCCGCAGCGGCCGCAACAGCGAGGCCAATGTGATATCTACGGCGCTCAGTTTTTCGCCCATCACGTAGGCGTTGCGCTCAAGCATCTGAGCAAGCGGCAACAGCAAGTTCTCCAACCGCTCGTAGATCCGATCCTGTCGATTGCGGTCGAAGCGAAAGCGCTTGGTCAGCATCATGCCGAGCACCGGTGCAGCCAGGGAGCGCCATACGGGACGCGCGAACAAGCCACCGAATGGTTGGGTCATGAACAGGCGTGGCAGTGCGTCCGGGCACTCCATAATCAATTGCGTATAGCCCAGCCGACGTGCGTGCAGGCCTAGCGTGGAGTCGAGACGTAGCATCCATTGCCAGGCTTCTTCGCGCGCAACCGGGTCCGCAGGCAACAGCGGTTGCTCGGGATAGGCCTCATCCAGATAACGAAGGATGGGTGACGAATCACTCAGCGCTACGCCCGTCGATGCATCATAAATGAGTGGCACCGTTTGCGCGCAGGGAAAACGACTCATCTCCTGCTTCTTGTAGGCCACGATATCAATAGCCCGCCACGGGAGACCCTTGAAATCCAGCGCCCACCGCACCTTCTCCACATAGTGCGACCACCGCAACTGATATAGCTCGATCATCGACGCCACCTTCCACTGGAAGGCATGACATGGAGCGGTTGCGTGCTCTTCACAAGGGGCTTGGCCACTATCAACCCGTGTTCTGCAGCCCCTGCGACACGCCATTGACGCACGCGACCAAGGCCGTAAGCAGCGCATCATCGCTCTCGCCACCCGCGCGCCAGCGCTTGAGCAGATCTACCTGTAGCAAACTCATGGGATCGACGTACGGATTGCGCAGGTCGATCGATGTCGACAGCCGCGGTGCGCTCTGCAGCAGAGTGTCGTTGTGCTTGAGCCGCATCAGCCAGTAACGGGTGCGTTCGAACTCCTCGCGGATGAGCGCAAAGAACGGTTCGTGCAGCGGACCGGCAAGTGTCGAGAATGCCTCGGCAATACCAAGATCGCACTTGGCCAGCACCATCGATACATCGTCGAGCATGTTGGCGAAGAATGGCCAGTCATGCGCCATTTCCGACATCGCGGCCTCACCGTACTCGCTCGCACCGAAATCCAGCGCCGTGCCAAGACCGTACCAACCGGGCAGGATGGAGCGGCACTGCGTCCACGCAAACACCCACGGGATGGCGCGCAAGTCCTGCACGCCACGCATGCTGCGTCGACGTGCGGGACGCGAGCCGAGCGTCATGCGCTCGATCACGTCGATGGGTGTGGCGGACCGGAAATAGTCGACGAAGCCCTCGCGATCGACGAACGCGCGGTAATGCTCGCGGCTGCGCGCCGCTAGGCGGCTCATGAGCTCGCGCCATGCATCTTCGCGAGGTTCGTCCGTGCGCGGCCGCAAGGACGCACGCAGCACCGCGCCCACCGTTTGCTCGAGGTTGCGCAAGGCCAGCGCACGAATGCCGTACTTGCGATGGATCACCTCCCCCTGCTCGGTGACGCGCAACACACCGGCGACGGAGCCACGTGGCGAAGACATCAGCGCCGGCGTAATGCGTGAACCACCGCGACTGGCGGACCCGCCACGCCCATGGAAGAACGACAGCCGGATACCGGCTTGCGCAGCCACGTCCAACAACTCCACCTGCGCACGCTGCAATCCCCAGCGCGACGCGAGCGTGCCGCCATCCTTGCCGCTGTCGGAGTAACCGAGCATCACCCACTGGCGGTTACCACGCGAGGCGAGATGATCGCGGTAGACAGGATCATCCAGTAACGCCCGCAACGTCGCGGGTGCGTTGGTCAGGTCGTCCACGGTTTCGAACAGCGGTGCCACGTCGAGCGGAACGCGACCCTCTTGGGTGAGGCCGCCATGGCGTGCGAGCGCCAGTACCGCAAGCACGTCCGCAGCAGAGCGCGCCATGCTGATGATGTACAAGCCCAACGATTCCGCGCCATAGCGCCCGCGTGCCTCGCGTAGTGTGGCGAACACATCGTGCAGCGCAACGGCGGTGGGGTCATCACTATTTAGCAGTCTCTCCTCACCGCTGGCATAAGCTCGCAGACGCTCCGCGCGATCCGATGGGTTGCGCGTTGACCAGTCCACATCCCGCAGAAGTTGCGACAGCGCATCGTCATGCACGCGCGAATCCTGCCGTACGTCGAGGCGCGCAAGATGAAAACCAAACGTACGTACGCGCCAGATCAATCGGCGCACCGCATAAGCACCCGCATGCAGGCCACGATGGTCAAGCAGACTGACCGCGATCAGATGCAGGTCATCCAACAATTCGTCGACCGACGTATAGCCTTCGGGATGATTATCGTCGTGCGTCGCGCCCAGGCGTGCACCGATAATGGTGAGCAGGCTGCGGTAAGGCATGTCGGCATGGCGCGGGCGCACCTTGGCGGCGGCTTCGGGAAAGCGAACTCGATAGTCAAACAAGCGGTTGGCCAGGTCGCTACCGACGTGGACGCGATCTTCCGTCTGGCTAAGCAAGCGTGAGAGGCCCGCGATGTCCTCAATGTAATGCTCCAGCACATGGGCGCGCTGCGTGGACAGGCTGCTGGCGATGGTGGCGGCGCCCACATTGGGGTTGCCATCCATGTCGCCACCCACCCATGTAGCGAAGCTCAACAAGCGGGGGATAGGTACGGCCACGCCGTATACCACCTGCAACGCATCGGCCAGCGACTCGTACAGCGCGGGTACGATGCGATAGATGGGATTGGCCAGATAGAAGCCGACGTGGTGATGCTCATCCTGCACGGTGGGACTGACGGCAGATGCTTCGGCCGTCTGCCAACCCGCGCTAAGCGCCATGAAGATGCGGTCGTCGTCTTCTTTGCGTTCCTGCGGCGTGCGCGTGGGATCGAAGTTGTCGACCAGTGCCCGCACGATGGCCTGTTCTTTTTCCAGCAGCGAGCGACGCACCGCTTCGGTCGGGTGGGCCGTGAAAACTGGTTCCACCTGTAACCGTTCCAGCCATTCGATCAGCTCGCCTGCCTCCACACCCTGCGCTTTCAGGCGCGTGAGCACATCGAGCAGCGATTCGGGCTGCGGCGCTCCACCCTCGCGCTGGTAGTCGCGACGACGACGGATGCGGTGGATGCGCTCGGCGATGTTCACCGCCTGAAAATACGTGGCGAAAGCCCGCGCCAGCGACTCGGCCTTGTCCGTGTCCAGGCCAGTGAGCAGGCCACCGAGCACGTCCAACGGCGCATCTTCTACACGTCGCTCGATGGCAGCGGTGCGGATGCGCTCGACTTCGTCGAGGAAGGCCGGGGAAACCTGTTCGGCCAGCATATGGCCGACCAGGGTGCCGAGGCGGCGGACGTCTTCGCGCAGGGGCGCGTCGTGCGGGGCGAACTCAGGACTGCGGTGCTGGTTCATCAATGCCACGTTGCAGATGTCTGGACGTCCAAGACTACCCCAAGCCACGCGGATTTGTGCACCGCCACAAAAACAATCGGTACTTCAAAAAGAAACGGGGCGCCAAGGCGCCCCGTTTCCCTGGCAACCATCACGATTGCTCAATGCGAGGTAGTCGCCTTTTCAGCCGGCTTCGCCTGCTTCACATACGTCTCCAGCCAGTTGTTCATTTCCGCCAGCATCTGCATGATCGATTCGCGCGCGCGATAGGCGTGCGCCTCGTTCGGCAACAACACCAGCCGCGCGGTGCCGCCCAGGCCCTTGACGGCTGCGTACATGCGCTCGCTCTGGATCGGGAAGGTGCCGGAGTTGTTGTCCTGCTCGCCGTGGATCATCAGCAACGCGTCCTTGATGTGATCCGCGTAGTTGAACGGCGCCATGGCGTTGTAGACGTCGGGCGCCTGCCAGTAGTTGCGCTCCTCCGCCTGAAAACCGAATGGCGTCAGCGTGCGGTTGTAAGCGCCGCTGCGTGCGATGCCTGCCTTGAACAGGCGCGTGTGAGCGAGCAGGTTGGCGGTCATGAACGCACCGTAGGAGTGGCCACCAACCGCGATGCGGTTGCGATCAGCGACGCCACGCCGAACCACCTCATCCACGGCCGCTTCGGCACTGGCCACGAGCTGCGGGATATAGGTGTCGTTAGGTTCCTTGTCGCCCTCGCCCACGATCGGCACGGAGAAGTTGTCCAGCACCGTATAGCCCATGGTGAGGAAGGCCTGCGGCCCCCAGTAGCTGATGCGGTTGAACTTGTATGGTGAGTCTTTCACCTGTCCCGCTGCATCCGCCGATTTGAACTCGGCCGGATAAGCCCACATCAACATCGGGCGCGGACCATCCCTCTTTGGGTCGTAGTTGGGCGGCAGGTACAACGTGGCGGTGAGTTCCACGCCATCCTTTCGCTTGTAACGAATTTGCTCCTTCTTCACGCCCTTCAGTTGCGGCAGCGGGTTCGGGAAGTGGGTGAGCTCGCGCAGCTTGCCGTTGGAAGCCAGCTCGCGCACGTAGAAGTTGGTCGGCTCGGTGGGCGACTCGCGCGAGATGAGTGCGCGCGTGCCTTCCGCGTCCAGCAGCACCTGGGGGTCTTCGTAGTACGGCGCCTGCGACTGGAACAGTCGCGTGCTCTGACCAGACTGCAGGCTCACGCGGTCGATGAAGGGTCGGTCACCTTGCGGGGAGGCGCCTTCGCCAAGGCGATAGATGCTCTGGCCATCCGTCGTAACGATGAGCCGCTGCTCGCCGTGCTCGTCAAGCATGGTCGCGGGCGTGCCGGGATCACGGTAGCGATCTTCCGACGAACCTTCGCGCACCAGCACCGGCGCCTGCGACGGCTGATCCGGCGATACACGCCACTCCTTCACCTGGCGCGTTTTCCACCAGAACTCCTCCACCAACGCGAGGCCACCGTTGGCCCAGTACGCACCGGCGTAGCGGCTGCCCAGCTTCGCGAGCGTCACCGGCGACTGATCGAACGGTGCCGCCTGCATTTGCACGATGTCGCGGATGTCCACCTTGCGCGCGGGATCGCCGCCGTCCTGCGCTTCCGCCCAAACCAGCGTAGCGGGCGCATCGGCGCGCCAGCTGATGTCGCGTACACCCGTGGCCACGGCGTCGTTGCCCGTGGGCAGGCCTTCCAGCAACGGCAGATGGGCGATCTCCTTCACCAGCTTGCCGTCACGGTCGAGCACTTCGATGCGGCGCGGGAAGCTATCCACCGGTACGAGATACGAGAACGGGCGCTCCACGCGCTGGCGCAGCAAATAACGCCCGTCAGGCGACGGCGCGATGGCGATCGTCAGCGACGGCTCGCCCAGCGGGGTGACCTTGCCGTCCAGGTCCACCAGCGCGGACTGCGAGCGCAGGTAGTACTCGAACAGCTTGGCATCATCTTCATTGCGCAGCATGTCCTGATAGGTGCGGATGGCCTTTACGCCGCCACCCGCTTGCGTCTGCTGCGTATCCGGACCGGTCGGGATGATGCTGGCGACAGGCGCACTGCCCTGCCCTTGCGGTTGCAACTGGACGAGCAGTTGCTTGCCGTCAGGCATCCAGCGATAGCCACGGCCCGCGACGGTATTCAAAGGCAACGCGATCAGGCGGCGCGCGGACCGAGCGGCCACATCCACCACCCACAATTCGTTGGTGCCCTCACGCGCGTTCACCTGGTTGAAGGCGAGATAGCGCTGGTCCGGCGACCACGACGAGGTCGCAATGGACAAGGGTTGCGGCAGACCCTGCAGGCGGATGTCCTTGCCGGAAGCCACATCCATCAACCACAGATCCGTACTGAACACGAAGCGACTCTGCGCATAGGTGCGGGGATTGATGCGCAGACCGGCAAGCTTGAGTTCCGGCTGTGCAACGACGTCGATACCCGGTAAGGGCGGCGTCTGGGTCAGCGCCAGCAGGTCACGGTGCGGGCTGATCGAGAGCTGCGGCGGGCGCGGGGCATCCACCAACGCCTGTAGCGGCGCAGGCGGCGTGAGATAGCCGGAGGTCGCGGCGGCCATCGGCGTCTTGGGCGCCTGGTCCGCCAGGACATGCGGAGAAACGGCCAGCAGCAAGCCAACCAGCGCGAAGCGTCGGAGCGACATATCCATCGGAGGGAACCCCTTGAGTCGTAATACTTTGCGACATTAACGCTTCCGCGCCCGGCCCAACCCCGCCATCAGTCATGGGTCGGACTGAACCGAACAGGCTCTTATGGCCACGAAACCATCATTCGGGGAAGCTATACTCCAATGTCCCGTCGAGGGGCGCTGCGACCGTGGCTTCGTGAACTTGCGAAACCGGCCAGGCTCGATGGATTTTTCCTGCAACGGCGCCCGGTTAACGATGCGACCCCTGGGTCGCACAACATCCGGAGCTAAGCCAAATGAACGCAGTTACTAAGGATTCCGCCCAGCAGGATTTCAAGGTCCGTGACCTCTCCCAGGCCGACCTCGGCCGCCGCCGCATCCGCATGGCGGAAGAGGAAATGCCGGGCCTGATGCAGATCCGCGCCCGCTACGCCAAGGAAAAGCCGCTGAAGGGCGTGCGCCTTTCCGGCTCCCTGCACTGCACGAAGGAAACGGCCGTACTGGCTGAGACTCTGCGCGAACTGGGTGCTTCCGTGCGCTGGGCCTCGTGCAACATCTTCTCCACCCAGGACGACGTGGCCGCTGCACTGGCTGTCGGCGGCCTGCCGGTGTTCGCCTGGAAGGGCGAGACGCTGGAGGAGTACTGGGAATGCACGCTCGACATGCTGACCCATCCGGGTGAGCTTGGCCCGCAGCTGATCGTTGACGACGGCGGCGATGCCACCCTGTTCATCCACAAGGGTGTGGAACTCGAAGACGGTAGCGACTGGGTCAACACCCCGAGCAGCAACCACGAAGAGCAGGTCATCAAGGATCTGGTCAAGCGCACCGCTGCAGCGCGTCCGGGTTGGTTCAAGAAGATCGCCGCCGAATGGAAGGGCGTTTCCGAGGAAACCACCACCGGCGTGCACCGCCTCTATCAGCTCGCCGAAGCCGGCAAGCTGCTGGTGCCGGCCATCAACGTCAACGACTCGGTCACCAAGTCGAAGTTCGACAACCTGTACGGCTGCCGCGAGTCGCTGGCCGACGGCATCAAGCGCGCGACCGACCTGATGGTCGCCGGCAAGGTGGCCGTGGTGTGCGGCTACGGTGACGTGGGCAAGGGTTGCGCCCACTCACTGAAGGGCTTTGGCGCCCGCGTGATCGTGACCGAGATCGACCCGATCAACGCGCTGCAGGCGGCGATGGAAGGCTTCCAGGTCACCACCATCGAAGACACGCTGGGCATCGGCGACATCTACGTCACCACCACCGGCAACAAGGACATCATCACGCTGGAGCACATGGCGGCGATGAAGAACAACGCGCTGGTGTGCAACATCGGCCACTTCGACAACGAGATCCAGATGGATCGCCTGAACACCGCCAAGGGTGTGTCGCGCGAAACCATCAAGCCGCAGGTGGATCGCTACACGTTTGAAAAGTCGAACCACAGCATCTACATGCTGGCCGAAGGCCGTCTGGTGAACCTGGGCTGCGCCCATGGCCACCCGAGCTTCGTGATGTCCAACAGCTTCTCCAACCAGACGCTGGCCCAGCTCGACCTGTGGGCGAACAAGGACACCTACGAGAACACGGTGTACCGCCTGCCGAAGAAGCTGGACGAAGAAGTGGCCCGCCTGCACCTGGAGCAGATCGGCGTGAAGCTGACCAAGCTCACGCAGGATCAGGCCGACTACATCGGCGTGCCGGTGGAAGGTCCGTACAAGCCGGATCATTACCGCTACTGATCACACCTTCGGGTGAATCGAAAAGGCCGCCGAAAGGCGGCCTTTTTTTGTGCTGCACACAAGCGTGCCTCAACGCGCGTCCGGCCCGCAGCCCAGCCACCCCATCACTCCATGCAACGATGGCACCTGCATCAACCACGGCCCCGCCATCGTCATCACACCGGCTAGCAGCACGAACGCTGCTGCGCCGCGCCGTGCGCCCGGTCGCTGCAACCAACGCCCTACACGTGCGCCTGACCAGGTCAACGGCACCATCACCAACCAGGTACCCACGCCAAAGGCGGCCATGGTGACCACCCCTTTCATCGCACTCGCCTGCAACCAGGCCGCGGCCAGCATGGTGGCGCTCAGGCCGCAGGGCATCCAGCCCCAGAGCATGCCGGCGAGAAGACGACGCCACACCGTATTCGCAGGCAGCAACCGCCGTTGCAGCGGCTGCAACCAACGCCACAGATGAGCGCCAGGACGACCCAGAAAACGCAACCGCCCCTGCTGGTCCAGCAGGCGTAGCGCCACAACCATCAGCACCAGCCCCATCGCCACGCGCGCTGCCACGACGAATGCATGCCATTCGAACAAGCGCAGCAAACCGTCACCGAGACCCCCCCACCAGCGCGCCCGCCAACACGTATCCGAGCACGCGACCTACGTTCAGTTGCAACGAGGCCAACAGGCCGTGCCTGGGTGACCACATCGAGAACCCGGTGGCGATGCCGCCGCACATCGCGGCGCAATGCACACCGCCCAGCAACCCGCTCAGCAGCGCTGCGGACAAGGCGAGCAGGTCAATCGCCATGGTCGCCGATATCGTTGATGGCACCCCTGGTCTGCGCGGCGATGGGAGCGGGGCCGCGCTCGTCGTCGGTCAGAATATCCAGCGCCGGCGTGTCCATATCGTCGAACTGCCCCTTGCGGACCGCCCATACGAAGGCGCCGATCGCAAGCGCGAGCAACATCAAGCTCAGCGGTATGAGCATGAGCAGGATGATCAAGACGCCTTCTCCTCACCATGCTGTCGCATCAGCCGCAAGGCATTGGCCGTTACCGTCAATGACGACAACGCCATGCCGAGCGCGGCGAGTGCCGGCGTGACGTGGCCAGTCATCGCCAACGGAAGCGCCAGCAGGTTGTAGCCCACTGCCCAGGCGAAGTTCTGCCGGATGATGCGCTTTGTCCTGCGGGCGAGGCGGATGGCCGATGGAACGCGCAGCAACGAAGGCGCGGTCAGCACCATATCCGCCGCACGCTGTGCCAATGAAGCACCCTCGCCCATCGCTATGGACACATCGGCACCGGCCAGTACGGGAGCATCGTTGAGGCCGTCGCCGATCATCGCCACAACGCGCCGCTCCGCCTGCAGCGCGCGCACGAGAGCCAACTTTTCTTCGGATGACTGCCGCGAATGAGCGTCGTCCAGCGGTAGTTTCCGCATCAGCTTTTCCACTGCGCTTGCCGAGTCGCCACTGGCAAGATGGAGCCGCAAGCCGAGGGCGCGCAGTGCAACGATGGCTTCCAAGGCATGCGGGCGCAGCGCTTCCTGCAGAGAGAACCGTGCGACGACACTTTGCTCATCGCCTAGCCAGAGCTGGCCATCGTCTTCACCATGCCCTGCGAACGAAGCCCGGCCCAATCGCCAGACCCGATCATCGATACACCCGGTGACACCATGCCCGGTGATCTCACGCATATCTTGCGCGGACAGCGGAGACGGCACGCCAGCGAATGCCTCGGCCACCGGGTGGCGACTGTCTCGCTCCAGCGCCGCGGCGATCTGCAAAGCCAGTGCGGGATTGAATCCATCAAATGTACGCACATCGCCCACCGCCAGCTGCACGCGGGTCAAGGTGCCGGTCTTGTCGAAGACCACGTCCGTGATGTGCGCGAGATTCTCCAGACTGCCCGAGCGAACCGACAGCACACCCATCCGCGCCAGCGCACCATGGCACGCCGCCAGCGCTGCCGGTACGGCGAGCGACAAGGCACAGGGACAGCTCACCACCAGCAGGGACAGGGTGACCTCGAAAGCACGGGCAGGATCGTGCAGGCGCCACCAAACGTAGACGACCACCGCCAGCACAAGAAGGATCGATACGAACACTTGGCCAATACGGTCTGCCACGCGTGCCAGCGCGGGTCGCTCCGATTGCGCCTGATCGACCAATCTAGCCAGTTGCGATAAACGGGTGGCGCTGCCTACCTGCGTCACCGCTATGCGCGCGGGCGTTTCCCGGCAGGTCGTACCTGCATAGATCGTCGCGCCGCGCGAACGGCTCACCGGCCGGGACTCGCCCGTTAGCAGTGCCTCTTCGAAGGAGGCCTGCGTATCGAGCAGACAACCATCGACCGGCACCACTTCGCCCACGGCCACGCAGGCGATCTCGCCTACTGAGAGGGACGCCACCGGCACGGTGGTACGTGTCCCATCGGCAAGCTCCTTCACCGCCAGCATGGGGCGTGCACGCGCCAGCGCATCCACCTGTGCACTGGCGATGCGACGGGCGCGTTGTTCCAGCAAGCGCGCAGCGAGCAAGAGGAACACGAACATGGTCGCGGCGTCATACCAGACCTGCGCACCGCCACGTAACGTTTCCACCACGCTCGCCAGATAGGCAAGCAACGTTGAGCTTGCTATCAACGTATCCATGCCTGGGTGGCGCTGCCGTAACTCACGCCAACAGCCCTGTAGGAATGGCCAACCTGCATAGAACACCACGGGCGTGGCGACCAGCAGCGCCACCCAGCGGAAGAAGTCGCGCGTCGGCCCGGCCATGTGATGACCAAAGTCCAGGTACAGAGCTTCGGAAAACATCATCGTCTGCATGGCGCCGAGTCCGGCTACGCCCAGACGCATCAGCCATCGGCGCTGCTCGGCCACACGTTCGCGCTCACGCGCGGCCCCCGTGGCTAGATAGGGCCGGTAACCAAGCATCGCGAGCCGGGCGAGTAGTGACGACAATCGTGTGCGCGTCGGATCCCAGCCGATACGGATGCGTCCCGTCACCGCATTTGCGCCTGCGTCAAACACGCCCGGCTCAGCCTGCAGGGCACGGTCGATCAGCCAAGCGCACGCTGCACAGCGCATGCCGTCAGTCAGCAAGGTGATCTCCAGACCACCGGCGATGGGCGTCGCGTGCTCGCTGAGCAGATCGTCACGATCCCAACTCGAAAGGTCGGTCACATCCTCCACTCGGGTGCCGGCCATGCTGCGCAGCCGATAGTAGTCATCGAGTGCCGATTGCCTGATCCATTCTGCTGCGGCAGCACAGCCATGGCAGCAGAAAGCTTGTGGCTTGCCGTTGACATCAAAGCGAACCGGCGACGGCGGTAGCATCTCGCCGCAGTGGTAACACGCCGTGGTGCGACCTGCTATGCCGATGTCAGCCGCCGCATCCACGATCAGGGCGTCAGGCGAAGCGACCGCGCCTGTGCCGTCCAGCGCCCATGCAACGACCAGGACGCGTTGTCGGGCTGAAGCTCGACAACCCAGTCATGCCCGCCGTCCATCGAACCCACGCCACGCCAACCCAATTCGCTAGGCGAGAGATGGAAAACACGCGTCTGGATGGCCGGGTTGTTGGAGGAAAGCGTCAAACGCAGCTTGCCGCCTCGGGGGAAATCACCATCCATCGGCACAGCCTCGACCATGTCCCCCTTGAGTCGAAGCAACAATCCCATGGTATCGACCTGCGTGGCGGGCTCGCGATCCTGAGCAGACACGAGCAGCTTGCCCACCTGGGTGACGCGACCTACGGTCTCCATGTCCTCCGGGCCGGGCCGTACGGCGGCGAACAGAAGCGCAAAACCGATCACCACCGATGCGAGCGGTAGACCGATCAGCATCCACACCATGGGTTCGCGCCAGGTACTGCGTGTCTGAGTCATGGAAGAGGCCCGAAGAAACTGCTGTTGATGGTGACGGACGCATCGCCATCGAGATCGCGCACGTGGAAAGCCACCTCGTGACGTCCGCTCACTTCCGATGTGCTCACGACGGTGACCGGTACTGACAGCACCTCGCCGCTCTCGGCGCTTACACTTTTCGGACCGCCGTTGAGGCTGATGCCAGAGACATCTTTCGACGTGACATCAATCACGAACCGATGGGACTGCTGTGCTTTGTTCACCAGCTTGAGCGTGTAGGCATTCTGGATGTTGCCGTCCGGCGTTTCGCTGTACATGGCGTTGCGGTCGCGCAGTACCTCCGCCATCAGCGGACTGCGATGGGTCACGCCGTACAGCCAGCCCCCCATGAGCGCGAGCAGTAGCGCGCCATAGACGAATACCCGCGGACGCAGCACCTTGCCCGGCTTGCCGTCGATCTGGTTTTGGGTGGAATAACGGATCAGTCCCTTGGGATAACCCACTTTGCCCATGACCTCGTCGCAGGCGTCGATGCATGCGCCGCAGGCGATGCATTCGTATTGCAAGCCGTTGCGGATATCGATGCCCGTGGGACACACCTGCACGCAGATGGTGCAATCGACGCAGTCGCCCAACTGTTCCAGCGTGAACGTCGGCAGCGGCTCGGCAGCATCCCCGATACCCGCCAACGCGATGGTGCCACCGGCCTGCGCACGATGATCGGCCGCTGATGGATGCTGGCTGGCACGAAAGACATAGTCGTAGGCGGTGACTTTGTTGAGCAAACCACGCGCCCGTTCCAGCACGCTATGCAGGCCACGCTTGCGCGGGCCGCGGGGTTCGCCACGCATCGGATCATAGGCAATGATCAGGGTATTGCGATCGAACATAGCGCTCTGGAAGCGCGCATACGGGCACATGTACTTGCACACCTGCTGGCGCAGGAAACCGGCATTGCCCCACGTGGCGAACGCATAGAACAGTATCCAGAACGTTTCCCAGCTACCCCAACCGAAAGGCATGCGGCGCGCGAGATCGCCGATGGGGCTGAAGTAGCCCACGAAGGTAAAGCCTGTCCACAATGAGAACAACACCCAAGCGGCATGACGCGAACTCTTGCGTAGAATTTTTTCGCGCGTCCACGGACCCGCATCGAGTTTGATGCGCTTGTTGCGATCGCCTTCGAACCAGCGTTCGACCCACAGCGACACTTCCGTCCACACCGTCTGCGGGCAGGCGTAACCGCAAAAGAGCCTCCCTGCCAGGGCCGTGAAGAAGAACAGCGCCAACGCCGCGATGATCAAAAGCACTGACAGGAACAGGAAGTCCTGCGGCAGGAACAGCCAGCCAAATACGTAGAACTTGCGCGCTGGAAGATCCAGTAGCACGGCCTGACGACCCTGCCACGACAGCCAGGGGAACAGATAGAACATGCCCAGCAGCCAGATGACGGCCGCCACACGAAGGCGATTGAAGCGACCCGACACGTCGCGCGGATAGACCTTGCGCTCACTGACGTAGTACGAGTCGCTCTCGTCTTGGATGACCTGTAGTGGGATACGGCGACTCATGATGCTTTACCGGAACGCGTAGTTGATTTCACTTCGCGGCTGGGGCGCAGGAGTATCCACGTGAACAGGCTCGACGACGCCGTCGCCAACCAGATCAGGAAGAAACCAAGCGTGTAGCCCAGTTCCCGCCCCATCTTCAGCGATGGGAAAGTGATGTCCCGCAATGCCATGGGGTCGATGAAGGAAAAGAACACCACCGTCACCACGCCAGCCACGAAGAAGCTTGGCCAGAGGAGCGCACCCAAGCGTTGAGACATCGGCATGGACGAGCCGTGTGGGGCAACGGAGCTGTTCTTGTGGATCATTCGGCCACCACGGCGCCAGCAGGTGGCGGATCCCTGTGCGGCGACAGGGTCCATACGTACGCACCGACCAGACGCGTGCGTGTATCGCCGAGCACGGGCTTCCATGCCGGCATAACGCCTTGACGCCCGTCGTTCAGCGTCTTATGCAGCGATGCCTTGCTGCTGCCGTACAACCAATAACTGTCGGTGAGATCCGGCGCGCCGACAACCTGATTGCCCTTGCCCTGCGGCCCATGGCAGGCCACGCAAATGGTCGCGAATAGCTTCTCACCGCGATCGGTGGCTTCGTCCTTCGGTTGCGCTGGTTTGGACAACGACAAGACGTACGCGATGGTGTCGTCGACCGCCGTGGGGCCGCCTTGCGCAGTGAGCACCGTTGCCCACGCGGGCATGACGGCCTGCCGTCCCTCTTGGATGGTTTCCAGAATGCGGTGCGGCGTACCACCCCAATGCCAGATGTCGTCCGTGAGATCGGGGAAGCCCGTTGCGCCGTGGCCAGTAGAACCGTGGCAGGCCGCGCACCGGTTCAGAAAGATGGTGCGACCGATGGCGACGGCCTGGGGATTCTTGGCCAGCTCGTCGATGGGCTTTCCTGCATAGAGTTTCAGCGTGTCGTCGAGACGCGCATCCTCCGCCGCCTCGTCCAGTGCCCACTCTTTCTGGGAGCTCCAGTGCCCGTAGCCACGGAACGTTCCCACGCCGAACCACAAGAGGTAGCCGACGGCGAACACGATGGTGATGTAGAACAGGTTGATCCACCAACGCGGCAGCGGCTTGTTGTACTCCGTGATGTCGCCGTCCCACACATGGCCGGTTTCGTCCGGCTTGGGATCGGATGGGCTACGGCGGGTGTTACCGCGCAACAGCCATACGCAACCGATCAGGTTGATCACCACGATGGCGATGACATACCACGTCCAACCGGAAGTCATGCGATCTCCTCCTTGTCATCGTCCAGCGGCATCTGTGCCGCGGCGTCCATTTCCGGTTTCACGCTGGGCCTCCAGAGATAGACGGTGGCGCCGACAAACAGCACCAGCAGCACGGCCGTAATCAGTCCTGGCACCATGTCACTCTGCTCCCTCGCCAGCCTTCAGGTCGGTCTGGGACACGTGCGTGCCCAGCCCCTGGAGATAGGCGACAACGGCATCTAGCTCGGTCTTGCCTTCCACGGCCTTGGCCGCGCCGTCGATGTCCGCATCGCTGTACGGATCACCGATGCGCCTGAGTGCACGCATGTGTTGCGTAACTTCCGCGCCGTCCAGCTTGTTGTCGGCCAGCCACGGGTACGCCGGCATATTGGATTCCGGCACGACGTCGCGCGGGTTGTGCAGATGGGCGCGATGCCAGTCGTCGGAATAGCCACGCAGGCCGACGCGGGCAAGATCCGGACCGGTACGCTTGCTACCCCACTGGAACGGATGGTCGTAGACGGATTCGCCGGCGAGTGAGTAGTGGCCGTAGCGCTCCGTTTCAAAGCGAAGCGTGCGCACCATTTGCGAATGGCAGTTGTAGCAACCTTCGCGGACGTAGACGTCGCGACCGGCGAGCTCCAGCGCGGGATAAGGCTTGATGCCTGGCAGAGGCTTGATGGTTTCCGCCTGGAACATCAGCGGCACGATCTCGGCGAGGCCGCCGAAGGAAACCGCCACGGCTACCAGGATGGCCATCAGCCCGATGTTCTTTTCGAGTTTCGCGTGTGTCTGGCTCATGTCTGTTCCTTCAGGCACGGGCGTCGGCGGCATCGGGGGCGAGCAGCGGTTGCGGCTCGGTGTTCGCGGCGGCGAGGCGGAAGGTCTTGAAGACGTTCCAGGCCATCACGAACATGCCGGACAACACGATCAACCCGCCGCCGAGGCGGAACACGTAGTACGGCTTGGTCGCGTTCAATGCTTCGACGAACGAGTAGACCAGCGTGCCGGTTTCTGGATCGGTAGCACGCCACATCAGACCCTGCGTGACGCCAGCGATCCACATGGCGGCGATGTAAACCACCACGCCAATAGTGTGTAGCCAGAAGTGGGTATCGATCAGCTTGATCGAGTACATCTTCGGCAGGCGCAGCAAGCGCGGCAGCATGGCGTAGATCGAGCCGATGGAGATCATCGCGACCCAGCCCAGCGCGCCGGCGTGCACGTGGCCGATAGTCCAGTCGGTGTAGTGGCTGAGCGAGTTGACCGTCTTGATGGACATCATCGGCCCCTCGAACGTGCTCATCATGTAGAACGAGAGCGAGACGACGAGGAACTTCAGGATCGGGTCCGTGCGCAGCTTGTACCAGACACCCGACAACGTGAGGATGCCGTTGATCGCACCGCCCCACGAAGGCGCCAGCAACACCAGCGAGAACACCATGCCCAGATTCTGTGCCCAGTCGGGCAGTGCCGTGTACTGCAAGTGGTGCGGACCGGCCCACATGTAGATGGCGATCAGCGCCCAGAAGTGCACGATGGACAAGCGGTACGAATAGATCGGCCGGCCAGCCTGCTTGGGCACGAAGTAATACATCATGCCGAGAAAAGCGGTGGTCAGGAAAAAGCCCACGGCGTTATGGCCGTACCACCACTGCACCATCGCATCGACGGCGCCGGAGTAGACCGAGTACGACTTCATCCAACCGGCGGGAATCGCCAGGTTGTTGACCACATGCAGCAAGGCGATGGTGAGGATGTACGCGCCGTAGAACCAGTTGGCGACGTAGATGTGCTTCACCTTGCGCTTGACGATGGTGCCGAAGAACAGCACAGCGTACGCCACCCACACGATGGTGATCAGCACGTCGATCGGCCATTCGAGCTCGGCGTACTCCTTGCCCTGCGTGTAGCCAAGCGGCAACGAGACGGCGGCGGCCACGATCACCAACTGCCACCCCCAGAACACGAACGAGGCCAGCTTGTCGGAGATCAACCGCACGTGGCAGGTGCGCTGCACCGTGTAGAGGCTGGTGGCGAACAGCGCACAACCGCCAAAGGCGAAGATCACCGCATTGGTATGCAACGGGCGCAGGCGACCATAGCTGAGCCACGGCACGTCGAAATTGAGGGCGGGCCAGTACAGCTGTGCGGCGATAAAGACGCCCACCAGCATGCCGACCAAACCCCAGACCACGGTCATCACGGAGAACTGCCGTATGACCTTGTCGTTGTAACTCCCCTCGACGCCCACCATGAGGCCCACTCCTAGCCATAACTGAACGGCGGGAAGTCTGAGCTGCAGCCCTGGCGGGCCAGTTGATCTGGATCAAGGACAGGCCTGAAGTGTGCTGCCGCGGTTTGTCGCAGGGGATCCCACCGCTGGAGCCATGGGCCTGGAGCAACGGGTAGATATCTCTATATCGCGAAAAAGAGATATATACTCCGCGCATCACCCACCATGGATCGCTTCGATGTCGTCCATCAGCTTTGAGTTCTTCCCGCCGAAGACCGATGAACAGCGTGACCAGCTCGACCAGGCCGCGAAGCTGCTCAAATCGCACGCTCCTGAATACGTCTCCGTCACCTTCGGCGCGGGCGGGTCGACACTCAGCTACACGGGCGAAACGGTGTACCGCCTGCACACCTCCCACGGGCTGAGCGTGGCGCCGCATCTTTCCTGCGTGGGCGGCACCCGGGCCGAGTTGGCGGCGCTGCTTGATGACTACCGTGCCGCCGGCTATCGCCGCATCGTCGCATTGCGCGGTGACCTGCCCTCCGGCATGGCCACCCCCGGCGATTTCCGCTATGCATCGGAACTGGTGCGCTTCATCCGCGAGCACTCGGGCGATCACTTCCATATCGAAGTGGCGGCCTATCCTGAAGTACATCCGCAGGCCGACGACGCGCTGGCCGACCTTCGCCACTTCAAGGCCAAGGTCGATGCGGGCGCCAATAGCGCCATCACGCAGTATTTCTACAACGCCGACGCTTATTTCCGTTTCGTGGACGACGCTCGGAAACTTGGTGTGAAGGTTCCGATCGTGCCGGGCATCATGCCGATCTCGAATTTCTCCCAGCTCAAGCGCTTTTCCGACGCCTGCGGTGCGGAGATTCCCCGATGGATCGTCAAGCGCATGCAGGCGCATGGCGACGATGCCGCCTCAATCCGTGAACTGGGCGCGGATGTGGTGGCCCAGTTGTGCCGCCGGCTGCTGGAAGGCGGCGCCCCGGGTCTGCACTTCTATACGTTGAATCGCGCACGCGCCACGCGATCGATTCTGGACCGGTTGCACGGATAAGCGACGAGGCGAAGGGTAAGCTCGGCGGATGATCCGAGCCTGCCTGACGCTGACGCTGCTGCTGTTCCTGTTGCCGTTTTGCGCCATGGCGCAGGACGGCATCCATCGTTGTATCGGGCCCGACGGCAATCCCTTGTTCACCGACCAGCCTTGCGCAGCCCTGCAGGCAACTCCGGTGAATGCGCCGCCGTCGCCGCTGAAACCAACGACCACGCAAGGGCCGTCGGATATCGCGACTGCCGCCCCGCCAGCGATTACCTGCGCTGCCTCTGTTGCCGAGCTGCGCCAGAGCATGGTGGATGCGTTCGCTACGCGCGATCCGAATCGACTGGCCGGCCTGATGATCTGGAACGGTTACGGTCGTGACGCTGTCGTCGCCGACATCCGCTCGCTGGGAGCGTTGATGCAGCAGCCGCTACTGGATGTCCGCGCATCAAACGATGACGACTCCCCGCCCCCGGATACCAGCGACGCAGCAAACGCGGCGGATGATCACGCAACACAACGGCGCGATACGGGACAGGGCGATCAACTGATCGTGCACACCCCCTCGAACGACGGCAGCGGCAGCCCCCGCGAAAGCCGCTTCACCATCGTGCGCCGCTCGGGCTGCCTCTGGTTGCGCGCCTCGGGCTGACCCCAAGGGCATTGGTGCTACGCAAAATCGCCGCGCGGGCGAGCGCGGTATCATGGCGCGATTTTTTCCCCCCGGAGATCCCCCCATGGCGCAGCAGTACCCCGATTGGATCTGGCAGAACGGTGCCATCAAGCCCTGGCAAGACGCCACCGTCCACGTGATGGCGCACGCCCTGCATTACGGTTCGTCGGTTTTCGAAGGCATCCGCAGCTACGCCACGCCAGACGGCGCCGCAATTTTCCGCCTGACGGATCACCTCAAGCGCCTGTACCAGTCGGCCAAGATCTACGACATGGTGCTGCCCTACTCGCAGGATGAGCTCGCCGCCGCCTGCCGTGAAGTGGTACGCAAGAACGGCCTGAGCGCCGCCTACCTGCGCCCGGTGGCTTACCGCGGCCTGGGCGGTTTCGGTCTGTCGGCCGAAACGCCGATCGACGTGGCCGTCGCCGCGTGGGCGATGGGCCCGTATCTCGGCCCAGAGGCCCTTGAGACCGGCATCGAGGCCTGTGTTTCCAGCTGGCAGCGTTTCGCGCCGAATACCATTCCGGCGGGCGCCAAGGCGGGCGGCAATTATCTTTCCGGCCAGCTGATCGCCCGCGAGGCGCGTCGCCTGGGCTTCGGCGAAGGCATTGCCATGGCCTCCTCCGGCCTGCTCAGCGAAGGTGCGGGCGAAAACCTGTTCCTGGTGTTCGACGGCGTGCTCCACACCACGCCTGCCAGCGCATCCATCCTCGCCGGCATCACCCGTGACACGCTGAAGACGCTGGCCCACGAGGACGGCATCGAAGTGGTGGAGCGCGATATTCCGCGCGAGTACCTCTACCTGTGCGACGAGCTGCTGATGTGCGGCACGGCGGCGGAGATCACGCCGATCCGCTCGGTGGACGGCAAGCAGATCGGCAATGGCAAAGCCGGCCGCGTTACGCGTCGCTTGCAGGAACTGTTCTTCGGCCTGTTCAGCGGCAAGACGAACGACCAGTGGGGTTGGCTGGAGCCGCTCTAAGGAAGCAAAGCTGTCGGGGCGCATACCGTGCGCCTCGACAGAATCAGGAAAACACAATGCTCGCGATGGCGCCGTTGGTATCGGAGCGCGGCCGCATTGAGACATCCCAAGCGTAGAGGTCGCACAGGCGACGCACGATCGCCAGGCCCAGGCCGGCACCGCTGCCACCCGCCCCTTCGCCACGGACGCCCCGCTGGAACAAGCGTTCCGCATCTTCAGGCTTGATGCCCGGACCGGTATCGATGACCTCGATGCGACCAGCACTCACCTCAACGGTGACGCGCCCTTCAAGCGTGTACTTGATGGCGTTGCCGATCAGGTTGGTCAGCGCCACAGACAGTACTGACGCGGGTGCATTCACGCTCACCTGCTGCTTGACGATCAGCTCAACTTCCAGCGGCTTGTCGCGCATCTGCGGCCGCTGGCTTTCTATGACGTCCGCGGCGACCTTCGACACTTCGGTAGTTTCGCCGCGTGTCGGCCCGCGACGCTCTGCGCGCGAAAGCAACAGCAGCGCCTCAACCAATTCAGCCGCCTGACGGGAAGAGCGTTCGATGCGCTTGAGACGCTCGCGCAACTTGTCGGTGAGATCAGGCGACCCTTGCAGCAACTCGGTCGTGCTGGAGATCACCGCCAGCGGTGTACGCAACTCGTGGCTCACGTCGGAGTTGAACTCGCGATCACGCTCCACCATGGCGGTGAGTCGCTGCGAGTACTCATCGAGCGCGAAGGCCAGCTCGCCCACTTCGTCATCGGCGAAGTGTGGCGCCAGCGGCTCTGCTTTGCCGTTCTTGCGGAAATCGCGCAACCGGCGAGCCAGTTCACTCACCGGCTTGAGCACCTTGCGGGAAAGCCACAGGCCGATCGCCAGCGAGAGCAGGCCGAACAAGAAAACCGCGCCGATCACGCTAATGATCAGCTGCCGCTTGCCCAGCTCCTCGCGCGATACGTCATAGCGCACGAAGCTGATGATGCCGTTCTCGCGATACACCGCGAGTTTGTAGTGGTGGGAACTACCGTCCTCACCCATCTCGTTGATGTCGTGCACACCGGTATCGAGGTTTTGCCACGCCAACGGCGCCTTGTAGAGCGTGCGCTCGCTCTTGGTCATGCCGGTGATCAGACGCGACCCCGGCCCAGGCGCATCGGGATGAGCCTGGGCAAACTGATTGGCGTACTTGGCGTCATCTATCAGGCTGGAGTTGACCAACTGGTCCTCCACCCTGCTGCGGATATTGAGCGCCGCAAATGCAAACAACGCGCTGAGGCCGAAGCCGAACAGCGCGAAGGAGACGACCAGGCGGAACCTGAGCTTACGCCTGGACTGCATCCGGTTCGACCATCCGGTATCCAATGCCGTGCCGCGTATGGATCAGCGGCTTCTCGAAGGGCTTGTCGATGGCTGCGCGCAGACCATGGATATGCACGCGCAGCGAATCGCTGTCGGGCAGCTCTTCACCCCACACGCGCTGCTCCAGATCCTGACGGGTCACCACCGACGGGCTGGCCTCCATCAAGGCCTGCAATAGCTTGAGGCCGATCGGGTTCAGCTGGATCGACTTGCCCTCGCGGGTCACGGTGAGCGTGTCGAGGTTATAGGTGAGATCGCCCACCTTGAGCACGCGACTTTGCGGCCCCTTGCCACGACGCGCCAGCACTTCCAGGCGCGCCGCCAGCTCCTGCAGGGCGAACGGCTTGGTCATGTAATCGTCGGCGCCCGACTCGAAGCCGGTGAGCTTCTGCTCCAGCGCATCGCGCGCGGTGAGCATGAGGATGGGGGTCTGCTTGTGCGCCTCGTGGCGTAGTTTGCGGGCCACATCCAGGCCATCCATGCCGGGAAGCGTGAGGTCCAGCACGATCACGTCGAAATCATGCACCACAGCCAGATGCAGGCCCGTGACGCCGTCTCCGGCGAAATCGACCACATGGCCACGGTCTTCCAGATAATCGCCGATGTTGGTGGCGATATCGCTGTTGTCTTCGATCACCAGTACGCGCATGCGTCCTCCATACGCAGCCGGCAACAGGGCCGGCTGAGGCAGCAAGCTTAACAAGCTTGCGCCACCGAAAGGGGGCCTGACAGGCAGGAACCTGAACAGGGTTGAGGGACAGGCAAGAAAAAAGCCCAGGCTGGTCGACTCGTGGTCGCTCGCCTGGGCCCAAGCTACTGCCCCGATACCGAAATCTGCTGTCACCGTACCTCGCGGAAGTGCCAACAAATTGCAGTGGAGTCTTTATAGGTGCCGTGCGGTTACACAGGGGTTAACCGGTACTCACATCGGCGTTAACGTCAGTTGCCGCCCCTGGTCTGGGGCTTTTGACTCACGTCCTGCATGTAACGCTGCGCTTTGCCATTCTCATCGTCGATCTGACGCTGGGTACGGCACACCGTCTTGGGTATGTTGGATCCCATCGGCTTGATCTGTTCGCAGACTTCGCGGTCCTCGTCATGGCGCGTCAGGATCGCGTTGACCTCGGACTGGTTGTTGTAAAGCTCGACCTTGGAAGGTTGATCCATCGCGTCGACCGTGCCGAACTTGTCATACAGCGACTGCATGCTGCTCAGGTCGCGATTGACGGTCGTCTGGTCGTCCTTATTGACGGAATCGAACCGGCCGCCGGGTCCCATCTGCTGACGAACATGATCGGCCACCGCGGCGAATTCGTCCTTGGTATTGGCCTTGACGTCAGGCTTGGTTTCCTTTGCGTGAACCGACGCCACCTGCAACACGAGCATTATCGCCGCCGAGACCGGCAGCCAGTACTTGCGCTTCATTGTGTTCCTCCACCCTGCGGCATCCCCCCTCGGGACGCGCCCTGCAGGAGGTCCCGATGTTAAATCTCGCGTGAAGCGGAGGTCAAAGTGCCAAAGGAACTAGGGCTTTCCACGCTCTAGGCGCGTTGTGAACGGCGCCTTGCAGGAACCTGTAGCGGAGCGCCCGCCTCCGCCTCAAGGTACTGAATGATCGCTCCCGCCACGTCCACGCCAGTGGATGCTTCAATGCCTTCCAGACCCGGCGATGCGTTGACTTCGAGAATGAGCGGACCACGCTTCGAGCGAAGCATGTCCACGCCGGCCACACCCAATCCCAACGCTGACGCTGCCTGGACGGCAATACGGCGCTCCTCGGCACTGAGCGTCGCCGCCTGAGCCGTAGCGCCACGATGAATGTTGGCGCGGAATTCACCCGGCACGGCTTCGCGCTGCATGGCCGCGACGACCTTCTTGCCGACCACGAAACAACGCAGATCGGTACCCTTGGCCTCGGCAATGAACTCCTGCACGAGGAAGTTGGCATAAAGCCCACGGAAGGCCTCGATAACGCTTTGCGAGGCACTGCGCTTTTCCGCCAGCACCACGCCCGTGCCCTGGCTGCCCTCGTTGAGCTTGATGACGTGCGGCGGCTCACCCAGCATGGCGAGCACGTCGGCGGTATCGTCCGGGTTATCGCCGAACACCGTCGCCGGCATGTCCAGGCCCTTGGCCGCCAGGATCTGCAGCGAGCGCAACTTGTCGCGCGCGCTGAGCACAGCATCGGACGAGTTGGGCGTGTACACACCCATCATTTCCAACTGGCGCAGCACGGCGGTGCCGTAGAACGTGCTGGTGACACCGATGCGCGGGATGACCGCATCGATGCCCTTGACCGGCTTGCCCTTGTAGCGGATAGACATGTTGCCCGGGGCAATGCGGACATAGCAGCGCAAGGGGTCGAGCACCCGCACCACGTGGCCGCGCTCGCGCGCTACGTCGACAAGCCGCTGGGTCGAATAGAGGCGGGTGTTGCGCGAAAGGATAGCGATCTTCATGAAACACCCGTTGTGCCCGTCCTGACGAGGCGGGGCTGTGTATAGGAAAGCGCGGGATCCACCACGAATCGACCGTGCAGGGCGCTGCGTCCGAGCAGCATGGGAAACAGCATATGACGCCTGTCGGTCAGATTGATGTCCACCGCAAAGCGTTCACCGGCAAGCACGACGTCGGTGCGGATAAACCAGCGCATGGTCCGCCGACCGCCCGTATCAGTCACAGCGCGGCGATCCAGAGCCAGGGTTTCGCAGGTCACCTCCACCCGATGGCGACCGCCAACGGTGACGGAGAAGCGCAGCCAGGTATCGCCCGCGCGCTCGAAACTTTCCAGCGTATCCACGTGCAGCGAACTACTGCGCGCGCCGGTATCGAGCTTGGCCTTAAGCAAGGGAACGCCGAGCATCGGCAACGACAGCCGCTCCCGCCAGCCGAGGATAGTTACTTCCGCCATGATCAGCGCGCGCCGCAGGTTACTAGAAGGGAGCTCAGTGGGGTTGGAGAGCCGGGACAGAGGCACGTAAAGCGCATCGACGATCATGCGACATCATCGATCAGCACACGCACGCAAAGTTGATTCTATGGAAATTGGAGCCTCAACAGAAGCAGGCCCTGGTCATTGATACCAGATGACCACGCCATCGGGATTGACAGCTACTTCACCCTCCCTTCGCTACATAAATCGGCGCGACAGACTCGTCGCATACCCATAGCCAAAGGAAAAGGCATGAAAGCTAAGCGTGGAATTTTGGCACTTTCGGCGATTGTGACGGCTTGCTTGTTCGGGCAAGCCTACGCCGCACACCCCCCGAAGTCGAATCAAACAACCGGCGTCTTCCTGCAGTGCTCCACCTGCGTGGTGTCGGGGCAAACCCCTGCCCTGCTCAGTTATGTGCAATCGGCGATTTCGCTTTACAACGGCTCCACGCTGGCCGCCAGTAACGGCCATCAGGTCAGCGTGGGCGATGAGATCCAGATCGAGCGGCGGACCACCAAGCCCAATGGCGCCTGGTCCATCACCGATCACTACTTCGTGGTTGCCCACCTTCCGGTGACTTCGTTCAACGACCTCATCGATCAAGGGATGGAAACCGACAGCGACGGCGGCAACGCCTTCCCGCCGCCCACCGGACCGAACATTGGGGCCTATGTCGCGCAGTTCGCTGCCGATGGTGGAAGCGTGGTGGTCTACTACGGATATTATCCGCCGGGCTGAATCAGCGCCGTTGAACGCGTCTGATGCAAAGGGTCTCTTTGGAGGCCCTTTGTTTTTGCAGGGATTCGCAGATCCGCATGCACTGCGCCAAAAATGGAGGCCCAACCAAGGACTGGAGCGGGTGAAGGGAATCGAACCCTCGTCAGTAGCTTGGGAAGCTACAGCTCTACCATTGAGCTACACCCGCAACGCCGGAAGATGGTAACCCGCCTCCGCAGGACTTGGGAACAACCCCCTGCAGCACTGGAAACGCTCCAGCCGAAATACGGCGTGAACCGGACATGGCGGCCGGCTGAACCATTTTTTGCCACGGTGCCGCCGGTCCTTGCGATGGACGGAGCTCCCATCCGCATAATGCGTCCGCCGGCATCCGTTTTTCCCTACGTGTTTTTGCGGATGCCCAACGAATCCTTCCGCGATGACTTCGCGTCCAGCTCCGGAGAACTCCATGCGTGTGCTTACTGCTTCCCTGACGTCGCCGCGCGCCCGGCGATGGATGGCGGCGGCCTTGCTGACCTGCGTCAGTGGACTCTCACTGGCGCAGACGCAGACGCCACCGGACGATGGCAACACGGCCGGCGATCCACCTGCGCGCATCGCACGGCTCTCCTACCGGGAGGGCGACGTCAGCCTATTGCCGTCTGGCGAACAGAACTGGGGCGACGCCAGCCTGAACCGGCCACTGACTACCGGCGACCGCCTGGCTAGCGGCGACAACGGCCGCGCCGAACTGCAGTTGGATAGCGGCACGCTGCGCATCGCGGACGACTCCAATGTCGGCTTTCTCACCCTCAATGATCAGCTCACGCAGCTCGAGCTGACCCAAGGCACGGCCAATCTGACCGTGAACAATTTGGGTGACGGCCAAGGCTACGAGATCGACACGCCCACCGTCGCGCTGGTGATCAACCAGCCCGGCACCTACCGCGTAGACATCAGCGAAGACGGCAAGTCCACCCGCGTGACCGATTTCGATGGCCGGGCCACGGTGTACGGCGAAGGCGGGGCGCAGCGCATGGTCGCCGCTGGCCGCTCGTACGAGTTTGCCGACTCCTCGCTCAACGAGGTGAGCATCAACGACATCCAAGGCGGCGACGACTTCGACGCCTGGTGCAACAGCCGTAATCAGCGCTATGCCGCGGCACCGAGCGACCAGCAGTACGTGTCGCCCGATGTCGTCGGCGCGCAGGATCTCGACCAGTACGGCAATTGGCAGTCCGACCCGGACTACGGCCAGGTCTGGTATCCCACGAACGTAGCCGCGGACTGGTCGCCCTACAGCGACGGTTATTGGTCCTACGTCGGCCCGTGGGGCTGGACGTGGGTAGACGCAGCGCCCTGGGGCTTCGCGCCCTACCACTACGGCCGCTGGGCCCATGTCCGCGAACGCTGGTGCTGGGTGCCGGGCCCGATCGGCGTGCGCCCTGTCTATGCGCCCGCGCTGGTCGCCTTCGTCGGTGGCGCTGGCTTCAGCGTTTCGGTGAGCGCCGGCCGCCCGGTGGGCTGGTTCCCGCTGGGTCCGGGCGAGGTCTACAACCCCTGGTACCGCGTCAGTCGCGGCTACTACACCAACGTCAACGTCACCAACATCTACGTGCGCAATAACCGCACCGTGGTGATCAACAACATCAACAACAACTACAACTACTTCCGCGGCGGCCACGACATGCCGAACGAGCGTTACATGAACCGCGATGTGCCGCATGCGTTCCGGGCCATGTCTGCGCAGGACTTCGTCGCTGCGCGCAATGCGCGCCAGCACATGGCCCCGGTAGACCCTCGCCAGTTCGCGAACGCACCGGTGATGTCCCGCGGCGTCAGCGGCATCGCGCCGGTGCACACCAGCTTCGCGCCACCGCGCCCGGCCACCGCTCGTCAGCTTCCCGTCGGCGGCTTTCAGCGCGAAGTGGTGGCTCGCACGCCGCCGGCTGCCAACTTCGGTGGACGCCCTGCCAACGTGGCCGGCGCGCCGCGCATGGCCGCTGCGGCGCCCAGCAACGTGCGGCTTCTGAACAACAGCCCGGGCCCCGGCATGCGCACGGGCGTACCTGACCGCCAGCAACCTCTTCCGGCACAGCAGAACGGACCGGTACGCGGCAATCAGCCTGCTCAAGCGCAGGCCCCTGTCAATCGCCCGGCCCAACGCGTCGACAACGCGACCGCAGCGCCGCGACCCGGTGAATTGCCATCGGCGCGCTTCGTTCACCCGAACAGCGAGCAGCCCCAAGTCCAGCGCAACGATAACGCCCAACCGCGCCCCGGCGTGAGCTTCATCCCGAACGCCGCCGAAGATCGCCAGCGCGCCCAGCAAGCCCAGGGCACGCTGCCTAATGTTCAGCGTATCGAACAACAGGCGCCGCGCCAGCCAGTGAACCAGGACAACGCCATCCAGCGGCAGGAAATGCAGCAGCGCCAGGCCCAGCAGCAACAGGAAATGCAACAACGCCAGGCCGCACAACAGCAGGAAATGCAACAGCGTCAGGCAGCGCAACAACAGCAGGAAGCACAGCAACGCCAAGCCTCGCAGCAACGCCAGGCTGCCCAGCAGCAGGAGATGCAACAGCGTCAGGCTATGCAGCAGCAAGAAATGCAGCAGCGCCAAGCCATGCAGCGAGAGGAGCCGCAGCAGCGCGGCTATGAGCCGCCACGGGGCAATTACCAGCCGCCGCAGCAGCAGCCCCAGCAACAACGTCAGCCGCAGCCCAGCCACGAGGAACATCGCGCGCCGCCTCCGCCGCACAAGGACGACCAGCACAACTGAGGCCCCGCGAGGCCTCCCGCCCAGAAAGGCCCGGCGATGCCGGGCCTTTTTCTTGCCAGAGCCGGCATCGGCGCCAGCAGCCGCTACAATGGCCCGATGCAAATCACACTCAATGGCACTCCACGCGACTGCTCCCCCGCCACCACCGTCGCCCAGCTGCTGGACGAGGCCGGTTACGGCCAGCGCCGCGTTGCCGTGGAGGTGAACCACGAGATCGTCCCGCGCAGCCTGCACACCAGCCATGCCCTTGCCGCAGGCGACCGCGTGGAGATCGTCCATGCCATCGGCGGCGGCTGATCGCCCCCGCATCCGTGTTCACGCGACGCCAGCGCGTCGCCGCAGACTGAAGACCCCACGATGAACATCAAGACGCTCGATTCTTCTGATCCGCTGATCATCGCCGGCAAGAGCTACGGCTCTCGCCTGCTCACCGGCACCGGCAAGTACAAGGATTTCGACGAGACCCGCCGCGCCAGCCAAGCCGCTGGCGCCGAGATCGTCACCGTCGCCATTCGCCGCGTGAACATCGGCCAGGATGCCGGCCAGCCCAATCTGCTCGATGCGCTGCCGCCCGAAGAGTTCACCCTGCTGCCGAACACCGCCGGCTGCTACAACGCCGTAGACGCCGTACGCACCTGCAAGCTCGCCCGTGAACTGCTCGATGGCCACAAGCTGGTGAAGCTGGAAGTGCTCGGTGATCAGCGCACGCTGTTCCCCGACGTAGTGGAAACGCTCAAGGCCGCCGAAACGCTGGTGGCCGACGGCTTCGACGTGATGGTCTACACCAGCGACGACCCGATCCTGGCCAAGCGCCTGGAAGACATCGGCTGCGTGGCTGTGATGCCGCTGGCGGCGCCGATCGGCTCGGGCCTTGGCATCCAGAACCGCTACAACCTGCTGGAAATCATTGAGAACGCCAAGGTGCCGATCATCGTCGACGCCGGCGTGGGCACGGCCTCCGACGCTGCCATCGCGATGGAACTCGGCTGCGACGGCGTGCTGATGAACACAGCCATCGCCGGTGCAAAGGATCCGGTACTGATGGCGCACGCGATGAAGCTCGCCATCCAGGCCGGCCGCGCCGCGTTCAAAGCGGGCCGCATTCCGCGCAAGCGCTTCGCCTCCGCGTCCAGCCCGATCGACGGCACCATCGGTTGATCCATGACTGACCAGCACGACCACAACGGCGAACACGACGCCGCCGAGCATCCGCAGTTCATGCGCCGCATCCGCAGCTTCGTGTTGCGCGAAGGCCGGATGACGCCGGCCCAGCAGCGCGCCTTCGACGACCACTGGGCCCGCTTCGGCATCGACTACACCGCTACGCCGCAAGACTATGCCACCCGCTATGGTCGCCACGCGCCGCTGGTGCTGGAAATCGGCTTCGGCAACGGCGAAGCGCTCGCGTGGGCGAGCGAGAACGACCTCAGCCGCGATTTTATCGGCGTCGAAGTCCACGGTCCCGGCGTGGGCCGCCTGATGAATGCGCTGGCGGCACGCGATGCGACCAACGTGCGCCTGTACAAGCACGACGCCGTCGAAGTGCTGGAAAACGAGATCCCGCCCGGCACGCTCGCCGAAGCACGCATCTGGTTTCCCGACCCCTGGCACAAGAAGCGCCACAACAAGCGCCGCATCATCCAGCCGGAGTTTGTCGCCCTACTCGCCTCACGCATGGCCCCGAACGGCCTGCTGCACTTGGCCACCGACTGGCAGCCCTACGCTGAGCACATGCTCGAAGTGATGGAGGCTGCGCCGGATTGGCGCAACGACATCGGGCCAGGCCAGTACGCGGAGAAGCCCGCGTGGCGCATCGAGACGCACTTTGAGCGTCGCGGGCTGAAGTTGGGGCATGGGGTGTGGGATCTGCTTTATCGCAAGGTGTGAGGTTACGGTTTTGCTGGTTCTGGCCCACAGGGTGGTTGGGATGATTTCTGGCTGAGGGTAAATCCGAGCTGGCCGCTTCATTCGAGTCGTCATTTCTAGCTATTTTCGGCTGAAAGAGCCGAACAAGCGCGGTACGCATAACGCCGCGGCGTTTCTCCCTCTCCCCTACGGGGAGAGGGAGAAAACATGCGCCGCTGCGCAACCACTCGCCTCACAACCCAACAAACAAAAACACCACCACGTTCCACATTGCAGCCTAGGTTCACCAGACCGCCGCACCACACGCTTATACTCACGTCTCAAACAGGGACGAGTCGTCGCAGCGTGAAGTTCCCACTGCCCACATCCAGTCGTCGCCAAGACGCCCAGCCGAGGGGCGTTCGCTAGTGGGACTCGCCCTCACCCCCGAAATGATCCTGGTGCTGGGGCTCGTGGGCTTCACCATGCTGATGCTGGTGCTGGAGTGGATCCGCGCCGACATGGTGGCTCTGCTGGTAGTGGTCGTGATCGGCCTCACCGGGCTCATTCCTTCCGACCGTGTCTTTAATGGCTTTGCCGGTAACGCGGTCATCGCCATCATTGCCATCATGATCATGGGCGCGGGACTGGATCGCGCTGGCGTGCTCACGCTCACGGCGAGCTTCGTGATGCGCATGGCCCGTGGCGTGGAATCGCGCCTGGGCGTGGTGATTAACCTCGTCACCAGCCTGTTCAGCGCGGTGATTCCCAGTCAGGCGCTGGCGGCGCTGATGATCCCGGTCACGAGCCGTCTTGCCGCCCGTACTGGTGTGCCGATCTCGCGGCTACTGCTGCCGATGGCGTTCTGCATTCTTACCGCCACCAACACCACGCTGATCGCCAACTCTCCGCTGATCGTGCTGAATGACCTGGTGGCCAGTTCGAATGCCAACCTGCCGGCGGGTGCGCACACGATTCCGAAGTTCGGCCTGTTCAGCGTCACGCCGGTCGGCCTCGTGCTCGCCCTCGCAGGCGTCGGTTTTTTCTATTTCTTCGGCAAGAAGCTCCTGCCAGAACGTGAGGACGAGCGCCTCAAGGTCACGCCGGGCCGCACGGAGAGCTATTTCGCTGACACCTATGGCATCGTCGGCGAGACCGCCGAACTTACGGTGACGGCGGAAAGCCCGCTGGTAGGCATGAGCATTGGCGAGGTGGAGCAGTTGTACGGCGCGCCGCTGATCCTCGCCATCAAGAGCGGCAACGACTCACGCATGGCGCCACCGGCGGACCACATAATCTGGGTGGGCTCGGTACTCGGTGTGCTCGGGCCGCGCGATCAATTGAATCAGTTCGCCAACAATCAGCTATGCAAGCTCTCGCCACGCATGCGGCAGTTGGGCGAGCTGTTTAACCCCTCACGCGCCGGTATTTCCGAAGCGGTGATCCCGCCGAGTTCGCGCTTCCTCAAACAGACCGTTGGCGAACTACGACTGCGCAAGCGCTACGGCATTTCGGTGTTGGCGGTGAACCGCGGCGACCAGGTATATCGCGACGACGTGCGCTCGGTGAGCCTGCGCGCGGGCGACACGCTGGTGCTGCATTCCAGCTGGCGCGACCTGGCGCTAGCCACCGAAGACCGCGACCTCGTCGTGGTTACTGACATTCCGAAGGAAGAACAGCGCCCCGGCAAGATCTGGCAGGCCGTGGGCTTCTTTCTGCTAGCCAAGTGCCTGGCCCTGTTCACGCATCTCGACCTGTCCGTGGCCATGATGACCGGCGCCATCGGCATGCTGCTCACCGGCGTGCTGAACATGGACGAGGCGTATAAGGCAATCAACTGGAAGACCATCTTCGTCACCGCCTGCCTGATTCCGCTGGGCTGGTCGATGGACGCCACCGGCGCCGCCGCGTGGATCGCGCAGGTGGTGTTGCAACATCTGGGTCACACCAACCACTGGGTACTGCAGCTGGCGCTGGCCATCCTCACGCTGCTTTTCTCGCAGGTGATGTCCAACGTGGGCGCCACCGTGATGATGGTGCCCGTTGCGATCAGCGTCGCGATCGCCACCGGCAACAACCCGTCGGCCTACGCGTTGATCGTGGCCGTCTCCTCGTCCAATACTTTCTTGCTGAGCTCCGGCCATCCCGCACTCATGATGGTGGCGGGCCCGGGCGGTTATCGCGGCAAGGATTTCCTGCGCGTGGGCTTACCACTCACAGCGCTGGTCCTGGTGCTGACGTTGGTGACCATCAACTTGATGTATCACTGAGAGCCTGAGGCCAGCATCGATCTCAGTCGTCGAGCCAGACTTCCCCATCCGTCACGCGCACGCCGACCCGACGCAGGTGCTCGCCGCGGCACGGGCCGCCAATGCACAGGCCATCGACATCCTGGAAGGACGCGCCATGCGCGGCGCAGATCAGCAGGTTGTCTTTCAGCAGAAACTTGCCGGGCGCCCAATCCAGCCGCCGACCCGCATGGGGGCAGATGTTGAGGTAGGCGTGCACCGCGTCATCACGACGCAGCACGATCACGCTTTCCTCGCCGTCGCGCAGCACGGCGTCGACGGCAATCGCGCCGTTTTCGGGGATATCGTCCAGTCGGCAAAGCGCCTGGTCGGGTGTTGCTGTATCCATCGGCACTTGCCTCTTTGGCCGTAAGGCCCCATCGTTACGCTCGTAAGTCGTTGATTTTACCACACGGATTTTTAACACATGCGCTTTTCATTGCCCATGCCGCGTCGTTCCCGCCACCCGTTGGTTCGCGCCCTCTCGCTTCTCGTGGGGCTGGCCGTTGTCGGTGTTTTGATGGTGTTCGGTCTCGTGGTGGCCGGCGTGCTCCTGGTGGGAGGCGCTGTGGTGTTCGCCCTGCGCCAATGGTCGCGCAAGCGCGGCGCCGTGTCGCCCGCAGGCGGCCGTGCGCACCAGCCCGAGGTGATCGAGGGCGAATTCGTGGTGCTGCAACAGACGCGCCACGCGGCGCGCTGAAAGCTTTGCCTGCTCCTGGCTGATACCGGCAATCGAGGCTGACCGCGAGGCTGCGGTCGCGCGCGGGCTGCGCTCTCACGGGTTCAGCATTCCGGCGCAGGGATGCCTGCGCAAGATCCGGATAGCTGGTGCCGGACCGAGGCACTAGGCTGGATCCATCGGTTCTCCTGGATGTCGATCATGAATGCCCGCGCCAACGAAACGACGCTCGAACACGTCCGCCAGCTGCTGGAGCGCGCGGACGAGGCCCCCACTCTGCTGGCCCTGGCCGAGGCCGCCAGCCTCAGCCCCAGCCATCTGCAACGCGCCTTCCGCCGCCGCTACGGCATGAGTCCAGCGGAATATCACCGCGCGCGCCGTTTCGGCCAGCTCAAGAACGCGTTGCGCAAAGGCGCCGCCGTATCGGATGCCGTGTATGACGCCGGCTTCGGTTCCGGCAGCCGTGTCTACGAACACAGCGACCGCCTGCTTGGCATGACGCCCGCCAGCTACCGGGCGGGAGGTGCAGGTGCGGACATCCGCTACACCACCACCAGCACCCCGCTGGGGCGGCTACTGGTCGCCACGACCTCGCGCGGTATCTGCTCGGTCACACTGGGCGACACCGATGCGGAACTCGAGCAACGGCTGGCCAATGAATTTCCAAAGGCCACACGCGAGCGAGTGGACGCCGGTCGCGAAGAGTGGCTCGATGCAGTGATCGCGCGCATTGCCAGCGATCTGGGCTGGAGCGATGGCGCCGCACCGGAACTACCACCACTCGATGTGGCCGCCACCGCCTTTCAGTGGCGGGTATGGAACGCGTTGACGCGCATTCCTTCCGGCACCACCAAGAGCTATGGCGAACTGGCCGCCGAACTGGGCATGCCCAAAGCCGCCCGCGCCATCGGCAACGCCTGCGGTAACAATCGACTGGCGTTGATCGTGCCGTGCCATCGCATTGTCCGCGAGGACGGTTCGCTGGGCGGCTGGCGCTGGGGCGTGGAGCGCAAGCGCGAATTGCTCGCCAACGAGCAGCATCACGAGGAACCCCTAAGGAAGCGCTCGGCCGCCTGACTTGAGCGCCATTCAAGACTACCTTGCTGAAGCCTCGCTTCTGCCATCGCCTCGCCCGGATTAATGTTGCGCTGCCTGTAAACTCTAGGCGGCATCCGCCCCGCGATGCTCCCCGCGCACCCTGACATGACCGACACGACGACCACTACCGCCGCCCCCGCGGTGCCATCGCCCATTGCTGACGCCCGCGTGCTTGTACCGCTGGGTCTGTTTGCGCTGTACATCATCTGGGGCTCGACCTACCTCGGCATTCGCTACGCCCTGGAGAGCTATCCGCCGTTCTTACTGGCGGGCATCCGCTTCCTTGGTGCCGGCGTGGCGCTGTTCGCCTTCCTGCGCCTGCGCGGTGTAGCCATGCCTACGCCACGCCAATGGCGCAATGCGGCCATCACCGGCATCTTGCTGCTGGGCTTCGGCAACGGACTGGTCTGCTTCGCGGAACAGCGCGTGAGCTCAGGTATTGCTGCGGTGGCCGTAGCGAGCATGCCGTTGTTCGCGGCCATGTTCTCCGGTCTGTACGGTGAGTGGCCGACGCGACGCGAAAGCGTAGGCCTGGTGATCGGTTTCGTTGGCGTGATCGTGCTGAACCTGGGTAGCAGCCTCTCCGGCTCGCGCATCGGCGCCATCGCCCTGCTGATCGCCGCCATGAGTTGGGCCTTCGGCGCCACCTGGAGCCGGAGGCAGGACATGCCCACCGGCCCGATGAATACGGCGGCCCAGATGCTGTGCGCCAGCGTGGCCATTTTGATCGTGGCGTTCGCCAGCGGCGAGCGCCTGCCCGCGCACCCCACCGTTCGCGCTACGGCGGCGCTGGTCTACCTGGCAGTGTTTGGTTCCATCATCGCCTTCAGCGCCTTCCTGTACGTGCTCAAACACGCGCGCCCGGCGTTGGCGACCAGCTACGCCTACGTGAACCCGCCAGTGGCGGTGTTGTTTGGTGTGTTACTGGCCGGCGAGAGCGTCGGGCCCTATGACCTGATCGGCATGGCCATCATCCTGCTCGGCGTGGGCGCCATCACGCTGGCCCGCCAGCGTCGCTGAGGCGCCTCGACCTTGGTAGGCTTGCCTCGCCTTTGGCGGGGCGGTCACCATACCCCGATCCGGACGGGGACACGCCGATGAACGCGACGAACGAAGGTCTGATGGCCCGCGCCGCGCTGCGTAGCGCAGCTTGGTCGGAAAAGTGGTTTCCCGATGCATGGGTGTTTGCTGCGCTGGGCGTGATCATCGTCGCCATCGCCGCGTTAGCCTTCGGTGCTACGCCCACCGTCGCCGTCAGCGCGTTCGGCGACGGCTTCTGGAGCTTGATCCCTTTCACCATGCAGATGACCTTCGTGGTCATCGGCGGTTACGTGGTCGCCACTGCGCCCGTGGTGGCGCGCTTCATCGAATGGCTGGCACGCGCCCCAAAAACAGGGCGTGGCGCAATCTGCTACGTGGGCCTGATCAGCATGCTCGCCTCGTTGCTGTCATGGGGTTTTTCGCTGGTGTTCGGCGGATTGCTGGTGCGCGCTCTGGCGCGTCGCGAGGATCTGCGCATGGACTATCGCGCAGCCGGCGCGGCGGCGTACCTCGGTCTGGGCGCCGTGTGGGCGATGGGACTGTCGTCGTCCGCTGCCCAGTTGCAGGCCAATCCCAAGAGCATGCCACCGGGCCTGATCAACATCACCGGCGTTCTGCCTTTCAGCGAAACGATTTTCCTGTGGCAATCGATCGTGTTGACGGCCGTGCTCATCACTGTGTCGCTGCTGGTCTGCTGGTTGACCGCACCATCCGATCACAACGCACGCACGGCGAACGACTTCGGTGTCAGCGAGACGGCGACACCTGCCCTGCCGCCGCGCCAGCGCCCCGGCGAGTGGCTTGAATACAGCCCGTTGCTCTCTGTGCTGATCGGATTGCTTGGATTGGGTTGGCTCGGCCATGAATTCGTCACCAAGCCGGCGATCACCGCCATCGCCAACCTCAACACCTACAATTTTTTGTTCCTTACCGTGGGGCTGCTGCTGCATTGGCGTCCGCGCAGCTTTCTCAACGCCGTCGCGCGCGCTGTGCCCAGCACGGCAGGCGTACTGATCCAGTTTCCGCTGTACGGCGGCATCGCCGCCCTGCTCACGCATGCACCCGGCATCGGTGACGTGACCTTGTCGCACCGGTTATCCGGCCTGTTTGTGCATATCGCCACCACCGACACCTTTCCGCTGGTGATGGGCGTTTATTCGTCCGTGCTCGGTTTCTTCGTGCCATCGGGCGGCGGCAAGTGGCTGGTGGAAGCGCCCTACGTCATGCAGGCCGCCAACGACCTGCACGTACACCTGGGTTGGGCGGTACAGGTGTACAACGCGGCCGAGGCGTTGCCCAACCTGATCAATCCGTTCTGGATGCTGCCGCTGCTCGGCGTACTCGGACTGAAGGCGCGCGATGTCGTCGGCTTCACGTTTATGCAGCTACTGGTTCACGTGCCACTGGTGCTGGGCTTGTTGTGGGTATTGGGCCTGACCCTGGCCTATGTGCCGCCAGTGATGCCTTAGCGAATAGAAAAGGGCGCAGCATAAGCTGCGCCCTTCATGCTTCCCGATGTGTTGATCAAAGCTCGCGCAAAGCCGTCGTTACCGGTAGTCGTGCCGCACGCATGGCCGGATACAGGCCACCGATAAAACCAATGGCCAACGCCCACTTCAGGCCGGTCCACAACAGCTCTGGTGACACACGCAGCTCGAAGCTAAGCTTGCCCACCGTACCGGCGGCTAGCGTTGAGGCGCTGTAACCGTTGAAGATCAACCAGGCGAGCAAACCACCCAGCACGCCACCGATCAGCGCGAGCAACATGGTCTCCAGCATGATTGCCACCACCACGGGAAAACCACGGAAGCCGATGGCGCGCAACGTGGCGATTTCCCTTGCACGTGAAGCCACGGCGGCGAACATAGTGTTGAGCGCGCCAAACATGGCACCGATCGCCATGATCAGGCCCACCGCGATGCCCATGATGCGGATCACTTTGGTCATGCCTTCGGACTGCTTGCTGAAGTAATCGATGGTAGTGCTGACATCGACCTTCAGTTGCGGGTTGTCTTCCAGCTCTTTCTTGAAGGCGACGTAAGCCTTGGGATCGGTCAGCCGTACCGTCACCGAGGCACGGCTACTACCACGACGATACGTGTCGGCCACGACGCTGGCATCGCCCCACACTTCCGAGTCCATCGCATCACCCGAGGAGAACACGCCGACCACCGTCCATTGCTGATTGCCCAGCTTGACGGTGCGGCCCGGTGAGAGCCCATCGAACTGCTTGGCGGCGCCCTTGCCCACGACTAGCTCACGCATGCCCGGCTGGAAGTTGCGCCCTTCGACAATCTTTACATTCGGACGTACGGCCCACGCCTGCTCTCCCACACCGCGCAGCTGCACGCTGCCTTCGTCGTCCGCGGTGCTGCCCTTGAGCGGAAGGTTTGCCGCCACGACGATCTCTGGTGAAGCGATGGGCTGACCCTTCGCATCCTTTGCGATGCCTACGGCCTGTGGAATCAACGTCACGCTGTCGTGATCGAGCACCGACATCACTTCGGCGGCAGACGAACCGCGCATCACGATGGCAGTGTCGGCACTGCCCGTGTTGCGCAGCGTTTCACCGTAACCCTCGCCCATGGCGAGCAGTGCGACCAGCACGCCCACCACACCGGCAATGCCGACCACGATGACTGCCGACGAACCCAGTCGCTGGCCCAGCGTGCTGATGCCTACGCTGGCTACCGAGGCGGCACGACGGCCGGAGCGCGTGAAGGCCATCCACAGAGCAAACAGCACCACCAGCACGATGGCTCCCTGCCAAGGCAGCGCAATCCAGAAGGCAATGGCCGCCACGACAAGGATGAACAGGCCGAGATTGATCAGGAAATTGGTCATGTCACTCTCCTTAGCGGCCCGCGAGCGCGTCGACGATGTTCAGTCGCATCGCCCGTATGGCCGGCAATGCGCCCACCAGCAGGCCGATGGCGATCATCAGCACCACGCCAAGAATCCAGCTACTCGCGCCCACGACGGGCAGATTGAGCATGCCGCCACTGTTCGCGCTTATCCCTGGAATGATCAGCGACGCCAATGCCAGTCCAATCACTCCACCGATCAACAACAGCAACACCGACTCGGCCAGCACGATGCCGAGCACCGCGTGGTTGGAGAAACCAATCGTCTTGAGTACGGCCAGCTCGCTGGTACGCTCGCGCACCGCCTGCATCATGGTGTTGCCGGATAGCAGCAGCAGGGTGAAAAACACAGCACCCATGATCGACCCCACGATAAGACCGATGTCTGCGAGCTGTTTCATCCAACTGGCCGTGGCTGCCTGCTCGGTCTGCGTGCGTGTTTCATGGTCGGAGTTGGCGGAGATCGCATCAATGGCCTTGGCGACGCGATCGGCCTGATTTACATCCGCCACGCGAGTGACGTACCAGCCCACGGTGCCACGATTGAATGGTGTGGTTTCGTCAAAGTATTTCCAATGCAGGAGCAGCATCTGGTCATAGAAGCCGCCGGCTTTCTTGTCCTTGGAGTGCAGAATGCCAACGATGTCGAACGTCCAGTTCTTGCTGCCCTGACGGTTCGGGAAGATGGTCGACTGCAGCGGTATCTTGTCACCCACTTTCCAGTTGAACCGCTTCGCCAACACCTCGCCAACCAGCACGCCCGTGCGCGTATCGTCGAACGCCTTGCGCTCGGCCGGACTCACGTCGATCTCGGGGTAGAGGTCGATGTAATTGGGTTCAACCGCGAAACTGAAGACCTGGTTGTGCGGATCCTGATACGCACCGCCGAACCAGTTGGCGTAGGTGACCATCTTTACCCCGGGCACCTGCGCGATCTGCGCTTCCAGCGACTGCGGCAAGGTCTGGATGAAGGACAGTTTGGAGCCGGTCTGCAGGCGTTGTGCACCGTTGGCGCTCTGTCCCGCCTGGTTGAAAGAGGTACGCACCGCATCGAGCATGCCGAACAGCAAGAACGCGGCGATGATCGATACCAGCGTAAGTATCGTGCGGGCCTTGCGCCGGAATAGCGCCGCCCAGATGAGATGGAGATATTTCATCGTCGCATCCTCACGCCAATGCCTGTTCGACCAGCGTGCCCTTGTCCAGATGCAGGGTATGGTTGGCGTATTCGGCCGCCTTGGGATCGTGCGTGACCATCACGATGGTCTTGCCGTGTTCGCGGTTGAGCACGCGCAGCAGGCCGAGCACTTCCTCGGCGGACTGACGGTCCAGGTCGCCGGTCGGCTCATCGCACACCAACAAGGTGGGGTCGGACACGATCGCACGCGCAATCGCCACGCGCTGCTGTTGACCACCGGAAAGCTCGCTCGGCTTGTGCGAAGCGCGCTCACCCAGACCCACCAATTGCAACGCGATGGATGCGTTCTTGCGCCGCTGCGCGGCGGAAAGCTTGGTGAGCAGCAGCGGCAGTTCCACATTGCGCTGCGCCGACAGCATCGGCATCAGGTTGTAGAACTGGAACACAAAGCCCACGTGCGAAGCGCGCCACTTGGCAAGCTGACCGCCCGAAAGCTGGTCCAGGCGCTGCCCGGCGACGGTGATGCTGCCACCGGTCGGCGTGTCGAGGCCGCCGATCAGGTTGAGCAAGGTGGTCTTACCCGAGCCGGAGGGCCCCATCAGCGCGAGGAAATCGCCCTCGGCGATGTCCAGGTTGATGTGGTGCAGTACTTCGACTTTCTGCCTGCCGCGCTCGTACACTTTGGAAAGGTCGCGGGTTTCGATCAACGTGCCCATGGCTCTAACTCCCGATGCGAATTGCCAGGCATCGCCGGTGGCGATGCTCCCGATCACGCACTGCCAACCGGTTACTGCGCAGGCTTGGCTGCGCTCTTGATCCGGTCGCCGTCCTTCAGTTCCGCCGGTGGCGACACCACCACGGTGTCACCCACGTCCACACCCGTCGGCAGCAAGCTCTGGTCGCCGACTTTCGATGCTGTCGATGGCACGTCGTGCTGCTGCACGGTGTCGCCCCGCACGATGAACACCACGCCACGGCCGTCACGCTGGGCAATGGCCGCCGCCGGCACCAGCGCGCCCTGCAGTGCCTGCGCCTGCGGCTCGTCCTGTTTCTGTTCCAGGAAGGACACGCGCACGCCCATGTCGGGCACGATGCGCGAATCTTTCTTCTCCATCGCCACGCGCACTTTTACGGTGGCCTTGCCACGGTCAGCGGCCGGAACGATGGCGATGACGTGGGCGGGAATCTTCCAGTCGGGATACGCGTCCAGCACCGCCTCGGCGGGCATGTTCGGTTTCACGCGGCCGATGTACGCCTCGTTGACGTCCACGTCCACTTCCAGCGAATCCATGTCGACCACGGTGCCGACGCCGGTGCGGGTGAAGCCGCCACCGGCGGAGAACGGCGACACGATTTCGCCGACCTGTGCATCTTTGGTGGTGATGACGCCGTCGAACGGGGCGCGGATCACGCAGTAGTCGAAGTTGACGCGCGCTTCCACCACCTGCGCATCGGCGGAGTCCGCGCTGCGTTGCTGCGACACGAGTTGCGCGCGGGTACTGTCGACCAGGGTGCGCGCTTGCTCAGCCACCTGCTCGGGAACCAGCCCCCGCTTGGCGAGTGTTTCGTTGCGCACGGCGTCGCGTTCGTTCTGCGCCAACTGCGCCTGGTACTGCGCCACCAGTGCATGCGCGGCGGCCGCGGCCGTGCGGGCCGCATCCAATGCCGCCTTGTACTGCGAGTCGTCCAGCCGGGCCACGATCTGGCCTTGCTTCACGTGGTCGCCTTCTTCGATCAGCACATCGGTAAGCGTGCCGGTGATCTGCGCCGATACCGTGGCCTGCCGCCGCGCGGTGACATAGCCCGTGGCTTGCAGCACGGCGCCGGCCGCGGCATTGGCCACCGGGGATTGCGCCTGCGCGGTCTGCACCTCGATGGCGCGATGCCCCATCACCAGCCACGCCACCAGCGCTGAGACCACCACTACGAGCAGCACGCCACCGGCAATCCACGGCCAACGCCCTGGGCCTTGGCCGTGCTCTTCGCGCAGGTGTTTCTCGATGCGCAGTTCTTTCAACAGATCCGCATTAGCCACACGCTCTCCCTGCCGGTCCGCGCCGGTTCCTCGATGTAACACACGATGCTGGAGCGGCGCTGTCGTCTCCAGAGGCCCTCATCAGTCAAACGCGGTGACAGATGTCACGCCACCGATGCCACAGGCCGAAAGCCGGGCCGGTTGTACTCGCAAGCCGCCTCCGAAAAAAGCTGACGTGACAAGTGACTGGCGCGTATGGCCCACGGTGGTACCCTTTCGGCCCATGTCATACATCATCACGCCCCCTGCCGTTCCAAGCCTGCCGATCATCGGCAGCGACCAACGCTTCCCGGTGCGCCGGATCTTCTGCATCGGCCGCAACTACGCCGAGCACGCCCGCGAAATGGGCGCCACGGTGGACAAGGACACCCCGCTGTTCTTCACCAAGCCCGCCGATGCCGTGGTGACTGATGGCGCCGACGTCATCTACCCGCAAGCTACGCAGGATCTGCACCACGAGGTGGAGATGGTGGTGGCACTGGGTGGTGGTGGCCGCGACCTGACCGCCCAGCAGGCGGCCGAGCGGATCTGGGGCTACGGCGTGGGCCTGGACCTGACCCGTCGCGACCTGCAGGCCATCGCCAAGGCCAAGAGCCACCCGTGGGACGTTGCCAAGGGCTTCGACCACTCGGCGCCGGTCTCCGCCTTGCGGCCCGCCAGCGAGGTGGAGCTCGATGCTGATACCTCACTGACGCTCGCCATCAACGGTCAGCAGCGCCAGCACGGCCGCCTGGGCGACATGGTGCATGGCGTGAACGAGATCATCACCATCCTGTCGACCCTGTTCGAGCTGAAGGCGGGCGACCTGATCTTCACCGGCACGCCCGCAGGTGTATCGGCGTTGCAACGCGGCGACCACTTCCGTGCGGAACTCGCCGGTGTCGCCACGTTGGAAGGCAAGGTTGCCTGAATCCATGGACGCGATTGCCTGTCGCGTCCAACGTCCACTGCGTTAGAGTTTCCACGCCATCCGGCCCAGGGAGAGAAAAGCATGAGCATGCTCAAAGAGTTCAAAGAATTCGCCATGCGCGGCAACGTGATCGACCTTGCGGTCGGTGTGGTCATCGGCGGCGCCTTCGGCAAGATCGTCACGTCGCTGGTGGACCAGATCATCATGCCGCCTATCGGCCTGCTCACCGGCGGCATCGACTTCACGCAGATGAAATGGGTGCTCAAGGCGGCTGACAATACCGATCCAGCGCACAAAATCGCGGAAGTGGCTATTGGCTACGGCACCTTCATCAATACCCTGATCCAGTTCCTCATCATCGCGTTTGCGATCTTCCTGGTGGTCAAGGCGATCAACAAGCTCACCCGCAAGCAGGAAGCCGCGCCAGCGGCGCCGCCGGCAGACGTGGTGTTGCTCACCGAGATCCGCGACCTGCTGAAGTCGCAGAACCCCAAGTAAGCGACGGGGAACGATGCGCGAATGAGGCGCCTGCGGGCGCCTTTTTCGTACCACTTGCTTTTGCGTTTCCCGCACCATGACTTCTGGCCTAAGCAGCCACATGGGGGCGGGCCATAATCGCCGTTTCCGCCCAAGGACTACCCCATGCGCCGACTGTCGCTCACCCTGCTTTCCGCCAGCCTGATGCTTGCCATCGGCACGGCGAACGCAGCCACCCAGACCACCATTCCCGCAGCAGCCGTAAAGACGGCCGAACAGCTGCGCGATAAGGCAATGAACGACAACACGGCATACGACATCGTCACCTCGCTAACCACGGAAGTGGGCCCGCGCCTGGCCGGTGGGCCCGCCGATGTGCGCGGTCGTGAGTGGGCCATTGCCAAGTTCAAGGCACTGGGCTTCGACAAGGTCTATACCGAGCAAGTCACCTATCCGCTGTGGGAGCGCCGGAGCGAACACGCCGAGATCGTCGCGCCGTTCCCGCAGCCGCTGGATTTGATTGCACTTGGCTATTCCGCAGGCACGCCCAAGGGCGGCCTGACCGCCGACGTGGTGCGCTTTGACAGCCTCGATGCGCTGAAGAAGGCCGACCCCGCCAGCGTGAAGGGCAAGATCGTCTACGTGGACGCGCGCATGGAGCGCCACAAGGACGGCCATGATTACGCCATCGGTTCGGGCGTGCGCGTGGGTGGCCCGGTGATCGCCGCCAAGATGGGCGCGGCCGCCTTCCTGCTGCGCTCCGCCGGTACCGACGCCAACAGCCGCACGCCCCATACGGGCGTGACCGGCTTCGAGAACCCGAAGGACGCCATTCCCGCTGCCGCGCTTTCCAACCCCGATGCCGACCAGCTCACCCGTATCCTCGGCTACGGCAAGCCGGTGAGCATCAAGCTCGATCTGGACTGCGGTTTCAACGGCACCTACACCGGCGCTAACGTGATCGGCGAAATCACCGGCAAGAAGCACCCTGAGCAGGTCGTCGCCATCGGTGGCCACCTCGACTCGTGGGATCCGGGCACGGGTGCCATTGACGATGGCGCGGGCGTAGCGATTGCCATGGCCGCCGGCAAGCTGATCCACGACATGCCGCAACGCCCGGATCGCACGATCCGCGTCATCGCCTTTGCCAATGAAGAGATGGGCCTGTGGGGCGGTCGCGCCTATGCGGACAAGCACGCCGCGGAAGTTGCGAAGTTCCAGCTCGGCACGGAGTCGGATTTCGGCGCACGCAAGGTCTGGCTGATGAGCGCCAGCGTGAAACCGGAAGCGCGCGGCGCAATCGAGCAGATCGCCAAGGTGCTCGCCCCGATTGGCGTCGACTACGACGCCACCAAGCCGGGCGGTGGCGGCTCCGACCTGTCGCAGATGCACGGTAAGGGCATGGCCGCGCTGACACTGGTACAGGACGGTACCGACTACTTCGACTACCACCACACCGCTAACGACACGCTCGACAAGATCGACCCGAAGGAACTGGCACAGAACGCGGCCGTCTATGCAGCGTTCTCGTATATGGCCGCGCAAGCGGACGGCGACTTCGGCTCGAAGCCGGGGGCGTTCAAGAACGATGGCGCGGAAGAGTAATCTTTCGGCTTCAGGATAAAAAAGGGCGGCCCATGGCCGCCCTTTTTTTATTTGATGGGACCGCGCATCGTTCAGTGCGCCGCCTCTGCTTCAACCAATCGCCGCTTGCGCGACAACCGCGCATGCAGACGATCCAGATACAGATAGATCACCGGCGTCAGGTACAACGTCAGCACCTGGGATACCAACAGACCGCCGACCACGGCGAGCCCCAGCGGGCGACGCGTCTCCGCGCCCGCGCCCAGTCCCAGCGCGATCGGCAAGGTGCCTGCAAACGCCGCCATGGTGGTCATCATGATCGGGCGGAAGCGTACGTGGCAGGCCTCGACAATGGCCAATGCCGGATCCGTGCCTTCGCTGCGCTGCTTCTCCAGCGCAAAGTCGATCATCATGATCGCGTTCTTCTTCACGATGCCGATCAGCATCACGATACCGACGAAGGAGAACAGATCCAGCGGTGCGCGGAAGATCATCAGCGTGAGCAGTGCACCCACGCCTGCGGAGGGCAGACCCGAAAGAATCGTGAGCGGGTGGATGAAGCTCTCGTACAAGATGCCGAGCACCAGATAGATCACGAACAACGCCAGCACCAGCAGCAGGCCCATGCCCTGCATCGAATCCTGGAAAGCCTGGGCCGTACCCTGCACGCTGCCGGTGATCGACGGTGGCAGGTTCATCTGCTTCATCGCACCGTTGATGCTGCCCACCGCCTCACTCAGGCTCACACCCGGCGCGAGGTTGAACGACACCGTCACCGCCGGAATCTGCCCTTGGTGATTCACCGTGAGCGCTTGTGGCTTACGCTCGAAACTCGCCACGGCGTTGAGCGGCACCAGCGTGCCGCTGCTCGACGTGACGTAGAGCTGCGACAGCACGTCGGGATCGTTCTGCAACGCGTAGTAGACCTGCAGAATCACCCAGTATTGCGACGCCGAACCGTAGATGGTGGAGATCTGGCTGGCACCAAACGCCGAACCCAGCGCTGTCTGCACCTGATCCATGGTCAAGCCCAGCGTACCGAGCTTGTCGCGATCCACATTGACGACGATGGATGGACCGTTGAGATCCAGATCACTGGTGACATCCTGGAAGCCGGGCAGCTTCGCAAAGGCGGTGATCACCTTGCCCGACCAGTCGTACAGCGCTTGCGTGTCGATCGACTGCAGCGTGTACTGGTACTGCGCTTTCGACTGGCGGCCACCGACCTGGATCGACGGTGGGTTCTGGATGTACGCCCGTATGCCCGGCACCGCGGCGAACTTCGCTCGCAGTTCCTGCATGATGCCGTTGACGTCGAGCGAACGCTCCGCTGCAGGCTTCAGGGTAAGCGACAGCGAGCCGTTGTTGGTCGTGGTGCGCGCACCACCACTGCCCACCGAGGACATATAGCTGTCGATATTGGGATCGTCCGCGACAATCTTCGCCAACTGCTGCTGGCGTTGCATCATGCCCTTGACCGAGGTGTCGTCCGGCCCTTCGACGTTGACGTTGAGCTGGCCCGAGTCACCGGCCGGAATGAAGTCCTTGTCGACCACCACGAACAGCAGGCCGGTCGCCAACAGACTTGCTGCGAACAACCCCAGAATGCTCCGCGGATGATGCACCGCCCAGGTCAGCGAGCTCACATAGCCGCGGCGCACGCGTTCGAAACCGGCATCGAACCACAGCACGATGCGCGCCTTCTTCTCGTGCTCGGCGTGCTTGAGAAAGCGGCTGCACAACATCGGCGTAAGCGTGATCGAGACAAAGCCCGAAATCAGGATCGCCACGCTCAGCGTCACTGCGAACTCGTGGAACAGACGGCCGACGATGCCGCCCATGAACATCACGGGCAGGAACACCGCCACCAGCGACAGCGTCATCGAGAAGATGGTGAAACCGATCTCGCTGGCGCCCTTGAGCGATGCCTCGTACGGGTCCATGCCGTCTTCGACATGGCGCACGATGTTCTCCAGCATCACGATGGCATCGTCCACCACGAAACCGACCACCAGCGTCAACGCCAGCAAGGAGAGGTTGTCCAGGCTGTAGCCCAGCGCGAACATCCCGCCAAACGTGCCCACGATAGAGACCGGCAATGCCAGCGCAGGGATCAGCGTGGCCGACGCATTGCCAAGGAACAGGTAGATCACCAACACCACCAGCACGCCCGCCAGCATCAGCGTGAACTGCACGTCGTTCACCGACTCGCGGATGGACTCGGAGCGGTCGTACAGCACGGCCAACTTGATGGATGGCGGCAGGGTGGCCTCGAAGGTGGGCAGCACGCCGCGGATACGGTCGATGGTGGCCACCGTGTTGGAGCCCGGCTGGCGCTGGATGGCCAGCACAATGGCGCGCTCGCCGTTGTACCAGCTCGCCACCTGGTCGTTCTGCACGCTGTCCTCGGCCTTGCCGAGATCGGACAGTCGCACTGGCGCACCGTTGCGATAAGCGACGATGACGTTGTTGTAGAGATTCGCGCGCTGCAGCTGGCCATCCGAACGGATCTGCAGCAACTGGCGATTGCCGTTGAGCGAGCCCGTGGCAAGGTTTACGTTGGATGCCGAGACAGCATTTTGCACCGTGTCGATGCCGATGCCACTGGCGGCGAGCTTCTGCGGATCCACGCTGATGCGCACGGCGTACTTCTGCGCACCGTACACGCTGACCTGTGCCACGCCATCGATCATCGACAGGCGCTGCGCGAGCTGCGTCTCTGCGTAGTCGTCCACCACCGACAGCGGCTGTGTGCGGGAGCGCAGCGTGAGATAGAGGATGGGCGCATCGGCCGGGTTCACTTTGCGGAACGTCGGCGGCGTGGGCATGTTGGTGGGCAGCTGCCGCTGCGCCGCCGAGATGGCGGCCTGCACGTCCTGCGCGGCACCATCAATGTTGCGGTCGAGCTCAAACGTCAGCGTGATCGACGTCGAACCCAGGGCACTGGTCGAGGTCATCGACTGGATGCCGGCGATGGTGGAGAGCTGGTTCTCCAACGGCGTCGCCACGGCGGTTGCCATGGTTTCCGGCGCGGCGCCGGGGAGACTCGCGCTCACGCTGATGGTGGGAAAGTCGACGTTGGGCAGTTCGTTGACCGGCAGCTTGGGATACGCAGCGACACCAAACACCAGCAACGCCACCATCAGCAGCGTGGTCATCACCGGGCGTTGAATGCAGAGAGCGGGCAGATTCATGCGTAGGGCCGGCTCAACCGTTGTCGGTGACGACGTGCACGTGCGTGCCGTCGACGAGCAATAGTTGGCCGTCCGTCACCACGCTCTCGTTACCGGCGAGTCCCTTCTCGATCACGATCTGCGCGCCCGTCGTCGGGCCAGCCGTCACCATGCGCTGCTCCACCGTGCCATTCGCGTTGGCGATGAACACGAAGTTGCCCAGCGGCGAGTTCTGCAAGGCCACCACGGGTACCGTCACTACGTTGGTGAGGCGAGTGGTGGGCAGCGACACTTCCACGAACTGGCCCGGCGTGAGGCGCACGTCGTCGTTGGCGTAATGCGCCTTCAGCTGGATGGTGCTGGTGGTGGCGTCTACGGCGTTGTTGATGAAGTTGAGCTCGGCCTCCATCGCGGCACCTTTTGAGCCGGGGATGTTCACCGTCACCGGTACCTTGCCGCGCGCCATGGTGGCCTTGATGCCATCCAGGCCTGTCTCCGGTATGGAGAAGGTGACGTTGATCGGGCGGATCTGGTTCAACACGACGATGGAGGTGTCGTTTGCCGTGAGCTGCGCGCCCGGATACACCAGCGGCGCACCGGCGATGCTGTCGAACGGCGCCTGGATCTGCGCATAACTCAACTGCGTGCGTGCAAGCTCTACCGCGGCCTGATCTGCCTTGACCGAGGCCGTATAGATGCCCTGGTTGGCTTTGTAGGTGTCGTAGTCCGACTGCGCGACATAGCCCTTGCCGAGCAGCGGCTGGTAGCGCTTGATGATGGTGTTGGCGTTGTCGAGTTGTGCCTGATCCTTGGCGAGGTTGCCCAGCGCCTGATCCAACTGTGCCTGCAGCAAACTGGGATCGATGCGGACGATGGTGTCGCCCTGCTTCACCTGACCGCCCGGCGTGAACAGCAGCGACTGCAGCTGGCCGCTGACGCGCGCCTGCACATTGACCGTGGAGAACGCCTCGGCACGACCGATCACTTTGAGGGTGAGGTCCAAGTCGCCGCGATGCGCCAAGACGACTTTCACAGGTACGGAGGCCGGCGTGGCAGGCGTCTTCGCCCGTGCGCGCTCACCACCACGGAACATCTGTGCGGCAACGACGGCCGCGATGATGATCACCGCGAGCGCTATCCCTTTCCTGCGTGACTTACCCTGCATGATCTCTCCGACCGCCCTTCGTCACCCGCGCGCGTGATGCGCTGGAGTGCCCTTATCGGCCGCCCGCCTGCCAATGAATGAGGTTTGCCTGTGCGCGGACGTCCTCGCCGGTGCACGACGCGGGCAGGAGAAACATCATCCCGCGTCCGTGGACCGCATGATCGACCGACAGCAACCGGCTAACGCCTGCCGTCAGGCAGACGCAATATTGCTGGCAAAGTAATGTGGCGCGCCGATGACGCGCACCTGCCAGAAGGCCTGGACTATGTGGTTTTTTTGAGGAGCGAGGCTTTAGACCTCGCCCTCTTCGTCCACCGAACCGGTGTCGAGCGCCTGCAGGTTTTCCTTCATGCGGTTGAGCACGCCAAGCGCCTGCTCCAGCTCAGGTACTGAAATGCCTTTGGCGGCATCCTTGCGGATGCCTCGCGCAATGAGCTCCATGTCCGCGATGACACCGCGTGCCTGGTCAGTAACGTACAGGCGCCATGCGCGCCGGTCTTCGGGGTCGGGGCGACGCTCCACGAAGCCGGCGGCCTGCAGTCGGTCGATCACCCGCCCGACCGCGATCGGTTCCATTTCCAGTGATTCGGCCAACTCAGTCTGCCGCATGCCTTCGCGGTGATAGAGCATCTTGGTGGCCCGCCACTGTGCACGGGTCAACCCGAATTTCACGGCGCGTCTGTCGAAGTGCTTGCGGATAAGCAAGGTCACGTCGTTGAGCAAGTAACCGAAGGAAATGTCTTCTGCCTTAGTCATGGCGATGGATCAGTCCCTGCGGGCCGGATGGAAGGTCAAGCATACGTCGCAACATTTTACGAATCCAATGCCTATGGACATACAAATCATTACTGGCGATATCACCAGCCTGGATGTAGATGCGATCGTGAACGCCGCCAACCCCACCCTGCTGGGCGGCGGTGGCGTGGACGGCGCTATCCACCGTGCCGCAGGGCCCCGCCTGCTGCAAGCCTGCCGAGCCATCCCGGAGGTCAGCCCCGGCGTGCGCTGCCCAACCCGTGAGGCCCGCATCACGCTGGGGTTTGACCTACCAGCACAGTACGTCATCCACACCGTGGGCCCGGTGTGGAACGGCGGCGGGAGCCGCGAACCGGACCTGCTGGCCCGCTGCTATCGACAAAGCATGACCCTGGCCATGGAGTATGACCTTGCTTCCATCGCCTTCCCCGCGATCAGTTGCGGGGTTTACGGCTACCCGCCCGAACAGGCGTCACGCGTGGCGGTGCGCAGCCTGCTCGATACACCGAATGGTGGCCCGGAACGCGTGCTGATTTGCTGCTTCAGCGACGCGATGGCCGACATCTGGCGGAACGCGCTCAACGACGAAGCTTGAACGGATAGAGCGGTGGCAAGGGCGATGCATCCTTGGTTTCCGTGGCTGGCTGCCATGCAAAGCCATCCTTGAAAGCCGCGGCGAACCGTTGACCCAGATTGGCTTCCTCCGCGCCGGCATACCGTTTGCGTTGCAGCGCGTCGATCGCCTCCGGCTGGAGACCCGCCGATAGCGCCTGCGCCAGTTCACCCAGGTTCTGCAGCGACGGCCGCTCTGCCCGGGCCCAGGCCAGCAGGGCGATGGCCATCCGGCCCGCGTCGTTGTCACGGGCCTCGGCCAGGAAGGCTGTGCGAAGACGGGATGCCGATCCCGCCACGCCCTCTGTGTGTGCGCCAGCGATGCGAGCCGACGCTGGATGGCGCCTGCGCCACAGAAACCACGCCAGCAGGCTCAACACCCACAAACCCAGGCTGACCACGGCCACGGTGCGCCATATGCCGCTCTCGCCCGTCGCAGCCGGCGTCTGGCTGGCTGCGGCCACGGCTGGCACGGCATTGGCCGCAGCAACCGGCGGCGGCGCTGAGGGCGGCGTGCCCGCGCCGGGCAGCACGTTGAAGGTACGGGCGGGGACGCGCGCCGTTTCGGCGTGGTTCTCCACCACGTTCCACCAGGTGAGCGTGGTTTCGGGAATGGTGAGCGTGCCGGCCCGGTTGGGCACCACGGCGAAGCCCTGCTGTCGCTGACCCACCAGCCACTGTCCCTCCACTCGCGTGCCGTTCACCGGCTTGTCGGGATACACCGTGGCGCCGTCGAGCGAAGGCATACTGAGCGAGGGGAGTGCCTCGTAGGGCAGGCCTGTGGCCTGCACGCTCATCACCACATTGAGCGGCTCGCCGACATGCAAGTCACCATGCGCGGGGCCGCCGTCCAGGCTGAGGCTGAGTGCGCGCGCTGGTAGCCATGCACCCTGCGATGCCTGCGCGGGAGCGGCGCGCACGTCGATATCGACCGCCGGCGACGCCGCGGTAACCGGCGTGCCGTTGCCGAAGAAGGCATCCGGGTTGGCCATATTGACCGACTCGCCCTGGAACGCCACCGATGGAATCTGGATGTGGCCCTCGCGCTGCGGAATGGCGGCGTAGCGGCGCTCGATGACGTTGTAGCGTCGGCCGCCTCGCTCCGCCTGATAGTTGATCTCACCGCCGAGGCGAGGCAAGTCGACGCCCGTCACTTGCGGATCTTCCAGTGCGCCGCTGGTCAGATCGGTCGCGAAGAACAGCCGCACGGTGTAGACCATCTGCTGGCCGACGTAAGCGCTCGCTGGATCGATGGTGGCCTCGACGAAGACGTCTTTCTGCCCTGTCGCTGCGGCCCCCGTGCCGGCATCGGCAGTGGCCTGCACCACCTCCAGATCGATCGGCGTGGTGGCACCTCCTGCGAACGACAACGAAGGTATGCGCAGCGTGCCGGCGTGCAGCGGTCGCAACGCTACGCCCACCGTCACCTGCGAGGTGCGCTGGCCGTTGATGATGCTGATGCTGGTGTTGCTGGACGAACCCAGTACGGCGAAGTCCTGCGACAAGGCATGCAAGTCAGGTACGGAAACCATACCGCCGCCGTTGGCGCGCAAGTTGAGCGTGACAGTCTCGCCCAGCGTCACATGCTGGCGGTCCAGCGTCGCCTGCACATCGGCCGCCAGCGATGCCACCGGCCAGAACAGCGCGAAGCCACACAACAGGAACATCAGCACACGCAGCTTCACGGCGAATCACCTTCTGTCGGTCCGGCGCCACCATGACGCTGCCGGTATTCAAGTTCGAACTTGCGCCGCAAGAGCGCGCCCGGATCATCGGGAACGCGTTGCAGCGCCTGCCGTACGTCGGCCGGCAGCCGGGCCTGGGCATCGTCCTTTTCGACGGCACCTAGTTCATGCGTGCCCTGCTGCGGATGGTCCTTGCCCTGCTCCTTGCCCAGCGCCGCATCCATCTGCTTCTGCAGAGCCTGCTGGGCCTGTTCCTGGCGCGCGCGCTCCTGGGCCTGCTGCTCGGGCGTTTGCGACGGATTGGCGGAGCCTTGGTCGGGGGAACGATCCATGGGCTGTTGGCCGGCCTGCTGGTTTTGCTGGCTACCGTTGCCCTGCGAGTCGCCGTGCGCGTCCTGCGGCGGCTTACCCTGGCTCTGATCCTGGTCCTTCTTGCCTTGTTCGTGCTGCTGGCCTGACTGGCCCTGCGCGTTGTCGGGCGGCGTGGTCGTCGGGCCGGACCCTGCCTTGCCCTTGTTGTCCTTCGCGCCGTTGTCGTTCTTGGGCGGGTTCGGCTGGCGCTTCATCCAGTCGTCCACTGCCTTGCGATTGGTGCGCGCGTCGGCGTTGTTGGGGTCGGCCTTGAGCGCGCGATCGTAGGCGTCCAGCGCTCCCTGATAGTCGCCCTGTTTCGCCAGCGCGTTGCCGAGGTTGTACTGCGCATCCGCACTGGGAAGAGACCGTAGATCCTTGCTCGCCGCCGCATAGTCACCCGCGCGATAGGCTGCGGCCCCACGCCATGCAGGATCACGTGCCACTTGCTGCGCATGCCCGGCATCGCCTTGCTGCAAGGCAGCGGCGGCCTGCTGGTCGGGACGACGCCACAGGTCGCTCCACGCACTCGCTCGCGCATTGCCTGGCAGGGCGGGTAGAAACGCCAATGCCAAGATCATCAGCCAACCGCGGCGGAACGAGGCCGCAGCAAGAGGCAGCAACAACAGCAGCAACCACGGTCCACGATCCTGCCACTCGTCGCCCTGCATGTCGGTAGCCAGGGTCGTCGGGCCGCTGGCCGACAGCTCTGCCGCGAGGGCACGTATATCGCGATCGTCATCCGTCATCGGGACGTATTCGCCACCGCCACTTGCCGCCAAGGCGCGCAAGGCGTCGTCGTTGCGGCGGGCAAGGAGCACACCCCCCTGTGAGTCGCGCTGAAAACCGTTGTCCGCCAGTGGCACCGGGCCGCCCTGCGAGGTGCCCATGCCCAGTACCGATACGCGCACGCCATCGGCCGCCGCCTTGCCCGCTGCGGCCTGTGCCGCGGCATCGGCATCGTCGGTCACCAGCACCAGCGAGCCGCCACCCACCTTGGCATCGCGAATCAACGCGACGCCGCGCTCGATGGCTTGCGCGGCGTTGTCGCCGTCGACCGGCATAGTGTCGGGTGCGAGTGCATCAAGCAGATCATTGAGTGCAGAGACGTCGGACGTCAGCGGAGCCACCACAAAGGCTTCGCCCGCATAAGCGATAAGCGCATTCAATCCATCATGATTGGCGGCGAGAAGATCGCGCACCTTGTAACGCGCGCGATCCAGCCGGCTCGGCGTCACGTCACGTGCCAGCATGCGCTGCGACATCGACACCGCCACCACCTGCGCCGCGCGTTTCGCGTAGAGCGGTTGCGCCACGCGACTCCAAGTGGGTCCCGCCATGGCCAGCGTGGCGAGTAGCCACGCGCTGGCGAGCAACCATGGCGAAGCGCGCCGGCTCGCCACCTTCCCTTTCAGCAGGAACGGCAACAACTCCGGGTCGACCAGGCGCGAGAGTTGCTCACGGGCACCCTGGTGGCGCGCGGCAAAGGCGACCAATAGCGGCAGCGCGCACAAGGCAAGCAACCACCACGGACGAAGAAAATGGAACTGCTGCAAGGCCTCGCTCATGCGAATGCCTCCCGTCGACGCGTCCGCGGCACGAACGCCAGCAGCCAGACCGCCACCGCAAAGGCGAGCGGCCAACGGAACAGCTCATGGCGTGGACGCAACGAGGGACCTTGTTGCGGCATCGGCTCCAGCGCATCGATGGCGCGATAGGCCTCGGCCAGCTGTTTCGAATCCGTGGCGCGGAAATAGTGGCCACCGGTCTGCGTGGCAATCGAACGCAACATGCCCTCATCCAGATCCGCCGACGGATTGACCGTATGCGTGCCAAACAAGTCGGGAATGCTCATCTCGGTGGCGCCAATGCCGATGGTGTAAATGCGTACACCCGCCGCCTTGGCCGCGTGCGCCGCATCAAGGGGGGGCGATGTTGCCAGCGTTGTTCACGCCATCGGTCAGCAGCACGACCACGCGCGCCTGTTCCGGCTGGCCCGCAAGGCGCTTGACGGCCACGCCGATAGCATCGCCGATCGCCGTCTCCGTGCCGGCCAGGCCAACGGCCGCACCTTGCAACTGCGCCTGCACCGCGTGAAGGTCATAGGTCAACGGCGTGACCAAAAAGGCTCGACTGCCGAACAGGATCAACCCCATTTCGTCGCCACTGCGGCGCGCGATGAAGTCGCCGGCAATCGCTTCGACAGCACCGAAACGGCTTACCGGCTGTCCGCCCAGCTGCATGTCGTCGGTTCGCATGCTTCCAGAAAGATCGACTGCGAGCATCAGCGCGCGCCCGCTGCGCTGCTGCGCCTGCGGGGGCCCCACCCATTGGGGCCGCGCCGCGGCAACCAGCAACGCCAGCCAGGCGAGCACGAGCAACCATGTCCGCCAACCGCCGCTGCCCTGACGCTCGGGTGCGTCGAAATGCAGACCCGGATGCGGAAGATGCAACGCCTGTTCCGGCGCGGCAGGCCGCAACCACCAGCGTAGAAGCCACGGCAACGGCGCCAGCACGAATACCCACGGCCATGCGAGTTCGGTCATGACCGCACCTCGACAACCTTCTCCAAGGCGCGCGCGCGCGGCGATGCACCCTGGCGCCAGGCCAGCTGCAACCAGCGACGCGTTGCACTCGCCGCGTGCTCGACATCCAGTGATGCCGAAGGCCGGTACATCGCAGCCTCGAGAGCCTGTAGTTGTTCAAGCGTTGACGCATCGACGGGAACACGCGCCAAGGTCTGACGCCATTCGTCACCGCGGTGTTGTGCGGCGAGAGGATCGATGCGCAACGCGCCACGACGCAACAACTGATGCAACGCCGACGCCAACGCCTGCGGTTGCTCGCGCCACAAGGCGAGCACGCGATCGACCTCCGCCAGCACCTGGCTCTCCAGGGCGCGACGCTGTCGCTGTTGCCGCCACCACCAGATGCCTACAGCGACAGCCACGATCACCAGCGCAGCGAGCACCCACCATCCCGGTGCCGGCGGCCACCAGGATGGCTGAGGCGGCAAATGGATGTCCCGTAGCAAAGGGCCGTTCTGTGCCGCTGGCGTGGATGCGCTCATCGACGAACCCCGGGAGCCAGCAGCGACATCACGGCATCCAGCGGATCGGCTGCCGTATCCAGCACTGCACAGGGAAGCCCGAGCGATTGCGCCATGCCCTTGAGCCGGGCCTGACCCGCGCCCAACGCCTGCTGGAACTCACGGCGCTGGCGCTCGCCGAACAAAGCCACGTCGCGACGCACGCCATCGTGCTCCATTGGATACCGGCCGGCCGGAGGCATGCCCAATTCCAACGCATCAGCCACGATCAACACGCGTATGCCCGCCTTGTGCGAGAGATCCAGCAAACGCCCACGCGCGGCCTCGTCGGTACTCAGGCCATCGCTGATCAGCAGCACACGATTCGCTCCATGCATCAACCGTCCCGCGCGTAACAAGGCATCCGACAACAACTCACCGGGCACGGGCGCGTCGTTCGCGTCCCAATCAGCGAGCGCACCGCACACCGACAGCGCACCGCGCGTACCCGCCAAGGGCCGCAGCAGGTGGTGTCCATTGCCGAACGACATCAGGCCTACCCGCTCACCCGCGCGCACCGCATACCATGCGGCCAGTGCCGCAGAGCGCGCAGCCTGTACGGATTTCAGGCGCACGCGCGTACCGAAACGCATGCTTTCGTGCGCATCCAGCAAGATCAGCAGGCGGCCTTCGCGTTCCTCCTGGAACAACTTGGTGTGCAAGCGACCGCTACGCGCCGTCAGCCGCCAATCGAGGCGACGCACATCGTCGCCCGGCTGGTAGATCCGCGACTCGGCGTAATCCATACCACGGCCGTAGAGCCGGCTGGACTGTTGCCCCGAGCGCATGGCGCGACTTTCCAACCTCGGCAAGGCCGCCTTGGCGACACGAGCGCGCAGGGCCACCAGTTCGGCCAGGCGGACGCGCGTGCGGCCATCCGCATCCGTGTTCATATCGACGATGGCGCTCACGGCAACGGCACGAGATCCAGCACGCGACGAATCACCTGATCACTGCGCACACCCTCTGCCTCCGCTTCGTAGCTGAGCAGCACGCGATGGCGCAGCACCTCGTGGACGATCGCATGGACGTCCTCTGGCAGTACGTAATCGCGGCCTGCCAACCAGGCATGCGCACGCGCGCAGCGATCCAGCCCAATGGTGCCGCGCGGGCTTGCGCCCCAGGCGATCCAGCGCTTCAGCTCCGGTCCGTAGGCGCCCGGGTTGCGCGTGGCCAACACCAGTTGCGTGATGTATTCCTCCAGCGCCGGCGCCATGTGAACGTCGAGGACGGCATCACGCGCGCTGAATACGTCCGCCTGGCTCAACGACGGGCGCGCTGCGGGCGCCGGATGCAGGCTCGTACGCGCCTGCTCGCGGGCGAGCTGAAGAATCGCCAGTTCCGCTGCGGCATCCGGATAACCGATGGTCACGTGCATGACGAAGCGGTCGAGCTGGGCCTCAGGCAGCGCGAACGTGCCCTCCTGCTCGATCGGGTTTTGCGTCGCCATCACCATGAAAAGTTGCGGCAAGCGCCAGGTGCTGCGGCCAACAGTGATCTGGCGTTCGGCCATGGCTTCGAGCAGGGCGGACTGCACCTTGGCGGGAGCCCGATTGATCTCATCGGCCAGCACGATGTTGTGGAACAACGGCCCCTTCTCGAATTCAAAATTGCCTGACTGGGGACGAAATACATCGGTGCCGGTGAGATCAGCAGGCAGCAGGTCAGGAGTGAACTGCACACGATGGAAATCCGTCTCGATGCAGCCCGCCAGCGCTTTCACCACCGTGGTTTTGGCCAGTCCCGGTGCGCCTTCGACGAGCAGGTGACCATCCGCCAGCAACGCCACCAGCAGGCAGTCGATCAGGTGCGGCTGGCCGATGACGCCACGCCGCAGCTCATCTCGAACGTGCAGGAACGCCTGCTGCAGGCGGGTTGAGGGGGAGGCCTCGGGCATATCCATCGGGGAATTCCATCAGGGGGTTGAACGTACGACAGACCTTAACTTGCGCCGGAAGTTTAATGCCCATGACTTCCGGCCCCTGTCGTCACACAGCAACTCCCTGAAAACAAAAGGGGCGGCCAAGGCCGCCCCTTTCTCCATCGTCGAGCTTGCGCCGGTTACTGCAGGCTTTCGCTCAGGATACGCGGGGTCACGAAGATCAGCAGTTCCGCCTTATCGCTTTGACGCGAGGTGTTGCGGAACAGCACACCGATACCCGGAATGTCGCCCAGACCCGGCACCTTGGTCGCGTTGTTCTGCTTGGTGATCTCGTAAATGCCACCCAGCACCACCGTTTGACCGTTGTCGACCAGCACCGAGGTGTTGATCTCGCGTGTGTCGATGGTCGGCACCTGGCCGCTGCCCGGCACGGTGATGTAACCGGCCAGCGCATCCTTCTTCACGTTGATCATCAGGTACACGCGGTTGTCGGAGGTGATGGTCGGCGTCACCTTCAGTTCCAGCACGGCGTCCTTGAACTGCACGGTGGCGGTACCGCTGCCGGCCGCACCGGTCGCACTGTTCTGATAGGTCACGTAGCCGATTTCCTGACCCTGGCGGATCACCGCTTCCTGCTGGTTGGCGGTGATGACACGCGGACTGGAGATCACTTCGCCACGACCCTCGGTCTGCGCAGCAGAGAGCTCCAGGTCGAGCGCGTAGTTCTTGCCCAGGACGCCCAGCGCAAAGCTACCGGCCGGACTGGCCACCGGGAGATTCACGTTGGTGCCGCTCGCCGTGCCGTTCCCCAGGTCCGTACCACCCGTGGAGATGGTCTGACCGCTCGGATTGACGCGCTTGGCCTGCGCACCGAACTTGGCGCCCAGCTCACGAGTGAAGGTATCGGTCGCGATCACGATGCGCGATTCGATCAACACCTGTTGCACCGGCTTGTCGAGCACCGCGATCAGAGCGCGCAGCTCGCGGATCTTCTGCGGGTTGTCGTTGACCAGCAGGGTGTTGGTGCGGTCATCGAACGACACGCTGCCGCGGGAAGAGAGGAATCCACGCGAACCGTTGGAGCCACCACTACCACCGCCACCCGTGCCCTGCGTAGTGCCGGTGGTCAGCAACTTGGCGATGTCCTTCGCCTTGCCATAGCTGATCGGTACGTAGTCGGTCACGAGTTCGGCGTTGTCTTCCGCCTTCATGCGGGCGTCGGCAATGCTCTGTTCGTACTTGGCCAGCTCTTCCTGCGGCGCAATCCAGATCACGTTGCCGTTGCGACGCTTGTCCAGGCTCTTGGCACGCAGCACCACATCGAGCGCCTGATCCCACGGCACATTAACCAGTCGCAGCGTGACGCTGCCGCCCACGGTATCCGAAGCCACCAGGTTGAGGCCGGAGATATCGGCCAGCAGCTGCAGGGCCGAGCGCACCGGGATGTCCTGGAAGTTGAAGGTCACGCGGTTACCCGTGTAGACCGGATCCTGACCCTTGGCGAGCACGGGATCGGTCTTGGCATCCTTTTTCTTCGGCGCGACTTCCACCACGTACTGATTGCCGCTCTGGTACGCCGAGGTATCCACGGCGCCCTTCACGCTGATTTCCATATGCGCGCCGCCACGCGGGCCCGCCTTGGTGACGATCTGCTGCACCGGCGTAGCGAAGTCGAGCACGTCCAGGCGCTGAGCCAAGTTGGACGGCAGGTTGGCATGATCGATGTCGACCACGACCTTGTCACCCTGCTGCTTCATGTCGGCGTTGGCGCCAGCACCGCTGAAATCGATCAGGATGCGGCCTTCGCCATTCGGACCACGGCGGAAGTCGATATTGGACACGGCCGGGCCGTTAGCCATCGACGGCAACGCCTTGGACGGGTCGATCGTTGCGGCCGTCGTCGTGGTCTGTGCATCCGTGCCGTTGTTGACGGTCAGCACAAGGCTGTTGCCTTCCACGCGTGAACGGTAGGTCGAATCACGGACCAGCTCGACCACCACGCGGGTACGCCCACCGGCGGACACCGCCGACACACCCGTCGCCGCGCCCTTGCCGATATCCAGATGGCGGGCTGCCGCATTGTCGGTATCCGGCAGGTCCACAGCGATGCGCGGCGGATTGCCGGTCGTGAAGATCTTCGGTTCCGGCACGGGCCCCTGGGCGAAGTTCAGGCGCAACTCGATGCGGCCACCGGGCAGCGCGTCGTAGCTGATGTCCTTGAGGGTGCTGGTGGCGGCTGCCGCCGCGTTCGACCAGGCAGCGCCCAGCGCCAGCAGGCTCACCACCACATAACGGCTAGCCTGGCGCATCACGCGACCCCGAACAGTTTTGGATTGGTTGCTCATTGCATCAGCCCCTGTTTCTTATTTCTCGCTGAGCGCGATGCTGGCGGAACGTTCCATCCAGCCACCATTGCCGTTGGAAACCAGTTCCACCAGGTCGAGATGGTCATCGCCTATCGCGGTGACCCGACCATAGTTCTGGCCCATGTATTCGTTGCGATGCACGCGATGGATCACGCCCCCCGGATCCTTCACGAGCACTTCCATGCCGGCACCGGCCCCTACGGTGCCCACCATCTTCAGGCTGTCCAGCGCGAACATTTCCAGCGGCTCCTTGGCACGGTTTTCGTCCGGCCGCGGACCCGTATTGGCGTTGGTCTGGAGCTCAGCCGTGCTCGGACTGAACGGATCACGCTTGTCCTGGTCGGCGTACTGGAAGGTTTCGAACGTCTTGATCACAGGCAGCGGCGGGATCGGCGCGCCCTTCTTCTGCTTTTCCTGCGCAACCCACTGGTGCAGGTCGTCTTGCCCGCTGCAACCGGCGAGCATCAGGCCCACGCACAACACCAGCGACGCTTTTGCCAGGAAGGCAGGCGTAACGGCAGTCAACTTGCTCATTTCTGCCCCCCCTGTCTTCGCCGGCGCACCGTGCGACGACTTGGCATTGGCCGCCTTGGCCGACGCGCCTTCGTCTTCATCCAGATAGCGATAGGTCTTGACCGTACCCTGCAGCACAAGCACACCACCTGCCTTGTCCTTCGGGGTCAACGACACGTCATGCATGGTCAAGATCACCACGCGAGGCAACGAGGCCACGCCACTGATGAAGGTACCGAACTGGTGATACGTACCCACCATGCGCAGCTGGATCGGCTTCTCCGCGTAGAAGTCCTTCGGTGACTCCGGGCCTGGCTGGAACAGCTCGGTTTCCAGGCCCGCCGACAAGGCTGTCTGCGAGACGTCGACCAACAGCTCAGGCATTTCCGTCTTGCTCGGCAGCTGGCGCAGCAACTGGCGCAGCATGTCCTGCATTTCGTCCAACTGTTGCTGAAGCGCTTCGAGATTGACCGACTTGGCCTGCTTGTCGGAGAACTCTTTCTTCAGCTGGTCTTCCTTGGCCACCGCCGCCTGCAACTGATCCTGCTGGTCGCCAATGAATAGATACCAGCCAAAGAAGACGATGATGGCGAGCACCAGACCGGTGAAAAACATCTTCACCGACTTCGGCCAACCACCGATATTGTTGCGATCGAGGTTCTGCAATTCCTGGAGGAAGTTCATTACTTGGCTCCTCCTGCAGTCGTCGCACTCGCCGGTTTGACTTCCGATTTAGCTGGCGCGCCAGGGTTCGGTACCGTCTGCGCACCTTCCAGCGCTTTTGCCATCGCACCGAGTTTGGCGCGCTCGGCGGGCGACTTGCTGGAGTTTGCCGACCCGGCATCCAACGCCTTTACCATTGTTTCAATTTGCGCGCGCTCTGCCGGCGTCTTGGCAACGGGTGGCGGCGGCATTTTGGCTTCGTCGGCACTGCCACTGTCCTCCTCCGCCTTGGGACGATTCAGCGCAACGTCCAGCCCGAAGGAATAGGGCAGTCGGCTATCGCCGTGCGTGTTCTCGGTCTTGCGCAGATCGGCATGCCCCATCCACGGCGAGGTCTCGATGTTGCGCATGTATTCGGCGACGCTGGCGTTGGACTGCGCCACACCGTCGAGCGACATCGAATCGCCCGTCTGCTTGAGGCCGTTGAGGCGCGCGCTCGCAGGAATGGTCTTCACCAGCTCATCGAAGAGATGGACCATCTGCGAACGATTGGCTTGCAGCTGCTCGATGATCTGTTTGCGGGCCAGCAGGCTCTCACGGACCTTTTCCAGATCCTTGATCTTTGCGATGCGTTCGTCGAGCTGCTTGATCTCACCCTGCAGGTAGGTGTTGCGATCGTTCTGGGTATTGATGCGCGCATCCATCCAGAGCGACCACACCAATACGACCAGCACCGCCGCGACGAACGCGGCGCCCAACTGCATGAAGAACTCACGCTCGCGCTGCTTGCGGCGCTCAACGCGCCAAGGGAGTAGGTTGATGTGTGCCATCAGTCAAAACTCCTCAGCGCGAGGCCGACCGCGATCATCAAGGCGGGGGCGTCCTGTGCCAGCGACTGGGCCTGCACGCGAGGCGACAGCGACATGCGAGCGAGCGGATTAGCCACCACGCACGGCACGCCGAGCTGTTGTTCCAGCATGGGGCCAATGCCTTCGATGGACGCGCAGCCGCCGGCCAGCACCACCTGGTCGACCTTGCTGTACTCGCTGCCTGCGAAGAAGAACTGAAGCAGGCGGCTGATCTGCTGCACCAGCGATTCTTTGAAGGGCTCGAGCGCTTCACTCTCGTAGGAGTCGGGCAAACCACCCTTACGCTTGGCGCGACCCGCTTCCTCATAGGAAAGGCCATAGCGGCGCATGATTTCATCGGTGAGCTGCTTGCCGCCGAAGACCTGCTCGCGCGAGTAGATGGTGCGCTGATTGCGCAGCACCGACAGCGTGGTCATGGTGGCGCCGATGTCGACCACGGCGACCAGCGCATCGCGCCCGACGTTCAACTGGTCGGCCACCATCGCAAAGGCGTTCTCCATCGCGAAGGCTTCGACGTCGATGACCTTGGCGGCCAGGCCGCCCAGATCGAGTGCGGCCACGCGCATGTCCACGTTCTCGGTACGCGAGGCAGCGAGCAGGACGTTATTCATTTCCGGGTTGTCACGCACCGGACCGAGTACTTCGTAGTCCAGGCTGACTTCTTCGATCGGATACGGGATGTACTGGTTGGCCTCGACCTGGATCTGGCCTTCGAGATCATCCTCGGAGAGTTCGCTCGGCATCGGGATCACGCGCGTGATGACCGCCGATCCCGCCACCGCCGCGGACGCATGCTTGAGCTTGGAGCCGGAGCGGAAAAGCGCTCGCCGGATGGCTTCGCCCACCGCCTCGACCTCGACGATGTTCTTCTCGACCACAGCATTGGGGGGCAGTGGCTCGACCGCGTAGTGTTCCACGCGATAGCGACCGCCGGCTTGACTGAGCTGCAGCAGCTTGACGGCCGTCGAACTGATGTCGACGCCAACAAGCGGCGGCTTCTTGGGTGTAAAAAGCCCCACGTTTTCCCCCTTGCCCCTGGGCGCCCGGGTCAGAGACTGACACAGTGCGCGACGGCATTTAATCCAAAAATTAACGTATTGGCAACGGCCTACGAGCTTTTTCTCGACTCATTCGCGTGACGGCATGCACAGCTTTAACGAATGGGTCGGTGGCCTGTTTTTTGCTGTGACGACCACGGTTCATGCCGTGGATACTGCTACATCTATACTCTGTATTGTTTTGACTCACGTCTCGCAAACACCCAAATCATGCAAATTCTTAAGCGGTTGCTGCGCTGGATCCTCGTCCTGGCCTTTACGGGTTTGCTGCTGGGTGTCGCGGCGGTCGGCGTGGCCTACTGGCTTATTTCGCCCCGCCTGCCCTCCGTGGCCGTCCTTAAGGACTACCACATGCAGGTCCCCCTAAGGGTGCTCTCCGCTGATGGCAAGCTGATTGCCAGCTTCGGCGAGACGCGCCGCATCCCGGTGGCCATCAGCGAGGTTCCCGAGCGGCTCAAGCACGCAGTGCTAGCTGCCGAGGATGCCAGCTTCTACCAGCACCCCGGCGTGGACTGGCACGGCATCGCCCGTGCCGGCTGGCATGTCATCGTCTCGGGCGGCGACAAGGGGCCGGGCGGCTCCACCATCACCCAGCAGGTGGCCCGCAATTTCTTTCTGAGCCCGGAAAAGCTCTATTCGCGCAAGCTGACGGAGATCTTCATCGCCCTGCGCATGGAGAGCGAGCTGACCAAGGACCAGATCCTGGAGCTCTACCTCAACAAGATGTTCCTGGGCCACCGCTCCTACGGCGTAGCTGCGGCCGCCTCCTACTACTACGGCAAGACGCTGGACCAGCTATCGGTGGCCGAATGCGCCACCATCGCCTCCACCTTCCAGCTGCCGTCGCTGGTGAACCCACTCAACAGCCCCAAGCGCATGATCGCGCGCCGCAACTGGACGCTGGGCCAGATGCTGGAGAACCACTACATCTCCAAGGCCGAGTACGACCAGGCCATCGCCGAGCCGAACAACGCCTCGCCGCATGAGCCGCCGATTGAGGTGGATGCCCCTTACCTGGCGGAAATGGTGCGTCTGCAGGTGCTCGACCGCCTCGGCAACGACGCCCTGACCGAGGGCTACATCGTCAAGACCACCATCGACAGCAAGCGCCAGCAGGCGGCCGTAGACGCCGTCCGTGCCGGACTGGTCGACTACGACCACCGCCACGGCTGGCGCGGCCCGGAGGCTCATCAGGAACTTGCCGCCGATGCGGATACGGACGAGCTGGAGCGCGCCCTGGCTGGCTATACCGACATCTCCGGCATGGACCCCGGCATCGTCACCCAGGTATCGGCCACCGAAGCCAGTGTCTATCTGGTCAGCCGCGAGCAGATCAAACTCAACCTGGATGCCATGAGCTGGGCACGCCCCCGCATCGATGACACGCGCGTCGGCGCAACACCCAAGAGTGTGTCGACGGTGCTCAAGCGTGGCGACATCGTGCGCGTCGCGCGTGACGACAAGGGGCAATGGCAGCTCACCCAGATCCCGGGCGCGCAGGCCGCGATGGTCTCGCTCAACCCGGAGGACGGCTCCCTGCAGTCACTGGTTGGCGGCTTCAACTTCCTGCGCAGCAAGTTCAACCGTGCCGTCATGGCAGCCCGCCAACCGGGCTCCAGCTTCAAGCCGTTCATCTATTCGGCAGCTTTTGAACGGGGCTTCACCCCGGCGTCCATCGTCAACGACGCACCGCTGGCCCTGCCCGACCCCTCGCGACCGGGCGGCCTGTGGACGCCGTCCAACGACGACGACAAGTTCGACGGTCCGATCCCCCTGCGCGAAGCCCTGGTGCAATCCAAGAACCTGGTCTCAGTGCGCCTGCTGGACGCCATTGGCGTGCGCTATGCCCGCGAGTACGTGACCCGTTTCGGCTTCAGCCTGGATTCGCTGCCGAGCAACCTGTCGATGGCCCTGGGCACCGCCTCGGTCTCGCCGATGAGCATGGCCCGCGGCTACGCGGTGTTCGCCAACGGCGGCTATCTGGTGACGCCGTACTTCATCAGCGAGATCGACGATCGCGACGGCAAGCCGGTCTACCAAGCCAATCCGGCCCGCGCCTGCCGTACCTGCGCCGAGCGCCTGCTGGACACCCGGGCTCCGGGCCTGCCGCCAGCCAATGCTAGCGCTGCCCCGGGCAATGCCCTGGCTACTGCCGGCAGCGTTGCGGGTGCCCCAACGACGTCAGGCAGCGTGGCCGGTGTGGGCGACGCGGTGCTCCCGGCCGATGCCCACGGCGAAGGTACGCACCCGCCAGTGCTTGCCCCGCCGGTCATCGACGTGCGCAATGACTACCTGATCACCTCGATGATGCAGGACGTGATCAAGCGCGGCACAGGCTCGGCTGCGATGGCCCTGGGCCGCACCGACCTGGCCGGCAAGACCGGCTCCACCAATGACCACCGCGATGCCTGGTTCGCAGGCTTCAACGGCGACGTGGTGGCGACGGTGTGGGTGGGCTATGACGACTTCAGCTCGCTCGGCAAGGGTGAGTTCGGCGCCAAGGCGGCCCTGCCGATCTGGATGTCGTACATGGGCACCGTCCTGAAGGACCAGCCGCCCACTACCCTGCCCATGCCCCCGGGTATTTCGACCGTGCAGATCAATGGCAAGTCGGAAATAATGAAGGTCGAGGATGTAGACCGCATGAAGCAGCAAGCCAACCAGGAACAGGAGGATCAGGATCAGCAGCACGCCTACGACATCTTCTAATCGTCGGCAGCGCGGATTCGTTCCCCAGACCGCCCTGCCGCTCGCGCCCACCCACGTGGGCGTCAGATCGCCGGAGGAATGAGGCATGGCACGAGGTCAGCACCATCGCATCCACGCGCAGGATCGCCTTCAGCGCAACCGTCTGCGCGTCGCCCAAGAGGCGGCGCGACTGATGAGCGAACACGGCATCCGCGATTTCCACCACGCCAAGATCAAAGCTGCCGAACGGCTCGGCATCCTCGACGCGCAGGCACTGCCGCGCAACAACGAAATCGAAGATGCATTGCGCGAACACCAGCGCATCTTCCACGCCGAGTCCCAACCCCAGCTGCTGCAAGAACGCCGCGAAGCAGCCGCGGAAGCCATGCGCTTCCTCGAACGGTTCGATCCCCGCCTGGTCGGCGCGGTACTCGAAGGCACCGCCGATACGCATTCGGCCGTATGCCTGCACGTTTTCAGCGACACACCGGAAAGTGTGGTGCTGTTCCTGCAGGAGCGCGGCATCCCTCTCACTCAGCAGACGCGTCGCCTGCGCATCACGCGTGACGAACAGAAGGAATATCCCGTACTGCTGTTCGCAGCAGATAGCCTTCCCTTCGACATCACCGTGCTGCCACGCGATGCATTGAAACAGCCACCCCTGGACCGCATCGACGAAAAGCCCATGCGCCGCGCGTCACTCGCCGTTGTCGAGGAACTGCTCGCCACCGCTGACAACGATGACGAGTTCGAACGCATGCTGTCTTCTGCGTTGCGCTGAAGCACGACTTGCGCAACGCGCGCCCACCGAAAGCATCACCCATAAAAAAAGCCCCGGAAACCCGGGGCTTTTTTCTTACGCGACGACCGCGGCGATCAACGCTTGTCGGCAGCCACGTAGTTGCGCACGTCGGCACCGGTGTAGATCTGGCGCGGACGACCGATGCGCGAACCTGGGGTTTCGTGCTGCTCGATCCAATGCGAGATCCAGCCGGACGTACGCGCGATGGCAAACATCACTGTGAACATCTCGGTCGGGATACCCAGGGCCTTGTAGATGATGCCCGAGTAGAAATCGACGTTCGGGTACAGCTTGCGCTCGACGAAGTAATCGTCCTTCAGCGCGGCCTCTTCCAGCTTCATGGCCACGTCGAGCAGCGGGTCGTTGACGCCCAGCTCGTTGAGCACCTTATGGCACATCTCGCGGATGATCTTGGCGCGCGGGTCGAAGTTCTTGTACACGCGGTGGCCGAAGCCCATCAGGCGGAAGTTATCGTTCTTGTCCTTCGCGCGCTTGACGGCGGTCTCGACCTTGTCGGCCGTACCGATCTCTTCCAGCATCTTGAGCACAGCTTCGTTCGCGCCACCATGTGCCGGACCCCACAACGCGGTGATGCCCGCAGCGATGGAGGCGTACGGGTTGGCGCCGGTCGAACCGACCAGGCGAACGGTCGAGGTCGAAGCGTTCTGCTCGTGGTCGGCGTGCAGGATGAACAGCAGGTCCAACGCCTTGGCGGCGACCGGGCTCATTTCCAGCGGCTCGCTCGGCACTTCGAACATCATGTGCAGGAAGCGATCGACGTACTCGAGGTTGTTGCGCGGATAGCGGAACGGCCAGCCGATCGAGTAGCGGTAGCAAGCGGCGGCGATGGTCGGCATCTTGGCGATCAGGCGGATCGCGGCCAACTTGCGGTCGTCGGCGTTATCGACGTTGATGTCGTCGTGGTAGAAGGCCGACAGCGAAGCCACCGAGGCGGCGAGCATGGCCATCGGGTGCGCGTCGTGGTGGAAGCCCTTGAAGAAGTCTTTCAGGGACTCGTGCATCATCGTGTGATGCGTGATCTGGTCTTCGAACTTGACGAACTGATCCTTGGTCGGCAGTTCGCCGTTGAGGAGCAGGTACGAGGTTTCGAGGAAGTTGGACTTCTCGGCCAGCTGCTCGATCGGGTAACCACGGTACAGCAGCACGCCCTCGTCGCCATCGATGTAGGTGATGGCGCTCTTGGTGCTGGCAGTGCTGCCGTAACCCGGGTCATAGGTGAAATGGCCCGTGTCCTTGTACAGCGTTCCGATGTCGATGCATGCGGGACCGAGCGTACCGCTCAGCAGGGGTAGTTCGCTGCTGCGGTTGGTCGACTCATCCACCAACTTGACGATCTTGGAATCGGACACGGAAAACCTCCTTCACGAAATGTCATCGTCGACGTATCGCGGTAAGCGATGGCCGGCGAGGTAGGGTTGATGTCGCGTATGGGGGATGGCTGCGACACCTCGCCACGAATTATCGCATATCGATTCGCCAACATGCCCTAGCGGATGGTCGGATGGCGAACGCAAAAAAGCACGGGGCGAGCTAATGCTCGCCCCGTGCGATCTAGCATGCTTACGCCGCGTGGCCGCAGCGTGACAGCAGATGCGTTCGCGCGATTACTTCTGCGCGTAGCGCTTACGGAACTTGTCGACGCGACCGCCAACGTCCAGCGTCTTCTGCTTGCCGGTGTAGAACGGGTGGGACTGGCTCGAGATATCCACCTTGATCAGCGGGTACTCGTTACCGTCTTCCCATTTGACGGTTTCCTTGGTGGTAATCGTCGAACGCGTCAGGAACGCGAATTCCGACGACAGGTCCTGGAACACCACCGGGCGGTAATTCGGATGGATATCGGGCTTCATGACTGACTCAAAGCGTTGGGTGAAAAGAGCGGCATTTTAACCACAGCCCCTACCCATTGGCAAGCCGGTCAGTCACTTGGACCCGCCAGCCCCGCACAGTGGGGCCTTTCAGGCCCCCAGCGCCCGCCGCACCATCGCCCCGAAACGGGCCTGGTCGACCTCCATCACGATGCGGGCATTGGCCGACCTACCCAGGCGCGCGGTCCAATCGACTACCGTGGCTCCGCGGGTCAGACGACCGTCCATCTCCACCGCGACATGGCGCTCTTCGAAGCGAGTAACCATGTTCGGATCAATGGCCACCGCCATCGCCAGCGCATCTGCCGCGATCACACCGCGACGCCCGCGCTTAGCGTTGAAGGCACGCGCCGTACCGAATACCTGATCGAAGAAAGTCGCGCGCTTATCGCCCGCTGCAATCCACGTATTGAATTCCTCGTCATCGAACGCGTGGCGCAGCACCACTTCCCAGTCGACAAGATCGAACGTCGGGAATGCCTCGAAAACGACGTGCGCAGCCTCGGGGTCAAAACCGATGTTGAACTCCGCGGGAATCTTGCCGGTGTTGCCAAGGCCGGTGACGGCGCCACCCATGATCACAAGGCGCTTCACGCGCTGCGGCAGCGTAGGATCAAGCCGCACGGCCAGCGCGAGATTGGTCAGAGGCCCAAGCGCCACCAGCGTCAGACCGGGCTGTTCGCGCGTCAAACGCAGGATCGCGTGAACCGCATGCTCGTCAGCGGCGCGACTAACTGGCTCCGAAAAGCCGACGTCACCCAGGCCATCAGAACCATGCACGTGCACTGCATCCTCTTCCGGCATACGCACGAGCGGCGTTGGGCACCCAGGAAACACCGGAGTCGGCTTGCCAACCAGATCCACCAGCGTGCGCGCATTGCGCACGGTGTGATCGAGACCGACATTGCCCGCAGCGATCGTCAGGCCAAGCACGTCGGCATGCGCATGAGCCATCAGGATGGCGAGCGCATCGTCCACGCCCGGGTCGGTATCGATCAACAATTGCAGCTGGCTCATGGCGATCTTTCAGATGAGGGATTGGTTAGCTTAGGGCCTTGCAGCCCCTGCGCAAAGCCTTGCGAGGCCCTGCTTGGCAGGATGCGCCCGCATCATGAAACCCCGTTTACGCGTGCGCGTAACGGGCAGCGGCGCCGATCCAGCGAGTAATGAGCAATTCGGCCTGCCCTGGATGGCGCGCCAGCAACTCCGCACCAACCTCCTGCACGGCAGGCAGCAGATGCGCATCCCTCGCGAGGTCAGCAATACGGAAATTCAACTGGCCGGTCTGTCGCGTGCCGAGCACTTCGCCAGGGCCGCGCAATTCGAGGTCTTTCTCGGCGATACGGAATCCGTCATTGGTTTCACGCATCACCTGCAGGCGCTCACGTGCGAGCTGACCAAGCGGCGGCTGGTACAACAGCACGCAATTGGAAGCGATCGCGCCGCGTCCCACCCGCCCGCGCAATTGGTGGAGCTGAGCCAACCCAAGCCGTTCGCTGTTCTCGATCACCATCAGGCTGGCATTGGGTACATCCACACCCACTTCGATCACCGTCGTGGCCACCAGCACCGATAGTTCGCCAGCCTTGAAGGCGTCCATCACCGCCTGCTTTTCCTTGGGCTTCATACGCCCATGGATAAGACCGATGCGACACTCGGACAGCGCCGTCGACAACTCTGCGTGAGCCACCTCGGCAGCCTGTGCCCGCAACTGCTCGGACTCTTCGATCAGCGTGCACACCCAGTAGGCCTGCCGCCCTTCGAGGCACGCGGCATGGATGCGCTCAATCACATCGAAGCGACGCGCATTGGAGATGGCGATGGTCTGCACAGGTGTACGCCCTGGCGGCAGCTCATCAATGGCTGACACATCGAGATCCGCGTAAGCGCTCATCGCCAACGTGCGTGGAATCGGCGTAGCCGTCAGCACCAACTGATGTGGCACTAGTCCGGATTCACGATCTGCTCCTTTGTCACGCAACGACAGGCGCTGCTGCACACCGAAGCGATGCTGCTCGTCCACGATCACCAGACCAAGCTGTGCGAACTCGACGCCTTCCTGCATCAGAGCGTGCGTGCCGATCACCACAGGCGCACCCGACGCCACGCGCTGCAATGCCTGTTGGCGAGCCTTGCCCGTCACCTTGCCGGCAAGCCACGCCACTTCAATGCCCAGCGGGGTCAGCCAGTGACGGAAGTGCTGCAAGTGCTGCTCGGCCAGCAGCTCCGTAGGCGCCATCAACGCGACCTGCTGGCCCGACTCGACGGCGGCAAGTGCTGCGAGCGCGGCGACAATGGTCTTGCCGCTGCCGACGTCACCTTGCACTAGCCGCAACATGGGACACGGCTCGGCGATGTCCTTGGCGATCTCGCCACTGACGCGCTGCTGCGCCCCCGTAAGCCCGAAAGGCAGGCTCGCCAGCAGGCGCTTGCGTAGCTCACCCGTACCCTTCAGGCGAGGCGAGTGACGGCGGCGCACCGCGGCACGCATGCGCTTGAGGCTCAGATGCTGGGTAAGCAGTTCTTCGAACGCCAGCCGCTGCTGTGCCGGGTGGCGACCGGTGGTGAGCTGACCCAAGTGCGCATCGGGTGGAGGACGGTGCACGTAAAGCAGGGCCTCACGCAACGAGGCCAGGCCATGCTCGACGCAGAGCTCGGCGGGAATCAGCTCAAGCTGCGCATCGGGCGGCAACAGCGCCAACGCCTTCGCAATCACGCCAGCCAGGCGCTTTTGGCCTAGCCCCTCCGTGGTCGGATAGACCGGTGTCAGCAGATCATCGACCGTCGCCGGCTCGTCACCAACCAGGCGCTGATACTGCGGATGGACCATCTCCAGCCCTTGCGCCGCCTGTCGCACTTCGCCGTAACAAAGCAGGCGCGCGCCAAGCTTCAGCTGCTCCGCCTGATTGCGATTGAAATGAAAGAAACGCAGTACCAGGGTCTGGTGCGAGCCGTCAGTGATGGCGACTTTTAACTGCGGCCGATAGCGGAAGCCCCGCTCGACGGCCTCAATGACGCCCTCGACCTGCGCGCGCTCACCGGGACGCAGATCGGCGATCGACGTGACGCGTGTGCGGTCCTCGTAACGCAGCGGCAGATGGAACCAAAGGTCTTGCACGCGTTCCAGCCCAAGCCGTGACAGCGTTTCCGCTAGTGCAGGGCCCACACCCGGCAACGACGACACCGGCGTAGCGCCGGGATCGGAAAGTATCGTGGCAGCGTTGGCGCGAGAGGGCGGCATCGACAAAGCCTAACCGAGCGAGCCGTCCAGCCGCAGCCGGTCATGATGATCCGGCTGTCAGCGTGGAACCTGCGGATCGGTCAGTCGAGCACCATGATGGCGTCGATTTCAATGGCCGCCAGCTTGGGTAGCGCGGAAACTTCAATGGTCGAGCGCGCAGGGAATGGCGCCTTGAAGTACTCGGACATGATCTCGTTGACGGTGGCGAAGTGGCCGAGATTGGTCACGTAAATGCCGATGCGCACGATCTTTTCGAGCGAACCACCTGCCGCCTCGGCAACTGCCTTGAGGTTCACGAACACCTGGCGCGCTTGCAGCGCGATGTCGCCCTCAACCATGTTGCCGGTCGACGGATCCAGCGGGATCTGGCCCGAGAAATACACGGTATTACCGGTACGCACGGCCTGCGAGTACGGACCAATGGCGGCGGGCGCCTTGTCGGTGGTGATGATGCTGCGGGACATGGGAAAGCCTCGTGGTTGCTCAGGCCTGACAGTCTAGAACCAGACCCGCCCCTTGAGGAATGCGCGACGACGCCATCCGCTCAGAGGGGGTAGCGGTACGCCCCACTTACCACGCCAGTGCGGCGCACGCGGCGGATCACGTCGGCCAGATGCTTACGGTTCTTCACTTCGAGCGCGAACAGCAGCGTGGCCGCCGCGGCATCGCGCTCGACGTACTCCACGTTCTCGATATTCGAGTTGGCGGCAGCGATGGCCGCTGCCACGGTGGCGAGCACGCCCGGACGGTTGATGACCTCGATGCGCAGCTCCGCGCGGTAGTCACCCTGCACGTCGCGATCCCACTCGATCGCCACGCAGCGTTCAGGCGACTTGCGCAGCTCGACCACGTTCGGGCACTCGACGCGGTGCACCACGATGCCCTTACCCGAGGAGAGGTAACCAATAATCTCGTCGCCCGGCAGCGGATGACAGCAATTGCTGAAGCTGAGCACGCCGCGCTCGGCACCGGTGATGTGGATCTTTTCCATCGCGTGCGGCGACTGCTGCACATCAGTGGCCTTCTTGCCGCGCGCAGCCACCAGCTGGTTCGCAACCAGATGCGGGATGCGGTTGCCCAGCGCGATATCCGAGAGCAACTCTTCCAGCCGCTTGAGCTTGGAGGTCTCAAGGAAGCGATCCAACACCGCCGGCGGAATGGCGTCCAGGCTGGTACCTAGCGCATCGAGTGCGCGATCCAGCATGCGGTGGCCAAAGTCCACGGCATCCTCGTGCTGCAGATGCTTCAGGTACTGGCGAATTGCTGTGCGCGCCTTGCCGGTGACCACCGATTCCAGCCACGCTGGGTTCGGCAGCGCCGACGGCGCGGTGATGATTTCGACCAACTGGCCCGATTCCAGGCGCGTGCGCAGCGGCACGAGCTTCTTGTCCACGCGGGCCGCCACAGCGTGGTCGCCCACATCGGTATGCACGGCATAGGCAAAGTCGAGCGCAGTAGCGTTGCGCGGTAACGCCAGAATGTCGCCACGCGGCGTGAACAAGTAGACCTCGTCCGGGAAGAGGTCGATCTTGACGTTCTCGATGAACTCGGACGAGGACACCGTATTGGCCTGGCTGTCCGCCAGCGACGACAGCCACTCGCGGGCACGCGCCTGCGCGCTGTTCGCAGGGCCGGAATCGGTCTTGTAAGCCCAGTGCGCGGCAACACCGCGCTCCGCCACCGAATCCATTTCCGCCGTGCGGACCTGCACCTCGATCGGCGCACCGAACGGCCCCAGCAGCACGGTGTGCAGCGACTGGTAGCCATTGGCCTTGGGAATAGCGATGAAATCCTTGAAGCGGCGATCCACTGGCTTATACAGCCCGTGCACTGCGCCCAGCGCCATGTAACAACTCATCGCCGAGTCGACCACGACGCGGAAGCCGTACACGTCCATCAGTTGCGCAAAGCTCTTATGCTCGTTACGCATCTTCGAATAGATGCTCCACGGCGACTTGATGCGACCCACCACCCTGGCGGTGATGTGGTCGGCGGCCAGGCGCGTGGACAGCGCGGTCTCGATCTTGCCCATCGCTTCGCGGCGATTGCCCAGCGCGGCGCGGATGCGCTCACTGATAACGCGGTAGCGGTCGGGATAGAGTGCTCGGAAACCCAGATCCTGCAGCTCCGCCTTGAACTTGTTCATACCCAGGCGCTGGGCGATGGGTGCGTAGATTTCCAGCGTCTCGCGCGCAATGCGGCGACGTGACGAGCCGTCTTTCGCACCCAGCGTGCGCATGTTGTGCAGGCGATCGGACAGCTTGATCAGAATGACGCGCAGATCGCGCGCCATGGCCAGGAGCATCTTGCGGAAGCTTTCCGCATCCGCCTCCTGGCGGCTGGAGAAGCGCATCTTGTCCAGCTTGGTGACGCCATCGACCAGTTCGGCGACCGTTTCGCCAAACTCGCCGGCGAGCTCGGTGCGGCTCAGCGAGGTGTCTTCCAGGGTGTCATGCAGAATCGCCGCGATGATGGTCTCGGCGTCCATCCCCAGCTCGGCCAGGATGCCAGCCACAGCGACAGGGTGCGTAATGTAGGGCTCACCGCTCTTGCGGGCTTGGCCCTCGTGCGCGACGGCGCCCACTTCGTAGGCGCGGATCACCTTGGCAACCTGCGCTTCGGGCAGGTAGGCGACGCGCTCCTTCAGGGCCAGCACATACGGGGGCAGCGTCGACGTATCCAAAGGGGTGGAGTCCGTGACAGCCGGCATGGATGTTCGGTCCCCGCTCAGGCGACCGCCTCGCTGCGTTTGAGTGGCGCGAGGGTGGCGGCGTAAAGCCCGCAGCGCAAAGCGCCGGACAAGCCGGCGCCGTGGCGTTGCTGACTACAGCCGCTGCCTTCCATCAGTCATCCCCACCCTTAGAGAGGTCGTCGTCCACTTCGGCGGCGGCCCACTCCAGCGCTTCGCGCTCGGCGCGCTCGCGCTCGGCCTTGTCGATCTCGTCGATGGTAGCCTGGTCGATACGGCGATCGGCGATCTCGCGCAGGGCGAGCACGGTCGGCTTGTCATGATCGGGACTGACTGCCGGCTCGGCACCGTTAGCGAGCTGGCGGGCGCGCTTGGTCGCCATCAGCACCAGTTCGAAGCGGTTGTCGACCACCTGCAGGCAGTCTTCCACGGTAATGCGGGCCATCTGAAATCCTCAGAAAATAAAACGACTTATCATCTGTCAGTGTAGCCAGAGGCGGCTTTGCTGGCAATGCAGCAAGGCTTATCATGCGCGGTTCACACCGCTCATCGCAGAGCCTCCTAGACTTATGGGGGCCTGTACACAATAAAAAACCAGACAGTACAATATTGTACTCCCTCTACCCCCTCGGGACAGTCGCCTCCATGCCGTCCGCCCTCCGCTCCCTTGTCATGCGAAGCCTGCCCCTGGTGGCTATCGCGTTGCTCGCCGGCTGCACGATCGCCAAGCCTCGTACGGACGATCCGTACGAGAAGATGAACCGGAAGGTTTACTCGTTCAACAACTCGCTGGACAAGGCGGTCATCCGCCCCGTCGCTGTGGGTTACCGCAAGGTGACCAATCCGACCATGCGGCGTTGCGTGAGTGATTTCTTCACCAACATCCATATGCCGATCTCGGTGGCGAACGATCTGCTGCAAGCCCGCCCGAAGGAAGCCTTGCAGGGTAGTGGCCGCTTCATCGTCAACCTGACCCTGGGCATCGGCGGCTTCTTCGACCCGGCCAGCCAACTGGGTATCCCGCTCAAGGAAACCGACTTCGGCATCACGCTGGCGCGCTGGGGTGTACCGGACGGTCCGTACCTGGTGATTCCGTTCTTCGGCCCGACCACGGGGCGCGACTTCTGGCGCGTGCCGGTGGATGGCTACTTCTTCGATCCGATCAGCTATTTCACACGGAACAACCACTACGAGTACGGCCAGCAATACCTGCCTGAGTTGATGTACCTGGTGACCCTCCGCTCCAGTGCCATCGACGCGGAAAGCTTCCTCAATTCGGCCTACGATCCCTACGCCTTCATTCGCGACGCGTATCGCCAGCAGCGCATCTACCAGATCTACGACGGCAATCCGCCGGAAGATGTGATCGAACAGATGCAGGGCCTGCATGACAAGAGCTTCGACCCCGACCAACTGCTGGAAGAGCAGCAGAAGTGGGAGAACAGCGAGAAGAAGCCCCAGGCGAGCGATAACCAGCCTGCGCCGGCCCAGCCCAAGAAGGACTGAGGCCCGGCTTCCGGACAAGAAAAAGGGGCCGAGAGGCCCCTTTTCTTGTCCGGCCGTAGCGCGGCGATCAGACCATCAGGCCTTCGACCTCGCACACGCTAGCCAGCAGATGCATACCTTCAGGCATGTTCTGCACGCTGAGCTTGCGCCCACGCTCTGCCGACTGTGCGAGCACCGCCAACACGCAGGCCAGGCCTGCACTATCACTGCGGGTAATGCCCGAAAGATCCAGCACCGAGCGCCCATCGCGCCCCACCGCCACACCGATGGCAGCCAGGGCCGCCGCCGCATTGCCGAAGGTCAGCTCACCGGACACGCGGACGCTGCCTGGCGTGGCCTCGTCGATGCGCACGGCGGCAGACGCTGCGCTCACTGCTTGGCGCCCGGCTGTGCCTTATCGTCCTGCTCCATTTCCTTCAGAGCCTGATCACCCTGGGTTTCCAGGTTGCTGATCAGTTTCTCGATGCCGACCTTGCGGATTTCGGCATCCACCTGATTGCGGTAGTTGGTGATGTACGAAATGCCCTCGATGATCACGTCGTAGGCTTTCCAGGTGCCGTTCTTGTCCTTGCGGAAGGCGTAGTCAACGGCGACGGTTTTGCCGTCGTCCATCACCACCTGGCTGCGCACGATGGTGCGCTTGTCGTTGAGGTCACCGGTGAACGGCAGCACCTTCACGCGACCCTTGGTGTAGTCGAGCAGGCCTTCGGCATAGCGATGGGTGATGGAGTTGTAGAAGGCCTTGGCGAAGCGCGAACGCTGATCGGGCGTCGCCTCACGGGCGTGCTGTCCCAGCACCAGGATCGAGGCGTAGTCGATGTCGAAATGCGGCAGGAACGCGCCATCGATCACGCCGATCAGCTTCTCGCGGTTGCTCTTCAGCTCCTGCTGATGACCGTCGATCGCCTTGGCGAGATCGTCGGACACCGCTTGCACGACCTGCACCGGCGTCTGCTGGGTAGCGGCGCCCTGGGTGGCAGCGTCCTGCGCTAACACAGGGGCAGCAATCACGCTGCCGAAGGCGATGGCGGTGGCAATGGCCAGACTGCGCAACATGGGGAAACTCCTGAAGAAGATGTCGTTGGAATATCGGTACGCGATGCGCCGGTTCAATGCTTGGCGCCGTCAGCCGGCTTTCCGGAGGACGAGCCGCTCACCAGGAACTTGCCGATCAGATCCTCGATCTGCATGGCCGACTGGGTCAGCACCAGCTCATCGCCGTTCTTGAGCATGTCGGGCGAACCGCCGGGCTGGATGGCAACGTACTAGGTGCCGATCAAACCACTGGTGAACACGGCCGCGGCCGAATCGTCGGGGATCTGGTTGTAGCGCTTGTCGATGGAGAGCGTGACCTCCGCGTCCAGCTTCACCGGGTCGGCCACGATCGACTGCACTGTGCCGATGGCCACGCCGGCCATCTTCACCGGCGCACCCACGGACAGCGAGCCCACGTTGGTGAAGCGGCCCTTGACCGCATAGCTGCCGCCCAGGTTGTCCGCCACGCCGCCGGCGCCGAAGAACTTGCCGAGCATCTCTTCCAACTGCTGCGCCGGACGCGTGAGCGCCAGCGTGCCGCCGTCGGCGAGGCTCTTCTTTGAGGTGCCGTACTGCAGGCCCACGTACTGGTCACCCAGCAAGCCGCTGGTGAAGATAGTCGCGACCGAGTTATCAGGAATCTGGTCGTAGCGCTTGTCGATGGACAGCTTCACGTCGGCCGTCTCTTTGCCCGGGTCGAGCACGATCGACTGCACCTGGCCGACGCGCACACCGGCCACCTTCACCGGCGCGCGCTCCTTGAGCTGGCCGATGTTGGCGAAGTGCGCTTCGACGGTGTAGCTGGGGCCACGGCTGCTGTTGGCCACCGAGGTGGTCTGCGTGGCGAGATAGCCAAGCGCGGCAAAGCCGAGCACGATGAAAAGGCCGGTGCCGACGGCATAGGATTGTCTCTGGCTCACGGCACGATCCTCATGAATAGATGGTTGTATAGGGTCTGGGCAGCACTCATCGGACTACTCACATCAGGAATGCGGTGAGAACAAAGTCGAGCGCCAGGATGGCGATGGACGAGGCGACCACGGTGCGCGTAGTGGCATAGGCCACGCCCTCGCTGGTGGGTGGCGTGGTGTAGCCCTGGAACACGGCGATCAGCGACACCACGATGCCGAACACGACGCTCTTCCACAGCACGCCATTGATGACGTCCTTCACCAGGTCGACGGTGGCGGTCATGTTCGACCAGAAGGTGCCGTTATCGATGCCCAGCCACGTCACGCCCACCAGATGGCCGCCAAAGATGCCCAGCGCGCAGAACACACAGGTCAGCAGCGGCATGGCGATCACGCCGGCAAGGAATCGCGGTACGGCGACGTAGGCGATCGGGTCCACCGCCATCATCTCCATCGCGGCGATCTGGTCGGTGGCGCGCATCAGGCCGATCTCGGCGGTAATCGAGGTGCCTGCGCGGCCTGCGAATAGCAAAGCGGTGACGACGGGGCCCAGCTCGCGATAGATGGCGATAGCCACTACCGTGCCGGTCGCCGAGGTGCCACCGAAGATCGACAGTACGTCATACAGCTGCAGGCCCAGCACCATGCCCACGAACAGTCCGCAGACCATGATGATGATCAAGCTCATCGCGCCAGCGAACCACAGCTGACGTATCGTCTCGCGATAGTGGCGCATGCTGCGCGGCACCGCTGCCAGCATACGCAGCAGGAACAGGCCGCATTCGCCGATCTGCGACAGCGAACGCGTCACGATGTTTTCAGAACGCACCGCGCTCATGCGCCACTCCCTGGAAAACCGAGCGCCTTGCCAAGGTCACCCGCCGGATACTGGAACGGTACGGGGCCGTCGGCGTCGCCGCCGAAGAATTGGCGCGTCCACGGCGAGCCGTCATCGGCAATCGTCTTCGGATCGCCCTGCGCCACGACTTTGCCGTTGGCGATGAGATAAATGTGGTCGGCCACCTGCTTGATGGCCTCCAGCTCGTGCGCTACCAACACGCTGGTGATGCCGAGCGTCTGGTTGAGCGTGCGGATCAATTTGAGCACCTGGTTGAGCGCGATGGGATCGAGGCCGACGAAGGGTTCGTCGTACAGAATCAGCATCGGGTCGAACACGATCGCACGTGCCAGTGCCACGCGACGCGCCATGCCACCTGACAGCTCCGTCGGCATCAGCCCTGCCGCGCCACGCAGACCCACGGCCTGCAGCTTGGTGAGCACGATGTTGCGGATCAGCACTTCCGGCAACGAGGTGTGCTGACGCAGCGGAAACGCCACGTTCTCGAACACGTCGAAGTCGGTGAGCAACGCGGAATTCTGGAACAGGTAGCCAATACGCTCGCGAAGCTCGAACAGCTTTTCTCGTGACAGCGTCGGAACGTTCTGACCATCCACCCGTACCTCGCCCGCATCGCCGCGCATCTGCCCGGTAATGTGCTTGAGCAAGGTGGTCTTGCCAGTGCCGCTGGGACCCATGATGGCGGTGATCTTTCCGCGCGGGATGTCTATATCCAGCGCATCAAAGACTTTCTTGCCATTGAGCACCGTGGTCAGGCCACGGACGCGCACGAGGGCGCTGTCGTCGGGCTTGGCGCTAACGGAGTCGGTCATGGGCGGCACAAGGCTGGGGGAAAGAGGGCAAGTTAGCTGAATAGGGGCGCGAAGGCCATGAGCCCGTGGTCAGGCGGCTCAGGAATGGCTAACGAAACAAGACCTTGCTTACGGGCAACAGTTCCCTGCCAGTCGCGCAGCCTGCGCTCCTACGGCGGAAACGGAGGTCAGGCCAGCAATTCCTGGATCAATGCCTCATGACGCTTCCATTGCGGTGCCGAGCGCTGGCGAACGGCGCGCACGATGGATTGCAGGTCCTGCAGCGCGGTTTCGAAATTGTCGTTGACGATGATGTAGTCGAATTCGTGCGCGTGGGCGATTTCCTCGCGCGAATTATGCAACCGGCGCGCAATCACTTCAGGGCTGTCCGAGCCGCGGCCACGCAGGCGTCGCTCCAGCTCAGGACGCGATGGTGGAAGGATGAACACGCTCACGCAGTCGGGCTTGCTCTTGCGGATCTGCCGCGCGCCCTGCCAATCGATCTCTAGCAGCACATCGCAGCCTTCGCCCAGCAGCGTATTCACCGTATTGCGCGAGGTGCCGTAAAGGTTACCGTGCACTTCGGCGTGCTCGAGAAAGATGCCGTCGGCAATCTCCTGCTCGAATACCCCGCGCTCCACGAAGAAATAATGGCGGCCATATTGCTCGCCCGGGCGCGGCGGGCGCGTGGTGTGCGAAATCGACAGCGAAATGGACGGCTCACGCTCCAGCAGCGCGTTGACCAGCGTGGACTTGCCCGCGCCCGAGGGCGCAGCCACCACAAACAAGGTACACGGGGCGCTATCAGCAGGAGACGTGGTCGTATTCATTCGATGTTCTGCACCTGTTCGCGCATCTGCTCGATCAGCACCTTCAGGTCAACGGCGGCATTGGTGCTGCGCACGTCGACGGCTTTGGAGCCGAGCGTGTTCGCTTCGCGGTTGAATTCCTGCATGAGGAAATCCAGGCGGCGACCGACCGGCTCCTTGGTTCCCAGCACGCGGCGTGTTTCGGCGATGTGCGTGGCCAGGCGATCCAGCTCCTCGTCGACGTCGCTGCGAGTGATCTGCAGCACCAGCTCCTGCTCCAGGCGACCCGGGTCAGCAGGCTGTTTCAGATCGGCCAGACGCGATTCCAGGCGGGTGCGCAAGCCTTCACGGATCTGCGGCATGAAGCTGCGCACGTCCGCAACAATGCGCTCGACGGCATCCAGTCGCTCCTTGAGCAACTCGGCCAACTTGTCACCCTCACGCTCGCGAGTCGCGGTGAGCGCGTCGAGCGCCCGTTCGAGCACATCGAGCAAGGCTGCCTGCAACACGTCAGGGTCCACATCCGATTGCTGCAGCACACCTGGAAAGCGCAACAGTTCGGTGAATTCGATATTCATGCGCGGGAAACGCGCTTCCAGATCCATCGCCAGCTCGGACAGGCGCGCCAACGCAGTGGCGTTGACCTGCAGGGATTCGGAACGAGCCTCGCCACGCAGGCGCACCGTGACGTCCACCTTGCCGCGCGACAGCTTGGCCGCGATGCGCTCGCGCAGAGCCGATTCGAACACGCGCAGCTCGTCTGGCAGGCGCGGGCTCAGCTCCAGGTAACGGTGGTTAACTGTGCGCAACTCGCAGCTGAGCGTGCCGGCAGGGCCAGTCGTCTCGGCGGAGGCATAAGCCGTCATGCTGCGGGTCATTGGGAGCCTGCGGGTGTTGGAAAGGGGGCAATGGTAAACTTTCCCGCCCTGCCTTGCCCAATGGCCCCCATTCCATGAGTTCACCCAGCCGCCCCAGTGGGCGCGCCAGCGACCAGCTGCGCACCGTCACCATCGAACGCCACTTCACGCGCCACGCCGAAGGCTCGGTGCTGGTTAGCTTCGGCGACACCCGCGTGCTGTGCACCGCCAGCATCGAAGACCGCGTGCCGCCGTGGCTGCGCGGCAAAGGTGAAGGCTGGGTCACGGCCGAGTACGGCATGCTGCCCCGTGCGACCAACACCCGTACCCAGCGCGAAGCCGCACGCGGCGGTCAAGGCGGGCGCACGATGGAGATCCAGCGCCTGATCGGCCGCAGCCTGCGCGCCTGCGTGGATCGCCAGGCACTGGGTGAACGCGTGATCACGCTCGACTGCGACGTCATCCAGGCCGATGGCGGCACACGCACGGCGGCCATCACAGGCGCCTACGTGGCACTGGTGGATGCCGTGACCACGGTGATGAAGCGCGAAAACCTGCGCCGCAACCCGATCATGGGTGCGGTGGCAGCGGTATCGGTGGGTATTTATCAAGGCGTGCCAGTCCTCGACCTGGATTACGCCGAAGACTCCAACTGCGATACCGACATGAACGTCGTGATGAACGACGGCGGTGGCTTCATCGAGGTGCAGGGCACCGCTGAAGGTCATGCCTTCCGTCGCGACGAGATGGACGCACTGCTTGGCCTTGCCGAAAAGGGCATCGCCGAACTGGTGGCCGCCCAGCGCGCCGCGCTGGAACTGCCGTAACACCGAGCGAAAGGCCCATGACACGCATCGTTCTCGCCAGCAGCAATCCCGGCAAATTGGCCGAATTCAACGCCCTGCTGGCCGACAGCGGGCTGCACGCCGAACCGCAGTCCGCTTACGACGTGCCGGATGCTGAAGAAACCGGACTCACCTTCGTGGAGAACGCACTGCTGAAGGCGCGCCACGCGTCGCGCATCAGCGGGCTGCCCGCACTAGCCGACGATTCGGGCCTGTGTGTGGCCCACCTGCGTGGGGCGCCGGGGCTCTACTCTGCGCGTTACAGCGGCGCGCACGGCGACAACGCAGCGAACAACGCGCGGCTACTGCGGGAACTGGATGGCGTGCCGACGGAACAGCGCGGCGCGTTCTTCATCAGCGTATTGGTGTTGCTTCAGCACGCTGATGACCCCGCGCCACTGATCGCCGAGGGCCGCTGGTATGGGCATGTATTGACCGAAGAGCGCGGCACACACGGCTTCGGTTACGACCCACTGTTCCTGCCGGAGAACGAGACCGTCAGCGCCGCCGAACTGCCACCCGGCATGAAGAACCGCATCAGCCATCGCGGTCGCGCGCTGGCGTTGCTGCGTAGCCAGCTTGCCGAGAAACACACGTAAATCATGTCCCTGATCGCACCACCGCTGTCGCTGTACGTCCACATGCCGTGGTGCGTGAAGAAGTGCCCCTACTGCGATTTCAACTCCCACGGCCTGCGCGGCGAACCGCCGTATGACGCCTATGTCGACGCCCTGCTCGCCGACCTCGATGCCGACCTGCGCGATTTCGGTAGCGCCGTCCACGGTCGCGTCGTGCACACCATCTTCTTTGGCGGCGGCACGCCCAGCCTGTTCACGCCTGAACTGATCGATCGTTTCCTCGATGGCGTGCGTGGCCGGCTGTCCTTGGCACCCAGTGCGGAGGTCACGCTGGAGACCAACCCCGGCACCGTGGAGCATGGCCGTTTCGACGGCTATCTGTCGGCAGGCGTGAACCGCCTATCGTTCGGCATCCAGAGTTTCGACGACGCCAAACTGCGCCGCCTGGGGCGCATCCATTCGGCCAGCGAAGCCGAAGCCGCTGTGAAATCAGCGCAGGACGCCGGCTACACGAACATCAATCTCGACCTGATGTACGCCCTGCCTGAGCAATCGCAGGAAGGTGCGCTAGCCGATGTGGCGCGTGCCATCACCCTGCAGCCCACACACATCTCGCACTACCAGCTGACCCTGGAGCCGAACACGGCCTTCGCCGCGAACCCGCCGCCACTGCCCGACGACGACCACGCCTGGGCCATGCAAGAGGCCTGCGAACAACAGCTGGGCGCAGCCGGCTATAGGCGATACGAGGTATCCGCCTATGCCAGCCCCGATCGCCGCTGCGCGCACAACCTCAATTACTGGCGCTTCGGCGACTACCTCGGCATCGGTGCCGGCGCCCACGGCAAGATCACCGATGTTGCCCAGGGCGAGATCATCCGGCGCTGGAAGACCCGCCACCCCAAGGCTTACCTGGCCGCCCCTGGTGGCGCGGAGCGCATCGGAGGCAGCGGTCCGGTAGCCCGCGACGAGTTGCCGTTCGAGTACATGCTCAACGCCCTGCGCCTGATTGACGGCGTGCCCATGACCGACTTCGCCGAACGCACCGGACTGCCCCCGGAGCGTATCGCCGACGCCATGGCCCAAGCGCACCGGAAAGGCTGGCTCACCGACAGTCCCGACCAGCTGCAGACGACGGCACTCGGCCAGCGCTTTCTCAATGACGTCATTTCCGGATTTCTTGACTGAGTCCACCGTCCGGCCGATGGCGTGCCCAGAGCGCGGGCTTTAGACTCTCAGCCATCCGGGGGGAATGAATCTCAGGGTCTGTATGGAAGTCGAACAGCAGGGTCGACGGCCACCGCTTGCACCCGATCGGGAGCTGCGTCCTGATCGTGCAGGCTGGGCGCCGCGTGCCCGTCGACTGATCGAAGAAACGCACGCGCTGTGCATCAGCTGGCTGGAGATGCCCTTGCGCCAGTGCCTGAGCGATGCAGAGCAACGCCTCTATGCACTGGCGGAGCGGTCCCGCAACCCGAACGAACAGCAACAGTGCCTGTATTCCCGCCAACTGCTGCAACAACGGCGCGGCGGCATGGAGCGAAGCTTCATGGAAGGCGTCCGGCAATATTTCAACGGTGTGGGCGCCGTACCGGAGCCCGAAGCAACCACCGACGCACCGCGTCGCCCCCTGGAACTGCTCGATACCACCGAGCATGAACAGACCGTGGCACTGGACAAGCTGGTCGCGCGCGGCGAAGCCCGCCATGGCTCATCGCTGTTCGAGCTGGGTTATCGCCTTGCCGTGCTGGTGGGCCTGCCGCCCCTGGAGGGTGAGCGCCTGCCGCTGGGGCCACATGCCCTGGCCGCGTCATTTCGTGGGGCGCTGACATCACTGGAACTGTCCATCGAGCACAGCTTGCTGGTGCTGCACAGTTTCGACACCGTCGTGGTGCACGGCCTATCGACGCTGTACGACACCGTCAACGAACACCTGCGCGCTGACGGCATCCTGCCGCAGTTGCGCGCGTTCCCGACCGCGTCGCGCGCGCCGCAGGAACGGCAGCCGCGCGCTGCCGACAGCGACACTCAGCCAGCCGCGTTCAACCGCCAGCCGTCTACTGCGACCACACCCGCTGCACCCGGCCAGCCGCGCAGCGACAGCATCGCCGTGCTCGACAGCTTGCGCGAAATGCTCGCGCAGCACCGCGCGGGCCAGGGTGCGCTGAACAACCCGGATGGCGGCCGCACCGCGACACCCGAAGAGTTGCAACTGGCATTGGACGCCCTGCAATTGCACGTCAGCGATGTCGCCGACCATGCGCGACGCGAGCTGCTCAGTGCGCGTGCGTTGCGGGAAGAGCTGCTTGGCCAGCTCAACGCCGGGCGGCCTGATGGCTCGACGCACATGCAGCTGACCGACGAGCAGGGCGATACCGTTGAACTGGTCGCCATGCTGTTTGAGCAGATGGATCGCCAGCTACATCACCAGGGCAATGCGCATTCGCTGCTGGGCGACCTGCAATTGCCGCTGCTGCGCATGGCGGTGGCAGACCAGGACTTCTTCAACCAGCGTGAACACCCTGCGCGCAAGCTACTGGGCGTAGTCACCGACGCGGCAAATGACTGGCTGGACGGCCCGGATGGCGACATTGATCGCTCACTTGAAGCCAAGCTGATCCAACTGGTCGACCGTGCGCGGCGCGAACCGCCCAGCACCGGCCTCTATACCAGCCTGCTGGCCGATATCGAACATCATCTTGGCCTGCTCAACCGCAAGGCGCAAATCGCCGAGCGACGCCAAGTGGAGGCCATGCAGGGTCGTGAACGGCTCGAGCAGGCACGCCATCGCGCCGCTGAACTGATGACGGAACGCTTCGAACGATACAACCCGCGCGGCCTGCTGCGCACCCTGCTCGAACGTGCATGGTCCGACGTGCTTGCGCTAACGCTCCTGCGCCACGGTGAAGACAGCGAAGCCTTCACCTCGCGCTTGCGCACCACTGATCAACTGCTCGGTCAGCATCCGGTGACGGATCGCCATCTGTTGCAGGCAGAAGTGGAAGCCGGCCTGCAGCAAATCGGCATGCACGCCGAGGAAGCTGTGCAGGTCGCACAGCGCCTGCTGGGCATTCCCGCGCAAAGCCCGGCCAGCCAGGAAACCGCTACGACCACCGAGCTGGCGCTCAAGCTCAAACAACGCCAACGGCTGGGCGAACAGGTGTCACCGGAAACAGCCGCACCGACACCGACACCGACACCGACGCCGGCAGCAGCAGCGACACCCGCATCCAGCCCCGCGGCAGATTCACCGGAACGGCGAATTCGCCAGCGCCTGCGCCAGTTACCGTTCGGCAGCTGGTTCGAATTCATCGATCCAGCCAACGGCCGCATCACCCAGCGCAAGCTGGCCTGGTACTCGCCGGTGTCTGGCAACAGCCTGTTCGTCACCCGTCGCGGCCTGCGCAGCCAGGAAATGACGCTGGAGCACCTCGCACACGAAATGGCCTGCGGCCGCGTGCGTGAAATGCCTCCGATGAAGGAAAGCCTGCTTGATCGCGCCTGGCACGCCTTGACCAGCCACCTGCGCCAGATCACCAGCAGCCAAGCCACACACTCACGCCCCGGAGCCTCGACGTGAGCGAGAACGTGGCGTCCATCGACCAACGTCGCGCCCTGCGCAAACGTGCCAATTTCACCGCCGTGGTCACTGATGTGATCACCGGCCAGCCCATCGGCCATCTCGGCAACCTTTCCGCCAACGGCATGCTGCTGATCAGCACGCGCCCACCGCGCAGTGAAGCCATCTATCAGGTGAGCCTGACCCTGCCCGGGTTGGGCAGCACACCGCAGAGCATCGAAGTCGGGATACAGGAGCAGTGGCACGAGGCTGCGGCCAGTCCTGGGCAGGTATGGGCGGGGTATCGCATCGTGGCGATTGATGATGCGGATGCAGCGTTGTTGGATGCTTGGTTGGAGCAGCCGGAGAGGGATTAGGTGGGTGTTGTTTGTTTCGGCATGTCGCGCCGAAATGCGGCCCTCGCATGGGGCACGCAGGCGGCTTCTGCTTTTCTCCCTCGCCCCTTTGGGGAGAGGGTTAGGTGCTCGGCGTACCGTTTCGATGAAACCGTCATCCCTGCGAAGGCAGGGATCCAGTAGCCGTGAGTATGATCGTCGCCTCGTGCGCTACCGCTATCTGGCCGCTTACGCAGCGGGCGTTTCGATCGTCTGCCGACGACGCGAAGCTAGTCCCCGTGGGACGCTCGAGTCACTTTTCTTTTGCGGGCCCACAGTCAAGTCTATATAAACCATGCAGGCTGGCCATGCAGTGCGTTGAATAGTTCTGTGCGATGGCCGACAGGGTTTCCTCTCGATCCGTCGAACGAAACCCGGTGCATTCCGTGCACCGAACGAGCAGGCCGACTGCAGCTCTTGTGGTTGGGCCTGGCGGTGCTGGAGCGCCCCTCCCTTGCATTTACTGGGGCTAGATGCGGCAGTTAGGCGCTGAGACGGATCAGCGCATCCAGGGCCAGTCAAGCCATTTTACGCATCCTACTAACCTGAGAAGTTCTGTAGAGCCTCCCACAGAACAGCTCGTCCTTGCTCGGCGCACGGAGCGTGCGCGACGCTTTATGGCATGACGATCACGACAAGGGATACCCCACGACATGCCTCATGCTCCAGCACCTTACGCCCTGTGGAAGACGCTCTTGCCAGGGCGAGTCTCGCCATGATCGGTGTTCCCGCTACCGGTGGACTGGCCAGCGTGACCCTTTCGGCGGTGTGCTTTGAAGGGTTGTCCGTCCGGACTCACGAAGGGCGTAAAGCACAGCTTGCGATTATCGACGAGCACGGCAACGTGATTGAGGCCGGTCCCACCGTGGCCAGGGAAGCCTGGAATGTCACGCTGGCCTGCTACAAGAATTTCCTGATCGGCGAAGGGCATCTTCGCGTGTTCTCGAGCCCACCGGCTGGGCTGCAGTAAGGCATGACCGAGCGGCCTCATGGCCGCTTTTTTTTGCCCGCCCCTTGCCAGGGCTTGCCGTGAAGGCCGTTTAAGACCCTGGTGCGTGGCTAACGCTTGACCCTTATGTTCCATCACGGCCAACGGGTCGACCGCCATCCAAGGACATGCCAACCGATTATGAGCCGCCTCACCGGCTTATCGCATGGCGCGGGGGCATGGCTTCGGCCCCTACGATTGAGCCCCTATCCACGCCATCGCTCCTTCGGGGGCGTCATAGGGCGACGTCCTCGACAGGGCTGAGGGAAGAAACGAACGAGATGGCTCTCGCCGATACGCGAACGACGCAGGTGGGGCCTCCGGTACGCGATCCACAGCCCGGGGGAACGGCTCTAAGTGGCTGTCGATGGTGAACGGTGACGAACGAGGAAGGCCATCCCGTATCCTTCGTCGCCCCAATGGGTGGCTTCGTCGGAAAAGGGTAATTTTGGTAATTTTTCTGACGGATCGCCCGATTTATCTTTAACAACAGCGAGTTGGGTCGTGCGGCAAAAGGTAATCAAAAGGTAATTCAAGGGTGATCCGATGACCCTCACGAAAGGTAATTTTTCTCTTTATTTTTACTGGTAAATTCAATTACTTATCAAGAAGGGTAATTTTTATTACCTTGAAATTACCTTTTTGAATCATGCCTATTTATCGGGATATTCAACGAGTTAACCTGCCTTTCGGGAGGCCGATTACCAAAATTACCTTTTCCGGAACCGATACCGGTGGCGTCCTTCGCCATGGCTGGCCCGAAGCGACCGGAGGCCCCCGCTGATCGTGGACGAACGGCGCGAGTCGTCCTGCTAAGGGAGCGCCCTTGGCGACCCCCTGCCGCTGCATCGCCGCGATGCATCCATCGCCGGCCATCCGGTGGGCTCACTCAGTCCACGGGTGCATCAAACTGCATCACGCCACGCGCCCACGAGTAACCGATGGCCCTACGTGTGGCGCCATTTGGCCAGATGCATCACCTGCATCAAAAGCGGCGGGAGAAGCGCGCAGGCGAGGAGGGGGGATGACCGCGCGCGCCAGGAGCAAGACGGGCCGAACTGGTCATTCTTTGACCACATTCCGGGCCGAACCAGTCGGACAGGACGGCCCGCCCCACCACGGCCTGGCTGCGTGCGGTGCGAGCTGTCGCCGGCTATCACTCACCCCGATCGCGACAGCCGATGACCTGGGCACAAAAAAAGCCCCGCCGAAGCGGGGCTGTGTTTCGCCTGATGGGTCTTGCCAACCTATCTATTCCGCGTTTGCTTCGGCAGCGTATTGCGCCATTTCGTGCATGTAGTCGATGCCACCACCAATCTGCGTGAAGCTGTTATCAGCTCGGTCCATATCCTCCGATAGCTTGCGCAGGTTGATCGCATTCAACCCTGACAGCGTTCGCTGCCCGCCAAGGTACCGGGTAACGCGCTGCGTCGCCGGCTTCATCGTGCCGATGAAACGCCTCAACCACCCGATCGATTTCTTCCAGCACAACGACTGGAATACCGGGATAGACACCAGGCAAAAGGCCTTTTAGATACGACCAAAGGCCATCTAGATCATGGCCCTGTGCCGACAGGATACGCTCTTCCTTACGCTTTGGCTTGGCTGGTGGCGTAATGCCAAGCAGTGGCTGGCATTCCTTTATCTGCTCCTTGATGCTCACTTCAAGGTAATGCCGATACAGAAAAAGGATGGGAAAGACGAGCATGTCCTGGCCATGCTGCCCTTCCGCGATGCCAGCGACGAGACGGTCAGCGGCTTCCTTGTATCCGGCCACATAGGCGTGCCAAGGCACTTAGTGGGTGAAATTCAACTGCGCCCGGTTGTGCCAGTCATGGCCGTCACCCGTAAACACATCGCTTCCGCTACCTGACATACCCGCTCCAAATGCTATGACCAATCCGCCAACCTACGCCGCGTGACGACGGCCCATCGGCTCCACCGACACGTTGACCCGATAGCCGAGCTGACCCAGCGCTCCCTCGACCTGCTCGAGTTTCGACTTGTGCGTCAGATCCAGAAGGCGATCTACCTGTGGCGCGTGCATGCCCAACATGCGACCGAGATCCGCCTTGCGCACACCCTTGGCCTGCATGGCCTGGTACAGCCCAACCTTGGCCACATCGAGCGCCGGCAGGACCACCCAATGCTCGCCACGCTTCTTGTCCGTGGTCACGGGGATCGGCTGGCGATCGTCCATGTAGGACTGCAACACCAGCGCGATGGCATCGACCGATTCGTGCAGCGCTTCTTCCACCGTGTCGCCGACGCTATTGAACGTCGGCAGGTCGCGACACGTTGCCACGAATGCACCGCCGTCATCGACCAGCTTGATCGCATATTGCATGTCATCACTCCATTGGATGCTCCGGCCCTTACAGGCCGGTCGCCGAGACGTGTCCGCCGCGTCCACCGTTCTGAAAAGAGCGGCTAGCCTCTGCTGTTGGCAGGCCTTGTCGCATGGTTCGCTCGCCAGTGGGACGGATACCGTTTGCCCATCAACAGCCGCAACATAAAGACAAAGCGCCGCGAGACATGCCAACCCAGAACCCCTCCGCAACATGTCCTCTCCCTGTCAGTTCTAACGCTAACGTCCGCTTCGGGTCGATAGCAGACACTACTGAAAGTCACATCATCAGCCTTGGCCGAGCGGCGTCAGATTCCAGCATGCAAGGACCGGTAGCGCCCGGTTTTGGAATCAAGTTGAAGGTGTATCACTTGGTCCGGAGAGCTCTTGGTGTAGCAATTCAATTGAACTGAGCCAGCCTCTCCATCACTCTGAACGTTCATGTAAATCGGCGTCATGTAGAAGCCAAAATAGCAATCCTGTGCCTCTTGATCCAGGGCTTTACCCGCTTTTCCGGTCCAGATGACCTGATCGGTCTTTCCCGTTCGTTTGTTGACCACGTCAATGTGATCGACGAGCAAGCCGTCGCCGACCTTCCTGTAGATGCCGAAAAAACCGTGCGTCGCGGTTTGCCCCCAATAGGGGATGACCAACTCGCCGTGGATGTTGGCGGTTGACGACGTATCGTCTAACGCGCCGACTTCCTTCAGGGCAACATCATAGCGGTGGGCGCCATCGCTCCATGTTCCACGCAAATGGTCGCCGTCTGCCGCGAGTTGAAACGGACAGGTGTCGGCAGAAAATGCCGCGCCCGTAGCTATGTGCTTGTCGAACTCAGCCGCGTTATGGACTTCACATAGAGCGATCACGCCTCCGGTGGCCTTTCCGTAAAGCGGGATCGGGGCGCGATGACTGTCGTAGTAGTAGCTTCCTTCCAGATTCTGTCCGGAACCAAAGGTGTAACTCTGAAGCGAGGCGTGTATCGGCAAGCTGCCAACTTGCCCTTCATAGTTGCGGATGACATACCAGCCGGCGTGCGCCGAAACCGCGCATGACATCAAGCCGACCACACTCGCTAAGCGCCCTACAGATCTCATTACAAGGCTCCATATGTCAGAACGTCCCCTTTGAACCGGGTGCCGGTATTAGCGGCAAGGTTCCCCTTGTAAGACGCCAAGGACTTTCGCCCCAGACTCAACGGGCAATGCCCGTGACGGCGATGTCTGCTTTGGGTTGCGACTTCAACGGGTCGACGCAACACCCCGACACTGTCTCAGCAGAAAATGCGTTGTCATGGCATCCAGGCTCAGATTCATCGCATGATGGCCAGCAGGCTGGAAGTGCCTTAAATCCAGGGTAATCCGACTTACTAGCACAGCAGGACTGCTAGAGAGGCTGCCAAGAAAGCGTAGAAGATTGATTTTCTAAGCAAAATGATTTCATCAAAGTGTTGCGTCGACCGGTTGAAGTCGCAGTCGAAAGCGGATATTACCTGCGAAAGGCAATCACGCATCACCCACATACGTCTATCGCACTTCCACCTGTCCGCACAGTTACAGAGAAGGCGGCCCCGTCATTCTGGGCACCGTAGAAATAAAGTGTCCCAAGAAGCTTGTCTTTGCAGAACCTTGAAGCGTAGTCCTCGCCTCTGACACCGCCGACCCGGTGCCACCCTTGCTTTGAAACTCGCCGATGTAGCGACTGGTGATCTCTTGCGGCGTTTCCTTAGAGACGAAGTACTTTTGGGCGTAGATAGTGCTGCCTCGGTCAAAGACCCGGGCCCTCTGCGTGACAGTCACCGTATCAGGGTTACCGATTTCATCCAACGCCTGCTCAACCGTGCTGGCCGGAGCCAACGAATGGTGCTTAGCGTTGTAAAAGCTCATCCATCCGACATACAGGCCGACTGCGAGCACGACAACGCTCGCAACACGAGTTAAAGCAGGTGACGCTTCTACGTTTGGCACAAGCCTCGCCTTGAATTTGAAGACCCTATCTAAGGCCCAATGAATGTCTGCTTCGGGTCGGAAGCGGACGATTCAATCAATCTCAAGATTCGGGTTGTCGTTCAAAACCCACCGAAAGCGAACCTTAAAGTCGTCGACACACTGCTGGCAGACCCAGTGCCGCATATCCGATGTACACCACCCCACATGCAATTCGCCAGGCAGGCCGAGCTTCGCGAACTTGGCCCAACAGAGTGCGCAATGGTCATGATCGTCACGGACGGAGGCCGGAGCCCATTCGCGACGTGTAAGCGTGACGCCGATTAGGTGATCCGCCTGATCGGTGAGCCAGCTGTCATCCTTCTCGGCCATGTTTTCCCTTTTGAAGTCTGTCCGCTTCGGGTCGGAAGCGGACGCTTTGCAAGCTCCAGCCGCCAAGTCCAATTCCAGAAAGAGATTCGACTTCGCGGTACATCACTGCGGCACACTAATCGCCATCCGCAAATCAGGTCCCATCGCTTCCTTCGAGCTTCCGCAACTCCAAACCGACCGTTTTAACTGCGCCATCTGGCACAGTGTCAGGATTACTAGCGAGAAGGCTTGGATTGTCGACCCAAGAGATCGACTGGCGAGGGCCACGAAGATAAGTCTGCCATTGACCGAATGGCTCCCGACGCGAATCGCCAAAGCTTGTGAACGCGACGGGCACGCGCGCCAACCAATATGGGGCACTGACCTGCTTGCCGGTCGTAGGCACATGGAATGTCCAGCGGCTGGTCGGCTTCAACGCGGCATCCGCCAAGATTTTCCGCATTACGTCCGTTCTCCAGCCCGGTTGGTAGGAAGTGAGGTTGACTTGTTCGACTGCCGCGTTCTTGACGGTCCCGTCCTTGTCGACCATCACCAGCACGTAGACCACTCCCGTCAGGCCTGAATCCATAGCTGCTTTCGGATATGTCGGTGCCAGTCGACGATCCCAAGAGATTGAGTCACTCGGCGCCTCGTCGCTCTCCCCGATGCTGGAGCTACCAATGGTCAGGGTGTCGTGTTTTTCGTCCACGGACTTCGCAACCAAGCGCAGCGTCATCTTTGCCTTGGCTATAACCGGCTCCTTCGTATCAATGCGAAATTTCCACGTCATTACCGCCTGCCGGATGAACTCATTGAGTGCCGGTCCAAGGCTCTTCGCCTGATCGATGGCATAAGCCCGAACACTTCCGTCTGGGTTGATCTCGACCGTTCCGCTCACCAGCATGCTTGACTCGATTTGTTTCTTCGCCACCTCTTCGGTCGCGCTTGCGAACGCGTTCGACATCAACAGTAGAGCACCGAGCAAGACCACAAGTCGCCGCATCATCACCAATCCCCCCCCTAGTTCGCTTTGTGAACTCAAGACTTTCCCAACAAGGTCCGCTATGGGTCGGAAGCAGACAGTATGGGGCGTTCTGCTTGACGGCTAATTGCCCCGAAAAACGGGAGCCTCAATCATCAAAGTACGACTCCCCCGAATCTGGAAAATAGAACTCGTACTTTCGACTTAGCCGCCGCAAGTACGATTCCATCGAACTGACGGCCAGCTCCAGCGCCTGAATGCCATCGGCCCCATGCACAACGTGCGGCCTCTCCGGTAAGCCTATGAAACTAATGCAGCATGCCGTAGCCCCGGGAGCAAACTCGAAGTCTGGTGACTCTTCGGTGATGAGGTACGGTTCACCAATGCAGACTGTGAATGCTTTCTTCGCGTGGTTACCTTCCACCCCGTAGAGCAGGTTGCGAGTAGCAATAGTCCGGCCTTTCACCTGGTCCATGTGGTCCACCGTTTTCCCCAGTCACTGGCATGTTGCGTCTGATCGACCCCGAAATCTTAGGTCCGCTTCGGGTCGAAAGCAGACTTTAGCTCCCTAGCAGCGAGACGGTCGATATAAGACCCTTCACAAGCACGCCCGCTGCCAGTACCCCGCACCCGGCAACCCCAATAGCAATGCGCACGACCTGTGGCGGCGCGTCATTAAGGCTATACCCCTCGCCCCGAGTATCCATCCCGCCCATGTTGGCGAGTGCTAGGGCTACTGCCGACAAGAGCGCTCCCAGCCCAAACCACTTCAGCGCTTCGCCGTAGGCTTGAAACGGAGCGTTACCCAAAGCGTATGCCACGACACCCGCCATCATGGCGGCGTTTAGAAGTAGAACCAGCCAGAGCGCTTTAGCACAGCGTGTCATGGGTAACCGCTTAATCCGAAGTGTGTTTTGGGTGCCCTGCAAGGTCCGCTCCGGGTCGAAGGCAGGCATTGCGCGCAATAACTGTGCCTCTATCTCTGGACGAACTCCAGGATCTGTGAGGTAAATGTGTGATCAAGGCCAGCGAAGCCGTGATGAGCACTGAAACGGCACGGATTCTCCTCATCATCCAGGCCACCACTTAGCCACACCACCTCAACGCGGCCAGCGCCCCAGGTCTGGAAGGGCGCAACGCCAGCGGGGTTTGTCCATCGACAGTGGTCATCGCGGTGATGGATCACCAATGTCGGTGGAAGCAGCGTTGGCGATCTCAGTAATGAAGTGACGCTGTCGCCCGGGCCAGATGCTTCGCTCAGAAAGCCCGAAGACAGTACTAGCATGTCCGGCTTGGCACCCTTTGCCAAACCTTCTGCCGCGCGCTGTGTGCCTTTGCTCGTACCGATCACGATCACTGGGCGCTTCAACTTGGCAAGATAATCGACAGCGGTAGCGAGGTCTGTTCCAAGGTCTACCAGCAGCACGTCATATCCGGCGCCCACAAACGCGTCGCGATTGCGAATCAAAACATTGTCGGTACCATCGGTGAAACGCGCGCCGGCCATGACATTCAGGCGCCCGTCGCCGCCGGTCAGCAGGATGATGCTCCCCTTTGGGTGGTCTGCAAGAATCAGGATATTTTTCACTCCAGCGATATCGACTGTCTTGCCTGCATCAACGGTAGTGACTCTGGGTGCATCTTCTGCAAAGGCTGTGTGGTGTGTTAGCGCCGCTGTCGCAGCCGCCACGCAGAAAACTCCTCCGGCCAACCCGGAATTTGCCAAACGGATCAATGGATGCTCCTGTCAAAAACAATGGCGTGGTAAGCCTGCCCAGACTTCTAGGTTCCGCCGCTGTAACACTGTCCGCCATGACGGCCTCACACCTCGGCCACCTTGATGTCCGAGGTCTTAGTTAGGTCCGCTTCGGGGCGAAAGCGGACACCAACTTAGCGAACGATTCTGACCCTTGTCGATTCCTGCACCTAGCGAACTTGGGACGGAATGGATAGCTCGCACTGTATACGCGTGCCCGCTCCGGCCGCCTTGTCTGGCTCCCAGATGATCAACGCCACTTGCGCGCTGATCATCTTTGGACTGTTGCGATAGGACGGATGCCTCACGACACTGAAGGTCGCGGGCTTTCCGAAAAAGGAGATAACCTCGCCCGGCATTAACAGGCTACTCCCCAGCCCCCGCTTCAATTCCTTGTCACTAAAAAGCCCGTTGCCTATCCCGGTATCGGACCAGACGTTGACGTTTGGGCATCGCTTCTGTTGCAACTGCAACACGTAAACAGATCGCCCTGAAAAACTCAACGATGCGACCTGAAAGAAGTAGTTGTCGTCTGCCGACAACCTTTTCATCACCTCTAACGATTCGCGGATGCCTGTTGCGAACTTGGGCAGGTCTTTGTCCGCGATGGTCGATTCGATCATCGACTTCTCAAGCTGCACCGGGTCGGACGTTGGGTATGGCACCCAAGCGAGATCGCGAATATGGACCGCCTTTAGCCACTGCTCGATAGGCTTTTGCTGCGTTTGACAAAGCTGCGATACTGTCATGTCAGCAATTCGTGCTTTCTGGAGCGCCGCTGCAAGATACTCGCACTCGGGCTCACCCTTGCCCGTGTAGATCTCATAGCTTGTGCTTGCAGCAGCTCCGAACGACGCGGAGGCAAGCGCAAGTGCCGCGACGCAAGATAGCGCCTTAGCTCGTCGGCCGATCAGGAATTCCAAGCACCACTCCTCACCTTCGGTGAACTGTCCGCAATGGGTCGGAAGCGGACACTGGATCCGCAACCATCCGGCTAACCATCTGCTGATGTCAGGACAAACCCTGCTCCGGATTCGATCGTCTCTAAGCCCCCTTGCTTAACTGACATGCCCGATCAATGCTGATTCTTTAGCATCTCTTCCAACGAAGGTTCAAGCTCAACCACGTGAGCACTACCGAAAACGACAATGACGCGATCGTATCTTTGTAAAGACGTGCGAATCGCAGCGAGAAGGAATTGATCCCTCAGGGCGTCTGAGGTTCGTGCAACCTCATTGAGCTTGCTCGTGTTCAACGTCGGATCCAGAAGTTGAGGATCCCAGGTTTTCGAAGCGAGCGAACGCCCGGCAACCCGGCGATATTCACGCAAGAAACCATCCCATGTCTCCCAGCCCTCTTGCACCGGGACCCCGTTCCCTATGATCTGGGAATCGAAGAATGCGGGATATTCGGCGGCATCCTCGCTCAGGTCAGGATTCCGATAGCTCCCCACGAGACGTGTGGAAACCAAGTAAACAAATACCTCGCTCGCGGAATGACGTGCCAGAAGCTCGTTCATTTCCTCTCGTGCGGGCGCGTCGCCGCTTTCGGTGGGAATCCCTAGCTGTCTCGCCAGCTGCACAGTGAACCCAAGATCAGCCCCGCGCCGAATCGCCTGGTCTCGGGTCTCTGTCGAGAGATCGTCGGGCGCCACGCTTTCGTGAAGGATAAATTGCGGCTGGACCCGGTCGAATATCGCTGCCATGCGACGGTACATGGGCGACCGCGGATCAAGCAGATGATCTGTGCCGATGACAACAATGTGCTTTCTTCCCTTTGTGCGTTCCCAGACATAGGGCGCGCTGCTGAACTTCGCCGAATCCTTCAGCTTGAGATAGTTGTTCGGCGTGGATTGCACCGCGACCTCACTTGCGAAACTCCCCCCGGGTGGTCACTGCAAGCATCAGAAAAGCTGACCAGCTCAAAACCACACGTATCGATCTTTTCATGTCCATCCGTGACCTCCGGGATACTGAACAGACGTCTGGCTTCCATGTCCGCTATGGGTCGAAAGCGGACTGCTCCTGCTGGTACAAGCCGCGATGTTTTCCAACGCCAGCAGCGAGCCACCTCAACCCGTACGTATGTCAATCCGCGATGCATCCGGGAAGGAACAGAAACTGGTTTTCGCCCTTTTTGCCATCGTAAAACCGCGCCAGCGTATGCTTTGGGGTTCTCTCTTCAACGATCGTGATCTTTTTGACACTATCCCCACCTATCTCCACCAGGGACGCCTTCCCATGGTCGAGTAAGTCCGCCACGGCGGATTCTAAGGGCCTCAGGCGCCACCAATCAGAAAAGTTGTAATGAAAAAGGTCGCGATCCTCGTGTAACGGCATATCCGCACGAATAGCCTTGAACAGCGGCAGCGATGCTGCAGACGGATCGAGTTTGTCCAGGAACGACCTCATATCCGCCTGACTGACAAACACCGTGTAAAACGAATCCACCCGATAATAGAAGGCGGCCTCTGCAGGCTTGCCAGGGAGGCTTACGACAACCGTTTTGACACTGGGCTTCTCTCCTGGGCTGCCGCAGACGTCAGCAGAAGCCGCAGGAATGCAAAGCACTGCAAGAAGCACCGCGAAAATGATTTCCTTCATAGGTCACTTGGCTCTTTGATAGATGGTCGTGCGCGTCAATCCCACCAGATCTTGCCGTTAGCTGATGTCCGCTATGGGTCGGAAGCGGACGTCCGCCCAGACAGCCCATCTCATCCAAGGATGGCCCCTTCTATGAGAGCACGATCCCAGCCTTCGCTGTTCATGCATTGCATGATCTTTCCCTCTGCCTCGTCCGATGGACTGAACCAGTGGGAAGTCTGCTCAAGCTTGTCCAAGCACTTTTTCAAGCTAGCGGACGCTTGATCGTTTTCACAATTCTCCGTATGCCCAAAAATGGGCGAGCCCTTCTTCACCCAGCAGAATTTCGCATGTGGAGGGTCGAGCATATGCGCGCCCGCCACTGCATACGGATTCAACGACGCGCACCCCGCGTTGACACTAACTAGCGCTGTCATGCCTGCCGCACAGACCGTTTTCAGGAAGCCGCTTGAAAAGGTCACGTCGCCCTGCTCCTTTGGGTAGTGCCTGGCAATATGTGGGTGTCCGCTTCGAGTCGAAAGCGGACTTTTTTTACGCCGCTTTTAGGAGAGAGCCGATCTGTGCGAATGGCTCTTTAGCGAAAGCCCCGTCAACGCCCCTATGACGGCGCAAGAACAACCCAAAAAACAGCCCATGTAACCCCAAAAGTAGCCCAACTCAAGTCCACTGTAAGGTTCGGAGGAGAAGCCTTTCCACGCGAAGTAGACTCCTAAAAACATGCCCAACGCGGCAAAGGTCAAACCGAGGGTGTAGCCGACTATGTATTTCATAATTCCTCCGTGAACTACGACAAGCCAACACTACTTGAAGGGAATGTCCGCTCCGGGTCGAAAGCGGACGTTACCCCCGTCCTTGGTCAGGTAGGGAATTTCACTTCTTGGTTGGCTCGATCGATTGAACTTCGATCCCGATCGGCTTACATGATCCTATGATGGCCTGGCCCGGAGGTGCTGGGTCAATAATTCGGCCCTTGACCACAACGACCGAGCGATCGAACGATTCGGCGATTCTTTGCAGGGCACTGTCCGTTCGGCCGATAAGTACTGGCAGGCAGTAGACCTGAGATGGCTCATCGGGATCAGTGCCCAACGGGAAGAGGTTTCTATTCTCAAACGTCCAGCGCAAAACTCCTTTGACGGCGACTTCTTGGCCAAGCATGGCTTTGGCGTCCCGGAAAACCTGAGGAGTCGAATCTGCTATTGGGGCTTCCTTGGCACAGATCGACTGAGCTTCACCATATGCCAGTGCAATGATCCAAAAACCCAAGAAATATGCGCTTCCCAATCTCATAGCGTGGCCTCAGATTTCATATTCTGCAGCGTCCGCTACGGGTCGCAAGCGGACTTTCACGACAGTCGCCGGCACGCCGGTGACTGCCGGGTCGATAAGTTAGAGCTGGCCGACCTGAGTGAAATCGGACTTTGTCACCCGATCATCACGGTCGATTTCGACAAGCAACATATTGCGCTGGGACTTGAAGCCCTTGGTTTCCGTAAAGCTGTAAAGGACCCCGCGGGACGTCTGCGACGACGTTATCGGGTACACCGCCTCGCCACTGGGGTTGCCAAGCAGGGCTTTGACCTCCTCCATAGCCATACCCGGCTTGATAGACTTAGCTTTGTCCACGTCGAACAGCGTTGCGTCGGTCTTGAACGAGCTGGTGTATTCCTTCTCCACCAACAGGCCGTCCTTGAACACCACTGCCAGTGATCGTGCTGGCGTCACACCAGGCAATACGCCATCGGCGCTGCCGCCGACTGCGTAAGCGTAAGTGTCCATGGTCAGGCTCTCGCCGTTGACGACCTTGGCGCTCTTGAAGTTCGGCTTGCCAAGCTCAGCTAACACGTCCGCCTCCTTACTCGCCCCCACGACCAGACGATCATCGGCTGGCTTAGTGAAGTTGACGCCGACCGCGCAACCGGCCAGCCATAAAGAGGCCAAGACGACACACTTCCTGTATTTCATAAACTCCCCCTGTTGTGATGCCTTTGCTCCATGGTGCGGCATCGAAACACCAAAATTTGCAGAAGACTTTGTTTCGCCATGCGGGCATCGCGTCCATCTACCCACGACACCGGACTAGTCTCGCGTCTCTCAAACAGGTTGAGAAGGGCTGCCGCCGATGTCCGCTCCGGGTCGGAAGCGGACCTTCCCAGAATATAAACGACAGTACCCGACGGCGCCCTGGTCAGCGCTAGCAGGGTGTTCGGTGCTTGCCGGAAATGATGTTCGGCCTGACCGGAGTACGCAGAATGCACTGTCCTACATGCACACATCGACTCCACGCCGTCTTTAGCGCGGCTCAATTGACTGCTCGCGACCGGCACTTCTTGATACCTGCACACCAATAAAGTCCGATATGTGAGCGTTGCTGAGCTAAAATTGGGCCAGCAGCCGCGAAGTCACCCCGATTTACGGATGACTGGCGAAAGCGGTGAGTAAGCAACGCTCTCTGCCAGGCTCGGCGCATATCGCCAAAATGGGACGTTGGCTTGTTCCCAGCCAGGACCACGAATTGACAAGTGCAACGCCCAAAAGCCACTGGGGCGCGGCACCATAGGACAGGCAATGATCAACAACGACGTACTACGCAGCGTTCGCTACATGCTCGATCTCAGCGACAACAAAGTTGTTGAGATCGTCAAGCTGTCTGATGCCGATATCCCGATCGATAAAACGGACGTGCAAGCGTTCCTAAAGAAGGACGATGAAGAGGGTTACGCCGAGTGCAGCAATCAGGTACTCGCACACTTCCTTGATGGCTTGGTCTTCCACTATCGCGGTAAAGATGAAAGCCTCCCACCGCGACCGATTGAAAAACGAGTTACCAACAACGTGGTGATGAAGAAACTTCGTGTCGCTTTCCAGCTCAAGGATGTCGACATGCACCAAGCTTTCCAGGATGCCGGCTTCCCGATCTCCAAGCCGGAACTCACCGCCCTATTCCGCCAACCCGGTCATAAGAATTTCCGTCTCTGCGGAGACCAACTGCTTCGAAACTTCCTCAAGGGATTGACGCTGCGCGTACGGGGAAACGACTGAACGTACTTGACGGCTCGCGCTTCGAATCAGTGGACGATGCGCCCCGGGCCTCTGCACCACCTCAGATGGCCCGGTTGCCGGCTATGCGGTGGCGAAATTCCAGATATGCAGTCAAGACGGTCTCTCGTGCCTCGATCTGAAAATAGGACTGATATTCTCCAGAAGCGTGATATCAGGCTCGGAAATAAACTCTCCATAGCGAGCCGCCGTGTGCTGGCTGGCCGTGTCTGCTCCGGGTCGGAAGCGGACGCCTCTAATCAATATCTCTCGGTTACCCGCATGGGGTGTGCCGGATTCTCGGCTATGAAAGACTCAACATCGGCCAATTTTGACGGCAGTGAAGGTCCAGACACACTGCGATAGCTAAAAAAGCGAAAGTCCGCCTGATGAAGGCGCTGTACCTTTCTCCACTGATCAACATCGCGTCGCTTGGGCGCACGAAATGAGCGTCCCATGAAGTTCAGCAGTCCGCCACAGTGCGGACAGTTCGCATTCTTCTCTCTATGCGCGCGAATCTTGAAACTCTTGCGACATTTGAAGCAGGCATGGGCAATCAGGTAGTCCGGGCCAGCCATATGTCCTCCGTGTCTGGTCGACAAATTGTCCGCTTCGGGTTGGGAGCGGACCTCGCCATGAGCACTCGCATCGGCAAGATTGAAATCAGGACTGTATGTAGACCTCTTGCCAGAGTTCGACCAACCCCTGTTGATCAAAGGTGAGCAGAAGCATGGCTTCAAACCTGTCCACTGCGCCGCCAATGCGCGTGACGCGCGCGGTCATGGCCACCACGATGCTCGAGCCTTCCGCAACCTCCTCGTGGAGGTCATAGTCGATCGCGTGAACATTTCGCCGGAAGCCGTTGAGGAACTCCAGGTAGTTCTGATGATTGGCAGGGTGAGTGCGGCCGTTGGCCTTGACGACGAACTGTGGCGCGAAAACCTCTGCAATGTCCGAATCGCTGAGTGGGCTGGTTGACGTCAGATGGAGTCGGTTCCAATCAAGCAACCGGCGAAGATAGTCTCTGTTTTGGCTATGCATCCTGCTTGTATGCCTTTTGATATCTGTGGATCGGCCAGGGTACGGCGCACTGGCCTCTTGAGGCCTAACGTAGACAGCGAAGCCCGCTATGGGTCGGAAGCGGACCTTAGCCCAAACGCGGATCGGTATAGGTCGCCCTCGGCCGAATGGCAACTACGGCCTCGAGAAGTGATCGGCTGCTGTCCATCACCAGCTCTCGGTAGTGATCCTCAGCTGCGAGTCGTTCGGCATCGACATCCCGAAGCGCACTTTCGCTCCACTTCTCGCGAACTGCCCCAAGAGGAAATCTATCGGTGTCCGAATCGACGCCTACGAATATCCGGAAGAGTTCGCCGTCCAAGCCATGATTCGAGTGAGCCCATTGGACTACTTCCCTCACACCTTCAGTCAGGCTGCCACGTCCGGATAGCAAGTCACGGAGGGCTTGCTCCAGGTGTTGCAACACAATGGAATTGGCATACCCGCTCAAAGCCTGACTCCTGAAGTTCACGCCGTCTTAGGTCCGTATATGGACTCCTCCCCTTTGCCAAGCATCCCCTAGCTCTGGCGTCCGTGTCGACTGCCTACGTATATCCGGCCTCTAAACGCTGCACCGTCAGGCGGTGCCGGGCCACGATGAGCTAGTCGCGCGTCGGCGCCCAATCGCTATGGCGTGCTCTGAGCACACGGACCTTTCAGGGTTTTGCCGACGCCGGTCCGACCGGTACGTCATCACTCGGGGGCTTCGCAATCGTTGAAGAGATGCTTTCGGACGTTCCTCTCAGGCGGCCGCCAGCGCCGGTTGGTAGTTGGTGCCATGGCGTAGCATGGCCCAGGCCATGCGCGCCGTTTTGTTGGCCATCGCCACACAGGCCACATTCGGATGGGCGCGGGCGGAGAGGCGGGTGACCCAGCGGCTCAACGAGTCGTCGTGGCACGGCGCCGTCCGCAGCATCGCGCGGGCGCCATGCACCAGTAACGATCTGACGTAGGTATCACCGCGCTTACTGATGCCCAACAGACGATCCTTACCGCCGGAGCTGTGCTGCCGTGGCGTCAGCCCCAATGACGCGGCCATCTGCCTGCCGTTGGCAAACTGTTTGGCATCGCCCACGCACGCGATCAGTGCGGTGGCGACCACGGGGCCAACACCACGCAACTGTTGCAGCCGACGCGCATCGAGGTTGGCCTTGGCCGCTTCGTTGATTTGGCCGTCCAGTTCTACGATGCGAACGTCCAGCATGCGGAGGTCTCGCCATAGCCCTTCGAGCAGTTGCCGGAAGCGCATGCTAAGGCCGTTGTCAGCGTCCTCGAGCCACGCAGGGATCGCATGCCGCAGCGACGACATGTCCTTGGATGCCACCAACCCGTATTCCGCGACCAGGCCGCGGATCTGATTGCCCTTCGCGGTGCGTTGCTCCACCAAGCTCGATCGCACCCGGTGCATCGCCTGCAGATCCTGTTGGTCGATGCTCTTCACGCTCACAAAGCGCATGCTCGGCCGACTCATCGCCTCGCAGATCGCTTCGGCGTCATTGGCATCGTTCTTGTTGCTCTTTACATACGGCTTCACGAACTGCGGCGCTATCAGCTTCACGCGAAAACCACGCGCCTGCAGTTCGCGCGCCCAGTGGTGCGCACCACCGCAGGCTTCCATGCCGACCACACATCCCGGCTCGGCCACCTCCGAGACGGCCTTCAACCAACGATCTCGCGACAAGCGGCGACGCCATACCGGTTGCTCGTGTCGATCGACCCCGTGGACCTGGAAGACCTGCTTGGCCACGTCGACTCCAATGCGCGTAAGCTTCATGGGTGGACTCCTCTTCGCCAACGACTGGTTCAATCGCTTCCAGTCTGGCACTTGATGCCGAAGACGGAGAGGAGGCCATCTCATTGCTATGGGTTGCGGATTCAGCTGGTCGTTGCAACACTCCCGCTACTCGCGCAGTCTTTAGTGTGTTGCAACGACCAGCTGAATCCGCAACCCATAGCAGACAGTTCGAAGAAGCTATGGATGGATCGAGCCAGTTGAATTTCAGGGGGAACCACGGGAACAGGAATGGCCAATCTCTTCATGAGGCGAGAATTCGCACTTGAGGGTCGCATTGATTTCCGTCCACTCTTTGTGGTGATCGGCTTCAATCTCGCAACTGGCTTCGCATCGTATGTCGTGTTCAACACGTTGGCCGAGCATTCGATGGCAGACGGAGCTATTGCACTTGGGTCAAGTATTTCGCCTTCTGTCCAAAGGATGGCTAGTCTTTCAGTCGACCCATCGCGGTGTGCCTTTGTTCTCTCAGTCCAGTGGATCCTGGCTCTTCTGTATCTACCGCTATTGCTGTTCGTCTACTGGCCGTTTTCCAAAGTCATTAGGGTGGCCGTTCGGGAGTGGCGCAAGCGCCAGCCTTCAGAGTCCATTGGAGATAACCGTGCGCTGGCGTTCTATGCGTTCTTTGCGCTACTCATCCCATGGGCACTGGGAGATCTGAGGAATTATCGGCTTTCCAACTCTCTATAACGGCATCATGCTCGCTGGCGGGGAACCTCTGCGACCCTTCGTGGCCATGATCAACTCAGCTTTGTGCCTCCCTTTACTGGCTTGGTTCTGTGCTTTTGCATCGCCGATGGTGTATTGGTCGGCCATCTACGCGATGGCGAACTGGCGGTCGCTGGTCTAGCACCAAGTACAGCCAACCGTTGGTGCCGCTTTTGAAACTGATCAAGTGTCCGCTTGCTAGGGATTGGAGTCGGTGGTGAAACGAGTATTGGTGACAGGCAACGCCGGAGCAGGTAAGACCACGTTTGCTCGTCGGCTTGCGGCTCTGAGTGGGCTGCCCTATTTCGGAATGGACACTGTCGTATGGCGCCCCGGCTGGCAGAAGGCCAGTCCCAGCGAGCGCCGAGAGGCGGAATTGGCCATCGCTAGAAACGAGAGCTGGATCGTCGATGGTGTGTCAGACGAACTTCTCCGGATAGCGGACACAATTATTCTCCTTGATGTTCCCCGGTCTCAGTGCATGCTCCGAGTGGCCTGGAGAAGCCTTCCGTATCTGTTTCGCTCCAGGCCGGGGCTTCCAGATAGGTGTCCCGAGATCATGATTCTCCCAAAGGTATCCAAGATCATTTGGAGATACCCAGGGACACAGAAGCCGAAGGTGTTTGCCGAAGCCGCAAAGAGGCCAGTGCGTCTGGTTCATATTTGCGACAAGGCGAGCTACTTGGCGGTCAGTCGAGAACTGGCTCTTGGCTTAAGCTAGCTGCGCGAGCGGGCTTTTTGGAAGTCTGCTTCCGACCCATACCGGCCATACCGAACGGGGTCATGGGAGATCGTTAACTAGGGGACTTATGACGAGCTATCAACGGATTGCGACGCTGATTTTTCGGCTAGCTGGAACGACTTGGACCGTGTTCCTCGCCTTCATCTGGAGCCTCTACTTCGCGGAGATGGCCCTCGGTGTCGAGGTGCAGCGCTATCCAACGCACACAATCATTGGCAACGCCGGGTATGTGGCTTTTGGCGTGTTGGTGATCGTTTTTTCGAAGCCGCTGGGGCGATTGGTTGCCCGTGGGTTGGAGTAGAAGCGATAGGTCCGCTCCCGACCCGAAGCGGACATGGCAAATGTCCATTGGGACCACTTACTGAGATTTAAGACTGGAGAGCAGGTGTGGGGCCATTCGGATATTCACAAGCAACGCTCCGCATCTTCGGTGACTCTCTCGTTCCCGAAGATGTCTCTAAGTTGCTTGGCTGCGAACCAACCGCTTCCGAGCGCAAGGGCGAGCAGATCGTCGGCCAGACGACTGGGGCGGTGCGCGTCGCGCGTACTGGCCTTTGGCGCCTGCAAGTTGAGCGGATCGAGCCCGAAGATTTGCCCGGGCAGATCGATGAGCTGCTTGGGGCGCTGACCAGTGACATGGCTGCCTGGGCGACCGTCAGGGAGACGTGTCGAATCGACCTATTCGTCGGGTTATTCATGAATTCCGGCAATAACGGACTCTCCTTATCGCCTACGCATCTGCTTGCTTTGGGCGAAAGAGGCATAGAGCTCGGTTTGGATGTTTACGAACACTCAGAAGACTAGTCGCGTCGTGGGGAATGTCCGCTTCCGACCCGTAGCGGGCGGTTCGTCCTTAGTTGGAGCAGAGCATGATCGCGAGGGAATTGCCGGATTTTGTAGCGGACATTGAGCTACTTCCTACGGAAGCAGGTGGCCGCAAGGTTCCATTGATGGGAGGCGAGTGGCGTACCGTTCTTGGGCTGAGCGGCGAGCACTGGTCAGCTCTCCTTAGATTCGATGGAGAACAGGCTCCCGGAGCGACCTTCGAAGCCGCCGTATGGCTACTCATGTTTGACGTGGCGCTGCCAATGTTCGAAGAGGGCAAGGTCTTCGAGGTTTGGGAGGGTGGCACGCGGGCATGGGGTCGTGTGAAGCAAAGGCTGGGGCGTTCTGCCTAGTATGGCCCGTTCAGATATGCCTGCCTTCGACCCATGTCGGACCTAACGGGTGATGATCTTTATAGTCGCGTTCTAGGGAGAGGGACATGCGATACAAAAGGTTTTTTGCGCTTGCGTGCTTGCTGGCCGTCGCGTCGCTTGGCTATGCATTCCCAGCCCAGCCAGCGCCCCCTCAGACGGAGAACTCCCAAGGCATTGCAACACAAGACGCCTTCCAACATGCCGTTGACGCACAACGCGCCGCTATAGCCAAAGAAAATTCGATTACTCCGAGAGTTGCCTGGGCGGGCGACTATTATTTCGGCGATGGTGAGGGCGCGAACGTGTCTCTATCTCTCGCGCCCGTTTCTGGCGTTGCTGCCACATGGCAGGGATGCCTTGGTACCTACACCGCTAACAAGGGAAGGGTGATTCCTCAAGCGGATGGCAGCCTGCTGCTGAAGTATGAGCAGCCCAACGATCAGAGGGGCCTCGGCTTTGCTGACCACGTAGTGCCTGTCGCCTGGGGCGAACGCATGTACATGATTTCCGAGAAGGAACTTCCCGCGTTCGCCAGCGCAGTGAATTTGGGTGATGAGCCGCGGAAAGGTGCGCAGGGCTTGTTTCTCATGCGCAAGGGAGATGAACGGCGCAAGGTATTCGGCGTGCCTATCCTGCCACCTGCTCAGCAGTCGCTGATTCGCGAAGCGCCCCTGGAAGTCGGCGTGGTCTCAGCGAATCGGCTGCACGATAGCCATGCCGACCAATTCGAGTGCCGGTATCGGCTGGAACTAGATCACGGTGCTAACGACGGTCTGGCGGCTGGGATGGACCTAGTGTCGACCGGGGTTTGTGCAGGAAATCGCATCACCCTAGAACAAACGACACCAACTCGCGCCGTTGGCACCATGAGGTTGTTCGGCGACGAATGTACCAAGCCGGATTGGCGGCCCTCAACCAAGACGCGCTTTACATCTGGCGCTTATCGGGGGATGTCGTCAGACGATGAGCCATGAGTGGATACTGGCCTCAAACACCTCAGAATCAGCTGGATGTCCGCTTCTTTAACGACGAACCGCGCCGAGTTCGACCCAGTTTAATTTGGCTCGAGTGTCCGCTTCCGACTGCGGATTCAACCGGTCAACGCAACACACTATAGACGCGCAAGCGGAAGGAGTGTTGCCCATGACGACGGTACCCCGGAAGCATTTCACAGACGCCCAGAAGGCGCTGATGTTCGATCGCTGGCAGCGAGGCGAGTCGTTGCATCAGATCGCCAAGTTATTTGATACCCGCCATTCCTCGATACGCCAGGTACTGGTACGGACGGGGGGTATTCGGCCGGCCCCACGCCATCGTGCCCCGCGTGCCCTCACGCTGGCGGAACGAGAGGAGATATCTCGCTCGGTGGCGCTAGGATGCTCGCTCCGGTCTGTTGCCCTGCAGCTTCATCGGGCGCCATCCACGATCAGTCGGGAGATTCGCCGTAATGGTGGTCGGGATGACTATCGAGCGAACCAGGCCGATCAGCGTGCCTGGGACCGGGGGCACCGCCCCAAGGCCTGCAAGCTGAGGAAGCATCGCGTACAAGCCAAGCTCGTGGCCGCCAAGTTGCAGCTAGAGTGGTCGCCGGTGCAGATTGCAGGGTGGCTCAAGCACCGATCAGGCGGCCAAGAGGAGCAGCAGGTGTCGCACGAGACCATCTATTGCAGCCTTTTCATCCAGGCCCGAGGTGCCTTGAAAAAAGAGCTTCTGGTGCATTTGCGGCGCACCCGCTCGATGCGCCGGTCGCGCCACCACACGCAGAAGACGGACAACCACGGCCAGCTCACCGACATGATCTCCATCCGCGAGCGTCCGGTCGAAGTCGAGGATCGCGCCGTACCCGGCCACTGGGAGGGTGATCTGATCATGGGGAGCCACAACACTCAGATTGCCACACTCGTCGAACGTCACACACGTTTAGTCATGCTGGTGAAAGTCGACGGCAGAGATACGCAAACTGTGATCGACGCGCTCATCAAGCACGCACACAAACTCCCCCCGGGAGCTTTACAAATCACTGACTTGGGATCGCGGCAAGGAGATGGCCGATCACCAGCGCTTTACGCTGGCGACCGATATCCAGGTCTATTTCTGCGACCCGCAACATCCATGGCAGCGCGGTTCGAACGAGAACACCAACGGGCTATTACGGCAGTACTTCCCGAAGGGTACCGATCTATCGGTGTACTCTCAGGCTAAACTCGATGCGGTAGCCAGGCGATTGAATGGACGTCCGCGACAAACACTGAATTTCGAAACACCAGCCGAGCGATTCCAACAATGTGTTGCAACGACCGCCTGAAGTCGCAACCCATAGCAGACCTTGCGACTTTCGCGAAAACAAATGACATTTTGAGTATGGCTATTCTCAGGGGAGGTATTATCTATGGTTAGTTCTGATCTTCAACATCTGCGACGTCATTACGCAGGTCTATCTACTGACGAATTGCTACGGCTCCGGTCTACGGAATTGACGGATGCTGCCCGGCAGGCGCTAGAGGCAGAGGTGTTGAATCGCGAGAACGACGACGATTCTGCGAAAGCCACCGAAAAAGTCCGTAACTTCCGGATCAAGCATTCGTCGCTCGCCTCGATAGAGGCGCGCATTGCGGCCCAGCTCATTGATGTGCTTCTGCCGTTGGGTGTCACATTTCTAGTTAGCTACGGAAGCTTCATCACGATGTCGCTCAGTTACTCAAATGTCGTCGGCGAAGTTTCCCTCGCTCTCTGCTTTGTGTACTGGCTCTTCAAGGATGGATTTGGCGGCCAGAGTATCGGCAAGAAGATCATGAAGATTCAGGTCATTGAGCATGCAACAGGTTCAGCATGTTCTCCCCCTCGTTCTTTGATTCGAGCCATTCCAATGGGGCTTGGCATCATCGATTGCGCATTCGCGCTTGGGAAGGAACGCCGACGCCTGGGGGATATGGCCGCAGGCACGAGCGTTATACGAGCAGGTTCTGGATCGCGGTGATCCGTAGAGTGATGTCCGCTTCCGACCCGAAGCGGACTTAAACAAAGGAGAGATTCGCCATGTCGGGTGTCGGGGGCACATCGCCAAAAACGAAGAGCGAAAAGATCGTTTGGTGGACGGTTGCCGCAGCATTTTTTGCCTTCGTCGTCTACGTGCTGGTAAAGAATTTCTTTTGAGATGTAGCTCGCAAGCAACGTCAGTTAATGTCCGCTTCCCACCCAAAACGGACATCTCGAGGATAGGGATATGGTTCGAGTCGTCGTTTCCATTTGTTTGATCTGTTGTGCTGGAGCTGTAGCAGCTTCCACGCCCCCGCCCGCGCCTCCCATTAGCGAGATGACGTGGTCGCCGATGTCGCGTGGTGCGCCTGCGGGTGGACTCATGCTAGGCCCAACCGCGGTGCACTTTGAGAAGACGACACTCGTTGACGTCGTCGCTGCTACCCGCCTCGGCATGATTGATCATCGGGGCGATGCAGGTGAGAGTGAGTACTGGCTCTGCTACAGCCTGCCCCAGAAAGGCCAGCGGATTTGGATTGTTTCGAGCGGGGAAATGGGTGGCACAGAACACCTCGTGACGAGCCTGGTCGGCGAACAAGCGTCCACAGTCAGTGCTAGTAACGACTGCCCAGCACTACCAGAGGCAACAGCGGCAGCACTGCTCGACCATCACGGGTGGCTTGGAATGACGTCAACTGACGTCAGGGACCAGTTCGGGGCACCTTCTCACCGATTAGGCGCCTGGCAAGCCTTCAACTTTGACGGAAAGGTCAAGGGTGCCTGCTCGGGAGGAGCCGACAGACTCAACTGGCTCTGGGTCAAGCTGCTAAATCAGCGCGTGAACTTAATCATTGCGGGCCAGGTTACGTCCTGCTGATGGGCTGCACCAAATAACGTTAGGTCCGCTACCGACCCGAAGCGGACATCGTGGACTAAATGACGCGCCGCCCCTTCCGAGGGATATGAGGAAAGGATGTTCCATGAGGTACATACGCATCATCGCAATGCCTCCCGGCGAGGCGCCAGAACGTATCCGCGCCGCCTGGATTGGCATCGTCCTTCCGCTTGCGGAGACCAAGGGACCGCAGCCCGGCATCTGGATCACGCAGGGTGTGCTCGGCAAAGATCGTGGCCTGCTCGCGCGCGTCAAACGCCTTCTAGGCATTCTCTCCGTGGAGCAACCTTCAGTGGCTTATGCCGTTGAGGTGCTGTCCGCGATTGAATCGCTGCGGTTACATTCGCCAACGGCCGCCGTGTGGTGGGAGCGCCATACTCCGCACTTGCTTGTGCCAGGTAGGCGGTTTTGTTTTTCGACAGTATGTTGCGAGGAAGTCAGTACGCGGGCTTGAGTCGTTAAAAAGCACTCAGGTCTTTCTTGGCCGACGCTGAAAGGTACTTGGCGACGGCCACCGGCGACGTATAAGTAGTTAGGTGTCCGCTTCCGACCCGGAGCGGACAGTTCCACAGAGGCGTTGGTGAGTCGATTACCCGGCAAGGGGATCGCCTACTTATTCGTCGCATACTGGACTGACAAGGAAGGTGGGGGGTGAGTGTGAATTGGAAGCGTGGAATTACCCGTTGCTACGTCGTCGCCTGGGTACCTTGGTTGATATCTGTGGCGCTGCGGTCGGAGTTGCTGACGCCGGATCACCTCATCAAGGGCCTGATCTCCACTGTCATTGTGGGCGTGATGGCTCCGGCACTTCTATTGCTGGGTATCCGGTGGGCGATAGACGGCTTTCGGGCGTCGGAATTGGGTTGACTTACTGCACGATTCGCTGCGGCTAAGAGACGTCCGCTTTCGACCCAAAGCGGACCTAATTCTGAGTGAGGAGATGTCGTGGACGGAATCAATTGCGCACGCAGGTGGCAAGAATGAAGTGGCTTGTCCTGCTCGGAATCGCGCTTCTCTTGCCAAGCCGCTTCGCTCACTCCCAGGACGACTGGCTTCAGCCGCCCTCATTCCAGGACTGGGGTGGCGACTTCAAGCGAGTGCCCGCCTCCAACTATCTGGTGCTGGGTGCCGACCCGCAGGCGCTCCGGCAGCTAGAGAGCCAGAAGTTCGCGTTGGATCGAAGCACGTCAGGCCATTCACTCGACCTCCATTGCGATCCGCCCAGCAAGCGATACCTGATACGGTCGCTATACATCGCGAATGGCACCACGGTTGTCCAAATAGGGCCAAAGGGGTTGATAGTGGATGTTGGCGCGTTTTCCGAGCCGAGCACCCCGTCGCGAAGTGCCATCGCCATCTGCCTTCCTGCCGATCCGAGCGATGTACGAGCCGGCGTTGGTTTTGCAAAGTGAGCCATTGTCCTGGTCAAAGGCGAGCGGCATCGACTTTGATTGAAGAATGTCCGCTTCCGACCCGAAGCGGACCCACAGCGGACAGTTCTTGTCTTGCATGACGCGCTACCCGGAGCTTGGACGTATGCGGAATATTGGTTTCTGTGGCGGAAGTTCGATGTGCGAGCTTGGCCCGGTATCAGACGTGACGCTCTTTTTTGACTGCATTTCGGCCTACGCGGCGGCGAGTACCGATAAGAATTGGAGTTTGCTGACCGACCGGCTCTATAGGCGCTATGTCCGACAAGACGATCTGGACGAGACCTCAGGACTCATGGCCGAGGTTAGGAATGTGTTCAGCACCATTCCCAGCGCCGCTGTCGATTGGTCAGCTCTTGATGTGCTGCCAAATTCCTCGAGTCGGCTCAAATCGAATCTAGCGACACTAGGCCTAGTGTTCGCTAGGTACTTTGATACATTTGATGTGTGCGTCGCTTCGGCAAAGTTGTTCTACGAGTCGTGGAAGATCTACCAACCCGTGCGAGTTGGGACCACTGACGTACCAGCTTTCATGACAGATAAGAAGCGGCCACTGGCTGACTATGAGGCACTGGACGGCGAACCATTCTGGCGGCGTCCGTGAGCGGCAAAAAGGTCTGCTTCCGACCGAGGCCGTGTGAAAACGTATAGCCGATGGTGACGTTAGATGATTTGCTCCGCTCGCCATGCGAGCGGAGCACGAAGATGCGAACAGATGCCATCAGGCCATGATCGCCTGCATCAGCGGCCTCACACCCAGGATCTTCATCACTCGCTTCATGTTGTAGGCCAGCACCTGCAAACTCATTTCTGTCGCGACGCGCGGCAGCGTTCGTGTCAGGAAGTGGGTGTAGCCCATCCACGCCTTGAGGGTGCCGAAGGTGTGCTCGACGGTCTGTCGTCGCACGCGCATCGCGTCGGGGTGTTCGTCCAGACGCGTTTGCATGGCGTCCAACACCGCCTCGTGTTCCCAGCGTCGCAGGCGTCGATAGCGACTGGTGGTGCAGTTCGCGCGCAGTGGGCAGGTGGGGCATGCCGATGACCCGTAGACGTGGATCGTCTTGCCGTTCTCCTCGGTGCTCATGCGACGCGTGGCGACTTCACCCGCGGGACAGCGATACACATCGGTGTCAGCGTCGTAGCGGAAGTCTTGCTTGGTGAAGCGTCCCGCTGCCGCACTGGGGGATGTCTGTGTTTTAGGCACGAGCGGCGTGATGCCCGCCCGTTCGCAGGCAAGGATTTCCTCGCCTTTGTAGTAGCCCCGATCGGCCAGCGCGGTGAGTGCCTCGTGTCCCATCGCTTTGCGCGCCTGCCCAGCCATGATGGCGAGCTGATGGCGGTCGTGGCCCTCGTTGGTGACCTCGCGGGCTACGATCAAGTGATGTTGGGTATCGACGGCGGCCTGCACGTTGTAGCCAACGACGCCCGAGCCGCGGCCGTGCGTGGCCATGGAGCGGGCATCGGGATCGGTCAAGGAAAGCTGTTGATCCGGTGCTTGGCGCATGCGCTCGCCTAAACCGTCGAGCTGCTGCATCTGCTCGCGGACCGTGGCGAGCTTCTGCGTCAGGTGCGCCACGCGCGCTTCCGGTAGCCGGCCGGGCTCGCGATCGGCCTGACCCAGCTCGGCCAGATAGCGCGCCACGCTGTGGTCGAGCTGCACCTGGCGTGCCTTGAGCTTGGCCTCGGAGACATTGCGATCACGTCCATTGACCGCCTTGAACTTGCTGCCGTCGATCGCGACCACGGCCTCGGTGAACAGCTTCATCCGGCGACACAACAGCACGAACTGGCTGCATACGCGGCGGATGGCTGGACCGTTATCCTTGCGGAAGTCGGCGATGGTCTTGAAGTCGGGCGCGCAGCGTCCGGTCAGCCAGATCAGTTCCAGGTTACGTTGCGCTTCGCGCTCCAGTCGACGGCTGGACGGGACTCGGTTGAGATAGCCGTAGATATAGATCTTGAGCAACGTCGCCGGGTGATAACCGGGGCGGCCCGTAACGGCGGGCGTGACCCCATCGAAACCCAGCTCGCCGAGATCCAGTTCATCCACAAAGACATCGACGACGCGAACGGGATTGTCCTCGTCGATGTAGTCGTCCGGCCGTTCGGGAAACAGCACGCTCTGCGACCGATCCACCCCTTCGACGAATCGCTTCATGCGACACTCCGGCTTGGTATGACGCTAGGATCGGTGCGTTCGCTTACGGGGTGTTTTCACACAGGCTGGACCCAAAGCAGACCTTAGAAGTGGGCGGGTCTTAGATGCCACACCAGGAAGTGACATGAACAGCGAGTGGCCTTTTTACTTGGTGATTGCGCTGGCGGCCTTTCCTGCCCCCATAGGCATATTTTCATTTGTGGCTTTTCACGCGAGAACGTACGTCTTGGTGCGGGATATCCAGAGGGTTTACGCCAAAGTGGGGCGGCAATGGCCCTTCTGGTTCAACAACGAAAGGCAGGTTGCCTTCGTGCTACGCCCCGATCAGCTCACGGGAGACGAGCCAGGCATTGCATCAAATGAGAAGGCCTTACTCCTTCAGCATCGTTGCGGCATGAAGAAGCTCTTACTAAGAACGTTCGCCGCAATGTTCGGCGCCTTTGCGTTGGCCATCCTGCTTCTTTTGGCGCTTGCAGCACTGGGCCACTTTTCAAGCAAGTAGTCACTTTGGTGGCGGTGATTTGGAATATCTTTAGGTCCGCTCCCGACCCGAAGCGGACGCTTTTGGGAAGTCAGGAAAGCATGGTCGAACTGGGGTGGTATCGGGCAGGATGCCAGGGCCCAACTGGGCGATAGGGGGCGACATGCGAACGATCGAGGTCGATCAATTCGAGTTTGATGATCCTTCTACGGAGGAACATCTGGAGATTGCTGTCGCGGAACGGGGCAATTTTCCATTCCCTGACATTGAGCGTTTTATGTCAGCCCGCTTAGAGTCCGTCGCTGGCGAAAGACCGCTTCTAGGTGATGTCATGGCATTTGGCGATGAGCTCGGCTACGGCTTGGTTCGGGGCTACTTGAAGCGGTTTGCTGGCGTTGCGTTGCCCGATAGTTGTTCGTGGCCCACCTATGTTCTGGAGGATGGGCCTGACCGCTGGGAGATCGTCTTGTGCGCCCCGGACTCGTTTGTTCACTACGTCTGGCACACAACGGCCTAAAAGCAGGAGAAGTAAATGTCTGCCTTCGACCCAATGCGGACCTAAGACAGGGAGGTGGTATGCAACTAGCCGATGACCAAATCGACAAGGAAAATCTGTCTGCGCTCGGCGCGGAAGCAGCGGCGCTGCTCATGGATCGCAAGTTCGGCGTCCTCGCTGATCGGCTTGGTTACGCACTCGCCTATGGGCGCGAACCCGCAAAGGCTATTGAAGCCGATCTCGCAGCGTGCCTAGTCGAAACTAGCGAAGAGCCTGATCGAGCCATTCCTTCTGAGACTGTGACGTTCTTCCGGTCCAACGATGTGAACTTGTTCGCCGTTGTGGCGTGCGTTGCGCGCATGCCTGAGGGCCCTGCGGTTCTGATTGAGCTCGTCGTCACGGTCACGGGAGCGGAGTACCACCTTTCTTTGGAAGACATTGGTCGTGTCTGACAGTATCAGGCTAGGTCCGCTGTTGACCCTTTGCGGACCTTGATCAGCGGCTCAGATTGTCATGACGAATTCGGCACCGAGGAGCGGATATGCGGGGCATAACGGCAAGTAAAGTGGCCAGGGGTGTGTGGCTTGCGATTTGCGTGGCGGGGTTCTTCGTCCTGCAGCACTACTCCGGCAGCGATCTTTTTGGCTCTGGTCCCGATATCGGCCGAGCGCTTGGAGAACTTCTGGTCGTGTTCGTGATGTGGCGCTTGGTGGACGGTCAGCTGAAGAAGCTGACGGTCAGGTAATGTCCGGTTGAGGCCGCCACCCGAAGCGGACATTCTTGCGGGCTTGAGGAAGGGGGGATAGATGGCCGGGACGATCTTGATTTCAGAGGGTGCAGGTTTGCCGTTGAGCTCGGCGAGCTTCGACCATTTGGTTGAAGAAATACGTCTGTCCATGGCAAATCCTGCTGACGCGGAATTCGCGAATGCATATCGCCCTTATGACCATGAGGGCATGATGTTCGTCGATCTCCGGGAGCTCTCGGTCGACGCATTTTCCGCCTTCGTTGCCGCCACTCGTTCCGCTGCGCACACCTGCGCTCAAAGCCACGGAACGGCGCTTGAAGGGGTTTGGTCCGACCTTGCGCAAGCTCTGGCGAAAGACCCTAGATTCTTTGGCGTAGAACAAGCAGTGTAAGGTCTGCTCCCGACCCAGAGCGGACATCACGGACATGGCGATGGAATGACATGACGAAGCGGAGGCGAACTCAGAAGTGGCTCATCCTGACTATGGCCGGCATGCTCATTTTTGCTGCCATATTTTGGGTGTACGCGGTCAGTGGCTTTTCGCTGTCATACGCGGCCTGCGACGGGACCTTCGCTCTCGATTCCAAGCTTGCCCGGTGCGGGCGACCTGTTGTCTTTCTTTGGCTATTCTGGGTGTGCTTCGCCGGCGGCATCTGTTGCGCATTGGCAGCGCTGACACGGACTTTGTTGGCCAGACGCAGGCTGCAACAGGAATAAGCTTTCTACCCGAAGCGGACATCGTTACATCGTTGATGGACCACACGGAGACCGGCGATGAAGTACGCGGATGGACAAAGGGTTCTCGCTGGTGATGTGGTCGAAATCGATGGTCGGTATCACGGAGTGGTGATCGCCGCGATTGATGAAAAGAGCTATTTGCCCGGTGGCGAGGACTGGGAATACCTGGGTACCGGCGCAATGATCGACACCGACTTTGCCGGGCTGGTGCACTACCCTGAAGACGACGAAGAACTTGTCCTTGTCCGTCGGGCCGATTAACAACGGAGCTAAGTTCCGCTTCCGACCCGAAGCGGACATTATGGGTATGCTCAAAGTGGGACAGGGAAGGGGCAAATATGAGGGACGTACCCGAAGCGTTGTCGAACTTACACGACGCAACGCTGACCTCGATTGAGTTCGAGTGGAGTGCGCGCCGATGCACGCTCCGCTTTCATGGGGCGCCAGATCAGGACTTGCAACGTCCGTTTTCGATTGCCTTCGACGACGTTACCGAGATGAGCATCCCCGCCGAACGGCCCTGGGGACCATCTCAGGCATTGTTGGAAGTGGACTGCGTAGAGCCAGGCAAGTACGTACTGGTCATGCAATCTGGCGACGAAATTTGGGTGGCCGCTGGTAAGGAACCGGTTCGCACCATAGAAAGTGGATGATTCTGCTGCCTTGTACGAATCGCTTGGGAGGTCCGTGTCCAGCGCAGAGCGGACGCTAGCGACGGAACAAGAGACAGAGACGGCGACACAACCCAATTACAAGGAGGTGCTCATGTCGGATCTATCGCTGACCGGCCGACACTATGGTTTCGTGAAGATCTTGGCGTTACCCGGCATTGCACTCACCCTGGCGGCCCTCTTTGTCTTCGCCTTGCATCCCCAGTCTGGCATGTTTGGAGGCGCCTTCTACCTTCTCTTTGGATCGTGGTTCATCCCGTCTGCCATCAATCTTCTGTTGTCAGCGTGGGTCATAACGTTCATCAAGGTATCCAGAGCATGGCGCGCTGTTTTATTTGTGGGCGTATCTTTCCTGCTCGGCATGAACACGTTGCTGCCCGCTTTGATCAGCCGACGCCCGAATCCCGTCAGTTCTGCGGAGATCGTTCGAGTCATACGAATACCGCGGAGCATGAGAGTCGATGATGGACTGATGGCTCCCAGGCTACCCGGCGAAATTTTCTATACGTCATCGCCGAGCGCTCTTGGCGTACAGGTGGGCTCGAATGAGGGGTGCATGTGCATGTGGTTCACGCCGCCCGTAGGAGAGTCGACCGAATGGCAGGTTTGGCATGTCATCAACGCCTATCTCCACCGAAGGGACGCGATTGAAGGCACGACCTATCTCGATCTGAAGGGGGAAGGTCTCGATGTAAAGATGAGAAAGATGGCACTGGGTATGGCTCATTTCGACGTGCGATTTACACGCAGTGAAACGCGCAATACCGTCAATCTCCTAATCACTGTTTACGACGGCCTGGAAGTAACGGCTACATACAAGCAGGCGGACATACCCGTATGGAGCACCTTGCCGCCACAGCCCCATGCCGAGGGGTTGGGGGGCGAGTATTTCTATCGAAATGCATTGAGCATGTTAGTTCGGCATAACTTCTGGGTGTTCTACCTCGACAGTCAGATGTCCGGCTTCTCACCCGGGCCGCTCAAGGCATTTCTTCGTAGAGCGGTGGTCGTGGAATGAACAAGGCTGATGCGTGTAATGGCGCCTTCCGGTGCAGGCTCACGCCGCATGTGACACGGTCGAACTGGTACGGTGATTAGGTCCGCGTCCGACCCACAGCGGACCTAAAATTGTCATCGACACAGGGGGATTGTGATGGCCTCGGAACGGCTTGCAGAAGCTGGATACAAGCTAGCGTTGGAAGTTCGGGAAGGGCGCTGGGATCACGTTTCCAATCCTAACGAGAAGCCGGCTACAGCCTACGTGCCGTTGATTAGCGAGCTGAGAAGGCGTTGTCCAGGCTACCGCGACGACGAGTACAGCCGTGCCATAGCGGACGGATTGTTCAATAGCAGATAAGGTTCGCTTTCGACCCGCAGCGGACCTTGTCATGATGTTCGAGATGCCCAGCACGCATATCCGGCTTAAGGAATGAAATGGACTCGGTTCTCTTTGTAGGTGACGGTGGCGAACAGCTAAGGATGGATGTTCTCGGCTATGAGCGCGAACCAGCTGGAGAGTACTTCGATGACAACTGGCTGTCCGTCGCCGTGGAATTGAAGGCTGGCGGCTTCACGGGGTTCTTCAGCGCAAGCTTTCTTACCAGTGAAATAGAAGCATTTCACGGGGAAGCAGCCAAGCTGTATGACTCGCTTACGGGGCAGGCGAAATTCAGGACCTTGGAAGAGCAGCTAAGCCTCGATCTGGTTGGTGATGGCCGAGGCCACATTCGTCTGACTGGACGCGCAGCGGATCAACCGGGGATAGGAAATACGCTTGCGTTCTCCTTCGCCTTCGATCAAACGCAGTTGCAGTCGTCGGTTCAAGGCCTCGCGCAGTTGCTTAAGATTTTTCCAGTGCGGAATTGACACAACTTGATCTTGGGGTCGCTAGGCGGAACGTCCGCTTTCGACCCAAAGAAGATGTTCCGCCAAATAGCTTGCTGCGGCCTTATCGGGTTACAGAAATGGATAAAAGATTTGTCCTCGATTCAAATTGCATCATCGATTTAGAGGAAGATCGCCCCAATGCAAAGCGACTCCGGGCCCTGATCGAAGTCTGGCGTGGCGGCAAGATAGGTCTAGCGGTTGTTGCAGTCAGCGCGTCTGAGAACCAGTCCGACGGACATGCTGGCCGTGACTATTCGGCCTTCGAGGCGAAACTTCGTCGCGCTGGGCTTGCCGGGGTACACGTTCTCCTTCCTCTAATGATATGGGACGTGTCCTTATGGGACCATGCGCTCTGGTCGAATCAGGAAATGGAAGACTTGGCCGTCCGACTCTACGGAACTTTGTTTCCTAACTCAGGCGCGCCGCCACCGGCTGATGCGACTATGAACTCCAAATGGCGCAATCAACTGTGTGACGCTGTGGTTGCTTGGTCATGTATCTATCACGGTTGGTCCCGTCTCGTGACTAGTGATGGGAATTTCCATCGTCGTGCAGATGATCTCCGTAAGCTTGGCCTAGCCGAAGTACTGTATCCAGTCGATGCCGCGAGAACGTGTGGGGTATAGCAGAAATTGGTAAGCCAGTGCGGGGTACCTCAGTGCTCGTTCTAGTCGTCCGCTTGAACCGAAGGAGAACCTGGCGGCAGGAACGGGAAGCAGCAAGTTAGTAAGGTCCGCTCCCGACCCGAAGCGGACATCTACGTTGATCGCCGGGGATTCTTTCTACTAAACAACGGATAACCATTCATAACCGCTTCCGAGTTCGCCCCAATGCGAGCACGGGGCAGTAGCGACGGCGATCTCATACCAAGGGAATGCCTCGGTGATCGGAGAACCCATGGCAAGCTATGGCGTAGTCCAACCCTCTCGTATCGGCGGAGGATTCATTGCTGGAACACTTGTGTGGACCGATAAGGGTCTCATTCCCATAGAGCAAATCAAGGTCGGTGATCGTGTGCTGTCAGGACCAGATTCCACTGGGAGTCGGGTTCACCGCGACGTTGTACGCACGATCCCTCTCGAAGAGCGGGCAGTCGTCAGCCTTCGTTATCAGGGCACTGACAATTTGAGCGACCATGTCTTACGCACCGGGGGCAACCATGCATTTTGGGTTGACGGGGCCGGCTGGACTGAAGCGCAACGACTTATGTCAGGGCAACGGCTGCAGTTGGCCAATGGCAGATTGATTTATGTGATTGATGTCGGCCCTGTTTATAGGACGGCCAGCCCGAATGTGGGCTGGGAGCCCGAATTCCACGATCACGTGTGCGAAGGCGTACAGGGAGACTTCACCCACGGCTGGAGACGCATCGGCGGTGACGGTGCTTACTACAGTGAGCGCAAACCGGCCGAGGCATTCTCGGCTGACCCTTTTCTTAAGGTTCGCGTCTACGACATCGAGGTAGAAGGTTTCCATGGCTACCACGTTGGGCCTACCGGAGTGCGAGTGCACGATGCGGACTCCGATAGTGGCAAGTGAATGCCTAGCGAGTTAGGTACACCTTCAGCGTTCGACGATGGCAACTTGGGGGCGGCATGGCCGGCTTCCGGAGGAGCTGTCGCCAAGCGGTTGATGTCCGCTTTCGACCCACAGCGGACATAGTTCATTTCGTATCTAGGGGACACGAATGCTTCCGGTCGATGCGGTAGGTAAGGTCTTTCGATCCAGGTCTGGGGAGATTTTCGGAGCGTTGCGGCCCATCACCGGAACGGCACCGAAGGCTTTGAGCCTAACGGGCGGCGAGGTGTTCGCCGAGGACGATTGCGGCAACTACTTTTTACGTCACACGGATCAGGTCGTGTTTTGGGACCATGAAGACGGCCAGTTCACAGTGATCGCCGACACGTTCGAGCAGTTCCTTGGCGGCTTGGAGCCTCGTCCGGTTGCAGTTCTAAAACGCGGTCAGGTTAAGCACGCGTGGATTGACCCTGCATTTGCAGAAAGCATCCCAGGGCGTCCGAAGGAAGAATAAATTGGAGTTAGGTAAAGTCCGCTCCCGACCCATAGCGGACATTGGCTGTGTCAACCTAAGGGAGCTTTCGCGATTCGATGATTGCTCAAACTTGCATGGACGAAGGGGCTGACGATGAATCTGGTGAGCGCGTTTGGGCTGTTGCTAGCAGGAGTTAGCAGTGCATCGACGAGTCCCGCATCGGACACAAACTTTGATATTCGGGTTGTCTGCGACGCACAGACAAAGACAAGCAATATGGTGTGGATCGCCAGTAGATCGCCGGACCCGGCAGATCAAAGTCGCCTCTGCATCGATAAGGCGAGTGGTCTGAGCTCTCTAGAGATTGTTTCCATCGATTTGGGACATAACAAGCTGGCCGATGACTACGCGCTGCGACTGCACATTGATCCCGTAAGGACGAATGCGCTCAACGATCTCTCAGCTCGATCCCAGGGCCGCGAGCTGGCGTTTGTGAAAGGCGGGCGCTACGTGGCTCACGCTGGCCTGTATGGCCCCTTTAGCCAAGGCACCGTCATGTTGATAGTTGCTGATAAAGAGAAGGCCATAAAGGTCGCCGAGATCTTGTTTAACAAGAGCATCGCCGCGCCCTGAACTTCAGTGGGGTCAGTCGAAGCTGGGCGTCCGCTTTCGACCCGTAGTGGACATTACGCGACGCAGAGCAACTAGCCTCTCGGGGCGAGCAGGGGAAATTGGGGGGACTTGATGGTCGACAGCGATCTCGATTTGAAGATCATCTTCACGGACAAGCGTTTCCTTGGCGTGCGGGTTGGTATTGCTGGCCTAGCCATTGCGGCAGCTGGCTTCGCTCTCGGCGTCATTTGGTGGCACGGGCTGGGATACGCAGTAATGGTGCTTGGTTGGTTAGTTGCCGTGGCCGGGTTCGTTACTCACGTTTCGCGGCCAAAAGCGTGAGCAGGAATGCCGGCTTCCGACCCAAAGCGAAAAGTTTCAAAAAAACCGGATCGAGGCAAGCATGAAGCTTTTTGGATACGAGGAAGGTAACGGAGCGCAGGAGAAGCCGATGCGTCTCTCGGAAGCTAGCATCCTGACCAATCCGGCTGAACTCAGGGCCATCGCCAAGGTGCTCGCCGAACTGGCGGATGAGATGGAGAGCCAAGGCTTCGGCCATGTGCATCTGGCCGACAGGCTCACGGGTTTAGGTGATGATGTCGACCTGATCGTGGTCAAGGCCAATTAGCAGGTAGCGAAGCGTCCGCTGTCGACCCGAAGCGGACCTTTTTGATATGGGAGGGTTCATGGGTAGGTTGCTCTTTTGCATCATGGTGCTGTGCTTGGCAGGCTACTCGCGCGCGGATTCGCCGCTACCACCCCTGCCAAAGTCACTGCGTGCTCTCCGTCAGGTGAGTACTGCGCCACATCTGACCCCGTCACGCGAGAAACTACGCTCAGTCGTCGAGGTGAGATGCCCCTCTTATGGAAGGTCGCGGGCTGGTATCAATGGCTACTAGTTACTGATGATGGCAGCCGCATCATCATCGGCTACCCAGGGCTCAACCTGATCCCGAAAGACACGAACATGGATGTGGATGTCCTTCGCATCTATGGATCCGAGGGGATGGTGAAATCCATTGCCCTTGGTGATCTTTACCAAAGCAGGGGTCAGCTATCTGAGACGGTATCGCACTACGAGTGGGAGAAAGCCGTCTATCTGGATGCTGTAGGGCACTTGGTGATTGAGCGCGAAGATGGCAAGAAGGTGGCGTTTGATCCAGGCACCGGGAAACTCGTCAGGTGAGATTGGAGCGCGCACAATGTCTGCTTTCGACCGAGGCCGTGTGAAAATGCAAAACGGAAGTTGTTGGTAAGGGCGTGACTCCGTTCATTGCACGAGCAAAGCAACGAACGTAAGAAACATGATCAGGTCATGATGGCCTGCATCAACGGCCTCACGCCGATGATCTTCATCAACCGCTTCATGTTGTAGGCCAGCACCTGCAAACTCATTTCCGTTGCCACACGCGGCAATGTTCGCGTGAGGAAGTGGGTGTAGCCCATCCACGCCTTGAGGGTGCCGAAGGTGTGTTCGACGGTCTGTCGTCGTACGCGCATCGCGTCGGGGTGTTCGTCCAGCCGCCGCTGCATCGTGTCCAGCACGGCTTCGTGTTCCCACCGTCGAAGACGTCGATAACGACTGGTGGTGCATTTGGCACGCAGCGGGCAGGTCGGACATGCCGACGGCCAGTAGACGTGGATCTTCTTGCCGTTCTCGACCGTGCTCATACGAGGCGTAGCCACGTTGTCGGCGGGACAGCGATAGCTATCGATGTCGGCGTGGTAGCGGAAGTCCTGCTTAGTAAATCGACCGGCGGCGGCGCTGGAGGACGTTTGGGTTTGGGGTACGAGTGGCGTGATGCCTGCTTGTTCGCAAGCAAGGATTTCCTCGCCCTTGTAGTAGCCCCGATCGGCCAGCGCGGTGAGGGCATCCTGTCCCATCGCGTCGCGTGCCTGCCCGGCCATGGTGGCCAGCTGATCGCGGTCGTGGCCTTCGTTGGTGACCTCGTGCGCCACGATCAGATGGTGTGTTGTATCGACAGCGACCTGCACGTTGTAGCCGACGACGCCTGAGCCACGACCGTGCGTGGCCATCGAGCGCGCATCGGGATCGGTCAGAGAGAGTTGTTGATCGGGTGTTTGGCGCATGCGCTCACCCAAGGCGCCGAGCCGCTGCATCTGCTCACGCACCGTAGCAAGCTTTTGCGTGAGGTGCGCGACGCGTGCTTCCGGTAGCCGGCCATGCTCGCGATCGGCACGATCCAGTTCCGCCAGATAGCGCGCCACACTGGTGTCCAGTTGCGCCTGGCGTGCCTTGAGCTTGGCCTCGGAGAGATTGCGGTCCCGTCCATTCACCGCCTTGAACTTGCTGCCGTCGATCGCGACCACGGCCTCGGTGAACAGCTTCATCCGGCGACATAACAGCACGAACTGGCTGCATACGCGGCGGATGGCCGGACCGTTGTCCTTGCGAAAGTCGGCGATGGTCTTGAAGTCGGGCGCACAGCGGCCGGTCAGCCAGATCAGTTCCAGGTTGCGCTGGGCCTCACGCTCCAGTCGGCGGCTGGACGGGACGCGGTTGAGATAGCCGTAGATATAGATCTTGAGCAGCGTCGCCGGGTGATAGCCGGGGCGGCCGGTGACGGCTGGCGTGACCCCTTCAAAACCCAGCTCGCCGAGATCCAGCTCATCCACAAAGACGTCAACGACGCGAACGGGATTGTCCTCGTCGATGTAGTCGTCCAGCCGTTCGGGGAACAGCACGCTCTGCGTTCGATCCACCCCTTCGACGAATCGCTTCATGCGACACTCCGGCTTGGTTTGACGTTAGGATCGGTGCGTTCGCTTACGGGGTGTTTTCACACAGGCTGGACCCAAAGCAGTCATCAGTTACAGGGTCTTCAAGGAATGAAATGGATAGCTACCCTTTTTTACCCACCTCAACTCGTCAGTTGCGTGCAGGGCACTTCTGGGACATCCCGCTATCCGACGGCTCTTTTGCATGCGGTCGGATCGTCGAATTGAAGCCGCGCTCTAGAACCGGCTTTCTTGCCGGCCTGCTGAATTGGCACGGAGCGTTGATCCCTTCTGCCGAGGCGATACGCGGCTCAGCTTGCATTGCTCAAGGCCAAGTACACCTCAACACTATTCGCCTATGCGGCGGACTGATTCGAGGATGGCGGGCGAATGAGGATGACCAAGTCGCTCCATGGATCTTCCGTGGAGCGCAGTATCCTAGAAACAGTCGCGTTCAAGCGGGCTTCCTGCCGATTCGTCCACAGACTGAGGAAGACAAAGAGCTCCCGATATTCTCCACTTGGGGGCTCCAGGTCATCGTACTTTTGGCTGAGCAACGTTTCGTTGGCAGTTCTGAGAATGTGAAGGCCGAAGATGGTTGCACGGGACTAACGTAAGGTCCGCTTTCGACCCATTGCGGACCTAACGGAATGGACCAGGCTCTCAGGGGGAGAGGATGACAAAGCGCTACTGGGGTGCAGTCATTATCGCTGCGGATCGGACGCTGGACGCTGTTGCCGAAGAACTGAATATCTTCCTGGCGCCCCTAACGCTGGTGGAGACCGATCGGTTTGACGAGGTTCCAGGGTTCATAGCGAGCGCAGAAGGCTTGGAGTTCGCCTTACAAGGCCCTCCTGCCGATGCCGAGGATGACGGCTATTACTCCTTCGACTTTCTGTGCGAAATGGTCGGGCTGAGTTCCTTGCCGAGCTCTCTGGGCAATCTAGCCGCCGAAGTCGAGCCGGAGGCGGATTCGCAGCCGCGGCGCCGGGCGTCTGCGTTCCTTTGCGCCAGACTCTGCGCTAATACGGCCCTGGTGTGTACGGCTGAGTAAACTGTCCGCTTCCGACCCGAAGCGGACAGCTACCTATATGGATTGCCGAGGGGGCGGGATCGATGTTTGGGGATGAATCACGCTTGATGTTCGCGGCTTTTGTAGGCTCTGGTTGGTACAAGTGGGACTGGGTTGATTACGCAGTTGTCGCAGTTGCCGGTGCCATCGTGATCATTCATTTGGCCAGGATGAGGCTGAAAGATGGTCGGAATGCGAGCGCTTCGACACCCGACGACGACCAGCAACGCAGCTGGAAAAAGCGCCGATCGCGGAAGCGAAATAAGTAGCTGAGAATATGTCCGCTTGCGACCCGAAGCGGACGTTTTGCCAAGGAGCCATGGATGAGCGACGAGAAGCTCGACTACATCGAAGTTTCGAGGGCGGCGCACGAGCTTGGCGAGCGCCATGGTAGGGAGGCACATCTCTACGCCGAGAGATACGCGCAGCAGGCTTCGAGTCAGGGCAACGCCGAGGCGCACGCTTTTTGGCACGCAGTAGCGCAATCGCTCACGCCGCGAAGTACCAGCTAGGATTTGAGGACTGTCCGCTTCCGACCCACAGCGGACCTTGGGGAACGGCCCGGATTGGGCAACAGCAGCAGGGCGACCAACACCGGCGCGTTGTTCAGGCCGTGCCTGAACGCTGGTCAGCCGTCACCGTAATCCGCACGAAAATTGAAGCCGTCCTTGGATCACCGATCTGACCTCCTCGTCCAACCTGGCTGAGCTATGAAAATTCATCAGGTCCCTATCCGGAAAGAGCGCCTGCTCGCCATGCCGGAAGTTGAGCGGACGTTTTTGCTTGGCATTGGCCACATCGCCAACGAAATCATGGTTCTCCAAAAATTGGCTGTGGCATCGGCGGTATCGGGAGGGGACGGCGACGCGCTCCTGCTCCGTATACATGCCACCCAAACGCTGACGCTTGTTCGGCTCCTTGCCGGGAAGCTTCTCGAGGCCTGGGAATTTTTGGGCAGAGCGTTTTATGCAAATAGGTTGGGCCAGACATGGGATGCCGACACGATCGGCGCCGAAGCGGCAGACTCACTCTCCGTCATGGCGAAGTATTTCGGCCGCGCCGATTGCCTGGTTCGCACCATCCGAAATGAATTTGGCTTCCACTACGACAAGGATCAGATCGCAGCATCGCCGGAGCTAATCGGCGACGATGAGGCATGGGAAATCATCCTTGCTGATACCAGCGGTAACTCGCTGTACTACGTCGCCGATCTGGTCGCCAATCACGCTCTGCTCAAGCGGCTTGCGGTTGCCGACGATGTGTCGGCCAGCCTTGAGAAGATCCTCGACGACATAGGAAATATCGCGGGGGCTTGGTCGGCATTCGTGGGCGGGTGTTGGGCGCACGCCATGGAGACCTATTTCCCGATTGAGGACGAGCGCGATGTGTGGACCAGGCGAGATGTGGAAGGGGCGCCACACATCTCTGAGGTCCAACTAGAATTCTTTCACGAGCTGTCGAAGAAATAAGGGTGACCTCGAACAGGTCCGCTTCCGACCCGAAGCGGACGCTCCGCAGCTAGAAGCGTGCGGGATATGCGCGGAGAGGTATGCGCACCCATCGGGATGACGATTTCACAGTGTTCGTGGGGCTGGATTGGGCCGATGAGGGGCCGGTGCTCGATAGCTCCTCCACCGCGCGAACCAATGGCGAAGGGCCGTCAGAGCCCGTTTGGTGCCACGTGAGCGAGTGGGCATGAACTGGGGATCTATGCGCTCGATACCGTCGAACAAGGAAGATTGCCAGAGCGCTTTGTCAGCCGCGCGCGCGACTCTGGCTCGGAGAGTTTTTGTTCGGCCAAGATGGAGATCATCCGCAAGCCTCTTAAAGTCCCAGCTTCGGTCGATCAGTAGGATCGTGTAGGCGGCAGCTTCGGTATAGCTAGCTTCTACTGCGCTCATCTGTTGCTGATCATCTTCAACCATCACTTGATGATTGAGGGGGTCATAAGTGGCCGGAGCCGTTAGCGCATTGGCTAGCCTCGTACCTCTGCTCCAATCGTCCCCATCATCGTCCCATCCCTCGTCCAGCTTGACGCTGTGCCGCATTGTCTTGTCGGCGAAACGGACAAATTTGGCATTGAGCCACCGAAGAAGGAGCTCCTGATCGGAAGCCAAATTGAGGTTGAGAGAATGGCGCGTTTTTTCCGCGATCTCCATCGCGAGAAAGAAGGCTTCGGAGAGCAGCTCATCGGCTTCCATCTCGCCTCTTGTGGCTTTCGAGATGCTTTGTAGGTCCTTGCTTCTCGCTAGTCGAAAGGCCTCAAATCCATGCACTAGGCGCGCTCTTCTCTATTGGGATAGCCGACCATTGTCCGTGCTGCGTGGTTGGGCTCCAATCGCGTCTTCCGTAGCAAGCCATGCCCCGGTCTTGCGGTCGATGCGTAGCACCCGCGAGGGGCCGCCATGCGGGACGAGCACCAAGTCGAGCGCCGTGTCGGCGCCGTCGCTCGGCTCGACCCCGCGGTGATACACCACCAGCCGGGCGAAGGTATCGGCGATAAGCTGGCGTGCCTGAAGACGGGCGTCAGCCTCCTGCTGCTTCACGCGCGTGACCACGGCACGCCAGGCGTCCGCGGCGACTGGCGCTTTCCGGGATACCGTCGCCAGCTCGTGTTCTGCTTGAACCACCTCGCGCTTTAACGGCTCCAGCGCGTCTTCCAATTCGCGCACCTTACGCACGAGGATGGCGGGAGCGGCCCCCTCGTCGTGCAACAAAGCGTCGGTCAAGCGCCCCAACTGTGTTTCCACGTCCGCGGCGCGGGCTTTGGCGATAGCCAGCTTTTGCCGAGCCGGCTCATGGACGGCGGCCGGGTCGACCAGGGCATGCAGATTCATTTGGTCCGAACAGAAGTCGAGCAACGCCCGCTCAATCGGCGCGACGCTGGTGCTGCCGCCGACCGGACACCGACGGTGTGTGGTACCGGAGCTGCAGGCCAGACGGCGATACGTGTCTTGGACCTGGCCCTGTGCATCCCGCTTCCGACGCATAAGGTTCTGCGCCACCATCGCTGATCCGCAGTACCCGCAGGTGGTGAGGCGCATGCCGGTGATCATGCCGGGGATATCCCCCTTGCCCTTGCGCCGTCCGCGTTGGCGGATGAGTACCTGAAGTTCGTCGAAGGCCTCGGTGCGGAGGATCGGTGGGTAGTACGCCGTTAGCGCATACGCGGTCTCATCGATCGACAGCGTTTTGACGCCCTGGAGGGCGGGCAGGCGAAAGAGCTTGTACAAATGCGATACCGACGAGCCACGGTGAGAAATGGACAAGCCGACCGCCTGGAGACGATCGACAATCGTGGTGGCGCCGTGGCCGGCCCGAAACCATTCGATGGCCTGTTGCACCGCCGCGACCCGCTCCGGAATCAGGTGCCATGCACCGTCTTCCCACCGAAGCCACTGAGGGTCCTGCCCGTGGCGGATACGGCCCCGATAGGTGCCGGCCAGCCACTGCTCGCACTGGCGGCGGATCGCTGCTTTGACCCGTTTGCTCTTGGTGTCGCTTTCTTCGTGCGCGCGGATCATCACCAGCAGGCTGTAGACCAAATCCATGGGATTGGCCTTGAGGCGCTCTCGGTTGTACTCCCGGCCATCACTGGCAGTCACCACCGTGATCCCTGCGTTGATGATTTGGGCCAGCTGCGCCTGGGCCTGGAGGGGTTCGGCGCGACTCAGGCGATCGAGGCTCTCCACGACCAGGACAGACCCGGCGTGGATACGGCCGTCATCGATGGCTTGGAGGAAGGTCCCTAACGCCCCTTGCTTCACATGGCGCTGGTGATAGGCACTGAGCCCCTCATCCCGGAGGGAGAGCGATTGATCCAGCGTAAGTTGGCGCTGCATGGCCCAAGCGGCCGCGTATTGGGTTTGTCGATCGGCGCTGCTGCCGGCTGCCTGCCGGGCATCACTGAAGCGTAAGTAGCTATAGACCTTGATGTTTCGTGCGTCCTGCATGGGTCATCCTTGAGCGACATAGAGAGTATATATAGAACCTCATTTACTGGCCCAAAAGAAAAGTAACCCAAAGAAATGGCCTGACAGGCCAACGCCCGTAGCATGCCGCTGGGATAAGCCCGAACGGGTGAGGAACGTTGTTGCTTGGCCACCTTCGCCTCTACACAGCGGGTACCCCGGAGCGCTTCGCACCGCGGCGTGGCGGAAAGGACTTAAAGCAGGTAGTCGCTACGCTTCCCGACCGATGTGGAGAACTCGCCACGTAACGGCATCGTCCGTCTGCCCTGACTTTGCGCTGTAAGGCAGGAGCAACGCGATCTGCCACGACGCGATGTGCAGCAAAGCTGCACGAGCCGTGGGCTTTCGCATTTGACCTTCGGGCCCCCTGTGCGGCGGTGAGGGGTGGACGAAAAGGCCCCCAGGGGGATCGGCAGGGATGCCGATCCCTTTTCGCCAGGGCAGGAGCCCTGTCGAAAAGCCCGGCCGCCCCTCACGAACTGGCCGGCTTCACCGGCCAGCGCCAAGTGGGGGTGCCCTTTCTTCGGGTTACTTTCTTTACTCCGGGCATCCTGCCCTTCGCCCTTCGGGCCGGCTTCGCCGTTCGCACGCGCTCCTGCGCGTGCGTGGGCAAGCAAAGAAAAGTGACTCGGCCTCCGGTAGGAGGGCGAAAGCCCGCCGCAGGCGAGCCAAGTCGCGACCACGCGACAACCAAGCGATACCGCTACTGGACCCCGGCCTCCGCCGGGCTGACGGCTAAAGATGAAACGGCGAGGCTAGATCGACCCCTCACCCCAACCCTCTCCCCAAAAGGGAGAGGGAGCAAAGTGCGCCCCCCAAAACTGGCGATGCCGCCCCCACCGCGCCATCATGTCCCCCTCCCCTTCGCCCCAACGCCCAAACACCCAGGCGCCTCCCCGGAGTCAACATGCAAGACCGCCTCGCCCCCCCTCTATCCCCAGCACCTCGCCACCCTGCGCCAGCGCGCCGACAAGGCGCTCGCATTGGGCGGCTTCGATCACCTCGTGATCGCGGCGGGATCGCCGTTGCGCAAATTCCTCGACGATCAGGACTACCCCTTCGTCGCGAATCCGCATTTCCGCCACTGGCTGCCGCTGACCGACACCCCGGGGAGCTGGATCGTTTACACGCCGGGCAAGAAACCGAAGCTGATCTATCTGCAGCCCAAGGATTACTGGCATGTGGTGCCCGCAGCACCAAGCGGCTACTGGGTCGAGCACTTCGACATCGAGATCGTGCGCAACGCCACCGATGCCGTCGCCCTCCTGCCCGGTGAATATACGCGTCGCGCCATCCTCGGTCCGGAGTGCCCAGAGGTGCCAGGCGCCGAAGCAAACAACCCGCAGGCTGTACTCGACTATCTGCACTGGCACCGCTCGTACAAGACACCGTACGAGCTGGAACTGATGCGCGAGGCGAGCCGCATCGGCACGCGTGCGCACCGCGCCGCGGAGCACGCCTTCCACGCGGGCGAGAGCGAGTTCGGCATCCACATGGCGTATCTCGCCGCAGCGGGCCAGATCGACGCCGAACTGCCTTACGCCAGCATCGTAGGTCTAAATGAACACGGCGCCGTGCTTCATTACACGCACTTCGACCGCAAGGCGCCAGCGGAAAGCCGCTCGTTCCTGATCGATGCGGGCGCCAGCGCCGCAGGTTATGCGAGTGACATTACGCGCACCTACGCCGCCAAGGGTCACGACGAGTTCCAGGCACTGATCGACAGCGTCGATGTGGCGCAGCGAGGCTTCGTGGCGAAGGTGCGCGCGGGCCAGAGCTACCCTGAGCTGCATATCCACGCGCACCACGTACTGGCCGATGTGCTTCGCGAGCACGGCATCATTCGCATGAGCGCAGAGAGCGCCGTGGCGTCGGGTGTCACCGCCGCCTTCTTCCCGCATGGCCTGGGTCATCCCATCGGCCTGCAGGTGCATGACGTGTCTGGCTTCCAGGCGTCGGAAACGGGCGGCGCCATCGCGCGGCCCCAGGGTCACCCCTACCTGCGCATGACCCGCGTGCTCGAACCAGGCATGGTGGTGACGATCGAACCTGGTCTGTACTTCATCGACATGTTGCTCGACGAACTGCGTGCCAAACCGGTATCCGCCGATATCGACTGGTCACGTGTAGCGCATTTCCGCCCCTATGGCGGCATCCGCATCGAAGACGACGTGGTGTGCACCGATGGCGCACCCGAGAACCTCACGCGCGACGCCTTTGCACTCATCGGTTGAGCAGCAAGCACGAAACACTTTTTGAAGGAGCCTGCCCGGAAGCCCCGGGCAGGCCGTAGGTAAAAACACCTACACCAGGACGCCCCACGCTCGTAGTGACATTTCAGCCCACGCGGCTATCCACCACTGCGTCATCGTCCCGCACGACAACTTCACATTCCTTGCGTATGCTCGCCCAAGGTAAAACCAGGGGTCTGAAGCATGCCCACGCCGTCCGTTGAGCCGGCCCGTTCAAGCCCGGGTTCCATCGACCCACCTAGGCCGCCACTGCGTCGACTGGGGCGCGAGTTGATCTTGCTGGTGCTCGCCAAGATCGCCTTTATTTCGCTGATCTGGTGGGTAGTCGCAGCACACTACGCCCGACCCGATACCCGCCCTTCCGCCATCGAGCATCTGCTCGCACCGGCACCCTCCTCTTCCTCACCGCAAGCAGACAGCCCATGATCATCGACTCCGATGTCGTCACGCTCTCACGCCTGCAGTTCGCGCTGACCGCGCTCTATCACTTCCTGTTCGTGCCGCTCACCTTGGGCATCGTGTGGATCCTCGCCATCATGGAGAGTGTCTATGTGATGACCGGGCGCGAAGTCTGGAAGCGCATGGTGCAGTTCTGGGGCGTGCTGTTCGGCATCAACTTCGCCATGGGTGTCGCCACTGGCGTCACCATGGAATTCCAGTTCGGCATGAACTGGGCGTACTACGCACATTACGTGGGCGACGTGTTCGGCACGCCGCTGGCCATCGAGGGCCTGATGGCGTTCTTCCTCGAGGCGACGCTGGTCGGCCTGTTCTTCATGGGCTGGAACCGCATGTCGCGGGTGTCGCATCTGCTGACCACCTGGTTCCTCGCGCTGGGCACCAACCTCTCCGCGCTGTGGATCCTCATCGCCAACGGCTGGATGCAGAATCCGGTGGGCTCGGCCTTCAACGCGCAAACCATGCGCATGGAGGTGACCTCGTTTACCGAGGTGATGTTCAACCCCGTCGCCCAAGCCAAGTTCGTGCATACGGTAAGCGCCGGCTACGTGGTGGGCTCGATGTTCGTGCTGTCCATCAGCGCTTGGTACTTGCTGAAGGGACGCAACACCGATTTCGCCAAGCGCTCGATGACGGTCGCCGCCAGCTTCGGTCTGGCCGCCGCGCTGTCGGTGGTGGTGCTGGGCGATGAGTCCGGTTACGCCGTCTCCGAGAACCAGAAGATGAAGATGGCGGCCATTGAGGCCATGTGGGAAACCGAACCCGCACCCGCGTCCTTTACGCTGATCGGCGTGCCGGACGTGGAGAACCACACCACGCACTATGCGTTGCGCATCCCGTGGGTGATGGGCCTGATCGGCACGCGTTCCATCGACAAACCGATTCCGGGCATCGCCAATTTGGTGGAAGACACCAAGGGCCGCATCAACAACGGCATCCTCGCCTACGACGCGATGCTGGCGCTGCGCCAGGACAAGAACAACGAGCAGGCCAAGAATGTACTGGCCACGCACGACAAGGACATGGGTTATGCGCTGCTGCTCAAGCGCTTCATGGACGACCCGCGCAAGGCCACGCCAGCGGATATCCAGAAGGCGGCCGACAGCACCATCCCGAATGTGCCCGTGTTGTTCTGGTCATTCCGCCTGATGGTGGCCTGCGGCTTCTATTTCATCCTGCTGTTCGGCGTTATGTTCTGGCAGGCGAGTAAGCGCCAGCTCGACAAGCGCCGCTGGCTGCTCAAGCTCGCCCTGTGGAGCCTGCCGTTGCCGTGGCTTGCCGCCGAACTGGGTTGGATCGTGGCCGAATACGGCCGCCAGCCCTGGTCTATTGAAGGCATCCTGCCGACGGCTTTGGGTGTGTCCAGCGTCACGGCCGGACAGGTGTGGACATCGCTGGCGGGCTTCGTGCTGTTCTACAGCGTGCTGGCCATCATCGATGCCGTGCTGATGGTGAAGTACGCGAAGAAGGGCCCGGACGGACTCGGCCTATGGCCGCCGACCGAACCGGCGCCCGCCGTCACCACCGCACCGGCCCACGCCTGAGGAGAACGCCATGTTCGACTATGAAACGCTACGCGTGATCTGGTGGGCCCTGCTCGGTGTGCTGCTGATCGGCTTTGCCATCATGGATGGCTTCGATTTCGGCATCGCAGCGCTGCTGCGCGTGCTAGGCAAGACCGAAGACGAGCGGCTGGTGATGCTGGAAACCATCGAGCCCACCTGGGAAGGCAATCAGGTGTGGTTCGTGCTGGGCGGCGGCGCGGCGTTTGCGGCGTGGCCACAGCTTTATGCGGTGTCGTTCTCCGGCATGTACCTGGCGATTTTCCTGGTGCTGGTAGCACTCATCCTGCGGCCTGTGGGCTTCAACTTCCGCGGCAAGGTGCACAACGAACGCTGGCGCACCGTGTGGGACTACGTGCTGACCGCATCCGGCATCGTGGTGATGCTGATTTCGGGCGTAGCCTTCGGCAACTTGTTCCTGGGTGCGCCGTTTCAATTCGACGACGATCTGCGCATGAGCTGGCATGGCAGCTTCTTCGAATTGCTGCATCCGTTCGCACTGGTCGCCGGCCTGGTCTCGCTGAGCATGCTGCTGGCCCACGGCGCCTGCTGGGCAGCGTACAAGGCTGACCACATCATCGCCGACCGTGCCGTTCGCGTGGCGCGCTGGACCACGCTTGCCTATGTGGTGCTCTACGTCGTCGCTGGCATCTGGCTCGCTTATGGCGTGCCCGGCTACGCCATCGTCGGCCCAGTGGTGACGGATGGCGTATCCAATCCGCTCTTCAAGCAGGTGGCGCATGGCAGCAGCTGGTTCGCCAGCTATATGGAGCACCCGTATTTCTGGCTGGCCCCCGTACTCGGTTTTGCCGGCGCCATCGGCGTGCAGCTCACCGTGGGTAAAAAGGGGTTGGGCGGCTTCATATGCAGTAGCCTGATGGTGGCGGGCACCATTCTTTCTGCCGGCTTTGCGCTGTTTCCGTTCCTGCTGCCGTCGCGCCTTGACCCGCGTTCGAGCCTCACCGTTTGGGATGCGTCATCCAGTCAGGGGACGCTGGGACTGATGTTGGCCATGACGATTATTTTCATGCCCATCATCATCATCTACACCAGCTGGGTGTACCACGTGATGCGCGGCCGCGTCACGCTAGACCACGTGCGCCACTCCGGCCACGGCTACTGAGAGAGGAACGACGCCATGTGGTATTTCTCCTGGATTCTCGGCCTCGGCCTGGCTACAGCGTTCGGCATCCTCAATGCCATGTGGTACGAGGTGCAGGCAACCGACGAAGCACATCAACGCAAGGATCCGCACCCACCAGGGCGGTGACGGCCAATGCATGGTGGGAGCGCACGCGGTGCGCTCCCACCACGAAGAAGCAGCTCAACGCGAAGCCAACAGGGCCTCGATCTCGTCCGCATCCTTGGGCACGCCGTCGGTCAGCACGTCGTGGCCATCCTTGGTCACCGCTATGTCGTCTTCAATGCGGATACCGATACCACGCCAGCGTTCGGCCACGGTGAAATCACCCGGCGGCACGTAGATGCCCGGCTCAACCGTCACCACCATGCCCGGCTCGAGCACGCGCGGCTCGCCATCCACGCGGTAGTCGCCGACGTCGTGCACATCGAGGCCTAGCCAGTGCCCGGTCTTGGCCGGAAAGAAACGCTTGTAGCTGCCGTCGGCGACGGCATCGTCAGCCGCGCCCTTGATCAGGCCGAGTGCGCACAACCCTTCGCAAATCACCTGCACGGCCACCTCGTGCGCCGCACTGAACGCACGCCCGGGCAGCACTTCGTCGATGGCCGCCAGCTGCGCAGCCAGCACCACTTCGTACAGGGCGCGCTGCTCGCGGCTGTAGCGGCCATTTACGGGAAAGGTGCGGGTGATGTCTGACGCATAACAATCCACTTCCGCACCGGCGTCCACCAGCAAAAGCTCGCCATCGCGCAACATGGCGCGATTGGCTGTGTAATGCATCACGCAGGCATGCGCGCCACCGGCCACGATGGGTGGAAACGCCGGAACCGCACCGCGGCTGCGCATAACGCGCAGGATCTCGGCTTCCACTTCGTATTCATGGCGGCCAGCGATGGCCGATTGCATGGCCGCACGATGCGCCTCGGCGGCGATCGATGCCGAGTCACGCATCAGCTTCAGCTCGCCGCGCGATTTGTACAGACGCAGGTCGTGGAGCAGATGCCCCAACGCCACGAACTCTTTCGGCACCACACCGCCCCCGCGCAGCTGGCGCAGACGACGCATCCAGCTCAGTAAGCGGGCGTCGAACTCGGGTTCGCGACCGAAATGGCAGTAGACACGCGCCCTGCCCTCGATCATGCCGGGCAGGATGTCGTCGATGTCGTCGATGGGGAACGCATCGTCCATGCCGTGTTCGCTCACGGCACGATCGGTGCCGATGGATTCACCGTGCCAGCGCTCGTGTTCCTCGTCGCGCTCACGACAAAACAGCACGGCCTCGCCGTGCTTGCGGCCCGGCAACAGCGCCAGCACGGCATCGGGTTCGGGAAAACCCGAGAGATAATGCAGATCCGAATCCTGCCGATACGGCCAGTTGGCATCCGCGTTGCGTACACGTTCGGGCGCGGCGGCGATCAAGAGCACAGCATCCTCGCCCGCCATGCGCATCAACTGGCGGCGCCGACGAGCGTACTCTTCGGACGAAATATTCAATGCACGGTGTCGTTGCTGGAATCGTGGCGGTTCGAGCATTCCGCAAACAGCAGCATCGCGCCCATGCGCACAAACTCATGGACTTCGATCAGCGAATCCTCATCTTCAGCCTCCTCGCCAAATTCGAAGGACGATGCCGCGATGGTGCCGAGATCCTTGAGGATCTCCTGCGCTTCATCGGACAACTTGCCGTGCGTCTCGGCGCCGCCCAGACCGAAGCCACCGAGGAAACCGCGACACCAGTCAACGAGGGCATCGGCGCGCTCGGTCACCGGCCGATCGTCCGCCGGCAGCAACGGCTCGAAACCCAGCTCGGGGTCGGCCAGCTCGGATTCCGTCTGCTTAACCAGGCGCTCCAGCAACGCTTGATCGCCCGGCGACGGCGTGGCGGCCTCGGCATCCAAGTGCAACACCGCCACCAACGATTGTCGGCCCACGCGGCCACCACCGGCCAGGAACCCGCATAGCGATCCATGCAGGCCACTCGCATCCTCCGCCAGTTGCAGGCGGGCTGCCGCGGCGTCCAATTCGTCGTAGCCAATGGGCTCGTTTGCTGTCATGGCGGGGCTCCTTTCAAGACAATGCACGAGTTTAATGCACTGGTTCCCAGAACGTCCGCCAGCCTGCTGCTTTCGGCAGGCCTCCTGTTATAGTTTCCGCCCATGAGCGTGCCCGATTCCGTCAAGCCAGACCCCGTCAAGCAAGAGCTTGCAGCCCTCGGCGAACAAGTCGACCGGCTGCTTGACACCGTGCGTCGCCTCAACGAGGAAAACCGCAGCCTGCGCCACAGCCAGGAACAGCTGGCCAGTGAACGTGCCGGCCTCATGGCACGCAACGAACAGGCGCGCAGCCGTGTCGAGGCAATGATCCAGCGACTGAAGGCGCTCGAGAACAATGGCTGAGAGCAATTTGGGTACCACCGCCAACGAACCGGTCGCCCTGCGACTGGTGGATCGCGAATTCCTGATCGCCTGCGCGCCGGAAGAGCGCGAAGGGCTGCTGGAATCCGCCGCCTACCTCGATCGCAAGATGCGCGAATTGCGTGCCAACGCCAAGGCGCCGGGCTTCGACCGCCTGGCCGTGCTGGCGGCTATCAGCGTCACGCACGAGTTCCTGGCGCTGCGCAAGCAGCACACTGGCTCTGATCAGAGCGTGACTGACGGCATCACCGCATTGCGTCGCAAGCTTGAAGCCGCACTCGCTGCCCACATAAAATAGTCCACGGCGTTATCTGCGGTGTGCGCCAGCACACTCTTACATTTGCCTTGTTCCTAAATACGGCCCCGGGTCGGCTTTTCATTGGTCGTTGTGCATGTCCGCCGCGTGCGGAAAGCCTTGAGACCATGTCGCCCTCCCACCTGATCCATCGTGGATCAAGGTCGTTTGGTGGGCAGCGGCACCGCGGTTAACGCCACCTCATTCCCTACTTGCGGCGCCGAAAGGCGCCGCAAGTGCAAAGGGCTCGCGAACGCCCATCGGCGCCGTCCATTCAGGGGCCGCTCGCACTGCAGGAGACGCGAACGTGGACGCCAACGCCCAGCGACGCGAATTACGCCGGCAACTGGCCGAACAGCGCCGCGCCCTGACGCCCCCGCAGCGGATCGCCGCGGCTCAGGGGCTGCGCCGCAGCCTGGAACAACTCCCCGAGTACCTTACAGACGCGCGAGTGGCCGGTTACTGGGCCTGCGACGGCGAGTTGCCGCTGAACCTCGTCATTCCGCCGCTGGCTACGCGGGGACAGCAGTTCCTGCTGCCGGTGATAGGCCCGAACCATCAGCTGCGTTTCGCGCCATGGCAGTCCGGCGAGGACGTCCAGCCCAACCGCTACGGCATTCCTGAACCCGCCAAGCCAAGCGAGCTGCTGGAACCCTTCCAGCTCGATCTGGTGCTGGTGCCACTGACGGGCTTTGACCGCCGGGGCAACCGGCTGGGCACGGGCGGGGGCTATTACGACCGCGCGTTTGCCTTCCTCAACGAGCAGGTGCGCCCGACCGAACCACTGCTGGTCGGCATCGCCTACGCATTCCAGGAGCTGCCCGAGATCGATGAAGAACCCTGGGACGTGCCGCTCGATTTCATCGCCACCGATCAGGAACTGATCGATTGCCACGCCACCAGCGAGGATGGAGAAGCCAGCGCATGAGTAAGAACACCCAATACTGGCTGATGAAGTCGGAGCCGGATGCCTTCTCCATCGACGACCTGAAGAAAAAGGGTCAGGAAGCCTGGGACGGCGTACGCAACTACCAGGCACGCAACTTCATGCGCGATGGCATGCGCGTGGGTGACAGGATTTTCTTCTACCACTCCAATTGTGCCGAACCGGGCATTGTCGGCATTGCCGAAGTCGCCACCGACGCCTATCCCGACCCCAGCCAGTTCGACCCGAAGAGCAAGTACTTCGATGCCGCCAGCTCGCGCGACAACCCGCGCTGGGCGCTGGTGGACGTGAAGTTCGTGAAGAAGCTCAAGCACACCATCACGCTCAAGCAACTGCAGGCCGAACCCGCGCTCGCCGACATGGCGCTGGTGCGCAAGGGCAACCGACTCTCCGTCATGCCGGTGGGCGCCGAGGAATGGCGCCACATCCTGACGATGGAATAACTCTTCCCCTTATTGGAACCCACGCTCATGAGCGCCAACGAAAAACGCCAGGCCGGCGAAGCCGCCATCCGCTACGTCGAAGATGGAGCCATTGTCGGCGTCGGCACCGGCTCTACCGTCGCCTTCTTCATCGATGCACTGGCCGACCTGAAGGATCGCATTCAAGGCGCGGTGTCCAGTTCCGACCAGTCGACCGCGCATCTGAAGCGCGTGGGCATCCCCGTGCTCGATCTCAATGCCACCGGCCGACTCACGCTCTACGTGGACGGTGCCGACGAATGCGATCCACACAAGCGCCTTATCAAGGGCGGCGGCGCTGCGCTCACGCGCGAGAAGATCATTGCCGAGGCCAGCGACAAGTTCGTCTGCATCATCGACTCGGGCAAGCAGGTCCCGCTGCTGGGCAAGTTCCCGCTGCCCATCGAAGTGATTCCGATGGCGCGCAGCTTGATCGGTAGGGAGATCGTCAAGCGCGGCGGCAACCCGGTGTGGCGCGACGGCGTGATCACCGATAACGGTAACTGGGTGATCGACGTGCACGGCTGGCAGATTACCGACCCGGTGGGCCTGGAGAACGACCTCAACCAGATCCCGGGCATCGTCACCGTGGGCCTGTTCGCGCGCCGCGCAGCGGATGTGGTGCTGGTGGGCGACAAAGTGATGTAAGTCCGCTTCATCGCGCAGGAAAAAAACGCCTCCCGGCCCCGGGAGGCGTTTTTGCTTGAGGGCTCGTCAGCCACCACCGCCGTTGATGGCCTTTACGTCATATCGGTCGCAGACGGCATCGAATCGTAGGCGACGCTCACCGTGACCTTGGGCGGTTCCGACCCCTGGTGCAGCGTGCGTGCGCGATCGATCAACGCCTTGTCCGCCAGCGTCATGCGATCGAGCATGCGCAAGTGCTGCAACCAGCTTTCGATCAACAGCACTTCACGCCAGATCTCGCCCCTGCGCACATCCCGATACAAGCCCCAGTAGCGCACGCCATTGCGTAATCGCAGATGCCTGAGGTCATCGGCCAGCGCCATGAATTCACCAGCCTGCTCCGGAGCGATCACATACTCGATCGCCATCACCACATCGCCGCGCTCGTGATCGAACGCGAGCACCGGCCGCTTATCGCCTGGGCGCATCGCCGGCTTCACGCTGCCCGCATCGAACTGCGGAAACTGCGAGTGGTACATCAGGAACGCGGTGATGCCCATGGTGACCGCCGCCGATAGGATGGCACCGGACACACCCATGGTCTCCGCCAGATGTCCCCACAGGAACGAGCCAATGGCGAGGCCGGCATAAAGCGCGGTCTGATAGAGCGCCAACGCCCTCCCCTTCACCCAGTCCGGCACCAGCAATTGCACGTTCGCGTTGTACTCGGTCAATGCAGCGATCCAACATGCACCAGCCACGCCCAATGCCGGCATGATCACTGCCAACGAGCCGGCGTAACCCAGCAACAGCAGCATGACGGCCAGGGTGAAAGCGGCAGCACTGATCAGGCGACTGGATCCCAGCAGCCGGCGCAACAGCGGTACCAGCACGCTACCCAGGATCGCGCCCAAACCCAGCGTACCCAGCATGTAGCCATAGAGCGTGGCACTTCCGTCCGGTCGTTCGCGCGCCACCAGCGGCAGCAGAGCCCAGATCACGCTCGCAGTGAAGCCAAACATGAAAGAACGCAACATCGCCAGGCGCGTCACGGTGGAATTCCACGTGAAGCGCATGGCCGCGACGACGCCCTCGCCCATGCGCTCGGGCGGCAAGGTGCGAACGGGCAGCTCGCGCTGCCAGTACCACAACGCCGCGATCAGACCGACGTAACTGATGGTGTTGACCAGGAAAACCCAACTGGGCGCCAGCACACTGAGCAGCAAACCGCCCAGTGCGGGCCCGACCGCGCGTGCCACGTTGTAGTTGACGCCGTTGAGCAGCACCGCCGAACTCACCATGCGATGTGGCACCTGCTCGCCTACGGCCGATTGCCATGCCGGCACGGTGATAGCACTGCCCAGCGAGATCCAAAGCACCGCGAGTATCAGCAAGGTCGGGTCGAGCGTGCCTACGAAAGCCAGCGCCGTAAGGAAGATAGCGCCCGCCATCTCCACCACCTGACCGACCAGCATGATCTTCCGCTTGTCGTAGTTGTCGGCCAGTACGCCCGTGGCAATCGACAGCACCACCAATGGCATCGCAGATGCCACCTGCACCATCGCCACCATGATCGGGCTGGCGTGCGCCGCCGTAATCACCCAGGCCACCGCCACCGACTGCGCCCACGTGCCCAGGTTGCCGAACAGGTTGGCGATCCAGATCTGCCGGAACACCGGCACCGTCAGCGGCGCCAGCACACTCGACTCGCGCTCCTCCGTTGGCTTGGGAGCGGCATCGACCTCTGGCGCGGTGGACTGGAGCATCGGCGGCTCATGAGTTGACCGGCATCGCCGGCGACTGGCAGCAAGGTTCGGCGCCATCCTGTCCTTGGGCTGTGAATGTCGTGCAGGAGAGCGAATCCCAACGCCCAACTTGTACCGCCAGCGAGCGACCGCTAGGCTCTTTTCCGGGGACCAGGAGCGGTGGATGGAACATATCGCTTACCCGACTGTGCCCGGCACCACCGGCGACAGGCGGAATTGTCATCGTGACCGCACCAAGGCTTGCGCTGAATACGCGCAGGGGCGGTTTCGTCTACACGTCTCATTCCGTCTGCTTCGCATCGCGCTTTCCATGTCGTACCTGCATGGCTTTCCCCGCAGGGGCGGCATACGGCTCCAGGCGCAACCACTTCATCGCCTGCTCGTGCGCAGGCCTTCGCAATCAGTGACTCCAGACAGGAAGGGGACTCGGCATGCCTAACGGCGAGAAGATATGGATAGCGCAGAATGGGCAGAAGAGCGGCCCTTTCGCTGAAGACGAGGTACGCCGCTGGATAGCCGAGGGGCGCTTCGGGCCCGATACGCTGGCCTGGCATAAAGGCATGCCTGAATGGGTGCCACTGTCCTCCCTGTTCCCGGAAGAAGCCGCTAGCCCGACGCCACCCCCGCCAGTACCCAAGGCAGCGGCAAGCGCTCCCGCTGTCTTTGTCGCGGAGGATCGCCCTGGCCCGACCTACAGCTACGACGAGCGTGCTCCGGCACCAAGCCCCTCTGGTGCCAGCTATGCATCGCACGACGACGATGCGTCCGAGACTCTGAGCCGTCGCAACCTTCCCGCACCGCCGTCCCTGCACTGGGGTCTGGTGTTTCTGTTCAGCATCCTTACGCTTGGGATCTTCACCATCGTCTGGCCATTTATCCAAGCGAACTGGGTGAAGAAGATCGACAGCGACAGCAAGGCCACCACCATGCTGGTCGCCGGCCTGGCCTGCCTCATCGTTGGTGAAGTGATATCGGCGGACAGCAGGAGATCGGGTCTCGGCGGCTTGCTCTCACTCGCCTACTACGTGCTCTGGTACGTCTCGTACTTTTCGATGGCTGGCTCCATCAAGCGCAAGCTCGCCGAATACCACCTGCCGGTGGAGATCGGTGGCGTCACGTTGTTCTTCTTCACCACGTTCTACCTGCAAGGCCAACTGAGCTGGATTTCGCGCTGGAAGGAGACCGGCTCGAGCAACCCGAAGCCGCCCAAAGGCGCGTTCTATTTCCTCATGCTGATTCCCATCTTCGTGATTGCGATGCTTGCTGCGATAGCGATTCCGGCTTATCAGGATTACGTGAAGCGGGCGCATGAGGTTGAGTTGCAGCGGGGGGAGTAAGGCCTAGTGGGTGCGGGACAGAAAGCTCGCCTTTATGGCGGGCTTTTTTGTGTCCTGAGGTACATGGCTGGCGTTGCACGCAGTCTTGCTATTGCGGGCAGGTCTCTCGAACGACAGTTCGCCTACCGTCTACCGTGTCTCAACGAAAAACAGAAAGCTTTCCATTGGAGCGGGCTTTGCTGGGGCCCTCGTTAGCGTGCGTGCCCGGGATTGTTCGCCCCATCCATGGGGCTCACCCCTCCGCGCTGCGCGCTGCGGGGCCAGCGCGTTGCGCTGTCCAAATTTGCTCCAGGCAAATTTGTCGAACGGGGTTCGTCTCCTGAACCCTCCCAACGAAAAACAAAAAGCCCGGCATGGGAGCGGGCTTTGTTTTGGGCTTTCGCTAGCGTGTGAGTCTGGGATTGTTCGCCCCATCCTTGGGGCTCACCCTTCGCGCTACGCGCTACGGGGCCAGCGCGTTGCGCTGTCCAAATTTGTTCCTGACAAATTTGTCGAACGGGGTTCGTCTCCTGAACCCTCCCAACGAGAAACAAAAAGCCCGCCATAAAGGCGGGCTTTTTGTTTCTGGCTGGGAGACTAGGATTCGAACCTAGATAAACGGAGTCAGAGTCCGTTGTCCTACCGTTAGACGATCTCCCAAAACCCTGCTGAGCGGTGCGCTCTGACTTGTTGCACCGGCCAGTCGAAGCGTTATTAGCGCTTCGAGAACTGGGTAGCGCGGCGGGCCTTGTGCAGACCGACCTTCTTGCGCTCGACTTCGCGGGCGTCGCGAGTCACGAAGCCAGCCTTACGGAGCTGGGACTTCAGGGTTTCGTCGTATTCGATCAGGGCGCGGGCGATACCGAGACGGATCGCACCAGCCTGGCCGGTGATGCCGCCACCAGCAACGGTGACGTTGACGTCAAACTTGTCGGTCGCTTCGATCAGCTCAAGCGGCTGACGCACGATCATGCGCGACGTTTCACGACCGAAGAACTGGTCGAGGGTCTTGCCGTTGACCGTGATCGCGCCACTGCCCTTGCGCAGGAACACGCGAGCGGCGGAGGTCTTGCGGCGGCCGGTGCCGTAGTTCTGCTGGATCGCCATAATGATTCCTTAGAGTTCCAGCGTCTGCGGCTGCTGAGCGGTATGCGGATGTTCGGCGCCGCCGTACACCTTGAGCTTGCGGTACATCGCGCGGCCGAGCGGATTCTTCGGCAGCATGCCCTTGACGGCGATTTCGATGACGCGCTCCGGATGCGTGGCCAGCAGATCCTTGAGACTCGTGGTCTTCAGGTTGCCGACGTAACCGGTGAAGCGGTGGTACATCTTGTCGTCCAGCTTGGCGCCGGTGACGGCGACCTTCTCAGCATTGACCACAACGATGTAATCGCCGGTATCGACGTGCGGGGTGAATTCCGGCTTGTGCTTGCCGCGCAGACGGCGTGCGATCTCGGTCGAGAGACGACCGAGCGTCTTATCCGTGGCGTCGATCACGAACCAATCGCGCTTGACGCTTTCCGGCTTGGCGCTGAACGTTTTCATTTCAGAATACCTGGGCTGCCGCCTCAAGGGCGGTACACATAATCGGTGGAACAAAGGCGCGAGATGATAACGGAGTTTTCATCAATCGCGCAAGCCCACCGACCGGTGGGATGCGAGCTGGCAATGATAGCATGATCACTATGGCGCTTGAAAAGCCCCCCCCATACTCGAAAACAGAAGATCGCTGCCCTCGCCGACCAGTGCGTGCAGTGCGGCCTGTGCCTGCCAACCTGCCCCACCTATGGCCTGGACGGCAATGAGGCGGAATCCCCGCGGGGCCGCATTGCCATTGCTGCGGCATTGGCCCGAGGCGATGCGGAACCCACAGCTACCTTGCGCATTCACCTGGATCACTGCCTCGGCTGTCTCAACTGCCAACGCGTATGCCCAGCCAACGTCAAATACGACGAGTTGCTGGTGGAAACGCGTGCACTGATCGGTCCCGCGCCGGAGCGTCCGCGGCAATTGCTGGCGATGCTGAAGCAGCCCACGTTGCTGCGCCTTGCCTCGCGGGTCGCCGACGCTACAGGCCTGGAGCGTTGGAAGAAGCGCCTCACCGACCGGCTACCGGCGAATTCCGCGTGGCGTGCCGCGCTAGCCACTTGGTCCGATGACGGAACCGCCTTGCCGGCATCGCTCGCACCATCCCCGGAAGCCGGCCAAACCGTGGTGGCTATCTTCCCTGGCTGTGTCGCTAGCGTCGAAGACGAAACAGCTGAGCGCGCTGCCGTGACGTTGCTGCAGGCGGTGGGCTACCGCATTCACCGGCTGCCCGCTTTTTGCTGTGGCGCGATGGATCTGCACGGTGGCGAGATGGAAATGGCCGATCGTCTTGCCGAACGCGTGCGCGACAGTTGGCGCAATGCTGGCGCTGCGCAACTCGTTACGGTGACGCCCGGCTGCCTGGGCGCGCTGCGCCGTGCCCTTCCGGATGTCAGTGTGACCGACCCGGTGACCCTGCTTGCGGAACGCATGGATCGCCTGAGCTTTCGCCCACTGGAACGGCGCGTCGCCCTGCATTTGCCCTGCACGCAACTCAATGTCGCGCGTAGCGAATCGGCCCTGCAGAAACTTTTGAGCAAAGTGCCGTCGCTGGACCTTGCGGTGGTGCCGCGCCCGCCACACTGCTGCGGGGCAGCGGGTACGCACATGCTGGAGTTCCCGGAGCGCGCAGCGCGCCTTCGCGATGGCGTACTGGGACAGATCGCCATCTTGGCGCCACAGCAGTTGTTGTCGTCCAATATCGGATGCCGCCTGCACTTGGCTGCAGGCATGGATAAACATGGTGCGCACTGGCCGCACATGCATCCGCTTACGCTGCTGGCGCAGCAATTGGAGAACTCGCCATGAACGCACGCACGCTTTCCCCGCTCGACCGCCTGCTGGCTGGCATCGAACGCGCACTGGAAACCGTGTCCGGCGCGCCGGAAGCGGCCCGCCCTTCGCCGGCCGACACGTTCGAAGAAGCCGATATGGACGATGCCGAGCGCCGCCATGCCGCCGGCCTCATGCGCATCAACCATACGGGCGAGGTGTGCGCACAGGCGCTGTACGACGGTCAGGCCGCACTGGCGCGCAACGAAGACATCCGCGAACACCTGCTGCATGCCGCCGCCGAGGAAACCGATCACCTCGCCTGGTGCGCCGATCGCCTGAAGGAGCTGGATAGCCGCCCCAGCCTGTTCAACCCTTTGTGGTACGCGGGCAGTTATGCCATCGGTGCGCTCGCCGCGCTCGCAGGCGACCCGGTGAGCCTGGGTTTCGTCGTGGAAACGGAGCGCCAGGTGGAAGCGCACCTGGAAGAACACCTCGACAAACTGCCCCCGCAAGACGAACGCTCGCGCGCCGTGCTATCGCAGATGCAGGCCGATGAGATCCGCCACGCTCACGCCGCGCGTGAGCGTGGCGGCATTGATCTGCCGTTTCCCATCCCTGGCGTGATGCATTTGACGTCGATGGTGATGAAGGCGGTGGCTTATCGGGTTTGAAGGCCACATCGCGACGTCGTCGCGAGCCCCGCCCCTCCCCCGTAGGGGCGAGGAGGAATAAAAAAACCCGCCTTTCGGCGGGTTTTTCGTTACATCAGGTTGCGTCCGTGGAAGAGCTCTTCGATCTCGCGACGCAGCAGCGACTCGATGCGCTGACGCTCCTTGAACGAGAGGTCGTCCGCGTGGGCCTCGAACAGGTACGTGTCCAAGTCGAAGTCCTTGATGTGCATCTTCGTGTGGAACATGTTTTCCTGGTACACGTTGACGTCGAACATCTCGTACTTCTGACGGATGTGCTTGGCCAGATAGTCCTGCACGGAATTGATCTTGTGGTCGATGAAGTGCTTCTTGCCCTTCACGTCGCGCGTGAAGCCGCGCACGCGGTAGTCGGCGATGACGATGTCCGACTCGAAGCTGTCGATCAGGTAGTTCAGGGCCTTCAGCGGCGAGATGACGCCGCAGGTGGCCACGTCAATGTCCGCGCGGAAGGTCGCAATGCCGTTGTGCGGATGCGTTTCCGGATAGGTATGGACAGTAATGTGGCTCTTGTCCAGGTGTGCGACCACCGCATCGGAGATCGTGTCACGGCCCAGCTTCTCTACCACCGGCTCCTCGGAGATGAGGATCGTGACGGAGGCGCCTTGCGGATCGTAGTCCTGGCGTGCAATGTTCAGGATGTTGGCGCCGATGATCTCGGCCACATCCGTAAGGATCTGGGTGAGGCGGTCGGCGTCGTACTGCTCATCGATGTATTCGATGTAGCGTTGGCGCTGCTCTTCCGACACTGCATAGCAGATGTCGTAGATATTGAAGCTCAGAGCCTTCGTCAGGTTGTTGAAGCCCTGCAAACGCAGGCGGGGAAGCGGTTTCACCACAACGACTCTCCATGGCCGGGGATGGGGCCAGCAGTAGAGGCGGGTTAGCTACAAGGGTCCCCGCTGGATAATTCGACGTGAAAGCACGAAGCTTCCACGACCCTTGTGACCGGATCGCGACAAAGGGATCGCGTCCGAAAGACCGTGAAGTATGCGGCAAAAAAAAGGAAAACTGAACCTTCGGCAGGTCGGTTAGTTTGCCATAATGCCCGGAGGGGGGGAAGGATTGGACTGTCGGGGGACGCTTGCGGACCCCGTTTGAATCTTACGGGATCTAACGTGGCGCAACTCAAATACCAGCTTCAGCAAGCCTTTGAACGTTCCCAGGCGCCAGCTAACTTCGCACCGGACCCGGCCTCGATGGAGCGCTTTCTGGCGCTTTGCCATCGCCGACGCTACCCGGGCAAGACTGCGATCATCCGTCCGGGAGACCCCGCCAACACGCTTTATTACATTGTGGACGGCTCACTGGCCGTCTGCACCGAGGACGAACAAGGCCGAGAGCTGATCCTGGCCTACCTGCGCCGCGGCCAGTTCATCGGGGAGATGGGCCTGTTCGTGGAGCAGGCTCAGCGCGAATCGATGGTGCGCACCCGCACCGCCTGTGAGATGGCCGAGATCAGCTACGAGCGCCTGTTCCAGCTGATGGAGGGTCCGCTCCGCGAGGAATGCCCGAAGATCCTGTTCGCCATCGGCTCTCAGCTGACCCATCGCCTGCTGCGTACCTCGCGCCAGGTCAGTCGCATGGCCTTCATGGACGTCACCAATCGCATCTCCAAGACGCTGCTGGACCTGTGCCAGGAGCCGGATGCGATGACCCACCCGGAAGGTACCCAGATCCGCATTTCCCGCCAGGAAGTGAGCCGTATCGTGGGTTGCTCGCGCGAAATGGTCGGCCGCGTGCTCAAGCAGTTGGAAGAGCAACGCATGATCGATGTGGCTGGCAAAACCATCGTGGTCCGCGGAACGCGCTGAACCCGCTGCCATCCGTACTTAAAGAACCCGGCCTCGGCCGGGTTTTTTTTTTGCGCAAAGCCAGGCAGCTCAGGCGTTGGCGCTGCGCTTCCTGTCCGGCTGGTAGACCATATAAACGTCCGCACGCTCGTAGTGCGAGCCCGGGCGCGTCGATGGCTGCAGCACGAAACCGACCTGCTCGTACATGCGCAACGCCGTCTTCAGGCGGCTGTTGGATTCCAGGAACAACTCCTTGCCGCCGCGCCGGTGAAATTCGGCGATAGCCGCCGCCAACAGGCAACGGCCGGCCCCCATACCCCGGAAGGTCTCGTCCACGCCCATCTTGGACAACTCGTAGACGCCGGGAGACTCGTGCAGCAGAGCACAGGTGCCGATGACCTCACCCGCCAGGCGCGCGAAGAAGATCGCCCCGCCGGAGGCGAGCACGTAACGCTCCGGGTCACCCAGCATCTCGCGATCGATATCCTCGATGCGAAAGTGGCGCTCGAGCCACTGGGCATTGAGCCTGTAGAAGTGCTCCTTCAAGGCGGGCTCGTAAGGCACCACCTCCAGCGCCGCCGCGGTCAGCACGGCATGCTCGGCCAGCATCGCCTCGACCACCGGCCGCTCCTGCACGGCGGCTTCGGTCGCGGCCAAGGCGTCGAGCAGCGTTCGCAGCCCTTCCTCGCCCAGCGATTTCACAATGCCCCGGCGCACCGACACCCAGATCGGGCCGAGCGCCGACAGATCCGCCCGTCCCTTGTCAGTCAGCGCGAGCAGGCTGCGGCGACCGTCCTGGACGTCCTTCTTGCGGCAGACCAGGCCAGCGTCCACCAGCTTGTCGGCCAATTGGCTGACGCCCGAATGCGTCTGACCAATAGCCTGCGCCACGTCGCTGACGGTGGTTTCTCCGTTCTCCCAAAGGAAGCGCAGCACAGGGAACCAGCGCGATTCGATGCCGGCGCCGCAGGTGCGATAGACCTCGTCGACGGCCGCGTAGAAATGGTCGCTAAGCGACTTCAGCCGGCTGCCAAGCGCCAGCTGGGCAAGCGAAGGGAGGTACATCCGACTACCCTCGAACCTATTATGTAAGTGCTAACGTAATTCGATCCCCGGGCCGGGACAAGCCCGACTCCCGCGACGCCATTCCAAGCATCGCCAGCCACAGGACGAACCTCCCCGCCCCGCGGCCGCGCACAGGGTGCACCCGAACGGGGTAAATGCCGGTTAGAACCAGTCGACGCGCGTAATGGTGCGACCCAACGCCCTTTCCAGCTTCTTGCAGAGCTTGGGCGTGCCATTGACGAGCACAGCCTCCGCCGCAGGCTTCAGCATGGGGGCATCGACCAGCGAGTCGCTATAGGCCACATGCCACTCGCTAACCCCAAAAGCCGCCAGCTGTGCAGGCTTACGACGCCCCACGTTGTGCAGCTTCACGCGCATGCCCAGCAGGCCCGGACGTAGGTGCGACGCCAATACCTCGATGCCGCCCAGCCCGAGCTGGGTCAGGATGTGGCTGACCAGCACGTGTTCGCAGCCAGTCACCACGATCACCCGGTCGCCGTCCGCCTGGTGGCGGCGCAGGGCATTCAGGCCATCGCGGCAGAACTGCTTCGGACGTCGCACCAGGCTCGCGCCAAACGCCTCGGCCGCCGCCCGATAACGTTGCTCGTTGAGGCCGATCAGCCCCACGTGGACCAACGCCCGCTCCGCCAGCCTGCGGGAGAACAGCGACACGATGAGCATCCACGGCAGCGCACACAGGGCGCCCAGCTTCCGCAGCCACGAGCGCTGGTAGCGATCACGCATGAACATGTAGAAGGCATCGCCATGGATCAGCACGCCGTCGAAATCGAACAGCACTGTTCGCGGCGAGGCCACGGCCGCTTCGGCCGCTGCCGGCCCGAGACTGGTTTCCGCTGTGGTCATACGTCGATGCCTGGCGTGTGTTTACGTCGAGGCGAACAGGCGCTGCAATTCCGCACCGGGATCATCAGCGCGCATGAACGCCTCACCGACCAGGAAAGCATTGATGCCAGCGTCGCGCAGCGTGGCCACGTCATCAGTCGTGTGGATGCCCGACTCGCTGACCAGGATGCGGTCGTATTCCATCAGCTGCTGCAGCTCCAGCGACGTATCCAGCGAGGTGTGGAAAGTGCGCAGGTTGCGGTTGTTGACCCCGATCAGGGGCACGGGAAGCGCCAACGCGCGTTCCAGCTCTTCCGCGTCATGCACTTCGCAGAGTACGTCGAGGTCGAGATCAGCGGCGAGCAGCGAAAGCTCGAGCAGGGCGGCGTCGCCCAAAGCAGCCACGATCAGCAGGATGCAGTCGGCACCGATCACCCGGGCCTCGTACACCTGATAGGGATCGATCACGAAATCCTTGCGCAGCACCGGCAGCGAACACGCCGCACGCGCCTGCTGCAGGAAGTCTTCGCTGCCGTGGAAAAAATCCTTGTCGGTGAGCACGGAAAGGCAAGCTGCGCCGCCCTTCTCGTAGCTGCGCGCAATCGCCGCCGGGTCGAAGTCCGGACGGATCACGCCCTTGCTCGGGCTGGCCCGCTTCACTTCGGCGATCACGGCAGGCAGGCCGACGTCGATCTTCGCCTCGATGGCGGCCGAAAAGCCGCGCGTTTCCGGCAGATCTGCCACGCGCGCGGAGAGTTCGGCCAGCGGCAACCTCGCGCTGCGCTCGGCAACTTCTTCAGTCTTGCGGGTCAGGATGCGCTGGAGAATGTCAGTCATGGCAAAAGCTTGATAGGTCAGTGCATGAAGAGGGCGTGAGCGTCAGCCCGCGCCGGCCAGTCGCCGCGTCACGGCGACGAATGCGTCCATTTTTGCACGAGCTGCGCCACTGGCAATGGTGGAACGCGCGAGCTCAATGCCCGCAGCAATGGAATCCACCACGTTGGCCGCGTACAGCGCTGCGCCCGCGTTGAGGCACACGATATCGTGCGGCACACCGCGACGGCCTTCCAGGGCTTCCAGCAACATGGCCCGCGACTCCTCGGCGTTTTCGACACGCAGGTTCCGGCTGGACGCCATGGCAAGGCCGAAATCCTCCGGCTCCACCTCGTACTCGCGTACTTCGCCATCACGCAGCTCGCCGACCAGAGTGGCCGCGCCCAGCGAGATCTCGTCCATGCCGTCGCGACCCCAGACCACCAGGGCATGCTTCGCGCCCAGCTGCTGCAATACGCGCACCTGAATACCCACCAGGTCGGGGTGGAACACACCCAGCAGGATGTTGGGCGCGCCCGCGGGATTGGTCAGCGGACCCAGGATGTTGAACAGAGTCCGCACGCCCATTTCCTTGCGCACCGGCGCCACCACCTTCATGGCCGGATGATGATTGGGCGCAAACATAAAGCCGATGCCGACTTCTTCCATGCATTGCGCCACCTGGGCGGGCGGCAGGTCGATCACCGCGCCCAGCGCTTCCAGTACGTCGGCGCTGCCCGACTTGGACGACACGCTGCGACCACCGTGCTTGGCGACGCGCGCGCCCGCTGCGGCAGCAACGAACATGGACGCCGTGGAGATATTGAAGCTGGAGGCGCCGTCACCACCGGTACCCACGATGTCCACGAAATGCTCGTGCGGCGGCAGATCCACCTTGGCGGACAGCTCGCGCATCACGCGTGCCGCGCCGGTGATCTCGCCCACGGTTTCCTTCTTCACGCGCAGACCGGTAATGATCGCCGCCGTCATCAGCGGGCTCACTTCACCGCGCATGATCTGCCCCATCAGCTCGATCATCTCGTCATGGAAGATCTCGCGATGTTCGATGGTGCGCTGAAGCGCTTCCTGCGGCGTGATGGTGACGCGGCGCCCCACAGTCCCGGCGCTGTTCATGCAGCGAGCTTCAGCGGCAGGCCCAGGAAGTTGCGCAGCAGATCATGACCGTACTGCGTGAGGATCGACTCCGGATGGAACTGCACACCCTCGACCGGCAGCGTCTTGTGGCGCAGGCCCATGATCTCGTCGATGCTGCCGTCCGGGTTCTCCGTCCACGCGGTAACCTCGAGGCAATCAGGCAGCGAATCCTGCTCCACCACCAGCGAGTGGTAGCGCGTGGCCTCGAACGGATCAGGCAGCCCGGCGAACACGCCCTGCCCGCGATGGCGCACCGGCGAAGTCTTGCCATGCATGATCTGCTTGGCACGGATCACCTTGCCACCAAACACCTGGCCAATGGCCTGATGACCCAGGCACACGCCGAACACCGGGATCTCGCCCGCCAGCTCATGCAGCACATCCAGCGACACGCCCGCATCGTCCGGCGTGCCGGGGCCAGGGGAAATCATGATGTGGGAGGGCTTCAGGGCCCGGATACCCGCCACGTCCAGCGCATCGTTGCGCACCACTTTCACTGCCTGCCCCAACTCGCCCAGGTACTGCACGAGGTTGAAGGTAAAGCTGTCGTAGTTGTCGATCATCAGGAGCATAAGCGGCGGAACCTGCGAGTCTCGTGCCGAGGGGATGGCCATCGGCTGGGCCGCTGGTTACACCGATTGTAGCGGCCAGGGTCGCCGCGGTGCAGCATGACTGCCGTAGGAGACGGGCACAAACGGGCCGACAGGCAAAAGTAACGACGGCAACTTTTCCAGTGGCGGGCTACATGCCCGCCATCTCGGGGTCCGTACGGCGCGAAATCAGCCCTTCAGGCGGGAGGGATCGAGCATCGCGGCGGTCACACCGGCATCCTGCACATGGCTGGGCAGTGGGCGCCCCAGCGCGAGGTTGGCGCAGGCCTCGCCCATGGCGGCCGATGTCTGAATGCCGTAGCCACCCTGGGCTGCTACCCAGAAGAAGTCATTCCTTCCCGGCTCGAAACCGCCGACGAGATCGCCGTCGGCCACGAACGAGCGCAAGCCTGCCCAAGTGCGTGTGGGGCGGCGAATGGTCATCGTCGTCGCTTCTTCAATGCGATGGATGCCTATGGCGATGTCGAGCTCTTCCGGCTGCACGTCGTGTGGCGTCACCGGATCGGCATTGGCGGGGCTACCCAACAACAGCCCGGCATCCGGCTTGAAATAGAACGTCTCCTCGACGTCGGTGACGAACGGCCAGCTTGCCGTGTCGATACCCGATGGCGGCTCAAACAGGAAAGCCGAGCGACGCCTCGGCTGGATGCCCAGCGATGACACACCGGCCAGCGCGGCAACTTGGTCCACCCAGGCGCCGGCGGCGTTGACCAGCAGCGGCGCGCGGAAGCATTCGTCACCCGCATCGACGAACCAATGCCCCGGCCCGCGCTCAATCGAACGGATGTCGACACGTACGCGAAGCTGACCGCCTCTCGCGCGCAATCCACGCAAGAAGCCTTGGTGCAGTTCGTTCACGTCGATATCCGCAGCGCCCGGTTCGTACAACCCGACTTGCGCCATCTCCGGTCGAAGTACGGGGACGGTATTGCGCAACCAGGCCGCATCCACCACCCGAAGACCCTGCGTACGCGAGGCCATGTCGGTGTGCAGCGCGTGGACCTGCTCAATCTGCGCATCAGTGCCTACGCTGAGCGAGCCGCGCGGCGAAAGAATGGTGTGGCTGGCGAAGCCCTCCGGTGGATGATCAAAGAAGCGGCGCGCGGCTCGGGTGAGTGCGCGCACCTGCGCAGAGCCGTAGGTTTCGGAGAACAACGCCGCCGAACGACCGGTTGAATGCACGCCTGCATGCTCTTCACGCTCCAGCACCAGCACGCGCGCGTGCGGCGCCATGAAATAAGCCACGGAGGCCCCGGCCATGCCAGCTCCGATCACGATGATGTCAGCCTCGTGCAGCGTACTCATGCAGTCTCACTTTCCCTGGCGGATTGACGGGCCACCACACTGGTGGCGGTAAGGTCGGCGGTCACGTTGCCCAAGGTGGCAAGTGCATCCGGCAAGGCATCGACGGCGAGCATCAGGCCCAGTGGCCCCACGGGCACGCCCATCGCCTGCGCCACCGGGAGATTGGTCGCCATGAAACTCACAGCGCCGGGCAGCCCCACCGAGCCGAGACTGATCACTACCGCCAGCAGCGCGGCGGCGAACAACGGCGCCATGCCAACGTCGATACCATAGGCCCATGCAATGAAACACGCAGACGTCACGTACTGCACCGGGCTCGTCAGGCGGAACAGGCTGACTGCCATCGGCAGCACCAACGCATTCACCTGTGACGGATAACCGAGCCGCCGCTCCGCACTCTCCAGCATCGCCGGCAGCGAGGCGAGCGACGATTGCGTGCTGGCCGCGACGATCTGCGCCGGCACCAGCGCGGGCACAAACCGCCGCAGCGTCTCGCCACCCCACACGACCGCCACCGGCAACATCAACAAGGTCAGGCAGAGGTAAAGGATGCATTCCACCAGCACATAGATGCCCAGGGCGCTCAGCATGTGCACGCCAGCACGCGCGCACACCGCAAGGATCAACGCAAACACGCCCAATGGCGCCACCCACAACACCCAGCGCACGATCACGATCATGGTGTCCGCGATGGCCTGGAAGAACGATACGACCAAGATACGGCGCTCCGCCGCGATACGCGTGAGACCAAAGCCGAAGAACAGCGCGAACACAACCAACGGCAACATCGCGCTTTGTGCTGCCGCATTGATCGCATTCGACGGCACAATGCCGTTGAACCACTCCGCCCATCCCACAGCGCCCGTGGCCGCCGGCGAGTGTGTCGCCACGGCGCTTTCGAGTGCCGTCGTCAGCGACGGATTGCGGGGAAACAACGCGAACAGGCGGGGGGCGGCGGCAGCCGCAAAGAGCGCGCCGCCGGTCAAGATCAGAATGAACGCCACAATGGCCCGGCGCGCGATACGTCCCGACGCTGCGGCATCACTGGCCGTGTTCACGCCCACGACCACCAGGGCGAACACCAGCGGCACGACCGTCATCTGCAACGCATTGAGCCACAGCCGACCCAACGGCTGCACGGCATCCGCCACCTGCACGGCAACCGTTGGGGACCACGCGGCCAAGGCAAGACCACCTGAGGCACCCAGCACCAGCCCGATAAGGACCCGCGTGGTGGGGCTCAAGGCTGCTTCCCCAACACTGGCAAATGCCACGGCGCACGCAACCGCACGTACTCGCTTTGCGGCAGCAACACGAACACCGGCTGATCTTCGGGTTTCATCCAGGCCAACAGCCGGCGCATGACTGGTTCGGGCATGGCCGTGCATCCTGCAGTTGCGTCAGTGGGCGATGCCCACAAATGCGCAAAGATGCAGCTACCGCCACCCGACTTTCCCTTAGCGTTGTGCTCGATGACAAAGCCGATCTTGTAACGCTGATCGCCATTAAGGTGCAGGTCGCGTCGCATCGGCTCGCTCGCACCCGCCACGGCTTTCTCCCCCACCTTCTTCGCGTCAACGATCTGGTTGTAGTACGGCGAGCCGTCCACATCGACGCACCAATCGGTATCCGTCATCTCTTCATAGGGCATGCGCGTGCCACCGCTGGCGGCATAACCGAATACCTCACCGACGCGATAGACGCCGGCCGCCGCGCGGCCATCCCCTTCGTGCTTCTGCGGCCCGTCCGATTGCGGCTCGTTTAAGCCCAAGCCCCAGGCGGCGCCGGATCGACCCACGGTGACGGCCTGCGCATCCACCACCGGCTTCCAGCCGTCGCCCGTTCGCTCGAAGGCGCGTAGCACGCCATGATCCGCATTCCAGTCGGGCGTAATCACCAGCACCATTTGACGCGATGCCTGCCAATCGACATCGCCGCTGGCCGCCACGGAGGGACCGATGGCAGCGGCTGCCAGTGCGGCGGCGAGAAAACGGCGGACCGGAAAGCGATGAATGGACATAGTCATGCGATGCCGTTGGTGGAGTGACTCAGGGATCCAGCATCTGCTGGATGCGTTCGAGATTGGCGAGAAGCTGCAGATGACGCTGCTCGTCGCCTTCGCACAACTGCACAAACACGCCATCGAGCAGATGCTGCAGCGCCGACTGGTACAGCACCGGCTGGATGTACGGCCGCTCATCGTGCGCCGATACCAGTAGTGCGATATCCGCCAGCGCACGCAATGGGTTGGAGGTATGTCGCGTCACCGTGATCAACCGCCCGCGGCGCTCGCGGAAGAAACGAGCGATCTTGCACAGCGCCGGATGCTGCCCTTGCTCGGAGAACACCAGAAAAATATCGCCCGCACCGGCGGCGGATACACTGGCGGCCATGCGCCCTGCATCAACGTGGTGCACGCAGGGGATGCCGAGCAACGACAAGCGCTGCGCAAAGCCGCGCGCGTACATGTCATCGTCGCCCAGACCAATCATGAACACCTTGCCACCGGCGCCCGCCACAGCAATGGCGTCGGCTACTGCCTGCAGTGTTTCGGGTGCATTGATGAGGCGGGTTTCTTCTTCCGAAGCGGATTTGCACCGCCACAGATTGCCCGCCGGCGACTCGTCCGCGGCGGCCGGTACGTGTGCCGCCACCTGCGCAGCATCGCCATTGTCGGCGCGCGCAATAGCTTCACCCACCGAATACTTGAGATCGGGATACCCCTTGAAGCCCAACTTCTGGGTGAACTTCACCACGCTGGACTGGCTGATACCCAGCGCATCCGCCAACTGCTGCGACGAGTAGTCGCGCAACAGTTGTGCGTTCTCCAGGATGAAATCGGCCACGCGCCGTTCGACCGCCGACATCTGGTCGCGTTCGGCGCGGATTTTCACCAGCGGCGACATGTCAGGCTTCCAACTTTTCCAGGCCGCGAATTTCGCGGATGCCCAACCCAGGCGCATCGGTGACCGAGATCTCCGATTCGTTGAACACCACGCCGCCGTCGACAGGGTTGTATTGGCACAGCGACGGACCATCCAGGTCGACTTTGGTGATCACTGCCGACTTGGCCACTGCTACGTGCACGGCCGCCGCCACGCTGATGCTGCTCTCCAGCATGCAACCGATCATGCACTCCACCCCGTACATGCCGGCAATGTCAGCGATGCGCATGGCGTTGGAGATGCCGCCCGTCTTCATCAGCTTGATGTTGATGATGTCGGCGGCGCGCATGCGGATCAGGTCCATCACCTCCATGGGGCCAAACACACTTTCGTCGGCCATGATGGGCGTGTGCACACGCTCGGTGACGTAGCGCATGCCTTCCAGGTCGCGCGCCTTGACCGGCTGCTCGACCAGTTCCAGCCGCACACCCGCATCTTCCAGCGTCTGCAGGGCATAGACCGCCTGTTTGGCCGTCCAGCCCTGGTTGGCGTCCAGGCGCAGCAGCGCGCGATTCTCCACCGCTGCATAGATCGCCTTGACGCGCTCAATGTCGACGCCGATATCCTTGCCTACCTTGATCTTCAGCGATTCGAAACCGCGATCCACGGCGCTGATGGAGTCAGCCACCATCTTGTCGATGTAGTCGACACTGATGGTGATGTCCGTGGTGATCACCGGGTCACCGCCACCGAGCAGCTTGTATAGCGGCGCGCCGTACATCTGACCCCACAGGTCGTAAAGGGCGATCTCTACCGCGGCCTTGGCGCTGGTGTTGCGTTCCATCGCAGTCTGGATCAACTGCGTAAGCCGGTTGAGGTCGGCGACGTCCTGGCCGGTCAGGCGTGGCGCGATGTAGTGCCGGATCGCATCGACGATCGAACCATGCGTATCGCCCGTGATGACCGCCGTCGCCGGTGCCTCGCCGTAACCCACGTGGCCGGTGTCGGTATGCACCATCACCACAATGTCCTCGACCTGGTTGACCGTGCGCAGCGCCGTCTTGAACGGCGTCTTCAACGGCACCCGCAGCATGCCGAATTGGATGTCGGTGATCTTCATAGGGCTCGGCAACTTCCTGTCTTCGATGGGTGACGGGGATGGAAACGCGTTCACGGGCGCACGTGCACGATGCTGGTCATGCGGTCGACATAGGTGTGCTTGTCGTCGTACATCAGCGGCAACAAAGGCGTCACCGACACTTCGTTGAGCTTGACCCGGCGCATGCCACCCGTGCCATCCCGGTAGGAAATGCCACTGGTGTCGTGGATCACGTAAGGCTCGCCGTCGAGCTTGCCGATCACCATCATGACGTGCCCCGGGATGTAGACGAGATCACCCACCTTGAGCGCCATCGCCGCCTTGAGCCGCTCGTCGTGACTGTCCTTATCGCCGAATGCCTGATGAGTAAAACCAGGACTGATCGCCTGCTTGCTCGTGTTGCGGGGCATCTGCACGCCCAGGCTGCGGTAGACGTCCGAGACGAAACCGCTGCAATCACGCCCGTCGTAGTCATGGCCCCAACCGTAGCGTTCACCGAGGAATTTAAAGGCCTGCCGGATGATGTTCGCTTCGCTCAGCGGCAGGAAGTCATCCTGCATATCCGCGTTACGCTGGATCAGCGCTGGCGAAAAGGCGAGCTTGCCGTCCGCCTGCCGGATGGGCAGATCCACCACGTAGGAGGCATACGGCGACTGGCCGTTCACCGGCTGGTCGGCGGGTTGATTGGACACCACCGGCACGGCAACGCCCATGTCCAGTTGCAGCTGCGATACGGCAGGCTGCTCGGGCGTAAAGACCGTGCGTATCGTGCCGCCAGTCACCACCCGGTACGGCGCACGACCGCCATACGCCAGCACATCGGCCGCAGTGCCTTCGGCGACGTTCTCGCGATGCGTCCACGCCGCGTAACGGGGACTCACCACGAACAGCCAACGCCCGTCACGACTAGTGTGCGCGATGAGTACAGGCGTGCCCGGGAACTCCGCCGTTTCCTGGAAGCGGTCAATATCGGTGTCGTCTGTCGATGTAAACACGCGCGTATCGGTCGGAAACGTACGCAACGCAGCGCGCTGCACGATCATGCCGTAGCGGCTGGATTGCTGCGCCGGTACGACATCCAGCGCCAGCGCGTCCGTCAGTTGGTCGTGCACGCTCTCTGGTACGGGCTGACCCTTGATGTCATAGAGCTTGCGCTTCGGATACTGCGAAAGGTCGTTGATCCAGCCCGTGACCGTTGCACGGTCAAGCTGCGCCGGCATCGCATGCAGGTCATGCATGGACGGATCGACCTTGAGCAGGTTGGCGTTTCGTTGGCCGATCTCAACGGCGTCCAGCAAGACCTGGTCCGACTGTGTCGACTGTTTGATCCAGAAGTCCGGCCCGAGCATCGCATTGTTAGCGATGCCGATGACGCCGGATGGCGGCACAAGAACGGCGGCAGGCCCTTTGTCCGCGAATGACGGCGCGGCCGCGAGGGCGGCGATCAGGCAGAACGTCAGGCGAGGCATGGATCGCATGATGATTCCTAGGCAATGGCCAGCGACGACATCACCGACGCCACCAGCAGACCGAATCCCGTACCGAGGATATAGCCGAGCAACGCGAGCAAAATGCCCACCGGCACCAGTGACCGGGAGTAGCTCGCCGCCAAGATGGGTGTGGCGGCTACACCGCCGATGCAGGCCAGCGAAGAGATGCCACACAGGTACAGGTCGAAGTGGAACAGACGCGCCGCCAGGGCGAGCAGCACCGCGTGAATCACGATGATGCAGATACCGCAGCCGATGTAGAGCGGCGCCGAGCCGATGCCGTCGAAGTTGCTTTGCGAAGCGAGGATCGCCACCACGCTGATGAGCAAGGCACTAGAAATGGTGTTGGCGCCCGCAAAGCGGGCCAGCGGCGTATGCGCCGCAACCAGACCCAGCGCCGTGGCCAGCATGATGGTCCAGGTGGTCGGGGAGATCATGTCCGACGTGGGCAGACGATCAGCCAGCCACGCCGAGAAAGCCGCCGCCGCCAGCGCCATGCCCAGCCATAACAGCACGTTGTCGGGTGTGGTCGGGCCGTTGTTGCGGGTTTCCTCCACCACCATGTCCGCGCTCGACTTGGCGCGTGTCCAACGATTGAACTGCGTGGCCACGCGACCCAGCCCGAACAGCACAACGACCCACATGGAGTAGCACAGCGCGTCGGTGAGCAAAGAGAAGGCCAGCAAACGGTCCGGCATGCCGATAGCCTGCTTCACGGCCACCATGTTGGCCGTGCCACCGATCCAACTGCCCGACAGCGCGGCCAGCGGCTGCCAGGCATTGCCCGGGAGCCAGTAGCGAAACATCAGGAAGGTGCCGACGAAGGCAACGAACAAACAGACCATGGTGACGAAGAACACGGCGAGCACACGAGGCCCTAGCCGGTAGATGGCACGCAAATCGCAGTTGATCATCAACAGGAACAGCAGCGCGGGCACCATGTGCTCGATCAGCAGGCTCTGCGTGCCGCGAATTTCGTCGTTGACCTGCCACAGGCCCGTGACCGCGAGCGCGGTGACCAGTAGGTAGGTCAGCACGATGGGCGGGAGCACTTCGAAGAAGCGCCAATGGAAGCGCCGCTCGAGAGCGGGAAACAAGCCCGCCGCCAGCAACATGACAGCGAGATAAGGCCAGGCCGTATGGATCATGTGTCCCCTCTGACTCCCCGATCACATTCGTTTTTGGAATACCTTACACAACTTTTGGAATATCTAATTCATGCAATGGACGGCCGAAGCATAATTTATTGACCGTCATTTGCAAGCCATGCTAAACAGCGACTTCGCCTTGTTCTTGGGGAAGCGGCAGGTGCGGACGGAATCACCCTCTTTCGCTTTACGACGCCTGCGCGCACTGCCGATGGCGCTGGTGCTTTGCTGCCTTTCACCCGTGGCGATGCCGTCGAGCGTCGATGATTCACCCGTGCCGCACGCTGTCGCGCTGATCGATGCCGGGCAATTCAAGGCAGCCGATGCGGACATCGACAAGGCGCTCGCGCAGCCAGGTCTTCCATCGGAGACGCGAGAGGCGTTGTTGTTCCAGCGCGAACGCATGCGCCGTATCCTGCTCGACTTCACGCTGGATATCGACGCGGCCAAGGCACGCGTGCGCAAGCAGATTCCCGATCTCTCCGATGCGGAGTTCGCGCGCTGGGATCAGCAAGGTCTGATCGAGCATCAGGTGATCGACGGCCACACGCTCTACTTCAAGCGCGCGCCGAATAACCTGTTTCTGCTCAGCAAGGAGGCAGCAGGGCGGCGCGCGCATCCTGCACCGTCCAACGACGATCCCATGGAGACGCTCAACGATCATCACCGCGCCGCGCGGCGTGAAGCGCTCGCCACGCACCGCAGCAGCGTCACGCCCAATCACGTACGGGTGACGGAGACCGTCACCGTTCGCGCCGATGCGGTACCTCCCGGCGAAACCATCCGCGCGTGGCTGCCCTTCCCCCGCGAATTACCGGGGCAACAGGACGGCGTGCGATTGATCGACAGCCAGCCGGCCGGCGCGCGCGTCGCTCCGGCAAGTGTGTTGCAGCGCACGGCGTACATGGAAAGGAAGGCCGAAACCGGCAAACCCACCCTGTTCGCGGTGACCTACGAGCTGACCATTTACGCGCAGTATCACGACATCGATGCCTCGAAAGTGGGGCCGACAAAGATCACGCCAGAGCTTGCTCCGTACATCGCGGAGCGCGCACCGCATATCGTTTTCACTGACGACCTGCGCGCCTATTCGCACAAGATCGTTGGCAACGAGAAGAATCCTTACCGCATCGCGCAGAAGTTGTTCGCGGCCGTAGATCAAATTCCTTGGGCCGGTGCGCGCGAGTACTCCACCATCAGCAACCTCAGCGACTACACGCTGCATGCCGGCCACGGCGACTGTGGCGAGCAGACCATGCTATTGATTGCGCTGCTGCGCCTCAACGGCATCCCAGCGCGCTGGCAGTCGGGCTGGATCTTCTCCGACGGCAGCTACGAGAACATCCACGACTGGGGGCAGCTCTACCTTGCCCCCTACGGCTGGGTGCCGATGGACGTGACTTTCGGCCAGCTGCAACCCGCCAAGGGCGATAACCCTGCCCTGCAATGGTTCTACCTCGGCGGCCTGGATGCCTACCGCATCGCGTTCAACAGCGATTTCAGCCAGCCCTTCGTGCCGCCCAAGCAGTTCATCCGCTCCGAAACCGTGGATTCGCAGCGCGGCGAGCTGGAGTGGCGCGGCGGCAATCTGTACTTCGACCAGTGGGACTATGAGTTCACATGGCAGCAGCTCCCTCTATGACGGCGGATTCGAAGGAGACCGGAAATGATGGGACGCATCCTCCGCAGGACGACAAGGCACCAGGTGCGACCATGACGCTGGCAACCACTTCACCACTCGCCACGCTCGACGATGTGGACCTCCGCGCGTTGGCTGCGCGCTTGGGCACGCCGTTATATGTGTACTCCGCCCGCTCGATTCGCGAACGCATCCAGGCATTGCAGGCCGCACTGCGCGGCACGGATGCGCTGATCTGCTTTGCGGTCAAGGCGAACTCGAATCGTGGCGTGCTCGGCTTCATGCACGAGCATGGTGTAGGTGCAGACATCGTCTCGGCGGGTGAACTCTGGCGGGCGCTGCAGGCCGGCATACCGCCCGAACACATCGTTTTTTCCGGCGTGGGCAAGAGTGAACTGGAGATCACTGAGGCACTCGGCGCAGGCATCCTGCGTTTCAATGTGGAGTCGCACGACGAACTGCTCACCCTGCAACGGGTTGCGCGCTCCAAGGGCACCATCGCCCGTGCCGCCGTCCGCATCAACCCGGATGTCGACGCACTCACGCATGCCAAGATTTCGACCGGCAAAGCGGAGAACAAGTTCGGCGTAAGCATCGACGAGGCGCGACGATGGTTCGCAGCACGCCATGAACTGAGCCACGTTCAACTGGACGGACTGCACGTGCATATCGGCTCGCAGATCCTCAGCCTCCAGCCCTTCCAGGAGGCCATGCAACGCGTAGCCGCCTTCTGGCGCGAGCTTGTTGCGCAGGGCCATCCGATCAACAGCATCGACGCGGGTGGTGGGCTGGGTGTTTGCTATCGCGCGGGCCATGACCATCCTATCGATGCTGCCGACTACGTGGCCACCGTGCGCGAAGCGCTGGCCGGTTTCGACGGCCGTTTGCTATTCGAGCCCGGTCGCTATCTGGTCGGCGAAGCCGGCGTGCTGCTGACGCGCGTGATCCGCGTCAAACATGGTGATCAACGCGACTTCCTGGTGCTTGATGCCGCCATGAACGATCTCGCCCGCCCCAGCCTGTACGATGCATGGCATGACATCGCGCTGATAGACGGGGAGCATCGCCCGATGACCGCGTACGACATCGTAGGGCCGGTCTGCGAAACCGGCGACACCTTCGCCAGAGCCCGCACCCTGCCGACCTGTGCCGCTGGCGACCTGCTGATGATCCGCACCGCCGGTGCCTACGGCGCCTCCATGGCATCCACCTACAACTCTCGCCCGCTTGCCGCAGAAGTCATGGTCGACAAGGGTCGCTACGCGATGGTGCGACAGCGGCAAACGTTCGAAGAGATAGTCGCCGGCGAACAACTGGCCAAACACTGGGAGACCGCATGAAGACTGTCCGCAAGCTCGGTATCGCGCTAGCTATCGCACTAGGCAGTACCACCGCCGTCGCGCAGAAAGATCCGCCGATCACGCTCGACACCCATGTGGATATTCCCTTCGCCTACATGCGCGAGGCCCGCTTCGACTTCGGCAAACAGACGCCACTGCAAGTGGACCTGGACAAGATGCAACGCGGCGGGCTCGATGCCGTGTTCTTCATCGTCTACGTGGACCAGGGGCCGTTGACGCCCAAAGGCTGGGCCCACGCCGTCGCGCAGGCAAGAACCAAGTATGACGACATCGACCTGATGCTGAAGGCGTACCCCGACCAGATCCGACTGGCCAGGACGCCCGACGATGTACGCACCAACAAGGCCGCGGGCCGTCTCTCGGCGATGATTGGCGTCGAGAACGGCTACTCGCTGGGCCATGACATCAAGAATCTCGACGCCGCCTTCGCACGCGGCGCGCGTTACGTCGGGCTGGCTCACATGGGCAACAACGATCTCTGCAGCAGCTCCACACCGGAAGCCGACCTTGGCGACACGCCACTCCCCGAGTACAGCATCACCGACTTCGGCCGCAGTGTCGTCAAGCGTGCCAACCAGTTGGGCATCATGGTCGACGTCTCGCATTCCTCCGATGCCTGCGTGCGCGAGGTGCTTGCCCTATCCACCTCACCGGTGATCGCCTCGCACTCCTCTGCCCGTGCACTCGACAACCATCCGCGTAACCTTTCCGACGATCTGTTGCGCGCCATCGCCGCCAAGGGTGGCGTGATCCAGGCCGTGGCAGTGCAGGAATTCATCCGCCTCGATCCCGCCCGTGATCTCGCAATGAAAGCATTGCAGGCACAGGTCGCGAAGCAGACCGGCGACAAAAGCTTCGCTAGCGAAAAGCACGAGTACCTGCCTGCCTACATCGACGGCATGAAGCGCATCGACGCCGCACTCCCGCCGCCTAACGTGGACGACTACGTCGCCCACATCAAGCACATGGTTGAGGTAGCCGGTATCGATCACGTCGGTATCGCCTCGGACTTCGACGGCGGCGGTGGCCTCGCGGGCTGGAACGATGCTACGCAGACCCGCAACGTGACCGCAGCGCTACGGCGAGCCGGCTTCAGCGATGCCGACATCGCCAAGATATGGGGTGGCAACCTGCTACGCGTCTGGGGCGAGGTAACCCAGCGGGCCACCGCGAACCATGCGAACTGAGCTGATGAAGCGGCGCTTCTTGGTGGCACTCGGAGGGTCGCTCTTGGCCTGTGCAGCCCATGCCGACGGCACACCGACGCTATCGCCCGCACAGACGGCGGTACAAGCAGGCCTGGTCGACATCCATCCACTGGCACCGGATATTGCCGAGGACATCAAGTACGCGGGCAGCGATAACTTCGTCGGAGAACCCGTCGATGGTTATCTCGCCGCCAAATGCCTGCTACTCAAGCCGGCGGCCGAGGCACTGGCAAGCGTACAGCGCGATCTTCGTCCCCACCATCAGCGGCTGGACGTGTTCGACTGCTATCGCCCGGCCCGCGCCGTGAAGCACTTCGTACGCTGGGCTGGTGACCTGGCTGATCAACGCACTAAGGCCGCGCACTATCCCAAGCTCGACAAGAGCGCCCTGCTGGGCGACTACATCGCGCCCGTCTCCGGCCACAGCCGTGGTGCCACGGTAGATCTCACGCTGATGCAATGCGATGCGGCCGATACGCACTGCACGCCGCTCGATATGGGTACGGACTTCGATTACTTCGGCACGCTCGCCAATACCGACTCACCCGAGGCCACGCCCGCGCAGCATGCAAATCGCGAAGTGCTCAAGCGCGCAATGGAGCGGGAAGGCTTCCGCAACTATGCGATGGAGTGGTGGCACTACACGCTCGCACCCGAGCCCACGCCAGACACCATCTACGACGTACCCGTGCAGTAAGACCCCGCCACACCATGAGACGACACATGATGCGCAAGTTAGCTCCGTTGCTGGCCGCCACGCTGTTCGTCGCCGGACTCGCGCACGGCAAGGATTCCACCCCCGATGTCGATGCGCTGATGGCCCGCTACCAGGGTGACGCGCCGGGAGCATCGCTACTGGTCATCAAAGATGGCAAGCCACTGGTGAAGCGCGGCTACGGCCAAGCCAACCTGGAGACGCATGAGACCGCGACGCCAGCCACCAACTACCGGCTCGCTTCTGTCAGCAAACAGTTCACGGCGGCGGCCATTTTGCTGTTGGCGGAACGCGGCAAACTCAGCCTTGATGATCATGTGCGTCACTGGTTGCCGGAGCTTCCTGCAGCGCACGAGCAGATCACCATCCGCCAGTTGCTCAGTCATGGCGGCGGCCTGATCGATTACGAAGACCTGATGCCCGCAGACCAGACCGCGCAGATCCATGACGCCGACGTGCTGCGCATGCTGGCCGCCGAACCACGCAACTATTTCGCGCCAGGCACGTCTTATCGTTACAGCAATGGCGGCTACGTGTTGCTGGGGCTCATCGTGGAGCGCGCATCCGGCCAATCGCTGCAGGACTTTCTGGGTAAGAATATCTTCCAGCCACTCAGGCATGGCGCATACCTTGCTCTACGTGCGCGGCGGACCGGCGGTGACGCATCGCGCCTATGGCTATAGCGAGGACGGCGGCCATTGGGTGCAGACGGACCAAAGCCCCACCAGCGCGACGCGCGGCGACGGCGGCATCTACTCATCCATCGATGATCTGGCGAAGTGGGATGCAGCACTCTACGACCACCGCCTGCTGTCCGATGCCTCTCGCCAGCTTGCCTTCAGCGCGCAGAATAAGGTGAGCGGCGAAACCGACGTCGATAGCTACGGCTTTGGCTGGCGCATCCATGGTGATGTGCTATGGCACTCAGGCGAAAGCATGGGCTTTCGCAACGTCATCATCCGCTGGCCGAAGCAGCATCTGACGGTGATCCTGCTCAGCAACCGCAACGACCCAGAGCCTTACCCGACAGCGCTGGCCATCGGGCAACTGTTCCTGACGAAGTGAATCAGGCGGCCTGGCGCCACGGGCGGTAGCTGGGCAAGCAGTGGGTCTCCTCGCGATCCATGACCACCCGCGTATTTTGCCCACTGCGCACAGCCTCGCGTTCGGCGAGATGTGTGGCCAACTCCAATGCGCTGACCAGCACATAGCGCCGCCCAATCGGCGCGCCATTGCGCACGACGTTCCAACCCTCGCCACGCTTGCGTGTGACGACGTATTCGACAACAGGGGAAACCATGCGGAACCTCCGTGCCGGGCGTTCGCCAACGGCTTGATTCGGGATTCCGAAAAGGTAGTGAGCGTCAACGGCTCAAAACATAGGAACAATCTCAAACACTCACGGGAGCCTGGCCGACAGCCGGCTCCCTCAAAGCGAGGTTAGAGCCTGTTCAATAACTCGCGACGCCCATGGGCTGCATGGCCACGCAGGCATCGCCAGCGCACTCGATCTGCACGTCGCCAGAGACCGGACACTGCGAACGGAACATCGCCCGCTGGCCGTCCACCATCACCACGTGGATCGCACGGTCACACTGGCGCGCGGCCGCCACGTTCTGCGCCGCGTTGAACATCGTCTTGCTGACGCGGCTGTCGAGACTGGCCAGGCCGTTGGCTTGGGGCGATGACGACGCTGCGTAGCTTGCTGTACCTGCCCCGCCCGGGTTGGCATAGCCGCCCACGGCAGCATACGACGAGGACGCCAGCACGCTCAGCTTGTCCGGATAGTGACGCCAGGCACCGTCCGATAAGTCCACCGTCAAGCCGATCACTCCGCCAAAGATGAGGTTGCCCCAGACCATGCCTCGGATGGTCGAATCGTAGGATTGCTGCGCAATCTGCTTGCCGTCCTTCTGGCAGCTCACGTTGAGATCGTGCGACGAACGGTGAACGGTGGCGGTGCCCGGCGTGGTCACGTGGACCTGGCTCTCGCCGTTGCTCAGCGTGCAATCAGCGCGAATGCTTTGGTCAGCGGCGCGGGTTTCCACTTGTACCTTCTGATAGCGCCCACCGACGATCGACGCGCACGCGGACACGCTCAAGGCGCACGCAAGCACGACGCCCTTCTTCCATAAATGCTTCATGTCATTCCCCTGACTTGGCACCCCAGGCATTCACCGGACACTCCCCCATGGATGTCCGTAGCAAGGGGTGGGACATCGGCGGCGTGATGCACATCGCGTAGGTGTTGCACGGAGATCCCGTCGATCGACGGCCCGATGCCTGGCAGCCAGCCCCCTGTGACTGCGCTCACGCATTCTTATCGAAGCCACGGGAGAAAACGAGTGGCGGGATATCTAACTTATGGCCGATGCGGGGCTGCGGGAGCGAAGGCGAGCACCTGTGACGTATAGCTCTCGACCACGAGGCTAAACGCACGATTCGACTCGTCGAACAACAACGCTCTGTGCTGCAGAACGTGATGGGGCATGGAAAGCACCGCGCCGCTGGATGTGGGCAGGTTGGCTTCGCTCTCCCAGCCTTTCGGTAGCGGCGACCATAGTAGTTCCGCCGACAGGGTCTGGCGACGGAAATGCAGCGCCTGCACCACCTTGCCGAATGGCGTGTCGGTGGTATCGAGTTCGTGGTTCATCGCCTCGGTAAGGCGCGATGGCACGTACCAGTTGTCTGCCTCTGACAGCACGTGTCCGCCGCAGGTGAGCTGCACGCGACGATAGCGTACGGGCTCATCAGGGCCGATCTGCAACTGGGTGCGTCCGTCGGCAGGCAGCGGTTTGTCTTCGCCTTGCACGCGCTCCGCGACGACCTTGGCTTCGGCCGCCATATGGTGCTCGCCGCACCAGCGCTCCAGTGTGAGCGTGGCGCTGGGATGGCTGAGCAGTTCAGCGTTGAGCGATTGCAGCAACGCCAGCGCCTCGAACCGAGAGGTGGCGTCATCGTGCCAGACGGGCGGGGTTTCAGGCTCACGCGCGTGCAGCGGCGCCAGCAACAATGAACTACCCAGGCCGAGGGCGCAGGTCCACGTTGCGGGCCGCCTCATGCGACGCATGCTCATAGGCCCTTCGCAGCCTGGGCCACGGCACGGAATAGAGCGCGCCCCTTGCTCATCGTCTCTTCCCATTCGGACGACGGGTCGGAGTCGTATACGATGCCCGCGCCGGCCTGGACGTGTAGACGTCCATCCTGAATCACGGCGGTGCGGATGGCGATGGCCGTGTCCGCGTCGCCCCACCAGCCAATCCAGCCGATCGCACCGGCGTAGATGTTGCGCTTGTACGGCTCCAACTCCTGGATGATCTCCAGCGCGCGGATTTTGGGCGCACCGCTGAGTGTGCCTGCCGGGAAGGTGGCCTTGAGCACGTCCATGTAGCCGACGTCCGGGCGGACCTTGCCTTGCACCTGCGAAACGATGTGCATGACGTGCGAGTAGCGCTCGACCACGAAGGACTCGCTCACTTCCACACTGCCCGTTTCGCTGATGCGGCCGATGTCGTTGCGCCCAAGGTCGATCAGCATCACGTGCTCCGCGCGCTCCTTGGGGTCGGCGAGCAGTTCCGCCTCCAGCGCTTGATCTTCTTCCTCGGTCGCACCGCGTTTGCGCGTGCCGGCCAGCGGACGCACCACAACCTTGCCGTCTTTCAGGCGCGCGAGGATCTCCGGCGAGGAACCGACGATCTGCGTATTTCCCAGGTCCACGAAGTACATGTACGGCGAAGGATTGAGCGCACGCAGCGCGCGGTATACGTCCACCGGGCGGGCATTGAAGCCCACGCTGAGACGCTGCGAAGGCACCACCTGGAAGATGTCGCCGGCGCGGATGTACTCCTTTGCGCGCTCCACCATGGCCTCGAACTCCTCCTTGGTGAAGGAGGATTTGAAGTCGCCTTCGTCCAGCGCCGTGCCCTGGTTGAGCTGCGGGTACGACACGCCGCTTTGGCGCAATCGGTACACCAGCGCGTCGAGTCGGCGCTGAGCTTCGGCATAGGCGTGCGGCTGCGAAGGATCGGCATGCACGATCAGGTACAGGCGGCCCTTGAGGTTGTCGAATACCGCCACTTCTTCCGCGAGCATGAGCAGCACGTCGGGCGTGCCCAGCTCGTCGGGGCGATCCCACCGGGCAAGGCGCGGCTCGATGTAGCCGATGGTCTCGAAGCCGAAATAACCAACTAAGCCGCCACTGAAAGCGGGCAGCTGCGGAAGGCGCGGCACGTCGTATTGCTTGCGCAGGTTTTCGATCTCGCCCAGCGGATCGTCCACGTGGCGGCGCTCGGTGACCTCGCCGGCATCTTCCACTTCCAGCTCGTGGCCGCGCAGGCGATACACGCGCTTGGCAGGCAGGCCGATGATCGAATAGCGCCCCCACGTCGCGCCGCCCTCTACCGATTCGAACAGGAAGGTATACGGGCCGTCGGCCAGCTTCAGGTATACCGACAGCGGCGTGTCGAGGTCGGAAAACACCTCGCGCACCAGCGGAATGCGGGTATGACCCTGCGCTGCCAGCGCGTCGAAATCGTCTCGGGAAATCACGTGGGGGATCCGGATGGCCAAGCTTGAACGGCCATTGTAGGGGCAGGAAGCCGACGAACCGAAGCCCAGCGCTAAGAAAGAGTCTGCTTGTTCGCCCGGGCTAGCACGCCTAACCTTGCGGCATCGGTGCACATGACGGCATCCGCAGGGGGAATCGATGGGTATGGACCGCTGTTGCCTGGTACTTTCCGGCCGCCTGCTCGACGGCCAGGACCCGGACGCCGTGCACGAACGCATGGCGGCAGCCTTCGGCATGGAGATGGCAGGGTTTCGCGAGCGCGTGTTCGCGCGGACGCCGCTGATCATCCGCCTCGGCCTGGATGCCGAGACCGCCGACGCGCAGGCGACCCAGTTGCGCGCCTTGGGCGTCGAAGCCGATGTATGGCCGGACGGCGACCGGCTGGTGTGGCTGCGCCGTGACAACCAGGTGCGTGGCCCCTTGCCGGAGGATGCCTTGGAGCGCTACGCCGAACCGGGCGACCAGTGGTGCCACGACGGTGGCCAGACCTGGTTTGCCTGGACGCCCACTCCAGCAGCGGAGGAACCGCCGCCGCTGCCACCGCAGGCGCAGGTACCAACGCAGCACCCTATCGACGACACGGCCACGCTCGAGCCTGAAGTCACCACCCCCGCGCCCCACCAGCCACCGCCGCTACCTGCCGCGCCCGTGACCAAGCCGGAGAGGAAGGCTTTCTCCTTCGCGGCCATCGTCACGGCGTTGGTCGCCTTGCTGGCGTTGTTCTGGCATCCCGCGTCGCCGTTCGCCTTGCTGCTGGCCCTGTGCACCCTGGTGTATCTGCATCCGCGCCCTGCCCTGCAAGGTCGCGTCGTGGCCATGGCTGCGGTGGTGCTTAGCGCCACCGCGCTGGTGATGTGGATGCATCGCCCGGCCCCGATGCCGGTGGCGCAACCTTATGTCCCGCGACCGTTGAAGCCGCTGTCGCATGGCGCACCGGGCACCGTCGCCGCGACCCAATGCGTGACACGTACCTCCGAGCCGAAGAATGAGGAGGATCGCTTCCTGCTCACCGGCGAACGCCTGCTCACCGGCCGCGCACAACGCAAGGGCGACACTTACGTCGCGGAAGCTGCGGTGGCGGTTGACAACCAGTGCCACCCCAGTGAGTTGCAGTTGTACGTGTTCCACAACGGCGTATTCATCGGCACCGTGCTCGACAAGGCCGCAAGTTTGGCGAGTACGAAACTCGCGGATTTCGACCTGGTGGACGACCAGCATTTGCGTGTCACGCTGGCTCAGTGCACAGACAAGCCGGCCGACTGCGCAGCGACCACCGTGCGGCAATTCGCAGTGATGCCGGGCGGTGGTGGCTGGACGCTGGGTGAAACCAAGTAGCGAATCGCGCTTACCGTCAGCGGCTGCTCAAAGTCGCTGACGCGGCATCCCATGCAGTTGCAGGGTGAACGCTACACCGCTGCCGTCGTCCAGGTTGCGGGCGATCGCCACACCACCATGACGCTCGGCAACGAGGCGCACCACGTAAAGACCCAGACCCAGATGCGGCGCATCGCCCGGCGTGGCCTTGTCGCGCAGGCTGACCAGTGAGTCGAACAGCCTGCCCTGCATCGCCGCCGGCAGCGGCGGCCCCTGGTTTGCCAGTTCGATCTCGGCGCCGCCACTGGTGGTACGCAGCGTGAGGCGCAACCAGCCACCCTCGGGAGTGAAGGACAACGCGTTGTCGAACAGCTTGTCCAGCGCCTGCGCAATCAGTTCCGGTGCGCAGTGCATGGTCATGGGCTCGTCGGGCAGCACGGCTTCCATCCGCCGCGTACCCGCGAGCGGGCGATAGGCGTCGCTGCAACCACGCACCACCGCGACCAGATCCACGTCTTCCGGCTCGGCCGCGGCAATCGCACGCTCCATGCGGCTGGCCTCGCTCATCGCACGCACCAGCTGGCCCAGCCGCGCCACGCCGTCGCGAGCGCGTTGCATGTAGGGCTGCGCATCGGGCGGCATGGCGTTGCCCTCCTGCAATGCGTGCTCCAGATTGTCGAGCGACGATTTGACGATGGCCAGCGGCGTGTTCAATTCATGCGAAAGCTTGGACGCCAACGTCCGTAAGTAGTCGGTGTAACCGCCCACCACCTCGAACAGGCGCTCGAAGCTGCGGGCCAGATCGCCAATCTCATCCTCTGCGGAGGTCATCGGGAAGGGGCCATCCAGACGTCCATCGTTCAACTGCGCGCGCTCCGCTGCATCACGCAAACGCCCCAGGCGAAGACTAAGACGAGTGGCGAAAATCAACAGGATGGCGCCTGCCACCAGCAGCACACCAAAGCTCGTCAGCAACAAACCCAACAAGGCACGATTGGCCAACAGGGGCACGGCGCGGCTGGCCTGCTCAAGCAGCAGTACACCGACGACTTGTCCATCCCGCTCGATCGGCACCGCAGCGGCAAGCACCACACTGCCCCGTGCCTCACCCTGCCGCCACAACGTAGCTGGTTTGCCAGAGCTTGCTTCGCGCACTTCGGTGACATCCAGGCGCGGCACGTCTTGCGTCCACAACTCTGCATCGTCGACCTGATCGGCCAGCAGGGAGCGATAGACCAGCGCGGCAAACCAGCCCGGTTGATCGCTTGGCGCCATGGTGGGCGTCGTCAAGCGACCGGTCTGCGCCAACAACCAGCCCTGTGGCGCGAGCACGCGCGCCTGGACTCCGTCGAGCGCCAGCAGGCCCAACTCCTTTGACAAAGCCTTGGAATAGTTGACCAGCGGACGGCTCTGCACCGCCTCGGGGTCGCCGCCCGTCGCCGGATCGAATACCGCCAAGCCAAGGCTGTCGAGCCCGCTGCGCGGCACGCGCAGTTCCACGCGATAGCCGCTGCCGTCTTCCTGCCATTGCACGGTAATGCGCGCGGGCAGGCCGTCGACCGGCGGATCCAACGGGCGAGGCGTCACCGGCCCGGGCGCGGCACTGGCGATCAAGAAGCGGCGCGATTGCCCACCCTTGCCGAGACTCAGCACGAGGTGATCGGCGCGCAAGGCACCGGGATCATCCGCATCGGCGCGGGTGCGCTGCGCGCTGCGCACATCAGCGTACAAGTAGAGCCAGTCTGCATCGGCGGCGAGCAGCAGCTTGCCGCGCTTGTCCAGCGGCTGGCTCCACGGCGTCAGCGGCGCCCAGTCGTCGCCGTAACCGTCGATGGTGATGGGATTTGCAGCGTCCTGTACGTACCACACAGGTCCGGCTGGCGGCAGCGGCGCATCGGTGACCACCAGGCTGCGCGCCATGGCACGCGCCGAGGCGGTGAGCGCCTGCGCCTGGCCTTCGCGCAGCAGCGTTTCCATCTGGCGCACGTAAAGCCAGCCGGCCATGGGAAGGGCCAGCGTACAGAGAGCGACGAGCAGGAGCTTGCGGCGGAGGGTCATGGGGCGACGATACCGAAAACGTGGCTCAATGCTGCGTCTTGGCGGCGCCCTGTTTGCCAGCCCCTTGCTTCATGTAGAGCGATTGCCCGGCCACGCGGCGAAACAGCGAGAGCAGATCCTGCTTCTGCGCATCGTCGTGCGCCAGCGTCATCGACCAGCTCAAGCGGATGTCAGTAGCGAGGCCAGGGTCGCAAAACACCACCGCGTCGTCCTTGTGATCCGTGCCTTCGTACAGCACGCCACGGCACGTCATCGACTTGTTATCCACCGCGAGCTCGCTGACCTTACCCTTGGGGTCCCGGTCCAGGTAGTGGTGCCGGTCGTCCTGCAACTCGGCTTCCAGCGAGGACAGTTTGGACGGCCAGACATTGAGCACCATCACGCGATCGGGCTCACCCGTCCATTCGCCCTTATAGAGCACCAGATTCACGCCAATCGCCTTGGCGTACATGCAGCAGTCCTGTGTCCAGCCATCGGGCAGATCAGTGAGGATGGCCCAGCCCGGCACGTCACGATCCGCCTGGCCGTAGACCATGACGCTCTTGTCGCCAGGACTGGCCGCCTGCACGGCTGACATCACCAACAACAGCAACAACGCAAAACACCAACGCTTCATCAAGGCTTCCACCGATAACCCACGCCATGCACCGTTTCGATGGCATCGAATTCCGGTGCCACGGCGATGAACTTCTTACGGATGCGCTTGATGTGCGAGGTGATGGTGGCGTCGTCCACCACCAGTTCCGCCTCGCGCATCAATTGGTCGCGATTCTTCACGTGGCCGGGGAAGCGCACCAGCGTGTGCACCATCCAGAACTCAGTGACGGTGAGCGGAATCTCTTCGTTGTTCCAGGTGATGCGCATGCGCTCGGATTCGAGCTTGAGCGGACCGTGCTCGATCACCGTCTCGCTGCTGGTCGGTACCTTGAGCGATTCGATGCGGCGAAACAGCGCCGCGATGCGCGCGGCCAGCTGGTGCAGGCTGGTGTCCTTGCTGAGGTAATCGTCCGCGCCCAGACGCAGGCCGGAGATCACATCGAAGTCGGAATCGCGTGCAGTGAGGAAGATGATCGGCAACGTGGCCGACTTGGCGCGCAACTCGCGGCACAGGTCGAAACCGCCCTCGGGCTCGTCGCCCAGGCCGATGTCGATAATGACCAGCTCGGGCAGGCGCATGGCGAAGGCGCTGGAGGCTTCCTGCCGCGAGCCGTAGCCGCGCGTTTCATAGCCAAAGCGGTTCAGCGCTTCGACGTAGTTCGCGCGGATCAACGGTTCGTCTTCGACGATGGCAATACTGCGGCCCATGATTCACTCCGAGATGGCAACGCCGCGCAGCGTGCAGCCTGAGCTCAAGGTTCGCAAGCCGTCTGGCCACGCTGCCCGCGTTTCGCCATGCCGGGCCGGCGTGGCGCCACACTCTGATGTGCACGGTTCACAGCTTGGTTCGCCTGCCCGGGCATGGGCCGATCTTGCCCGCGTTTTGCCACATTCGAGCCCCGAGCCATGCCCGCCGGGAGTCGCTCAATGGGGTCGTCAACCCAGGAACCTTCGTCCATGCGTCCCACCGGCCAGCCCAACGTCGACCCCAATGCTGAACTGCGCGGCTTCGAGCCCCTGCGCGTGTTGCTCGCCTTGGGTGGTCTGCTGCTGGGGCTGGTCATGAGCCTGCACTGAGGAGATCGCTCGTGAACGATATCGACCTGAACGACCCTTTCCTGTCTTCCGCCGTGGAAGCCTTGGAAGCGGCTGGTGCGCATGGAAGTGCGCCGGCCGCTGGGGCGGATGAACCCGACCCCGACTGGCAGCCCGTGTAAAGCCGTTCCTCTAGGCACGTTCCTTCCCCGCCCGAAAGGCGGGGATTTTTTTTGCGTGTTAACAAAGCGCTATCGCAAGGTGACGACGCAAGGACGGGAACCAAACCGCAAAATCCCGGTCTGAGTTCCTGACGGTCGATGGTTCTTGCCGTGGATCACCGGCCGTCGTGTGGTCTCCTCACACGTCGTTCCGACGAAACTTATCCCGGTGCCCTCGCGCCGGGATTTTCTTTTCTAGAGCCTGCTCAGAGTCGCCAAGAAAACGTAGCGAGCGCCCACCTGGCGGTCGCGCAGTAGTTTTGTTGGTGACTCTCAGCCGCGTACCGCGGCCAGTTCCTTGTGCATGGCCTCGACCACAGCCTTGTAGTCCGGCGTATTGAAGATGGCGGAACCAGCCACGAAGGTGTCAGCACCTGCAGCGGAGATCGCGCCGATATTGGCAGCCGTCACGCCGCCGTCGATCTCCAGGCGGATCGGACGGCCGCTCTCATCGATGCGGCGACGCACTTCGCGCAGCTTGTCCAGCGCGGACGGAATGAACTTCTGCCCGCCGAAGCCGGGATTCACCGACATCAGCAGGATCAGGTCGAGCTTGTCCATCACGTAGTCGAGCCAGGAAAGCGGCGTGGCCGGGTTGAACACCAGACCGGCCTGGCAGCCCGAGTCCTTGATCAGGCCGATGGTACGGTCCACATGCTCGCTGGCCTCCGGATGGAAGCTGATCACGCTGGCGCCAGCCTTGGCGAAGTCCGGCACGATGCGGTCCACCGGCTTCACCATCAGGTGCACGTCAATCGGTGCGGTGATGCCGTAGTCACGCAGCGCCTTGAGCACCATCGGGCCCATGGTGAGATTGGGCACGTAGTGGTTGTCCATCACATCGAAATGCACCCAGTCCGCGCCAGCAGTCAGCGCCTTGGCGGTGTCCTCGCCCAGGCGCGCGAAATCGGCGGAGAGGATGGACGGGGCGATGACGTTGGATTGCTTGCTCATGTTCGTTCTTCCTATAGGAGCGCGCCGACATGCGCGATCCGGGGTTTCAAGGCGACGGCAGTGGCGCACAGGGTGCGCCCCCACACGTGGACGCCCGGTTTACTTGAAGCCGCGTTCCGTCTTGATGCGCTCGTAGGCAGCATTGATCTCGCTGGCGCGCGACTCGGCCTGCTTGCGCATGGTCTCTGGCAGGTCACCCAGGCGATCGGGATGGTGTTCGGAAATGAGCTTGCGATAGGCGCGCTTCACAGCGCGATCGTCCACGTCGCGGGAAATGCCCAGCACGGTGTACGGGTCCGGCCCCTGCGTGTAGCGTTGGGGCGGCACGTAGCTGCCACCGTTGCCGCGCGAGCCGTAACCGCGCGAACCGCCGCCCGTGGCATTCCAGGCGTAGCCCTTCATCGCCATCAGCGCCATCAACTCCATGTCGCTCACACGCAACGCGAAGGCGAGCTGGCGCAGGATGGCCATTTTCTCCGGTGGCGGATTGCCTTCGGCCAAGACCGTGACGATCACCACGTCGAGTACGGGGAAGGCGTGATCGCGACGCAAGCCCACCCAGCGGCGCAATTGCTCGATGGCCGGGGTGACGTCGAACTCCGGCTGCTTGCCCGCGTTGAAGGCCGCGATGGCATGCTTGCGCTGGTCCTGCTCCAGGCCCATGCGCTGCATGAGGCTTTCGGTGACGGCAATTTCCGCCTCCGACACGCGGCCATCGGACTTGGCCACGGCGCCCAGCAGAGCGAACAGCGGGCTGATGTAACCGCCCGCTTCGGGCGTGGCGCGACGGCGCTGGCCCTGGCGCAAGCTGTCAATGATGAAGCCGGTGATGCCGCCGACGACGGCACCGGGCAGTCCGTGGCCGAAGATCAGCCCAAGCAGGGCGAGCCAGATGGTCCAGGTGAAATTCATGGGTTGCCTTGGTTGGACGGCATGGACGGCGTCTGCGCGCTGTACCAGCGTGCCAGTTCATCGAGGTCGGTATCGCTCATGGGGCCGATCGCTGCGCGCATCAGCGGCACGTTACGGCGACCGTCCCGGTATTGCTTGAGCGCTTCGCGCAAGTAGTCCAGCTTCTGCCCCGCGAGATTCGGGGCGCCCGGGATCTGCGCCATGCCGGTTTCGCCGTGGCAGGCCGCGCATAGGCCCAGCCGTGCGGGTTTGGGCTGGGGTGCAGCATGGGCCGACGCCAGCACGCCCCACGCCAGCGAGGCAGCGGCGAGGCTCCGGACGAGCGATGCGCGGTGATGGCGCGGCTGGACCATGACAAAGACCCGGGCTCAAAAAGCGCCGATTCTAGCAGCCGCCGAAAGGCCCGCCCGGATATGCCCCATCGGGCCCACGCCTCGCGCCCAGGCCGCACCCGCTACAATTGCCCGCTTGATCGCCGGCCTGTTCCGGGCCGTCTTCCCCGTTTTCCCGTCCTGCCGCGCAGGCCGGCCACCCAGGAGCGAAAGACCGTGCCCACCACCTTGCTGCAATCGAACCTCCCGGGCCTGGACCTGATCCACCGTGGCAAGGTGCGCGACGTCTACGCGCTGCCGGAAAACCGCCTGCTGATCGTGGCCAGCGACCGCCTTTCGGCGTTCGACGTGGTGCTGCCCGACCCGATTCCGGGCAAGGGCGAAATGCTCACGCAGATCTCCAATTTCTGGTTCGACAAGACCGCACACCTTGTGCCCAATCACCTGCTCGACGTGCCGCTGGCCGACGTGCTGCCCGTCGGCACCGACCTGAAGCTGTATGAGAAGCGCGCCGTGGTCACGCGCCGCCTGAAGCCGGTGCCGGTGGAAGCGATCGCGCGCGGCTACATCATCGGTTCGGGCTGGAAGGACTATCAGGCCACCGGCTCGCTGTGCGGCATCAAGTTGCCGACGGGTCTCAAGCAGGCTCAGCAATTGCCGGCGCCGATCTTCACGCCGTCGACCAAGGCCGCCGTGGGTGACCACGACGAGAACGTGAGCTTCGACACCGTCGTGGCCGCCGTGGGCCCAGAGCTTGCCGAGCAGGTCCGCGAGGCCACGCTGTCCATCTATAAGTGGGCGGCCGCGTACGCGGCCGAGCGCGGCATCATCATTGCCGACACCAAGTTCGAGTTCGGCACCGACGAGAACGGCAAGCTCTACGTGATGGACGAGATGCTCACGCCCGACTCCTCGCGCTTCTGGCCGGCCGACTCCTATCAGGTGGGCATCAGCCCGCCGAGCTACGACAAGCAGTTCGTACGCGACTACCTGGAAACGCTGGACTGGAACAAGAAGGCGCCCGGCCCACATGTGCCCGCCAATGTGATCGCAGCCACCGCCGGCAAGTACGCTGAAGCGCTGCAGCGTCTGGCCGACATCACGCTGGACTGATCCCGTGAAGGCCTGGCTGCTGCTTGGCACTGCCATCCTTGCCGAAGTCATCGCCACCAGCGCGCTGAAAGCCTCCGATGGATTCAGCCGCTGGTTGCCGAGCATTGCCGTGGTGATCGGTTACGGCATCGCCTTTTATTGTCTTAGCCTCACTCTTCGCCACATTCCCATCGGCATTGCCTACGCGGTATGGTCGGGCGTCGGCACCGCGCTGATCGCGTTGATCGGCGTGGTGGCCTACCAGCAGAAGTTGGACCTGCCTGCGATGCTGGGCATCGGCCTGATCGTGGCCGGCGTACTGGTCCTCAACCTTTTCTCGAAAAGTGGCGCGCACTGATGGCATCGACCGGATCGACGCAAGGCATGCAAGGCTGGCTCGACAGCTACAGCAGTGACCACCAGCACCCGACCAACCGCCTGCTGCACTGGGTCTGCGTGCCGCTGATCGTGTGGTGCGCCATCGCCATGATGTGGACCATCCCGGTACCGTCGATGGTCGGCCGCCCTGGGTTCTGGTCGGTATGTGCGCTGGTGCTTGCATTCACTTGGTATTGGAAGCAATCGCACCGTCTTGCCGCCGCGTTGTTCGTTGCGCTGGTGCTGTTGTGCGTGCTGACCGAATTCGCCTATCGCGCGCTGGGGCCGCATACGCTGTTGCTCACCGCTATCGGGGTTTTCGTGGTGGCATGGGTCGGGCAGTTCATCGGCCATGTCATCGAAGGTCGGCGACCGAGCTTCCTCACCGACCTGGCGTACCTGCTGGTAGGGCCGGCGTGGCTAATGGACAAGCTGCTGCGCCGCGCGGGAATCTAATCGCCTCACCCACTCGTCATTCCGGCGCAGGCCGGAATCCAGTGGCGTCAGCGTTCGATTTTTGCCATGTAATCTCGCGACCGTTGCCAAACACTATCGATTGACCACGCGACAATCCAACACCGTCGCCACTGGATTCCGGCCTGCGCCGGAATGACGAGCAAACATAGGAACATTGTCTAATGACCACCCTGCTCACTCTCGTCAGCACCCTGCTCTGGTGGGTGCTCTACAGCAGCATCGGCGCGCTGTTCTTCGCGATCATTGCGTGGTCGGTGTTGCGCTGGGCTGAGCGCTGCCCCGTGGTGTTCAACCGGACCTACTTTGCCTGCCTGGTATGGAACCTCATCGGGCTGCTGCTCGTCGCCGGTGTCGCCATGCACGAGGGACACACGAAACCGCCGTATGCGCCGCTGCTCGCTTCACCACTGCTGCGCGGCGCGCTGGTAGTGGACATGCTGATCGGCGTGTTCGTACTGTGGCGGCTCATCCCTCGCGTCGACGCCCATCGCGTCCGCCCTGCCAGCGCGTGCATGGCGGTGGCAGCGGTGATGGCCGTGGCGTTTGGCGCGGCGACCAGCTTGGCCTGACCGCGCGCTTCATTGCCGGAGCGCGCTTCGCTCAATAGCCGGTCTTGTGATTGGCTTCGCGCACCGCATCGATGAAGTGCGTAAACGGCCGATCAGTGATGGCGACCAGGCCGATGTGCGCGTTCTCGCCGTCGATCAGGCGCCCGGTCACGGGCTGGTCGACGTACTGGAACCAATGCACGCCGATGATGGCGGGATTGGCCACCGCATCAGCCACGTAATGCGCATACGCTTCGCCGCGCTGCTGTTCGTTCCATACCGGCGCGACACCCTTGCCGAATGGACCGCGATCGTCGGAACCGAAATGAAACTCGGAGATCAACGCCGGCTTGCCGAGCTTGGCAAAGGCCTCCGCATCGAACGCGTGTTCGGGCACGTCGGCATACCCATTGAAGCTCACTACATCGCAGAACTGCGCGCATGAGGCGACCGCCTCTGGCGTGTTCACGGCGAAACGCCCGCCCAAGAACAGGTGATGCGGGTCATGTTTGTGGATCGCCTGCGCGACTGTGCGGAAGTACTGATCCGCATACGTGCGCAGCCACGCACTGTAGTCATCGGCGATGGCCGGATGCGCGTCGTCCGGGTTGGGCGCGGCAAAGTTGGTGGCGTTGAGTGCTTCCCACGTGTCCAGCGTGATGCCCCATGCCGAAGCAAGCTTCGCTGGCGTGCCGTACTTTTTCTTCAGCTCGGCAATGAACGCCTGCTTGGCCGGGCTGCGCGCCTCGCCGCGCAAGGTTCCCTGTGCCAGCCCCCAGCGGCCCTGCGGGCCTTGTCCCGCTCACGCCAGCTCGTTGTCGGCGAAATAGCCCAGCATCCACGGATCGTCGCGCACTTCCTTTGTCGCCTGCGCCGCGGCCGTATCGGCGGCCTGTGCGAAGCGGGAATCGAACGGATCGGGCATACGCCCCCAGTAGTCGTAGCCGCTGGACACATTGCCGAACGTGCCGGCGATGTTCACCGATCGCGTATACGCTTTGCGATGCATCTGGCTCAGCGCGTCATCGCTCCAATTGCCCAGCGTGTTGAAGCCCCAGTGGTCAAGGCGATCAATGGTGCGCGCACGCCATGCCTGTCGCCAGTGGCGGCCATCGGCAAGGAACAGATTGGCCGAGTAGTAGTCGAACCATTTGCCCTGGTGGAACGCGATGCCGGTCGATGCCGTCTGGTCGCCGGCGGATTTGCCTGTGGTGCCGTAGAACGGTGCCCAGCGACCGCTGTCGGGCGGCAAGTCCTTGAACATGAACTCGCGGCCTTCGATATACGTGCGACCGCCGTCGTCATCAACGACGTTCACGCCCAGCGAGAAGAACGCGTGCCCTTCCGGCGTCACGAACTGCCAACGGCCGTTGCGCTGTTCGGTGCGGAACCAACCGGTGCCCTTGAACGCAGCAACATCGGTACGCCCACCATAGCGGTCGAAACCCTTGTGTGCTGTCGCCGTTGCCGGTGCAGCAGGCATCGCAGCGGCAGCCGTTGCGGCGCCTGCCTTGAGTTTGGGTTCGGGCTTGGGATGAGGCGTGCCACGCAAGGCATCGTCGGAATCCACTTTGCCTGCCCACTGGCCGCGCGTGTACTGGCCCCAGGCGTCGACGATGCCGGTGTAGGCGTCGCGCAGGTCGTGATCGCCACGCGAGGTGTCCAGTTTGCCGAACAGCAGGGTCTGCGCCGCCGTTGGCGCAGGCATGCTCAGGCGAACCGACTTCACGTGCGAGAGATCGAGCGAACCCTCCACCGTCGTCGCCACGAACAGCCGCTTACCGCCCGACACATAAGGCATCGGCGGCCCGGCTTGCATGCCCATCGCGCGCGGCGAGGTGGCATGCAACGGAATCACCAGGGTCTGCGGCGGGCCGGCGGGAATGCCAACGGTGGCATGTAGATGCTCACTCGGCTTCGCGCCATCAATGTCGACGGTAAGCGTGACGGCCCAGGACATCGCGTTCTGCATGTCCACGCGCAGCGAACCTTCCTTCGACCAATCACCCTTATCCAGCAGCACCGTCACCTGCGGCTGCGGCGACGGCTGGAACACGTAGCGCTGCAACGACATGTCGTCGACCGTGACGGGCTTGCCGTCGAGCGTCACGTGATCGAGCGTGGTCTGCGGCGTCGCGGGGGCCGGCGCAGTGCTGGCGCTGGATGCCGTAGCGGGCGCAGCGGCGGCCGCTCGACTGAGGTCGGCCCGATCGGTATCGCTGGCCTTATGGCAGCCCGCGAGGGCGAACAGGCAGGCAACAGCAAGGGGAGCGATCCGGTTCATCGGGGGCTCGACGCAAGGAAATGGCGGCAGTATGCCTGCGCCGTCTGAAGGCTACCTTGCTGGATCAAGGTCACGCATGAACGCAATTTCATGCTGCTCTCCGCTGCCACGCACGCCACGCGTAATACACCGGCGCGCCCATCGCGATGAGCAGCAAGCTCATGCCGGCGTCACCCGGCGAATGGATGGATGTGACCACGATGACACCCAGCACAGTCCCGACAAACAGTATCGGCAACAACGGGTACAGCGGCACGCGATAAGGCGACGGCTCGTCGCGGAAACGTCGGCGATACCAGAACAGCGTGGCGATGCCGAACGCGTGCGATAGCCACTCACCCACCGTGGTGTAGTCGACCAGTTGACCGAAGCTGCCGGAGAGCACCAGCACGATGGCCCAGCCACCCAGCACCGCCAGCGCCACGCGCGGCGCGTGCGAGCGCGCATGGATGCGGCCCACGGCGCTGAACAGCATGCCGTCCGCGCCCATGGTCTGCAGCACGCGGGCACCACCGGCGATGGCGATGCCGCAGTAGCCGAAGGTGGAACAGGCAATGCCCACGGCAATGAGCGTGGCGCCGCTTTGGCCGAACAGGTGGCGCATCAGGTCGGCGGCTGGCGCCTGACTCGCGGCCAGCCCCGCATGCCCCAGGCCCGCGAGGTAGGCAAAGTTCACCAGCACGTAGCACACCACCACGCCGCCCAAACCCAGGCCAAGCGCGCGGGGCAAGGTGCGCTGCGGGTCGCGTACTTCGCCAGCGAGATCGTTGAGGTAGTGGAAACCACCGTAGGTGAAGAGCACCGGCAGCAACGCGCCAAGGATCGCACTGGACGGCATGACGTGCGTGGTGTCGGTCGCCAGCACCTGGCCGAACTGCCCATGGGCGAGGATCACGCCGACCACCACGACCAGCGCAATCGCCGACAGCTTGAGCAGGGTGAACAGGTTGAGCATGCGCGAACCGGCGCGGATGCCGAAGAAGTTGACGCCCACGATAAAGGCGATGGCGCCGGCCGCCACCGGCTTGACCCACAACTGCGGAGACAACCCGATCGCCGTGCAGAAGTAATCGGCGAAGGTGGTCGCCACCGCCGCCACGCTGCCGGGGTAGTTGATCAGCGCCATGGTCCAGCCGAACAGGAAGGCCGGAAGCTGCCCAAAGGCTTCGCGTAGATAGATGTAGACGCCGCCCGCTTGCGGCCTGCGCGCCCCAAGCTCCGCGTAGCAGAGCACACCCGCCAACGTGAGCAGGCCACCCACGGCCCAGAGCGTCAGCAGCTGCGCGCCGGACGACGTGCGCTCGGCCACCGTCGAGGCGCTGCGGAAGATGCCCGCGCCGATCACGCCACCGATCACGATGGCCGCCGCATCCCAGGTGCCCAGGCGACGCACGTATGAAGTAGATGTCTCAGCGGTCATGGGGCGGCGCAGGGTCCTGCACGATGGATGGAGCACCGAAGATAGCGGACTGCGCCACGATGTACGACTGACGCCTTGCCTACGCGACCCGGCTCCCGGTGAGCACGACTTGACCGCACGCCCTTGAGCCCCACGGCACCCATGCGGGACGCGGACGGCAATCCACACGACGATTTCTCATGGCGACCAGTAGTTTTTCGCTTCCGACCAAGCCCGAACGGCACGATAGTCCCGACTTGCGTCACTCACGCGATCCCCTGCGCATCCCCACTGACGATCGTTCGGAGGCACCATGAGCACCGTCGCAAGCGTCGCCCGTCCCGAGGACGACAAAATCCTCGCCCCCCCTGCTTGAATGCGACCGCGCACTGGTCGCCGTCGGCAAGAAAATCCGCGTACTGAAGGCCATCGACTGGCCGCAGTCGATGGAGTCGGCGTTCATGGCCTCCTACGAAAAGGGCCGCCCCGAACTGCCGCAACCGCCCGTCCGTCATCCCGACCTCACCGCCGAGATGGCCACGCTGAAGGCCATCATGGCCAAGCTGGACCGTGGCCACCCCATTGGCGACTGGCTGTTCAAGACGGCGTGGAGCTACCTCACCGCGGCACAGATGCTGATGAGCATTGGCACGGAGGCATTCACGCGCTGCTCGACGGCGCTGTACGGCCGCCCCGACACGATCTATCCCGGGCAGACGTCCAACGCGGTCGATGCGGCCAAGGACCTGCTCACCATCAGTGACGACCTGATCAGTCGCGAAGGCATACCCCACGTGCCGGCGGACATCCCCGCTGAGGAATTTGCCCAGCGTTTACGCGAGCGACTGGGCCCGTTCTTCGACAAGGACAAAGTGGAAGTCGTGCTCGATCCGGACCTGCCGTCGAAAGCAACGGCGGGAAGCAAGAGCATCAACCTTCGCTCGAGTGCGCTGTTCTCCGCGCTGGATCTTGAACAACTCACCGAGCACGAAGCCTTTGTGCACACAGCAACCCTGCTCAACGGCAAGCATCAGCCGTACTTCAAGACGCTGGGCCTGGGCGCGCCGCGCACCACGCGCGCGCAGGAAGGGTTGGCGACGTTCTCAGAGATCATCACGGGCGCCATCGATCTCAACCGGCTTCGGCGCATCGCGCTGCGCGTCGTCGCCGTCAAGAACGCGCTGGATGGTGCCGATTTCATCGAGGTGTTCCGTGGCTTTCTGGACGCGGGCCAGTCGCCGGTGGAAAGCTACCAAAGCGCGGCGCGTATCTTCCGTGGTGGCGATCCGCGCGGCCGCATCTGCTTCACCAAGGACGGCGCCTACCTGGAAGGCGTCATGGTCATCTACGTGTTCATCCGCAAGGTGCTGCAAGCCGGCCATGTGGAAATGCTGCCGCTGCTGTTCGCGGGACGCGTGACCACGACCGATGTCATCACGCTCAGCCCCTATCTGCAGGACGGCCTGATCGCGCACGCGGTTTACGTGCCACCGTGGGCGCGCAACCCGCAGCGCATCCTGTCGCTGATGGCATTCTTCACCGCTGCGCAGCGCTTCCGGCTGGATACCTTTGACCTCAATACCTTCGTCGAGCTGGACGAACAGCGCGTCGATGAGAGCCTGCATACGCCGTGGCAATGAGGAAGCCATAGCCGCGCGGCGTGTGCCAGGTTCGGGTGGCGGCGCACGACAGGGCACGCAAGCGCGATGACGCAACGCCACGCGCCAACCGGCGCGTTTCGTGTTTGACTGTGCAACCCCATCCGTCTCGTCGTCCGTTGTGCCGCCCAATCCCGCAAGATCATCCATGTCGATATGGACGCGTTCTACGCGTCTGTGGAACAGCGCGACGATCCGTCGCTGCGCGGCAAGCCCGTGGTGGTGGCCTGGCGTGGCGCGCGCTCGGTGGTCTGCGCGGCGAGTTACGAAGCACGCACGTTCGGCGTGCGCTCGGCCATGCCTGCCGTACGCGCGGAGCGGCTTTGCCCACAGGCGATCTTCGTGCCGCCCGATTTCGCACGTTACAAGGCCGTGTCCCGGCAAGTGCGCGAGATCTTCGCCCGCCATACCGATCTGATCGAGCCCTTGTCCCTGGATGAGGCGTACCTCGACGTTACCACCACGCACACCCACCTGCCCTCGGCTACGGCCACCGCGGAAGCCATCCGCGCGGCCATTCGCGAGGAAACCCAACTCACCGCCTCGGCAGGCGTCGCCCCGAACAAGTTCCTCGCGAAAATCGCGTCGGACTGGCGCAAGCCCGATGGCCTGTTTGTAATACGGCCACACCAGGTGGATGCCTTTCTCAAACCGCTGCCGGTCGGTCGTCTACCGGGCGTCGGCAAGGTCATGGAAGCCAAACTGACCGAGCTGGGTATCGCTACGGTGGCTGACCTGAGAACCCTTGGTGCGATGGAGCTCGAGCAACGCTTCGGCCGCTGGGGTGTGCGCCTGCATGAGTTGTCGCTGGGCATCGATGAGCACGCCGTGCAGCCGGATCGGCCGACGCTGCAGGTGTCGGCGGAAGACACGTTCGAAAGCGACCTCATGCTGGACGACATCGAGCCGCACATTCGACGGCTGGCGGAAAAAACCTGGGCCGCCCACCAACACGAGGCGACCGGTGCGCATGCGCGCATTGCACGCACGGTGGTGCTCAAGCTCAAGACGTCGGACTTCCATACGTTGACTCGCAGTTTCACACCATCATCACGCCCCGAGTCAGCGCAGGAAGTTGCGGACATCGCTTGTGCGCTGCGTGATCGCGTGGAACGTCCCGCAGAGACGCGCTATCGACTGGTAGGCGTTGGGCTCGCCGGATTCGTCGAGGCCGAAAGCTTCGCTGCGCAGAGCGATCTGTTCGCCAAGCTTGGTTTCAAGTGAAACCACTCAAAAAGTGATCGACAACCGCAAGAATTGTTAAAGAGCCCTTGTCTCGATCTCAATTTCCTGAAAGAGTGGCTGCGGGGAACCCAAAAAGAGGTGCAACACCTATAGACGTCCAGGCGCCTATAGCGGGGATTCTTTTGCCTATGAATTCGGGGAGATATTCATGCAGTCCAACTACAATCGTCTATCAATAGCGGTACGTTTAGCGCTTTCTGTCGGTATCGCATCGACGGCCGCCATGGCTCAGGCACAGGACGCCGCTACCAGCAAGGACGCATCGAATACGCAGAACGCGCAGAACACACAAGGCCAGAGCACCAGCACCACCGAACAACCGAAGCAGTCCAGCGCCAAGACCCTTACCGCCGTTTCCGTCACCGGCTCGCTGATTCGCCGTGTGGATGCCGAAACAGCCAGCCCGGTCGTGACCCTCGACCGCAATGCCATCACCAACAATGGCAGCCCCACCCTCGGCAACGTGATCCAGCAGTTGCCCAGCGTCTCGGGCAACGCGACCAATACGCAGAACAACAGCAACGGCGGTGGCGTGGCGAGCCCGACGTTGGAAGGCGGCGACGGCGCCGCCCGCGTCTCGCTGCGCGGCCTTGGCACTGAACGCACCCTGGTGCTGATCGATGGCCAGCGCCTGGCGAATGCCGACCTCAACATGATTCCGCAGAACATGGTCGAGCGCGTGGACGTGCTGGCCAACGGCGCCTCCACCGTTTACGGCTCCGACGCCGTGGGCGGCGTGGTGAACTTCATCCTGCGCAAGGATTACAAGGGCGCCGAGCTGAGCGTCAACGACGGTATCTCCTCGCATGGTGACGGCCAGCGCAATGGCGCGCAGTTCACCGTCGGCGCCAGCGGCGACCAGGGCAACATCGTCGCCGGCATCGACTACAACAAGCAGGACCCGGTTATCGCCACGCGTCGCAGTTTCTCGGCCCATCAGCTGTCGCTGTACAGCTCCGGCCCGCAGATCTCCGGCTCGCATACCGTGCCCACCGGTAAGTTCCAGCTACCTGCAGGTAATCCGAACCTGCCTGCGGGCTGCAGCTCCGGCCTCGTCACGCTGGCCAGCGGCAACGGTAGCAGCCCTGGCAACTACCGCTGCTTCAACAGCGCCAGCGACGTCTACAACTACAACGCCTTCAACTACATCCAGACGCAATCCGAACGCACTAACGTCTTCGTGCTTGGCAACTACAAGATCAACGACTACGTGACGTTCTTCGGCGATGCGTTCTACAACCACACGCATTCGTCCGGCCAGGACGCACCTGCACCGACCAGCGGCACCGACGGTTGGTCGGTGGCCGCCAACAATCCGAACAACCCATTCGGAGTGGCTTTCGGCGATCCGGCGGTGGCCGGCAACAACCTGATCAGCACCCGCCTTACCGGCGTCGGCAATCGCGTGCACACCTTCAGCACCGACAACGCTCAGGTCAATGCGGGCCTGCGCGGTAACTTTGGCCAGAGCAGCTGGATCTGGGATGCGAGCATCGACTACGGCCGCACGCATCGCGTACAGACCGACTACAACGAAGTGAACATCCCCGCCTTCCAGGCGGCGATCAATGCGGGCGCCAACGTCTTCGACCAGGCCGACCCCAGCGTGACCGCCCTGCTCAAGAAGGGCGTCAGCAATCCGATCTACTCCATGACCAACGTCATGAAGCAATTCCAGGCCAACGCCTCCGGCGAGCTATGGGACCTCCCGGCGGGCGCCATGCAGTTGTCCACGGGTGTGCTGTATCGCAAGAACACGATGGATTACACCGTGACCAGCGATGCACTGCTCAACGTCCAGACGGGCACCTGCGTCGTGCTGCAGGAAGCTTGCGGCTCGCCGGCCAGCGGCAACCAGACGGTGAAGGAGGTGTACGCCGAAACGCTGATTCCGCTGCTGAGCGAACAGCCCTGGGCCTACTCGCTGAACGTCGACCTGGGCCTGCGCTATTCGGATTACAACACCTCGGGCAACACCACCAACGGCAAGTTCGCGATCGAGTATCGCCCGATCGCCGACCTGCTCGTCCGCGGCACGGTTTCGCAAGTGTTCCGCGCACCGAACCTGGATGAACTGTACGACGGCCAGACCATCACCAACCCGACCGTCAACGATCCCTGCTACGGGCTGTCGGCGGCGCAGCTGCAGCAGCACGCGACGGCATGCCAGTTCATGCCGCCGAACACCAACTACACCAGCGTCCTCAACACCCAGATTGCCGGCCATTACTCGGGTGCAGTGCCGGTGGGCGCCACGTTGAAGCCGGAAAAGGGCAAGTCGTATGACGTCGGCTTCGTCTACTCGCCGAGCTGGCTGGAAGGTGCATCGACCACGGTCGACCTGTGGCGCATCACCCTGAAGGACATGCTGACCATCATCCAGGCGCAGACGGTGCTGAACCAGTGCTTCGCCGACAACGGCAGCCCGTACTGCTCCTACATCAACCGCTACGGCAACGGCACGTCGATCCCGGGCGGCATCAACTACGTCAACACGCCATATGTGAATCTCGGCAACTTGAGCACCAGCGGCGTCGACTTCACGCTGAACTACGCCATTCCGCACTTCAACGTGGCTGGCGTGGATCCCGGCAACTTCAAGGCCTCGCTCAACACCACCTACATCGATACGTACAAGAACGACGCCACGCCGGGTGCACCGGGCGCGGCAACCATCAACTATGCGGGCACGTATACCCAGCAGTTCGGCAACATCAGCCGCTGGCGTGGCACGATGACGTTGAACTGGTCGCTCGGCAACTGGAGCGCCCAGTGGCAGAGTCGCTACATCGACCACCTGAAGAACCTCACGGCCTACGCCGATACCGGTGCATCCGTGGCAACACCGATGGGTGCCATCACGTACCACAACATCCAGGCTGGCTACGAATGGCCGACGCTCCACACGCGCTTCGACGTGGGCATCGACAACCTCACCGGCCGCATCCCGCCGCTGGTGTACCAGAACGGCCTGAACTACAACGTCGATACGGCAACGTATGACGTGATGGGCCGCTACTACTGGGCACGTGCCACCGTGAAGTTCTAAACGCTGGAAAAGCCTGTGGCCGCATCGAACGATGCGGCCACATGGCTGATAAGATCGAGCGATGATTACGCCTGCATCGTCTTCCAAAGCACTGGTCGAGAGCATGCTCGCCGCATACAACGCGGGCGACATGACCAACGTGCAGGCCATGGGCGAATCGGTTCGCGATCTCGCTTCCGCCGACGACATGGTCCTGCTTCTGCTAGGAGCGGCGCGCCAGGCAACAGGAAGCCCCGAAAGTGCAGTGGCTCTCTTTCGCCAACTCGTGCAGCGCAAGCCACACGTCTCCGAGTACTGGAATAACCTTGGCCTTGCCGCCAGGCAAGCGGGTGACTACGCGCTCGCCGAACAGGCACTTGGCCGGGCCATCGAGCTTGCGCCATCGCAAGCCGAAGTGCATTACAACCTCGGTTTGTTGTATGCGCATCAGCAACGCTGGCTGACGGCACGCGAGACGCTGCTGCAAGCCGTGGGGTTAGCGCCAGACTTCATCGAAGCTCGATTGCAGGCGGCGTACGCCTGCCACTTCTGTGGCGACACGCGTGGCGCAGAAGTCATGCTCGACGGTGCCGATACGTGGCCGCCACAGGCCGCCGATCAGGCGCTGATCCTAGCCACCATTCTTTCCAGCCTGGGCTACCAGGACGCGGCGTTCCGCACGCTGGCCCAGGCGATCCTGCCTGAAGGGCCGGAACGGCCATCCATGGAAAGGCGCATCGTCGCCATGCGCGCCTCCATGTTTGAACGCAGCAACCAGATCGACGAAGCCTGCGCCGAGTTGAGCCAGTTGCCGCTGGACGTCCTGACGTCTCTCTCACCTGGCGAGTGGGAGCTCCGCCACGCCGGCCTGCAAGTGCACGCGAACATCGCGTCCCGCCAGGGTCAGCTGGAGCAGGCCGCGACATGGTTTGAACAACTCCAGCACGAACGCAGCGATGCCCATCTCCAGGCGAATGCGGCCTTCAGCGTGGCCTCCATTCGCAACAAGCAGGGGCGCCACGATGAAGCCTGGCATGCGCTGGACGCCGCGCACGCCGCCCAGCTGCGGTTCGCGAGCGACTTCGTGCCCGAGCTTCTGACCGAAGGTAGCCAGCCGCTCGACATGGTGGAGCATGCCGTTGACCGGCGCGCCTACGATGGCTGGTCGGCGCTGCGCGCCCCTCGCAGCCAGGACAGTCCGGTATTCGTCGTCGGTTTTCCACGGTCGGGGACAACGTTGCTCGAACAGATGCTGGATGCGCATCCTGCCTTTCGCTCGATGGATGAGCGCGCATTCGTCTATGAGCTGATCAAGCGCATGCAACTGGCCGGCCAATCCTATCCAGCGGATCTGGCCTCACTCACGCAGGCCAATACCGATCAGTTGCGGGACATCTACGCCGGTGTCGTCCGACGTGTCGTTCCGGATCTCGGCAGCCGCCAACTGGTCGACAAGAATCCGCTCAACATGCTGTGCCTGCCGATGATCATGCGGCTGTTCCCGGATGCCCGCATCATCATGTGCCTGCGCCATCCCTGTGACGTGCTTCTGAGTTGCTACATGCAGCCGTTCCGCTCGCCCGCCTTCATGGTGCTGTGCTCGTCACTGGAGCGACTGGCGCGAGGCTACGTGGACGCCTTCGAGCATTGGTTCCGCCACGTGGAAGTGTTCGCTCCTCGTGTGCTCGAATGGCGTTATGAATCGGTGGTGTCGCGTTTCGACGAACATCTCGTACGGCTCGGCGAGTTCCTGCAGCTCGACGATAGTGCACCCATGGCGCGCTTCGCCGAGCACGCGCGCGGCAAGGGCTACATAAGTACGCCGAGCTACGCGCAGGTAACAGAGGGCATCCATCGCAAGGCTGTGGGCCGATGGCAGGCTTACCGCGACAAGTTCGAACCCGTTCTGCCGATACTCCGGCCGATGATGGAGCGGCTTGGCTACTCCGAATGACGCCCTGTGCGGCAACGCGCTGGCGCAAGGCACTTACCTATCCCATGGACGAAAACCCCATGCATTTTGAAGTCCCCAAAGTGAAGATGCATTCGCTGCGCGAATTCCTGCAGCACTATCTGATGATCGTGCTCAGCATCCTCACCGCGCTGGGCCTTGAACAGTGGATTGAGCATGCGCACCAGCGGCATGCCGCGGAGCATGCCAGCGCGCAGATCGATGCCGAGCTGACCAATACGCTGCACGATATCCAGGCCACCATCGACTTGGATGAGAAGAAGCTCGAGCCATTGGTCGCGCTGGATGCCGCCATCAACGAAGACGTGCGCAAGGGCTTGCCGGATGCGGAGATCAACAAACACATCCGCGAGCGGAGCAAAGGCTTCGCGCTCGCTATCAACTGGCCGGCCTTCAATAGCCAGGCATGGGATGTCGCCGTCGCCAACCAGTCGGCGACATGGATCGACGCGGAGCGCCTGCATCGTTATGCGGTCGCTTACGCTGCGTTGCGCGACGCAGCGAGCTGGACCACGCACAACGCCACTGTTGCGTTGAACGCACCACGCATGATCGATCTACAGACGCGCATCCGGCTGGGCAAGGATGTAGACCCAGTAGAGTTCCTCAGCGTGTCCCAGCAGATGATCATCAGCTCGAAGGGCACCATCGACTACCTGAAGGACGCATCCGTACCGATCAAGGCCGCGCTTGCATCCGCAGAAAGATGATTCGCCCAGGTAGCGGGCATCCTCAACGGCATCGCACCTCCATATAGCTGGTATCGCCTGGTGGTGCTGAATGCGCCGCCCCAGGCGCACTGCACTTTCGCGACAGAACACCTGGCCGCAAGCCACCGTCGTCGACACATGATCCGTCTTGCCGTCGGCGGCATGTGCAGCACCGAGAGACTTCACGAGGCAATCACAACTTCGCCATGTCGTTTGGCGCGAAATGCAAATTGCATCACAGATATTTTCATCACATAGAAAGTGCCTATTTTCAAGCACTTTTTGAACACCCACGACAGCAATGAACGAGCCTTGCATTAGACCGTCGTGATGATGATTTTCACACTCGTGCTTTTTTGCGAGCACCCTTTCGCGCGAGCTCCCGCGCAATGACAAAAGTGCGGACAGATTCTCTTTGTTCTCAAGGCCTCGCGTCGGTTTGATCGATGCAACGCTATCTGTCGCGTTCCTTACATCGAGCGACGTACTATTTTTCGATTTGCAAGTGCATGACGTATGGGTTACCAAACGCTGCAGAGTGCTTGGGGGTAGCGCTTTTTTCGGGCACTCGTGATCGAGATGTGATCGCTTCACCTTCTACCGTCCAGAAGGGGCCAATGAAACCGCAAGAGATTCGCTGCAACCCACCGGTTGCTGGCGTGTAGGTGAGTTGTTGTCTGTCATCGGCCGTCGGAATCCTCCGCGGTCGAAAACCAATGACCAATCGCGTTCCAGGGAGAATTTCAATGCGTGCACAAACCAAGATCGCTCTTCTCGCCGGCCTGATCGCCGCCGCTTGTATTCCCGCCGTCGTATCCGCCCAGACTTCGAACCGGATCGGCACGCTGGAAGAACAGGCCCAGGGCAGCTGGCGCGAGAGCATGGCGCACATCGCCACGCCTTCGGAAGGCTGCTTTGAAGCCACGTATCCCAGCGTTATCTGGCATCAGTCCGCCTGTCACGAAGTTACGCCGCGTGTTGCGCCGGTGCCGCGTTTCAAGCTGTTCCACAACGGTGCCGCGCAGACCGCCGGCAACGGCAATGACTACACGATCCAGACCAGCAGCCTGATCACGCAAGCGGTGGGCAGCTTCCCGTCGGTAACGGGCGTGACGTCGGAGACCGGCGTTGGCGTTGCTGCGTATGGCGGCGGCGGCATCCTAGGCGCGAATGAGTACTCGCTGCAGATCAACTCCAGCTTTGACGACACCACGTCGGCTTGCAAGGGCCACTCCGGTTGCACCGTGTGGCAGCAGTTCGTCTATGCGCCGGACTACGAAGTACAGGGTTCGGCCGCGGTGTTCATGCAGTACTGGTTGATCGGCTACGGTGGATCGAGCTGCCCGAGCGGTTTTGGCAGCGACGGAGCAGGTGACTGCTACAAGAACAGCGCCGCAGCCACTGCGCCGGACGTTGCAGCTACCGCGCTTGGCAACGTGAAGCTCACGGGCACCGTGACCAGCGGCGGCAATGACACCGTGGTGTTCACCAACGGCACCAAGGCTTACAGCTCCAGCGGCAAGGATAGCGTGCTGTATCTGGCCAAGGTGTGGGAGGTTGGCGAGTTCAACGTGGTCGGCAACGCTGGCGGCTCGGAAGCCCAGTTCAACAGCGGCTCGTCCATTACGGTGAAGCTGGCGGTGACGGATGGCTCCACTGCGGTGCCGTCGTGCGTGGCCAACTCGGGTTCCACGGGTGAGAGCAACAACCTGAACCTCGGCTCCTGTACCGCAACCGGTGGCTCGACGCCGTCTATCCAGTTCACCGAATCGAACTGATCGCGGCAAAAAAAAGAGCCCGGGATTCCCGGGCTCTTTCTATCGTGTCACTGCCAGCCGATTACTTTTTCTTCTTCGGCATGTACAGATCGGTGATGGTGCCTTCGTAGACTTCAGCCGCCATGCCCACCGACTCTCCCAGCGTGGGATGCGGATGGATGGTGAGGCCAATGTCGGATGCTTCCGAGCCCATCTCGATCGCCAGGCAGATCTCGCTGATGAGGTCGCCCGCATGCGGGCCGACGATGGCGCCACCGACGATGCGGTGGGTTTCCTCATCGAAGATCAGCTTGGTGAAGCCTTCGGTGCGGTCAATGCCAATGGCACGGCCGCTGGCCACCCACGGGAATTTGCCCACGCCGACCTTGAGGCCCTTTTCCTTCGCCTCGCGCTCGGTGACGCCCACCCATGCCACTTCCGGATCGGTGAAGGCGACGGACGGGATCACGCGTGCGTCGAAGTAGCTCTTCATGCCAGCGACGACTTCCGCCGCGACGCGGGCCTCATGCGTGGCCTTGTGCGCCAGCATCGGCTGGCCCACCAGGTCACCGATGGCGTAGATGTGCTTCACGTTGGTGCGCATCTGCGTATCGACGTTGATGAAGCCACGGTCAGTGACGGCCACACCGGCCTTGTCCGCGCCGATCTTATTGCCGTTGGGCGAGCGTCCCACGGCGACCAGTACGCGGTCGAACAGCGTGGTTTCGGGGATGCTCTCGCCTTCGTAGCTGACCTCGATGCCCTTCTTGGTGGCCTTGGCATCCACTACCTTGGTCTTGAGATGCACGCCCTTGAGCTTCTTGTTGAGACGCTGCGCCAGCGGCTTGATCAGATCGGCATCAGCACCCGGGATGATCTGGTCCATGAACTCGACCACGGTCACTTCGCTGCCAAGCGCAGAGTACACAGTGGCCATTTCCAGGCCGATGATGCCGCCGCCAACGACGAGCAGCTTCTTGGGCACTTCCTTCAGCTCAAGCGCACCGGTGGAATCCATGATGCGTTCGTCATCCCACGGGAAGGCCGGCAGCTTCACCGACTGCGAGCCCGCCGCGATGATGGCGTTCTCGAAGCGGATAAGCTTGGTGCCTTCGGCCGTCTGGACTTCCATTTCGTTCGGCGAAATGAAGGTGCCCACGCCCTGCACGGTGCGCACCTTGCGCTGCTTAGCCATGCTGGACAGGCCGCCGGTGAGCTTACCGACTACCTTGGTCTTGAAGTCGCGCAGCTTGTCGATGTCAATTTTCGGCGCGCCAAAGCTCACGCCGTGCGCGGCCATCGCTTCGGCCTCGTCAATCACGGCGGCGGCATGCAGCAGCGCCTTGGACGGAATGCAGCCCACGTTGAGACATACGCCGCCTAGCGAGGCGTAGCGCTCCACCAGCACGGTATCGACGTCGAGGTCGGCGGCGCGGAACGCGGCGGTGTAGCCGCCGGGACCGGAGCCGAGCACCACGAGTTTGCATTCGATATCGGGGGTGCGACCGGACACACCGGCCGCCTTCGGCGCAGCAGCGGCAACGGGTGCTGCGGCGGGAGCGGGAGCAGGTGCCGGAGCGGCGGCCTTGGGCGCATCGACCTTGGCGGCGCCATCAGCGACTTCCAGTACGGCGATCACCGCACCTTCGGACAATTCATCGCCTACTTTGACCTTGAGCTCTTTGATCACGCCGGCGGCACTCGACGGAATTTCCATCGTGGCCTTGTCCGATTCGAGCGTGATCAGGCTTTGTTCCTTGGCGACGGTATCGCCGACCTTCACCAGTACCTCGATCACCGGCACGTTGTCGTTACCGCCGATGTCGGGGACTTTGATTTCGATGGTGCTTGCCATGGGGAATCCTTTAGTTCTTTTCGCTACGCATGTGAGGGCGACGCAAGGCCGCCCCCTCACCCCAACCCTCTCCCGCAAGGGGAGAGGGAGCAATTACAGGAGCAGGCGGCGGATATCGCCGAGCTGCTGTGCGAGGTAGGAAGCGAAGCGCGCGGCGAGCGCGCCGTCGATCACGCGGTGGTCGTAGCTGAGCGACAGCGGCAGGATCAGGCGTGGCGCGAATTCCTTGCCGTTCCACACCGGCTTGGTGGCTGCCTTGGACACACCAAGGATGGCCACTTCCGGTGCATTGACGATCGGCGTGAACGCCGTACCGCCGATGCCGCCGAGCGAGGAGATGGAGAAGCAGCCGCCCGACATTTCCTTGGGGCCGAGCTTCTTGTCGCGCGCCTTCTTGGAAATCTCGCTCAGTTCTGCAGCGAGCTCCAGCAGACCCTTCTTGTCGCAGTCGCGGATCACCGGCACCACTAGGCCATCGGGCGTGTCCACCGCGATACCGATGTGGAAATACTTCTTGAGGATCAGCTTCTCGCCGGTTTCGTCCAGCGAGGCATTGAACTGCGGGAACTTCTTCAGCGCCGCGACCACCGCCTTGATCTGGAACACCAGCGGGGTGACCTTGAGATCCTTGTTCTCTTCGCCAAGCTTCTTGCGGAAGGCTTCCAGCTCGGTGATGTCGGCGTCTTCGTGCTGGGTGATGTGCGGAATCATCGCCCAGTTACGCGCCAGGTTCGCGCCCGAAATCTTCTGGATGCGCGACAGCGCCTTCTCTTCGACCTCGCCGAACTTGCTGAAGTCGACCTTCGGCCACGGCAGCAGATTGAGACCACCGCCAGCAGCGACCGGCGCACCGGCCGGACGCGCGCCCGAGGCCAGCGCATGCTTCACGTAACCGGTGACGTCCTCGCGCTGGATACGACCACCGCGACCACTGCCCTTCACCTGACGGATGTCCACGCCCAGCTCGCGCGCGAAAGCGCGGATGGCCGGGCTGGCATACGGGGCGTCGCCCGGCATGACGATCTTGGAGTCGAACGGCGCTCGCGCCGTGGGCGCCACATCGCCTTCCGGCGCGTTACCCGGCAGCACGCTACGGCCGCCAACCGGCTCGGGCTTCTCTTCGACCGTGGGTGCTTCGACCCGGGCGGCAGCAGGCGCGGGAGCCGGCGCAGCGGCGGGTGCACCACCGGCAGCTTCGACCAGCGCAATGAGGCTGCCCTCGGACAGCTCATCGCCGAGCTTGACCTTGATCTCCTTCACCACACCGGCGAACGGGGCCGGCACTTCCATCGTGGCCTTGTCCGATTCCAGCGTGATCAGGCCCTGGTCCTTGGCGATGGTGTCGCCCACTTTCACCAGGATTTCGATGACGGGTACGTCCTCACTGCCGATATCCGGCACTTTCACTTCCTGCACGCCACCGCCGCCAGCGGCGGGCGCGGCGACCGGTGCCTGAGCGGGAGCCGGCGCGGGGGCTGCCTTGGAGGGCGCCTCTGCCTTGGCCGGCGCAGCCTGCTTGGGAGCGGGCGCGGCCGCTTCGCCGTCGGCCTCGATGATGGCGATAAGGGTGCCTTCGGACACCTCGTCACCCACCTTCAGCTTGATTTCCTTCACCGTGCCCGCGAACGGGGCCGGCACTTCCATGGTCGCCTTGTCCGACTCCAGCGTGACCAGGCCCTGCTCCTTGGCCACCTTGTCGCCGGGTTTTACCAGCACTTCGATCACCGGCACGTTCTCGCTGCCGATATCGGGGACGCGTGCTTCTTTAAGGTCGGCCATGGTTTCTCCTACGGATGGCGATGGCGAGCCGGCGGGGATGACGGCCGCATGCATAAGGGTTTAATCATAGCGAACGAGACCCGGTTCCGGACGCTTTTGGATCGGTTGAAGGCACCATTCGCATAAGTATGCACGACTTTTGTCTAAGGTTTCGTACGGTCCGTCGCGGGGTTGCGGAATGCGTCGCCCCATCCAGGGCTTCCGGTGCATTCCACTTGGTCAGGTGGTCTGCTCCGAGACGCGCCCCTGCACCACCGTCACTTGCCGCTGCGGGAACGGAATGCTGATGCCTTCGGCATCGAAACGCTCTTTCACTGCCCGCAGAAAATCGGTCTGGGCCGCCCAGGAATCCGCGCAGCGGGTATGGGCGCGCATCACCAGCACCACCGCGCTGTCGCCCAGGCTGTCCAGCCATACACCCGGCTCGGGATCGCGCAGGATGCGCTCATCGGCCGCAAACAGCTCGCGGATAAGCCCCATCGCCTTGCCGATATCATCCTGGTAGCCGATGCCCACTTTCAGCTCGAAACGGCGCGTACCGCGGCGGTTGAAATTGATGATGGCATCGGAGCCGATCTTGGCGTTCGGCACCACGGCCTCGCGGTTATCGGGCATCACCAGCAGCGTGTACATAAGACTGATGCCCTCCACCGTGCCCTCCACGGTGCCGGCGCGGACGTAGTCCCCCACGCGCAGCGGGCGAAACAGGATCAGCAGCACGCCCCACGCCAGATTGCTCAGCGTGCCCTGCAGGGCAAGGCCAATGGCCAGGCCACCTGCGCCCAGCGCCGCCACCAGCGGCGCCGATGGCACGCCAGCCTGTTGTAGCGCCATCACGATCAGCACCGCGACCAGCACGCCGTAGATCAGGTTGCGCAGAAAGCCGACAAGGGTTTCATCCAAGTTGGCGCGCTGCATGGCGCGACGCCCGATATTGGCTAGCCGCGCCGCCAGCCACAGGCCGATCAACAGCATCAACAGCGCAAGGCTGAGATTGATGAGCATGGTGATGGTGCGCTCGGAAAGCGGCGGGCGGGCCAGAAGCTGGTGCATGGATCACGGCTCTCTCGAAGGAAAAACCGGGCGAGCCTAGCAGCACGCCAATCAAGGTTCTGTTGTTCCCGTACATGCAAAAGGGACCATGCCGGGGGAACCAGCATGGTCCGAAAGTCGTGCTGGGGAGCCCCGACGATGGATCAGTGCGCGGAGTCGCCTCTGCCGGCGCGCGCACCATCCGTGGCTGTGAATAGCTTCTTGTTGTTGTCTGTGTCGTCATCTGCGAGCAGTTGCAGCCGTGAGCCGTCCTGCAAGCGGAACTGGAATCGCTGCTGCAGTGCATCGAGCGAATCCAGCCGCGGGCACAGCGCGTCCACGCGACGATGGAGTTCGTCCGAGCGCTTGCTCATTTCGCGATCGATACTGGTATCGAGTGTCTGGGCGCGCGCCTCCAGCGCCGCCACCTTGCTTCGGTCGCCGGAAAGCGCAGCTTCCACGGCTTCGCCTGCCACCTTGGCCACCAAGTCGGATACCGAGGTCTCGATGCTCTTTTCGACCACCCGTTCCATGTCCATGGCCTTCCAGGTGCCCTGGCCAAGTCCGTTGTCAACGCGTGCCATGGCCTGGCGGTGATTCTCGTCGAGACGGCCAACCATGCGACGGCGCTCGTCGTCGTTCTCGGCGAACGTCATCAACACGGTGCGCATCGCGCCAAAACCCATGTTCACGCCCTCACGCGCCACGTCGGCCACGTCAGGCAGTAACTGGCGAACCTGTCGCTCGTAATCGCGCAGGCGTGCGGCGTCCTCGCCGTTCACCGCCACCTCGCGACCATCCACGCGCAGACGACCGTCATGCATGAATACGTCGACTGGCGTGCCATTCTCGCGATGGAAGGCAATGCCGCCGGGCGTGACCTGCACGTCGTAATCCGTGGAAAAGCCGCAGCGACTACCGCGCATCTCGACATCGTGCGCATGAACCGCACCACCTAGGGCCAGTCCCGCCACCAGCGTGCAAGCCATCAGGGTGGTACGCATCCCGCTTCCCTCCGTGTGCAGCGTTAGGCGCGTCCGTCGCGCGTCGTCGAATGTCACGATGCAGCACAGCATGGATACCCGGCATGGGCCTGTGGTCATGCCGTGCCGTCGGTCATGGGCGACTTTTGGACTATGACGCAGCGCGCCTAGGAATGCCCGCCCGGGCACGCTAAGTTCGGGGTTCGGGAACGCAAATCGCCACGGGGAGGCGGGGGATGCGGGACGGGTGCGATGTGGTCGTGGTGGGAGCCGGCCTCGCAGGGCTGGTGGCCGCCACAGAGTTGGCCGACGCCGGCAAGCGTGTACTGGTACTGGAGCAGGAACCGGAGCAAAGCCTGGGGGGACAGGCGTTCTGGTCGTTCGGAGGACTGTTTTTTGTCGACTCGCCGGAACAACGGCGCATGGGTGTGCGCGATTCTCACGCGCTGGCGCTGACCGACTGGATGGGTACGGCGGCCTTCGATCGCCCTGAGGACCATTGGCCGCGCCGCTGGGCCGAGGCGTATGTGGATTTCGCCGCCGGCGAAAAACGAGCGTGGCTGCATGCCATGGGCATGCGCTGGTTTCCCGTGGTGGGCTGGGCCGAACGCGGTGGCCACGGCGCCATCGGCCACGGCAATTCAGTGCCGCGCTTTCATGTGACTTGGGGCACCGGTCCAGGCGTGATTGAACCCTTCGTGCGACGTGCGCGTGCAGCGCAAGCGAAGGGCCTGTTGCAGTTTGGCTTCCGCCATCGCGTAGACGAACTCATCGTGGAAGGCGGTGCCGTCGTCGGTGTGCGCGGCAATGTACTCGCGCCCGATGGCATGGATCGCGGCAAGCCAAGTTCGCGCGATGTGCTGCATGACTTCGAGCAGCGTGCGCAGGCGGTGATCGTGGCCTCGGGCGGTATCGGCGGCAATCACGCACTGGTGCGACGCAACTGGCCCGAACGTCTCGGTCCGCCACCCGCGCACATGCTGTGCGGCGTGCCGGCGCATGTGGACGGCCGCATGCTTGGCATCAGCGAAAACGCAGGTGCACGGCTGATCAATCGCGATCGCATGTGGCATTACGTCGAAGGCATCGAGAACTGGAATCCGATCTGGCCCAAGCATGCGATCCGCATTCTTCCCGGGCCGTCGTCACTCTGGTTCGACGCCGCCGGCCATCGCCTGCCCGGCCCGCTGTGGCCCGGCTTTGACACGCTGGGCACGCTGGAGCACCTGCGTCGCACCGGCCACGACTACAGCTGGTTCATCCTGGATCAGCAGATCATCCGCCGCGAATTTGCGCTGTCGGGTTCGGAACAGAATCCCGATCTCACCGGCAAGAGCTGGCGCCAGGTCGCCAAGCGTGCGATCGGCAAGGGCGCACCCGCGCCGGTCGAAGCGTTCAAACAGCATGGCCGCGATTTCATCGTGCGTGACACGCTGGAAGAACTGGTCGCCGGTATGAATGCACTGGCCGGCAACACCCTGTTGGACGTCGCGCATATCCATCGCGAAGTCGAGGCGCGCGATCTCCAGTTCGATCATCCGTTCGCCAAAGACGGTCAGGTGATGGCCATCCATAACGCGCGTCGCTATCGCGGTGACAAGCTGGTGCGCGTGGCCAAACCGCATCGTCTGCTCGATCCGGCAAACGGTCCACTGATCGCGGTGCGCTTGAATATCCTCACACGCAAGACGCTGGGCGGACTGGAAACCGATCTCGATGCGCGCGTGCTTGACCACGACGGCCAACCTCTGCCGGGTCTTTACGCCGTGGGCGAAGCGGCGGGGTTTGGCGGCGGCGGTCTGCACGGCTATCGCGCGCTGGAAGGTAGCTTCCTGGGCGGCTGCCTGTTCTCCGGCCGCATTGCGGGTCGCGCTGCGGCAAAGGTCGTCGCATGAGCGCGCATGCGCTGCCACGCATCGCCATCTACGGCGCGGGTAGCGTGGGCGGCTATCTTGCGGCCCGGTTGCATGAGCACGCGCGAATCACCTGCATCGGCCGTCGCCGCGTCATCGATGCGTGGCGCATCCACGGCGGACTCGACTGGAGCGATCTGCAAGGCGCCCATGAACACGTAGCCACGCGCGATCTGGAACTACAGGTGGACCCGTTCGCCGCCGCCAAGGCACACCTAGTGCTGGTGACGGTGAAATCCTCGGCCACGGAAACCGTGGCGAGGGAGCTTGCGCCCGTCATCGCGCCAGGCGTGCCGGTGGTGAGCTTCCAGAATGGCCTGCACAACGCGGCCATTTTGCGCGAGGCGCTGCCGGGTCGCCCGGTGCTCGCCGGCATGGTGCCGTTCAACGTATTGCAGCGCATTCCCGGCGATTTCCACCAGGGTTCCAGCGGCGAACTGATGGTCGAGGCGCACGATTCGCTCAAGGCATTCCTGCCGGTGTTCGAGGCGTCCGGCCTCGCGCTCATGCCACGTACCGATATGCCTGCGGTGCTTGCTGCCAAGCTATTGCTCAACCTCAACAACGCCATCAACGCGTTGGCTAACGTACCGCTGAAGGAAGAGCTTTCGCAGCGCGATTGGCGGCGCTGCCTTGCGTTGGCGCAGCGCGAAGCGATTGCCGTGTTCGCTGCGGCGGGTATCCACCCCGCCAAACTCACGCCGCTGCCGCCGCCATGGCTGCCGCGCGTGCTGGAGATGCCAGACACCTGGTTTCGTCGCCTCGCGTCCCGACTGTTGGCGATCGATCCGGTCGCTCGCTCATCGATGTGGGAAGACCTGGAGCGTGGACGGCCGACAGAAGTCGACGCGATCAACGGCGAAGTCGTACGTCTCGCAGAGCGACACCACGTGGCGGCTCCGGTGAACGCACGGCTGGTGGCATTACTTCACGAGGCCGAACAATCGCGGCGCTCCTGGAGCGCGCAAGACCTGCTCGACGAGCTGCAGTCGACGCCTCTCGGTTACTCTTCCGCAGCGCCGTAGAGCTCGCGCCGAACGCTTCGCAACGACAAGGTCTCCCATGCGGCGACCACCACCAGCACCAGCGTGGTTGCCATCGCCAGCGACATGATGATCATGCTCTGCGCAGGCCATAGCAGGATCGCCAGTAACCCTAGCCCCACCAGATGCGACAAAGGCATATTGGTCCGATTGACGGCCTGCTTGAATAGCGCGTTGCCAAGCAGATAGAACGCAGGCCCACCCAGCAGCACGGCGACTTGCGCCCTTTCCGCCACGGCATGCGGATGAGCCAAACTCAGTTCGTCGCCCACGGCGCTCACGATGATGCCGGCGACAATCAGCAGATACAGGTAGGTGTAGGCGATGCGCGCCGTGCGACCGGGATCGGCCGACTGGCGAATCGAACGGCTGCCACGCTCTGCAGCGATGTCGAAGTAAATCCACCACATCGCCACGCAACCGATGAAGGCCATCACAAAGGCCAGCCAGAGATCCGCCGTGCGGGCACCGTCGGCGAAGCTGCTGCCCGTCACCACCACCGATTCGCCCAACGCGATGATCACGAACAGGCTGCAGCGTTCGGCCATGTGGCCGCCTTCCACGTCCCACTCGCTGGTGGAGGACTGCCCGAGACCGGGCACGTAGAAAAACGCCGCCGGCCCAAGGTATTCGATGCCTAAGGCCACCGCCCACCACGCCAGGCGGATATCGCCTGAAGCAAATGCGCCGATGATCCACAGCACGCCCGTCAGCGACAGCCAGATCGTAATGCGATAGAAGTTGAAACGCGCCGCCTGACCCGCATGGCGCAGAGCCCAGATCATGAACAGGGAGCGCCCTACCTGCATCGCGACGTAGGCCAAGGCGAACACCTTGGCGCGACCGTCGAACGCCTCGGGCAACGCCGTCGACAACAGCAGTCCGGCGAACATCAGCACTAGTACGAGCAAGCGCACGGCCAAACGTTCCGGATCCAGCCAGTTGGTGATCCATCCGGTGAAGATCCACACCCACCACACGGCCAGGAACAGCACCAGCACGTGCAGCGCGCCGACGATGGACAAGTCGTGCAGCAACGTGTGCGACAGCTGCGTCACCGCGTAGACGAACACCAGGTCGAAGAACAACTCGATATTGGTGACCTTGCCGTGCGCTCCTGGCGCACGCATGCGCAACAGGCTCGGCGTGTGGTTCTCCACCGTGGGGGCCACGTCGGACATAAGGCGATCTCCCTGGAATCGCCCTTCTTATCGCATGAGCGGCCCGCGGCCCGCCATCTCGCTTAGTGAGCGTCGTCCCGGATGGCAGCCACTTTGCCGTCCGCCACGACAATGGTGACTAGCCGGCTGCCTTGCCGGTATTGCCATTGCTGGCCACCGGTCGCGGATGACTTTCCGCCTTTCTTCCCGCTCCGCCCGCTACTGGCCGTCGACTTGGCCTGCGAGCGATAGGCCGGCTTGCCCAACAGTTCGACCACCCGGGTGGCGCTGTCACCCACCACCAGCACCTGGCTACCCACGCGCAGGGTTCCTCCTCCTGCATAGGCAGCAAACGCAAACACCAGCATGGCCAGCCCGAGACCTCGACGCATCGCCCATTCCCTCTCGCTGCGCATGACGCGCGGAGAGGTCACCCTATCGTTGGGTCAAGGTGCGCGATATTCGCTCGACGCCGCGTTAGCGTGTCGGTCCTGCCCGCACGCCGGCGTCATTCGCTCAGCGCGAGCGATCGGCGATATCCGACACCCTGCCGTCGATGATGGTGATGATCACGATGCGTCCGTCATCGCGCACATACTGCCAGCGCTCGCCCTGGTAGCCGCCGAAGTCGCTCTCCACGGGCTCCTTGAAGTCAGGCTTGCCCATTAACTGCATGGCGCGTGCTGCGCTGTCGCCGACGGTGAGTACCTGGCTTCCGACACGGTACGTGCTGCTCGCATAGGCAGTTGCGCTCAAGAGCAACAGGGCGATGAGGAGATAGCGGCGCATGATGAACTCCGTGTCGGCGGTGACGCTTAGAAGCCGGTTCCCGGCGTCGCGAGATAGGCCTGTTCCGCAGGCGTATCCGCGCGACCAAGAACGGCGTTGCGGTGGGGAAACCTGTCGAATCGCTCTATCACATCGTGGTGACGGCGGGCGTAATCAAGGAAGCCTTCGTAACGGGAACGTACTGCGGCTGACTGGCTCGCCAAGAGCCGCTCGAACAGGCCCACGCAATGCCGCTGCAGCACCAGGCTTTCCGCGTGTTCCAGCGGCATGTAGGCGAAGACGCGCTGGAGCGGCGGCAACTGCAGGTCAAAGCCACGGGCGATGCCATCCAGTGCGATGACCTGCGTGCTCGGGTCATTCGACCAGGCGCGGGCATCGTCGCGGTAAAGATTGCGGCTGAACTGGTCGCGGACGATCAACAGGGCCAGCCAACCAGCGGGGGCCTGCGCCCAATGGTTCAGATCGCCGCGCCAGACAGCCTCCAGCGTTTCGCCGAAGCGCTCGCGGATCGTGGCGTCGAACGCATCGCTACGCTCGAACCAGTGCGCCTGGGAGGCGCTGTCGAACCAGAAATCCAGGACGTCCGTGGGGGTCGCCGGCACATGCCCTCCTTGTCACTGAGACGACCGGTTAACCGTGGGTGGTTCCGGCCAAGCAGTGCATATCCTTATGGATACCGTGCAGGCGGGACAACTGGACTCTCAGCACACGCGCCGATTCGTCCGAGGCCTGCGCCATCTGTCGCTCGAAGCAGTTCAGCAGCACGCATTCGTTGCGGGCCAAGCATTGCACCCACGCCGAATCCCGGTTGGACGCCATACTGGTCACCAACTCCGCCAGCCCGCTGCGGATGACGCCTGCCAGGGTGCCATGACGGGCCGGCTTGCGCCCGGCGGCGTGGGCTTGCGCCTGCAGATCACCGATCAGAGCATTCAACGTTTGCAAATTCTCGGCCAGCAGCGCTTGCAGCCCTGGCTCGCGGACTTGCACCAGGGCCCGTCGGTACAGGGCCTGATCATCGATGCCCCGTCGGATAAGGGCGTTGTAGTTTGGTACGCGCGACACGAGGTCGCCTCCTGCGGTGCGTGAAACGATAGCGATTGCCATCCTCTTCCTTCGCCACTTAGCAGAAGGTTAACCCCAGGCGAAAGCGGAACTCATGCTCAGCCCCCGTTTTACTGGCCCACCTGAAGGAGATTCAGAGGTTGGCCACCGGCGCTGCGAATGCCTTGCTGAAGTTCCGCCAGACGCTGAACCGCAGGACACAGGGCCTGTACCTGCGGCGAAAGCGCCTGCATCCGCTGCTCCAGCCGCGGGCGCAACTGGGTAGCGAGGTCCGCCGCCGTGTCACGGAGGCTGGCGGCCGCCTGCAGGTCCCCGGTCATGGCTGCATTGATGGCCTGCTGGCCCAAGTCATTGGCCAGCAGCGGCGTCAGGTCGGAGACCAACTGGTTGGCGTACTGGTCGGCCAGGTTGCCCTGCCAATCGTGCGTACTGTTGCTGGAAGCCAAGTGCTGCTTGAGCTCGGCGGCGCGGGCGGCCACGCGTTGGTCCAGCTCCGTGCGCGTGTTGGGATCCAGTGAAAGGCGGGCTGCTTCGTCGTGCATGGCGGCAACCAGCATGTCTACGCCGTTGTATGCGACTGCCTTCGCGCGCGGCACCAGGGCACGCAGCTCGCGCTCGAACAGGGCTAGCCGGTCCTCATCGTCCGGACGCAACGATACGGCGGTGCCGTCCGTGCGCAAGGCGCCATCGCGCAATTCGACCTGACGAGGCAGCGGCTGCGAACGATCGAACAGAAGGTGATCAGGCGTTACCGTCAGGTCGTAGCTGCTGGTGGCATGGCAGGTGGTCGCCAAATCCTGCGCGCACAGCACTGTGCTGGTAAGCGGCAGGATCAGGGCAACGGCTAGGCAACGCAGGCGCATGGAAAAACCCGGAACGGACGATGCCCCAGCGATAACCCGCGCTGCGGCAACCGCACCTGAATCGGGGTCGCTCGCCGGTTCAGCGAAGTTTGCGGAACTGAGCGCGTATCTGCGGACGACCCAGCCACCAGGCCAGCCAAAGCAATGCCGGCGCGCCGGCAATCTTGGTGCCCATGGCAATGAGGAAGCTGCGGTGCATGTGCGCCAGCGCCAGCTGCGATGCCGTGTCGAGTGACGACTGCGCATTGGTCACCGCGACCGCCTGACTGAATTCACGCCACTGCGAAAACAGTATCAAACCGCCGACAAATCCCCAGCCGATGGCCAGCAACACGCAGGCCACCTGCAGGCTGCCACGCGCCCAGGCCTGGCGAAGGATCGCGCCGGCACAGATCACCACCAGCGCGAAAGCGATGATGAAATACAGCACATCCCACGCCAGCATCTTCTGCAGTTGGAGGATGTCGCCCGAGTCCGAAGCCGGCAGCGGTTTCAGCGCCTGCCACAACTGCCCGGCATGGGTCATGTACTGCAGACAGCCATAAGCGGCCAGCAACAGGATCAGCCACGCGGCGATGCGCCAGAACGCGAAGCCCTTGTCGTTACGCATGGTGAGCGGCATCAGGAGGCCGCCTTCAGCGAAGCCAGATCGGACAACACCTGCGCCGAGTTCTTTTCCGGATCCACGTCCTGGTAGACCTTGGCAATCTTGCCCTGCGGGTCGATCAGGAAGGTGGTTCGGCGCGCGTACTTAAAGCCCATCTTGGAGGCGAGCACGCCATAGGCCTGGGCCGTCTTGCTGTCGGCATCGGACAGCAGCGGGAACGGCACGTGGTACTTGGCCGCGAACTCTGCATGCGACTTCACATCGTCCAGGCTCACGCCCAGCACGTCGGCACCTTGCTGGCGCAGCTTGGCCACGTCATCGCGGAAGGTGCAGACCTCGGTGGTGCAGCCCGGCGTGAAGTCCTTCGGGTAGAAATACAGCACCACCCAGTGGCCCTTGTGATCGGCCGGGGTATGCCACTTGCCGTTCTGATCCTCAAGGCGGAAATCGGGGGCCGACTGCCCTGCCTGGGGCATGACAGAGGCGGGCTCGTCGGCATGGGCCGGAACGAACACCCCAAGCAAGAGACTCAGCAAGCACAGGAACCACAAGCGACGCATGACGACACTCCAACCGGATAACCCGCAGAGTTTACGCGTACCCAAACAAAGGGCGCCATGCGGCGCCCTTTGTGTACTGCAGCAAGGCTCGGCTTATTCGCGGGTGATGGAGAACGCGCCCACTGAAATACCCAGGTTCACGCCCTCACCGCTGCCGTGCAGCGCCAGTGAGGTAGTGCCCTTGGACAACACCTGCGCCTCTCCGCTCTTGACCACACCGGCCTCGGCGCCTGCCTGCGCGTAATCGCCGAACACATCGTCGATACTGCGCACATGGGTGATGTCACCCTTGCCGTTGTCGATGCGGTACTTGCCGGCAGTGATCCCGCCGCCGTGGACGCTGATCTTCACTTTGGCCCTCTGACCGTTGCTGCACACCACCGTACCGCTGCCTTCGGCGTGCTTATAGATGAGTGACCAGCCGGAGAGGCTGAAGCTCAGGTCGCACTTCACGTCTGCGTCGGCCGCCCTGGCCGATGCCACTGGCAATGCCGTCACGGCTCCCGCACAGGCAAACACCAGAGCCGCCATACCGAACGTACGCTTGATCATCACCTTCTCCTTGTCTCGAAAGGGAACCCGGAACACCAACCGTCGCGGTGGCCGGCTCGTTCCGGCCGTCCAGCGGTGAACCTCAGTGGGTCCATCCTCGGTAGTTGCCGTGAACGCCACGTGCATATCGCAGGACGACGCGTTAACAACACCCGTTCGGCGCTAACGCTGGACTTGAAAAAATCAAGCAGAGACGGTGGGTTGCGCCTTCCTGTACCGCGCGACACGCAGGTCGCTCGGTATGCTCGCCACCGTAGCGCGAGCACCCGCCGAGGATTAGGCTGAAGCTGCTTTCCGCAGGCCAGAATGTTCCGGACGGAGTCGATACAGCACGTCCGCTACCTCACGCCTGCCCGCCAAGAGGTCATGCATGCTCAAGTACTCGCTGGTCGGTTATGACGGTTCCCCCACCTCGCAACGCGCGGTTCGTTTTGCCGTGGAATTGGCGCAGGCCACCGGCGGTCGCGTCCGCGTCGTGTCCGTGTTGCAGGTGACCGAGGGGAGCGCAGATACCTGTGCGCTGATGATGACCGACCAAGGCGGCCAGCGTTGCTCGCGATTGCTTGAGGACGTGAAGCAACTTGTACCCGGTGCCGCATCGCTGATCGACGCCGAGGTCGTGCGGGGCAGCCCGGGAGACGTGCTGCTCGAGCAGGTGCGCCAACACCACGTGGATCATGTCGTGATCGGCCACACCGAGCGTGGCGCCCTTGCCCGCTGGCTGCTCGGGTCGGTCTCCGGCGACGTGCTGGAGCACGCCCATGTGCCCGTCACGGTGATCCGCTGACCTGACGGAATACCCTACGCGGCCCCGGGTCGGCGCCCGTTAATCCCCTGTCGCCGTCTCTCGTCGTATGCTGTCACATGATCGTCATGCCGGGCTGGCGCCGTGTCGTGCGCCACATCAGTCCTATGGCCCCCGCACAGGAAAGACCGCGTGAGCTACACCCAATCGTTGCCCTGGACTCTGGATAGCCTGGATTTCAGTCAGATCGACATCCCCCGCGTGCGCCAGAATGAAGACCTGTTCTTCCTGCTCTGCAGCGCCTCGTTCGTCGAAAGTGGTTCGGACTTATATACGCACAACCTCGTCGACCATTTCGCTGGCGATGAAACCCTGCAGACATGGCTCAGCCAGCATTGGGAGCACGAGGAACTGCAGCACGGCCATGCCCTCGCCGCCTACGTGAAGGCCGTGTGGCCCGAGTTCGACTGGGACAAAGGCTTCGCTTCGTTCTGGGCCGAGTACGGCGCTGTGTGCACCGCCGAACAACTGGAACCCAGCCGCGGACTGGAACTGGCAGCCCGCTGCGTGGTGGAAACCGGCACCGCCAGCCTGTATCGCGCGCTCAACGACATCACTGACGAACCTGTGCTCAAGCAGCTCACCGGCCACATCAAGAGCGACGAAGTCCGCCACTACAAAAACTTCTACCATCACTTCCGCCTGTACCGTGAACGCGAAGGCTTCAGCCGCTACAAAGTGTTCCGCACCATCCTGCGCCGCGTGAACGAGATCCGCAGCGAAGACAGCGACATTGCCCTGCGCCATGTGTTCAACCAGTGCTATCCGCACTTGAAGGAGAACGAAGCGGAGTTCAAGCGCATCACGGGGCGTGCGCAGGATTTGTTGCGGCGGAATATTCCGGCGGAGATGACGGTGAAGATGCTGCTGAAGCCGCTGGAGTTGCCGCCGCGGTTGCAGAATGCGATGGAGAAGCCGTTGGCGAAGTTGGCGGAGAAGTTGTTTCTCAACTGATCGGACTGGCGTCTTCCTCTTCCCTTCGGGAGAGGGTTGGGGTGAGGGGTCAATCTCGACTCACCGTCTCGTCTATGCCGTCATCCCTGCGCAGGCAGGGATCCAGTAGCCGTGAGTATGGTCGTCGCCTCGTGCGTTAGCGCGACCTGGCCGCTTACGCAGCGGGCGTTTCGATCGTCTGCCGACGACGCGACAACCAAGCGCAAAGTCACTGGACCCCTGCCTGCGCAGGGGTGGCGGTTCTTAAATGAAGCGGTGAGGCGAGATTGCCCCCCTCACTTCGCCGGCCGAGCCGTCTCCTCCACCTCACGCGGCTTACCCTGCTGCGGCGAATCAAGCTTCTTCAAATCCACCGGCCGAATCTGCTTGATGAAGCACGGCGGATCCGGCGGACCCGTCAGCACGCGGTCAAACTTCACCGATACCTCGCTGGCGCTGGACGTCAAGGCGATGTGGTTGGTGAATTCCAGGTTGCGACAGCGGCCGTCGAGATCGATCAGCCACGCCTCGTTGGAACGCGTATAGATGGCCAACTGCTCATCACTGAGCGGCTCCCACGACCACAGGCTGAAGTAGTGAAAGCTGTTGACCGGATCACCGGCCGCGGCAACGTACGCCTGTTGGCGTGCTTCCATGCGGGAGGTGTAATCCTTGCCCACGCGTGTGCAACCGCCGAGGGCGGCAACTACAGCGACGGCGGCAAGAAGATGTTTGGCTGCCATGAATATCATCTCCGTAAGTGCTGGACGTACAAACGCATGAGCTCCGTGCGGGTGCACGTTATTTCTTTTTGGCGGGCGACTTGGCGACGACCTGCCACTTGGTCGGATCGAAGCCGCCCGTTTCGAACACCAGCGTTTGCTTCTTCTCACCGTCCTGAAGCGTCACGTCCATGGTGATCTTCTTGGCCTTCTCCAACTGGGCGATAAAGCCCTTGTCGTCCTTGAACAGAAGCGCAGGTTCGCCAGTGGTCGGTGCGAACGCGGCGATCGTACCCGGCTTGCCGTCGAAAGTGGCCTTGATCGAGCACACGCCCTTGCACACAAAACCGTGTGGGCCGCCATTGAACAGAAAGGCGTTCTGCCCCCACTCGGTATGACGGCGCAGCACCAGGCGCACGCGCTCCTCACCCGAAGGCTGGCTGGTGTAAATAGTCGCGGTAGATTGCGTACCGCCTTCCATCGGCGAAACCTGGTACAGCCACAGGCCGGCCAAGCGATTCTTTTCGCTGTTTTCCTTATAACGCTGCTCGATCGCCGGCAGGCTCTGCTGCACTTCCTTGGCAGCATCGCTGTTGGGGTAGCGACTGAGGATTTCCTTGCCCATCGTCACCGCCATCTCGTCGTTGCCGATGCGCTGGAGCTGGTGATAGGTGTTGAGCTTGTCGGCTGAATCGTCAGCCGGCGCCGGCGCTTGCTGCGGCGCCTGTGCCTGATCGCCGGATTGGGAACAGCCCGCAAGCACGAGCAAGGCGCCGAGCGTGCTGGCGGCGAGATGTAGGCGCTGTTTCATGGACGGGTTCCTGTGGCGGGTAGGCACTAAGAGTGGAACGAGGGCCAATGGAGACGCAACCTTCATGTCTCCTATCGCTAGAAGCTCACGCGCTGACGGGCGTGTCGCCGAAGCGTTCGCGCAGTTGCACGCGGAAGCGGCGGCTGCACGGCAGCGTAGCGCCATCGCGCATGGTCAACCGGGCATCGCCGGTATCCAGCGGTTCGATCTCGGTGAGGTAGTCGAGGTTCACCAGATAACTGCGGTGCACGCGCACGAAACGCGAAGGGTCGAGGCGTTCTTCGATGCCGGCCATGGTGGCGCGTAGCGGGTAGTCACGGCCGCGAACGTGCATGTTCACGTAGTTGCCTGAAGCCTGCAGCCATTCGATCTCGCGCGCGGCGACGAGGAATTCCTTGCCCAGCTTGCGTACGAGGAAACGCTCCGGCCGGTCGACCGGTTCCACCGGTGGCCCTTCGTCCGGCTCCGCCAGCAAGCTGGCCTCGCCTTGCAGGCGCAGGATGAGCAGGCGATAGCCGCCGATGATGGCCAGGAACAGGAAGTAGGTACGAACGTCCTTCAGGTACTCGTACCCCAGTTGCTGTGGCCAGTCGCTGCCGAAGTTGTAGTGCCAACCCAGGATGGCCCGGTAGGCGATCGTGCGCAGCAAGACCATCAGGCCTACGTGCGCAAGGCAGAACGGCACGCTGAGCGCGAGGTGGATCTTCAGGTTCTGCCGCCAGTTGTCGAAGCGCAGCGTCCAACGGCGGCTGGCCATCACCACGAAGGGCACCAGCGCCAGGATCACCAGGCTGCTGGTCGCCTCCCATATCCACGGCTCGATGCTGTCAGCCCGGTGGGTGCGATACGTGTCGTCGAACCACGCCACCACACCATTGAATACGGTGTTGATCGTCATCGAGACGACCCAGAAGCCGATCTCGAAAGGTCGGCGCCAGCGTAGAAAACGGGCGTAGTCGAAGGCCGGCTTGGTGGTCATGCCCGGATTCTACGTGCAGCGGCGACCGAACCCGCCCTTTTCGTCCCTCGCTGCTCGCCACTCATCCCTGTTTGTGGTCAATCAATCACTTAGCGGGCGACACGGGGGTGGCTACGGCGGAGCATGCGCGGCACTTTCCCACGGAGTTCCGCTCATGAACCGCCGCCACGACATCGACGCCCTGCGCGTGCTGGCCTTCGGCCTGCTGATCCTCTACCACCTGGGCATGCTCTACGTCGGCCCGGCGGACGACTGGAAGTTCCATCTCAAGAGCTCTTACATCGGCGACTGGCTGGAGTACCCCATGCTGGCTTCCAGCTTCTGGCGCATGGATCTGCTGTTCCTGATCTCCGGCATGGCGGTGCACTTCCTTCGCGGGCGGCTGACTCTGCCGGCACTGGCATGGAAGCGCACGGTGCGCCTGCTGGTGCCGCTGCTGTTTGGCATGGCCGTGGTCATTCCCATCCAACCCTATGTCCAGGGTGTGACGGACGGGCTGGTGGAGCCGGGCTTTGGCCACTTTCTGCTGCGCTATTACACGGGCGGCCCCTGGCCGGCCGGGGCCTTCGATGGGTGGCAGTTCGGCGTCACCTGGAACCACTTGTGGTACCTGCCGTACGTGTGGATCTACACCTTGCTGTTGATCGTGCTGCTACCGGCGCTGGAGTCGTCGACGGGGCAGCGCGTCATTGCGGCCATCCACCACCTGCGCGGCTGGCCGCTGCTGGTGCTGCCCGCCTTGCCGCTGTTTGCCTACAACCTGCTGTTGGCGGCCCGCTTTCCCCAGAACCACGCCCTGTTCCACGACTGGTACGCCCATGCCGGCTACGCCACGATGTTTCTCTACGGTTACGCCATCGGCACGCATCAGGGCCTATGGCAGGAGCTGGCGCGCTTGCGCCACCGCTCGCTGGGCATAGCGCTGTTCTGCTTCACCACTTTTGTGGTGCTGGATCGCCTGGGTGATCTGCTCGGCATGAGCAGTTGGTCCGCCTCCACGCACGCCGCGTTTCACCTGTGCGAGCACGCACTACACTTCGTCTATATGTGGAGCGCCATTGCCGCCGTGCTGGGCTGGGGTCACCAATACCTCAACCGTCCGTTCCGCTGGTTGCCCTATGCGCGCGAAGCAGTGTTTCCCTGGTACATCCTGCATCAAAGCGTGTTGCTGGCCGTCGCCTACTGGCTGATCCCGCTGAAGCTGGGTCCGGTGCTGGAACCGACGCTGACGTTGCTGGGTACGGTCGGCGGCTGCGCGGTGCTGCATGAATACGTGATTCGCCGCACGCGCTGGCTGCGTCCGCTCTTCGGGCTCGACGCCGTGCCACGTGCAGCGTCGCCTTCCCTCTCCTTCACCGAACAGACGCAGCGTGCATGAGCTCTCTGGGCAGCGGGGCTCAGGTCTCGCTGCCCATGGTGGAATCCCGATGCTCGATGCGGCGGATACCGGCCGCATTCGTGTGCACGTTTGGAGGTCGTCTCCACCGTAGGAGGGCAAACGGCAAGGCGCGTTCACATCCTTATGAAGCAGAGGTGCTTTGCCTGGAGGCGTCACCTGCCGATAATGGTCGCATCCCCGCAAGGATCGCCTCATGACGCCATCCCCCGCGCAAGCTTCCGCGGACTCGCTGCGTTCACACCCCGCATTCGTGCAATTCTGGTTTGCTCGCATCTGTTCGAGCTTCGGCTTTCAGATGCTGTCGGTCGCCGTGGGCTGGCAGATCTATGCCGTCACCGGACGCGCACTGGATCTCAGGCTTGATTGGCCTCGTGCAGTTCTTTCCTTCCGTGATGCTGGCCTTGCCCGCCGGACACGTGGCCGATCAGTTCGAGCGGCGCCGCATCGTGATGTTCGGGCAGATCGTGGACATGCTGGCTATTGCGGTGCTCGCGGCCATCACCCTGATGCATCTGGCGCAGGAGACGATGATCCTCGCGCTGATATTCGTTATCGGCGTGGCCAAGGCGTTCGAATTCCCGGCCATGCAATCGATGCTGCCAGCGTTGGTTCCATCGGCCATCCTGCCGCGTGCCATGGCCGCCAACGCCTCAGCGGGCCAGGCTGCGATGATCATGGGCCCGGCCGTGGGCGGCCTGCTTTATGTCGCCGGCCCAGGCACGGTCTATACCGTGTGCACGGTGCTGTATCTGATCGCCGTGCTGCTGATGGGGCACCTGCGCTACGAGCAGGCGCAGCCTAAGCGCGAGCCAGCCACACTGACGACACTGTTCGCCGGCGTGCATTTCATTCGCCGCCGCCCCGACGTGCTCGGCGTGATCTCACTCGACCTGTTCGCCGTGTTGCTGGGTGGCGCGACGGCACTACTGCCCATCTTCGCCAAGGATGTCCTGCACACCGGCCCCTGGGGCCTGGGACTATTGCGCGCCGCGCCTGCCGTGGGCGCGCTGCTGATGTCGCTGTGGCTGGCCCGCCACAGCATGGAACGCCGCGTCGGCCCGATCATGTTCGCGTCCGTCGCTGGCTTCGGACTGGCTACGCTGGTGTTCGCTGTGTCCAAGGTGTTGTGGCTTTCGCTTGCGGCATTGTTCGCACTGGGCGCGTTCGACATGGTGAGCATGGTGATCCGCGGCGCGCTCGTGCAGTTGGACACCCCTGACGACATGCGCGGGCGCGTCAGCGCAGTCAATGCCATCTTCATCAACACGTCGAATCAGTTGGGTGAATTCGAATCCGGGCTGCTTGCGGCATGGGCGGGAGCGGTCAACGCCACCCTCATCGGCGGCATCGGCACACTGGTGGTGGTGGGGCTCTGGATGGCTATGTTCCCCACCCTGCGCAAACGGCAAAGCCTGCGAACGGAACTACAGACGATCGAACCGACGGGCGCCAACGACACGATCTAAGGTCAGGCAACTGGCATCGCAACAGGTCATGCAGGGCGCACATGTCAGCCAATGTACCGCCCTTCTTCCGCGCATGGATGGAGCAAGTGATGGCGCTCCAGCGGGTGGAAGCGATATTCCGGCCTGTGGCGCTCGCGGCCATCTTTGGCTGGATCGCGTGGCGGCTGTGCAGCGATGTCGTGCGCCGCGAGTTCAAAGCACTCACCACGACGAACGAGGTATCGCCTAGCGCGCCTTGATACGCATCAAGGCTGCCGAAACGGCGGGCGCTAGGATGGGATAACTCCCCATCGCAACCTATGCCATGAATGTGGATATCGCGATCGTCGGCGCCGGCCCCGCCGGACTTTGCCTGGCCCGGTCGCTCGCTGATACGGGCCTTAGCCTCCTGGTCATCGAACAGCAGTCGCAGGATGTGTTGCAGGAGCCGCCGTACGACGGGCGCGAGATCGCACTGACACCGCGATCCGTCCGCATCCTGCGCGACCTCGGTATCTGGCAGCGGCTCGGCCCTGCCGATATCTCTCCACTACGCAGCGCGCGCGTGCTCAATGGCGATGTGGAGCACGGCCTCCACGTCACGCCACACCGCCGGGATGATACGGAGCTGGGCTTTCTCGTCCCCAACGACCGTATACGCCGCGCCGCGTATGCCAGCGTGGAACACGAGCCACACATCACCCTGGCATGCGGCACGTCGGTCGAAAGCGTCGTGCTGAACGACTCTATAGCGCGGCTGCACCTGTCGAACGGCAACGAGGTGAATGCGAAGCTGGTGATCGCCGCCGACAGCCGCTTCTCACGGCTGCGGCGCGACGCAGGTATTGCCGCCGACATGCACGACTTTGGCAGAACGATGCTGGTTTGCCGCATGGCGCTGGAGAAACCTCATGGCGACGAAGCGCTGGAATGGTTCGGTCATGCACAAACCTTGGCCTTACTGCCCCTGCGCAACGGCGAGGCATCCACCGTGGTCACGCTACCGCCCGAGAACATGCGGCGACTCATGGACATGGACGACAACAGTTTCAACGCCGAAATGGGCCGACGTTTCAACCATCGTTTCGGCGCGATGCGGCTCACCTCGACACGCCATGCGTATCCTTTGGTCGGCGTGTATTCCCGACGCTTCGCGGCCCAACGCTTCGCTCTGATCGGAGATGCCGCGGTGGGCATGCATCCGGTCACGGCACATGGCTTCAATCTCGGCCTGCGGAGTGTCGAGACGCTGGCTTCATTGATCCAACAGGCCGTGAAGGGCGGAAGGGATATCGCCTCGCCGGATCTGCTTCTGCGCTATCAGCGCATGCATAGGCGCGCCACGTGGCCGCTGTACGCCGCGACCATGACCATCGTCACGGTGTACACCGATGATCGCCCTGTCGCACGTCGCGTTCGCGCGGCCTTGTTGCAGGCCAGCCAAACGCTGGCACCCGTGCGGCAGGCCATTGCACGCACGCTTGCGTCAGGCGGCCACAGTGTTTTCATCCCTTCCCGACATCGCGGCTGAACAGTGCGCTCTATCATTTACGCACCGCTCACACCGCCGCTGGCAACGTGAGAACCCTTACTGCAAGGAGGACGCCATGAGCCGTCACTATGACCTTGAAAACACCGTCAACGGCGTCCGTGACCGCGTTCGTCACTATGCCGGCGAAGCTGCCGACCGGGCGGACGAATTGATGGAACGTAGCCGCGACGCCGGCCGCCGTTTCGGCCGCAGCCGCAACACCTACGCTCGCCGCATCGGCCATGCCGCAGAGGATTTCGCCGATGAAGCCAACTACCAATACCGCCGCCTGCGCCGCAACGTGACCCGCCACCCGGTGGCAACCACGGCCATCATTGCGGGCACCGTCGGCGCGTTTTTCCTGCTGCGTCATCTTTTCCGCAGCCGCGACGACGATTGAACAAGGCTCGTGACCGAAAGAACCCGCCGAAAGGCGGGTTTTTTATTGCTGCGCGTCATTGCCCGGGGAGAAGGCATTCCGCCATCGACGTGGCTGATTCCTCACCCAGAGTGTGAAGTCATTTCACTGCATCCGCGTTTTTGACGAGCGTCCGTCGAGCCACACTTCCTGTGCCCGCCAAACCCCGGCGGTTCACCAGGAGCCTCGACATGACCCAGCAGCTTCTTTCCAGGGATGAGACCTACGCACGCGGACTGGCGTTGTTTGAACGCCTGCATGGCGGACATAGCGGCCAGCAATTGGCCGAATCGCGTGAGGACATCTGCCCTGATTTCCTGACCATGACCATGCAGTGGGCATTCGCCGGCGTGCTGGACCGCCCCGGACTTGATCTGGCGACGCGGGAACTGGTGGTGATCGCGTGTTGCGTGACGCAAGGCTATCTCTTGCCGCAACTACGGGCGCACATCGAAGCGGCGCTGGTGGCCGGCGCATCGCGCGAGCAAATCATCGAGGCGATCTTGCAGACGATGTTTTATGCCGGCGGTGCAGCGGTCAACAATGCATTGGGCGTTGCGGCCGAGGTTTTTGCCGCTACTCAGCCTTCGGAGTCCCTCGTCGAAAAGTGATCGAGCGCGAACTCGACGAATGCCCGCAACTTGGCTGGCAGTTCCACGTCACGCGCGTAAAGCAGGTAGAAGTCACGACCACGCGCCGAATAGCCCTCGAGCAATCGGCGCAGGCGTCCCGTCTCCAGGTCGGTTTTCACCAGGCCAAGCGGCTGCAGGATGATGCCACCGCCGGCCAGCGCAGCCTCGCGTAGCGCAGGACCGTTATCAACACGCAGCCGATAGGTCACGGGCACTTCGTGCAAGCCATCGTGCCCTTCGAATCGCCATGCGTGGCGCGGTCCCCAACGGGTATGGCCAAGGCAATCGTGTGTCAGCAGATCGTCCGGTGTTGCTGGGGTGCCGCGCCTCGCCAAATAATCTGGCGAGGCGCAGACGACCATCCGATAGTACGGCGGCAACGATCGTGCAATCAGTGACGAGTCGGCCAGCGGCCCGATGCGAAACGCCAGATCGATGCCGTCGCCGACCGGGTCGACGGGTGCATCCGTGAGCACCAGCTCGATATCGACGCCCGGATATTTCGCTTGAAATGCCGCCATGGCGGGCGCCAGTTGCGTCACGCCAAACGAGATCGGTGCTGCAATGCGCAGTTGCCCCGAGGGATCACCACGCAGTGCGGCTGCATCGTCATCGGCCGCCTCGACCCGATCGAGTATGTCCCGGCAACGCTCGAAATACAGAGCGCCCGCTTCGGTCAGTTGGTGGCGGCGTGTCGTGCGATGAAGCAGTTTTGTGCCGAGGCGAGCCTCCAGCGCATTCAGGTGCTTGCCAACCATGCTTGGCGACAGGCCAAATCTTTCGGCAGTGGCGGTCAGGCTGCCGGTGCGTACGATCTCAACGAACACTGCCATGCTTTCAAAGCGGTCCATGACGTAACGCCGGGCCGTGAGTGAGGAGTGCTCTATGGTGACGGAACCGTCCCGCGTTGTATCGGCTAGCCTTCCGCTTATCGACATCCCTTGGCATGGCGTTTCGCGACACCGTCCAAGAAAAAGCCCGCCATAAGGCGGGCTTTTTCAACACAGGAACACCACCGGCTTCAGACCGTTTGCGGGTTCGGCTTGTCCGGATCCAGCTTGTAGGTCTTGATGGCGCGGGCAACATCCTTGGCGTTGACCTTGCCTTCCTTCGCAAGCGCCGCAAGAGCCGCCTGCGCGATCCAGTAACGATCGACTTCGAAGAAGCCACGCAAGTGCTCGCGCGTGTCCGAACGGCCAAAGCCGTCGGTACCCAGCACGGTGTAGCGCATACCGTCCGGCATGAAGGCGCGGATCTGGTCGGCGTACTCGCGCACGTAATCGGTGGCCGCCACGGCCGGACCCTGATGGCCCTGCAGCAGACCGGTGACGTACGGCAGTCGCTGCTCGGCTTCCGGATGCAGGCGATTCCAGCGCTCGGCATCAAAACCGTCACGACGCAACTCGACGAAGCTCGGGCAGGACCAGATATCGGCGGTGACACCGAAGTCCTTCTCCAACAACTCAGCCGCGGCGATGACTTCGCGCAGGATGGTGCCCGAACCCAGCAGCTGCACGCGCGGCTCGCCCTTCTTCGGCTTGCCGGCATCCTTCAACAGGTACATGCCCTTGATGATGCCTTCCTCGACGCCCTGCGGCAGATCGGGGTGGCTGTAGTTCTCGTTCATCACGGTGATGTAGTAGTAGACATCTTCCTGCTCCTGCACCATGCGACGGGTGCCGTCCTGCAGGATCACCGCGACTTCGTAGGAGAACGTCGGGTCATACGACTTCACGTTCGGAATCGCGCCAGCCATCAGATGCGAACTGCCGTCCTCATGCTGCAAGCCTTCGCCGTTGAGCGTGGTGCGGCCAGCGGTGCCACCGATGAGGAAGCCACGCGCGCGCATGTCGCCTGCCGCCCAGGCCAAGTCGCCGATGCGCTGGAAACCGAACATCGAGTAGTAGATGAAGAACGGCAGCATCGCCTGGTTGCTGATGCTGTAGCTGGTGGCCGCCGCCATCCAGGCTGCCATGCCGCCAGCCTCGGAGATGCCTTCCTGCAGCACCTGGCCCTTCTGGTCTTCGCGGTAGTACAGCAGCTGGTCAGCGTCCTGCGGACGGTACTTCTGACCGAACGGCGCGTAGATGCCGATCTGGCGGAACATGCCTTCCATACCGAAGGTACGCGCTTCGTCGGCCACGATCGGCACGATGCGTTCGCCGATCTGCTTATCGCGCAGCAGCAGGTTCATGCCGCGCACCAGCGCCATGGTGGTCGAAATTTCGCGCTCGCCCGTGCCCTTGGTGATCTGCTCGAACGCCTGCAGTTCTGGCGTCTTGAGCTTGGCGTCGGCGTGACGGCGACGCTGCGGCAGGAAGCCACCCAACGCGCGGCGACGCTCCATCATGTACTCCACTTCCGGCGAGTTCTTTCCCGGGTGGAAGTACGGCACATCGGCCAGCTTGTCGTCCGTCACCGGAATGTTGAAGCGGTCGCGGAAGTGGCGCACGGCGTCCGCGTCCAGCTTCTTCTGCTGATGCGTCGGGTTCTGCGACTCACCGGCCGCGCCCATGCCGTAACCCTTCACCGTCTTGGCGAGGATCACCGTGGGCATACCCTTGGTGTTCACGGCCTGGTTGTAGGCCGCGTAAACCTTGTGCGGATCATGACCACCGCGGTTGAGGCGCCAGATGTCGTCGTCCGACAGGTTGGCGACCATCTCGCGGGTTTCGGGATACTTGTTGAAGAAGTGCTCACGCGTGTACGCGCCACCGAAGGCCTTGCACGCCTGGTACTCGCCGTCGACGGTTTCCATCATCAGCTTGCGCAGCACGCCCTTGGTATCGCGTGCGAGGAGCGGATCCCAGTAGCTGCCCCAGATGACCTTGATGGCATTCCAGCCGGCGCCACGGAACACGCCTTCCAGTTCCTGGATGATCTTGCCGTTACCGCGCACCGGACCGTCCAGGCGCTGCAGGTTGCAGTTGATCACGAACACCAGGTTGTCCAGGCCTTCGCGGCCGGCCAACGAGATGGCGCCAAGCGACTCGGGCTCGTCGGTTTCGCCGTCGCCCATGAAGCACCAGATCTTGCGGTCGGTCTTCGGCACCAGGCCGCGGTGTTCCAGGTACTTCCAGAACTGCGCCTGATAGATCGCCTGGATCGGACCCAGACCCATCGACACCGTCGGCACCTGCCAGTAATCCGGCATCAGCCACGGGTGCGGGTACGACGAAAGGCCGCGGCCGTGGCCGGCGACTTCCATGCGGAACAGGTCGAGCTGTTCCTCGGCAATGCGGCCTTCCAGGAAGGAACGCGCATAGATGCCCGGGCTGGAGTGGCCCTGATGGAACACCAGGTCACCCGGGTGGTCCGCGCTCGGCGCGCGCCAGAAATGGTTGAAGCCCACGTCGTACAGCGTGGCCGACGACGCGAAGCTAGCGATGTGGCCGCCCAGCTCGCCCGGCTTGCGGTTGGCGCGCACGACCATCGCCATCGCGTTCCAGCGAATCAGGGTGCGGATGCGCCATTCCATCGCGGCGTCGCCCGGCATCTTGGCTTCGTTGCCCGGCGAAATGGTGTTGACGTATTCGGTCGTCGGGTTGAACGGCAGGTAGCCGCCGGCCCGGCGTGTCGAATCGACCATCTTCTCCAAGAGGTAGTGCGCACGCTCAGTGCCATCGTGGTTGATGACGGCGTTGAGCGATTCGACCCATTCCTGGGTTTCGGTCGGGTCGAGGTCTTGATGAAGGATGTCGTCGAGCTGATCCATGGGGAGCTTCTCTCCGCGGCGCCGGGGGCTTGGCGCGGCTATAGGTGGATCGCCTCTGGGTGAGAGGCGGGAAACCCTCCGAGTGTAGCTCCGGCGGGGTTTTTCGCCAATTGGATCGAGACAATACGGGGGCGAATGGAGATGGGGGAGTGGGTTCGACTTTGGTCGGGGTGACTATTGCTTGCGGCGTCTTTCTTATGAGGTGCGGTATGGGGTTGGTTGCTTTGCTTGATTGTGATTTCGCGACCACCTGGCTCCCTCTTCCTTTCGGGGAGAGGGTTGGGGTGAGGGGACACTCTTGCCTCACTACTTCAAAAGCACCGTCACCCCTGCGCAGGCAGGGGTCCAGTGTCCTTTCGCTCGGTTGTGGCGTGGTCGCGATCTGGCTCGCCTGCGGCGGGCTTCCGCCCTCCTGCCGGAGGCCGGGTCACTTTCTCTTGCATGCCCAAGAGAAAGTAACCAAGGAGAAGGGCACCCCCACTTGGCGCTGGCCGGTGAAGCTGGCCAGTTCGTGAGGGGTGGCCGGGCTTTTCGACAGGGCTTTCTGCCCTGGCGAAAAGGGATCGGCATCCCTGCCGATTCCCCTGTGGGCCTGATCGTCCACCCCTCACCGCCGCACAGGGGGCCCGAGGGTCAAAAGCGCCGAGCCGAAGGCTCGTGCAGCGGAGCTGCACATCGCACTCACAGGTCGCGTTGCTCCTGCTCTAGTGCAGAAAGCCAAAGCAGATGGACGATGCCGTAATGCAGCGAGTACTCCACAACGGTCGGGAAGCGTAACGCGTCCGCCGAAAGCCTGTTGCGCCCTGTTCGACGCTGGAAATTATGCCGTGGACATAGCGCATGCCTTGCTCGCCGTGCCAGATCGTAAGCAGGGCTGGGTTTTCGGAGCTGAGATCAACTCTCAGCTTGAAGGGCGAGGACAGGGATTCCTCTAAACGAAACTCGACCACTTGAACGGCGAGGCCGCTGGCAGGTTGAAAGGTGAAACGAAGATCGGGCTGAAGAGACATGGTGCCTCCTTGCGAGTCGATACACGGCGTTCGATGGTCATTGAACCCAGCGAAGCCACGACCCGCGGCAGGGCGGATCGTGGCGATTGCTTACCTTTAGCCTTCCATCGGCTTGCGCCAGTCATCCGAAGATTCGGTGCCGGCGATGCTGTGGGTCCAAGTGATCTTGCGGTAGGCCATGGCCACCTTGATCAACTGGGTGTAGTCGGACTTCGTCGTGTCCTGCGCATGCGGCAGCACGGTGTTGATGTCCACGATGGTGGCGTCTTCGAGCTTGGTGGTGAAGAAGTGCTCCTGCTTGCCATCGACCGACGTGCGGAACCACTGCACTTCGACGCTGGGCAGCATTTCGCCGGAGGCGAGCGACTGATACATCAGCGGCACGGCCTTGTTGAGCGCGCAGGTGAACACAAGCGGCTTGTGCACGCGCTGGCCCGACGGCTGACCGCTCTGCGGATCGGTCGGCGTGGTGACGCGGTGTTCGATTTCCTGCACGAGGATCTGGTCCTCGTGGCCTTCCACGTAGACGTTGCCGACGGAGTCGGCGGTGAAGGCGCCCTTGGTGATGTTGCCCTGGGTCTTGCCGGTGATGCTGATATAGGCGGGTGTTGGCATGACAAAGTCCTTTGTCGTAATGAAGACGGCCGCGGGGCCGGGAGCCATCCAGAAAGGGATGGATATCACGCCTACAGCAATCGCCATGCCAACACGAGAGGGCCGATAAAAAGCGCATGCATATCAAGCGAATAAGAGAAGTTTTCGAACAAAAGGCCGCAGGCGCTTGCACTCGCGAGCCCCAACATCCCCGTTTCTCCGGCTAGATCGGGCAATGGGTTGCCCGATGCTCGCTAAGTGATTGATTGCACGGCCTGCAAAGTGGGCAATCTTTTGCCCAAGCGGGCAATTCATTGCCCGCTCCCTGTTTCTTCGCGGCTTACACCAAGAGAAAGTCCAGTGACGATCGGCGCCATCGCGGCTACCGACGACGATGCCGGCGGGTCTCCCCATCTATCGCTTGAGCATGGTCTCCAGCGAGCGAAGCACATCATCTGTCGTGTGATGAAGGCTCATCGCAAACAGCCCATAAACGACGACCAAAGCACCAAGCACGGCTAACCAAGGCGTCCACCAAGGTAGCTGTCGACCCACGTTGTAGCGACGTGTGGCGACATGATCCTGCGCATCCGTCAACTGCTCGGGCGCATCTCCTCGCATATCGCGAAGAACGGCGTGCAGTTTCCGGATGATCCCCTGAAGGGATTCGCCATGGTTGTGCTGTACGCCGTATTTGCCTTTGAAACCCAAACAAAGGCACATGTACTTGAGCTCCAGTACGTCGCGGTACCTTTTCGGGTCCATCAACATGCGCGAGAGGACGGTAAAGAACTTCTCGCCGCCCCACGTTTCCTGGTGATAGTGGCTAAGCAGGGAACGTTCCGCCCACAGGGAGTGGGCTCCCCAGGTCGTCTGCATGACGGCCTCGTCGACGAATGAGCACACGGCATAGCGGTAAGCGAGTAGCGTCGCGCCATCGTAGCCCTGCTTGCGCACCTCTTCGTCTATCGAGGCGATTTGGTCGCGTACGGCGCCATACAAGGATTTGACATCCTTGCACTCGTTGACCCGCCGCAGACGGATCACCAGGCCAAAGAGCGGAAGCGCTGCATCCACCAGAGGGTTGTAGCCATGGCCCCGCAGCGAAAAGCCCAGGTCAGCATCGTTGTCGATAGAGGCGATGGTTTCAAAGCCAATATTCTGCTTCTGAGCGATCACGGAAGCGGGTGCGGAACGCAGAAAGCCGCCGCTAGGGCGTGCGGTGTTCGAGGCGGTCATGTCATTCGCTCCGGATGGCCCAGAATTGGAGTTCGAGCTCGGGGAAATCGCCGGCAATGTGGAAGCCGAAGCCGGCGGTGTCGCGCATCATCTGCCAGGTTGGATGCGTGCGATCGAGCTGGAAGTAGGTGAACCCGGCATGGAATGGCAGATGGCGAGGTGCCACAGGCAAGGGGCAGAGCGGAATACCCGGCAGTTGGAGACCGACGAGTTCGCTCAGTTTCTCCATCGACGCTATCTTCGCTTGTTGGACAAACTGCTGGCGCAGTTTCTCCAATGGCATGCGCGCACGCACGGCCAGAATGAAGTCCGCGCTTGCCAGCAAGCTGCGGTCCTGCACCGCCGCCGTAAGGATGCCGTACTGCTGCCTGACGATGGGCAACGACACGGCACGCGGCTGCAGCACGGTGCTGAGTGAACGACGCAGGGTCTCCTCCAGCATGCGAAACGAAACCCGTAAGTTGTCGTGCTGGTACGCCGGGTACTCTTGAGGGAGCCTACCTTCGTCTGTGAAGGTCACCAGTTCGCCGCATGCCTGACTGAAGGCAACATACAGTTGCTCCGGATGCAGATGGCGCAACCGGGATAGATGCTGAAAGTAGGGTTGCAGCCGGTTGAGCACCTGCAGCAGGTTGAAGTCTGTGACATCAGCCACGCCGGACTGCCCGGGAGAACCGATGCGCTCGGCAATGTTTTTGGCCCGCTCGCGCATCAGGCCTGCCGTTTCGCCGAGAAATCGCTGGAGCGGCGGAACAGCGTTGAGCGACAGGCTCGTGGGATAAAACGTCTCGTCCAGAATAAGGCTACCGTCCGGACGCCGATCCAGAATGCGGCACAGCGCGATACCGGTGAACGCGCTGCGGTCATCGCGCTCCAAAGCGAGCTGAAGGTTGAGGGAGGCTACATCCATGGAGACGTAATCGCCTTCCTGGCTGTGGGTATCCCTAACCTCTTCGGCACGCGCTGCATAACGCATGTGGGCATAGGAATCGGGCCACTGGACTTCGAGCACCCCCTCGGATTTCAGCGGCAGCGTGAGATAAACCACCTGGTTGGCGGTGGAGGCCTCGGTGATGGCCAGGGGCACGGGTGGCGCGTGGTCGGTAGGGATGTCGAACACGCTGCCATCAGGCATGGCGCCACGAGCACGCACGATAGCGATCTTGCCGAAGCTTAAGTATTCCTGGTTGATCTCCAACTCGCTGAAACCGTAAAGGTGCTCACTGACTGCGTTGACGCGCTGATTGGTGTGGTGCTCCAGTGCACGCTGCTGCTGCTGGAAGTGCTGAGGCTTGACGAACAACCCCTCACTCCAGATGACCGGATTTTTTGTCGTCATGATTTGTTCCTTGGCGGCTGGCGATAGCTCTCATCCACCATGCCGACGTCCATGTTCTGAAGCAGTACCAGAACGGAGTACTTGTGCCCGCCCGACTCGACGCGCATGACTTGTTTCCAGATCGCGCTGGTTTGGTCGTGAAAGTTGGCGAGCACAGCGATATAACGGGTGTTCTTGTCGATCTTCTTGAACTCGACGTATTTGAACTGGCCCGGCTGAAGTACGTAGTCGTCATCATCAACGTAGGTACTACCCAGTGTCTTTTTCAGATCCTTGATCAGCAGGTCATGATCGGCATTGAGGAAGACTGAATCGTCCTTTAGCTGCAGGATCTTGAAGGCGATAGGCGTACCAGCCATGGCGCTATATGCACTGTCCTCGGTGGAAGGCAAGGCAGATGAGCCATCAGCGTACTGGCCAAGAGCGGGGGCTTTGGCATGCGCCGCGCCGCCCGCTCGAAGTGGAACCGGCACGTCCATGGTCAGCGTCTCGCCACCAGGCGTAATGGGGGGGCTCCGCTTTCAGCGCCAGCGCATCCGCTTTTGGCGATGATGCAGAAACGGCAGGTGCAGTTGCAGGGGCCAAACTCGCAACGCCCGATGCCATCTTGCCGACAACCGCGGGCATGCCTGGAACGTAAGGGGCAACGGCAGCCGTCGTCGCGGCCGCGGTATGAACGACCGAGGCTACCGCACCGGTGTCGGTAGACGTTGCCACTGGTGCAGCACGACTCACCGTACCGGAAGTATCTGCAGCATGCGTCACTTGCAAAGATATCTGCGGCGTAGGTTTGCCCTCATCTGGGCTTTGCAGATAATCGAGCAACGCCTTCATCTTCTCTGCCAGCTCCGCTTTGCTGGTGCCGGCCAGATTAACAAGATAGGGTCCTTCCTTCGCCTGAGTATCCACCGTCACCGCCGTCATCTCCGGAGTCTGCATTGCCGATGCAGCGGTATCCGGTGGCAAGGTGTCGGGGTTGGGGTTAACGTTCGGTGCCGCATAAAGGCTTAGCGCCACTTGCGTCGGCGCATCAGCGTCTTTTTGATGAAATCCGAGCGTGCTGCAGCTAGCCGCGCTCATGGCAGCTAGCAGCAGCGCGGAGGCGCGATACAACCTCATTGCGCCTCCGCGCGAAGCGCACGGTCATAAGCTTGTTCAAACACTTCCCAGAACAGCTTTTCAAAACCCAACTGCCGCGAAGAGGCCAGTTCGTTGAAATAGTGCGTGTACATCCGCCACGCCCAGTCGTCGGTATCAGATGCCTGCGCCGGGTCAGGTTGATAGCGCTGGAAGCGCTGCAACAACGCGTCTGGCGAGAAGGAGCGAAGCAGTGCGTCCAGTCCGGCGCTAATGGCCTGCACGATAGCCTCCTGATGATTCCGCACCTGCGCCAGACTCTCTTCCACCGCCGCCTTGGCCGACAGGTGTACGACGCTCCGATCGCTACCGAAGAGCGCGCGAGCGGTATCTTCGTAGTTCAGGCCGAGCCGCAGCGGGTTGTCCTCGATGGGCTGCAACGTCCGACCCAGCAGCGCCAACCGGTCATCGCTCCCCGCAGGCGCACGGTACAACGCAGTGAGTCCCAGCACGGCCGCCTGTAGCGCCTGACCGCATTCCAGCAACAAGCGATAGGCCATCGGACCGTCCACCGAGCCCAGCGACGTACCGAACCCCTCCAGCAGGGGTATTACCAGCTGGCGTGGGTCACCACCACTGGACTGCTGCGTCGACATCCAGTGCTCGGCCTGTGTCGTATCCATACGTCGTTGGGTCATGGGTATTTCTCCAGAATGAATAGGGGGTGCGCCGTGCACCGCCTCAAAGCGAGTGGCGCCTAGGTCCGCCTGTGATTTGGATGGCGACAGGCCATAGTGGGTAGGATCGAGTGGGCCAAGTGCTAGCGGCGCCGCTTCACGCTCCGCGGCATCCAACGCATGGAGAGGGTCGAGGTCCGTGCGACTAGCATCAGGCACCGATAGCGCGTGAAAGGCGGCCAGTCCCTCCTGCATGGGGGCCGGCGTCGCCGATGCCTGGAACACATCGCCCACTGCACCGAGCAAGTCATGCCCTTGTCCGCCGAATAACTCGTCAACGCTGGATGACGATGGATCACCTGACGCATCTTCAACGTCATGAAGATGCACTGTCAGTACATAGGGACCGACGAGAAGCGTGTCGCCTTCACTAAGACGCGCGCCAACACCGAGCCCGATGGGCGCGTGAGCGCCATTGATATGCGTCTGGCCGGATCGATCAACCACGCAAAAATGACCATCTTCGAGGCAGATCTCACAATGGATGGGTTCAATGCGATCCTGACGATCTGCAAGAATCCAATTGGCAGCACGGCAACCGATTGTGCCGCCGGTGCGGTCGAAACGATGGCGGGGCGTACTGCCGTGCTGGAGAGACTGGGGGTTTGTGACCACGAGCATCACGTGGTGCGAAACGGCGGTAACAGTCATAGGCGCACCTTGATACGAACACGGGATGCCTTGCGAAGGCCCTTTTGATCCACAAAGCTGGTCCAGCCGAGATGACTGCCGCCGTGCTTGCCAAGGTTGAAGGGCGGCACTTCCTCCTGCCTCAGCCCCAGCTCCAGGTCATAGGCGGATGGGTCGCGAAGCAGAAAGTCGATCAACTTCCGCAGACGGTCGAAGTTTTCGCCACTGGGAAGAAACTCGCGAAAACGCGACTGATCCAGGTCGGGAATGACGATAGTGAACTTGCTGTGCCGGGTGCGAACTCGGCTACCGATCACGAAGCTGTCGCCCAACACGCCGTTGCGCTTTCCCAGCGAGAGACGTTGCGCTTCCGGAACGTCCATATACCGTTGCTCAAATTCCTGGATGCGGACGGCGGTCAGGTCGAAGCAATGCGCAATGATGCCGGCAACCACGGATGGCGAACGGCTACGGCTGGCGATCAGGCCGGCATAACTGAGCAGGCGGCTCCAGGGAATAGGCGTAGCACCACGCAACTCCTCGTCATTGAGGCCAATCAAAGCGAAGACGTAGCGCGAAAAGCGGTCTTTAGCCTCCCGCTGAAAGCGAACGTAGTAACGATATTTTCGCCATGCCTGATGCAGCAGGGTCAGCAAGCGGTGATTGAAGAAATCAAGAAATGCCGGGCGAACACCCACGCCTTGGCCATACTCGTAGGCCAGACGATCCAGGTAATAGCTCGGCAAGGGGGAATCGGGTCCGTGCAGGCCAAAGAAACTGGCCTGTACCCGGTAGTCGCTACGCGCGTCGGCCGGCATACGTTCGGCAAGCATGATGTCCGACGCAGGAAAACCCAGGCCCGCATAGCTGCTCAGGCGGATGCGTTGATGCTCGGGCTCGACCGCATCAATCGCCTCAAGATCATCGCTATGCAAGCCGTGCAACTGCTCCAACAGGCGAAAAAAATCATGCTTCTTCGCCCCGGCCAGCAGAATGTCGGCTAGATCTGTGGTTGCTTGCCGATCTGCCATGGCCATTGATAGTTTTCATTGTTGCTGACGTTGATGACGTCTCAGTTGATGAAACGAGTTGATGCTGGCGTACAACGCAAAGAAGTGGCTCAACACCGTGCCGAAGAGGTAAAGGTCACCCTCGCAAAGAAACGCCGACTGATCGAGCTTCAGCTCCGTTTTCAGCCCGCGTATGGGCAACCCCTTCATCAGTACATCGGCAGGCCGCGTCACAGCCTCCTGTACACCGGCCAGGCGCTTGCGCGTCGCACGCGCATGCCGGATGTCATGCAGCGCCGCGAAGTCATACGCGCGAACGACCGCCTTCAGCGGTTCTGCCGACAGCAAGGACAGGTAATTGAGCGAGAGGTTGGAGATCAGGGTCCACAGCAGCGCTCCATCCAGCACCGGCCGATAGGCTGGTGTCGGCGGCGTGATATTGCTGAAACTCGCATACATGGGCGTTGTCTGCGTCGTTAGGCAGATATCACCCACGCCAAGCGCCTGCGGCAAGTCACGATTACTGCAGGTCAGCGACAGAGACACTGTTTCGCCCTGACCGATGTAGGCCCTCTCATCGGCACGGACAAAGGCAATTCGATGGACGACGCCATCGTCAGTCATTGCTTGCTGAAGTCGCGTGCGGTAGTAAAGCGCCGTCCGCCCCTGGGCGTGTTCGATCTCGTGCTGCAGCGACTCAAACGGATGAAAGGTGCGCAACCGATGACCGCGCTGGCCGTTGGCTTCCCGCTGGTAGCTATCGGCGGCGTCGACACTGAAAATCTCATAGGCGTCAGGGCGATGACCAGTGGGGGCCAAACGCTGATCGACAGCGTGGCCGTTTAGGTGAATCGGCTCTGCATCGCGGACGAAAAGGTTGACCGCCGGCGCGCAGTACAGCGAGATATCAGCGGTGCGCAGCCGTATATCGGCCGGCATCGGCCGCGAGAAATGAAACTCGAGGCGAACGTCGGTAGCAGACTTGGCGGGCCATATCGAACGAAGCGCATTGAGGCTGAAGAAGTGAAATCGCTGCGGAAAAATGAAGTACTCCTGCAGGATCCGATAGCCATCAAAGACATTCTTCGGATAGGGAAGTAGTGCCTCATCGGGATTGAATCCGGGAAACGTCACCCGCTGCGGCGGTATCTTGCGAACCTCGCCATCTATCACGAGATGGATCTCGTGCAGGTACTTGGCCAACCAGAGGTACACCGTCGTGGAGGTGACGTCGCCGCCGCTTAAATGAAAATCGATCTGGTCACAGTCGAACGTATTGAGCGCATTTTCGGTCGTCGTCGACAGATCAATACGAACGATCGACTTCTCGCGAGTGTGCGCATCACTGACCTCGCGAAGACGAAAGGGATACAGCACGACATTTGTGCAGGTACGAAATTCGCACTGAACGCCATCCACGGGCCGGGACAGCATGCGGGTTCCCTTAGGTATCTCTTGCCGCTGCGTGATGGCCTGGTCCATCGGGTCGAAACGCACGATCGTCGCGCTAGGCAACGGACGCAGATAGTTCGGCCATAGCAGTTGCAACAACGAATGTGTCAGCTCCGGAAAATCATCCTCGATCTTCAGGCGCAGTTTGGCCGTGAGAAAAGCAAAGCCTTCGAGCAAGCGCTCGACGTCCGGATCGGCCGATTCGTCCCCCGGGAATCGCGCCAGTTGCGGATTGTCCTTAGCGAACTCGCGGCCAAGCCGGCGAAGATAGTCCATTTCTTCGCGAAACTTGTGTCGTAACGACATGGGCTCGTGCTTTCCTTGTGGCTAAGCGACACGTGCTGACTGATCCTGATGACGGATGAGCAGATCGATTTCGACCTGCTCATCCGCGTTGTGAACAGGAACTACGCAATCCAATCGGAAATGGAGGTCCAGCGGCTGATCAGGGTCGGGGCAGACGCGCACGCCCATCACCTGCACGCGTGGTTCATACGTCGCCACCAGCCGTTCGATATCCTGGCGAACGCGCAACACCAGGTCCGCACTCCCGATAGCGGCATCATTGAAATCGCTCAAACCCAGGTCAGGGCTGCTCTGCGAGCAACCCTGACGAGTATTGAGAAGCCACTGCAGATGATGCTTGACGGCATGAATCCGTTCGGCCGCCATCTGCTGCCGGGTCCGCATACGCTGAGGCGGTGCATCCGGCTCCAGCCTTTCCCACAGACTTCCCCGTCCCGGGGACCGCGGCATGATGCTGCCCTCTTATTCGCGATCCAGTCGGCCCACCAGCGACAGCTCGAAGTTGGCACCCATGTACTTGAAGTGCGGACGCACCTCCATCGAGACCTGATACCAGCCCGGGTTGCCAGCGACGTCCTGCACCTCAATGTGAGCGGCACGCAGCGGGCGACGGCTACGCACATCCGAGGAAGGATTCTCCTGATCTGCGATGTACTGCTTGAGCCAGCCGTTGAGCTCGCGCTCGAGATCCTGACGCTCCTTCCAACTGCCGATCTGCTCGCGCTGCAGCACTTTGATGTAATGCGCCAGGCGATTGATGATGAACATATACGGTAGCTGCGTGCCCAGCTTGTAGTTGGTCTGCGCCTGCTGCCCTTCCGCGGTCTTCGCGAATACCTTCGGCTTCTGCACCGAATTGGCGGAGAAGAAGGCTGCGTTGTCGCTGTCCTTGCGCATCGTGAGAGGGATGAAGCCTTCCTCCGAAAGCTCGAACTCCTTGCGATCCGACACCAGAACTTCCGTTGGAATCTTGGCCTGCAATTGGCCCAGTGATTCGTAGAGGTGAACCGGGAGATCGTCCACCGCGCCGCCGGATTGCGGGCCAATGATGTTCGGACACCAACGATACTTCGCAAAGCTTTCCGTGATGCGGCAAGCCATCAGAAATGCCGTATTGCCCCACAGATAGTTAGCGTGGTCGCCATCAATGGCTTCGCGGTACACAAAGCTGCGAGTCGGATTTTCCAGTGGGTCGTACGGCTGACGAAGCAGGAAGCGCGGCATGGTCAGACCGAGGTAGCGTGCGTCCTCCGACTCACGCAGGCCACGCCACTTCGTAAAACGCGGTCCCTCAAAGATGTCCTTCACTTCCTTGAGGTTAGGAAGGTCCTGGAAGTTGGTCAGATTGAAAAACTCCGGACCCGCCGCCGAAACGAACGGTGCATGCGCCATCGCGCCCACGGATGCTACGTAGCTCAACAGCTTGATGTCAGGCGCGGACGGGCCGAACGTGTAGTTGCCGATGATGCTGGCGGTTGGCTGGCCACCGAACTGACCATAGCCGGCCGTGTAAACATGCTTATAGAGACCGCTGCGGGTGATGTCGGCGGCGCCTTCAAAGTCCTCCAGCAGCTCGTCCTTGGTGACATGGAGAACTTCGATGTGAATGTTCTCGCGAAAATCCGTGCGTTCAACCAGAAGCTGAAGGCCACGCCACGCCGACTCCAGGTCTTGAAGCGCGGGTTGGTGGAGGATGGCGTCCATCTGCTGGCTGAGTTTGCGATCAACCTCGGCGATCATCTGGTCGACCAGCTGCTTGTTTACCGGCTGCTCGTGCTCGTCGGTCTTCAGCATTTCCGCAATGAAGGCCGCCACGCCGCGCTCGGCGACCGCGTAGCCTTCATGGCTGGGCTCAATGCGGGTGTGGGCCATGATCTGCTCCAGCAGACCCGACGAGGACGAAACAGGGGTGGCCGTGGCGGCCGCGGTGCTCTTCTGTGCCATGGGTTTTCCTTAACGACGCGATGTCATGTGATACGGGACGATTCAGCGATCGAGGCCGTAACCGCTCAGGATTTGATGGGCTGGTCAAGGACCAAGTTGAGCTCGCTGGCTAACGTGGCGCGCGCCTTTTCATCAGAGAGCAACGTCTGAAGCTGCTTGCGGAATGCCGGCACATTGCCGAGCGGCCCCTTGAGCGCCACCAAAGCCTCGCGCAGATCCAGCAGTTTGCTAAGTTCAGGAACCTGTTTGGCGATGGCGTCGGGACTGAAGTCCTTCATCGATTTGAACTGCAAGTCAACGTTGATGGTGTCGTCTTCTGCGCGTTCGCCCAGCGCGGAAGGTACCTCCATCTTGAGGTTGAGCTTGGCTTCGGTCATCACGTTGTCGAACGTGTCCTTGTCGATCCGAACGGCTTGGCGATCCTCCAAAGCCTCGTGCTCACCATGGCCCTTGAAATCACCCGTGACCAGCAGCTTCAGAGGAAGCTCCATCTCTGCTTGCTGGTCCCCTGTAGCAGGAACGTACTTGATGTTGATGCGTTCCTGCGGTGCGACGGATCCTGCTTTCTTCGCCATAACAACTCCATGTGGATACTGCAAAAACGAGCCAAGCACCCTTATGCCGTTATTCGTCGAGTTGCCATGCCTGCCCATCCAAGAGCGTAGAGCCTCGCGTCATCGGGGAACGAAGTAGCAAGACTTGCATGATGGGTGTCGCTGTTCGCGAGCAGCCCGAATAAGAGGTGCAACGATAGAAATTCGGTTGAGCACGCTACTCAATAGTCACCCACCACGACAATCGGAAAAGTCTAAAAAAAATACGAAGTAAATTGCCCGACGCGCCATGGTCACGTGGTGCGTGAAAGTTCCTCGCCGAAAACAAGACACGTCCTATGGATGTAGGTCGAACAAGATGCTTAGCTAGTTTGTTGGACTCAAAACGCATGCTCATACCCACGTGAGGTTGTGCCGCTGCGGTGTGGTCCAAAAGCAGTACTCAAGATGACGAGTGAGCTAGACATCAACGGACGAGTCTTTACTGCATGATCAGAATTGATCTACCGACACTTATCGAGCGGCTGAACCCCACGTGCCGCCATGGCCTTGAAGAAGCGGCCAGCCTCTGTATCAGCCAACGCGGCGCAGAAGTAACGGTGCCGCATCTGCTGTTCAAACTTCTAGACAACCCTCTGAGCGATATCCGCCTAGTACTGCGCCAGACGGGCCTGGACGTTGATGTCTCACGACAGGCTCTGTCTAGTACGTTCCCGGAGCAAAGCGGTGGTAACGATCAGTATCCGGCGTTCTCGCCGTTGCTCGTGGAGCTGCTTCAGGAGGCGTGGATGCTCGGTTCGCTGGAGCTCGGGCAATCCATGATCCGCACTGGCACGCTGTTGCTCGCGACGTTGCTCAACCCTGCCCGCTATCTGCCACTCGCAGCCATACGCCTCCTGGATGGCATCAACCGGGAATCGTTTCGCAAGCAATTCGCCACACTGCTCGCCAGCTCGGCCGAAACACCGGAAGCATCGACAGCACATTTGGCACAGCCGGCCGGCGAAGCGGATTCCGTCCTTTCCAAGTACGGCCATGATTTCACGGCGCAGGCTCGCGAAGGCCGCATCGACCCAGTGCTCTGTCGTGATAGCGAGATCGATCTGATGATCGACATCCTCTCGCGTCGCCGTAAAAACAATCCCATCGTGGTGGGCGACGCTGGTGTGGGCAAAAGCGCTGTGGTGGAAGGTCTGGCGTTGCGCATTGTGGAGGGTCGGGTACCCGCGCCGCTGCAACAGGTCGCACTGTGGGGACTGGATCTTGGCGCGCTGCAAGCCGGGGCGGCCATCAAAGGCGAATTCGAGAAGCGACTCAAAGCCGTCATCGACGAGGTCAAGGCATCACCGCGCCCCACCATCCTGTTTATCGATGAGGCCCATACCCTCATCGGCGCCGGTAATGCCGCCGGTGGTAGCGATGCGGCCAACCTCCTCAAGCCGGCACTCGCGCGTGGCGAGCTGCGCACCATCGCCGCCACCACCTGGTCGGAGTACAAGAAATATTTCGAGAAAGATCCCGCCCTGTCACGCCGCTTCCAACTGGTCAAGCTGGATGAACCGAGCCAAGAGCAAGCCGTGCACATTCTGCGTGGCCTGCGTATGGTCTATGAGAAGGCGCACAACGTCATCATTGCAGATGACGCGCTACAGGCGGCGGCAACGTTGTCCGCCCGCTATCTGGCGGGACGCCAACTACCGGACAAGGCCATCGACGTACTGGATACCGCCTGTGCCCGCGTCGCAACGGCGCTTGCCGAACCGCCACGCAAGCTGTCATCGCTGGAACACGAGCAGTTACAAATAGTCGCCGAAATTGATCTCCTCCGGCGTGATGCTCGCTTTGGCCGCGCCGTCGATCCGCAGCGCATCGACGACCTGGAAGCCCAACGCGGCCGGATCGCCCTGCAAGCCCAGAAGCTTCACCACGACTGGGAACAGCAGAAGCAACTGGTCGACAAGATCATCGCACTGCGCCAACCACCGGGCGAGGGCCACCCGCAGGATGGAGCCCTTGACGAAAACGCCATGCGTGACGCTTTGAGCGCCAGCGTGGTGCAACTAGCCGAACTTCAGCGCGAGGGCGCTTTGCTCTTTCCCGATGTCGGACGTGAGCAGATCGCGCAGGTCATTGCCGACTGGACAGGCATACCCGCCAACACCATGACGAGTGATCGCATGGAGCGTTTGAGCGCCCTGCCCGCGTTGCTGAGAGAACGCGTCAAAGGACAGGACACCGCCATCGAGCGCGTGCATAAGCACCTGCTCACGGCCATGGCCGATCTACGGCGGCCCGGCACACCGCTCGGCGCTTTTCTTCTCGTGGGGCCCAGTGGCGTTGGCAAGACGGAAACCGCACTCGCGCTGGCCGACGTGCTGTTTGGTGGCAAGCAATTCCTTACCACCATCAACATGTCCGAGTACCAGGAAAAACACACCGTATCGCGCCTGCTCGGCGCGCCACCCGGTTATGTCGGCTACGGCGAGGGCGGCGTGCTTACCGAAGCTATTCGCCAGCGACCCTACGCTGTGGTGTTGCTGGACGAGGTTGAAAAAGCCCACCCCGAAGTTCTCAACATCTTCTATCAGGCCTTTGACAAAGGTGAGCTCGCTGATGGCGAGGGGCGCTTGATCGACTGCAAGAACATCCTGTTCTTCCTCACCTCCAACCTTGGCTTCGACCAACAGGATGGATCGCTCTGCGATCTGGATGAAGAGACGCTTCGCTCGCGCATCATGCGTTTCTTCAAGCCGGCCCTGCTCGCGCGCATGCAGGTCGTCCCCTACCGCTACCTGGACGACAGCGTTCTCGGCGAGATCATCGATGCCCGCATGCAGCGCCTTATTGCTCAGTTCGCCACGCGCTATAGCGCCACCTTGGTGGTAGATGCCAGTGCGACCGACGAGCTGCGTAGTCGCTGTACACGTCATGAGAATGGCGCTCGCATGCTGGATGCGTGCATCGACGGTGAGCTGCTGCCGCCGCTGTCGCTTGCGGTTCTGCAGCGCATGGCCAGCGGCCAACCCCTTGCGAGCGCACTGCTTACGTGGAACGGCTCCGCCTTTACGGCCACACTGGGTTAAGGGCGCGACATGGACGCCGTTGCAGTCGCCCAACTCGTCCGTGCCATGGCCATGGCGACGCAGCCGACTGCCTTATCCCAGGCCTTTCTGGACGACATCGTTCCTATCGGTAGATGGCAGGGCGCGTGCTGCTATCGGCGCAATGCCGCCGGCGACCGTCTGCTACCTCTGACCAGCGTGATGCCCATATGCGGTGAGCTGCCCGTGCTCGATACCAACGAACTGGACAACCCCGTGGTCTATTGCCTGAACTCGGGGGAGCCATGCCACGTGGACGACATGACGCGACTGGTCGGTGTTGGCGAGAGCTTTGACGCACTACGTGAGCACTCGCCATCCGCGCTGGCGCTGCTGGCGCTCCCACTTAAAACTACACGGCAGGAAATGGTGGGCGTGCTCGTGTTCTTCGGCACCTCCCGCGCATTGCGCACGTTGCAAGCGGACCCGCTCTGGCAAGCATTGCTGGACACGCATGAGCGCCTGTTCGCGCGCCTGAGCGATATGGTCAGCACCGAAGAGAACATCCACTACGAACGAACCGTTCGCCGCAAACTAGAAACCGATCGCGACGACCATCGCGCCAAACGTTTGCTCGCCTCGGAATTTGTCGGCGAAAGCGCCATCACCCGGCATATCCGCGGCGATATGTTGCGACTGGCCGATTCTGACCTGTCCACACTTATCACTGGTGAGACTGGCTCAGGCAAAGATCACGCTGCCTGGTTAATCCATCAGGCATCCACGCGAGGCGGCCCGTTCGTTCCCGTCAACTGCGCGGCCATCCCCAAAGAGCTGATTGAAGCCGAATTGTTCGGCAACACACGCGGCGCCTTCACGGGCGCCACGCAAACGCGCTCGGGTCTCGTGGCGGAAGCCCATGGTGGCACGTTGTTCCTCGATGAAATCGGCGACATGCCACTCGCGTTGCAAGGCACCTTGCTGCGTGTCCTCAACGAAAAAAAATATCGACCGGTCGGGGCAACCAAGGAGCGCGAGTCGGATTTCCGCCTTATCTGCGCCACGCATCAACCCTTGCCGCGGCGCATTCGCGAAGGCCAGTTCCGTGAGGACCTCTATTACCGCATCCGGCAGCAATCGCTCCACCTGCCGCCGTTGCGCGAGCGTGCCGACGACATCCCCGCCATCGCCACGCATGTGCTGCTTCAGTACAACCGCGCACACCACGCCCACGTGGCCGGTTTTTCCGACGCCGCATTGGCTTGGCTACGTTGCCAGGCCCTTCCTGGCAACGTGCGCGAGCTTCGTAATCTCGTACTGGCCGCCGCGGAACGCACGGGGCAAGGCAAGCCGATCCATATCGAGATCGTGCAGGCCCTGATGGCGCCCTCGGATATGCAGACAACGCACGACATTGCCCCACTGCAAGGCCTTCTCTCGATGACCGACCTGACAGCGGCAGTGGACACCTTCGAACGCATGATGATCGGCGACCGCCTCAGGCAGCTCAACGGATCACGCAGTCAGGCCGCGCAGAGCCTGGGCATTCCTAAACGCACCCTGGCCTACAAGTGCCGCAAATGGAACCTGGACCGGGAGATGGATTCCCTATGAAGCCACTTTTTCCGTGCTTGCTCATGCTGGGTCTCGCCGCATGCAACCACGACGACAATGCCCCCAGCCTGACGGCTACGCCTCAGACACCCGATTGCACGAAGATCATGTCAGGGGTGCAGCGACTCGCGTGCTTCGACACGGTGGCGCATACCCCAGTTCCCTTAGCCGCCACGGCATCCAGTTCCACCGCTCCGGCAAATGCGGGAGCAAGCACTGTTGCCATACCCTCCATCGTCGGGCTGGTCCAGAGAAATGAAGCGATGCGCAAGGCGGAAGATCACCACTTTCTACTGTCACGCTCCCGCGAGAACAGCGACAACGCCACGCAAATTGTTATCTCCGCACCGGCGCTTGGCAGCGATGCGCCCCGGCCGGTGCTAGCCATTAGCTGCCTGTCGGGCATCACGCGCCTCCAATTCATCACTGCACAGTCCATCCCCCACAACCGCATACGCATGCGTCTGCTAATGGACGATGCGCCCGTCGCCGATGCCGCGCCATGGCAAGTGTTGGACGTGGGCACCATCACCGATGCCGGTCGTGGCCTGGTTGCCATCGACACGCTCAAGCGCATGCCCAGCGGCAGCCGCCTGCAAACCGAAAGCGACTACGCGCCACTCGATGGTTTGATTTTCGACGCCACCGATCTGCGTGACCTCATCGCACAGCAGCGGGAGGCGTGTCACTGGTGATCGACTTTGTCCCCCTCGATCTCGCCGCCCTGCTTGCGCCCATCAGCGCACAACAGCCCGCTGGCCACTTCAACGAAGAAGACACCACCTATCAGACCATCGATCAGGAAATGGTCAAGCTGGGCGGCCTGAACGAGTCTGGCATGGATTGGCCATCCATCGACAAAGGCGCTCGCAAGTACCTCGTCGACCAAAGCAAGCACTTCCGTGTCGCCGGCCACCTCATCACTGCGCGGCTGCGTGCGCGCAACTGGCCTCAGTGGGTCGAAGCCGCTGGCGTACTCGCCGGCATGGTCCAGCACTACTGGGAAACCGGCTATCCCAAGCCCGGCCCCACGGGTTATCTCGCCAAACGAAAAATGGCCGCGGTGCTGATCGAGCGCCTGACACAGGCGCTTCCCACGCTTGATCCGCATAGCTTCAGTCAGAAGCAACAGGAGGCCGCACAACAAGCGCTGGATCGCCTGCAGGCAAGCGCCGCCGCCGCGCAGCTCGATGCCGCATCGCTGGCCAAGCTGGAAACCAAACTTCACCAGCAAGCCGAAGCCGCGCGCTTTCCCGACGCTGTGCCCATCACACCCACGCCATCGCCAGGGCAAACCGGTGGCACCGCCATCAGCGAGGCGTTCTTCAGCACGCCAAGCAACCTCAAGCTGGGCGAGGAGCGCGACAACCGCCGCTCCTTGCTCGCCGTCGCCGATTTCATCAATCAGCAAGACCCCTACGACCCCACCGGCTACCAGCTACGACGCTTTGCCTTGTGGGCCCATCTGCATGCTGCGCCCCCTGTACGTCGTGAACAGCGCACGGAATTGATGGGCGTGCCTGCCGACATTGTTCAGAGCTATCAAGAAGCATTGCGCAACAACGTCGTCAACCCTGTGCTGCTGCAGCGCGTGGAAAAAAGTGTAGCTTCCTCGCCGTACTGGATACGTGGCAGTTTTCTTGCCGCCGGTATCGCCGCGCGGCTGGAAATGAAAGAAGTGGCCGACGCCATTCGCCACGCCACCGAACGCTTCGTGCGGCGCATACCCACGCTCACCGACCTATGCTTCAACGACGGCCGACCTTTTGTCGACAAAGAAACCCTGAACTGGCTAAGCGGTGCCGCCGACTCGGCAAATGCTGCCCACGTGCAGGAGTACGGCAACCTGCGCGACGAACTCGTCGCGCAGCTCGACAACGAAGGCGTGGAAGTCGTACTGCGCCGCCTGCAAGACCTGCAGACCAGCCACAGCGCCCCACGCCAGCGCTGCTACGCCACCGTCATCGCTGCCGACCTGCTCGCCTCGCGCGGGTTGTCGTGGCTGGCCGATGATCTTTACGCCGGCGTGGTGCGCGCCATGCAAAGCACGCCGGCCGAGCAATGGGAGCCGTCGCTGTACGAACACCTGGTGCGGCAACAGCCCGCGCAGGCGCTTATCGAACCGACACGCAAGGGGTAGCACGCATGCAGCACACGAAAGGGCAAATGCCTTCACCGGCAGATACCAAGGTACGGCAGTGCACGAGTGGGTACCTGCATGGCAAACCAGTGCGCAAAGCCAGCACCGATAGCCACCGACTCGCCATGAAGCTCCGTGGCTTGGGGCTGCTGATTTTGCTGGTGTGCGTATCGGCGTGTGCCGACGAACCGTCGAAGCCCAAAGCCGACTTTTGCGGCCATTGGTCCATGGGTGTCGTCGCACCCAAATACATGGAAGCCTGGGTCGAGACGCTGGAAGTGAAAGACGACCGTGGCCGCTGGGTAAAGATTCCGCAGGGCGTCGTAAGCGATTTGGGAAAAACCACCGGCTGGGACGATGGCCCCTGGCTGGGCGGCGGAGCCGCGATCGATAGCGCCGGGGCGCCCATGGAGGTGTACGTGCGCTGGCAGTCACTGGCCGAGCCGCAAACGTATACGTGGCACTTCACGGTGCCTGACCGCCTGCGTCAGGCGCTCGTCAAGCAAGAATCCGTGTTGTGGCAGGGGAAAACCGTTATCGAGTGCCGCAGTGACATCACCATCGGCGTGGCGCCCGGTGGCCACACCGTTGTGTGGGTAGGGGCTGGCGCGGTACCGCGGTTGGAGATCCTGCGCGGTCAAGCCGAGGTGGAACCGCTAGGACCCGACCAAGGGCAACACGAAGGGCGATATGTACGCATATCTGACGAAGCCAAAAAGTACGTCGAAGCCCACGGCATCCCCTATGGCAGTTGGTAAGCGCCACTGACACCGCGCGCGCATTCCATAAACCCGTGCAAGGACGACCCCATGACCAAGCGTAAAGGCATTACCTGCTGCTGCCTCACCGATCACGGCGGCCGCGTGCTGCAGGGCTATGGCATCGCCAGCCACAAAGGACACGCGGTAGCAGGCCTTGGGCACATGGTGTACTGCCCCACCTGCAACGGCGTCTTTCCCATTGTGCAATCGGTGAAACCGCTGCTGGGGTATGCACCCGCCGTAGAAGGCATGCGCACGGCCTGTGGCGCACGATTGATCGGCTCGTTCGATGACTTCTGGATAGAGGACGACTCCGGCCTTACCGACCTGGATCTGCCCAAGGCCCCACTGAGCGACGCGCTGGGTACGGCGCCGCCACCGGCGAGTAGCGCCGCTGGCGATGTGTCATCTGCAGCCTTCGAGGCCGCACGCACCGCTGATGCCGTGCATGTGGTGATTCGTGTGGGCGTGTTCCACGACGGCACCGGCAACAACTTCACTAACAGCACCCGCGCGCACAAGATGTGCGACCCGCTGGTCGTCAACCCGCCGCTGGAACAGCACCCCGATGTGCTTGATCGGATGTTTGAAAGTTGCCTGAAGAACAACAACGCGGATGGCGCCAGCTACGGTGGCGACGGGACCAATGTGCATCGGCTATTTGATCTGTACAAAGAAACGCGCACTCTCGGTGAAGCAAAAACAGAGGTCGATGGCCGTCTACACATCTATCACAAGGTGTATATCGAAGGCATCGCCACGTTGGCCGAGCACAAGGACAGCATGTTGGCCACCGCCACCGGCGAGGGCCCTACCGGCGTCATTGCTCGCGCCGAGCAGGCCATGAAGAAGGTGATCGATGAAATAGACAAACTCCATCGCCTTAACCCAAACATCATCATCGACGCCATCGAGTTCGATCTGTTTGGCTTCAGCCGCGGCGCCACCGCCACGCGTCACTTCGCCAATCTGATTTTCCACGCCGGCCCCGAAAGCGCCATGGCGCATGCTCTACGCGATGCCGGCCTGCCGCTCAAGACCGCCTGGGGCACCAGCAAAAACGATCTTCGTATCCGCTTTATAGGTCTGTTCGAAAGTGTGGCCGCCATGGGCATACCCGGCAACGACAAGGACGATCCGGTCAAGCTGTACCTGCCCAAGGACTGCGCCGATCTTGTGCTCCACTTCATTGCGGACGACGAGTGCCGCTACAACTTTGCGCTCAACCACGCGAGCCCGCACAAGGAGATCCGCCTGTACGGCGTGCACTCGGATGTAGGCGGTGGCTATGCGCTGGAGTTAGCGTGGGAGCACCTGATACTTGGCCAGCCGCAAACCAGCGACGAGGCCGTAGGCACCGAGCTCGGGGATAGCAATGCCTGGTGGCACGCCTCCCGCGACATGGATAAGAACGGCTGGTTTCCTGGCGAACTGTTGGACCCCGACGACACCAGAACCACCAACGGCACCCTCGACAAGAAACTCTTTATCCAGACCTGGACGGGCGAAAGCCGCCGCTACGATCACCGCAGCGTGGCCCCGGAGCGCCGTCTGTTCGTCACCGCCGCCGTGGTTCTGCAACGCTGGGTGCGTGGTGAATACCAACTGATCCCGTTGCGCATCATGCATACGCTGGCGCAAGAGGCAGGCGTGCCTTTCAGCAAGTCACCGGACGACGTGCCCGCACTCTCATTGCCTAATGAACTGCAACCCATCTATCAAAAACTGCTGGCCCATGCGCGCCGTGGCGGCGCACTCAAAGGCGTGCTTACCAAGGACGAAGAACGCCTGCTGCGCACCCGCTACCTGCACCAGTCCGCCACCTGGAACCCACTGAGCTGGGCGCCGACACCCAAGAAACCCAACGGCACGCCCTCGGGGCCCGAGCTGTTGTACGCCATGCGTCCGGCACCGGAGCGCAGGCGCAACACCTACCCGCAAAAGCCCGGACACTGAGGAGCAAACAGCCCATGAAATGGCGTTCATTCGGCGTACTTGTGCTGTTGGTCTGCATGTCGGCGTGCGCCGGCGAGCACACCTATACCGATGCTGAGATCAAGCGGCTGATTCCGCCGTTCTGCGGACATTGGGCGATCGAGGCTGTCGCACCGAGATATATGGAAGCGTGGATAGAAACGCTGGAAGTGAAGGACGAGCAAGGCCGCTGGATAAAGATTCCGCAAGGCGTCGTTGGCGAGCTGGGGCAAACCTCCGGATGGAGCAACCTGCAAGGCGGCGGTGGCGGCCCCCACTTCGACTGGGCCGGGGCCCCCATGGAAGTGCGTGTGCGCTGGCAGTCTCTCGCCGAGCCGCAAACCTATATGTGGCACTTCACCGTGCCGGAAACCATGCGGCAGGCGCTGGTGAAGAAGGAACTGGTCACCTGGCGCGGGCAGACGCAAATGAGCTGCCGCAGCGATATCACGCTTGGCGTCGCGCCGGGTGGGCACACCATCGTCTGGCTGGTGGGCATTGGCTTCGAGCCCATGGAAATTCAGCGCGGTCAAGCCGAGGTGGAACCACTCGGGCCGTGGCAGGGCAAAGGGAAGGAGTACGCCTATCCACTCTCCGAAGAAGCCAGGAAGTACGTGGACGCCCACGGTATCCCCTATGGCAGTTGGTGATGCTCAATCGCTCGTCGTCCGGGTCCGGCTACCCAACAAAACCACACTACGTGTTGCGCCGCTCGCAACGCCCGGTAAGCGCGAGTAGTGCAAGCGCACCGCAGGAAGCGCACCAGGAACATTTTTAAGGAAGTTTAGCCATGTCGTATGTTTCGGAACTCTTCAAGCGTTATGGGACGGGCCTGTTGCGCCAATTCAAGAGTGCAACGCCCGTGTTGCTCTTGCTAGGCATCGTCTTTCTGCTCGTTGCCATCTGGTGGCTCGGCCCCCAATGGACGTGGCATGACAAGAAGCCGCTCGCATCGCTGGCCGGTCGTGTGCTGCTGACGTTGCTGCTGCTGATGTTGCCCACGCTGGTGTGGGCACTGGCGCTATATCGCCACAACAAGGAGCTCAAAGAACGCGAGGAACAAGCCAAGCAGCGAGAGTCGTTTGAGTGGGTGAAATACGTCGAAGCCCAGCAACGCTGGCTTGACCAAAGCCTGTCTGTGTTCAAAGCCAGCGTGCCCGGCCGACATAGCTTGTACCAGTTGCCGTGGTATCTGGTGATGGGTGCGGAGGACGCTGGCAAAACCAGTTTCATCAATCGGTCAAATCAAAACTTCCATCTCACCGATACCACCAAGGCCGCGAGCAAGCGGACGGATGACCCGGATCTCGCCTTCGCCATTGACTGGTGGATGGGCGATCAGGCGGTGCTGATTGATGTACCGGGTCAGCTGGTGGATCAGAACGAGCCACGCGCTTCTACCGACCTCAAGGGGGACGCGTCGCAAAGCGATATCACCTCGGAGGATAAGAAGCAGTCCGCCATGGAGGGCAAGCGCACTTCCGGCAAGCCCGAGGTCGCTATACCGGCAGGTACGTTGCCCCGCCTGTGGGACAACCTGGTTGATTGGCTGGGACGCAACCGCAGTCGTCGCCCGTTGAATGGCGTGGTGCTAGTGGTCGACGTCATTGAGCTGCTCAATCAGAAGCCGAGCGACCGCAAGGCGCAGGCCACGCTGCTGCGTACGCGCCTGGGTGAACTGGGCGCTCAATTGGGTACGCGCCCGCCCGTCTACGTCGTCTTGACTAAGGCAGATCGGCTCGACGGTTTTGGCACGTTCTTCTCGCGCCTGTCGCGCACCCTGCGTGAGGACATATTCGGCTTCACCTTTACGCTGGAGTCGGTGAAGAACTTCGATGCGTGGATAGCGGAGCTGTCCCAGCGCTACGGGGCGATGGTGACGCGCCTGAACGAGCAAGTGTTCGATGCGCTAAGCGAGCCGTTCGAACGAGAGCAACGCGAAGGCTTATTTTCGCTCACTCGCGAGCTGGATGGCCTGCGGCCGATCTTGCTTCGCTATCTGTCCGACGTGCTTGGAGCGGATCGCTCGGGTGCGCCTGCACTGCCGCGGGGCGTGTACTTCTCCTCTGTCTATCAGGAGGGCCTGCTGACCAATGCGTTCGTGGACGCTGCGGCGGAGGCGTTCAAGCTGGAAACGGTGGTGTCAAAGGCACAACCGGCAGGGCGTGGCACGGTTTACTTTGCCCAGCATATTTTTCAGCGGATCATCTATCCCGAGGCAGGGCTGGCTGGCGATAACGTCAAAGTCATTGCTGACAAGAAACGTGCGCTGATGATCAACCTGGGTGTGGCGACGCTAGGCGGCCTGCTGATCACGGCGGGTTGGTACCACTACTACACGTTGAACCGGGACCTGGCATTAAACGTATTGGCCAAGAGTCGGGATTTCAGTGGTAAGCAGGTCGACACCACTACCGACGCTACCGGGCGAAACGTGTTGGTACCGCTGGACCAGATCCGCGATGCGGTCACGGTGTATGGCGATTACCGCAACGCCTGGCCCGTAGTGTCCGACATGGGCCTGTATCAAGGTCGCCGTATCGGTCCCAAAGTAGATGAAGCTTATCTGCAATTGCTATCCAAGCGATTCCTGCCGGAGCTGGCAGGCGGTGTCATAGAAGCCATGAATAGCGCGCCGGCCAACAGCAACGATGAGCTGGCCGCATTGCGCGTGTATCGCATGATCGAAGATCGCCCGAATCGGCGCGCGCCCATCGTTGAAGATTGGATGGCCAAATACTGGCAGAAGGCGTTCCCCGGCGATGGCGGCACGCAGAATGACCTGATGCGTCATCTCGACTACGCCATGAAATATGCCGATGCTGATCTGCCCCAGTATCGCGAGCGCGTAACGGAGGTACAGCAGGAACTGCGCCAGATTCCCACGCCGCAACGTGTCTATATGACTATGCAGCAGCAGGCGGGCGACGTCCTGCATGCTCCGCTGGACTTGCGCCACGAGATCGGCCCGGCGTTCGATATCGTCTATCAAATCCGCACGGCGGATGACACCAAGCTGCCCGGCGCGCAGATCGACGCGCTGCTCACCGCTCGGGGTTTCCACGACTATTTCGAACCGCACAGCCGGGACGTGACCGAACTGGCCATGATCGACGAGTGGACGCTGGGCCAGCGCAGCCACATCGATTACTCCGACGCCGACAGGCTGGCGCTGGCGGGCCGCGTTCGCACCATTTACACCGCCGACTACATGGCGAACTGGCGCCAGGCCATTAACCGGCTCGACATCGTGGACTTCAACGACATCGGCCAGGCAGTGGCTGTCCTCGAAAGCATCACCAGTCCCGCGGCGCCGATGCGTCGTCTCGTGGAAACGGTACGGGACAACACCCAGCTCAATCCACCGACGCCGGCTGACGGTAAGGGCAACGCGCCCACGTCCGCCAACGAAGCGGCCAACCGTCAGTTGGGCGCTGATATCGCTCGGTCGTTCGCACCGCTGACGGATCTCCTGGTGGCAAAGAGCGATAAGCCGGCCTATCTGGATGAAACCATGACTGCCATTGGCAATGTCCGCGATGCGGTGAAGAGCGTGCAAGACAGCCCCGATCGTGGCAAGGCGGCGCTAGCCATGGTGGTGGATCGCTTTGCATTGAAGGGACAGGATCCCTTCGGGATCTTGCAGCGTATGGCAGCCAGCTTGCCGGAGCCGTTGAACGGACAGGTGAAAAAGCTCGCAGACGAATCCTCGCAGGTACTCTTGATCGAAGCCCTTCGCGAACTGGAGCGCCGCTGGGACACCGATGTGTACAGTTTCTACAGCGAGCACCTGGCGGGACGCTACCCGTTCAACCCGGCCGTCGCCTCGGACGCCTCGCTGGAGGATTTCGAAGCATTCTTCGGTCCTCAGGGGCGCTTGCAGCAGTTCCGCGATAAGTACCTGAAGATGTTCCTGGAGGACAATCTTGATGCGTTGTACTCGGAGCGACGTGGCGGCTACCTGGTGCGCACCGATGTACTGACTCAGCTCGAAGCGGCGAATCGTATCCGCGATGCGTTCTTCAATAATCGCGGTGCGCTCAGTGTGCAGTTCAACGTGACACCCCTTGGCCTGACACCGAATCGGCGCAGTAGCGTCCTCGGCATCGAAGGTCAGTTGATCTCCTACGATCATGGCCCCAGCAACAGTGTGGGTTTGATCTGGCCGAACAGCTTGGGGAGCAGCACCGACAGTCGCGTCACGTTGATCAACAGCAGCGGCAACAGCAGTAGCCTGGTGTTCCGCGGGCCCTGGTCGATGTTCCGCCTGCTGAGCCGCGCACAGCTCACCGGCACGACACCCACGAGTGTGGACCTCAGCTTTACCGCGGATGACGGTGGTGCGATGCGCTATCGCATCAGCGCTGAGAAGGCCAACAACCCGTTCACGCAGCGCATTTTCAATAATTTCGCGCTACCACGCACACTGTTGCGGGATGAGGCCACGCCCGTTTCCTCGGGAGTACCACCCCTCAAAACACCGGCCAAGCCTGTGGCAAATTGAGTGCTCATAACGCCAGCGCTTCGCATTCCGTCCTTCGCTAGGAGGACGGCAAGGAAAAAGCAGTGAGGCTAGATCGCCCCCTCACCTCAACCCTCTCCCCAAAAGCTGCGCCACCAAGCTTTCGAAATCCACTAGCCATAGCAGTAAAGCAAACCACCAAAAACAAAAACGGGGCCATCAAGGCCCCGTTCTCGCAAAACATCAATCCAGCCTGCCCTCAGCTACGACGCTCACTCTGCGTCTGGCGAATCTGGGCATCCACTGCCGCAATCGCCGTCATGTTCACCACGCGACGCGGCGTCGCCGCCGGCGTGAGGATGTGCGCGGGCTTGTTGATGCCCATCAAGATCGGACCGATGGCCACGCCATCAGTCATCACACGCACCATGTTGTAGGTGATGTTGGCGGCGTCGAGGTTCGGCATCACGAACAGGTTGGCGCGGCCGGACAGCGTGGTGTTGGGGAACATGCGCAAGCGCAGTGCCTCGTCCCATGCGGTGTCTGCCTGCATTTCGCCATCCATGTCGAGCTTGGGGCCGCGCTGCACGAGAATCTCGCGCACCTTGCGCATCTTGGCCGCGCTGGCGTTCTCGTGACTGCCATAGTTGGAATGCGAGAGCAGCGCGATCTTCGGCTCGATACCAAACAGCTTCAGGCGATAGCTGGCCTGCAGCGTCGCCTCAGCGATCTGCTCGGCGGTGGGGTCGCACTGCACGTGCGTGTCGAGGAAGAACCACGCACCCTGGTCGTTGATCACACCGGTCATTGCCGAGGTGCACGACACGCCCGGATCGAGGCCGAAGATGCTGCGCATGTAGCCGAGCTTCTTGTGGAAGCGACCGACCAGACCGCAGATCATCGCGTCGGCTTCGCCCCGTTCGACCATCAGTGAGGCGATGAGCGTGGGACGTGAACGCATCAGGTTCTTTGCCGCCGCTGGCGACACGCCGCGGCGCTCGGTGAGCGCGTGGTACTGCTGCCAGTACTCGTTGAAGCGCGGATCGTCGTCGATGTTGGTGATTTCGAAATCCACGCCCTTGCGCATACGTAGACCAAGGCGATCGATATGCGTATCGATCACACTCGGGCGACCGATCAGGATCGGGAACGCAAGGCGCTCATCGATGACCGTCTGTACTGCGCGCAGTACGGTCTCTTCCTCGCCCTCGGCGTACACCACACGCTTGATGTCCGCGCGCGCGCGCTCGTACACCGGCTTCATCAGCAGGCCGGTGCGATAGATGAACTGGCCGAGCTTCTCCTTGTACGCGTCCATATCCACGATGGGACGCATAGCAACACCCGAATCCATCGCGGCCTGCGCCACCGCCGGTGCCAGCATCACCAGCAAGCGCGGATCGAACGGACGCGGGATGAGGTACTCAGGACCGAAGGTCGGGATGTCACCGCCGTAGGCGCTGGCGAGGTCACCGGCTTCCATGCGAGCCAGCTCGGCGATGGCGCGCACGCAGGCGGTCTTCATCGCTTCGTTGATGCCCGTGGCGCCAACGTCCAGCGCGCCGCGGAAAATGTACGGGAAGCACAGCGCGTTATTGACCTGGTTCGGGTAGTCCGAACGGCCCGTGGCGATGATGCAGTCCGGGCGCACCTTCTTGGCGTCTTCCGGCGAAATCTCGGGATTGGGGTTGGCCAGCGCCAGGATGACCGGCTTGTCGCCCATGGTGGCGACCATTTCCGGCTTGAGGATGCCGCCAGCGGACAGGCCAAGGAACACGTCCGCGCCCGCGACGATCTCGGCCAAGGTGCGCTTGTCGGTATCGCGCGCATAGCGCTGCTTGTCCGGATCCATCTGGTCGCGGCCGGTATACAGCACGCCTTCGCGATCGAACGCCAGGATGTTCTCGGGCTTCAGGCCCAGCGCCACCAGCATGTCCAGGCACGCGATGCCCGCGGCGCCCACGCCGGTAGTGGCGAGCTTGACGTCCTCGATCTTCTTGCCGACCACTTCCAGCGCGTTGACGATGGCCGCGCCCACGATGATGGCGGTGCCATGCTGGTCGTCGTGGAACACCGGGATCTTCATGCGCTCGCGCAGCTTGCGCTCGACGATGAAGCACTCCGGCGCCTTGATGTCCTCAAGATTGATGCCGCCGAAGGTCGGTTCGAGCGAGGCAATGATGTCGACCAGCTTGTCCGGGTCGCGCTCGTTGATCTCGATGTCGAACACATCGATGCCGGCGAACTTCTGGAACAGCACGCCCTTGCCTTCCATCACCGGCTTGCCGGCGAGTGGACCGATGTCACCCAGACCAAGCACGGCGGTGCCGTTGGTGATCACGGCGACGAGATTGCCACGCGCGGTCATCTCACTGGCGGCGTTCGGATCTTCGACGATGGCCTCGCAGGCATAGGCCACGCCGGGCGAGTACGCCAGCGCCAGGTCACGCTGCGTGACCATGGGCTTGGTGGCGGCGATCTTGATCTTGCCGGGGCGCGGAAGGCGGTGGTACTCGAGAGCGGCGAGGCGCAGTTCTTCGGTAAGGGCCATGGGATAGAGGATCGAATGTGATGGGGAATCGGGGCCGCAACAGCGGTATCGGGCAATGGTATCACCGGCGACACCTCTCTCCCGACCGTGCGGTGCAGCATGGTGACGCAATGATTCACACAACTGGTATGCAATGGTGCCTTCACGGTGCGAGCGCGCACAGCGTGCGCTCGCACCGATTGAAACCTACAGGCTCAGCGACAACGTCTCCGCCTGCACCTTGCCCATGTGTATACGATTGACGAACAAAGAGAAGGCCAGCTTGCCCGCCAGTCCGTGAGCATGTTGCATCCACGGCGGCAGCCATCGCGGCGCAGCAATCGCGCCGGACTCGAAATACGGTTGCAGGCTAATGACATCGTGCAGCGCCAGTTTGCCGGCGAAAAGGTTCCGCAACATGTCCATGCGGCGCTGCTTGAGCGCCCAGCGGAAGAAGGTGTGCACGGTGAGCAGGCCTGACAGGTAGACGTTGTCCTTCGCGAACGCCGCGCCGCCGGTGAGTGGCACACCGCGGAACACACGCTGCGCCGAGTGGAAGCTGTCCGCCGGGTTTTGCCCGCACTCGCTGAAGAACCGGTAGACCTCGACGAAATCCGCGCCGCCCAGCGCCATGTCGATCGCCAGGATGCGCAGACTGATGCGCTTGAGCCGCGAAATGTCGATGGCGCCAGAGATCAGTTCGGCGAACACCGCCAGCCCCTCCTGGGTAGCGGTGACGCGGGGCGAAGTGCGCCCAAACGAGGCGAGCAGCGGCTGCGCGCGCCCATTAAGCGCGGTCAGCGAATGGACCAACGCTTCGTGCGCCAGCAGTTGGTGCCGGTCGTAATCGGTGAAACGCGTGCCGCCGCGCAGGCGGATGCGGGTGGCGCCAGCGGCGGCCTTGGCGGTGAGTTCCGGATCCACTTCCACGGAAATCAACGGCTCCCCGAAGAAATCATCCAGCGTCTTGCTCAAGTCCGCGCGCAGTTCGTCGGCGGAAATCGCCACGTTCACGTCGTCCGCGATCAGGTCCGAACCCAGTTCGTCCGATAGCTCAACGAAGTAGCGCGCCGCATCGAGGTTGCTGCGGTCACTGCCGGGAATCACGTCGCCGGGGCGGCCATACAGCACGATGGACGGCGCCGTCACTTGATCAGTGCCCACCGCTTCGAGCATTTCAGCCGCGATGCGCCATGACTCGGCGGTGCGGCACAGGTACTCGCCCAGCGGGTCGTCATAGCCCGCCTCGCGCTCGATCGCAGCCAGTTCGGCGCGCTCGGCGGAGAGGTCAGGCACGTGGTAGTTCACCTCCGGCAGCGTGAACTGGCCTTTCGCGTAGGCCGCGATCATGCGGTCTTCCAGCGAGGCAGGCCAGGCCACCGTGGGCAGGATACGGATGCCTTTCACCGCCGCCAGCAGGCGCTGGTCGAGGTCGGCGTAGCGTTGCAACTCGGGACTGAAGCGGGTGGCGTCGACGTTCATGCCGTCCTCCGGCGCGCTGCGTCCACGGACTCGATCAACTGCGTGGCAATGGGATTAGGCTTGAACATTGCAAATAGGCTCTGGCGACCGGCTGGCACGAAGGCAATCGTCTTGCCCAGGCGGGAAGACTCTGTGCGAAGGGTCAGGGAGATACGGGGCGGATTAATCAACGTCGTGACGCTTACGTTCATCACGTTGTCGAGCGCGACGCTTGCCTGATCACCACGATTTTTGACCAAAAGGTGGTCGCCGGTCAGCCACACCTCATCGACCAGATCGAAGATGAAGATCTTGAAGATCACGAATCCGATGATCACCATGAAAACCTGGGGCATGAGCGCCGCCCAGGGCTCGACTCGCTTTCCCGCGCTGTGAGGATCTATCCACATGCCGGTTACGCTGATGGCGACCATGCCGAACCAGAACAAAGGGAACAGCCGCTTGTAAAAAAACGTCCAACGCGACGACAGCCGCTGCATGCCCGCTCCCCGAACCACGATGCCCCGATACTAGTGCCTTCCGGCCAGAAGGCAGCAAAACCGCGGCGTTCAACTATTCCCGATCGCGCGGGTGTCGGTTGCCATGCGGCTTGGCCGCAGGCCGCCCACCGCGCTGCCTGCGCAGCTTGGCTTCCAGCGTAGTCGCCTGTTCTTCGCGCTCGTCGCGCAGTTTCAGATAGTTGCGCCAGCGCTCGGCGGACAGGTCGCCGCTGTCCAGCGCCGCCTGTACGGCGCAACCCGGCTCGCTGCCATGGCCGCAGTCGGCGAACCGGCATTGCTCGGCCAGCACGTCGATGTCGGCGAACAAGTCCAGATTTTCCTCGCCGGTGAGCTTGAGCTCACGCATGCCAGGGGTATCGATCAGACAGCCGCCGCTAGGTAGCTGCAGCAGCGCCCGGTAGGTGGTGGTGTGGCGGCCACGGCTGTCGTGACCGCGCACGGCGCTGGTCGCCATCCTCTCGGTGCCGAGCAACGTATTGGTAAGTGTGGATTTGCCCGCGCCGGACGAACCCACCAGCACGGCGCTGTCGCCAGGCTGCAGGTAGGGCAGCAGCACGTCGATGCTGGCCGGATCCTTGCCATTGATGGCATGGATGGGTGTGCCTTGCGGCAGCCGTGCCCGCAGCGCCGCCAGCAGTTCGGCTGCATCTTCGCGGGTGTCGAGCTTGCTCAGCAGCACCACGGGCTGGGCGCCCGAGCCTTCGGTAAGCGACAGGTAGCGCTCGATGCGCGCCGGATTGAAGTCGCCATCCAGGCCGGTTAGCACCAGCACGTAGTCGATGTTGGTGGCGATGATCTGGCGCTCGTAACGCTCGCCGGCCGCCGCCCGGGAAAGGACGGTCCGCCGCGGCTGCACCTGCACGATGTGCGGGGGCTTGCCGGCCTCGATTTCCACGAAGTCGCCCACCGATGGCCGATCGGCCGGGTCCAGGCTGCGCTTGAGGAAGTGACCGGCCGGCTGGGCGCCGAACAGGTGTTCGCCGTCGTGCAGTTCGTAGCCTGCGCGGTGTTGGGCGACCACGCGGGCCAACTGCCTGCCCTCGGAGGGCAGGGTCTCGCCACGCCAGCCGATGCGGCGCAGTCGTTCGATGATTTCGGGGGCCATCATGGGCACTCATTATGCCTTGGGATGCCCTGTTTCATTCCACATAGATGATGCAAAACACCCCAAGGGATGTCCGGCCCCAAAAAAGCCCGAGAAACGGAGCTTTTTGACTCCCACCCCACGCAGGGACGCTGTTAGCATCGGGTTGACGGCCGCTTTCTTGCGCCGCAACAACACCAAGACGAAGGACGCTTGCGTTGGCCTCGATCAAACCCAGTGCGCACCTGGCGGACGTGCGCTATGAAATCCGCGGCGCCCTCACCCGGCGATCCCGTGAGCTGGAGGCCGCTGGCCTGCCGATTATCAAGCTCAATATCGGCAACCCCGGCCGCTACGGTTTCGAAACCCCGGCCCACCTGCGCGAGGCCATTGCCCGCCACCTGCACGACAGTGAGGCCTACGGCCACGAGCAGGGCCTGGAAGAAGCCCGTGAGGCCATCGCCGCCCAGCAGCGCCAGCGCGGTGCGCGCGGCGTGGAAGTGGAGCGCATCTTCGTAGGCAACGGCGTCAGCGAGCTGATCGACCTGAGCCTGCGCGCCCTGCTGCAACCGGGTGAGGAGGTGCTGCTGCCCAGCCCGGACTACCCGCTGTGGAGCGCCGCCACCATCCTCAACGACGGCAAGCCACGCTATTACCGCTGCCTGGCGGAAAACGGCCACCTGCCCGACCCGGAAGAAATCGAATCGCTGATCACCCCGCGCACCCGCGCCCTGGTGCTGATCAACCCGAACAATCCGACCGGCGCGGTGTATCCGCGCGAGCTGCTGGAACGCATTGTCGAGATCGCCGCACGTCACCGTCTGCTGTTGCTCAGCGACGAGATCTACGACGAGATCCTCTACGACGGCACCACCTTCCAGCCGCTGGCATCTGTCGCCGGCGACGTGCCCTGCGTGAGCTTCGGCGGCCTGAGCAAGGTGCATCGCGCCTGCGGTTACCGCGTGGGCTGGATGAGCCTCTCGGGCGATCCTTCACGCACCGCGGACTATCGCGACGCCCTGCAGTTGCTGGCCGCGCTGCGGCTGTGCGCCAACGTCACCGCGCAATGGGCCGTGCGCCCCGCGCTGGAATCCGCGCCGACCATCAACGCGCTCACCGCGCTGGGCGGCCGCCTGCACGAGGCGCGCCGCGCCGTGCTGGACGGTGTAGCCGCCAGCCAGTTCCTCGATCTGGTGTCGCCAGCGGGTGCGCTGTATGCGTTCCCCCGCGTGCGCGCCGATCGCATCGCCGATTTCGACGACAACGCCTTCGCGCTGCGCCTGCTGGAGGAGGAATCGGTGCTGGTGGTGCCCGGCAGCAGCTTCAACGTGCCGCACAGCCGCCACCTGCGTCTGACCCTGCTGCCACCGCCGGAGCAGTTGCGCGAAGTGTTCGAACGCATCGAGCGCGTGCTTTCCGGTATGGCCCGGACGCAGAAGCCGCGCGCGGCCGCGGTTGCCTGACGCGTGCGGCGCTATCTCGCACTAGGCGATTCGTACTCCATCGGTGAAGGCGTGCCCGAAGCCGGTCGCTGGCCGGTGCAGTTGGCCGTGCGCCTGCGCCGCGAAAAGGTGGCGTTGGACGATCCGACTATCATCGCCACCACCGGCTGGACTACTGACGAGCTGTCTGCCGCGATGGACGCCGCCACGTTCACGCCGCCCTACGACCTGGTCAGCCTGCTGATCGGCGTGAACAACCAGTACCGTGGCCGCAGCGCCGATGACTACCGCGACGAGTTCCTCCGCATGCTCGACCGCGCCATCAGCCTGGCCGGTCAGCGTGCTGAGCGCGTGCTGGTGCTGTCCATTCCCGACTGGGGCGTTACGCCGTTTGCCCACGGCAGCGGCCGCGACGTGCTGCGCATCGCCGACGAACTGGACGTCTATAACACTATCGCCCGCGACGAAACGGAGCGCCATGGCGCGTACTTCGTCGACATCACCGGCATTTCCCGCCAGCACCCCGCACTGTTGGCGGACGATGGCCTGCACCCGTCCGCCGCGCAGTACGCGTTGTGGACAGAAGCGGCGGTGCCGACCGCCCTGGCGATGCTCGCCGACTGACGTATCGCTCCCATAGGGAAAATCGCTGGGCTTGCGCGGAAACCACACTGCAATCTTCCCGCCATCCCACGGTGACGTAGACACGGCATTCTGGCATCCCGGTAACCACCGGGAGAGACTGTCATGGCGACCTTTCACTGCCGCAGCGCCTTCATCTCTGACGTGCATCTGGGCACGCCCGACTGCAAGGCTCGATACCTGCTCGACTTCCTACGCAAACTGCGTTGCGAAAAGCTGTACCTCGTCGGCGACATCATCGACATGGAAGCACTAGCGCGACGCACCTGGTGGCACGCCGACCACGGCGCGGTCATCGCGGAAGTGCTGGACCTTGCTCGCCGAGGCGTCGAGGTCATCTACATCCCCGGCAACCATGACGCGCCGGTGCGCGGATTAGCCGGTCAGAGTTTCGGCGGCGTAAAGATCCAGCTGGATGCGGTGCACGAAGGCGCCGACGGCCGTCGCTACCACGTCAGCCACGGCGACGAATTCGATCCGGAGCAAGTCGGGCGCACATGGATGGTGCACCTGGGGGAAGTGATGCATCGCTTCATCTGCTGGACCAATCGACGGGTCCACGCGATGCGCAGCCGCCTTGAGCTGCCCTATCTACCGCTATCGATCATCGTGAAATCGCATATCGGCAAAGCCCTGGCCTATATCCGCGCCTACGAGGAACGCGTGGCAAACGACGCCCGCGAGCGCGGTTTCGACGGCCATATCTGCGGCCACATCCACTTCGGCCACGTGCGCGACATGGATGGCGTGCTGTACCTCAACGACGGCGACTGGGTAGAGCATTGCACCGTACTGGTGGAAGACCACACCGGCGCGATGGAGCTGATCCATTGGAGCGAGCAGTACGCGCCGCTGGGGCGCGCTAGTCGTGAACTGGTGCTGCCCTCGCCTGCCGCGGCGCTGGCGCTGGCGCCGCTGACGCGAGCGAAGCTGGATTTGACGGAGTTGAGGCCGGCGGCGTAGGGCGCGACGAGCGAGATCTACCGCGTCATCCGAGTGCACCCTGTTTAATAGAGGCAAGGGCGGGATGCGCTTTTCAACAATCGAATGGCTGGTCATCCAGTGATCGGTTGTCGTCTCGTGCGTTACGGCGATCTGGCCGCCTACGCAGCGGGCGTTTCGACCTCCTGCCGGAGGCCGAGTCACTTTTCTTTGCTTGCCCACGCACGCGCAGGAGCGCGGGCGAACGGCGAAGCCGGCCCGAAGGGCGGAGGGCAGGATGCCCGGAGTAAAGAAAAGTAACCCAAAGAAAGCGCACACCGGATGAGTCGCCTATCGGGCTAAAGCCCGATAGGTACGCGTACGGGTTCCGGGCTTTTCTACGGGGCTCCTGCCCCGGCGAAAAGGAATCGGCATCCATGCCGATTCCCCTGCGGGCCTTTTCTCCACCCGCCCGCCGCCTCATACGGGGCCCTGGAAGATCAAAAGCTGTATGCAGACTGCTCGTGCAGCGTTGCTGCACATCGCATCGCGGTAGGTCGCGTTGTGCCTGCTCTAGTACGAAAAGTTAGGGGAGAAGAGAAAAGCCATGCCGTTAGGTGGCGAGTTATCCACACCGGTCGGGAAGCGTAGCGCGAGCTTTATCTAGCCTCAGCGATCAAAAAACGTAGCGAAGCCCGCTTTAAGTCCTCTCCGCATCGGTGCGATGTGCAGCAAAGCTGCACGAGCCGCCTGCTTTCGCTTGTGACCTTCGGGCCCCCTGTGCGGCGGTGAGGGGTGGACGATCAGGCCCGCAGGGGAATCGGCATGGATGCCGATTCCTTTTCGCCAGGGCAGGAGCCCTGTCGAAAAGCCCGGCCGCCCCTCACGAACTGGCCGGCTTCACCGGCCAGCGCCAAGTGGGGGTGCCCTTTCTTTGGGTTACTTTTCTTTGGGCATGCAAAGAAAAGTGACTCGGCCTCCGGTAGGAGGGCGAAACGCCCGCCGCGTAGGCGAGCCAAGTCGCCGTGGCGCTACAACCGGGCGAAAGGTCACTGGATCCCTGCCTTCGCAGGGATGACGGTTTCATCGAATGTTGGGGGACACCCGGTTTGAGGAATCGGGATATAGCGCCGAATAACGGGACAGAGTGGGACGAAACCAGCAACGGCGCCACTTCCGATAGATATCGTCCGCGCCGACGCGAGTAGCGCTCAGTTTGCTAAATCAGGCAAACAACAGCCAGTGGGACTTTAGGATTGCGAATTGAAGCCGGCATCAATGGCGGCTTAAGCAGCCTTTAAATCGCGTTTACGGCGGACCCTTGCACGTTCTGCATCGACAGCCAGCCACATGAATACGACCCAGCCCGCTACGAGGGCGCCAAGCCCGATCATCTTCGGGACGATCATCGGGTCATTTGCATCAAGCCAGCGGCCGAACTGATACCAGGGTACGCCCGACCTCAGGTATTGCTGCCGGAACCTCACCACAATGAACAGGATGGCGAGAGGGGCGAACACCTTGAAGTAGCGCGGCACCCAGCGCCTGCAAAATGGCATGCAGTATTGGATCAGGCGCCCAAGCGTGTCATCACCGAGGACGCCCTGCGCCGGAGCCACGGGAGCAACCGCCGCTCCAGCAAACGAATGAAGCTCCTCTTCAGAGGGCGGATCCTTGAACCATGCCGGGGACTCGCCTGGCGGCGGCATCTCCTCCCAGGGCTCATCCTCAAATTCCGGGAATTCGTGGGCGTGCTTGTCCATCAACTCCTGGAACTCGTCACCATGCGTCTCGACCCACTCCCGGTAGGCCTGGAAGTCATCGACCATCGCGCCCTCGATCTCGGCCTGCGTGGCTTGTGGACGGCCCGCAGCCTCACGTTCCGCCGCCTCCTGCTCCTCTTTGATCTTCTTAACCGCCTCGTAGAGGGCCCTTGCTTTGGGCCCGAGGTCGTTGGGATTCGCCATTCCGTTCTTCCGGTCACCTGGCTGGTGGCGCGTGAGGCGGATCACACGCGGTCGCCACACGGCCACCGAGATCCTCCAGCCATTCGACTAAGGCCTCCAGATCTGTCGGGTCCAGGCCCGTAATCGCCTCGCGCCCAGCAGCCAAAACAAAGCCATTGAGCTGTTCCTCAAGACTGTATCGGCAGGCGAGTTGCCGAGCTTGATGGATCAGATATTTACGCCGAATCGTTCCCAGCGGGCCTTTGCTCCGCGAGCTGCTACCAGCTGCCCTGTCCTGGAATACGTCCTGCCTTGCCCGAGCCAGCACCAGCTCCGCCAGTCGTTGAGCTTGAAGTCCCCTGTCCCTCTGCATCCTGCCTCTCCTTCGCCCGACGACGGTCTGCCAGGCGCTTGCTGAAATCGATCACATCAGCCGACGTCCATTGCCCGTCGTGATCTGCGAGGAACGCATAGGTTTCGACCAGGAGATCCGGATCGGCCTCCATGTCGTACCTGGCGCCCACGAGGTCATAGATGGCTCGAAGCAATTTGACCGCCTCGCGCAAGATTTCACTATTCAGTCTCGTCGTTTGAGAGACAGCAAAAGAAGGCTGATTCCAAGGGTTTTCAGCCATCTCGCCTTGGCCGGTCGCGAGCCAAACCAAGCTCACATTCCCCGCATGGCACAGCTTGGCGACGGCATCAAACGTCGGGTTGTTGTCATCCCGGATATAGCGCTGAAGGGCATCTGGTGAGACCCCCATCGTTTCAGCCGCATATTTTCTAGTTCCCACGACGTCCGCCACAGCCGCAATTCTGCGTCCGATTCCCGGGCAAGGAATCGGACCTTGCGTCCGATTCAGTGCAGCTGCGTCCGATTTGCTGGAAGTCATTGAATTAAAAGCCCTTAAACGTGAACACGCAAATTTGCGGATCAAGATCGAATCGGACGCCGCAAATTCTCTTGCTAAAGCTAGAAGATATGCGTACTGTCTACACCGTAGATACCACCTAAAGGGGACCACACAGACATGACCACAAGCGCCGTCCGAAAAAAGCCAGCCCCGCAGGACTGGCACCCGGCCGACATCGTGGCAGCACTGCGAAAAGCGGGCTGGTCGCTTGTTCAACTGGCCGTGGCCAATGGCTACAAGTCCCGAACCGCCATCGCCCATGCGATGCACCGGCCGTACCCCAAGGCGGAACGAATCATCGCCAGCGCCCTGGACATGCAGCCGCAGGACGTCTGGCCAACTCGCTACAACGCCGACGGCACATCCAATCGCACGCCCGGCTCCAAGCCGCTTCGTCCGGCCCACTTCACGGTCGTTCCCAAGGCTACCACCCCGGGCTCCGGCCGCAATCCACAAAAGCCTGCAGGGGGTTAAACATGGCATCTATCTATGCCCGCAGCCTCGCGGCTGCATCTTCGAATCGGCGCCCAGCCCGCCACCCGTCGTTCCCGGTCGGCTGCCTCCTGGAGAGCCGCCAGCCGGAGACCGACGAAGGCACCGGCCAGCTGGTCGACGCTCATGCCAACTGGCGCGTGATCTGGGCTGATGGCGCCGACCGTTACGTAGCCAGCGATGCCTCGGGCGCCCTCCTGGTCCGCACCGTGGATCAGATCCGGTCCGGCTTCTTCGCCATCGGGGGCGTGCAATGACGCGGCGGGCGCATGGGGGCGCCTACAGCGGGGATCTGTTCGACATCCCGAAGCAGCCACGGCTCCTACCGGGATCAATGGACTATCGCGCGACCGTCTGCGAGCTGATCGCGGGCATGCTGGCCGATGCCCATCGCGCGGGGATGGATCGTCATGAGGTGGCCGCTGTCGCGAGCCGGCTCACTGGCAAGGACGTCACCAAAAACATGCTGGACAGCTACACCGCGCCGGCCCGCGAGGATTTCAACTGCCCGCTGTGGCTCGCACCCGTCCTGGAAGTCGTCTGCAAGGCCACGTCGCTGGCCAGCTGGCACGCAGGCATTCACGGTGGCCGCCTGACGGTCGGCGCCGAAACGATTGATGCGGAAATCGGGCGCTTGATGAGCGAGCGCGATTCCACCGATGCCCGGCTGAAAGAACTCAAAGACCTGCGCCGGAGGGTCCGTTAATGGCCGATGGAACGGCGTTTGAGCGTTGGTACACCGCATCGGATCTCGCTGGTCTCCCGTCTCTCCCGGGCACAGAACGCCGAATCAACAGCCGCGCTGAACGTGATGGCTGGCAGCGTCGCGCCCGGCAGCACGGCAAGGGCTGGGAATACGGCTTCAGCTCGCTGCCGCCGGAGGCCCAGGCAGCCATCCTGTTTCGCGAGCGGCCGGCATCGGTTGCACGCCCCACCGTGACGATGGCCCGCAGCGATGCGCAGATTCGCTCGGCCTGGCAGCGTTACGACGCGGTGAAGCAGGACCAGAAGGATAAGGCCGCAAATCGCCTCAAGGCCCTGCATGCGGTGCGCACCTTGGTAATCAACAACACGCCACTGATGCAGGCGCGAGAGATTGTTGCTGTGCAGCTCCAGATGGCCGGCACCAATGTCAGCGCTGCTTCCATTGCGCGCTGGCAAGCCGCTGTCGAAGGCGCGGACTCAAAGGACTGGCTGGCATTGCTGGTGCCGCACTACAGCGGTCGCACGTCGACGGCCGAGATTGAACCCGAGGCGTGGGAGCTGTTCAAGGCTGACTACCTGCGCGTGGAACAGCCTACGGCGAGCAGCTGCTACGACCGCCTGCAGCGTATCGCCAAGGTAAGCGGCTGGACGCTGCCGTGCCTGAAGACCTTCACACGCCGCATCGAGCGCGAGTTGCCGCGCGCCGTCCGTCTGTTGGCACGCCAGGGCGAAGAGGCACTCATGCGCTCGTATCCGGCACAGGAGCGCGATCGCAGCATGTTCGCCGCACTGGAGGCCGTGAATGCCGATGGCCACAAATGGGATATCCGCGTGCGCTTCCCCGATGGGAGCGAAGGACGTCCGTGCATTCTGGGCTGGCAGGATCTCTACAGCGGCAAGATCTTGGCATGGCGCCTGTGCGACCAGGAGAGCAGTGACGTCGTGCGCCTGAGCTTCGGCGACATGCTGCGCATCTATGGCGTCCCAAGCAGCGTGTACCTGGATAACGGCCGCGCCTTCGCGAGCAAATGGATGACCGGTGGCACACCGACACGCTACCGCTTCAAGGTGCGTGAAGAAGATCCTGCCGGCTTGATCACCACACTCGTTGGCGCCGACGGCGTGCATTGGGTATCGCCCTATCACGGCCAGGCCAAGCCCATCGAGCGCGCCTGGCTCGACTTCTGCGAGCGCATCTCCAAGCACCCGGCCTTCGCGGGCGCCTACGTGGGCAACAGCCCTACCAACAAGCCGGAGAACTACGGCAGCCGCGCGATCGAATGGACTGAGTTTGAGCGCGTCGTCACGAGCGAGATTCACGAACACAACGCACGCCAGGGACGCCGCACCAAGGTCTGCAAAGGCAGGAGCTTCGACACGGTGTTCAACGAGAACTACGCCAACACCGTCGTGCGCCGAGTCAGCGAGGAGCAGCTGCGGTTGCTGCTCCTCGCTGCCGAAGCCGTCACCGCCAGTTCGGTCGACGGCAGCGTGCGCCTCGACGGCAATCGCTATTGGACCGAAGCGCTAAGCGAGTATGCCGGCCGCAAGGTCGTACTGCGTGTTGATCCCTGGCACCTGCAGGGAGAAGCGCACGTCTACGCGCTCGACGGTACGTTCATCGCGACGGCGCCGTGCATCGCTGCCGTGGGCTTCGCCGACGTCAATGCGGCGCGTGAACACGCTCGTGGCCGCAAGCAGTACCGCAAGGCCGCCAAGCAGATGCTAGAGGCGGAGCGCCTGTTGGATGCCGCCAAGGTGGCAGCTCAGTTGCCGCCCACACACGCACCGAATCTTCCCAGCGCCGCTGTCGTGGCGCCGGTATTCGGTCTGCACGGCAAGAAACCCGATCCGAAACCGGAACGCCTCGCTGCGACCGGTACCGAAGGCCCGAGCGCTCTCGAATTGCTGATGTTCCAGCAGGCCAGGCAGCGCAAGGAACAAGAGATCTAGCGCCGCAGCGGTGTTGGCGCACCGCTGCGACTAGGACACGGCAACACCCAATAACCACCCATACGCAAGGGGAGCAACATGAGCGATACCGCAACCGTCACCACAATCTATCAGGGCGACAACGAACTGCGTGAACAGATCCGCGCGGCGCAGAACCGCGACAAGCGGCTGAGCCAGTCCGTGCTGGCCAAAGAGGCCGGTGTCAGTCCGACCACCCTGAACCAGTGGCTCAACGGCAAGTACCTCGGCGATAACGAAGGCGTCGAGCAGAAGATGCGCCTGTGGCTTGACCACGACACCAACCGCCGCGCCGCTGGCGGCCAGATGCCCGTCGCACCTGGTTACGTCAACACCCCGACCTGCGCGCGCATCCTTGGCACGCTTGGCTATGCCCAGATGGCCGGCGATATCGCCGTAGTCCACGGCGTGGCTGGCGTCGGCAAGAGCGAAGCGCTGAAGCACTACAACGAGAACAGCCCCAACGTATGGATTGCCACGATGTCGCCCAGCACGGCTGGCGTCGTGACGGCCCTGGAAGAGATCTGCGACGCCCTCGGTCTGTCGCCAGGTGGTGGTGCACGCCGGATGTCCAAGGCCATCATCAAGAAGGTTAAGGAAACCAACGGCCTGCTGATCCTCGACGAAGCGCAGCACCTCTCGGTACCGGCCCTGGATCAGATCCGCAGCATCTACGACGTGACGGGCATCGGCATTGCCCTGGTCGGCAATGACGGTGTGTTCGCCCGTATGGCGGGTGGTCGCAATGCCCAGCAGTTGGACCGTCTGTATAGCCGTGTCGGCAAGCGCCTGAGCATCAAGAAGGTCACTGAGGCCGACATCCTGTCGATCATCAAGGCCTGGGGCATCGAGGATGCCAAGTGCCGCAACACCCTGGTGTCGATCGCCACGGGCAGCGGCGCGCTGCGCTCCCTGACCAAGGTGCTGCGCTTGGCCACCATGCACGCTGCCGCTGATGGCGGTCGCCCGGTGTGCTGCGAAGACGTGCGCGCGGCGGCGGCAGAGCTGATGGGGAGCGAACGATGAGCAGCGTCGCCCGTCACATCATCAAGGGTGCGCCTGCGTGGCTCATCGTCAGGCAGGCGAAGAAGGTCGCGGAATGCAGCGGTAGGACCATCTATCAGCTGGACAATGATCCTCTGATGCTCGGGGTCCACGATAGCCGTGCCGAGACGCTCGTGGTGTTCGACGCCGCTGGCTTGGTGGCTCTGGCAACGTCCGAGGTAACCCACCGAAGCCAGGTCGAACGGACCGGCGGCATCGACGTGCAGGCCTAGCCCATGCACACCGAGTCCATTCAGCAGGAATTGACGCCGCACGCCGTGCGATCAGCACTGCGGGTGGGCGCGGACAACGGGCAAACCGCCGAGCAACTGGTAGTCGCCATCCTCGGGCACCGAAACACCGCAGCCGAACGCCAGCTGCGCGATGTGATCGTCGCCCTTCGCATGGCCGGCCACGCGATCTGCGCTGAGCCCACGCACGGCTACTACATCGCCGCCAACAGCACCGAACTCAACCGCGCCTGCGAATTCCTCCTGGCGCGATCCATGACATCCCTCCGGCAGATCAGCGCCATGCGGCGCGTCGCCATGCCGGATCTACGCGGGCAGCTCGGGCTGCCGCTGGAGAAGACCCATGAATCCGCTTAATGAACTGCTCCGTCTTGCCACCTGCAACGTGCTCGCTGCCATCCATGTCCTCGACGAAGCCGGCGCCACTGTGACCGATATCGCCGTCCGCAGTGCGCGGCCGGTGATCACGCTCGATGGCGAGCCCAAGGGTGACCAGGTCAAGGGTGCGCTCCACAAGAGCCAGACCTTCGACCAGCACCGCGAGCATGTAATGGTCGCGATGATCAGTGGCTGCCGCGTGCAGTGGACCGTCCGCACGGTCCGTCGCAACGCTGGCATGGCCGTGGAGGCCTGATGCGATGTTCATGCGCCGCCTCGCCATCGCCATCCTGGGATCCGCATTCCTCTCAGTCCCCTCGCTGCCTGCCGTTTCGTTTCCGGTCACCTACGACATCGATGCTCGGGGTCGTTCGGCTCGCCGCTCGCCGAGCCACCAAAAACCGGGCACTCGGCCGAAGAAGCACAACGGCCACGTCAAGAACCGCAAAGCACGCAGTCGGCGCCGTCGCCATCGCCTTCAACGGAGGAGCTAGACCATGTCCCTGACCAGCGACATCTTTGGCGTCCTGATCGACGCCGGCATCACGCTCAACCTCGACAGCATCATGCAGGCCCTCCCGGAAGGGACGGACCGGAACACCGTCAACACGATCCTTGGGCAGCGCAAGCGCGCAGGAGAACTGGTGGTGTCGCTGGATGAGGGAAAGCCTCACTACGGCATCGCGCCTGGTTACGACCACACCCGGCGCAAAGGCACCGATGGCGCCGGTGCAAAGGCAGCGCCGCGCGCCAAGCGGAAACAAGCGCAGGGCGTCACCGAGCGGAGACGCAACTTCAGTGTAGCAGTGCAGCGCAGTGAGAACGTGCTCAAGGCGTTGCAGTTCAACCGCGATACGGCTCGGGATGCGCTCGACATGTATCTGATCAGCATCGCCGATCCCGCCATCTACTCCGGCCTGAAGGGCGCAGTCGATGCCAGCCAGCGGGCGCTCGATGCGTGGGTTGCGGAGGGGCGGTCGTGAAGGACACCACCCTACCGCCCGCACTGGCCAGCCACGTGCGCTGCCCGAATCCCGACGACGACGAAGACCACGCACCGCCCTGGCTGGGCGAGCGGTACCGCGACACGCTCCACCACATGCACCGCGCCAACTTCGAGGCGCAGCAAGACGACAAGGACATGAAACATGATTGAGAAAACCATCCCCGCAGGCCACTGGCAGGATGCCAAGGGTCGCCTCGTGCCCGAAAGCCAGATCAAGACCATCGACAAGATGCGCGACGAGTTGGTGCGCTCCCTGATGGCGAAGGCGGAGGTCGTGAACAAGGTCATCGCCGAATTCAAGCGCGATGCCTTCGCGGAACTCGCCGCCTTCGTCGAGCTGAGCGTGGGCGAATACGACGTCAAGGTCGGTGGCACCAAGGGCAACGTGTCGCTGCTGTCCTTCGACGGCGAGCTGCGCGTGCAGCGTTCGATCCAGGAAAGCATCAGTTTCGACGAACGCCTGCAGGCGGCCAAAGAACTGATCAACGCCTGCCTGCGCGAGTGGACGGTCGATGCCCGGCCCGAGATCGCCCTCCTGGTGCAGGACGCCTTCCGCGTCGACGCCAGCGGCAAGATCCGCACCGGGAGTGTGCTGGCGCTCAAGCGGCTGGATATCCAGGACGCGCGCTGGCGCAGGGCGATGGACGCGATAGGTGAGGCCGTCCAGGTCGTGGGAAGCAAGAGCTACGTCCGCTTCTACAAACGCGATTCGAACGGCGCTTATCAGGCCCTCCCACTCGACATCGCGGCGGTGTGACATGGCCCAAATCACGCTCAACCGCGACGACGCCAGGAAGATCTTGGATAACCCAGATGCGAGCAGCGACGCCCGGGTGATTGCCGGACTCACCATCGCCTTCTTCGAAGCAAATGATCACGCAGCGGACATCGCGCCCGAAACCCGCGCCATCACGCTGAAGCTCGCACATCTGTGCGTCAGCGCCATCTATCAAGGAGCAGAGTGATGCTCACACTTCAAATCAATACTGCGGGCTCTTGGCGGCATGTGACGGACTTCGCCGAAGAGAAGCTCAATGATGTTCTGGCTGGCCTGAAGGGGCTGGCACAGGGCCTCGGCGCGGATGTCAAATGGTCGATCCTAAATCGCGCTGGCCAGCGTCAGTTTCTTCCTGACATCCACACTGGCGATTTCCCTGGCTGGAACGACGTGACTGCAACGTCGCCACCGCCGCTTGTTGATGTATTCGTCAGCGCCTATGACGCCAGCGATGACGTCGGCGTGGTGATGATGGCCTGGCGCAGCGCCACTGACCCTAACTGTTGGGTCATTTCCGGCAGCGAAGAGCCGATCCTCATGCCGATCTACGCGTGGGGCCCCGTGATGGATCCGCAGGACATTCCGGCGGCCCTCAAGCGGGAGGCAGCGTGAAGGCCGGCGTCTTATTTCGTCCCGGAAGCCTCTGGATTGGCGCGCATTGGTCGCGCGCCAATCGCCGCCTCTGCATCAACCTGATTCCGTGCGTGACGATCTGGATCGTTGCGCCGGGTGGAGTGACACCATGACCCAATCACGTGATCCCCGCGTCGACCCTCAGCCGGGCGACGCCGTAACGGTCGGCGATGAAACCCGCGAGGTCGAGCGCATCGCCTCTGGCCGCGTCTACTACAGCTGGCCGGGAAAGGTGGCTGTGCGCTCGCTCTTCCTGGCGTCGTGGGCGCATTGGGCGGCGAACGCCACCAAGGTCGCAGCGCAGCTGCAGTTGGAGGTGTAGTTGTGCCGCTCGGATCTCCCGCCGAAATCGCCTATTGGCTCGGCACCCTGCGTAAGCCTCCCAGCGTGGACGAGATCCAGCATCGCTGGGAGGTAGGTCGATCGACTGCGTTCCGGTGGGCTGCCTTCGCGCGTTCGGGCGGCCGATCCCAGCAGGCCGGACGGAAGTGGGTTCCGAGGAAGCGGCCATGACGGTCACAACGACATCCGCCGCATCAGCGCGGCGTAACAAGCAACTGGCGGCCATCCACGTGATGGCCGTCAAGCGCCTGCACCTCGATCGCGATACCTACGTGGCATTGCTTCAGCGCGTTGGTGGCGTATCCAGCGCAGCCGACCTCGATGCGAAGGGCCGTTCCCTGGTATTGGACGAGATGCGGCGGCTTGCAGGCGAAGCCCAGAAGAAGATGCAGTCGGCGATCGAGCTACCGGACGCTCCCCAGAACGTAAGGGACGAGCTGGCAGCAATGGTCGGGAAGGTAAGCGCCATTCTGGCCGAGCGCGGCAAGCCGTGGGCCTACGCGCACGCTACGGCCAAACGCATGTTCCGCGTCCAGCGCGTCGAGTGGCTCAAGCCAGACCAACTGCATCGCTTGGTGGCGGCGCTTCAGATCAATGCCAATCGGAGGAAGTGATGGCTACGAAGCCAAAGAGCGAACAGATGTGCGTTTTCAAGATCGGCTACCGCGACTACCTCATGCCAGCGGCTGCTGGCATGAAGGTCGTGCAGCTTCTCACGCAAGCTGTTGAGTGCGAGGAGCACTACGAAGGAGATCTCGAATTCGTCTATGTGGCTGGCGACCAGGTGAACGTCTCCTATCGCAACGTGCGGTCAGGTCAGATCCACATGCCGGACGGCCAGGTCATACCGAAATCTCGCCGGCTCACTAAGCAACCGCTCCCCCTCGGCTTTGAGAGGGAATGATCATGCACCGGGAAGAAGTCGAGGAGAGGAAGAGGCGCTGGCAAGAGCTGTGGCGCACCCGTTTCCAGCGTGAGGTCTCGACGATCCGGCCCGTCTACCAGGGCATCGTCCATTCGCTTCTCAAGCGCGCCTATTACGCCGGCACCAACGATGAGCGGCGCAAACACGAACCAACGCAACTAGGGGGATACGACTGATGAGCGACGAGAAAGTCATCCATATCTTCAAACCGAGCGACGATCTTCCGCCGTGTCCGATGGAAGTGAAGAGCTCTTCGCCTGTGTTTCACTGCAACCACCGTTCGCTGCAGATCGACACGCATGAACGAACTGTACGTTGCGATGCGTGCTGCGCAATGCTCGACCCATTCGACTATATCGCACGCAACGGGCAGTCCTTACAGATGGCTTGGCGCGACTATCGAATCGTCCGAGACCGCATCAAGGCGTTGAACGAAAGCGTCGAACGCCTGGCCCGGGAAGAGAAGCGCCTTAAGGCTTCTATCCGGCGCACCAAGCAAAAGATACCTGATCGCCTAGATGTTCGTGGCGAGCCGTAATGCGGCTTGCCGCTCGTATTTGACTTACCTATTCGGAGAACGCAGTGTCGGATCTCTTTGAGGACGCCGCCACCGATGCCTCTCTTGCGGGCATCGAGCCCCCCAGCGACCGCTGGCCGTCGACGCTTGCGGAACTGGTCGACGTGCTCCGGGCATTGTTTGTCAAACGAGGTCGCTCAGAGGATGACGCGATCAGCGAAGCCCAGCAGGCGGCGTTGGCGATCGGCGAATACCTCGGTGGTCGCCAGATCTATCTTCCTTGTGGAGATTCTCTGAGGGGCGCCCTGCGCGATCGGCGCATCTACCTGGAATACAACGGGCGAAACAAGGCCGATTTGTCGCGGCGCTACGGGATCACCGAGCGCCGCGTGGAACAGATTGCGGCTGAGCAGCGGGTCATCTTCCTGCGGAAGATGCAAGGAAGCCTGTTTGATAGCTGAGCATCAGCGCAGATAAGTAGCGATTGTCCATACATCAGCGCTCGCGCCTTTGATCATCGCTCGGATCTTGACCTCTCCCGAAATGGGATGGCGCTCGATGACTGAAACTTGCTGCACGTCCGAGCCAGTTGTGGCGCATCTACGAAGGAATGAGTCGGCCTCATTTTGCTGCGTCGTTGCGGATTGCTGATTGGCTACTGCCTGCGTCGCCTGAGCTGATGAGTTACCTGAGAGCTGACCAGCTGCCCTGATTCGATCTTCTTGCGCGGTCATTTCGGCTAGCGTTCCGTTAGCCTGACCGGACAACTTGTAGAACTTTGCTGTGGCGTCCACCCGCTTCATCACCACGCTACCGGGCTGCCCCGCAAGGTTTGGTTTTGCCAACATTGCCAGCGGTTCAGGCGTCTCGCAGACAATGGCGTCGCCCTTAAGCTCATCGGCATGCGCCGAAACTGCTGCCCCAAGAAGGGCCAGCCCCAACAGCATCGCAAGCTTCATGATGTTCCCCTTGTGACTTGTGGCGCGGATGTTACTGCGAATATGCTCGGCGGCGTGTAGGGCACTCCTGACACCAGCAATTGGTGGCTTCCTACAGCGAAGTTTTTCGTTCCCTTCCGAACATACCCATCCCTGATCCTGACGGCACGGCGCGTTACCCCCTTGGCGCGCCTGCCTCGCCGGCGCGGTACTCCTCCCCCTGGTACCGCGCCGGCACCTCTCATCAGGAGACCCGGATGTCGAACCCTAAAGACGCTTTGCGCGCCGCTTATCAGCGCTTTGCCGCCATCATCGATGACGGTGGCCGCATGTTGCTGTGGGCATTGTTCTCTGTACTTCTGCTGGCGCTGATCGGTGGCTTCATCAATCCGGCCAAGTTCGGCTCCTATCTCTGGGTGATCAGCAAGCTGAGCCTGGCGGCAGTGCTCGGCTACGGCTTCGACCGCGCTGCCTCCTGGAACTCGCGCCCGAATCAACTCGACGGCCTGGAACGTTCGATGGCTCAGTCGCGTCGCGCGCTGGTGATGGCGGCCGTGATCGTGGCAGCAGGATTGATGCCGTGATCGGCGGTCTCCTCCTGATCCTGTGGGGTGCCATGTGGCTTGTCGCTGGGTGGACCGCGCAGCGGATGGGCCTGAAGCTTCCGCGCTGGCGCGAGTGGACGCCGTATTTCCTCCTACTCGCGGGTGTCGTGATCATCTGGCTCGGTGCTTCCAGCGCCCATGCGCAGACAGTACGTATCCCGGATGTTTCCGCTCGCCTTCGACTCCAGGTCGAACAGGCCTCGGCGGAGGAATGGGGCGTTGATTCGTCACCGGCAAGGCTCGCCGCGCAGTTGCACCAGGAATCGGTATGGAACGCAAACGCCAAGAGCCCGGCGGGCGCCGAGGGCCTCGCTCAGTTCATGCCGGCGACGGGACGCTGGCTGTCCGCGAAGTTCCCCCAGCTTGGTCCCTACGATCCGTGGGATCCCGCCTGGTCAGCTCGCGCCGCCGCTGTCTATGACCACTGGCTCCTGACACGCAACCCAGGACGTGGCGCATGCAGTAACTGGGCTTTTGCCCTTAGCGCATACAACGGCGGCGAGTCGATGCTGCGCCGTGAACAGGCACTTGCCCAAGCCAACGGCCGCGATCAGCTTCGCTGGTTCGATAACACGGCGGACTACCGAGTCCGCAGCACCAGCGCCTTTCAGGAGAACCGTGCCTACGTGAAGCGGATCCTTCTCACATTGGAGCCCGCCTATGTTGCCGCTGGCTGGGGCGGAAAGGCGGTGTGCACATGAGCCTGCGCGAGATTGGCATTGAACTTGTCCTCGTGGGAGCGGTTGCCTTCAGCGCGTATGCCATCGGCGATTCGCATGGCTTCAAGAGCGCCACTGCCGCTTCGAGCGCCAAGGTGATCGATGCCGAAGGGAAGGCACGAGCAGCCGACGCCCGTGCCCAGGCCTCCGCCTCCGCGCTGGACAACATCAAGCGATCGCTCGATGCACAGAAGCGCTCCGCCGAAGTAGCAAAGCAAGTGGCCGACAAAGCGCTCATCGAGCGCGACGAGACAAACGCCAAGCTGGCCACCGCCATTCGCCAGCGCCAGAACGCCGAAAGGAAAGCCGCCCATGAAAGCCCCGACTGCGCCGAACTGGTGCGTATGCCTCTGTGTCCTGCTGTTGCTCAGCGGTTGTTCCAGCCATCAGGCCAAACCCACACCGCCCCCGCCGTCAGTCATTGAGGTGCCAGTACCGGCCTATCGGCCCGTCGATGACAAGCTGACCGCACCGATCGCTGAACCCAATCCGCCCGCCTCGAACTGCACGTATCTGGGCGTGCCAGCCGTTTGCCTGATCGATGCGCTGCTGTGGGTTGAGGACTGGCGCGGGAAGCTCGAAGAGGCGAACTCCGACCGCGCCACCACCAAGACCATCACTACGCCACAACCATGACCGACTTTGGACAGCAGGGATCTTTCGCAATGGGGAACGCTGCGTGAGCGATGACATGGACCGCGCCCAGGAAAGCGAGGCCGCTGATCGCGAGCGTGCGCTGCGTCTCGCAGCCGAGCGTATAGCGGCGAGCTTTGAGCCACGAAAGGATGGCATCGAAGGCCTATGTATCGATTGCGACCTTCCAATCGAGCCTGCGCGCCTGATCGTGCTAGCAGGGAAAACCAGTCGGTGCGCGAGCTGCGCGCACGACTACGAACAGCGTAAACGGATGCATGGCCGATGAGCGACACCGTTTCCACCGTCGTCATTGGATTGCTGGTGATCAATTTGCTGGGGTTGCTGGCCGTTGGCTGGCGCATCAGCACGCAATCTGCGGATGTGCGAGGCCTTACTGACGATATCGGCACGCAGTCTGCGGACGTGCGTGCACTCACGACCGACAACCGCCTACTCGCTGATCGCCTCACTCATCTCGAAGCGCGCGTGAACACGATGCCGACGCATCGCGACCTCACCGACCTGCGCGATGACATCAGCGAAGTCGTGGAGAGCGTCGCAGCGATCAGCGGTCAGACACAAACCATGACTCAGATGCTCAAAAGCATTCAGGACCATCTTCTGGAGAACAACTAGATGAAGACCTTTGCTGATCGCCTGCGCGAGGATCGCCGACTGGTGATCCTGCGGCTCCTGTCGGAGCAGCCCGGGTATCGCTTCAACAGCTCCAACCTTCGTGCCGGCCTGCAGTACCTCGGTGTGCTGGCCACGCGCGATGACGTGGCCACCGACATTCACTGGCTGCGCGACCAGGGATTGCTGGAGCTTCAGCCGATCCCGGAGGTAGATGGCCTCTACCTCTGCACCCTCAAGCCGCGCGGCGCCGACGTGGTCGCTGGCGAATGCACGGTGCCCGGCGTCAGCCGGCCCAGCCCCCGGTAACGCCGATGCCACGCCAGAGTTCCATCAAACGCCTACCGGCCGACCAGCGCGCCTATCTGGAGAAGCTGCTGCGGGAGGACAAATACACGCTCGATGAGCTGCTGGCCAAGGTGGCCGAGCGGTTCCCGAGTGCGGACCTCCCCAGTCGCAGCGCCCTCGGTCGATATAGCCAGAACCTCGGCGAGCTCGCCGGCCGCATGCGCGATATCCAGGCGGCCAGCAACGCCCTGGTCTCCGAGCTGGGCGAGGATCCGAACGACCGCGCTGGCCAGCTCCTGGTGCAGGCTGTGACGACGCTGGCCACCCACGCAGCGCTCAAGGCCAACGACGCCGAGGAGGAACTGTCGATCAAGGAAATAGCAGCCTTGGCGCGTGGCGCTCGCAACGTCCTAGAGGCGCGCAAGATGAGCCTGGCCGAGCGCCAGGTGATCGCGAAGGAAGCCCGCGAAGCGCTGGCCAGGGAGCAGGAAGAGAAGCTCGCTGCCACGGTGAAGGCTGGCGGCCTAAGCGCTTCGGCCGCCGAAACCATCCGCAAGCAGATCCTGGGAATTGCATGACCAAGGATCTCACCAAGCGCCCGCTGGCCAGCACGCTGCACGAGCAGCTGAAAGCGGACATGCCGAGCACGGTCGATAGCGACGTGCCAGCGGCGTTCCTGCCGTACCAGCAGCGCTGGGTCGCGGACAAATCCGACTTTAAGGTCGCTGAGAAGAGTCGTCGAACGGGTCTTACATGGGCCGAGGCTGGCGATGACGTGCTGATCGCCGGTGCCGAGCGCAGTGCCGGCGGCATGAACGTGTATTACATCGGCTACAACATGGACATGGCCATCGAATACATCGAGGCCTGCGCCATGTGGGCGCGCATCTTCAACCAGGCGGCCGGCGCGATCGAGGAAGGCGAGGAGCTGTTCGAAGAGGGCAAGGAAGAGAAGTCGATCAAGACGTACACGATCCGCTTCGCCTCTGGCTTTCGCATCGTCGCGCTGTCCAGTCGTCCCGCGAACCTGCGCGGTAAGCAGGGCGTCGTCGTGATCGATGAGGCGGCGTTCCACGGCCAGTTGGAGGAACTGCTCAAGGCGGCGATCGCTCTGCTGATGTGGGGCGGCAAGGTCCGCGTGATCTCCACGCACGACGGCACCGACAATCCGTTCAATCAGCTGGTCGACGATATTCGCTCGGGCAAGCGCCTGGGCAGTCTGCACCGCATCACGTTCGATGACGCGTGCGACGAAGGTCTGTATCAGCGCATTTGCCTGCGTCAGCAGAAGGACTGGACGCCAGAGACCGAGACGGCGTGGAAGGCGGCTATCCGCAAGACCTACGGCGATGCAGCGACGGAAGAGCTCGATGTGATTCCGTCCCAGGGCTCCGGCTCCTGGTTGACGGGCACGTTGATCGAAGCCCGGATGAGCAGCGGCGGCAAGGTACTGCGCTATGCGTGCCCGGAAGGCTTCGAGCGCGAGCCTGACGCACACCGCCGCGATGTCATCCAGAAGTGGCTCGACGATGAAGTGGCACCGGTGCTGGCGCAGCTCGATCCCGATCTGACCAGTGTCGTCGGCGAGGACTTCGGTCGCAGCGGTGACCTTTCGGTGATCACGGTGGGCCAGATCCTCAAGGATTTGACGCGGCGCGTGCCCTTGATGCTGGAGCTGCGGAACATGCCGCATCGCCAGCAGGAACAGATCCTCTATTTCGTGTGCGATCGCCTGCCGCGCTTCAGCAAGGCCGCGGTGGATGCACGCGGCAATGGCAACGCGGTCGCGGAGTTCCTCGCCCAGAAATACGGCTTTGGTCGCATCGAGCTCGTGATGTTCACCGAGAACTGGTACCGCGAGCAGATGCCGCCGCTCAAGGCCGCGTTCCAGGACGCCATGATCGAGCTGCCCAGAGACGCCGACACGGCATCCGATCTACGTCTGGTCAAGTTGATTCGCGGCGTCGCCCGCGTGCCGGATGAGCGATCGACCGGCAAGGACGGCACGAAGCGCCACGGCGACTCCGCGATCTCTATTGCCCTCATGCATTACGCCAGCCGCAACCTCGGCACGCCCATCGAGTTTCAGAGCGCAGGCCCGCGTGCCTCCTTCGACATGATGCAGGACAGCCCAGGCATTCGATTCACGGACACCGGCTTCGGCACCGTGCCAGGCCATAACGACTTCGGTGGCTTCATCTCATGACCGACACCTACCAGAACACGCCACCGGTGCCTGAACAGCACCGAGAGATTGCCACCATCGGCATGGGCCGCGACATTACGCGCGGCTACCTTGGCCCGCTGCTGGTGCCGCAGGACCGCCTCCTCAATCGGCGTGGCGACGACTACCGCGTCTACGAGAACGTGCTGAGTGAGCCGCAGGTGCAGACGGTGCTGCAGCAGCGCCGCTTGGCCATCACGCAGTGCGAGTGGCGCGTGGATCCTGCCTCCGAAGCGCGCGTCGATAAGCAGGCCGCTGCATTCGTGGAGAAACAGCTACAGCAGATCGGCTGGGACAATGTGACAGGCAAGATGCACTACGGCGTGTTTTACGGCTACGCCGTTGCCGAAGCTATCTACGCCCGCGATGGAAGCAAGGTGACTCTCGATGCGATTCGCGTGCGCAATCGACGCCGCTTCCGTTTCGACAAGGATGCCAAGCTGCGCCTGCTGACCTACGAGAACATGGTGCCGGGCGAATTGTGCGAGTCGCCGTATTTCTGGAACTTCGCCACTGGCGCGGACAACGACGATGAACCGTATGGACTCGGCTTGGCGCATTGGCTCTATTGGCCGACGCTGTTCAAGCGCAATGGCCTGAAGTTCTGGCTCACGTTCCTGGAGAAGTTCGGCATGCCCACCGCCGTGGGCAACTATGACCAGGCCGCGACGCCCGCCGAACGTGCTGCGCTGCTGAGTGCCACGCTGGCCGTGCAGACCGACTCGGGCATCATCCTGCCGAAGGGTATGGAGCTGACGCTGCTGGAAGCGGCGCGCTCCGGCACCGCCGACTACAAAGCTCTCGACGACAAGATGGACGAGATGATCGCCAAGGTGGTGATCGGCCAGTCCATGACCAGCGAATCGCGTGGTGGCCAGTACAAGAGCGAGATGCAGCACGACGTGCGCCAGGATCTCGTCAAGGCCGACGCAGATCTCATCTGCGAGAGCTTCAACCTCACCATCGCCCGCTGGCTAACCGCCTGGAACTTCTCCTCGGCACAGCCGCCGCGCGTCTACCGTGTGGTCGACGAACCGGAGGATCTGAAGCAACGCGCCGATCGCGACAAGGAAGTGGCCGGCATGGGCTTCAAGCCGTCGCTACGCTACATCCAGGACACCTACGGCGGCGAGTGGGTCGAGAGCGCGCCTCCCGCTACCAACGTCACCCTGGATCTTCCGCCGGGCGCGGATCCCACCGGCAAGCCTGGCGATGTCACGCCTGGTGCGGCCGCCTCCTTCGCCGAGGGGACCAACCCAGTCGATGCCGCCTCGCGTATGACCGACAACCTCGATCGCGCGATGCAGCCGGTGATGACCCGTTGGGTGGATCAGCTGCGCAACCTGGTCGAGAAGGCGACGTCGCTTGAAGAGCTGCGCGACGCGGTGCTCAAGCTGCAGCCCAGCATGTCGCTCGACGACTACAGCACCATCATGGGTCAGGCGCTCGCTGCCGCGCACCTGGTGGGCCGCCAGGACATTGTGGACGCTGCAGGTGGCGCATGAACGCCACGCTCAGCGAGCGCAACTGCCAGCGGAAGATCCGGCACCACAGTGAGGCGAAAGCCCTGCGTGCCGCTGCGCGTGTCGCCGGGAAAGCCCGGGTTCGCCACCTTCGGGTCTATCGCTGCCCGCACTGCCAGGGCTGGCATCTGACGCGGAAGGCGCAGGACCGTGGCTGACGCCTCCATCAAACTCGCATCGCTGCCCTTTCAAGAGCAGATCGCGTTCTTCCGACGCAAGCTCAATCTGTCCACGAACGCGTGGACGGATATCTGGCAGGAACAGCACGACCACGCGTTCGTGGTGGCCGGTGCCAATCGCGATGATCTGGTGGCCGACTTCCGAGACGCCGTCGACAAAGCGATCAGCCAGGGCGGCACGCTAGCATCGTTCCGTAAGGACTTCGATCAGATCGTCGAGAAGTACGGCTGGAGCTACAACGGCGGGCGCAACTGGCGCAGCCGCGTCATCTACGAAACCAACCTTCGCACCAGCTATGCGGCCGGCCGCTACGAGCAGTTGCAGGCGGTCAAGGCGCTGCGTCCCTTCTGGCGTTACCGGCATAGCGACAGCGTGCTGCATCCGCGCCCGATGCACCTGGCGTGGAACGGCCTGATCCTGCACGCCGATGATCCGTGGTGGCAGACGCACTTCGCGCCGAACGGCTGGGGTTGCGAGTGCACCATCGAGTCGCTGAGCCAACGGGATCTGATCCGTCTCGGCAAGCACGGTCCTGACACGGCACCGGCCGACGACATGCAGGAAGTGACAGTCGGTTCGAAGGGGCCATCACCGCGCGTCGTGGAAACCCCGGCCGGCGTGGATCCCGGCTTCGGATACACGCCAGGCGCATCCGCCTTCGGTAACCAAGTCGTGGACACGCTGGCCAAGTCGGCACGGTTCCCGGCCGACGCAGCGGCGCGGAGCGCGGCTGAGGTGCTATCGAACACCACGGCAACACGTGCGCTCGATGCGCAATACGGGCAGTGGCTCAAGCAGGCAGCGATGCCGGCGTCGTCTGAGCTATCGACCATCGCGGGGGCGCTGTCACCGAAGGTAGTGACGGCATTAGCCGAGGCCGGGATAGAGCCCGCGACTGCGGCCGTCACCATGCAGGGTTCGGTGGTCACACACACACTCGACAACGCCGACCGCACCGGCCTTCCCAAGGCAGCGCTACGCGTGCTGCCCCAGGCGCTCAGGCAGCCGCTAGCCGTACTGCTCGATGCGCGGCAGCGGCTCCTGGTCTATGTGGCCGACGTCGCGAATGGTCGGCGCGCGGCGATCCATGTCGGCTACGAGCTGCAGGGCACGCAGGCTACCGACCTGACGAACGCCGTGCGAACCATCGGTGCGCTCGACGAAGCCGCACTGCAGTCCTCCAGGGAATCTGGCGACCTGGTGCTGATCGACGGCGCGCTGTAGGAGATTTGCGATGTCAGGTGCTCAGATCGAATTCAACGGCCGCGCCGCGATGGTGGCGATCCAGGGCGTGGCCAACGCATTGGATAACACCGAGCCGTTGATGCGCTCGATTGGCGAATACCTGCTGATCGCCCACAACGAACGCTGGGACGCGAAGGCCTCGCCCGATGGCGTACCGTGGGCTTCGCTCTCGCCGCGTTATGCCAGGCGCAAGGAGAAAGCACGCCCCGGCGCACCGCTGCTGGTGTATGACAACCTGCTGCGAGGCACACTGCGCTATCAAGTCCAAGGCAATGAGCTGGCCTTTGGCACAGATCGACCCTACGGCGCCATCCAGCAGTTCGGTGGTTCTATCAGCATCGCCGCTCGCTCTCAGCAGGCGTACTTCCATGCCACCAAGGATGAAGTGCAACCCCTGTTCGTCAGCAAGCGAAAATCGAACTTCGCGCAGTGGGTGACGCTGCCGGCCTACGAGATCACTATTCCGGCACGGCCGTGGCTTGGGGTGAGCCAGACAGATAGTGACGAGATCCTGGCCATGACCCAGGAGTACCTGCAGGGTGTGGCGGCTGGCCAGGAGGACGCCGGCTAAAACCGCCCAGAAGCGCCGCTGAGCCCCCCCGGGTCGCGGCTACCCCATGCGCAACGGGTGGCTCGGCGCTTTCAAACGGCTTTTAAACGCCTTCGAAGGCCGGTCGGGGTGGTTGCTCGGCATCGACCCGGCGGCGTAGGCTTCGATCACCCCTCTTTTCGTCCCTCGGCCGTGATCGACCCGGCCCGAAAGGAGCGAAGGTTTTCGTTCTCCCTGGCGATGCCCCGGTCCCGAAACTGGCCGCATGGACATTGCCCAGCCCCTCGCCATCTTCCGTGCCGGCCGCCACACGGCCGTCGACGGCCGCCAGGTCGACGTCAGTCCGGCCGACCTCGCCGAGATTGCCCGCAACTACGACGCCGCCAACGATGGCGCGCCTCTCGTCGTGGGCCACCCTTCCATCGACGCGCCGGCCTACGGCTGGGTGCAACAGCTCCGCGTCGAGGGTGATGTCCTGCTTGCCCAGCCCCACCAGGTCGCGCCGGAGTTCGCCGAGGCCGTCAACGCAGGGCGCTACAAGAAGATCAGCGCATCGCTGTATATGCCCAACACGCCCGGCAATCCGAAGCCGGGCCAGTTCTATCTGCGCCACGTGGGCTTCCTGGGCGCCGCCGCGCCGGCCGTGAAGGGCCTGCCGGCGGCCAGCTTTGCCGAGGGTGACCAGGTCACCGTCGAGTTTGCCGACGAGAACACCAAGGGACTGGGTGCGGCACTCGCTCAGCTGTTCCGTGGGCTGCGCGCTCACCTCTCCAAGACCGACCCGTCCGTCGTCGAGACGCTGCCCGATGACGCACTCGCGTCGCTGGAGTCGTCCTCGGCCGCCACCGTGGCCACGCCGACTGCGGCGTTTGCCGAACACCACACCACCGAGGAAGAACCCATGTCGCAGAACGACCAGGCAGCGGCTGACTTCGCTGCGCGCGAAACCGCGCTCAACACGCGCGATGCCGACCTCAAGGCCCGAGAAGAGCGCATCGCCAACCAGGAAAAGCAGGCACGCCGCAATGACGCGGCCGACTTCGCCGAGAACCTGGTCAAGGAAGGGCGCCTCCTGCCGCGCGAGAAGGCGTCGGTGGTCGAGCTGCTGCTCGCGCTGCCGGGCGCCGACGCGCCGATCTCCTTCGCCGAAGGCGAGACCACCGTCAGCAAGCCGGCAGCGGACGCGTTCCGCGAGCTGCTGAAGGGCCTGCCGACGCGCGTGCATTACGGCCGCGAACTCAGCCGCGACAACGGCAGCAACGATGAGCCGGTCCATTTCGCCGCCCCGGTGGACGCCACCGTCGATCGCGATCGCCTGGCGCTCCTGGAGAAGGCGAAGGCCTACCAAGCACAGCACCCCAACACCAGCCTGGTCGACGCCGTCCGCGCGGTCGGCGGCTGATCCCCTTTCACGCCCGACACCACTCCAGGAGCGGCCATGTCTCAGAACCATCCCGTCCTTACCCTGACGCTGCAGGCCACTGCTGCCGTCAACGCCCAGACCTTTGTCGACTACACCGGTGCCACCTCAGCGGCGGGCGGCAACGCCGCCGGTGTCGCACGCACCAATGCCAACCCGGGCGACTTGTTCCCGGCCGACACGCTCGGTACCACCGTGGTGATCGCCGGTGCTGCGATCACGGCTGGCCAGCGTCTGCAGTCCGACGCCAATGGCAATGCAATCCCGAAGGCTGCCGGTGTCGCCGTCGCCGTTGCCCTGGAGGCAGCGTCGGCGCAGGGCCAGACGATCGAAGTCTCCCTGATCCCGAACTGACGCCCGGTTCGCCGACGCGCCTTCTGCCCCCCCATCGCATCGAGAGAGAGTCCATGACCACTACCGCACAGCTTTCGCCCGGCCAGGCGCGAATCGTCGATCCCATCCTGTCGCAGCATGCCCGTGGCTATCGCCAGGCGCAGCTGGTCTCCCGTCAGCTTTTCCCGCTGGCGCCGGTGGCCGCTTACGGCGGCAAGGTGATCCAGTTCGACAAGTCGTCGTTCCGCCTGGTCAACACCGCCCGCGCGCCGGGCTCCGCCACCAAGCGCATCCAGTTTGGTTACCAGGGCGCACCGTACGCCATCGTGCCGAACTCCCTGGAAGGCAGCGTGCCGCGCGAACTGATGCGCGACGCGAGCGTGGTTCCGGGCATCGACCTGGCGACTCGCGCCGTCAACACCGTCATGAACGTGATGACGCTGGGCGAAGAGGTGGCCTGCGCCAACATGGCGCGCAACGCCGCCAACTTCGACGCCAACCACAAGCTCGCACTCAGCGGCACGAGCCTCTGGAGTTCGGCTACGGGCACGCCGATCAGCGACGTGCAGGCTGGCCGCGAAGCGATCCGCTCCACGGTGGGCCTGTATCCGAACACGGCGATCATCTCGCCCAAGGCGCTGAAGAACTGCAAGGAAAACCCGCAGATCCTCGACCGCATCAAATACACCGGTCGCGATTCGGTGACGACGGCGATTCTCGCCAGCCTGTGGGAGATCCCGAACGTCGCCGTGGGTGCGGCGGTGGCGGCGGATCCGGTCACCGACGCGTTCGGCGATGTCTGGGGCCCCGACGTGGTGCTCGCCTATGTCGCTCCCTCGGGTGGCGGCGATGCCAGCGCGAACGCCGAAGAGCCGAGCTTCGCCTACACCTACCACATCGAAGGCATGCCGATGGTCGAGCAGCCGTACTGGGATCCCAACACCAAGAGCTGGGTGTACCCGGTCACGTTCGACTACACGCCGGTGCTCTCCGGCATGCAGGCCGGCTTCCTCATCCAGGGCGCTGGCAACTAAGCCGCGTCACGTCATAACCCCACGAAGCGCGAGATAGGCACCGGCCGGGAGAGCCCGGCCGGTGACCCTCCGAGGAGAAACATTCCATGTCGAAGTTCACCGTGAAGTCGACTCTCAAGCACGACGGCAAGCCGGTTCCGCTCGGCGCTGTCATCGAGCTCGACGACAACGACGAAAACGCCACCTATCTGCGTGATGCCGGCGTGCTGGAAGACGCGGCAGACGACGCCAAGGTCACCGTCAAGAAGTCGGCCGCCAAGAAGGATGACGGCAGCCAGGTACCGCCGAAGGATCCGGTGAAGTAAGCGCGCCCCGTGTATATCACTGCCGCTCAACTTGCCGAACGCCCGGGCGCCACCGAGATCGCACAGGTGGCTACCCCGGATGGCGTTCCTGTCGTCGACGCGCAGCTGATGGATGCGGTGCTGCGCGGCAACGACACCAGCGCCTGGTCGCCGGCAGACGTCGCCATCGCCAATCAGGCGATGGCGCGCGTCACGGATGCACAGACCGATGCGGATGGTTTGATCGAAGGCTTCCTGGCCAAGCGTGGTTACACGCTGCCGCTCAATCCCATTCCCAGCATCGTCACGGCGTGGGCGCGCCAGATCACTCGCTACATGCTGCACAAGGACCGCATCACGGACGCTCGGACGGACCCGATCGCTCGTGACTACCAGGACGCACTGAAGCTGCTGCAGCAGACGGCGATCGGTCAGTTCTCGCTGGGCATCGGCGACACCACCACGGTTCCAGGCATCGGCATCCCGCAGACCACGACGGATCAGACCTATCGCCCGGGTCCGTGGGAGATCTACGAGTGAACTTCGAGCCCTTCGACATCGAGCTCGCTATCACGCAGCTGCAGACCAATGCGCCGCTCCTGACGGGCGGCGTGTTTGGCGCAGTGGAGTACGCGGCGGTGAAAAGCCTCCGCGACTTCCGGCCGCCCTGCGCCTTCGTGCTGCTGGCCCGTGAGAAGGGCATCCCCAACGTCGGCAACACGACCGGTGAGCAGCATGCCGGCGTCACCTTCGGCGTGGTGGTGATCGCACGCAACTACCGCGCCTCTACGCGCGGGATCGATGCAGCGGAGTTGCTCCGGCCGCTGCTCGGTCAGGTCCGTTCCGCATTCATGGGATGGGTGCCCAAGCTCCCCGGCGCACGTCCCACCCAGTTCGTCCAGGGCGACTTGGTCGACTACGACCAGGCCAACGTCCTCTGGACCGACGTCTACCGCACCCAGCACTCCCTACAGAGGTAATCCCATGAAGATCACGTTGAAGTTCGACCACACGCACAACGGCACCGATTACAAAGCCGGCGCGCAGATCGACGTGCCGCTGATCGATGCCATCTGGCTCAAAGGCGAGGATCTGATCGAGGAAGCCTTCGACGCGATCAAGGCCGAGGCCAAGAAGCTCGCCACGAAGGACAACCCGGCTCCGCACGCCGACGAGATCGCTGCTGCGATCGATAAGGCCGATGCGAAGGCCGAGGCTGCACAGGGCGAGGTGCAGCAGATCGCCAGCGCACTGGCGGCCGCTCCGGCGGCGACCCCCACGACCGGTAGCGCGGTTGCCACGCAGGACACGAGCGCGAAATGAGCACCAACACCAATCCCCGTTTGTTCTCGTTCCAGGGGCGCGTGCTCCTGGGCACTCGCCAGGCCAACGGTGGTCCGGCATCCCTGCAGTGGGTGGGCGACGTCACGCCGTGCCAGATCAAGCTGAGCACGTCGACGGATGACGCATTCGACAGCTACACCGGCCTGCGCCAGCAGATCGGTCGCATGATCAAGCAGACCAAGTGCGATCTGTCGATGACGTTCAAGCAGTGGTCGCCCGGCGCGCTGGCTGTGGGCATGTATGCCACGCCGCTTGTCGTGGCGGGCGGCACGGTGACCGGCGAAGTACTCCCGCAGGTGGTTGCTGGCGACAACATCAAGCTGGCACAGAACGGCATCTCGGCGCTGGCCATCACCGACAGCTCCGCGACGCCGCAGACTGTTCCTCCGGCCAACTACCAGATCCCGCAGTCGCCGGTGGCCGCCAACAACAATGGCATCGTGATCATGAACAACGTCGGCACGTTCACGCAGCCGTTCAAGGCCGCGTACACCTATGCCGGTGCCACCAACGTGGCGATGTTCACCCAGCCGGCTCCGGAGCGTTATTTCGTGCTCGATGGCGTGGACACGGAGACGGGCGACGCCGTACTGATCCGCCTGTATCGCCTGCGCATCGACCCGATCAGCCAGCTCGATGTCATCAACGACGGCTATGGCAGCCTGCCGTGCAGTGGTTCGGTGCTGTATGACCCGCTCAACGCCGCCGACCCGACGCTGGGTGGCTTCGGTCGCATCGAGCGGGTGAGCACCTGATGGCCCGCAAGATGCACCCTGACGAGTCGCGGCCGGATGACGGCCGCGACGATATTTCGGTCATCCATTCCAAGCGCCAGGTGCCGATCGCGGGCCAGACGGTGGTGGTGGCTGAGTACGAGTTCGAGGAAAGCCTGGAACTCCGCCCGCTGACCAACCTCATCGTCCAGGCGCTGTATCAGGCCTTCAAGATGAAGGAGACCCTGGACGCCGATGAGGTGCTCGACGTCCTGGCGCCACACGCTGATGTGGTGGCGACACTGGTCGCCCGCGCTGCGCACGTCGACGAAGCGTGGGTTCGCAAGCTGGGCGCCCTGGACACCGAAAACATCGTGCTGACCTGGTGGGCGGTCAACCGCGATTTTTTCGTGGAGAGCGCAACGCGGCGTTTGCGCCTCGACCGGGTCAAGGCGACCGATGGGCCGACATCTACGCAACCCTCATCGCCCACGGGCACGGCGGCCCCGAGCAGCTCGGACGCTACACACGCCGCCAGTTGAACCTGTTCTACGGGGCGGCGCTCCGACGTGAGCGCCGCGCCCGCGCAGATAGGACAGAAGAGATAAACGCCGGCATGGGCGGAGGCGCGGAAGTGTCGGCCTGGCTGCATCAGTTGCGCAAATGAAGGAGAAGCCCGCGTGTCGTCGCCTGGCGCCGAACTCAATCTAGCCCTCAAAGTCACCGCCGATACCAAGGCGGGGGTGACCAATCTCGGGCAAGTCGGTGTGGCGAACGACCAGATCGCCCAGGCCGCCACGCGGGCGGCGGATGCCCTGACCAGGTTGGCCACCACGGCCGATGGCTTGGCGTCCATCGCCACCTCCTCGGCACAGGCCCAGGCCGCCCAGGTCAGCCTGGCCGAATCCGCAGAAACCACCACCACCGTGTTGGCAGCACAGGGGGAAGCGGCTGACGCCGCGTCCACCCGCATCTCGGCGATGGTCAAGGCTTCCCTGGAAGCCGCCGCTGCGCAGACCGAACAGGCCAACGCCGCGACAGCAGCCGTGGCGGCTTCTGCTGCCACTACGCGTGCCACGGACGCTGAGGTCGCGGCGTATCAGCGTTCCTTGGCGTCCGTGCAGCGCACGGGTGCGACGGTGGCGCGCAATGTCCAGGAGCGAGCTGCCCTGGAGGCTTCGCTCAAGCGCGGAGCCAAGAGCACGGAAGAGCTCGCGGCGATCGAGGCGCAGCTCGACAACATGATGCGCCAGGGCACCCTCAGCACCGCCGAGCAAACGGCGGCATTGGAGCGCCTGAATCAGATCGAGGACAAGCTCGCACAGCAGCGCCGTAGGAATGGACCCGGCGGCGGTGGCAATGGCGGAAACGGCGGCGGGAATGGAGGCGGCAACGGCGGTGGTGGCCACGGCGGTGGCGGCCTGAACAATGCCTTTGCTCGCCGGGAACTCGGCCGCCTCGGCGCCGATGCTGCCAATGGCAACTGGGGTCGCTTCGAACAGACGTCGTTCACGCTGGCCAACGCGACGGGCCTGCTCGGTAGTGTTTTCACCACGACCGGCATTTCGATCGCCAGCGCGGCTGCCGTGCTCGGTACGTTCGCGGCCGCCGCGTTGTCTGCCGCCAATGACGAAGCCAAGCTGCATGAAGCCATCGACGTTACCGGCAACAGTGTCGGCCTGACGGCAGGTTCGTTCGAACAGATGGCATCGGGTATCACCTCGGCTAATACCAAGCTTTCCACGTCGCGCGAGATCATCGATCAACTTGCGCAATCCGGTAAGGTTGGGCAGCAGTCGCTCGCGTCCGTTGCCCAAGCCGCTGCCGATATCGGCGAGCTGACTGGCGCCAACGCCGAGAAGGCATCACAGGAAGCGCTTCGCTTCTTCGACGGCACCACCACTGGTGCCATGAAAGCGAATGAGCAGTTCCACTACCTGACGACGGCGGTCTACGACCAGATCAAGGCGCTGGAGGAAGCCGGCGATGTGCAGGGAGCACAGGACGTGGAGGCACGTGCTTTCCACGAGGCCGCCATTACCCGCATCGACGACGTCAAAGAGCATGTGACCGGCCTCACGAAGGTGTGGCGCGATCTGGGCGGTGAGGTATCGAGTGCCTGGGAGAAGATGAAGCAAGGCACGTCGGTCGCTCTGGGCACGGCTAGCGATCAGAACGAGCTATATGCCCTGCAGGGTCGTAAAGCCTTCGCCCAGGAGGGGAACTACAGCACCTTCGGTCGCACGCTCAATACGGTCCTCGGCGCTGGCCTGGTTGACCACATCCCAGGTGCCAAGGAAACCTTCAGCGCAGCCGATGAGGCTCGCCTGCAGGAGCTGCAGGCCCGCGTCACCAAGGCGCAGAGCGACGCGGACCAGGCGGCGCAGAACAGTCGTCTGAACGACGCTGCGCTGAAGGCCAACGCCGGCTTCGACAAGCGCCAGGAGCAATACGACAAACCCACCGCGCGCAAGCACGCACTCGACGAACTCGATCAGCAGTTCCTCGCCATGTGGAACGACCCCAACGCGGCCAATAACCCGCGTTTGAAGGACGTCACCAACGTCGTCGATGCTCAGGGCAAGGTGCAGTTCTCTGGCGGTGCGTATGACGCACAGCGCGCGGACGTCGAGAAGAAGTTCACCGATCGCTCGGCCGGAGCCGCCGATCGCGCCGGCCTTTCAGCGGATACAGCTCAGGCGCGCCAACAACTGCAGCTCTACACCGATGCGTTCACCAACGCCGAGCACACGCTCGATGCCGCCCGCAAGGCCGGCACGGTATCGGACAACGACTACTGGGCTCAGAAGAAAAAGAACATCGACGATCTGGAGTCCAAGCAGATCGCCGAGCTCGAAAGCGAGAAGGCGGCGATCGCCGGTCACGGCAACAACGCCGCCGAACGGATTCGCATCGATCAGCAGGTCCAGGGCATCGACGCCCAGATCACCAAGGCCCGCGCTGACGCGGCGGCCAAGCGCGCCGTGCTCGATGACCAGGAGCACCAAGCGGCCGAGAAGAAAATCGAAGACGCCAGCCGGCTACAAGAAGCCTACCTGCGTGCCACGGGCCAGGATGGTGAAGCCGCAGCGCTTCGTATTCAGGACCAGTACTCCAAGGCGCTGCGCTCGGCGAACCTCAACGGCGACACTGCCTCGGCGGCGAAAATCAAGGTCATCATCGATGTCGAGACCGCTAAGGCACAGCTGAGTGCTCTCCGCAGCGACATCTCGACCGTGCAGTCTGACCAGCAGCGCCAGGAGCAAGATATCCAGGCGCGACTGCAGGCTGGCCAGCTGAACCAGGTCGAGGCGCAGCAGCAGCTCTTCGACCTGCACAAGCAGACCTATGAGGCCATTTCTGCAGAGCTGCCTAAGCTTCAGGCTTTGGCCGACGCTACCGCCGATCCGAAGGTCATTGAGCAAGTTCAACAGCTGCGGAGCGAGATGGAGCGGCTCGGTCTGGAAACGGACCAGATCACCACCAGCGTTCGCAACGACTTTCAAAGCTCGTTTGATGACGTGTTCAACGGCCTTGGAACGCGCATCACCAATGCACGCGAGCTGCTGAACACGCTGTTCCTCGACCTGGCACGCGGTCTGCAGCGCATCGCCTCGCAGCAGCTGTCGGAAATGCTGACCAATCAGCTCAGCGGTGCCACGTCGTGGCTATCCCAGCTCCTGGGTGGCAGTGGCCAGACCATCGGCGCGTCGGCCGGCACTTCCGCCTCGGCAACCACAGCAACGGCGATCAGCAGTGCTGGCGCGACGGCTGCGACGTCGATCGGCACTGCTGGCACCACGATCTCCACTGCCATTGTCGACGCCGGCACGGTCGCGGCCGGCTCGATCGCGGCGGCCGCCACCGGCAGCTCGGCATCGAGCAGCGGTGGCAGCAGTTGGATCAACATGCTCACCAGCTTGTTCGGCAGCTCTGGATCAGGCGGTGCGAGCAGCGCCGCGAATGATGGCTCGTACTGGTTCAACTTCGCCGCCGACTCTGGTGGCTATTCCGAAGGCGGCTATACCGGAGACATCGGACATACCGAGGTCGCAGGCGTCGTGCATGGTGGAGAGCACGTCACGCGCGCGGCGGTTGTCGCACAGCCGGGCGTGCGCTCGATGCTCGATGACCTCAACACCCACGGCGTGGCAGGCCTGTCCGGTCATTTCCCCGGCTTCTCCGATGGTGGCTACGTCGCGCCACTGGCCGCACGCGCCAGTCAGTCGCCGCTGTTCCCGAGCCGCGACGCCGGCATGCGTAGCGGGCAGCCCCCGATCAACCTCTCCCTCATCAACGTGCCTCACCACTCGCTGGTAAAGGACTACCTCGACAGCAGCGACGGCCAGGAGCACATCTTGAACACCATCGACAACAACCCGACGCGCGTGAAGCGCTCCATTGGAGGCTGACATGGCCGTTTCATCGGGCAATGCCAACGACTATCTGGACCTGCTCAGCAAGCTGGTCACCTTCCTCACCACGTCGACCGACTTGGTCAATGCCAGCCAAGCCTGGACCATCGTCGCGCAGAGCAACGCACCCCTGCTCGTCAATGGAAACACCATCGACCAGACCTACTACCTGAAGGCACCAGGGCTGGCGAACACCGATCAGATCTTCATCAACCTGCGCGCGTTCCACAACGTGGCTTCGGACTACTGGAACTGGGAAGCGCGCGGCGCGCTGGGCTACGTGTCCAGCAATACGTTCGAGAACCAGCCCAACAGTTCGCCGGGCGCCTTCACCTATCTGTGGAATCAGCCGGGCAAGCCGATCCCCTACTGGTTCATCGCCAACGGTCAGCGCGTCATCCTGATCGCCAAGGTCGGCACGGTATACGAGTGGATGTACCTCGGGTTTCCCAATCGCTATGGCACGCCTGGCCAGCACCGCATGCCGCTCTTTATTGGCGCATCAGGTGTCAATGCGAGCCAGCGCTATTCGCAGGCTGACTGGACGCACATGGCCTTCTGGGATGGCTGTGGCGCGTTCTTCTTCACCACCGACGCGACGTGGCAAACGGTGCGCAACTGGGTGCCCGCGACCGCCAATCCATCGCAGGACTCCACCAACAATGTCTGGCCGTGGCAATACGACCAAAGCAACCAGATGAACTGGATGGCACCGAACCTCGATGGTACGTACTCGGTGTTCCCCGCGCGCATGGAGTGCAGCTCGCAAACCACCGGCAACGTATGGGGTGAGTTCGATGGCCTGGGTTTTGTGACTGGCGCGGGCAGCAGTGCTGAAGACACCTACGCCATCAATGGCGATACGTGGCAGCAGTTTCCCAACATCTTCCGTAGCAGCCAGAGCAGCTACGCCGCCGTCAGGATGAAGTGACGCTATGTATCAGCCTGGAACCGCCAACAGTCCCTCGCTGCTCTTGCAGGCCCTTGCCACGTTTGCGGGCAATGCGGGCTGGGCGATCGACCTTTCCAACAACACCAGCGGTGACGACTGGACGCTCGCCATGCACAAGGGCTCGTGCTTCCTCTGGTGGCGCGCCAATGCGGGCAACATCAACATTCAAGGCGCTACGGGTTACACAGCTGGCCAGCCCGTGGGATCCCAGCCGAATGTCTCGCCGGTCGGTACCGCGAACCCGGGCGTCGGCCCCTATGCCAGCTATCAGTTCTTCACTGATCCGAACAACACCTATCTGCACGTCGTTGTCGAGAGGGTGGCCGGTGTGTTTCTGCATATCCATGCTGGCCAGCTCAACACGGTCGGTGGTGCCGCGCCGTGCACGTACTTTCAGACGACACAGTGGGATTTCTCGGGCACGTGGGGAAGCGTTCCCGATATCGGCGGCAACTACGTTCCGTGGAGCCAAGCATCGACGTCGGGCTTCGTGGGGGCGACGGTAGACGGAACGTTCTACTGGTTTGGACCGGGTCGGCCGAGCCCGACACGCGCCCTCATGCCGGTGCAGCGCGCTGGAACACAGCATCGCGGCTGGAGCCGCACGCCCAACCAGTTCAACGCCCTTGCGCCGTTCTTCACGCTTCCCATCTTTCTGGAGCGCGCGTCTGGCGGCACGTACTCCTATGTCGGCGACGTGCCAGACGTTCGCCTCGTCAACATGTCCTATATCAATGCCGGCGACGAGATCGTCATCGGCGCCGATACGTGGCGTGTGCTTCCTGCATGCAGCAAGGGACCGACCAGCGGAACGATTAATAGCCCGGTGATCTCGTCGGGCAACTACGCCTTCGCGTTCAAGAAGATCCCATGACGAACGCGATCCTCGCCGCCTCCTGCCTGTTCGCCGCCAGCGCAGGTCTCACCAATGCGCTGGATACGCGCGACGCGGTGGTGCAGCCCTTTGGTGCCCAGCTGAGCGCGGCCACGAGCACGGGTCACTACACGGCGCATGGCGTGGTGGACGTGTCGAGCATCGCCCGCCAGGGCGAGCAATCGCCCAGCTTCTTTGGCGACTGGTACAACCGTATCCATATCACGCCCGCACTGCTCGCCCTGGGCAACGTCGTCAGTCTGCAGACGCGATCGATCGCGGTGTGGAACGCGTGGCTTGATCGTCCGCAGACGCTCGCTACCGTGACGACGCAAGGCGCTGACGGTGTCGCGATCGTGCCGCCGGTGGTGCCACCGGCGGAGTTTGGACCGGGCCAGGAGCTGACATGGACGGTCAGTGTCGGCAGCGATGGCCCTCCGGTGGTGGATGCCTTGATCACCTGGACGTTCCAGGGACTGCCTCCGCAGTCCGCGGAGATCACGGGCAACCGCATCACCGGCTGGACGCAGGTGCCCGATTGGGGCGGCGACGGCGTCACCGAGACCATCGGCTGGCTCACGGACATCCTGACGCCGCTCTCTGGTGTGGAACAACGCCGGCAACTGCGCATCGCTCCCCGTCGCACGTTTGACTTCGACGCCATGCTCACTGCGCAACAGCGCCGTTACATGGAAGCGGCGCTGTTTGATTGGTCCAGTCGTGTGTGGGCGCTCCCGATCTGGCCCGATGGCTCGCCGTTGAACAGCGACGTCTTGCAGGGCTCGCTCTCGATCGCCAGCGACACCACCAACCGTGACTACGTCGCCGGCGGCCTCGCGATGATCATCGCCGACGCCGTGACCTACGAGATTCTGGAGATCGACAGCGTGACGGCCGCCGGCCTCGCACTGACGCACCCCACGGCCAACGCATGGCCGCGTGGATCCGCGCGGATCTATCCGGTGCGAACCGTGCGCCTGGCGTCGTTTCCCACGCTCAAGCGCCACACGAGCAACTACAGCACGGTCAGCCCGTCGTTCATTACGGTGGAACCGTGCGACTGGGCGCCGAACGCAGGCGCATCGGCGTATCGGAGCTTTCCGGTGATGGAGCGGCGCCCGAATACGGTCGAGGAGCCGACCACCATATTTAACCGGATGATCGTGGTGACCGACCCGGGCACCGGCGTCGCGGATGTCGACGACACCGCTGGCGTCGGTCTTCCCAGCCATACGCACCGCTTCATCCTTGATGGCGGTGCATTCGATCGCGCCGCCATGCGATCGCTGCTCTACGCGCTGGCCGGTCGCGCCAGTAGCATCTGGGTGCCGAGCTGGAATGATGACCTGGTGCTGGTCGACCAGGTCCAGAACGGTGCGCAAACGATCGATGTGGAGTGGAGTGGCTATACCCGCTTCCTTCGTGGCCAGATCGGCCGTCGTGATATCCGCATCGAACTCAACGATGGCACCATCCGCTACCGCCGGTTGATCGGTTGGACCGAGCTCGACGCATCGACTGAGCGTCTATCGCTCGACGTGGCGATGGACATCGGCTTCGCGCCGGCCAACGTTCGCGCGATCTCGTTCCTCACGCTGTCACGGCTCGACAGCGACAACATCAAGATCACGCACACGCAGACCATCGACGGCTATGCGTTCGTGGATCTCACCTGGAGGGCTGATCCCCGTGACGTTTGAAGCCCGCGAAAGCGCCGACCTCGGTGGCGCGCCGCTGATGCTGTTCGATTTCTGGCGCCAGTCCAAACACTGGTGCCATACGACTGCGGATCGCCCCATGACCTGGCAGAACCAGATCTATGTGCCAACCGCGATCGATATGGATGCCATCCAGGCGTCGCAAGAGATCCGCCAGCAGACGCGGACCATCACAGCTCCGCAGGGTTTCGCGGTCGCCGAACTGTTCCGCTTCGCCCCGCCCAAAGACCCGGTCAATCTTCGGGTGTGGTCGCAGCACGAGGGTGATACCGACGCCGTCGTGGAATGGGCGGGTCGTGTGACGCAGGTCAAGTGGGCGAGCAGCGGCGTCAAGCTTTCATGCGATCCCATCTACGCCAACTTTCGCCGCCTTGGCTTGCGATTGCGTTGGTGTCGTCAGTGCCCGTATGCCCTCTACCGCGATGGTTGCGGCGTTGATCCAGAAGCGCACAAGGTCGTTGCCACGTTGAGCGCCGCTAGCGGCGTCACACTGCAGTCGCCGGCATTCGCGGCGCTCCCTGATGGGCGCTTCGCGGGTGGCTATGTCAGCTGGACGAACGCCGATGGCGTGATCGACCACCGCACCATCGAGAGCCATGTCGGCACGTCGATCAGCATTGATGCGGGCTCCGTCGATTTCGCCGCTGGGCTCGTGCTCAATGCCTATCCCGGATGCAACAAGACGATCGCGGACTGCAAGTACTACAACAACCTGCCGAACTACGGCGGTGCACCCAACATCCCTGATCAAAGCCCGACCGATGGGAGCATCATTTTCTAATGTGGATCCAGCTCGCCTTCATGGTCGTTGCGGCGCTCATCCAGTACGCGATGACGCCGCGACCGAAGCCCCCACGCGCCGACTCCAACCTGTCGATCACTCCCGTCAAAGACGGCCAGCCCATCATCGTCATCTTCGGTGACGTGAACATCGATCCGGTGACCCTCTATTACGGCAACCCACGTAATACCGAAATCAAGCAGAAAGGCAGCAAGAAGTGATGGCTATCCTTGTCACCATGCGTCACGCACGCGCAGCCAGTCTCAGTGGGCAGAAGGCGCTGTGTGCGCCCGGCGTTCGCGCCTGGTGCCAACATCATGGCATCGATCTGCACCAGTTCGTGGAGCAGGGCCTGCCGATCGACGTGTTCGAGCAGCTCGATGATGCCTTTGCGCGGCGCATGGTCGCCATCGCGCGGGCGGAGGTCACTGGCTGATGGGAAGCTCAAAGAAACAAGTTGTCGGCTATCGGTACTACCTGGATTGGCTCTTTGGCCTGTGCCTGTCGCTCGATGAGCTGGTCACCATCTTTGTCGACAAGAAGGTCGCATGGACGGGTAGCCAAACCACCAGCGGGCGCATCAACATCAATGCGCCCAACCTGCTCGGTGGTGACAAGTACGAAGGCGGTATCGTCGGTGGCTTCGATCTGCAGATGGGCGAAGCAACGCAGGTAGCCAATGACTACCTGGTCTCGAAGCTTGGCCCCGACCAACCCGCCTATCGTCTGCGCGCCACTGGCGTTTATCGCGGCGGTCAGACGGGCGCCAATACGCGTTCGCCGCGCCTTTGGTCGTTCCGTGGACGTCGTGCGTTGTCGGGCTGGGATGGCCCCGTCTGGTATCCGCAAGCTGCCGTGATCCCGCTGGAAGGCGATATCAAGGCCATGAACCCGGCACACATAGTCTATGAGGCATGCACCAATAGTCTTTGGGGCGCGGGCGTGGATGGCTCATTCATTGACCTGGCCAGCTTCAAGGCGGCTGCCGACCAGCTGGTATCCGAAGGCTTTGGGTTGAGTGCGGTATTTGACTCCCAGCAAACAACGGCCGAGGCGTTCGTTCAACGGGTCTGCGACCATATCGGTGCTGTCTGCGGAGAGAACCGCACGACGGGCTTGATCGAGCTCAAGCTTGTTCGCGGCGGCTACGACCCTTCGAAACTTCTCCAGCTCACGGCGAACGATGTCATCGACATCACGTCCTATGAGGCCAGCACCGCGACCAACTCGGTGAACGAGTTGCAGGTCACTTACCATGACCCGGTTACGAACACCGACCGATTTGTATCCATCCAGGCGTTGGGTTCCGTGCAAGCGCAGGATGGCGTCATTTTCGACACGGCGGACTACAGCTGGATCCCGACGTATGGACTCGCGGCCCGCGTCTGTCAGCGCGATCTACGTGCGCGAAGCCTGCCGCTGGGAAGGCTTGAGGCAAAGTTCAAACGCACCGCACGCGACTTGGCACCAGGCGATGTGTTCCAGTTGACCCATCCTCGCATCGGGCCGTCGCCGCTGGTCTTTCGCGTCGGTGATGCGAACTACGGCACGCTGACCAAAGGCGAGATCACGCTCACGTGTGTGGTCGACGTGTTCTCGATGCCCGATATCGCCTATGTGGCCGAGCAGACCAGTGGTTGGGTGCCACCCAATCCCAACCCGTTGCCGGCGCCCTATCAGCAGCTGATCGAGGCGCCATATCGCGAACTGGTGCAGGTGCTCGGTAGCAGCCAGGCGCAATCGCTGCCGGCGAACGCCGGCTACGTCGGCCTGCTGGCCGTGCGACCGAGCACGATGGCCTACAACTACCAGTTGTGGACGAGTGCCGGCGCGGCCTACGCCAATGTCGGCGATGGCAGCTGGTGCCCGATGGCCATGCAGGTCTCCAACACGTCGGAGGCGGCGACCGTCATCGCCATGTCCGGTGGCATCGATCTTTCTGAAGTCGAGGTCGGCACCGCGCTCATCATCGAGAACGAAATCTGTCGCCTCGATGCCTTCGATCCCGTGGCGGAGACCGCGACGATCGCGCGAGGTTGCCTGGACACGATCCCTGCGCAACATCCCGCCGGTGCGCAGGTATGGTTCTACGACGAATTTACCGGCAGTGATGGAACGCAGTACTTCAACGGCGAAACGGTCAATGCTCGGGCGCTCACGCGGACCTCGCAAGGTACGCTCGATATCAACAGCGCACCCACCTCTTCGATCCAGCTCCAGCAGCGCGCTTCCCGTCCATATCCGCCGGGGGCGGTGCAGTTGAACGGCGCTTCGCCGTGGGGAACGCCCGCTATCACCGGTCACATTGCGCTGAGCTGGGCGCATCGCTCGCGCCTCCTACAGGATGATCAGCTTATCGATACGACGGCCGGCAACATCGGTCCCGATATCGGCACCACCTATAACGCTCGCATCTATGACGCCAGCAATAACCTGGTTGTCCAGATCAATGGCATCCCCGGCACCTCGGTCTCTTACGTGCCTTCGTTTGAAGGCGCCTATCGGGTTGAGCTGGAGTCGCAGTGCAATGGCCTCACGAGCCTCCAGCACTACAGCATCAATCTCACCATCACGCAGCTCGACATCGTGTTCTATGCCACCGAAGACGGGACAGGCAACTACAGCACCGAAGACGGCAGCGGTTCCTATCAAGCGGAGTAACGCCTCATGTCGAACCCCAAATTTTCCCAGCTCCCCCTATCTGGGGCACTGACGGGCACGGAAACCGTTGTTGGCCTGCAAGGTGGCACCGCTTCCCAGATAACGACGCAAGCGATCGCGGATCTCCCCTCTACGACGAAAGCGGTCGCGGGCGAGATCACGTCCGTGAACAACCAAGTGGGCACTGCGTATGTGCTTCAGGGGACCGATAAGGGCGCGTTGGTCGTGGCGACCAACGCAAGCGCCATCACCGTGACGGTGCCCCAGGGCATAAAGCAAAAGACCGTGATCTACATTAAGCAGGGGGGCGCGGGCCAAGTCACGTTGGTGCCGGCTAGCGGTGTCACGCTTGATACAGCGGCTTCTGTCAGCACCCGCGTCGTGCGATCGGTGATCGCCTTGGTGTTCCATGCGAACGACGCCGCGACCGTCGTGGGAGACCTGGCATGACGTTCCTGGCGGGCCTTCTATCGAGTCGCCGGTCATCGTCAAACTTTAGCCCGGCGCAGATGTTTTCCTCCGGGCAGCGTGGCGGCTGGTGGGATCCATCGGATCTCTCCACTCTCTTTCAGGATGCAGCGGGCACCGTTCCCGTGACGGCACCTGGCCAGAGCGTGCTGCTCATGAAAGACAAGTCGGGCAACAACAACCATTTCAGCCAGACGACGTCGTCTCAGGCACCCAAGCTCCAGAAGGATGCCAACAACAACTACTACCTGGCGCTGTCGTCAGCCGCCAGCCAGTTCATGTCGGCCGGTAATGGTGCCGCGCTGGCTCCGCGCACGTCGTCGTTCATGTCGATCCTGGGTGGCAATCCCAACTCGGCATCGACCAGTGGCACCTTCTACGCACGCGCTCAGGCCGCCGGCACAGTGGGGCGCTATTGGCAGCAGCCGAATGCAGGAAGCCAGCAGACCAACTTCAACTCCAACAGTGGCGTGGCCACTGGCTCGTTTGCTTCAACCGCAACGACACCCTTTGTGCTTTCTGGCTATGCCGACCGCAGCACGGGCAACGGCAATGTCGTCTCGCGTGTGAACGCTGCTGCGGGCACCACAGGTAGTTTCACGCCCGATACCGGTATCGACTACAACCCATCGTTGCGCCTGTTGCTGGGCGCCTACAACAACGCCGCTGATAACGGCCAACAGAACTACTTCGACGGCAGCATCTATGGCTTCATCCTCGTGTTCGACGTGCTGTCGTTACCGAACGTCGTCGGTGCGGAAAAGTGGATCGGAAAGAAGTGCGGCGTGAGCCTCTGATCAAGGCCCGTTAGTGAAAGTTTCGGGGCACCGATCGGCGGCAACCGATCAGCCCTCTCCACGAAGCAACGTGGATCAGCGAGGCCCCTAGCCACGCGTGGCGCGGGAAGCCTACGGAACCTCGTTCTCAAATGTGGAGATTGCAAGATGGCAATGCCCATCATTCCCTGGATCGGCGGAAAGCGCCGGCTGGCTGATCGGATCTTTAAGTTCTTTGACAACACGCATACCTGTTACGTGGAGCCCTTTGCTGGCGGCGCCGCGCTGTTCTTCATGAAAGCGCCCACCGACGTGGAAGTGCTCAATGACATCAACGGCGAGCTGATCAATCTCTACCGCGTGGTGCAACATCACCTGGAAGAGTTTGTGCGGCAGTTCAAGTGGGCGTTGTCGAGCCGCAAGGTGTTTGAGTGGATGAAGGTGACCAGGCCCGAGACGCTCACCGATATCCAGCGCGCAGCGCGGTTCTATTACCTGCAGCAGTCGGCCTTTGGCGGCAAGGTCGAGGGACAGACCTATGGAACCGCGACGACGGCGCCACCAGGGCTGAACCTCCTGCGCATCGAGGAGACGCTCTCCGCAGCTCACCTTCGCCTGGCCAACGCCTACATCGAGCATCTGCCCTGGCAAGACTGCGTCGCCAAGTACGACCGGCCACATACGCTGTTCTTCATGGACCCGCCGTACTGGGAGACCGAGGGCTACGGTGTGGACTTCGGTTGGGACCAGTACCAGGCGCTGGAGCGGACGCTGGCCAGCCTCAAGGGACGCGCCATCATGACCCTCAATGATCATCCAGCGATCCGGGAGCTGTTCGGTCGGTTCCACATCGAGCGGGCAGAGCACACCTACACGGTGGGCGGTGGCTCCAGGGCAAAGGAGGTGGGTGAGGTGCTGATCTTCTCCTGGGACATCCAGGCCGAGCCAGCCGGGTTGTTCTAAGGCCCTGAGACGGGGGCGGCCTACGCTTCCAAGGATGGACGAAGCCCGTGCCCTTTTGATCGCCGCCTGCTGCTCCCTGGCCAAGCTCCAGATGCGCCTGATCGACCTGTCGTACCAGCGGCGAAAGACGGGGCCGCATACCTGGTCGATGGCGGACCCCCATTGGAGGGTCGAGGAGCTGGATCCGCCGTCGCCCTGGCTGGACGCCTGCGCGCCCCGGATCGGCGTAACGAGCGTGATCACGGCCATCGCCCTGGTCCAGGCGCACCTACTCGGGATGGTGGAGACAGACGGGGCAATCGACGGGCTGCGCGCCTGCGTAGTCCTGCACCACCTGAGCCTCCACGGAAACACCTGGAGCACCCCGATCCAGCGCCTGGCCGAGCGCCTAAAGGTCGAGCTGCCGCCGGAACCCAGGGACGCCACCCACCTGGCCAGCCTGCAGGGGGCGGCCTTCCCGGGTCGGCACAAGAAAGCCTCGAAGTGACAGCGTTTGAGGGGTGTTCAAACGCCCTTTGAATGGCCCCTTGAGGCCCGTTTAAACTTCCGACTCCGGCTACGCAAACCAAGAGTCCCTGCTGCGCAAATCATGTGGCCGCTTACATCGAAACGCTGGGGCGAGCCCCCCCCCCTCGCCCACCCCCTTGCATCCCCCTCAAAGCGCCGACATATCCCAAGAGTTACAATCCGCCCTCTTTGCCGGAGTCTTCCATGTCCCTCGACAGCGCCACCCGCGAACGTATTGAATCCCTGCTGCAGAGCCACCGCGTGGTGCTGTTCATGAAGGGTAACCGCCAGCAGCCGATGTGCGGCTTCTCGGCAGCCGCGACCAACACGCTCAACGAGCTGCTGCCGGACTACCACACGGTCAACGTGCTGGAAGATCCGGAGATCCGCGAGGGCATCAAGGCCTACGGCGACTGGCCGACCATTCCCCAGCTCTACGTGGGCGGCGAATTGGTCGGTGGCGCCGACATCATTCGCCAGATGTACGCCTCCGGTGAGCTGCACCAGCTGTTCGGTGCCGCCGCGCCGGATCGCACGCCGCCTGAGATCACCATCACCGACAAGGCTGCCGAGGCCATCCGTCAGGGCACCGCCAACGCCCAGGGCCTGGCCCTGCATCTGGAGATCGGCCCGGACCACAGCGCCGGGTTCCAGCTCGCGCCGGGCAGCGACCACGACATCGTGGTAACGGCCAACGGCATTGCCGTCCATTTCGACCCGGGCAGCGCCCAGCGCGCCAAGGGCATCGTGATCGATTGGGTGTCCACCGTGCAGGGCGAAGGCCTGAGCCTGAAGTTCCCGGGCGCGCAGGAGATCGGCACACTGACCGTGCAGCAGCTCAAGGAGCGCCTGGCCGCCGGCGACATCACCCTGGTCGACGTGCGCCCGGCCCACGGCCGTGCCGCCGCTGCCCCGCTGCCCCAGGCCCGTATTCTGGAAGACGAAGGCTACGAAACCCTGGCCGCCCTGCCGAAGGACACGCCAATCGCCTTCATCTGCCACCACGGCGTGTCCAGCCGCGGTGTGGCCGAGCGCTTTGCCGCGCACGGCTTCACCAAGGTCTTCAATGTCGAAGGCGGAATGGACGCCTGGGCCCGGGACATCGATCCGACCGTGCCCCGTTACTGAGGCCTCCGCCTCCCCTGTGACGGTCCGCGAAAGCGCCTGCCCCCGGCAGGCGCTTTTTTGTTTGCGCCAACCCCGCTTTCAGACGGTTCCGACGACGGCGAGCTGAAAGGCGTGCCTGTTAGCATGACCAAACCATTGCCATGACGTGCCTTATGCGCATCCTGCTCGTCGAAGATGATTCTCTCGTATCCGATGCCATCTCCCGTGGCCTGATCGGGTCTGGTTACGTGGTCGACGCGGTCGGTGACGCCGAATCCGTGGCGTCGCGCTTGTCCGACACGCATTACGACCTGGCCATTGTGGACCTGGGCCTGCCGGGCGAAGACGGCCTGTCGCTGGTGCGCCGCCTGCGCCGTAGTGGCAGCTCGCTGCCCCTGCTGATCGTGACCGCTCGTGATGGCCTGGACGACCGCATCAATGCGCTGGATCTGGGTGCCGACGACTATCTGGTCAAGCCGTTCGCCCTGCCCGAACTGGCCGCGCGCTGCCGCGCCCTGATTCGCCGCGCCACCGCCGCTGCCGCCAACGAGATCGTGATTGGCGGCCTGCGCATCGACTTGGCCGGGCGTCGGGCCCTCAACGAAAAGGGCGAAGTGCTCGAACTCACCCGTCGCGAATGGTCGATCCTGGAGTGTCTGGCACACCACAGCGGTCGCGTGGTGAGCAAGGAACGACTGACCCAGGCCATCACCGGCTGGAGCGAAGACATCTCCGGCAACGCCATCGAAGTGCACGTCTCGCGCCTGCGCAGCAAGCTGGGCAGCTCGGCCACCGTACGTGGCATCCGCGGGCTGGGTTATCGCCTCGAGGACGCCTGACCTTTCGACGATGGCCGACCGCAAACGCCCCACCAGCGTCCACCGGCGGCTGCTGAGCTATCTGCTCGCGCCGCTGTTCCTGTTGTTGGTGGCAGGCGTAGCGGTCGATCACCACGTCATCGTCAGCCCGATCCACAGCGCCTTCGACCACTCGTTGTCGCGCGCGGCCCTGGCCATCGTCGCGCGCATCCATGCCCGTGGTGACGGCCAGCTCGACGTCAACCTGCCGCCCCGCCCGCCCCTGCCATTGCGGGCGATGCCGGACGAGCATTTCTTCTACCGCGTCAGCCTGCCCGATGGCACCACCGTGGCCGGCTCGCCCGAGCTGCCGGTCGCCCCGGACAACAAATCAGCGGACGGCTTCAACTACGCCAACGTCACCTTCCGCAACCAACCGTTCCGCCTTGCCAGTTACCGCACCAACGAAACGGGCGACCCGCTCGTTGTGACCGTGGCGGAAACGCCGGCGCGTCGCGACCGAGCGGTGCACCGGCTGGACGTAGCCTTCCTCATCAACGACACCCTGCAGATGGCCGCGGTGCTGATCATCGCGTTGATCGGCATCCGCATCGCCCTGCGCCCACTGCAGCGCCTGAGCCGGCAGATCTCCGGCCGCCCCGCCGTCGCGCTTAACCAGCTACAGACCGACGAGGTACCTGCGGAAGTGCTGCCGCTGGTCGAGTCGCTCAATACCCTGCTGGGGCGCGTGCGTGATTCGGTGCTGTCGCAGCAACACTTCCTTGCCAACGCCGCGCATCAGTTGCGCACGCCGCTGACCGGCCTGAAGGCCCAGTTGGAAGTACTGTCCCGCGAGACCGCAGGCACCAACCTGCAGGAACGGATCAGCCTGCTGCAGGGCGGCGTCGACCGCCTGGCCCATACCGCCAATCAGCTGCTCACGCTGGCGCGCGCCGAGCCTTCGGCCCATCGTGCGAGCCACTTCACCGCCGTGGACCTGACGCACCTGATCGGCGAGGTCATCGACAGCTCCCTGGACCGCGCCATCGCCCACGGCATCGACCTTGGTGCGGACAGCCAGCCGGTCCATGTCACGGGCGTGTACTGGCTACTGCACGAGGTGCTCAACAACCTCATCGACAACGCCATTCGCCACACGCCCAACGGCGGCAACATCACCATCCGTTGCGGCATCGCGGACAACCACCCCTTCCTGGAGGTGGACGATAGCGGCGTCGGCATTCCCATCGCAGAGCGCCAGAAGGTGCGCGAGCGCTTCTATCGCAGCGTGCGGAGCACCAGCGACGGCTCGGACGGCTGCGGCCTGGGCCTGGCGATCGTGGACGAAGTGGCACGTGTGCACGGCGCCCGTTTGAGTATCCTCGACGGCACGTCCGGGCGCGGCGTCCGGATGCGCATCGATTTCCCGGCGACCGCCTAGGGTGCGCTGATCCTGGTCAGGACGCCCTAACTTCGAAAGTTCGGATAATCGGCACTTTGAATTCAGGATGCCTCGCCCCCCAAGGTTGGGGGCAGTCCTTCAAGGAGTTCCCCGTGTCCATACCCAGTGCCGTGAAGAGCACCCCGATCGGCAGCCGTCAGCAGCTCGTCGAGTACCTGGCCGCCGGGGAAAAGCCGCGCGATGCCTGGCGCATCGGTACCGAGCACGAAAAGTTCGGCTTCCTCACCGATACCCTGCGCCCGCCCACCTTCGAGGGCGACCGCGGTATCCGCGTGCTGCTGGAGTCACTGGCCTCGCGCTACGGCTGGGAAGTTGCGCGCGAAGGTGACGCCCCGGTCGCGCTGTCACGCGACAAGGCATCCATCACGCTGGAGCCGGCCGGCCAGTTGGAACTTTCCGGAGCACCGCTGGAGTCGATCCACGAGACCTGTCGCGAGGTCAACAGCCACCTGACCGAAGTGCGCTCCATCGCCGAGGGTCTTGGCATGGGCTTCCTGGGCATGGGCTTCCAGCCCAAGTGGCGCCGCGAAGAAATGCCGTGGATGCCCAAGGGCCGCTACAAGATCATGCGCGAATACATGCCCAAGGTCGGCAACCTCGGCCTGGACATGATGACCCGCACCTGCACCGTGCAGGTAAACCTGGATTTCGACAGCGAAGCAGACATGGTGCGCAAGTTCCGCACCAGCCTCGCGCTCCAGCCCATCGCCACAGCCTTGTTCGCGGACTCGCCGTTCACCGACGGACGTCCAAACGGCTACCAGTCGTACCGCTCGCACGTATGGGAAGACACCGACCCCAACCGTACGGGCATGCTCGACTTTGTGTTCGAAGATAGTTTTGGCTACGAGCGTTACGTCGACTACATGCTCAACGTGCCGATGTACTTCAGCTACCAGAACGGCCAGTACATCGACCTTTCCGGGCAGGACTTCAAACGCTTCATGGCGGGTGAACTGCCGGCTGTCCCTGGCGTACTCGCCACCATGAAGGACTGGGCCGACCACCTCACCACTGCCTTCCCGGAAGTGCGCCTCAAGCAGTACCTGGAAATGCGCGGCGCGGACGGTGGCCCGTGGAACCGCCTGTGTGCCCTGCCCGCGCTGTGGGTAGGCCTGCTCTACGACGACGACGCACTGACGGCTGCCTGGGATTTGGTGAAGGATTTCACCCGTGAAGAGCGCCAGGCCCTGCGCGACGGTGTGCCGCGCCAAGCACTGAAGCTTCCGTTCCGCACGCACGCCGTGCGCGAGCTGGCTGCGGAAACGCTGAAGATCGCCAGCCATGGCCTGAAACGCCGTGCACGCCTCAACAACAGCGGCGCGGACGAGAGCATCTTCCTAGAGCCGTTGATCGAGATCGTGGAAGCCAACCAGACCCCGGCCGAACGCAAACTCGAACTGTTCAACGGCCCGTGGAACGGCAGTGTCGATCCAGTGTTCCGCGAGTTCGCGTACTGAACTGCAGCTGTTCACACAAAAAGCCCCGCCACCGCGCGGGGCTTTTTTTATGGGTGGTATCAAGCGCTTCGCCGTGCCGGATGGACAAGCCATCGACCCTCGTCATCCAGCGAACGTTGCAGTGGCATGCCATAGATGCGTGAGAGCACATCGGCATCCAGCGTATGCGTCGGTTCACCATGCCGGATCAACCTCCCTTGCGCGAGCAACGCGATGTCGTCCGCGTAGCGCGCGGCGAGATTGAGATCGTGCAGCACGACGACCACACCAAAGCCTTGCCGTGCCAGCGTCTGCGCATGCAGCAACATGTCGTGCTGATGCGCAATATCCAGCCCGGCCTCGGGCTCGTCCAGCAGCAGCCAGCCGGGCGCGTGCTGGCAATCCCAGATTTGCGCCAGCACGCGGGCAAGTTGCACGCGCTGCTGTTCGCCGCCGGATAGCGCCAGATAGCTGCGCTCGCGCAGATGCAGCACACGCGTGGCTTGCATGGCGGCGTCGACGATGCGCAGATCCGCCTCACGTGTCGACATGACGCCGTGCGGGCTCCGCCCCAGCATCACCACTTCTTCCACACGGAAGGCAAAGCCCAACTGCACGCGCTGGGACAGCATGGCGCGACGCCTGGCCAGTTCATTCGGTGGCCACGCATGCATAGCACGACCATCCAGATGCATGTCACCCAGTGATGGCCGACGCAACCCGGCCATCACGGCGAGCAGGCTGCTCTTGCCCGCTCCGTTGGGACCGATCAGAGCCAACAGCCGACCGGGCTGCGCGCGCAGATGGATGCCCTGCAGCACACGGCGACTGCCATAGCTCAGATGCACGTCGATGGCCTCCAGCGCGTGACTCGCTGTCGCGGCGGATGCAGCGTGCCAATCGAGTGCGATATTCATGTCGACTCTCCGATGCGCAGGCGCAACAGCAACCAGAGGAAGAACGGCCCACCCAGCAAGGCCGTGATGACGCCAATGGGAAGTTCGGTGGGCGCTACCACGACACGCGCTACCGCATCCGCGCCGATCAGCAGGGATGCCCCTATCAAGGCAGAAGCGGGCAGCAGCAACCGATGATCCGGTCCCCACGCCATGCGCACTACGTGGGGAACCAACAGGCCGACGAAACCGATAACACCGCACATGGCAACCGCGGCGCTGGTGGCCAGCGCCGCCCACACGATCAGTTGTCGCCGCAGGCGTTCGGGATGAAACCCCAACAGCGCTGCCTCCTGCTCGCCAAGTAACAAGGCATTCAGAGCCCGCGCATGGCGAGGTAACAGACACAGGGGCAACACCATGAGCGGAGCAACGGCAAAGAAGCGCGACCAATCCGTGCCACCGAGGCTGCCGAGCGTCCAGAAACTCAGGTCGCGCAACTGGTGCTCGTTGGCGGCAAACGTGAGGGCGCCCACACCCGCCATCGCGATCGCGTTGATCGCCACGCCAGCCAGAAGCAAAGTCGCCACGCCCGGGCGACGACTGCCAATCAGATAGACCACCGCCGTCGCCGCCAGGCCACCGACAAAGCCAGCAGCCGCCACGCCAAACGATGCGAGCACCCTCGGTAACACGCTGAGCACACCGCCACCCAGCACAATCATGCCGATGGCGCCCAAGGCCGCACCGGCGGATACGCCCACCAACCCCGGCTCCACCAACGGGTTGCGAAACAAGCCCTGCATGGTGGCACCGCTACAGGCCAGGGCCGCGCCAACGAGTGTCGCCATCAGCACGCGCGGCAGGCGCAACATCAGCACCACGGCGTCGTCGGCCTGCATGGCCTGGCCTGTCAGCCAGCGCCACAACGCGCCCACCACTTCGCTTGCGCCAAGCGGCATCGCGCCGCTCGCCATGCCGATGATGGCCGCAACGAGCAGCAATGCCGCCAGGGCCGTAACCGGGAAGCCGCTCGCGCGACGAAGCCGGGGGTGTTCCGCGGTCACGGCATTCATGGCTGCACGGCGACCAGCGTGCGCTGCAACGCCTGCTCGTGCTCCGCATTACGCGGACCGAAGCCCAACAATGCCTGGCCGTCGACGAACACGATGCGCCGCGCGCGGCCGGCCGGCGTCATGGCAATGCCCGGCAGCTTGAGTACGCCATCGACGCCGCCGACATCATTCTCGCGTTCACGCATCAACAGGATGACGTCGGGAGCGAGCTTTGCCAGCGCCTCGGGCGAAACCGCCTTGTAGCCGGTGAAGTCCTGGCCCGCATTCACGCCACCCGCGAGGGTGATGGCACTGTCCGCTGCCGTGTCCTTTCCCGCCGCCTTGGGGCCTCCCTCGCCGGCCGACATAAGGAACACCACCCGCGGATGCCGCGGCATGGCGGCCACCGCCTTGAACAGATCGGCATATCGGGCCTGCAGCTTCGCGGCGAGCGCATTCGCAGCAGATTCGCGATCAAGTGCGGCGCCCACCTGTTTCACCTTGGCGACCACCGTCTCCGGTGTACGTGTCACAGGCATGCTGACGATACGCACGCCGGCGTCGTGCAGTTGCGTCACTACCGTAGCGGGACCTGCATCGTGTGTCGCAAGAATGAGCTGCGGATGCAGCGATAAAACGCCCTCCGCCGCGAGCTGCCTGACGTACCCCACGTCAGGCAGCTTGGTCGCGGCTTCGGGCCAAAGGCTGGTGCTGTCTACACCCACGAGCTGATTTTGCGCATCGAGCGCATAGACGATTTCGGTAATGTCGCCACCCAGGGCAACGACGCGCACCGGCGCATCGCCCGCATGAACAACCCATGCCATCGAGCCCAGCAGGCAGATTCCCAGCACACGCAGATGATGGTTACGCATGACCGGCCTCCCGATCCGCCAAGCTTTCGGCCAGCGCGCGCCACGCTTCCAGTTCGGGTATCCCTGGCTTGCGTTTGCCAAAGAGCTGCACGATCTGCCCGCCGCGCGCATCGTAAAGTTCAAGCGATGTCACATGGCCCTCGGGCGTGGGCTTGCGCACGACCCAGCTTTCGGTGATGTGGTCTTCGCGCAAGTGCAGGTTGAAGTCATCGTCCAACACGTTGAGCCATGGCCCCATCACTTTGATATTGGTTACGGGCCCCGTATGAATCTGCACCACGCCGGGCGACCCCACAAACACCATGATGGGCAAGCCGGTGGCGGCGGCTGACTCGAGTAGAGTGCGGATCGCGTCGTTGTTTACCTGGCGCGCGAACTCGCGTCCTGCCAGACGCAATGCCTGCGTGCGCGTCACCTGGTGCTTCTTGAGCATGGCAAAGAAGTCATGCGGATCGCGCAGGCGGCGCCAGCGTTCACGCAGCCCCACTACGTCCACTTCGTCGTCCTCGACCTTCCACGGCAGCGGATCATCCACCGCATGAATCGCCAGCAGCGGCGATTGCACTGCGGCTGCGAAGCGGCCGACCAGCCCCGACCACGTGTCGTGATGGCTGTGTTCGGTCAGGTAGATCTTGTGCACCGCGCGTCCGTCGGCGTCGAAGAACTGTAGGCTCTGCAATAACCGGCCACGCGAGTTCTCGCGCACGGCGAAGCCAAACACCCAGTGCTTCAGGAAGATCCGCAGATCGATGGCCTCGTCCAATACGACGCCCATCACACCGCCGATCTCGATGTGGTCGAAGCGACCTTTCTTTTCATGCACGCAACTGTCGTTGCGGGTGAGCACCATGACGTGTCCCAGCGTGGGCAACGCTTCGATCAGTGCCGCCCACGGGCCTTCCAGTCGCGTGACGCCATCGCCACAACGGCTGGCGACCAGCTCGGCTTCGCTCACGCCGAGGCGATCGGCGAGATCGCGTGCGCGTAGGCCAGGCTCCTGCTCGCGCAAGCGACGCGAGGCGTCCAGCAGTTCGGGAATAGACAAGGCAGATGCAGGGGAAGATGTGTTATCGAGCATGACGACGCTCCTCTCAGAAGGCGATCTTGGCGGCAACGCTGAAGGTGCGACCGGGCATGGTGAGGCGATCGGCAGGAACGCCACCGGTGCCGGAGTCGTTGAGGCCGTTACCGGTCACCAGGTTGCCCAAGGTGCCGCCGTTCAAGTTGCCCCAATCCCAATACTTGCGATTACCCAGGTTGCTCACGCCGGCAAAGAGCTCCAGGTTTTCGATGGGCGTGTAGTGCGCATACAGGTCGAAGGTGGCGTAGCCGCCGGGGCGGAAGTCCGCCGGGTTATCGAGCGCGGTATGGCGCCGCACACCGGTACCGATCAGCTCCACGCCCCATTGCGTGGCGTCGTAACTCACACCCAGCACGAGCTTGGCGGGGTCCACGGTGTTGAGCGGGCTGTAGCCCGTGTCACCCGGCTCAATCAGCCGGCCCGTGGCAATAGAAGCATTGCCCCTGAGCGTCCAGCCCTCCAGCGCATCGCTGAACTGCGCAAGGCGCAGCGCACCGCTCGCTTCGGCGCCCTTGATAAAGGCCTTGGGTGCATTCACCGCCTGGTAGTAGAAGTTCATCCCAGGCATGACCTGCACCCAACCAGGCACCTGCGATGCAGGAAGCTGGTAGCCCGACCAGATGAAGTTGCGATAACGGTTGTAGTACGCGGCAACATTGAACCAGCCGGCCTCGCCCTTGCCGCGTAAACCGAGCTCGAAGCCCCGACTGGTTTCGGCCTTCAGGTTGGCATTAGGCAGGAAGGCGATGTTGAAGCCAGGGAACGGCTGCTCGTTCCACGCACCGGCAATCTCGCTGTAAAGCGGCGGACGGAAACCTTGTGCATAGTTGAAGTACGCGCTCAACGTGTCATTGAAGCGCCACAGCGCACCGAACTTCGGTGACGCATGGGTCTTCTCGTAGTTTTGGGGCACGTAACCGGGGTTGTAGGCCGAATAGAGCGCGTCGGCGTCTGGCTTGTACTCGTAGCGATCCACGCGCACGGCGGGAGTGAGCAACAACCGTCCATCCATCAGGCCAATTTCATCCTGACCGAAGATCGAGTAGCGATCGGTTTCACTGGAAGGAATCAGGTGCAGGGGATAGTTGCCCGGCAGGAAGGCTTTCGTCTTGCCGGTCGCGCCGGTTTTCTTGTTCACCCCATAACCGTCGACGCTGGATTCCGCATCGGTGCGCGACAGCTCGGCGCCGTAGCTGATGGACTGGCCCACCGCCGAGCCTTCACCCAACGACTTCACAGCCACGATCTTTCCGCCCGCCACCTTCTCCTGCAGCGGCAGGTTCTCGTAGAAGCGCAGCACGGTCGCCGTATCCGTCTGGGTGTTGGTTCGGGTGCGGCTCTTCTGCCAGTACGCGTTCCAATCCAGCGTATCGGCCATCACGCTGTCGAACCGTGGGAACCATTGCCCCACGCTTGCACGGAAGCGCATGTCCTCGTCCTGTGAGCGGTAGAAGCTCGTACTACCCGTCACGCTGGACAAAGAATCGGTGCGCGTGCGCGTCTGTGAACCGTCCACGGTGACGCGATCGGTACGGCCACTATCAGCCGTGTGCACGTACTTGCCGAGGAAGCTATCCAGTTGATACGTCATCGGGTCGGGACGCGTGCGCGTGGCGCCCGTGCCGCCGACATCACCCATGTTGCTGGTCTCGTTGCCCTCACGATGGTTAGCCACGAACAGCACGCCGTTGCGCGCATCACCGCCAGCGAGAGTGGCCGTGGTCGACAGGCTGCGATCGGTGCTGTCGTACTGCTCCTTCACCGCGATGTAGTTTTTGCCGTCGTTGCGCAGGTAATCGGCGGGATCTTTTGTCCTCAGGCTCACCACGCCACCCAGCGCATCGGAGGGATAGAGCACCGACGCCGGGCCGCGCACGATGTCCACTTGCTTGACGTCGTCGAGGTCGATGAAGTTGCGCCCCGCACGGAAGCTGCCGCCGGCCACATTCGCACCGAACGATGCCGGCATGGACACGCCGTCGATCTCGATGCGGGTACGGTTACCCGACAGGCCACGGATATTGAAGCTATCCAGGCCGAAACGGCCGGCCGTGCCGATCACCGAAACGCCTGGCTCGTACTTCACCAGGTCGCGGATGGTCAGCGTCAGATGGCGGTCCATCTGCACGCGATCGATCACCGAGACTGTACCCGGCGTGTTGAGTTCGATGGTCGGCGCAAGCGCCGTAACCTGCAGGGCCGGCAGATCGGTGGCGGACTTCGCATCAGGCGCGAGCGCAGCCGGCTCCGCGGCGAAGACAGGCAGGGACAACAGGGCGCCGATAACGGCGGCCAGCGGGGTAGAACGCAGCATGTGAAATCATTCCTTTGCCAAGCGTGGTAGTCACGCGGCTAGCTGGCAAAGAAGGCGAATTGCTGCCCGAGCTGGCGGCCGAAGTGAAACAGGACGCCCCTGGGAGAGCTAAGAGGGCGCCATCTAAATGAGAATCTATCTCATTTGTGATTCAGGCGTCCAGACCCTTCGCGCCCATTCATCAACCACGCGCCGGGCTAGGAGTATCCAGGCGCATGTGCTGCGGTAACGCGTCACCGTTTACGGGATGCGACAACGTCATGTGCGGCAGGTAGTAGTAGCCATGCCATGGCTGCGTCTGGGCATTGAGCAGGGTCACAATCTTCACACCGCCACGTTCGGGTGTGGGAAGAAAGGGGTGCACCGCGCCCTGATGCAACGATTGCCGTGTACATGACGGCGACGCTAGTCATCGGATATCAGCGCCTGGCAACGCGGCAGCGCACAGGCAACCGAAAGTGAAACGACGCTGCCCCAATGGCAGATTCGGCTCAAAAAGTAAGAATACGTCTTATTTACAGCCATTCCCATGCACACAAGTTCCCCCGACAAGCCTGTGCACATTAAAAACTTGCCGAAACATGGCAATATTTCGCGACGGATCCGAAAGATATTAGGTTCAAGGATCCCTAAGGGGCGTGCGTGGCGGACAGCTGCGCATGGTTGCGAACAGGGGTTGCGTAAACGCGAAAACCACATCGACCAGGAAGTTCCTGGACGAGCATGCGAATGCGCAGTGATGAAGACTCAACTTGAATATCCATATCGAAAGAAACAACGCCAAGGACCTTGCCCTGGCATGGGGAGTGCCTTTGGTCGCGCTGCTATTCGCGCGTCTGTTGATTGGCCTGACTGCCCTGCATTCGGGTGCTAGCAATCCTCTGGACCCGGCGATGCACACTCGATTTGACTCGGGTCATTATCTTGCGATCGCCAATACTGGCTACGAGTTCTTTTCATGTTCCCGCGTAGCAGGGATGGATCCCAATGCCTGGTGCGGCAACGCAGGATGGTTCCCAGGCTACTCCCTGATGATCCGCGTAGTTTCGTGGACAGGCGTCTCGGCCTCTCTCGCCGGCATGGTGCTCTCGACACTGTTTCAGCTCGGAACGCTATGGCTCATTTGGATAAAGCTTCTGGGGGGCGTATTAAATTACCGCAATCTTCTATGCCTGCTCCTGGCTGCGGTATTCCCGGGGAACATCTACTACCACGCCGTCTTTCCCATATCGGTATTCACGTTTTTCGCAACGCTTTCGCTTTGCGGCCTGCTTGAACGACGAGCCTTCATTTCAAGTGCCGCCGGCGCACTCGCGTCCTTCAGCTACTCCACTGGTTTCCTGCTGGCCCCTGTCGCGCTCATCTATACGCTCGTCACCACGTACCGCGATCGCTCGTTGCCCATGTTGAAAGTGGGCCTGATTGCCGCCGCGCTCACTTTCTTCGGCTTTATCGCGGTACTCACCTTGCATCGAATGGAAGTCGGCGACTGGATGGCCTTCTTCAAGGTTCAGGAGAAATACGGTCACGGGATGCACAATCCTCTTGCGACGTTGTGGAACAACTTGGCCCCTCTGGCAACGACGCCACGCACATGGACCGTGGATGTCGCGCCCGCCATGCAAAGCGCCCTGGTCGCCATATTCGTTCTAAGCGTGAGCATCGCCGTTCTTCGGCATCGAACGGAGCTAACTCGCCAAGATGTTCTTCTTTTCGTTTACTTGCAGATTTTCTGGCTGTTCCCTCTGGTCATGGGCGGAGGTGTGAGCATCTACCGCGCAGAAGCCCTTCTCGCTCCAGCCTGTCCGCTGCTGCGCCACCTGCCTCCAAAGCTCCAGGTTGTACTGACAGTGGCCGCCGCCGTTCTGGCTTACCCAATGGCGATGCTTTTCTTCTCGTCCAAACTGATATGACGCCGCCGAAATGGCGGCGCCCTTCCGTCGAGAACCCGTGTCGCAACGGCAAGGCGCCCCAGCCACAAGTGACGTAAGCACGGTCAGAAGCGCACCAGGCACCTCACCCCAGCGTGATCAAGTGGATGGTGACGCCGCACCCCACTCCATGTCGACTTGGTCAACGTCAGATGGCGGTCCGTCTGCACGCGACAGGCCACCGGCACAGTGCAGGGCGTGCAAATAGCACAGCCGAGTTTGGCAAGAGCCCATCTCCGCTCCGGCCGCATGACTTCAAGCACGTCCATTCGCCCAGGCACGAACGCAAGAATGGCGCCGCCCCGAAGTACGCCCCGTCGTTCCCATTCCGCAGAAGGATCGATTGCATGAAGCGTCTGTCCCGTTGGTTGACCGCCCTGTGCAGCGCGACGGTCCTGATAACGAGCGTATACGCGCAATCGGTGACATCCGATGCACCCCAGGTGTTTGCGCCCGGCGTGATTTCCGGCCCCGCCAACGAGGACTCCGCAGCATTTACGCCCGATGGCGATACTGTCTTCTTCGATCGCATCAACTGGCCCAACGCGGCCATTATGGTGTCACATCGCGTGAACGGCATCTGGAGCTCGCCAACAGTGGCGCCATTCTCGGGGCAATGGCTTGATCACGATCCTGCGATGGCGCCGGACGGCAGCTTTCTGATCTTTTCTTCCAACCGCCCTGATCACGAAGGCGGCAAAGCACTTGATGCAGTGATGGCCAGCGGCAAGGTGCGGCCCGGCTCCGGCGGTCATTTATGGCGTGTGGATCGCAAAGGCAACGGTTGGGGCCAACCGGTAAGACTGCCGGATGTAGTGAACAGCAGTTCTCGCACTTATGCCCCCGCCGTGACCGCGGATGGCAGCGTGTATTTCCAGCGCCCCGGGGAGGAGGACGACTTCCGTCTGTTTCGCTCGCAATACCGCAACGGTACCTATCTGCCTCCCGTACCGGTGAACCTGGGCGATGCAACCGCGCACAAGCTCGACCCCGCCGTGGCGCCAGATGAATCCTTCATCGTGTTCGATGCGAACTTCGGAGGCAAGGACGACCCGGATCGTCTCTACATCGCCTTCCGCGATAGCGAAGGCTGGGGCAAGCCAGTGGACCTCGGCGAGAACATCAACGTAAAAGGTCCTTGGGGATCACACTTGAGCCCCGATCACCGCACGCTGTATTTCAGCAGCACCCGATCCCTACCCGTGCACTATCCGCGAACGCTGGAACAAGCCCAAGCGGACATCACTCGCATGCAGTCGTGGGACAACGGTAGCGACAACATATGGTTTGTATCCCTTGCGCCCTGGCTGGACGCTCACGGCAAATCAAGTGACTGATATCGCCGCTGTCCCGACTCCCCTACCATAGCGCCCTCCCCCCCTCCTTCGACGCTTCAGGGAAGATCGTGAAGAAATGGATTGCCTTTGGGCTTTTAGCCGTGTCCTCCATGGCCACGGCGCAGACCACGGTGGACGCCGCACTTGCAGCGCCACGCATCGACGTTCGTTCGTGGCTTCGCATGTCGCCAGCGGATTACGGCTGCTTCACTGAGAAGACGCTGGGTTACCGCGATACGCGCTTCAATTGTGCATTGAAGGGTTATCAGAATCGCGGCGATATCTGCAAGACGCCGGATGCTTATTACGAAGGCCCCGAATTCCCGGACCGTCTCGCCACGGAGGTACACCCGCTCGCGACACATGTCGTTCTGAGTTGGGAGCATGGCAATCTGCAGGCCGTGAGCATCACGCTGAAGGGAACCTGGAGCGAAGCGCAGGTACGCCAGGCGTTCCATCTGCCCCGTGCAGCCGCCAGCAAGTTGAGCGTCGCAGAGCAAAAAGCACACGCGTGGCCGCAGAACATCATGGACACCGATGTCCAATACCCCACGCAAGGACAAACCGCGGTAACGCTTATCGGCTTCGACCACATGGGTGCAGCCGACGTCGGCTGCGGCGAGGGCGGCTAAGGTCATGCACAAGGTTCTGAGGATATTCGGTGCGGCGATGATCTCGTTCGTCATGGCCGGCGGCGTTGTGGCGCATGCCGATGAACTGGCGGGTTACAAAGCGATTCCGCTGATCAACGGCCCCAACAAGGTGCGACTGCAGGACCACGACGTCACGGTAGTGCTCGCCTCGCGCGAGAACTTCAATGCGCACGGCTTCACCCTCGCCACCTTTTATCTGCGAGATAAGGGCGACGATGGCAAGGAGGCCTGGAGCCTCGTACCGGTGTTTGAGAAGCAGAAGGGTGAAGAGAACGAACGGTACGGCGTCACTATCAGCGGTGGCGCGGACTGCGTGCTGCACGACATGCGCTTGCTCTCTGGCGGCAAGAGCCAACCTGCCTTGCTGATCATCGCCAATCGCGAATTTGGACAAAGCTATGCCGACGACGCGCCTGTGCATTTCGATTACTACGAGCTAACTGAAAACGAAGAAGGCCTGCCCGGCCATCCGGCGTTCTACTTTCGGGCCACGCGCTCGACCAAAGCCCGCGCCAACTATTGCGACGTCGACGATGCTTTCGACAAGGAACTGCACCTGGGTCCGTGAACCCCACGATGCAGGTAACCAACGGTAGGCACTCGGGGCCATGACTGACGGCCACGTGGTATCAGGTTGTCCGTCACCCGACAGCCATCGCAAGCGTTCCTCTAGGCTGACTACGGCGCAACGTGTGGACTGGTGACTCACCGAATACTTCCCGGTAATAGGCGCTGAACCTTGCAAGATGCAGAAAGCCGTTAGCAAGCGCGACCTCGGTCACCGATGTCGTAGCCTTCGGTGCGAGCAAGGTTTCACGCGCCTTAGCGACGCGCACCCTTCTAAGGAATTCGCTCGGTGAGCAATCATGCACGGCGCGAAATCCCAGCTCCAGGGTGCGCAGGCTGACGCCAAGCTCCGCGGCTATCTTGCTTGGCGTCTGATGGAGTTCTCCGTCGCGCATCAAACGCTCGGCCTCGCGAACCAATCGCGGCGGAAGCCCTTTTTGCGGGCGACGCAGGTCGTCGCTGTAATTATGCGGATGCTGGGAGAGCACCAGCGAGACGATGAACTCGTCCAGGTTGGCGATCGCCGATGCGGGAAGCAGCAAACCGCTGCGCGCGTAGCTCACGATCAAACCAACGGCCTGGCTCCAGGCTTGTTCCAGTGCCGCAGAGAAAGGATTCAAGTCGAACCGTAACGGGCGATCAAGCGCTGGCACGTTCAACCAGGAACTGCAAAGCGCTTCAACCCGCTCGATGTCGAGACGAACTGATTGCTGCGCGAAGCGGCTATCGAACGCCAGCCGCGTCGCGAGTCCTGGCGACAACGGAACGGTCTGGCCGCGTCGCAGTTCTGCACGCAGCGAGCCCTGTTCCGCCGCGCCGCTGCCGTCGAGGCACGTCTGCATGAGCATGAGGCGCGGGAAAGTCCCGGCATCAATCCGGACTGAGCGTCCGTAATGCAATTTGACGACTGGCTGCGGTGCCCGCCGGATCAGGTCCAATCCAGCGGCGTCCGCGCTGGCACCGCCGGAGGTCAGCACGGAATGTGCGCAGTAGATGCCCGCAACGACGGATTGCACCTCTTCGAGGTCGTTGGTCTGGAGATGCGTCACAGGGGGCTTCTCCATCAACCGATCAAGTCGTTGCGGAAACTGGATAGTACTGCGAAAAGTGGATATTGGCCGCGTGGCCCCGCGAGCAATCTGTACCCGTCCGCTCTCCACCAGAGCGCAATCACAGACGGGAGGCTCACATGAACACTGCAACGAACAACCAGGCGTCCATCGTTCTCATTCACGGCGGCTTTGTCGACGGCTCCGGCTGGCAGGGTGTCTACCAGCAGCTCAAGAGCCGTGGCTATGACGTGACCATAGTGCAGAACCCGACGACCTCGCTGGCCGAGGATGTGGCATTCACCAAGCGCGTGATCGCAGGACAGAAGGCGCCAGTCATCCTGGTCGGCCACTCCTACGGCGGCGTGGTGGTTACCGAGGCTGGCAACGATCCCAAGGTGGCCGGACTGGTCTATATCACCGCGTTTGCCCCGGATGCCGGCGAGTCCGTGGCGTCGCTGATCGCGAACCCGCCGCCGGGTGCGCCAGTGCCGCCGATTCTGCCGCCCCAGGACGGTTTTCTATTGCTGGACAACGAGAAGTTCCAGGCCAGCTTCGCTGCGGATGTCGACACCCAGACCGCCCGCTTCATGGCTGACTCGCAAGTGCCGTGGGGTCTCGCGGCCCTCCAGGGCGCGGTGACCACCCCTGCGTGGAAGTCCAAGCCAAGCTGGTATCTGGTCGCGGGCGACGACCACATGATCCCGCCGCCCGCCCAGCGCGACATGGCCCGGCGCGCCGGCGCCACCGTCAAGGAAGTGGGGGGGAAGCCACGCCGTCTACGTATCCAACCCAGGTGCGGTGGCCCAATGGATCGAACAGGCTGCGATAGCCGTTGGTAAGTAACGGGGCGCTGCTGCTACTCAAGGGTCGACGTTTCGTCGGCCCTTGGTCTTGCCGGGGATTGGATCCTTGGCGTATAGCCACCCATCGGACCGGGCCCCGATCGCACGATCGAGTCCCGTGAATAGTCAGCTCATATTGCTGCGGCGCAACAGACAGCGTCTATTGCAGCGCAAATTGACTCCCCAAAAGGATGTCCATAGCTTCGAGCCCGTACGTCGAACCCGGCGGCCATCGCTGCAACGACCAAAACGTGGATCGCGAGTAAATGTCCATCGATCTACAAGAAATGGAACTGGCCCATAGCTCTGCCGACGCGTACAGGGTCAGCGGCATCGATGCCATTCGCCATAGCCTGTCGGAAATCTATGGTTTCGACGCCGTACGAATTGATCCCCTCTGCCGCGTGAAAAACGTTTCCTCGGAAAGACGCGGCCGCGAGTTCGGCCATATTGGGTATAGCCATACCCACTACGACGCGCCGGTCAAAGTTCATGTGAGCCCCGATATTGGGGAAACCTTCTTTATCAAGTTCGCATCCGCGAACAACACCTTTCAACTCGGCACCGAGTCATCCAGGGTCGGATCAGGCATCGTCGTACCGGTTCAACAAATCGCCGGGCACGAAGGCCTCGCCTACGAGAACGTCCATATCAGCAAGCAGAAATTGCTGGACTTCTGTTCCCGCTGGATAGGCCGTTCACTCGATTTGCCACCGATCTTCAAAGGGCAGCCGTTCTCTCATGAGTTGAGCGCGCTGTGGGCGGCGGTAACGATGAGCATGGACTCGCTCATGCACGTCAGCGCCGTCCCCGAACTGATGAAAAACAATCTGACGGACTACGCCATCTCGTTGCTCATGCAAATGCACCCGCACACCTACAGCGACGCATTCATGGCGATGCAGCGGCTGTCGCGGGCACAGGTGAACCGAGCCAAGGGTTTCATCGTTGAGCAGGCTCACGCTGACATCACCAGTGAAGACGTGGCCGCCTATTTGGATTGCAGCACGGCCTCGCTCAATCACAGCTTTCTTCATTTCGAGGGAGTGACTCCCCGCCAGATGTTGTACCGCGAGCGGCTGGAACGGGCCCGCGATGAACTCAGGTCTGGTGACGCCCCACACCCGGACGAAACCTGGATCCGGGACCGCGGCTTCGTCAACACGTCCGGATTTCGCCTTGAGTACCATCGGCGATTCGGCGAGCACCCCGAAGAAACGTCGCCTGATGGCAACTTCCTGTCGCCAACGGCTCGCCGAAGCCGGGCTACTCACCACCGCACGCTTTCAAACGAGGGTATCCACCGGCTACTTACCTTCATCCAGCAGCGGTTATCTGAAAAAATTAGCTTGGAAGGGCTGGCCGCACAGGCCGGGGTGTCCAAGCAGGATCTCATCGCGGCGTTTAAGCATCACCTCAGCATGACGCCACTCCAATGCGTGATCGCTGAGCGCGTCAGTCTGGCCAGGCACCGGCTCGAAACGACGGACCAATCACTCGTCGCCATCGCCATTGACGCAGGCTTCAACAGCCAAAGCCACATGGCAACCGTCTTCAAAGAAGAAACCGGCATGAGCCCCGGTCAGTATCGCAAGCACCACCAATCAACCTAGCTGGCACTACTCGCTCCATCCTTCCGCGCATCCTCCGCCGTGGAGAGGCGATTTCATTGCGTGCGCTCCTGCTCCAGCTGATCACGCAATGCTTTCTTGTCAATTTTGCCGACGCTGGTCAGCGGCAGTCGCTCAAGGACCACGCACCGATCCGGCAAGGCGTAACGGCTAATCGCGCCACTCTCCACATGCGGAGCCAAATACGCGCGCAACGTTTCCGTATCGATGGATGCGCCCTCCTTGGGCACGATGAATGCCGCCGGTCGCTCACCCCACCGAGCATCAACAATGCCAACGTAGGCGACAGCGGCAATGTTGGGATGCTTAGCGATCAGCATCTCCATCGTCACCGAAGAGATCCATTCCCCACCCGTTTTGATCACATCTTTCAATCGGTCGCGAATCTCAACGCGCCCGTCCGAGGTGATGCTCGCCATATCTTGGGTGTGAAGCCACCCACCACTCCAAAGTTGCCGAGACGCCGCAACATCTCCCCGGTAGGCCGATGTCAGCCACGGTGCGCGCGCCACCAACTCGCCACAAGCGTCGCCGTCCGCCGGTAACGTCGTCATGGCCTCGTCGACGATGCGAAGCTGCACCAAGGGCACCGGATGACCCGCACTACACAAGCTCTCTTCCCTCGCATCGGCCGGTTCTGCGAAGGAAAAGGCAATGGACAATACGGGTGCGGTTTCTGACATGCCGTATCCCGTCACTGCCGTGATTCCGCGCGCAGCGGCTCTGCGGTGGAGGTCTCGGGAGAGCGCCGAGCCACCCACGAGAATCGTCCAAGGTTGCTCCACATGGTCCTCCGACGAGAAGGCGTCCAGAATCATGGTCAGCACCGTTGGCACACAGTGCGAGAAACTGACGCTCTCTTCTCTGCGTAGCTTGAGCAATCGCGCAGCTTCGTAACGCCCTGGATACACCTGTTTCAACCCGAGCACGGTCGCAATAAATGGGATACCCCATGCATGCACGTGAAACATCGGCGTGATTGGCATATACACATCGCCGCGGCGCAAACCCTGACCAGCGGGCTGTGTGCCTAGCGCACCCATCACGGCCAATGTGTGCAGTACGAGCTGACGATGACTGAATCCTACCGCCTTGGGTTGCCCGGTGGTGCCCGTTGTGTGGAAGGTCGTGGCTTGCGCCAGTTCGTCCACATCTTGAAACGGATAGTCATTGGGATAGCGAGCGATCAACTCCTCATACTCGCCAACCAGCTCCAGCCGGGATGCGCACGAGGGCTGATCGCGCATGAAAACCAATGGAACGATCGGCGACAGGCGCGGCGCAATCTGAGCCACCAACGGTTCGAAGTCACTATGAAACAACAGCACGCTCGGACCGGTGCTATCCAACGTGTAAGCCATCTGTTCCAGCGATAGCCTAACGTTGACGGTGTGCAGGACGGCTCCGAGCATCGGAACGGCAAAATAGCATTCCAAATACCGGTGACTGTCCCAGTCCATCACCGAGACGACATCTCCCGGGCCAACGCCCAGCGCGGTCAGCGCGTGCGCCAACTGGTGCACCCGTGCGCCGAACGAAGGATAGTCGAACCGCTGACCATCACTCCCCACGAGCACCTGATCGCTATGCGTATCGAGCGCAGAGCGAAAGAGCTGGCCGATATGCAAAGGGTATGCGTGATGTTCGCTATGGGCCGGTGGATAACGTAGGGGCATGGTCACATGACCTTCGCAGTAGAAGAGCGTAGCCCGCCGCACCGGCTCCAAGGGGCGGCCAGTGATCTCGGGTGCCCCATCACAATCGAATTGCCCAAAAGCCCTATTCCAAAATAATCGGATTTTTTTGGAATTCTTGGCGACCGCTGGTCCTGCAGACTGATCGTGAAAACGTGAAGGCTCGGCCGATCCAAGTCCGCCCAAGCTCCATCCGGGCGAATTTTTCGCAGCGTCATGATATCGATACCAATCGGTCGCCGCGTATCACCACCGGTTTGTGCCCTTCTCTATCTGCAACGAGATGTTGACCGAGGGGACGCAAATGAAACGAATGGCACAGCAGCAGCTCTATCGCTCTTTGGCATTGGTGCTGGCCGGCGCCGGGCTCGGCATACAAGGACTGCATGCGCAGGACACATCGAGCCCGCCATCATCCGCGTCCTCTCCCGGCACCTCCTCAGCGTCCACTTCGGGTTCGCCTAAGGCCGCTACCCCCACGACCAAGCCGACGGAGTTGCAAGCCGTGGTAGTGACCGCCACGAAGCGTGAGGAATCGGTCGAAAAGATTCCGGCCACGATCAATGCGATCACGGCCGACGATCTGGACAAGCGTGGCACGCAGAACATCAACGATATTGTCAAATTGGTGCCCGGCATTTCGGTCACCTCGGCTGGTAATGGTGATCAACGCATCACGGTTCGCGGCATATCCAGCGAAGCCAACACTAACCCCACCACGGGCTTGCTATTCGACGATCTCTCTCTGACCGATTACTACGCGCCACGCTTGAGTGTCGATCCCAATCCCTTCGACATGCAGGACGTCGAGGTACTCAAAGGCCCTCAAGGCACCTTGTATGGTGCGGCAGCTTTGAACGGCGCGGTGCGCTATGTACCCAACCAGCCGGAGTTCGGGCAGTGGGGTGGCAAGTACTATCTCCAGTACGGCGCTGTTGACGGAGGTAGTAACGCCTTTGGTGGCGGCGCCGCACTGAACTTACCACTCGACAAGAACAACCGCCTGGCGCTTCGTGTGGTGGCCTATGACCAGGCGCTGCCGGGTTACATCGACAACACCCAACTCAACCGCAAAGACAGCGAGCGCGGACGCCAAACCGGTGGCCGCGCGATTCTGGCGTGGAAGCCGATCGACCCGCTGAATATTCAACTGATGTTTGCCAACCAGGAAAACAAGCGTGATGACGATGGCCTTGCGGACAATCGCAACGGCGACCTGGTCAATAGCGTCAGTCCACGGCTTAGCCCCAACAGTCAGCGCTTCAATCTGGCGTCGTTAAAGGTGGACGACGACTTCGGCAAGTTCAAACTGATCTCTGAAAGCGGGTACGTACGCAAGGATCTCGATCAGGTGAACGAGGGCTCCAACGCGGTGGTCGCCGGGGACATCTATCCGATCGCCAATACCATCGACCAAAGCCGTTCCAGTACCGCTAGCCAGGAGATCCGTTTGGTATCCAACAACCCGGATTCACCCTGGAACTGGGTGGCGGGTATCTATGGCATGCGCCAACAGATTCGGGGCGAGGACGTGCTTGCGCTGGGTTCGCCGAGCCTGCCAGTGCCGACCACTGTGGGGTTGCTCAACCAAGTGTTGCCGGATCTCGGTAACGCCTGGTATCTCTTTGGCCAACCCGATTACGTCAACATCCAAATGAACATCAAGGTACGCGAGGAAGCCGCGTTCTTCGATGTTAGCCGCGACCTTGGTGATGGGTTCAACTTCGGCCTGGGAGGGCGCTTCTATCGTGCCTTTTCAGGCGGCTGGGTGAACAACACTGGCCTACTGGTAGACATAAGCGGCCATCCCCAAGGGCTATTGAATCAGGGCACCGTTCACAACGATGGTTTCAATCCGAAAGCTGCGTTGAGTTGGAACATCAATGACAACGCGATGCTTTACACGTCCGTCTCCAAGGGCTATCGCGTAGGCGGTTTGCAATGGGGTACGGCGGGTCTGTTCTCTGTCGCGCCCGTCCCGAACCAGTTCAAAACGGACACTATCTGGAACTACGAATTCGGCCTACGTAGCCAGTGGTTTGATCGCACGCTTTCGTTCGATGCCACCGCCTTCTATGAGAACTGGAAAAATCCGCAGGTACTGGTGTTCGTCGCGGATGGCTTGAGCTCGTACATCGACAACGTAGGTCGCGTTGTCAGCAAAGGCGTGGAGCTTTCATCCGCCTACTTGCCGCGATCCGTGCCGGGGCTCAGCTTCCACCTGTCGGCCACCTACGATAGCGCCCGCACCAAGCAACCCTTCGAAGTCTCCACGGGCCAGATCGAGCCCTCGGGTACGCCGTGGCCTTTGTCGCCGAAGTGGCAGACAGCAGCCACCGCCGACTATCAGCATAGTCTGGGTAGCAGCTGGTACATCGGCGGCTACCTTAGCCAGGCCTTCATTGGGCGCACCAGCTACGGCATCAACCAGCCCGATTCCATCTATGGCTATAGCGAGTACGACGCGCAAATTCGTTTGGGAACATCCTCATTGCCGACGTACCCCGAGTTCTCGCTAACGGTCACCAATCTCACCAACAAGCACGGAATCACCTCCTCCTACTCCGGCTTCGCCGACGTTGGCGGCGTGCCCTGGCACGACGTGAACTACATGCAACCGCGCACGTTCATGCTTCGCGTAACCGGGAGTTTCTGATGCGAGGGCATGGCTCGTCATCGTTTAGCGCCGTTCAAATGGCTATATGGAGCACTAAGTTATGACCAGATTGGAACGTTTAGTGAGGGGCTTGAGCCTCACACTCAGTGTGGCCTTCGTCGTCATGCTTGCGGGCTGCTCGCGCACGAAGTTGAGTGCGGACCAACAAGCGCTGGTGCAAGCCGCTCAACGGGCCGGTGCGCAGGATGTCACTGGCGCACCCTTGGATGACGGTGGCATGCGATTGAACGGAGAGCTCGATGGTCGCGCGTTCTCGCTGGCTATCCCGTGGCGCTGGAATAAACAGGCCGTATTGTTTGCGAACGGATACAGCCCTCCAGGCACTCGCAATAACATCGAAATCACCGACAACCCGCTGAAGGGTGATGACTTCGGGGTCTATCGAATTCCTTATTCACAAGGTTTCGCCGTTGGACTGAGCGCCTACGATAAAGCGGGCATAGGCGTGCAGACCGGCATTGAGAACACCCATCGGTTGAACCAGTTCTTGACTCGGTTCGGAAGCACGCGTGCTTATTTGATTGGTGCTTCCATGGGCGGCAACATTACTGAGGGCCTGATCGAGCGGTATCCCGCCGACTTCTCGGGTGCCTTGGCCGCATGTGGTGTGGTGGACAGTTGGCCGGGGGAAATTGGCCATCTTATCGATCTGCGTGCCGCCTATAACTACTTCACGCATGGCACGGCCTATAGCCTCCCCGGTGATCAGCGCATCGATCATTCAGCACTATCCACCTGGACATCGCCAGCGTTCAAATCGGTAACGCCGCTTTACACGTTGATGCAGTTGAAACGACTGGCCGCCCCCATCGTCAAATTATTCGCAGCAGCGCAGGCGAACCCTACCGGCCCTGAGCAACGCATGATCGATAACATCGCGGCCGCCACGGGTGCAGAAAAGGACTTGGGTTCTTTTCTTCAACCGATTGTGACCGTCAGTTATGGCATGGACGATATAGAAACAACCTTTGGCGGGTCGATCTACGACAACACGGCTAAGGTCTACTCCAGTCCCTATCTGAGCGTCGACGAAACCCATGCATTGAACCGGGACATCCAGCGGATCCGTGCCGACCCACGCGCTCTCGCATATGCCACCGAATGGCACAAGGCGACGGGCAAGTTCAATACCAAGTTGATCTCTATCTACAACTCCGTCGATCCGTTAGTGCCGAGCGAGTTAGAAGAGAGCGCGTTGCTGAAGGCCGTGCACGACAGCGGCAATGATCAGAACCTGGTTCAAGAAGCCTTGCCCCCCATGCGTGTGCCGCAGCAACCGTTCACCGACGCCAAAGGCTATGCGCATTGTGGTTTTACGCCGGATCAGATCGCGACTGCGTGGGTCGAGCTACGCCATTGGGTGGAATTCAATCAGCGTCCTGGCGGTGGGCCCGATGCCGGTGAAAGTGCGGGGCACTAAAGATACCCCTGGGCTAAGGTTGCCTAGCCCCGGATTGAGGAAAGCAGATCAAGAAGGGCAGCACAAAGTGTCGTGTGCTCACTCGTGACGATGATCTGCATCTGGTCCACACGCGGGCTCCATGGCTCGCTCGCAATAAAAAGGGCCGGCATAGCCGGCCCTTTTCCTTTTCAGCACATGGCCGCAATTACTTCTTCTGCGGCGCTTCCTTGAGGCCACGGTTCAGCAGCATCGGCTCGATGCTCGGATCCTTGCCGCGCCACTTCTTGTACAGGGTTGCCAGATCCTGCGTATTGCCCTGCGAGAGAATCATCGCGCGGAAGCGATCGCCGTTCTCGCGGGTCAGGCCGCCCTTGTCTTCGAAGCCCTGGAAGGCATCGTCAGCCAACATTTCCGTCCACAGGTAGGCGTAGTAACCGGCAGCGTAGCCGTTGCCCCAGATGTGCTGGAAGTAGCTGGAACGGTAGCGCGGCGGCACGTAGCTCAGGTTGATCTTGGCCTTGGTGAGCGCGTCCATCTCGAACTTGTCCGGATCCTGCTTCGGCGTATCGGCCGACAGGCTGTGCCAGCTCATGTCGAGCAGCGCGGCACCGACCAGCTCGGTCATGTCGTAACCCTTGTTGAAGGTCTTGGACTTCTTGAGCTTGTCGACGAGGTCCTGCGGCATCGGCTCGCCGGTCTTATAGTTCTTCGCGTAGTTGGCGAAGATCTTCGGATCGCTGGCCCAGTGCTCGTTGAACTGCGACGGGAATTCCACGAAGTCGCGCGCGGTCGCGGTGCCCGACAGGCTCGGGTACTGCGAGTTGGCGAACATGCCGTGCAGGCCATGGCCGAACTCATGGAACATGGTGATCACGTCGTCCGACGACAGCAGGGCCGGCTGACCCGGCGCGGGCTTGGTGAAGTTAGCGACGTTGAACACCACCGGCTTGGTGTCCAGCAGCTTGGACTGGTCAACCAGATTGCTCATCCACGCGCCGCCGTTCTTGTTGTCGCGCTTGAAGTAGTCGCAATAGAACAGCGCCATGGAGGTGCCGTCCTTGTCGAACACTTCGAACACGCGCACGTCAGGCTGCCAGACGGGGATGTCCTTGCGCTCCTTGAAGGTCAGGCCGTAGAGCTGGTTGGCGGCATAGAACACGCCGTTCTGCAGCACGTTGTCCAATTCGAAGTACTGCTTGACCTGCGATTCATCGAGGTCGTACTTGGCCTTGCGCACCTGCTCGGAGTAGTGCTCCCAGTCCCATGCCTCGACCTTGAAACCACCCTTCTGCTGGTCGATCACATCCTGGATGTCCTTGGCTTCCTTCTCGGCGCGCGCGGTAGCGGCGGGAGCCAGCTTGTCCATGAAGCCAATCGCCGCTTCAGGCGTCTTCGCCATCTGGTCTTCCAGCTTCCACGCGGCGTAGTTCGGGTAACCCAGCAGCTTCGCCTGTTCGGCGCGGATCTGGGCGATGCGGGCGATCAGGTCACGCGTGTCGTTGGCATCGCTGTGCTCGGCGCGATCCCACGAGTTCTTGAACAGCTGTTCGCGCGTGGCACGATCATTGATGTTCTCCAACGCCGGCTGCTGCGTGGTGTTCTGCAGCGTGACCGCCCACTTGCCGTCGAGCTTGCGGGCCTTGGCGGCTTCGGCAGCGGCGGCAACGTCGCCCTCGGACATGCCATCGAGCTTGCTCTTGTCGTCCACCACCAGCGCGCCGGCCTTGGTTGCGGCCAGCAGCTTGTTGGTGAACTGGGTGCTCAGGCTGGACTCTTCCTTGTTGAGGTCCTTGAGCTTGGTCTTGTCGGCCTCGGACAGCTTGGCGCCGCCGCGCACGAAATTCTTGTAGGTCACTTCGACCAGGCGCTTGGATTCCGGATCGAGCTTGAGCGAATCGCGCTGGTTGTAGATGGTCTCGATGCGCGCGAACAGCTTGTCGTTCATCACGATAGCGTCCTGGTGCTCGGCGAACTTCGGCGCCTCGTCTTCCTGCACCTTTTGCAGCGTGTCGTCGGTGTTGGCGCCGCTGACGGCGTTGAATGCCTGCATCACGCGGGTCAGCAACCGGCCCGACTTCTCCATCGGGACGAAGGTGTTCTCGAAGGTCGGCGCATCCGGGTTGTCGGCGATCTTCTGGATCTCCACCAGGTGCTGCTTCATACCTTCTTCGAAGGCGGGCTGGTAGTCACCGTCCTTGATCTTGTCGAACGGCGGTGCCTGGAACGGCAGCGTGCTCTGCTCCAGGAACGGATTCACCGCACTGACTTCAGGAGCGGGAGCAGCCGTGGAGGCCTTGGCCGGCGCCGTGCTCGCCGGTGCGGGCGCGGGCTGCTGTGCCTGCTCGTTCGACTGCTGCGAGCAGGCGGCGAGCGCGATGGTGGTGGCTATGACTGAGAGTGCGGAGACGAAGCATCGGGGTTCCCCATGGAAACGTGACAAACGAACCCTGAGACTAACCATACGCCGGCTCGGGTGCCAAGGGCTGGAAGTACTGGACGCCGCACCGCGGCGGGCGCGACGCAACATGTCACGCGGGGGGGATCAGGCCTTGCGCATATCCCGCAACTGCCAACTGTTGCCAATCAGCAGGTTGAGCCGGTGCCGCACGATGCTCATGGGAAGGTCGGTGATCAGGTCCATGTCCGTGCGCAGGTCAGCGACCCGCGCGCTCGCGGTGGCTTGCGGATCAACCGCTCCAAGCGAGGGGTCCACGTCATCCGGCTCATCTTGCATGGCACGCCAGTGCTCGAACAATTCCGGCGTGCGCATCGCGTTTTGCACTGCAGCAGCAAGATCGTTCGGGCCAGCACCGTCGTAGCTGAGTGCCTGCACCGGTCCGCGCGCCTGCGCGAGATCGGCGATGGAGAGGTAGTAGTGGCTGCGCGTGCTCATGGGTGCCTCCTGCGGTGTGGACGCGTGCATCCCAGCACGCGCCGCGTGAACGTCATTCCAAGATCAGCGACAGGTCCAGATGAGCCGCCGCGTCGTGCGGCGCTACGCCATGCGGGAGTATGCCCAGGCACGGCGCGGGCAGATGATGGCGCAGGGTTTCGATGTTCTCGTCCACGGCTTCCATCGCCGGATCGATGCGATTACCGATCCAACCCACCAGTCGGCAACCGTCCGTGGCGATAGCCCGGGCGGACAACAAAGCATGATTGAGGCAACCCAGCCGCAGACCGACGACCAGCACCACCGGCAATTGCCACTGACGGGCAATGTCCGAGGCCAGCAAGCTGCGTGACAGCGGCACCAGCCAGCCACCCACGCCTTCGACGAGCACCGCGTCGTGCATACCGCGCAGGCGCTCGAAAGCCTCGTATAGCGGGGCAAGTCGGATCTCTACGCCTTCGCGCGCCGCAGCCAGATTCGGCGACAACGGTTCGCGCAGCGCCACCGGATTCACCCACTCGTAGGGCATGGGTGCGCCGCCCGCAGCAATCAGCGCCAGGGCATCATCGTTACGCAACCCGTCCGGTGTTTCCACGCAGCCACTGGCCACGGGTTTCATGCCGCACGCGTGGATGCCACGCGCATGCAGCGCATGCAGCAGCGCGCAGGTCGCATGGGTCTTGCCGACGCCAGTGTCGGTGCCTGCAATAAACAAAGTCGACATGAGCTTTCCCCTGATGGCGGAGCCTGGCACTGCCGTGCCGACGGCGCCTCACCGGCGCATAATACGTCCTTTGTGCTCGACCGCCCGCGCCTCGCGCCCCTGACGCCAGCGACGCCGGACGACTCAAGAGGATCCGATCCCATGTATGAAGTGAAGACGCAGGCCTACGCCAGCAAACACGAACAGTACGAAGACCTGTGCAGCCAGGCCCGCGGCCTGATCGAAGGCGAGCCGGACATGATCGCCAATGCGGCGAATTTCTCCGCGCTGATCTATCACGGCGTTCCCGATCTCAACTGGTGTGGCTTCTATCTCTACGACGGCACCGAGTTGGTAGTGGGGCCGTTCCAAGGCAAGCCGGCCTGCATCCGCATCGCACTGGGTCGCGGCGTGTGCGGCACCGCCGCGCAGACGCGTGAAACGCAAGTCGTGCGCGACGTCCACGCGTTCGACGGGCACATCGCCTGCGATGCAGCGTCACAATCGGAGATTGTCGTGCCGCTGGTGCGTGGTGATGGCAGTCTGTTCGGCGTATGGGATGTGGATAGCCCGTCCGTGGCCCGCTTCGACGACGAAGATCGCGCTGGCATGGAAGCACTGTGCGCCATCTTCATGGACGCGCTCGACAAGCGCTGAAAACGCAGCGCCGGCCATGCCGGCGCATGCTTTATTGTCGCGGCGTGTTGAGCAGACGCATCACCATGTCGCGCGCTTCCTCCACGCCGGTCCGTGCCTGCGAGGAAAACACCTGAGCCGTCGCCTGTATGCCGCCAGCGGCGAACTCCTTGCGCAGCGCCGCCAGCGCCTGCGCGGCCTGGTTCCGCGACAATTTGTCCGCCTTGGTCAGCAACAGGTGGCAAGGCAGGTGCGTGGCGAAGCAGAAGTCCAGCATCATCCGGTCGAAGTCCTTGAGCGGATGGCGAATATCGGCGATCAACACCACACCGCGCAGGCTGCGGCGCTGATGCAGATAAGCATCGATCTCCTTCTTCCAATGCTCGCGCAGGGCTTCGGGCACCTTGGCGTAGCCATAGCCGGGTAGGTCAATTAGTCGCGCCTGCAGCGCAGGCACGCCTTCACCCTGGGCCAACGGAGGCAGCGAAAACGCCACCATCTGCTGCGTGCGACCGGGTGTTTTCGAAGTGCGCGCAAGCCCGCGATGCGCTGTCAAGGTATTGAGCGCGCTGGACTTGCCGGCGTTGGAGCGACCGGCGAACGCGACTTCGGCGCCATCGTCACTCGGAAGCTGCGAAATTTGGTGGGCGGCCAGTACAAACTGGGCTCCCTGCAATGGATTGGACATGGTTTGACCAGGTAAGGTGGCGCAGAGATAATCCGGGAGTTTCTGCCAGTTGCGGACGTGCTGGCCAGCGCGGACCGTGCAGCCACAGCAGTATTTCGGGAGACAAGTGTATGAGTTTTCGGCCTGCCGGTTTCCGGCCCGCTGTAGTTCGTTATGCCGTAGCCCTCGTTTTTGCGTTGTCTTCCGGAGCGATCTTCGCCCAGGAAGCCAAGAATCCCGCCCCGGCGGCCACCTCCGCCACCCCTGCTGCCGCCGAACAAGCCGCCAAGCCGGCCGAAGCCACTGCCGCCGTGAAACCGGGTGACGCCACCGCCGGCCAGGGTAAAGCCGCTGTCTGCGGCGCCTGCCACGGCATGGACGGCAACTCGACCGACCCCCAGTACCCCAAGCTCGCTGGCCAAAGTGAGGCGTACATCGTCCACCAGCTCGCTAGCTTCAAGTCCGGCAAGCGCCAGAACCCGATCATGCTCGGCATGGCCACACCGCTGTCCGAGCAGGACATGCATGACATCGGCGCTTACTTCGCCAGCAAGAGCGCGCTCCCGGGCGTGGCCGACCAGGCACTGGTCGAGCGCGGCCAGCAGCTCTACCGCCAGGGCGATACCAGCAAGGGCGTACCGGCCTGCATGGCGTGCCACAGCATTGATGGCCGCGGCAACCCGGGCGCGATGTACCCGCAACTCACCAGCCAGCACGCGCAGTACATCGAGGCCACGCTGAAGGCTTGGCACGACGGCACCGTCTGGGGCGAGGATGCCCACGCGCAGATCATGCCGGGCATCGCCAAGAAGCTGGACGAGAAGGACATCGCCGCCGTCGCCAGTTATGTCGAAGGCCTGCACGCCGCCGAAGGCGCGGGCCCTTCCGCCGCCAAGTAAACGCCCCCGACACGCCGGCCGTTGGCCGGCGTGTCCGTTACAAGCCAAGTGAAAGTATTGAGGATCACCATGCTGAAGCGTCTGTCGTTCATGTGTACCGCCCTGCTCGCGCTCGCCGCCTGCAGCAACAACAACGACAACGCTCGCCAGGCCCCGCAGCCGGCGCCGGCAGCCACCGCGCCAGCCGCACAGCCACCGGCGGCCGCCTCCACGGCCGCCACTCCGGCAGCCGCCAGCACGGCCGCGCCGGCCGCTGCCAGCACCACGGCACAGGCTCCGGCCGCCCCCGCCGCCCCGGCCACACCGTTTGTGGATGACGGCAAGTGGGTGGAGGGCAAGCACTACTTCCGCATCGAGCCGGCACAGGCCAAGGTCAGCGACACCAATAAGATCGAAGTGGCCGAAGTGTTCTCGTACGGCTGCCCGGCCTGCAGCGCGTTCCACCCGACCATGAACGAGCTGGTGAAGCAGCTGCCTGCCAACGCTTCCATTGCCTACCTGCCGGCGTCGTTCATGCCGCAGGAGAACTGGCCGATGCTGCAGCGCGCGTTCCTCACCGCGCAGGCGCTGGGCGTGGCCGACAAGGCCAACGACGCCATGTATGACGCCGTGTGGACGACGAAGGAACTGAGCGCCATGAAGACCGAAACCAGCCTCAAGCCAGCCTCCGCACTGCCCACGCTGGACGACGCCGCCAAGGTCTATGCCAAGTTCGGCGCCGATCCGAAGGAATTCGTAGCGGTAGCCAGCTCGTTCGCCATCAACACCAAGGTGAAGCGCTCGGACGACCTGATGAAGGCCTACGGCGTGGATTCCACCCCGACCATCATCGTCGATGGCAAGTACCGCCTGACGCCGGGCTCGGCCGGTGGTTACGACCAGACGATCGAACTTGTGAAGTGGCTGGTGTCCAAGGAAGCGGCCGGCAAGTAAGCCGCGCCGAATAACCTCTCCCCCCCTCAGCCACACTCAAAGAGTACGACCCATGTTCAAGCGTTTTGCCCCCCCTGCGCGCGCTGAGCCTCATTGCCGGCCTGCTGCTTGCCAGCGCCTGCACGGCAACTGGCACCAATGACGCCGCACCGTATACCGACGGCACCGAGTACGTGACGCTGCCGGCCCCCGCCCATCGCGTCAGTAACGAAGGCAAGGTGGAAGTGGTCGAGGTGTTCTCCTACGGCTGCGTCCACTGCGCCCACTTCGCCCCCATCGCGGACCAGATGCGCAAGCAACTGCCGCCGGGCGTGACGTTCAAGCTGCTTCCGGCCGCCTTCAGTGACGAATGGGTGCCGTACGCCCGCGCTTACTACGCGGCGCGGAAGCTGGGCGTGGCGGAACAGACGCATTTGGAGCTGTTCAAGGCCAAGTTCGACGAGCACTACCCGATCTCCACCCTGGATGAGCTGGCCGACTTCTACGCTGCTCACGGCGTGAAGCGCGACGACTTCATGCGCATCGCCGCCTCCGACGAGGTGACCCAGCAGATCCGCAAGGATATGGAGCTGGTGAAGGCCTGGCAGGTAGACGGCACGCCGACCATCGTGGTCGATGGCAAGTACCGCACCGCCAACGTGAAGACGCTGGACGAGCTGTCGGCCGTTACCCAGTGGCTGGCCAAGCGCGAGCTAACCAACGCCAAGTAAGCCCCGTAGGAGCTTTCCCCGCGTTCACAACCGGACGGGCATCCTTGACGTTTCCAGCGTCTGACCGCCGCCACGATGGCGGCGGTCAACCTTTTGCGACTACCTTGCCCGCCTGATGAATCGCCCCGATACCTCCACCGCCCCCGCTCCAGAGCGACGTTTGCGCCTGCTGAGCTGCAATATCCTGGCCGGTGCCAGCGTGCAGCGGTACAGCGAATACCTCACCCGCAGCATCAATGCGGTGCTGCCGGGTCGCAGCAAGCTGGAGAATCTCGATCGGCTGGCTGAAGTGCTGCCGCAGTTCGACGTCATCGGCCTGCAAGAAGCCGATGCCGGTAGTCTGCGCTCAGGCTTCCTCAACCAGACGCGCTACCTCGCCGAAGCGGCGGGCATGCCGTTCTGGAGCCATCAGCCCAATCGTCCGATGGCCCGTCTGGCCCACTCCGCCAACGGCCTGATCAGCCGCATTGAGCCCACCAGCGTGCTCGACTATCCGTTGCCCAGCCGCATTCCCGGGCGCGGTGCGCTACTGGCGCGTTTTGGCGAAGGTACCGATGCACTGGCGGTGATGATTGCCCATCTCTCGCTGAGCGCACCCGCCCGCGCCAAGCAGCTCGGCTTTATCGCGGAGCTCTTGCAGGACTATCCGCATGCGGTGCTGATGGGCGACCTCAATACCGAGGTGCGCAGCGCGGAGATGAAGCATCTGTTCGCCACATCGAGCCTCGTGCCACCCGACCAATCGACGCCCACCTTTCCCAGTTGGAAACCTAAGCGCGCGTTGGACCATATTCTCACGTCCGAGAAGATCCATCTCGACAAAGTGTGGGCGCTGCCGCAGGCTTTCTCCGACCACTTGCCGATCGCGGCTGAAATCCGCCTGCCCGGCCATATCGCCCCCCGCATGTACCGAACGCGCCGATGAAACGAATCCTACGCCTGACCTTGCCATGGCTGTCGCTGATCATCATCGGCGTGATCGCCTATGCGCTGCGCTACGGCTTGGTCGAATCGCCGGACGTCGCGCACCTGTGCGATACGATGAAGTCGCTCGAATGCACCGCGCGGCACGCAACGGTGATGGGCTTCATTCTTGCCCCGCTGCGCATGTCCGCCACCTACAGCTACCAGATGGGCATCTACGGCTGGGCGGCGTTGGCCGCCGCCGTGCTGGCGTTGTCGTGGAAGAAGCCGTTCGCCGCGTGGCTTGCCGCGGCAACGGGACTGGTCGCAGTGATCCTGTACTGCTTCGCGCCGGGCGCGTTTGCGCTATTGGTGGGCTGCCTGCGCCTGGTGCGCCTGCAGTCGAACGGCGCGGCGCCACTCGATCATCACCGCACCGGCGGTCGCGAGATTCACGCCAAGCCATAGCCAGGTCGAGGGATTGAGTCCGACCTCCTGCGCCACCACCACAGCAGCGAGCAACGGCAGCACGCAGCTCATGAAGCGCTCCTCCACCATGGGCACCACGCAATTCGTGCGGGTTTCCATCAGCGAGGCGATCAGGAAGCCGACCGCCGATGGCCAGAACAGGCCCAGCGGGAAGTCGCGATAACGGCCATCGAAGACCAACAGCAGATCGTAGAACGCCAGGCCGAACATCCACAGGAACCGCAGGCGCCTATCCGGCAAATGCAGCGACGCACCAGCCAGTCGCGCAGCGATGCGGCGCGCGAGATAGATCGCCGAAAGCAGCGCCAGCGCGCAGAGCAGGCCGGAGAACACCCACTCCAGTTGATTGCGGCAATCGAAGATCATCCGACGCCCCTGCCAGGCGATAGACGTGGCTGTGGCGAAACCTGCTATCGCCAGCGCGATACGGCTACTCGTATTGCCCAGTTCACGACGCCAGAAACCGGTCAGCAGGAACAGCACCGCACCTGCGGCACCCGCATACCAACCGACGATCCAGTTCGGCTCTTCGGTCACCGGCCCTTGCATGCCGAACTTGGGTTTCGCATTGACGTCGAAGATGCCCCAGTAGCCACCGACCGTACCTTCCTGATCGCGCTTCCAGGGTTGGTCGAAGGCTTCGATCACGTTGTAGGGCATGTCCACGCTACCCGCATAGCGCAGGAAGTCGCGTAGGTAACGGGCCTCGTTCACCAAACTCGCACTCGCTTGTCGACGCGGGCGACCTTGGCTGGGCCAACCCGTTTCGCCGATCATCACGGCACGGCCTGCGAAACGCGCCTTCATGCGTGCATAGACGGCAGCGACGTGCTGAAGCGCATCTTGCGGCGGCACGGGTTCGTCTTCCCAATACGGAAGGATGTGAATGGTGATGTAGTCGACCGAGTCGGCAATCTGCGGATAACGCAGCCAGAACTCCCACACATCCGCATACGTCACCGGGACATGCTCGTCATGCAAGGCATCGCGGACTTGCTTGATATAGCCGGTCAGCGCTTCCGGCGATTGCTCGCCGCGCAGCAGCACTTCATTGCCGACGATCACGCCGCGGATCACTTCCGGGTACGCCTTGGCGGTGGCGATGCCGTTCGTCACTTCGCGCTCGTTGAATGCCTTGTCGCGACCCAGCCAGATGCCCATCAGCACCTTCATACCGTACTTCTGCGCGATGGCCGGCACGGCATTGAGGCCGAAGCCCTGCGAATAGGTGCGCACGCAATCAAAGCGCTCTGAAAGAGCCTTCAAGTCCGCATCGATGCGTTCGGGGCTGATGAACGCATGCGGATCGAGCGGCGTTTCGCCCGGCTTGCGGAAAGGTGCATAGGACACGCAGGCAATGCGCGCCGTCGGCGCATCAGGCAACGACACAGGGCGACCGATCCGCCACCACCAGACCGCGCCACACAGCATGGCCAGGATGAGGATCAGCCATGCGATCGGAGCAACGCGGGACGACGGCGAGGACGGGGGCGACATGCACTTCCTGGTATGCGCCGGACCCGGCGCCTCGGGAGGACGATTCTAACAGGCGACCCGCTCACGCCATGCACATCTTCGGCTCAAGAGCCTGTTTCACGTCGCGCTCAGCGGGCATTAGCCATCCTGCCCTGTCCAGCGCAGCGCGCCGCCTTCTGCGGAACCGCGATCTACACTGCGCCGGTATCGGCACAAGGAAGGAGTAGTCATGTCACTGCACGCAGCACCGCGGCGAATCGCCCAACGCCTGCTCATCATCGTTGCTGGCCTGGGGCTGGCGGGTGCGGCCGCAGCCGCCGAGCCGACCGAGATGCAGCGCGCTGCCTTCAAACAGGCCTATGCCGCCGCCCAGCAGGGCGGCGATAGCTGGCGCAGCCTCGCCGGTAGCCTGCAGGACTACCCGCTGTATCCGTATCTTGAGGCGGCCTCGCTGACGCATGACATCCGCCAGATTCAGCGCCCGCAAGTCGATGACTACATCAAGCGTTATCCAGGCCAGCTCACCACGAGCGACCTGCGTCGCGACTTTCTCACCGAGTTGGCACGCCGGCAGGACTGGGATGGTTTTCTCGCGATGTACCAGCCCGGCCTCGGCGACGCACTCAGCTGCAACGCCCTGCAGGCCCAGTTGAGCAAGGGAACGCAGCTCAACTTCGATCGCGATCTTGCCGCGCTGTGGTCCAAGCCGAAACTGCCAAGCGCCTGCGATCCGGTGCTTAGCGCAGCGCATGACCAGGGGCTGCTCACCACGCCGCGTCTGTGGGACCGCATCGACCGTGCAGCCGACGCCGTGCAGCCGGGCACCATCAATAGCCTCGCCGCATGGCTGCCTGCGGCCGATGCCGAATCCGCGCGCCGCATCGCGTCGGCGTTGAGTGACGCGGGCGCCGCTACCGTGGCAGCGAACCAGTGGCCCGACTCGCCGCGCAACCGGCAAGCCGCCATGCTGGCGCTGGAGCGCCTGGCACGCCGCCAGTCGGTCACCGCGGACATTGCATGGCAGAAGCTGCAGAGCCATTTCGCGTTCACGCCGGATCAGCGTAACCGCGTGATGTATGCACTGGCTTTGTTCCATGCCACCGATTACGACGCGAGTGCGCTGTCACGCCTGATCGCGTTGCCGGCCTCGGTGCAGACCGATACGAGCCGCGAATGGCGCGTGCGCGCTGCCCTGGCCCAGCAGGACTGGACCGCCGTACTCGCCGCCATCGACGCCATGCCAGCCACGCAACAGCAGGATGGTGAATGGCGCTGGTTCCGCGCCCGTGCGCTGACGCAGATGGGACGCGATGCCGAGGCACAACAGGTGCTTGGCGGCCTGGCGGCGGAGCCGACCTTCTTCGGCTTCCTTGCTGCCGACCGCGTCAACGCTCCTTATGGCATCTGCCAGCTTGATCTGAAGAGCAACCCACAACGCGAACGCACCCTGCTCGCCAACCAGGGGCTGGTGCGTGCGTTCGAACTCTATGCTGTCGGTCTGCCCAAGCAGGCACGCCGCGAATGGACGCAGGCACTCGACGGTGCCGATCCGGATACCTTGAAACTCGCCGTCGATCTTGCCAATCGCCGCGGCTGGTACGACCGCGCTGTGTTCACCTTCAACACCGGCGATGCCTTGCGCTATTACGAGCAGCGTTTCCCGCTCGCCAGCCAGGACGGCCTGGTACCGCAGGCGAAGGAAGCAGGCATCGATCCGTCGTGGGCCTACGCCATTCTTCGCGCGGAAAGTGCGTGGATGGCCGACGCGCGCTCCGGCGCTGACGCACGCGGCCTCATGCAGTTGCTGCCCTCGACGGCAGCCCTGGTCGCCAAGCGAAACGGCGTCACCTGGACCGGCGGCGACTCGCTGTACGACCCGATCACCAACATCATCCTGGGCACGCGCTACCTCGCGCAGATGGCAGATCGCTTCAACGGCGCGCCATGGTTGGCCAGTGCCGCCTACAACGCCGGCCCCGGCAAGGTCGACCAGTGGCTGGAAGCGCGTGGCACGCTGCCGCCAGACTTGTTCATCGCCACCATTCCGTACAAGGAAACGCGTGAGTACGTGGCGCGCGTGATGTCCTTCGCGGTGATCTACGACTGGCGCCAGCATGGCAATGCGGTGACCCTGTCGCGTTGGCTGACGCCTATCGGCCAGACCTACATGCTGCCGGACAGCCATAGCGAGCGTAAGCTGGCAGGGTGCCCGGCGGTAGCACCACCCACGCCGGCGGAAGCCGCCTCAGCCGCACCTGCGAGCAGCTTGCTGCCGCCCGCCGCGGCCAGCAGCAGCGGCACACGATGAGCCGGAGACAGCACGTGACGGTGAAAACCAAACAACTAGTCATACTCGGCGGCACCGGCTTCGTCGGTTCACATCTGTTGCCGCGACTGGCGAAAGACGGTCACAGCATCCTGTTGCTCTCGCGCAACCGTGAGCGGCAACGCGCGATGAGTGTGCTACCCGGCGTACGCACCCGCAGTGTGGACGTCTATGACGCCAACGCGCTGCGTCGCCAGTTCGAAGGCGCCGACGCGGTGATCAACCTCGTCGGCATCCTCAACGCCTTCGGTGAGCAGACCTTTCAGCACGCACATGTGGAGCTGACGCAACGCATCCTCGGCGCTTGCCAGGCCGCCAACGTAACGCACCTGCACCATATGAGCGCGCTCAAGGCGGGCCAGGGCCTGTCGCAATACCTCAAGAGCAAGGGCGAGGCGGAAGCACTGGTCCGGCGCTCATCGATGGAGTGGACCATCTACCAGCCCAGCGTGATGTTCGGCGCGGGCGGAGGCCTGGTCGACCGTTTCGCCGCTCTGTTGCGGCAGATGCCCGCCTTGCCACTCGCCCGCGCCACTTCGCGCATGGCCCCGACCTGGGCGGGCGATGTCGCCGAGGCGATGGCACGCTGCATCGGCGACGATGGCTTGGGCGTAGACCAGAGCTTCGAACTGTATGGCCCGGACGTACTGACGCTGGGTGACATCGTGCGCATGATCCGCGACACCATCGGCGTGCACACGCCCATCATTTCGCTGCCGGACGGCCTGGGCCGCCTGCAGGCGCAAGTGGCCCAGTGGCTGCCGGGCAAACCGTTCTCGCTCGACAATTTCCGTTCCTTGCGTACCGATTCGATCGGCAAGGTGGACGGCTATGCGGCCCTGGGCATCACGCCACAGCCGCTGGCCCCGTGGCTGCCCGTGCTGTTGAAGGAACCCGCTCGGCAACGGCGACTTTCCGTGGCGCGCTCCGCCGGACGCTAAGTGACTTTCTACAGCAGCGCACTGCGTCGCGCACAAGCGTAAATGGCAGGTTTATCGCGCCGCGCATGGCAGAATCCATCCATGCGCATCTATCTCGTCGGCGGCGCCGTCCGCGACAACCTGCTGGGCCGATCCGTCACCGATCACGACCATGTTGTGGTCGGTGCGACGCCCGACGACATGCTGGCACAGGGTTTCCGCCCAGTGGGCAAGGATTTCCCGGTATTCCTCCATCCCCGCACCAGCGAGGAGTACGCGCTCGCGCGCACGGAACGCAAGACGGGCCGGGGTTATCACGGCTTCGCCTTCCACGCCGATCCGTCGGTGACCCTGGAAGAAGATCTGGCACGGCGCGACCTCACCATCAATGCCATGGCGCAAGGTGAGGACGGCCATCTCGTCGATCCGTTCCACGGCGCGCGCGACCTGGAACAACGCCTGCTGCGCCACGTGTCGCCTGCCTTCGCCGAGGACCCGGTGCGCTTGTTGCGCGTGGCTCGTTTCGCCGCGCGGTTCGCGCCACTGGGATTCAATGTGGCCCCGGAGACCATGCAGCTAATGCAGCAGATGGTGCGAGATGGAGAGGTCGATCATCTCGTCCCGGAGCGCGTGTGGCAGGAAACGCGCAAGGCATTGACCGAAGCGCAGCCGTCCGCGTTCCTGCGCGTGCTGCGAGAGTCTGGCGCATTGGCCGTACTGTTCCCCGAAGTGGATGCGCTCTACGGCGTGCCACAACGCGTGGAATTTCATCCAGAGGTCGACACGGGTGTACACGTGGAGATGGTGCTCGACATGGCAGCCCGCATTGCGCCCAGCAACGACGTGGTGGGTTTCTGCGCGCTCACCCATGACCTCGGTAAGGCACTGACACCCGCCGACGTGCTACCGCGTCATCTGGGTCACGAACACGCTGGCGTCGCACCACTGCGGCAACTGGCGGAACGCCTGAAGGTGCCCACGGAACACGCCGCGCTGGCCGAGCTGGTATGCCGGGAACACCTCAACACGCATCGCGCCTTCGAGCTGAAGCCGTCGACCGTGCTGCGTCTGCTCACGTCGCTGGACGCATTGCGGCGTCCCGAGAGGCTCTCGCTGTTCCTCGCCGCCTGCGAGGCCGACAAGCGGGGCCGCCTGGGCCACGAAGAGGACGCCTACCCGCAGGCGGACTATCTGCAGCGCGCTCGCGATGCCGCGGCCGCCGTGCGCTCCGAGCCTTTCGTGGCCGAAGGCCTTCAGGGGCCTGCCATCGGCGAGGCCATGGCAGCCGCTCGCGCCACCGCCATTGCTGCGGTGCAGAAGCCTCCCGCCGACAAAGCCAGATGAAAGACAACCCGGAATAGGGTAGAAGGTTATCTGTTCGCTGACTTGGCGCCGCTAAACCGGCTCCAAATATAACCGCGGTCACCCAATCATGCCGCCCGGCCGTTTCTTGGCCTGACCTCTGTTTTCCGCTTTTCCGGAGTTCTCCGTGCCGACTGCGCCCCAACCGATCTCGCCGCTGCGTCAGCGGTTTCGCCCGCTGTGGTGGCTGGCCATCAGCTACGTGCTGATTGGTGCGCTCACCCGCATCGTGCTGCTCTTCATGGTCGGGGGCGGTGTACCGCATAACCCGCTGTACTGGGCCTACGCGTTCGGCGTGGGTCTGAGTTACGACCTGATCGCCTTCATCTACCTCGCCTGGCCGTTGGTGCTGTACCTGTGGCTAGTGCCGGAACGCATCTATGTCTCGCGCCTGGGGCAATGGCTGCTTTACGTCGGCGCCGCGGTGCTGCTGTTCGGCCTGCTGTTCGTGGCCGCGTCGGAGCTGGTGTTCTGGGGTGAGTTCGGCACCCGCTTTAACTTCATTGCGGTGGACTATCTCGTCTACACCACCGAAGTGATCGGCAACATCCGCGAGTCCTATCCACTGGGCACCTGGATCAGCTTGCTGGCACTGGCCACGCTGGTGGTCGTGTGGCTCAGCCGTAGCGGCCTCAAGGCACGCAACGGCGGCAGCACCTTCCTCCAGCGCGGTAAGGTAGTGCTGGTGTGGCTGCTGATCACGGTCGTTACGGCCGTGGGCATCAAGGGTACCTTCAAGGACCACTCCGACAACGCCTACGTGAACGAGTTGGCCGGCAATGGCGTCTACGAGTTCGTCGCCGCCTTCCGCAGCAGCCACCTCGACTACTCGCGCTTCTACCGCACGTTGCCTGACGACGAGGCATTCAAGCGCGTGCGCGAACTGGTGAAGACGCCCGAAGCCACCTACGTCAGCGACGATCCGCACGATCTGACCCGCGAGATCCGCCATACGGGCCCGGAGAAGCACCTCAACGTGGTGTTGATCAGCGTGGAAAGCCTGTCGGCCGACTACCTCAAGGAGTTCGGCGACAAGCGCGACATCACGCCCAATCTCGACGCACTGATCGACAAGAGCATGTTCTTCGACAACCTCTACGCCAACGGCACCCGCACGGTGCGCGGCCTGGAGGCACTGTCGCTCTCGGTGCCGCCAACGCCGGGCGACTCCATCGTGAAGGCGCACAACAACGAGAATCTGTTCTCTGCCGCGAATGTCTTCAATGACCGCGGTTATCAGTCCGATTTCGTCTACGGTGGCTACGGCTACTTCGACAACATGAACTACTTCTTCGCGCACAACGGCTATCGCGCGGTGGATCGCAACGATATCGCCAAGGGTGAAACCATCCACCACGAAAACGTGTGGGGCGTCGCCGACGAAGATCTCTACACGCTGGCGCTCAAGCAGATGGACGAGGCCCATGCACAGGGCAAGCCGTTCTTCCTGCACATCATGACGACGTCAAACCATCGTCCATTCACCGTGCCAGCCAACCGCGTACCGGAGAAGAACGGCACGCGCGAAGCCGCCGTGGCGTACACCGACTGGTCGATCGCCGACTTCCTCAAGCGCGCCCAGGGCAAGCCGTACTTTGACGACACGGTCTTCGTGATCACCGCCGACCACTGCGCCTCCAGCGCGGGCCGCACCAGTGTGCCGATCAACCGTTATCACATCCCGCTGTGGATCTATTCGCCCAAGAACATCCCACCGCAGCGCGTCACGCGGCAAATGGGGCAGGTCGACATCATCCCGACGCTGATGGGCTTGTTGAACTTCAGCTATCGCAGCCGCTTCTTCGGCGCCGACCTCTTCCAGCTCGAGCCCGGCCGCGAACGCGCCTTCCCGGCCACCTACGAAAAACTCGGCTACCTGCACGGCGACGTGCTCACCGTGCTCGAGCCGCAGCGTAAGCTGGAGCAGGTAAAGCCGAACTTCGACAACGGCGACGCAGTGCCGAACGTGCCCGTGGATCAGAGTCAGGTCGACGACGCCACGGCCTACTATCAGATCGCTGCGTACCTGTTCAAACACGGCCAACTGGTCAAGCGCCCGGATGACAATAAGCCTGTGTTGCCGGCGCCGTCCTCCACCAGTGGCAGTACACCGGCCCAGCCCTGATCACGGCAGCGACGTATCTGTCTGCACCTGCAGGATCACAGTCGTCCTGCAGGTTATAGGGGTGCCATGCCCCGCCCATGTTCGCCGGTCATCGCGAGCTACGCAGAAACCTGATGGATCGGCCCTCGACGTTCATGCATAACCTTCCGCCATGGGCTTACCCGTGGCGGTAGTGCTTAGAGCCGGTCACCCTGATCCGCTTCCAGCAGCTCGGCCGGCAGCGGCAACACGTCCATGCCACGCGCGAACAGCATGACCTGAAAGCGCTCACCCATCTGGTCGGGCAGCGTGAGCTTCTTCACCTGCTGGGCAAGGTTGTATTGCGCCGCTTCGTCGGGTGCCGCTTCGTAAGCAGCGGCAAAAACGTCCTGCAACCCGCTGCCAATCAGAAACTGTGCCTGCGGCATATAGCCGGCCACCCCAAAGCTGGCGCTGTTGCCGGCTTCGGCCAGCGCAGTGAAGTCGACCGATGCCGTCAGGTCGTTGAGGCCCGGCAGGTGCAGCGGATCGTTGTGCGAGCGATGGCGATAGAACGCACGCAAAGTGCCATCGTTGCGTTCGGGCAGGTAGTACTCGCTGCGCACGTAGCCGTAGTCCACCAACACCATCATGCCGGCAGTGAGGGAACCCGCGACGGCCTGGATCCAGTAAGGCAGCTGCGGCAGGACTTCCGAGCGATATCCGTCAGGAAACTCCGTTTCGAGATCGCGCTCGACATGACGCACGGCGCCCGACACCAGCGCGTCGGCGGGGCGATCCACGCGCATCAAGCGGCCTTCTCCATCCAGCGCGACGTATTCCTCATAAACCTCACCCGCGCGCATGGCGAAGCGCGTGGTCGGCAAGGCATCAATCACCTCGTTGGCGAACAGCACGCCTTGCCAGTCCTGTTCCGGCGGACGATCCAGCCACAGCACATGCGCAAAGAGTTCGGATGGCAGAGCGGTGGACAGACGCTCACGCTGGCGTTCGCGCAGGTCAGCGCTGGGTTCGAGAATGTAGTAACGGCGCGGCACCGTACCCTGGGCGGCGAACGCTTTGAGCGCGGCTTCGGCAAAGGCGCCACTGCCACCGCCCAGCTCGAGGAAATCAGCGTCATCACCCAGCATCTGGATGACCGGATACGTGGCATTGACCACGCAGCGCGCGAACAGATCGCCCAACTCCGGCGCCGTGATGAAATCACCCGCTTCACCGAACTTGGTTTTGCCCGCGCTGTAGTAGCCCAGGCCAGGCGCGTACAGGCAACGCTCCATGTACTGCGAGAACGGCATGGGACCATGCGCTGCGATTTCCTCGCGCAGGCGTGTCAACAATCGGTCGGAGTGGGCGCGTTCGTCGGCGCCAGGATCAGGAAGTCGGGAAGACATGCGCGTTGCCTGCAGGAGAACGCGACAAGTTTAACCCATGCCCCGCCATAGCCTCGTGAGGGGGAGGAAGGCTATGGCGGGGGCACCGGCCCAGCTGACTTTAGAAGCTGAAGTCCTTCTGCAAGGACAGGTACACGCCACGACGCGGACCGTACTGCGGCGCGCCAACACCAACACCGGTGCCGCTGCGCAGCTCGTACGTGCGATCCAGCGCATTGATCAGCGCGAGTTGCGTGTGGAACGTGCCGGTGCTGTCGAAGTTGAAGTCATGCGACACGCTGAGGTTGAGCTGGAAGTAGTACGGCAGCGACCGTCCATTCGGGACCAGGCCTTCTTCGCGCAAGCCGCTACCGAACAGGTAGTTGGCACCCACTTTGGTGTTGTCAGCGAAGGCGTAACTGATGCCACCCGACGAAGTCAGCTTCTGATCGTGGTCCAGATGGATCCAGTTGTCCGCGATGTACGCCAGTTCTGCGGGTGCAAAGTTGTACTGGCTCGTGATCACGTCCTTACCCATGGCTCGGTTGTAGGCCATGTTGAAGTACGCGGTGATCGGGCCCGAATCGTAGTTGAGCGAGAACTCAAGACCGCGGACACGGCCGTACTTGTAGTTGAACGTGGAGTACACCAGCGCCGTACCGAACTGGCCTTCATCCTGCAGGCGGCTGACGTCGCGATAGTAGGCGTCGAGGCCCACCGTCCACGCCGAACCGATCGTCTGCTGGACACCCAGATCGTAATAATTGGAGCGCTCGGCGAGCGGCGTGTTGTTGCCGTAGTCCTGCACCGCGTTGGTGGTGTTGGCGAACGCATCAATGTTCTTGGACGAGATCAGCTCCGTCGCCGGCGGTGTGAAGTAACGCGAGTAGCCGGCATGGACGGTGGTGCTGTCGGTGGCCTGCCATACCACACCCACGCGTGGGCTCAACTGGCTTTCGGTACGGGCAGCCTCGTAGCTGTCGCCACGCAGGCCGTAGTTCAGCGTCCAGTTGTCGCCGATATTCCACTCGTCCTGCACGTAGGCCGCCCATGTCTTGGCGGTGATGTTGCTGCTGGTGAAGATGTTGAACGGCACCGTGCTCGCCTGGCTGCCATCCGGGTTCGCCGGAAACACCAGCGAATTGGTGTTGGTGGTGGCCTTGTCGAAGTTGCCATAGATGCCGTAACGCAACGTGTGCGTGCCGCCCCACGGCGTAGAGAAGTCTGCCTGCAGCGTGCTGGCGCGATCGCTCTGGTTGATGTTGCCCGCCACACCCGTGAACATCAGGTCACCGATGTCATCGGGGATGTACTGCAGGCCACTGTAACGCTGCCCCAGCGAGACCTGGTACGCCGTATCACCCAGCTTGCCCTGCAACGAGAGCGTGCCGAAGCGCGTCTGCTCATTCTGGCGATCGTTGAGGTTGGCCGAGTTGAAATTCACTGTGTCCAGATAGCCAAACTGCGGCTGCTGGTTCGGGTTATTCGGAATCTGGAAACGGTTGTTCGCCGCGCCGAAGATGAAGCTCAGGCGCGTATCGTTGTTGATCAGATAGCTGATGTCGCCGAACGCCTTCACCTGATTGGTGCGGTCGTGAATCGGCTTGCGGCTGGAGGTCGGATTCTCAATACCTACGTCGTTCTCCAGATAGTTCGCCGTGAGGAAGTAGCTCCAGCGATCATTACTGCCCCAGATCGAAGCATTCGGATTCACCGTACCGAACGAGCCGCCGGTGATACCTACGCTGCCACCGTTGCCCAGGTCGTGCCCCGACTTGGTGGTGATGTCCACCACCGCGGCGGTGCGCTCGCCGTACTGAGCGGGAAGTGCGCCATCGAGCAGCGTCACACTCTGGATCATGCGGGTATCCAGGGCCTGGCCAAAGCCCGAGATCGACTCCGGCAACATCACGCCATTGATGCGGTACTGCAGGTTGGCGTGGTCGCCACGCACGTGCAGCTGACCGTAGGAGTCCTGCACCACACCCGGCGCCTGCAGGACTACCTGGTTCAGCGGGGTCGAATCGCCCAGCGGCATGGCCTGGATCGCCTTCTGGTCGATCACGTACTGGCTGCTGCCGGTGTCGGGCGACAGCGAATTGCGGGCCTGGTCGAGCGCGGCGGTCACGTCCACGGCACTCAGCTGCTTCACCTTGGCAGGCTTGTTGCGAGTGGCGCTGGTGCTGTCCGTATCGCTGCCGCCACCGCTGGAACTGGGGGCGACAGTGCTGGTGTCCGGGGTCGCGGCTGTCTGGGCGAAAACGGCCGGGGCGGCTCCCAGCGCAACGGCAAGACTCAAGGCAAGCAAGGTACGTTTCATCGGTTTTCCGGAAAGGGGCGGTGAAGTTGTTATTTTCGATACGTTATAACATTGCCATTCTACCCCAGGGCGCGCCTGCCCCAGAAGTCATGCCTGCCCGGACAAGTTCCCTCGTTCAGCCCCGGCGGGCCCTGGCTCAGCGGGATTTCACCCGGGCGGCCTAGACTGGGCGCGCCATGCGGCTTGTGCCGCCCCACCGAGCTGCACCATGCCCAAGTCGTCCTCCCAGCTTCCGGCCGTGATCCAGGACCACAGCCGCGTGACCCAGGCCATCCTGGACTTCGTGAGCCAGATCCCCGGCAGCAACGTGCCCGGGGCCAAAGATCCCGAGAAGGAAGCCCGCCGCCTCGCCGCACGGGCCCAGCAGCGGGCTGGGCTGACTGCCGGCTCGCTGGCCCTGCCCCCGGGGCCGCTCGGGTGGCTGACGGTGCTGCCCGAAGTCATCGCCATCTGGAAGATCCAAGCCCAGATGGTCAGCGACATCGCCGCTGCCTACGGCCAGCATCAGGAACTGGGGCGCGAGCAAATGCTGTGGTGCCTGTTTCGCCATACCGCCGCGCAGGCGTTTCGCGATCTGGTGGTACGCGTAGGCGATCGCCTGTTGTTCCGGCGCATCACTTACTCCGTGATCGAACGCGTGGCCAAGACCGTGGGCATCAAGGTCACCCAACGTGCCATCGGTAGCGGCATCTCGCGCTGGCTGCCGCTGGTCGGTGCCATGGGCGTGGGTGGCTACGCGTACTACGACACCGCGCAGGTGGCACGTACCGCCATCGCCATGTTCGGCCAGCCATTCACCACCGAAACACCGCCCGCCGACGAACCCGACGCAGAAACGGCTACGCCCGCGGGATGACGCCACTAACGCTTTGCGGCAAGCTCTCCGCCTGATCGCGCTACGCAGGAGCACCGCATGAGTCCACGCCACGAGCGCCCCGTCGCCCTGATCACCGGCGCAGGCAAGCGCGTCGGCGCCGTCATAGCGCGCACCCTGCATGCCGCAGGCTATGACCTTGCCTTGCATTACCGCCACTCCGCGGCGGAGGCCGAACTGCTCGCCGCCTCGCTGGAGCGCCAGCGCGCGGATAGCACCTTCACTGTGCAGGCCGAATTGGCCAATCTCGACGTGTTGCCGGTGATGGTGCAGCGCATAGTCGGTCGCTTCGGCCGCCTCGATGCGCTCGTCAACAACGCCTCGGCGTTTTATCCCACACCGGTCGGCACAGCCACGCCAGCGCAGTGGAACGAATTGTTCGCGTCGAATGCGCAGGGACCGTTCTTCATCGCGCAGGCCGCGACGCCTGCACTCCGCGAAGCACGCGGCGCTATCGTCAACATGGTGGACATCTATGCGGAGCGACCTCTCGCTAACCATCCTGTCTATTGCATGGCGAAAGCCGCACTGGAAGCGATGACGCGCTCGCTCGCCTTGGACCTGGGCCCCGACGTGCGGGTCAACGGCGTAGCGCCCGGCGCCGTCATGTGGCCCAGCGACGGCAAACCTTATGACGATCAGCAGGCCATGCTCGCGCGCACTCCGTTACGTCGCGCAGGCTCGCCGGAAGACGTCGCCGGTGCGGTGCTGTGGCTGTTGCGCGATGCTCCATTCGTCACCGGGCAGATCATTCGCGTGGATGGCGGCCGAACGCTGTCCGTATAAACGCATGTGGCCGCGACGATGCGCGGCCACATGACGTTCCCGATGGCGCACGTGTTTACTTCTTCGGCTTAAACGCCTGCTCCAACATGGCTTGGTCGAAGCCGTAGCCCACTTCGCCGTCCTCGGCATAGCGATACAACGCAGCGGCATAGATGCCCTGCAGCGATGCCTGGATCAGGCCGAGCATGGTGAGTCCCACCACCACGATCACGATGGCAACAATGATCGCGGCCATCGATTGCGTAGCGAAGGCACCGCCGACCAGCAGGGCCGCGACCACGATCGCAAGGAACATCAGCAGGCCGAACACCACGCCGATGCCGGCATTGCCGATGATGTTCTCGCCCCAGGTGCGCTTGAGCAGTTCGACGCTGCGCGAGATCGCTTCCGTCGGCCCCACGTCCTGGCTGGCCAGCACCGGCACGACGAGGAAGGTCGCCACGGTCCACGCAAGGCCGAGGAAACCGACCACAAGGCGCCCAATCAAGCCCAGGCGCTCCTGCAGCGCACGCAGCACCAGGCCCACCGTGGCGGCGATCAATGCATAGCCGACGATGCTCACGATGCGCGAACGGGCAACCGCCATACCTTCGCCAAAGCTGGTTTCTTCCCCACGCAGGCGCGCAAGCGCAGCAGCGGCAAGTGCGGTATTGAAGAAGATGATTACAAGGTACTGCGCCAGGTAGAACAGGAACATCAACACATAACCGCCCGCGGTCATGCGATGCCCCTGCTCCGCCACGTCACCGGCAGCCACCATGGCGGCGATCACCGGGATCAGGAAACTCGCGGCGACCAGCAGACAGCAGATGCTGGAGGCCAACGGAAACATCAAAAGAGATTTGTCCGAGCGCAATACGTCGGCGCTGGCCTTCATCAGACTCCAACTGCGTGCGAAACGACCTGCCATACCCCTTTCTCCCCGTCCCGTGATGGATGCGCGATTTCTAGCAGCTGCGGCGCCCCCGCGACAGTGCAGCCGCGGTCAGAGCGGTTCTGGCTCCAGCGGCTCGCTCTCTGCGGGAAATGCCTGCCACAAGGCCTGCATGGTCTGCCCGCTCACCGGGTGCCGAAGCTGGGGCGCGATGTCCGCGATGGGCTTGAGCACAAAGGCGTGCTTGAGCTCCTTGCGCGGAATGTCCAGGTGCCCTTTGCCACGCCGTACCAGGTCGTCATAGAGCACGATGTCCACGTCCAGCGTGCGGTCGGAATAACGCGGCACGTCGCGGCGGCGGCCGTGGCGATCTTCCAGTGCGTGCAGCCAATCGTTGAGCGCTTCGGGAGAAAGGTCGGTATCCAACCCGACCGCGAGGTTGACGAAATCTGCCCCGTCGAAGCCCACCGACTTACTGCGATAGGCCGGCGACACGGACATCGCGCCGAAATGCGCGCGCAATTCATCCAGCGCGGCATTGAGGTGGTGCACGGGTTCGAGGTTAGAACCCAGGCTCAGGTAGACGCGTGCCATCGCTTCAACGCTTCACTGCGGGCGCGTGCCGCGCTCGATGCGCACACCCACCGATTTCGCGCCACGCACGGCGCCGGGCTTGGACAGCTTCAGCCGCACCCACGACACCCCGAATTCCTCGCGGATGATCGCGGCGCAACGCTCCGCCAGCGTTTCTACCAGCCCGAAGCTGGAGTCGCTGACGTAGTCGATCAGACGCTTGGACACGTCCTTGTAATTGAGCGTGAGCGTGATGTCGTCGCTCGCGGCGGGGAGGGTGTTGTCGAACGCCATCTCGATGTCGAACGACAACGTCTGGCGCACACGGCGCTCCCAGTCGTAGATGCCGATGACGGCATCGATGCGCAGGTCTTCGATGAAAACGATATCCATCCGGATAGGTTACCGATCTGCCTGCAGGAAAAGCGAGCTCACACCGCCGGCGGCAGCGTTTCCAGGTCCCAGCGTGGGAACACCTGCACCGATTCGTCCTGATACTGGCCATGTGCCAGGCGGATCGCGCCGGCCAGGGCGATCATCGCGCCGTTGTCCGTGCAGAAGGCCAAGCGCGGGAAGTACGCCTTGAAGCCATCCTTCGCACCGGCCGCGGCCAATTCGGCGCGCAACCGCTTGTTGGCGCCCACGCCGCCGGCAATCACCAGGCGCTTCGCCCCGGTGGCCTGCAGCGCGCGACGGCACTTGATGATCATGGTGTCGACAATGGCTTCCTCGAAGGCGCGAGCGATGTCGGCACGCGTCTGTTCACTCTTGTCCGACTGTTGCCAGGCCAGCAGCACCTGGGTCTTCAGGCCCGAGAAACTGAAATCGAGGCCGGGGCGGTCGGTCATGGGGCGCGAGAAACGGAACGCGCCCGGTCTACCCTGCTCCGCCAGCTTGGCCAGCGCGGGACCGCCCGGATACGGCAGGCCCATCATCTTGGCCGTCTTGTCGAAGGCCTCGCCGGCGGCATCGTCCAGCGTGTCGCCCAGGATTTTGTATTCGCCGATGCCCTTCACTTCCACCAGCATGGAGTGGCCACCCGAGACCAGCAGCGCCACAAATGGCGGCTCCGGCGGGTCTTCCTCCAACAGTGGAGCCAGTAGGTGGCCTTCCATGTGGTGCACGCCGATGGCCGGCACGCCCAGCGCCCAGGCCATGGCCCGGGCAGCAGAGGCCCCCACCAGCAGGGCGCCGACCAAGCCTGGACCGGCGGTGTAGGCAACGCCGCCGAGGTCAGCCGGGGTAAGCCCTGCCTGCGCCAGCGCCTCGCGCACCAGCGGCAGCAGCTTGCGCACGTGATCACGGCTGGCCAGCTCCGGCACCACCCCGCCGTACTCAGCGTGCAGCTTGATCTGGCTGTAAAGGGTATGTGAAAGGAGACCGGTACCGGGCGCGGACGGTTCCCAGCGCAGCAGGGCTACGCCGGTCTCGTCGCAGGAGGTCTCGATGCCCAGCACTGGCTTGTTCACCACTGGGCTGTATTGGGGCTTTGAAATTGCTGTCGTTTCCACGTTATACTTCGCGGCTCACCGTATTCAAACGGCCCGTTCAGGCGAGCCAGTCTACCACTTGGAGTTTCCATGCCCAGCGTAAAAGTCCGCGAGAACGAGCCGTTCGAGCTTGCCCTCCGTCGCTTCAAGCGCACCTGCGAAAAGGCCGGCGTCCTGGCCGAGACCCGCAAGCGCGAGTTCTATGAGAAGCCGACCCAGGAGCGTAAGCGCAAGCGCGCTGCAGCCGTGAAGCGTCACCTGCGTCGTCTCTCGCGCGACACGTCGCGTCGTACGCGCCTGTACTGAGCCCTTCGTCCGCTCTGCGGACGGTTTGTGGCTTCTGGCGCCTTGTTCCATTAGGCGCCATGACAGGTAGCCTGGCAGCTGGCGCGTCCATCCGCTGCCGCTAAGTCAGTAGACCTGCACTAGCCGGCGTTGCCTCAGCAACGCCGGCTTTTGTGTTTCCCAAGGAAAAGATCATGACCCTGAAGCAGCAGCTCACTGACGACATGAAGGCCGCCATGCGCAGCGGCGAGAAGGATCGCCTCGGCGTGATCCGCCTGATCCTGGCCGCGATCAAGCAGCGCGAAGTGGACGAGCGTATCGAGCTCGACGACGTGCAAACGCTGGCCGTGCTGGAGAAGATGGTCAAGCAGCGCAAGGATTCCATCAGCCAGTTCGAGGCGGCCAATCGCCAGGACCTGGCTGACATAGAGCACGCCGAGATGAAGGTGATCGACACCTACCTGCCGGCCAAGCTCGGCGACGAGGAAATCGACGCCCTGATCACCGCCGCCATCACCGAGACCGGCGCCAGCTCCGCCCGCGACATGGGTAAGGTAGTGGCCGCCGTGAAGGAAAAGGCTGCTGGTCGCGCCGACATGGGCGTGGTGTCGGGCCGCATCAAGGCACGCTTGGCCGGCTGATCGCCCGGCCTGCCCGCCAGCGCCTCAGGGCGCTGGCGTTCCCTTCAGCGCGTCCTTGCCGGCCAGCACGGCCAGAGCGCGCTGAATGACGGGGTCACGCCCCGCCCGGATATCCTCCACCGTCGGCGCCACCATGACGTGCGGCGCAATGCCCTTGCCAACGAATTCGCGACCATCCGGATAGCTGTCGCTCTTGGCGCAGATCCGCGCCATGCCACCGCCCGGCAACGTGAAGTGCAGTGGCTGTCCCGTGCTGCCGCCTGTCGCCTCGCCCAACAGGACGCCGCGCTTCAACGTGTCGAAGGCGACCACGAAATCTTCCGCTGCCGAGTAGGTGCGCGGGCCGATCAGCAACACGACGGGGCCGGGGTAGCGCTGCTCGTGCTTTTCCTGGAACGTGCCACCGTCGCCCAGCGATTTCCAAGCAACGTAGGCGCCGTCGTTGGCACGGAACAAGGGAACGTACTCCAGCGACCGACTGCGGTTGCCCGCAATGGGCTGGTCGGTCAGATAGCTCAGGATCCGGGCGCCCATCAGGTCCGAGCCACCGCCGTTTCTGCGCAGATCCAGGATCAGGCCCTTGGCCCGAAGGATCTGCGGCAGTGCGTGTTCAAAAGCCTTCACACCATCGTCGCTACCGAACTCGTTGAGGGCCAGATAAGCCACCCCGCCCGGCAGCATGCGCCACTCGGCCGGGGGCGTCGGTTTCGCGGCGGGATCCTTTTCGCGGGACAGCTCGATCGTGCGCACACGGCCGGACGCATCTTTCAGGCCCAGCGCCACGGGCTTGCGATGGTCACCCTGCAACAACTGGTCATCGTAGGTGCGCTGAAGCGCGTCCTGCGGTGTCGAGCTACTGATATAGGGCGCCACGTGAGTCTGTGCGTAACGCCGGACGTCTTCTCCATCGATCGTCACGATCTCATCGCCGACGTGCACCTGCGGCGCCACCTTCGGGCTGAAGACGACGATGACCAGCACATGTCCATCGACCATCGCGGTGCGAATGGGTGGCTTTGCATAGAACTCGTCCCACATCGTCTTGGGCGGATAGATGTTGGTGTGGCCATCGTGCAGCAAGGGAGCGAAGCGCATCATGACGTCGTAGTAGTCATGCAGGTTTTTCGCCGCAACCACCTTCGGCAGGAAATCCAGATAGGCCTGATTCCAGTCGAGGTCCGGCACCAAGTCGAAATGCGCGAAGTTGTAGCGCGCCTCCGACCAGTACAGCGACAGGCCGGCGATGCGATGGGCCTCGTCCAGTTCATCCGATGCCGTCGCTATCGATGGGGCATTCCATTGCGAATCCAGCCGTTTCAGTGCGGCAAGCACAGACTGGTAACGCGGCTCGTCATGCAGGCCATCAAAGGCATGTTCCTCGGCTATCTGCTGGCCCGCGGATGCACTGACCCAGCCCTGCTTCAGCAAGGCCTCCAAGGCATCGAGTGCCTGCGGGCGCTCGCCAAGCTGCGCATAGGCCTTCGCCAGACGGAACTGGGCATCCCATTGGCGGCCCGCGACGTCGAGCGATGTCGTGCTGTCGATATCGGCCTGGAGTTCCCCGGATTCCGCCAGCGAGGCCTTCAGCGCCTCTACCGCCCTGGCCAGCTTCTGCGGATCGCTTGGCTGCGCACTGAGCAGGGTCCACGACTCGTTGTTCAGCGCCTGCACGTGCTCGTAGCGCTTTAGCAGGGATGCTTCCTGTGCGTGTGCCGAAAAAGCCAGCAGGCATGCGGCGCCCAGCCCCGTCCATCCATAACGCATGATCTTCCTCCCCTGGCCTTCCTTGAGGCCGGCGCCCCAACGCTAGCAAGCTCCTGCAGCACCCCGCCCCTGCCTCAAGTCGTGGTCCGTTCCTTAACGGCACACCTTAGATGGCATGAACGACACCCGGCGCCATGCACACGCTTGCTGCATAGCTTTCACATGCGGAAACCTAGAACAGGGGCGCCACCAGCCAGACCGGCGGCATCGTTTCCCCACGGGAGTGCCACATGCTGAAATGGGCCATCATCCTCGCCATCGTTTCCCTTGTGACCGGCTGGCTTGGTTTCGGCACGCTATCCGGCGTAACCGGAGGGATCGCCAAGATCCTGTTCGCGATCTTCATCATCCTGTTCCTGCTCGCCTTGCTGGCCGTGGTCGGTCTGATCCACCTGGCGTAGCTCAGTCGATGATGCGCTCCATGCGCCGATGGTCGGGCACACGCCCCTGCTCGTTGGCGAGCCGCGATTTGCGCTCGCCAATGACTTTGAAGCCCGTCCGTCGGTACATAGCCTCGGCGCGGGGATTGCTGACGGCGACATCCAGGGTGATGCGATTCCGACCCGCATCGCGCGCCATACCGACCAATTGATCGACCAAGGCGCGGCCGATGCCACGGCCGCGCAACTCCGGCACCACCGCCAGATGCGCTAGGTAATGCATGTCGCCGTCGGGTGGCCGTATCACCGACTCTAGCCGCAACCCACGCGCTATCGCGCCCAGTGCGCGCCGCGTCCCGTAGTACCCCAGGATCTGGCGGGCTGCCGCAAGAGTGAAGGACCATTTGATGTCGGCACCATATCCGGCCCCCACCGCCACCACCCGGCCGTCCACCACGCCCACACAGTGGTTGCGCCAACCGAACTCACCTGCACCATCGACGAAGCAGTGCCGCAGAAAGGCTTGTGCATCATCGCCATCGCGGGTGGCAAACACGTAATCAAACGCTGTCGGGCCAGAGCTATAGATCAGCGGCACCGCCACATCGACGTCCTCCGGTGCGGCAGGACGAAAACGCACCTGCAGGCCCGAACGGGCCATCCCCAATACATTCCCCATGTCACCCCCAAGCCGTGACGGCTTCCCCGACCACAGCATAGGGCAGCCCGATGACAGGCACAGTGGGCCGTGCGGCCCGGATCGGGGGACGCGCGGCCAGAAACGCGCCCGCCAGCACGCCACAGCCGATAAACTAAGCGCCTTATGCGCGGACGTATCCCAGACAGCTTCATCGATGAACTGCTTGCCCGCGTCGACATCGTTGACGTGATCGAGCGGCGCGTGCCGCTGAAGAAAGCCGGCCGCGAATGGACCGCCTGCTGCCCGTTCCACAACGAACGCTCGCCGTCGTTCTACGTGAGCCCCGCCAAGCAGTTCTACCACTGCTTCGGCTGCGGCGCGCACGGCAGCGCGGTGAAGTTCCTGATGGACTACGAGCGTCTGGAATTCCCCGATGCGGTGGAAGAACTGGCGCAATCGGTCGGCCTTACGGTGCCGCGCGAAGGCGGTGATGATCGTCCACGCGAGGACAAGACCGATCTCTACTCGCTGCTCGACTCTGCGGCCGGCTGGTACGAAAAGGAACTGCCGCGCAGCGCCGAAGCGCAGGCTTACTGCAAGAAGCGCGGACTGGATGCGCAGACCATCCAGCGCTTCCGTATCGGTTGGGCTCCCGCCGGTTTCGACGGCGTGATCAAGGCTCTGGGCGGCAACGACCGCCGCATGAAGCTGCTCAACGAAGCCGGCATGGTGGCCAGCAACGAGCGTGGCAACCGTTACGACCGGTTCCGCGAACGCCTGATGTTCCCCATTCTCGATCGACGCGGCCGTGTGATCGCGTTCGGCGGCCGCATTATTTCCAGCGCGCCTCCTGCGCGCGAAGGTCAAGAAGCGGGCACCCCTGCCCGCACTCCTCAAAAAGAGCCTGGCCCCAAATACCTCAACTCCCCAGAAACGCCGCTGTTCCACAAAGGCCGCGAACTGTTCGCGCTATGGCAGGTGAAACAGGCCAACCCCAGCCTTGCGCGCATCGTGGTGGTCGAGGGCTACATGGACGTGATCGCGATGCACCAGGCCGGCCTGCCCATCGCGGTGGCCACGCTGGGCACCGCGACCACGCCGGAGCACACCGAAGTGCTATTCCGCGCCGCGCCCGACGTGGTGTTCTGCTTCGACGGCGACCGCGCCGGCCGAGCCGCCGCGTGGAAGGCCTTGGAATCGGCGCTACCACGCCTGCGCGACGGTCGGCAGGCCTACTTCCTTTTTCTGCCTGATGGCGAGGACCCGGACACGCTGATCCGCAAGGAAGGCAAGGACGGTTTCGAGAAACGCCTGAAAGCCGCGACGCCGCTCTCCGAGTATTTCTTCGGCGAGCTGGCACACGACGTCGACACCGGCAGCCTGGACGGCCGTGCGCGCCTGGCCGAACGTGCACGCCCTCTGATCGCCCGCCTGCCTGACGGCGCGTTCCGCGACCTGATGGCGCAGGAGCTGGAAAAACGTACTGGCGCGCGCGCGACCATGGACACCACACCCGCACCGCGCACATCGGTGAATCGTCCCACCGTGGTGCAACGCTCGCTGGTGCGCAGCGCCATCGCTCTGCTGCTGGCGCAACCCGGCGCCGCCGATCAGGTAGAACGACCGTACGGCTTCCTGCGCATGGACAAGCCCGGCGTGGAACTGCTGGCCGAGCTGATCGACATAGCGCGATCGCGGCCGGGCATCAACCCGGCCATGCTGGTGGAACACTTCGCCGAGCGCCCCGAGTACCCCGCCCTACAGAAGCTGATGGCGGCCATGGTCGTGGGGGAACCGGAAGCGCAGCGCGCCGAGTTCTTCGACGCATTGCGGCGCATGGAACAGCAGGCGGTGATTCAACGCCGCGACTGGCTCACCGCCAAGAGCCGCGAGAGCGCGCTGGACAGCGCAGAAAAAGCGGAACTGCGCGAGCTGCTCGCCGCACGGGTGACCAGGCCTTCCGCTTGACACGACGCCCCACGGGCGCCCCCGGCACGACACAACAGGGTTCTAACCAACCACCCGGCAAGATGCCCGCCTCGCCCCAGCGATGCCATTTGGAAGAGGGAACATGGGACATCCTGCGCTGCGACAAGCGTATGGACGTCTTCGTATGGGATCATCGAATCCTCTTGTGAAGCATTGGGTAGTCCGCCAAGGCATGGATGTAGATGGAACTGCTTGAACGACTGATCACGGTGTTCGCTGAGAACGGCTACCTCGCGGTATTCCTCGCGTTGTTGCTGTGCGGCGCCGGCGTGCCTTTGCCCGAGGACATCACCCTCGTCGCCGGTGGTGTCATCGCCGGCCTCGGCTACGCCAACGTGCACACCATGTTCGGTGTCGGTATGGCTGGCGTACTGGTGGGCGACGCGGGCATGTTCCTGCTTGGCCATCACTTCGGTGCACGCATCCTCAAGCTGCGTTTCGTAGCGCGCGTGCTCACGCCCGAGCGCTACGCCAAGGTGCAGGAAAAGTTCGAGCGTTACGGCAACCGCCTGATGTTCATCGCACGCTTCCTGCCCGGCATGCGCACAGCGGTGTTCATCACCGCAGGCTCTACACACCGCGTGACCTTCCTGCGCTTCTTCCTGCTCGACGGACTGGCCGCGCTGATCAGCGTGCCGATCTGGGTGTATCTGGGCTACTTCGGCGCCGACAATCACGAGTGGCTCGCCAAATGGATCCATCGTGGCCAGAACGGCCTGTGGCTGGTCGGCGGCGCAGTGCTGCTGGTGGCACTGGTGCTGTGGTGGCGCCATAAGCGGCGCGTGGCGTGCGAGCCGGGCTCGCGCTGATCCACGCATGACTGCCCTGCCCTGGACCGATAACGCCTACGACGACGCGACGTTCGAGGACGTGCAAGCCAACGGCGCCGCCCTCGATGGCATCCGCTTCCACGACTGCAGCTTCGTCCGCTGCCAGTTCAGCGAGGCCACGCTGGCGCGCTGCCGTTTCAGCGACTGCGAGTTCCGCGAGTGCAATCTGAGCCTGGCAAAGCTCACCGGCAGCGGCTTCGATGCGGCCCGTTTCATCGACTGCAAGATGGTGGGCATCGATTGGACTCGCGCCCACTGGCCGCGCGTACGCATGGCCAAGGCCCTCGCTTTCGAGCGCTGCGTGATCAACGACTCCTCGTTCTTCGGCCTGGACCTGCGCGAGTTCGTGCTGATCGAATGCCGCGCGCTGGATGTGGATTTCACTGACGCAAATTGCGAGGACGCCGATTTTCACGGCACCGACTTGCGCGACAGCGTATTTGCGCGCACTCGGCTCGGACGGGCCAACTTCGTCGAAGCACAGAACTACCGCATCGACGTATTCCACAACGACATCAAGCGCGCACGCTTCTCGCTACCGGAAGCGGTTGCCCTGCTGGACAGCCTGGGCATCGAGCTGGAAGGCTGACACTGCATCACTGCAGCGCCAGCCCTATGGTTCAGTGCGAGCCGTCTGTACGCCCCGTAGCGACGTCTTCCACATCCTTGCGATGCCACCAACCGCCACCCAACGCCTGGAACAAGGCAACGGTATCGGCATAACGCGCGGCCCGTGCCTGCACCAGCGCCAGCGCCGTCTGCTGCCACGCCAGCTCGGTAGCGAGCATGGCGCTTTCGCTCAGGTCACCCAACGCCAGCTGCTTTTTCGCCACATCGAGGCTATGCGCCGCTGCGCGTTCGGCGCGTTCGTTGGCCGCCAGCGCCTGAGCATCCGCATCAATGGCGTGCAAAGTGTCGGCCATGTTCTGCACCGCCTGAAGTACCGTGCTGCGGTACTGCGCGGCAGCTTGCGTATAGGCTGCTTCCGCACCACGCTGCTTGTGCTTGAGTGTGCCGCCATCGAACAAAGGCTGCGTCACTGACGCCCCCAGGCTCCAGAAACCGCTGCCCGCGCTGAATACCTGGCTGGCCTTTTCCGAGGTCCCGCCAAACGAACCGTTGATCTGTACGTTGGGCAGCCGATTGGCGATCGCAACACCCACCTGCGCACTGGCCGAATGCAACTGTTCCTCCGCCATGCGTACGTCGGGTCGCTGTTCCACCAGTTGCGCCGGCAGGCTGAGCGGCAGGTCGGAGGGAAGCCGCAGGCTGTCCAGCGTGAACTGTGCATCGATGCGCTGATCCGGCGTGCGGCCGGTCAGAGTGGCCAGCAGATCGCGCTGCTGCGCCAGCTGCTTGTCCAGGGGCGGTAGCGTGGCCTTGCTCTGCTCCAGCGCTGTGACCTGGGCGGCCACGATCGCGTCGGATACGTCGCCCAGCGTGCGCTGTCGCTGCAAGGTATCGAGAATGCGCGTCTGCGCTTCGATGATCTCGTGCGTCGTCTGGATCTGCGCGCGCAACGAGGCTTGCTCGATGGCCGCATTCGCCACATTACTGGTCAACGTGAGGTAGGTGGCTTCCAACTGATAGCGCTGCTGATTGGCTTGCGCCACCAGCGATTCCACCTGGCGACGGTTGCCGCCCCACACATCGAGCACGTACGACACGCTAACCTGCGCCGTGGTCAGGTTGTAGAGACTCGCATTGGACGCTGCACCGCTGGCCACGTCGTTAGCGGTATCCGTCCGCGTGGAGTTCGCGTTAGCGTTGACCTGGGGGAAATACGCACCGCGCTGTGCATACACGGCCTCCCACGCCACTTTGAGTGAGGCGTGCGCGGCTTCCACGTCCGCGTTGTGCTTGAGCGCATCGTCGATCAGCGCGTTGAGCGGCTCGGAGTGGAACAGCGTCCACCACTGGCCAGGAATATCCATGGACTGCAGCAGATGCTGCGACTCGCCGCCTGGGCCGGTCGCCGACGCGGTATCCCGTGCGATCGGCGTGGGTGCGTACTCTGTGGCTTCGGGCGCCTGGGGCCGCTTGTAGTTCGGCCCGACGGCACAACCGGCAAGAGCAACGGCGATGCTCCATGCGAGCAACGGACGGAACGAGTGACGGAACGTGGTCTTTTTCATGATCACAGCACCTTCGACGGGTGCGGACGATGTTGGCGACGACGGCGCTCAATGAATCGCTCGATGGCGAAATAGAACCCCGGAAGGATGAACAGCGTCAGCAGTGTCGCGATAGGTAGACCGCCCACCACCACGGTGGCGAGTCCGCGCTGCACGTCAGTGCCAATGCCGGTGGCGAGCGCTGCCGGCAACATGCCTACGCTGGCCACGGTGGCCGTCATCAACACGGGACGGAAGCGCTCGGTAGCGCCTTCCAGCACGGCATCACGCAGGTGCAGGCCTTCCTTACGCACGCGGTTGATGTTGGCCACCATGATGATGCCGTTCTGTACCGCGACACCGAACAACGCGATGAAGCCCACAGCAGTAGCGATGTTGAGCGTCTCCCCGCGCACGTGCAGTGAAATCAGGCCACCGACGGTCGCCAGCGGAACGACCGCCAATACCATCACCGCCTGATGCAGCTTGCCGAATTCGAAGAACAGGAACACCAGCATAATCGCCAGCACCAAGCTCATCACCACCACGAGACGGGCCTGCGCTCGCTGTTGATTCTCGAATGTTCCAGCCCATTGCAGCTGATAGGCCTGCTTGTCGAAATGCACCTTGGCATCGATCTGGGCTTGCGCATCAGCAAGGTACTCGGAAAGCGCGCGATCACGGTTGTCCACACGAATGGTGATCTGCCGTTTGGTCTGCTCGTGTGCGATGGTGCTTTCGCCCGTCTTGTAGCGGATATCCGCCACTTGCTTCAACGGTACTTGCGCCCCGCTGGCAGAGGTCAAAGGCAACTGGCCGATGGCTTCCAGGCTGTTTGCAGTCTCGTTGGAGAGGCGTGCCGTCACGTTGTAGGTGCGGTCCCCCACATATACTTGCGTGATCGGTGATCCACCAATGGCCGTCTGGATGAGATTGCTTATATCGCCGACATTGATGCCGTAGCGTGCCGCCGCATCGCGATCGGCAGTGATCGCCAGCTGCGGGATCGGCGGCTCCTGAAAGATCGATGCATCCGCCGTGCCACGCACCCCATGCAACACGTCCACGATCTCGCCACCGATGCGGCGCAGTTCGCTGAGGTCGTCGCCATAGATGCGCAACACCAATGGGCTGTGCGCACCACCGATCATGTCGTTCTCGCCGTCAACGATAGGCTGGCTGATGCCGACCGAGATGCCGGGGATCTGTTGCATGCGGGCATTGAAGCGACGCAGAAACTCCGCCTTGCTCTCATGATCCGGCCATTTGTCGTACGGCTTCAGTCCCACGCCGGACTCGACGTGTGACGGTGTCCACGGGTCGGTACCCGTGTCATTGCGACCCAACTGGGTGACGATGAAGGACACTTCGGGAAACTCGCGCACTGCGCGACGCAAATCCGCCGTCATGGCACTGGCCTTGTCCAGCGACAGACCGGTGGGCATCTGCACCTGCAGCCACAGCGAGCCTTCGTCCAGCTCGGGCAAGAATTCGCGGCCAATGGTCATACCCAGTATCAGCACGCCGGCAAAGGCGACGCCGGCCACCGAGTACACAATCGGCAACTTGCCCAGCAGGCGGCCCAATGAGTTTGTATACGCGCGCTGCAGACGCTCCAGCGGCTTGTTGTGGAAGATCTTCCGCGGCTTGCGCAGTGCGATATACGCCAATCCCGGTGTGAGCGTGACCGTACAGAGCAAGGCCGCCAACAGCGCATAACCAACGGTGAAGGCCATCGGGCGGAACAGCTTGCCCTCAGCATGCTCGAACGCGAACAACGGCAAGTAAGCAGTGACGATGATCAATGTAGCGAAGAAGATCGAGCGACCCACATGCTTGGTCACCGTCATCACGTCGTCTTCGGTGAGTACGGCCTCGGGTTTCTCCTCGCGGCGCCGCAAGATGGCTTCCGTCACCACGATGGTGCCGTCCACGATCACACCGAAGTCGATAGCACCCAGCGAGAACAAGTTCGCCGGCATATGCGTGAACTGCATCAGGATGAACACCGTCACCAGTGACATGGGAATGGCCACCGCCGCCACCATGGCCGAGCGCGGGCTGCCCAGGAACAGGATCAGCACAATGCACACGAGGCCCACGCCTTCCATCACGGTGTGGAAGACCTTTTCCTTGGTGGCCTCGACCAGGTCATCGCGGTCGATATACGGCACGATGCGCACATCCTGCGCCGCGAGCTGCTTGTTCAGCTCAGCGACTGTGGAGTGGATACCCTCCAACACACGAGAAGGATTTTCATACTTGAGAAGATCGACGATGCCCTCGATGGTATCGGGGTTGTTGTCCTTACCGAGAATGCCCTCGCGAACCTGATGGCCGTACTCCAGCTTGCCGAGATCGCGCACGAGCACGGGCACGCCATTGCTCTGGGTCACCACGACATCACCCAGATCCTTCAGCGTATGCACCATGCCGATGCCACGCACGATGTACGACTGCTCACCGCGGGTGATGCGCCCTCCGCCTGCATTGGCGGTGTTGGCGGAAATCGCACTGCTGACCTGACTGACGCTAACGCCATATTTCAGCAGCTTGTTCGGGTCGAGTTCCAACCGGAACTCCTTGGTGAAGCCGCCAAAGATGTCCACGTTGGCGACGCCGGACACACGCTCCAACGCGGGCACCACCACCCAACGCTGAAGCTCCGACAGCTCCATCAGATTCTTGCTGGTCGATTCAAGCGTATAGCGATAGATCTCGCCTGCCGGGCCGGACACGGGATCAAGCCCGGGCGTGATGCCCGGCGGCAAGGTCACCTGACTGATGCGCTCCATCACGCGTTGGCGTGACCAGTAATCCTCGGCGCCATCCTTGAAAACCAGGGTGATCAGCGACAGGCCAAACGTGCTGCTCGAACGCATGCTCACCAGGCCCGGCGTTCCCGACAGGCCACGCTCCAGCGGAATGGTGATTTGCTGTTCGATTTCCTCCGCGGCGAGACCCGGCACCTGCGTGGTCACCTGAGCGGTGACGTCGCTCAGCTCCGGATAGGCCTCAATGGCCAACTGCGTCCACGAGTAATAACCGAAGCACAACACCAGCGCCGAAACGACGATGAAGAGCACGCGCTTCTGGAAGCAGAAGTGGAAGATCGCGTTAATCATTGAGCAGAACCCCGCCCTTCACCACCACGCGATCGCCGGCCTTGAGGCCCTTCAGTACGCGGGCACCCGCCGTTTCGTCGTAGCTCAGCTCCACGGTGTGGCGCTCGAACGTCCACGGCGACACTTCCACGAACACGGTGGTGTTGTCGTTGTTCATCAGCAATGCGGATTGCGGCACGAGCACCTGTGCGGGCTGCGGCACGGCAATGCTGGCCTGGGCGAACATGTTCGGCTTCAGGCGTCCATCCGTGTTGGAGAACACTGCGCGCACCATGTCGCGACGCGTATCGGACTGCAGCACCTGGCTGACGAAACTCACCTGGCCATGGAAGGCCTGATCTGGGTAGGCAGACAACGTCGCGTCCATCGCCTGCCCCTTGGCAATGTGGCCGACGTCGGCTTCCGGCACGTTGGCAGTGATCCAGACTGAATCGAGATCGGAAATGGTCATCAGCACGGCGGTGGCATCGTTAGCGTAGGTGCCGGGAGCGGCGCTCAGCGCCGTGATGTAGCCGCTCATGGGTGCCGTGATGCGGATGCTGCGCGACGTCCCCTGCTGACCTTCGGCGCTCAAGGCGCGCAGGCGGGTTTGCGCGCGGTCCATCTCGGCCTGGGCCTGGTTGTCGTTGCTCTGCGCGGTTTCCAGATCCTTCACCGCGTTGCCGCCCGCCTGCTGCACACCCCGCGCGCGATCCAGCGCCTTCTTGGCCAGGGCGAGCGCATCGGTGGCCTTGACCACGTCCGCATTGGCCTGCGCCATATCGCCCGAATCGATCACTGCGAGCAGCTGGCCGCGGGTCACGTGGTCGCCCAACCCAACCTTCAGATCGCTGATGCGGCCTGTGAGCGGCGCCAGCACATTCGCCGTCCGCGCAGGGTCGGCCTCCACCGTCGCGGGGAACTGCATGGCGTGCGGCGCGGCCTGCATCTGGACCGGGGCGATGACCAGTTCCTTGCGCAGCGGCGAACCATCCGGCACGCGCAGCACCCCATGGTCGTCCACGAAAGCCGGTGCGACGGCCTGGTCGCCGGCACGGTGGCCGCAGCCGGCGAGCAGCGAAACGATGGACAGGGCAATGAAAGTGCGGGACAGGCGGTAAAACATGGGGATTCCCCTGCAAATATTTGGCATGCGGCTGCTCTCCACCACCGTACCGGCAGCGGAGAAGTATTTGCGAAGGGGATGGCGTTTCAGATCGCCTGGAGCTGAAACGCATGCCCCGCTCGCGGTGTGACCGACGTCAGCCACCGCTCGCGGGAATCACTCCGGAAGGAGTACGCGCAGGAACGAGGACGGCGTCGTCAGCAAGAAAATTCGATCTCAGTCGATGGGTCCGGGTCCAATGTGCCGTTGCTCCTTTACAAGTTGAATACGGTAGCCAGCGAGGCTTACGTCAGGTCGTCGCGGGCTCGCGCACAAGGCGATCCTGCAACAGGCCGGCGCGCTCCAACGGCAGGTAGGCCAGCGCCGCCAGGTGCGAATGGATGCGCTTGAGATCGCGCAGGATGCGCAGATAGACGTCCCCGCCACCACCGCCGTCACGACGCTCGCGCAACGCCTTGATGTGCCGCTCCGACGCCTCGTTCTCCAGCCGCCACAGTGCCTCTTTGCGGGCAATCAGCTGCTGCGCCGCGCGCAGATCGCCACGCAGGAACACGGTGAGGCCCAGACGCAGGCTTTCCATCACCAGCGTGTGCATGGCGGCCAGGTCCTGGATGTCGTCTGCAGAGAAGTCCTGTCCGCTGGCTGCCTTTTTGGCGGCGAACTCCATCAGGTTGTTAGCGGTGATGTCGCCGATGTGCTCGATATTGATGACGAACGCGAGGATCTCCTGGCTGCGTTCGCCGTCTTCCTCGTTCAGCGCCTGACCACCAAGATCCGCCAGATACTCGCGGATAGCCATGCCCAGCTTGTCCAGCGAAGGGTCCATGCGGCTAACGGCAGCGGCGCGCGTGCGATCGTCCTTGCCGAACACCTCGACTAGACCCTTGAGCATGCTCTCCACCATATCGGCCATGCGCATGGATTCACGCGCTGCGTTCGCCAGCGCGACGTTGGCTGAATCCAGCGCGCCCTCATCCAGATACTGGGGCACACCCGGATCATTGGGCTTGGGGGGCTCGGGCAGCAGGCGCACAAGCAGGCGTGCCAGACTTTCCACCGGCACGATGAAGATCAACGCGAGGGCCAGGTTGAACGCGGTGTGGAAGTTCACCACGATGCGCGCCGGCGAGGCGCCGAGCGGAGCCAACCAGTGCGCGATCAACGGCAGCAACGGCAGGCACACCACACAACCAAACGCACGCACCATCAGGTTGCCCATCGGCAAGCGGCGAGCGAACGGCGTATGCGCCTCCATCAACGCGGGAATAGTGCTGCCGAGGTTGGCGCCCAGCACGAGTGCGAGCGCCCCCGGCGCGTCAACCACGCCCGCAGTCGCCAGCGACACGATCAACAGCACCACCGCCACACTGGAATGGCAGGCCCAGGTCAGCACCGCGGCCACCAGCATCGCGAGCACCGGCTCGCTGGCCAGGCTCTGCAGGATGGCGTGCAGTACCGCGGCGTTCTCCACCGGCGCCATCGCGCCAACCAGCAGATGCAGAGCGAGCAGCATCAGGCCCAGGCCGATGGCGACGCGACCGAGGTTCTCGTAGCTCACATCGTCCGTGCGGCGATGAATGGTGAAGCCGATCAGGATCAGCACGGGTGCCACGATGGAGATGTCGAACGACATCACCTGCACGATCAGCGTGGTACCCACATTGGCGCCAAGCATGACGGCCAGCCCGGGAGCCAGGCCAAGAAAACCGCTGGCAGCGAATGAAGTAGCCATCAGGCCGGTAGCGGTACTGCTCTGGAGCAGTGCAGTGACGCACACGCCGAAGCCAAGCGCAGCGGGACGATGGCCGAGATAGCGACCCATCCAGCGGCGCAGCATGCTGCCGTAACCACGGAGCACGCCGCTGGTGACCATGTGGGTGCCCCACAGCAGCAGGGCAACGTAACCGGCAATGTCGAGAAGAGCGAAGGTGCCTTTCATGGCATGACCTCCCTTGTTGAAGCGTGACGCAAGAGCATCCACGCACTCCCTTGCGGGAGTCTGTGATCAGACGAAACGCCTTGGCGGCGTCCTTATGGAATGGCCAACCGGCGACGACCGCCCACGGCAAGCCGCCAGCCCGCATCGTCGTCGTTCCGCTCGCAACGGAACGACCAACCGGATGGTCACAGCGGCCACGGCCGCCGTGACCTCAGCTTACAGCCAGCGCCCGTACCGCCGGATATAGACCAACTTCATCAGCTGGGTCAGCACGCAGTACGTGAGCACCGTCGCGGCCAGCCAGCCGAAGTACACGCCCGGCATCGGCATCATGCCGATCTTCGCGCCAAGGTCCGTGTATGGCACGTACATGCCAATGATGATGATGGCCGTGGTCAGCGCCAGCACCGGTGCCGAGGCGATGCTCTGCAGGAACGGGATCTTGCGCGTGCGGATCATGTGCACGATCAAGGTCTGCGTGAGCAAGCTCTCGATGAACCAACCGGACTGGAAGAACGACTGGTGTTCCGGCGAATTTGCGCCGAACAGATACCACAGCAGCAGGAACGTGGTGATGTCGAAGATCGAGCTCACCGGACCGATCCACACCATGAAACGGCCGATGTCGCTGGCGTCCCATTTGCGCGGCTTGCGCAGGTACTCGTCGTCCATGCGGTCGAACGGAATGGACAGCTGGGAGATGTCGTACAGCAGGTTCAGCACCAGAATCTGCAACGGCAACATCGGCAGGAACGGCAGGAACGCACTCGCGATCAGCACCGAGAACATGTTGCCGAAGTTCGAGCTGGCCGTCATCTTGATGTACTTGATGATGTTGCCGAAGGTGATGCGACCCTCGATAACACCCTCTTCCAGCACCATCAGGTTCTTTTCGAGCAGGATGATGTCCGCCGATTCCTTGGCGATGTCGGTGGCGGTATCCACCGAGATACCCACATCGGCTTCACGCAACGCCGGCGCATCGTTGATGCCGTCGCCCAGGAAGCCCACGGTGTGGCCCTGACGCTGCAGCGACTTCACCACGCGCGCCTTCTGCAGCGGCGACATCTTGGCGAACACCGTCGTGCGCTTCACCAGCACATCCAGCTCGTCGTCGTTCAACGGCTCGATGTGCTTGCCCTGCGCCGAGTGCTCGACATCCAGCCCCACTTCGCGGCAGATCTTGCGCGTCACCGCCTCGTTGTCGCCGGTGATCACCTTCACTTCGACGCCGTGGTGATGCAGCGCCGCGATGGCGGTGGCTGCACTGTCCTTCGGCGGATCGAGGAAGGCCAGGCAGCCGACCGCGATAAGGTTGCTTTCATCTGCCACGCCGTAGGCGCGGCTGGCCGGCGGCTGGCGCTTGATAGCGACCACAAGCACGCGCAGACCGTCCTCATTGAGGCCGCGCGTCATCGCCTTGATGTCCGCGCGCATCTCGTCGGTCATCGGCAAGACTTCGTCGCCAGCCATCGCCGACGAGCAGATCGCCAGCATCTCCTCGACCGCACCCTTGCACACGAGTAGCTCGTGACCATCACCGTTGCCCAGCACCACCGACATACGGCGGCGCTGGAAATCGAACGGGATCTCGTCAACGATGCGGTAGTGCTGCGCGACCTCTTCCAGGTCACGATGCGTCAGCACCGCCTTGTCCATCAGGTTCTTCAGGCCGGTCTGGAAACGACTGTTGAGGTAGCCGTATTCCAGCGCCTCGTCCGATTCCTCACCGTACAGATCCAGGTGGCGCTCCAGCACGATCTTGTCGAGCGTGAGGGTGCCGGTCTTGTCGGTACACAACACGTCCATCGCACCGAAGTTCTGGATCGCGTTCAGACGCTTCACCACCACCTTGCGCTTGGACATCGCCAAAGCGCCCTTGGCGAGATTCGCCGTCACGATCAACGGCAGCATCTCAGGCGTCAGGCCCACCGCCACCGACAGCGCAAACAGGAACGCCTGCAGCCAGTCGTGTTTGTCCAGACCGTTGATCAGGAAAACGATCGGCACCATCACCGCCATAAAGCGGATCAGTAGCCAGCTGACGCTGTTCACGCCCTTGTCGAAGCTGGTCTGCACGCGCTGGCCGACGATGGTCCGCGCAATCGAGCCCAGGTACGTGCGCGCACCCGTCGCCACCACCACCGCCGTGGCAGTGCCGCTCACGACATTGGTGCCCATGTAGCAGATGGTGGGCAGATCCAGCGGGTTGTCGTTGTGCGCGCTGCCTTCCAGCTCCTCACCGCTGTGCACGTGCGCGGGTGCCGACTTCTCCACCGGCAGCGACTCACCCGTGAGGATGGCCTGGCTGATGAACAGGTCCTTCGCCGAAACCAGGCGCAGGTCAGCCGGCACCATGTCGCCCGCGGCCAGATGCACGATGTCACCCGCGACCAGCTCGCCCACCGGCACTTCGATGCGTTCGCTGTGGCCGTCCGAGGCGCGACGCGTCACCGTGGCGGTGTTGCGCACCATTGCCTTGAGCTTTTCCGCTGCCTTCGAGGAACGGTATTCCTGCGTAAAGCTCAGCAGCACGCTGATGCCCACCATCACCGCAATGATGATCGGGCCGGTGAGATCGCTGCTGTCCGTTGCCACCTGCACCACCGCCAGCACCAGCAGCACGATGATGAACGGGTTTTTGAACGCCTTGAGCAGTTGCACCGACCAGTGCGGCGGCTTCTCGTGCGAGACCTCGTTGAGGCCATCGCGGTCCAGGCGCTCGCTGATCTGCTCTTCATTGAGCCCAGCGGCACTGGTATCGAGGGCCGCGTACAGCGCCTCGTTATGGCGGAACGCCTCCTGGGCGACGACCACGCGCACCGGCGCGGCGGCGCTCGAGCCGGCCGCCTTGTTGGGGACCGTCTGGGTGGAGTGCTTCAACATGACTCGCTTCCGTGAAATCGGGACATCTGGGCCGGACCAGCGAGCCGGCGGGGCTTACCCCGCGAGTGACGCCAAGACCTGCATTACGGACTTCGCCGCCCTGGGCACCACGGAACTGGCGGAGGCCAGCCCTTACGCGGCAGCACAAGGCGCGACGAGGTCTTCATCAGTGACTGGATACCAGCTGCAGATGACGATGCGCTTGCGAAACGGCATGTTCCTTCCGGCGCGCGACCTGATGGCCACGGGGAGCGTCGGAAAGGCGGTGAGCTTCGGACGACGGAACATCCTGCGCCTGGCTCAACGGAGCCGGCACGGTGATCGTCCAGGAACGGGAATCCATACGGCGGCCCGAGCGGGCAACACGCAGACGAAAGAAATCGCGAAGGAGCTTCATGGCCCTTTCTCCTCGTTAACGGCGCTGTGGCGCCGTCAGGGGAGGGCCGGTCTTCCCTAGTCCAGGAAAGCGCCAGCCGACCGCAGGCGGTCGCCGCAGCAGATCAGCTTGTAATGCAATGCCGGCACCCGATGCTCGCGGATGTCGACGTTGCGACTAGGGTAAACGTCCATATGCCTTGGGTTGATAGGACAGAGGCCACTGAGGGCAGGTTGCGCCCGGTGGCGCGCGCATTGTCTTGCTGCGGTGCAGAAGTGTCAACCCTATGACAGGGGCTTGGGGTGACGAAAGTTGCTGCGTTCAGGGGTTGGGGTGGGATGTGAGGGCGGCCGTAACGGAAGCTCGCAGGGTTCAGTGACAACGCCGCACTGAAGTCGCGCACAAGGCGCCCCACAGATGGGCATTCGCTTTACGGTTTGGCTTTTGGCTTTTGGCTTTTGGCTTTTGGCTTTTGTCCTTCGCCCTGGCTTTTGATCTACCGGGCCCCGTATGAGGCGGCGGGCGGGTGGAGAGAAGGCCCCGCAGGGGTGGCTGGCACGGATGCCAGCCACTTTCGCCGGGGCAGGAGCCCCGTCGAAAAGCCCGGAACCCGCACGCGTACCTGGAGGGCGAAGCCCGGAAGGCGCCTCATCCGGGGTGCCCTTTCTTCGGGTTACTTTCTTTACTCCGGGCATCCTGCCCTTCGCCCTTCGGGCCGGCTCCGCCGTTCGCACGCGCTCCTGCGCGTGCGTGGGCAAGCAAAGAAAAGTGACTCGGCCTCCGGCAGGAGGTCGAAACGCCCGCCGCGTAGGCGGCCAGGTCGACGCGACGCGACAACCAAGAGCAAAGTCACTGGATCCCTGCCTTCGCAGGGATGACGGCTTTTATGAAGCGGAGAGGCTAGATTGACCCCTCACCCCAACCCTCTCCCCACAGGGGAGAGGGAGAAAACAACGTCAAATGGTGCGCTCGAGCACCACACCCTGATGCTGCACCAACGGCTCCATCAACCAATGATCCACCAACAAAAACGCAAACAACGCCATCAAGTACACGATGGAATAGTTAAACACCTTCATCGCGAAAAACTCATCCGGCGGATTAAGCAACCGCACCGCGTAATACAGAAAACCAGCACCCAACACCACCGCGCCGCCCAGATACACCATCCCGCTATACCCCGTCAGCGCCGGCAGCAACGTCACCAGCACCAGCAGGATCGTGTAGAACAACACGTGCCAGCGCGTAAACACCACGCCATGCGTTACCGGCAACATCGGCACCTGCGCACGCGAATAATCGTCGCGGCGGAAAATTGCCAGCGCCCAGAAATGCGGCGGCGTCCACACGAAAATAATCAGGCAAAGCTGCAGTGCGAACGGATGCAACGCACCCGTCACCGCTGTCCAGCCGAGCACCGGCGGAATCGCGCCAGCCAGCCCGCCAATCACAATGTTCTGTGGCGTCGCCCGCTTGAGGTAAGCCGTATAGACCACGGCATAGCCGATCAAGCCACCGAAGGTGAGCAGCGCGGTCAGCGGATTGACCAGCACTACCAGCTCCACCATCGACAGCGCGCCCAGAACAAGGGCAAACGTAAACACCTGGCGCGGCGTGAGCTGCCCGGTGGCGAGCGGGCGATGCGCGGTACGCGCCATCACTTTGTCGATGCGCTGATCGATCAAGTGATTGAACGCGGCGGCTGAGCCCGACGCCATCCAGATGCCCAGCGTGCCGAACACCAACGCACGCCACGGCGGCATGCCGGGCACGGCGAGGAACATACCAATGACGGCGCAGAACACCAGCAGCGCGACGACGCGCGGCTTGGTCAGTTCCAGGTACTCATGGAAACGTCTGCTCATCGTCAACGGTGTCCGTAGGAAAGAAACATCGCGTCGCCATGACGCTTCTGCGTGCGCGCCAGCGTAGCCAGCAGGGTGAACAACAGCAGCGCAGCCACGCCATTGTGCAGCGTTGCCACCGGCAAAGGCAGCCCGAAATGCACATTGCTGATGCCCAGCAGCACTTGCGCCACCAACACCACAGCAATCGCCAGCCCCTGCGCGCGCAGGCCTCGGCGCGATACGCGGTGCGACAGCCAGGCCAGATAGCAGAACACCACCAACGCACCGATGCGATGCGTGATCTGGATAGCGCTACGCGCGGCCATATCGAGCACGCCACCTTCGTAGTTCACGCCAATGCCGCGCCACAATACGAAGGCTTCATGGAAATCGGTGGGCGGAGCCCACTGGCCCAGGCATTTGGGGAAGTCCGTACCGCAGGCGAGCGCCGCGTAGTTGGAGGACGTCCAACCGCCCAGCGCGATCTGCGCCAGCAACAGCACGATGCCGACTACCACCGCCGCACGCAGACCGGCATAGCTGTCGTTGGGCGCACTAACGCCCGCGAACCGCAACGCGGCATAGGCCAGCAAGGCGAACGTGGTGATACCGCCCATCAAGTGGCCCATGACCACGATGGGCTTCAGCAGCAAGGTCACCGTCCACATACCAAGCATGGCCTGGAATACGACCACGGCGAAGGCCAGCACGCTGATGCGCCATGCGCCCGGCCGGTCGAGTCCCATGGCCGCGATAAGTGGCAATCCTATGGCCGCGAGTGACACCCATAACGACCAGTGGTGCTCGCCCTTGATGTACATCCCGACGCCTACCGCGGCGCAGATCGCACCGACGATCACCGCGTAGCGCGCCCATGGCCGGCGCCAGCTGGCCACCAACGCAAGCGCCAGCACCAGCGTGCCCAACGTACCCGCGAGGAAGCGGTGCACCTGCTCGCGCCACGCTTTGTGCGTTTCGTACGGGCGATCTGGGAAAGCCTGATTGGCCTGCGCGATCTCATGCTGCTGCTCCGGCCACGCGGCGCGGCCATAGCAAGTCGGCCAGTCCGGGCAGGAAAGACCGGCGTTGGACAAGCGCACGAATGCGCCAAACATCACCACGCCAAAGGCGAACACGGCCGCGAGCAACGCGAGGCCGCGCAGCACTCTGATGGAACGGGCGGTCATCAGCGGATCACCTTCTGAAGGTCCTTGCGCAAGCCGGTGGGATCGAAGCCCGCGGGATAGAACGACAGCGCCGTACCGTCTGATTCGACCAACAGCGCATTGACCGTGTCGGGCGTGGTCGGCGTGAACGGTGCCAAGGCCCCCATCGAATCCTGGCCCAGCTTCCAATAACTCGTCATGCCGCTGGCGGCAGCATCGACTGGCGGCTTGCCCACGTACAGCAGGCGCAAGCGCGATGCGTTTTGATTGAGTGTGATGCGCGCCGCGGCGATCTTGGTGAGCACATCCATGCATTGTTTCGCGCAATCGGGCCCGACCAGCGCTACCAGCGTGAGCTGCGGCTCGCTGGCGCGCCACGCCCAGGTATCGCCATTGGTCAGGGATACCGGCACCTGCTCCGCGGCGAAGTTGCGCTGCGGCGTGACCGGCTGGCCGTTGGCCTTCCCACTGGGCTGCCAGCCCGAGAGCGTCAGCAACATCGCCCCGATGATCGGCGCAGCGAACACCAGCGCGATCAGCAGCAGCTTCAGGCGACTTTTACGCAACGCGGTGGAATCAGGTGAGTTCATGGTTTGTCCGATCGGGAAGGTCGACGACGATGCAGTACCAGCAAGATCACTACCGCCGCGACGGCGAAGGTAAACCACTGGAAAGCATAAGCGCGATGGCGCGCTGGCGGCATCGCCGAGAAGTCGATGGTGTGCTCGCGCACGTAGATGGAGGAAGGTTCCGCATCAAGGATGAGCACCTGCGGATACAGCGCGGTGCCAAGGTCAGCGGCCACTTGCGGCAGCTCCAGGTAGACGGTGGTCTTGGGCCACTGCGTCTGGCGTGCCAACGCATTACCACCCATTTCGAAACCGACCCCAGGCGCCGGCACATAGAGACCCTGCAGCGTTTGCACACCCGTGGGCAACGGCGGCAATTGTGGCGCCTGGTCGGTGCCGTTACCGGGTAGAAAGCCGAGGTCCACCAGCAGCAGGTGGTCGCCGCTGCGCAGACGGAAAGGCGCATAGACTTCCACGCCGCCGCGCTGATCGTGTTTCGGGTTGTCCAGCAAGTAGAGACGATCAGTGCGGTACTCACCCTCCACGCGAATGCGTGGAAACGCATCGACGGGGGGATTCGAGGCCACTGCGGCAAAGTCGCGCGGGGCAGCTGTTTCCGCTGTGGCATACCGCCGCAGAATTTGCTCTTTTTCGTCCGCGCGATGCAGCTGCCACACGCCCAAACGTATGAAAAGCAAGGCGCCAGCCACCGTGAGCAGCAGCGCAAACCACGACGGACGGCGCAGCCACTTCACGCAGTGGCACCGTGCACGACCGCTATACTGCGGATGTCAAAAACGTTCGGACCTATCACGTGGAAACCATCTACAAATATGCGCTGGTGATTCTGCTGCTGGTGGTGTTGTTCAATCTTGGTCAGGCCTTGTACTTCATGATGACCGATAAGGAAGGCAGCAAGCGCACGGTGTGGGCGCTGACGCGCCGTATCGGGTTGTCGGTGCTGCTCATCCTGATGGTCGTGCTTGGCATCTGGATGGGCTGGCTCCATCCGCATGGCGTGGGCCAGTAATTGTAGCTTCCCGCCGTCGCTGGCGCCTCGCTTGCGACATCTGGTTCCCCGAAGGCCCGCCACTGGCGGGCCTTCGTTTTTCCATCCCGGAGCGCGTCCTCAGGGCGGCGGCGGATCCAACAAAAAGCCCGCCATTCGGCGGGCTTTTTGTTGCGACGCGTCAGCGCCTCAGAGAATGTAGACGAACATGAAGAGACCCAGCCACACCACGTCGACGAAGTGCCAGTACCAGGCCACCGCTTCGAACGCGAAGTGGTGCTCCTTGGTGAAATGACCCTTGGCCACGCGCAGCCAGATGATCGCCAGCATGATCGTGCCCAGCGTCACGTGCATGCCGTGGAAGCCGGTGAGCATGAAGAAGGTCGAGCCGTACACGCCGCTCTGCAGCGTGAGGTTGAGCTCCTTGTAGGCTTCGATGTACTCGTGCGCCTGGAACCACAGGAAGGTGGCGCCCAGCAGCACAGTGAGGCCGAGGAACACGAGGATCTTCCCGCGATGACCTGCCTTCAGCGCATGGTGCGCAATGGTCACGGTGACGCTGGAGGAAAGCAGGATCAGCGTATTCAGCAGCGGCAGGCCCCACGGCGCCACGGTCTGGAACGAGCCACCGATGCGCCCCGGACCGCCACCGCCGCTGGCACCCCACGAAGCCGCGTAGTTGTCCCACAGGAACTGGTGGGTCAGCACGCCATGGCCTTCGCCGCCGAGCCACGGCACCGCGAACATGCGGGCGTAGAACAGCGCGCCGAAGAAGGCGCCGAAGAACATCACCTCGGAGAAGATGAACCACATCATGCCCATGCGGAACGAGCGATCCACTTGGTTGTTGTAGTTGCCCGCCAGTGATTCGCGGATCACCGAACGGAACCATCCGAAGAACATAAACAGGATGCCGAGGAACCCGATGGTGAGCAGCGCCTTGCCAAGGGTCGCCTCACCCGGCGGCGCATTCAGCCAATGCGCGGCACCGAGCACGGTCACGAACATGACCACCGCGGCCACGATCGGCCACTGGCTCTTGGATGGAACGAAATAAACGCCTTCTTGCTGAGCCATGTGAGATCCCTGTGGAACGCTCTGTCTACGTCAACGGTACGACATGGAAATGCGACAGCGGTCGCGTCAGGAGTACTTCAGCCCCTGCAACAACGAGAGCACGAAGATCGCGAAGGCAATGCCGCCGAACACCGTGACGGTGAGTCGGACGCCCTTCTTGCGGGCCTGCTCGATCGTTGTTGTCGATGACTGGTTCATCCGTTCGCTTCCCGTCGCCCCGGCACAAGGCCGGAGCGATCATGCTTGGTATCAATCGTCGGTGTGGCCGTGAGCCAGTTCTTCGTCGTGAATCACCGGCGGCACTTCGAACGTGTGGTACGGCGCCGGCGACGGCAGCGTCCACTCCAGGCCCCTGGCGCCTTCCCACACGCGGTCGAGAGCCTTCTTCTTGGAGAACCACACCGCGTGGATGATCACGCCCACGAAGATCAGCTGCGAAGCGCCAAACAGGAAGCCGCCGATCGAGCTGATCATGTTGAAGTTGGCGAATGCCACGTTGTAGTCGGGGATGCGGCGCGGCATGCCAGCCAGGCCCAGGAAGTGCTGGGGGAAGAACAACACGTTCACCCAGATCACGCTGTTCCAGAAATGGATCTTGCCCCAGGTCTCCGAGTACATGTGGCCGGTCCACTTGGGCAGCCAGTAGTACGTGGCGGCGATGATGGCGAAGATCGCGCCGGTCACCAGCACGTAGTGGAAGTGCGCCACCACGAAGTACGAGTCGTGGTACTGGAAGTCCGCCGGGGCCAGGGCCAGCATCAGGCCGGAGAAGCCACCGATGGTGAACAGGATGACGAACGCCACGGCAAATAGCATCGGCGTCTCGAACGTCATCGAGCCGCCCCACATAGTGCTGACCCAGTTGAACACCTTCACGCCCGTCGGCACCGCAATCAGCATGGTGGCGTACATGAAGAAGATTTCGCCGCCCAGCGGCAGACCCACTGCGAACATGTGGTGCGCCCACACGATGAACGACAGGAAGGCGATCGAGGCAATGGCGAACACCATCGCCTTGTAACCAAAGATCGGCTTGCGCGCGAAGGTCGGGATGATCTCGGACACCAGGCCAAAGGCCGGCAAGATCATGATGTAGACCTCGGGGTGACCGAAGAACCAGAAGATGTGCTGGAACAGAATCGGATCACCACCACCCGCGGCATTGAAGAAGCTGGTGCCGAAGTACTTGTCGGTGAGCAGCATGGTCACCGCACCCGCCAGCACCGGCATCACCGCGATCAGCAAGAACGCCGTGATCAGCCAGCTCCACACGAACACCGGCATCTTCAGCAGATCCATGCCCGGCGCGCGCATATTGAGGATGGTCGCGATGATGTTGATCGCGCCCATGATGGAGCTGATACCCATCAAGTGCACCGCGAACACCAGGTACGCCACCGAGTCACCCTGCAGCGACAGCGGCGGGTACATGGTCCAGCCGCCGGCCGGGCCACCGCCCGGAAGGAACAGCGTGGACAGCAGCAGCGCGAAGGCGAACGGCAAGATCCAGAACGACAGGTTGTTCATGCGCGGCAACGCCATGTCCGGCGCACCGATCATCAGCGGGATCATCCAGTTGCCCAGGCCCACGAAGGCCGGCATCACCGCGCCGAAGATCATGACCAGCGCATGCATCGTGGTCATTTCGTTGAAGAAGTACGGCTGCACCAGCTGCAAGCCGGGTTTGAACAACTCCGCGCGGATCACCATCGCGAAGCTGCCGCCAATGAAGAACATCAACAGCGAGAACACCAGGTAGAGCGTGCCGATGTCCTTGTGGTTGGTGGACATGCACCAACGCACAAAGAAATTCTTGGGCGCGCCGTGGTGATCATCGTGATGATCGTGTGTAGCTGCGTGGGCCATGCCTTACACCTCTACCTAAATGCGAATGCTGTTGATGGGCTGATTGCTCAGCCTTGATGGCCCTGCGAAACAGGTGCGTCGGTCGCCTGCGCCGTAGCGGGTGCGGCAGCGGTGGAAGCCGCCGCTGGAGCGGCAGGCTGCGCGGGCTTGTTGGCCTCGGCTTCCTGATCGGCCAGCCACTTCTCGAACTCGGCCTTCGGCAGCGCCTTCACCACGATCGGCATAAAGCCGTGATCCTGGCCGCACAACTCGGCGCACTGACCGCGGTACACACCCGGCTCGGTGATGTTGGTCCAGGCCGCGTTGACGATGCCCGGGATGGCATCCATCTTCCAGCCCAGCGCCGGCACCCACCACGAGTGGATCACGTCGCCAGCGGTGATGACAAAGCGGATCTTGGTGCCGACCGGTACCACCAGCGGCTTGTCCACGTTGATCAGGTAGGTGTTGTAACCGTCGACCTTCACTGCGTTCGGGTCGAGGCCCGAATTCAGCTGGCGCGTCTCGTCGCTTTCTTTGTCGAGCTTGGACATGAAGCCGACCTTGTCGATCGCCTTGCCCTTGTAGTCGACGTAGTCATAGCGCCACTTCCATTGGTAACCGGTGACCTTGACGGTCATTTCCGAACCCGTGGTGTCGGCGAACGTGCGCAGACCGCCCGTGGCGAGATAAGCCAGCACGATCAGGATAATGACGGGGATGGTGGTCCACACGATTTCCAGCGTCGTGTTGTGGGACCACTTTTCGGCCACTGCGCCGCGTGATTTGCGGAAGCGGAACATGGCGATGAACATCGCGCCGAACACAAGGATGCCGATAACGACGCAAACGCCGAAGGCAACGTTGTTGAGGAAGTAAGCCTCAGGCGACCAGGTGGATACGCCGCGGGTCATGTTCAACTGCCCGGGCTGCGGATTGGCGAGCGCCACGCCGCCGAACATCGTGAGTGCGAAGAGTGCTGCCGTGACCGCTCGCTTGATACCACTCAGGCCTGATGCCGCCAGATGTCATGTCGTGATGCACCTTTGTTGAACCTACCTGCGCTGCTTTTGAGTCAACTCCGCCAGCAGCACCATGAGTTTCCTTGACAGCTCGGCACGCTCCTCTTCCCCGAGGAAAGCCCCGATTTCCAGCTCCCGTCCGTGCGACGTCAGCAACAGACGGCCTCTCCCTTGGCCAGACACCAGTTGTACACGCACCCAGTACGTCTGAAAGCGCGCACTTCGCCGACCTGGCAGGGATTGCACCTCCAGCGACGACTCGTCGAGGGTGATGCGTTCGCTGCGGTCGCCCGCCCGCCAAGCCACGCCCAAGGCGAAAGCCACCGCGGTGGACTCGACCAGTGCGAATAAAGGAGCAAAGACATTCCCCTGCCATGCTCCCAACACGGCCGTCGTCAGCGCCAGCGCTGCCAGGCCTCCGATCAGTCGACGCAGGTCGCGGCGGCTGAGGGCGCGATTGGGCTTGAGCCACATCGTCGCGCACGGCAAGCCGGCCACTGCTGGTCGAAGCACGATCATGAGAACCCGGCGTGCCTGGAACGCAGGCATGATAGGCCGCGAGCGCGTCGGGGAGCAACAACGCCGCATGTGCTTGATTTGAAGCAAGGATGAACGCGCGCCGCTGTGTCTGTCGGCATGCGCGCGACGTGTGTCTCCGTGCGATTGTGTGAATTGTCATGGGCTTGGGCAATGGGCTTCCGACGTGCCCGGGTCGGCCTCCGTGAGTCGCGCGAGGGGTGCGACGGTTTGCCACATGTCAATCTGCCGCCCCCGTTCTCATGCCGTAGGGCGACAGAACATCCGGCCCGGGCACCTCTCTACCGGTTCTCCTGCCCCGCCCACATATATATGTAGGTCGGCGGCATGCCCTGCCGCACCGCAGCACCACGTACGGGTGCGTGCGTATTCCCCCACAAGTACAATCCCGCGATTCCCCGCCCCACCAACGTCTCGGCTAAAACTCTAGTGACACAGCTCATTCTCAGTCCCGAACTGCCGACCGGCGTGGAGCCGGCGCGTGCGCGCATTACCGCCAACTGGCTGCGCGACGAAACCGAAGCGGTCAACGACCTGCTTGCCCAAGCCACCCTGCCCGCTGTCGAGCGCGAAAAGGTGATCGACCTGGCCGCCGAGCTGGTGACCCGCGTGCGGGCCCGCGCCAAGGACCAGAGCGCGGTCGAATCCTTCATGCGCCAGTACGACCTCTCGTCGGAAGAAGGCGTGCTGTTGATGTGCGTGGCCGAAGCCCTGCTGCGCATCCCCGACAAAACCACCGCGGACAAGCTGATCCGCGACAAGCTGGGCGATGCGAACTGGAAGAAGCATCTGGGCCAGAGCGAGTCGGTGTTCGTCAACATGTCGACCTGGGGCCTGATGCTCACCGGCAAGCTGGTGACGCTGTCCGAAGAAACCCGCCACGATTTCACCGGCGCGCTGCGCCGCTTGGTGGGCCGCGCAGGTGAGCCGGCGATTCGCCTTGCCGTGCGTCAGGCCATGCGCATCATGGGTCACCAGTTTGTGATGGGGCAGACCATCGGCGACGCACTGGATCGTTGCGCGCAGAAGGAATATGCGATGTATCGCTATTCCTACGACATGCTGGGCGAATCGGCGCTCACCAGCGAAACCGCTGAGCGCTACCAGCAGGATTACCGCAACGCGATCGCGTCGATCGGGTCGCGTGGTCCGTTCGCCAATCACACCGATGCACCGTCGATCTCGGTGAAGCTCTCCGCGCTGCACCCGCGCTACGAAGTGGCCAAGCGTGAGATTGCACGCCGTGATCTCACTGCCAAGTTGCTTGAGCTGTCGCAGCTGGCGATGAAGCAGGGCATCGCGCTTTCCGTCGATGCGGAAGAAGCGGATCGCCTGGAGCTTTCGCTCGACATCATTGGCGATGTGTTCGCGCATCCCTCGTTGGAAGGCTGGAACGGCCTCGGTATCGTGGTGCAGGCGTATGCCAAGCGCACGCCCTTCGTCATCGATTGGCTGATCGAAACCGCGCGTGCCTCCGGCCGCCGCTGGTACGTGCGCCTGGTGAAGGGCGCGTACTGGGACGCGGAAGTAAAACGCGCGCAGGAAAACGGCCTTTCCGGTTACCCGGTGTATACGCGCAAGCCGAACACTGACGTGTCGTACCTCGCGTGTGCGCGCAAGCTGTTGGACGCGGGCGTGGCACTGATCTACCCGCAGTTCGCCACGCACAACGCGCATACCATCGCCGCCGTGCATCACATCGCGCAGGGTCGTCCGTACGAGTACCAGCGCCTGCACGGCATGGGCACGGACCTTTACGCCGAAGTGATCGGCAAGCCCGATGCTAATAAGGGCGGGCTCAACGTGCCGTGCCGCGTGTACGCACCGGTGGGCACGCATGAAGACCTGCTGCCTTACCTCGTGCGCCGCCTGCTGGAAAATGGCGCCAACACCAGCTTCGTCAACCGCGTCGTTGACGAATCGCTGCCGGTGCGCGAACTGGTCGCCGATCCGTGCGAGACCGTGCGCTCCTTTGCCTCCATCCCTCACCCGCGCATCCCCCTGCCGGTGAATCTCTACGGTGAACTTCGGAAGAACTCCATGGGCGTCAACTTCTCCAACGACAACGAACTGAAGGCCCTCGCCGAGGCAATCCATAGCAACAACGGTCCGTGGAACGCCGAACCGCTGGTGCCGGGTGCCAAGAGCACCGGCGCTACCGTGCAGGTGACCAATCCCGCCGATCGCCGTCAGGTCGTGGGCAGCTACGTCACCGCCGACAGCGCCACCGTCGACAAGGCGCTGGCCAACGCCGTTACCGCGCATCACGCGTGGGATCGCCTGCCTGCCGCCAGCCGCGCTGCGATTCTTGAGCACGCCGCTGAGCAGCTCGAAGCGCGCCGTGGTGAGTTCATTGCACTGTGCGTGCGCGAAGCGGGCAAGAGCTTGCCGGACGCCATCGCCGAGATCCGCGAAGCCGCCGACTTCCTGCGTTACTACGCCACCATGGCACGCCGCCTGTTTGGCCATCCGGAACAGTTGCCGGGTCCGACCGGCGAGAGCAACCAGTTGTTCCTCAATGGCCGCGGCGTGTTCGTCTGCATCAGCCCGTGGAACTTCCCGCTGGCCATCTTCCTGGGCCAGGTGAGCGCCGCGCTTGCCGCTGGCAACAGCGTGCTCGCCAAGCCCGCCGAACAGACCAGCCTGATCGGCTACGTCGCCGTGAAGCTGCTGCACGATGCCGGCGTTCCCGCCGATGTGCTGCAGTATCTGCCGGGTGACGGCGCCACCGTCGGTGCCGCACTGACGCGCGATCCGCGCGTGTCGGGTGTCGCGTTCACGGGTTCCACCGAAACGGCATGGGCGATCAACCGCGCACTCGCCGCGCGCAACGCACCCATCGCTGCGTTGATCGCCGAAACCGGCGGCCAGAACGCGATGATTGCCGACTCCTCCGCGCTGCCGGAACAGATCGTCAAGGACGTGATCTCCTCCGCGTTCCAGTCCGCCGGCCAGCGTTGCTCCGCTGCACGCGTGCTGTTCGTACAGGAAGACATTGCCGACAAGGTCAATGCGATGCTCGCCGGCGCCATGGCCGAGCTGAAGATCGGCGATCCAGGCCAGTTGTCCACCGACGTGGGTCCGTTGATCGACGAGGACGCGAAGAAGATCCTTGTGGACCATGCCGCGCGCATGGACAAGGAAGCGAAGAAGATCGGTGAAGTGACGCTCGATCCGGCGACCACCGGCAACGGCACGTTCTTCGCACCGCGTGCCTACGAAATCCCGGGCCTCGCCACGCTGACCCGCGAAATCTTCGGCCCGGTGCTGCACGTGATCCGCTGGAAGGCCGATGACCTGCCGAAAGTGGTGGACCAGATCAACGCCACCGGTTACGGCCTGACGCTGGGCATCCACAGCCGCATCGACGACACGGTGGAGTTCATCCAGACCCGTGCACGCGTGGGCAACTGCTACGTCAACCGCAACCAGATCGGCGCGGTGGTCGGCGTGCAGCCGTTCGGCGGCGAAGGTCTGTCGGGCACGGGCCCGAAGGCCGGTGGCCCGCACTACCTGCTGCGTTTTGCCGGCGAGCGCACGCTCACCATCAACACCACCGCCGCTGGCGGCAACGCTTCGCTGCTCACCATCGGCGAGTAAGCGCGACACGAGGCCGGCGTATCTTCGCCGGCCTCTTCTTTCGACGGGAGATCCGCATGCGGTACGCGGCACGACTCGCATCGATGCTGGCGTTGACATTGCTCGCCTCATCGCTCCACGCCACACCCGCACAGGATGACGAACAACGTTTCGTCGCCACGTTGCAACTGGGCTCCTCGCCCGACGTCCATTACCTCGACGCCAACGGCAAGCCGGTCAGCTACGCCGCGTTTGCGCAGCAGCTCGGGGCGGGCCGCGACTACAGCAGCACCAGTGACAGCAAGGCGAACACCGCCATGCTGCGCCTGCGCCCACCCGGCACCACTACCGGCACGGGGCGCTTCTCCTTCGGACGTGGCAGTGCGTTTCCGCCGTTCGAGTTGCCCTCACTGCAAGGTCAGTCGCTGCACTCGAGTGACCTGCGCGGACGCTACACGCTGGTGAGTTTCTTTTTTGCCGACTGCGCACCCTGCATTGCCGAGGTGCCTGTGCTCAATGCATTCGCCAAGGCAAACGGCGATATGGGCTTCGTCGCCATTACCTATGAAGACGCAGACACCGCCCGAAATTTCTTGCACGACCGCGGCCTGCGCTGGCCTGTGCTGCATGACGGGCAAGCCTTGATCGATACGCTGGGCGTGAACATCTATCCCACGCTGATGCTGATCGATCCGTCCGGCCACGTAGCCGGCGCGGCGGTGGGCATGGCCATGCGCGATGGACAGGACAAGCAGCTCGCCGATCTAACCGGCTGGGTGCAGCAGTGGAAGAAAGCGACGGCCGCCTCTTCCGCAGGAGCACACTCCGAGAGTGACAAGCCACACCCTTGACGGTCAACTGAAGCAACGGCCGGCGCGTAGTCGTCAGTAGGGCGTGGCTTCGATCAAGGTACGTTCTGCGCTGCACTGCGTTCCCGCATTCGACGGGGCCATCTTTCGGTAATCCGCCAACTCCACGCGCGCCGCCGCCAGCTCTGCCTGGAAGGTTTCCGATGCATGCAACACCGCCACCACCGACGCACCGTTCATCGCGCCGGCTTCGATCGCGCTGAGGTTGTGCACGCCACACACCACGCGACTGTCGGCGAAGGCGCGGGAACGCAGCAGCAGGTCGCTGGCCCGATCCGGCGCCAATTCCGCCAGCACCAGCCCCACTGCCCAGCCGCGCGTGGCGTGGCCGGAGGGATAGTCGAAGCTCTTGGCGAGCTGCGCGGTGGACTGACAGGTCGCGCCCTCGTCGATCAGGAAGGGACGCTGCCGCTGGTTGGCCTTCTTCGCAGGCGCGGTGGAGGCATCCGCCGCGCTGCTGGTGGCATCCACCAGGGCCGCCAGCTTCGGCAGCTTCGCGGCGTCCAGCGATACACCCATGGCGCAGCTGAAATCACCCATCAGCTTGGGCGTGGCGTAATCCACGTCCTGCTGGGCCAGGGTCCAGCGCGGCGTGCCCTGTAGCTTGCGCGTGGCCAGGAATACCTGCCGGTCAGCGTCGTAACGGGGCGTACCTGCTGTGGGTGCTGCCGGTAGCAGCTCGGCTGTCCGCAGCGATGCGACGGCGGATATTGCCTCGTCCGAGGGCACGTTCGGTGCCGGCGCGTGCACGGGGGCGCAGGCAGCCAGGGGGAACAGGCCAAGCCAGGCGGCACGGCGAAAATGGGCCAGGATGGTACTCATCAGCGCTCTCCCGAGGGACAACGGCGCCCGGCCTTGTGCATTGCGCAAGGCGATGGGCCTGACACCATGATATAGATCAAGGGGTGTCGCCGGGTCGCCCGGCGTGCTCAGGGGGTGGGAGCTGAGTCATGACGTCTGTTGCCGTCAGCCATGCCATTGATGACGCCGTTGCGCCGCCGGGCGCTGACGCGCGTTATACCGTGGCCGAAACGCCGCCGAACATTCTGGTGCACCTGACCCAGCTGGCGCTGTCACGCGGGTTGCGCTGCGACGGCTGGTTCGCAGGCTCAGGATTGACGCGTGAGCAGCTCAACGACCCGACCCTGCGCATTTCCTATCGGCAAGCGCATTCGGTGATCCGGCGGGCACTACAGGCCACCGGGGAGCCGGGCCTGGGCTTGGCCGTGGGGCGCGGGGAGACACTTGGCAGCTTTGGCCTGCTGGGCCTTGCCATGATGACCTCCGCCACCTTCGGCGACGCCATGCAGGTGGGCATTGCCCATCATCGCGTGAGTGGCAGCCTGGTCGACGTGAGTTTTGAAGTGCTGAGCCAGCGCGAGGTGGCGCTGGCCGTGTGGCCGCGCTTCAACGATGCGCCGCTACTACCGTTCCTTTGCGAAGAGCTGTTCGCCAGTTCGCTGGACATTGCGCGGGAGCTGGCCGGCCCTGGCTTCCAGCCGATGCGTCTGGAGCTGACCTACGCACGACCCGCTTGCGCAAAGGACTATGCCGAGTTCTTCCAGTGCGAACTGGTGTTCGGCGCGCGCCACAACCGCATCGTGGTCGACGCGCGGTGGCTGGAGCACCCGCTGCCCACGCACAACCCGCTGACCGCGCAGCAAGCGTTGTCCCTGTGCACGCAACAACACGATGTCGATGGGCCCCAGCAGGAAGTTGTTGCCTCGGTGGAGCGTCTGCTACGCAGTCATCTGCGCAACCAGCCACGCCTGCCTGACGTGGCGCGCATGCTCAATATGAGCGAACGCTCGCTGCGCCGCCGACTGGCCGAAGGCGGCCGTGTGTTCCGCGAAATCCACGACCGCGTGCGCGCCGAGCGTGCGCTGGAACTACTCCACGGCGGCACCCTCAGCGTGGCCGAGATCGGTCTGGAGATCGGCTTCAGCGACCCACGCGAATTCCGTCGCGCGTTCAAGCGCTGGACCGGCATGCCGCCGCGCAGTGCGCGACAGCGCGCCGCCTAAGAGCCTATTCGTCCAGCTGCCCGCGCGATTGCGCATCGACGAAAGCAGACACCGGCCACACCGCGAGCCAGATGCCGCGGAACGGCTGGATGTAGACGGCATTGGCGCGGGCCGCGGCGGATAGCCTGCGCGGATAGGTGATCACCAGCCCCTGCGGATGCGCCTGCGCCCACTGCCTCACTTCGTTGACGCTGTGAAGCTGCGTCACCGGCTCGGTAAGGCGTCCCAGGAAGGTGTACTGGCCGTCGTTCGATTCCAGGTTGGCCACCGGGCGGCCACCCGCTTCCGCGTGGGCCAGCATGCGCGCCACTGGGGTGAAGTCGTAGGCAGGCCACAACGTGAGCGTGAACAGGCCATTCGCGGTGACGACGGCGATGAGGCCGACGATGGCGACGCGATACAACTCGCCCTTGCGAAGCACGAGCAGAGGTACGGAAAGCAGCAGGAAAGCGATGCCGAACGGCATGCTGTACCGGGTCAGACCTATCAACAGGTGATCGCTGATGTGCCCACTCCGCACCAGTGACTCCATGGAAAGCAACGCCACGCCCGCCACCGCGCACGCCAGCGCCAGCGGCCACGGGCCAAGCCAGCGTGATGCGACGGGGCGTCGCTCTTGCAGCAAGGCGAGAGACGCCGCCATGAGCAAGGCGAATCCGCCGAACTCCGGCAGTAAGTAATAAGGCTGCTTGCCGCTGACCAGCGAGAAGCCAATGAACACAGGCACCAGCCATGCCGCGAGGAATCGCAGACCGACTTCCAGCGGACGGCGCAACGATGCCAGCGCAACCCACACGCGCGGCCAGAGTACAAAGGGAAACAGCAGAACCGGCAGCACCGTCAGATACCACCAGAACGGCTCGCGGTGCGCGAACGCATCCACCACGCGGCCAGCGGTCTGGTGGACGACCAGCTTCTGACGGTAGGTTTCGCCGCCGGTGGTGGTGGCTAGGAGAACCCAGGCCAACAGCAGCAGAAGGCCAGCCACGAGTGCAACCGCGCCACCGATATACCAGCGACGACGCTCCTGTTTCGCCCAACGGTTCCACCACGGCCCCAGCAGCCACGGGAGTGCCACATGAAGCAGCATCACCGGGCCCTTGCTGAGCAAGCCCAGGCCCACGGCAAGTGCGAACCAGCCGAAGCGCGGGGCCTCCCGCTTTTCCGTCGGTACCAGGCACAACAGCGCCGCCAGTACGCAGTCGGCGAGCAGCACTTCGTACATCACCTGCAGGCCGAACAGGAAACCAAAACTATAAGCCGCGAGTATCCACGGTGCGGTCCGCGCCACGATGGGGCGATCGGGAAACAGACGCTGCGCCAGCCGATGCACCAGCACCAGTTGCACCGCGCCGAGCAAAACTTCCAACAGGCGCGGCCACACGTCGCCGACGCCGCCAACGGCCCAGCCGAGATGGATCAGCCACAGCAGCAACGGCGGCTTGTCGCTGTACGGCAAACCGTTGAGGTAAGGCACCAGGAAGCTCTGCCGCAGCCACATTTCCCACGCCACCGACAACGTGCGCGTGGAATACATCGGCATCGGGCCGTGCTGAAAGATGGCGATAAGCGCGGCCACCAGCCAGCACCATAGCCACGGCATAGCCATCACCGAAGCCTGCAGGCGACGGAGCGGCGTGGATGGCGAAACAGAGCTGGAGGTCGATGTCGTCACACTGGAAACTCGAAAGGACGCAAGGTGCGCTGGTTACGGAGAACGAAAAAGCGAATTACCGGATGATGGTCAGCGGCCCCGGTCGATGCCGCCCCAATCATCCACGTCGCCCGCAGGCACCACGCCGCCGCGACAAGCCGGCGCGACCGCATCCAGCCGGTATAGCCGCCAGTCGCGGCCACTGGTCACACCCATGTCCAGCGTCTTCGCCGGGTCGACGCAAGGCGCCATGATGTCCGACAGCACAAGCACCCAGCGATCGGAAGGCGACTGCTCCTGCCAGCGGATCGAATCTGCCAACTGCTCATGCCACGGCGTGACGAAGCCGAAATCGGCCACCTTGCGATGGAAGGCCAGCGGCAGTTCTTCCTTCCATGCCACCAACGCCAGCTTCGCGTTCGGTCCGACGACCTGTTCCACGCGTCGCACCAGCGGCTCCTGCGAGCTGGCGCGCGCCAACAGCGGCGCGACCCACAGCCCCCAGACCATCCAGACGCCCGCCATGCCGGCCAGCACGGCGATGCCGGCACGACGCAGGCGGAACAACGCCGCGCACGCCAGCATCCACACACCCATCACCAGGAACGCCAGCCACAACGACGATGCATTCGCCCCGAGCTGACGCCCCGCAGCGAAGCGCTGCATCCACGCCGAGGGATGCACCAGCGCCTGCGCGCCCAGCACCACCAGCGGCAACGCCAGCAGGAGCACGAAGCCGATGGCCAGCCATTGCGCCCAGCGCTTTTCTAGAATGCTGCTCAGCCACGGCCCCGCGCAAAGTGCGAGCAGCGGCAGCGCCGGCATGATGTACACATCACGCTTGGCGCGCGTGAGACTGAAAAAGACGATCACCAGCACCGCCCAGACCAACGGCAGCAGCACGCGAGCGTCGCGCTCGCGCAGCGCCTGTCGCCATGCCGGCAACAGTCCCGGCAAGGCAAGACTCAGGGGCAACCACGAGGTGAAGATCACTTCGATGTAGAACCACGGTGGCTGGAAGCTGTTCCACGGATGCACGTAACGGTGCACCGTCTGGTTCACGAAGATGTCGTTGACGTAGGCACGCGCGGCGGCGCTGTCATGCGTATGCACGTAGATCGCCAGCGGCACCAGCCAAAGCGCCAGCGCGGCGACGAAGGCCAGCGCACCACCGAGCCATACCGCGATACCGCCGTCGGCGGGAGCCAACCCTTGCCAGCGGTATTTCCGTGCGAACCACCACGGCACCACCATCAGGAAGGCCAGCACGCCCACGCCCTTGGTGATGACGCCCAACCCGGCCGCGAAGCAGCCGAGCCACAACGCGCGGCGGTCCGGCCCTAACAGCGCATGCCGCAGGATGCCGACGTTCGCCGCAGTGACAAAGAACGTGACGGTGGGGTCGATCTGGCCGCGTTTCGCCTGGAAGACGAACTGCACGGTGCACAGCAGCGCCAGCGCCGCCCACAGCCCGGCGCGATGTCCCCATAGCCGTCGCCCGAGGTCGTAGATCAGCCACAAGGTGCCCAGCGAGGCCAGCAGCGACGGCAACAGGAAGGCGATGCGCCAATCCCCCGTCAGTGCATGCGATGCGGCCTGCGCCGCCATGAACAGGGGGGGGGTTTATCCGAGTACCAATCCGCACCGCGATGGGGAATCAGCCAGTTGCCGGATGCCGCCATCTGATGGGCGACCAACGCGAAGCGCGGCTCGTCGGAGGGCGTGGGGGTACGCATACCGATGCCCGCCGCCAGCAATACCAACGCCGCGAGCATCAGAAACCACCGCTCCATCGGCTCGTGCAATTCGTCACGCCACCGGGTCACCGACCCGGAGCGTCGCGCAGCATCATCCACGGTAAAACCCCATCAATGGGACAGGCTAAGGTGGCCTAGATTACCTGGATGCCCGCCCACGTCGTCCCAATTCAACGAAAGACTGGCAGTTGCACCGCCAGAAACGCCGCCTTCCTTCAGCAGCGTCGGAAAAGCACGTACCACCTGCACCGCCGCCTCACGGGCGGACATGCCGTGTGTCAGCAACGGGCAGCTACCCATGCCGTAAGGCGCGTACACCGAGGCATCGGTCACGCAGAACATGCCGACGGTAGGCACCTTGGACGCCACGGCCAGGTGCATCACGCCGCAATCCGCCGTGATCATCAGGTCCATGTTGGCCATCACCGCGCCCATGCGACGGATGTCGGAGGAGTAATAACCCGTCCAGGCCTCCCCAAGCATGGAGTGCCCATGCATCGGAATCAGCTCGAGCAAGTTCGCCTGCGGGTTCATCTCCTTGAACGCCGTGATGAACTCGGCCCACCAGGATTCGGAGTAGCGCTTGGCACCCGTGGCATTGGCGAAGATGCCGATGACCGGACGGGAGGCGTCCTGCTGCGCTTCGTGCAGCAACTGGTTCACCACCGAACGGCCAAGCGCACGCTCGTCGTCCGTCAGCCGGATATCGAGCGAGGGATAGTGACTGGTGTCGTCCACCACGCCCGAGTAATGCGCCCGCGCCCAACGCAGCAGGTTGATGGGGCGCTGGGCCATATGGTCGCCGGCCACCGCAGTCGGCACGGGGTGCGACAGGCCCGAACCCTTCGCGTCATCGCTAAAACCGAGCGTGTAGCGACCGCGCAGGTAGCGTGTCATCGCACGGCTAAAGCCTGAGCCCAGGCAAGGATCGATGATCAGGTCGTACTGCGTCTTGCGGATGCCGAACAACATCGCCAGAAACGCGAACGGATGCTTAAACCCGCGCTTGGGCAAGCAGTAGACGTTCTTTACGCTGAAGAAGGTGGAGAACACCTCTTCCGCGAGGCCGCCTTCCGAAAGGATGTCTATTTCCGCGCCGACATACAGCCGTTCCAATTCCTGGATGAGCGGCGTCAACAAGATGGTGTTGCCGAGCCGATGGTTCGGCCGACACACCAGGATTCGGTAAATACCCCTGCGCGACAGGGACGTTTGTGCAGCACTGACGCTGGATATATTCACGCAACACCAAGATGGAAAAACATGGAACGAGGTCAACGCGTCCGGTGCTACGCCGGGTGACACACCCGACCTGAAATCTTCCCTGATACAAGGCTTAGTATCTGCGCCACTCACTTTCGTGAAACTTATGCGCAGCAATTACACGGTTTTTACGTTTAGGTTTTCTTGCGACTAGGTTTCGCAGACTACACGCGATTTGTTCCATCAACGGATATATCCCCGATTCCGTGCACTCAGTAGCTGTCACGTTATTTAAACGATCGTCACACTGGCCGCTTTACCCCCCCTTAGCCGTCCGTTCTGCCCTCCCTTGTGCACTGCAGTTTCCGGGACAGTGTCACGTCACGCAGCCAGCCGCTCCTGGGGAGGAAAGCGACCATGCGCAAGATCCTATTGTTTCTCGCCCTGCCGTTGGCCCTGTCGGCCTGCCATCACGAAGAACAGGCGGCACAGAGCAGCACCGACGCCTCGTTCGAGTCCAAGCTGCAGGAACAGTTGCTGGACGCCAAGCCTGGCAGCGTCATCGATATTCCTGCGGGTCACTATCACCTCACGCGCGGCCTGAGCCTGCGTACCGATGGCGTCACCATCAAGGGCGCCGGCATGGACAAAACCGTGCTGTCGTTCAAGGGTCAGGTGGTCGGCCCCGAAGGCCTGCTGGTGAACGCGAACGACTTCACCATCGAGAACCTCGCGCTGGAAGACACCAAGGGCGACGCGCTCAAGATCAACCAGGGCAAGAACATCACCATCCGCGGCGTACGCGTGGAGTGGACCGGTGGCCCCAAGACCACCAACGGCGCCTACGGCCTGTATCCGGTGAAGACGCAGAACGTGCTGGTGGAAGATTCCGTCGTAATCGGCGCCTCCGACGCCGGTATCTACGTCGGCCAGTCCAACACCATCGTGGTGCGTCGTAACCGCGCCGAGTACAACGTAGCCGGCATCGAGATCGAGAACTCGGTGAACGCCGACGTGTACGACAACATCGCCACCAACAATACCGGCGGCATCCTGGTGTTCAACATGCCCAACCTCTCGCAGGCGGGCCACAGCACGCGCGTGTTCAAGAACAAGGTGTACGCCAACAACACCGATAACTTCGCCGCCAAGGGCGCGGCCGTGGCCAGCGTGCCGCGCGGTGCAGGCGTCGTAGTGAACTCCAACGACAAGGTGGAGATTTTCGACAACGACATCGCCGACAACCAGACGACGAACGTCATCATCTCCAGCTACTTCTCCACCAACTACTACAACACCAAGGGTGTCGCGGCCGACTACAACCCGTACCCCAAGGGCATCTTCATCTACGACAACCGCTTCAAGGGCGGCGGCGATTCGCCGGACGGCCTCAAGCTGAAGACGCTCAAGACGGCGGTGTTCGGCATCAACGGCAAGTTCCCCGACATCCTTTGGGACGGCTATGTGGACGAGAAGACCCTCGTCGACGGCATGCCGCCCGCGTCGGATCGCTTCTGCATCCAGAACGGTGACATCGGCGTGATCAACGCCGACGGCCCGCACGACTACAAGAATCCCAGCACCGACACCAAGCCCTACCAGTGCACGCTACCCAAGCTGCCGCCGGTCGTTCTTGATCCGGAACCGAAGGCCTGAGGTAGTCAACGATGACGAAGTGGTTCGTGCGTGCCGGCCTGGCGCTGGCATTGATGCTCGTGGCTGCCTGCCACCGGGGGCTGGACCCGGTGGCCTTCCAAGCGGACGGTCGCCCGCCGAGGCTCAGCGACTGGCATGTCGTGGAAGTACGCGATGGCAAGCTCGTGCTCAATCAGGGCGTGGTGCCCTACGACCTCAACACGCCGCTGTTCACCGATTACGCGCACAAGTTGCGCACGATCTGGATGCCCTCGGGTGTCTCTGCCAAGTACGACCCGACCGACACCTTCGATTTCCCCGTCGGCACCGTTATCAGCAAGACCTTCTATTACCCGCGCACGGCAGACGGCAAGTTCAGCGATGTGGCTCGCACGTATGACGCGTCAAAGGATTTCGCCGGGGAAGGACTCGACCTGGCCCATGTGCACTTGATCGAGACGCGCATCCTGGTGCGTCGCGAAGCAGGCTGGGCGGCGATTCCCTATGTATGGAAGGACGACCAGAGCGACGCACTGCTTGCACGTACGGGCGCAGTGATTCCACTGACCCTGGTGGACGACAAGGCGGCTCGCGAAGACTTCAACTACGTGGTGCCCGACGAAAGCCAGTGCTCAAGCTGCCATGCGCAAGACTGGGTCACGCGCAAGATCCACCCAATCGGGCCGAAGGCACGCCACCTCAACCGCGACTATCACTACGCGACGGGTGACGAAAACGAACTGGCTCACCTGATGAAAGTGGGTTACCTCACCGGCGCGCCGGCACCGGCCGATGCGCCGCGCAATGCGAACTGGGCGGACGAACACGCCTCGCTCGATGCACGCGCACGGGCTTATCTCGACATCAACTGCGGGCACTGCCACAACCCCAAGGGCGCAGCTAACACCACTGGCCTGACCTTGGACGTGAGCGTGCTCGAGGACCGCCATCTCGGCATCTGCAAGCCGCCGGTCGCCGCGGGACGCGGTACGGGCGATCACTTGTTCGATATCGTGCCCGGCTTGCCGGACGATTCCATCCTGCCGTTCCGGATGGGCTCGACCGACCCGGGCACGATGATGCCGGAACTGGGCCGAAGCACGGTGCACCGCGAAGGCGTGGCACTGATCAAGGCATGGATTGCGGCGCAGTCGGGGGGGCTGCGTCGCGATTCATTAATGGAGCAGCACGCCGCGGCCCTCGGGCCGCGGCCTTTTCATTCGAGGGGAGAAACTGCTGATGAATACCCGTCCGCGTCCGTTGTCCGCCTGCCTGCATCGCCTGCTGCTCGGCAGCACTCTAGTGCTCGGTGCACTGCCCGCCGACGGCTGGGCCAGTGACGATGCCTCGCCTGCGCCACAGCAAGGCACCAGCAGTTCGCAGCAGGGCGGTAGCACCGCCGCAGACCCCGAGAAGGCCAAGCTGCTCGGCAACGTCACCGTGACTGCGCAGAGCCGTACGCAGGAAGTGCAGTCGGTGCCGATTCCGGTGCAGATCGTCACCGCCAAGCAGATCGACACGCTGGCGGCGACGGATCTCAGCAAGATGGACATCTTCGTGCCGGGCTTGGTGATCGACGCCAGCCAGCCGACGCAGCCCACTTATGAGCTACGCGGCATCTCCACCAGCAACTTCGGTATCGGCACCGAGTCGGCCGTCGGCATCTACATCAACGGCGTATATGCCGCGCGCTCCGGTGGCTCGCTGCTCGCCTTCAACGACATCGCGCGCATCGAAGTATTGAAGGGGCCACAGGGCACGTTGTTCGGCCGCAATGCAGCGGCGGGCGCGATCTCCATCGTCACCAACGAGCCCACCGACAAGTTAGAAGGCAGCGCCCGCGTACGCTTCGGCAACGACGGCCGCAAGTACGCCGATGCGTTGGTGAACATACCCATCAACAAGGACATGGCGCTGCGCCTGAGCGTGCTGGACAACCAGAGCGACGGCTGGATCAAGGATGCCGCCACCGGCAAGCGCTATGGCGAGGACAACGAGTGGGGCACGCGCGCAGTGTTCCGCTGGAACGTCACCGACAACACGCGCGTACTGCTGTCGTGGGACCATGAGAAGCTCGACCAGCCGCCCGCACCCGCGATCGGCCTGATTCCGCTTTCCAACGACACCAACGAGCGCGCACCCTTCCCGCCCGATCCCAGCACCTATCTCAACCCGCTGCACGCGCCTCTCTACAACGACACCATCGGCGCGCGCGAGTCACGTCGTTTCGACGGCGGGACACTGCAGATCGACCACTCCTTCAGCTGGGGTGATTTCGTCTCCACCACGGCGTGGCGCGGCTTCGACACCTACAACAAGGGTGACTATGACGGCACCAATCATGTCGTCACCTATCTCGCCACCGCCAACATCGAGCACAACAACAGCTGGTATCAGGAGTTCAAGCTGTCGGGCAACAACGACCTGATGGACTGGGTCGCTGGCGCGAGCTACTACCAGGAACAGGCACGCCAGACCAGCGAAACCGATATCAACACCAACAGCCTCGACACACTCGCGCAGAACGTGCTGGGCGTGGGCACGCCACTCACCGACATCAGCAACGCGCTGGCCTCGTTCGGCCTCCCGTTCACGCTGCTGGGCGATCCGTGGAAGGAATCCATCAGCAATGACGGTAACTTCAAGGCCTACGCCGCGTTCGGCGACGTGATCTGGCACGTCAGCGATAAGTTCGACGTCACCACCGGCTTGCGCTACACGCGCGATGAGAAAGAGTTCAGCTGGTACAACATGCCGCGTAGCGCGCCGCAGCTCGACGCCACCATCGCCGGCCTGGAAGGGCTGGGCATCGTGCAGATGCTCCCGCCGCAAGCGCAGGCTGCGTTGGCCGCTTTCAGCAACAATGTGATCTTCACCAGCGCGGTCGGCATGCCTGTCTATGCCAGCAATACCTGGAACAACTGGAGCCCACGCGTGGTCGCCAGCTACAAGTTCACGCCGGACGTGATGGGCTACTTCTCCATCACCAAGGGCTACAAGGCCGGCGGTTACAACAGCGTGCAGGTGGGCTCGACGTTCCAACCGGAGAAGGTGATCAACTACGAGGGCGGCATCAAGAGCCTGTTCCCGGACCAGAACCTGCTGCTCAACGCCTCTGTGTACTACTACCGCTACAACAACATGCAGTCGCTGGCGCTGGACCCGAACAGCCCCGCTACCGGCCTGCCGATCTACGTGGTGAACAGCAGCGACCAAGAGGCGAAGGGCCTGGAGCTTGAAGCGCAGTGGCAACCCATCGACGGCTTCCGCGCCAATTTCATGGGTGCCTACATCGACTCCACCTATCGCAAAGCCGTCGCGCCGGATGGCACGGATCTCACCGGCCAACCGACGGGCGCCCCATACTTCTCCGGCGCGCTCTCGCTGTCCTACACTGTGCACGGCATTGCCAACGGCGACCTGGAATTCGACCTGTCACAGGCCTATCGTGGTGCGACGCGCTGCAATGCCGACTCGCAGTTTCAGGGCCAGTGCAACGTGAGCCCGAACTTCAAGATCGGCAGCAGCGAACAGCGCACGGATGCCCGCATCGACTGGCACGCACCGGGTGACCACTGGGGTGTGGCGTTGTACGGCACCAATGTCTTCAACAAGCGTTACGTGACCGGCGTGAACAACATCAGTGCATCGGTGTTCGGCACGCCGTTCGCCACCATCACTCCGCCCCGCATGTGGGGCCTGGAACTACGCGCGAAGTTCTGACCATGGAAAAGCCCCAACCCTCGCTGCACTCGACCCTCCTGCGCCTGCGTGAAGCCCAGGCGCGCGACCCCATGCCACCGTGGGACGTCCGCGCAACGCGCCTGCGCACGCTGGAGCGAATGCTCAACGAGCAGCGGGATGCGTTCGCCCAAGCCATCAACGACGACTTCGGCCACCGCCCGAAGGAGGAGACAGAACTGCTGGAGCTCTACCCCAGCCTCTCCAATCTCCGTCATTCGCTGAAGAACGGGCGTCGCTGGATGCGCGCGCGGGGCAAGCTTGCCAACCTGGTGTTCCTGCCTGCGCGCACCACGCTGATGCCGCAACCACGTGGTGTCGTAGGCATCATCGTGCCGTGGAACTACCCGATCTTCCTTGCGGTAGGCCCGCTGATCGACGCACTCACCGCGGGTAACCGCGTGATGCTGAAGATGAGCGAGTACACGCCACGCTTCTCGGCGCTCTTCGCCGAGCAGGTTGCTCGCTATTTCGGGGCGGATGAAGTGGTCGTGGTCACGGGTGACGCCGATGTCGCCCAGGCCTTCTCCGCACTTCCGTTCGACCATCTGCTGTTCACCGGTTCCACCGCCGTCGGCCATCACGTGATGCGCGCGGCAGCCAGCAACCTCACGCCGGTGACGCTCGAATTGGGCGGCAAGTCGCCAGCCATCATCGGCCCCGGCGCACGCTTTGAGCATGCGGTGGAACGCATTGTGTTCGGCAAGCTGGTGAACGCAGGACAGACCTGCATCGCCCCCGACTACGTGCTGGTGCCGCGCGAACGCATGGGCGATTTCGTGGCCGCCGTACGTAAAACGGTCGGCAAGCTCTATCCCAACCTCGGGCTGCAACAGCAGTACGCCTCGATCGTTTCTGACAGACAGTACGAGCGACTCAGCACGTTGCGCGACGATGCCATCAAGGCCGGCGCGCGCATCGAACCGATGAGCGATGCCCACGACATCTCTGCCAAACGCCTGTTCGCGCCGGTCATGTTGACCGACGTGAACGACACCATGGCCGTCATGCAGGACGAGATCTTCGGTCCATTGCTGCCGGTCATGCCGTACGACTCAGTGGATGATGCGGTCAGCTACATCGCTGCTCATCCGCAACCGCTTGCGCTGTATCTGTTCGAGGAAAGCCGCTCGACCATCGACCATGTGCTTGCCCGCACGCACGCCGGTGGTGTCACCGTGAACGACACGCTGTATCACATCGCCCAGCACGGCCTACCCTTCGGCGGCGTCGGCCCCTCGGGTATCGGCGGCTATCACGGCGAAGCGGGCTTTCGCACGTTCTCGCACATGAAGCCCGTGTTCCGGCAGGCGCGGCTCAATGGCACGGGCATGCTCAATCCACCGTATGGTGCGCAGTTCAAGCGGATGCTGAAGCTGCTGATGCGCGTGGGCTAAGCACGGCCCGACTCGCCCTCTCAAAGAGCGCTGTCATCGCCCCACGGAACTAACCCATAAAAAAACCTCCCCGCTCACGCGGGGAGGTTTTTTTGTATCGGTTCGTTTCGCGAGAGTCCGCGATTAGAACTTGTACTGAGCCGACAGGCTGAGCAGGTTGCCGTAGTCGTCCGAGCTGCCGGTGATCACGTCGCCGGTGGAGCTGGCGGCATTGATGCGCGCGCTGTTGACGAAGATATGCGCATACGACGCGTTGATCACGAACTTCTCGTTGATCTTGTAGCCAGCGCCGAAGGACACCAGCTGACGGGTACCATCGGGCACGCGCGGATCGCGGGTGGACGTCTGGGTCGGCGTGGTGTCGAGGGCGAGGCCGGCGCGCAGGGTCAGCTTGTCGTTGGCGTAATACTCGCCACCGATCGCGATGTACCAGCTGTTCTTCCAGTTGAACGCTTCAGACGTGGTGGGCTGCGCCGGGTTGGCGTAGTACACGTTGAGGTCCTTGAAGGAATCCCACTTGGTCCAGGCCACGTCGGCGCCCAGGCCGAACTTCTCTTCCTGGTGCCAATAGCTGGCGGTCGCCACGGCCGGCGTGGTGAACGGCGCGGTGCCTTCGGTGTGGGTGAACGGCGTGCCGCCCGCACCGGCCAGCAGAGCTGCCACGGTCGGGTTGCTCAGCAGTGCCTGCACGTTGGAGGGCACGGTGAAATTGGCGGTGCCTTCCAGGCGATGCGAAATCTTGGAGCGGTAGTCGAGCGCGAACTTGTCGTTCGGCGTGATCTTCCACAGCATGCCGATCTGGTAGCCGTAGGCCCAATCGTCACCCTTGATGCGGGCGATGCCGTCCGAACCCGGCGGCACGATGGTGTTGACCTGCTGAGCAAGCGCAGCACCGGTGGCCGGCGGAATCGCGCCGCCCTGCACTGCCTGATTCACCAGGCCCAGGCCAACGGCGTTGTAGTTGATGGCCGAGGTCAGCTCTGCCGAGGTCTTCTGCGCGATGCCGCTCACGCCGATGGCGAAGTTGTCGCTCACGTCATAGGACACCGACAGGGTACCGTCGAGCGATTCGAACTTCGACTTGATGGCGTTGTAGCGGCCGATCCAGTTGTTGTCGTACTCGGTCTGGAAGCCGAACGGCACCGTAAAGGCCGCACCCACGTGCCACTTGTCGCCAAGCTGGGTGGCGAAGAAGAAAGCCGGGACCGGCATGGTGGTGCCGGCATCGCCGCCACCGTTGCCGTTGATCGGGCGGCCCAGCGCGTCGTGCGCGGTGCCACTGAAAGAGGTGCCAAAGTTGATGGCGGTAACGTCGGCCTGGAAGTAGGTGCCCTTCAGGTCGCTCATCGCAGCCGGGTTGTTGGCCACGACCGAGGCGTCGCCACCCGCGGTAGCGGAACCGGCGTAGGCGCGGCCCATGGCGGCGGCGCTGTCTTCGTGCAGCTGGAACGCACTGGCGTGGGCGCGCGGCGGCGCAGCAAGCGACCCAAGGATCGCCAGGCTCAGCGCAGCGAGCGTAAGCGGACGGCCCGCACGTGAAAGTTGACGGAATGACATCTGCATCAGCAATGCTCCTGCTTATCGTTGATCTGGCTTCGGGTAGTAGCGGGGGCTTGACGTCGTCGCCTGATTTTCATACGCGCGTTTGAGACCCCTGGCCGGAACTTTGCCGGCTCATCGCAGGGCTTGCAAGTGCGGTCGCAGCAAAGTTCCCGACGAATTGGCGCTTCATATCCACCGTTCGTGGGCGATTAACGAAGATGCCGCCATCCCCCGTCTCGCAAACGCAAACGTATGGTGGAAACTGGATGTAACAGTGAAAGGAGGGGACGTGGCTAGACGGGGCTGTTAGGCTTACAGACCGCGCCTGCGGGTGCGCCCCTCTTCATCTATTGCCGACGGGTGCCGCCATGCACTGTTTTGTCTACGCCAGCCAGCGCAAGCCCGATACCTATTTATGGCTTGGTCGCCGCGACGACTTCGAATGCATCCCCGAGTCGCTGTCCCTGATGCTCGGCGATCTGCGCTTTGTGCTTGAGGTTGAACTGTCCGGCGAGCGCAAGCTGCCCCAGCAGGATGCCAGGGAAGTGCTCCAGCACATCCAGGAGCAGGGCTGGCATCTGCAGCTACCACCCAACGAAACGCTGGCGACGGCCAACCATCTCGCTTACAAGAGTGCGCCGCACGATCCGCAGCGCGATCACTGAACACGATCACTGAAGTTGATCGCATCTGGCGCCGTTAACACGGGATTACCGTCTGGCACTGTCACGATTCCTATACTCCGCGCCCATGGCCTATTCAAAAACGCGTCGCTCGCCTCCGTTTCTACAAGCCCTTGCCTGGTTCATTCCCGGACTGGTCGTCACCGCCATCGCGGCGCTGGGCGCCCATCCGCTCGCGCTGATACCGCTGCTGGCCGCCAATGCGCTGACCATGGCGGCGGTGTGCCATGCGATCGGCTTTGATCCGGAACCGCGTTTTGGCCGCACCGTGCTGCGGCGAGGTGCTGCCCATCTGGTGATGTTCACCGGTTACGTGGTGCTGGTGTTCCTGCTGGTGGCGTGGCCGATGCTCAAGCTCAACCAGTCGCCCAGCCTAAGCGCGGCGCTGCTGCTGGCTGGTGCGCTGGTGATCGCGCTGGGCGCGTTGTGGCGCGTATGGCCGGCCTTCGGCCTGGTTTACGTGTGGGATGACGCCTATCCGGCGCAGAGTGATGGCTCGTGGATCTTCACCGCCACCGCACGCAGCCTCGCGTTCGGACGCCACCTGTCGCGCGAAGAGCGCTTCTTCACTCACTTTCTGCCCGCCGCGCTGTCGCTGCTGGTGCTGGCCTTCGTCGCCATTGCACTGACTGGCCTCTATGGCGTGCTGCCTTCCGAACTGCGCACGGCGGCCTTGGTGCTCTACGGCGTGGTGCTGATGCCACTGGGCTGTCTGATCATCGCTAACCGCACACTGCGTGCGCTGTTGTGTGAGAGCCGCCGCCCACTGCGGCAGCCCGCCAGCGGTCTGGTCGATGCGCCTGCACCGGCCCCCGCACCCAAGCCGGCGCCCCAGCTCAGCGAACAGGAGCGCACCGCCGGCACGCCTGAGCAAGCACACGCCCTGCTGGCAGCCACGCGCGATGGCGACATCGAGCGCGCGCTCGCGCTGGTAGAAGCCGGCGCCGATCCGAACACCTCGCCTGTGCAAGGTGACCGCGACCAACGCCCGGTGCTGATGCTCGCTGCCCTACTGCCCGACACGCGCCTGCTACGCGCGCTGATCGCCAAGGGCGCGGACGTGAATCGCGCCAGCGGTGGTCTCTCGCCGCTACTCGCCGCCACCCGCGACAGCTGGCACGGCCGCGCCGAAGCGGTGATGACCCTGTTGGCTAACGGCGCCAGCGCCCTCGCCACCGATGCCGAGGGCAATACCCCGCTGCACGGCGCGGTGCTCAGTGGTGAACCCATCGTGGCGGCGATGCTGCTTGATGCAGGTGCATCGATCAACGCGCTCAACAAGACCGGCCTGAGCCCATTGGCGGTTGCCTGCCGCGCGGCCAACTGGTCGGTGGCCAAGTTCCTGCTTGAGCGCAGCGCCAAACCCACGCCTGCCGATGGCGAACCCGCCCTGGTCGCCGCCGCCGGCGTGCCGGACGACGACGTGGAAGGCGTGAAGTTGTTGCTCAAGCATCGCGCCGCTATCAACGCCGTGGATGCACGCCACCGTAGCGCGCTGATGGCCGCCGCGGCCGAAGGCCATGAACAGATTGCCCGCGCGCTGCGTGCGGCCGGTGCAGACGTGAATCTCACCGATCGCCACGGCAGCACAGCACTGATGGAAGCCGCTCGCGCCGGTGCCGTCGGCATCGTAAAGCTGCTGGCCGAAGCACAACCGGATGCCCGTGCGCGCGACAGCCATGGCCGCGATGCGCTCACCCTGGCCTGCCAGTCGCCGCAGGCCCATGCGGAAGTCGTGCGCGCCCTGCTCTCGCTCGGCGCAGAGCCCAAGACCCCCGGCAGCAATGGCCGCAGCGCGCTCGACTACGCTGCCGCCGCTGGTCGCTGGGATCTGGTCGCCCTGCTCGATCCGGAAACCCCGCTGCCCGCCAGCCTCAGCATGGATGCCATGCCCGAAGGCGCGGACACGCCCGCCCATCTGCTCGATGCGCTGCGCTTCGGCCATTGGGCTGTGGTGTCCACCTTTACCCATCGTGTGCGCGACTGGCCGCAATCGCATCTGGCCCAGCTATACCTGGATCTGGCCGGACCGGGACAAAGTGCCGGTCGCCGCTGGCTGCTGGACCACGCGCTCGATCCCGAAGCGCGACTGCAGCCCCAGTTGGTCGACGACGCGGAAACCGTAGAAGGCGTGGAGCCTTCCCTGCCGCCGCTGGGTCGCCGCCTGTTCGACGCCCTGCTGCAGCTACTGCCGGCTGCCACCGAAGCCGTCGATGACCTGCTGCACGCCGGCGCAACGCCGGCCGGCACCGGTCTTCTGGCGCAGGCCTTGCTGAAGCTGGAAGACAGCGCACAAGGTGCAGCGCTGCCGCTGGTGATGCTCGATCGCGGTGCCGACCCGTTCGGCGCCGATGCACGCGAGCGCACCCCGGTACACCTGGCCGCCACGTACGGCCACGCAACACTGCTGCAAGCGCTACTGACTCGCGGCTGCGACCCGAACACGCGCGACATCAGCGGCCGCACGCCGTTGTTCGCCGCCCTGGAACATGGCGAACGCGCACTGCCGTTGGTGCGTTCACTGGTTGCGCATGGCGCTGACCCGGAAGCCATTGACGTCAATGGCGAGACGCCGCTCGGCCTCTCGCTGGAACATGAAGCCGTCGAGCGCTGGCTGAATTGGGGCGACTGGGCACGGCCCGCGCGTCCGCTGCGCGCCGAAGACTTGCCGTCTGCCGCCAAAACCGGCGCGCTCGCCGCGGTGGAACGCATGTTGGAGCTCGGCTTTGCCGTCGACACGCAGGATCGCCAGGGCGCCACCGCACTGCTGCATGCCTGCGGTGCGGGCCAGCGCGAGGTCGCTGCGCTGTTGCTGGACAAGGGCGCCGATGCCGCGCTCGCCGCCACCAATGGCATGACGCCACTGGCCGCCGCCGTCAGCGCACGCCGCGAAACGCTCGTCGCCCTGTTGCTGCAGAACAACGCCGCTATTGACCAGCGCCTGCCCGGCGACGCCACCGCACTGATGATCGCCGCCGCCATGGGTTATCCCGAAATCGCCGAGCAACTACTCGACGGCGGTGCCGATGTGAATGCGGTCGACGCGCGCGGACACGGTGCGCTGCATGCCGCCGCGCAGTACGGCTTCGATCACAACGACAGCCTGCGTGCACGACGCCTGTTCGACGCCCTGCTCAAGCGCGACGCCAACGTCAGCCTCGCCGACAAGGAAGGCAAGACACCGCTGCTGCTGCTGCTGGGTGCGCACCTGCGCCCCGGCAGTGAATGCGATCCCACCCACATCGGTGCGCTGGTGCCGGTGCTGCTGGATGCCGGCGCCGTGCTCGAACACGCCGACCAGCGCGGCGTGACCGCATTGCATGCGTGCGCGATGCACGCGCTGCTCGCACCGGCTCGCGTGCTGCTGGCACGCGGCGCGGATCGCCAAGCCGAAGATGCCTTCGGACGCACCGCCGCAGATGTGGCACGCGCGATCGGCTACATCGACATCGCCCACGAACTAGCCGCGCGAAGCACGGGAAGCATTCCCAGCGTACGGCAGATGTTGCGACAGCCCGCTCAGCCCTCGGACTGAAGCGAACGGGCACCGTAAGTGCAGCCCGCCGTTGTCCGCGGGCTGCAAGAGTCCATTCAAGATCTCGCGTGAGCTCTCGGTTTCCTCACCGTCATTCCGGCGCAGGCCGGAATCCAGGAGCGAAAGCAGCCAGCTATCGCCAGGCGTCAACGCAGTTAGCTCTTCCGCGAAAGCAGAGCGACGAGGCCACTGGATTCCGGCCTGCGCCGGAATGACGAGTGGCAAGAATGGAGATTTGAGCGGGCTCTAAGCCCTCAGCGCTTGCTGCAGTGGGCGACGAGCCATGGGAGCGGGACGGGGCGGCAACTGGCGCCACGCCTGCGCCACTTCATCCAGCCCGATGTGATCGATACGCGGCACGTCCGGCAGGCCGCCGATGGCATGCACCGCGCTGCCGGTAGCGCTGCGCGGCGTCCACATCGACGGCCAGCGATTGCCGAACAGCACGACCAACGGACAACCCACGGCGGCCGCCAAATGCGCAGGCCCCGTGTCGACCGACACCATGCTGTGGGCAATATGCAGCAGCGCACGCAACTGGCCCAAGGGCAGGCCCTCGCGCGGCGTGATGACGTTGGCGTGCCCCGCCGCCTTGCCGATGGTGGCGAGATAAGCCGCCTCCGCCGCCGAGCCGCACAGCACCACGCGCGCCTCAGGCATATGGTCGAGGATCGCCGTGCAAAGTGCGGCCCAACGCTCCACCGGCCAAGACTTGTCGTCGTCCTCGCGCTTGCGCACGCCATTCCAGCGCATGGTGCGCTTGTTCGACGGCTGCAGCAGCACCAGCGGGCGCCCATACATATCGTGATGGGCAAGCCATTGCCCTGCCTCGTCCAACTCCGCAGCGGTCGGCTCCAGGTGCGGCGCGCAAGGCCATGCGCGGTCCGGACAGAGCGCATCGCGGAACGCCAGCGGCGTTTCGTCGGCGAAACGCATCAACCAATCCACCCAGTGTTCGGCCTCGTACAGCGGCGTGTCTTCGATAAACACGCAGTGCTCGGCCGGAATGCCCGCCAGCGCCAGCATGGGGCGCACCTTGGTGCGCGTGCGCACATCAGGTTCGCAAATGTAGAACGGCGACTCACGTAGCTCGCGCAGCGACAGCGCCGTACGCAGGCGCTGCGGATTGAGCCACAGGGCGCCGTACTGGCTATCGAAATGGCGCACTTCGGCAACGTCTTCGTTGCCCTCGTACAGCACGCGCGAACAGTCGCCCAGCGACACCAGGCGGCAGGCACCGCCATAGCGATGCCTGAGCTTGTGCAACAGCGGTTGCAACAAGATGGTGTCGCCCAATCGTCCAAAACGGATAACGACGGGATGGCGTACCGCGCGCTGGCTCATGCAAAGTCGAATAGACGTCGGGAAAACCCGATCCGTCAGGTGGCCCGCCCCCCCGGCGGCACGACCCTCTGGCGGCGCCATCTTTCCTCATTCGCGGCGAAATGAGTTGCGGATGAACGTAAGTTGCCACGCCGCCTATGCCGTTCCGGGGCGCAGGAAATCGCGCTCACCGGGTACCCGCAAGAACTCAGCGCGTTACGTCTTCGTCGTTGGGCTTCGCGTCCGTGGGCTCTTCACGCTCGCGCTTGGCCTCGGGTGAGGCATCGGCCTGGAACAACTGCTCCAGGTCGGTCAGCGCATCGCGGGTGGTCTGCACGATGCGCGCATCGTCGTCGTAAACCAGGTATTGGCGCTTGAGCAGTTCGGCGTCCTGGCGGCGGAAGCGCTCGACCTGATCGGCCGCCGTTTCCGGTGATATGCCCAGCGCTTCCAGCGTCTGGCGTGTCATCTTGAGGCTGGAGTACAGCGTCTCGCGCACCGGCATTTCCACACCGAGATCCATCAGACGCCACACGTGCTGGCGATTGCGTGCGCGGGCAATGATCTTCAGACCGGGATACATGCGCCGCACCACACGCGCCGTACGCAGACTGGCCTCCGGATCATCCACGGCCAGCACAAACACATCGGCCTTGTCCGCCTGTGCCGCACGTAGCAGTTCCGGACGTGCCGGGTCGCCATAAAAAAGCTCGCTCCACTTGCCGAAGCGCTGCACCAGATCGATCTGCTCCACCGAATGATCGAGCGCCACGAACGGGATGCCCTGCGCGCGCAGCATGCGCGCCACGATCTGCCCCATGCGGCCGTAGCCGGCGATGATCACGCGCGGCGAATCGGTCACGATGGTGTCGAACTCGCGCTTTTGCTTCTTGGTCTCGGACTTCTTCAGCACGCGCCCAAGCCCCGCCACCATCAACGGCGTGAGCGCCATCGACAAGGTGATGGCAAGTACCTGAAGGCCATGCTGCCTGTCGGTAATGAGGCTCTGCTCACGCGCAAGCTTGAGAACGACGAACGCGAATTCGCCGCCACAGGCAAGCAGCACGGCGAGGCGCATTGCATCGCGATTGCCCAACCCGCCAACGATGCGACCCAATGGCCACAACAAGGCGCCCTTGAGCAGCAATAGCCCCACCACCAGCAAAGCAATCAGCCCCGGCCGCTCGATCAGCAAGGTCAGGTCCATCGACATGCCCACGCTGATGAAGAACAGACCGAGCAGCAGACCCTTGAACGGCTCGAGATGCGATTCCAGCTCGTGCCGGTACTCCGAGTCCGCCAGCAGCACGCCAGCGAGGAAGGCACCCAGCGTCGCGGACACGCCGACTTGCTCCATCAGCCACGCCGTGCCCATCACCACCAGCAGTGCGGTCGCCGTGGACACTTCCACGCTGTCCGCCCTGGCCACGAAACGGAACACCGGGCGCAACAGATAGCGGCCGCCGACCATCACCGCCACAATGCCCGCGGCGGTGCGCAGTACCGCGTACGGATCGAAGCCATGCTTGCTCGATGCACTCGCCAGCAAGGGCACCGCGGCGATCAACGGAATGGCGGCGAGATCCTGAAACAGCAAGATGGCGAAGGCTTGGCGCCCATAGGCCGTGCCAGCCTCTTTGCGCTCGGCGAGGATCTGCAAACCAAACGCCGTCGATGACAACGCCAGGCTACCGCCGACGATCGCTGCTGCGTTCACCGTGAAGCCGAACAGGTAGTAGGCGGCCGCACCAATAACCAGGCTGGTCGCCAGCACCTGCAAGAGGCCCGTGCCGAACACTTGCCGACGCATGACCCACAGGCGTTGCGGCGACAACTCCAGGCCGATCACGAACAGCATCAGCACGACGCCGAACTCAGAGATGGTCGCCACACCCGAGGTATCGGATATCAGCCCCAGCTCTTGCGGACCGATCACGATGCCCGCCAGCAGATAGCCGAGCACGGAGCCCAACCGGAAGCGCTTGGTCAACGGCACCGCGATGACCGTGGCCACCAGGAAAACCAGCGCCGTTTCCAGGAAATGGTGGCTATCCACTCGCACGCTCCATTCGGGGGATTCGCATTATTCCACGGCGCTACTGTGTAAACCGTCCCCGATCAGCGATATCAGCGATGCACGTCGCGAATCAGGCTGCCAGAGGCAGTTCCTGCCATTGCTGAGTGAGGATCGCCGCGAGGCGGTCCACCGCCGGTGACGACTCGGCATCCGCACGATGCAGGCGCAGTCCCAGTTCGCCCAACGGCGGCAACGCGGTCTCACGCGGCAACAACGCGCGCACGCTTGGTGGCAATCCGTAGGATGTTCGCAACGACACACCAAGTCCTGCGGCCACTGCGGCCCAGGTTCCCGCGAGACTGGCGCTGGTGAAGGCGATACGCCAGGGAATATTGGCCCGGTCCAAGGCGGTGGTTGCGGCGGTGCGCATGATGCACGGCGCCTCGAGCATCACCAGCGGGAGTGGTTCGTCGTCATCGCGAGGCCATGCGGGTGCGCCATCCGCACCACCGATCCAGCGCAGCGGCATGCTGCCCATATGTTCCTCATGCGGCGTCGACACGCCACCATCCCAGGCCAGTGCCAGATCAAGGCGACCGGAACCGACACGATCGAGCAATTCGGTGTTGCGCGCGATACGGACCTCCACCCGCACGCGCGGATGCGAGCGCGCGAAGCGGCCCAGCACCTCGGTGAGCAGGCTTTCGCCGAAATCCTCCGGCAGGCCGAGCCGTACCCGACCTTCGAGATCCGCCCCATGCAGCGCCGCGGCGGCCTCGTCGTTGAGCTCCAGCAGCCGGCGGGCGTAAGCCAGCATGGTTTCACCGGCCTCGGTCAGCGCCATGCCACGGCCGGATTTGCGCAGCACCGGCATGCCGGCCTGCTCCTCCAGCTTCTTCAGCTGCGCGCTCACTGCCGAGGTAGAGCGGTTCAGGCGCTCCGCCGCTTTGGCAAAGCTGCCCGCTTCCACACCGGTGACAAAGGTACGCAGTACGTCGAGATCGAAGGTGATGCGCCGCATAGCAATCATCCTGTTTTATTGGACTATCAATCCAATATTTTCCGATTTTCGGGATGATACTCTCCGCCTTAGGCTAGTCCTCGTCAAGCATGAGGAGGCTTTCCATGGACACCCAGCCCGACGACGGCCAGCGAAGTTTTGGCGATGTCGCGCCAGCTTTTGCCGAGCTCACCGACCGCGTGCTGTTCGGCGAGGTATGGAGCGATCCCTCGCTGGCGCCGCGTGACCGCAGCCTTGCCACGGTCGCCGCGCTGATCGCGCTGGGCCGCACCGAACAGTTGCCGTTCCACTTGCGGCGTGCGCGCGACAACGGCATCCGCCATGACGAACTCGTCGCGCTCACGACTCATCTGGCCTTCTATGCCGGCTGGCCCGTCGCCGCGTCTGCGGTGGCACGGCTGCGAGAATTGAAGGACGAGGAGGCACGCGCATGATCGCCATGCAGTACAGCTTCACCCTGCCAACCGACTACGACATGGCCATCATCCGCCAGCGCATCGCCGACAAAGGCCACATGCTGGATCACTTCGACGGCCTGCTCTTGAAGAGCTACCTGTATGCGGAGCGCGGGCCGTCGTCGAGCGAAAACCTGTATGCGCCGTTCTATGTATGGAAGGACAGCGCCGCCATGCAGCGCTTCCTGGGTAGTGACGGCTTTGCCAATATGGTGAAAGCCTTCGGCTGGCCCTCCATTCGCGTGTGGCCGGTGTGGGATGCTTATCTATCACCCGAAGCGCGGCATGCGCGCTTTGCATCACGCGAGATACATGCCATAGCGCCGCACAGCGCGCTCGACGTATTGCGCGAGGAACATCGCGCACAGCTTCAACGCGACATCGAGCGCGGCGCACTCGGCGCCGTCAGCGCCTTCGAACCCACTACGTGGACGCGCGTGAGCTTCCGCCTGTGGGACGAACCGCGCCCCGCCTTATCCGCCGGCCAGTGGTACGAGGTCGGCCACGTCTCCCAACCCTGAGCCTTCGCTGGAGAGTCCCCATGCCCCTCGTACGCATCTCACTTCGCCGCGGCAAAAGCGCGCAACACATCGCCGCCATCCGCAACAGCGTCTATCGCGCCATGGTCGAGGCATTCAACGTGCCTCAGAACGACCGCTTCATCCTGGTGCATCAGCATGACGCGGAAGAGTTCGACTACGACCCGAACTATCTGGACGTGCCACGCACTGACGACTTGGTGATTATCCAGATCGCCTGCAACAACACGCGCACCATCGAACAGAAAAAAGCCTTCTACCAGCGCACGGCTGAATTGCTCAGCAAAGAGCCAGGACTGAGGTCCCAGGACGTGTTCATCAATCTGCTGGAAACCGGCAAAGAAAACTGGTCGTTCGGCAATGGTGTCGCGCAGTACGCCTGAAATGATGTAACTCGCGCCTGCCGCGCTATTTCTTCACCAGCAGTCGCTGCGGGCCGGCACCATCATCACCAAGCTTGTCGTTCGGATTGCGCAAACGACAGCGGTCGATCGACAGACATCCGCAACCGATGCAGTCATCCAGCGTGTCGCGCAGTTTCTTCAACTGCGCGATGCGCTCGTCCAGCTCCGCCCGCCACGCAGCGGAGAGCCGCGCCCAATCTTCCCTCCCCGGCGCCGCTGTGACCGGCAACGTGGCGAGGGCCGAGGCGATATCCGCCAGCGAGATCCCGACACGCTGCGCCACGCGAATAAACGAGACTCGCCGCAGCACGGCACGCGCATAGCGCCGCTGATTGCCTACCGTCCGCTCGCTGCGGATCAGCCCCTTCGTCTCGTAGAAATGCAGCGTCGACACCGCCACACCACTGCGACGCGCCACCTCGCCCACGCTCAGCGTCATTGGCAGGCCATGCTGGGGAACCTGACTCATCCGATACCTCTTGACCTCAACTTTGGTTGAGGTCTTAGAGTGCCACGCACTTCACTCGGAATGAGCACTCATGAGCCACGCCCTCGCCTTCGATCGCAGGCCGGTCTACCGCATCGACCGTTTCAACGTCCCCGTCGCCGCATGGAACGCCTTCCTCGAACGCCTCCACCTGACCCAACGCGCGCTCGACCAATTGCCGGGCTGCCGCCAGAACCTGGTGCTTACTCAACCGGACCTTGGTGGCGAGTTCAATGTGATGACGGTGGTGGAGTGGATCGACGAGTCGCATATGTCGGCGGCGAAGGCGGTGATGCAGGCGCGCTATGCGAAGGAGCGGTTTGATCCGGCGGGGTTTATGCACGGGTTGGGGGTACAGGCGGATTTGGGGGTTTATCGCCATGTGTGAGTGGTGCAGGCTTCTATCGACCAAGCCGATCGATGACTCGTCCCGCACCGAACCCTCCTCGCCTCGACGCGCAGCCGCGTATATGCAGCTCGCAGAACTGGCGCAACGGAAACGCCGTCGCGGAGAGAACTTAAAGCCGGTCGTCGCTACGCATCCCGACCGTCGTGGACAACCAGCCAGGTAGTGACACAACCTGCCACGACGCGATGTGCAGCGCAGCTGCACGAGCCGTCTGCTTTCGCTTTTGACCGTCGGGCCCCCCTGTGCGGCGGTGAGGGGTGGACGAAAAGGCCCGCAGGGGGGATCGGCATGGATGCCGATCCCTTTTCGCCAGGGCAGGAGGCCCTGTCGAAAAGCCCGGCCGCCCCTCACGTACTGGCCGGCTTTATCGGCCAGCGCCAAGTGGGGGTGCCCTTTCTTCGGGTTACTTTTCTTCGGGCAAGCAAAGAAAAGTGACTCGGCCTCCGGCAGGAGGTCGAAACGCCCGCCGCGTAGGCGGCCAGGTCGCGATCACGCGCCAACCGAGAGCAAAGTCACTGGATCCCTGCCTTCGCAGGGATGACGGCTTAGAAGAAACGATGAGGCTAGATTGACCCCTCACCCCAACCCTCTCCCCGGAGGGGCGAGGGAGCAAAAAGTGGCATCACTCGCCCCGCAACCACCGCGCCGCATCCACCGCGAAATACGTCAAAATCGCATCCGCCCCCGCCCGCTTGAACGCCGTCAGCGACTCCAACACCACCGCCTTCTCGTCCAGCCAGCCATTCTGCGCGGCAGCCTTCAACATCGCGTACTCGCCACTCACCTGATACACAAACGTCGGCATGCCAAACGCATCCTTCACCCGACGCAGCACATCGAGATACGGCATACCCGGCTTCACCATCACCGCATCAGCGCCTTCGTGGATGTCCAGCTCGATCTCGCGTAACGCTTCGTCGCTGTTGCCCACATCCATCTGGTAGGTGTGCTTGTTGCCCTTGCCCAGGTTGCCAGCGGAACCCACGGCATCGCGGAACGGGCCATAGAACGCCGAGGCGTACTTGGCGGAGTAGGCAAGGATGCGTGTGTGAATGTAACCGGCGTCTTCCAGCGCATCGCGGATGGCGCCAATGCGTCCGTCCATCATGTCGGACGGGGCCACGAAATCCATGCCCGCTTCCGCCTGCGCCAGCGACATCTTGATCAGCGCTTCGATGGTGGGCTCGTTCATCACGTAGCCGTGCTCGTCGATCAGGCCGTCCTGCCCGTGAGTGGTGTAAGGGTCCAGCGCCACGTCACCGATCAGGCCAAGATCCGGGTACGTCGCCTTGAGCGCGCGCGTCGCGCGCTGCATCAGGGCATCGGGGTTCCACGCCTCACGTGCGTCCTCGCTCTTCACCGATGCACCCGGCGAAGGGAAAAGCGCCAGCGCGGGAATGCCCAGACGCACGCACTCGCCCGCCAGCTTTAGCAACTCATCGATCGACACGCGATCCACGCCCGGCATGGACGGCACCGGCTCGCGCTGGCCTTCACCTTCGATGATGAAGGCGACCATGATCAGGTCGGTGGGAAGCAAGGTGTTCTCGCGCATCAGCGCGCGGGAGAAGCATCGCGGCGCATGCGGCGCATGCGAACGGCGGGGTAGCTCATGGGCGAACTCTCGGGCAAGACATTTGCCCATTTTAGCGCTTTCGCGACAGCACGCCGTGGAGGCAGGTTGACGCGGACGGTGAGACGGCAAAACCGCACCATGCATGAATGCCCCGGCGCCACGAACACCCCGCTGCAACATTTGAAAGTGCAGTCTCAGCCAGCCTGTCACCAAGGAGTTCGACCATGAGCACGACCACCGCCCGCCGTCATCACTGGCCGCTCGCCAACGAGGCCACGTACCTGGGACCGCACGAAGGAACGGAACCCATGGACGTCACCATCGTCATGCGGCACCGCGGTGGTCAACACCCTTCGCCCGCGGCGTGGCCGCACAAGCCTGCGCTGCGCCGTGAAGATTTCGGCACCCAATGGGGCGCGGACCCGGCGGACGCGGAAATCATCCGTAAGTTCGCAAGCGAACATGGCCTGACCGAGACAAGCTCCGCACTCAATCGCCGCGTGATGCATCTGCGTGGTACGCCACAGCAATTGCAGCAGGCGTTCGGCGTGCAACTGGGCCGTTACCAGATGCCGGACGGCGGCCCCGAATTGATCGGTTGCCATCTTCCGCCGTCTCTCCCCGGCACGATCTCGTCATCCGTCATCGCCGTGCTCGGCCTGGACGCGCGGCCGATCGCACGCCCGCATTTTCGCCGCCCCTCCGCCAAGCCGGCCACCACGTACACGCCACCGCAACTGGGCTCGATCTACCAGTTTCCGGCGAGCGTCGATGGCACGGGGCAAACGGTGGCAGTGATCGAACTCGGCGGCGGTTTTACGCAGAGCGACTTCACGCAGTACATGCAATCGCTGGGCGTGAAGGCGCCCACGGTGACGGTGGTATCCGTGCAGGGCGGCACCAGCCAGCCCGGTGGTGATGCCGATGGTGAAGTGATGCTCGACGTGGAAGTGATCGGCGCGCTCGCACCGGGCGCCAACATCGCCGTGTATTTCGCACCGAATACCGACCAGGGTTTCTACGAGGCCATCTCGCAGGCGGCGCACGACACCACCAATCACCCGTCAGTCATGTCGATCAGTTGGGGCGGCCCGGAAGACGGCTGGTCCGCTTCATCGCTGAGCGCGATGCAGAGCGCGCTGCAGGATGCCGCTGCGCTCGGTGTCACCATCACGGTGGCGTGCGGTGACAGTGGCTTCACTGATGGCGAGAGCGATAACCAGCCGCACGTGGATTTCCCTGCGTCCAGCCCGTACGCGCTGGCTTGCGGCGGCACCTCGCTGGCCGCCAGTGGCACCAGCATCACCAGCGAAACCGTGTGGAACGATCTGGCCAGCAACGAAGGCGCCACGGGCGGCGGCGTCAGCGCGAGTTTCGCCTTGCCCACCTGGCAACAATCGTCCAACGTGCCTGCAGGCGCCAACGGCTTCGTGGGCCGCGGTGTGCCCGATGTCGCCGGTGATGCCGATCCGAACACCGGCTACCAGGTACTGGTGGATGGACAGAGCCAGGTGATTGGTGGCACCAGTGCCGTCGCACCGTTGTGGGCCGCGCTGATTGCGCGCTTCAACCAGCAACTGGGGCAGAACGTAGGCGATCCGCACGAAGCGTTCTACGCCATCGGTACCGCTGCTTTCCGCGACATCACGCAGGGCAACAACGGCAAGTTCGCAGCCGCCAAGGGCTGGGACGCATGCACGGGCCTGGGCACGCCCAAGGGCCAGACGCTGCTCGATGCGCTGACCCAACTGAAGACCACGGGTAGCGGCAGCTCGCCCACTACGCCCCCCAAGCATGGCAAGCCCACCAAGAAGCCTACGAAGAAGTGACCATCACCGGTGGGCGCGGACGCGCCCGCCTTTCTCACGCCTCTTGCACTACTGCGTTACGTAAGGTGGCGATGCGCTCAATGGACACCTCACAAACGTCGCCGGGCTTCATGTAGACCGGCGGCTTGCGCCCGTAGCCCACGCCCGATGGCGTCCCCATGACGATCACATCGCCGGCATCGAGCGTCATGCCTTCGCTGATGATGGCAATGGTCTGTGCAACGCCAAAGATCATGTCGCTGGTGGACGCGTGCTGCATCACTTCGCCATTGAGGCGCGTTTCCAGCGTCAGTCCGGTGGCGCCGGGCGGCAGTTCGTCGGCCGTCACTACCCACGGGCCGAATGCGCCGGTGCCGTCGAAGTTCTTGCCGACGGTCCATTGCGACGTACGCAGTTGGTAGTCGCGGATCGAGCCATCGTTGAAGACGCTGTAACCGAATACGTGATCGAGCGCGTCTTCCTGGGCAATGTGCTTGCCGCCACGACCGAGGATCAGCACCAGCTCGCCCTCGTAATCGAATTTGTCCGACACACGCGGACGAACCAGCGGCTGGCCATGCCCGATAAGGCTCGATACAAAGCGAGCGAACAACGTGGGGTAGGCGGGCGGCGGTGAGTCGAATTCCCGCGCGTGATCGCGATAGTTGAGCCCCAGGCAGATGATCTTGCCCGGGTTCGCGCTCGGCGGCAGGTAACGCACCTGGTTCGTATCGACGGCAAAGCCTTCACGCAGGCGTTCGACCAGCGCCAAGCGCGCACGCTCTTCGCTCGCTGCGATGGCGCTGACATCGGCTGGGATGCCATCCTCATCAATGAAACGCCCACGCCAGCCATCACCCGCATCGACGGCCAGGCCAACCCGATCGTGCTGCTCAAAGCGCATGAATCGCATGTCCAGCTCCCATGTCAGGCCTCGCCACGCGCCCGGATTCTTCTATGGCACGGCCGACATCGTCGTGCCGATTCGGTGGCAATCGCCCGATCATAGCTATTCGCCTGCTGTGCAAACCAGTGACGTCTTTCCCGCTGTTTCACACTGTGAAGGCCATGCACCATGGCCGCATTCGCTCTGCCAGATGTGATGCTATGGAAAGCCGCCTGTCGACCTATCGATTCCTGAAAGTGCGCAGCCATCGCATGGCTTACCGCACCTGCGGTCGCGAGGATGGCGCGCCGATCATGCTGATCCACGCTTTTGCCAGCCAGTCCGATAGTTGGAAGGACACGGCCTCTGCGCTGGCCCACGCAGGTTTCCGGGTCATCGCACCCGACCTGCGCGGCCATGGGCGCAGCGAGCGGACGTCCACCTATGCGCTCATGGATTTCGAGCAGGACCTGATCGCCTTGCTCGACGCGCTGAACCTGTCACAGCTGAGCCTGCTCGGCCATTCGCTGGGAGGCCATCTCGCGCTCAAGCTGGCGACACACCAGCCGGGGCGCATCCGGCGAGTGGTCGTGGAGGCAACGCCCGTGCCACCGCAGGATGCCGCCGATGCGGCCGCCATTGCCTCGGCACAACCGGGGCCAGCATGGCGACGCTCGCTGCAGCTTGTGGGCCTGGGTCGCCTGCTGCGCCTCGTTTTCTTGCGACGCTTCGATCTGCGTGCGACACGCTCTGTGCTGCCGGAACTGCGTGCACCTATGCCCGATTGGTGGCGTCGTCTCGCCACTTTGCAAACGCCTTGCCTGCTACTGGCGGGCCACGACGATGGCCTCGTCACGAAACGCCTTCCGCTACTGGCCGCCCGGCTACCCCAGGCAACCGCCCGATCATTGGGGGTTGGACACCGACTGCATAGCGAACACACGGAGGCCTTTCTCACTGAGGTGCTGCCTTTCCTCGGTGCCGCCGACCATGCCAACTGAGCTTTCCACGCGCCGTTGGCCGTTCTCCGCAGTGCCTTTCATCAGAACTCCGGCGTGCACATATGACGCAAAAAACAAGGCTATGATCGGAAATCCAGCGGCGGCCTTGTCGCAGCGACACAGGGGGACCTTTCATCCGGATATCCGAGCGTTGTCGCATCCATCTCAGGATCGCCGACATCCTTCGCGGATCCTGCCGTCCCGCCGGCCCTCGTCGAGGGAGCGCGCGCTAGCATCTTCTTCGCGATGTAGCGGGAGGCTTGGTGAGAGATGCCTAATTCCGGGGGAGAGACACCTACACGCTGTCACCGTACTATCACCACCCGGGGGGGACGCACATGTCGAACATCATCGAATTTCTGGAAAAACTGGGCACCGACGCGCATCTGCGCCAAGCGAGCCGTGACGAATTGAGCATTGCCCTGGCCGACGCCCGGGTCGAGGCATCGGCCTGCGAAGCGATTCTGGCCAGGAATGTCGAGGATCTGTACGCGTTGCTGGATAAGGCACCGCTGTTCTGCTTACAGACCGTGCCACGCAAGGAGGGCGAGGAAGAAGAAGAGGAAGAGAAGGAAGAGGATGAGGGCGGCGAAGAAAAGAAGACGCCGAGCAAAAACGCCAAACCTCCCTCTGCTATCGCTCCCCACGACCTCGCGCTGACCTGACGATGCCTCGTACCGGCGCCCTTGGCCGGAACCTTTTCCTGGCGGCATGCCTGTTGCTGGGATCATCCGTGGGTGCGGCCCGCGCGGCCGTGCCTGCCACCGCAGAAGACCCGGCGCCCATGCTGGACCGGGCCGATCGCATCAAGACTTCCGACCACGATGCCTTTCTCAAGCTGCTGAGCGAACTCGACCAGCGCAGCGCCGAATTGTCGTCATCCGAGCAATGGCGGCTGCGCTATCTGGATGCCTGGCAGGTGGCTTTCCAGGGCCGCTACGACCAAGCCCTGCCGCAGCTCACCGAAATCGTCAACCTGTCGGGCGACCCGACCCTGCAGGTACGCGCCACGGCCACGCTGGTCAATATCCTCGGCATCGGCCGGCACTATGAGGATGCCTTCACGCGACTGAGCGTGCTGATTGACCAGTTGCCAACCGTAAAAGACCCCGAGGCCCGCTATCAGGCCCTGGGCGAAGCCGCGCAGTTCCTGACCTTCGCGGGCCAGTACGATCTGGCCATCGGTTACGCGCAGCAGATCCTCGACGACACGGCTTTGGCCGGGCACACATGCCAGGGCCTCGTCTTCAAGATCAAGGCGCTGTATCACAGCGGCAAGATCAAAGGCACCGACGCCGATTTCGACCGCGCCATCGACGTTTGCCACGACAGCAAGCAGGAGCTTTTCGCCGATGGGCTGCGTAGCGAGCGCGCCGACTATGCGATCAAGCAGGGCCATGCCGACGATGCCGTCACGCTGCTCCTTGCCCACTACGGCGAAGTGAAGTCGTACCACTATCCTGCACTGCTCGCGGACTTCGACACCTTGCTCGCCCAGGCCTACTGGGAGCAAGGGGACGTGACGCAAGCACGCAAGTATGCCAACGCTGCACTTGCCGACGCCGTTCCCAACGAGTTCGCCGAGACACGCAGCACGGCGTACAAAGTGCTCTACAACGTGGAGAACCGGCAGGGTAACCCGCAGGGTGCGCTGGAGTACCACGAGAAGTACATGGAAGCCGACAAGGGCTACCTCAACGACGTCTCGGCTCGCGCCATCGCCTATCAAACAGTCAGGCAACAACTGCTGGCGAACAAGATGCAAGTCGACGCGCTCAACAAGCAGAACCAGATCCTGCAGCTTCAGCGCCGACTCGACCGCAAGGACATGGAAACCAGCCGGCTGTACATCGCCCTGCTGCTGACCGTCGTGGCCTCCATCGCTTTCTGGCTATGGCGCACCAAGCGCTCGCAACTGCGTTTCAAGCGTTTGGCCACGCGCGACAGCCTTACGGGTGTGCACAGCCGCCAACATTTTGTCGACGAAGCGGAGATCGCCCTGCGCGTCGCGGCCAAATCCACCCGCGATGCCTGCCTGGTCCTGCTGGATCTGGACCACTTCAAGGACGTGAACGACGCGCACGGCCACGTCATTGGCGACCTGGTGCTCAAGCGCGCCGTCGCTGCATGCCAGCACCATCTGCGCCGCCACGATATCTTCGGACGCCTTGGCGGCGAGGAGTTCGCCATCTACATGCCCGGCTGCAGCGCCTCACAGGCCCGCGAACGCGCGGAGCGTATCCGCCAGGCCATCGCCGCCACACCGCTGTGGGGTGAAACCCGCCACGTGATCATCACCGCAAGCTTCGGCGTGGCGTCGACCGAACGGAGTGGCTACGAACTTCGCCAGCTGATGATCGACGCAGAAAGCGCACTGTTCGAGGCGAAGCGCGATGGCCGCAATCGGGTGGTGTATGGGCAACTCGGCGACTTCATCGTGCCGGCGACGTCGGCCGATCCGACCGAGGCGCCTGACGCGATCGGCGATGTGGCGAATCACGCCTATGGCGCCCATCGGCCCTGAAGCTGTTTTGTTAGCAGCTCTTACTCGCTGGACGGATCACCAAACCGATCGATCGACTTCGGCCGGTTGATCACGGCACGCGCCGACACCAATGCCACCCAACCATTGGCAAGCCTGGCGCTCGTGAGCGCCTCCTCCGGAGGCCTGCCTCGCCCGGAGTAAGCCAACACCACGCCATTCGGATGCTCCACACACCAGGCTACCGGATCGTCGGCTACGGGCAGCGGTGCCGGCATACGCGCGAGGAACGTCAGCAAGCCCGGTTCGTTGGTCGTGCGCACCATGGGCACGCCCTGCGTGCGCAGCTCGTGCTCAAGTGCCGCCAGTGGGCGCACGTCGAGCGCGTCGAGCAACTGCAAACGCACCAGCGGCAGCATCGCCAAGGCAAGGAACAACGTTGCCTGTGCCGCGCGTGCCGCTGAGTCGACGTTACGTCCCAACCACAGCCACACCATGGCGATCACCAGCAGACCTGCCGACAAGGCATACAGCCAGATCGCCCTGCTGTGACTTAGCGACGCGTCGTCGAGCGGCGCGGGCCTGAGCACAGCCCACACGAACACCACCACGATCACCGCCACCAGCCACCACAGTCGTTTCACCGCCAGCAGCGCGGCGTCATGGCGTAGCCACGCGCTCAGCAGGATCGCTGCGCCAGGCAGCACCGGCAGCAGGTAATGCAGTTGCTTGCCGCTCACCAGGCAAAATGCCACCAGTGCAGGCACCGTCGCGCACAAGCCGAAGCGGGCTGCTTGCGATTCGCGCCATGCGCGCGCTGCCGCAGGGACGCGGCGCCATCGCAACAGCAGCGGCCACGGCAGCAACAGTACGGGGGCCCATGGCAGATACCACCAGAACGGCCGGTTGTGCGCAAAGCTCTGCACCACGCGTCCCGCAGTCTGATGTAGCAACAGTTCCTGCGCGTCCGCAGGGTTCAGGTGGTGCACGGCCGCCCATGCCCACGCCAGCGCAGGCATGCCACCCAGCACGGCCACCAGCAGCATGACCACCACGGAGCGCCAGGATACGCGCGGCCGGCGCTCGGACCACCACGGCGCCAACAGCATGGGACCGGCCAGATGCAGCAGCATGACCGGCCCTTTGGTCAGCACGCCAAGCACACTGGCCACGAACAGCAGCAACAGCGCCTTGCGATCTCCCGTACGGACATAGCGTGCGATCGCCACGAAGCCCAGCAGCACGCACAGGCACAGCAGCACGTCGAACATCACCACGCCCGTGTACAGGACGAAGAACATCAAACCGAGCATCAGCCAGCTCGCCACGCCGGAAGCCTCCGGCGCGAGCTGCCGCTCCACGCGCCCGCACAGCACCACGCAGCCCATTCCACAAACCAACAGCAGAACCCGCGCGGACCAAAGCGTCGGAACCAGCACCGTCCAGATCGCGTTCAAAAGCCAGAACAGCAGCGGCGGCTTGTCGAAGTACGGCACGCCGTTGAGATGCAACGTGACCCATTGCCCGGTCTGCCGCATTTCCCACGCGATGCTCAGGTAACGCGTTTCATCGATCGGAACAGGCGGCAACACCGCCAGCAACGGCAGCAGCAATAGCAACCAGAAGGCGGGAGGCAGCCGCCGCAAGCCATGAGCAAGTGAATCCATGGCGACATCTTGCGCAACGCTTGCTTACAGTTCTCTTAGAGCCCGCACCATTCTGCGCCGTGTTGAAATAGCCCCGCGATGGCTGTCACGTTGCTACAGCCGTACCGTCATCACCGTGTCGCCCGTGCCCCATCGCCAGGCCAATCAGCGTGGGCATCACCAGCAGCACCAATGGATACTGCAAGGTCAGTCCGGCGATGATCGCGATAGCCAACGGCTGCTGGATACCCGAGCCCTGTCCCCAGGCGAGCGCCAGCGGCAACAGCGTAAGGATGGCCGCCAGCGTCGTCATGGTGATGGGGCGCAGGCGGTCGCGGCTGGCCATACGCAAGGCCTGCAACGGCGGCATGCCTTGCGCCAGCGTGACGTACTCGGACACATAGAAGATCGCCATCTCCGTGCCCATGCCGATGATCATGGTCATGCCCATCATCGCGGTGATGTTGAGGTCCACACCGCACAGCCACAGTGCAATGAACACCGCCGTGGCAGAGAACAGCGAGCAGCCCATCACCACCAGCGCCAGACCGGGCCGGCCATACAGAAACAAAAGCAGCACAAACTCAGCCACCAGCGCCATCAGGAACACCTTGCCCAAGCCGAGGAAGGCGATCTGCTGTTGCTGGTAAAGGCCACCAAGTTCGTAACGCGTATCCGCATCGAGCACGCCCGGCTGCGCCAGCAGCTTCTTCACGTCCGCCACAGCCGCGCCCATGCCACGTCCGTCGATGCGCGCGGTCACCGCGACCATTTGCTGCAGGTTCTCTCGCGAAATCTGCGGCTGGCCGTTCTCGGTCACGATGCTCGCCACGCGGCTCAGCGGGAACACGTGCCCATCCGGAGCGCGCACCGGCAGCGCGAGCAGTTGCGGCAAGCGCCATTGCATCGCATCGGGCATGCGAATGCGCACGCCCACGCTCTTGGTCTCCTGAGGCAACTGCGTCGCCACCACGCCGGTCAGCGCATTGTTGATCGCCAGTGTCACGGTCGCCACGGTCATGCCTTCGAGCGTCGCCTTGTCCGGATCTATCTGCACATTCAGCGCATCACCGGCCAACTGCACACCGTCCTTGATCTCTACCACGCCCGGAATATCAGCGATGGCCTTGGCGACGCGCTGTGCCTGCGGCACCAGCGTCTTCGTATCCGCCGAATACAGCTTGATCTCGATAGGCTGCGGCACCGCAGTGAGGTCGCCGATAAGGTCTTCCATCAGCTGGGCCAATTCCACCTCGACGCCCGGCACTTCGTGCTCGACGTGCTCGCGCACGTCGCTCATCACTTCCTCGGTGGCGCGCTTGTGCCCCGACTTCAGACGCACAAAGAAATCGCCGTGATAAGACTGGCCAAGGTCGCCGCCCAGGCCGGTGCCTAGACGACGGGAGAACGTATCCACCTCCGGCATGGAACGCAGGATCGCCTCCACCTGCCCCACCTGTCGCGCCGTTTCCGGCAACGACGTGCCCGGCTTGGTGTAGTAGTCCATCACGAAGCCGCTTTCGTCCACCGACGGCATAAAGCCGGTGGCCACGTGCGTGTACGCCACACCGCCGAGCACCAGCAGCGGAATGACCATCGCCAGCAACCATGCGGGGCGACGCGCGAAGGCGTCGTACAAGCGCGCGTGTGAGCGCGCGAGCCAACTCTCGTGAGCCAGCCCCGGATCGTGCCAGCGGCGAAAATCCACCCAGCGCCGCAGCAACGGCGGCACCACGAAAGCGCTGACCAGCCACGACACCACCAGCGCACACGCCATGGTGACCGACAACGCCTTGGAGAACGCACCCGTGACGCCACTGAGCAAGCCCAGTGGCACGAACACGATCAGCGTAGCGAGACTCGAACCGGTCAACGGTGCAAGGAACTCACGTGCCGCAGGCAGCACCGCCGCCTCGCCACCGCCATCGGCCGCACCGGCGCGACGAGCCACGTGCTCCACCATCACGATCACGTCGTCGATCACCAGCCCCACCGCCGCCGCGATGCCGCCCAGCGTCATGATGTTGAAGCTCATGCCGAATATCTGCAGCAGCAACGCCGTGACGGCAAGCGTCACCGGCACCACCAGCATGGCAATCAGCGTAACGCGCAGGTTGCGCAGGAACAGCAGCAACACTGCCGCCGCGAGCAATAGGCCGATCAGCACCGCGTCACGCACACTGTGCGCGGACTCCACCACCAGCTCGCTCTGGTCGTACCAAGGCGTGAGCTTCACGCCCTTGGGCAAGCGGAAAGCCGCGAGCTTGTCGCGCACCTGCCCTGCGATCTGCACAGCGTTGCCGTCCGGCTGTTCGTACACGTTGAACAGCACGGCGGGCTTGCCGTCTTCGCTCACCTTCACCCACTGCGGCATATAGCCATCACGGATGGTAGCCACGTCCGACAGGCGCACCCAGCCATGCGCATCGTTCTTCACGATGATATTGCGGATGGCGTCGAGCCGCTGCAGTGAATGGTCGGCCACCACGAGGTAGAGCTGGTTGCGGTCCTGCAGACGTCCGACCGCTTCGAGCTGGTTCGCACCATTCACCGCCGTGGCGAGATCGTCCAGGCTCAGGCCGTACTGCGCCAGCTTGCGCGGATCGGCCTCCACTTCCACTTCGGCGGTTTCGCCACCCTGCACGTCGACGCGCGCCAAGCCCGGCACCGAGGCCAGCAACGGCACGATCTGATACTGCGCCAGATCGCGCAGCGCCACCGGCGACAGCGTGTCCGATTGCAGCGCATACGAAATGATCGGATAGACCGTCGGGTCCATGCGGCGCACGTTGTACGTCGCACCGGCCGGCAGGCTTGGCAGCACACGCGCGATGGCCGAATCGACCTGCAACGTGGACGCGATCATGTCGCGGCCCCAGCCGAAGTCCACCGAGATCTGCGCCGACCCGCGTGTGGTTTCCGAACGCAGGCCCGCAACACCGGGCACGGTACGAATGGCTTCCTCGACCGGTCGCGTCAGTAACAGCGCGGTCTGGTCGGCCGGGCGATCGCCCGCGTCGAGATCCACCACCACCCGCGGAAACGACACCTGCGGAAACAGGCCCACCGGCAGCGTGAACGAACTCGCCAAGCCCGCGATGGCCAGCGCGAAAGCCACGATGACGATGGCACGCGCGTGCCGCGCCAGCAACGTCGGCAGGCTCATGGCTTCGCTTTCTCCGACGGCGCGTGCACCACCATGCCGTCATCGAGTTGCGTGGCGCCTTCCGTCACCAGTGGCAGGTGTGCGTCGAGCGCGCCGCTGGCCACCGTCACGTCGCCTGCATCGCCCAGCACTTTCACCGGCACGCTCTTGGCCTTGCCGTTCGCCACCTGGAATACGTGGCGATCCTCTTCATCACCCTGCACCGCATCGCGCGGCAACAGCCAGCCCTGCCACTGGCCCACCACGATGTCGGCGCGGAACCCTTCGCCACCGATCAGTGCGCCGTCGGGCACGATCTCCACATCCAACTGGTGCGTATGCGGATTGAGCGTACTTGCCACGCGGCGCACGGTGCCGTGCATGGACTCACCACCATCGATGGGCACCAGCTCGGCCTTGGCGCCGATCTGCACGCGCCCCAACGCATCGCGCTCTACACCTGCCGTGACCACCAGGCCATCGCCGCGTTGCACCGTGAGCAGCGGCGCCCCCGGCTGCAGGTTGTCGCCTTGCTGCGCGTCAACCGTCGCCACCGTGCCATCGAAGGGCGCCGTCACGTCCACGGTCGGGTTGCGACCTTGCTGCTGCACCAGCGCATCCAGCGCGGACTGCGCATCGTGCAGCGCTTTCTCCGCCTGATCGAGCTGGTCGCGCGTGGCCAGTTGTTGCGCGAGCAGTTGCGCGGTGTGTGCACGCTGCGTCTCCGCCAGCTGCTGCGCCGTGACCGCTTGCTGATAGGCCGCCACCGATGCCGGCGCCAACGCGAACGTGGCCAGCGCTTGGCCGTGCTTCACCGATGTACCGGCAGTGACGTTCCAACGCAGCACGCGACCGGCCGCCTGCACACTCACCACTTGCGCCGCGTCCGCGGCGGGGCCTGCCGTACCGTAGGCGGGCACTGTATCGGGCACGCTGCCCTGCTTCAGTAGCACGGTGACGACAGCGGCACTCACGGCGGCATCGTCGGGGGTTTCCGCGCCGGAGCAGGCGGTCAGCGAACACGTCATCAAAACGCTGGCAGCCAGCGCTGAAGCGATCCATGGCAGTCGATGGGTCATGGAGCCATTACATCCTGTTCAAGAGCAGTCGGCATACCGCGTCCCACCAACAGTTCCAGCGCAGTCTGCTGTTCGAGCATGGCTTGCTCGGTCGACAGTTGCGCCAGCTGCCGATTGAGCGCAGCAACATGGAGATCGGTCACGTTGCGCAGGTCCAACAGGCCTGCCTGCGCGGCATGACCTGCCTGCGCGGAAGCGCGCACGGCATCGTCGGTGGCGGGCACCAGTGCCTGCCGCTGCACATCGAGTTGCGCGTAGTGCGTCAGCAGCGCATCCACCTCGTCGCGCGAGGTGGCGAGGCGCACGGTGTATTCCACCTGCAGTTGCTCGCGCGTGGCCTTGGCGATGGCCACGTTGTGCTGGTTGTGGTCGAACAGCGGCAACGTGAAGCTCACCGCCGGGCCGCCGTTGCGTACCTTGCTGTTGTCCTGCGAAGCATCGTAGCCGATGGCCAATGCGGGAAACTGCGCGAGCACGGCGGCACGCAAGGTCGCCTCCTGCGCGCGATAGCCCAGTTGCAGCGCCACCAGATCCGGCCGGCGTCGGCTCACATCGGCAAACTGCTCGTGGATGGAGGCGGCATCGACGCTGGGCGGCGGCAAGGTCTGCGCCAGCGGCACGACCACGTCGGGCTTGAGCCCCAACAGCGCGTTGAGCTGCTGATGCAGATCCAACTGGCGACGCTGCAGATCGTTCAGCGCGGTGCGTGCATCGGCCGCGGCGGCCAGATCGGACGCCACCGCCACGCGCTCCATGTTGCCCGCGCTCACTGCGCTGACGATGCGCGACTCACGCTGCGCCAGCGCATCCAGCGCTTGCTGCTGCAGAGCGATCTGCCGTTCGCCTTCGACCAGATCGATCACCAGCAGGCGCGCCTTGCCCACGACCTGCCACTGTTCCCACAGCAGGCCGGCATCTACTTCGTCGGCGGCCGCCTGGGCCGCTTCGCGGCGGGGGCGCAAGGTAATGAGCGAGGTGATGTCCTGGCTGATCGATGCCGTCCACGCGGTGGCATCGCCCACACCGGAGAGCAGATAACCCGCGTTGCCGCCCACCACGGGGTTGGGCAGCACGCCGTCTTGCTTACGCTGTTCTTGCGCCGCCTGCCGACGCGCATGCTGGCTGCGCAGATCCGGATTGTTCAACAGCACCAGGCGCTCGACCGCCGCCATATCCAGCGGCGACACGGCCGAGTCATAGCCCTGCAGTTGTGACAGTGAGGAGGCGGACGAGGCCTGCTCCGGCAGCGGCTTGGCCTGATAGGTGGCGCAGCCGGCGATGCACGCGGCCAACAGCACGGCTGCAGCCTTGCACGGCCGCAAGAACCCATCGACATGAGGCTTGGCAAACGAAAGGAACACCGACGGTCCGTACAAGGTATGGGGATGCCATACCCTACCGAAAATCTCTTAGCGTTCTCTTTGTAAAGAAACGTGTCAGCCGTTACGGGTTTCAGATCCGGCTTAGCGGAAGGCGTACGGACACGCGCAGGCCGCGCCCAAACGGCGAATCCAGCAGCTCGATCGAAGCGTCATGCATCTGCGCGGCGCGCTGGACGATGGAAAGGCCCAGACCGTAGCCGTCGCCCCGGCTGCTCGCCTCGCGATGGAAGCGTGCGAATACCGCCGCGCGGCGCTCGGGCGGGATGCCCTCGCCGTTGTCGATCACATCGATCATCGCCTCGTCCTGCTCACGCTGGACGGTCAGCTTGACCAACCCGCCGGCCGGCACGTGGCGCAGCGCGTTGTCCAGCAGGTTGCGCAGCATGGCGGCCAGCGCCACTTCGTTCCCGCGCACCATTAGCGACCCGTCGGCCAGCGCCACATCCAGCTCCACGTCCGTGTCGCCAATGAGCGGCGCCAGTTCCTCGATGACCGTGCGCGATACCGCCAGCAGGTCGACATCCACGTGCTGGTCCGTACGCGAGCTGGCTTCCAACCGCGCCAGCGACAACAGTTGTTCGACACGACGCGCCAATGCGGCAAGGCTTTGGCGCGCACCCGACAGGGCCACATCCGCCTCGCGCGTATCGCGGCTGGCCTCGGCGTTTTCCAGGTTGATCATGGTGGAGGCGATCGGCGTACGCAGTTCATGCGCTACGTCCGCACTGAAGCGGCGCTCGCGCTCCAATGCCTCCTCCAGCAGGGTGAACTGGCTGTTGAGCGCATCCAGCACTGGCTCCAGTTCGCGCGGCGCCTCGACCACATCGAGCGTGTCGCGGCTGCCGGGTTTGCGTGCAGACAACTTCTCCGCCAGGGCATCTAGCGGCCGCAGACCACGCCGCACCGCCCAGCCCACCAGCAGCGCCAGCACCGGCAGCGCGATCAGCGGCGCCAACGCATGTTCGACCCACAAGGCCATGGAGATGTCGCGACGGCTGTCGTAACGCTCCGCGGCGCGCACGACCACGCCATCCCGCGTGGGTGGCAGCGTGAATAGCCGCCAGCGATAACGGCCCAGGCGCACATTCTGGAAGCCGGGGTGCGCCGCATCCGGCGGCGGCAACATGGTGAGATTCCCGGTGGCCATCAGCGTTCGGCCACTGTGGTCGAACATCTGAAAGCCAACTTCCGATTCGTAGGTATGGCCGTGCAATACCAGTTCCTGCGTGGACTTGGCCGTGATCGGCACCACCACGCCCGACTCGACGGTATGGCGCTGCAAGGCGGGCAGGCCAATGTCGTCAACCAGCGTCTGCAGCGTGCGCGCCGATTGCGCGAGCCGTCCGTCCGACAGCTCGTTCACCTCGTTGATGGTGCGCCGCATGCTGTAGATACCCAGCGGCACAAAGACCAGCGCGATGACGCCAAGGATCAACCAGCGAAGCCGGGAACGCAGACTGGATCGACTCACTTGGGGTCCTGCGGAATCATGTAGCCAAAGCCCCGCACGTTGCGGATCGTCTCGAAGCTCAGCTTGCGGCGCAGCGAATGCACCAGCACTTCCAACGCATTGTTGCCCACCACGTGATCCAGCCCGTAGAGCGAGTTCTCCAGGCTTTCGCGGCGCACCAGCTTGCCGGCGTTTTCCATCAAGGCCTGCAGCAGCGCAAACTCGCGGCGCGTGAGCTCCACCACGTCGCCACGAAAACTCACTTCCGACGTGCCCACATCCAGGCTCAGCGCACCCACGTCGATGCGGTTGACCGACAGGCCACGCATGCGCCGCGTCAGCGAGCGGATGCGCGCCGCGAGTTCTTCGACGTGAAACGGCTTGGTCAGGTAATCGTCCGCACCCGCGTCGAGCCCATCCACGCGGGCGGACAGGTCGTCACGCGCCGTCATCACCAGTACCGGCGTTTCCACGTGGGCGCGTCGCGCCTCCACCAGCACCTCGATGCCATCACGCCCAGGCAGCCCCAGATCCAGCAGCACCAGATCGGCAGTGCGATCACGCATGGCAACCAGCGCCGAACGGCCATCGCGCAGCCACGACACCGTGTAGCTCAGCCGTTCCAGTGCGCGCTGGATCGCCGATCCCAGCTGCGCGTCGTCTTCGACCAGAAGAATATGCACTCGCCCGACACTCCTTCCACCCTACGGCGGATACGCTGGGATTATCCGGCACCGAGCTTAGAAAACACTTAAGTGCCTCCGGGTGCGAGCCTTCGCCAGTGCCCCAGTGAGCCCCGCCCCACGCATGGAGCATAGCCACTCAAGGCGCGTTTGAGGCCTGTCCCATAGCCTCCACAGGTTGGCTGTTCGTCTGGCTGCTGCTCCCGGCCGCCATGGGTATGATCCAGGGCACAGCCAACCAGGTCTATGCACCAGCCGGACAAACCAACGCGCCCACCGGTACCCTGCGCATGGGGCCGGCCTACCCGCCCGCGAGGCGCTCATAGAGACACCGAAACACCATGACCGATGAACCCAGTACGAAGAAGAACCCGTGGAAAACCGCGTACACCATTTGCTGTTTCATCAGCGGCATACCGTTATCCGCTGTAGCGTCCTTCGTTCTTACCAAACATATCGAAGGCGTCTCCGATTTCGAGGGTCAGTCCGGTTACGCACAACTTCTGCAGATGCCGCTCTGCTATATCGCGCTGATGCTGCTCGCCCGCTCCGCGTATCACCGATGGGGTCACCATAAGGTATTCGTAGTGGCGACCACCGGTATTTGCGGAGCGATCGGCGCTACCTTCCTGACTGTCTTCGTGGCGATGCTTATCGGATAGGGTTGCCTCACCGTTGCCGGCTGGTACCGAAGAGCCCAACGGGAGACGCTCGATCCCTGAAGTCTCAAGGATTGAGACGCGCCACAGGTGCAATGCCGTCCCCGGACGGAGCGCACCGATGAACGCCTTGCCTAACCCCTTGGCCCAACGCGCGATGCGCGGTGATGGCGCGCTGGCGGCGCCTGTATCGGGCGGTGATCAACTGGCGCGGCGGCTGGTGAAGCGTTATGGCGACCGCATCACCGGCTCGTTCGTGTTGCCGGGGCGCGAAGGGCAATTCGCTGCCCTGCCCGGTGATATGCCCCCGGCCTTGGCGGAAGCGCTGCGTTCGCGTGGCATCGGCCAGCTTTACGCACACCAGGCGCAGGCCTGGGATGCCGCCGCTGCCGGCGAGCACGTGGTGATTGCCACGCCTACGGCCTCGGGCAAATCGCTGTGCTACACCCTGCCGGTGATCAGCGCGGCGATACGTCAGCGCGCCAAGGCATTGTTTCTGTTTCCGACCAAGGCGTTGGCGCAGGATCAGGTGGCGGAGCTGCTGGAACTCAATCAGGCCGGCGAGCTGGGCGTGAAGGCGTTCACCTTTGACGGCGACACGCCCGGCGATGCGCGGCAGGCGATCCGCCTGCACGGCGATATCGTGGTGAGCAATCCGGACATGCTGCATCAGGCCATCCTGCCGCACCACACCAAGTGGGCGCAGTTCTTCGAAAACCTGCGTTATGTGGTGATCGACGAGGTACACACCTATCGCGGCGTGTTCGGTTCGCACGTGGCCAATGTGCTACGCCGCTTGCAGCGCGTTTGTGCGTTCTATGGCGTGTCGCCGCAGTTCATCCTGTGCTCGGCCACCATTGGCAATCCTGCGGAACACGCGAGCGCGCTGATCGAACAGCCGGTCACCGCGATTACCGAAAGTGGCGCGCCGGTGGGCGAAAAACACGTGCTGCTGTGGAATCCGCCGGTGGTGAACCCGGACTTGGGGCTACGCGCATCGGCGCGCTCACAGTCCAACCGCATCGCGCGCACGGCGATCCGCGCAGGGCTGAAAACCCTGGTATTCGCGCAGTCGCGCCTGATGGTGGAAGTGCTCACCAAGTACCTGAAAGACGTATTCGACAACGATCCACGCAAGCCGCCGCGCATCCGCGCGTATCGCGGCGGCTACCTGCCGACCGAGCGGCGCGCGGCGGAACGTGAGATGCGCGCGGGACAGGTGGACGGCATCGTCAGCACATCCGCTTTGGAACTGGGCGTGGATATCGGCGCACTCGACGTGGTGGTGCTCAACGGCTATCCCGGCAGCGTGGCGGCTACCTGGCAGCGCTTTGGCCGCGCGGGCCGCCGCCAGCAGGCATCGCTGGGCGTGCTGGTCGCCAGCAGCGATCCGCTGGACCAGTACCTGGTGCGCCACCCGGAATTCTTTCAGGGTGCGACGCCGGAACATGCGCGCATCGCGGCCGACCAGCCGCTGATCCTGCTGGACCATATCCGCTGCGCCGCCTTTGAGCTGCCCTTCAAGGACGGTGAACTGTTTGGCCCGCAGGACGCTACGCCATGGCTACACGTGCTCACGGAAGAAGGCGTGCTGCATCAGGAAGGCGAACGCTTCGAGTGGATCGCCGACAGCTACCCCGCTAACGCCGTGTCGCTGCGCTCGGTGGCGGACGGCAACTTCGTCGTGGTGGATCGTACCAACGGTCGCCAGACCATCGTGGCGGAGGTGGATTTCAGCGCGGCCTCGCTGACGCTGTATGAGGGTGCCATCCACATGATCCAGTCCGTGCCGTATCAGGTGGATCGGCTTGATTGGAGCGGCCGCAAGGCTTTCGTCACGCGCACCCACGTCGACTACTACACCGACGCCATCGACTACACCAAGCTCAAGGTACTGGAAGCCTTCGACGGCTCGCCGGCGGGCGCAGGCAGCGCGCACCATGGCGAGGTGCACGTCGCGCGTCGTGTGGCGGGCTACAAGAAGATCCGTTACTACACGCACGAGAACATCGGCTACGGCCCGGTGAATCTTCCCGATCTGGAATTGCACACCACCGCCGTGTGGTGGCAGTTGCCGCAACGTGCGCTGGAACAGGCGTTCGACCACCGGCAGGAGGCGCTGGACGGTTTCCTCGCAGCGGCGCACGCGCTGCATATTGTGGCGACGGTCGCGGTGATGGCCGAGGCACGCGACCTGCAGAAGGCCGTGGGCAGTGGCGACGGCGCCTGGTTCGCCACGCCCGATGCGAATGGCCGTGCGCAGATCCGCTCCGGCTTTGGCGAAAGCGAGCCGTCGACGTTGGGGCCCTTCATCCCCACGCTCTATCTCTACGATGCCTTCCCCGGCGGCGTCGGCCTGAGCGCACCGCTGTTCGAGCGACGCGAAGACCTCGTACGCCTCGCGCGCGAGCTGGTGCATCGCTGCGACTGCCGCGCAGGCTGCCCCGCCTGCGTCGGACCGGTGCTGGCCGTGGACGAGCAGAACGAACGCTCGTTGAAATCGCTAGCCACGCGCGTGCTCGACCTGATCGTCGCGCTATGAGCGCGCTGGCCGACAAACTGCGCGGGCTGCGCCGTCAGGCAGGTGTAACGCCACCCGCGCCCACACCAGTACCCACACAGCCGCGACCCGCGCTGCCCGACAACATCCGCCAGTTGCTCGGCATCCGCCAGCGCGCGCAAGGCAAACCACGACGCAACGTGGTCACAGATCCAGCCTCGCTGCCGGGCGAAACGATTGCACCCGGCCTGCAGCTATGCGAGACGCGTAGTGCATGGCCGCCGACGCCACCCACGTTCCATGCCGACTTCGCCCGAGTCGATGACGTGATTGCACCCGAACGCCTGTTCCTGTTCGACACCGAAACCACCGGCCTGGCCGGCGGCACGGGCACGCGTGCTTTCATGATCGGCGTGGGCGACTGGCACGAAGGCGCTTTTCGCGAACGTCAGCTACTGATCACCACGCTGGCCGGCGAAGCGGCCATGCTCGACTGCTTCGCATCGTGGCTGCACCCGGATGCGGTACTAGTCAGTTACAACGGCAAGTCGTACGACACGCCGCTGCTCAAGACACGTTTTCGGTTGCTTCAGCGCGCCTGCCCGCTGGAGGGCCTGGCGCATATCGATCTGTTGCACCCGGTACGGCGGCGCTGGCGTGCTGCCTGGGAAAACTGCCGCCTCGCCACCGCCGAACGGCAACTGTTACAGGTGGTGCGGGAAGACGACCTGCCCGGTTCCGAAGCGCCGGCCGCCTGGCTGGGCTTCCTGCGTGGCGGCTCGGCAGGGCCGCTGCATCGCGTGGCGCGCCACAATAGCCAGGACCTACGCAGCCTTGGTGGCATCCTTCACCATTTCGCGGTGGAGGATGACGCCCCGACGGCCGTTTGAACCAGCGTCACCTCGCACACTCCGTGCTACGTTGCTGCCGCCCGGTATAACCTTGCCCGGGCAAGCCGTCCGTGCTGCGATGTACGCGCACCACCCATCCATCGCCGCCAGATACCCGGGAGCAGCGAACCATGCTGAAGGACTTCATCCAGACCGCCCTGCTGCTCATCACGGGCCTGTTCCCCATCATCAATCCCATCGGCTCGGCCTTTATCGTGCTGAGCATGATTCCCCACAGCACGCCCGCAGAGCGCACGGACCTGGCGTGGCGCATCACCGTCAACAGCTTCGCCATCCTGCTCGTGTCGCTGCTGATGGGCGCCTACGTGCTGACCTTCTTCGGCATCTCCATTCCGGTGCTGCGGGTCGCCGGCGGCTTGATCATCGCGGTGGCGGGTTGGAACCTGTTGCAGAAGCCCGACGAGGACGACAGCAACGAAAAAACGCAGGACATCAAGAAGCCAAGCCCGGGCGCATCGCTGGACGCCAAGGCGTTCTATCCGTTGACGCTACCGCTGATGGTGGGTCCCGGCTCCATTTCGGTGGCGATTGCACTGGGCACCAGTTCGCCTAGCACAGGCCTTGCATCGGGACATTTCCTGGGCGTAGTCGCGGCACTCATGGTGCTCAGCGCCAGCATCTATGTGTGCATGCGTTTTGCCGGATCGCTGGAGCGCTGGTTAGGCACGGCGGGCACCAAGATCGTGATGCGCTTGTTTGCGCTCGTCACGTTCTGCATCGGCATGCAATTGTTGTGGCTTGGGCTTTCCGCGCTACTCAGCTCGATCAAATAAGCACGAAGCTGGCTCTACCCAGAGGCTCTTACAGCGACGTCGTCAACCGTGTCAGCCAGTCCGGGCTGATGGAGAGCACCAAGGCTTCAAAGCGACGATCCAGGCCGGTAAGCACCATCAGACCGATCAGCACGAAACACGCCCCCAGCATCGACTTGGCCACACCGCCGATCGACATCAACGCACCGCGCATGCGCGTCACGGCCGCACCAGACACGGTGCTCAGCACCAATAACGGCAGCCCTGCGCCCAGGCCGAACACGAGCATCAGCAGGGCGATCTGCGTCAGATTCCGGCCTTGCGCCGCCAGCGTGGTTGCGGCGCCTAGCGTCGGCCCCACGCAAGGGCTCCAGACCAGTCCCAGCAACAGGCCGATCAGGAACTGACTGAAGCCACCTTCGCCACGTACCGAACCCAGCGCCTGCTGACCTTTGTTGCCCAACTGCGCCGTGAAACGCGCGAAAGCGCGCTGCAATGGCGGCAACAACATCACCGCGCCGAACAACAGCATCAGTGATGCAGCGACGATGCGCAGGGTGCCGGCATCGAGCCCGATGGAGGCGCCCACCGTGGCAATGAACGTGCCCGTGAATGCGAACGACAGCGCCAACCCCAGCGCGAGCATGGCCCCGCCCCACCAGTGCCGCGACAACGCCGACGCTATCAGGATGGGAAGAATGGGCAACACGCACGGCGAGAGCAACGTAGCCATGCCAGCGAGGAAACCCAGCGCATAGGTGCCGACACCGAAGTCCATCAGAGGGCTTGCTCCAGCACGGCGCGAATGGCGGTTTCCGAGGTTTGTCCGGTTGAGCGGGCCACTTCGCGACCCTGCTTGAACACCACAAAGGTGGACTGCTGCGACACCTTGAGGGATTTCTCCAGCGCCGTTTCCTTGTCGAAGTCAGCGACGAAGATGGTCACGTCCTTCAGGCTTGCCTCTTTCGAGAGGCGGTCGACGATGGGCTGCTGCGCACGGCAGGTGGGGCACCAGTCGGCATGCAGATAGACGACCACCGGCTTGCCGGTGGCCACGGCCTGCGCATATTGCGCCTGATTGAACGGCACTTCTGCAGCGGCGGCAGAACCCACCAGCAACCACCCAAGTGCAGCAAAGCTCAAACGTAGTGTGTTTGTTTTCATGACAAGGCGACTCCTGCGTAAGACGATCAATCGGCTGCGGTGTACAGGGAGAGGCGAGGTATCGAGGCGTTTCCCGACGCCGTGCGGATGCCCAGCACCCGCGCCACCCATGTGTCGAGGCTGGCCTTACCCGGGCCGCTGATGAGTAGCCAGAAGAAGATCAGGCTGTAGACGATCTCGTCAGCTTCCACGTAGTCGTCGAAACTCATGAGGTTGGCCGACACGACCAGAGTCACCGCCACCGCCATGTTGATCAGCATGGGAATGCACACCAGCCGCGTGAACAGGCCGAGCATGATCAGCAGGCCGCCGACCAGTTCCGTCCATGCCGACAACCCTGCGCTGAATGCGGGAAATGGAACGCCCCAACCGACAAAGCGCTGGGTAAAGCCGTCGAGGTTATGCACCTTGGCGATGCCGGTCTCCAGCCAGAAATAGCCAAACACTAGGCGTACCACCAGCGGCCCGACCCACTCGACACGATGGAGTTGTTCGAGCAATCGCGATGCCTTGTCGGCAATGAACTGACGCATGACGGCATGTCCGTGGAGGAAAGGTGCAGGGATGATGTAAGCCCCGTCCTCCCGCCGCCATGTCTGTTCGTCCACCCTTTCTTGCCCGCCGTCCGGTCTGTAGCGAGGTGCGGCATCGCCGGACGATCGGGCACAAATCGGGGACGCACGGGGACAGCCGTGCTGCCTTTGCCTGCCGAGAATGGACACGTCGATACCGGCCGCACCCCCGTGTCTGTCCCGACGTTCGTTACCTGTGCCGCCACGTGGCGGCCATCACCACCTGACAGGAGTTTTCCATGAAGACCAACAAGCTCAACGGTGCCGCCATGGCGATGATGGTTGCCGGCCTGTTCGCCGCCTCCACGATGTCCGCCTCCGCAGCCGAGAAGACCGCAGGCAGCAATGCTGCTGACACCGCCAGCGTGAAGTGCGTGAACTCGTCGTCCTGCAAGGGCCACGGCGCCTGCAAGCAAGCCACCAATGCCTGCAAGGGCCAGAACGCGTGCAAGGGCCAGGGCTTCACCATGCAGAAGAGCCAGTCCGATTGCGACGCGGCTCAGGCTGCGGTCAAGCAGGCATAAGACCTGCAGGCGGGGCTTTCGCGCCGTGTGGAAGCCCCGCCATCCCTTGCCATGAAAACCATCAAGCAACCCTCTCGCGATTTACCGTATCTCGGCTTCGGCCTGGGTCTGCGCGTCGATCACTATGAAGCGCTGCTCGACGAACCGGGCCATGTGGAATGGCTGGAGATCGTCTCCGAAAACTACCTGGTACCGGGCGGCCGTCCGCTGCGCTGGCTGGAACGTTTCCGTGAGCGTTTCCCACTGGTGATGCATGGCGTGTCACTGTCCATCGGCGGCACCGATCCGCTCAACATGGCGTATCTGGACCAGCTCGCTGCACTAGCCCGCCACGTACAACCCGCATGGATCTCCGATCATCTGTGCTGGACCGGCGTGAATGGCGTGAACCTGCACGACCTGATGCCGCTGCCATATACCGAGGAAGCACTGGTCCACGTGGTGGATCGCGTGCGACGCGTGCAGGATCGGCTCGGTCGCCGCATCCTTCTGGAAAACGTATCGAGCTATATCCGCTTCGCGCAGTCGCAGCTGACCGAATGGGAGTTCCTGGCAGCGGTCGCCGAACGGGCTGACTGCCTGATCCTGCTTGATATCAACAATGTGCACGTAAGCGCACACAATCATGGCTTTTCGTCACTGGATTACCTCGATGGCCTGCCAGCCGCGCGCGTGCAGCAGTTCCATCTCGCCGGTCACGAACAGGGCGGCAACCTGCTGATCGATACGCACGACGCTCCCGTAGTCGATGCCGTGTGGAATCTCTATGTGGAAGCCGTGCGCCGCTTCGGCCATGTATCCACCATGATCGAGCGTGACGACCATATTCCCCCGCTTGCTGAACTGCGCGCGGAACTGGACCACGCCCGCGCCCTCGCCAATGCGCTGCTGCAGGAGGCCGCGTGAGCGACCTTCGCGCCATGCAGTTGCAGCTCGCCGAAGCCTTGCGTTCGCCGGCGACGCCGAATCTGGCCCTGTTGCGCGGCGATGCGATGGCTGATGAGGCCTGCCGACTGGCTGTCTACCAACACGGCTATCGCATTCGCCTGCGCGAGGCACTGGCGACGGAGTTTCCAGGCTTGTCGCTGCTCGCGGGCCGCCGCTTTGCGGATTTGCTGGACGACTACGTCGCCGCGCACCCCTCCAAGCACTTCAATATCCGCTGGCATGGAGAAGGACTGGCGACCTTCCTTGCTGCCACGCAGCCCTGGCGCGACCATCCCGCGCTGGCGGAGGCCGCCCGGTTGGACTGGGCCATTTCCGTGGCATTCGACGCGACAGACCACGCTACCGTTGACGCGACTAAGCTCGCGAACGTATCCCCCGACGCGTGGGCGACCATGCGGCTGCAACTCCTGCCGCACGCGCAGTTGCTGCACACAACGTGCAACGTCGATGCGTTCCGCCGCGCGGCCGATCGGGGATCGTCGCGCCCCGCACGGCGGCGGCTCACGCGGACACGCCCCTTGCTCATCTGGCGTCCGACGCTGGACGTACGTTACCGAGTGGTGGCAGCCGATGAACTCCCCGCCCTCCAAGGCGCCCTGAATGGCGAGTGCTTCGGGCAACTATGTGGGCGTGAGGCCGAGCGCCACGGCCCAAGTGCCGCGCTGCCCCGCATGGCCACCTTGCTCGGACGCTGGCTGGACGAGGGCCTCATTGGGCGCATCCACACGACCTGACGGCAACGGTGTAACCGTGGCTCGTCCCACAGCGAAGTGTCTCAGGGAGACATTCGCCGGAGGGAAGCCCATGTACATCGAACCGAACCTGTCATTACCGCCGGGGCCACGCCCGAGGCTTGTCGAACCCGCGCTGGAATCGCTGCTCAACCGGTCGATGCTGCAGGTGCAGGTAGTGGCCGAACTTCACCGCTGCGGTACGTGGTTTGCCGACGCGCCCCGGATCGACTGCGGGTTGTTCCATCTGGTGGGCACCGGCGCCTGCACGGTGGAGTGCGATGAACTCGATGAAACCGTGGCGCTGGAGGCGGGCGATCTGGTGATCTTTCCGCATGGCACACCGCATCGCCTGGCGGAGGCGCGCGGACAGGATATTCCGCATACCAGCCTTATCTGCGGCGAGTTTCGCTTCACTGGCGCCAGCCAGCACCCTCTTAATCATGCATTGCCGTCGTGCATGGTGATTCACGCGTCACGCGCCAGCGCACCCTTCCGCCAACTGGCCGCGACCATGGCAGAGGTAGTGCACGCCGATTGCGCCGGTCGCCACGTGCTCCTCAATAAACTGGCCGATGCGCTGTTCACGCTCGCCATCTGCGATTACTCACGCACCAACGGCGAGCGTCAAGGCCTGTTCGCCTCGCTCGCCGATCCGCGTATCGCACGCGTGTTGCAGGCGGTGCATGATCACCCAGGCAAAGCCTGGACGATGCAATCCATGGCTGCGCTGGCCTGCATGTCGCGCTCAGCCTTTGCCGAGCGCTTCACGCAATTGATGAAGTTGCCGCCGGTGCAGTACCTCACGCAATGGCGGGTCAGCGTAGCGGAGCAGATGCTGCGCGATCGGCAACAATCCGTGGCCGGCATTGCGCAACAGTTGGGCTATAGCAGCGAGGCGGCGTTCCGTCGCCTGTACAAACGCGTGAGCGGCATGTGCCCGGGCCGTGTCCGCGGTGAAGGACTACGCGCTGCAGCGCTGAACTGAGCGCGACTCAGCGCGGCGGTTGCGACTGCTTGCGCTCGCGCTTGACCTCGTACATGGCGGCGTCGGCCTGCGCGATCAGCGCTTCGGGTTCCGCGTCGCCCGACAGCGACACGATGCTGCCAATGCTTGGCCCCGCGTAGTCCAACGACAGCGCACCAAGATGAAAGCGTCCCGTGGTCGCCTCCTGCAAGCGTTTGCGCAAGGCGTCAGCGACGGCAAGCGCTTCGTCATGTGCAGGACTGGAAAGCACCACAAACTCGTCGCCGCCCAAGCGCGCGACGAAGTCGCCAGAGCGCACCGTACCCTGCATACGCCCACCGATGGCCGAGAGGAATCGATCACCGGCGTCGTGCCCGTAGATGTCGTTGATGGCCTTGAACTGATCCAGATCGACAAAGGCCACGACCAGCGCGCGTCCCGCCGGGCCATGCGCTACAAGACGGCGCCGCAGCTCTTCCATCAAGGCGCGCCGGTTGGGCAAACCGGTGGTGGCATCCGTCAACGCACTCACCGCTAGCGTGTCGTTGGCATGCTGCAACGCCTGCAACATGCGTTCACGCTCGATCTGCTGGCCGATCAGCCGCGAAAACATCTGCAGCACCTGATCAGCGCCATCCTCCAGCGGTTTGCGCTCGCCGCTGGCAGCACAAAGGGTGCCGTAGAGCGTGCCGTCGTCCAGTCGCACCGGCGTACTCGCATAGGTCGCAATGCCCAACTCCCGCGCGGGACCGGAATCCGGCCAGCAGTTGGCGACATCGTCGGTATAGGGGCGTCCCTCTTCCAACGCCCGCTTGCACAGCGTGCCTTCCCACGGCACCGCCAAGCCCTCGGGAATCTGCAGGCGACTGGTGTTGCGCGAGAACAGGATGTACTGGTAGCCGCCATCGGTGTCGATGGTGGTGAGGTAGGTGGACTCCAGCCCGGTCACGGTCTGCAACAGCTCAAGCAGGGGACGCACCAGTTCCTCCAGGGTGCGCGCGCGGGTAACGGATGCCGCCAATTGGCCGAGGAAGTCGGGTATGGGTAAGGAAGCAGTCGTGTTCATGGTTGAATTTTCCGCGAACAAGCGAAGATAGCCAAACGGTACCGTGCATGGAAAAACAACCGCCGACCACCGTCAAGCACATGAGCGGGATGCACTGCACGAAACCGGATGTATGGACGCCATGGTCATAGCCGTGACCTATGTCAGCGTTCGCTTGTCCCGCCGCCCAAGCGCACTGGCGCCGCCGGGCAACCTGTGTAGACTTCCGGCACCACCCGTGTCATCGACCCCGTCACGCGGCGCTGTGTTTTCCCACGTGACAACAGAGCGTCTCCCTTATGGCGAGGTACTTCCATGTTGATGCGTTGCGTTGCATTTGTCGGGTTGTTTGCGCTGGCCTCCACATCGCTGGCCATGCCCGCCGCGCCACCAGCCGCGCCAGCCGCCGATACAACCACCAAGGCGGATACGCCCAGAACGACATCCGCGGGTACGCAGTTCGTGCAACCCGCCGACTGGACCATGCACGCTGCTGGCAACAAGGTCACGCTGGCCCCGCCTGAAGCGGACTCGCAAGCCGTGCTGGTCGATGTAAAGGCCACCACGCCCGATGACGCCGTCACCCAGGCATGGAAAGCCTACGCACCGCCCAAGATGTGGCCGCTGCAAGTCGCCACTGACGCCGCACCGCGTGACGACTGGGACCAGGTCCGCGTCTACAACTACGAGACCTCCGCTAACGATAAACGTGGCGTCACCGTCATTGCCTATCGACATGGCAATCAGTACACGGTGCTGATCTACGACATGGCCAATGCGGTGGCCGAGAAGCGCGCCTCGCAGCTACGTGCCATCTCCGACCGCCTGCTGCCTAAGGGTTACAAACGCGAGAGTTTCGCCGGCAAGAAAGCGCATCCGCTCGATGCCGCGCGCGTGGAGACGCTGATGGCCTTCGTGGATGGCGCGCGCAAGGCGTACGACGTGCCGGGCGTGGCCATCGGCCTGATCGATCATGGCAAGGTGGTGTTTGCCGGCGGTCTCGGTGTGCGGGAGATCAACAAGCCCACGCCGGTCGATGCCGATACCCTGTTCATGATCGCCTCCAACACCAAGGCGCTGACCACGTTGATGCTGGCGCGCGAGGTGGACCAGAAGAAGTTCACCTCGAACACGCCGGTCGTGGACGTGATGCCGTCGTTCCGGCTGGGCGACGCCGCGACCACCAAGCAAGTGTTGATGCGCCACCTGATCTGCGCCTGCACCGGTATGCCGAGGCAGGACATGGAGTGGCTGCTCAACAGCCGCGATGCCACGCCAGAGACGGTGATGAAGGCGCTGTCGGGCATGCAACCGACCAGCAAGTTCGGCGAACTGTTCCAGTACTCGAACCTGATGGCGGCGGCGGCCGGCTATATCGGCGCCCATGCGCTGTATCCGAATATGGAGCTCGGCGCGGCCTACGACCTCGCCATGCAGAAGCAGGTGTTCGATCCGTTGGGCATGAAGATCACTACGTTTGACTACGACCGCGCATTGCTTGGCAACCACGCCACGCCACACGGCCTGGACGTGGACGGCCATACCGCGATTGCCGGCATGGGCATCAACGATTCCGTTCGTGCGGCACGCCCTGCTGGCGCAGCATGGAGCGCAGTGAGCGACATGCTGCGCTATGTGCAGATGGAACTGGACGACGGCCTGCTGCCCGACGGCCAACGTTACGTGTCCAGGCAATCGCTACTCGAACGACGCAAGGCCAACGTGGCGCTAGGCACCACGGCTACCTATGGCATGGGCTTGATGGTGGATCACACCTGGGGCGTGCCGGTGGTGCATCACGGCGGTGACCTGACCGGTTTCCATTCCGACATGATGTGGTTGCCCGAGCAGGGTGTGGGCGCCGTGATCCTGACCAACGCCGACGCCGGCGTCTTCATCCGCGGCCCGTTCCAACGCCGTCTGCTCGAAGTGCTGTTTGACGGCAAGCCGCTGGCGCAGGGTGATATCGATGCTGGCGTGAAACGCCTAAAGGCGCAGATCGCCGCTGAGCGAAAACGCCTCACCGTGCCTGCCGATCCCGCCGAGGTGGCAAAGCTGGCCGACAACTATCGCAACCCCGCCGTGGGCAGCATCCAGGTGGACCGCAGCGGCAAGAACCTGGAATTCAATTTCGGCGCGTGGCATAGCGAGGTCGCTTCGCGCAAGAACGACGACGGCTCCGTCTCGTTTGTCACCATTTCACCGGGTTCGGATGGTTTTGAGTTCGTGGTGTCGGGCAGCGGGGACAACCGCAAGCTGGTGTTGCGCGACGACCAGCACGAATACGTCTACGACGAGGTGAAGTGAGCCATGAACACCATCCACTACAGCAGGCGCATCGCATGCACAGCCATAGCTTTGCTGGCTGGCACGGCGGCGATGGCCGACACGACACATCTACCGCCCATCCCCGTCGACAACACCCTGGTGCGCGATTACCAGTGCCACGGCGGCCAATCGCTCAAGGTCACCTACTACAACCGCCAAGGCGGACAGAGCTTCGCCATGCTCACAGTGAAGGGCAACGCGATGCTCTTCGTCGACACGCTCGCCGCGTCGGGCGTCCGGTACGTCGCCGGCCCTTATGTGTGGTGGACCAAGGGCAACAACGGCGATCTCTACGACATGACGGCCGGCCCGAATGCCGCGCCAATCATCGGGGGATGCACGTCAGCGTCACATTAAAAATGACTTTTTCCTCATCACGCTGAACGGCACCGGCGGCAAGATGCAGGGTCTGGAACTGTCCGGCGCACTGGAGGGCGGCATGGTTGCGCGCGCGCTGGATGGCTTCGGCATGCAGGGCAACTTCACGCTGATCAACAGTACCGTTCCGGTGAGCGCGGTGTCGTCGATTCCGGGCGCGCCGTCCACCCTGCCCGGCTTGTCGCGCAAGATCGCCAACCTCACGCTGTACTACGAGAAGTACGGCTGGTCGTTCCGCATCACGGAGCGCTACCGCTCCTCGTTCACGGGCGAGGCCGTCGCGCTGTTCGACCAGTTGGGCTACAACAAGGTGCTGGCCGACAAGCAGACCGATTTCCAGGCCGGCTACGCCTTCACCCAGGGCCAATGGAACGGCCTGTCGGTGCTGCTGCAGATCTACAACCTCACCAACTCGCCGTACAAGACCGAGCAGATCTCCAACCTGCCCGACAACACGCAGATCGGCCGACCGCTCGACTACAACACCTGGGGACGTACGGTGATGTTCGGCGTCAACTACAAACTCTGACGCCCACGGCATGGGCGTGGTTTGCCGCGCGGAGCGCCGGCCCTCCTGAACGGGATGGCCGGCGCCGCCGGACAAGCTGCCATGCCCACTCCCCCGTAGGTCACGGTTTCCTCAAGCACTACGGGGTGGCTATGCTTCGACGGTACGCCGACGGAGCAGCACCATGCGCGAGCTATACCCCGAGATCGAGCCCTATCGCACCCAGCGCCTGCGCGTGGATGACATTCACGAGCTGCACATCGAGGAATGCGGCAACCCGCATGGCCTGCCCGTGGTGTTCCTGCACGGCGGCCCCGGCTCGGGTGTGTCCCCGTATCACCGCCGCTTCTTCGATCCCGCACGCTATCGCATCGTGCTGTTCGATCAGCGCGGCGCGGGTCGCTCGACGCCGCACGCGGAGCTGCGCAATAACACCACCGGGCATCTCGTCGGGGACATCGAAACGATCCGCGAGCACCTGGGTATCGAACGCTGGGTGGTCTTCGGCGGCTCGTGGGGCTCTACGCTCGCGCTGGCCTACGGGCAGGCACACCCGGAGCGCGTGCTTGGGCTCGTGCTGCGCGGCATCTTCCTTGGCCGCCCCGGCGAGCTGCGCTGGTTCAACGAGCTCTATGGCGGCGCGCGCTGGATCTTCCCTGAGCGTTGGTCGCACTACGTCGCCCACATTCCCGAGAACGAACGCGACGACATGGTCGAAGCCTATTGGCGCCGCCTCGACAGCGACGATGAGTCCGTGCGCGTGGCCGCCGCGATGGCGTGGAGCAACTGGGAAGGTGGCAGCACGACGCTGGTGCACGATCCGAACGAACCGGGCATCTTCGAGAATCCGCACGCGGCAGTGAGCGTCGCGCGTACCGAAGCGCACTACTTCCGCCATCAGGTATTCCTGGAGCCTGATCAACTGCTGCGCGACGTGGACCGCATCCGGCGCATTCCGGCAACTATTGTGCACGGCCGCTACGACGTCATCTGCCCGGTGAAGAACGCCTACGACCTCGCCACGGCGTGGCCGGAAGCTGCGTTCCACATCGTGCTGGCCGGACATAGCGCCGCCGATCCGGCCATCGTGGACGTGTTGGTGAATGCAACGGACGCGTTGGCCGACCGCTACGCTTGACGGGCCTCCTCGTCCAGCCCGCCCTCCGCACGCCATTTTTTCAGCCCCCGCGAGCCAGAACGCCGCCGCAACATAGGCATCTGGTGAAGAACGGATTCAGACCACCATGTACTTATCCTCCAGGCGCATCGAGGTCTGCAACACACCGGGACAGTCGTCCCGGCGTGTTTGGTCACGTTATCTCGCCGCCATGGCGTTGCTGGCTGCATGGGTCACCCACAGTCAGGTAGCAGCGGCGCAAGCCTTCTCCGTCGTTCCGCGCACGCTGGCTTGGTCTGGCGCGGATGCACCGGCGTACACGAGCGACTGGTCGAATGGCTCCATTGTCATGCCCTTCGTCTCTTCCAGCTCACACAGCGGGGAAGCGCAACGCATCAACGAGGCACTCTATGTGCAAATCGTTGGCATACCCGCACCTACAGGCACCGGCAAAAGCTTCACACTGCCGGCTACCAGCGATATCCCAAATAGCGGCTATCGTCTGGATTCGATTACCTCACTCGGATTTACGGTCGGTCGTAACGATGCGCACATCCTCTCGATCACCATAGAACGCGATGGCTGTGGCGCTTACTGCGAGGATTGGACTGAATCATTTCATTTCAACGCAACCACGGGCGCCGCTTTCACGGCGGACGACGTCATTTCGCCCGAGGCTCGCACCACTATCGTCCGCATGATGAAACAGGAGCGAACTCGCCAGTACACCGCCCTGCTGAAGGAACTACGCGCGCAGCGACGCACGCAGGCCATGACCGGCACGCCAGACAAAGCCAAGGACGCCGACGCAGACCTGGATGAGCGCATAGGATTCAACGAACAGTGCCTGGCTGGACTCACCGAAGCCAGAAGCGATACCTCCAGCGACTCAAGCGATACCTTTCGCTATCTGAAACTTGCCATACCCGACGCCAAGAGCGTGACGTTTGTCGCCGAGCGGTGCAGTAACCACGCCATGCGTGCGCTCGACGACGTGGGTGATGTCACGCTACGGATCAGCGACGACAAACTACGTGGCTTCCTGACCGCATATGGCCGCACCCTGTTCTTCGGCGACGACGAGCCACAACAGCCCTCGTCGCCGCGCGGCCAAGTGCTGCACGGTCGTATTGGATCGGCGTCGATAACGATGCGTGTCGCGGCAGACAGCGATGCATCCTCAGGAACGGCGATCTATTTCTACGAAAAATATCGACTGCCGATAACCTTGTCCAGTGCTCGCAATGGCAACACGTTGCGGTTGACCAACGGCAAGGAGGGCCGCGACCTGGAGACCTTCGAACTGGTCGCCCAGGGCAATGGCTACACCGGTGTGTGGCACAAGGACGCGCGAGAGCTCCCGGTCGTGATCGGCTTCTGATCTATCTCGCCTGCACTGTTGAGATCACCGGGAATGCGTGCGGTTGGCAGCTCCACGCGGCCACGTCTCCGACACCCGCTGGCCACTGAACGACCATCAGCGAAGCAAGGCATGCGCAAGCAACGCCACTGAATAATGCAGCCACTTTCACACCCAAGGGGGCCGCATGAAGTTGCTGTTTAAACGCATGATCCTGACTGCCGGTATCGCCGTGCTGTTGCCGTTGTCTGCCCACGCCGATATGCCCGGGCGTCATCCGGCGTACCTGCACGCGCTGTCCGACCTGCGCACAGCGCGCTGGATGATTTCGCATCGTCCCGGCGACGCCGCCGTAAGCAGCCAGGAAGACATCGCGATCACCGAAATCGACCGCGCTATCGGCGAGATCAAGCACGCTGCCTATGACGACGGCAAGGATCTCAATGACCATCCGCAGGTGGACTTGCCGATGGACCAGCCGGGTCGACTGCACCAGGCCGCCGATCTGCTGGCCAAGGTGCATAACGACCTCAATCGCGAGGAAGATGATCCGATGACTCGCGAGCTGAAGCACCGCTCGCTGATGCACGTCGACCAGGCAGAAGCCGCCGTCGACCATGCGATCAACGACGTACGCAACTATCGCTGAGCATTGACGTTCGTTTCGGTGCGCCGCCGGTCCTGGTGACCGGCGGCGCAGCCGTCTCGACCTACGTATCATCGAACTTTCGCGCCCCCAGGTAGTCCACTCCCAGGCACGCCAAGCAGCTCGCCGGGCTGTGGCGCACCAAGGGGAAGGTCGTGAAAGGAAGCCGTCGCCTGTTCGCCTGTTTGCTGCCGCTATCCGTATGGGGGTTCGTTGCCCACGCGGAAGGCGCTGACGTCCCCCTCCTGCAAAGCATTCCCGACAGCTATGCCCACGCGGGAACACCGGTGGAGATCGCGCCCCATCGCAGGCTCAACCTTCGTTGCGAGGGCAATGGTTCGCCCACCGTGCTGCTTGAGTCCGGCTCACATGCCGACACCACCACATGGTTTCGCCTGCAGCCATTGCTCGCCGCGCACTATCGGGTCTGCTCATATGACCGCGCCGGTTACGGCTTCAGTGACCTCGGCCCCATGCCACGTGACCTGGCCGCCGACGTCTCCGACCTGCACGCCCTGATCCATAAAGCCGGGCTCAAGACACCGTTGGTCCTGGCTGGGCATTCGCTGGGCACCAACATCGTACGGCGCTATGCCGCCACTTACGCCGGCGATGTAGCCGGTGTCGTACTGATCGATCCTCCCGCGCAGAACGTAGCGGCGTACGCGCCGGCATGGGCAAAGGAAGAAGACGCCATGGCCACACATCGCTTTGCGTTCATCGACCAGTGCAAGGAAGCTGCCGAAAAGCATGAATTGGCATCGCCACCGCCCGCGTTGAAAAGCTGCGTCGCCGCGGGCAACGCCCAAGCCAGCGCGGAAGTGAACGCGGCCATCGCGACCTACAAACGCAAGCCGGCGTTCTGGCAAACGTTGTCGTCGGAGTTGCACGACAACCTCACCGTATTCAGTCAGCCGGCAGCCTCCACGCCATCGCTCGGTACGCTGCCCATGATCGTGTTGTCGGCCTCAGGCACTTATGCAGATGCGCCCGCCGACGTCCGCGCATCGCTGGAGCTGGCCAAAGAGAAGACCCAGTCCGCCATCGCAGCCACATCGACGCGAAGCAGTCTCGTCACCGTTGCCAATACGTCGCACGACATTCAACTCGATCAGCCTGCGACGGTCGCCAAAGCGGTCGCTCAGGTGATTCAGAAGGCATCGGATGGACGAGAGTAAGACGAGCGCCCACTCGGTGACCTGGTTAGCCCGAACGGCCGCCATTTCAGATTGATCCGATGGAACGAATACTGTTCCGCGCATACGGTGGTGGCCTTTCGCCCCACGGTGGCCTTCTTGTCCCCTGACTACATCATCTGCCCTCACTGCACCCTCGAAGTGCGCAGGGGCCATAAGGCCTGCCACAGTTGTCATGCGGAGATCGGATATGGCCCACCATGGCCGTGGACCGCGGCCGCGCTTCTACCGTCGATATGGGTTGCCATGACCGCGCACCGGTTCTTCTACGACTCCATGCTTGTGTCGACGATCCTCGGCGGAATTCTGTTCGGCGGCCTCTGGGCTGTGCTCAGCATGGTGTTCGAGAACCGTGCGGTGTTCAAACGCCGCCCGTCGTGAAGTCGGTTAATGCGCGGACACCCCGTATCCATGGGCGCGGCAACCGGATGCTTCAGGGTTGGCACGCCGTGCAGATCGGGGGGGTCAAGCCAAGGCGCGCTCCCGATACTCCCGGCACATCCGCTCCACCAATGACCGATGATCGGGTAGATCATGCAGTGCTTGCGACGCGGCAAGCTGGATGTTGCGAAACTCCTGCCGCGCTTCATCCACACGTGGATACGCACTGCGCATGGCACTGAAGTCCGTCTCGAATTCCATGCCGTACAACACGTATTGCCAGCTCGACACCAGGAACATTTCGAGGTCGCTGACGAAATCGAGCCGATGCGGTGGACGATGTTTCCACTGCGCCAGTTTGTCCTGAAGGGTGTACGGGATGCTTGCGGGATCGGCATTGTCGATCCAGAAGGACGAGTCGCGACGCTGGCTCAGACAGTAGTGCATTTTGATGAAGTCGATGATGCGGTCATAGCGCGCCACCATCATCTCGTTGAAATGCCGCGCGGCACGCTCCATCTCGTCCGTATCGTTGGGAAGCAAGTGCGTAAGCAGATACGTCGCCAACTCGATCAGCGCGATGCCGGTGGATTCCAACGGTTCGACGAAACCACCCGCGAGGCCCACGGCTATGCAGTTCTTGCGCCAATGCTCGGGTCGATAACCCGTTTCGAACTTGATGTGCATGGCCTTGAGGCCTTCGGCGGCAGCACCAAGGTAACCCCGGAAGACTTCTTCCGCGCGCTCATCGGACGTATGTCGCGACGAGTAGACGTAACCCACGCCGCGGCGCTTTTGCAGACCAATGTCCCAGATCCAACCCGCCTCCTGCGCGGTGGAAATGGTGTAGGACGGGATCGGCGTATCGGCCTTCTCATAAGGCACCTGCATGGCCACGGCCCGGTCGGCAAATAGCACGTCGGCGCGGCTGCGGAACGGTGATTGCATGACGTTGCCGATCAACATGCCGCGCAAGCCAGTGCAGTCCACGTACAGGTCGGCGGTAAGCTCGCCCAGTTCCTTGGTCACCACACGCGCGATGGCGCCATGCTCGTCCAGCTCGGTGCGCTCCACCGTCGCTACGTGGCGTTTGACACCCAGGGTTTCCTGTCCGTGTTCGGCGAGTAAGCGAGCGAAGCATGCCGCATCGAAATGGAACGCGTGGTTCATCGGCCCCTGATAATCCGGGTCATTGAATCGTTTAGGTGCACGCGAATGATCGACCAGCGCGGTCTGCATCGACACCGCATCGGCGAATGGCATGCCTTCGGGCGCCGCGCCCAGCAGCCAGTACGGCAGCAGTTCCGGCCCACCGGGGCGCTGGCTCGGTGCATTGAAGGGGTGGAAGAAGTGATCGGCACCCGGTGCGCCTGGCGGGCGAATCCAATGACGGTAGTGGATACCCTGCTTGTAAGTCGCCGTCGCACCGACCAGGAAGCGACGTTCGTCGAGACCGATGGCAGCGAGCGTGCCGCGGATCGAAGGAAAGGTTGCCTCCCCTACCCCGAGCAGACCGATGTCCGGCGATTCCACCAGATGCACCTGCACACTTTGCGGATCGACCGCATTCACCGCCTTGGCGAGATAGCACGCGGCGAGCCAGCCCGCCGTGCCGCCGCCGACGATCAACACTTTCTTCAGACGAGCCATGAAGTCTCCCCGCGCTTTGTCGCAAACGAAGGCATGAAAGAAACGCCGGGCCACCCCACGTGGACCCGGCAAAGCGCCATTCAAGGGGAGGGACGACGACGCCTTCCGAAGCGTCGCCTGCAGAACGGCAAATCATGGGCGGCATGAACTCCATGGGGAGCCGCCCTGCTCATCAGAACCAGACGCCGAGCTGCACGCCGTAGGTACGTGGCGCGAGGTACTGCGACACGTACTGCAACGATCCATCCGGCATCAGGAAGCGCGCCGCGCTGGTGCGGATCTTTCCATCCGACACGTTCTGCACATAGGCATTGACCCACCACTTGTCACCCGGCTCCGTATAACGCAACGAGATATCGCCGCGCGTATACGCCTTCTGCTGGTCACCCGAACCCAGGTTGAAGTAGCTCAGCCACTGCGTGCTCTGGTACTGCGCGCTCAAACGAGGCGTGAGGCGACCACCGTTGCCGAGATGGAAATCATGCTCGTAGATCGCCGTGAGCGAGACGTTCGGCGCATGCGGCAGATCGTTGCCGGTGACGTTCATGCAACTGGCAAGGTTGGACGCCGGCGGACAGGCAGGCAGACCCTGATAGTCGTTACTGCCTGCGTATTGCAGCGTGCCAAGCTTCTTCTTGGGAATGGACGAGAAGATCAGATTGAACCGATCGTCTTTCTGCTGGTACGCCAGTTCCGACTCGATGCCGAAGACTTCCGTGCTGCCGCCCACGTTGGAGAAGCCCAGGCCGTGGTTGCCGTCTGGATAAACGATGGGCGCGGAAAGCTGGAAGTTCTTGAAGTCTTCGTAGTAGATGGCCGAGTTCCACGTCATGTGGCCATCGAGGAAAGTGAACTTGCTGCCGATTTCATAGTTGGTCAGCGTTTCCGGCTGATAAAGCGTGCCGGCGTCTTGCGTGCCGCCCGACTTGTAGCCGGTGGAAACGCTGGCGTACAGCAATCCATTGGAACTGATGTCGGTATCGACGCGAACCAGCCACGTCGGCTTGCTCTTGCTGTACTTGGCGGTGTTCTGCTGCGAGATGGTGAAGCCGTTGGACGGATTGGGATACACACCCGGTGAGATCGGCACCTGCGGCACTGTGGGATCGTAATCCCAACCCCAGTTGATGCCGCCCTGGTTTTCCTTGGTGTCGTGCGACCAGCGCGCGCCACCCGTCAGGCGCCAGTGATCGCTGATATGCCACGTCGCCTGACCAAACAGCGCGGACGACTTCACCGTTTCCTTCGGCTGGATGAAGGAGCCCTGCCAGTTCACCGAACCGTACTGGGTGCCGTTCATGATGGGGATGTCGAAGCGGATGTTGTTGTCTTCGTACGCGTAGTAGGCGCCAACAATCCAATCGACCAGCTGTGGTCCGCTGGACTTCAGATCCACTTCCTGGCTCCAGCTTTCATAGTTGGAGTAGTTGGTGCGGTCGTCCTGATACACGCCACCGGTGGTGAAGCTGGTGGGTACGGCAACGCCGACATCCTGATCGTAGTCGCTCTTGCCCGAATAACGGTTGTAGCCCGCGATATAGCTGAGCTGCATGCCGTCGTTGATGTTCCAGTCCATGCGACTACGCAGCGTCTTGGAGGTGCGGTCCAGGTACGGTGCGGTGTCGATCAGGGCAGACCAGAAGTTCTGACCGGGGCGTGGCGTCTGCATCAGGCTCAGGTCGGGCGTGCCGCGATCGAGGAAGTACTCGTACGAGAGATTCCACTTGAACGCATCGCTGGGTTGCCACAACGCGCTCACACGCACCGCAGACTGATCCTGCGAGTTGTACTTCTTACCGCTCTGCACGTACTGGTCGGCATTGATCGGCTGGAACTTCGCCGGATTGCCACCTGAGGCCAGATAGGCCTGCTGTTGCTGCGCCACGCTCGGCAGTTCGCTGGACGGGTTCTGGTAATCCACATAGCCGTCGTGCTGCTCATGCACCATCGCTACGCGCATGGCGAACGTGTCGCTGATCGGCAGATTGACCGCAGCACGCGCGCCCATCTGGTTATAGTTGCCCGCTTCCACCTGGGCGTTACCGTAGAAGCCCGCGCCGATATCCGGTTTGGCCGTCTGAAAGCTAATGGCACCTGCGGTGGAGTTACGGCCCCACAGCGTGCCCTGCGGGCCGCGCAGCACTTCCACGCCATCCATGTCCAGCAGCAGGCCCGAGGCGGCTTCCGCACGCGGCGTGTACACGCCATCGACAAAAGTCGCCACTTCCGGGTCTGCGTATTCGGTCTTGGCGCTGTCATTGCCGATGCCGCGCAGGGTCATCGTGACGACACCATGGTCGCCTTCGCTGGTGCCCTGCAGGCCCGGCACGAGCTTGGTCAGATCCTGCACCGTCATGACACGCTCCTTGTCGAGCGTGTCGGGCGTGATGGCGCTGACAGCCACCGGGGTTTTCTGCAGCGGCGTCTCGCGTTTGGTCGCGGTCACCGAAATAGCATCGAGCTGCTTCACCTTCTTGTCGGACGGTGCCGCTGGATTTTGCGAAGGCGCGCTCTGCGGCGCTGCATCCTGATCCGCGGCCAGCACCCCGCTCGGTGCGAGCACTAGGGACATGGCGATATACAACGCCGAATAGCGCAACTTCATCTGGCTTCCCCTCCATTCGTTCGGATTGTTGGCGTCACCGCCCTCGACGGCGACTGGCTGATCTCATCCCCACGATGACAGCGCTGTCATTATTGGTCATGACAGCGCTGTCATGGCGATCATAAAACGGTTCCCTTGCAGAAGCTTGACGCGCGGCAGCAAGGCATCGAACTCTTCCGCAGGCCTACTGTTACGCGCTTTGTTCGACCACTGATTATGTTCGCGTGGCCATTTTTTGTGCAAAAGCAAATAGACATCCAGCCGTCCATGGCCCGTAACCACTAACGCATCCTTGCCGACCAGCAACCCCGTAGGGCGAGTTACGCCTACCTACAGAGCCTGCGACACCCAACCCAAGCATGCCCTTCCATCACTTGACGCAATCAGCCACCTGATCCACATCGGTGCCCAGCGCGACTCGGGAAATCGCGATGTCCGCGCCCTTGCTCGCACCCCACACAAACGGCTGATCGACGTGGTGCATATCCGCACCCGCCGCGCGAAAACACTTCAACGGCACGCCCACGCGCACCCACTGTCCGGGTGCGAATGTCGACAAGGTTTTGCTGAGTGTCACGCGTCCCTGACAAGCGCTGCCGCAGCCCATGGCTACCCATACGTTCCGCGCGGGGAGCGCGTCAACGCGCAGGGTCATCACCAACAACACGTCGCCATTGGTTTCGCGATCAAGATCCAGCGGCGTACGTGCATGAATCGACAACTGAGCGTTGTCCGCCTGCCAGGTGAAGCGACGTGCGTCTTCCTGTGCCTTGTAGTCGAGCGCGGCCATGTGCAGGCTGCCGTCCGGCGTGGTTACAGGCGACACGTCGCCCGTCATGGAGGCGCCCTTGGCGTCCATCAGCGTGAAGGCATAGCCATGCACAGCCTTGCCCCGATCGAGATAGCTACCGACCGGAATCTGCTCACCTGTGATGCCCGATGCTTCGGGTAGCTTGGGCAACGCATGGTGATCGGCATAGGTCAGGCCATAGCCCAACGAAAACTGCGGTGCGCCCGGCCCCACCACGGCCGTGCGTGGCCAGGCGTAGGCGAGCTTGCCGTGGAAGTCGTTGGCGACGCTGCTGTCCGCCTTACGCAACAACACATCCGCCACGCCGCCGCCTTCGCTGCCCGGCAACCATGCGGCAACGAACGCATCGGCCGCATTGATCTCGCGATTCACCCACAGCGGGCGGCCACTGAGGAACACGGCGACCACCGGAATGCCTTGGCCACGCAGATGGCGAATGAGATCGAGGTCGCGATCATCACCGGGGTGGAACAAAAGATTAGGAATATCGCCCTGGAATTCCGCATAAGGGTCTTCACCAAACACGACGATGGCGACGTCGGGCTTTGTCGTGAAATGGCCGTCCGTATCGATCTCCGCCGAACCGCCCGCAGCCTTCACCTGCGCGACGATGCCGGCGCCGATGGACTGCGCGCCCGGGAAGTCCGTGTTCTTCAGCCCTGTGCCCTGCCAATTGAGCGTCCAGCCGCCACTCTGCCGGGAGATGTTGTCCGCACCTTCGCCCGCGACCAGGATGCGCTTGCGTGGGTCGAGCTGCAGCACGTCGCCGTTGTTCTTCAGCAACACCAGCGATTCACGCACGGCACGGCGTGCAATGGCGCGATGCGCCGGGCTGCCGACGACCTGGTTCGCCGTCTGCACGATGGGCTGCGAGGACGGCGCGCCAGCCTCGAACAAGCCCGCACGAAACTTCACACGCAGGATGCGCGCGACCGCATCATTGAGCCGCGCCATCGGGATCACGCCGGATTTCACCTCGGCCAGCGTGTGTTCGTAGAGGCCGCGCCAGCTATCGGGTGCCATCAGCATGTCGAGGCCGGCGTTGTAGGCAACCGGGCAATCCTCATTCGTGCAACGCGGCACCTGCCCATGCGCATTCCAGTCGCCGACCACGAGTCCCTGGAAATCCATGCGTTGCTTGAGCACGTCGGTGATCAACGCCTTGTCGCCCGTGATCTTCCGGCCGTTCCAACTGGAGAACGAGGCCATGATCACCTGCACACCCGCATCGATCGCGGGCACGTAGCCTGCCGCGTGGATGTCGCGCAGCTCAGCCTCGGTGATCTGTGCGTCCCTTCGGTCCTTGCCGTTCTTGGTACCGCCGTCGGCGAGGAAATGCTTGGCTGAAGCAAGCACGTGCGAACCATTCAGGAACTGCGGCGTGCCAACCTCGCCTTGCAGGCCTTCGATCATGGCCTTTGCGTACTGCGCGACGAGCTTCGGATCCTGCGAATAGCCTTCGTACGATCGCCCCCAGCGCACATCCTGCGGTACCGCGAGCGTGGGTGCGAAACTCCAGTTGATGCCGGTGGCACGCACTTCGGCGGCTGTCGCTTCGCCGATCTCGCGAATCAGTTCCGGATCGTGCGCGTTGCCGAGCGCGGAGTTCTGTGGGAACAACGTGGCACCCACGACATTGTTGTGGCCATGCACGGCGTCGATGCCAAACAGCAGCGGGATCGGCGGGTGATTGCTTTTGGCTTCCATCGCGGCGCGATAGAACGACTCGGACGCTGCCTTCCATTCGTCCACCGTGGCCGTGACGGTGCCGCGCGGTTTGGAATTGCCGCCGGCGAGAATCGCACCGAGGTGGTAGTTGCGTACGTCATCCGGCGTCACACTGAGAATGTCCGCCTGCACCAACTGGCCGACCTTCTCCTCCACCGTCATCTTGGCCAGCAAACCAGACACGCGTGCTTCCAACGCGGCGTCCCGTGGGAACGGCCAGGTAGCACGCGGCCACGCATCGGGATGCATGGTCGTCGCATCGTCCGCCTGCGCGATGCCTGCGCCGGCACAGGCCAGCGCCACGAAAAGAACAGTCGGGATACAAGGCAAGCGACGAGCGGAAGCCAGCACGACTCTCTCCATCAGGCAGGGGCCGGCTCTCCCTCGGAGTCGGGTGCCGCCGAGACTGACAGAAATGACAGCGCTGTCAATTTGCGTTGCAACACGCCCAAACCCGGGCCCGACAAAGGACGACCGGGCCAGTAAGTCATTTTAAATCAATCAATTAAGCGGCACTCATACCAGCAGCCACCCCGGCACCGTTAGAAGTACCTGGCCGCCCTCAGGGCACCTGCGAGGTCGATTCGCGCAACTGCAGCGCATAGGGCACCTGCACCAGCAGGCCGCCACGTCCCCGCAGCAGTTCCATCAATTGCAGCGCGGCGAGCTTGCCCATCTCGCGGCTGGGCTGGCGCACGGTGGTGAGCGGCGGCCACAGTTGCGTGGCCAGCGGCGTGTCGTCGAAGCCGCAGACCGACAAATCCCTCGGCACCTTCAGGCCGCGCTCGTTCGCGGCCCACATCACGCCCGCGGCCATATCGTCGTTGGCGGCAAAGATCGCCGTGGGCAGCTCGGGCAGCGCAAACAGTTCGCGCGCCGCGATGACGCCAGAGCCGAAGGTGAATTCGCCCTGCACCACGTAGCGCGGATCGAACGGCAGGCCCCCGGCCGCCAACGCATCCTTGTAGCCAGCCATGCGCCAACGGCTGGCGCCGTGGTTGGCAATGCCCACGATATGGGCGATACGGCGATGCCCCAATTCCACCAGATGCATCACCAGCGCTTTGGCAGCCTGCTGCTCGTCCATGCACACGCCAATGGCGCCACTGTGCTGCAACGGCGAAATGCTCGAGTACGGCACGCCATGCTCTTTCAGGCGCTGAAGCAGGGGCGCGTGGTCGGTGAGCGGCGGGGTCATGACAACGCCGTCGATGTGATGATCGAACACCAGCGCATCCACGCGGCGGATGAAATCCTGTCCCTGCATGCGCAGCGGGCACGCCATCATGCTGTAGCGGTGCGCATCGCATGCATCGAGCACGCCGTCCTGCACTTCGGCCAGGTACGTCGACGCCGGGTTGTCGTTGTTGTCGTAAAGCATCGCGACAAGGAACGATCGGCTGCCCGCCAGCCCGCGTGCCGCCGGGCTGGGGCGGTAGTTCATGGACTCCATCGCCGCCAGCACCTTCTGGCGGGTGGATTCCTTTACTGAAGGCTCTTCATTGAGAACGCGGGAAACCGTCTTTGGCGAGACGCCCGTCGCACGTGCTACGTCTTCGAGACGGACCCGCATAGTGACTCCCGACTGCAAGCTGCTGCGGGATCAATATGCCTTTTGCCCGAGGCGCTTTACAAGAACCAGCGAAGGGCGCCGGCTCTTGCCTCGTCCTTCAGTGGTCGCGAACGACCTCCGCCGGTGCCGCATCGCCCACTTTTTGCGCCAGCGGCAGCGCATCGTCGACCAAATGCACCAGAAAGCGTCCCGGCTGCTCCTGCATCATCATGTGCGCGGAGTCGGCGAAGCTCACCAGTCGCTTGGACGGCGCCTGGATATCGGCGAACCATTTTTCCGCGGTTTCATGCGGCGTTGTGAAATCGTGCGCACCCACGTAGACGATCACCGGGCAATCGAAGTGCGTGGTGTGATCGAAGTTCACGTCCAGCAGCGCATCGAGCAGGTGATTGAGCGAGAACAGGCTGCCCTTGTCGATGGCGCCCAGGTCTTCGCGTGTGTAATCGGGCGATAGTTCCTCGGCATCCACGTCGAACTGAAAGTCCTTGCGACCCCAGGCGAGACCGCCGTAGTACATCTCCCACTGACCTCGCACGCCGATGCGTTCCGGCGTGAGCTTTGCCGTGCCCGGATACGGGCCAATGCCTTCGAGCTCAGCGATAGCCTTGGTGTTGCCTTCGGCCTTGGCGCGGCCCAGTGCGTAGTTATAGCCAATGGCTTCGTTGCGACGGCCGTTTACCACCTGACCCACCGAGATATAGGCGTAGAACCAGTCGGGGTGCTTCTGCGCGAGATGCACCCCAAGCACGGTGCCCCACGAATGCCCAAGCAGGAAGATTTTCTGCTTGTGGTAATGCTCGCGCAGATACTGGGCCACCTGTGCAGCGTCGTCGGTCATGCCTTCCACGGTCATACCGGGAGCCATCGCGGCCTCGCTGTTCGCGCGATACGTCTTGCCGCTGCCGCGCTGATCCCACTGCACGACGGTGAAATAGTCCTCCCACGGCGTCTGGAAGGTGTAACCCTCGGGCATCGCGGGCGACGCAGGACCGCCGTGCAGGAACAGCAGGATGGGATTGCGGCGGTCCTTGCCACGGATGGATATCCACTGGTCGATGCCGTTGATGTGCAGCTTGATCTTCTCGTCGATGCCTTGCGGCGTGATGATCATGCGGTTGCTGTCGAGGATGCGGCGCACTTCGTCGCGCGAGATCATCGACTTGTCCGGCGTGGTCGCGGCGGTGGCGGGTTTGGTGGGCGCTTCGTCGGCATGGACATAGCCTGCAACGAGACCGGCAGCAAGAAACAACGTGATGAACGCGGACGTGCGCAAGATATTCAAGACAGCTCTCCTGGCTGATATGAGTCCGTGGAGCCCCTCTGCTCCGCCGGATGATGCTTCGACGCCCTGCACTCCGGTGCGGCGCCGTTGTGGTGGATAGAGCAAGCGGCATGCCAGCGTTGCGATGCGCGAAAGATCTCTACTTGATCAGTAACTTGCGGCCGACAGCGCCCGGCTGACCCGGCGTCCGCGGACAAGCGCCCGGACGTCCGGCCCTGTCCGCCCGTCCGGACATTGAACAAGACAGCGGCGCCCCTTCACCCATGAGACATCCACTTTGCCGCACACTCGCCAATCTCTGTGCATGCTCAGGTCGTTCACGTGCAAGTCGCTCATCTCCCGCATCGCTCCGGATTTCCGCTTCGCAGAACGTTATGTGCCCTCGTCATGCTGCTTGGCGGCGCGGCAGCCATGCAGACACATGCACAAGGCTCGTCGCGCAATGCCGCGCAAGGCACCAGCGGCAACCAGCTGGCCGTGCAGGTCAACGATGACCGCATGACACTGTCCGTCGCCAAGGTGCCGCAGGTTTACCTGTACGGCCTGATCGACGCGGACGCAGCGCAGCGCGTGGGCGCGATGATCCAGTCGCGCAAGATCCCGCCCAACAGCGACATCTACCTCAACTCCCCGGGCGGCGACCTGGCTGCGGGTATCGCGCTCGGCCGCCTGTTCCGCGCAGGCAACATGACCACGCACCTGGGCTCGCCGCGACGCACCGCGACTCAGCCCATCTTCCCGAAGGCGTCTCAATGCGTGGATGCGTGCGCCTATGCCTATGCCGGCGGGCTGTTTCGCTGGGCGCCCACGGGCAGCGACCGCTTTGGCGCGCAACCGGTAGCCGGCAATGCCTCCGCAACCATGACCACGGCCTACCTGAAGGACATGGGCGTGGATCCGCAGGTGTTCGGCAGCGCGCCGAGCGGCGAAGTGACCTGGCTCGATGCGGATCAGATGCGTAAGGATGGCTTAGCCAACAACGGTCGCCTGTTGCCGACCGCCGTCTATGGCCCAGCTAACGGTGGTACCTCGCTCACGCTCACGCAGCAGGCGCGTGACGGCGAGCATCGCCTGATTCTTCAGTGCCGCCCCGATGGCCTTTCCATCACGGCGAACTACGCCATCGGCGCGGATCGGGCGCGTCAGATGGTGGCGCGGGCCACGCACTCGTACTTCGAGATCAACGACAAGCCCGCCGCCGACGACAACCATGCGAACATTTCTACGGTCGGCTCATCGGTGGTGTTCACCCAGAGCATTCCGCTGACGCAGTTGAACCAACTGCCATCCGCCTACCTGATGGCCGCGTGGCTCGCCGACCGCGGCGGCAATGTGCGCTACGGCTTCTGGATGGAGATGGATCCGGTACGCAACGAGCTGCGGAACTTCAGCAACGGCTGCCAACAGATGGCGAAGCAGAACGCCCCCGCCAAGGGCTGATCACCTGAGACACTCCCGTGTCCGCATCTTGTATGCGGACACGGCTGGCCTGTCCTTCGCCATGCCACATGACATGTGACGGCACATCGCACGCAATGGCATCCTCGTCGCCACGCACTTATGGCAGCGCTTGGCGCCACACGCGCCTTGATCCCTCTGCGAAACGACGAGGTGAGTCATGTGGAAAACGATGGCAACCGCGTCCCTGGCCCTGGCGTGCCTTGCACTGCCGGCACACGGACAGACGCCGGAACGAACGGTGAGCGGCACGTCCGTCACCTCTACCCACGACCCGAAGATACGCATCGACCTGCCTGCGTCGGCACAGTACGTGGGCGCCGACCGCTGGCTGTTGTTGGGCTTTGACGACTGCGAAATGCACCTGTTCGTGGATGCCGATGCCGACAAGCACATCCAACGCCTGTACTGGGTGCAGTTCGAGGCCTATATCCCCGAGCGCCCCGACATGCATCACGACTACTCGGGCTCGCGCCACGTCACCATCAACGGTTTGGATTTCTATCTCGACACCTGGGTGCAGGATGCCAGCCAGCCCGCCGAGAAAGACTCGGACGGTGAGCACCAGCGACGCCTGCTCGCCGCGAAGGGCTATACCCGACCAGCCAATGGCATGTATGTGCGGCTGGTCCATCTGCCCGACGCGCAAAAACGCAAGGAGCTGATGGTGATCTACGGCGAGGATCTCGCGCCCACGGGATTCAGCGCAGCGCAGCTAGGCGAGCACGGCGCAGCGCATGATCGCTGGCCGGCTATCGAGAAAGCATTGATCGAACGCGCGCAGGCACGTGTGACTTTCAACCCCTGATAGAAAAACACCCCGGCAAGCCGGGGTGTTTTCGAACGACGTGTGCCGGTGCGCTTACGGCGCCTTTTCACCACTCGGGTGGGACACGAACTTCGGCGGCGTTAGCTCGTTGGCAAACTGCCATGCACTGAGATACGCCAGCTTGAGGATCTTCGCCATCTTCGGGTAGTCGATCTTCTCTGCCGTATCGCTCGGGTGGTGATAATCCGGATGGAAGCCGGTGAACCACCAGAACGCCGGTACGTTGTGCAACACGAACGGGAACTGGTCCGAGCGGAAGAACACGTTCAACGCGTACTCGTGGTCGAAGCGATCGTCCAGCGTGAGCCCCACGTCCGCATTCGCCTTGGCGACGGTGCGCTGGTAATCCGGGCTATACGCCGCGCCGATCAAATTAAGGCGATTGCTGGTGTCGGCGGGAATATCGATCAGCCCATCGGTCTGCGGACTGGGCTTCTCGTCACGACCAATCATGTCGAAGTTGATCATCGCGCGCGTGGTGTCCAGCGGACGCAACGGATGCGCGGCCAGATAGTACGCACCGAGCAGGCCACGCTCTTCCGCCGCGAACACGGCAAACAGGATCGAGCGCTTGGGCTTGGTGGGATTGGACGCGAACGCACGCGCCAGCGTCACCACACCCACCGTGCCGGAAGCATTGTCGTCAGCGCCGTGCCAGATCTTGTCACCGGCCTGGCCGTCATGATCGTGGTGCGCGCTGATGATGATGGTTTCCGGCGCCAGCTTGGGATCGCTGCCTTCGATCAGGCCCACCGCATTCCAGGTGGTCGCCTCGCGACGCGAGCTGTTCTTCAAGTGCAGGCTGATCGAGGTATCCGGTAGCACCAGCGAGCGCGGCTTGAGGTCGGCGTCAATGCCCGACTGCAAGGCTTTCGGTGTGCTCCCGCTGGTGCTCAGCAGGGCGTCTTCCACATCGGCGGAGATGACCATACTGGGAATGTGCAGGGGACTGTCCGCCAGCGCCTGCGCGGGAATGGGATTGGCCGCGTGCTCAGCCTGGTGACCGATGCGCTTGCGCACTTCCAGTTGCGAGGGATGATTGTGAGAAGGCTCCGGTGCCAGCAGCACCGCCACCGCGCCATGTTCCTGCGCGTTTAGCACCTTCACGTAACCGGTGGCATAGCGGGTATTGCCGGTACCGTTGAAGATCGACTTCGCATCGGTCTCCTGCGGCTCGTGATCGAACACCACCACCACCTTGCCCTTCACATCGAGGCCGGCGTAGTCGTCGTAGCCCAGCTCCGGCGCAGTGATGCCGTAACCGGCGAACACCACAGGAGCGGAGACGTCCTGATCCGTGGGGAAGGCGCCCGACACCTCCGGATCCTTCCACTCGGTGTCCTTGCCCTTGCGCTTGAGCACCAGACTCGTGGCCTTGGCGTCCGGTCGGTACTCGATCAGCGGTACCGCCTGCAGGAAGCTGGGCTTGCCCTGGGCGTCAGTCGCGGCGGGCTTGAGCCCGGCCTTGTCGAACTCGGAAGCGATCCACTGCACCGCCGCGTCGTCGCCCGGCTGCAGGGAGAGACGACCCTGTAGCGCGTCGGAGGCCAGGAAGCTGATGTCCGCATGCAGGTCCCGCTCGCGGATCTGCGCCAGGCCGGGCTGCTCGGGAGCGGGCACCGCCGCGAACGCGGCGGTGGTAAAGGTCGCGGCGAGCGCGAAGACGAGGAACCTGCGTGGCATGGACACTCCGATGGGCACGGACGGCTGGCCGTCCGGGGGATGGAATGAAGGAGGTTGCCACGCGGGTCCGGATCGTTCAAACCCGACGATCGTCGGGCCACGTCCACCCTGGCTGCTTTCACCGATGGCATCTGTAAGACGGCGCCAGCTCGCAAAAATTTCACGTAAAACAACTTGGCACGGGGCGAGCAAGGCGCTTATAGTCAGTTTGTATGACAATCGACCCGGACGCCGAACCTACGGGTGCACCGGCACAGGTACGTATCCGTTCGTCGCCAGCACCGGGGAGCCAGAGGATTTCATGATGAAGCCGATCACCGTTCGCAGCCTGTATGGGCACGTCATGCATGAACTCGGGCTACGCATCGTCAGCGGTAAGGTGAAGCCCGGCGAGATCCTGCCGCGAGAGGAATCCCTGGCCGAAAGCCTGCAGGTGAGCCGCACGGCCCTGCGCGAAGCGCTGAAGGTGTTATCTGCCAAGGGGCTGATCGAATCGCGCACCGGCGTGGGCGCGCGGGTGTTGGAAGAGCGCCAGTGGAACCAACTGGATGCCGATGTGTTGGCCTGGCGCTGCGCCTCCATGCCGACCGACGACTTCGTCGACAAGCTGGTGGAGATGCGCGAGATCATCGAGCCGGCCGCTGCGGCTGCCGCCGCGCGCCGCCGCACTGCCACGCAGCTCATCGATATCGAAAAAGCCTATGACGCGATGGTCGCCGCGCAGACGCTGGATGCCTGGTCCGAAGCCGACCTGGCCTTCCATGACGCCGTGCTGCAGGCCACCGGCAACGAACTGATGCAGTCGCTGTTCTCGGTGATCGAGACGGCGCTGGGCACGTTCTTCACCCTGTCCGCGCGCAGCGCAACCGATTTCCGCTATTCGCTGCCTTATCACCAGAAGGTGTTCGAGGCGATCAAGCGCCAGCAGCCGGACGTGGCGCGCAAGACGATGCAGGCGATGATCGCTGACTCGCACGAGAACTTGCAGCGCAGCCGCACGCGCATGCGCCGGAAAGCCAGCAAGTGAACACACACCTCATCGGCCTCGACTGGGGTAGCACGCATTTGCGTGCGTACCGTTATGACAGCCAGGGCCAGGTGCTCGACAAGCGCGCGCTTCCTCATGGCATTCGCCAGCTTCCCGAAGGCGGGTTCGGCGCGGCGTTTGCGCTGGCCGTAGAAGCTTGGCCGGATGTGCCGGTGATCGCCTGCGGCATGGTTGGCAGTCGCAACGGTTGGCGCGAAGTGCCTTACCTGGACACACCCACCGACGTCGATCGCCTTGCCGATGCACTGACCGCGATGACGACGCCTGACGGCCGCACGCTGCATCTCGTGCCCGGGCTGCGCGACCCATCGCGCCCCGACGTGATGCGCGGCGAGGAAACCCAAGTTGTCGGCGTGGCGGCGCTGCTGCCGGACGTAGCGCGCCATGGTTGCCTGTTGCTGCCGGGTACGCACAGCAAATGGGTGTCGCTACGCGATGGTGTGGTGACCGGTTTCGCCACGGTGATGACGGGCGAACTGTTCGGTCTGCTGAAAGAACATTCCATCCTCGGCGCACAGCTGCCACCGGCTATCGACGATGAACACGCCTTCCTTTGTGGTGTCGATGCGGCGCGCGATAGCGGAGCAGCGGGAGCACTGTCGCGCGTGTTCTCGGCGCGCACACTGATGCTGGATGGCTCGCTGCCACCGGCTTCCGTTCCGGACTATCTCTCCGGTCTGCTGATCGGCGACGAATTGCGCATCGCTCTCGCCAGCGGCTGGGCCACGCCGCACGACAGCATCCATATGGTCGGCGAAGGTCCGCTGTGCGATCGCTACGTCCGCGCCGCAGCGCGCTTTGACCTCACCCTCCGCGCCGCGCCGGATGCGACCACATCGCACGGGCTTTGGCGCATCGCCGTGGCGGCCGGGCTGGTCTCCACGCAAGCAACGGCATGAATCCATGAAGTCTTGGCTTGATCCACTCCCCCTTGTCGCCATCCTGCGCGGCCTTACGCCCGACGAAGCCGTGGACATCGGCCGCGCACTGGTAGACGCCGGCTTCCGCATGCTGGAGGTGCCGCTGAATTCGCCGCAGCCGTTCGAGAGCATCCGCCGTATGGTCGACGCCCTGGGCGACGACACCCTGATCGGCGCCGGCACCGTGCTCGATCCCGCGCACGTGAAAAGCGTCGCCGATGCAGGCGGCCGCCTGATCGTGATGCCGCATGCGGACGTCAGCGTGATCCGCGCCGCGAAGCAGGCCGGACTCTACTGCGTGCCCGGCGTGGCCACGCCCACGGAGGCATTCGCCGCGCTCGCCGCTGGCGCCGATGCGCTGAAGTTGTTTCCGGCCGAACAAGCGGGCCCCGACGTGCTCAAGGCGTGGCGCGCCGTGCTGCCGAAGGATCTCGCCGTGCTGCCCGTCGGCGGCATCGCACCCGACACCATGGGTCCGTGGATCGCTGCCGGTGCGAACGGCTTTGGCATTGGCTCCGCGCTCTATGCGCCCGGTCGCCCGGCCAGCGACGTCGCCGCGCGTGCCCGCGCGTTTGCCGACGGCTGGCGCAGCCATCAGGTTTCCCAAGGAACGACCGCATGAAGATCACCCGCCTCACCACCTATCTCGTTCCACCACGCTGGTTGTTCCTGCGCATCGACACCGATGCGGGCGTGGTCGGCTGGGGTGAGCCCATCGTGGAAGGCCGCGCGCACACCGTTGCCGCCGCCGTGGATGAGTTGTCCGATTACCTGATCGGCAAGGACCCGCGCCACATCGAAGACCTGTGGAACGTGATGTACCGGGGTGGCTTCTATCGCGGCGGCCCCGTGCTGATGAGCGCCATCGCTGGCATCGACCAGGCGCTGTGGGACATCAAGGGCAAGGATCTTGGCCAGCCGGTGCACCAGTTGCTCGGCGGCCCGGTGCGCGAGCGCATCCGCGTGTATTCGTGGATTGGCGGCGACCGCCCGGCCGATACCGCGCGCGCCGCCAAGGAAGCCGTGGCGCGCGGCTTCACCGCTGTGAAGATGAATGCCACCGAGGAACTGCAGTACGTCGACACGCACGCCAAGGTCGAGCAGGTGATCGAGAACGTGCAGGCCATTCGCGATGCGGTGGGTCCACATATCGGCATCGGCCTGGATTTCCACGGCCGCGTGCACAAGCCCATGGCCAAAGTGCTGATGCGCGAACTCGCGCCGTTCAAGCTGATGTTCATCGAAGAGCCGGTGCTTTCCGATCACCTGGAAGCGCTGCCGGAGCTGGCGTCGATCTCACCTGCCCCCATCGCACTGGGTGAGCGCCTGTATACGCGCTACGACTTCAAGCGCGTGCTGCAGATGGGTGGCGTGGACATCATCCAGCCTGATCCCTCGCACTCGGGTGGCATCACCGAAACGCGCAAGATCGCTGCGATGGCCGAAGCCTACGACGTCGCCCTGGCGCTGCACTGCCCGCTCGGCCCCATCGCGCTCGCCGCCAACCTGCAACTGGACGCGGTGTGCCACAACGCCTTCATCCAGGAACAGAGCCTGGGCATCCATTACAACGCCGGCAACGATCTGCTTGATTACGTGAAGGATCGCAGTGTGTTCAACTACAACGATGGTTTCGTCACTATCCCTCAAGGTCCTGGCTTGGGCATCTCGGTGAACGAGGACTACGTCGCCGAACGCGCGGCCGTGGGCCATCGCTGGCGCAACCCGATCTGGCGCCATACCGACGGTAGCGTGGCGGAGTGGTAAGCATGCCTTTCGCTACTTATCCCAGCCTCGTCGGCCGCCATGTGCTCATCACCGGCGGCGCTACCGGCATCGGCGCCGCCTTCGTGGAGCACTTCGCCAGGCAGGGCGCGCGCGTCTCCTTTATCGACATCGACGAAGCTAGCGGCGAGCAACTGTCGGAAAGCCTCGTCGCCTGCACGCATCGCCCGCTGTTCATCCGCCGCGATGTGACTCAGCTCGACGCGCTCCAAGCGGCCATCGCCACGGCGCGTGAGATGAATGGCAAGGTTTCCGTGCTGGTGAACAACGCCGCCAATGACGTGCGCCACGAGTTCGGCAACACCACGACAGCCGAGTTCGACCACAACATGGCGATCAACCTGCGCCATCAATATTTCGCCACGCAGGCCGTGCGCGAGGATATGCGCAAGCTCGGCGGCGGCTCGGTGATCTGCCTGGGCTCCACCGGCTGGATGAAGAAGAACGCCGGCTATCCCATGTACGCCATGGCCAAGGCCGCCGTGCACGGTATGGTCAATGGGCTCGCACGCGAACTGGGCAGCGACCGTATCCGCATCAATGCGCTGGTGCCCGGCTGGGTGATTACCGAAAAGCAGCGCCGCCTATGGCTGGACGATGCCGGCAAGGCAGAGATTGCCCGCGTGCAATGCCTGCCCGGCTACCTGATGGCCGACGATCTGGCGCGCGCTGCCTTGTTTCTTGCCTCCGATGACAGCCGCATGTGTACCGGGCAGGATTTCATCGTCGACGGAGGCTGGGTATGAACGTGCGCGCCGCGCTCGCCATGCAGGTGCACAACACACTGGGCGAAGGCGTGACCTGGTGCGACCGCGGGCAGGTGTTGTACTGGACCGACATCCAATCCTCCACGTTGTGGCGCTACCGCCCGCACGATGGCGCCTTGCACCAGTGGAGCATGCCCGAGCGGCTCGCCAGCTTTGCGCTGTGCGAAGCCGATGGCTGGCTACTGCTGGGCCTCGCCTCGCGGCTGGCGTTCTTCCATCCGTCGACGCAGGCGGTCGTGCCGGTCACCGACGTGGAAGCCGATCTGCCAACCCGGCTCAACGACGGCGTCTGCGATCGCCAGGGCCGTTTCGTGTTCGGCACGCTGCATGAGCCGGCTACCGGACCGAAGCAGACCGTCGGCGGCTTCTGGCGGCTGAATCACGACCTGACGCTGGAACGCTTGCCGTTACCCGGCGTGGCGATCAGCAACAGCATTGCCTTCAGCCCCGACGGCGGCACCATGTACTTCTGCGATTCGCCCACGCGCCGCATCCAGCGCTGTGACTACGGTGACCGCATCGCCAATATCCGGACGTTCGTAACGCTTGACGATCCACGCGGCGAACCCGACGGTTCCGCCGTGGATCACGAAGGCGGACTGTGGAATGCCCAGTGGGGACTGGGCCGCGTGGTGCGCTACACGCCGGACGGCCGACTTGACCATATCGTCGACGTTCCCGCCTCACAGCCAACCAAACCGGCATTTGGCGGAACGAATTACGCCACGCTCTACATCACCAGTGCGCGCGCCGGCCTCGACGAAGCCGCGCTCGCCTCCCAGCCCTATGCCGGCGCGCTGTTCTTCGCCGAAACAGGCTTCTGCGGCTTGCCGGAACCACGCTTCGCCGGTCCGCCACCGCACGTCATCGCCGCCGCGTAGGGACCGCGGTTCATCCACACAAAGCCCATAGAGGCAAACACATCGCCAGCGGGGGAGATCTATCCATGAATGCCCAAGTCATCGCACCAACCTCGGTGCAATCGAAGGCCACCGTTATTTTCGTCTGCGTACTCGCCGCCTTGGCGGGTCTTATGTTCGGCCTCGACGTCGGCGTCATCTCGGGCGCCACGCAATTCATCCAGGCCGAGTACAACGTCAGCGACCACATCATCGAGTGGATCGTGAGCTCCATGATGTTCGGCGCGGCAGTAGGCGCGGTGGGCGCAGGCTGGCTATCGGCGCATCTGGGGCGCAAACGCTCGCTCGTACTCGGCGCCGCGCTGTTCGTGATCGGCTCCCTGCTGTCCGGCGGGGCATGGTCGCCGGAAACGTTGATCGCCGCGCGCGTCGTGCTTGGCCTCGCCATCGGCATTGCCTCCTTCACGGCCCCGCTGTATCTGGCCGAGGTTGCGCCAGAGCACATTCGCGGCGCGATGATTTCCACCTACCAGTTGATGATCACCATCGGCATCTTCGTCGCGTTTCTCTCCGACACGGCCTTCAGCTACAACGGCGCATGGCGCTGGATGCTCGGGGTGATCGCCATTCCTGGCGTGCTCTTTCTGTTCGGCGTGCTGTTTCTTCCCGACAGCCCGCGCTGGCTGCTGATGCGTGGTCGTCGCCAGGAAGCGCTGGACGTGCTGCAACGCTTGCGCGGCGATAGCGAGGTGGTGGCGCGCGAAACCGCCGACATCGAGGAGCAGCTCAAGACGCCTCAGCGCGGCTGGCACCTGTTCCAGGAAAACCGCAACTTCCGCCGCTCCGTATGGCTGGGTGTGCTGCTGCAGGTGATGCAGCAATTCACCGGCATGAACGTGGTGATGTATTACGCGCCACGCATCTTCAAGCTGATGGGCTACGACACATCCGCACAGATGTGGTTCACCGCCCTGGTCGGCCTGACCAACGTGCTCGCCACGTTCATCGCCATCGCACTGATCGACCGCTGGGGTCGCAAGCCCATCCTCTACACCGGTTTCACGGTGATGACCGTGGGCCTGGGCGTGGTGGGCGCCATGATGCATAACGGCATCCACGACCACGGCGCGCAGATCTTCACCGTGGCGATGCTGCTTATCTTTATCGTCGGCTTCGCCATGTCCGCTGGCCCCCTGATATGGGCACTCTGTTCCGAGATCCAGCCGCTCAAGGGCCGTGACTTCGGCATCGCTTGCTCCACCTTCACCAACTGGGGCTGCAACTGGGTCGTGGGCATCACGTTCCTCACCCTGCTCAACGGCATCGGCAATGCCAACACGTTCTGGCTCTATGCGGGGCTCAATGCCGTGTTCATCGTGCTCACCTTCTGGCTGGTGCCGGAAACCAAGGGCATCACGCTGGAGCAGATCGAACGCAATCTGATGAGCGGCAAGCGACTGCGCGATATCGGCCGCTGAGCCACACACACTTTCCCCAGGCCGTCGCACCGTAAGGTCGGCGGCCTTTTTTCTGCCTAGGTGCCGCGCGGCTTAGCGCGATGCGTCGGTGCCGCCGTCCACGGATCATCCGGCCACGGGTGCCGCGGGTAGCGGCCCTTCAGCTCTTTCTTCACCTCGGGATAGGTGCGCTCCCAGAAACCCTTGAGGTCCTGCGTGACTTGGATGGGGCGACCCGCCGGCGAGAGCAAATGCAGCGTCACCGGTATGCGTCCGTTGGCGACGCGCGGTGTGTCGGCCAGGCCAAACAGCTCCTGCAGCTTCACCGCCAACACGGGCGGCTCGCCTTCGGCATATTCCAGCCGGCGCGACATGCCACTGGGCACAGTCAGGCTTTCCGGTACCTGCGCATCGAGCTGGCGACGTTGCTCGTAATCGAACAGCGAGCCCAGTGCCTGCGAGAGTTCTTCGACGCTCAGCGCATCCAGCCGGCGCTTGCCATCCAGATACGGCCCCAACCACGCTTCCAGTGACGCCAACAAGGCCACGTCCGATACATCGGGCAAGCCGAGTTCCGGCATCCACCCGCGCAGCGCCTGCATGCGAGCGCGCAGACGACGCGCGTTCTCACTCCACGGCAGTACATCGATGCCCTTGGCGCGAACCGCGGCCAACAACGCCGGCAAGGCGTCTTCCGGTTTCACCGGCACACTGCGACGCTCAAGCACGATGCCGCCAAAGCGATGCTCATCGAAGGCTTCGACCGCATTGCGCTCGTCGTTCCAACGCAATGCACGCTCACGCCTGAACTGCGAAGGATAGTCACGCTCAAGCACCCGCAGGTCGATGGGCGCCGCGGCAAGTATCAGGCTGTCACGCGCATCGAACCGCACATCCAGCGCTACCAGCCACGGCTCGCCATGCAGCGCAGTGTTTTCGTGCAACCGCGCACCGCGGCCGTTGGCGAGCGTGTAGCGCAACGGGTTGTTGTCGTCACGTCGTGCCACGCGATCGGGAAAGGCGTGCAGCAGCAGATCGCCAACGGCATGACTGTCTGGCACACCGCTCGCAGCGGAGCGAAGATCCAGGCGGCGACGCCAGCCTTTGCTCGCCTGCTCGATCGCCGCGAGAGCACCGCCGTCCGCGCCACCGCGCGCACCGGCCGTATGGCGATCACGCCAGACATGCAGCGCGCTCACGCGTGCACGGAAATCATCGGAGCGTGCCTGCTCACCGCGCAGTGGCGAACGCGCCTCCATCAGCGCGAGCAGATCAGCGACGAGGGAGCGGAGCTCTGGCTCGGCACGCAACGCAGCCGCGCCCAGTCGAGGTGCTGCACCCAATTCCAGCATCTCGCGACCTAGCCGCGTGATGCGTCCGTCGATGGCCAACGCGCCGAGCTGCACCAACAGTTCACGCGCCTGCGCCAGCGCGCCTGATGGTGGTGCATCGAGCCATGGCAGATCGTTGTCACTGCCTGCCGTGACACCCCATGCCGCGAGTTCCAGCGCGAGACCGGACAACTCGGCCTGAGCGATCTCTGCGGTGCGCGACACATCCAATCGCTTACTCTGCGCCCATAGCCGATACGCTGTGCCCTCCGCGACACGGCCCGCGCGACCCGCGCGCTGATCGGCAGACGCCTGCGAGATAGTCACCGTTTCCAGTCGCGTGAAGCCGGAGTTGGGATCGAAGCGCGGTTCACGCGCCAACCCACTGTCCACCACCGCGCGAATACCCGGCAACGTGACGCTAGATTCGGCCACATTCGTGGCGAGCACCACACGGCGCGTGCCCGGCTCCGCCGGACTCAACGCCGCCTGCTGCTCCGCCATCGAGAGCTCGCCATGCAGCGCGACGATGTCGATATTCTCATCCAGCGACGATGCCAGCACAGCTTGCGTGCGCGCGATTTCCCTGCGCCCCGGCAGGAAGGCGAGCACGTCGCCATCATTCTCTTCCAATGCCTGTCGCACAATGCGCGCGAGGTGATGCTCCGTCGTTTCCTGCGTGCGCGCCGCCGGATACTCGATGCGCACCGGGAAGCTGCGCCCCGGACTGCTGATGCGCGGCGCATCCAACCATTGCGCAATGCGTTCGCCATCCAGTGTCGCCGACATCACCACCATGCGCAGTTCGGGACGCAAAGTGCCCTGCACATCCAGCGCTAACGCTGCGCCGAGATCGCCAGCGAGATGACGTTCGTGGAATTCGTCGAACAGGATCGCGCCAATACCGGTGAGCTCGGGATCGTCCTGGATCAGCCGAGTAAGAATGCCTTCTGTCACCACTTCGATACGCGTAGCGGGCCCGATCTTCGATTCAAAGCGAATGCGATAGCCGACCGTCTTCCCCACCTCTTCACCTAACTGCTTCGCCATGAATTGCGCGGCAGCACGCGCGGCGATGCGGCGCGGTTCGAGCATCAGGATCTTGCCACCCGCCAGCCATGGTTGATCGAGCAAGGCCAGCGGCACCTGCGTGGTCTTACCCGCACCCGGCGGTGCTTCGAGCACCAGGCGCGGATGTGCGGCGAGTGATGCGCTGATCTCGGGGAGCAGTGGGGTGATAGGGAAGGATGGAGGGGTGTTCATCGGGTAAATGATAACGGGCCTGCGTTGGGGACGTTGTTGGTGCTCTTGTGGTGGTGTTCCATTGGGTACACGAGCACGCTGCCGCTCTGCTCCCTCTCCCCTTAGGGGAGAGGGTTGGGGTGAGCCCCGAAAAGGGGGTAAAGGTTGGGTGCTCGCCTTATCGTTTCGATGAAACCGTCATCCCGACGCAGTGCCGAAACGCTTCACTACAGAGAAGCTCGTTATTCAGTGTCATCAGTGGTCGGCTGTCGCCTCGAGCGTGACCGCGATCTAGCCGCTTACGCAGCGGGCGTTTCGATCGTCTGCCGACGACGCGAAGCTAGTCCCGTGGGATGCTCGAGTCGCTTTTCTTTGTTGGCCCACGCACGCGCTCCCGCGCGTGCGTGGGCGAACAAAGCAAAGTGACTCGGCCTCCGGCAGGGGGCCGAAAGCCCGCGGCAGGCGAGCCAGGTCGCGACAACGCGACAACCGAGCGCAAAGTCACTGGACCCCTGCCTGCGCAGGGGTGACGGTTCTTTTGAAGTAGTGAGGCAAGAATGTCCCCTCACCCCAACCCTCTCTCCTAAGGGGAGAGGGAGCGCGAAAAGCGTGACTACGGATGCGACGCCGCCCCACCATTACTGGCCCCAGCCGCCCCACTATCCTTCCTCAACGGCGCCAACGATTCAAACCTGCGCTGATATTCGTCGGTCACCTGCTTAGCCTCTTCACTACTGGTGATCACACGCGGCGTGATCAGCACGAGCAGCTCCGTGCGGTTGCGGCTGTGATTGGTCGTGCCAAATAGACGGCCAAGGATCGGCACACGATTCAACACCGGAATACCCGTATCGGTATTGTCCTCTTGCTGCTGAATCAAACCGCCAAGCAATACGGTCTGCCCGCTCTGCACCGCGATCTGCGTGCCCACCGCGCGTTGCTGGATGGTGAAGTTGCCCTGCGAGTTGGCGTTACCCGTCGTGCCACTCACCTGCTGCTGCACATTGAGGTAAACCAAGCCGCCCGGATTCACGCGCGGCTGCACATCCAGAATCACACCCGTCGGGATGTAGCTGACGCTGCTAGCCGTGGTGCCCGCCGTGCTGAGCCCCGTCACGATCGACGTTTGGTTGATCGGGATCTGATCACCGACCTGGATATGCGCCACTTGGTTGTTGAGCACGACCAGCGACGGTGCCGACAGCGTCTTGGTGTTGCCGTTGGTTTCCAGCGCGCGAATGGCCACCTGGAACTTACCGTTGCTGCTCAGGAACGAATAGAAGAATGGCTCGCCACCGTATTGGTTGCCGCCCGAGCCCAACGAAATCTGGCGATGTGCGCCGGGCGGTATGTTGGTTGCGCCATTGATGTTGCCATTGCCATCAACGGTCGGTGTGCTGCCAGCCAGCCCCTGCAGATACCACTGCACTCCAAACTCCAGCTGACCGGTGAGGTCCACCTCGAGAATACGCATCTCGATCTGCACTTGCAGCGGCACGTTGTCGAGGCGCTTGATGGCTTGCTGGATTTCCGCCCATTGCGAGGGCCGTGCGCGCACCAACAACTGGTTGTTCGAGTCCACCGAACTGATGCGGATGGAGCCATCTTCGGACACGTATTGCTGGCCTTGGTTGCCGCTGCTGCCGGCATTGTTGTTGCCGAAGGAGGATAGACCACCCGCCGCGCCACCACTCGTGCCGCTGCTGCCCAAACCACCACTCGTGCCCGTGCTACCAAAACCACTCGTGCCACCCGTGGCGCCGCCGGTGCCGCCGCTACCAAAGCCACCCGCACCACCAAAACCGCCACCTACGCCATTGACCGAGGGCGAGCTGCCGAAGCTGCCGGCGGTGCTGCCCATGCCGCTGGCGTTGCCGTTGGCATTGTCGCTGGCACCTAGCGTGGAGCCATTGAGCCCCGGCCCGACCTTGCCCGCGTTGCCGCCGCCACCGCTGCCGTTGGTATAGATCTGCCCCAGGTACTGCGCGAGATCAGACGCCTTGATGTTGAGCACGTCGTACACGAACAGCTCCGGCTCGTTGCCGCCGCCGCGATCGATCTTGGTGATCCAGTCGCCGACTTCCTGCAGGTACTGCGGTTGGTTGCTGATCACCACGATGGCATTGGTGCGTTCGATCGGCAGGAAACGCACCATGCCGGCCAGCGGGGTGTCGCTCTTGGGCCCGAACATCTGGTCAAGCTGCGGGCCGAGTTCGCCGACGTTGGCGTGTTGCAGGCTGAACACGCCCACGGACATGCCGCGCAGCCAGTCCACATCGAAGGTGTGGATGGTGCGCTGGTAGTTGTCCAGTTCGGAGGGCGTGCCCGAGAGCACGATCACGTTGCGCGAGGGGTCCGCCAGCAGCACGGAATCGGTGCGGGCGAAGGGCTTGAGTAGCTTTTGCATCTCGGTGGCGGAGATGTAGCGCAAGGAGTACAGCCGCGCCTGCAGGCCGCCTTGCGGGGCCACGGCGTTGAGGCTGGGCACCAGGTTACCGGCCACGGCGTCCTTGGCCGGCATCACCACGTATTGGCCCTCGCGCATGACCAGGGCGTTGTTGGTCCACGACAGCAGGGTTTCCAGGATGGGAATGGCCTGGCTGCTGTCCACCGGTTCGGCGGTGGAGAAGGACACGTTGCCCTGCACGCCCGGCACGATGGTGTAGTTCTGCTTGAGCAGGTCGCCGAGGATGGCTTTCACCACCGCCTGTACGGGTTGGTTCTCGAAGTTGAAGGTCACCGCACCGTCGCCGCTGGCGGCTTTGCGCGGTTGCGCCAGGCCGGTGGCACGCACGAACTGGCCGGTGCCTTCGGTGACTTGGGGCTTGGGCGAGGTGGTCTGATCGGCCGGGGTGTTGCGGGTGTTCAACGGCGCGGGCACCGGCTTTTCAGTGCCGGCCAGGGCCTCGCGCTGCAGCGCGCCGTCGTCGTGGGTCGGCGGCAAGCTCTGGCAGCCGGCCAGCCACAAGGCCAGGGTGAGGGTGCTGATGCGGGTGAACCGCGAGGTGCGCTGGATGGACATGGCTTAGTGGGCTCCCTCGGGTGTCGCGGCTTGCTGTTGGGCACGGCGCTTCTGGATGGCGTCGCGCAACTGGCGAATGCGGTCGGCTTGCGCGTCGGCCCCGTTGGGCGACTGCAAGGCGGGGTTGGGCGTGTTGGTGGTGTTGAGCATGGGGCCGTTCTGCGGCACGGGGGCGGGGGTGACTATCGCGGCACCGGGCGCGGGGGCCGGCGGTGGGTTGCTGTCGGGCTTGGGCACGTCGATGGGCGCACCGGCGGGCAGTTGCAGCTCGGTGCGGCCGCTGCCGGATTCGAACACGGCGGCGCGCGGCTTGAGCTCGACCAGGCGCCAGCTGCCGTCGGGCAAGCTGTCGCCTTCGCGCACGCGCACGTTGTGGTCGCCGCTTTTGTCGCGCAGCAGGGCCATATGCAGCGGTGGGGTGAGGATGATGCCGGTGAGCGACATGTCGCCCAGGCTGGCGCCGCCGGAGGCGGCGTGCATCACCGGTTTGCGATCGTTGTTGAACAGCGGTTGCAGCCACACGGCGGAGAACTGGGCCAGCGGTACCGACGGCGGCAGGCCTTGGTCGTGTGCGGGCGGCAGTGGCGTGGCCGGGCGTGTCGCGCCCCAGGACACGCTGCGGCCCACGCCCAGCAGCAGGGTCAGCAGCAGCGCACCGAACAGTACGGCTACACCCCCGAGGATCGGGGTCAGGCGGCGTTGGGCAGCGGCGTTCATGGCGCACCGCCCTGGGCATCGTCGCCGCTCGCGCGCGGCTGGTGCACGTAGCCGGACAGGGTGAACTGCACTTCCAACGGGGCGGCGGCCTGTTGCATGGCGGCGACCGGGTTGCGGTAGATGCTCAGATCATCGACGAACAGGTAGGGCGTGCCCTGCTCCAGGTCGTGCAAGGTCTCGGCCAGCGGCTGCACATCACAGCGCAGGCTGATGCTCACGGCGACTTTGCGGTAGGGCTCGTCGGGCGCCGCCGGCGGGTTGGTGACGGGCATTTTTTGGGTGACGTCGCAGGCGCCGCCTTGCGGATGCGCGGCTACGGTATCGACCACGCGCTGCATCAGGCCGGCGGCAGCGGCGTTGGGGTCGTCTTCGGGCAGGAAGGCGTGACTGGCCGCCTGCCCTGCGCCCATCGCAGCGATGCGCTGCTGCAGTTGCGGTTTCTCGGCAATGGCGGAGGCGTAGCGCGCGTGGGTGTCGCGCAGGTCGTCCATCTCGGCATGGATGGATTGCAGCGGCGCCACGAACCACCAGTGCAGCAGGGCGAAATAGGCGATCACCAGCACGACGAGCAACAGCAGGATCGCCGCAATGCGGCTGTCGCGCGGCTTGAGCGCGGCCAGCTTCATGGCGCGCTGCCGGCCGCTGCGGGCGTCGCGGGCGCTGCCTTCGGTTTGGCGTCGTTGGGCTTGCGCAGCTGCGCCACCATGTAGAAGCGTTCCTTGCCGGTCGCGGGATCCACCTGGATCGTGCCCTGGAAGTTCGCATCGGTGATGACAGGCGAGCCCTTCAGCGCATCAACCAGACGCGCCGCCTGCGGGCTCTGTCCCTGAAAACCAACCTGCCCTGTGTTGTCGATGCTCAGGCGTTCCAGCCATGCCGTGGTCGGCAGGCGCTGACTGATGTCCTGCAGTACGGCCAACGCCGATACCGTGCGCTGCTTGCGTGCGGCCAGGAAACCGGCGGCACCGGCGTTGTCCTGCAGTTGCTGCCGCAACGTTGCGACCTGCTGCGCGTCGGTGCGCATGCCTTCGACATCCGTACGCATCTGATCCAGCGCACTCTCGCGGTTGTGCAGAAACTGCAGCAGCGATAGCAACAGCAGGACAATGGCAGCGACGCCCAGCGCCAGATTCAGGCGTTGCCGTGGATGTTTGCGGCGTGGTGCAAGTTCGGCAGGCAACAGGTTCGCGCCGAGACGATCCGCACCGGAGACCACGTCCACGGCATCCACCTGCAGACCCGACGCGGCCAGTTTCGCCAGCACCGGATCCAACGTATGGCGAGGCACCACCACCAACTCCGCCGCAAAGCGGCCGGCCGGTGCCGATGCGCGTACTTCGCGCACGTCATAACGCACTTGCTCGACGCGGAACGGCGTCTGTCGATCCATCTCGAAAGCACCGATCTGCGCGAGATTGTCACGCGCGGCCAGCGGCAGGTTGAGGCGGGGACGAAGCACGTTTGCTCCGTCCAGGCACAAGGCCAAACGCAGATCTTCGGCATCCACGCCACGCAACGCATCGGTCAGTGCTACCAGCTGACCTGCCGCATCGAGCTGGCTGCTCCAGCGTGCCAGCACGGGCGCGGTGCCGGCCTTGCGCAGCGTCCAATCGTCATCGTCGAGTTGCAGGAGATACCAGGCCGCACCGCCACCGAAGCGCTCGCGCCAGCGCACCGGAAACAGCGCCAGCAATTCGCCGCCCCACCACGCAAAGAAGCGAGGCATGGGCGAACTGCTCCATGCGCGACGCGCGCGGTCGAGCTGCAGTTGCAGCGGCTGCGTTGCCGTACTCATTCGCCCTCTCCCTCCTGCCAACGCAGCACGGTATACGGCAATGCGCCCGGGCGGATGCCCTGTAATCGCACCGTCGCGCGCAAGATCGCGCGCGTACCGTCAGCCAGCGTGGCCTCCGAACGGATACTATGCGTTACTCCCTGTATCGCGCCTAGGCCCGGCTGCTGCGGAGCGCCCGTACGGGAGGCAGCAATAGCTTGCGCCTGCGCCGGTGTCATGCCGGGAACGGCGGCAAGCGCCAACGGCGGCGCCACGTTCGGATCGGGCGCGGGACGCCCCGACCATAGCGTGACCTGCGACGCCACGGCTCGGTACACCTTGGGATTCATGCCCAGCACCATCTGCAATTCCTCTACGGTGCCAAACGGGCCATGCCGGGGACCGTAGTCCAGACCGGCATTGGCGTAGGCCGCGTTGGGCACCGTGCCCGCCGGTGAATAGGAAAAACTGCGCCAGTCCACGATATTGCCCGCCAGTGATTGCGCATCCATGTCGGACATGCCCGCCGCGCGGAACAAATTCTTCAGAACGTCGGGCGAGGCGGCATTGAGATCGACCTTGCCTGTTTCACTGATGATGCTGATGCTGACTTTGGCGCCGTCGAAGGCGAACGGATAGCTGCGTCCGTCGGGAATCCAACGCTGGTCGGTCTGCGGATCCTGCAGGGCATAGATAGCGCGCATCAGGCCGGCCTCGGCGGCGTAGTGCGCCTGCGTCTGCGCAAACTGGTAACGCGCCTGTAATCCTTCTGTGCGCGCCAACACCGCATATCCACCCACCAGGATCGCCAGCAGCGTGCATGCCCACAGCACCACGAGCAGGGCCACACCACGCTGGCGATGCGCGGCCGTGCTCATTGCACGGTCTTCCGTTGCAGGCCTTGCAGCAGATCGGCCGGCTGCCCCTGTATCGCCGCAGCGTCCACACGCAGCGGCGCATCGAGTTCTGGCCATGTCGAGGTGCCGTCCAACTGCAGCACAATGCGCACGATGCGCGGCATGGCGCGCACGTCGTCCCAGGCGTTGCGCCAGTCGCCCGCGCGATCTGCAGTGTCCGGCGAGCGATAACTGAAGGTGCCGTCGCGCACGTGATCAACGAGCACTTCAGGATCGCCCAACGATTTCGGTGCGGAACCATCCGGTGGCATCAGCGCAAAGCTTGCCTCCAGCCGCGATGTGCCATCGCCGTTGGACACCAGCTTCAATGCCTGCAACTGCGGCCCCAGCCTACCCAGATAGCCGGGCAACGGCGCCACGAAACGCAGCTCGTGCGCATCGCCCTTGAAATAGATCGGATCGCCCTTGTCGGTATGCGCCAACGGCACCGCACGCGCCTGCGCCAACTCGCGGCGCAAGAATTGCTGAGCCGAACGCACTTGATCCACCCGCTCGATGGCTGCCTCGCCCGAGCGCACCGTATGCGTCGCTGTGCGCACGCCGGAATACACGCCCATCAACAAGATGGCGAACAACGCAAGCGCGCCCAGCACTTCAAGCAGCGTGAAGCCCTGCATGCGATGGGATGCGGCGTGCTTCACGACGTCTTCACCGGGCCAAGCACACGCAACGTGCTGAAGTGCGCCGAACGCTCATGCAGGCGCGGCCCCCAGATCACGTCGAGATCAAGCTTCATCACACGCATGGGTATGTTCTGCCCGGCAGGCGCAGGGCTCCACGGCGTCACCGCCAACCGCCAACGGTAGTTGGCGTCGAAACGTCCTTCGGTGTGGCCGGTTTGCAGTGGCGTGGTGATATCCACCGTATCCAGCAGCGAACGCGCCCACAACGCGGCCTGACTATGATCGTCCGCGTTGCGCGTCAGTTGGATGGAACCACCCGCCACTTTCAGCAGCGCAGCAAAAGCGATGGCGAGCAACAGCGTCGCCGCGATCACCTCCAACAAACTAAACCCACGCGCGCGCCTCATCGCTTCGCACTCACATCCGCCACACTCACCGCCCCGGTCAGCCACGACACATTCACCCGCCACTGCCGCCGCTCGCGCTGCAAGGTGATATGTCCGCCGGTAGAGCTGCCATCCGGGAAGAAACGGATGCGGCCCGTGTAGCTATTGACCTGATCTTCCTTCGCGCTGGTGATGCCGATGCGCATGCCCGTGGGCAAGCGCACCGCCGGGCCGTGGTCGGCGCGATAGGTGTTGTCGCGCGTGTCGACGTCCAAGGTGTGCTCGTTGCCGTGCACGATCGCCTGCGTGCGCACGCCACGCAGCGCCGCGGCCAGTTCGCCGCTCGCCGCGCTCACGCGCGCACTGGCCAGGCCCTGCGTGACCGACACCGCCACCGCCGCCGCCGCGATGCCGATCAGCAGGATCACCGCCAGCATTTCCAGCAAGGTGAAGCCGCGCGCCGCACGTGGAGTACGGTCGATCCTTGCGCGTGGCGGCTTCGCCGGCATCGTCTTACTGCCAGTTGCCGACGTCGGCGTTGTAACCGTCGCCGCCGGGCTTGCCGTCCTGGCCGTAGAAGATCAGGTCGAAGCTGCCGTGGTCGCCGGGGTATTTGTAGCCAAACTCATGGCCCCAGGGATCCTTCAGCTCGGACTCTTTGGCGTACGGGCCTTGCCAGTTGCGCGCGTTGGCCGGCTTTGCCATCAGGTCCTGCAGCTGTTGCGGCGGGGTGCCGTTGTCGAGCGCGTAGTTCTCGATCTTCTGGCTGAGCGTGGTGAGCTGCGCCTTGCCGGCGCCGTACTTGCCCTTGTCGACGTTCTTGCCGACCTGGGTCACCACCACCGCGCCGATGATGCCGATCAGCACGATCACCGCCAGCATTTCCAGCAGGGTGAAGCCGCGTGCCGCGTGGTGACGGCCAAAAGTCTTTTGTCGCATGGGGTACCTCGTCGTCGTTCGATGGGTTACTGAATGTGGCTGGTGAGGTCGAGCATGGGCAGCAGGATCGCGGCCATGATGATCGCCACCAGCACCGTCATCACGATGGTGAGCGCGGGCACCAACGCCGCCAGCAGGCGGTCGATGGCGCGGCGGCTTTCCAGCTCGAAAGTGTCGGCCACCTTGAGCAGCATGGTGTCGAGCTGGCCGGCTTCTTCGCCCACCTGCACCATCTGCAGGGCCAGCCGCGGGAAGCGCTGGGATTGGTCCAGCGCGAAGGACAGCCCGGCGCCTTCCTTGACCTGCTCGGAGGCCTGCGCCAATGCTTGGTCCAGCGCTTTGTTGGCGGTGACCTGACGCGCGATGCTGAGCGAGGTGAGCAAGGGCACGCCGTTCTTGAGCAAGGTGCCGAGCGTGCGCGCGATGCGCGCGGTCTGCACTTTCAATAGCAGCGGGCCGACCAGACGCATGGTCAGCAGGCGGCCGTGCCAGGCCAACAGGGCCGCCGGATCGCGCAGGCGCGCACGCGCGATAGCCACGCCCATCACGATCAGCAGGGCGATGGCCCACCACCAGGTCTGCAAGGTGCCACCCACCGCCAGCACGATCTGGGTGATCAGCGGGATCGGCACCTGCATGTCTTCGAAGATCGGCACGAACTGGGGCACCACGTAGGCCAGCAGCAGCAGCAGTGAACCGAGTACACCGACCATCAGGAAGGCGGGGTAGATCAGCGCGTTGATGATGCTGCCGCGCAGTTGCTGGGAGCGCTCCAGGTAATCGGCGAGGCGCCGCAGGGTGTCTTCCAGCGAACCGCCGGCTTCGCCGGCGCGCACCAGGCTGATGTAGAGCTTGGGGAACACGTTGTGCTCGTCGTCCAGTGCTTGCGACAAGGGCGTGCCGCCGCGCACGCGATCACGCACGCGCTCGATCAGTTGTTTGGCGCTGGCGCCTTCGGGCAGGTCTATCAGGATGCCCAGCGCGCGATCCAGCGGCTGGCCAGCGCCGAGCAAGGTCGCCAATTGGTGGGTGAACTGGGCGAGCTGGTCGCCGGTGAACGGGCCGCGCTTGAACCAGCCGGCGATGCCGCTGCCACCGGCATCGCTGTCGGCGGCGCGCGCATCGAGCGGCGTGTGGCCTTGGTCCTGCAAGCGGCTGACCACTTCCTCGACGCTGGCCGCTTCCATCTGGCCTTGCAAGACGTCGCCGGTGGCGCTGACAGCGCGGTAGCGGAATTGGCTCATGGCCGCACCTGCGCCACGCGCATCCGCGCATCAACTTTCTTGCGTAACACGCAACACCTCCTCCAGGGTGGTGACGCCCGCGACCGCCTTGGCGATGCCATCCTCGTACATGGTGCGCATGCCTTCGCTGCGCGCGACGCGCTCGATCTCGCCGGCATCGGCACGCTGCATCACCATGCGGCGCAGCGGATCGGTCATCACCAGGAATTCCATGATGGCGCGACGGCCGCGGTAGCCGCTGGGGTTGGCCGCGCTGCTGCCGGGTTTCCACAGGCGGATCGGGCGCTCGTCGGTGTATTTGTGCAGCTCGAACTGCTCGATCACTTCGGGCAGGGCTTCATACGGGGTCGCCGTTTCCGGATCGAGGCGGCGCACCAGGCGCTGCGCGAGGATGCCGTTGACGGTGGAGCCCAACAGGTAATCTTCCACGCCCATGTCGAGCAGGCGGGTGATGCCGCCGGCGGCGCTGTTGGTGTGCAAGGTGGACAGCACCAAGTGACCGGTGAGCGCGGACTGGATGGCGATGCGGCAGGTTTCCAGGTCGCGCATTTCGCCGATCATGATCACGTCCGGATCCTGGCGCACGATGGAGCGCAGGGCGCCGGCAAAATCCAGCCCGATCTGCGGTTTGACCTGGATCTGGTTGATCCCTTCGATCTGGTATTCGACCGGGTCTTCGACGGTGATGATCTTGACGTCGGGCGTGTTGATCTGGGACAGCGCGGTGTACAGCGTGGTGGTCTTACCGGAACCGGTGGGGCCAGTGACCAACAGAATGCCGTGGGGGCGGTCCAGTACGTCGACGAAGCGTTGCTGGAAGTTATCGGTGAAGCCTAAGGAGGCGAAGTCGAACACCACCGATTCGCGGTCGAGGATACGCATCACCACCGATTCGCCAAAGCTGGTCGGCACGGTGGACACGCGCAGGTCCAGTTCCTTGCCTTGCACACGCAACTGGATGCGGCCGTCCTGCGGCAGGCGGCGCTCGGCGATGTTGAGCTTGGCCATGATCTTGACGCGGGAGATCACCGCGGCGGTGGAGCTGGAGGGCGGCGCTTCGACTTCGTGCAGTACGCCGTCGATGCGGTAGCGCACTTTGAGGCGGTTTTCGAACGGCTCGATGTGCACGTCGGAGGCGCGCTGTTCGACGGCGCGCTGCAAGATGAGATTGACCAGGCGGATCACCGGCGCTTCGGAGGCGAGGTCGCGCAGATGCTCGACGTCGTCTTCTACCGCGGCGCTGCCGTCGAGGTTTTCCACGATGGTGCCCATGGCGGAACGGCCCGAGCCGTAGTAGCGCTCGATCAGGCCCTCGATTTCCGAGCGCAAACCGATGCGCAGCGCGACCGGGCGGCCGGCGGCCAGTTGCATCGCTTGCAGTGGGTAGGGGTCGGCCGGGTCCGAGACGACCAGCGCCACGCCGTCCTCACCCACGCGCACCGGCACCACGTGCTGTTGCTTCAGGAAGCGCACGGAGACGTCGAGCTCCGCCGGCGGCATGTCCGGCGCATCGCGCGCGGCCAACAGCGGCGTATCCAGCAACTCCGACCACGCTTCGGCCAGGTCGCGCTCGGACACCAGGCCCAGCCGCGCCATCAAACCCGTCAGCGTGCCGTCGGGGGATTCTTCATGCAGGCGGCGAGCGCGTGCTAGGTCTGTATCTTTCAGCCGACCACGGGAGACCAGCAGCGCACAAACCGCCACCTCGCGGCTTTCCGTCGCCGCACCCTCCACATTGGCCGCCGGCTTGGCGACTGCCGACATGCTTCACCCCGTTTCCAATGGTTCGACTGCTTAGGTACCGCCCCCAAACAGCACCGAAGAAGCATTGTTAACACACCCGCCAGCGAATGCGCGAGCACGGTTTCTCACCTTGGTCACTCATATGCGACCGCGTTCTCGCGCCAGCGTTCCGTACCCCGAGGGTAAAGATGCGTTGTGGCCGTCACTTGCTGATCCCAAAGGGCCGAAAAAGGAGAATGGGGCCCGTACGCGATATTTTGCGGAGGGCTTGGACGGCGTACCCGCCCGACCTGATTCGAGCCCCCGAAGGATCAGAAGCTCAGCCTGCTCCAGCCAGGTACCCCTTAGGTTGACCGCCGCCGGCCCTTTCAAGATGAAAGGGCGAGGTCACCACCCTGACACAGGGATGGGATAGATCACCCCCGGCATATCAGGTGTTAGTGCTTATGGGCTCAAGCCATCGGCTTACCCCGACAAGCGGGAACCGGTACGCCTGTCGAAGAGCCGTGGTAGCCGTCATATGCATTCAGCCATGTCGAGCTCTTGGCCGACACAGCGACAGATGACGACGGAGCCTCTCACAAAAGCGCGCTTGGTCTGGAATCAACCAGCCAAACAGGAAAAGGCGACTCTGAGATGGCCCGGTTTTTCGGACACGGCAATTAAGCACCCGTCGCCTCGCCATCCACAACCAGAGGCGTACGGTAGCCGAGCGTTTGATGCAGCCGCTTGCGGTTATAGAAGCCCTCGATGTACTCGACGATCGCCGCCCTGGCTGCCTCATGGGTGGCGAAGATCTTGCCGCGTGTTAGTTCGTTCTTGAGCGTCGATAAGAAGCTTTCGGCACACTTGAAACATGGCATTGGCTTGTTACTCCCCGATGAAGCAATTGGACGGCCATAACGGGCCGGACGCCTTCGCCGTTGCCGGCTTCACCCACGTAACTCCCCAGTACTGGCGGGTGATCGAACAAATGACGAAGATGTCTTGACTATCGGCGCATGGATATGAATACAACAATGGCCATATGGCCATCCAAACAGCGGCTTTTTTCCTACTACTTGAGTAGGCGCCGTCCGATACTGTCGCGCATGGTTTAAGCAAACCGCCTCGCATTCAACCCATCTCGCATCGGAGGACATCAAACAGCGCGGAGGTATCATCTTGAAAATTAGCACTTGCGTAAGCGAAGAACTCTGGAAAAATAGGATTCTTCTCTGTACACACGGCGACACCATGCAACTCATCGACATCGGCGCAAACCTTACCCATGAGTCGTTCCACCACGACTTCGATGCGGTGTTGCAGCGTGCAAAGGATCATGGCGTGGCTCAGCTCGTGGTGACGGGCGCGTCGCGGGATGGCAGCACGCATGCATATGCGCTCGCCCAGTCGCATCCGGGCTTGCTCTATGCAACCGCCGGCGTTCACCCGCACCATGCCATTGAGTACGACGACGCTACGGATACGCTCCTGCGCGAGCTGGCGATGCATCCGGAGGTGCGTGCCGTGGGTGAAACGGGCCTGGACTACAACCGCAATTACTCGCCACGCGATGTGCAGCTCGCCGTGTTCGAGCGACAGCTTCAGATTGCGGTGGACGTACAAAAGCCTCTATTCCTGCACCAGCGCGATGCGCACCATGACTTCGTCGCGTTGCTGCGCCGCTATCGCGATAAGGTGCCGGGGGCCGTGGTGCACTGCTTTACCGATACGGGCGAGGCGATGCGCGACTACCTGGAGCTCGATTGCCACATCGGTATCACGGGCTGGATCTGCGACGAGCGTCGCGGCATGCACCTGCGCGAGTTGGTGAAGGATATTCCAGCTAACCGGCTGATGATCGAGACGGACTCACCGTACCTGCTGCCGCGCACCGTCAGGCCGCAACCCTCACACCGGCGCAATGAGCCGATGTACTTGCGGCATATCTGTAACGAAATCGCGCGCGACCGTGATGAGCCTGTGGAAGAGACCGCCGCGCACAGCACGGCGACTGCGCGTGCATTCTTTGGGCTGTCGCCGGCCTGAAAAGCAAAGGCCCCGCCGTAGCGGGGCCTTATTGCGTAGATCAGAGCGGTTTATTGCAATGGCACGTTGGTGATGACTAGCTCTACACGGCGATTCTTGGCGCGACCTTCCGGGGTGTCGTTACTAGCCACGGGATGCCGTTCGCCATAGCCCTGCGCGGACATGATGCGATCCGATACGCCCTTCTTCGCCAGGTAACGAACCACCTCGTCTGCGCGGGCAGAGGAGAGTTCGACATTGGAGGGAAAGCGCGCCTTGAGTGCTTCACCAATGGGAACGTTGTCGGTAAAGGCCTCGACGGCCAGACGTTGCTTGCTCAGGGTCTCTAGCGTGGGAGCAATCTTATCCAAGATCTTTTCGCCGTTGGCGTTGAGCGCGTAGCCACCCTCCGCAAACAGAACTTGGTTGACGACGGTGACCCTCAACTCTCCCTTCAGTTGCTTGATGGTGGCGTCATCGCTACCCAGCTTGGCGGAGAGCTGTTTGTTGAGCGCGGTCAACTGGGCATCGTCTGCCTGGTATTGGTTGGACTGCGCCACTTCGTTCTTGTATTTGCTCTCCGAGACGCAACCCGCCGCGACAACAATGGCGCTGGCGAGCACGGCCATCCGTATGATTTTCATGTCTTGCTCCTTCGACTTAGTAACGAACATCCATGGATATCAAAGCGGCTAAGCCTTGGTTTCCATGTGCTCAATTACCTTAGCGACAGCCACCCGATGAGTGGTGCGAATAAGCCTTAGGATTTCAGCGATTTAGCTGTACGCGTTAACCTACAACGCGTACGTCACCCGGCGCGAGACCATCCAGTGCATACGGGCCGATACGCTCGCGGATAAGGCGTAGCGTGGGGAATCCCACGGCCGCCGTCATGCGGCGCACCTGTCGATTGCGGCCTTCGCGCAACGTCAGGCGTAGCCAGCTGGTGGGTATGAGTTTGCGAAAACGCACGGGCGGGTCGCGCGGCCACAGCCAGTCGGGCTCGGCCGCATGCTCTGCCTGCGCAGGTAGCGTCAGCCCATCGTTAAGCATGACGCCACGACGAAGGGCATCGATGGCCTCGTCGGTGATCTGGTCGTCCACCTGCACCAAGTAGGTCTTCGGTTCTTTGTGCCGAGGATCAGTGAGCTTGTGCGCCAGGCGACCGTCGTCGGTCAGCAGGAGCAGACCTTCACTGTCGTGATCGAGGCGACCCGCCGGATAGACGTCTTTTTGCTTGACGAACGCAGCTAGCGTGGGGCGGCCATCCGCATCACTGAACTGGCAGAGAACGCCATAAGGTTTGTTGAGCACAATAAGCATGCAACATCCACGGCAGCCCGTTGCGGACCGCCGCTCTCCATGTATTTAGTGCGTCGGCGCCGAGGATGCAGAGGCATCCGGCTTGACGAAGCGAAGTGTCATGCGATCGGATTCACCGATGGCGAGGTACTTGGCGCGATCCTGATCGCCGAGCGTTAACGTGGGCGGCAATGTCCACACGCCCTTGGGATAGTCCTTGGTGTCCTTGGGGTTCGCGTTGATCTCGCTCGAACCCTGCAACTGGAAACCCGCATCGGTAGCAAGCTTGATCACCACGTTGGTGGGCAAGTAGCCGCTCTCCTTTACCGCATTCAGGCTTGCGTTGTCGGCAGCGCGATGCTCTTCCACACCAAGCACACCACCAGGACGCAACACGGCAAAGAACGCCTTGAACATGGCGGGTGCCGTATCGGCTTCGACCCAGTTATGTACGTTGCGGAAGGTCAGCACCATGTCGGCGGAAGCAGGGGCACCGAATGAAGGCGCCTTGGGATCGAATTCTTCGATCTGGGCCTTACCGTAATGCGCGGGGTCGGCGGTGAACTTCCCCTTCAACCCGCTGAGGTCACGGCTAGCCTCACCGTCGACGGCGGGCTTGGGGGTGGCGGCAATGTAGTGCCCGTTGTCGTGCAGCAGCGGCGCAAGGATTTCCGTGTACCAGCCGCCACCCGGGGTGATTTCGACAACGGTGAGATCCGGGCGAACGCCGAAGAATTGCAGTGTTGCCTTGGGGTGGCGATATACGTCGCGTGCCTTGTGGTCCGGCGAACGCCAGTCACCCGCAACCACCTGATCGAGCTGGGACGCCGTGAAATCACTGGCGCTGGTGGGTGGCACCAGTGCGGCGGGCTGATCCTGCACCTGCGCGCTGGCTGGCGCGGAATGACCACTGCAGGCCGCCAGCAGCACGGCTGCCAGCCCCAGGAAAACACGGCTGTTCATCGAAAACCCCTAGCGAAAATCACGAAACAACACGCACAGCATAACGGGCGCAGCTTGCCGACCACTATGTATACAAACGGTGGATGGACGAAGGATAACCGTTGCCATCCGGTCTAGTGGAGCATGAAAAGCTGGAGACGGTCTTTCACGTGAGTGCGATCACGTACTGCGAGAGGCCAATGCTCCTGTGATGAGGCCTGGCGCTCTTACAAGGCATGGTCGCCATTGTTGCCGGTGGCGTACGACATGGCCTCGGCGTACTTGCCGGCTTCGCACAGCAGCCACTCGCGGAACGTGCGCAGGCCTGCGTGATCCTTCGCATGCTCGGGGTACACCAGGAAATACGCTTCGGGGATTTGCTGATAGCGGTTGCCCAGCACCTTGAGCAGGCCGGCCTCGATCAGCGGGCGCGCCATGACCATGCGCCCCAGTGCCACGCCCATGCCTTCCAACGCACCGCGTTGCAGGGCATCGGTGTTGTCGAAGTGAGCCACGTACCGGGGCGGCAACTCGCCGGTGCTTTGCGCAAACCAGTCGCGCCAGCGGTCACCGGGATCGCCAAGCAGTGGCCAACGACCGAGATCGTTAGGGTCCACTTCGCTCATGCGTTCCAGCAAGGCGGGTGATGCCACCGGTGCGATCCACTCGCCGAACAGGCGCTCGGTGATCAATCCCGGCCATGGGCCGCGACCATAGCGTACGGCGGCATCCACGGGCTCGCGCTCGAAGTTGACCAGTTCCACGCTGGACTGCAGGTTGAGTTGCAGCTCTGGGTGAGCTGCCACCAATCGCGCCAGGCGCGGCACTAGCCAGCTGGACATGACGCCGGGAATGGCGCTCAACGTCAGCACGTCGTCGCGGCGACAACGAAAGCCCGCCATGGCGCGATCGATGCCATCGAAGTGGTGCCCCACCGCTTCCAGCAAGCGGCGCCCTTCAACGGTGAGCTGCACGCCGCGCGGGCCGCGCTCGAACAACTTGCGCTCCAGCCGCTGCTCCAACTGCCGCACCTGATGGCTGAGCGCGCTCACCGTGAGGTTGGCCTGTTCGGCAGCGCGCGACAGGTTGCCGAGCCGGGCCACCTGGACAAACTGTTGGAGAAGATCCAGCGAGACGCGCGCCATCTTGAATATCCCTCAAGGCTGGCTTGCGAATATATCGCTTTTTCGCCATCCGTGATGGCTCTAACTTGAGCGAACGCTCAAACAATGGCACGACGGGAGGATGTCATGAGCTCGCTCTTTACGAACCTGCTGTTCTTGCATGGCCACATTACGGACCCGGAACTGGCCCGTCGGCTGGCAGATACGCCGACACCCAAGCCACGCCCCACTGGCAAGCGCGAACGCACGCCCAATGTGACGGCCACGGCTCGCAAGGGTCTGGCACCGCCCAAGCTCGCCCACGACGGTTGCGGCTGACAGGAGGCGCCGGCCTCAACAGCCGGCGCCTTGCGTTAGAGCTTTCCGGTGGTGAGCTGCACATTGACGGCGGTGCCGACGGCGTCCGAGGAAGAACCTTCGGCAACGCTGTAGTCACCACCTCGTACCACCCAACCATGCTTCGCAACATCGAAGTCGGCCAACAGGCGCGGCTCCAGCGGAATGGTCAACGTGCGGTGTTCACCGGGCTTGAGGAACACCTTTGAATAGCCAGCAAGCCGGGCTGCCTTGGCACCGGGTACGCGCACGTAGACCTGCGCCACCTCGGCACCGGCGTGCGTGCCTGTGTTGGCGACATCGACCGTGGCTTTCAACTGGTAGCCGTTCGCGTCGACCTTTAGCGGGCCGTGGGTGAACTGCGTGTACGACAGGCCGTAGCCAAACGGGAACAGCGGCTTGATGGCCTTGGACTGATACCACCGATAACCCACGTTGGCACCTTCGATGGTGTAGTCCACTGCATCGGGCGGCGTGCCACCGGCCGCTGCGGGAAGATCCTTGCGCGGCAGCTGGGAGAGATCCGCCGGCCAACTCACCGGCAGGCGGCCCGAGGGATTCACCTTGCCGGAAAGCAGGTTCGCGATGGCTTTGCCGCCGTCGCCGCCCGGATACCACGTCTCCAGCACCGCGCCGACCTGATCGAGCCACGGCATGGCCACGGGGTTCCCGTTCTCCAACACCACGATGGTGCGCGGATTGGCCTTGGCCACGGCTTCGACCAGTGCATCCTGGTTGTCGGGCAGCGACATATCCGGTGAATCGAGCGATTCGGTCTGCCACTTCTGCACAAACACCACGGCAACCTGCGACTTCGCGGCCAGCGCAGCGGCAGCCGCTACGTCGTTGCCTTCGGCGAACTGCACGTTAGCCTTGGGCGCCGCATCACGCAGCGCCTTGAGCGGCGCATACGGGTGATACATCACCGGCCCCGGCCACGTCGTGGGCGCGATGCCAGGCACAGCGTTGCCGCCCATCGCAGTGACTACCGAGGAACCACCGCCAGCGAGCACACCCTTGTCGGCATGCGCGCCGATCACGGCAATGGACTGCAGCTTGTTGAGATCCAGCGGCAAGGTGTCGTGTTCGTTACGCAACAGCACGGCGCCCGACTCCAGCGTTTCGCGCGCTACTTTCAGGTTGACCTGCGAATCGATGGGCGCCTTGCCGGCGGGATACTGGAACACGCCCACCGCGAACATGCTGCGCAGAATGCGCTCTACCATGTCGTCGATGCGCGACTGCTTCACCTCGCCCTTGGCCAGCGCCGCGCGCAGCGGCGCGTCGAAGTACAGTTCCTTGTCGAACACTTCACCGGCTGACTCTTGGTCGAGGCCGGCGTTCACTGCTTTCGCCGCGCTGTGCGCACCGCCCCAGTCGGACATCACAAAACCGGGATACTTCCAGTCGCGCTTGAGCACCTGATTCATCAGGTAGTCGTTCTCGCAGGCCCAGTCGCCGTTGACCTTGTTGTACGAGCACATCACCGAACCGGGCTTGCCATGTTCAATGGCCAGCTCGAATGCAAGCAGATCCGACTCCCGCATCGCCTGCTCGCCGATCTGCACGTTGATGGTGTTGCGACCCGTCTCCTGATTATTCAACGCGAAATGCTTGATGGTGGAGATGACGTGCTGGTCCTGGATACCCTTGATGGCTTCGCCGACGAGGGTGCCGGCAAGCAGGGGATCTTCGCCCGCATACTCGAAGTTGCGCCCATTGCGCGGCTCGCGCGTGAGGTTGATGCCGCCGGCAAGCAGCACGTTGAAACCCTTGCTGTGCGCTTCGCTGCCGATCATGGCGCCACCACGATAGGCAACCTTCGGATCCCAGCTTGCTGCCGTCACTGGCCCGGCAGGCAGCGGTGTGGCGTGGTCGCCGGGGCGCATGCGGCTGGAACTGGCTACGCCAAGACCTGCGTCGCTTTCTTCCAGCGCGGGAATACCGAGCCGATCAATTGGCGCGATGTAACCGGCCGAAGCGATCGCCCCTTTAGGAAACGGTTTGTCAGCCGGACGATCCGGCCCAGCGTAATAACTGTGGAGAAGCTGGAACTTCTCGTCCTGCGTGAGTTGTGCGAGCAGCAGCTTCGCGCGCGCATCGGGCGACAGCGTGGTGTCATTCCATGGGCGGGTCAGCGTCTGCGCCGTAGCCATACCGGCGCTCGTGCACAAACCCATCACAATGGCGCCCGTCAAAACCGCACGCCGCAGTGTTGCTGCCTTGCTCTTCATTCGCCTTCCTCCAGTGTCGGCGCGGCTACGCACGGGCCTCACATGGGCGGCGCGTATACTCGCTCAGGTCCCCGAGTATGCACCAACCCCCTATTCCCTACATTGAATGCGGAGCACATCCATGCAACTGCGCCCCCTGGGTCGATCCTCGCTTTCTGTCGCGCCACTCGCCTTTGGCGGCAACGTCTTTGGCTGGAGTGCAGATGAGCAACGCTCGTTCGAACTGCTCGACGCCTTCGTCGACGCGGGCTTCAACCTGATCGACACCGCGGACGTTTATTCGGCTTGGGTGCCGGGCAACCGCGGTGGCGAATCGGAGACGATTATCGGCAAGTGGCTCAAGCGCAGCGGCAAACGCGACAAGGTGGTGATCGCTACCAAGGTGGCGAAGTGGGCCGAGCATCCCGGCTTGTCACCGATGAATATCAACCAGGCGGTGGAAGGCTCGCTCAAGCGCCTGCAAACCGACTACATCGATCTTTACCAATCTCATGAAGACGATGCGACGGTGCCCTTGCACGAAACACTCGGTGCGTTTGGCAAGCTGATCGAGCAAGGCAAGGTGCGCGTGATCGGCGCCTCGAACTACGTCGCCGACCGCTTTGCCGAAGCACTGAAGATTTCCGCCGAATACCACCTGCCTCGCTACGAGACGCTACAGCCGGAATACAACCTGGTCAGCCGCAAGGGTTACGAAAAGGAACTGGAACCGCTGGTCGTCGCGGAGAACGTGAGCGTGATCAACTACTACGCGCTCGCCAGTGGCTTCCTCAGCGGCAAGTACCGCAGCGAAGCCGACTTTGCCAAGAGCGCAGCGCGCGGCGGCGCGGTGCAGAAGTACCTCAACCCGCATGGACTTGGCGTGCTTGCTGCACTGGATAAGGTAGCTGCGGCCCACGGCGCCACGCCCGCGCAGGTTGCGCTGGCATGGCTAATCGCACGTCCCAGCGTTACGGCGCCGATCGCGAGCGCCACAAGCGTTCCGCAGCTCAAGGAGCTGCTGAAGGGTGTGGAGTTGCAATTGAACAAGGAAGAGATTGCAGCGCTGGACCAGGCAAGCGCGTAATCACCCCTAAGGTGCGCCCCAACAAACGGGGCGCAGCTTTACGGTTGCGTTGTGGCCTGACCCTCGGCGTCGCTGCCATCCGGCGCCTCCACTTGATAGCCCTGCGCCTTCAGGCGAGCGATCAACCCCTTCGGCGACAGCACGTCTTCCATCGGCAACATAGCGAAGGTCTGTGTGTTGGTATTGAGCGCCTTATCCGCCTCGGCAACCCACATCGCCTCCGCCTTCTGTCGCACGTCGCTGAAACCCAACTGCTTGGCAAAACCGGCTTCGGTCACCGCCGACAGGCAGGCTTCGCGCTGGTCGTTCATCGGCAGGCTGCGCAGCAAATCGATGTCGCCGGTCGCCCAGGCATTTGCGCGCTCGGTGATGTGCCCCATATCGCGCTCCACGGTGTCGAGCGTGCGGCCAAAGCACTCGCGATCGTCCATCGGCGAGGACTTGAAGGTCTTCACCGCACTGCGCGGCTCTTCCACCAGCATGGTGTAACGCACGGTGTTGAAGTTGATGTTGTGCTTCTTGGCTGAGATTACGCACGGTGTCCTTCACGCCACCGGACGAGGTCAGGCCGTAGCGCTTGATCGCCTTGTCGTACAGCTCCACCGCGGCGAAGATCGGCCGCCAGCTCTCGATACCGTTGTCGTTGCCGATGTATTGCTTCTTCAACACCAGCCAGCGCGCGTAATCGGCAGTTGGCACCATCTGCTGCAGCGTCTGGCCGTCGGGATTCTTGCGCGCGCCCACCAGCGAGGGCAGCAGGAACAGCTTGCCAAAGAAATTGGTCTTGGGCTTGAGCTGGATCGAGGGCGGGCCCAGCACCTCCTGCGAACCGGCAATGGTCTGCTCGATTTCGTCGGTCTTCCACTGGATCTTGTCTGGCAGCGGCGAAAGCGTACCGAGCACCCACATCACGTGGTCGCCCTTGCTCACCCTCCACAGTCCTGGCCCGGGTTGCACGCCACTGACGGTGACCGCATCCAGGTTGACGGCTGCGGACGTCGACGCCGGTGCGGGTGCACCAGACGTCTGAGCGAAAACAGGTGCGCTTGCCGCGAGAACAAGTGCAGCGGCTAACAGCGGTGGACGCATGCGTAGCTCCAGTAACGGGAATGTTCGAGAAATGAATTATCCGACAGGGTCATAACATCAACCTGGGGTGGCCAGATCGGCATTCATGCGCCCCTTAACCTGCCTGGGGCGCCCTGCCTCAGAAAGTGACAGCTGTCAGAGCCAAAAGTTGATAACCGACCCTGCAGCCGGGGTTGCGTCACGTTCAGTCTATGGCCTACCGACCCAGCCATGGATGACCGACGATGAAGACTACCGCGCGAAACGCCTTGATTGTCGCCACCCTCTTCGTGGCCGCTGCCGGGGGGCTGCTTGCCAGCCATGCGCATGCCGATGCCTCGCCGGCACGCCAGCCCGCGGCGCTACAGGCCGATGGACTGTTCTGGGAGACCTTCCAGAGCGGCGACTACGCGAAGATCCAGGCCAGCCTGGAAGCAAGCACCGCCGCTTACCTGCGCAACCCCAACGATGCGGTCACCGCCGCCCACGTGGGCTGGCTGCACATGTGGCGGCTGTCAGAGCGCAGCCGGCTCGATCGAACGCCCGCCAGCATCACCGATGATGCCGTGCTGGCGCGCAAGTATTTCCAAAAGGCTGTGGACTTGGCGCCGGAAGACGCCCGCTTTCGAGGGTTTCTGGCCAGCGCGATGCTGGCCGAGGCACAGATCGACCGCGATACCGCACTGCGCGACCAGGGTGCGGTGATCATGCAGCAAGCCGTCAAAGACTGGCCGGCCTTCAATCTCTTCACCGCGGGTTATGTGGCAAGCAACCAACCGGCTGACAGCGACGGCTTCAAGCGCGCGCTGGACCAGCAGTGGCAGAACCTGGAGGTGTGCGCACACACCACGCTCGACCGTCACGGCGCCAACCTGGATCAACTCTCCAACGTCATGTTCAAAGCGAGCACCGGCTCACGCGATGCACGTGCCTGCCTCAACTCGTCAGTTGCCCCACACAACGAAGAAGGTTTTCTGCTCAACATGGGCGACATGCTCACCAAATCCGGCGACTGGCAGACCGCGCAAAAGGTGTACGCCCTGGCCAAGCGCTCGCCGGACTATGCGAGCTGGCCGTACCGCGACGTGCTGGAGCAGCGCATTCACGATGCGCAGGCCAATGTCGCGGCATTCAACGCGGCACTCGCGCCAGGTCAGAAGCCCGCCACGCCGATGATGCTGTCAAGCAGCTACTCGTGCATGGCCTGTCATCAACACTGAGCAATTCAGGCCGCCTGCCTGACGAAACGGTAGGCACCAGAATGAAAGAAGGCCGCTTTCGCGGCCTTCTTTTGATACACCGATAAACAGGCGATCAGCCCAACGACGACAACGCGTCGTTGAAGGTCTTGCTCGGGCGCATGGCCTGGGTGATGAGGTCCGTGCTCGGGTGGTAGTAGCCCTTGATATCAACCGCCTTGCCCTGCGCACCGTTCAGTTCGCCGACGATCTTGGCTTCGTTCTCAGTGAGCAGTTTCGCGATCGACTCGAACTTCGCCTTGAGCTTGGCGTCGTCGTTCTGCGCGGCAAGTGCCTGCGCCCAGTACATGGCGAGGTAGAAGTGGCTGCCGCGATTGTCGAGCTCACCGACCTTGCGCGCCGGCGACTTGTTGTTGTCGAGGATCTTGCCGTTGGCTTCGTCCAGCGTCTTGGCCAGCACGCGAGCATCGGCGTTGTCGTAGCGGTTGGCGAGATGCTCCAACGATGCGGCAATGGCGAGATACTCGCCCAGCGAATCCCAGCGCAGGTAGTCCTCTTCCAGGAACTGCTGCACGTGCTTGGGCGCCGAACCGCCCGCACCGGTTTCGAACAAGCCACCACCGGCCATCAGCGGCACGATGGAGAGCATCTTCGCGCTGGTACCCAGCTCCATGATCGGGAACAGGTCGGTGAGGTAGTCGCGCAGCACGTTGCCGGTGACCGAGATGGTGTCCTGGCCCTTGCGGATACGCTCCAGCGAGAACGTGGTGGCGTCGACCGGCGAAAGCACACGAATGTCCAAGCCGGACAGATCGTGGTCCTTGAGGTAGCGCTCGACCTTCTTGATCACCTGCGCGTCGTGCGCGCGGTTGATATCGAGCCAGAACACAGCCGGCGTGTTGGACAGGCGAGCACGCGTGACGGCGAGCTTCACCCAATCCTGGATCGGCGCGTCCTTGGTCTGGCACATGCGCCAGATGTCGCCGGTTTCCACCGGCTGCTCCAGCAGCACCTTGCCGGACTCGTCGATGACTTTGACCACGCCGTCGCCAGCGATCTGGAAGGTCTTGTCGTGCGAGCCGTACTCTTCGGCGGCCTGCGCCATCAGGCCTACGTTGGGCACGCTACCCATGGTCGCCGGATCGAACGCGCCATGTGCTTTGCAGTCTTCGATGACGGCCTGGTACACGCCCGCGTAGCTGCGATCGGGGATCACCGCCTTGGTGTCCTCGAGCTTGCCTTCAGCGTTCCACATCTTGCCGGAGTCGCGGATCATCGCCGGCATGGACGCGTCGATGATGACGTCGCTCGGCACGTGCAGGTTGGTGATGCCCTTGTCGGAATTGACCATGGCCAGCGCCGGGCGCTTGGCGTACTCCGCCGAGATATCGGCGAGGATTGCATCCTGCGTGGCCTGCGGCAGCTGGCCGAGGCGCGCATAGAGGTCACCGATGCCGTTGTTCGGCTCAAAGCCCACGCTCTTGAGTGCGTCGGCGTGCTTGGTCAGCACGTCCTTGTAGAACTCGTTGACCGCGAAACCAAACATGATGGGGTCGGAGACCTTCATCATGGTGGCCTTCAGATGCAGCGAGAACAGGATGCCCTGACTCTTCGCCTCAGCGATCTGCGCGTCGATAAAGCTGGTCAGCGCTTTCTTGCTCATCACGGCGGCGTCGATGATCTCGCCGTCCTTCAGCGCGGTCTTTTCCTTCAGCACCTTGCTGGTGCCGTCCTTGCCGAACCACTCGATCTTCACGGTGGTGGCCTTGTCGACCACGGTGGACTTCTCGCTACCGTAGAAGTCGCCGCCGTCCATGTGGGCGACGTGCGTCCGCGAATCCTTGGACCACGCGCCCATCTTGTGCGGGTGCTTGCGTGCGTAGTTCTTCACCGAGAGCGGTGCGCGGCGGTCAGAGTTGCCCTCGCGCAGCACGGGGTTCACGGCGCTGCCCTTGACCTTATCGTAGCGCGCCTTGACGTTCCACTCGCTGACGTCCTTCGGGTCTTCCGGGTAGTCCGGCAGCGCGTAACCCTGCGACTGCAGTTCCTTGATCGCGCTCTTGAGCTGCGGCATCGATGCACTGATGTTGGGGAGCTTGATGATGTTGGCATCCGGCGTGGTCGCCAACTGGCCAAGTTCCGTCAAGTCGTCGGCGATCTTCTGGTTGTCCGGCAGGATGTCTGGGAACTGGGCAATGATGCGACCGGCCAGCGAGATGTCGCGCGTCTCGACAGCGATACCAGCGGTGCTGGTGAACGCCTTGATGATGGGCAGCAGCGAATGCGTGGCGAGGTACGGCGCTTCGTCCGTAAGCGTGTAAATGATCTTCGGCGTGTTCGACATTGTCTGCTATGACCTCGCTGGCTGCGGCATTACCAAGGGGAAGGTGCGACGCGCAGACAGGGCCACGCACGGACGCACCAAACGTCCGGAGCCGACCGACATGGGGGCGAAACGGGCGGACGAAAGCCCCTTATTGTCGCGATTTCGGGCGAAGCACGAAAGCGCGGACCGGAACAATGCGCAAGGGTATGGTTCGGCAGGCTTTTTTCAGGAGCGCAGCTGCGCTCCTGAAAGGGATAGCAGTCGCTCAGACGTTCTCGCCCGCGGGCAGGCGCCGCGGCTGACGGAACCTGGCGCGCCATGCGCTGAAACGATCCGCCAGGCACGAGAAGATCACGTAGAGCGCCGGGGTGCTGAGCAGGGTCAGGCTTTGGGAGATCAGCAGGCCGCCAATCAACGCAATACCCAGTGGGCGACGCAGATCCGAACCTTCGCCCAGGCCGATGGCGATGGGCACGGCGGCGAGAATCGCCACCATGGTGGTCATCATGATCGGGCGGAAGCGCACCATGCTTGCCTCGTAGGCGGCATCGGAGGCGCTGAGCCCGTGCTCGCGACGCGACACCAGCGCGAAGTCGATCATCATGATCGCGTTCTTCTTGACGATGCCGATGAGCAATACCAACGCGATCTGCGCGATCACCGACAGTTCGGTATCTGTGATCCACAGCGCCATCAGCGCACCGACGCCTGCCGCTGGCAAAGTGGAAAGAATCGTCACCGGATGGATCAGGCTCTCGTACAGCATGCCGAGCACGATGTAGACAACTACGATAGCGCCGAGCAGCAGCCACAGCATGCCGCTCTGTGATTGCTGGAAGCGGCGGAAATCACCACCGATGTTGATACGGATGTCACCCGGAAGACGCATCTGCGAACCGGTCGCCTGGATGATCTGCAGCGCTTCGCCCATGCTCACGCCCGGCGCGAGGTTGAAGCTCATGCTCATCACGGTGTACTGGTTTTCGTGCGAGATCTGCGTAGGTGCCAGCCCCGCTTCCTGATGCGCGAAGGCGGTGAGCGGCACCATCTTGCCGCTGTTGCTGGCTACGTAGATCGCGTCGATGGCGGCGGGCGTTGCCGTCTGGTTCGGCAACGCGTTGACCACCACCTTGTACTGGTTGAGGTCGGAATAGATGGTGCTGATCTGGCGCTGGCCGAACGCGTTGTACAGCGCGCCGTCGATGGTGCCGATGCCTACGTTGAGGCGCGCGGCCTTGTCGCGGTCGATCACGATGTTTTGCTGCAAGCCGGCGTCGTCGACATCGCTGCCCACGTCCTTGAGCTTGGGGTTCTTCTTCAGTTCGGCAACCAGCTTGGGCAGCCACAGGGTCAGCTCTTCGGGATCATCGCCCTGCAGCGACACCTGATACTGCGCGCCCTGACTGGTGCCGCCGCCACCGCCGAAACTCGGCAGATCCTGGATGGGACGCAGACGCACGTTGAGGTCGGGATAGCGCGCTGCCTTGGCGCTCAGTCGCGCGAGCACGGCGAATGTGTCGTCCGTGCGGCCCTGTGCATGTGTCTTCAGCTCGATGTCGAACGTGCCTGATGCACCCTGGCGGCTGGTGCCCAGGCGCGAACCCACGCGGGCGACGTCGTGATCCTTCAGCAACATATTGATCAGGCGCTGCTGACGTTCGACCGCATCCTGGAACGACACCGTCGCACCGGAGGTCGCGCGGCCACGAATCAGGCCGGTGTCCTGCGGCGGGAACAGACCCGTTTTCACCTGACCGAACAGGAGCACGGTGATGCCAATCAACACCAACGGCGTCAGCGAGAATACGAGCGCATGCTTGAGCGAGAACTTCAGGCACTTCGAATAGACACCCAGCATGCCCGCCTGGAATTTCTCCAGGGCGATACCGACGCGCGTGGTGGGCTTGTCCTGATCGTGGCTACTCAGGAACTGGCCGCACAGCGAGGTGGTGAGCGTGAGCGAAACGAACGCCGAGACGATGATCGCGGCCACCAGCGTGATGGTGAATTCCTTGAAGAACAGGCCGGTGATGCCGCCCATGAACAGGAGTGGCAAGAACACGGCAACCAGCGAGGCGGTAATCGACACGATGGTGAAGCCGATCTCCTTCGCGCCGGCCAGCGCCGCCTCCATGCGCGTCATACCTTGGTCGATGTGCCGGACGATGTTCTCGATCACCACGATGGCATCGTCCACGACGAAGCCGATGGCGATGACCAGCGCCAGCAGGGTCAGGTTGTTGAGGGTGAAGCCGAGGATGTACATCACCATCGCGGCGCCAGCCAGCGACAACGGCACGGCGGCGGTGGCGATCAAGGTGGGTGCAAGGCGGCGCAGAAACAGCGCCATGGTCAGCATCACCATGACCAGGCTGATCAGCAACGTCGCCTGCACTTCATGTAGCGAAGCGCGAATGGTCGGCGTGCCGTCGAAGTACGGCGTGAGCGTGGTGCCGGGCTGCAGGTAGCTGCGCAACAGCGGCACGGCGTCCTTCACGCGATCCACGGTGCCGATGATGTTGGCATTGGACTGGCGATAGACGTACATCAAAATCGCCGGTTTACCCTGGAACCACGCCGCCTGATACGCGTCCTGCAGGCCGTCGTACACCTTGGCGACATCCGACAGGCGCACGGGAACACCGTTGTTCGACGCGATAACCAGGTCCGCGAAATCCGCTGCCGTGTGCAGCGAGTCATTCGCTGTCACCGCCATGGTCGTTTTACCGTCCGACAGGAAACCCTGAGGCGAGGTGACGTTGGCAGCGGTGAGCGCGTTGCGCAGCTGGTCGGGCGACAGGCCCAGCGCATTGAGCTGACGCAGGTTTACATCAACGCGAACGGCCGGCGTCGCTGCGCCAAGGATGTCCACTTCCGACACGCCGTCGAGCTGGCGGATGCGCTGCGCGAGCAGCGAATCGGCGATGTCATACAGCTCACGCGCCGATTGCGTTTCGGAGGTCAACGCGAAGGCGATGATCGGATCGTCGTTTGGATTGGCTTTCTGGTAACTCGGCGGCGCGTTGAGGCCACTCGGCAAGTCGGACTGTGCCGCGTTGATGGCGGCCTGCACGTCGCGCGCGGCGGAATCCAGATTCCGCCCCGTCTCGAACATCAGGAACACCTGCGTGCTGCCCAGTGAACTGGACGAACGCATGGTGTCGATGCCCGGCACCTGGCCCAGGTGCCGTTCCAGCGGCGCGGCCACGGTGGAGGCCATGGTGCTTGCGCTCGCGCCGGCCTGGCTGGCCTGCACGAAGATCACCGGGAACTGCATGTTCGGCAGCGCCGCCACGCCCAGCAGCGCGTAGCAGATCAGACCCACCACAAACACGCCCATGGCAAGCAGCGAGGTGCCGATCGGGCGGCGGATGAAGGGGCCGGAGATGTTCATGCCGTCAGGAAACCAGAAACAACGCGCCAGGCGCGAGGGTGTTCAGAGAAGCCGCGCACCGCGTCAGCGGCGCACGCACGAAGAAACGTATATACCGCACATTGACTGCAGAACGCATGACTGAAGATTTGGTTGATAGTTTCTTGCGCTTGCGGGGCAGTTCGACTTTCCGCACCGCCATTCCCGCGAAGGCGGAAATGGCAGTGCGGGGCATGGGTGCTCACGGTACGGCGGCAGCCCTTAGGTGTCGCTTAGACATCCAGCACTTAGACGTCTAAATGCGGACCAGCCCAAGCGACCTCAGTTTTGCCTCCAGCACCTCGACGGAATCCCACGGCAGGATGGGCGAATTGGCGCGCTCGTCGGGCGGATTCTGCAGCAGTCCATCCGACCAGCCACCGCAACCGGTCAGCGGCAACAGCGGCCGATGATGAAGCCAGGCCAGGCACACTTCGGAAATGGTGCCGGCGCGCCCACCGATCACGAGGCAGGCATCGCCGGCCAGCGCCATCAACAGGTTGCGCGCATCGCCCATGCCGCACGGAATCACCACGGTCGCCGGCCAGTCGACGGCCGGCATGGTGCCGCTCGGGATGATGCTGACGACCAGGCCGCCCGCATCGATCGCACTTTGCGCCGCATGTCGCGTGGCGGGGCTGCCGCAACCGCTCACCAGCGTGATGCCTGCGCGCGCCAGCAAGGCACCGGCCTGCCCTGCCAGTTCGTACGCCTTCGAGCCCGGTTCCGCGCTGCCGAGCACGCAAACCTGGGGTTTCCTTGTCATGTCCATGTCGATCCTTGTGTCGAGCCCGGATAACGCCAAAAGGGGCGCGCCATGATGGCCGCGCCCCTTGGGTGGTCTTATTGCTTGGCCCGGTGCATACCGGGCCGGTCGAGCGTCATCACACTGCGCCGCGCGTCTGCGCCTGCTCGAGCGCGCGGCGTTCGCGACGCTCGCGCAACCAGTCGGAGAAGCGCTCCATGTAGAGGTAGATCACCGGCGTGGTGTACAGCGTCACCAACTGCGACAGCAGCAGGCCGCCGACGATGGATACACCCAGCGGACGGCGCAGCTCCGCGCCAATGCCGTTGCCCAGTGCCAGCGGCAAGGCACCGAGCATGGCGGCAGCGGTGGTCATCATGATCGGGCGGAAGCGCAGCAGACATGCGCGACGGATCGCCTCGTGCGGCTTCATGCCCTCGCGCTGCGCCTCGATCGCGAAGTCGATCATCATGATCGCGTTCTTCTTCACGATACCGATCAACAACACGATACCCACGATGCCATCCACCGACAGACTCATGCCGCACAGGAGCAGTGCCAGCAAGGCACCCACACCGGCCGGCGGCAGGGTCGAGATGATGGTCAACGGGTGGATGTAGCTCTCGTACAGCACGCCCAGCACGATGTAGATCACCACGATGGAGGCGACCAGCAACAGCACTTCATTGGTCAGCGAGGTGGAGAACTCCGCCGCCTTGCCGATGAACTGGCCGCGCACCTGCGGCGGGAAGTCCAACTGCTGTTCCACCTCGTGGATCGCATCAACCGCCTCGGACAGTGAGTAGCCCTGCGCGAGGTTGAACGAGATGGTCACGGCCGGCAGCTGCTGCTGATGGCTGACCACCAGCGGCGCAGTGGTGACTTCGGCCGTCGCCAGCGAGGCCAGCGGAATGGTGCCGCCAGCACCGACGATCACGCCGATGTTGGCCACGCCCAGGCCGGTGCTGGTCGACGAGTTGCTCGACGCCACCTGACCGAACGCCGTGGCGTTGCTACCGGTCAATGCGCCACTGCCGTTGCTCTTTACCGTGAGCTGGTTGAGCAACGCGGTGCTGGTGCGGAACTGCGGCGCCACTTCCAGCACCACGCGGTACTGGTTGAGCTGGGTGAAGATGGTCGAGATTTGGCGCTGGCCGAACGAGTCGTACAACGTGTCGTCGATGGTCTGCACCGGCACGCCGAGACGGCTGGCCTTTTCGCGGTCGATGGTGAGCTTGAGCGAGGTGCCCTGGTCGGCAAGATTGTTGTCGACGTCGGCCAGTTCCTTGCGCTCGCGCAACGCCTGCGTCATCCGCGTGGCGTAGTTGGAAAGCTCGGCCGCATTCACGTCGGACATCGAGTACTGGTACTCGGTGGCAGACACACGGCTGTCCAGCGTCACGTCCTGCACGGGCTTCAGGTACAAGGCCACGCCCGGAATGCCGGCAGCTTCCCTCTGCAGGCGTGCCACCACGTCGTCGAGGCTGTCACGGTCACCGCGATCCTTCAGCACGATGCTGAGCTGACCCTGGTTGAGCGTCGGGTTGATCGAGCCTGCGCCAATAAAGGCCGCTACACCGGTCACCGCCTTGTCACGGCGCAACGCATCGGCCACGGCCTTGGTGCGCTGTTCCATCTGCGGGAAGGCAACGTTCTGATCGGCTTGCACGACACCGGTGATCAGGCCCGTGTCCTGCTCGGGTAGCAGGCCCTTGGGGATCACGATGTAGAGGAACACGGTGAGCACGACGGTGGCGCCCGCGATCAGGATGGTCAGCCTCTGGTGGCCGAGCACCCAATCCAGCGAACTCTCGTACACATTGACCAGACGCGACCACCAGGTCTTCTTGCCGGCGGCGGCGTGGCGCTCGTGCGCGTCGTCGCCTTCCGGCAGTGCGTCGGGCTTGAGCAGGTAGGCGCACATCATCGGTGTCAGCGTCAGCGACACCAGCATGGAGATGGCCACCGCGATGGTGAGCACCCACGCAAACTCGTGGAACAGGCGACCGGTAACGCCGGGCATCAGCAGCAGCGGCAGGAACACCGCGATCAGCGACACGGTCAGCGACAGCACGGTGAAGCCGATTTCCTTCGCGCCGATCTCTGCCGCTTCTTTGCCTTCCTTGCCCTGCTCGATGTAGCGCACGATGTTTTCGATCATCACGATCGCATCGTCCACCACGAAACCGGTGGCCACGGTAAGCGCCATCAGCGAGAGGTTATCCAGCGACATGCCGGTGAAGGCCATGACGCCGAACGTACCCATCAGCGACAGCGGCACCGCCACCGACGGAATGATGGTGGCCCACAGGCGGCGCAGGAACACGAAGATCACCGCCACCACCAGGAAGATGGTGAGGATCAGGGTGAACTGCACGTCCTCCACCGAGGCGCGGATGGTGATGGTGCGGTCAGCGAAGACGTCCAGATGCACGTCCGCCGGCAGCACGGCCTGCAACTGCGGCAGGATCGCGCGGATCTGCTGCACGGTCTGCACGATGTTGGCGCCCGGCTGGCGACGGACGTCGAGCAGCACGGCGGGCTTGCCGTTCGCCCATGCAGCGAGCTGGTCGTTCTCTACGCCATCCACCACGGCGGCGACGTCGGACAGACGCACCGGCGCATTGTTCTTGTACGCGATGATGGTGTCTTTGTACTCAGCCGCGGTCGCCAACTGGTCGTTGGTGCCGATGCTGTAGGACTGCGTGGCGCCGTTGAGCGTGCCCTTGGGCGCGTTCACGTTGGCCTCGGTGAGCGAGCTGCGCACGTCTTCCATCGTCAGGCCAAGATTGGCGAGCTGCGACGGATTCACCTGCACACGCACGGCCGGGCGCACGTTGCCAGCGATGGACACCAGACCCACGCCCTGCACCTGCGAGAGCTTCTGCGCGAGGATCGAGTCAGCGTAGTTGTTCACCTCACGCAGCGGCAGGCTCTCTGACGTGAGCTTGAGCGTCATGATTGGCGCGTCGGCCGGGTTCACGCGGTTATAGACCGGCGGATACGGCAGCGTCTGGGGCAAGGTGCCACGCGCCTGATTGATGGCCGCCTGTACGTCCTGCGCCGCAATGTCGATGTCACGGTCCATCGCGAACTGCAGCACGATGGTCGAGAGACCCGCCGACGAGTCGGAGGTCATCATGCTCAGGCCGGAGATCTGGCCCAGGTTGCGCTCCAGCGGCGTGGTAACCAGTGAGGCCATGGTCGAGGCGCTGGCGCCCGGATACTGCGTAGTCACGACCAGACTGGGTGCGTCGATCTCGGGGAGCGCCGACACCGGCAGCTCGCGGTAACCGAGGATACCGAGCAGCAGCACCGCCACCATCAAGAGTGAGGTGGCGATGGGTCGGCGAATGAAGAGTGTGGAGAAGCCCATAAGTTTGCCGTCAATGAGTGGCTGTCAGCTTGCTCGCGCAATGCGTTGTCGGGGTGGCGGCGACGGCACGCGGCGCGTCCTTGCCCGGCCACCGGCAGCGGAAGCCCTCGGCCCCCGCTGCCTTGTTCCCTTGCGCCCGCTTAGCCGCCGCGGCGACCGCCGCCGCCCTGCTGCTTGGCATTCTTCTTGGCCTTGTCCATCTCGGCCGTCGTCGGCGCTGCCGGCACTTCGCCCGGCTTGAGCGCCTTGACCTTGCTGCCCGGCTTGAGGCGGAACTGGCCTTCCGTTACCACCTGATCGTTGAGCGCCAGGCCCGAGGTGATCATGACGTGGCTGTCGCCCACCTCATTGGCCACCTTCACCGGCTGCATCTTGACCGTCTGGTCCTGCTGCAGCAGGTACACGTAGTCGCCGTCCGGACCGCGCTGCACCGCCTGCGCCGGGATCACCAGACCGCCCGACACCGTACGCACCTTCAGGCGCACGTTGACGAATTGGCCCGGCCACAGGTCGGCCTTGGTGTTCTGGAACACCGAGCGCAGCTTGAACGTGCCGGTGGTGGTGTCGATCTGGTTGTCGATCACATTGAGCTGGCCGTCGTCGGCAATGGTGTGCGCATCGGCGCGGTCCAGCGCCAGCACTTCCAGCGGGTCGCCGTTGCCCGATGCGGAGCGGACTGCTTCCAGGTTCTGCTCTGGCAGGTTGAACATCACGTAGATCGGGTGGATCTGGGTCAGCGTGACCAGATTGGTCGTCGTGATGACCACATTGCCCGGGTCGACCTGGCGAATGCCGGCTACGCCGTCGATCGGCGAAATGATGCGGGTAAAGTCCAGGTTGACCTTGGCCGCGCGCACCGCTGCCTTATCGGCCGTCACGCTGGCGATTAGGTTGGCCACGTTGTTGCGGTAGGTGTCCATGTCCAACTGGGCCACGTAGCCCTTGGCCACCAGTGCGTCGTTGCGCTTGAGCGTGCTCTGCGCGGTGGAGAGCTGCGCTTCGTCCATCTGCTGCTTGCCCACGGCCTGGTCGTAGGCAGCCTGGAACGGACGCGGGTCGATCTGCGCCAGCAGGTCGCCCTTCTTCACTTCCTGGCCTTCCTTGAAATTGATGCTGAGCATCTGGCCGCCGATCTGCGGATTCACGGTGACCGTGTTGAGCGCCTGCACGGTGCCCAGCGCGGTGAGATACACCGGCACATCCTGCTTGACCACGGGCTCGACCGTCACCGGCACGGGCGCGGCATCCTTGTCCTGACCGGCGGCATCGCCCTGGCCTTGTCCCTTGTGCTGACCACCGTGCTGCCCCTGCGCGCCTTCCTCGGCAGCAGGCTTATGCAGCAAACGGAAGCCGATGCCTCCCACCACGATCACGGCCACAACGATCAGCGCGATCTTCCAAAAACGCGACATGAAAAACTCCCAGAATGAAAGACAGGCCACCCGACCCCACCGGTGCGCTCCGCGCGCCTGACCTATGTGTCGTATGAAAGGATAGGGTCAGTTCAACGGCAATAGACAATGCCAGTTGACATGGGTGCCCTATGACCGATGGCAGGGTTTTGACAGCTTATCGCGTCAAAATGAAGAAACTTGCATGAAATCAGAGGCCCCTTAGGTACGACTTAGGCGCGACACGACGCCGCCGGCACCCGACTGAAACTTGCCGCGGCCTTCGTCTATACTCGACCAATTGTTGTCTGAACCAAAGCTAATCCGGCCATCTGGCTGTCCTTTGATCTGTCCATTGAATTGGAGTCATTGCGTGAGCGGTTCCCTGACGAAATCCGACCAGAGCTTCATGCGCAGCTTTTCCCTGCTGATCCTGGGCTTGTCTGTACTGACTCTGCTGCTGATCGGCGGCGCGTGGTTGATCTACGACCATGAGCCGAAAGAAGTAAATCCGCAAACCGCCGCCCAAACCGAAGCGCGCATTGCGCCAGCCGGCGCTGTCTACGCGGGCGACACGGGCCGCGCCGCCATGCAGGCCGCGCAGGACGCCGCCACCAAGGCCGCCGCCGCGCAGGTTGCCTACGGCGGCAGCACCGACGGCAAGACCATCTACGACAACCTCTGCCACAGCTGCCACACCGCGGGCATCGCTGGCGCGCCGAAGCTGGGCGACAAGTCCAGCTGGGGTCCGCGAATCGCTGAGGGCCTCGACACGCTGGTCAAGCATGCGACGGATGGCTACAAGGGGCCGGATGGCAACATGATGCCGGCCAAGGGTGGTAATCCGGCGCTGACGGATGATCAGGTGAAGGCCGCGGTGCACTGGATTGTGGATCAGGCGAAGTAAGTCCTCGCTTTCGGGAGTTTCGGATGACGCCGCCTTTGGGCGGCGTTTTCTTTTGGGGGTCGTTGGGGGCTGCGCGCGCTTTTGGCTCCCTCGCCCCTTTGGGGAGAGGGTTGGGGTGAGGGGTGGGTGCTCGCCGCACCGTTTCATCTAAGCCGTCATCCCTGCGTAGGCCGGAGACGTTTTTCAACAGCCGAATGGCTGGTCATCCAGTTGCGTCAGTGGTTGGCTGTCGCCTCGAGCGTTACTGCGATCCGGCCGCTTACGCAGCGAGCGTTTCGATCGTCTGCCGACGACGCGAAGCTAGTTCCGTGGAACACAGCGGGTAGTTCGGAGCGCTTCGCAACGCGCCCTCGCGAAGAGGACTTAAAGCAGGCCTCGCTACGCTTCCCGACTCGCTACGCTTCCCGACCGGTGTGGAGAACTCGCCACGGAACGGCATCGTCTTTCTCTTCTGCCTTGGCTTTGTGCGCTAAAGCAGGAGCCACGCGACCCGCCGCGATGCGATGTGCAGCGCAGCTACACGAGCCGTCCGCTTTCGCTTTTGACCTTCCGGGCCCCCTGTGCGGCGGTGAGGGGTGGACGAAAAGGCCCGCAGGGGGGATCGGCAAGGATGCCGATCCCTTTTCGCCAGGGCAGGAAGCCCTGTCGAAAAGCCCGGCCGCCCCTCACGAACTGGCCGGCTTCGCCGGCCAGCGCCAAGTGGGGGTGCCCTTTCTTCGGGTTACTTTTCTTTGGGCAAGCAAAGAAAAGTGACTCGGCCTCCGGTAGGAGGGCGAAAGCCCGCCGCAGGCGAGCCAGGTCGCGACTACGCGACAACCAAGCGAGAGCCAAAGTCACTGGACCCCTGCCTGCGCAGGGGTGACGGTTCTTTTGAAGTAGTGGGGCAAGAACGTCCCCTCACCCCAACCCTCTCCCCGGAGGGGCGAGGGAGCCAAGAGCTCACGCTAGAGCAACCTCATGCCCAAGCCCTCCTAGCCGGCACCACCACCCCCACCGTCACCACCAACAACACCACCAACGACCACGGCAACATCACCACACCCGCCGTCTTAAGCAGCACCCCACCCACCACACCACCACCGGCAATCGCCAGATTCCACCCCACCACCACCAATGACTGACCAAGGTCCTGCTGGTCACCGGCACGGCGCGCAACCGCCGTCTGAATCAGCGTCGCCGCCCCGCCAAACCCCAGTCCCCACACCAATACCGCCCCTACCAGCACCGCCGACGAATACGGCCACAACGCCATCGCCAGCGCGGCCAGCAGGAACAGGCCGGTGCCGATGGCCATCAGCGGCCGCATCCAACGGTCAATCAGCGCACCGGTGATGACGATGCTCACCACCGATGCCACGCCGAACAGCAGCAGCAGTCGGTCCAATGAGGCCTGCGCGCCGGACAGCGCGGCGAACGGGGCGATATAGGTGTAGAGCACGTTGTGCGCGAGCACGGCGAGCAGCATCACCAGATACACCGGCAGCAGGCCGGGCAATGCCACCACGTCACGCAGCCTGCCTTGGGTCTGCGGCGGCAGGCCCGGTACTGGCGGCAACGTGGCGCGTGCCCAGGCCACCAGCAGCAGGCTCAGCAACGACATCAGGCCGAAGACCCAGCGCCAGCCGATCAACTGCGATAGCCAGGTACCGACGGGAATGCCGATGGTCATCGCCAGCGGCGTACCCAGCATCGCCACGGCAATGGCGCGGCCTTGCTGATGCGGCGCCACCATGCGGCTGGCGTAACCGGCCACCAGTGACCACAGCAGACCTGCCGCCACACCCGCGAAGAAGCGAGTGACCATCATCAAGGCGTATGACTGCGACCAAGCCATCGCGCTGTTGACCAACGCAAAGCCGATCAGCGCCGCGAGCAGCAACGGCCGGCGCGGCAAGTGGCTGGTGAACTTAACCACGGGAATCGCCGTGAGCATCGAGCCGACGGCGTAGATGGTGGTGAGCTGGCCGACCAGCGCTTCGCTGATCCTGAGATCGTGGCTCATGGCCGGCAGCAAGCCAGCGACGACGCACTCGGTAAGCACCGTGATGAAGGCACCGCAGGCCAGCGCGAGCAGACCTAGCAGCGGGAGGCGTGCGGGGGTGGGAAGGCAGGCGTCGCGTGGCAACGCCTCCTCGGCGGGATTCATAGCGTCCCCTCCAGCGCGCCATAGACCGCATCGCGCAACTCGGTGACGAAGGCACCGGACATGCCTTCGTAAAGGGTGTTGGTGAAGGCCACGACGCTCAATTCCCGCGCCGGATCGACGAACCAGCTATGCCCATAGGCACCGCCCCAGCGCCAACTGCCGGCGGCCTCCGGCGTGCCGGTAGCAGCGGGATCGCGCAGCACTGAGAAGCCCAGGCCGAAACCCCAGCCCGGCGCATCTTCCGGCCCGCGTTCGCCCGTGTGGTTGCGTGCCATCTGCGCTACCCAGGCGTGATCGAGGATGGGCGCGCCGCCCTGGCGCAGCACTTCCAGCAAACGCATCAGGTCATCGGCGGTGCCCACCATGCCGGCCCCGCCCGAGGCAAAGGCGCTGCCATCCAGCGCGCGCTCGGGGCTGTAGATGATGCCCGCCACATCGGGGAACGGCGGGACAATCTCGCCCTCGCCGACCACGTGTGGTGCCGGCTCGTCGTTGACGTACGGCGTGGCCAGGCGCGCGGGAGTGAGCGCATGAAAGTCGGTATCAGCCATGCCCAGCGGCCCGGTGACGGTATCGCGGACGATCTCGTCCAGCCGCTTGCCCGTCGCCGCCTCCAGCACACCACCGGCCACATCGATGCCCAGCGAATAAAACCACCCCTCGCCTGGCGCGAACTGCAACGGCACCGTGGCGATGCGGCGCAGGTTCTCCGCCAGGGTAATGCCGCTGGCGTCCATGCCGTCCGACACGCCGGCCTGCGCGTACGGGCCGCTCGCATCGGATTCGAGGAATCGGTAGCCGAGGCCAGACTGGTGGCTCAGCAGTTGGCGCAGGGTGATATCCGGCGCACTGCCGTCGGCCAGGCGCGGTTGAAAGTCCGGCAGCCAGCGGGTCACCGGAATATCCAGATCCACCACGCCGCGGCCGGCGAGCACCATCGCCGCCGTGGTGACGATGGGTTTGCTGACCGAGGCAAGGCGGAACAGCGTGTCGGTGCGCATCGGCCGGCGGTGCTCGCGATCCGCCCAGCCAGCGCTGCGGCGATACAGCTCGCGGCCGCGGTGCTGGACCAGCACGACCGCGCCCACCAGCCGCTGCTGGTCGATGGCGAGGTTGATGACCGCATCAATCGGACCGGTGGCGGAAACCGGCTCAAGCGCAAGGCTCTGGCTCGATGTCATGGGGGCGCTCCTTCCTGGGAATGGGGACCGCTACCTTAGATACCGCGCATCCACGGAAAAAGACGGGTAGAGTTCGTGGCTTTACGGACCTGGAGTTCCGCAATCCATGAACGTGGACAGCCTGGGCCTGCTGCAGACCTTCGCGCAGGTCGCCGACAACCTGAGTTTTGTGGAAACCGGCCGCCTGCAGGGCGTCTCGGCCTCGGCCGTGGGTAAGGCCGTCTCGCGGCTGGAAGGGCAGTTGGGCGTGCGCCTGTTTCACCGCAGCACGCGCAGCATCGCGCTGACGGCCGAGGGACAACAGTTCTTGGCGCGCAGCCGGCGCATTCTGGGTGAATTGGAACTGGCCGAAGCGGAGCTGCACAGCCAGTTCGCCGAACCCCGCGGCTCCCTGCGGGTCAGCCTGCCGCTGGTCAGTGGCCTGGTGCTGCCGGTGCTCTCCGACTTCATGGAAGCCTATCCGCACGTGCGGCTGGACCTGGATTTCGACGATCGTCTCGTCGATGTGATCGAAGAAGGTTTCGATGCCGTGCTACGCGTTGGCGTGCCGAGCGACTCGCGCCTCATCGCCCGGCGCGTTGGCACATTCCGGCGACTGCTGGTCGCGTCGCCTGAATACCTGGCACGCCGGGGTACGCCGACCATCCCTTCTGACCTGACGCAACACGACTGTCTGCATTACCGCTTCCCCACCAGCGGCAAGCTGGAGGCGTGGCCGGTGCCGCCGGCGGTCGAGGTGCCCATCGCCATGGTGTGCAACGACGTGGATACCCGCGTCTGCTTCGCCATGCGCGGGCGCGGCATTGCCTACGTGCCGGAACACGCGGTGCGCAAAGCGCTGGCATCGGGCGAACTGGTGCCTGTATTGGACGAATACGCCCAGGTGTGCGGCACGTTCTACCTGTTGTGGCCATCAGGGCGGCACATGCTGCCCAAGCTGCGCGCGTTCGTGGATTACGTGGGCGAACGACTGCTGTGCGACTAATTCGCCTCAATCCATTGCGCGGCGAACTGCTTCAGTTCGGGAAAGAACGTCTCGAACGTCGCCTGCAGCGGCCGGTCCAGCCCCACCAACACGGGCAACGCCTCCCCCACTGGGTTGGCTCGCCGCAAGCGATGGGAGATGCCATCAAACGCCGCGCCCATTTCCTCCGGTCGCGCATAGCCTGCCGGCAGCGCATGCGCATCCATGTAGTGCCGGAAACGCAACAAGCCCGGCGGCAACAGCGACTCGTGACGATAGAGCAGTTCGCGCACGCCCGCCGAATAGGCGTCCAACGATTGATCACTCCAACGCGGAAAGTCGCGCGCGAGCAAATGGTCGAACCACATGTCCAACAGGATGCCGCCGTAGCGGCGATACGGTGCCGGCAGCAGTGTGCGTGCCTCCGCCACCACGGGATGACTGTCGGTGTAGACGTCGATCGCGCGATGCAGGCGTATACCGGCGATCAGCCTCGCCGGGAGCGCCGGATCGGGCTGACCGTGGACGAAATCGCCCATCAAGCCGCCTAGCCGCAGCAGGTCGTCGTCACCCGCCAGCAATGTATGCGCAAGATGATTCATCGCCGTCCGCCCGAACGTCCGGGGCACATGGCGGTTATCATCGTGTTTATGAACCCCGTCATGATCCCTACCCAACCCGACCGTTTTCCTGAGCAGGCTGCCAGCTTCGCGCTGGAAGGGCCTGCGGGCAAGCTCGAAGCTGTGAGCGACGTGGCCGTGCCCGAAGAGGCACGCCGCGGCACCGCCATCATCTGCCATCCGCACCCGCTGCAGGGCGGCACCATGCACAACAAAGTGGTGACGATGGTGGAGCGCTCGCTGCGCGAGTCGGGGCTGGACACCGTCCGGTTCAATTTCCGCGGTACTGGCGAGTCAGAAGGCACATACGACCACGGCAACGGCGAAGGCGACGACCTCGCCGCCGTAGCCGCCTGGGTGCGCCGGCTGCGCCCGAACGACGCGCTGTGGCTGGCGGGCTTCTCGTTTGGCAGCTACGTGTCCATCCGCAACGCAGTGCGTTTGCGCGCCGATGCGTTGATCAGCATCGCGCCCCCGGCCGGCCGCTGGCCATTCGAAGACATCCAACTGCCCACCTGCCCCTGGCTGGTAGTGCAGGGCGAGGAAGACGAAGTGGTCGACCCGCAGGCCGTGTTCGACTGGATCGACGGCATGGACCAAAAACCCGAACTGGTGCGCATGCCGGAAACCAGCCACTTCTTCCACCGTCGCCTGATGGATCTGCGCGGCGCCATCAAGCACGCCGTGCAGCCGTGGCTGCCGCCGCTGCGTCAGGATTGATGCCCTACCCTCCCCCCGTTCGATGCTCCGCGTCCCCACGGAGCATCCGAAGAGTCCGCCGTACCCATGAGTAACTCCGTCCCGCTCGCGCCCAGTGCGCGTTATCACGAAGGCGTCAGCGCGCACCGCTGGGAAGCCGACCCCGCACAACAAGCGCTGCTGCCTGAATTCGACCGCATGCATGCCGAACTCATCGCGGCAGCCGCCAGCGGTAACGGCAGCGGCCTGTTTGGCCGTCTGAAATCGCTGCTCGGCAACGACACGCGCGAAGGCGTGCAGGGCCTGTACCTATGGGGCAGCGTGGGTCGCGGCAAGACCTTCCTGATGGACATGTTCGTGGCAAGTCTGCCGCAAGGCATGGCGCTGCGCCGGCACTACCACCGCTTTATGGGCGAGGTGCAGGAGCAATTGCGCGAACTTGGCGAGCGACAGGATCCGCTGATCGAAGTCGCCACTAACATCGCCTCGCGCTGTCGCGTGTTGTGCCTGGACGAGTTCCTGGTGAACGATATCGGCGACGCGATGATCCTGGGCACGCTGCTGCAGTCGCTGTTCGAGCGCGGTGTGGCACTGGTGACGACCTCGAACACCGCACCAGAAAACCTCTACAAAGACGGCCTGCAGCGCGCCCGCTTCCTGCCGGCCATCGCGATGATCGAAAAGCACTGCCGCGTGGTGCAGATGATCTCCTCGCACGACTGGCGCCTGCGCGCACTCACGCAAGCGGCGGTATACCAGACCCCACCGGGCCCGGAGGCCGAGCGCGCCCTCTCCCGCATTTTCACCACGCAGGCTGAAGGCACGGTGCAGGACGGTGGCGACATCATCGTCAACGACCGCCCCATTCCCGTGCGCAAGCGCGCGCGCAATATCCTGTGGTTCGATTTCGCCGCACTGTGCGAAGGCCCACGCGCTGTGTCCGACTACATTGAGCTGGCTAAGGCTGGCCCTGCCGTGATTGTTTCCAACGTGCCGCAGTTCACCGTTTATACCGACGATGCGGCGCGGCGCTTCGTGTTGTTGGTGGATGAGTTTTACGATCGCAAAGTGAAGTTGATCTTGTCCGCTGCTGCGCCGATTACGGAGTTGTATGACGGTGAGCGGCTGCGTGCGGAGTTTGGTCGTACGGAGTCGCGGTTGATTGAGATGCAGAGTGAGGAATATCTCGCGAGTGAGCATTTGTCGTAGTTGATGCGCGTTGTTGCGGATCGCTCTAAGCGCGCCTCAGTCGTGCTCCCTCGCCCCTCAGGGGAGAGGGTTGGGGTGAGGGGTGGGTGCTCGCCTTACCGTTTCGATGAAACGGTCATCCCTGCGAAGGCAGGGATCCAGTGACTTTGCGTTTGGTTGTCGCGCTACGGCGATCTGGCCGCCTACGCGGCGAGCGTTTCGACCTCCTACCGGAGGCCGAGTCACTTTTCTTTGCTTGCCCGAAGAAAAGTTACCCGAAGAAAAGGCACCCCCACTTGGCGCTGGCCGGTGAAGCCGGCCAGTTCGTGAGGGGCGGCCGGGCTTTTCGACAGGGCTCCTGCCCTGGCGAAAAGGGATCGGCATCCTTGCCGATCCCCCTGCGGGCCTGATCGTCCACCCCTCACCGCCGCACAGGGGGCCCGGTACATCAAAAGCGAGAGCGAGAGCGCACGGCTCGTGCAGCAGAGCTGCACATTGCGTCGATGCGGAGAGGACTTAAAGCGGGCTTCGCTGCGCTTTCCGATCGCTGCGGCTAGTGAAACGGGATGCAATACCTCCCGACTGCTAAGAAGAGTTAGCCATCTAACGACATCACCTTTCTCTTCTGCTTTGGCTTTGCGCCCCAAAGCCGCAGCAACGCGACCCACCGCGATGCGATGTGCAGCAACGCTGCACGAGCCGTCTGCTTACAGCTTTTGATCTTCCAGGGCCCCGTATGAGTCGGCGGGCGGGTGGAGAAAAGGCCCGCAGGGGAATCGGCATGGATGCCGATTCCTTTCGCCGGGGCAGGAGCCCCGTCGAAAAGCCCGGAACCCGCCCGCGTACCTGGAGGGCGTAGCCCGGAAGGCGACTCATCCGGGGTGCCCTTCTCTTCGGTTACTGTCTCTTGGGCATGCAAGAGAAAGTGACTCGGCCTCCGGTAGGAGGGCGAAAGCCCGCCGCAGGCGAGCCAAGTCAAGACCACGCGACAACCGAAAGCAAAGTCACTGGATGACCAGCCATTCGGCTGTTGAAAAGCGCTTCCGGCCCTTGCCCCCTTTTTTGGGGTTCGCAGGGATGACGAAACAAACGATGGGGCTAGATTGACCCCTCACCCCAACCCTCGAGCACCAACTACAACAACACCTCCAACAAAACCGCAAACCACCCAACACCGCACCTGCTAACGTGCCGCCACCACCACCCATGGAACCACCATGCCGATCCTCCTCGCCATCGCCCTGCAACTGAGTCCCACCGCCGGCGCGGATTTCCACGCGCGAGTGACCCAGGCCAAGCTGGCCGAAGGCGACGCCACCGGACCGGCCTATCAAAAGCAGATGTGGGACCGCATCGGCAACGCGACCACCGACGCCTACAAGGCTTGCCTTGCCGGCACGCAGCCGCAGGACAAGTCCCCCTTCACCTTGGTGGCCGACGTCACGACTGACGGGCGTCTCGCCAACATCACGGTGCAGCCCGAGATCCCCGTGGCCAAATGTATGGCGAGCCATTTCACCGGCCTCACGCTACCCGCGCCGCCGGCCAAGCCTTCGCCCTATCCCGTCGAGATCGACTTCAGCATCAAGTAGTGATCGCCATGTGACCGTTACGTGTCGCAGGCAATCGCGACACGGCGTCATACATACATTGGCCTCATTGCGATGGGCAGAGCGGCTGGAGTAGCCTCGCATGCATAGCGGGACCACACAGGCCCGTAGGGGACAATGACGTGATGCGCACGACCACGGAATGGGGTCCGGGGCAGCACGCGGCTGGGCATCAGGCTTCTGCGCCTGGCGTCGGACTGCGCCCGGAACAGGCGACTTCAGCCGAAAGTTTCGCCGTGCCAGGGTTCGACGCCGTGGTGCGTCTGCTCACGCGCTCGCTCGGCGTGCCGTTGGTGGCGCTGGTGCTCAATAGTGGCTCGGCTTACTGGTTTGCCGATGGCAATGAAGTACCTGCCGATGGCCCGCGCACACTGCATCCCTTGTTGCTCCGGGCGGCGCGCAGTCTTGCGCCGCAGGTCGTGCTCGATGCGCTTGACGACGAGCGCCTGCGCGATGCCGTACCGCCGTTGACCGCGGGACCGGGACCCATCCGTTTCTTCGCCAGCGAGCCAGTCGGCACATTGACCGGCCAGCATATCGGCGCGCTGTGTGTGATGGATGCGCAACCACGCGCCGCGCTGAGCGAAAGCGAACAAACCGCTCTGCGCGATGCTGCGACGCTGATCGGCACCGGCGTGGTGCTGCGTAGCTATCTCGGCCGTACCGACCCCATCACGCAACTGCCGCATCGCTATGCGTTCTTCGACGACCTGCGCAAACATCTGGACGAAGGTGCGGCTCACGCCTGGGTGATGGCCGTCGACGTGGCGCCGGTGCAGCGCTTCAACGCCTTCATCCGCGCCATGGGCCATGCCTATGCCGACGAACTGATGCGCGGCGTGGCCGCGCGCGTACAGGCGTGGATTCCCCCTGGCACCCATCTCTATCAGGTCGGCGCCACGCGCTTCGCGGCGGTGCTACCTGATCATCATCTGCTCGATGACACCACACGTCTGGACGACCTGGTCAAACGCCTGCGCCAGCCATTCGACTGTCTCGGCATCCCGCTGACCATTCAACCGGGTGTGGGCCTGCTGAAGATCAACGCGACTGAACTGCGCGGCGGTGATCCGTTGCGGCTGGTGATGAATGCGTCTTATGCGGCGCAGCAGAGTCCACGCGGATGGGCGGTCTACAACCGCTTGCAGGATGAGCAGCAACGGCAGGAATTTTTGCTGGTTACCGAACTGGCTGCGGCGCTCGATGAGGGTGCGGAGCTGGATCTGCACTATCAGCCGCGCATCGATCTGGACACCGGCCGCTGCGTCGCGTTGGAAGCCCTTGCACGCTGGCACCATCCCACGCTGGGCTCCGTGCCGCCCTCACATTTCGTGGCGCTGGCCGAGCGCGCTGGTTTAATGCACTCGCTCACGCAATGGGTCATGGAGCGCAGCCTTGCGCAGCTCGCCGTATGGCGGCACGCCGGCCACGACATCAAACTCTCGCTCAATGTTTCCAGCAGTGACCTGGGTGCCGACCTTGTGGGCCGCCTACGCGCCGTCGCCGAGCGCCACAAGATCGGGCTCGACTCGTTGGAACTGGAGTTCACCGAAAGCACGTTGATGGAACACAGCGCCATCACGCGACGTCACCTCACTGCCATCCGCCAGCTCGGCGCGGGCATCGCTATCGACGATTTCGGCACGGGCTACAGCAATCTGGCCGCATTGCGGCAAATGCCAGCAACGAGCTTGAAGATCGACCAATCCTTCGTGCGCGGCATGGGCACCAGCCCACACGACGAAGCCATTGTCCGCTCCGTCGCGGACTTGGCGCGCAATATGGGTTTCCGCGTCGTGGTCGAAGGCGTAGAGACATCCAGCATCTACGAAAGCGTGCTGGGTATGGCCTGCGACGAGGCCCAGGGTTTCCACATCGCCTACCCGTTGCCCTCGGGTGACGTGCCGGCGTGGCTGGACGCGCATCAGGGCATGCCGTCGCGACGGGCGGTGCGCTGGGGCGAGTAATACCCCTCCGCCGCCCTGATCAGGCGACCGGCAGACCCAGTTCCTCCACCATGGCTTCGCGCATCAGGTACTTCTGCACCTTGCCCGTCACCGTCATCGGAAAGGTGTCGACGAAGCGCACGTAGTGCGGCACCTTGAAGTACGCCAGATGATGGCGGCAGTAGCTCTGGATCTCCGCCTCGCTAGCTTCGCAGCCTTCGCGCAGGCGAATCCACGCGCATACCTGCTCGCTGAATTTTTCATCCGGCACACCGAACACCTGCACGTCCTGCACCTTGGGATGGGTATAGAGGAACTCCTCGATCTCGCGTGGATAGATGTTCTCGCCACCGCGGATGATCATGTCCTTGAGGCGACCAACGATGGTGCAGTAGCCCGCCTCGTCGATCACGGCGAGATCGCCGGTGTGCATCCAGCGTGCTTCGTCGATGGCCTCGCGGGTTAGCGCCTCGTCTTCCCAATAACCGAGCATCACGGAGTAACCGCGCGTGCACAACTCACCGGGTGATCCTTGCGGCACGATACGTCCGCGTTCATCCACCAGTTTCACTTCCACGTGCGGATGAATGCGGCCTACGCTGTTGACGCGCCGCTCCAACGGATCATCGGTGGTGGATTGGAAACTCACCGGGCTGGTTTCCGTCATGCCGTAGGCGATGGTGACTTCGCTCATATGCATCTCGCTCACCACGCGGCGCATGACCTCGATGGGACACGGCGAACCGGCCATGATGCCGGTGCGCAACGAGCTGAGATCGAAGCGACCGAACTCGGGATGCTCCAACTCTGCGATGAACATGGTGGGTACACCGTGTAAGGCCGTGCAGCGCTCTTCCTGCACCGCCTCCAGCGTGGCCAGCACGTCGAAACCTTCACCCGGAATCACCATGCACGCGCCGTGGGTCACGCAGGCGAGATTGCCCAGCACCATGCCGAAGCAGTGGTAGAAAGGCACGGGAATGCACAGCCGGTCCTGCTCGGTAAGACGCATCGCGGCGCCAATAAAAAAACCGTTGTTGACGATGTTGTGATGCGTGAGCGTCGCCCCTTTAGGCGCGCCGGTAGTGCCGGAGGTGAACTGGATATTCACCGGGTCGTCGAAACCGAGTTGGCTTTCCGTGGCGCGCAAGTGAGCCATCGATTCATCGTCGGCGCGCGCTGCCAGTTCGCGCCACGGCCGCGTGCCCGGCACGGCTTCGTCGTCGAGCAGAATGACCTCGCGCAATGACGGCAGGCGCTCGGACTGCAACTCGCCCGCTGTCGCCACCGCGATCTCCGGCGCCAGCTCCATCAGCATGTCCAGGTAATGCGAGGTCTTGAAGCGACGCGGCAATACCAAGGCGCGGCAGCGCACCTTATTGAGCGCGTACTCCAACTCGTGCAGGCGATAGGCCGGGTTGATGTTGACCAGGATCAGCCCCGCCTTCGGCGCCGCGAACTGCAACACCACCCACTCGGCGCGATTCGGCGCCCAGATGCCGACGCGATCGCCGCGTTGAAGTCCCAATGAAAGCAACCCGGCGGCAACGCGTTCGACTTCCGCATGAAACTGTCGGTAATCGAGGCGGATGCCCTGTGAGCGCACCACCAGTGCCGGCCGCTCCGGATGAGTCGCAGCGATGCGATCCAGCAACGTGCCGATCGTCTCGCCAAGCAGCGGCTGCGAACTGACACCGTGGACGTAGCTCGCACCGGACATGACAGGGTTCTCTGGGGTCGGGAACCGAGCATAGCACTGGGTTTGCGGCGCTCTTCGGGCTATCGACCTTGGTCGGAGTAGCCTGCCGGTGCGATGGTGCTGCGCACCCACGCAAGCTGATCCGTCTTGCCAGGATCAGGGTTCCTTACGCGGAGACATCCCATGCGCCTGACCTCGCTCGCCCTGGCCGTTGCCACCGTCATCGCTGGCACGGCCCACGCCGCCGATACCACGCAACTCGTGCAGGGTGAGCTGCCGCAGGTCACTGCATGGCGGCGCGATATCCACCAGCATCCGGAACTCAGCAACCGCGAAACACGTACCTCCGCCCTCGTCGCGGCGCAGCTGAAGAAGCTGGGCCTGGAAGTGCACACAGGCATCGCGCATACCGGCGTGGTCGGTATCCTCAAAGGTGGCAAGCCGGGACCGAAGCTCGCCATCCGCGCCGACATGGACGCGTTGCCCGTCACCGAAGAGGTAGATCTTCCCTTCGCTTCCAAAGCCAAGGGCGAGTACCGCGGCAAGCAGGTCGGCGTGATGCATGCCTGTGGTCATGACTCGCATACCGCGATGCTGCTCGGCCTCGCCACCGTGCTCGCCGGCATGAAGAAAGATTTGCCCGGCGAAGTGATGTTCGTGTTCCAGCCCGCCGAAGAAGGGGCACCGGCAGGCGAGGAAGGCGGCGCATCGCTGATGCTGAAAGAAGGCGTGTTCCGCGACTTCAAGCCCGACGCGATGTTCGGCATGCATGTGGTCAGCTCGCTCAACGTTGGTACGGTGGCGGTGCGTCCCGGCCCGACCATGGCGGGTTCGGACTGGTTCAAGCTGGTGGTGCATGGCAGGCAGACACACGGCGCGATGCCGTGGAACGGCGTCGACCCCATCGTCACCTCCGCTGAGATCATCAGCGCGGCGCAGACCATCGTCAGCCGCAAGCTCAACATCGGCGACCTACCCGCCGTGCTCAGCTTTGGCATCGTGGAAGGCGGAGCCCGCTACAACATCGTGCCCGATCAGGTGGAGCTGCAAGGCACGCTGCGCACCTTCGATGCCGGCATGCGCCAGCAGGCGATCGACAACCTCAAGAGCATCGCAGAGCACATTGCCGCAGCGAACGGCGCCACGGTGGATACGCAGATCCCGGTGGGCGACAGCAACCCGATCCTGGTCAACGATCCCGCACTGGCGGGACGCGTACGGACCAGCATCGGCAAGGCGATCGGCGGCGACCATGTGATCGAGGCGAAGCCGTGGATGGCCTCGGAAGACTTCGCCTATTTCGCGAAGGAAGTGCCCAGCGTGTACTTCTTCGTCGGCTCAACGCCGACCGGGCAGGACGCACTCAAGGCGCCGGCCAACCATTCGCCGAAGTTCTTCATGGACGAGGGCGCGATGAAGATCGGCATGGAGTCGATGTTGCAGGCGACGCTCGACTATCTCAATACGCCGGCCTCCTGATAAAAACACGCGCCCGGCTCCCGACGGTTCTGGACCCGTCGGGAAACCGGGCGACATGCCCCCTTTCTCAGTGCGCCGTGTAGCTCGCGGTGAGCTGCACGTTGGCGAAGGTCTTGACGCCGGTCACGCGCACGTACCACGTGCCCGTGACCGGCGTCGTCTGCACGATCGCTTCGTTGTTGGTATTCGGCTTGGCCGACGAGAAGTCGGCGTTGGAACCGTTGGGTGCCACCGGCACGCCGACCTTCGCGTACAACGACACATCCCCCGTGCCACCGATGGTGCGAATGGTGAGGTTGGTGGCGTTGGCCGGCACCGTGATGCTGTAGATCAGCGATGTACCCGCATTGCCCGCCACCGTTACCGGCGTGCTGCTTACCAGCGTCGATGGTAGTGCCGTCATGGTCGGACTCAGCGCGGCTTGCACGGCCGCATTGGCATCGACGACGCCGCTACCAAAGGCGACACCCTCGCTGACGGGGAACACACGGGCCGAGGAAATCAGTGCCTCCTGGATCTGCAGCGGCGTGAGCGCGGGCTGGCCCGCAGCCTTCACCGCACCGATCATCAAGGCCACCACGCCCGCCACGTGTGGCGTCGCCTGCGAGGTGCCGGCCATTTCGCCGTAGATCGGGTTACCGGGTGCGGTCGTGCCGTCGTTGAGTGTGGACCATACGAAGCCCGCGTCCGGCGTCGTCGTCTGGGTGGGATCATCGTTGGCGTAGATGCCGCCACCGGGTCCTGCGATCGATACATAGCTGCCGTAGTTGGAATAGAACGCGCGCTTGCCGGTGATACCCACCGACGACACGGTGATCACGCCCGGGCAGCTCGACGGCGAGTAGTTCGCGGTGTTGTCGGTGTTGTTGCCGGCGGCTACGACCACGGTGACGCCACGCGAGATAGCACCGGCAATGGCGCTACCGAAAGCATCCGTCGCCTCGCAGGTGCCAGGACCGCCAAGGCTCATGCTGATCACCTGCGCGGGACTGGGGTTCGCCGGCATGTTGGGCACCGCCCCCCCCCGAGGCCCAGGTGATCGCATCGGCAATATCAGAAGTCGCGCCACCGCAGTGACCTAGTGCGCGCAGCGGCATGACTTGCGAACCCGGCGCCACGCCCGTAACGCCCACGCCGTTGTTGGTGACTGCCGCGATCGTGCCGAACACATGCGTCCCGTGCCAACTGCTGTTCGCGATGCCGCAATTCATGGCCGCTGTCGTCCAGTCCCCCGTATCCCAACCACCCGGCACGCGGCCATCGGTGGCGCGGCCGGACGTCGCTGCGGCGGTGATGAAATCGTAACCGGCGTTCGCCAACGCCAGGTTGAGGTCGGGGTGTTGCGTTACGCCGGTATCGATCTCGGCCACCACCACGCCGGTGCCGTCGTAGTTCAGCCATGCGGCGGACGCGTTGCTGCCGCCATAGTTAGCGTAGCCGGTCGTGTCGGTACCGATGGTTTCCACCGTACCGGTGCCGGGACGCATGTGCCACTGATAGGAGAAGTACGGATCGTTGGGCGTGCTGGTGCCCACGGCATCCGGCTTTACTGTGCTGGCCGCGATGTCCTTGACGATGTGCATGCGCACGTCGGGCTCGACGTGCGCCACAGCCGGATCGGCAGCGATCTGTTGCATCAGCGCCACTGCTTCATTGCGGCTCAGTTTGCGACTGGTGTGTACCACATCGGCGCCGATGCCGAGCTTGCGCTTCCACTGCACGCTGACGGCGTTCGAGGGTGTGGCTTTCTGCGATGCCGCGTCGAGCTTCGCGCGCGTCACGGCCACGCCGATATTCTGCTCGACGGCATTGGCGTTGCTGCGTTCGGCGGTGCCGTCGCGATAGGTGACGATAAAGGCGTCGATCGTGTCATTCGCACCCATGGTCGATGCGTTGATGGTGGCGCCGGTGCTGGTGACGATCGATGCGGCGTGCGCCGTGGAAAAACCCAGTGCCGCAGCCAGGACGGCCATGCGGCCAAGTGTTAGACGATTCATGCATATCTCTCCAATTTGATGGGCATGGAAAGGGCGCCATGCGGCGCCCTTTCGCCTTACCAGCTGAAACCGCCGCCAACGCCGACGGATGTTTCGGAACCCGACACCGAAGCACCCACGGACACACTGGCGTGGCTGCTGGCGAACGCGCGCTGATAGCCGACAGCGAATGCCCCCTGGCCGTTGTAGTTGCCGGCGCCGAAGCCCACGCGGTTGTCGCCCGCAAGGTTCGATGTGTTTGCCGTCATCTGCGCCATCGCCGATCCCATCGCACCGACGCGATCGAGTCGCTGGTTGACGTTGTTGAACTGATCATTCATTTCCTGACGCAGCGCACCGATGCCGGAGTTTGCGTCGTAATTGGCAATGGCCTGGTTGGTATACGCATTGGCCGACTGCACCGCCTGCTGCGATGACGCATCGGTATACGTCTTGGCGGTCTGCAGTGCCTGAGTCACCTGTGCACTGACCTGCCCGACGTTGGTGGCATCGGTAGCATTCACGCCGGCGGCCACGTTGACGATCTGGCGCTGGTTGGTGGCCGTACCCACCGATACGGTGTTGGCCTGATTAGCCACCGACCCTTGACCCAGTGCCACTGCATTGGTGGCGCTGGCGGACGAACCCTGACCAACCGCCGTGCCCGAAGCCGCTGTCACCGACGCGCTTTCACCCACTGCCACTGCATTGGTCGCTGCAGCAGCAATGGTGGTGTTGGCGCCCACGGCGGTACTGCCGTCGGCATTTACCTTGGCGTTGCCACCGAAGGCGGTGTCATTGGGACCGTGCGCGAGTGCCCCGCCGCCGACCGCCGTGCCGTTGTCACCACTGACACCGGTACCGACCGCTGCGCCATTGCCGATCGCCACCGTATTGGCGCCGTTGGCACTGGCGTTGGTCATGCTGCCACCCTGGCCGTTCACCGCGAAGGTGCCGGGCATGCCGCCACCGCCCGCGCCCAGTTGCTGGGTCAGCGTGGTGAAGTCGGTGGTGAGCGTCGACAGCTCGCCGTTGATGGTGCTGGTCGCGCTGGTGAACTGACCCATGTTCACCGCATCCATCGGTGCTACGCCAGCAGCGACGTTGTGGATCTGCGTGCCGTTGGCACCTTGCAACGTGATGCCCGCCTTGGTGGCGTCGTCGTAAGTCACCGCCGTGAGCGGATTGTTGTTGCCATCCACCAACCCCGCCGCTTGCAGCTGTGACAGGTTCACCGCATCGGTCGCTTGCGTGCCCGCAGCGACGTTGATGATCTGGCGTTCCGCACCCGCCGCACCCACCGACACCGCGTTGTCGCGATCAGCCACTGAGTTCGCACCGATCGCCACGGCGTTCTGTGCCGTCACCGTTGCGCCATAGCCCACGGCAGTCCCCATGCCATTGGCACCCGTTGCCACTGCACCGCTACCGAGCGCAACGTCACCCGTACCCGCGGCATAGGCACCCGAGCCCTGAGCCATCGAGTAGTCACCCTCGGCATCGGCCATGTATCCGTTGGACATGCTCTGAACGCCATTGGCGATGGCGTTGTTACCGAATGCCTGCGCCTGCACGCCAGCCGCCGACGCACTCACGCCAAGCGCCATCGCTTGATTGGCTGTGGCGCTGGACGAGGCGCCAATGGCTATCGTGTCACTGATATTCGGCAGAGGCAGCGGCGGGTTCTGGCTGTTCTCGGTGCCACGCAAGGCGTCACCGGCCGTCGCGCCATTGCCGATAGCCATGTTGTTCGTACCCGTGCCACCGCCCGCGTAGGCATTGGTGCCCATGGCCTGATCGTTGGTCCACGCAGCGACCGCGCTGCTGCCGATAGCGACGGCGCCGGTGCCCCAGGCCACGCTTTGCGAACCGATGGCCGTGCCGTTGATCAGGCTGCCATCAGGTGATCCATTGGCGAGCGCATTACGACCGATCACGACGCTGCCATCGCCGTTGGTATAGCTTTCGTAGCCAATGGCAATAGCGCCCGCGGTTTGATCCGCATTGGTGTAACCCGCACGATTGGCGTTGGGATAGCCCGTTGAACTACCCGCCGCCGTGGCACCCGCGCCCATGGCCACACTGAAATCGCCGATCGACTCCGCACCGGCACCAAACGCGCTGGAACCCACGCCAGGCGAAACCGTAGTGCCAGAACCTGCGCCGGTAACGACGCCGGTTCCATTGATGTCCAACCATCCACCTACGGCAGTCGAACCCGGCCCGATGGCATAAGAGCCTGCACCCATGGCCACTGAGCCTTCGCCGTAACCGATGGCACGCGTACCGATGCCGATAGCGTCGATGCTGCCCTGCGCCACGCCAGCGGTATTGCCGATGGCGATGCCATTCAAGCCGCCATACGAGATGGCGTTGCTGCCGATCACTACGCTGTTGCTCACCAACTGCGCGTTGCCATTGCTGTCTGTCGTTTCCACCGCTTCGGCGCTGTTGCCGATCACCACGGTATTGGGCGAATTGGGGCCGGAGTAAGCACCGCCTCCATTGCCGCCACCCGCGATGACAATGCTACCCGCGCCATTGGCCTGAGCATTTCCGCCAAGCGCCGTGGAACCCGCACCGAACGCGCTCGCGCCGCTGCCGAACGCAGATGCTGTATTGCCGACGCTGCTCGCACCGTAGCCCACTGCGGTGGCGTATGTACCTGACGTGCTAGCGATGTCACCAATCGCAGTGCCATAGGAGGCCTGCACGCTGGAGCCAACACCCACCGCCGTAGCAGAGGTCACCAGCGCAGGCGTCGCAGACGTATCACCGACGAACGACTGTGCACCGATCGCCACGGAACTCGTCGCCGCATACAGAGAGGCACCGTTACCCATCGCAACATCGTTGCGGTAGAAACCGAACGCCGTGGTGCCCGCCAACGTCTGGTTGGTGATCGACGCACCCGGGCCGATCGCCACGCTGCTGGAGACCCCCGTAACGCTGGCACTGCTGCCCATGGCGATGGAACTGGAGCTGGCGGCCACCGTGCTGTTGCCGAGCGCGATGCTGTTACTCGCCGTCGCCTGCGCGCCTTGACCCAGCGCCATGCTGTTGGAGCCGGTTGCGCCGGCGGCCGCGCCCATGGCCATGGCCGCCGAGCCCGTCGCCTGCGCGCCCTGCCCCGAAGCCATACTGCTATCCGTCGCTGCAGCAGCGCCTGCACCGAGCGCCACACTGTTCATGCCGGTCGCCGTGGCATTCGCACCCACAGCGACAGCGGCGTTACCCACCGCGTTGGCAGCGCTACCCACCGCCGTGCCGTTGTCGCCTTGCGACTGCGCGCCGGTACCGACCGCCGTGCTGTTCGCACCCGTGGCGGTGGCGTTGGCGCCTACTGCCACGGCCGCGTTACCCACGGCATTGGCGGCGGCACCCAACGAGGTGCCGTTGTCACCCTGCGATTGCGCACCCGCGCCCACCGCCGTGCCATTGCTGCCCAACGTCACTGCGCCGGAACCCACGGCGACATCGTTACTGCCGGCGGTCGATGCCGTCGTCGTACCGCCACTGGCGGGACCGGAAATTGCGACGGCGCCAGTGGGATCCACCACGGTCGTCGTGGTGCCACTGGCGGGCGTGGTGGTCGGTGGCGTCGCAGTGGGCAGCGTCACCCCCGCCTGCACACCGTTCGCCATGGCCATGCTCAGCACGAGCACACCTGTGACAGTGAGCGTGCGCGCCCTACGCTGACGTCCCTTGCCCGCCATACGTGCGAGCTCGGAAGCCACCACCACGGCGCCCAGCGCCGAGTTCCAGATCTTGCTGTAGATCGTATTCACCCGATTCCTCCCCGAATGGCCGCTAGCTGCGTAACCGCTTCCACGGCACGACGGTCGGCGATCTCCCCAAAGCCGATCCCGTCGACGCTCACCTGCGGCGACCTGTTGAATGAGGCGCAGTGCGCCCCGTTGGTGTGATGCCGTCCGGAGATTCAGTGAGGTCAGCAGGCAAGTCACGCACGCTCCCACACCAGCAGCACGCAGCTCTCCAACCTCACCAACATTTTCTCTTGCTCACGCGTGACAAGCGCGGAAGAATGGGGTCTTCAGGTCGCGTCTACCGATGGGGATCGGAAAAACGCGGCGATTGTTGTTCGTTTTCTGGGGGAGTGCGTGACCATTCCAGGACTACGGGCCGTCAGGGAGTGGCTGGACCGTGCACCAACAAGGGATCCTGTTGATCGTTTAAACGCCCGCTTCGTCCAGATCCTGATGATGGCGGTCGGACTGCAGGCGTTGCTGGTTCGCCTGTACTACATCTATGCCGAACCCAGCGCTGCATTGCCAACGGTGTGGTCGGCTGCCGACATCACCGATCTCATCGCAGACATTGCCCTCACCATGGGCGCATGGATCGGTGTACTGATGATCCGGCGCGGTCACTTCAACCGTGGCATTCAGCTGTTTCTTTGCGTGTACCTGCTTACGTTGGCCGGCAATTTTGCAACCACCGGCTATCGCCATGCGCCACCCGACCCATCGCCGACGCTACTGCTGGCGATTGCAGGCGTAGTGCTCGGTAGGCGCACGTTATGGACCGTGTTCACCGCCATCGTCGGCTGCTTTGCGCTGGGACAGCTCGCCGATGCGCTTTGGCTACCCGGCGCAACCAAGGATTTTTGGTGGGCATTCCATGCGCTGCCCATGCTTCTGGTCGCCTACATCCTTGTCGCCTATGCCATCGACTGCACCACGCGTGCCCTACGCCAAATGTTGTCCGACGCATTGCAGCGCGGCGAAGCGCTCGCCCGCGCCAACGAGCGACTGAAGCAGGAAATGGAGGAACGCGAGCGCACGCAGAACCAGTTGATCCACTCGCAGAAGCTCGATGCCATCGGGCGCGCCGCTAGTGGCGTCGCCCATGACTTCGACAATGTGTTGAACGTGGTACTGGGCTACGCCTCGCAACGCGAGCAGTTGGCCGACCTGGGCACACCCGCCTTGCTCAACGCCATGCAAGGCATCGAACTGGCCGCGCTGCGCGCGCTCACCATCAGCCGGAAATTGCTCAATTTCAGCCGGCAGGAAGTAGGCGTCAGCCAAGTATTCGACGCCGCGACCGCCGTAGCAGAACTCGAGCCGATGCTGCACCAACTGCTGGGCAACTACATCCAGCTCGACATCCAGGCATCGCCCGGCGAGCTGCTTTTGCAGCTTGATCGCGGCCAGTTCGAACTCATGATCCTTAACATCGCCGCGAACGCGCGAGATGCCATGCCCGAGGGCGGCTTGTTTACCTTGCGATTGGAAAGCGATGGCACGCCACCCATGCTGAAGCTCGCGCTAGCCGATTCGGGCGTCGGCATGAGCGATGACGTCCGCGCCAAAGTATTCGAGCCGTTCTACACCACCAAACCGTTCGGGCGCGGTACCGGGCTGGGCCTTTCCGTGGTGTCCAGCATGGTGGATGCCGCGCACGGCGTCATCGACGTCACCAGCACACCGATGCAGGGAACGGCCTTCGTCATCCGCCTGCCGCTCCATGATGAATCAACGATACCGCTTTGAATGGACGTCCATACGGACGAAAAAAATCAAGCATCGCTGGCGAAGAGATACCCCTGCCCGCGCGACGTGAGCAACGGCAGCGGTTGGCCCGCGGCATCCTGCGCTTTGCGGCGGAGCCGGTGCACCATCATTTCCAGGCGGTGCGGGTCGAACTCATAAATGTCGGAGGTCAACGCGCTGATCAGTTTTTCGCGCGACACCGGCTCACCGCGCACCGCCATCAGCACACGCAGGATGCAACGCTCCGGCGCGGTCAGCGGTAGCGCCTGCCCCACGGGGGTGACCAGGCACCAGTCGTCGGTATCCAGCCGCCAGCGGCCCAAGCCCGCTGACGTCGTCACCGCACCGCCCGCTCCAGCCACGCCGACAAGGCGGCGCCCCACGCTGTGCAAGGTGGCGGCCAGCACCTCGATGTTTACCGGTTTGTTGAGGAACGCATCCGCGCCGCGCGTCAGCGCAGTGACGTGGTCGTCCATGCCTGTGTTTCCGGTCAGCATGACGATGCCAAGCGTGGAAATTTCGCGCAGGTGTTTCACCACATTGAGACCGCTGTCGTCAGGCAGGCCGATATCCAGCACCACCATGTCGAAACGCCTGCTCAACATGTGGCGATACAGCTCCGCCACCGAACCCGCGCCCGTCACCTGAAAACCGAAGTAACGAAGCCCTGGAATGATGATGCCTTCGCGCAATTGCGCGTCGTCTTCCAGCACGCCGACATGCCACGCGCGATCGGGCGTTCGGGCGTTTGTTTTCGAGGCTCCGTCGTTCATGCGGCCTGGCATCGGTAGTTCTAGGGAAGTTCCGACACTCTGCGGGCGTGACGTCCGTTCCGTCAACAGCGCGAGCAGGTCTTTTTTGGAATTCGCTGGCTTGCTCACAAGGGCTTGCGTGCGATTGCGTGGGCTGCGTGAGCAAGCGTGAGAAATAGTGGGAGTGGGTGCGTGTGTTGTGCAGTGCGTCTGGTGAAAGCTGAATTCAAGCCGTCGTCTGGCTAGCACGTCGCCGCTGCAGACCAGGGGATGCCTCGCGCAACGAGGCATGGGGTACTCGGGATCGTCGCTAGTTATCCGCGCTTGGTAAAGCGCCAGTCGGGCGCCTATTCGAATTGGGGCCGCGCCGGCCCCACGCATCCCGGGGATCGAAGATGTCCAGCCGCACTCGTACGACTCATGCAGGCCTGCCCGCCCGCAAAGCCTTTCTGCCCATGGCCCTCGCACTCGCCTTCAGCCCGCTGGCTGCGCACGCGAGCGACTGGGCGCCAACCCACAGCCACGCCGCGCTGTTGAAGACGGTAACCACATCGTCGGCACGCGCCGGGCAAGCACCCGTGACGCACACCAACTATGCCGTCAACCGCCACGGCCAGCCGCAGGTGTCCGCGGTGGTAACACCGTTGGCCAACAGCAAGCTGCTGCACATCGCCGTTGGCCTGAACCTGCGCAACGCGGACCAGCTGCAAGCGTTCATCAAGAACGTGAACACACCGGGTAACGCGGTATTTGGCAAGTTCCTCACGCCTGCGCAATTTAAGGCGACTTATGCGCCGACCGATGCCCAGGTACAGGCCGTCGTGACACACCTGCAGCAGTCGGGCTTTACCCGTATCACCGTGTCGCCGAACAACACGCTGGTCTATGCCGATGGCAATGCCGCCACCGTAGCCACGGCGTTCAACGCCTCCATGAAGACCTACACCGAGAACGGCAAGCAACGCTTCGGCAACGACAGCGACGTGATGGTCCCGCAGTCGCTCGGCGGCATTGTCGGCTCGGTGATCGGCCTGCAGAACATTGAACACAAGCATCCGCTGAGCTTCCTCGGCAGGCCGGTGACGGCAACGACGAATGTCGCTACCCAGGGCACGGCGTCCGCGGTGACGCACTCGCCCACGCAATTCCCGACGATCTACGACGCGGGCAGCACACCGACAGCTTTCAACACCACGGTGGGCATCATTACCTGGGGTGATCTCACACAGACGCAGCAGGACCTCAACACCATGACCACGGCGGTGGCGATGAACGCCACCAACGTCCGCGTGGTACCGGTGACGCTCGGCTCGGCCGTGGACTTCTCCGACGACCCCAGCTCGGACATGGAGTGGAACCTCGACTCACAGTCCATCGTCGGCACCTCCGGCGGTGTGAAGCAGCTGGTGTTCTACACGGCGGCGAATGGACAGGACGGTGCCGCAGACGAAGAACTGACCGACGCGGGCATCACCGCGGCCTACAACGCCGCCGTCACGGATACCACGCTCGCCAAGGTGATCAACGTCTCGCTGGGCGAAGACGAAACCATCGCCAATCAAAGCGGCACACAGGCAGCGGATGACGCCGTCTTCGCGCAGGCCGTCGCGCAGGGCCAGACGTTCTCCGTCGCCTCGGGCGACCAGGGCGTATACGTCACCACCGACGGCGAGTTCGCCAGCGGCGCAGGCGTGGTGCTGCCTTCACCATTCAGCCTCTCGACCTACTCGGTGAGCGAACCCTCAACGTCGCCCAACGTGATCGCCGTCGGCGGCACCGAGCTGATGACCAACGGTACCGCCTGGGCCGGCGAAACGACCTGGAACGATGGCGTGGCAGCGGCGGACGATGGCAACGAACGCATCTGGGCCAGCACCGGCGGCAAGAGCCTGTTCGAAACCGCACCGGCGTGGCAGGCCTCTGGCCTTGGCGCCACGGTGCGCCAGGTGCCTGACATTGCTTTCGATGCATCCTCGTACACGGGCGCGCAGATCTTCATCGATGGCACGCGCTACGCGGTGGGCGGCACCAGTCTGGCTTCGCCAATCTTCGTGGGCGTGTTTGCCCGCGTGCAGACCTACGCCAACAACTCCATCGGCTTTCCGGCCAGCATGATGTATCGCGATTTCCCGAATAATGCGGCCGTGCTGCACGACGTGACCGCGGGCAACAACGGCGTGGCCTTTGGCGGCCATACCTACGGCTACAACGCCGCCACAGGCTGGGACTTCACCACGGGCTTCGGTTCGCTGGACATCAGCCAGTTCAACGCCCTTGCCTACATATGGGGCAATGGCAGCCCGGCAACCACCAATCCGCCACCGGCAGCGCCGATCGCGCTCAGTAACGGCGTGGCCGTGACCACACTGGGACCGGCTGGCAGCAGCCAGCAGTTCACGTTGTTTGTACCCGCGGGCACAACCACCCTGACGTTCCGCACCAGTGGCGGCAGTGGCGATGTGTCGCTGTACGTCAAGCGCGGCAGCGCGGCCAGCGCCACCTCGTACGACTACGTCTCCGCCCACGCCAACACCAACACGGAAGCCGTGGTGGTGCGTGCGCCAACGGCGGGAACGTATTACGTGACGGTGACCAGTCCGGCCGTGTTTACCGGCGTCTCGGTGCTCGGCTCCTACAACTGAGTCCACTCCGGCGTGCGACAGCGATCGCGCGCCGGACGATCAAGCCATCCAACCCACCATTCCATGGACGTCCATACGTCCGACAGCGATGCCATCCATGCGCGCCCCACGGCAGGACGCAGGCCAGGCATCGCCGAAAACCCAGCGGGGAGAAATCAATGAACGCAATCCACAGCAAGATATGGAATGCCGCGCGCGGCATGCTGGTCGTCGCCAGCGAACTGGCGAAGTCGCACGGCAAGGGCAATAGCGTCAGGCGCGCCAGGGCGATACTGGCCGTCGCCTCGCTTGCCACCGGCTCGATGCTGGCCACCGGCGCCATGGCGGCCGACAGTACAGCCCCTTCTTCCGCCAGCACGGGCACGAGTACCGACACCACCGCCGCAGCGCCTTCGCTGCAGCTGGCGCAGGTGACGCCACAGGTATCCACGCCGGCCGACCCTTATTTCTCTGCGGATGGCGCAGGCGACGGCAGCGATTCGGCCTTGTCACTGGGTACTCACAGCGTTGCCGCCGGCGCCATGAGCACCGCCATGGGCACCGAGAGCAGCGCGGTCGGCTACAACAGCTTTGCCAATGACGACTACAGCACCGCCATCGGCGGCAACACCTTCGCCATGGGTATCGGTTCCTCGGCCATCGGCCATAGCGCCACCACCGGCGCGAACTACGCCACGGCACTGGGCTACAGCGCCAATGCCAGTAACTACAACGCCATCGCCGCCGGTGCCAACGCGCAGGCCACGGGCCTGAGCAGCGTGGCGATCGGCGGTTACGTGGTCGATTCCAGTGGCAATCCAAAATCGTTCGACGTCTCGGGCAACCCCGTCGCCGCCGTGGCGTCGGGCGACTACGCCACGGCCGTGGGTCCTGGCGCGCAGGCCCTCGCCCACGGCGCCACCGCTATTGGCGTGGGCGCCAATGCTTCTCAGCAGAACACGGTGGCGATTGGCAACAGCGCGAACGCGACGGGCACCGACTATGCCGTCGCCGTGGGTACCGCCGCACAAGCGCTCGGTGATGCGAGCGTGGCTATTGGCAGCCAAGCGGCTGCCAGTGGCGCTTACGGCACGGTGGTGGGCACGCAAGCACAGGCGCTTGGCACAGGCGACACCGTGATGGGTTTAGGTGCGGGCGCCAGCGGTGATTACGCGGTGGTCAATGGCTTTGCCGCTGCGGCAACGGGCACACAGGCTATCGCCGTTGGTGCGGGCTCCAATGCCGTGACAGACAACTCCGTCGCGCTGGGCGCGACCGCACAGGTGACCGGAGCGCAGGGCACGGCGCTAGGTACCGCGACCTCCGTCACCAGCAACAACGCAGTCGCACTCGGCGCGAACTCGGTGGGTGACCGCGACAACAGCGTGTCGGTTGGCGCCACGGGTGCGGAGCGGCAGATCATCCATGTTGCTGCGGGTACGCAAAGCACGGATGCCGTCAACCTAGGGCAACTCACCGCGACGGCCACGTCCGTGGCGACGGCACTGGGTGGCGGCGCCACGGTGGCCAATGGGTTGGTGCCGTCGTACACCGTCCAAGGCACGACGTACTCCAACGTGGGTTCGGCCATCTCTGCATTGGATTCCGGCGAAACCGCGCTCAATCAAGATGTGGCGACGTTGCAGCAATCTGGCGGTAGTGCCAATCCACTGGCCATCGGCTATGACAACGCCACCAAGGCTGGCATCACGTTGCAAGGCACCAGCGGTACGCAGATCCACAACGTCGCTGCCGGCGTGGCGCCGATGGATGCGGTGAATATGGGCCAGCTCACCAGTGCGACCAACACCATCAACGGCGCGTTGTCGACGCTCACCACGGATTACATCGCGCTGAGCCAGCAGTTGGGCACGGGCGGCGGCATGCCGGGCACGTTCGCCGTGAACGGTCAGGGTGACAGCATGACTAATGCCAGCGCCAAGGATGCCAATACCGTGGCCATTGGCAGCGGTGCGATGGTGGGTGCGGGCGGTGACAACGGCACGGCGGTGGGTGGCGGCGCACTCGCGCATGGTCCCAACGACACCGCCTTCGGTGGTAATGCCAAGGTGAATGCCGATGGCAGTACGGCGGTCGGCGCCAACACCACCATCGCTGCCGCAGCGACCAACGCGGTGGCAGTGGGTGAAAGCGCCTCCGTAACGGCAGCTTCCGGCACAGCAGTCGGTCAGGGTTCGTCCGCCAGCGCCACCAATGCGGTGGCACTGGGCCAGGGCTCGGTGGCCAATCAGGCGAACACGGTGTCGGTGGGCACGACGTCCAATCAGCGTCAGATCGTCAATGTCGCCGCCGGCGTAAATGCCACCGACGCTACCAACGTGGGACAAGTCAGCGCGCAGGTGACCCAGGCACTGCAGACGGCCAAGACGTACACCGATGCGTCATCGCAGCAGGCGGTGCAGTCGGCCAATGCGTATACCAACCAGGCCATTGCCAATTACGACGCAAACTCCGGCATCGGTGCCCTGCGTCAGGAAATGAATGACCAGTTCACGCAGGTCAACAAGAAGATCAACGACCAGGGCGCGATGGGCGCGGCGTCGACGCAGATGGCCATCAACGCGTCGGGCGCTACGGGCATCGGCCGCATCTCGGCGGGCGTGGGCTATCAGGGTGCGCGTTCGGCGATCTCGGTGGGCTATGCCACGCCGGTAGGCAACGCCGCGCACATCAGCGTAGGCGCAACCACCAGCGGATCGCAGACCTCGGTGGGTGCGGGTTTCGGTATCGACTTGTAACGAGCACGCAGCGGCGATGGACCCTGGTCGCCGCTTTTCTCACCCTCGGCGCCTACACGCCGAGGGTCTTTTTTTGGAGGGCCAAGAGTCGCTAACAAAACGTAGCGAGCGCCCGCCTGATAGTCGCGCAGTAGTTTTGTTAGCGGCTCTTAATGCAGGTCACTGCATGCCATAGTTAGCCAGCACAATGGGCATCTTGCCGCCGAGAAATTCGACGCGTGCCGGCACGCCGGTCACGTCATGATGTTCACGCGCTAGGCGACGTGCCAGCTTGATGGCGACCGCCGGGCACAGTTGGCTGCGCACGAGACGCTTGCCGAGCGTAATGCACCACTGGCGACCTTCGCGTTCGCAAACGGAATAGACGGATTTCATCGCACGTTCCTCCTGCTCCTGTAGCGGCGCGAGTACGCGACGCCTGCCCTCGTTTCCTTCGTACCTTGAACCTGTCGTAGTCGGCACCGTGACGGCGGTCGGCGCTAGGGGGTGGCGCCGTAGAGGGGTCACCAATTTCCATGTGATCCGCCACGGTGCCGACTACGACAGGCTCGTCGACACGTCACATCTGCGCTCGTGCTGTCCCCTTCAGTTCTACGCGGCGATTGGGTGCCAAGCAGGCGATCAGACGATCCCGCCGTTTGTCGTTGCACTGCGTGACCGGATCGGCCTCGCCGCGGCCCGCTACCTGCATCGCCGCGGGCGATACACCATGGGCGGCCAGGTAATCGCGCACGGACTCGGCACGCCGCTGTGACAGCGCGAGGTTGTAGCGCTCGCTGCCGATGCGGTCGGTGTAGCCGATGATCATGATGTCCTGGATATGGCTGGCTTCTTGCACCTGGGAAAGCAGGCGATCGAGGTTGGCTTTGCCTTCCGGTGAGAGCGTGGCGCTATCGAAACCGAACATCGCATCGGACGACAAGGTGAGCGCCATCATCGGCGCGACGGCCGGCGTGGGCGCCGACGGTGGTGCGGGCGGCGCGAGCAGGTCCTTGCACGATTCCGGCTTCCAGTAGAACGCCTGTGCGAGGTGACCCTTGTCGAACTGGATCTGGAACTGGCACTTGATCACGCCGCCGCCGGTTTCGCGGAAGGCGAAGATGTAGTTCCAGCGATGCACGCCGAACACGCCTTCGCTGAAGTGCGGCGTGCCAAGCAGATCGTAGAGCTGTTGCTTGGTCATGCCGGGTGCGAGCTTGCGCAGATTTTCCACGTTGACGAAGGCGCCTTCCGGCATGGTGGCGCGCGCCGGGTCGGGAAAATTCGGCCCGGCATCCGCCGTCTGCGCATGGCTTGGCGTGGCACTACCCGCTGCCATCGCGACGCCAGCCGCCAGCAGCGCGGGTAGCAGTCGCCTCAGGTTGATGATGTTTCGCATGACGATTCCCCTTGATCGTTATCCGACGTTCGCTATCCGCCTCACCACATCATCCCTGCGCCGACTGAGAAGCCCGCATCGCCGCGCGAGTCCGCGCTGCCGGTGAGCTTGTAGACCCAGCGCCCACCCTGCGAGATGGTCGACACACCGATGGCGATGCTCGATTCGCCGCGGAACGTGCCGGCGGCGACGGCGGCCATGCTGTGGCCCGGCTCGTACGACTGCGGCAGTCCAGCCATCGCCATGCTAGCCGCGATGCCCGCATTGGCGCGATTGCTCACGTTTTGGATCTGGCTGTTGATCTGGTTGAAACGCGAGTCGGTGTAGTTCTGCGCCCAGTTCTGTGCCTGCTGGATGCCGGCATTCAACTGCCCCACGTTCGCTGCGTCGGTAGTGGCGGTGCCGGCGGCGACGTTGTGGATCGCGGTGCCGCTAGCGTTGCCATTGCCCAGCGTGACGCTGCTGTAGTTGGTACTTCCATCCGTGTTGGTGTCGTAGCGAACAGTGCCCTGCGTGGAGCTGGTGATGCTCGCCTGCATCTGACCCAGGTTGACCGCATCGGTCGACGCGCTGCCAGCAGCCACGTTGGTGATCTGGCGTTCGTTGCCAGTGCTGCCCACAGAGACCGTGTTCGCACGATTGGCCACCGAACCCGAACCCAACGCCACGGAGTTATCTGCCGACGCATTCGCACCATTACCCACTGCCACGGCATTGGTGCCGCTGGCTTGCGCGACCGGACCAGCCGCGACGCTGTTGGCGCCGGTGGCGGAGGAGTCGGCCAGCGTCGAGTTGACGTTGTAGTACTTCACCGTGGTGGTGGTGCCACCACCGCTACCGGGTTTGATGTTCTGGATAGCGTTGTACAGGCTGTAGTTGCTGTAGACGTTGCCGGTGTTCTGCGTCCAGTTCCACAGCTGCGCACCGTTGATCGCCTGCGTGCTGGTGGCGCTGATGGCGCCCTGGTGCAGGTTGCTCAACGTGGTGCCGCCCGTGACGCCGCCGTTGGTGCTGGCGGTGCTGTCTCAGGGTGACGGTGTTGTGCGTGGCATCGTCGTACTGCACGGCGTTGCCCGCCGCGAACGACACCGCTTGCAATTGCGCGAGGTTGACCGCATCGGTCGCCGCACTACCTGCGGCAACGTTGGTGATCTGACGCTCCTGGCCCGGCGAACCGATCGACACTTCGCCTGCGGAATTCTGCAGCGTGCTCAGACCGTAAGCGGTGTAACCGGTCTGCGCGCCGCGTGTTGCGCTGGAGGCATAACCCAGCGCCACGCTGTTGGCCACCGAGGCCGTTGCCTGTGCGCCGATGATGGTCTGCGCATTCGCCGTGCCGCTGGCGCTGTCGCCGATCACCACGGAATGGCCCAAGCGTGCTGCGTAGTCGTCCGTGGGTACGCCGGTCGGGTTGTTCGGGTCGTTGGTGCCAGCGCCCGGGAAGGCAGCCGCCGCCGTCTCGGCCGGCAAGGTGTGGCTGGCGTTGGTGCCGATCACCACTTCCTTCGAACCATTGGCGGTGGCGCCGTCGCCCATCAGCACCTGATAGTCCTGCGCCGCATTTACCGCCCAGCAGGAGGTCTTCACCACGCCGAGCACGTTGGCGCAGGTCGAGGCCCAGGCCGGCGCGCTGTTCGGCAAGGCCAGCCCAAGCAGGCCACCCGGTGCGCCATTGTTGATGTTGGTGATGTAGCTGTCCGACGACACCGCGCCGATCAGCGTCAGATGCGAGTTGCTGCCGGTGCCGCCCAACGCGGCACCACCCACCGTGGTGAGTACCGTGCCCACTGGCGTTCCATTCACCACCGGAATACCCAGCACGCTGGTTACCGAATAACCCTGCGTGAAGTTGGCCGCATTCACCTGCAGGCCGCCGTTGGTCACGTAGCCGTTAGTGTTGTTGAACAGCGCATTGGTGGTGCTGCCCAGCAACTGGCCGGCTGTACCCACGACGCCGCCGTTGCCGACGATGAGACCGGTGGGCGTTGCCGACGGAGCGGGCACCACCGGCACACCGGCCGCGCCGGTACCCGTGCCAGAACCACCCGTGCCTGAAATCGCAGGCGTTACGCCGAGCAGCGACGCTACGCCTGGCAGCGCCTTGTCGAGCAGGTTCGATGCGCCCGGAATAGCGCCGATCAGGTTCTGCCCAGAGGTGAGGCCGTTACCCGTCTGACCCAGCTGCACGCCCGGCACGCTATTCACCGTGTCAGCCACGGTATTGGTGAGATTGCCGAGCAGCGAAGACGCCGTGCCGTCCTGGCCAAGCACATTCGTCAGCCCCGTGCCGTTGGGCTGCGCGAGTACCGCGCCCACGGTAGAGGTCACAGCGCCGACGGTCTTGCCCAGGTCGGGCACGACTTTGCCAAGCGACGAACCATTCGAACCCAGGATGCCACCCAAGCCGCCACCGGATGTGCCGGGATTCAACACACTGCCGACCGTTGTGGTGAGGCCGGATAGCACGCCACCGAGGTTGCCAGCGCCCGCACCGCCCGCGGCCGGATTCAGCACGCTGCCTACCGTCGAGGTCAGGCCGGACACGACGCCACCCAATCCATTGCCGGAGCCGAGCACGCCGCCGAGGCCGCCACCCGAACCCACGCCACTGAGCACACCGTTGACCGTGGACACCACCGGCTTCACTACACCGGACACGGTGCCGGCGAGTGGCGTACCGGCGGTGACACCGCCGACCACACCGGTCACCGTATTCGTCACCCCCGTCACCGTCGCCGGCAGGTTGGACACAAGGCCGCCCACGTTGCCGAGGCCGCCGCTATTACCCGTCCCCTGATTCAACACGCTGCCGACGGTCGACGTCACGCCCGACACAACGCCACCCAATCCATTGCCCGAGCCGAGCACGCCACCAAGGCCGCCGCCCGAACCCACGCCACTCAGCACGCCGGTCACCGTGGTAACGACAGGCTGCACCACGCCAGACACCGTGCCGCCTAGCGGAGTGCCAGCGGTGACACCACCGACCACGCCCGTCACCGTGTTTGTCACACCCGTGACGACGCCACCCAATCCATTGCCTGAGCCGAGCACGCCGCCGAGGCCGCCACCCGTCCCCACGCCACCGAGCACGCCGTTAACGGTGGCAACCACGGGTTGCACCACACCGGACACCGTGCCGGCGAGTGGTGTGCCAGCAGTGACACCACCGACCACGCCCGTCACCGTGTTTGTCACACCCGTGACGACGCCACCCAATCCATTGCCTGAGCCGAGCACGCCGCCGAGGCCGCCACCCGTCCCCACGCCACCGAGCACGCCGTTAACGGTGGCAACCACGGGTTGCACCACACCAGACACCGTGCCGGCTAGCGGGGTGCCAGCAGTGACACCGCCGACCACACCCGTCACCGTGTTCGTCACGCCCGTGACGACGCCACCCAATCCATTGCCTGAGCCGAGCACACCGCCGAGGCCACCGCCCGAACCCACGCCACCGAGCACACCGTTGACCGTGGTTACGACAGGCTGCACCACACCAGACACCGTGCCGGCTAGCGGGGTGCCAGCAGTGACACCGCCGACCACACCCGTCACCGTGTTCGTCACGCCCGTTACGACGCCACCCAATCCGTTGCCCGAGCCGAGCACGCCACCGAGGCCGCCACCCGTCCCAGGATTCAGCACGCTGCCGACCGTCGAGGTGAGGCCCGATACCACGCCGCCAAGGTTGCCGATGCCCGCACCGCCGGTGCCAGGATTCAGCACGCTACCCACCGTCGACGTCACGCCCGACACAAGACCACCCAGGCCGTTGCCCGCGCCCAGCACGCCACCAAGACCGCCCAGGCCGCTGCCCGAACCCACGCCCGCTACGCCACTCAGGACACCGTTGACGGTGGTGACGACACCGGACACCACACCACCCAGGCCGTTACCCGTACCGAGCACGCCACCCAGGCCGCCAAGGCCGGCACCCGATCCCGTGGTTGCACCTGCCAATGTGGTCGCCACGTTGTGCAGCGTCGATTCCACCGGCGGCAGCACCGAACCCGTGACACTCGCGAGCGGCGTACCGGCAGTAACGCCACCGACCACGCTGTTCACTGCGCCGTTCACGCCATCCACCGTGGCAGGCAGCGTGGATATCAAGCCACTCGATCCCAGCACGCCGCCCAGACCTGCACCCGAGCCCGTGGTCGTGCCTGCCAATGCGGTTGCCACGTTGTGCAGCGTCGATTCGACTGGCGGCAACACCGAACCCGTGACACCAGCGAGCGGGGTACCGGCGGTTACGCCGCCAACTACACTGTTCACTGCGTGATTCACGCCATCCACCGTGGCAGGCAGCGTGGATATCAGGCCACTCGATCCCAGCACGCCGCCCAGACCTGCACCCGAGCCCGTGGTCGTGCCTGCCAATGCGGTTGCCACGTTGTGCAGCGTCGATTCGACTGGCGGCAACACCGAACCCGTGACACCAGCGAGCGGGGTACCGGCGGTTACGCCGCCAACTACACTGTTCACTGCGTGATTCACGCCATCCACCGTGGCGGGCAGCGTGGATATCAGGCCACTCGAACCCAGCACACCACCCAGACCTGCACCTGATCCCGTGGTCGTGCCTGCCAACGCGGTTGCCACGTTGTGCAGCGTCGATTCGACTGGCGGCAACACCGAACCGGTGACACCGGCGAGCGGTGTTCCGGCGGTGACACCGCCAACCACGCTGTTCACGGCGTGATTCACACCATCGACGGTGGCGGGCAGTGTCGATACCAGACCGCTCGAACCCAGCACACCACCGAGGCCGCCACCCGATCCTGTCGTCGTACCTGCCAACGCGGTCGCCACGTTGTGCAGCGTCGATTCGACTGGCGGCAACACCGAACCGGTGACACCGGCGAGCGGCGTGCCGGCGGTAACACCGCCAACCACGCTGTTCACGGCGTGATTCACGCCATCGACGGTGGCGGGCAGCGTGGATACCAACCCATTTGAACCCAACACACCACCGAGACCAGCGCCCGATCCCGTCGCCGTACCCGCCAACGTGGTTGCCACGTTGTGCAAGGTGGATTCCACCGGCGGCAACACGGAGCCCGTCACGCCAGCGAGCGGAGTACCCGCGGTGACGCCACCGACGATGCCGTTCACGGCACCACTGACGCCATCCACCGTCGCGGGCAGCTTGCCCACAACGCCACCCAGGTTGCCTGCACCCAGGCTGCCGGTGATCGGCTGCAACACAGGTTCGAGCGACGAAACGAGTTGCCCACCGACATGCAGGTTAACGTTGGCGTTCACCAGCGGCGTGCTGGACAACACCGGCACGGCAACGCCGATGTGCGCGTGAGCGTCAACGAGATCGCCGTTGCTGGCGAGCACCGCAGCACGCGCACCAACAGTGGCATCCACCGGCGCCAGGGACGCAACTAACGGGTCCACGGGAGCAGCAGCGGGCGTACCAAGATGGACAAGCCCATCGGCGCCCAGCGCTGCATGCGCATTCTTATCGACCAGTGAACTGGTGACGTTGGCATGCTCCGCCAATGTCACGGAGCGATTGCGATCCGCGACATCGTTATTGGAGGGAAGCACCGCAGACACCACGCCCTGCCCCAGTGCAGCCACGTCGGCTCCGCCAGACATCGCACCCACGCGCGACTTCAGGTCAGCGGGAATGGTGACGCCCGAGCCGATCTGCTGACTGGTCGGCACGATAGGAATGCCCACGCGTGCACGCACACTGGCCACGACACCCTTGCTGCGATGTGCGGATGGCGTGGAAGACGAAGACGGCGCGACATCGTTATCGCCGGGTAGCGTCACCGCCACGCGATTCAACAGCGGCTGCACGCTGGCACTCACGGCCACGGGAGCGGTGGCTTGCGACGCAGGATGATCGTACTTGGCCGCCAGACCCATGAGATCGTTGAGCTTGGCGTCATCCGCGCTTTCCGCATGCGAGGCTGGGTGGTATGCCAGCGCGCAAAGCGCCAGGCCGCCCACCAGCAGGGCGCGCGCCGAGGGCATAAAGCCCACTTGGCGCGACATGCGACGGCGTTGCACGGAGAGTTCCGACGCAGGCACCCATGAGTGCCGTGATTCGGACCATACGAGACGATAGATACGGTTCATTTGAAGTGTCCCCTCTTGGCCGGCGCAGTGCACGTTGTGTGTCTGCGCATACAGGTCCATGTGAGCTTTGCCGGCGCGCGTCATGCGCAACCTGCAACGCTGGGGGCTATTACAACGATCGCGCCGCTCGTCAGATGTCCCAATCCGGCAACGGCATAAGCCAATCCGGCAATGCCTAGGGCAAATACGGCAGCACCCTGCACAAATCCGGCACGGGGTAGGAATGACGTGAAGAAGTGAGCTGCGGCATCACCCGGGATGGGAGATGCTGGAAACGCTGGGTCAGGCCGCTTCGAATGGCGGCGCGCGCATCAGTGTGTCGCGCGGGCGCTCGCCGAACACGCGGCGATAGTGATCGGCGAAGCGCGAGAGATCCCACAGACCGCAACTGAGTGCGACCGACTTCACCGAGCGCCGGCTGGCATCGGACAACGTGAGGTTCTTGCAGGCCGTACAAAGTCGAAGCATGGACAGGTAACGGTTGGGCGAGACACCCAGCAAGTCGTCGAAGGCATATCGCAACGCGCGCTCACTGACACCGGCCGCGTTGCACAGCTCCGTTATATAGATGTCCCGACGCAGATTGCGCCGCATGAATTCTTCGGCGCGCTGCATCGCCAGGTAGTGCGTGCGACGACCACGCGAACAGGCGGGCCGATCCTCCGGCTTTACCGACAGCGCTGCGACGAGATGCGTTTCGATCAGCCCGTCCACGTCGACGTCCGGCGCGACCGGTTCCCGCGACAGATGCAGCACGCGCTCGCGCAACGCCTCGAATTTCATGCGCAAAGCCCGCGCGCGTTCGTCGTCCGACAATGCAAATAGCGAAATAGCCCGCGTCGGCAAGTCGGGTTGGTGCGGGTTGAGCTCCAGGTACTTGTCCACCAGCCGCTGCTGCGGCACCAACACACCAGTGACGCAACTGCCGCTACTGAGCACGAACTCGCTGATGCCCTCAGGAAGCACCGTGAACGCCATGCCTGAACCCAGCGGCGTACCGTGGCACCAACTTTCCTGCGAGGTCCGATGCAGGTAGCCGAACAGGCACCAGCCCGGCGGCAGTGCAAAACGACCACGAAAGGCGAAGTTCACTTCGCCACTGAAATAGATAGCCTGCTCGGAGGCCAACGAATCGGCGTGCGCCTTCGGGCCTTGCTTGCCGAGCAGTACCAGCTCGAGCTCACAGACCTTCAGGATGCCGCACAGCGTGACGAGATCGGGCGACTCTCAGTCCGATGTCGTTCTCGACTCCCATTGATTGCCCCCCCTGAGGCATCCAATTCCGACGCTCCCTATTAATCGGCTTACCGATTTTCCCTGGTGATAAGGCGCATTAAAGAATTCATGCGCATTACTCCATGCACATATTCGGCAAAAACCGTTTTGGCTGAAATGCCACCCACCTGTTTGTGAATTGCATCACATAATTGATCGTCATGTCTGCCGTTTTTGTGCAAGCAGTCACGCATGCCCGAACAAGACTGTGGCCGTACATCACTTCGCCCAGGACGGCCGGAGCGTACACGCACGGGGGGATTTCTTTGGTAGTCGCGATACGCAATGTGATCATTTGCGTCAGTTTGTTGCCATTAACTGGCGTGAATTAAGTCTTCACATAATTCACGACTCCTCACGAATCTTTCATTTCATCGATCCAAATAATCGATCGCGGGTCGGTGTACCCATTTTTTCATCGATCCAACTGGCCATTCGTATTATTAGACCGATTAAAGGCACGGGCTATGCATCCATGGACCATAGTCCGAACGGACTAGTCACGGACCGCTTAGTGGTGACGCGTTTCAGTCGATAACCCAAGGCGGGTCGTTCAAAACCAGCGCAATCGAGAGCGTAAGGCTCTACGGAGACACACCATGAACACCATGATTCGCAAGTTTCTGACTGAGGAAGATGGCATCACCGCGATCGAATACGGCGTGCTGGCTGCCGTTGTCGCGGCATTTATCGCCACGACCTTCAGTGGACAGCTGACAACCTTGTTCACCGCGATCTTCACGGCGATCACGAAAGCGATTCCCTGATCGGGGGTCCGGGGCAACGTCGCCGGGGGGCGACGCCGTCAATCACAGGGGCCGGCCATGGATGGCCAGACGGCCGCATGGGGAACGTCATGGCTGCAGTACTGCCAACGCTTGCCGTCGTACTCAGCGTGCTGGTCGCGCTGAGTGACCTGTATGCACGCCGTATTCCCAACACCTGGCTCGCCGCTGCGCTTGTGCTGGCGATCGCGGCTGGCCTGCTGCAGTGGATCGTTGGCACGTCGGCGCCCCTCTGGCCTTCGATGCCAGGGCTCGCGGTGGGCCTGATCACCATGCTGCCCTTCTATGCCATTCGCGTCATGGGCGCGGGCGACGTGAAATTCTTCGCGACGCTAGGTTTCCTGTTGGGCACCAATGTCCTCCTTCCGATCTGGATCATCGCCTGCCTGCTGACGGGCGTACATGCCGTGATCGTGCTGGTGTTCCGCATGCCGCGACTGGCTTACGCACCCGGCGTCACACAGGCACGGCAACGGCTGCATGCGTGGCCGCTGTGGCAGCGCGCGATGCACGCTCGCCAGGGCCGCATGGGCTTGCCGCACGGAACCTATCTAGGCATCGCTGCCATCCTTATGGTGCTGCACCCCGAACTGTTGCACTGGGGGCAGCCATGAACGCGCGGCGACAGTTCGCGCGCCCTTCACGCCAGAGGGGCGTCGCGGCGATTGAATTCGCCTTGGTATTCATGCTGGGCATCCTGCCGATGCTACTCATCACGATCAACGGCGTGATGATTTTCGCAGCGCAGCAGTCGCTGACCCTCGCTTCTGCCGAGGGCGCGCGCGCGGCACTCCAGTACGGCACACCGGCACAGCGCCAGGCCAATGCCTGCAATGCGGCGCAGAACGCCATGGCATGGCTGCTGACGTTCTCCGGTGAAACCGCCAGCTGCGCTACGCCACCCACACCTGGCGGCGCCTATACGCCTGTTGCAGTGTCCGCCGCCGCGGCCTGCCCGAGCAACGCCAACGTGCAATGCATCACCGTGGTCACCTCGTTCGACTACAACAATCACCCATTTATTCCCGGCGTCACGGCCCTGTACGGATGGGTTTTGAGTTCCAGCCTCAGCAGCTCGGCCACCGTGCAAATGAACCCCGCAGGCAGCTGACAAATACCGCGAACCGGAGGAGACGCTTCAGATGCACAACGTGTCACGCATCGCCGCCATTTTGCTAGTCGTCCTCGCGACGGTACTGGCGCTGGTTGCCTTTACGCTCGGAAAGCGCCGACAGGAAACGGAAACCGTCCCGCCGCCCGTGGCCGCAGCGCCAGCTGCACCACTCATTCCAACCAAGGTCGCCCATGTCGTGGTGGCCACGCAGATGCTGCCGGGTGGCGAAGTGATCGCGGCATCGTCGCTGCGCGAAGTCACCGTATCCGCTGCGCCAGAGGGCAGCTATGAGCAGCCCGATGTCCTGGTGGGCGAAGTACCGCGGGTGAATATTCCCGAAGGCACGGTCATCACCTCGTCGCTGCTTTCCAATCCCATCGCCATGCAGATCCGTCCTGGCGAGCGCGCGCTGGCGGTGCCGGTAGACGAGATCTCTGGTGTCGGCTACCGCGTGCAACCAGGCGACTACGTCGATGTGGTGCTGACATTGAAGATCGCCGACCCTTCGCCCACGGGCATGGTCATCACCAAAGAGCACTCAGAAAGTCGCCTGCTCGCCTCGCGCCTGCGCGTGCTGGCTTATGGCGTGCGCGACTTGCCTAACGTCGGCGCCGTGGCGACATCAGCACCCGCCAAACCCGAACAGGCCGAGCCACCACCGAAGATGGCCGTGCTGGCGGTGCCGCTGGAAGATATCGATCCACTGGTGCTGGGCGCACAGAGCGGCAAGCTATCGCTCGCGCTGCGCCATCCCGGTGACGACGGCATGCCGAGCAACCTGTTATTTCCAGCCCCAGCCACGGTACTGGCGCCACGTGGCGATCTCACTGGTGAGCAGCGCGGCTGGCTGGCCTCGCCAGAGAATCGCGCTTATGCAGGTGTGGACGAACCGAGCCTGATCGGCCGCTCGAAGGTGACCGCACCGCGGCCGACGTCGCGCGCATCGGCGCCTGCTGGACTGGAGATCATCCGCGGCTCCGGCGCAGCACCCGCTCCACACACGTCGCTGGCGGTGAACCCATGAGTCAGCGTCACTGGATCACCCTGCTGTGCGCCGCTCTGCCGTTGACCGCAGGCCAAGCAGCCAGCGTGAGCGACGCAGCCATCGCGCTGCAGGTGCACGAACAACGGCCGTGGCATCTGCCCGGCGATATCGAGCGCGTGGCGATCGCTGATCCCTCGGTGACCGACATCGTCATGCTCAAAGGCCAGCGCGATGCCTTGCTGGTCGGTAAGAAAGCCGGCGAAACCACTCTGTTGCTATGGCGGCGCGGCGATGCCACGCCACAGCGCCTGTCCGTGCAGGTGCGCAGTGCCGGGCAAGCTGCGTTGCAGAATGACAGCGGGCTGCAGATTGCCGTGCAGGACAACGAGGCCGTACTGCACGGCCAGGCTGACAGCATGCTTGAGCACGAGCGGGGCGTGGCCGCTGCTACGAACGCCGTTGGCGAGAAGGGCTCCGTGATCGATGCGTCCAGCGTCTCCAGCGGTGGCGTGGTACAGGTGGAAGTGAAGGTGGTCGAGTTCGACAAGACCGTGATGAGCCAGATCGGCATCAACTTCAATGCTACCAATAACGGCTTCAGCTACGGCTTCACCTCACCGCTGACCTCGGCCACCTCAACCAACACAACCAGTGGCGCGATCTCCTCAGCTTTCAACCTGGTCATGGGCCACAAGAGCGCCAACGGCCTGCATGCGTGGAATGCCAACCTCGACCTGCTGCAAAGCGACGGTATGGCGCGTGTGCTGGCCGAACCCACGCTGGTGGCCTTGTCGGGTCAGAGCGCAAGTTTTCTTTCCGGCGGCGAGCTGCCCATTCCCGAGCCGCAGGGCCTGGGCACCGTCACCATTGTGTACAAGCCGTTCGGCATCGGCCTCACGGTCACACCCACGGTACTTGGGCCCGATCGCATTGCGCTCAAGGTGGCGCCGGAGGCCAGCGACCTGGACTACACCAACGCCGTAGTGCTCAACGGCGTCTCCGTGCCAGCCATCAGCACACGTCGGGCCGACACTACCGTGGAACTGGGCGACGGCGAAACCTTCGTCATCGGCGGTCTGGTAAGCCAGAGCATCACCAGCCAAGTCGACAAAATTCCCTTGCTGGGCGATATCCCTATTCTCGGATCGTTCTTTCGCGATCTGAAGTACAGCCGACAGGACAAGGAACTGGTGTTGGTCGTGACGCCGCATCTGGTGCGTCCAATCGCCAGGGATACCAAGATTCCGCTGCCCGGTGAGCGTGAAGAAAAAAACAACCTGCCGGTGTGGGGCTCATGGCTGCTCAACCCCGCAGGTTCCGATCAACTGCCTGGCTTCTCGCGTTGAGGATATGGCGATGCAGGCGAATCCCACTGTAGTGACCCTCGCGAAGCCGACACTGGAACCCACGCTGCTGCTGTACTCGCCCGACGAGAACAACGCGCAGCGCTTCTCTGCCCGCCTACGCAACCTGGTGACGTTGTCGTGGTGCGACAGCAACCAGTTCTCGGCCAGTCGCCGCGTACTGGACCAACATCAGCCTCGTCTTGTGCTGCTCGATTTCTCCAAGGGCTATACGGATGCATCCGCAGAGATCGCGCGCCAGCTGATGGCACTCGACCCCGGTCTGACCCTGCTGGGTATCGGCGCGGCTGCGTCCGATCGCGGCGCGGGCGTGCTGGGTGCGATGCGCGCGGGTCTGAAGGAATTCATCGACATCGACGCAGGCGACGAGGAAATCCTCGAGCAATTGAAGACCGCGCTGGAACAGCTGAAAACGGCTGCTTCGGGCCAGCCAGCCCGCGCAGTGAAGCGCGGACAGCTCGTGCTGGTGTGTGGCGTTCGCCCCGGCTTGGGTAGCAGCACCTTGGCGGCGCATCTAGGCGCACTGGCCGCTTCCGCCAAACCGCAGACGGATGCGCCGGACAGCGCCAACAACGTAATGCTGCTGGACCTCGGTCATTCCAGCGGCGACGTCGGCCTTTACCTGGGCACCGGCGGCGACTTCCATCTTGACGACGCCCTGCGCAACGCCAATCGGGTCGACGCCACGCTGGTCCGTACCGCGGTGCCGCGCCATGCCAGTGGCACCGCCGTGCTTGGGCAGCCGCGCGAGCGGAACATCAGCCTCGCCGGCGCTGAAGTCGCTCCCTTGCTGGAGCGTCTGCTCTCCATGTTCGACCTAGTGTTGTGCGATCTCGACAGTCGAGCACTGGACGACGTCGCTCACTCACTACTCAAGCTGGCCGATGAAATCTGGTTGGTGACCGACCAGTCGATTGGCTCAATGGTGGCGCTGGATGCGTGCCTGCGCCAACTGGAACGTGCGCAAGCACGCGACCTGCGCGTGTCACTGGTGGTGAACCGCTACGACGAAGCCTGCGGCATTACCGGCGCCCGCATGTCGGAACGCTTCAGTCTGCCATTGCTCGCCACCCTGCCGGAACGTTCGCGCCCGCTGCGCGCGGCGGCCAATCGCGGGTCCCTGTTGCACGAAACCTCGCCGAACGATGCCTATGTACGCGCGCTCTCGCCCTTGCTCTCCCGCTTCCGTCTGCGCGTGAAGCGCGAGGCCGACAAGGGGTCCCTGAAAGCGTTGCTCAACCGACTGGGGGGTAACCTATGGAAACGCCGCTGAACTCGTCCAGTGCGTTGCTGGCCGCTGCGCTGCGCAGGGCGGACGTGTCGGCCCGACTGCACGGGGCGGACTTGCCGTTCGAGCAAACTCAGCAATTCCAGGACGTGCTGTCCGCCGCGCACGAGTTCCTGCTCAATCGCATCGAAGACCAGCGCATCGACATTGCGTCATGGTCACGCAGCACCGTTACGAAGTACGTGGAGACGGAAACCGCGAGCTTCGTGCAGGAGTGGCGCATCCCGGTCAACGAATCGGAGATGCAGCAGGTATCCGGTGCACTAGTTAAGGAACTGACCGGTTTCGGTCCCCTCGACGACCTGCTGCTGGATGCAGACGTCGAGGACATCCTGATCAACGGACACGATGACGTGTACGTGTCACGTGGCGGCATACTCCGGCGCGAAAACATCCGTTTCAGCGACAACCACCATCTGCTGCGCATCGTGCGTCGCATCCTGGCACCGCTCGGACGTCGCCTGGACGACTCCAATCCCATGGTGGACGCCCGCCTGCCCAATGGCGGCCGCCTCAACGCCATCATCGAGCCGCTGTCGGTCACCGGGCCCTGCGTCTCCATCCGCAAATTCCGCAAGGACCCATTCACCCCCGACGAGTTGCAGGAGAAAGGCACCTTCGATCGCGCGATCCGCACGCTACTGGAAGCGATGGTGCTCGGTCGCTGCAACATCATCGTGTCCGGCGGTACCAGCTCGGGCAAGACCTCGCTGCTCAACGCACTGGCGAGCTTTATTCCGTCCCAAGAGCGTGTGATCACCATTGAGGACACTGCCGAGCTTTCGCTTAATCATCCGCACGTGGTGCGCCTAGAGAGCCGCCTGGGCAGCTTCGACGGCGAGGGTGCAGTGAGCATTCGCGACCTGGTGCGAAACAGCCTGCGCATGCGCCCCGACCGCATCGTAGTGGGCGAGGTACGCGGTACCGAAGTACTGGAAATGCTGCAGGCCATGAACACCGGCCACGACGGTTCCATGTCTACCATCCACGCCAACTCGCCGCGTGATGCGCTGTATCGCCTCGAGATGCTCGCTGGTTTCGCCGGCTTCCAGGGAAGTGAGAACAGCCTGCGTCGCCAGATCGCGAGCGCGGTGGATTTCATCGTGCAGATCGCCCGACTCAGCAACGGCCGTCGCGTGATTTCTTCGATCACCGAAGTCACCGGCGTTGGTGACAACATCCTCACCACGCAGGACATGTACCGGCATGACCCGTTCGTCGACCGCGACGGTAAGGATGTCGACCGCTGGATGAGCCTGGGCCTGCAACCGCATACCACCAAGTTGGAGCCATTCCGGCAGATGCTGCGCGAAAGCAGCGGGCCTTTCGCATGATCCAGTCGCTTGCCCTTGCCGCCATCACGCTCTTGCTGCTCGCTGGCGCGATCGAGCTGTGGTGGGGTAGCGCGCTACGGCTGCAACAGCGCAAGAGTCTGGAGAGCATCGAGCAGCGCTTGGTGACACACCAACCCGCCGAGCGGCGAATGCAGCCGCCGCCCCTACCCGGTCAGCGCAAGCGGGCGCTACTTCAGAGCGCGGATGGCTTGCTGATGCGCGCCGATCTTCCGCCCAACCGCGCAATTTATGCCGTCATCGCGTGTTTCGGGCTCGTGCTTGCGCTACTCGCATGGTGGCGTATCAGCAGCGTGCTCGCCATGCCGCTGGTACTTGGCTTGTATAGCGCGCTGGTATGGCTTTGGCTACGCCGACGCATCGAGAAGCAACAACAGAAGCTGCTTGCCCAGTTGCCGGATTTTCTCGACGGCATGATCCGCATGACCAGCGTGGGCAACAGCCTGCCAATGGCATTCCAGACCACAACCAAGTCGGTGGCGATGCCCTTGCGAAGCCTGCTGGATCGCACCTTGTCATCCATGCACGCGGGTGCGGATCTCGACCAGGCGCTAGCGCTGGCGACCCGGCCCTACCATCTGGAAGAGCTTTCCCTGCTCCACGCCGTGCTTGGCATTGGCATGCGCGTGGGTGGCCGCTCGGATCACATCCTGCAGCGCATGGGCGATTTCATGCGCGATCACGCGCATGCGCGCGCCGAGTTGAAGGCCATCACATCGGAAACGCGCATGTCTGCCTGGGTGCTGGCGCTGCTGCCGGTAGCGGTGGCGACTTTCATGACGCTGGTCGATCCGGTTTTCTTCAAGCCCATGTTCTATGAACCACTGGGGCACAAGTTCCTGCTCGTGGCGCTCGTGTTGGAGCTGACCGGCGGTCTGTTGCTCTATCGCCTTGCCAAATCGCTGTAGTCGCGCGCGTCGCGCCAGCACGGGATTGCTTACAGGGGGTGTGCCGTGGAGACGGGTTGGATCATGGTGGTTGCGGTCGTGGCGCTGGTCGCCGGCCTCGCCTTGCTCGCCAACGAAGCGGTGCGGCACGTGCGGCAACGGCGCGTGGAGAGCCGCGTGATCGATCGCGCGCTGCAACTTCCTTCCACCAGCGGCACCACCGATGCCGAAACGGAGCATGAGGAACATGGTTGGCAGGTCGTCGTGCGTTGGCTCGACTTGCTGGGCAAGCGCTTTGAACGCAGCCGGCTGGGGCAGGCGCTGATTACGCCGGAAGACCGCATGCTACTCGGGCAGATCAACCGCAACACGGGCGAGGGACGCGCCGTGTTTCTGGGCCTGCGGCTTGCGCTGGCCATGGCGGTGCCTTTGCCGGTGCTGCTGTGGCAAGCGCCGAGCGGATTCCGTGCATTCGTAGTATTCATCGGTGCGGCCGCTTTCGGCCTGATCGCGCCCAAGTTTGCGCTGAGCGCCTGGGCCCAGCGTCTGCGCAAGCGCGCCGACAGCGAACTACCGCTCCTGATTGATCTGCTACGTCTCCTACAAGGCGTGGGCTTCAGCGTGGACCAGAGCCTGCAGATGGTCGCCGATCGCTTCCAGGAAGCCATGCCATTGCTGAGCCGCGAAGTAGGCGACGCCAACGCACTGTATCTGCGCGGACGCTCACGCATGCAATCACTGCATCGCTTGTGCGAGTTCGACAACGACGGCCTGAAGACCCTCGTGCAGATTCTGGTGCAGGTGCACGAACACGGCGGCGCCGTGCAGGAGCCGCTGCGTCAGTTCGGTGACCGCTTGCGCGAGCAGCGCAAGCTGCGCATGAAGGAGCAGAGCGGCAAGCTCTCCGTGAAGATGACCGTGGTGATGATGCTCACCCTGATACCGGCGCTGATGGTCGTGCTTGCAGGGCCGGCGGTTATCTCGCTCATCGCCAGCATGACCAAGCTGCAAGGACACTGACCATGATCCATCGCCCCTCCGTCTATCGCTGGCTGTTCGCCGCGTCGGCCTGCGTGTTGCTCGCCGCCTGCGGCAAGACGCTTGGCGGCTATCCCAATCACACACCAACGGCATCGCTGGTGGCGCCGAGCACCAGCGCACGCGATGACAAGACGGTGTACATGGACCTTATCCGTCAGATGCAGCAACAGGGCGCGTATTACGCCTCGCTCGCGCACATCGATGCCTATCGGCAGCGTTACGGCGATGCGCCCGAGCTGCGTCGCCGTCAGGCCGATGCGTTGCGGGCAACGGGACAGCTCGACGCAGCGCGCACCATCTACCGCGGCCTGCTCAGCGGCGACCAGGCCGCGGCGGCGTGGCATGGGCTGGGTCTGGTCGATGCGCAATCAAATAACCCAGTAGGCGCTGACGAAGCGCTGCTCAAGGCCACCGAACTGGAACCAGTGAATGCGGCCTACCTCAGCGATCTCGGCTACGCACGCCTGTGCGCCGGGCAAGTGACGACAGCGAAAGATCCACTGGCGATGGCAGCCGAGCTCGATCCAACCAATGCCAAGGTGATCGCCAATCTCGCCCTGTGGGCGATGCTGACCGGCGACACCACGCGCGCGGACGCGATCATGCAGCGCGGCCAGTTACCGGCCAACAGCCAGGATGACGTGCGGCGACTAGCGGTGCAGCTCGCCTCACGCCAGCGACAGGCCGCCGTGCCGCCTGCTCGCGCCGCGATGCCAATTGCCGCGACCACGGATATACGCAGCACATCCACCAAGGCGGACGTGCCCGCCAGCATGCTGCAACGTTTCACCACCGACGCCACCGCTTACGAGGCACGGCCATGATGCCATCGACGATTTGCGTGCACGCACGATGGATTGCCATCGCGCTGATCGCCTCTACGACATGCCTTGGTGTGAGCGCGCAACAGGCGCCGATCACCGGACAGATGCTTGGGCCCACCGACTCACCCGCAGCCGCGAATGCGCCCGCCACTTCACCGACGCCTGCGCCCGTCCAACCGACGCCGGTTGCCGATGCAACGCCCCAGATCGGTGACGTGACGAGGCAGTTACTCAGCATGCAGGCGCAGGGCACGCACGCAGGCAAGCTGCTGCCCATACCGGGCCAGCAAGCCTCGGCGAGCTATCAGCGCTACCTCAAGAGCTTCGAACACCCGATCCCCGAGTTCTATGAGGCCGCAGTGTCCAAGAACAGCACCGGCGGATCAGGCTCCTCAAACATGCCGTGACCGCCATGCCATACGCCTTCCACGAACGGAAATCACGGTGTTGGGTACGCGACCACTCGGGCCGCGTGCAGCGCGGCGCCACGGCAGTCACCATGTTGCTGATGCTGCTGTTCCTCCTGAGCATGCTTGGCATGGTTGAGGTGGGCTATCTCTACTGGGCCAGACGTGACACACAGAGGGTGGCGGACCTGGCTGCGCTCGCGGGCGCGCAACAGCTTACTGCCTGCGCATCGAACAACATGGGCAACACCGCGGCGAGCGGTAACGCGCTGGTCGAGAACAAGTTCACCAGCAGCGGCACGCTAACGATCCAGTGCGGCACATGGGATCCGGTCGCCAATGCCAGCATCAGCGACCATTTCAGCACGACGGTATCGGGCTCCACGCCCAATGCGGTGAAAGTGGTGGCACAACGCCCGGTGCTGCCCATCTGGGGTTTTGCCGGCAACCTACCCAACGTCAGTGCCGAAGCAGTGGCATCCAGCCAGGAGCCCACCGCGGTATTCAGTATTGGCAGCACGCTGGCGACGGTGAGCGGGCAATCGCCACTGGGCCAGGCGTTGAGTGCTGTCGGGCTCACTATTCCCGAGGCGTCGCTGGTGGGCTACCAGGGGCTCGCCAATGCCACGATTACGCCGTCCGGCTTGCTCAATCAGCTTGGTGTGCAGATACCGGCCAATATCAGTGTCGGTGGGCTTAATCAGCTTCTCGCATCGTCGGTGCAGGCCCATGCCCTGATCGACGTGCTCAATGCCGTGGTCAATGCCGCAGGCCAACAACAACTGCTGAGCGCCAACGCGACGCTGGTCAACGCGGTTACTGCGGCTATTGGCAGTGCACCCGGACAGGTGACGCTGGGCTCCAACGGGCCGACATCGGGCTTGTTTGCGCAGATCACAGCGCCGGATTCGGCCGGTTTGCAATCCGCGCTCAATGCTCAAGTCAGCGCACTGCAACTGATCAGCACGGCGGTCGCCGTGGCGACGGGGCAGCACGCGTTGAGTGGCAACCTATCCACGCCGGCCGGCGCGATACCCGGGCTCAGCATCAGCACCGCGTTTGCGGTGATCGAGCCACCACAGATCGGCATTGGCGGTGTCGGTGCCACGGCGTCGACCGCGCAGGTGCGTGCCTTCGTCAACGTGCAGTTCAACTCCGCCAGTATCCCGCTGGTCGGGGCGCTGCTAAGTCCGCTGGTATCGATCAGCCTCAACCTGCCCATCGCTATCGACCTGGTCAACGCGCAGGCGACGGTCGCCAGCCTTTGCACATCAACGAACGGCAGCCCGCAGACGGCCACGTTCAACGTCACCTCGTCGATCCTGCAGATGTGTGTGGGCGGCATCACCCAGGCCAGCGCTTTCAGTACGGCGGGTAGTTGCGCGCAGATTCCCATCACCAACACCAATCCCTTGCTGACAGTGAAGGCTGCCGGCGCGGTGCTCGCCCAGGTGGGCAACCCATTCACGCTGACCGGCCTGTCGGCTAACGGCACCGGCACACTCACTGCCGGTACGTCCGCCAACATTCCTTCCAATGGCACGACGCTGAACATCGGCACGGCCGTCAGCAACCTGTTCACGGCGCTGACGACTGCACTGATCACCCAGTCGACGACGCCGTCCAGCTCGTCGGGGATCTCCCTGCCTTTAGCAACGGATCTGTGGAACAACAACGTCGCATCCCATACGGGACTCACCCCCAACCTCAACCAGCTTTCGGCGGCGCTGAACCAGCTTTCGAGCAGTACGACGGGCTTGCAGGGTTTCCTGCAGAACACCACCAGCAGCGTTGGCAACATCCTCGGCAGCACGCTGACCCTCAACATACCGGGCCTGCTCACCGGTACGGGTAACCTGCTGGGCGGCGTAGTCAACCTGCTGGGCGGTGTCCTCACCCAGACAGTTTGTGCGCTGGGCAACCAGCCGTCCTGCATCGCAGCCATCCAGACCGCCATGAATGGTGGATCGACCTCGCTCCCCAACAGCCTGGTGGCGGTGCTTGGCTTCGTTGTGCAGGCCCTGCAAGGGCCACTGAACAGCCTGGGCTCCCAGGTCCTCACCCCACTGCTGACCAGCGCGCTGGGTATCAACCTGGGCGTCAGCACGGTGTCTCTGCAGTCATTGCAGTGTCACGGTGTGCAGTTGGTCTACTAGTTGGCGCCCGTTGTAAGCCGCCGCCCCTTGACCGCCCCGGGCAGACCCTTAGACTGTCCCGGATGGCCCGGCCATGGAGGGAGTGCGCGCCCAAGCGCGCCCCGGGGCCGACCACGATCAGAGGGGAAAGACGGGATGAAGGCTTTGACTCGCAGCGCGAGCCCACGATGTGTGCTGTTCGCCATGGGCACCATGGTCCTCATGGCCACGTCGGCCTGCGCCAGCGCACCCGCCACGGCCAACAACCCGATGCCCCAGGCGGTGGCCGCTCCGGCCGCCACGCCGCCCAGGGTGCCGTTGAATACGGTCGAGAGCCTGCGTCAGCTGATCGATAACCACCAGCTCACCGAAATACGCACGACGTACAACAGCACCTACGGTGCAAGCCTGCTGTTCCGTCCGGAAACGCTGGGCTATTACGTGGTGCTGTTTCACGGCAAGGAGTTCTGGCGCGTGATGCAGACAGACTCCTTCGATGATGCCGAAAGCCTTTACCGCACCTTTGTGGCGCAGACGCAGACGCTGGGCCAGGTCGAAATCGACACCTTGCGCCTGGATGCCGGCAACAAGTACGCCGAGCACATGATCTCGGTGAACGAAGCCAAGCTGCGTAGCCTGCAGCAGGATGCGAACAACCAGCAACAACAGGCCCGCCAGGTGGCCGAGGCGCAGGAACAGTCGCGCCAGCAGGCCGTCACGCTTAGTAGCGATCTGCACAACACCAATGCGCAGCTCGATGCGGTGAAGCAGCAGATCCGCGCACTGGAAGCCGTGCAGGCCAACCCGGCGCTGGTGCTGCCCACACCGGCTCCCCCACCGGCAAGCACCACCGCCACGCCGACGACGCAGCCGCAACAGCAGCCACCCGCTACGCCCTGATTCGTCGGCGATAAGCTGGTCCACGAAACCGCCGCTGTCTTGCCGACGCGGCGGTTTTGTTTTTGGCGCTTCCGATGGCGTCAGTGGCGGGCAATAGACGCGCGATGCTGATTCAGGCGATCCAGCACGCCCTGGATGTAGTCCAGACTCTGCTTAGTGGTCTTTACCGAGGTTTCCGGCAGACGAATCTGCTCCAGCACGAGTGGCGCGGCTTGCGGCGCCTGACTGTGTGTCAGGCCGATGTCGAGGCTCGCAGCAATACGGGTGAAGCCCGCCAGCGCCGGATCGGGTGCAGCGTCAGGATCAATAGGAACGGATGCTGCCGCCATGGCCTGAAGAGCTGGGGCGTTGAGTTTCGTCGGTGCCTGCATGTCGCTCACCCTGGGGTCCGTACGCGTGAGCAATGGCAGGAGAGAAGCTGCCCCGGCATCGCGATCAGTCAGCGCATTGAGCTGGAAGAGCATCTCCAATGTTTTCAGCACGGAGGTGTGATCAAAAAGATCATGGTTCAAACCTGCATCGACCCACGGCGACACCAGCACGGCCGGCACGCGAACACCATAGCGGCGGAAGTCGAAGGGATACGGATCGGAGGCGTGCCCCGAATTCAAGTCCGCATCACCCGGGGCGTCACATGTTGGCGGAATGACGTGGTCGAAGAATCCGCCATGTTCGTCGTAGGTGATCAATAGCAGTGACTCTACCCACACGGGCGAATTGCGGATGGTCTCGTAGACGTACTTGATCAACGCTTCTCCGCTGGAGATATTGCCCTTGGGATGCTGGGAGTTGCCGCCGTACATGTTGGTCAGAATGCTGTAGTCGGGCTCGATGAAGGTGTACGCGACGTCGTACTGACCGGATTGGAGTTGGGCGGCGAAAGCGTCGTCCGAACTATCGGGACTGATGGATGCAAAGTTCGCACTGTTGTCGATGAACGGCATGACATGACGTTTGACCGCCAGCACCTGAGGCAATGCGTCGCCATGGAAGACCCGCCACGACAGGCCTTTGTCGTCGAGGCGGTCGTAGATGGATCCATTTTCGAAACTGAAGGCCGCCTCAGCAAGGGTGACCCCCGCAAGCGACGTCAGTGCACTCGGACTGTTCGTCAGCCCGCCGGACGAACCCGCGTGCACAAAGAACCGGTTCGGCCACGTGGGACCGGGCATGGATGAGTGCCAGTTGTCGAACACGGTAAACAACTGCGCAAGCTGCGTGAGCACAGGCACGCCGGCTTGGGTGAAACACGCCATCGTCTCCGGGCCGCCGCTCGCCACGAATCCCTGCATCGTCGGTACCGCCGAGGAGTCTCCGGTAAAGCCGTCCGGCGGCGGCGTCGAATAGAGCTGCTGCCAGACGTTTTCGAATTCGTGGCCTGGGTCCGACGCCGGCCGATCCGTTGCTCCATTGCTGGCTTGCACCGGTGGCAGAGGTGAAGCCGAAGGGTCCGGATTGCTCATCCCCGTCTTTACGCCATCCACGCCGGGCAGATAGCCGAGCATGTGATCGAACGAGCGATTTTCCAACATGAGTACGAAGACGTGCTTGATGGACGCAGGCATGCATGGCTCCTAATCGATAGCGCTGTACGATGCGTATCCGGGCGCCTCTCTTGCTGACAGGGTGACGACCGCTTTCCTTGCTTCGGCGCGTCCATGCTGGCGCATTCAGCTCACAACGTTTTGAATACGTCGCGTACCGCCTGCAGCAAGAACCACGCGGCGACGGCGAGCAGTGACGGTGTGGCGATAATGCTGAGTGTGGAAGCCACGCTCAGAAAGTGACCGTGCGCCTTGCTGGGTTCGATTCCCCGCTTCTTCTCTACCACCCATTGCAGAAACTCGATCGCGAAGAAGCGATGGGCCAGTCCGCAACCGACGGCCAGCGCCATGAAGATGAAGCACCACTCGAACGACGACGACGCTTGCTTGAACGCATCCTGGCCATGATCTGCGGTCTTTTGCAGATAAGTGGCGAAGAAAGCGAGTACCACCGGCGCCAACAGTGAAAGTCGAACGACCTCCGCGCTAAACGCCACATAGCGATCATGGATGCCGAGGTCCACGTCGAAATCCCGGATGTCGCTCATCGCCCTCTCCGTGTCCAGATGGCACCCTGAAGTATTGGCAGGCGGCTTGCGGCTGTCGCTAGACCATTGGTGATACCGAAACGGAGGCAGAATGCACCGCTCCTATCACGGCAGGACCGGCCCTCCACAGGGGCCCAAGCGCAAGCAATGACCACGGATCGACACGAGCCGCCGCATCGTCAGGGATGGTGGCGGCTCTACTTCGGGGCGGAGTCGGTCGCGTACATCGCGCGCAGCGCGCACTCGTAGTCATGCATGGGCATCAGGCCCATGCGCGCGCGCCGTTCTTCCAGATGCGCCGGGTCTTCCACCGGCGATAGATGCATGTCGCTGGGCTTCGCGGCGTCACCAACGAACTGGGAACCATAGAGCTGCGGCTTGCCCTGGTTAGTACGCACGCGATCGACCAGCATGGCGTAATCCGAGGGGCGAATCGTGCCGTCGTGCGCGCGAGGTTCGAGCAGGCCAAGCACGTGCGACTGAAACGCCGGATCGCTATCTGCATGCTGCACGAGCAGCCAGGCGTTGGTGACGCCCTGTATGCCGACTTGCTCCGGCGTGGGGAAACCCGAGCGAGCGATCACGCTCTTGAGCCAGGCGAGGTTGGTCGCATCGACCTGCTGCACGGCCTTCGCTTCCTTGCTGTCCATGTCCATGCCAACGGCTATCAATGCATCGCGTACCTGCTGGTCCCGGTCGGCATGCTGCTGCAATGCAGTACGCAACGCGGGCTCGGAGAACGTACGACCGCCGTCACGGCTCTTGGCCTGCTGCACGGCATTAGCCTTTATCCAGGCCGCCGCTGCCGGGCAGGAAGCCGCTACTCGCGCCGGCACATCGCCCTCCTCCGCCCGCGCCATACCGCAAGAAACCGCTGCAAGCAGCACCGGCACGATCCATGGCCTCATCCCCGCGCTCCCTGCGTTTGATCTTGCGGTGATGCTACCTCGGCAAATTTTCGTCAGTCAAAAGCAAGTCTCCCAGTACTTTTGTCACGGTCATCCGTCGGCCTTCCTACGCATACTCGGGCTTACATCGATCCAAAGCCCTGGGGAGTTCCATGCGTCGCCTTTTGACCTTGCTGATGGCCGGCAGCCTTGTGCTGTCGCCGTGTTCCATGACCCTGGCCAAGGATGCGCCGCCCGACAAGAAGGCCGCTGCCAGCAAGGACGAGGACATCCAGGCCCCCAGTACCGAGACGGCGGTGCGCACCAAGCACAGTGTGAGCGTCAACGGCCGATCGGTGTCGTACACCGCCACGGCAGGCACGGTGATCATCCGCGACGACAAGGGTGAGCCACAGGCCAGCGTGTTCTACGTGGCCTATACGGTGGACACCGGCAAGCCGGAGAAGCGCCCGGTCACCTTCCTCTATAACGGCGGCCCCGGCTCGTCGTCGATGTGGCTGCACATGGGTTCGTTTGGCCCGGTGCGTATCGCTACCGCCAGCCCTGCGGCCACTGCGCCCGCGCCGTACAAGCTGGTACCGAACAGCGACAGCCTGCTCGACAAGACCGACCTGGTCTTTATCGATGCGGTGGGCACGGGTTATTCGCGTCCGCTCGGCAAAAACGAAGGCAAGGATTTCTGGGGCGTGGATCAGGACGTATCAGCGTTCTCGCGCGCCATCCAGCGCTACGTGACCATCAATAATCGCTGGAATTCGCCCAAGTTCCTCTACGGTGAAAGCTATGGCACCACGCGCTCCGGCGCGCTGGCCGACGCGCTGCAGGACAAGGGCATGTCGCTCAACGGCGTGATCATCATGTCGTCCATCCTCAACTACGGCGTGCGCAACCCCGGCTACGACGAGATGTATATCGGCTACGTGCCGAGCTACGCCGCGGCCGCGTGGTATCACAACAAGCTGGCGAACAAGCCAGCCGATCTGAAGACTTATCTCGACCAGGTCCGCGCTTTCGCGCGCGGCCCATATGCCACGGCGCTCGCCAAGGGGCAGGACGTACCGCCCGCCGAAGCGGATGCGGTGGCACGCCAGCTTGCGGCGTTTACCGGCCTTTCCGCCGAGTACATCAAGGAAGCGAACTTGCGCGTCGACCCTTCGCGCTTCCGCAAGGAGCTGCTGCGCAATGAGCGTCGCACCATTGGCCGCTACGACGCGCGATTCGAAGGTGTAGACGAGGATTCCGCCGGCGAAACGCCGGACTACGATGCGTCCGACACCGGCATCAGCGGTGCCTTTGTCACTGCGTTCCATGATTACGTGAGCAACCAGCTCAATTACCACAGTGACCTCGAATACCGCCCGACCTTCGGCGACATCGGCAAAGCGTGGGATTGGAAGCATCAGGCCGCGGGCATCAAACGTCCGCTGCAGACCGCCTATGTCGCGGGTGATCTCGCGCACGCCATGCGCACCAACCCGAACCTGCAACTGCTGTCGATCAACGGTTACTACGATTTCGCTACGCCGTTCTTCATCACCGAGTACGACATCTCGCACATGAACCTGGAGCCATCGCTCCGCAACAACGTGCATTTCCTGTACTACCCGTCGGGCCACATGATTTATCTCAACACTGAAGCGCTGCAGCAGCTCAAGGGCGACCTGGCACGCTACTACGACGCCACCACCCACTCCTGATCCCCACCGGAGACGACTGACATGCGCCAGCTTTCATTTGCTTCGCTCGCCCTCGCCACGATTCTTGCGCTGGGTACTTTGCCGCTGCACGCCGCCGATACACCGAAGGACGCGTCCAAGTCCGAGCAGGGTGACAAGGACAAAGACAAGAACGCCGACGACAATAGCCAACCCGCGCCACCCGAAACGACGTCAGTGACGAAGCACAGCGTGCGCGTGGGCAACCGCAGCATCAGCTACACCGCCACCGCCGGCCGCCTCACCATTCGTGACGACAAGGGCAAGCCGACGGTGAGCTTCTTCTACGTCGCTTACACGGCCGACGGCGGCAAGAACAGCAAACGTCCGGTGACGTTCTTCTACAACGGCGGCCCGGGTTCGTCGTCAATGTGGCTGCACATGGGCTCGTTTGGCCCGGTGCGCGTGGCCAACGATGGCGACAAGCCGATTCCGCCTGCGCCCTATCACTGGGTGCCAAACGACCAGAGTCTGCTGGACAAGAGCGACCTGGTCTTCATCGATGCACCAGGCACCGGCTACTCACGCCTGGTCGGCAAGACCGACGGCAAGGACGTGTGGGGCGTGGACCAGGACGCCGATGCGTTCACTAAGTTCATCAGCCGCTACGTGAGCGTGAACAACCGCTGGAATTCGCCCAAGTTCCTGTTCGGCGAAAGCTACGGCACTACGCGCTCCGCCGTGCTGGTGAAGTCGCTGCAGGACGCCGGCATGGAGTTCAACGGCGTCATCCTGATGTCGTCGATCCTCGACTTTTCCGTCGCCGCGCCGGGCATCGATCACGGCTACATCGTGAACCTGCCGACCGAAGCGGCGATTGCGTGGTACCACAACAAGGTGCCGAACAAGCCCGCCGACATCAAAACCTTCCTTGACGAGGTGCGCCGCTTCGCCTCGGGCGATTACACCCTGGCGCTCGCCAAGGGCGATGCCATCGACCCGGCCGAGGTCGACCGCGTCGCCAACCAGATGAGCCGCTATCTGGGTATCTCGCCGCAGTACATCAAGGAAGCCAATCTGCGTGTCAGCCCGAGCCGGTTCCGCAAGGAACTGCTGCGCGACCAGCGACTGACGGTGGGACGTCTGGACGGCCGTTTCCAAGGCATCGATCCGGATGCTGCTGGCGAAACCCCCGATGGCGATACCGCCAGCGACGCTATCACCGGCGCCTACGTGGCGGCATTCAATCAGTACGCCGCGACCGAACTGAAGTTCACTGACGACCGCCCGTACCTGCCCAACAACTACGCAGCGATTGGCAAAAACTGGGATTGGAAGCGCAAGAAGAACGGCGGCTGGCTGCAGGCCACCTACGTGGGTGACGACCTGGGCGACGCCATGCGTCGTAACCCGCACCTGAAGGTCTTCTCGGCAAACGGTTACTATGATCTGGCTACGCCGTTCTACGCGACCGAATTCGACCTCACCCACCTTGGGCTGGAGCCGGCGGAACGCAAGAACGTCTTCTACGGCTTCTATCCATCGGGTCACATGATCTATCTCGACCAGACGTCGCTGCAGGAGACCAAGGCGGACATATCCCGTTTTTATGATGATGCAGCACCGTGACCAAGCTACCGCCTCAGCACTCCCCCGATACCGTTGAAGAACAACAACCCGTAGATCCCACCCGACGCCGCCTGCTGGGCGGCCTCGCGCTGGGTGGCGCCGCACTTGCGTTAGGCGGCACCGAGGCGATGGCCGCCAGCAAGGCGGCTGGACCCTCGCCCGGGGCGCCCGCCGCGATCGACGAAGCGTTGCGCAAGCAGATTCAGAAAGTGGTGGTGATCTATCTGGAGAACCGCAGCTTCAACAATCTGTTTGCCAACTTCCCCGGCGTGGAGCAGCCGCTCAGCGCGCTCAAGCCCGAGGAATACCAGCAGCGCGACCGCGACGGCTCGCTACTCACCAACCTGCCGCCGATCTGGCATGGCCTGGCCCCACACCAGCAGACGGTGAACCACCGCACCTACCAAGTGATGCAGGACGACATCACCGGCCTGCCGAACGCGCCGTGGGCCTTGCGTACCGGCAGCGGCGAGCCTTTGCCGCATGGCGTGGTGACACGCGACTTGGTGCACGCGTTCTACGAGAACCAGCGGCAGATCAATGGCGGCAAGAACGACGGCTTCGTTGCGTGGGGCGATACCGGCGCCATGGTGATGGGCCACTACGACGACAGCGCCGCCAATCTGCGCCTATGGCAGCTCGCCCGCCAATACACGCTGTGCGACAACTGGTTTATGGGCGCGTTTGGTGGTTCGTTCCTCAACCATCAGTATCTGGTCGCCGCGCAACCACCGTTCTATCCGGATGCCGACAAGAGCCCGGCGCAGTTCAACATTGCTGTGACCGAAAGCGGTAAGCCGGACGATCCGCGCTTGAAGCTGTCCGGCGAATCGCCGGCCAGCGCCATGCAGGGCAGGCCGAAGTTTGCGTCGCGCAGCCAGCTCACGCCCGACTTCTGGGCGGTGAATACCATGATGCCGCCGTATCAGCCGAGCAGTACGCAATCGGGCAAGGACGAGGATCTCGCCTCTGAAGACAGCCCCAACACGCTGCCGCCGCAGGTACACAAGAACATCGGTGACATGCTGTCCGCCAAGGATGTGGACTGGGCGTGGTATGCGGGTGCGTGGCAACTCGCGCTGGACGGCAAGGGCGACGGTGACGAACACCAATTCCCGCAACGCCCCAATTTCCAGATCCACCACCAGCCACTGAACTACTTCAAGAGCTTTGCGCCCGGCAGCACCGCGCGCGCAAAGCACCTGCGCGATGCCGGCGTGGGTGAAACGGCGAAGACCAATCATTTCCTCGCCGACATCGAGGCCAACCGCCTGCCCGCCGTGAGCTTCTACAAGCCGGAGGGCGACCTGAACATGCACGCCGGCTATTCGGACGTGGATGCGGGCGACCGCCATGTGATGACCATCGTTCATGCATTGCAGAATTCGGCGGCGTGGAAGCACACGCTGGTCGTCATCACCGTCGACGAGAACGGCGGCTGGTGGGACCACGTGGCACCGCCCAAGGGCGATCGCTGGGGGCCGGGTTCGCGCATTCCCGCCCTGATCGTGTCGCCGCTCGCGAAGAAGGGCTACGTGGACCACACCATCTACGACACCGGTTCCATCGCACGCTTTCTCACGCGCCGCTTCGGGCTGGAGAAGCTGCCCGGCCTGACCATGCGCGAGGAGGCCATGGTGGCCGCCGGTGGCCCGCCGCCGGGCGACCTGACCAACGCGCTGGAACTGGGCGCCTAAGGCCTTGTTTGGTTCTGCAGGAGCGCACCTGCGCGCTCCTGCAGAACGGCAAGGCTCTGCCCGAACGAACTGCTCACATCCCCGGTGACATACTCCGCCCGCCTTTTCAGGGAGAGACATTCACCATGCGTCACACCGTTCTCATCATCGCCGCACTCGCCGCCTTTGCCGTTACCGCCAGCCACGCGCAGACGGGCCTGGGCGCTATCGCTAACCAAGCCCAGAATTCGATGAAGAACTTCGACATCGCCGACAAGAACAAGGACGGCCTGTTGACGAAGGAAGAAGCCGAGAAGGGCCCGGTGCCCTTTATCCGCGCGCATTTCGACGCCATCGACAAGAACCACCGCGGCGTGGTGTCCAAGCAGGACGTGGTCGATTACGTGCAGTCGCTGCAGCGCCCGCAGGCAGCGCCCGCGACGGCGGGTTCGACGCACTAAGCTGGGGATAGGCATCGCTGCCCCCTCAAGACAGCTACCCCTCCACCGTCATCCCGGCGTAGGCCGGGATGACAGCAAAACCCAGGATGACCATCCACACCCGCGGCCACCCACCCGCCAATGGCATACTCGGCATTCCTGCTTTTGGAGTGCCCCCGATGCGCCCGTCCCACTTCCTCGCCTTCGGCGCGCTTGCGCTGCCGCTGAGCGCCTTCGCTGCCGACCCGCATTCCTATGCCCAGCCCGACCAGGTCCGCGTGACGCACCTGGATCTGGACCTGAAGGTCGACTTTCCGCACAAGCAGTTGGACGGTCAGGCCACGCTGAAGCTGGATTGGAAGGACGCGAAGGCGAAGTCGCTGGTGTTGGACACGCGCGACCTGAAGATTGCCAGCATCGAAGGCATCGATGCCGCGGGCAAAGCAAGCGCGCTGAAGTACGCGCTGGCGCCGAATGACAAGGAGCTGGGCAGCAAGCTGACCATCGCCACCCCGCAGCATCCCGCGCAGGTACGCATCGTCTACACGACGGTACCGACGGCCTCCGGCCTGCAGTGGTTGACGCCGGAGCAGACAGCGGACAAAAAGCTGCCCTTCATGTTCTCGCAATCCGAATCCATCCATGCGCGTTCGTGGGTGCCGCTGCAGGATTCGCCGGCCGTTCGTTTCACTTATAACGCCCATGTCACCGCACCGAAGGACGTGCGCGTGGTGATGAGCGCACTGAACGATGCCAACCATCCGCTGGATGGTGACTTCAGCTTCAGCCAGCCGCATCCCATTCCCTCGTACCTGCTCGCCATTGCGGCGGGCGATATCGCGGCGAAAGAAACCGGCCCGCGTTCGGCCGTCTATGCCGAGCCGAGCATCGTCGGCAAGGCGGCGAAGGAATTCGAGGACACCGAGAAGCTGATCAAGACCGCCGAGTCGCTGTATGGCCCATATACCTGGGGCCGCTACGACTTGCTGGTGCTGCCGCCGTCGTTCCCGTTCGGCGGCATGGAAAACCCGAACATGACCTTCGCTACGCCGACGCTACTGGTGGGCGACAAGAGTCTGGTGTCGGTGATTTCGCATGAGTTGGCGCACTCGTGGTCCGGCAACTTGGTTACCAGCGCTGCGTGGCGCGACATCTGGCTCAACGAAGGTTTCACCACCTACGTGCAGGGCCGTATCACCGAGGCCGTCTACGGCAAGACCTTGGCCGATGAAGAAGCGCTGATTTCCGCGCGCGGCCTAGAGAAGAACATCAAGGACATCCCGGAGAACGCGCAGCGCCTTGCGCCCAAGCCCGGCATTGGCGCGGACGATTCGATTTCCGAAGTGCCGTACGACAAGGGCAGCTGGTTCCTGCGTACGCTGGAACAGCGCTTCGGCCGCGAGATCTTCGATGCGTACCTGAAGGGCTATTTTGCGCACTTCGCATTCCAGAGCATCACCACGGAGCAGATGCTCGATTACCTGAAGGCCAACCTGTTCGACAAGAATCCCGGCAAAATGAGCTGGGATGAAGTGAAGCAGTGGGTGTACGAGCCGGGCATTCCCAAGGATGCGCCGCTACCGGATTCGCCGCGCTTCAACGCCATCGACAAGGAGCGTGCATCGTTCCTCGCCGGTTCGCTCGCCGCAGACAAGCTGGATGCGAAGAGCTGGAACACGCAGGAATGGATGTACTTCCTCGACGGCCTGCCGGACGTGACGCCGCTCGACAAGATCAAGCAGATCGACACCGCATGGCACCTCACCGGCACACCCAACGCCGAGATCGGCATGCGCTGGTATAGCCACGCCATCGCCGCGGGTGACAAGGATGTGTGGCCAGCCGCCGCCGAGCACATGACGCGTATCGGTCGCCTCTACCTGACGATGCCGCTGTACCGCGCCTTTGTGAAGACGCCGGAAGGCCTCGCCTATGCGCAGCAGGTGTATGACAAAGCCAAGAGCGGCTATCACCCGCTGACGCAGCAAGCGGTCGAGACACTGATCGAAAAGGCCAAGAAGAACGCGACCAAGTAAACCCAGCGCGGGCCTCCTTGCAAAAGGAGGCCCGCGACGCCATCGATAGCTGCATTTCCTACTACTGAGTTCCCCCATGGCCACCAAGAAAACGACGCCTACCACGACCGCACCAACGCGTCCCCTGTGGCAACGGCTCGCCCTGCGTCGACTCAAGTTCCTTGGCTTCGTCGCCATCGTGCTGGCTGTTGTGCTGGGCGGCTCCTACCTGTTCGCGCCGCAATGGCTGATGAGCGCCGACATCAAGCGCCAGGCCATGGCTGCGCATGTGGACAAGCACTCCGTGCAAGTGGGCGACACAACTTGGTCGTACTACGAAGGTGGCGAGGGGCCCACGCTGCTGTTGCTGCACGGTTTCGCCGCCAGCAAGGAAGTGTGGTTGAAGCAGATGGAACAGCTCACGCCCCACTTCCACGTGATCGCACCGGATCTGCCGGGCTGGGGTGAATCCACCCGCGTCGATGGCGCCAGCTACAACGTCGACTCGCAGGTCGCCCGCTTGCAGGGCTTTGTCGACACGCTGCACCTGCCCAAGTTCGTGCTTATCGGCCACTCCATGGGTGGCGCGATCGCCGGCGTCTACGCCGCCGAACATCCGGAGCACGTCGCCGAGCTCGCACTCATCGACTCGTTCGGCCTGAAGGCCAACGAAAACGAGTTCTCGCGCGAAGCCATGGCCGGCAAGAACGTGTTCATCTTCGACAACCGCGAGCAGTTCGCCAAGGCCACCGCCTGGGCCTTCGTCAAGCCGTTGAGCATTCCCGGCCGCTTTCAGGACGTGTTGATCGAGCGTAACAAGAAAGACCGCAGCTTCCTCGACCACACGTTCAACGAACTGCGCGATCCCTCGCAGTATCTGTCGCTGCAAAACCGTCTGGATCAGCTCCAGATGCCGGTGCTCGGCCTGTGGTGCCATGATGACAAGATCATCGACATCTCCGCATTGGATAGCCTGCGCAACGGCCTGAAGAACGCCAGCGCCATCAGCACCAGCATGCTCACGGGCTGCAACCACATGCCCAACGTCGAGAAGCCTGATGAAACCGCGCGCATCATCACGCAGTTCGCGCTGTCGCACTGATGAAGAACGCAACCGCCGCGTGATCGACATGCGCGCCGCCGCATAAGCGGTGGCGCGCAGCCTTATCGGGCACCTGCCCTCTTCAGTCAGCAAACCCGAGATTCACCGGCGCATCCGGCAAGGTGTGTGCCGCATCGTCAGTAACCGGCACGTCCTTACCTACAACCTCGAATTTCAGCCCGTCGGCCCAGACCTGGCCCTTGTTCTGCAACAGTGCGCCGAAGGCGATGTCGCGCGCGTCGTTCGGCACGTCCAGCACGATGTCATAGCGTTGCCAATCGTGATCACCCTGCGGCGCACGAAGCTCCATGTTGTCGAAGGCGACGCTCTTGCGGTCCGCACCGTCGACGCGCATCCACAGCTGCCCCTTGCCTGCGCCCTTGGTGCGTAGATAACCGGAAAGGCGTACGCGCTTGCCGTGGTAGGCAGTGGCATCGATGGTCTGCATCACGCTGCCGAAACCGGTGTTTTCTTCCTTGGCTCGCAGATAAACGCTGGTGCTGCCCGATACCCGCGCGCCCTTCTCCGTACCGATGTCGTAATCGCTGGCCGCTGAGCCGGTAACAAACCAGCCTTTGGGGACCGCCGCATGCGCGGCGCTCGCCAGCAGGCCACTTAGCAGCAGCATATAGGTGAAGCTTTTCTTCATGGCGCGTTCCTTGTGTCAGGCGTGGAATTCACTGGGGTTGTACTCATCAGAAAGCGGTCCAGATCGCTGGGCGGCGGCATAACGTCCATGCGCAGCAACTCGGCGCGGGTGCGTCCGGCGTCCAGCCCTGCATTCGCAGTGAGGGAGATATTTGTGGCGCGCGGGGGGCCGCTTGCCACGACCCAGACCAGCAGTAACGCCGCTGCAGCCAACGGCCACACGGCACGATGGCCGATCCGGCGCATCGTGGCGACGCGGTCGGCGGCGCGCAGAATGCGTGCGTCCACAAGCGGTGGTGGCGCCTCCCGAGCCGTGCGCCGATAGATCGACAGCAATTCGTCCATGCCATCGTTGCTCATCGCCAAGGCTCCAACGCATCACGCAACTTTTGCTGCGCATAGCGCAGACGGCTTTTCACCGTCTCTCGCGTGGTGCCGGTGGCCGTAGCGATGTCCTCCAAACTGAGTTCCCCTTCCGCTTTCATCAGGAAGGCCTCGCGTTGCGGAAGCGGCAACGCCTGAACGGCTTTGATCAGTGCGTGCCCCAAGGCGTCGTTGTGCAACAGGCGATCCGGTGCATGCAGAGGTGATGCGGCGTGCTGCTCGAGCACCTCCTCGTCACCACATGCATCGATCGCGTCCGGCGCATGCCGGCCAAGTACGCGCCAGCGATCCGCAGCCCGCCGATGTGCAATACCAAACAGCCACGCCGCGAACGATGCCTGCGGCTCGTAGCGATCCTTGCCGTGTACGACAGCCATCCAGACGTCCTGGAAGATCTCCTCTGCCTCGCTGGCCCTACCAGCCAGCCGCAACGCGTAGCGGTGCAGCTTGTCGCGATAGCGCGCATAGAGAGTACGGAAAGCCTGGGCATCGCCTTGGCGATAGCGGCGCATGCACTCGCCGTCGCTCCATGGCGATGCATCCGTGGCGGGGCCGTCCTGCGATTGCGCCCATTGCTCCTGCAAGTGGGCCAGCGCATGCGCGCAAGCCTGCGTCCAGTCCTGGGACAGTACGATGGTGGCCGACATGGCGTCCTTTCCGTTGGCGATACTTCCATAATCGCCGGGAATGCCGAAATGGGGTTAACGCAGAGCCTCAGATCGCACGCATCATCACGTGGTTTTCGCTCACGCGCCGATGGCCCTTGAGCCATTCGGCCCCAGAAGCACTGCTATAGCACGCCGGGAATCAGCGCCTTGGTCCGCTGCATGTATTGCTCGTAAGCAGCGCCGAAGTTGTCGCGCATCCAGCGCTCTTCCAGTCGAAGCTTGAACCAGAACGACACGCCGACGATGGCTACGCAGATGGGCCCGCGCCATTCACCGATGGCCATCCCGGTACCAAAGAAGGCTAGCAACAGCCCTGTGTAAATCGGATGGCGAACGAAGCGATAGGGGCCACGCTGAATTAACTCGTGGTCCTGCTTCACCTGCACCACCGAACTCCAGTTGCGTCCCAGTACGTAGCGCCCCCAGCAGGCAAAGGCCACGCCAGCCCATGCGAGCAATGCGCCGAGCAATGCGGTACCGAGCCACGCGGGATACATGCGCTCACCCAACCACGTTCCATGGAACCAGCGATCGGGTCCGATCAACCACACGGCGACGGCTAACGGCAACCAGTATTTGAGGATGCGAGGCAGCACGCGCTCACCGCGCTGGGCGCTCTTCACGCGCCGCCATCCCCACAGCCAGTAGAGCCCGAACACCACCCAGGCTGCCTTGATGATTCCTTCGATGGGCAACTCCATGGCCATTTCCCCGTGAACGGATGGCCAAAGACTCAGGCGTAAGCAGGGCGACGGCAAGTGACAGCCGTCACGTCGTCCATCTGCACGTTTTCATACGCAACAGGCGTTGCTGACTGATTCGTCAGTCAGCAACGTCGGCAATGAGCCGATCCAGCTCCGTCTTCAACCATGCACCGTTGAGGCGCAGCCAGTCGCGCTGTTCGCGCCAGTCGGGGAACAAGCCCTCCACCTGCTGCCAGAAGCGCGGAGCGTGGCTACGCACTTTCAGGTGGCAAAGCTCGTGAGCGAGCACATACTTCAGCGCGTTGGGTGGTGCGAGTGCCAAGGCGAGGTCGAGGTTGATGCGATCGCGCGTGTCGAGGCTGCCCCACAGGCTTTTCATGGGCCGCACGCGCAACGCGGTTGGCGCGAGGCCGAGTTGCGGCACGTAGCTGGCCAGCCAGCGCGCCACGTCACGACGGATCTGCGATTCGAAGTGCGAGGCAAGCAGACCGCGCGCCACCGGTAGCGCGCGCGTGTGCGGGCGCGGAATGACCAGGGTGAGCGCGCCTTCGCTTGCTTCGACTTTCGGATACGGGCCTTCCGCCCAATCGAGCTGCACGGTTTCACCGCGGAGCGGGAATTCCGTAGGCGTACCGACGCGCAACGGTGGCAAAGGTTTGACGATGAGGTGCAGCTCGTCGAGCTTGCGCTCTAGCCAGTCTGCGTGATGACGAAGGAAGGCGCTGACCTGCGCCGGATGCGTGCCGTGGGGATACGACACGCGCGCGCCCTTGGGCGTGACGGTGAGGCGCAAACGGCGCGCGCGCGGATGCGCCGCCTTGAGCACACGGATAGTGCTACCGCTTGCGGTGGCCAGTTCCAGCCAATCGCCTTCGAGATGCTGCGTCATGTTCCACCCTGCTACGACTACGAGTGGCGTCCAGGCCCACTAGTGTCCCAAAGGGAATGTGGGGGGAGCATGCAGGCTTCGCAAGACGGGCCCGTGACCGCCCGGACCATACGGTCAGGGCGGCGAAGGCTGAACAAGGTCCCCGGGCTCAGGCCTCGGCGGGACGCGGCAGGCCGAACCATTCCTCCAGCTTGCCCAGCAGGCGCTCTACCTCGAGGGTGAGCAGGGCGAAGGTGGCGTCGGCCTCTGCGGCGGCGTCAGGGTGGCTGTCGCCCAGTTCGTCGACGACCACGTCGAGGAACTTGAGCTTGCGGACGATCAGATCCTCGCCCAGCACGAAGCTCATGCGCTCATCGAAGGTGAGACCGAGCTGGAACACCTGTTTGCCGTTGCGCAGGTGCTCCTTCACTTCCTCGCCATCCAGATCCTGACGACGGCACTTGGCAATGGCTCCCGTGGCCGACGCAGCGTCGCGCAGCTCCACCTCGTCGCCCAGCGCGAGGCCGGCCGGCAGGTTGCCGTTGGCCAGCCAGTCGGTCATGAGCACGCGCGGGCCTTCTTCAGGCGCCAGCGGCACGGCCGGGAAGCTGCCGAGCGCCTCGCGCATCTGGGTGAGCGTGTTCTCAGCGGACTTGCGACTGGAGGTATCCAGCACCAACCAGCCGTTCTTCTTGTCCACATAGGCGCGCTGGCGCGAGCTGCGGATGAAGGCGCGCGGCACCAGTTCGTTGAGCACGTCTTCCTTCAGGCGCTTGCGCTCGCGACCGCCGACCTTGCGGCCTTCTTCTTCGGCGATTTTCTGCACGCGGCGGTGAAGTTCGTCGTTCACGACAACACCTGGCAGGAGTTTGTCCTCGCTGCCCACCGTGACCATGGTGCAGGCGTTCACGACGTGGGTGAGCGCGGCTTCCTCACCGCGGCCCACCGGCGGCACAAAGCCCTTGGTACCCATTTCCATGGGGCCACAGGGGCGCAGGCGATGTTCACCCAGCACCTCGTCGAGGCGGTTCAGGTCATCGGAAACGTTGGAGGAAAAGCGGAACATCGTGAGATTGCGGAAGAACATTCGGTATCCGTACTGGTTGCTGTCACTCCGGCCGAAACCGGAATGACTGGCATAAAGGTAAGGCTGGCGATCAGCGGCTGACGGCAGCCACCGCGTTCACCACGGTATCCAGGTTGACGCGGTTGAGCGCGGCGACGCAGATGCGGCCGGTGCCGATGGCGTAGATGGCGTATTCATCCCGCAGGCGATCGACCTGGGTCTTGCTGAGACCTGAGTACGAGAACATACCCGCCTGCTGCTGGATGAAGCCAAACTGCGGCGAGCCGGCGGCGGCGAGCTTCTCCACCATGCCAGCGCGCATCCCGTGGATGCGTTCGCGCATCTCGCCCAGCTCCTGTTCCCACATGGCCTTCAGCTCTTTGCTGTTGAGCACGGCCGAGACCAGTGCGCCGCCGTGGGTGGCCGGGCTGGAGTAGTTGGAGCGGATGGTGCGCTTGACCAGCGACTGCACGCGCAGCGCCTCTTCGCGGTCCTTGCCCACCACCGACAGCGCACCCACGCGCTCGCCGTACAGCGAGAACGACTTGGAGTACGAGTTGGCGACCACGAACGCATCGATGCCCGAGGCGGCGAACAGGCGCACGGCGGTGGCGTCGGCGTCGATGCCCTCGTCAAAACCCTGGTAGGCCATGTCGATGAAGGGCATCAGGCCGCGGTCCTTCACCAGGTCCACCACCTGCTGCCACTGTTCGGCGGTGAGGTCCACGCCGGTCGGGTTGTGGCAGCACGCGTGCAGCAGCACGACGGTGCCCGTCTCGAGCTTGCCAAGGTCCGCCAGCATGCCGGCGAAGTCCAGGCCGTGCGTAGCGGCATCGTAATAGGCGTACTCCACCACCTCGAAGCCGGCCGCGCTGAACACCACGCGATGGTTTTCCCAGCTCGGGTTGCTGATGGCGATCTTGGCGTTGGGCAGCACCTTCTTCAGCAGGTCGGCGCCGATGCGCAGCGCACCGCTGCCGCCGATGGTCTGCGAGGTGGCCACGCGGCCGGCGGCCAACAGCGGCGAGTCTTCGCCGAAGACCAGTTTCTGCGTGGCGCTGTTATAGGCCGGCATGCCGTCGATGGGCAGATAGCCGCGCGGCTTAGCTTCCAGCGCCAGCGATTTCTCCACCTCGTGCACGGCACGCATCAGCGGGATGCGGCCCTGCTCGTCGTAATAGATGCCCACGCCCAGGTTGACCTTGCCCGGACGGCTGTCGGCCAGATAGGCCTCGGTGAGTCCCAGGATCGGATCGCCCGGGGTCATTTCAACGGATGCAAAGAGGGACACGGCGTTACTCGACTGTTTTTTGTTGGAGTGACGACTCGTCGGACGACCCGGCAAGCCACTGATGCGCATCGGCGCGGGCGAAGTCTTCGCGTGCGCCAAGCGACGCGAAGTCGAACAGATTGCGATCGGCGAGCTGGGAGGGTGCCACGTTGCCCAGCGCGCGGAAAATATTCTCGGCGCGGCCGGGCTGGGTCTGCTCCCAGTCCTCCATCATGCGCTTAACCGCCTTGCGTTGCAGGTTTTCCTGCGAGCCACAGAGGTTGCACGGAATGATCGGAAACGCGCACGCCTCAGCGTAGGCGGCGATATCGCTTTCCTTGCTGTAGGCCAACGGGCGGATCACCACGTGGCGGCCGTCGTCCGAACGCAGCTTGGGCGGCATGGCCTTGAGCTGCGCCTGGTAGAACAGGTTCAGGAAGAACGTGCCGAGGATATCGTCGCGGTGGTGGCCCAGCGCGATCTTGGTGACACCATTCGCCGCAGCCCAGTGATACAGCGCGCCGCGCCGCAGGCGCGAGCACAGGCTACACATGGTCTTCCCCTCGGGAATGACACGGGTGACGGTGCTGTAGGTGTCCTGCTCGATGATGTGGAACGGCACGCCGCGCGCGGTCAGATACTCAGGCAACACGTGTGCGGGAAAACCCGGCTGCTTCTGGTCCAGATTCACCGCGACAATCTCAAAGCGCACCGGCGCCTTGGCCTGCAGCGACAGCAGGATGTCGAGCAAGGTATATGAATCCTTGCCACCAGACAGGCACACCATGATCTTGTCGCCGTCTTCGATCATATTGAAGTCGGCAACCGCCTGGCCCACCTGATGACGCAAACGCTTGCCCAGCTTGGCGGCCTCGTAGTGCTGCTTGCGGATGGCTTCGGGCTGAGCGGACATGGGGATGGCGAGGCGGGATGGCCTCCCATTGTAGCGGGCTCATCGCCGGGCTGCCCTTGCTGAACAGCGCATCCGCACCCCGGCGGCGGTACACTGTTGGGGTTTCCCTCCCAAGCCCTTCGCCATCATGCAGGTCCAGGACCAAGCCGAGATCGCCCATCTGCTGGCCGAGTTGCGCGTTGAACACCGCGACCTCGACGTGGCCATCGAGCACCTTGCCTCGACGCTCAGCCGCGACGAGCTGCAGGTCACCCGGCTGAAGAAGCGCAAGCTGTTGTTGAAGGATCACATTGCGCGGCTGGAAAGCAAGCTGATCCCCGACCTGGACGCTTGAACGTCCTCTTTCCCGGAGCACCGATGTCCGCGCTGACGCCTGTCCTGCTGGAAGACGCCTTTATCGCGCTTGAACCCCTGACGCCTGAACACGCTCCGGCCCTCGAGGCCGCCGCAGCGGACGGCGAGCTATGGAAGCTATGGTTCACCAGCGCACCGGCGCCGGGCGAGGCCGCGGCGTATATCGCCAAGGCGCTCGACGGGCAGAAAGCAGGCCTGATGCTGCCGTTCGCGGTGCGCGAAAAGAGCAGCGGCGACATCGTCGGCACCACGCGGTTCTACGATTTCGTTGCCGATCCGCGCCGCGTCGCCATTGGTTACACCTGGTACGCCAAGCGCTGGCAAAAGAGCCATCTCAACACCGCCTGCAAGCGGCTGTTGTTCCAGCATGCCTTTGAAGCACTCGGCTGCGTCGCGGTGGAACTGCACACCGACCACCGCAACCTCGACTCGCAGCGTGCCATCGAGCGCCTCGGCGCCGTTCGTGAAGGCATGCTGCGCAATCACAAGCGCCGTCCCGACGGCACGCTGCGCCATACCGTGTGCTTCAGCGTGATCGACAGTGAATGGCCAGACGTGGCGCGTTGGCTGACTATGCGACTGGAGCGGCTGGCAGGCTGAACACCCGCCGCCCGCGTTCCGCCTTTTTCCAGCCAGAAAGTCCGCTGCGCTTAAGCGCAAACTTGGGTCCTTCGTCATCAAGGAGTGCCATGGAATGGCCCGCACACGCTCGCGCATCCGCTGGCTGCGACTCATCGGCTGGGCGATGGCGGTCTGGACGATCGGCGCCTCCACGATCGCCGTCATGGGCCTTCTGACCCGGCCGAAGCACGCCGACCTGGCGCTGGTGCTGGGCAACACCGTAACTCGTACCAATCGCCCGATGCCACGACTGGAAGCCCGGCTGCAGGCCGCGCAAGCCCTGTATGCCCGCGGCGGTTGCACCGCCATCATGGTCAGCGGCGGCATTGAATCGCGCGACGGCCGCAACGAAGCCGCTGGCATGAAGCAGTGGCTAGTGGAACATGGCGTGCCGGCACCAGCGATCGTCGAAGACCCCTACGGAAACAACACGCGTGAGTCGGCGCTGCATGCGCAAGCGTGGCTCGCCGTACATCATGGGCGCAGCGTGGTGGCCGTCTCTCAGTTCTTCCATTTGCCCCGTACCCGGCTCGCGCTGCGCCAAGCGGGCGTGCTCGATGCGGGCGGCGACTACCCGCGTCGCTGGTTTGGACGGGATATCTATTCGGTTTATCGCGAAGTACCGGGCTTTCTCGCGTATCGGCTGCAACTGGATCAGAGCCGCCCGCTTGCCCCTATCAGAGCAGTCGGCCGATAAGGCTATCCAGCCGCACGCGCCGCAACCGACGAAGCAGCTTGCGCACTTCAGGCGGATAACTGCGCGCGCCGGGTAGATCATGATAGTGCGCCACGCGCGTGGCGTGACTGCGCAACGACTGCCACTCCGCTTCGTGCTGCGCGACGAGCTGGCGCGACTGGTCGCGCAGCAGCAGGCCATTCTCCAGGTCCAACGCCCATGCGCGGGGATTGAGGTTGTTGCCGGTAAGCACGGCGATCTCCTCGTCCACGAACAGACCCTTGAGGTGATAGGTGTTATCGCCGTCGCGCCATAGCCACAGGTTGAGCTGCCCGCTGTCGATGGCGCGCTGATGCGTGCGCGCGAAGCGACGCAGATTGGCCTCGTACAAATACGGCAGCAGGCCAATGCGACTGAACGGCTGGTCGGGCGGAATGTAGAAATCGTTGGCGGTCTTGTCGCCCACCATGATGTCTCAGCTGACAACCACGGCGCAGCAGTTGGCCAACCACGGTGCGCACCGGGCGAGGCAGATTGAAGTACGGCGTCAGCAGGATCACGCGGCGTTGCGCGCCACGCAGCAGGTCCAGCAGGGTTTCGTTGAGCACATTGTCCACGCGCCCGAAGCCGGCGAGCGGAATCACGATGACGTCACCGTGCCGGGGCACTTCGCTCTCGCCGACATACTGCCCCTCTTGTAGTGACTGGCGCAGGCGGCGGATCGGTTCTTGCAACTCGCGCGAGCGCGGCTGCGACCGGCGATCCAATCGCGGCACGGCATCACCGTCGCCGAACTGCTGGTGCACGTAGGCGACCATGCTGTCCGCCAATGGCTGGTGGCGGATCAGGTGGTAGCGATCCAGCCGGTAACGGCCATGCTTTGCGAGGTAGACGTCGTTGAGGCTGGCGCCGCTGTAGAGCACCGCGTCGTCGATGATGAAGCCTTTCAGGTGCAACACGCCGAACAGTTCGCGCGTTTGCACCGGCACGCCGCGGATTACCACGCCCTCGCCGAAACGCTCGGCGTACTGCCGGTACATGGCGGCATTGCCTTCGCTGTTGCCCTTGCCGATCAGGCCGCGACGAGCGCGGTGCCAATCGACATAGACCTCGATGGAAAGCCCTGGTCGCGCCGCGCGTGCAGCGTGCAGCGCTTCGAGCACTTCCCGGCCGGCTTCGTCGTCCTGCAGATACAGCGCCACCAGCACGATGCGGTGTTGCGCCCCCGCAATGAGCGAAAGCAGCGCTTCACGGAAAGACGCAGGCCCCGCTAGCGTGGTGATCGCCTCTGCCGGCACGGCGAAATTCACATGCGCGGACAGGTCGGGCCCACGCCGCCGGCGCAGGGACAGCAATCGGCGGGCAAGGCTGCGTGGCGAGGGTAACGGTCGATTCATGGGGCGCCATGGTATCAACCCTCCCCCTCATTGGAGGAACGCGCTTGCGCATGGCCCTCGCGCGACGGCCGGAAAGGCCGTTCGCAAGGGCGCTCCTACAAGGGTCTTCGCGTTACTTCTGCGCTTGTTCGTTGTCCGCCGCACGACTCGGTTGCACGTCGATGCTGGCGGTCATGCCCGCCGCCAGGATCACGCCCTTGGGCACGCTCTCCTCTTCAATCTCGATGCGTACCGGCACGCGCTGCGCCAGTCGCACCCAGTTGAAGGTGGGGTTCACATCCGCCAGCAGATCACGGCCGGTCGGGTTGTCGCGGTCGGTAATGCCGCGCGCAACGCCTACGATACGGCCTTTGAGGCGCGTGCCACCGCTCATCAGGCGGATGTCGACCGTGTCGCCTATGCGCAGGTGCGGCAGCTTGGTTTCCTCGAAATAGCCGTAGATGTAATAGCTATGCCGGTCGATCAGGGCCAGGCGCGGGCTGCCGGTGGCGGCGTAGTCGCCCACGCGCACGTCGAGGTTGGTTACGTAGCCATCCACGGGGGCACGCACTTCGGTGCGCTCCAGGTCCAGCTTGGCGCGGTCGACGGCCACCTGCGCCTGCACCACGGCGGCCTCGGCCTGCTCGCGCGATGCATTGGCTTGATGCCCGCTGGCCTGTGCCTGCTCCCAGATGGCGTGCGCGGTGACGGCAGCCGACTTGGCATCGGTGCGCTCTTCCTTGGGCACCACGTCCGCCAATTCCTGGCGACGCTGCGCCTGCTCCTGGCGCATGTCGTACTCGGCCTTGCGCGCGGCGGCGCTGGCGAGCACGGCATCGATGTTGGCGCCGGCGGCGCGCGCCGCTGCCTTGGCGGAGTTGAGGTTGGCCTCCGCCTGCTCTAGCGCGATCTGATAACGCTGCGGATCGATCTCGAAGAGCACGTCGCCCTTCTTCACTTCGGCGTTGTCGATCACCGGCACGCGCGTGACGAGACCGGAGACGTCAGGCGCGATACGCACCACCTCGGCACGTACTCGGCCGTCGCGCGTCCACGGCGAGTACATGTAGTGCCGCCACAGGAGGTGGCATAGCACGAGTGCCACGATCACGACGACCGCGGTGATGGCAAATCGGAGCAGGGCTTGGGGCTGAAATGTCATAGAGATGGCTCAGGGATACAACAACAGGCCAGCCGCGCCAAACAGCACGAAGAACACGGCCACACGGAACAGGGACGGATGCCAGACATAGCGATACAGGCCGTAGCGGCCGACGATAGTGTCGACCACCCACAGCACCAGCAGACAACCCAGGTAAACCAGCAGCATGCCGGGTACCAGCGCGTCGCCAAGGGCGATTTCAAGAGGCATGGTCGGTCTCCGGTGCCTTGACGATGTAAGGGGCGAGCGCCGACTCGTCGTCGCGCAGTGCCGTCCGCAACTGCAGCAGATGCGCCAGCGCCGGCTGGCAGCTTGCGCGGGCCTGCGGCAATGTCTGCCTGGTCAATGTAATGGCGTGGTCAACGTCGAGATCTGCGGCCTGCCAACGTGCCTTGTCGGGCTCGTCGTAAAGCTGGGCTAGCGATTGCACGGCTCGTTGCATGACTTCCATGATCGGTGGCGGCAGCTCGGCGTGCAGCATGTCCTGGCGCAGCTCGATCACTGCGCGGCCGGAGTCATGCACGGCCAACGCCCACGACAGCTGGGAGCGCGACTCGTCGCTACCGGGCTTGGTGTACTGCACGATCTGATGGAGCAGGTCACGATTCTCGCTCTCGAATCGATACACCAGGCCCTCGAGTGGCGCGGTGGCCGCGATCGTTACCTGGCGGCGCAGTTGCTGCAGCTGGCGCCGGCGTAGCCATTCCGTACCGATCACTGCGGGAATGATCATGAATGCCACGCCGCACATGATCAGACCAAACAATGAAGCAATGGCGTCATTGAAAAGGCGATCCGGCGCGTAAACCATGGGGTTCTTCAACGCCAGGATGGTGGCGAAACCCAGCATGTAGCCCGAGCCGATGCCCGGCAACGTTGCGTTGCGCGTGGTCAGGTACGGGCCGATCATCAGCAAGGGTCCGCTGGTGAGGATCAGCATCAGGAAACCATCGCTGCCGGGCAACAGCCATAGCACCACGATAAAGGCCGCCAGCATGCCCAGCGCAACGCCGATCCACATATTGACCGTTGCCGCGATCGGTCGTGGCGATGTCGCGAGCAGCCCGCTGAAGACCGTCGCCAGCAACATCGCTGTGGTTCCAGACGGCCAGTTCGTCACAAGCCAGAACGTGCTGAGCGCAGCCAGGGTGAGGAACGTGCGGACCACCGCGATAGCCGGCGCGACGAGCTCGTTGGCGCGCCGAAAGCTGATTCGCTCCACCGTGCCGCCCAGCGTGCCCTGCGTCTCGCGCAGCGCGGCTTCCAGCGCCGTAAAATCACGCAACTCTCGCACGAAGCGATAGAGCAACGCAGCGCCGCTGTCGAACTCCAGCAACAGGTCCGGATCCTGCCGCAGCTCTTCGCGCAATTGAGCAGCTAGTGCCGGCAGCTTGGGCTCGCAGGCTTCCAGACGCGTGGCCATCAACCTTGGCATGTGTTGCTCGTCCGGGGGCGGCGACAGCGCTTCGCCCACAGGCGCATAGAGCTTGATCAGCGCACCGGCTGTTCGAGGATGGTTGGTTCGCTGCAAGCGGTTGATCAGATGGTGCAGTGACTGAAAGCTGGTAGCCGCCGCCATGTAGCGCACGTTGAGCAACTGCATGCGACTGCTACGCGCCCGGGCTTCCGGGTCTTCGAAGATCACCGTGGAACGCAGGTCTTCGATCTCCACGGCGGCGCGCACGAAGTGAAGATGCGCCTGCTCCATATCCTCGCGCGGAATGGCGCCACCCAGGCTGCCGCGTGCGAAATCGATGAAGTGCCCGTAATGCTCCCGCGCCCTGCGCCGCAGGACCTGACGCAGACGCTCTGGCAACACCATGTCGCTGACCAAACCCGCCACGATGATGCCGAGCATCACCTCGCTTACGCGCATCACGGCTGAATTGAACACCGCGTAAGGATTGTCGATGGCCGGCAGTATCACGATCACCGCGGTGTAGCCCGCGAGCACGAAACCGTAAGACATGAAGTTGCGATACAGCACCGCGCCGCCGGCGCACAGGCCTACCCACAGTGAGAGACTAAACAGGAACAGTTCACGCTGCTGCGGAAACACCGTCATCAACAGCAGTGCAAACAAGCTGCCAGTAAAGGTGCCGATCGTGCGGTAAAAGCTTTTGGCCAACACCATGCCGCTTTGCGGATGCATCACGATGGATACCGTGATCATGGTGGTGGATGGCTGCTCCAGCTGAAACACCATCGTCAGCCATGCGGCGAGGTAGAACGCCAGCATGCACTTGAGGACGAAGATCCACCCCTGACGCTCGCCGACGAGAAAATCCCGCAGCCACGGCCAGCGTTGTCGGATCGAAAGATCGGAAGGTACGGCCGACATCGCTCAGTCCTGCTCCAGCTGTATCAGGAATCGCTTCAGCAGACGCTCCAATTGCACCATTTCACGAGGTTGCATGCCACCAACCTGCCGCACCAGCAAAGCGCAGACATCGGGCAGGAAACTTTCGATCAAGGCCACGCCGTCCTTGGTCAGCGTGAGTGCCACCTTGCGGCGGTCTTCATCACTGGCATGGCGCGCGATAAGCCCTTTATCGCACAGCTCATTGGTCAGCCGGGTGATGTTGGCCGACTTCTCGCCCGCCGCATCAGCCAACTCCGTGGGATGCAAGGTGTAACCCTCGGTCCCGTACAGCATCATCAGCAGGTTGTATTCGGGATGATTGATGCCGTAGGGGCGCAGCATGGCGTTCGCATCGTCGTGCACGCGCTTGAAGATGTGCTTGATCAGCCGGATGAGCACGGCAGCATCCCGCGGGAACGCAGGATAACGTTGGCGTGTGACCGCCAGTCGCTGTTCGGTGGGGAGAAAGCTGCTCATGGCGTGACGCCCAAATAGTACATATATGTAATATATATATGTGAATTTTATGCCTCTCCCCAGTGGGCATGCAAGAGCGTCGACCTGCGCACGTGAAAAAGGCGCCACGAAGGCGCCTTTCAGGTGGTGCTGGCGAGTAACCCGCCGGTCGCCCCAGCAAAACCGGGGCGACGGTGTCGGCGTCGCGACGCGACCAGTCAGTTGCCCTTGACCGGATACGTCTCGAACCCGCCCGGTGCCGTCGTGCCCGATGGGGCTGGGCTCGGGTTGGCTGGGTTAGCAGGGCGTGCTGACGGCGCCAGCTGAGCGTTGCCGCATTGGTAGGCGCCCCATGGCTGCGAGCCGTCTTTCGGATCGGCCAGCGGCTTGACGGTGTCGGCGTGCATCTTGGCGGCTTCGTTGCGCGCCATCACTTCCAGCTCGTCGCGCACCTTGATGTCGTTGCGATTCACCGGGCCCACGTGATCCATCACGGTCACGGTGACTTTGCCCAGGTCATGGCAGGACGACACGTCGCCGCTCCAAGCCGTGCGGACGTTCTTCCCGGCATCGTCCAGCGTGATGCCATAGGTGCACGCGCCGAGCAGCGCGATGGGAACGAGCAACAGCAGGGTCTTGCGCATGGATAGCTCCGCAGGGACATGAAACATGAAAAGGCCGGGCGGTTCCCCGCCCGGCCTCCATCCTAACTCGGGGACGTGAACCGGTCCCCACAGAATCTCACGATCACTTCGACGGCTTGGCCGACACGGGGTTGCCGTCACCATCGATCACCTGCACGTCGCCCAGCTTCAACGCGCGCACCGGGGCCTCGATCTTCTTGAGGTCACCCACGATCACCCATGTCAGGGCGTTGGGCTTGATGATCTCCTTGATCGCGTCCTCGGCCTGCGGCTGGGTCACGGCTTCGGTACGGGCTTTGAGCGTCTGCACGTAATCATCCGGATGGTCGTACTGGACGATCTCGCTCATCGCGCCGAGCACTTCGGAGGCCGTCTCGAAGCTGCCGGGTAGACCACGGACGTTGGAGTCCTTGATCTTGTCCACCTCCTGCTGCGTCAGCGGACGGCCGGCGATGACCTCGTTGGCTTCCTTGGACACTTCATGCGCGGACTCAGCCGTCTTGTCGGTCTGCACCGGCGCATACATCAGGAAAGGACGCTGACCAATCGCATCGCGCATAAAGCTGAAGGCGCCATAGGCCCAGCGCTTGTCTTCGCGCAGGTTCATGTTGAGACGCGAGGTGAAGCTGCCGCCAAACGCGCCGTTGGCGACATCGATGGCCAGCTCGTTCGGCGCCTTGCTCGATGGCGCGAGCAGGCCGGCGAGGATCAGCGACTGCGGCGCATCCGGCTTGTCGATGAGGAACACGCGCGGCTTGGCCTGGATGGCCACGGTGGCGATGTTCTTCTTCGGCACGGCGCTAGCAGGCGCCTTCCAGTCGCCGAAGGCAGCATCGAGCTGCGGGATGATCTGCTGCAGCGTAGTGTCGCCGGCGACCAGGATCTTGACGTTGTCCGGACGCAGCCAGTCACGCTGGAACGTGGAGAGATCCGACGCCTGCATCGCCTTGATGGCTTCCTCCGTACCCGAGCCGGTGAACGGAATGCCATAAGCGTGGTGGGCGCCATACAGCAACGGCGGCAGCGTACGCAGCGCCAGCGCGGTCGGCTGGGTCTTCTCCTGCGCGATGCCGGCCAGCCACTGGCCACGAATGCGTTCGATGTCATCCGACTTGAAGGCCGGATTGCGCACGATGTCGGCAAACAACGCCAGCGACGGCTGCAACTGATCGTTCAAGGCATTGAGCGAAGCGGAGCACGCATCCAGACCGCAACCGATGCGGGTGATCGCCCCCAGGCGCTGCTTGCGCTTGGCCACTTCCACCGAGTCGAGATCCTTGGTGCTCTCGTTCATCAGCGTGGTGGTGAAGCTGGCAGTGCCGAGCTTGCGGCCCTGGTCGGCCGCGTAGCCGGCGTCGAACATCAACTGCACGTGCGTGACCGGAACCGTGTGACGCTGCGCGAGGATCACTTCGATGCCGTTCTTGAGTTTGCCGCGCTCAAGCTCGGGGAACTTCAGGTCGGGGAACTGGGCCACCTGTGGCACGCCCTTGCTGCGATCCACCTGGCTCTTGGCCACGGCGTACTCGTGCTTGGCCGGCATCTTGGCCGCTGGGCGGCCTTCCTCCGGCGCCAGCGCGGCGACCTTGGCGTCTTCCGTATCCGGGTTGAAGTCGTCACCGGCTGGCAGCACGGTGAGCAAATAGTCGCCCTTACTGAGCCACTTGTCGGCGGCAGCCTTAACGCTGGCCGGCGTAGCGGCGTTGGCGCGCTCCAGGTCCTTCTTGTAGGCGCCCGGATCGCCGCGATAGACCTGACCCTCGGCCAGGATCACCGCCTTGCCACCGCCACCGCCCACCTTTTCAAGACCACGCACGAAGCCGGCGCGGTTGCCGATCTTGGCGCGCTCGAGCTCGTCGGCGGTCGGGCCTTCGGCGAGGAATTTCTTCACTTCTTCTGCGATGACCGCTTCGACCTTGGCCTGGTCCACGCCGTCCTTGATGTCGGCCTGAATCTGGAACTGGCCGGCCAACGCGAACGGCGAAATGCCGGCGGAAACGTCATCGACCAGTTTGTCCTGATAGACCAGACGCTGATACAGGCGCGAGGTCTTGCCACCACCAAGCACCGTGGAGGCGAGATCAAGCTGGATGGAGTCGTCGGTGCCCAACTGCGGCACCACCCACGTGCGGTAGATGCGCGGCTGCGCCACATGGTCGTGCTGGATGCCACGCGTGGATTTCTCCAGCGGCGTGATCCAGGCCTGCTGGCGCGGCACCGGCGGGCCAGCAGGGATATCGCCGAAGTACTTCTCGGCCTTCGCCTTGGCCTCCGCGACGGTGATGTCGCCGGCCAGCACCAGCGTGGTGTTGGCGGCGCCGTAGTAATCGTGGAACCATTGTTTCACGTCGCCCAGCGAGGCGGCGTTGAGGTCTTCCATCGAACCGATGGTGTCGTGCTGGTACGGATGGTTGCCCGGATACGTACTGGACAGGATGTTCTGGTCCACGCGGCCATACGGGCGGTTCTCACCCTGGCGCTTTTCGTTCTGCACCACGCCGCGCTGGGTATCGAGCTCTTTCTGGCCGATGGCGCCCAGCAGGTGGCCCATGCGGTCCGACTCCATCCACAGCGCCATGTCCAGCGCGGTGGTCGGCACGGTTTCAAAGTAGTTGGTGCGGTCGAACCAGGTGGTGCCGTTCATGTCGGTGGCGCCCGCCAGCTCGAACGGCTGGAAGTACGTGCCCTTGTGGTTCTCGGAGCCCGAGAACATCAAGTGCTCGAACAGGTGCGCAAAGCCAGTCTTGCCCTTGGGCTCGTCAGCCGAGCCCACGTGGTACCAGATGCTTACCGCGACGACGGGAGCCTTGTGGTCCTCGTGCACCACCACGGTCAAACCATTGGGCAAGGTAAAGCGCGTGAAGGCGATATCCGGAACGGCCTGGGGGGGATTCTGCAGGGGCAGCCTGCGGCATCGCGACCACAGGCAAGCCGGCCGACATGCTGAGGACACCTGCAACGAGCAGGGCGAGGGGCTTTCTTGCCATCACGACACTCCTGTTTTAACGGATGAACGCACCGAGGCTAGCCACGCCCCGGAACCTTGGCAAATGACCAATGGCATGGTGGACAACCGCGGAAGCGCTTCGTTCGCTGGGAGGGCGAAAATGCCGTCCACGGGGTGTCCGCGCCCTGTCCGGCCGCGCCCGGTCGCTGTCCGCGGACAGCGAAACGTCCTACACGATCAAGAAAAATATTCAATAAAGACAGTCGCTTGATGAGTTTCAGGGGCCTGGCACGGACCTTGCCATATCTACCGTGCAGGACCTACCCCACTTTCATCGGAGACATGATCATGAAATTCGAAGCCTTGATGCTGCGCAGCCTCTTCGTTGCCTGCCTGCTGGTTTGCGGACTCGTGCTGGGTGCCATGGTGACCGCCTCGCCCCAGGCCATTCGCCTCGCCGCCGCCGGCAGCGCCGGTCAACTGATCGCCACCCCGACCGCCACCGCCTGCGCGCTGCCGCCGGATGGCGTGGTGTGCCCGCGCATCACCAACGGCTGAGCAAGGACGCTCGCCGTTACGCGGCCATTTCGCGGGTGATGGGAGAACCCTGATAATGGCAAGATGCTGCATGTCATCCTCTTTCGACCAGAAATACCCCCCCAACACCGGCAACGTGATCAGGTTGTGCGCCAACACCGGCGCCTCGTTGCACCTGATCCGGCCTCTGGGGTTCGAGCTAGACGATGCCCGCCTGCGCCGCGCAGGCCTGGACTATCACGAGTACGCGCAGCTGGCCGTGCATGACGACCTCGCCAGCTGCCTCGAGAGCATCGGCCAGCCACGTGTATTCGCCTTCTCCACGCGCGGTCGCGTCGCCCATGTCGACGCCCGCTTCGTCGAGGGCGATGCCTTGTTGTTCGGCTGCGAGACTGCCGGCCTGCCCGGCGAGGTACTCGACGCCATTCCGGAAGCGCAGCGTTTGCGGCTGCCGATGCGGCCGGACAGTCGCAGCCTCAATTTGTCCAACACGGTGGCGGTTGCGGTGTATGAGGCGTGGCGGCAGATGGGGTTTGTTGGCGCGGCGGAGTGACGCCACGGCCTTAAGGATAAAAGAGGTGGTGAGCAACTCAGGCTCATCGCTTCATATCCACCGTTAGTTTGGCCTGCATCCATATGCATCCAGGCGCAGGTTGAGCGTGAAGCGCGCTGACTGCGTCGCTCTACCCTTGGCTTCCACCCTAAAGCAGGCGCGACGCGACCTGCCGCAATGCGATGTGCAGCGCAGCTGCACGAGCCGTCCGCTTTCGCTTTTGATTTACCGCCCCCCCCCTGTGCGGCGGTGAGGGGTGGACGAGAAGGCCCGCAGGGGGATCGGCAAGGAGGCCGATCCCTTTTCGCCGGGGCAGGAGCCCCGTCGAAAAGCCCGGCCGCCCCTCACGAACTGGCCGGCTTCATCGGCCAGCGCCAAGTGGGGTGCCCTTTCTTCGGGTTACTTTTCTTTGGGCAAGCAAAGAAAAGTGACTCGGCCTCCGGTAGGAGGGCGAAACGACCGCCGGGTAGGCGGCCAGATCGCCGCAACGCGACAATCAAACGCAAAGTCACTGGACCCCTGCCTGCGCAGGGGTGACGGTTCTTTTGAAATGGTGAGGCTAGATTGACCCCTCACCCCAATCCTCTCCCCGACGGGAAGAGGGAGCCAAAAGCTCCCGCGACAGCCACACGCACGTCCACGTGTTCTCCGCCCAATCAAAAACCACCCATCTCCATCCCAACACCGACCCCACAACTCGAGCGGCTACAATCCCCCGATGACCGCCCCATCTCTCCAGTCATTGCTCCCCCGCCCGCTGCGCGCTCTCGCCGGCCGCGCGCTGGAAACCGCGCTCAACCACACGCTGTCGCTCGATCCGGAAACCAAGACCCGGTTGTCCGCGCTCGATGGCCGCAGCGTGCAACTGCACTTGCGCGGCCCGGAGCTTGCGCTATCGGTGACGGTAGAAGGCGACCGCCTGAAAGTCGGCCCGGCACAGGACGACAACCATCTGCGCGTCGCCGCCACACCGGGCAGCCTGCTTGCCATGCTGGTGAAGCGCGACGACGACGGCGTGGCCCCAGGCAAGGTCGAAATCGCTGGTGACGCCGACCTCGCGCGTCGATTGGAAAAGCTCGCCAGCAAGTTCGCACCCGATTTTGAAGAGGCGTTCGCTCGCACTTTCGGCGAAGTACTCGGTGTGCCACTGGCCAAGGCCGTGCGCGACGGTCTGGCGCATGCCAAGGAAACAGCCAGCCATCTCACCACCGATACAGCCGACTGGCTGCGCGACGAAATACGCATGGCTGCCGCACCGGGTGAGGTGGAAGGCTTTCTCGATGGTGTCGACGACCTGCGCGAGCGCGCCGATCGCCTCGAGGCACGCCTGGCCCGACTCGAGCAGCGCCTAAAGAAGGGGCCCGCCGCGTGAGGATTCCGTTGAAGGTCGTACCGCGCGTGATGCGCGTGGCTTCCGTGCTGTTGGCTTATCGCCTCGACGAACTGGTCGATGCCGCGCATCTGTTCCGTCCGTTGAAGCTGGTGCGTCCATTCGTGGCACGTCCAAGCATCGACGTCACAAACCTTTCCCGTGGCGCCAGGCTGCGTCTGGCACTCACCGAACTGGGCCCGATTTTCGTCAAGGCTGGCCAGGTCCTGTCCACGCGCCGCGATCTGGTGCCGGTGGACATTGCCGACGAACTCGCGCAACTGCAGGATCAGGTGCCGCCGTTTCCGGGTGCCCAGGCGCGCGCCATCATCGAACAGGAACTGAGGGCACCGGTCACCTCGCTGTACACGAGCTTCGATGAAACGCCGCTGGCCTCCGCATCCATCGCGCAGGTGCACGCCGCTACGCTGCAGGACGGCAGTGCGGTGGTGGTAAAGGTATTACGCCCCGGCATCGACAAGCAGATCGAGCGCGACGTAAAACTGCTGCGTTCGCTGGGTGAGCTAGCCCAGCGCTGGCACCCCAACGCTGACAAGATCCGCCCGCTCGACGTGGTCGCCGAAGTCGAGAAGATGCTGGAGAACGAGCTGGATCTGCAGCGCGAAGGCGCCAGCGCCAGCCTGCTCCGCCGCAACTTCGAGAGCGGCGAAGACCTCTACGTACCCGCCGTGCACTGGGATCTCACCAGCGCGCGGGTGCTTACGCTGGAACGTGTCTATGGCGTGAGTTGCGACGATATCGCCTCGATCGATGCTGCCGGCATCGATCGCAAGGCACTCGCAGTGAAGGGCGTGCGGCTGTTCTACGAACAGGTGTTCCGCGACAACTTCTTCCACGCGGACGCACACCCTGGCAACATCTGGGTAGATACATCGCGACCAAACGACGCGCGCTTCATCGCGCTGGATTTCGGCATCATGGGTTCGTTGCCGGAACAGGATCAATACTGGCTGGCACAGAACTTTATTGCCTTGTTTGAGCGTGACTACGCACGTATCGCACAGTTGCACGTGGACGCCGGCTGGATGCCATCGACCGTGCGCATTGACGAGCTGACCGCCGCCGTCCGCACGGTGTGTGAGCCCTACTTCACGCGTCCGCTGTCGCAGATCTCGCTCGCCGAGCTGGTGGTCAAGCTGTTCCAGACCGCGCGCCGTTACGAACTCACGCTGCAGCCGCAGCTGATCCTGTTGCAGAAGACGCTGCTCAATATCGAAGGCGTCGGCCGCATGCTCGACCCGGAGATCGACATCTGGGCTGTGGCGCACCCGGTGCTTCGACGCATCCTGCGCGAGCGCTACAGCCCCCGCCGTACGCTGCGTGAGCTACGCAAGCACCTGCCAGAGTGGTTCCATGCCGCACCGCAGTTTCCCGAGCTAGTACGCAACGCCTTGCAGCAGATCGCCACGGGCGAACGCCGCACGATCAGCGATCCCCGCGACTTGGAGCAGCAACGCGAAGAGGCGCAGCGTACGCGTCGCGCGTTGGCGTTCGGGCTGCTGGGCAGCAGCCTGCTCGTCGGCAGCGCCGTGCTTTGGACGCTGTCACCGACGCATGGTGCATGGCATGCGGCAGCGGTTGGCGTGGCTGGATTGATCGCTTTTGTCGCTGGTTGGCCTCGACGTTGATTTGTCCTCACCGTCATCCCGGCGAAGGCCGGGATCCAGAGCCGCAGGGCACGCTCTAGCGGTAACGCCACTGGATGACCAGCTTCGCTGTTGTAAAGCACCTCCGGCCTGCGCCGGAATGACGACATTGATGGATGGCGCTGTATCTTCGCGCCGTTCTGGATCTCGAACGTTTTGAGGCCAGCTAATAAGAATTCGCGGCAGGATGAAACGTACCTCCGCCGAGACATCCTTCCAGTCATCGGGTCAAAAGAACTCTCAGTGATCCACAAGCCGGACCTGTGGCTATGCATAGATGCGGTGCGATCAAGGGGCCATGGTCAAGCTGCGCGGCGTGTACAGAGCGTTCTTAAGAGAGTGTTCGATTACGGCTTCGGTACTGACTGTAGTCAGGCATGTCGTTCCTTGCGGCAACCTGTGGACGGCGTGTGTTGGTGAGCGACTGACCGTAGCGCGGGGGCCGCTGAGCCGCGATGGCGTTCACATCGTAATCGCAAAATGTATACCTTCCGATAGCGGCCCATAGGCCTATCAAATCCCCTGCCAAAACTATATTATCTAATCTTCTAAGGAGATTTGATAATGAGTGAGGTCGTTGGATATGCTCGGGTGAGCTGCGCGGGCCAGTCGCTGGATGTGCAGCACGACAAGCTGCAGGGCTACGGTTGTACCCGGATCTTTTCCGAAAAGCGCTCCGGACGGCAGGCAGACAGTCGCCCTGAGCTTCAAGCTTGCCTCCAGTTCCTTCGAGATGGAGACACGCTGGTCATCTCTCGGCTGAGACCGCATGGCACGGTCTATCTTGGATCTTTCAAAGATTGCCGATCAGCTCAAGAAAAAGGGTGTTGCCTTAAAAGTCTTGGATCAGGCTATCGATACCAGCACCTCGGAAGGAATGCTGATGTTCAGCCTGCTCGGAGCGTTCGCTCAATTTGAGAACGATATTCGCGCGGAACGGCAGATGGATGGCATCGCAAAAGCTAAGGAAAAAGGGGTGGCCTTTGGACGAAAGAGAGCCCTGACGCCCGAACAATGCAAGCGGATCAGGACGCTGCGTGAAGAGGAGAACTTCTCCGTTCCCCAGCTAGCGACACGGTTCAATGTCGGACCTGCAACGATCTATAGGGCGCTTCAGGAGGCAGTTGAGCGACAGACTTGACCATGATGAGCGCGCTAAGCCCAATGCGGACGCTTTAGATGCTGCCAAACTAGTACGCGTGGTACAGGACGCGCGACGAACGAAAGGAGTTTGAAGTGGTACGGAAATTGTCGTCGCACGACGCAGAAGAGTTCGAGCCAGAACTCGCGGCCGGTCTGACTGAAATAGACACGTCCAAGTGTCAACGCGTGCATTTAACCCGCGCACTAGACTTGTGCACCTATCAGGCCCTTCTCCCTGCCTGTGAGGCTGCGCTAATGAAGGCGATTGATTTTTGCGGTCGCGGAAGTAGAGCCGAGCTTGTGCAACCAGATGCTCTGATGCTCACCGGAATGGCGAACACTTGCCTAGTCAATTCACGGTTCTGGAGCTAACTCGTTGGGCCACCCAAATCTGAACCTCCCTCTCCGACCAAGCGACCGAACGCGTTGCTAGGTTGACGGAGCGAGGAAAGGTCCCCTCGCCTTGCATCTTGTAGATCTGGGAGCGAGATAGCCCGATCTGGCGAATTACTTCTTTTATGCGGATCAGTCGGTCAGCAGTGAGGGAGTCAGTAGTCATGTTGTGTCCTTTAGATGTCGGCGGTATTGCCTTGCCGATATATTGGACGTTGATCGGATTTCATTCAAATCAATGACTTACAGATAGTGGTATTAATTAAAATGACTGGGAATTGATTAGAATTTGACTGCGAATGACCCTCAGCCTGCCCCTCCCCATCGTGAGAGATCAAAATTACGAAGAATCAGGAGCCTTCCAGCGGTGTCTTAAAACGCGGGCGTGACGGGCTCGGGGGAGACGTCCCTAATATGAACAGAAGATAAAAATCCGCCCATGGCGGCGGCAAGTTGATCGGTTCCGATCAGCCAAACCTTCAGCTATCAGCTATTGGGCACACATACGGGACCACTGAATGTTTGAAAGGAGTTCGATACAGCTAAATTATCGACCGATTCACTTCGTCAGCTCGTTCTGCATCGTGATAGTGCTAGAGATCCTCTACCAAGACGACGCCATCATCGCGGTGAACAAGCCCGCAGGCCTCGCCGTGCACCGCTCCAAGATGGTCGGCAACGCAGAGGAATTCCTCATAGACCTGCTGCGCGAGCAGGTCGGGGGCACCACGTATCTCGCACACCGTCTCGATCGCGCGACCAGCGGCGTGTTGCTGGTAGCACGCTCTTCCGAAATTGCCGCCGCGCTCGGCGAGCAATTCATGGGTCGCGATGTGCATAAGCAGTACCTGGCGGTGGTGCGCGGCTGGCCCGAGCCGGAAGAGGCGCTGATCGACTATGCCCTGCCCGGCTCCCGCGACACTGGGCCGCGTCGCGAGGCCAGCACGACCTATCGCCGCCTCGCCACCGTGGAAGTGCCGATCGCGCTCGGCCGCTACCCGCAGCAACGCTACGCGATGGTGCTGGCGGAGCCGCACACCGGCCGCTTCCGCCAGATCCGCAAGCACATGGCACACGTCCATCACCCGATCATCGGCGACTGCCAGCACGGGCGCGGTGACCATAACCGCCTGTACAAGCAGTACTTCAGCTGCCACCGCATGCTTCTGCACGCCTGGCGGCTGAGCTTTGCGCACCCGGTCACCCGCGCGCCGATGCGCGTGGAGGCGCCGCTCGACGCCGCTTACCAGGCATTGCTCGAACGCTTTGGCTGGTCGCTTCCGGTGCTGTGATGCGCTGCGTCGTGGCGGCCTGTCACGCGTGCCCGCTAAACTTCGCAACATGCTCACGATCAGCCGATCCATCGTCCTGCCCGAGACCGAGCTGACTGAGCGTTTCCTTCGCGCAGACGGCCCCGGCGGACAACACGTCAACCGCACCGAAAGCGCCGTGGAGCTACGTTTCGACGTGGCGCACTCGCCCTCGTTGCCGGAACCGTTGCGCGCGCGCCTGCTGGCCCGCCGCGACCGTCGCCTGACCGACGACGGCGTGCTGGTGATCCAGGCACGCCGCTTCCGCGACCAGGGCCGCAACCGCGAAGACGCCCGCGACCGCCTGGTCGAGATCATCCGCGGCGCACTCATCGTGCCCAAGGCGCGCATCGCCACCAAACCCACCCGCGGCTCGAAGGAGCGGCGTCTCGCCGGCAAGCAGCAGCGCGGCAAAATCAAACAAACGCGGTCGCGTGACTGGAGTCGTGAATGAGCATGCCTTTGCTCCCCCTGCCCCACCTGAGGCACCCAAGCTCAACAGCAGGTTCTGGCCGTGGCTCGCCCGTTGCCTGCTGCGCCTGTCTGGCTGGCGACTACTGGGCGAATTGCCGAACGTGCCTAAGCTGATCATCATCGGCGCCCCGCATTCGTCCTATTGGGACGGCTACTACGGCCTTCTGATGAAGATCGGCCTGGGCGTGGACATCAACATCATGATCAAGCGCGAAGTTCTCGATGGCCCGCTGGGCATCCTCCTCCGCCCCATTGGCATGATCGCGATCAACCGCAGCGCGGCACTGAATGTCGTTGGCCAGATGGTCAAGCGGTTCGAGGAAAAAGACCGCATGTGGCTGGGCATCACACCCGAAGGTACGCGCAAGAAGGTCGTGCACTGGAAGTCGGGCTTCCTGCGGATTGCGCACGAGGCCAACGTGCCGATCCAAACGCTGTTCCTCGACTATCCGACCAAGACGTTTACGTTCGGCCCGGTGGTTCACGCCACCGATGATCACGATGCCGACATGGTGAAAATCCGTGCATTGTTTACGCCTTATCACGGCAAGCATCGCAACGCGAACGACTAATCACGCATGAGCGCACTCGGCATCCAGCATTTCGACGCGTTTCTGCTCGCGTGTATCGTGCTGAACCTGACACCCGGGCTGGATACGTTTTACATCCTGACGCGCAGTGGGCGCGAAGGGCGTGGCGTGGGCGTGGCGGCAGCGCTGGGCATCAATGCCGGCTGCATCGTGCATACGCTGGCAGCGGTGCTCGGCATCTCGGCGATTTTGATAACCTCCGCCCTCGCCTTCAGCGTGCTCAAGTACGTGGGTGCGGCGTACCTTGTATGGATTGGCCTGCGCATGCTGTTGACGCGCGGCGGAGCACGTCAGGCAACAGTAACGCGCGGCCAAGGGCTGGCCGCTGCGTTCCGCCAAGGCATGTTGACCAATGTGCTCAATCCCAAGGTTGCGCTGTTCTTCCTGGCTTTTCTGCCGCAGTTCGTCTCCATGCAGGCCGCGCATCCGCAACTGGGGCTGCTCGTGCTTGGGCTGAGCTTCATTGGCACGGGAACGGTGTGGTCAATGGCGCTGGCGTTGCTCGGCGGACATATCCATCGCCTGCTGACCGCGCGCCCGCGCGTCGGCCAGTGGATGGACCGTGTCTGCGGCACGGTGTTGCTGGGCTTCGGCGTGAAGCTGGCGCTACAGCGCCCGTCCTGACTTCCGCGCTTGCGACGTGAAACTCAGCGTTCCGAGTGACCCGACTCGTCGTAGTCGCGATGGGTCAACAAGCCCGGCTTCACCAGATCGATGAAAGCCCTCGCTTCCGCGCTGAGGAATTTGCCTTTGCGCATCACCACGCCGTAGCTTCGCGGTGGGAAGTACTGCTTCATATTGCGGACGGCCAAACGTCCACGGTCTGCCTCGGTGATGCAGATACCGGTGACGATGGAGATGCCCAAGCCCATCGCCACGTATTCCTTGATCACGTCCCAACCGCCCACTTCGATGGCGACGCGGTACGGCACCTGTTGCTGCTGGAACACGAGATCCACTAGCCGATACGTCGATAGGCGCTGCGGCGGAAGGATCAGGCCGTACGGCGAGAGATCCTGCAAGGTCACCGTAGCCTTGGCCGCCAGCGGATGGTCGGGCGGCATGATCAGCATCGGGTCGTAGTGATGCACCGGCGCCCACGCGATGTCGTTAGGCACGTCGAGCATGGAGCCCACGGCGAAGTCCGCTTCGTCCGCACGCAATAGCGCCAAGCCGTCCTTGCCGGTCACATTGGCCAGTTGTAACTGCACTTCGGGAAAGCGCTCGCGATAGCGACGAACCAGATCGGGCAACAGATACTGGATGGTTGAGCTACCCGCTGCGATGGTCAGCCTCCCACCCTGCAGGCCCTTCACCTTGGCGTGGAAGTCGCGATCGAGGTGTTCCCAGCCTTCCACCAGCGGACGCGCCAGTTCGTAGAGCGCCTCGCCCGCGTCGGTGAGGTTGATGCGACGTCGGCGACGCTCCAACAGGCTCACACCCAGCTCCCGCTCCAGCGCCTGAAGCTGAAGGCTCACGGTGGGCTGAGACAGAAAGAGAGCCTCCGCGGCGCGCGTCAGCGTGCCCAGCTTCACCGTATAGACGAAGGCCCGCATCTGCTTCTGCCGGTTGCCCTTGTAATAGAAACGCCCCGGTTCATCGGCCCGACCATTCGCTGGCGTACGGCGTTTGGTCACCGCGGAGCGTGATTTTTTCTGCTTGTTCAGGGGCTCTGAGGGCATTTTTGTGCCTTACAACTCAATCAGTTGACTGATGTATTAAGAAACACAATAGCAAAGATTGAAACATTTGCTTTGTCAAAGCCAATTTCCGTGACCTAGTGTCACCCCATCGTCATCACGGAGATTCCCCCATGGCCGTCCCCAAGGAACGCATCGCGCTCTCCTCGGCGCAGGTCCACGGCGCCACGCGCCGGGAGCATGCCGCCATCCTTACCCCCGAGGCGCTGGCCTTCCTGGCCGAGCTCCATCGCCAGTTCGATGCCCGACGTCTGGATCTGCTCACCGCCCGTGAGGGACGCCAGGCCAAGTACGACGCCGGCGAACTACCGGACTTCCGTGCCGACACCGTCGCCATTCGCGAGGGCAACTGGACGGTGGCACCGATTCCGCTGGCCCTGCGCGACCGACGCGTGGAAATCACTGGCCCGGTGGAACGCAAGATGATCATCAACGCGCTCAACTCCGGCGCGAAGGTGTTCATGGCGGACTTCGAGGATTCCTCGGCGCCCACCTTCGCCAACCAGATCGACGGCCAGATCAACCTGCGCGACGCGGTGAACGGATCGATCGAGTACACCTCGCCCGAGGGCAAGCACTACCGCGTCAACGGCAACCCGGCCGTGTTGATCGTGCGTCCACGCGGCTGGCACCTGCCGGAGCGCCACATCACCGTCGACGACGAACCCATGGCCGGCGCACTGGTGGACTTTGGCCTGTTTGCCTTCCACAACGCTCGCACGCTGCAATCCCGCGACCGCGGACCCTACTTCTACCTGCCCAAATTGCAGGCGATGGAAGAAGCCGCGTTGTGGGACGACGTGATGGCCGCCGCCGAAGCCGCGCTCGACCTGCCGCCCGATTGCATGAAGGCCACGGTGTTGATCGAAACGTTGCCGGCGGTGTTCCAGATGCACGAGATCCTGCATGCGTTGCGCGGCCGTGTGGTCGGCCTCAACTGCGGTCGCTGGGACTACATCTTTTCGTACCTCAAGACTTTCCGCAGCCATCGCGATCGACTGCTGCCCGACCGCAGCCAGGTGTTGATGACGGTGCCGTTCCTGAAGTCGTATTCGGAACTGCTGATCCAGACCTGTCATCGCCGTGGCGCGTTCGCCATGGGTGGCATGGCCGCGCAGATTCCGATCAAGGGCGACGACGACGCCAACGAGGCCGCGCTCGCCAAAGTGCGCGCCGACAAGCTGCGCGAAGTGCAGGCGGGCCATGACGGCACCTGGGTGGCGCATCCCGCGCTGGTACCGGTGGCGCAGGACGTGTTCGACAAGTACATGCCATCACCCAACCAGCTCAATGTCGCGCGCAGCGACGTGAAGATCTGCCGCGACCAACTGATCGCACCGTGCAGCGGCACCATCACGCGCGCCGGCTTCGACAACAACGTGGAAGTGGCGCTGCGCTACACCGCGTCGTGGCTGGACGGGCAGGGCTGCGTGCCCATCCATCATCTGATGGAAGACGCCGCCACCGCTGAAATCGCTCGCTCGCAAATCTGGCAGTGGCTGCACCGCGGCCCACTGGAATTCACCGATCACGCGCCCATCGACTTCGCCTTGTTCGATCACGCGCTCATCAAGCACACACATCGGTTGATCGAAAGCAGAGGCCCCTACGCGCATCGCGCCGAACAGGCCGCGGCGTTGCTCAAGCAACTCACGCACGCCGACGCACTCGGCGACTTCCTCACTCTGGCGGCCTACCAGCAGCTCTGAAGCCCGCTCTGTCATCACGCATCACGGACATGCTCATCAAAGACATGCAGGAGACATCACCATGAAGAACACGCTGCCCACCGCCGAACAGATCGCGCTCGACTGGACCAACAATCCTCGCTGGAGCGGCATCCAGCGCAACTACAGCGCGGAGGATGTGGCGCGTCTGCGCGGTACCGTGCCCGTGGAGCATTCGCTGGCCCGTCGCGGCGCGGAACGCCTGTGGAAGTCGCTGCACAAGGAAGATTTCGTCAATGCACTCGGCGCGCTCACCGGCAACCAGGCCATGCAGCAGGTGAAGGCCGGCCTGCAGGCCATCTATCTGAGCGGCTGGCAGGTGGCGGCCGATGCGAACGTGGCTGGCGAGATGTATCCCGACCAGTCGCTGTATCCCGCGAACTCCGTGCCGCTAGTGGTCAAGCGCATCAACAACACACTGCTGCGCGCGGACCAGTTGCATCATGCGGAAGGGCAGAACGATATCGACTGGATGGTGCCGATCGTCGCCGACGCGGAAGCTGGCTTCGGCGGCGTGCTCAACGCGTTCGAGTTGATGAAGGCGATGATCGAGGCAGGCGCGTCCGGTGTTCATTTTGAAGATCAGCTCGCCTCGGTGAAGAAGTGCGGCCACATGGGCGGCAAGGTGCTGGTGCCGACGCGCGAAGCGGTGGACAAGCTCAACGCGGCGCGCCTCGCCGCTGACGTGCTCGGCGTGCCCACGCTGATCGTGGCGCGAACCGATGCCGATGCAGCTGATCTGCTCACCTCTGACATCGACGAGAACGACAAGCCGTTCGTCACCGGCGAGCGCACCGTCGAGGGCTTCTTCCGCGTGCGTCCCGGCCTGGATCAAGCGATCAGCCGTGGCCTTGCCTACGCGCCGTACGCCGATCTCGTGTGGTGCGAGACCAGCAAGCCCAACCTGGACGAAGCACGCAAATTTGCCGAAGCCATCCACGCCAAGTATCCAGGCAAGATGCTGGCCTACAACTGCTCGCCAAGCTTCAACTGGAAGAAAAACCTCGATGACGCCACCATCGCGAAGTTCCAGAGGGAACTAGGCGCCATGGGCTACAAGTTCCAGTTCATCACGCTCGCCGGCTTCCACAGTCTTAACTACGGCATGTTCGATCTGGCTTATGGTTATGCCCGTCGCCAGATGAGCGCATTCGTGGAGCTGCAGGAGAAGGAATTCGCCGCCGCCGAACGCGGCTTCACCGCGGTGAAGCACCAGCGCGAAGTGGGCACGGGTTACTTCGACGCCGTGACACAGGCTATCCAGCAGGGGCAGTCGTCCACCACCGCGCTCAAGGGATCCACCGAAGAGGCACAGTTCCACGCCTCGCGTCAGGCCAGCGCGGCCTGACCTTCGACTACCTCGCGTAAGCCGACTGGACGTCGGCGCGTGCGTGGGGAGCGCGGCCCTGTCCGGCGCCCCCACGCATGCACGCAGGGAATGCGCCACCGCAGCTGCTACGACGTCGCCTCTGGCGGCACCAGCGCGATCACCGTCCAGCCAGCACGCGGCTCCAACTCGCGCTTCACGGACGCCACGCGCAACGCGCCTTTCTCCTCGACGCCGAACAGCAACACCGTCGGCGAACCGTATTGCTCGATGAAGTTCGGCCAGTCGAACGTTGTCGTCAGGCGCGTCGATTTGATGCGCCAACCTTCCGCAAGGCGCTCCAGAAAGCGCTCGTGTGTCATCTCTGCCTCGAACAATGCCGGGGCGCCAAGATCACCGCCGAGCTGCACGCGTCCGCCCGTCGTCTGGCCGTCTTCATGGCCAAGCCGGTATACCTTGCCGCGCCCAAATTCCTGGCGGTAGTACACGCAGGCCAGGGCATTGCGCTCGCGGTGGATCGACATGGCCAGCAGTCGGCCGATGCCCGTGAGATCTAGATGACGCTCGGCATACGACGACGCGGGGAAGCCGAAGAACGTTTGCAGCCCGTCCATACGCGCCTGCCTGATGTCATTCCACTGCTCGTCCGCCACGATCACGTGGAATCCAGCATCCGTCAGGGCACGCGCCACCACACGGGAAGCCTGGTCAGCACCGTAGATGAGCACGCCGGCCGGATCGGGCTCAGCAACCTTCAGCCAGCGTGCCAACGGACGGGCTGTCGCGCTTTGCAACACCACCGTGCCAATGATCAGTATGAAGACCAGGGGCACCAACGCCTTTGCACCGGGCATGCCCAGCGCCTCCAGCTTCAGCGCGAACAAGGCCGATACCGCCGCCGCCACGATGCCACGCGGCGCTACCCATGCAATCAAGGCACGCTCGCGCCAGTTCAACGCGCTGCCTATGCTGGCGATCACAGCTGTCACTGGGCGCACGATCAGTTGCGCCACCAAAAAGATGGCGATGCCCGACCACAGCATGCCGTCCGGCAGCGGCCAGCTCAGGCGAGCCGCCAGCAGAATAAACAGCGTGGACACCAGCAGCGTGGTCAGGTTTTCCTTGAAATCGAGGATGTCATCGATGTGCACGTCACGCATGTTGCCGAGCGCGATGCCCATGATCGTGACGGTCAACAAGCCCGATTCGTGCGTGATGGCATTCGATAGCGAAAAGGCCAGCACCACGGCAACAAGCGTGCCGTAGTTCTGCAGGTACTCCGGGATCATCTGCCGGCGCAGCAGGGAAGCGAGCACCCACGCCGCCAACAAGCCCACCACGACTCCGCTGGCGACCACGGCAAGGAACACCCCGATGGTGTGCCCTTGATGGCGGGACACGATGGCTTCGTACACCAGCACGCCGAACAGGGCGCCCAGCGGATCGATCACGATGCCTTCCCAGCGCAGCGTGTTTGCAATGCGTGCGTTGGGGCGCACGGTGCGCAGCATCGGCGCAATCACCGTCGGGCCGGTCACACAGGTCAGTGCGCCGAACAGCAACGCGACTTCCCAGCTCAGCCCCGCGAAGTAATGCGCGGCCACGCCGAGCATGAACACCGCGATCACCGCACCGTACGTCACCAAGCCGCGTACGGCGCCGCCAATTTCGCGCAGTTCGCTGAAGCGCAACGTCAGGCTGCCTTCGAACAGAATCACCGACACCGCCAGCGATGCCACGGGAAACAGCAAAGGTCTCAGCAATTTGTCCGGGTTCAGCACGCCCGCGACGGGGCCCATCAGGATGCCAGCAAGCAGCAGGAACAGGATCGCCGGCAATCTCACTCGCCAGGCCAGCCACTGGGCGAGGAAACCGACACCCAGAATGCAAACCAGCAGCAGTCCAAGATCGAGTGTCATGCACGGTCCTTCGAGCGATCGCAGTGCGGCTATCGGACCACGGGCACGAGGCTACCGTCCATGGCGAATGGAGCGAATCGGAAACACGCAAGAAGGAGGGGAGGGCCAAGCCCCGGTATCGGACGGGGGAGGGGGGAGGGAGTACCGATACCGGGGTGGCAGGCTGAGTTCAATGCAGAACTAGCGGGTACAGATAATACGCCTGGACCGATTCAAGTCAATACCCGTGAGTACAAAAATTACCCGCAAGGGCCATCAGGCACATATCGCCGTCTCAGAAGCGGCGATACATCAAGGCTTCCGCAAGATGAGTTCGGTCCAGCAGCGCGGCTCCGCCATCCAGGTCGGCGATGGTCCGGGCCACCCGCAGGGTGCGGTGATAGGCGCGAGCTGACAGACCGAGGCGCTCCAGCGCGCCCTCAAACCACTGCCGTTCTGCCTGTCCCAGAGCGCAATCCCGCTCCAGTTCGCGGGTCGTGATCTCGGCATTCGCTCGGCCGGCTCGCATCAGTCCATGCTGGCGGGCCTTTACCACGCGGGCACGGACCGTAGCCGAATCCTCGTCAGTCGATCCCCGTGACAGGCCGAGTTCGCCTATCGGAACCCTAGGCACCTCGATGCAAAGGTCGATGCGGTCGATCAGCGGCCCGGAAATGCGTCCCCGGTAGCGCTGGATCTGATCGGGCGTGCACTGGCAGCGCTGGCGCGGATCGCCCGCGTAACCGCAAGGACACGGATTCATCGCGGCCACTAGTTGGAACTGGGCCGGAAAGGTCGACTGGCGCGCCGCACGCGAAATCACGATGTGGCCCGACTCCATGGGTTCGCGCAGCACATCCAGCACATGCCGGCCAAATTCCGGCAGTTCGTCGAGGAACAACACGCCGTTGTGGGCCAGCGAGATCTCTCCTGGCCGCGGCAACGAACCGCCACCCACCAGGGCAGCGGCTGAACTCGTATGGTGCGGTGCCCGGAAAGGGCGGCGGCGCCACAGATTCAGATCTACGGCCTGCCCGGCCACGGAGAGCACAGCACATGTTTCCAGTGCTTCTGACTCGCTCAGCGGTGGCAGGATGCCCGGCAAGCGTTCGGCAAGCATGGTCTTGCCCGTACCCGGCGGACCGAGCAGCAGCAGGTGGTGACCGCCCGTAGCGGCGATTTCCAGTGCGCGACGTGCTTGCAACTGGCCGCGCACGTCTGCCAGGTCAGGCCCGATGGTTCCGTCGAAGATGCCGGATGCCTCGCCCGGCGGCGCCAGATCCTGCGCGCCGCGCAGCCACCCGCACACATCGGCCAGCGTGTCGGCGACCAGCACCTCCGCATCGGAGACGAGCGCGGCCTCGGCTGCGTTGGCGCGTGGCACTACTACGCGCCGACCTCGCGCCCGTGCACGCAACAGAGCCGGCAACACGCCCGATACCCCACGCAAAGCACCGGACAGGGCCAGTTCGCCAAGAAATTCGCAATCGTCGAGCTTTTCACGCGGCACTTGGCCGCCCGCAGCAAGGATGCCGAGCGCGATGGCAAGGTCGAAACGACCACCGTCCTTGGGCAATTCCGCGGGTGCGAGGTTCACCGTGACCTTGCGGTTCGGATATTCGAAGGCCGTGTTCTGGATGGCCACGCGGACGCGGTCGCGTGCTTCGCGCACGGCGGCTTCGGGCAATCCAACGATATTGGTGCCCGGCAGGCCGCCGGACAGGTGGACTTCCACCATAACCTGGGGTGCCGAGACGCCTTCCTGGGCTCGACTGAGGGTGACGGCAAGGCTCATGACGCTCGCACAAGTCGGGCGCGGGAGTAGCTGCCAGTTCGAAACACGGAGCGACTCCCTCAAGCGGCCTGCAAAGAAAAATAGCCGCCCCCGATCGTTCTCGGGGTGAGGGTGACGGATCGGGGGCGGCTCCCGGGACGTGGGCCCGTGCCGCACCCCGTCAGTCAGGCGCCAGCACCAGCCTCTAGATCTGCGATTCGCTTCTCCAGAGCCTCGACCTTGGCACGGGTGCGTGCCAACAGCTGGGTCTGGACGTCAAACTCCTCGCGGGTGACTAGATCAAGGCGGCGCAATCCCTGCGCCAGAACATCGCCGAAGTTGGTGCGCAAATCCTGTTGCGCCTGAGCCAATCCTGATGGAACCAACGAAACAAGACGCTGGGCAAGTTGATCGATATCCTGCCTATCCATCATGGATAGCACCTCGAGCTCGTCGGATGAAAGTTTAGGTTCATAGCTTTGATTAACACTATCGGCATGCTCCACTTCTATCTGTAGGCATTTTCCTACAGCGCGCCTCAAGGCGACAGTTACAGCCCTGACAGGCAAAATGCCGGTCCCTGACCGCTCCATGCGGCAAGTATCCCAACGTCGAGAGGAAAACCCATGAAGCTGGTGGTTGCGATCATCAAGCCGTTCAAGCTGGACGATGTGCGCGAGGCCCTGGCCGAGGTGGGGGTGCAGGGCATCACGGTGACCGAGGTGAAGGGTTTTGGCCGCCAGAAGGGCCATACCGAACTCTACCGGGGCGCCGAATACGTGGTCGATTTCCTGCCCAAGATCAAGCTGGAAGTGGCAGTAAGCGATGACCAGGTAGATCGTGTGGTCGAAGCCATCCAGGTGTCGGCCAAGACCGGCAAGATCGGCGACGGCAAGATTTTCGTCAGTCCGCTGGAGCAGGTGATCCGTATTCGCACCGGCGAGATGGACGGCGACGCTCTGTAAGTCTTCAGGTAGCCAGTTGGGCCCGCTCGAAGCGGCGGTGATGCACCAGCAGGCCGGTGAAGTAGCAGATGTAGTAGCCGATCATCAGCCCGAAGATGGCGAGCGTCAGCGGGCTGTTGCCCATGGCTGGCGCCGAATGGGCCATGGCCGGATCCTGCAATTGCGGCATCACCACCAGGAAACGCCAGGCCAGTCGGCCGATCAGCAGCACCGTGAGGAGCCCGCCGATCCAGGCGTTGGGAATGTACAGGTCCTGGCCGGCAGCATCGCGCTCGAAGCGCGTCAGACGCAGGCCGACCGTACCCAGCACAGCACCAGCCAGCGCACCGCCCAGCAGGCCTTCCAGCAGGCGCAGGTTGTGCAGGCCACCAAACGCCAGCAGACCGCCGATGACACTGAAAATGACGATGCGGGTGATCATCCGCTTGCGGCGAATCGGCTGCCGCCCGAAGCTGCCACGCACGCGTCGCCAGACGGCAAACGCCATCAGCGGAATCATGAGCGCATAGATCATGTTCTGGGTCATCGCGTTCGCCTCGTCATGGATGGACGCAGCTTATCGATCCAACGCAGCTCGCACGACTGACGGGCTGCAGCCATCGCGGATGACGCGTGTCATCCGCGACCGGCGAAGCCTGCTTACTTCGCCTTGCCCTGGTTGGCCACGGCGGCCATCTTCGCTGCGATGGCGGCGGCGTCGCCCAGGTAATAGTGCCGGATCGGCTTGAGGTTCTCGTCGAACTCGTACACCAGCGGCACGCCGTTGGGGATGTTGAGTTCCACGATCTCATCGTCGGACACGTTGTCCAGATACTTCACCAACGCGCGCAGCGAGTTGCCGTGCGCGGCAACTACCACGCGCTGACCGGAGCGGATAGCCGGAGCCAGTACGTCGTGCCAGTAGGGCACCACGCGGTCCACGGTGTCCTTCAGGCACTCGGTGTCCGGGATCATCGACGGGTCAAGGTTGGCGTAACGCGGATCGGTCACCGACTCATTGCTGGCGCGATCCAGCGGGGGCGGCGGGATGTCGTAGCTGCGACGCCACACCTTCACTTGGTCCTCGCCGTACTTGGCCGCCGTTTCCGCCTTGTTAAGGCCGGTGAGGCCGCCGTAGTGGCGCTCGTTGAGGCGCCAGTCGGTAACCACCGGCAGCCACATCTGGTCCATCCCATCCAGCACGCCCCACAGGGTGCGCACGGCGCGCTTGAGCACGGACGTGTGTGCGATGTCGAAGCTGTAGCCCTCCGCCTTGAGCAAGCGCCCGGCCTCGGCGGCTTCGGCGTTGCCCTGTTCGGTAAGGTCCACGTCGGCCCAGCCGCTGAAACGGTTGTCGAGGTTCCACTGGGACTGGCCGTGACGGATGAGTACGAGCTTGTACATGGCGGGAATTCGCGGCGGGAAACCTGTGATGGTGAGGCCCCGCCCCGGCCCCGTCAAATCACCCACGTCCCCTGTCGAAGGTCATGCTAAACCCCAGCCCTGGCAGGCGCATCCTAAGGGCATTACCACCCACATGGAGTTCATCATGCGTCGTCATCTGCTTGCCATCGCCCTTGCGCTGACCCTGCCCGTCCTGGCCCACGCCGCCGACGGTGACATCGACAAGGTCAACGGCACGGTGCGCGTGGATGCCGGCCAACACGCCGGCAACGTCAGCACGGTCAATGGCGCTGTCCGCGTCAGCGACAACGCGGTGGTTCAGAAGGCCAGCACCGTCAACGGCGCGGTGGAGCTGGGCGATCACGTGCAGGCCACAGCGGTCGACACCGTCAACGGCGCCGTCACCGTGGGTTCCAGCAGCCGTGTCGCGGGTACCGTCAGCACCACCAACGGCGGCGTGCGATTGGGCAAGAGCGCTGAGGTGGTAGGCAAGGTCGGTACCGTGAACGGCACCATCAACCTTGACGCTGCCCACGTAGGTGGCGGCCTGCAGACCTCCAACGGCGACATCATCGTGGGTGCCAACTCGCACGTCGAAGGCGGCATCCTGGTCGACAAGCCCGGCGGCTGGTTCAACTGGAATAGCAACAACCGTTTGCCGCATGTGGTGATCGGCCCGCATGCCGTGGTGCAAGGCACGCTGGAATTTCGCCGTGAGGTGGTGCTGCAGGTCAGCGACAGCGCGCAGATCGGCCCGGTGAAGGGTGCCACGCCGGTGAAGTTCAGCGGCGATGCGCCGACGGAGTAAGTCCGGGAAATGGATGCGCCCCAGCGGGGCGCATCCTCGGGTTACACCCAGTCGCGCGGCTTGAGGTAATCGCCCAGCCGCGCTTCTGCTGATTCCGGCTCCGGCTGGAAGTTGTACTCGAAACGCACACGCGGCGGCAGGCTCATCAGGATCGATTCCGTGCGTCCGCCCGATTGCAAGCCGAACAGCGTGCCGCGGTCATACACGAGATTGAATTCCACATAACGCCCGCGACGATAGAGCTGGAATTCGCGCTCCCGCTCGCCGTAGGCCTCGCCCTTGCGCCGCTCGACGATAGGCAGGTACGCATCGAGGAAACCCTGCCCGACGTCACGCGTGAATGCGAGGCATCGCTCGAAGCCCCCCCTCGTTCAGATCATCGTAGAACAGCCCGCCAACGCCGCGCGTTTCAGCGCGATGCTTGAGATAGAAATATTCGTCGCACCATTTCTTGTAGCGCGCATAGACGTCGTCACCATAGGGCGCACAGAGGTCGCGCGCCACGGTGTGCCAGTGCACTACGTCTTCGTCGTGCGGATAGAACGGCGTGAGGTCGAAACCGCCACCAAACCACCACACGGGATCCGTGCCTTCCTTGCTGGCCTCGAAGTAGCGCACGTTGGCATGCGTGGTGGGCACGTGTGGGTTGCGCGGATGCAACACCAGCGACACACCGGTAGCGACGAAGCCGCCGCCGGCCAGATCAGGCCGGTGCGCCGTCGCGCTGGGCGGCAGCTGGTTGCCATAAACGCGCGAGAAATTGACGCCGGCTTGCTCGAAGATCGCACCATCGCGGAGCACCCGCGTACGGCCACCACCACCGGCGGCGCGCGTCCACGCGTCTTCTTCGAATCGGGCCTTGCCGTCGATCTGTTCGATCGCCGTGCAAATGCGATCCTGCAGTTCGCGCAGAAACAGTTCGGCTTGATCGGCTTGCTGGCTCATCGGGCGGTCCATCGTGAGTCGAAACACGGCAAGCTTAGCAAGTGGCGCGCAGCTGGCCGCTGCGGCGGCGCGTCGCGCGTTCGCGCTGTCAGCTGAGGCGCGCCGTCATGCGCCGATGGCCGATCAGTGCGGCCCAGCGCAACGCGATGTCGATCCACATGAGATAGCCGGATTCGGCCAGCAGCCTTATCAGATAGCGGCGATCGATAACCAGGGCCGGTTCTGCTGCCACCGGCACACTACGGAAACCAAGCCTGCGCGCGAGCCACTGGCAACGCGCCAAGTGGTAACGACTGGTCACTAGAGCCACCGGTGGCAACACGTGGGTCACGGGCCCATCTTCCCGCAGCAGGCTGCGTGCATGGCGCAGGTTTTCCAGCGAATCGACCGAGGCTTGTTCCAATTGCAGCACCACGCCCGGCGGCAACTCGTGCTGCACTAGCCATGCCCTGCCCGCAGCAGCCTCGCTGATGCTTCCGCCACTGCGTCCGCCCAGCAGCAGCACGTGATCTGTGCTATGCGAACGCATCAGTGCCAGCGCTCGCGACAGGCGCTGCTGATAGTCCTTCTCCGGTGCATCCCCGACCAGTCGGCGGCCAAAAACGAGGGTGGTCATCGGCTGGGCAGGGGCCAACGGGCTGCGTGCCGCCACCCGCCATACATGAACGAGATAGCCGACCCATACCAAGCCCAGGCTCAAGAGCACCGCCACGGTCGTCACCACGGCCGCATGCAGCACGTCACGGTCGCTGAGATAGCGCCAGGGGCCACGTTTGAGCGGGGCGATGAAAGGAGGCACGAACGGGCAGGGTGGGGCAGACGGAGGCCGGTAGCGCAGTGTGCGCAGCCCCTTGCCCTGACGCAATCCGGCGTTCGGCGCATACCGGTTAAAATGAACAACCTCACCCCTGTCGGTTGTCCAGACTAGGAAATACCGAAGCCCCTCGCTAGGCTCGCGCGATGTCCGTACCGATCCACCCCCTTGCCGTCCGTGCCTACACGGTGACTTCGGCGCTGGGCCAAGGCCTCGAAAGCCACCTCGCCGCTCTGTCTACGGGCCGCGGGGGCCTACGTCAAAACGACTTCAGCAGCGCCCCACTGGCGTGCTGGATAGGCCGTGTCGATGGCGTCGAAGACGCCGCGCTGCCCGCAGCGCACGCTGCGTGGGAATGCCGCAACAATCGCCTGGCCTGGCTGGGACTCCATCAGGACCGTTTTCTGGAGCATGCACTGGACGCCCGCCAGCGCTACGGCGCCGCGCGCGTGGCCCTGGTTTTGGGCACTTCTACCGCGAGCATCGGCGCCACCGAGGAAGGCTATCGCCACCTCGACGAAAACGGGCACATGCCACCGAACCTCCGCCGCCCCCTTATCCATGCGCCGCATTCGCTTGCCGGCTTCGTGGCCGAGGCATTGGGGCTGGAAGGGCCATGCCTGACGGTATCGACGGCTTGTTCGTCCAGCGCCAAGGTGTTCGCCAACGCCGAACGGCTGATTCGTCTCGGCCTTGCCGACGCTGCCGTGGTCGGTGGCGTGGATACCTTGTGCGATAGCGTGCTGTTCGGCTTCAACGCACTGGAGCTGGTATCGCCCGAGCCCTGTCGACCGTTCGATCAGGCGCGTCGCGGCATTTCCATCGGTGAGGCCGCCGGCTTTGCGTTGCTAGAACGCGTTGATGCCGCACCGGAGGCGCCGCGCCTGCTCGGCTATGGCGAATCCAGCGATGCACACCACATGTCCACACCGCACCCCGAAGGCCTGGGCGCCGAACTCGCGTTGCGCGACGCCCTGGCGCGGGCAGGCTTGAGTGCGGAGCAGGTCGATTACATCAACCTGCACGGCACGGCCAGCCTGAAAAACGACGAAGTGGAAGCCGCCCTGGTGGCGCGCGCCTTTCCCGCTACTACACGCGCCAGTTCCACCAAGGGTTTCACCGGTCACACGCTGGGTGCGGCAGGCATTCTCGAAGCCGTCTTCGCGCTGCTGGCGATCCGCCATGGACAGGTGCCTGGCAACCTCGGCTGCACACACCCCGATGTCGCCTGCGGTCCGCAGCTGGCGCTGCAGAGCGAACAGCGGCAGGTCAACGTGGCCTTGAGCAATTCGTTTGGATTCGGCGGCAACAATGCTTGCCTTGCCTTCGGTAGTGCGCAGGCATGAGTACATTGCAGGTTCATGTAGAAGGCATCGGCCTGTGGTCGTCCGAACTGGGCGATTTCGCTGCGCTGAAGGCCCAGCTCGCTGGCTTGCCGGTGGCTCCACCGGCAGGCCGCCCCCGTGCGGAGATACTCCCGGCGAATGAGCGCCGCCGCGCGCCGGAAAGCGTGCTGCTTGCAGTGGAAGTGGCGGGGCAGGCGGTGGCCATGAGCGGCCGCGACGCCCGCGACCTGCCGTGTGTCTTCAGCTCCACCTATGGCGACCAGCACATTTCTGACTACATGTGCGCCACCCTGGCCACCACGCCGGCCGAGCTGTCACCGACACGCTTCCATAACTCGGTGCATAACGCGCCAGCCGGCTACTGGACCATCGCCACGGGCTGCCATGCGGCGTCGAGCGCCGTCAGCGCCGGCCACGCTAGTCTTGGCGCGAGCTTGCTGGAGGCGGCCACCCTCTGCGTGGCCGAACAGCGCCCGGTGCTGCTGGTCTGCAGCGACATCGCAGGGCATGGCCCGCTGAAGGAAATGACCGGCACACACCAGTCGTTCGGTATTGCGCTGGTGCTGGCGCCGGCGGCCTCGGCGCACACGCTGGTCCGCCTCGCCCTGGATCTCGTACCCCACGCCGGCGAGGAGCTGCGTCCCGCACCTGCAACGGGCGCGTGGTACGAAAGCAATCCGATTGCCGCATCCGCCTGGCCGCTGATGCAAAATCTCGCTACAGGCGAAGGTGACTGCACCCTCGCCGCCGCCGAAACCCTGGCGTTGAGGGTTGCCCTGGAGACACCTGCTTGAATACGTCCGATGCCCGCTGGTGCGTGCTGATTCCCTGCCTCAACGAAGAGGCCGCTATCGGCAGAGTCGTCCAGTCCGTCCTGTCGCTCGGCGTGCCCGTGATCGTGGTCGATGACGGCTCGGACGATCGCACCCCCGATATCGTGAGTGAACTGCCCGTCACGCTACTGCGCCATCCGCAGCGTAGCGGCAAGGGCGAAGCTCTGCGTACTGGCTTTCGTGAGGCCGTGCGTCAGGGTTTCGATGCCGTGCTCACCATGGATGGCGACGGCCAGCACCTGGCCAGCGACATTCCGCGTATCGCCGCCGCCGCGCAGCGTTATCCCAACCACATCGTCATCGGCGCGCGCCTGCTCGAGCGCGAGCAGCAGCCCAAGGCCCGCCGTCGCGCCAACGCGGTCGCGGACTGGGGTATCTCGTGGGCTTGCGCACAACCGGTGGCCGATACGCAGAGCGGCCAGCGCTGGTATCCGCGCGCCGCGCTCGATCTGGTGGATCTACCGGCCGAAAACTTCGTATTCGAAGCTGCCATCCTCATCGCCGCCTCGCGTGAGAAAGGGCTGGGCGTGGTGTCGGTGCCGATCGCTTCGCGCTACGAGCGCGAATTCCGCATCAGCCATTTCAGCCCGATCCGCGATGTCACCCGCATCACCACCTACACCGTCGGACAACTGATTCGCTACGGCGACGTCGTGAACAGCTATCGCCGCTCCCGCGCATCACGACCGATCGTGTTCGATGCCGCGGTCACCTGAATCTGCACGCCCCGGCCACGCCGGGGCACGCGAACTCAGGCCATGCCGCCATTGACACCAATCACTTGGCCATTGATGTAACCCGCTGCATCGGAGCACAGGAATGCCACCAAGGCCGCGACTTCTTCCGGCCTTCCGGCGCGCTGGGCGGGCACGATCTCGCGGATGCGTTCCGGCGGAAAATCCTCACCAATCATACGGCCCTCAATCACGCCCGGCGCCACCACGTTCGCCGTGATGCCGCGAGAGGCCATTTCGCGCGCAAGCGATCGGGTGGCACCATGCAGCGCGGATTTCGCCGCTGCGTAATTGGCTTGCCCCCGATTACCGAGCTGCGCCGCGACCGAACTCACCGACACGATGCGCCCAAAGCGCGCACGCGCCATGGGCAACAACAATGGCTGAGTCACGTGGAAGAAGCCGTGTAGCGAAACGTCGATCACACGGTGCCAGGCATCCTCTGACATACCGGCCATCGGGCTGTCCTCGTGCACGCCGGCATTGTTGACCACCGCATGGATCGGGCCGTCGGCCAGCAGGGCTTCCAGTGCATGCCTTGTGCCAGCACCGTCAGTTACATCGAACGCCACCGCCTGCGCGCTGCCGCCCGCGTCGCGAATGGCTGCCGCCACGTCGTCCGCGCGGGCAAGTCCGGAGTTTGCGTGCACGATCAGGTGATAGCCACCTTCCGCCAACGCACGCGATATCGCACCGCCAAGATCACCGCTGCCGCCGGTCACCAGCGCGCGGCGGGAAGAATGGGCCTGTGACATGGCGACCTCGCTATCAGAGAGAAGGATGGATGACGGCAGCTCGCCCGCTCACCAGAACGCGACCATTCTGCTCCACGCGGAACGCGTACTGAGCGCCGGATGGGTCGGCGTAAAGACTTTCCGCATGGATGTCCAGACGCCCTAAAGATGGATCAACGTACTCGACGCTGAGCGATATATCGCGCAGGCTGACCAGACGTCCGGGGCGTACATCGCTAGCTCCGTGTTCGCGCGCCAGCAAGGCGCCATGCACGGCCATCGCCTGCGCGCCGTACTCCGCCAGATGCACCGCGTGCAAGCCGGCGGAGCCACGTAACGGGTGTTCCGCCAGTGCGTGACTTTCGGTCACCGCATGGATCGACGTTTCATCCCAGCCGACCACGTCATCGAGCAGGCTCATGGCGCCTTGATGGGGAATGAGAGAAGCCCAATCAGTCTTGGCGAGCATGCGGAGCCATCAGGATCGAAAGACAAAAGTGGAAGGCGACGCCCAGGCTGACCGTGAGGCCAATAGCGCGCAGCACGGGAATCGTGCTCCACGCCAGCAAGCCGAACACCAGCAGTGCTGACAACACGCAAACCAGCGTGGCATGCAACGTGCGACGCTGCTCGGCCGCATCATGGGTATCGCGCTCAAAGAACAGCGCGTAGTGCAAACCAAGCCCGGCGGCCAGGATCAACGCTACCAAGTGGAACAGCGATACCTCCACGCCGCATACGCGCTCCACCGCCAGCACCAGGAACGTCGCCAGCGTCATCGGCGCCAGCACGTGCCATGCACGTCGGAAGCTGCGCAAGGCGACGACAATCGCCATCACCAGCAAGATGCTCGCACCCAACAGGGCATAGAGGATGCGCGTGCGATAGTCGACCACGAGCGACTCGGCAGCGCTCTTGAGATCGAGCAGCCGTACGGCACCACCACTGTTTCGCGCGAGCGCCCGCAAGGCGTCGAGATCATGCACGCCGCTCAGCGTGCCCAGCCCCAGCCAATGTCCATCACGTTCCACCAGCATGCCGGACAGCCGCTGCCCCAGAGGCGACGTGGAGAACTGTTGGGGCGCCAGCAAAGGGAGTTCACGCGCCTTCTGCACGTCCTCGACGAACGGCTTGAACAACCCGGGCTGGAACGGCATGCCTTGTTCGGCTTCGGTGAGTGCGCTTTCCAACACGTCGCGGTCGGGAAGCGCCTGTTGGCGCACACGCTGGATGGCCTCGCTCGGCAGATAGCGTGAAGGAAGCTCCACCGCATCGACCACGTGGCGCGCGACCAGCGCATCCAGTGCGGGCTCCATACGCTCCGAAAGCGCCAGCACACCTTGTTCATCCGGCGCTTGCAGCACCAGCAAGTAACGCACGTCCGGCGCACCAAGCGCTTCGCGCAGGCGGGCGTCGCGCATCAGCAGATCACGAGGCAACGGCGTCAGCGCAGACAGATCGTTCTGCCAAAATGGCCCCTGTGCAAAGGCCAGCATCAACACGGTAGCTACCGCGACGAGCGCGGGAATCCAGCGCGGACGCGGCAGGTGATCCACTATCCGGCGCGCGCGTATCAACCAGCCCATGTCGGCAACATCATGGACGCGCACGGGCAGTAGATGGGGCAGCAGATAGCGCGTACTGAAGCCCGCCACCAGCAGGCCGGTGACAGTGAAGACGGCAAGCTGCCGGAGTCCATTCACACCCGACGCGAAGAAAGCGAGATACGCGATGCACGCTGACGCAATGGCAGTGAGCAACAGCGGCCACAGGTCACGCACACTCTGCACAGCGCTTTCGTCGGCGCGGCGATGACTCAGTACGCGGATCGGATACTCCTGTGCCACACCGAGCAAGGTGAAGCCGAAAGCCAGCGTGATGCCATGGACCTGCGGGAACAACACGATAAGCGCGGCAATACCCGCCAATGCGGCGCTGGCAATGGGCAGCGCCGAAAACAGCAACGAGCCGATGCTCCGGTACGCCAGCAAGAGCAAAACGATGAAACCCACTGTGGAAATGCGCCCGATCCATTCGGCCTGACCACGTGTCTGTGCGTTCGCCACCACGCTGAAGTAACCCGGACCACTGACAATCAGCGAGGCACCGGTGTGTTCGGGCAACCCGTCGAACGCGCGATGGATTCCGTCGATAGCTGACGCCTGCGCGCCTGGGTCGAAGCCCGGTGCTTTCGTCAGCACCAGCAGCAAGGCTTCGTGCTGCAGGGAGAACCACACGCCTTGCACCACTTCGGGTGATTTGGGCGGTGACCAACGCTCGGCGAGCTTGAGCACTTCGAGTGTGGGATCGCGCGGCAACAGGTTCTTCAGCAGGCTCGCAGCGGGCGACGACAGATCGTCCAGCCGCTGGTCGAGCTGGTCACGCAGATAGGCAGCGTCCATACGCTCATGGTCTAGCGTAGGCGACAGCAGATAGCGGTAAGGCAGCAAGGTGTCGTCGATCGCGCCGATATCGAAGCTGCCGTTGAGCACCTGCGTGTAATTTGAATCCTTACGCAGGGCAGCGCTCAGTTGCTGGCTAAGGTCAGCCAGTTGCTCGTCCGATTTGCCGGCGATAGCGAGCAGCAACAGGCGCGAGCCGGGACCTTCACCCACCTGCTCCATCAGCAGCCGCTGGTCCGGTGTGGTGGGCGCCGGCATGAAACTGCGAAGGTCGGTACTCACGCTGAGATGAGTTACGACGAACAGACCGAGCAGGGCCAAGACCGTCAGCCAGGCCACCAGCAATGCCACGCGCCCGCCGCGACGCACGATCAGTCGCCCCCGCAGAGGGTCACGAGCGCTTCGCGGGTGGGCGTGGCCGGCATCCTGGACGCGTAGAGGCCCAGCAGATCGATGGCCACGTCACCATCGGCTTCCTGCATGCGCATGCAGTGGGGCTCGTTGCCGCGACCGTCGATATCGATGCGGCTCACCGTCTGCGCGAGTTTCGCGTCACGCGGCGTCAGCGTCAGCGTCCAGTGCCCTCCATCGTCCACACGGTGCTGGACCACGAACGCCTGCTCCAACCGCGGCGCATCGCCGCCGAGCAATGCGACGAAACTGTCGAGCAGCAATTGCAACTGCGGTGCGCGCTTCAGGGAAAAACTGCGCGTCGAACGGCCCTCGCGTTGCTGGGTCACTTCACCGTTGGCGATGGTCGACACCTCGCGATTGGGATGTTCGACAGTACGTTCCAGACGATCGTCGCCCAACCAAGCCAGCTGGCCTGACACTATCAGCGGTTTGTCGAGCATCTTCATGAAGCGTGCTTCGGCGAAAGGCGTACGCGCCGGTGCCGGCCGTCCCAACGAGGACACCAGCGCACGTGCGGTGGCGGCGTTCTCAGGCGCCGACGCGTTCGCGCACAGCGACAGCATCAGGCCGCACAGCAGTGTCCATGTCTTGCTGCCAAAAGTCATAGAAGTTGAACCAGTTGTAGGGAGCGGCGTGGATGTAGTGTTCCACGCGGGCGGCGAAACGGGTGATCACCGCGTCTAGCGCTTGCGCGCGTTCCTGTCGCGGAATGTCGATGCGTTCGGCGAAGGGCTCGAACACCAGGCGATACCGGTTGCCGCCTTCATAAAGACCGAAGCACAGCACCACCGGCACGCGCAGGGAATGCGCGAGCAGCCATGGTCCTACCGGGAAGGGCGCGGGCTCGCCGAGTAGAGGCACACGCCGCAGCACCTCGTGCTCACGGCCGCGATCAGCCAGCAGCGCCACCATCGCGCCCTGCTGGCACGCCTCCGCCATGGCGAGAGTGATCGAGGTACCGCCACGGGACGCGTCGATCACATTGGCACCTACTGTCAGGCGCCAGCGCTTCAAGCAGCTCGGTCATGGCCGGCGTCTTCTGCTTGTCCAGCACGACGCGCAGCGGAGTGTCTGGATTGCGCGTACTGATCGCCCGTAAGGCCTCGAAACTACCCTGGTGCGTACCTGGCAGCAGCACCCCTTGCCCCTTGGCCAGGCAAGCCTCGAGTTCGTCCAGCCCTTCCACGGTCACGTCGAAGTCCTTCTCGCCGCGGGCGAGCAGGAAGACACGATCAAGGAGGGTGGCCGCGAAGTAATGGATGTGCTTCATCACCAGCCACCAGGTGACAGGGCGGCCAAGCGCGCGCTGCAGGAAGTGGCGGGATGCGCGACGCTCCGGCCCTCGGCGGAAATAGAAGTACAACGTGATCGGGTAAAGCGTCAGGCGGCTGAGCCGGCGACCACCGCGCAGCGCAATGGTGCGGATCAGCCAAAGTGCGAACCGTCCGCCGCCCTCCGGGCGACTCTGCCAGTGCTCAGTCATGTTGTTCCCTCAATCATGTCGCTCCCTCAACGGTGCCGCGGGCGAGCAGCTCGCCATCACGATGGATCTCGAAGCGCACGCGTCCGTTGGCGTCGGTCAGAGTGATCTTTGCCTCGTGATCGGGCAGCAGAGGCGCCACGAACTTGGCTTCCAGCACGCGGGCCAGTCGTTCGCCGCGCCACGCGCGCAAGGCCAGCGCCACCTGCTCCAGCAGCATCACGCCCGGGACCAGCGGCGAACCAGGGAAGTGCCCGGGCAAGCTGGGGTGATCCGCGGTCACGCGAAATGCGTGCTGATAGGACGCGTAACTCATGATGACGACGCGTTGTCGCCGCGCAGCACTTTTGGCCAGCGCGTGGCCACGCCTAGCACCAGTTCGCGCAAGCTTGGATGATGGATGTGACGTAAATGCCAGCGCCGGAAGAAATGCTCGAGCAGGAACGCGCTTGCGATCAACACATAGCCGCCCACGTGAGCGTACGACTGTGCAAGCCCTGCGGGCACCGGCCACGGCGAGGCGATACCGAGCGCACTGAGCAAGCCACCGGGCTCGGCGCAGAGCAACAACACCGCGAGCACCAGCGCCTGCGCCGACGCGAGTAGCGCCCAGAACCAAGTGAGGTGGCGCGCATAAACAGCCACGCCGGCCACGGCGAGGCGCTCGGGCCCTTCAAGTGCTTCGATAATGCGCGCGATCAACGGCATGCTGCCGGCGCGCAGACTGCACCCGAACAAGCCGGCCAAAAGAACATTGATGGCGATGGGCACACATTCCAGCAACAGCCCGGCCATCCCGTGCCAGCCCAGCCATCCCATTACCGCCAGCGTGACGACCCACACGCCCCAAGGCAGCGGGCGTCGCGTGGCGAGCGCGGGTGCCATCAGCACAGTGAGCAATAGCGCACAGGCCGCCAGTGAGAAACTCTGGCGATGCGTTAGCGCGCCGGCCATCGCCAGCACCGGATAGCCGAACATCAGCGGCAACCAGCGCCGCGACGTCGATTTAGGTGTGGATGCGGAGAATGGCGACATGGATGACTCGGCCTGTCAGGCAACGTGGCGGCGACAGTGCAAGTCTGCCGCGTTCGCAACCCATCATGCCCGACCTTGGTTAAACGACGCGGTGTCGTTCGATGTGCTCGGACAACGTGCGCAGGCTCGTGAAGATCTTGCGATTCTCGGGATTGTCCGAGCGCAACTGGAAGCCGTAGCGCTTGGAAACCGCCAACGCGATTTCGAGCGCGTCGATAGAGTCCAGGCCCAAATCGCCGCCGAAAAGCGGCGCATCGGGCTCGATCTGGTCGGCTGTGACGGTTTCCAGATTAAGGCTGTCCACGATCAGCGTGGCCAGTTCATGTTGTGCGGTGCTCTGCTCGGCCATGCCGTGTCGTACCCGAATACTTGCGCCTCTCCCCAGTGGCGCCGGTCTAGCAGTGTAACATAGCGGCCCAGTTTCTCCGGTTGGATGCCCATGGTTCAGGGTTGTGAAAACGTCAGGCTGGCGCTACGCCGTGCACCACGAGTGTCCTACCGGTGGGTTGATCCCAGACAGATCTTGCAGGAAGCAGGCACCCTGGCTGTATTCGGCTTCGGCACCGGCGCACCGCGCAGCGACGATCCCCGTTGGCTCAGCGTAGACCTGGAAAGCTTCGATGCCCCCACGCCGCTCGAGGTGTGGCAGGTCGAAGGCCCTGTAAGCCACGGCCGGCAGGGTGATCTGCAGTGGTCCAGTGGCGACGGTTGGCTGTTTGCCGCCATCACGCTTGACGAAGCCGCGCACGGCGGCCCCTGTGCAACGTCAGTATCCGCCTACGCGCAACTGAGCAACTTCGTCGCCACGCGCCGCGAGCGCCACGTGCAGCGCATCTGGAATTACCTGGGCGACATCAACCAGGGCGAGGGTGACGGCGAACGCTATAAACACTTCTGCGACGGCCGTGCCGAGGGCATGGGCAACGTTTTCGCGGACGGCTTCCCCGCCGCCACCGCCATCGGCCATCACGCCCCGGCGATGCGCCTGCAGGTCTACCTGCTGGCCTGCGACGAGCCTGGCGAGCGCGTGGAAAATCCCCGTCAGGTCAGCGCCTGGCGCTATCCCCGCCAGTATGGCCGCACGCCACCCAGCTTTGCCCGCGCCATGACGCTGCCCGCTCAGGACGCACTGGCCATCTCCGGCACCGCCGCCGTAGTGGGTCACGCCTCGGCCCACGAGGACGATCTGCTGGCACAGCTCGACGAAACGCTGCTGAATCTGGAAGCTCTATTGGCAAGCGCGGGCATGCCCAGCGGTTTCGACACGCAATCGCCGCTCAAAGCCTATGTGCGACATCCGACCGACGCCCCCGCCGTGCACGACTTCCTGCAGCGCCGCCTGCCCGGCGTGCCGGTACTGCTGCTGCACGGCGACGTCTGTCGCAGCGAGCTGCTGGTGGAGATCGACGGCTGGCGTTACGCCTAAGCAGGGCTCAGCCCGACCAGCCATGGAGCGAACGGCAAGCGGAAAACGCTTGAGCCCACCATCGAGGACCATGCACCGTACGCGAGTCGGACAAACGGTTAGCGAGATGCCGACCTGTCTATCGCGTACATAAGCATCGACAAGAGATCAGGAGGCCGGGGATTTTGCGTACCCCGGATCCAGATGCTTCAAGAAGTCATGCACCTGCGCGTCGAGGTACGGATTGGCCCCACCCTGATCCCGGTCAGCCATCTCCTCCTTGCGCCAAGTCATCGACTTGATCAGTTTTCCACTGACCGAATCGAACACACGGACGTTCGCGACGTAACTCACCAGCGGCGGCCCTTTGGACGCACTGACGAGGGAGTTGCTGACCGACACCATCTCTGGGGCATAACGCACCGTGACCCGGTAAGGCCCGCCGTCTACCTGCGCTTGTTCGGGGTTTTCCGGAAGGCGCGCAGCTTCTTCGGGCGTCACGGTGTGCACGCTTAAGCTGCGGTCATCGGCCCAACGGCCAAACATCCGCTCGATGATCTCGCAATTGACCGTCTTGCTGACGCAAGCGAGATAAAAAGAAAACCGCGGTGAACCATCATCACCGAACAGTTGCACGCTCGATGCGGCACGTGCCGGCGCGCTCACGCCTTGCATAACCAGTACACCCAAGGCCACACACACGAATGTCCGCAAACGCATGCCCTGCTCCTTGTCCATGGGATTGCAGCACCGGCACGATAGCGCCGTCGCCACGGGAAATCACTTGTGCTTGGTGGGCCTATGCCAACCCGTGAGCGTGACCTGCTTGGCGCGCGCCAGCGTCAACTCGCCGGCCGGCGCATCCTTGCCAATCACCGAGCCTGCACCAATGGTTGCGTCTGCACCAATAGTCACCGGCGCCACTAGTGCACTGTTCGAACCAATGAACGCGCGGTCACCGATGGTGGTGAGGTGTTTGTTCACGCCATCGTAGTTGCAAGTGATGGTGCCGGCGCCAACGTTCACGCCGCTGCCGATGATGGTGTCACCCAGGTAACTCAGGTGATTGGCCTTGCTGCCTTCGCCAAGAGTCGCATTCTTGGTTTCGACGAAGTTGCCGATGTGCACGCCCGCTGCGAGCTCGGTGCCTGGACGCAAGCGAGCGAACGGACCGATGATGCATGGACCGTGTGTCACGACGCCCTCCAGATCGCAATGCGCCCTCACGATAGTGCCGGCGGCCAGCGTGACGTTTTTCAGGCGCGTGAACGGCCCCACCTGCACGTCGTCGCCGAGCACAACCTCGCCTTCGAGAATGACGTCAATGTCGATCTCCACATCCATGCCGGCATGGACCTTGCCGCGCACGTCGATACGCAGGGGATCGGAGAGTCGCACACCGTCCAGCGCCAGTGCCTTGGCGCTACGTGCACGGTACTCGGTTTCAAGTTCCGCCAACTGCCAGGGATTGTTTGCCCCAGCGGCTTCGTATTCGTCCTCGCACTCCACGCAGGCGGCCGCGCGGTTTTCTTCCGCAGCCATGGCAAAGATATCGGTGAGGTAGTACTCGCCTTGTACGTTGTTGCGGTCGAGTCTAGACGTCCAGCGTTTCAGCGCGGCGGCCTCCGCTGCGACAATGCCGGTGTTGATCAGGTTAATCGCACGCTGCGTATCGTCTGCGTCCTTTTCCTCGACCACCGCACGCACGAAACCGTTACCGTCGCGCATGACGCGGCCATAACCGAACGGCTTAGCCACACGCGTAGCGAGCAGGCTCACGGCGCCTTCGGCGTGCACCAGCTTCTCCAACGTCTGCGGCCGAGTCAGCGGTACGTCGCCGTAAAGCACGAGCACCGTCGCATCATCGGGCACATCCAACAGGGCTTCACGCACGGCATGCCCGGTCCCCAGACGTTGCGATTGCAGCACCCAACGTAGGTCCTTCTGTCCTTCGAACGCTGCCAGTACCTGGTCGCCGCAATGACCGTAGACCACATGAACCGCTTGCGCTTGCAAGGCCCGCGCCGCATCAAGCACATGGGCCAACAACGGGCGCCCGGCCAACGGCATAAGCACCTTGGCCTTCCTCGATTTCATGCGCTTGCCCTCACCGGCGGCGAGAACGATGACGTGGAGCGGGGCGTTCTTGGGCATGAGTCGAGCCTGTCTTTAGCTAGCGGCGGAGGATAGCAGCCAGTATGCGAACCGCCTGGGACGTGAGGAGGTAGGTCTTCTGGCTATTTCGAGGTACGTACTGGTGCCGAGGCATCCGTGACCGGCTTGCCGTCCTTCCAGGCGAAACGAAATACATAGTCCATGCTGAACGGACGCGCCTCGCTGCTCACTTCATGCGTGTTGCCGTTGGCATCCGCCGCCCATTGGTTGATCCGCAGCGGCTCGAAGATCCATTGCACGGCGGCAGCGCGCACCGCATCGTCGAACAGGCGGGTATCGGCGTCCGCCTGCGCTTCCTCTGCAATACGCACTTCGGAAACCCGGCCTTCCTCGTTGACGATGAGGCGTGCCTCCACTTCCCGCGGCGAGAGCCGTTGATCAAGCAGGGTTGGCGGATACGCCGGCGCCGGGTGCTCGCGGGGAGCCGCACCCGTCGATACCTGCCCGATGGCGAGCGGGTAGTGCTGGAGGTCGTCCTTGGACACCGAACGATACGAAGTGTCGCCTTCCGTACCTGGCTTGACTGGCCCAGGGGAGGGTGCACTGGCACAGCCTGGGAGGCCGATGCTCAAGACACCGGCCAAGCACACAAGGTGAGGCATCCGCCGACAGCGATAGAGCCTTGCGTCCATGTCTGCGCCTCCTTGCCGGGTCGATGCAGCATAAACAAAAACGCCGGCGCGAGGCCGACGTTCCGTGGGTGCTGCCCGGGCGAGTCCGCTCAGTGCTTGAGCGTCTTGCGCAGGCGCTCCAGTGCTTGCAGCTGGGTGATGGCTTCGGCCAGCTTGGCCTGCGCCTCGGCGATCTCGACCGTATCGGTACGATTGGCCAGGGCGTCCTCGGCTTCCTGCTTGGCGCGCAGGGCTGCGGCCTCATCCAGGTCGGACGCACGCGCGGCGGTGTCCGCCAGCACGGTGACGACCTGCGGCTGCACTTCCAGGATGCCGCCAGACACCCAGAACTGCTGACGCTCGCCATTGGCCAGCACCACGTCGACGTGGCCGGGCTTCAGGCGCGTGATCAGCGGTGCGTGGCGGGGCGCGATGCCCAGCTCGCCCATTTCGCCGGTGGCGACCACCAGCTGCGCGTCGCCGGAGAAGATCTCGGCTTCGGCGCTGACGATGTCGACACGGAGGGTATGACTCATGACGGTATTCCGGTGCGTTTGAAGCAGTGGCGGTAGAGCAGTTGACTCTTAATCAACTGCTCCAGGCGCCGTCAGAGGATCAGGCTGCCTTCTTGGCGCCCATTTCCTCGGCCTTCTTGATGGCCTCGTCGATGCCGCCGACCATGTAGAACGCCTGCTCCGGCAGGTGATCCACGTCGCCGTCCACGATCATCTTGAAGCCGCGAATCGTTTCCTTCAGCGGCACGTACTTGCCCGGCGAACCGGTGAACACTTCGGCCACGTGGAACGGCTGCGAGAAGAAGCGCTCGATCTTGCGGGCGCGCGACACGGCCTGCTTGTCGTCTTCCGACAACTCGTCCATGCCCAGGATCGCGATGATGTCCTTGAGCTCCTTGTAGCGCTGCAGCGTGCCCTGCACGCGGCGGGCCACGTCGTAGTGCTCGGCGCCGACAATGCCCGGATCGAGCTGGCGGCTGGTGGAATCCAGCGGATCCACGGCCGGGTAGATACCCAGCGACGCGATGTTACGCGACAGCGTGACGGTGGAGTCCAAGTGCGCGAAGGTGGTGGCCGGCGACGGGTCGGTCAGATCGTCCGCGGGCACGTAAACGGCCTGGATCGACGTGATCGAACCGGTCTTGGTCGAGGTGATGCGCTCCTGCAGAACGCCCATTTCCTCGGCCAGCGTCGGCTGGTAACCCACGGCGGACGGCATACGACCCAGCAGCGCGGACACTTCGGTACCGGCCAGCGTGTAGCGGTAGATGTTGTCCACGAACAGCAACACGTCCTTGCCCTTGCCGTGCTCGTCCTTCTCGTCGCGGAAGTACTCGGCCATGGTCAGGCCGGTCAGCGCCACGCGCAGACGGTTGCCCGGCGGCTCGTTCATCTGGCCGTACACCATGGCCACCTTGTCGAGCACGTTGGAGTCTTTCATCTCGTGGTAGAAGTCGTTGCCCTCGCGGGTACGCTCACCCACGCCAGCGAACACGGACAAACCCGCGTGCGCCTTCGCGATGTTGTTGATCAGCTCCATCATGTTCACGGTCTTGCCCACGCCGGCGCCGCCGAACAGGCCAACCTTGCCGCCCTTGGCGAACGGGCAGATCAGGTCGATGACCTTGATGCCGGTCTCCAGCAAGTCATTCGAGGTCGCCTGGTCGGCGTAGCTCGGAGCCTCGCGGTGGATGACCCAGTGATCCTTGGTGTCGATCGGGCCGGCTTCGTCGATGGGGCTGCCGAGCACGTCCATGATGCGGCCAAGGGTTGCGTTGCCAACCGGCACCTTGATGCCTTCGCCAGTGTTGCGGGCCACGAGGCCACGCTTGAGGCCATCGGTGGAACCGAGGGCAATCGTACGGACGATGCCGTCACCCAGCACCTGCTGGACTTCCAGCGTGATGTCGGTGCCGTCGATCTTCAGCGCGTCGTAAACCTGCGGCACCTGATCGCGTGCAAACTCCACGTCGATAACCGCGCCGATGATCTGTACAACTTTGCCCTGACTCATGGATGTGCTCCGGATGGATCTTTAGTGTTTTGGACTACCCGCGCCCTGTGACGGTCGCGTGGTTTTAGTGAACAGTGCGGCCATGGATGGCCGCCCATTTGATCTTCGCGCTCATGGATGAGCGCATTTATACAGCCGCGGCGCCGCTCACGATTTCCGAGATTTCCTGGGTAATCGCAGCCTGACGCGCCTTGTTGTAGATCAGCGTCAGTTCGCCGATCACCTTGTTAGCGTTATCCGAAGCCGCCTTCATAGCGACCATGCGCGCGGCATGCTCGCTGGCGAGATTCTCCAGCACACCCTGGTACACCACCGACTCGATGTAGCGACCCAATACGAACTCCAGCACGCTGGCTGCGTCGGGTTCGTAGATGTAGTCCCAATCGTGCTTCTGCTCGAGCTTGAGGCCGGCCACCGGGAAATCCGGCGAATTCGGCTGACCCTCGGCGCTCACCATTTCCTGCGCCACCACCGGCAACGGCAGCAGCGCGTGGATCGACGGCTTCTGCGTCATGGTGTTGACGAAATCGTTGTGCGCCAGGAACACCCGATCCAGCTTCCCGCCCGTGTAGGCATCGAGCAGCACCTTGATCACGCCGACCAGGTCGTCGACCTTGGGCTTCTCGCCGAGGTGCGTGGCGCTGCCAATCAGGTTCACGCCCTTGAGACGGCGGAAGAACTGGACGGCCTTCTGGCCGACGGCAACGACATCGATCTCTGCGCCCTTTTCCTGCCATTCCTGAATGATCGGAAGCAGGCGACGGAACAGATTCGAATTCAGACCGCCGCACAGGCCGCGATCGGTGCTGACGACCAGGAAACCGACGCGCGCCACCTTCTCGCGTTCCTGCAGGAACGGATGGCTGAAGTCAGTGCTGGCCTGGGCCACGTGCGCGATCACCTTGCGCATCGAGCGCGCATAGGGACGCGAGGCCTTCATCAGATCCTGCGCCTTGCGGATCTTCGAGGCCGAGACCATCTCGAGCGCGCGCGTCACCTTGCGCATGTTCTGCGTGCTCTTGATCTTGGTTTTGATTTCGCGTCCGCTTGCCACGTTTGCCTCAACCTAGTGGGTTAGTGCGATCCCGGTTGTTTCACCGGAGTGCGGTACGGCCGTATGGACGGCCGTACACCCTTTACTGCTTACCAGCTACCGGTCTTCTTGTACTCGTCGAGCGAGGACTTGAAGGTGGCTTCGATGTCGTTGTTCCAGTCACCGGTGGCGACGATCTTCTTCATCAGCTCGCCATGGTTCTGGTGCATGAAGGCGTGCAGGCCCTTCTCGAACGGCAGCACCTTGTTGACCGGCAGGTCATCGAGGTAGCCCTTCTCGGCGGCGTACACGGACAGGGCGAGTTCGGCGATGGAGAGCGGCGCGTACTGCGACTGCTTCATCAGCTCGGTCACACGCTGGCCACGATCCAGCTGGGCACGGGTGGCCGGGTCGAGGTCCGAGGCAAACTGCGCGAACGCAGCCAGCTCACGGAACTGCGCCAAGGCCAGCTTCACGCCACCGGACAGCTTCTTCACAATCTTGGTCTGGGCGGCACCGCCCACGCGCGACACCGAGATACCGGCGTTCACGGCCGGACGGATGCCGGCGTTGAACAGATCGGTTTCCAGGAAGATCTGGCCGTCGGTGATCGAGATCACGTTGGTCGGCACGAACGCGGACACGTCACCGGCCTGCGTTTCGATGATCGGCAGCGCCGTCAGCGAACCGGTCTTGCCCTTCACTTCGCCGTTGGTGAACTTCTCGACGTACTCCGCGGAGACGCGAGCTGCGCGCTCAAGCAGACGCGAGTGGAGATAGAACACGTCGCCCGGGTAGGCTTCGCGACCCGGCGGGCGCTTCAGCAGCAGCGAGATCTGGCGGTAGGCCACGGCCTGCTTGGACAGATCGTCATAGATGATCAGTGCGTCTTCGCCGCGGTCACGGAAGTACTCGCCCATGGCGCAGCCGGCGTACGGCGCGATGTACTGCAACGCAGCGGACTCGGAGGCCGAAGCAACCACCACGATGGTGTTGGCCAGCGCGCCGTGCTCTTCGAGCTTGCGCACCACGTTGGCGATCGACGAACGCTTCTGGCCGATGGCAACGTAGATGCACTTAATGCCGGAGTCTTTCTGGTTGATGATCGCGTCGATAGCCAGCGCGGTCTTGCCGGTCTGGCGGTCGCCGATGATCAGCTCACGCTGACCACGGCCGATCGGGATCATCGAGTCGACAGACTTGTAGCCGGTCTGCACCGGCTGGTCGACCGACTGGCGCCAGATCACGCCCGGAGCGACCTTCTCGATCGGCGAGCTGGTCTTGGCGTTGAGCGGACCCTTGCCATCGATCGGGTTGCCCAGCGAATCGACAACGCGACCCAGCAGTTCCGGACCGGTCGGCACTTCGAGGATGCGGCCGGTGGTCTTGGCGGTGTCGCCTTCGCGCAAGTGCTGGTACTCGCCCAGTACCACGGCACCGACCGAGTCACGCTCGAGGTTCAGCGCCAGGGCGAACGAGTTGCCCGGCAGTTCGATCATTTCGCCCTGCATCACGTCGGCCAGGCCGTGGATGCGCACGATGCCGTCGGACACGCTGATGATCGTGCCTTCGTTACGTGCTTCCGCGCCGAGCTTGAACTGCTCGATGCGAGTCTTGATCAGTTCGCTGATCTCGGACGGGTTCAAGGTGGAGCTGGACATGGGTCGATATCCTGAGATTTGAGTCTTTTTTTGAAGAGTCCAGCCATCGATGGCTGGTTTTTGCTCTTCGCGAAACGGACTTCGCTTAAATACTTATGCCGTCAGCGCGCGGGTCATGCGCGCCAGACGTCCACGGGCGGAGCCATCGATCACTTCGCTGCCGGTATCGATCACCACACCACCCAGCAGCGATGCATCGACCTGGGTTTCCAGTTCGATCTCGCGCTTGAAGCGACGCTTGAGCGATGCCTTGAGCTGTTCGGCTTGCGCGGCGTCCAGCGCGAACGCACTGGTCACCTTAACCAGCAGCTGCGACTCGGATTCACGCTTGTACTGTTCATACAGCTTCGCGATTTCCGGCAGCAACGCCATGCGACGGTGCTCGGCCAGTTCACCCAGAAAACGGGCGAACGGTGCGTCGGCAGCCACGCCCTGCGGCAGATGCAGCGCAACGAGCTGCTCCGGCGACACGCGGGGATCGTTGCCGAAACCGGCCACGCGCGGATCCTTGGCCACTTCTGCGGCAAAGATCAGCGCCTGCGACCAAGCGCCAAGCGAGCCGGCCTCATGGGCCAGCTCGAAGGCAGCACGCGCATAGGGGCGGGCGAGGGTGATTGCCTGCGCCATGGCTTAGATCTCGGACACAAGCTGGTCGAGCATCGCCTTGTGGGCGTTGGCATCGACTTCACGCTGCACGATCTTTTCCGCGCCCTGGATGGCCAGACGGCCAACCCAGCCACGCAGCTCTTCGCGCGCACGCTGTTGCATGCTCACGATTTCCTCGGCGGCATTGGCCTTCACGCGGTTGGCTTCGCCGATTGCTTCGGCGCGAGCCTTGTCCACGATCTGGTTGGCCTGCTGCTGTGCGCGCTCGACGATCTCGTTGGCCTGCTGACGAGCCTGCTTGATCTCGTTGGCGACCTTGGCGTCGGCATCCTTCAGTTCGGCGCGCGCCTTTTCGGCGGCGGCCAGACCATCGGCAACCTTTTTCTGGCGCTCTTCAATCGCGTGATTGAGTTGCGGCCAGATGAACTTGGTGGTGAACCAGACCAGGATGGCGAAAGAAACCATCTGGCCCAGGAAAGTCAGATTGATATCCATGAGCTTTCCAATTAACTCCGGTAACGCGTTAAACCGCCCATCGTCGCAGCGGATGTCCGCTGCGACGACTCAATTCGCGCCGATTAGTGACCGGCGGCGGCCTGCACGGCCGACAGCAGCGGGTTCGAGAAAGCGAACAGCAGCGCCACGGCCAAGCCGATGATGAATGCAGCGTCGATCAGGCCGGCGAGCAGGAACATGCGGCCCTGCAGCAGCGGAACCAGTTCCGGCTGACGGGCAGCAGACTCGAGGAACTTGGAACCCATGATGGCGATGCCCAAGCAAGCGCCCAGAGCGCCGAGGCCAATGATGATGCCGATGGCGATGGCGGTCAGGCCCTGCACATGGGTAAGAAGTTCGGCGACGTTCATGGAATTCTCCTATGGATCTTTCTAAAGAGTGATAAAGGCAAAGCGGTTTAAAGCGGAACCGGATGGAACAAAAAACTCAGTGATGCTCGCGCGCCGTGGCGATGTACACGATGGTGAGCATCATGAAGATGAATGCCTGCAGCAGGATGATCAGAATGTGGAAGATCGCCCATGCAGTGTTGAACAGCACGCCCGGCAGGAAGCTGATCCAGCCCGCGAACAAGCCCGCGATCAGCATGAATACCAGCTCGCCGCCGTACATGTTGCCGAACAGTCGCATGGCAAGCGACACCGGCTTAGACAGGTATTCAATGACGTTCAGCGCGAGATTGAACGGCATCAGGATGATCTTGACGACGATGTTGTCCGCATGGAACGGAGCAGTGAGCAACTCCCAACCGAAGCCGCCCGCACCCTTCGCCTTCACGCCGTGCGCAAGCACGATGAAAAACACGGCCAGGGCCAGGCCCAAGGTGGTGTTGATATCGGCGGTCGGCACCCAGCGGAAGAACGTGTGGTGGGCCACTTCGGCACCGGCGGCAGTCTTCACCGTCCAGCTCGGGGCATCCAGTGGCAGCAGGTCCATGGCGTTGAGGAAGACCACCCACATGAAGATCGACAGCGCCAGCGGGGTCACCGTACGGCGGTCGCCGTGGAAGGTGTCCTTCACCTGGGTGTCGACGAACTCCACGATCAGCTCGACGAAGGCCTGACCCTTGGACGGCACGCCCGAAGTGGCCTTGCGGGCCTTCAGCCAGAACCACAGGCAGAACACGGCGCCCAGCAGGAAGGCCACAAGGATCGAGTCCACGTGGATCTTCATGAAGGCACCATCACCCAAGCTCACCGTGTTGTGGTGAAGGTGATGCTGGATGTATTCCGTTAGTCCGCCCTGCGGCTCGCTTGCCATGTGTTAGCCCTTGAATCTGAACGCCAGCAGATTTATTGCGTAAGCAGCCACCAGCCCCGTGATGGCAGCTAGTGGCGGTAATTTCCATTGACCGAAGATCGCGACGAGCCCTCCGCCGATCACGATCCACTTCAGGACCATGCCTGACATCACGCGCCACATCGTCATGCCGCCACCACCCAGGCCCCTGAAGGTACGCCACGCCAGTAGCGCAGTACCCAGCGCCACGAGTGTGGCGCCTGCAGCGGCCGCCAAAGCTTGGCGCGGCCCCTGCAAAAGGAAGGTGAGTGCCAGGATCACCGCCACGGCAAGCTGCAGCAAGAAAATGCGCAGCGCCAGACGACGACCGGAAGCAAGACTGTTGATCACGTGACGTTCCCGTGCGGCTTCGCTCTAGGCGGCACCGAACCAGCTACGGGCCACGGTCCAATCCCAAAAAGTATATCAGCGAGGCATTTACAGCGACAAGCCGCGCTTGCCGCGGCATCTTGTCAACAGGCGATTTCGTTCACAAAACGATTGGATCGTGAGAAATCGCGGATAGAAAAAGGGCCGGACAATCGTCCGGCCCTTTGACGCAACTGGGGGGAAGAAGCGCTGCGTCTGCAAACGGCCTTACTTAGCGGCGGCAGCAGCCTTCTTGACGGCAGCGACCGGCGCGGTCACGGCGTCGTTGGCGGCCTGCTGCTGTTCCTGCACGAGCGCGCTCAGCGACTCAGCAGTTTTCTGCGTCACGGCGATGATTTCCTGGGTCACGGACACGGCGCGCTCGGCATTCTCGCGACCGGCGGTGGCAGCCTTTTCCCACAGAACACGCAGGCCATCAGCATCACGGGTTTCGAAGGCACCACTGATGAACTCAGCGGCAGCTTCGGACTGCTTCTCAAGCGCACGGATCTGCAGTTCGGCGACCTGCTCCAGGCCCTTCAGGGCGACGGCCTGGGCCTTGAAAGCGCTGTCAGCCAGCTGCTTGGCGTAGGCAAAAACCTGGGCGTTCAGTTGCTGCGTCATGACTTGGTCCCTCGACGGGAATTGGGGTAGTGGCACGCACCCTACCAAGTCATTTTGTGCATTGCAATATATTTTTTCTGAACAAGCCTTTATGTCACAGAAAATTCAATATTACCAACACATTACATTGAAACGATCTAATTTTGCGCCGCGTCAAAAACTGTCACGACTGCAACTGGCACCCGAGGTACAGGTCTCGTGCACGACCACCTTATCCAGACCCGGCAGCGCGGGTTCCAGACGCTTGAAGATCCAGCGGCAAAGCATCTCGCTGGTCGGGTTCTCCAGGCCTTCGATGTCGTTGAGGTAGTGGTGGTCGAGCTGATCGAACAGCGGCGCAAACGCCGCCTTGACGTCGGCAAAGTCCATCACCCAACCGAGCGTGGGATCGGGCTCGCCCTCCACGTGGATCTGGATGCGAAAGGAATGGCCATGTAGCCGCGCGCACTTATGGCCTGGCGGCACGTTCGGCAGACGATGGGCTGCCTCGATGTGGAATTCTTTGAAGATATGCATGAAGCCATTCTACCGCCTCGGCCGCGTGCAACCCGGTTTGAGCCCGTTAGATGCTCTGCCCGTGGTCCACCCACGGGCCGATTACCGCAAACGAAAGCATGCGGGGCAACCCAAGGATGGCGAGGGCACTAAAGACCGAGAGCACCTGTCCACGACGCTGACCCCAAGCTCATTCGGCGTGATCGAACTCGGGCATCGCGTCGAATAGCTGCCCCTTGTGCCAGCCATCTGCGCCGGGACGTTGGTACACGATCTTGCCGCCGACGATGGTGTAGAGCACTCGCGTACGCAGAATGTCTTCGGCGGGCAGGGTCAACAGGTCGCCGGAGAACACATCAAGATCGGCCAACTTGCCCGGCGAAAGGGAGCCTAGCTCGTGCTCTTGAAGCATGGCGTAGGCGTTATTCCAGGTGTAGGACTGCAGTTCCTGCAACCGGGTCTTGGCTTGTGCGGGGTAGAACGTCTTCGTGCCGTGGCCGTAGGCACGGGTGACGCCGCAGTAGAAGTTGGGAATGGGGTTGGTGTCTTCGACAGGCGTATCGGTACCGTCCAGCACGATGACTCCGCTGTCGATAAGTGTCTTCCAAACGTAGGCACCCTCCTGCGCGCGCTTCTCACCAAGGTGAGGCACGACCATCGGCGCATCCGAACACGTGTGGATGGATTGCATCGAAGCGATGACGCCCAACTCCGCAAAACGCGGGATGTCAGCGGGATCCAGATGCTGTGCGTGCTCGATGCGCCAGCGCAGCGCCGTCGCAGCGGGGTATTGCGTAAAGACGTTCTGGTAGAGATCCAACAGTTCGCGATTCGCGCGATCACCGATAGCATGGATGGCCATCTGAAATCCGTCGCGCGCGGCGATCTTTGCCATCTGAGCGATGTCGCTCATCGCGGTGACGTTCTTACCGGTGATGCCGGGAGCGTCGTTGTAAGGCGCCAGGAACCACGCGCTGTGCGTGCCCAACGCACCATCGGAGACGTCCTCACCCAGGCCGAGCACGGTGAAATGGTGGTCGGCATAGCCGGCAATGCGATAGTCAACGAGATGCTTGTCGAGCTTGTCGACCGACTTCTCATCGATGTACACGTACAAACGCAACGGCTGGCCCTTGGCGAACTGCTGCTTCATCCAGTCGACCGTCTCGAAACTCTCACCCTGGTCAACGAAGCTGGTGATGCCCTTGCTGACCTCGTTCTGCACGGCCAGTTGCAAGGCGCGCTCGCGGTGTGCCGCCCGGTCGGCCGCGGGCAACGAGGTCACATAACGGTCGTACGCGGCAAACACGGGGTCGGCTGCACTGTCGCGCAGCATGCCCATGGCACGGCCTTGCGCATCGCGCACGATGGTGCCGCCCGCAGGGTCGGGCGTGGTGTCGGTGATGCCGGCGAGCTTGAGCGCCTGCGCATTGGCATAGATGCCGTGCCCGCTGGCGTGGTTGAGCAGCACGGGGTTGTTGGGCGAGATCGCATCCAGTTTCGTCGGCAACGGCAGCCCATCGACATTCGGCTGCGGCACCTTGTTCCACTTTGCTTGCTGCCAGCCCTGGCCGATGATCCACTCGCCAGGCTTTGCCTTGGCCACAGCCGCCTTCACAATCGAGACGATCTCGTCCCAGCTGGCAGCCTTGCCCACGTCTACCTGCATCAGTGCTTCGCCGGTATCCATCAGGTGGCCATGGCCTTCGATGAAACCCGGCGTAACGAAGGCGCCGTGCAGGTCCAGCACCTTGGTTTTTGCGCCGACGTAGTGCCGAATCGCATCGTCGCTGCCGAGTGCCGCGATACGCCCATCGCGAACGGCCAGCGCCTGCGCGTGAGGTTGCAGCGGATCAAGCGTGACGATAGTCGCATCAAGCAGCACCAGGTCTGCTGGCTGCAGCGGCGGCGGGAAGCCACGGATCGGTGCGTTGTCCGCCACACTGGCGGCGGAGAAAACCAATGCGATGCCTGGAATCAACAGTCGGAACGACTTCATCGAATCCTCCATTCGCTGCGCGAACGTTATTTGGTGAGGTTACCGGTTACCGCACGCTCCGTGCCTTCTTCAACTTTGCGCGAGCATGAGCTGGGCGAGCTGCCGCACGATATCAAGGAACCGCTTCTGCACCTGATTCAATGGGCTGTCGGGCCGATGCATGGCGTACAGCACGACTTCGAGATGTGGCTTCAGCGGACGGATCTGCACGCTCTTGGGGCCGCCGCAGCGCGCGGTGAAGGGATCGACCAGCGCCAGGCCTTCGCCCTTGGCGACGAGGGAATGCGCCAATTGGTAGGTCTGCACCGCGACGTTGATCTTCGGCTCCGGCTCGATCTTGGAGAGATGGCTTTGCAGCATGCTGCCCAGAGCATCGCGCACATTGATGCCGATCATCGGTTGGTTGGCCAGCGCGCCAATCGGCAACGGTTGTCCCAGTTCCTCTTCGGGCCACCAGCCGGGCGGGGCGATCACCATCACCTGACCGCGGCACAGCACCCGTTGGCGAAGATTGTGGTGCCCCGTGTCCTGCAGCGTGAGCCCGATGTCGGTTTCGAGCAGCGTCAGCGACTCGCACATCGCCGCCGAATGCTGCGTGGACAATTCGGCCACCACATCGGGAAACGCCTCGCGCAGCAGCATCACCGCCGAAGCCAGTAGCGTCAGCGCCAGCGTCGGCGTGCAGGTGACCCGCAACGGGCAGTTGCCCGGTTGACTCATATTCTTGGTCAGGTGTTCCAGGTCGTGCACGTCCTGCACGATCTTCTCGATCCGGTCGCGCAGCAGCAGTGCCTGCTGCGTCGGCAACAGGCGTCCCCGCACGCGACTGAACAAGGCAAAGCCGAGCCGGTCTTCGGCGTTCTGCAGCGCCTTGCTGGCCGCAGGCTGCGAGATATCCAACAGCTTGGCCGCACCGGTGATGCTGCCGGTGGTCAACACGGCATGAAAGAGCTCGATATAGCGCAAACGCATGTAGCTTCCGCACCTCTCTCTGTGTCCCGCGATGTCGCCGACCGAATGGCCAACGGCGCGATGGCGTTTCCGCATCATCCGCGTTGCGCATTCACTTTGCAGAATCTTTCGACGTTCCCCTGTCCCCATCCTCTCAAGCTTGCGGGTCTTCGCAAAGGTGCCATTTCTCACAGACGTGCAGCGATGCGTGCGTGGTGTGGTGCCGACTACAACCCTGAGTTATGCCATGTACGTGTTTTTTCATTGGTGAGCCGCAGGGGCGCGTGGTTATGCTGCCCAAACTGTCTGACGCCGATCAGAAAAGGTGGGAGTCCGGAACGCATGTCTGACCGCAATGAAGCGACCGGCATCCTCCGTTGGGGGCCGCCGTATCTGCTGTATATGGGTGGCGAGGCCGATGACCTGGCCATCAAGACAGCCAGGGGACTGGCCTACTGGCGACCGGAGTGGTGCATCGGACAGTTTCGGCGCAGCAACTGCCCACTGACCCTGGGACTGCCCGACATGAATCCGGTTCAGGCCAAGGCTGCCGGCGCAGACACCATGGTGATCGGCATTGCCAACGTCGGCGGCATGATGGCGCCCGAGGCGGTCGGCGACATCATCGCCGCGCTGGATGCCGGCCTCAATGTGATTGCCGGCCTCCACCAGAAGCTGCGCGACAACAAGGACATTGTTGCGGCAGCCCGCGCTAACGGCAGGGCCTTGTTCGATGCGCGCGACGCCAACCGTGCCATTCCCATCGGCAACGGTCGGCGACGAGCCGGCCGGCGACTGCTAACCGTGGGCACCGATTGCTCCATCGGCAAGATGTACACCACGCTGGCGATCGAACGCAGCATGCGCCGGCGCGGCCTCAGCGCGGACTTTCGCGCCACGGGCCAGACGGGGATGTTCGTCGCCGGCGATGGCATCGCCGTCGATGCCGTCATCGCCGATTTCATCTCGGGCGCCGCCGAAATGCTCTCGCCCGCGCGCAACGACGGCGGATGGGATCTCATCGAGGGTCAGGGGTCGCTCTTCCATCCGTTGTACGCCGGCGTATCGCTGGGCCTGCTACACGGCTCCCAACCCGATGCACTGGTGCTGTGCCACGAGCCAACGCGGAACCACATGCGTGGACTCCCGGAATGCCCGCTCCCGGATCTCAAGCACTGCCTGGAGGCGAATATCACGGCCGCTCGCCTGACCAACCCGGCGGTCAAGGCGGTGGGGGTCGCGCTCAACACGTCAGGCATTGCCGAACACGAAGCGCTCGCCGCATGCCGGGAGATTGAAGACCGACTCGGACTGCCCTGCCAGGATCCGGTCACCATGGGCGTCGAGGCTATCGTGGATCATTTGCTGGCGAGCTGCGTGGACTGAGTGCCACGGGGAAGTTCAGACCGGCATCATCCATGCCGCTGGCACGACGGCACCGATAGGGGAGAACGCATGCGCCGTTTCATCCGATCCACTTTCTGCGCGTCCGCGTTGATGCTGCTCGGGAGCATGGCGCATGCATCCGCGCCTGACACATCCTCTCCAGCGGAGTACGACCGGCTGGTCGACGCCGTGGTGGCCCGCTATCACCTGCCGGGCATCGCGGTCGGGGTTATCGACGATGGCAAAGTGGTTTACACGCGCGCCGAAGGCAAACTCGCGTCCGGCAAGCCCATGGATGCGGACACGCTGTTCGGCATCGCCTCCAACAGCAAGGCCATGACCTCCACCGTGCTGGCGCGATTGGTGGAGAACGGCAAGTTACGCTGGGACGATCCGGTCACGAAGTACCTGCCGTCGTTTCGCATGTACGACCCGTGGGTCACCGCCAACATGCGGGTAGGCGACCTGCTGGTGCATCACAGCGGCCTGCCCGAAGGTGCCGGTGATCTGATGCTGTGGCCCACGCCCAATCAGTTCACGGCCGACGACGTCGTGGCCGGCCTGCGCTATCTCAAACCGGCCTACAGCTTCCGGGCGGGCTACGCCTACGACAACACCTTGTACATCGTTGCCGGCCAGGTCGCCGCCGCCGCTGGCGGTGCGCCCTATCCCACGCTGCTGCGTCGAGAGGTGTTTCAACCGCTGGGCATGAACCGCTGCCAGATCGGCACATGGAACCGCGATGAGGTGGGCAATGTGGCCGATCCGTACCTTCTGCACGACGGCCACTTCGTGCCGGTACGCGCCGACGGCCCCATCGTGCATCCCGCGACCATGGACGCTGCCGGCGGCGTGCGCTGCAGCCTTAACGACATGCTGACCTGGGCCAGCAACTGGCTGGTACCGACCCAAAAGCAACTGGCATGGCTGTCGCCGGAACAGCGCCGCAAGGAATGGACCGCCTATACGCCCATGCCGATCTCGGCGCGTCGCCACGCCTGGGATGGCACGCTTTTCTTAGGCTATGGCTATGGCTGGCGCATCGCCGATGTCGATGGGCAGATGACCGTGTCGCACACCGGCACGCTGTCGGGCATGTACTCCGCGATGACGCTGCTGCCGTTCCGCCGGAGCGGTTTCGTCGTGCTGATCAACGCCGACGCCGAAGACGCGCGCAGCGTGTTGATTGAAGTGCTTACCAAACAGTTCACGGCGCCCGGCAAGGCGCGCAGCGTAACCAGCTATGCCGATGAGCTGGAACACGATGCTCAGCAGCAGCGCACATCCCACGTTCCCGACACGTCCTCCCGGAAGAAGGCGACGCCCACCGAACTCGCCGGCCAACTTGGCGTGTGGCGCGACCCGTGGTTCGGCGAAGTGCAGCTTTGCGCACAAGGCGATACCGTGCGCTTTGCGTCACTGAAGTCGCCATTGCTGACGGGACAGGTCATGCGTGTCGGCGATCGCTACCTGGTGCACTGGGATCGCGACGAGATCGAAGCCTGGCTGCGCTTTCCGGAACACGCTGGCGGTACGCTGCGCATGGCCAAGGTCGATCCCGACGCTGACTTCAGCTCCGACTATGAAGATCTCGCCTTTACCCGCGAACATGCGTGCAAATAAGCAAGTAGCATCCGTAATGAGAACGAAACGGAACGCCGGAGATACGCATGAATGCGCCGTTTGACGGCCTTGAGCTGGGCTATGACGTACCCGCGTTGCCGGGCATGGATGAGGCGGATATCCAGACGCCCTGCCTGATCCTCGATCTTGATGCGCTAGAGCGAAACATCCGCAAAATGGGCGATTACGCCCGCACGCACGGCATGCGCCACCGCAGCCACGGCAAGATGCACAAGTCGGTGGATGTGCAGAAGCTGCAGGAGCACCTGGGTGGCGCGGTTGGCGTGTGCTGCCAGAAGGTATCCGAAGCGGAAGTGTTCGCGCGTGGCGGTATCCGGGACATCCTGGTTTCCAACGAGGTGCGTGATCCCGCCAAGATCGACCGACTCGCCCGCCTGCCGTCCTGGGGCGCCCGGATCATCGTGTGCGTCGACGACCTGGCGAACGTCAGCGAGCTGTCCGCCGCTGCGCAGAAGCACGGCACCACCTTGGAATGCCTCGTCGAGATCGACTGCGGCCAAGGGCGCTGCGGCGTCGACACTCCCAGCGCCGCCACAGCGATCGCACAGGCCATCGCTGCCGCACCGGCCCTGATATTTACAGGCATCCAGGCCTACCAGGGCGGCATGCAGCATCTGGAAAACTATGTGGACCGCAAAGCGCAGCTCGACGAGGCCGTCGTCCGGGTCAAGGCCGTGGTCGAAGATCTGCGCGCCGCCGGGCTCAAGCCTGAGCTCATCTCAGGTGGTGGCACGGGCTCGTACTACTTCGAATCCGGTTCCGGGGTTTACAACGAGCTGCAATGCGGCAGCTATGCCTTTATGGATGCAGATTACGGACGCATCCTCGACAGGCACGGACATCGCATCGACCAGGGCGAATGGAAGAACGCACTTTTCATTCTGACGTCGGTGATGAGCCGTGCGAAGCCCGGTCAGGCGGTCTGCGATGCGGGGCTCAAAGTGCAGTCCGTCGACAGCGGCCTGCCCGTGATTCATGGCCGCGACGATGTGAAGTACGTCAGCGCATCCGACGAGCACGGCGTTATTGAAGATATGCACGATGTCTTGCGCATCAATGAAAAGCTGAAGCTGATCCCCGGGCACTGCGACCCAACCTGCAACCTGCACGACTGGTATGTCGGCGTGCGCAACGGCAGGGTGGAGGTGGTGTGGCCTGTCTCCGCGCGCGGGAAAGCCTATTGAGGCGCGCGGCATCCAAGCCGATACGCATTGCTGCGCGATAACGCTGCCTTCTTCAATCCACCAGGACGCCAGCATCACGCAGGCGCCGGCGCAGGGGATCGAGCCGATCACCATATCGCGCACTGCGCGCGGTGTTGCGTAGCAGAGGTTGGCGCACCTGGGCGGCACTCGGCGCGCTACGCACCGCGCGCTGCGTCTTATGAAAATCGAGGCAGGCGGGGTCGAATGGCAGGTTACAGAATTCCAGCAAGCGACGGATCACCGTCTCCGGCTCGGCCTGCAAGGCCTCGTATTCAAGATCGAACACTTGCGTGGGATATCGGTCGAGCCACAACCGCGTCAGGCGAAGGAAGTCGATGCAGTAGTCGGCCATTTCATCGAGATCGCTGCCGAAGCCGTTCTTCTCACTGAAGAGTTGACGGTAGCAGGCCAAACAGGTTTCCACCGGATCGCGCCGAACGATGACCACGCGCGCGGCGGGTAGCATGGCCAGCGTGGAGCCGACGAGATACCAGTTGAGTAGATTTTTGTCAGTGAACCGTGGCCTGGCTTTGCGCCAGCGCTCGGTTCGCGCGAGATACTCCTGACCCAGGCGGTGCCAATCCTGCGCGGTGGCGTCGGCCGTCCACAACGGGAACGCAGAGCCACGTCGCTTGGTTTCCGCGTCGATCACCCGGGAAAGATCGCTGATCTCGTTCGCGCCTGTCACCTCCGGATGCGAGGCAAGAATCTGCTCGACCAGGCTTGAACCGGAGCGCGGAATGCTGGTGATCAGAATGACTTCGTGGCCCAGCTTCTCATCCAACGGTGGCGGCACCTCTTTCATGGGCGCCGCGGCGATGGCCTCCACGCGTCTGCGTTCGCCCGCGGCATCCCATGGCGTCCGTTGACGCCTCGAGGTGTTGGCTAGCCGGAAGGCATCAAACGCCCGTGCATAGTCGCCCTGATCTTCCAGCGCCTTGGCTAGGGCAAAACCCAACAGCTCGCGATGACGCGCCGGCAGGTCACCGCGTACCAGGGCGCGCTCAAGACAGGCCACGTCCAATGCATCGAAGCGCGCGGTATTGAGATTGGACAAGCCGAACCATGCTTCGGCGTTGGCGGGCTCGCGTTGCACCACGTCCCTGAAGCCCATGATCGCGGCATTGATGTCACCAAGGCTCGCTTGCGCCTTGGACAGAGACAGTCGCGCGGACACATGTGCCGGATCTATCTCTAGCGCGTGTTGCAAGGCCGCGACGGCTTCTTCGGTATGCGCCTCCCTCACCAAGGCCTCACCGAGGTTGAACCATGCCGGTGCCGACCGCGGCTGCAGTTCACAGGCATGCCGCAGATGCATCAACGCCTTGTCGATATCGCCGCGTTCAAACAGCGCGATACCGAGGCAAACGTGCAGATCGGAATCGTCAGGCCATACCGCCAGCACGCGTCGAAAGCACTCGATAGCCCGCACGGCGTCACCGCGACGCTGCGCCACCATGCCCAGCATCCGCATTGCTGTCGGCTCATCGGGCGCCAGAGCCAACACGTTGAGTAATGACCGCTCCGCGGCATCGAAGGCACGGTGAGCCCATTCCTCGCGTGCCCTTGCCAACATCCGCTCGGCCATCGGTGGAAGCGTCGGTCGAGGTTCGCTCATGTCGTCACCGGAAGCGGTCGGATCAGCTGACTATACACAAGGCACAAGGGCGAAAAAAAAGCGCCGAGCGAGGCCCGGCGCATGGGGAAATGACGGTGCATCATCAGAAGTCGTAGGCGACGGAGAACCTCACATAGCGGGGCGCCACGGTGTCCTGTACACGTCCGTAGTCTGGATTCGGGCTGGATGTCGTGCCGTAGAAGTCGTTGTAGAACACCGGCGTCTGCTGGTTGAACAGGTTGATGACTGCCAGATTGAAGTCGAGCTTGTGATCTGACCAACCCGGCTTGTAGTCCACGTTGAGGTTGACCTGATGGGTCCATGGCAGACGACCGAGCGAGCCCGGCGGAACGGGTACGCCACCACACCAGTAATAGGTGTGTGAGCCATGCAGGGCGAGCTGATCCGGGCCGTAGCCACCACGGCAAAGGCGCGGTGTGCCGGATGCCATGTAGATGTTGGCGCCCACCGCCCAGTCTTTGGCGATCTGGTACGCGCCGTAGAACTTGATCTGATGCTTGCGATCGTTGGGCAGGACACCGGAGGAATACTCCATGCGCTCCGGGAAATCCCACGCGGTGGTGAGTGATTCGTAGGAACCACCCTGCTGCGAATAGGTGCTTACCGGGCCCTCATCGTTGCCCCAGGTACGGGAGAACATGTAGTCGAACTTGGCAAACCACTTGCCGTCCCACGCGTGTTCCAGTGACAGGTCCAGCGAGTAGTAACGGCGTGTCGCTGCCTTCGGAAACCCCTGATCCTTGGCAGTCACCGTCACTGGCGCGAGAGCACCACTGGGCGACTGCATCAACAGCTTGGCGGTCTCCCCTGGATTGACCAGTACCAGGCTCTGTGCCCACTGACTGCAGGTATCTGCCGTCATATAGGCATAGCCCTGCGCGCGTCCGGCCGCACACTCGATCTGGATGTCATCGAAGTCGTCGATGATGCGATCCATGCGCTGATACGTACCGGTGGCGCCGAACACCCAGCTCGTTCCCAGCATCTCGAACTGCTGCTGCATGCCCAGCACGTAGTTGTCCGAGAACTCGGCCTTGATGTTCTGCGCCGTGGAAACGCGCGGGTCCTTCGCCTGGCCGTACTCGCTATCGATCGATACGCCCGTCGACGGGTTCTGCGGTAGCGGCGTGAAACCGGTCGGCGCGCCCGTGTTCGGATCGATCCCGGTGTAGGTGCCGTACACGCCGGCGTTCGTGACCGGAGCGGCGATGGACAGCGCCACCTGTTCCGGCAGCGCAAGGTAATAACGGCCGGCGTTGCCGAACACTTTCAGGGACGAATCGCCATGCACGTCCCAGCTGAAGCCCAAGCGTGGTGCCCATTGCGGCTTGGTCAACCGGATATAGGGCACGCCGGAAGCGTCGTAGTTGGTGAACTGGTCGTTGCGCACACCCAGGTTCAACAGCAGGTTGGGTGTGACCTGCCAGTTATCCAGCACGTACTGGGCGCGTTGCGCGACACGAACGGAAGCCACGCTGATGTCGGTGTGTTGTTGCACGAAATAGCAACGCACTACGCCGGTGGAATCAGGGTGGCACTGCGTCGATGGCGCGACGTAGGGCGGCACATTGGGGCTCACGCCAAAGACGGGCGAACCCGGGTCGCTCTCCCCATAAATCCATTGATAGCCCGGGCCCGGATCTACAGAACCATCACTGATGTCGCGGGAGTTGATGTTGTCGATGCCAACCTGAAAGTCGTGGTCGCCTAGCTTGTAGTCCAGGTTCAGGCGGTAGTTGGTCACCGATTCTTTGTGGTCGGGATCGGCAATCGAGGAGTTGACCTGCGAGTTCGAAATGCCGCCGGGCGGCGAAAATGCCGGATCCTGCTGTGAGTTACTGGCGATGTGCGGCAGCATCGGGTCGTAACCGGGATACCCGGGCTGCCCGGTGTAGTACGTGCCGTGCATCTTGCCGACCGTGGCATTCAGGGTCAGGTCGTCGGTGATGTACGAGGTGTAGTTGGCCACCCAAACCTTGAAGGTGGTCCGGTTGATCTGGTCGAGGCTGTTGAAGTCACCCTGTTTCAGGGTGTTGTAGTCGAAGTTGTAGATCGTCCCATCAGTCTTGTGCGCGTTCTGCAGGTAGGTCGCGCTCAGGACGTTGCTGTCGTTGATGTTCCAGTTCAGTTTGGTATAGAACTTGGGATCCTGCACTTTCCACGTTTCGGTGGTGGCGGTGCTGCTGAACTCCGAAGTCGTCCGGTAGTTGGTGTTGTCCTGCTCGGCACCGACGAAGAAGAACAGCTTGTCCTTGATCAGCGGACCGCTGATGTAGGCATCGTAGATGTTCTCGCTGCTGCTGTTGTTGTTGCGGAAGATGGCCAGATCGCCGGGCTTGTTGCCCGCATTCGTCACCAGCGGATTGGCGTAGTAGAAGTTGTCGGGGTCGGCGCGCATGCTGCCCGGCTGCCACAGGGCGCGCACGCCGAAATGCCAGTCGTTATCGCCGCTCTTGCCGATCTGGTTAATCACGCCGCCGATGGAGCGGCCGTACCTGGCGTCATAGCCGCTGGTGAAGGTCTGCTGCTGCTCAATGGCGCCATACGGCAGGGAAATGCCGCCCTGATTGTTGAGCAACTCGGTGGTGTTCATGCCATCGAGGTAGTAAGCGTTCTCCGCTGTCGACGCACCACCGAACACCAGGTTCGGCGTGCCCAGCGGGCCGCCACCTACCTCAGGCGAGCCCAGGTTGACGCCCGGTGCCAGCAGGGCGATGTTCTCGGCGGTGCGCTGCAGAGGCAATTGCTGCAACTGCTTGGCGGTGATCGTCGTCACCTGATTGGTGGTGCTCACGTCGATAGGCGGCAAGCTGGTGCCAGTGACGCTGACTGTGCCGAGCGTCTTGGCCCCTGCCGCAGCCGACGATACGGCGAAATCCACCACCACCGAACCCGCTGCCACCGGACTCACGCCGCTGCGTGAGTCCACGACCTTGCCGTCCTGCAGGAGCGACACGGTATAGGAGCCAACCGGCAGGGTGACCGAGTACTTGCCGGATGCCCCCACATCGATGCTGCGATTGAAACCCGAGCCACCGGTGATCTGGATGGTTTCACCTGCAACGGCAGGAACGGTTCCGTAGATGGTGCCGTTCGTCGCCTGTGCCGACGCAGTGCCTGTGAAGCCCAGCGTGACCGAACTGATGGCCAGTGCCAGCGCCTTGCGCCGGAGGCCATTCTTTCCATGCAACGAACGCAAGGACGTTACCTTCATGATCTGCTCTCCCCAGACAATGAAACCCAAGTGGTGCTGCCTCGATGAAGTCCTGGCGTGTTGCTTCACGTATCGGCAGACACCCAACGCTTACGGCCATAACCGCCGCGGCTCCCCAGCCACGGAACGGTATGTCTCCCGAGCATACTCATCGCCCTGAGGAAACCACCAATGAAAAGACCTGCATCCGGCATAGCCTGGAGTTATGGTTATCGTCGTCACGGCGGCTCGGAATTAGCCGTCCGAAGCGATACCCGGAAAGGACGATACGTGCGTCCGTGATGCGCGATGGGTCGGAGACTTGGTTTGCCCTACATGGTGTCAAACGCCATGTACGATGCATGCTCATCGCCGACCGGCGTGCGCCCGTGATCGCGCATAGAGCGATGCAGGCACGAAACGCGAGCAGTCCCGTCACGCTGTGCAGAGGGAAGCATGAAACGACTGACACGATGGCTTGGCGTTGTGGCCCTGGCGATATCCGCACCTTGCATCGCCAAAGCGGGCGACGACATTCCACCCGGCACCATCGCGTTGACGGTGCGCTTGCCCGATCCCGGCCAGAAACTGCTGTACGTGCACGAGAGCATGCCCGTCAAACCGGGCCCGTTGACGCTCTACTATCCGAAATGGATTCCGGGCGACCACTCGCCTGACGGCCCGATCGAGCAGATCATGGGTCTGGTGTTCACTGCAGGCGGTAAACGCATCGCATGGCAACGCGATGAGCTGGATCGGTTCACCTTCCACCTCACCGTACCGGCTGGCGCGCAGCAGTTGGATATCGACTTCCAATTTCCCGGCACGGAAAGGGTGACGCCGAATCTCATGGGCGTTTCCTGGGATCAGGTGGCGCTGTACCCGGCGGGCCATGCGACCAAGACGCTGATCTATCAACCAACCCTGGTCATTCCTGCCGATTGGCACTACGCCAGTGCGCTGGAAACGGCGACACACGACGATGGGCGGATTGCTTTCAAGCCGGTGCCATTCAACACACTGGTCGATTCGCCAGTGATTGCCGGCAGATACTTTCGGCAAATCGACCTGACGCCGACAGGGTCATCCGTGCACCGCTATCTCGACATGGTCGGCGATAGCGCGGTGGCACTCGATCTGTCGGAGCCGCAGATCTCGGGTTTCCGCCAACTGATTGAACAAGCGCAGGCGCTGTTCCATTCCCACCACTACGACAGCTACCACCTGTTGCTGACATTGAGCGACTACGTGCCAGTCGGTGGCTTGGAGCATCATCAGTCGAGTGACGATCGCGCGCGCAGCGGCTCGAAGATGTTCGCTGACGCCGATCACTTCATGCTCGACGCCTCGTTACTTCCCCACGAGTACACCCATTCGTGGAACGGAAAGTTCATGCGCCCGGCGGGTCTGTGGCAACCCGACTTCGAACAGCCCGAACGCCCCGGCATGCTGTGGATCTACGAAGGGCTCACGGTCTACCTGGGGGACGTACTGACCGCGCGCAGCGGTTTATGGTCGGCCGATACATGGCGCCAGGTGCTCGCTTATCGGGCCAGTGACATGGCGTATCGCCCCGGACGCGCGTGGCGGCCTTTGCTGGATACCAGCGTCGCCGTGGATTATTCCGCGCCCACCGCGTGGGGCAATTGGCGACGCGAGAATGACTTCTACCGCGAGGGCGAGCTTCTGTGGCTTGCCGTCGATATGAGGATTCGCGAACTCAGCCACGGCCAGCGTTCCATCGACGATTTCGCGCAGCTGTTCTTCGACGTCGACGACGGCAGTTTCGTCACCCACACCTACACCTTCGATGACGTCGTCACCACGCTCGACAAGGTGCAACCATCCGACTGGGCAAGTTTTCTCCACAACTGGACCGAGGGCGTAGGCGAGCAGGTGCCGCTGCTCTCCGGTATCGACGCCAGCGGTTGGCGACTGGCCTATACCGACCAGCCGTCCGCGTACCAGCACGCGATCGAAAACGTCGGGCAGGGCGAACTGGAGATCAAAGGCATCAACGTCATGGCGTCGATCGGCCTGTTCCTCAAAGACGATGGCGACATCATCGACATGCTGTGGGATGGACCGGCCTTCAAGAGCGGCCTTGCGCCCGGCATGAAGCTGGTTTCCATCAACGACCGTCACTTCAGCGCATCCGTATTGCACGAAGAACTCGCACGGGCACAGCAGAGCAAGAAACCGCTGCAACTACGCATGCAGAACGACGGTGAGAGCGCGCTTCATGTGGTCCATGACGACGGCGGGCCGAAGTACCCAACCTTGTCCGCACGCCTGACAAGGTCGATGTGCTGCAACAGATCCTCGCGCCGAGACCGGCCAGTCGCGGTTCGTGAACGAACCGCTCTCAGCCAAGGCGAGCAACGCGCACGCAGACCATCCCGACTGCCGTGAGGTTCGAGCCAGGGGAAGAGGAGCGAGTGTCCCTTGGACCTGGAGACACAAGGTGGCTATCGGTGGCCTAGAACGGCCATCCGCGCCCGACACCGGCCTAGCACTTTTCCGTACCCCTCAAGGCTGGCAGGTCTCCAACTGGAGCAGTTGAGGGCACGCTGCAACAAGCCCGGCAGATTTTCGAGAAACTTCCGAAGCTTCAGCGACACGTCTCGAACTGGAAACTCCCCCATACTCCTCAAGAAGACCGCCCCTAAGCCGTCGATACGCCTTTTGGCAGGCTTCAGCCGGTCTAATCTCAGCCGCTACATTGTCAAGGCGACTTAGCTTTCGATCAGGGGGTGGACATGGGACAGACAGGGCTCGTCAGGTTCAGCGAGGCGTCGTGGGTATACACATCCACGGGCAAAGTCACGGGGTGCCGTATTGAGGTTTGGCACACCGGGCTGAATGAACATCGGCTGCTGAAGGCACCGGACAAGGATGTACTCCAGAACAAGATGAACGCCCTACTGGCCACCTGGACAGAGAAATGGGAAAGAGTGAGCGCAAAACAGCAGGCGAACTCCGTCAAGTGGAAGGGCAAGGAGCAGGCAGACGCTGCCACCGCTGACGCGCAGAACACTCTTCAGGAAGCAGAGGGACTCCTTCTGGCCACACTGGATGTCAATGATGCTGTCGACTGGGGCTCGCTCGAAGATCACACGCCCTTTCGTAGCTTTGATGGATCTCCTTACCCAGACGTAACCTTTGCCGATACTGGGTGGCCCATGGGAATAAATGAGGCCACTGCACCGAACGCTCCTGATCCAAAATTTATCAAGTACCAGCCCGTCCTTGGCTTACTGGACAAAATCTTTGGTGGGCGCAAGGCCGCGAAGATTGCCGCATCCGAACGACTCTATGCCGCCGACCATGACGAGTGGCAGGAGAAACGCCGACTCGCCGACGCATCGAACACTGCGGCCCGGAAACAGCTGGACGCAGCGAAAATCGCTTTCCAGGACGCAGAGAACGCTTTCAAGTCAGCCCAGGAGCAAAGCAACGCCAGAATCCAGGAGTTGGCTGCTCGATATCGTGCCGGCGAGACCGACGCTGTACTGGCCAATGCGGAACTGATCCTCAACGCCTCGGAATATCCCGACTGGATCAGGAAGGACTATACGACCCAGTACAACGCCCAGACGAAGCTGCTCATCGTCGACTTTCAGCTTCCATCGCATGAAGACATTCCTAGACTGACGAAGGTCTCCTACGTCGCCTCTCGGGATGAGCTCAAAGACAGCTTCCTGTCCGACGCGGAGTACAACCGCTTGTTCGACAGCGTTATCTACCAGCTTGCACTTCGGACGATTCACGAACTCTTCGAAGGCGACACCGCGAACGTTGTCGACTCTGTGGTGTTTAACGGATGGGTCACTGCAGTGAACCGCAGCATCGGGCGTGAAGAGACAGCCTGCATAGTCTCCCTTCACGCGCTCAAGGACGAGTTCCTCGCGATTGATTTGAAACGCGTCGACCCGAAAGCCTGCTTCAAGCAGTTGCGAGGGGTCGCAGCCTCTAAATTGAGTGGGCTAACGCCGGTGGCGCCGATCATTCAGATGGAAAGGGACGACGCACGATTTGTAGCGAGCCACGAGGTAGCCGGGCGCCTCCAAGAAGGGACAAATCTGGCCGCAATTGACTGGGAGGATTTCGAACATCTCGTCAGAGAACTTTTCGAGCAGGAATTCGCCGCTGGCGGTGGCGAGGTAAAGGTCACTCGAACGAGTGCGGACGGAGGCGTTGATGCTGTTATTTTCGACCCCGACCCCATTCGTGGGGGCAAAATTGTGGTCCAGGCGAAGCGTTACACCAACACGGTAGGTGTTTCGGCGGTCCGTGATCTGTATGGAACTATGATGAACGAGGGCGCCATGAAGGGTCTGCTGGTTACTACCAGTGACTACGGTCCGGACGCGTACAGGTTTGCAACCGATAAGCCCATCACGCTCCTCAACGGCGGAAATCTTCTTCACCTGCTAGCCAAGCACGGACACAAGGCTCGCATTGACCTAGCAGAAGCCAAGAGGCTTCGTGAACAATAAGCGATTGAACTCGTAGCTACGCCCGTCGCGGATGGCGATCTATAACAATAGCTGGACGCCAATGGCTTCCTAATTCCGTGAGAGCGGATCTTGACTAGAGGTCAGCTCAGATCGCTCTCCCACAACTGCAGGCTAGGCTTCGGCTAAAGCTCCCTTAAGTATCCGATCAGCCAATCGCAGGAAGGCCGGCGAGTCGGTACTTGGAGTCGGTACTTGGATAAGGATCATCCGCACTGCGCCGCCGGATAAGCTAAGTCCTTGAACGCAAAAAACCCGCTGGGAGCGGGCTTTTGACGGTCTTCAGGCGGATGGTGGCTATGGGTGGACTCGAACCACCGACCCCAGCATTATGAGTGCTGTGCTCTAACCGGCTGAGCTACATAGCCTTGGGTGCCGCCTGCAAGGTATGTCGACGTGGCGTCGACCAGGCAGGGCCCGGCAGTTTAGTGGGCTGCGGCTTCCGGTTCAAGTGGTGCGGTTGCCCGGCCTTCCTGGGCTGTGCTTGAATCATCCCGAGCCAGGGCGGATGTGAGTCGTCCGTCGTAACCGCCCGGCTTCAGGAGGCAACATGATCGACGTCGATGGCTATCGTCCGAATGTAGGCATCGTTCTGCTCAATGCAGACGGCCAGCTGTTCTGGGCGCGCCGCGTCAATCGTGATGGCTGGCAGTTCCCCCAGGGCGGCATGCGCAGCGACGAGACGCCGCTGGAAGCCATGTACCGCGAGCTGGAAGAGGAAACCGGCCTGGCCCCGCACCATGTCGAGGTCATTGGCGCCACCCGTGGCTGGCTGCGTTATCGCCTGCCCAGCCGCTATGTCCGCCACCACCAGCATCCGACCTGCATCGGGCAGAAGCAGGTGTGGTTCCTGCTGCGTCTGGTGGGTGCCGAGGAGGACTTGCGCCTCGATGCCTGCGAAAAGCCCGAGTTCGACCAATGGCGTTGGGTGGATTTCTGGTACCCGGCTGCCCACGTGGTCAACTTCAAGCGCCAAGTCTACGAGCGTGCCTTGCGCCACTTTGCGCCCTTGGTGGAAACGCTGTTGAGCGTTGAGCTGGGCGAGCTGCCGCATCCCGACCGTGGCGACGGCTCGCGCAAGGGCAAGGCAGCGGCTTGAGACCGGGGCGTCTTCCGGGCGATTTGTGCGCACCCGCTCTTCAACTAACCGGACGGCGCCTGAACAAGCGGCCCCGAACACTACTCCGTCATTAGTTGACAATCATTCGCATTTGCGTTCCCATATACACCCATGTATATCTGCATGTGCAACGCCGTGACCGACGGCGACATCCGCCGAGCCGCCTCAGAGGGCGTCCATCAGTTCTCCGAGCTGCAGGCTCGCACGGGCTGTTCGGACTGCTGCGGATGCTGCGAGCAGGAAGCCCGCGCCACGCTGGATATGGCTGTGCAGCAAGTGCTGACGACCTTGCCGTTGGTTGCCGTGGCCTGACTCCGGCCCACCTCGATGTACCCCGCGACGCGCAGCCCTGGCTGCGCGTTTTCGCATGCGCAACTCCTATTCATTCTCGTTACGGCATGTGAAAAACAGACGCCGTATAGTCGCTTGCCACGCAGCAAGGAGACTTCCCATGAAGGGCGACGCCAAGGTCATCGAGTTCCTCAACAAGGTGCTCTACAACGAGTTGACCGCCATCAATCAGTACTGGCTGCATTACCGCATGTACAAGGACTGGGGCTACAACGAGCTTGCCGAGCACGAGCACAAGGAATCCATCGAGGAGATGAAGCACGCCGATCATTTGATCGAGCGCATCCTGTTCCTCGACGGCCTGCCCAACCTGCAGCACCTTGGCAAGCTGCGCATCGGCGAAAACCCGGTGGAATGCCTGCAGGGCGACCTTGACCTGGAAATGGCCGCCGTGAAGGATCTGCGCGAAGCCATTGTCTACAGCGAGAGCATCGCCGACTTCGTCAGCCGTGACCTGTTCAAGGGCATCCTCCACGACGAGGAAGAGCACATCGACTGGCTGGAAACCCAGTTCAGCCTGATCAAGGACCTCAGCGCCGAGCGCTACCTGCAGTCCAAGATCGACAGCTGACCGTCCCCGTGGGAACGGTCGCAAAGCGTGCCACCGTTCCTTGACGCTCTCTGCACGCCGGGGCTATACGTTGCTTTTCCCTGGGAAAGCCACGTATGGCTTCACGTCCACCACCGCGCTTCGTGGTACGTCCGCACGACGCGTTCGTCGGACGGCGGCGACTGTGGTTGGGCGCGGCCTGGGTCGCCAGCCTGCTCATCGTGGGCCTGGTGGTGGGTGGCATTGCCCACCACGGTACCCCGGTGGCCGCCGAGGAGCGCCAGCTCAAAGCGCTCACCCGGCAGAACAATGATCTCCAGCAGCAGGTGGCCAACCTGCAGCGCGCAGGCCAGGTGGCGGACATCGCCAACAGTTCGTTGCGCAAGACGCTGTCCGAACGCGAGGAGGAGATCAGCGGCCTGCGGGCCGACCTGGGTTTCTATTCCCGCCTGACCGGCGGCGACGCCCAGCGCGAAGGGCTCAAAGTGCAGGAAGTCCGCCTGCAGCCGGTCGAGAACTCGCACGCCTGGAACCTTACGCTCAGCCTGACCCAGAACGCCAAGCGCGGTGACGACGTCACCGGCAATGCCACGGTCAGCATCGAAGGCTTGCGCGCCGACAAGGTGGTCCAGCTCGATTGGCCGTCGCTGGGCGACACCGCCCAGCACGACGGCATTCCCTTCCGTTTCAAGTATTTCCAGCAGCTCCACAGCACCATTGTGCTGCCCGCCGATTTCCGACCCACCCGCCTCGTCATCAAGGTGCAGCCGGCTGGGGACGATGCTGTGACGCGCGCGGTCGCCTGGGGCGAGGCGCTGTCTGGCCACCTCACACCGACTCAAGGGGAACAAGATGCTCAACCGTAAGCGCAGCGAGCGAGCGCCAGCCCATCCGGACACCAGCCTGATCGCGCGCGGCACCGTTATCCAGGGCGACGTGCGTTTCAGCGGCGCGTTGCATCTCGACGGCCAGGTTGTCGGCTCGGTGCTGGCTGAGGAGCAGGGCGCGGTCTTTACGCTTAGCGAGAGCGGCCACGTGGAGGGCGAGGTCCGCGTGCCTCACGCCATCATCAACGGCCATGTCCGCGGCGACATCCACGCCGCCGAGCGCCTGGAACTGGCTCCGGAAGCCCGCGTGGTTGGCGACGTGCATTACCGCACCCTGGAAATGGCCGCCGGTGCCCAGGTGAACGGGCGCATGAGCCACCATTCCGCCGAGGCTCCTCGCGAGCTCCCGGCACCAACGCTGGCCGACGCGGAAGCCCTACCCGCCTGATCGCGGTATCCTTGCTTACAGGTTGCCGCACCCCCACTTGAGTCCCATGGATACCGTCGTCTCTCTCCCCATCGTTCCCGACTACCGCAGCGCCGGCACTCCGCTGGTGTTCACCGAGGCTGCGGCCCGCAAGGTGCACGAGCTCATTCAGGAAGAGGGCAATCCGGAGCTCAAGCTGCGCGTGTACATCACCGGCGGCGGCTGTTCGGGCTTCCAGTACGGCTTCACTTTTGACGAAGCCCAGGCCGAGGACGACTACGCGATAGCGCGCGAAGGCGTCACGCTGCTGGTGGATCCGCTGTCGCTGCAGTACCTCACTGGCGCCGAAATCGACTATTCGGAAAGCCTGAGCGGTTCGCAGTTCGTTATCCGCAACCCCAACGCCAAGACCACCTGCGGCTGCGGCTCCTCTTTCTCCACCTGAGCCTGGCCACCGCATGGATCGCACCGCCCCGCCGCGACACAACACGTTCGCGGGCCTCAGTCTGATCCTCGACCGCGTCGCCGAGCGGCGCGATGAATCCATGTGGATCAACGAGCTGGCCGCATCCGACAGTGCGCGCTACGTGCTGATCGATCCACTGGGGCAAACCTACCTGCGCGCGGAAGGCTCTGCGCTGCGCTGGCTGGACAGTGCCGAACGCGAGCGCCTACTGGGCGATGCGAAGGCGAGCTTCCTCGGTCTCACCGGCGAGCGGCCGAACTTCCTCATTGCGCTGGATGATGACCAGCGCGCGGCCGACCTGGAGCATGCGCTGGGCGCACGCCGCGGCGGGCTGCGTGAGGTGGGCCTGCTGTTGCCAGAGGACGAAGCCCGCCTGTTCGCCTATGGCAAGGGCCTCGCGCACTGGCAGCGCGAAACGCGCCACTGTCCTTATTGCGGTTCGCCGCTGGTGTTGGTGGCGGCCGGTCATCGCGCGCAGTGCACTAACAACGACTGCGGCCGCATGCAGTTCCCGCGCACCGACGCCGCTGTCATCGTCATCGTGGAACACGAAGACGCCTGCCTGCTCGGCCGCCAGGCGGGCTGGCCGACGGGGCGTTATTCGACGTTGGCAGGTTTCGTCGAACCGGGCGAAGCACTGGAAGACGCCGTGCGCCGCGAGGTCGCCGAAGAATCCGGCGTGGTCGTGGGCGAGGTGCATTACCACTCGTCACAGCCATGGCCACTGCCGCAATCGCTGATGGTCGGCTTCACCGCTAAGGCGTTGAACCGCAGTATTCGCTTGCGTGATCACGAGCTGGAAGACGCGCGTTGGTTCACGCCGCAGGAGATTGTCGACGGCATGGCCGACGGTAGCTTCCTTCCTTCGCCACCGCTGTCCGTGTCCTATCGCCTGCTCGAGCATTGGTTGCGCCAGCAAGCGGGGCTTGAACTGGATGAGCTGGTGAAGCGTTACAAAGGCTGAAGCGACCTTTGCAACGCCCTCGACGTCATTCGGCTTTCGACGATATGACGAGCACGAGCGTCGCCGCATGACAGGGCGATAACCCGTCACGACCTTGCCCTACAATGCGGCCGTCGACAGGAGATTCGCATCCATGGCTGTCAGCTTGCTATCCGCACTCATCGCACTCGGCCTGGTGCACGTCATGCCGCAACTCGCGCATTGGCGTGGCGATGGCGGATTCCGCCGTTGGGTGGCACAACTGGGGGACACCGCCGGTCCCGCACGCGTTGCGGTAACGCTCGGCGTGCCGGTGGTGTTGTGCATCATCGCCCTTTGGCTGATCGGCTTGCTGCCGGGCAGCGAACTGTTCCGCCTGGTGTTCTCGTTCGTAGTGCTGCTGTACTGCTTTGGCCCGCACGCCTACGAAGCCGATCTCGAAGCCATCATCAAGGCGCCCGATCAGCCTTCGCGCGAAGCCGCGGCCCAAGCCTTGTCGGATGACGGCGACCCGGTCGCCTGGAACGCCGTATCGCTCGGCGAGGCCACCGCCTACGCGGCCCTGCATCGCCGCTTTGGCGTGCTGCTTTGGTTCTTCTTGCTGGGCCCGGTCGGCGCGCTGCTCTATCGCCTCGCGCAGACGCTGGGCCGCGACCAGACCTTGCGCCTGGACACGCCCGCGCGCCACGCGGCGCGCTCCTTCGCCAACGTAGTCGACTGGCTGCCGGCGCAGCTGATGGTGTTCACGCTGGCACTGGTCGGCCATTGGGATGCCGTGATCGGCGCCTGGAAGCGCTGGCACCAGCAGCAGTCGCCCAACAGTTGGTATGTGGAAGGCGCCGGCTTCCTCGGCGCAGCTGCACGTGCAGATGTGCAGGTGGATATCGAAGCGGGTGACGGCTATGCGGAAGAACGCATCGATACGCTGGCCGAGCTGATCCGCCTTCGCGGCGCGCTGCTTCGCGCGCTGCTCGCGTGGCTCAGCGTGGTAGCGCTAGTGGTCATCGCAGGCTGGATGGCCTAAGAGCCGCTAAGCGTAAACATCAACGCACACCCCGCTGGGCGTGCGTGCTCCACATGAGGTAACCGGAGCTCAGGCCATATCGCCGCGCAGCTCGCGCACGCGGGCCTCGAGCGCATCCATGCGAACGTCCTGCGGTGCGATCGGCGCGCTGCCGACCAGTTCCACGCGCGCACGGAAGCGGCGCGGCAGGCGAGCGCGGTGCATCATCGAGTCGCGGCGACTCCACACGCTGCCCCACAGGCCGCGCAACGCCAGCGGCACGACGGGTACCGGACGACGTTCCAGGATGCGCGACACGCCCGGACGGAACGGCCCGATATCGCCATCCTTGGTCAATCCGCCCTCGGGGAAGATGCACACCAAGTCGCCATCGGCCAGCGCCGCATCCACTTCTTCGTACGCTCGATTCAGCACCTCCGGATCTTCCTTCTGCCCGGCGATGGGAATCGCCTTGGCAGTGTGGAACACGAACTTCAGCACCGGGATGTTGAAGATCTTGTAGTACATGACAAAGCGCGCGGGCCGCCGCAGATTCGCCATCAGCAGCAGCGGGTCCATGAAACTAACGTGGTTGCACACCAGCAGCGCGGGGCCTTCTTCCGGGATGTTCTCCAGCCCGTCGACGCGCACGCGGTACAACGTGTTCACCAGCACCCAGGTGATGAAGCGCATCAAGAACTCTGGAACGATGGTGAAGATGTAAACCGCCACCACTACGTTGAGCAGCGCCACAGCAAGGAAGATCTGCACCGCCGTCAGCCCCGCCGCACCCAGCCCCAGGCCAAACCCCGAGGCCATGCAAATGAAGAGCGCGTTGAGGATGTTGTTGCCCGCGATCACGCGCGACAGACGATCGCGCGGCGTACGCGCCTGCACATAGGCGAACAGCGGCACCACGTAGAAGCCGCTGAACACGCCGATCAACGTGAGATCCATCACCACGCGCCAGCTTCCGGCGGAATGCAGGAAGGCAAGCCAGTCCAGGCCATGCACGGTAGCCAGATGCGGATGGGCGAAAAACAGATCCACGCCGAACGCGGTAAGGCCGAACGCGCCCAGGGGCACCAGCCCCACCTCTACGCGGCGACCCGACATGCGCTCGCACAACAGCGCACCGATGCCCGTGCCCAGCGAGAACAAGGTAAGCACCAGCACTCCGACCGAACCATCACCACCCAGGTTGAGGCGCGTGTAGTTGGGCAACTGCGCGACAAGCACGGTGCCGAAGAACCAGAACCAGGAGATGCCGAGCACGGCGTTGAACACGCGCCGGTCGGCCTTGGTGATGCCGAGCACACGCGCGGTCTCCGTCACCGGGTTCCAATTGAAGACAAGATCGGGGGCGGTGGCTGGCGCGGGAGGAATGCGGCGACTGGCAAGGTAACCGAGCACGGCAATGGCGATGGTCGCAGCCGAGGCAGCGATGGGCCCATGGCCATGGATCATCATCAGCGAGCCGCCGGCGATCATGCCGATCAGTATCGCCAGCTGCGTGCCCATCTCCACCAAACCGTTACCGCCCACCAGTTCTTCCGGCTTCAGCGCCTGCGGCAGGATGGCGTACTTGATGGGCCCGAAGGTTGTGGAGTGCAGTCCCATCAGGAACAGCACTACCAGCAGAAGCGTGGTGTGATGCGTGTAGAAGCCAATCGAAGCGACCACCATCGCGGCGATCTCGAACAGCTTCACGTAGCGGATGATGCGCGTCTTCTCGTACTTCTCCGCCAGCTGCCCTGCGGTGGCCGAAAACAGGAAGTAGGGCAGGATGAACAGCGCTGGCGCCAGATTGGTGTAGAGCGACACCGATTTGTCATCCAGCCCCATCTGGAATGCCACCAGCGTGACCATGGCGTTGCGGAACGCGCTGTCGTTGAACGCACCCAGCGCCTGCGTCCAGAAGAAGGGCGCGAAGCGGCGGCTTCCAAGCAGGCTGAATTGGCTCATGCGGATCCCTTGCGTGTCGTGGCGGCAAGCCTAGCGCGAAAGCCCCCGCTCATCGCTATAGGTCGTTGCCGTTCTTGTTGAAAGCCCTGGTCGACCCATCTAGTGGCGCTACCAGCGTATGCGGAATCGAGACTCGACACGCCGCCATGACCCGGTTTGCGTTATGGCTTGGGGCAATGTCCCTTGGCCGGCCGTTCAGCCACTGCCGTTCGGCGCAGGCCACAGTTCACTGACCGCAGCGCGTGGTGGAAACCAGCAACATCCGGAAGGCACCTTGGGGGAGCATGGGGTGCCGTGTCGAAATGGAAGCGCTTTCTTCGTCGCATAGTCGATCACTCTTTGAAGGACAACAAACCATGTCGAAACTTCGTGTGCAGAGCTTCGCCGTTTCCCTGGACGGCTTCAGTGCCGGCCCGAATCAGGACCTGGAGAACCCGCTGGGCGTCGGCGGCCCCGCACTTATGGAATGGTTCTTTGCCACGCGCATGTTCCAGCGCATGTACGGAAGCGGCGATGGCGAGACAGGTGTCGACAATGGCATAGCGGAGAAAGGCTTTGACGGTATCGGCGCATGGATCCTCGGGCGCAATATGTTCGGACCGGTACGCGGACCATGGCCGGACGACAGCTGGAAGGGCTGGTGGGGCGATGAGCCGTCGTACCACGTGCCCGTGTTCGTGCTGACGCATCACGCACGGCCGCCGCTCACCATGGCCGGTGGCACCACGTTCCATTTCGTTACTGAAGGCATCCACGCTGCGCTTGAGCAGGCGCGCGCGGCGGCCGGCAAGCAGGACGTGCGCGTCGGGGGTGGCGCCGCCACGGTACGCCAATATCTGCAGGCAGGATTACTCGACGACCTTCATCTTGCCGTGCGCCCGATCCTTATGGGCCGCGGCGAAGCGCTGTTTGCGGGCCTGGATCTACCCGCGCTCGGGTATGAAACCGTAGACAGCGTGCCCGGCGAGCGGGCCACGCACGTCTTCCTACGCAAACGCGCCTGAACGTGCGCGTCGAAATGGAGCTACTTCGTTCGTCGAATCCATAACAGGCCGCACGAGCTTGTTCATTCCTTCCATGGAGCAATCGCATGACCACCGGAACCGTCACGCTTCATCGTGTCCTTCGCACCACGCCTGAGAAGATCTATCGCGCCTTTACGACCCCGGACGCCATGGCACGCTGGCTGCCGCCGCATGGCTTTACCGGCAAAGTGCATCAGATGGATGCCAAGGTGGGCGGCACTTATCAGATGTCCTTCACCAACTTCACGAGTGGCAACAGCCATTCGTTTGGTGGCACCTATCATGAGCTTGTTCCGGGCGAACGCATCCGCTACACGGCACGCTTCGACGGCGCCAATCTGCCCGGCGAGATGCAGACGACGATCACGCTCAAGAAGGTTTCCTGCGGCACGGAACTGCATGTTGTGCAGGAAGGCATTCCTGAGGTGATTCCGACCGACCAGTGCTACCTTGGCTGGCAGGAATCGCTGATCCATCTCGCGCAACTGGTCGAGCCAGAGATCCCGGGTTGACGCTCGCGCGGAACACGATATGAAAAAGCCCCTGACGTCCGGGGCTTTTCAAAACGAGGCGAGACGCCCGGCGAATCAGCTGCGATGCAGCGCGCGATGCGCGATGTCGCGGCGACAGAACGCGCCTTCGTAATGAATCTTCGACACTGCCGCATAAGCATTCTCGCGAGCAGCGGCGATGTCCTTGCCAAGCGCGCAAACCGTGAGCACGCGGCCGCCGGCTGAAACAACGTGGCCCTGAGCATCCAACTGCGTACCGGCGTGGAACACCTTCGTGTCCGGGCCGAAATCGCTATCCAGCCCGCTGATGACATCACCACTACGCACCTTGCCCGGGTACCCGCCCGCCGCCATCACCACGCCCAGTGACGGGCGCGTATCCCATTGCACATGAGTGTGGTGAAGTTCGCCGTCGAGCGCAGCCTCGATCAGCTCCACCAGATCCGACTTCAGGCGCAGCATGATCGGCTGCGTTTCCGGATCGCCGAAGCGCACGTTGAACTCGATGACCTTGGGCATGCCGCTCTTATCGATCATGAGGCCTGCGTAGAGGAAGCCGATGAACGGTGCACCTTCCATGGCCATGCCGCGCAGCGTCGGCTCGATCACTTCCTTGAGGATGCGCTTCTCGACTTCCGGCGTGACCACCGGCGCGGGCGAGTAGGCGCCCATGCCGCCCGTGTTCGGGCCCAGGTCGCCTTCGTCGCGGCGCTTGTGGTCCTGGCTGCTGGCCATCGGCAGCGCGTGCTGACCGTCGCTCATCACGATGTAGCTGGCTTCCTCGCCATCAAGGAATTCCTCGATCACCACGCGCGCGGAAGCGTCGCCAAACTGGTGTGCCCCCAGCATGTCATGCAACGCCTGTTCGGCATCCGCCAGCGTCAGCGCCACCACCACGCCCTTGCCTGCCGCCAGGCCGTCGGCCTTGATGACGATGGGAGCGCCATGCTTGCGTACATAGGCAAGAGCAGGGTCGAGCTGCGTGAACACGGCATAGCGCGCGGTGGGGATGTTGTGGCGGAGCAGAAAATCCTTGGCGAACGCTTTGGAACCCTCCAACTGCGCCGCGATCGCGCGGGGACCGAAGCAACGCAGGCCGGCGGCGCGGAACTTGTCGACCAGACCCGCCACCAGCGGTACTTCCGGGCCCACCACGGTCAGCTCGACCTTCTCGTCCTTGGCGAGCTTGAGCAGGCCATCCAGGTCGGTCACCGCCAGATTTGCGTTGCGCAAGCCCTTTTCGCGCGCGGTGCCCGCGTTGCCCGGAGCCACGATCACTTCGCTTACGCGCGGCGACTGCTTGAGCTTCCACGCCAGCGCGTGTTCGCGCCCGCCGCTGCCGATGACCAGGACTTTCATGGGGACTCCAACTGCTGAAGATGGTGCGCCGAGGGCGGCGTAATGGGACATTGTAAGGGGAGGGAGGGGATTTCGCAGCGCAGCATGAGGTGGGGTTCAGGCTGGTTGTCGCGTGGTTGTGGCGTTGCCGTGACCTGGCCGCCTACGCCGCGGGCGTTTCGTCCTCCTACCGGAAGCCGAGTCACTTTTCTTTGCTTGCCGAAGAAAAGTAACCCGAAGAAAGGGCACCCCCGCTTGGCGCTGGCCGGCGAAGCCGGCCAGTTCGTGAGAGGCGGCCGGGCTTTTCGACGGGGCTCCTGCCCCGGCGAAAAGGGATCGGCATCCGTGCCGATCCCCCCTGCGGGCCTTCTCGTCCACCCCTCACCGCCGCACAAGGGGCCCGGTAGATCAAAGGCTGCAAGCTCACGGCTCGTGCAGCGGAGCTGCACATCGCGCTGATGCGGAGAGGAATTGAAGCGGGCTTTACTACGCTTTCCGAGCGCCGGGGCTAGATAAAGCTCGCGCCACGCGTCCCGACCGCTGTGGATAACTCGCCACCTAGCGGCATCGTCTTTCTCTTCTGCCTGACTTTACGCACTAGAGCAGGAACAACGCTACCCGCGGCGATGCGATGTGCAGCAGAGCTGCACGAGCCGTGAGCTTGCTGCTTTTGATCTACCAGGGCCCCGTATGAGGCGGCGGGCGGGTGGAGAGAAGGCCCGCAGGGGAATCGGCACGGATGCCGATTCCTTTTCGCCAGGGCAGGAGCCCTGTCGAAAAGCCCGGAACCCGCACGCGCACCTGGAGGGCGATAGCCCGGAAGGCGACTCATCCGGGGTGCCCTTCTTCGGGTTACTTTTCTTCGGCAAGCAAAGAAAAGTAACTCGGCCTCCGGCAGGAGGTCGAAAGCCCGCCGCAGGCGAGCCAGGTCGCGACCACGCGACAACCAAGCGAGAGCCAAAGTCACTGGACCCCTGCCTGCGCAGGGGTGACGGTTTCATCGAAACGATAAGGCGAGCACCCATCCCTCACCCCAAAGGGGAGAGGGAGCAAAGGTCAAAGGCCGGCTACAGCAAGGCCAACAACGCCGCCCTCGGCAACTTCCCCGTCTCATTGCGCGGCAAGCTATCCACCAACTTCAACGGCCGCGGCAAAAACACCGGGTCCACCGACTCGCGAAACGCATCGAGGATCGTGTGCTCATCCAGCCCCGGTGCTACTGCCACCGCAGCAATGCGATGCACGCCCAATGCGTCTCCGCTTTCCAGCTGGAACACCACGCCATCCAATACCCCAGGAATAGCCTGCAGTCGCCGCGTCAGATCGCCCAGCGACGCCCGCTTGCCAGCGATGTCCAGCAAGTCCGAATGGCGACCGCACAGGCGGAAGCGACGGCCGCCGTCGTGCAGCGTAACGATGTCCGCCAGCGTCATCGGCTGCGCCAGTTGCGGCGCGCGCACCAGGGTGCCGTCGGGCTGCGGATGCAACTGCACGTCGTCGTACAGCGACCAGGGTTCGTCGAAGGCGGAGCGGCGGCTAGCGAACACGCAGGTCTCGGTCGAGCCGAACACTTCCAGCAGCGGCGCGCCGAAGCGTGCTTCGGCCGCCTGAGCCAATTCCACGGGCATCGGGGCGGTGGCAGAGACCATCGCATCGATCGGCGGCAGCGTCACGCCTGATTCGATCAAGGCACGCAGATGGACCGGCGTGGTCACCAGCACGCGGGGCTGAGGTACGTCGGCCAGCGCTGCCGCCACATCGGCCGGCAGCAGCGGGCGGCCCGCATGCACGGCGACGTCGCCGAGCAAAGGCATCAGCACCGACATCTCCATGCCGTACATGTGCTGCGGCGGCACCGTGGCGACTACGTGGAAGTGTTCGCCAACGGTTCCCTGCAGTGCTCGCGTGTTGCCGGTGTTGCTGGCGTGGAAGCTGCCCCAGGTCTTGGGATTGCCCTTGGGCACGCCAGTCGAGCCGGAGGTGTAGCCAATGGCCACGACTTGGTCGACCGGAAGCAGCGGGATCTCGAGCACGCCCTCGACGTCGGCCGGCGGATCCATCAGGCCAGGCAGGTGGCGGTAGTGGGCGGGCGGCGCGTCCAACTCCTGCTCACCCAGCGCATAGCAGCCGGGGTGAGCAGCCATTACCTCGGCCACGGCCTTGGGCGCGCGGGACGAGGGCAGCAGGTTGGTCTGGCCACGAAGGGCGATCGCGCAGAACGCCACCAGGAACGCGTAGCGGTCCTCGCACAGGTTCACTGCGGCAGGGGCTGCGGGAAGCTGCCCGGCGACTGCCTGCACGTGCGCCATAAAGTGCGCGGCGCTCACCGGCCGAGCCCCACGCCACACGACCGGGCGCTCCGGCGCACCAGCCGCCAGCAGGGGCCGACCCGGCGCGGACCGTTCGAGCTGGAGGTTTTCAGAAACGATTGCCAAGGTGTTCTCCGACAACAGCAGTCAGCCCTTCCGGTCCGGTGTATGCCGGCCCGACGTGCGGACAGAAAAATAAAGAGAGCCCGCGCGGTTCCCATCCTCGCGGTAGCCACTGAATCACTCCCTACCGGGAGCCTGCGGCGTGTGGAAGCCGTTCATGCTCGCCAAGAAATAACGGCGAGTCGACCGGCTTCGGTCAGGCGCGAATGATAGCGCCCGAAAGGGCGTCCCGTATGACCGTCGGCCGCTGCTGGCCACCGACCGGAGCATCCAACACCCCCTCCAGCGTCTCGCCGAAGTAGCTGATCGCCATGTCGGCGCTGCGGGCCGGGGGCTCACCGTGGGGGTTGGCACTGGTGGAAACGAGGGCCGCGCCATAAGCACGGCAAAGGGCAGCAGCAGGCTCGTGAGCCGTCACACGCAAAGCGATGCCGTCATGCGCGCCGGCCACCCAGTCGGGTACGAGCGAGGATCGCGGAAAGATCCACGTGTGGGGACCAGGCCAGCTTTCGCGCACTTGGACCAACACGTCCGCAGGCACGGCGGTGAGGTCGATATAAGGCTCGACCTGTGCAAAGTCGGCCCCGATCAGCAGCACGCCCTGGGTGGGTGGCCGCTGCTTGAGTGCGAACAGACGCTCGAAGGCCGAACGATCATGCGGGTCGCAACCCAACCCATAGACCGCTTCCGTCGGGTAGGCCAGCACGCCGCCGTCGCGTAACAACGCGGCGGCGGCATCCAGCTCGCCCAGGGTGAAGCGCGCCGTCACTTACGCGTCCGCCGGCTTCTTGGCGGCAGACTTCTTGGCGGCGGTCTTCTTAGTCGCTGCCTTCTTGGCGGTCGTTTTCTTGGTGGCCGTCTTCGTGGTGGACTTGGCAGCCGCTTTCTTCGCTGCCGGCTTTTTCTCGGCAGCAGCCTTCTTTGCTGCGGTCTTCTTCGCAGCGGTCTTCTTGAAGGCCCCGCGGCCCTTCTTCACCGGTGCAGCCGCCAGCAGTTCCGCGCACTGTGCCTCGGTCAGGTCCTTCGGTTCCTGGTCCTTGGGAATGCGCGCGTTCTTCTCGCCATCGGTGATGTACGGGCCAAAGCGGCCGTTGAGCACCTGCACGCCGTTGCCGAAGTCCTTGATGATGCGGTTGGCCAGCATCTCCAACTTTTCCTGCACGATCTGCAGGGCGCGCGGCAACTCGATGGTGTACGGGTCGTCTTCCGGCTTTAGCGAGGCATAGGTGCTGCCCTGCTTCACGAACGGGCCGAAACGGCCCACACCCACCGACACCTCGTCACCGTTCTCTGCTTCACCGAGTTTGCGCGGCAGCTTGAACAGCTCCAGCGCATCTTCCAGGGTGATGGTGTGCATGCTCGTACCCGGACGCAGCGAAGCGAACTGCAGCTTCTCGTCCGTGTCCTTGTCGCCGATCTGCGCGTACGGCCCGTAACGACCCAAGCGCACCGACACCGGCTTGCCGGATTTCGGATCGGTCCCCAGTTCGCGCGCGCCGGTGGCCTCGCTGCGATCGACGGTCTCGGTTTTCTCGTCCACCTGCTGTTTGAAGGGCTGCCAGAAGCGCTCCATCAACGGCACCCACGCCTCTTCGCCACGGCTCACAGCATCCAGCTCGTCTTCGAGCTTGGCGGTGAAGTCGTAGTCGACGTAGCGGGTGAAGTGGGCGGTGAGAAACTTGCTCACGGCACGGCCGACGTCCGTCGGCTTGAAGCGGCGGCTATCGAGAAACACGTATTCGCGATTGAGCAACACCTGGATGATGCTCGCGTAGGTCGAGGGACGGCCGATGCCATGCTCTTCCAGCGTCTTCACCAGGCTTGCTTCGGAATAGCGCGGCGGCGGCTCTGTGAAATGCTGGTCGGCCAGGATGTCCTGCAACGCCACGCGCTCGCCCACGTCGAGCTTGGGCAGGCGGCGGCCTTCATCGTCGTCTTCGGCGGTCTTCTGGTCGCGGCCTTCCTCGTACACAGCCAGGAAGCCCGGGTCGACCACGGTGGTGCCAGTGGAACGGAACGAAGCATCGCCACCCTTCACATGCGGCACGGCAAATTCCACTGACACGGTGTTGAGTGTGGCGTGGATCATCTGGCACGCAACGGTGCGCTTCCAGATCAGTTCGTAGAGCTTGCGCTGTTCGTCGTTGAGGTACGACGCAACCTCGCGCGGCGTGCGCATGGCCGAGGTGGGGCGAATGGCTTCGTGCGCTTCCTGCGCGTTCTTGGCCTTGGACTTGTAGGCCTGCGGATGATCCGGCAGCGCCTTCTTGCCGAAGTCGCGCGTGATCAGTTCGCGCAGCTCGCCCAGGGCATCCTCGGACAGCGCGACGGAGTCGGTACGCATGTAGGTGATCAGGCCGACGTTGCCTTCGGTGCCCAGCGATACGCCTTCGTACAGGCCCTGCGCCACCTTCATCGTGCGGCTGGTAGAGAAGCCCAGCTTACGCGCGGCCTCCTGCTGCAAGGTGGACGTGGTGAACGGCGGAGCGGGGCGGCGCTTGCGCTCCTTGCTGCCGACTTCGCTGACGGTGAGGTGGCCGTGCGCGGCCTCCTTCAGCGCGTGGCGCGCAGCCAGCGCGTCATGTTCGTTGGTGAGGTCGAACTGCTCGAACTTCTTCCCGTTGAGCTTGGTGAGGCGGGCGGAGAAGTCGCCTTCCGGATGGCGCAGCGAGGCTTCGATGGTCCAGTACTCGCGGGCGACGAAGGCTTCGATCTCCTCCTCACGCTCCACAATCATGCGCAGCGCGGGTGACTGCACGCGGCCAGCCGAAAGGCCGCGCTGCACCTTCCGCCACAGCACCGGCGACAGGTTGAAGCCGACCAGGTAATCCAGCGCACGGCGCGCCTGCTGTGCATCCACCATGTCCAGCGACAGCTCGCGCGGACTGGCCACGGCCGCCTTGATCGCCTTGGGCGTGATCTCGGAGAACACCACGCGGTGGAGATGCTTGCCCTCGGTAAGCCCGCGCTCCTTCAGGATCTCGCTGATGTGCCAGGAGATTGCCTCACCCTCGCGATCCAAGTCGGTCGCGAGATAAATGTCGTCGGCCAACTTGGCGGCCTTGGCGATGGCGTCGACATGCTTCTCGTTGCGGTCGATCACCTCGTAGGCCATGGCAAAGCCGTTGTCGGGGTCCACAGCCCCTTCCTTTGGCTTCAGGTCACGGACGTGGCCGTAGGAAGCCAGGACCTGGAAGTCCTTGCCGAGGTATTTGTTGATCGTCTTCGCCTTGGCTGGCGACTCGACGATGAGCAGGTTCTTTGCCATGAAGCTCGCTATCCGCCATCTGTGACCGGCCTGTATGAGCCGGTTTCTATATTCAGTTAAAGGCATGCCGGCCTGACGGCGTCAAGCTGAACCATGTGAAAGCGCGCTGCACGTCGACTTTCGCTAGCCCGGAAGCCGCTGGTAGCGGTTGCCGGACAACGATTCGACCTTGCCCGCCAGCTCCAGTAGCAACAGCGCAGACGCAAGCTCCGCGACAGTTTTGCCAGTGAAGGTGACCAAGTCCTCAAGCGCGACCGGACCATGACCCAGCGACTCAAGCAGCGCCAGGACGGATGGATCGGCCTCGAATGCTGTCTCTTGAGTGGGTGCGACGGCGGCCCGATCAAGGCGTACCGCCAACTCACGCCCCAGTGCGACAGCAGCGGGAGCAAGCACTTCCACGATTTCAGCAGCCGTTTCGACCAGCCGCGCGCCATCGCGAATAAGCCGATGGCAACCGTGAGCCAGCGGATTATGAATGGAACTGGGCAGGGCGAACACCTCACGCCCTTGTTCGGCGGCCAATCGGGCCGTAATCAACGAGCCGGACTGCAAGCTCGCCTCGACCACCAGGGTTCCCAGCGACAGGCCAGCAATGAGCCGATTGCGCCGGGGAAAGTGATCACCGCGTGCCGGCGTCCCCGGCGGAAACTCGCTGACCATCACCGCCTCGGCCACCAGCCGACGCGCCAGCGCCCGATGCTGGGCGGGGTAAACCCGGTCCGGCCCTGTCCCGATCACCGCGACAGTCGGCAGGCCGGCGTCCAGGGCGGCCCGATGCGCCGCGCCGTCGATGCCGTCGGCCATCCCGCTGGTGATTGTGAACCCTGCCAACCCAAGCTCCTGGGCAAACCCGCGCGCGTGGGTATGGCCGCTGAGCGTTGCTCCGCGCGCACCGACGATGGCCACTTGGGCATGCAGCAACAGGCTGGCGTTGCCCGCCACGAAAAGCGCGACGGGCGGCTGCGGAATCACCTCTAGCAGTGGCGGGAAATCTTCGTCGGTAGCCAGCAGCAGGCGATGGCCTGGCTGCGCCAGCCAAGCGAGATCGTCATCGAGGCGCCGCTCGTCCGGCCGCTCCAGCCAGCGGCGGGTATCGGCAGGCAGGGTGGGCAGGCGCTGCCGGAGTGCGTTCAGCACGCTTTCGACGCACCCGTCATTGGCGGCGAGTTGCTCACGGATGGCGCCTGGACCAAGTCGCGGCGCGCGCAGCAGGGTCAACCAGGAGCGAAGTGGGATGGGTGCATTCATGACCGCCCAGCGTACGGGCAATCCCAAAAAAACGGCGCGGGGTTGGCCGCGCCGTTCTGTCGTCCCGTGCCGCTCGCGCCTTATTCCGGCAACTCGAGCTTGTCGTGTTTGTGGACTGGGCGCAGGCCGTCCATGATCAAACCGTAGCTGACCCGGTCGAACGTGCGGAACACCATCACGTGGCCCACGAACTCCTGCGGCAGCGTGACCTGCTTGCCGGTGCCGCGATCCCAGCTGTCGCTGGCAACGTCGTCCGCAATGGTTTCGCCCGGCTGATAGATCGAATAGGTCTGGCCATTGTCCACGCCATCCTGCGCACCAATGTTCAGCGCCACCACCTGATGCGGACCCACCGCGTCATAGGCGTCCGCGAACGCAATGACACGGCCGTTGTTCGGCAGTGACTTGGGTGCGTGCGGGTAGTAGTAGGCGTCATACGGCTTGTCGTCGATCGGCAGCAGACGGTCGCCCTTGTTGATCTCCATGGTGGAGTCGAGCAAGAGCAGCGTGGTCGGATCGCCGGTACGCAGCACCTCGGCGCGGCCGATCACAGTGACCTCGGTCCCGATGTCCTCGCCATGGCCATAGTGGCCATCGGCGCGGAAATCTTCCTTCCACGGCGTGCGGACCACCGACACGTTGCTGTCGATCGGGTGGGCCACCAAGTCCGAACCGTTGTCACGACCCTTCTTGGCATCGAAGTCGCGGAAGGTCTGGGTGGGACGCACGATCGCAAAACGCTGACCGGGCTCGGCTGAGAGATTGCGCACGTAGACGTTCTTGCCCACGGTGCCGCGCAAGTCAGCTTCCTCGAAGCCGACCACATACGGTAGCGACTTCACCTCATTGGAATTGAGGACGCGCATTTCCTTCAGGAACGTCTGCAGCTGATCCAGCGGAATGGCCGGCACCGCATCGCCCTCGGCACGCACGCGCGGCTGCAGGCCCAGGCGCGGCCCATTGGCAAACGAAAGATTGAGCACGTCACCTGGATAGATGAGATGCGGGTTCTGTACCTGCGGATTGGCTTGCCAGATTTCCGGCCACAGCCACGGCTTGGAAAGAAAACGCGCGGAAATCGCCCAGAGCGTGTCGCCCTTTCTTACCGTATAGGTATCGGGATGATCGGCACGCAATTGCGCGCCCGCAGCGTAAACAGCCACCGTGACCAGCATGCCGGCCAGCAGCCCAATGGACTTTCTGATCATAAACGGGAATCCCCCATCCCCCCGACGCTCGGGCGAGTGTAACCGAACAACTTGTTCACGCAACCGTGACCAGTTGGCAAAACAGCATGCCAGACACGGGCTTGGCGGCGTACAATAAGGGCCATTCTAGATCGCGCCGGGGCTTGGTTTTCACCGATTCGCCCGCACTTTTGGCGCCAAGGTAAAAGCTTATGTCCATCCTGACCATTATCGAATTTCCCGATCCTCGCTTGCGCACCAAGGCCGAACCCGTGCGCGTGTTCGACGCCGAGCTCAAGCAGTTCGTGGCCGACATGTTCGAGACGATGTATGACGCCAATGGTGTCGGTCTGGCCGCCACGCAGGTCAATGTGCACCAGCAGGTGCTGGTGGCCGACATGAGCGACGAGCGCAATCAGCCCATCGCTCTGATCAATGCGCAGATCCTCGAGAAAGATGGCGCACAGGTTTACCAGGAAGGCTGCCTGTCGTTCCCCGGCATCTATGCAGACGTCACCCGCGCCCTCAAGGTGAAGGTCAAGGCGAACGACGTCAACGGCAACGAAGTCGTGCGCGAGTTCGAAGGTCCGCTGGCTGTGTGCATCCAGCACGAATTGGATCATCTCTCTGGCAAGGTGTTCGTGGACTATCTGTCGCCGCTCAAGCGCTCCATGCTGCTCAAGCGCATGGAAAAACAGCGCAAGCAGGCGGCCAGCGCTTGAAGCTCCGCGTCGTTTTCGCGGGCACCCCCGAGTTTTCTGTTCCCTGCCTTGAAGCCTGCCGCGCCAGCGGCGCCGAGGTGGTGGCCGTCTACACGCAACCGGATCGCCCGGCTGGCCGCGGCCGCAAGCTGACGCCCAGCCCGGTGAAGCAGGCCGCCATGGTTGCCGGCATCCCAGTCGAGCAACCCGAGTCGCTCAAGTCGGACGAAGCCCGCGCCACACTGGCCAGCTATGCACCTGACTTGATGGTGGTGGTGGCCTACGGCCTGATCCTTCCTCGCAAAGTACTGGCGATTCCCCGCCTGGGTTGCTGGAACGTGCATGCCAGCCTGCTGCCGCGCTGGCGCGGCGCGGCGCCGATCCAACGTGCCATCCTCGCCGGCGATACCGAAAGCGGGGTCGACCTGATGCAAATGGAAGCCGGGCTGGATACCGGCCCCATGCTGCTCGAACGTCGCACGCCGATCAGCCGCGAGGATACGGGCGGTACCTTGCACGATCGCCTATCCGCGCTGGGTGCGGACGTACTGGCCGAGGGCCTGGCCCGCGTCATGGCAGGCGAAACCCTCGCACCGCAGCCGCAGCCCGAGGAAGGCGTGACTTACGCGCATAAGCTGGACAAGGCTGAGGCGCGACTCGACTTCACCCGCCCCGCCATCGAGCTGGAACGCCAGGTGCGCGCTTTCGATCCCTGGCCGGTCGCCGAGGGCGAGATGGGTGGGGAAACGCTGCGCATCTGGGCAGCGCGCGCCATTGAAGGCGTGGGTGCCCCTGGTACCGTGCTCGGCATGAGCCGCGACGGCATCGATATCGCCTGCGGCGAGGGCGCGCTACGCGTGACCGCACTGCAGCGCTCCGGTGGCAAGCGGATCACCGCCGCGGACTACCTCAACGCCATGAAGACGCGCGGCGCCTGACCATGCCGTTGCTCCCGGCCCGCACCCAAGGGTGCGGGCCAGAAGACACGTAGACATCCGCACGCCTCTACGCCACTTCGCACCTCCATCCACTACCTTCTGCCTCATGACCGACACCCGCGCCCTCGCCGCCCAAGCCCTTGCCGACATCGCCTTGCGCGGAACCTCGCTGCGTGACGCGATGGAACGACACGCACCGAAGCTGGCCGACTCGCGCGATCGCGCGCTGCTAATGGCGCTGCTCAGCGACGGTGCGCGCTGGTGGCTGCGGTTTGATCCCGTGCTCGACCGCCTGCTCGAGAAGCCGCTTCGCCAGAAGGAGCCTGCGGTCCATGCCTTGCTCGTACTTGGCCTGGTGCAGTTGGAAATCCTGAAACTGCCTGAGTACGCCGCCGTCGCCGCCACCGTGCAGGCCACGCGCGCCATGCAGCGCCCCCGCATGGCGGGTTTGGTTAACGCCGTGCTGCGCCGCTGGCAGCGCGAACGCGAAACGCTGCTGGCAGCACTCGACGCCAAGCCGCAGACGCGCCATGCCCACCCGGCGTGGCTGGCTAAGGCGCTGGCGCACGACTGGCCGGAGCAGTCCGACGCCGTGATGGCGGCCGACAACGTCGAACCGCCATTGATGCTGCGCGTGAACCAACGCCGCACGACGCGTGTGTCGCTGGTCGATCGCCTGCGTTCGGACGGCTATACGGCCGACGCGCATGACTGGCTCGCGGATGGCATCGTGCTGCCGCACAGCACCGACGTCACCCGCCTGCCCGGCTTTGCCGCAGGTGAGTTCGCCGTGCAGGACGGCGCGGCCCAGATCGCCACTGATCTTGCCGAGCTTCGCGACGGGCAGCGGGTGCTGGATGCCTGCGCCGCGCCCGGAGGTAAGGCCTGCCACTTGCTTGAGCGAGCCGACGTGGCGCTGACTGCCCTGGAGTTCGATGCCAGGCGTGCGCAACGCATCACTCAGAACCTGGAGCGACTGGGGCTTTCGGCCAACTTGGTTATCGGCGATGCCGGCCAGCCGTCCGATTGGTGGGATGGCACGCCCTTCGACCGAATCCTGATCGACGCCCCATGCTCCGCCACCGGCGTGCTGCGCCGGCGACCCGATGTACGCCTGCATCGCCGCGAAAGCGACATCGCCACGCTTGCCGCGCTGCAACGCCGCATCCTCGATGCGCTATGGCCATTGCTCGCACCGGGCGGGCGACTCATTTACATCACTTGCTCGATGCTGCGCGCTGAAAATGACGTCGTCGTCGGCGAGTGGCTAAAAACACAGGTGGATGCCCGTGCCATCGCCTTCACCCTGCCCGTGGGCCAGTCCGCAGCAGTGGGTTGGCAGGTGCTGCCGGGCGAGGGCGATCTCGACGGCATGTACTATGCCGTCCTTGAGAAGGCCTGAGCCCACCCTCCGGCACACGCGGAAGCGTGACGCACAGGGCGGCGCCATCGGGCCCGATGCTTTGCGACGCGGCCTCGCCGCTTCCTCGGAATCCACGCATGTCCGTTTTTGCTGAAGCCACACCCCTGGAACGCCGCCGCTTCTGGCTGTTGATGCTGATCGCACTCATCGTGATCGGCGCCGGCATGGGCTTGCGCGATCCTTGGCCGTCCGATGAGCCGCGTTTCGCGCTCGCGGCCAAGCAGATGGTGGAAAGCGGTGACTGGTTGTTCCCGCATCGTGGCAGCGAGTTGTACTCGGACAAGCCGCCCATGCTTTTCTGGCTCGAGGCCGCTAGCTACACGGTACTTCGCAGCTGGCGCCTCGCCTTCCTACTGCCCTCATTGTTGGCCGCGCTCGGATGCCTGACGCTGGTGTACGACCTGGGCCGCCGCCTGTGGAGTCGACAGGTGGGCATCTACGCCGCCTCGGCGTTGCTTATCACCTTCCAGTTCGTCTACCAGACCAAACGCGCGCAGATCGACCCACTGGTGATGTTTTACATCACCGCGGCGAACTGGGGCTTGCTGGTGCATATGCTGAAGGGGCCGAACTGGCGAGCATTCTGGTTCGGCTGCTTCTGTGCAGGGCTCGGCATCATCACCAAGGGCGTGGGCGTGCTCGCGCTACTCCTACTCGTGCCCTATATGGTTGCCGCATTCGGACAGTGGAACGGTGTGTCTCGTATGGGCGAGGGCGCCTGGTGGCGCTGGGCGCTGGGGCTGCTCGCTCTGCTGCTAGCCATGTCGCTGTGGCTGGTGCCGATGCTGCTGGGCGCGAAAGCACACGCGGGTGACCCGGCCTATGCCGCCTACGTCAACGACATCCTGTTCCATCAGACCGCAGGGCGTTACAGCAAGTCGTGGGACCACCACCACAACACGCTGTACTACGTGCCCATCGTATTGTTCACCTGGCTGCCGCTGTCGCTGACCTATCCGGGCATGCTGCCGCGATGGTGGCGCGCGCTGAAGGCAAAGGATGCGCGCATCCTGCTGCCGCTTGGCTGGATCGTGTTGTTGCTGGTGTTCTTCTCGATTCCCAAGGGCAAGCGCGACGTGTACATCATGCCGGCCCTGCCGATGCTGGCGCTGGTGACCGCGCCCTATCTCGGGGAGCTGCTGCAGAAGCGCTGGCTGCGCATCGCCGGCCTCGTATTCATCGGTGTCATGGGTGCGGCGATGCTGGGCGTGGGTGCCGCTGCACTCGTTGCTCACCCCAAGTTCGCCACCGAGTTTGCTACCGCACGCGGTTTCGAAGATGGCGGCCACTCGCTGTGGTGGATGGCCATCACCATCGGCGCGATCCAATTGCTGCTGATCGCCACGCTACGCGTACGCCGTGCGGTCGCCGCTGTTGCTGCAGGCATGGCCGCGATGTGGTTGGTGTGGAGCCTGTGGGCCTATCCCATCCTCAACGACTCGAGCTCCGCTGCGGGTTTGATGCAGGACGTGCGGGAGCGGCTGCCGGCAGGCGATCAGCTAGGCCTGATCGCGTGGAAAGAGCAGAACCTGTTGATGCTCGACCATCCCGCAACCGATTTCGGCTTCACCAAGCCCTGGCACGATCAGTACGCTGCCGCAGTGAAGTGGCAGGCGGAAGATGCTGCGCATCGCTGGTTGTTCGCTCTGGATGGCGTTATGGCCAATTGCGTCGATCGCAGCAAGGCGATCAGTTTGGGTCATGCGAACCGGCGTGAGTGGTGGATGTTCAAGGCGGACGCGGTTGTTCCTGGGTGTTTGCCGAGTGAGGATGTGGATCGGGTGTCGGCGGCGGCGCAAGAAGAATGAGGGGGGGGGCAATTTAGCCTTACCGTTTCATCTTTAGTCGTCATCCCGGCGTAGGCCGGGATCCAGTAGCGGTATCGCTTGGTTGTCGCGTGGCGGCTATCTGGCCGCCTACGCGGCGGGCGTTTCGACCTTCTACCGAAGGCCGAGTCACTTTTCTTTGCTTGCCGAAGAAAAGTAACCCAAAGAAAGGGCACCCCCACTTGGCGCTGGCCGGTGAAGCCGGCCAGTTCGTGAGGGGTGGCCGGGCTTTTCGACAGGGCCTCCTGCCCTGGCGAAAAGGAATCGGCATCCTTGCCGATCCCCCCTGCGGGCCTTTTCGTCCACCCCTCACCGCCGCACAGGGGGCCCGAAGGTCAAAAGCGCGAAGCCGAAGGCCCGTGCAGCTGAGCTGCGCATCGCACTCGCAGGTCGCGTTGCTCCTGCTCCAAGTACACAAAGCTAAGGCAGACGATCGATGCCGGTACGTGGCGAGTTCTCCACAACGGTTGGGAAGCGTAGCGTCCTCTTTCCCTAGCCTCTGCGATCGGGAAGCGTAGCGAAGCCTGCTTTAAGTCCTCTCCGCATCGGCGCGTTGAGAAGCGCCTGGAAGTACCCGCTGTGTAGCGGCGAAGGTTCCAAGCTACAACGTGCCTCACCCGTTCGGGCTTTTCTCATCGGCATGCTGCGAGCGTTGGCCTGTCAGGCCATTTCTTTGGGTTACTTTTCTTTGGGCCAACAAAGAAAAGTGACTCGAGCGTCGGCAGACGATCGAAACGCCCGCTGCGTAAGCGGCCAGGTCGCGATAAGGCATGAGGCGATAACCATACCCACGGCTACTGGATCCCTGCCTTCGCAGGGATGACGGCTTAGAAGAAACGATAAGGCCAGATTGACCCCTCACCCCAACCCACTCCCCAAAGGGGAGTGGGAGCAAAAGCTGGCTACAGCAACGCCATCGCAATACTCGGCGAGCCAAGTTATCGGCTACTTCGAAGCCAAAAGCCGCTCATAAGCGTCTTCGGTCCGCCCGACAAACAACGGCAAACCAAACTCCCGCTCTGCATGCTCTCGCGCTGCCACACCCATCGCTGGCAACGCGTCACGCTGGGCGACCAACCGCTTGACGGCCGCAGCGATCGCCTCGCGATCCCGCATCGGCACCAGCCACCCATCCTTCCCTTCATCGATATTCTCAGGAAGCCCTGCATAGTTCGTCAGCAGAACAGGCTTGCCCATCGCCATCATCTCGCGGCATGCAAACGAAATCGTTTCCACGTCGTACGAGAGCACGAAGCCCGCATCAAGCGACGCCACCATACCGCGCGCATCGGCCAGCACGCCGGGAAACACTACTTGCCCGGCAAGTCCTAGTTCTGCCACACGCTCCAGCTCCGCCACTTTCGGCGGCACGCCAGCGATGAGTACGCGCACATGGCTGCGTACATCATCAGAAAGCAAGGGCAGTGCTTCCATCAGATCCATCCAGCCTTTGTAGCTGGCGGTTCCCGCGTTGCTACCGAGCAGGAACAGGCTGTCGTCGCCTCCGTTCCAGCGGGCGCGCTCCGCCGTTACCGCCTCGCTAGGCCACGGTGACCAGCGCTCGATGTCTACACCGTTGTAGACCGTCTCTACGCGGCAGTGGCGATAGGCGGTGTGAAGCAACTCCCGCCGCGTGTATTCGCACACGGCGATAACCAAATCCGTGCGTCGCGCGCGCATTGCGTTGCCGATACCGCGAACAGGTTTGGAGTTGTGTTTGGTCCAAACTAGCGCAGGACGCTTCGCCGGCATCGCCGATAACACCAGACGATGATCGGCCGAGCCGTTGACGTGAACGATGTCGAAGTTCTGCTTGCGCAGATAGGCGGCGAGCTGTGCACGCGCACGACGCCTTGCCTTCCATTTATTCAAACCGTTGGGAAACGGCTGGTCCAATACGAACACGCCGGGCAAGGCGTGTGCCTCGCGGTTGAGACGGCTGCCGGGCGGCGCGGCCACGTGTACCTCGTGGCGCGACGCCAACGCGGCTGCTAGCTCTCGGATGTACGTGGTGTGACCACCGCCGTCGCCGCCATGGAAGTTCGTGTAGAGCAGCTTCATGCGGCGTCAGCGGCGTCGAGTAGATCGGCGTGCTGGTCGATACCACGTTCGCACCAGGTGATGCCTTGCGTGCGCGTCGCGTGGAACAGGCGATTGTTCGGCAAGCTCATGTCATCCACGTCGGGCGGCGACCGCGAGTTGTGCCACAGGTGCACGGCGAGCGCAGCCCATTTGAGTGGACGGCGTTTCAGGCCGGCGTTTTCCAATCGCGCTGCCAGCTCGCGGTCCTCGGCGCCATAGCCTTCCATGCGCTCGTCGAAGCCGTTCACGCGCAGCAGGTCGTCGCGCCAGAAGCTCATGTTGCAGCTCATCACGCGGCCGCCATTGCGCGAACGCGCTTTCCAGCGCGCCAATGGGGGTGCGCGAAATGCATAGAGCCGGCGCGTGCCGTCGAATTCATCGAAGTTGGCGGTGGACCACGGGGCAAATACAGGTTCCCCGCCGCCCAGCAAGCGCTGTGATTCCTCGGGCGTTGCCTTGATGCGGCCACCCTGCAAGAAGAACCCGCGCTCGGCCAGCATGAGGTGGTCCGCGATGAAATCCGGATGCACCAGCATGTCGCCATCGAGCAGGATTACGTAGTCGCCGCGACTCGCCGCGATGCCGCGATTGCGCGCACGCGCGGCGCGGAAGCCTTGGTCTTCCTGCCATACGTGGCGCAACGGCACGGGATACGTAGCCGCCATGCGCTGTATCAGCGCGGCGGTTTCTGCCGTCGAACCGTCATCCGCCACCACGACCTCGTATGGCAGACAGGTTTGCGCGGCAACGCTGCGCAACATGCCTTCCAATGCACCGGGCCAGTTGTAGGTAAGGATGATCAGCGAGACGTTCATAAGCGGTCCGTCGCGTCCTTCGTCGTCTTGCGCCCAAACGACATTCCCAGCGCCAGCGGCAACCAGGTGAGGAGCCAGCCAGGGCGGGGGCTATCAAGCAGATGCGGCAAATCGAACTGCACCATAACTGTGCCGAACACCCATATGCCAAGCACGATCAAACCCCGCGTCTCGTGCCGATGGCGCCACGCGCGCCATCCCAACACGAGCCAGATGCCCGTCCACAGCAACAGGCCCGGCAAGCCCAGTTCGATGGCCAACTGGCTAAACATGTTGTGCGCATGCATCAACAACAGACCGTCGGCATGCAGTTCGAATGGCGAGCCTTGACCCATGCCACGCAACGGATGCTGCTCGAACAGATGCATCGCTGCCTGGAAGATCTCGGGGCGCGCCGACCACCCGCGCGCCATCAGGAAATGCGCGCCGATGACCGCACAGGCCGCGCCCAACGCGATGAGCAGGCCGGCATACAACCAGGCCCGGCGACCGCCTTGGCTCAGCGCCACCACCACCAACGCCATGAATAGCGCTCCCAGCGCGCTGCGTGTGAGCGTAAGCACGATGAATGCCCCAAGCGTCGCGATCGCCAGCCACTTGAGCACACGCCAAGCCGTATGTTGGAGGCGCCACGGCCACAACCACATCAGTGCCGCGCCCATGCCACCTGCTGCGAGATTCGCATTGGACATCGCGCCGAATCCGACCAGCCTGCCATCCAGATCGGGACTGGGTTGGTCCGCAATGATGGCGCCAAGGGCGACAACCGCCATAGCCAGACCACACCCCACGAGCAGGCGCTTGCATCGCTCCTCGTCACTGCCGATGCATTGCTGCCAAGCAAACAAGAACAACAAGATGCTGACGTTGTGGCCAGCCTCATCAAATGGACGCGTGGCGTGACTCCAGGCCAAGGACACGCAGCCCCAGACCAGGAGCAATAGCACCCAGGGCACCATCGGCTGGCGCCAGAACACCAGGAAGCGACCCGGCCGGGTTATCAGCAGGACCAGCGTCGGCAGAAAGAGTGTGAGCCCGAGTCCGTACTGGAAAATCTTGCCCGGGCTGTAGGACATACCGGCAGGCAGCACGGACATGCCGATGATCAGCCACACCATGCCAAAGGTGACCCAGGTCTTGAGCCACCGCGGCACCGGATGCGCGTCGATGGGTGTGCCTGCGAGGTGTCCGTCCTGCTTATGTCCCACCGGCCTCATTCCGCAGCCACCGCCAGCTTGCGCAGGTCCTTTGGCGGCTCTATGAAGCTAGCCAAATGGGTATCCACGCCGTACTCGGTGCGAATCAACCGTGCATCCCGGCTGGCATGCAGCAACTTGTTGTTGGGAAGATCGGGATCGCTGGGATCGGGCGGCGCCACGCTGCGGTGTTCCAGGTGCAGCGCAAGCGCGGCGAACTTGACCTGGCGACGACGCAGGCCGGCATTGCGCAGGCGGATGTCGATTTCCAGATCTTCGCTACCGTAGCCCTGCATCCGCTCGTCGTAACCATTCACACGCAACACATCCTCGCGCCAGTAACTCACGTTGCAGCCCATGGGGTGGCCACCGGCGCGCGCCTTGATACGGGCCAGCCAAGGCAGACGCAGGGTGTGGTGTCGGCGCCCGAAATGGTAGGTGCTGCGGTCGCCTTCCTCGCGAAAGTAAGCGTTCACGAACCATCCGAAGCGCGGTTTGCCACCCGCCAGCAGGCGCGCGGTCTCGGCATCCGTGGTGCGGATGCGCGTGCCCTGCAGAAAACTGCCCGGCCGCGCCAACGCGAGATGATCGGCCACGAAATGACGATGCAGGATCATGTCCCCGTCGACCTGGATCAGATATTCGCTGGTAGCCGCGGCGATACCGCAGTTGCGGCTGCGCGCCAGGCGAAAGCCGTCGTCGGGCTGCCATATGTGGCGCAGCGGCACGGGAAAGTCCTTGGCGACCCGATGCAGTACGTCCGCGGTATCCGGGCGCGAACCGTCGTCGGTCACGATCACCTCGTCGGGGAGCCGGGTTTGCCCGATCACGCTACCCAACACCAACGCCAGCGCCTCCTTCCAGTTGTAGGTGGAGACCATCAGGGAAACGCTAGGCTGGGACATATACTTCTCTGGCATCAAATTGGACCCGTCCCGCACGCCGCCGCGGGGCCGGCTGTATACGATCGCCCGAACGAGGCGCAAAAACAGGGTTGATCTGCCCAATTATTGACCGACGTTCAGGTAGAAGACGGCTCGGGAAGCCGTCCAGGCCGTGAAATCCGTTCTAAAGGTTCCCGTTCCGGCTCACGCGAACGTGAGGACAGCGTCTATGATCTCGCGCGGAGAGTAGACGGAGCAAGACATGAGGGTTCTGGTGTGTGGCGGCGCGGGCTATATCGGCTCGCACATGGTGCGGCAACTGCTCCGGCGCGGACAAGAACCGGTCGTTTTCGACAATCTGTCCACCGGGCACCGCGCTGCCGTGCAGGGTGCGCCGCTCATCGTGGGCGATGTGACCGACCCAGCCAGCCTGGCCGAGGTATTTTCCAACGGCCGTTTCGACGCCGTGCTGCATCTGTGTTCGCTATCGCTGGTCGCCGAATCGACGATCAAACCCTACGCGTATTACCAGGTGAACGTCGCAGGCACGCTCAATCTGCTGGAGGCCATGCAGGCGGCCGGCGTGTCGCGCATCGTGTTCTCGTCGACGGCTGCCGTTTACGGAGTACCGCGCACACCATTGATCGACGAAACCCACCCTACCGAACCTATCTCGCCCTACGGCGCCAGCAAACGCATGGTGGAGCAGATGCTCGCCGATGCCGCCCACGCGTATGGCCTACGCTCGGTCACGTTCCGCTATTTCAACGCGGCGGGCGCGGACGCCAGCGGCGATATTGGCGAGGCGCACGAGCCCGAATCGCATTTGATCCCCAATGTGCTGCGCACCGCGCTGGGCCAAAGTAGCGGGCTGAAGGTGTTTGGTATCGACTACCCCACGCCCGACGGCACCTGTGTGCGCGACTACATCCACGTCGACGATCTTGCGTCAGCACATTTGAAGGCGCTGGAATTCCTCGAAGACAACGAGGGTGCGCACATCTTCAACCTTGGCAGCGAGCGCGGTTTCAGCGTGCAGGAGATCATCCACGCCGCGGAACGAGTCACGGGCCGTAGCATTCCCCGCGACATCCTGGGCCGCCGCGCTGGCGATCCGCCGGTGCTGGTGGCCTCCAACGCAAGGGCGCGCGACGTGCTCGGCTGGCAACCCGAGCACTCGGACATCGACACCATCATCGCGTCAGCCTGGCGCTGGCATCAACAGCGGAGTTACTGAGCTGCCGCTGCGCCTCTTCAGCGGGAGAACCGGACCGCGAAGGCTTCGACCAGGGCAGGGTGGCGGTCGTACTGATGCACGATGGGGGCGACCCGGCCATCCTCGTTGAGCAGCACGCCGTCGGCGGTGAGCTGAAACACCGACGAATTCATCACACCCACCGTGGCGATCTGCGAGCTCAGCGGTTGGCACCAGGTGGTGGTGGCAGTGAGGTCATGGCAGTACAGCAATTTGTTGTGGTGCGCCTGATCGTAATTGCGGTTCTTGGTGATGCGGAACGGCAATCGCAGGATCTCCAGCAGCATCTTATCGATGTACTCGCGCATCGCCTGCGCGTCGCCTATGACCACGCCGGCGCAAGAAATCTGCCTATCGCCGATCTGCTGCAACATGGCTTCGCCGTACGCGCCAAGGATCCACTCGCGGTCGTACGTCTCGGTGGCGAGAGTCAGGGCGTCACTTTCCATGCCCACGCACAGCCCGCCTTCGAACTGGCCGAAGGGCTCGTCCTGGAACACCACGTCACGCACGTCGGTGAGCATCACCTGAGTGAAGCCGGGGTTCGCGCGCAGGTAGTCGTCGTAATGGAAATGCCGTGTCACGTGCGGCATGCCCTGGAAGCGCAACATGCTGCGCTTGAGTGCCGGCGACATCTCCGCAGGCATCATCGCGAACAGGCGCTTGAAGCACGACCGCCAGAACCGGGCGTAACGACGAATGCCGTCGACCACGATCAGATCAAGGTCCAGCGCCGGCGCATGGAGCTGCGCCATGGCCCGGATCGAAGCGACCTGTCCGCGATAGACGAACAGCCCCAGGCGACCCTGAAAGCCGCTCATCGCCAAGCTCTGTACGAAGGGACGCAGGTCCTTGGCGGCATAGCCGGTGGCCATGCCGAGTATGAGATTGCCTTGCCCTGCCATGCTGCCCTCCAGCAGATCGCCGGTGCGCTATGCGCAGTCGGCGGGTCAGACTTTTTCACCTTCCGGGAACGCCGGGGAGAGCTTCCCGGGAAGATGTTGCCCGCGGCCCCGTGCCGCGTGCAGCTGCGGCATCTTACCGAAACGGGCTCTGGTTTAGCGTTACGGAGGCCTCCCCGTCGCGCCACGCCTGAGCCGCACCCACTAGAATGACGGGATGCAAACCTTCCCGCTCACCCTTGTCGTCATCACCTTTAACGAGGCCAACAGCATCGCGCGCTGCCTCGATAGCGTGCCGTTCGCGACCGAAAAACTCGTGATCGACAGCGGCAGCACCGACGACACGGTAGCCATCGCGCAGGCGCACGGCGCACGGGTGGTGCATCAGGACTGGCTAGGCTTCGGGGCGCAGCGCAATTTCGCCACCACGCAATGCACCCATGACTGGATCCTGGCACTGGACGCCGATGAGTACCTGTCGCCCGAATTGACGGCCGAGCTGGAAGGTCGCCTGGCCGCGCTGATGGCCAGCAATATCTGCGCCGCCTACCTGCGCCGCGCCACGATCTTCATGGGCGCGCCGATGCGCTGGTACCTGCCCGCGATGGGCGAGAAGATGGCCCGTCTGTTCCACCGCGACCGCGCACGCTGGGCGGACGTGCGAGTGCACGAATCACTGCGTTTCGACGGCCCCTCGGTGACACTGAAGGCGGCCTTCAACCACGAGAACAACCCCAGCCTGCCCCAGAAGCAGATCAAAGTGCTGCGCTATGCGGAGCTGAAATGCCGGGACTGGCTGGAGAAGGGCAAGCCGGTGCGCATGTGGCAAACGCCATTCGTGTATCTGCTGGCCTTCATCAAGGACTATGTCCTGCGGCTGGGCTTTCTGGACGGGTGGCGCGGGTTCGTGATCGCGGAAACCTCCGCCTCCTACGCTGCTTACAAGCGCATGCGCTACTACGAAATGCGACGCAATCCCGCCTCTGTGCAACACGGTGCGGACGCTTTGATCCGCCACGGCATTGATCGATGACCAAACAGCATTACCTTCTTTACGGTTCCGAACGCTACGCACTGGCCATTCTTCGCCCGGTTCAGGACGCCATCCGCGCACGCGGCGACGAGGCCGCCTGGTTCTTCGACGGCCCGGGCGCCGAGGACCTGGAGGAAGGCGAGCGCCTGCTCACCGTGGACGAAGTCCGCGCCTGGAAGCCACGCGCGGTCATTACCTCCAGCAACGCAGTGCCGCACTTCTTTCCCGGCGTGAAAGTGGAAACCTTCCACGGCTTCGATGCCGGCAAGCCCCGCCACATCTACGTCCGCGGCTTTTTTGATCTGTACTGCACCACGGGTCCTCGCGACACGGCGCAGTTCAAGGCGATCGCCAACCGCGTGGGGCATTTTTCCGTGGTGGAAACGGGCTTCCCCAAGATCGACCCCTTCATGAAGCAGATCACCGGCCCGATCCCGCCGGTGCGCCAGCCGCCCGTCATCCTTTACCACTCCACCTTCTCCCCTTCGTGGAGCGCAGCGGAAACCTTGTACGGGGAAGTGAAGCGCCTTTCGCGCGACGGCCGCTGGCGCTGGATCGTCACCTTCCATCCGAAGATGGACCCGGAAACGGTGGCCAAGTACAAGGCGCTGCAGAACGAGTACCTGACGTTCGCCGAGAACGACAACATCCTCGAGCTGTTCCCGCAGGTGGACATGATGTGCTCGGACACCTCGTCCGCACTCAACGAATTCTTGCTGACCGGCAAGCCCGTGGTGACGTTCAAGAACCGCCGGCCCGGCCCACAGCTGATCGATATCGACGACCCCGCCCAGTTCGAGCCGGCCGTCGAGCGCGCCCTGGCACGGCCGCCCGAGCTGATGCAGGCCATTCGCGAGTACGGCGACGCCATCCACCCCTACCGCGACGGCCACTCCAGCGAGCGCATCCTGCAGGCCATCGACGGCTTTATCGCGGCAGGCGGGCGCAATCGGCGCCGTAAGCCATGGAATCTGTGGCGAAAAATCAAGCTCCGCCGCCGCATCGGGTACTGGGGTCCAGCCCACTGGTGAGGCACCACCGCCCCCGGCCACGACCGGGTCAGCGTGGAGCAGGCGTGGCTCGGGATAGAATCCGTCTCAATCCCATCAAGAAGACTGCCCGTGGCATCCAGCAGCTATAGCCGCTCCGAACACCTGCGCTCCCTCTGGCCCTGGCTGCCACTGTGGACGCTGGTCGCCCTGCTGGCGATCTTCTCGCATGGCCCCATGCCGCTTTACTCCACGCGCACCCTCGCGGTGGCGTGGGAGATGTTCAACCATCATTACTGGCTGGTGCCACACATCAATGGCGCGCCTTACAGCGAAAAGGTGCCGCTGCTTTTCTGGCTGATCCACGCTGGCTGGTTTGTGTTCGGCGTGAACGACGTGTGGCCGCGTGTGCTCGAGGTGATCTTCGGCGGTGCGCAGCTGGTGCTGGTGTCCGTGCTTGCCCAGCGTCTGTTTCCGAACCGTCCGTGGGTAGCCAAGGGTGCGCCGTGGATGCTGTTGGCGCTGGGTTACGCGTTCCTGTTCGGCCTGCAGATCATGTACGAGGTGATGCTGGCCGTATGGGTGCTGGCCGCCCTGCTGTGCCTGACACCCAAGCCGCAACGCGCCGAGCCGCGCTGGGTGCTGTTCGGCTTGTGCGTGGGCGCAGGCCTGCTGACCAAGGGCCCGGTGATGTTCCTGCATGTGGCCTTCCCGTTCCTGCTGGGTCCGCTGTGGAATGACTGGGCCCGCGATAACCGCGTGCGCTGGTATGCGCGCGGCGTGGGCGCGCTGCTGCTGGGCGGCGCACTGCTGCTGGCGTGGGCGCTGCCGGCGGGCTTCAGCGGTGGCGAGGCGTATCGCCAACGCCTGTTCTTCACCCAGACCGCCGGTCGCGTGGTGAATGCGTTCGACCACGCCCGCCCGTTCTGGTGGTACCTGCCGGTGATCCCGGCGCTGCTGTTCCCCTTCAGCGGTTGGCCGCGTGCATGGGCCGCGCTGATTACCCTGCGTCGGCCGCTCGATGCCGGACTGCGCTTTGCGCTGTGCTGGCTGGTGCCGGTGATGGTGGTGTTCTCCTTCATCAGCGGGAAGCAGCTGTACTACCCGCTGCCCGAGTACGCAGGCGCCGCTTTGCTGGTGGCCGGCGCCGTCGCGGTGCTGCGCGACCAACGGCCAGCGCTCGCCAACAACCCATGGCTGGGAACGTGGCCACTGGGCGTGGGCGGCATTTTGTTCGGCATCTTCCTGTTCGTGCTGCCGGTGCTGGTAGCGCACAACGATCTGCACGGCGAGTGGTTCGACACCACGCAGCGCTACAGCCGTTTCTTCAGCGTGGTGTTTGTGTTGCTGGGCGCACTGCTGCTCTTGCGCGGCCGCGGCGAGATGCGCCGTCTGGCCTTTGCGGGCTTGGTTGGCACGCTGGCGCTCAATACGCTGTTCACGCTGACCATGTGGCAGAACTTCGACCTGCAGCCGTCGGCCCAGTTGCTGGGCGCAGCCGATGCGGAGAACCGCACCATCGGCATCCTCGGCAACTACGAAGGGCAGTTCCACTTCGCCGGTCGCCTGACTCATTCCATCGATCGCGTGTTCGAGGGTGAGTCGCTACAGGAGTTTGCGCAGGCACATCCCAACGGCCTGATCGTCGAGCACCCGGACAAACTGAGCAACGATTCGCTGCGCTACGCGCTGCTGGTACAGCCGTTCCGCTCTGGCTGGGTGGTGATCTGGCCGGCGACATCACTGGCCGACCTGCGCGCCGGGCGTGTGCCCGCGGAGCCAACGCAGCCAACCCGGGTCTATAAAGTCGACGAGTGGCGCGTCCGCGCCCTGCAATGAACGACGCACTGATCGCCAACCTGCGTGCGCAGTGTGGCGGGCCGCGCGATGGCGCGTTGCTGCGCTTTTCGCTGGGCAACGCGCTGCTCAACACGGGCGATGCCGCCGCGGCGATCCCGGAGCTCCGCCAGGCCGTGGCCTTCGATGCCGGCTATTCCGCCGCCTGGAAGCTGTTGGGGAAGGCCTGCCTCGCCGTCGATGACCGAAGCGGTGCCGCAGACGCGTGGCGCCAAGGCATCAGCGCCGCTCAGGCGCGTGGTGACAAGCAAGCCGAAAAGGAAATGACGGTCTTCCTGAGGCGCCTGGACAAGTCCTGACGCCCGGAAGCCAAGGCGTTAACGCCAGTGGGTATCGATGCTCTGCGCGCCAACGCTGACCTGCAGCCAGTCTTCGGTGTAGTTGTACGCAGTGTCGTCGTTGGTGTTGGTCAATACATCGCGCACCACGCGCACCTCATAACCCGTGTCGTGGTGGCGGATGACCAGATGCGCATTTTCATCGCTGATCTTGATCGCCCCCAGCGTGGTGCGCTTCGCCAGCAAGTGACCGCTACGCAGGTCGACCAGCGCCAGCGTCAACTGCGGAAAGTTCGGACGATCGTCCGTGGCCAGCCACAACAACACCTGCCCCTCACCGGCTGGCGTCGCCACGATGCTGTCGCATCGGTTGTCGGCGTTACCGGTCAACGCCACCGGTAGGTACCAGGCCGGTGGTAGCGCCAGCTTGACCTGTTTGCCGCCAGCGAGGAGCAGCATCACCTGCATGTCGTCGTTGGTGGGGTCCGGGCTGTCGGTGTGGAAACGCAGCCCGAATGCCTGACCGCCCGGCAACGTGCAGTGCGCCTGCCAGTCGGGCGAAGTGGGGGGGCTGCTGGTTCTGGGCCACCGCCGTTGGCAACCAGAGGGCGAGCAAGACGAAGAGCAGTAGTCGCATGATGATCCCTATCGTGGTGACGTCCAAAGATGGAACGCGCGTGCCCTGAAAGATCAATCGTAAGGGCTACGCCACGTATCCGATGAGTAGCGCTTGTAGTGCCACTGGTACTGCGAAAAAGCCAGTTCTACGCAGTTTTCGACGCCCTGATTGAGCGCACGGCAAGCCACAGACAAGTCCGCGTCGGCCAGCCCGTCGGGCGCCGGCTGCAGGTGGATGCGGTAACCCTCGCCTCTGGGCAAGCGTTCGGCAAACGCGAACAGCACCGTCGCCCCCGTGCGTGCCGCCAAACGGGGCAGCAGCACCATGGTCAGGGCGTTCTGTCCGAAGAACGGGGCAACCTCGCCCTCGCCGGCGCGCGGCTTCTGGTCCGGCAGGATGCCTACCGTGCCGCCAGCCGCCAGCCGCTTGTACAACGTGCGCACACCGGCACCCTCGGCACGTACCTGCTCGGGCGCCAGCGCGCCGCGCGCCTTGCGCAGCAGGCCCTCGATCGCGGCGATGCGCGGCGGGCGATACAGGATGGCCATCGACGTCTTGCGGCACAGCCAGTAATTGAGCAATTCCCAGCAGCCCAGGTGTGGCGCAGCGATGATCACGCCTTTGCCGGAGGCCAGCGCGGCATCGAACAGCGCCTCGCCACGCACCTCGCGCACCATGTCCAGCGCGCGCTCGGCATCGTTACCCCAGATCTTGGCGATCTCGGTGGCCGAACGGCCGCTGTCTTCCATCACCTGACGGAGCAGGGCAGCGTGCGCGCCTTCATCCAGCGATGGTCGCACCAGCTTCAGATTGACCGAGGTGGTGTGCGCCGTACCGCTGCGTAGCGCCAGCGAAAGACGGCCGATGCCGGCACCGAGCGCGTGCAGCGCGCGCAGGGGCAGCAATCCGAACAGGCGCAGGAGAAGGTAGAGGAGGTAGATATCGGGTCGCATGAGCGACGCAGTGTAACCGCCTGTGGAGGGGCTTCACGGGTCAACGACAAGCCGCCTGTTTTCGTTTCCCGCTCTGAACGCTACCGCCCCCCGGCGGCGAGGTCCTAAGCTTCCGCCCCCTTTAGCCGTTACCGATTCCATGATCGCCCTGATCCAGCGCGTACTGTCCGCTCGTGTTGATGTCGAAAACACCACCGTGGGTGCCATCGGGCCCGGCCTGCTGGCACTGGTCGCCGTGCAGCCCGGCGACGACGAGGCGCGCACCAAGCGCATGCTGGAACGCTTGCTCGGCTACCGCGTGTTTGCCGACGAGCAGGGCCGCATGAACCGTTCCCTGGCCGACACGGGCGGCGAGCTGCTGCTGGTCAGCCAGTTCACCCTGGCGGCAGACACGCGCTCGGGCATGCGCCCCAGCTTCACCAGCGCGGCGACGCCAGAAGAAGGCCGCCGCTGGTTCGATCGATTGGTCGAATTGGCCCGGGCAGCGCACCCCAGGGTGGAAATCGGGCGCTTCGGTGCCCATATGCAGGTGCATCTGGTCAACGACGGCCCGGTCACCTTCTGGCTGGAGACTCCATGATCGTCATTTGCCTCGGCGCATACCGGCCAACTTCGACAAAATCACCGGAAGATCCGGATTTGGCGCGATTTTTGCGTACCTATCTTCCTCGTTCCCTTACTTGAAAACTGGTCAAAAAAGCATCACATGGGTATACTGATCGGTTCCTGCATACGCGGCGGTAGGTATGAATAGCAAAGCTCCTGAGCAACAGTCTGAAATCAAGGCGCTCATCTCCAAGGGTCTGGAGCAGGGCTACCTGACCTACGCCGAGATCAACGACCACCTGCCCGACGACATCGTCGATCCGGAGCAGATCGAAGACATCATGGCGGTGCTCAAGGGCGTCGGCATTGAAGTGCACGACGCCGCGCCGGATTCCGATCCGCTGTCGGACAACGCGCCCGGCGCGTCCACCGACGATGAAGCCGCCGCGGAAGAAGCCGTGGCGCTGCTCTCGGCGGTCGACTCCGAAGTGGGTCGCACCACCGATCCCGTCCGCATGTACATGCGTGAGATGGGCACGGTCGAGCTGCTGACCCGCGAGGGCGAAATCGCCATCGCCAAGCGCATCGAAGAAGGCCTGGGCCAGGTCCAGACCGCTTTGGCCAGCTTCCCGCTGACCATCGAGCTGCTGCTTGAGGAATACGACCAGCACCTGGATGGCAAGCGCCGCCTGAGCGAAATCCTGGCCGGCTTCGCCGACCTGGAAGAGGCCGCCGACGCGGCCCAGGCAGCCGCGGCCGATGCCGAGGTGGATGACGCCGCCGCCGAAGGCGAAGAAGAAGAAACCGAAGAGGGCGCGACCGAGGAAGAGGAAGCCGGTCCGACCGGTCCCGATCCGGAAGAGGTCAAGCGCCGCATGGAACTGCTGCGCGACTACTACGGCAAGTTCCAGAAGGCGGCCCCCAAGGCCACCGATATCAGCGACAAGAAGGTCACCAAGCTGCGCGACCAGATGGCTGAGGAGTTCCTCAAGCTCAAGCTGCCGTCCGCGCTGATCGACAGCTTCGTGCGCAAGCTGCGCGACGTGGTCAACGACATCCGTCACCACGAGCGCGTGCTGATGGACATCTTCGTCAAGCACGTGAAGATGCCCAAGGCTGAGTTCCTCAAGACGTTCCCGAGCAACGAGGGCAACCTCGAGTGGGCGAACGAGCTGGGTCGCAAGCGCCAGAAGTGGTCGCCCAACATCAAGCCGTTCAAGGAAGTGATCGACGCCGAGCAGGACAAGCTCGGCTCCATCGAGCGCAAGCTGTTCCTGCCGCTGACCGACATCAAGGAAATCAACCGCACGATGTCGATCGGCGAGGCCAAGGCCCGTCGCGCGAAGAAGGAAATGGTCGAGGCCAACCTGCGTCTCGTCATCTCCATCGCCAAGAAGTACACCAACCGCGGCCTGCAGTTCCTCGACCTGATCCAGGAAGGCAACATCGGCCTGATGAAGGCCGTGGACAAGTTCGAATACCGCCGCGGCTACAAGTTCTCCACGTACGCCACGTGGTGGATCCGCCAGGCCATTACCCGCTCGATCGCCGACCAGGCGCGCACCATCCGTATCCCGGTGCACATGATCGAGACGATCAACAAGTTGAACCGCATTTCCCGCCAGATGCTGCAGCAGTTCGGCCGTGAGCCGACGCCGGAAGAGCTGGCCAAGGAAATGGATATGCCTGAGGACAAGATCCGCAAGGTGCTGAAGATCGCGAAGGAACCGATCTCGATGGAAACCCCGATCGGCGACGACGAGGATTCCCATCTGGGCGATTTCATCGAGGACTCCAACGCGGCCTCGCCGATCGAGTCGGCCACGGAAACGGGCCTGATGGAAACGGTGCGCGACGTGCTCGCCGGCCTCACCCCGCGTGAAGCGAAGGTGCTGCGCATGCGCTTCGGCATCGACATGAACACCGACCACACGCTGGAAGAAGTGGGCAAGCAGTTCGACGTGACGCGCGAGCGCATCCGTCAGATCGAGGCCAAGGCCCTGCGCAAGCTGCGCCATCCGAGCCGCTCGGAGCAGCTCCGCTCGTTCCTCGATATCGACTAAGCACTACGCTGGTGCAAGTTGCATGGAGCCCCGCGAAAGCGGGGCTTTTTGTTTGCATCGCCCGCGTCGCCCTGCGGCTTGGTCCGCTCGACGACGTTGTGTCGTGGCTAACCGCCAGCGTCGTAGAAAAACTGCTCGCTGACGATCTTGTCGTCCTTGACGTGATAGACGCAGATCTCCGTCATGGTCACGCGACCGTACTCCTTCATCGTCACGTCCATCGTCATGATCACGCTGAACCAGTTGCCGGCGATGAGCGGTTCGGTGACCTCGAGGCCATGCATCTGCACGACGCTGGCTTGGAATCGCTTGCCCTTCTCCAGGATGGCCTCGAGACCGCTCACGTTGCCCAAGGGGCCATTCGCCATGGCGGCGGGTTCGATGCTCACCGCGTCCTTGGCATACAACTCGTGCTGCGCTTCTTCAAACTGACCGTGGCGACACATGGCCACAAGGCGTTTGGCGACGGCTTCGGTGCTCATACGGAACCTCCGGCTGGCGAGGGTCGCGAGCGTAGCGCTGGCTGCGGTATGCAGGCGTGAAGGTGCGCCGCAACCGGCGCACCTCCGTTGCCATCATCAATGCTTGCCGACGTTGTCGGTGTCCTCGATAAACCGCGCCACGTTGTCATGCAGTTTCTTCAAGGAATCTTCGTGGGCATACACCATGTGACCCGACGGATACCACGCGTAGGAGATGTTCTTCTCCAAGTTCGCCGGAATCGGCATGTGATGCATCTCGTAGTCGGCTGCGAAGTAAGGCGTGGCGAGATCGTAGTAACCACCGTTGAGCGAGACGCGCAGCCCCGGGTTGGTCTTCATCGCGGTGGCGAGGTCCGGCATCACGTTGGTCGACTGCTGCAGTGCCTCGGTCGAGCCCGGTGCTTTGTGTGCGAAATCCCAATGATCGATGTCCGCGAAAAGACGATAGGTCTGCCCCTCGCCGAACTTCAACTGGCGACGCACGTAGTCGTTGAACGCTGCCACGTAGGCGGAACTGATCGCGGACGACTGCGGGTCGTACTCGGACGATTTGCTCAGTGGATCCAATGAGGGTCCGGAGAAGCGCGAGTCCAGACGGCCCGTCGTGATGTCGCCATCGGCTTGCAGCTCATGTTCGAACATGCCGCCGTCCACGCGCAGGTTCGCCTTGAGCAGATAAGCCACCGGAAGGCCCGTGTACTGATGCAACTTCTGCGCAACGGCCTGCTTGCGCGCCTCGTCGAGGTGAGTGCCCTGCATCAACGCGGAGGCGTACTCACCCATGGCGTACTGCTCCACTTCGCTCAGGAACGGCTCCAGCGCCGCTGGCTGCTGCGGCAACTTGTGGTGGTAGTAAGCGGTGGCGGCAAACGTGGGCAGGCCCACCACGTACGGCAGGTCCACGCCGGGGTTGTTGCCCGCGCCGTCGATGCTGGTGTCGAAATTGAGGATCTGCGACAGCAGGATCACACCGTTGAGGTCGACGCTGTCCTCGTTCTCCAGAATGTTGGCCACCACCGCCGAACGCGTGGTGCCGTAGCTTTCGCCGAACAGATACTTGGGCGAGTTCCAGCGGTTGTACTTGGACAGGAACTGGGTGATGAACTGCGCGAAAGCGTGACCGTCACCATCCACGCTGTAGACGGTCTTCTTGCGGTCCTTCATCTGCTCTTCGCGCTTACCCTTGTCGGCGTCATCCGCGATCAGGCGGCTGAAGCCCGCTCCTGGGGCATCGATGAACACGATATCCGTGGCGTCCAGCAGGCTGTAGTCGTTGTTCACCAGACCATAGGGCGCGGCCGGGGTGTGTGAATCGTCACTGGTCACCACGCGCTTGGGGCCGAATGCGCCCATGTGCAGCCACACCGTGGCCGAACCCGGGCCACCGTTGTAGATAAACGTGATCGGTCGCTTGCCGGGCTCCACGCCTTTCTTGAAGTAGGCGGCGTAGAACATGCTGATCTGCGGCTCGCTCTCCTTGTCGCCGCTACCGTGCAGCACCAAGGTGCCCGCCACGGCCTTGTAGTCGATGCTTTTGCCTTCCACCTTCACCGTGCCCGACGTCTCCGACGATTGCGGCTTGAGCAGTGCGGCGTCCGGCTTGTCCTCGGGCTTGTCGTTCTTCTCAGGCTTGTCGGCGGCGTAGACGCCGGTGGTGAGCATCAGCGCGGCAATAGACGCGGCGAGGGCGAGCTTGCGCATACGGTGAAACCTCTGGAGCAGGCGCGGTGGCCGAATGCTCCAGCTTAGGCACCGGACTCGATGGGTTTCATACGCCAGAAGTCATTGGTTGGGCCTTAAATGCATCCACTTAGGGCGAAGCGCCGACTATCGCCTGCTCCAGCTCGGCATGGGCGTCATCGACCTTGCGTTGGCGGTCGGCGATCTTCTGAGCGCTCTTGCCCTGGTCCTTGGCGTCCTGCAGTTCCTTCTCACGGTCGGCAAGCTTCTGTTGCGCCTTGGCCACCTTCTGCTCGGCATCGCTACGCAGAGCTGCATCGGTGCAATGGGCATTCACCTCGGAAAGGGCCTTCTGAAGGCCTTGTACGCGTGCCGCGTTGCCATGGGCCTGCGCGTAGGTGATTTCTTGCTGGATGGACGCGCGTTTGGCGTCACAACCACCGGACTGAGCGAGGGCGAACAACGGGAACAGGCTCGAACCCAACACCAGCACCCTAACCAAGGTCTTCATAGGAGACTCCGCGTGTCGTGACTCTGAATCAGTTGATCATGCGCCTTTGAGGGGCAAATCGCAGCCGTCGTCAGGCGGCAGCGATCACGCCAATCGCCCCCAACGCCAACAACACCCCCACCGCATTTACCCAGCTCAACCGCTCCCGGAACGCCACCGTTCCCACCAGCGCCCCCAACGCCACCACCCCCAGATTCATGCTGGCAAACACCAACGAAGGATGATCAGGCAAGGCGCGATGCCCGCGCAGGTAGAACACGATATTGCCGAAGTTCGCCGCGCCCAACAGCAGGCCCGCTACCGCGTCGCGCAAGGTGAAGAAGGTGCGATCGTGCCAGCGACGCCACAGCAGGATCGCCAATGACACGACGAAGGCCAGCGCAAACATCGCCTGCAGCGACGCCTCGAACGGCGCACCCGCCACCGCCACGCGCTTGAACAGGATGTCGATGACGCCGAAGCCCACAAACACCACGCAAGGCCACAGCCAGCCGCGCTCGCCCTGGGCAGCGCCCTCCGGCGTGGCACGCCACACCATACACAGCAGCGCTGCCAAGCCCAGCGCAATGCCGACGCCCTTGCCGATACTCAAGGCTTCACCGAACAGCAGGAAAGCGGCCAGCAGCGAAATCAGCAGCGACAATCGCTGCGCAGCATCTGTACGCACAATGCCCGCGCTGCTCACCGAAGCGGCCAGGGCGAGGAAGATCAAGGGCAGCAGCAGGCCGAGCCCGATGAAACCCAGCCAAGGTGCTTGCGGGCTGGTCAGCACCGACAGCGAAGGATGAAACACCATCGCCGTCAGCGCACTGGTGGCGACGTAGTTCCAGGCGATGGCCTGCCCCACGTCGACCGATAACCGTCTGGCAAGCTTCAACAGCACCGAAACCAGTACGCTGCAGACGACGCTCAGCAACACGTAAACCATGAGAAATCCTTGTGGATGACGGACGACGCGCCCCGCCGATATACCGAAGCTTGATGTCAGCCGTCCTGCGGCCGGCCGACCGACGTCATCGCTGGTGGGTAAAGCGCTCGCGATAACGGGCCGGGCTCAACTGCAGTTGCTGGCGAAAATGGTGCCGTAGAGTATCCGTGCTGCCGAATCCGCACACCTGCGCCACGCGATCCATGCCCATGCCGCTACCCTCCAGCAGTTCGCGCGCGCGGCCGAGGCGCTCGCGAATCAGCCATTGTTTGGGCGAGCAGCCCGTGGCTTCCTCGAAGCGCCGCAACAAGGTGCGCTCGCTCATGCGTGCGCGTTCGGCGAGCAGAGCCACGGACTGTGGCTGATCCAGATGACGGCGCATCCAGTCCAGCAGTTTGCCCAAGCCGTCGCCTTGTACGGGCAGCGGGGACTGGATGAATTGCGCTTGCCCGCCATCGCGATGCGCCGGCACCACCGCGCGGCGGGCCACGGTGTTGGCCACATCGGGGCCGTAGTCGCGACGAATCAGGTGCAGGGACAGATCCAGCGCAGCCGCACTGCCCGCCGACGTGAGCAGTTGGCCTTCGTCGACGTAGAGCACGTCGGGTTCGATGTAGATACGCGGATAGCGCTGCGCCAACGCGTCCACATAACGCCAGTGCGTGGTGGCGCGTCGGCCGTCCAGCAAGCCAGTGGCGGCAAGCACGAACACGCCGGAGCAGTACGACAACAGCCGCGCGCCACGGGCATGCGCTGAGCGCAGGGCCTCCAGCAGCGGCTCGGGCGGCGTGGCGTCCACACCACGCCAACCCGGCACGATGATGGTGCCAGCCGTGGCCAGCCCCTCCAGCCCGCCGTCCGCCAGCACGCGCATGCCGCCGGCCGCGCGCATGGGTCCGCGATCGACGGCGCAGAGCCCGAAGTCATACCAGCCGGCCAGCTCTGGTCGCGGCAAGCCGAACATCTCGACGGCGATGCCGAACTCGAACGTGCACAGACCGTCGTATACCAACGCAGCCACTTGCCGATTGGGTGGGCCGGATGGACGTCTGGATCGCTTTGGCGGATTCTTCATGGTGAATGGCATTCTTGCCAATGTTCGCCAGCGGCGCCAGTGCCGATACTGCTGCCACCCAACCACTGGAGCGAACCCATGAACAGCGTGGTGCAACGTGTTCCCGCCGCCAATAGCACTGACTCGCTGGCGCATTTCCAAGCCCGCCTGGGTTTCGAGACCGATTGCGCGGACGTCTATTACGCGACCCATCACGAAACCAAGGATTTCGTGCTGCTCGATGTACGCACGCCCACGCTTTATGCCGCCGGACACGTGCCAGGCGCCATCAATTTGCCCACGCGCATGATCAGCGAACAACGGATGGCCGAGTATCCGGCCGATACCTTGTTCGTCGTGTACTGCGCCGGTCCGCACTGCAACGGTGCCAACAAAGCCGCGGTGAAGCTGGCACAACTGGGGCGGCCGGTGAAGGAGATGATCGGCGGCCTCACCGGATGGATCGACGAAGGCTTCGGCCTGGAACGCTGAGATGATCGCCGACCTCGTCGTTGGGCGCGCCGGCAGCGCGGAAGGCACCACGCTGCTGGCGCTGGGCGCGGAACATGCAGCCTTTGAACACCTCCCTTGCCGGGCCAGCCAGCAGCCATCCGCGCTGACTGCCGCACTCGAAGGCGATTCCCCGCTGCTGTACGCGTGGATAGCCAACCTCGGTGACGAGGCCTTGGGTTACGTCAGCGCCACGCTGGATTTCTCCACGCTGGACGGCGCCCGCTATTTGCACATGGACTGCCTGTACGTTCGTGACGCCTGGCGTGGGCAGGGCGTTGGCCTTCGCCTCTGGCAGGCCGTGCATGCGTTTGCGCAGGCACATCATTGCGCCGCCATCCAATGGCAAACGCCATGGTGGAACGTAGATGCCGCCCGCTTCTATCGACGGCTTGGTGCGAACGAGGCACCCAAACTGCGCTACTGCTTACCGCTGGATCCGGGCTGACGCTCCTGCGCCAGCGATCCTGCAGTGCGATCATGCGGCCTACCTGATGGCAGCCGAGAGCTTTCATGTTGGAACTTCGCCCCACCTGCGAGCAGTGCAACAAGGCGCTGCCACCGGCCTCGACCGAGGCCATGATCTGTACGTTCGAATGCACCTTCTGTAGCGATTGCGTGGAGGCGCTGCAAAACGTCTGCCCCAACTGCGGCGGTGGCTTCGCACCACGCCCCATTCGCCCCGCCCACGCCTGGAGGCCGGGCGTTTCGCTGGTGAATCATCCTGCCATCCGCACAGTCACCCACAAACCGGTCGATCTGACTGCGCATGCCGCCTTCGTCGCACAACTAGGCGGACTGCCACCGGAGCAGCGCTGACGCCCACGCAAGGCATCGAAGGAGAGTGATCTATTCGCGAGCCGCGAGCGCCCGATTGACGCGCAGCGCCAGCAAGGTGCAGATCACGCCCGACAGCAGATAGGCACTCACCGCGACCAGCCCGAACCGCACCGACAAGCCCAATGCCACCAACGGTGCGAATGCTGCGCCGATCAGCCACGCGAAATCCGTGGTGAGTGCAGCGCCCGCATAGCGCAGACGCATATCGAAGTTGGAGGTAACGCTGCCGGCCGCCTGACCGTAAGACAGGCCCAGTCCCCCAAAGCCAAGAATGATGAAGGCATCCTGGCCCAACTTGCCGCCGCCAAGCAGCCAGGGCGTGATGATCGCGAAGATGGCGATCAGCGCCGCCATCAGGCCCAAGGTTGTGCGCCGGCCGATGCGGTCGGCCAGCAAGCCGGAGATGATCATGCCGAGGATGCAGGCGCAGGCACCGATGATCTCCGCCACCAGCACGGCATTCACCGACTGCGATGAACTCAACACGATCCACGACAGCGGGAAGATCGTCACCAGGTGGAATAACGCATAACTCGCCAGTGCGGCGAACGCGCCAATGAAGATGTTGTAGCCCTGCGTGCGCAGCAACTCGACGATGCCGATGGGTTCCAGCTCGCGCTCTTCCATCGCAACGGTGTATTCCTCCGTCACCACCAGGCGCAGGCGCGCAAACAATGCCACCACGTTGATAGCGAACGCCACGAAGAACGGATAGCGCCAACCCCAGTCGATGAAGTCCTCTTCGCTGAGGCTGCTATGCAGAAACAGGAACAGGGCGCCAGCCACCATGAAACCGATGGGCGCGCTGAGCTGGCCGAGCATGGCGTACCAACCACGACGTTGCGGCGGTGTGTTGAGCGCCAGCAAGGAGGGCAGGCCATCCCATGAACCACCTAGCGCAACGCCTTGCAGAATGCGGAACAACACCAGCAAACCAATCGCCCAATCGCCGATCACCTTGTAGCCGGGCAAGAAGGCCATGCCTGCCGTGGCACTGCCGAGCATGAACAAGGCGATGGTCAGCTTGATGCCACGACTCCAGCGACGCTGGAAGCTCATGAATAGCGCGGTGCCAAACGGACGCGCGATGAAGGCCAGTGAAAAGATCGTGAAAGCGTAGAGCATCCCGTCGAGCGGACTCGCAAATGGAAACAGCAGGGACGGAAAGACCAGTACGCAAGAAATGCCGAACACGAAGAAATCGAAGTGTTCGGAGGTTCGTCCGATGATGACGCCGATGGCGATCTCGCCCGGCGCCACCTTCGCATGCGCCTGGATGCGCTCGATGTCCTCTACCGTGTGGCCAGCGCCGTGCTCAGGGAACGTGCTTGACATAGTCATTACTCGGGAAGAGGGAGGATGACGTGGCCACACTATGGCACCACCACGCCTCTCGCGTCACTGGGAATGTTGCCTGTTCCTGTTTCGCGCCGAACGGCGTACCGTTTCCCAAACTGGTCGCGCCGTCGGTATGTCTATGAAGGCTTTCCGTGGACTGCTCGTATCTGTCGCCATCCTGCTTGCGGGTTGCCAATCCGTATTGATGTCGCCATCCGGCGACCTCGCGGTGCAACAGCGCAACTTGATCATCACCTCGACGGTGCTGATGTTGCTGATCATCGTGCCGGTGATCGTGCTCACGCTGCTGTTCGCCTGGCATTTCCGCGCGTCCAACAAGAAGGCCACTTACGATCCCGACTGGGATCACTCCACCATTCTCGAACTGCTGATCTGGGCCGCGCCGCTGCTGATCATCATTGCGCTGGGGGCGATCACCTGGGTCAGCACGCACAAGCTCGATCCCTATCGTCCGCTCGAACGGGTCACCGCCAACCGTCCGGTGCCTGCCGATGCGCGACCGTTGCAGGTCGACGTGGTCGCACTCGACTGGAAGTGGCTGTTCATATACCCGGAGCAAGGCATTGCCACCGTGAACGAGCTTGCCGCGCCGGTGGATCGCCCGATCCAGTTCAAGATCACGGCCTCCACGGTGATGAACTCGTTCTTCATCCCTGCGCTGGCCGGACAAATCTACGCCATGCCCGGCATGGAGACCCAACTACAGGCGGTGATCAACGCGCCCGGCGAATTCAAGGGTTTCTCCGCCAATTACAGCGGCCACGGCTTCTCCGGAATGCACTTCATCTTTCACGGTGTCACCGAAGAAGGTTTCGCGCAGTGGGTGCAGAAGGCCAAGGCGAGCGGCGGCGACCTCAGTCGTGATGCCTACGTGAAACTCGCGCAGCCCAGCGAGAACGACCCGGTGACGTACTACGCCACGGTGGAGCCAGGTCTTTACCGGGCCATCCTCACCAAGTGCGTGGATCCGGAAAGCCCTTCGTGCATGACGCGCATGGACCTGAGCCCGCATGAGACCAGCGATTCCGGCGTCATGCTGCAACCCGCACCGACCAGCGGCATGGACGCCATGGCGAACCAGCCCCACTCCGACTGATCCTTCCCTCCGGTGGTGTCCACGATGCTTGCCCAAACCGACCTAGCCAAGCTGATTTTCGGTCGACTCACGCTGGACTCGTTGCCGCTGCACGAGCCCATCGTGGTGGTGACCTTCGCCGTGGTGGCGGTTGGCGCCCTCGCGGTGCTCGGCGCGATCACCTATTACAAGCTGTGGGGCTATCTGTGGCACGAGTGGTTCACCAGCATCGACCACAAGAAGATCGGCATCATGTACATGATCCTGGGCTTCGTGATGCTGCTGCGCGGCTTCTCGGACGCGATCATGATGCGCGGCCAACAGGCTATCTCTTTCGGCAGCTCGCACGGCTACCTGCCACCCGAGCACTACGATCAGATCTTCACCGCGCACGGCGTGATCATGATCTTCTTCGTCGCCATGCCAATGGTGACGGGCATGATGAATTTTGTAATGCCGCTGCAGATCGGCGCGCGCGACGTGGCGTTCCCGTTTCTCAACAACTTCAGTTTCTGGATGACGGTGGCGGGCGCGATGTTGGTGATGTGCTCGCTATTCATCGGTGAGTTCGCGCGTACCGGCTGGTTGGCCTATCCGCCGTTGTCGGACATCGTGTCGAGTCCTGATGCCGGCGTCGACTACTACATATGGGCCTTGCAGATAGCCGGTGTGGGAACGTTGTTATCGGGCATCAATCTGCTGGTGACCATCGTGAAGATGCGCGCACCGGGCATGACCATCATGAAGATGCCGGTGTTCACCTGGACCGCGCTGTGCACCAACGTGCTGATCGTCGCGGCCTTCCCGGTGCTCACCGCGGTGCTCGCGCTGCTTGCGCTGGATCGCTACGCCGGCACCAACTTCTTCACCACCGAGCTTGGCGGCAACGCCATGATGTACGTGAACCTGATCTGGATCTGGGGCCACCCGGAGGTCTATATCCTGATCCTGCCAGCGTTCGGCATCTTCTCCGAAGTCACCGCCACCTTCAGTCGCAAGCCGCTATTCGGCTACGCGTCGATGGTGTACGCCACGGTGGTCATCACCGTGCTGTCGTATCTGGTGTGGCTGCATCACTTCTTCACGATGGGATCGGGGGCGAGCGTCAACTCGTTCTTTGGCATCACCACGATGATCATCTCGATCCCCACGGGCGCGAAGATCTTCAATTGGCTGTTCACCATGTACCGCGGCCGCGTGGAGTTCGAGCTGCCGATGATGTGGACAGTGGCCTTCATGATCACCTTCGTCATCGGTGGCATGACCGGTGTGCTGCTGGCGGTGCCTCCGGCGGATTTCTCGCTGCACAACAGCCTGTTCCTGATCGCGCACTTCCATAACGTGATCATCGGCGGCGTGCTGTTTGGCCTGTTCGCCGGCATCACTTACTGGTTCCCCAAGGCGTTCGGCTTCCGGCTCGATCCGTTCTGGGGCAAGTGTTCGTTCTGGTTCTGGGTGGTGGGCTTCTATTTCGCCTTCATGCCGCTTTATGTGCTCGGCCTGATGGGCATTACGCGACGCCTCAGCCATTTCGATGATCCATCGCTACAGATCTGGTTCGTAATCGCCGCGTTCGGTGCGTTCCTGATCGCACTGGGGATCGCCTGCAACATCATCCAGTTCGTGGTGAGCTTCAAGAACAAGGAAAAGCTGCGCGACACCACGGGCGACCCCTGGAATGGCCGCACGCTGGAATGGTCCACGTCGTCGCCACCGCCGAAGTACAACTTCGCTTTCACGCCACTGGTCCATGATCACGACGCGTGGTGGATGATGAAGAAATACCACTACCAGCGGCCACTGAGCGGCTTCATGCCGATCCACATGCCACTCAACACGGGAGCCGGATTCATGATGGGCGCCCTGAGTTTCGTGTTTGGCTTCGCCATGATCTGGTACATGTGGCTGCTGGCGGCGGTGTCCTTTATCGCGCTGCTGGCGGTCGCCATTGGCCACACCTTCAACTATCACCGCGACTACTACTTGTCGTCGGATGAAGTGACCCGTACCGAGGCATCCCGAACGGAGCTGCTGGCCAGCCATGTCTGAGATATCTACTACCTTGCCTGCCGGCGGGCCAAAGCAACCGCTGGCCTTCTACGACACCACGGAGCATCACCCGGTCAACGGTACGTTGCTGGGGTTCTGGGTGTATCTGATGAGCGACTGCCTCGTCTTCGCCTGCCTGTTCGCCGCCTATGGCGTGCTGGGTCGCGAATACGCGGGTGGACCCACCGCCCAGGAGGTGCTGGAGCTGCCGGCCGTGGCGGTGAACACCACGCTGCTGCTGCTTTCCTCCATCACCTACGGCTTCTCGGTGCTGGCGATGCAACGCAACCAGCGCAATCCGATGCTGGTGTGGCTGGTGATCACCGGCCTGTTGGGCGCGGGCTTCATCACGCTGGAGTTGCGCGAGTTTGCGCATCTCATCTCGATCGGGGCGGGACCACAGCGCAGCGCGTTCCTTTCCTCGTTCTTCACCCTGGTGGGCACGCACGGCCTGCACGTCACCTGCGGCCTGATCTGGATGGTGGTGCTGATCACGCAGGTGCTGACGAAGGGCCTGACCACTGCCAACAAGCGCCGCCTGCTGTGCCTGTCGATGTTTTGGCACTTCCTCGACGTGGTGTGGGTGGGCGTCTTCAGCTTCGTCTATCTGATGGGGGTACTGCCATGAGTGCGCACGACGAGTTGCACGCCCACGGCGGCGATCACGGCCACGACGAGGAGGACTTCGGCATCCACGCCACCTTTGGTGGTTACATGACGGGCTTCGTGCTGGCGGTGGTGCTCACCGTCATCCCGTTCTGGCTGGTGATGGATCACGTCATTACGAAGTCCAGCACGGCGGCGGTGATCATCCTCACGCTGGCGGCGGTGCAGATCGTGGTGCACATGATCTACTTCCTGCATATGAACGCGAAATCGGAGGGTGGCTGGAACATGCTCGCGCTGGTGTTTACCATCGTGCTGGTGGTCATCACGCTGAGCGGGTCGATCTGGATCATGTATCACCTCAACAGCAACATGATGCCGTCGATGATGGATCCGTCGAATCTCCCCTGACGATCCATATCCCCTCTTTCGATACGTGGTTCCCCGATGACTGTTGCTGAAGAACCGGGCCGCCAGCCGCGCGGCCCCGTGGCGCTGGCCCTGCTGGCTTTGTTTGGGTTGGTGCTGTTCGCCGGTTTCGTGGCGCTGGGCACGTGGCAGGTCTATCGACTGGGCTGGAAGCGCGACCTGATTGAGCGCGTGGAGACCCGCGTGCATGCGCCGCCGGTGGTCGCCCCAGGCCCGGCCGAATGGCCCAGCGTGAACGCGCAGTCCGCCGAGTATCGCCATGTCGAATTGCATGGCAGCTTCCTGCACGACCGCCAGACCTTGGTGTGGACGGCGACGGATTTCGGCACGGGCTACTGGCTGCTCACGCCGCTACAGGAAGCGGACGGCTCCATCGTGCTGGTCAACCGCGGTTTTGTGCCCACGGATTGGTGCGGCATCAAGGGTAGCTGTGCGCCTGGGCCCACCGGGGAGACGACCGTAACGGGCCTGCTGCGCATCAGCGAATCGCCCCGGCCGTTTCGACACAACGACCCCTCGCGCAACAGCTGGTACACGCGTGACGTGGCAGCTATGGCCACCGCACGCGGGCTCACTCATGTGGCGCCATATTTCGTGGACCAGGATGCCGCACCCGGCACGCTGGATGTCGGCAAGCCTGCGTGGCCGCAGGGCGGCCTCACCGTGATCTCGTTTCCCGACAACCACCTGAGCTACCTGATCACGTGGTATCTGCTCGCGCTGATGGTGCTGGGGGCAGGTATTTATGTGGCGAGGGACGAGCGGCGGCTACGCCGCGGCCCGTAGTTTCGCGGTAGGCAGGAGCGCACGGGGTGCACTCCTGCCGTGATCCGGCTTACTTCAGGAACGACTTGCCCTGCTTCAGCACGGTGTCGCATACCTTGGTGGTCAGCTGCGACTTGAGGTCGCTGTTGCCGCCGCCGAGGCTCGACAGATCCGTGGACTGCCCGTTGCCGCCCTGCAGGATGCCCTTGGCGCCGTTGAGGTAGCCCGGATCGTTGGTGCCACTGCCCGAGCTGCTATCGGACGATTTCTTGCTGCCGGTGAGCTTGCCGAGCATGTCGCTCGTGCTCGATCCCGTGCTGTTGCTGGACGAATTGGAACCGCCCCCGCCCAGCTTGCCCATCAGCTGGCTCTGGATGCCCGAGGCACCCGAGTTGCCGCCGAGGTAGTTGTTCTTCACACAGTACTGCAGCAGGCCGGCCACGTTGCCCATGCTGCCGGACGTCATGGAACCGCCGCCGCCGGGAATCATGCCGCCGAGCTTGCCCAAATCCTGTGCTCCGCCTGTGGTGCAGGCCAGGCTAAGGCCGATGGCCACACAGGCCGTACCAATGCTGCCGATGCGTTTGTTCATGGGTATCCCTCCGTCAGGTGCGCGCATTGAACACCCCGCGTCGTTATGGCCGCGTCAGCGCAAGCCGCGAGTGGGGCGTTTGCATTGTGGATGTGCACAGGCATGACGCGCACGTACCATGGGCCAGTGGCCCGGTTCCGACCAGGCATGATGCAGTGCTCCACCGTCCCAACCCGACCGATGGAAGATCTTCGATGAAACGATATGTGGTCCTCGCTTTCGCTGTAACGCTGCTCGCCGGTTGCTCCAGCGCTGGCAGCCTGCGCAACTCCAAGCCCACCGCTTCGTATGCTGGCGAAGGCAGCGCGGCCGATATCGCGTCGTGCGTGTCCGACGCGTGGGGCAGCAAACCCGTACACCTTGAGTCCTATGTGCTCTACACAGGCACCACCATCGAGATCCACCAGACCGAAAAAGGTCCTGCCGTGGCGCTGGTGGATATCAAGCCGGTGAGCGACCACACGGTGGCCACGTACTACTCGAACTTCGACGAAGACGATACTTGGTACTTCCAGCAGGTGGCGCACTGCGTGCAGTCCACGCCAGCACCGGCGCCGTAAACTCACTGCCCACCGACCCTGGCCTTGCACCAGGGTCGGCACAACCTCAGAGGTTGTGGACGACCAGTGACATCGACGTGCCCAGGCCGTCATACGGCGTCCGCACCACGGTCAGCGAGTACCCCGCGCCATCGGCGAGTGGCCGCTGCACCTTGAGGCCGCCATCCACGTGGGTCACGGGTTGCCCGCTGGCGAGCGATGCGGTCAGTTGTGCAGCCCGACCTGGCTCGAGCACTCGCGTCGCCACCGACCGTGCCCGGCCCAACCACGCGTCGTCGGTCATGCCTTCGTCGTTCCCCACCCACAGGCGCGCGGATAGCGTCGGCCTCACGCAGCCGATCGTGCCTACACGCAGCACATCGCCATCGGCGAAAAGCACGGTGGCACTCGTCCGCGATGCATTCACCGACACCGCTTGCACGTCCTTGTCCTGGCGCAGGTGATCCACATCCATGGTCAGCGGCCGTTGCGGGCAGCCGGCTTCGTCGGGCGCATCCGCCGCGTGCAGCGTGCCCCATGGAGAACACAACAGCACGGCGCCAGCGAGCGCTACGCGCACGGCAACATCCATTTTCATCGTTAACCCCTGTCCGCTCTTGGCGATGTCCCGCCACTGTGGCACGCGCGGGGCCAGGTCGCCAACGACGTAGCCCGGATAAAGCAAAGCGCAATCCGGGATCGACCTTGCCAAAACCATGCAACGTGGCGCGGTGAGGCATGTTCTCCCGGATGCGCTGCGCTTATCCGGGCTACTTGCTTGGCGATGTCCCGCCACTGTGGCACGCGCGGGGCCAGGTCGCCAACGACGTAGCCCGGATGAAGCAAAGCGCAATCCGGGATCGATCTTGCCAAAACCATTCAACGTGGCGCAGTGAGGCATGTTCTCCCGGATGCGCTGCGCTTATCCGGGCTACTTGCTGTGGCACGCGCAGGGCCAGGTCGCCAACGACGTAGCCCGGATGAAGCAAAGCGCAATCCGGGATCGACCTTGCCAAAACCATTCAACGTGGCGCGGTGAGGCATGTTCTCCCGGATTGCGCTGCGCTTATCCGGGCTACTTGCTTGGCGATGTCCCGTCACTGTGGCACGCGCAGGGCCAGGTCGCCAACGACGTAGCCCGGATGAAGCAAAGCGCAATCCGGGATCGACCTTGCCAAAACCATGCAACGTGGCACGGTGAGGCATGTTCTCCCGGTACCCGCTGTATTTTACGTCATGATCGACAGTCGATCTCACCGGGATGCGGCGGCCGCGCACATGCCAATCATTGCAAGTGATCCCACCTAAACGCCCCTCCCGTGCAACGGGCCATGCTGGAAAGTGACCTGGATTGTCGATGAGGTCATTCGACGGCTCAGAACCGATCGCTAATCGACAAACCTGAAGAAGCCGGATATCGAGAGGAGCTCGAACATGATCGAATGGCGAGGTGCGTTCGAGGATACCGAGGTCAATGCCCTCCATGCCGAATGCTTTGGGCACCCTTTGCAAGGCAACGACTGGTGGTCGCGAGTGAACCAGTTCAGTCTTGGCTGGGTTCTCGCCCGGCGAGCCACGCGACTCATCGGGTTCGTGAACCTTGCATGGGATGGCGCAGCCCACGCTTTCGTGCTCGACACGATGGTAGCCCCTGCTTTCCAGCGTCAAGGTATTGCAAAGGGCCTGATCGAAGAGGCGGTGGCCCGGTCGAAACAAGCGGATTGCGATTGGCTCCATGTGGACTTCGAACCGCACCTGCAATCTTTTTATCGGGACACCTGCGGTTTCCTACCTACCCATGCGGGGCTCATCTCGTTGAAGTGATCGCGTCGCATCATTGCGCAGCCAGATGGTGGCTATGGCACGACGGATGCGGTGCCAATGGAGGTCACAGCGCAGGGGCGTCTTTATTTCGTGCCCGACGAACTGAACTATTTCCAACCAGTGCGCGACACGCAGGGCAAAGTTGTACGGCTAGATTACGTCGAAGGTGGCGACGCACCCGCGGAGCCATGGCCGCGCGTGGATGCATCGTCATCACCTTAGGAATTCCCGACACCTAGATTTCTCGACTCGTCATTCCGGCGCAAGCCGGAATGACGGTGACGAAAATGAATGCTCAAGCCAGCCTTTGAACAGATTACTGGCGCAGCGCAGCCGCTTCGCGCGCCAGCGCCTCGATGCCAGCCCAATCACCGCTACGCAGCTTGTCCGCGGGCGTGAGCCACGAACCGCCGACGCACACCACATTCGGCAGCGAGAGGAAATCCGGTGCGCTGCTCAGGCTGATGCCGCCGGTGGGGCAGAAGGTGATCTGCGGTAGCGGGCTCGCCCAGGCGCCGATGAGTTTGTGTCCGCCGGCGGGAACGGCCGGGAAGAACTTGAGGAAGCGATAACCGCGCTCAAGCAGCGACATCACTTCGCTCGCCGTAGCAGCACCCGGCAGCAGCGGTAGTTCGCTGTCATCGGCAGCATCCAGCAGGCCCGGCGACACGCCCGGCGATACCGCAAACTTCGCGCCGGCCTTGTGCGCCGCGCGCAGGTCCTTGGCGCTCAGCACGGTGCCGACGCCCACCACCGCGCCTTCCACTTCCTCCGCAATGGCTTTAATCGCGTCAAGCGCGGCAGGCGTGCGCAAGGTGACTTCGATAGCGGGAATGCCACCGGCCACCAGCGCTCGTGCCATCGGCACCGCGTGGCGTGCGTCCTCAATGATCACCACGGGAACCACTGGTGCGAGGCGCAGGGTGGATTCGACCTGTTTCTGCTTGGTTTCGATGCTCATGGCGTTCCGTGAATGTCAAAGAAGAGAAGCGGCGTTCAAAACACGCCTGCGCCGAGATCGGCGGCTGTGGCGTTGCGGCGGAACATGCCGAACAGTTCGCGCCCCAGACCGAACTGATGCGCGGAGAGATCGGCCGTCGCCGGCACGCGCGCCGCGAACTCGGCGGCTTCCACCAACATGTCCAGGCGGCCTTCCACCGCATCCAGACGCACGATGTCGCCGTTGCGGATGCGCGAGATCGGGCCGTTGTCCTCGGCTTCCGGCGTTACATGAATCGCTGCCGGCACACGACCGGACGCACCGGACATGCGGCCATCGGTCAGCAGCGCGATGCGATGGCCGCGGTCCTGCAGTACGGACAGTGTCGGCGTGAGCTTGTGCAGTTCTGGCATGCCGATGGCCTGCGGCCCCTGAAAACGCACCACCGCAATGAAGTCGCGATTGAGTTCGCCGCGCTCAAACGCCTTGCGTACGTCGTCCTGATCGTGGAACACGATGGCAGGCGCTTCAATGACGAGGCGATCCTCCGGCACGGACGACACCTTGATCACCGCGCGACCCAGGTTGCCCGACAGCATGCGGAGGCCGCCGTCAGGACGGAAGGGTTCGGCCATGCCGCGCAGCACACCGCGGTTGCCGCTTTCCTTGGACACCGGCGTCCACGCCAACGCGCCGTGATCGTCCAGGTGAGGCACCTGCGTATAGCCGTCCAGACCCGTACCGAATACCGTGCGCACGTTTGCGTGCAGCAAGCCCTGGCTCAGCAATTGATCGATCAGGAAAGCCATGCCGCCGGCTTCGTGGAACTGGTTCACATCGGCGTAACCGTTGGGATACACGCGTGCCAACAACGGAATCACCGAGGACAGCGCGTCAAAATCATCCCAGCGCAACTCGATACCCGCTGCGCGCGCAATGGCAACCAGATGCAGCAGATGATTGGTGGAGCCGCCCGTAGCATGCAGGCCGATCACACCGTTGATGATGGCGTTCTCGTCAACGATATGGCCAATCGGCAAGTACGATGAACCCGGTGCACTCAACTCTGCTACGCGCAGTACGGCCTCGCGCGTGAGTGCGTCGCGCAGCGGCGTCTCCGGCGCGACAAAACTGGAACCAGGCAGGTGCAGGCCCATGATCTCCATCAGCATCTGATTGGAGTTGGCCGTGCCGTAGAAAGTGCAGGTGCCTGCCGCGTGGTACGACGCTGCTTCCGCTTCCAGCAGCTCGGCCTTGCTGGCCTTGCCCTCGGCGTAGGCCTGACGCACCTTGGATTTCTGTTCGTTGCTGATGCCGCTGGGCATCGGGCCACTGGGTACGAAGATGCCGGGCAGATGGCCAAAGCTCAGCGCGCCGATCAACAGGCCCGGCACAATCTTGTCGCAGATGCCGAGGTACATCGCGCCGTCAAACATGTCATGCGAGAGCGATATAGCAGTGGCCATGGCGATGAGGTCGCGCGAGAACAGCGACATCTCCATGCCGGCGCGGCCCTGCGTAATGCCATCGCACATCGCCGGCACGCCGCCGGCCATCTGCGCGGTGATGCCCGCTTCACGCGCGACATTGCGGATCAACTCCGGATAGCGCTCGTACGGCTGATGCGCCGAGAGCATGTCGTTGTACGCATTGATGATGGCAAGGTTGGGCGTGTGGCCCTCGCGCAGGCGTTCTTTGTCAGTCGGGCCACAAGCGGCGAAACCGTGAGCGAGGTTGCCGCACGACAGTCGTTCGCGATGCGGCCCGTTGCCTTGTGCCGCCTCGACGCGACGCAGGTATTGGGCGCGTGATTCGCGGCTGCGCTCGCGCAGGCGTTCGGTGACTTCGGCAAGGACGGGGTGCAGCACACTCATGGTCGAACTCCGGGAAGATCATCGAGCGCGCCATGCGCGCTCAGGCATCGAATCAGGTCACTGGCGCCTTAGGGGCACCAATAGACAGCCACCGGCACGCGTTGCTGGGTCAGCACCGAGCGCACGGGGAAATTTGCGGCGTCGCCAAGGCCTAGACGTGCATCCGCCAGCAACTGTTGCTTGGCGTCGCCTTCGATATGCAGAACCAGCGCGCGCGTATCGAGCAGGGCAGACAACGTGAAGGTGATCCGCGGCTCACCAGCGCCCGGCGCGCGCATTGGCAGCACACGTGCGGTGTTGTTGAGGTCCAGCGCCTCGGGCAGGCGATCGCCTTCGGGGAAAACGAGGCCGTATGGCCGTCGTTGCCCATACCGAGGATCACCGCATCAAAGGGCAGTTCCAGCGAAGCCACGCGTGCACGCACCGTGGCGAGACCGGCCTCCGGCGTCGGAGCATCGGTGTAGAGCGGCACGAACTGCGCCGTCGTCGCCGCATGCTGGAGGAGCAACGCCTTCACCATGGCAGCGTTGGAACGCTCGTTGCTCTCCGGCACCCAGCGCTCATCGACCAGGGTGACCTGCACTTTCGACCAGTCCAGCGTTTGGCGCGACAGCTTCTCGAAGAAGTGGCGCGGCGTGCTGCCGCCGGACACCGCGAGCAACGCGCTGCCACGCTGGGCGATGCCTTCGCGCAGGCGATCGGCGATACGTTCGGCCAGCGCAACGGCAAGCGCGTCGCAGTCGGTGAAGCTATGCGTGGTGACGTCGAGGGTGTCAGACATGATGGGCAGGGTGCAGTAGCTGCGCGGGAAAACACGTTGGTCTTGGAGTCTAAAGACCGGCTTGCGATGCACAGGTGAAACGCCTGTGCATCGTTCTGGAGCAAACCCAGCGAGGGCTTAGTCACCGTCCTCGTTCCAGGTGCGGCCATCGCGTTCGATCAGCGCCACGGCGGCACTCGGCCCCCACGTACCCGAGGTGTACGGGCGCGGCGACTCGCCGCTCTCCGCCCACGCGGTGAGGATGGGGTCAGCCCAGCGCCATGCCGCTTCCACTTCGTCGCGGCGCATGAACAGGGTGGGATTGCCGCGCACCACGTCGAGCAGCAAGCGCTCGTAGGCATCCGGCTGCGAGGCGCCAAAGGCTTCGGCAAAACTCATGTCCAGTGGCACGTGACGCAGGCGCAGGCCGCCCGGGCCCGGGTGCTTGATGGTGAGCCACAGCTTGATGTCTTCGTCCGGTTGCAAGCGCAGCACCAAACGGTTTTGCACCAGCGGACCTGCCGAGGCATCGAAGATGGAATGCGGCACGGCCTTGAACACCACCGTGATTTCCGACACACGCTCCGGCAGTCGCTTGCCCGTACGCAGGTAGAACGGCACGCCGGCCCAACGCCAGTTGGCGATCTCGGCCTTCACCGCCACGAACGTCTCGGTGTTGGACTTGTGGTCCTTCAGTTCATCCAGATAGCCGGGCACGGCCTGGCCTTCTGCCGAGCCCGCGCGGTACTGGCCGCGCACAGTGAGCTGCGCAGCATTGGTTTCCGTGATCGGCTTGAGTGAGCGCAGCACCTTGAGCTTCTCGTCGCGCACCGCGTCGGGCGCGAGCGAGGAGGGCGGCTCCATCGCCAGCATGCACACCAGCTGCAGGATATGGTTCTGCACCATGTCGCGCAGCGCGCCGGCATGGTCGTAATAGCCCGCGCGCTGGCCCACGCCCAGCGTTTCGGCCACAGTGATCTGCACGTGGTCGATGTGCTCGGCATTCCACAGCGGCTCGAACAGCGCATTGCCGAAGCGCAGCGCCAGCAGGTTCTGCACCGTTTCCTTGCCGAGGTAATGATCGATGCGGAACGTCTGCGACTCGTCGAAGAAGCGGCCGACGTCGTCGTTGATCTGGTTGGCGCTCTTCAGGTCGTGGCCGATGGGCTTTTCCAGCACCACCCGCGACTTGCCCTTGTTGAGATCGTACTTGCCCAGGCGATTGCAGATATCGACGAACAGATCGGGCGAGGTGGAGAGGTAGAACACGCGGATGCGGTCCGCGTCCTTGCCCATTAATGTGGCGAAATCGTCCCAGCCATCGTCTTTGCGCGCGTCCAGCGAGCGGTAGCTGACCAGCTTCAGAAAGTCTTCGACCTTCTTGCCGTTGCCATCCTTCACCAGCACCTTGCGCAGGTTGTCGCGATAACCCTCGTCGTCGAGGACTTCGCGGGCAATACCGATGATGCGGCTGTCGTCGGGAATCTGGCCATCCGTGTAACGGTGGTAAAGCGCGGGCAGGAGCTTGCGCAGAGCAAGGTCGCCGGTGCCGCCGAAAATCACCAAGTCAAAAGTCTCGACCGGCTGGGAAGAAGCAGTCACTTCAGTCACCTCAAGGCGATACGTGGGGCTGTGCGTGGCATGCATACCACGTACGTTTCCCACTGATCGTACCAGTGACATACCAGACAACACCAGTTCCCCGTTGGCCTCCCGTGGACCGCGATTGGACACGGATTTTCCCGTAAAACTGGTACCACCCAAAAGCCGCAGCAAAACAGTCGATTGCCAAATTGGTATGGTCATTGGTATCGTTTAGGTATGGAAACCGCCCTCGTCAACGAATACCGCCGGCTCAGCCGCGACCTCGCCACCAGCCAGCCGCTGGCTTATCTGCGCCTGCGCCGGGCGATCCGTAATGTGGTGGAACACCGCGACATCGAACCGGGTCAGGCATTGCCCAGCGAGCGCGATCTTTCCCGCCTGCTCCAGCTATCGCGCGTTACGGTGCGCAAGGCGATCTCCGGTCTGGTGGAAGAGGGCCTGCTCAATCAACGCCACGGCGCGGGCACCTTCGTTGCCGAGCGCATCATCAAGCCGATGTCGCGCCTTACCAGCTTCACGGAAGACTTACGCGCACGCGGCCTCAATCCACGTTCCGAATTCTCCGAGCGAATCATTGGTGAAGTGACGCCCGAAGAATCGATGGCGCTCAACCTGTCGCCGGGTGTGCTGGTGGCGCGCCTGCACCGCGTGCGCTATGCCAAGGAAGAGCCCTTGGCGATCGAGCGCAGCGTAGTGCCCGCCAGCATCCTGCCCGACCCGACCATCGTGCAGGATTCGCTGTATCAGATCCTCGAAACGCTGGGCGCGCGCCCGCGTCGCGCCTTACAGCGCCTGCGTGCCGTTTCGCTGGGCGCGCAGCAGGCACGCCTGCTACACGTACCCGCCGGCAGTGCAGGCCTCAACATCGAGCGTCGCAGCTTTCTCGATGATGGCCGCGTGGTGGAGTTCACCACCTCGTGGTATCGCGGCGATATCTATGATTTCGTGGCAGAGCTGCAGACGGATTGAGTGTCTCTCGGATTCCGGTGGCGTCATGCTTGCGCGGCGCCATCCCCTCGGCAGTCATGACGCGTGTCGCCAGCGAAACGCTAAGAAGAAAATGGTGCGCTGTCAGCAGGCAGCCTAAGAATCACCTGAGTTATCCAAACAGTAAGCGGCTCACCGCTTACGCTATGCGCTGACCGCCACGGCTGCCTTAGCTGCATGGAACGGGAGCGCCACGCGCGGATCTCGCTCTACGCTCTGACGATCCCAAGGGGAGTGGATGATCCCTGGCCGCTCGTTTTTCTGCAGACACACGCCGCTATAAATGCCGCAGCCGTTGCCACGCGGTAGCTAAGTCGATAGTCAGCGGTGTGGTACTTCCTGCGGTGACATCGAGGATGTCTGGGCGCTCCGTACCAGCGCCAAATCGATCGCCAGATGGCTTCGACTCATAGAAATGACATGCTTAAGAGCGAGTCTGGATCATCCATACTTAAACTGTCAATGGCATCCGGACGACACGCATCAGGGTAAGCCGTACATTGCCAATCGGTGTTTGCCTAAAGGCAATAGGTGCATGGTTGATTTCAGTGATCGCCTTCGGGCTGCAAGAACAGCTGCAGATTTCACGCAGGAACAGCTGGGTCTTGCGGTGGGCGTATCAAAACAAGCCGTGTCAGACTGGGAGAACGGACGGCAGCACCCCAGTTTTCAGCTATGGGATCCATTGCGCAAGGAACTAGGCGTAACACTGGATCACCTGATCGGTGGCGACCCTTTACCGCGCCGGGTGCAGGAAGAAACCGCCACCTACGGTGAACGGCTGCCTCCTGACCTTCGACGCCTGCTCGAACTGGGACGACGCTTGACGCCCCGCAAGCTCAAATTGCTGGTGACGTTTCTCGGCAGATAGAGCACACGAAAACCACCGTAGCCCGGATGAAGCAAAGCGCAATCCGGGATCAATCTTGCCAAAGCCATGCAACGCGCGACGGTGAGCGCGTTCCCCCGGATGCGCTGCGCTTATCCGGGCTACTTCCGCGCAACGTCAACCGCATGGGTCACTCCCCAAACTCCTCACCCGACGCCCAATCCGCCGGCAATAAACCGTGCCGCACAAACCGGTGAAATGATGACCACGGCCAATCGACCGTGCGCGTGACAAGACCATGCTTCACTGGGTTGTAGTGGATGTAATCCACATGCCGGGCAAAATCCACGTCATCCCGAATCACGTGCTCCCAGAATCTGGACTGCCAAACACTCTGGCCCGCACCGACGGGCTGCATCCGGCATCTGGCCACGTGCCTGGTAAAGAGTGATTTGCACATCCGCCAACGCCCCGAATAATCGGCGTCCCCTGGGGGCAACGTCCACACTGCATGCAGATGCTCGGGCAGCACCACCATGGCATCGATCGTGAAGGGTCGTTGTAAACGCGTTTTACGTAACGCGTCGCGTAGGGCGTCGATGTGATCCACCAGCGTGCTCACGCGCCGATCACGTAGCGTCACCGTGAAGAAGTACGTCCCACCCGCCACACGAGCACGCCGATAGTTCACCATCCACCGCATCTCCACATCGCACAGCGCGACAACAACGTAGCCCGGATAGAGCGAAGCGCCATCCGGGATCAGTCTTAAAAGTCGAGCGGTGTAGTGTTCACCCAAGATGACGCTCCGCTTATCCAGGCAACCGCCGCACCACCTCGACGTAGCCCGGAGGAAGCAAAGCGAAGTCCGGGATCGACCCCGCCAAGGCCGCGCGGTGAGGTGTTCCCCCGGATAGCGCTCCGCTTATCCAGGCAACCGCCGCACCCACTCGATGTAGCCCGGAGGATGCGAAGCGAAGTCCGGGATCCACCTCGCCAAAGCCACACGGTGAAGTGAGGTGTTTTCCCGGATGGCGCTCCGCTTATCCGGGCTACCGCCGCACCAGCTCGATGTAGCCCGGAGGTAGCGAAGCGAAGTCCGGGATCGACCCTGCCAAAGCCGCGCGGTGAAGTGAGGTGGTTTCCCGGATGGCGCTGCGCTTATCCGGGCTACTCGCTGCGTCCCCGTTGCACCAAGATCAGTAGTAGGTCATGGTGAAGGTCATTGTCGTATTTGCCGTGCCTGCCCCTACGTTGGAATCCGTCTGGTAATAGCGCGCTTTGAGAGGGATGGTAAAGTTGCCGCCACCACTGTTGTAGCCACTGAACGTTTTTAGCTTCGACAACGGAAGTACCGCGCCCGCGTTGTCAAGAAGCTGAACGCCTACTCCCGTGGCGCTCGACCCCGCGCTCAGTGCAACAACCGACTGTGCGCTATTAACTACTGTCGTTACAGGGTCGATGCGGTATTGAATCGCCGGCTGCAATACTGCACCAAGCCCAGCCGGGCAGCTGTTCAGCGCTATATTGAAGCTTGTAGAACCAGTGAATGTTCCTACGCCTTTGAACTCACTGGGAGAGTGCGAGCCCAATTGAACGAGCACGTCCGGTGTTTGACATGCTCCCGTGACAAACACGATCGAATTGGCAATGTTCAAGGTCATTGCGTAAACATTACCGACTCGCCATCCACCGATGCGGCCAGCCGGGAAAGTCGTTCCGGATGCAAAGTTATCGGTTTTTACAACACGAAAACCCATGGGGCTAGCCGTCCACCCCGCGGTGTAGTTGGCCGAGTACGTACCCCAGGAAGCAGATAAGGCCGTGGGGGACCCGTATGTCCATTGCCAGGCCAATCCAGATACGCCACTAATCGGAAAGCTGGTTACGTTTGCGCCCGGCTGGGTGCCGATCATGTTGTACACGCCCGTAGAATCGCCGGTGCAGGTATACGAGCCAGTGTTGGGAACCTGGGGGGACGTATATATTACGGTTCCGATGGGAACGTCCCGGCCTACTACGACCTGTGTCGGAACGGGAATATTCAAGTTGTTCTGGACACTGACTGTGCATGAAGCCCGCGCCTGATTCTGCAAAATAAGTGAAAGAAGCACCAGAAATAGGCAAGCAATCCACTTGGCGCCTCTCGCGCCAAGAAGCGTGTCATGCCAAGTGCTCAGCAAAGTAGAGAATCGACGAAGATGGCTTATGGATCCATTGCTTCGGTGCATGGCACTAACACTCTGGTGCAGCGCTTCTTCACTATCAGTAACGTTCATATCCATAACATTCGCGCTTTGTCGCGATTTTTTTGTGGTGAGGAAATTCATATCAGTACCCTCGGTGCAACGCCGAAACGACGCGCAAGTTCTTCATCTCGTAGTTAGCGGCAAACCGCATCGGTCGATTCCACTTGGGCACTCGAGCCCTTGGCCCGTGCTGGCAACTGATAACTGACCTTGCACTGCTTGGCCTCGTCATCGCCCCAGCGCACCAGCAAGGTGCCGCCGTCTTCCGCACCACGTACAAATAGCTGACCACCCTGGCCGACCATACCCACGGTGTTGCCCTTCTCATCGAGCACGTCCGCACCGAATGGGAGTGGCTCGCCGTTAGGCTGCTTGGCGCTAATCATCACGGCGCGACCGCTGACGGTGTTGAACGTGAGCGGGATCACCGCACCCGCGCGCGGCGCCGTCTGCAGACGCGTGGTCTGCAGTTCCACGTCACTGGAGGTGCCTGCCGGGTCCAGCGTCACGTCATTCATACGGTAGGGCATGAGGTTGGTGGCTACGGCATAGCCACGCCCGTCCACGGTGGTCTGTCCGCTACTGGACACGCGCGCACCCTTAGCATCCGGTGCATGGATGATGGCAATGGGGCTGTTGAGGTCCAGTGATGGCGACAGCGTGATGCCGCCACCATGCACCATCACGCCACCGGCCGCGCTTACCGATGCCTGCTGGTAGTTGCTGGAGTACGAGTAACTGCCATTGAGGTTGGCGTACGGCGCCTGCCAACCCAACGAGCCGCTGGCGGTGGTCTGCGAGCTGCCCGAACCGCTGTTGCCGTAGTCGCTATAGGTAGCGTTGCCACCGTAGTTGAATTCGCTGTTCTTGCCGAACGTACCCGTTACGCCAACGCGGTCGTTGTTGCCCATGACATCGTCATGCGTGCCGCTGAACGACAACTGCGGCGCATTACGCGCGGACGGGCCGCCCAACGGGACGGTTATGTTGAGGCCGAACTGGTTGTCGTAGCGTGAGCCGTTGAACATCGGCCCTGCCGTATACGTACGGCTAGCTGTGACGCCAAAGCTCACGCGTTTCCAGGTGTTGTTGTAGCCCAACTGATATGTGGTGGCATTCTGCATGCCGTTCCAATACGAGTTGTAGGATCCGTTGAAGAACAGCTGGCCGTATTTGCCGCCAAAGTCCTGATTGACAGTGACATTGAGTCGCTGTTTCTGACGCATGATGCCGCTGGCGTCCAGGATGCCAGCGCGCTCCGAGCTCAGCATATCTTGCGTGACGACCGCATCAGAGAGCGACAGGTAATTGCCATTGGAGTAACGGTAGGAAGCCAGCGCAAACGTCGTTCCCGACGTGGCAATCGCCTTGGACCAGGACACGCGATAGCTGTAACCCGACAGCGACTGGTCGGCACCCTTGAACGTTGTGTGCGAGTTGGTGATGTCCAGCGCGAAAGCGCCGAGGGACGTATTGACGGCCGCGCCGCCCAGATAGGCGTGGTAAAGATCGCGATAGGTGGACTGCACGCCGGCATACAGCGTCAGCCAGTTATTGATGCCGCGCTGATAGGTACCTTCGACGAAGTACGGCTTATCGCTGTGAAGTGAATCATTGAGCACCTGACCGTCGGTGATCGCCCAGCGGTCGACGCCCGGGCGCAGCAGCATGGGCACAGCGGAGTACGGCACGACAAAGCTGTGCACGCTACCATCGGCCTCGAACACATTGACGGCCAAGTCGCCGCCATAACCGGTTGCGTACAGATCATTGATGACGAACGGGCCCGGAGCCACCGTGGTCTGATACAGCAGGTTGCCGTTCTGGCGCACTTCCACGCGGGCCTGCGTATTGGCCGTACCGCGCACCGTGGGTGCATAGCCTTGCTGCGAGTCGGGCAGCATGCGGTCGTCACTGTAGAGGGTGACACCACGGAACGCGGTGGTGTCGAACACCACACCCTGGGTATAGCTGTCACCGATGGTGAGCTGCGCTTTCCACTGGGTGATGTCATGCGTGGCGGTGGTATTGAGGTTGGTCCAATGTGTCTGGCCCGTGCGCTGATCCCACTGCGCTGTCTCTTGGCTGCGCAAGCGCCAGCCAGCCACGTTCAGGCCAAGATTGAGGCCGAGGTAGGCGTTGATGTCGTTGTTGCTGTAACCGCTTTGCGCTGGCGCATAGGTGCCACGCTCCACCGGCACGTACTGGCCGGCGCTAGTGAGCATGTAGGTGCCCGTACTACTGGGCACGTAGTTACCGCCCGGACCCGGCACGTAGTACTGCGTACCCTGCACACGCACTTGGCTGCCGTCGGTGCCGACGGCCGTACCGCCCGTGACACTCGGGCCGCTATAGCTTTGGTCGAGCGAGTAGGCGTTGAAGTTGTAGCCCAGCAGAAACGCTGTTTCACCCTGGTCCCAAAGTTCCGGACTCACGTAACCACGCGCCTGGCGCTTGAGCGATTCCTGAGGAATGGATACGTCGAGGCGAAGGTCGCCCACGTTCATGAGCGCAGTGGCGTCGGCGCTGATGTCCTTGATGCCGATGCACGGGTTCTGAACATTGACGACCTGCGTATCCAGCGCGGAAACGTCGACGCCCATCTGCACCAGCGTGGGGTAGTCAAAACAAGGCTGTGCGATCTGGCTACCGTCAACGGCGCGGAAGGTGACGTCCTTGCGCGCCACGCGACCGTCGTTGACGTAGACGTCAACGTTGTAGCTGCCGGGCAGAACCGGATTGCCTTTTTCGAAACGCGATACATCCACCGACTGACTGGAGCCCGTGAATGCGCTGTTGAATTCGATGGCGCCGGGGTCGATAGCGGGTTCAAGCGCCGGCGATGCAGCAGGGGCGACGGGCGCGGCAAACACAGCGGCGGGTGACACGCCCAAGGCCGATAGGACACACCACGTCAGGATGTGGGGGCGGACTGCGTCTACGCGACCCGCAGCGCGCAAACGCGCATCTGTTGCGTGGAGAGCCTGCCTGTTCTGGGTGTTGATCGCATTCATGGTGTCACCGGAATATTTTTGACAAACGACTCCCGTCCGAAGCGCGCCCGTCGCTTGGCGGCATCAGCAAAAAGTCTTCGTTAGATGGAAGCGTTCGCCAGGAACGCGTCCGACATCAGGCGTGAATCAACTTTCCATGCATGGCGTTCGTTATCCGAAGGCCTTGATTTGAGGGAGTTGAACCTTGCGCAACTCCCTTCTACGGCGCTGAAAATGATCCGCTTCCAGCGCCGCTGAATACATGGGAGTAGTCTCAAAACTTTCGCGGCGGCCGCACACCTCGGCGCCTCTCGAAAGTGGTGCAACTACCGGTCCGCAGCTCTCCAACTCATTCGACAACGGGTGCCGAATGATGCGGACGGAGCCTTGTTGACCTTCTTCCCTCACCGAGCGGAAATTTCTTCCGCTCGCGCGCTGGAATCAGCGCGTGAAGTTCATCTCGTGAGGGTTGAAACCGCCGTAGTCATTGATCACGGTGACTACGAGCTTACCTTCAGCATCGGGGGCGCCCCCGATGGGAAACTTGTCTTTGCCCATGGCCGGACACATACCGCCCTTGCTGACTGCTTCCTGCTGCGCCACGCCCTTGAAGGACACGTCGCTGAAGGAGACGTTGAACGGCGTATTGTTGGTGCACTCGACGGCATAGCCTTTGCCTTCGGACACGAGACGCCAGGAGACCTGATCCACTGCGGCATCTGGCGTGCCCTGCAAGCCCTTGGGCCTGTAGAACAGCTTCAGGCGCGAACGCACGGCGAGCTGCATGTAGTTTTCCGCCGCGTCTGTGCCAGCTTTCGGCTTGGGCGGAATCTCAAGAATATTGAGCCAGAAAACTGTCTCGCGATCCTGCGGCAGATTATTGGCACCGGTGAACATGATGCGAAGGGTTTGCCCCTTACCTGGATCGACGCGCGACATGGGCGGCGTGATCAGGAACGGGGATTTACTGGTTTCTGCGCGCTCGCTGGCATCACCGCTATCGACCCAGGCCTGGACAAGACGCGCTTCCTTGCCATCGTTGACCATGCTCAGAGACACTTCCCGCTGGGCCGCGGGGTACACCACACGTGTGCCATTGATGGTAATGCCGGCGTAGGCGGAGCTGACGCTCGCGGCCATAACGGCCATGGCGCACAGAACGCGACTGAAGACTTTCATGACGCTCTCCTCTGGACTGGCGAGGAAACAAGATACTCCCGAGCACTCGGGCGGAATGGCAGAGCCGGCAAACCGGCCCTGCCCCTGAAGGCTCTAAAGAGCGATCAGTTGTACTGCATCGAGAAGACGAGGTGCGTCTTCACGAGGCCAGCGTTGACCGAAGAAGCGGCGCCGCCATTGAGGTACTGAGCGACGTAATTCAGCGTGGCCGTATTGGCGGCGATGGTGGCGGTCGGCTGATTGGTGCCGGCCAGCAGATCGATCGGAGCGAACGAGGTACCGTTCAGCAGGCGCACCTGGGCGGTGGAACCGGTCGACAGGTCGTTCTTCATCGACTTGGTGCTGCCATCGATGAGGGACGAGCCCGAGATATCAACCCACATCGAGGCGGTCTTGCCGTTGGTGCAGCCCGTGCCGCCGCCGAGGACCAGCGAGAACGAGGTGTCACCAGCCGTGGCGCCAGCCGCAGACAATGAGGTCACGCCGACTTTCGGCAGGTTCACGGTGATGTTGTTGCCAGTGCCGGTGGCATTGCCGCCGCCAGTCACGGTGCAGGTCACGTCGGTGACTTCACCGTTGAACGTGATCGTGCCGTCAGAAGCGGAGGCCTGCATGGCGACGAGGCCGAACGCGGCAGCCAGAGCGGCAGAGAAAAGAGTCTTCTTCATGGGTGGTTCCTTAGTTTTAAAGTCGTCTTTCCAGGGATCGGCTGGAACGTTGGATAGTGGCCTCGTGATCCGAGTCCCTTGCGGGGTGAGGCGCCATGTCGACGCGAGGAGAACTCATTTGGCCGACTGTGCACATGATCCCGATTACCCATACCCCGGGATATCGGATGACTCTCAAAATGGTTTGGAAAACGTTCGCCCCTGCACTCGTGAACTGACGAAAGATCGCTCAAATGCCGCTATAAAGCGAGTTTGAAACATTCATATGTAAGATGCAGGTAAAGTTCCTAACTACGCGACATCCGGAATATCCGTACACTCGCCATCAGCTTCTGCGCAAAAGCGCGACAGCCCCATGGCTGTGTTCTGCGATGACCTTTGAGCCGCAAGAACGGCTGTATATCGAGTGATAAGGCGGTTGGGTTCTGTGCCGGACGTATCACTCGATCATGGGATACGCGGTAGCCATCGACGACGGACAGGTTCGATAAAAAGCCACTACACGCGGCCCTGGATTTTTACGTGTTCGCGAATTTCAACGCCGGCTTACGTTGTGCGATCTCAAGTCGATGGCCGTGTTTCGGGAGGATCGCTGGCCTTTCGGGCGGCCATTGATGGCAGGTGGATACTCCTGCACTCGGGGATCGCGCAGAACACTGTGGCGCAATGACGCTTCCACGCGTAGGCGCACTCCGAGATTCCGCTTCGCTTGCCGCACATCACGCTCGGAGCTTGACGAGGGGAAACGCAAGGAAGTGCTTCGACTGCCGGATTTCCTGGCCCACCACGTGCGCCATGCAGGCATCGCATATCGAACGATCGGACGGCGGCCATGACCGTGTGTCTATCAAGATGAACTGTCAGCCCATGTAGCTCATGGAGATAGCGCCTATGAAGATACGCACGATCATTGCCGACGATCATTCCATCGTCCGCAACTGCATACGTACAGAGATCGAGACGATTGAATGGATTCAAGTAACGTCCGAGGTGTCGTCACCGCATGAGCTAGTCGCCGAGTTGTGGTGGGCTCCGTGCGACTTGTTGATTATGGATTTCAATATGTCGCAAGGGCCAACGGAAGATGGCTTGGCCATGCTCGACTGCATCCTTGAGCGTTATCTCGATCTGCCGATCATCGTGTTGACCATGGTCACCCAAGCGGACATGCTGCGAGCGATTTACAAGAGAGCGGTGTCGGGTCTGGTGAGCAAGAACGACTCGCTGGGTGCCATCTCGGCCGCTGTGCGAGCTGTCTCCGTGGGTCGCCGATATATCAGCGCGACCGTTCAATCCAAACTTCGCTCGCATTTGTTAGGAGCGAATGGCCATATACCGCCGCCTTCATCACTCAGTGAACCCGAACTTCGTGTACTGCGGCTGTTTGTGTCCGGACGCTCATTCGGCGAGATCGCAGCACTGCTGGGAAGCAGCATGGGGAAAGTGGCTCAACTGAAAATTGAGGCGATGAGGAAGCTGGACATTCGTAGCGACTTGGATCTGTATGGTTATGCCATGCGACAGGGCTTCTCGGTTTGAACAAGTGCTCGAAGTGATCGTTTCACTCATTGTCCAACGATCTATGGATCTAACAGGAAAGCATTGAGAAGCGACCGAACGGCCGCTTCTCAGTATGGATGGCCCCTATGGCTTTTTCGTCAATGGCATCACGAGCACGCTCGGATGCTGCGCGTCGTGATAGAGCGTGACGGTAACGGTGCGCGCGTCCTTGCCTGATTCGTTCGCTACTACGCCGCCGCTGTTGTAGTTCTTCTCGAAGAACCGGGTGTTGAGTGGCCCAATGGCCAGACGCAGCCGGCTGCCCTTGGCGATGCGTCGCGCGATGAAGGCGAAGTGATCGACGTCATAGCGTTCGACCGCGCCGGGCTTGACCAATTCTGGCGTGCGCTGGCTCTTTCGATAACGCGCACGGAGGAACTGCGAACCCAGCTGTACGCTGCTTCCGTCTGGACGGATCTCGTAAAGGAAGGCGGCGAGATCGGTATCTGGCTGATCTATGGATAGCCACAGCGATAGCTTGGGAAAGCCAGCGAACTCGGTGTCCTGGGTGAATGGGGCCGTGTGATAGACAAGGATCTTGCCGTTGGCGCCCAGCAATCCGCTCTGGTCGGTGAGAGATGCTCCGGCGTCTTCTGCACCATCCCAGGCGTTGAAGGTGGTGTCGCGTGGATCGTAGATGTAGCCGTCGGGCTTGCTTGCATCGCGCGGCGCCGTGGAGGTAAGCGCGCCTGACTCGTAGATGCCACGGTTATGGCCGTTGTCGGAGGTCAGGTACATCGACGCGCTGCCTGTGGTAATCGCATCCAATGATGGCGCATAGCGCCATTCGCCTTCATCACCCAACAGCATGTAGTAGGTCACCCTGTCCTTGAGGAACGCGGGCTTGCTGCCGCCTTTGAGCGTCCAGTCGTACCAGTCTTTGTCCAATGCATTGACGTCCACCATGCTGGCTGCACCGAACTTTATGCCAGCGTAGGTTTCGGTAGGTGTGCGTGTGCCGGCGTGATCCCATGGGCCAATGAGCAGGTAGTGCCTGGCGGCCGCCTGGGCTGACGCGGCGCGTAGGTGATCGCGGTAGTAAGACAACGCGCCGTACTGGTCGTCGTCGTATTGGCCGGTGATGGTAAGGATCGGGAGGTCGATCTTGGCGAACTGCGCCGGTGTCGCGCTGTAGCTATCCCAGTAGGCGTCGGGCTCGGGATGATCCAGCCAGGTCTGGAACACGGGTGACGGGTTGCCCACCACGGTATCGAGTTCGCGGAAAGGCCGCTGCGCCTTATACAGCTTGCCGAACTGCATGGCCCAGAAGGACCAATCTCCAAACGTCACTTCCTGCCCGGTATGCCCACTGGTCAGCGTGAGCCACTGCATGTCATAGGCGTAGTAGATGTTGTTTACGAAGGGAAAGTCGACGCCTGGGCGCACTGCGGCGACGGGTATGATGGTCGCGAGGTGCGGCGGGAACTCCTTGGCCGTTGCCCATTGGTCGTAACCGGCGTACGAGCCGCCCCACATGGTGACCTTGCCGTTGCAATAGGGCTGCTTGGCCAGCCACTCGACAACGTCGTAGCCGTCCTTGGCTTCCTGCAGCAGCGGCGTGAACTCTCCTTCCGAGTTACCCCGGCCCCGCACGTCCACAGTGAGGAACACGTAGTCGTGAGTAGCGAAGTACACCCCACGAGGGTGGTAGCTCTGCGCGATATAGGGGGTCAGCGTGAATATGCAGGGGAGAGGGGCGCGCTGTCCCTCCGGGCGATAGAGCGTTGCGTTCAGCTTGACGCCGTCGCGCAGGGGGATCTTCACACTCCACTGAAAGTCGAGCGGCGCCGTGCCTCCGCCCGCGGGGCCATCGGCGATGACAGGGGTGGCAAGCAGCAGGGCGGATACGAAGGCGGCAACGCGCAATGACATGTCGGCGGTCCTTGTCGGGAGGGCGGGTCGAATCCACCCCAGACTGGCCCGGCCGGGCCGCCCGATCGTCCGAACGGGTCGGATCGGACGTTCAGATCGCCGGTTCGTCGCGGGTCTCGTGCCGGACGCGTCGATACTCGCGCGGGGTACTCCCGGTAAGCCGCTTGAACACGGCGTTGAAGGTCGACTTGCTGCCGAAGCCGCAGGCCAGCGCGATCTCCAGGATGCTGCGCCCATCGCCGGGATCGGCAAGATGCCGTTCGGCGGCGGCCACGCGGTAGCCGTTCACGAACTCGAAGAAGTTCTGCCCACGCCCCTGGTTCAGCGCCTGCGAGACGTAGTTCGGCGGCCAGCCGCCGCGCTGGCTCAGCAACTGCAGGTCGAGGTGGCTGTCCACATACAGTTGTTCGCGCTCCATCAGTCGGGCCAGTTCCGCCGCGATCTCCGCACATTGCGCGGCGGTGAGCGCTGATCTCGCGTAGGGCACGCCCGAGTCAACGGGCACGGGGGCTATCTCGTCCTTTGGGGGCTCATCCTGCACGAGCACCGGCTGGCGCAGGCCAAACCAGGCGAGCATGAACAAGGTGGCGAAGGTCATGCCATCCAGCATCAGGGCAGGCCAACCTTGTGGCGCCCGCCCAGCCGCCGTGGCGAAGCGATCCACCGTCATCCAGATCCAGCTCACGGCAATCAGGGTGGTCAGTCCCCGCAACCAGGTCAGGCGCAGCGCGGATTCGTCGGCGACGCTGCGCTCGAGCACATGCCGCGAGCGATAGATGTGCCGCACGGCAAGCGCGAGATAGGCCAGCCCCGACAGCACCCAGGCGTGATAGGTCACAAGGAACGCCCATCCACCCATGCGTGTGGTGTCGAGGCCAGCAATGGCATTGGTCAGCGAGAACAGCATGGCCACGGCGAACGGCAGCAGATGCCAGAGCTCACGACGGTCGAATCCGCGCGAAGGAGACGTCAATGCGACGACGTAGCCGTAGAGCAACGGGCCATACAAATAGGCCACGGGCACATTCACGGTGTGCAGCCACCGGATATTGCCGACGGTCAGCGCGCGCGCCCAACCCAACCAGGCCAGGTCGACCGCGCTATCCAGGACCACGCAGATGAAATAGCCCAGAAGAAACAGCGATGCGCGCGTACGCGGCATGGCGGCGACCAGCACGATGGCCAGCGCACCCACTCCCAGCATGGCGGCCATGGTGGCCAGATCGACCAGCGTTTCCGTCGTCACGGGCATCTGCATCGGGTGAGGTGCCGGGCAGTGTGTACGATGCGCGAAAACCTTGCCACGATTCCGTGGTGACGGTGCCTTAAGGGTGGCGAAAGACTTCACCTGCATGGCCTTCGGCACACCACTAACGGCACATTCGCCATTGCGCCATTGCGTGCATAAAGACGTACGGGAAGATCGCCACAGGAAGGATCCCGTGTCCTAAGGCGCGGACGGGGCGCGCCGCCGCCAACGAACCGAATCGTGAACTTCTTCGCACCCTTGATACGTCGCCCCATCGGCACTTCGGTGCTGGCGTTTGGACTCGCGCTTGCGGGGTTCTGGGCGTACCTGCTGCTGGGTGTGGCGGCGCTGCCGTCGCTCGAATTTCCAGGCATGGTGGTTTACACCGAGTTGCCGGGTGCGAATGCACAGACCATGGCGGCGACCGTTGCTGCACCGCTGGAGCGCCACCTGGGTCGTATACCGGGCATCAAGGAGATGCATTCGGAGAGCAACGACGGTTCGACGTCGATACGGATCATCTTCAACTTTGGCAACAACACGGATAAGCGCGCGCGTGATGTGGAGGCGGCCATCAACGCGAGCATGGCGGATCTTCCGTCAGACATCCCGATACCGCCGCGCTATTACAAGTTCAACACCGCCAATATTCCGGTGCTGTTGTTGTCGCTTACGTCCAGCTCGCTGCCGCCGGACAAGCTTTACGATTTGGCCGACACGCTGATCAATCCGGCGCTTTCGCAAATTCCCGGCGTGGCGCAGGTGCGTGTGATCGGCGGCCGACCCAAGGCCGTGCGCGTGGAGCTCAACACGGAGGCGCTAGCGGCCAAGGGCCTGACAGCCAACGATGTGGCCAACGTGCTGCGCGCCGCGAACGTAACCTCGCCAGAGGGTGCGTTGAGTGACGGGCGCACGCAAATGACGGTAGCCACCACGGCATCACTCAGTACGCCGCAGGAGTTTGGCAACCTGCTTATCGCGGTGCAGAAGGGTGCGCCGGTACGCTTGTCGGATCTGGCCAAGGTGACGACGGGCCAGCAGGACGAGTATCAGGCGGCCTGGTTCAACGACCATCGCGCGGTGGCCATCCGCATCAGCAAACGGCCGGAGGCCAACGCGGTCGCCACCGCTGACGCTGTACGCGCCAAGCTGCCGCAAATGCGCGCGTGGCTGCCGGCGGACCTGCAGATCACGCCGATCTTCGACCTGACGCAGACCACCAAATCCGCGCTGCACGAGGTGGAGGTGGCGCTGCTGCTCAGCGTGCTGTTGGTGGCGCTGGTGATGCTGGTGTTTCTGCGCCGCGTGGGGCCGACGTTGATCGCCATGCTGAGCGTGCCGCTGTCACTGGCCGGCGCGTTCACGGTGATGTGGACGTTGGGCTTTACGCTCAACACGCTGTCGCTGGTGGCGCTGGTGCTGTGCATCGGCTTTGTGGTGGACGATGCGATTGTGGTGATCGAGAACATCGTGCGCCATATGGAGCAGGGCTCGCCACCGCTGCAGGCATCGCTGGATGGCGTAAAGGAAATCGGTTTTACGGTGGTGTCGATCACGTTGTCGCTGATTGCCGTGTTTGCGCCACTGTTGTTCGGCAACAATCAGTTCACGCTGTTGCTGCGCGAGTTTTCAGTGACGCTTACGGCGGCGGTGGTGATCTCGGCGATTATTTCGCTCACGCTGACGCCAGCGCTGTGCGGGCGCTACCTTACGCTGGAGAACGCGGGCGGCCGTGAGCCCAATCGCATGGAGAAGGCGCTGGAGCGCTTCGACCGTGCGTTACACCACGTCTATGAGAGAGCGCTCGATTGGGCGATGCGGCATCGCCGGTTGATGCGCTGGCAGCCGCTGATTCTGCTGACGCTGACGGTGGGCATGGCGATGGCGGTGGTGAAGCTCTATGGCTTTGAGTTCATGCCGAAGGAGGACATCGGCATGATTCAGGGCGACGTGACGGCGGACAATAATATTTCGCCCACCCTGATGGCGGAGCGCGCGAAGAAGGCGGCGGCGATCATGGTGAACGACCCCGCCGTGCTCGATGTCACCACGTTCCTGGGCAGCGACAATGCCGGCGGCGCGGTGGGCAACCAGGCCACGATGTTTGTGGACCTTAAGCCGCGTGGTCATGGACCGGGCATGCGGGCGGAGTCGATCAAGGACACCATTACGCGGCTCAACAAGGCGTACGAGAAGGTCCCGGAACTGCACGTTGCGCTCAATTCCATCGGCTTTTTCAACGACAACGACAATACCAACCGCGGTAGCCAGAGTTTCCAGTTGATCAGCGCCGACAATGCCGACCTGCAACCGTGGGTCTACAAGGTGACGCAGCAGATGCGCCTGCATAAGGAGCTGCGCGACGTCACCAGCGACTACGACAACGTCGACAAGCAGCAGATGCTGACGGTTGACCGCCTCGCCGCGGGGCGCCTGCATCTGAGCATGGGTGATATCGATTCGGCGCTATACAACGCGTTTGGTCAACGCCAGGTGTCGATCATCTATTCGAACATCAACCAGTATTGGGTAGTGCTGACGTCGGCATCGGAGCGATCGCTGAGCCCGAACACGCTGCTCAATACTTATGTGCGCAGCGATACGGGCAGCATGGTGCCGTTGTCGGCGGTGTCGCGCATCGAGCCTAGTGTGCAGCCCTCGCTGGTGATCCATACCAACCAGTTGGAAGCCACGCAGATCTACTACAACACCGAACAGGACCTTCCGCAGGACAAGGCGACGGCGCTGATCGAACAGATCGTGGCTGATGTGCGGCCACCACCGGGCATACAGCTAGGCTATTCGGGCGATGCGCAGAATTTGCAGGAAACGAAATCCAACGCCAACGTGCTGCTGCTTGGCTCGATCCTTGCGATGTACATCGTGCTCGGCATTCTCTACGAAAGCCTGGGCCACCCGCTGACCATTCTTTCCACGCTGCCGGCAGCCGGTGCGGGTGCGTTTCTGGCGATGCTGGTGACGGGTACGCCGATGTCGCTGATGGCGATCATCGCCATTCTGATGTTGATCGGCATTGTGAAGAAGAACGCGATTCTGATGGTGGATTTCGCACTGGTGGCGCAACGTGAGCATGGGCGTTCGCCGCCGGATGCGATTCGCGAGGCAGCGCTGGTGCGCTTTCGCCCGATCACGATGACTACGCTGGTGGCCATGGGTGCCGCGTTGCCGTTGGCTGTTGGCTTTGGCATCGGCTCGGAGTTGCGGCAGCCGTTGGGTATTGCGATTGTCGGTGGGCTGCTGGTGTCGCAGTTGTTGACGTTGCTGAGTACGCCGGCGATTTATCTGTGGAATTACGATCGAAAGGTGCATAAGGCGGCCCGGCAGGCGAGGCGGGCGGCTAAGCGGGGGTTGAAGGTGCAACCGGTGGCGGGGTGAGGGGGTGGGTGCTCGCCTTATCGTTTCGGTGAAACGGTCATTCCGGCGCAGCGCCGTGACGCTTCACTACAGCGAAGCTAGTTATTCAGTGTCGTCAGCCTCGCCACGTTACGGCATCGTCCGTCTGCCTCGACTTTGTGCGCTAAGGCAGGAGCAACGCGACGTGCTGCGATGTGCAGCGCAGCTGCACGAGCCGTCCGCTTTCGCCTTTGACCTTCGGGCCCCCTGTGCGGCGGTGAGGGGTGGCCGGCGCAGCCGGCCAGCGCCAAGTGGGGGTGCCCTTCTCTTCGGTTACTTTCTCTTGGGCAAGCAAGAGAAAGTGACTCGGCCTCCGGCAGGAGGTCAAAAGCCCGCCGCAGGCGAGTCAGGTCGCGATCGCTCGACAACCAAACACCGAAGCTCTGGACCCCGGCCCTTGCCCCCTTCTGTGGGGTACGCCTGGGTGACTGCCAAGATGAAACGGAGACGCGAGCACCCGCCCCTCACCCCAGCCCTCTCCCCGGAGGGGAGAGGGAGAAAGAAAGAGCCGCGCCCGGCGTACATCACCCCCTACCAACCACCAAAAGAAAAGCCGCCTCTGTCGAAGCGACTTCGCAAGGCTGCCCCTCACCCCAACCCTCCTCCAAAAGGGGAAAGGGAGCAAAAAAAGCCCCAGTCCGTGCCCCCTGCCTTTCGGCACGGACCGACTTCAGGCACATTCGCGTATCCGTCCTCACAGGCATAAAGAGCGGCATACCTGGGCCTTGCGCCTTGCTTGCGTGAACGTGTGCCCGCGCTGATGGTCTGCCTGGGTGACGGGCGTGCGCCGCCCTAACCAGTATGGAAACTGAGTGAACATCTTCGCCCCCCCTGATCCGTCGCCCCGTGGGCACCTCGCTGCTGGCCTTGGGCCTGCTGCTGGCGGGCGTCTTCGCGTATCGCCTGCTGGGCGTGGCGGCGCTGCCGTCGCTGGAGTTCCCCGGCGTGTACATCGTGGCGCAGCTGCCGGGTGCGAGCGCGCAGACTATGGCCTCCACGGTGCTGGCACCGCTGGAGCGGCACATCGGCCGCATTCCCGGCATCGATGATATGTACGGCAATGCGGCGGAAGGTACGGCGTCGATCCAGGTGCGCTTTACGTTCGACCGCACGGCGGATCAGGCGGCGCGCGATGTGCAGGCGGCCATCAATGCGGCGCAGTCGGACCTGCCGGTGCTGCCCTCGCCACCGCAGTACTTCAAGTTCGATACCTCGCAGATTCCTGTCCTGCTGGTGTCGCTCACCTCGACGGGCCTGCCGCAGGACAAGCTGTACGACCTGACGGATACGCTGTTGAAGCCGGCGGTGACGCAGATTCCCGGCGTGGCGCAGGTGCAGGTGTTCGGTGGCACGCCGCACGCGGTGCGCGTGGAGCTGGACATCAATGCGCTTGCGGCCAAGGGACTCACCGCCAATGACGTCAGCAACTCGCTGATCGCCGCCAATGTGACATCGCCGCAGGGCATCCTGAGCGACGGCCGCACTCAGATGACGGTGACGGCGAACGACGGCCTGCGCGAGGCAGCCGATTTCGCCAAGGTGATTATTGCCACTCGCAACGGCGCGCCCGTACGCCTGTCGGACGTGGCGAAGGTCTACAGCGGTCAGCAGGATATCTACCAGGGCGCGTGGTTCAACGGCCAGTCCACGGTAGCCATGCAGATCAGCAAGCGCCCCGAGGCGAATGCGGTGGAGACGGTGGACGAGATCCGCCGCCGCCTGCCGGAGTTCCGCCAGTGGATGCCAGCGGACGTGCAGATCACGCCGATCTTCGATCTCACCACCACCACCAAGTCGGCGCTGCACGAAGTGCAGGTAGCGCTGCTGATCAGTATCGCGATGGTGGTGCTGGTGATGCTGGTGTTCCTGCGTCGCCTGCGTCCCACGCTGATCGCTTCGCTGAGCGTGCCGCTGTCGCTGGCCGGCGCCTTTGTGGTGATGCTGGCCTTGGGGTACACGCTCAACACACTGTCGCTGGTGGCGCTGGTGCTGTGCATCGGCTTTGTGGTGGACGATGCGATTGTGGTGATCGAGAACATCGTGCGCCATATGGAGCACGGCGCGGCCCCACTGGAGGCTGCGCTGATTGGCGTGCGTGAGATCGGTTTCACGGTGGTGTCGATCACGCTATCGCTGGTGGCGGTGTTTGCGCCGCTGCTGTTTGGCAACAACATGCTGATCATGCTGCTGCGCGAGTTCTCGGTGACGCTAGCGGTGGCAGTGGTGATCTCGGCCATTGTCTCGCTGACGCTTACACCTGCGCTGTGCGGCAAGCTCCTCAAACACGAGGAACCAGGCGAGCGTAAGCCCGGGCGCATCGAGCTGGCGCTGGAGCGTTTCGATAAGGGCATCCAGCGCAGGTACGAGCGAGCGCTGGAATGGGCTATGCGCCATCGTCGCGTGATGCGTTGGCAGCCGATCATCCTGTTGATCACCACGTTTGCCTTAGGCGCTGCGGTGGTCGCCACGGCCGGCGGCAACTTCATGCCCGAAGAAGACATCGGCATGATCCAGGGCGACATCCGCGCCGACGCCAATATTTCGCCAACGCTGATGGCTACGCAGGCGCAGAAGGCGGCCGACATGATGAAGGCCGACCCCGCGGTGCTCGACGTGCTCACCACACTGGGTGGCAACGATGGCACCGGCGCGGTGGGCAATGCCGGCAGCATGTTCGTCGACCTGAAGCCCAAAGGTAGCGGCCCGAGCGACCGCCACGAAAGCGCGAAGGCAGTGATGGAACGGCTCGCCAAGCAGTACGACCAGATGGCGGGCATCCGAGTATCGCTGAGCCCGGTGCAATTCCTCGGCGGCGGCGGCAGCGGCGACAAGGGCGGCGCCTACGAATTCCAGCTCGTCGGCAGCAACGGCGAGGATCTGCAGCCGTGGACGCTGAAGGTTGTGCAGCAGATGCGCAAGATGAAGGAGTTCCGCGACGTCGGCAGCAACTTCGATCTGGTCGGCAAGCAGCAGAAGCTGAAGGTGGACCGCAATGCCGCGAGCCGGCTGGGCGTGACCATGGGCGACGTGGATACCGCGCTGCTCAACTCGTTTGGCCAGCGGCAGGTGTCGGTGATTTATTCGGACATCAACCAGTATTGGGTGGTGCTGACCTCCAGTTCGGCGACGTCACTGAGCCCAGAAGGCTTGCTCAACGTGCGCGTACGCAATGCTTCGGCGCAGATGATTCCACTCTCGGCCATTGCGCATATCGAGCCCAACATGAGCCCGATGCGTGTACGTCATCACAACCAGTTGGAAGCCTCGACGATTACTTACAACCTCGCCAAGGATGTGTCGCAGGATGTAGGCACCAAACTGGTGGACAACGCCGCCATTCTCGCTGGCCTGCCTGCAGGCGTGCGCGTGGAATGGACCGGCCAAAACCAGCGCCTGCAGCAAGCCAAGAGCAACGGCATGGTGCTGCTGATCGGCGCGATTGTGGCGATGTATATCGTGCTGGGCATCCTCTATGAAAGCCTGGGCCATCCGTTGACCATTCTTTCCACGCTGCCGGCCGCGGGCATGGGCGCGTTCCTCGCCATGCTGGTGACGCAGACGCAGCTGACGTTGATGGCGATCATCGCGATATTGATGTTGATCGGCATTGTGAAGAAGAACGCGATTCTGATGGTGGACTTTGCGCTGGTCGCGGAACGCGAACGCGGCCTGTCGCCACCCGACGCAATCAAGGAAGCCGCGCTGGTGCGCTTCCGCCCGATCACCATGACGACATTGGTGGCGATGGGTGCTGCGCTACCGCTGGCGATTGGTTTCGGCGTGGGTTCGGAGATGCGGCAGCCGTTGGGCGTGGCGATTGTGGGTGGCCTGCTGGTGTCGCAGTTGCTGACGTTGTTGAGTACGCCGGCGATTTATTTGTGGAATTACGATCGCAAGATTCGTAAGGAGGCGCGGCGTGCCAAGCGGGCGGCGAAGCGGGCGTTGAAGGCACAAACGGCGGCGGGGTAAGGTGGTGGCGCTGTGCTCTTTGCTCCCTCTCCCTTTAGGGGAGAGGGTTGGGGTGAGGGGTCAATCTAGCCTCGACGTTTGATCTTTGCCGTCATCCCTGCGAAGGCGGGGATCCAGTAGCCGTGGGTATGATTGTCGCCTCGTGCGTTACCGCGACCTGCGAGTGCGATGTGCAGCTCCGCTGCACGAGCCGTCTGCTTTCGCCTTTGACCTTCGGGCCCCTGTGCGGCGGTGAGGGGTGGACGAGAAGGCCCGCAGGGGGGATCGGCATGGATGCCGATCCCTTTTCGCCAGGGCAGGAGGCCCTGTCGAAAAGCCCGGCGGCCCCTCACGTACTGGCCGGCACAGCCGGCCAGCGCCAAGTGGGGGTGCCCTTCTCTTTGGTTACTTTCTCTTGGGCATGCAAGAGAAAGTGACTCGGCCTCCGGTAGGAGGGCGAAAGCCCGCTGCCGACGAGCCAGATCGCGATTACGCGACAACCAAGCGATACAGAAACTGGACCCCGGCCCTTGCCCCCTTTTGTGGGGTACGCCGGGGTGACGGCTAAAGATGAAAGCGTGAGGCGAGGTTGACCCCTCACCCCAACCCTCTCCCCGAAAGGGAGAGGGAGCAAATGCGCGCAGCCCCGGAGAGAACGCGAGAACAAAAAGATCAGTCCCTCGGACTCGTACACGCCGCATAGCGGCGCCCCTCCACCTGCACCACATCCTGCCCCTTGATACTGACCCCCGCGGTGTAATGCTCCGCCGAATCAAACTTCACCCGCCCACGCGCCGCGTCCACCAACCCCTGACACTGCAGCGTCCAGCTCAGCGCCGTGCTGCTACGATGCTGATCGGCGCGTTCGCATTGCGCATAGCCCGGCACAGGTAGTTGGGCGAATTCGACCCACGGGTCCGGACTTTCGTCCACGCAATGCCAGGTGATCTGCGACGGGCCTTCCTTGCCGTGATCGAACACCCGCGTGACGATCTTCCACAGGCCGGGCATGGCCTGGAAATCGCCTGGATCGGCATGACCCGGCTCACCCACGAACGCGGCAGCCAGCAACACCAGCACGGCAAGCGCGCGGGTGACGGTGTGGCCTCGGCGGCCAGGAACGGCTTGGCGGATCGGTTTCATGGCCAGCAACGACTCCCACTACGCAAAAAGAACCCCGCCCGCTTAAGCGGGCGGGGTCCGGTTCCCTGCTATTGGATCAGTCTTGTGTTTCAGCTGCTGCGTAGCTATGACCGTGACGATCGCGGTCGAAGTCGAACATGTTCATCAGGTTGCCGATGGCCGGTGCATTGAGCGGCACATACGGGTTGTTGGGCAGCGCCACCGGGTTGGGCAGGTTGTCGCGGCTGCGACCCGAGATGGTTTCACGCAGGCCCCAGTTGGCTTCGACGAATTTGTCGAAGGACACATGGTCGTAGTACGTGTGCACTACGCGGCCGCCTTCGGAGAAGCGCGACACCACCAGCAGCGGGATGCGCGTGCCGTCGCCGAAGAAGTCCACCGGCTGTATGTAGCCCGAGTCGTAGTAGCCACCGCCTTCATCGAAGGTCACCATGATCACGGTGTCGTTCCACACCTTCGGGTTGGCCTTGGCCATGTCCACGATCTTCTTCACGTAGCCTTCGAACAGTTCCAGCTTGGACGATGCCGGGTGTCCGTCCAGGATGCCATCCGGCTTGGCGATGGAGACCGCCGGCAGGGTGTCGTTCTGGATGTCGTTGTACAGGTCGGTGATGTCCTGGTTGTTCGCGCGCAGCTTCGGATTGGTCATGACCTGCGTGGAGTACAGGAACGGATCGCAGATGTTGCAGAACGTGCCGGCTTCGCCGCTCTCCTTGCCGTCTGCATAGCCTTCGCCGTAGTACTTCCACGATACGTGGTGGCGGGACAGCAGCAGCGCGAGGTTGTCCTGGCGCGTCGGCGGGATGGTGAACTGGGTAGCGCCCAGCGGGGCCGGGGTGCCGTCGCCCAGGTAACCCGGGTTGTAGTTGTTCACCAGGTAGTAGGCGTTCTTCTTGCAGTCGGTGCCGTGGAAGGTGTGATACGGCAGGGACTTCAGGTAGTCCTTCACGGCGCCCACGCCGGGCTGCGTGTCATCGGCGCAGTTGACGTAGGAACCACCGCCGTAACCGTCCTGCACGTACCAGTTGTTGGTGCCGGACTGTGCGTCCGGATTTTCGATCTGGTTCGACGGCGGCGTCGCCGGCTCGCCATTTGCATCGGCGTAGTAGATGGGCTCACCGAAGCCCAGCATGATGTGGTTGGCACCCGTGCCGCCCATCACCGACTGGTGGAAGTTGTCGCTCAACGCATAGGTGCGGGCCAGCTCGGCCAAGTAAGGCACATCGCCCTTGGCGATGTTGAGGAACTGCATCGCCGTGGAGCCTTCGCCCGTGGATTCGTCATCGAAGCCGGCGGGTTGCGTCTTGCCGTTGGTGCCGGCGCCCACGGTGGTTTCCACCCACGGGAACAGATCCATGCGGCAGCCGCTGGGGTTCTTTTCGGTGGCGACGTTGGTGTCGCAGTCCAGCTGCTGCCACATCTGGAAGAAGCGATGCACGGGGCTGTTGGCGTAGTCGTCGTAGCTGATCGATGCATGCATATCGACCGGCGCATTGGCGAGCACCGACGGGAAGCGCGTGTCGATGGTGTCGTTCGGCAGGCCGGTGCCGCCAGCAGCCAACTCGCTGTAGTCACTGGTGGGCAGAGCGGGCTCGATGGCCTGCGCCTGCGCAGCCGACGCGAATGGCGCCTGCGTCGGTGCACCGCCGGTGTTCATCTGCGGCAGCGAGGTGAACGCGGTGGTGTGCGTGGGGGCTACGGAGTACTTACCCGTGTTGCTGGCCTGCCACTGCTTGGCAACAGCGACGTTCGGGCCCGGCGTGCCATCGGCGTTGACGATGCCTTCGGATAGCAGGTTGTGCACGCTCTGGCCCTTGGGCGGCGTGTACGTGGCGAACACATGGTCGAACGTGCGGTTTTCGCCGATCAGCAGGATCACATGCTTGATGGGCGTGCGGGTGCGATCGCTGCGATCGTCATGGTCACCACCCGGTGTGTGCAGCACGGTGACGCCGGTCGCGGGAGCCTGGGTGGCCGCGGCGGCATTCTGCTCGGTGGGATTGCTCTGCGCGCTCACCACGCCGGCCAAGCCGACAGCAAGCGTACCAATAGCGAGCGGCAGCAGCCGCTTGCGGACGTGCGTCATAGACATGACTTCGATCTCCTGCAGCGATCCCTGGAAGGGCTGCGTGAGTGGACCCCCTGATTAACCGGCACCTGTTCGCAACGTGAAGGGGTGCGGCCGGCGGGGAGTCTGGTCCGCACAGATGACGGACCCTTGGCGCTTTTGCGACAGGGATGACGTGCTACATGACAATGCGGAGACGCCGCAAATGCTTGCGAAATTTAGACGAGGGCAAAGCGTATCGCTGTGCGACCTGCGCGATCGAACGACCGCAGGCGAGCGCGATAACGGCAAGAAATTGCCTTGCGTTTGCATCGTGAAAAATATTCAGAAACGCGCGCGGCGACACATTCGCGCGAATGTGCGCGCACAGGGTCATGTGTCCTTGCGATTCGCGAGGATAGGAAGGGTTCTGATCAAACAGGCGTCGCCGCGACGTCGTGCGCGCAGGACGATGCGCGTCGCTAGCCTTCCGCCCAAAGGCGATACACCCAAAACGCTTCCTGCTGCTGCATGCCTTCGTACAAGGCCTGCGGTGCATAGCCGGTGATGCGACGTGTCACCCTGCACAGATGTGGCTGGTCGGCAAAGCCCGCCGCTGCCGCTACGTCTACCCAACGCACGTCGGTCTGCGCCACGTCCGCTTCCACGGCCTCGAAGAACGCGCGTTCGGCGCGACCAAAACCGCGCAACTCACGCAGCGGAAGTCCCGCCCAGCGTTTGATGCGTCGCTCCAGTTGTCGCAGGCTCCGCCCGACCGATGAGGTCGCGGCGCGTTGGGTGAGGTAAACCGCCCAATCTGCATGGCGCTGCACCGCCAGCGGCAGCTCCGGCCGGCACGCGCGCCAGCGCGGCTCCAGAAAGTTTTCCAGGCAGGCGATGCGCTGCGCATCGTCGGGCAGATCCTGCACGCTTGCGCACATCGCCAGCCACTCCGGCGGCAGCACATCCGCCGCATCAACGAAGCGATCAGTAAGTTCTGCGGGCTCCAATCCCGTCAACAGATGCAAGGCATCGGGCATCAGCAGCACCACCATGCTGTGAACGGGGCCAGGACACCATGTCGAAGTGGGCTGCGTCTGGGGCCCACCGAACACCCAGCGACCGGGCGGTGGCATGCGCGGGCTTTCAAGGCCGGGCATGTTGTCCGCATCGGCAGGCAGGAGCATCTCGCTGCTGCCTTCGAACCACCAGCTCAGGCTGCACATGGGTGTGGCGGGAAAGCGATTGATGCGTTGCTCGTCGTCCAGCGCATAACCCACGGTGCTGCGCACCACCACGCTGCGCACGCAGGCCACCAGTGAGGCACGCGGCAACCAGAGCTGGCCCGATGGGAGCAAGGCATCGGGCTGACGCATCGAAGGGGAAACCAGGGTAGCCATGCGCCGCAGTGTAAAACGTCGGCGATGTCGTAATCGTTCAATACCGTGGATTGGTCGTGGGAGAGCATGCCCGCCATGAAGACAACGACCTTTACCGCTGCCCTGGCATCAACCGATCATGCGCTCCCGAGCGGCCCCACTGACCGATGGTGGGGGTTCTCGCTGTTGCGTCGCATGCGTGCCGACTACCTCGGCTTCGTCACGGACTTGCAGCGAGAGTACGGCGACTTGACGCGTATGCGCCTGATCAACGAGGACGCGTGGGATCTGATGTCGCCCGCGCTGATCCGCGAGGCGATGGTGACGCAGTCGGGTCAGTTGATCCGCTGGGAGCGTGCCACGCGCGTTTTCAGCGAGCTGTTTGGCCAGAGTGTGCTGGTGACACATGGCGATACCTGGCAACGGCAGCGCCGCATGCTGATGCCGGCGTTTACCGCCCGCCGTGTGGGCGGCTATGCGCGGTTGATGACCGACGCAGCACGCACCGCGCTCGATCAAGCGGTGCCTGTCGGTGAATCGTCTGCCCAGGTGAGCATGAATGACCTGTGGAATGGCGCAACCATGGACGTGATCCTGCGCACACTGTTCAGCGAATCGGTGCAGACCGATGCGCAGGCAGCCGCAAAGGCAACGCAGACCCTGATGACCAGTGCGTTCCACGAGATGTTCGTGCCGTGGACGGTGCCACTTTGGTTGCCCACACCGGGTAACGCGCGCAAGCGAAACGCGCTGGCCACGTTGCGTGGGTTGGTGGGCCGACATATCGAGGCGCGATGGAACGCGCCTGACGACGAACCGCCACGCGACGATCTGCTGCAGATGTTGCTGGCGGCCCGTGATGATGCCACTGGCGACCGCTTGTCGAAGCAGGAGGTGTTCGACCAGTGCATGGTGAGCTTTGAAGCGGGGCACGAAACCAGTGCTTCCACGCTGCTGTGGTGGAGCCTTCTGCTCGCCCATCACCCAGAGGCGGCGCAGCGTGCGCAGCGCGAAGTGGATGAGGTACTGCGCGGCGCCACGCCCGGCGCGCAGCATGTGGACCAACTGCCGTGGCTGCTGGCTACGTTGAAGGAAACCTTGCGTGCGTATCCGGCGGTGTCGGTGCTGATGACTCGCCGCAACACGGCGCCGATCACACTGGCTGGCCACGCGGTGCCGAAGGGCGCGATGTTACGTGTCACGCCGTGGGTAATTCACCACGACGAGCGCTGGTTTCCACAACCCGACCGTTTCATGCCGGAACGTTTTCTGGACGATGCGCCGCATATCCCCAAGGGCGCATGGATTCCCTTTGGTATCGGTCCGCACGTGTGCATCGGTCAGCATTTCGCGATGCTGGAGATGACGTTGCTCGCCGCCATGCTATTGCAGCGCTATACGCTCTCGCTGGATGACGACACCCTGGCTGACCACACACCTCAGCTCTCGGTGACGTTGCGTCCGCGTGACCCGGTGCGATTGCGGCTCACGCGCCGGCATGAGGCCGACGACTGTGGCGACAGCCACATCGTCGGAGAAGTCGAGTGATCTTGTAGTCATGCTTGGCTAGGAGCCCGTCTAAAGTCTCGACTGAGTACGCGGTCTTGCTCAGCATCGCGCCAGCGAAGTTGAAACGATGAGGCGAGCACCCGACCTTTATCCCCTTTTTGGGACTCACCCCAACCCTCTCTCCCAAAAGGGGACTACCTTCGGGTCGCCCGAAGGGGAGAGGGAGTGAAAGGCTTGCAGTAGGCAGGCTTGGTTTTGGCCTTTAGGTTTCGCTTTTGATCCTGGCATTGGCTTTTGATCTACCCGGTCCCCGTAGGAGGCGGCGGGCGGGTGGAGAGAAGGCCCCGTAGGGGTGGCTGGCAAGGATGCCAGCCACTTTTCGCCGGGGCAGGAGCCCCGTCGAAAAGCCCGGAACCCGCACGCGCACCTGGAGGGCGAAGCCCGCAAGGCGCCGTATCCGGGGGCCCTTCTCTTCGGTTACTGTCTCTTGGGCAAGCAAGAGAAAGCAACCCGGCCTCCGGCAGGAGGTCGGAAGCCCGCCGCAGGCGAGCCAGGTCGCGGTACCGCAAAAATATTTCTCTTTTCTAAGTACGAAACCGATTAGGCCGGCAGTAGCTGGAACGGGCGCATCATCTCGTTGTCTTCGTGCTCGAGCAGGTGGCAATGCCACACGTAGCGACCGGGCTCACCTTCAAACTTGGCGATGATGCGTGTGACCATGCCGGGGTCGGCGCGCACGGTGTCTTTCCAGCCCATCTCTTCTGGCGCGGGGGGGGATCGCCGGGCCGGTGTACTTGAGTGTCTTGCTCTCGTTCCACACGAACAGGTCGAACGGTCGCCGTTCCAGTACCTGGAAGCGCACCAGGTGCAGATGCATGGGATGTGCATCACCGGTGAGGTTCACCATGCTCCAGATCTCGGTGGTGTTCTGGCGCGGATCTTCGGTGATGGGGGCGGACCAGTGCTTGCCGCCGAGCATCATCATCATCGGGCTGCCACCGGCGTCATCCTGCTCGCCCAGCGTTAGCACGCGGTCGCGCACGGCGCTCGCCTCGGCCATGCGTTCGATGGTGCGTAACGTCGCCGGGACCGCGCTGGTGTCTTTGCGGCCGCGATCGCGCACGCGAAATTCCATGATGGCATCGCCCTGCTGGCGCAACTGCGCCTGTTTGCCGTCCATGCCGGAGAAGTCGACGATAACGTCGGCGCGCTCAGCCGGGTAGAGCGTGACGTGCGAACGTGTGAGCGGCGCGGCAAGCAGGCCTTGGTCGCTGGCGATCTGCATGAACGCCAATCCGTTCGACAATGAGAGTTCGTAGAAGCGCGTGTTGGCGGCGTTGATGAGGCGTAAGCGATAGCGCCGCGGCTCGACCTCCGTAAAGGGATAGAGCTTGCCGTTGCATAGGATGGCATTGCCGTTGCACTCGGATACCCAGGGCGCATCCGGATCATCGGAGACGGGGTAGTACAACTGGCCGTCTTTCGCGATCAGACGGTCGCACAGGATCAGCGGCAGGTCGCAGTCGGCGGTCGGCAGGTTGAGTGCCTGTTCCGCGTCGTCTTCGATCAGGTAGGCACCGAGCAGGCCCGCGTAGATGTTGAGCCGCGTGATGCCCATGGCGTGGTCGTGGTACCAGAGCGTGGCCGCGTCCTGCGCGTTGGGGTAGTGGCTGACCGCCGAACGGCCGGGTTCGAACCATTCTTCCGGATAGCCATCGCTGGACGGCGACACGCGCGCGCCGTGGACGTGCGCGACGGTGCGTACTTCGGGCTTGCTGCGCTCAGCGCCGTGGATGGTGTGGTCGATGGGCAGGAAGTGTTTTTTCGGCAGCGCATTGGCCCATTCGATCAGCAAGGGCTCGTTGCGCCGCGCGACCAACGTCGGGCCCGGGAATGATCCGTTGTAGCCCCACAGCGGCGTGGGTGGCAGGTCACGATGCAGTTGCGCCTTGAACGCGCGCATCTCCATTCGGTACAGCGGCAGCTGTTTGCCTGGATGCGTGGGATCCGAACGTTGACCGACGGGCTTTGCTACCGCGGGTAAGGGCAACGGATCCACGAAGCGCGCCAACGTCACCGGGTTCACCAGCGGCACGTTGGGTGCGGCGAGCTGGGGCATGGCCATGCGCGCCATCTTCTCGTCGCCGATGGCCGGCGCGGACCAGGCCAGCAAGCCGAGCTCTGCCGCCGTAGCGGCGCCGACCATGTCGAATAGACCGCGCAGGAACTGGCGGCGTGAAGGGTTGATGCGAGTCATCGAGCCACCCTAGGCAGCCCGGATGACAGTCGCGTGGCAAAGCGTGAAGGGCGGTTCACCCCGCGCGCGCGTTGGCGCGAAGGGTGAAGCCGGTCACTCCACGGAGGCCGGTACGCCTTGTCCGGTGGTGGGGGCCTGTTGGCCGGCAACGGCGGCCGAATCGTCTTGCCCGGCCTTTTCGATCGGCGTGGCCAGCATGCGTGCACGTCGCCAGCCGCCCCACTTGTAGTAGCCCATGGCCATCAGCATGGAGGCGAGCGAGCCCAGCGGAAAACTCCACCAGATGGAATCCGCCCCCAGGTGCGGCGCCAACACCAGCGCAAACGGCGGACGGATCAGCCACATCGAGATGAACAGGATGATTAGCGGTGGCAGCACCGCGCCGGTGGAACGCACCACGCCAAACAGCACGAAGGTGACGCCAAAGAACATGAAGGACCACACGGCGATGCTATTCAGATGCTGAGCCAGCGTCAGTGCCTGGGCGTCGTTGGGCAGGAACATGCCGAGCGCCGCGTGATTGAACAGATAGATCACTCCGATCAAGCAGCCGCTGAGCAGGAAGTTGTAGAGCACGCCCACCCGGGTAATGAGGCTCACCCGGTCCCACAGTTTGGCGCCCACGTTCTGCGCCGCCATGGACGACACCGCCGCACCGATCGCCATCGCCGGCATCTGCACGTAGGCCCACAGCTGCGTGGCTGCACCGTAGGCGGCGGTGGTCTTGGAGCCGTACTCGTTCACCATGTGGATCATGATCATCGCGGAGCTGGAGATCACGATCATCTGCAAGCCCATCGGCAAACCCTTCACCACCAGCGAGCGCAGGATTTCCCGGTCAGGGCGCAGGTAACCGAGCTCATGACTGGTGAGGCGCAGGAAGTGCTTGCGCCGGTACAGCGTGAAGATCAGGGCGAACAGGGCAATGGTCTGCGCGATCAGCGTGGACGTGGCAGAACCGGCAATACCCATGCGCGGGAAGGGACCCACGCCGAAGATCAGCAGCGGGTTGAACACAATGTCCATCACCACCGACAACGCCATGAAGACGAACGGCGTACGCGAATCACCCGCGCCGCGCAGCGTCATCATGAGGAAGTTGTAAAAGAACATCGACGGCACGGCGATGAAGATGATGCGCAGGTACGGCACCGCGAAGGCCTGCGCGTCGACCGGCGTGTTGAGCGCGCGCAGCATCCACGGCGTGCCGAAGTAGCCGCCGATGGCTACCAACACCGATATCGACACAAAGAATGTTACGCCCGTGCCCACCACGCGCTTGGCTTCCAGCATGTTGCGCGCGCCGAGGCTCTGGCCGATCAGGATGGTGCACGCCATGCTCAGGCCGAACACAGCGCCCAGCAGCAGGAACAGGATCAAGTTGGCGTTGCTCACCGCCGTGAGCGCAGCTTCGCCCAGGTAGTGGCCGATCCACATGGCGTTGACCGAACCGTTGAGCGACTGCAGCACCGTGCTGCCCAGGATGGGCAGGGCGAACATGAGCAACGTGCGGGCAATCGGTCCTTCGGTAAGCAGCGGCTGCTTTGCAGCGAACGATGACATCGAAAATTTTCCGCGAAGGGGAGGGGGAAATCAGTCGCCCGCGATGGCCGCCTGCCATGCGCGCGTTGCGAGAACACGCACATGCTCGCGCACATCGACGGGCCATGCATCTGTCAGCTGGATGAAACGCTCACGCTCCTTACGCCAGAACGCGCGAGAAGCTTCTTCGTGATTGGCTAGATTACCCGTCATGGCGCTCATGAAGCGATCCACCGCTTCGCCGGCAAGGCGAACGGCATCGCGCTCGCGATGACTGCGACGCGCCTCTTCGACAAGACGACGCAAGGTTGCCGAGGCACCGCCCGGCTGTTCCGCGAGCCAATGCCAATGGCGTGGCAGCAAGGTGACCTCGCGCGCGATGACGCCCAGACGGGGGCGCCCGGGGCCGCGCGGCACGGGCTCCTCGTCCGAGGGTGGCGCGGGCAAGCGGGCGAGTACGTCGTCCGGCGTGCCACGCAGGTCGAGTTCTACCGGGCGGCTGCTGAGATCATCGAAGACCAGCACGGGCCCTTCGGCTCCGGCATCGACGGCATGTTTGACGGCAAGCGCCACCTCGGCCAGCGTCCCAGCGCCAATCCGCCGATGGCCGTCAAAGGCGGTGCAGGAAGCGATCTCGAAGGCAGACATGGTTTCATCCGGGTACAAATGAGGCGGGAATATTGCCCGGGCAATTCCTGAAGATCAAGCACCGGCGTCGCTAAGGGGCGAGCGCGGTACCATTTCCCCAGTTCCCGCCAAGCCGCTCTCATGGTCATCCACCCACCGCATCGCTCGCTCCGGTTGATGCTGTTCACCCTGCGCGGCTCCATTGTTCCGGTGATCTGGAAGCGGGTGGTCGGCATGATGCTGCTGTCCGTGGCGGTGGTGCTGCTGGAGCGTCGCCTGCCGCACACGGGCGTGGAGCTGGGTGCCATTCCGCCCACGCTGATGGGCCTGACGCTGGCGATCTTCCTCGGCTTTCGCAACACGGTGGCCTACCAGCGCTGGTGGGACGCGCGAACGCTGTGGGGCGAGTTGTTGATCGTGCTGCGCAATCTGGCGCGGCAGACGATGAGCCTGCCAGCAAGCCTTTCTGCGGCAGAGCGCGAACGGATGGTGCACCGGTTGATCGCCTTTGCCCACGCGCTGCGTCACCACCTGCGTGGCACCTCGCCGGGCGACGATGTATCCCGCTGGCTGACGACGGAAGACCGGGCCGCACTCGCGGGCCGTCCCAATCCACCCAACGTGCTGCTCGGCCTGATTGGCCAGGGCTACGCGCAACTGCATCGCGAGGGCCGGCTGGACGTCATCCTGCTGGCGAGCATCGATGCCCAGGTGACGCGCGCCTCTTACGTGCTGGGCGGCTGTGAGCGTATCCAGGGCACGCCGATACCGTTTGCCTACATCCTGCTGCTCCACCGCACCGTCTACATCTACTGCCTGCTGCTGCCGTTCTGCCTGATCGGCAGCGTCGGCTGGGTGACGCCGCTGATGGTGGGCGTGCTGTCCTACACCTTCTTTGGGCTCGATGCGCTGGGCGACCAGATCGAGAACCCATTCGACCGCTTGCCCAACGACCTGCCCCTCGACGCCATGTGCCGCACCATCGAGATCGGCCTGGGCGAACTGCTGGGCGAGCGCGACCTGCCGGCGCCGCTGCAACCTGTGGACGGCGTGCTGCTCTAGGCGGGAACGTCCAAGGCACCGCCGAAACCGCCTATAGCCCGCTCCCCTTGTCGTAGTTTTACGGCATTTTCGGCGTGCGCTTCACGCTACCTGAGACAGACTGCTGGTGTGCCGGGAAGGGATATCCACGCACTTGTGCCGCCCAGGCAACACACTGTTGCCTCGATTCGACCTATTTCCAATACCGGTCGGTCCAGTTAAGTAATTATACTAGGCGGTGCATAAATTCCCTCCCCAAGCACAAAGAAGAAATCACATGCGATCCTCCCTCCTGCGCAGTGCCGCAGCGTTCGCACTGATCGGCGTTTCCGCTACGGCCTTGGCCGACACTCGTATCGAAATCAATGGTGGCCGAAGTTACTCGGACGGCTACTGGACCAACACCGCCTGGGTCGAAGCGATCTGGGGCGAGCACAACCTCAGCGACAGCCGCATCACCTGGGCCCCCATGGCCTCGCTAGGCTTTCTCAACGGCCGCCACATAACGCGTTACGGCAATGGCGTTTCCGACGATGTGTGGCTGGGCGGTGGCGGCCTGCGCATCCGCTACGGCAACGCTAACGACTGGTATCACCACTTGTTCTGGAACTCAGAGATCGCGGTCCAGGCGGGTCGCACGCTTGCGCTGAGCAGCGGCGGCGAGTTTGTGAATTCGGTGGGCTGGACGGGTGAGCATTGGACGTTCCAGATTCGTCATGCGTCGAATGCCGGCATCAAGGGTTCCAACCGTGGCGAGACCATGGCGTTGGTGGGGTTTGCGTTTAATCCTTGAGGTGGTGGTGTTGGTGGTGTTTAGGACAACGGCTCCGTTAGGGGCCGTTGTTGTTTGGATGGCTAAATAGTTTTGAGGTGGACGCTGCTGCTCTGCTCCCTCGCCCCTTTGGGGAGAGGGTTGGGGTGAGGGGTGGGTGCTCGCCACACCGTTTCGATGAAACCGTCATCCCTGCGTAGGCAGGGATCCAGAGCCTCGGTGTTTGATTGTCGCGTTACCGCGACGGAGAAGAGGACGCTACGCTTCCCGACCGTTGTGGAGAACTCGACACGTAACGGTATCGTCCGTCTGCCTCGACTTTGTTTCTCAGCTTTGTGCTCTGAGGCAGGAGCAACGCGACCTGCCGCGGTGCAATGTGCAGCTCCGCTGCACGAGCCGTCCGCTTTCGCCTTTGACCTTCGGGCCCCCTGTGCGGCGGTGAGGGGTGGACGAGAAGGCCCGCAGGGGGATCGGCAAGGATGCCGATTCCTTTTCGCCAGGGCAGGAGGCCCTGTCGAAAAGCCCGGCCACCCCTCACGAACTGGCCGGCTTTATCGGCCAGCGCCAAGTGGGGGTGCCCTTTCTTCGGGTTACTCTTCTTTACTCCGGGCATCCTGCCCTCCGCCCTTCGGGCCGGCTTCGCCGTTCGCACGCGCTCCTGCGCGTGCGTGGGCAAGCAAAGAAAAGTGACTCGGGCTCCGGTAGGAGGGCGAAACGCCCGCTGCGTAGGCGGCCAGATCGCGGCAACGCGACAATCAAACACCGGGGCTCTGGACCCCTGCCTACGCAGGGGTGACGGCTAAAGATGAAACAGTGAGGCGAGCACCCACCCCTCACCCCAACCCTCTCCCCAAAAGGGAGAGGGAGCAGAGCTAAAGCCCGCCAGCACATCGGCACCACACCCCAAAAACAAAAAAGAAAAAGGCCGCATCACTGCGACCTCATCCATCAACATCACACAAACACAATCAGTGATCCGCCCCTGGCCCCGCCTTCGCGCTGAACGGCGGCCGCGCCATCCACACCACCACAATCAGGAAGAAGAACACCCAGCCCAACAGATGGAATACCTCGTTGAACGAGATCTGGTAGCCCTGCTGCGTGATCATCTGATCCAGCATCACGTTCGCTGCCTGCCCCTGCACTCCCACGCCTTGCAGCGCAATCTGCGCTGACGGATCGTAGGGCGTGATGTGTTCCGACAGATGTGCGTGATGCACGATCGCACGGTGATCCCACAGGAATGTGGTGAGCGACGCGGAGAAGCTCGCGCCTAGCGTACGCAGGAATGTTGCCAGGCCGCCCCCCGAGGCGATCTCGTTCGGTTGCAGATCCGACAACAGAATCGTCGTCACCGGCATGAAGAACAACGCGACGCCCAGGCCCTGGAACAGCTGCACACCGGCGACGTGCCAGAAGTCTATCTGTAGGAAGAACTCGGAACGCATGAAGCAGGTCGTGCCCATCACCAGGAACGCGCACGAGGCCAGCAGGCGCATGTCGGTACGCGACGCGTACTTGCCCACCAGGAAGGTAAGCATCACCGGCAGAATACCGAGTGGCGCAGCGGCAAAACCTGCCCATGTGGACGTATAGCCCATATTCCGCTGCAGCCACTGCGGTACCAGCAGGCCGATGGCGAAGAACGCCGCGTAGGCCAACACCAACGCAATGGTGCCAGTGCGAAAGTTGTGATGGCGCAGCAGGCGCAGGTTGACGATGGGTTCCTTGTCGGTGAGTTCCCAGATCAAGAAGATCGCCAGCGAGATCACGGACACGATGCTGGTGATCACGATGAACGTGGAGTTGAACCAGTCCTCGTCGTTGCCCTTGTCGAGCACGATCTGCAGCGCGCCCACACCGACGATCAGCGTGATGAGCCCCACGTAATCCATCTTCGGCCGCATGGTGACTTCCGGGCGTCCCTTCATCTGGTTGCCCACCACCATGCTGGCGAAAATGCCGATGGGCACGTTGATGAAGAAGATCCACGGCCACGAGTAGTTATCAGTGATCAAGCCACCGAGGATCGGGCCTGCGATGGGTGCCACCACCGTCACCATCGCCAACAGCGCAAGCGCCATGCCGCGTTTGGCGGGTGGATAGATGGAGATCAGCAAGCTCTGCGTGACCGGGTACATCGGGCCCGCTACCGCACCCTGGATGGCGCGGAACAGGATCAGCATGGGCATGCTCTGCGCGATGCCACACAGGAACGACGCAATGGAGAACAGCAGCGTCGACCAGATAAACAGCTTCACTTCGCCGAAACGACGGGTGAGGAAGCCGGTAAGCGGCAGCGCAATGGCCATGCTCACCGCGAAGGAGGTGATGACCCAGGTACTCTGGTTGACGCTCACGCCGAGGTTGCCGGCAATCGTCGGCAGCGACACGTTCGCAATGGTCGTGTCGAGCACCTGCATGAAGGTCGCCAACGAGAGGCCGACAGTGGTCAGCGCCAGGTTGGGCGGACGGAAATCTTGACTCATCGCACGGATAACCTGCGGTATGAAGGGTGTGCCCGCGCCGAACAATGCATCGAAGCGGGTCTTATTTTTTCCGCATCATTCCGGTGCAAGCCGGAACGACGCTTTGAATCACTGATGCAGTTGGCGTGGCTGGCGATGCAGCGCCTCCACGCCTACGGCAAACCACTTATTACTTCGGACCTTCGCTGGCGCCCGCCATGTTCGCGTGGATGATCTCCGCGATCATGCCGTCGGCCTTGGCCAACTGTTCCTTGTAGACGTCGGTCTTGAAGGCCGGCTGCGTCGGCGCCTGGTTGGCAAGCAGCAGGCCCTTCTGGTCGTGCAGATTCACTTCCACCTTGGTCGACAGGCCGATGCGCAGCGGATGGTCTTCCAACTGCTTCGGATCGGTGAAGAACACGCGAACCGGCACGCGTTGCACGATCTTGATCCAGTTGCCGGTGGCGTTCTGCGCCGGCAGCAGCGAGAACGCGCTGCCCGTGCCCACGCCCAGGCTCTGTACCGTGGCCTTGTAGGTCACCGTGCCACCGTAGATGTCGGCGCGGATTTCCACCGGCTGGCCGATGCGCATGTTGGTGAGCTGCGTTTCTTTGAAGTTGGCGTCGATCCACACTTCATGCAGCGGCACCACCGCCATCAGCGGCGTACCCGATGCCACGCGCTGACCCAGCTGCACCGAACGCTTGGCGACGTAGCCGTCCACCGGCGCGATGATGGAGGTGCGCACGTCGTCGAGGTAGGCGCCACGCAGGCGGGCGGCGGCGGTCTGTACATCCGGATGCGAAGCGACGACGGTGTCGTCCACCAGCACCTTGTTGGTCTGCAACTGCTGCTGCGAGGTGGTCATGGCGCTCTGCGCCGTGGTCAGTGCATCCAGCGCGTGTGACAGCTCTTCGGCGGAGATCGCACCGGACTTGGCGAGATCACGACGGCGGTTGTAGTCGGCCTGCGCCTTGTCCACGGCGGTCTTGCGTGCGGCCACTTCGGCCTGGGCACCGCTGACGTTGCTGTACAGGCCGCGCACCTTACGCACGGTGCTGGCGAGGTTAGCGCGCGCCTGCTCCAGCGCGACGTCGGCATCAGCCGGATCGAGCTTCACCAGCACATCGCCAGCGTGCACCAAGTCACCGTCATCGGCACCGATGGTGATGACTGAGCCGGGCACCTGCGGGGTGATCTGCACGACGTTGCCGTTGACGTAGGCGTCGTCGGTCTCTTCGTACCAGCGGCCTTCGAGGAAGTACCACAGGCCCCAGCCGATGGCGGCGATCACCACCACGGCCGCAAGCGCGCGCAGCAGGAAGCCGCGACGGCTCTTCGGGGGTTGAGCGGCCGCGTTCTCGGCCGCGAGCGGGGTTTGGCTGAGCATGGGGGCAGCCTTTTTTCTTAAAGCGAATGATCAGAGGAAGATTGGACGGCCACATCGGCCGAGGCGCCTTGCGGGCGGAAACCGCCACCGAGGGCCTGGATGAGCTGCACGGACAGGTCAACCTGCTGCGACTGCAGCGCGGCAAGGCGCTCCTGCGCGGCGAGCAACTGCTGGCGCACGATCAGCGCCTCCAGATAGCTGCCCACGCCGGCCTTGTAACGCTGCTCCGAGAGCTGCCACGCCTGCGTGGCGGCATCGACTGCGCGCTGCTGGGCGGCGACCTGCTCCTGCGCAGACTGCACGGCGTCGTAACCGTCGGCCACTTCGTTCACCGCGCGCACCAGCGTTTGGTTGTACTGGGCCACGGCTTCGTCGTACTGCGCATCCTTCGAGGAGAGGCTGGAACGCAGACGACCGCCATCGAAGATCGGCAAGCTCAGCGCCGGACCGAAGGTGTAGAAGCGAGCCGGCAACTGCAGCGGGTTGATGCTGCCGAACGCCGCCACGCCCGCCATCGCGCTGATGCTCACGTTGGGCAGGAACTGGGTCTTGGCGACCTTGATCTCCTTGCCTGCGGATTCCACGCGCCAGCGCGCAGCGACGATATCGGCGCGATGGCCAAGCAGCTCGCTCGACAGATCCGCCGGTGCGGTGAGCGCACCCGGCGTCAGCATCTGCGGACGACCGATGTCGAGGCCACGGTCCGGACCCTTGCCGAGCAGTACGGATAGCGAGGAACGGGCCGCATCGATGGCGCGCTTGGCAGCGGCCACTTGTTGGTCGGCGTTGGCAACTTCGGTGTCGCTCTGCTTGAGCTGCAACTGGTTGTCGAGACCGGCGGAGACGCGCTGCTGGGTCAGCTGGCGCGCCGTAGTGGCCCGCTCGTGCTCAGCTTTGGCCACATCCTGCTGTGCGTACGCGTAGGAGAGCTGCACATAGGCGCGGGCCACGTTGGTGGATAGCTCAATGCGCGCGGCCTGCTGCTCGATCTCGGCGGCGTGCTGCATGCCTAAGGCGGCTTCCCACGCGGCGCGCTTGCCACCCCACAAATCGAGGCCCCAGCTGAAACTGCCGCGGGCGTCCTTGAACCAGGTGAACTTGCCACCGCCCAGATCCGGCGGCGCGGCGGTAAGCGGCAGGCGCTGGCCAATCATGTTGGCTCCAGCCGTGACGCTCGGACCGCGGTCGGCATCGGCTGCGCCAGCCTCGGCCTGCGCCTGGCGGGCGCGGGCGTCGGCCACGGTCAGGGTGGGGTTGTCTTTCAGCGCTTCAGCGATCAACGCTGTCAGCTGCGGGTCGCCGAGGCCGGTCCACCAATCGTTGGCGGGCCAGGCGGCGGGGGAGAGCGCAACGCCGGACAGGCTGCGATCGGCTTTCAGCGAAGAGGCATCGGTGAGCGCGCCCTCCGGATGCAGGCCGCCGCTGCTGACGCATCCCGCCAGCGCGAGGGAGAGGCCGGTGGCTGCCGCAAGGATTTGCAGACGCATGGGCTTGGTTTCCAGAAAAATGAAACGGGTCAATTCATGTCGCGGAGCGCGACTAACACGCGCTCCAGGTAATCGCGTAACTGCTCGCGCTCGGTCGGGTCCAGCGCCTTCTGGGCGGCGTCCAGAACGCGGTCGTTACACGGCGTCATCTGTCGCCACATGACGTCGCCAGCCTCCGTCAGCTCGATACGCAGGGCCCGACGGTCCTGCTGATGCGGCTGGCGGCGCAGCAGGCCCTTGCCTTCAAGCTGATCGAGCTGGCGAGTCATGGCGCCGCCATCCAGTTCCACCGCGCGAGCTAGCTCACTGGCTGACATCGGGCCTAACAGCGCAAGGCGCTTGAGGATCAGGAACTGGATGAAGCGCAGCTCCACGCCCGACGCTTGCAACTCAGCTTCCGTCTTGCGGACCAGTTCGCTGCGAACCAGTCCGATGAGGACGCCGATGCTGTCCTGCGGGTATGTAGGGGGGATATGAGGGGCTCATGGAGCGGCAATTCTATTGCCGCCAATATATTTGTCAAGGCAAATATGTTCTGGTTAGATTTTGCCTGAACAAAATTTGGAACTGCCTCAATGAGCTCCCTCCTTTAACTCATCGTCCAGCCAGGTCCGCAGGGCGGGGTCGCGCAGCTCGAACAGCTCGAAGACGCCCAAGGCCCGCAGAGTTGGCAGCAGGGCGAGCACCCGCGTTTCCATCGCGCGTCGAGCCGCTTCGGGGGTATCGGGGTCCAGCATCTGGTGGGCACAGGCCACGAACGCCTCGAGCGGGGCGGTCTCGGCGGTAGGTATGCGTACGGCAATCATCGACATGGGTCGGCTCTCCCTTCGACGCCGGGCGGTGGCGCCGCTTGCTTCAGTGAGGACGTGTGTCGGGGTGCGGGCGTGACCGCGCCGGATCAAGCAGGAGGAATGGCACGGGTGGGGGAACCGCGACCGACGGCACGTTCGGCACCGCAAGCGGCGGCAGCGGTGGGAATTGGACGAGCATGATTGAGCAGGCAGGTGGATTACTGTTAGCGTTATTTGGTCAAAGTTTGTCGAGAATCGGCCATGGGCCATGTAACAGAAAAAGACGAGACACAGTTCCATACGATGATCGAGCGCCTCGATGGCCCCTCGGTGATCGCCTATTGGACCGAAGGCGTAGCCTCGAGCGAGTACAGCGAGAACACCCGCGAATACGGCTGGCACTCCCACGCACGTGGCCAGCTGTACTGCGTGGAAAGCGGCTTGGTGCATGTGCGCACGGCGCAAGGCTCATGGCTGTTGCCACCGCATCGGGCCGGCTGGATGCCAGCCGGTGTCGAACACACCGTCACCCTCAGCGGCCCCATGAGCGGCTGGGGCGTATTCGTCACACCACAGGAATGTGGCTGCCTACCCACGGAGCCTTGCGTCATCAGCGTGACGGAGCTGATGCGCGCGCTGGTGCGCCGAGCCAGCTCATGGGTGTGGGAGCGGGAACTCGACGAAAGCCAGGACCGGATCACCCGTGTGTTGCTGGAAGAGATCTGCCGCGCACGCCACGAACCCCTGCACCTGCCGATGCCAACAGACCGCCGTGCACTCCGCATCGCCGTGGCGCTACTGGAAAACCCGAACGACAACCGTGGGCTGGAGGAGTGGGCGGTGTGGGCCGGCTTGTCGCCACGTAGCCTCAGTCGATTGTTCCGCAGCGAGACGGCGCTGAGTTTTGCGCAGTGGCGGCAGCTGGCGCGCCTGACGCGTGGATTGGAACAACTGGCGGATGGCGAGCCGGTGTCTGCGGTGGCGGATGCGTTGGGGTATGCGAGTGTGAGTGCGTTTGTGGCGATGTTTCGGCGGAGTTTTGGGCAGCCGCCGGCTAGGTATTTTGCGGCGCAGGCGGGGCAATAACTTCGGTGGCTTCCCGAGCGTCGTAGAGATCTTGCTCTACGGCAGCACGCGCTTCTTACCCTCACGCAAAAACAGCGACGCGATGTGCAGCGAAGCTGCACGAGCCGTGCGCTTGCAGCCTTTGATCTACCGGGCCCCCTGTGCGGCGGTGAGGGGTGGACGATCAGGCCCACAGGGGGGATCGGCAAGGATGCCGATCCCTTTTCGCCAGGGCAGGGAGCCCTGTCGAAAAGCCCGGCCGCCCCTCACGAACTGGCCGGCTTTATCGGCCAGCGCCAAGCGGGGGTGCCCTTTCTTTGGGTTACTTTTCTTTGGGCAAGCAAAGAAAAGTGACTCGGCCTCCGGTAGGAGGGCGAAAGCCCGCCGCAGGCGAGCCAGGTCGCTGTATCGCGACAACCGGGCCAAAAGTCACTGGACCCCTGCCTGCGCAGGGGTGACGGCTAAAGATGAAACGGTGAGGCGAGCACCCACCCCTCACCCCAACCCTCTCCCCGGAGGGGAGAGGGAGCACAAGCATCATTGCTTCGCGGGCTTCACATACGTATTGAACAACTCATCAATACGACGGTACTCGTCGTACCACGAATCCGGATGCTGGAACCCATGGCGTTCCATCGGATACAGCGACATCCAGAAGTTGTTCTTATGCAGCTCGATAAAGCGCTGATACAAGCGAATCGTATCGCTGGTCAGCACGTTGTCATCGATCAAACCATGCTGCATCAACAGCGGATCCTGCAGCTTGTCGGCGTAGTTGATCGGTGAGCTGACCTGATACGACTCCGGATCAAGCTGGGGATCGTTGAGGATGTTGGACGTGTACTCGTGGTTGTAACTGGTCCAGTCGGTGACCGGACGCAGCGCGGACCCCGCAGCGAACTCACCCGGTGCCCGCAGCAGCGACATCAGCGTCATGAAGCCACCATAGCTGCCGCCGTACATGCCGACGCGCTTGGGATCCACGTTGTGGTTCTTCACCAGCCAGGCCTTGCCGTCGAGCAGGTCTTCCAGTTCCGGGTGGCCCATCTGGCGGTAGATCGCAGTGCGCCACGCACGGCCGTAGCCATCGGACGCGCGGTAGTCCATGTCGAGCACCACATAACCCTGCTGCACCAGCAGGTTGTGGAACATCTGCTCACGGAAGTAGTTGGAGTACGACAGCGTGACGTTCTGCAGGTAACCCGCACCGTGCACAAAGATCACTGCCGGACGCGAAGCTGCGGCGGCTTCATCGGCCGGGCCGTAGTACTTCGCCCAGATGGTGCCCGCGCCGTGCGAGGACGGCACACCGATGATCTTCGGCTGGATCCACGCATGCGCGGTGAAGGCCGGCTTTGTGGTGTTAGTGAGCTCGCGCGGCGAACCGCCGTCGGCGCTCTGTACCGCTAGCTGCGCTAGCGTGTACGGCGAGGAATGCAGCACGGCGAGCTGGCGGCCATCGGGCGACAGCGCAAAATCGTCCATGCCTTGGTACTGCGTTAGGCGAGTCAGTTCGCCGCCAGCACTCGGCACGCGGTAGACGTCGTAGCTGTAAGGCGCCACCTGGTTGGTGCGTGCGTAGAACCACTGGCCATCGTCGCTCAACACCGGATGGCTGACTTCGAACTTGCCGGTGGTCAGGGCTTTGGCCTTGCCGCCGATTGACTTGGTGTAGAGCTGCGAGTAGCCGGTTTCCTCGCTCAGGTACCACAACGTGCGGTTGTCCTTGAGCCAGCCGAAATCGTTGAAGTTCCAGTTGATCCAGGCGTTGTCGGTCAAGCGATGCTGGTTGACGAGCGCGTGCTTGTCGAAATCGACGCTGGCGATCCAACGATCCTTGTTGTCGATGGCGCGCAACTGGATGGCGACGTTCTGGCCGTCGTCGCTCCACACGATGCCGCCGCCACCGCCGTCGTCAGCATTGGAAACAATGCGCACCGAGCGCACGTCCGGCGCCTTCAGCGCCTTGGCTTCGTCGGCCTTGCCGTCCTTCTGCAGGGCGGCCACGGTCTTGGCGCGAAGGTCCTTGAGCGGGTCGTCCTTGATGCCCGGCAGGCCGTCCGTCTTGAGCGGATAGAACTTGGCAGACTTCAGGTCCACCAGCACCATCGATTGCGGCGCGGGATCGTTGTTACCCACGTAGACGCGCGTTTCCTGCTGCTCGGCGTAGCCGGACTCAGTGACGTAATGGGTAACCTCGGGGCGCTTGCCTTCCTTCGCGCCCTTGGGCTTGGTCACCACGACCATCCAGCGGCCATCGGGCGACAGTTCGGTATCGGCCGGCTCGCCACTTTCACCGAGGTAGATCGGCTTGGGCGCGCGGCTGGGGTCGGCGGCGATCAGCGCATCGTCGTTCGTGCGCGCGGCGTCCTTGTCGGACTTGTTTTCACGCAGCGACTTGAACAGTTCCAGCTGCATGTCCTTGAGCTGATCGGGCTTCTTTTCCTGCGGATCGTCGGTGAAACGCAGCACGGCGGCGGGTGCGCTCACGCCGGCGGCAAGGTCGTAAACGAACCAGTTGTTGCCCTGGCGGTACTGCAGGCTACGGCCGTCGCTGGAGAAGCGCGGCGACGATTCCGCTTCGGACGAGCGGGTGACCTGCACGCGGCGACCACTGGAAAGATCGACCATGAAGATGTCGCCATGGATCACGTAGGCGGCGTGCCGATGCGTGCGGTCGTAGATCGCCGGGCCTTCGGCTTGCGCCATGGCGGTGGGATCGAGCTTCACGCTCTGGCCGTTGGCCGGGTCTACGCGATAGAGGTCGCGTACTTTGCTGCCGTCGCGCTTGAGCGAGTAGTACAGGCTACGGCCGTCCACGCTCCAGTAGGGCTGTTCCACCGCGGCGCCAATCCAGTCGGGATTGGCCATGATGGTTTCCAGATCCAGCTGACCGCCGGACGACGGGGGCGACAGGGCCGCCGCGGGGAACGCGGCAAAGGCGGCAAGGCCGGCGAACAGCATTCGGCGCATGGAGGGCTCCACAGTCAAAACGTTTGAGCATAGCCAAGCTCTGAAACAGCACAAGCGCCGATGGTCGCGGTTCAAACTGATCGCCTAGGCAGGTAATCTTATCGGTTACTTCGGCGCCCCTCCGGCGCCCCCGTGCGGCCTGCACCTTGTCGGCCAAGCGGCAGACCGTGCGTTCGGTGAGGTTCTTGTGCATGTCTTCGAGGCATGCTTCCCGCAGCCCCAAGCCCGGCGAGCCCACATGCCCCTACCCAGCGTTGAGATCGAAACCGCCCCCCCACCCCAGCCATAGCGTGATCTGGCTGCACGGCCTGGGCGCCGATGGCAACGACTTCGCTCCTATCGTGCCGGAGCTGGTGCCTCCCACCTGGCCCGCGTTGCGCTTTGTGTTTCCCCATGCGCCGGTGCGACCGGTGACGGTGAACGGCGGCATGCCGATGCGCGCCTGGTACGACATCGTCGGCGTCGACCTGATTTCCCGGCAGGACGAAACGGGCATGCGCGCCTCCATCGCCAACGTGGACGCGCTGATTGCCCGCGAGAACGAGCGCGGCGTGCCTTCCGAGCGCATCCTGCTGGCCGGCTTCTCGCAGGGCGGCGCCATCGCGTTGTCGGCAGGGCTGCGCCATGCGGAGAAACTGGCGGGCGTGATCGCCCTGTCCACCTACCTGCCGCTGCAGGATGCCTTCGCCGCCGAGCGCAGCGCAGCCAATGCACAGACGCCGGTGTTCTGGGGGCATGGCACGGCCGATCCGATCGTTCCGCTCACACGCGGCGTGAGCTCGCGCGACATGTTGCAGTCGCTGGGCTATTCGGTGAGTTGGCACACCTATCCCATGCCGCACTCGGTGTGCGCCGAAGAAGTGGCCGACCTGCGTCAGTGGATGACCGCGCGCCTGGAGGCCTGACGGTCACACCCTCTGTGTAGCCCGCGATGGCGCGCAAGGAAGCCTTGGCAAGCATGCGGCATACTCCTTCGCATGAGGGAGTCCACCACCGATATACCGGCGCCTGCGCGCAGAGAACGTCACCCGCTGCCTGATTTCTGCAGCGGGCCGGTGATCTTTGCGCTGCTGATCACGGCGTCGTTGACGGTGACCCTGATGTGGCTGGCGCCCAACAATGCTCATGGGTGGCGTGCCTATTCCGTCGGCATGCTGTTTGCCGACTGGCTGGCAGTGGTGATCGGCGTGGCCCTCTGCAAGCTGCGTCCATTGTTCGAGCGCCTGCCCGGCCATGGGTCGTATGCGGGCGTATGGCTGGCGATGGTGCTGATCGTGGCCGGGGGCAGTGCTTTGGTGTACTGGATGGACGGCGTCATGCAGATGCAACTGCTGCGCGACAGCGCTGGCGATTTCGTTCGCAACAACACACTTATCGCTGCACTGCTCGGTGCGGCCATGCTGCGCTACTTCTATCTGCTGGCCCAATGGCAGACCCGGCTGGAGGCCGTGTCGCAGGCGCAGGTGGCTGCCTTGCAGGCGCGCATCCGGCCGCACTTCCTGTTCAACAGCATGAACACGGTGGCTGCGCTGGTGCGGGTCGATCCGACGGCAGCCGAGCGCTGCGTGGAAGATCTCTCGGAACTGTTCCGCGCCGCACTGGGCGAGCACAGCACGCGCGACGGTACGCTGGGCGAGGAACTGGTCCTGGTCGACCGTTATCTGGATATCGAACAGCTACGACTGGGAGAACGCCTGCACGTGCGACGCGAACTGGACGACCTGCCCGGCGACTTCCCGCTTCCGCGCCTGCTGCTGCAGCCGTTGGTGGAGAATGCCGTGCGCCATGGCATCCAGCCGTTGCGCGAAGGTGGCGAGGTCGTCCTGCGTGGCCGGCGTGAGGCCGACGGCATCGTGATCGAGATCGACAATCCACTGGTGAGCACACCGGCACCCGGCGGGCATGGCCACGGCCTGGATAGCGTACGCCGGCGGGTGGCTTATCGTTTCGGGCCACGCGCAGGCGTGATCTCCGGCCCGCGGGGCGACCGCTTCGTCGTACGCCTTGAACTGCCTGCACGGTGAAAAATATGCGCGTACTCATCGTGGACGACGAACCTCTTGCGCGGGCGCGCCTCGCGGCGCTGCTGGGTGATTGCAACGACGTCGAGGTCGTGGGCAGCGTGGCCGATGGCGAAGCCGCGCTCGAGGCGATGGGCAGTTTGCAGCCGGACGTTTTGCTGCTGGACATCAACATGCCTGGGATGAGCGGCACCGCGCTCGCTCAGCGCCTAGCCGGCAGCAAACGCCCGCTGGTGGTGTTCTGCACGGCCTATGAGGGGCATGCGCTGCAAGCCTTCGAGCTAGGCGCCGTGGACTATCTGCTGAAGCCCGTTCGATTGGAACGACTCAACGAAGCGCTGCAGCGTGCCCGCCAGCGCCTGCAGCACGCGCCGCGCGATAGCGGCAGCTACCTGCACGGCCGCTTGCGCGGCGAACAGGTGCGCGTGGCGCTGGATGACGTGATCAGCCTGCTGGCGGAAGAAAAGTACGTGGTGGTGCAGCATCGCGGCGGTCAGCTACTGCTCGAAGATTCGCTGCGCCAGCTCGAAGAGGCCTATCCCGAAACCCTGATCCGCCTGCACCGCAACTGCCTGGTACCCGCTCAACGCCTGATCGGCCTGAAGACGCTTACCGACGGTCGCGTGCTTGCGCGACTCGGCGGCACGGAATTGATGCCGGAAGTAAGCCGGCGCAACCTGCCGGCGCTACGCAAGCTACTGCGCGTGGGGTGATTAGGCATGGGGTGATGCGGCGGCGCAGACGCGTCCACCGCATCATGCCGACGTCAACGCGCCGCCAGTTCGCTCATGGCAGCACCATCGCCCTGCGCAGCGTAGCCAATCAACTGCTTGACCAATACCCGCTCGCTCGAAGTCCAGTGCAACGTGGTACGCAACGTGGCGTTGTCGGTGCCGAAGCGCACCGGATCGCTCACGGCAGCGGCGCGGTACCAGGCCAGCGCGACGTCGTGCTGGCCTGAGGCCATATACGTCAACGCCATGGCCATCGGCACCCATTGCGGGCGCTGTTCCGGACGCAGCGAGAGATTGCGCTGGAACGCTTCCATGGCACAGGCCGGATCGCCCAGGTTGATCATGCTCCAGCCATAGGCCCAGAGCAGTCGACGATCATTCGGCTTGATGCGCAAGGCGCGATGAAAATTGAGTTGTGCCGCATCCGCGCGATGCGTGCTCGCTGCCAGCCAACCTTCGTCGGTCAGCTTGCGCACCGGTGAGATCTGCGGAAACGCGCCGGGATAACTCGATTGATTGAACGCCGAGGCTTCCGGTAGCCCGCGCGCTGTCACATCCGGGTCCGTATAAGGACGTCCGTCCGGCATGAGCACGGGCAACGTTGTGCTGGTCATACCTGCATGGGCCGCGAGCGCGGCGAAGCCCGACATGGCAAAAACGATCGTGCAAACCATCCTGCGCATCTTCATGACAACACTCCTTGCTGTCCCCATCCCGACATCAGCATAGTCCCTGCTGCGACCGCATAGCTAATGCAGCCGCGACAGTAATTACGCCACAATGCAGTCCCCGGCGAAGCTGCACGCAACACCCACGAGACCGTCATGACACCGACCACGCTGCGTATCGCCACCCGCAAGAGCGCGCTCGCCCTTTGGCAGGCCGAACACGTCGCCGCGGAACTGCGGATCACTCATCCCGGCTTGATCGTGGAGCTGGTGCCGCTGTCGACACGCGGCGATGAAATCCTCGACAAGCCACTGGCCACTATCGGCGGCAAGGGCCTGTTCCTGAAGGAACTGGAAGTGGCCATGTTGGAAGGCCGCGCCGATCTGGCCGTGCATTCGCTCAAGGATGTGCCCGCCGAACTGGAGCCGGGCTTCACCTTGCCCGCCATCCTGCCGCGCGCCGATTCGGCCGATGCGTTCGTGAGCAACGACTACGCCGACCTTCCCGCGCTGCCGCTGGGTGCACGCGTGGGCACATCGTCCTTGCGCCGGCAGGCGCAGTTGCGCGCCGTACGCCCCGACCTGACCCTGCTCGACCTGCGCGGCAACGTGGGTACACGCCTGTCCAAGCTCGATTCGGGTCACTACGACGCGATCCTGCTCGCCTGCGCGGGACTCGAACGCCTGGGGCTAGCCTCCCGCATTCGCAGTCGACTAGCCGCACCGGACTGGCTGCCGGCTCCTGGTCAGGCGGCCATCGCCATCGAAGCGCGCTCGGACCAGCCCGACGTACTCGCGTTGCTGCGTGCTCTCGACGATGCGCAGACGCGGTTGGCGGTTACCGCCGAGCGCGTCATGAACCAAGCACTGGGTGGTAGCTGCACCGTACCGGTGGGTGCGTGGTGCATTGTCACCGAGCACGGCCTGCACCTGCGGGGCATGGTGGGCGACGTCAGCAGCGGGCGCCTGCTGCAGGCCCAGGCCGACGCGGAAGGTGATCAGGCGGAAGCCTTGGGCAAGCGCGTGGCGCAGGCGTTGTTCGACCTAGGCGCCGGCCCGATGCTAGGTCACTGAGGCGGCGGGACGAGGGGAGAGCGGCGCACGCCACTCATCCCCGGACCCACATGTCTCAGAAGTTGTAGAGCAGGTTCGTGGTCACCAGCGAATCGGTGCTCTGCGTGCCCGGCTGGACGTCGCTGTTGTAGCGAACCTGGTAGCCGAGCTTGAGCGCCACTTTGCGCGTCATGCTGACCGACAGCCCGATGTCGTTCTGGTAGTACTTGTTGTCCGAGCCTGCTTCGATCAGCAGCGTGTCTTCCAGCGCCGTGTTGTCGGTGAGGCGGTACTTGTAGTTGACCAGGCCGCGGCCGACCGCTTCGCTTATGCTGTCCTGGCGAACCCTCACCGTCGCCGTGGTGCCGTCCGGCTGGGTGACCGACTGGTCGACATCGGCGGGACGATAACGCTTGTAACCGGGGCCGACTTCGAAGGACAGCTCGGTGCGGTCCGTCTTCAGCGCGATGTAGCCGTAGCCCACCGAGACGATGCCCTGCCACAGGTTGGCGCCGAAATCGTCGTGCTCATAGCGAAGCGCGGTCACGATGTAGCTGCGCGGATCGAGCTTGTAACCCACCGAGGCGCCCGTGTCGTAGCGGTTAGCCGTGGTGGTCAGGCGGTCGACGGTATTGCCCTGCTGGTCCTGCACCTGCACCTCGCCCTTGGAACGCAGACCGTTGAGGAAGAAGTTGTTCTTCCACAGATCGTTTTCCTGGTTCAGGCCGAGCTTGGCGTTGATGTTTTCCGAGCGGGAGTTGCCGTAGGAGGATGCGAAACCGAATTCGCCCGAACCCGTCCACCCGCCATTGTTGGCCGGATTGCCATTGGTGGTCGGATTGGATGACGTGTCGTCGGCCTGAGCGCCAAAACTGACCAGCGCCGCGAGCAGGGCGCCCGCCATCAGGGTCTTCTTCATTGCAATTGTTCCTTTTTCGTTAAAATCAGTAACAGCCCGCCACCTTAACGGGCCGGATTGAACTGCTTGTGAACCGGGGATGTGGGTGTTCAGCGCTGGCGCGCGACAGTCCCGTCAGAACTGTCTGGCAAGGCTGCCAGGGCCTCATCATACAAACTAAGCTCGGTCGCCATACCCGCCGTGCAGCTGACCGCCGCCAGCGAGGCCAGAGCCAGCCATCCCTGGCCGAAGCTCATCAGCAACAGAGCAATACACGGCACGGCATAAACCAGAAGTGCGGCGAGGAAACGCCCCGGCTGCAATTCCAGGCGTCCCCGCGGGGTTTGCGCCCGTTGCAGCGCGGCCTGCCAACGCAGGCTTTCCACCAGGCCACGCAGCAGCGCGAGTACCAGCAAGCCGACGATCCAGGCCATGGGATGCAAGCCAGCCGGGTCGGTGTCCTGCCCGGCGGCGCACAGCCAAAGCCATAGCCCGCCTCCGTAGGTGGCGGATACCACCCGGCTCAGCGGCAATTGCGTAGCGAGGTGATGATCGATACCCGGCGCCTGCCTTCGGGCGTCCGCGTAGGCGGTGATGATCAGGCTACCCAGGCTGCACAAGGCCATGGCGGCCCCCGAAAGACGCGTGGCCCAGAACGCGTTGTCCCCACGGGCCAGCCCGGCCACGGCAAGCACGGGCAGGCCGCACGCCAGCGCGATCAAAGCATCGCGCGTGGGCCTCGAGCCCTTTTCGATGACCCAGCCATGCCAGTGCGGCATCCAGCGCGATTGGGCACAGGCCGCCATGACGCCCAGCACAATCAGCAACGTGCCGAGCGCGATTGGCACGAGGACATCGCCCCGTCCATCTGGATAAACCCCCACGGCCAACGCCAGCCCCAACACCATCCACAAACCGAAGCCGTCGAAGCCTGCGACATGAAGGAGTGTGGCCGGCAGCGGTCGTGGCCGCGCCCGGAGGGGGGCCTGTCCGTGGCTCGTCGTGTCGGTCCTTTGAGCGGATTGGCGCGGTTTCATAAGCGTGGTGTCTTCTGTGCGTGAAGGGTAGATCACGCCCGCGTGATCGCGGCGTGGTCTTACTCAATTTCATGGCCTAGTGGACTTGCGGCTTCCGCCAACCGTGCGCATGCTACGGGGAGGTAGCCGTCGAAAGTCATTTCATGGATCGTTACGAGCGCATTCTGACCCTGCACCGACTGCTTAAGTCGGCGCATTATCCCGTGCCCCTGCCTCGTCTTATGGACGAGCTGGAGTGCTCGCGCGCGACGCTTTACCGCGACGTGGCGTTCCTGCGCGACGCGCTCGGCGCGCCGATCGAGAGCGCAGGCGGTGAACATGCCGCGTTCTGCTATGCGGTCGGCGAAGGCGAGCGTTTCGAGTTGCCGGGCCTCTGGCTGACGTCCGATGAACTGGCGGCGTTGCTGGCCCTCAACGAACTGATCGGCCGCAGCGGGCCTGGCGTACTCGCCGGCGCGCTCGCACCGTTCAAGGCACGCATCGAACACTTGCTGTCCGACCAAGGCACCGGCAAGACGCTGCCGATCGAACGCATCCGCGTCATTGCCTGGGGCGAGCGCAAGCTCGACCAGCAGGTGTTCCGCGTAGTGGCCGGCTCGGTGCTCGAACGCAAGCAGCTGCGCTTCCGCTATCGCGCGCGCACCACCAATTCGGATAGTCATCGCCGTGTATCGCCGCAGCGTCTGACGCACTATCGCGATAACTGGTACCTCGACGTATGGGACCACGACCGCGAGGCACTGCGCAGCTTTGCGGTGGATCGCATTGCCGAGCCGCAGGCGCTTGACGAGGCCGCCCGAGACGTACCCGAGCAAGAACTCAACGACGCGCTGGCATCGAGCTACGGCATCTTTGCAGGCAAGCCCAAGGCCTGGGCCACGCTGCGCTTTTCGCAGCATGCCGCGCGCTGGGTGGCGGATGAGCACTGGCATTCGCAGCAAAAGGGCGAGTGGCTGCCGGACGGCCGCTACGAGCTGCAGGTGCCTTATTCCAATTCCAAGGAACTGCTGATGGACGTGCTCAAGTACGGACCGGACGCAGAAGTGGTGGCACCGCTGTCGCTGCGCGAGGAAATGAAGATCCAGCTGCAACTGGCGCTGGGTGGTTATCAGAGCGAGAAGTGAGTAAATAGGTAGATGAAGCGGAAGAAAGCGTGGAAGCGCTCTCTCGCTATTCACTCCTCTCCACTCGTTTCTCGCCATATCGCCCATGCGCACCACTGATATCGCCGATCCCTCGACGCTTCCGGCCGACGTTGCCGCCACCAAGAAACCGACCGTCGCGCTCGCGCTTGGTTCCGGAGGCGCGAAAGGTTTGGCGCATATCGGCGCCATCGAGGAGATCGAAGCGCACGGCTACCAGATCGTCGCCATCGCGGGCACATCCATGGGTGCGCTCATCGGCGGCGTCTATGCCATGGGCAAGCTGGGCGTATACCGCGACTGGGTCTGCTCGCTGGCCAAGATGGACGTGCTCAAGCTGGTCGACTGGACACTGTCCGGCGGAGGCCTCATCAAGGGTGAGCGCATCATCGAGACGATGCGCGGCCTGATTGGCGACGCCGCCATTGAGGACCTGCCGCTGGCCTATACCGCCGTGGCGACCGATCTGGACCGCGAACGCGAGGTCTGGCTCACGCGCGGTTCGCTGTTCGATGCGATCCGCGCCTCCATCGCCATTCCCACCCTCTTCCGTCCGCAGGTGCTGTCGGAACGGCGGCTGATCGACGGCGGCCTGCTCAACCCCGTGCCGGTCACGCCATTGATCCGCGAACCGGCGGACTACCTGTTTGCGGTGAGCATGGACGGTCCGCCGGACCCGGGCGCACCCGACGAAGTGTCTGCCACGCCAACAATGGATAACGACAGCTATCGCTCGCGCATCGGCGAATTCATCGGCAAGCTGATGCCACATGGCACCGACAAGCCGCGAGAGCCCGGCATGTTGGAGCTGCTCATGCAGTCGATGGACCTGATGCAGGCCAATCTTTCACGCCTGCGCCTGGCGGCCTACGAGCCGGACCTGCTGATCCGCATGCCGCGCAACGTCGCCACGGTCTACGAGTTCTACCGCGCCACCGAGCTGATTGAGCTGGGTCGCAAGCAGGCGCGCGAGGCCTTGGCTAACTGGCGACCCGCACACACCGGCCAGTTCACCGGCCGACCGTAACGCGTCAGTACGCGTGTTCCTTTAGCAAGACATCGAGATAGCACTTCAGCGCCACGGCGTTGTTGTGTTCTTCATCGTGCGCGCCAAACAACAACGTCACGCGGTGACGAGCCGCCTGCGTGAGCAGCGGTCGCCAGTACTCGGCAACCGCATCGAGCTCCGACGCATAGCGATGGCGGAAAGTTTCCCAGCGTGCGGGATCATGGCCGAACCATTTGCGCAGGGCGGTGGAGGGCGCCAGCTCCTTGCTCCAGGCATCCAGCGCCGCATCGTCCTTCTTCAGGCCTCGCGGCCACAAGCGATCCACCAAGACACGATAACCATCGCTCTTGGCGGCCGGTTCATAGATCCGCTTGACGGCAATGCTCATGGGCGGGCGGCCTCCCGAAGCAAGAACCATCAGCATACGCCGATGAAGCGCTTGTCGAAGGCCGCTTGTTTATAGAAGCGCTTCTACTGCGCTCCTACGCAGAACGAAACTCAGATCTCTTCGACCTGGGTCACCTTGCCACGGCGCATCAACCACGCCACGCCGCGCAGATCGGCAATGCCCACCCACAGGCGATCGAGCATGCCGTACTTGGACGTACCCGCCGTACGCGGACGATGACCCACCGGCACGCTGTTGCTCTGGAAACCCGCACGCTTCACCAGCGCCGGCAGATAGCGATGCATGTGATCGAAGTCAGGGCAGACGCAGGAACACTTCGCGGTCGAACAGCTTGAGACCACAGCCGGTGTCGGGTGTGGAGTCCCTGAGCATGCGCGAACGCACCGCATTGGCGACTTTCGAGGAGATACGCTTGTTGAAACTGTCGCGACGCGTCGTGCGCCAACCGGCGAACAGGCGAACGTCCGGCGTGCTTTGGTCACGCTGTGCGAGCAACTTGGGAATGTCGGCGGGATCGTTCTGCCCATCACCATCCAACGTAGCGATCCACGGCGAGCGCGCGGCATTCACACCGTTCCACACCGCCGTGCTCTGACCGCTGCGGGTCAGGTGGCGAACGATACGCAGCTCCGGATACTTCGACTTTTCCGCCGCCAATACAGCCACGCTGTCATCGCTGGAGTCGTCGTCCACGTACACAACCTCGAAATCAACCTTGCCGCGCAAGGCGGTGGCGATTTCGGCAAGCAGCGGCGGGATGTTGTCGCGCTCGTTGAATACAGGCACGACGACGGACAGTTGGGGCATGGGGAGGGCCTTATCTTGAACGGGGGGCGCGGGGCGCCAGGGCATTATTCTAGTGGGTGGAGGGCTTGGCGTCAGGGGCAAGGGGTCGCGACGGTGTCGCGGCGGGGTTTGCGCTGGCGGAGATGGGTTGCCCTCCGCTTCATTCGGGACGGGGGAGATGCCTGTGGATAACCGGGGCCTTCGCTCCCTCCCCACCTTTGGGGAGAGGGTTGGAGTGAGGGGTCAATCTAGCCTCACTTTTTCAACTGAGCCGTCATCCCTGCGAAGGCAGGGATCCAGTAGCCGTGGGTTGGGTTGTCGCCTCGTGCCTTATCGCGATCTGGCCGCTTACGCAGCGGGCGTTTCGATCGTCTGCCGCAGGCGAGCCAGGTCGCGACCACGCGACAACCAAGCGCAAAGTCACTGGATCCCGGCCTACGCCGGGATGACGACTAAAGATGAAACGGTGAGGCTAGATTGACCCCTCACTCCAACCCTCTCCCCGAAGGGGAGAGGCGATCTCGCGCCACGTAGATTCGCGGCGGCAATCAAGCGAACAAGAGAACGTCCGCCTCAGCGAATCTTCCCCGAAATCCCATCCAGCTCATCATTGCTGTGATAGTGAATCACCAACTTACCTTTGCCCCCACGCCCCTGCGCCAACTCCACGCGAGTAGCAAAGCGCTCGCCCAACTCGCGCTCCAGCGCGTCCACATTGGGATCACGGGGGGACGCGCTTTTGGCTTTGCCCTTGGGCGCGGTCTGCGCACGGCGAGCGTGCTCTTCCAATTCACGCACGCTCCAGCCATGGCGGGAAGCTTCCAGCGCCAGGCCTTCGGCCATGCTCTCGGGCAGGGTGATCAGGCAACGGGCGTGGCCCATCTCCAGCTTGCCCTCGTCGAGCAGGCGCTTGATGGAGATCGGTAGCTCGGTGAGGCGCAGCAGGTTGGACACGGCCGCGCGCGAGCGGCCCACGGCGTCAGCGGCCTGCTGATGGGTAAGGTCGAAATCGTCGATCAGGCGCTTGAGCGCGTCGGCTTCTTCCAGCGGGGTGAGATCCTGGCGCTGGATGTTTTCGATCAACGCCATGGCCGGCACGGCCACTTCGGGCACGTCCTTCACCAGTGCGGGAAGTTCGGACAGCTGCGCGCGCTGCGCGGCACGCCAGCGGCGTTCGCCGGCGATCAGCTCGAACTGATTCTTGCCGATCTGACGCACCACCACCGGCTGGATGAGGCCCTGCGCGCGAATGGATGCGGCGAGTTCGTCCAGCGCTTCGTCGTTCCAATGGCGGCGCGGCTGGTACTTGCCCGGCTGGATATGATGGATGGGCAGAGAGCGTAGTTCGCCTTCCTGCTCCAGTACCGAGGGCTTGCCGGGTTCGTCGTTGCCGCTCAGCAGCACATCGAGCCCACGTCCCAGGCCCCGTTTTTTCGCAGCGGACATGCTTACTCCTGATGGATATCGACGACGTCGTCGAGCGTCTCGTCTGAACCGGCGTGCAGCATCGGCGTGACCACGTCATGGGCCTGATCCTGCGCCGTGGAGTTCAGGCCGCGCTCGCGCCGGATCATCTCGCCAGCCAGTCCGATGTAGGCGATGGCGCCACGCGAACTGCGGTCGTACAAATGGATCGGCTGGCCGTGGCTAGGTGCCTCGGCGAGGCGCACGTTGCGCGGAATGATGGAACGCAGCACTTTGTCGCCGAAGTGCGAGGTGAGCTGCGCGGACACTTCGTTACCGAGGTTGTTGCGCACGTCGTACATGGTGCGCAGCAGGCCTTCGATTTCCAGATTCGGATTGAGGCGATGGCGCACAGCCTTCACTGTGTCGAGCAGACTGGAAAGGCCTTCCAGCGCGAAGTATTCGCACTGCACCGGAATCAGCAAGCCGTTCGCCGCTGCCAGCGCGTTGAGCGTGAGCAGATGCAGCGACGGCGGGCAGTCGATGAGAATGATGTCGTAGCGATCTGAAACTTTCGCCAGCGCGTCCTTCAAGCGACTCTCGCGGGCGATCGCGTCCATCAGCTTAAGCTCGGCGGCGGTGAGGTCACCGTTGCCGGGCAGCAGGTCGTACAGCGCCTCGGTCTTGACGATGGCCTTGTCGATGGGCGCTTCGTCCAGCAGCACTTCGCAGCCGTTCGGCTTGGCCTCGCGCTTGTCCACGCCGGACGCCATGGTTGCGTTGCCCTGCGGATCGAGATCGACAAGCAGCACCTTGCGCTTGGCGGCAGCCAGCGCAGCAGCGAGATTGACAGCGGTGGTGGTTTTGCCGACGCCGCCCTTCTGGTTGGCGACAGCGATGATGCGGGCCATGTGTCGTCGAGACCGTGAACGAGTGAAAGGGGGCTAGATTAGCAGCCTGATCAACCGACTGCCCGGCCGAGTACCACGAGATGGCGCTCGCCGCCTACGTCTGGGACGTTGAGCGTATGGATCGCCCGCACCTCGAATCCGGCGGGCACGCCCGGCAATTCTTCGTCCGGATGCTTGCCCTTCATGGCCAGCCAGATGCCCTCCTTGGTCAAAAGGTGACCACCCCAGGCCAACATGTCCTCGAGGCTGGCAAAGGCACGCGCGGTGATGCAGTCGAACTGGCCTTCCACCTCTTCCACGCGCGATTGCACAGCGCGCACATTCTCAAGTTTGAGTGAGCGGATGGCTTCGCGCAGGAAGCGAACCTTTTTGCCGTTGGAGTCGACCAGCAGCACCTGCCGTTCTGGCGCGGCGATAGCCAGCGGAATGCCCGGCAACCCAGGGCCGGTGCCGAGGTCGGCGAGCGTCTGGCCCTGCACATAGGGCAGAACCGCTAGCGAATCGACCAGATGGCGGCTCACCATCTCGCCCGGATCGCGGACGGCGGTGAGGTTGTACGTGGCGTTCCAGCGCGCCAGCAGCGCCTGGTAGTCCAGCAGCCGCTCCACCGCGCCGGCCGGCAACTGCACGCCAAGTGCAGCAATGCCGCGTTCCAGCCGGGTTTGCAGATCGTTGCGGGATGTCATCGGGGAAACGCCTTGATGAAACGGGGTCGCAAGTATCCGGGTGTGCCGCTCCGGACGCCAGTTGATAGGGTTTTGCACCGCGAAGGCCCAAAGAAAAAGCCCGCCGAAGCGGGCTTCAAGGGTCTCCCCTGTGGCGGGCGCTCTAAGGCCACCTTCGCCAAGGCCTATCCGGCAGCACTCTGGATCAGGCGAATTCCAGCTCCACGCGCGTCACCATCATGCCGCGCTCACGCAGGGCGCCATTCATGCTCTGCTTGAGGCGTGAACCCAGGTCGCGGCGATCGGCCTGGAAGGCTTCCGGCTCGTCGCGCAGCGCGGCCAGGGCGCCGCCACGGATCAGTTGGTCGGCCTGCTCTATCACCGCATCGGCACGCTCGGGCTCCAGCACCTGCCAGTACACCGTGCCGCGCACGTCATGAGCGTTGGGCAGCAGCTCTTCAAAGCGCAGCACTTGGCCGCTGAGGTTGATGCGGTGCTCCACGCGATCAATCAGCGGCAGGGTCATGTGGCTACCCGGCTGCAGCAGGCGGTACGGCTTGCCTCGGCGATAGAGGCTATGCACCTGGTCGGCCGGTACGCGCTTGATCGCGATGACGAACGTCGCGATCAAGGCCAGGACAATGAGAGTAATCAGGGCATTCATAATAATGAATACAACGAGTTATGTGTGTTTTCTTCGCAAAGTGCTGTAAGTAGATAGTACAGCCTGTTGCACCCCTTTAGATTAATCTAAATTTAACGACAGTCTAAGGTCGTTTTACAACCAGTCATCTGGCCTAACTCGCTGATTTTGTGAACCCGGCGGCAGGCACGGATGGGGATGCATCGATCTTGCCATCCGTGCCGCCACCGCCAGATTCCCCCTACTACGGAGGGCTTAACGGCTGAGCGGGAGAAGGCTTGAGGAAAGTGGTGACGCAACCACCACCAGCGAGCCATAAGGAAACGCCATCCCGATACGGCCCCACCGGGGGGGGCCTGGGATGGCGTAGACAGGCTAAGCAGCAGGAGCCGCCCCTACGGGCGGCCCCTTCGAGGCTCAGAACTTGCCGGCGCGGAAGTCGGCAATCGCCTGATGGATCTCTTCTGGCGTGTTCATCACGAACGGCCCATAGCGGGTTACCGGCTCGTTGAGCGGATGGCCGGCGACCAACAGCACGCGCGCAGCCGTATCGCGGCCGGCAATGTGCAGATCACCGCTGCGCGAAAGCACTGCCAGTTCGCTGCGGGCCAACGGCTGGCCTGCCACGTCTGCGTCCTTACCGTCGAACACATAGGCGAAGCCCGCGTGTCCTTCAGGGAGCGGAATCGTCACTGAGGCACCCGGCTGCACGGCGATGTCCAGGTAGATCGGCTGCGTGACGATCTCGGCTACCGGGCCGGTCACGCCACCGAACTCACCGGCGATCACCTTCACTTCCACACCATCCGCCGGACGCGCGACCGGAATGCGCTCCGGACCGATGTCCTGATAGCGCGGCGCGATCAATTTGTCCTTGGACGGCAGGTTTACCCACAGTTGGAAGCCCCACATCAAGCCGTCTTCCTGCTCGGGCATTTCCGAATGCAGGATGCCCCGGCCGGCGGTCATCCACTGCACGCTGCCCGGCACCAGATCACCACTGTTGCCATGGTTGTCGTGGTGCTTCATGTGGCCCGCAAGCATGTAGGTCACGGTCTCGAAACCGCGATGCGGATGCTCGGGGAAGCCGGCGATGTAATCGCCCGCCTGGTCGGAACGAAACTCGTCCAGCAACAGGAACGGATCGAGCATATCCAGGCCGGGCTGGCCGATGACGCGCTTGAGCTTCACGCCCGCGCCATCGGATGTATCGATGCCGCGCATGCGGCGGAGAATGCTGCGTTCGGTCATGTTGGTCTCCAAGGGATTGGACTGCCCACCATGATGGCGCCGCACCGCCTTGTACCCAAGATGCGCAGACGGAACGGATTGTTTCTCTAGGGGGAAAGGCTGGCCCGTGGGCCAACTTCCTATCCGTCAGTGCACCCAATGCCCGCTGCGCTGACGTGGCGGTGACGTGGACTCTTCCTTCTCCTCGGCAGGACGCACGGCGGCCTCGACCTCCGCTTCCGTCACCGGGTGTTCGGTCCAGTACTGGTTCACCGCGTTGAGCACACCGGGTACCTGTGTCAGGCACTCGTCGTATTCGTCGTCGCTCAGTTTTTCGAACTCGGCATCCGCACTGAGGATGCCTTCGTCCACGGCCAGCGCCATCACCGGTCCCAGCATCTCCATCAACTGCGGATCGTCCGCCAGGCGCTTTTCCCACAGGCCCGCGCGCAGATCGATGCCGCGACTGAAACCCTCGCACCAGCCCGCCGCCGAAAGCACCGGGCCGGCTTCTGTGTCCACTTCGCCGAGAATCGGCTCGTAGGCGTCGACGTCGAGTTCGGCGCCGATCGAATCATTGAGCTTGGCCAGCAGCGCCAGCACGCGATTGCCTTCGGATTCGTCGCCGAAGGGCTCGTGCAGCACCTCGGGCAACCACTCCTCAGGCAGTACGTGCGTAGGGCCCACCGTCAACGCGGAGAGCAGCCCGTGCACACCATCGAGCAGGAGGTCGTCCTCGCCCACATGGCCGCGCAAGTATTGGTCCAGTTCCTCGAGTTCTGCATCGCCTAGCGAAGTGGGCCATTCAGTCTTGGGTGTATTCATCAGCTGCCTGTTGTGCGGTGTTGCTATGTTTCTTAGATATCCAGATCAACTGTTACCGGCGTGTGATCGGAAGGACGTTCCCAGGTTCGCGGTGTACGGTCGATGGCGGCCGCTGTTGCCGCCGATTTCAGGGCATCACCGACCAGGATCAGGTCAATGCGCAAACCCATGTTGCGCCGGAACGCACCCTGACGATAGTCCCACCAGCTGTAGTGTTCACCAGCCGGCTCGAACAAGCGGAAGCTGTCGTGCAGGCCAAGATCGGTGATCCGCTTGAGCGCATCGCGCTCCGGCGGCGAGCACAGGATGTCTTCGCCCCACGCTGCCGGGTCGTGCACGTCACGGTCGTCCGGCGCGATGTTGAAATCACCCAACACCACCAGCTTGGGATAGCGCTCGATCTCGCGCGCCAGAAACTCACGCATCTTCGCCAGCCAGTCGAGCTTGTATGCGTACTTCTCGTCGCCCACGGCCTTGCCGTTGACCACGTAGAGATCGACCACGCGCACGCCACCGATGGTGGCGGCGAGGATACGCCGCTGCGGATCGTCCAGATTCGGAATGTCGGTGACGACATCCTCGAACTCGCCGTGCACGTCAGCGCGCGCCAACAACGCGACGCCGTTGTAGGTCTTCTGACCGGAGAACACCGCGCGATAACCGGCGGCCGCCAGCTCATCGACCGGGAACTTGGCGTCCTCGAGCTTGGTTTCCTGCAACGCAACGATGTCGGGCTGCGCATCGGCCAGCCACTGGGTGAGGTGCGGTATGCGCACCTTCAGCGAATTCACGTTCCACGAAGCGATTTTCATGGGCCTATTGTAGGCGATGAACGGGAAGGGGCTTCAGCCGTCGAAGGGACGCCATCCAATCCCGCGAAAACCAACGGTTTCGGCAGGGCGGGCAGCGGCTGCGTGCACGGGACGTCCCCGTCAGGTGGTACGGCCCCCTTGTAGCCCACCTTCACCGGCGAGCCGTGCGCGCAACGTTCCGCGACCTGCTTCGAAAGCGCCAGCATATCGGCGGTAGCGAAGGGTTGGCCAAGCAGAGCGTCAACGGTGTTGCCCGCCTGCAGTACGTGACAGGTGGACAGTGACTTGTCGATCAAGAAGCCGTCCGGCTGGGTCCAGAAACTGACGTTGCCGCCGCAATCCACACGCATCAGATGCGACATGAGCGCGCCTGCGTAACGTTGGCTGTTCTCTGCATCGAGTTTCGACGCCGGTTCGACCTTCACGCCAAGCTGGAGGAACGCCGCCTGCATGCCATCGGCGTAGGCATCCGGTGCATGGATCGCGCGCACGAGTGCGTCGCGCAGTGCGGCGTCCGTGCCGGGTGGGATCAGGTCCATCCATGCAAAATCGGGCAAGGACTTGCCACGGCGCTGCTCGGTGAGCTTTGTCCACAGGTCGAAATAACCGGTGACCGGATCGTGCGGATTGGCCGCCAACGCCAAAGCCAGCATCAGCGGTGCGCCGCAGTCATACGGCAGGCCGCCGGGCGCACGTTTGTCCAGAGCAGAGGCAACCGATTGTGCCCGATGGATATCGAACAGGCAGGCGTTGTACATGCCGCCCACGCGGGGCAACCATTGCGCCGAGCTCTGATTCGACAGCGACGCCGTGGCCATTACGCGGGCGAGTTCCGCGCCGCCTTCCTTGGCCAGCAGGGCTTCGCCTTCCGGTGAACCGAGTGTCGGCGAGCTGTTCCACGTGTGGAAAAGCTCGTGGGCGACAAAGCCGGTGAGGCGCTGCCAGTCGGCCTCTTCCAGCGAATCCCAGCCCTGACCCATCAGCCCCAGCGTGATGGAAGCCGGCAGGTGATCGCCATGGAAACTGCGTACACCCTGTTCATCCGGCTGCATGAAGAGGAACAGCGTGGGCGTCTTCGCTGGCCCCAAGTGGCGGACGTAGAAATCCATCAGGCGCGGCACATCGCTGGCCACGCGTTCGCGAATAGTGGAGGGCGTGCCCTTGTCGATGGCGAGCAGCAGGTCACCGTGCCGCTCCACGTAGGGCGTGCCGAAGGCCACATAACCCGCGGGCGAAGTGTCGCCCAGATCCAGCGGCTGCGTGCTGGCTTCGCCGAAACCGATCACTTGCTGTCCATGGGCCGGAACGTAGCGCTGACAGAGCTTCTGCGTACTCTCCTTGGGCGGCAGGAACTGTTGCGTATCAATCGCCACGGTGCCATCGGCGAAGCGCAGGAACGGTGCATACGCGCGATCCTGCCGTTCGGGCGTGCGCGAAGCATCCATGCGAACGTGCAAGACGCGATGGCCAGGTGTGACGACAATCGCCTCGTCTTCGATCTGTGCCGAGCCGTCGGGTGACTGCCACAACGCCTTGCGGCTATACGGTGCCAAGGGTTGCAGCGCGATGCGCGTGACCGACGCTGGCGGGCGGAAGGTAACGTCGATCGCGTGATGTGCGTCATCCACGCTCACGTCAATAGCAACGCAATCCGGTGAGGCGGCCCATGCTGGCGCTGAGAGCACGACGCCAAATACCAGCCACAACACGCCTGCAACGGCCGTTTTCATGCGGACATCCTTGTGCAAGTGAAAGGCCGCGCCAGCCGGGTTGGCTGGCGCGGGTGGACGATCAAACCAGACCGTGGCTCTTCAGCAACGCTTCCGGTTCCGGCGCGCGGCCACGGAAGGCGATGAAGCTTTCGATGGCTGGCCGGCTGGCGCCGACCGACAAGACTTCCTTGCGGAAGCGATCACCCGTGCCACGGTCGATCACGCCATTCGCCTCAAACTCGCCGAAGGCGTCGGCGCTGAGCAATTCGGCCCACAGATAGCTGTAGTAACCGGCTGCGTAGCCGCCCGCGAAGATGTGCGAGAACGCGTGAGGGAAGCGCTGCCATGCTGGCGGATGCAGCACGGCGACGTCGTGGCGTACTTCTTCCAGCACTTCCATGGTGCGAGCGCCCTTGGCCGGGTCGTATTCCAGGTGCAGCAGGAAATCGAACATGCCGAACTCGAGCTGGCGCACCAGGAACAAGCCAGCATGGAAGTGGCGCGCTGCCAGCATGCGCTGGAACAGTTCGTCCGGCAGGCGCTCACCAGTTTCGTAGTGGCGGGCGAACAGGTCGAGCGCTTCACGGTTCCAACCGAAGTTCTCCATGAACTGGCTGGGCAGTTCCACCGCATCCCATTCCACGCCGTCGATGCCGCCGATGGAAGGCAGGGCGATCTCGGTCAGCAAGTGATGCAGGCCGTGGCCGAATTCGTGGAAGAGGGTGAGCACGTCGTCGTGTGTGAGCAGCGCAGGGCGGCCTTCGGTCGGCGGCGCAAAGTTGCAAGTGAGGAAGGCCACCGGCAGTTGCTCATTCTCACCATCGCGGAAGCGGGCGCGGCACACATCCATCCAGGCGCCGCCGCGTTTGCCGGTGCGGGCATAGAGATCAACATAGGCACCGGCGAACACGCGGCCGTCGGCGTCGCGCACGTCGTAATAGCGCACGTCCGGATGCCACACGTCGACACCGTCGCGCGCGCTGAGGGTGATGCCATAAAGCCGCTGGGTGAGGCCGAACAGGCCTTCGATCACCGCCGGCAGCGGGAAGTAGGGCTTCAGCTGTTCCTCGTCGAGGTCGTACTCGCGTTGGCGCAGCTTCTCCGAGGCGTAGCCGACATCCCAGGATTCGAGGTTGTCGAGCTTCAGCTCCGTGGTGGCGAACTCGCGCAGGTGGTTGAGCTCCTTGCGCGCCACTGGCTTGGCGCGATTGGCCAGATCGCGCAGGAACTCCATCACCTCGGCAGGCGACGCGGCCATCTTGGTGGCCAGCGATTCCTCCGCTGCATTGTTGAAGCCGAGCAGTCGCGCAGCCTCATGGCGCAGCGCCATGATGCGTTCAATGCGCCCGCTGTTGTCGTACTTGGTAGCCTGCGGGCCCTGGTCGGAGGCGCGCGTCTGATACGCCCAGTACACGCGCTCGCGCAGGCCACGGTTGTCGGCGTAGGTGAGCACAGCCTGCACACTCGGCTGCTTGAGCGTGACCAGGTAGCCGTCGAGGTTTTGCTCCTTGGCATACTGGCGCAGCACCGCGCGGCCGGACTCGGGGATGCCGGCGAGGTCGCGCTCGTCCGTGATGTGCTCATGCCACGCGTCGGTAGCGTCAAGCACGGCATTGGAGAACTCGGTGGAGAGACGGCTCAGTTCCACGCCGATCTCGCGGTAGCGGGAACGCGCCGGCTCTTCCAGGGCGACGCCGGACAGGCGGAAGTCGCGCAACGCGTGCTCCACCAGCGCGCGCTCAGCGCGCGGCAAGCCGACGAACTCCGGCGCGTCGGCCAGGGCTTGGACGGCCTGATACAGCTCGCGATTCTGGCCAACTTCGATGGCGTGATCGGTGAGCTTTTCCTCGGCTGGCCCGTAGACCTCCCGCAGTGCCTCACTGTCCGCCACCGCATGCAGATGGCCTACCGGCGCCCAGGCGCGTGCCAGGCGCTGCTCCAGGCGCTCCTGGGTAAGCATGACGCTCGCGAAATCGGGCGCGGCGCCGGGCTTGGTCAGTGCCTCGATGCCAGCGCGGTAATCGGCCAGCAGGGCGTCGATGGCGGGGGTGACGTGCTCGGGGCGGATCTGCGAAAACGCCGGCAGGGTGTCGTCGGCCAGCAGCGGATTGGTCTGTTCCATGGTGTCTCCTGAATGCCCTGCCAGCGTGGCGACCCAATGGGTCGAAATCAAGCCGCCGTCACACTCCCCACGTCACGATTTGTCACAACACCAGCCTTACCATCCCGCGCCATGTCTAAGCCCGATTTTTCCGCCCTACTGCGTCGAAGCGACGTGTTCGGGCACCTCGGGGACGAGGCGCTGGCCGCGCTGGTTCCTGAACTGCAATGGTTTTCCCTCCCCGGAGGTCGCACCCTGTTCAAGCAGGGCGATCCGGCGGACGCGCTTTACTTCGTGGTCAGCGGCAGCCTTGGCGTATTTGCCGGGCCCACCGAATGGGTACGCCTGGTGGCGGCCGGCGACAGCATCGGGGAGATCGGGCTGATCACCGGCGAGCCGCGCCACCACACCGCAAGGGCGCTGCGCGACAGCGAACTGCTGCGACTGGATCTGGCCGCCTACGAGGCGCTGATTCAACGTCACCCACAGGCGATGCTGGGCGTGGCGCGGGTCGCCATTGGCCGCCTGCAGGAACGCATGCGGGGCGACGAGAGCCCCGGCATCGCGCACACCTTCGCTCTACTGCCCGCCAGTGCCGACGTGCCCGCCCGCTCGCTGGCCATGCAGCTGGCGATGGAGCTGGAGCATTGGGGCACCTGCGTGGTGATCGACGCCGAGCACGGTGCCGGCCGGGGTAGCGACTGGTTTGCCGAACGCGAAGCGCAGGCGCGCTTCGTCATCTATCTGGACAGCATGGGCGACAGCCTATGGCGAGAGCGCTGCCTGCGGCAGGCGGATGTGCTGCTGTTGCCAACACTAGCCGCGCAACCGTCGCGGCCGTGGCCGGAAGCCATGCCGATGGATCCCTCGCGCGCCGGCCATCGCCCCCGCCATCTGATCCTGCTGTACCCGGGGCGCCAACCGGCATTGGGCGCGGCGAAGCGATGGCGCAGCGAGTTCAGTGGAGAGCTGCAGCATCACCATATTGGTGGCCGGGCGGACATCGCGCGGCTGGCACGCGTGATCAGTGGCAATGCCCGCGGACTCGTCCTGGCCGGCGGTGGCGCACGCGGTGTGGCGCACCTAGGTGCGCTGCGCGCGCTGTACGAAGCAGGCCACACGTTCGACGCCGTGGGCGGCACCAGCATCGGCGCAATCATCGGCGCCAGCGTGGCGGCGGGATGGGAACTGGATACCACGATCGATACGCTGCGACGCGCGTTTGTGCAGGGCCGCCCGCTGTCGGACTGGACGCTGCCCATCGTCGCACTCACACGTGGCCGCCGCGCGGCGCTGATGCTGCGCCGCGCCTTCGGCGCGCTCGACATCGAAGACCTGACGCTCCCGTTCTTCTGTGTATCCACCTGCCTGTCCGGAGACGGCATGAAGGTGCATCGAGACGGCCCGTTGTGGTTGTGGCTGCGCGCGTCAAGCGCCATTCCCGGCGTACTGCCGCCAGTGCTGCACCACGGTCGCGTGTTCGTGGACGGCGCGCTGGTCGACAACCTGCCCACCGACGTGATGGCGGATGACGGCCTCTCGCACATCACTGCCATCGATATCCGCGCGGAGATTTCACTGCTCACCACCGCTGAGGAATTCGCCACGCCACCATGGTGGCAGCTGTTGCTGGGGCGGCAGGACATCCAACGTCCTGGGTTGGTTTCCACCCTGGTGCGCGCCGCCATGGTCAACAGCGAAGGGCCGAGCGAGCATCGTCACGAACGCGCTGACCTGCTGCTGACGCCGCCACTGGAACATATCGGCATGCTCGACTGGAAGGATTGGGAGCGAGCGATGGAAGCGGGGTACCGCTACACCAAGCGCGTGCTAGAGGAGCAGGGCTAACCCTCACAGCGCGACCGGAAGCAGCGAGGTACCATAGGCCCATGGATCCTATACGCAAGTACAAGGGCATCTGGCCCACGCTGCATCAGCGCGTTTATGTCGACCCTGCGTCTACGGTGATCGGCGCGGTCGAGTTGTTCGACGACGTGTCCATCTGGCCGGGCGCGGTGTTGCGCGGTGACGTCAACTACATACGCATCGGCGCGCGCACCAGCGTGCAGGACGGCGCGGTCGTGCATGTCACGCACGATGGCCCGTATACGCCCGGCGGCCAGCCGACCATCATCGGTGAAGGCGTCACCATCGGGCATGGCGCGGTAATCCACGCCTGCACCATTGAGGACTACTGTCTGATCGGCATGCACGCCACCGTGCTCGACGGCGCGGTCGTGATGAAGCACGGCTTCGTCGGCGCGGGCAGCGTGATCCCGCCGGGCAAGGTGGTGGGTGAGGGCGAGTTGTGGCTGGGCAACCCGGCCAAGCTCGTACGCGTGCTCAGCGACCAGCAGATCGAGCAGCTGCATTACTCGGCGGACCACTACGTGCGCCTGAAAGACGAGTACCTCGCGGCGCAATGACGGCACCACGACGCGTGCTGTTCCTGTGCAGCCGGCACCGGCTGCGCAGCCCCACCGCAGCTTTGGTGTTTGGCGAGTGGGAACACTTGCAGGTCGATTCGGCCGGTTTGGCCGACGATGCGGAAACTCCGCTTTCCGCCGACCAGTTGGATTGGGCCGAGCTGATCGTAGTGATGGAGGCCTCGCATCGTCGGCGCCTGCAGGCACGGCATGGCGCGCGGCTCCACGGCAAGCGCATCGTGTGCCTGGATATTCCTGATCGCTACGACTTCATGCAGCCCGAACTGGTCGACCTGCTGCTTAAGAAAGCAGGTCCCTTGTTGCGCTGAAGGCGATTACGGCATCGAACCGTTACCGGCCGACTGCGGCTGCGCCTGCATCGCCGCGGCACGTGCTTCGTCCTGGCGGGTCTGGATCTGGCGCTGCGCATCCAGCTTGCCACCCAGCAACGACAGTATGTAGTTGGTGCTGTCGAATTCGCGCAGCAACGACAGTTCGCGCTGGGCTTCATCCAGGCTGTTGTCGTTGATCGCGCGCTCTACGTCGGCGGAAGCGGAAGGGAAAGTCTCATGCAGCGCGTCCATTGCCGATTTGTTCTGCGGATCGAGCTGCAGCACGCTGAGGTAGAACTCATACGCATTGCTGCCGGCCGGCGCGACGAGGCGCTTCTCGGTCACGGCGGTCTTGGCCAGGTCGAGCAAGATGCCCACACCGTTGTCGTCGGTGCCAGCCGCGGATGATGCACTGGCCACGCCGGTGCTACCTGTGCCACTCGATGCCGACCCCGTCGACCAGAACCAGATGCCGCCGCCAATAACCAAGAGCACGATCAGCGAAACGACAGCGAGCACGCGTGGGCGTGCTGCAAGGGAAGCGAAACGAGACATGGCACCGCTACATGGTGTTACCCGCGCACAAGCGCACCTGCCCCTCAGGCGTCCCGGCGGAAGCCTGTCACATTAGTGATACATCATGTCAGCGATGTGACTCGTGCACCTCACGAACGCATGCACGACAACGTCATCGACAGCTCAGCTGAAGTGCCCGCCAGTGATGCGACCATCCTTGTCGAGCTCCGCGTAATAGCGGCTGTTGTTGGAGCGGTACTCCATCGTGCTCACCGTGCCAGGCAGCATCAACTGCACGTCAGGATAAGTGGCACGGAACTGATCGGGCGTCGGACGCGTGGCGATGAAAGCATCGAATGCCTTCATGTCGGTGACGTAACCATGCACGGGCGTGGGCATGGCGGGTGTCGATGCCTGGCATCCACCCAGGACAACAGCAATGGCGAAAACGGCAGGGGCAATGAAGCGCTGCATGGCGTGACTCCTTGATAGGCCACGTATGATTATGCGCTTTCGTGCCTGAGTAACGGCCTCACAGACGGAATTCGATGCGCTGACGCACCTGCGCAGCCACCGGCTTGCCGTCTTGCATGCCCGGCGAGAACTGCCAGCGCGACACGGCACTGAGCGCCGCGCGATCAAACACGTACTTGGGGTCGGCATCCGTCACGCTGGCACTGGTGACGCTACCGTCGGGTTGGACCATGAAGGTGACATCCACCCAGCCTTGGCGGCGCGTGCGTTTCGCATCAGGTGGATATGCGGGCGCGACGCGATGCGTCAGCACCGGAGCGCTCCCGCCCGTGGCATCTGCCATCGTTGGTGCCATCACTGGAACACGGGCATGCACTGCCGATGCTGGCGCAGCTTCCACTGGCGTGGACGGCACATGCAGTGACGCCATGGTCTGTGCGGAAGATGTCGGCGCATTGGCGGGCTTGGCCGGTGGAATGACCGGTGCGGCTGCCGGTGGGGGCGCGGCCACGGCCACTGGAGCGACCGTTCGTGAAGGCGTCGGCGGCGTCGGCTCGCGGCGGTTGGCCTGCTGTTGCGCCTGTTGAGCTTGCTGCGCCACCGTCGCGCGCTGTGCCTGCAGCTTGGATTGCAGCAGAGTGAGCGTGTAATTGTGCGGATCGGCGCGTGTCAGCAGATCGATCTCGCGCTGCGCTTCGGTGGCGTCACCCGCATCAATAGTCTGCTCGGCGGCGTTGGCTGCAAACGGGAACACTTCGCGCAAGGCATCTTGTGCCACGCGATTGCCCGGCTCGCGCTGAAGCACCGCCAGATACAGTTCGAACGCGTTGTTGCCGGCGGGAGCGAGTAGGCGCTGAGCCGTCATGGCGTCGCGCGCACGCTGCAGCAATTCATCAGTGCCCAGCATCGTGTGCACGACCGGGCCGGAGGCTGCCGCGACATCGCTGGTTGGTTGCTCGGGGGCATTGCCGTGCCTGATCTGCCAGTAGATCACTCCACCGGCAACGGCAATCAGCGTAATGAGAATCGGCAGGCTGTAGCGAACGACACCCTGGGCACGACGGCGCGACGAAGCGGAAGACATGAGCCACACAGACAATCAAAGCCGGCGCGCCGGCAAGGCGCGCAAGCTTAGACATCACATATTGCGGGGATGTTGCTCCGCGTCACGAAGCGCAAGCCGACCCACGCACGCAGCGCGGGTCGGCAAGGCTACCGTCAGCGACCCGGCAACAGACTGCTGTCTGGCGATCCATCAGGATGCGCAAACCAGGATACGCGGTTAACCCTGTCTGGGCAGCCCTTGCCCGAGTCATAGCCAGTCACGGCGCCGGCCTGCGTAATGACCGATGCGCGATAGCAGCTGCCCAGTGTGTCGCGGAAGACAAACGCCTGTGAACTCTGCTGACCGCTGTGGCCGGTCACGCTGCCACTGGCGTCGATGGCGAGCGTGTCCGTTGAATCGACGGTGTTGTCGACATCAGCCCCATAGACGGTCAAGCCCAACAGCCGCAATTCGTCGCGCTGACGATACCCCTGATGCACGGTGGAGGCAGCGCTCGAGCTGCCATCGCTAGCCAACAGCTGGTTGTAGTCGAGCGAGAAGGGGTAGTCGAAATGCTCGTGCCGTTCCGCCGTCAGGAAGTTGCCGAGGCGACTCTGACTCGTGCTGTCCGACCAGGTGCGCTGCCACGTCTGCTGACGGTAGGTGCTGCTGTTGATGGTGAAGGTCTGCTTGTCATCGAACCCGGTGTTCTGCGTCACCGTGCTGGTGATGCGACCATGCGAGGTGTTGGCATAGCCCTCGATGACGAAGCGACGGTCGAGCTTGGTGGTGATAGCACCGTCGATATTACCGTTGCTCGCCGTCGCCAGCGTGCTGCCGATAGTTGGCGTCGGCGCCTGCCCCGTTAACGTGTTGCGCGTGACCTTGCCGGTGATCTGGGTGGCATGCGCGTCGCGATAGACAAGCAACGCGGCGGTGGCGGAGAAGTAGCTGTTCGCACCCGCCACCTGCACGGCCACTTCATGCGGATTGCCGTCGCTGAGCTGGCCGGCGAACGGCGTGAGGTCCACGCGGTACGGCAGGAAGTTCAGCGTCTGCACGCCCGGCGTTGGTCGCCACAGATAAGGATCGATGCCACCCGTATAGACCCATGGATACACCGGCGCAACGCCGGCCGGCGTGCCGTCGATGCTGATTTCCGCCTCGCGAAAGTTGCCGCCACCGCATTCATTGGTTTCCGTGGCGTAGGCATCGGGTACGCAGGTGTACCAGAACTCGTCGTTGCTCTGGCTCTGGGTAAACACATCCAGATAGGCGCGCTCCACGTTGGTGGGCAGGGTGAGCGTGCGTGCCAGCTTGTCACTCGACGTATTGAGCGACGTCGTACTACCCACCGGGTCGCTACCGAGCGGGTACACCGCGTCCGGCGCGACGGCGGCACGCGCACCGGCCGATGCCGGATAGAACAGCAGGCGCGCCGTGCCATGAATCACGCCGGTGTAAGTGCTGTTCACCACATTGCCGATGATCGCCTGCCCCTGGCCCACGCTGCGCAACAAGGCCGAGTAGTCGGTGAGGTCGCGCTCGACGTGCCATGCCGGCGACACCGCCGCCGAGGGTTCCTGGGTGGTTCCGAAATAGAGGTTGACGCCGCCCAGCCACAGGGTGGCCGTGCGGTCGTATTGGCGGCCAGCCGTGACGGAGAAGTCCGCCTCCAGCACCACCTTGGCCCACGCGCCGGTGCACGAGGCAGGGGGCGTGTAGCTATAGGGACGAGCATTGAAGTCGTCGAACGTTACGTTGGTGAACAAGGTCACCACGCAAGGCTGGCCCGGCGGACGCGGCACGGTCGGGTCCGCCGTGGCGACATTGGTGGAACCGACGACCGGATCAGCAACAGCTCGCGCAGCAAAACCGCCAGCCAATGTCGCCGCCAGCACGCCCACCGCCAGATGGCGGACCAAAACCCCAGGCACCATGACGTTCTCTCCCCGTAATGTGCCCCCTGCGCCGGGCAAACTACCACGGCGACGTGTGGGCCAGACGTCTATACGTCCGCACTCCGGGCATGCAGGTTCTTGCGACCGCCTGCCGGCGTGAAGGCTTTATCAGTCTGAACGGGTGGCTGCCTCGAGCGCGTCCAGGTAGGCCATGGCGCGGTCGCGGGAATCGCCACACATGGCAAGGTCCGGCCGCAGGCCGGCGCACACCGCCGGACGTTCAGGCTGGCCGAAGATGGCGCAGCGGTTGTCGTCGGTCAGCTGTATGCAGCGCATCCCAGCCGGCTTGCCGTTGGGCATGCCGGGAATGGGTGAAGAAATCGACGGCGCGATACAGCACGCACCGCAGCCCGCCCGGCAGCTCAACACACTCGCCGGGCGTGACATACCAGCGGGCTCAGCCGTACTGCTTGCGCAGATCGGCGTAGACGGGATCGGTATCCGGACGCTTGCCATGCCACAGCTCGAAGGTATCGGCCGCGGTTTCGATCAGCATGCCGAGGCCATCGAAGGCGTATCGCGCACCAGCCGTGCGCGCCCAGGCCAGGAAACCGGTGGCTGCCACGCCGTAGGAGAGGTCATAGCAAAGCGCACGGTTGCCGACGATGGCGAACGGCAAGTCGAGCGACTTGCCCAGCACACCGGCCGAGGTCGCATTGACGATGAGGTCGAACGCGCCCAGATCGGCCAGGTCTTCCCAGTAGCGCGTGTGCGCGCGGGCCGGTTCGCCGATGGCGTCGGCCAGCGCGTCGGCGGCTTCGGGCGTGCGATTGACGATGGTCAACGTATCCACGCCAGCATCCAGCAACGACCACGCTACGCCGTGCGCCGCGCCACCGGCGCCAAGCAGCAGGGCGGTATGGCCGCGCAGGTCCACGCTATGGCGCTCAGTGATGTCGCGCACCATGCCGGCGCCGTCGGTGTTGTGGCCGGCAACGCGGCCACCGGGCAACGCGGTGAGCACGTTGGCCGTGCCCGCCCGGCTGGCAGCCTGGCTACGCTCGTCAGCCATCGCGAAGGCCGCCGTTTTGTGCGGCAGCGTTACGTTCGCACCGCGACCACCGTTGGCAAAGAACTCGCGCACGGCCGTTTCGAACTCGCCCGGTGCCGCGTCGATGGTGCGGTACTCCAGGTCGATCCCAAACTGGCGCGCGAACGCCTGGTGGATCTGCGGCGACAGCGAATGGCTGATGGGGTGGCCGAATACCGCGAACTGTCCTGCACTCATGCGCGCTCCTGATGAAAGTCGATGCCGCTCCAGAAGCGGCTTCCGGCTCGGCCGGACCGCCTATTTTAGCTCCGCAAGCCGCGCCGCGTGTGGCATCGCAGGTTTTGAGATCAGCGCCGGGCACGCTTGCCTCAACACGACGACGGACTACCGCCATGCGCCCCAGCACTCGAACTGCCCATCACGAACGTCTGCTTGGCGCTGCCCTGCTGTGGCTGCTGGCCGGCGCTGCGCTGTTGCTCACCACGCTGGTGCCTGCCCATACGCACACGTTCGGCTGGACGCCCGCGTTCTGGCTGGTGGGCGCACCGCTGGTGGTGCTGCTGGCGCTGGAGCCGTCGCTACCCCGTCAACTGTTGGGCCTGCTGGTCCGGCCGCGCCGTCGTTCGGCCGCGCGGCTGATCTGGAACTGACCCGATAACGAATCTACTTGGCAGTGGATGCCGCGGCAGGAACGTCGCGGCGTGGGGCTCCTGACGATGGCCTGGGATGGCTGGGCACCTCGCTGGAGCGGCGCGATGGATCGCGCCCGCGTGACGGCAGTTCAAGGACGGGCTGCCGGAATCACCCCACTATGGATGCAGGCTATTTGGTATCGCCGGAACGCTTGAGCTCCATGCGCCGCAGGAACTCCTGCATGATGCGGCGATAGAGTTCTTCACCGAGGTATTCGTCCTCGACGCCCGCGTCGATGGACGGGTTGTCGTTCACCTCGATCACCACTGGCTTGTCGCCGATACGCTTGATGTCCACACCATAGAGACCGTTGCCCACGGCCTGCGTAGCCTTGAGCGCCAGCTTCACCACGTCGGCCGGTGCCTTTTCGATCGGGAGCGTTTCCGATTCGCCAGACTTGGACGCACCCTTGGCACCGTGGTTGTAGATCTGCCAGTGGCCACGCGACATGTAGTACTTACAGGCGTACAGCGGCTCGTTGTTGAGCACGCCGACGCGCCAGTCGAACTCGGTAGGCACGAATTCCTGTGCAATCAACAGCGCGCTGTGCTGGAACAGCTCGCCCGTCGCCTTGCTGAGCGCCGCTTCGCTCTCCACCTTCACCACGCCGCGCGAGAACGAGCCGTCGGGAATCTTCAGCACCAGCGGAAAGCCGAGCTTCTCCGAAACCTCTTTCAAGCCCTTGGCGTCATCGCGATAAAGGATTTCCGTGCGCGGCACGGCGAGCTTGCGCGACACCATCAGGTCGTTGAGGAAGATCTTGTTCGTGCAACGCAGGATCGATGTGGGGTCATCCATCACCACCATGCCTTCCTTCTCCGCGCGATGCGCGAAGCGGTAGGTATGGTTGTCGCTGGCGGTGGTTTCGCGGATGAACAGGCCGTCGTATTCCGCTAGCCGTTGGTAATCGTTCTTGCCGATGGGGTCGACTTCGATGCCCAGTTCCTTGCCCGCTGCGATGAACAGCTTCTGCGCCTTTTTGTTTGATGGCGGCATCACCTCATGCGGGTCGACCAACATGGCGATGTCGTAGCGAAACTGCTTGCGCGCCTTGGGCTTGCGCCAGAGCTTCTTGCTGAAGCGATCCAGCTCTTCGGCGAAGGCGTCTTCCTGTGCGTCGTCCAGCGTGTGCAGGCCCACCGGCTTGATGGCACTGATCTGCCACATGCGGTCGCGCTCGAATTCGATACGCAGCAGCGGGCAGGGAAACATTTCGAATACCTGGCGCGCCAGGTCCTGCAGCGCAGGGTGAGCCGTCTGCCCGAAGTAGACCAGGATCCCGAAGTCGGTGGTGTCTCGGCCGCCGGCCGGCAGGAAATGGGTGAGCTTGGAACTGAGGTCCTCGATCTCCAGGCCGTACAGCGAGCGGCGACGCAAATCGTTCACCGTGCGCACCGACGGCATCACGCGATGCCCGCGCGCCTCGGCTAGCAGCGAAACGTAGTAACCCGCGCCCAGGTATTTGTAGCTGCGGCACAGGTTGATGACGTGGGTGCGCTCGTCGTCGACGCCGACAGGTTCGCGCAGGTAATCCATCGCCGTAACCACGTCCGCGGACGGGTAGTAGACGCTCCAGTCGGAGGCCTTCTCGACAACAAGGACGAGACGAGTCATGACACCTCTGTCAGATAGAACTGAGGAGTGTCGTCACGCGGGGAACGGGGCGGCACGGCGCAAGTGGCGCAGTGTGCGCACATGCGCGGCGCGACACAAGACAGCCCTCCGGGCGGACTCAGAGGCGGTTCAATTTCCAGGCGATGGGGGTGCCCCTTCCCGAAATGCCAGGAAAATCATGACCGGTTCCGTCACCGCATCACGCCCTGACATCCACCTTTTCGTTACATCCTGCGCGACGCGGCGCCCGAAGATTGAACACGCTCTGAAATCCGCCACAAGTCATCGTTGCCCCCCAGGGGAAGGGGGGACTACAGTGCGCGCCTTGTTTCATTGCGCGCCAGCGGAACCGCCCCTGATGACACCCATGCCCGCGACCGCCGCTGTACGTGTGCGGCGCGCAGAACTCTCGGATCTCGACGACCTCGTTGCCCTGGAAGAGAGCAGCTTCGCCACCGATCGCCTGAGCCGGGCCCAATACCGACGTCATCTTGACAGCGAAAGCGCGCAGGTACTCGTCGCCAGCGCCAATCACCGCCATTTCCTGGGCACCGCCGTGGTGTTCTTCCGCAAGGGGACTCATGTGGCGCGGCTGTACTCCATCGCCACCAAGGCAGAAGCGCGCGGCAAGGGTGTGGGCTCGGCTTTGCTCGAAGCTGCGGAGAAACTCGCGGCGCGGCGTCGTTGCACGTCGCTGCGCCTGGAAGTGCGCATCGATAATCAGGATGCGATCCGGCTGTATGAGCGGTTGGGGTACGTGCGCATTGGGCGATATGCGCGGTATTACGGGGATGGGGCGGATGCTTGGCGGTATGAGAAGGTGTTTGGCTGATTGCGAAGACGCTTCTGCGTGATGCGATAGGGCAGGGTTCTCGCCTCGCCTTTCTGAGGCGCATGCGCAATGCACTAGAGCAGGAGCAACGCGACCCACCGTGATGCGATGTGCAGCGAAGCTGCACGAGCCGTCTGCTTGTTGCTTTCGATCTTCCGGGTCCCCGTATGAGGCGGCGGCCGGGTGGAGAGATGGCCCCGTAGGGGTGGCTGGCAGGGATGCCAGCCACTTTTCGCCGGGGCAGGAGCCCCGTCGAAAAGCCCGGAACCCGACCGCGTACCTATCGGGCGTCAGCCCGATAGGCGACTCATCCGGGGTGCCCTTCTTCGGGTTACTTTTCTTTGGGCAAGCAAAGAAAAGTGACTCGGCCTCCGGCAGGAGGGCGAAACGCCCGCCGCGTAGGCGGCCAGGTCGCCGTAACGCGACAACCAAGCGATACAGAAACTGGATGACCAGCCATTCGGCTGTTGAAAAGCGCTTCCGGCCTGCGCCGGGATGACGATAACAACGGTGAGGCTAGATTGATCCCCAACCCCAACCCTCTCCCCAAAGGGCAGAGGGAGCAGTCTTGCGGCAGAAACGCGCCCCATCAAAACGGCTGCGCAATCCTCTGCACCGTAGCTTCATCCGGCCTAGCCACCAACGCCCCCGTCCGCATCAAACTCACCGAGTAATGCCCCTGATCCACCAGCGGCAGAAACACGCCGCTGCCGAACAGCACATCCACATCCGGCACCCAACTCGGGTATTGCTTATGCAGGTCGAGTAGATCGAAATCACCGGCCTCGCGGAAATCGACCACGGTGCGCGGCGCGTGCATCTCGTCATTCGGGTCGTCATACCGCCCCGACAGGCGATCAAGGCGATACATCGGCGGCAGCAGCGGCGTCTTCCACTTCAGCACCACCGCTTCCACGCGCCAGGCATCACCGGCCACCTGCACGCGCCGGCTGGTACCGTCCGGCCAATGCAGCACGAGCAGCCAGCGCTGCGGGGAAAGGATGTGTGCGTCGATGTCGACCACGGGTGCTTCTTCGGTAAGCAAGCGGTACCCGCGCAAGGCAAAGCCCATGCCGGTCAGCGCCAAGGTGATCGCGAACGCCACGAGCAGCAGCACGGCGCGTCCCGCCGCCGCCAACCGCTGTCCGTGATCCAGTCGGTGACGCAACGCCACTAACTGGAAGAGGGTGAACATCAGCGCGACCACTGCCAGGATCAGCAGGATCGTCGCGGGGAGGCGCAGCAGCGCGGTCCAATCCATCGTCGTACGTCTTTGTGCACTCAAACCGCGCGCGGGCGGCGACGGCGGCATCATAGCGGCTGGCGGGGTCTGGACGGCGGGCTGAACCGAGCGTGTCTGTTTGCTCGCTACGTTTTCTAGGCTTGCCTATACTGCGGCGGTTCCCGCCGGATACCCCGACATGCGCCGATCCCTCCTGCTAGTCCCGCTGTGCTCCGTCCTTGCCCTGCTCGCCGGGTGCGGTAACAAGGGACCGCTGTACATGCCCAAGGCGACTCCAGCCGCCACCGTTCATCCGGCCACGCCGGCAGCGCCTGCGACACCGGCTGCCAAACCGGCCGCGCCCGCTGTCATCACCCCCGTGACACCTGCGCCGGTGCATGGCTTCGTGACCGACATGACGGCATTCAACACCTTCATCGCCGCGCACCCGACACCGGATCAGTTCCGTGCGGCGTATCCAGACGTGCTGCTGGTGCTGCCGGGCACGATCGCCACGCGCGAGTTGCGTACCAACAACAGCCGCTATTTCGCCGAAGTGGATACCAACGGCCGGATTACCGGCGGCAAGTTCATGTAATGAGGCTTTCGTTTTCCAAGATGCACGGCATCGGCAACGACTTCGTCATGGTCGATTGCCGCCAGCGCCCGTTTCCGCTCGACGGAGCACAGATCCGCGCCATCGCCGATCGCCACACCGGCGTGGGCTTTGATCAGCTGATCAGCATCGAGCCGCCGCGCGATGCCTCGTGTGCGTTCTACTACGGCATCTGGAACGCCGATGGCTCGCTGTCGGGCCAGTGCGGCAACGGCGTGCGCTGCGTAGCCGCATGGCTGCATCGCGCAGGCGAACTGTCCATCGGCGATACGGTGCGATTGGAAAGCCCCTCCGGCCCGGTCGCGGTGCGCCTTACCGGCCCGAACGAGGTGACGGTGGATATGGGCGTGCCCGCGCTGGAACCCGTGCGGATCCCGTTCCGCGCCGACCTCACGGCGGATCGCTACGCCATCGACGTCGGCGGCGAAGTGCTGGAAATCGGCGCGCTATCGATGGGTAACCCACATGCCGTGGTCGTGGTGTCGGATCTGCATGCTCCCAACCTGGGGCGCCTCGGCCCTCTGCTGACCACGCATGAGCGGTTCCCGGAAGGCGTCAACACCGGTTTCGTGCAAAAGATCGACCGCGGCCAGCTGAATCTGCGCGTACATGAGCGCGGCAGCGGGTGGACGCTGGCCTGCGGTACGGGCGCCAGCGCGGCCATGGCCGTGCTGCGTCTGCGAGGTGAGGTCGACGAGCGGGTCAAGGTCACCCTGCCGGGTGGCACGTTGACCATCGACTGGGCCGGGCCGGGGAATACCTTGTGGATGACTGGGCCGGCGACCTTCGTTTTCGACGGCGAGTGGTTGGGCTGACAGCATTTTTTGTCCATATCGGTTGAAAGCCAGTAGCCGGGCGTCGCACACTCGGGCTCGCGACGCATCGACTCCGCTGAGGTAGAAATGTCCGACACCGCCATCGCCGACACGCTTTCCGCCAGCGACGTCGCGGCTTATCTGCGCCGTCACCCTGAATTTCTCAGTGATTACCCCGATATCGCCGCGCAGCTCACCCTGCCGCGCGAGCAGGGCCGGGTCGCGTCGCTGGCCGTCTACCAGCTGCAGAGCCTGCGCGAAAAGAACGCGGAGTTGGAAAAGCAGCTGGCCACGCTGATTTCCATCGCCGCGGACAACGAGCGGCTGATGCAGCGCGTGCACGAGCTCAACCTCGCCGTGCTGCGCGCCGGCACGCCCGCCGTTGCAGCGCGCAGCGTGGTGGCACGGTTGTCGGAGGATTTCCAGACGGATCAGGTGCGCCTGATGCTGTTCGGCCCCGTGGGCCTACCGCCCGCCGACTGGCTGGTGCACGTGCCGGGTGGGCGTTCTCAGGTGCCAGAGTTCGCTGACTTTCTCTCGCACCACGAACCCGTCTCTGGCCGTCTTTCAGCGGAACGCCTGTATCGCTTGTTTGGCGACCACGCGCCGGAGATCCGCTCGGCCGCGATGATGCCGTTGGGCGAGTTCGGCATTCTGGCGATTGGCAGCGGCGACGCCGACCATTTCCAGCCAGGTATGGGCACGGTGTTTCTGAAGATGATCGCTGCCACGGTTACCACGGCGCTGCGTCGCTCGCAGGAAGTCCTCTAAGCTCTACCCATGGCCACACCGCAGGATCACGTCGACACCTGGCTCACCCGGCTTGCAGGGGAACGACAGGCATCGCCGCATACGGTCGATGGCTACCGCCGCGATCTGGCCAAGCTGCTGCGCTGGATGGAGGCACAGGGCGTCACCAGCTTGAGCGCGCTCGAACCCAATCGCCTGCGCGGTTTCGTGGCGGCGGAACATCGCGCCGGCCTGTCGCCGAAGAGCTTGCAACGCTTGTTGTCCTCCTGCCGCAGCCTGTTCCGCCAGCTCACGCGCGAAGGGCTACTCGACCACGATCCGCTGGCCGGTGTGCGCGGTCCCAAAGTGCATCGCAAGTTGCCGCAGGTGCTCGATGTGGACGAAGCAACCTCGCTGGTGGAAGCGCCAGCCGAGGGGGCGTTGAACCTGCGCGACCGCGCAATGCTGGAGCTGTTCTACTCCTCTGGCCTGCGCCTGTCCGAGCTTACTGGCCTGCGTTGGATCGACCTCGATCTTCAAGCCGGCGAAGTCCGCGTGCTCGGCAAGGGCAGCAAGACGCGCATCGTGCCGGTCGGGCGGCATGCGGTGGCGGCGCTGCGCGCGCTGGGCGAGGCAGAGAGCATGGTGCCCGAGCAGCCTGTGTTCAAAGGCCGCGGTGGGGCGCCGATCAATCCGCGCACCGTGCAACTTCGGTTGAAGACGCTGGCGCTGCAGCAAGGCCTGGCCAAGCGCATCCATCCGCACTTGCTGCGCCATACCTTCGCCAGCCACATGCTGGAATCCTCGGGTGACCTGCGCGCCGTGCAGGAGTTGCTGGGCCATGCCGACATCGCTACGACGCAGATCTACACGCACCTGGATTTCCAGTACCTGGCGCGTGTCTACGATGCCGCGCATCCGCGCGCCAAGCGCAAATAGGCGAGAACCGTAGGCCGACCCGCCGCCCGCTAAGCGGGTTCTAATCGGCGCTCCGTAGCATCGACCGCTGTTTATGCGGATGCCGCGGGCGTCCATGGTCGATTCGCCATGTTCTCCTGGTTGCTTCTCCTCTCCGGCGTCGGCGTTGCCGCTTTCGTCATCAGCACACTGAGCGGTGGTGGTGCGGGCCTGATACTGCTGCCCATCCTGCGTATGGGCCTGCCGGCGGCGCAGGTGCCTGCTGCCTTGTCGATCGGCACGACGGTCAGTTCCGCCTCACGCATCGCGCTGTTCTTCGCGTATATCGACTGGCGCATCGTGCGCTGGTTCGTGCCGGCGGCGATTCCATGTGTGTGGCTGGGCGCATGGCTGCTCACCTATGTGGAGCCCGCCTACCTGGAAGCCGCGCTTGGCTTGTTCCTGGTGGGCAACCTGCCGCTGCTGCTGCGTCCCTCGACGGCACCTGCCCGGCCTAGCGCGCGGCCGCTGTGGAGCTTGTGCCTGATCGGCGGAGCGGCCGGCTTTGTCTCCGGGCTCACGGGCGCGGTCGGGCTGCTATTCAACCGCTTCTACCTGCGCTACGGCTTGGAGAAGGAACAGATCGTGGCCACACGCGCAGCCAACGAAATCATCCTGCACCTGATCAAGTTGGTGTTGTATGGACTGTTCGGTTTGCTGACGACCGACGTATGGCTCGCCGGCGGCATCGTGGCCGCAGCGGCGCTACTCGCGGCGTGGCTGGCGCGACGTATCCTGCCGCGGCTGGGCGAATCGCTGTTCAAGCGCATCGGCTACGCGGCCATGGTGGTGTCCGGCTGCTTCATGTGCAGTAACGCCATGGCAGAACTCGCCGATCGCCACGGCATCGCTCTGCAAACGTTCCGCACACGCCAGGGCTTCGATAGCCGACTGGACTGGGCCGGCACGCGGCTCACTCTAGAGTTCAAGTACAGGAAGGGCTTCGAACTGGAGCGAGAAATCGAGTGGGCCGAGCTTCCCGACGATCACAAGCTGCTGGCCACGCCGCTGATCGCCGGCGCCGATCGCGTGGTGCTGGAGGCGACACACTCATTGCGCGGGCGCTCCTACGAGTTGTATGTGTATCGCGACGGGCGGCTGACCAAGCACAGGTTCTGAGCCGCCGGACCACCCGGAGCATCCATGAACCTGCTCGTGAAATCCCTGGTCGGCGCAGTGATGGTGCTGCTGATTGGCCTGCTCTCACGCACCCGCAACTACTACATCGCCGGTCTGCTGCCGCTGTTTCCCACGTTCGCTCTGATGGCGCACTACATTGTGGGCAGCGAGCGCGGCACGGCAGATCTGCGCACCACCATCTTGTTTGGCATGTGGGCGGTAGTGCCTTATCTGGCCTATCTAGTGTCACTGTATTGGCTGGTGGCACGCATGCGGCTGGTGCCAGCGCTGGGATCGGCGTTGCTGGTGTGGTGCCTGGTGGCGGGCTTGCTTGTCGTGGCATGGAATCGCCGCTAGACCGCTCCGGGGTGGCCGTAGTCCAGCGGTCCGGCTTGGATTCCGTCCACACGGCCCCACCTCTGGCGAATTCACTCTTTACGGAGTCCCCCATGGAATCCTTTCACGCCACGACCATCGTCTCGGTACGCCGCAACGGGCGCATCGTGATCGGTGGCGACGGCCAGGTCACCCTCGGCAACACGGTGATGAAGGCCAATGCCCGCAAGATCCGCCGCCTCGGCAAGGGCAACGTGCTGGCCGGTTTTGCGGGTGCCACCGCTGACGCTTTCACCTTGTTCGAACTGTTCGAGCAGAAGCTCGACAAGCACGGCGGCAACCTGACCCGTGCGGCCGTGGAACTTGCCAAGGAATGGCGCACCGATCGCCGCCTGGGTCGCCTGGAAGCCATGCTCGCCGTGGCCGACAAGGAGGCTTCGCTGCTCATCTCTGGCAACGGCGACGTGCTGGAACCCGAGCATGGCCTGATCGCCATCGGCTCGGGTGGCCCGTATGCGCAATCGGCCGCACTGGCGCTGCTCGAGAACACCGAGATGGATTCGCGTGCCATCGTCGAACGCGCACTGAAGATCGCCGGCGACATCTGCATCTATACCAACCACAACACCTCGATCGAGGAGCTGTAAGCGCACGGCGCGACAGCATCCGCCGTCGTGCCTGGCACGACGCGTTGAAGATCAACCTTCCGGTGACCCCATGTCCGAATTGACACCCCGCGAAATCGTCAACGAACTCGACCGCTACATCATTGGCCAGCACGACGCCAAGCGCGCCGTGGCCATTGCGCTGCGCAACCGCTGGCGCCGCATGCAGCTCGAGCCGACCATGCGTGACGAAGTCACGCCCAAGAACATCCTCATGATCGGCCCCACCGGCGTGGGCAAGACCGAAATCGCCCGCCGCCTCGCCACGCTGGCCAACGCGCCGTTCGTGAAGGTGGAGGCTACCAAGTTCACCGAGGTGGGCTACGTGGGCAAGGACGTCGAGTCCATCGTCCGCGACCTGGCCGACGTGGCCTACAAACTCACCCGCGAGCAGGCCATGAAGCGCGTGCGCACTCAGGCCGAAGATCGCGCCGAGGACCGCATCCTCGACGCCCTGCTACCGCGCCGCCAGACGCCCACTGACTGGACCCACGACACCGCACCCAGCGCGGAACAGAACGACACCCGCCAGAAACTGCGCAAGCAGCTGCGCGAAGGCGCGCTGGACGATCGCGAGATCGAGCTGGATTTCGCCATGAATGTCGGCGTGGAAATCATGTCGCCGCCGGGCATGGAAGAAATGGGCCAGCAGCTGCGCCAGATGTTCCAGAACATCGGTGGCGCCAAGACCCAGCAGCGCAAGGTTGCCATCAAGGCGGCTCGCCCGATGCTGATCGAGGAAGAAGCTGCCAAGCTCCTCAACGAGGAAGAGGTGCGCGCCCAGGCCATGCAGGCCGCCGAGCAGAACGGCATCGTCTTCATCGACGAGATCGACAAGGTGGCCCAGCGCTCCGAATTTGGTGGCGCAGGTGTAAGCCGCGAGGGTGTGCAGCGCGACCTGCTGCCGCTGGTGGAAGGCTCCACGGTGTCGACCAAGTACGGCCCGATGAAGACTGACCACATGCTGTTCATCGCCTCCGGCGCGTTCTCGCTGGCCAAGCCGTCGGACCTGATTCCCGAGCTGCAGGGCCGTTTGCCGATCCGCGTGGAGCTGTCCGCGCTGTCGGTCGAGGACTTCAAGCGGATCTTGCGCGAGCCACATAACGCGTTGACCAAACAGTACGTCGCACTGTTGGGCACCGAGGGCGTGACGGTGAATTTCACCGACTCTGGTATCGACCGACTGGCCGAGGTGGCTTTCCAGGTGAACGAGCGGACCGAGAACATCGGTGCACGCCGTCTTCACACGGTCATGGAGCGGCTGCTGGAGAAGATCTCCTACGAAGCTGCCGATAAATCCGGCGAAAATTACCTGATTGACGCCGAATATGTCGATAAAAACCTGGGAATGCTGGTCGAGGACGAAGATCTGTCGCGTTACATCCTGTAAACAAGGGGAAAGCCCCGGGCTGGTAAAATTTTGACCATGGGAAATGTGATTGAACTGAAGACCACCGGCCAGCGCGCCCAGCTCCGCGAGGCGCAAGAGCAGCATCAGCTGGTTCGGTTGTGGCGCGGCGAACTCGAACACGGCAGCTTCTGTGGTTACGTGGGCGGTGTGGGTCGCGAATTTTTTCTGCTGTGGGTCGTCGGCGACGGCATCACCTATGACGGCATGTATGTGATGCGTCACCGCGACGTGTCCGAGCTGGAAGCGCCGGACAAGCATGCTCCCTTCATGGAGAAGGCGCTTGTCCTGAAACACCTGATGCCGCGGCCCCCGCGGGGCTTCCCGCTGGACGACATTCGCAGTGTCATCCAGGCGGCCGCTGCCCAGGCGCCGGTAATCGGCGTGCACGTGGACAGCGAGGACGAGTCAGAGGTCTGCTACATCGGCCGACTGATCAGCGTGGAAGAGGACGGCTTCAACATGCAGGAGATCTCGCCCGACGCGGAATGGCTGCGCGAGGCGTCATTCTTCTCCTGGGACGAGGTGTCCACCGTCAGCATCGAGGATGGCTACGCCACGTCGCTGCTCGCCGTGGCCGGCACTCCGCCGCCGCTGGAGCAGGGCGATTCGGGTGTGGGTCACGCCCAGTAATTGCCGGTTGATAGGAACGAAAGAAAAGGCCGCCCTTGAGGCGGCCTTTCTTTTACTTTTTGCCCGTCCCCCTGCGAAGGCTGGGAGGACGGTGAAGTAAATCTGGCCGCTATCGGGTCGTCGTAGCCGCAGCCGGCTGCACCACCGGCTTCGGCGCCACAGGCATCGCCGCTCCCTTCACCTGTTGCTGGAAGAAATTCTCGATCAGGTGATAGACGTGGCTGCGCTGCCCCGGCAGGTTCAGGCCGTGCTTGGCGCCCGGATAGGCCATGAACTGGAACTGGGTGCCGCGCTTCTGCAATTCCGCCATCAGCTCAGTCGAGTTGAGGAACAGCACGTTGTCGTCGGCCATACCGTGGACCAGATACAGCTTGCTGGTCAGGCCATCTAGCCACGCCAATGGGGAGCTGCGGGTATAGCCGGCGTCGTTGTCCTGCGGGCGGCCGAGGTAACGCTCGGTGTAGAAGGTGTCGTACAGGCGCCAGTTGGTCACCGGCGCCACAGCCACACCGCCCGCCAGTTCGTTCGAGGCCTTGGCCAGCATCATGGTCGTCATGTAGCCGCCGTAGCTCCAACCGAACACGCCGACATGCTTGCCGTCGACCCAGGGCTGGGACTTCAGCCAACGGATGCCGACCAGTTGGTCGTCCACCTCGGCCGCGCCAAGCTGCTGATAGATCACGCTGTCGAACTGCCGGCCGCGGCGGGCCATGCCGCGGTTGTCCAGCGTGAACACGACAAAGCCCTGGTTGGCCATGTACTGGTTGAAGTAGTCGCCCCACGCATTGGTGACCAACTGCGCGTGTGGGCCGCCGTAGTACATGTCGAACACGGGGTACTTCTTCGAGGGATCGAAACCGGCCGGCTTGTACAGGCGGTAATACAGGGTTTGCCCGTCGGCCGCCTTGAGCGTGCCGAACTCCGGCTTGATCAGGCTGTCGCGGTAGTTCCAGAACGGATGTTTCTCGTCGAGCTTGTTGGGCTCGATCCAGGTAACCAAGCTGCCGTCCGCCTTGTGCAGGCTGACCTGTGGCGGCGTATCCACGCTGGAGAAGTTGTCGAGGTAGAAGCTGCCGTCCGGCGCGAAGGTGGCCGCATGCGTGCCCGCGTCCTGACTCACGCGCACCGGTGCACCCGCGTTGCTGCCATCGAGCTTTAGCGCGTAGACCTGCTTCTCGGGCACCGCATCCTTGTTCGAGGCGACGAACACCGTGCCGACGTGTTCGTTCACCGCCAGCAGACCATCGATCTGCCAGTCGCCTTGGCTCACGGCGTGCTTGAGCGTGCCATCCAGGCCGTACAGATACAGATGGTGGAAGCCGCTGCGCTCGCTGCCCCACAGGAAGCTCTTGCCGTCCTTGAGGAAGCTGAGGTCGTCGTTGAGGTTGATCCACGTGTCGCTGGTTTCGGTGAGCAGCGTGCGCTGCGCCAACGTTTTCGCATCGACCAGGCGCAGATCCAGCTTCTGCTGACTGCGCGGCATGCGCTGGTAGCTGACGTGCTTGCCGTCCGGCAACCAATTCACGCGGACCAGATAGATGTCCTGATCCTTGCCCAAGTCGATCCAGCGCGGCTGGCCGCCGGCCGGGGACACCAAGCCTAGTTTGACCGCGACGTTCGGCGTGCCGGCGGCAGGGTAGCGCTGGTCGATCACGTCGGTATGGTCGGCATACAACTCGGTGCGCTTGGTCACCGGCACCTTGGACTCGTCGTAGCGCTCGAAGGCGATGGCGGAGTCGTCAGGCGCCCACCAGTAACCCGTGCTGCGGTCCATTTCCTCCTGCGCGACGAACTCGGCCTCGCCGTTGTGCACGGTACCGCCGCCGTCGTGGGTAAGCTGCTTCGCCTCGCCACTGGTCAGGTCGATAACCCACAGATTCTGGTCACGCACATAGGACACGTAGTGTCCCTTGGCGAGATTCGCGGATCGATCACGTTGTCGCCGGTGTCGAGCTGCTTGGGCGCCGCATCCGGTGTCGCCAACGTGTAGACATAGAGCTTGCCGTTGATCGGGATCAACAGCTGCTTGCCGTCCGGTGACCACTGATAGCTCACGATGCCGTGCAGGCCTGCAGTGCGTTCGCGCTCACGGCGCGCTTTTTCCGCATCCGACAGCTGTTCACCGTTGGGTTCGAGCTTCTTCGAGTCCACCAGCAGGCGGGTCTTGCCGCCCTTGAGGTCGTACTCCCACAGATCCAGCTGGCTCTGATCGTCCGGCTTGGCGCGCAGGAAGGTGACACGGCCGCCATCCGGCGATATCTGCAGGCCGCGCGGCGCGGCACCGGCAAGGCTGCCACCGTCGAAGATGCGTTCGATCGTGAGTTTTTCGGCCATGGTCGGCAGGGCCACCATTGTCAGGGCGGCAAAGAGGAGGGCGCGCATGGGTACTTCCTTGGGCAACGCGTCGTACGTAAGAACAAGCGGCGATTAGAACCCGTTGTGCGCGTGGAAGCCAGTGATTTGCCGTAAAAAGCGGTGCATTCCGCGCTGAATGCACCGCGTGAAGTCAGTTTTTCGCACCCTGTCCGAACAGGACCTTGCGCGCATCCTCGTCCGTGGTCAGGTCAAACTTGCCCTTGATCTCGTCACCAAGAGCGTAGGCGCGCTTGGTCGCGGGACGCTCGCGAATGGCCTCGAACCAGGCCTTCAGGTGCGGGAAGTCCTCCAGCGCCATGCCTTGGTTTTCGTAGGGCACGATCCACGGATACGCGGCCATATCGGCAATGGTGTAGTCCTTGCCCACGATGAAGGCGCGGCCGTGCAAACGCTTGTCCAGCACGCCATAAAGGCGCCGGGTCTCGTTGACGTAACGGTCGATCGCGTAGGGGATTTTCTCCGGCGCATAGCGGTTGAAATGGTGGTTCTGACCCAGCATCGGGCCCAGACCACCCACCTGCCAGTACAGCCATTCCAGCACCGTGTATTTGCCGCGCACATCGGTAGGCATGAAGCGGCCCGTTTTCTCGGCGAGGTACTGCAAGATCGCGCCCGACTCAAACACGCTGACCGGATCACCACCGCCCATCGGCGAGTTATCCACCATCGCGGGCATGCGGTTGTTCGGCGAAATGGCCAGGAACGCGGGCTGGAACTGCTCGCCCTTGCCGATGTTCACCGGTTTAATGGTGTAAGGAACGCCGGATTCTTCGAGGAACAGCGTGATCTTGTGCCCGTTGGGCGTGGGCCAGTAATGCAGATCGATCATGGCGGCTCCTAGGAGTAGGTGACTCGGGCGGACGTTTTGTTGATGGTCGGGGCGATAGGCTCGGAATCAACCCGAACCCGCCGCAGCCATCGTCAACCACCGCAGCGCCACCGCGTTCCCGGCAGGACATCCACAGGAGAGCCTCCATGAATCGCCTTCCCGCATTCGCCGCTTTTGCATTGGTCGCCGCCCTGTCAGGCCAGGCCTTTGCCCAGCAGGCCGCCCCGTCGACCGCGCCGGCCGGCAATCAGCACATGCACAAGTTCGACGCGCAGTCGCAATTGCAGCACCTGACCAAACAGCTCCAGCTCACGCCGGATCAGCAGGCCAAGATCGGCCCGCTACTGCAGCAGCGCGACCAGCAACTGCAGGCAATGCAGGGTGACGCCAGCCTGAAACCGGCTGACCGTCGCGCCAAGGCACAGTCGATCATGCAGGACACGCAGAGCCAGATCGGCGGCGTGCTGACGCAGGAACAGAGCGACAAGTGGAAAGCCATGCGCGAACAAGCCATGGAGCGCGCGCAGGAAAAGCGTGGGCAGAAGGTGCCTGCGGCGGCGAGCAGCAGCGGCGGTTGAGCGAAGCGATCACGGCGCTGATCCTTTGAACCCCGCGAGATATCTTGCGGGGTCGCCATCCCGTATCCTCCTTCATCCCCGCATTGAGGCTCGGATGGAGTAGGTATGGCGCGCGTCGTCGTGGTCGGCAGTATCAACATGGACCTGGTGACGCTGGCGCCGCGCTTCGCTGCACCGGGCGAAACCATCCTCGGCGAGCGCTTCCTCACCGTGCATGGCGGCAAAGGCGCCAACCAGGCTGTAGCCGCCGTGCGTCTCGGCGCGGACGTCGCCCTGATTGGTGCCGTGGGCGACGATGCCTTCGGCACGCAGCTACATGACGGCCTGGTTCGCGAAGGCGTGTCGCTGGAGCATGTGGCCCGAATCGCCGACTGCGGCAGCGGCACCGCCTCGATCACCGTCGCCGAAGGCGAAAACCACATCATCGTTGTGCCCGCCGCCAATGCGCGCGTGACGCCCGCACAGATCGAACACGCGCAATCCACGCTGGCCAGCGCAGACGCCATCCTCGTGCAAATGGAGATCCCGCTGGAATCCGTCGAAGCCACGCTTCGCCTTGGCCAGCGCCTTGGCAAACCGGTGATCCTCAACCCCGCACCCGCGCAGAAGCTGCCGGTGGAATGGCTGAAACTCGCGCGCTACCTCACGCCCAACCAGCACGAACTGGCCATCCTGCTGGGTGCCGACGGCGACGAGGATTTCCGCTCGCTGATGCAACGCGCACCCGCGCCCGTGGTGCTCACGCGCGGCAGTGAAGGCGCGTGGTTCCGCGATGGCGGCGAACCTACCCACCAATCCGGCTTCAAGGTGGACGTGATCGACACCACCGGCGCCGGCGACACATTCAACGCGGCGCTTGCCGTGTTCCTGCACGAAGGTTTACCCGAAGCCGTGCGCAAGGCGTGCGCTGCCGCTGCACTTTCGGTCACACGCCTTGGCGCGCAGGGCGGTATGCCGACACGTGCCGAACTCGACGCGTTCCTTTAAGCAGTACGCATCCTCTACCCAGTTGTAGCAGCGCACGTGTACGCATCACGACGACTGCACGTAGCAATCAGTCCGACGGCCCCGGTGCCAACACTTCGCGCTGGCCGTTGATACCCATCGACGACACCAGCCCTGCCGCTTCCATCGCTTCCACCAGTCGCGCGGCGCGGTTGTAGCCGATGCGGAACTGGCGTTGCACGAAGGAGATGGAAGCGCGGCGCGAGCGCAGCACGAAAGCGGCGGCTTCGTCATAGAGCGGATCGAGTTCGGGATCGACGCCGTCCTCGGTGAACAGTTCGCCCGATCCTTCGCTGGGTGGTCCCGCAAGAATCTCGTCCTTGTAATCGGGTTCGCCGTAAAGCTTTAGGTGCGCGACGATGCGATGCACTTCCTCGTCGGCAACGAAGGCGCCGTGGATGCGCTGTGGATAACCTGTGCCTGGCGGGAGGAACAGCATGTCACCCTGGCCAAGCAGGCTTTCTGCACCCATCTGATCAAGGATGGTGCGCGAGTCGATCTTTGAAGACACCTGGAAAGCAACGCGCGTAGGGATGTTCGCCTTGATGAGGCCGGTGATCACGTCCACCGATGGGCGCTGTGTGGCGAGAATGAGATGGATGCCTGAGGCGCGTGCCTTCTGTGCAAGGCGCGCGATGAGTTCTTCGATCTTCTTGCCGGCGACCATCATCAGGTCGGCCAACTCGTCGATCACCACCACGATCATCGGTAACGTGTCGAGTAGTTCCGGCACTTCTGGATGTGCGGGAAACGGATTCATCAATGGACGTCCAGACGCCCGCGCCTCCCGCACCTTCTGGTTGAAGCCCGCAAGGTTGCGCACGCGCAGGTCGGACATCAGGCGATAGCGGTTCTCCATTTCAGCCACGCACCAGGCCAGCGCGTTGGCGGCGAGCTTCATGTCGGTGACCACGGGAGCGAGTAGATGCGGAATGCCCTCGTAGACCGAGAGTTCGAGCATCTTGGGGTCGATCATGATCATGCGCACGTCGTCAGGCGTGGCTTTGTAGAGCATCGACAAGATCATCGCGTTCACCGCGACAGATTTGCCCGAACCTGTAGTGCCGGCCACGAGCATATGCGGTGCCTTGGCCAGGTCGGCCACCAGCGGTTCACCGGTGATGCCCTTGCCCATCGCGAGCGTGAGTAGCGAATCCGCATCGCGGTAGGCGGGCGAGTCGAGGATTTCGGACAACGCAATCATCTGGCGCTGTTCGTTGGGCAACTCCAGGCCCATGCAGGTCTTGCCAGGGATGGTTTCGACCACGCGAATAGACGTCCGTCCAAGACCACGCGCCAGATCCTTCATCAGCGCAACGATCTGGTTGCCGCGCACGCCCACGGCGGGCTCGACCTCGAAGCGGGTGATGACCGGGCCGGCCGATGCACCGACGACGGTGACCGGGACCTTGAACTCGCGCAGGCGTTGTTCGATCAGCTCGCCGGTTTCAGCGAGCTGCAAGTCATCGATGGCTGCGAAATCCTGGCGCGGCGCGGCCAGTAGGGAGAGCGGGGGCAGCATGGCCGTCGAACGTTGGCGCGCGGGAGCCGATGGTTGCGGCGAGACGACGCTGGTCGGTGTGCCGACGGCCGCGTCGTCATTGGCTGCCCAACGGCGGCCCGGCGCCACGGGCGTAACCGCCAGTGGCGCGCGCGCGGCGGGAAGATCCATGTCGAAGGACTCGTCTTGCAGCTCGTCCGCCGTTTCCGGCTCGGACGGCGCCGGGACTTGAGCATCGATGGATACTGGCGAAGCGTCGACGTTCGGCAACGATTCCACCGGAACCGGGGCCATCATCGGGGCCGCGACGTGGAGAGATGCTTCCACCGCCGTGGCAGCAACGGCAGGGAGCACGCTTGCTTTCGCGACCACCTGACTCGCGGCCGTCGCCGGGGCGGGGCGGGTCAGCGGCACTTTCGCTGCCAGCGGGGCTGCACGTCCATGCCTTGGCGTGAGCCAGGGTTCGCGAATCACTTTCTCTTGCTGCGCGGCATAGCGAACGCGCGAGACCGGCGCACGCGATGACAACTCCGAAGGTTCCGCAGCTGGCACGGGCTTTGGTGCGACGGCAGATACGGGGGCGGCCTGGGTTCGACGTGTAGCGGCAGGTGCCACGCGGCGCGCGCGCGCGCCGCCGCGTTCGGGGCGTCGCACCGCGCCGCTGGAACGACGGACGGTAAACGTCTTGCCCCGTCTGAGACGCGATCATCTCAAGCACGCGCTGCAGCTGCGCAGCGATGACATCGACGCCCGCGGAAACACGCTTGAACATCGCCGGCCATGTCACGCCGAGATACCACGGCAGGGCCATGGCGATCACCGCCAGCATGGCCAGCACGCTCAACCACCCTCCAAGCAGGCCGCCAACGGCATGTGACAAGGCACGGGAGATCGAGCCGCCGGCATCAGCAGCATCGGTGTACTGATCGATCAGCAGGCCTTCGAGCGTTGCGCTCGCTAACAGCACCAACAGTGCGCCAAGCCAGAAACGGATCGTCCCTTCACCACCGCCTGACAACGTGCGCCGCTTCAGCAGACTTCTGCCGACACGCCAGATCAGGGGAACAAGCCAGAGGGTGGACAGCCCGAAGGCGCCGAATAAGAAATGGAGCATGCCTGGGACGCCGAGTCGCTCGCTTGCAAACTCAGCATGTTAGCGCCAATGCATAAGGCCCGTCAGCAGATTGCTCGGTAACGGGCTGTTATTGCTGACCTATTGCGGCGACCAGATGTCATCGTAGGGCCGCAAATGCGATAGGCCAAAAAGAAAGCCGGCCTTACGGCCGGCTCTCTTGGATCGTTACGCGCCCTTCGGATTGGCGCCGTACTCGTTGGTGCCTGGCTGACTGTCCTGCGCGAGCAGGTAGATCAGATACAGGCTGACGATCGGGATCAGGGAAATCAGTACGAACCAGCCCGACTTGCCGATGTCGTGCAAGCGACGGACGGTGACGGCCAGCGACGGCAGTAGCGTGCCCAGCGCATAAATCGCGTAGAGGATGCCGAAGATGCTGCTGACCTTGGTGAGGATCACCAGCACAACCAGCGCAATGCAGTTAAACAGCGTGTACATCCAGTATTCCTGGCGACGCGCGCGACCGTTGAAATCAGCGTAATGCTGCTTAAGAACCTTCAGATACCATTCCATGGAACTGCCTCTTTGTTGGGGCTCAAGACCTGGCGCAGGCCAAACAAGACCTTACGCACTGGCGCCCGATCATGCCAGAGGGAATAAGACTTCTCTATAAGGGAAATCTGACAAATGTGAGAACGGCCACGACGGTTCCTATTTGCCAATGCAGAAGGAGCTGAAAATGGCCCCCAACAGGTCGTCGCTGGTGTAGGTGCCGGTGATTTCGCCTAGCGCATGCTGGGCTTGGCGCAGCTCTTCGGCGGCAAGCTCGCCGGCCCGGATGGTCCGCAGTACCGAATCCGCGTGGCCCAGGTGCCCGGCGACCTGTTCCAGCGCCAGCACGTGACGGCGACGCGCGCTGAACGCGCCTTCGCCACCGCCTGATCCAGCGAGTTGCTTGAGGTGATCGCGCAACGTGTCCAGGCCGAGCCCGTTTTTTGCGGACGCCCACACCCAGATCGCATCGGTGCGTATTTCGTAGCGGGCGGGGTGGTCGTCCAAATCGATCTTGTTCACCAGCACGATGCGCTCCACGCTGGCCGGAAGATCGGCGAGCAGGGCGAGGTCATGCCCGACATGCGGGGCGTCGGTGACTAGCAGCGCGACATCTGCACGCGCGAGCTCGCCGTGAGCGCGGCGCACACCTTCGCGCTCGACCGGGTCATCCGTTTCGCGTAAGCCTGCCGTATCAGCCAGTTCTAGCGCGATGCCGTCGAGGTTCAACTGCTCGCGCAGTACGTCGCGCGTGGTGCCAGCGATGTCAGTCACGATGGCGCGGTCGCTGCCGGCAAGCGCGTTCAGCAAACTGGACTTGCCCGCGTTTGGACGTCCGATGATGGCTACCCGCAGACCATCGTTGAGGCGCACGCCGCGTTGAGCCTCAGATAGAAGCTCATCCAGCTGCGCACGCAAGGCGTGCAGCTGCCGCATGATGGCGGGATCGGCGAGGAAATCGATTTCCTCCTCAGGAAAGTCGATCGCCGCTTCCACGTGCACGCGCAGCGCGATCAAGGCCGCCAGAAGATCGTGCACCTTGCGCGAGAACACGCCTTCCATCGATTGCAGTGCTGCACGTGCCCCTGCCTGCGAACGCGCAGCGATGAGATCGGCCACGGCTTCCGCCTGGGCAAGATCGAGTTTGCCGTTGAGAAAGGCACGCTCGGTGAACTCGCCGGGTCGCGCCAGCCGCGCGCCCATCGCGCATACGCGGCGCAGCAACGTATCGAGCAACACCGGGCTGCCGTGGCCCTGCAGTTCGAGCACGTGCTCACCGGTGTAGGAGGCGGGCGCGGGGAAGTAGAGCAGCAGCCCGCGGTCGATCAGCTGGCCATCGCGCTCACGAAAAGCCGCGAAGTGTGCGTGGCGCGGATCGGGATCACGCCCCAGCAGCTCGGCGGCTATCTGCGGTACGGCCGGACCTGACACGCGGAGCACGCCAACGCCAGCGGCGCCCGAAGCACTGGCAATGGCGGCAATGGTGTCGGCGTAGGTCATGAGCGAATTATGCGGGCTGGTTGTGAGGGTGGGCGAGGCGTTTTGTCGAGCCAACAAAGAAAAAGGCCGCTTTCGCGGCCTTTTTCCTCAAGCGGCAAACGATCAGGCTTCCTTCGCCTTCTCGTCCGCGCGCTCCACGCTGCGCGTGATCAGCCACTGCTGCGTCAGACTGGTGAGACCGTTGATGACCCAGTACAGCACCAGACCAGCCGGGAAGAACAGGAACATGAAGCCGAACACCACCGGCATCACCTTCATCATCTTCTGCTGAGCCGGGTCCATGCCCGCAGCAGAGGGCGACAGCCACTGCGTGGCCAGCATTACCAGGATGTAAAGCACCGGCAGCACAAAGAACGGATCGGGCGCCGACAAGTCGTGCACCCAACCGAAGAACGGCGCATGGCGCAGCTCCACGCTTTCCATCAGCACGCGATACAGGCCGAAGAACACCGGCATGGTGATCAGCACCGGCAGGCAGCCCGACATCGGGTTGACCTTCTCCTTCTTGTACAGCTCCATCATGGCCTGCTGCATCTTCATCTTGTCGTCGCCGTAACGCTCCTTGAGGGCGTTTACGCGCGGCTGCAGCTTGCGCATCTTGGCGCCGGAACGGAACTGTGTAGCGGTGAGCTTCCACAGCGCAGCCTTCAGCAGCAGCACCAGCAGGATGATGGCCACACCCCAGTTGCCGCTGATGGAGTGGAGCTTCGACAACAACCAATGCAACGGCTGCGCAACGACTGTGAGCATGCCGTAATTGGTAGTCAGGTCCAGGCCGGGGGCCACCAGATCCAGCGTGCCCTGCAACTTGGGACCGACATACAAGCGCGACGTGCTGCTCAGGCTCTGGCCGGGCGCGACGCTGAGTGCTGGGCCGACTGCGCGGATCAGGTACACCGGCTGCGCGGTGTCCGGATTGATCACGCTGGTGCTGTAAGTGTTGGCGTCCTGCGCCAAGGGGATCCACGACACAAAGAAGTAGTGCTGCAACATCGCCGCCCAGCCGCCAGTGATGGCGTGGTTGAGTGGCTTCTTCGCAAAATCGGCGAAGGGCAGTGTCGACATCTTGTCTTCCGGGCTGTACCAGGCAGCGCCATAGAAGCTGTGCGAGGACGGATCGCTGAAGTTCTGCCACCAGCTCTTCTGCTGCGCCGGGGCCACGCGCTGCAATTGCTCGTACGCATTGCCGGCCCACACGGTGCTGCCGCCGTTGTCGATCTTTTGATCGACGGCGACGGTATAGCTACCGCGCTTGAGTGCGAAGGTCTTGGTGACCTTGAGGCCTGCCGCGTCCTGCCAGGTCAGATCGACCTTCAATTCGTCCTGGCCCTGGGCCAAGGTGTAGCTCGTCTGCGCGACAGAGAATACGGCGCGGTGATCGGGTGCATCGCCCTGATTGCTCACCAGGCCGCTCTGCGCCACGAAGTACTGCGCGCGGTCGTCATCGAGCAAGCGCACCGGTGCGGGCTCGGGGTTCTGCTTGGTGACTGGCGCCACCGGGTAGTGAAGCAGTTCCGAACGCACCACGCTGCCGCCGCGCGTATCGATGGTCAGGCGCAGCACATCGGTGCTCACCGTGATCAGCTGGGCGGATGCCTCGCTGACCGTGCCCGGTACGGCAGCAGCGGGGGAGGCCGTCGACGAAGTGGCGCCAGGCACGCTGGTGTCGGTGCCGGCCGTCGACGCAGCGACAGGGGCAACCGGCGGTTGCGGGCCGTAATCCTTCTCCCAGGCCTGGAACAGCAACCAAGCCACAGCCAGCAGGGCAAAGATGAGGAACGTACGCGTTTGATTCATCGCGGAGCAGATCCGGTGCATCCCGCGACGCCGTGCCGCGGAAGAGGGTGGAGAAGGTCAACGCACGATTGTGCCGGTCGGGTCGCCCGGCTTCAACGTGATCTCGACTTTGGCGGAACGCAATTTCTTCCACAGCTGCTGCAGTTCGGCGAGCAGCTCCGGGCCCGGCAGGCCGCAGGCCTGCTCGCGCGCCATCACCATGAGGTCGACGGACGGAAGCTCAAGACGGGCGCGTCGAAACGACTCGCGTACGAGGCGCTTGATGCGGTTGCGATCGACGGCTCGCTTGGAGACGCGCTTGGAGATGGCCAGACCCAGGCGAGGATGGCCCAGGTCGTTGACCCGATAGCGCACAGAAAAACAGCGGCCGCCGAGGCGGCCGCTGGTATGACGCAGAGCTGCAAAATCACCGGCGCTTCGCAACCGCGTTTCACGCGGCAGGCCGGCGGCACGCATGCTGGCGAGCCGCTTACGGGATCAGACGCTTGCGACCCTTGGCGCGACGCGCGTTCAGGATCTTGCGGCCATCGGCCGTGGCCATACGAGCACGGAAGCCGTGGGTGCGGGCACGCTTGAGCTTGCTGGGCTGGAAGGTCCGCTTGGACATGGCTTCCTCCGAATAAGTTGATAAAAAGGTTGGAAATTATGGGGGGGCAATAAAGCGCCCTGTCAAATGGGGTGTTTTCAGGGTTGACAAAAACCTGTTGACTGCCTGTGGATATCCGTGTGGATATCCGTACCAACAAGCTGGCTTCCTGCTGTTAGACTTTCCGGTCCACCCCGCGCGAAAGCGCTCCTTCCAGTGGTTGAAGACTTCCCATGAGTGACCTGTGGCGGCGCTGTCTCGAGCGTCTCGAGGGCGAATTGAACGCCGAAGACCTGCATACGTGGCTGATGCCCCTGCAGGCGCGCGACGACACCCATGGCCTGAAGCTGTACGCACCCAATCCGTACACGCTGGAGACGGTGCGCGAGCGCTATCTGGCCCGCATCGAAACGGTGATCAGCCAGCTCACAGGCCATGACCTGACTGTGCGCCTGGAGGTGGGCTCCAGTTCGCCCCGCGCTACAGCAACCGGCAAGCCCCCTGCGGGCCCCGCCCCGGCTCCGGTCAAAGCGGAGCCCGCCGTAGCGGAAGTACCCTCGGCCACCTTTAACCACAACCTGGACCCGCACTACACCTTCGAAACCTTCGTTGAGGGCAAGTCGAACCAGTTGGGCAAGGCTGCCGCCATGCAGGTGGCGATGAATCCAGGCCGCGCCTATAACCCGTTGCTGCTTTACGGCGGCACCGGCCTGGGTAAGACCCACTTGATGCACGCTGCCGGCAACCTGATGCGTGAGCGCAACCCGGAGTTCAAAGTGCTGTATCTGCGCTCCGAGCAGTTTGTCGGCTCAATGATCGAAGCGCTGCGCACCAAGAGCATGGACGAGTTCAAGCGCCGCTTCCGCTCGGTGGACGCACTGCTGATCGACGATATCCAGTTCTTCGCTGGTAAGGACACCACGCAGGAAGAGTTCTTCCACACCTTCAACGCGCTGTTCGAGTCCAAGCAGCAGATCATCCTGACCTGCGACCGCTATCCGAAGGAAGTGGACAAGCTGGAGCCGCGCCTGAAGTCCCGCCTGGGCTGGGGTCTGTCGGTAGCGATCGAGCCGCCGGACTTCGAGACGCGCGCTGCGATCCTGCTGTCCAAGGCGCACGACAAGGGCGTCGCGGTAGGGGAGAACGTGGCGATGCTGCTGGCCAAGCGCATCCGTTCCAACGTGCGTGACCTGGAAGGCGCGCTCAACACTCTGGCGGCCCGAGCCAACTTCTACGGCAAACCGATCACCATCGATTTTGCAGAAGAGACTCTGCGCGACCTGCTCGCCACGCATGCGCAGGCAGTCACGGTGCCCAATATTCAGAAGACCGTGGCCGACTACTACCAAGTCCGGCTGCAGGACCTGTTGTCCAAGCGACGCGTACGCTCGTTGGCGCGCCCCCGGCAGATCGCTATGGCGCTGTCCAAAGAACTTACCGAGCACAGCCTGCCTGAGATCGGCGAAGCGTTCGGCGGCCGTGACCATACAACGGTGCTGCACGCCTGCCGCACCATCAAGAAGCATTGCGAGACGGACACACGCATGCGCCAGGATTGGGAACAGCTCATTCGCATCCTGACCGGCTAAAGGCGGTGCGGCTGTGCACGGATTGCTTGAAAAGTACTGTGGCAACCTGTGGATAATAGGTGGACGATTTGGACCTCTAAGTTATCCACAATCGACCCACAGTGATCAGGCTCTTTGGAACACAGCCCGATAATTAGCTTAACCATTGATTTATAAGGGTAATTTCTTATTTTAGAGTTATCCACGCCGCCTACCACTACTACAGAACTTCTTTTAAAAACAGAAAAGCAGGATTGGGGAAGCGCATATATGCAATTCAGCATTCAACGAGAAGCTCTACTCAAACCGTTGCAACAGGTAGTCGGTGTCGTCGAACGCCGTCAGACCCTGCCGGTTCTAGCCAACCTGCTGGTCAAGGTCGCCGACGACAAAGTGTCGTTGACAGGTACAGATCTGGAAGTGGAGATGATCGCTACGACCTCGGCTGACAAGCTGGTCGACGGCGAGATCACCATTCCAGCGCGCAAGCTGTTTGACATCGTTCGGGCACTCCCCGATGGAGCGCAGATTGAGCTGAAGCTCAATGGCGATCGCGTAGCCATGAACGCGGGACGAAGCCGCTTCACGTTGGCAACGCTGCCGGCCACTGAGTTCCCGACAATCGATGAGATAGAGCTGGTTGAGCGGGTTACGCTACCGGAAGAAGTGCTGCGCGATCTCATGGAACGCACCGCGTTCGCCATGGCCAACCAGGACGTGCGCTATTACCTCAACGGCATGCTGTTGGATCTGCAGGAGCACACGCTTCGTTGCGTAGCTACCGACGGTCATCGTCTGGCGTTGAAGGAAACCAAGCTGGACAGCAAGGTTTCCACTCGCCGCCAGATCATCATTCCGCGCAAGGGCGTGAATGAATTGATCGGTTTGTTCGAAACAGGCGATGGGGAGATCGAACTGGAGTTCGGCCGCAATCACCTGCGTGTTCGTCGCGGTGATGTGACCTTTACCTCAAAGCTGATCGATGGTCGTTTTCCGGATTACGAAGCGGTGATTCCGCTTGGCGCCGACAAGCACGCGACGCTCGACCGCGAAGTGTTGCGAGGTGCGCTGCAGCGTGCAGCGATTCTTTCCAACGAGAAGTACCGCGGCGTGAAGCTGGAGTTGTCGCCAGGCAAGCTGCGGATCGTGGCGCACAACCCGGAGCAGGAAGAGGCCGTGGAAGAGGTCGAGGCCGATACGACCGTGTCGGATCTGGCCGTAGGCTTCAATGTGGGTTATTTGCTCGATGCACTAGCGGCGCTGCGTGGTGAGAAAGCTCGCCTAAACCTGCGTGATGCCCAGTCGAGCTGCCTGGTGCAGGAAGACGACAGCGATCAGGCGCGCCACGTGATCATGCCGTTGCGCCTCTGATGTTGATTTCCCGTTTGCCCCAACGGGGCAAGCCGAACGCGAACGCCGGAGCCGTCGAAAGACGCTCCGGCGTTCTTGCTTCGGGAACCCGCTGACATGCGGCTTGAAACACTGCGAATTCGTGGTCTGCGCTGTGTTACGGACGTCGTGATTCCCCTGGAACCCGGGGTGACCGTGTTCGCGGGAGCAAATGGCGCCGGAAAAACCAGTGTGCTCGAAGCGGCTTATCTGCTCTCGCATGCCCGATCGTTCCGATCGGGCGCGAAGGACGCTCTGCTCCAGCGCGGAGCCGAGTCGCTGTCTATTTTTACCGAGCTTCGGCACGACGATGGGCGATCCCACCGTTTGGGGCTGGGGCGGCAGGGCGCTCGCTGGGAAGCCCGCTTGGACGGAGAGGTCGTCAGCCTTAGCGAACTGGTGGGGGAGTGCGCCGTCGTTTGTTTCGAGCCGGGATCTCACGACTTGATCGCCGGTGGTGCAGAAGAGCGGCGGCGCTACCTCGATTGGGGCGTGTTCCACGTGGAACACGAGTTCATGCTCGCCTGGAGGCGCTACCAGCGCGCCCTTAAGCAGCGCAATTCACTGCTTCGAGCGAGTTCTCCGGTCTCAGAAGCCCTGTTCCTGCCCTGGGAGGCTGAGCTAGACGCCACCGCGACCGTGATCGATCGTCTTCGAGATCTGTATTTAGCCGCGCTTCGCCCCCATATCGAGAGGGCGATGAATGGACTACTGCCGGAGCTCGGTGGCGTCGAACTTAGATATCGTCGCGGTTGGGCGGACGACAGCGCTTTGGGTTCATTGCTCGCCAGTCACCGTGGCAGGGATTTGGCGCGAGGGCACACCACGCTGGGCTCCCATCGCGCCGATTGGTCTCTCGTTTTCGAACACGCACCCCAGCGGGAACACTTGTCCCGTGGTCAGGAGAAGTTGACCGCTCTAGGGTGCACTCTCGCGCAGGCGGCCCTGTACGCGGAACGGCGAGGTGAGTGGCCAGTGGTATGCCTGGAAGACCTGGCATCGGAACTGGACAAGCTGCATCAGGCGGCCGTTGTGGAGCAGTTGCTCTCAGTGGGTGCTCAGGTACTGATTACGGGAACGGAGGTTCCGGAAGCACTTCAAGGCAGCTCGGCGCGTGTGTTCCACGTGGAACAAGGGCATCTCAGCCCCCTGCTATAATCAACCAATTGTGTCCCCAGCCCGGCCTTACTTGGCGCCGCCCGGGCGGGATGAGGCGCCCAGGAATCGGTCACCGAATGAACGATACAACCTACGATTCGAGCAACATCAAGGTCCTGAAAGGTCTGGAAGCGGTGCGCAAGCGCCCCGGCATGTACATCGGCGACACCGATGACGGCACCGGCCTGCACCACATGGTGTTCGAAGTCGTCGATAACTCGATCGACGAAGCTCTCGCTGGTTACTGTGACCACGTGACCGTAACCATCCTGGATGATGGCTCGGTCAGCGTTAGCGACAACGGACGTGGCATTCCCGTCGACACACATCCGGAAGAAGGGCGTTCCACTGCAGAAGTGGTCATGACGGTGCTGCACGCAGGCGGCAAGTTCGACGCCAATTCGTACAAAGTGTCCGGCGGCCTGCATGGCGTGGGCGTGTCGGTGGTGAACGCGCTCAGCTCGCACCTGTGGCTGACCATCTACCGCGAGGGCAAGGAGTACCAGCAGGAGTACGCCCATGGTGAGCCCCAGTACCCGATCAAGCCGGTAGCCGACTCCAGTAAGCGCGGCACCACAGTGCGCTTCTTGCCCAGCACGGGCACGTTCACCAACGTGGAATTCCACTACGACATCCTGGCCAAGCGTCTGCGTGAGCTGGCGTTCCTCAACTCAGGCGTCACCATCGACCTGAAGGATGAGCGGGGCGAAGGTCGCCACGATACCTTTGCCTATGAGGGCGGCATCAAGTCGTTCGTGCAGCACCTCGCTCAGCTCAAGACCGCGCTGCATCCCAACGTGATCAGCCTCAGCGCCAACCAGGACGGGATCTCGGTGGAGCTGGCCATGCAGTGGACCGACTCCTACCAGGAGACGATGTTCTGCTTCACCAACAACATCCCTCAGCGCGATGGTGGTACCCACCTCACGGGCTTCCGCGCCGCATTGACGCGCTCTCTGCAGGGCTACATCGAGAAGGAAGGCCTGGCCAAGAACGCCAAAGTGGCCCTCTCGGGCGACGATATGCGCGAAGGCCTGATCGCCGTGCTGTCGGTGAAGGTGCCTGACCCGAAGTTCTCCTCGCAGACCAAGGACAAACTCGTTTCCTCCGAGGTGAAGACCGCGGTGGAGCAGGCCGTCAACGAAAAGCTGGGCGAGTTCCTGCTGGAACACCCGAACGAAGCCAAAGCCATCGCGTCGAAGGTGGTCGATGCGGCGCGTGCTCGCGAGGCAGCCCGCAAGGCTCGCGAGATGACCCGCCGCAAGGGCGCGCTGGATATCGCCGGCCTGCCGGGCAAGCTGGCCGACTGTCAGGAAAAGGATCCCGCGCTGTGCGAACTGTTCCTGGTCGAGGGTGACTCCGCAGGCGGCTCGGCTAAGCAGGGCCGTAACCGCAAGACGCAGGCCGTGCTTCCGTTGAAGGGCAAAATCCTCAACGTTGAAAAGGCCCGCTTCGACAAAATGCTGGCCTCCGCCGAAGTCGGCACGCTGATCACCGCGCTCGGCACGGGTATCGGCAAGGAGGAGTACAACCCGGACAAGCTGCGCTACCACCGCATCGTCATCATGACCGACGCGGACGTGGACGGCTCGCACATCCGCACGCTGCTGCTTACGTTCTTCTATCGCCAGATGCCAGAGCTGATCGAGCGTGGGCACATCTACATTGGCCTGCCGCCGCTCTACAAGATCAAGCAGGGCAAGAACGAGATGTACTTGAAGGACGACGCGGCGCTCAACGGCTACCTCGTCTCCAGCGCCGTCGATGGCGCTGGGCTCGAACCCTCGGCTGATGCACTGGCGATCTCCGGTGAACCGCTGGAGAAGCTGCTGCGCGACTACCAGATAGCGCTAGACCAGATCGAACGCCTCGGTCATCGCTTCGATGCCACGGTACTCACCGCACTGCTCGAACATGCACCGCTGGAACCGGCGCTGTGGAATGACAGCGTGGCCATGCTGGCTTGGTTGAAGGGTGTGGAACTGCGCTTGGCCGCGAGTGGTCTGGGCAAACCTCGTTACCGTCTCGCGCTGCGCCCTGCGGAAGGCGAGCAGCCGGCCGCCATCGAGGTGGTGCGTGATCAGCATGGCCTGAGCCACACGTGGCTGTTGCCGCAGCCGTTCTTCGGCAGCGCGGAGTTCCGCCCAATCCTCCATGTGAGCCAGCAGCTGGCCGGCCTGGTACAGGTTGACGCCGTGGTTCGCCGAGGCAACGGTTCGCGTGGCGTGCAAAGCTTCGCTGAAGCGCGGCACTGGTTGTTGGAAGAGGGCAAGAAGGGCCGCATGATCCAGCGCTTCAAGGGTCTGGGCGAAATGAATCCGGAGCAGCTGTGGGAAACCACCGTGAACCCGGAAACTCGCCGCATGCTGCAGGTCGGCATCGAAGACGCTTTTGCCGCCGATCAGATGTTCTCGATGCTGATGGGCGAGGCCGTGGAGCCGCGTCGCGACTTCATCGAAGCCAATGCACTGAAGGTCGCAAACCTGGACATCTAAACCACTGGCCGTCGGCGATGCGGAGCCATTCGCATCGCCGACGGCCTTTCTTTTGCGGCATGTACTAATGCATTAGTACATTATCTAAAGTTAGAAAAACTACCGCCGATAGCGTGTTTCCAGGCCAAAAAGTCACGGATGACAGGGGGCTCGGGCTTGAAAATCATGCCCAGTCGTCGGCGTATGGTTCAACTTATTGATTTTTAACAATCTTTGTTGCCGCGGTGCGACTTGTTATCTGCAGCCTAGTCAGGTTACGCTCAGCGATCCCCCGCGTTGTAACCGCGTGAAACTTACACTGAGGACTGCCATGAAGCGTGTTCCACTGATCAAGATGCTTGCCGGTACGGCGCTGGCCCTGGCCGTGGTGAGCACGCCGGTCATCGCGGGCGATAGCTCTTCCAAGGACAAGAAGGAAGTGCTGTACCCCAACGCCACGCGCAAGGAACCGAAGCTGGACCTCACCAGCGAGAAAGATCAGAAGGCGATCAACGACGGCCTCGACGCGGTCAACAACCAAGACAAAGACAAGGCGATCCAGATTCTTCAGCCGATCGTCGACGGCAGCAAGAGCAAGTACGCCCAGGCGCTGGCCCTGCAAGGCCTCGCCAACGTGCACTACAACGACGGCGACGTGAAGGGCGCCATCGATTTGTTGAAGCGCGCGCTCGACAACGGCACCATGCCGAACGACACCTATTTCCAGCTCGAGTACATGCTCGCCCAGTTCTACTTGGCCGATGAGCAGTACCAGTTGTCCATCGACACCGTCGACAAGTGGCGTGCGGAAGGTAAGAAGGAAACTGCCGAGTCGTACGCGCTGCAGGGCAATGCCTACTACCGTCTCGAGAAGTACCCGGAAGCGATTGCCGCCATCAAGAAGGCGCAGTCGATGACCGACAAGCCGAACGACAGCTGGAACCAGATCCTGATGGCCAGCTACTCCGAAACGGGCCAGGGTGACCAGGCTGCACAGGTGGCCCAGCAGCAGCTCGCTGCCAACCCCAACGATCCGAACGCGCTGACCAACGCCGTCGCCGTGCTCATGCAGGCCCAGAAGTATCCGGAAGCCATCTCGCTGATGGAGAAGGCCCGGGCCAACGGTCAGCTCAAGACCGAGAAGGATTACGTCAACCTCGCCAAGCTCTACCTGGTCTCCGGGCAGAACAGTGGTGACCAGAAGGAGCCGGCGACCAAGGCCGCCGCTGTCCTTCAGGAAGGTCTGAGCAAGGGCATCGTCACTCAGACAGCCGAGAACTACCAACTGCTGGGCGCCGCCAACTACATGTCCGACAACACCTCGGGCGCGCTGGCTGCTTACCAGAAGGCTATCCCGATGGCGAAGGACGGCGAGGCGAACATCCGCGCTGGCCAGCTGCTCATCCAGGACAGCAAGTTCAGCGAGGCCAAGGGCCTCATCCAACAGGGCATCGACAAGGGCGTGCAGCACAAGGGCACTGCTTATATGTTGCTGGCCGAAGCGTGCCGTGGCCTGAAGGACAAGCCGGGCACGATCGCAGCCATGGAGAAGGCGGCACAGGACCCCGAAACCGAAGCAAAAGCAAAGGCTTGGCTGAAGGCGCAGGGTGCTAGCAAGTAAGGCAGACGTGTAACAACTGCGAGGCAGATAGACGTCCATTTGTCTTCCTCACAAGTGCTATACAAATGCCATGTGCTGTTGTACCGTTGAATCCTTTCCGTGCTCCCGTCTAGTGGCAAATGTCATCCCTATGGATCGATTTGCCACTGGAAATCGTGACCACGTCTCACCGATCAATTAGCTCCAGATAGTGACAGATGGCCTCAAGTAACGATGCAACCGGCCAAGGGCCGTTCAATTGGAGGCGTACCTGGGCGCTGGCCGTAGCCATAGCGCTTCATGCGTTCGCGTTCCTGTTGTTGGTGGCGCCTATGGCACCGCCAAAACAGGTACAGAAAGAAAAAGAACGCACGGTCCAGGTGAACTTTATCGAGCCGCCGCCGCCACCGCCGCCACCGCCGCCGCCGCCGCCGGAGCCGCCGAAGCAGCCCCCGCCGAAGATCATTCAGCAGGTTAAGCCGCCGCCGACCCCGCCGCCGCCGACGCCGCCACCGACAGTGGAAGAGCATTCGGCCAACGCAGTTGCGGCAGCACCGCCGGCACCGCCTGCTCCTCCGCAGCCGCCGCCGGATATCACCGCAAGTCAGGACATCAGCTATAACAGCCGTATTCAGCCCAAGTATCCGCCGCAGGCTATTCGCCAGCGTCACGAGGGCACGGTCACGCTGATGATCTTGGTGGGTGTGGATGGTTCGCCGAAGGACATCAAGGTGGAAGCGTCCAGCGGTTATCGCGAGCTGGATCAGGCCGCGATTGAAACGGCACGCAAGTGGCGCTTCAATCCGAACATAAGGAACGGGCAAAAGACGGAAGGCTATGTCCGCGTCCCGATCAACTTCAATCTCAATCAGCTGTAACTTCGGTTACGGTTAATCAGTTCACGCTTGACTTTCCAAGGGTAGCGTTATGTTCCTGCAAACTTCTCCGGCCCCCGCGGGCGGTACCACCAACGCCGAAGCCATGAAGTCGATGGGCTTCGACCACCTTATCCACAACTTCGATTTCCTTGGCTGGATCGTGTTCGTGGTGCTGGTGGTGATGTCCTTCTCCTCCTGGTACTTCATCATCGCTAATGCCATCCGCAACGCCATGGTTCGTGGCCGCGCAGACAAGGTCATCAACGGCTTCTGGGCCAATGGTTCGACCCAGGATGCTATCCGCGAACTCGAAGCTCAGCCCAAGGGCGAACCGTTCTCGAAGATCGCTCTCGACGCTGCTTCGGCCGTCGCTCACCATCAGCAGGCTTCGGCCGGCGGTGGTCGCCTCGCCGAGTCGCTGAGCCGCTCCGAGTTCATCGATCGCGCCCTGCGCCAGGCAGTTGCTCGTGAGAGCCTCCGTCTGGAAGGCGGCCTGACCCTGCTCGCCACGGTCGGTTCGTCGGCACCGTTCATCGGTCTGCTCGGTACGGTGTGGGGCATCTACCACGCCCTGATCTCGATCTCGGCCTCCGGTAACGCTTCGATGGAAGCTGTGGCTGGTCCGGTGGGTGAAGCTCTGATCATGACCGCCTTCGGTCTGTTCACCGCCATCCCGGCCGTGCTTGCGTACAACTTCTTCAACCGCTCTAACCGTCTGACCTACGCTCAGTTCGACGAGTTTGCGCACGACCTGCACGACTTCTTCGCCACCGGCGCTCGCGTCGAAGGCAAGTGAGGATCTGACCCATGGCAATGAGTACCGGAGGCAATGCCGGCGGTCCGATGTCGGAGATCAACGTTACGCCGCTCGTCGACGTGATGTTGGTGCTGCTGATCATCTTCATGATCACGGCGCCGCTGATGTCCCATCGAATCACGGTGGAACTGCCGACCGCTAATCCGAAGGTTTCGGATACGGAGCAGGTTACGCCGATGGACTTGGCCGTGAAGCCGGATGGCACGTATTACCTCGATGACATTGAAGTCAGCGAGGGCGAGCTGAAGGCAAAGTTCGCGGTTGCGGCGCAGCAGTCGCCGCAGCCCGAACTACAGATCCGTGCGGACAAGACCACGGAATACAAGATCGTGAAGAAGGTCCTCGCCGACGCCAAGGACGCTGGCATGGTGCATGTCGGCTTCATGACGACAGGCAAGGAGTAACAAGCCATGGCATTCAGTTCTGGAAGTGGCAAGGGTCCCATGGCCGACATCAACGTCACGCCGCTCGTCGACGTGATGCTGGTGCTCCTGATCATCTTCATGATCACGGCTCCGATGCTGACTCATAAGGTGAAGATCGATCTTCCGCAGCCGAACCCGAACGTGGTTCAGCCGGAAAATCCGCCGGAACCCGTCCGCCTCAAGATCGACCAGTCCGGCGCGCTGTACTGGAACGATACCCCGGTGGACGAGCTTGGCCTGAAGGCACAGCTCGCGGTGATCGGTGGTCTGGGCGACCCGGCCAAGCAGCCGGAAGTGCAGATCAATGCCGATGACGGCGTCGCTTACGAGCACGTCGCCCGCGTGTTGGCCGACGCCAAGAGCTACGGCCTCACGAAGATCGGTTTCACTGAAGGTCAGTAATTCCGAAAGGAATTCAGCAACACTACCCTTAGAACCCCCGCCTCAAGCGGGGGTTCTTTTTTGGGCTGGAAAAAAGTAAGCGGCTTCGCTCATCGTTTGAGTAAAGACGTATAGACGTCCAAACAATCCAGACGATCGTCGAGCACCTGAGCGCCGGACTTGCCAGCGCTTGCACGAAAGCATTACAGGACGAGGCGCGCGCAGGTTGCATTGATTGCGAACCTGCTCGCGACGAGCACCCTATCAGCGCAGGATCTGCAGGTACTTCCGCACCGTGGTTGTCAGGCCTTCGTAAAGCGCCTCACCTACCAACGCGTGCCCGATCGACACTTCGGCAAGCCCAGGAATGGCTGCCTTGAACGTGCCCAGGTTGGCTTGGCTCAAGTCATGTCCGGCATTGACGGCCAGACCCGCTTGTTGCGCGCGGCGTGCGGTTTCAGCACACCGATCGAGCTCCTCCTGCACATGCCCTTCTTCGAAGGCCTCGGCATAGGGACCGGTGTAGATCTCGATTCGCTGGACACCAATGGCAAAGGCCGCGTCGAAGCCGGTAGCTCCTGAATCCACGAAAAGGCTCACGCGGCAACCGATGTCGCGTAGCGCGGCGACCAGGGGCTTCAGTGTGTCGATGTCCCGGGTCAGATCAAAACCGTGATCGGAGGTTATCTGGCCGTCGCCATCAGGCACCAGCGTCACTTGCGTCGGGCGCACCTCGCGCGCCAGCTCGATGAGGCCGGGATAACTCCCGCGCGCCGGTGCAAAGGGATTGCCTTCAATGTTGTACTCGACCCGACCGCGCGTGATTGCCGCAAGCGCGCGCACATCGTCAGGACGGATGTGACGCTGATCAGGACGTGGATGCACAGTGATACCACCGCAACCTGCATCAATGCAGGTATGGGCCGCACGAAGCACATCGGGCTCGATGCCGCCGCGCGAATTGCGCAGCACGGCAATTTTGTTGACGTTGACGCTGAGCAGGGTCATAGAGTGTTCAATACTCGCGGACTAAGACGTAGCAAGACGCCACTCGCGGCGGCGGGTTGGACACATTGCGCCGATCAGTCGGTGCCGGCAAGTGTCCACTGTCGGATTCGGCGGGGCGTTCCGCGCCAAGCCAGACTGCCGACGTGCGCGTCGTCGAGCATCAGGCGATGCAATTGCCACTGGTTTGCTTCGTCGCCATCCAACCGATGAAGCACCGGCAAGTCGCCGTACGCGGCAATGCTCAGGCGATGCAATCCAAACGCGAGTCCGCGACCCAATGCCTTGAGCACCGCTTCCTTGGCCGTCCAAAGCTCCAGAAAAGCGCGATCGCGTTGTCCGGCTGGCAGGGCTTCCAGAGCAGCAGTCTCGTCCGGGCTGAAATAGCGCTGAGCGATGGGAACGGCCTTGGGGTGGGCGCGCATACGTTCGAGGTCCACGCCGGGCAGCACGCCGCGTGCGATGGCGATCAACGCCTGGTCATGGCTATGCGACCAGTTGAAGGAAAGTGTGTCGCGCTGGCTTCCTGTCAACGCCGGGCGGCCATGCTCCGAGGTTTCCAACGCAATGTCGGCTGGCGACACGCCCAAATAGGCGCCGAGCATGGCCAACAAGGGCTTGCGGCCCTCGTGATGGTCGTACGCAAGGCGCCAGACGTGGATCTCTTCATCCCCCAGCTCCGCCGCCAACTGGGCCGGGGACTGGCCATCGGTCGTGATCATCCGCGCATGTTGCCGTCCAAGAGGCGATACTTACAAGCACGGCAGGCGCAGAGGAAAGGCGCACCGGCCGGTTGTACCCACCGAAGGGAAGCGCTCATGTCGGAGAACGCCGCTTGATTGCCGGATGGCTACTGCTACTGGCTTCCCTGCTGTACGTCGGACTGTTGTTCGTCGTGGCTTACGTGGGTGACCGTCGTCCGCTCTACCCGCGCCAGCCGCGCCTTCGCCCGCTCGTCTATAGCCTTGCACTCGCGGTGTACTGCTCGTCGTGGACCTTTTATGGCGCGGTGGGCACAGCGGCGCGCGACGGTCTGGCCTACCTGCCGATCTATCTCGGGCCAATCCTGCTGTTCGTATTCGGTTTCGGCCTGCTGCGCCGGCTCGTGTTGCTGGCGCGCCAGCGCAACATCACCTCGATCGCGGACTTCATCGGCGCGCGCTTCGGTAAGTCGCATGGACTGGCCGCGCTGGTGGCCGTCATCGCCGTCATTGCCGTGGTGCCGTACCTGGCACTGCAGTTCAAGGCCGTCGCGATGTCTTATGCCGTGCTTGGTAGCGCGGTTCCGCCGGGCACTTCGCAGTTCAGTGACAGCGCGCTCTGGTGCGCGATCCTGCTGGCAACTTTCGCGATCCTTTTCGGTACGCGCACCATCGATGCCACCGAACATCATCACGGCATGATGCTCGCCATTGCGGTCGAATCACTGATCAAGCTAGTGGTGTTCATTGCCCTGGCGGGTTATGCACTCTGGCGTGGTCCTGGGCTCGCAGCCACCATGCAATTTCCGGCGCAGCAGTTGGCTGAGGGCGTATCGCCGGGTTTTCTCGCACAGACACTGCTCGCTTTCTGCGCGATGTTTTGCCTGCCGCGCCAGTTCCAGATCGGCGTGGTGGAATGCGAAGACCCGCACGACGTTTCGCGCGCGCGCTGGATGTTCCCTGCCTACATGGTGCTCATCAGCCTAGCGGTGCTGCCCATAGTGGCGGCCGGGCTGCATCTACCCCAACTGCAGCAGGGCAATAAGGATGCCTGGGTACTCACGCTCCCCATGGCCTACGGTGATCGTGGCATGGCGTTGCTCGCCTTTATCGGTGGCTTCTCTGCGGCGACGGGTATGGTGATCGTGGCGTGCGTGGCGTTGTCCACGATGATCAGCAACGACATCGTCATGCCTATGCTGCTGCGCATTCACGCGTTGAAGCTGGAGCAGCGCGCCGATCTTTCGCAACTAGTGCTGCTGGTGCGTCGCATCGCGATCATTGCGCTTGCCGCGATGGCTTACGTCTACTACCGCGTGGTGGCCGACACGACCAATCTCGCGGCAACCGGACTGCTCGCGTTCGCCGCGGTAGCTCAGTTCGCGCCGGGCATGATCGCGGCACTCTACTGGGGTGGCGCGAGCCGCAAAGGCGTGGCCACGGGGTTGGCGATGGGCTTCCTGGTGTGGGCATACACCTTGCTGCTACCCGCCATGAACCGTTCTGCCAGTTGGTTGGATACGGGCCCGATGAATCTCAGCTGGTTGCAGCCGCAAGCGCTGTTCCATTTGAGTGGCTGGGATCCCGTCATGCACGGCACGTTCTGGTCGCTGCTAGTGAACGTGGCTTGCCTCATCTTCGTCTCGTTGCGCTTCCGACCCAACCTGGAGGAACGCCTGCACGCTGCGATGTTCCTCGATCCCTACGCCATCGACAGCCGTGGCGCCGGCGACTGGCGTGGCCGCGTCGCCGTCGCTGATCTACGCACCATTGCCGAGCGTATCGTGGGTGAACGCACCAGCCAGCGCGCGTTTGAGGAATACGCCGAACGGCGCGGCAAAGCGCTGCAATCGGGCGAGGCCGCGGATCGCGCTTTGATTCAGTACACCGAACGCCTGCTGGCATCGGCGGTAGGCGCGGCCAGCGCACGCCGAATCCTGATGGGTGCCTTGTCGGGTTCCGGCCTGGACATTGCCGAAGCGATGGCACTGATGGACGAGGCATCGCAAGAGTTGCGCTTCAACCGTGAGCTGCTTTCGACGACGCTGGAGAACGTGTCGCAAGGCATCAGTGTGATCGATGCGACTATGCGACTGGTGGCGTGGAACCGTCGCTACCTCGAATTATTCGACTATCCCGATGGCATGGTTTACGTCGGCGTGCCGGTGGCGGATCTGATTCGCTGGAACGCAGACCACGGCGAATGCGGCCCAGGTGAAGTGGAGGCGCACGTGGCCAAACGCATCGCGCACATGCACGCTGGATCGCCGCACGTATTCCAACGTATTCGCCCCGACGGTTCGGTGATTGAGATGCGCGGCCGCGCGCTCCCCGGTGGTGGCTACGTCACCACCTACACCGACGTCACTGCATACAAAAACGCCGAGCAGGCCTTGATCGAAGCCAACGAGAACCTGGAACAACGCGTCGACCAACGCACCGCTGAATTGAGCGAGGCGCTTAACTCCGCCGCGCATGCTCGTCGCGAAGCGGAGATGGCCAACGCTTCAAAGACGCGATTCCTCGCGGCCGCCAGCCACGACTTGTTGCAGCCCTTGAATGCGGCGCGCCTGTTCACGGCGGCATTGCGCCAACACCCGGGACTTGACGGTGAGGCAAGCCTGCTCGCCGAGCGCATCGATGCGTCATTTCGCGCCGCGGAAGATCTGCTCGATGCCTTGCTTGATACCTCGCGCCTCGATGCAGGCAGCTACCGCGCCGATGTGAGCAATGTGGCGCTGTCCGATCTGTTCGAGTCGCTCAAGGCGCAGTTCGCCGTGCTGGCTCAGCAGCGCGGACTGCGCCTGCGCGTAGTGCCGACGAAACTCGCAGTGCGCAGCGATCCGCAGTTGCTGCGTCGCATCCTGCAGAACTTCATCTCCAACGCATTGCGCTACACCCGCGAGGGAAACATTCTGGTTGGCGCATGGGTGACGAGGTGCGTCTCGAGGTCTGGGACACGGGCCCAGGTATCGCGGAGGAACAGCGCGCGCGCATCTTCGGTGAATTCCAGCGGCTGGATCGACCTTCCCCGTGGGGTGAGAAGGGGCTCGGCCTGGGCCTTTCCATCTGCGAACGCATTGCCGGCATTCTCCATCAAAAGCTCGAGCTGGAGTCGCGGGAAGGCAAGGGCAGTTGCTTCGCGGTGCGCGTGCCGCGTGCGGAAAATGCGATCCCGCGCCGCCGTACCAACGTGCACCCGGTGTCTAGCGAACAGTTGCCACTCACCGTGCTTTGCCTGGATAACGATCCAGCCATTCTGGACGGCATGCGCGCGCTGTTGCAGCGCTGGGGTGTGGATTGCCGCACGGCGCTCGACGTAGCGCAGGCCGAACAGGAGCTTCGTCGCGGTGGCATCGATTTGATCCTCGCCGACTATCACTTGACCGATGACCTGGACGGCCTGCAGGCGCTGGAAGAACTCCGCGATGTGATCGGCGACTTGCCACCGATAGCGATGATCACCGCAGATGGCAGCAGCGAACTCAAGCAGCGCGCGCGGTCACTGGGCTACCCCATCCTGCACAAGCCGGTCAGGCCGGCAGCCCTTCGCGCGTTGCTGAGCGCGCTGGTCAGACGTTAGACGACGGCGTAGGAACCCCTGCGGGCTTTGCCAGAAGGCGACCTGGCGGATTCACCTTCATCACTCATCATCATCCGGTAACGACGGCATCGCTTCCTGATCGATCGCCAGATGGCTGGCGGCTATCGCCACCTGTGTGCGGTTGTTCACGCCGAGCTTGCGCATGATCGCCGTCATGTGCGCTTTCACGGTGGCCTCGGAAACGCCAAGGTCATACGCAATCTGCTTGTTGAGCAGACCTTCGGCGATCATGGTGAGCACGCGGAACTGCTGCGGTGTCAGCGTGGTGATGCGGTCGGCCACGGCTGCTTCGTCAGGCTTCAGCTCCATGCCGCCGCCGACCAGCTGGTGCGGCAGCCATACGTCGCCGTCCAGCACCTTGCGGATCGCGGTGATGATGTCTTCACCCGGCGTCGATTTGGGAATGTAGGCAGAAGCGCCGTGCGCGAGTGCGCGACGCGCGACCTGTACGTCCTCGTGTCCGGATACGACGATCGTCGGCAGGCCGGGAAACTGTCCGCGAATATGCGCAAGCGCCGAGTAGCCGCGGGCACCCGGCATGTGCAGGTCGAGCAACAACAGCTCGGCATCGGGATATTGCTCGATCAAGCTGAGCAGGGAATAGACGCTGTCGGCGCTGTACACGTTGGCGTCGGGAATGGCCGCGACCACTGCGCGTTGCAATGCATCGCGGAATAGCGGGTGATCGTCAGCGATCAGTACGTCAGGCATGGTCTTTCAGCTTTTCTATAGGAGCGCACGTTGTGCGCGACTGGCATGTACCTAAGGGGATACCACGGAGCGATGACGCCGTAACGACCGCGTCGCGAAGCTCCCATCCGGGGGATGACACTGCCCGCTCCGCGGTCGCACATAGGTGCGCTCCTAGCTTCCTTTACATCGTCACTTGATGAGGCGTTCTTCCACCAGGTTCTTCACCACACCCGGATCGGCCAGCGTGGAGATGTCACCGAGCTGATCAGGCTGGTTCTCGCCGATCTTGCGCAGAATGCGGCGCATGATCTTGCCCGAGCGCGTCTTCGGCAGGCCCGGTGCCCACTGCAGGAAATCCGGCGTGGCGATGGGGCCGATTTCCTTGCGCACCCAGGCGACGAGCTCCTTGCGCAGTTCGTCGTTGCCTTGCTCACCGGCCACCAGTGTGACGAAGGCATAGATGCCCTGTCCCTTGATGTCGTGCGGTGCGCCGACCACGGCGGCTTCTGCCACCTTGGGGTGCGCCACCAGTGCACTTTCCACTTCAGCGGTGCCGATGCGGTGGCCGCTGACATTGATCACGTCGTCGACGCGGCCGGTGATCCAGTAGTAGCCGTCGTCGTCGCGGCGCACGCCGTCGCCCGTGAAATAGTTGCCCGGATACGCGCTGAAATACGTGTCGATGAAGCGCTGGTGGTCGCCGTACACCGTGCGCATCTGGCCCGGCCAGGAATCGGTGATGACCAGATTGCCCTCGGTGGCGCCTTCAAGCACCGCGCCGCCAGCGTCCACGATGGCCGGCTTAATACCGAAGAACGGCAGCGTGGCCGAACCCGGCTTAGCGTCGATGGCACCCGCCAGCGGCGTGATCAGGATGCCGCCGGTTTCGGTCTGCCACCAGGTGTCCACGATCGGGCAGCGCTCGTCGCCTACCACGCGGTAGTACCACTCCCAGGCTTCCGGATTGATCGGTTCACCCACGGAGCCCAGCAGGCGCAGCGAGGCGCGCGACGCCTTCTTCACCGGGCCTTCGCCTTCGCGCATCAGTGCGCGGATAGCGGTCGGCGCGGTGTAGAACAGCGTGACCTTGTGCTTGTCCACCACGTTCCAGAAACGGCTGGTATCGGGATAGTTGGGCACACCATCGAACATCACCGTGGTGGCGCCGTTGGCGAGTGGGCCGTACACCACGTAACTGTGGCCGGTGACCCAGCCCACGTCTGCAGTGCACCAGTAGACATCGTCCTCGCGCAGGTCAAACACCAACTCATGTGTGTATCCGGCGTAGACCAAGTAGCCGCCCGACGTGTGCAGTACGCCTTTGGGTTTGCCGGTGGAGCCGGAGGTGTAAAGGATAAACAGCGGGTGTTCTGCTTCCACCGACACCGGCGGACAGTCGGCAGATTGGCCTTCCATCAGTGTGTGGTAGTAACGGTCGCGCGGCGACTGCATCGGCACGGCGCTGCCGGTACGGCGCACTACGATCACGGTTTCCACGCTATTGGTGCCCGGGCGCTCGAGCGCGGCATCCACGTTGGTCTTCAACGGGATCTTCTTGCCGCCACGCACGCCCTCGTCGGCGGTGACCACGACCTTGCAGGTCGAGTCGGCAATGCGCCCAGCCAGCGAGTCAGGCGAGAAGCCACCGAACACCACGGAGTGGACGGCGCCCAGACGCGCGCAGGCCAGCATGGCCACGGCGGCTTCCGGGATCATCGGCATATAGATGGCCACACGGTCGCCCTTGACCACGCCAAGATGCTTAAGCGTGTTCGCGAACTTGCACACCTCGGCGTGCAGTTCCTTATAGGTGATATGGCGCGACTCGTTCGGGTCGTCGCCCTCGAAGATGATGGCCGTCTTGTCGCCGCGCTCGGCGAGATGGCGGTCCAGGCAGTTGGCCGAGACGTTCAGCTCGCCATCCTCGTACCAACGGATATGCAGGTTCTTCGGGTCGTAGGAGACGTTCTTGATCTTGCTCGGCGCCTTGGTCCACTGCAGGCGCTGGCCGATCTTGCCCCGAAAGCCCTCCGGGTCTTGCACCGACTCGGCGTAGAGCCGCTCGTAATCGTCCTTACGGACGCGGGCCTTGGCGGCGAAATCGGGCTTGACGGGGTAGAGCTTGGACATCGTGGGGCTCCTGCGGCCGGCCAAGCCGGCCTCCTCATGTGTTGAATGTCGCCGCTTGCCACGGCAGTAAGCCCTCCGAGTGTAGCGGCTGGCCGGTGATCGGTACGTTTCCGCGTGAGCACAGCCGCTTTCGACTTTGGTCGAGGTTCGACCAATGGTGAATAGGCGTCCGCAATGCAGCATGGACATGCTCGGGGGGGGTCATCGACCTGGGGAGGCTTGTTATGACACTGCCTACGACCGCACGTCGCCATGGCTTGCTGGCGCTCAGCATCGCTTGTGCGCTGAGCCTGCCGCTGGGAGCCCATGCGCAGAGCACAACAACAAAGAGCAAGAGCACCACCCACGAGCAGCAGCTCGAACAGCGCGTCAACCAGTTGGAGCAGGAACTGGCCGAACTGAAGGCCATGATCCAGGAGCAGAAGGCTGCCACCACGCAGGCCGCGCAGACTGCCCAGCAGGCCCAGGCCACGGCGGTGCAGGCGCAGTCCACCGCGCAGGCCACGTCGACCAAGGTAGAAGCGACACCGCCGCCACAGTTCAGCACCGCGCCCGGCCTCAAGGTGGCGCTGCATGGCTTCATCAGTGCGACAGCCTTTGGCCAGGACCGGACCTTCTCCAACTACGGCAATGGTCAGAACGCCGAGATCCCGGCCCCACCGACTGCAGCCAACAAAGCCAATGGCTATGACGGCTCGCTCAGCGGCTTCGACATCCGCAATACCCGCTTCTGGCTCGACATCACCGGCGCCAAGCTCACCGAAAACTGGACCGGTGGCGGTCGTATCGAGATGGACTTTTTCGGTGGCAACAACGGCACCGGCGCCTATGCGCAACAGCAGCCGATCCCGCGATTGCGCCAGGCCTACATGGACATCACCAATCCCGATTGGGGTAGCACCATCCGCATCGGTCAGCAGTGGGAGCTGATGTTCCCGTTGGAGAACACGGCCACCTCGCTCACGCACATTGCCTTCCCGTTGGGCTACGGCACCGGCTTCGTCGGCTGGCGCTATCCCGGCGTGGTGTGGATGCAGGATCTGAACCACGGTTCGGATGGCATCAAGTGGCGCCTTGATCTGGGCGTGTTCGAAGGCAACTGGAATGGTCCAGCCAACGAGGCGGGCACCAGCACCGTCAACTACCTCACGGCGGGCAACGCGAATTTCCGCCCGCAGGTGGAAGCACGCTTGCATGCGCAAGGCAGCGACTGGCTGGCGTATTTCACGGCGCACTATTCGGAGGTCAAGCTCAACGGCGTGGGCGACATCAATCCCAAGCCGCTGCGTGACACCCTCAACAGCATTGGCTACGAATTGGGCGCACAGTGGAAGCCGGGCGTATGGACCCTCAAGGGTTTGATCTACAGCGGCAGGGCACTGGGCGAGTTGTTCGGCTCGATGTCGCAGTTCGGCAACATCAACGAATCGGGCGGCTACGTGCAGGCGGGTTACAACTTCACGCCAAAGTGGAGCGTCAACGCGTTCTACGGCATGGTGCGCCCGAACAACGACCAGGTGATCCACTGGACCACCACCAGCGCCACCGCCGGTACCGCGCTGCTGCGCAGCAACCAGTCGGCGTTGAGCTTGCAGTACGCCTCGGGCAACTACGAGCTGGGCGTGGAGTGGATGTACGACAAGCTGCGCTATCAAGTCGGTGCTGACGGTCCACGCCAGAACACCAAAGGCAACCAAGTCAGCCTGAGCGGCCTATACAAGTTCTAAACACCCCCAACGAGACGACGCGGAGGGGCGTCGTCTCGGTCATAACCGGGCGGGGCGATAGGAGGTGCCCGAACCGGAAAAGAAGTGGAACGCGCAAGGCGGCCGAAGCCGCTTCAGCGATCTGCACCCTGAAGTACGCATCCATTGATCCAATTGAGCGTCACAACTGAGGGTTACATCATGGCTACGACCGCCGTCGATATGCGGGGGCCGCTCGACACCGGCCACCGCCGCGTCATCCTGGCCTCCAGCCTGGGCACCGTGTTCGAGTGGTACGACTTCTATCTCTATGGTTCGCTCGCCGCACTGATCGGCAAGCACTTCTTCACCGGGCTCAACGAAACCAGCCAGTTCATCTTCGCGCTGCTCGCCTTCGCCGCTGGCTTTGCAGTGCGTCCGTTCGGCGCCATCGTGTTTGGCCGGCTGGGCGACATGATCGGCCGCAAGCACACCTTCCTCATCACCATCATCATCATGGGCTTGTCGACGTTCTTCGTCGGCGTGCTGCCGGGTTATGCACAGATCGGCGTCGCCGCCCCCACCTTGCTGATCGCATTGCGCTTGCTGCAGGGCCTGGCGTTGGGTGGCGAATACGGTGGTGCGGCCACCTATGTCGCTGAGCATGCGCCCAACGGCAAACGCGGCTTGTACACCAGCTTCATCCAGATCACCGCCACCTTCGGTCTGTTCCTCTCGCTGCTTGTCATTCTCGGCACACGCTTGGGATTGGGCGACACCAAGTTCGACGACTGGGGCTGGCGCATTCCGTTCCTGGTGTCCTCATTGCTGCTGGCGGTGTCGGTGTACATCCGCATGCAGTTGCAGGAATCGCCGGTGTTCAAGCAGATGAAGGCCGAGGGCAAGCAGTCCAAGGCGCCGCTTACCGAGGCATTCGGCCACTGGAAGAACCTCAAGCTGGTGATCCTTGCGCTGCTCGGCGCAACGGCCGGTCAAGCGGTGGTGTGGTACACGGGCCAGTTCTACGCGCTGTACTTCCTTACCCAAAGCCTGAAAATTGACGGCACCACAGCGAACCTGCTGATCGCCGCTGCGCTTGCGATCGGCACGCCGTTCTTCGTGCTATTCGGTTGGCTGTCGGACCGCATTGGCCGCAAGACCATCGTGCTTGCCGGCTGCTTGATCGCTGCACTCACCTACTTCCCCATCTTCAAGGGACTTACGCACTTCGGCAATCCGGCCATCGAAATTGCTGCGGCGACATCGCCGGTGAAAGTGGTGGCCGATCCAAAGGCATGCAGCTTCCAGTTCGATCCGGTGGGCAAGACCAAGTTCACCAGTTCGTGCGACGTGGCCAAGAGTGCATTGGCCAAGAAGGGCATTCCGTACTCCAACATCACCGCAGAGCCGGGTAGCGTGGCCGAAGTGAAGATCGGTGATCGCACCATCACCTCGTTTGAGGGCGCCTCGCTCGACAGTAAGGCATTCGCAGACCAAGGTAAGGCCTTCGGAACGCAACTAGGCGCCGCACTGAAAGCGGCCGGCTATCCGGAAAAAGCCGATCCCGCGCAGAGCAACTACGTGATGCTGATCGTCTTGCTGGCGATCCTGGTGATCTACGTGACCATGGTGTACGGGCCCATTGCGGCATGGCTGGTGGAGATGTTCCCCACTCGCATCCGCTATACCTCAATGAGCTTGCCGTATCACATCGGCAATGGCTGGTTCGGTGGCTTCGTGCCCACCATCGGCTTCATGCTGGTGGCGTGGAAGGGCGATATTTACTACGGCCTGTGGTATCCGATCATCGTGGCCATAGGCACGTTCTTCATCGGCCTTCTGTTCCTACGTGAAACCAAGGACGTGGATATCCGCTACTGATGTTCGGCAATGCAAGGAGAAGGCGCGACGGGTAACCGCCGCGCCTTTTCAATACACGCGATTCACACGCTGCGTATCACGCCGACGATCGCCAACAGCACCACCGCGCCGATCAGCGCATGCAGAATGCTATTCACAAACGGGCCGGCCACAGCGAAATGCACGCCCAGTCGGGGCAGCAGCCATCCGGCAAAGAATGCGCCGATGATGCCGACCACGATATTGCCGATCAGTCCGAAGCCGAAGCCCCGCACGATCAGGCCGGCCACCCAGCCGGCAATGGCGCCGATCAACAGGAAAACCAACAAGCCTTCGGTGGTCATCGCATGCTCCCGGTGAGTCGATCCACAAAGTATCCACAGGCTTACGAAGTATCCACAGGCAGGGTGAGCGCCAGCGCAACGCGGGTTGGCGCCTTCAGCGCCGAGTTGGCGATGTGTGCGAAACGTGCACGCGAACCCCATCACGGGTGACAGACCCGACCCGCTCTACTATGGAGCCGGCCATGGCGAAACACGGCGCCAGGAGGGAGCCGCATGCCCGATGTCCAACGCGCAAAGGGAACGCGGCGCCCCAGCATCCGCCATCGCTGGCGACGCATGCTGGGCTGGACTGCGCTGGTGCTCGATCACCTCAAGCCCGTGCGCGTATCGCTGCTGGTGCTGGCGGTGGTGGCCGTTGTCGCCATTGCGGTGGATCAGGCGGCAGAACTCTTCCTCATCGCGTTATGGACGGATCCCAATCGGGCGCGCTATCTCGCCTTGCTGGCAACCAGCGCACTGACCGGCCTTTCGATATGGCATGCCGCGCGCAATGCATACCGCCTGCGGTACCCGCGCTGGCCGTCGTTGCAGGATGAGCGCGCTGCCGTCCTGCGTGACTGGTTACCGCGCCTGCTCGGTGCGTCGGTGCCCTTGCTGGTCTGCTTGGGCTACGTGCTCGCGTTAACCAAACTGTCGCATGGCCCGTGTGGCATCACTGACCAGTGCATGCAACGCAGTTGGAGGGCGCTTGGGCTGTTGGCGGAGTCGGCAGCACTCGTCGTGTTCTTCATCATGCGGCGCCGTGTGTGGCATGTGCTATCGCGTCGCGTCGCGGGGATAAGCGAGCCCTGCCTGCGACCGAGAGAAGAAAAACGCGTATGGCGCGTGCGCGATCTCGGTCAAAGGGCCATGGCGACTTATGCGATCGTGATAACGCTCAACGTGCTCGCCACGGTGCTGATCGCCCTCAAGCCGGAACTGCTGGATGGCATCGGCCCGCTGGCGATCCTGCTCATTGCCGAGGCCTTCCTTTGTTACAACGGCGGCTTACTGTGCATGGCCGGCGACCGGCGCGGATTGCCGCTGCTCACCATTCTGCTGCTGGTCAGTGCATCGCTGCACGCGTTACACCTCAACGATAACCACAAGGTGCGCCAATACCCTGCGATGAGCACGCACGTGCATCCGGAACGGCAACCGGCCGATACACGCCCGACCTTCGATGCCTATGTGGATACCTGGCTCACGGACCGTTGCGCGGAACGGAGCCCTTGCCCGGTGATCCTGGTGGCATCGGAAGGTGGCGGCATTCGCGGTGCAGCGTGGACGAGTGAAGTGCTCAGCCGGCTCACCGTCGTCACCCAACAGGGGCAGCCTGTGGCGGGCGAACCTTTGTTCGCTCGTCACCTGCTGGCGACCAGTGGCGTTTCGGGTGGTGGTTTGGGGCTGGCGGTCTATACCGCGTCGCTGGCGTCACCACAGCCTGTGGATATCTCCATGCTGGAACCACGATCGCGGCGCATGTTGAGCCACGACTTTCTCGCGCCAACGCTGGCCAATGCCTTCTTCGTGGATTTCACCCAGCGCTGGCTGCCCGGTGCTTGGATGGACGACCGCTCCCGCGCGTTGACCCGCGCGTGGGAGGCCGCCGCCAACCAAGAAGGAATGCCTGCGTTTGCGCAACCGTTCTCGGCGCTTTACGAACAAGCAGGTACATCACCCACGCTTCCGGCGTTGTTCCTCAACAGCACAACGGTGGCCGAAGGCAAACGTTTCATCCAGCACCCGTTCCAGCCGCTGGCAACACCGCAACGCCAACCCTGGACGGCTGGACTCGACGGCTCAAGTTGGCTCGATCCCCGCGTGCCGCTGAGCGAGGTAGTGCTCAACAGCGCACGCTTCACCTACGTTAGCCCGGCCGGCACGTTGGAGGCCAATCTGGCCAATCCCCCTGTGCCGGATCGGCTACAACTTGTCGATGGCGGTTACTTCGAAAACTCCGGTGCGACAACCTTGCTTGAGGTGATGCATTTGCTGCGCGGGAAGGCGAAAGCGCGTGGCATACCGCTGCGCTTCATCGTCATCCATATCAGCAACGATCCATTGATGACCGACTTCATCGATCAGCACGATGCGCACCATCCACTGCCGTTCTATTCCACCGTATGCCTGGGGGCACCCGGCCATATCCGTAGCCATGTCAGCGGTGAGGCCACAGCCCCGCTCTACGCCTTGCTGGATACCCGGAGTGCACGGGGTGAATACGCACGCGTGCAACTGTTGAATGCACTTCGGCCTGACGCCGCCCACCCCGAAAACGGGGACATCCTGTGGCACTTCCGGCTATGCCCGGGGGACTACCCGATCCCGATGGGATGGACTATATCCGGGCCCGTGTTCAACGAGTTGAGCAGGCAACTGGAGCGCTTTCCGCTGGAGGCCATGGGCGATGCGCTGAGAGCCCAGCTGGTACCGGCGAAATAAGGTCAGGCGTCCTGACTAAAGGCCGGGGCGAGGTGTCGCGCCACCTGAGACATCGCCGGCGCAGACTGCTGACATGGCCGAATCCTTCCTCCCCCTGCAAGCCCTCAAGGGCCGTGGTGCTGCCTCCAACCCGGAAGGCCGCTTCGAGTCCATCCGCCATCACGCGGAAGACGACGGCTGGCAAAGCCTTGTGCTCGACGAGCAGGCCCCACGCCCGCGGACCGAGGTCACGGAAGAGAAGGCACGCAGCGTCATCACCCGCAACGATTCGCCCGATATCCATTTCAACCAGGCGTTGAATCCGTATCGTGGCTGCGAGCACGGTTGCATCTACTGCTTCGCGCGGCCTTCGCACAGCTATCTCAATCTATCGCCCGGCCTCGACTTCGAAACCAAGCTGCGTGCCAAGAGCAATCTGGCCGAAGTGTTGCGCCATGAGCTGGCGCGTCCTTCCTACACCGTCAGCCCGATCAATATCGGCAGCAACACCGATCCCTACCAGCCGATCGAAAGCCGTTGGAAACTCACGCGCGCCGCACTGGAAGTGTTGGCGGAGTGCAAACACCCATGCACCATCGTCACCAAGAACTCGATGGTCGAACGCGACCTGGACATACTTGCGTCGATGGCGCGGGAAAACCTTGTGCAGGTGTTCGTGTCGGTGAACTCGCTGGATAACCACCTGGCCGCAAAACTGGAACCGCGCGCAAGCGCACCACATCGACGCATCAAGGCGATTCGCACCTTGCGTGAGGCCGGTGTGCCGGTCGGCGTGCTTGTCGCACCCATCATTCCCGCACTCAACGACGGCGACCTGGAAGCTGTACTGGAGCAGGCCGCCGATGCCGGTGCCACGTGCGCCGGCTTCACCACGTTGCGCCTCCCTTATGAGTTGAAGGCACTGTTCCGTGAGTGGCTGGCGCTACACGTGCCGCAACGCGCCACCCATGTGATGAGCCTGGTGCAGCAGATGCACGGTGGCCGCGATTACGACAGCGATTTCTCCACGCGCATGCGTGGGCATGGCGTATTCGCTGAGCTCATCCGCCGCCGATTCGACGTGGCCTGCCGCAAGCACGGCTTGGGTCGTACGCGGGAGTTGTCGCTGGACACCACCAAGTTCATGCCGCCGCGCAAACCGTCGCCGCAAGGGCAACTGTTCTGAGGTGTCCTGCGATCAGGCGTTCATCACCTAAAGCACCCGATTCGTTATGGCGGGCAGTTTAAAAATGTACTGCCCATCCATGGTCACTTCGACGCAGGCAGGTACTTCTCGAACCACATCAGCGCGCGCTGCAACACATCGCGTTGATGGTCGGGATCGACGAAGTGATGACCTTCGTTCGGATACACCACCAGCGACGTCGGCACGCCGAGCGCACGCAGCGCATGCCAGTACTCGAATGATTGCGGCGCCGGGCATTCCGCATCGCGATCACCCACCACGACCAACGTGGGCGACTTGGTCTGTTTGATGAAGTTGATCGCCGAACTTTTGGCATAGGCCTGCGGATCGTCGTATACCGACGCGCCAAAGAACGGAATCATCCACTGGTCGATCAGGTTTTGGCCGTAGTAGCTCTGCCAGTTAGCGATGCCTGCGCCTGCCACCACGGCGTGGAAGCGCTGCGTTTGCGTGGGAATGAACATGCTCATGAAGCCACCGTAGCTCCAACCGGTGAGCCCCAGGCGCTTGTCATCTACCGGCAGTTTCTTCTCGATCGTATCGATGCCAGTGAGGATGTCGCGCAGGTCGCCATGGCCGAAGTCCTTGCGGTTGGCCTGTACGTAGGCTTCACCTTGGCCAAAGCTGCCGCGCGGGTTGGGCATGAACACGAAGTAGCCCAATGCCGAGAACGGCACGCCGCCGAAGCCCACGCTGGGCCAGCGCGGAATCACGGCGCTCGACGGTCCGCCATGCACAGTGACGATCATCGGGTACGACTTCTTCGGATCGTAGTCGGCGGGGTACAGCAACCAACCCTGCACGTGGCGGCCTTCGTTGTCCCACTCCACCGATTCGGCCTTGCCCCAACGGGGCTTGAGTGCGGTGTTGATGTGGCTGACTGCTGGCGGTGCATCGCTACTGAGCGCGCCGGCGCGCACTTCCGGCGCCTCCGCATAGGAACTCTGCACGAAAGCCACCTTGGTGTGATCGGCCGATAGCGACAAAGCCATTTCCGCACTGCCGTCGCCGATGCTGGCCGGCAGGGTAAATAGCGCGCGCGACTGTGTGGCCTTGCCGGCGTCCACATCGTACTGGGCGACCTGGCTCTGGCCGTTGGTGACTTGTGCCACCACCATCTGCTGTGAGCCAGTCCATGCGAACCAGGAAGGCGTCACGCGCGTACCCGGCGTGAGGTTAGTCGGTTCGCCGCCGGTGACCGAGACCGCATACAGATCACCGCCGGTTGCACCCTGATAACTCATCAAACCGCCGATGAAGGCGATGCGCTTACCGTCTGGCGACCAGCGAGGCAGAGCGATCTGCAAGCCATGCAACGAGCCTTTCACGGTAGAAGGATCGAGGATGGCTGAGCCCTTTGCACCGGACTCAGCGTTCTGCACGTAAAGTTTGGCCAGCCACCAGTTGTTGTCGCCCGGCGGTGGCGCACCGGTGTAGGCGATCAGCCGGCTGTCCGGTGACCATGCGAATTCGTACGCGTAGACGTTCTCCGGCGTCAGCAACCGCACTGCGCCTCCCGTAGCATCTACGGCGGCTACGCGCTGCACTTCCAGTCCGTCCACGCCGATTTCCCCTGACGCGGGCTTTGCCGCGTACACCGCGCTGGCGCGGCGCGTACCGTTGGGCACGTAGAGAAAGCCCAAGGACTTGCCGTCGCGCGACCAGCTGAGGTCCTGGGCGACGCCTGGCAGCGTGGCCATATGGTGCGGCGATTCCTTGGCCAGCGTGTCGACGATGAGCAGGTCCTTCTGCCGGCTGCTGCCGCTAACGCAGTTCGCCAGGAAGGCGAGATGATGCGAGTCCGGTGACCACGCGGGTTCGGTTTCGTTGCAGTCCCCGGTCTTGGTGCCCACGCGATGCGCGTCGCTGCCATCGGCCTTGGCGACTTCGATGTTGTCCTTGCCGTCGGTACGCACGACCCACGCGAGTTGAGTGCCGTCGGGTGACAGTTGTACGGCGCTGATGGCCCGGACCTTGCCCAGGTCGGTTAGCAGCGCGTCGATACGCGGATCGACGGCGGGTGCGGCATGCAGCGCAGGGACGAAGGCGATGGCCAGGAGTGGAAGCAGCAAACGGGCAGGGTGTTGCATGGCGGAGCCTGGAGAACGGTGGAAAACTCCACGCTAACAGGCGCCGCCACCTTCCGCCAACGCGTCTTATCTTACGACCGGTGTTGCCACCTGCGTTTCCAGGTAACGGCGGGCGATCTGGCGTCGCACGATCTGCTCGAAGCGTGGCGATGGCTGCTCCGATTCGCTTTTGCACAGGCCAGCGACATTGCGTGCGATCTGCACCGGCGTGACCAGCAACCCCCACGGAAAGCCCCACCAACCTAAGGTGGCGCAATACAACGTACTCAACAGCTGTTCGCGCCGACCACAACGCCGGCAGCATACGTTGCGTCGTGTGCTCCACTGCGTCATCAGCACCAGCGAATGCACGCGATGATGCTCATGTACATCGATGGTGCCATGGTTCCGTTTGCACTTCGGGCAGGCTGACCGGCGCCATTCGTCTACATGGCGCTGGAGGATGTCAGACGGAACCCGGTCGGCCATCTCGAGTAATGGATGGGCCCGAGCACAGGCGGCGCTGCAGTAACGGCGTCCATCAAGCTTGCGGCCGCCAAACAGGATTGACTTGCCGCACTGATCGCATGAACTCATGGCTTTCCCCCGAAGTTTCCGGCGGGCAAGCTACCGCGCGCGCGCCCGGGATCACATCGTCCGGACGGCTGTATGGACAGAAGGAAAGGAAACTGCTTCGGCCTTAGAGCCGCTGAACAGAACTACTGCGCGACCGCCAGGCGGGCGCGGTCGGTGCTCGGAATCCTCATGTACGACAAGTACACTCCGGTTCCTCCGCGCCGTCCGCACCCACCTGACGGCCGCTCGCTACGTTCTGTTAGCGGCTCTTAGTGAGCGCTACTGGTCGCCGCGGGTTGTGGGTGCGCCGCAGCCTGCTGGCGCGCCACCTGCACCGCGGCGATCTTAGCTTTGATTGCCGGAATGGCCGCGAGTGCAGCGCGTTCGCCCTCCAGGATGGCCTGATCACGCTGCTCGAAGTCGGCGGCGCCGATCTGGTTCACCTTCGGGCGGATCACGATATCGGCCCGCGCCAGCTCCTGCTCGCCTAGCTTCTGGCCCATGATGCTGATGGACTGGCCCACGATGCCGAGCATGCCCTGCGGGTTGGTGCCGCTGGCCTTGCTGGAGATATCCACAGCAATCACGACATCCGCGCCGAGCTGGCGTGCAGCATCGACCGGCACCGGGCTGACCACGCCGCCGTCGACGTAATGCTTGCCGTTGATCTCCACGGGCTCGAATACGCCCGGGACGCTACTGGATGCGCGCACCGCCTGCCCAGTGTTGCCGCGTACGAACACGGTGCGCTGACCGGTTTCCAACTGCGTCGCCACAGCGGCGAACGGCACGTTGAGCTTGTCCAGCGGGCGGTTCTTCACCTGCTGGTTCACGTAGTCCTGCAGCTTCTGTCCCTGCACCACGCCACCGGAAAACAGCCGTACGTCGCGGATGCTCGCCTGATCGAGCGCAACGGCGGTTTCCTGTAACTGGAACGCGTCCATGCCGCTGGCATAGAGCGCGCCGACCACGCTACCCGCACTGGTGCCGGAAACCACGTCGGGGTGGATGCCGTTGGCCTCCAACATCTTGATCACGCCGATATGCGCAAAACCCTTGGCCGCACCACCGCCCAGCGCCAACCCGATACGCAGCTTCACCACCGGCGGCGGCGCGACAGGAGCAGGCGGAGTGGGCTTGGTGTCGCCAAAGCAGGCGCAGAGCGCCAGCGTGGCGAGCAGGGGGAGGAGCGAGCGGATGCGGCGGGTGGACGTCATGTCGGTGGTGGGGCCGTTGGGTGGGGTGACCTGCCGGCTGTTCCATCGCCGGTGGGTGGTTGGCGGGCGAGTGTACGACTGGTGGGGGGCGCGATGATGGCGGAATGGGGTGGGTTGTTGGGCGGTAGTCAGGTGGGGTGTTGGGACGTTTGTATGTTTTGCTCCCTCTCCCCTTTGGGGAGAGGGTTGGGGTGAGGGGTCAATCTAGCCTCACCGTTGTTATCGTCATCCCGGCCTACGCCGGGATGACGGTTTCATCGAAACGGTATGGCGAGCACCCACCCCTCATCCCAACCCTCTCCCCGAAAGGGAGAGGGAGCAGATTCGAGCAGCTTGGCGCGTTCCGCAGAAGCGTCTAGATAACTAAAAGAAGCTGGCCCCAAGGCCAGCCTCCCACGCCACACATCAACCCGCCGCGTCCGCCGCGACGTGGTAATGCGTCGCCACTTCCACTTCCTTCTTCGAACCCAGGAACACCGGCACGCGCTGGTGCAGGCCGCTGGGCTGGATCTCCATGATGCGCTGGCGGCCGGTGGTGGCTGCACCGCCGGCCTGCTCGATGATGAAGGCCATCGGGTTGGCTTCGTACATCAGGCGCAGCTTGCCGCCCTTGGACTTAATCTTGGCGTCCAGCGGATAGAAGAACACGCCGCCGCGGGTGATGATGCGATGCACGTCGGCCACCATGGAGGCAACCCAGCGCATGTTGAAATCCTTGCCGCGCGGGCCATCCTGGCCGGCGAGCAGCTCGCCGATGTAGCGCTGCATCGGTGCTTCCCAGTGGCGCTGGTTCGACATGTTGATGGCGAACTCGGCGGTCTCTTCCGGAATGCGGATGTCACGGCGGCTCAGGACGAAGCTGCCCACTTCGCGATCCAGCGTGAACTCGTGCGTACCGTGGCCAAAGGTAAGCACGAACACGGTGGCCGGGCCGTAGACCACGTAACCGGCGGCGAGCTGTGTGGTGCCTTCCTGCAGGAAGTGCTCGGCCTTCGGCTCGGTGACGCCGTCCGGGCAGCGCAGCACGGAGAAGATGGTGCCGACGGAGATGTTCACGTCGATATTGGAGCTGCCGTCCAGGGGATCGAACAGCAGCAGGTGATGGCCCTTGGGGTACATGTCGGGGATGGGCTGCGGGTCTTCCATTTCCTCCGAGGCGCAGGCGGCGAGCTGACCGCCCCAGGCGTTGGCTTCCAGCAGGATCTCGTTAGAGATCACGTCCAGCTTCTTTTGCGCCTCGCCTTGGATGTTGCCGGTGCCGGCCTCGCCCAGCACGCCGCCCAGGGCGCCCTTGTTGGTGGCCACGGCGATGCGCTTGCAGGCGCGCGCGACGACTTCGATCAGGAGGGAGAGCTCGGCGTTGATGCGGCCGGCGCGGCGTTCCTCAATGAGGAACTGGATGAGCGAGATGGACTTCATGGCAAACCCGCAAACAAAGGGACCCCTATTGTCCGGGGGACCCCGCCGCTTGTCAGTACAAAGTGTGACCAGTTAGTTCATCTAACGGTACAGAAAACCTTTTCTGGCAAGCCACCCGCGTCAGCCCCGTGTAGGAGCGCGACCCATACGGGATCATTCGGAGCGGCTCATGGTCACCCCTGCTGACAACACGTTGGCAGTAGGGGGTGCTCACACTCCTTCCTGTCAGTTAAGGAGGGAGTCTCATGCGCGATACGGTGTATTTCCTGGTGTTCGACGGCTACGCGGACTGGCATGCGGCGCATGCGCTCTGCGAGATCCGCCGTCCGGGCGAATGGCAGTTGAAGACGGTGGGCTTTTCCATGCAGCCGGCGCTCTCGATGGGCGGCCTGCGCGTGGCGCCCGAGTTGACCCTGGACCAGCTGGACCTCAAGCGCGCGGCGTTGCTGGTCGTGCCCGGCGGATATCTGTGGGAACACGGGCACGGTGAGGAGGCTGTGGCCGCGGCGCGACGCATCCACGCGGCCGGTGCGCCCGTAGCCGCCGTCGACAGCGGTGTGTTGGTGTTGGCCCGGGCCGGGCTACTGGATGCCTGCCGTCATACCGGTAGCTATCCGGGCCACATCGGCACTCACGTGCCTGGGTATGCGGGCGCCGATCAATTCGACGCCAACGTGCTTGCGGTGAGCGATGGCGGGGTGATCACCGCTAGTCAGCTCGGCAGCGTGGAGTTCGCCCGCGAAGTGATCCGCACGCTGGACCTCTACAACCCGAGCGATCGGGAGCATTGGTTTCGTTTGTTCAAGCACGCCCTGCCGCCGCCGTGGTGCGCGGGCGAAGCTGCCACAGCCGTGGCAGCGTAACGAGTGACGAGGAGGACGTCATGGCATTCCCGCTTGGAAAGATCCTGATGGCCTATCGGCCCCTGTACATGCGCGGGCTGTTGATGGATGGGCAATACCGCTTGCCGGCCAGTACGCCGGAGACCACGCAGGGCACAAAAGTCAAAGTAAGCAAGGAAGTGGCGGCACAGCGTGTGCCTGCCGCACCAACGGCACTACGAGGAGTTCGCGCATGACCCGCATCCACCAGGGCAGTTGCCATTGCGGCGCCGTCCGCTACGAGGCCGAATTGGACTTGTCTACAGGCACCGGCCGCTGCAATTGCTCCATCTGCCGCAAGCTGCGCTTCTGGGGTGCCAGGACCAAGCCGGAAAGTTTTCGCCTGCTGAGTGGAGAGGACGCTCTGGTCGACTACCAGTTCGGCACGGACAGCACACACAACATGTTCTGTCGCCACTGCGGTACGCACTCGTTCCATCATGGCTACGTGGAACAGATCGGTGGCGCGTACGTTGCCGTCAACGTTACTTGCCTGGATGACGTAAGCGATGAAGATTGGGCCGCCGCACCGGTGAATTTTTCGGATGGACGCGACAACAACTGGTGGAACCAGCCAGCCGTCACCAGCTACCTGTGAATAACTCAGTCAACCTGTGAATAACTCGACAGGAACCACGTCATGACCACATCACGCATCACGTTCTATCACGCACCAAACAGCCGCTCTGGTGGTACCCGCGCGTTGCTCGAAGAGCTTGGTGTGGACTACGACTTGCACGTGCTCAACTTCAAAAAGAACGAGCAACGCGCGGAGCCGTATACAGCCATCAACCCGATGGGCAAGGTGCCTGCGATTGCGTATCGTGGTGAACTCGTCACCGAGCAACCGGCGGTTTTTCTCTATCTCGCCGATCTGTACGCCGACAAAGGGTTAGCGCCCGCGCTCGACGATCCGCTGCGCGGGCCGTACCTGCGATGGATGGTGTTCTACGGTTCGTGCTTTGAACCCGCAGCAGTGGACCGCGCAATGAAGCGCGAGCCGGTACCCCTGTCGACGAGTCCGTATGGCGACTGGGACACCATGTTCAACACGCTCGTGGCGCAACTGGAACGCGGGCCGTACATGCTGGGCGAACACTTTACGGCCGTTGACGTGCTGTGGGGTACGGCGCTGAAGTGGATGACGATGTTCAAGCTCGTGCCCGAGCTCCCTGTGATCGTGGCCTATGTTGAACGCGTCACATCGCGGCCTGCCATGCAAAGGGCTGCAGCGCTGGACGAACAGCTGGCGGCGTCGCAGGCGGCGTGAACGATGTCGCCGTGCGCAGGCTACCGTCGTCGTTCTCCCCGCTTACGCGGGGGTGACGGTGTTCCTGCGGCGCGTGAACGATTCGCCAGTTTCGTCATGCATATAGCCATCCATGACTCTCGGCGCTGGCCCTGCGCGCGCCACTCCGCCATCATCCAAGGATGCGTCGCGCCGACCGGCTTTTCCTCATCATCCACGCCCTGCGCGGGCGTCGTACCGCGCTGCAGGCGCGCCAGCTTGCTGGCACGCTCGGTGTCTCCTTGCGCACTGTCTATCGCGACGTGGCCGATCTCCAGCTCTCCGGCGTACCCATTGAGGGCGAGGCGGGCGTGGGTTACCTGCTGCGCAAGGGTTCGGACATCCCGCCGCTGATGTTCACCGCCGACGAACTCGAATCGCTGGTGGTAGGTACGCGTTTCGTGCGCGCCTTTGCCGGTCAAAAGCTCGCCGAAAGCGCGCAGGCGGCGTTGCTCAAGATTGAAGCGGTGCTACCAGCCGACCTGCGTGAGCGCGCCACGCGCACCCGTATCTATGCGCCGATCTGGCGTGACCAGAGCAAGACGGAATTCGCTGCGCTGATTGACCGTCTCAACGCGGCCATTACGGATGGTCAGGTGCTGCGGCTGGATTACAGCGATGAAGCGGGCCGAACTTCTTCGCGCGAGGTTGAGCCGTTGTGTTTGGCGTTCTGGGGCGGCAAATGGACGTTGGGCACGTGGTGTCGGTTGCGTGTGGGGTTTCGCAATTTCAGGCCGGATCGGATTGCTGATTGTGCGGTGACAGGGGAGCGGTTTGGGGATATGAAGGGGCGCAATCTGGATGCTTATCTGGAGGCGATGCGGGGGTATTACGAAGGGATGGACAGTTAGGTGTTTTCGCTCCCTCGCCCCTTCGGGGAGAGGGTTGGGGTGAGGGGTCAATCTAGCCTCACCGTTTCATCTTTAGCCGTCACCCCTGCGCAGGCGGGGGTCCAGAGCCCCGGTGTTTGATTGTCGCGGTGCCGCGACTTGGCCGCCTACGCGGCGGGCGTTTCGCCCTCCTGCCGGAGGCCGAGTCACTTTTCTTTGGGCCAACAAAGAAAAGTGACTCGAGCGTCCCACGGGGACTAGCTTCGCGTCGTCGGCAGACGATCGAAACGCCCGCTGCGTAAGCGGCCAGATCGCGGCAGCGCACGAGGCGATAACCACACTCACTGCTACTGGATCCCTGCCTTCGCAGGGATGACGGCTTTCGCAGGGATGACGGCTAAAGATGAAACGGTGAGGCTAGATTGACCCCTCACCCCAACCCTCTCCCCAATGGGGCGAGGGAGCAGAACTGGGGTGTTCTGCGGGCGTCGCCCAACACCCCAAACACCGCCCCCTAAAAACTCAGAGAACGCCCCCTCACCAATCCGTTACCCTCACTCCGCGCACCCAAGCCGGAGCCACCCATGTCATCCACCGCCAGTCCCGCCGCCAAGGCCCCGCCCACCTGGCATCTCGACCTGGTGGCGGGGCTTTCCATTGCTGGCCTGTTGATCCCAGAGGCGGTGGCTTATTCCGGTATCGCCAACCTCCCACCGCAGGCGGGCGTCATTGCTTTGTTCGTGGGTTTGGCGACGTACGGTCTGCTTGGGCAAAGCCGCTATGCCATCGTCTCCGCCACGTCCTCATCCGCGGCGGTGCTGGCGGCGGGAACGCTGGCGCTGGGAGGGGGAGACAACGTATCCCGCGTGGCGATGGCGGCCACGCTGATCCTGATGGCGGGTGTCTGTTTTCTTATCGCGGGTGCCGCGCGGCTAGGTGGGTTGTCGCATCTGATCGCCCGCCCTGTGCTGCGGGGTTATACCTTCGGGTTGGCTTGCGTCATTGCACTCAAGCAGCTGCCGCATTTGATGGGTGTGGCTGACGTGCATGGCGATTTCGTGCCGGCGTTGCTGCTGCAGCTGGCCAAGGTGCTGCCGCAGGTGAACGTGGCGGCACTCGGCGCGGGTGTCGTCGCACTGGCGTTGCTGTTTGTGTGTGAGCGGTTTCGCCGGTTGCCGGGCAGCCTGGTCGCCATTGCGTTGGGTGTGGCGTCGTCGGGCTGGTTGGCGGCGCATGGTGTGGCGTTGACGGGTTCGATCCGGCTGGCCGTTGATCTGGGGTGGCCGACATGGCCGCATAGCGGCCAGTGGTTGCCGAGTGTGGAACTGGCAGCCGCGTTGTTGCTGATCCTCTACGCGGAGTCGTACAGCTCCATCCGCGGGTTCGCACTCAAGCATGGCGATACGGTGAATCCGAACCGTGACTTGCTGGTGCTCGGCGTGGCCAATGTCGTCTCCGGTGCGCTGCATGGCATGCCGGTGGGTGCGGGTTATTCGGGCACCTCGGCGAACGAGGCGGCGGGCGCGCAGTCGCGGTGGGCGGGGCTGATTGGTGCGGGCAGTGTGTTGGTGCTGGTGTTGCTCGCGTTGCCATGGATCGAGCGCATCCCCCAGCCGGTGCTGGCGGCCATCGTGATCCACGCAGTGAGCAAGTCATTGCGCCTTTCCGTGTTCACGCCCTACCTGCGCTGGCATCGCGACCGGTTGGTGCTGCTCGCGGCGGTGGTGGCGGTGTTGTCGCTGGGCATCCTCAACGGCTTGCTATGCGCCATCGCCTTCAGCCTGGTGATGTTGCTGCGCCAGCTGGCCATGCCACGGCTCAGCGTGTTGGGGCGGCTTGCCGATGGCCATGATTTCGTCGATATCGGGCAGCATCCTGGCGCGTTGCAGGTGCCGGGCATGTTGATCGTGCGGCCGGAAGAACCCCTGTTCTTCGTTAACGCCGAAGCCATGCTGGCGCAGGCACGCCAGCGGGTAGAGGCCTGCCAGGGGCTCAAGCGCGTGGTGCTGAGTCTGGAAGTCAGCCCTGATCTGGACGGCACCTCGCTCGAAGCCATCGCTGATTTCGCCACCTGGTTGGCTGCGCGCGGCATTGAGCTGCGCGTGGCACGATTGAAGGACGACGCCCGTGACGCCCTGTCGCGCATGGCGCTGCCCCAGCTTCCGCCACAGGCGCTGGAAGACTGGAGCGTGGAGGATGCCGTGTCGGCATCGCCGATGACCTCGTTGCCAAAGGGAAACCCGCAGTGAAGAACGCTCTCCGTACGACCTGGCTGGCCGCAGCCGTGACGCTGTCCCTTGCCGCCCCGGCCTGGGCCGATTCCAGCGCCGATGCACGCTTCAAGCAGATCTACGAGCAGGAGTGGGCGTGGCGCAATGGCCAGTCCGGCATTTCGTCCTCGGGCGAAGCGCAGCCCAACGGTTCGCGCCTGGACAACGTGGATGCCGCCAACCAGCAGAAGCGTCAGGACTACTGGCAGAAGGTCTCCAACGAGCTCGACGGCATCGACGTAAAGCAGCTGTCGCCGGAAGAGCAGGTGAACTACGCGGTGTATCGCGCGCAGATCCAGAATCAGTTGGCGGCGCAGAAGTTCAAGCAGTGGCAGATGCCGTTCAACAGTGACTCGGCGTTCTGGAGCGAGCTTGGCTACGTGCTGGATAGCGACAAGCTGCGCACCGTGCAGGATTATCAGCGTTACCTCGACCGCCTCAACGAAGTGCCGGCGTATTTCCAACAGCAGATCGACAACATGCGCGACGGTCTGGCGCGCGGCTTCACCGTGCCCAAGGAAGTGTTGAAGGGCCGCGATGTCTCCATCGCCTCCGTGTCGGAACTGAAGGACCCCACACAGAGCAGCTTCTACGAGCCCTTCAAGAAGATGCCGAGCACCATGCCCGCCGCCGATGTCGCCAAGCTGCAACAGCAGGCGAAGCAGGCCATCAGCGGCAAGGTGATCCCGGCTTACGCCAACCTGCTCACCTTCTTCCGCAACGAATACGTGCCCAAGGCGCGCACCACGCTTGCCGCTGAAGCCATGCCCGATGGCAAGGCGTGGTATCGCCAGCAGATCATCGAATACACGACGCTCGATCTCGACCCGGACACCATCCAGAAGGTGGGCCAGGAGCAAGTGGCGAAGATCCACGCCGAGATGGTCAAGACCATGCAGGAGACGGGCTTCAAGGGAAGCTTCGCCGACTTCCTGCATTTCTTGCGTACCGACCCGCAGTTCTATGCCAAGTCGCCGGACGAGCTGCTGATGCGCACCGCCTGGGTGGCCAAGCAAGTGGACGCGCAACTGGGCAGGGAGTTCGGCCGCCTGCCGCGCCAGCGCTTCGCCATCGTGCCGGTGCCGGACGATATTGCGCCGTACTACACCTCCGGCCGTGGTGGCCCGGGCACCTATCTGGTGAACACGTACGACCTGCCATCGCGTCCGCTTTACAACATGCCCGCGTTGACCCTGCATGAGTCGATGCCGGGTCATTCGTTGCAGCTGTCGCTGGCGGCCGAGCAGCACGGCCAGCCAGACTTCCGTCGCGAGGGCTACATCTCCGCCTACGGCGAGGGCTGGGGCCTGTACTCGGAATACCTCGGCAACGAGATGGGCATCTACAAGACGCCCTACGAGCGCTTCGGTTACCTCACCTACCAAATGTGGCGCGCGTGCCGGCTGGTGGTCGATACCGGCATCCATCATCTCGGTTGGACGCGTCAGCAGGCGATCGACTTCATGACGCAGAACACCGCGCTATCCGACCGCGAGATCGCTAACGAAGTCGATCGCTATATCAGCTGGCCGGGTCAGGCGCTGTCGTACGAATTGGGTTACCTGAAGATTCTCGAGCTACGCCAGAAGGCCGAGCAGGCACTGGGCCCGAAATTCGACATCCGCCACTTTCACGACACCGTGCTGCAGATCGGCTCCGTACCGCTGCCGGTGCTGGAAAAGCGCGTCGAGCGCTTTATCGCCGATGGCGGCCCGGAGCCGGATTACGGGTGTGACTGCGGGAAAGATAAGGGTGGCAAGAAGTAACGCCATCTGATCACGGCATCATTCCGGACCTGCGCCGGAATGATGCCGGCCGGCGCGTCAGGGCTTCGTGCCTGTCTCGGCATAGCGCTGCAAACGCTGTAGTTGATCCGCCAGCACCTCGTTGACGACGGGAGCTACCTTGTCCAGCGCGCTTCCGCTGGCGCCGTTGACGCGGTATTCGAACTGCAGCGTCGTTCCGCCGGGCGTGGATTTCAGGGTGAAGGTCATCACGCCCGTGACCGCCATCGACTGCAGTGGACCGAGCGCCGTGTCCAACCGCAGCACGTGCCCGGGTGCCGCCCAGATCACACGGCCATGCTCCACGCTCTGGCCATCCCAGCGCTCGCAGAAGCAGCCTCCCGCTTCGGCCTTCAGGCTCAGGTGCGAGGCGTCGCCGGAATAGGTGTGCTCACTGTTCCACCAGTGGCCGACGTCGGTCAGGGCTGCGTATAGCTTGTCTGGAGGCGCGTGGATGGTGCGGCTGTCCAGGATCAGCAGGTGGTCGGGGGCCGCTTCCTTCACCTCGGCATATGCGCTCAGGGTGACCAGCGACAACAGGATCGAGGCGGCAAAGGCGCGGCGGCGCATGGCGTTTCCTCCCGGCTAGGGTAGGGCGGAGTATGCGGCGGTGAAAATGGGGTCTGTACTGGCCGAACGGCTGATAACCGGCCCACTGGCTAAAAATGCACCAATGAAGTAAAGTTGATCCCAACTTCACAGGGAGAGTCGAATCATGGCGGCTCATCTCCAGCCCGAAAGCCATCCCGCCACCGATCTGGGCGGCCCGGCGCTGCGTGCCTTCTTCAACATCGCCGAGCGATGGAACCTGCGGATTGCCGACCAGCGACGTCTGCTGGGCGACCCGCCGGAGTCGACGTTCTATAAGTGGAAGCGGCTGCAGAACGGCACGCTGGGGCGCGACACACTGGAGCGCATCAGCTACCTGCTAGGTATCTTCAAGGATCTGCAGATTCTGTTTCCCGATCCCGGTCAGGCCGATGGCTGGGTGCACCGCGCGAACAAGGCCACATTGTTCAGCGGAAGCTCGGCGCTGGAACGCATGCTTTCCGGTAACGTCGCCGACCTTTACGTCGTACGTCAGTACCTCGACGCGCAACGCGGCTGATCACCCGTTTTGCAGGAGCGCACCTTGTGCGCGATGGCGTCGTCGCGTCTATGCTCGCAACTCAATCACCGCGCTGGCCAATGGCCCTGCGCCCCACGTCGCAACCCACGATACGCCTCTCCGCCATACTTGCTCCTTCTGGCAGATCGCGTGAGAGATCCACGTCATGGCCGACATTCCACCGCTCAAACGCATCCGCTGGAGCCATGCCTATCGCATTGTTCCCAGCCGCTTTCCGCCTATTGGCGTGTTCGATCGCATCGCTGAGCCGGGCGATCTCGAAGCGTTGTACGCCATCGGGGCGATGACCAATCCGCGCCTGCGTACTGAGATCGGCGACCTGCATCTGGTGCCGCCGGATCGGCGCATCAGCGGCCCGGGCACAACGCCGGTGATGGCCGCGTTCACCCATCTCAATCCCGAGGGCAGCCGCTTTTCCGATGGCACGTGGGGTGTGTTCTATGCCGCGCACAGCGTAGCGACGGCGGTGGAGGAAACCGTCTACCACCGCGAGCTGTTCCTCGCGGCCACCGCTGAACCACCGTGCGACATCGAGATGCGCTGCTACAGCACCAGCATCCAGGCGAAGCTGCACGATCTTCGTGGGGGATGGAAAGCCGAGCACGATCCGGACGATTACGCTGCCGGTGTCGCGCTCGCGCGCAAGCTGCGCAAGGAAGGTTCGGATGGTCTCGTCTACGACAGCGTGCGTCATGCCAGTGGCGAATGCGTGGCCGTGTTCTATCCCGATCGCGTCGCGCCCTGTGTGCAGGCGCAACACCTGATGTATCGGTGGGACGGCAAGTGCATCGCACAGGTGCTGACCGTCGACGAGTGGAAGCGCGGCTAGCCCGCCATCAACGCCATGAAAAAGGGCCCTTCTCACGAAGGGCCCTGCGGCTTCCCTGCCGACGGGTCTCCCCTTATTAGAAGCGGTAACCGATGCTGGCGCCGAACACGATCGGGTCGATCTTGGCGGTACCCACCTTGGTGTTGTCGACCTTCACGTCGCTCTGGATATAGGCCCAGCGCACATCCACTGTGGCGAGCCACTTCTCTGAGATCTTCAGATCGAAGCCAGCGCGCACCGCGGGGCCCCAACTGTTGGCGATGCTGACGCTGTTGCCGTAGAGCGCGCCGGTGGCGTGCGTGCTGAAGAAGTTGGTGTAGTTGACGCCTGCGCCCAGGAACGGCGACCAGGCTGCGTTCGGCATGAAGTGGTAATTGATGCCGAAGGTCGGCGGAAGCTGTTTAGTGCGAGCCACCGTGCCCAGGCCGGCGAGGCTGATGTCATGCAGGAACGGCGAGGCACCGAGCACGTCCACACCCCAGTTCGGGGTGAACATGTATTCAAGGTCGATGGTGGGCCGCGTGCTGCTGCTCACGTCCGCGCGCGCGCCAGCGATGGTGCCGTTATTGCTCTTGGGCGCGACGACGGCGCCGCCGATGCGCACGACCCAGGAATCGTTGCTTTCCGCATGGGCGGTGGGAACGGCGAGTGCGCCGAGCGTGGCAGCAAGAGCGAAGGGGAGCAGGGCTTTCATGACGTTGTTCCATCGTGTTTTCGTTGGGGACAGCGTCATGGTCGTTAGGAAGTCGTTGTTGGCTTTTGATCTCAGATCATGCCGCCGTAGGGCATTCGGACGCAGGCGTACACGTAAGAAAGAAAAAGCCCGCACGGTGGCGGGCTTTTCTTCGTATCGCAGATCTATAGCGATCACGTGTCGGCGTTGGTCGCCCAGCCTTCGCGATTGCCTTGCGTAAACACGCGATCACTGCCCAGCACGTCGCCTGCCGCGTGCGCAGTCGTTTCGCGCAGCTTTGCGTAGATCGGCGTGAAGTCTGGGCGCGTCGCCTCGAACAACTGCTCGAAGCTATCGATCACGAAATAGGTCTGCTGGAACGTGTCGATGCGGTAGCGCGCGCTCATCACGCGCTCCAGGCCGAAGCCGATACGGTTGGGTGATGCCGAATCCAGCGAGTAGATCGACTCGCCCTTGGAGCTCACGATGCCTGCGCCATAGATGCGCATGCCGTCCTTGGTGTTGATCAGGCCAAACTCCACCGTGTACCAGTACAGGCGCGTCAGATTCATCAGCGCTTCGGGGCCGATCGCGAAGGCCTTCATGCCGCCACGGCCATAGGCCTGCATGTAGTCGGCAAAAACCGGGTTGAGCAACAGCGGCACGTGGCCGAACAGGTCGTGGAAGAGGTCGGGCTCGCTGAGGTAGTCGAGCTGATCCGGTTTGCGGATCCACCAACTCACTGGGAAGCGGCGATGCGCCAGGTGGTCGAAGAACACCTCATCCGGCAGCAGGCCTTCCACGGCGACCAGTTCCCAGCCCGTGGTGGCGCCCAGCACCTTGTTCAGGTCGGCAAATTTCGGGATGCCGCCATCGCCAAGACCGAAGCGCTCCACGCCGTCCATGAACTCCTGGCAGGCGCGGCCCGGCAGCAGGTCGCGTTGGCGTTTATAGAGGGTGTCCCAGACTTCGTGATCGGTGGCGGAGTAGTTCGCCCACGGTTGCTCCACGACGCCCGTGGCATACACCGGCACATAGCCACGATCGGTTTGCTGATGCTCTACGCGGCGTGGTGTGGTGCTCATGGCGTGCTCCTGGCGTAAGCCGGCTTGCTTGTACCAGGTCAGCATAGGCTGATTGCTGCGCACGATGCTTGTTTTATTGCATCAATTCAGGCTTGTTGCGCAATAATCTTGTTCCTCTCTACGTATCTATGGAGATTTATTGCCATGGTTACTCTGGATCGTACTGATCTACGGATTCTGACCGTCCTCCAGTCGGACGGGCGCATCACCAACGCGGAGCTGGCCGACAAAGTCAGCCTCTCCCCCCTCGGCGTGCCTGCGCCGGCTTCAGAAGCTGGAGGGGGACGGCGTCCTTGTGGGGTACACCGCGCAGGTGGACCCCCAGGCCGTGGGCCTGGGCCTGCAGGCTTTCGTCCGCGTGCAGCTGACCAAGCACGAGAGCGTTGCCGTCGAGCGTTTCGTGGAACTGGTGAACGGCTGGCCCGAAGTGGTGTCCTGTTATGCGCTGACTGGCGACATGGATTACCTGATTCACGTCTATGTGGCTGATCTTCAGGACTTTTCCCGTTTCCTGCTGGATCGGCTGCTCAACGCCTCGGGCGTGGCGGACGTCAATTCCAGCTTTGTACTCCGCACGGTAAAGCACTCCTCGGCGTTGCCGTTGGGCCAGTTGGAACGTTGACCCTGCGGCGCGGGGACGCAGGCGGCGACTAACGCTAAACTAACCGGTACTGATGAATAGCCATTCCCTCACCGCCCCCGCCCGCCGAGATCTGATGCGACCCTTGCGCTACTTCTGGCGAGTGCCCTTGCTGCTGCTGCACATAGTGCTGGGCATCGTGCTCTGTTCACTGGTGCTGACCTGGCGCCGTGACGAAGTGATGAAAAACGGTCGCGAGCCCTTTGCGCACCGCACCATCCGTTGGTGGTCTACCGCGTTGTTGCGCATCTTCGGACTGCGCTCGGTTCGAGTCGGTAAACCGTTGGCCGACCCGGTGCTGTTCGTCGCCAATCACACCTCCTGGATCGATATCGAGCTGCTGCACAGCCAGCGCGCTGCCTGCTTCGTCGCCAAGGCGGAAATCGCCACTTGGCCGCTAGTGGGCTGGCTGGCTGCGTCGGGCGGCACCATCTTTCATCGTCGCGGCAACAATCATTCGCTGGCGGCGGTGATGCAGGTCATGGTGGACCGCCTGCGCGGTGGCCGTTCGGTGGCGGTGTTTCCCGAGGGTGGCACCGGTCACAACGGCGTGCTGCGCGTCTTCCACGCGCGCATTTTCCAGGCAGCGCTCGATGCCGAAGTGCCTGCTCAGCCGGTGGCGCTGCGCTTTGCGCGGGATGGCCGTCGGGTGATCGACGCCGGTTTCCGCGACCACGAAAACTTCATGCAGAACTTCCTCCGCCTGCTGGGCGAAGCGCCGCTGGATGCCGAGGTGCATTTCCTCGAGCCTGTGCCGTCCACGCCGGATGCGCGCCGCCGCATGGCAGAAACCGCGCGTGAGCGCATTGCACTGGCGCTGGAAGACAAGCCGAGCAACAACAGCCAAGCATGATGCTACCCAGTGGAAAGGATTTTCTGCCGCCAAGGCCGCTGCGCAGTGGTCATATCCAGACCATGCTGTCGTCCAGCGGCGTGCGTCGCCTGTTGCTGCCCAAGGCTGCACAGACGGTGCTGCAGGATTCACTGCCCGTAACGGTGGATGGCGGTGATGGCGTGCGGCTCACCGGTGCCTACACCGCGCAAAAGGCCCAGCCAGAATCGCGTGGCCTGGCCGTACTGTTCCATGGCTGGGAAGGCAGCGTCGATTCCACCTATGTCCTGCAGACCGGCAGTCGCCTACTGGCCGACGGGTGGGACATCTTCCGCCTGAACTTCCGCGATCACGGCGACAGCCACCACCTCAACGAGGCGCTGTTCCATTCATGCCGCATCGACGAGGTGGTGCATGCGCTAGGCGACATCGCGCAGCGTTTCCCTGCGCGGACCATGGCGCTGGCGGGTTTTTCGCTGGGCGGCAACTTCGCGCTGCGCGCGGCCATGCGCGCACCGGCGGTGGGCTTGCCGTTGAGCTACGCGCTGGCGGTGTGCCCCATCGTTGATCCGGGCGAGGGCCTGTTCTCGCTGGAAGCTTCGGCGCCGTGGTTCTACCAGGCGTATTTCATGCATAAGTGGCGGCGTTCCCTGCAGGCCAAGCAGGCTGCGTTCCCACAGCGGCAGTATTTCGAGCTTGCCGAGCTCAAGCAGAACCTGCGTGGGCTCACTGCGGCGCTGGTGGCACGGCATACCGATTTCAGCTCGCTCGAAGCCTATCTGGACGGCTATTCCGTGGCTGGCCGCGCGCTGGAAAACATGCACGTACCGTGCACCATCCTCACTGCGCGCGACGATCCTGTCATTCCTGTGGACGCGTTCGAAAAGCTGCAATTGCCTGCCAATATCGAGCTGGATATTTCCCCCTATGGCGGCCATTGCGGTTTTATCCGCGGCTGGGACATGAGCAGCTTCACCGACGAGTACATCGCGGCGCGATTCAACGTCATCGCTGCGCAGTCGTAGACAACAGACGTTCCCGCCGGGAATGCACCACGCTTTCACCGACACGCGCCCATCGTGTATCGGGACGCGCCGGCTGTCATGCCGGTATCGCATCATCCGGCCCACCGCTTAACCTTGCCCGAAGGAAAAGGGACATGCCCATGCACGCCAAAGGCACCTTCGACGTGAAGATCACGCCGCAGCCAACACAGGAGGGCGTGGGTGATCCCAGCGTGGGCCGCATGGCCATCGACAAGCAGTTCCAGGGCGATATGCAGGGACACGGCAAAGGACAGATGCTTGCCGTGGGTACGGCTGTCGACGGTTCGGCGGGTTACGTGGCGATGGAGCGGGTCAATGCCAGCGTGCACGGACGTCAGGGCAGTTTCGCGCTGCAACATTGCGGCCCCATGCACCGGGGCACGCCCGCGTTGACCATTGCCATCGTGCCAGACTCGGGTGCCGGGGAACTGGCCGGTATCGCGGGCACGCTTTCGGTCAATATCGCCAACGGTGTGCATTCGTACGATTTGCATTACACGTTGCCGGATCTGCCCTAGAACGTTTCGCCGTAGCCGCCATGGCGCTACGCTTCAGAACTCCCTCCATGGAGTGCCTTCCATGCGTAAGTTGATGCTTAGTTTGTTTGGATTGTTCATCGCTCAGGCGGCGCTGGCCTCACCGCAACTGGACAAGCTCACGTTGCCACCGGGTTTCCATGTCGCGGTGTATTCCGACCAGGTACCCAATGCGCGTGAGATCACGCTAGGTGCCAAGGGCACGGTATTCGTCGGCTCCAACAGCGCCGGCAAGGTTTATGCGCTCACTGACAGTAAGGGCGACGGTCACGCCGACAAGGTGCGGGTGATCGCCAGCGGCCTGCAGCTGCCCGTGGGCGTGGCATTCAAGAACGGCGATCTGTACATCTCGGCAGTGAGCAAGATCCTGGTGTTGCGCGACATCGAGAACCATCTCGACAATCCGCCAAAGCCGGAAGTGGTCTACGACAAGTTTCCCACCGAAACTCATCATGGCTGGAAGTTCATTGCCTTCGGCCCCGACGGCAAGCTCTACGTGCCCATTGGCGCGCCATGCAACGTCTGCGACAAGGGTAAGGACTACGCCAAGATCACGCGCATGAACGCCGATGGCAGCGGGCTGGAAGACGTCGCCTATGGCATCCGCAATACCGTTGGCTTCGACTGGCAACCCAAGACGAAGCAATTGTGGTTCACCGACAACGGTCGCGATCTCATGGGCGACGACATGCCCAGCGATGAGCTGAACCGCCTGTCGCATACCGGGGAACACTTCGGCTTTCCGTATTGCCACCAGGGCGACACGCTCGACCCGGAGTTTGGTCAGGGCAAGAACTGCAAGGACTACACCCCGCCTGTCTACAAGCTGGGCGCGCACGTCGCCTCGCTCGGTATGCGCTTCTACGAAGGTTCGCAGTTTCCGGCCAGCTACAAGGGCGCGATCATCGTCGCCGAGCACGGCTCGTGGAATCGCACCAAGAAATCCGGTTATCGCGTGATGACCGTGCACCTCAACGGCGACAAGGTCACCGCCTACGAACCACTGTTGGACGGCTTCCAGCAGAACGAACAAGCGTGGGGCCGTCCGGCCGACGTGCAGCCGTTGCCCGATGGCAGTCTGCTGGTAAGCGACGATCTCGCCGGTGCGGTGTATCGCGTCACCTACGAAAAGCCCTGACGCGGCGGCACCATGCTGCCGCTGAATTCATCGACATTTATCCAGGAGAACGACCTTGCAACTGCGTAGCGATAGTTTCGAACATGGGCAGCCGATGCCAGCGCGACTCGCCTTCGGCAAGCGCGGCGAACCGTTTGCTCTGTCGGACAATCTCAGCCCGCACCTCGCGTGGAAGGATGCGCCGCACGCCACGCGTTCGTTCGTGCTTATCTGCCTCGATTTCGATGTGCCCAGTAAGCCCGACGACGTGAACAAGGAAGGTCGCACCGTGCCGGCCGATCTGCCGCGCGTGGAGTTCGTCCATTGGCTGATGGCCAACATCCCGGTGGAGTGCGGCGAGCTGGCCGAAGGCGCGTGTAGCGACGGTATCGTGCCGCGCGGTAAGCGCGCGCCGTATGGGCCGCCCGGCAGCGTGCAAGGCAAGAACGACTACACCGGCTGGTTCGCGGGCGACGCCGACATGGGTGGTGAATATCTTGGCTACGATGGCCCGTGCCCGCCGTGGAACGACTCCATCATTCATCACTACCACTTCCGCATTTACGCGCTGGATGTGGACAGTCTCCGACTTGCCGATGGTTTCACCGTAAACGAATTGCGCGCGGCGATGGACGGTCATGTATTGGCCGAAGCAGAGATCATGGGGACCTATGCGATAAATCCGGCGGCGGCCTGAACGGCGCTGGCGCGAGCGTGAACAGTGACCAAAGGCCAGCCCGGACTCAGGTCATTTTCACGCTCGCGAGGCATGCGCTGTGGATGAATGATGGTCGGACGATGTCATGTCCGCTGAGAGGATCGCATCATGCTCCACTACGCCCTGGTATTTCTGGTCATCGCCATCATTGCTGCCCTGTTTGGTTTCACCGGTATTGCCGGCGCGGCCGCGAGCATTGCGAAAATCCTTTTCGTCGTCTTCCTGATCCTGGCCATCATTGCGTTCTTTCGTCGCGCAAGCTGAGCGCTGGCGCAACAGAGCGGCATTGCCCGATGCGCTCGGCTGACTACTTTGGCTACAGTGAATGTCCGCTTCAACGGAGAACGTCATGAACAAGCAAGTCCAGGCGCACGAAGATGGCACGCCCGCCGATCGCATCGAGGAACGTGCCGAGCGCATCAAGCAGGCCACTACCCATGCCGTGACGAACACCAAGGAGGCAGTTGAACGCGCGGCCGACCATGTCGAGGAAGGCCTGCACCGCGCGACGGACAAGGCCGCTGACGCCGCCTCGCGTGCGTCCGAGAAGGCCGACGAATATCGCCAGCGTGGTCGCGACGCATACGACGGTGCCGTCGATCGCGCCGACGAATGGCTGGAGGTCGCGCGCGACTACGTGCGTGAGAAGCCCGTGCAGTCCGTAGCTATCGCCCTTGGCGCCGGCTGGCTGCTTGGCCGCATACTTCGCCGCTGATAGCCCTAGCCAAGCCGAGGACAGCGGATGGACCAGACCGGACGCGATGACGCGCCCGCCTCGCCTGACGAGACGCCACCCCCTGCGCCCCCCGGTCTGCTGGACGACATCGGCCGCCTCGGTCGTGCTTTCCAGAAGCTGTTCGGGGCTCAGCTCAAACTGTTGTCAGCCGAACTGGGGCTGGCGCGCAGCGCTGTCCATTGGCTGCTCGTTGCGGGGCTGGTCGCCACCGTGGCGGGCGTGGGCCTGGGTTTGACCCTGTTGGGTCTGATTGGCTGGTTGCTGGCGCAATGGTTTGGTTCCTGGACCTGGGCGCTGGCATCGTTGGCGGTGGTGGAACTGGCTTTCCTCGGCGGTGCGTTGCTGTTGTTCCGCCGCTGCATGCACTGGATGACCTTGCCAGCGACGCGAGGCGAATGGAATGCGATGATGCAGCAGACCCTGCGTCGTCCCGATCCGCAGGGCGAGTCCCGCCCGAAGGACCAGCCATGAGCCTCATCAAGCAATTGCACGCCGTACGCCATGCGCAAGGCCGCGTGCAGGAAGCTCGCGAGGAACTGGCCAAGCCGGCGCAGGCGCTGCTGTCGCGCGGTCAGCGCTATCCCCTCGCCACCGTGAGCGTGGCGGCGGGCGCGGGCTTCGTGCTCGGCCAGCTCAACGTGCATCCACTGCGTGTGCCGGGTTTGGGCGCGCTATTGAGCGGCACCGCCGCCGAGGTCGCCGGACAGGCCATGCGCATGGTGGCCGAGTTCATGCAGGACACCGGCGAGCCCACATGAACACGCCAATGCCGCCGGTCGCCGAAGGCGACGCGGCGCAGCGGGATTTGCCCGTGCAAGCCATGGTGCCCCCGCGCGAGCCGCGGCTGAACCTGCTGCGCGTGCAGCGGACACAGAGCGCGCGCCGACACCTGCGGGGCATCCGCATCGTGCTCAATATCTTTCTGGCCCTGGCGTTGCTGTACACGGTGACGATCACCAGCCAGTTGCTGATCCCCCCTGGTGCTGGCCTCATTCATTGGCCTTGCGCTGAATCCCGTCGTCGCGCGCTGCGCGCATCTCGGCATTCCACGCTGGCTCGGCGCAAGCGTGCTGATGGTGGGCCTGATCGCGGCCATCGGCGCGGGCGTGGGCATGCTCACGCAGCCCGCCTTGGGTTGGGTGCATGAGGCGCCAACGGCCATTCGCAGCTTCATGCCGAAGTTGCACAGCGCGCTGCAGCCACTGGAGGCCGCCAATCGAGCCACGCAGGGGCTTACCGGCCCTACACGCGTGCAGGGCACGGCGCAATCGCCGCTCTCCATCACCATCTGGGACGTGGTGGCCACCACGCCTAAAGTGCTGGCAGGCGTACTCACGGTGGTGCTGCTGGTGTTCTTCTTCCTCGTCTACGGCGACCTGATGTTGCGGCGACTGGTCGAGGCTTCACCCAGCTTCGGCTACAAGCGGCACGCTGTATCGGTGGTGCGCGGCATCCAGTACGAAGTCTCGCGCTACATTCTCACCGCCACGCTGATCAACGTGGCCCTCGGTGCGGTAACTGCTGGCATGTTGTGGCTGTACCACATGCCCGATCCGCTGCTGTGGGGCACCGTGGCCATGCTCGCCAACTTCATTCCGTACGTCGGGGCGATCAGCACCACCGCTGTGCTCGCAGTGGTGGGGCTACTCAACTTCAACCAAGCGGGTGCCGCCTTGCTGCCGGCACTTACTTTCGCTGGGATCACCGCCTTCGAAGGCAACCTTGTCACACCGTTTATCCAGGGACATCGCATGCGGCTCAGTCCCATCGCGATCCTGTTGTGGCTACTTGTCTGGGGATGGCTATGGGGCATTCCCGGCGCTTTACTTGCCGTGCCTATGCTCACCAGTGCCAAGCTCGTGGCCGAACGCGTGCGCGGCTGGCGTTGGTTCGCCCGCATGGTGCAGCGCTGAACACGCCCCTGGCCATCCGCTTTGTGACCGAGCAGGATTTCTCCGCCTGGAGGCCATTGTGGGATGGCTATAACGCCTTCTATGGCCGTAGCGGTGACACCGCTTTGCCGGAGGCCGTCACGTGCACCACGTGGCTGCGCTTCCTTGATCCCGGTGAAGCCATGCATGCACTGGTGGCCGAACGAGATGGGCAGCTACTCGGCCTCGCACACTACCTGTTCCATCGAAGCACGACGAATCCCGCGGACAGTTGCTACCTACAAGACCTTTTCACTGTGCCTGAAGCCCGCGGTCTGGGCGTGGGTCGCGCATTGATCGAAGCGGTCTACGCGCGGGCACGCGAATCCGGCGCATCGCGTGTGTACTGGCAAACGCATGAAACCAATGCAACGGCGATGCAGCTCTACGACAAAGTAGCCCAGAAGTCGGGGTTTATCGTGTATCGCCAACCGCTGTAGATTCGCGGCAGATTACGTTTGGGAAAAGTTGCCTCGGGTAGGCCTGGAAGATGCGTGGTGCTACCGCAGGTTTCCACAAGCCGAGAATTCAGATGGCGCTTGATGAGCCTTCATTCGTAGAGACACTCGTCCAGACCGGATTCTTGAGTGCAGACATCGTCGTGAAAGCAAGATACTCATACAGAGCGCGACACGTCATGCGTCTGTAATGTCTGTAAATACCGGCCATGCAACACCCATGATCAAACTTAATCTTCGCGTAAGCATAAAGCTTGCGTGGAGCTGTATGCGTGGCGTCAGAAGTAAAAAAATGGCCATCTAGACGTATCTATTTCCGGTTTTCGTCGCTCATACGTCTCTGCTTTCGCAAAAAAGCCCGCTGCTGAAATGTGACCGTTATGAAGTCGCATGATCATGCAGTGTCTTGGTGGTGGCTCGCGGCAGCAGGCGAAGACATGAAACGGCGTGACTTCTTGAAAGCGGTGGGTGGCGCAACGGCGGTCGGCGCAGGAATGATGCTGATGCCGTCTAGTATCCGGCATGCGCTTGCCATCAACGCAAGCGTGGCGACAGGAACGATCGACGACGTCCAACACGTCGTCATCCTCATGCAAGAGAACCGATCGTTCGACCACTACTTCGGAACGCTTCGCGGTGTCCGTGGGCTGAAAGACCGCTTTCCCATTCCGACAGCAGCCGGCAAGCCCGTGTGGCATCAATGGAATGGGCAGCGTGAAGTGCTCCCGTTCCACCTCGATGGAAAGACCATGAATGCGGCCCTGATCGCGTCCATGCCCCACACGTTTTCCGATGCGCAGGCCGCCTGGGGACAGGGTCGCGTAAGCGAATGGCCTAAGTTCAAGACCGATGCGTCCATGGGCTACTACACCCGCGAGGAGGCGCCGTTCCAATACGCGTTGGCGGATGCATTCACCGTGTGCGATGCCTACCATTGTTCGTTGCATGCATCGACAGGACCCAATCGCATCATGTTCTGGACAGGCACCAACTCTGATCCAGGGTTGCGCGATCAAGGAGTCAATTGCGACGAACGGTCGTCAGAGCCGGTGAATCTGCGAACTTGTATTAGTGGGCATATGCCCGATCCAGGATACGCATACAACGGAAGCGTCTTTGACTGGGATACGATTCCGGAGTTGCTGGAAGCGGAGGGTGTGAGCTGGAAGATCTATCAGGATCCCAACGATAACTGGCAGGGATTGATGCACGGGTGCCTTGCTTCGCGTGGTTTTCGCGAAGCGCAGAAAGGCTCTCCAATCTATGAGAAGGGAATGTCCCTTCATACCATCGAAAACCTCCGGCAGGACGTGATGTCTAATCGCCTGCCGGCGGTGAGCTGGATACTTCCACCGGCTCTCAAGTCAGAGCACCCAGGTGCTCCCTCCAGCGCGGCGCAAGGAGGCAATTTCGTCGAACAGATCCTCGATGCGCTTACCGCCAATCCAGAGACATGGAGCAAGACGGTCTTTTTCCTCACGTTTGATGAGAACGACGGATTCTTCGACCACATGCCTTCACCGGCGGTGCCATCCATCGCTAGCGATGGTTCCCCCCGCGGGAAAGACGACCATGAATGCCTCAGGCATGTACTTCATGGCTGATCGAGCGAAACTCCTGCTTCCCAATGATCGCGATACCAGCGATGTGCGACCGTGGGGCATGGGGCCGCGCGTGCCCATGTACGTCATATCGCCATGGAGCCGGGGCGGATGGGTGAACTCGCAGGTCTTCGATCACACCTCGGTTGGCATGTTCCTGGAAACGCGCTTCGGCATTGATATCAAGGCCATCAGCCCTTGGCATCGCGCGGTCAGCGGCGACCTGACGTCAGCGTTGGATTTCGCCAGCCCGAATCATGCGTCGTGGCCACAGCTTCCTGACATGAGCGATTACGCGACGATCGAACAGCGGGCGCGTGAACTGCCGAAAGCGACACCACCCGCGCAACCGGAACCGTTATGGCAAGAGACGGGCGTACGCTACTCCCGAGCGCTGCCGTACGAGCTTGAAGTCAGTGCGTCGCCGGTCAACGGTGCATTGCATCTGGAGTTCAACAATACGGGCAAGCAAGGTGCGGTGTTCCACGTTTACGACAGGCTCCACCTCGATCGCCTGCCGCGACGCTATACCGTAGAAGCGGGTGAACACCTGGATGACGATGCGTGGCGGCCGGTGGTTGCAGACAACGGTCAGTACGACATCGAAGTACACGCGCCAAACGGCTTCTTCCGCGCGTTCAAGGGCGACATCAATCGTCCTGGCGTGCAGATGGCACTCTCCCACGATGCCAAGGCGGGCAGCATCGTGCTGGATATAAGCAACGCGGGTGCCGATGAAATCACGACAGAGATCGTCCATAACGCATACCGCAACCAGAGCAGTCCGGTACGTCTGGCGGCGGGAGGCAAAACTCGCCTATCTTGGTTGCTGGAAGACTCCAAGTATTGGTACGACCTAACCGCCAGGGCGCCAGGATCTGAGCAGAGGTTCGCGGGACGGGTGGAAACGGGGCGGTCGAGCATTAGCGATCCTGCGGCTTGAAGGTACTCGCATTAGTGGTGGCGGACAGTTCGTTCATCCGTCGATGCACGGTCCGCTCTGGTGGACTCCACGACAACGTAGCCCAGAAGTCGGGGTTTATCGTGTATCGCCAACCGCTGTAGTCTCGCGGCACATCATGTTTGGGACAAGTCAACGCCATGCAGCCGTGGACGATGGGAGCGAGGGCCGTCGCGTTGTTGCTGGCGTGTGTCAGCCCAGCCGTACTCGCTGAAGTATCCGCCGCTGAACCGCGGCCACTTTGTTCCCTTCCAACGAATAACGATGGCCCGCTGGTGCAGGAAACGACGCTAGCCGGCGTGCCCGCGATACTCCGCATACCTGCGCATATCAGAAAGCCGCCGATCATCCTCTGGCATGGTTTCGGTCCGCCTGCGAGCGAGCGGGCGATGATGGACGCCCTGCCGCTCGATGACGTGGACGCGGTGAAGGTCTATCTGGGGCTGCCGTTGTTTGGCGCGCGTGCACCCGACGGTGGCATGAAGGAAGTCGGGCGACGCCAGGCGGAAGATGTGGGCTTGCTGGTCTTTAAGCCCGTGGTGGTCGGTGCCGCAGAGGAGCTGCCGCGCGTGGTGGCCGCGCTGCAGAAGAACGGGTGCATGAAGCGAGGATCTTCGGTCGCATTGGTCGGTTTCTCTGCTGGTGGCGCGGCGGCGCTCGACGCGCTTTCGCAAAGCAAAGTCGCTATCGACGCAGCGGTATTCATCAATGCATCGACCGGTTTGAGCGCATCGATACAAGCCTATGAGAAGGCGACCGGCAAGACCTATGCGTGGTCGCCCGCAACGCGGGAGCTGGCGCACGAAACGGACGCCGTTGACCATGTGGCGGAGATAGCCGCACATCGACCGGCACTGCTTTTTCTGCAGGGAACCGATGACTCGGTTATCGATTCGAGCGCGGCAAACCAACTGGTGGATCGCCTCAAGCCGTTCTATGGCGAACACTCGCAACAACTACAGCTTGTACGACCTGCCGGCATGACCCATCAATGGGCTGCCGATCCTGCCGCACTGGCCGAAGTGCGGAAGACCGCAAGCGATTGGCTTGCTGGCCAGCATCCCTAGCTGCTTGGGTTGTGATGCAAGCTCGTTCTATTGATCGATGTCATGCGCCCGCAGCGCATCACCGATATCGAACAGCCAGAGATTGCGTGAGCCGTTGAGTGGCTCCTGCGGTCGTTGCTGGAGCGATGTGGCATCGTCCTGCTTCTTGGGGAAATGAACCTCGCCTTGCCGATTGCTGGAGACGTACAGCTCCCCAAAGCGGCGACCGAGCGAAGGCGCGTTCTCCAGCGAGGCGCTATTGACGTCTCCGGGAAGGTGCTCTGGTTTGCTCCAGTGCCCGTTCTTATCGCGGAAGGCGATGTAGATATCCGCACTGCCGAGCGAATCGCCCTCGTTGCCTGCATAGACGAGGAAACGCTGCTGCGGATCGACGCTAGGATCCATGCGATTGTGATCAACACCGCCCAGGTCAACCCGTTCTGGGTCGGCATAACCATTTGCCGTTCGTCGTGCGACATAGATCTGGTACGCCTGACCTGAATCAGGTCGATGCGCGGAAAAGTAGATGTCACCGTTGGCCGCGATCGACGGGTTATAGATCATCGCGCCATCGTTGAGTGCACCATCGACGTGCATGGGCATGCCCCAGCGACCGTCCGACTGCTGCGGGACGTACCAAAGATTGGTGCCGGCGAAGGTGTGCCCGCCCATCTCGGCCATCACCGGTGTGCCGCCCGCGCGTAGTGGGCGGTTGGAAACGAAGTACAGGCGTTTGCCGTCGGGCGACATGGCCGGTTCGGAGTCGTGCCATTGGCCGGAGAACGACGCCACTTCAGGCGTGCTCCATCCATCACCACGACGATGGCTGAGCAGGATGGTATCGTCCTTCTCTGCGAAATCCGAACGCATGAAATACAGCGTGTTGTTATCGGAACTCAGTGCTGCTGACGTCTCTTGTAGTCCGGTGGAGATCACGCCGGCCCCCACGAGCTCACCGGCCACCGCACTGGTGGCTGTGAGTGCAAGAGTTACGGACGTTATCAGGGCGAACGACTTGGACAGCATGCACGGCACTCCTTCGAGCTGGGGACGGTGAAGCGACATCAGAGTGCATCACGATTCCGCGCAACGCAGCAGACCTGTGACCAGCGGCTGGCGGGCGGTGATAAGCGGTCGAGGCTCGCGTATCGGCGGTCAGGCCATGCCGAGTGCGCGGCGGGCCTGTATGCGGAAGCGTCGGCTGAGATTGAGCCGGGTACCGTCCTGCAACACCACCTCGGCGTTGCCCTGGAATAGCGGATGCACTTCACGGATACGGTCCACATTCACCGCTGTACCGCGATGGATGCGCAGAAATCGACCCGGATCAAGCACCCCGAGCAAATGCCGCAACGACTCGCGGTGAAGATAGTGCGTAGTTCCCGCATGGATATGCACGTAGTTGCCGTCCGCCCGCATCCAGTCGATGTCCTGGGCTGCGACGACGCGAATGTGTTCGCCCTGTTGCACGCTGAGTCGTTGCAGGTAAGGCGACGCTGGTGCGGGCGCTGCGGTAGCCGCGGCTTCGCTCGTGTGCAGCCCTCGCCAATGGCGACGTACGCGCGCCATGGCCTGATCGAAACGTTCCTGATCGATGGGCTTGAGCACATAGTCGATCGCGTTTGCGTCGAAAGCGCGCAAGGCGTGTTGGCCAAACGCCGTGGCGAACACCACCATCGGTGGGTGATTGCGCTTCAACCCTTGAAGAAGCCGGAAGCCATCCACGCCTGGCATCCGAATGTCCAGAAACAGCAGGTCGGGATCAAGCGCCTCGATGGCCTGCCGAGCCTCCGTCGCATTGGCGCATTCGCCGACGATGGCGACATCGGTGTGGGACGCCAACGCCTGCCGTATCGCCAGGCGGGCCAGCATCTCGTCATCGACGAGCAGCGTTCGGATGGCGGGACTGTTCATGCCACGCACTCCCGGAATGGAAAGCGCAGTTCGACACGCGTGCCGCCTTCTTCCCGGCGCTGCATGTCCACGGTGGCAGCGTCACCGAATAGCATATCCAGCCGCGCACGCGTGCTGCCGATCCCGATGCCTTCCTTCGCGCCATCAGGCGGCAGGCCGATGCCATCGTCGTCCACGCGCAGCACCAGCGCGTCGCCATCGCGTCGCGTTGCAATCTGCAGCGTGCCGCGTTCCGTCTTGTCGAGCAGGCCATGGCGTAGCGCGTTCTCCACCAGTGGCTGCAGGATCATGTTGGGAACCATGGCCCGCATCGTGTCGACGGATACATCCAGGTGCGTGGTGAGGCGATCCTGGAAGCGCACTTGTTGGATGCCGAGATAGCAGTCGAGAAATTCCATCTCGCGCGAAAGCGGCACCTGCTGTGCGTGACGTTCTTCCAGCGTGAGCCGGAGAAAGTCGCTCAGGCGGGCGATCATCTGCCGCGCTTGCACCGGGTCGGCCAGCGCCAGAGCGGAGATGGCATTGAGTGTGTTGAACAGGAAATGGGGTTGCAACTGCACGCGCAAGGTTTGCAGCTGCGATTGCACCAGTTGCGTTTCCAACTGCGCGTTGCGCACCCGCTCATCGCGTAGTCGCCGTTGCGAATCGATGGCGCGAAGCACCACCAGCATCACGCCGTAAGTGAGCAAGCTCAGGTGGAAGTTATAGGCAAACTGAATGCGCGCGAAGGCGCCGAAGGTCATATGAGGCTGCGACATCGGCGGCCCGCATAGGGTCCAGTAAATGGACAGCACCAGCGCCACCTCGGCTGCTGCGAGCAAGATGCTGGCGGGTGCATGCACGGCCCAGAAGCGGCCCCAGCTCCGGCTACCCTGATGCCCCAGCCACGCCACTACTGGCGTGAGCAGCATCCATAGATAGGCGTTGGTGAGGTTCCAAGTAAACGGGCGAATCCAGTTGAATGTCTCGCCTTCGCTGATCATGGACATGACCGAACTGGCTGTATAGGACAAGCCCAGCAAGGTCCAGAAGGCGAAGACCAGTCCCCAGATCTTCCAGCGTGGCGCAGTCATCAGGTCGGACACGGAAGCCTCACCGGCGCGAGCCGCAGCAACAAACCGCCACAGTGTGGAACGCGGCATCGCCACGGCAACAGTGCCTGAAGGCGTGCCCGGCCATCAGCCGATGACGCAGGACAGCGGCACGCTGGGTAACGGCAGGCCGTGCGCGGCGAGCCACGGTGTCAGTGAGACGCGCCAGATGTGGTCGTCGCTGGTCACACCGTGCGCGGGTTCCGTCGCTGGCAGGGCGCGATCGCTCGAGAAATACAGTGTCCGATGATCGCAGCCCAGCTGCGAGCCCATGCTGTGAGTGCCACCGTTGACGGTGTCGCCCAGGTCCTGCGGCTCGCTCCAGTTGTGCGTGGTGTGGAACACAATGGCCAGCCGATACGGCTGCTTGGGATCGTGCCGGATGCTGAAGACCATAAACGAGCGATCCGGCGCGATGGCGACATCGCGGACCTGCGCGTCCTTGTCACCCACCGCGACCGCGTACGACGCTTGGTACTGGCCGTTCTCGTGAGTGGCGCGAAGCGGACGGATCACACCGTCGGGCGCGCAGCCGATGTAGTAGACGCTGTCGTCTGCCGCGATGCTGGGTGCAAAGCTGCTGTTGCACGTGTTGACGGTAGCGGGAAGCCGTACGGGTTCGCTCCAGCCATCACCCTTCCGGTCCACGCGCCAGAGGTTCAGGCCCTGGCCCGTCAGCACTTTTCCGTTGCGCACGGCATCGATGGGCTGGCCATCCGGCGTCGCCGGTCGATTGGAGGTGAACAGCAGATAGGAGCCATCGGGCGCCATGGTCGGATCGCCGTCACGCCACTGCCCAGAGAAGGAGGCAGCCACCGGGGGCGACCACTGACCGTTGGCGCGGTGCGAGACCATCACCGTCGCGCCATGGTCCGTGCCACGCATGAAGTAGACGGTGCCGCCATCCGGTGTAAACGCAGGCGAAGCGCTGTCACCGAGATCGCCCGCCAGGAAGAGGGCTGGCACGGGTGGATCAGCGGGCAGAGGCGCCATCAGCGGCGAGATCGCCAACAACACCACGCAAATCATCTGTTGCCACATGACAGTCACTCTCCCGGATGCGCACAAATCTGAAACCGTGCATCAAGGTAGGGCGAGCCTCATGTGTCGTCGTCACTTCTGTGACAACCGGTATCCACCGCGCCACGAGCGGTTGCTCGTGGCGGTCGGCGGGCAGTCAATCGTGGGCGATGCGTATCACCAGCTTGCCGAAATTACGGCCTTGCAGCAGTCCGATGAAGGCTTCCGGTGCGTGTTCCAGGCCCGTTACCACGTCCTCGCGAACCTTCACGCTTCCATCCGCAATCCACGCTCCCATGTCGCGCCGGAAAGCGTCGAAACGGGTCGCGTAGTGATCAAGGATGATGAAGCCCTGCATGCGTATGCGTTTCTGCAGAATGGCCGCTGTCGCTGCCGGCAAACGATCCGGGCCCGCCGAAGCCTTGTCGTTGTAGTGCGCAATGAACCCGCACACCGGCACACGTGCACCGATGTTCAGCAGCGGAAGCACGGCGTCGAATACCGCACCACCCACGTTCTCGAAGTAGACGTCGATACCGTCGGGGCATGCAGCGGCGAGCTGCTCAGCCAAGCGGGGGTCGCGACGATCCAGGCAGGCGTCGAACCCGAGTTCGCTCACGGCGTACGCGCATTTGTCCGCACCGCCCGCGATGCCCACGACGCGAGCGCCCTTGAGCTTTGCGATCTGGCCGACCGTAGCGCCAACGGCTCCCGTAGCCGCCGCGACCACCACGGTTTCGCCGGGTTTAGGTGCTCCGATGTCCAGTAAGCCCACGTAGGCAGTGAACGCCGGCATGCCTAGCCCGCTGAGTGCGAGCGAAGGCTGCGCCAGGTCGCCCAGCGGCGTGAGCTCTTGCGCGTCGGCCAACGCGTACTCCTGCCAGCCTGAGGAGCCCAGCACGAGATCCCCGGCACGGAAGTCCGGATGCTTTGAAACTTCGACGCGACTCACCGTTCCACCCACCATAGGTGCACCGACGGGCACGGCCGAGGCATAGCTGGTGCCGGCTTCATCCATCAGATTGCGCATGTACGGGTCGAGCGAGAGATAGAGCGTGCGCAGCAGCAGCTGACCATCAGCGGGCACCGGCACCGGCACCGCTTCAAGGCGAAAGTCCTGCAGGGTCGGTTCGCCATGGGGACGATTGGCGAGAACGATGCGTCGATAGGTGGAGTGATCGTGTGACACGGCAGCAATCCTTTTGCTGGAAGTGGCTAGAGGCAGGTACTACCAATCGATGCGTTGCCTGTCGCGAAAGAAGCCGCCATTGATCGCAGGGCGCGATGGCAGCATGGCCGCCCATACGATACCCGCGGCGCCGTCGGCGATGGGGCGGCCGCCATGGCCACCCATGTCGGTGGCGACCCAGCCCGGGCACACCGCGTTCACCAGGATGCCACTGCCGGCGAGTTCTGTCGCGAGCATGCGCGTGTGGCTGTTGAGCGCTGCTTTGGATACGCGGTAGGCGGGGCAACTGGTGCCATCGCTATCGGCCGCACCGCAGCCGCTGGAGACGTTCACGATACGTCCGTAGCCGTGGCGTTGCATCAGCGGAAGCATGGCTTCCGCGACTCGCCATGCGCCGAGCAGATTGGTTTCAAGGGCCTGCCGCACGAGGTCGATGTCGACGGAAGAGGCCTGGTTGTCCACGTCGAAATACGCGCCGGCGTTGTTCACCAGAATGTCGAGCCGGCCATGTTCACCGTCGATACGAGCGGCGAGTTCGCGGACGCTCTCGGCGGACGTGACATCCAGCGGCACCGATATCACGGTGCCGCCTTCGCGTCGTAGTTGCCGCGCCGCCTTCTCGCCGAGCAATGGCTTGCGCGCACCGAGCAACACAGTGACACCAGCGGCAGCGAGTTGCCGCGAGATTTCAAAGCCCAATCCGCGATTTGCGCCGCTCACTAGCGCCACGCGTTGTGACGGTTCCGGTTCGGGTGCGAGCGTGCGGCGTCCCGATAGCCTCCCCGGAAACGCCACCGCGCTCATGGCGTCGCGGCCAGCTGGTCGCAACGCTCGGTGGTGCAAGCCTGCCAGCCACCGCCCAGCGCCTTGTACACCGATACCGCGCGCAGGTTGATCGAGGCCTGTGCATCGGCCAGCGAGTCCTCCGCTTCCAGCTGCGTGCGCTCGGCGTCGAGCAACTGCAGGAAGTCGGCGGCACCTTCGTTGTAGCGGATGCGCGCGAGATCGGCGGCATGACGGCTATTGGTCACCTGATCCTGCAACTTGATCACGCGATCGCGCTGCAGGTTGTAGCCAACAATAGCGTTGTCCACGTCTTCCACTGCTTGCAACACGGTGCGCTGGTAGTTCGCCAGCGCAGCATCCGAACGCGCTTCGCTCGCCTTCACGTTGGATCGCACGCGCTGCACGTTCAGGCCAGACCACGAGATGCTCGGCGCAATCGACCATGCACGCGACTGCGGTCCACCGAAGTCGTTGCTGCGACCGGCGAGGAAGCCGAGGAAGCCACCCAGCGTGATATGCGGGTAGTAGTCGGCCTTCGCTACGCCGATGCGTGCATTGGTAGCGGCAAGCTCGCGCTCGGCCACGCGCACGTCCGGGCGGCGTTGCAGCACGTCACCTGCGTTGCCGATATCCAGCGCCACGTCGATCGGCTTGAAGCCTTGCGGCGACAGGTCGACATCCAATTCACCCGGGCGCTCGCCCAGCAACACCGCAAGCCGCGACGTGTCGTTCTGCGCCAGCGTCTGCAATGTAGGCAGCTGGGCCTCCACGAAGTTCAGTCGCGCTGTGGCGCTGGCCACGTCCTGCTCCGACACCGTGCCGATGTCATTACGGGCGTGGATGAGACGCAACGTCTCGCGCTGGTTTTCAATATCGCGGTTGGCAACGTCGATGCGTAGCTGCACGCCACGCAGGTCGAAGTAATAGCGGGCAACCTCAGCGAACAGTGTGACCTGTGCATCCTGCAGCGAGGCTTCGCTGGCGCCGGCATCCGCGCGAGCGGCTTCCACCGAGCGACGCACACCACCGAACAGATCGATCTCCCAGCTCGCATCGAAACCGGCCTGATAGCTGGTGGCGGTGACGCGGTTGTCGGTGAAACCCGGCTGCTGCTGGCGGCTGCGCGAATAGTTCGCGACCGTTTCCACGTCCGGTATCTGCTGCGACTTGGCCACGCCAAGCAGCGCACGTGATTCACGCAGGCGTGCAAAAGCGATCTTCAGGTCAGGGCTGTTCGCCGCCGCGCGCTGGATAAGGGCATCCAGCGTCGGGTCGTTGAACTGCTTCCACCACTGCGCCTGGAAGGTCTGCGTGGACTCCTGCGTGTTGACACCTTGCAGTGCCACCGGCTTTTCCTGCGGTGCGTGGTAGTCCGGGCCCACGCTGACGCAACCGGAAAGCATGATGGCGGCGGCAATGGCGGTGACTTTCTTGGCTGCGGAGCGATGTGAAGCCGGGCGGCAGGCGGCAGTTGTGCCAGCAGCGAGGTCCATGAAGCCAACGCCCGTTGCGAGGTTATCGCCGGATTGGCCCCTCACCCCGGCCCTCTCCCCGGTGGGGAGAGGGAGAAGTGAAGTTCTGAGGTTCTTGAAGAAAGACATATCAGTGCTCCTCGATGAGGTTGCCGGCCTGCGCGTCGCGGGCGGCTTTGCGGGCGCGGCGGCGTTCGCTTATGCGTTCGCTCCAGCCGCGCACCATCACGTAGAACAGCGGGGTGAAGATCAGGCCGAAAAAGGTGACACCCAACATGCCCGAGAACACAGCCACACCCATCGCGTGGCGCATCTCCGCACCGGCACCATGCGAGGTCACCAGCGGCACCACACCCATGATGAAAGCGAACGACGTCATCAGGATCGGGCGAAGTCGCAGGCGAGCCGCTTCCAGCACAGCCTGTGTACGGTCCATGCCTTCGATGATCTGCGCTTCGCGAGCGAACTCCACGATCAGGATCGCGTTCTTGCACGCCAGGCCAACCAGCACGATCAGGCCGATCTGCGTGAAGATGTTGTTGTCGCCACCGGACATCCACACACCGGAGATGGCAGACAGCAGCACCATCGGCACGATCAGGATCACCGCGAGCGGCAGCAGCAGGCTTTCATACAGCGAGGCCAGCACCAGGAACACCAACAGCACGCACAAGGGGAACACGAGCACCGCGGTATTGCCGGCAAGGATTTGCTGATAGGTCAACTCGGTCCACTCGAAGGTCATGCCGTTGGGCAGGTTCTCCGCCGCCAACTTCTCGATCGCCTCCTGCGCCTGGCCACTGCTGAAGCCTGGTGCCGGTCCACCATTGATCTCGGCGGTCGGGTAACCGTTGTAGTGCTGCACGCGATCCGGACCCACGGTTTGGTTCACGGTGAGGAACGAGCCCAGCGGAATCATTTCACCGGTGGCACTGCGCGTCTTCAGTTGCAGGATGTCCTTCGCTTCATGGCGATAGCCAGGTTCGGCGGACACGTTCACCTGATAGGTACGGCCAAAGCGGTTGAAGTCGTTTACGTAGAGTGAGCCGAGGTAGGCCTGCATGGTCTGGTAGACATCGGCCAGATCCACGCCTTCTGCCTTCGCCTTTTCGCGATCCACGTCCGCATCGATCTGCGGCACGCTCACCTGATAGCTGGAGAACAGCCCTGCCAGCGTCGGTACCTTCGCGCTCGCCTGGATCAAGCCCTGGGTCTGCTTGTACAACTCCTCGAAGCCTGCGTCCGAACGATCTTCCACCTGCAGGCGGAACCCGCCGATGGTGCCCAGGCCATTGACCGGCGGAGGCGGGAAGATCGCGATGTAGGCATCCTGGATGGACGCGTACTTCTGCTGCAGCGCTGCGGTAATTGCACCGGCCGACAGCGACGCATCGCGACGCTCCTCGAACGGCTTGAGCGTCACGAACACGATGCCGGAGTTGGTGCTGTTGGTGAAACCGTTGATCGACAAGCCTGGGAACGCGACGGCGCTCTCCACGCCCGGCTGCTTGAGTGCGATGTCACTCATGCGGCGGATCACGTCTTCCGAACGATCCAGCGAAGCGGCATCCGGCAACTGTGCGAACGACACCAGGTACTGCTTGTCCTGCGGCGGCACGAAGCCGGTTGGTACGTGAGCAAAGCCGAACAGGCCGAGCACCACCAGGCCGCCATAGATGACCAGTGCAATGCCGCTCGAACGCAGGATGCGCTTCACACCACCCACATAACGATTTGCGCTGGTGACGAACAGGCGGTTGAAGGGACGGAACAACCAGCCGAACGCACGATCGATAAAGCGGCTCAGCTTGTCCTTCGGTGCGCCGTGTTCCTGCAGCAGCAAGGCCGACAGCGCCGGGCTCAGCGTGAGCGAGTTGAAGGCCGAGATCACCGTGGAGATGGCGATGGTCAGCGCGAACTGGCGATAGAACTGACCCGTCAGGCCGCTGATGAATGCGGCCGGCACGAACACCGCGCACAGCACCAGCGCCGTGGCCACGATGGGCCCGGTGACTTCGTTCATCGCCTTGCGCGTGGCTTCCTTGGGCGACAAACCATGCTCGATATGACGCTCAACGTTCTCCACCACCACGATGGCGTCATCCACCACGATACCGATGGCCAGCACCAGGCCGAACAACGACAACGCGTTGAGCGAGAAGCCCGCCATTAACATCACCGCGAACGTACCGATCAGCGACACCGGCACGGCGACCAGCGGGATGATCGACGCACGCCACGTCTGCAGGAACAGGATCACCACCAACACGACGAGCAAGATGGCTTCGAACAGCGTATGCACCACCGCCTCGATCGAACCGCGCACGAACACGGTCGGGTCGTAGACGATCTTGTAGTCGACGCCTTGCGGGAAATCCTTCTTCAGGTCCGCCATCAATCCGCGGACTTCGTCGGAGATCTGAATGGCGTTGGAGCCTGGACGCTGGAAGATTGGCAGTGCGACGGCCGGCTGGTTGTTGAGCAGGCTGCGCAGCGCATAGCTGTTGGCACCCAGTTCGACACGGGCCACATCGCGCAGATGCACGAAGGAGCCATCGGCGGCCTTGCGCACGATGATGTTGAGGAAGTCTTCCTCAGTGATCAGTCGGCCCTGCGTGTTGATGTTGAGCTGGAACGCCGCGTTGGTCGGCCCAGGAGGCGCATTCAGCGCACCCGCCGCCACCGTGATGTTCTGCTCCTGGATCGCATGCACCACGTCACCCGTGGTCAGCTGGCGTGTCGCCAGGCGATCCGGATCGAGCCAAACGCGCATGCTGTACTCGCCAGCACCGAAGATCTGCACGTCGCCCACGGCATCGAGGCGGGCGAGCTGATCCTTGATGTGCAGGCGCGCATAGTTCGACAGGTACAGCATGTCGTAGCGCTGATCCGGCGAAATCAGATGCACCACCATGGTGAGGTCGGGCGAGCTCTTCTGCGTGGTCACGCCAAGGCGCTGCACTTCCTCAGGCAAACGCGGCTGCGCCTGCGCGACGCGGTTCTGCACCTGCACCTGTGCGTTGTCCAGGTCTGTGCCCAGCGCAAAGGTGACAGTAAGCGTCATCTGGCCGTCGCTGGTGGACTGCGAGCTGGTGTACAGCATGCCTTCCACGCCGTTGATCTGTTCTTCCAACGGTGTAGCGACGGTTTCGGCGATCACCTTGGGGTTGGCGCCGGGATAGGAAGCACGCACCACCACGGTCGGCGGCACGACTTCGGGGTATTCGCTGATCGGCAACTTGAACAGCGCAATGCTGCCCGCGATGACGATCAGCACGGAGAGGACGCCAGCCAGGATTGGCCTGTCCACGAAATATTGGGCGAGTTTCATTGCATTCGTCCTGGTTGCTCTTAAGCACCATTCCCGCGTAAGGCGGGGACTAACGGGTGCGTTGTTCGCGATATGCGGAGACAAAGCGGCCCTGGCCCTCTGCTCAAACGAGAGAGGGCGTCCATTTCTTGCTAACCAACCAACTAAGCCGTCATCCCGGCGCAGGCCGGGATCCAGTAGCGGTGGTACTCATACGCGCGAGCACCTTCATGAGTTGTCGCTACTGGATTCCGGCCTGCGCCGGAATGACGGGCAAAAGCCGTTACTTCTGCTGCGCCGCCTTGTTTCCGCTAGCGCCACCGGCCATCGCTACCTGCTTGTTCGGGTCGAGGCTGCGCGTTTCCATCGCCACCTTGGTCGGGTTCACTTCCACGCCCGGACGCACGTGCTGCAGTCCGTTGACGATCACCGTGTCCTTGGCGTCCAGACCTTCGGTAACCACGCGCAGGCCGTCCAGTAGCGGACCGGTGACCACGCGGCGGTATTCCACCTTGCGATCCTTGTCGACCACGTACACGTACTTGTTGCCCAGGTCGGCGCCGATGGCGCGGTCGTCGACCAGCGCACGCGGCTGGCGGCTGTCGCTGCGCAGCTGGATGCGGACGTACAGGCCCGGCGTGTAGCTGGCGTCGGCGTTGTCGAACACCGCGCGCAGGCGGATGGTGCCGCTGCCGGCGCGCAGCTGGTTGTCGACAAAGTCGACGCGACCGGTATGCGGAAACCCTTTCTCATCCGCCAATGCCATCGAGATCTGCGGCGAATTGCCGTGTTCGCGACGCTGACGATCGAACTTCAGGTAGCTGTGCTCGTCGACATCGAAGTAGGCGTAGATCGGGTCGACGCTCACCACGCTGGTCAGCACGTCAGTGCTGGTTACCAGGTTGCCCGGCGTCACCAGCGCGTTGCTCACGCGACCGTCGATCGGCGCGCGGATCTCGGTGAAGTTGAGGTTGAGCTTGGCGGCGTCGAGCGCGGCGTTGGTGGAGGCCACCTGAGCCTTGGCGCTTTGTGCGGCGGTCTGCTGGCGGTCGGCTTCTTCCTTGGCGATGGCGTGCTGCTGAAGCAGACGGTCAGCGCGCTCGCCGTTGGACTGCGCCAACACCTGGTTGGCCTTGGCTTCGGCCAAATTGGCGCTTAGGCGATCCACCTCGGCCTGGTAGGGGCGCGGGTCGATGCGGAAAAGAAGATCGCCTTTTCGCACGATCGCCCCTTCCTTGAAGTGCACCGAGTCCACATATCCACCCACGCGGGGACGCAGTTGGATGGTGTCGACCGCCTGCAGGCGGCCGGTGAATTCGTCGGCATCGTCCACGGGGCGCACCAGTACCTGGGCCACCGTCACGGCGGGCGCCGGCGGGGGGCCAGCCTGGGCGTGGGTATCACCGCTGTGGCTGAGCAAGGCCCAGCTACCGCCCACCGCGGCAAGGGCGAGTACGGTGAGGATCCATCGTTTGTTCATGTTGGGCTCCCTGGATTGGACTCGTCGAAGTAGGGGTACCCCGACGATCAGGAGCGGAAGATTAGGTGTACCATCTAGTTCAATAAATGCCTTTTGATGCAATGCAATAGTGACTGCCAGTCACGAATAGGGTAAAAATCCAGCCTATGGAAGACTTTGCCGCAATCTCCGCGTTTGTCCGCGTGGTCGAGGCCAAGAGCTTCGCCGCCGCCGCCGCCCAGTTGGGCATGACCCCCTCCGGGGTCAGCCGCGCGGTGTCGCGCCTGGAAGAACAGCTTGGGGCCCGGCTGTTGTTCCGCTCCACACGTTCGCTGCGTTTGACCGACGATGGTGCCTCGTTCCATGCACGTTGCAAGGAAATCCTCGCCGATCTGGCCGAGGCGACCGAGGCCCTGGGCTACGCCAGCCGCAAGCCAACCGGCAAGTTGCGCATCGGTGCGCCGGCCGCCGTAGGCCGCACGGTGATCATCCCCAGGCTGGCGGAATTCGAGCAGCGCTATCCGGATATCCGGTTGGAGCTGTCGATGTGCGATTACCCCTACGACCTCAACGAGGAAGGCATCGATTGCGCGGTGCGTGTGGGCCCGCTGGAAGACTCCAGCCTGATCGCCCGCAAGATTGGCTACCTGCGCAATGTGATCCTGGCCTCGCCGGACTACCTGGCCATGCACGGTGCTCCGCAGAGCATCGAGGATCTGAAGAATCATCGTTGCATCAACTACGTGCAGCCCAATGGCCGGCCTCGTCAGTGGCAGTTCGATACGCCGAGTGGGCAGGTGGGTGTGGATATCGATGCGCACTTACTGATCAATGACGCCGAATCGGTGATCCAGGCAGTGGTCTCCGGCCTGGGCATCACCCAGGCGCCGAACGTGATCGCTGCCTGCATGCTCGATATCGGCAAGCTCGAGCAGGTGATGACGGACACCATTTCCACCGGCAAGCCGGTGTGGATCGTCTATCCGCAGAAGAAGCACCTGTCCGCCCGCGTGCAGGCCTTCATCGAATGGGTGCGCGAAGTGTTCGAGCAGACCAACGAACCGGGCAAGCACAAGAAGCCGATGGTGTCGGTGGTGCCGGAGCGGCTGAGCGCCTGACCCTTGCAAGGGCTTGTTTCGACGGCCCTTCATGATTCTTCATTCGCCTTTCCGACGCTTCATTCGGCGTGCTGCTGGGCTTGGCTCCGTCCTTCCACGGAGTTGAAACCATGGCTTCACTTTGCACGCGATGGCTACTGGCGCTGACGCTGGCCATTCCGACCCTCGCCCTGGCCGACTATCAGCCACCGCTTGCCCGCGACGATGGCTGGCGGGTGACCGACGCACGGGCCGCCCACTGGAACATGGCGTCGCTAACCGCGATGGAAGCGAAGCTGGGCGATGCTGGCTACAAGGGCATCACCAGTGTCCTGATCGCCCAGCGCGGCAAGCTGGTCTACGAGGGTTACTTCAATGGCGGCGAAGAGGGGCGACTCAACGACGTGCGCTCCGCCAGCAAGAGCGTGACCGCGTTGCTGGTGGGAGCGGCGATCGATCGCGGCCTGATCCCGGACATACACGCGCGTGTCTACGATTTCTTCCCGGACAAGCAGCCCTTGCAGCATCCGGACCCGCGCAAGCAAGCCATCACCCTCGAAGATCTGCTCACCATGAGTTCCCTGTGGGAATGCGACGACGACAATGCATTCTCCAGCGGCAATGAGGAGCGTATGTATGTCAGCGAGGATTGGCTGCAATTTGCGCTGGACCTGCCGATCAAAGGCTTCGCACCCTGGATGAGCAAGCCGAAAGATAGCCCGTACGGCCGCGCCTTCTCCTACTGCACGGCGGGCGCGTTCACTCTGGGCGCCGTCGTCGAGCGCGTAACGCAGAAGAGCCTCGGCGCGTTCGCCGCGGAAGCCTTGGAGAAACCACTCGGCATTACCGACGTGCAGTGGAACCAGTCCCCATTGGGCATCGGCATGGGCGGTGGAGGGACACGCTACCGCAGCCGCGATCTGGCCAAGCTGGGCGAGCTAGCGCTGGACGAAGGCCGCTGGCAGGGGCGACAAGTGATATCGGCAGCCTGGATCAAGCAGATGCTGACACCGCATGCACAAGCGCGCGAGGATGCCGACTACGGTTATCTGTGGTGGTGCTTCCGCTTTCCCGTACACGGCACTGAGCAGGTGGCGTGGGCCATGTCTGGCAATGGCGGCAACTACGTGTTGGTGATGCCGTCGCAGCAACTGGTCGCGGTGATCACCAGTACGGCCTACAACCAGCGCAATGCCCACGCGCAATCGCAGGAGATCTTTCGCGAATACGTGCTGAAAGCATTGCCGTAAGTGCGTCAGGGCGATGTCTGGCGTAACTCGGGCGGGCACCACGCCGCCGCGAGCACGCGTTGCCTCTGTTCTGCCACGCGGCGGTTGATCGACTCGATCGCCGCTGCGAAGCGTGGATCGGATGACAGAGGTTTGAGCAGCGGCGACACCTGAAGGTACGCACTGTCGCTATAGCCGTTCTGTACGCTCGTTTGTACGGCATCGAGTGCAGCGTCCCGGTGCCCCTGCGCTTGCAGCAGCATCGCGAGCTCGAGCCATTCGCCTGGATACAGCGTGTGGTGCGCCGCTTCGTTGCGCACGGAAGCGATGCGTGTGGCGAACCAGCTTTCGTCCGGTGTATTCGCGCCGTAGAGACCTACTAGCGACCCCGGTAATCCCATCTGAGGGCGCAACTGCTGTGCATGCGTGAATGCCGCCAGTGCCGCGATGCGATCGTTGCGAAGCATAGCCAGTTCACCTTGCAGTACGTACAACTCCACATGGGGAGTATTGCGCGTCAGCGCTTCGTCCAGCGCCTGTTGTGCTTCTACGAGGCGACCATGCAGGAACAGGTGGCGCGGCCACGCGATGTTGGAGAACACGTTGTCGGGATAAAGCTGGAAACTGCGCGCAAGGCGCTTTCCCGCCTCTTCGTCAAAACCCAGCAGCGCCATCTCGCGGGCGATCTGTACCTCGCGGAAGCGCACGCGAGACGCATCGCCGTGCATGTCCAGGTTGGTACGGAGCGCTTCGTCGAGTCGTCCCCGTTCCTGATAGAGATAGGCCACCGACGCACGGCTGGCATCATCGCCTGGATCGAGAGTGAAGGCTTTCTCATAGGCTTTAGTGGCTGCGTCGATGTCGCCCAGGCAATCGCGCGCATAGCCCAGCGCCGACCAAGCGGAAGCGCGCGCTGATTCGATGGACACGGCCTCGTCGGCCAGCTTCTGCGCTTGTTGCGCCCACTGATAGGGAAAGTTGTAGAGGCAGACGCGTGCGCTGTAAGCGCGGCTGAGGCCGATCCGTGCGTCGCGATCTTCGGGAGATGCGGCCAGCGCCTGTTGATACAGCGCAATGGCGCGTTCGTTGTTGTCGCGTTGTCCGATGCCGGCGTAGTAGTTCGCGCGTTGCACCAGTTCCTGCGATGCGGATGGCCGGGAAGGTCGCGGTGATGCAAGCCACCAGGCGAATCCCACGATGGCGATGACGAGCACCGCGATGGCCGGAACCATCCACCGCAGTGAGGTGACGGATGTCGTGGGGCGGACGCTTTCGACCACCTGCGGCATCTCGCACAACTGATAGCCGCGTCCGCGCACGGAGCGGATGTAACTCGGCGAACGTCCGTCATCACCCAGCAACTGGCGCAACAGCTTCACGCGCTGCGTGACGGTTTCTTCGTTGACGACAGCAGGTGCCCAGACTTCGGCAATCAGCGTATCGAAGTCCACCACGTCTACGCCGTGGCGCAGCAAGCAAGCCAGCAATCGGAACGAAAGGCCCTGCACATCCACCGTCACACCATCGCGGGTAACACGCTGGCGTTCCACATCGATAGTAAGGTCCAGCAGGCGATAGTGCAGGGCGCTCATGCGAGGACGAAGGTCAGTGTGCAGACCTCATCCTCGCACGGTTCCGTCATGCGCCGGCGGGAATCAGCAGCAGCAGCGCGATGCCCAGCACGATGCGGTAGATCGCGAACGGCGTGAAGCGATGGCTACGGATATAGCCGAGCAGCCACTTCACCGCCACAAAGGCGACGATGGCCGATACCACGAAGCCGACGCCGAAGGCACTCCAGTCTTCATGGTGAACGCCGCCTTCCTTGACCACCTTCAGCAGCTCGTAGCCGGTCGCGGCATACATAGTGGGAATGCCGACCAGGAAAGCGAACTCCGTTGCCGCCGCGCGGTTGCTGGTGCCGGCAAGCATGGCGGTGAAGATGGTGGCCGCCGAGCGCGAGGTGCCCGGGAAAATGCCCGCCACCATTTGCGCAAAGCCAACCAGGATCGCCACGCGCCACGTCACCTGCGTGCGATCGGGCTGGCGCGCGGCGAGGCGTTCGGCCGCGAGCATCCAAATGCCGCCGATCACCAGCGCCCACGCCACCGGCGTCACCGCCTCGGGCAGCTTGAAGCCGAGCTTCACGGCGATGAAGCCGAGTACCGCCGTGATCATGAAAGCCACGAACAACTTGGCCAGATAGTCGCGATTGGCCGGATCACGCCACTGCGTGAAAAGCTGCCAGATGCGGCCCCAATAGATAAAGGTCACCGCCAGGATCGCACCCGCCTGGATGCCCACATTGAACAGGTCCGAGCGTTCGCCCAGGCCGAATTTCTCGGCGATGAGCAGATGGCCCGTGCTGGAAATGGGGAGGAACTCGGTGATGCCTTCGATGATGCCGAGCAGGATGACGTTGATTAGGTCGCTCACGAAAACTCCGGTAGATTGCCCCGCGCCGGGGCTCTCGGCGCCAAGCGGCATAGCTTACGGCATGGGTGTGGCATGTCACGCGCTGGAGAGAGCGCCCGTAAAGTTAATCTCGAGCCCCAAAGCGGCGCCGGGTGCCGAGCCAGCCTGGCCTCAGGGTTCCCGGCTGCTGCGTCATTTTTGTCGCCGACGGTAGACGCCGGGATGGGATTATTTGTCTCACGCCGGCCCTGGGAGTGTTTGAATACCTTGTTGCGGCAGATGCCGTCAGGGCAAATCGTTGTTGTAATGGAAGCTTGAGATGTCACGTTTGCTTATAAGCAGGATGCGATTTTGATGAAGTTGTTTGCTTTGCCCGTAGGTTCATTGATGCAGCCTCTGGCCCGGTTCCGGTCAACCTTGCCAAAGGGCCTCAGGCGCACGCTGGTTCCATTCATTATTTCCCGCTTGATCATGGTGTTGATCTTCACGGCTGTGCCTTTGGTGGCGCGCGTTCCCATCGAGCAGTGGGCGCGCGATGACAACATCACCATCAAGTTGAATGCTGAAGCCGTATCGAACGGGCTGTCGGGTGTCGCACTGGCTAATGACGCAGGGTGGTACATCAGCATCGCGAAGACTGGCTATGAGCACCGGCCTTTTGATACGACAAAGCAGGCCAATTGGGCGTTCTTCCCGCTGCACCCGATATTGTGGATGGCTGCCGCTACGACGACTGGAGAGTGGGTCTGGTCAGGCATGCTGTTGTCCAACCTGTTAGCGCTGGCCGGTTTAAGCCTGCTGTGGCATCTGACCAGCAAATTGACGAGCTCGGACAAGGCGGCCGACGGCGCCGTGCTGTTCGCCTGCTTTTGGCCGACGAGCTACTTCATGTCGCTGCCACAGACCGAGGCGCTGTTTTTCGCCATGACTACCCTCGCGTATCTGGCGGCTCGCAGCCAACGTTGGTGGCTGGCTGGCTTTGCCGGCATGTTAAGCAGTGCGACGCGCTTCAATGGGTTGTTTCTGCTACCAGCCCTGTTTCTGGCGTGGTGGCGTGGCGAGCGACGTGTGGCTGATCTGATTAAGCTCGCCCCCATCGTCTTGGGCACGCTCGCCTTTATGGCGTATCTCTGGGCTACGACGGGCAACCCGACGGCTTTCAAAGATATACAGATCACCTGGGGGAGGGAGCCGACGGCGCCTTGGGTCGCCCTGCTGGACTACCTGCATCGCCCCCTTAAGGTGGCGGTGCCGTGGAACCCCAAGATGCTGCACTTTGTGATGGTTGCTATCGGGTTCTGCAGTGCAGTTACCTGCTGGCGCAAGGGTTGGCGTGATCTGGCCGTGTTTACGCTGCTGACTTTGCTTGCGCCACTTTCAACGGGAACGCTGATCTCGATCACGCGTTATCTGGGTGTGGCGCCGGGTGTTTACGTGGCCCTTGCGGTGTGGACTGAGCAGCGACCGCGTCTTGGCCAGCTACTCATTGCTTTTTTTGCGCTCTCGATGGGGCTGCTGTGCACATTGTTTGCGGCAGGTATCAATATCGGCGGAGCCTGATGGGCGGGTTATTAGCCAATCAGGTGGTGGCCGGAGCTTTGCGGATCTGACGCTTTAGCATCAGGATCCTTGAATCCGTGTGGAGGCTGAAGCGCAGGTGCGCCCGCATTGATCCACTTTGGTGCAAATGCTTCATGTGTTTAGACGAAGATGGTGCAAATAGACCTGGGTTCTGCCGCCATATTGTTACTAAGCTCATGATTTAATGGGGTAGAGCTGCTTGGCACAGGCCTTGCTCAACCGCTTGTTGTTTTCCTCACCCTTTACCCGTCGAGGTTGTCCATGTCGTCCGCCGTCCAGCAAGTGCTTGATCAGATCCAGGAACACGAAGTTGAGTTCGTCGACTTCCGTTTCGCCGACATGCTCGGCAAGCATCACCACGTGACGTTCCCGGCCCACGCCATCGACGAGGGTACGTTTGAGGACGGCAAGATGTTCGACGGTTCGTCGATTGCCGGCTGGAAGGGCATCAACGAATCCGACATGGTGCTGATGCCTGATCCGGACACCGCGTATATCGACCCGTTCAGCGCGCACACGCAGATGGTCATCCATTGCGACGTGCTGGAGCCGTCGACCATGCAGGCCTATGGCCGCGACCCGCGCTCCATCGCCAAGCGCGGTGAAGCGTTCCTCAAGTCCACCGGCATCGCCGACACGGCCTTCTTTGGTCCGGAGCCGGAATTTTTCATCTTCGATTCCGTGCGCTGGCAGAACGACATGGGCCGCGTGTTCTACGAAATCGGCTCCGAAGAAGCCGCGTGGAGCTCGCGCTACAAGTACGAAGACAACAACACCGGCCACCGTCCCGGCGTGAAGGGCGGCTACTTCCCGGTCAGCCCGGTCGACTCGCTGGGCGATCTGCGCGCCGACATGTGCAAGGTGCTCGAGTCGCTGGGTCAGGTCGTTGAAGTGCATCACCACGAAGTGGCGAATGCCGGCCAGTGCGAGATCGGCGTGAAGTTCAACACGCTGGTGAAGAAGGCCGACGAACTGATGACGATGAAGTACGTCATCAAGAACGTCGCCCACCAGAACGGCAAGACCGTCACCTTCATGCCCAAGCCCATCGTCGGCGACAACGGTAGCGGTATGCACGTGCACCAGTCGCTGGCGAAGGACGGCAACAACCTGTTCGCGGGTGACCTGTACGGCGGCCTGTCGCAGACGGCGCTGTGGTACATCGGCGGCATCTTCAAGCACGCCAAGGCCATCAACGCCTTCGCCAACTCCACCACCAACAGCTACAAGCGCCTGGTGCCGGGCTTCGAAGCGCCGGTGATGCTGGCCTACTCGGCCCGCAACCGTTCGGCCAGCTGCCGTATTCCGTACGTGTCGAGCCCGAAGGGTCGCCGCATCGAAGTGCGCTTCCCCGATCCGATGAACTCGGGCTACCTCGTGTTCACCGCACTGATGATGGCCGGCCTGGACGGCATCATCAACAAGATCGACCCGGGTGCACCGGCCGACAAGGATCTCTACGACCTCCCGCCGGAAGAAGAGAAGAACATCCCGCAGGTGTGCGCAAGCCTGGACGAAGCGCTCAACGCGCTCGACAAGGATCGTGAGTTCCTCAAGGCTGGCGGTGTGTTCACCGACGACTTCATCGACGCCTACATTGCGTTGAAGATGCAGGAAGTCACCCGCTACCGCGCCAGCACACATCCGCTGGAATTCCAGATGTACTACGCGCTCTGATCGCGTAAGCGACAACGAGGAGTGGGGACAACGGGCGCTTTGGCGCCCGTTGTTTTTTCTGTGGTTAGAATCGCTCCCAAAGGACAGGGGGAGATGCACCGTGCGTGTATTCAAAGGATTGTTGTGGGCAGTCGCTGCCTTGCTGGTTGCCTTGCTGGCGGCGTTCGCCTGGGGGCGGCTGCGGCCGCCCACGCCGGAGCAGGGCAGGGCACTTGCCCTGCTGCATAAGGACCAGAAACCCACAGCGGGCCGGAATGCGAACCCATGGCTCTGGTTCATGGGTTTCGACATACCGGCTGACCGGGTGGATGCGGCTTACGAGCAGCAACGCCGACGCACGGCGGCATGGGCAGAGAGTTACAAGCTTGGCAGCGGGTCGGCTACTCCGCCGGAGATTCAAGCGGACTTCCCGAAGCTTCCGTCGATGTCCTCCAGAGAGCGCGATCTGCTGTGCAGGCCGCGCGACGCGGATTGCCTGGGCAAGGTGCGCGCCCATGGCGGCGAGATCCTTGCGCTGCTCGCCCGCCACGAAAAGCTGCGCGGTCGCGATGAAGCGCTCAGCGACTTCGATTACATCTGGGGTGACATACCCGGTTGGCCGTTTATGTCCATCCCACCCTTCGCGACTGGCATGGGTTTGTGGCACACGTCGATCGCGGTGGATTTCGTGGATGGCAAACAGGCACAAGCCATGGATGCGGCCTGTTCGCAAGTGGCGACGATGCGTCGACTGCATGCACACGCCAACTCGCTGGTTGCCACCATGGTGTTCGCGGCAAGGTTGCGTGGCAGCGTTCGTCTCTTCTCTGAACTCCTGAGCGAACTCCCGGCAGATGCATCGCTACCGGTCTCCTGCGCTGGGGCGTTTGCGCCCGTCACCGCGGAAGATGTCGACATGTGTCCCAGCATGCAGGCCGAGTCCGCCATCGTGGCGTCGCCCGAGCTGTTCGGCCGTCCGGAGCACTGGTACGAAAACTGGAACTGGTCCGGTTCGCAAACGCAGCGCTTGCTGGCGGCGGACTATGGCGCGATGTGCGAGCCCGACCTTGCTCAAAGGCTGCTGGCGGACGAGCACGTCGAGATGATGAGACATCCACCGCGCGTCGACCTGTTCGACTTCATTTCCAATAGCACGGGAACGATCATTTCCCGTATTCCTGTGCCTTCGTTTGATGCTTACCTTGCGCGTCAGCAGGACACGGCGGCAACCCTTCGCATGGGGGCTCTATTGATATGGATGCGCGATACACCCCGTGACGGTACATCGCCATCAGAACGCCTTGCGCAGCGACCTGCGTGGATGCGTTTCGCAGAGGATCGCCACGTTGCTCTTTCCACCGATGGTCGAAGCCTGACGATGGGGGTGCTGGACATCGCGGGTCAGGGCATAAGCCCCTGGCCGACGACCTGGGCGTTGCCGGCGGGACGGTAAGGAACAACTGCGTGCGATGTCGCTAGGGGATTGGTGATATGACGCGCGCTTCGCCGAAATCCACCACGGATAGTGGAGCGGGGAACCCTTCGCCGGTGGTGGATGTTGCCTGCGACGTCCAGGGGCGCCCGTTGGCGAAGTCGTCGATCGTTGCGTAGGAGCCGACGATACGGAACGACGACAGCGCATAAGGCATGCCCTCGGCCGCTAGCGGTGCGTTCGCATCGCTGACGTGAAAATGCAGATGCGGGCCAGTCGATTCGCCGGTGAATCCGAGTTGTCCGATCACCTCGCCCGTTCGCACGGGGTCGCCGGGTTTTACCTTGATGCTGCCGGGCTTGAGATGTTCGTAGAACGCGAAACGTCCGTCCCCCAGATCAAGTGAGACATAGTTGCCTGCAGCATCTTCTAACGGAACCTTGCGGGCCGCGCCTTCGGCGAGCGTTGCGGGTTCCGCGATACCTTCGCCCACGGAAGCGACGACGGCATCCGCGACGGCGAGTACATCCGCGCCATAGCCATACCACTGCGCGGGCTTATCTCCCTTGCCGTGTGCAAAGCCGCCGTGCGCGCCGACGCGAATCCAGTCGATGGCGAACCTACCAGGTACTTTCGCGCTGCCGTCGGTGGCGTAGATCACGCGTCGATGGCCACGCTCCCAGCTCGCGTCATAGATGGCGACCCACGGACCGCCGCGCAGTGGTGGCCCGAGTGGCTTGGCAGACAAGGCGACGGGCATCACTTCGGCACCTTCCAGCGTGATCTCGTGGCCAGTGGCATCCACGTAGACGACGCAATGATGCAGGTGCGCGACGCGCGCGTCGGCGATCGGCACGGACAGATAGGCCACGGCCATCATGGCCGGGGCGATGCGCAAGCGGTCACCACCTTTGGCGCGATCCGCGCGTCCGATGGCGGCAACCAGTGGTTCTCCCTGGAGATCGAGAAGCACGTGCTGCTGATTGTCAGTGACAACGATACGACGGAGCGTCAATGGCTCCTGCGCGTCATTGCCAAGGTTCAGTTCGTAGACCAGCGATGTCTTGCCTGCAACAACGACCGGCTGCGGTGTCCACGGTACGCGCATGTCGAACGATTGATGCAGCGGGATGCGCTGCGCTACGGCGGTCTGCGCAGTCAGCGCGGCGAGCAAGACGAAGATGACATTGCGCCAAGAGCGCATGGCATGAACCCATGGTGGAGTGCTGCGCGAGCTTTGATCCGCGAGAAGCGGCGCGCCAATGCCAGAGGTCATTGCGGCGGGTGGAACGGAAAACCACACGCGCCGCCGCCGCGAGGGGACGGCGGCGGCGCGCGCTTGCCGCTACTCAGTGCAGCTCCACCACCACCAGACCTTGCGGCGGGATGTCGACGCTCAGGCGGCCATTCTGCAACGCGGCCTGTTCGGGCGCGGCAAGCTTGCCCGCCTCACGCAGCATCGCGATCTGTTCGCGACTCGGCCATGCAGGGCGGCCCATCTTGTCGAAGGTGGCGACGGCATTGCCGTGCTCTTGGTCCAGGCGCCATACCGTTGCTTGCGTCGCGTTGCCCAGGTGCTTCAGATCCACATCGAAGTGCTTGCTCGCGCCGGTGGGCATGCCGGGCGTGTAGTCGGCGGTGTTGCCTAGCGGCGGCGTGTAGTTCCACAACGCCAGCACCACCGTACCGTCTGCGCGGCGCGTGGCGAGTGCGCTGTCAGTTTTCAGCGGCAGCTGTGTATCGCCCAGCTTGTGCAGCAGGGTGAAGGCATTGAAGGCCGGCTTCTCGATGCGATCGGCGGCGATCAGGCCGAAGCCGCCGTAGAACGGCGTCTTCACCACGCCTTGTTCGTCGAACACATCGGAGAACGACCAGTAGCTCATCATCTCCACCTTGCCCGCGCATTCGCGGATGGTGTTCGCCATCCACGGGCCCATGTAGACCGTGTCGGTGACGTTGGGCAGGTTGGCGTACGACGCGTTGTACTCGCTGTAGATCAGCGGCAGTTTCGGGAATGGCGAGGCGACAACTTCCTTGTGCGACTTATCCACCGCACGACACACCATGTCACGGCGCGGGATGTTCTCGTCGGTCTTGAACACATTGTCGGCGGTGTCATCGCCGTAGACGTGCGTGCTCACGAAATCGATCGGCGCGCCGCTCTGCTTCACATGCTTGAGGAACTCCGGCAACCACGCGGCCTGCGCGGTGGCTGGCCCGCCAATGCGAAGCTGCTTGTCGACGGATTTCACCGTCTGCGCCGTGCGGTCATACAGTTGGTAGTACGTGTCCTTCTCTGGCTTGCCGCCCCAGAAGGAGAGATTGGGTTCGTTCCACACCTCGAAGTACCAACTGCGCACTTCGTCGATGCCGTAGCGTTCGATTTCATGCTGGAGGAAGGCGCGTACGAGCCCGTCCCATTCGTTCCAGTCCTTCGGCGGCATCACGTTGGGGTGATACCAGAAGTCGTGGTGGCTGGCCGGATCGGTGCTCATCTCCGGCGGCATGAAGCCCAGTTCTACAAATGGTTTGACGCCGCGCGCGAGCAGGCCGTCGTACACCTGATCCACGTAGCTGAAGTTGTATTGCAGCTTGCCCTGCGCGTCGCGATAGACCACACCCATGTCGCGGTCGAAGATGCCGTGGAAGCGGATATAGGTGAAGCCGGTGGCGGCCTTCACGTCTTCCAGGTCCTTGCGGTAGTCGTCGCGCAGTGCGAGCACGGCGCGGCCGGAACCGAACATGGTTTCCCAGAAGTGCGGCAGTGGCGTGCCCTTGGCCGTCGCATCCACCTGCAGCTGCACCGCATCGTGACCGGCGGGCGCCGCGTGGACCGAGCCGAGCAAGGCGAGGCAGGTCGCCGCACAGGTGCGCAAAGCAAGGCGACGGAGCGGTAAGGGGGTCGGCATGGCGATTCCTTCGGTCTGCAAGGTGGGTCGGCCTTCAGAGATGGCCGACGTGTAAACGTTTACGTGACGGTGAAGTCTCTTACAGACAGGCCTGTGGGATCAACAAGGAAATGTCAGTGCATTGCACTGCGTTGCGCCGCATCACGGTGGGCAGGCGTGGATCTCGCCGCGTTTTCCGGGGCGGGCGCGTGGTGTCGCAACGGCGTTTGTTGCAAGGCATGCAGTCCGGATGGAGGCGGGTTTGACCGCTGTGGAGGCCGGCGGGCTGGATGGGCCGGTCCCTTCCATTGGCTTGGGTGACTGGGCATCCGTGTCCAGCGCTTCCCGCAATCGTTGCAGCGCTGGCAGCAGGGCCTCCGGTTCGCGCAGCGATTTGCGTGCGGCGCCGACGGCCTGACGCACGCGCCCCGGTGTTTCTCCCCGCACGATCACATCGATGGCCGTTGCGCGACAGGCGAGCAGCGTATCGATCCAGTCGGCGGGTTGCATCGAACGGAAGCGCCGCGTCAGTCGCCGGCTCGTGCGGAACGGCGCCGCCATGTCACGGATCTGGTCCAGCGCATCGGCCACCCGAACCGGCGTTCGTTCTGGAATGGATGGGTCCATCGCCTCGCTCATGGCGGCCAGCGCGTCGGCCAGTCGGCGGCGCAGCACATCGCTCGAACGCACCGGCAACACGAACCATGCCGAAGCAAGTCCGATCACTGCGCCGATGACGATCTCCTCAAGCCGCTGCCACAACAACAAAGATGGCGGTTCGGGTTGCAGACTTTGCAGCAGGGCGAGGGCGAGCGTCACAAACAGCGCCCACCACGCATAGCCCAAGGGACGTAGCCAGACGCCAAAGAACAGCGCGGCAAGAATCCACAGGCCCGTCGCAGCAGGCTCGCCCGCCGCGTGAAAGCTCAGCGACATCGCCATGACCGTACCCGCCGCCGCACCCAGCACGCGCAGGCCACTCTTGTAGGCCACGTCGAGCCGTCCGCGATTGCCGATGTTGACGATCACGGTGGTCAACACGATCCACGCCCAACGTTCGGCAAAGCACAGGTAACCAACCACGAAGGACAACGCGAGGGCGACCGCCATCTGGATGGCCATCCGCGTGCTGGCGGAAGGGCGCATGGTGCTCGGTGGTGCAGGTGCGGTAGCGGTCGGCTTCGACACCACCGGTGGCAACAGGTGCAAGCGTCGGGCCAGCAGATGGAACACGGTCACCCACAGCAATGACAGCAGCGCCACCACCACGGGTACCAGTACAGAGGGAATCACGCTGCCTGCCGCCACGCGAACGTGCGGCACAGTGAGCAGGGCGATGAACGGCAAGGCGATCAGGCGTCCTGCGCGGCGTGTCATTGAGCCGAAGCGCCGCAACCAGATCGACAGGAACATGCCCGCGGTGAATACCGCTGCTCCCAACCATGGCGTTTGCCGCAGCAACACGCCCACGCCCATTGCCACGAAACCCACCAGCGGCAACGCCACCGCCGCTTCCAGCCGGCCGCGCAGATCGTGATCCATATGGCTGCGCGACAACGACAGGCATAGCACTACCGCCAGCACGGCAGGGCCACCGCCGGGTGCGATGAGTTGTGTACAACGCAGCGTGGCCAGCACGGCCAGCATCGTCACCACGGCTTCCAGCAAAGGGCGCGTCAACACCGACGCGCCCGATCGGGCCATGCGTATCCATGCGGGGAGTGCGTCGTCCATGTCGTCCGGAAGCAGTGGGAAGGGCTACTTCATTTTATAGCGCGATGGATGACGCCTATGCTCGCGCCCGGCCGCTCACCGCTTTACGCGCGCAGCCTTTGGCTTCGGCGAGGGTAGGTCTGTGCTTTTGCCGTAGTCGCGGCTGATCGCCTCCAGTCCCGCCATGGCAAACGTATGAAGGTGATTGACCAGCGCCGGTCCTGGCATCTGCAACACGTCGCCGAGCGGACCGGGCGCGCCACGTCCGGCCACCAATAACATGCCGCAAGGAGCGGCGATGCTGATCAGGCAGCGGATAAGTGCCGGATCCTCAGGAGGAATACCCGAGATATCGCTCAGGATCTGCTTGACCACCGCGATCTTGGGTAGCACTTCCGTCTGCAGCAGCACCTTGAGGTGGGACGACGGCGCCAGTAGCTCGCGTGCAAGCACCCGGATATTCCAGCCGCTTTCCTCTTTAGAGCGTTCGACCAGGCGCTCGAACACCTTCCGCAATTTGTCGCTGGCGGGCAGATCGCTGCCGGCCAGCGCGCGCAGGTCCACCAGGCTGATCAATTGCCGGTGGGCTTCGGCGAGCACAGCCTGATACAGGCCGTTCCGGTTGCCAAAGTGATAGTTGATCGACGCCAGGTCCACCTCCGCCCGGGCGGCGATGGCTTTGCTGGTGGCTTCGGCATAGCCCTCGGCCGCGAACAGCTCGCCGGCGGCTTCCAGTATGCGTTGGCGTGTGGCTTCACCATCCGTGCGGATGGCGCGTCGGGGCTTGCTCATGCGTGGATCTCTGCGGATGCCGGTTTACCGACCTTCCGATGATGCGGTATACATACTTTAAACTCAATTTAAAGTTACCATGCCCACCGGCTGGTTGGCTTTTCCATCCTCTGCGGGAAGTCGTCCCATGAAGAAGCCCCTTATCGCAGCGCTGGTCATCATGCTGCTCGTCCTCGTGGCAGCCCTGGTGTGGTGGCACGGCCGTGCCAACCGCGACCAAGATCATCTCGTGCTCGACGGCAACGTCGACATTCGCCAGATATCGCTTGCCTTCGACGGCAGCGGTCGCGTGCTGCAACTTCGCGCAGAGGAAGGCGACCAGGTGAAGGCCGGGCAGATACTTGGCCTTCTCGATACACGCACGCTGGCGCTGCAGGCGGCGCAGGCGCAGGCACAGATAGACGTCCAACAGCAGAATCTGTTGCGGCTCCAGCATGGCTCGCGTCCGCAAGAGCTGGCGCAGGCGAAGAGTCGCCTTGTCGCTGCGCAAGCCAGCGCTGCCAAGGCTGCGCAGGATCTAGCGCGCCTGCAGGACATCGCGGCCAAGACCCAGGGCCACGGCGTGAGCCCGCAGGACCTGGACAGCGCCAGGAGCAATGCGCAAGTCGCCAAGGCCCAGGCGGATGAGCAGCAGCAGGCCTTGCGACTGACCGAGCTTGGGCCGCGCGAAGAAGACATTGCCGGCGCAGAGGCGCAGCTGCAGGCATCGCAGGCACAACTGGCCGTGCTCACTCACGAGATCAATCAGGGCGAACTGATTGCGCCAGCGGATGCCGTGGTGCGTTCGCGCCTGCTGGAACCCGGCGACATGGTCACGCCACAGCGTCCCGTATTTGCGTTGGCGCTGACGCAGCCGAAGTGGGTCCGTGTCTATGTCAGCGAAACCCAGTTGGCCAAAGTGAAACCTGGCATGACGGCCACCGTCACCACGGATACCTATCCCGGCCAGCCGGTGGACGGACAGGTGGGCTATATCTCCTCCGTCGCCGAGTTCACGCCCAAAACCGTGCAGACCGAAGAGCTGCGCACCAGTCTGGTCTACGAGGTGCGTGTCGTCATGCAGGACAGCGGCAACCGGCTGCGGCTGGGTCAGCCCGCCACCGTGCGACTGAACGTCGGATCGTCGCGATGAGTGTCGGCGACGCCACCGTCGTCGCCAAAGGATTGCGCAAGGTCTTCGCGGGGCCGGGCGGCAAGCCGGTGCGCGCGCTCGATGGCGTGTCGCTCTCCATCCGTTCTGGCGAGTTGACGGCACTGGTCGGTCCGGATGGCGCCGGCAAGACCACGCTGCTGCGCATGCTGGTCGGCATCCTCGCGCCTGATGAGGGCGAACTGTAGGTGCTCGGCATGGACGCCACGCGTGACGCGCAGCGCATCCAGGATCGCATTAGCTACATGCCACAACGCTTCGGCTTGTACGAAGACCTGAGCGTAGAGGAGAACCTGAATCTCTACGCCGACCTGCATGGCGTGGACCCGCAACAACGCCGCCAGCGATTCGACCGCCTACTGGCGATGACGGACCTTGCGCGCTTCACCCATCGCCCCGCAGGCAAACTTTCCGGCGGCATGAAACAGAAGCTGGGCCTCGCCTGCACGCTGGTGCGCTCGCCCGACCTGCTGGTGCTGGACGAGCCGAGCGTGGGCGTCGATCCCTTGTCGCGCCGCGACCTGTGGAAAATCGTGCAGCAACTGGTCGATGATGAACAGTTGAGCGTGATCGTCAGCACTGCCTATATGGACGAGGCGGAACGCTGCGCGCAGGTATTCGTCATGCACCAAGGCAAGGTGCTCGCCGAAGGCACGCCGTCCGCCTTGCGCGCGCGCGCGCGGACTCACGGGTATCGTGGCACCACCGCCTGATACGCCCGCCCGCGACTTGCAGGCGAAGCTCATCGACGCGAGCGACCTGATCATCGATGCCGTACCAAGCGGCGGCAACGTGCGCTTCATCCGCCAGCCGGAGGCCAACCAGACCGCACTGAGCAAGCTGTTCGACGGCCATTTCCCTACGGATCGCCCGGAGGAACTGGAAGACGCCTTCATGATCTTGTTGCGTCAACATCATGCCGAAGACGTGCCGCCAGCCGCTGCCCCGGAAGTCCGCCCGGGACAGTGCACGAACGCATCGAACGACGACCAGCCCGTCATCGTGGTGCGCGATCTGGTGCGCAAGTTCGGCGACTTCACCGCCGTGGCCAGTACCTCGCTCGACGTCAGGCGTGGGGAGATCTTCGGCCTGCTGGGCCCCAACGGTGCAGGCAAGACCACGACGTTCCGCATGCTGTGTGGACTGTTGCCAGCGTCGGGCGGGCATCTCGAAGTCGCCGGTCTCGACCTGCGCACCGCGCGTGCGCAGGCGCGTGGCCGTGTGGGCTATGTGTCCCAGAAGTTCGCGTTGTACGGCAACCTCAGCGTGCAGGAGAACCTGCAGTTCTTCGGTGGCGCCTACGGTTTGAGAGGGCATGCACTGCGTGCGCGCATCCAGGCCGTGCAAGCCCAGTTCCAGCTCGATGCGGACGCGGTAAGCAGCGACATGCCGGGCGGCTACAAGCAGCGCCTCGCCATGGCGGCCGGCTTGCTGCACGAGCCCGACATTCTCTTTCTCGACGAACCCACCAGCGGCATCGATCCGCTGGCGCGCCGCTCGTTCTGGCGCACCATCACCGCCCTCGTCAAGGAAGGTGTCACCGTCGTCATCACCACCCATTTCATGGAAGAAGCGGAGTACTGCGACCGCATCGCCATCCAAGACGCCGGCCGCGTCCTCGCGCTGGGGACGCCGAAGCAGGTTCGCGAACAGGCGGACGCCGAACACGGCGCCGACATGAATAGCGCTTTCATAGCCATCGTGGAACAGGCGCGAGCGAAGGGGCACGAGGCCGGCGCGGAGAAAGTCGCATGAGCCAGTCAGGCTTCGCGCAACGCATGGTCGCGCTGATCCGCAAGGAGGTGCGACAGATGGTGCGCGACCGGAGCAATCTCGCCGTAGGCCTGCTGTTGCCCATCGCGCTGATCCTGCTGTTCGGCTACGGCTTGTCGCTGGATGTGGAACACGCGCCTATCGCGGTGGTCATGGACGACACGTCGCCGCCCGCACGCGATGTCTTCGCCGCCTTCCAGGGCACGCCCTACCTCGATCCGCGTTGGGCTGGCAGCATGCAGGACGCTGAGCGGCGCATGCTCGCCGGCGACCTCGATGCGATCGTGCGCGTGCCGCCGGATTTCTCGCGTCGCGTCGCCAGTGGCGATGCTCGGATCCAGTTGCTGCTCAACGGTGTTGATTCGACCACGGCAACGTCGGTCGAAGGCTATGTTGGCGGCGCCATCGCCACGCAGGGGCTCAAGATGGCCGATCGTACGGGTGGCGCACCTATGGGTGGTGGTGTGGTCGTGCAACAGCGCATGTGGTTCAACGAAGCCGGCATAAGCACGTGGTACCTCGTGCCCGGCCTGCTCGTGCTGATCATGACCCTCACCGGTGCGTTCCTCACCTCGCTGCTGATCGCACGCGAATGGGAACGCGGCACGCTGGAGTCGTTGTTCGTCACCCCCGTAAGGCCGCTGGAGCTGGTGCTTTCCAAGCTCGTTCCCTATGTAGCCATCGGTCTGATCGATCTCGCCATGTGCCTGGTCGCGGCGCGATGGATGTTCGAGGTGCCGATTCGCGGCTCGCTCATCGTGATCGTCGTGGCGTCATTCCTCTATCTGGTGGTGTCGCTGGCGATGGGTTTGTTCATCTCGGGCGTCACGCGCAATCAGTTCCAGGCAAGCCAGATGGCGCTGCTGACCAGTTTTATGCCCGCGATGATGCTCTCGGGCTTCGTCTTCGATCTGCGAAACATGCCCTCGGTGGTGCGCGGTATCAGCGAGGTTCTGCCCGCGACGCACTTCATGAATCTGATCAAGACGCTGTTTCTGGCCGGCAACAACGCTGCACTGGTGTTGCGCGAATGCGCGATCCTTGCGCTGTATGCCGTGGTGTTGATCTTCGCCGCGCGCCGTACGCTGCGCAAAACCCTGGATCGATGACATGGCCTCCTTCGTCGCCTTTCTCGCCCAGGTGATGGCGCTCTGCCGCAAGGAGTTGCTCGCCCTGCTCAAGGAGCCCTCCAGCCGGGCGATCTTGTTCGCGCCGGCCTTGATGCAATCACTGTTGTTTGGCTATGCCGCAACGTATGACCTCAATCACGTCTCTTATGCGGTACTGGATCAGAGCCGTGGCTCAGCCTCCACCGCCTTGCTGGCACGCCTGGACGGCACCGGTGTGTTCGAGCGCACGCGTACGTTGACCTCGTCTTACCAAATCGCCCAGGTCATCGACGACAACGACGCACTGATGGTGCTTAGCATTCCGTCGGATTTCGAAAACAAACTTGCTGCCGGACAACCGTCGCCACTTCAGGTCATCCTCGACGGTCGCAACTCCACCACGGCGGGTACGGCGGGCGCGTACATCAGTTCCATCGTGTCGTCCTACAACCAGTCAAACGGCTATGCGTCGGGCGGGATCACCGTCGAGCGGCGCGGCTGGTTTAATCCGAACCTGGAGGCGCGTTGGAATATCATGCCCGCACTCATCGCCGCGCTGAGCATGTTGCAGACGTTGCTGATTGCGGCGCTGTCGGTAGCGCGCGAAAGGGAGCAGGGCACCTTCGACCAGTTGCTGGTCACGCCACTGACGCCTATACAGATCCTGATCGGCAAGGCGATTCCCGCGATCATGGTGGGCCTGGTGCAGTCCACGCTTATCTTTCTGATCATCCGCTTCTGGTTCCAGATTCCATTGGTCGGCTCGGTATGGCTGCTCTACCTGGGGCTATTCACCTTTACCGGCGCGTCGGTAGGTATAGGGCTGTCCATCTCAGCGCTCTCGCTGACCATGCAGCAGGCCATGCTCTATACGTTCTTCCTGATCATGCCGCTGATGTTGCTATCGGGCCTTCTCACGCCGGTGCGCAACATGCCCGCCGTGCTTCAGGTCGTGACCTACGCCAATCCGTTGCGGTTCGGTATGAGCATCGTACGTCGCGTCTACCTGGAAGGTGCCGGGCTAAGCGACGTCGCGACAGATTTCATTCCCCTGCTGGTGATCGCGGCGCTCACGTTGCCCTTGGCGGCGTGGCTGTTCCGTCATCGCCTTTCCTGACGTCGAGGTTTTCGCCATGGGCTCTTTCGTTCACCCCATCGTCGGCAGGCACAGCGCAGGCCTGCTTGCATGCACGTTGTCGTTGGCCATGGCCGGCTGCGCGGTCGGCCCGGATTTCGTCGCGCCCAAGCCAGCGGCGCCCGCCGATTGGGCGAGCTGGCGAAGCGGCGATACCAGCCTGGTGACGCCCGTTGATGCCTCCTCGCCGTTGCAGGCCGACTGGTGGAAGGCATTCCACGATCCCGTACTGGATAGCCTGGAAGCGCGGGCGTTCGCTGCCAGCCCTGATCTTCAGAAGGCGGCGCTCCACTTCGCGCAATCGCGCGCGCAACGCAGTACGGTCGCCGCGCAGCAATGGCCTGCTGCGGACCTGAGCGCCAGCGAGAATCGACAGCGCATCAGCGAGTACAGCGCGAGCACCCGCATTGCCGAAGGCCTGGGCCCGGAGAAGAAAGAGCTGATCGATCTGCTCAGCCAGCCGTTCAACGTGTATCAGGCGGGCTTCGATGCCTCGTGGGAACTGGATCTCTGGGGCAGAGTGCGTCGCTCGGTGGAAGCCGCGGATGCTGACGTTGCGCAGCAAGCGGCTTTGCTGGACCAAGCCTGGCTCAGCGTGGCCAGCGACGTGGCCCGCAACTATTTCCAGCTACGCACGACACAACGGCAGATCCAGTTGACCCGCGACGACATCGACGCGATGGCACAACGCCTGCAGATCATCCAGGTTCGCGTGGACGCGGGCACCATCGATCATGTGGATCTGGCGCAACAGCGTGCGGAACTCTCCGCGCTTCAGGCTCAGTTGCCCGGTTTGTTGGTGCAAGCCGGTGCGTATGAGAACCAGATCGCATTACTCCTCGGCGAACACCCAGGCACTTTGCACGATACGTTGCAGCCAGTGGTGGAGGGCACGCGCCCGTTACCACCCGATCTCACGCCCGGCGTGCCTTCCGAGGTAGCCGCGCGTCGGCCGGACATCCGCGCGGCTGAGCAACGTCTTCGCAATGCTACGGCAGGCATCGGCATCGCCAAGGCAGATCTCTATCCGAACGTGAGCATCGGTGCGCAGTTCGGCTACGAGTCCTATCTCAGCGGCAAATTTGCCGACTGGGGAAGCCGCACCTGGTCCATCGGGCCCTCGCTCAGCTTGCCGCTGTTCGATCACGGTCGTAGACAGAGCGTGGTCCAGTTGCGCGAACTGCAGCAACAGGAAGCCGCTGTCGACTATCACCGCACGGTGCTTCAGGCATGGCAGGAGATCGACGACGCGCTCAACGGTTACGCATCTTATCGACAGGAGACGCAGAAGCTGGTCGAGCGTGCGCGCAGCACGGACGAGGCGTACAAACTCATCCAGGTTAAGTACGATGCCGGCACCGTGGACTTCCTCGCGGTGCTAGACAGTCATCGCAGCTACCTTCAGGCGCGTCGCGATCTCGCGGCGAGCCAGGGCCAGCTGGATATCCAGTTCGTCGCGGTCAACAAGGCCGTGGGCAATGTGCCGATGCAGTCGGCAGGTCTGGCCGATATGCATCCCTGAGTTAGTCAGGCCTAAGTAGAACAAAAAAAGCCGGAGCGCCTTGCGGGGCTCCGGCAAGTTACTGCTGGGAGTGTGTTACGGGGAACGTCAGAACTGCTGGTTGTGCTGGATGTAGAAGTAACGACCCTGTGCGTCGTTGAAAACCAGGGCGCCCATCCGGTTCGGACTGGGGCCGTAGGCCGAGTTCACGCTGTTGTAGTTGGGCTTGTTGCAGTGCTCGGTGTCGCTGAAGCACTCGTTGTGGATTTGGCCATGGCGATGAATGGCAAATTCTGCCCGTATCCCGAATAAACAGCGGGTTAGCTTGAGCTGGCGCGTGCCAGGCCGGGCAGCGCCTGAAGCCGCAAAGCCTTTACCTTCGCCACTTTACGAATAATAATGATTCGCATTTATTGACCTGCAGCCCCTCGGTGTGGCGGGTTCTGGCCACCACCAAGGTCGCAATGTCCATTTCTTCCACGCCAGCGTCGCGTGCCGTCGAAGCCTTGTATGCCGACCATCATGGTTGGCTGCGGGGCTGGCTCCGTCACCGGCTGGGCAACGAGTCGGATGCGGCCGATCTGGCGCAGGACACCTTTGTGCGCGTCATCCGGTCGCGGCAGGCGCCGGAGATCCGCCAGCCCCGGGATTTCCTCGCTACCGTCGCGAGGGGGGCTGGTTGCCGACTTTTTCCGCAGGCGCACCTTTGAGCAGGCCTACCTCGAGGCCCTCGCACAGCAGCCCGAACCGCTCGCGCCTTCACCCGAGGAGCGGGCCTCGGTGATCGATGCGCTCATGGAAATCGACGCCATGCTCGATGGCCTGGGCGCCAAGGTAAAGCGGACGTTCCTGTTGTCCCAGTGCGATGGCCTGACCTATGCGGCCATTGCCGAAACCGTCGGGATCTCGCTGCGCACAGTGAACAACCATATGGCCAAGGCGATGGAACATTGCTGCCGCCTTCGTCTGCGCCATGCCGCGCTAGGCTGAGCGTTCGTCATCATGTCCCTCCGCTCCGCTGAGCATGCCGTTGTCCTGGAAGCATCGCGCTGGTTCGCCCGGCTCCATGCGGAACAAGCGACGGAGGATGACCGCCAGGCATGGGCGCGCTGGTACTCGGCCGATCCCAGCCATCAACGTGCATGGCAGTTGGTGGAAGAGGTACGCGCACAGTTTGGCCGTCTACCCGGCACCGTGGCCGGACGCGCATTGGACGCTGCCGGCCGGGCGCGCCGCAGGGCTTTGGGCCAGCTCGTCGCTGTGCTGGGTGTCGGCTCCGTCGGCATGCTCGCGTGGCGCCAGCTGCCCTGGGAGGATTGGCTCGCCGAGTACCGTACCCGCGTCGGTCAGCGCAGAGATGTCGCGCTGCCCGATGGGTCAGCGCTATCGCTCAACACGGCGAGCGCTGTCGATGTTGAATTCTCATCCGCTCGGCGGCTGCTGAAGCTGCGCGCCGGCGAAGTGATGATACGTACGGGCGCTGATCCGGCGGCCGGTACGCACCGACCTTTCGTCGTCGCAACGCGACAGGGCGACGTGCTCGCGCTGGGTACCCAGTTCACCGTGCGAACCGAAGCGGACTACGCTGAAGTCTCGGTACTGGAGAAATCGGTCAAAGTGCAGCCGGCGACGGGTGCAGCGCCGCTCATCGTGCCGGCCGGTTACCACGTTCGCTTTACCGCGCACCGTGTCGAAGCGCTGCAACCCAATGACGTCTCCGTGGCCTCCTGGCAGTACGGCAGCATCATCGCGGTGGACATGCCGCTAGAGGTATTCATCGCGGAGTTATCGCGCTACCGCACCGGATACCTCGGCTGTCATCCATCCATTGCCGCGCTAAAAATCTCAGGCGCCTTCCCCATCGACGATACCAATCGCGCACTGGATGCACTTACCCATGCGTTTCCCGTGCGCGTGGTGCGCCGCACGCGGCTTTGGGTGACGTTGGAGCCGCGCTGACTGGAAAGTTGCACTTTTTGAGTGGCTCGTTCGGCCCTTACTGGAGAACCTATCCATGTCCGGGAAAATCCATGTCGTTCGATCACTCCAGCAAACTGGCGAAACGCACCCTAACTAAGCAACTGTGCGGCATCCTCTACGGCTGCCTTGCTGCCATACCCTTGCTTGATGCCGCCCATGCGCAGGACAACGCCTCGCTATTCACACCAACGGCGCGGCAAGTGGATATACCGGGCGGGCCGCTACCCCGTGTGCTCAGCCAGTTCGCCGGTAGGGAAGGCGTCACGCTGTCGTTCGATGCCGCTCAGCTGGCACCGGTTTCCTCGACCGGCCTGCATGGCGCATACACCGCGCAGCAGGGCTTCGACGAGCTGCTTGCTGGCAGTGGCTGGCAGGCCACCGCCGACGGCCACGGAATCTATTCACTGGTGCGCGTACCGCCATCCTCAAGCGCATCAACTCATGCCGCCGCGCCGGCAACGTCCGCGACGAAGGCCAGCACCACCCTGGCATTGACCACGTTGTCGACGATCCAAGTCACCGCCGAATCGCAGAACGCGACCACCGACGGCAGCGGCTCGTACACCACGCGCGCGCTGACGCTGGGCAAGGGCGAGTACAGCATGCGTGAGATTCCTCAGTCGGTCAGCGTGATCACGCGCCAGCGCATGGACGACCAGAACATCAACGACATCAAGGGTGCGATGATCCAGACCACTGGCGTCACCGTGCAGAGCAACGCCAATCCTTACCTCAACAACAGCTACTACGCCCGTGGCTATGCGCTGGGCGCAGAGCTGGATGGCATTCCCTCCAGTGGTTCGCTCAACGTCGGTGCGCCGCAGTTCGATCTGTCCATGTACGACCGCATCGAAATCATCCGCGGCTCGGCCGGCCTGCTGGAAGGTTCGGGCGAACCCGGGGGCCTGGTGAACTTCGCCCGCAAACGCCCCACTGCAGATACGCAGGTGTCGGGCGGCCTGAGCGTGGGTTCGTGGAACCAGTTTCACGGCGACCTGGATGTATCCGGCTCGCTCAACCAAAACAAAACGCTGCAGGGCCGCATGGTGATCGCCGATACGGATAGCGACCAGTTCTACGACCACTCACATCATGAATCGCAGATGCTGTACGGCATCCTGGAATACCACCTGGGCGCAAGTACGCTGCTGTCGCTGTCGGGCACGGTGCAGCACGACGAGACGCACGGCATCCTCTCGGCCATCCCTGCCTATAGCACCGGGGCGCTGTTGAACCTGTCGCCCTCGACCAACCCGTTTCCCGATTGGACGCGCAGCAACCAGAACACCCGAGAGGCCTTTGCCGAGCTCGATCACTTCTTCGATGGTGGTTGGCGCATGCGCGTGAGCGCGCGTTATCGCTCCAGCGACGCAGACGCGCGCTACATCGGCTTGCCAAGCACGATCGATCCGGTGACCAACGACGTGAGTTACTTCCCCGCTGAGGGACAACACACGCTTCAATTGGCTCTCCACCGATGTCAATGCAAGCGGGCCGTTCGATCTGTTCGGTCGCACGCATCAGCTGCTGGTCGGCATGAACTACGACGAAGTGAAGACGCAGGACCAGTACTCCAATGAGGCCTGGGGTAGCACTGACATCTTCCAGCTGGTGCAGTTGCCGCAACCGTCGATTCCGCTGGCGGGCAACTACCAGACGCGTACCGAGCAATACGGGATCTACGGCCAGGCGCGTTTCAGCATCACGGACCCGCTCACCTTCGTGCTGGGTGGCCGCGTGAGCAACTACCACACATTCAGCGGCAATGCCGACGTCGGCACCACGCCGAACATGCCGCGCGACCCGGGCGGTGTGGATCACAAGTTCACCCCCTATGCGGGACTGATCTACAACTTGAATAGCCAGATCTCGTTGTACGGAAGTTACTCGCAGATCTTCGTGCCGCAGTCCCAACTGACGGCGAGCGGCTCACCGTTGCCGCCGCGCACCGGTGACCAGTACGAGATCGGTGCAAAGGGTGAGTTCTACGACGGCAAGCTCAACGCATCGATGGCGTTGTTCAACCTCAAGGACCGTAACCGCGCCTACTACTCCAGCGACATCTTCTTCTACAGCGCGGCCGGCGAGGTTCGCATGAACGGTGCCGAGGCTGAGATTGGCGGTTCACCGCTACCCGGTTGGGACTTGAGTGCGGGATACACCTATCTGGACCCGCACTACCGCACCGAGCAGGACGAAGCGAACCTCTCTGCCATCACGCCGCGACACAACGCCAAAATCTGGAGCAACTATCACTTCCAGAACGAAACGCTGCGCGGGTTCAATATCGGTGCGGGACTGTTGGCGTCGAGCGGTTGGACCAGCGGCAACGTGCGCGCGCCGGGCTATACGACCGCATCGTTGCAAGTGGGGTATCGCATCGACCCGTACTGGAATGTCACTGCGACGATCGACAACGCGTTGGATCGCCATTACTACCAAAGCTTCTACGCCGCAGGCGGTTTCTACGGCGCGCCGCGGAGCTTCATGCTGACGATCCGCGCAAAGTACTGACCGACCGCCGATGGGCAGAGCTCCATAGTCCGTACGTTTTAGGGACCTAAAGTCTGTGTCTTTGGCGGCCCCAGGACACAGACTTTGTGTGCCGTTTAGACCCAACGTCTGTCGCCGCCGACTTTCATGCCGGTGCGGATCAGCAAAGTTGGTTTAGACGTTCCATGCGTCGCAGGTTGATAACGGCCAGATCAGGACACGGGATTCGGCAGGTAATCGCCCGGCTTGAACGCTCTTCGCATTCGCTGGGTGGCGAAATCGACAAAGGCGCGAAGTTTTGGCAGTGACTGACTTCGGCTTGGATAGTAGAGGGAAAGTCCCGGAACCTCTTCACAATAAGGTTCGAGCACGGTCTGCAGATCTCCACTTTCAAGATGCGACATCACCAGCGAATACGGCAATTGGAAGAGCCCGACACCCCTCAGCGCTGAGTGAATGCAGGCCTCGATGTCGTTGATCACGAGCGGCCCCTCGACACCCACCGTGGTGTGCTGACCATCGACGACAAATTGCCAATGATCGAGCGCTCGCACGGACTGACGGAGCAGAATGCAACGGAAATTCTGCAGATCACGCGGAGACGTCGGCCGGCCATGCTTCCGAAACAAGCCCGGGGAGCCGACGACGACGAAGCGCTCGGGTGGCGTTAGCCACACCGCGACCATGTCGATCTGGACGAAATTTCCGAGACGTATCCCCGCATCGAAACCTTCTTCGACGATGTCGATCGGTCGATCTTCGCCCACCAGTTCAAGTTCAACGTTCGGGTGAGCATCAAGAAAGTCAGGCAGCAAGCGATTCACCAGCAGGGGCAAGATCGGCCTGGGCGCATTGATGCGCAGTCGACCGGTAATCTCGCCACCCAAGCCACTCGCGGCATCCAACCCTGCTGTGAGCATGTCGATCGCCGGGCGCGCGTGGGCAAGCAGGCGTTCGCCCGCTTCGGTCAGCCTGACGCTTCGTGTCGTACGGGAGAAGAGGGGCGCTCCAACCCGTTCCTCCAGGCTGCGTATCGCCTGACTGACCGCGGACGGCGTAATGCCGAGGTGCCGCGCCGCAGCGCGGAAGCCTTGGCACTCCGCTACGGTCAAAAACATGACAAGCCCATCCAGATGGGTTCGAGCGATTGTTAAGTTCATCTACACAGCCCGTTCCGAATGTACCTCGTAGTCGAATAGTAGCGCGCGGGATACCGTGGGCCATCGAACTGATGAAGGACAACGCTCATGTTTTTAGTCATGGGAATTACGGGAAAAGTGGGCGGCGCCACTGCGAAACACCTGTTGGCGCAAGGCAAAGAAGTACGTGCGCTCGTGCGGAGTCGTAAAAAAGCAGCGAAGTGGGCCGACCAAGGTGTGCAGGTGGTAGAGGGCGACTGGAATGATTCGGCCGCCATGGAGATGGCGCTCAGAGATATCGAAGGCGCGTTTGTGATGTTGCCCGCGGTATGGGCCCCTTCACCTGATTACAAAGAAGCGAGGGCTGTCATTGCAAACTACGTCGGGGCGCTTGCGCAGGCTGCACCGCCGCGGGTGGTCGCACTCTCATCCATGGGTGCGAACAGAACCAGCGGGTTGGGAATGATCACGGCCCTGTCGCTTCTGGAACAAGGATTTCGCGACCTGACATTACCCATTGCCTATGTGCGCGCCGGCGGATTCTTCGAAAATTTCCTCTACGGTTTGCATGTGGCCCAAGGTGGCACGTTACCCGTCTACTACAACCCGACCGATCGAAAATCGGCGATGGTCGCGACCCATGATGCCGGTGCCAAGATCGCTGCGCTTCTGACCGGGCCGACATGGTTGGGGCATCGGATCATCGAGCTCGGTTCGATGGTCAGCGCGGATGAAGTAGCGACACAGTTGGGTGACGTCTTGAAGGCCGACGTCAAAGCTTTTGCTATCCCGCGAGCCGGGTGGCCGGCAGCGTTCGAGCAGCTTGGCATTCCGAAGGGTCAGACAGGGCCGGCCGAAACCATGTTTGATGCCATCAACGCGGGCTGGATGGATCTCGGAGTCGAGGGTACGGAGCACGTTGCGGGCGTGACGTCGGCTCGCGATGTCTTCATGGCGGCTCAGAAGGCTGCTACAGCGTAGTTCCGCGGATCGTCAGCAGACTCATCATCCAAGGCCAGACCCATGTCCAAAATCTCCTGGCGGCAAGTCTTACCTTTCGCGCTTGCCGCTTTCTTCGTCGTGGGTTCACTCAGCAACATCTTCGCCCCGGGATCCATCTACGAGGAATACCTGAAATGGGGCTACCCGCGCTGGTTCCACTTCGTGACCGGATCGCTGGAACTCGCTGCTGCGATCTTGCTTTTGCGAGCGCCAAGTCGCCTGTTAGGCTCGGTGCTCGGCTGCAGTGTCATGTTTGCCGCTCTAGCGACTGTCATCATCCACAGCGAATACGGGCATGCTGTGCCGCCACTTGTCGTGGCGACATTGTCACTTGTGGTTGGCTGGACAAGCCTGCGCAAGCAGATGATGTCGATGGGCCACCCTGCATAGACCGTGGCGGACAAGTAGATATACGCCCGGCTTCGCGGAATCGATATCGGGCGAAACCATGCTTTCGTTGACCGCATGAACGCGTGCGCATCGCCGAGCGCAGTGTCTTCGATGTGCAAAGCCGAGTTCGCGATGCAGCAACGTCTCAGCCGGCAAGCCCTAGCTGCGCGAGAACTAGGGTCCGACCAAGTTACACTTTATTAATATACTAAAGAGTATAGTTATTCCATGTCGTGAGACATCAGTCCCATCGCTTAGCCGGGCCTCCCCTCCCTGCTTAAGCAGCGTAAGAGATGGATGACCAAAGGCCCGCAGGCTCCCCCTTGCGGGCCTTTTTCTGCCAGTGTCCCAACGCAGCGGGCTGGAATGTGGATTTCAACATGTGCCGGTCTGCGACGGCTGAAGGGACAAAACCGAACCCTACTGACATGATTTAAGTGCTCTGACAGGAATTTGGTACTACTGACAGCCATTGGGTTCCCGACACCTCGTGCCCCTAAAAAAACACCATTGCACCATGTCGGCGCAGTGTCCATGATGGTGCAATGAACGATACGGCGCGGACATGGGCGGAGCCGTTGGCGACCGGAGTGGCGCTGGCGGATACGCGGCTGCGCCTGTTGTGGGTGAATCCCGCGCTGGCGGAGCTGTTGGATATCGGGCCGCGCACTGCGGTGGGCCAGTCGCTGGCGGTGTTGCTGCATCGTCCCGAATGGATGGCGTTGGCGGAGCGCGCCTTGCAGGAGCCGTCGCCACACCAGTTGCGCGGTATCGATGTGCCGTCACTACGTGGCTCGACATCGCGGGTGGACGTGTCGATGCAGCGGCTGGCCAGCGGTGAATTACTGCTGGAAGTCCACGCGTTGGCGCCACCAGCGGTATCGGATACGCCGCTCTCGGCCACCTTGCGCGGCTTTGCGCACGAAGTGAAGAACCCGCTCGCCGGCCTCCGCGGCGCGGCGCAGTTGCTGCAACGGCGCGTCGATGACGAACAACTGCGCAACCTTGCAGGGCTGGTGATCGCCGAGGCGGATCGTTTGGCAGCGCTCGCCAATCGCCTGTTGCGCCACGATGGCGCAGCTCGGCTCGGGCCAGTGAATATCCACGAACAACTCGAACGCCTGGGCGAGTTGCTGCAGGCCGAGCCGGTGCCGCCAATGTTGCGCCACGACTACGACCCGAGCCTGCCGGACATCTACGGCGATGCGGACCGACTGCTGCAATTGCTGCTCAACCTGGCGCGCAATGCCATCGAAGCCGGCGCACGCACGCTGACGTTCCGTACGCGGGCAGAAGCCGCTGTGCGCTTGGGCGAGCGCGTGATGCGCATGGCGCTGCGCGTGGATGTCATCGACGACGGCCCGGGCGTGCCTGAGCAACTACGCGACACCTTGTTCGAACCTCTGGTCTCCGGTCGTGCCGACGGGAGCGGGCTGGGGTTGGCCCTGGCGCGCGAGATTGCGCGCGAGCATGGTGGCGAGTTGCGCCATCTCGGTCGTCCCGGCGAAACCACGTTCTCCCTCTATTTGCCGATGGGGCGCACCCATGACGACTGAGTCTGGTTCCGAGATCTGGATCGCCGACGACGATCGCGGCGTCCGCTTCGTGCTGGCCGAGGCGCTGCGCGATGCGGGCCTGTCAGTGCGCGAATTTGGCGACGCCGAAGAAGTACGCGCAGCCTTGCGCGCATCATCCCCCGCGTTGCTGCTGACCGACGTGCGCATGCCTGGCGAAGGCGGGCTCGCGCTGGTCGCCGCGTTCAAGGCGCAGGGCGTGGGGCCGGTGATCGTCATGAGCGCCTTCACCGACGTCGCTACCACGGCGGCAGCGTATCGCGCGGGTGCGGTGGACTATCTCGCTAAGCCGTTCGATCTCGACCAGGCTGTGGCCGCCGTGCAACGCGCGCTGGCGGACGTTCCTTCTGCTGCAGCCGCGCCAGTGGAACCGCCCGCACCAACACATGCATTGCTTGGCGAAAGCCCGGCGATGCGCGAAGTATTCCGCCTCATCGGGCGCGTGGCCGCGAGCGACCTCAACGTGCTCGTGACGGGCGAAACCGGCACCGGCAAAGAGCTGGTGGCTCGCGCACTGCACGAGGAGAGTGCGCGTCGAGACAAACCCTTTGTCGCGCTCAATACCGCAGCGATTCCCAGTGAATTGTTGGAAAGCGAATTGTTCGGCCACGAAGCCGGCGCGTTCACCGGTGCCACGCGTCGTCACGCCGGGCGCTTCGAGCAGGCCGAAGGTGGCACGCTGTTCCTCGACGAAATCGGCGACATGCCGCTGGCGCTGCAGACGCGTCTGCTACGCGTGTTGGCCGGCGGCGAGTTTTATCGCGTGGGCGGCCGCGAACTGATCCGTGGCAACGTACGCATCATCGCGGCCACTCACCAGGATCTGGATGCGCGCGTGGCGGCGGGTCAGTTCCGCGCCGACCTGAAACACCGCCTCGATGTGGTGCGCATTGAGCTCCCGTCGCTGCGCGTGCGACGCAGCGACATTCCATTGCTCGCGCAGCATTTCCTCGCCAGCGCCGCGCAGGAGTTGCGCCTGCCACCGAAACGCTTCTCCAAGGCCGCGCTGAAAGCGATCGGGCAGCGAGACTTTCCCGGTAACGTCCGTGAGCTCGAAAACCTGTGCCGCCGCCTCGCCGTGATCGCCCCAGGGAACGAGATCCTCGCCTCCGATCTCGGTGCGAACAACGCGGGTAGCACGGCCGGCGGGTGGACCGACGCGTTGCGCGAGTGGGTGTCCCAGGCGCTGGCGGATGGCGAGGTGGATATCCACACGCGCGCTCGTGAAGCGCTGGACCAGACGCTGCTGCAGGTGGCGCTGGAAGCCAACGAAGGCCATCGGCAGCATGCCGCTGCCGCGTTGGGAGTGGGCCGCAATACGCTTACCCGGAAACTGGGCTCGTCGCGTGTGCGTCGGCCATCCAAGTCATGAGAGATACTCCATGAGCATCGCCATTCGTACCGCCACGCGTGACGATATTGCGCACATCGCGCAATGGAATCTCGCCATGGCGTGGGAAACCGAACACAAGTCGCTCGACTCCGCGGTACTTGAGCGCGGTGTCACGGCCGTGTTCGACGAACCGCGCCGCGGGTTCTACCTGGTGGCGCAGCGTGGCAACGAACCCGTGGGTTGCCTGCTGGTGACGTACGAGTGGAGCGACTGGCGCGCCGGTGACTTCTGGTGGATTCAGAGCGTGTACGTGGCGGAGTCCGCGCGCCGCGAAGGCGTGTTCCGCCAGCTTTACGAAGAGGCCAAGCAACGCGCCGCGCTAGCCGGTGCAGTGGGCCTGCGCCTGTACGTGGAGACGGAGAACGAACGCGCGCAGCGCACCTACGCCGGGCTCGGCATGGAGCGGTGCCACTACTTCATGTACGAAGCGGAGTTCTGACCGGCCATGGCGCGATCGATGTGCCTCACGCCACCAACAGGTGCTGGCTGAACTCTTCCGGCGGAATGGCTGTGCCGAACAGGAAGCCCTGCAACAGGGAACATCCGGCGCGCCGCAGGTGCTCGGCCTGCGCGGTGGTTTCCACGCCTTCGGCCACCACATTCATGTCCAGCCCGCGCGCCATGGTGATGATGGCGTCGGTAATGGCGGCGTTGTCCGCATCGCTAGCGATGTCGCGCACGAAGGTGCGGTCGATCTTCAGCGCATCGATGGGGAAATACTTGAGGTACGAAAGGCTGCAATAACCCGTGCCGAAGTCGTCCAGTGCCAGACTCACGCCCAGATCCTTGATGCCTTGCATAAGGGCGCGGCTCTGATCACCGGCCGACATCACCATGCGCTCGGTCAGTTCCAGCTCGATCAGTGACGGTGGCAGTTGCGCGTCATCCAGCGCCTGCTTGAGCGTGGCATGGAAACCTGGATGCTGGAACTGCGGCGCGGCGACATTCACCGCCACCACGATGGGCTTGCCCGCGCGATACCACTCTCCCGCCTGGCGGCAGGCCTCGCGTATCACCCATTCGCCGAGGGGTACGATCAGCCCGCATTCTTCCGCCACCGGAATGAACTGGTCGGGCAAGTACACGTCCTGGCCATCGACCTGCCAGCGCAGCAAGGCTTCGGCGCCGACGATAGCGTCGGTGCGTGCATCCACCTTGGGTTGGTAGTGCAGCCTCAATTCACCGCGTTTGAGCGCGCGGCGAAGGTCTTGCTCTATGCGTAGACGCGCGGCGGGCAGTTCGCTCATCTGCGGGGTGAAGAAGCGGTAATCGTCCCGCCCCTTCATCTTTACTTCGTACATGGCGACGTCGGCGTTGCGCAGCATGGCCTCGGCGTCGACCGCATCGTCAGGATAGACGCTGATACCCACGCTGAAGGTGATGTTGAACTCGCCCATCTTGCTGGCGGGCGATTGTTGCCACAGGCGCATCAGCTTTTCGCACAGCTGGCTGGCGCCTGAGCGTCCATCTACATGGGACAACAGCACCACAAACTCGTCGCCGCCAATGCGGCTGACGGTGTCTTCGTTGCGTAGGTGGTGGCGCAGATGCGCCGCGAACCCGCGCAGCAGTTCGTCGCCCGCAGCGTGACCGAGCGCGTCGTTGATCTGTTTGAAATGATCGATGTCGATATGCAGCAGTGCGGCTTCGTCGTGGCGGCGCACGGCCGCTGCCAGTACCTGCTCCAGGCGCGACTGCAGCAGGCTGCGATTGGGCAGGCCGGTGAGCGTGTCGTGCTGGGCCAAGTGCGCCATTTTCAGCGCCAGGGCGCGCGTCTCGCTCACGTCGTGGAATACCAGCACGCCGCCGATGACGCTGCCGGCGTGATCGTGGATGGAGGCCGCCGAATCTTCGATGGGTGTTTCGAAGCCGTTGCGGTGGAGCAGCACCGCGTTGCCCTTCAGTTCGACGATGGCATCGCGCGAAATCGCATCCAGCAACGGACTGTGCAGGGGTTCGCGGGTGCGGCTGTCGATCAGGCGGAACACTTCGCTCATCGGGCGACCCACCGCCTCGGCCTGACTCCAGCCCGTCATCGCCTCGGCGATGGGGTTGAGCGACGTCACTTGGTGCCGCAGGTCGGTGGTGATGACGGCGTCGCCGATGGAGCGCAGCGTTACCTCGGCCAGTTCGCGCTCGCGGAACAACGCTTCCTCATAGGACTTGCGTTGGCTGATATCGAGGATCTGCGCAACGGCGTGATAGGGCTCGCCATTATTTGCCGAGCGCACCAGCGATACGCTGAGCAGCACGTACACGACGTGGCCGTCGCGATGGATGTAGCGCTTCTCTAGCTGATAGGTTTCGCGCCGGCCTTCGCGCAGCGCGCGCGACAGTTCGCGCGAAGCGGGCAGGTCGTCGACGTGAGTCAGGTCGGGCAGGGCACGCGTAAGCAGCTCCTGCTCGCTATAGCCGAGCATGTCGCACAGCGCGGCGTTGACCCGCAGCATGTGGCCTTCGGTGGTGACCAGGGCCATGCCGATGGGGGCATGCTGAAAAGCGCCGAAGAAGCGTTGCTCGCTTTCACGCAGCTGCAGTTCCAGCGCATGCCTTGCGGTGATGTCGATGAACACCGTGAAGACGCCGCGTACGTGGCCGTCTTCGTCCAGATCGGGCTGGAAATTGCCATGCACATAGCAGCGTGCCGAACCGGCGAGCAGCTCGCCCTCGTACACCGCAGGCTCCCCGGCGAGTGCCTGCTCCAGGCAGTTGCCGGCGCGCTGCAGGTTCGAGTCGCCGAGTACCTCGTCGACGGTTCGTCCGATCATCCACGCCGGGTCGATGTCGAGCCAGGCGCGGTGAGTGGTGTTGGCGAAGCGGAAGCGCCGGTGTTGATCGATGTAGGTGATCAGAGCAGGCGCGCCCTCCAGTACATGGGCGGGCCAGTGGGCCTCGCCTCCCGCAGGGACGAACTCGTGATCGGTTTGACGCATCTGGGTTACGGCCCGCTGGCGCACCCCCGCGCCTCATCGTCGCATCATGCGCTAAGTGAGGCCGGCCGTGCAGTGGTTCCGGCCGTGTTGCGCCGGGTCGCGTTAATCCTTTATGCAGCGCTTCAGTGCAGTGCCTCGGCAGGCGCCCCCAGCTGACCTTCCGCGTCTAACAGGATGCAACCCAGTGCGTGCAGATCCGGTGAGATGCCGTAGCTGTCGGACAGTTGGGCCACGAGCGGACCCAATGCCTTGGGATGCAGGGGATAGCCGTGCGCGAGGACGCGCGCGCGACCACCATCGCCGCGCTGCGCTAAGGTCACTGCCACGACACCCAACCCGGGCGCTTCGTGGGCATAGAGCGCAGGTGCGTCGTAACCCGCGTCGGTGTCGCCGAAAGTCTCAAGCAAGTAACCGGGGGTGGCTTCGCCATCGGTCAATGTGAGTGGCAGGTGATGCGCATCGAGCAGCGCGGCGTACTGGCGCAGCTCAAATACCGCGCCAGCGAAATCGTGAGCGCGCTGGCTGATGTCGCCGGACTGGCCACGAAGCCACGCTGCAGGCGACTGCGCTTCGACTTTGCCATCGTGATAGCGCAGCGCGAGGCCGCGCGCGCTCAGTGTGGATTCGTCGCGATACGGCGTGAGCAGGGCGGCTTCCAGTAGCGTCCACAGCGGCGCGAGGTTGACGTGCTCGTATTGCACGCAAGTCAGCGCGAGCAGATCGTTGCGGCTGAGGTAGCGCACATGTTCCAGGCGCACGCCCAGTGTGCGCATCAGCCAGTCGGCGGTACGGGCACCGGCTTCGCCGCGACCCACCAGCTCCACTTCCAGCTTCTCCGCCAGGCTTTCGGCCAGCGCTTCGGGCGCGAGCAGCGACAGCGGTAGCAGGCGCATGGGGCCATCGGCAAACGCGGCCTCCGGTTCCAGCGGCTGGGCGGGCATGTGGCCTTCATGGGTGCCAAAGGCCACCACGTTCTCAATATGGCCGCGCGGTACGCGACGGGCCAGTTCGTCCAGCGTGGCCCACACGGGGAAGCCGGGCCGCAGCAGCTCCACGGTGTCGAACAACGCACCGGCCACGGCAAGGCGGGCTTCATCCACCTGCGGCACCAGCGTATGCAGGTCGGCGGCGATCAGCGCCGCCAGCTCGGCGGCTTCGTCGCGGCTCAGCGTGCGGCGTGGGGGCGCGTCCCCGGCGGACAGCTCCAGCGCGAGGACCGCGGGGAGGGCGACGAGCGTTTGTGCTTCCACGGATCACGAACCCGAACAGTAAAGAACTGAATTCTAGCATTTGAGGGGTTTTGGGCTTCCGCGCCGTATCAGAGCGGGTTAGCCTTGACGACTCGGCTTTTTCAGATCTTGGACTGCTCCAGCCATGGAAAACACGCTCAAGCGCGTCGGTGTGATCGGCGGCGTACGTATCCCGTTCTGCCGTAACAACACTGCCTACGCCGATGTCGGTAATTTCGGCATGTCGGTGAAGGTGCTTGGGTCGCTGGTGGAGCGGTATGGCCTGCATGGCCAGGAGCTGGGCGAAGTGGCCATGGGTGCGGTGATCAAGCACTCGTCCGAGTGGAACCTGGCCCGCGAGGCAGTGCTGTCCTCGGGTCTGGCGCCCACCACGCCGGCCATCACCACGGCCCGTGCCTGCGGTACCTCGCTGGACAACGCCATCATCATCGCCAACAAGATCGCCACCGGGCAGATCGAAGCGGGCATCGCCGGCGGTTCGGACACCACCAGCGACGTGCCGATCGTGCTTGGCGAGCGCCTGCGCAAGCGCCTGCTTGCCATGAACCGCGCCAAGAGCTGGCAGGACAAGCTGCGTGCCGCTACCCAGGGTTTCTCGCTGAAGGAACTCAAGCCGGCGTTCCCGGGCGTGGCCGAGCCGCGCACCGGTATGTCGATGGGTGACCACTGCGAAAAGATGGCTAAGGAATGGCACATCGCGCGCCAGCCGCAAGACCAGCTGGCGCTGGACAGCCACCACAAGCTCGCCGCCGCCTATGAAGCCGGTTTCTTCGAGGATTTGGTGGTGCCTTTCCGCGGTTTGAAACGCGATGGCTTTCTGCGTCCGGACAGCACCATGGACAAGCTGGCCTCACTGAAGCCGGCCTTCGACAAGTCCTCCGGCCACGGCACGCTCACGGCGGGCAACTCCACCGGTCTGTCCGACGGCGCGGCTGCCGTGTTGCTGGGCACCGAGGAGTGGGCAGCCAAGCGCGGCCTGAAGGTGCAGGCGTGGTTCCGTGATGCGGAAGTCGCCGCGGTCGATTTCGTGCACGGCGAAGGTCTGCTGATGGCGCCGACCGTGGCCGTGCCGCGCATGCTCGCCCGCCATGGACTCACGCTGCAGGACTTCGATTTCTACGAGATCCACGAAGCTTTCGCGGCGCAGGTGCTGTGCACGCTGCGCGCGTGGGAAAGCGCCGACTACTGCAAGCAGCGCCTCGGCCTTGACCAGCCGCTGGGCGCGATCGATCCGGCCAAGCTCAACGTCAACGGTTCCAGCCTTGCCACGGGTCATCCGTTCGCGGCCACCGGAGCGCGCGTCGTCGCCACGTTGGCCAAGCTGCTCGAGCAGAAGGGTTCGGGTCGCGGCCTGATCTCCATCTGCACTGCCGGCGGCATGGGCGTCACCGCCATCCTCGAACGCTGAGCGGGTTCGCTCGTCACCGTCCTTCCGATGTTTCGTCTGCGCACTACCGTCAGCCTGAGCCTGCTCGCGCTGGCGATCGGTGTGGCCGGTACGGCGTGGCTGAGCACACTCACCGGCGACTGGGCGGGGCCACCGGGCACGCCCGCTTCGCGCACCGACAAGGTACGCATGATGCTGCGACGTCATTCGCGCCCGCCTGCGCCTTCCGGCCACGTGGCGGTGGCGACGTCGGCGCCTCTACGCCCTGAAGAAACCGAGCCCATGCTGACGCCCGTCGAGATGCCGCCGCTGGCCGCGTCGTGGTTGCAGCGGACGGCCTTTGCCAGCGGGCGCGTGGTGTTGCAGCTCACTGTCGATGGCGAAGGCCGCGTTGATCATGCCGCCGTGGGCGAATCCAGCGGCAATGCAGAGCTGGACGAGCGTGCTCTACGCACCGTGGCACGCTGGCGCTTCGCGGTGCCGGGTGATCATCCCGATGGCTTGAGCGGCCGGCTGGTGATGCGATTCGACGACACACCTGTACCGTCTCGGTAGAAGCGCAGGGTCAGAGCACGCCTTGCACGCCTGCGCCAAACGCCGTGATCAAACGCGTGTAGATCAGCTTGGGCGACACATCGACATCGGGGAAATCGCCAACCGGCGTGTAGCAGCTCAAGAAGCCCGGATCACTGGGGCGCATTGGCGTGCAGCCCGCTTTGAGGTCGTAGCCGGTGGCGTAGCGGTAGGGCCACAGGTCGAACACCGGCAGGCTTGCCGAGACATCGCCGATGGCCATGCTCAGGCGGCTTTGCTGGCGTGGCGCGATCACCCATGCGTTCTCCGGCTGCGTGTCGCGCAGGATGCTGTCGCGCAGTTCGTTGGCAAAGCGCGCGTCGTACACGATAACGCCCGCTTCAGTGTTGTAGTGGTCCGAGCGCGGATCGAAGTTGTGCGAGCCGACCATGGCGAAGTCGTCGTCCACCACGATGGATTTGGCGTGCAGGCCGAAGCGGCGGCCCGGTGTGGTCAGTGGCGCAGGGCGGTTGCGGCGACCGCTGCTGCGGCTGCCAAGCAGGCCGCGTTCGTTGCCGACGTGGCGTGGCGGGGTTGCGCCGCCCTGCAAGGGCGGCGGCGGGCCGTCGTCGGCCGCCGATTCAGCGTTGTCTTCCGCTGGTCCTTCCGCGCGCGGCTTCATCTCGTAGATCTCGAAGCCGAAATCCTTGAGGTAGCGCTTGCGGTGCTTGTACGAGAGCGCATACACCGCGAAGGCATCAGTGGACGCGAGCGAGTTGGTCGACACGACGATGCGCGGTGGCGAATCGCCCTTGTGCAGCCGCTCGAAGATCGCGTTGGCGCGATCGCTCATCACCAGGTACGGCGTCTGCAATACCACCTCGTGCTGCGCTGCGCCGACCATGCGCATGAGATGTGCGGTGAATTCGTGGGCGCTGCGCTTGTCCGGTTGGTCCGTCTTGGCGGGCAGGTCGCTAAAGAAGTCGACGCGGCCCGTGCGCAGCGTGTCGGACACCAGCACGTCGTCGATCCAGCCACCGTCGCCGGCTTCCTCCTGCACACGCGCAACGCGCTGCGGATGGGCGTAGTGGGGCTCGGGCAGTGGGCCGGGATGGTTGTCGTCCAGCAGTCGGCGGTTTACATCGCTTAGATGCGTGAGCGGCGTTGAGCGCTTGTGCTTCCAGAAGGTCTCGAAACTTGTCGCCATCTTGCGTGCTGCGGGCCCGCCCACCATCACGTCGCGGTCGACGTAATCGAAGTCGTTATCCCAGTCGAAGTAACGGTCCTGATAGTTGCGCCCGCCGGTGATGCCGATCAAGTTGTCCACCAGCAGCAACTTGTTGTGCATGCGCTGGTTGAACGTCATGAAGCAGCACACGATGCTCGCGCTGAACTCCGCCACCGAGGTCTGCGCTTTGTGGAACGTCGGGTTGTAGAGGCGTATCTCCAGGTTCTGGTGCACCGTGGCGAGGCGTTCCAGCAGCACGGGGTCACCGAACGAGAACAATTGGTCGGCCAGGATGCGCACCTTCACGCCGCGCTGCGCCGCCTTGATCAGCTCATTGAGCATCAGTTGGCCGGCGTCGTCCTGATCCCAGATGTAGGTCTGCACGTCGATGCTGTGCTGGGCAGCGCGGATCAGATTGAGCCGCGCGACCATCGCCGCTTCGCTGTCGTTGAGCAGCGTCACCACGTGTACCGGTTCGTTGGGCGTGGAATCGGCCATTGCCTGTTGGGCGGCGTCGAGCAGTGGTGAGTCGACGGGGCAGTGATCTTCCCGGTCGCAGTTGAGCTGGCGTTGCGTGTCGCTCGCTACGACAGCGTCGGCTCGGCGGATGCGTGTGGGCGACACACTACATCCCGACAGAATCAGGATCGCTACAAGCAAAAGGGAGACGGCGATCCAGCGCTGGCGCATCGCCGGATGATACGGGAGAACGTTCCTATTCCTGCTTAACGCCGGGCGTAATCCAGGCTGATCATCATGCCCAACTGCACTTGGTCGGAAATGGCCGTGCGATGACCGCTCATACCGAAATCGCTGCGCTGGATCGTGCCGCGTACGGAGATCACACACTCTTGCGGTGCTTCCAGCGGGCAGTGGGAGGGAAGCACTTCGAAATGCGCCGGCTTGGTCACGCCACGCAAGGTCAGCGTGCCGCCGAGGTCGCCACCTTTCTCCAGCATCGCCAGCGAAATGGGTTCGGAAACAAATCGGATCGAAGGAAAGCGCGATGCGTCGAAAAATTCTGGCGTCAGCACCCAACGGCGAATGCGGTCTGATCCCATGTGGATGCTGTCCACGGTGATGCGGGCATCGACGGTGGCGGTGTCATGCAGCTGGCTCAGGGTCACGTCACCGTCGATTTCCTCGAAGCGGCCGCTGATCTGGCTGAGCCAGAACAGCCTGACGCCGAAATCGGCGTGGGATCGTGCGGGGTCGATACGGTAGTCCGCTGCCTGCGCCGGCTGCATGATCAGCAGCAACAGCAGCAGGCAACAGCTAGCGATAGGCAACGTCATGGGGACCAGAAAGCATCCAAGCGCGCATTGCCCGGTTCGAGCGTGCCGTTGAGGTGAAGCACGGCCAAGCCGCCGGGCGGCATGCCACGGAACTCGTCGGAGCGGCCCTCGACCAACAGGGCCACCAACCGTTCGATGCCGGGGTTGTGCCCTACCAGCATCACCGTGCCGGCATCGCCGTACTGGTCGAGCAGGGCCAGCAGCTCGCCGGGCGTGGCCTCGTAGATGTCATCGGCAAACTCGGTGGCCGGCGCCTTGCCGTAAGCGTTGAGCGCGAGTTCGGCAGTGGCGCGGGTGCGTTCGGACGGCGAGCACAGCACGCGGTCGACCTTTACCCCGTGCGACGCCAGCCACTTTCCGGCGGCCTTCGCCTCTTGCTCTCCGCGCCCGCTCAGGCGCCGGTTCTGATCGTTGGCTCCGGAGGTGGCCGGCTGAGCTTCGGCGTGTCGCAACAGGATGAGTTCGTGCATGTTTGGCTCCCAGTTAGTGCCACTTTGTGGCACACAATCAATGCTGGCGTTTGATCCAGCGCAGGAGGTGTTTCCAGTCCTCCTGGTGGCTTCGGACGTTTTCCGAAGCGTAATCAAAGATGCCCTTGCCGAGGGCAGCCAGCAACACATAGGCCTGGCTGTCCCGCAGTTGTGCCACTAGCGGAAACGGCGCCTGCTCGGTTAGTTGGTTCATGGCGTCCTGGCTGGCGTTGGTCCACGGCTTGAGACGGTTGCCGACCAGTCCAACGGGCAGCTTCCCCCGTTTGATGCGGTTGACCTGGCGGAGTTCCTCCAGGAAACCGAACGTGGCATCGAGATCGAAGGTTGACGGCAGTACGGGTACCAGCACCACGTTCGCCTTTTCCAGATAAGGCTCCAGGTCGCGCTCTTGCGAGCCGGCCGGCGTGTCGATCAGCACGCGCTGCGTATCGGGCGGGAGTTTTTCCAGCGCCCTGCGGCCACCTTCGATGGCCAGCACGCCGGGAACGTTGTCGGGGCGGTTGGCCGCCCAGCGAAAGCCGGATTGTTGCCGGTCGGCGTCGACGATGGCCGTGTGCTTGCCATCCTGCGCCCAGTGAGAGGCTAGTTGCGTGACCAGCGTGCTCTTGCCGCAACCGCCTTTGCTGCTTGCTACCAGTACCGTCAGCATGATGCCGCCCCAGTGTCCAAGCCGGGACTCAGCCTACACGATGGTCGGGGAGCGAGCGCAAGCACGAACGTCGCGAAACGATGTTCGCGCTTGCGTTGCATCCACAGGATCAGCCCCCCCTTGGACGGATCCCAGTCGGACGGTGCGTCCACCGGCATGTTGAAGTCATGCAGGGCGGTCAGCACCAGGCTCATCTGCGTGCCGCCCGAGCGGGCCAGCTTCAGCAGGTGCTGGGCAACGGCCGTGTCGCCCTTGGCGCGCAGGGAGAGCTGCGAGAAGCTCTGCACCTGCCAGACCAAGTTGCGGCGCAGGTGCTTGGCGTCTTCCTGCTGAGCCGGATCGTCGGCCAGCACTTCACGCAGGTGCAGGCCCAACGAGCGGGCCAACGGGCTGGAGCCCCATTCCAGCAGCTTGCCCAGCTTGAGGCAGTCGGCCTTCACGCTGGCCTTGTCGGCGTTGTCCTCGCACAGGCGCGAGGTGGCCTGCAGCGCGGGCTGGGGTTGGCCTTCGGCCAGGCCGAACACGAGGGTCAGCTGTACGTCGGCGCCGTTCATGGCCGACAGCGGGCCCATCACATTGGCCGGTGGGGGCAGGGTGGTCACGGCATTGGCCAGCGCCTTCAGGGTGGCGCCGGTGTAGTCGTCATAGGCCTTGGCCGAGGCGGCCTTGGCCAGATCCTGGCGGGCGTCGTCGTTCTTGCCGTCGCGGATGTCCTGGCCCAGCTTGAGCAGCCATACGGCCGCATTGTCTGGCGCCTGCTGCACCAGCTTGACCAGTGCGTCGGTATTGGGGCAGTCATCGCCCTTGGCATCGCAGTCGCTCAGGCGGACCCAGCTAATTTCCGGGCCTGCGCCTTCGGCCGCAGAGGCCCGGTCGATCAGGGCGTGATAGCTGTTGAAGTCCGGCTGGTCCTGCAGCGGCCGGGCCAGCAGGGCGGCGCCCATCAGCGGCAGCGGGTCCGCCTGCGGAGCGGTCACGCTGACCAGATCCTTTTGATACTGCACCAGCGCCTTGTGCCGATCCGCCTGCAGATCGGGATTGGCGGGCGTTTTGGCCGCCAAAGCGGGGCCGGAAGTCGCGGCCAGCAGCAGGGCGAACGGGAGGAGGCGGCGTCCAAGCATCGAGTGGTCCTTACACAAAGCCAACAATCAGGATAACGCCCAAGGATTAAGCTCGCCTGATCCGCTGGACGGGTGGGGCGGGAGAACGCGCCCAGCCTTGTTAGCATGGCCGCTTTGCGACGCCCCGGGGTGACACGTCATCCTGCGCAGCACAGGAGAAGACTACGTGAACGACATTTCTTTTTTGGCCGACGGCCGCGCCGCCCCTTGGTTCGTCGGCTGGGGCACGTTGGCGCTGATCAACGCCGGTCTGGCCCAGGGCAAGAACCGTAGCGGCTTGTTGTGGTTCCTGCTGTCGCTGGTGTTCGGCCCGCTGGCCACGCTGGTGCTGGTGCTGATGCCCAAGGCACGGCAGACGTTGTTCTGAATAACTGAGGCACTGCGTCAGGCACAAAAAAGCCCGGCATGGAGACCACGCCGGGCTTTCGTTGAAACAGATGGACTTACTCGCCCAGCGCTTCGCGCATGAATTCCGGCTGGGCCAGCGCCGCCTTGTGGATATCGGCGTTGTAGTAGCGGGTCGGGAAGTTCTTGCTCAGCGCGCCGCGTTCGCGGAAGCCAGCCAGGTCGCCGCCCTTGCGCACCATGGTGCAGCTCCACCAGCCGGTGGGGTAGCACGGCTGCGGGAACGGCAGGGTCTTCACCGCGGTGAAGCCGGCGGTGCGCATCGCCGAGCGCATGGACTTGATCAGCTCCAGGTGAGCAATCGGCGATTCCGACTGCTGCACCAGGATGCCGCCGTGGCGCAGGGCCTTGTAGCAGCTGGCGTAGAAGGCGGCGTTGAACAGGCCTTCGGCCGGGCCGACCGGGTCGGTCGAGTCGACGATGATCAGATCCAGCGATTCCGGCTCCGCCTCGGCCATGTACTTGATGCCGTCAATGAACAGCAGCTCGGCGCGCGGGTCGTTGTTGGATTCGCACAGCTCCGGGAAGTACTGCTCGGCGAGGCGTGTCACGCGCTCGTCGATCTCCACCTGCACGGCGTGCTCCACTTCCTCGTGCTTGAGCACTTCACGCAGCGTGCCGCAGTCGCCGCCACCGATGATCACCACGCGCTTGGCGCGCGCATGGGTGAACAACGCCGGGTGGGTCATCATCTCGTGATAGAGGAAGTTGTCGCGGCTGGTCAGCATGACGCAACCGTCGATCACCATCAGGTTGCCCCAATCGGTGGTCTGGTAGATCTCGATGGTCTGGAACGGGGTCTTCTCGGCGTGCAGCAGCTTCTCCACGCGGTAACCAATGGAGGAGCCGGAGGCCTGGTGGGCTTCGGTGAACCAGCTAGGGTGCTGCGACATGGGGATGTTCCTGACGATCGATGGGTTCAAAGAACGGGAATTGTAGCCGAACGGGGTCCCGGGGCGGCCGGGGACCCCAATCTTAGGCACATTGTCACAAGAGGCCGTTACAATAGCCGTCCGAACCGCCGCGCCAGCTTGCCCGCGGTTCTTAAGTCGGCCTGGCCCCGCGGCGTGCGAGGCTTCCGGCCAGCCGGCTTTGTTTCGTCAAGGCTCGCCGCTGCGACGACATGTCCAGGGTGTTACACCCGCAGAACAAGGAACCCTCCATGTCGAAGCACTGGAACATCGACGCTGCCCGCCATACCTACGCCATCCCGCATTGGAGCGATGGCTACGTTGACGTCAACGACGCTGGCCATATCGTGATGCGTCCGCACGGCGCCAAGGGCCCGGCCCTGTCGCTGCCGGCCATCGTGGACCGCGCCCGCGCCGAAGGCCTGCGCTTGCCGCTGCTCGTGCGCTTTCCAGACATCCTCGCTGACCGTTTGAAGCGTTTGCAGGATGCGTTCGCCAAGGCCATCGGCGAATGGAGCTACGAGGGTGGCTATACGGCCGTCTATCCGATCAAGGTGAACCAGCAGCGCGGCGTGGCCGGCGAGCTGGTCGCCGCGGGCGAGCACGGCTTCGGCCTAGAAGCCGGCTCCAAGCCGGAGCTGATGGCCGTGCTGGCGATGGCACGCCCCGGCAGCATCGTGATCTGCAACGGCTACAAAGACCGCGAATACATTCGCCTCGCGCTGATCGGCCGCAAGCTCGGGCTGCGCGTGCATATCGTGATTGAGAAGCTGTCCGAGCTTGATCACGTCTTCACCGAATCCAAGGCGCTGGGCGTCGAGCCCCTGCTCGGCGTGCGCGTGCGCCTGGCCTCCATCGGCGCGGGCAAGTGGCAGAACACCGGCGGCGACAAGGGCAAGTTCGGTCTGTCACCCAGCCAAGTACTCACGCTGGTGGAGCGCCTGGATCGGGCCGGTCTCAAGCACACGCTGAAGCTGCAGCACTTCCACATGGGCTCGCAGATTTCCAACGTGCGCGACATCGCCAACGGCATGCGCGAAGCCACGCGCTACTTCGTGGAGCTCAAGCGTTTCGGCGTGCCGCTGGACATCGTTGACGTGGGTGGCGGCCTCGGCGTGGACTACGAAGGCTCGCGCTCACGCAGCCACAACTCCATCAATTATTCGATCGAGCAGTACGCCTCCACCATCGTGCAGTCGCTGGCAGAAGCCGTGGCGGAAGCCAATCTGCCCGCGCCGCACATCATCACCGAAGCTGGCCGCGCCATGACCGCGCACCACGCCGTGATGGTGGTGAACGTTACCGAGGTGGAAGAAGTGCCCGTCGGCAACATCCCGTACGCGCACGAACACGAGCCGGCCGTGCTGCGCCGCCTGCGCGAAACCTGGGACGAGCTGGACCAGCGCCCCGCGCTGGAACTGTTTCACGAAGCGCAGCACCACCTTGCTGAAGGCCAGACGCTGTACGCACTCGGCCAGCTGAATCTGGAAGACCGTGCGCGCCTCGATGACATGTACTACGCCATCACCAATGCCGTGCGCACGCGCCTGTTGCCCGCCGAGCGCTCGCATCGCCAAGCGATGGACGAACTCGACGAGAAGCTCGTCGACAAGTATTTCGTCAACTTCTCCGTGTTTGAATCCGTGCCGGACATCTGGGCCATCGACCAGATCTTCCCGATCGCGCCCATTGCGCGGCTGAACGAAGAGCCCACGCGCCGCGGCGTGATCGTCGACCTCACCTGCGACTCCGATGGCCGCATCGACGATTACGTTGATGCCGAAGGTGTAGACGTGAGCTTGCCGCTGCATGCGTTGAAGGAAGACGAGAGCTACCGCCTCGGCATCTTCATGGTTGGCGCGTACCAGGAAACGCTGGGCGACATCCACAACCTGTTTGGCGACACTGACGCGGTGAATGTGCGCGTCGATGGCGATTCGTATGTTTTCGCGCACAAGCGTCGTGGCGACACCACCGACCTGATGCTTGATTACGTTGGCTACGACCTCGACGCCCTGCGTCACAGCTATCGCGAGCGCATCGCCGCGGCGGGTGTGGAAGGGGAGTCGGCAGAGCAGCTATTCGTCACATTGAACGAAGGATTGACCGGCTATACGTACCTGTCTGAAGGCGCGCACTAAACGGTTACGAGCCAGGCAGCGCTCAAGCTGTCCATTCGTCGCATAGATGCGCGCCTACAAGCTGTGTCAGCCTGTCCGTCTAGACGGACAGGCCGCGCAGCCTACAACCTGATTCCGTTTTTGCTTTCCCCCGATCCCCATCGAAAGGAGTGGTTATGGCAAGTCTCGACGGCAAGGTGGCACTCATCACTGGCGCAGCCAGCGGCCTGGGCAAGGCAATTGCCGAGCTCTACGCCAAGAATGGCGCGGCGGTAGCCATCGCCGATATCAACCAACAGGCAGCTGATGCTGCCGCAGCCGAGATCAATGCGGCAGGCGGCAAGGCCATCGGCGTTGCCATGGACGTGACGGACGAAGCTGCCGTCAACGCCGGTACCGACAAAGTCGTTGCCGAGTTCGGTCACCTGGATATCCTGATCTCCAACGCTGGCATCCAGATCATCAACCCGATCGACCAGTTCGCCTACGCCGACTGGAAGAAGATGCTCGCCATCCACCTCGACGGTGGCTTCCTCACCACACGTGCTGCACTCAAGCACATGTACAAGGACGATCGCGGCGGCATCGTGATCTACATGGGTTCGGTGCATTCGCACGAAGCGTCCAAGCTCAAGTCCGCCTATGTCGCCGCCAAGCACGGCCTGCTGGGCCTGGCCCGCACGCTGGCGAAGGAAGGCGCCGCCCACAACGTGCGCTCGCACGTGATCTGCCCCGGCTTCGTGCGTACGCCGCTGGTGGAAAAGCAGATTCCCGAGCAAGCTAAAGAGCTGGGCATCAGCGAGGCTGACGTGATCAAGAACGTCATGCTCAAGGACACCGTCGATGGCGTGTTCACCACGGTGGACGACATCGCGCAGACGGCGCTTTACCTCGCCACGTTCCCGTCGGCGGCGCTCACGGGGCAGTCCATCGTCGTGAGCCACGGCTGGTACATGCAGTAAGTCGCCACGCCCCGTCCGGCGAAGCCGGACGGGGTCACCCGCTGTATCTCATCGATACCGGTCCGCACGGGCCAGCATGCGCTGTGCGGGCGGGCTGCCAGGAGCACTGCTGCCATGAAGATTGCCGACGTGAAGGCCAACGCCTTCGCCATGCCGTTGACCAGCCCCGCGTTTCCCGTGGGGCCTTACCGCTTCGTTAACCGCGAGTTTCTTGTCATCACCTATCGCACGGACATAGATGCGCTGCGCGCCGTGGTGCCCGAGCCGTTGCAAGTGACCGAACCGCTGGTCAAGTACGAATTCATCCGCATGCCCGACTCTACCGGTTTCGGCGACTACACCGAATCGGGTCAGGTCATTCCGGTCAGCTTCGAGGGCCAGCACGGCGGCTACGTGCACTCCATGTATCTGAACGACCATCCGCCCATCGCCGGTGGCCGTGAGCTGTGGGGCTTTCCCAAGAAACTCGCCAGCCCCGTGCTGGAGACCGAGATCGACACCCTGGTCGGCACGCTCGATTACGGCAAAGTGCGCGTGGCCAAGGGCACCATGGGCTTCAAGCATCGCCCGGCCGATGAGAAGGCCGTACTGGCTTCGCTGGCCGCGCCCAACTTCCTGCTCAAGATCATCCCGCACGTGGATGGCACGCCGCGCATCTGCGAGCTGGTCCGTTACTACACCACCAATGTCACGCTCAAGGGTGCCTGGACAGGCCCTGGCGCGCTGGAACTGCATCCCCACGCGCTGGCACCGGTGGCTGAGCTGCCGGTACTGAAGGTGGAGTCTGCGATGCATTTCATTACCGACCTGACCCTCGACCTGGGCACGGTGGTGTACGACTATTTGGCTGACTAAGCTGAGGCTGATGCGTATGGACGTCCGTAAAAACTCGCCGGCATCGAAGCTGTCCGATCAAGACCAGCTGCGACAGCTCCATAAGCAATACAAAACCACCGCACTGGTGCTGCAAGGTGGTGGTGCGCTGGGTGCGTATCAGGCCGGCGTGTACGAAGCGCTGGACGCAGCCGGCATCCATCCCAATTGGATCGCCGGCATCTCCATCGGCGCGCTCAACGCGGCCGTCATTGCCGGTAATGCGCCCGAGCATCGCGTCGAGCGGCTGCGCGAATTCTGGCAGACGATCACCCGTGCACCGTTGTTCCCCGTCTGGCCCACAGCGCCGCTCGACCCTAGCGCGTGGGAGTTGCCGTGGCAGAACGGCGTAAGCGGTTGGGCCGCGTGGCGCGCACTGGTGGAAGGCCAGCCGGGCTTCTTCACGCCTCGGCCGTTCCCACTGTGGCCGTGGCGCGCATCGCCGACCACCGCGAGCTGGTACGACACCTCGCCGCTGAAGACCACGCTGGAACGTCTGGTCGATTTCGACCGCATCAACCACAAGACCGCCATGCGCGTATCGGTCGGCGCGGTCAACATCCGTACCGGCAACTTCGCGTACTTCGACAACACCGAAGGCGAGCTTCGCGTTGAGCATTTCATGGCGTCCGGCGCGTTGCCGCCGGGGTTCCCAGCCGTCGAGATCGATGGTGAGTTTTATTGGGATGGCGGCATGGTCTCCAACACGCCACTGTATAAAGTCCTGTCGGATGCCTCGTGTCGTGACTCGCTGGTCTTCCAGGTTGACCTGTGGAGTTCTCGCGGCGAGGTGCCGCGCGACCTGGCCGAAGTCACATCGCGCGCCAAGGACATCCAGTACTCCAGCCGCACGCGCCTGATCACCGAATACATGGCGCAACGCCAGCGCCAGCAGCGCATACTTCACGATCTGATGGCGCTGGTGCCGGAAGACCAGCGCAAGCATCACGCCTACCGTCAGGCGGAGGTTTACTCCAACAGCGCCGTGGTGAACCTGTTCCACCTGATCTACCGAAACAAGCCGTACGAAGGGCACTACAAGGATTACGAGTTCAGCGTCGACAGCATGCGCCAGCACTGGAGCAGCGGCATGGAAGACATGCAGTGCACGCTGGAAGAACCGCAGTGGTTCGAGAAGCCGGCGCCTGAACACCCCTTCGTGACGCATGACGTCCACTGTGAAGATTGATTGACCCTGCAGGAACATCCATGACAATCAAGGCAGCATTTATCGGACTCGGCGCTATGGGCACGCCGATGGCCGGCCATCTCAAAGCGCACGGCCTGCTTCATGCCGTCGCCAGTCGCACGCAGTCCAATGCGGATGCGGTGGCGAAGGAACTCGGCGTTGCCGCACCGTCGCTGGCGGACATCGCCCAGCAGTGCGACGTGATCGCGCTGTGCGTTACCGCCGATGCCGACGTGCTCAATACCGTCGATGCACTCGCGCCGCATCTGAAGAAGGGCGCCATCGTGGTGGATCACTCCACCGTTGCGCCGGATACCGCCAAGCAGGCCGCGGCCAAGCTGGCGGCGGTGGGTGCGCATTTCCTCGACGCCCCCGTGTCCGGCGGCGTGGAAGGCGCAAAGAACGGCAAGCTGTCTGTGATGGTCGGCGGTGAGGCGGATGTACTCGAACGCGCACGCCCAGTGTTGGAAGCCTACGCGCTGCGCGTCACGCACCTGGGTGACGTTGGCGCCGGGCAGGCGACCAAAGCAGTGAACCAAGTGCTCGTTGCTGGCATTGCGCAGGGCGTGTGCGAAGGCCTCGCACTCGCCGAAGCACTCGGCCTTGATCCGGAACGCCTGCTGCCCACGCTCGGTGCGGGCGCGGCTGGCAACTGGTTCCTTGAAAAGCGTGGTGCCACCATGCTGAGTAACGAGTTCAGCGTCGGCTTCAAACTGGGCCTGCTGCACAAAGATCTCGGCATCGTGCGTCGCATTGCGGAGAACGCAGGCACCAGTCGCAACGTCATCGAACGCTCGCTAGCGGACTATGCGGAACTGATGAGCCAGGGTTATGGCGACGACGACATCTCCGGCCTGATCCGGCTGAAGCGCAAAAGCTGACAGACTGCAGGGCATATGTGAAAAGCCGCGCGTTTGCGCGGTTTTTTCTTTGGGTGCTCGACGGTCAAGATCGTCAGGCGACGAAAGCCATGCTTTGGCCAAGTAGAAGATCACGCGCTGGCGCAGCGCTACTGGCTGTCGTCGCTTCGTAGCCGGACTGCTAATGTTTGCCGACACTATCAACGCGGACACATCTTCCCGTGTAACGATCAGCCTATGAGCTGCCTCGGGCGCACCATAGGAAAGTCGTCGCGCGGTCTCCTGCGCAGTGCCGGATCGATCGACCTGTTCCCAAGGAAAGGATCGCTGCCTCATGAAACGAAAGCACATCCAGCGTACGTCTCGCCGATGCTTGACCTGGAGCACGGCATGTCTTGGCATGCTCGCGCTGTGCGCAAGCACCACGGCCTTCGCGCAGAGCGCCATTCCCACGGGCAAGTTCAACGCATGGCTGCACGAAAAGCCCGTGCCGGAGGCGCCGCTGTATCGCGCGCGCATGGCGGGCGTGGCGAGCTACAAGACCTATCACGCCAATGCGACGTTGGCTTTCAACTGCCGCACTGATTCGGCGCATGTCTCGGCGGAGCTGACGTTCGATCCCAAGGTGCTCGGCTTCGACACGGACCCTTATGAAGGGCCTGATGCGACGGCCAGCGGGCCCATCACGGTGACCAGTGGCAACGATGCGCCCGTGCGAATCAAGGTCGGCGGCTGGTTTGGCGACGGTGGTCCCTTCGATACGGGCACGCCGTTTCTGTTTGGTTTCTCGCTAGACGATGCATTGGTCCGTCACTGGACAGCGGACACTACGCGCGGCCACAACCTGCGCATCGAGGTACCGGCCGCCAAAGGCGGCGGGTCGATGACGGTGGCGTTCCGCTGGCCCGATGACGATGCCGTGTTCAAGCAGGTCGTGCTGCCTTGCCTCGGCAAACCCACTGCTCATTGAGTCGAAAAAAAGGCCGCACGGTGTGCGGCCTTTTCATACATGCATCGACGTGATGCCGGGCTTGCTTAGCGACCTTCCTTCAGTGCGATGGCATTGATGCCCGCCGAAGAGAGGCGCTGCTTTGCCGATTCCAGTTCCGTGGCGGAATGGAACGGGCCCAGGCGCATGTGGCTGTAGGTCTGACCATGGACGCTTACCGGCGATACGTTGGCGACAAAACTCTGCATAGCCATCGCAGCCCTCGGCGTTTCGGCGCCGTCATTCCGAAAAACAATGCAACGAGATTCTTCTGAGTTTTATATCAAACGAAAAAACTTACATATTTCGGGGGTATCTGATTGGTTCAATAGGTTCCGCTCGCTAAAAAGCACGGTTGGTCTTGTGAGCACATGCCGCCCTTGATGGCTGTGCTCGCGCGCAGTCGTGATTTAGAAAAGGAAGCGGTACTGAAATGAATCAGATTTACAGATTGATCTGGAACACGGCGTTGGGCAGCTGGACGGTAGTGTCCGAATTAGCGAAGAGCTGCGGCAAGCGATCCGGCCCGCAAAAAGTGGGAGCTGCACTCCTGATGGGGATGGCTATTCAGGGCCACACACTGGCTGCGACCTTTACCCAGCCGGTCATTGTGCAAGATGGCACTCGTCTTGCCTTGAATGGCGATACGGTGACGGTCACCATGGATGATGCCGCTGGTTTGTGGTCAGAAAATCCCGGCTCATACATCACAGCGAACGGTGTCACGGTGAACGTCGCCGGTGATCGTTCAAATGGTGCATACGCCGCCAATGGCGGCCACGTCATGCTGAACAAAGGGTCGCTGAGTACAAGCGGCGGCTCGGCCGACGGTATCTGGTCGGTTGATGCCGGTTCGACGATTGAAGTGAACGATGCATCCATCCAAACGATCGGCGACACCTCGTATGGTGCTAGCGCTACGGATGGTGGTGTCGTATTGGTGGGAGGGGCGACCAGTGTGATGACTACTGGAAGCCATAGCGTGGGCTTATATAGCAGCGCCCAGTATGGTGCTGCCAGCCTGACCGCCTACACTCCGAAGGTCGAAACGCAGGGCGCAGCGGCTCACGGTGCACTGGCGGAACAGGGTGGATTGCTGTCGATTACGGGTGGTCTTATCAAAACGGTAGGCGACAACGCCTACGGCGTTGTCGCCCAGGACAGCGGCACGCGTGCAACGGTGGCGTATGCGGGGATCAACACTAGCGGAAGCAGTTCTCACGGTGTCGTGGCGAGCAATGGCGCTGTTATTGCGCTAACCGGTGTTGACATCACAACAAACGGCGCGGCTAGCAGTGGCCTGGTCGCCATAGGCAGTGGCAGCCAGCTCACCACTGCCGACTATTATGAAGTGCATACCTTCGGCGGGGATAGCGCAGGCACTGGCGCCTATGGTGTCGATGCCGAGAGCGGCGGTCAGGTGAAACTGAATGGGAATACGTCCATAACCACCCTTGGGACCAGCGCAATGGGGTTGCGGGCCAGTGGTAACGGCAGCCTAATCACCACGACAGGCCAGCTCAACATCGCCACCGCGGGTAACAGCGCCTATGGCGCCGTCGCCTTCAACGGTGCCGCCATGACGCTGGGGGATGGTACGGTTATCAACACCGCTGGTAGTGATGCGCACGGATTGGCCTCGTTAAGCGCAGGGAGCAGCATCAGTGCGACTGGTACTACCGTCACTACAAGCGGTTCGCGAGCCGATGGCGTTGCGCTGGGCAATGGGTCCGCCGTACTTGTAAACAGCACCGTAACCGGGCAGCGCCACGGCCTGTCCCTGACCACGGATGGCTCGGCATCAGTCAATAACGCATTTGAGATGTCAGGCGGTTCGGTTACGTCCGTTACGGACAGCGTGATCTATGCAGAGGCAGGTCAAAACGTCGTCAATCTCACCGATGCTGCCCGGGTTACAGGTGGCAATGGTGTACTGCTTTACGTCACTAAGCCGGGGACTTCTGTTGACCTGACGGCCAACGGCAACGTCGCGTTGGTGGGCGACGTGAAAGCGGATGCATCGACGACGGCCAATGTGGTGCTGACTCAGGGCTCATCGTTGACCGGTGCGCTGCAGAACGCGAACAAGGTCAATATTGACGGCAGCAGCACCTGGAACATCACCGCCAGCTCCGATATGCAACAGCTTTCATTGGCGGGAACCGCTGCATTTACCCCTTCGGCGGGAAGCTACAAGACTGCCGTGGTGCATGGCGATCTGGTCGGTACGGGTGGTACCGTCGTGGTGAATACCGTGCTCAATGATGGCGGGTCGCTGTCCAATCAGTTTACGGATCGCGTGCTCGTGGAAGGCAATGCCAGTGGCACGACGTACCTGAAAGTCACTGGTTCGGGTAATGGTGCGCTCACTGATACCAACAAGAATGGTGTGATGGAGTCGAACGAAGGCATCTCGTTGGCTCAGGTCGCGGGGCAATCGTCGTCATCGTCTTTCGCGTTGTCCGGTGGCTACGTTGCGGTTGGTCCGTGGCGCTATAACCTCGTTGCCTATCAGCCTGGCGCGTCTGATGGCACTCAACGTGTCGTGGCAGGTCAGGGCAATGGCTACTGGGATTACCGCCTGCAAAATGCGGTTGTGCCTGATCCAACCCCGGTGCCTACCCCAACTCCCACGCCGGATCCGGCCCCGACGCCCACGCCAGATCCGACTCCTGCGCCACGCCCTGAAGTTGTGCCACAGGTCCCGTCGTATCTCAGCGCATCGACGGCCATGTTGTCCTATGGCATACGCAACGTGGGTACGCTGTATGACCGACTCGGTGAAATCCACGGCGATGGTGTCAGCGCCGCCGGTAACACCGATGAGCTCTACGCACGTGCGTTCGGTGGCAACTATCAGTACCACACCAATCGGAGCGCCGGTCAGTTTGGTTACAACTTCGATCAGAACGATCGTGGCGTCCAAATCGGTGGAACATGGCTGCGGATGGACAGCGATGCATCGACGTTCCGACTGGGTATGTATGGCAGCAGGGGTACGTCGCGTATCACACCGCAGGCCATCGACGGCAGCAGTGCGATGCGCATGAATGCGAGCAGTGTGGCAGCCACGGGCACGTATGTGCACGGAAGCGGCTTCTATTTGGATGGCGTGGTAGCGCGCAATTACTACAACACGCGCGTGGATACCGCCTATCGCGGTTATGACATGGCTGATATGAAGACGCACGGCTGGACGTATTCGCTGGAAGGCGGCTATCCGTTCGTGTTTGCGGATGACGTGCGGATCGAGCCGCAGGCGCAGGTTATTTATCAGTCCCTGAAAACCAACGCGTTTAACGACGCCGATGGTCTGCGCGTAACACCGCAGGATGCCGGCGCATGGCTGGGTCGTGTAGGTGCAAACCTTGGGAAGACGTTTGTCACCGGTAACGGTCAGCGTTGGACCCCGTGGATGCGGGTGAACTACTTGTGGAGTTCGGGCAGCGCAAGCAATGTCACTGTGGCCAGCGATGCCTGGGGTGTCAGCAATACCTTCACCACCGGCAGCTGGGGTCAGGCGTGGCAGCTGGGTGCGGGTATCACGGGTGTATTGACGCGTACGGTTTCGGTGTATGCCAATGCCGATTACCAGGCCGATACTGGCGGCGCGGGCGAACAGGGCTGGAGCGCGGGCATGGGCGTACGCTGGCAGTTCTGACCCGGATAGGGCGGGCCGCGTTAGCGCTGTCCGTCATCGTCGTAGCGTAGGTGCAGTTCGTTTTATCGAACGACGCAAACAAAAAGGCCGTGTCGCGAGACACGGCCTTTTCTTGTGTAACGAATGGAGCGATGGCCGCTTAGCGACCTTCCTTCAGTGCGATGGCATTGATGCCCGCCGAAGAGAGACGCTGCTTTGCCGATTCCAGTTCCGTGGCGGAATGGAACGGGCCCAGGCGCACTCGATTGTAGGTCTGGCCGTTGACGCTCACCGGGGACACGTTGGCGACAAAACCCTGCATGGCCAGCTTGGCCTTCAGCGTTTCGGCGTCGGCGGCGCTGGGGAACGCGCCAACCTGCAGCAGGTAACCACTGCTGGCCGGTGTGGCTGCCGGAGCGGCAGCGGTGGGTGCCGGGGCATGCACCGCCGACTCCGGTGCGGGCGTGATGGCTTCGCTCACGGCAGCAGGGCCCGGTGCGGGCTTCTGCGCTGCCGCCTGTGCTTGCTGCTGGGCAGCGGCCTGCGCCGCCTGCTGCGCGGCCTGTTGCTTCTGCTGCTGCTCGGCCTTGGCTTGCGCACTGATCACGGCATCGGGGATGCGCACTTCCTTCTCCGACAGCACGGAGTAGAAGTCGTACTGCGGCTTCTTCGCTGCCGTCGGCGTGTTGCCGTTGTCCGTGGCGGAGGTGGATTCGCTGCCTGCAGCACCGGCATCGCTGCCGCGTTGCGCGGTGGCCTGCGCGTTCGGCTGCGGGCCTTCGCTGGGGTTTGGCGCCATGGGCAGGTGGCCACGCATGGCAAACATCAGCACCGCACCGATCAGGATGCCGATAACAGCCCAGCCCCAACCCGGCATGCTGCCGTTGCTGTTGCGGACGGCCTGTCGGCCTTTGCCCTTGCGTGCTGCCATTTACATCTTCTCCGGGGCACTGAGTCCCAGCAAATCCAAACCGTTGCGGATGACCTGGCGCGTGGCGAGCACCAGCGTGATGCGCGCGTTGCGCAGCTCGGCGTCGTCCACGATCCACTTGTGCTCGTGATAGTAACTGTGAAGCGCGCCAGCGAGTTCGCGCAGGTATTGCGCGATCAGGTGCGGTTCTAGATTGGCTGCGGCGGCCTCCACCACTTCCGAGTAGCGGGACAGTTCGGTGAACAGGGCCTGTTCGTGCTCGCTGTCCAGGCGACCGAGCTGGGCAACGCCGGCCTTGGTATCCACGGCGGGCAAGCCACGCTCGGCCAGTTCCTCCAGCACGCGGCACACGCGGGCGTGGGCGTACTGGATGTAATAGACCGGGTTGTCGTTGCTCTGCGAGCGGGCCAGATTGATGTCGAACACGAGCTGCGAGTCAGCCTTGCGGGCGATCAGGAAGTAGCGGGTCGCGTCGCGGCCAGCTTCCTCGATCAGGTCGCGCAGGGTGAGGTAGCTGCCAGCGCGCTTGGAGAGCTTCACCTCTTCGCCGCCGCGCATCACCGTCACCATCTGGTAGAGCACGTAGTTCGGGTAGCCCTTGGGGATACCTTCGTCCAGCGCCTGCAGGCCGGCCTTCACGCGGGCCAGCGAGCCGTGGTGATCGGAGCCAAGCACGGTGACGGCGTTGACGTAGCCGCGCTGCCACTTGGTCATGTGGTACGCCACGTCCGGCACGAAATACGTGTAGGTGCCGTCGGACTTGCGCATGACGCGGTCTTTGTCGTCACCGTAGTCAGTGCTGCGCAGCCACAGTGCGCCGCCTTCCTCATAGGTGTGACCGTGGGCGACCAGCTTGCTGACGGTCTCTTCGACCTTGCGTTCGGTGTAGAGCGAGGATTCGAGGTAGTACACGTCGAAGCCGACGCCGAAGGCGGCCAAGTCCAGGTTCTGCTCGCGGCGCAGGTAAGCCACGGCGAAATGACGGATGGCGTCCAGATCCTCGGCGTTCTTCGCGCCGGTGACCACGTGGCCTTCCACCTCGACGCTGTCGCCGTTCAAGTAAGCCTGCGCCACGTCCGCGATGTAGTCGCCGCGGTAGCCGTCTTCCGGCCAGCCGGCGTCGTTCGGCGTGAGGCCGCGCGCACGGGCCTGGGTCGACACGGCCAGGTTGTGGATCTGCACGCCAGCGTCGTTGTAGTAGAACTCGCGCTTCACGTTCCAGCCGGTCGCGTCGAGCACGCGAGCGATGCAGTCGCCCAGCACCGCGTTGCGGCCGTGCCCCACGTGCAGCGGGCCGGTCGGGTTGGCGGAGACGAACTCAACGCCAGCCGTGATGCCGTTGCCGCTGGTGCTACGGCCGTAGGCGTTGCCACCGACGAGCACACGATCCACTTCGGCGTGATAGGCACCGGGCGCAAGGAAGAAGTTGATAAAGCCGGGGCCGGCAATGTCGACCTTGCCCACGAGCCCGTTGGCCGGCAGGGCGGCAACCAGCTTCTCGGCCAGCTCACGCGGCTTGGCGCGCGCCGGCTTGGCCAGCAGCATCGCGGCGTTGGCAGCGAAGTCACCATGATCGCGGCTGCGCGTACGCTCGATCACGAAGTTGGGCACTTCGAGCTCGGCGGGCAGGGTGGCGTCATTCTGCAGGGTACGGATGGCCTGCAGCAGCAGTTCGCGCAGCTGTTCTTTCACGGTAAAGGTCTGACGGATATGGAACCGGCAATGCTATCAGACGCGAACTGTTCCGGCCGGGCTTCGTTGCGGTGCGGCGCATGCTGCGATGCGGTGCAGAAGCCTGTGGATAACTCTGTGGGGAATGCAGGCCGTCTCCAGACCCGCTGTGCGATTTTCCCAGCCGAAACCTCAGTGTCATGAAAAATAGCTTATTTAATCAACGAATTGCATCGCACACATGAGGGCTGCAAGAGATGGTGAACGGAAAGTGCCGTCTCAGGCCAAATGTGCATAAGTCGATGAACCGTGTCCGGCACGGGTGCCCTGCCCATTTGGCTCGATCCACGTCATGACCCTGTCATGCCGCACCGCCACACTGCGCCCCGTCCCCCAGGCACCTCCCCGCCGACGGGGTCAGGAGAACGCCGTACCTCTCCTTCCTCCCCACAAGACGGCCATACGGCGCGGACTCTCCCCCCGCGCCGTTGTTTTTTTGGGCTACACCCAGCCCAACGCCGCCATCGACACCGGTTCTCCGCTGCCAATGACCAGATGATCGAGCACCCGCACGTCGATCAGTTGCAGGGCGTCTTTCAGTTCCCGGGTAATGGTGCGATCGGCGGCGCTGGGTTCGGCGATGCCGGAGGGATGGTTATGCGCCAGGATCACGGCCGATGCGTTGTGGCGCAGGCAGGCGCGGACGACTTCGCGGGGGTGGACGCTGGCGCTGTCGATGGTGCCTCGGAAGAGTTCTTCAAAGGCGAGCACCCGGTGGCGATTGTCGAGGAACAGGCAGCCAAACACCTCGTAAGGTAGATGACGCAGCTGCGCCCGCAGGTAGTCGCCGCTGTCGCGGGGATTACTCAAGGCGGGTACCTCCCGCAGTTGTTCGCCCAGCGCCCGCCGGGCCAGTTCCAGCGCGGCGATCAGGCGGGCGTGCTTGGCCGGGCCGATGCCGCGCAGCCGAACCATGCCGCTAGGATCAGCGAGCAGGGCGCTTAAGCCTCCGCGCTGGCCGAGCAGCTCGCGCCCGAGGGCAATGGCGTCCTTGCCGGGCACGCCGCTTCCTAGCAGGACGGCGATTAGCTCGGCATCGGATAGGGCAGCGCAACCGCGCGCCAGCAGTTTTTCACGGGGACGTTCGCCCTGGGGCCATTCACGGATGCTCATTCCACAAGCGTGCCGTGTGCCGCGGTACGCGACTATCGGCGTGGAGCCGCCGGATGTGTCGGTCTTTGTGCCGTCGGCGGGTCAGGCAGGCAGGCGCTTGGCGAATTCGGCGCCGAGCCAGTCGATGAAGACGCGTACGCGTGGCGATAGTTGCCGGTTCTGTGGATAGAGCACATAGACCGGCGAAGGTATGGGCGGAAAGCCTGGCAGCACGTTCACCAGCGTGCCGTGTGCCACCTCGTCCTGCACGCGGTAGGTGGGTACCTGGATCAGCCCCAGGCCAAGGCGCGCGGTGGCGACGTACATCTCCGCGCCTGCCACGCTCACCGTGTGCGGAAGCAGGACATCGCGCGCACTATCGCCGTGGCGAAATTCCAGGGGCAGCACACTGCCCGTGGCCGACGACACGAAGGCCACCATCTGGTGCCCCTCGAGATCGTCGGGCGTCGATGGCGTGCCGTGGCGTTCCAGATACGCCGGGCTGGCGTAGGTGCCCTCGGGAAGCACGGCGATCTGCCGCCCGATCATGCTGCTGTCGGTGGGTTTGCCCACGCGCAGCACGCAGTCCACGCCTTCGCGCACCAGATCCACGTAACGGTCGCCTTCGCCGATGCGCAGTTGGATCCCCGGATAGCGCGCGAGGAAGTCGGGCAGGCCCGGCAGCATGAAGTGACGCGCCAGCACGCTGTGCACGTCCACCCGCAGCAAGCCGGTGGGACGCGCACCGGTGAAGGCCGCTTCGGCTTCTTCGATCTCGGCCAGGATGCTCAGGCAGCGTTGGTAATAGGCCTCGCCGTCCAGGGTTGGGCGCACCTGTCGGGTGGTGCGCTCGAGCAGGCGCACGCCCAGGCGTGCTTCCAGCTGCTTGATCACCTCGGTGACGGTGGAGCGGGGCAGTTCCAGATCCTGTGCGGCGAGCGTGAAGCTGCGGCGCTCCACGATGCGGGTGAACAGGCGCATGGCGTCGACCTTGTCCATCTGTTCGCTCTGCCCGAATGATGATGGCGAATTTGAGCAGATTATCCGTCTATAGGAAAAGAACATGCTCTGCCTACGCCGACACCCGGTCGGCCCTTTCCGAGGATGCTCCCCATGTCTGCACAGGCTTCCAACCCCGTCGCCATCGTCACTGGCGCCTCCCGTGGCATCGGCGCCGCTATCGCCGAGCGGCTTGCCCGCGATGGCTTCACGGTGGTCATCAACTACGCCGGCGATGCGACCTCCGCCGAGGCGCTGGCCCGACAGATCGAAAATGCCGGCGGACGTGCTCTGACTGCCCAGGCCGATGTCGCCGACCCGGTCGCGGTGCGGCGTCTGTTCGATGCGGCGGAAACCGCGTTCGGCGGCGTGGACGTGCTGGTGAACAACGCCGGCGTCATGCAGCTAGCGCCCATTGCCGAATCGGACGACGCGCTGTTCGACCGCACCGTTGCCATCAACCTCAAGGGCACCTTCAACACGCTGCGCGAGGCCGGCAAACGCCTGCGCAACGGCGGGCGCATCGTCAATTTCTCCACCAGCGTGGTGGGTCTGAATTTCCCGACCTATGGCGTTTATGTGGCCACCAAGGCCGCGGTGGAATCGATGACGCGCGTTCTGTCGAAGGAACTGCGCGGCCGCGCCATCACGGTGAACGCTGTGGCACCGGGCCCCACCGGCACGGACCTGTTCCTGAAGGGCAAGACGCCGGAGCAGATCGACCAACTCGCCAAGCTGGCTCCGCTGGAGCGCCTGGGTACGCCCGACGATATCGCCAGTGTCGTGTCTTTCCTCGCTGGCCCGGATGGTCGCTGGGTGAATGGTCAGGTTCTGCGCGCCAACGGTGGCGTCATCTGATTTTCCTTCCACCCTCCCTGGAGAACACATCATGAAGAACGTCATCGTTATTACGGGCGCGTCGAGCGGCTTTGGCCTGATGAGCGCGCGCGCACTCGCCCACGCGGGCCACACGGTGTATGCCGGCATGCGCGAAACCACCGGGCGCAACGCGGCTCGCGTCGAGGAGATGGCGCACTACGCGCAGGAGCATGGCGTGGAGCTGCGCGCCATTGAGATGGACGTGGCCTCGCAGTCGTCCGTCGATGCCGCCATAGCGGAAATCGTCGCCACACATCAGCGGCTGGATGTGGTGATCCACAATGCGGGCCACATGGCCTACGGTCCGGCCGAGGCCTTTACGCCGGAACAGTTTGCTCAGCTCTACGACACTAATGTGTTGAGCACGCAGCGAGTGAATCGCGCGGCCCTGCCGTCACTGCGCAAGCAGGGACGTGGGCTGGTGGTGTGGGTGTCCTCCAGTAGCGTGCGCGGTGGCACGCCGCCGTACCTGGCGCCGTACTTCGCGGCCAAGGCGGGCATGGATTCGCTGGCGGTGAGCTATGCGGGCGAGCTGGCGCGTTGGGGCATCGAGACCTCCATCGTGGTGCCGGGTGCCTTCACCCAGGGTACCAATCACTTTGCGCATGCCGGTGCACCGGCCGATGACGCGGTGGCCAAGGTGTACGCGGAGGGCCCGACCCGCGACTTCGGCGAGGTGGCGTTCAAGGGACTGGCATCGCTGGAACCGGCGGATGCGGACCCGGAGGCGGTCGCCCGGGCCATCGTGGACGTGGTGGGCAAGCCGTTCGGCACGCGTCCGTTCCGCGTGCATATCGACCCGTCCGAGGACGGCGCGGAGATCGTCAACGGGGTAGCCGACCGCGTCCGCGCCGAGCTGCTGCGCCGCATCGGTCTGGAGGACATTTTGCATCCCCGCGTGGTGGGCTAGGACGATGGCGGGGGGTGGTGAGCTGCCCGCCCCCGTTTCACCGAGACGGACGAATGATTCCGGTAAGCTACCGGGCCAAACGGTAGTCAGGCCCAATCACCATGAGTCTTGCCCAACGCCGCATTTTGCTGGGCGTGTCTGGCGGCATCGCTGCCTACAAGTCGTGTGAACTGGTTCGTCGCCTGCGTGACCTCGGTGCCGAGGTGCGCGTGATGATGACCGAGAATGCCGCGCATTTCGTCAGTGCGACCACGTTCCAGGCGCTGTCCGGCCAGCCCGTACGCACCAGCCTGTGGGATGCCGAGGCCGAAGCGGCCATGGGCCATATCGAATTGGCGCGTTGGGCCGAGCGAATCCTTATCGCCCCCGCCAGCGCCGACCTGATCGCACGCCTCGCACACGGCATGGCGAACGACCTGCTCACCACCGTCTGCCTTGCCAGTGCCGCACCGCTCTACGTGGCGCCTGCGATGAACCAGCAGATGTGGGCGCATCCTGCCGTGCAAGCCAATGTGGATACCTTGCGCCAGCGGGGCGTGCATTTGCTCGGTCCGGCTTCGGGCGATCAGGCCTGCGGTGACATTGGTTCGGGCCGCATGCTGGAACCGCTGGAGCTGCGCGAAGCCATCGTTGCCTCGTTCGGGGCGCAGGTGTTGCGTGGGCTCAAGGTCGTGGTGAGCGCGGGGCCGACGTATGAAGACATCGATCCGGTGCGCTTCATCGGCAACCGCAGTTCCGGCCGCATGGGCTTCGCCGTGGCAGAAGCCGCTGCGCAGGTCGGTGCCGATGTGACGCTGGTGGCCGGCCCCGTGAGCATGGCGACGCCGCCGGGCATCACGCGGCGCATCGACGTGCGCAGCGCCGAGCAGATGCGTGACGCCGTGGTGGCGGCAACGGCAGGTGCGGACATCTATATTGCCGCCGCCGCCGTGGGCGACTACCGCCCCGCGGAAGTGGCCGACCACAAGCTCAAGAAACGCGATGGCGCGCCGCTGGAGCTGCACCTGGCCGAGAACCCCGACATCCTCGCCACGTTGGCTGCGCAAACCGTGCGCCCCTTCTTGGTCGGATTCGCCGCGGAAACGCATGATGTGGAGCGTTACGCGCAAGACAAACTCAAGCGCAAAGGATTGGACATGATTGCCGCCAACCAGGTGGGCGGGGGTCTCGGTTTCGAGGCCGCCGACAACGCGCTCACGCTCTATGGTCCCGAGGGAGCCATCGAACTGCCGCGCGCATCGAAGACGGAGCTGGCGCGCCAGCTGGTGGCCAAGGTGGCCGAGCGGTACCGGGCGGTGCGCGCATGACGGTGGGGAGTGGGATCGACGTTGAGCTGAAGATCCTCGATCCGCGCCTGGGTGATTCGATTCCGCTGCCGCAAGCCGCTACCGTTGGCAGTGCCGGCATGGACCTGCGCGCGGCTATCGACGCACCCCTGACCTTGCAGCCGGGCGAAAGCGTGCTGGTGCCGAGCGGTATGGCCATTCATATAGGCGACCCTGGCTGGTGCGCGCTGATCGTGCCGCGCTCGGGTTTGGGCCATAAGCATGGCCTGGTGATGGGCAACCTGGTTGGCGTCATCGATGCCGATTACCAGGGGCCGTTGATGATTTCATGCTGGAACCGCGGCACGCAGCCTTACACCATCGCAGTGGGTGATCGCATCGCCCAACTACTGCTGGTGCCGGTGGCGCAGGCGCGGTTGAAGGTGGTACAGGAGTTCGCGCCATCGCAGAGGGGCGAGGGCGGGTTCGGTTCGACTGGCGTCAACTGAGTGCGACATGGAGCGGGCGCGCATGCCCGTGGATAAAGCGATCAGACAGCCTGTGTGGGGACAGGGCATGGCGAAAATATTAAACAAGGACGGCCGAGGCCTTGCCGGGGCGATCGATGGGCGCCGCCTGCTGCCGTTTGCGGTGGGCACCTTTCTGGTGCTCGGCGGCCTTTTTTGCCTTTGGCAGACTTGGCAGATCGCGGACGAGAGCAGTGCCAACGACCGTGTGCACGCTGCGCAGAAGCAGGCAGCCGACGCCATTGCGGCGGAAATCGCCAGCGAGCGAGGCCATGTGGAAGCGGCGGTGCATTCGCTCAATGCCGACAGCATCGTGGCCGATCCAGCGCAGGCGGCCACCGAGCTGCGCCAGCTTATTCCCCATGCGCTGGCGGTCGATGTCTACAGCGGCAGCCTGGACGAAGTGCTCCACGCGAACTACCGCGTCTTCGGTTATGGCAAGGCGGCGCAGTTGATGGCAGCGCAGACGGCCGACGGCAAGCCACTGGCGCAGACGGTGCCCGATAACAAAGGCGCACGCGTGCTCGCGCTTGTTGTCCCGGTGGGGCTGGCGGCACATCCGCAGGCCTGGGTGTGGGCAGCGCTGCCTTTCAAGCCGGTGCAGGAGCGTTTCGAATCCATTCCGGCGGATGGCGGCAGACTGGAGCTTCGCCAGGGCGATGATCGGGGCGATTTGCGTTTGCTTGCGTCGGGCAGTGCGTCGGCCGAACGCGAAGCCAGCGGACTGCCGGTCGACGGCAGCAACTTCAGCATTCTCGCGGCATTGCCGTCGGCTTTCATCGTGCTGCCGCGCGTATGGGCATTGACCGGATTGCTGGGCCTGTTGGGTTTGGCCGGCGGCTTGTATTTGATCTGGATGCGCAATCGCCTGTTTGGCGAGCGTGTCCACCATGATGTTGAGGAACCTGTTTTGTCCGATCTGCTCGAAACCACGCTGGAACCTGAAACGCCGGCGCCCGCCCGCATCGCCCCGCCCAAGCCGGCCCAGCCTGCACCGGTTGCGGTCGATCCGACGATCTTCCGTGCGTACGACGTGCGCGGCGTGGTCGGCAAGTCGCTGACCAAGGATGTGGCGCGCCTGCTCGGTCAGGCCATCGGCTCGGTGATGCGCGAAAAGGGATTGCCGGAAATTGTGATCGGCCGTGATGGCCGCCTTTCCGGGCCAGAACTGGCGGGCGCGTTGTCCGACGGCCTGCGCGATGCCGGCATCGACGTGATCGATCTCGGCGCCGTGCCTACGCCGGTCGTGTACTACGCGGCTTACCGATTCAACACCGGCTGCGGCGTCGCTGTCACCGGCAGCCACAATCCCCCGGATTACAACGGCTTCAAGATCGTCGTGGGTGGCGAAACGCTGGCCGAAAGCGCGATCCAGGACCTTTACCAGCGCATCGCTGGCCAGCGCCTGGAAAGTGGCGGCAAGGGCAATATCCGCCACGTCGATGTCGTGCCTGACTATATCGAGCGCATCACTTCCGACGTACAGGCCGAGCGTCGCATGAAGATTGTCGTCGACTGCGGCAATGGCATCCCCGGTGCGGTGGCACCGCAGGTGCTGGAAGGCATCGGCTGCGAGGTCATTCCGCTCTACTGCGACGTCGATGGCACGTTCCCGAACCACCACCCTGATCCGTCCGATCCGCACAACCTGGAAGATCTGATCTTCGCGGTGAAGCAGACCGGCGCCGACCTTGGCCTGGCCTTCGATGGCGATGGCGACCGTCTGGGTGTGGTGACCAAGGAGGGCGAGATCATCTTCCCCGACCGTCAGTTGATGCTGTTTGCGCGCGACGTGCTGTCTCGTCAGCCGGGCGCCACGATCATCTTCGACGTGAAGTGCACGGGTCATCTCAAGGGCCAGATCCTCGACGCGGGCGGTAGTCCGCTGATGTGGCGCACCGGCCACTCGCTGATCAAGGCGAAGATGCGCGAAACCGGCGCGGAGCTGGCCGGCGAGATGAGTGGCCACTTCTTCTTCAAGGAACGCTGGTACGGCTTTGACGACGGCATTTATGCCGCCGCCCGACTGATGGAAATTCTTGCCGGTGACCTGGAAGAGCGCACGCCGGAAGAGATCTTCGCCACCTGCCCCAAGGGCGTGTCCACGCCAGAGCTGAAGGTGGAGATGATCGAGGGCGCGCATTACCGTTTTATCGAGGCCTTTCGCCAGAAGGCGAGCTTTGGCGACGCCACGCTCACCACCATCGACGGCGTGCGCGCGGATTGGCCGGATGGCTGGGGTTTGGTGCGCCCGTCCAACACCACGCCCATCCTCGTGCTGCGTTTCGATGCCGATAACGAGGCGGCGCTCGCGCGCATCCAGAACGTGTTCCGCCAGCAGTTGCTGGCGGTGGATCCATCGCTGCAACTGCCGTTCTAACGAAAAAGCCCCGGCATATCCGGGGCTTTCTTTTTGCGTCGCTATCCGTGGCTCACTGGCCCTGACGTTCCTTGTCCTGCGCGATCTTCAGTTCGCGATAGTGATCCAGATCCTGCGCATTCTTTTGTACTTGGGCATCGTGTGCCGCCTGCTGATGCTCAAGGGCATCGCGCTGGTGGGCCACCACATCGCGTTGCTTGGTGATGCCATCGCTGAGGAACTTGGGCACGGGCTGCTTGGCGCGCTCTGCATCGCCAGCGCGCGTAAGCAGGTCGGTCAGTGCCTTTTCCTGGCTGCGCAGGTTGCTGCGCGTGGTGGCGATCTGCTGGTCGAGGTTGTCCAGGCTGTCCTGTTGGGACTTCTTGTAGGCATCCTCGGTCGGATAAGCATTCAGCATCTGCATATCGTCACGCGCGTGTTGCTGCGCCACGCGGTCGCTGGCGGCCTTGGCATCCGCGACCTTCTGGGCCGCCGCGCGCTCTTCCGGCGTGAGCTGGCGGTCAACGTGCTGGACGACGAGGCCGTGGTCATTTACCAAGTCGTAGCCGTACTTGAGCGCGTCCGACGTGAGGCTGTCGCTGTAATGCGGCAGGCCGGTCGCGTCCTTCCAGCGATAGCGGTAATGCGAAACCGTCTGCGTTTCCGCATGCAGGCTGGCGGTCAGCGCGAGCAACGCGATGACGAAAGCAGTTCTACGCATGACATTCCCCCTTGTGGGCGGAAAGTATAGCCGGCACTACCGTGACACCAAGGGCGTCGGCAGGGTGTCACGGTGGGTGATGTGACCGGTTTCGCCAACTACGTTTCGACTCAGGCGTTGACGCCGTAGCGCTCACGATAGGACACCAGTCGGGTGTGTTCGGCGGCCAGTTCCGGGCGCTCGCCCGCATAAGCCAGCACGTCGCCTAGGCTGGTGATGGCGATCACCGGAATACCAAACTCGGCAGTGACTTCCTGGGCGGCGGACAGATCACTCTGGCCGCGCTCCTGGCGATCCAGCGCAATCAGCACGCCAGCAGGCGTGGCGCCCTGGGCACGAATGAGCGCCAGCGACTCGCGCACGGCGGTGCCGGCGGTCATAACGTCGTCCACGATCAACACGCGGCCCTTCAGCGGCGCGCCGACGAGTACGCCACCCTCGCCATGATCCTTGGCTTCCTTACGGTTATAGGCCCAAGGCAGGTCGCGACTGTGTTGGTCCGCCAGTGAGATGGCGGTGGCGGCGGCCAGGGCGATGCCCTTGTAGGCAGGCCCGAACAGCATGTCGACCTCAATGCCCGAATTCACCACGGCAGCGGCGTAGGCGCGGCCTAGCTGGGCCAGCGCCGCACCGGAGTCGATGCGGCCCATATTGAAGAAATACGGGCTCTGGCGGCCGGACTTCAGCGTGAAGTCGCCAAAGCGCAGCACGTCGCGCTGCAGGGTGAGTTCGATGAAATCGCGCTGATAATCGTGCACGGCTGCTTTCTCTAGGTCGGATTCGGGTGGGGCAGGGCGCACAACATGAGGTACTGCGGCCCGGAACGCCCGCCATGGTACAGCCCCCCGGTCTCCCGGAAGCCCGCGCGCCGATACAGCGCGATGCCTGGCGCATTGCGCAGGTTCACGGTGAGCGCCACATCGCTTGCCCAGGGATAGCGATGCACAAGGTCTCGCATCACGGCCTCCAGCGCGCGCGTACCCAGGCCACGACCTTGCCACTGTGCGCCGATGAAAAAGGAGCGCAAACCCAGTGTGGGGCGCGCGAACTCGACCTCGGCAATGGTGTTGGCGTGTCGCTCCACGCGATAGAAGCCGATGGGTTCGCCATCGCAGAGGATCGCCATGGGCTCGCTGCCTTTGCAACTTTCCGCATCAGCCAGCGACACGGCAATGCGGCCAACGAAGGCGTACTGTTCGTCGTGCACACCCAAGGCAAGCAAGGCGGTTCGGAAAGACGCCTCGATGGGCGCGACGCGGATATCGGGGGGGCTCGGCCATGGTTGCTATGATGACGCATCCATTGAAAGCCAGGGCACGCCCGACATGCGCATCATCAGCCTCAACGCCAACGGTATCCGCTCGGCCGCCACCAAGGGCGTGTTCGACTGGTTGCGCAAGCAGAAAGCCGACGTGGTCTGCCTGCAGGAAACCAAGGCGCAGGAAGAGCAGCTGACCGATGCCATGTTCCGCCCCGACGGGCACCACTGTTTCTACCGCGACGCCAGCAGCAAGAAGGGCTACAGCGGCGTGGCCATCTACGCCAAGCGCGAGCCCGACGAGGTACTGACCGACCTGGATTGGGCCCCGTTCGACAACGAAGGCCGTTATATCGAGGCCCGCTTCGGCAAGCTCAGCGTGGTCTCGCTGTACGTGCCGTCGGGCTCATCGGGCGAGGAACGCCAGCAGTTCAAGTTCGACGTGATGGACTGGATTGCGCCGATTTTCGACAAGTGGATGAAGAGCGGTCGCGACTACGTGTTGTGCGGCGACTGGAACATCGTGCGTAGCGAGCTGGATATCAAGAACTGGCGCTCCAACCAGAAGAACTCCGGCTGCCTGCCCGAGGAGCGCACCTGGCTCAACGAGCTGGTCGACAAGCACGGCTGGGTGGACAGCTACCGCACGCTGCACCCCAAGGGCCAGGACTACACTTGGTGGTCCAACCGCGGCAACGCGCGCGCCAACGACGTGGGTTGGCGCATCGACTACCAGATCGTCACGCCTGCATTAGGCGAGCGTCTGAAACGCTGCTCCATCTATCGCGACGAGCGCTTCTCTGACCACGCGCCTTATACGGTTGACTATGCCGACTGAGGCAGCGCCGGCGAAGAAGCCGGCCAAGGTCTCGGTGTGGCATGCGTTCACGCAACCTGCGGCGTGGACGATGTTTCTGCTCGGCTTTTCCTCTGGCCTGCCATTCCTGTTGGTGGCGGGCACGCTGGCCTACTGGCTCAAGGAAAAGGGTATCGAGCTCAAGGACATCACCATGATCGCGAGCGCGGGTATGACGTACGCGTTCAAGTTTCTATGGGCGCCCTTGCTCGATCATTGGAAGTTGCCGCTGTTCTGTCGGTTGGGCCAACGCCGAGGATGGCTGTTATTCGCGCAGCTGGGCGTGGTGGTAGGGCTGATTGGCATGGCCGTGCTGACGCCGCAAGAGCTGGCACCCTTCGTTGGTGCGACGCTGGTGGTGGCGTTCTTCGGGGCGACCCAGGACATCGCCGTCGACGCGTATCGCATCGAGATCGCACCCACGTCGGAGCAGGGCGCATTGGTGGCGACTTACGCGTTGGGATATCGCATCGCGCTGATCGTGGCGGGTGCTTTCGCTTTGATCTTGGCCGATCACATGTCGTGGCAGCAGGTTTATCTGCTGCTGGCGGCGGTCATGATCATCCCCATCGGCACCACGCTGTGGGCCGCTGAGCCGAAGATCATCCGCCATGCCCCCCGCAGTTGGGGGGAGGCCATGCGCGAAGGCGTGATCGATCCGTTCGCGGACTTCTTTAGGCGCTACGGCTGGTGGCTGGCCCTGGTGACACTGCTGTTCATCCTTCTGTTCAAGATCCCGGAACAGGCCACCATCGGTGGTGTGATGAGCCCGTTCTATCGCGACATGGGTTTCAGCAAGACCGAGATAGGCACGGTCACCAAGATCTACGGCATCTGGATCGGGATCGTGGGTGCGTTTGTTGCGGGTGCGGCCGTGGCGCGGTGGGGAGCATGGCGCGTACTGGGCGCTGGCATGGTGGCTATCGGCCTGAGCAACCTGTTGTTCCTATGGCTGATCGCCCACCCGGGCAACCTGCTGGTGTTGACGCTGGTGATTTCCGGCGACAACTTCACTCAGGGTTTCTTCGGGCCACCGACCGTGGCCTTCCTGTCCTCCTTGGTAAATCGCCAGCACACGGCCACGCAATACGCCCTGCTCAGCTCGCTGGTGAACCTGCCGGGCAAGTTGCTAGGCTTTTTCGCTGGCGGTATCGCCACGGCGACGGGGTACGGCTCGTTCTTCATGCTGACCGTGGTATCGGTGATTCCGGCTACCTTGCTGTTCACCTACCTGTGGCCGCGCTTCAATAAGGACCGTCCCGGAGATAGACCGGCCAGGTCGGAAGAACCCACGACTTAAATCAGCCAAGCGGTCGATACTCTTGCTCCGGGCCCTGTGACAAGATGGAGTCACAGGGGGGCTTATGACATTTGGGAGGGAGTGTCCGTGCCGGACCTCGTCATACGCCATATCGACAGCCTCATGGCCGAACGCATCAAGACGTTGGCCAAGGAGCGTCAGTGGTCGATCAATGATGTGGTGCTGCATGCGCTGCGTCATGGACTAGGCATGTCCTCGTCGAACGTCTTCGCGGAAACCATGCTCGATCCGGGCGAGCTGACCACGCTGGGCGGTCAGTGGGATGCGAAGGAGAAAGCCGCGTTCCAGGAAGCCATTCAGGCGTTGTCACGTGCGCCGACCGCTACGCTCGCGCAGGGCAGTAACCTATTGGACGACGATCGCTTCTGATCAGCGTGGTGCGGGGTATATCGCACCGAGCACGCGCGGCCCTCGAGCACCGGTTACTGCAGGTAGATTGCCCGGTAGCCCCAACAGGCGCTGGCGCGCGAGCCAGGCAAATGCCGTGGCTTCCAGATAATCCGGATCGACGCCATAGGCCGCCGTACTGACGACGGTGCGTGTGCCCAGTAGTTCACCAAGCCGGCGCATCAGCACGTCGTTGTGCACACCGCCGCCGCAAGCCAGTACGTCGACCACCGCTGGCGCGTGATGCTCGATGGCATCGGCAATGCTGCGCGCGGAGAGCTCCAGCAGGGTGGCCTGCACATCGGCCGGCGATAGTGCCGCCACGCCAGCGTGGGTTTCCAGCCAGGCCAGATGGAAATGCTCGCGGCCCGTACTCTTGGGCGGCGGCAGTGCGAAATAGGGATCAGCCAGCAAGGTGGCCAGCAGTGCCGCGCCCACCCGGCCGGATGCCGCGAAGGCGCCATTGGCGTCGTAGGCGCCGCCGCGATGGCGCAGGTGCCACGCATCCATCAGACCGTTGGCCGGGCCGGTATCAAACCCAGACACCTTACCGCTGGGATCCAGCACCGTAATGTTTGCGATGCCACCCAGGTTGAGCACCACACGCACGCCGTCAGCACGACCCAGCAGCATGGCGTGCACGGCTGGCAGCAGTGGCGCGCCCTGGCCGCCCGCGGCGACGTCCGCACGCCGGAAATCGGCCACCACATCGATGCCGCAATGTTCCGCGATCACGGAGGGGTCACCCACCTGAAGCGTGAAAGGGAGCTCGCCCGAGGGTCTGTGGCGCAGGGTCTGCCCGTGCGAACCGATGGCGCGTATCGACGGGGCGTGGGCCGCGTTGCGCTGGAGCAACTGCAGCGCCGCCTTGGCGAAACACTGCCCGATGGCGACGTCGAGCCGCCCGTAGGCATCAAGGTCGAGTCGTGTTTCGTCCTGCGCCACAGCGAGGATGCGCGCGCGCAGCTCTTCCGGCCACGGATGCGCCAATGCATCAACCAGCTGGGGCGTGTTGTCTTCAAAGCGCACCAGCGCGGCATCGATGCCGTCAGCGCTGGTGCCCGAGATCAGGCCAAGATAAAGCGCCGAAGCGTCGTTCACAGGGAATCAGTCGTCGTTGCGTTTGGTGCCGCTGGCTTTGGCTAGCTTGATGTTGGAGTCCAGCGTCTTCAAGCGGGCCAGTTGCGGCTGCACCACCTGAGCCTTGAACTTAGCCATCTGCACGGCCGGCAGCGGCTCGGGCTTGGGCAGGGTGACCGTCTGGGGGTCGCGCTGCACATCGTTGACGCGGAATTCGTAATGGAGATGCGGGCCGGTGGCGAGGCCGGTCATGCCGACGTAGCCGATCACGGAGCCCTGGCTCACGCGCTGGCCGACCTTCTCCGTGGCGAACTTCGACATGTGGCCGTACGCGGTGCTGATGGAGCCGCTGTGCTGGATGACCACGAAGTTGCCGTAGCCATTCATCCAGCCCTTGAACTTGACGACGCCGTCGCCCGCCGCATGGATCGGCGTGCCAGTCGGTGCGGCGTAATCCACGCCCTTGTGCGCGCGCATCAGGCCGAGGATGGGATGCATGCGCGCCGCGCTGAACTGTGAGGAGATGCGGGTGAAGTCCACCGGGATGCGTAGGAACGACTTCTGGATCGGACGGCCGTCTTCGCTGAACCAGCCGTAGCTGCCGTCGTCCTTCTTGAAGCGGTAGGCGGTGTAGCGCTCGCCCTGATTCACGAACTCCGCCGCCACGATGTCCCCTTCGTGTAGATAGGAGCCGTCGCGGTATACGTCGTCGTAGATCACGGTGAAGCTGTCGCCCTCGCGCAGGTCCTGCACGAAGTCGATGTCGTATTTGAAGAGTTCGGCCAGCTTGAGCACCATCTGGTTGCTCATGCCTGCCTTGTTGCCGGCGGCGAACAGCGAACTGTCGATGGCGCCGTGGGCGACGTGCTCACGGCGCTCCACTTCACGCGCTTCCGCCGTGACGGTGGCCTTGTCGCCGTCGAAGCGCATGGTGCTGCGGTTCGACTCGTCCTTGTCGAAGCGGATGCCCTTAAGGCTGCCGTCGCTGTCGAGCAGGAAATCGAACTCCTGGCCTGGGCTAATGTGGTGCAGCGCCTTGGCGTCACTCGACTGATCGACCACGTGCTGTACGTCGGTGAGGCTCAGGCCCTGGCTCTGGAACAGATCCGACAGCGTCTGACCTGGCTGCACCTGCACGATGTGCCAGTCCTCCACGGTCGGTGCCTGCGTGGCTTCCGGCGCGGCCTTGGGCAACTCCAGGGGCAGCACGGCGTGTGCGGTGGAGATAGTGTCCGGGCGCATCGCGCTGGCCCAGGCGGGAATCAGGAAGCCGGAAACGGCTGTAATAAGAAGGGCAGTGCCAGCGAGGATCCAGCGCTCGCGGTGCCAGCGGATGGGCTCGGCCTCGCCGTGGCAACCGAAGGACCAATGGGCGCAGCGTTCGTAAAAGTGAGAGTGCCGTTGCTGCGCCTTTCGGCGCATGGCCTGTTTGCGCGTCGAACGCGCGTCATCTTTTCTCTCACCCATGCCCGGTGTTCCCCAGGGTACAAAAATCGAATTGCCGCGTACCATAGCGGCCCTGTGCAAAGGGCGTCAACGCCTTTTCCATCAATGAGTTGCGCGAATTTTCGGATTAACGCACACTTAACAGAACCAGCCCGGAAGCCATGGTTTCCGGTGACGTCCAGACAACGAAAATTTGAGGAATACATGAGCGAGCTTGAGCAGGCGTTGGTCACCATCGCGCGCGGCGCCGACGAAATCATCAAGCAGGAAGAGCTGGTCGAGCGTCTGAAGCTCGGCCGTCCGCTGCGCATCAAGGCCGGGTTCGACCCCACCGCGCCGGACCTGCACCTGGGCCACACGGTGCTCCTCAATAAGATGCGCCAGTTCCAGGACCTCGGGCACCAGGTGATTTTCCTCATCGGCGACTTCACCGGCATGATCGGCGACCCGACCGGCAAGAACATCACCCGCAAGCCGCTTTCGCGCGAAGACGTCCTGGCCAACGCCGAGACGTACGCCGAGCAGGTCTATAAGGTGCTGGACAAGGAGCGCACCGAGCTGCGTTTCAACTCCGAGTGGTTTGGCCAGATGACTGCCGCCGACATGATCAAGCTCGCGGCCCAGCACACCGTGGCGCGCATGCTCGAGCGCGATGACTTCTCTAAGCGCTTCGCGGGCCAGCAGCCGATCGCCATCCATGAATTCCTCTACCCGCTGGTGCAGGGCTACGACTCCGTGGCATTGAAGTGCGACGTCGAGCTGGGCGGCACCGACCAGAAGTTCAACCTGCTGATGGGCCGCGCCCTGCAGGAGCACCACGGCCAGCCGCCACAGATCGTGCTCACCATGCCGCTGCTGGAAGGCCTGGACGGCATCAACAAGATGTCCAAGTCGCTGGGCAACTACATCGGCATCAATGAGCCGGCCATCGACATCGTCACCAAGACGCTGAAGATCGGTGATGACCTGATGTGGCGCTGGTTCGAGCTACTCAGCTTCGAAACCTCGATGGATGACATCGAGCGCATGAAACAGGAAGTGGCCAGCGGCGTACTCAACCCGCGCGACGCCAAGATCAAGTTGGCCCGCGAACTCGCCACGCGCTTCCATGATGCAACGACCGCAGAGCAGGCCATTGCTGGTTGGCACGCGGTGGTGCGCGGCGAAGGCGACACCAGTCTGTTGCCGCTCACTGAGATCGCTGTGCCCGCGGAAGGTCTGCGTCTGCCTGCACTACTTACCGCGGCTGGCCTTACGCCGAGCAATGCGGAAGCAAACCGAAAGCTCAAAGAACGTGCAGTACGCATCGATGCAGAAGTCATCGAAGACGCGCAACGCGTATTTGTTCCGGGTTTTGAAGGGGTCTTGCAGATCGGCAAGCGCAACTTCGCCCGCGTGTTGTTGACTCAGGCATGAGCTTTTCGCGACGACGCAACGTCGTTGCGAACGACAAATGAAAAGAGTTTCGCGTGAGAACAACGTCTTACGCGAAACTTCAAAAATAATTTGAAAAATTGCTTGTCAAAGATGGGGTGCCTGCCTATTATTCGCCTCCCGCCGCTGGCATCGCCATCCGGACGGCAACAACGACAGCAAAAACGATTCGCTGAAGGTGTTGACGGACAGGAAAAACGATGTAAGATAAGCGGCTCACTCGGAACGAAATGTTCCGAAGCGGAAACGGAAACGGACCGCAAGTGATTGAGATCTTTGACAGTGTGCGCAGGTGACTTGTGTGGGCGTCTTGCGTGGATGATTGAATGTCCATATATGCAAGCGTCTAACCTGAAGAGTCAATTCAAAAGCTTGACGTTTTATGGTTAGGACTAACGCTTCAGAAAGATAGATCGAGTGGTTGCCTTCGGGTGGTCATGAGGTCGAAAACTTAAGTGAAGAGTTTGATCCTGGCTCAGATTGAACGCTGGCGGCATGCCTAACACATGCAAGTCGAACGGCAGCACAGTAGAGCTTGCTCTATGGGTGGCGAGTGGCGGACGGGTGAGTAATGCATCGGGATCTACCCAAGCGTGGGGGATAACGTAGGGAAACTTACGCTAATACCGCATACGTCTTACGAGAGAAAGCAGGGGACCTTCGGGCCTTGCGCGGTTGGACGAACCGATGTGCGATTAGCTAGTTGGTAGGGTAATGGCCTACCAAGGCGACGATCGCTAGCTGGTCTGAGAGGATGATCAGCCACACTGGAACTGAGACACGGTCCAGACTCCTACGGGAGGCAGCAGTGGGGAATATTGGACAATGGGCGCAAGCCTGATCCAGCAATGCCGCGTGTGTGAAGAAGGCCTTCGGGTTGTAAAGCACTTTTATCAGGAGCGAAATACTACCGGCTAATATCCGGTGGGGCTGACGGTACCTGAGGAATAAGCACCGGCTAACTTCGTGCCAGCAGCCGCGGTAATACGAAGGGTGCAAGCGTTAATCGGAATTACTGGGCGTAAAGCGTGCGTAGGCGGTTATTTAAGTCTGTTGTGAAATCCCCGGGCTCAACCTGGGAATGGCAATGGATACTGGATAGCTAGAGTGTGATAGAGGATGGTGGAATTCCCGGTGTAGCGGTGAAATGCGTAGAGATCGGGAGGAACATCAGTGGCGAAGGCGGCCATCTGGATCAACACTGACGCTGAGGCACGAAAGCGTGGGGAGCAAACAGGATTAGATACCCTGGTAGTCCACGCCCTAAACGATGCGAACTGGATGTTGGTCTCAACTCGGAGATCAGTGTCGAAGCTAACGCGTTAAGTTCGCCGCCTGGGGAGTACGGTCGCAAGACTGAAACTCAAAGGAATTGACGGGGGCCCGCACAAGCGGTGGAGTATGTGGTTTAATTCGATGCAACGCGAAGAACCTTACCTGGCCTTGACATGTCTGGAATCCTGCAGAGATGCGGGAGTGCCTTCGGGAATCAGAACACAGGTGCTGCATGGCTGTCGTCAGCTCGTGTCGTGAGATGTTGGGTTAAGTCCCGCAACGAGCGCAACCCTTGTCCTTAGTTGCCAGCACGTAATGGTGGGAACTCTAAGGAGACTGCCGGTGACAAACCGGAGGAAGGTGGGGATGACGTCAAGTCATCATGGCCCTTACGGCCAGGGCTACACACGTACTACAATGGTCGGTACAGAGGGTTGCAATACCGCGAGGTGGAGCCAATCCCAGAAAGCCGATCCCAGTCCGGATTGGAGTCTGCAACTCGACTCCATGAAGTCGGAATCGCTAGTAATCGCAGATCAGCTATGCTGCGGTGAATACGTTCCCGGGCCTTGTACACACCGCCCGTCACACCATGGGAGTGAGTTGCTCCAGAAGCCGTTAGTCTAACCGCAAGGGGGACGACGACCACGGAGTGGTTCATGACTGGGGTGAAGTCGTAACAAGGTAGCCGTATCGGAAGGTGCGGCTGGATCACCTCCTTTCGAGAACGACATCTTCTCCCCGCAAGACGTCCACACAAGACACCTGCACTTTATTTCACGCGAAGTATTGCTTCACGCGGCATATTTGCCGCGACAAGCAAGACCGGCCATCCCTGGTCGGTTTCTTCAAAGAAACCCCGCTTCGACGGTAACGTCGTGGGCGAGGTTTTTTTGTTGATGCAAAGGTTCCCGGGTCTGTAGCTCAGGTGGTTAGAGCGCACCCCTGATAAGGGTGAGGCCGGTGGTTCGAGTCCTCCCAGACCCACCACTGAATCACTTGGGGCCATAGCTCAGCTGGGAGAGCACCTGCTTTGCAAGCAGGGGGTCGTCAGTTCGATCCTGACTGGCTCCACCATTTTGGTGGCACGACGTGAAATGAAGGCAGCGCACACATAAAGATTTAGAAACGAGGCGGCATTGTGGCCGTTCTTGTGTTCTTTGACAAAGTAAACGAGTGACAAGCGTTTTGGTTCGAAACCGAACCGAGATGTGTCGTTGAGGCAATTAAGCGAACGCGTTGTTTGGACATCGATAATCATCACCTCGTAAGTGATGCGTTATCGGCCCCGAGGCGACTTGGGGTTATATGGTCAAGCGACCAAGCGTATACGGTGGATGCCTTGGCAGTCAGAGGCGATGAAGGACGTGGCAGCCTGCGAAAAGTGTCGGGGAGCTGGCAACAAGCTTTGATCCGGCAATGTCCGAATGGGGAAACCCACTCCGCAAGGAGTACTGCATGATGAATACATAGTCATGCAGGGCGAACCCGGGGAACTGAAATATCTAAGTACCCGGAGGAAAAGAAATCAACCGAGATTCCGTCAGTAGCGACGAGCGAACGCGGACTAGCCCAAAAGTTTCTAGTGTTTTAGCCGAACGGTTTGGAAAGGCCGGCCATAGCGGGTGATAGCCCCGTAGGCGAAAGGGCATTAGAGATGAAATTGAGTAAGGCGGGGCACGAGAAACCCTGTCTGAACATGGGGGGACCATCCTCCAAGGCTAAATACTCCTGACTGACCGATAGCGAACTAGTACCGTGAGGGAAAGGCGAAAAGAACCCCGGAGAGGGGAGTGAAATAGACCCTGAAACCGTATACGTACAAGCAGTGGAAGCCCGCAAGGGTGACTGCGTACCTTTTGTATAATGGGTCAGCGACTTACTGTCAGTGGCAAGCTTAACCGTATAGGGGAGGCGAAGGGAAACCGAGTCTGAATAGGGCGCATAGTCTCTGGCAGTAGACCCGAAACCGAGTGATCTATCCATGGCCAGGTTGAAGGTGCGGTAACACGCACTGGAGGACCGAACCCACATCTGTTGCAATAGATGGGGATGAGCTGTGGATAGGAGTGAAAGGCTAAACAAACTCGGAGATAGCTGGTTCTCCTCGAAAGCTATTTAGGTAGCGCCTCGTATGAATCTTCCTGGGGGTAGAGCACTGTTATGGCTAGCGGGCCATCGCGGCTTAGTAAACCATGGCAAACTCCGAATACCAGGACAGAATGTACGGGAGACACACGGCGGGTGCTAACGTCCGTCGTGAAAAGGGAAACAACCCAGACCCGCAGCTAAGGTCCCCAAGTTATAGCTAAGTGGAAAACGATGTGGAAAGGCATAGACAGCCAGGAGGTTGGCTTAGAAGCAGCCACCCTTTAAAGAAAGCGTAATAGCTCACTGGTCGAGTCGGTCTGCGCGGAAGATTTAACGGGGCTAAGCTATACACCGAAGCTCGGGGTGCACACTTTGTGTGCGCGGTAGAGGAGCGTTCCGTAAGCCTGTGAAGGTGAGTTGAGAAGCTTGCTGGAGGTATCGGAAGTGCGAATGCTGACATGAGTAACGATAATGGGGGTGAAAAGCCCCCACGCCGAAAGCCCAAGGTTTCCTCGCGCAACGTTCATCGGCGCAGGGTGAGTCGGCCCCTAAGGCGAGGCAGAAATGCGTAGTCGATGGGAAGCTGGTTAATATTCCAGCACTTGTCTGTAGTGCGATGTGGGGACGGAGAAAGTTAGGTCTACCGGGCGTTGGTTGTCCCGGGGAAAGGCGGTAGGCATGAGGGTTAGGCAAATCCGGCCCTCTTTATGCCGAGCACCGAGACGAGTCCTTTTGGACGAAGTGACTGATACTACGCTTCCAGGAAAAGCCACTAAGCTTCAGCTACAGAGAAACCGTACCGTAAACCGACACTGGTAGGCAGGGTGAGAATCCCAAGGCGCTTGAGAGAACTCGGGTGAAGGAACTAGGCAAAATGGCACCGTAACTTCGGGAGAAGGTGCGCCCTCCGATGTGGTCACGTGCGTGACTGAGCATTGGAGGGTCGCAGTAACCTGGCCGCTGCGACTGTTTATCAAAAACACAGCACTCTGCAAACACGAAAGTGGACGTATAGGGTGTGACGCCTGCCCGGTGCTGGAAGGTTAATTGATGGGGTCAGCCGCAAGGCGAAGCTCTTGATCGAAGCCCCAGTAAACGGCGGCCGTAACTATAACGGTCCTAAGGTAGCGAAATTCCTTGTCGGGTAAGTTCCGACCTGCACGAATGGCGTAACGACAGCGGCGCTGTCTCCACCCGAGACTCAGTGAAATTGAAATCGCTGTGAAGATGCAGCGTTCCCGCGGCAAGACGGAAAGACCCCGTGAACCTTTACTACAGCTTCACACTGAACGTTGAGTTCTTCTGTGTAGGATAGGTGGGAGGCTATGAAACCGAGACGCTAGTTTCGGTGGAGCCATCCTTGAAATACCACCCTGAAGTGCTTGACGTTCTAACCTAGGTCCGTAATCCGGATCAGGGACCGTGTGTGGTGGGTAGTTTGACTGGGGCGGTCTCCTCCCAAAGAGTAACGGAGGAGCACGAAGGTACGCTCAGCGCGGTCGGACATCGCGCACTGTGTGCAAAGGCATAAGCGTGCTTGACTGCGAGATCGACGGATCAAGCAGGTACGAAAGTAGGTCTTAGTGATCCGGTGGTTCTGTATGGAAGGGCCATCGCTCAACGGATAAAAGGTACTCCGGGGATAACAGGCTGATACCGCCCAAGAGTTCATATCGACGGCGGTGTTTGGCACCTCGATGTCGGCTCATCACATCCTGGGGCTGTAGCCGGTCCCAAGGGTATGGCTGTTCGCCATTTAAAGTGGTACGCGAGCTGGGTTCAGAACGTCGTGAGACAGTTCGGTCCCTATCTGTCGTGGGCGTTGGAGATTTGAGAGGGGCTGCTCCTAGTACGAGAGGACCGGAGTGGACGTTCCGCTGGTGTTCGGGTTGTCATGCCCATGGCATTGCCCGGTAGCTACGAACGGAAGCGATAACCGCTGAAAGCATCTAAGCGGGAAGCGCGCCTCAAGATGAGATCTCCCGAGACTTCGAGTCTCCTTAAGGCACCATCAAGACTAGGTGGTTGATAGGCGCGGTGTGGAAGTGCAGCAATGCATTGAGCTTACGCGTACTAATGAGCCGTGAGGCTTGACCATATAACCCCAAGACGCTTCGCAGACATTATCGTCTCGACGAAACATCTAGTTCGAATTTCACCAAACGCTTGTCACTCGTTTACACCCTCTGCGGAACTGGCGCATTTATGCGCTGTTCCCACCCTTTCCCTGGCGGCTATAGCGCTGTGGTCCCACCCGATCCCATCCCGAACTCGGAAGTGAAACGCAGCTGCGCCGATGGTAGTGTGAATCCTCATGCAAGAGTAGGTCACCGCCAGGGGCTTTATCCCTCAAACGCCTTCCCATCCGGGAAGGCGTTTGTCTTTGCACGAAAGGAAAACATCACACGCCGCGACCACGAATTGAGATGTCATCGCGCCCGGTGCGTATGTGTTTTCCCTGTGCAGGAAAAACTTATCGCCTATGATGCAAGGTCAACCCTGCCTGCATCCTGCGGAGCGCTTCTGTGTTTGTCCATGTCGAAACCCACCGCCGCCGACACGTTCAGTGGGCTACCGTGCTCCTGGTCGTCGTATGCGTGATCAGTTTCGTCGGATTGGCGTTGATGCCGGGGCCACAGCGCATGTCAATGTGGTTGGAATGGGGCACGGTGCCGGCGGACATTTTCGATCCGAAGGCCCCGCTGCTGCCGCAGCTGCATGATCCCTCTCTGCTCCGGCTGTTCACCGCGCTTTTCATCCATCTCGCCTGGCTGCATTTGCTTGGCAACCTGCTCTTTCTGGTGATCTTCGGCCTGCCGGCAGAGCGAGCGTTGGGCTCGTTTCGTTTCCTGCTGCTGTTTGTACTTGGCGGCATGGTGGCCAATCTGGTTGGTGCACTGTCCTTGGTCGGTATTCGTTCTCCGATCATTGGATGCAGCGGTGCCGTATCGGCAGTATTGGGCACGTATATCGCGCTTTTCCCCCGCGCACGGCTGGGTCTGGTCTTGCCGCTCGGTTTTTACCTGGAGTTCGTACGCGTCCCGGCTTTTCTGTTGATTGGCATCTGGATCCTGTTGCAGCTGCTCTTCAGCTACGTCGGGCCGAGTTACGGCGCGGTGGTCTGGTGGACGCACATCGCCGGTTTCCTGTTCGGCCTCGTATTCGCACTGTTCTCACGAGGCGCCATTGCACGGCGCCTGCGCGGCTAAAATAGGCGTATGCGCAACAAGAAACTCTACAAGGTGACCTTCCTCCACCTGGGCAAGTGCTACGAGCTCTATGCCCGGCATGTGGCTTCTAGCAGCCTTTGGGGTTTTACCGAGGTCGGCGAATTGGTATTCGAGCCGATCGGAGAGGGGCTGCTGGTGGATCCCACCGAAGAAAAGCTGCGCGAGGAATTCAAAGATACGCGTGTGCTTCATTTGCCCATGCAGTCTGTCGTGCGCATCGAAGAAGTGGAGAGCAAGGGGGCACTGGTGATTCGTGATGCTGGCGACGGCCAGAAGATCACGCTTTTCCCAATGCCTCCCCGCGCTCGATGAGCCTTTCGCTAGACGTGGCGGACAACAGCAATCACGATTTCCACTACGATCAGCGCGATGATCGCCAACTCGAGCAACTCGCCACGCTTGCCTGAAGCTTCCTCGTAAAGCGCCGAATAGCTGTCGCGAATGATGGACAGCTTGCGATCCACCGCCTTGCTCACGTGTGGTACGCGAAACAACTCCAGTGCAGCGGCATAGACGCGCGCAAGATAGACGTCCTCGGTGACCTGCAGCGCGTTATCCACTTTCTCCGTTATCTCAGTGACTTCCGCCACGAGTGTGTAGAGATGACGGGCAAGGTCCGCGTAACGCCGTGCAGCAAAGGGGTTCGCTACGTGGTGGGTCGCTTCCACCAAGTCGTACATGCGCGGCAGCTCAGCATCGAGCAGCTCGTCGTAATAACGAAGTTCCAGTAGCTGCGCGTTGGCGACTTCAAGCACATCGACGACATCCGAGTCGTCGCGCGGCTCATAGATGAAAGCACGATCCCATGTGAGCACCGCGAGATCATCGGTGTAATAGGAGAAGCGCTGCCGTAGCAGCTCCTGGCGCGCCTGCTCCGAAAGTGGTCTGGATTCGCCGGCCAGCAGGGGCACCAAGTCAAGCTCGTCGTGCAATGCTGCTGTACTGGTGACGCCATCCAGTGAATGCACGAGTCCGAGCAGATAGTCCTCATGCAGAGGCGCTTGGTTGGGTCTCAACAGTGCCGGGCGCATGATGCCTGTGATCTGCACCACTAGCCGGTTCCACAGGTCGGTACCCGATGCGATGCCGAGCGATGCATCCACCGCATTCACGCGTGCACTGAAGTCCGGCCATGGCAAGTCATCGGCGGGCACACGGATGGAAAAGGCCGCCACACCGAATTCGTACAGTCTTGCCAGCGCCGTCGCCTGCACCGTTTGTCCGGCGATGTCGACCTGAATGGTGCCAAGCGTGAGTTCCACTGGCGGTACGCCGAACGTCATTGCCTTGGGCGACGCTGTCGCCAACCGGCTGCGCGCGGCTGCGGTGCGCGCCTGCTGCACCCATAGAGATTCCGCCGCGGTGAGGTCGATCGTGTCTGCAATGTCGACCAGGCGTATCGCAATCACGGACGCTCGGTGCACATGCGGTTGTCGACCCATGATGTCTATCCGTGTGGCGGCGCCCGGATTCGTCCGGCTTACCCATAGGTCATTCTAGACCTCGCCGGTGACAACCGCGTCAGCCTGTGGCCAATCCGTGATGTCGGGAGAACTGACGGAACAGGCGACGGGCGAGCGGTGTGGGTGCGACTTGCCTGAAGGTATGGTGCGGATCGAACCCCTCGCGCTTCATGTCGTGCTGCTTGCGATGAATGTAAGCGCGCATCACGTCGGCGTTGAACTCGGGATGGAACTGCGTGCTCATCGCGTTCTTGCCATAACGCACGAGATGGTTCGGATCGCGGTCCGAGCTCGCCAGCACCGTCGTGCCTTTAGGCAGTTCCAGCACGCTCTGCTCATGCGTGGCGTGCGCGCGGAAGGTGGATGGCAACGCGCTCGCAAGCGGGTCGTTCTTCGCTACGTCAAGTACGCTCAGCGATACGGTACCGATCTCTCGGCCGCCGGGCAGATAGTCGACGCGGCCGCCGAGGGCATGCGACATCAGCTGATGTCCGTAACACACGCCGAACAGGGGAAGCTCCAGATCCATGGCATCGCGGATCCACCCTGCAGTGCGTTCGCTCCACGGTCTACGCTCCGTGACCATGGCAGCAGAGCCGGTGATAAGTGCGCCGGCCACTTGGTTCGGCGGCGGCAGCTCTTCGCCTGCCTCTACATCGATGACGCGCATGCGCTCGGGAGAAAGTTGCGCACCAAGGCGAAACCAATGAGGGAAGTCACCGTGCCGTGCTCGGATGGAATCAGGGGCGCGACCGGTGCGGATGATCAGTACAGGCTTCATGCGATACGACAGTGGAAGGCGGGACGGTTGGACAGCTTCAGACAGTGCCATGTTCAATTGGCGGAATCACGGTCAGGACTTCCTTCACTGTGGTGACACCGCGGGCTACTTGGGCTGCGGCGGAAATGCGCAACGGACGCATGCCTTCGGCCAGGGCAGCATGACCAAAGTGCCCAAGATCCAGCTGTGCCGAAATCAAACCACGCAGCCGCGACGTCAGCGGCAACATCTCATAGATACCGGTGCGTCCCATGAAACCGGTGTTGCGACATTCCAGGCAGCCAACCGGCTTGAACACCTTACCGGGCAAAGGCACCGACCAGCCGTGTGTAAGGGCGGTCCACTCGTGCGGATCCTGCTCGGTTTCCTGTTTGCAGTGCGCGCATAGTGTGCGCACCAGTCGCTGCGCGACGACACCTGTCAACGTCGATTGGATCAGGTAATGCGGCACGCCTGAGATCGAGCAGACGCGTGATCGCGCTGGGTGCATCGTTGGTATGCAGCGTGGACAGCACGAGGTGACCCGTAAGCGATGCCTGCACCGCCATCTGCGCGGTTTCCAGGTCGCGGATTTCGCCCACCATGATGATGTCTGGGTCCTGTCGCAACAGCGTGCGTACGCCCATCGCGAAGTCCAGATCAATCGCGGGCTGTACCTGCATCTGGTTGAACTCGGGGCTGACCATTTCGATCGGGTCTTCCACCGTGCACACATTCAGTTCGGGTGTGGCGAGGTGCTTGAGCGTGGAATACAACGTCGTGGTCTTGCCCGAACCGGTGGGGCCAGTCACCAGCACAATGCCGTGCGGGCGCTCGACCATCGTGCGCCACGAGTCGTTTTCCTCCGCAGAGAAACCCAGTTGCGAGAAGTCTTTGGCGACGATGTCCGGGTCAAAGATACGCATCACCACCTTTTCGCCGAACGCCGTCGGCATGGTGGAGATACGCAGTTCCACTTCGCGGCCGGTCGAGGAGCGCGTCTTGATGCGACCATCCTGCGGCCGGCGCTTCTCCGCTACGTCCATGCGCGAAAGGATCTTGATACGTGCAGTCACCGCAGTCATCACCGGCGGCGGTAGCTCGAACACCTTGTGCATCACACCGTCGATGCGAAAGCGCATGAGGCCGGCGTCGCGGCGGGGCTCCAAGTGGATGTCCGAGGCGCGTTGTTCGAAGGCGTACTGCAGCAGCCAATCGACAATATGCACAACGTGGCGGTCGTCCGCGCCAACCTCGCCGCTCTTGCCCAGTTCCAGCAGCTGTTCGAAGTTGAGAATTCCCGACGGCGTACCTTGACCCTTGGCGTCCTGTGCCAGTTGGATGGAGCGCTGCACCCCATAGAATTCGGCCAGGTAGCGATTGATGTCGATCGGATTGGACACCACACGCTTCACGTCGCGGCGAATCATGTGCGACAGATCAGGCGCCCAGCCGTTATCGAACGGTTCGCAGGTGGCGAAGGTCACTTCGCCCGACGTGACAGCGACGGGCAGGATGCGATGGCGCTCCGCGTAAGCACGGCTCACCACCTGGGTCACCGAGGCTGCGTTGATCTTCATCGGGTCGATCTTGAGGTACGGCAGCTGGGCGTGACGTGCCAGCCATTCGGTCAGTGCCTCCAGGCTCAGCGGGCGACCCGGATCCCGCTGGTTGGGCAGCTTGGCATTCGCCACCAGCACCAGCGGATGCAGCTCCACCGTGCTGCGTCCACTGCGGGACCCCATGCGGACCTGCTTGGCATCTTCGGCCAGCAAATACCCATCAACCACCAGTGTGGCCAGCATGTCGTCGAGTACCAGCCGGTTATGGCGGCCGAGCAGGGACACGGATTGCGGCGAAGCGGCCATGCAGCGATCTCTCCTGGTGGGCATTTTTCGCCGGAATCCAGCGGAGAATGCGGTCCCGGCTATACTAACCCGCTTTATTCAAGCCCACGGAAAGCCATGTCCGCGCGCACCTTCCAAGATGTGATCCAGACCCTCAACCGCTACTGGGCGGCGCAGGGTTGTGTCTTGCTGCAGCCCCTCGATACCGAGGTCGGCGCCGGCACCTTCCACCCTGCCACCTTCCTGCGTTCGCTCGGTCCCGAGCCGTGGGCAGCGGCCTATGTGCAGCCCTCGCGCCGTCCTACTGATGGCCGCTACGGCCAAAACCCCAACCGCCTGCAGCATTACTACCAGTATCAGGTGGTGATGAAGCCCAATCCGGACAACATCCTGGACCTGTACATCGGTTCGCTGAAGGAGTTGGGGCTGGATCCGCTGGTGCATGACTTGCGCTTCGTCGAGGACAACTGGGAATCGCCCACGCTGGGCGCCTGGGGCCTGGGATGGGAGGTCTGGCTCAACGGCATGGAAGTGACCCAGTTCACTTACTTCCAGCAAGCAGGTGGCTTGGAGTGTCGTCCCGTGACCGGTGAGATCACCTACGGTCTCGAGCGCCTGGCCATGTACCTGCAGAACGTCGACAACATCTACGATCTGGTGTGGACCGAAGGCCCGCACGGCACCGTCACCTATGGCGACGTGTTCCATCAAAACGAAGTGGAACAAAGCACGTACAACTTCGAGCACGCCAACGTGCCGGAATTGCTGCGCTGGTTCGACGTGTGCGAAGGCGAGGCCAACAAGCTGATCGCCGTTGGCCTGCCGTTGCCAGCTTACGAGCAGGTGATGAAAGCCAGCCATACCTTCAATTTGCTTGATGCCCGCCGTGCCATCAGTGTGACCGAACGTCAGCGCTACATCCTGCGTGTACGCACGCTGGCCCGCGCAGTGGCCGAGGCCTATGTGGCACAACGTGAAAAGCTCGGCTTCCCGGGCGTGAAGAAGAACCTCAAGGAGCAGGCTGCATGAGCGCCGCCACCAAGCCGCTGTTGATTGAGCTGGGCACTGAGGAACTGCCGCCCAAGGCGCTAGACGAACTGGCTACGGCGTTCTCGCGCGGCATTTGCGACGGTCTGGCCAAGCGTGGTGTTGAAGCCGGCCTGGACGAGGCCAAGCTATATGCCTCGCCTCGCCGTTTGGCCGTCCATATCCCGTCGGTGGCGGTGAACCAGCCGGAGCAGAACCTCGAGCGTCGTGGCCCTGCCGTCAACGCCGCGCTGGATGCGAATGGCCAGCCGAGCAAGGCTCTGCAAGGCTTTGCGCAGTCGTGTGGCGTCACGGTGGAGCAATTGGAGAAGCTCGAAACCGATAAGGGTTCGTGGTTCGTGTTCCGCGCGGTGAAACCGGGTCAGCCGGTCGCGGCGTTGCTGCCGGAGATCGTCGACGAGGCGCTCAAGGGCCTGCCCATTCCCAAGCCCATGCGCTGGGGCGATCACGACTACAGCTTCGTGCGTCCTGCGCACTGGCTGGTGATCCTGCATGGCTCGGACATCGTCGATGGTTCCGTGCTGGGCCTGACCAGTGGGCGCAAGTCGCGCGGTCATCGCTTCATGCACACACAGCCGGTGCATGTCGCCGATGCCGACAGTTGGCTCGATGCGATGACTGCGGCGAAGGTGCTGGCCGATCCGGCCGAGCGCCGCCAGAAGATCCGCGATGAAGTCGCCCGCGCAGCTAAGGAAACCGGTGGCGTACCGCAGCTCGATGACGCGTTGCTCAACGAAATCGCCAACCTCACCGAATGGCCGGTGGCGATTGCATGCACGTTCGATCGTGAGTTCCTCGCCGTGCCGCCGGAAGCCCTGGTCACCACCATGGAGACCAATCAAAAGTTTGTGCCGGTGTTCGACGCGGACGGCAAGCTCACCGAGCACTTCATCGGTATCGCCAACATCGAGAGCAAGCAGCCATCGGAAATCCGCAAGGGCTACGAGCGCGTGATCCGTCCGCGCTTCGCGGATGCCAAGTTCTTCTGGGACGAAGACCTCAAGGAGCCGCTGGCAAGCTACCAGGACCAGCTGAAGAATGTGACCTACCAGCAGGCGCTGGGCAGCCTGTGGGACAAGAGCGTGCGCGCGGCCGAGCTGGCTCGCATCATCGCCGCTCGCGTGGGCGTGGATGCCGGCGCGGCGACGCGTGCGGCGGCACTCAGCAAATGCGATCTGCTCACCCGTATGGTCGGTGAATTCCCCGAATTGCAGGGTGTGATGGGCCGTTATTACGCCTCGCACCACGGTGAGGCGAAGGACGTGGCCGACGCGCTGGACAGCTACTACCAGCCCCGTTTCGCCGGCGACGCCATCGCGGCTGGCAAGGTTGGCCAGGTGCTCGCCGTAGCGGATCGGTTCGACACGCTGGCAGGCATCTTTGCCGTCGGTATGAAGCCGAGCGGTAACAAGGATCCGTTCGCGTTGCGCCGCGCCGCGCTCGGTCTTGCGCGTACGCTGGTCGAAGGCGGTCTTGAGCTCGACCTGCGCGGCAGCTTTGTCGAGGCGCTGGAATTGTTGCCAGAAGCCGCGCTCGCGGCTGGCCTTAAGCCGGGCAAGGACGGCAAGGCGCCCGCGCTCGATGCGGGCAAGCGTCGGGCGGTGCTCGCCGACGAACTGGTGGAATTCGTGCTCGATCGCCTGCGCGGCTATTACGCCGAGCAGGGCTTCACTACCGAACAGTTCGAGGCTGTGCTGGCCGTATCACCGTCCAGTTTGGTCGATTTCGATCGCCGCCTGCGTGCGGTGGGCGAGTTCGGCCGCCGGTCGGAAGCGCTGAGCCTGGCCGCCGCCAACAAGCGCGTCGCCAACATTCTGCGCAAGCAGGCTGAGGAGGCGGGTGCCGTGCCGGTGGGCACTTCGGTGGATCCGGCTCATTTCGAGGCAGATGCTGAGCGTGCACTGCATGCCGCGCTCGACGCGGCCCGCGCCGATACGGTGGCGCCGCTGCAGGCTGGCGACTACGCCGCGGTGCTAACGCGTCTCGCCCAGTTGCAGGCGCCGGTGGACGCCTTCTTCGACAGCGTGCTGGTGAACGCAGACAACCCGGCCGTGCGCGCCAACCGACTGGCCCTGCTGGGCCAGCTCAAGGCGCAATTCGGTGCCATCGCCGACATCGCCCGCCTGTAACGCGGCGGGTCATCGCCCACAAAAAACGGCAGCCAGGCGGCTGCCGTTTTTTTATGCCAGGAGCGAGGTCAGCACCTTATGCAACGATCTGGCGACCGCGCTTCACGCGCTCGTGCAGACGCTGATTGAACGACACCATGGCCGTGGCGTCGACGTCGTTGCCGCCCGGACCCAGGATCTCGTAAAGGTCAGCCAGCATGTCGGCGTTGTCCGCCAAGGTCAGGCGACTCTCGGCCAGATCCAGCTCTGACTGCAGGATGCGGAGCGCCGTGTTCAGGCGGCTCGGATCCATGGCCAGGCCGCTGGCATGCAGGGTGTCTGCCGCGGTGCGCAGCTTGGACCGATGGCGGTTGGCCGATGCTTCCGCATTCGGCAGATCTTCGCCCGAGGCCATGGCGTCCGTGACCTGAATCTGCCCTTCGCCAGCCACCAGCCACACCAGGGAAATACCCAGGGTCTTGGCCAGCGTGACGCAACGTGCGCGCGACGGGTCCGTGTTGCCGTCGCGCCAGCTGCGCACGACGCCTTCGGAGAACCCGCACATACGTGCGATCTCGGTGACGCTGCCCACCCGCTGGATCAGCACTTTGATGCGGTCAGCAAAGGTGGATGAGGACTCGTTGGTCGAAATTTTTTGCATATTCATCGCATTTTCCTGGCGGATGGCGACTTGTGAGTAGGAGCGTGGCCTTGAAAACCGAATCTCAACGTGAAGCAAGCGTTACGAAAGCGTTGACATTCGCAAGAATTTTCCCATAAGGTCGTAAGTTCTTGGTAGTTGTGGCTCACAAGGAGCAACTTCTACCGAGATCAAGAACGCAATGGTTGCGAATTGGTAATCACGAATCCGCCGGCTTGTTCAGCTGGCAGACAGCAAGTTCTGAGGTGCAACGCCTTCAGAACCTGCCACTTGCATAGCAAGGCGGCCTTTTGGCGTCGGTTGGGGCCGACGTCTTTTACTGGGGAGTAAATATGCAGTTCCGCAAGAAAGTTGATAATAAACTTACGGTGGCCGTGCGTGTGGCACTGTCCGTAGGTACCTTCGTGGTGGCGGCGCCGGTCCTGGCGCAGGACGCTACCGGTCCTATCCCGGGTGAAGCCAAGAAGCTGGAAGCCGTCACCGTCACCGGTTCGCGCATTCCGCGCGTCGACGTGGAAACGGCGCAGCCGGTCATCATGATCGACCGCAAGCAATTGGAGAACCAGGGCTTCACCTCGGTTGCCGACGTCCTGCAGAACCTCACGGAAGTGGGTTCGCCGCCGATCAGCCGCGCCAATGCGCTGTCCTCGGGTGAAAACGTAGGCGGTTACTACGTCGACCTGCGCAACATCGGTCCCAACCGCACCCTGGTTTTGGTCAACGGCAAGCGTCTTGGCGCGAACACCACCGGCCTGCAGGACCTGAACCAGATTCCGATGTCCGCCATCGAGCGCATCGAAGTGCTGAAGGACGGCGGCTCCTCGATCTACGGTTCAGACGCCATCGCAGGCGTGGTGAACGTGATCACCCGCAGCAATTACACCGGCGCTGAAGCAAACGCCTACGTGGGCGAGTACGACCAAGGCGACGGCAAGAAGCAGATCTACGACTTCACGCTAGGCACCGCCAACGACCGCGGCTCGCTCATGATGAGCGCGCAGTACGTGAAGGAAGACCCGGTATGGGCCAAGGATCGCGAATTCAGCGAATACCCCTCGGGCCCGAACCACCCGCAGCCGACGGCTGGCTGGAGTGCGGTGAGTCAGTACGGCGCCCTCGTGAACGCCCCGTGCGGCCCGCTGAATGCGAGCACCAAGAAGTACCCGAACTGCGTGCCGACGCCGGGTAGCGATACGCGCAACTTCGCGAACTACCGCCCGCAGACGACAGACCAGTACGCCAACTCGAACCAGCAGATGATGCTGCAGACGGGTAGCCAGCGTACTTCGCTGTTCGTCGCGGGCAAGTACAACCTGGACGAGAACATCGCGTTCAAGACGGACTTCCTCTACAACAAGCGCAAGACGGAACAGCAGATCGCGGGCTATCCCTACCAGTCGAGCTCGTTCGGCACGCCGCTGGATGCCGGCAGTTACTTCAACCCGCTGGGCAAGACCGCCAACTTCACCCGCCGCGGCTGGGAAATGCCCCGTACGACCGATAGCGAGCTGGAGACCTATCGCTGGACGGCGGGCTTCGAAGGCTACTTTGATCTAGGCGGTCACACGTTCAACTGGGACGTGGGCGCGATGACCAATCGCAATAACATGCTGAAGATCGGCCACGGCGACTTCAACCTGGTGAACGCCGGGTCGGCGCTGGGCCCGTCGTTCCTGGGTTCGGACGGCAAGGTGCATTGCGGTACCAACGGCAAGGCGATTGCCGGCTGCGTGCCGTGGAATCCGTTACTGGCCTACGGTCAGGCGGGTGCGGGTTCGCTGTCGGATCCGGCGCTGCAGAAGTTCCTGTTTCCCGAGTACCACGACACCGGCAGGACCACCACGGTCGACTATACCGCCAACATCGCGGGCACCTGGTTCTCGCTGCCGGGTGGCGACCTGGGTATCGCTGCCGGTGTGGAGCATCGTGAAGAAGAAGGTCGCTTCGTGCCTGACGCGTTCAACCAGGCGGGCCTCAGCTCGGGTCTGGCGGCGACCACCACGTCTGGCAAGTACCGGGTGAACGAAGCCTACCTGGAACTGGACGCGCCCCTGCTGCGTGACATGACCATGGCTCGCGAGCTATCGGTGAACGTGGCCACGCGTTACTCCGACTACAACAACTTCGGTAGCACCACCAACAGCAAGTTCGGCCTCAAGTGGAAGCCGATTGATGACCTGCTGGTGCGCGGCAGCTGGGCGCAGGGTTTCCGCGCGCCGACCATTTCCGACCTCTACGGCGGCGTCGGTGGCAGCTTCGAGTCGTATATCGACCCGTGCGATGCCACCCGTGGCTCAGCCAAGGGCAACCCAGCGGTGGCGGCGCGTTGCGGTTCGGGCTTTGGTGGCCAGCCGACGGTGGCTGCGAACTTCCACCAGCTTGGCCAGGCACTCGTGCCGTGCACCACGTATCCGTGCCAGTCGAACTACCAGTTCACCAACGGCTCCAACCCCAACCTGACGCCGGAAACCGCCACGACCCGTACGCTGGGCATGATCTACAGCCCGCACTACATCGAAGGCTTCGACGTCTCGTTGGACTGGTACCGGATCGACATCAAGAACCTGATCTCGGCCGATACCGTGCAGAACATTTTGGATGACTGCTACTCCGGCGGCATCGCTTCGCGTTGCACGAGCTTCCAGCGCGATCCGTCCACCGGCGCCATCACCAACATGTACTACGGTTTGACCAACAAGGGTTGGGAGAAGACAGCCGGTTACGACTTCGGCGTGAACTACCGCTTCTCGCTGGAATCGATCGGTCAGTTCGTGGCCCGCTGGAATACGACCTACGTCGACTACCTCAACATCAAGGCGGACGATAACCCGTCCACCAAGGTGCAGCCGTTCGTGGGCGTGGCCAACAGTGCCGGCGTTACCTTCCGCACCCGCTCCAACGTGACGTTGGACTGGAGCAAGGGCATCTTCGGCGCGACCTGGACGGTGCGTTACTACTCCGGTATGACCGAGAAGTGCTCGTTCACGACCGAGTGCAACGAACCGAACCACGTCGATCCGTTCAACGGTGCCTCGCCCATGCGTCACGTGGGCAGCACGACGTTCAACGACGTGCAGTTCCGCTGGACGCTGCCGTGGAAGGGCATCATCTCGGTCGGCGCCAACAACGTGTTCGATAAGCAAGGGCCCATCATGTACACGAAGCCAGCCAGCTCGTTCGTGTATTACGGCGGCTTTGACATCGGTCGTTTCTATTACCTGAAGTACTCGCAGCGTTTCTAAGCGACATCGATGCAACCACGAAGGGCGGCCCAGACCGGGCCGCCCTTTTTGTTCATGGACCATTTGGGCGGCCATTCGCTTTTGCATACGCAAGCGCATGGAGCCAACTTTTACAAGGCCTTACCTTTGGGCTATCCTGATAACTTCCCCCGTGTAGAGCACGAGGCGTGTTGGGCGCCTGTTGGTTCTCGCGCTAGCCCTGACATTCGATAGAGGTTTCCCATGCGCCGTCTTGTTTGGTCGCTGATGTCGGTCGCCGCTTTGGCTCTCGCCGGCTGCGGTAATTCTTCCCAGTCGTCCCAAGGTGGCGCCGAAGGTGGCAACGCCGCCCAGACGCCGGCACAGGCGAATCAGGTCACCGGCCAAGTGTCCGTGCCCGAAGGCAGCAGCGTTTCGGCGGCCGCCAAGCTTGACCTGACCCTGATCGACGTGAGCCAGCAGGACAGCAAGCCGCTCGCGACCAAGACGGTCGAGCCGGCCAATACGCTGCCGATCTCCTTCGAGCTGCCGTTCAATGCCGCTGACGTGAACCCGGCTGGCGTGTACGTGCTCCAGGCCGTGCTGACCGACGGCGAGCGTACCTATAAGCCGCGCTTGCAGACGCCGGTGCTCAATGGCAAGCCGTCCACCGGCCTGAATGTGCAACTCTTCCCCGAGCAGACCCCGGGCGAGAAGGAGCTGGCAGCTTTCACTTCCGTGCAGAAGCAGATCGGTGGCATGAAGATCAGCAGCGGCACCAAGCTGGAAGACAAGGTGTCGCGTGGCTGGCAGGTGTTCCGCCAGGCCGGTGATGTGAAGTTCATCCGCGAAGAAGTCGACTACGGCGACAAGGGCTTCACCAGCACCGATTACGCCTACAAGGACGGCAAGCCGTGGGTGGTCGTGCAGCAGAAGAAGTCCAGCAAGGACGCCAAGCCGACCTCGACCGAGCGCGCGGCGTGGATCTCCGATGGCACCCTGGTGCTGAAGACCAACGACCAGGGCGGCAAGAGCTCGCCGCTGGCGGACGACGAAGCAGCTAGCCTGCAGAAGCAGGCGCAGACCATTCTTGGCCTGGCGACGAACGGCAAGGGCAAGTAAGCCCTCACGGTTCCGAATTCGAGAAAAGCCGCCGGCGAAAGCTGGCGGCTTTTTTCTTGTCTGGCGTTTGGGTGTATGGACGTCCAAACGATTGGGTCGGCGGAAAGGCGCGCTCTTCTCCCTCTCCCCTTTGGGGAGAGGGTTGGGCTGAGCCCCGAAAAGGGGGTAAAGGTCGGGTGCTCGCCTCAGCGTTTCATCTTTAGCCGTCACCCCTGCGCAGGCAGGGGTCCAGAGCCCCGGTGTTTGATTGTCGCGTGGCGGTGATCTGGCCGCCTACGCGGCGGGCGTTTCGACCTCCTGCCGATTCCCCTGCGGGCCTTGTCGTCCACCCCTCACCGCCGCACAGGGGGCCCGAAGGTCAAAAGCGGCAAGCCGCCGGCTCGTGCAGCGGAGCTGCGCATCGCATGTGCTTCGCACCCAAAAAAAAGCCGCCCGCTCACGCGGACGGCTTTTCTGCAGAACCAACGTAGACCTTAGAAGGCGTACTTCATGCCCAGGTTGACGCTGCTGTACTTCTGGCTGCTGTCGCCGAAGCGGCCGCTGTAGCCGAGCCAGCCGCTGAGGGCCTGGTTGAACTGAGCGCTCAGGCCGATGTCGCCGGTGCCCCAGGTCTTGTCCGGCGTGAAGCCGACCAGGGCGAAGGAGCCCTGCATGCCGTTGAGGCCGGCGGTGACTTCGCGCGGATCTGCCTTGCTGTCGTGGTTCCAGGCCAGTTCGGCGTACGGCTTCAACATGGTGTTGCCGGCCTGCCACTGACCTTCCAGACGCCAACCGAGGGTGGACACCTGCGAGTCGCGCTGCTGGCTACCGAACCACATGGCGGTACTGTCGCTGCTGGATTCGTTGAAGCTGTTGACCTTGACCGTCTGCCACTCGACCGTAGCGAACGGACCGGTGCGCAGCGCGTTGATCTCGAACCAGTAGCCGCCGGTAAGGCCGGCGCCGACATGGTTACCGTCCGCCTTGGCGGTTTCGGTGCGGAGCAGGGAGCCGATCTGGATCTTGCGCTCGATGTCGGAGAAGTTGTCCTGACCGAAGTCGACGTAACCGCCAACGTAGCCGCCGCCCTGGTGCCAGGTGAGGTAACCGAGGCCGGACACGTCCTGCAGCTTGTAGCCGCCACCGCCGTCGTAATCGGCATTGTGCTGGCCGATGTTCATGGCCACGCCGCCCGACCAGTTGTCATTGAAGCGCACGTCCGCGCCCATGGTCAGGTTGACGTTGTTGCTCTTGGTGCGCGGCGAGCTGCTGCTGCCGTCAAAGCGCTGGTCGCCGTAGTCAACGTTGGCAAACACGCGGGTGTCGCTACCCTGGCCGTCGTCCAGCATCTGCTTGCGGATAGCGCGGTTCTGAGCCTGGATCGAGGCCAGCGGTGCTTCAGCCAGCAGCGAGGCGTAGCCCGGTGCGCTGAGGATGGAGACCACATACTGGCCCAGCATCACGTCAGCCGCGGTGGTCGGGTGGACGCCATCGGCGAACAGGTAGGTCTGGTTGGTGCCCGGTGCGTAGGTATACGGCAGGCCCGAACCCTGCGGACCGCACTGCACGGAACTCGAGCCCACGCCGCAGGCTTCGTTGGTGACATTGGTGAAGCCGAACGCGGTCGGGTTGGCGATGACCTCGTTGAGCAGGCTGTAGGTGTCGACCGGGACGATGCCCTTGCCCAGCTGGCCCAGGCCCGCGTTGAGCGTGCCGTTGAACACCAGGCTGAGGCTGGTCAGCGATGAGGCAGCGCTGGCGCCCTGCTCCAGGCCAGACGGGGTCAGGCCGATGTTGGGCAGGTTGAACACCAGGATGTTCTTGGCGCCGGCGGCCTGCATCTGGCCGATCAGCTTCACTTCCTGCTGGGCGGCGGCAGCGATGGAGCCTGCAGCCTGGTCGGCCGTCAGGAAACCGGATACGCCGGCCTTGGCGAGCACGGCTTGGGTTACCTGTGCCGTCACCTGCTGGGTGATGGCCGGGGTTAGTGCCGCAATCTGCGCCTGGGTGTACTGGCCGCTGGCGGCGAGTTGGCCCAGTGTGGCGGTTACGTTCTGCTGGATGAGCTGCTGCGCGGTGGCACCGGCGCCAGCGGCCGTCGCGGCGTAGAAGATGTCATTGGCGCCACCCCAGATGGAGTACAGCGCCTTGCTGTCGAACTTGCCGCCTGCGAGGTAGGCGTTCACCTGGGTGGTGATGGTCGGCACGGCCGACGGGGTACCCGGCGAATTGGTCAGTACACCGGCGCCACCCCAGGCGTAGTCGGTGCCACCCGCCAGCGAGGCGCTGAGGTTGTAACCGTAATGCCCGGCCACGTTCTGCACGGTGACCGCGCCAGGGTTGGTGGTGAATTCCAGCGGCGGCTGGATGGCCGGGTTGGTGGCGAGGGAAATGTTGCCGGCATCGCTCAGGCTGTCGCCGAACACGACAACGCTGTCGAACTGGGACTTGGCGGCGAAGGCCGGGGAGCTGATCAGCAGCGCGGCGGCGATGGCGCCTGCGATAGTACGAGTACGGGGCATGTCGGTAACACTCCTTGGACCGGGCGGTTCTTTGTTATCTCCTCGTTACGGTAATGCATGCCCATACGTCAGCGCATGCTGCGCCGCACCGCGAACGAAAGAACCTGCCGGGGCCATCAAAATGGGCGCCCGGAAACAAGTGTCCAAGGTCCTGACAATCGCGTTGCGGGGCGTCGCCTATCGGCGTTACGCCCCGCAACCGAATTCCCTGTCGCTACTTAGCGCTGCTTAGCCTTGGAGAAGGCGTCTGCAAACGCGCTGTTGGTCGGCACAGGGGCCGGCTTGGGTGTGCCGCCACCAGGACGGGGGCCGCGGTTGTCGCGTTGGCCGCCACGGGGAGCAGCATCGTTGCCACCCGCCGGGCGAGCACCACGGACCTGCTGGCCCGGCTCGTCGTCCAGGCGCATGGACAGGCCGATGCGTTGGCGCGGCAGGTCGACTTCCATCACCTTGACCTTGACGATGTCGCCCGCCTTCACCGCGTCGCGCGGATCCTTCACGAAGGTGTGCGAGAGCGCCGAGACGTGCACGAGACCATCCTGGTGCACGCCGATATCCACGAACGCCCCGAACGCCGCCACGTTGGTCACACGGCCTTCCAGCACCATGCCAGGGCGCAGGTCCTTCAGGTCTTCCACGCCCTCGGCGAAACTCGGTGCCACGAACTCCGGGCGCGGATCGCGGCCGGGTTTCTCCAGTTCCTTGAGGATGTCGCGCACCGTCGGCACGCCGAACGTCTCGTCGGTGAACTGCTCAGCCTTAAGGCCGCGCAAGAAACTGGTATCGCCGATGATGGAGCGCACCTCGCGGCCACACTGGGCAATGATGCGCTCGATCACCGGATACGCTTCCGGGTGCACCGAGCTCGTATCGAGCGGATTGTCGCCGTTAGGTACACGCAGGAAGCCCGCGCATTGCTCGAACGCCTTGTCGCCCAGGCGCGGCACTTTCAGCAGTGCCTTGCGATTGGCGAACGGACCGTTGGCATCGCGATGCTTCACTACATTTTCCGCCACGCTGGCGGAGAGGCCCGCCACGCGCGAGAGCAGCGCGGCAGAGGCGGTGTTCACATCCACGCCTACGGCGTTAACGCAGTCCTCGACCTTCGCGTCCAGCGCGCGCGCCAGCTTCACTTGGTTCACGTCGTGCTGGTATTGGCCCACGCCGATGGCTTTGGGTTCGATCTTCACCAACTCGGCGAGCGGATCCTGCAGGCGGCGCGCGATGGACACGGCGCCACGCAGGCTCACATCCACATCAGGGAATTCCTTGGCGGCGATTTCCGAAGCGGAGTACACCGACGCGCCCGCTTCGCTCACCACGATCTTGGAGAGCTTGAGGTCCGTATGCTTCTTGATCACTTCACCAGCCAACTTATCGGTTTCGCGCGACGCAGTGCCGTTGCCGATAGCGATGAGATCCACCTTGTGCTCCTTGCAGAGCAGTGCGATGCGCTGGATCGACTGATCCCACTGTTTGCGCGGCTCGTGCGGATAGACGGTGTCGGTGGCCAGCAACTTGCCGGTGGCATCGACTACGGCCACTTTCACGCCAGTGCGGATGCCCGGATCCAGGCCCATCACGCTTTTCGCGCCAGCCGGCGCGGCGAGCATAAGATCCTTGAGGTTGTCGCCAAACACACGAATGGCTTCGTCTTCCGCACCTTCACGCACGCGGCCAAACAGATCCAGTGTGAGATGCAGATGCAGCTTCACTCGCCAGGTGAGGCGCACCGTTTCGCGCAGCCACGCATCGGCGGCGCGGCCGCGATCGAGAATGCCGGCATGTGCAGCCACGCGGCCTTCGCCTTCAACGTGGCCCTGCTCCAGGTCCAGCGTGGGCGACAGCTCCAGCTCAAGCACGCCTTCGTTGCGCGCGCGCATCAGCGCGAGCAGGCGATGCGAGGGAATCTTCCCGATCGGTTCCACGTGATCGAAGTAGTCGCGGAACTTCGCGCCTTCGTTCTCCTTGCCTGCGACCACTTTTGCGCGAATCTGGCCCTTGTCCCATAGCCAATCGCGCAGCTCGCCGAGCAAGCCGGCGTCCTCGGCAATGCTCTCCATCAGGATGGCGCGGGCACCATCCAGCGCAGCACGCACGTCCGCCACACCCTTCTCCGCATCGACGAACGATTCGGCAACGGCTTCCGGCGTCTGTGTGGGGTCTTCACGCAGACCCGTGGCGAGCGGCTCCAGGCCAGCTTCGCGCGCGATCTGCGCCTTGGTGCGACGCTTGGGCTTGTACGGCAGGTACAAGTCTTCCAGGCGCGCCTTGGTATCTGCCGAAAGAATGTCGTTTTTCAGCGCATCGCTGAGCTTGCCCTGTTCCTCGACGCTGGCGAGGATCGCGCTACGGCGTTCCTCCAGCTCGCGCAGATAGCGCAGGCGCTCTTCCAGCATTCGCAGCTGCGTGTCATCGAGACCGCCGGTGGCTTCCTTGCGGTAGCGGGCGATGAAGGGCACGGTCGCGCCGCCGTCGAGCAAATCCACCGCGGCGTGTACCTGGTCCGGCTTGGCGGCGATGTCCTGGGCAATACGTTGTTCGATGCTGAGCATGAGGCTGAGACGATTCCTGTTCGACAAGACGACGGATCGGCTCGCGATCCGTCGGGCCGTCGATCATAGCAAGTCGGTGCCGACGTCTACTGACGCGCAGCGGGCGCCTGTTCAGGGCGAAGCGCCAGATAGCCCGCAGCACGGAGTTCGGAGGGGACATCGTCGCGGTCTCCGGGATACTCCGTGGCGATGCGGCGGTAGCGCGGCCAGTGGTGCGGATGGAGCGGACGTACTTCCTGTTCGTGCGCGACTGGCATCACCGCAAGTGCGGGCCGAGGGGTCATCAGCGGCTCGGACGGGTGGCCATTGGGCGTGTGCCATAGGTGTGCGGCCGCCATCATGGCGACGATTACCGCCAAGGTGATGGCGGCTGCCACCCAGCGTTTTTGCGGAGATGGTGACCGGCGCGAAGGTGCTGGCGCGTCCAAAGCGGACGCAAGGTCGTCGTTGCTCGCCACGTCCGGCATCGGCTCGTTGGCGGGAGACGCGGCGGACGGCATGCGGTGCACGTCGCCGATGAAGCGATAGCCCAGACTGTGCACCGTGGCGATATAGCGCGGTTGCGATGCGCAGTCACCGAGTGCATGGCGCAGTTGGGAAATGACGCGAGTCAGCACGCCGGGAGTGACGTGACGATGCCCCCACGCCGCATCGAGCAGCGCGTCCTTGCGGACGACTTCGCCGGCTTGCTGCAGCAGAACCACCAGCACCGCATAAGCCTTCGGCTCCACGGAAATCGACGTGCCCGCCCGCTCAAGGCGGTGCGCGCGCGGCTCGACGACGATGTCGTCGCACTGGTAAATCCAGCCGCAATCGGGGAGGGATTGGGCCATGACCTTGCCTGGTGCGCGGCCCCCTGTGCGTTAGAGCATGCGCCTCTTGCACAGTAGATCGCATCCGCCATAGGTCATAACCATGCGCATGCATACGCAATGCACGGCTGCAGACGGATCGACGTCCATTTGTGTGCTGTTGATGGTGGGATCGGAGAGCGTGCCACGCAGATGCGACGAGTGCGTGAACGTAATGTTCCCGTGACGTCAGCGCCGCCGTGCATTCGCGGCGGCGCGTCCCATGATCAAACCATCCTCGCGCCGTATAGCGCGCGATGTCACGCGTTGAACGAGCTGTTGTCCTGGTCGGTACGTTGGACTTTCGTTGCAACGTCCTTGGCGCGGCCATTGAGCACCAGCGTCTGCGCGAGCAGGTCGTGGAGGCCCTGCTTGCGCTGCGTCCACGCCACCATCAGGAAGCCGATGCACAGCGTGAAAGCACTGATGATCTTGGCGAAATAGCGGCCTGTGGCGCGCCCGAAGCCGATACGCTTGCCATCCATGTCCGTGACGCGGATGCCCAGTGCGAGCTTGCCTACCGTGCCCTGCCAGGCCGAGCTCTCGCACAACGCGAAATACAGCCACGAGACGATGGTCTGCGCGATCAGTGCAGGCCACAGTGCGTGCATGTAGGCGTCCAACGCCTGCAGCGCCATTTGCGGGTCATCGCCGGCGGCCAGCTTCGCCTGCATATACGCTTCGGCGGCCTTGCTCGCGCCGAGCATGGTGCTCAGGATGGTGTTCGGAATCCACAGCACCAGCGCGTCAAGAATGTAAGCGGCGACGCGCTTCCAGAAGCCGGCATAGTCGTCCAGCGCGGCGACGGCGCTGCCGTTCGACGCGATGGGGGCAGCGGCGTATGCGGGCGGTGCCGGGGGCGTGGCAGAAAACGCCGGTGGCTCGGCACTGCGCTCGTCGGGGAACAGTGTCGACAGCGGTGTCCAGTCTGCCATGCCTTCGTACCAGCCCAGATCATCGGGGCTGACCTGGCCGCTGCGCAGCCACTGGCGCACATCGACTTCCTTGTACGGGCCGTGCCGTTCGCCGTCCCGACCGATCCAGACTTCCATTGGTGTACTCCGAGAAGAACCGTCAGGGCCGCATGATGCCATGCGGGCGAGGCATCTTGGTGCAATGAATGAGCGGAATCAGGCCGCGTCGCGGCGCTTGAGATGCACGAGTAGCAGCGAGATCGCTGCCGGCGTGACGCCGCTGATGCGCGCCGCTTGGCCGATAGTTTCCGGCAGCACGCGCTTGAGCTTGAGCAACACTTCGGCGGAAAGACCCCGCACCTTGTCGTAGTCGAAGCTGCTGGGAATCGCGGTCTGTTCGTGGCGGCGCTGTCGCGCGATCTCCTCGCGCTGGCGCTCGAGGTAACCGGCGTACTTGGTCTGCACTTCCACCTGTGCGGCGACGTCACGCTCGTCCACCGCCGGGCCAATACCGGTCACCGTCGTCAACGTTGCGTAGTCGAGCTCCGGTCGACGAAGCAGGTCCAGCGCGTTGGTCTCGCGACTCAACGTGATGCCCAGTTGCTGCGCGATTGTGGCGCCCAGCGCGTTGGCCGGCGCGGCCCAGATGGCGCTGAGTCGCTGCGTCTCGTGTTCCACCGCGTCACGCTTGGCACGCAAGGCGTCGTAACGCGCTTGCGGCACTACGCCGAGGCGATGACCGGTTTCGGTCAGGCGCAGGTCGGCATTGTCCTCGCGCAGGTGCAGGCGATACTCCGCGCGCGAGGTGAACATGCGGTACGGCTCAATGGTGCCGTTGCTGGTGAGGTCGTCAATCAGCACACCGATGTAAGCCTCGTCGCGGCGCGGATACCACGGCGCTGCACCCTTCACGGCCAGCGCCGCGTTGAGGCCCGCGATGAGACCCTGCGCGCCCGCTTCTTCATAGCCGGTGGTGCCGTTGATCTGGCCCGCGAAATACAGGCCTGGAATGGTTTTGGTTTCCAGCCACGGATGCAGGCCGCGCGGGTCGAAATAGTCGTATTCGATGGCGTAGCCCGGGCGTGTGATGTGCGCTTTCTCGAAGCCCTTGATCGAATGCACCAGCGCCAGCTGCACGTCGTACGGCAGCGACGTGGAGATGCCGTTGGGGTACACCTCGAACGTATCCAACCCTTCCGGCTCGACAAAGATCTGGTGCGAGGTTTTCTCAGCGAACCGCACCACCTTGTCCTCGATCGAAGGGCAGTAGCGTGGGCCCACGCCCTCGATCTGGCCGCTATACAGCGGCGAGCGGTCGAGCGAGCCGCGAATCAGCTCATGCGTGTGCTCGCTGGTATGCGTGATCCAACAACTCACCTGGCGCGGGTGCTCGTCGCGCGAGCCGAGGTACGAGAACACCGGTGCCGGGTTGTCACCCGGCTGCTCTTCCAAGCCGGTGAAATCGATGCTGCGCAGATCGATGCGGGGTGGTGTGCCGGTCTTCAGGCGATCGGCCGCCACCGGCAGTTCACGTAGCTTCTGCGCGAGCGCGCTAGCGGGCGGGTCGCCAGCGCGGCCACCGGCGTACTGGGCCGGCCCGATATGGATCTTCCCGGCCAGGAAGGTGCCGGCGGTCAACACCACCGCGCGAGCGTGAAAGGCCAGGCCCATCTGGGTGACCACGCCGGTGACGCGGCCGCCTTCCAGAATCAGATCGTCCACGGCCTGCTGGAACAGTTCCAGGTTCGGCTGGGTTTCCATTAGCCGGCGGATGGCGGCTTTGTAGAGTCCGCGGTCGGCCTGGCAGCGCGTGGCGCGTACAGCCGGGCCCTTGGATGCATTGAGCGTGCGCCACTGGATGCCAGCCAGGTCGGCCGCGTGCGCCATGGCGCCGCCCAGAGCGTCGATTTCCTTGACCAGGTGCCCCTTGCCGATGCCGCCTATGGCTGGGTTACAGCTCATCTGGCCGATCGTCTCGATGTTATGGCTCAAAAGTAGCGTGCGCGCACCCGTGCGGGCGGAGGCCAATGCGGCCTCTGTGCCGGCGTGGCCGCCGCCAACCACGATCACGTCGTAGGAAATCGGATGGAAAAGCATAAGAACTGACCTGAAAGCGCAGGTTTGGACCCGAGTGGACGCTTATGGTACCGCCGTTACGACGCTTCGGTCGTTGGCATGCTTTCTGCTTTGCCTCCGGTGCACTTTTCACGGGCAGAAGCTGCGCGATTCAGCGCGCCGAGATCGAACGACAGGGGTTCGATCGCGTGCCGGGAAGAGGAAGCAAGACGGCGCCCCTCGGGGCGCCGTCGCCTTTTCTGAGCTTTGAAGAGCTTTCAAGCGCTCTGAATAAGATCTGGCGCCCGGCGGTCTCAGGAACAGGGGGAATCCAGGATGACCGTGTTGCCGGGCGCCAGAAACCGAAATGGTTTACCAGCAGCCGTTTGATGCTGCGTGTTGAGTGGGATATTTACGCCCGACGCGTGAACGTGAAGTGACTAAAACGCTCGTTTGTGCCGAGAGTTGGCACCTCGTGACGCACAGCGTCATTCCGTGATCCATCCCCAAAATGAATGTGATATCGGTCACGTTGCTGGCACGGCCGTTGCTTCGCTCCTCCATGAAGGACAAAGGCAATGGATTTGGGGGCGTAACGTCATGGAACTGAGCGTCGATCTTCAACCGGTTTACCCGCATCACGATCTACTGATCGAACTTGGCCGCGTTGAAATGGCCATGGATCATCTGGAAGAACGTAGCGAGAGCGAACGCCAGGCCCTGCGCCCGCGCCTGCTTTCGCGATTGGACCGATTGCGCGACGAACTGGAGCGCCTGAAGGTCTAGCCGCCGCCCTCGCGGTGGCTGGCGTCAGCGGATATCCAAGGGGTTGGGTGTCCGTAGGTAAGGCAAGTCTGCTTCATCAAGGTACATCCTCTCGTTGAAACAAAATTACGCCCGGGTGCCCCGTCCAAAGACGGTAAGCACTCGGGCGCTTCTTTATGGAGAGGACTTAGAGCCGCAAACAAAACTACTGCGCGACCGTCAGACGGGTGCGGTCGGTGCTCGGAATCCTCATGTACGCGCAAGTACACTCCGGTTCCTGCGCGCCGCCCGCACCCGCCTGACGGCCGCTCGCTACGTTTTGTTGGCGACTCTTAACCGTGCTGCATGCTGCGCACGATCTCGCCCAGATTGCGGGAGAGATTCGGCTGCCCAGCCAGCGCGTCGATGGCGGCGCGTGCCGCGGCGTGGCGAATAGGTTCCAGGCGCTGCCAGCCATTGAAGGCCGTGGCAAGTCGTGCGGCCACCTGTGGATTAATCGCGTCCAGCTGCTGCAGGCAGTGGCCCAGTAGGCGATAGCCGCTGCCGTCCGCACGATGGAAGCCATCCGGATTGCCGCGTGCCCACGTGCCGAACAGCGCGTTGACGCGGTTGGGGTTTTTCAGCGTAAACGCGCCATCCTGTAGCAGCGACTGTACGCGTTCGAGCACGACATCGCCCGGCAACAGCGTCTGCACCGAGAACCATTTGTCCATCGCCAGCGGATTGTCGGCATAGCGCTCACGGAAATGCAGCAGCGCGGCATGTGCCTGCGGTGCGTTGCCTCGCACCAGCACCGACAGCGCCGCAAGACGGTCGGTCATGCTTGGTGCGTTGTCGTACTGCAGCGTGGCCAGGGTGTGGGCGCCCCACGGATCGATGGTTGCGATCAGGTCCAGTACGCGCCGCTTCAGGCGGCGCCGCGCCTGGCTGGCTGCATCGAGTTCCATGTTGGTATGCGCCGCGAGCGCGTCGTACCGACGCTGCAGCACTTCGCGTCCAATACGTAGCGCCAGGTGTTCCTGCAGTTTCACGCGCAAAGCGTGCACATGCGATGGATCAACCGAACGCCCACGTTCGGCCAGTTCGATCTCGCCCGGCGGCGTGAGCAGGTCGGCAAGCAGGGCATCATCGATGATGGTGTCGTTGAACAAGGCCGCTAAGGCCTGGGCCCAGGCATCGAGCGCTTCAGTAGTGTCGCCATCGCGCAGGTTGTCGAAGGCGCGCGCCGCGAGCTGCTGGCCTGCCTCCCAGCGATTGAAGCCATCGACGTCATGGCGCAGCAACAGCGCCAATTCATCGGGAGAGTAATCGCATTCGAGGGTCACCGGTGCGGAGAATCCCCGAAGCAGTGAAGGCACCGGAGCATCCGTCACCCGCTCAAACACGAATGACTGCTCTGCCTGATCCAGCACAACGACGCGTTCATTGGCGCTGGCCGCATCGGCCGGATCGTTCGCCATGCGTAGTGGCAGCAGGCGGCCGTTGCGATCAAACAGCGCCAGCTTCACCGGAATCGGCAGCGCGCGCTTGGTCGGCTGGTTGGACGTGGGTGCGGTGTGCTGAGACAGCGTGAGCGTGTAGGTGTGCTGCGCGACGTCATAGCGACCGCGCGCGCTGAGCCGCGGTGTGCCCGCCTGTGAGTACCAGGCGAGATACGGCGTGAGGTCGATGCTGTTGGCTTCGCCCAGCGCGCCGAGGAAATCCTCCAGCGTCGCAGCATGTCCGTCGTTGCGCGAGAAATACAGATCCATGCCACGGCGGAAACCTTCGCGGCCCAGACTGCCCGCAACCATGCGCACCAATTCCGAGCCCTTCTCGTAGACAGTGGCAGTGTAGAAATTGTTGATCTCGCTGTACTGCGCCGGACGCACAGGGTGCGCCAGCGGACCGGCATCTTCCGGGAACTGCGCACGTCGCAACAGCGCAACGTCTTCAATGCGCTTGAGCGGCGCGGAGTTCATGTCCGCCGAGAACTGCTGCTCACGGAATACCGTGAGACCTTCCTTCAGCGACAACTGGAACCAGTCGCGGCACGTCACGCGGTTGCCGCTCCAGTTGTGAAAATACTCGTGCGCCACCACCGCTTCCGCCGCACGGTACTCGTCGTCCGTGCTCGAATCGGGATCGGCCAGCAGGTACTTCGCGTTGAAGATATTAAGGCCCTTGTTCTCCATCGCACCCATGTTGAAATCGTGCGTGGCGACGACGTGGAACACGTCGAGATCGTACTCGCGACCGTAGGTTTCCTCGTCCCAGCGCATGGAACGCTCGAGTGCATCCATCGCGTAACCGCATTGACCAATGGCATCGGGCTCGGCCCAGATCACCAACTGCGCCTTGCGTCCGCTATCGGTAACGTAATCGCGCTCGATCTTCTGCAGGCGCCCGGCTACCAGTGCAAACAGGTAGCTCGGCTTGGGGTGTGGGTCAACGAAGCGCGCCCAGTGGCGGCCACCGTCCAGTTCGCCGCTGCCGTCGGGATTACCGCCGGCCAGCAGCACCGGGAAACGTTCGCGATCGGCACGCAGCGTCACCGTGTAGCTGGCCAACACGTCGGGGCGATCGGGGAAGAACGTGATATGCCGGAAACCTTCCGCCTCGCACTGCGTCAGCAGAAAGCCTGCTTCGCGCGAGCCCGACAAGTACAGGCCTTCCAGCGCTGTATTGGCTGCGGGTTTCACGCGCACCCGGGTCTCCAGCACGCTGCCATCGCGGGCACCGTCCACTTCCAGCACATGGTCGGCGTAGCGCCATGCACTCTCGGGAAGCGCCTGGTCGTCGAGTGCGATCGACAGCAGCTCCAGCCCTTCGCCATCCAGCCGCAGTGCTGCCTGTTGTGTCGGGTCACGCTGCAGGTGCAGTCGCGACGTTACCTCCGTGCTGTCGATGCCCAGATCGAAGGTGAGCTCGACCTTGGCCACGCGCCAGGCGGGCGCGCGATAGTCGCTGAGCCGGATGAGGGGAGAGGACGTATCGTTGCGCTGGATCATGGTGACGGCCGGGACTGCGGAAGCGAAAGAAGACTCAGGCTAACATGCGGTTCTTTCCCGGCAGGACAAGGATAGGCTCTATGGCAGAGTATCTTGCGGAACGCGGGCTGGTCGGCAGCCATGGCGTCGTGGTGCTAAGCGACATCGCCAGGGGGCGCCGTGTTCGCATTGCGCGCCGAGGGGCGACCCTTCTGAGCTTTGAGGTGCCATCGTCGCGAGGCGCATGGAATATCGCCGATGGCTATCGGGATGCCGGCGAGCTCGACACCCGGCCCAGTTCCCGCTTCGCGATCATGGTGCCGTTTGCCAATCGTATTGCCGATGCCCGCTATGTCTTCGATGGTGAGCCCCACGATTTGCAACCGGGTGTCGAGGGCGATTCGCGTGCGGCACGGCATGGTTTCGTGCGCGGCGTCGACTTCCATGTTGCAGAGCTTGCCGCCGACGCACAGGGCGCGCGGGCGAGCTTTGTCACGCAGGCGATTCGCCCGGGGGCTTACCAGGGTTACCCTTTCGCCATCGACCTGGCGGTCAACTACACACTCGACGCAGCAGGCCTCACCATCGAGGCGATCATGCGTAACATGGGTGAGCATGCCGCGCCGTGTTTCTTCGGCTGGCATCCCTATTTCAAATTGTCGGACCAGCCCATCGAGGGTTGGGAACTGCAGATTCCCGCCGACAGTGTGGTGCGTACCGACGAGGAGTTCATTCCCATCGCGGGTGATGGTGCTCGCGTACCGCTGTCCGAGCGCCCCGAACTCGATTTTCGCCAGTGGCAGAAGATCGGCCCACGCGAGCTCAATCACGCATTCGTCGACCTACGTTGCGACACCGATGGTCGCGCGCGTACGCGACTGCGTGACCCTGAAAGTGGCCTCGCCATTGCGGTATGGCAGCCTTCCGGCGTCATGCTCGCGTTCACCGCCGACACGGTGACGCGCGACGTACGTCGCTCGGTGGCGCTCGAGCCCATGGAAAGCTGGGCGGACGCGTTCAATCGTCCCGATTGCGCTGATGTCATCCGTCTCGAACCCGGCGCCGAGCGCCGTTTTTCCTGTGGTGTGGAGATCGAAGGTCCATGAGCGCTTCATCGAATCGTGCTGCCCTGCCGACGTTTGCACAGGTGCAGGAGGCTGCTGCGCGTATTGCTCCATATGCCGTAGTCACGCCCGTGCTGCGCAGCGCTGTGTTGAACGCGCTGACGGGCGCGGATCTTCATTTCAAATGCGAGAACCTTCAGCGGGGCGGCGCGTTCAAGTTCCGCGGTGCCTGCAATGCTGTCTGGTCCATGGATGATGAGCAGGCCGTGCGGGGCGTGGTCACCCATTCGTCGGGCAACCATGGCAACGCGCTGGCGATGGCGGCGGCAACGCGCGGCATTCCCGCGCATGTGATCGTGCCGGACGGTGCCGTGCGTACGAAGCTCCAGGCTATAGAACGCGCCGGTGCCATCCTGCATCGTTGCGAGGCGACGCAGGCCGCGCGCGAAGCGAAAGCGGATGAAGTGCAGCGCGCCACGGGGGCTGAGTTGGTGCACCCATTCTCCGATACCCGCGTGATAGCCGGGCAGGGCACGGCAGCGCTCGAACTCTTGGAGCAGACGGGTGGCGTTGACCTGGTGGTGACGCCGATCGGCGGTGGTGGATTGATCGCAGGCACGAGCATCGCTACGCATGGCGTGGCGCCTCAAGTGCTCATTCATGGCGCCGAACCCATGGGGGCGGACGATGCCGCGCGATCACTCGCTGCTGGTGTACGCGTAGGGCCTTTTGTGCCGGATACGATTTGCGATGGCCTTCGCACGCTGATCGGCGAAACGAACTTCGAGGCGCTGCAGATGCATCGTGTCGAGGTGACGACGGTGAGCGATGCGGAAGTGATTGCTGCGATGAAGTTGTTGTGGAACGAGTTGAAGATCGTGGTGGAGACATCGAGCGCGACGGTGCTGGCGGCGGTGTTGAAGCGGCCGGAGCGGTTCAAAGGGAAGCGGGTGGGGTTGATCGTTACTGGGGGGAATGTGGATATTGACGCGTTGCCTTGGTGAGGTTGCGCGTCGCTCCAGTTCTGCTCCCTCTCCCCTTCGGGGAGAGGGTTGGGGTGAGGGGCGGGTGCTCGCCCTACGGTTTCATCGAAACGGTGCGGCGAGCACCCACCCCTCACCACTCAAACCTTCTTGATAAAACACGTCTTCAACACCAACGTCGAACGCCCATCACGACACTCGACCTCCTCCGGATTGTCCTCATCCACGCGAATGGATTTGAACACCGAGCCGCGCTTGAGCGTCTGCGACGAACCCTTCACCTTCAGGTCCTTGATGACCAGTACCGAGTCGCCATCCGCGAGTACCGCGCCGTTGCTGTCCTTGACGTTCATGATGGGGTCTCCCGATCGTTGCAAACGCGGGATTTTAACTCCTCGCGGCGCGTACGCCGCGTAGGCGGATGCCGCTTACGGCGACCAATCCGAGCAGGATGAATGCGATTCCGAGGATTTCCATGCTGGTGGGTTGTTCGTGCAGGATCGCCCAGGCCAGCAGCACACTGACGATGGGTACGCCTAGGCTGGCGATGCTGGCCACGGCGGTGGGCAAGCGGTGCAACACGATCAACCACAGTCCCCAGGCGATGCTCGAGGCGAACACCACGCTGTAAGCCAGGCCGCCGATAAAGCCCCACGTCCAGTCGATGGGCCGCTGCGGCACGCACAAGGTCACGACGACCAAACCAAGTGCACCAAACAACATCTGCCACGCCGTGAGCGAAAGCGGGGAGGGCGCATGGCGCTGGAATACGCGCTTGCTCAACACGGTACCCATGGCCCAGGCGAAGCCCGCGCCGATGGCGAGCAAGGTGCTGCGAACACCACCCAGTCCATGCCAAGGCTCGATGACGCAGGTCAGCCCGATCGCAGCCAGGCCCAGGCCCAACCAGCGTCGGGAGGTGAGGCGTTCGTCCAGCATCACCCATGCCAGCAGCACCGCCCAGAACGGCATGGTGTACGCCAACAGGGCGACGTGCCCGGCACCACCGCTGACCAGCGCCCACTGGCCCAGACCCTGGAACGCCGTGGTCTGACACAGGCCGATCAGCGCTGTGGGTAGTAACGGCGGTGGGCGAAGTGACTGCTTCGTCACCAGCAACACGCCAAACAGCACCAGTGCGCCCAGCACATAGCGAATGGCCGCGAAATCAAACGGCCCCGCATGCTGCAACACCTGCTTCATCACCACCCAGCTGTAGGCCCAGATGATGATGGTGGCAAGCAGGGCCAGCACGGCGCCACGTGAAGAGGGCGTTGGAGTCATAGAAGTCCGCAAGTGGCGTGGAAGATCACACGCTGCTCTTGTCCCGCGTGCGGGGCTGGGATAGCGTCGTGGCTCTCCCGCGAGCTTACAGGCGATTGGCATGACAGCAACGCGTTCAAGGAATGTAGCCGTGGCCTGCATCGGGCTACTGGCTTTCCTCGGCATGCTGTTTCCTCTGTCCGTGCTTTTGCCGATGGTGTCTAGCGGGGAGCTTTCATGGCTCCGGTTGGTGCCGACACTCGCGGGTGTGTTGCTGCTGTTGGTAGCTAGCACGCTTCTGCTGTTCCGCAGGCCCGAGCATGGCTGGACGTTTGCCATCACGGCCATTGCCCTTCTGTTGGGCATGTCATGGCTGCATGCGGCGCTGTCCTTCTGGCACTGGCTCGCCATTGCCGCTGCGGCGGCAGGTGCAATCATCGGTTTTCGCAAGGAGCGTGGCGACGAAGCCGCGGATTGACGACATGGCGACGAAAGCAAAACAGCGCTGCCCCTGGGGCAATAGCGAGGACATGCACGACTACCACGACAGCGAGTGGGGTACACCGCTGCACGATGACCGGATGCTGTTCGAATTCCTTTGCCTGGAAGGCGCACAGGCGGGCTTGTCGTGGCGCACCATCCTGCTCAAGCGCGACAACTATCGGCGCGTGTTCCACGACTTCGACATTGTCCGCGTCGCTGCCATGAAGGATCGCGAGCTGGAGAAGGCGTTGCTCGACCCCGGCATCGTGCGCAACCGTCTCAAGGTGTATGCCGCGCGCGACAACGCTGCTGCGGCGCTGCAGGTCATCGACAAATTCGGCACGCTGGACGCCTACCTGTGGTCCTTCGTAGACGGCAAGCCCATCCGCAACCGCTGGACCGGGCAGGGCGACGTGCCTGCGAGCACGCCGCTATCCGACCGCATGAGCAAGGACTTGAAGAAGCGCGGCTTTCGCTTCGTCGGCACCACCATCTGCTACGCCTTCATGCAGGCCACCGGCATGGTGAACGACCACACGGTGAGCTGCTTCCGCTACAAGAGCCTATAGCGGGAACGGATGGCCGCAACAAATGGCGTCCTTGCGTCGTTCGTTCGGGTTATTGCGGCAAATTCATTCGACGTGCGAGCATCCGTTCGTCATCCCCGAGGGGGCGATGGCGCCACAGCGTATGGCTGAGATTGCGTGCTGATGCCATTCAGCCCGTGGGGTCCGCGCGTGTGCAAACAATCGAAACTGGTCCACAGGGGAAACTATGATCCGCAAGATGCTGATGGCGATGTCGCTCATCGCCATGTTGGTGCTTACCGGTTGCGCCAGTGTTCCGATGGCGAACAAGGGGGGCCGATGCCCAGGCCAAGCAGTTCATGCCGTCGACGGACAAGGCCGTGGTCTATATTTTTCGCAACGAGTCGATGGGCGCTGCCATCAAGATGCCATTGCTGATCGACGGGCAGTCTGTAGGCGACACTGCAGCGAACACCTACCTGCGCAAAGAGCTTGCCCCGGGCACGCACACCATCGTGTCCAAGACTGAAGTGGACTCCACGCTGACGATGGACATGCAGGCAGGAAAGACCTACTACGTCTGGCAGGAAGTGAAGATGGGCGTGTTCGCCGCCCGTTCCGCGCTTCATCAAGTTGATGAAACCAAGGGACGTCAGGGCGTAGAGCAGTGCTCGTTGATTCTTTGATCTGTCGTTGACCACGATGTGCGGGTGCAATGAGCATCCGCACATCGTGTCTTGAATGGCCGGAACCTTTAGCGCCTACGCGAACCGCGCAGGCTGTCGATGGAGAAACTCGCCATCTCGCCACCGCCGGCCATGCGACGCGACTGCCCCGTCGGTGGTCCCCATGCATGCGCCGTCACCACTTCCCACGTCGCGGGGATGCGGCCATCCACACGCATGGTTTCGTACGCGGCCAGCATGCGCTGGTAGTGCTTCTTGCCTAGCAAGTGTCGCTCGCGCTCGCGGTCCGCATTGGTCGCGCCCAGCCCCTGCAGTTCCTTGAGCAGCAGACGCGGCTCGCTGTAGGTCAGTGTGTAGCGATCTACGTCCAGCACCGGATCGCGCAGGCCTGCGTTGATCATCGCATCGCCCAGGTCGTGCATGTCGAGGAAGCGGCTCACGTGCGGCTGCTGGTCGGCTTCGGCCCACGCCGCGCGCAGCTCCTTCAAGGTATCGGGGCCGAAGGTCGAGAACACCAGCAGGCCGCCGGGCTTGAGTACGCGCACACATTCGCCGAACAGCGCTGGCAGGTCATCGATCCACTGGAAACACAGGTTGGAATGCAGCACGTCCACGCTATGGTCAGGCAGCGGCAGCGACGTGGCTTCCGCGCACACGCGTTGGAACGGCTTTAGCCAGCTGCTGTTCTTCTTTGCGGCGCGCAACATGGGCAGCGCCAGGTCAAAAGCGACCACCTGCGCCTTCGGGTAGCGCTTGCGCAGCAACGCCGTGCCGCGGCCGGTGCCGGCGCCGACATCAATCACCCGCTCGGGTGTTTCCAGGTAGAAGCCCAGGCGATCGAGCAGCAGCGTTTGCACTTCGCGCTGCAAAGCGTCGTGTTGCTCATACGTGTTCGCCGCGCGGCCGAAATTACGGCGCACCTGCTGACGGTCGAAATGCGAGTCGGTCATTGAAAACTGTCCAGCAGCGGCGTCAGTGCGTTCGCGACGTCGCCCGCATAGCCGAAGAATGGCGCGTGGCCAGCATGCGCGATCTCCGTGTAGCTACCGCGCGATTGCTCGGCCGACCATGCCATGGCGGCGGGCGGCACAATGCGGTCGCGATGGCCCACGATCCACGCACTCGGTACGGAGAGCGCAGCGAGGTCGGCGCGACGGTCGGCGGTTTCGAGAATGCGGATACCTTCCTGCAGCACGCGCAGGTTGGGTTCACCGCGTTGAAAGATCAGCGAGCGCAGGTGACGCACTTCCGCCATCGGGTCGCGGCTGCCCATCGCCTCCAGCGCGATAAAGCGTTCCAGCGTGCCGTGGTAGTCGGTTTCCAGGTCCGTTGCGAGCTGGCGTACCAGCTTGGGATCGCTGCCATGGGGCCAGTCCTCGCCCCGCGAGAACTTGGGCGTGCCGTCGATGACGCCCAGCGCGCGCGCATGCTGCGGGTGTTCGATGGCTGCAGTCATCGCGATCAGTCCACCCAGCGACCAGCCGATCCAGATCGCTGGCGGCGTGCGCTCGGCAATCGCCTGCACGCAGGTGGAAGGTTCCAGCGGCAACGTGCTGTCGCGCGAATAGCCATGGCCCGGCAGATCGACCACATGCATAGTGCAGCGATCGGCCAGCACGTCGCATAGCGGCTCCATCATGCCGCCATGCATGGCCCAGCCGTGGAGGATCACCACGGGGATCTCGCCGTGGCCGTGGGTTTCGATATGAAGGTTCATGCCTGACTTGCTCCCTCTTCCCGCTGGGGAGAGAGAACCGATGGCGCCAAGCCCTTATCCACCGCCCCGCGCTCATCAAACACGAAACAATCGCCGTTCCAGTGCGTGCCGTCGGTTTCCTCGAAATACTTCAGGATGCCGCCTTCCAACTGGTACACGTGATCGATGCCGATGTCCTGCATGTGCAGTGCGGCTTTCTCGCAGCGGATGCCGCCCGTGCAGTACGACACCACCGTCTTGTTTTCGTAGCGCGCGCGGTCGGCGGCGAGAGCGGCGGGGAATTCGGTGAAGCTGGCGATGCGGTAGTCCACCGCGTTCCGGAACAGGCCCACGTCGGTTTCGTAGTCGTTGCGCGTATCGAGCAGGACAACTTCGCGACCGTCATCATCGTGCCCCTGTGCCAGCCAGCGTTGCAGCGTCGCTGGCGCAACGGAAGGTGCGCGCCCGCCTTCGGGACGAATGGTCGGCATGCGCATGGTGATGATCTCTTTCTTCAGGCGCACGCGCATGCGGCCGAACGGCGCGGCATCCGAGATCGACTCCTTCGGCGTTAGATCGGCGAAGCGCGTATCGGTGCGCAGCCAGCTCATGAAGGCGTCGATGGGTTCGCGCGTGCCGGCAAGGAACAGGTTGATACCCTCAGGCGCCAGCAGGATCGTGCCCTTGAGCGCCAGCGCCTCGCAGCGTTCCAGAATGCGCTCGCGCAGCGTCGGTAGGTCGTCCAGGCTGACGAAGCGGTAGGCGGAAAGATTGATGATGGACATAAGCGGGGATGGGTACGGCAAGACCGCCATTATACGGGGCGAGCCATGGGGAGCCGGGACAAGGCATCCAGCAGCCGGTCAACGTCGCTTTCCTCATGGGCGGCAGACAGCGTGATGCGTAGCCGGGCCTTGCCCTGCGGCACGGTCGGCGGCCGGATCGCCGTAACCAGAAAGCCCTCCCGCTCAAGAGCTTCGGAGGCCGCCAGAGCCGCTGCCGCATCGCCTAGCAGTAGTGGCTGGATGGCCGTGGGCGAGGGCATCAGCGGCAGGCCGAGCTGGAATGCGCCCGCACGGAAATGGGCGATCAGCGCACGGAGCTTCTCGCGCCGCCAGCTTTCGGACTGCGCCAACCGCACGGCAGCCAGCGTCGCGGCGGCGAGCGCGGGTGGCATGGCGGTCGTATAGATATAGGTGCGTGCCAACTGCACGAGTCCGTCGATTAGCTCAGCGGAGCCGGCCACAAACGCACCGCTACAACCTAGCGCCTTGCCCAGCGTGGCCATCAGCACGGGCACGTCGCAGGAGGAAAGCCCGGCGTCTATGACGCTGCCTTCGCCATGCGCACCGAGCACGCCCAGGCCATGCGCATCGTCGACCATCAGGGTTGCGTTCTCACGGTGGCAAAGCGTGGCGAGTTCGCGCAGCGGTGCGATATCGCCATCCATGCTGAACACGCCATCGGTAGCGAGCAGCGCACCGGGCTCCGGGCGCGTGGTCAACTGGCGCGATGCGGCTTCCACGTCGGCATGCGGGTAGCGTTTCAGTTCTGCGCCGGCCAACTGCGCGCCGTCGATCAGGCAGGCATGGTTGAGCTTGTCCTGCACGCAGAGATCATCGCGTTGTAGCAACGCCTGCATCACACCGAGGTTCGCCATGTAGCCGGTGGAGAACAGCAAGGCGCGCTCGCGTCCTGTCCATTCGGCGAGCGCCTCTTCCAATGCGGCATGCGCGGAACGATGGCCACAGATCAGGTGCGCCGAGCCGCTGCCGACGCCATCAGTCTCGGCCGCACGTTTGAGTGCATCGACCAACGCCGGATGCTGCGCCAGGCCAAGGTAATCGTTGCTGCAAAAGGAAAGCAGACGACGGCCATCACGCTCCACCCACATGCCGTCCGCACGCGTCACCGTATGCAGGCGACGGCGCAGGCCGGCCTGTTCGCGCTGTTGCGCGTGGGCGGTGAGGCGAGCGAGCAGGTCTGTACGCATGGTGGGGCACCGTTATCTTGTAGGAGCGCACACGTGCGCTCCTACCGTCGCGAACGCGCGGCACTCAGGCCGCGCAATGCTCCACGATATCCGCGTGCACCGTTGCGGACGTCTCCACCACTTCCAGCGCGTGCAGGTTCAGTCGCTTGAACAGCTGGCGGTCGTGCTCCACGTCGGGGTTGCCAGTGGTCAGCAGCTTTTCGCCGTAGAAGATGGAATTGGCGCCGGCAAAGAAACACAGCGCTTGCACCGCGTCGTCCATTTGCTGGCGGCCGGCAGACAGGCGCACCATCGAAGCCGGCATAAGGATGCGTGCTACGGCAATGGTGCGTACGAAGTCGAATGGGTCGATCGCGTCGGTACCGTTGAGCGGCGTGCCTTCCACCTGCACCAACTGGTTGATCGGCACCGATTCCGGATGTTCAGGCAGGTTGGCCAGGGTTTGCAGCAGGCCGGCGCGCTGGTCGCGCGTTTCGCCCATGCCCACGATGCCGCCGCAGCAAGTCTTCAGGCCTGCTTCGCGCACGTGTTCGAGCGTGTCCAGGCGATCCTGGTATTGGCGTGTGTGGATGATCTCGCCGTAGAACTCCGGCGCGGTATCCAGGTTGTGGTTGTAGTAGTCCAGGCCCGCCTGCTTGAGGGTGGTGGCCTGCGTGCCGTTGAGCATGCCCAGCGTGGCGCAGGTTTCCAGGCCCAGGCCCTTCACTGCGCGCACGATCTCGGCAACCTTCTCCACGTCGCGGTCCTTCGGGCTGCGCCAAGCGGCGCCCATGCAGAAACGGCTGGCGCCAGCGTCTTTCGCGGCCTGCGCGCGTGCCAACACGGCGTCCACACTCATCAGCTTCTGCGCCTGCACGCCGGTGTCGTAGCGCGCGGCCTGCGGGCAATACGCGCAGTCTTCCGGACAGCCGCCAGTCTTGATGGAGAGCAGGGTGGACACCTGCACCGCATTCGGGTCGTGGTGTTCGCGGTGCATGGAGTGCGCGCGGTGCAGCAGCTCGTTGAAGGGCAGCGCGAACAGCGCGGCGACTTCATCGCGCGTCCAGTCGTGGCGGATCGGTTGGGCCATGGCGACAGCTCTGGGGTTGGGGATGCGCGACAGTCTGACAGCGGCGCCTTTCTTGTCAACTTTGAATGATTGGTGTTGGTTGACGATGCGCGAACGTATGGCTGCCGTTACCATCGGGCCATTCGCTCCTGAGGAGTTACCAGCATGAATGCAGGACAAGCTGGCATTCGGTCAGTGCCAGCCGCCATCTGCAGCTTGCTCATCCCCGGACTTGGGCAAGTTCTCCAGCGACGCCCGTGGATCGCGTTGGTAATGGTTGTGCTCGCAGCGATCCTTTGGATCGTCAAGATGGGCTGGATCATCCATCTGTGGGCTTGCCTGGACGCCGCTACCCATAAGCCGGAAAGTTGACGCGAGCTATGCGCATGGACGCGCTTTCCCTTGCGCGGCCCCTGGCCGCCTCACTGCAACGCTTCGTTTTGCCTTGCCGATGCCTGCTCTGCGGTGTCGCCGGCAACGACGGTCTGGATCTCTGCCGCGACTGTGCCCGCGAACTCCCGCGCAACCGCACCTGTTGCGCCCGTTGTGCCCTGCCTTTGCCCGAACCCACCGCACTTTGCGGGCGGTGCCAGCGCCGCCCACCACCGTGGGACACGGCGTGGGTGCCATTCCGTTACGCGTGGCCACTGGACCGGCTGGAATCGCGCTTCAAGTTCAGTGCGAATCTGGCGTGCGGCCGCGTGCTCTCGTCGCTATGGCTGCGTGAGCCGCCGCCTACCGAACTTCCCGTGTGGATCGTGCCTGTGCCGCTGCATGTCGGGCGCCTGCGCGAGCGTGGTTACAACCAGGCACGGGAGCTGGCTCGACCTCTGGCGAAACACCTTGGCCTCACCTCACGTTTCAACGTGCTGTTTCGCCAGCGCCCCACGGCGGCACAGACCGAGCTCGGCGCCGTGGCGCGTCGCCGTAACGTGCGTGGCGCCTTCATCACACGGGAACACACCGCATGGCCGGCACACGTCGTCCTGCTTGATGACGTCATGACCACCGGCGCAACACTCATGGAGTGCGCGCGCATGCTGAAGCGAGCGGGTGTGCAACGGGTGGATGTCTGGGCGCTGGCGCGGGCGCCGTCGTTCAAGGTCTAGCAACAACCGCCACAGCGCCTTGCCGCTGCGCGGGCTAGCTTTTTTTATAAACAGAGGCTGAATTTTCTTTGGTTGGCGTCGATCATATTCGCCAAATACGACGTAATGATTTGATTGAAAAGGAAATTAACTCGAAGTATTCCGCCAGGTGAAGGTGTTCTTTTTATAAATAAACACTGAATAAATAAGTTGTGTATCGAAAGATATCCGCCAAATAGCGCGTAAGCTTCAGATTTACAACAGAATAAATGTGGGTCAATTCCGCCAGTGAATCAGCCACGAACATCGCCGATCGCCGCCACCCTGGCCCGCTGGGGGGGCTCTGTCCTCCCAAGACCTATACAAGAAGGTCCAAAACGAGTTCGGCAGCGAGCGCAGCTTCCAGCGCGCCTTGAGCGACACCCCAAACCTCGTTCGCCTCGGATCCAGGCGTAACCGCGGATATGCGCTTGCCCGACCCGAGAGGCTCCCGTCGCCGGTCTACATGCGCAACGAGGGGGGGGGGCTGATGTTTTCCTCGGCCATCTCCTGGCGCTTGAAGCCAGCCAGTGGACCTGGGATGCCAGCGGCACCGAACAGCGGTGGGCACGGCTCTCCCAACTCAGCGAAACCCTGCCGGTCTACCAGGGCCTTCCCTGGTTCATGGATGCGTTTCGGCCCGCGGGCTTCCTCGGTCGTGCATGGGTGCGCGAACACGCCGACGCGCATGGCTGGTCCTTGGACATCCAGTCCTGGACGGACGACCAGATCCTCACCGCTGCGCAGCAAGTGCCGTGGGACTGGCGGGGCAACCTGTCGCTAGGCCCGTTCCATGACGTGGAGAACAGCGTGGTCGCCATCGGTGATCGCAAAGCGGAGTACGCCAAGCGTGCCGACCTCGTGCTCGACGGCGTCATGGTGGGCGCCTCGGCAGACGGCGAGCAGCCCAAGTTCACTGCGATCGTTGCGGAAAGCGATCGACAGCGCCCCGTGCTGGTGAAGTTCTCCCCCCGCATGACAGACGACCCGGCGGCGCGACGCTGGGGAGACATCATGCTCACCGAAGCCATGGCGCAGCAGGTCATGGCCATCCACGGGCTGGACTCGGCAGCCACTGAGTTCTGGGTGCATGACGATCGCATGTGGCTGGAAACGACGCGCTTCGATCGTATCGGCGCACATGGCCGCCGGGGCATGGTGTCCCTGCGCGCGCTGGCCACCAGCTACCACTACCAGGGGCCACCCAACGGCTGGATCCAAGCGGTGGAACACCTGGAAAGGCGGGGTGCGCTCCGCCCGGAGGACGTCGCCAATGTGCGCCACATCGCCACCATCGGCCAGTTGCTGCTCAATACCGACATGCACATGGGCAACCTGAGTTTCATCGTCGGCGATGGCTGGCCCCACCCACTTCAGGTGGCGCCGGTTTACGACATGACGCCCATGCGATGGGTGCCCGTAGGCGCACAGAACGTCGTGCCGGCGTTGGCACCGCAACCTTTATTCAAGACCAGCGATATCGACGCCATGCTGATCGCTGCCGAGATCTGGGAAGAGACCTCCCGGCAGGAGCTGGCCACCGAGGGGTGGCGCCAATGGTCGGCGGAGCGGGCGAGACAAATACGAGAAGCGCTGGCAACGGACTGACCTTGCTCAGTGCGCCCCAACGCTCGAAGCATCCGCCGGCTGCGGCGACTCCGCTGCCGCGCGCTTGGGCGTATCCAGAGGGCACCATGTCTTGAGGCGCTTACCCGCTCGATAAAGATCAATGCACTCTCGCATCTCCGCCTTGAAGGCCAGATCAGGCGTGTCTATCGGGCAGCCGTACGACAGCGGCTTGCCATCTTTGTACTCGGCAATACAGCTTGAAAGTGGCGGCACCGCGGGAGGGTTCGGATTGTCGGCCAGAGGATGCGGCGGCAGGTTGAGGCGCTCATCCTTATTCATGGGCGAAGGTGGTACAGGAGGTACGCCGCACAGCAAGTTGGTAGCTGTACTTCTCTTGGTGGGGTCGCAAGTGCTTTTGACGATATCTTTGATCGCGTCGCCTATATGGCGCCCCACCGCACCACCGGCAGTCTCGTTCGGTGGCGGAAAATACTTCTCGAAACGGGTGGCCTTGTAATGCATCCGGTTGCTGTCGTGCTGCATGATCTGACGATCATCCGCAGGCTTGGCCTGCCCGGTATCTGTGCTTGCTGTTGCCGGGGTGGTTCCCGTCGCTGATGGCAGTCGGATAGAACCATCTTTCCCGAACAAACTTACGGCGGAAGGCGTAGCCACGGAAGTCGCTGGCGCAGGTGCCGCTGCATGATCCTGCACGACCATGGCATCACGACGGGGCTTCTCTTGCGTCACTGGGCTAACGCGGGGAACCAACACTTGCCGCGGAGGAGCCGATTTTTGGGGCGGAGCGGGCAGTTCAGGCGGTTCAGGTGCCTGCGCGGGGTGCGGCTCGCTGCGATGATCGATCAGACGCACGATCAACGCCTGACTGATATCGGTCTTCGTCACCGCCAGTTGCAGCGGCTTCGGCTTCATCTCGTACCACAGTGCCAGCACGAACAGTACGTGCAGGACCAATACCAAGCTCAGCGCTAGCGCCAGCGCGGCGCGTGTTAGTGGCGGCTGGCGCCAACGCCTGCGACCCAACGTCTCGCGTGTTTCGCTATCGAGTAATGCCAGGCCGCGTGCACTATCCCCCTCCTGTCGATGTCGGACCTGCCCCAAACGCGCCATGACACCCCTAATTCAAGCCAATGACCCACAAGAAACATCCGCGTGGCGTCAGTGCGCGTTGCGACTATTCTGAGTAGACAGGTTATCTCACTCAGGGTTCCCTTGATCCGAAGCAGTCAGAAGAAGCAAGCAGAACGGGGCTTGTTCATCTAACGAGAGATCACTTCGCGCCTGGCGCAAAAACTTTCTCCAAAATCTGCTCCTGATCATGGGAAACGTAAGGTCGCTTCCCGTCTGGCACTCGATGCCGAGGACGGATGAGGAGTCCTCAGCATCGCTTCGGTTCCAGTGCGGATACCCGCGAAGCCAGCGCAGTGCGCATCCCTATCAGCCGAAAGACCGAACCCATGTCTTGGATTCGCTAACGTTCCACCACCATGAACCACGGCGCCGCTCATACACACTCAATCGGAAACGCCGCCAGCTACGCCAGTGAGTTCGTAGTGACGCATTTCATCGATAAGAGGCACGTACGGCCGTATGGCGGCTAAAAAGGGCGGAAAATGTTCGCTGCGGCGAAACCCTTGCATATGATCTTCCGCCGAGGTCCAGCGGATACGAAGCACATACGTGCCAGCTTCATCGATGCATCGGCTCAATTCATAGCCAAGGCAGAATGGACTGGCCGCGAGGCTAGAGGCGGCACGCGCATAATCTGCTTCAAAGGCAGCGCAGGTCGTCGGAGGCAACTTGTAACGGATGTACTCAACGATCACGTTCGCTCTCCCTGGTAGGCCATGGATGGTCGCCGCATTATGTTCTCGAATGTGACTCAGGCTGTCGACTCTTCACAGATCAGTGTCGCGGCCAGAGCGGCGAACTCCCCTTCCGGCAGGTAGATGGAGGTGATCGGTCTCGTGTGAATGGCCATGTCTGCCATGAGAGTGAGCGGCAGCATGAAAGCCCATTTTTTGGTCACCCATTCATTGGATTCCTTCCCTGTGCGGTCTCGAAGGACCGAACCAGAATCTAGGCAGTGAGGTTGAAAGGACGGGAGCGCCGTTAACGTAGATGCGCCAGCCATCAACTCCAGACCACGCGCTAAAGCCCCGGAAAAACTCACGCTTCGATACCAATGATGGAGTAGGGTGAAGCGGCGGACCCCATATGGATGGCGTGACCATGATTGACGTCGTTGGCTTGACCCGTGATGGCTACATTTACAGCGCCAGATACGGTGGCGTCGCGAACGATGGCGTCCGTTGGTCGGCGACCTTTCAACGGAATGGCATCTCCAGAGGCATACGCCATGGAACACTTGTCGGCATATTGAAACTGTCCGACGCCGACCTGCGGATCGCGGTCAAGAACGACATTGAGGATACCTGGGCCGGCGGATACTGAGCCCTAGCTATCGGCGGGGCGCTGCTTGATATATCACTTCACCTGTCCGCTCGGGCTGCTCGGGCAAATGTGCGCTCCAACGCGGCAGAGAAACCCTCCGCCGCCAATGAAGTGTCAGGCATCGTGGTCATCATGTACCAACGTTGCGAGGTTGCATTAACCGCGCAAGATCGGCTCCCCAGTCCGCGGGTTGGTTAGAGTCACATTCTCGAGCGCTCGAATGCGCCAGATCTCGCCCTGTTTCGCCAATACCGCGAGGATCAGCGTATCCACTGTATGTGGTCCCGCCGGGTGGGCGACACCGGCTGCAAGGCGACTCCAAAAATGTATGACCACCGCCCCGTCGGCAATGTGAGCGACATCGATAAGCTCATTTTCTAAAGTGGAGTCGCGATAGATTGTTTCGTGAATGGGCGCGTGGAGCGCCACAATCTCATTGATGCCTTGGACATAGTGACCGAAGCGATTTACAAACGTCGCGTCTTCATCGAACAGGCTTCCGAGAGCAGTCATGTCGTGAGCGTTCCAAGCGGCCTGGAATGCACCTGGCGCATCTTCGGGTCTTTTCATTCTAGTCATAAGTCATTTGGCCGGCGGTGATAGATCAAGCCCGTCTATGAAGGGTCTGCTTCGGGTCAAATGCGGGCGTTCCAAGCATGCCGCTTCTATCACGACATTTGCCAGCGACAAGAAGTGAAAAGAATGAGGGCGAATGGCTATCGGGCCGCCCGGTCGATAAGCAGCTCAGCAAAGCGTTCGGGCTGTTCAATGTCTGGGAAGTGCCCGCAATCTTGGAAATGCACGATGTCCGCTTGCGGTACGCATTCGTGTAGCGTTTTTGGGTCTGTGCATCGGTGAGAGTGATCCTTCTCACCCCAAATCATCGTGCAGGGCGTCGTCGTTCCGCAGAGCGAGGCCATCTTTTCTCTTGCCAACCCTTGCACCACGCCGGCAAGGCAAAAGTTCGCTCCAGTAGAAAGAGCGTGCAACGCCTTTTCTCGAAAAGCTGTTGGATCTGTCGTCCTCGGAAGCGCCATGCCATACCAACTAGCGGCTGCCCTTTGGCGAAAAAGCCACGCTGCGATTTGCCCAATGACAGGTATGCGCAATGGCCTGGGGATAACGCGAGCTGTCCAGGCATGCATGGCTGTGAGCGACGGAGTCTGTGATAGGAACAGGTGCGAAACTCGCTCTGGCGAGAGCTTGGCAGCACGTAAAGCATAAAAACCATTGGCGCAACTAAACGCCAAAGTGGCTTTCGCTATACCCAGGCCATCAAGTACGCCAAGGACAGCACGAGCACCTTGATCCAACAAATGCTCATAAGAATGATTGGGGCTAGAGTAACCAAACCCTGGCATATCAAAACACACGACACGCAACTGTCGCGAAAGAAGATGGATTAATGCATCGTAATGTTCGATGACATTGGGACCATCAGGAACCATCACGACGCACGGCCCCGTTGTTCCTGAGTCATAGGCGCGCACGGTGCCCACGGGCGTATCGATAAAACGGAAAGATCGAGCCATCCCGGGGATACGCGCTCGTCGTCTCGCCGAAATACGGGCTAAGAGACTGTCTACCAACGCACCGATCATACTTGTCCTGGAGGCAGGCTAAATGAGACCGTAACGGTAGCAGTCTTCGCTTTCGCCAAGGTCTGCTACGGGGCGGAAGCGGACATTCTGAAGTAGCCCTAGCCAGCCGAAGAACCAGGGCATAGGAGGCGGCGGCACGTAATTGGTTAACTTGATGCGACGCCCATCGGATCTCACGCCAGAGACGGAGCTACATTCCCATCTTTCGCTCGGCTTCTGATATGCGATAGCTGCCGCAAAATCTTTGGTCCCAAAATCTGGGGTAAGGTCGAACAGCTGCGTTTGCCCGGGACAAATCGTTCTCGGAAAAACATAACCGTCGAAATCACCCCCATCGCGAAGTGATCGCAGCGAGCGCTCCCCAGACAAGGACATATGCGACTCCACCCCCGCCAAGTAGTCGAGCGATAGTGCCAGTCCAGAAACGGACATGCTCGAACATGAGCGTCAGTTCGACAACCACTGCTTAGTGCACTTTGGCCTCACGGCATGGCCGCAAGTAAACCCGGGATGTTGAAAATGATGTGGACTAGAACGGCTGGAATCAGGCTGCCGCTTCGTCGCCGCAGTTCGCCCGCCAGCAAGCCAAGAACCAGCGCAGCTACCGCGGTCCAAGGGCCGACTGCCAAATGAACCGATGCGAATAGAAGAGCTGCGATGATCAGTGCAGCGATGTTTGCCTGTGCCATCACGGGAACGGGGTTGGTGAGGCTGTGAGCAAATGTCGTCTGCAGCAGTCCTCGGAATATCAGCTCTTCCTGCAGTGGCGATCCCAATCCAAAGTAGATCCACGCGATGGACGGTGTGAGAACAACGCCCGCCAAGGGGCCGGGCTCATGGGCGAATGTCAGCAACGTATTGACAAGCCATGCGAGCGGCACAGCGATCAACACGGCCACGATCGCGCTTTGCCAACGGCACCAGCGGAATCCAAAGTTGGCGAGATTCAGTGCCATGGAGGAGTGGCGCAGCGCCCACATCAGCGACAGCGCAATCATCGTGCTCACTACGATGATCACCGGGATAGCATTTGCCATAGGAAGATGCAGGTTGGCGACCAGGGCAAACGTCGGGATGTATACCGTTAGCAATAGCGCCGCAGTCACGGCGAATGCGCGTATCCAGTGCCTCTGTGGAGAATGCGATCTCATCATGATGAATTGATCCTTTCTCAGGTGTTGGTGGCCAGACAGTGCAACTATGCGCCCAGTTCAGGATCAACAGCCTTTGGGGGCATCTCGCTCGGGGTAGAGATGTGATCCCAGCACCCATCCCGGACCTTCAGCGCAAGCTTGGATCCAGCTTGTCCAGATCGCCCGGACGACATCACCAGCCCTCTCCGTTGCTCCTCGTTTATGTCCGGTCTGGGTTGCCGTTTCAACCGGTCAACGCAACACTTTGGCCAAATCGCATTGCCACACATTTCAGCGTCTTATGCCCATCCCCGTGGCCCGTCTAACGATCCTGGCCTACAATAAGTCGAATCACACCTTGAATTGAGGCACCTTCCGTCTGCTGGCCTTCGAGCCATTGAACTGGGCTCCGTATCCAATCGCAACGGGCCTTCTCCTGTCACAGTGTCGAGGTGTTGCGTTGACCGATTGAGCCCGCAGTCGAAAGCGGACAGCTTTTTGCCATCAAAGCCATGCACAGGCCGGCTCAGGTATCGTGATATTCGAAACCGTCCCTTCGGCGGAGACATCGATATATACCCTCTGGAGGCAATTCTCCAAGATGGGCGGCCTCTGCCTGCTGCAATCAAGCCTTGACGCATCGCTACCCGTAGCTGTCCTTGGCGATAGGCAGGAAAGCTCCAGTTCGCTCAGCTTGGAAACGGCGTCATCTTTCATCATGCCGAGATGAACTCGTGACGCTACCGACTTCTCGAACCCCGCTTGATTCAGGCAGCCAGCGAGCCCTGTCGTAAGCAGCAGCAAAGCAAATAGCTCAAAAGTCCTTTTCATGCGTGCCATCCTTGTATGGGGGAGACGAATATCCGCTTCGGTTCGTACCGCCAGCCGCACTGTATCGCCCCGGCTTGAATCGGCAGAGCATATCGGTAGCCGTTCAATCTACGGTGTTTGAGAGGCCTACCTTTCGTTGACGCCCGATACCCGGAAAAGCCGGCTGCCAAGGCCGGTTCGCGGCAACAAGCGGCGTCTCAGTCGCCAGGCGAAGGCGGCTGTGAGCACGCGCCCCGGCTCTCGGTGGCTACGCCTGCTCAAAAATGCGAAAATTGTGAGTCAATGGCCGCTCTCGCTGCGCCGACCTCCCCCAGAGATACCTTGAAGACCCCCCCAAGGCTTACAGGCGCTGATCGATGACGGCGTCATTGATGAAGTGCTTCGACCACTCAAGAGTGGCAAAGAGGCAGCGGTATACGTTGTCCGTAGCGGCGGCGAAATACGCTGCGCAAAAGTTTACAAGAACATGGCACAGCGCAGCTTTCAGCAACGCGTGCAGTATCAGGAAGGGCGCAAGGTGCGCGGCAGTCGCGAGGCACGCGCTATCGGCAAGGCCAGCAAGTACGGGCGCAAGCAGCAGGAAGTCGCCTGGAAAAACACCGAGGTTGATGCGCTCTACCAATTGCGCGCCGCTGGCATGCGCGTGCCTGAGCCGTACGGTTATTTTCACGGTGTACTAGTGATGGAGCTAGTCACCGACGCCGAAGGCTACGCTGCGCCACGCCTGGGTGAGATTGAACTCAGTGCGGAGCAAGCGCGTGAATACCATCGTGTGCTGGTGCGCCAGGCGGTGCTGATGCTCTGCAGCGGACTGATTCATGGCGACCTATCCGCATACAACGTACTGGTTGGTCCGGATGGCCCGATAGTGATCGACTTTCCACAAGTCGTCAGTGCCGGAGGAAACAACGCGGCGCGAACGATGCTGCTGCGTGACGTCAACAACCTCACGGCACATCTTGGACGCTGGGCACCGGAGTTATTGGACACGTGGTACGGCGAGGAGATGTGGGCGCTGTTCCAAGCCGGCGAGCTGCAACCAGATACGGAACTGACCGGCGAGTTCGAGCCAGACGAAACCGAGGTTGACCTCGACAGCATCCGCCAGTCCATCAATGATGCACGTGAAGAGGCCCTGATCCGACAGCAGGGCCGCGAAGCGGCAGCGGAAGAATAGAACCTGATAGTAGCGCCACGCCCTCATCGGCGAGGCATCGTTGGTGCCCTTGCTGCACGCGACTTTGTTGATGCGCGATTGGCAAACCAACACGAGGCCCCGCCGAACCTGCAGCGGTCTCGGTAGCATCGTTGTTCACAGGAATCGAGTGGATGAATTAAGTCCGTCTTGGGTCGAAAGCGGACATTTGACGATTGACCGATCTACCTCTGACTTCCGACGCGGCCAAGCAACGTTTGTGACATTAGGTCAAAGTCCGTCAGCAACCCTGACAGTCGAATCTTTGATCCGTTACCTAGAACCAAGGTAAGTTCGGCGCCTCTGCCAGTTTGCAGCTTCGTATCGACCACCTGCCTAAGGTCTACTCGACGCCGAGAGAATGCCCCCACGGCAATTTCGCTTCCATCTATAACAAGCCTGTACCTAAAAAAGTACAAGCCTCCGACAAACGTCAATGCGGGAAATAGCCAGAACGCCGCAATCGTTGCTGGATCGGGACCAGTGAGCGATGGCATGCATGCAACGACCGCAAAGAGTGCGAAAGCCCCGATGAAAAGATAGTTGTAGACAAAGGGAAACTTGTAGATCTCCAGGCTGCCTTGCACTCGCCTATGCCCCCCTAGTCCCGATAGCCATTAGGGCAGCAGTACCCAGCGAAACCACAATCGGCGTCAAAGGTGCCAGATTCATCCAATCCTCCAAATTCCTTACTAGCTCGTTGACGTCCGCTTTGGGTCGAAAGCGGACCTTAGATATGTCGCCTAGCCTGGCCTGCGAGGGCCGATCACGCCGCCGACCTTGCTGACGAAGATCGGCCAATTGCCGACAACGGATTGGTTGATATCCCCCGATTGCAGGTATGCGTCCGTCTGATACGGAAAGTACCAACCATCCTCGGCCTCTTTGATCGCCGACGCAGCGATGAGATATCGCATGCCATCTGGCGGAACCAGATGCTCATCGAGGTACTTTTCCGCAAGTTGCCTTGCCTCGAGTAAGTCCATGTACCCCACCTCCAAAATTGTCCGCCAGCCTGCCGGATCGGTGCCAGAAGGGTCTGCTTTGGGTCGGAAGCGGACATTCAGCAGATTTAATGCTCCGTCTACCTATCTTCCTTGCGAGCCGCTTGGACCATAGCTGGCAAATCTTCCGTGTAGCCGAAAGATCGCCACGGTGCCTCGTACCCCCATCCATGCAGCAAGAGCAAACATTAGGCCGCCGCTCATATGGGGAGGGAGAATCGCAATCAACACGAAGCAAACACAGGTCAACAGAAAGCCCGCGGTCACTGCAACACGGCTTTTCCGGAATCTAGTGAAGTAGCCGCAGCCCCCTAGGAGAATGGCAAAGCCCGCAAAGATGAGGGGCATAGACAAGAGCGTGAGAACTGCCAACAACGCTGCACAGCCGAAATACCCATCCCCGGTCCACGCGGCAAGGTCAAGGGCCATCTCTCTATCAGAGATTCGTCCAAAAAGTGCTCTTTGAAGTGTAGTCAACAGCCGTCCCTCTGTTTGAACAGGCCAACAGGTGGCCGTCTTTCCTGGTCGCACATCCGTTGAGCTGGAACTGTCCGCTTCGGGTCGGAAGCGGACACTCATAGCGTACGAAGGCAGACTAGGAGGTCCAAGCCTGTATGCGCCTGATTACCCGCCATCTGTCCCTTACGCGCTGCAGTTGGACGTACTCGCCATGGGCACACAGCCCCCCCGCAGTCTTCTGAGAAATAGACGACGGCCGTGCCCTTGGTTTCGGAGTAGACCGGCATACTGAGCCGGAGGAGGACGCCAATGTCCGAGAAAGTGTCCGTGAAGCCTGTGTTCGCTCCAACGGGGATCCGGACGCCTGCGGGGACCGGAAACTCCATAGGATGTTTCGCCGGCCTATCAAAGGCTGCTTTGAGTTTCGCATAGGGCACCACTCGTACCCGAGGGCACTCTATGCCTTTCGGTAGCGCAACGGTCGCTTCGGTGCGGCTTAGAAGCCCTGAAATCTGGTCACTAGTGACGCCATCTGGATGACCCATGTGAGTTACGTCTGGAGCTGATGGCTTCGAGGAGAGTAAGACACGGCCCCTATCTTTCCCCTCGCACTGAAGTGAGACGACGGCAGCCAGAACTGCTTTGTCTGCTTTGGTGTCAACGCCCGTCACTTGATCGCTGTGGGCGATTTTCGATATCGAGAGCGTCGCGACCGCTACGAGCAACATCCTTGCCATACAAGTCATCAACTTTCCCTTAATCTTAATTGCGCCGCATACCGGGAATGTCTGCTTCGGGTCGAAAGCGGACATAACGTCTATCACCATTGGCGTCCCAGCCAGCGGGGCCACCAAAGCCTTACCGAGACCAGCGCGCCGGCAATGCCTACGAGAAAGACGACGACATGTGACCACAGGTATGGCCAGCGGTGACTAATTCCATCGATTTCGTATCTGAAGCTATACGCAATTTTCCTAATGTGTACATCCGGCTCGAGAATGCCGGGTTCGAACTGATATCCGAAGGGGACGAAATCACCGCTCGCACCATCTGACTCCAACACGTCGTAATGAGTAACGCAGCGATTGTTCAGTGGCTTCTCACATACGCGATACGAGCTTTTTACTGTGAAGTCTGCCGAAAGAAGAAATGTGTCAATAATTCTTCCCTCGCATAGGACTGCGGCAAAAATGCTCAGACACAGCAACAAAAGCTTGTGACCAGAACGAAGATGTCCACTCCAACCATGGGTGCCATCTGCATCCACGCGTTCCAGTTCCGCATCCACTTTGCATGTCCTCAGCCTCAATCGACCACGAGGCGATGCTGTTGAATTGTGCCAAACCAAATAGCCGCCAAAAACGTCCGCTTTGGGTCGGAAGCAGACTCTCCCGTCCGGCCAAGTGAAACCTACCGGAACGCCTTTTTCGATTGGGGAAGCGCACCTTTCAAGGCGCTCTGGCAAGAGTTGTCGAGCCCCCAAAGCCCACACGCCCCTCATTCCCTGTCGCTTGTTTCCTTTCAGCGCGAGGTGCGTCGGAAGCGGGCCAATGCTCCCACCGCCGCACTGGCGATGACAAACGCCACGACGGTCATGAGTAGTCCAGAGAGGTAGATGCCATACCCCAGTCCCTGCGGAAGCGGGTGGGTAAAAACGGATCGATACGTCCAGGCTTCAGCTACTAGCAAAGCAGTGGCTAGGTACGCCCATGGGTGGAACGGGCGCAGCAAGCGAAGCACAAGCACGATGGGCAGGCACAGGATGACGTTGATGATCACGTCCTGCGTGAACAGAAGTCCATGCAGGGAATTCCCCGTGACGCCATGCGTGATGAGCCAGTGCGGAATCGGATTGACCTGCACGAGATGGCTCCATACGTATCCAAGCGTGACCACATGGATAAAGCCCAGCATGGCAGACACCACGGCAGCCATCAGCCATTTCCCTGTCATACCCCCTCCCTTTCACGAGCGCATGTTTCTCGGATTGAAAAGCAAGTGACTTGAGCAGCCTTACGCGAGCACCGGCCCACCTTCGGCAGATGTCTGCAATGGGGCGGAAGCAAACGTTGGCGCCGCCGCCCGATTGAGCGATTACCCCCAAAGGGTCTGCTTACTTCGCATTCCGCTTCTTTTCTTCCTTGGCCGCCTTCTTTTCCTTCATCGTTTTGGCCGGCTTTTTCTTGTCGGCCTTCTTCGAATCCATACCCTTGCTCATATCATTTCCTCGGTCATCGTTTGTCGAGTCGCACGTTGGACATTTCGTCCCTTAGATACCGGAGCTTTCGCTCGCGAAGCACCTCACGAACGGAAGATTACGCCAAGCTGAAAATCTGTAACGCTTTGCAGGTAAGGATCTTCGCACCCTCGCGAGGGTCCCTATCTACGTCTGTCGAATGGTCAGGTTTTCACTAACACTATGGCAGTTTGAACTTGCGCGTGGAGCGTAGCGGCCAGACGGACGTGAACTGGGTGCCACCTGCCACGCGGAAAGCGGCAGACATGCCGTTCAGAACGCCCAGTTCTTCCAGAACGTCTTTTGCGCGCCGAAAGGTATGCCGTGGATCAGACGCAAGCATAAAAAGATTGATCTCTTTTGGACTGACATCGTAGCCCTCCAGCTCCACCGTATCGCCCAATGTCTCCTTCAACTTGCCCTCCATCGTCGCGAGAAAGGCTTCGTCGGCCAGGGACTTGCGCCAGAACTTGATGACGAGTTGATAATCCATGTGGCGATTGTAGGCCCAACTACCACCATTAGTCGGCCCCAACGTGTGCCGGCCGTATCGGTACTTGCAGGCTCACCGTAAGGGCAGGCCGTTTGGCCTCGAACCATCGTCGTATTCACCCCGCCGCAACACAGGGCGCAGCATCGTCTGGTCGTGACCCGGGCAGGGACGGGCGCGATCCACTCCCACGGAGACGCCACATGCTCAACTGGCCTGACTACCGCAAAGAACTGCTTGGCCGCATCGGCGAGATGGCCAAGCTGAGTCCCGACACTGTTGCCGGTTACCAGACGCTATCCAACGCCAACAGCAAGAACGGCCATCTGGACGCCAAAACGCGCGAGCTGATTTCGCTGGCCGTCGCGGTGACCACGCGTTGCGACGGCTGTATCACCGTGCACACCGCCGAAGCGCTCAAACAGGGCGCCACGCACGACGAAATCGCGGAAGCGCTGGGTGTCGCCGTAGCGATGAATGCGGGTGCCGCGTTGGTCTACTCCGCGCGCGTGCTCGATGCTGTACATGGCTATGAAGAACGGCCCAAGTAAGAGTCGCGAACAAGACGACTGCGCGACCATCAGGCGCGCGCAGTCGGTGCTCGGTAGGAGTCAGCTACCACCCACGCGCCGCATGCAATGGCGGCGGAAATCACCAGCGCCGTCCACGCGGTACGGTCAGTGGGTGCCGCCACGATAGCCGGCACCCACACCAGCACCGTGATGATCCACAGCATGGCCGCCTCCAGCAGCGCGGCCAACCGTGACAGCACGCCGAGTAGCACCGCAAGGCAGGCCGCGATGCTGGCGGCGCCGGTGAGATAGGCCCAGCCAAGGTGATACGGCAGCCATGCAGGCACTAGCGCCACCGTCTGCTCGCTATAGAAAAAGTGCGCCAGGCCGATCATCGGTAGCGACAGCGCAAACAGCACGCGGGCCGCACGTATGCCGCGCTGCCCGGTAATAGGACGCCACCCGCCACGGCGATCGCCCATGGCCTGAGCAAACAACACCCACGCACCCGCGAGGATCACCGCGATCTCGCCAAAGCCCAGCCACGTCGCTTCCATCGACGGCACGGCAATCACCGCCGGCACCTTCAGCAGCAGCACCCACATGAGCATGAATACCGTCAGCAACGCCGCTGCCGGTTTTGCCCAGCGCCTCAGCAGCAAGCCAACGCCAGCGATCCATTCGATCGCCGCAAAGGCATAAGCAATCGCCCTGGCTCCCGGCATATGCTCTATGGGCAGGTGTTGCCATACCAGGGCCACGTCGCCGTAGACAAAGCCCAGCAGGCCCAGCCCGATCATGGTGAGTGCCAAACACTGTTGCGACACGCGCATTTGCGCCACGGGGGTGATGGCCATGTCGTCGGCCAGCAGCGTGGTTGATGCCTGATACGAACGCTCCATACCTTGCTCCTTCACGAAGAACGGACAGGGGGAACAGCGATTCGATACACACGCGGCCAGCCTTGGCCCGAACCACACGACATGCCCTGGCGGGCCGCCGTATCGCGCCATTTAAACGGCTAGCCGGCTGTGGTGCAATCATGGGTGCTAACCGCTTTGGTCCATCGCTCCAACGGAGGGATTGTCATGTACCGACCTCGCCTCATTACAAGCCTGCCGCCGGATACGGATGCCGACGGCATCAAGGTTTACACCATCGCCGCCGATGGCAAAGCGGTGGATATCTCGCACTACCAGCCACGCCTGCACGCCATGAAACAAGCCCGGCCCGTGGCATGGCGCGACACCCCTGCCTTCGCCATCTGCCACGAAGCGGCCAATGCACGCTATCTGGTGCTGGGATGGTGGGGCAACGACAACGAGATGTTCATCGCTGTCGCTGCGCAGGACGCCACCGGCTGGGTGGAAGACATGTCTCGCTATTCGTTCTGCCTGTGGGACATGGAAGTCATGTGGCACGAGCGCAATGCCTTCATCGAATGCCTGTATGGCGCAGTGCACAGTCTTGATGCGTATCGCGCCGATCGGCTGTGCAAGACATGACTAACTACAAGGCGTGGTGGGTTGCCAAGGGCGTGGCTCGGCTTGTGTTCGTGGTGTTGCTCAGTCTGCTGATGGCAGGTCTGGGTTATCTGGCGATCCTCGCGGTGATCGTGCATTTTCCTCCACACGCGATTCTCTAGCGGCGATCGCGCTGTGCCGCCGGGGCTATTCGTCCTCGAGGACAAATCGATACCCGTCCTTGATCAGCTGCTGCAGATAAACATCGAAGCTCTCGGCAATCACCGCATAGCTGTCCGGATCGTGCAGGAAGCGCATGACCTGGCCGACTTTGCCTCCCGCTGCAGGGTCAAAATCAACATACAGCACTGATGTACCACCATTGTTCATACAGTGCGAAAAGCACAGCCTTTTGCTCATCGGAACGTTCGGATCGATCCGTGCATCAACCATGTCCGGATCCTCCTGCACGCAATCGCCATAACGCTCGGTGATGCTGTCGCTGGCATAACCCGCAGAGTGCATGTTGAGCGCTTGCCCGGTGGATAGAAGGTAATAGGGATACTTGCCGTTATCCACATCAGCCCCCAGCATGCGCACCGCGATCTTGGTGTCGCCATAAGTGCGCCAATAAGTGCCATCCACGCGGCTCCACAATTCGAGCAAGCTGTCGGGGCAGGCAGGATAAGCGTCGCGTATCGCGGCTAGTTGTCCGGCATCGGCACCCGTAGCGATGGTCAGCTGTTCGCGTGCGTCCGGAGATAGAACTTCGTTCAGGCCAGAAAGATAGGTTTCAACCAGAGACATGCCGCAGCTCGGACGCATTTAAAGGAAGGAGAAGGGTGGAAGGAAGCACGGTGAAAAGGTCGTGTGCCGAACTGCGTGAAAGGCGTCGAAATGAGAGCTTTCAGTGCGTGTCATCAGCTCGGTACGTTGGCGGCACGCTGCAGCAGCAGTTCGCGCTCTCGCAGGTTGCGGGCGAGTGAGGCGGCGCGTTTGAGTTCTTCGCGTGCCTCGCCATGGCGGCCCAGTCGTCCCAGCAGCTCGCCGCGCACGCTGGGCAGAAGGTGGTAATGGCGAAGCAGGGGCTCGTTGCGCAGGGCATCCACCAACGACAGGCCAACTTCCGGGCCAAATGCCTGGGCATGCGCCACCGCGCGATTGAGAGCGACCACGGGCGAGGGCATGGCGCGAGCCAGTGCGTCGTACAGCGCGGCGATGCGCGGCCAGTCGGTATCCTCTGGCGTGAGGGCTCGCGCATGGCAGGCAGCAATGGCCGCCTGCAAGGTATACGGGCGTGCAGTACCACCCAGCGCTTCCGCGCGTTGCAGCGAGGCAAGGCCGCGCCGTATCAGCAGTTGATCCCAGCGTGCGCGGTTTTGGTCGTTCAGCAGGATGGGTTCGCCATTCGGTCCCTGCCGCGCAGCCGTGCGTGACGCTTGTATTTCCATCAGCGCGACTAGGCCATGCACTTCTGCTTCGGTAGGCGCCAAGCCGGCGAGCACGCGGCCAAGGCGCATGGCTTCGTCGCACAATTGCGGGCGCATCCAATCACCGCCGGAGGTGGCGGCGTAGCCTTCGTTGAAGATCAGGTAGACCACTTCCAGCACGGAAGCGAGTCGCACCCCCAGCTCGTCGCCGCGCGGCACTTCAAACGGCACCTGCGCGTCGCTGAGCGTGCGCTTGGCGCGCACAATGCGTTGCGCGACGGTGGGCTCGGGCACCAGAAAGGCGCGCGCAATTTCCACGGTGGTCAAGCCACCGAGCATGCGCAGCGTAAGTGCTACGCGCGCCTCGGTGGATAGCACCGGATGGCACGCGGTGAAGATCAGGCTGAGCAGGTCATCACCCACCGGGTTGTCGAGCATGGCATCCGGGTCTCCCACGGATTGTTCGAGCTGGTCTTCGATCTCACGCGTCAGTTCGTCTTCCTTGCGCCGGTGCAAGGCACGGCGACGCATCTGGTCGATGGCGCGGTGTTTGGCCGTGGTCATCAACCACGCACCGGGGTTGCGCGGCACACCGGTGGTCGGCCACTGCTCCAGCGCCGTCACCAGCGCGTCCTGCGCGAGCTCCTCGGCCACGCCTACATCGCGAACGATGCGGGCAAGGCCGGCGATAAGGCGCGAGGCTTCCATGCGCCAGACGGCGTCGATGGTGCGATGGATGTCGGTGGCGGTCATGGCCGCTGATCACAGCACCACCCATCCTGCGGCGCAAGTTCGCACGCACCATGCCGCCGTGGATCAGGGCGGCGACATCACCATCCAGTGCACGCCAAAACGGTCGTGCAACATGCCGAAGGCGGAGGCGAAGAAGGTTTTCGACAACGGCATGGTGACGCCGCCACCGTCAGCCAGTGCGTGGAAATAGCGCTTTGCTTCTGCTTCGTCCTTCGCATTGATCACTAGGGAAAAGCCCTGGAACGTGGGTTTGCCGAGGCAATCACCGTCGGACGCATTGACCAGCGATTCCCCGATCTTCATCGATGCATGCATGATCTTTTCGCCATCCGGCGGACGCGGCCCTGCGGGCTGGTCGTCCGGTTGCTCGGGGTTGTCCTTGAAGCGGACGAGATTCTGCACTTGCGCACCGATGGCCTGGCCATAGAAGGCAAGCGCTTCCTCGCAGCGGCCATCGAAGAACAAGTAAGGCTGGATCAGCATGACGATGTCTCCCTTGGAGCGATGATTGGGTCTGTTAACGCCATTGGCGTAGCCCGCGTTGCTTGTCCGTAGCCGCTCGGTGGTAGTGCGCGGCGCCGGCCTGGCTGGCTGCCAGGTCAAGCCGTGCGCTGCTGCCGGGTGGCTACGGACAAGCAACCTCCGGGCTGGGTCTTTTTGTCCGCCATACCGCGTCATCACTCGGTCGTGTACGGACGTACATTCCTTCGTTCTTCCTTGTCTGGCGGACAAAAAGCTCCCAGCGCGGGCCACGCCAATGGCGCTAACAGATCCTAGTGACTGTCGGCCATCTTGGCGCGTAGCTGCGCTTCCTGCTCGCGCAGTTCGGGGGTGAGCTCCTCGCCGAAATCTTCGGCTTCGAACACGCGACGGATTTCGATCTCCGAAGCGCCTTCCTCAAACGGATTAGGGCAGCGCTTCATCCATTCGATGGCTTCTTCCAGCGAAGCGACCTGCAGCAGCCAGAAGCCGGCGATCAGTTCCTTGGTTTCGGCGAATGGGCCGTCGATGACGGTGCGCTTGTCACCTTCGTAGCGCACGCGCGCGCCGTTCTTGCTGGGGTGCAGCCCTTCGCCGGCCAGCAGCACGCCCGCCTTGACCAGTTCCTCGTTGAACCGGGTCATCTCGGTGAGCAGTTTTTCGCTGGGCATGTCGCCGGCTTCGGAGGCCCGGCTGGCGCGGACCATGGCTACAAATCGCATCGTGGTAACTCCTTCGTATGGCATGAATGGACCTGCCTTGGGCGGTCCTCATCCTGACGACGAACGACCCTGGCAAGAATCGACAGGGTAATCGACGACATTTTCAGAAGGTGTTTCGAGTGCGTGTAGGCGACTGCGCAATCGCAGGCTTCACACCGCGGTCACGCACGCGGCCGGGTGCTCAGCGGAACGCCAGCGCCAGCACGATGCCTATCCACACCGCCATGCCCAGCCAGTTGTTGTTGCGGAAGGCCCATAGGCAGGCGGCGCGGTCGTGGCTGCGGATGCGCCAGAGTTGCCAGCCAAACAGGCCGGCGGCCGCCAGCAGGCCCAGCCAGTATGGCCAGCCGAGCGTGGCGCGCTGGCCCACAAACAGCATGGCCAACAGAAAAGTGGCCATCAGGATGCCCAGGATGGGCAGGTCCGCATCGCCGAACAGGATAGCGGTGGACTTGGCGCCGGCCTGGATGTCGTCGTCGCGATCCACCAGGGCGTATTCGGTGTCGTAGACCACCGACCAGATGATGTTGGCGATAAACAACAGCCAGCCCACGGGCGGCACGGTGTTCATCACGGCGGCAAAGGCCATCGGGATGGCCCAGCCGAAAGCTGCGCCCAGCACCACCTGCGGCAGGTGCGTGTAGCGCTTGGTGAACGGGTAGATCGCGGCCAGCGCCGCGCCCGCAAACGACAGTTCGATGGTGAGCCGGTTGGTGAACAGCACCAGGATGAACGAGCACACCAGCAGGCTGGCAAATACGATCAAGGCTTCGCGTGGTGTCACCCGACCCGCCGCGATGGGGCGGCCGGCGGTGCGTTCCACCTGCGGGTCCAGCTTGCGGTCCGCGAAATCGTTGATGGCGCAACCGGCCGCGCGCATGAAAAACACGCCCAGCGTAAAGATCACCAGCAGTTTCACCGGCGGGAAATCCGACGCGGCCAGCCACAACGCCCACCATGTGGGCCACAGCAGCAGCAGGGCGCCGATGGGGCGATCCATACGGGTCAGCACCAGGTAATCACGCGCCTTGGTGCGGTACGCCTCGGGCAGCTTCTGCAGTAACCAATCGAGCACGCGCGTGGCGCGGGTGGAGCTGTCCGCCGGCTGCGCGGTACGCGATGGCGCAGCGCCGGGCCGCGGGCGCGGCGTGTTGGTGGACGGCAGATTGCGCCGCTGGCGCTTGCGTGAGGTAGGAGCCATCTCCCAAGTTTACCGTGCTCCACCCTTGCACGTGGCGTGACGTATGGCCGATTTGCATGGCGCAGGCTGTCGCAACCTCGTCACAGAGCGGCCTACACTCGGGGCTTCTGCGCGGACGATACCCATGCCCAAAGCCCTTAGCCACATCGCCCTGATCGTCAACCATCCCACCCGCACCGCCCACCTGCTGACCGATGTGTTTCCGGATGCGCGTGTCCTGCGCGGGGAAGATCCGGAGGATTCACACCCGGAGGTGATTCTTGCGCTGGCCGGGCTGGAGTTTGCGCTGATCCGCGGGCAAGGGCCGGCCTCCCGCAACGGCGACCACATCGCCTTTGCGGTCACCAAGCAGGAGCAGCTTGACTGCGCGCGCCGCATGGACGCGCTGGCGTTGGATTACCAGATGGCGCGCGACGACACGGCGCTGTACTTCAGCGACTACGACAACCACGTGTTCGAGCTGGAAGTGGTGGACGACGTTGCGCCCTGAGCGTGCCGTCGCGTGGGTGAAGGCGTCGGCGCTCTATTCAGTCGCGCGTGCATCGAGACAGCGCGCCGAAGCGGTGAACGTTCTACACTACGCCGGCGTCTGATAGGGGCAGGCGTAGTCATCATCGACCTTGGAAGACAAGGGCGTCATGCACGCAGGATCCTTCGCGTGATCGTTCCATGATGCCCCTCACGCATGGATTGCCGCTATGAAGTCATCGATCACCCTCCGCCGCCCGGCGCTTGCCTTGCTCCTTGCCTGCACCGGTGTCGCCTATGCCGATACCTCGCCGTCCGAACCGAAAAACGCGCTGTCGCCCCGGTTGATACCGGTCTGCGCCGAAACGCTGTACCGCGCCTGCGGCCTGGTGGATCGGCAAGGCAATTGGGCGGTGCAGCCGGCCTATAGCGAGCTGTACGCCAATGGCGATATCTGGGTGGCCGAGCGGGAATCTCACCGGATCGACCTGCTGGACGCCGCCGGCAAGACCATCAGCGAGACCTCGCTACAAGACATCGGGCGTTTCAATGAGGGATTGGCCGCCGCGCAAGACGCCAAGGGCCAGCAATACGGTTACATCGACACCAAGGGCCAGTTCGTCATACCGCCGAGCTATGAAACAGCCGGTGGTTTCTCCGGTGGGCTGGCGGTGGTCGGCAACACCGTCGACGGCGATTTGAAGATAGGTGTGATCGATCGGCAGAACCATCTTGTGGTGCCGCTCGGGGAATACGAGCACGTGGACGCCTATGCCTTTGGGCTGGCGGTGGTGCAGCGGGGCGAATCGCCGGTGAATGGCGGCGCCACGCAGCTGGGCGTTATCGATGCGCACGGCAAGCTCGTGATGCCATTCGCGGAGCGCATGGGCTTGACCGTTGTTGGCCCGGGGCGCGTGCTGGAGGCGACCTCGAAGAACCACGACACGATCGATCACTATCGGCTGCTGGATACGCAAGGCTACGAATTGTTCGCCGTGTCCGGCGATAGCGCGGTAATCCAGGATCCTACGGAAGGTCTGTCTTTCTTTACGGATGCCGAGGGGCGAACTGGCGTGCTCGACATCCAGAGCGGTCACGTTGCCGTGACACCGCGCAAGGAGTGGAGCGGTGGCCTGCCCTTTTCGGAAGGTCGCGCATGGGTTCTGCTATCCACTGGCGACAGTGGCAATCAGGTACACGTACTGATCGACCGCAATGGCAAGGAGCTGTTGCGCCGGACCGGAAACAGCATCGGCGATTTCCATGGCGGCATCGCTGCAGTGACCGATGACCTGGGCCGATGGGGCTTGATCGACCACGCCGGCAAGCCGATGAGCGCATTCGAGTTCTACTCCGCTTTGGCGCCGTGGTCTTGGTCCGAGCAGACGCCCAGGGATGGCGACGTCATGCAGTTCACCGAAATCACGTCACTGCATGACAGCCCGCAACGAACGGTATGGATGAACGCCAAGGGTGCGTCCATCGTTAGCCTCGAGCCCCAGGCCTGCGGCATTCAGGCCGTGCACAACGCCAAAGGCGAGACCATTTGGCCCGCCAACGTGGCCGATACCTGCGCTGCCAAGGCATCATCCGATGGATCGAGCCAGGCCGCTCTCAGCGATGGCGCGAAGGCCGTGTTGCTGGAAGCCGCGCAGCGAAAACTGCAGTTGGCGAAGGAAGAAGATACGCGCAACGGTTACGAGTTCGGCCCGTCGTCCGGCGACATCCTCATTCCGCTCGGCGTTGAGTGGCAGCACGGTCCGGCCACCATCAAACTCGATGGGCCCGCGACATTCGATTTGCCCAAGGGCTACCGTTACCTGTCGCCGGAGGCGGTGCGTAAGCTGCCAAACGACCCTTCACCGGATGCCAGCCTTTCCGTAGCGCTGGTTGCACCGGAAGACGGTAGCTGGATCGCACGCATGGTCGTGGCACAGCAAGGTTACGTGCCCACGGAAGGCGTCCAGCTCGATACGCAGCGGCTGGAACAGACCATCAACTACTACGGTGCGCGCTTTGATATACACGCGCCCGTTGGTAGCGCGCACATGACGTCCATGAAGTGGCTTGCCAAGCCCGCGTGGGATGCAGCACACCACCGCCTGGACTGGGGCTACCGCTACACCGACATGGGCTCCCCCAACGGCGGCTACCACTACGACAGCCACGCGGAATTGAACAATGTCACGCTGGGTCGCCTCTATGCGGTTGCGCTACAGATCACGTTGTCTGGGTTCGATCAGGATCAGAAGCAGGCAGTCACCGGCAATCCACTAAACACGCTCGCCCAAGGCATCGATTTCGATCAGGGTGCGCGTTATGAGGATCATCAGACGGCTGACGCCACCGCTGCGCTAGGCCTCGAAGGCTTCATCACCGGGCCCAAACCGGAGGAGACGAAGGCTTCCGAAGATCTCATCATCCAAGGCATGGCACGCGCGGAAGAAAAGCGCGACCTGCACATCCTGGGGTTGCTGGGTCGTCTGGCCATCCTGATCGTGCCGGTGCTGACGGCATGGGGCGTGCGGCGGGCCCGGAAAGCGAGCGGATCAAGCGAGCCGACCAACAACGGCTGATGTTTCGTCCCGACGATCGTGAGGGGCTTTTCTGCATGTTCTCGTTACGCGTATGGGTCTGTGCCCTGATCTGGCCGGTGGTCGCGTTCGCTGATGGCGGTGAGCGGTCTTCAGAGTATGGGTTTCGTCCTGGGCCATTGCCCGCTGTAGCGCGCGATGTTTCGGTGACGTATCGCGCCACCATGAGCACCACGCCCAAAGAAACCTATTGGATTCGCCTGCGCATCAAACAGGGCGGTATGCCTTACATCATCGATTTCCCGAACGCGGCAAGGGATCACCACCGACCCTGGATGCCGCTCGGCGGTTTCGATGACTCCTATTGGGTAGTGGATGCACGACCGGGCAAGGTCGGCCACCTCATCAACCCTGCCAATCGCAACTTCAACCGGATTTACGGTGATACGGAGCCGCTCATCGATATCACGCTTGTTTCGTATGCGCGGTCGACAACGGTTGCCGGGCAACCCTGCGAGTTGTGGAATGCCATACGTATGTATCCGCATTTCCGGCAACAGCTGGAGGTGTGCCTGTCGCGGGATGCTGTCGTGCTGCGTGTGACGCCACGCTTTCCGGGTATCACGGATACCTTGGAAGCGGAAGCCGTGACCTATCAGGATTTACCCGCCACGCTGTTCGAGATCCCACCGGGCTATTTCCATATGGTGACGCCACCACCGCCACCACCGAACGCCACTTTGAGCCCCTACGACGCACCGGCGAGCAATGGTCATAAATAAGCACGCGTGCGCTGATTTTCGCGTGCGCGATAAGGCCACTCAGCGCAGCAGCAGGCGATACGCAGGATTCTCGCTCTCGTCGCGGAAGGGATAACCCAGCGTATCGAGGAAGGCCTGGAACAGTGTGCGCTCGTCCTGTGGCACCTGGATGCCGACCAGGATGCGTCCGTAATCCGCGCCCTGATTGCGGTAGTGGAACAGGCTGATATTCCAATCCGGGTGCATGTGGCTGAGGAAACGCGTGAGTGCACCCGGCCGTTCGGGAAACTCGAAGCGATACAGCAGTTCGTCGCGTGCCAGCGGTGAGCTGCCACCGATCATGTGGCGTAGATGCAACTTGGCGAGTTCGTCGTCGGTGAGATCGAGCACACCGAAACCGTGCGAGCGGAACGCGTCAATAAGCGTCTCGCGCTCATCGCGGTGCGTGGTTTGCACGCCGACGAAAATGTGCGCCTCGCTGGCGTTACCGATGCGGTAATTGAATTCGGTGATGCTGCGCTGATCCAGCGCGGCACAGAAACGCCGAAAGCTGCCGCGTTCCTCGGGAATGGTAACGGCGAACACCGCCTCACGCTGCTCGCCCACTTCCGCGCGCTCAGCGACAAAGCGCAGACGATCAAAGTTGAGGTTCGCGCCGGACACAATGGCGACCATCGGGTGCTCCGACGCGCCGTGTGTCGCCACGTACTGCTTGAGCCCCGCCAGGGCGAGTGCGCCGGCCGGTTCGGGCACACTGCGCGTGTCATGGAATACGTCACGGATGGCGGCACAGATGGCGTCGGTATCCACGCGCACCATGTCGTCCACATAGCGCTGGCACAGCTCGAAGGTCAGGTCGCCCACGCGCTTCACCGCCGTGCCGTCGGCAAACAGCCCGACTTCCGGAAGCGTCACCGGCACGCCCGCCTGCAGCGATTGCACCATGGCATCGGAATCGCAGGTCTGCACGCCGATGACCTTGATCTCCGGACGCAGCGCCTTGACGTAGCCGGCCACGCCGGCGAGCAGGCCGCCGCCACCCACCGGCACGAAGATCGCGTGCAGCGCACCAGGATGCTGGCGCAGGATCTCCATGCCCACCGTGGCCTGCCCGGCAATCACGGCAGCATCGTCGAAGGGATGCACAAAGGTGTAGCCGCGTTCGGCCTGCAGGCGCGAGGCTGCCGCCTGCGCGTCGCTGTAGGAATCGCCCGCCAGTACCACCTCCACTCGCGGACCGCCAAAGCGTCGCACGGCGTCAACCTTCACTTGCGGTGCGGTCACCGGCATCACGATAACGGCGCGTATGCCCAGTCGCGCTGCCGCCAACGCCACGCCTTGCGCATGATTGCCGGCGGAGGCGGCGATGACGCCGCGCGCCCGCTGCTCTGGGCCAAGCTGCGCCATGCGGTTATACGCGCCGCGCAACTTGAACGAGAACACCGGTTGCTGATCTTCACGCTTGAGCAGTACGTGTTGCCCCAGGCGCGTGGACAGCAGCGGTGCAGCGTCCAGCGACGTTTCACGTGCCACGTCGTAGACGCGCGCGCCCACGGTCTGCCGTAGCAGTTCGTGCTCGCTCAGGCTGTCCGTCGCATCGGCGGCGGCGACCAGTGCATTCATGGCGTGGTAGCGGGATGGCTAACGTCGATCACATCAACCAGCTTGCGAGTCTGCTTGATGATCTGCTCCACCGTATCGTCCGCACCATGCATGACTAATGTGAGTTGCGACACCTCCGGGTCATCGGTGGTGGCGACGGTGAGCGAGTCGATATTGCAGTGGCGCGCGGCGAACATGCCGGCCACGCGCATCAAAGCGCCGGATTCGTTTTGCAGCAGGATGGAAAGTGTGTGTTTCATACGGGTTCCCTAGCGGCGATCCTCAGAACATGTCCGATGTGGCATCACCGGATGCTGCCGGCGGTACGCGTGACGGAATGAAATCGCCCGTAATCATCTGAGCGTATGTCGCGCCCGGTCCCACCATGGGATACACGCCAGCATCGGGATCGATCATCACCTCAAGGAAGGCCGGACCATCAAAGGCGAGAAAGTCGGCAATGGTGTCTGCCAGCTCGTCCTTGTTCTCCAACCGCTTCGCCCACTCGAAACCATCGGCCTGCGCGGCCTTGATGAAGTCCTTCTTGTGCAGGCTTTTGTCGGACGAGGCGAAACGGCCGCGGAAAAACAGCTTCTGCCACTGGCGCACCATGCCGTCGCCAATGTTGTTGAGCACCACCACCTTCACCGGCAGGTTATAGGTGGTGACGGTTTCCAGCTCGCCGAGATTCATGCGTATGCTGGCGTCCCCGTCGATATCGATCACTATCGCATCGCGTCGCGCGAACTGCGCGCCGATGGCGGCTGGCAAGCCGAAGCCCATGGTGCCCATGGATCCGGATGTCAGCCAATGGCGCGGCTCGCGGAAGTCGAAATACTGCGCGGTCCACATCTGGTGTTGGCCCACGCCCGTGCTGATCACGGCACGGCCTTGCGTGTGGTGGTTAATCGCCTGGATCACCGCCTGTGGCTGGATCAATGCGCTGTCGCGATCGTAGTTGAGCGCATGCGTCTGCTTGAGCGCGGCGATATGCGCATGCCAGTCCGCATAGCGACCGTCGCCACCAAAGTTCAGCGCGTGGCGCACGCCATACTGGTGCAGGCGTGACAGGGTCGCGTCGAGGTCGCCGTGGTGATGCCAGTGCACCGACTTCACCTTGCCGATCTCGGCCGGGTCGATATCGATCTGGGCGATAAAGCGCGCGTTGGGCGCGAAGCGATCGGGCACGCTGGCGACGCGATCATCGAAACGCGCACCCAGGGCCAGCAGGAAGTCGCAATCCTCCACGGCATAGTTGGCATGGGCCGTGCCGTGCATGCCAAGCATATGCAGTGCGAGCGGATCAGTGGTGTCCACCGCGCCGATGCCCATCAGCGTGGTCGTTACCGGCAGGCCAAACTGTTTGACGAAAGCACGCAGCGTGGCGGATGCCTCGCCGGCAATGATGCCGCCACCGGCGTAGATCAGCGGACGCTTCGCTTTCGCCAATGCATCGAAGAAAGCCACACAGTGCGCGTCGTCAACGCGTGCGCTCTGAATGGCGTGCTGGCGGGCGCGATAGCCCGGAATCGGCAGCGTGCCTTCGCCGGCGAAGGCGAGCGCGGTGTTCTGTACGTCCTTGGGAATATCCACCACCACCGGGCCGGGGCGTCCACTGCGCGCAATCTCGAAGGCGGTACGCAACGTGACTTCCAGTCGCGACGGATCGGTGAGCAGGAACACGTGCTTGGCGCACGGACTCATGATGTTGCTGATCGGTGCTTCCTGGAAGGCGTCGCTACCCAGCGCGCCCGTGGGCACCTGGCCGCAGATCACCACCATCGGTATCGAGTCGGACATCGCATCGCGCACCGGTGTCACCATATTGGTGGCGCCCGGCCCAGAGGTGACAATGGCCACGCCCACCTTGCCTGAGGCGCGCGCATATCCGGCAGCCATGAAGCCTGCGCCCTGCTCGTTGGCGGGCACGATCAGCGGCATAGGCTCGCCACCCATGGGCGAGAGATGCGTGGCGTTGTAGCGGAACACGGCGTCGTACACCGGCAGGATGGCGCCGCCCGAATAACCGAACAGCACGTTGACGCCTTCGTCGGCCAGTACCTGTACCACCACTTCTGCGCCGCTCATGCTCTGGCCGGCCAGCGGGTGGGTGGTCAATGGTGCAGGCACGTCACGATCTTCGACGGCTCGGTGCAATGGCATGTTCACGGTGATCGGTTTTCCCAGTGCATCGCCGACGCATCGGCGAGCGGAATAGGGTTTGAAAATTCCCTCCCCTGAAAACCAGGGGAGGGCCAGGGAGGGGCAATGCGTGCGGGATTGGCGCCCCTCGAGTCGAGCAAAAACTTTTCGTATATGGCGGAGTTTTAAGCTCGTCATCCCCGCGTAGGCGGGGATCCAGCGACTTTGAAGTCTTGAAGGAACAGCAAACGTCACTGGATTCCCGCCTACGCGGGAATGACGAGCAAAAGACGATCAGCCCACCTTCTTCAACGGCTCCGCTGCCTTCGGTGCATTCGCCTGCAGCCACGGCATGCGTGCGCGCAGCTTCGCGCCCACCTGTTCCACCGGGTGCTCCAGGTCTGCCTGCTTGAACTTCTTGTAGTTCGGCAGGCCGGCCTTGTACTCGGCGATCCAGTTGTTGGCGAAGGTGCCGTCCTGGATGTCCTTGAGCACTTCCTTCATGCGCGCCTTGGTGCCGGCGTCGATCACGCGCGGACCGCTGACGTAATCGCCGTACTGCGCGGTCTCGGACACAAACTCCAGCATGCGTGCGATGCCGCCTTCGTAGAACAAGTCCACGATCAGCTTCAGTTCGTGCAGCACTTCGTAATAGGCGATCTCCGGCTGATAACCGGCTTCCACCAGCGTCTCGAAGCCGGCCTGCACCAGTGAGCTGGCGCCGCCGCACAGCACGGCCTGTTCGCCGAACAGATCGGTTTCAGTCTCTTCCTTGAAGTCGGTCTTGATCAGCAATGCGCGACCGCCGCCGATGCCGTCGGCATAGGCCTTGGCCTTGGCTTCCGCCTGGCCGCTGACGTCCTGATGCACGGCCCAGATGCTGGGCACACCGCGACCGATCTCGTACTCGCGACGCACTAGCGCGCCCGGGCCTTTCGGGGCGACCAGGACCACGTCGATATCCTTGCGCGGATCGATCTGCTTGAAGTGCACATTGAAACCATGCGCAAACAGCAGCGCCGCGCCGGGCTTGATGTTCGGCTCGATGCTTTCCTTATACAGCGTGGGCTGCACCATGTCGGGCGTGAGCACGGCGACGAGATCGGCGTCCTTCACCGCATCACCCGGCTCGGCCACGGTGAAGCCTTCGGCGCGGGCCTTCTCCCACGAGGGGCCGTTCTTGCGCAGGCCAACCACCACATCGAGACCGGAGTCGCGCAGGTTGAGGGCGTGGGCGCGGCCCTGGCTGCCGAAGCCAAGGACGGCGATGCGGGCTTTGGCCAGCGAATCGTTGGTGGTGCTGCTGCTCATGCGGTGACTCCTGCGGTCGTGTCTTCGTAGACGTGTGTGGAAGCGGATGCGGATGGACTGCGTGGTGCGATGGGTTGCGTGGTGGCGCCGTCGGAGGCGGAGCCGACCAGGGAGACATACTTGGCCAGCGCGCCGCGCGTGACCTTGGGTGCCGGCGGCTGCCAGCCTGCGCGGCGCGAGGCGAGATCGGCGGTGGTGCTGATCGCCCGTGTGTCGGCGTCGATGCGGATGAGGTCACCTTCGCGTAGCAAGGCGATGGGGCCGCCACGTGCGGCTTCCGGTGCGATATGGCCAACCATGTAGCCGTGCGTGGCGCCGGAGAAACGGCCGTCGGTGATCAATGCAACGTCGTCGCCCATGCCACGGCCAATCAGTGCGGCGGTGACGCCGAGCATCTCGCGCATGCCCGGGCCACCGGCGGGACCTTCGTTGCGGATGACGATGACGTCGCCCTTTTCGATGGTGCCGCCCTGCACGGCGGCGAACGCCTGTTCCTCGCTTTCGAACACGCGAGCGCGGCCTTCGAAATGGTTGGCGCCCTTGCCAGCTAGTTTGAGGATGCAGCCTTCCGGCGCGAGGTTGCCGTAGAGGATGGAGTAGCCGCCGCGCGGTTTCAGCGGCTGCGTCACCGGATGCACCACGTCCTGCGTCTCGGCGCGTGGAGCGGCGGCGGTTTCTTCGAACAGGCTGCGGCCGGTGACGGTGGGTGCGTCGTCCAGCATGCCAGCGGTGATCAGTTCCTGCGCCACGCGAGCCGCGCCGCCGGCGCCGAACATTTCGACGGCGGTGTAGCGCCCGCCCGGCAACAGGTCGGCGATCACCGGCGTGTGCTTGGACGCAGGTTCGAAATCCTCCAGTGTCCAGCGCGTGTCTGCTTCGCGCGCGATGGCGAGCAGGTGCAGCACGGCGTTGGTGGAGCCGGCGGTAGCAGCGACCATGCGCGCCGCATTGCGGAAAGCGGTTTCGGTGAGGAATGCGCGCGGCGTGCGGTTCTCCCGCAGGCATTCCATCACCAGCTCGCCGCAGCGGTATGCGGCCGCCGTCTTCGCTGGATGCGTGGCGGGAATGTCGTTGAAGCCCATTGGGGACAGGCCCAGCGTGGTGAGCACCATCGCCATGGTGTTGGCGGTGAATTGCCCACCGCAGGCGCCCGCGCCCGGGCAGGCGTCGCGCTCGACGGCGGTCAGTTCCGCATCGTCGATCTTGCCTGCGCCGTGCGCGCCGACGGCCTCAAACACCTGCTGGATGGTGATGGGGTGTTGGTCGTGCGTGCCGTGCGCAATGGTGCCGCCGTACAGCGCAACGCTGGGGATGTCGAGGCGAGCCATCGCCATCGCAGCAGCGGGGATGGTCTTGTCGCAGCCGCACAGCACCACCATCGCATCCAGGCAATGGCCATCGACCGCCAGCTCGATGGAGTCGGTGATCACCTCGCGGCTGATCAGCGAGGCGCGCATACCCGGCGTGCCCATGGCGATGCCGTCGGTCACCGCGATGGTGTTGAACTCGACGGGTGTGCCACCGGCGGCGCGGATGCCATCGGCGACGTGTACGGCCAGCTCGCGCAGGTTGAGGTTACACGGGCTCACGTTGGACCACGTGTGCACCACGGCCACCAGCGGCTTGGCGATGGCTTCATCGTCCAGGCCGGTGGCGCGCAACATGGCGCGTGCAGGTGCGCGGTCGGGGCCGGTCTTGATCAGGTCACTACGCATGCTGGATTTCCAAAGAAAGGACGCCTGTGCAACTCGTGAATGCGTTGAAAGTCACCGTCATCCCCGCGAAGGCGGGGATCCAGCGTCTTTCAAGGAAGGCGGCGGCGCTGGATGACCAGCCCTTCGGCTGTTGAAAGAGCGCCTCCCGCCTTCGCGGGAATGACGGCGATGTGGTGGCAGATTGGATCAACCGCATGCCCGGCCCCAGCGCAAGAAAGCAGCTGCGTTGCAGGCGTGTTCGTCAAGGGCAGCCAGCACGGCGTTCAACACGTCTTTTGTACCGGCGCTGCCGCCGATATCACGCGTGTGTGGGCCGTGTTCCAGTACGTCGGCGACGGCGGCTTCCACCGTGCTTGCTTCTTCTTCCAGGCCCAGCGAATGACGCAGCAGCATCGCGGCGGAAAGGATCGCGCCGGTGGGGTTGGCCACGCCCTGGCCGGCGATATCCGGCGCGGAACCGTGGATGGGTTCGTACAGACCAGCCTTGCCTTCGCCCAGCGATGCAGACGGCAGCAAGCCCAGCGAACCGGCGAGTGCAGCAGCCTCATCGGTGAGGATGTCGCCGAACAGGTTTTCGGTGACGACCACGTCGTACTTGCCTGGCTGCGTGAGAAGCAGCATCGCCATCGAGTCGACCAGTTGGTGCTCCAGCTTCACATCCGGATACTCCGCGGCAATACGCTGCACCGTAGTGCGCCACAGGCGCGAGGTTTCCAGCACGTTGGCTTTGTCCACCGAGGTGACGTGCTTGCGGCGTTCGCGTGCCAGTTCGAAGGCACGGCGCGTCACGCGCTCAACTTCAGCCACGGTGTACTTGCACTCGTCGATGGCGGTGTCGATGGTGCGCGTCTTGGCGCCGAAGTACGCGCCACCGGTCAGTTCGCGCACGAACAGCACGTCGACATCCTTCAGCTTCTCGTTCTTCAGCGGTGACAGCTCAGCCAGCGCGGGATGAACCTGCAGCGGGCGCAGGTTGGCGTACACGCCCAGCGCAGCGCGCAGCGCGAGCAAACCCTGTTCTGGGCGCACCGGTGCATTCGGATCGGACCACTTGGGGCCGCCGACGGCGCCGAGCAACACCGCGTCAGCGGCCTTGCATGCTTCCAGCGATGCGGTCGGCAACGGTTCGCCGGTGGCATCGATGGCGCAACCGCCGATCTGATGTTCCTCGAAATGAAAATGATGGTCGTAGTGCGCGGCAACCGCGTCGAGCACGGCGACGGCCGCTGCAGTGACTTCGGGGCCGACGCCGTCGCCGGGCAGGGTGACGATGTGCGCTCTCATGCAGCTTTCTCCACGCGTTGTTCGTAGGCAGTGATGGCGTCTTGGTGGTGCTGGAGGTAACCCAGCTGGTCCACGCCGTTGAGCAGGCAGTGACGTGCAAAGGGTTCGAGCTGGAAGCGGATGTGGCCGCCATCCGGCAGGGCGATGACCTGCTCGCGTATGTCGATGGTCAGTTCGATACCGGGATTGGTGAGCAGCCAGCGGTGCTCGGCTTCGTCCAGCACAATGGCGAGCAGGCCGTTCTTGAGCGCGTTGTTGCGGAAGATGTCCGCGATCTCGCTGCACAACACCGCGTGGATGCCGTAGTCCAGCAGCGCCCACGGCGCGTGCTCGCGCGAGGAGCCACAGCCGAAGTTGCGGCCCGCGACGAGGATGGAGCAACCCTGAGCTTTCGGCTGGTTGAGCGGAAAAGCGGGGTTGTCGCTGCCATCGGCCTGATAGCGCCAGTCGTTGAAGCACAGCTTGCCCAGGCCTGCGCGCTCGGTGGTGGTGAGAAAGCGCGCCGGGATGATGCGATCGGTGTCGATGTTCTCGTCCGGCAGTACGGCGGTGCGGGAGTGGAGGCGGGTGATGGGCTTCATGCGGCAACCTCCGTCATGTACTCACGTGGATCGGCAATGCGCCCTGCGACCGCCGATGCCGCTGCCGTCGCCGGGCTCGCCAACACCGTGCGCGCACCCTTGCCCTGTCGCCCTTCAAAATTGCGATTCGACGTGCTCACCACCAGCTGGCCCGGCTGCGCGAAATCGCCATTCATCGCGATGCACATCGAACAACCCGGTTCGCGCCACTCGGCACCGGCAGCGGTAAATACGTGATGCAGGCCTTCGCTCTCGGCATCGCGGCGCACCGCTTCGGAACCCGGCACCACCAGCATGCGCACACCATCCGCCACATGGCGGCCACGCAACACGCGTGCGGCTTCGCGTAGATCGGACAGGCGCGAGTTGGTGCAGCTACCGACAAACACCACGTCCACCGGCGTGCCCTGCATCGGCTTGCCGGCTTCGCTCTTCATGTAGTCGAGGGCGCGCTTCTCCTGTGCATTGCGCGCGGCCGGTACAGGCTTGTCCATGGCGATGGCCATGCCCGGGTGCGTGCCGTAGGTCACGGTGGGGCGGATCTTGCTGGCGTCGATGCGCACTTCGCGGTCGTACTCGGCACCCGTGTCGGTGCGCAGTGCCTTCCAGCGCGCCACGGCTTCGTTCCATGCGGCACCCTGCGGAGCGCGGGGGCGACCCTTCAGCCACGCGAAAGTCGTTTCATCCGGTGCAATCAAACCAGCGCGCGCGCCAGCCTCGATGGACATGTTGCACACCGTCATGCGTTCTTCCATCGACAGCTGTTCGATGGCCGCGCCGCGGTACTCGATGACATGGCCGGTGCCGCCGTCCACGCCGATCTCGCCGATGATGTGCAGGATCAGATCCTTGGCGCCGATGCCGGCAGGCAAGTGGCCATCGATATGAATGGCCAGCGTCTTCGCCTTGCGCTGGAGCAGGCACTGCGTGGCCATCACATGGCCGACTTCGGTGGTGCCGATGCCGAACGCCAGAGCGCCGAACGCGCCATGGGTGGAGGTGTGGCTGTCGCCGCACACGATGGTCATGCCTGGCTGCGTCGCGCCCAGTTCCGGCCCGAACACGTGCACGATACCGCGATCGCTGCTGTTCCAGCCGTGCAGTTCGACGCCGAATTCGCGGCAGTTTTTCTCTAGTTGCTCTACCTGCGCCTTCGCCTCGGCGTTGGCGTAGGGCGCACGCCATCCGTGCCGGTGGGCAGGGTCGGCGTGGAGTGATCCAGCGTGGCCAGCATGCGGTCCGGGCGACGCAACTTCAGGCCGCGCTCGCGCAGTTCGCTGAAAGCCTGCGGCGAGGTCACTTCGTGCACCAGATGCAGGTCGACGTAGAGGATGGCCGGCGTGTCGGTGGATTCAGCGGCGACGACGTGTGCGTCCCAGATCTTCTCGAACAAGGTCTTCGCGGTCATGCCGTCGCTCCCAACGAAGCAGGCTGTTGGTGAGGAGTGCGGCCATGGATGGCCGCTTTTTGATCTTCGTGCTCAGGGATGACCACATTGGATACCGCCGTGAGCCAGCCCCATTTGTCCTCGGTCGTGCCATCGAACAGGCCGAAAAAGGCTTTCTGCAGTGCGCGCGTGATATCACCGGGACGACCTGCGCCCACCTGCTTGCGATCCACCGAACGCACCGGCGTGATCTCAGCGGCGGTGCCGGTCATGAAGATCTCGTCGGCGGTGTACAGCGCTTCGCGGGGCAGATCGCGTTCTTCCACAGCGATGCCCATCTCGCCGGCCAACGTAATCACCGATTCGCGTGTGATGCCGGCCAGGATGCCCGCGCTGGTTGGCGGCGTGAGCAGCTTGCCGTTCTTCACCAGGAACAGGTTCTCGCCTGCGCCTTCGCTCAGCAGCCCGTTGTGGCCCAGTGCGATGCCTTCGGCGTAGCCGCCGCGACGCGCTTCAAGCGCGATCAACTGGCTGCTGAGGTAATTGCCGCCGGCCTTGGCCCAGCTCGGCAAGGTGTTCGGCGCGGGGCGGTGCCAGGAGGACACGCACACGTCGGCACCGTGCTCGATAGCGTCGCCCAGATACGCACCCCATTCCAGCGCCATGATCGCCACATCCACCGGCGAATCAGCCTTGGGCAACACGCCCAGGCCACCAGCGCCGCGGAACACGATGGGACGCACGTAAGCGGATTTCATGCGGTTCGCGCGAATCACTTCGTGACAGGCGGCGTTGATCTCGTCTTCGCTGTAACCGATCTCGATTTCGTAGACGCGCGCCGATTCGAACAGGCGACGCGTGTGATCGGCGAGACGGAAATAGGCGGGGCCCTGTGGCGTGGCATACACACGTTCGCCTTCGAATACCGAGGAGCCGTAGTGCAGGGCGTGGGTACTGACGTGGACCGTCGCCTCGGTCCAGGGTTTGATCTGGCCGTTGTGCCAGAGGAATGGCGTAGTCATCGGTTGGCTCCTTGAATCACAGGCTGGCGACGGCCGCCCGTTGCGAGACGGGTTGCTGTCGTTCGATGCGGTTGACGATGGCGAGCGCGGCATGCGCGGTCGCTTCGATGATGTCGGTGGATACGCCTAACCCACGCCAGTCACGCTCGGCGTGGCGGGCCGTAAGGTTGGCCTGGCCCTGCGCGTCACCGCCCTCACTGACGGCGCGCACTACGAACTGAGTGACGTCGAGCGTAGTGCCGGTGGCGCGCTCGATCGCGCGCAGCACGGCATCCACGGGGCCGTCGCCGATAGCGGCTTCGCCCACTTCTTCGCCGTTGTCGTGCGACAGCTTCACCGAGGCCGACGCGCTGCCGCCCATATGCGAATTGGTGTTGAGCTGCACGATGCGCCACGGGCCGGTCGCTTCCGGGTCCATGCCCAGCGCGATGGCTTCCAGGTCTTCGTCATGCACTTCGCGTTTCTTGTCGGCCAGCGACTTGAAGCGCGCGAAGATGCTTTCCATCGCGGTCTCGTCTACCTCGTGGCCCAGCGTCTGCAAGCGCTGGCGCAGGGCGTGGCGACCGGAGTGCTTGCCCAGCACCAGCTTGGTCTCGCCCATGCCCACATCCTGCGGGCGCATGATTTCGTAGGTGCCGCGATGCTTGAGCATGCCGTGCTGATGGATGCCCGACTCGTGCGCAAAGGCGTTGTCGCCCACGACCGCCTTGTTGCGCGGCACGGCCTGGCCAGTCAGCTGTGTCAGCAGGCGTGAAGTGGGATACAGCTTGCGCGTGTCGATGCCGGTTTCCACGCCGTAGTAGGCGGGGCGCACGCGCAGCGCCATCACGATCTCCTCCAGTGAGGCATTGCCCGCACGTTCGCCGATGCCGTTGATGGTGCATTCCACCTGGCGTGCGCCAGCAGACACGGCGGCGAGGCTGTTGGCGACCGCCATGCCCAGGTCGTCGTGGCAGTGGCTGGAGAACACCACGTTCTCCGCCCCGCGCACGTGCTTGCGCAGGTAGGCGAAGCGTTCGGCGATTTCAGCGGGGGTGGTGTAGCCCACGGTGTCGGGTGCATTCACCGTGGTGGCGCCGGCCGCGATGGCCGCGCTGAACACCTCGACCAGGTATTCCGGCTCGGTGCGCATGGCGTCCTCGGCGGAGAACTCCACCTCGTGGCATAGCTGCTTTGCGCGCTCGATGGCGGCGCAAGCGGTGTCGATCACCTGCTGCTTGCTCATGTTGAGCTTGTGTTCGCGGTGCAGGGGACTGGTGGACAGGAACAAGTGGATGCGCGAGCGGCGCGCACCCTGCAGCGCGCGGCCGCAAGCATCGATATCGCCGTCCACGCAGCGGGCCAGCCCACAGATCGTAGGGCCGCGCAGGACGCGGGCGATCTCCGCGACGGAGGCAAAGTCATCGGGCGAGGCACTGGGGAAGCCCGCCTCCAGAACGTCCACGCCAAGCGCTTCCAGCGCATGCGCCATGCGGAGTTTCGCCCGGCGGTCCATCGAAAAGCCGGGCGCCTGCTCGCCGTCGCGCAGGGTGGTGTCGAAGATACGCACGCGTTCGGTGGCTACGTCGCCCACGTCGCTGCTCTCGTTGCTGGTTGTTTCTGGGGTCATTGCTTGGCTCCGCTGGCACGCGCCGTTGGGCAACAAAAAACCCCGCATCCGTTTCCGGGTGCGGGGTTCTTTGGTCGTATTCAGGTGGTCTTTCTAGTTACCTGTACACACGCCCTCAGCCCGCACCTCCGTTGGTAATAAGGAGTACGAGTACAAGGGCAAGAAGGAGGTTGTTGCGAAGGCGCAGCGCGCCGTCGATGGTCGGGGGACCAATCGGTTCGGCTATGCGATCGTGGCTGTTGCGCTGCGACATGCATTCGACCCTAATGGGCCGTCTAACGGTCTGTCAACAGTTTCTTTTGAAAACTTTAAAATCGCGTGTCGCGCTGCACATTCGGACGTCCAGACGGCTGGACGCCTCGCGCGTACATGGCGCACGCGCGAGGTAAAGGGTTCTCAGGGGCGCGAAGCGAGCTCGGTGAGATACAGCGCGAGGGCTTGCTGTAGCTGGTTTTGCGCGGCTTTACGCAGGGTCGCGGGTTGTTCGCTTTCAAGCGCCACGGCGGCCTTCATCATCTGCTGCACCACCATCGCCGCGGGGCGTAGCTCACCGGCGGGAATGCGTGGCGCGTGGATCGCAAGGATCTGGCTAAGGTAATCGCGCATACGTTGGCGAATGGTGCGACCCAGCATGGAGGGCAGGGCGCCGGCGACCTCGGTCAGCGTGACCATGGCCGGGTGCTGCTTGCGATAGTCCACGAAGGTGCGGATGAGTCGCGCCGCAAGTTCTTCCGTTGTCCAGTCCGGCGTTTGCGCGACCAGCCGTTCCATCCGCTCGTTGAGGCCGTTGGCGTGTTCGCTCAGCAGGGCCTCGGCCAGCGCCTCTTTGGTGGGAAAGAACTGGTAGAGCGAGCCGATCGAGGCCTCCGCGCGGGCGGCGATCTCGGTCATGGTGGCAGCATCGAAACCTTTTTCGACGAAGCAGGCGGACGCGGCCGCCAGCAAGGTCGCCACGCGCTCGTGGCCACGCCGACGGCTGGGCGCACGACCGCCCTGGCTTGTCTTTTGTGAGGGCATCCTCATAAACTCCAATGTGAGGCTATCCTCACATAGCGACTATTTCCGGCCGGTGTTCGACGCGGCATGAACGCGGCCGATTCTACGCTGATGACTACCCAATCCCCGCATATCCATGGAGTTCCCGATGGAAAAGCTTGACCCCCGCACCACCGCGCTCGTCCTTATCGACCTGCAAAAAGGCATCGCGCCGTTCGCCGGCGGACCGCATTCCAGCGCTGATGTGAACGCGCGCGCCGGCCGCCTCGCCGCCCGTTTCCGCGAGCTCAAGGCACCGGTGGTGCTGGTCCGCGTGGGCTGGTCCGCCGACGGCGCCGACATGCCCCGTCCGCTGACCGACGAGCCGCCGCGCAACATGACGCTGCCAGCCAACTGGATGGAGTATGCGGATGAACTGAACGTCACCGACGGCGACATCCACATCACCAAGCGTCAATGGGGCGCGTTCTACGGCACCGAGTTGGAGCTACAGCTGCGCCGTCGCGGCATCACCCAGATCGTGCTGGGTGGTGTGTCCACCAATATCGGCGTGGAATCCACCGCGCGCAACGCCTTCGAGCTGGGCTTCAACCAGGTGCTGGTGGAAGACGCGATGAGCTCCAGCAACGCTGATCAGCACCGTTTCGCCGTGGAAAATATCTTCCCGCGCCTGGGTCGTGTGCGTTCCACTGAGCAGGTACTGGCCGCGCTGGCCTGATCTATCGTCCGCCAGCTACTCTCCCGTGGACTGACACCCGGGAGAGTGGCATGGCGGCAAAACACCTTGGATGGGCGGCAGTCTTGCTGCTGGGCATGGTTTCGACAGCGCAAGCGGCCGATGCGCATTTCGTCGCCGATGCGGTGACGGTGAATGGCCATCGCCACGCTTTCCAGGTGTTTGTTCCCCGCGACTGGAGTGCGGATCGCGCGTGGCCGGTGGTGCTGTTTCTGCACGGCAGCGGCGAACGCGGCAACGACAACCAGGTCCCGTTGAAGCAGGGCCTGCCGCTGTGGCTGAAAGAACACGGCGACGACTTTCCCGCCGTAGTGGTGGTGCCGCAGGCACCGGCCGACACTGTGTGGAGCGGCGAGGTCGAGCAGGCCGCCATGGCCGCGCTGGACAAGAGCATTCATGCCTACCACGGGGACCGCTTGCGGCTTTACCTCAACGGCCTCTCCATGGGCGGCTATGGTGTGTGGCAGATCCTGGCGGATCATCCCGGCATGTTTGCCGCCGGCGCGGTGATCTGCGGTGGCGTGCGTGCCCTGGACGACATGCCGGAGCTGAAGGTCTACGGCATTCCCGCGCATGTCGATCCCTACGCCTGGGTGGCTGGCCGGGTGAAGTCGACGCCGGTGTGGATCTTCAACGGATCGGTCGATGATCAGGTGCCTCCGGCCGAATCGCACGCTATGAATCAAGCGCTGACACGTAGTGGCGACGAGGTCCGCTACACCGAGTTCCCGGGTGTGGGCCATGCCTCCTGGGGCCCGGCGTACGCCACGCCCGAACTCTGGCCCTGGCTGTTTTCGCACCGGCGCAGCAGTCAGGGCTGATCGCTTCAGGTTTCAATCCTTCGGAAAACTAAACGATCGATGTTGCGCCGCGAGAGCTACGCAGCCGCGGTAGCGACCGCGCAGCCACGGGATTGGGCTTGAGGTTTCAGTCCATAAACTATTGCGCTGCATCAAGAATCGTCTGATATCGTGACTTTACAAGTTTTGATGAAAACGTTTACGTTCCGCCGCACACGCGGAGGAACGCTCTTCTACTGACGTGTCCCAGGAGCCGATGTGTCCACCAAGAAGGCCACCATCAAGGATGTGGCGCGCGAGGCGAAAGTCTCGATCGCGTCGGTGTCGCGTGTGCTCAACGGCCTCGGTGGCGTCACCGCGGAAACGCAGGACGCGGTGCGTAAGGCGGCGGCCAAGCTGCACTACGTGCCCGACAACGCCGCACGAAGCCTGATCACCGGCCGCACTCACACCATCGGCGCCGTGCTGCCGGATCTGTTCGGCGAGTTCTTCTCCGAGTTGATCCGCGGTATCGATCTGGCTGCCCGTGCGCGTGGCCTGCACTTGCTCGTATCCAGCTCGCACGACGGCGTGGAAGACGCGGCGGTAGCCGTGCGCACCATGCGTGGCCGGGTGGACGGCATGATCATTCTTTCCGAGTTCGTCGATGGTGCGTTCCTGGAGCAGAACGTGCCTTCGGACCTGCCCGTGGTGTTGCTGGACAGCCCGGTCGACAACCCGCGCTTTCCCGCGATCAATCTGGACAACATCGCCGGCGCGCAGGCGATGGTGAAACACCTGCTCGATACCGGCCACGAGACGGTGGCGTTTGTTACCGGACCCGCTGGCAACTACGACGCGCAGGAACGCGAAAAGGGTTATCGCTCGGCGATGGGGCAGTTCGCGCCCAAGGCGCCGCTCAACATCGTGGCTGGTGACTTCACCGAGGAATCGGGTTATCGCGCCGGCCGTGCTCTGCTCGCGCAGGCGACGCGTCCGCGCGCCGTGTTCGCCGCCAACGACATGATGGCGGTGGGCTGCCTATATGCCTTCAAGGAAGCCGGCATCCGCGTGCCGCAGGACATTGCGCTCGCGGGATTCGACGACATTCTCATCGCACGGTACGTCACGCCTTCGCTCAGTACCGTGAGCGTCAGCATCGCGGAACTGGGCAAGAGCGCACTGCTCCTGCTTACCGAGCTCATGGAAGGCAAGGGCCACGCTGATGGCCCACATATCCGCACCCTCCGTTGCGACGTGGTCGCTCGCGAGTCGTGTGGCGCACAGCAAACCAACGTCGCACCGAAACATCCTCCGGCGCTCGTCTGAGCGGCGGCCTTTGTGGGAGGGGAGAACCAGATGATTTTTCTACGCCAGAAAAGTAAACGTTTACTAGCTGTCGCCATCGGGCTTGCGATGGCTTCTTCCGTGCCCGCCATCGGCTGGGCGCAGAGCTCGGATGCGACCATTCGTGGCCAGGGCCCGGCCGATGTCGACGTGGTCGCCAAGAACACGGCGACGGGTGCCACGCGCCGCACGCACACCGACAAAGCCGGCAGCTACGCGCTGGTGGGGCTGCCGCCCGGCACCTATCAAGTGGATGCCGGTCCGGGCACGGCACGCACGGTCACCGTGACGGTGGCATCGGTATTCACGTTGAACCTGAGCGCGCAGCAGGCCGCTGCCGCCACGTCGGCTGAGGCCAACGCCCAGAACCTTGGCGGCGTGACCGTCTCGGCCACCACGCTGCAGGAAGTGAAGACGTCCGAAGTAGGCACGCTGGTGTCCATGCGCCAGATCGAAACCACACCCGCCGCATCGCGCAACTTCCTGGAATTTGCCGATACCGTGCCCGGCATGGTGTTCACGCGTGACGCCAACGGCAACACCAGCTTGCGTTCCGGTGCGCAGGCCAGCTCCAACATCAACGTCTATATCGACGGCGTGGGCCAGAAGAACTACGTGCTTCCCGGCGGCACCACGGGACAGAACAACAGCCAGGGCAATCCGTTCCCGCAGTTGGCCGTTGCCGAGTACAAGGTCATCACCTCCAACTACAAGGCGGAGTACGACCAGCTCTCCAGTGCCGCGATTACGGCCGAGACGAAGTCGGGCACCAACCAATTCCACGGCGACGTCTTCGGCAGCTTCACCAACGGCCCGATGCGCGCAAAGACGCCTTCCGAAGAAGCGACGGGCAAGAAGGTCGACTCGCACGAGAAGGACTACGGCTTCGATTTCGGCGGTCCCCTCCTCAAGGACAAGGCGCATTTCTACATTGCGTATGAAGGCAAAGAGTTCGACAGCCCTATCACTGTCGTGCCGGCTGGCAATTCCGCCTACTGGCCGAACCTGCCGCAGAACGTCAAGAACGAGCTAGGCCCGGCAAGTCTGCCGTTCAAGGAAAACAACTGGTTTGGCAAGGTGGACTGGGAGCCAACGGACCGCGATCGCATCGAGGTGAGCGGCAAGTACCGCGACGAAACCGCCATCACCGGCATTGGTGAGCAGCAAACGGCCAACACAGCCCTAAATACACACAATACCGATAAGCGCTTCGACATCCGCTGGGATCACAGCACGGACAGCTGGTTCAACCGTCTGCAGGCGACGTATGAGGATGCGTACTACACGCCGACGCCAATCAACACGGGCGTAGGCGCGCAGTACACGGCGTACAACAACCAGAACCAGCCGCTGATTGTCGATGGCGCCTCGCCGCTTTCGTTCCAGAACAAAGGCCAGAAAGGCCCGGCCATTTCGGACGACTTCACCCTCAATGACGTGCAGTGGCATGGCGATCACGTCATCAAGATGGGCGTGAAGTTCAAGTCGGTCAAACTCACGGCGCAAGACGCTGGCGATACCAACGCGCTAGCTACTTATGCGGTGGGTCCGGACGGTACGGAATCCATCCCGTACAAGATCCAGTTCGGCGCACCAGTGCCGGGCCAGAGCCCGGTGGCGACCAGCCGCGACAGACAGTTCGGCACCTACATCCAGGACGACTGGCAGGTGGACGATCACTGGACGTTCAACATCGGCGTCCGTTGGGATTACGAAGAAACGCCCTCGTACCTCAATTACGTCACGCCGGCTTCCGTCATCGCAGCGATCAACTCGCAGGATCCGAACGCACCGACGGGCCAGACCTATGCGCAGACGCTCGCCAAGGGCGGCGTGAATATCAACAACTACATCAGTACCGGTAACAACCGTAAGGCGCAAAAGAACGAGATCCAGCCGCGCCTAGGTTTCTCCAATGATCTATTCGGCGACGAAGAGCACGTGATCTTCGGCGGCTGGGGTCGTTCATACGACCGCAACCTGTACGAATCGCTGCAGATCGAGCAGACCAAGTCGGTGCTGTCGCAGCCGACGATCAACTTTAATACGCCGCTGGTGCCCTGCGCCGCTGGCCCGACTTGCCTGGCCTGGAATCCGGCCTACCTGAGCATTCCTGCCTTGCAAGCGCTGGTCGCCAACAGCACAGCGGGCAAGGAAGTGGACATGATCAACAACAACTTGAAGGCGCCATATTCCGATCAGTTGAGCATCGGCATGCGCAACAAGATCGGCGATTGGAATACCAGCATCGCCTTCGTGAACATCAAGAGCCACGACGGCATTGTCTATACGTTGGGTAACCGCTATCCGAACGGGAGCTTCTGGCAGAACGGCAGTCAGCCGTGGAGCTTCGGCATCCCTGGTTACGGCAGCCTGATCATCGGCAACAACGGCCTGAAGACCAAGACCAACCAGCTCCTGCTGTCGGTGGAGAAGCCGTACACCGACGACTCACATTGGAGTGCATCGTTCGCATACACCTACACGAATGCGGTGCAGAACAACGACAACCAAGATCCCACGGATCAGTACGCATTCGACTACGAGACGATCGGCAAGTACCCGTTCACCGATGCCGCTCTCGCCAAACATCGTTTTGTGGCCACCGGTTCGCTCGATGGCCCGTGGGGTTTCGTGTTTGGCAGCAAGCTGACCCTGGCCACGCCGATTCCGAGTCTCGGACTCCAGTGCGGCTGGGCGACGCCGACGGGTGTGGATAACGGCACGGTCAACGGCGGCGGCTGTTTGAACTTCTCGATCCAGCCTCCAGGGACGGGTCGTTTCCTGGTCGGCGGTAAGGTGTTCGGTTACCGCGACCTCGATTTGCAGGCCACCAAGAACTTCAAGATCTGGGGCAACTTCAACGGTTACGTGCGCATCGACCTGCTCAATGCGTTCAACTGGAATAACTACGTCGACTACATCCAGACCATCGGTACGAACGGACAGGTGACCCGGCGTCAGGTGATCTACAACCCCACCGGCGACATCACCGGCTACCCGCGTACCCTCAAGGTCACCGCAGGCATCAACTTCTAAGTGGCACCCCCCCCAAAGCCGTCAGGACGATGGCAACCACGAGGCCCGCGTTTTGCGGGCCTCTCTTTGAGAGCCCGGTCGATATCGCAGCGCGCAATTGGCTGAGATAGTGGAAGGGTTTAAGAGGGCAACCGATCATGCACAAACGAATTCTCCGCGCGCTCCTCGCAGGCGCACTTACGCTGGCGTCCGGCGTCGCTCTTGCGGCACCGGCGGATGCGCCCGCGCTCAAGTACCAAGCACTACCTAAGGACCAGCGCGCCGCCATCGACGAACTGGAGCACCGCACGTTCCAGTGGTTCTGGGACAGCGCCGATCCGGTGACCGGCCTGGTACCTGATCATTGGCCGGCCGACTCGTTCGCCAGCATCGCCTCGGTGGGTTTTGCACTTACCGCTTATGGCGTGGGCGTGGAGCGCGGCTACATCACGCGTGAGCAGGCGGTGGACCGCACGCTGGCCACACTGCGCTTTTTCAATGACGCCACGCAGAACGACAGCGAAGACGGCGCCACCGGTTATCACGGCTTCTTCTACCACTTCCTCGACATGAAGACCGGCAAGCGTTATTCGCGCGGGGTCGAGCTGTCGAGCGTGGATACGACGCTGCTGCTGGGCGGCGTGTTGTTCTCGCAAACGTATTTCGATCGTTCCTCGGCCAAGGAGAAGCAGATCCGCGCGCTAGCCGACACCATCTACCGCCGCGTCGACTGGACCTGGATGCAGCCCAAGGCGCCGCTGATCAGCATGGGCTGGACCCCGGGCGGCCAGTTCATCCCATCCAACTGGAAGGGCTACGACGAAGGCATGTTGGTGTACGTGCTGGCGCTGGGTTCGCCCACGCACCCGGTGAGCGACGATGCATGGCAGGCCTGGACCAGCACCTATCCCAAACAATGGGGCGAGTTTCAGGGGCGTACCTTCCTCAACTTCGCGCCGATGTTCGGTCACCATTACAGCCACACGTGGGTCGACTTCCGCGGCATCCAGGATGCGTGGAGCCGCGATCACCAGACCGACTATTTCCAGAACAGCCGCCAGGCCACCTACGCCCAGCGTTCCTACGCCATCGCCAACCCCAATCACTGGGAAGGCTATGGCGAGAACGTCTGGGGCCTCACCGCCTGCAACGGACCGGGCGATGCGATGGTGAAGCGCGACGACGGCAGTACGCGCGCGTTCTACGGCTATACCGCGCGCGGCGCGGGCCTCGATTACATCTCTGATGACGGTACCATCGCCCCGACCGCCGCTGGCGGCTCCATCGCATTCGCCCCGGAGATCGTGGTGCCTGCGTTGCTGGAGATGAAGAAGCGCTACGGTGACGCCATCTATGGCAAGTACGGTTTCGTCGATGCTTTCAACCCAAGCTACGACACGGGCACCGCGCCCAAAGATGGTCGTCTTGTGAAAGGCATGGGCTGGGCAGACGACAAGCAGATCGGCATAGATCAAGGCCCCATCGTGCTGATGATCGAGAACTGGCGCAGCGGTTTCGTGTGGAACGTGATGCGCAAGAACCCGTATGTCCGTAAGGGGCTGGAGCGCGCCGGTTTCAGCGGGGGCTGGCTGGACGAGAAGCCACGGTGAGCCATGCCTGATCCGTCACGCCGCGACAACGCAACGACCCGCCAGACGGCATTCCGCCTGCTGGCGGTTGTCGCGCTGTTGCTGGCGGGTTGTTCGTCATCGAAGGATGCGCGCACGCTGACGTTCTGGACGATTGGCCGTGAGGGCGAGGCCGTGGTGAAGCTGCTGCCGGAGTTTGAGCGCGAACATCCGGACATCCACGTGGAGGTACAGCAGATGCCGCTCACCGCGGCGCACCAGAAGTTGCTGACCGCCTTTGCCGGCGACTCCACGCCGGACCTGACTCAACTCGGCAATACGTGGTTGCCGGAGTTCGCCGCGTTGAATGCGCTCGAGCCGCTACAACAACGAGTGGCCACGTCGGCCGTGGTGAAGCCGGACGACTACTTCACTCATATCTGGTCGATCAATCTGATCGATGGCGCACTGTATGGCGTGCCTTGGTACGTCGATACGCGCCTGCTGTTCTATCGCCGTGACCTGCTCAAGGCTGCCGGTTTCAATGCACCGCCGCGCACCTGGAACGAATGGCGGAGCATGCTCGCTGCACTCAGCCATCCTGATCGTGGCGTCTACGGCATCCTGTTGCCCACCAACGAGTACGAACAGCTGATGTCGCTGGCACTGCAGCAGCCCGAATCGATGCTGCGCGATGGCGGGCGCTACGGCAATTTCCGCAGCGCCGGCTTCAAGCGTGCGCTGGCGTTCTACGTGGACACCTTCCGTCTTCGGCAAGCACCGGCTATCACGGCGGTGGAAGCGGGTAATCCGTGGGACGAGTTTGGGCGTGGCGTGTATGCGTTCTACTTCTCCGGCCCGTGGAACATCGGCGAGTTTCGCCAGCGGTTGTCAGCGGATCGAGAGAGTGAATGGGCCACCGCGCCATTGCCCGGCCCCGACGGCGCGGGTGTGGGTGCGGCGGGTGGCTCCAGTCTCGTGGTGTTTCGCCGCTCGGCGCACAAGGAAGACGCCTGGACGCTCATCGAGTATCTGTCACGGCCCGACGTGCAGCGACGCCTCTACGATCTGCTGGGCGACATGCCCGCGCGCCGTAGTGCATGGGACGGCGGCAGCTTGCGCACCGATCCCAAGGTGCAGGCGTTCCGCGAGCAGTTGGAGCACGTGAAGCCGTCGCCATCCGTGCCGGAGTGGGAACGGATCGCCAACGAGATGCAGCTGGTGGCTGCGCAGGCGGTGGCAGGTGAACTGACCGTTGATGAGGCGGCAGCCGAGATGGATCGGCGTGCGGATCGCATCCTCGAAAAGCGCCGCTGGATCCTTGATCATTCGCGTACTCCGGCAGCGTCGCCATGAGCCCGCAACGCGCCGCATGGTGGTTCCTGGCGCCCGCGATGGTGGTGCTTGGCGTCTTCTTCCTGCTGCCGGTGATCGCGGCGCTTGGGCTCAGCCTCACCGATTACGATCTGTATGCGCTGGCGGATATCCGCCACCTGCGCTTCGTCGCCCTGGGCAATTACTGGGATCTACTCCATCAGAAGAAATTCTGGTCGGCGCTCGGGCACACGCTGTACTTCGTGATCGTGGGCGTACCGCTCTCCCTCATGGTGTCGCTGGGCGCAGCGTTGCTGCTCAACTCGCCGCTGGTGCGCTGCAAGGCTTTCTTCCGCACTGCGCTGTTCGCGCCGGTGGTCACCACCGTTGTGGCCGTGGCGGTGGTGTGGCGTTACATCTACAACACCAAGTACGGGCTGTTGAATTACGCCCTCGGCATGGTGGGCATCCATCCGGTGGATTGGCTGGGCGACCCGCACTGGGCCATGCCGTCGATCATCCTGTTCGCGGTGTGGAAGAACTTTGGCTACAACATGATCATCCTGTTGGCCGGGTTGCAGGCGATCCAGAAGGATCTTTACGAAGCCGCACGTATTGACGGCGCATCCGCGCTGCAGCAGTTCCGACATATCACCCTGCCCATGCTCGGGCCGACCTTGCTGATGGTGGGTATCCTCACGGTGTCCGGCTATTTCCAACTGTTTGCCGAACCCTACGTGATGACCGAAGGCGGGCCGCTGCAGAGCACCACCAGCGTGCTCTACCTGATGTACAACGAAGGCTTCAAATGGTGGAACTTCGGCACGGCGTCGGCCGTGGCATTCCTGCTGTTCGTCATCATGTTTGTCGTCACCGCATTGATGCTACGGTTGGGACGCCGGGGAGCAACGGCGTGAATGCGCGCGCAGCCAAGGTCATCATTCACGGCTTGCTGATCGGCGGCACACTGGTGGCCGTGTTTCCGTTGCTGTGGATGCTCGCGGTGTCGTTCATGCAGCCCGGCGAAGCCGGCAGCTTGCCGCCGCCGCTGTGGCCGGCGCATGCCACCTGGCACAACTACGAAGTGCTATTCCTGCGTGCGGGCGTGGGCCGCTATCTGTTCAACAGCTTCGCGATCTCCGCCGCCATCACGCTGTTGTCGCTCGCCTTCAACCTGATGGCCGGCTACGCATTCGCCAAGTTGCGCTTCGCGGGCCGTGAGCGTCTGTTCCAGATGTTGCTCGGCTTGCTGGTGATCCCGGCGCAAGTGGCCATGCTGCCGCTGTTCCTGATGCTCAAGAGTATGGGGCTGGTGAACAGTTACGCTGCCGTGGTGCTGCCTGCGGCGGCCACGGCGTTCGGCATTTTCCTGGTGCGCCAGTACGCGCGCGGCATTCCCGATGAACTGCTGGAAGCGGCGCGCATCGACGGCGCGGGCGAGCTGCGCATCTTTGGCCAGATCGTGCTGCCGCTGCTCAAGCCCATCATGGTGACGCTGGCGATCTTCACCTTCCTCACTGCGTGGAACGATTTCATGTGGCCCTTGATCGCGTTGACGGGGCAGGAACACTACACACTGCCGCTCGGCCTCGCCTCGCTGGCGCGAGAGCACGCGCAGGACAGCGAACTGATGATGGCGGGCTCGGTGGTGACGGTGATTCCCGTGCTGGCGTTGTTCCTTGCCATGCAGCGTTACTACATCGAGGGCTTGCTGCTGGGAAGTGTGAAGGGATGACGGGTCGCTCAGGCGATGCGCGCACCCGAGACCGGGTCGAACATATGCAGGCGATCAAGCGCCAGTTCGAAATGCATCACGCTGCCGGCATCGGGCAGGGTGCTGGGCGCTACGCGCGATACCAAGGTTTGGTCACCGCGACGCAGGTTGAGGAAGATTTCGTTGCCTACCGGCTCGGTGACTTCGAGCACGGCGCTTACCGCCGCGTCGGCGTCACCGGAGGGACGCAGGTCTTCCGGTCGCACGCCAAGCACGATCTCACGGTCGATCCACGGCAGCAGTTCCGGCGCTTGTGCTTCCAACGCGCCCAGCCGCACGTCGCCTTGCGGAGTTTCGAGATGCCAACCGGGGCCGTGGCGCAGCGACCCGCGCAGCAGGTTCATCGCTGGCGAGCCAAGAAACCCGGCCACGAACAGGTTCGCCGGTTGTTCGTAGAGGCGCATCGGCGTGTCGATCTGCTGGATCTGTCCGCCGTTGAGCACCACGATGCGCTGGCCCAGCGTCATCGCTTCGACTTGGTCGTGGGTCACGTAGATCATGGTCGCGCCGAGCTGGCGATGCAGTCGCGCGATCTCCACGCGCATAGACAGGCGCAGCTTGGCATCGAGATTGGACAGCGGCTCATCGAGCAGGAACACGCGTGGTTCGCGCACCAGCGCACGCCCGAGGGCGACGCGTTGCCGCTGCCCGCCGGACAGCGAGGCCGGCAGCGCGTCGAGGCGATGTTCCAGTTCCAGTCGTGTGGCCGCTTGACGTACGCGTTCGTCCACCTCGGCCTTCGATTTGCCACGCAGGCGCAGGCCAAAGGCGAGGTTCTCCGCCACCGTCATGTGCGGGTACAGCGCATAGTTCTGAAACACCATCGCGATGTCGCGGTCTTTCGGCGACACGTCGTTCACCACGCGGCCACCGATGCTCAGCGTGCCGGAAGAGATCGATTCCAGGCCGGCGATCATGCGCAGCAGCGTGGTCTTGCCGCAGCCCGACGGGCCTACCAGCACCAGCAGTTCGCCGTCAGCTATGTCGAAACTCGCTTCGGCCACACCGACATGGCCGTTGGGATAGACCTTGCTGATGCGATCCAGACTCACCGTAGCCATCAACGCCTCTCGCTCTGTGTTGCCGGCGGCCGCGCGAGCCACCGTAGCCGAATGTGGATGCCACCGGTGCACATCCGGGGCGCGCTAGGCTATTCTCAGTATGTAAGCGTTTACATCAAGCCGCAACGCGGCATCAGGGAATTCCTCGACATGACCCAGAGCTATCGCTTTCCCCCCCGGCTTCCATTGGGGTGCCGCGACCTCGGCCTACCAGATCGAGGGTTCGCCCTTGGCCGATGGGGCGGGGCCGAGCATTTGGGAGCGCTTCGCGCACACGCCGGGCATGATGGCGAACGGCGATACCGGTGACGTCGCGTGCGATCACTACCGTCGCTACAAGGACGACGTGCAGTTGATGCGTGCGCTAGGCCTGCAGGGCTATCGCTTCAGCATTGCGTGGGCGCGCGTGCTGCCGGAAGGCACCGGACGCATCAATCCGAAGGGCGTGGACTTCTACTCGCGACTGGTCGACGAGCTGCTGGAAAACGGTATCGAGCCGAACGCCACGCTGTTCCACTGGGATCTGCCAGCAGCGCTGGACGACCGCGGCGGCTGGCTCAATCGCGACAGCGCAAACTGGTTCGCCGAATACGCCAGCGTGATGTACAAGGCGCTGGATGATCGCGTGAAGCGTTGGTCCACACTCAACGAGCCCTGGGTGGTGACGGATGGGGGCTATCTGCACGGCAAGCTGGCGCCTGGTCACCGCAGCAAATACGAGGCGCCGATTGCCACGCACAACCTGATGCGCGCCAGTGGCGCAGGCATCCAGGCGTATCGCGCGCTAGGCAAGCATGAGATCGGCGTGGTGTTCAACATCGAGCCGAAGTACCCGGCATCCAATAGCCCGGACGACATTGCCGCCACGGCTCGCGCACATGCGTACATGAACGAGCAGTTCGCCGACCCCGCGTTGTTGGGCAGTTATCCGCCGGAGCTGAAGGAGATCTTCGGGCCGGCGTGGCCAGACTTCCCCGAAGACGACTTCAAGCTGACGAAACAGAAGGTCGACTACGTCGGCATCAACTACTACACGCGCGCCGTGGTGAAAAACGACCCCGAGGCGTATCCGCTGAAGGCCGTACCCGTGCGCCAGCCCAACGTCACACATACCGAAACGGGTTGGGAAGTGTACGAGCAAGGCTTCACCGATACGCTCACCTGGTTCAAGCAGCGCTACGGCAATATCCCGCTCTACATCACCGAGAACGGCTCGGCGTTCTACGACCCGCCGGTAGCCGAGGGTGACGTGGTGGAAGACCCGCTGCGCACCAGCTATTTGCGCAAGCACCTTCAGGCAGTCCATCACGCCATCCAGCAGGGCGTGGATATCCGGGGCTATTATGCGTGGTCGTTGCTGGACAACCTGGAATGGTCGCTGGGCTTTGCCAAGCGGTTCGGCTTGTACCACGTGGACTTCGCCACGCAGAAGCGCACACCCAAGGCGACGGCGAAGTTCTACACCAAGGTGATCGAGAGCAACGGCGCCGTGCTGGATTGATCAACGAAGGAGCGGGGCCATGCGTCGATGGAACATTATGCTGCATGCCCTGACCTTGTTCTTAGCCTTCTCGGGTGCGGCCGCTGCCGCGTCGCCGACGCCATGCGATGGCGTGGACCGGCACCTGACCGATAGCCAGAAAGCGCAGTGGGCCGCTCCCATTGCCAAACAGTTCGGCGTAGCGAAAGTCGATGTGCTGCAGTCGTTCGCGTACGGCCATTGGCGCATCGTCTACGCGGCTACACATGAGACGGACGAAGTCTTCCTCTTCTATGCCGGCGACCCTGCTACGTCGCGTTACGTGACGCTGTGGGGCGGTGCAGCGATGGAAGATGAAGAAGCCGAGATCCGCGCCTGGGCGCTGAAAGATGCGCCGGGCATCCCGGAGCGTCTCGCTGCGTGTTTCGCTTGGCATGTCAGCAAACACCGGGACATGTAGCCCCGGTTATGCGGTCGGAACGGCGAACCATTCCTTGAGCAGTTCATCACGAGCCGCCATGGGCTCCGCGTGTGCCGGCCTGTCGAGCATCGCCGCGAGCGCCGGTGGCACATCGAGCTGACGGCCGATCAACGGCTCCACTACGCTGTCGAACTTGGCCGGATGGGCGGTGGCCACCACGGCCCATGGCAGCCCGGTAGAACCCATTCCATCGAGCAGGTGTACGGCTGTCGCAGTGTGCGGACAGAACACTTCGCCATGTTCGCGCGCGTGGCGCACGATGGTCTCGCGAATGGCATTGTCGTCCACGCTGCTGGCGTGCAATTGCAGACGCAGCTCGTGGTCGTGCGGAAAGGTCCAGCGCAGGCGCTCGAAGTTGCTCGGGGCACCCACGTCCATGGCGTTTGCCAGCGTGGCGATGGCTGGGCGGGGCGAATAGGGTGAGCCGTCGAAGTAGTCGCTCAGTGTGGCGTTGGCGTTGCAGGCGAGGTGGACCTCGCCCACCGGCAGGCCCATCTCGCGAACCCACACGCACGCCAGCGCGTTGCCGAGATTGCCGGTCGGCACGATGAAATTGAGCGGCGTACGGTGTTCCCACCACCACGCCAGCGATGCATGCGCGTAATAGCTCATCTGCGGCAACAGCCGGCCGAGGCTGATGCTGTTGGCGGAGGACAGAGGTACGCGTTGCTGCAGCTCTGCATCGTTGAGCGCTGCCTTCACCATGCGCTGGCAGTCGTCGAAGCTGCCGTTGACGCGCAAGGCCTGGACGTTGTCGCCAAAGCAGCCCAACTGATGTGCCTGTCGTGGCGACACGCGCCCGTCCGGATAGAGAATCACTACGCGCACGCCGGGCTGACGATGGAACGCCGCGGCCACGGCAGCGCCGGTGTCGCCAGACGTTGCCACCAGAATGGTCAGCGGTGTGTCGTCATCGCGACGAAGGCGGCGGAAGCAGGCGGCGAGGAAACGCGCGCCCACGTCCTTGAAGGCGGCGCTTGGCCCGTGAAACAGTTCCAGTACCGACGCATCGTGCCGGTAAGGAAGTGGGCGCAGCGGCACCTCGAAGTTCAACGCCTCGCGGCAGATCGCCGGAAGTTCGCTCGCCAGCGAAGAACCACGGAAGAACGGATCAAGCAGCGTCGTGGCTGTATCGGCGAGCGAACCGTGCGGATCGAAATCGCCCACATCCCGCTGCGGCAGCGCCTCGGGCACGTACAGGCCGCCATCGGGGGCCAGGCCGGCGGCGATCACTTCCTCGATGCCGGCGGCATGTCGTGCGCCACGGGTGCTGCGGTAGTGCAACGGCTCGATCATGCCGCGTCTTCCTCGTCGACCAGCGCTGCGGCGGGTCCATTGATGGGTGAAACCAGCACATCGCTGGCGAGGCCTTCGGCCGCAAATGCCGCCGACATGGCCGCACCCGCTCGTTCAGCATCCTCGCGTCGCTCGTACCAACCGAATACGCTGGGACCGGCGCCGGAAATACTGGCGCCGAGCGCGCCGTGATCCAGGGCGGCCTGTTTCACGCGTGCGAATCCTGGGACCAGCGGCGCGCGTCTTGGTTCCACCAATACGTCCTTCAAGCCTTCGCGCACCAGTTCGGCATCGCCGCGCTGGCAGCCGGTAAGGAAGAGCGCAAGGTTGGCCTGTTGTGCAACCACGTCGTGCAGGTCGAAGCCTGCGCTGAGCACCGCGCGTGCCTGGCGCGTCTCCAACACCACATGCGGATGCACCAAGGCGCAATGCCAGCTCTCCGGCACAGAAAGGCGCAACAGGCGATCGCGCGTGGACAGCACCAGGCCGCCGAGCAGCATGGGCCCCAGGTTGTCGCCATGTCGGCTGCCACTCGCTACGGCTTCACCGTCGAGTGCAAATCCATACAGCGCTTCGCGTGGTAGCGAACGTTCGAGCAGGGCGTTGGCAGCCACCAGCGCGGCCACGCACGAGGCCGCCGAACCGCCCATGCCGGACCCCAGCGCAATACCCTTGTACAACTCCACTTCAAAGCCATGGCGCAGGCCCAGCGCGCGACGCAGCGACATCAGCGCCGCGCCTGCCGTGTTGCTGGCCGCATCGAAGGGCAGGTCGGTGACAACGCCGTGGATGGCGGCAATGCGCACTACCGGTTCATCAATGCGGCGCACGACGGCGCGATCGCCCGCGCCCGCCACGCTGTGCCCAAGGATATCGAAACCAACAGCGACGTTGCCGACGCTGGCGTAAGCCATGGCTTGTGCGCTTAGCGCGCGTTGCGGGGACATCAAGGATTCCATCAGTTGTGCATTCATCAGCGCACCTCCAGCGATTCGGCGATGCGCAATAGATCGGCGAAAACGCCCGCCGCCGTCACTTCCGGGCCGGCGCCGGGACCTTGCACCAACATCGGGTTCTCACGATAGCGGTGCGTGGTGAACTGTACGACGTTGTCGGTGAGACGCGTGTGCGCGAAGGGATGCGACTGCGGCAATACGGCCAACCGCACGCTGGCGTGACCCTTCGCGTCGAGGCTGGCGACGTGCCGCAGCACGCAACCGTTCGTCTGCGCGTGGGCAACGTGGTGCGCCATCGGTGTGTCGAGCAGGTGCAGGTTATCCATCACTTCGTCCACGGGGAGTGCCGCCAGCTCGCGCGGCACCAGACTCTGCACATCCACGTCGTCCAGCGACAGCGACCAGCCGGCTTCACGCGCGAGGATCACCAGCTTGCGCGCCACGTCGAGGCCGGAAAGATCATCACGCGGGTCGGGCTCCGTATAGCCGAGCGCATGCGCTTCGCGAACCAACGCGGAGAACGGGCGGCTGCCATCGTGGCGGTTGCATAACCACGCCAGCGTGCCGGAGAACATGCCTTCCACCGCGAGCAGCTCGTCGCCCGTGTCGAGCAGGTCGCGCAGCGTCTGCACCACCGGCAGGCCCGCGCATACCGTAGCTTCATAGCGGAAGCGCGCGCCGCCGCTGCAGGCCGCGCGGATCGCGTGCAGGCGTGGCATCGGGCCGCTACCGGCGAGCTTGTTCGGCGTCACCACGTGAATGCCGTTGGCCAGCCACTCGGTGTAGCGCGACGCGACCGCGTCGCTGGCGCTGCAGTCGATCAGCAAGGCGTGACGGCCATCGTTGCCGCGCAGGTGCGCGACGAAATCGTCGAGGTTGCTGGGGCGCCAGGTCTGCGCGCTGTCGTGGCGGCCGTTGAGTTCCGGGTCGTCGATGTCCAGCCACATCCGGCGACTGGCCGCCACGCCGCACAGGCGCAGATCCAGTCCCGCACGGGCGAGGCGCGGCTGCGCGGTGCGCAGCTGGTCCAGCAGGGCGCTACCGACACGGCCGGGGCCGACCAGGCCCACGGCGAGAACGCGCTGGCGCGCGGTGGTCGTCGGCAGCGCAACGGCATGTGGTGGTAGCGACGGTTGTTCGAGCGAGGGTGATGCGACAGCGTTCACGGTGGCCTCCAAAGGTGGTGGCCCGTGCTCGTCGAGGGGAGTCGGAGTGTGCGCCGGCCCGCCTCATCAGAGGGCGGGGCCGTTTGCGTCAGGAACTTATTCGCGCACGGAGACCCACCCCGACCTGGTGGTAATAGTGGTCGTGGTGGTGGTCAGGGTGGCGAGGGTCAGTGCACCGGCGAACAGCGACGCGCGCCCGGTGGAAACCGGGTGCTGGAACATGCGTGCTGGCGCAATAAGCGGCGACATGGTCCCGACCTTAGGGCGATTGCTGCACTGCAGTCAACAGGTACGTTTGAAACCATGCTGGGGCGATGCCGTCGCGCCTAGCCATGCGGCATGCCGAGTCCATGCCGATTCTGAGCGGGTTTGCGAGGCGTCGGACGCCGGATGGCCTGAACCTCGACGTGTCTCAATGAGGTCCATAGAATTGACCGGATATTCGATTCTCGGTAGCGACGTCGCCCCGAGGATAGGGGCGTCGTTCCCGAGGCGTCCAAACTTTCATGCGGTTATTGCTGGGCGGGGATATGCAAGACAAGTTGCTGACTGTCGTGGTCTATCTGGCCATCGGCGCCTACATCGTATTCCTGCTCGCGAAGAACCTCTGGGGGGGAGACGCGACATCGAAACCGCTGCGATTTCGGTGGTACGCCGTTGCTGGCATTGTCGCCGTATCGATCTTCATCGTGTTCTCTTCCCCGTCTTCCAGTTGGCTGGCTGTAGCGCTCGCAGGCGTGTCGGCGTTGGCATGCACCGTCAACCCCGCCGGGCGCGAAAGACGGGTGGACTGGGCATCGGCAGGCGTGTTGGCGGCGGTTTTTTGCGTGGCTGCGAGTCTGGCGTGGTGGCGTCGCACCGGGCCGGTCATTGATATCTCATGGCGAGAGCAGTTGATTGTTTCGCTGCTCCTGGTAGTGGGTACCAGGTGGTTCCTGCGTAAGGGCGATGGTGAGGATGGTGGAAGGCTTGCGTGGAGCCTTGTGCTCGCTGTGATGGCCCTTGCCGCCATCGTTTCCCTGTTTTCTACCGGTCTTTATGAAAACGCGTGGATGCGCTGGTTGAGCTGGCACCACTGGGGTGCCTACATCGGGCCGGCACAGCTGGCCTTGCTTGGCGTGCCTGTTCTTCATGACATTCCGGTGCAGTACGGCGTCGGTCCCACGGCCCTCGTTGCGCTTGCCTGTGGAAGGAACTGTTGGCACGGCATGTATTTCCTGGCTGGCGGCCTGAACCTGCTGTACTGCGTGTTGCTGGCACTCGCAGGGTTTTGCATTGCCGGTGTCAGGCGAGTATCCGGGCAGATGGTGCTGATCGCGCTGTCGGTCCTGCTGTCGGTCATTGTGTGGACCGCGTATCCGGCCAACCTGGGCTCACCCATGTTGACGCCGTCGGTGGTCGGATTGCGCTTTCTGCCTCTGGCCCTTCTTGTTTTTGCGCTGGTCCGGCGCATGGATGCACCGCAAGGGACGGTTCCCGCTCCTGTGCTCCATGTGCTGTGGCTGCTGGGCGTCCTATGGTCCCCGGAGAGCGCCTTCCAGACGACACTGGTTTGGTGGCCTTTCCACGTCTGGATGAGTACGTGCACTGGTGGCGCGGACGGCTCCCGCCTGAGGCGGTTCTTGCTGGCGAATGTCCGGCTGTGTGCCTGGCTGGCGGCAGGTGTGTTGATCTTCCTGTTAGCCTACTGGTCGATTTATGGCGTGCTGCCGCGCCTCGATGTCTATCTTGCGTATGTGGAACATCCTCCCGGTGTCATCCCGGTCAAACCCTTTGGCGCGGTGTGGTTCTTCTGAAGTGTTCTGCTGGCGGGGATGCTCGGCCTGCGGGACCAGTTGCGCGACGCGGTACCCAGTCCGCAAGCGCAGAATCTGGCCGTCACACTGCTGGCCGCCTATGGCGCCTCTTCGTATTTCCTTGGTCGCAGCCATGACAACAACCTTCTGAACATCAGCGTGTTTTTCGTGCTCCTGCTCCTGGCGGTGCGCATGGTGATACAGCCGAGACTGTTGCGCGTGGCGGCCTGCGGGATGCTGGCCTGCTTGGTGGCCTATCCCGTGCTGGCCAACTGGAGTACGTGGGGCGGCATTCTGAAGGATGGAGCTTTTGCCAAGTTCCAGCCCAATCGCATTGTGGCGGGTTTCAGCTACGTCGATCCCGCCGGTATGAAAGCCATGCAAACCATGATGGGAGCGTCGTCCCCGGAGGTTTCGGCGGAAGATGCGGCGCGTGGCATGCGGACCATTTACACGCAATTCCACGAGCCCGTGGTCGTGTTGGATCCAGCCCTGTCGCTGGAAGCGGGCGAAGCGGGCAGTGCATGGAGTGCGTTCCATGGTCCTGAGAACTACGGTTACTTGCCGTCGCCTCTCCGGCGGCAATTTCTCACGGCAGTTGCCGCAAGGCTCCGGGCAACCGGGTGGGTTCTCGTAAAGCGGGATTACCAAGCTGAGGATTTGCTTGCAGATTTCGATGCGGTTTATCGCCGTGACCGCATGATGGACTTCGGAACCTACTACGCTATCCGATACATCCCGAGATCCGAATAGAGCGCCGCTCCGACATGGGCGCCGTTGCGCCCATTGATTGCAGCCGGTACGTCCATGCCCAAGGAACGTTTTAAGCCCATCCCCGTCAAGGCGCCTTCTGCGAATCGGATGGTGTTTCAGATACGTTGCCTGATCGATCTGCAACTAAAGACGATCGTGCATTACCTGCGACCCGCCATGACTGGCCTGAGTGGCGAGATCCTGGACGTTGGCGCGGGGGGATTCACCTTGGCGTGAATGGCTGCCAGCGGGCGCCAGGTACACTGGCCTGGATATTGGGAATGCTGACGAATTCGGCATGGGGATGGGGCGCCAAGACATCACATACTACGATGGCCGGAGCATGCCTTTTCCTGACGGCAGCTTCGACGGTGCGCTCTGCATCGAAGTACTTGAGCACGCGCAGGATCCGCAGGAGTTGATGGCGGAGATATCGCGATGCCTGCGCAGCAGCGGCGTCCTGCTGCTATCGGTTCCCTGGTCGGCGCGCCGGCACCATATACCGCATGACTATCACCGGTTCACTCGCGAACGCCTAGAGGCGTTGCTGGAGGCGAACGGGTTCAGCGATATCTTCATTGCTGAGCGCGGGACGGACATCGACGCGATCGCCAGCAAACTGGTCGTGTTGTCCATGCGCCTGGCACCGCGGCGCTTGTCCCTCGGGTCGATTCTTTCGCTGCCGCTCTTTTTGATGGCAGCACCAGTGACGTGCGCGTTCCTGGTGTGCGCGCACGTGTCTGCTTTGCTTGGCCTGGGGGCACGCGAAGATCCTTTGGGATATTTCGCGCGCGCCGTGAGGCGTTGATGCTCCGAGGCTGATCGCGTGGGTCAACGGGCCCTGTAGATCTCGTACATCGAATAGTCGGAATAACCCTGGACGGGTTCGAAGTTCGCCTTGATGTAGTCATCGATCAAGGGGTGTGTGTTTTTGTAGCGAAGCTCTTCGCGATTATCCAGCGCAACATCCCAGATCAGGACGAAGCCGGGCTTGGCCGCGTCCAATCGTGCGATCTCCTCGCGTTGGAACGCCTCGGTGCGCGGCCATGCGGTATAGATTTCCAAAGTCGGCGATTTGGTTCCGAGCAATGCGTTGACGCCCGGCTGCATCGGGGTGACGAACGCACTGCGCCCGTTGGGCGCGAAGTCGTGCTGGAGCTTGAGGAACAACGTAACGTCGTCCACCGTGCGACGATCTGCGCGAAGCTGATCCTTTCCGATGGTGATTCTTGGGCAGTTCCTGGCGCCCATGCACTTCCAGCCCTGGTGGTCGGGCAGCATTGCCAACAAGCTGAGTGCGCACAGCGGCAGGAGGATCAGAGTTCGCTTCCAGCTACTGGATATCCCCGCGAGCACGCAAAGGCCGATCAGCGTCGGCATGATCCCGAGTGCAAGATGCTCGGGGTCTGCGCGCGAGAAGCTGTAGTGTGCGTAGGGGAGGGCAAGGAACGCACAAGCCACTAGTGCTGGCTGCACGGACTGCCGCTTCCATCGGCGCACCAGCACTACGATGGGCGCCACTAAACCGAAGACCAGCATGGTAAGGAAGAACAGGCCTATCACCAGTTCCCTGAGGTTGTACATGCTGGGCTCAGCCCAGAAAGGCGAGCTCCACGGCCACGGTATCGGCAGCGGGAGATTGGTGGACTTCACCTCGAAGATGAACTTGATGCTGTCGATGAACGCCGCCGTGAAACCGTGGGCGAACAGCATGGTGGCGAACATGGGGAGATAGCCGACCCCAACACCCGCCATGAACCAGCCAATGCCGCGACGCCACTGCATCCAGTTTTCGCAGCGAAGGGCAAGGTAGAAGAGGATGCCGGCGCTCCCTGCTGCACCATACATGCCGTGGTTACGGCCGAAGTAGGCCACCAGACCGAGCGTCAGGCCGCTCAGGAAATAGTTGGGGGACGTTGGGCGCCGGACCAGTTGGGCGATAGCGGCGACCAGTGCAATGGAGGCGGTGATGTCGAACGCCTTGTGCCGCGGTGCGAGTGCCCAGGTCGCAAGCGTGAGCGCGCAGACGACCATGAACCAGAATCCCCCACGCAATGGTCTCAACGGGGGCAATCGTGGCGAGGGCGGCGGACACCCCCAGGACCTGCATCAGCGTCAGGGAGTAGCGGAGCGCCAAGATGCCCTGCGACCCGGCAAGGTGCATTAGCGCTGCACTCCAGTAATAGCGGCCGGGGTCGTAGGCTTGGAAGTCGCGGATCGGCACTTCACCGGCCAGTACGCGTTGCGCCCCATACCAGAGATAACCTTCATCCGCGAGGCTGAAACCCTGGTGGCCTTCCCAGGCAAAGAAGACCGCTACGGTGATGAAGCCGAGCACAGTCGCCAGCCAGACATTCCCCTTTGAATGCCCACCGTCGACGCTTGTCCATCCACGCGACTGGTTGGTATCGACTGTTGCCTGTCTATTCATGAAGGATCCTGGTTGCGAGGCTGGCCGAAGACGTGCCTGGACATGACGTAAAACGAAAGCACGGCCATCACCGGAGTGAGCAGAACCTGACTTACGATGGGGTCGAGTCCAGTCTCCAATAGCGCGCGAAGCGCTACATAGTTGACAAGGTAGAGGCCGAAATAGGCTGCGACGAAGCGTGGCAGTCGGCCAAGCGCGACTTCAGAAAAGACCAAGTGCCCGGTGGTAAAGAAGTTGAACGCGATGCCCGCCGCATTGCCGCCCACGAGAGCAGCCCATATCGGCAGGCCCATCCAGACCAGCAGCGAGTAGGCGCCAAGTCCGAACAGTGTATTGAGCAACCCAACGAGCAGAAAACGGACGAATCGCCGGTCAAACGTCATCAAGCGACGTCCTGCCTGGTCAAGGGACGGAAGCCGGCGACGATCGTGTTGCCCACATTGAAGGTCAGCTTGCGTCGGCCAAGTCCCACGGCGTCCTCCCCCCTGATGATTGAACGCTTCAGAGCGGGAGGCAGGGGCAACAGGCGAGTCCAGTAAGACAGCGCATATCGATTGGCAAAAGGCCGGGCCCGCACATTCACGTAGCCGGCACGACGAAACAGTTCAGCGATGCTTTGCGGCGAGAACAGCTGCATGTGTTCGACGTCGATGATCGGTGAGCGGCGTCCAAGGATGCGGTTGACCGCGCTCCGGTAGTTGTGGGTAACCGTCACGAACGCGCCACCGGGCCGCAGAAGGCGCAGGACGGACTCGGCGATGTCCAGCGGATCACGCACGTGCTCGAGCGTCATGAAGCAGCAGATCAGGTCGAAGGACTGGGGCTCGAAATCCTCCTCGCGGAAGATGCCCTCCCTAATCCAGGGGCGTCGGTGTGCCGGTGCGCTTTCGACCGCAGCGGTGGATGGCTCCACGCCCACAAGAGTGTCGAAGCCGGCGCCGGCAAGTCCTTCGAGCAGCACGCCGGTCCCAGTACCGATTTCCAGCGCCGCGCCGCGGCCCACCTTGCTCAGCACAGGCTGAAGCTCACGCAGGTACGCGGCAGCGGCGTCGTTGGCTTCCTCGGCGCTGTCGTAGTCGGCGACGTGGTAGGCAGCCGCAAGCGCTTGCTGCGACGGCGGTTGGTCAACGTAGACCAAGTCACAGCGTAGGCACTGGATCATGCGGTAGTTGAGAAACTCAGGCTCCTTGCGCGATGCGAAGCTGAATTCATTGAGGCGCGCGGGGTCGATCTTTTCCTCAAGGAACGTACGCGCGTGCTCCGACGAACTTCCGCACACAGGGCATGTGCGCGTGCGTCGATCGGAGAGGTGTGCAGGTTCTTGCCGAGGTTCCTGTTGCATTCCAAGGTGTCCAGACATCGGGTTCATGTTGCCAGCGAGCGAGTGCCGAGGTGGGGTTCTAGTGCCTACCTGGCTTGGCCGCCTGGTCCGTGACCACGCCGTGCCTGATCAGCGCGGCACGTATCAGCCGCGGCCTTCCCTTTACCTCTATCAATATCTTCCCGATGTACTCGCCCACCAGACCAATGCCGAAGAGGTTGAGTGAACCGAACATCAGAATGGAGATGAGCAGCGTGGTGGCGCCGCGCGGTGCCACGTCGGGCCAGATCAGGCGCATCGCAGCCACCACGATGGCAGCGACGATGGAGATGCCGAGCAGAGTCAGGCCAGCTGTCGTCAGCATCGTGAGGGGCACGTTGCTGAAGGAAAAGATGCCTTTCTTCGCCCAGTCGATGTTCTTCGTGAACGTGTTTGTGGTGCGGCCGAACATCCGCTCCGGGCGGACGTAGTCGACACCGGTCTGGCGGAAGCCGACGTAAGCGCGCAGGCCACGCATGAACAGGTCGCGCTCGGGACAGGACAGCAGCCACTGCACGACCTTGCGGTCGATCAGTGAGAAGTCGCCGGCATCGAGCGGAATCGACACATAGCTGAAGGCGGCGAACACGCGGTAGAACGCCTTGTACAGAAGACCCCAGTGCCACGGCATTTCACGCTGGATGCGTCGCCCGTACACCACGTCAAAGCCTTCTTCCCATTTGTGATAGAAGTCCTCGATCAGCTCTGGCGGATCCTGCAGATCGCCATCGAGCAGCACGACGGCATCCTTCGACGCCAGTTCCATGCCGCTGCGGAAGGCCATTTGCGAGCCGAAGTTACGCGAATGCGAGATGCCGATGACGTTTGGGTCTTTGGCCGTGATCTCCCGGATGACTAAGGCGCTATCGTCGGGGCTGCAGTCGTTGACGAAGATGATCTCGTGGTCCACGCCCAAGCGCCGGAAAGTCTCCTTCAGGCGCTGGTACATCACGGGGATCGCAGGTTCGTCCTTGTAGCAGGCGATGATCGCCGAGACGCTGCGACGGCGCTTGTTGGTGGAGCGCTTCGACAGTTGGGCGAGGTCCTCTTCCGAGAGTGTCTCCACCCACTTCCCCATGGCCTTTAGTCCTTCGGCCAGAGAAATGTCAGCGCGCCAGCCGAGCAGATTCTCAGCTTTGGACGGGTTGGAGTACCAATCGGCGAGATCCCAGGCGCGTGCCTCCATCGAGCCGAAACGCGCCTCCTCGGAAACGCCGAATAGGTCGCGGGTCAGTACGGCCAGTTCGCCGATGGTGGTGCATTTTCCGGAGCCGATGTTCAGGCTTTCGCCGTAGAGATCGGGGTTCATCTTTGCGGCGGCGTAGATGAATGCACGGCACACATCGTCCACGTGCACGAAGTCACGAGACGTACGCGCATCAACGAAGGGCGGCAAGGTACCAGACAGCGCCTTGCGCAGCAGGTTGGGGATCAACCGCGATCCATCCTCGAGAGGACCGTAGACGGAGTAGAGCCGGAGATTCGTGCAGGGGAAGCGCCGCTCCTTGCCCATGTAGCGCAGGTACTCGGCGCACGCCACCTTCGATACGGCGTAGTGGCTGTTGGGATCGCAGCGATCCTCCTCGACCGGGCCTGCACTGTTGGTGCCGTACTCGGAAGAGCTGCCGGCATGGACGAACGCCGCGAGCGGGCGATCGGCCAGCAGGGTGGTCAGGCTGACGATCGACTCGAAGTTCGTCGCGTAGATGAGCCGGGGATCCTGTTCGAATGAATAGGCGCCATAGGCAACGCAATCGAATACCGTGCGCGGTCCAAGCTGTTCGACAAGGTGCTTTTGCGCAGCGGCATCATTGAGGTTCGCCGTTACGATGTTGGCGTCCGGTGCGCCTTCCAGTCGCCAGTTGCGCCCGTTCTGCACGACGGCATAAACGTCGCTGCGCTGCGCCAGGATCGTGTGGAAAAGGTTTGCGCCGACGAAGCCACCGCCGCCAGTAATCAGGATGGGACCCTGGAGGGCCCGAATGTGTTCGATCAGGTCACTCATGAGCGTTCAAAAGGTCCAGGGCGCCAAGGAGGCTCGGTGCATCGAGGCCCGACTGCTTGCGCAAATAAGCTTGCGAGCCGTACTTCGCGTAGTGATGGGCGCGCGCATGCAGGTGCACGAGTTGGGCGAACACCCTATGTTCGAGCAAGTAACGCGCGAGATCTGAGCCGAAGCCGCCATGGGCGACGTGCTCCTCGGCAACGCATACCCGGCCGCAGCGGGCGATCTGAGCGAGCAACGCGTCAGGAGGCGGGTTTAGGCTGAGTGGAAGTTCGGACAGCGCCCAGAGATTGGGGCGCCGCTCCTCCGGGAGCGCCGACAGCGCTGCGATATAAGTGCCCGCGAGTGGGCCCACGGCAATCACAGGCGGGCCGCTTCCGACGACCAACGGGCGCCACGCCTCGTAGGCAGGCACGATGTAACCGGCGGGCGGCTCGCCCCTGCCAAGCCGGAGGTAGGCCGCCCGATCGTCACCGCCCGCGCGCTCCACAACCATGCCGACGTCTTCGTCGAACACGGGGGCATACACGCGCATGTTGGGCAAGGTAAGGAGGATGCCGTAGTCTTCGATCGCATGATGGGTCGGGCCCATTACGCCGTAGCCATAGCCGCCGCCGTTGCCGATGAGACGCACGGGCAATCGGTGGAAGGCGATGTCGTTGCGGATCTGTTCAAACGGGCGCGCATAGCAGAAGGGCGCGATGCTGTACGCCCAAGCATCCAACCCCTGCCGGGCCATGGCGGCTGCCACGGAAATCATGTTCTGTTCGGCGACGCCGGCGTTGATGAAGCGCTCACCCAGGGTGGACTGCAGGGGTTCGAGGGCCATGAACCCGAGGTCGCCGGTGAGAAACACCATGCGGGGGTCCGCCGCGCGCGCCACCAGTGCATCGCATAACTGCTTTCTCATGCGCGGGACAACTCTCCAATGGCCTGTAGATAGTCTGCTTCTTTGAGCGGCAGGTAGTGCCATTCCATGCGATCTTCCATGAAGGAAACGCCCTTACCCTTGATGGTCTGCAGGATGATCACCTTCAACTTGTCCGTCGGTGTGTCCAACGCCGTGCGCATGGCATCGAGGTCGTGTCCGGGGACAACCAGCAGGTCAACGTCGAAGCCCTTGAGCCGCTCATGCAGTGGGAACATCGAGGCAACGCTGTTGGTATCGCCGAAGCCCTGCAGGCCGTTGTGGTCGACCAGGATCGTGAGATTGGTCAGGCGATGATGGGCGGCGAAGATGAGGGCCTCCCACGTCGAGCCTTCTTGCCACTCGCCGTCCGACGTCAGGCAATAAGTGTGCCCTTGCGCTCCCTTCAGACGCACAGCAAGCGCGGTTCCGGCGGCCAGCGAAAGTCCGTGGCCCAGGCTGCCCGTCGCAAACAAAATGTCCGGGATGCCGTTAGCAGGCGGGTGCCCCGCAAGCAAGGTGTCGTCGCGGTGGAAGGTGGCGAGATCCTCGTCCGCAAGTTTTCCCGCGCTCCACAGCGCCACGTACAGCGCGCCCGCGGAGTGACCCTTGGAAAGCACGAACGCGTCCTCGGCCCCGATCCGCTCATTGAACAGCAAGGCGAGCGCATCGATGGCTGATAGATTCCCACCGATGTGGCCGACGCCACTTTCAAAGTGCATCTGAAGCAGCCGCCTGCGGATGGCAGCCAGTCGCGAGGTGTCGAGCAATGACGTCATGTAAGCCTTTTGTGGTGCACGGTTGCCACGGTGTCTCGGGGAGTTTTCCGCGGCATCGCCAAGCTCCCGTACAGGGGCGTGTAAGGCGCCGGCGCCGAGGCGTCTTGGTGGCAAGTGCCCATCGGGGGCAGCCATGCCAGGGATTGTTCTGTGTAATTGCTCATGCTTGTGCGGTGGCGCCCATGCGTTCCATACGGAGCAACGGGCCCTCCCCCGGGTCAGGACAAAGGCTAAAGTCTAAGCCTTTACGGCCAAATTAACAGATTGCAGGGGCGCCCATCCCGGATGGCGCAGCAGGAGCTGCCGCCATGCGTGTGCCCTGAGTTAGCGCTAGTTGCCGTTGCCCCAGCGCCAGCGCGCCGGCTCGCCCTTGAGCCAGCAGACAAGCAGCAGAACCGCGGTGAGAGCCGCGGCGTAGAGCACAAACCAGCCGTGTGAATGGTCGGCCTTCAGCCATGCTCCACCACCGGCCAGCAGGGCGATGTACGCGCCCAGCACCAGCAGCCCTTGCCAGGTGGTGGGAAATCCCCAGCCCCAGCCGTAGCGCTTGGCGGGAAACCAGTACTTCTGTTCGCCTTGCATCGGACGCCTCCCGGCATGCCTAAGGGACACGCGCGGCGGAGTCTACGCCGCCGCGCGTCTGATGCCAGTGCTGAGTGCTCAGTGCGACAGGTCGATGGCGTATTCCGCGGTGCCGTCGCCGTTGTCCTTCAACTGGCGGATGTTCTTCAGTCCCGCTTCGCGCGCCACGTCCTGCTTGCCGGTGGCTGCCTTGAACACCACTTCACCGCGCGTCTTCACCGGCACGAAATGCCACGAGGCAGCGGGCAGATCCTTGGCGGTGAGCGTCTGCTTTTTCTGCAGCCACTTGGCCAGGATCTCGCGTGCGCCGTCCGGTGCGGCCAGCACGACGTTGCTGCCGTCCAGGCCGGGGAAGGTGCCGCCGCCGCTGGCGCGGTAGTTGTTGGTGGCAACGACGAAGGACTGGTCCGGTTTCACCGGCTTGCCCTTGTAGGTGAGTTTGACGATGCGCTCGCCGACCGGCTTGGTCACGTCGATCTGATAGCTCAGGTCACCCTGGATCTGGTCGAAGTTGTAGCCGGGCAGGCGGTCGCCGATGAGTTGTTGCTCGCCTTCCTTGGTCGGGTCGATGCGATTGAAGCGCTCGGCCGACTTCTCCAGCCATGCCTTGAGCCCGGCGCCATCCACCTTCACCACCGCGAGCGTGTTCGGATAGAAGTACAGGTCCGCCGCGCTGCGCAGGGTAAGCGGCCCGGTGGCGACGTCGGTGTAGTCATCCGGGCCGCCGAAGCCCGTGCGGAACGCCGCCGCAGCTGCCAGTACCGGCACTTTCGCCAGTTCCGGGTGGGTCTTGGGCAACTCGCTCTGCACGTAGTCGCGCATGGCGGCGTTGATCGGCGCGAGCGCGGTCATGTTGCCTTCGTCAGCGAAGTAGCTGCTCAGGTGCACGCGCGTCTCGCCGATGGGCGTGTTCACGTAAGCCACGGCTGCTTCATGCGCCTGCTGCACCAGCGGGGCGATGGCTGGGTCGGCCGGCACGCATTCGTTCTTCTTCGGACAGATGGGGCGCACTTCGCTATGCGTCTGGCTGTCGTCGATCACCCAGTGGCCGTCCTTGCGCTGCAGGGCCAGATCGATCACGCCCAGGTCCTTGCCGAAGAAGCCGCCCATCACGGCAGGCTTGCCCTGCACGAAGCCGCGCTCGGCATCGACGCCCTTCATGCCCTTGTAGTGCGGGCCGGGGAATTCGGTATGCGAGTGGCCGAGCAACACCACATCGATGCCCGGAATACCGGCGAGGTACCAACCGCCGTTCTCCATATCGGGCGTGTAGGGCGCCGTATTGAGGCCGCCGTGTAGCACTGCGACGACGATGTCGGGATGCTGCGCCTGCAGTTCGGGCAGGTACTTCTGCGCCGCCTCGACCACGCCGGTCACGGTGACCTTGCCGGCCAGGTTCTGCTTGTCCCAGTCGAGGATCGGTGGCGGCGTGAAGCCGATGATGCCCACCTTGAGCGGCACCTTGTGGGTGCTGCCATCGGGCGCAGTGACAGTGATGTCCTTCTGCACCACCGTCCACGGCTTGAAGATCGGCGCGCCGTCGCGCGTGCTGAATACGTTGGAGAGCACCAGCGGGAAGTGCGGGCCGGCGCAGCGGTCTGTATGGCCGCCATCCACGTTCATCGGCGTGCCGGTGACCTGCGAAAGAAAGCCCAGGCCATAGTTGAACTCGTGGTTGCCGGCGGTACCGCCGTCGTAACCCATCGCATCCATGGCCTTGTAGATGCCGAGCTCCTGATCGCAGCCAACCGGCTTCACCAGGGCCTGGTAATCGGCCAGCACGCTGCCCTGGATGGTGTCGCCGCTGTCGAACAGGAAGCTGTTCGGGTACTGCTCGCGAGCGCGACGGATCAGGGTGGCCACCCGCTCATAGCCCACCGAATCGTCCTCGCGCTGCTTGTAATAGTCGTAGCTGAGCACGTTGGAGTGGACGTCCGTGGTCTCCAGGATGGCCACTTGGGCGTGGCTGCCGTTGGGCAGGGTGGCCGTGTGGCTGGTTGTCTGGCTGGCGCAGCCGGCCAAAACAGCGGCGGCAAGAGCGGCGAGGGGAAGGAGGCCAAACGGGAGAAAACGAGGGGTCATGGGCCTGTCCATGGAGGGGCAAGGGGGGCAAACCTAGCAGATCGGCAAGTCATCTTGCCGCGCAACGGCCGCTGAACCGCTTCAGGCCGCCATTTGGCCGTTGCCCGCCATTGTGCATGTGACAGCGGCAAGTCCGTAGAATTGCCACCAAATGACACCGGGCCGAACAGGGGGCCTTCCGCACATGCCGCAACAATCGCTTCGCTTCCTGCGGAAAAGTGGGCCGTGGCTGCTAGCCGCGGGTTTCTTCCTGTTTTGCGTCAACATGACCGCGCTGCGCGAGCCTGCACTGCTGCAGCAGGCATTCGTCATCGCCCTGATGGTCTGTGCGTTCGGCATGTTGCTGTCGGCCTTCGCGCGCCCAGCCACCGCGCTGGTGCTGAGCGGCGGCTTGTTCCTCGGACTGAACTTCCTGTCCGTGATGAAGCTGCGTTATCTCGATTCACCGCTGATGCCGGCGGACTTCATCTACTACGCGCGCAGCAGCTTGCTCGAAACACTGGGGCACTACCCGCACCTGTGGATGCTGTCGCTGGTGGTGTGCGTGGTGACGCCGCTGGCGCTGTGGGCGGTGTGGCGTTTTGATCGCCGGCTGCTGGCCCAAACCCGGCCGAGTCGCGCTTGGGTGATGCGCCTGAGCGGCGTGGCGGTGTGGGCGTTCGCGTTCTGGATCTGCCTGTTGCCCAACGGGCCGTTCGCCGAAGTGCATGCGAAAAACGTGTGGGAGAAGCTCTCCGACGACGCGCAGATCACCAACTTCTTCGTCAATTTCAGTGATTCGGACGTCCGCCTGCCGGCCATGGGCGACGACGCGCAGGCCGAGCAGGACTGGGGCTCCACCGCGTCGGGCGAGCCGGCGGCGATCCCGCGCTCAGCGGACTCGTATCCGGATATCGTGCAGGTGCTGGAAGAAAGCACCTTCAATCCTTCCAACTTCACTCAGTGCAATATCCCCGAGTGCCGCGTGGCGATGTTCAAGACCGATGTGCGCACGCGTGGCACAGGTCCGATGCGCGTACACACCTTCGGCGGCGGCACCTGGGTCAGCGAGTTCGCTACGCTCACCGGCATGCCGCAGGACATCTTCGGCCCCGGTGGCATGTATGCGCCCTACGTGCTCGCACCGCACGTGCAGGACAGCCTGCCGCGCCAGCTGCAGCGCCTGGGCTATCTCACCATAGCGATCTATCCGACCAATGGTGCTTTCCTCAACGGCCGTAACGCCTACAAGGCGTATGGCTTCGACCAGTTCTACGACGCCAATCAGCTGGGCCTGGAGGAGTGGGAGGAAACCGACAAGCAGATGTTCGACGCGGCCAAGCGCATCTACGACAAGGTGAAGAAGCCGGGTCAGCCGGTATTCGTGATGATTCTGACGCTGGCGCAACATGGCCCGCACGATACCGATCCGCTGTCGTCGCTGCCGGCGCCGTTCAACAAGGGCGTGCTCAAAGGCCTGCCGACGCGGGAGTCGCTCAACTTCAACACGTACCTGTCGAACCTGCACAACTCCGACGCCGCGATGAGCGGGCTGGAGCACGATTTCCTCGATCGTGCGCAGCCAACAGTGATCGTGCACTTCGGTGACCACCAGCCTTCCTTCAGCGGCCTGATCAAGACGATGCCGCGCACGTGGCCGGATGCGTTGTCCTCGTACAAGGACTACCTCACCTACTACATGATCAAGAGCAACTTCCATGGCGCGTCGCTGCCGACGTATCCAATGCTCGACATCGCGTTGTTGCCGAGCATGGTGCTGCAGGCGGCGGACTTGCCGACCGATCCGTATTTCTCAGCGGCGATTTCGTTGCGCACCCGCTGCAATGGTCTGTACACCGATTGCGCGCAGCCGGGGCTGGTGAAGTCGTATCACGCGTGGATCTTCAATCGACTGCACGTGTACGAGTAAGCGCAAGCGAAAGCCAGCAACAATGCGTCATCCCCGCGAAGGCGGGGATCCAGCGACGTTAGGCGGGTTGAAAGCAAAGTCACTGGATCCCCGCCTTCGCGGGGATGACGCACAAACCGCTCAGACGTCGTAGCGCACTCCGGAAATCCAGGTTTCCTTCACCACCAAGCCATCGTCCAGCACCGCGAAGTCCGCGCGCTGCCCGGCAACGAGACGGCCGTGCGTGCGATCCAGGCCGAGCCACGCGGCGGGATAAGCACTCGCCATGCGCGAGGCCTCGGCCAGTGGCAGGCCGACCATGTCCACCAGGTTGCGCACGCCGGTCGCCATGTCCAGCGCCGAACCGGCGAGCACACCCGTATCGCTCTGGCAGATGCCGTCGCGGGCGATGATGGTTTGGCCGTTGAGCACGTATTCCGGGTTGTCCGAGCCCACCGGCGGCATCGCATCGGTAACCAGCACGCTCTTACCCGCCGCCTTGGCGGCGATGGCCACGCGCAGCGCGACGGGGTGCACGTGATGGCCGTCGACAATCAGGCCGCACCAACTGTGCGGGTCGTCCAGCGCGGCACCGACCACGCCGGGTTCGCGGCTGCCGAGCGGCGTCATGGCGTTGTACAGATGGGTGAAGCCGCACACGCCAGCATCGAGCGCGGCGCGCGTGGTGGTGTAGTTGGCGGCGGTGTGGCCAGCCACTACGCGAACGCCAGCCTCGCTGAGCTGACGGATGGTATCGAGCGGCACTTCTTCCACTGCCAGCGTCAGCATGACCACGCCGCGACGGTTGCGCGTGATGGCGGCGATGTCTTCCGCGTCGGGCAGGCGGAACAGGCTGGCGTTATGGATGCCTTTGCGTGCAGTGGCGAGGAAGGGACCTTCCAGGTGGATGCCGAGCACACCGGGCACGCCCTGTTCGATAGCTGCATCCACGGCATCGAGCGCCTTGCTCATCACCTCGGCGGTATCGGTGATCAGCGTGGGCAGGAAGCCGGAGGTGCCGTACTTGCGATGCGCCGCGCCGATGGCTGCCAGTGCATCCACGGTGGGCTCGGCGTTGAATAGCACGCCGCCACCGCCATTGACCTGCACGTCGATAAAGCCCGGCAGCAGCAGGCGGCCTTGCAGGTCATGCGTATTCGCGCCGGCAATGCGCGGATCGTCGACGCGGGTGATCGCCTCGATGCGTTCCCCGCGTATCAACACCGCCAGACCGTCCTGCGGACCGTGGTCAGTGAGCACGCGACCATTGATGAGCGCGGTAAGGGGCGTCGCCATTACATCGTCTCCGTAACCTTGCGCAGGTGCGGCGGCACGTCGGGGTCGTAACCGCGCGCCAGCGACAGCGCGCTGGCAGCGCGATAGAAACTCTGCACGGCAAGCAACGGCGACACGATGGGCGCGATGTTGTCGGGCAACGGCAGCTTGTCCGGATCATGGTTGCCCGGCGCCGCGATGAACACACGGGCACCGCGCGAGCGGAACTCGTTGGCGACTGCCATGGTGTTGTCCAGCGTGCCGTCGTCCTGTGCAAAGAACAGCACCGGAAAACCATTGCCGACGAGCGCCATTGGGCCATGCTTCACTTCGGCTGCGCTGAAGGCTTCCGCATGCAGGCCGCAGGTTTCCTTGAGCTTGAGCGCAGCTTCCAGTGCGCCGCCGAAGCCGTAGCCGCGGCCGACCACGAACAGGCTGCTGGCTCCGGTGAGGCCTTCGGTCATGGCGCTCCAGTCGCAATCCCAGCCGCGGCGCAGATCGTCGGGCAGGCGATTCACGACATCATGCAGCGTCTGATCGTCGCTCCAGTGTGCGGTGAGCTGTAGCACGGCGGCGAGCGTGGCGAGGTAGCTCTTGGTGGCAGCGACGCTCAGTTCCGGGCCGGCGCGCAGCGGCACGAAGGTATCGGCCATCTGCGCCAGCGGGGAATCCTCCACGTTCACCAGCGCCACCACATGTGCGCCAGCATCCTTCGCGGCTTGCGCGCTGCGCAGTAGGTCGGGGCTCTTGCCCGACTGCGAGATGGCGACGAACAGCGCGCCGTCCAGATGCAGGTCCGCGTCGTAGATGGACGAGATGGACGGCGACGCCGAGGCCGTAATCAGGCCCAAGCGCGTCTCGAAGACATACTTCGCGTAAGCGGCAGCGTGATCGGAGCTGCCGCGTGCGCAAGTGACGATGAAGCGGGGAGGCCTGGCCCGGAGCTGCTCACCCAGTTTCTTGAGGATGGGCGCGTTCTCACGCAGCTGGCGCTCGACCACGGCGGCCGCTTCATGGGCCTCGCGGTACATCAGGGTGGAGCTGGCTTCCTTCATCGTCTATCTCTTGGTATGCGTGTGGGCGCACACCGCAAAGGTCGAGGCGTGGCCTCAACTCTTGCGTGGCGTCGGGGTTTGCGGTGGCGCAGTGGAGCCGCGCACGACCAGTTCGGGTACGAAACATTCGCTGTGCGGCAACTCCACGGCCGCACCGGCCTTGCGTTGCAGTTCGGCCATCAGTTGCAGCGCGGCGTGGCGGCCGATGTCGCTGGTGGACTGACGCGCGGTGGTAAGCGCCGGCCATGCCTGCTTGGAGAACGGGCTGTCCTCGAAGCCGGCAATGGAAAGATTCCACGGCACGTCCATGCCGCTCGAACGCGCAGCGGCGAGTACGCCGGCTGCGATCTCATCGTTGCTGCCGAAGATCGCGGTCGGCGGATCCTTCAGCGCGAGCAGCTTGCGCGCGCCGCGGAAACCGTCGTCGAATGCGTAGCGGCCGGGCAACACCAGCTTCTTGTCCATCGGCAAGCCGTACTCACGCAGCGCGTCGGCGTAGCCCTGGTAGCGCTCCGGGCTGGACCGGTGGTGCGGCTCGCCCCACAGGAAGCCGATGCGCTTGTGGCCCATCTGAATCAGGTGTTCGGTGATGGCGTACGCCGCGCTGCGGTCGTCGATGTAGACGCAGGGGGCGCCGTCATGAGGATCTTCGCGCGAGGAAATGATGCGGACGAAGCTGACGTCATTGTCGATCAACGTGTTGATCAACTCGGCCTGTTCCGACATCGGCGGCGCCAGCACCAGGCCAGCGAGGCGATTGCGCTCGACCAGCGCGCACAGTTCCGCAGCCAGATCGGGCGAGGACGAATCGCAAGGGTGGATCAGCAGCCCGAAGCCGCGTTCGCGGCAGGCGGACAACACGCCGTCCTGCATGCTGATCACGTAGTGCGCGTTCGGGTTGTCGTACACCAGCCCGATGGCATAGGCATGCGTACTGCGCAGGCCGCGCGCGGAAGGGTTGGGCTGGTAGCCCAGCGCCTCGATCGCCCGCTCAACCTTTTCGCGCGTATCGGCGCGAACGGAGGCCTCGTGGTTGATCACACGCGAGACAGTCTTGAGCGAAACGCCCGAACGCTTGGCGACGTCCTTGATGGTGGGGTTGCGCAACTTGGAAACTCCGGCAATACGGGAAGTGGCATCGTAGCCCAGCGGGCCTTTGCCTGCGGATGGCGCGCGTGGCGCGCCGTCCCAAGGCTCAGCGCGCGTGCTGGCCCACGCGGTGCCCCCTCACGCCGTAGTACAGGATGTACAGGTAGCAGGGCACCATCAGCGCCATGAATACCAGCTGGAAGTTGTAGTGCTGTTTCAGCGTCGCGAAGAGCTTAGGTACCAGGCCGCCGCCGACGATGCCCATGATGAGCAGGGCGGAACCGCGCTCCGTCAGTCGACCGAGACCATGGATGGCAAGCGGGAAAATGGCTGGCCACATCATCGCGTTAGCAAAGCCCAGCGCCGCCACGAAAGCCACCGAGGTGTATCCGCTAGTCACATAGGCGCCTATGGTAAACAGCACGCCGAGCACCGCTGAAACCGCGAGATAGCTCTGCTGCGAGATGAACCGCGGGATCAGCACTAAGCCCGCTATATAGCCAACCAGCATCGCGATCAGGGTGAACGAAGTGAAATGCGTGGTTTCTGCTAGCGGTAGGCCAAAGCCCTGTCCGTAGGTGCCTATGGCGTCGCCAGCCATCACTTCCACGCCCACGTAGAGGAACAAACACAGCACGCCAAGCCATAAATGAGGGAAGCTGAAGATGCCCCCTTTGGCATGGCCGATGTCGGCCTCGCTGTTGGCGCCAGCCGGCTTGATCTCCGGTAGTGGCGATCGGACCACCCAGATCGCAAGCAACACCAGCAATGCCGCCATGACCATGTACGGCATATGGACCTTCGCAGCGAAGGCGCTGAGTAACGCGTCCTTAGCCTCAGGTGTTGGTGCGGCCTTGACCTGATCGGGGAGGCTATCGATTCCCTTGAGTACGAGGGCACCAAATACCACCGGCGCAAGTGCGCCGGCGACTTTGTTACAGATGCCCATAAAGGCGATGCGCTGCGCTGCGCTGTCGATGGGGCCGAGAATGCTGATGTAGGGGTTAGATGCGGTCTGCAGCAGTGCCAGGCCGGCACCGATGACAAACAGCCCCATCAAGCCCGGGTAGTACACGCGCATGCTGATGAACTGGCCGAACATCACTGCGCCGACAGCCATGATGAAGAGGCCAAGCGCCATGCCCTTCTTCATTCCGGTAAGTCGAAGCACGTACGACATGGGAATGGCGAGGACGAAGTACGAAAGATAGAACGCCTGCGGCACGAGAAAGGCGTTCACGTCATCTAGGTTGAAGGCCAGCTTCACGAAGGTGATCAGCGGGCCGTTGAGCCAGGTGACGAAGCCAAAGATAAAGAAGAGCACGCCGATGATGAGCATCGGCACGACGCTAGAAGAGCGCGACTCGCCGGCGGCAAGCGTTGTGGCAGACATGGATGGACTCTACTCCCCGCGGATTGCCGCTGAACGATGGGCCTGGACAGGCCCGATTCCCCCGAAAGGCCTTCCCCCTCCCGAAGGGTAGAGGAAACGGCAAGCGTCGTTATCAACGCTAAGCACAACGTTGTCAAATTTTGTCACGAACAAGCCATCGAAGGGTGTCACGACCACTGTCCGAAATGCCCCCCATGGCACGGCCGCATGCTGCATCGCGGCAGTCGTGAGATGTTGGCGGTCGGTACCCTCGTGTTTGTTATAAAAGCCTTTATTTACATCGTGTTGTGCTGCATCAAGTAGTTGCACGAAGAGCGTCATTTTATGCGATTGCTGGTGTGCGCCAAATCGTTGTTTCGCATGATAAAACGTCGTATTGACAACGTTGTCATCCAAGTCAAGACTCCGGCCAAAATCGGGGCGGGCGTCGTGCAGTGCGGCGCAGACATGGCGAGGGGATGGCGGTGGCGCAAAGCGGTAACCACAGTCTGGATACACGTCGGCTGCCCCTCCTGCAGGGGGCTTTCCTCGCTGCGGACGTTGGGGGGACACACGCTCGCATCGGGCTGGTGAGTCGCCAGCCTGACGGAACGCGTCCAGTGACGGTGCTGCAATACCACCGCTATGCGTGTGCCGAGTGGCCGAGCCTGACCGCGGTGCTGCAGGACTTCGTCGGTCAGTTGGATCATTCCGTGCACGTCGACCGCTGTGCGGTGGCGAGCGCTGGTTACGTGTTGGGCGACGCCATCGTCAACGACAACCTGCCGTGGCCTGTCTCCATCCGCGAGATCCGCGACAGCCTGGGCATCGATCAGCTGGCGGTAGTCAACGACTTCGAAGCCGTGGCCTACGCCACCCAGTTCCTGAGCACGACCGACACCACCGCCGTGATCGAGAGCGAAGCGCCGGCAGCCGAAGGCCCGGTGCTGGTGATGGGTCCGGGCACGGGGCTGGGTTCGGCGGTGCTGCTGCCCGGTCATCCGCATGCGACGGTGCTGGCCACCGAAGCGGGCCAGATCGCGCTGGCGCCGGGCAACGAACGCGAGATCGAGATTCTTCGCTACCTGGCGCGCGACCGCGCCTACGTGTCCTTCGAACACGCCCTGTCGGGGCCGGGTCTGCTCAACCTGTATCGCGCACTGTGCGCGCTGCGAGATCAAGCACCGGTACTGACCCAGCCGAGCCAAGTGACGCAGGCGGCGCTGGAGCGCAGCGACGCGGCGGCAGTGGAAGCGCTGGACGTGTTCTGCGGTTTGCTGGGCAGCTTTGTCGGCGATCTGTGCCTGCTGTATGGCGCACGCGGGGGCGTGTTCCTGGCCGGCGGCATTCTTCCGCAGATCCGCGATGTGCTGCTCACCAGCAGCTTCCGCCAGCGTTTTTTCAACAAAGGCGTCATGCGCGCCTTTCTGCAACAGGTTCCCGTACGACTGATGGAGCACGGCCAGCACGGTGTCATTGGCGCCGCCGGGCTGTTCATCGATTTGCAAAACCGAGAGGGCGCCGCCGCGGGCCCTCGCGCCGGGGAGAGCGCAGTACCCATGTAGTTCCAATCAATCCAACCGGGCACATGCCCAACCGACACGTTGCAGCCGACGTCCCACAACGTTTTCTGCAGTGAAGCCTTCGAGGGGAGGACACCATGTCACATCGCAAGACACTGCTCGCCGCCAGCATCGTTGCCGGACTGTGTATTTCCATGTCGCTTCATGCGCAGGACGCGCAGCAGACCGGTACCACCCCGCCAACGTCCAGCACTAATCCCACGACGAACCCCACGACGAACCCCAATGCCAATGCGCAGCAGGCGCCGGACCAGTCGCAGGCCAAGCAACTGGCAACGGTCACCGTTACCGGCATCCGCGCCAGCTTGCAGGCATCGCTGGATACCAAGCGCAATGCCGATGCCATCGTCGATGCCATCACGGCGACGGATATCGGCAAGTTCCCGGCGACCAACGTGGCCGAAGCGCTGGCGCAGATCCCTGGCGTTACGCTGGATCGTCTCTTTGGCGCCACGCAGCGCGTAAGCATCGATGGCATCGACCCCAGCCTCAACAATGCGTTCCTTGACGGCCACCCAGTGGCCCAGGCGATGTGGCTGTATGGCGATAGCCCGAACCGTGGCTTCAACTATTCACTGCTGCCGCCGGAGATCCTGGGCCAGCTTGAGATCTTCAAGACCCCGGAAGCCCGCTTGCCGGAAGGTAGCCTGGGCGGCACGGTGTTCATGCATACGGTGCAGCCGCTGGATGTGCCTTCCAACACGCTGACCGGTTCGTTTGGCGTGAACTACAACGACATGGTGGACAGGCAGCGCCCGAATGGTTCGGTCTTCTATAGCTGGCACAACGACGACAAGACCTTTGGTGTCGATGTTTCCGCACAGCATTACGAAGAGATCACCTCGCGCCAGGGCCAGGAAATCTTCGGTTATTCGACCGCCGGTTCGGTCGCGTCCGCTAATCCAGCCGTGGCATCGGAAATTGCCGCGGGAACCATCAAGGCCAGCGACCAGTTTCCTAACGAGTTGAACGTCGCTGATTTCCAGCAGACTGAGAAGCGCAACAGCGTCTTCGTCAACATTCAGTACAAGCCGAGCGACCATTTCGATAGCACGCTCAGCCTGATGTACATGAATGACAGCCTCAACAACATCAATACATCGCTCTATCCGATCGCCTCGGCCAGCCCCATCACCAGCTTGGGGCCAGCCAATTCGGCTGGTTTCATCACGTCCGGCTCCGTGGCCGGTACGGCCTGCTACCACAGCTTCAACTGCGCCAGCCCTGCGCTGACCTTTGAAGACAACGATGCGCGCGGTTCGTATGTGCAGACTCGCGGCATCGACTGGCGTGGTACCTACCGCGGTGATGGCTGGAGCCTCGGCGGCCAGGCAGGCGTGAGCACGTCACGCGACAACATTTCGCAGGCCTTCGAAGAGTTCTTCTATGGCGGCGGCTTCAACTGGAATACGGCCAAGGGCTTCAATTTCACGGAGCCGTCGCAAGCGAATAACCCGGGCTATTGGGCGGACACCATGGGCGGCGGCGGCAGCATTGCCTACAAGCCCTATAAGTCGAAGGATGCCTATGCGCAGATCGACTTCACCAAGCAGTTCGATGGCTTCTTCAACGAGTTGCTGGTTGGCGCGCGTTATGCGTCGCACTGGGAAAGCCAGAGCCTGATCGATTACTCGGGCCTTGGTGAGCAATCGCTGGAAGACGTGGGCTTTGGCGGACTGTCCAATCTGCAGGGCGCCAAGAGCATCGGCCTGGGGGGGCAGTTCGGTGCAGCACGTTGTCACCCAGGGCTACCAGTCCATCTTCAATGCGGTGCTCAGTCCCGACAACGGCCTCATCGCCAACAACGCCGTGCAGACGTACAACAACACGTTCAACATGCAGCAGAAGAACAGCTCGCTGTATGGTCAGGTCAACTTCGGCAACGATGACGTTCACGGCAACATCGGCGTGCGTTATGTCCATACGTCAATCACCGCGTATGGCTACAACGTGCCGCAAACCTGCACGACGTACGACTGCGTGCTGCCGGCGGGTTATGGTTACCTCGGTCAGACCAGCACGAACAACAACTGGCTGCCGGCGTTCAACATTGCATGGAACATCATGCCTGATCTGATCCTGCGTGGTGCCGGGTCAGAAACCGTGGCCTATGCGCCGTACAACGAATATGCACCGTTCTTCGAAGCCAACGACACGGTTGCTCCGCTGACGGCCGCGCAAGGTAACCCCAACCTCAAGCCCTATCGCTCGGTGAACTTCAACACCTCGTTGGAGTACTACTTCAACCCCGAATCGGTGATCGCTCTCTCAGGGTTCTACAAGAACGTCCTGAACTACGTGGTCAACCAGGCGTCGTTCGAGAACCGACAGAACGGTTCGTGGGCACAGATCGAGAACGGTACGGAAGGCAAATCGCTGGTCGCAGCAGGCGTCTGTACCGCGGTGGGCGTGTGCCAGTACAGCGTGTCCACGCCCATCAACGGTGGCCGCGCGACGGTCAAGGGTGCGGCGATCAGCTATCAGCAGGCCTTCGGTAGCAGCGGTTTCGGTCTGCGTGCCAACTACACCTACTCCGATTCCAAGACGGTGGCCGGTGGCCCGCTGCCGTACAACTCCAAGAACTCGTCCACCATTGCGCCGTACTTTGAAAAGGGCCCGTACACCGCCAGCATTTCCTACAACTGGCGCGGCGAGTACCTGGCTGGCGGCTACGTGGCCGGTGCCCCGGACTCGTACACGGGTTCGTTCAAGGAACTCGATGCCTCGGCGGGTTACCAGATCAACAAGCACGTCCAGTTGACCTTCAACATGCTCAACCTGCTGAACTCGAAGTACACGCAGTACTTCGGCCCGGGTACGACCGAGCTGGCCAACGAATACGTAAGTGGTCGCGAGTTCATGCTGGAGGCCCACTTCAAGCTCTGATGACTTGCACCTCCCCGGTACGGGCCTGGCGGCTTGCCAGGCCCTTTTTTTGTCCGGTAGGCAAGGGTCATCAGGTGGGCGTGTCGACGTCGTCCCAATCGTTGTCTTCGAAGCGCACCAGCCAGTTCAACGCGTGATGGCGCTCCAGCACCATGCCGGGCACCACCAGGCCTTCGGGTAGCGTGCGTCGGCCCAGTTCGGCTTCGCGAGTAAGCCAGTGCAGCCGATAATGCAGGTCGAGCGCATCCAGCAGTTCGCTGGCTGGGCGCAGCCGCGCCTGGTCTGGCCAATCCGGTGTGGCGACATCCAGCAATGTGGCGCATAGCGTACCCACATCGCAGATCTCGTCCGGGTAAGGCAGTGTCGGACTCAACTGGAGCGTCCACGCCAGTAAAGCCAGGCTTTCGTAGCGCCAGCCCATCTGGTTGACTTGATGGGCGTCGGGCTCGGTTGCCTGAAGGAATGCTAGTTCCTTGGGCGACAGGTGGTCAAAAGCGACGGGCAAGCGTTCGCGAATCTGCGCCACGCTCAGCGCACCACCGTCCCGCACGCTCTCCGCATAAGTGGCAACGACCAGCAAGGCCATGGCTCGCCGGGCGACTTCCCCGGGCGTGCGCCACCGCACCTCAGGTTCGCTGACCAGCGGCGGCAGGTGGGTGGGAACACGAATATCCCGCTGTGCCAGCGCTATTTCGCTGCGCTGCTTGCGCTCCCAGGCCTGCGCGGGATAAGGCAGGGCTCCGGAGGGATCTTCCTGTCCCTGGCCATCGATCAGCAGCCCGCCCTGTGGGTCGCGGACGCTGCCGTCCTCCAGAAACACCACGGCATTGGCGTGCGTGGCCCATTGGCGAAAGGCGGGCGTGGCGGCATCGGGCACGCGCAGGCTGACGTGATGCTGCACGCGTTGCAGGTGGCGCATGAGGTGGTAGCGCGTGCGTGTCATCTGTCCGTCACCACGGCTCAGCACATAGCCGATGAAACCGTGCAGATGTGCGGAAAGCTCCGGGTCACGCAAGTCGCGTTGGCCGAGAAGAGTGTGCGGAAAATTCAGCGCGGGAGGTGACGCTGTGGTGGCATAGGCGTTGAGCAACCGACCTTCGTCGGAAGGAAGGTCGGGCTTCGCGCCCGCAAGCATGGATTTGAGGCGATTCAACATAGGACACTCCTTGTCAGCGACAGAATGGTGCACAAATCCCGCGGGATGCGCGTTGGTCGGGCGGCGACTCAGTCGAGCGTGCCGGCACCCAGGCGTTCGTCGATGTGCTGTGTGGTGGCCACTTCCAGTGCAATCGTCAGCGCACGCACCACGTCGACGCTGCTCATGCTCGGGGTATTCGGGAATCGCGCCGCCTGCGAAGGCAAGTAAGGAATGTGGACGAAGCCGGCCCGCAGATCACGATGCGCGGCGGCAAGATGCAGCATCAGGTAGGCGACGTGATTGCACACGAACGTGCCCGCCGTATTCGAGATCTCGGCAGGCAGTCCCGCTGCCAGCAAGGCTTTCAGCATGGCCTTGATCGGCAGTGTGCTGAAATACGCCGCGGGCCCTCCGGCGATGATGGCCTCGTCGATCGGTTGTTCGCCCACGTTGTCCGGGATGCGTGCATCCTGCACGTTGATCGCCACCCGCTCGATGGAAAGGCGGCTGCGCCCGCCAGCCTGGCCCACGCCAAGCAAAATCGCGGGCCGGACTTCGTCCACCATTAGCGACAGTTCGCGCTGCGAATCGGCGAATGCCGTGGGCAACAGGCGCGATACCACGCGATGCCCGCCGATGTGCTTACCGTCCAGTTCGCGCACCGCCTCCCATGAGGGGTTGATGTCTTCGTCGCCGAACGGGGTGAAGCCGGTCAGGAGAATCTGCGGTGGCTTGCTCATGGATAACGTCTCGTGGCGTGCAGCGGGATCAACGGAATACCAGCGCCCACATGGCAATGAAGGTGGCGGCAAAAATACCTGCCGCACTCCATGCCTGTGCACGGATCACCCCATAAGGATTGCGCAGCTCCAGCAACGCGGCGGGCACCAGGTTGTAGTCGGCGGCCATCGGCGTGAGCAGCGTGCCGCAATAGCCGCACAGCATGCCCATGGAGCCGAGGATGGCGGGATGCGCGCCATAGCGATGCACCAGCAGCGGCAGGCCGATGCCCGCCATCATCACCGGGAACGCGGCGAAGGCATTGCCCATGATCACGGTGAACAACACCATGCCCAGCGCGAACACCAGCAAGCACATAAAGGCATTGCCTTCGGGCAGGACCGTTTGCGCCAGAGCAGCGATGCCAGCGCCGACGCCACTCTGCGTGAACACCTCGCCCAGCGCGGCCAATAGCAGAGGCAGCAGTGCCGCCCAGCCGATGGCGTCGAGCAGTCGATGGCCTTCCGACAGACCCTGAGCTAGTGGGGCCTGCGCAACGCGAGCCGCGGCCACCAGGGCGATCACGCAGGCCAGCATCAAACCCGTCAGCGTCATCTGCGGCTTGGCGAACAGCGCATGCCCGCCGATGGACAGGTGGTCACCGATCAACGCGACTACCAGCGTCACCAAGGGAATCAGCAGGGCAGGGATGAACAGCTTGTGGCCCAGCCTGAGTGCCGAGGCCAGTCGCGCCGATGCGCTTGCCGTTTCCGGGTGCGCCTTGCGGCGCATGCGCGGCGCGATCAAGGCCAGCGCGATCACGACGCAACCCGCCAGTTGCGCGGGCAGGGTATCGCCCGCCTTCTGTGCGGCGAGCACCGCGTCACCACCGGCGAACAGCAGGCCCAGCAAGCCCCAGAACGCCGCACAATAAAATTGACGCTCGCGTGCTTTGCGCCAGGAGGTATAGAACAGGAAGGCAGCGATCAGCCAGTAGGCGTACTCAATGCGCAGCATGCTCAGGCCTCCTCACGGGTGCGCACGGATGCACGACGTTGAAGGCGGCGCTGGAACAGCCAGATGCGAACCGACTGGATCACGAACGCTGCGATCGCCGTGGGTAAGGCCCAAAGCGCAATAGAAAGCGGCGTCAGGTCAATGCCGTGCTGGGCGTAGAAACCCTGGATCAGCAGCACGGCGCCGAGCGCAATGAACACGTCCTCGCCGAAGAAGCGGCCGATGTTGTCCGTCGCGGCGGCAACGGCGCGTACTTCGTCGCGGTCGGCGTCACTCAATTCAGGATGGATCTTCTCTGCGGCGGCCTCGCCCATGGGCGCCAGCAGCGGGCGCACGGTCTGCGCCGCTCCGGCCACGCCGGTAAGGCCGAACATGGCCAGCACTTCGCGCACCAGCAGGTAGCCGATCAACAGACGCGCCAGCGTCATGCCTCGCAAGCGTCCCATCCATTGCTGGGCATGCTCACGCAAGCCGGCATGTTCGAGTAGGCCGATGGCAGGCAGGGTGAGCACGAACATCAGCAGCATGCGCGAAGAGACGAAACTCTTACCGAGCAGCGCCAATAGGTCAGGCACATGCATGCCGGCCAGCACGCCGCTGACCAGTGCGGCGCACACCACTACCGGCACGGGATTGAAGCGCAGTGCAAAGCCGATGACGATGACCGCCACGCCCAACAGCGGCCAGTAATTCATGCGCGACTCTCCGTCGCATGAGGCGCCTGGATACCGATGTCGGCAGCCTCCAGCGCCGCGCGCAGTTGTCGCGCAAACGCGACCGCGTGCGTACCGTCGCCATGGACACATAAGGTATCGGCTTGCAAGGCGATGACACTGCCGTCCACCGCGCGCACCTGACCTTCGCGCACCATGGCCATCGCCTGGGCGATGGCTTCGTCGCTTTCCTGGATCACCGCGTCGGGTTCACGCCGGGGCTGCAAGGAGCCGTCGGCCCGGTAGCGCCGATCGGCGAAGGCTTCGGCGGCTACCGGAAGTCCTACGGCCGTGCCGGCCTCGACCATCGCGGAGTTGGCGAGCCCGAACAGGCGCAGGCTCGGATCGAAATCGTGCACGGCGCGGGCAATGGCGGCAGCGAGCTTCGCATCGCGCGCCGCCATGTTGTACAGCGCACCGTGGGGTTTGACGTGGCGCAGGCGTGTTCCGGCTGCCTGGGTGAATCCGTGCAGCGCGCCGATCTGGTAGAGCGTCAATGCATACGCCTCGTTCGGCGTCACGGCCATCTCGCGTCGGCCGAAGCCTTGCAGGTCCGGCAGCGAGACATGGGCGCCGATGGCGACGTCGTGCTGCACGGCCAGCGCCACGGTGCCGCGCATGATGTCAGGGTCGCCGCCGTGGAAGCCGCAGGCAATATTGGCCGAGCTGACGATGGCGAGCAGCGCGGCGTCATCGCCCATGCGCCACGCACCGAAGGATTCGCCCAAATCGCTGTTGATATCGATGGTTTTGGCGAAGCGGTTTTTCATGGAGATTCCAGCCGTTGTGCAATGCGTTGGATCAGTTGTTGCAGCGCATCGTTCCGCGTGCGCAGGCGTTGCCGGGCTTCGTCCATGGTGCTCTCGCGGAAGCATACGGCATCGCCCGGCCGACGCTGCGCGATGCGCGGCAAGTCCACCGCGGCGAGTTGCCCGATGCGCGGATAGCCACCGGTCACCGGGGCCTCGGCCAGCAACAGGATGGGTTGCCCCGAGGGCGGCAACTGCAGCGTGCCCGGCAGCGTGGCTTCGGAAACCAGTTCGAGCGGATGGTCGAGCCGCAACAGCGGGCCATCCATGCGGTTGCCGGTGCGATTGCTGTCCTTGCTGACCACGAAGCGCTGCGCGAACAACGCGTGTTGCGATGCATGGTCCAGCGCCCCGTGATGATGGCCGCGCAGCAGTCCCAGTGGCGCTCGCGCATAGTCGAGCCACGGCTGCGGGTCCAGCCCCCAGCGCAGTGCTTGCACGTCCTGGGCAGGACGAAACCAGGCCGCGGGCTCGCGCCCGCCGATGTCGATGACGTCGCCGGCTTGCAGCGCGCGCCCGTCCAGCGGGCCGATATGCGCGTGAAGGTCGGTGCTGCGGCTGCCCAGTACGGGCGCAGCATCAAAACCTCCGTGAACGGCCAGATAACTGCGGCACCCGTGGCGCATGCCGCCGAGACGCAACAGCGTGCCCGCCGGCAGGAAGCAGCTCGTCCACGGCGGCAGCGCTTGTCCGTCGGCGCGTGCTTCGATCACGGCACCCGTAAGCGCGATCACCGCGTCGTGCTGGAAGCGCAGCGTGGGGCCGGCGAGTGTGATCTCTAGCGCGGCTTCGTCGTCGTGATTGCCGACCAGCGCATTGGCCAGACGCCAGGCGGGCTCATCCATGGCGCCGGCGCGTCCCAGGCCCAGGTTGGCGTAGCCGCGGCGACCGCCGTCCTGCAGGCTGCTGAGCAAGCCGGGCTTGATGACCTCGACGCTCATCGCGCTGCGCCTGCATCGACGGCAAGTCGCCGGTACTCGTGCTCGTCGATAACCTGAAAGCGAACACGGTCACCCGGCTGGCACAGCGACGGCGAGCTCGCTCCAAGGTCGAACAGGTGCATCGGTGTGCGGCCGATCAGATGCCACCCACCCGGCAATGCCTGCGGGTAGATGCCTGTCTGCAAGCCACCGATGGCGACGCTACCGGCCGGCACGCTGGTGCGTGGCTGGCTACGCCGCGGCATGGACAGGGCCGGATCGAGTCCCAGCAGATACGGAAAGCCGGGTGCGAATCCGAGCATCGCGACGTGGTAGGCGGGGGCGCTATGGCGCGCGATCACTTCCTCGGCCGACATGCGTGCATGTGCAGCGACGTCTTGCAGATCGGCGCCCGCTTCGTCGCCGTACCACACCGGCACGATCACCTCGCGTGTTCCGGTGGCCGGCGCTGAGGGGTTGCTCAATGCTGCTTCGATCGTTTCGCGCAGGCCATCGCTGCTGCGGACGTCGAGGTCGACGCGCAGCAACAAGCTTGCATAGGCGGGCACGCATTCGATGTCGGGCAGATGCGCCCGCAGCAGCGCTGCCGCCGTATGCACGCGTGCATTCACGGCGACATCGATGGTCTCGCCGAAACGCAAAAGCCATGCGTCTTCCGCGAGGGCTTCCAGTTGCAGGTTTGCGAATGGATGGCTCATGCGTCCGCCATCCGTGCATGGTCGGGTCGGGTGGAAAACACTGCGTGGTTTGGTGCCAGCGGCGTGCGTATCAATCGTGGGCAATCGCGTATCACGCAAGGAGTGTTGCAGAACGACGTGCGTTTGCCGATGCGCACTGCAACGTGGCTCTGGCATCGCGACAACTCGCGATGCGAACAGCGCACTTTCATGGAAAGCGACCGTTGCCGGGACGTGAAGTTACGTCGCGGGGTTCTGCGAGGGGGATGTGTGCACAACGTTGTCAACGTGAGCGACATTCGCCTGCTTCGACAGCTTTGACGAGGCCGAAAATCCCCCCCTTTTGACTCGTTATTTGGCTGCTTCGGGTCATTGGTAATTTCGTTGTCGTGGCGCGTTGCGATACAAAAATAGGCTTGCGTCTGTTGCTAACAATAGAAAACAAAAACAATGAATTAAGTGCGATCTCGATCGAGCATGGATGGCCTGATTCGGTGATCCATGCTGCCATGCCGCATAGGCCTTTTCGGCATGTGACGTGAGTATTGTTGACAACGTTGTCAAGCATTACCCAGACTCCGGCCAATATGGATCGCGTTCACAGGAACGTGACACGGGCATGACGAGGGGATAGCAGTGGTCGAAGGGGTCAGCCACAGCGCACGTGAGTTCTTGGCGCAAGAAGCCATGTTTCTCGCTGCGGACGTCGGAGGAACACACGCTCGCATCGGGCTGGTGAGTCGCCAGCCGGACGGGACGCGTCCGGTGACGGTGCTGCAATACCACCGCTATGCGTGCGCCGAGTGGCCGAGCTTGACCGCGGTGCTGCAGGACTTCGTCGGTCAGTTGGATCATTCCGTGCACGTCGACCGCTGTGCGGTGGCCAGCGCCGGTTACGTGTTGGGCGACGCCATCGTCAACGACAACCTGCCGTGGCCCGTCTCCATCCGCGAGATCCGCGACAGCTTGGGCATCGACCAACTGGCGGTAGTCAACGACTTCGAAGCGGTGGCCTACGCCACCCAGTTCCTGAGCACGACCGACACCACCGCCGTGATCGAGAGCGAGGCGCCGGCAGCCGAAGGCCCGGTGCTGGTGATGGGTCCAGGCACGGGGCTGGGTTCGGCCGTGCTGCTGCCCGGTCATCCGCACGCGACGGTGCTGGCCACCGAAGCGGGCCAGATCGCGCTGGCGCCGGGCAACGAACGCGAGATCGAGATTCTTCGCTACCTAGCGCGCGACCGCGCCTATGTGTCCTTCGAACATGCCCTGTCGGGGCCGGGTCTGCTCAACCTGTATCGCGCACTGTGCGCGCTGCGAGATCAAGCACCGGTACTGACCCAGCCGAGCCAAGTGACGCAGGCGGCGCTGGAGCGCAGCGACGCGGCGGCAGTGGAAGCGCTGGACGTGTTCTGCGGTTTGCTGGGCAGCTTTGTCGGCGATCTGTGCCTGCTGTATGGCGCACGCGGGGGCGTGTTCCTGGCCGGCGGCATTCTTCCGCAGATCCGCGATGTGCTGCTCACCAGCAGCTTCCGCCAGCGCTTTTTCAACAAAGGCGTCATGCGCGCCTTTCTGCAGCAAGTTCCCGTACGACTGATGGAGCACGGCCAGCACGGTGTGATCGGTGCAGCCGGCCTGTACCTGGACGGGCGTAAGTAAGACCAGGGGAGAGCGCAGTACACACCGTTGCATTGAACCGGGCGCAAGCCCAATCGCCACGCAAGCAGTCGGACGACCCACAGCTTCCACTGCTGAAATGCCTTCGAGGGGAGGAAACCATGTCACACCGCAAGACGCTTCTAGCCGCCAGCATCATCGCCGGACTCTGTTTGTCCGGTTCGCTCTATGCTCAGACCGCCGCCCCGGCCACTGGCCCGGCGCCGCAGTCGCAGTCGTCGGATCAGGCGCCTGACCAGTCCAAGGCCAAAGATCTCGAAACCGTTACCGTCACCGGTATCCGTGCGAGCCTGCAGGCCTCGATGGACACCAAGCGCAACGCTGACGCCATCGTCGATGCCATCACGTCTGAAGACATCGGCAAGTTCCCGGCCAGCAACGTGGCCGAAGCATTGGCGCAGATTCCTGGCGTTACGCTCGATCGCCAGTTGGGTGCGACGCAGCGCGTCAGCATCAACGGCATGGACCCCAGCCTCAACCTGACCCTGCTCGACGGCCACCCGGTGGCCCAGGCAGTGTGGCTGTACGACGACGCGCCGAACCGCGGCTTCAACTACTCGCTGCTCGCGCCGGAAGTGATCGGCCGCCTCGAGATCTACAAGAGCCCGGAAGCCCGTCTGCCGGAAGGCGCCCTCGGCGGCACCATCATCATGCACACGGTCAAGCCGCTTGATGTGCCGTCCAATACGGTCAGCGGTTCGTTCGGCGTGAACTACAACGACATGGTCAAGGACAGCCGTCCGTCCGGCTCGCTGTTCTACAGCTGGCACAACGACGACAAGACCTTCGGCGTCGACGTGTCCGCGCAGCACTACGAGCAGTTCCAGAACCGCCAAGGCCTGGAGAACTACGGTTACACGCCGGTGTCGGGCATTGTCAGCAAGAGCCCGGTGGCTGCGGCTGAAGTCGCCGCAGGCAAGATCAAGCTGAGCGACCAGATCCCGAACCAGATCAGCGTGTCCAACTTCCAGCAGACCGAGAAGCGCGACAGCGTCACCTCCAATGTCCAGTGGAAGCCGACCGAAGCGCTCAGCTTCAACCTCGGCCTGATGTACGCCCGTGACAACCTGAGCAACCTCAACCAGTCGCTGTACCCCTGGGCGCTGCATAACCCGGCCGGTATCACGTCGCTGAATGAAGGCCCGAACGGCATCATCACCAGCGGTAGCCAGGCCGGCACGCCGTGCAAGAACAACCTCAACTGCGTCAGCACGGCCGACACCTACGCCGACAACAACGCCCGCAAGTCCGTCATCACCACCAAGGGCGTGGACCTGTCGGGCGAGTACAAGGGTGACGGCTGGCGTTTGGACGGCCAGGCCGGCGTGAGCACCTCGCGCAACCCGATGCAGGCGGCCGTGAAGGAGATCTACTACGGCGGCGGCTTCAACTGGTCCATCAACCAGGGCCCGCAGTACACCGACCCATCCACTGCCAACGATCCGAGCTACTGGGCTGACAACGGCTGGGGCGGCAACATTGGTAAAGAGCTCTACAAGGCCAAGGACACCTACGGCCAGCTCGACTTCACCAAAGACTTCGACGGCTTCCTCAACAACATCCAGGCGGGCGTGCGTTATGCCAAGCACTGGGAAAGCCAGACGCTCAACGTCTACACCGGTCCGCAGGCGCTCACGCTTGATCAGATCGGCTTTGGTGGCCTGTCCGACCTCAATGGCGCCAAGAGCCTGGGCCTGAGCCAGACGGCGATCCAGCACGTGCAGACCGCCGGCGCCAACGCCATCTTCAACGCTATCAACAGCACGCCGGGCTTCGGTTCCACGCAGGACCCGAACTCGTATTGGGACAACACCTGGGCCACCACCCAGGAGAACGAGGCTGCCTACCTGCAGGCCAACTTCGGCACCGACAACGTGCACGGCAACCTGGGCGTGCGCTACGTGCACACCAAGAACGTCAGCAGCGGCTGGGTGATTCCGGCGCCGTGCGCGGCGGCGGACGTTTGGAATTGCGACTTCCCGAGCGGCTTCGGTTACATCACGCAGGACAGCACGCACAACAACTGGCTGCCGTCGTTCAACATCGCCTGGAACCTCACGCCTGACGTGATCCTGCGCGGTGCCGGGTCGGAAACGCTGTCCTACGCCCCGTACAACCAAATGGCGCCGTACTTCGCCGCCAACGACACGGTGCTCACGGCTGCCGCGGGTAACCCGAACATCAAGCCGTATCGTTCGGTGAACTTCGACGGTTCCGCGGAGTGGTACTTCAATCCGGAGTCGATGGTTGCCGTGTCGTTCTTCTACAAGCACGTGCTGAACTACATCGTCAACGCGGCCACCACGGAAGAGCGTCAGAACGGTTCGTGGACCCAGCCGGGCTTTGCCAACAACGCAGCAGCGCTGGTGGCTTCGGGCGCGTGTACGACCACCGGCCTGTGCTCCTACGACGTCACCGCACCGGTCGACGGTGGCAGCGCCAAGGTCAAGGGCGGCACCATCAGCTACCAGCAGGCCTACGGTTACGGCTTCGGTCTGCGTGCTAACTACACCTACTCCGACGCGTCGACCAAGACCGGCGGCGCACTGCCGTACAACTCCAAGAACTCGTACACGGTCGCTCCGTACTACGAGCAGGGTCCGTACAGCGCCAGCCTGGCCTACACCTACCGTTCGAGCTACCTCGCCGGTGGTTACGTGGCTGGTGCACCGTCGACCTACATCGACGGCTTCAAGGAACTGGACGCCACCCTGGGCTACGAGATCAACAAGAACTTCTCGCTCAGCCTGAACATGCTCAACCTGCTGAACTCCAAGTACTACGCGTACCTGGGCAGCAAGACGCAGATGTCCTCGGAATATGTGACCGGCCGCCAGTACATGCTGAAGGCCAACTTCAAGTTCTAATCCCGTGTAGTACTTTTTCTCCCCGAAACGGGCCCGGCGTGTTGCCGGGCCCGATTTTTCATCGGGGATCGATACATCCTGTTCCAAAACCTGCTGGAGCCGATGGTATGAAGTCCTATCGCCGTCTTGCGGTCCTTCCGTTGCTGCTCGCTGCCCAGGCCGCAGTGGCGTCGGAGGGAAAGGTGCTGGTCGATCAGGTCGGTTACGAGACCGGTGCGGTCAAACAGGCCATCGTGATGGGCGACGCGGGGCCATCCTCGCAGACCTTTCGCGTGATCAATGCCGACACCGGCAAGGTTGCCCTGCAGGGCACGCTATCGGCCGCCGGCAAGGTGGCGCGGTGGGATGGCAGCTACGCTATCGCTGATTTCAGCAGCGTCCACACGCCGGGTCGCTATTACGTCGAACTTCCCATGGCGGGTCATGACTTGCGCTCGTGGACTTTCGACGTGCAGGACAACGTACTTGAGCGCCACACGCTCTCCAACGTTGTCTATTACTTCAAGGGCCAGCGATCCAGCGGGCTGATCGACAAGGCCGATACCCACCTCGCGCATCCCGATGGATCGCCGGGAACACTCGACATTCACGGTGGCTGGTACGACGCCACGGGCGACTACGGCATCCACCTGTCGCACCAGAACCTCACCAGCTACTTCAATCCGCAGCAGGTTCCGCTCACTGCGTGGAGCCTGTTGCGCAGCTGGCAACAGCTGGAAGCACGCAACGACAAGAATTTCCGCGAGTACAACCGCCGCCTGCTTGACGAAGGCCTGTTCGGCGCCGACTTCCTTGTACGCGATAAGCGGCCGGACGGCTCGTTCTACCAGTCCATCGACGGGCCAGGCCCAGGCAAGCTGCCGCAGGATCGCGTCATTGGCGATCCCAACTGGCGTACGCAGATCAAGCTGAAGCCTGGTGACCATAGTGAGAACATCGAGCAACCCGCACACGGTCCGCATGCCTATGAAGCCAGCTTCCGCGGAGGCGGCGGCATGGCCATCGCCGCGCTGGCGCTGGCGGCGAGCACGGGCGTGGAAGGTGATTTTGCGCCGAAGGATTATCTCAAGGCCGCCGAGGACGCGTATCGCTTCCTCGATGCGCACAATCGCGAGCTGGTCAACGACGGCAAGGAAAACATCGTCGACGACTATTGTGCGCTGCTCGCCGCGGTAGAGCTGTTTCGCGCCACGCACGACGATGCTTGGCGCAAGGCGGCAGACGGACGCGCCGACCGCCTGATGGCGCGGCTGATCACACACGCTGGCCATCGTGATTACTGGCGTTCCGATGATGGCACGCGCCCGTTCTTCCATCCCTCTGACGCCGGGCTTCCCGTCGTCGCGCTGGTGGAATACGCGGGCATCGCCGACGCGAAACGGCAGACGAAGGTGCGTGACACCGTAAAGCGTTCGCTGCAGGCGGAGCTCGCCGTCACCGGTGATACCAACAACCCGTTCGGCTATGCGCGCCAGTTGGTACGCGGGGGCGACGGCCGCGTGCGCACGGCGTTCTTCTTCCCGCACGATACCGAAGCGGCACCGTGGTGGCAGGGTGAGAATGCACGCCTCGGTTCGCTTGCAGCCGCGGCGCGACTGGCCGCGCCGCTGTACACCGGTGACGAAGCGTTCCGGCAGCAGTTGCAGGCCTATGCGTGGAACCAGTTGCACTGGATACTCGGCCGAAACCCCTACGATAGCAGCATGCTGATGGGCAGTGGCCACAACAACGCGCCGTACATGTTCTTCGACTCCTACGCGTATACCAACGCGCCGGGGGCGATCATCAACGGCATTACGTCCGGTCTTTCCGATGACGATGGCATCGCCTTCGACCTGGGCTATGCCCAGACCGGCAAAGACGACGACTGGCGCTGGACCGAACAGTGGCTGCCGCATGATGCGTGGTATCTGTTCGCCATCAGCCTTCCTCACGATTGAGAACCACGATGAAGAAAACACGCTACGTGCTGGCCTTCGCCCTGTGTGGGCTCACTGCTTTCGCCCATGGCGCAGCGGCGCCGGTGAACCTGATCCCTATGCCGGCGCAGCTCACCGTGTCCGGGGAAGCCTTCACCGTCAATGCGCAGACACCCATCGTGGTCGACGGCAGCGACGCCGAGGCACGCCATACCGCGGAATACCTCGCCTCACTTGCGGCGCATACGCGCCATCTTCCGCTGCAGGTGAAGACGGGTGTGCCCGAGGCTGGCGCCATCGTGTTGAAGCGCGATCCGCAAGCGCCCGTGGCTAACGCCGAGGGCTACACGCTCGACGTGACTCCGCAGGGCATCCGTATCGTCGCCCGCGACGAGGCCGGCTTGTTCTACGGCGCGATCACCGCATGGCAGTTGCTCACGCCGATGCCGGGCGAGGGCGACGTGCGCGTGCAGCCCGTGCATATCCGCGATGAGCCGCGTTTCGCGTGGCGCGGCCTGATGCTCGATTCCGCGCGCCATTTCCAGACGCCGGACGAAGTGCGCACCGTGATCGACCAGATGGCGCAGCACAAGCTCAACACGCTGCACTGGCACCTCACCGACGACCAGGGTTGGCGCATCGAGATCAAGCGCTACCCCGAGCTCACGCGCGTCGGCGCATGGCGCACGCCGCCCACGGTGAGCAAAGCCAGCCAGCCGGGCCGCTACGGTGGTTTCTATACGCAGGACGATATCCGCGCCATCGTCGCCTATGCGGCCGAGCGTCATATCACCGTGGTGCCCGAACTTGACATGCCCGGCCATGCGCAAGCCGCTGTGGCCTCGTATCCGGAACTGGGCGTGACGGGCACGCGTCCGCCGGTATCGCCGGATTGGGGCGTCAACCCTTACCTCTACAACGTCGACGACAACACCATCCACTTCCTGCAGAACGTGCTGGATGAAGTGATGGCGCTGTTTCCCTCCACCTACATCCACGTGGGTGGCGACGAGGCAGTGAAGGACCAGTGGAAGGCGTCACCTGCCGTGCAAGCGCGCATGCGTGCGCTCGGCATCAAGACCGAAGACGCGATGCAGAGCTGGTTCATCGAGCAGATGGGCAAGTACCTCGCTGCGCACGATCGTCGTCTGATCGGCTGGGACGAGATCCTCGAAGGCGGCGTGCCCCCGAGTGCCACGGTCATGTCGTGGCGCGGCACCAAGGGTGCCATCGACGCAGCCAAGCTGGGTCACGATGTAGTGCTGGCACCCGCGCCGCAGTTGTATCTCGATTCGATGCAGAGCGATCTTCCGGACGAAACCACCGGCCGCCTGCCGTCGATGTCGCTGCAGAGTTACTACACATTCGAAGCGGTGCCCAAGGAACTGAGCACCACGCAAGCCAAACACGTACTCGGCATGCAGGCGACGATATTCACCGAACACATGCCCACGCTACGCCATGTGGAGCACGCTGCGTTCCCACGTATGGATGCACTGGCCGAAGCCGCGTGGACGCCTGTGAAGGTGCGCGACTGGCATAGCTTCCTCGAACGGCTTCCGTCCCAGTTGGGTCGCTATCGCATGCAGGACATCGCCTATGCCGACAGCGCCTTCGCGCCCACCATCGACGTGGACCGCAATGCCGCGATCAGCAGTGGCCACGCCAGCGTGACGCTGTCCAACCAGGCGAAGTTCGGCAACGTGCACTACACCGCCGATGGCAGCGAGCCCGGTGCATCGTCGCCGCTATACGTCCACCCGTTCACCGTAAACCTGCCCACCACCATCAAGGCCGTGGCGCTGGCCAACGACGGTACCCCGCTGGCCGCAGCGCGCACGCGTGTGCTCGACCTGCCGTCGCTGCGCACGCGCGGCACCGGCGAGCTAGAGAACTGCTCGGGCAGCGATTTCCGCCTGCGCGTGCAGCCCAAGCCCGATGCCACCAGCATGGCACCGACCTACCTCATCAACGTGTTCGACAACTGCCGCATGTACCGCGCAGCGAAGCTCGATGGCATCGCGGGTATCCGCGTGGATACCGCTACGCTGCCGCGCAACTACGCGCTGGCACACGACGCCAAGCTGGTGGTGGCGCACAAGGCGAACACGCCGCAGGGCGAACTGGTCGTGTACATGGATAGCTGCAAGGGCAAGCAGATCGCCTCGCTGCCGTTGCCTGCGGATGCACCCGCCACCTTCACGCTGCAAGGCGCGACGGCGCAACAGGCCGGTACGCATGACCTGTGCCTGGTGTTCACTTCGCCCATTACCGGCCCGATCTGGGGCGTGGGTGCGGTCACGCTGCTGCCGGCAGATAAATCAGCGCCATGAATGCCGTGCTAAAGCGCCTCGCGTCGGTCGACGCGTTGCGGGGTTGTACGGTGGCGTTGATGTTGCTGGTCAATGATCCCGGTGACTGGGCTCACGTCTATTGGCCGTTGGAACATGCGGAGTGGAACGGGTGTACGCCAACGGACTTGGTGTTCCCGTTCTTCCTGTTCGTGGTCGGCGTATCCATCGCGCTGGCTACCGGCCCGCGGGTGGAGCAGGGTGCTGACAGATCCGCGCTTGCCAGTGCGGCGCTCAAGCGCGCGGCGCGCATCCTCCTGCTTGGCGTCGCCATCAACGTGCTGGCGTGGTTGATCATGCCGGGCGCGCACCTGCGCTTCCCTGGCGTACTCCAGCGCATTGGCGTGTGCTTCGCGGGTGCTGCGCCGTTTGCGATCTACACGAAGCCACGCGTGCAGTGGGCGACCATTGCCGTGTTACTGCTCGGCTACTGGGGTTTGTTGCTGGCGGGTGGAACGCTGGAGCCGTTTGCCAACATCGTGAGCCGTACTGACTTCGCCATCTTCGGCCACACGGTTTACCTGATCGATCCGGTCACCGGACGCGGGCACGATCCAGAAGGCCTACTCGGTTGCTTGCCGTCACTGGCCACCAGTCTGCTCGGCCTGCGCGCCGGTCAGTGGCTGCGCGAGGAGAACATGAAGGCGCTGACCTTCTCCGGCATCGTCTGGCTGCTGCTCGGCTTCGGGTGGTCGCTGGTGCTGCCACTCAACAAGAATCTGTGGACGTCGTCCTTCGTGCTATGGGCCACCGGCTGGGCCACCATCGCGCTTGTGGTGTTCCACATGCTGATCGATCAACGCGGCTGGCCGGCCATTGGCCGCCGCTTCGGCGTCAACGCCGTCGCAGCCTACGCGGGCTCCGAACTGATGCAGATCCTGCTGCCGGGTCTGCACATCCAAAACCCGCTCTACCAGCACGTATTCGCCAGCTGGCTCACGCCCTTGGCAGGGCCATACGTCGCATCGCTGGCGTTTGCCGTGGTATTCGTCGCGGTGTGGTGGGTGATCGTCTACGTCATGGATCGCCGGAAGATCTACCTCAAACTCTGAGTGACGCGGGTTATTTAACTGCGCCCCCCTCATTGCTCGAAAACGGGATCAGGTTATTCCAACCCCGTTCTTCGAGATCACAGAGGCAGTACGCAGAGGCCTCGATAGGCGAGATGTTCTTGCTTTCATGAGTGCCACATCAAGCATGGGACGCGCGACTTAAAGCCGTGGGCCACCGCGGCGAACGTTGCCAAAAACCAGCGAGATAATAAAAAGCACAATAAAAACCATGAAGATGATCTTGGCTATGCTGGCAGCGCCGACGGCGATACCAGTGAAGCCGAAGACACCGGCGATGATGGCAATAACGAAGAACACAATGGCCCAATAGAGCATGTGACTCTCCCGTCTCTATAGAACGATGGGGTGAAAAGATTCAGTTGGGTGCGGACAGCATGACGTCGCCAGCCGGAGGACAGCGGGTTGCCATCCTCCGGCCCGGCGGCTTGTCACAGGGTCTTGTCAAACTCATGGATCTGCTTTTGCGCCTCTTCCTTGGCTATGCCATAGCGCTCTTGCAGCTTTCCAGAGAGATACTCGGTGTTGCCTTCGGCCACCTTCATATCGTCATCAGTCAGCTTGCCCCACTTTTCCTTGATCTTGCCACTCAGCTGTTTCCACTGACCCTTGATCTTGTCATCGTTCATGATTGAATCTCCTGCAAAGATTGTGTGCGCCAGGCGTTGCCTGTCGCGCGATCAATCGACTAGTTGCTGACCTTAAGGCCAGAGGAATCCACGGCGGTCACACCCTTGACGCTGCGGGCGACGGCCACGGCCTTCTTCACCACTACATCGCTTGCGACCACACCCGTGAGACTGACGTTGCCGTTCAGTGTTGCGACGGAAATGTCGGTGCTCTTGATCCCGTCAGTGGTCGCCAACTCCGCTTTCACTTTGGTGGTAATCCACGTATCCGTGGTGGGTTGGCTTGAATCCGCCCGACTGGCGTCTTGAGGTTGCGCATACGTCACCTGGTGACGATCCAGCGCGCTTCCCAGTAACAAAAGACTTGCTAATGTCAGTGACGATAGGGTGAATAAGGGGCGCATGGGGAGCTTCCTTCTTTGCGTAAAATGAGGGGAGTCACCAACGCTCTACTTTTTATGCGTTGCACCATGATCTTGTTCATGCCGATTCGGTTGCTTCGGCTCGTTAGGCTTGGAATGCTCCGAATGTTGCTTGTTGTCATCCCGTTGAGGCTGGCCTGACTTGCGTTCATCTGAATGCTGCGAATCCGATTTGTGGGTCGTATTCATAGGTTTTCATCTCCGAAGATAGACGCGCCACCGAAAATTCGATGGCGTATCGAACCTATGCGGTTCAATGTGTTGCGAACAGATCAAGCGGCACCAGTAGACCTAGTACTTTTAGTCCCTGCGCGGACTGCCCGCGCCACGTGAATATGACGAAACTCACAGGGCGATGACCTCTATGGATGCAACGGCCCCCACACCAAAAGTTGATCGTCATCAGCTAGAGCAACTCATCGCCGGACTGGCCGAGGGTGTTGTGCTGATCGATCCGGATCGGTCAATCGTCTGGGCAAACGAGAGAGCGCTTGCGATGCACGGTGTCGATGCCGTGGCAGAACTCGGTACTCAAGCGAGCGAGTACCAAGAGAAGTTCATCCTGACGTATCGAAACCACCACGGGCTAAAGCCAGAACAGTATCCAATCGAGCGTGTGCTCGATGGCCAACTATTTTCCGATGTCGTGGTGGAGGTGACGAAACCGGATGATCCCGATTTCTTCCGGATCCACCAAGTGCGGAGTCTCGTTCTCACTGACGCCAAGGGATCCCATGAATCTTTGGTCCTGATCATCCAGGATCTGTCGGCGCAATTTAGCGCCCAGGATCGCTTTGAGCGCGCATTCAACGCCAACCCTGCGCCAGCATTGATATGTCAGCTATCGAGTCTGCAGTACATCAAGGTCAATCAAGGCTTCCTGGAGATGACCACATATGACCGAGATGCGGTACTCGGTCACTCCATCTACGAATTGGACGTACTCGATAGCGCCGATGACCGCGACGAAGCCATTCAATACCTGCAGGAATGGCGAACCATTTCCCAGCGGGAGGCCGTGCTGAAGCTACCCGAAAAGGATACGGAGAAATCTGTGATCGTGGCCGGCCAGCCGATTGAGATTGAGGAAGAGAAATGCATGCTCTTCACTTTTATCGATCTTGATCCGCGCAAGAAGGCGGAAACGTCTTTAGTCCAGAGCGAAGAACGCTTCTCCAAGGCGTTTCGTCTTGCTCCTGTCCCCATGATGGTATGTGGACTGCCTGAGTTACGCATCCTTGAAGTCAACGCTGCATTTTTGGCGGGAATGGGCTACGCGGCGGAAGAGGTCGCTGGCACGTCCTTGAGTGAATTAGGCCTATGGAAGGCTGAGAAGCATCATCGTTCGCTCTTGAACAAGCTAGGCGCTGGTGACGTTATCCGGAATCTGGAGGTGTCCTTACAAACCATATCCGGGACCACCATGGATTGCCTTTTTTCCACCGAAACGGTGCTGATTCAAGGCGAAGAATGCGTGCTTTGCGTCATGCAAGACATCACTGAACGAAAGCGGTCGGAAACGGATCTGGTAGAAGCGATTGATGCCGTCATGAAGGATGCGTCTTGGTTTACGCAAAGTGTGATGGAGAAATTGGCCCAAGTGCGAGGTGGCGGAAAGAGAAGCGACGTGGCGCTCGGGTTAGCAGATTTGACGCCGCGTGAACGCGAGGTTCTCACGCTGATCTGCAAGGGTAACGATGACGAAAGCATGGCGGCTACGCTCAAACTATCGCGCAATACAGTGCGCAATCACATAGCGACACTGTACGGAAAAATTGGCGTGAATCGGCGTAGTGCTGCGGTGGTTTGGGGGCGGGACCGGGGTGTTGTCAGCTACTAGAGTGTGTGATTGATGTCCGGGCGGCTGATCCGTTGCGCAAATCGCAGTGCATCTGTAAGCGCTCGGTGGCGTTGAGGTGGAGATCAAAGCCAGCATGCGAAATGGCCGCTTGGACGATAGTGAGTGATTCAATAATCCGACTCGATCGCTGTCGCTGAAGCCAGGGAGGGGTGAACACGCCGAATGGTAAGAGACGGATGCGTCCGCCGGACAAACAGATAGATAAGTCGACGTGCGTTCCATCCACGTCATGCCCGTTGCTTCCGAATATGGCGTCGATCTCATTTCGTCTGCGCGGGTAGAGCATCGCAAATGTAAACACGCCAAAGCGCCGAAACAGGCGGCGAGCAAAGCCGAGTCCGCTGGTTCCTGGCTCAAAACCACGCGTTATAACGAGTTGAATGTTGCTCGGTAGTCCCGCCTGGATCTCTTGCAGTATCTCCAGTGCGGCTGTGTCGACGAGGACAACACGCGCTGGCCATCGTGGTCGGATCAGGAGGTTACCTGCGGCACAGCGTTGGAGTGTGATTGGCGCCAAGGGTTTTACCGACTATGAAATATTTGGGATTGGGGCGAGAGGTTAGTCCGATGTTACCGGCACTTGCCACAAGCACTTGCGTGCCAGCTGGGCTAAGCGCAACGTAGCGAGTCCAAGCGCCTCGTGTGAGGCACGTCGCTCAACTCACGGGTCAGGTACGTACCACGCGTTGGCGCCGTAAGTATGCGAGCCCAAATGGGAGGCCCATGATGGAAGTGCATAACATCAAGATGGCTTTGGATCGGCATTGGGCTGCATCGGCTGAAGGAGATCAAGTCGCCGAGCATGAGATCTATCACGATGATGCCGTATGCGAATACCCCCAGTCCGGTGAAGTCATTCACGGTCGGCACAATCTTCAATTGCTTCGTAGCCATCACCCAGGAAAGCCTTCGGGGTTCATGATTCGTCGCATGGTAGGAGAGGGCGAACTCTGGGTCACCGAGTATGTGATTACCTATGAAGGCAAGCCCGTCTACACCGTGAGCATCATGCAGTTCCGGGATGGAAAGGTGTCACACGAGACTCAATATTTTGCCGATCCATTCGACGCCCCTGCTTGGCGTGCTCAGTGGGTTGAGCGAGTAGTGTGATCAACGGCGCGAATCAAAGGCGGCCGCTTCAGGTGTCCCAAGACTTACAGCTGCGCCCTGCACGACAAAGTTCGATATAGAAATCGAAACAAGGAGGATGTATGAGCCGCAGATCCTGCTTATCAAAGGTGCAGTCATGAGCAATGCTTTTGACGCGATCGTCATCGGCGCCGGCCAAGCCGGGCCGCCCCTGGCCGGCCGCCTGACTGCTAGCGGCATGAAAGTGGCGCTGGTGGAGCGTCATTTCTTCGGCGGTACCTGCGTCAATACCGGCTGCATGCCCACCAAAACGCTGGTGGCCAGTGCGCGCGTTGCGCATCAGGCGCGGCGGGCTGCCGATTATGGTGTCGTATTGAATGGTGATGTGAGCATTGACCTGTCGCGCGTCATGGCACGGGCGCATAAGGTGACAGAGACATCCCGCGGTAACGTGGAAGGTTGGCTCGATGGCATGGAGCACCTGACCGTATTGCGTGGACATGCCCGCTTCGAAAGCCCCGATACCTTGCGTGTCAACGGCGAACTCATCGCCGCACCGCGCATCTTCATCAATGTCGGCGGCCGTGCGCGAGTACCTGAGGACATGCCTGGCACCGGCGATATCAACTACCTCACCAATACATCGATACTCCAGCTTGCTGCGCTTCCGCGACACCTCGCCGTGATCGGCGGCAGTTACATCGGTCTTGAGTACGCACAGATGTTTCGTCGCTTTGGTAGCAATGTCACCATCGTGGAACGTCAGTCGCGGTTGATTGCTCGCGAAGATGAAGACGTCTCGGAAACGATCCAAAGCCTCATGGAGGCTGAGGGTATTACCGTGCGAACGAACGCGGAATGTATTGCCTTTGCGCCGCATACCGAAGGCGCCGTCGTGAAAGTCGACTGCACTTCCGGCGATAGGGAGATCGTGGCCAGCCATGTGCTGCTGGCCGTAGGCCGTCGGCCAAATACGGACGATCTTGGACTGGAGCGCGCCGGCGTCAGAACCGACGCCCATGGTTACATCGTGGTCGACGACATGCTCGCCACGAACGTGCCTGGCATCTGGGCCATGGGCGACTGCAACGGACGGGGCGCTTTCACTCATACCGCTTACAACGATTTCGAAATCATCGCCGCCAATTTGCTCGACAGTGCGCAGCGACGTGTTTCAGCACGCATCCCTTGCTACGCACTGTTTACGGATCCGCCATTGGGGCGTGTTGGCTTGACCGACGCACAGGCGCGCGCGAGCGGCAAGCGACTGCTGGTATCTAAGCGTCCCATGACGCGTGTTGGTCGCGCCGTTGAACGGGGCGAAACGCAAGGCTTCATGAAAGTGGTCGCCGACGCCGATACGCGACGCATCCTTGGCGCCGCGATTCTTGGTGTGAGCGGCGATGAAGCCATCCATGGCGTGATTGATATGGTGAACGCGGATCAGACGGTCGACACTTTGGAATGGGCCGTGCCCATTCATCCCACCGTATCGGAGCTACTGCCAACCCTTGTGGGTGATCTAAAGCCTCTTTAATGCAGCGTGCCGCATAGAAATTGCTGGCTTCGGGTCGGAGGCGGACGTTTTTCCCGCAAAGCAGTCGCTACATTCCACGCCATTACATTTCGACTAACGCGAACCAAATCGTTTCTTGGCTTCTTCGGTTATCGGCGTGTACAAGCCAACAATGGTGCCCTCGGGATCCCGAAACTGCGCCGCGAGATTGCCCCAGGGCATCATCTTCGGCTCAAGGACCACCTCCAGCTCATCTTTGAGTCGCGAGAACTGCGCCTCCACATCGTCCACCTGAAACTCAATGATGGCCGTGCGGTTGGCGGCTGGCTCGACCGTGCCTTCTTTGAAGAGTGCAACTGTTTCGGCGCTGCCTATCGCAAGCGTGGCCCCCGTCGTTACGATCTCCGCAAATACAGGTGCAAGCCACTCCGCCTTTCGATGGGTCAACTTCTCGTAGAAATTGACGACGGCATGAATGTCTCGGGCGATTAGCCGGGTGGATGCAAACTTCATGGAACTTCTCCTTTTCGATCTCGGTAGGAATCGCAAGGAGGCTTTGTACAAGGTGACTACTGCCAGCATCCTGTCAGTAGTCACCATTCGGATAGTGCTGGCTAGCAGCGAACTAGCCGCCCGGAGGCGGAAGCGCCGCACCGCCGGTCAAGGCACGGGCGTCATCGGTACGGTTCAGTACCCCAGTGGACCGATTGAAAAGTCCGAAGGCATTATTGCCTGTGCCGTTGTCGGCATCGTCCCAGTACACCGGACGAATGCCGAGACTGTTGGCCTGACCGACAACATACTTGTCGAAATACGTCCGTGACGCGAGATGCAGGTTGAGGTTGGTGCCCGTCAAGCCTGCCGTGCCGGTGCGGCGAATGGCCCCGAATTCACCCAAAAGCACGGGGATCCCTTTGCTGATGAATTGGGTGCTCATCTTTTGCAGTTCCGACGTGACGTATGACTCTTCCGTGGATGACGTCGAGTTACGGTTCGTCAGAGTCGAAGAATGGTAATTCGCTCCCCAGAAATACCACATTGATCCCCATGTGGCATCGGCGGTCATGAGTGCATATTGATACGGCGAGTAGAAATGGACTTCGAACGCCAGATGCTTTGCTGGATCGGATGGGATCGTCGTTACCCAGTCATTGGTGTCGTCAATGTTTCCACCGCCGGGCCCCTGGAGTACCAGCCAACGTGTTGCGTTGTTACCCCCGGTAGCACGAACCACGTTGATAAAGTTCTGGTAGTACTGCAGCAGGACCGTGGTCTGCGCCTGTGAGGTAACGTTCGGCTCGTTGGCGACGGCGAAAAGAAGCTTCGAGTTGTAGCCTTTGAAGTTGTTCGCGATCTGCGTCCAGTAGGAAGCCAGCTTGGCATTGACGTTTGGATCGAAGCTGTTGAAGTTCGAATCCTCGAACCAACCACCATCCCAATGATCGTTAATGATAACGGTGAGGTTGGCCGCCTGAGCCCATTGCACGACCTGTGTGACCGTCGCCATGTAGGACGCATTGATCACATGCGTATTTGGATCAGCGTTGTGGTCCCATGCGCAGGGAATGCGAATGGTGTTGAAGCCAGCGGCCGCGACGTTATTGATCAGCGTCTGAGTGGGCAGTACCGCACCCGACCAAGTGGCTTCCAGGCTGTTGCCGAGGTTCCAACCATAGGTTGGGCTCGCCAACTGTGCTCGTCCGCTTATCGGGAGCAGCGACAAACTGGCGGCCAGGAGCAGCGCGGACGCCATCCGGAACGTTGGCCGGCCTGCAAACGACAGGCGGTGGACAGCTAAAAGAGGTCGATTTCGGGCAACAATCCAATTGCGTAAATGCATACTGGGAAACCCTCTCGGTTAGGGTGAACGGAAGCGTTCACGCGGCGCACAACGATCACCGCGCCGGCCAGTTATGCATACTCCGAATGCCCCGGGCGCCGCGCAATTATGAAAACGATGGGGCCGCTTGATGTTTATTCATTTGCGATCGCCGCATTCGAGGCGTGGGATGCCTATCGCGAACGGCTGTCCAGTTTGAAGTGGGTTTGATTTCTTTGAGGATGCGGACGATCCGTTCTTCGCTGAACTTCGACTTCTTCATGTAGAGCTTCTTGGATGGGAAACTCTACTTCCATCTGGCTCGAATCAACGAGGATGCTTCAATCCGCTTCGCCACCATATTCCGTACTCCCGCGTTCTACTGGTTGGTGCTGCAGGCGAAGTACGACATGGCGCGCGAACAACGCAAGCAGGATCAGGGCGAGTGAGGCGTGTTGTAAGCGCGGCACGTTCTAGATCTGAATATCCTGTGTGGCCGCGACGTGTACGCGGTTGCCACCGTTCTTCTTGACCCAGTACATCGCGGTGTCGGCGGCGCGCATGAGTTCGCGTGAACTCCGCCCGTGCAGGGGATAGGTGGCGACGCCAATGCTGGTCGCTGCGTGCAAGGTGTGGTCGGACAAACGGAGCGGTGCGCAGATGGCCGCGCGTAGTTTCTCCGCCACGGAGACGCTGTCGGCGATGGATTGCAGCCGACATAGCAGCACGACGAACTCGTCGCCACCCATGCGGCCTACCACATCGCCTTCGCGCAGGTGGCTGCGGATGCGTTGTGCCACTTCGCATAGCAATAGGTCGCCGGTGTGATGGCCGAAGCGATCGTTGACCAGCTTGAACTTGTCCAGATCGATATAGAGCAGGGCGAGGTTGCCGCCGAAGCGCGACACGTTGTCTAGCGCTGCCTCAAATTGTTGGTGGAACAGGTCGCGATTGGCGAGATCGGTGAGTGGGTCGTGCCGCGCGATATGGTGCAACCGCTCCTCGGCCTGTTTGCGTTCGATGGCGGCGGCTACTTGGGTGGATACGAACTGCAGTAGCTCTTTGTCCGACTCGGTGTAGCGCGTGGCGTCGGAGTAGCTTTGCACCACGAGCGCGCCGACGGTAGTTCCTTGCGAGCACAGCGGTACGCCCAGCCAGTGCTGGGCGTCGGTACCCCTGATGGGTATGGATGGATCGGTGGGTGCGTTCGGCGTGACCAGCAAGGCCTGCCCGGTACGGATCAGTTGCGCCGTCAGCGTGCCCGAATCCATAGCTTGTGCAGGCGGCGTCGGGTCGCGCTCATCCACGAAGTAAGGAAAACTCAACTCGGCGTGCTGCGGGTCGTACAACGCAACGAAGAAGTTGTTGGCCGGAAGCAAGGTGCCGACGATGCGGTGGATCTCGCCATAGAGCGCGGTCAGGTTGTCCGCCGTGTGGGCCGCCTCGGAGATGGCGTGCAGCGCCGTCGTCATCGATTCCGCGCGCTTGAGTGCGGTGATGTCCCGAGCCACGGCGATGCGCATGCGATCGGATTCGGACCAGCGCGCGGACCACATGATGTGCACGATGGTGCCGTCTTTGCGGATATAGCGATTCTGGAAGTGCGACTGCGGATGGCCGGCCATGATGGCGGCGGCTATGTCGAGCGTGGCTTCACGGTCGTCCGGATGCACCATCTCGAGCATGGTCCGACCGATCACTTCCTCCGGTTTGTATCCAAAGATGCGTTCGTAGGATGCGCTGACAAAGACATAGCGCCCCTCCATGTCGACGACACAGATGGCGTCCCAAAGGAGATCCATGATCTTGTTGAGTGCGACAGGTTCCATGGCGGGCGTCTGGACGGCTGGCTCTGGCTGAGTGCTGGCGGTTTCCAGCAGTCAGGCAAGATGCGTGCCGTCCCCATGCTTGCCCGCCCGGCGCATCACGCGGCCCCAGGCGAGCCGGGTAGGGCTATTCGTCCAGCAGGGCGCGCGCCGTATTCCACATGCCACGGGTCAGCGGTCGGTTCTCGTGCGGCGTCTGCAGCACCACCAGGGTTGTTGTGCTGATGCTGGGGTGGATCTTCAGCAGCCGGTCCAGCACGGTTTCCAGGTGGGCAATGGACATGGCGACCACGCGCAAAAGGGCCGAGTCTTCTCCCGCCAGGCGGCGGCAATCCAGCACTTCCGGGATATCCGCGACCAGCACGCCCACGCGGGCGCAGATGCCGCCGTCGCAGCGCAGGCGGATCATCGCGTCGATCTCGTAGCCGAGCTTGCGCGGGTTGAGCACGGCCCGGTAACCGGCAATGACGCCGGCTTCTTCCAGCCGTTTTACCCGCTCGGCCACGGCCGGCGGGGAGAGCTTTACCTTGCGCCCCAGCTCGGCGTAGCCCAGGCGGGCGTCCTGCTGAAGGGCTTCCAACAGGAGCCAATCCGTAGCGTCCCAGATCGGTTTCGATTCAAAGGTGGCGGCGTTCATGGACATTTCGTTCGTTGGCGAAACATCCTCATCCTACGCTGATTCATCATTCAAGCGCAGCGCGGCGAATCTTACGATTTGCACCATTCCCCTCCGGAAAATTTTCCCATGCAAACCCCGGAACGCCTCGACGGGCGTGCCCTGACTTATATCGGCATTGCCCTGGTGACCTGGTCGTCGGCCTATGCCGCGATCGCCTATGCGCTGGCTTCGTTCACCCCGGGGGAGGTGGCGCTGGCGCGCCTGGCCATCGGCTCGCTGTGCTTTGCCGTGCTGCTGACGGTGAAGCGGGTGCCGCTGCCGGCTCGCCGCGATTGGCCGGTGCTGACGCTGCTCGGCATCATCGGCCTCACCGTGTACCACTTGTGCCTCAATACGGCGGAAACGCGCGTGGCCAGCGGCACCGCGGCCATTCTGATCTCGCTGGTGCCGGCGACCACGGCGGCGTTGTCGGCCATCTGGCTGCGCGAGCGCCTGTCGGCTCGCACCCTGATGGGCCTGGGCGTGGCGCTGGTGGGCGTGGTCGTGGTGGTGCTGACCAGCGGCAAGGATGTGAAGGTGGAGCCCATGGCTGCACTGGTGCTGGTCAGTGTGCTGGCCTCGGCGATCTTCTTTGTGGGGCAGAAGCCCTTGTTTACCCGCAACACCTTGCTGGGCGTCACTGGCTTCACCTTTTTCGCCGGCACGCTGGGTGCGCTGCCGTTCGGCCTGGGTTTGCCGCAGGCGCTGATGCACGCGCCGCCGTCGCATATCGGTGCCCTGGTGTGGCTGGGTATCGCGCCCACCTTTATCGGTTACGTAGCGTGGAACGCCGCGCTGCATCGCGCCTCGGCATCGCAGGTGAGCAGCTTCATTTACTTCTCGCCGCCCATCGCCGTGTTGATCGGTTGGGTGTGGCTGGGCGAGCGGCCGACCTTGCTGACTCTGGTGGGCGGCGTGATCACGGTGGGCGGTGTGGTGCTGGCCAATGCGCGTCGCCGCCGACCATTGCCCGCGCCCGTCGTCGCCACTCCCGCCAAGCAAAGCTGAGTGCATAATGCCGATTCATTGGATCGACGCCGCCTCGCAGTTGCCGGAAGCTTGGTCGTCGCGCGTGCTCGCGCAATTCGGTGATGCACACCTGAAGCCAGCGGGAGCCTGTCCGTGACGACGCTTTACATCGCCAACAAGAACTACTCGTCCTGGTCGCTGCGCCCGTGGGTGCTGATGAAGCACCTTGGCCTGCCGTTTGACGAACAGCTAATGGTGTTTGGCGAAGGCTCCAATTGGGACGCGTTCCGCCGCTTCTCACCCAATGGCCGTGTGCCTTGCCTGCGCGATGGCGATACGGTCGTGTGGGATTCGTTGGCGATCGCCGAATACCTTGCGGAAAGTCACGCGGGTGTTTGGCCGTCTGATCGCGTGGCGCGTGCATGGGCGCGCTGCGCTTCCGCCGAAATGCATTCGGGTTTCGGCACGCTTCGTAACGAATGCGGCATGAGCTGTGGCGTGCGCGTGCGCTTGCATGGGATCAGTGCAGCGCTGCAGGCGGATATCGCGCGCATCAACGAGCTGTGGAACGAAGGGCTGTCACGCTTCGGTGGTCCCTTTCTCGCGGGCAAGACATTTACCGCTGTCGATGCCTTCTACGCGCCGGTGGTGTTCCGCTTCCAGACCTATGGCTTACCGGCGGATGGGGCGGTAGTGGCGTACGTGCAACGCATGCTGGCATTGCCCGCAATGCGTGAGTGGTACACCGCTGCACTGGCGGAGCCATGGCGCGATCACGCGCATGAAGCGGAGACCCACCGCTACGGTGAGGTGACTGAGGACTTTCGCCTCGCCTGATCAGGCGGCTTCCGCCACCGTGTCGTTCCGTCGTCGCGCCTGCCACCGGCCGAGCGCGACGAGCAGCGTGGCTACGACAATGAAAGCCACGAGCACGGCGAGAGCATCGATAACGACTTGCAGATAACCCAGCGACTTCACATCAAGGAACGGGTAGGGATACCAGCCGTTCACGGCGCCGCGCAGCAGCACATAGGTGAAATAACCCGCCGGATAGCTTTGCCACGCGATCACCTGCGACCAGTGCAGGCTGCCCTTGGGCACGGCGAGCCACCAGTAAAGCAGGTAGAGCGGCGGCATGAAGTCGTGCACGATCAGGTCGGCCACCAGCACCCAGCCCGATGGGCTCCACAACTGGCGCAGCATCAGGTTGTAGACGGCGCTGACAATCACAATGCTCATCGCTGCGGCCGTCTGCACGCCTGGGCGTTGCAGGAACCGCGGCAGTGCCGTCCGCGTGTCGAACGACGCGGCAGTCAGCACGCCTGCCACCAGCAGGTTGGTGAGGATGGTGTAGTAGCCCAGGTACACCCACACGCCCTGCAGGGCTGTGCCGCCGTGATCCAGCGCCAGGCGAATGGAAAACCAGAGTTGTAGCGCCAGCCCGAACCAACCGAGCAGGGCAGCAAAAGCGGCAAGGGGGCGGTAGCGAATGCTCACGACAGGGAACGGCCATCAGGCGACAGATTCCCACTATGCCATTCGGCGATGGCATGTGGCGCGTCGCAAGAAATCGTCTCAGCTCCAGAGCGCGGGCTTGGCCACCATCAGCCAGAAGATACCCATGACGGCGACGAACGCCGGCCAGCCCAAGGCGAACCACCAGCGCATGAGCACGGTGCAACGGGCGGGCAGCGGCCGACCGGTGCGAGCGGCGACAGCGGCTGCGTCGCGCACGCGCATCTGCAGTACCACTACGGGTATCCAGCAAAGGCCGATCAGCACGTACAGGCCCATCGCTGCGACTAGCCACGGGCTGTTCCACGGAAAGCCCATCAGATGCACCAGCGCGATGCCGGTGACAGGCTGGACGATCACCGCCGGCGTGGTGAAGCACCAGTCCGCACGCACGGTGAGTCGCGATGCCGCCGCAATGGCCTGCACGTTGCCGGTGCGCCAGGTGAACCACATGAAAAACGCCGTGCCCAGGCCCGTACCGAACAGCAAAGTCGACGACAAGATGTGCACCAGCTTTAACAGCACGTAGGGCGTCATCGCTTCTCCTCCGTGAGCAGAAGAACGGCAATGGCTGCCATCAGCGGCACGTTCTTCAGCAGGCCGCCCAGCGGATCGAGCCAATGCATCGGCCACAGCATGCCGATGCCAATCGTGTAGCCCAGCAGCATGAGCAGCATGCCGCCCAGCACGAGTCGGGGTCTCCAGCGCAGCAGGCACAGCGCGCCCAGTAGCAAATCCAGTGTGGCGGTAGCGCGGGCAAGCATCAGCGTTGCCTCGGGCGAAAGGGGGCCACCTTGCGCCGATGCCGCCACGGTATCGGAAGAAAGCATCCAACCAATCACGCCCGACGCAAGCCATAGCAGCGCCAGGGTGACGCGCAGCAACGGCAGCGCCAGATACAGGCGGGCGTGCCAGCGGTCTTGCACGTGACTGGGCGATTCCGCCAGCGCGCGTTGCAGTGTGCGCGGCGACAGGCCGAGTCGCTCGTGCATGCGTTCCAACGCACCCGCCTGACCGAGATTGCCGTGCTCCAGCATGCGCTGCATGGTTTCGCCGAGCGGACCTTGCCCGAGGCGCTCGCCAACGCGGCAGGCGACGCGCACCAGCGCGGTCGGCACAAGCCACAGCCGTGCGGCGCGCAAACCGAGCCAGCGCCGCCAATCCTGCAGGTATTCCGCCAGACCCATGGCTTTCGGGCCGACCAGCTCCAGGATTTCCACGCTCTGCGTCGCTCGTGCCAGCGAGGCCACCACGGCTAGCGCGACGTCCTCCGCTGCGATCGGCTGCACACAGGGCGCCACCGCGGCGCGCGGGACAACGATGACGCCGGGCAACGCGGCCATGGCCCGCAACAGCGAGGTGCCGCCGTATGAGCCGTGGGCGCTGTAGACCAGCGAAGGGCGAAGAATCGTTGCGTCCAATGGCATCGATGCGAGTTGCTCATCGCCCCGATGCTTGCTGGCGATGAATTCGCCATCGTCGGCATGGCCCAATGCGGAGATTTGCACGACGCGCTGAACACCTGCGTGCAAGCAGGCTTGATACAAGGCGACAGGAGCCTGGACGTGCACGGTGTCGAAGCGGTCGCCGCGTTGCTCACGCAAGATGCCGGCGCAATTGACCACCGCATCGATGCCGTCCAGGCGTGGCAACCATACCTCTGGCGTGACATCGCGCGACATGTCGCAGGCGACGGCGCGCAAGCCAGGAAAACGTGAATCCAACCGAGCGCCGCGTACGGCGCACACCACGTCGTGGTCTGCTGCCACCAGCGCAGCGACGATATGCGAACCGATGAAACCGTAGGCGCCGGTGACCAGTACGCGCATGAACTAGGGCCTCTTCCGATGAGGACTGCGAGTAGCCACGGGGCTGGCGTTTAGAACTTGTACCCGCGATGGATGGCGACGATACCGTTGGTGAGGTTGCGTACGTCGACGCGACCAAAGCCGGCACGTTCCATCATGCCTTTAAGCGTCTGCTGATCCGGATGCTTGCGGATCGACTCGGCAAGGTACTGGTAGCTATCGGCGTCACCAGCGAACAACTGGCCGAGCTTGGGCAGCACTTTGAACGAATGGAAATCGTAGAGCTTGCTGAAGAGATCGCTCTGCACGCGCGAGAACTCCAGTACCAGTGCACGGCCACCCGGCTTGAGCACGCGGCAGATGTCCGCCAACGCCTTGTCCTTGTCGGTGACGTTGCGCAGGCCGAAAGCCATGGTCACTGCGTCGAAGCTGTTGTCCGGAAACGGCAGGCTCTCGGCATTGAGCTGAGCCCAGCGCAGGCCCGAGACGAGGCCGCGATCCGTCATGCGGTCGCGACCCACACCGAGCATGGCGGCATTGATGTCGCCCACGACGACCTCACCCTCAGCGCCGACGACCGGCTTGAGCAGCGCGGCGATGTCGCCCGTGCCACCGGCCAGATCGAGCACGCGATCGCCCCGACGCACACCGCTGATTCCCACGAAATGGCGCTTCCACAGACGATGGACGCCGAACGACATGAGGTCGTTCATCAGGTCGTAGCTACGCGCGACGGAGGTGAAGACCTGGCCGACGAGCTTTTGCTTGTCGTCGAGGGGGACGTCGCGGAAACCGAAGTGGGTGGTTTGGGGTTGGGGCTGGTCGCTCATTGGCTAATGGTAGCGGATCGAGGGGGTGGGCTTCTTCTTTGGGGGCAGCGGTTTTGTCTCCCTCTCCCCTTCGGGGAGAGGGTTGGGGTGAGGGGCGGGTGCTCGCCTTATGGTTTCGATAGAACCGTCATCCCGGCGCAGGCCGGGATCCAGTGACTTTGCGCTTGGTTGGCGCGTGGTCGCTACTTGGCTCGCCTGCGGCGGGCTTTCGACCTCCTACCGGAGGCCGAGTCACTTTTCTTTGCTTGCCCAAAGAAAAGTAACCGAAGAAAGGGCACCCCCACTTGGCGCTGGCCGGTGAAGCCGGCCAGTTCGTGAGGGGTGGCCGGGCTTTTCGACAGGGCCTCCTGCCCTGGCGAAAAGGGATCGGCGTCCTGCCGATCCCCCCTGCGGGCCTTTTCGTCCACCCCTCACCGCCGCACAGGGGGCCCGACGATCAAAAGCGCCGAGCCGAAGGCTCGTGCAGCGGAGCTGCACATCGCATCGAGGCAGGTCGCGTTGCTCCTGCTCTAGTGCTGAAAGCCAAGGCAGAAGAGAAAGACGATGCCGTTCCGTGGCGAGTTCTCCATTCGAGGTCGGAAAGCGTAGCGAAGCCTGCTTTAAGTCCTCTCCGCCACGGCGCGTTGCGAAGCGCTACGAAGTACGCGCACCCTGCAAAAGAGAGCCAAGCGCCGTGTCACATCACCGGCCTGCCATCAGCCTTGTAAACCACTCCATCCTTCATCACGAACCCAACCTTCTGCATCACCGTGATGTCATCGAGTGGATTGCCCGGCACGGCGATGATGTCGGCGACGCGGCCCACGGCGATCTGGCCCAGTTGATCTTGCTTGTGCAGCAGTTCGGCGGCATGGGTGGTGGCGGCCTGCAGTACGAACATCGGGGGCATGCCGGCCTGCACCATGTACTCGAACTCCTTGGCGTTCTGACCGTGCGGATAGACGGCCGCGTCGGTGCCGAAGGCGATCTTCACGCCGGCCTTGTAGGCCTTGCCGGCGGTGGCCTGGATGATGGGGCCGACCTGCAGTGCCTTGGCGGCGACCTGGGGCGGGTAGTAGCCGGGTTTGGCGGCCATTTCCTGCACGTATTTGCCGGCGATGATGGTGGGCACGTACCAGGTGCCGTGTTCCTTCATCAGCTTCATGTCCTCGTCGTTCATGAAGGTGCCGTGCTCGATGGAGTCGACGCCACCGAGCACGGCGCGGCGGATGGCTTCGGCGCCGTGCGCATGGGCGGCCACGGTGAAGCCGTAATCGTGCGCGGCGCTCACGATGGCTTTGATCTCTTCGATGGTCATCTGCGCGTTGTCGGCGCTGCTGCTTTCGTCGAGCACGCCGCCGGAGGGCATGATCTTGATGACGTCGACACCGTCCTTGTAGTGCTGGCGGATGGCTTTGTAGGCGTCGTCGGCGCTGTTGATGATGCCGTCCTTCGGGCCGGGATTGCCGGCTAGATCGGAGCGATAACCGTCGGTCGGGTCGGCGTGGCCACCGGTGGTGCCGATGGGCTTGCCCGCGGTGAAGATGCGCGGACCCGGCACGATGCCGGCGTTGATGGCATTGCGCAGGGCGATGGATTCGTTGTCCTGATCGCCCACGTTGCGCACCGTGGTGAAGCCAGCCAGCAATGTGCGCTTGGCGTAGACGGTGGAGCGGATGGCGTAGTCGGCGATGTTCCAGCGGAACTGGTCGGTGTAGCCGGTGGGGCTGGTTTCGCTGGTGAGGTGCGTGTGTGAGTCGATCAGGCCGGGCAGGCAGGTGCCGTCGTTGATCTTGTGGTAACTGAAGTTGGCACCGGCGGCCTTGGCAGCATTGGCGTAGGAGGTCACGTCGACCTCACCCGCCTTGATCTCTTTGACCCGCTTGCCTTCGATGACCAGCGTGGTTTCACCGAGCATCTTGCCCGCCGCGGTGTCGACCAGGTGCGCACATTGCAGCACGGTCACGTCCGGCGCGGCCTGGGTGGGTTCGGCCGCGATGGCGGCGGGCAGCGCTAGGGCTGTGGCGATGGCGAAGGCAACGCGCTTGGTCATGATGAGCTCCCCGGGTGGAGAGGCCATCTTAGGCGAGCTTCGCATGGCAGAAGGGGTGACTTTCGTCACCCCTCCGATCTTTTCCGTTAGTGCTTGGCGGCGGTGTCTCTTTCGACGCTTTCTTCCACCACGGTGGTTTCTACCGGCGCATGCTCGTGGTGCTCGGCAGCCACGTGGCGCTCATGCAGCGCTTCGCTGGTGGCGTCGGGCGGGAGCGGCTTCTCTGCGTGCTCCTTCTCGCCATCGCCGCCGGGGGTGATCTTGAGGATGGAGTGGCGCACGTCGCGGGCCAGAATGACGCGCGCATCGCGCACCATGTCTTCCAGGGCCTTGTCGTAGTCGAGCTTGCCGGCGTCGTCGGTCCACACAATGCGGTTTTCGCGCAGCTTCTGAATGAAGCCGCGGAACAGCGCCTTGTCGAAGAATTCCGGCGCGGACAGTTCGTTGAGCAGGCTCAGGCGCTGCGCGGTAAGCGTGCAGGCGTTTTCCAGTTCCGCCGAGGTCAGCGTGTGCGGACCGTTCTTCACCAGTGCGGCGATGGTGATGTAGTAGCGCTCGAAGGCTTGGATCAGGCTGCGCGCGATGATCTTGAGCTGGAAGGCCGCATCGTCCTGGCCGGGGCCACGCTCCAGTACACGGCCTTCGCCAGTGGATTCGAGCAGGCCGCGACGCACGAAGAAATCAATGGTGGACTGCAACTGCTGGCAGAAGCCGTCCGCATCCCATGGCAGGAACAGTTCGCCCTGGATAAACGGATAGATGATGCGACCCAGGCGCAGTACCGAGGCGCGCGACATGCGGCGGTTATTGAGAAAGCACGAGGCTACCCATGCCGCGGTGGCGGTAAGGTGCAGCACGTTGTTGCGGAAGTAGCTGAGCAACACCGCCTGCTCGTCTTCGGTGACCAGCACGTCGCCCAGCGGGTGGCGTACGCGGCGGATCCAGCCCATCTGTTCGCCGTAGGCGATGATGCCGGCCGGGTCCATCGAAGTGAGCGTCATGCGGTCCGAATAAGGCAGCTCTTCCAGCAGCGCCTTGGTCAGTTCCAACTGCGCGAGCAGATCGTTCTCTGCCATCGCGTGCTTGGGTGTGGCGAGCAGTGCCAGCGCAAGCAGGTTGATGGGGTTCACGTCCGCGGCGCGGTTGATGTTGATCTGGATCTTGTCGGCCAGATCGTCCACCACGCGGCCGAGCCATTCGGGCTTGGCGTCGGGATCGTCGGTGCGCCAATCGGGGCTGGCGGCGTCGAGCATCGGATTGAGCTCGATCGGCTCGCCGAAATTCAGCGCCACGTGGCCATAGCGCTGGCGCAGCACCTTCAGGCCGCGCAGCAGGCCGATCAGCGATTCCTTCTCCTTGGTCTTGCCGGAGAGTTCGCCGATGTAGCTCTTGCCTTCCATCAGCTTTTCGTAGCCGATGTACACGGGCTGGAATAGCACCGGGCGGCGCGGCGCACGCAGGAAGGCACGCACCGTCATCGCCAACATACCGGCACGCGGTGCGAGCAATCGGCCCGTACGTGAGCGGCCGCCTTCGATGAAGTATTCCATCGGCACGCCGCGGTCGATCAACTGCGCCACGTATTCGTTGAACACCACCGAATACAGCGCATTGCCCTTGAAGCTGCGGCGCAGGAAAAACGCGCCGCCGCGGCGCAGGATGGGGCCGATCACCGGCAAGTTGAGGTTCACGCCGGCGGCAATGTGCGGCACCACCACGCCGGACATGTGCAGCTGATAGGACATCAGCAGGTAGTCCGCGTGGCTGCGATGGCAGGGCACGTACACCACTTCATGACCGGGCGCAGCCGCGCGCGCTTTGTCGAAGTGATGCATATGGATGCCGTCGTACAACTTGTTCCAGAAGTTGGACAGCAGGAACGAAGCCGAGCGCACCACGGGGTGCGAGTAATCCGCGGCGATTTCCATCACCAGGTCGTGCGCCCGACGCCACGCCTTGGCGTGGCTGATGTTTTCCTTCGCAGCGGTGGCTGTGATGGCGGCGCGCACGGGTTCGGCATTGAGCACCGCGTCCACTACGGTGCGGCGATGCGACAGATCGGGGCCGATCACCGCCGCACGGATGCGGCGGAAATGCGTACGCAGCACGCGGGCGATCTTGCGGGTGAGGCGCTCCGGGCGAATGTCGCCAGCTTCGTTCACCACTGTGCGCAGCGAGACCGGCGTGGAGAAATGCACCACCGTGTCGCGACCGTTGAGCAGCAGGGCGAGCACGCGGCGGAAGCGGCCGACCACCACCCAGTTTTCCGAGAACAGCACGCTGAACCAGCCCGACTCGCGGGTGGGCGCGCGGCCAACGTAGATGGAGACGGGCACGATCTGCACGTCGCGTTCGGGTTCGCCTTCCAGCGAGCGCACCAATTGACCCATGGTTTCGTTGGGTGAGCGCTTGCGATTGCGGCCGAACAGCCAGCCATCGCGGCGGGCCAGCGCAAACAGTGAGCGCTTGCGGCGCGTGCCTGACAGCGGCTGCATGGGTGAGGGCAGCCCGGCCTCGCGGCAGGCGCGCTCCAGGATCAGGGCATCGGAGAAGCCATCGCGCTCGATCACGTAGCACACCGGTACGCCGGCCTGGAGCAGGGTGGCGGGTTCGGCGGGATCGCGGCGGATACGCACCCAGGGTTCGAGCAACTGCCCGGCCAGGTTGAACCACCAGGGCGCGCGGCTACGGGCGGAGGTGTCCGTGGTCGACATATTCAGCATTCCCTGATTGTAACGGGTGACCCGGCCTGTTCGGGCCGATGTATAGGGCGGCCGCGGCCGGCGACGCCCCTGCATCGCCCCGGCCTTTTACCGGAGCGATCGTAAATAAGGTGTTCTGTCGCCGGCTTAGTGCTTGGCGGCGGGCGCCGGCGTCATCGCATGGATCGGTGCGGACGTGCTGGCCGGGGCGGGGGCGCTGCTGGCCGGTGCAGGCGGTGCGAGCAAGCGCTCGTGGGCTTCGCGTACGTTCTGCAGCATGTCCTGGCTGTACCAGCGGCCGTCTTGCTGGATCAGGTCCGACTCCGTGGAAAGCGGCTTGCCGAGCAGGGTGTAGTCGATCTTGACGTGCGCATGCCCGTTGCGGCTTTCCACCGTGGTGATTTTGATCGAGTCGAATGTGTCGTCGATCGACAGTCCGTAGATGGTCAGCGCCTGTTTGATGCCGAGAAAGCCGATGCTGTACTTCTGCATTGCCGTGTCGAAGTCCATGGACTTCAGTTGTTCGGGCGTTTTCAGGTCCAGCTTGCGGGCGGTGGCCACCGCCACGCCGACGACCTGCTTGGCGCGGGCCTGGTCGAACCAAGGCACGGTCTGCGCCCACGGGGCCAGTACGTTGATGACCTCGGTGGCCTGCTGCTTCTGTACGTTGGTGAGCTCTTTGCTCTGCGATACGCCGGTGGCGGCAATGGCCTGGAAGATGCCGATCATCACGGGCACCTGGTCCTGGTACTGCGCCTTCAACTGGGCAAGCTTGGGCTTGGCCACCGCGTAGAGCTTGGTTTCTGCGTCCGGCTCGGTGAGCTGCTGCATGTTCTTGACGAAGTCCGCGCGGTCTTCAGGCGTTAGCGGATGGTCGTCAGGACGGGGGCGGGTCCAATCGGCGCGCAGTGTTTCGTAGTCCGCTGGCGGCAGGGCGTGTTTCCAGAAGCCGGCGAAGTCGCCGACCTTGATCAGCGCCAGCGATTGCTGGACGGACTGTTCCGGCGTGTCCCCGCCCACAACCACGGGCGGCGGCCCCGGCTTGTGCGAGGTCATGAAAAGAGCGGCTGCCGTGGCCAGCACCAGCAGGGCAATGAACGCACCAACGGCGTAGAAGACGGATGAGCGACGCATGGAGATCTCGGTATTTGATTGGCGCCCGGTGACCTGCACTGGGCGCTCGGCGGAGCGTAAGGGGCGCGGCTCTGTACGAACAAGAGTCGGCGCCAAGGAATGAGAGGCCGCTCAAGTGCTCACCAGGGGCCGTTCAGGCTGTCGGGAGCGGGGGCGCCAAAAAGAAAACCCCGCGGGCGGTGGGCCTCACGGGGTAATCCGGCAGAGCCGGAAGGGAAATGGCCTTGCCTGCGGAATTATCAAGGTCAGCAGGTGTTGGCGGGGGAGATCTTACTTCCCCGTTAAACTTAAAGCAATGCTTTAGCTTATGCTGCGTAAGTTGTTGTTTTTAATCGACAACTGTCAGTCGGTACGCAGCGATTGAATCTTCTGGTGGCGACGCTCGTCGCGTGGGGCCGTGTAGTCATTATTAAACAGAGCGGGCTCCCATGCGCCATAGGTCGGGTTGGGCAGCGCGAACCAGCGAGTGCCGATCCAGTCCATATAAGGCTTCATGGCCTTCTGGCGGCCTTCGGCATTATTGGCGAGTACGGTGACAAAATCGCCGATCTGGTCGCCAAATTGCATCAAGATGCGATATTTGTGGCTGATCAGCTGGCGACGGCAGCCCTTCTCGGTACCGATCTGTTCGCAGTCCTCAACGAAGGTGCCCAGGCCCAGGAACGCTTCCGGCCCAGACACCGGCAGGCCTTGCTTGCGCAGGTTGGCAAGCGTGGCCTGGTCGAGGTCCTTGGCGCGGTTGGAGATGTAGATCACCGCGATGCCGTGCTGGGCAGCGAACTGGGTGAACTCCACCACGCCGGGCAGGGCGCGGGCGCGCTGCTCGTTGCACCAAGCGGCCCAGTCGGCTTCGTTGTACTCGCCGCCGCTCTTCACCAGTCGGGCTTGGTAGGGCGAGTTGTCCAGCACGGTTTCATCGATGTCGAGCACTACGGCAGGCTTCAGGCCTTTGGCCGGGGCGACGCGGTCGTCCTTCGGCAGCGCGTCCCACTGCTTGTCGGCCATGGCCGCGAGCAGGCGTGACTGTGCGTCGCGGTAGGTCTGCAGATAGATCAGGTCGTGCTCGATCGCCGTCTGGCTCCAGGCCACCGCATTGAGGTTGTCGTCAGCAGGCGTCGTGGCTGCCGGGGCGGTGGCGACGGGCGCTGCGGGGATGGCAGGGGCGGACGTCTTGGTGGGCGCGGTGCTGGCGCAACCGGCAAGCAGGATCAAGGCAGCAAGAGCCGCCGGCAAACGTACGGACATAGTGGATTCCCGGATAAACAAGACGCGCAGAATCGAACAAGTTTACGACAGAGGCGTTTCCGTGCCTTGGTATGGGTCGTGAACGCCGCAAGATGAAGAGGAGAGGCGGGGCTGGCGGCTGTCATGCGCTGCTGACAGACTCCGACCACCCTTATCCGTATGAATTTGCATGGAACCTGCCTCGATTCCCACCGCGCCGTCGCCGGCCATCCGCATCACCAGCTACGTGCTGGCGGGCATTGCCTTGGTCCTGGTGTTGGGCCTCCGGTTGCTGCCGGCGCTATTCGCGGGCCTGCTGGTCTACGAACTGGTGCAGTCCACTGCGCCCTTGCTGGGCAAGCGTGTACCGAGCGATCGCGCCCGTGTGCTGGTGGTGGCCTTGCTCGGCACCATCGTGGTCGGCCTGCTGGTGCTGTTGATCCTCAGCGCGGTGAGTTTTCTGCGCAACGAGATCGGCAACCCCGAACTGCTCTGGCAGCAGCAGTTGATGCCCCTGGTGGAGAAGGCGCGCGAGCAGTTACCGGCCACCGTGGTCGGCTGGTTGCCAGACAGCGTGGACGACTTGCGCATCATGGCGTTGGAGCTCACCCGCAAGCATTCGGTGAGCCTGCAGACCATCGGCAAGGAAGCGGCACGTGTGTTCGTGCATATCCTTATCGGTATGGTGCTGGGCGCCATCGTGGCATTGAGCCGCACGCGGCCGGCGCATCAGGTCGGCCCGTTGGCTTCCGCGCTTGGCCTGCGTGCGCAGCGGCTGGCGGAGGCGTTCCACAACATCGTGTTTGCGCAGATCAAGATCTCGCTGCTCAACACCGCATTCACCGCCATCTTCCTGCTGGGCGTGCTGCCGTTGATGGATATCCACGTGCCGCTGGCCAAGACCTTGGTGGTGATCACCTTTATCGCCGGCCTGTTACCGGTGATCGGCAACCTGATCTCCAATACCGCGATCACCATCGCCGGCTTGTCGGTATCGCTGGGCGTTGGCGTGGCTGCGCTGGGTTTCCTCATTCTCATCCACAAGCTCGAGTACTTCCTCAACGCGCGCATCGTAGGCAGCCAGATCCGTGCACGCGCGTGGGAGCTGCTGGTGGCGATGCTGCTGATGGAAGCGGCGTTCGGGCTCGCCGGCCTCATTGCCGCGCCGATCTACTACGCCTACCTGAAGAGCGAGTTGGAAGCCGAACGGCTGATCTGACGCACTTCCTTCCATTTCGTAAGCTTCGCGTAAGCTTATTCGGACATCCAAACGATCGAAATATCTTTCGTTCGCTTCGGCTTCCGGCGCGTAAAAGTCCGTCAAGAATAAGAATTCTCTTCTCAGACTTTTAACAGTTACTCGCATGAATTTGCGACGCAAGATGTGGTGTGTTTGTGAAGGAAAAGTTTGTGCTACACATTGCGTCGACAGGAACATGGAGGTAACCGGCAAGTTCATGCCTCAGGGAGGGCAACAACTTGTCGACGTTCCTGTTACAGCCCGCGCCGGGGGACGGCGCGACGACTGACTACAGAATGTAGGGGAGACAAAGATGTTGAAGTCCAAACTCACGGTCGCCGTCCTGGCGGCCTTGGCGCTCGGCTGTGCGTCCGCGGCAGCCGCGGCTACCGACGCCGCTTCCAACGCGCCCATGCCGCAAGACACGGCTACTTCGTCGCAAAGCAACACGCAGGACGACGACGCGGCAAAAAAGGCCAAGAAGCTCGATACCGTTACGGTGACTGGCTCGCTGATTCCGCAGTCGCAGGTGGAAACGGCACAGCCGGTCATCAGCATCACCGCCGAAGACATGAAGGCACGTGGCTTCAGCACGGTTGCCGAGGCGTTGCAGCAAGCCTCCTTTGCCACCGGTAGCGTGGCAGGCCCGCAGGACAACAACTCCTTCACCACGGGTGCGCAGACGCTGAGCATGTTTGGCCTGCCGGTGGGCTTCACCAAGTACCTGATCGATGGCCGGCCCATGGGTGACTTCCCGGGCCTGTACAACGGCAGCGATATCTTCAACAACCTGAGCAACATCCCGATGGAGATGGTCGATCACATCGACGTCCTGCCGGGTGGCCAGTCATCGCTGTACGGTTCGGATGCAATCGCAGGCGTGGTCAACATTGTGCTGAAGAAGCACGTGGATGCCCCTGTGATTGACTTGCGTGTCGGCGGCTTCAGTGAAGGCGGCGGACAGAGTCAGCGCATCAGCTTCGCCGACAGCTTCGACTTCGGCCGTTTCCACACCATGATTGGTGTGCAGTACGAACAGAAGAAGCCGATCTGGGCCTACGATCGCGATCTGACCAAGCAGTACTTTACCGACGGCACCACACCGCCTACGGCTTCGCGCGATTACCTCGCCGTGAGCGGTTCGACGGGTAAGTACGTTTTCCTTGATCCCAATAACTGCGCAGGCGTGGCGGCGGGCTACGACGGCACAGAGGTGAAGCAGTTCCGCCAGGGCAAGGGCTATTACTGCGGCTCGCAGTACAGCGCCGGCTACGCCACGCTGGCCAACAAAGACAAAACGGCGAACCTCTACACACACTCGACCTTCGACGTTAACGACAACCTGCAGTTGTACGGCGATCTGCTCTACAACTACGAGGAGCAGAGCTACACGTCAGGCAGCAACACCACGTTCTGGGGCACCAGCGTAGCTACGGCGGGTAGCACCGCCGGCTATTTCTGGGATCCCAATCGCAACGACCTGATGCTGTTGCAGCACGCCTTCACGCCTGAGGAAGTCGGCGGCTTCTCAAACATCATGGATCATCAGTACGAGAGCTCGTACATGCTGACCTTGGGTGGCAAGGGCACCATCGGTCAGTCGAACTGGGATTACGACCTAGGCTTCACCCACTCGGACGATCAGCTGACGAATCGCAACTTCGCGCGCTTCACTGGTCCGATCGAATCGTACTTCGCCAATAAAGTCATGGGTCACCAGCAGGGCACGTACGGTGGCTATCCGGTGTTCACGCCAAACTACGCTGCGCTCTACAGCCCAGCGTCCCCGGCTGATTTCCGTAGCTTCACCGGCTATACGACCTCGTACGCGAAGACTTGGGACAACATGATCCGCGGCCAGCTGACCGACCAGTCGCTGTTCCGCTTGGGTGGCGGCGATGCCGGTCTTGCCGTGGTGATGGAAGGTGGTAACCAGGGCTGGTCTTCCACGCCCGATCCGCGCCTGCTGCAAACCATCACGGACGTTAACGGCAATACGGACAACTACGTGTACGGCACCAGTGCAACGCCGGGCGCTGGTCATCGCTCGCGCTTTGCCACCACGGCCGAGTTGCGTTTGCCGTTGCTCGAACAGCTGACGATGGACCTGTCCTCGCGTTACGACGCCTACAACGTCGACAACCAGACCGTGGACCACACAACGTTCAATGTTGGCCTGGAGTATCGTCCCATCGAGACCCTGCTCTTGCGCGGTCGCTATGGGTCCGCCTTCAAGGTGCCGACGCTGGCCGATGAATTCCAGGGTCCCAGCTCCGTCTACAACTCGGTCACTGACTACCTCAACTGCGCACGCATGGGTTATGGCCCGGCCGTGGCGCCCCAGAAGTGCCCGGTGCCGTACGACCTCACGCAGTACAAGGGGTTCACGGAAGGCAACACCCAGCTTCAGCCCATTACCGCCAAGGTATGGAGCTACGGCTTCGTGTGGGCGCCGATCGAGCGCATGTCGGTGAGCGTTGATTACCTGCACTGGAACATCAACAACGAAGTGACGCAGGTGGATCCGGACAAGCTGTCCAAGACCGAGTACCTGTGCGACACGGGCTCACTGGATCCCACATCGGGAACGTGCGCGCAGGCGTTCAACCTGATTACCCGTGGTCCCGGCAAGGACGGTCTGCTTGGCCAGATCGTCAGCATCAATACGCCCAAGCTCAATCTGGCCAACGAGCAGGTTAACGCCATCACGGCGAACTTCAGCTACGTGCAGCCGGTGGGCGCGTTTGGTCAGTTGGCGTTGGCCATGTCGTACTCGGATCTGCTCAAGCACACCACGCAGGACTTCGTCATCGACCCGAAGCACGACGCGCTGCGCGAGCCGTTCTACAGCACGGACTTCAAGTCGAAGGCCAATGCCTCGCTGACGTGGTCCAAGGGTGATTGGAGTGCTACGTGGTACGTCAATCGCTACGGCAGCACGCCCAACTACCTCGCCACGACGCTTAACAGCTACGAGGCTCCGGGTACGGGCAAGTTGCCACCGTGGATCGTGTCCAACGCAAGCGTGACCTATAACCCGATCAGGAGTCTGGGTATCTCGCTGCTGGTCAATAACGTGTTCAACAAGATGCCGCCCAAGGACGACAGCTATCTGGGCACGTCCAACCAGCCCTACAACACGGACAACTACAACGTGTACGGCCGCGCGATTTACCTGGAAGCCAAGTACAGCTTCGGCGGCAGCGCCAAGTAATCTCCTGCATGGGTTTGTTTACCCCAGGGCCCCGCGCAAGCGGGGCCCTTTTTTGATGGGTATCAGCCTAGCGTTCGAAGGCAATGCCGGCGCCATCGAGCAAGTCGAGTAGCGGCGCAAGCTGGGTTTCGTACTTCTTCCAACGCCGAATGGCGGTGCGATACATGGGGGCACGTACCTGCACGGCGCTGGCGGTATTGACCGGGGCATCGTTCTGCTCGAACTGCAGGCAGCGGTCGTCCCAGGGCAGGCCACAGAAAGTCAGAAGGCGGCGGGAGTGTTCCTCCTGTGCGTCGACCAATGCCTCGTAATCCAATTCCAGGATGCGTCCGGGCATCACCTGCCGCCAATGCGCCATGAGGCGATCGAACAACACGAAGTAGCGGCCAGTGTCGAGCAAGTCGAACGAGTAGCCGTACAACGGTGACAGCTGCGCGAACAGTTGGCGGAAATTGCTGAGGCAGGTGTCCACTGGATCGCGTCGCAGGCATACGATGCGCGCATTTGGCAGGGCCTGCGCAATGAATCCTGCATACAAGAAATTGTGCGGCAGCTTATCGATGAAGTGCGGGCGTTCCCCTGTGGCAGGGCGCGTGCTGGACAGATAGTCGGCACCCAGCCTGGCCCAGTCGATGCCTTTGGTCCGTTCGATAGTGTCCATGTCGATCACGGGAAGCGTCGTGCTGCCGCTCTGTCGCTTGAGCACGACGCCGAAGTTCTGCAGCTCACCGGCCGAATAGACGTCCGGATGACTGGAGATGATGCGTTCGACAAGCGTGGTGCCTGAGCGTGGCATACCGATGACGAAGATCGGTTCCTGGGTAGGGTCGCCTGATGAAGCTTCCAGCGGCTGCGGGAATCGCCGGGTGACGGCTTCGAACAAGGCTTCGTCTTGCTTGGTCGAGTAGCCACGCTCTTCCTTGCCTGAGGACTTGCCAAGCACCAGTCGGTCGAACGCGGCGGGATATTCGCCAAGGTCTTCGTGCTCCTTGGCCAGCGCCATGTTCACGAAGGTCTGAGCATCTTGGTTGCGCGGGTGGTTGGCCGCCAGCGCTTGCAGGTTCGCAACGTGATTGCTCTCGCGCGTTTGTTTGCGCAACTGAGCGAGGGTGAGGTGCGCGCCCCAGAAGGTGGGGTCCAGCGCGATACAGCTTTCGAGCTCCTGCGCAGCGCCGGCGATATCGCCCATAGCCACCAGCGCGGTCGCTAGGTTGAACCGGTAGGACGCTTGCCCGGGCATCAGCTTCACCGCGCCACGGAACGCTTCCGCCGCGCGCTCATGCGCATGCGCCTGCGTGTAGACCACGCCGAGCGTGTCGAGCGTGAATGGGTCGCCAGGGCTCAAGGCCGCGGCTTTGTCCGCAGCGTCCAGCGCTTCGCTGGAGAGGCGCACCATGGTCAATGCCTTGGCGAATTGGGCGGCGTAGTCGGCCCGTTGGGGTTCAAGGTCAGTCGCCTTGCGCAGGAACCCCAGTGCTAGCGGCATCTCCTGCAACTCTATAAAGGTCACACCGGTGATGTAACACACGCCCGGATCGTTGGGTGTCAGTGGTAGCAGGCGGCCCGCGATCGCGCGTGCCTTCAACCATTCGCGTTGATTGAACGCCTCGACCAATTGCGCGTAAAGGTGGGCCGGTTCTGTCATGGCGGTCCGCATCGGTGTGTGTCTACCGATTCTATGCGACGAACCGACGCTTTGGGTGGATGTGGCCGCGTGATCGGCGGCCACATCCGGCGCGTGGGGCGAAGCTCAGTTTCCTGCGAGCATGGCGGCGATTTTCGCCATATGCGATTCGGCCGTTTCGCGCACCACTTCCTTGTCCGCCTCAGGATCCTTGCCCTGCCAATGCAGGTCGTCCTGCGGCAGCTCGTGCAGGAAGCGGCTGGGTTGGTTGCTGTGCACTTCACCGTAACGCTTGGTCTTGGCGGACCACGATAGCGTGAGCATTTCCTTGGCGCGGGTGATGCCCACGTACATCAGGCGACGCTCCTCGTCGATGCGGCCCTCGTCGATGGCGCCATCGTGCGGCAGCGTGCCTTCCTCACAGCCAACGATGAAGACGAAGCGGAACTCCAGACCCTTGGCGGCGTGCAGCGTCATCATGCGCACCGCGTTGCCTGGCTCGTCGCGGTCGGCATGAGTGAGCAGGGCGAGCTGCGCGGCAAGGTCGCCGGTGGTGTTGTCGTTGCGCTGCATGGCGCGGAACCACTCGGCGAGTTCGCGCAGGTTGCCCAGGCGGCGGTCGCGCAGCGTGGCATCCACGGTGCTGGCGGCCACGTGCGCAGCGTAGCCAGTGCGATCGAGCACGGTTTGTACGAGGTCCGCAGCGCTCTGGTGTAGCGATGCGCTGCGCAATTCGTCCATCAGTTGCGTGAACGATGCCAGCGCCGATGCCGGTCGCGGCGAGAGCTGGCGTAGCACGGCATCGCTGCGCGCCGCGTCCAACAAGGGAGCGTGGCGCGTCTGGGCGATCTCACCGAGCTTCTCCAGCGTGGTCGCGCCAATTTCACGCTTGGGCACGTTCACCACGCGCAGGAACGCCGCGTCATCGCTGGGATTGGTCAGCAGGCGCAAATAGCACAGCAAGTCTTTCACTTCCCCACGGTCGAGGAAGCTCAGCGCACCGGACAAGTGGTAAGGCACGCGCGCCAAACGCAGCGCCTTTTCCAGTGGACGCGCCTGGAAATTGCCGCGATAGAGGATGGCGATGTCGTGCCAGCGCGCCTTGTGCTTCTCTGCCAGCGTGGTGGCGATAGCGGCCACACGCTCGGCCTCGTGCTCGTTCTCCTTGCATTCCAGCACGCGGATCTGAGCGCCTTCCGGGTGCTCGCTCCACAGCTTCTTTTCGTGAAGATGCGGGTTGTTGGCGATCAGCTTGTTGGCGGCGCGCAGAATGCGCCTGCCGCAACGGTAGTTCTGCTCCAGCTTGATCACGCGCAGGCTCGGCCAGTCCTTGCCGAGCTGATCGATGTTCTCCGGGTTCGCGCCACGCCACGCATAGATCGACTGGTCATCATCGCCCACGCAGGTGAAGCTGCCGCGTTCGCCGGCCAGAGCCTTCAGCAGGCGATATTGCGCGTCGTTGGTGTCTTGGTATTCGTCCACCAGCAGATAGCGCAGGCGCTCGCGCCAGACGGTGCGGCATTCCTCGTCGGCTTCTAGGATGCGCAGCGGCAGGCGGATCAGATCGTCGAAGTCCACCGCATTAAATGCGCTCAGACGCGCCTGGTAGAGCTGGTAGATGGTTGCGGCGTCGAGCTCGCGCGGGCTGCGGGCCGCAGCCAGGGCCTCTTCGGGCGACAGGGCTGCGTTCTTCGCGCGACTGACCAGATTGCGGATGGCGAACAGCGCATCGGGTTTGATGCCCTTAGGCGCCAATTCCTTGATGATGCCTTCGCTGTCGTCCGCGTCGAGCACGGAGAAACCCTTGCGCAGACCAGCGCGCGCATGCTCCATCTGCAGAAACTTCAGACCCAGCGCATGGAAGGTACACACGGTCAGCGCCGCGGCGTCTTCCGTGCTAATCAGCTTGGCCACACGTTCGCGCATTTCCTTCGCCGCTTTATTGGTGAAGGTGATGGCGGCGATACGGGACGGTGATAGTTTCTTGCGCGCGATGAGGTACGCGATCTTCTGCGTAATCACGGAAGTCTTGCCCGAGCCGGCACCAGCCAGCACGAGGAGTGGGCCGTCGCAGTGCTCGACAGCAGCCAATTGTTGCGGGTTCAGCATGGGATCGTGCGATGAGTGGGCGCGAGGCAGGGGCGAATCGTATCAGCCCGGCACCCCGTTGCGGCGGGCGGGTAGGCGGTCATAATCGGGCCCCCATGGATGAAGCGGTCGCAAGCGCGGTGGAGACAGTATGACGGATGGCAAACACTTGACTGAGCAAGCGTGCGACGTGGTCGTGATTGGCGGTGGACCCGCCGGTAGCACCGCAGCGACGCTGTTGGCGCGGCGCGGTTACCGCGTGATCGCGCTAGAGAAGGAGCGCCACCCCCGTTTCCACATTGGCGAGTCGCTATTGCCGATGAACCTGCCCATCTTCGAGCGCCTGGGCGTCATGGAGAAGGTCCGGGTCTTGGGCGTATACAAGCCGGGCGCGGATTTTGAGGCAGGCAACGAACGCGGCTACAACACCTACGATTTCTCGCGTTCACTGGGCAGCAGCCCGCCGCACGCCTTCCAGGTGTGGCGCCAGGACTTCGATCGCATGCTCTATGAGCATGCCCGCGAGCAGGGCGCCGATGCACGGGAAGGGCAAGAAGTGCGCAGCGTAGAAGAGTTGGGGCACCACGATTGGCGCGTACAGGTCACGACGGACGACGATCAACAGTACGCCATCCGCGCGCGCTACGTTGTCGATGCGTCCGGCCGTGATGCCTTTCTCGCCAGCAAGCGGAAGCTCAAGCGGAAGAACCCCGAACACCAGAGTGCCGCCATCTTCGGGCATTTTCGCGGCGCTGAACCGCGCCCGGGCCCGGATGCGGGAAACATCAGCATTTACCGCTTTGAGCACGGCTGGATGTGGATGATCCCGTTGCCCGATGGAGTGATGAGCGTCGGTGCGGTGTGTCGCCCGGATTATCTCAAGCAGCGACGCGGCCGCACCGTGGAGTTTTTGCTGGAAACGCTGCAGATAAATCCCGGGCTGTGGAAGCGCATTGCGCATGCCGAGTTGATCGACAACGAGGTGCGTGTAACGGGCAACTACTCCTACGACTCTACGCGCATGTCCGGCACCGGTTGGATTCTGGTGGGCGATGCATTCGCCTTTCTCGATCCGGTGTTCTCCTCCGGCGTTTACCTGGCCATGAGTGGCGCGGAGCAGGCGGTCGAGGTGGTCGACGTGGCGCTACGCGAACCGCGTCGCGAAGCGTCGTTGCAACGACGCCTGGAACGGCGCCAACGTCGCGGGATGCGCCGCTTTGCGTTCTTCATCTACCGCTTCAACGGCCCGATCATGCGGCAGATGTTCTGGTCGCCGAACAATGTCTTCCAGATCGAGCAAGGGGTGATCTCCATGCTGGCGGGCGACGTGTTCGACTCCTTCAAGGTGTGGTCGCGCATTCTCGCCTTCCGCACCGTGTACAACGCCATGGCGCTGTTTGGTTGGCGACGCTGGAACGCGGAACGCCGCTACCGACTCACCCAGGCGCGCGCGCAGTTCACCGGAGGCACGACGCCGCTGGATAGGGAGTAAGCACCGAACCGCGCGACTAGCCAGGAAGGTAGGCAGCGGGCGCAGTATTATGTGCACCTGTTATCGGGACATTCCATGGCCAAGCTGTACTTCTATTACTCGGCAATGAATGCCGGCAAGACCACCACGCTGTTGCAGAGCGCTTACAACTATCACGAGCGCGGCATGCGGACGCTTATCCTCACGCCCGCGCTGGACAATCGCTATGGCGATGGTGTGGTGGCCTCCCGTATCGGCTTGAAGGCCAGCGCGCGCCGGTTCGGCGCAGACGAAGACCTGCTGGCGCTGGTGCAGGCGGACGTGGCCGCGCGGGGCGCGTTGCACTGCGTGTTCGTGGACGAGGCTCAATTTCTCAACAAGGCCCAGGTCTGGCAGCTCAGTGACGTGGTGGACAAGCTCAACGTCCCGGTGCTGGCCTTCGGCCTGCGCACCGATTTCCGTGGCGAGCTTTTCGAGGGCAGCCGGTACCTGCTGGCATGGGCGGATAACCTTGAGGAGATCAAGACCATCTGCCACACCGGCCGCAAGGCCACCATGGTGGTCCGCGTGGATGAACAGGGGCGTGCGGTCACCGAGGGTCCTCAGGTTGAGATCGGCGGCAACGACCGCTATGTCTCGGTGAGCCGCGCCGAGTTCAAGAACATTACGGAAGGGCACGGCAGGATTGAATTGCAGCAGCCCGTACTGCCGCTGGGCGAGGGGCATTGAGCCCCCACCACTGACCTAAGGACCGGTATGACCAAGATCCCCTTTCCCGCCTGGCAACGCCCCCACTGGCAGTCGAGCAACGAAGAGATTCTTTTGCAGTTCTTCGTGTTCGGCAAATTCCAGTCCGGACGCGCCCCGTCGCTGGATTACGGCAGTGAAGGTCTGCCCGAAGGCGTGGAACTGACCAGTCACAACCATCCGCAGTTGCGCCAGTGGGAGGGCTACCCTCTCAAGGGCAGCGTCGGCCGGATGTTCAAGGACGACTCGCCGGAGGCCTACCGACAAGCGCTAGACGCTCCCGAAGTGTTGGTGATCCGCGGCCGTCTTCCCGACAGCGCCGACACCGGCTACATGCGCGACACCCTTGGTGTGCTCGCCGCATTGCTCGATGTGGGCGGCGTGGCCATCCTCGACCCGCAGACGCTCAATCTCTATGACGCCGATACCTGGCGCCGCCAGTTCGTCGTGCGCGACGGTGCTCCTGTTCGCAATCACCTGCTGATCCTCCGCGATGCGGAAGAGAAGAAAGGGCATTGCTGGGTGCACACGCGCGGCATGCGCAAGTTTGGGCGCCCGGATATCAGCCTTCGCAACGTGCCGGAAGCCGACAGTGATCGCGCAGGTTTGTTGTGCGAGCGGCTGGCGGAACTGGAGGCGTTGGGTGCGCGTTTTGAGGAAGGCCAGGAGTTGGAGGCGGACGGGATGACGTTTGTCGCCACGCTGGGTGGCGGGGTGGAGGATCCGGATTTCAACAATACGTTTGTTGAGTTTCGCTGGGCGGAGTGATGTTGCTCCAGTGATGTTTCTCCCTCTCCCCTTGGGGGAGAGGGTTGGGGTGAGGGGTCAATCTAGCCTCACCGTTTCATCTTTAGCCGTCACCCCTGCGCAGGCAGGGGTCCAGAGCCCCGGTGTTTGATTGTCGCGTGGCGTCGATCTGGCCGCCTAGGCGGCGGGCGTTTCGCCCTCCTGCCGGAGGCCGAGTCACTTTTCTTTGCTTGCCCAAAGAAAAGTAACCGAAGAAAGGGCACCCCCACTTGGCGCTGGCCGGCGAAGCCGGCCAGTTCGTGAGGGGCGGCCGGGCTTTTCGACAGGGCTCCTGCCCTGGCGAAAAGGGATCGGCATCCGTGCCGATCCCCCCTGCGGGCCTTCTCGTCCACCCCTCACCGCCGCACAGGGGGCCCGACGATCAGAAGCGACAAGCAGACGGCTCGTGCAGCGGAGCTGCACATCGCGCCGCGGCAGGTCGCGTTGCTCCCGCTTTAGCGCGCAAAGCCAGGGCAGACGGACGATGCCGTTACGTGGCGAGTTCTCCACACCGGTCGGGAAGCGTAGCGAAGCCTGCTTTAAGTCCTCTCCGCCATGGCGCGTTGCTAAGCGCTCCGACGTACCCGCTGTGTAGCGGCGAAGGTGGCCAAGCCACAACGTTCCTCACCCGTTCGGGCTTATCCCATCGACATGCTACGGGCGTTGGCCTGTCAGGCCATTTCTTCGGGTTACTTTTCTTTACTCCGGGCATCCTGCCCTTCGCCCTTCGGGCCGGCTTCGCCGTTCGCACGCGCTCCTGCGCGTGCGTGGGCAAGCAAAGAAAAGTGACTCGAGTGTCCCACGGGACTAGCTTCGCGTCGTCGGCAGACGATCGAAACGCCCGCTGCGTAAGCGGCCCGATCGCGGTAACGCACGAGGCGACAGCCGACCACTGACGCAACTGGATCCCGGCCTGCGCCGGGATGACGGTTCCATCGAAACCATAAGGCGAGCACCCACCCCTCACCCCAAAGGGAGAGGGGGCAGAACTGGGGCGCCCAGCGAGCGAACGTGCTAACGAGGACAAACAAACACCACCCACGCAAGCGCGCCCAATCGAGCCATCCCGGAACACTCGCCAACTACTTCTGACACCTCGAACACCAAAACGTCGACCGCTGCCCCAACACCACCTGTCTGATCGGCGTGCCACACACCCGGCATGCCTCCCCCTCGCGCCCATACACCTGCAACTCGCGAAAAAAGTACCCAGGCGCACCATCGGGATTGATGAAATCACGCAATGTCGTGCCGCCGCGCTCGATGGCCCACGCCAGGATGCGCTTCACTTCAGCGGCCAGCCGCGCATAACGCGCTCGCGAAATCGAACCTGCCGGCTTCCGAGGGTCGATACCGGCCGCGAACAGTGCTTCGCTCGCATAGATATTGCCGACGCCAACCACGATGGCGTTGTCCATCAGGAATAGTTTCACCGCAGCGGTGCGCCCGCGTGACAGTCGCCACAGCACGTCGCCGTCGAAATCATCGGTGAGTGGTTCAGGGCCAAGGTCGGCAAGCAGTTCATGCGTTTCGCCGACCGGTTGCCATAGCAGGCAGCCGAAGCGACGGGCGTCGGTAAAGCGCAGTACACGGGGGCCTTCGGTGGCGGTGGGTTCCAGTGCGATATCGACGTGATCGTGCTTGCCTACCAAGGCATCCGGAGGAAGCACGCGCAACACGCCCGTCATGCCCAGATGCAGCAGCGCGCTGCCGATTTGCGTGTGCAGTAGCAGGTACTTCGCGCGGCGCTCGACGGCGTCGATGCGCTGGCCGGGCAATTGCGTGCTGATCTCCGGCGGAATCGGCCAGCGCAGGTCGGGGCGACGCAGTGTCACCGCGGTGACACGCCGACCGATCAGGTGCGGTGCGATGCCGCGACGGGTGGTTTCGACTTCGGGGAGTTCGGGCACTGCGGATCTCGGTCGGAAAGGTAAGGGCGCCTCACCATGCGGCCGCACACAGGTGCGCGGCCGCGGCGTCCTACTTGTACGTCAGTCAACGACGGTTGCCGCTGCCTCAGCTCCAGTCGTTATGGAAACTACCCGGCTTATCAACGCGCTCGAACGTATGTGCACCGAAGTAATCGCGCTGCGCCTGCAACAGATTCGCCGGCAGCTGCGCTGCGCGGTAGCTGTCGTAATACGCAATGGCGGATGAGAAGCACGGCACTGCCACGCCGGCCTTCACTGCGGCAACGACTACATCGCGCAACGCACCCTGGTATTCGGTGGCGATGTCACGGAAGTAGGAGTCGAGCAGCAGATTTTTCACCTGCGGGTCGCGCTCGTATGCATCGGTGATCTTCTGCAGGAAGCGCGCGCGGATGATGCAGCCAGCGCGGAAAATGCGTGCGATGGTGCCGTAGGGCAGGTTCCACTGGTACTCGTCGGACGCGGCGCGCAACTGCGCGAAGCCTTGCGCGTACGACACGATCTTGCTCAGGTACAGCGCGCGGCGCACAGATTCAATAAAGGCCTTGCGGTCGCCGTCGAACCTGGTCGGTGCAGGGCCTTTGATTACTTTGCTCGCGGCGACGCGCTCGTCCTTCAGTGCGGAGAGCAGGCGCGCAAACACCGATTCGGTGATCAGCGGCAGCGGTACACCAAGGTCCAGCGCGCTCTGGCTGGTCCACTTGCCGGTGCCTTTCTGTGCGGCGCGGTCGAGGATGATGTCGACCATGGCCTTGCCGGTTTCTTTGTCTTTCTTGGTGAAGATGTCGGCCGTGATGCTGATGAGATAGCTGTCGAGCTCGCCCTTGTTCCAGTCGGCGTAGACCTCGGCCAATTCGTCGTTGGACAGGCCGAGCACATCGCGCAACACCGCGTAGCTTTCCGCGATGAGCTGCATGTCGCCATACTCGATGCCGTTGTGCACCATCTTTACGTAATGGCCAGCGCCGTTCGGGCCCATGTAGGCCACGCAGGGGTCGCCGTCGGGTGCGCGTGCGGCAATCTCGGTAAGGATAGGTGCCACCAGGTCATAGGCTTCACGCGGGCCGCCCGGCATGATCGACGGGCCATGCAGTGCGCCTTCCTCGCCACCGGACACGCCAGTGCCGATGAAGTGCAGCCCGGCCGCGCTCATCTCGCTCTCGCGGCGCATGGTGTCTTTGAAGAACGTGTTGCCACCATCGATGACGATGTCGCCCTTGTCGAGCAGCGGCTTGAGCTGCGCCAGCGTGGCGTCGGTGGGCTCGCCCGCCTTCACCATCAGCAGAATCCTACGTGGCTTCTCCAGCGAATCGACGAACTCCTCGAGCGTGTAAGCGGGAATCAGGCGCTTGCCGGGATTCTGGGCGACGACCTCATCGGTACGGTCGCGATGCCGGTTGTAGATGGACACGGCGTGGCCGCGACTTTCGATATTCAGGGCAAGGTTGCTGCCCATCACGGCCATGCCCACCACGCCGATTGCCTGCTTGCTCATCTGGTCGCTCCTGTCGAGGTATGGATTCCATATGGGGAGTCCATGAGTCGGTGCAAGGTACGCTGTCGAGCGAAGAATGGGGTGAAGGGTGGCTGCGACGTGTCAGCGATTCATGCCGGCGTCCAGCGTGCGACTCTCCGAGGCCGGAGCCCTTGGCGTGTAGCGCAAGGAGATCAGTGCCACGCGGTCGCCGGCGCGAACATAACGTTGCGGTCCCGTCACCGAGGTTTCCCCGAACTCCAAGCGCTGGCCGTCGAGCGTGAGCACGGAGACGGGCGTCGTCAGTCCGATCTTTGCGGGGTCGAAATCGCTGGCGGGCCGCCAGCTCAGCACGGCAGCGCTGGCGGTATCGGCCAGCTCGCCGAGTCGGCCGTCATCGGTGCGCGCCGGTGTGCCGTCGACGCGCCACCAGTGACCTTCTCGCTTGGCGTAGTGCGCTGGCGAGCCATGGCCGATCACCAGCTCGATGCGCGTGATAGACGAGGGTTCCAGTGACAGCAGCGTTCCTGGCGCGGCCGCGGCGTCACGCCGCCACTGCCAGGTGGCGGCGGCAATCAAGGCCAGGGCACACGCCCCTAGCAACACCAGTTGGCGCGTCGAACGTTTCATGCGCGGCGGCGACGCCAGGTGATCAAGCCGCAGGCGATCAACAGCAGCAGCGGTACGACCACCAGGAAGCCGAACGACACCGCACTCAACCGGGCGAGAGTCATGTCCAGTCGTCGATCTGGTGCACCCGCTGCTCGCGGCATGTTGACCAGGGCATCGTCGCCCAGCAGCCAGTCGACAACACGGCGACCGAGTTCGCGGTTGCCGTCGGTACCGACGTAGGCGTTGGACAGGAAGTCGCCATCGCCGATCATCACCACACGTTGCTCCGCCTTGTCTGGGCTGGGCGACAGGCGTGACAGCGCAAAACCGAAATCGAGCGGGCCTTTCAGCTCGCCTGCGCTGGCGTCGAAGCGGATGGTGGATGCGCCGTCATTGTTGATCGGCTTGAACTCGGTCCAGCTCTGCGGGCTCGAGCGTAGGAACGGCAGGGCATGCCACGCCGTCTGCGACGCGAGCGCCAGCGCGGATACCTGTTGGAACTGCGTGTTGAGACGGAAGCTGTGCGTAATCGCGTGTTCCGGATAGTCGCCAAGCGCGAGCACGCGAGGATCGTTCAGCCCGATTGCCGTACCCTGGCCATCCACCAGTACGCCCGGCAGCACATGCAGACCGAGGGCGTCGGCAAGCGGTGACAGGTGTTGATCGTCATTGGTCGGCTCGGTCAGCCACAGCAGGTTGCCGCCTTCAGCCACATAGTCGGTAAGCGCTTTGACCGCACCGTAGGAGAGCGCATGCTGCGGACTCGCCAGCACTACCAGGTCGGTATGCAACGGCACGGTGGCGACCTGCGCGAAGTTCAGCGGTACTGCGCGGATACCGCTTTCCTGCATCTGTGCAACAAACAAGCCGAGGTCAGGGTTGCCTGCATCGGAGGGGCTGCGCTCGCCGTCGCCGGAGATGAAGGCGACGATGCGATCGCTGCCGCGCAACAGGCGCTTCAGGGCATTGGTGAGGCTGCGGTTATCCAATGCGTCGAGGCGTTGCTCGTGTCCTCGATAGTGCAGGATCAGCATGCCGTTGGTGGTGATGCCGAGTTCGCGCATCGCTGCCGGGTCTTGCTGCGGATCGACGAAACGCAGCGTGAGGTCGGGCTTCGTGCGCTGGTAGCGCTGCAGGAAGCCGGCGATGTTACTGCGCACGTCGTCCTGCGGGTTGGCGTAGCTGACGATGTCCACCGGGCCGTCGAGCGCCTTGAGCACCGCGAGTGTTTCGGTCGGCAACGAAGCGCGGCCACCGTACGTCCAGTCGGACACGTGGTCGTAGCGTGCGGAGAAATAGCCGATAGCACCTGCGCAGGCGAGCAGCAGCAGGGCGAACAACCAGCCATGGAGGCGTCGGAACGTGCGAGTCATCAGCCACGCCCCCTTTCCGCGCCCAGTCGCTGGGTGGCCAGGATCAACGCCACCGCGGTGACCAGCAGGAACCACACGACATCCGTGCTGGAGACCAGTCCGCGGATGAGCGAATCCAGGTGCGTGCTCATCGCCAGCCAATTGACGAAGCCGTTATCGACGCCAGCCATCATGGCGCCGACATTGAGGCTGACCAGCGCAAGGCCGAGCATCAGGCTGGCGGCAGCGGCGATGGCGGGGTGCGAGGCGTAGGCCGAGCAGGCGATGCCAATGGCGCATAGCGCTGACAGCATCAGTAGCAGTCCCAGCGAGGCGGCGGCGAGCTTGCCCCAGTCGAGCGTCATGCCATGGGCAAGGCTCAACGGCATGGCCAGTGTCAGCAGCAGCCAGATCGCCAGCCACACCAGCAGGGCGAGGAACTTGCCCATCACCATGTCGAAGGGCGATTGCCCCATGGCGAACCACAGCGGCAACGTACCGTGGCTGCGCTCGCTAGCGAGCGTGGACATGGTCAGCAGCGGCACCACCACCAGCGCCAGCTCGGCCAGGCCAAACGGCAGCATGGGTAGCGCACCACTGGTGAGAATACTGCTGAGCATCGGCACGCCGACGATGTCGGTATAGCCCGGCCCGGCGGGTTGTGCAGCCCACTGGATCTGATGGGTGGTGAAAATCTGCACCAACAGCATGAAGCGCCCAGCCAGTTGCGCCACCGTCAAGGCGGCGAGCACCCAGGCAAGCGGTCGAACCACGAGACGGCGCAGCTCCAGCCGCGTCACGGCGAGCACGCTCATGCGGCCTGTGCCCCGCGCATGGCGATATCGAAGAAAGTCTGTTCGAGCATCTTGTGATCGTCGTCGGTGATGGGGCCGTCGTAACGCAGCTGCCCTTCGTGCAGGATCGCCACGCGATCACACGCTGCGGTGACCTCCACTAACAGGTGCGTGGACAGAATGATGGCGGTGCCCATGGCTGCCTGTTCGCGGATCACCCCACGCAGCGCGGCGACCTGCACCGGGTCGAGCGCATTGGCCGGCTCGTCCAGCACGAGCAGCGAGGGTTCGTGCAGCAGCGCGCAGGCCAGGCCCAGACGCTGGCGCTGGCCTTGCGAGAGCACCCCGGCCAGCCGACGCGCCAGTGCGCCAAGTTCCAGGCGCTCGACGATGCGCTGGCGCGCCTTTGCCAACGCCGCGCCACCCAGGCCACGCAGGCGGCCATGAGCGTCCAGATGTTCCAAGACGGTCAATTCTGGCCACAGCGGGGCACGTTCCGGCAGCCACCCCAGGCTGCGACGGGCCAGCTCCGGATGCTCCAGGAAGTCCTTTCCATTCAGCTTGATGGCGCCGCTATCGGGTATCAGCGCCCCCGCGATCATGGCCAGCGTGGTGCTTTTGCCCGCCCCGTTGACCCCCAGCAAACCCAGTACCTGCCCCGCGTCCAGCGTCAGGCTGAGATCGGAGACGGCCGGGCGTCCCGCCCGATGTCGGCTGATGTGATCCAGTTGCAATACAGCGGTAGGCGCGGTCATTGCATGATTGTCACGGCGGCCCCACGTTCACACAACGGGGAGGGAGTGCCCTTGGGCGGTACAGCACATTAACTTCGCTACCTCAAAGGGGTGCGACAATAATGTGCGGGTCCATGCTGGCGGGTACGGAAACCCCTCGCTTACACTGAAATTTCTTACACTTGGGTGTTTCCCATGCTCGACGCAGTGCTCAATTTCCTATCCAACGGCCTTACACACGCCAGTTGGGTGACCATGCTGATCTACATGCTGGTCATGACGCAGCTCACCATCTTCACGGTGACGCTGTACCTGCACCGTTGCCAGACCCACCGTGGTGTGGACCTGCACTGGTCCATCTCGCATTTCTTCCGCTTCTGGGGCTGGCTCACCACGGGCATGGTCACCAAGGAGTGGGTGGCGGTGCACCGTAAGCACCACGCCAAGGTCGAGACTGAGGAAGATCCGCACAGCCCGCAGATCTACGGCATCAAGAAGGTGTTCTGGGATGGCGTGTCGCTTTACCGCGACGCCAGCGAAGTGAAGGAAGACCTCGAGAAGTACGGCCGCGGTACGCCGGATGACTGGATCGAGCGCAATCTTTATGGTGCGCATCCGTACTGGGGTCCGACCCTGATGCTGTTCATCAGCGTTGCCCTGTTCGGTGTGATCGGTGCTGCCCTGTGGGCCGTGCAGATGATCTGGATCCCGTTCTGGGCCGCCGGCTTCGTCAACGGTATCGGCCACTGGTGGGGCTACCGCAACTTCGAAAGCGCCGACACCGCAACCAACCTCATTCCGTGGGGTTTCTGGATCGGTGGCGAAGAGCTGCACAACAACCACCACGCCTTCCCGAGCTCGGCTAAGTTCGCCCTGCGCAAATGGGAGTTCGACATCGGTTGGGCAGCCATCTGCGCCTTGCGTGCGGTGGGCCTTGCCAAGGTGCTGCGCGTGGCGCCGGCGCTGGACGTCCGCCCGAACGTGCACTTGCCGGATGCCGAGACGCTCAAGGGCGTGCTCACCCATCGCTTCGCCGCGATGACCGACTACTACCGCAACGTGATCATGCCGACCCTGCGCGACGAAGCGCAGCACGCTGGTGAGAGCATCAAGTCGGTGCCGCGCCGCATGCGTCGCGCGCTGGCTGACGGTGGTCGCTGGCTGGACAACGAAGGTCGCGATCGCATGCAGGCCGTGCTGGCCAAGCGCCCGACCCTCAGCACCGTGTGTGATTTCCGCAATCGCCTTGCCGCTCTGATGGAGCAGCGTGGTGCGGAGCAGGCGCTGAAGGGTTTGCAGCAGTGGATCGCTGAGGCTGAGCAGAGTGGCATTCGTGCGCTGCAGGAGTTTGCGGGTCGCCTGAAGAGTTATTCGGTGGCTAGCGCCTGATTTGGTTTTTACCGGATCAATGAAAAGCCCGCCGAAAGGCGGGCTTTTTTGTGGGCGGAGCAACAGGTGTGTGCTGGCGCTTTAGCTCCCTCTCCCCTTCGGGGAGAGGGTTGGGGTGAGGGGCCAATCTAGCCTCACCGTTTCATCTTTAGCCGTCACCCCGGCGGAGGCCGGGGTCCAGTGACTTTGTGCTTGGTCGTCGCACTACGGCGACCTGGCTCGCCTGCCGCGGGCTTCCGAACTGCTGCCGCAGTCCGGGTTGCTTTCTCTTGCTTGCCCAAGAGAAAGCAACCAAAGAGAAGGGCACCCCGACTTGGCGCTGGCCGGTGAAGCCGGCCAGTCCGTGAGGGGCCCGAAGGTCAAAGGCGAAAGCGCACGGCTCGTGCAGCTTTGCTGCACATCGCATCGCGGTAGGTCGCGTTGCTCCTGCCCTGAGAGCAGAGAGCGAATACACAAAGCCAGGGCAGAAGAGAAAGACGAAACGATGAAGCGAGCATCCACCCTTCACCCCAATCCTCTCCCCAAAGGGGCGAGGGAGCACAACTGAGATGCGGCCCACTCCAAACCCCCCTCAATCCATAAACCGCCAAGCCTCCGCCGCCTCAGGCAACCGACACTGCTCCCGCCGCCCAAACAACCGATACCGATGCCGCGCAACCCATCGATACCCCCGATCACGCAGCGGTCGCGGTATCACCCGCAATAAGCCGCCAGCCCAGCGCCAACGTCCACCTAGCTGACCCAGCACGCGCGCGATCGCATCCGTATCGCTATAGCCCTTGCCCTGATCGACGAACAAGAACGACACGGGATCATCCGGCGACAGGCCATGCGCAACCAACAACGAGCGGCCGTGTTGTCCCTGCATGGCAGCTAGCCGGAAGCGGCTATTACGGTCATGTCGAAGAATGAAATCCACCCAGCGGCTGCACAGCACGCAGACGCCGTCGAAGACGATGATGGGATGGTCAAGCTCAGCCGACATGATCAATCTCCAGCCAGCCGCGATAAGCGATCAGCTGACCCAGCAAAGGAAGGCGGACGTCGATATCGAAGGCATAACGCCCTTCGCGCGCACCGCTACGGGAAAACACCGTGCCGCAAAGCGCACGCGGCAGTGGTATGCCGAGGAGACTCGCGCGTCGTAGCTGCCAGTCGATCGCATCGCCCTCGCGCCGCAAGGAAAAATGCAGGCTTACTAGCCCTAGTCGTTCGCGCAGGTAAGGGTCGTTGCCGCGGGACAGGCTGGAATGCATCCGACCCTGTGCGAAGCGGCGCGTCCAGCGTTCGTGAGTTGCAAGCCGTTCGATGGTCAGAGCGATGGCTTGTCCATCGCCAGGCTCGGGCAGGGTGAGCCAACGCCGCAACCAGCGGGCGAGGGCGTGTCGTGCACCATCCACGTCAGCGTTGCCACTAGCTTCGATGATGCAGCCCTCACCATGCATGCGCTGCACGGCCGGATGCAGCTGAGGCCAGTCAGCGGGATCCAATAGCGTGTGGAACAAAGCAGTGGGCTGTGACATAGATGCCGATCTTCCGAAACCGGATCGTCGGCGGCAAGCAGGCTGGTCTTCTGCGGGCCACAAAAAACCCGCCTTGCGGCGGGTTCTTTGTGGAAGTAAGCAAACCCAGGGGGCTTACTTGATCTTGCCTTCCTTGTAGATCACGTGCTTGCGAACCACCGGATCGTACTTCTTGAACTCGAACTTTTCCGGGGTGTTCTTCTTGTTCTTCTGCGTGGTGTAGAAGTGGCCGGTGCCGGCCGAAGAGATCAGGCGGATCTTGTCTTGCTTGCTGTTAGCCATGGCTCAATCCTCAGATCTTTTCGCCGCGGGCACGCAGGTCGGCGAGCACGGCTTCGATGCCGTTCTTGTCGATCGTGCGCAGGGCATGGTTGGAAACGCGCAGCTTCACCCAGCGATTCTCGCTCGGGACCCAGAAGCGGCGCTCATGCAGGTTCGGCAACCAGCGGCGACGGGTCTTGTTGTTAGCGTGCGAGACGTTGTTACCAGTCTGCACACCCTTTCCGGTGACTTGGCAAATACGGGCCATGATGACCTCCTGTGTAGGCGCCCTGGGGCGCGTTTGCCACCCGTTAGCCAGGGCGGCATCGGCCCAGCGGCGCAAGCGCCACGCGATGCTGGAGCTGGAGCTGTTCGCGTCTGCCGTAAGCGCCGCATCGCGTTGCGGACGTGCCCGGAAGCCCGGGTCGGCATGGTCGAGCCGGCTATTCTCCCAGAAAAACAGGGCAGTGCGCAATATTTACCCACTTTGAGAGTCCGGGCGCATGGCGGGCCGTGGGGATGTATGGAACAATCAAGACCTTTGCGTTTTCACGCACCGAACACTTTACGAGGAATACCCCATGGCAGACGTCTCCGCCAACGGCCAGGCTGGCCAGCCGCAGCTGGTGCTGCAGAAGATCTACATCAAGGATGTGTCCTACGAGGCACCCAACGCCCCGCAGATCTTCCAGGATGTGGGTGAGACCGACCAGCAGCCGCAGGTCGCGCTGAACCTGGCCCAGAAGTCCACCGACATGGGCAACGACCTGTTCGAGGTGGTGCTGAGCCTGACCCTGACCTGCTCGCTGGGTGAGCGCACGGCCTATTTGGCTGAAGTGCACCAGGCTGGCGTGTTCGGCATCGCCGGTTTCTCGGAAGAGGATCAGGCCGGCATTCTGGCCAGCTATTGCCCGAACCTGCTGTTCCCGTACGCCCGCCAGATGTTGTCTTCGCTGGTGCTGGAAGGCGGTTTCCCGCCGTTCCTGCTGCAGCCGATCAATTTCGACGCGTTGTACGCCGAGCAGCAGCGACGCGTCCTCGGCGGCAGTGCCGCTCCGACGCTGAACAGCTAATCCAAGGGGTCTGCTCATGGTTGAGCGTCCGACCCTGGCCGTTCTGGGTGCTGGTTCCTGGGGTACCGCCCTGGCGGCTCTGGCTGCCCGCAATCAGGTGCCGACCCGGCTCTGGGGGCGCGATGCGGCTGCGCTGAAGGCGATGGAGGAAACCCATTGCAACCAGCGTTACCTGCCCGACATCGAGCTACCGGCCGAACTGGTCTACGAGGCTGATCTGGCCGCCGCCCTGCGCGGCGCCCAGGTGGTGCTGATCGTGGTGCCGAGCCACGCGTTTGCCTCCATCCTGGAAGAGATCCAGCCCTATCTCGCGCCTGATGCCCGCATTGCCTGGGCAACCAAGGGCTTCGAGCCGGGCACGGGTCGCTTCCTGCATGAGTTGGTGGCCGAGCGCTTCCCGGGGCGTGCGGCGGCAGTGGTCACTGGTCCTTCCTTCGCCAAGGAAGTGGCGTCAGGTATGCCCAGCGCGGTCACCGTCCATTCGGACGACACCGCCTTCGCGCATGACATGGCGCTGGTGCTGCACGCGCCCAACTTCCGCGCGTATTCCGGTAGCGACGTGCTGGGCGCAGAGCTTGGCGGCGCCATGAAGAACGTGCTGGCGGTGGCCACCGGTGTGGCCGACGGCATGGACCTGGGCCTGAACGCTCGTGCTGGCCTGATCACCCGCGGCATGAACGAGATGCTTCGTCTCGGCGTGGCGCTGGGCGCGCGCCCGGAGACCCTGATGGGCCTCGCCGGCCTGGGCGACCTGGTGCTCACCTGCACCGGCGACCTGTCGCGCAACCGCCGTCTTGGCCTGGCGCTCGGCAAGGGCAAGGCCATCGACGAGGCGGTGCGTGAAATCGGCCAAGTCGTGGAAAGCGTGCTCACTGCCGATGAAGTGGCGCGCCTGGCAGCCAAGCACGACCTTGACCTGCCCATCAGCAACGGCGTGCGCGCCGTGCTCCACGGCGAAGTGACCCCGGCCGAGGGGCTCAAGCGTTTAATGAGCCGCGAGCAGAAGCCGGAGTACCCCAAGGACCTGTTTACGCCTGCTGCGTAACGCTTCCCGGCATTGCCTCGTCCGTTCACGTTTGGACGCTTTATGGAAACGATCACCTCCGGTTTGAAAAAACCGGAGGTTGAGACGCGCACGCACGCAAGAGCCTTGCTAAGCTGAATCTTTTGGTCGCCCTAGTGGACCCCATCGGACCGAATGCGCATGCAGTCACCGGACGATAAACGCCACGACCGCCTGCCCCCGCCACGCGACGAGGGTGTCAGCGAGCCGCTGCCCGGTATCTGGCGGAAGCTGCTGGCGACGTCGGCGCCGGTGGTGACGCCGGAGCCGATGGTGTTGGGGTTTTTCCTCGACGTGGTGCCTGAGGAGGGCCAGCCCTGCGCCCGCGTAGATGTCGCCCCCGTTTTGCTGACGGTGGCTGAGCAGGGTCGCTTCGTGCGCCCCTCGCCGCTGGACAGCAAGCACCTGTCGCAACAATCGCTTCAACCGCACGAGCAACGCCTGGCAGCCACCGCGCTTGGCCTGCCGCAGACCTTGCGCAAGAGCCGCAGTTACGCCCGCCTCGCTGGCCATGTCGGCGACGCGTTGCTCGCGGAGATCCTGGACACCACGCCGTGCTTTCTCGGTGGTCTGGCCGGGCTACGCTTGTCGCGCGGCAAGGGTCATCAGCTGAACTGGCAATGGCATCTGGAGAACGACGGCAGCCAGCGCCTGCTGCCCTGTCTGCCAACCAACCATCGTGTACTGCGCATTGATGCGCTCTGGTATCTGGATGGCGAGCGTGCAGAACTGGGCCACTTGGACGCGCCGTTGGAAGAAACGGCATGGCTGGACCTGCCGCCGCTGAAACACGAATACAGCCAGACCCTTCGCACAGCGCTCCCGCACAGCCGCTTGTCGCATCGCCTGCCATTGCCGCAGGTGTTGGGCGAGATGCGCCGCGCCGAGCTCGCGCCCAAGCCGGTGCTCACGCTGCACGCGCTCACGCGTCACGCGCGCCTCGCTGCAGGCACGCCGCCGCTGGCCTATGCGCGCCTCGCATTTGATTACGCGGGCGAACGCCTGCCCGGTCGTGGCGGTGAGCCGCTGGTGCGTCGCGTGCGCAACGGCCATCTGGTTGAGATCGTCCGTCGCCGCGCCGAAGAACTCTCCGCGATGGAGCAGCTCGAACGCGCCGGTCTCACGCCGGGTGTGGATACCGAAGGCCTGCCCTGGGATCTGGCCGATACCTTGCCCGAAGACGCCTGGCTGTTCCCCGGTAAGGGTTACGCGGGCGCGCTGGAAGTAAACACGCCCGCACGCTGGCTGGCCTTGCGTCCCAAGCTGGAAGCGGAAGGTTTCGTGCTCGATTACGCGCCCAGCTTCCCGTTCGAAGTGCTGGAAGGCCCGGTGCGCTGGTATGGCAACGCGGTGGAAGACACCGACGACCATGCTTTCGATCTGGAAATCGGCATCGAAGTAGAAGGCAAGCGCCACAACCTGTTGCCCGCCGTGGCGCAGGCGTTGGCCGATCACCAATTGAACCTTAGCCCGGTGCCGAACGAACCGGAAGACGCGGTGTGGTACGCGCCGGTCGACGAACGTCGCCGCGTGCCTGTGCGCCTGAAGGAGCTGCGCGGTTTGCTCGCGCCGCTGGCCGAATATCTCGAACGCCCACGCAAAAAACTCCATCTGCCGCGCGTGCAGGCGGGACGTCTGGAAGAACTTGCCGAGGCACTGCCCACCGGCGGCGAACTCGAAGCCCCTGATGCACTGCGCGGCTTCACCGCGCGTCTGCGCGACGCGGCCGAGCGCGCTAGCGATGCGGTGCCGGAAGGCCTCACCGTCGAACTGCGCCCGTACCAGCGCGAAGGCCTGCGCTGGCTCAACGCGCTCGCCGAGGCCGGTGTGGGTGGCGTGCTCGCCGACGACATGGGCCTGGGCAAGACGCTGCAGCTCATCACGCACCTGCTGGCCCTGAAGGGCAGCGGTGGGCTCGAGCAACCCGCGCTTGTCGTCGTGCCGACCAGCTTGATTCCGAACTGGATGGCCGAAGTCGCGCGTTTCGCTCCGGCGCTTCGCGTGCTTGCGCTGCACGGTCCGCAACGCAGCGGCGATTTCTCGCAGTTGGGCACGCATGACATGGTGCTCACCAGCTATGCACTGTTACCCCGCGATGTGGTGCAACTGCGCAAACAGCCGTTCTCGCTGATCGTGCTGGATGAAGCGCAGCAGGTGAAGAACCCCCGCACACAAGCGCGTCGCGCCGTGCTCAGCCTGCGCGCGCCGCGCTGTATCTGCCTCACCGGCACGCCGTTGGAAAATCATCTTGGCGAGCTTTGGTCACAGGTCGATCTGGGCGTGCCCGGCTTGCTCGGCGATGAAGGCGCCTTCCGTCGCCACTATCGCGTGCCGATCGAGCGTCATCGCGATACCGACTGCCAGGACCGACTCAACCGTCGCCTTGCGCCCTTTATCCTGCGGCGCACGAAGGCGCAGGTTGCAAGCGAATTGCCGCCGAAGACCGAGATTACGCGTCGCGTGGTGCTCGAAGGGCGTCAGCGCGAACTCTACGAGAGCCTGCGCCTGTCGTTGGCGGAAGAGCTACGTGAGGTCATCGCGCAGCGGGGTATCGCGCACAGCGGCATCGTCGTACTCGACGCGCTGCTCAAGTTGCGTCAAGTCTGCTGCGACCCGCGTCTGGTAAAGCTGGAAGCAGCGCGCGGCGTGCGTGATTCCGCCAAGTTCGAACTACTGATGGATATGCTGCCCGCGCTGCTCGCGGAAGGCCGCAAAGTGCTGCTGTTCTCGCAGTTCACCGAAATGCTCAAGCTGATCGCGCACGAGCTGGATCGTCAGCGCATCCGTTACGTTACCCTCACCGGCGAAACGCGCGACCGCGCCGAACCCGTGCGCCGGTTCCAGGAAGGCGAAGTGCCGCTGTTCCTGCTGTCACTCAAAGCCGGTGGTGTGGGCCTCAACCTCACCGCGGCCGACACCGTGATCCACTACGACCCGTGGTGGAACCCAGCGGCAGAAGCACAGGCCTCCGATCGCGCGCATCGCATTGGCCAGGACAAGCCCGTATTCGTGTTCCGCCTGATCACGGGTGGCACGGTCGAAGAGCGCATCGAAGAATTGAAGGCGCGCAAGGCCGAGCTTGCCGAAGCTGTGCTCGAAGGTGGCGGCACGCGCGAGAAGCTCAGCTTCGATCAATCCGATCTGGATGCGTTGCTGGCGCCGGGTTGATCGGCGTCGGTAGTGTTTCTGTAGGAGGGCACCCTACCTGCGAAGGTTTGTCGCGTACAGGGTGCGTTCCTGCAGTGAATTCGCGTCGTTGACGTTTGCTCTTCTGGGGTCATCACATCGCCGGACGTGTCCGTAGCAGCGCATCCACCGCTTGCTGCCACTGCGGTGAGCCCGGTTGTGACTGCGGCGCTTCCTGTCCGAGCTTGTGTTGCACCGCGCTGTTCCATTCCGCCGAACCGCGATCCGGTCCGTGGCCGTCGTCGCTGATGTGCAGGCGCTCGTCGACCCATTCATACCATAGCGGTGAGCCGAGTTCGGCGTTGTCGGGCGTGCTCCGCGCCGTCGCCGTGGCCTTTGGCTGTGGCGGCTTCTGGTCGGGCGGCGGCGAGGCTGGCGAGCACGCAGTGAGCAGCGCGAGAGGAAGCATGGCAAGGAAACGGCGCATGGCGGCCTCCAGAATTCCTGATCGGTCTTCGAGACTAACCGCTACCGTCGGCGCCGCGATGAATCGCGCCTGACGGCAAATATGAGAAGCGAGTTAAGCGAGGTGCGTTGGATGTAGCACTCGCTTATCGATCTCAGCTACGTGCGGCGACTTCGTCGATGTGCTTGAGCAGATCGGCCGGATCCTCGTAGACGCGGAACGCGCCGGCATCCTCCAGTTCTTCCTGGCCATAGCCACCGGAGAGCAGGCCGATGCCGAGTGCGCGCGCGCGCTGAGCGGCGAGCATGTCCCAGATACTGTCGCCGATGACGAGGCTGTAGTGGATGTCCACGCCCAGTCGTTGTGCGGCCGTGATGAAAAGATCTGGATCGGGTTTGGCGTGACGCACTTGATCGCGCGTTACCACTGGCACCTTTGACGGATCGACACCGAGCGCTTCCAGGTTGTGCGCGGCCGTCTGCATGCGGCCACTGGTAGCGATAGCCCACGGGATGTCAGCGTCGGTCAGGAAAGCCAGCAGTTCGCGTGCGCCGGGCAGCGGGCGCACGGAGCCCTGCGTGGCCTGCCGGTTGTATGCCTCGGCGTGCCATGTGCGAAGGCGCGCAAGGCGTTCCTCAGTGATCTCCAGCCCGGTCTCGCGCAACAAGATGTTGGCGAACAGGCCGCCACTCATGCCGATCTTGCGATGGATGCGCCACACGGACAACTCCACGCCTTCGCGATCCAGTGCTTCCTTCCATGCCAGCACGTGCTGGTAAACGCTGTCGACGAGGGTGCCGTCGAGATCGAACAAGAAGGCGGTATCGGCGCGGGGCATGGCGGATTCGCTTGAGTGGGGTGGGCGTTACAGCGTAGCACCCGAATTTGTCTTTCCTGAGAAGCGTGACGCAACGCACGCGCTGATGTAGGCCCGTGTTTCGGATGACAGAAAATTCTTAATTGGCTGCCTAAGGTGGATTCCGTCGAACGGACGCATCCAGCCAGGGGGCAAGGAGTGAAAGCCACGACCGGGCCGGGCGCATTTCATGTGTCCGCTCGCCCGCACGCGACTCGCACGCCAGCCCCCGGTGGAACGTACGCCAGACGTACCGATCAACTGTCTCAGGGGCAACGTCATGAAACGCATCGGTCTTTGGTTTGCAATGGGAACGCTGGCCGTGATGGCCACGAATGCCGTTGGTGCGAATGCCAGTGGCGCGAACGAAGCCACGGGCCGTCTAGGGTTCGTTGGTGCCGTCGTCAATGAGGGCTGCAGTTCGAGCACGCCGTTGCTCGGTGTGCGCGGCGGCATGGGCAGTTGTGGGCCGTCGGGCTTGACGCATGCCGTCTTTGCCGAGCAGACCGGCATGGCGAGCGACCATACCGGCATCGCCATGCTCGACTACTTCGTGGATCGTGCCGATGGTGACCGCAAGATGCTGGTGACGCGTCAGTACCGATAAATCGGCAACGGACGGCTGGCGATGACGTCAGCCGTTCGGCACCAGCGGCTTGCCTGCGTCGAGCACGGCCAGAGCGGCGGCGCCGAGCAGGCCCGGATCCGGGTGCATCATCGCGATCGTGGGCACCTGTTCCATGGTTTCGCGGAAACGGCCCTTTGCTTCAAAGCGTTCGCGGAAACCGCCGTGCTTCAACCACGGCAGCAGGATCGGCAGCATGCCGCCGGTGAGGAACACGCCGTCCCAGCCGCCCAGGCTCAGCACCAGGTCGCCGGCGACGCTGCCGAAAATGCCGGCGAGCGTTTCCACCGTGCGCACGCACAGCGCATCGGTGCCCGCTTCAGCGCGTGCGGTGATGTCTTCCGGGGTGTATTCCTCAGGGGGCTGGCCGGCAATGTCGGCCAGCGCGAGGTAAAGATTCACCAAGCCATTGCCGCAGATCATGCGCTCGCTGGACACGCGACCGAAACGCGCGTTGAGTCGATGCAGGATCTCCACATCTTCCGCCGTATGTGCGGCGAAGCCCGCGTGGCCGCCTTCGGTTTCCAGCACGATCCAGCGGCCTTCGCGACGCATCAGCCCGGCCACGCCCAAGCCGGTACCGGGGCCGACCACCACAAAGGTCTGCGTATCGCTCGTGCCGAGCCCAGGTATGGCCTGCGTGCCCACGGAGGTGAGTTGTTCCTGCGTATGCAGCGGCACCGCCATGGCCTGCGCGGCGAAATCGTTGACCAGATGCACCGCTTCCATGCCCAGTTCGGCCTGTAGCGCATGCGCCGCGACCTGCCAGGGGTTATTGGTGACCTTGACCGTTTCCCCTTCGCTCACGCGGCCCGCCGCAGCAATGACGGCGCGCGAGGCGGTGAGGCCGGTGTCGGTGAAGTACTGGCGAATCGCTTCGGCCAGTGAGGCGTGGTCCTTGACCCGGTAGCGGCGCACGCTGTCGTCCATCAGCGGATTGGCGCGGCCCGTGTCTGCCAGTGCAAATCGCACATTGGTGCCGCCGAGGTCAGCAAGCAGGGTCGGGGCGGCACGGGCTGGTGTTCTCATGGACGATCCTGCACTTGGGGAGACAGTAAGGGTGACTCCCTCTGGCTTTTTCGTCCAGTAGTGCAGTGCAGCGAATCGCGACCCTCCGGCCATTCGTTGGCGAATGGTCGGACGTCCGGCCGTCCATCGCGGACGAGGCTCTAGGGCTCGTCCGCGAGGGCAATGATCAGGTTGTGCTGAGGTAGGCCGGATGCGGGGCGTTGAAGCCAGCCTTCACCTGTCGAGAAGTTTCATCCGCAAGTACTTCCGAATCGCCACGCTCCAGTGCTTCCAGTGTGCGTTGGGCGACGTCGTCAGGGCTGGTCTTGGGCGCATCGACGTGGCTGACCATATCGGTATCGATGTAACCGGCATGGATGCCCAGCACCTGCGTGCCCTGTTCGCGCAGCTCGTTGCGCAGGCTATTGGTCAGCGCCCACGCCGCCGCTTTGGATACCGAGTAGGCGCTCGTGCTGGACAGGCTCAGCCAGCTCAGTGCGGAAAGCATATTGACCAGCGCCCCGCCGCCGTTCTTCTTCAGCACGGGCGCGAACGCAACGCTCATCGCGTGGATGCCATAGAGATTGGTTTCCATGATGCGGCGCAGATTTTCCTGGCCGTCCTTCGCATCGAGCAACAGGGCGCCGCCGCTGATACCCGCATTGTTGATGACGATGTCCACGTCCGAGGCGATGGCCGCAGCGGCGGCAACGTCCTCGGGGTTGGTCACGTCGAGTTTCACCGGTATGACGCCGGGCAGAGTGACGGTGGAAGGATCGCGCGCACCGGCATAGACCTTCTGCGCGCCCGCGGCGAGCAGTGCCTTGGCGAAGGCGAGGCCGAGGCCGCGATTGGCGCCGGTGACGAGAACGGTTGAGCCTTGGAGTTTCATGGAAGGGTGTCCGAGTGGTGGCTGGGGGTGGGTGATGTCTATTTATATGATTTACATCATGTAAAGGGCGTTTCTCCCGCTTTCAAGGTCGGGCGGCAAACGGTTTCACGGGATGCTGCTTCACCCAGGCATCACGAAAAGTCACTTGCATTCCGCAAGTTACGATTTATATGATGTACGTCATTCAATGTAACACGGGCCGCTACCGTGCGCCGTACTGGTTTCGAGAACATGCAGTGCCCCATCGCCCAAGCCCTGGATCGGGTCGGTGACGGCTGGAGCATGCTGATCCTGCGGGACGCCTTTTACGGCCTGACCCGCTTCGACGATTTCCAGACCAGCTTAGGGATTGCCCCCAACATCCTCAGCCGCCGTCTGGCGCTGTTGGTGGAAATGGGCATGCTCGAGCGCCGCCGCTACAGCAACCATCCGGTGCGCCACGATTACGTGCTCACCGAGTGCGGGCGCGATTTCCGCCCTGTGCTGCTGGCGATGATGGCTTGGGGCAACCGCCACTTCTCGCCCGAGGGCCACGCCATCGAACTGGTCGATCGGCAGACCGGCCAGGTGGTCGAGCCGATGTTCGTCGATCGCCATACGGGCGAACCCATCACGCGAGAACGCCACCAGATGCGCGCCGGCCCGGCGGCCGACGAGCGCATGCGGGCGCGCATCGCGTTCAGAAATTCACGCCCAGTTCCTTCCGATCCCACCCCTCCGGAGTCAACGTCATGAATGCCGCTACTGCTGCCGAGCGCGCGGATAGCCCCGCCCTTGTCGAACCCATTCCGCGTCAGCGGAAGAAACACGTCCTGCGCCTCGCCATCGGGATCGCGCTGATCGCTGGCGTCGTCTATGGCACCCATTGGTGGACGGTCGGCCGCTTCATCGAAAACACCGACGACGCCTATGTCGGTGGCGACGTCACCGTCATCGGTCCCAAGGTGCCGGGCTATATCGCCCAGGTGGCAGTGACCGACAACCAACGCGTGCACGCAGGCGACCTGCTGGTGAAGATCGACGATCGCGATTACCGCGCCGCGCTGGCCAAAGCGGATGGCGCCGTCGCAGCACAGCAAGCCTTACTCGCCAACCTCGATGCGAACGAGAAACTGCAGGAGGCGGTGATCCGCCAGGCGCAGGCAGGTGTCAGCGCAGCCGACGCGGAAACGCAACGCTCGCGTGACGACGAAGCACGCTATCGCGATCTGTCCAGCCGTTCGGCCGTCTCTATCGAAAGCGCGCAGCGCGCGGACGCGACCTACAAGACGGCTCGCGCTACATCAGACAAGGCGCAGGCCGCACTCGTGGCCGCGCAGCGGCAGATCGACGTCATCGAATCGCAAAAGCAGCAGGCGAGGGCAGCCTTGCAACAGGCCAAAGCCGAGCAGGACATCGCTCGCCTCAATGAGGGATACACCGAGCTGCGCGCGCCGGTCGACGGCGTGGTCGGCAATCGCCGCGCCCGCACGGGCGCCTACGCGGCAGCCGGCACGCAACTGTTGTCGGTAGTGCCGGCTCGCGGCCTGTGGGTAGACGCCAACTTCAAGGAAGACCAACTCGCACGCATGCACGCAGGGCAGTCGGTCGAGATTCGCGCGGATGTTCTGCCGGGACGCGTGTTCCGTGGTCATCTGGCCAGCCTCGCGCCTGCCACCGGTGCGCAGTTCAGCGTGTTGCCGCCCGAGAACGCCACCGGCAACTTCACCAAAGTGGTGCAGCGCGTGCCGGTGCGCGTGGTGCTGGATGACAAGGACGGTGAACTCGGTACGCTGCGCCCGGGTCTTTCGGTGATCGCAAACGTGGACACGCGTGGTGGCGTAGGCACGCCATGAACGCCATCGCCGGCCGCATGCCGTTCTCCGCGCCGATCGATCCAGCGGCCTTGAGTACGTCACAGAAGATCTTCGCCTTCGCAACCATGTGCGTAGGCATGTTCATCGCATTGCTGGACATCCAGATCGTGTCCGCGTCGCTGCGCGACATCGGCGGTGGGCTGTCCGCCGGTACAGATGAAACGGCGTGGGTGCAAACCAGTTACCTGATCGCCGAGATCGTAGTGATTCCGCTCTCCGGTTGGCTGTCGCGCGTGATGTCCACACGCTGGCTGTTTGCCGCCTCCGCCGCCGGCTTCACCATCACCAGCATGCTGTGTGGCGTCGCCTGGGACATCAAGAGCATGATCGTGTTCCGCGCGCTGCAAGGGTTCCTTGGCGGCTCGATGATCCCCACCGTATTTACCACCGCGTTCGTGTTCTTCCATAACAAGCAGCGCGTGATTGCGGCGGCCACCATCGGCGCCATCGCTTCGCTCGCACCCACGTTAGGGCCCACGCTGGGTGGTTGGATCACCGACAACAGCTCGTGGCACTGGTTGTTCTTCATCAACCTCGTACCCGGCATCTTCGTCACCGTGGCCGTGCCCATGTTGGTGAACATCGATCGCCCCGATGTCTCACTGCTACGCAACGCCGACTACCTCGGCATGGTGTTGCTTGCCCTTTTCCTCGGTTGCCTGGAATACACGCTGGAAGAGGGTCCGCGCTGGAACTGGTTCAGCGACCAGGTCATCCTCGCCAATGCATGGGTGTCCGGCCTGGCGGGCGTGGCTTTCGTGGCGCGCAGCCTCACCTACGAACACCCGGTGGTGGATTTGAGTGCATTGCGCGACCGCAACTTTGCGCTCGGCTCGTTCTTCTCCTTTGTCACCGGCATTGGCCTGTTCTCCACCATCTATCTCACGCCGCTGTTCCTCGGACGCGTGCGCGGTTACAGCGCGCTGCAGATCGGCGAGGCGATCTTCTCCACCGGTGTGTTCCAGATCTTGAGCATTCCGTTGTATGCATTCCTGGCACGACGCTACGACTTGCGCTGGATCATGATGGTGGGGCTCGCGCTGTTTGCGGTGTCGATGTGGGACTTCTCGCCCATCACCCACGACTGGGGCGCGCATGAACTGCTCCTGCCACAAGCCTTGCGCGGCATGGCGCAACAGCTCGCTGTGCCGCCGGCTGTCACGTTGACGCTCGGTAGTCTCGCACCCGCACGGCTAAGGCTGGCCTCGGGCCTGTTCAACCTGATGCGCAACCTGGGTGGCGCCATCGGCATTGCCGTATGCGCAACCATCCTAAACGACCGCACCAACCTGCATTTCTACCGGTTGGCAGAACACCTCAACACCAGCAATGAAGCGATGAATGGCTGGCTGGCGCAAACCAACGCGCATCTGGCCGAACTGGGGCAGGGTGACGTTGACGGATCGCTGCACCAACTGTGGCAACTGACTTATCGCGAGGCGCAGACCTTGTCCTACGCCGACGCGTTTCTCGCCATCGGGCTGTGCTTCGTCATCGCCACGGCCATGGTGCCGCTGATGCGCAAAGTGGCGCCGCCGGCCGGCCCCTCCGCGGATGCGCACTGAACCCCTTTCTCTTCTCGAGATATCACGATGAACACTTCGCTTTCGTCCCATGTCGGCGTGTCACGCTTATCGTCGCGTCGTTTCACCCTGCGCATGGTGGCGATCGGCGCGGCGATGGTGGGGTTGGCCGGCTGTACGGTCGGCCCTGATTACGTGCGCCCGGACATCGAATCCAACACCCAGTATGCAAGCCACGCCCAGTTGGAGGCGCGCGAGGCGGTGCGTGTCGCGCCTACGCTTGATGTGTGGTGGAAGGGTTTTGATGATCCCGAACTCACGCGCATCATCGGCCGCGTCATGGCGCAGAACCTCGACCTCGCTGCCGCCGTGGCGCGCGTGGATCAAGCGCGCGCCGCCGCGCGCGAAGCAGGTGCGCAGCTCGCACCGCAAGGCAGCCTCGACGGGCAGGTCACGCAGCTATACCAATCCACCAAGAGCCCGTTGGGCGAGATCGCCAGCCAGTATCCCGGCTACAAACGCACACAGACGCTGGAGAACATCGGTGTGGGCGCGAGCTGGGAATTGGATCTCGCCGGCGGCCTGCATCGCGGTGCGGAAGCCGCCGATGCCGAGGCGCAAGCGGCGGAGGCAAATCAGGATGGCGTGCGCATCTCTGTCGCCGCCGAAGCGGCTGACAGCTATTTCCAGGTGCGCGGCGCGCAGGAACGCATCCGCCTCGCACAACAGCAGCTCGACACGGAAACGCAGTTGCTGGAGCTGGTGAAGGTGCGCCTGGCCGGCGGTCTTGCCACCTCGCGCGAAGTAGCGCAGGCACAGGCGCTGGTCCTGCAGGCGAAGGCCACGTTGCCGCCACTGCGCACCACGCTGGCGCAGCAACTCAATCGCCTCGACGTGCTGATGGGGGCCGCGCCCGGCACCTATGCCACCGAACTGAAGGACAGCCCGCAAACCTATAGCGTGCCCGCCATCACCACCGACGGTGGTCCGGCGATGCTGCTGCGCCGTCGTCCCGATGTGATCGCCGCCGAGCGCCGTCTTGCCGCATCCAATGCGCGCATCGGCGTCGCCGTGGCCGAGTACTACCCCAAGATATCGCTAGGCGGCCTGCTCGGCTTCGATAGCCTGCACAGTGGCTCGCTGTTTTCCTCGCAGGCCTTCCAGCCGCAGGCTGTGCTCGGTCTGCACTGGCGCTTGTTCGACTTTGGACGTGTCGACGCGGAGGTAGCGCAGGCCAAGGGCGCCAACGCCGAAGCGCTCGCGCTGTATCGCCAGTCCATGCTGCGCGCCACCGAAGACGTGGAGAACGCCATCGTTTCGCTGGCCGAACTGGAAGCGCAGCACCGCGACCTGACCGACGAAGTGAAGGCACACGAAGTGGCACGCGCCGCCGCACAAGATGCCTACAAAGGCGGCGCCATCAGCCTGATCGAAGTGCTGGACGAAGATCGCCAGCTACTCACCTCGCGCGATGAGCTCGCACGCGTGCACGCCGACGATGCCCGCGCCGCTGTCGCCACGTTTCGCGCGCTCGGTGGTGGATGGTCGGGCAGTGATGCCGGTAGCGAACCCGTGGCGGAGCGCTGAGCGTCGCCACGGAAAGGCCTACTTGTTCGTCACCGGCGTGCCGGCCTGATCCTCGGCATTGGGGCCGGGCGCGTCCGATCCGTGCTGGCGTGGATCGTAGCCGGTCATCAAGGGCTGCCCCGCGGGCGGCAGATCGCGCAGCCGCGCCACATCCTGTGCGGACACCGCGCCGCCATGGTTACCCCAGCTCGAACGCACGAAGCTAAGGATGTCGGCGATCTGCTGGTTGTTCAGGCGTTCGCGGAAAGCAGGCATGGTGAACTGCGTGGGGGCGTCGCGACCCGACGGCATGGTGCCGCCGTGCAGTACCAGACGAACGGCTGAGCCCGCGTTCTCACCATTGAGCACGGGGTTGCCGGCCAGTGCGGGGTACACCTGTCCATAGCCATGCCCATCCGTGCGGTGGCAGGTGGCGCAGTTGTCCACATAAAGCTGCGCGCCCGAGGCGCTCACATTGCCGCTGCTCAGTGCCGTGTGCGTGGCGTCGCTGTAGGTCACCGCCTGTTCCTCGCGTGCGGGAGGCAGTGACTTGAGGAAGTGCGCGATGGCGGCAAGGTCCGGGTCGCTCATGTATTGCGTGCTGTGCTCGACCACGTCGCTCATGCCGCCGAACACAGCGCTGCGTTCGGAGCGTCCGCTCTTGAGCAGCACGCCGATCTCTTCCTCGCTTACGCTGCCCAGGCCGCTGGCGAGTTCGCCGCGCAGGCTGGGTGCAACCCAGTTGTCGCTCTCGCCACCACTCAGGTAGGCCGTGCCTTGGTTGGGGCCCAGCGCCTTCTCTTGCAGGGTGAACGAACGCGGCGTGTGGCAGGCGCCGCAATGGCCCAGGCCTTCCACCAGATACTGACCGCGCGCGAGCGTGGCATCGCCTGTGGCGGCCGTCTCCACCGGCGTCACCTTGGGCGCGAACAACCAGCGCCAGTAAGTGAGCGGCCAGCGCATGGAAAGCGGCCACACGATGCCTTCCGCTTTGTTCTCCTGCTTCACCGGCTGCACGCCGTGCATGAAGTATGCGTACAGCGCCTGGATATCCTGGTCGTTGACTTTCGCGTACGAGGGATACGGCATGGCCGGATACAGCGTGTGGCCCTCGTCGTCGATACCGCGCCGCACCGCGCGCTCGAACTGCCCATAGGTGAACTTGCCGATGCCGGTATCCGGATCGGGCGTGATGTTGTTGCTGTAGATGGTGCCAATGGGTGAGGCAATGGCCAGCCCGCCCGCGAACGGCTGGCCGCCCGGTGCGGTATGGCAGGCTGCGCAATCACCGACGCGTGCAAGGTATTCGCCTTGCTTGATCTGGTCAGTCGTGGCCTCCGGTGCCTTGGCAGCGGGATCGCCACCACCGCCAGGAAACAGCATGGCGACCGCCCACGCGATCACCACCAGTACGATAAGCACGACGATGAGGCGCAACAGGCCGCCTCCGCTACGACGACGAGGCTTGCCAAAGGTGTTCATGCCTGCACCAGAGGACCGGGTTGCTTGAGGTAGGTCTCACGAATGGCCTTGACGGACATATAGGTGAGGCCGCCGATGAGGCCCGTCGGGTTATAGCCCAAGTTCTGCGGGAACGCCGACGCGCCCGTGACAAACACGTTGGATACGTCCCAACTCTGTTGAAAGCGGTTGAGCGCGCTGGTGTCGGGCGATGCTCCCTGGATCACGCCGCCGGTGGTGTGCGTGGTCTGGTATTGCCGGATGTCGTAATGGTCCCCCGGTTTGCGCAGCGTCAGCGACGTCGCCTTGGGGTTCATCTGCTTGACGATTTCCTGCGCGCGCTCCGTCACGAACTGGGACATCTTGTATTCGTTGTCGTGCCAGTCGAAGGTGATGCGCAGCAGGGGCAGGCCGAAAGCGTCCTTGTAGGTGGGGTCTAGATCCAGGTAGCGATCGCGATAGGACATCACCGAACCATGCGTGGCCACGGTGGTGGCATGCAGGTAATTGTCCTTGGCGGCCTTCTTCCATCCCGCGCCCCAGGACGGTGTGCCCGGCGGCACGATCAATTGCTGGATCGGGCGCCCGCCCGTCTGTCCACCATAGATGTAGGCACCGCCGACGAAACCATGCGGCCCGTGGTCGAAATGGTCGGAGTTGAAATCGTCGACGATCTGCACGCCCCCCGAGCCGCCGCCGATGAAGGGGTTGATCGCCACGTCCTTGTCGAAGAACACGCCGATGCTGCTCATCATCTGGTACGCGTAGTTCTTGCCGATCACACCCTTGCCGGTGCTTGGGTCGTACGGCGTGCCGATACCCGAGAGCAGCATCAGGCGCACGTTGTGCATCTGGAACGCCGAGACGATCACTAGATCCGCTGGCTGTTCCACCTGTTGGCCCTGCGCGTCGATATAGGTGACGCCCGTGGCACGCTTGCCGCTGGAATCGAGGTTGATCTTGGTGACGTGGCTATGCGTACGCAGCTCGAAGTTCGGCTTGCGCATCAGCACGGGCAGGATGGTCGTCTGTGGCGACGCCTTGGAGTACATGAAGCAACCGAAGCGCTCGCAATAGCCACACAAGTTGCACGGCCCCAGCCGGACGCCGTGCGGATTGGTATACGGGCGTGAGGCGTTATCAGAGGGCTGCGGAAACGGGTGGTAGCCGACCGCGCGCGCCGCATCGGCGAACAGTTTCGCTCCGTAGGTGTCGGCCACGGCCGGGTTGGGATACGGCTTCTTGCGCGCACCTTCGAACGGATTGCCGCCCGGCTTGATATCGCCGTTGAGGTTGCCTGCCGTGCCGGAGGTACCGCACAGATATTCGAATTGCTCCAGGTAGGGTTCCAGCTCGTCGTAGGCGACGCCGTAATCCTGGATCTGCATGTCGTCAGGCATGAACTTCTGCCCGTAGCGCTTGCTGATGTGGCTGTGGATCTCCAGGTCTTCGGGCGAGGGCCGGTAGTGCTGGCCGTTCCAGTGAATACCCGCGCCGCCCACGTTGTTGCCGAACAGAAACGAGCCGTACTGACGGTAGGGCACGGCCGTATCACTTACCGCGTGGCGAACCGTAACGGTTTCGCGCGCCAACGGCTGAAACAGTTCGCCGCGAATGCCATAAGCGAGTTCGTCGGCGTTGTGTGGATAGGTGAAGTCGGGCGAAGTATCGCGATAAGCGCCGCGTTCCAGTGCCAGGATCTTCAGCCCCGTATCGGCCAACTCGATGCCCATGATGGCGCCAGTCCAGCCGAAGCCGACGATGACGATGTCGACCGGTTTCATGCGGATCATGACTTCGCCCCTTCGATCGACACCGGCCCGAACGGATACACCTTGCCCGGCTGTTCCACCCAGTCGGCGAAATCCGCGCGCGCGCCGGGGAAGCCGATCATCTTCCACGCACCCATCTGCTTGTTGCCGCCGTACATCGGGTCGGCGAAGTAGCCTTCCTTGGTGTTGGTAAGCAACTGAGTGAAGAACGCCGCAGTGGGGACGTCGTCCAGCTTGATCTCGCCCTTCTCCAACTGGTGCAAGATGGCGTCGCGCTGATCGGCTGGCAGTGCTGCGAACTTCTGGTTGTGCTGTTTCTGGCACCAGTCATCGATAGCCGCGATGCCCTTGCGATAGAGCTCGCGCGGGGTGTAACGCAACTGATACCCGAGCGTCGGCGGCGAATCGGGAACAAAGGGGCCCTGCATATACCAGAGGCCGCCATGGCCATAGGCCGCTTCCATCTGGCGGTCGAGGAACTCGGGAACACCTGCTTCCACGGCACCGGGGCCATCCTCGTTGGAAGGAATCAGGCGATCCACCGCCGCTTCCAGGAAGTCCCACTCGGGTGCGGTGAAGTAACGCGGCGCGTATTTGGGTCCGGCAGCGACCGCAGGTGTTGCCGCGGTGCCGCTCTGCGTCTGCGCGATGGCTGCCGTGCCCATCAGGCTGACCGCCGGAACAGCCACCAGTGATTGCCGCAGAAAGTCGCGGCGCGAAGGCGAACTGGGTTGCTTGCTCGACATGACATCCCCTAATAGCAGACGCGCGACGTGCCCGGACATGCTGACGCGACAGGTGACTGCAAAACGTGAAAATCCGTTGACATGTCGACGCACCGAAACAGCATGGCGCAGGGCATTTCCAAGCGGATCGGGCGACCATCCTTCACGGTATGTCGACCGCGCACATGACGACAATCAAACTTCATGGTGTCACCCGACGCGTGCAGGGACCGATGGACGTCGGTCGTAATGCAGTTCGGGCCCAGGGGTGGTGTGGCGCTTCCCTGTATCCGGGTGACAGTGAGGTCGGTCCGACATGGAGTGTGTCCCCCGATGATCCTGCGAGCCGTACGAGGCGTGGCCAACATCACGCGCATGGAACCACGCGTGTCAGGGACGGCGTTCGTCGTTTTCCCCACGCAACTATTTTTATCGCCGTCTTCGCTTCGCGCCCTTTGCGCGACGGCGGGCACGCGTTTGACCCCTTGACCTATCGGGAGCCACGTCATGGCAGATCAGAAGCGCAAGATTGGCGTTGTAGCGGCTACCTTCCTGGTGGCGGGCAACATGATGGGCTCGGGTGTATTCCTGTTGCCGGGCAGCCTGGCCAAGATCGGCACCGTGTCGATGTGGGGCTGGGTGGTTACCACCATTGGCGCGCTGTTGCTGGCCTTTGTATTTGCCAAGCTGGGGCGCCTCGCCCCCAAGGCGGGCGGTCCCTATGCCTACGCGCGTGATGCGTTCGGCCCCTACATGGGCTTCCAGACCAACACCATCTACTGGTTCGCCAACTGGATAGGCAACGTGGCACTGCCTGTCGCGGCAGTGGGTTACTTCAGCTATTTCATCCCTGCGTTGTCGCAACCGATGGTGCGCACCGTCGTGGTGCTGGTGCTTATCTGGCTGTTTACCTTCGCCAACATCCTCGGCGCGCAGGTGGTCACGCGCATCCAGTCGATCACCACGTCCTTTGCGCTGATACCGCTGTTTGGTATCGCCATCTTCGGCTGGTTCTTCTTCAAGAGCGACCTGTTCTCCGGCGCATATAACGTCACAGGCAAGGGCGATTTCCAGGCGATCTCCGGTGCGGCCTCGTTAACGCTGTGGGCCTTTATCGGCGTGGAGTCCGCGTCGGTGTCGGCTGCAGTGGTGAAGGATCCCGAGAAGAACGTCGCCATCGCCACCATCGCAGGCGTGGCACTGGCTGCCGTGGTGTACATCTCCAGCTCCGCCGTGATCATGGGCATGATCCCCAACGATCAGCTTCAAGTAGCCGACGCGCCCTTCGCGCTGGCGGCGCAGGTCGCCATCGGCAACATCGGCGGCGGCGTGGTGAGCCTGTGCGCGGCCCTGGGTGCCGGCGGCTCGCTGGGCGGCTGGATCCTGCTGACCGCGCTGAGCGCCAAGGCCGCCGGCGACGATGGCCTGTTCCCGAAGATCTTCAGCAAGGCCAACAAGGACGACACACCCGTGCAGGGCCGCTGATCGTGGGCGTGCTGATGTCGCTGATCGTGCTGGTCACCGCCGCGTCACCGTCGGCATCGGAACAGTTCGAAGTGATCACGCAGGCAGCGGTGGTGCTCACCCTGTTGCCTTACATCTATTCCTGCGTTGCCTGCTATTTCGCCGTGGATTTGAGTCACACCACAGTGCACACGGGCATCTACTGGGTGCTCACCAGCATCACCGTGGTGTATTGCCTGTGGGCCATCTTTGGCACCAACGGCCAGATGGTGACCTACGCCTTCCTCTTCATGTTGTTTATCAGCGTGTTCTATCCGTTCTTCAGCGAACAGCGCCGGAAGGATAAGGCCTCACGGGCCACGCTACCCGGCACGCCGCGCACCTGATCATCGTTTCCCCTCGCCCCCGCGTTTGATGGAGTCTGCACATGTATTTCAACGCCCTGGATTACCCCGTCGTCATCATCGATGCCGACTACGAATCGCCGCGTATCAACGGCATCCTCATCCGCGCGCTGGCGGACGAGATCCGCGGCTACGGCCATCGCGTATTGAGTGGCCTCACCATGAGCGACGCGGAAGCGGGTGCGCGCACGTACAACGCGGCGTCGGCGGTGCTTATCTCCATCGATGGCGAAGAGGAAGGCCCGCACCAGTTCGACCGCCTGTACGAGTTCCTCAACACCCAGTTGGCCTACCGCGAGAACCTGCCCATCTTCCTGTACGGCGAGCGCCGCACGGTGGAGCAGATTCCCACCAAGCTGCTGAGCATCACGCACGGCTTCATCTTCCTCTACGAAGACACCAAGGCCTTCATCGCCAAGCAGATAATGCGTGCAGCCGACGAGTACATGGACAACTTGATGCCGCCTTTCTTCAAGGCGCTGGTGCATCACGCGGCGGAGTCGAACTACTCGTGGCACACGCCGGGCCATGGTGGCGGTGTGGCGTTCACCAAGTCAGCGGAAGGGCGTGCCTTCCATCAGTTCTTCGGTGAGAACACCTTCCGCAGCGATCTATCCGTGTCAGTGCCGGAACTCGGTTCGCTGCTCGACCATACCGGCCCGGTCAAGGCCGCCGAAACGGAAGCCGCGCGCAACTTTGGCGCGGACCACACCTTCTTTGTCACCAACGGCACCTCGACGGCCAACAAGATCGTGTGGCACGGCACGGTGGCACGTGGCGACGTGGTGTTCGTGGACCGCAACTGCCATAAATCGCTGCTGCACTCGCTGGTGATGACGGGCGCAGTGCCGGTGTACTTCATACCCAGTCGCAACGCGCACGGCATCATCGGCCCAATCAGCCTGGATCAGTTCGATCCCAAGGCCATGGCCAAGGCCATCGCGGCCAATCCGCTGGCCAGCAAGGTGGCCAAGGCCAAAGGCAAGGACTTCAAGCCCAAGATCGCCGTGGTAACCAACTCCACCTACGACGGTCTTTGCTACAACGTGGAAAAGATTGCCAAGGACATCGGCGGCGGCGTCGATTTCCTGCATTTCGATGAAGCCTGGTACGGCTACGCCGCCTTCCACGAGATGTACGACAACCATTACGCGATGGCCAAGGGCAAGCCGCGCGATCAGGACCCCATCATCTTCGCCACGCAGTCCACGCACAAACTGCTCGCGGCATTCTCGCAAGCCTCGATGATCCACGCGCGTAACAGCCGCACGCGCGCGCTGGACGCAGAGCGCTTCAACGAGTCCTTCATGATGCACACGTCCACCTCACCGCACTACGGCATCATCGCCTCATGCGATGTCGCCTCGCGCATGATGGAAGGACGCGCCGGCCGGAGCCTGATCGAACAGATGCATAAGGAAGCCATTGCCTTCCGTCGCGCCGTGCTGCACGTGGGCGATGACATCAAGAAGGGCGACTGGTGGTTCAGCGTATGGCAGCCGGATGGCCTGCAGGAACGGCTGGACGAGGGCGAGCGCGCTGGCCAGCCCGTCAGCACCAAGCAGGCCGATTGGAAGCTGGCGCCCAAGGCCGCGTGGCATGGCTTCGGCGAACTGGCGCGCGATTACGTGATGATCGACCCGATCAAGGTCACCCTGGTGATGCCGGGCCTGACCATGGACGGCAAGACGCAGAAGCAGGGTATTCCCGCCGCGGTGGTGAGCCGCTTCCTGTGGGGACGCGGCATTACGGTGGAGAAGACCAACCTCTACTCCTTCCTCATCCTGTTCTCCATGGGTATCACCAAGGGCAAGTGGAGCACGCTCACCACCGAGCTGCTGGCCTTCAAGGAGCTGTACGACGCCAATGCGCCGCTCAGCAAGGCGCTGCCATCGCTAGTGCAGGAGAACCCCACCGCGTACGCCAACACCGGTCTGCGTGAACTGTGCGACGCGCTGCACGCGTTCAACACCAAGAACAAGGTGGCCCAGGTGATGCGCGAAACGTACGTCGAGCTGCCCGAGCCGGTACTCGCGCCGTGGGAAGCCTACGACCGCCTGGTACGCGGCGAGGTGGAGCGCGTGGAGATCGACAAGCTGGCCGGCCGCATTGCTGCGACCATGTTGGTGCCATACCCGCCGGGCATCCCGGTGATCATGCCGGGCGAAAAATTCGGCGCGAAGGATTCGCCGATCATCGAAAGCCTGCGTACGGCCAAGGAGCAGAACGAGCGCTTCCCCGGCTTCGAGTCGGACATCCACGGCTTGATCATCGAGCAGGATAAGGATGGCCCGCGGTATGTGGTGGAGGTGTTGAAGAAGTAGGTCGAGAGGCGCGCCAGCCATCCAGGCAGGCGCGCCCTCAAGCTCGTCATTCCGGCGCACCCCGGAAAGGGGGCAAGGGCCGGAATCCAGTAACCGTCGTATCCGGTTTTCGCCGAGCGTCGTGCGAAAACCCGACGTGGTCGCCACTGGATTCCGGCCTGCGCCGGAATGACGATGTCGCCTAACCGGGCTCTGGTGGTGAGGCTGAAGGCAGCGCGAATAAGGCCGAATACTTCGTCACATTCCTATCCCTCACCGTCATTCCGGCGAAGGCCGGAATCCAGTGCCTTTGCTCTTGGCCTTCCAATCGCCACTTCCCGCACCCGACCCTTCAAGCTACGTTCGCTCCATGCCCATGGACAACTCCCGCGAACAACGCCTGCTGCGCCTTTCCATTGGCATCACGCTCTTGGTCGGCGTGGCCTGCGTCGCCGTGGGTGTACTGATGCAATCACAGGCCATCGCATTCGATGGCTTCTACTCCTTGGTGGACGTAGTGCTCACCGCCGGGTCGCTGGCGGTATCGCATCTGGTCACCAGCGAGGGGAGCCGCCGCTTCCAGTTCGGCTACTGGCACCTCGAACCACTGGTGCTGGTGTTCAACGCCGCTGTGCTCACCGTCATTTGCAGCTACGGCGGCTTTACCGCCTTGCATGGGTTGATGACTGGCGGCCACGAACTGGCTTTCGGTTTCGGTGCCGCGTGGGCCGCTGTCATGGGCGTGGCGAGCTTCGCCATGGCGCTTTATGTGCGCCGCGAATCCAAAGCGCTCGGCTCGGTGTTGTTACAGCTCGATGCGAAAGGCTGGTTTATCGGCGGCGCCATCAGCCTCGCGGTGCTGGTGGGTTTCGTACTGGCCGCGGTGATCAAGGGCGGTCCGTTGGACGACTGGACCCGCTACATCGACTCTGCCGTTCTGCTGTTACTGACCTTGGCCTTGTTGCCGCTGCCGTTGAGTAGCCTGTGGCAGGCATTGCGCGAAGTGCTGCAATTGGCGCCCGATGCACTCGATCAACGCGTACGCGACGTAATGGAGTCGCTGGTGCAGGAGCGCGGCTACCTCGAGTTCACCAGCTACGTGGCCAAGATCGGCCGCATGCGCTTCATCGACATCCACATCCTGGTGGAATCGTCGCGGCCCTTAGGTGATATGGGCGATGTCGACGAGGTGCGTAGCGAGATCGCCCGCCGCATCGGCAGCGACATCCGCGTCGAATGGCTCACCATCGTCTTCACCGGCCGGCGGGAGTGGCTGTAACTGCCGTAGCGCGGTGTCATCCCCGCTTCTGCAGCCAATCCCCCAGTTGCTTCAACACTTGGCTGCGCGCCGGCTCCGCCTCGTTGAACAGCTCGTGATAGAGCGCATCGAAATAGCGTGTGGTGAGCTGGCTGCCCGCCCAGTTGCCGGAGGAGAAATCCCGGCTGCCGGCAGGGTTCACCAGTTTGTCCGAGCCTGCCACCAGCAGCAGCGTCGGAATAGCGAGCTTGCCGGCATCCGCCACCGAGGCATCGCCCGCGCGGAAGATGAAATCCGCCAGCCGCGGCGTGATCCAGCCATGGCGCAGCGGATCGGCGCGGTAGGCCGACTCTACCTGCGGGTCGTGCGAGAGCTTGTCGAACGGCAGCCCGTTGGGCAGCGGCAGGCTGGGCAGCACCTTCGCGAGCACCGCGGCCAGCTTCTGCCGCCATGCCGGCTCCCAGGTGCGCAGGGCAGGGGAGGACAGCACCAGGGCCGGCGGCTCCAAGCGGCGGTCGAGCACGCCGCGTGCGGCGACCAGCCCGCCCATGCTGTGGCCGAGCAACAGCGGGCGCTTGGGCTGGGTGTTGGCGTAATCGTTGTAGACCGTGGCCAGGTCTTCCAGCAGGTCGTTGCCATGGGACAGCGCCCCGCGTCGGCCGGGTGTCTGGCCGTGGCCGCGCTGGTCGTAGCTGCGTACCGCGAACCCTCGGGTCCGGAACCAGGTGGCTAGGCGCTGGTAGCGGCCGCTGTGCTCACCCAGCCCGTGCACGATAAGCACTGCGTCCTGCGCGCGGCTGTTCGGCCAGTCGCGCACAAACAAGGGCTGGCCGTCGGCCATGGTCAGGAGTTGGCTGCGTTCGCTGCCGTGGTCGCCCGGGTGGTTCACATCGCGTTCTCGACGGGAAAGCCTCGCATTCTGCAACAAGCCGTGCGGGTTTTGCCTCCTCGCCGTGCAGGCAAAGAAAAAGGGAGCGGCAAGCCGCTCCCTTGATGCACTGCACGATCGGCGCTTGGCGGCCGATCAGAAGTCCGCGCGGAACTCCACGCCAATGATGCGCGGGTCGTTGACGAACGCGGTGCGGTTGTCGAAATCGATCGCACCGGTGATGTACTGCTTGTTGGTGATGTTGCGGCCGTACAGGGCGATCTCGCGCTTGCCGAAATCCCAGTTGTAGCCCACGCGCACACCACCCTGAAGCATCGGCTTGCCGCGGAATTCTTCCGAGTCATACAGGAAGAAATTCACCTCGCTGCGGTAGGTCCAATCGGTGTAGATGAAGAACTCACCGCTCTCGCCGTACGGGATGCCGTAGCGCGCGGTGAGGTTGCCGATCCACTCCGGTGCATTCGGCAGCGAGTTGCCGTTGATCAGCACGTTGCCGTTCGCATCCAGCGGGTTGAGGATGGTGCAACCTGCGCCGCACGGCGCCACCGCCAGGGTCGGGTCTTCCAGCTTGGTGTGGTTGTAGCTGCCGCCGGCGGTGAGGATGAAGTTCGGCGTGACATACGCCTCCATATCGAACTCAGCACCGTGGCCCTGCGTCTCCTTCGCATTCACCAGGCGCGTCACGTTCAGGTCGCCGCCCACTGCGGTGAGCTGCTGGTTGTGCATGGTGTAGTCGAAGATGTCTGCATTGAAGCGCAGGCGGTTGTCGAAGCTGGTGGTCTTGACGCCCAGTTCGTACGAGGTGATCGTCTCCGGCTTGGCCTGCGAGATGAAGTCCGCGAAAAGCACGCGGCCCTGCACGCTCGGCGCGCGGAAGCCGTTGGCGACGCGGCCGTACACGTTGACGTTCTGGTTAACCGCCCACGTACCGGTCAGGTCACCGCTCCAGCGCGAATCGTGCGGGTTGGCGCCCAGCGACAGCGGGCCGGAGCCGATCGGCGACAGGATGCGGTCCACGTGGAAGTCACGCGAGTCGTGCGACCAGCGCGCACCGGCGCGCACATCGAAGTCGTCGGTGAGGTGGTAGTCGGTGGAGCCGAACAGCGCATACGCGGTGGTCTTCTGACTCTGCTGCGCGTAACCATCCAGTGCGTGGTTATCGAGCGTGTTGTAGTCGTAATTGACGATCGCGATGTTTTCGTTGAAGTAGTACGTGCCCACCTGCCAGTTCAGGCGATCCTGCGGATTGCTCGCCAGGCGGAATTCCTGCGTGATCTGGCGATCGTGCGGCAGCGCATCGGCCGTTTCCGACGGGAACGGCGTCACGTATGGCAGCTGACTCGGGTTCTGCGCAACAGCGATACCGCCGTCGACGTCGCCGAGGCTGTACGTGTCGGCCTTCTCGAAGCCGGTGATCGAGGTGAGCGTGTAGTCACCCAGATTCCAGGTGAGGTGCACATTGCTGCCCCAGGTGAACAGGTGCTGGCGGTTGTTGCCATCCTGGTACACCACGTTGCGATCGAAGCCCGGCACAAAACTATCCGAGCCCAGCGGAATCGCGTTGGCGCGGTTCACCATGGCACTGCCGTCGAGCCAGCGCGCGTGCACGTTGATCAGTGCGTTGAAATCCTGCACGTCATACATGGCCTGGAAACGCACGGCGCGGTCGTTATAGCCGCCCAGCGCGTCCTTCTTGCCGGTGTAGTCGTTGTCGATCCAGCCGTCGCGATGCTGCGCCAGCGCCGACACACGGCCCGACCAATTGCCGCCCAGCGAACCGCCCAGTGCGGCTTCAGCATTCGCCGTGCCCTTGGTGCCGTACGACGCCTTGGCGTAGCCGCTGGTTTCCTGGCTCGGCTTGGCCGAGTCGAACTTGATCACGCCCGCCGGCGAGTTACGGCCGAACATGGTGCCCTGCGGACCGCGCAGCACTTCCACCTGCGCCAGGTCGAACAGCGGGAAGCCCTTGAGGATGGGGTTCTCCTGCACGATGTCGTCGTACACCATCGACACCGGCTGCGACGAGTTGAGATCAAAGTCGCTGTTGCCCAGGCCGCGAATATAGAAGCGCGGGAATTCGCGACCGTACGACGTCTCGGCATACACGCTCGGCGCGCGGCCGGCCAACTGCAGCACGGTGTCGCCGGCCTGCCCGTAATTGCCCAACTGTTCCGGTGTCACCACCGTCATGGAGACCGGCACTTTCTGGATGTTCTCGACGCGCTTTTCAGCGGTCACGTTGACGGTTTCGAGCTGAACGGGCTTGCCGTTCTGGCCCTTCGCCGGAGCGGCGGCGGGCGGATTGGCGTCCTGAGCGAAAGCCGTGTTTCCCACGGCAAGGGCGCTGGCAATGGAAAGGGCGAGCAACGCGAAACGCGTCGGGCTGGCGGCGGTCATTGAGTTTCCCCGGAGGATTGGAAGACAAGAAGCTGGAAAGTGCAGCAAGAAAACGCCGCAAGAATCGATCGCAAGAAGCGGCTTAACGATATTGTCACGTAATTCTGGCAGGGACTGAAGCGTAAAATCGTGCGATTTGTTGCTAAACGCACTTGACAGCCCCATGTGTCTCTCTCTGAGAGCGCGTTGCGCGACACTTAAGTCCATGCCCCTGCACGATTTTCATCCGGCCGTGGCCGCCTGGTTCCAGGGAGCCTTTCCTGAACCGACGGCACCGCAAAAAGCCGCATGGCCGTCCATACGGTCAGGCCGCCACACGCTGGTCGCGGCACCGACAGGTTCCGGCAAGACACTCACCGCCTTCCTTTCCGCCATCGACGCCCTGGTGCGCGAAGGCGTCGCCAACAACGGCGCATTGCCCGACGCCACCACCGTGGTCTACGTGTCGCCGCTGAAAGCGCTTTCCAACGACATCCGCATCAACCTGGAAGCACCGCTGGAAGGCATTCGCGCCGAACTGCGCAAACTGGGCCTTCCCGATGTAGACATACGGACGGCCGTACGTACCGGCGACACGCCGCAGGCCGAGCGCAACGGGATGCGCAAACAGCCGCCGCACATTCTCGTCACCACGCCGGAGTCGCTATACATCCTGCTCGGCTCGGAATCCGGCCGCGCGATGCTGAAGGCCACGCGCACCGTGATCGTGGATGAAATCCACGCCATCGCATCGAGCAAGCGTGGCGCGCATCTGGCGCTGTCGCTGGAGCGGTTGGAATCGCTGTGCCAGCGGCGTTTGCTGCGCATTGGTTTGTCGGCAACGCAGAAACCTATCGAAGAGGTCGCGAAGTTCCTCGTCGGTGCACATGCTGTACTCCCTCTCCCCTCCGGGGAGAGGGTTGGGGTGAGGGGCCAATCTGGCGATACCGCCACAAAGAAGCGCAAGCCCGCTTCGAAAACCACCGAAGCAAACCCCACCCCCCTCACCTCCATCATCTCCCCCAAGGGGAGAGGAAGAAAACGCCGTCAACATCATCGACGTCGGCCACACCCGCCACCGCGACCTTGCCATCGAAGTCCCACCCGTTCCCCTCGAAGCCGTCATGTCCAACGACTGTTGGGAGCTGGTCTACAACGGCCTCGCGCAGCTGGTGGAGTCACACCGCACCACGCTGGTATTCGTCAACACACGCCGCATGGCCGAGCGTGTGTCGCGGCACCTTTCCGAGCGCCTCGGCAAAGAAGCCGTCGCCGCCCATCACGGCAGCCTTGCCAAGGAACAACGCCTCGACGCCGAGCAACGCCTGAAGCGCGGCGACCTGCGCGTACTCGTTGCCACCGCCTCGCTGGAACTGGGCATCAACATCGGTGATATCGACCTCGTCTGTCAGCTCGCCTCGCCGCGCTCAATCGCCGCCTTTCTGCAACGCGCGGGCCGCTCCGGCCACGCAGTAAACGGCACGCCCAAAGCGCGCCTGTTCCCCACTTCGCGCGATGACTTGGTGGAATGCACTGCACTGCTCGACTGCGTGCGTCGCGGTGAACTCGACACCCTGATCCAGCCGCCGCAACCGCTGGACGTGCTCGCACAACAGATCGTTGCCGAAGTCGCCTGCCAGGAATGGAGCGAAGACGCGCTGTACGACACGCTGCGCGGCGCGCATCCCTATCGCGATCTACCGCGCCAGCAGTTCGACGACACCGTGCGCATGCTCGCCGACGGCTTCACCACACGACATGGCCCGCGCGGCGCGTACATCCACCGCGATGCCGTGCACAAACAACTGCGCGCGCGCCGCAATGCACGCCTCACGGCCATCACCTCCGGTGGTGCCATTCCCGACACCGCCGACTACCTCGTGGTGCTGGAACCGCAAGCCACCATCATCGGCTCGGTGAACGAAGACTTCGCCGTGGAAAGCCTGGCCGGCGACATCTTTCAGCTCGGCAACTCCAGCTACCGCATCCTGCGTGTGGAGCGTGACCGCGTGCGCGTGGAAGACGCGCAAGGCGTGCCGCCCAACATCCCGTTCTGGTTGGGCGAAGCGCCGGGCCGCACCGCCGAGCTTTCGCATGGCGTGTCTCGTCTGCGCGAAGAAATTGCCACGCGCCTCGATGATGGCGGCGTGCCCGCCGTTATGCACTGGCTGATGCACACGCTGGGCATGAGCGAAGCCTCAGCGCAGCAACTCGCTGATTACATGGCTGCTGCCAAAGCCGCACTCGGCGTGCTGCCCACACAACAGACCTTGGTGTTTGAGCGCTTCTTCGACGAATCAGGCGGCACGCAGCTCATCATCCACACGCCGTGGGGCAGCCGCATCAACCGCGCGTGGGGCCTCGCGCTGCGCAAGCGCTTCTGCCGTCAGTTCAATTTCGAACTGCAAGCTGCCGCCACCGAAGATTCCATCGTGCTGTCGCTATCCACCAGCCACAGCTTCCCGCTGGAAGAAGTGTCCCGCTACCTGCACTCAAACACCGCCGAACATGTGTTGATCCAGGCGCTGCTCGATGCACCACTGTTCCCCGTGCGCTGGCGCTGGAACGCCACCACCGCGCTCGCACTGCCGCGCTTCCAGGGTGGCAAGAAAGTGCCGCCGCAATTGCAGCGCATGAAAAGCGAAGACCTGCTCGCCACCGTCTTCCCCGATCAGGCCGCGTGCCTGGAAAACATCGTCGGCGAGCGCGAGATTCCCGACCACCCGCTGGTCAACCAGACCCTGCACGACTGCCTGCGCGAAGCGATGGACATCGACGGCCTGCTGCACATCCTGCGGGGGCTGGAAGAGGGCAGCATCACCGTGGTCGCGCGCGACTTGGCCGCACCCAGTCCGCTCGCGGGCGAAGTACTCACCGCCGCACCCTACGCCTACCTCGACGACGCCCCGCTGGAAGAACGCCGCACACAAGCCGTGCAATCCCGCCGCTGGTCCGACCCCGAAAGCGCCGACGACCTCGGCCGCCTCGACCCGGAAGCCATCGCCTCTGTGCGCGAAGAAGCGTGGCCGCAAGTGCGCAGCGCTGACGAAATGCACGAAGCCCTCACCATCCTCGGCGGCATCACCCAAGCCGAAGCCGATGCGAATGAAGGCTGGAACGCATGGCTCAAGGCCCTCGCAAAGAATCATCGTGCGACGCTCCTCAGCTCCCTCTCCCCTCCGGGGAGAGGGTCGGGGTGAGGGGCCAACCTCGCCTCAGTCCAGCGCTTCGACCAGCGCTGAAAACATCTGGACCACCGCCGAACACCTCCCCAAATGGCAGGCCGTTCAGTCCAACGCAGCCCTAAACCCACCCATCGACGCCCCCGCCGACTACGCATCCCAACCGTGGTCCCGCGAAGATGCCCTGCTCGAACTCGTTCGAGGCCGCCTCACCGGCGCCGGCCCCATCACCGTCGCGCAACTCGCCCATGCGCTGCACGTTGAGTCCACCGACATCGATCTGACCCTGCTGCGCCTGCAATCCGAGGGCTACGTGATGCAGGGCCACTTCACGCCCGGCACCACCGACGTGGAATGGTGCGAACGCCACCTGCTCGCGCGCATCCACCGCTACACCATCGGCCGCCTGCGTCGCGAGATCGAACCCGTCAGCCGCCGCGACCTGATGCGCTTCCTGTTCGACTGGCAACACGTCGCACCCGGCGCACGCCTCAGCGGCCCGGATGCACTGCCCGCCGTACTCACCCAGCTCGAAGGTTTCGAAGCAGCCGCCGGCGCATGGGAAAGCGAACTGCTGCCCGCACGCATCGACGACTACTCCATCACCTGGCTGGACGAACAGATCCGCGCCGGCCGCGTGAGCTGGAGCCGCCTGCGTAGCGGCAACGGCAGTGGCGGCGGCCCCGTGCGCGCCACGCCCATCGTGCTGCTGCCACGCCGCAGCCTACCCGTGTGGACCAGCGCCGCCGCCCGCGACGGCGACACGCAGGAAGTCATCGTCTCCTCCCGCGCCGAAGCCGTGCTCGACGCACTGCGCGACCACGGCGCGCTGTTCTTCGACGAACTGCTCAGCGACACCCACCTCCTGCGTACCGAACTGGAAGATGCCCTGGGCGAACTCGTCGCCGCCGGCCGCGTCACCGCCGACAGCTTCGCCGGCCTGCGCGCACTGCTCGTCCCCGCCGCCAAACGCGACGCACACCGGCACCGTCGCCTACGCCGCCACATGCTCACCGGCATCGAAGACGCCGGCCGCTGGTCCCTAGTAAGGTCAAACCGCGCATCGCTTCTCCCCTCCGGGGAGAAGCTGCCCGGCAGGGCAGATGAGGGGCGGGTGCTCGCGAAAGCATCTCCTAGTTCCGCGAAACTTGATCAAGAGCCCTTAGAACACATCGCCCGCAGCCTCCTCCGCCGCTACGGCGTCATCTTCTGGAAACTGCTCGAACGCGAAGCCCCATGGCTCCCCAGTTGGCGCGAACTACTGCGCGTCTACCACCGCCTCGAAGCCCGCGGCGAAATCCGCGGCGGTCGCTTCGTCGACGGCCTAGTCGGCGAACAATTCGCCCTACCCGAAGCCATCACCCGCCTGCGCGCCATTCGCCAGCAGCAACCCAGCGGCGAACTCGTCCTCATCAACGGCTCCGACCCCCTCAACCTCGCCGGCACCGTACTCGCAGGCAACAAACTCCCCGCCGTCACCGGCACCCGCGTGCTCTACGAAGACGGCGTACCCGTAGCCGCCTGGGTCGCCAACAAACCCCAATGGCTGGTGGAATCCACACCCACCCAGCAACAACACTGGCGCAACGCCCTGCTGCGCCGAACGGACCTGGGCAGCTTAAAAGCCGACGCTCAGGCTGCCGGCTTCGATCACTAATACGCCCCAGTTCCCAATCTCGTCGTTCCGGCGTAGGCCGGACGAGCGCGTAGCGCGAAGAACGCCCAAAGGGCGGCCCCGGAGGGGCGAGCAGAGCGAGTAATCCAGCGCCTTAGGGTGCGATCTTCGCGAGGCGCCTATTCGACTCTTGGGGGAAGGCGAGGGCAACCAGCCCCTCACTCACTGTAATCCCCGATATAAACCAACAACCCATCCCGCTGCCTAAACTCACTACGCCCATTCAACGTAATCGACTGCCCCGCCCGCACCCCGTTAGGCAGATCCACCGCAAACGTCCCGTCGAACAGAATGTGCGCCGTCGCCGTCCCATCCCGCTCTTCATAAGCCAGGATCACCTGCCGCCGGGCCGAAAACAGAAAGCTCGAACTCTCCGCCAGATGCCGCAACTCGTCCGCACCCAGCGTCCGCACACTCAGCACCCCAGCGGTGTAGTTCTCAAACACCACCTCGCGATGCATCGTCGCCACCATGCCGTTAACGTCAATGCGGTTATAGGCAGCCAGGTAACGTTCGATCAGCTCGCGCATGGCGCATCCTTCAAAATCAGGCGCCAAACCCGGCGCGACAGCGCAAAGTCTACGTTACCCGCCCCGTCCCGCCGAATTTCCAGCCAAACCTGACCCCGCCCCCGTCGACGCCCCCGCCAACCCCCGCTACCATGTCCGCCCCACACCGGCGCAACGCCGGCACGCATGGGCCTATAGCTCAACGGTTAGAGCAGGGGACTCATAATCCCTTGGTTGTAGGTTCGAATCCTACTGGGCCCACCAATTCGCGGCATCGAGCGATGGGTGGTATCACCGACTCGTAGGAAAACGTCTCTGCCCCCGTTTTCAAGAGCTAGGGGCTTAGCGTAGCGAGACGATGGTCAGGCGATATGCCCACTTGGCTCTATCTCATTGTGCGAAGCACGCAATCGTAATCGATGGGGTTCTCCGCTGACGATCAAGCCTATCGGAGGTTTCCGATTCTGTCTTTTGGAATGGTAGGCTGTTTACAGAGGATATCGATAATCCCGCGCCGCGCTGCGATCACCACGGCCTGCGTGCGATCACGCGCACCTAGCTTGGCGAGGATGTTGCTGACGTGCGATTTGGCGGTTTCTTCGCTGGTACGCATGCGGCAGGCGATCTCTTTGTTCGACAAACCGAGCGCAATCAGTCGCACTGCTTCCAGTTCGCGGGCGCTCAGTGCTTCGTCCATCATGTGCGCGGCGATGATGCCGGCGACTTCACCCGGCAGGTAGTGCTTGCCTTGGTGCAGTTTGCGGATGGTGTCCAGTAGGTCGGCGCGCAGCATGTTTTTCAGCAGGTAGGCGGAGGCGCCCATCTTCATGGCGCGGATCACTTGCGCGTCGCCGCTGTAGTTGGTGAGCACGATGATGCAGGCGCCGGGGAATTCGCTGACGATGGCGCGGATGGCTTCTTCGCCGCTCATGCCGGGCATCTGCAGGTCCATCAGGGTGACGTCTGGGCGATGCGCGCGGAATTTCTCGATGGCTTCCGGGCCGCTGGAGGCTTCGGCCACAACGGTCATGTCGTCTTGCGAGCCGATCACCGCGGCAACGCCTTCGCGCAGCAGAGGATGATCGTCGACCATCAGTATGCGCATGCGCGGCACCTTATTCGCCCGTGGGGCGTCGTGGCGTGCATTCTGTGAGAGGCGCTGTGCTGGGTCAAACGCTTTGACGGCATGCCGCGCAGGGTTTGCCGCGTGTTGCTCAAGTCACGCGCGCCTATCCCCCGATTGGGGGATGTCCCGTTCCCGCAGATGCGGCTCGCGGTGGCTGCGCGCTGCTGCCTAGCATGGCGATATGCAACGCCTTTACTCCATGTTTCCGCAGGGATGGCCGGGGCTTGGGCTGGTGCTGTTGCGCGCGGTCATCATCCTGCAGTTGGTGATGACTCTGGGGCCTCAACCGTCGACCTGGCGGGTAGCCATGACGACCACCATCATTCTGGCCATTTCGCTGGGCATCCTCACGTCGGTGGCCAGCTTGTGGTTGCTCGCGTGGTTGGGTGTCGCAGGTTTTCAGGCGGGCTCGATATCGGCGGACATGGTGTGCGAGGCGCTACAGGTCGCCGCGCTGATTCTGCTGGGGCCGGGGGCGTACTCGGTGGATGCGCGCATTTTCGGGCGACGCATCGTTGAGGTTCCCAAGTCATAGCCACGTGCTGCGCAGGGGTGCGGGTGGGTGGGAGAAGGGTTCGACAAAGGCACGTGGGCACATCTCATGAGCCGCGTGCGGGCTGCGTTACAGCGCCGTTGCCCGTATGCATTTCATTGCGCTGTAGGAGCGTCACATATGAACCTGACTAAGTACTTGGCGGCGGGTGCAGTGGGTTGTGCCATGGTGATGGCGGGCGGTACGGCGCGCGCGGACGATGCGCGTCCTTCGATCGTGCTGGTCCATGGCGGTTTCGTTGACGGATCGGGCTGGAAGGGCGTGTACGACATCCTCAAGCAGGATGGGTATCAGGTCAGCATCGTGCAGAACCCCACCAGTTCGCTGGCCGAAGACGTGGCTTTCACCAAGCGCGTACTCGATGCGCAAAGCGGCCCGGTGGTGCTGGTCGGGCACTCCTACGGTGGCGCTGTGATCACCGAGGCAGGCAATGCGCCCAACGTGAAGGCGCTGGTCTACATCACGGCGTTTGCGCCGGATACGGGCGAGTCGGTGCAATCGCTGCTGAAGGATCCGCCGCCGGGCGCGCCGGTGCCGCCCATCCTGCCGCCGAAGGATGGCTGGCTGATGCTGGATAGCGGCAAGTTCGCGGCGTCGTTCGCCGGTGATCTGCCGCCGAAGGAGGCCGCCTTCATGGCCAATTCGCAGGTGCCGTGGAATGTGGCCGCGCTTGGCGGAACCATCACGCAGGCCGCCTGGAAAACCAAACCGGCGTTCTACCTGCTGGTGGATGGCGATCACATGATCCCGATCGAGGCGCAGCGCAACATGGCCAAGCGCGCACACGCTACGGTGGCGAACACCAAGGGCAGCCATGCGATCTATGTATCGAACCCGAAAGTGGTGGCGGCATTGATCGAGCAGGCGGCGAAGAGTGTCGCGACGAACAAGGTCGCGCAGGTAACGAAGTAAGCGTTGCTGCAACGTTGGGAGGCTCCGCCTGGGGCCTCCCTTTCTTCGTTGGATGGATACGGGAGCCACCTCATGTCGGACACCCGATCGGCCTCTTCTTTTGCGCTTGGGCAGCCAGCCACGCGCGTGCGCTTCTCATCGATGGCGCTGGTGGTTTCGCGCGATCAACCCGTGTGTGCTCCGGCGACGCCATGCTGCCCCGAGCTTCGCGCAGTGCCGAACATCCATAAGGATGCGATGGCAGTGATGGCCATGGGGGGCGATATCGAAACCGACCGATACCTGTTGCAGGCGTGGTACAGCGGTGTGCCTATTGGCGAGCTTGGTGGGTGTACGGCGGCGGAGTTGGTTGCGCGTGGGGAGGCTGAGCGCGTGATGGGTTTTCTCAGGGCGATACGGGAGGGCTGGCGCGACTGAGGATCACGAGGTGGTGTGCATTCGCACATGCCTTCGCGCGATCTTGCGTACTATCCTCGCCCGCACATCCATCGGCTGGGGAGCCGACGGTCTAAGCCTGAGCACCGCAGTGGCGTTTCATGTGGGGGGAGCGAGCATGGGTGGGGAGACCGGCGGATTCCGTTGTCGTTGCCTTGCCCGTTGGGCATGCCGTGCGCTATCGGCGATGCTGCTGGCAGGCCTGATTTGGTCGGCCAGCGTACCCGCAGCGGATGCGCCCGCGCCGCGCGACATCAGCCAGTGGCATCACACCGCATGGACGTTTGCCGGTGGAGCGCCGGGGCAGGTGTCGATGCTCCACCAGTCGAGTGATGGCTTTCTATGGCTGGGCGCGGCGCAATCGCTTTATCGCTTCGATGGCGTGAAGTTCGAGCGCTTTGTGCCTGACGATGGTCAGCCGATCACGTTCTCCTTCGAGATCACAGACACACCGGATGGCGGTATGTGGATCGGCTTGGCCGCCGGCGGCATTGTCTACCTCCACGGCCGCCATGTGGTGCGTTATGGACCGGAGCAAGGCGCGCCTTCGGCCACGGTGCAACAGATCGTGGTGGGCAGCGATGGGCGCGTGTGGGCCGCCAGTCCGCGCGGACTGTATTTTCTTCAGGGTCAGCGCTGGGAAAAGGCCGGTCCTGCGCAGGGGTTTCCCGGCAGCAGCGCCAGCCGTTTGCTGCTGGATCGCAGCGGCGCACTCTGGGTGGCGGCAAAGACTCTGCTGCGTATGCCGCGCGGGGCCACGTCGTTCGTCGATACCGGCATCAAGGTGGCCTTTGTCTACGACATGGTGCAGGCGCCGGACGGGTTGATCTGGGCGGGCCAGCCCAATCGCGTGGGTCCGGTCGCCATGGCGGACGGCACGGCCTACACGGGTGATGTGCATTACGCGTGGGATTCCGCCGGCATGGTGTTCGATCGCGATGGCACGTTGTGGTTGAGCACGCTTGGCAACGGGTTGAAGCGATTGCGCTTGGACGCACACGGCAGCGTGATACCCGATGCCATGGTGGATACGTACACGGCGAGCGAAGGGCTGAGCGCGGACTACGCGTGGCCCATCCTGCAAGACCGCGAGGGGAACGTCTGGGTGGGCACCAGCGCGGGGCTGGATCGCTTCCGGCAAGGCGCGTTGCTACCGCAACCATTTCCGCCGGGTTCCCATGATTTCGCGCTGGCCGCCGACGGTAGGGGCGGCATCATTGCTGGCACCACCAACCATCCACCCATGCTGTTGGCGGATGGGCAGGTGACAACGCTGCTGCCGGAAAATGCGAAGCCCGACGCGCCGGTGCGCGCGGCGTATCGCGACGAACGCGGTCGTGTGTGGTTAGGCAGCGATGCGGGTCTATGGATATGGGAGGGCGGGCACCTCACTCAGGTCGCCGCGTTGCCGCCGGTCGCGGGTAAGAGCGAACAAGTGCAGGCCATTACCAGTGACTATGACGGCGGCGTGTGGGTGGCGCTGTTGTATCAGGGTCTTTGGCATTGGCGCGATGATCAGTGGACCCACCTGTCCGACAAGGCGCCCACGGCCATCCTGTCGAGCCCCGACGGGACGCTGTTGGCGTTGAGCCATGTGCTGCAACACTACGAGAAGGACGTGCTGGTGCGCTCTATCGACCTGTCGGCCTTACAGGTGGTGCAAACCACGGTGCTAGGGGCAGGCAATGGCCACACATGGGTAGGCAGCGCCATGTACTGGGGCGTGTATGACGGCAAGGCCGTACGCCGCATCCGCAGCAAAGGCGATCAAGTCTGGGGCATCGGCGCGTTTATGGAAACGCCGCAGGGCGATCTGTGGATCGATGCCGTGCCAGGTATTTTCCATGTGCCGGCGGCGGAGGTGAAGCGAGTGCTGGCCCAGCCCGATGCGGTTCTCAACGACTTTGTCAGCTACGACTATCTTGATGGTCTGCCCGGCCGGCCATCGATGATACGGCCCATACCCGGCGCTGTTCGCGCGGATGACGGTACGCTGTGGTTCTCCACCAGCAACGGTGTCGCGTCGATCGATCCGGCGCATCTTCCGCACAATCCGCTGCCGCCACCCATCAGCATTACGGCGGCGCGCATCGACAACACGAATGTCGATATCGACCACGCACTCAGTGTGCCACCCGGTGCAACTAACCTCGAAGTGCACTACACCGCATTGAGTCTCACCATGCCCGAACGCGTAGCTTTCCAATACAAGTTGGAGGGGTGGGACAAAGACTGGCAGGACGTGGGCAATCGCCGCACCGCGTACTACAGCGACCTGTCGCCAGGGCAGTATCGGTTCGTGGTGCGTGCATCCAACAACGATGGCGTGTGGAACAACGACGGTGCTTCGCTCGGCATCGCGGTGCGGCCCGCGTTCTACCAGACCTGGTGGTTCCGGCTTCTTTGCATCGTCGCCGTTGTGTTGTTGCTCGGGTTGGCGTTGCGCGCACGGCTTCTTTACATGGAGCGCAGCGTGCGCGAGCGCCTGGAAGTGCAGCACGCCGAGCGCGACCGCATTGCCCGCGAAATTCACGACACGCTGCTGCAGGGCGTGCAGGGACTGGCGCTGCGTATCCAGTCCGTGGCCAATCAGATTCCGCGCGAGCAACAGGCGCGGCACGCCTTAGAGGGGGAGTTGGACCGCGTAGACATGGTGGTTTCCGAGGCGCGCAAACGCGTTCTGGATTTGCGCACGCACACCACGGAGCATTTGCAGGAAGCGCTGGCGCAGGTGGCTGGCATCCTCGCCGTCAACAGCACGATGGATTTCCGCGTGCTGGTGGAAGGCCGGCCGCGCGCATTGCGGTCGGGTGTTCACACGGAAGTGCTGTCGATCGCCAAGGAAGCGATGTTCAACGCCTTCCTGCACTCCAAGGGCAGCTTGCTGGAAGTGGAGATCGCCTATCTCGGCAACGCCTTGCGATTGCGCGTCCGCGACAACGGCGTGGGCATGACGGAACAACTGCTGCAGTCAGGCCGACCCAACCATTGGGGCTTGGGCGGCATGCGTGAGCGGGCCGAGGAAATCTCCGCGAAGATCCACATCTGGTCACGCGAAGGCGAAGGCTGCGAGATCGAACTGACCGTGCCGGGCAGCGTGGCTTTCGCGGCCCGGGAGCAGCTGTGGCGGCGGTGGCTGGCGCGCATCCATGTCTCCACGATGGGTGCGTAGAGAACCTCCGAGTCGCGCACATGGCTGCGCGGCACCATTCCTTACGGTGGTTGGGGTGAGTGCGGAGTTTCGAGGTAAAGCGGACATTGCGAAACGGGCGGAGCATGCGAACCATCGGCACGCCCGGCTTCGGTGTGCTCGCAGCATGGCGGAGCAGGGCTTAGCGTGGACCAGAAGCCCTTCAGGATTTCATCACATCACGGTATGAACTCAACAGGAGGTCAGCGTGCATCGCATGAAATGGCAAGCATCGAAGCTCGTTCTTTCCCTGCTTATCGGGGTGGTGTCATTCGCCGGGTGGCTATCGTCGAGCGCGGCGGCTGAAGCTCCCGCGAACCCGACGGCTGTCTTCGCCACGCCACCGCGTGACGGTTCCCATGATTTCGATTTTCTTATCGGCGACTGGAAAGCTCATGTTCGCCGGCTGCCCGATCGCCTGAACAACTCGACGGCCTGGGACGTGTACGACGGCATCTCCAATCATCACAAGCTGCTCGACACCAATGCCAACTTCGAACAGTTCGAGGTGACCAGCCCGGACAAGAAGCTGCACATCAAGGCGCAGACCATGCGCATGTACAACCCGGATACGCATCAATGGAACATCTACGGCCTGGACCTGGACAAGGGTGAGCTCGATGCGCCGGTGATCGGTGAATTCCACGGCAACCGCGGTGAGTTCTACAACCACCAGACGTGGAAAGGGCGCACGATCCTGGTTCGCTGGATGTGGCTGAACATTTCACCCAAGGCGGCACGGATGGAGCAGTCGTTCTCTCCCGATGGCGGCCAGCATTGGGAGGTGAACTGGATCTGTGAGTTGAGCCGTTAGCGATCCGCGCTGCTAGCGGAGTGCCACTTTTTTCGCATCGGCAAGTAATGCATCAAGGCGTGTCGTCGCGAAATCGACGAACGGTCCGCTGGCCATGAGCTGGCAGGGCGCAGATGCGATGCTTCGGTGACGGATCAGGCCGGCTGCGTCGGCATCTGCGCCGACTTGCGGAAAGAAACGCCCGTTGTCGTCGCCGACATCGGGCACCTCCATCCATACGCCTTCACTAGCGTTTTCGTAGGGAAAGCGGCGGCGTTTGGTGCGATGGCGTGGCGTCAGCGATTCCGCGTAGTGAAGGAACGTGTTGCGGTTGTGACCCACGCCGAGCAGCAGAATATGGGCACCCAGCTCGTATAGCCTCTCGAATGGCGACTGCTTGCCTAAAGCATAGGCGAGCGGGTGATCAGCCGTGATGGTTTCGGCGTGGGGCCCGATGGCGGCAACCGAAGCCTGCGGGTGGAAGCTGCGCCGATGACGCGCGTCAGCAAGCACGGCATTCGGCACCGCGCCCATCAGTGTTGGAGTGGTTCGGTGGAACAGTGGCACGTGCGATCCGAGGGAATCGCCTGGCAGGCTACTCGCCTCCCCGTCGTGGGGGTGCGGGTCGGAAATCTGCGGCGTAAAGGTGGGCACCACCAGCGTCCCTGCATCGCCCATGCAACCCAGCAAGGCCTCCACCACCGCCGCGCCGCCTCCGATCACATTGCCGAAGGCGGACAGCGACGAATGCACGATGACCACGCCTCCCCGCGGAACGCCAAAGTCCTCCAAAGCCTGCTGCAGGAAGGCGGTATCGACGGGCGGGTGAGGTTGGTTGCGCATGGGTGGTGCGTTCCAGGATTCAGGCGGGCATCTTGCGGAAGCCGATGGCAATGCGGTTCCAACCGTTGATCGCCACCACCAGCAGGGAGAGGTCGGTCAGCTCTTCGTCAGAGAAATGGGGGCGCACTGCTTCCCACACATCATCCGGCACGTGGTTCTCGCTGACCAGGGTCAGCGCTTCGGTCCAGGCGAGCGCGGCGCGTTCGCGCTCGGTGAAGAACTGTGTTTCGCGCCAGCCGGGTAGGGTGGCCAGGAGGCGCGGGTTCTCGCCGGCCTTCAGGGCATCGGACGAGTGCAGGTCCATGCAGTAAGCGCAGCCGTTGATCTGTGACGCACGCAGGCGCACCAGCTCGATCAGCGGTTTCTCCAGCGCGCTCTGGGCGATGCGCTGTTCCAGGCCAACCATTGCCTTGATGGCGGCGGGGTTGGCCTTGTAGTAGTCGAGGCGTTGACTCATGGGGATTCTCCAAAGCGGTGGGGATCGGGGATACGAGATGAGGCGTCGTGTCCGATTCTGTGTTGGCGGATGACGTTCTTTTCAAGCGGTGATCGTGGCGGGTAGGGAGCCCGCCACGATCACCTTGTTTCACAGCTGACTCATGCCGCCATCGGCGATCACTTCGGTGCCGACGATAAAAGCCGATTCGCGCGCGGTGAGGTGCAGCACGGTCGCGGCGATCTCTTCCGGTTTTCCAAAGCGACCCAGCGGAACCTGCGCCTGGATATGCGCGGCCACTGCATCCAATGCGGAGGCGTCGACGCCGAGCTTGTTGTAGAGCGGCGTGCTCACCGGCCCGGGGCTCACCACGTTCACCCGCACACCGCGCGGCAGCAGTTCAGCGGAAAGCGTGCGTGCCAGGCTCACTAGCGCGGCCTTGCTCGCGGCGTAGATCGATGTGTCCGGCATGCCGATATGCGCGTTGATGGAACCGTTGATGACGATGGCCGCGCCCTGGTTGAGCAAGGGGAGCAAGGCCTGCAATTGGAAGTACGGCCCTTTTACGTTGGTATCGAAGATCTGATTCCACAATGCTTCGTCCGCGTTCTCCAGCGAAGCGAACTTGGCGATGCCCGCGTTGACGAAGACGGCATCCAGGCGCAAGCCGCGATGGGCCAGTTCGTCGGCCAGCGCCTTGGCGGCCGGCAGCGAGCCGGCATCGTTCGCCAGGGCCACGGCTTGTGGGCCGATGGCGTCGGCAGCCTGCGCCAATGCCGCCGCATCGCGGCCGGTGATGACCACGCGGGCGCCTTCGGCGGCATAGGCCTTGGCGGCTGCCAGCCCGATACCGCTGCTGCCGCCCGTGACGAGTACGGTCTTATCTGCAAAACGTTTCATGGTGGTGACTCCAAAGGATGGTGGGAACGGTTGCCATCCTGCGCGTCGGCGGGGGCTTTGCCGTACGATGGAGCAAGCGCAGACGTTCGAAGGTATCGAACATGTTGTCGAACGACGAACTGGCCTTGCTACAAGCCATCCACAGCAGCGGCAGCCTTACCCGTGCGGCGGCTTTGCTGGATAAGGCGCCCTCAACCGTTTCGCATGCGGCCCGGCAGTTGGAGGCGCGCTTCGACGCCTTGCTGTTCGACCGGCGCCGCTACCGCCTGCAGCTCACGCCGGCGGGGCTATTGCTGGCGCAGGAATCCGCCCGTCTTGCCCAGGACGTTTCGCGCGTTACACAGCGCGTGAAACAAGTGGCCGGCGGCTGGGAAGACCGACTGTGGGTGGTGACGGACGAAGTGCTGGAATTCGAAACGTTGCTGCCCGTGATCCGCGCGTTCGACGCGCTCAAGTCCGGTGTATTAGTGCGTATCACCCATGAAGTGCTCAACGGCACCTGGGAGGCGCTACGCGACGGCCGTGCGGATCTAGTGGTCGGCGCCACCAATGCGCCGCCGGTGATCCCCAACTTGCGCTGGGCAGAACTGGGCGTGATGGAGTGGGTGTTCGCGGTATCGCCACGCCATCCAGTGGCCAAGCTCACCGAGCCGCTGGAGCAAGAACAACTGCTGCCGTATCGCGCCGTGGTGGTGGCCGACACCGCACGGGGCCTGGACAGCCGCAGCTTTGGCATCCTTGGCGGCCAGACCACGCTGGCCGTGCCGAGCATGCGCGCCAAGGTACTGGCCCAGCGCGACGGCCTGGGTGTGGGCTGGCTGCCGCGCCAGCGCGTGCAGTCGCTGCTCAAACGCGGCGACCTGGTGGAGAAACGCATGGCGGCGCCGCGCGAGCCGAACCGTCTCTACGTGGGCTGGCGCGGCGACCACCCTGGCCGCGCGCTGGACTGGTGGCTGGAGCAACTGCGGCAGCCACGCCTGGCGAAGAAGTTACTGCAGGGCATCGACGCGTGGGATTGAGCGTATCCACACCACGAACCTGCGCGCTGCATCTTGCTTGTGCAGGACGGAGACAGGGGCGGAGCGCGGTTGGATGGTGCGTAGACCTTGTGTGACAGCTTGTTGACGAGCCGTTCGCCAGAATCGCCCACCGGGCAAGTGGTCAACGAATCCTTCGTGGGGGTTGATTGTCGGCCCGCTTGGGTGCCTCATGGCGCGACGGCCATGCATCAGAGACAGGCCATAAAGGAGTGGATTGTGCCTTCCATCGTTTCGCAACCGGTTGCAGAAAAACTCACGCAGTCGGCCATTTTTCTCGTGGTGACACTGTCGCCACAGCCGCAGACCGATCTTGCCGTGCGCGCGCTCTGCGCGGACATGTCATCGCTGTTGCGCGGCATCGGCTTCCGCCACCCGACGCGACGCCTGACGTGCACCATGGGCTTCGGTTTGGACACGTGGGATCGTCTGTTCGGGCAGCCGCGTCCGGCCGAGCTGCATCCGTTCATCGAGATCAAGGGCGAGCACCACGCCCCGTCGACGCCGGGCGACTTACTCTTCCATATCCGCGCCACGCATATGGACCTGTGCTTCGAGCTGGCCTCCCAGATCATGTCCCGCATCGGTGACGGTGTTACCTCCGCAGACGAAGTGCATGGCTTCAAGTACTTCGATGAGCGCGACCTGCTTGGTTTTGTCGACGGTACCGAGAACCCGGTGGATCAGGCTGCGCTGGATGCCGTCCTCATCGGTGACGAAGATGCGGACTTCGCTGGTGGCAGCTATGTCATCGTGCAGAAGTACCTGCACGACCTGAAAGCGTGGAACAAGCTGCCTGTGGAGCAGCAGGAGCGCATCATCGGGCGGCACAAACTGTCGGATATCGAGCAGGCGGAGGATGCCAAGGCGAGCTACGCGCATAACGTGCTTACCAACATCGAGGAAAACGGCGAGCAGTTGCAGATCCTGCGGGACAACATGCCGTTCGGCGATGTCTCCAAGGGCGAGTTTGGCACCTACTTCATCGGCTACGCACGCTCGCCGTCGCGTACCGAGAAGATGCTCAACAACATGTTCATCGGCAACCCACCTGGCAACTACGATCGCCTGCTGGATTTCAGCAAGGCGGTTACTGGATCGCTGTTTTTCGTTCCCACCGCCAGTTTCCTCGATGATGTGGATCCGGAAGGTGCGCCGTCGTCGGCCGTAGCGGGCCAGGACGCCTCCCCTGCAGCGAACGCGTCCACGCCTTCGCCTGACGGTTCGCTCGGTATCGGTTCGCTCAAAGGAGAGCCTGCACATGAATAATCTTCACCGGAAGCTTGCGCCCATTTCCACCGGGGCGTGGGAACAGATCGAGCAGGAAGCGGCGCGCACCCTGAAGCGCCATCTGGCCGCGCGTCGCGTGGTCGATGTGCTGGGGCCCAAGGGCACGGAGTTCTCTTCGGTGGGCACGGGACATCAAGAGAAGATCAAGTCGCCGGACGGTGACATCGAAGCTCACCTGCGCGAAGTGAAGCCGGTGGTGGAGCTGCGCGTGCCGTTCGAGCTTTCGCGCAAGGCGCTCGACTCGGTCGAGCGTGGCGCGAACGATCCCGACTTGCAGCCGCTTAAGGACGCTGCGCGCAAGATCGCCTTCGCCGAAGATCGCGCCGTGTTTGAAGGCTACGATCAGGCTCACATCGAAGGCATCCGCAAGGGCAGCAGCAACAAGGCGATCCCGCTGCCGAAGGACGTCACCGGTTATCCAGCCGTGGTGGCGCAGGCAGTGAGCCAGTTGCGTGAGATGGGCGTCAACGGACCATACACGCTGTTGCTGGGCGAGCAGTCGTATACCGCAGTGAGTGCGGCTACCCAGCACGGTTACCCGGTGGCGCGCGACATGCGCAACCTGGTGGATGGCGACATCATCTGGGCACCGGCCATTAGCGGCGGCGTGGTGCTGAGCACGCGCGGCGGTGATTTCGAGCTCCACCTGGGGCAGGACATCTCCATCGGCTACCTCAGCCACAACGAGAACACGGTGCAGCTCTATCTGCAGGTGTCGTTCACCTTCCTGCAGCTGACGGCCGAAGCTGCGGTGATGCTATCGCCCAGCAAGTAAGACCCTGACGAAGGTTGCCGAGGAGGGCTCTGCATGGACGAGTTCGATCTCTACATCAACCCAAAGAAGCCGACGCTCGGACTCTACGTGAGAAAGGGCGCCGGGCTTCCCGACCTGTCGGACCCCGGTCAATGGCAGCTCGAAGGCCACGTGTGGGCCAACGAGCTGCCACCGGCGATCCTTCAGGGCCTTGAGGCCAACGGGCATGCCTTCCAGGAACTGGGTGGCTGACTCCGTCATCGTGGCGCGCAGGTTTGCCGTGCGGTAACTGCGTTTTGTGTATAAAGGCCTGATCCGCGATATGCATCAGGCTTTGCAGGACGTTGTTTCATGGCTGACCAAGACATTCCCGGCATCCGCATCTACGACAAGCCGGCAGGCGGATGGGGCGCGTTGCGCGCCACCGCGCGCGCCGTGCGCGAACAGATGGACGCCGCCGACGCGACGATCACCCTGCTGCGCACCAATAAGCCCGAGGGTTTCGACTGCCCCGGTTGCGCATGGCCGGACAAGAAGCACACGTCGACCTTCCAGTTTTGCGAGAACGGTGCGAAAGCCGTTACCTGGGAAGCCACGCACAAACGCGTACCGCCGACCTTCTTCGCCGCCAACACGGTGAGTTCGTTGTGGCACTGGAGCGACTACGAACTGGAAGACGAGGGGCGCCTGACGCACCCCATGGTCTACAACGCGGACAAAGACATCTACGAAGCCATCAGCTGGGACGACGCCTTTGCACGCATCGGCGAGATTCTGCGCGGGATGGACGACCCGGATACGGTGGAGTTCTACACCTCGGGCCGCGCCTCAAACGAGGCCGCCTTCCTTTACCAGTTGTTTGCGCGGGAGTTCGGTACCAACAATTTCCCCGACTGCTCCAACATGTGCCACGAAGCCACCAGTGTGGGCTTGCCGCCCGCCATCGGCATTGGCAAGGGCACGGTGTCGCTGGACGACTTCGACCATTGCGAACTCATTATCGCGATGGGCCACAACCCGGGCACCAACCATCCGCGCATGATGGGCACGCTGCATGAGGTGGCACGTCGCGGTGCGCCCATCATCGTGTTCAATCCGCTGAAGGAACGCGCGCTGGAGCGCTTCGCCGATCCGCAGGATGCGCTGGAGATGGCGACGCTCAGCTCGACGCCGATTGCATCGACGTATTTGCAGGTAAAGATCGGCGGCGATGCGGCAGCGCTCAAGGGCATCATGAAAGCGCTGCTGGAGATGGACGCCGCGGCTGGGCCGGATTCGAGCGTGCTCGATCATGCCTTCATCCGCGAGCACACCCAGGGCTTCGACGCGCTGGCGGATGATCTTCGCGCGACGACGTGGGAAGAGATCGAGGCGACCGCCGGCCTTGCCGAAAGTGATCTGCGTGCCGTCGCCGTGGCGTATGCCAAGTCCAACGCCACCATCATCACCTACGGCATGGGCATGACCCAGCACCGTACCGGTACGCAGAACGTGCAGCAGGTAGCGAACCTACTGTTGTTGCGCGGCAACTTCGGTAAGCCGGGCGCGGGCATCTGCCCGTTGCGCGGACACTCGAACGTACAGGGCGACCGTACGGTCGGCATCACTGAAAAGCCCACTGCCGTATTGCTGGACCGCATCGAGCAGACCTTTGGCTTCCGCCCGCCGGCCACGCATGGCCACGATGCCGTTGCAGCCATGCAGGCCATCATCGAGGGTCGCTCAAAAGCGCTGCTCTGTCTGGGCGGCAATCTGGCGATGGCGATGCCTGATCCAGAAGTGTGTCTGCCCGCCATGCGTGGCCTGGAGCTGCAGGTGCATGTGGCGACCAAGCTCAATCGCTCGCATCTGCTCACCGGTAAACACACCTTTTTGCTGCCGTGCCTGGGCCGTACCGAGCGCGACATGCAGGCGGCCGGGCCGCAATCGGTGACGGTGGAAGATTCGATGTCCATGGTGCATGCCTCGCGCGGCAAGCTTGCGCCGGCTTCCGAGGCTTTGCGTTCGGAGCCCGCTATCGTCGCCGGCCTGGCGCGGGCGACGTTGCCTAAGACCCGCGTGCCGTGGATGGAACTGATCGCGGATTACGATCGCATCCGCGATGCCATCGCCTTGGTCTTTCCCGATTTCGGCGATTACAACGAGCGCATCCGCGTACCCGGTGGGTTCCGTTTGCCGCTGCCGCCGACAGAACGCGTGTGGAAGACGCCGTCGGGCAAAGCGCAGTTCCTACTCTTCTATGGGGTGGAGGAGGATCCAGTCGTCGCAGATGCCGGCGTTCTCAAGCTCACCACGGTCCGCAGCCACGATCAGTACAACACCACCATCTACGGTTACGACGATCGCTATCGCGGTGTCTTTGGCCGTCGCGACGTGGTGTTCATGAATAAAGACGACCTTGCCGAACTCGGCATTCGCGAAGGTGATGTCGTGCGCGTGGAAACCGCGTTTGGTCAGGGCAAGGTGCGCAGCCTCGACAAAGTCATCGCAGTAGCCTACGAGATCGCGTGTGGTGCGGTGGCCACGTATTACCCCGAAGGCAATTGCCTGGTGCCGCTGGACTATCACGACAAGCTCAGCGGAACGCCGTCCTATAAGTCAGTGCCGGTGCGTGTGATGCGGGCGGCTTGAACGCCGGTTTGCGCACGTGCAGACCGTTTCAGCGATGGGCGCAGGTGGCGGGCGTGCGGGATGCAAAGCTTTCGTACGCTGCATCCAGCGTGGCCCGTGAATCACGCGGAAGATAGTCGCGGCCCAGGCGCGGCGCGGCCAACATGGGTTTCGCGAAGAACGCAAGCACACCTTCGATCACGGCGGGCTCGCGCAGCAGGCGTCGGTGTCCCAGGCCTCGCGTCTCCACGAGTTGTGCCGATGGCCAGGACGCCGCCACGGCACGTGCCTGTGACAGCGGAACTTCGCGATCCTCTTCGTCATGGATCACCAGAAGCCGTCGCCACTTATGTGTGTCCTCCAGTGTGGCGATGTCCAGATACGACCAGGGGTGCCCTAACCAGCGCTCGACGTCGGTGCTGAACGTTGCAACGACCCGCTCATTCGCGCCGATGGCGTGTGCAAACCCCTTGATGGCGGCGGACGGCTGGGCAAACGGCGCGACAAAAACAATGTTTGCCGGTGCATTCCATCCTGCGCGCAAGGCCAGCGATAGCGCGGTGCATCCACCGGAGTGGGCGATGATGCCGGCCACGGACACTTCGGCGGACGCCACGATTTCCAACGCATCGGCGAACTCGAAGAACGTCACCCGGCGACCGCCGTGTCGGCTGGCGGCAGACGCGCCATGCGCAGGCGCGTCGAAAGCGACCACACGGAAGCCAGCCGCATGCAGTGGTTCAACGAACGCGTGCAACTGGCCGGCATAGCCGCCCCAGCCATGCAGCAACAGAATGGTCGGACCGTGGTTGTCCCAGACCCATGCGGCGATCTTCCGACCGTGGACGTTGAACGACAAGCGGGTGCCGCTGTCCAGCACAGCTTGTTCCGCTGCGCGAGGCGTGGATCGTGGCGCGGAGAACCACAAGCGTTTCATCAACGTGGCAGCGGACGATGGATGGATCGAACCCAGCAGGCGCATGCCCGTTTGTAACAGGCGTTGGCCTGGTGAAATCCGGTTGGGTATTCCCGCGCGTGATGTCGATGCAGCCGGTGAAGTTTGCAAGGTGATGCTGTCCATACGTCCTGCTCGTGGTGTCCAAGGCAGGTGGGACGTTAGCAATCGCCTTTACCCGAAACAGCGGGTATCACGGCCAGATTCATGGGCGTGTTCGCCATCGCGCGGCGATGCGTCAGAACACCGTAACGTCGGCGGTATGGAAGCGTTTGCGGAAGACAGCCGGCGTCAGTTGCGTGCGGCGCGTAAACAGCCGTGAGAACGTCGCCACGTCGAGATAACCCACTTCACCCGCGATCTGCGCGACGCTCAGCGTGGTGTTCTCCAGCAGTAACTTGGCTTTCTCCACGCGCAGGTCATGCAGCATGTCGAGCGGCGAGCGCCCGGTTTCAGCGTGGAACTTCCTCAATAAAGTGCGACTGGAGAGATTGAACGCATCGGCCAGCGCGTCGAGTTTGTAGCGCTCCGCCAAGCGTTGCTCGAACCACGTGCTCACCGCTCGGGCGAACGATTCCTTCCGCTTGTGGCTGAAGCGGTGATCCAGATACGCGGCCTGGCTGCGCCGGCTGTGATCGATCAGACTGAACCTGCCCACCGCGCGGGCGAGGCTGGTGCCCGCGCAATCGCGGATGAGCTGCAGGGCAAGATCGCCATACGCGGTGAATGCGCCCGAGGTAACGATCTCACCGTCGCGAATGAGCAGGGCATCAGGTACGACATCGACCCTGGGATAGCGTCTCGCCATCTCTCCGGCCAGCGCCCATGCAGTGGTCGCTTGGCGTCCATCCAGAATGCCGGCCTCCGCGAGCAACAGGCTGCCACCGCAAATGGAGGCGACCTTGCGTTGTTCCGCCGCGCGACGGATAAGCAGCTTTTCCTCGTCCAGGCCGGCGAGTGCCGTGCTGATGTCTTCCGCGCTGTTGAAGTCGAATGCCGGCACCACGAGCAGATCGAAAGGCATGGGTGCCGCCACGGTGAGCTGTGCGCCGCCCGCCAGCCGCACCTGTCCAGCGTGCGTGCCGATGATCGAGATGGCGAACGGCACCGGCGCGTCCGGCGCGCGCAACAAGCTGATGCGGTTGGCGACGAGTAGTACGTCCGATAGTCCGAGGACTTCGGCGCCCATGCATCCGTCGTAAGCAAGAATGGCGACCCGCACGTCGGTTTCCTTCATTCGCGGCAATACGCCAAGCCTGGCGATTTTGCCTTGTACGTCAAGCGCCAATTTGCATGGGCTGCGAGCATTCGGCAAGCCAGTCACCCAGGGAAATCACCATGTTTATCAGCACCATGCGGCGTGCCTTTCCGTCTTGGTCGGGACATGCGATGGCGGGCGAGACGTCAAGATTGGCGATATTGCACAGGCTATTCGCAAATGGGCGGCGGGATCGCCCATCGATCTGTCGCCCGGGCCGAGTGACCCGACAGCATCGCCAACCTAGTCTGCTCAGCGACCGGGGCGGTCGTCGATCCGCCCTTGCAATCCCCACCTTTTGCTTGCGGGAGCCACCCATGCCTGAGCGTCATGTCGTCGATACGTTTGTCACGTTGGTGGAGAGCGGCCGCTTCATCGAGGCGCTGCAGCGTTACTACCATCCATCTGCCGTCGTTTGGGAAAACCAACAGAAGTCACGCATCGGGCTCGAGGCGTTGATCGAGAACGAGCAGTTGGTGCTCAACACCTTCACCACCGTGAAGGGTCATGCGGTACAGGTGATGGTCGACGGCGATCATGTCGTCATCCAATGGCATTTCGAGTTTGCAAACGATGCGGCGCGCCTGTCGCTGGACGAAATCGCCGTGCAGCAGTGGGTCGACGGCAAGATCGTCCATGAGCGTTTCTACTACGATCCCGCGCAGCTTCGGCCGGAGAGTGCCCGTCCCGTGGCCGCCGACTCTGCGCAAGAGGCCGTTTCATCATGAGCATGGCGTGCGCCTGTGTGTGGGTCGGCGTCAGGCGTCGCGATGCTTTGTCGCGCGGCTCGCCATCCATGCGATCGGCAAGCCGACTAGCACCGTGTGGCTGAAGATCTGCTCGCCGAATGACAGGGCGGTGATGTGCGGGAAGAGTGAGGGCCAACGCAGGGGCAGCACGATCAAATTCATCACCGCCCACAACAGCAGGCCATAGAGCACGCCAGAGGCGAAAGGCTTTGCCGTGAGCCATGGGATCTTTCGCGCGGTGGCCAGGAACACGGCCACCATCACGAACATGATGATGAAGTGCAACAGCACGCCGACCACGAGCGCGGGTGCGCCAGCTTTGATCGCACCGGGCCAGATGGCGGAGGCGATGCCGACAGGTATGGCGAGTGGGTTCTTGCCCTCCAGGAGCGCATAGGTCACGGCCGACAGCAGGTCGAGTGTGCCGGCGATCAGAGTGGTGGCGATTAAAGGGTTCGTCGGTCGTTCGGACAGGCTGTTCATGGCGTCTCTTCGATGAGGTTAGTGATGCGCGCGTCGGGTGGGCTGGGCAGAGACTACGGCGTGGCCGTGTGGCAGAGAATCGGTTTTCGGCAGGCGGACCGCTTTCACCGGTCATGCGGTACACGAGGTGCGGAGTACGTAGGCGAGAATGACGCGCATGACGCCGGAACATGATTCTTTGGGACGTCCAAAGGCGTGGTTGCTTCATGTCGGTGGGTGGGTGGCGTATGGGCTCGTCAGCGCGCTTGGTGCGTTGCCCTATCGCCGTGCCTATCCCGTGCTCCTTTACTTCGCCGGCACCACGGCGGCGGCTTTTCTGGCGAGCTTCGTCATGCTCGCGCTGTGCCGCCGGCTGGCGGCGGGACGGTTGCCGTGGCCCAAGGCCATGACCGTGATCGTGGCGTGTTCGTATGTACTTGGCGTGGTGTGCTCCGTGAGCGGTGCGGCCTTGGAGGCTGCGGCCGGTCATGTCGGTCCGGAAGCATCGCATTGGCGGGCGGTCGCGCTCGTTGGTTTTGCCAACGCGTTCAGCCCGGCCATCATGTTGGTGGCGTGGAGCGCGATCTACGGGGCCGCCCAACACTGGCGCGAGGCGCGGCTGCGCGAGCGGGAACTGCTGTTGGCCGAATCGCTGGCGCGCGAAGCGGAACTAAAGGCGTTGCGTTACCAGATTACGCCTCACTTCCTGTTCAACACTCTCAACGGCATATCCACGCTGGTGGGCGAAGGCGATGCGCGATCGGCAAGACGCATGATCGCGCTACTGGCCAATTTTCTTCGCGCCACCTTGGAACCCGCCCGGCAAGGGGATGTGACCCTTGCCCAGGAACTCGCGCAGGTCCAGCAATACGTGGAGATCGAGCAGATCCGCCTGGGCCGACGGCTGGTGGTATCCATCCATTGCGATCCGGAGGCCAGGAATGCGCTGGTGCCACACCTGCTATTGCAGCCGTTGGTAGAGAACGCTGTCCGTCACGGCATCGCGCCTAGCCCCGAAGGCGGCACGTTGTCACTCTCCGTTTGCCGACGTGGTGGCATGGTGGAAATCGCGGTGCGTAACAGTTTCAGCGAATTACCTGCTCAATCGGCTTCGGCAGGTGGCCTCGGGCTCGCCAATACGGCGGCGCGACTGGCCGCACGCTATCGTGACGCGTATCGGTTTTCCGCATCGGGTGACACACGGAAAGGCTGGTTGGCCACGATGGAGATTCCCCACCAGACCGCGACCGAGCTTGCGACATGATCCGGGCGCTGATCATCGACGACGAACCACTGGCGCGGCGCGGTGTGCGTGTTTGCCTGCGTCGCGCTGCCGATGTGGTGGTGGTCGGCGAGGCAGAGTCAGGCATGGTGGGCCTGCGGATGATTGAAACGTTGCGGCCGGACGTCGTATTTCTCGACATACAGATGCCCGCCATGGATGGATTTGCACTGCTGTCGGCGATCGATGGTGACAAGCCGCCTTTGGTTGTCTTCCTGACGGCCCACGACAGCTATGCGCTGCAAGCATTCGGCGTGCACGCGGTCGATTACGTGATGAAGCCCATTGACGATGGCCGTTTCGACGATGCCCTGTGCGCGGTTCGCCAACGCGTGCGGGAGCGGCAGGCACACACCTCTCAGGTTGCCGTACCCGGTCACGAGCTTGCGGCGTGGGATGCACGTCTCGAGGCGAAGCGTGGCGGACGCACCGTCTGGATCGGCGTGGACGAGATCGACTGGATCCAGGCCAGCGGCGACTATGTCACCTTGCATGCGGGAGCACGGCTCCACATGATCCACGAGAGCATGGAAGGCATGGAGCGGCGGCTCGATCCCAGACGCTTCGCGCGAATTCATCGTTCTACCATCGTCGCTGTCGACCGAGTCCAAGGCTTTAGCTTGCTGCCCACGCGGGATGCGCTAGTGACCTTGAAGGGTGGTGCTGCACTGCGCGTCAGTCGACGTTTTCGCCACCGGATCAGCCTGGATGGCCTCTGTAGGCTGTAGCGCACGGCATCTCTATTTCGATGGCGTAGCAGCCTGGATGGCCGCACGTGCGAGCGGTTCCATCGCAGCATATCCCTGCTTGGTTGGGTGTACGCCATCATCCGCGAGCCCCTGTTTCATACCTCCCTGGGCTGTCGCCAGCGCGTCGTAGTAGTCGACGTACGCGAATCCGTTGCGTGCGGCATAGGTCTTGATCCACGCGTTGAGCGTCCGGATGGTGTCGACGGGGTGGATCTCGGGACGCCACGGGAAGTGCGCGGCAGGTGGAATGGAACCGAGGATGACGCGAATACCGTTCGCCTTGGCCAGCTCAGCCATGGAGGCGATGTTGCCTTCAACCTGTTCCAGCGTGATCGGGCCGGTATTGCCGGCAACGTCGTTGGTGCCGGCGAGAATATGCACGGCGTGCGGATGCAGGTCGATCACGTCCTGGCGAAAGCGCAGCAGCATCTGCGAGGTGGTTTGGCCGCTGATGCCGCGATCGACGTAGCCGTTGGTGAAGAAAGCGGGATTCTGCTTGCCCCAGAACTCCGTGATGGAGTCGCCCATAAAGACGACACGGGTCGCGTTGCCCGCGCGCAGTAGTTCTGCGTTCTGCGCGCGGTATTGGCACAGCTTGCCGAAATCGTGACTGAGGATGTACGTCATCCATTGACCTGCCGGTACCTGCTCGGGCGTCTTCTGCGTGGCGCAGGGATCGGTGACGACGCCGACAACGTCGTCTTGCGCGTGGCTAGGTGCTACGGCGATGCACAGCAGGAATGACAAGGCGGCGGGGATGGTCCATCGAAGGGTCATACTGTTTCCTGCTGGAAAAGTTGGGTTTTTATGTTGAAGCGGATGCTTGGGCGTTTAGCTTCCTGCGTTGCGCAAACGTGTCAATTCCTCGTTGAGCCAATCGGCCGATGGCCGTTCCTTGCCATCGCAACGCACGAGGTAGGGCTTGCCGCTGATACTGCTTTCGGTGGCGGCGAGCTGGATGAAATCCTCCGCCGAATGCACTTTGCCCTTTCGCTGAAGGTAGTGCAGCTTATCCTCGAGATGGCCTTCGGCCTGTGTGGCGGGATACGCCGTACCGTTGCGGATGAACGTGCAGGGGCTGTGCGCGACGAAGGAAAGCAGAGCGGCGATCTCGCGTTGGCTGGCGTCGTCGGATTGAGCGCGCACGGGTAAAGCCAACGTGAGCGAGGTAAACACAAGCAGCGCCGCTGCGATGACTTCACGTAGGCGCGTGAACGTTCGGTCCATGTGTCGATATCCCGTGAATATCTGGCGTGTTGCCAAACCAGTATGACAGTGGTCCATGCACGTGGCACGAACCGGAGGCAGCAGGGCTGCCTCCGGTTCGTGATGCCCATGACAAAGGCGCGTCCGTTGAGCGGACGCACCCAGGCTTCAACCGCTGGCTTTGGACTGAGCTTCGCGCAACTTCTGTGCGCACTCTTCACAACACACCTCGACCACGCGATGGCCGATGGTGACCTTGATGGCGTTGTCGTCCAACGGGTAATCGCACGCGGCGCAGGTCTTCTCGCTCATGGTTCTCTCCTGTAGTCACCCGGTGTCGGGTGTGATCAGGAGACCACGGCGTCTCTCGGTGGCGCTGTCGAATTCTTTAGTTGTTTGCCGCATGGCCGATACGGTGGGGTGGACAGGTTCGGGATGGAAGAATTCGGACTTGTCCTATGTCGGTGGCCCGGGGGCGCTTTCTAAGCTGTGTACCGGTTTTCATGGCTTGCGCAGGCTCCCGTGTCCAACATCGATCCCCGTGACATCAGCGAGTACGTTCATGACGCCGGCGACGCGCGTGCACTGAAGGCGTGGGCGCGCAGTGGCGGCATCCTGTTCGCGCTCGCGACGGCGCTTTCCATGGCGTATTCCGCCGAATGGGAGTTCGGCATGATGGTCTTCGATCCACTGGTGTGGATGATGTTGCTGATGGCGCTGGCGGCGGGTCTGGTATGCGGCTACGCCGTGGGCGTGCGCCTTGTGTCGCGGGCTGCCAGGATCAGGTAAGCAGCGGTGCCATGCCCCGCGACGATTGCCGAAATTCCGCGGGCGAGCGCCCGTAGGCTTGCCTGAATGCATTGGTGAAATGACTGTGGCTGGAGAAGCCCAGTTCGGCGGCCAGAGCGGAGAGATCCTCCATCTTGCCGAGCAGGTCCAGCGCACGCGCCAGACGTAGCTGCAACTGGTAGCGATAGAGCGGCATGCCTTCCACTTGTTTGAAGACCTGCGTGAGATAAACCGGCGAACTGCCGATTTCCTCGCCGATCTCGGCGAGCGTCCAGCGGCGCGACAGATCGCTGGCGAGCAGCATCTTCACGCGGTCGGCGAGGCGGCGGCGCGCATGCGTGGAACTTGGCGTGCGCGAGGTGCGTGGGCCCAAGCTGCGGCAGACAAGAGTCAGCGCCAGCGCTTCGGCTTCCAGTGGTTCGATACTGCCGTTGTGCAGGCTGTGGCGCAGCAAGGCCACCAGCGCCTGTGCGCGGGCGTCGATGCGTTGCGACTGCGAACGGAAGGTCAGGCCCTCTTCCACATGGATCAGCGCTTTCGGCGCGAGTTCGGCAAGCAAGGGTTCCGCAAGGTTCATCGACAGGCAGGCATCACCACCGTCGAGGGGATGGCTGACCTGATAACCCTGTTGTCGGTTGAAGAACAACACGTGGTTGGCATCGGCCACCGACTGGTCGGACGACACATGGCGCAGATACAGCCCGCGATACGGAAAGACCAACTGGGTGGATGCGGCGCATTCCTCCGCACTCCGGTGCTGACAGGTGCCGCTGCAGTGCACGTCGCGCAGTGTCAGCGTGTCCGTCGACAACAGTACGTGGCTGGTGATGGTCGACATGGGCTCGGTGCCGGTACGGCTCGGGCGGGATGTGACGGAGCATAACAAGGCGCTCCGCCCAGGGCCTGTGCCGGTGGGTGGATAGCTAAAGATTCTGACAGCGGGCCCTGGGGTGGCGATGGTCTCCTAGACCTGCCCGAAGTGCGGGCGACCTTACGGATCACTGTCATGAGTATCGAACAGCAGAAAGCCCGCGCCCACGCGTTCCACCAGCTGCACGCCGGTAGCGCACCCTTGGTATTGCCCAACGCCTGGGATGCGGCCAGCGCTCGCGTCATCGAAAAGGCCGGGGCACCCGCCGTGGCCACCAGCAGCGCCGCCATGGCCTGGGCTCTGGGCGCTCCGGATGGTGAACAGCTGGGGCTCGACGACCTGCTGCTCGCCTGCCGACGCATCATCGACGCCGTTGCGGTGCCGGTGAGCGTCGATGTCGAGCGCGGCTACGGCCACGATGCCGAAGAGACCGGTGCGTTGGTTGGTGCGCTGATTCAGCTCGGTGTGGTGGGTATCAATATCGAAGACGGCAAGGACCCGGCCACCGGTCAGCTGGCCGATCCGCGCATTCTGCGCGAGCGGATCGCTTGCATTCGCGCGGTGGCGGAGCATCGCGGCGTGCCTTTGTTCATCAATGCGCGCACCGATGCCTACATCACACCGGGGCTTACCGGTGAGGCGCGCTTCAAGGAGGCGCTGGATCGTGCGCTGTCCTTCGTCGAAGCGGGTGCCAACGGCATTTTCGTTCCCGGCTTGGCCGATCCGGCGGAGATTGCACGGTTCGCCATGGCACTGTCGGTGCCGCTCAACGTCTACGTGGGTTATCCGGGTGCGCCTGATGCGAACACGCTGCGCGGATTGGGCGTGCGCCGCATCAGTCTTGGCTGCGGCACCATGCAGGCAGTGCTCGCGCACCTCGGCCGGATCGCCGAAGAAGCGCTGGTGAAGGGGCGTTTCGACATCATGGGCGACCACATGCTCACGGTGGCGGAAGCAAATAGCCTGTTCACCCCTTCATCGCCGCGCGTGTTCCGCGAGATGCAGCGTACGGCATAAGTCTCAGGGATCGCCTGACGCGTTGCGTGCCTTGATGAAATCCACGAAGGCTCGCAATGGCGTCGGTAGGTTCTGGCGTCCGGGGTAATACAGAAAGGGGCCGCTGAAGTTCTGCCACCACGATTCCAGGATGGGTTCGAGCGCACCGCTGTCGAGATGGGGGCGCAACAGTCCCTCGTATATATGCACCACGCCGAGCCCGGCCAACGCACCGTGGATGAGCAGATCGAGCGCGGCGCCGGGACGCGTGCGCAGCGGGCCAGTGGGCTCGATGCGCACGACTTCGCTATCGCGTTCGAACTCCCACACCGGCATCGCGCCGCTGGCAAACTGGCCCCGCAGGCAAGCGTGTTGCAGCAGATCACGCGGATGATGGGGGCGGCCATGCGCATCGAGATAAGCGGCCGTAGCCGCCGTGGCGAAGCGTTGCACGCGCGGGCCGATGGGGATGGCCACCATGTCCTGCTCCAGCCGCTCGTCGTAGCGGATGCCGGCATCGCAACCGGCGGACAGCACGTCGACGAAACTGTCCTCCACCGCCACGTCGACCAGGATGTCCGGGTACGCCTTGAGGAAGTCAGCGAGGATGGCCGGCAGCACCACACGGGCCACTCCGGCCGGCACGTTGAGCCGGAGCGTGCCGGTGGGTTTGTCGCGGAAGGCGTTGAGCACATCCAGTGCGGCCTCCATTTCCGACAACACTGGCGTGAGTCGTTCGATCAGTCGCTGGCCCGCCTCGGTGGGCGCCACGCTGCGGGTGGTGCGGTTGAGCAGACGCACTCCGAGAGCGGCTTCCAGTCGCCGCACCGCCACGCTGAGCCCGGAGGCAGATACGCCACTGGCGCGCGCGGCGTCGCGGAAGCCGCCTGCCCGGGCAACGGCGAGGAAGGCGGCGAGATCGTTGAATTCCATGGCCATTGTGCAAATTTTTGCACAGCCTGTACGAATTGGCATGGATTCTCTAACAGACGAGGCGTGTGCATAGTGGCGTCACCCCATTGAGGACATCGCCATGACTCATCCCCTGAAGACCTTTCCGTTCGCCGGTGCCGCCGTGAACCGTATGGGCTACGGCGCCATGCAGCTAGCCGGCCCGGGCGTGTTCGGCCCGCCGAAAGACCACCAAGCCGCGCTTGCCGTACTGCGCGAGGCCGTTGCGGCGGGCGTCAATCACATCGACACCAGCGACTTCTACGGGCCGCACGTGACTAACCGGCTGATTCGCGAGGCGCTGCATCCGTATCGCGACGACCTGGTGATCGTCACCAAGGTGGGCGCGTTCCGTGGCGAAGACGCTTCGTGGTTGCCCGCGCAGGAGCCGGCCCAGCTCGAACGCGGCGTACACGACAACCTGAAGAACCTCGGTCTCGACGTGCTGGATGTGGTGAACATCCGCATCATGGGCGACGTGCATGCACCCAAGGAAGGCTCCATCGCCCGACAAGTGGAGGCGCTGGCCGAGCTGCAACGCAAGGGGCTGGTGCGCCACGTTGGCCTGAGTAACGTCACCTCGGCGCAAGTGGCCGAAGCACAGCGCATCACCGAGATCGTCTGCGTGCAGAACCACTACAACCTGGTACATCGCGCCGACGATGCGCTGGTCGAGGAGCTCGCGGTCCAGGGCATTGCCTATGTGCCGTTCTTCCCGTTGGGCGGCTTCACCCCGATCCAGTCGTCGGGCCTGTCGCATATCGCCGCCTCGCTGGGCGCGACGCCGATGCAGGTCGCGCTGGCGTGGCTGCTCCATCGCGCGCCCAACATCCTGCTGATTCCGGGTACGTCGTCAGTCGCACACCTGCGCGAAAACATGCAGGCGGCGGCGTTGGTGCTCCCCGACGATGTACTGGTCGCGCTGGATGCATTGGCCTTGCAGGCTTCTGCGGCCTGAGAGGTGCGGCGCGCCCGTCGAGGATCGACGAGCGCGCCGTTACGCGTGTCATGCAAGGTTCCGCAGCGGGACGGCATACTGCGCACCTGAATCCACGCAAGGAAACACGGATGTTCAAGCGCATCATGGACCGCTTTTCGGGCAAGAAGACCGACCCGGCTGCCGCGCCGGCACAAGCCCCAACCGCGCCGCCGCCGGATGAGCAGGAACTCATCACGGTCTACGACGCCTACGGCCGCGAGATGAAGATCACCCGCGCCGACTGGCGCGACAAGCTGTTCCTTCCCCAGCTCAAGTCGAGCTGGGATCAGCCAGATGCCCTGTACTCGTTGATCCTCAACGGGATCAACGACGGCATGTTTGAAGAGGTCAAGGCAGCGTCCGCGCGTTTGCTGACGATCGATCCCATTCCCGAGCGCAGTGGCACCATGCGCGCCATCGTTATGCTCAAGCTCGGTCGGCTAGACGATGCCGAAGCGATACTGCGCGAGACGATGCAGAAGGTCGGCGAAACCGGCACGCTGCTCACCAATCTCGCGAAAGTGGAAGCCGAGCGTGGCGAGCACGAGAAGGCCGAAGCCACGTTGTGGAAGGCGATCGAGCGCGAACCCAATCTCGACAACGGCCTGATGTGGTGGGCCGGCATCCACAAGGATCGCGGCGGCGACGAAGCCTATGCCAGTGCATTGCAGCGCGTGGCCGCACTGCCCGGCAGCTGGCGCGCGCAACTGTGGCTCGCGCGCGGCCATCTCGAACACGGTGACGTGGCCGATGCGCGCGCGCTCTACGAGCAGGTGCTGGCGACGACCACACTCGATGCTGAGTCGTTGATGATGGTCTCCGGCGACCTCGGCAATCATGGCCAGGTGCCGCTGATGGTCGAGCTGATCGCGCCGGTGCTGGATTTTCAGCGGCACGACCCGCGCGCAGGCATGAACCTGGTGCAGGCGTATCTGCAGCTTGACCGTCTGGACGAAGGTGAAGCGCTGCTTTCGAAGCTCTACGCGTTGGACCTGCCGCCGTTCAAGCAATACCTGGATCGTTTTTCGGCAGAATTCCAGCAGCGTCGCACGCAGGAAGCCAAGCCCACGCCCATCGTCGAGCAGGCGATGGATATCGCAGGCGTTCCCTACATCGGGCCGATCTGGGCGTATGGCCTGCGCAATCCGCCATGGTTGTTCGCACCCAAGATCGAGACGGCGAAGAAAGTCCTGTTTCTGTGCCTGAGCAAGAAGCTGACCGGCGGCGAAGCGGCGCAGCAGGAGCGCGAGAACGCCATTGGCCGGCTGAGCCGCGCCTTGCCGTTGTATTTCGCTGAGTCGGTGCATGTTTGGACCGGGCACGAAGGACAAGCGGTGATTCCCGTGGTGCGCGGTGGCGGGCCGGTACTGTTCGGTGCGTCGGATGATGACGACGCGACCATCGAGGCGTTCAAGTCGCGTGGCGACATCATCGTGTGCGGCAGCATCGACGACAGCGAAGGACGTTGGCGCGTCGCCTGCCATGTCTGGTCCGCCGAGAAGAACGACTGGATCGCCCGCGAACAGATCGATGTTCCCGCCGACGAGCTGGGGCAGGGCGTGCTTGCGCTGGAACAGCGGTTACTGGCCACATTGGGCGAGCTGCGCGAAACGCCGTGGGATACCTGGTATGCGCGCCCCTCGGTCGAAGCGATGGACGTCTATCTCACCGGACTCTCCCAGAGCCTGATGCTATCGCTGGTGGCGAATGGGCTGGTGCCCAAGGATGGTCTGTGGGGCGAGCGCAACATGCTCGAATGGTGGTTGCGCATGTCGTTGCAGTGGCCATCATGGGTGGTGCCGCGCATGGCCTATCTGGCGATACTGTCGAATGCGGCGCACTACGGTTCGCCGGTGCTGGAGGAATTCCGCGAGCGTACGCTCGCCCTGATCAGGGACGTGGAACGCGATCAGCCACTGCTGGCGCGACTGGCGCCCGTCGCCTGGAAAGCCTTCGGCATGAACGATGCGCTGGAGCACGCGCGCCGGCAGGTCGGTGCCGAGGACGCCTACGCACAATGGCTGGATCGCGTTGTACAGGGTGGGCAACCCTTGGTCAGCGCGTAAGGCTGCTTGTCACGTTAATCGCAGCGCAGAAGCTGGCGGCGTAAACCACGAGGCGTTGTGCTGTTATCGCAGGCACCCGTTGCGCGAGCGGCGGGTGCTTGCTGTTATGGTGCATGGGCGGAAGCATGCCGCGTGATCGAGAGCACTCGGTGCGATTCCCACGAGCGCCGCAGGGAACATGACGACGCTAGAGGGAGGACGCCAATGACGAGTACGGGGCAGGGCGGGTCACCCATCACGCGTGCCTCAATGGTTATCGCTGCGCTCTCCACCGTGGTGGAGTGGTACGACTTCACGCTCTAACTGTATTTCGCCACGGTGTTGTCGCGGGTGTTATTCGGTGGTGGCGATCATTCGCTACTCGCCACGCTGGCGGGTTTTGCCATTTCGTATGCGATGCGGCCGCTGGGCGCGCTGGTGTTTGGTGTGATTGGCGACCGCTTGGGCCGGCGGCATACGTTGTTGTTGTCGATGGCGTTGATGACGGTGGCGATGCTGATCACCGCACTTCTGCCCGACTATCGTCACATGGGCGTGGTCGCGGGTTATCTGTTGTTGCTGCTGCGCTGCCTGATGGCGTTCTCCGTCGGAGGCGAATACACCGGCGTGGTCGCTTATCTGCTCGAAGGCTCGGAGAAGCGGCATCGCGGACTGGTGACCTCGCTGGCCTCGGCGGCCAGCGAGATCGGTGCCTTGTTGGCGGTCGGCGTGTCGGCGGTGACGGTGGCTTTATCGAGCCGGGATGATCTCGACGCATGGGCGTGGCGCATACCGTTCTTCGTTGGTGCGGCTTTGGCCGGCAGTGTCTGGATCGCGCGCTCAGCCATGCAGGAGTCACCGGATTTCGAGCGCCAGCAGGCGCGCGGTAGTGTGCCCCGGACGCCGGTGCGCGACACGCTGGCCCATCACCGCATTGCTATCTGGCGCACCTTTGCGATCTCCGCACTGGGATCGATCACCTATTACGTGGGTATCACCTATGTGCCGGCGTTCCTGAGTTCCACCGGTACGCTGGGTGAAAGTGAGTCGCTCACCTTGTCGACGCTGGCGGCAGTGGCAGTGATCCTGATTACGCCGTGGGTCGGGTCGCTCTCTGATCGTGTGGGACGCAAACCGGTATTGGGTTGGCTGGCGGTGCTGAGCGCCGCGCTGCCGCTGGCGATGTTCAGCCTGATGGCGCACGGCTCGCGATGGCAGATCATCCTGGCGACAGTGGTACTGGCTTGCGTCGCCGGTGGCGTCAGCGCGGTGGGTGCGCCGGCGACGGCGGAACAATTCCCCGGCGAAGGGCGCCTCAGCGGCTTGGCCCTGGGGGCAACCGCGGCTACGGCGATTTTTGGCGGCGTTACGCCCTTCCTTGCCGAGTTGTTGATCCGGCTGACCGGTTGGTCGGCTGTGCCCGGGGCCATGATTGCGGTGATAGCCCTGGCCGTATTGCCGGTGCTGCTGACCATGCCGGAAACCCGGCCACAGCGCTGAGGCGGCGACCGAAGGAAGTTGCGGTGTCGCTGACGGTCGTCGCCTGCTGTCACAAAGTGACCCGGCGTGGCGGCTTCACGGCAACAGGTAAAGCGATCAAAGCGTCATCGTGACTGAGATAGTGGTCACGGCATGGTAATGCTGGCTGGCATGTCGCTTGCTTACTTTGCTTCATTCTTAAGCATTGGGCTGGGCGATTGTCGTCGGTGCACAGGGCGCAGGCGATAGCTCCGGGGGGGATCCGCTGTCCAACATTCATTCGAACTCAAGAGCGATGTCCCTCTCTCTGGTGGGCTTGCTTGCGCTCGGACACTGCGCGGCGTTCGCTGATCGCCATCTTCCAGCGGTGGCAGCGCCTCTGCTCAAGACCAGCCTGGGTCTGAGCGACACGCAGTTGGGCTTCCTCGACGGGCCAGCCTTTGTGCTCCTGTATGTCGCGGGCATGTTGGTGAGCTGGCCTTTGGCGAACTCTCCGCACCGACTGCGCTTGCTCGCCGGGTGCATCGGCGTGTGGGTGTTGGGCATGTTGATCTTTGCCCTCGCTCCCACATTCGACGTGCTGGTGCTGGGGCGTGCCTTGGTCGGCTTTGGGCAGGCGTTGTTCGTGCCGCTGGCGCTGGGTTTGATTGTGCAGTGTTCGGCGCCCGCACAGCGTGGGCGCTCAATGGCGGTGTTCACCGCGGCGGCGGTTGCGGGGCGCGGCCTTGCGCTGCTCGCGGGCGGCGCGGCGCTGATGCTGCTGGCGCATTGGATGCCTGCGTCTGCACATGCGCATTGGCGCGTGCTGTTTCTGGTGATGGCAGCACCCAACCTGCTGTTGATGGTTCTGCTGTGCTGTCGGCGGGAGCGCATACCGACGTTTCCGTCGTCATCGAAGGTCGCCGCCGAAATGCTGGCAGCATTCCGCGCGCGGCCGGGCACTTTCTGCGCGTATCTGGGCAGCGCGGGCGCGAGCGTGTTGGTGGTGCAGGGCATTGGTGCGTGGGCGCCATCGATACTGCATCGCGAGCAGGGGTTGTCTCCCGCCGTGGCGGCGCTGGTGTTTGGCCTGGCGCTGCTGGTGGCGGCGCCCCTGGGGCATCTTCTGGCCGGCCTGTTGGTCGATAAGCGCGCGCGGCACGTCACGCCCATGTCCATCGTGGCGGTGGCTTTGATGGCGGTGGTGCCGATGCTGTGGGCGATTCCATCTGCTACATCGGCGACGCAGGCATGCGTGCTGCTCGCGCTTGCTTCACTGGCTGGCGGCACGGCGGCGGTAGCCGCGCTGGCGGGGCTGCCGTTGATGCTGCACGTGCAGGTACGCGACATCGGGCTGCGGCTGTTTCTCACCTTTATTACCTTGGTCGGCGTTGCGCTCGGGCCGTATATGGCCGGGGTGGTCAGCGACAGCCTGGGTATGGGTGGCCATGGTTTGTCGCTGGCCTTATACAAGGTGTGTTCGGTGGCTGCCGCCGCTGGCGTGTCGGCAGCGCTGCTGGCGTCGCAAGGCTGGCGCCGCGTCGTGGCAGAGGTGGCCGAGTGAGCGAGATATTCTCGTTTGACAGCGCCGGCATCGATCCGGACGAAGCCTTTGCCCAGTACCGGGACCTTTACGCATCGGGGGCGGATGTGGAGCGCCTGCCCACACCTTTCTTCGCTCGGGTGCGTAGTTGGCGACTGGACCGCACGTTGTTGTTCTCGCGCGAGTACGGCGGCATTCGCCATCAGCGGCGTGACCGAGTGGTGCGCGATGGCTTCGATCATTTCGTACTGCATCATGTTCTGGATGGCGAGCTGCTTGGCGGCCCGGCAGGACGTTCGATACCGGTGCGGCCTGGCGAGACGCTGGTGCTCGATACCCGCGAGCCGATGGAAAGCGGCGCTGCATCGGTGCGACTGGTGACGGTCAGTCTGGCGCGGGAAACCATGTTGGCGGCGATCGGCACGACGGACGATCTACATGGTCACCACATCGGCCGCCGCGAGGGCGCGTTGCTCGCGTCGCTGCTGCGCGAACTGGTGGAGCAGGCTGCTCACTTGTCGCCTGGCTCGCATGCGGTGGTGACGCGCACGCTGGTGGATCTGCTTTCGCTGGCCATCCATCCTGCCGGGGTCCCAGGACGTTCGGACTTCTATCGACAGGAGCGCGTGCGCCGTGAGGCAGTGCGTTGTGTGATCGAAGCGAACATTGCTGACGCAGATCTTTCCGTACAGCACATCGTCGACCTCACTGGCATCTCGCGCGCCCGCCTGTACCGGCTGTTTGAGCCGCAGGGTGGCGTGGCCCGCTTCATCCACTTATGCCGCCTGCAGCATTTGCGAGGCCACCTGGACGATCGTGCCTGCGACAGCCGCTCGCTCGCCGAACTGGCGCCTTTGTCTGGTTTTTCCGGAGAAAGCCACGCAGGCCGGCTGTTCAAGCAATTCTTCAGTGTGTCGCCGGGTGCTTATCGGGCCGCCAGCATCCGCGGCTCCCATCTGCCATCGGTCGATACCATGTCGCGCCGCTGGGACAGCTCCCTATACGAGTTGCGCTGAGTCTTGGCCGCTGCGCCCAGATGATCATCTCAGCGACACTTAGCGGCTAGCGGCTAAGTGACATCGGTGGATGCATGGCCGACCCTCGTGAACGGACGGGCTTGCTATACGCTTGGCATGGCTGTTCAGTTCCGATGGGAGATGGGTTCGTGCATATCAGGAAGGCGACGCTTGATGATGCGTTGGCATGCTTCGCGATTCGTCGTGACGCGATCCTCGCGCAGTGCGGTGGACACTATCCTGAGGCGGACCTGGATATCTGGACATCCGGCATCATGTCGCCAACCTTCGCGCAACGGGTGGCCGATCATTTCTACGTCGCCGTAGCGGATGGGCACTTAGTCGGCACGGCGATGATTGATCTGGTGACGGGAAAGATCGACGCCGTGTTCGTCCTGTCGGGCTATATGGGGCGCGGGATAGGTCGTGCCTTGATGGCCCAGATGGAGAGCCTGGCGCTAGATGTCGGCCTCGACAGCATTCAATTGGAGTCCACCTTGAATGCGGCGCCCTTCTATCGGGCGCTGGGATTTCAGGGCGACACTCAAAGCACGTACCAGTCGTCTCTTGGAGTGAGCCTCACTTGCGTGCCGATGGTGAAGCATATGGCCGAGCGCACGGGCTGATCTACTCAAACCGCCATAGCGCCAGCGCTTCCCCGGCCATGAGTTCCGGCTGTTCTTCGGGAAAGAACAGCTGCGCATCGTCAACAAAGCGGATGCCGCGCGAATGCGGGAACGTCTGGTCGAGCCAGTGTGCCCAGCGATCCGGGAACAGTTCGTTGTCGCGCGCCCACACCATGCGCACGGGGCGCTGGAACTGACGCAGCGCGGGCGCTATCGCGGGCAGCGGGTTGGGGAACATCGCCAGGCCGTACTGCTGGCCCTGCTGCCGTCGTTTGGGAGAACTGACCAAGGGGCGGAAGTACGTTTCGATGACGTCGTGTGTGAGGACGCGGTCAGGGTCGTGATAGGCATTGCCAATGCCGTCATGCGAGCGCGCGAAATGGTTGTCGGTGAGATGGTGCTCAAACCAGGCGGGCACTTCATTGCGTCGCGCTTTCTCCAGGAATGGCAGTAGCGCTGCGGGCGGGCTGTTGGTTTGCACGTCGCCATTGGTGGCCAGCCAGCTGCGCACACGTTGGGGATGTGAGGCGATGATCAACTGCGCGATGCCGGTGGCGCTGTCGTTGGATATAAGGTCCACATCGCGCACGCCAAGCTTGTCCAGTAACGCGATGATCATCGCTGCTTGCGCGTGCGGCGACAGGTCGGCATCGGCGGGTGCGTCGGTGTAGCCCAGGCCACGCAGGTCGGGCGCGATGCAGCGACGTATCGACGCTAGTCGGGCCATGGATCCACGCCACTGGAAGCCGTTCAGCGGGTAACCGTGTAGGAAGAGTGCAACGTCGCCAGCGCCTTGCTCGACGAAGGCTACTTTATCGGGGCCTATCTGCACGAATTGCCGTGCAGCGTGGAATTGGCTGGTAGTGAATGCCTGGAAGCGCGAGGTGTCGTCCTGCGCATACAAGGGTTGCAGTGCGGCGGCGGCTGCCAGCAGTCCAGAGTGGATCAGGAAATCTCGCCTCAGCATGTGTGTTCTCCACGGCAAAGGGTGCCGTGAAAGAAGCTAAGGCGCGTGCCGTCTACTTCTCAATGACGTGCGAGGTCATGAAAACGCCTCGGCACCGTCGCCTATCAGGCCGCGCGGGCCGCCACTGCCACCGTGCCCAGTTGCCGAAGGGCGATGCCCAAGCCGATCCGGTAGCTGCTGCCGAGGTCGCCGTTGATGATGACGGTGGCGACCGGTGCGTTGTGCAAGCCGGGCGGCAGGCCCAGTTCGGTGCTGGCGTCTTCGTGGACCTCGACATAGGGCGTGCCGGCTTCGTCCAGTGCATCGCTCAGGCCGGCTTCCGGATGTGCCGTCGCTTGTGGCCCGAGGTCACCTGGGTCCAGCAGCATGAATTCCGAGGCGCGGCGCTTCATGGAACGCACACAACTGACAAAGTCGTTGAGTCCTTTGCAGCACACCAGCTCCAGCGAGCGGCCGGCCGTGGCCGCGAGTTGCTGGAGCTTGTCGGGAAGTACGCCGCTGGCAGGACAGTCAGCGTGGGGACCCTGGATGATGACAATGCTCACGGTAGTGCCTGTCGTCGCCGCGGAGGGCGGATGGGCTCATGATCCGGTCGGGTCGAGTAAAGGCGCTACGCAGAAAAAGGCAGGTTTGCGTAAATTTTCTGCAATGAATCGGCGCTTCGGGCCATACGGGCGACATCCCGATAAACTGCCGGTGATGATCCCGATGGAAGCAAAGACGTGACGCATTACTCCGGCCCCCTGCTTACGCGCCCCAACGGCGAGGCGCTGATCGCCGCGCGCGATGCCGGCAAGGTCGAATGGACGGGTTCGATGGACCTTGGGCGTTCGAGCGGCGTCGCGACGTTGCAGGTGGATCGCTGGACGTGGAACGGAGAGCACTATCCGTATCCCGGCAAGCTGAAAGACCGCACGATCTTTTACTGGGATGGCGAGGACTTTTCGTCGGTGTCGTGCTTCTCGGGCTCGCTGATCAAGCTGGTGCCGACCGAGTGGGGCGCGCCCACGTTCGAGATCGACGGCATCAAGATGCTGCCCACCTCGAAGGAGTCGCCGGTCGATGATGCTCGCCGCAAGGTGGCCTTGGTCGAGCCGCGCGGCAAGGTGGTGCTCGATACGTGCGGTGGGCTCGGTTATTTCGCGGCGTGCTGCCTGGAGGCAGGCGTGGCGCGCATTCAATCGTTCGAGAAGAACCCGGATGTGCTGTGGTTGCGCACGCTCAATCCGTGGTCGCCCGATCCGGATGCACCATCAAGCGGAGGGCGTTTGCAGCTCACCCATGCGGACGTGTCGCAGGCGATCATGCAGATCGCGGACGCGTCAGTCGATGCGCTGCTGCACGACCCGCCGCGCTTCGGCATTGCGGGCGAGCTCTATGCTCAGGCCTTTTACGATCAGCTGGCCCGCGTGCTCCGGCGCGGTGGCCGGATGTTTCATTACACGGGCAGCCCGAACAAGCTCACCAGTGACCGCGATGTACCGCGCGAAGTTGAGAAGCGGCTGGAGAAGGCTGGCTTCAAGGCGCAGTTGGCACTGGATGGCGTACTGGCGGTTAGGCGCTGAGGTTTTCGCGCCATCCGATCATTCGGAACGGATGGCGCGAACGGTTCACTGGTTGAAGTAGTGACCCTGGCCGAGGTCGTCGATCAGCTCCACCTGTTGCGGCTTCCAACCTAGTTGCGCGCGAGTCCTCGCGCTCGACACGTGATTGTCGATCTGCGTGAAGTGCGCGAACCAACCGAAATGCGCCGAGGCTTCTTCCGGTGTCTTGCTGACCACGGGAAGGTCGAGGTGGCGGCCGATGAGGGTGGCGATGTCACGGAATGGCACGCCTTCCTCAGCCACGGCGTGATAACGCACTCCGCCCGTGCTCTTCTCCAGCGCAAGGCGATACAGGCGTGCCGCATCCAGCCGATGCACGGCAGGCCAGCGGTTGTCACCGTTGCCCACATAGGCCGATTCGCCCTTCTCCCGGGCGAGGTTGATCAGGATAGGCACGAAGCCGTGATCACCGTTGCCGTGCACCGTAGGTGGCAAGCGCAGCACGGACGCGTTGATGCCGCGCGCGGCCAGCGCTTCGGTGGTCTTTTCCGAGACAACGCGCGGGAAGATGGAGGTGTTGGCGTCCTCCTCCGTCGCGAGGCGTCCCGACGCGAGCAGACCCGTGCCGGATGTGACCACCAATGGACGGTTCGAGCCGGCCAAGGCGTCGCCGATGGCGCCAAGCGCCACGCGTTCGATCTCACAGCTTTTCTCGAACTGGGTGAAATCGTGAATGAAGGCGGTGTGGATTACGCCATCCGCCATGGCGACGCCACGGTGCAGGCTTTCCAGGTCTTCCAATGATCCGCGGTGCACCTCGGCACCGGTGGCGGCAAGCGCGCTGGCGGAGGCATCAGAACGGACCAGCCCCACCACCTGGTGCCCGGCATCCAGCAGTTCACGAACGACGGCGGAACCCACAAAGCCCGTGGCGCCAGTAACGAATACACGCATGATAAAGTCCCTGAGTGAATCAACCGACTTGGATGATCGGCGCAGGGCGCATCGGCGATGAAGCCGTGACGTTATACCGGTATGGCGACTGACAGGCTGAGCATGGCAGGCACCGACGAGAATCCGCTGGGGATCTTCCTCAGGGATCGTCGCGCGCGGCTTGATCCGGTGACCTACGGGTTTTCCTCGTCGCGCCGGCGCACGCCGGGATTGCGGCGCGAGGAAGTGGCGCAACGCGCCAACGTCAGCGCGACCTGGTACACGTGGCTTGAACAAGGGCGTGGCGGTTCGCCGTCCGCCGACGTGCTTGATCGTCTGGCGCGCGCACTGGCGTTGAATCCGGTCGAACGCGAGCACCTCTTCCTGCTGGCCCAACATCGCCCGCCACAGGTGCGGTACGAGGCTCCCCAAGGCGTGACGCCGCGCCTGCAACGCGTGCTCGATGCCATGACGTACAGCCCGGCGTTCGTGCGCACGGTGCGTTGGGACATCGTGGCGTGGAACCATGCCGCCACCAAGGTGCTTGGCGATTACGCCGCATTTCCGCCGGAGCAGCGTAATTCGCTGCGGCTGATCTTTGGCAACGCCCAGGTGCGCGAGCGCATGACAGAGTGGGAGAGTGATGCACGCGCCATCGTCGCGGCCTTTCGCGCCGAGATCGCTCGCATCGGCGCATCGAGAGACGTGGAAGCCTTCGTCGCGGAGATGTGCGAACAAAGCCACGAGTTTGCGGACATGTGGGGCGACCACGACGTGCGCGCTTACGGCGAAGGCACCAAGCACATGCGCCACCCGGTGGTAGGCCCTGTTGCATTGGACTACTCGGTGTTCGCAGTGAGCGACCAACCGGGGCTCAGCATGGTGGTCTACAGTCCGGCGACGCCGGAGGATGCTGTACGCGTCCGTCGCTTGGTGGATGGGCCCGCGGGGTCCGGCGTGTCCTGACGATCAGCATCTCCACGGAGGTTGGCATGTCCAGCAGAACAGCATCCTGTTATTGCGGTCAGTTGCGGATCGAAGTGCAAGGTGAACTCCTTGGCGTTGGCGTTTGCCATTGCCTCGCATGCCAACAACGCACGGGCAGCGTGTTCGCCGCGCTGGCCGGTTATGCCGCGCCGTACACGGTCACCGGCAAGGCGACGGAGTTCGTGCGCACGGGCGATCATGGATCGCAGTTCCGTTTCCGCTTCTGTCCTGTCTGTGGCAGCACCGTTTTTCACACGGAAGAAGGCGTGGAAGGACGCGTGTCCGTCGCGGTGGGCGCATTTGCCGATCCCACCTTTCCGCCGCCGGAAGACTCGGTCTATGAACATCGCCGGCACGCCTGGGTGAAGTTGCCCGTGGGCATCACGCGTTACGACACCGATCCGTCGTAGCGGATAGGTTGCGAGAAGGGAGGTCAGCCTGCCCTTGATCTCGCACGAGTGGCCACCATGAGGACCGGCCAGAGTATTTCAAGGGTTGGTTGTCTTTTACTTGGATGGCTAAACGACGGCTGAAACAGGCCGCTTGAATCGAAGTGTCGCAGCCACATCTCCCTGTCACCGGTCGCTTCGGGGCCGGTGCGCCGCTGCATGTTGCGCGGCGTCTACCTGTTGCTCATTGGAGAATATGGTTATGCGTACTGTTCTGGATTTCTCGCCGCTGCACCGTTCCAGCATCGGCTATGACCGCGTGTTTGATCTGCTTGAGGCGGCTACCCGCACGCAGACGAACGACAACTGGCCCCCGTTTGATTCTGTGAAGCTGAGCGAGGACAAGTACCGGATCACCATGGCGGTGGCTGGCTTTAGCCGCGAAGACATCAACATCACCGTGCAGGGCAACATGCTCACCGTTACCGGCGAGCGCAAGGGTGAGCAGGAAGGCGAAGTGCTGCATCGTGGCATTGCCAACCGCCCGTTCAATCGCCGTTTCGAGCTGGCTGACCATATGCTGGTGACGGGCGCGCGCATGGAGAACGGCTTGCTGGTGGTCGACCTCAAGCGCGAGATCCCCGAGGCATACAAGCTGCGTCGCGTCGAGATCGGTGAATCCGTCGCGGCGAATGCGGCGCCGGTCCAAAGTCAGGCGGCGTAATCACCTTTTCCACGATTCATCGCGTGTTTTACCCGAGAGGGCGGCGACTCGCCGCCCTCTTTTCTTTGTGGGCAGCGGAGCTCAGTCGTCGGCGCGCTCGCGCACGCGATCCATGAGTTCGCGCAGTTGTTTCTGTTCGTCAGCACTCAGCACGCCGAACAGTTGCTCCACCGCCTGACGCTTGGGGCCTTGCACTTCGTCCAGCTTGGCCTGGCCGGCGTCGGTGATGACGACCAACTGCGCGCGGCGGTCGGTAGGGTGCGGCGCGCGCTCGATCCAGCCGTTTTCTTCCAGCGCATCCAGCGCCGTGGTTACCGTGCGTGGGGCGTAACCCATCTGAGTGGCGATATCGCTGGGGCGGCAGGGCGCCAGCCGCGCGACCAGCGCCAGCAGTTTCGATTGTGAAAGCGACAGCCCGGCCGCCGTCATGGCGGCGTCGACGCGCTTACGCACCAAGTGATGCAGGGCCAGGAAGGCGTCGGCCAGTTCGACGGTGGTTGACTTGCGGGTGGTGGTCATGGAAAAGTATTGAGCAAGCTCACTATGAGTTCGATCCATTATATCGGTGCGGCCATGCCGTGACCAGCGAGGTTCCCATGTCCCCTGTTTCCCCTGAAATCCGGCGCGTCCGGCACCCCCTGAAGATGCGCGAGCTGATCGTGAAGCGGCTGGCGCACGTCTCGCCCCGCCTGCTGTGCGTCACGCTCACGGGTGATCTGGCCGATTTCGTCTCCGCCTCGTTCGACGATCACGTGAAGCTGTTCCTGCCTGCCGAAGGTGAGTCGCGGCCATCGCTGCCCACGGTGACCGAACAAGGCATCGAGTTCGATCCGTCCCGCCCGCGCCCGGCCAGCCGCGACTACACCCCGCGACGGTACGATCGCGCTGCCAACGAGCTGGACATCGAATTTGTGCTGCACGGCGAAGGCCCGGCCGCCTCGTGGGCGCGTAACGCGCGGGTCGGCGATTTGTTGGGCGTCGGCGGCCCGCGTGGCTCCTCCATCCTTCCCGACGGGCTGGACTGGAACCTGCTGTTGGGCGACGAAACCGCGCTGCCGGCCATCGCCCGTCGCCTGGAAGAGGCCACGCCCGGTGAGTGCATCATCGCCATCATCGAGGTCGAAGACGGCGAAGCAGTGCTGGATATCCCCACCGCGGCACAAGCCAGCGTGACCTGGCTGCGTCGCGACGCCGACAAGGGTGGTCTGCCCGGCGCCGTGAGCGATCTCATCCTGCCCGAAGGCCACGGCTTCGCCTGGGCTGCCGGCGAGTACGCCAGCATTCGCCAGGTGCGGCAGCGGCTGATTGAGGTTCATGGGTTGGACCGGCAGCGCATCAAGGCATCCAGCTACTGGAAACAGGGCGAAGTGGCGTCGCACGAGACGCTCTCGGATTAACCGTTTCCGGGGCGGACGCCGCTTGACGGCGTACGTAGTTTTGCTATTCCACTTTGCGAGCCGGCGGCGTCAAATGAGCCGCTGATGCGACTCTCCTGGGCATCCCGGTGCCCTTTTCGCGAGGTGGAAACGATGTCGAGGACGACGGACGAACGCGCCCCCAAGCTGACCCGCAAATCGGTCAAGGCAACCGCGGAGGAGAAGATCTCCGCTGCCCGACGCGCTCATCGAGAGACCGTACCGCTCTCGCAGGCCACCCTGCTCGAGAGGGCGGCAGAGCGGCAGGCCATGGCGCGGGCCATTCGCGAGAAGGTGCCGCGCAAGGCGCTAGGCGGCTGGAAGGCACCCAAGAACCGGTTTGATCCGGTGGACCTGCTGATCGAAACGTCGAAGGGTCGCGTGCCGTCGCTGGTGCCGATCCGCTATGGGCGCATGATGGCCTCACCGTTCGCTTTCTATCGCGGCGCAGCGGCCATCATGGCGGGCGACCTCGCCACCACCGAGCGTACTGGCGTCAACCTGCAGATCTGCGGTGACTGCCATCTGGTCAACTTTGGTGGCTTCGCCACGCCCGAGCGCAAGCTGGTATTCGACATCAACGATTTCGACGAGACCGCCATTGGTCCGTGGGAGTGGGACGTCAAGCGTCTATGCGCGAGCCTGTTCGTAGCATCGCGCGCCAACGGCTTCAGTGAAAGCGACGCGAAGGATATCGCCTGGGAAGCCGCCGCGGCCTACAAGGTGCATCTGGCCGAGTACGCCGAGATGCCGTTGCTCGAAGCGTGGTACGACCACATCGACCTGCAGGACGTGATCGACCGCATGCAAGATGCGGAGATGAAGAAGCTCGCCATCAAGAGTGTGAGCAAGGCCGTAGAGTTCACTGCGCATACCAAGGAGTTCATCAAGCTCACGGTGGCCGGCGGTTCGCCGCCGCGCATCCAGGACGAGCCACCGCTGATCTATCACGACGACGAACTGGCCAACCACATCACGCTTGAAGAGCGCCAACTGGCCTATGACGACTACCGCAACTCGTTGTCGCCCGAACGGCGCGTACTGCTCGATCGCTTCGAGGCCGTGGATTCCGCGGTGAAGGTGGTGGGCGTGGGCAGCGTGGGCACTTATTGCGGGATCATGCTGCTGGTGTCTGGCAGCGGCGACCCGCTTTTTCTGCAGTTCAAGGAGGCGCGACAGTCGGTCGTCGAGCCCTTCGTCGGCATCGTGCCGTACAAGCATCACGGACAGCGCGTGGTCGCCGGCCAGCGCCTGATGCAGGCGGCCAGCGACATGTTCCTCGGCTGGACACAGGGGCCGACGCGCCAGTTCTACGTGCGCCAGCTGCGTGATGCCAAGATCTCGCCACAGATAGAAGTGATGCGCGTGCCCAACCTGCGCCGCTACGGCCGTCTGTGCGCGCATACGCTGGCGCGTGCCCATGCGCGTTCGGGCGACGCGGTGCTGCTGTCTGCTTACCTGGGCAAGAGCGATGCGTTCGCCGATGCCATCGCCTCGTTCTCGGTGGCCTATGCTGAGCAGAACGAGCGTGACCACGCAGCCCTGGTGAAAGCGGTGCGGGCGGGGAAGGTGGAAGCGGTATCGCTCAGCTAGTGCGCTGCTAGCTGGAGCCGCGCCGCCAGTTCCACGCTGCGCGGTGCGGCCAGCCCGCCGTAGCGGTGGTCCACCACGTCGAGCTGCTTCTTTGCGTCGTCGATGCGGCCTGCTTCGAGTGTCGCGTGCACCTTGTCTATATCGGCGTTCAGTTCGCTCGTTATGCGCGCGCGACAGGCGTCGAGTTTGGCTGCATCCGGCGCATGCAGCGTTTCCAGTGAGGTCAGCGCGCGATCCAGAGCGGCGGGCTCGGCAAGGTCGTGGCCAACGCCCGCCATCGACAGCGTGTCGATGTTGGTGATGCACCAGTCGTGTAATGACTGGCGGCTTTGCCGTTCCATATCCTGGCGAGTTGCGTCCTGCTGTCCGGTGAGGTAGACGATGCGCGAGCCCGTCTGGAACTTCTCCAGCAGTGATGAGGGAGGCAGCGGAACGGTCTGCCCGATGGCATCGCTACCCGCATCGAGCAGTACGCCACGGAAAAGATCGGGATAGCCGAGTGCCAGCCGCAGAGCGACGCGGGAGCCGCCGGAAAATCCGCCGACGTAGACGCGTTGCGGATTGACCCGATAACGCGACATGGCATTGGTGGTGGCGAGCAGTGCCACCGGATCACGCCGGTCCAGCACGTTGGCGTCGTTGCCGATGCCAGCGGCGGTGACAAGGATCATGCCGTGACGGTCGAGCACGGACGTCCACGAAGGGGGAATCTTCGCCTCGTTCCACGGTGGTACGAACACCAGCAGTGCGTAGCCTTCGGGCGGCGCTTGCGCAGGTACGTAGAGCGCGAAGCGCTCATGCGCGAGATCTACCGGCTGCTCGGCGATGGCTATTCCGCTGGCGGCGGCGCGTTGCTGCAAGCGCTGCGCATTCAGTGGCGACACCAGCCGCCGCGCGAGTTCCGTACTGTTGGCGTACTCGGCGTACTGCGAGAACACGACATCGTTGATGACGCCTGTGGGCGCATCGCCGGCCCAGGCGGCAGCGGCCAGCCACGCGAGGCATGCCAACCAGCAGGCGCGACGGTTCATGGCGGCAGGCTAGCACCAGCCCTCGGGTGAACTGTCACAGCAAGTTCTTGCGGCGCACCTATCATGGCTGGCTCATTGCGCGAAATCATTGAAGGGGTTCCCGATGTTCCATCCGTCGCCGCTGGCACGCCGTGCCGCGTTGCTTGTTTCGTTCTCCGTGCTGACCGCCTGTTCGAGCCAGGCGGTGGCGCCACCTGCTGCCACGGCATCCATCGACGTGCCGGCCATCCAGCGACCGGACGGCGAGACGGCGCAGTGGTGGTTCCGTCAGGGTGCGGCGTCGGCAGCGCAGCTCTCGGCGCAATCGAACAGCGGCGGCCAGCGCGCGAAGAACGTCATCGTGTTTCTCGGCGACGGCATGAGCCTGCCGACCATCGCCGCAGCGCACGTGCGCGCCGGGCAGCTCAAGGGCGTGGATGGCGAAAGCTATCGCCTGAGCTTCGAGCGCTTTCCGTTTAGTGCGTTGAGCCGTACCTACGAGACCGACCAACAGACACCCGACTCCGCCGGCACCATGACCGCCATCATGAGCGGCGTGAAAACGCGCGGTGGCTTTATCGGCGTGTCGCAGGTGCCGCGCCGGCAGGATTGCGCCGCGTCGCGCGGACAGGAACTGGTGAGTACGCTGGAACTGGCCTCGGTGGCTGGCATGAGTACGGGCGCCATCACGACCACACGCATCACCCACGCCACACCGGCAGCGACGTATGGCCATCTGCCGGAGCGCAACTGGGAAGTCGATGCCGACCTCACCGCTGATGCCAAGGCGCAGGGTTGCAAGGATTTCGCCGCGCAACTGATCGACTTTCCGGGCAATGGCCTCACCGTGGCGATGGGCGGCGGGCGAACCGAGTTCATGATCGCCGGCGAGGACGATCCGGTGGAGCAGGGCAAGGTGGGTCAGCGTCTGGATGGACGCGACCTGATTGCGGAATGGAAGCGCAAGCACCCGGATGGTGCCTACGTATGGAACGGGCAGCAGCTGAAATCGCTGGACTTGACGCATACGAAGCAGATGCTCGGCTTGTTCAACAGCTCGCACCTCAACTTTGAGCACGAGCGTGTGAACGACAAACTCGACGAACCCAGCCTCGCCGAGATGACCACCAGTGCCATCGATGTGCTCAAGCAGAACCCGAACGGTTTCTTCCTGATGGTGGAAGGCGGCCGCATCGATCACGCGCTGCACGCGGGTAATGCCTACCGCGCGCTGGACGAAACCATCGCCATGGCCGACGCCGTGGAAGCCGCCCTGCAGCACACCGACCCGCGCGACACGCTGATCGTGGTGACGGCTGACCACAGCCACACCATGACCTTCGCGGGTTATCCGAAGCGCGGCAACGACATCCTCGGCCTTGTGCAGGGCCACAACGACAGCTACGACGAAGAAGGCGGTGCAGGTCTTGCGCGCGATGCCGCGGGCAAGCCGTATACCACGCTAGGCTTTGCCAATGGCCCCGGCTACATCGGCGCCAGCGATACGCAGCCGGAAGGCAGCAAAACCTTTCCGCACAGCGCGCATGACTACTCGTATGCCACCAAGGGGCGTCCGGACCTGACCAAGGCGAGGACCAACGAGCCCGACTACATGCAGGAATCCATCCTGCCCATGAAGGCGGAAACGCACGGCGGCGAAGACGTGGCGATCTTCGCCAGCGGACCGGGCGCGGCGGCGTTTCACGGCGAGCTGGAACAGAACGCCATCTTCCATGTGATCGTGCAGCACACGCCGCGCATCCGCGAGGAACTCTGCAAACTGGGCAGCTGCAACAGCGACGGCGTGCCGGTGGATCGTCCGACGTATCAGGCGTGGTTGCGGCAGGCGGGTGGGCCGGCGGTGCGCTGATGCGGCAAGAGGGCTCGACGTTAGGCAAATTCTTGTAGAGCACTCGCATTTACCCTCAACGCTCACTTGCCCTCACCGTCATCCCCGCGAAGGCGGGGATCCAGCGTCTTTCGTTCTAGCCACAGGCGCTAAAAGGCACTGGATCCCCGCCTTCGCGGGGATGACGGTGAGGGGTGATGTACGCGGAGGAGGATGTCGCAAGTGCGTAAGTCTTCACGAAACTGACGTGTGAAATTTCTGTGTAAACGTAACTTCACACGATGGCCGCAGGATTGGGGTATCCGCTGTACGCGGATTCCCCGTCCCCCGGAGTTCACGCTCAATGAAGAAGCACGTGCTCGCTGCCGCTGTCGCGGCGGCCTTGGTCGTTTTGTTGCCTACGGCTTTCGCCGCCGAGAACCCGCAGCCTGCCGACAGCGCTGCCGCCGCACCGGCCACGGCCGATGGCGCCAAGAACCTCGAAAGCATCTCGGTGATCGGCCAGGGCGAAACTCGTCAGGTGCAGCGCGTCACCGTGCAGGACACCAAGGTGCTGCCCGCCGGCACCAGCATCCAGAAGGTGCTCAACCGCATCCCCGGCGTGAACGTGCAGTCCAACGATGCATTCGGCGCCAACGAGGAATCACAGACCATCAGCCTGCGCGGCTTCAACACCGTGCGCCTGGGCTATACGCTGGATGGTCTGCCGCTGGGTGACAACGCCTACGGCAACTACAACGGCCTGAACATCAGCCGCGCCATGCTTTCCGAGAACTTCGGCGGCGTGGAGCTCAGCTCGGGTATCGGCAGCCTGGGTACGGCGTCGACCAGCAACCTTGGCGGCACCGTCCAGTACTACACCGATGATCCGTCGACCACGTTCGGTGGCCGCGTCAGCCAGACCTTCGGTAGCGACCAGAACCGCCGCACTTATCTGCGTCTCGACACGGGCGACTATCACGGTTTCTCCATGTACGTGTCCGGCGTGCGCGCCACGGCTGACATGTGGGCGCCGCCGGAATCGCCGACGACTACCAAGCAGTACAACACCAAGGCGGTCTACCAGTTCGACGGCGGCAAGATCACTGCCTTCGCCGATAACTCGCGCACTTCGCAGGCCGACTACGCCTACCTCTCCAAGAGCGGCATGGCGCGCGGCCTCGGTTGGGACTGGAACCTGTATGCGCCGGACTGGAAGCGTGCGGTAGCCGCTGCGTACTGCTCACCGATCTACACCAAGGGCGGCAAGGCCGATTCGCGCTGCGGTTTCTCCGGCGGCGTGGACAACATCGACGATGCCTATTACCAGAGCCGCGCGCTGCGTCGTGATGATCTGTACTACCTCGCTGGCGATTTCTTCCCCAGCGACACAGTGACCCTGCACACCCAGGTCTACCACCATGAAAACGGCGGCCAGGGCCACTGGTGGGCACCGGGCCAGCCGTCGTACCCGGGCACCGCGCAGGAAGTGCCCATCTCCATCCGCAGTACCAACTACACCATCAACCGCAACGGCGCCATCGCGTCGGCGACGTGGGACGTGGGCGGCCATCACGTAGAAGGTGGCCTGTGGTACGAGAACAACCATCACTCGGTGCAGCGCAACTTCTATTGGATCACCGGCCCGGTCAGCGACGACAACTACCTGAGCGATCCGAACCGCCGCTTGTTCTATCAGAAGTACACCATCATCACGCGCCAGGCTTACCTGCAGGACAGCTTCAAACTGTTGGATGACCGCCTGAGCATCGACGTGGGCGTGAAGAGCCCGCACGTGAGCATGCGCGCGCAGGAAGTGCCGGGCGTGGCGGTGGAAGCGCCCGTGGCCAACGGCCGCCTCAACGCCAGCAAGGCGCTGCTGCCGGAGGCGGGTATTGGCTATCAATTGGGCCACGGACAGGAAGTGTTCCTGTCGTACGCCAAGAACATCGCCGCATTCCAGGGTGGTGGTGCCAGCGGCCCGCTGCTGGTTACGCAGTCGTCGTTCAATGCCACGCAGGGCAACCTGAAGCCGGAGCAGTCGCGCACTATCGAAGGCGGCTACCGCGTAGTGCAGAAGGAGTTTGAAGCATCCGTCGCCGTGTACGACGTCAACTTCAACAACCGTCTGCTCTCGCTCAATCCGTGCCCGAGCATCCAGCAGGGCACCACGCCGGCGTGCACCACGCGCTTCTACAACGTGGGCTCGGTGAGCAGCCACGGTACGGAACTCACCTTTATCTGGAAGCCGTTCGACCACTTCGAGTGGTACAACTCGGCCTCGTTCAACCGCTCCACCTACGACAACAACTACCAGCAGAACGGCGTCACCATTCCCACCCAGGGCAAGATCACGGTGGATACGCCCAACAAACTCTTCGCTAGCGAAATCAGCTGGGTGTATGGCCCCTGGAACGTTGGTCTGCGCGGCAAGTACACCGGTACGCGCTACTACACGTACACCAATGACCAGGGCTTTGGCGGCTATACGTCCTTCGATTTGGGTGCCGGTTACGACTTCGGCGCGATGTATGGCCTGACCGACGTCAAGCTGTCGCTCAACGTCACCAACCTCACCGACAAGCGTTATGCGTCCAACCTCACGGCGTTCGCCAATACCGACCCCAACGGTCGCGCATTGGCGTTCCACGCGAGTGCGCCGCGCCAGAGCTTCTTGACGCTGGATGTGAAATTCTGATCGAGGCTTGAACGTAGCGGCCTCGCGGCTTCGGCCGCGATGCCGCTACGGCGCCGGTTCCCGCGGAACCACCACCACGCTCGCGCCGTAGGGCGTATGGAAGATGCCCTTCGCATAATCGATGGCCATCTGCATGTAACCCGCTGCATAGCGCGTGCTGACGCGTTCGCCATCGGGCTTCAACTCGTACTCCGTCATGCCGTGTTCGGCATGCGGGAACAGGGCGACGGTGATCGGCAAGCCCTTCAACTGCAAGGACGTTAGTCGACGCCAGGTTTCGCCGCTGGGCGCGTCGATGTCGTCTTCGCCGAGCCGCCATAGCTGCGGCGTCTTGAGTTTGCGCAGGACCGCCATCGAGTCGTAATGCCATGGCGTGTTCCATGACGCGTAAGGCTTGCCTTTCTCGCGGATCTCGTCGCTGCTCATCGGCAGCACCATGTAGCTGAAATCGCCGCGCACATCCTTGTACCAGGGTTCCTTGCTGTACTTCGCCTTGGCCACCTCAAGCTGGTTGAAGCCTTGCGTGAGGTTGCTGGACAGGATCAGGCCGATGGCATCGGAGAGCTGCCAGGCCCTGTCGATAACTGACTGGTCGTAGCCCTTTTGCCTGAGATAGAACGCGACCGCTTCGCGATCCTCCTCCAGCGGCGACACCGCAAGGCCGTAGCCGATGATGAGAAAATCGACCTTGGTGCGCGTGGCCGCCAGCGGCGCGACCCAACCACCCTGGCTGCCGCCTCGGAAGCCCACGCGACCCGCGCGGGCACCGGCCAGCCGGCGTGCTTCGGCAACCGCAGCCACGGCATCGTTGGCGAGCACGCTGTAGTCCTGCGTGTAAGTGCCGGCCGAATCGCCCGTGCCGCGCTTGTCATAGACAAAGGCGCCGACGCCCTGGGCCGGAAACTCGCGTTGCATGGCATCGAACTGCTGCGCCGAATCATGCTCGGCCCCATGCACCAGCACGACCACCGGCACCTTGGCATCACCAGGCGGCAGGATCAGCCGACCTACCAACCGGGTGCCGCCGTCGCCGGTGAAGGTGGTTTGCTGCACCTGTAGCGGGATGCGTTCACCCGCCATGCCGCCGAAGCTGATCTTGCCCTTGGCACAGTCGGCGAAGCGGACATCCTTACCGTCGGGGCGATCCGTCCAGCCCAGCGTGCTGCTCCACGTATCGTTGGCGCCGCGCGTCAGCTTGCCGCTGGCACCGTCGATGCGTCGCCAGCGCAGCGCATCGCTGTCAGTGGGTGCGATATCCAGTGTGCTGCCGTCGCTGAGGCGATAGGCGCCGATATGGCAATCGGTGGCGGGTGCGGCACTGGCCAGCAGCGCAGTGAGCAAGGTGGCAAGCATGGCCGTTCCGATCAGCGATGGAGTCATTGCACGCTAGCAAGGTCCAGCCAGCGGGGCATTGGCCGCAAGTCACGGCGGTGCCATCAGTCATGGCAGGCTTTCGGTGGGCTTGCAATCAAACGCGCTGTGAGCATCTTGTCAATGAATCGACATGCACGGCCGTCACGATGTCTGGATCACTGCGCCGCACGGGCGCATCGGGACAACGACAAAGGAGTAGCCGTGGGTCGTATATGCTGGGCCATCATGATGGCGGGTGCACTGGTGATGACTGCCAATAGTCAGGCGAACGAAGCACCGCTGGCGAAGAAGGTGCTGGTGATCGGCCATCGTGGCGCGAGCGCACTGCGGCCAGAACACACGCTGGCGTCCTACGGCAAGGCCATCGCCGATGGTGCGGATTTCATCGAGCCGGATCTGGTGATGACCAAAGACGGCGTGCCCGTCGCTCGCCACGAGAACGAGATCAGCGGCACCACCGACGTGGCGCAGCATGCGGAATTCGCCTCGCGCAAGACCACCAAGACCATCGATGGCGAAAAGGTCACCGGCTGGTTCACCGAAGACTTCACTCTGACGGAACTGAAGACGCTGCGCGCTCGCGAGCGCCTGCCGCAGTTTCGCAGCACGGCGTACGACGGTGAGTTCCAGATCCCCACGCTGGACGAGATCATCGATTTCGTGGCGACCGAATCGGCCACCCAGGGCCGTGTGATCGGCATCATCCCCGAGATCAAACACGGCACCTACTTCCAGAAGGCGAGCCTGCCGATGGAAGACCGCGTGTTGGAGATCCTCGCCGCGCACACGTATACACGCACTGCGCCGGTGGAGATCCAGTCGTTCGAGATCGCCAACCTGCGCTATCTGCGCGGCAAGCTGGGCAAGGATCATCCGAACATCCGCCTGCTGCAGCTGCTGGGCGACGCCAAGGAAGAACCGTATGACGTCGTGGCGGCCGGCAAGAAGCTGAGCTTCGCGCAGATGATGACGCCGGCCGGCCTGCGTGATATCGCCGGCTATGCCGATGCGATTGGCCCGAACATCCGCTCGATCATCCCGCTGGCCGCCGACGGCACGCTGGGTAAGCCGACGTCGCTGGCGCATGACGCGCATGCGGTGAAGCTGGAGCTGCACCCGTACACCTTCCGCCCGGAGAACTATTTCCAGGCGAAGAACTTCTGGCAGGGCAGCGACCCGAAGACGTTCAACGAAGCAGGCTCCATCGCCGAGATTCGCGCTTACCTTGATGCCGGCGTGGATGCGTTCTTTACCGACGATCCCGCCATCGGACGCAAGGCCCTCGACGGCCGCTGAGCCGACTGATTCCACAACAGCCTCCGCTTGTCATCTCGCCTGCGCAGGGGTGACAAGCGTGAGTGCCCGTGCTTCCACGACTTCACACATTGCGGTGACCTGACGATGCGCCTGTCCCATTTCCTTTGTGCCGCCGGTTTTCTGTCTCTGGCCATCAGCCTGCCCGCTGCAGCGGCGCCGGTGTTGATGATCTCCATCGATGGCCTGCGCCCCGCCGATGTACTGCAGGCCGAGCAACGCGGCCTGCATCTTCCCAATCTGCAGGCATTCCTGAAGCAAGGCGCCTATGCCGAATCAGTGCGTGGCGTATTGCCCACGTTGACCTACCCCAGCCACACCACGCTGATCACTGGCGTGTCGCCGGCCCTACACGGCATCGGTGGCAACCTCACGTTTGATCCGTACAACAAGAACCAGCAGGGCTGGGATTGGTACGCCAGCGATATCAAGGTGCCCACGTTGTGGGATGCCGCGCATGCCGCGGGCCTGCATACGGCAAACGTGCATTGGCCGGTGAGTGTGGGCGCCCAGGTGGACTGGAACCTGCCGCAGATCTGGCGCACCGGCACCGCGGACGATCGCAAACTGCTCGCGGCGCTCGCCACGCCCGGATTGTTGCCATCGCTGGAGCAAGAGCTTGGCCCCTATGCGGACGGCATCGACGAGAGCATGGCCGGCGACCGCACGCGCGCGCACTTCGCAGTGAAGCTGCTGGAGACGCGCAAGCCCGATTTCATGACGGCTTACCTCACTGCGCTGGATCATGAGCAGCACGTCAGCGGTCCGGACACGCCGCAGGCCAAGGCGGTGCTGGGTCAGATCGACGAACTGGTCGGCGAGCTGGTGCAGGCCGCGCACCGCGTGCATCCCGATGGCGTGGTGGTGGTGGTCTCGGATCATGGCTTCTTGCCTGTACAGAGTGACGTGAACCTCTATGCGCCGTTCATCGCGGAAGGACTCGTCACGATCAAGGATGGCGCCGTCACGGACTGGCAGGCCATGCCATGGAATGACGGCGGCAGTGGCGCCATCGTCCTGCGTGATCCGAATGACGCCGCCGTACATGCCAAGGTCGAGGCACTGCTGGCGCGTTTGCAGAAGGATCCGGCGTACGGCATTGCCAGCGTGCTGAGCAAGGCGCAGGTGGAGAAGGGTGGCGGTACGCCGCTGGCCCAGTGGTTCGTCATGTTCAAGCCCGGTTTTGAGATGGGCATCAAGCCCGATGCGCCGATGCCTTCGCCCGGCCACTATCTCGGCATGCACGGCTACGATCCGGCGCTCGCGCAGATGCGTTCCACCTTCCTGATGCAGGGCAAGGGCGTGCCGTCGAACAAGAACCTGGGCGATATCGACATGCGTGACATCGCACCGACGGTTGCGCGCATGCTTGGTGTAAGTCTGCCGCAAGCGCAGGGCAAGTCGCTGCTTCCGTGATCGTTGGCGACAACGCGTGTTCGCACGCGTTGTCGCATTTCACTGCGTTTTCGTAAGTGTTTTAAATACGCCTGTAACCGCTATTACACACGACGCCTTCACGATTTCCTAATCCGTTCGAAAGGTTTGGACGGCTATTTCCCTTTTGATCTTCCACTAGAGAACGTGCGGATTCACGGAGAATCCGCGCGCAAGGAATCGTCATGCCCAAGCTTTCCCTTCGCAGGACCGCGATCGCGCTGGCAACACTGGCATCGCTTCACGGCGGCATCGTGTTCGCCGACGACCTGAACCCGGCCGCCGCGCCCGCGGCGCCCGTTGCCGATGCGGCTGATGCATCGGCCAACACCAATCGCGACAAGGCCAAGACCATGGAGGCCGTGTCGGTGGTCGCCTCCGGCGAAACGCGTCAGGTGCAGAAGGTCACCAGTGAGGATCTGCAGCAGCTTGCGCCGGGCACGAGCCCGCTGAAGGCCATCGATAAGCTGCCGGGCGTGAACTTCCAGGCTGCCGACCCGTGGGGTGATTACGAGTGGTCCACGCAGATCACGCTGCACGGCTTCGACCAGAGCCGCCTCGGCTTCACGCTGGACGGTATTCCGCTCGGCAACATGAGCTACGGCACCACCACCGGCCTGCAGGTGACGCGCGCGATCAGTAGCGACAACATCAGCACGGTGGAACTCGCACAAGGCGCGGGTGCGCTGGGTACGGCGTCGAATACCAACCTCGGCGGCACCATCCAGTTCTACTCCGCCGATCCGGACCAGGTCGCCGGCGCACGCATCAATCAGGTGATTGGTTCCGATTCCACCGCGCGCACCTTCGTGCGCCTGGATACGGGTGACTACCACGGTTTCTCGATGTACGTGTCCTACGACCATGCGTCGACGGACAAGTGGAAGGGCTATGGCGACCAGCGTTCCGACCAGGTGAACCTGAAGTCTGTCTACCAGTGGGATAGCGGCAGCGTGAGCCTGTTTTTCGACAACTCGCGTCGCAAAGAATACGACTACATGGATCTGTCCCTTGCCAGCCAGAAGGCGCTGGGCTGGAACTGGGATTACCTGCAGCCGAACTGGGGCGCAGCGGTGCAGATCGCCAACGCATATAACGGCAAGGGCGCGTACCCGGGGATGCTGTCCTCGCTGCCGGCCGGTTATGACTTGGTGGACTCCACCTACTACGCAGGTGGTGGTATTCGTCGCGACAACCTCGCCGGCCTCAGTGGCACCTTCAATCTCAGCGATCGCACCACGCTGAACCTCGGCACCTATTACCACGATAACCGTGGCGAAGGTCAGTGGGCCACGCCGTACGTGGCTTCCTCGGCCACCGTGCCGATTGCCATGCGCACCACCGATTACGGCCTGGACCGCTACGGCGGCACCGGTTCGCTAGTGTTCTCGCTGGGCAACAACGATATCGAAGTGGGTTTCTGGGCGGAGAACGCCAAGACCAATCAGGAGCGCAACTACTTCTATCTCACCGGCGCATACGACTACCTGAGCAATTTCTACGAGAACAACGAGCCGTTCGCGCGTGGGTTCTTCCAGCACTACACCACGCAGACGCGCATGGCTTATGCGTCGGACACCATCCATTTGATGGATGACCGTCTCACCGTGAACTTCGGCGCGAAGGCACTGGGCGTGACCAACGTAGCCGACTCGCTGGTGGCGAGCAGCGCGCTGGCCGCCGGTAGCATCCGTGCCAGCGATGCATTCCTGCCGCAGGCGGGCGTGAACTACAAGATCGACGCCAACCAGGAGGTATACGCCTCCTACAGCAAGAACCTCTCGGCCTACGGCTTCCTGCCCTTCAGCCAGTCGCAGACGGCGTTCAACGCCAGCAAGAGTTCGCTCAGCCCTGAGCAGTCGCAGACCTTCGAGCTGGGCTATCGCGTGCACGGCGATACCATCGAAGCCTCGGCGGATGCGTACTACACGCGCTTCACCAACCGCCTGTTGGCCGTGTCGCCGTGCAGCGCCGTGCAGACCTGTTCGGCCATCCTCAATAACGTGGGCTCGGTAAAGAGCACTGGCGTTGATCTGGCAGTGATCTGGCGCCCGGTGGAACACCTGCGCTGGCTCAACTCGCTGTCGTACGACAACTCCAAGTACCAGGACGACTACCTCAACAACGGTGTGGTGGCGACCCAAGGCAAGTACGTGGTCGGCATTCCCACCTGGATGTTCACCAGCAACGTGAGCTACACGTTCGCCGGCTTCACCGCTACGCTGGATGGCAAATACACCGGCCGCCGCTACATCACCTACATCAACGACTCCCAGGTACCCTCGTACTGGTTGTTCAACGCCGGCGTGAACTATGACCTGGGTGCGCTGTCCTTCGTAAAGGACCTGAGTCTGGGCCTGAACGTGACCAACCTGTTCAATAAGCGCTACTTTGCGACGACGGGAACCAACGGTTACGTGGCCTCGGACCCGCAGGGCTGGAACCAGACGTTGATGGCCGGCGCTCCACGCCAGGTGTTCTTCAACATCAACGCGAAGTTCTAAACGCATGTGGAGGGCCTTCCCCCGCTTGGGGAAGGTGGAGGGGGAAACGCCGTCCCGCCGGCGTACCCGCTTCTGCAAACCCTCTCCCGGTGATCCGGGAGAGGGTTTTTTTTCGCCATCGTTCTTGGCAGCTGCTGACGCGACGTCAAAAATCACCCAGGGCGATTTATTGCGCTGCGACAGGGCTCTGGAAGCTGTTGGCTCTACCATCGGCTGAGATGGATGGATCGGGGAATCCACGCATGATTGTTTCAAACGCAACGACGGGGTCCGCCTCGTCGCGCGGGATGGATGTTGCGATTGCAGCGTTGGCCGTGGGTGCCATCGCAGGTATCACGTTCGCAGCAACCGGTGAGATCGACGGCTGGCGTTGGTTGCACTGGATCTGCAAACCGCTGACGACGTTGCTCATCTTGTGGATGGTGGTGCGGACCAATCCCGCCGTGTCCACACGTTATCGGCGCTGGATGGCCGCCGGCATGGTGTGTTCGCTGGCGGGCGACGTCTTCCTGATGCTGCCGCAAGATGCTTTTGTGCCTGGACTGGTGTCGTTCTTGCTGGCGCATCTGTGCTTCATCGTGGCGCTGCTGACCGATAGCCGCTTCGCCGAACGTCCCTGGGGCATGCTGGCCTGCGTCGCCTACGGTGCGTTCAACCTGTGGGCGCTATGGCCGTCTTTGCCGGTTGCACTGCACCTGCCGGTGATGGTCTACGTGCTGGTGCTGGCCAGCATGGGCGGGCAGGCCGTGGTGCGGGTGCAGCGACACGCGATGGACGCGCTGACCAACTCCGCGCATTGGTCCGTGGCTGGCGCGCTGCTCTTCATGCTCAGCGATACACTGCTGGCGTGGAACCGCTTCCGCTTCGTCATTCCGTTGTCGGGGCTGTGGGTGCTGGCCACGTACTATGCAGCGCTGTGGTGCTTGGCGCGTTCGGTTCGCGGGAGTCGTTGAAAAGCGATGAATACGCAGGAAATCATCATCACTTGGGCTACGCCGGTGTTCTTCGCGCTGATCGCGCTGGAGTTGCTGGTGGCGAAACTGCGCGGCCGCAGCGTGTATCACAGCAGTGATGCCATCAACAGCCTTGGGCTGGGCGTGATCTCGCAGATTGTCGCGGTCTTCAGCAAGCTGCTCACGTTTGGCATCTATGCGTGGTGCGTGCAGCGCTTCGCGATCTTCGCCCTGCCGGCAAATAGTCTATGGGTGTGGATCAGCGCGCTGCTGATCTATGACTTCTGTTACTACTGGCTGCATCGCGCGGGGCACGAGGTGAACATCCTTTGGGCCGCGCACGTGGTGCACCACCAGAGCGAGGACTACAACCTCTCCACCGCCTTACGCCAGACCGGCAGCGGCATGTTGCTGGGGTGGCTGTTCTACCTGCCGATGGCCATCATCGGTTATCCGCTGGAAGTGTTCGTGGTGGTGGCGCTGATCGACCTGCTGTACCAGTTCTGGGTGCATACCGAGCTGGTGGGGCGGCTGGGCTGGTTCGATCGTGTGTTCTGCTCGCCATCCAACCATCGCGCACATCATGCGGTGAACGACAAATACCTCGACAAGAACTACGGCGGCATCCTGATCCTGTGGGATCGCTTGTTCGGCACCTTCATCGAAGAAGACGACACCGATCCGCCGATCTACGGCACGCGCTCGCCGCTGCGTAGCTGGAACCCGCTGTGGGCCAATGCCGAGGTTTATTGGGCCACGGCGAAAGATGCGTGGCACGCGCGTCGCTGGCGCGATAAGTTGCTGGTGTGGATCAAGCCGCCGGGCTGGCGCCCGGCAGACGTGGCGGAGCGTTTTCCCAAGCCGGCGTTCGACATCGGGCGTGCGCGCTATCTGCCTTTGTTGTCGCGCGGTCTTACCTTCTACAGCCTGGTGCAGTTCGCCTTGCTACTAGGCATGGCAGTGCAGTTTCTCGATCTCGCCAAACATCTGGCCGCTACCGAGCTGGTGGGCTATGCGGTGTTCCTGGTGCTGAGCCTTTCAGCCCTTGGCGCGCTCACCGAAGGGCGCCGCCTCGGTGTTGCTTTGGAACTGGCGCGATTGCTGGCCACCGCGGCCATTCCACTGCTCACCGGCGGGTGGTTCGGTGTGCCGCATCTGGATGGCAGGGTAGTGGCCGTATTGGTCGCCATTCCCGTGCTGAGCGCTCTGGCGCTTGGCTGGCTGGCCGTCTCGACCGCCGGTCGCCAAGATCCCGGAAAGGCCATTCCCGGATAGGAATGCCCAGGACGAATGGCACTACCGCGCAGCTGCAGCATGGCAGGGGCGGGTGCATTCGTTATGATCGCGGCTCGTTTCTCGGGGATGAGTCGATGGGTTTCCTTAGTAAGTTGGTGCGCCACAAGCCTGTGGAGCTGTTGCAGGCGGAGGCCGGCAAGCGCGGCGATTTCCGTCGCGTTCTGGGTCTGTGGCAGCTCACCGCCATTGGCATCGGCGGCATTATCGGCGTCGGCGTGTTCGTGCTGGCAGGCAAGCAGGCGGCGATCAACGCTGGCCCCGCAGTCGCCATCTCGTTCCTGATCGCGGGCATCGCCAGCGCCGCGGCGGCGCTGTGTTACGCCGAGTTCGCCGGCATGATTCCTGTCACCGGCAGCGCCTACACCTACGGTTACGCTGTGCTCGGCGAACTGGCCGCGTGGCTGATCGGTTGGGATCTGCTGCTGGAGTACGCGCTGATCGTCGCCGTTGTAGCCATCGGCTGGTCCGGCTATGTGCAGTCGGCGCTGACCAGTTTGGGGATACACATTCCTGTTTGGGCGCAAGGTGCCATCGGCACCGGTGAGGGACACGTATTCAACGTGGTCGCCGCGCTGGTGACGCTCGGCGTGTCTGCGCTGCTGATCTTCCGCACCGAATGGGGCGCGCGCTTCAACACGGTGGTGGTGGCGATCAAGGTGGCGGCCGTCGCACTGGTGATCGGTGTCGGCGCGTTCTACGTCAAGCCCTCGAACTGGGTGCCTTTCATTCCCGCGCACGTGATCGGCCCGGATGGCGTCGGCCATTATGGTTTCCAGGGTGTCGCCTCGGCCGCTGCGGTCGTGTTCTTTGCGGTGTTCGGCTACGACACGCTGACCACGGCGGCGGAAGAATCGAAGAATCCGCAGCGTGATCTGCCGCGCGCGGTGCTGTTGTCGCTGGGCATTTCCATGGTGATGTATCTCGCCGTGTCGATGGTGCTTACGGGCATCGCGCACTACAGCACGCTCAATACCGACGCGCCGGTGTCCGATGCCTTCAAGGGCCTGGGCCTGCATTGGGTGGCGCTCACCGTGTCGGTGTCGGCGGTGTTCGGCCTGCTCAGCGTGCTGTTTGCCTTTATGTTGGGCGCGACGCGCATCTGGTACGCGTTGTCGCGCGATGGCCTGCTGCCGGGCTGGTTCGCCCATGTGCATCCGCGTTATGGCACGCCGCATCGCCCCACAGTGGTGCTTGGTGTGTTCACCGCACTGGTCGCGGGTCTGTTGCCGATCGAGGAAGTGGCGAAGCTGGTGAACATCGGCGTGCTCTCGGCCTTCATCGTGATCTGTATGTCGGTGATGATCCTGCGCAAGCGCAAGCCGGACCTGCATCGCTCCTTCCGCACGCCATGGGTGCCGCTGGTGCCGCTCGTCGGCATCGCGTTCTCCATCTGGCTGCTGGCGGAGCTGCCGCTGATCACGTGGAAGGTGTTCCTGATCTGGGTGAGCATCGGCATGGTGATCTATCTCACCTACGGCATGCATAACAGCAAGCTGGAGAAGCAGGGCTAAGCCGAGGTTTTCACGTAGAAAAGGCCGCGAAAGCGGCCTTTTTTTGTGCAGCAGGCAAAAGAAAACGGCCGCTTGCGCGGCCGTTTTCCGTATCCACTTTGAGGAGCGACGCTTAGAAGCGCACTTCCACCGAAGCGGAGTAGGTCGCCACATTCATGTTGATCTGCGACTCATCGGAACCGCCGCGGCCGTTCTTGATGTGGTAGTTGTCGTAGTTCAGACCCAGGGCGACGTTCTTGGTGATGTCGTAACCCACGCCGGCACCGGCGTACCAGCCGTTGTTCCAGCTGCGCTGAGAAACGGTGTAGTCGCCCACCGTGGAGCCGCTGGTGGTGCGCGAGCGCAGGTAGCCGCCGTGGCCGGTGACGTACCAGTTGTTGTAGAAGTTGTACTTGGCGTTCACGCCGATCTGTGCCACGCGAGGCTTGGCCCAGGTGTCACCGAATGTGTAGTCGTTCTTGACCTTGCCAAGGTAGGCGTAGCCAACTTCGGCGCCCACGATGTTGTTCCAGCGCCAGCCGAAGCGCACGTTCTGGAACACGTCGGACTTGTCAGAGACGCCGCCGATGCGGTAGTTGCTCTGGCCCAGGTTGCCGGCCACGAAGAAGTTGTCGAGCTGGTTGGTGTTTTCGTCGGCCTTGGCAGCGAAAGGCGCGATAGCGACGACGGCCAAAGCGGCCGCAAGAAGAGTCTTGTGCATGGAATGCTCCATCTATCTATTTTTGTGATCCGCAGCGACAACAAGGGGGAATGTCGCTACGGGCCGCGCGGGGATCGCGGTGAAAAAAGGATACGGGTTTTTAACGTGTGTAAAACCCCTGAAGGGTTTCGCGGACGGGAGAGGTTCAGACACTTCCATGACCAATGGCAGGGGGTTTGACCTGTCAACGCACACTACGATCAGAGGTTCATGTTTCGTGCAGCTACGTCTTGCGCACGAATCCGATTGATTAGGAGAACCTCTTGAAAGTTTCGCGCCTCGCTTCCGCCATGCTCGCTACAGCCCTTGGCTTGAGCAGCTTTGCGGCCCTCGCCGACGTTCCTGCACCGCAGGACATTCCGTTCCATGGCACGCTGAAGATCAACGTCGATGCGACCGATATCGCGCATCGCGTGTTCCGCGTGCACGAAACGGTGCCGGCGCAAGCGGGTCCGCTGACCTTGCTGTATCCGCAGTGGTTGCCGGGCAACCATTCGCCGACGGGTCCGATCGACAAGCTCGCTGGCTTGGTGGTGAAGGCGAATGGCAAGGTCATTCCGTGGAAGCGCGATCCGCTCAACGTGTATGCCTTCCATGTGGACGTGCCGCAGGGCGCGAGCGAAGTGGAGGTGGAGTTCCAATTCCTTTCCGCGCAGGACATCCGCCAAGGCCGCGTGGTGATGACGCCGGAGATGCTCAACCTGCAGTGGAATTCCGTATCGGTGTACCCGGCGGGTTATTTCGCGCGACAGGTCAAGGCCGAAACCAGCGTGACTTTCCCGGCCGGCTGGCAGTACGGCAGCGCGCTGGAGATGGCCTCGCGCAATGGCGACACGGTTACGTTCAAGCCGATCGACTATGAAAACCTGGTCGACTCGCCGATTTACGCGGGCAAGTACTTCAAGCGCGTGGATCTTGACCCGGGCGCGAAGACGCCGGTGTTCCTCAATGTCGTGGCGGATGATCCGAAGTACCTGGAGATCAAGCCCGAGCAGCTGAAGGTGCATCAGAACCTAGTGCAGCAGATGTACAAGCTGTACGGCGCACACCACTACGACCACTACGACTTCCTGTTCTCGCTCAGCGACAAGATGTCGGGCAATGGCCTTGAGCACCACCGTTCCAGCGAGAACGGCGTGAGCCCGGGCTACTTCACCGAGTGGGACAAGAGCATGGTCATGCGCGACCTGCTCCCGCATGAGTTCAACCACTCCTGGGACGGCAAGTACCGTCGCGGTGCGGATCTCTCCACGCCGAACTTCAACGTGCCCATGCAGGACAGCCTGCTGTGGGTGTACGAAGGCCAGACGCAGTTCTGGGGCTACGTGATGGCCGCGCGCTCGGGCCTGTGGAAGCAGGATCAGGCGCTGGACATGCTCGCCAACGTGGCAGCGACCTATGATCGCGGCCGTCCGGGCCTGCAGCAGTGGCGCAACATCCAGGACACCACCAACGACCCGATCATCGCGATGCGCCGCCCGCTGCCGTATCGCAACTTCCAGATGAGCGAGGACTACTACTCCGGCGGTCAGATGATCTGGCTCGACGTGGACGGCAAGCTGCGTGATCTCACGAGCGACAAGCGTTCCATCGACGATTTCGCCAAGGCCTTCTTCGGCGTGAAGAACGGCGAGTGGGACGTCAACACCTACACCTTCGACGATGTGGTGAAGACGCTCAACGACATCACGCCGTACGACTGGGCGACCTACCTGCGCGAGCGCCTGGATGGCCACGGCCCGCTGATCGGCGGCTTCGAGGCGAACGGCTGGAAGCTGGTCTACGACGACAAGGCATCGGAAGTGGCCAAGGCCGTGGAGACGCGCTACGGCGGCCCCAACCTCACCTATTCGCTGGGTGTCTCGATGGGCAAGGGCGGCGATATCGTCGACGTGCTGTGGGATGGCCCAGCTTTCAAGGCCGGCCTGTCGCCGGGCATGAAGGTGATTGCCGTCAACGGCAAGGAGTACTCCAGCGACGCTATCAAGGACGCAGTGACCGCCGCGGCGAAGGACAAGAATCAGCCGGTCGAGCTGCTGGTGAAGAACTTCGATGAGTACAAGACGCTGCGCATCGACTATCACGACGGCCTGAAGTATCCGCACCTGGAGCGGATCGCGGGCAAGCCCGATCGCCTGTCCGAGCTGCTCAAGGCGCGCTGATCTGTACAGCACTTCGCCCTCTCCCCTCTGGGGAGAGGGCTGGGGTGAAGGGGGGCAATCTTGCGACCCCGCCAGGGCGCCTGACCCGCCACATGGGCGCTGGCTCCCAACTTCGCTATACTGCGCGTCCACCGTGCGCCGGACCTACCGGTCTTGCTCACGCGTCGATGCTCAAGCGCCCGTAGCTCAGCCGGATAGAGTAGTGGCTTCCGAAGCCATTGGTCGGGGGTTCGAATCCCTCCGGGCGCGCCATTTTTCCCGCCTTTCTGGCGTTGACGACGCATCGCCATTCCGTTCGATAACCTTCTTCGTACGACATCGCGTCAGCGACGTCGGCTTGTTCGTGTTCCGCATGTTCTATATATTAGAAATATCTAATATATGAATATTTAGGAGTAACCATGCATCCCTGGTTGCTTTCCCTGGCGGGCGGGATCTTGATTGGCCTTGCCGCCGTGCTGCTGATGGCGACGCTGGGTCGCATCGCAGGCATCAGCGGCATTGCCAGCAGTTTGCTGAGCGGCGCGCGTGACTGGCCGTGGCGTGCCGCGTTTGTCGCCGGGCTGGTGATCTCACCGCTGCTGCTGTGGCTTGTCCGCGGAGAAAGCGGCATCGGCACGCCGCAGGTGTCATGGCCATGGATGGCGTTCGCCGGCGTTCTGGTGGGGTTTGGTACACGACTGGGCAGTGGTTGCACTAGCGGACATGGCGTGTGCGGTATCGCGAGATTGTCGCCGCGTTCTTTCGCCGCCACTGTCGTGTTTGTCGCATTCGGCATGGCAACGGTAGCCGTGGTTCGCCATTGGCTGGGAGGGTTGCCCACATGAAATCGCTCATGGCTTTGCTCGCGGGCCTGCTGTTCGGCGCGGGACTCGGCATCGCTGGTATGACACAACCTGTCATCGTGCTCGGGTTTCTCGATGTGGGCGGTGCATGGAATCCACGCTTGCTGTTCGTGATGGCGGGTGCCGTGCTTACCACCGCCATCGGCTATCGCTTGGTCTGGCGCGCGCGCAAACCGCGACTCGAGGCATCGTTCGAGATGCCGTCCGCACGACGCATCGATGGTCGCCTGTTGGTTGGCTCGGCGTTGTTCGGCATCGGCTGGGGTATCGCCGGTTATTGCCCGGGGCCCGCGCTGGCATCACTTGGTAGCGGCATCGGCTCGGTGTGGTTGCTGGTGGCGTCGATGATGTTGGGCTGGTGGCTGGCGTCGCGCTGGCCGTTGCGCTCCAATCCCCATTCATCGACATGAGGTGCGCCGTGCAACGACCCGACGTGAAAGCCTTCTTCGACGAGGCCACCAACACCTTCAGCTACGTGGCGTGGGATCCCGCGACGAGCAAAGCGGCCGTAATCGACAGCGTGCTCGATTACGACCCCGTCTCCGGCCGTACGCGCCACCATTCGGCCGATGCGCTGGTCGATTTCGTGCGAGAGCAGGGGCTGGACGTGGAATGGGTCATCGATACGCATGTGCATGCGGATCATCTTTCCGCAGCGCCCTATGTGCAGTCGCTGCTCGGGGGCAAGCTCGGTATTGGCGAGCACATCCGTGACGTGCAGGAAACCTTTGGCCGGATCTTCAACGCAGGCAGCGAGTTCCAGCGCGACGGCAGCCAGTTCGATCATCTGTTCAAGGACGGCGAGCGTTACCAGCTTGGCAGCATCGACGCCGTGGCGCTGCACACGCCGGGGCATACGCCGGCCTGCATGACGCATGTGATCGGTGATGCCGCATTCGTGGGTGATACCTTATTCATGCCGGACTTCGGCACCGCGCGCTGCGATTTCCCAGGTGGCGATGCGCGCACGCTGTACCGCTCCATCCAGCGCATCTTTGCCTTGCCGGACGAAACTCGCATTTTTCTTTGCCACGATTACAAGACGCCGGGTCGCGACGGCTTCGTGCACGAAACTAGCGTGGGCGCTGAACGGCGCGACAACATTCATGTACGCGAGGGCACCGCCGAAGACGAGTTCGTGCACATGCGCAGCACACGCGACGCCACGCTCGCTATGCCGCGTCTGTTGCTGCCTGCTGTGCAGGTGAACATGCGTGCCGGACAGTTGCCACCTGCCGAAGACAACGGCACGCGTTACCTCAAGATCCCGCTCGACGCGCTGTGATGGCTGGAGATACCACGTGCCAACGGAACTGGGTCACTCATGAGTCGTAGCAGGATGGGTGTCACCGCGCGTCGTTCGACGGCTGTCACGCCAGAGGCCATGCAGCGCCATGCCGAGGAAGCCGTGAGCGTGCTCAAGGCGCTCGGCAGCACCAATCGCTTGATGCTGGTTTGCCAATTGTTGGATGGTGAGCGTTCGGTGGGCGATCTTGCTGATGCATTGGGTTTGGCGCAAAGCGTCGTTTCCCAGCACCTGTCGCTGTTGCGACGCGATGGATTGGTGGCCGGACGACGCGAAGGGCAATCGATCTATTACGCGATTCGCGATGAACGCGTCCACGCCCTCATGGCGCGCCTGTTCGAGCTCTACTGCGTCGATCAGTGATGCCACACGGTTCCACCGAAGCGCGCCCACTCCAGCGGAGCGGGCGCGCCTGCCATGGGTTGAATCAGTGGTGCTTGATACCTTTCTCGAAGGCCTTGACCTGCTTCATGGCCTCGTCTTGCGCCAGGCCATAGCGCTCCTGCAGTTTGCCTGACAGGTATTCGGCGTTGCCTTCGGCGACCTTGAGGTCGTCATCGGTAAGTTTTCCCCAGTGTTCCTTGATCTGGCCGCTGAGCTGTTTCCAATGCCCCTGGATGGTGTCTTGATTCATGACTAATCCTCATCGGTTGTCGGACAAATGCAATGCGCATTGCAGGGATGGATTCGAACAGTCGCCAGGTTAAGTGCGCGTGCCGTTTGTGTCATGGCGGGTCGTGGGTATTCAGGGGCGTCTTGTTGAGTATGAGCGCCCGAGTGAATTGATGCGCAGTTTTCCTACAGCTTTATCCGCGCCACGACGATAGGAATAGCGTTCAACGGTATTTACGATCGTGGAAGTATCGACGAGCGGTCGTACAAAACCATTGAACCCACACGCGGAGAGATTTCATGCAAACGAGTGCACAACAATCAATGAAAGGAAGTGGATGGATTCTCATGTTCTACGGAATCATCTCAGTCCTCTTCGGCGTCAGTTTGATGATGTACCCCATTAGCAGTGCGGTAGGGTTGGCATGGGCTATTGGTATCGTTTCGATTGCGGAGGGTCTGGTAAGCGTGATCGCTCTGTTCCGCAAGCACGTGACTATCTCCAAGGGCTGGCTATTGTTGTACGCCGTGGTCTCGCTGTTGTTCGGTGTGGCTGCCGTTTCGCAACCCGCGCAGATGGCTGGCATCCTGTTCATCATGCTGACGGCATGGCTGATCATTGCAGGCATCGTGCGCGTTATTTTCGCGCTCTGTGCCCGCGGCGAGATCAAGGGAGATTGGGTGATTGGTCTCAGCGGCGTGCTTGCAATCGTGCTGGGTGTGTTGCTCTTCATGTACCCGGGCGCCGGCGTATTCACGGTCACCATCTGGATCGGCGCGCTCGCGCTGGTTTACGGAGTTACCCAGATCATCGGTGGTTTCCGCTTGAACGAGCTGGCCAAGATCTGAAGAAAGCACAGCAAGTCCAAGACAAAGAAGCGCCCTCGGGCGCTTCTTTTCTTTCCCATTGGCTGAACCAGTGGCTTAGCTGGATGCCCTGACTTCGAAGTCTTCACTCGCCACTTGCTTACCGTTGAGCGAGATCACCACTTTGTACTTACCCTTCGGCCATGCGTTGGGGTTCTGTACCTTGAAGGTGGTGACGGCAGGGCCATCGGTGGCAATCGATTCGGTGGTGCTGCTGAACAGCTCGTCCTTTCCATCGACATAGCTCCACTTGGCGTTCAGCGTCGCGTTGTCGGCGGCGCCGATGGTGGCGACGCTGGCATAGATGGCTTTGTCTTCCGGTGCGAACTGGCGCTGCTCTTTGCTGATGGCAAGAGCCGCATCGACCTGGCTGCCGATGGTCACCGCAGCAACCCGGATGGCACCGGCGCTGTTCACGCTGGCCGACTTTGCCGTGGTCTGGGCTGGAGCCGGCGCAGTGCTGGTGGGGGCTGGCGCGCTGCTCGGCGGTGCCGGTGTGGGGGCGGTAGCCGGAGGCGCGGGTGCTGTCGGTGCTGGCGCACTGGAGGTCGGCGCGGCAGGTGTGGTGTTGGACGCTTCGTGGTTCTTGCCGCACGCGCTCAGCACAAGCAGGCCGGCAAGGGTCGTGCAGTACAAAGCCGTTTTGCGTGGCTGGATATTCATGTCTGACCCCATGGCTGGTGGCGGACTCACACCCGGCCGGCATTGAAGCACTGCCGGGCGCCTGATTCCGCTCAGGCTAGTCCCGGCGATCTGAAGCTGCGATTACTACGCTCTTTCGTCGACACGCTCTTCACGAGTATGTCGCGTTTTACTGGCGTGCGCCGCGCGGGTTGCCTGGGCGCTCGGTGCCCGTGCTGCGGTAGGGGTTGATGTCCAGCCCGCCACGCCGCGTATAGCGTGCATAGACGATGAGTTGCTCCGGCCGGCAGCGCTCCATGACGTCGACGAAAATGCGCTCCACGCACTGCTCGTGAAACTCGTTGTGGTTGCGGAATGAGACCAGGTAACGCAGCAGCCCGGCACGGTCGATGGGTGCGCCTCGGTAGTGGACCTGCACGCTGCCCCAGTCCGGCTGGCCGGTCACCGGACAGTTGGAACGCAGCAGGTTGGATACCAGTGCTTCCTCCATGATCGGTTTCGTGCCGTCGGCGGCGAGGTAATCGGCACGCGGCGGGCCATAGTCATCGATGTCGATGGGCAGCGCGTCGATCAGCGTACCCATCAGGTCGATGACCGTATGGCCGCGCGCGCGCGCGTCGCTCAGCAGTACGCCCACCGGCGCACCGGCGGCAGCGGAAAGATCTTTGCCCAGCGTGCTGGCTAGCTGCTCGCGATTCGCGATGCGTTCTTGCGAAAAGCCATTGAGGTACAGCTTGAACGACTTCGACTCGATGATGTTCGGCGAGGTCGCCGGCACGCGGAACTCGGCCAGCGCCACCACCGGCTTGCCGCGCGCGTCGAGCCAGGACAGCTCATAGGCGTTCCAGACGTCCTCGCCATGGAACGGCAGCGGCGCGGTCACGCGGATCTCGTCACGCTTGGCCTGGCGCGGGATGGGGAACAACAGGGACGGGTCGTAGCGGTCGGCGTAGACGGTGGTCTTGCCGAGCGGGGAATGTTCGGGAGTGCTCATCTAGCCATTGTACCGCCTTGGGCGCGCGGCCTCTTTCGGCGGCGTTCGCACAAAGCTGCGGGGCGGCCCATGACCACTGGCCCGGTTCACCTGGCGACCCGCTACCTATAGTGTCGGGTTCTATACGGGGAGCCTTGAGGAATACGCCTGATGAAGAAACTCGTCCTGGCCTGCGCAATTGGCGCGGGTCTGCTTGCGGCTGGCGCTATGAGTGCGCCGGCCTTCGCCGACGGCACGGACGCCGCTTTCGATCCCCAGGTGCTGTTTGCGCCGCTATCGCTGCCCGATGCGGCCAACGCCTTTCGCGACGGCGCCGGCAAGCCCGGGCCGCAGTTCTGGCAAAACCGGGTGGATTACGCCATCCAGGCGAACATCGACCCCGCCACGCATACGCTACGCGGCGACGAAACCATCACCTATACCAATCACGGCCCGGATGCGCTGGACGTGTTGTGGGTGCAACTGGACCAGAACATCTACCGTCGCGACTCGCGGGCCTCGCTCGGCTCGCCGCGTCCGCGCAGCGACTTTACCGACGGCTACCAGATCGACGCGGTGGAAGTAGACGGCAAACCCGTGCATTTCCTGGTCGACGACACGCGCATGCGCGTCGACCTGTCGCAGGCGCTGGCTGCCAGTGGCAAGCAGGCGAAGCTGCGCATCCGCTACCACTACACCGTGCCGGGCACTTGGGGTGGACGTACCGCGGTGACGCCCACGAAGAACGGCGACATCTACGAGATCGCCCAGTGGTTCCCCCGCATGGCCGTTTACGACGACTTGCGCGGTTGGGACACCCAGCCTTATCTCGGTTCGGAGTTCTACCTTGAGTACGGCGACATCGATTACGCCGTGACCGTGCCATGGAACTACATCGTTGCCGGCTCCGGCGCGCTCACCAATGGCAACGAAGTACTTACCGCCACGCAGCAGAAGCGCCTCGCGGAAGCTGCGCAGAGCGATGCCACGGTGATGATCCGTTCGCCGCAGGAAGTGAACGATCCCACCAGCCACCCGAAGCAAAGCGGCACGCAGACCTGGCGCTTCCACATGGAGCACACGCGCGATGTGGCGTTTGCCGCTTCGCCGGCCTTCGTATGGGATGCGGCGCGCATCAACCTGCCCGAAGGCAAGCATGCGCTCGCCATGTCGGTGTATCCGGTGGAAGGTGTGGGCAAGGATGCGTGGAATCGCTCCACCGAGTACGTGAAGGGCTCCATCGAGCACTTCTCCTCCAAGTGGTATGCATATCCCTGGCCTGCTGCGGTGAACCTCGGTGGCCATGGCGCAGGCATGGAATACCCCGGCATCGTGTTCGACGGTTACGACGACAAGGGGCCGATGCTGTTCTGGATCACCGCGCACGAACTCGGCCACGGCTGGTTCCCGATGATCGTCGGCTCCAACGAGCGCCGTAACGCGTTCATGGATGAAGGTTTCAATACCTTCATCGACGTGTATGCCTCCGATGCGTTCAACAAGGGCGAGTTTGCGCCCAAGCGCGACAGCGAGTACGCGCCCAAGGGTGGCAACCCGGTGGACGAGATCCTTTCGGTACTGGCCGACGCAAATGCGCCTACGCTGCTCGCGCACTCCGATTCGATCTCGGAGAAGTACCGACACTCGGTAAGCTACTTCAAGGGCGCGTTGGGTCTGGTGTTGCTGCGTGAGCAGATCCTGGGCCCCGAGCGCTTCGACCCAGCTTTCCGCAAGTACATCGCCACGTGGGCCTATCACCATCCCACGCCGTCGGACTTCTTCCGCTTCATGAGCAGCGAAGCCGGCGAGGATCTCTCGTGGTGGTGGCGCGGCTGGTATCTCAACAACTGGCAGCTCGACATGGGCATCACGGGCGCCAGCTACGTGGACAACGATCCGTCCAAGGGCGTGCAGATCACGCTCGCCAGCAAGCAGAAACTGGTGATGCCTGCCACGCTTCGCGTCGACTATGCCGACGGCAGCCATGAAGATGTGCGCGTGCCGGTCGAGGCATGGCGACAGAGTGCGGCGCCGAAGCTGGCGCTGCATACGGGCAAGAAGATCAGCAAGCTCGAACTGGATCCGGATCATAAGTTGCCGGATGCGGATCGTGGGAACAATGTATTGGCGATGCCATAAAGGGTTTCCATACCAACTCCTATCCGTCATTCCGGCGCATCCCGAAAAAAGGGACAAGGGCCGGAATCCAGTGCGTTGCGTATCTACGACGCGGTGAGTCTCTGGATCCCGGCCTGCGCCGGGATGACGCAATAGGAAAATTGTCGACAGAGTTGGCGCCGTGCATCCTTGATGAGAGATGAGCAACTGTGAAAATCCCCACCTCGAAGCGCCTGCTGTCGGTATCTCTGCTGTTTGCTCTATCGAGCGCATCGTTGGTCCATGCAGCCAGCAACGACGAGAGCCGCTGGAAAACCGAAGCCGCCGCCGTCACCATCACGCGCGACGACTGGGGTATCGCTCACGTACACGGCAAGACGGATGCCGATGCGGTATTCGGTATGGCGTATACGCAGGCCGAGGATGACTTCAACCGCGTCGAGACGAACTACCTCAACTCGCTCGGTTGGTTGGCAAAGGCCGAGGGTGATAAGGCGATCTGGTCGGACCTGCGGCAGCAGTTGTGGATCGACCCAGCCGAACTGAAGCGACTTTACGCCAAGAGCCCTTCTTGGTTGCGCGAGCTGATGGACGCGTGGGCCGATGGGCTCAACTATTACCTCGCCACGCATCCAGACGTGCATCCGCGTGTGATCACGCATTTCGAGCCGTGGATGGCCTTGAGCTTCAGCGAAGGCAGCATCGGTGGCGATATCGAGCGCGTGTCGTTGAAGGAACTGCAAGCGTTCTACGGAAAATCCACCGACGCCGTGGCCTTCATCGATACGCCATCCAGTTGGGTGGAGCCCACCGGTTCCAACGGCATCGCCATTGCACCGAAGTTGACGGCGGATGGCCACGCGCTGTTGCTGATCAATCCGCACACGTCGTTCTTCTTCCGTTCCGAGCTGCAGATGTCCAGCGATGCAGGACTGGATGTGTACGGCGCGGTGACCTGGGGGCAGTTCTTCATCTACCAGGGTTTCAACAAGCACATTGGTTTCATGCATACCTCGACCACTGCCGATGTGGTGGACGAGTTTGCCGAAACCATCGTGCAAGACGGCGGCAAGCTCGGTTATCGCTACGGCAAGGAAACGAGGGACGTCACCACCCGGCCGATCAGCATCGCCTATCGCAAGGCGGATGGCTCGATGGGGCAGCGCACGTTCACCACCTATGCCACGCACCACGGCCCCATCGTGCGCGAGGAAGGCGGCAAGTGGGTCGCCACCGCGCTGATGAACAAGCCGATGGAGGCGTTGGAGCAGAGTTGGTTGCGCACCAAGGCCACCGACTTCGCCAGCTTTATGAAGATCGCAGAGCTAAAGGCGAACTCGTCGAACAACACCATCTTCGCGGACGACAAGGGCGAGATCGCGTACCTGCATCCGCAATTCATCCCCAAGCGCGACAACCGCTTCGATTACACCAAACCGGTAGACGGCAGCGATCCAACCACCGATTGGCAGGGCTTGCTGCCACTGGACGCGGCACCGCATCTGCTCAATCCTGCTAACGGCTGGATCATGAATACCAACGACTGGCCGTATTCGGCGGCCGGCCCAGACAGCCCCAAGCGCGAGGACTACCCGCGCTACATGGATAGCGTGGGCGAGAACCCGCGCGGCATCCACGCCACCATGGTGCTTAGCGGCAAGCATGACTTCACCTTGCCGTCGTTGATCACGGCTGCATTCGATTCGTATCTGCCCGCGTTCGCGCGACAGATTCCCGTCCTGGTGAAGGATTACGACGCGCTGCCTGCCAACGATCCGCTGAAGAAGAAACTGGCCGGCCCCATCGCCCTGCTGCGGGGCTGGGATTACCGCTGGGGCATCGCATCCATGCCGACGTCGCTGGCGGTGTTCTGGGGTGACACGCTGTGGGACAAGGTCGACAAGTCCGATGTATCCGAAGGGCTTTCGGTCTACGACATCATGGCCGAGCGCGCCGGCCCCAAGGCGCGTCTTGATGCCTTGGTAGATGCCTCCGACCGGCTGCAGAAGGACTTCGGCAGCTGGGGTGTGCCGTGGGGTGAGGTGAACCGCTACCAGCGCATCAACGGCGATATCCAGCAACCGTTCGACGACAGTAAGCCGAGCATCCCCGTGCCGTTCACCTCATCGCGCTGGGGCTCGCTCGCCTCGTTCGGCGCGCATCGCTGGCCGGGCACGCGACGCTACTACGGCACCGGCGGCAACAGCTTCGTGGCGGTGGTGGAGTTCGGCGACAAGGTTCGGGCCCGCGCCATCACGGCGGGCGGCGAAAGCGGCCATCCGGAGTCGCCGCATTTCAACGACGAAGCCGAGCGCTACACCACCGGCAACCTGCGCGCCGTGTACTTCTGGCCCGAGGATTTGCAGGGCCACGTCGAGCGTACCTACCACCCGGGAACGTAACAACGTTCGATTTGTCCGGACCAAGAGCACCATTTGTGTGATTGAAATCACATAATCGGCGCATGTTTGTGCCGTGTTCGGTAATTTTTTGCGGTTCCTTCACCTCCGCCGTGAATCAATGGCCCTCGTCGCGAATTCATGCGACGTGCCGCGCCAGGGGTGAGGAATCGCGCGACACACCATGAATGACACATCGATCGGCAGGCCCTTGGGTCCGTCGAGTGGGTAAGTGTTCGCGTCTGCTTTTGGGGTTTCCGTCCACGTCGATTCGGGTCGCTGCGCCTTGCGCGGCGTGGGCTGGTGCGTGTTCGCGGCGGGTCAGGGACGACTCCCGCGATCCAGAGAAATCAACTGTCGAAGACCCGATGCATCGGGGCGGCCGGCCTATGAGCCAAGGCCCGGTCCGGCTGGACGCCGGAGGACCGCTTCGACCCAACCTTGGTATGGGGAGCTCGAATGGAACGTCATACGTATAAGCGTTTGCTGGCCGTTTCGATGTTGTTGGCCTTGTCTGCATCTGCGTCCGCTGCGGAGTTCGGCACGTCGCCGCCGCCTTCCGCCAACTTCGACGTGAGTCCGCTGCAGAACGATCAGACCTATAGCGGTTTCATCATCACCTACAAGAGCGGTAGCTCCGAACGGAGCAATGCGAATGTGGCGGTGCAGAACATTGGTGTCGCCGCATCGCGCGCCAAGCTGACCGCGGGAACGGCCGCTGCACCGCGCGTGCTCAATGTGCGCTATGCACGCAAGCTGGCGACCGGCGCCGATCTGGTGCATACCGATCGCGCGCTGTCGTCCACCGAGGCGGCGACACTGATCAAGCAAATTGCTGCCGATCCGTCGGTGGCCTATGTGGAACCCGAATACATGCTCAAGCGCGTGGACGATATCCGTCCTGCCGCCGCCGCGACGTTCACCACGCCGAATGACCCGTACTACGCCACGTACCAGTGGGACTACCTCACGCCCAGTGGCGCGAACTTCTTCGACAGCTCGCTCAACGCGAACGTCGCCAACTGGGGTGCCGCCAATATCCAGCAGGCATGGAGCCTCGCCGACGGTACCGGCGTCACCATTGCGAGCCTGGACACCGGCGTCACCAACCACCCGGATCTCGACCTCTCGCTGGCCAATGCCGGCTACGACTTCATCAGCACCGCATCGGTGTCGGGACGTTCGACCAATGGCCGCGTGGCCGGCGGTTGGGATACCGGTGACTGGACCACCGCGAATCAATGCGGCTCGAATCAGGCTGCCGAGGACAGCAGCTGGCACGGCACGCACGTGTTCGGCACGGCAGGCGGTGAGATCACCAACAACAGCACCGGCATGGCGGGTACCTCATACAACTCGCGAGTGGTGCCGGTGCGCGTGCTTGGCCATTGCGGTGGGTCCAATGCCGATATCGCCGATGCCATCACCTGGTCATCGGGCGGCAGCGTGTCGGGCGTGCCGGCCAATGCCAATCCCGCGAAGGTGCTCAGCCTCAGCCTCGGCGGCTCGGGTACGTGCCCGTCCAGCAGCGTGCTGGGGCAGGCGATCACTGGCGCGGTCGGCCGCGGCGCTACCGTGGTGGTGGCTGCCGGTAACAGCAACGCCAACGCTGCGAATTACTCGCCGGCCAGTTGTGCAGGTGCAGTGGTGGTGGCAGCAACGGGCGTGACGAGCACACGCGCCTATTACTCCAACTACGGCACCATCGTCACCATCGCCGCCCCGGGCGGCGGCGTCTACAAGGGTGATGCGTCCAGCGGCACGCAGGCGACCACCGGCTTCATCTGGTCGACCATCAATGCCGGCACCACCACCCCGACCACGGCGACTTACGGTGGCATGGCAGGCACCTCGCAGGCCACGCCGCACGTAGCGGGTATCGTGGCGCTGATGCAGAGCTATCGTCTGTCGCTCGGCAAGGCGTTGCTGACGCCGGCGCAGGTGACCTCGTTGCTCAAGTCCACGGCCACCACGCCGCACGTGACGCCGAGTGGCAGCAAGCCGATTGGCGCGGGTATCGTCAACGCGTATGCCGCGGTGCAGGCGGCAGGAAACCAGCCGTAACACCCGCGGGACCGGCGCATAAGCGCCGGTCCCGTTCTGGTGTGTTCGATCAGACAACGGGAGTGGCAGTCCGTGTAGGCCACCGGTCATGGACAGGCGTGGTCATCCCTGCGGTAAGGTGCCGAAAGGGGGAGCGGCATGGACTCGGCGCGATGCGCTGTGTCGGGCTATTCGCCCGTCACTTCTCGTCATCGCTTGCGGAGTCATTCCATGCGCTTGTTGCCCCTCTTTGCTGCCATCACCCTTGGCCTTGGTGCGTCCGCTGTAGCCGCGGCTGACGATGCGCCCGTGCCGACGCGCGTCGCTGTACGCGCCGCCCACCTTGTCGACACCAAAGCCGGCACCGTGCGCGACAACCCGCTGGTGATCATCGAAGGCGATCACATCGTCGAAGTGCGTTACGACGGGCAAGTGCCCGCAGGCGTCAAGATCATCGATCTCGGTAGCGCCACGCTGCTGCCCGGCCTGATCGACTGCCACGTACACCTTACCGGCGATCCGGGCGAGGTGAAGGGCGACTACTACGAGGCCATACTCAAGCGCACCGCCATCGATTCGGCGATCCTCTCGCCCACCTACGCTAAGCGCACGCTGGATGCAGGCTTTACCACTGTGCGTAATGTCGGCGCTGACGACTACGTTGATATCTCGCTGCGCGATGCGATCAATCGCGGTGACATCCCAGGCCCGCGCATGCTGGTGTCTGGCCCGCCGCTGGGCGCGACAGGCGGTCATGCCGACGGCACCACGGGTTTCTCGCCGTGGATCGAGTTTCACGACGTCAACGGCGTGGCCGATGGTGTCGACGCCATCCGCCATCGCGTGCGAGAGAACGTCAAACACGGCGCCGACGTGATCAAGTTCATGGCGAGCGCCGGCGTGCTGAGTGCGGAAACCTCGGTGGGGGCACCGCAGTACTCGCAGGAAGAAATGAACGCCGTGGTCGACGAAGCGCATCGCTGGGGCAAGAAGGTCGCCGCGCACGCGCATGGTGCCGAAGCCATCAAGATGGCCATCCGGGCGGGCGTCGATTCGGTGGAGCACAGCAGCCTGATCGACGATGAAGGCCTGAAGCTAGCGAAGCAGCACGGCACGTATCTGGATTTCGACGTCTACAACGACGACTACATCCTCAGCGAATACGCCAAGAAGGGCTTCCCTGCGAGCACCATCGAAAAAGAGAGGATGGTGGGTCGTCTGCAGCGCGAGAACTTCCAGCGTGCGGTGAAGGCCGGCGAGAAGATGACCTTCGGCACCGACGCCGGCGTGTATCCGCATGGCTGGAACGCCAAGCAGTTTGCCGTGATGACCAAGTGGGGCATGACGCCCATGCAGGCCATCCAGGCGGCCACGGTGACGGCCGCGGATCTGCTCGGCATGACGGGCAAGGTGGGTGCGGTGGCGCCGGGGTACTACGCTGACCTCGTCGCGGTAAACGGCGACCCGATCAAAGATGTATCCCAGCTTGAGCACGTAGCGTTCGTCATGAAGGGCGGCGACGTCGACAAGAACGACCTCAAACGCTGACGCCGTAACACCGTGACACCGTGACACCGTAGCCCGGATGAAGCGAAGCGCAATCCGGGATCACGCCGCCGATGCGCCACCCCGGATTGCGCTTCGCTTCATCCGGGCTACGTGCTTGCTACGTGCTTGCCAGTTTGGCGGCTGCAGCGAAAAGCATGCCGCCGGATACGCCTTCCACGCAGCGCCGCCGGCGATCGCTCAGCCCGCCAGCCTTGCCGGTACGGGCGAGCACCACACTCAGTACGCTGTACACCAGTGCGCACAGCGCGATGAAGATGGCCGACAACAACATCGCCTGCAATGCGACCGCATGCCCCGGATGCACGAACTGCGGCAACATCGCGAAATAGATCATCATCCCCTTGGGATTGAGCGCTGCCGTAAAAAAGCCGCGGCGTAGTTGCGACGTCACCTGCGCGGTTGGCAGTGCAATAAGGCCGGGCCGCATCGCTGAACGTAGCAAGCGCACGGCAAGGTAAATCAGATAGGCCACACCTGCCCAGCGCAGTGCATGAAACAATACGGGCGAGGCGGTAATCACCGCCGCAAGGCCGAACGCCACCAGCAGTGAGTGCAACACATAACCCGTGCACACGCCTGCCGTCGCGCGCAGTCCGGCGCGAGCATCGCCGGATATGGCCTGCGACGCGATGTAGAGCATGTCAGGTCCAGGCACGCAGATCAGCGGGAATACCGTGGCGACGAACAGCAGCAACGTGTGGATGTCCATGCCATCAGGCTACGCGGCAACGCCCGGCATAGGGTGCCAACTATCGCGCCAATACCACGATGTTTGGCATATCATGCCAATCTCTTCGTCAAGGGTGACGCACCATGCCAATCCGGCTGGACGAGACCGACAAGCGGATTCTGCGCGCCCTGCAGGAGAATGCGCGGTTGCCGAATACCGACCTCGCGAACGAAGTGGGTCTGTCGCCATCGCCCTGCCTGCGCCGGGTGAAGTTGCTGGAAGAAGCGGGCGTTATCGAACGCTATGTCACTGTGCTCGATCCGTTCAAGGTGGGCGCTGGACTCACGCTGTTTACCCGCGTGTGGCTGGTCGCGCAGGACGCCGATACCATCGACCAGTTCATCCGTGCCATGCAGCGACTGCCGCAGGTGATGGAGTGCTACATCATGCTGGGCGAAAGCGATGCGCTGTTACGCGTAGCCGTGGCGGACCTCGACGATTACCGGCACTTCCAGTCCACCCATCTCACACGCGCCAACGGCATCCAGAACGTCAAGACCGATATGCCCAGCCAAGTGGTCAAACGCACGTACGCATTGCCTTTGTAGAGTCCGCAGTCTTCTCAATGCGTGGATGAAATCCGCGCTACGCTTGCTCTTTGCTTGGTCAGTCATCGAGGTGTTCCATGGAAGTCCGTGCGCCGGTTCCACCCTTCACCGCCGAAACCGCGGCACAGAAAGTACGGCTGGCCGAGGACGGCTGGAACAGCCGCGATCCCGCCCGAGTGGTGCTGGCGTACTCGCCGGATACCTACTGGCGCAATCGAGCCGAGTTCGTCCACGGGCGTGACGAAGCGCAGGCCTTCCTTACGCGTAAGTGGAACCGTGAGCTGGACTACCGCCTGATCAAGGAACTGTGGACGTTCGCCGGCAACCGCATCGCGGTCCGTTTCGCCTATGAATGGCGCGATGACTCCGGCCAGTGGTACCGCAGCTATGGCAACGAGAACTGGCAGTTCGACGAACACGGGCTGATGACGCATCGCCATGCATCCATCAACGATCTGCGTATCACCGACGCAGAACGCAAATACCACTGGCCACTCGGGCGCCGTCCGGACGACCATCCGGGACTGAGCGAGCTGGGTTTCTGACCGCAGCGCCACTGACGAGATCGGCCATCATCACCATGAGGAGCGGGGACATGAGTAAGCAGGAATCGGGTATCAACCTCGATGCCATACCCAGCGGCGACGGCTGCGTGGAATGTCTGAAGAGCGGCGGCTGGTGGTTCCACCTACGCCGCTGTGCCGAATGCGGCCACGTCGGCTGTTGCGACAGCTCACCCCATCAGCACGCCAGCAAGCACTTTCATGCCACCGGTCACCCCGTGATCGCCAACTTCGAGCCGGACGACCGTTGGCTCTACGACTACCGCACGGGCGATGCGTTCTACGGCCCGGAGCTGCGCCCGCCCTTGTTCCATCCGCTGGATCAACCCACACCGGGGCCGAAGGGCAAGGTGCCAGCGAACTGGGAAGACCTGCTGAGTTGACGATTCAGCAGGATTCGCACGCCGTCATCTCGTCATCGCGGCGATCCATTGCCATCGACACGAACCACAGCAACAAGCCACCCAAGGCGAGACCGCTGCCTACCCAGCCGGGTGAGGTCCAGCCGTAGCCGTGCGCAATCGCCAGACCGCCAAGGAACGGGCCGAGTGCGTTTGCCGCGTTGAACGCGGAATGATTGAGCGACGCGGCCAGGCCTTGCGCATCGCCGGCTACATCCATCAAGCGCGTCTGCAGCACCGTGCCCAGCGCGCCGCCCATACCGATCAGGAACACAATGGCACCCAGGGCCCACACGTTGCCAGCGGTGAACGGGAACACGGCCAGCGTCAGCATGCTCCACACCAGCAGACCACCCGCCGTGCGCATCAACGCGCGATCGGCAAGCATCGGCACGATCAGGTTGCCCAGCGTCATGCCGATGCCGAACACACCCATCACCCAGGGCACCGCGTCCAGCGACATATGCGTCACCTTGAGCAAGATGTCGGCGAGATAGGTGTACACCGCAAACAGACCGCCGAAACCGATGGCGCCAATACCTAGCGTCATCCATACCTGCGGGCGCTTCAGTGCGCCGAGTTCACGCAGTGGGCTCGCCTTGGCATCGGCCGGCGTGTTTGGCGCAAAGGTGTAGACCGCGATCATGGTGGCGACGCCCAGCAGGGCCACCAGCGCAAAGCTCCAGCGCCAGCCCACCGCTTGGCCCAGCCAACTCGCCAGTGGCACGCCGACGATGGTGGCGCAGGTAAGGCCCAGGAACATCTGGCCGACCGCGCGTGTACGGCGGTTGGCGGGCACTAGCGAACTGGCCACCAGCGCAGCCACACCGAAGTACGCACCGTGCGGCAGGCCGCTGAGAAAACGAAACACCAGCATCCAGTGATAGCTGGGCGACAGGCCAGTGAGCCCGTTGAACACCGTGAACATCGCCATCAGCATCAACAGCAGCCCGCGACGTGGCAGGCGTGCGCCGAGCACGGTGATCACGGGAGCACCCACCACCACACCCAGTGCATACGCACTGATGGCATGGCCGGCGGTTGGTGCATCAATGCCAAGCCCCTGCGCAAACAGCGGCAGCATGCTCATTGTGGCGAACTCGGTCGTGCCGATGGCGAAGCCACCCACGGCGAGCGCAAGGATGACGAGCCCAACGTGGGGAACGCGAATGGGCGGGGTGCCCGGATCAAGAGCGGGTGCGGAAGCGGACATAGGGAATGCTCGGGCCTTGGGGAGAGGCGCAGTGGTGCGTTGCAGCATGAGAAGCATAACGCCATAAGGGCGATGAGGCCAGCTAAGCGTTCATCACCGCACCGATCAGCGAATCGCTAGAACTGCGCAAGCGATGCGCCCCACCGTCCGCGCACGCTGTGTCCTCCGGCGCGGCGCGGTACGCCTGCCGTCCCATCCACGACCCATGGACCGAAAGGTGGAGGCGATATGCGCAAGCACGCGTGGATAGGCTTGATGGTCGCGTTATCGCTTTGCGCCGGCACGGCGTTGGCGACCACCGGTACCGCAAATCTGCAGAATCGGCAGATGCGTCCCTGGCAACCGGCGTCGCCGGCCGAACAGATACCGCTCTGGCCGGAAGGCCTGAAGATAGCGCCGCCTTCCATGCCGGGTGAAGAAGACTTCGGCACCAGCACGCAACCGCTCGCCGGTTTGCCCGTTACCGTGATCGAGCACGTGTCGCGCCCGACCATGACCATCTATCCACCCAAAGGGAAAAACACCGGTGCGGCCGTGGTGGTGTTCCCCGGCGGTGGCTATCGCGTTCTCGCTATTGATCTGGAAGGCACCGAGATCTGCGACTGGCTCACCTCGCGCGGCATCACCTGCGTGCTGTTGAAATACCGCGTGCCTGGCTCCGGTCCGTATTACAACGAAGAGTGCAACTGCGCGAAGCAACCCATCGTGCCTATGGCGCTGCAGGACGCGCAGCGAACCATCGCGCTGCTGCGCGAGCGTGCGGCAAGCCTCGGTGTTGATCCGCACAAGATCGGCGTGGTCGGCTTCTCCGCCGGTGGACGCATGGTGGCCGACGTCAGCAACCACACCAAGCTCAGCTACAAGCCTATCGATGACGCGGACAAGCAAAGCGTGCGGCCCGATTTCGCGATGGCGCTTTATCCCGGACACTTGTGGAAAGGCCCCGGCATCACGCTCAGGCAGGATGTGAAGATCGACCCGCATGCACCGCCGACGCTCATCATCCAAGCCGGCGACGACCCAGTGGATGACGTACGCGAATCAGTGACGTACTACGTCGCGCTACAGCAGGCGGGCGTGCCCGTAGAAATGCACTTGTACGCGCACGGCGGCCACGCCTTCGGCGTCCGCAGTACGTCCAACCCGATCACGCAGTGGCCAACGTTGGCAGAGGCCTGGATGAGCAACCTGGGCGTGCTTGCCGCGCCGGTGCACTAAGACCGTCATTGCTTTGCCAGGCGCAGCGCACTGTGCCTGGCATCACCAGACGAAGGGAAGAAACCGTTTCACCTTCGACGCGTACTGCCGATAGTCGGGGAACGCCCCGGCAAGCGCCTGCTCCTCGACCCGGATGCGGAAGAAGAACGCGGGCAACGTGACGACGGACAACAAGACAATTGCGATCACATTGCCAAGCGCCAGCCCCAGGCCGACGAACGCCAACCAGCCCCCGAAATAACCGGGATGGCGCACGAAGCGATAAGGGCCCGCGATCACCAACCGATGATCGCTCTGCACCGCTACGTTCGCCGAGAAAAACTTCCGCAGCGTCCACATACCCGCCCACCGGATGCAGAACCCACTGACCATCACCACCACGCCTACGATCTTGGTCAGTGGCGCAAAGGGCGCGTTGCCCACGTTGAGAAAGTAGAGCGCAATGGACAGCCACGGAAGAACCATGTTGCTGGTGGCCAGAATGATCAGTGACCGGCGATCCACATTCGCGCCGCTTCGATCACGAGCAGTGCGGAGGATCAGGCCTTCCGAAAAGAACCATACGGCGAAAAGCGCTACGGCGACGGACTCGACCTTCATGGCATTCCCCATGTTTCGGGTACTACATCGTGGCCTGGCCGAAGCCCGGAAGGCCCAGCCCCTTGATCGCTGGCGCATGATAACGCCAGCGGGGGCGTTGGCATTGGTGGATTCGTTGCGAAGCACATTGCATCGCATCTTTTAACAAATATATTCTGCCGTCGTGGCCAACGGGAGTGGACATGCTGCGTCTATGTTGCATTGGAGTAGGTCTTTTGCTGGCGAGTCAGGCCTGGGCTGACGGTTGCCAATTGAAGGATTACGGCACGTTGCCCGTGCAAATGGTGGGGAACCGGGCCACGACCACCGTGAAGATCAACGGGAAAGACACGCGCTTCATTATCGATACCGGCGCCTTCTTCAACATCATGTCGAAAGCCAACGCGGAATCGCTTGGGCTTCCTCTGCAACCCGCGCCTTTTGGCTATCGCGTCAGCGGCATCGGTGGGTCCGCGGATATCCAGCAAGCGCACGTCAAGGAATTCGGCATACTTGATACGACGCTCAAGAACGTCGATTTCATCGTCGGTGGTACCGATGCCGGTGACGGGTTGCTTGGCGCCAATCTGCTCGATATTGCGGATATGGAGATCGATCTTGCGCACGGCAAGATTACGTTGTTCAAGGTGGAGGGTTGCGGGAACGCCTTGCTCGCGTATTGGGTGAAGGATGGCAAGTACAACGTCGCCGATCTCGTTCCGTCAGATAACCAGTACGACAGACGAACCTTTGTCAGTGTGACCATCAATGGCAAGAAAGTGAGGGCCGTACTCGATTCGGGCGCTATGGCCACCGTGCTGAGCCGTGACGCGGCCGAGCGGGCCGGCATTGATTTGAATGGGCCGGATGCGAAAGCGGGCAGCAGGAGTATCGGTGTTGGTTCCAAGCCGGTGAAGACATGGACCGTGAAGGTGGACTCGTTCACCGTCGGCTCGGAAACCATCCAGCACAGCCAGATGCAGGTGATTGACGGAAGGATGGGTGGCGACACCGACATGCTGCTTGGTGTGGACTTTCTGCTTGCCCACCATATGTTCATTGCCAACAGCAAGAAGAAGGTCTATTTCACCTACAACGGTGGGCGTGTATTTACATTCGCCGCAGCCGCCGAAGATGGCGACACTTCCAATGCAGACACGACTGCAGGCTCAACAGGTGCGGCCACCAAGAACGCGAGCGATTACGCGTTATCGGGCCAAGCGCATCTGTCGCGCGGTGAGTTCAATGCCGCGATAGCCGACCTGGACGAGGCTATCCGCTTGGCGCCGGATCAGGCGGCCTACTATGTCGCCCGTGCGAGGGCACATCAGGCGAGCAAGCAGCCAGACGCCGCGCTTTCCGATCTTGACAAGGCGTTGAGTCTGGATCCAAAGAACGCCGATACATTGGTGCAGCGTGCGCGGCTTCGGATCACGCGGAAGGATCGCGCAGGCGCCACAGCCGATGCGATGGCGGCCAGCGAGTTGGCGCCTGCAGGCTCTACGCTGGCGCGCGGGGTTGCCGGTCTCTACATCGAGCTCGACCAGCCTGCCGCCGCATTGCCATTGCTTGACGATTGGATTCGCCTGCACAAGGACGATGCCATGCTCGGCACCGCCCTCAATGAGCGCTGCTGGGCGCGAAGCCTGAGCAATCAGGTGCTCGATGATGCGCTGAAGGATTGCCGCAAGGCCATAAAGCGTGACGGCGAAAATCCGGCCTATCTCGACAGTCTCGGCTTGGTCGAGTTGCGACTGGGTCAGTATCCCGAGTCGATCAAGGCATACGAGAAGGCGGTCGCCCAACACCCTGATTCCGCTTGGTCGCGCTATGGCCTTGGCCTGGCAAAGATTCGCAGTGGCCAGATGGAAGCAGGCCGCGCCGATCTCGCTGCCGCGCATACGCTCGATGCGGAGATTGAGGCACGCGCAGCCAAGTATGGTTTGACTGCCGCAAGTCCGTAGGGCCGACACGACGCATGTTGGCGGCATAGTCAGACCGTTGGATTCAGAAGGTATCCAGGCCGATCCGTATGCGATCGTCAAATCGGGTGACGCAAGACGCCATCCAAGGCCACTAGTCAGCGGCGTTTTCCTCGGCGACAAGTCGATCGAGATTGGTGTTGAGGCGCTTCAGCAAATCGACAAGCTGTTCGATCTCGTGCTTGCTGAATCCGCTGAAGGCGTCCTTGTTGCCGCTATCCAGCGCCTCTCGGACCTTCGGGACCTTGGATAAGGCGCGCCGGGTCAAAGAGACCAAGCTGCTTCGGCCATCCTGCGGATCAGGCTGGCGCTGAATCAATCCATCACGCTCCATGCGCGAAAGCATCTGTGCCATGGAGGGCTGCTCAATCTTCGCCAACGTTGCGAGCTGCTTCTGGGACATCGCCCCACCATCGCGCAGCATATAAAGCACCGGCATCTGGCCGATGGCGAAGCCGAGTGGCTTGATCTGACGATCGCCAAGCCGGGCAAAGCTGCGCGACGCCATGTTGATGAGTGGAGCGGGATTGCCGAACAGGCTCCAATCCATAGCGCTTGACATATGAATAGCTACCTATATTGTTATATAGGTTCCAATGTATATCCTGAGGCAGGTGTTGTCGATGACTGATCAGCTGCGTATTGCCATTGTCGGCGGGGGCCCGGGTGGTCTTGCCCTTGCTCGCATACTCGCCTTGGGCGGTATGGCGTCCACCGTGTTCGAACGTGAAACTCATGCCAAGGTTCGACCGCAGGGCGGCACGCTCGACCTGCATGCCGATTCCGGCCAGTTGGCCCTGCGTCGCGCCGGTCTTGAGCGCGAGTTTCTAGCCATTGCTCGCTACGAGGATCAGGGCAGCCGCCTATGCGACAAGGCTGGCCACATCCTGTTGGCCGATGACGATGCGAGCGCGGGTGATCGTCCAGAGGTGGATCGCACGGCGCTGAGAGACATGCTGCTCGCCTCTCTCCCGTCGAACACCGTGCGGTGGGATCACGCGGTCACGCAGGTACAGCCGAACGCCGACGGAACCTATGACATCATTTTTGCGCACGGCAGCAGCGAGACGTTCGATCTGGTGGTGGGTGCGGACGGCACTTGGTCGATGGTGCGTCCACTGGTGTCGCGCTATGAGCCTCAGTACTCGGGCCTGACCTTTATCGAGTTCGGCCTTGATGACGTGGATACCCGGCATCCCGAGCTTTCGTTGCTCGTGGGTCGCGGCAAGCTCGGCGCCGAGGGTAATGATGGGCGTGCGCTCATCATTCAACGCAACGGTCATGCCCATCTTCGGGGCTACGCCATCTTTCGGGTGCCTTCGGACTGGGCTGCGAAGCACTTCGACTTCTCTTCACCAGCAACGGCGCGGGCGCGCCTTGTTGCCGAGTTCGATGGCTGGGCCAATCCACTACTCGACCTGATTCGTGCGAGTAACGACATGATGGTCCCGCGGCAGATCTACGCGTTGCCCGTGGGCCACCACTGGGCGCATCGCGCAGGAGTGACGCTCTTGGGCGATGCCGCGCATGTGATGTCGCCTTTCGGCGGCGAAGGCGTAAACGCCGCATTGCTCGATGCCGCCGAACTGGGTCGGCACTTGATCGAACATCGCGATTGGAAGTCCGCCGTCAAGGACTATGAGAGCGAGATGTTCTCTCGCGTCGTTGAGGCAGCCAAGGCCTCTGCCGAAGCCGCCGCCACCGAGCTATCGCATATCTCGCTCAGCCTGAGTCTTGAGGTGATGAAAGAGCACATGCACGGGCGCTGATCCGCGCGCCGGTTCTAGGGCTCGTGGCGCTGTATCTTTTCTAGTATGCGGCGGAGATGCGCGAGGTCGGTGTCGGATAGCTGCTGGACGGCGGCGGGCGCATCGTCGCGCACCGTGCGGTGCATGAGTTCGATGAGTTTCCGGCCCGCGGGAGTGAGCGACACCAGCTTCGCTCGTCGGTTGTCCGGATGCGGTTGGCGCTGGACCAAGCCGCGATCCTCCAGATCATTCACCGCGACCGTGGTGGCCGGTGCGTCGCTGCTGGTCATGTCAGCCAACTGCTTCAAGGTCACCGGCGCGTCGATCAGCCGCCGCAGTACGCGCACCCGGCTGAAGGGCAGCCCGGTGACTTCGCTCACCTGACGGCGCCACTCGCCACGCGTTTCCCACACTAGGCTTACGAGCATCTGCCAGAGGTGGTCGGCTTCACTCCCGCTGGTGGGGTGTCGGCTCATGCCGGCGCTCCCGCGGGTGCTTCTTCCATCAGATGCGCCGCATGACGGGTCGTGTCGCGCGCCCACCCCGTGTTGGACAACCATGCCAACAGCACGATGGTGGCGCCGCCGCCGGTCATCAGCCACCAGAACGGATGCGATGCCTCCGCGAACCCGTCATGCATATGCGAGCCAAGGATGGTGCCCGCGAGAGCGACACCCAGCGAGGCGCCGACCTGTCTGCTGGTCGAGGCCACCGCCGCAGCAAGGCCTGCCTGCGCCTTGGGCATGCCGGACACGGCTGTGTTGGTGATCGGCGCGTTCACCATGCCGAAGCCAATCCCGAAGATGACATAGGTCAACAACAACCAGAGCAGCGACGTCGTCGCGGTGAGCTGCGTCATCATCACCGCGCTGATGATGGTCGCCACACCGGCGGCCAGCAGCGATGGCCGCGTGCCATAGGTACCGACCAGCCGCCCGGAGAGTGGCGAGCAAAGAATCGTCGCCGCCGCGAGCGGCAACGTGCACAGCCCGGTTTGGAAGGCCGACAGGCCGCGTACGCCCTGCAGGTACAAGGTGTTGAGGAACAGAAAGCCGGAGAAGGCCGAGAAGCTACAAACGGCGATCACCGTGGCGCTGCTGAAAGGCGCACTGCGAAAGAACCGAACATCGATCAACGGATCGTGACGCCGGGGCTCATAGACAAGCAGCGTGATCAGCGCAAACACGGCGATAGCGAACAGGCCGATGATCGTGGTCGAGCCCCATCCCGCGTGGGGGCCTTCGATAACCGCATAGGTCACCGTAGCCAGGATGGCGAATACCAGCAGCTGTCCGATGGGATCCACGCGTCGCGGCTTCGGCGCTCTGGATTCAGGAATGTAGCGTGCGGCCAGCAGCATCGCCGCTGCACCCACGGGCAGGTTGACCCAGAAGATGGAGCGCCAGCCAACGCTTTCGGTCAGTGCACCGCCGATGACCGGGCCCAACGCCATCGACACGCCGGCGACCGCGCCCCAGATGCCGATGGCGCGGGCACGCGCCTTTGGCTCATGGAACGTATTGGCGATGATCGACATGGCGACCGGATTGAGCATGGTCGCGCCCAACGCCTGCACCACGCGGAATGCGGCCAGCCCATAAATATTCGGTGCAAGGCTGCATAGCAGCGAGCCCAGCATGAATAACGCCATGCCTGACTGAAACACGCGGCGTCGCCCAAAGCGGTCGGCCATCGAACCCGCCAGCATCAGCAGGCTTGCCACCACCATGGTGTAGGCATCGATCACCCACTGCAGCCCCGATATCGACGCCCCCAGATCCCGCCGGATCGCGGGCAGGGCGACATTCACGATGGTGGCGTCCATCGCCACCATCAGCAGGCTCAGGCAGCAGATGCCCAGGATGAGGTTCGGATGGGTTGTTGCCCGCCCATTGGGGCTGATAGTTGTATTCATACAACTATTGTGGATTCACAATAATGCCGCGTCAATAGGCCGCCCGGGACGGGATCAGCTGCCTGACGGAACCTGCTCCGGCGCCGCCTTGCCGAACCATCGCGACGCGGCGCTCGCCGCTTCATCCGGATCAGGCGTGGCCTCGGTGGCCCAGGCCACCAAACCGTCAGGCCGTACGAGCAGGGCGTTCAGGCCCATGGTGTCCACGGCGTCACTGGCGACATAGATGACGCGATCTTCCCAGCGGTTCGCCAGCTCCTGAAGCGGCGCATCGGCGTTGAAGTCCAGAAGCAGGGCTTTTCCCGATCGGAGCCGCTCGCTGAGTTTTGTTCCGTCAACCAGTTCGAGATCGGGGGCACTGCATCCCACCAGTGGATGGCCATCGCCGAGATCGTGGCGGAGACCAATACCCCATAAGCGTCTGGCGAAGTACGTCGCGCCGTCGGGCGTGTCGATGAGGTCACGGATGATGGCCTCCAGCGCACGCGTACTTCGGCTCGGCCGCATAAGCGCGACTTGTGCGCGTGACCAATCCAGAACTTGCGCGCCGATCGGCATGCGTTCACTTGCATAGGTGTCGAGCAGGCCATCCAGCGCATCGCCACGGAGCGTGGCAGCGAGTTTCCATCCCAGGTTCATGGCGTCGCCAAGCCCGAGGTTGAGTCCCTGGCCGCCCAGGGGCGAGTGGACGTGTGCGGCGTCGCCAGCGAGCAGCACCCGGCCGCGGCGATACGATGTCGCCTGGTAGGCGCGATCGGTCCAGGTAGCCGCAAGTCGAAGAACAGTCACGGTGACGTCTGCGCCAGAGACACGACGCAGTACGGTTTGCACATGATCGAGTGTGATCGGCTGGGTGCGATGAAAAGCGCCCCCGTCGAAGTCGACCATGCCAATCGTTCCAGGTAGCGCGTAGGTGTACATGCCCGTTGCTGTGTAATGGCGACCCGGCTGGAGCTTGTCCGGGTCGGCCAGTTCGACGTCGACGGAGTAACCGGTGAACTCGGGCTCGGTGCCGGCGAATTCGAAGCCACCCGCCTTGCGTACGGTGCTGCGCCCACCATCGCACCCGACGAGCCAGCGCGCGCGAAAGATCTCTCCAGCCGTACGAATGATCACGACATCGTCCGATGGATCGATACCTTCAACGCCCGTGCCGCGCCTGATATCGACACCTGTTGCGGCTGCGCGAGCGGCCAGGACAGATTCGAGGGACTCCAGATCGACGGCCATGTTGGAACCGGCCGGACCCGGTCGGTGATACGGCCACGTCGAGGTGTCGATCTTGTCGTGGTAGAACTGGATGCCGGCAAAGTGTCCGCCTGGACGGCGGGGCTGGTTCATCCAATGCGCTGCCGCTGCGTTGTTTGCACCGGAGCCTGCGTTCGACGACTGCAGCGCAGCGATGTCGTCCAGCAGGCCACGACGATAGAGGGTTTCGATCGTGGGCACCGTAAGGCCGCGCATGCCGAAAGGCAGGCGCTTCAAAGGTGAGCGCGGTTCGTGGGCTTGCTCCAACACCAACACGGAGAGACCCGCAAGGCGCAGTTCACAAGCGAGAAACAAGCCGACAGGACCCGCGCCGGCAATAGCGACGTCGTAAATCAAGGCAGTCTCCTTAAGACAGCATCGGGCCATCGGGGATGATCGGCGGCCACGGCATAAATCTTACACTCAGTATAATATTTTGGATATGAACACCAGCAAGCCAGATCAGCCGGGGCTCCGTGACCGCAAGAAGGCAGCAACGCGCCAGGCGATTTCCGACGTCGCCACGCGCCTGTTTGTCGAACACGGTTTCGACAACGTGTCGGTCGATGACATAGCGCGCGAAGCGGACGTCGCGCGGAAGACCGTGTTCAACTACTTCGCGCGCAAGGAGGACCTGATCTTTGACCGCGAGGAAGAAACGCGTGCCTTGGTACGCGCGGCGGTTGTTGGTCGCGGCAAGCAGTTACCCGTTCACGCATTCCAGGCGTTGATGCGCGGACTGCTGGAAGGGCGGCATCCACTGTTGCGGATCTCGAAACGCACAGACCAGTTCTGGCGTACCGTCGCCGAAAGCGCGGCACTGACCACGCGCGCCCGCGAGCTTCAGGTAACGCTCGCCGATGATCTCGCCGTCATGCTGTGCGACGCCGTGGGCAAGCCGCACGTGGACCCTGACGCACGCCTCGCCGCAGCCATGTTGATGGACACCATGGTGATTGCGTACGGCGAAGCACTTCGCGCCTTTCGCGGAAAGCAAAAGCCCGAAGCGGCGTTCGGGGGCGTGATGGAGCGTGGTTTTGTCGGCGTCAACGCGGCTTTCGCCGGGACACCCTATGCCTGATACCCATGGTTGATCGGCAGATCAGCACGCAGGGCACGGATCAACGAACGTGCTAAATGGTGGAGTGCGGGTTGCCCACGCACTCCACCGGTTGCTCACCTAGGGAAACAAACGTCGCAACGTCCTGTGTTACGACTTCTGTCCGAAGTGATAGTCGAGCTCAATCCACCACTGCCGCCCGTAGATGTCGTACGTGCTGGACGGATAGTTGGGCCAGCCGCCTGTCCTGTCGACAGGGAATCGATTGGCGATGTTGTTGACGATCAGGGACACCGAGGTCTGCTTGTTCACCTGATAGCCGACGCTCGTATTGAACAGCGTGTAAGGCGTCCGGTACGCCGTTTGGTCGAGCTGCGGAATACGGCCATAGCGGATGCCGTTGATCGTTGCCGACCAAGCATTGAGTCGCCAACTCAGTGTTCCATCGATCTTGCTTCGCCATTCGTTCTGGTAGGCGATGCTCAGGTCGTCCTGCACAGCGTCCCCAGTGAACTGCTCGTACTTGTGATCAAAGACCGTGGTGTAGTTCAGTTTGAAATCGAAGCGACCAAAGCGCTCGCCCCATCGGATATCTGCGGTCGCATCAAGGCCACTGGTGTGTTCGTTGGCGGCATTGATGGGATTGATGTCGACCGACGTTACATAGTTGGGGTTCACCAGCGCGTTGGGCGCATTTCTATGCACGCGTGTGGTGGCATCTCGGCATAGCGCGGATTGCGGATCGACAGTCGTGCCAGCCAGTGTCTTTCCTTCCAGGCAGTCGGCGTCCGTCCGTAGAAGCTGGTCGACGCTGAGATCAGTGACTTCGTTGGTGATGGCGATGTGGTAGTAGTCGACCGAAAGATCGAGGTTCTGCGTGGGCGACCAGACAAGCCCATAAGTGAAGGAGCGCGCCTCCTCCGGTTTCAGGTTCCGGTTACCGCTCTGGGTATAGTTGATGTCGAAGACCTGATCGCAACTACCGTACGGCTGGCCACCCTGGCGGCACAGATAGTAGTCGGTCATACCCGGTTGATAGCCGAGCGTCTGGTTGGAGAAGATGTAGTTCATGTCCGGGGCGCGGAAGCTGGTCGCGTAGCTTCCGCGTACCAGCAGGCCATCGATCGGACGGTACTCCAGGCCCAGGTTATAGGTCGGTTTGCCAATCGCATTGCCTGCAAAATGGAAGCGGTCATAGCGAGCCGCGCCAGACACGGTCAACGACTTCAGCACGGGCGCATTGAACTCGACGCCAACGGCTTGGTTGCGACGCGTTCCCTGCGAGCCATCGGCACTCGACGTCCCCCAGAAATACCCCTCGTCGATGCGAGGATCGGGATTGTTTCGATAGCCCTGATCCCCTAGCTCAGCCAACGCGGCGACATTGAAATCGCCATTGGGCAACTCAAACAACGGGCCATTCACGACCAGGCTGGCGGATTGCGTCCACGACGTATTCTTGCTCGTGCTGGACGCGGCGATGGAGGAGTAATCCTGCGCGGATAGCGGGCTGTAGAGCTTCGACAGGTTCGGCGCATAGACCGGGAATGGCGTACCGCTGACATTCTGCGTACCGATCTGCGAGCCAAGGAAGAACGAATCCACATTGCTCAGCAGGCGATACCTGGTCTGGTCGCTGCTGTAATGGGACGTCGTGAAGTTGGCGTCGTACTGCCAGCGGCTATCACCAAAGCTTCCCTTGGCGCCGAGCGAGGCCGTCCACGACCGCTCCAGGTAGACGTGATTGTAGGCACTGAGGCCAATGCCCTCATCCGGGGCAATCGTGCGCTGCAAGTTCTCCAGTTGGCCCGTGTTCGCATCCCAGAACGGACCAACAACCGTCGAGGTTCCCCACGAGGGCGGACCGATCAGCGTGCTGGTGACTTTCGTGTCATCGGCAAGAAAGTCGCCATAGAGTGAGGTGTGATCGTTGAGCGCGTAGTGAAGCGAAGCAAAGGCCGATGCCTGCCGCTTTCCGGCGCCGATCGTGCCGTCGTTGTAATAGCGATCGCTTCCGCAATAGGTGCCGGGCCGATTGGGGTCGTTGCTGGTGGCGAGACCCACACTTCCGCCCATCAGGCCGGATAGCCCCGAACATGCGCCGTTTGGTGGAGTGATATAGCCCCCGGAGATGGGGTCGCGAATCGAAGCCACCGAAGGAACCGATGTGGTGGGATCAAGTGCGCCACGCGTATACGAAGCACTCAGGTTCCGGTCGCCAAACGTTAGCGGCTGCACATGATTGAGCTCCAGGCCGACGAGGCCGCTCAACTTACCGGCATTGATGCCCTGGGTCAGCTGAAGACGTTGGTTTGCGCCGCCGCCACCTTGGGTTCCGCCCGTGCGCACGTTGATATCGGTGCCGTCATAGTGCTGCTTGAGGATGATGTTGACGACGCCAGCGATGGCATCGGAACCGTAAATGGCAGAGGCACCCGCATCCGTGATCTCAATCCGCTCGATGAACTCTGAGGGGATATTGGCGAGATTGACTGCGTTCACTTCGCCGTTGTACGCGACGGGATACTCCGCGAGGCGATGACCATTGACCAGCACCAATGTGTGGTTTGGACCCAGGCCGCGAAGGCTGACGAAGCTGCCAGCCGGTGTGAACGTACTGCCGAAGTCCTGTCCGGTGGTGATGCCCGTGTTCTGCGTAGCCTGCGAAATGGCGTCGAACGCATTCCGATAGCCCTTGGCGTCAATGTCGGCGGCCGTAATCACAGTGACCGGCGATGGTCCTTCCAAGTCCGAGCGCGGAATACGTGAGCCGGTAACGACCACTTGATCGAGCTGTTTGACCGACTTCTTATCGTTGTTCGTATCCGTCGGCGCTACCGACTGGTCTTGCGCGCCAGCGGGGATATCACCCGTGGATGGCGAGCTCGTCTGCGCCCATGCAGAGGCAGAAAGCGTGATACCAACGGCGATGGCTATCGCACGTCGATGGAGTCGCTTCACCGTCGGCGCAGGTGTTGGGGCTGGTCGTGGCATGGTGTGGCTGATCCCTGGTGTGACACGTCAGTCCGGCACCCTCCTGGCGCCAGATGAAGTGTTCTTAGTGAGGTGTGACCGCTGCTGGGGAGGGTCAGTGGACTGGTACGGCTGTGCGTGCCTTCAACAAGACCGGGCGGCAGCGATGCCGCAGTAACAGAGGTGGTCTTGGAATTCGTTGACGTGCATAACTTGATGACTCATCCGGGAGTGGTCGCCGTTGGGCGAGTGGACGTCCATACGTCTATTCTTCGTGAGTTACATGCCATGTCAACCAATATTGGCGATGTGAATAGCCGCCGACCGACGGCGGGACGGTCTCGCGGGGATGCGTCGACATCAACCTTGCTGATCGTTAAAAGATGCGCTTGCGCTGTTTTTTGCCGACGTTGACGGCGATTTCGCAGAAAACGATGGCCGTATCCGCGGGGCGATGAAGGGTGGGCTTATGCCAAGAATCGCCTAAGCTTATGAGAAATAACCATGATGGATTGGCCCTCGCGTCAGCGTCGTTTCATAGCGATCGGGTTTCCCTGCGGAAGTCGGCGCGAGATGTTCGCAGTGATTCGTATGCCGTCAGTCATGTGTCCATCGACACAGGTTCCAGGGCGACGCGTTCTATAAGCTGCCGCACGGTCGAGCCGCATCGGGTCAATCAAGCGTGTGCTTGTTGTTTCGCAAGGCGCACGCAAGGGATGGCCGTCATCGGTTGCGGAACGCCGGTTCCCGGAAGACGTGAATCCACATACCGGAACGAGTCACGTGCCCAGAGACCTCCAGGCGCGCTCGCACCGGATACGCGTTGAACCTCCTGCCAGGCACACCTACATGCCCAACGACGTCCCGTTCTCCCGTATCGCCATGCCAGCCCGCAAGACACTGTCATGGGCGGTGCTGGCGCTTGCATGCCTTCACGGTAGCGCCATCGCTAGCGATGCCCCATTGACTCCACAGGCGGGAAGCCATTGGCAGAAGCTGCCGACCGAGCCATACAAGGGAAAGCAGGACGACATTTACTTCGTGAATAAGGACGTCGGCTTTTACGTCAACGGCAAAGGCAACATTTGGCGAAGCACCGACGGCGGCCGTAGCTGGCAGAACGTCCTCAAGCAGCCGGGCACCTACTTCCGCGCCATCGGCATGGTCGATGCGCAGCACGGATTCGCCGGGAACATCGGTACGGGCTACTACCCGGGCGTCACGGATAGCACGCCGCTTTACGAGACCACCGATGGCGGCGAGCACTGGCACGCCGTGACCAACATCCCCGGGCCCGCCATGCAGGGTGTCTGCGGCATCGACATTCTCCATCCCGATGGCGCAGCGCAAAGCGACTCGTCCACGGTCATCCATGCGGCGGGACGCGTGATGGGCCCGGCCCGGTTGCTGAGCTCGCTGGATGGCGGAAAGACCTGGACCAACACGGACATGACGCCGTGGATCGCCATGATCGTGGACGTCAAATTTTTCGACAGCAAGAACGGCGTGATCTACGGCGGCTCGGACGCAGACCTGGCCAAGTCACACGCCGTGATCATCACCACGCACGATGGTGGAGTTCATTGGACGCGCGTCTACGAATCGAAGCGGCAGTCCGAACTGATCTGGAAAGGGTCCTTCGCGACGCGGCGCGTGGGCTACGCCACCATCCAGAACTACGACACGGATGTAAAAGCGACCCAACGCTGGCTTGCAAAAACCACCGACGGCGGCAAGACATGGAAAGAACTGCCCTTGGTGGACGACAAGGAAGTCACCGAGTTCGGCGTGGGCTTCGCGAATGCTGATCTTGGCTGGGTAGGTACCACCAAGGGCGGCTTCGAGACGACGGACGGTGGCGCGCACTGGGCGCACGTGGACATGGGGCGCGTGATCAACAAGTTCCGCATTCTTCCTGATGGCCAGCACTTCACCGCCTATGCCATTGGCTCAGACGTCTACAAGTACACCAGCGAAGCGCTGCCCGCCGTCCCCGAGGCGGCCGCGACCGTCAAGGTCGACAAGCCGTAAGGACGTATCGTGCTTGCATGACTATGTGTTGCGTCGTGGCAAGGCTGGCTTATCGCCGGCCTTGCCAGTGGATAGGGACCTGGCACGCTAGCGGCTGGTCACGTGCTCCGGTGTGCACGTCGACTCATCAAACCAGAATTGCTTGGCGTCGTGGTCGTAGACCAATCGGTAGCCTTGCATGATGTCCAGGCCGAAGATCATGGCCGGCCCGTTACCTATGCCAAATGTGTTGAACACAGGCAGATCCATCACGCGCGCCTGTACGTTGGATGCTTCGAGGCCGGCGAAACCCACGGTTCCAATCGGCCCCTTGCGGGATGGCATCCCTTTGGAATTTGCGCCGTAGATTGTTTCGCTATCGTGGAACGTCGACGAGGCGGGGTCTAGACCTGCAGCGCGAACGAAAAGGCTGTTGATTCGCGTGTCGCGAGAACCCGTATCAAGTACGGCAACGCCGTGTACGCCATGAACCGTGACATCAAAAGTCAGCTGCGTACCGTTCTTGACCACACCAGCTTGCAGCATGCGGGCCTTGGGTGAAAGCAAGGTCGCCATGTCCACGGGCTTGGGCCAGATATGCACCTGGCTGCATGGGAAATCGAAAACGGCGACGCTCCCATCCATCAAATCATTGCCAACAACGCCTACTTGGCGTTCGACATCGTGGCGATCGGGGTAGCTGTCCACCGTGACATTCACCAGCGCGCGCCCGTCGACCTCAATGCGTTTCAGGGCATAGGTCGGGATGCTTGCCGAGCCGGTCATCCCGTCGATGACCTCCGACGGGCCTGGCGTCAGATGTTGTTGTTTGGCAAACCAGGCGTACACACCGGAGATATCGGCGCCCGTATCCAGAATAACGGGGTAAGGTCCCTTTCCATCGATAAAAGCGGGCACGAGCAAGTGCCCATTGCCGCCCGGTGTCAGCGGCACGGCGGCAAGAGCAGTCAAGGAAAGCAGCGAGCAACACGCTGCCGTCACCAAGATACGGTGCATATCATTCTCCACAGGGGCAGATGAGCTAGGGAGGGCGCGTGGATTCCGCTACGCGGACTCGTCTTCGTCAGGTTGAAACTCGAGCAGATCTCCCGGCTGGCAGGAGAGATAACGGCAGATGGCCTCTAGCGTCGCGAAGCGGATGCCTTTGACCTTTCCCGATTTCAGCAAGGACAGATTGGCTTCGGTGATACCCACGGCGCTCGCCAATTCGTTCGAGCGAATTTTCCGCTTGGCTAGCATCACATCGAGACGCACGACGATGGCCATCAAATGAAACCTTCGCGCTCGCGATCGATGTCGCAACCAAAGGAAACGACGTAGCTCAGTGCGAAAAGGACGATGCCGGTCACCAGTGCGTCGATCTGCCGGATCTCAAACTTGAAAGCCACCGCGCTCATGCCGGCCACGTACAAAGTGGCGTGAGTGAGCAATGGAGCAACAGCGTAGGCGAGCAACGCCCAAGCCATGCCTCGGACATGCCCGGCGTTGCGTTCGGTGAAGACAAGCCCTTTGCCATACATGCGAAACAAGCTGAAAAAATGCCAGAGCGCTACCAGCCCTGGGGCAAGCCGGATCGCCAACAGCACCGCCGCCAGGCAGGATTGCCAGACCGCGAAATGAGTGATTGGCACGAACGTGGTCGGCAATGCTTCTTTCATCCAAGGGTTGAGCACAAAGGAAAACCCGCCCTTGGTCAGGCCCGCCAGATCACCCATGCGGAGCGTGACCACTGCTATGGCTGCGATATCGATCAGCAGAACGAGTACCAGGCAAACAGCCGCCGCGCCGGCAATGAACTTGCCGCGCTGGATAAGCCGAGCATCGGGTCGAATGCCTGTAGTGGCATCCACGGGTTCTGCGCCACGGGATCGCACCGGACTTTGAGTCATGGTTCTTGCTCGGCTGGCACCACTATGGCGCAGAAATAAATTATCGTAAAACAATAATTTCAGCAAGGGTGCCGTAGGGGGTGCTTGCCAAGGCGTGGGCGGTGCATCATTAACCGAGCGCCACAAGGGGGCCTCCGCTTTCGATCCACAGCGGATGCGATGACTCCACTGGGCAATGCGTGGTTTTAGCGAGGACAGGTTCATGACCGTAAAAGCCATACGTGGAATAGCCGCCGCCGTCGTGTTGCTGGCGGCAGGCGCACAAGCCTCTCGGGCGGAAGAAGCGGTGCCGGCCGCACTGCAGCCGCCCAACGGCTACACCGCTGCCTTCTCGGCAAAGGCCACCGGAGTTCAGATCTATACGAGCACAGCCGCGGCTGGTTCGGCACCGACATGGACCTTCGAGGCGCCGCTGGCTGAGCTGAGCGCGCGCGATGAAGTGATCCATCACTATGCCGGCCCTTCATGGGAGGCCGCTGATGGCAGCAAGGTCACGCGCGATACGTCCGCGCCGGTGGTGACCGTGCCTGCGAAACAAGCCGGTGCCGATATACCGTGGCTACTCATCAAGGTCGCAGCTGATCCCGCTCCGGGCATCTTGAGCAAGGTCGTTTACGTTCAACGTATCTCAACGAGTGGCGGTATCGCGCCCGCGAAGCCACCGACCCGGGCAGGCACCAAAGTGGGTGTTCCCTATACGGCAACCTATGTGTTCTACGTAAAGTCGAACTGAGGTTTCGCCAAAGTTCGTCCGGTTACCGGATCGGCGGCATTCGGCGTGTGCCACGCTGCCGTTTCGTCCGCGCGTTGACACTGGTCGAGCGCGAAGAGATCTCGCGATCAGTGGCAAGGGGTCATTCGCTTAGGACCATTGCCTCGCAGCTTCATCGTGTGCCATTTGTGCGTTCGCCATGCAGTTTCCCTCACTTCCATAAGGGAGCAGTGGTGAGCCGACTACCAGCCACGGGGACCGCCTACCTCTGCAGCTCCAGATCCGGCAGCTTCCACGCCTTGTCGAAAAACGCTTTTTCAGGGCCATAGAGCCTGAATAGCAGTTCGAAACGACCGTGGGGGCTGGTTGGCATCCAGTTCACTTCCTGCCCGGCAGGCGCCTTGGGGCCAAAGACAATGTCTACGCTGCCATCAGGGTTCTTCTTCAGCCCCGGTGTGTTCGATCCACGACTCGACCATGAGGTGTCGCGTATCAGTGCGTGCGTCTCGGCGTCGTAGGCGGTGACCGACCAATAGAGCTTCACCGGCGGATTGGCGGGCACGTGAAGTCGATACGTCCTGTTGCCGTCGAGCGCGTTGCCTTGGCTGTCGCGCGTCACCATCAGATAGAACTGCCCCGCGCCGAGCTGCTTGGCGGAGAAATAGCCAAGCGAGTACATCACCGCGCGATTGTCCACCGGGTAGCTATTCGTGTCGGGAAAGTTGTCGGACATGCCCTTGATGGTTTCCGCTGTGACAGGTAACGCCCAGTGGGCACCGTCATAAAAGGGCGACTTGGCTAGCGCTTCGTCAGTCCACAGACGGATCAATGCATGAGCTTCCTTGGCGCCTCTTTCCACTGTCGCCTTGTTGGCCTCTTCCAGATGCACGGGCTGTCCTTTCACGATGCCAAGGCTGCCAAGCGTGTCGATCATGACGCGGTCGCGTTCCAGCCAAGGCTCGGCCTGCACAAAACGATTCAATGCGTCGAAGTAATGGCCGTCGTAGGGAATGGTGGCGTCATATGGCTTGTCGTATGCATCGACGAAGCGTGTCTCGGGCGCGCCACTCGCACCCGTGGAAAGGGGGTACAGCTTGATGCGTCGACCGTAAGCCACCGCATCGGCAATGTCTTTGTCGCCGCCGCTCTTCACGTTCGACCTTAGAAGAGCAAATCCACGGAAAGTGCTCGAGCGTAGCGCGATATATCCCTCGGGAACCGTGTGCTTGTAATTCGGCGGGAGTATCAGATAACTACCGCCCTTACCTTTGTCTGTGCCGGCTGGCCCGACATCCGCGATGGCGTTTTGCCAGCCGTCGTCGATGCTGCCGGTGATGGAGTCATCGTTGCCGGCAGCGGGAACGTCGAGAACGACCGGCCCATTCGTGGTGTCGTAGAACGGGGTGAAATAGATGGTCTCGGGGTTCGGTGTCAGTGTCTGGTTTCTCCAGTTCACCGGTCGTGACCAGTAGATGACCTGATTAGGCGCACCACCCATGGCGATGAATGCGTCCAGCATCAATTGGAAATTGACGGCAGGCATTCCCCACACAACAGCCTCGACAGCGCTTCGTTCGACGCTTCGCTGTTGTAGATCTTCCTGCGATGGCGATGTGGCCGGACTGGCCGAAGCAGTGCGGGCATAGGAAGCTGGCATGCCACACACAAGCGTCACTGCCAGAGCAGTGGCCAACATGGTCGGTTTCATGGACGTCTCCAATGCCGGTGCATTCCGCAAGGCCGGGCCAGGCGCCTCACACTCTGGTATCACATCACAGCCGTTGAAGAAGATGCTTCGGTGGAACTACGGCGTCGGAGCCGGTAGATCTACGCAATAATTACAGCCTGCGGGGAAGGGTGGTGATGTCCGCTTTCGACCCGGTGCGGACAGTTCCATTTGGCAATCGGAGGGTGGATGTCGGATATACCGCAGTGCCTAACTTCTGACCAACCCTTTCCGCACAAGGCCGAGTTGATGGCTGCAATCGATGCCGGAGCATCAGTCCGAAAGGATGAGCGGCAGCTCATGGTGGGTCGATTAATTGGTACTTACGAAATCAGGCTGAGATTGGCTCAGGCGCAGGGCCAGCCGGCAAAAGACGACCTGGCCTTATTGGTGGATAACCTCAGGGACTGCGAGAATGTTGCAGTCGCCGTTTGGTACATCCATTCGGCTGGCGGCGTGAGATTCATAGTGGTGGAGGGTGCCGAGGACGGTCGATTCTTAGGCTGTCTTCTGGGAAGCGTTGAGAATACTTTCCCGCAGTGAAACGATCATGCCGCTACGTCCGCTCCCGACCCGGAGCGGACCTGAAGCTCTCCAGTGAACTGTGCGCGACGGTCCAATTGTGCGTGCCGCGGCGTTAATCCATGTTCGCAGCAAGCAGTGCAGATCATCCCGAGGAGGAGATGAGCTTGAAAACACCGGACGAATTTGCGGAAGCGATGAACGGAAGGGGAGCACTTTCTTCTGGAGGCATCAACGGTTCCCAAGCCACCCTTGGCACGGGGAGCAAACACTACAGCCCGCGCCCCCAATCGCGCCTGCTGAACACTTTGGCGCTCCTGGTCTGCGGTGGTGTTGCACTGTGGGGGGGCATGGCGGGGTCTGGGCAACCATCATCCGCTGCTGGCTGGCCTCTTCGCTTCAGGTGCCGTGGTCGCCATCACCGGTCTGGCGTATGTGGCCACGGTCCGCGTTGTTATTGATCACCGAACATTTGTACGTAGTTGGCTTGTGGGCCAACGTGTCATCGTGTTGGAGGACATCGCCCAGCTTGGCCTCGTCCAATACAAGGGCACGGTGTCACTGCTCGTTCGGAAAAGTCGGTGGCGCCAACTGTCGCTCAGCAGTGATACGTTCGACTGGCAAGATGTGCGCTGTATGCACCGCGACATTCTGCTGGCCCTGGGCTTGGACACCGAGCCTATGTGGCCGACGGCTCCACGCTGACTTGGCATGCTGGACGTGGCTGCGGTGCTGAGCTACCGGCGCTTTCAGGCGGAGATGCAAGGAAGCGATGGCGGGCCGGCCCTGCACTAACGAAGCCCAAGAAGGGACACGGCCGCGTTCGGATCGAAGACCGAATCGTAAGGTCCGCTACCGACCCACAGCAGACAGTTCGATCACCAGTTAAGGAGATTCCATGCGTTACTGGTTCTGGGCTCTCTTGGTGCTTTCGCTGACCGTTGGTCCCACTTTCGGGCAAACGTCCAAGCCTAAGGTCACCGGGGTCTATAGCAATCTTCGCTACAACCAAGAAGGCGGCGACCTGCTTGGAATGGAGCTGCTAGTGATTCCAAGCGAGGCTGGGTACACGGCTTTTGTCCAAATCGCCGAGGGCAGCGCGCCCTATACAGCGATAGTCCCGTTGGCTGTAGAAAATTCGCAAATCTCGTTCACTTTACCGCTCGGGGGCGCGTATGGCGGAATGAAATTTGATGGTGAGCTGAAAGCTACCTCGCTCGTCATCAAGTCGGCGGCCGGAGCTAACGAGACACTCAGGCGAGACAAGAGCTACTGGCAGTAACGGCTTTTGGGAATGTCCGCTTCCGACCCGAGGCGGACATGCAGGCTGCGGGTTAAAAACAGCTTCATTAGATGCTCCCCAGGGGAAACATGATCGCAAGGCAGTTGGTCGCAGTTGGTTTCCGGTTGTTCGCGATTTGGTTGTGCGTTGGCGCGTTTCAGGCATTTGGTCTGTTAGTTGCCGTACGGAAGATGGTTTCCAACTTAGGGGGATTCACCGTGGCTTGGCATGTGGATCGTCGGTGCTCTCATTGGCATCGCGGTCATCGTCTGGGGACTAAGCGGACCTTTGTCACGCGTACTTACCTTCGGCATGCCCAAGATTGAGGAGGCAGGGATCTCCGCCTCCGATCTGGTCGCGGTTGGGTGTGTACTCATGGGCTTGTGGTGGCTGAAGGAAGCGACCATCCCCCTCTTGGCTCTATGGCTCAAAGCTGTCGCCCTCTCGCCGGAAACCGGCCAGTCGGCATTTGCGTGGCTCGGTGTTCAAGGCAAAGTATCCGCTGGCCTGGATGCGCTGCAGATTGGAATTGGCGTCTACTTCGTGACTCAACCTTACAAGATCGCCACGCGTCTGATTCGCAATGTTCCAACGGCCTTGGAGCCGCAGCCCGTCAATTGATGTGGTGGCTCACGATGAACCGCGTGAGCGGGGTGACGCCATGTCCGCTTTCGACCCGGAGCGGACGTTCCGTTCAAGTAGTGTTGGCTTGTCGTAGTTCACGGAGGAATTATGAAATACGTACTCGGCTACATCTTCGGTTTGACCTTTGCCGCGCTGGGTATCTTTTTAGGAGTTTACTTTGCGTGGAAAGGTCTCTCCTCCGAACCTTACAGTGCAGTTGAGTTGGGCTCCTTCTGGGGTTACACGGGCTGCTTTTTGGGTTGTTCTTGCGCCGTCATAGGGGCGTTGACAGGGCTTTGGCGAAAGAGCGCTTCGCACAGATCGGCTCTCTTCTAGAGACGTCGCAGAAAGAAGGCCCGCTTCCGACCAGGAGCGGGCATTCGCTTTTGAAACTGGCCCACAAGGAGGAGTTATGAAGTCTCGTACGTTTATCGCTGCGTTGACGTTGATGGCGTTGCCGTTGTTCGCCCATGCCTCATGCGAAACGGTGAAATCCGACATCGACGCGAAGATCAAAGCGAACGGTGTGAGCAACTACAGTTTGGATGTAGTGGCTGCTGATCAGGCAGATAAGGGCGAAGGCAAAGTAGTGGGGCAGTGCGAAGGGAATAAAGCCATCGTGTACTCGCGCGGACAATCCACGGCGGGTAGTGGCGACTCCAGCCATACGCCGAAGGAATCTCCGGCCGGGGCAGGCAAATCGGGAGCTGCAACACCCCCTGCAGGCGCCACGTCGATGCCACCACCTCAGGCAGTCGGCCGGTCCGGCCAAACCGGGGGCTGATGGTCAGTCGTTTGCGAAGCTGTTCAACGAGTGGCGGCCAGTGGCCGCCACTCGTTGCTTCGGTGCTGCTTACTGATTGGTCGTGCTGATGAAGCCAGGTGTGGCACCGATGAAGGTGCTGGCCGCTTGGATGTCGATGCTGCCCAACCCGTGGCGTTGTCACGGCCCGCGACGGCTGAGTAGTAGCCGTTGTTGCCCGTGCTCACGTCATGGAAAGGGAATTGGCTGGCGTAGGCGTACAGTGCCGGTGCGGCGAAGCCCATGCCGTTGTTGTTCGCGGATTCCAGGCGTGCCCATACACCCACGAACAACGGTGAAGCCAGGCTGGTGCCGCCGTTGGTGTAGTAGCCCGATTGCGAAATGCCCGAGGTGGAGCTCGCCGTGAAGTACACAATGATTGGCGAGTTGGTCCAGTCCGCATTGAAGGCCACGTCAGGCACGCTGCGATAGGCATAGCTGCTCGACTGCCAGCTGGGCGTAGGTTCGGAACTGCTCACGCCGCCGCCGCTGTAAGGCCAGGATGCTTCGGAGACGTAGCTGTCCGCACTGGTGGTGTTGAGCGTGGTGCCGCCCACGGCCACGACATACGGCGAGCTGGCCGGATAGTTGACTGACAGCGTGGTGGTGCTGCCGTAGGCACCGTTCTGCGGCGCCGTACCGTTCAACGGGCACGGGTAGGAACCATTGTCACCGGTGGCTGCCGAGAACGTCTGTCCCTGCGTTACACCAAGCTTGAAGGCGGAGTCCGCAAAGCCCGGCGAGCCATCGCATTCCGGCAGGCCCCAGGACATGTTGGCCACCTTGGCGGTGTTGTCGCTGACCACCTTGTTGATCACCTGCAGCAGACCGCTGTTGCTGGCGCCGCTGGAGCCGGTGCGCGAACTGTAGGTTCCGCCATCGGTGTAGAACACCAGCTTCTGCACACTGCCGGCCACGCCGACGATGGCCTGTGCGTCCATGCCCCATTCGCCCTGTCCGCTATCGTCCGTGCTGCTCTTGGTCGTGGTGGAGACGATGGCGGTGGGAACGGCGGTGATGCCTTGGCCGCTCTCGAACTTGCTCAGGTCGGTCTGTGCGTTGGTCATGCTGCCCCAACCGAGGACGGCCACCGTGGTATGGCTCGCCGTGCTTGCGCTGCCGGCGTCATAGACCGTGGCGAACTCCTGCGGGTAGTAAGCATGAGCCTGCGAATTGCCGGTGACCGACACCACCGTGTACGCGGGCTTGATCTGCGAGGCGGGCAGTGAGAACACGCGAGCCTGATGCAGCGTGTTGAAACCCAGCACCTGATCAACCACCGAGCTCAATGCCGCCGGCACTTCCACGCCGCTGGTATTGGCGATGCCGTCGCGGCCGTGACGGCTGAAGTGGCCGATGGAGGTGCGGAAGGCATTGCGGGCCGTTCCCACGCTGCCGTCTGCGGTGACCAGCAGACGGTTCGGTGCAATCTGGACGTTGGTGAAGCCTTGCTTGGTCAGGTAATCGGCGACCTGCTGGGCTTGCTGCTGGGTCGGCGCGAACAGCTCGGTGCTGTTCTGACTATTGAGGAACTGGTGAAAGGACGGGCTGCCAGGATGGAATAGCTCCTTGAGGTAGCTGTCCAGCACATCTTCGTTGCGCAGCTTCAGGCTGACGGTGATCGATACCGCCTCCTGATCGGCGGCATAGCCGCTGAAGGTAGCGTCACCGGTATACGGTGCATGGGTACGCGTCATGGCCCATGCCGTGGTGCTGGCATCGGAGGCGGGTGCGGCCATCAGCGCGCCCGGCAAGCCCAGCGCAACAGCCAACATGGTGGCCAGATACCCCTGTGCGAGGGCACGCGACGTGCCCTTTACTGCCTTACTCATAAGCAATAACTCCCCAGTAATGTGGTTATGAATCCGACGTGCGATGCAGCGAATGACCGACCATGCGGACACGCATCTCCCCTGCGCCGGCACCTTCCAGGTGCCAGTGACGCATGGACGAGTCATAGGGAAAAAGCTCGAATACCGCGGCCGCGGCACCTTCCAACCCCCTGCTGCGAGTCGATTTATAGGGAGGAAAATGCGAGCAAATCGTGAAATCTATCGCTTTCGGCATAGACCGTAAAAAATTACTTTTAGAGAAATTTATTACGTTAGATAGGCGGTTGATTTCGCTGTCTTGCGTGACGCTGACGGCAAGAACTTTCGTTTACTGCGAGCGCGTCCGCTTCGGCGCATATGGACTTCAGTAAGTCCAAGGAGGGGGAGTGGCAACTCACGGATCGTCGCATTGGCGCCAGCATGGACGTCTATCCATGTGGCGATACATTGGAGCGAATCGCTCCTACCAGGGCTGGCATACAAGCGCTGACGCCGCTGGTTGCCTATCACTGCTTGCGCTACTTGATGCGCTGGCAGGGAAGTCTTTGGCACCTTATCGAACGGTTTCCCTGGCGGCTCCTTCCTCGGCGCTGCTGACCGCTCCCGGAAGGATGTTCTCGGGTACTGAAGTGCTCGCAAAGCTTCGCTTGGCTCATGTCGCCTCTTCGACTGAGTGGCGATTCGCGGCTTTGCCGGATGTGGCATCCCTGACAATAGGGGAGCCCCGGCGCATCAAACTCTGCGAGGCGACCATTGCACTGTCCTCCGGCGAGGAGGATTTCCGAATAGGTCCGGAAGACCGCGAGCAGGGACTATGGTTCTGGCGATGGAGGCCATAGTGCTTTGTTTGGACGGCCAGGGTACTTCTGCTTTCGGCTGCGACTTAGGCCGGCGAGCGTACCTAACGCCATGCGCTCAAAGCGTCATGGCAGCCGACGCAGCGCGACCCCGCACAAACTGTCGTGATCGGCTGTGAAAGACAATCGCCACGTTCGTACTTGTCATGACTTCTCCGGAAACATCACTAGGCATGTTGCGACTCATGGATCATCGATGGGTGCTACAGCTCGACCAGCACCACGCCTTTGAGCCGGCCCTCACAGGCCTGCTGCAGGGCTTCGGGTGCTTTGTCGAGACCGTTGAACGTCGTGCTTGGCAGGCAAATCGTGCCTTCCTGCTGCCATTCGTCCAGGCGGCGTATCCATTCGTCGAATGCATCGGAACTGGGTTCTCCTGCGCTATAGCCACGCAGTGTGATTCCCATGATGGGTAACCGGAATGTATCGATGTCGGCTGGCGCGACCGATGTGGAGCGTTCTGCATTCAACTCGGCGACAAGGGCACCCAGGATCACGAAGCGCGCGTCTTCTCGTGCGCACGAGACCGCAGCACTCAATTGCTCACCGCCCACCATATCGACGCACACGTCGATGCCATGAGGTGCCGCTTTGGCCAGTTGCTCGATAAAGGGACCGTCGTTCCGGACAATGACCGCGTCATAGCCGAGATCGCGCCTCATCCAATCGGCCTTGTCGGTGCTTCCCGTGCTACCGATCACGCGGAACGCACCAAGATTGCGCGCTATCTGTGCCGCCATGGAACCGATGGCGCCGGCACCACTGGATACGAAAACGATGTCTCCACGCTTGATGCGTATCCCGCGTGTCAACGCAGCGTAGGCTGTCCAGCCATGACCGAGATACGCGGCAGGTTCGATGGATTCGCGCTGCAGTACTTTGCATTGATGGGCGTCGGCGATTGCATAATCGCGCCAACCCAGCGGATGTAAGACGATGTCACCAACCTGTAGCTGTGATTCCGGCGTTGTGGCGATGACCTCGCCGATAGCTCCGTCGGAAAGGGCATCTCCCGGCTTGAGCGGCGGAAATGGAATACCCTTGATGTCCTTCGCGTCGCGGCTCGCCATCAGGCGAGTCGATACCGAGACTCGAAACCACCGGTTGCGTAGCAGTACTTGGCCAGGTGCCAAGGGTGGCAACGGCACCTCGGTGATCGTGAAATCCGTCGATTGAAGCTTGTTCCCCGGATGGGCGGCGAGTGCAACTTGGCGTGAAACACAAGGGCGTGGGTGCATGCTTGATTCCTGTGGTTGGGTGATGGCGGTTGCGCCATGTCCTAACCTGCGAAGTGAAGTCGAAATTTTTCCGCGGATACACCGTTATGGCTACTCGCTTTTCCGCTACCACCCAGTCCGCCCGCCGAATCCCGCGGCAGCAACGTTCGCGCGCCACCGTCGATGCCATCGTCGAGGCGGCGGCTCACGTTCTGGCCACGCGCGGCTGGGCGAAATTCACCACAAACGAAGTGGCGCTGGCCGCCGGAGCAAGCATCGGATCGTTGTATCAGTACTTTCCTGACAAGCTGGCGCTGGTCGACTCCGTCCGCACACGTCATCTCGACGCAGTACTTGCCGCACTGCCAGATCCCGACACGCTCGACCTCGCCACTCCGCTCGCTGCGCGAGTCGACCAGGTGATTGACGGCGTCATCGAAGTTCATTCGGTCAATCAACGGCTGCATCGTGTCCTGCTCGACGAAGTTCCGCTCGCCATACGCGAAAGCGATAGCGTGTTCGAAGTGGAATATCTTCGTCGCTATCAAACGTTGGTTCTGCCAGACACCCAATGCTCCCCTGGGCCCGGCGATGTCATGGCCGCCAAGGTCCTCGCTTCGGCCATCGAAGGCGCCGTCCATGCAGCCGCATCGCGCGGCGAGCTCGGAGTGTCCGAGGTGCGGCGGGAACTCAAAGGGCTTGTTGGCGCTTATCTGCGCGAACGTCGTGTCCAAGCCGTCGAACGGTGACGGCGGAACCGCTTACCCGGACGCTGCTGGGTCGTGGTGATGGCGCAAGTGCGATTGGACATCAAGCCAGGCAGTAGCCGCGCCGCCGACTCCCACCTCATACTGCGACGCACCCTCAGCATCGGTCAGGAGTCTCCATGCGTCGTCGCGACTTTCTCACGGGGGCTGTAGCCGCCACTGCCGCAGCGTCCACTGCCCTTATGCTGACCGGTCGGTCGGCGCAGGCCGCGCCTGCTACGCCTGCTGCGCCCAATGGGTTGGCCGGACTGGCTTCCATGACCACCGGCGCCAAGCCGATTTCGGTGGAGGAGCGCCTCGCACGGATCGCCAAACTTCAACGGCTGATGGTGGATCAGAAGATCGGTGCCTTGATCTTGGAGTCGGGCTCAAGCCTGGACTACTTCACGGGCGTTCAGTGGCATCGCTCGGAGCGTACGACGGCCGCCGTTATCCCGGCCCGGGGTGACATCGTCATCGTGACTCCAGCCTTTGAAGAGCCCTCGATCCGCGAGACCCTGGCGGTGGCCGGCGATGTGCGGCCTTGGAATGAGCATGAAAGCCCGTTCGCCCGCATCGTTGGCGCGCTGCGCGATCGCGGCGTGACCTCTGGTTCGATCGCTTTCGAAGCAACCACGCGCCTGTTCATCGTCGATGGAGTGCGCGATGCAAGCGCCGGCGCCTACCAAGTGGTTTCGGGCGACGCTCTGGTAAAAGCCGTCCGGCTGATCAAATCCCCGGCCGAACTCGCGCTCATGCAAACCGCCAACAACGTCACCCTGGCGGCGCTGCGCTACGTCCATGGCAACGTCCGCCCCGGTATGCGTCCCGACGAGATTGCCGTCATGATGAACGCCGCCACCGAGGCATTGGGCGGCTCGCCGGAGTTCGCCCTCGTGTTGATCAACGAGGCCAGCGCTTATCCGCACGGCTCACACCAACCGCAGACCCTGCACGATGGTTCGGTCATCCTGATGGACGTAGGCTGCACCGTGCATGGCTATCAATCGGACATCTCGCGCAGCTGGGTGATGGGTCAGCCAACCGCGAAACAGCGAAAGGTCTGGGACACCGTCAAGCGAGGCCAGGAGATCGCGTTGAGCACCGCCAAGCTGGGCACTCCGGTGGGTGCCATCGACGATGCCGTGCGCGCCTACTACGAAAAGGAAGGCTGGGGCCCCGGTTACCACCTGCCCGGTCTTCCCCACCGTACCGGCCATGGCATCGGCCTGGACGGCCACGAGCCGCCCTATCTCGTCCATGGCGACGCCACGCCGCTGGCCGCCGGCATGTGTTTTTCCGACGAGCCGGGGCTCTACATTCCCGGCGAATTCGGCATCCGTCTGGAAGACTGCTGGCACATGACCGAGGCCGGTCCAAAACTTTTCACTGGACTTGCCAAGTCGATCGACGACCCGATCTGATCGGTTCGAGTGCAGGCAAATATCGGGCGGTGAGGCGGGGCCGCTGACGGTGTCGCGCCTGCACAGACCGGCCGCCATCGCTTCCTGCTTCCCTCAACGCGTCTTATAGTGCGCTCCGTCCGTATCGGGATAGTTCAGAAGTCGGCCAATGGTGTATCAGTATTGGGTGACTGATACTGAGCAGCCTGTTACGCAGGCTCTTCACAGGGGAAAACATGACTTCGCTCTTCCGCTACATCGTGGTGTGTACGTGCATGCTGATGGCTGCCTGCAGTCAGCAGGCGCTCGTTGACAAGTTCACGCCTCACCCTGCCGCGGAGGTCGCGAAATCCGTGCTCGAACAAGTGCGGCAGGGTGATCTGGAGGCGGTCAAGAGCAAGCTCGACGATAAGCTCCTGCAGAATCCGGACATCGACGCGAAGTTGAAGGAAGTCGCCGGCTATTTCCCTGCTGGAGCCCCTCGTTCAGCGAAGTTGGTCGGCACCAACACGGTGACGGGCAACGGGATCAGTCGCTACAACCTCACCTATGAGTATGAGTTTGCCGATGGATGGGTGCTGGGCAACGTGGTTCTAGCCGGAGAAGGTGATGCCGTACGCGTTGAGGGCGTGCATGTGCAGCGAATGGAGAAGTCCTTGGAGGCACAGAACGCCTTCACCCTCAGTGGCAAGGGCGTAGCGCACTGGATCACGTTGCTGGCCTGCATCGCCATTCCATTGCTGAGTGTCTACGCTTTCGTGCTTTGTCTTCGAACGCCGATTACACACCGCAAATGGCTGTGGGCGCTTAGTACCTTGTTCGGCGTTACGACCTTGCGTTTCAACTGGACTAGCGGGGCCTTCGATTTTCAGTTGCTGTCGGTCCAGCTGTTTGGGTCCTCGAGCTTTAGCAGCCCATATGGTCCGATCATCATTGGACTGTCGTTGCCGTTGGGTGCCCTATGGTTTCTGGCTTGCCGGAGCGGGCTGATGGCGAATGCCGCGGCAGCCAAGGCCGAGGAGATGTCTGTCGCTAAGGAGCAACCTTGAGAGGAATATGCCCGCCTTTGATCGAGTGCCGGTGACCCTGTCAATGAGCTGTTGAAGCCATTTATTTCCTCTGTCCATGTTCCACCGTTGTCCGCTTCACCCCTCACCGGTCCCGCTCGCCACATAGACGACGTTGGTCGCCATGGAGGCGGCTACACTCGATTTTATGAACGAGCTATTTCGCCTACCTCCGACAGCCACCCTCGGCGAGCAGGGCACACCGTTTTCTCCGAAAACGTTGGCTACGTTATGGGTGGCATTCTGGCTGCTCATGATCAGCGTGTCGCTCCAGGATACGCTCCATAGCCCGCTCATCCGTTGGTGGGAGCCTGTGCTGTGGGAGGGCAGTTCGGCGCTGATCGCAACAGGGTGGATGTGGCTTGCCGTTCGGTTTCGTGAGCAATATGCGCCGTACCTGGACAGGCCCTTGATCTGGTTTGGTCGCTACCTGCGTTGGCAGCCGCTGGTCATCTTGACGTGGCTTGCGATGGTTTACCCGATACGTCATGGCGTCTACGCCGCCGTCGGCCGTGCCTATGTGCATCCGGGCTGGGGCTTCGTCGTTATGTACGAGAGCGTCAAGCTGACGATTTTCACGGGGTTGTGGCTCGGCATCCTGTTTGGCATCGATTCCTATGGGCAGTGGCAACTCCAGCGTCGGCGCTTGTTGCAGATGCAGAAAGCGTTGGCGGAGGCGCAACTGGCACACCTGCAGGCCCAGCTACGGCCGCATTTTTTGTTCAATGCACTCAACACCGTCTCTGCCTTGATGCATACCGACGTCGCACGGGCTGATCGTCTGGTTGCAGCGCTCGGTGATCTGCTGCGCATCAGCCTTCGGTCCACCGAGAGCGAGATGACACCGCTCGCCGAAGAAATCCGTACCCTGGCGTTGTACGGGGATATCATGAACGAGCGCTTCCGGGATCGTGTCACCCTGAATTGGCAGACCGATCAAGCGCTCCTCGATACCCCTGTTCCTGCGCTATTGCTGCAACCCCTGCTTGAAAATGTCTTCAAGCATGGTGTCGAGCGGACCGTGGCGCGCGTACGTATCCACATCAGCGTACGACGCGATAGCGACTCGTTGGAAATCGTCGTAAGCAACTCCGGTTCCATGCTGGAGGCAGAGCATCGCGAAGGTTTGGGGTTTCGCAGTTGCCGGGAACGGTTGAACATTATCTACGGCAACGCTGCATCGCTGCGAGTAGGTAACGAGGGCGATGGCGTCGCTGCGCGCGTTCTGATTCCGCTGGTCGGTACCGCTTCATGATTCGCGTCGTGATCGCCGACGATGAGGCACCCGCCCGCGAGAAGCTCGAACACTGGCTGGCGGAGCAGCCAGATATGACCGTGGTTGGATCGGTCGAGGACGGCTTGTCTGCAGCGCAATGCATCGAAGAGTGCCGGCCGGACGTGGCCTTTCTCGATATACAGATGCCGGCACTTTCTGGCCTGCAAGTGGCGGCGCAGCTTGAGCCATCGGTCGCACCGGTAATCGTCTTCGTCACCGCTTATGACGAACACGCCGTGAAGGCATTCGACCTCAATGCGATCGACTACCTACTCAAGCCTTACGATGGTGACCGCTTCGCCCGTGCCGTGCAGCGTGTTCGACTACGGCTGAACTCCCGTGAGCCCGGAGCCGCAGCGGTAGCGATGGGGCGCGCACGGGTAGCTTCCTGCGAGCGGCTTCTCGTGCCGGATCGCGAACGACTGCAGTTGATCGATGCGGCGGCCGTCGAATGGCTCGAGGCCGATGACAACTATGTCCATGTGCACGCCGCCGGGCGCAGCTACCTGTTACGCAGGACACTGCAGGATCTGTTGTCCCAGCTCGGCGAGCAGCGCTTCATTCGTATACACCGCTCTACAGCGGTCAACCTCGCTTGCATCGGATCGCTCACCCCACTCTTCAAGGGGGACTACGAAGTCCATCTGCACAGCGGCCGTGTTCTACGGCTAAGTCGTCGGTATCGCGACGCACTCTTCGCCCGCATGGGTCGTTAGTATCCAGCACACCACGCTGGCGTCCCCGCTTACCCCAAATCTGCTGCTACTCCATAGCTGATGGATCAGGCTCCTGCTTGTCGCCGAAACAGGGAACCTGAAACATGCGTGCTACCGATGAACTGAAAGAGCGCTATGACTTTCTGGATTGGTTGCGAGTCATTGCCATCTTTGTGCTCTTCTTCTTCCATACGGGGATGATCTTTGTCGGCTGGGGTTGGCATATCGTCAACGACCAGACCATCCCATCCCTTCAGTGGCCCATGGACATTGCGCACCGCCTGCGCATGCCGCTGCTATTCGTCATTGCTGGCGCAGGCATGTGGTTTGCGTTGCAGCGTCGCAGTACAGGGATGTTCGTGAAGGAACGGACGATCAAACTTCTGCTGCCTCTCTTGGCCGGCATATTCCTGATCGTTCCGCCGCAGATCTACTGCGAACGGCTGCTCGACGGGCAATGGACCGGAGGCTATCTGGCGTTCTACGCCACGCGAGTGCTGCAGTTCGTTCCCTACCCAAAGGGTGATTTCAGCTGGCATCACTTGTGGTTCATTCTGTATCTCTACGTGTACGTTCTATTGCTTCTCCCCCTGATGCTTTGGTGGAAGCAAGGCGCGCAGCGCGTAGCGCCGGGTGCATGGCTGTATCTGCTGGGCATTCCCCTGGGCATCAACGAAGTTCTTCTGAAATCGCTGTTTCCAGAATCACACAATCTCGTCAGCGATTGGTACATCTTCAATCACTACTTGCTGCTGACGGTTTATGGATACCTCATGGCATCCATGCCAGGGATATGGAAGTGGCTGTCCGACGTTCGTCGATGGTCACTGGTGGGCGGGGTGGCGTCGTTCATTCTGCTGATATCGCTGTTCAAGGCCGGTGTCATCGATCACGGATCGGTGGCCGATGGGCTGGGTGCGAATATCTTCACGTGGCTTTGGGTGATGGTATTTCTGGGTTACGGCTATCGTTACCTGTCCTTCGTCAACCCGTTGCTCATCTGGGCGCGAGAGGCCAGCTATCCCTTTTACATCCTGCATCAGACGGTCATCGTTGTGATCGGGTACTACATCATCCAGCGCCCGTGGACGCCGTGGACAAAGTATGCCGTCATCCTGGTTCTCAGCATGAGCGCATGCTTTGCCCTCTACGAGGGATGTGTAAGAAGGTTTGCGCTGTTGCGTCTGCTCTTCGGAATGAAGGCGGAATCATCAAGTCCGCGCGCTTTCTCTGGAGCGGGTAAGCGCTCCCTGGGCGATGATCTGCAGTAGGCAGTGGATGTTCGCGGTCGATCCTTGGTGGCACCCGACTCAACGCAGACATTGGACGTGTCGGCTTCGACGGGGCGCTACGGATCCCAGTGCTGACCGCAGCAAGGGCAAGCAACGATGGATTGGTCGGCCGCGAGATCGTCCCAAAGGATCGAAACATTGGTGTCGCAGGCGTCGCACATGCCGGAGGAGGGGATGGACGTGTGCACTTTATCGCGCCGCGCCGGGTATCCATCCACGCTTTGGCTATGCGCGCAGGCCATTTCGGCGTATCCGCGCTCGAAGCGCTCGGCGATGACAGGCAGACTCGCCAGCAGCGATAGTTGCAGGCGCTGCGCATCGATCGGATCGGTGTCCGCCCATTGCCGGCCCAGGTTCTCCGCTTGATCGAAGAGCTCATTCCAGGTCGAGCGGCTGCGATCGCTACCGTTCTGCCCGGACAGCGCCATGGTGACACTGCGGTCGCTCAGGCGGATGGTTCGCGCGAGCAGATCCAGGCGGTCGAGTTTCCTGGTGTGGGTGCCAGCGGTTGGCGCCGTGGTGGTACCAAGCGCCGGACGTGACCGGTAAGTGGCGTGCATAGCGATGTCCCCTGTCATGCTCGTGTCGAGCAGGCACGGGGCGGTTCGCACCGTGCTTGGGAGGCAGTGTAGAAACCGGCTGGGCGAGCGGATGCCCGGATTCGGCCAAGGGATGCGCAGATTCGGCATCTGGCGCACGCTCTTTATGCGTTCGGGGCGTCTCCATCCGCGTTGAGAAGCAGTGGTTATCGTCACGCTGGCGACTACGTGGGCTCGGTTATGTTTGCTCGGTCGTGGCGCTTGCATCAGCCGGAAGGCTACCTTCGCGCGACGAAGCGTTATCACCGACAGGAGTGGTTTCATGCTTGTGGATGTTTATCAAAGCAGCACCGATGCCGCGTGGTTCGTCGCCGTTGCGACTGGGAATCCGGTGGCTTTTGCGCGCGTCCCGAGCGATCCGGTTCTAGTGGATCCGCAGCTGTTTCTACAAGGCGCTGACCTGGCTTCCAGTAATGAGTTCATTGGCCTGGATACGGCAGCGGTGGTGAAGCAGGTGGAAGATAAAGGGTTTGCCTTGTTCAAAGCGCACCTTAGGTGATGCGGCAGCTTCATGTCGGCGGGAACGCAGTTTCAGGAGGTCGTCATGTCCATCGATTCCACACCCGGTTTGGGAAACACGGCCCTTGATGCGCTGATCCTCAGGGCGGTGGTGCGAAAGCTGCTGCAGAAGGGCGTGCTCTCTGCCGATGATGTGCGGGCGCTGCTGCTGGAAGCCACGGAACATCTCGACACGGTCGTCGGCAACAACCTCACCGTCGAAGAGGCACGGAGCATGATCAAGGGAGACTTGGCGTCTTTCATCGGAGCGCCGTAGTTCGCTCTACGGCGACCTGTTGACCTGTCGGTTCCGGTCACGTAGTTTCGATCACATGAACGCTACATGCGCCCGATGCTCGCTGATTATTCGCGCCACACCTTATCCGGTGGGTTAGCGCGCGTTCTTCAGTCGCCAATGAAACCCGCCCTCGAGGCGGGTTCTTTTTATCCGACTCCTGGGCATCCGAAGCAGTACAGGAGTTCCTCATGCAAACCGATCCCCATCATCCTTCGGCACTGCACCTAGTGTGCGGGAAGATTGCCTCGGGCAAATCCACGTTGACCCGGCACTTGGCCAGCCGCACACACACGGTGCTGATCAGCGAGGATGCTTGGCTATCCGTGCTTTACACCGACGAGATCCGCACGGTGAGCGATTACGTCCGGCGCTCGGGCCAGTTGCGCAGCGTGCTTGGGCCGCATGTCGAGTCGCTGCTTCGGACGGGCTTGTCGGTGGTGCTCGATTTTCCCGCGAATACGGTCGGAAATCGCCGATGGATGAAGGACATCATCGACCGGTCGGGTGCTGATCATCAGTTGCACTTTCTCGATGTTCCCGACGAGCTCTGCAAGCAACGATTGCGAGCCCGCAATGCCGAGGGCTCGCATGCTTTCGCGCCCACCGACGCCGAGTTTGACGAGATCACACGGCACTTCGTGGCGCCCGTCACCGAAGAGGGTTTTCGGGTGGTGCGCTACGAGTCGTCGCTAGCGGAGGAGGGCGGCTGACCGCGATGGCTTTCGGGTTGGCGTCGTTCGGATCAGGCTGTCATGCCTTCTCGACAGCACCCGCCGCCTGAGCGAGTGCGCGTTGCACGGCGTCGCCTTTGCGTTCGCTGTAGCGACTGACCAGATAGTCGCTGCGTCCGCGCACCATCAGGGTGAACTTCATGAGTTCTTCCATGACGTCGACCACGCGGTCGTAGTACGGGGAAGGTTTCATGCGCCCGTGTTCGTCGAACTCCTGCCAGGCCTTGGCCACCGAGGATTGGTTGGGGATGGCCACCATGCGCATCCATCGCCCCAGCACCCTCAACGTGTTCACGACATTGAACGACTGGGAGCCGCCGCACACCTGCATGACCGCCAGCGTTCGTCCTTGCGTGGGCCGCACGCTGCCGTCTTCGAGAGGTAGCCAATCGATCTGGTTCTTGAAGACGCCGGTGATGGTGCCGTGGCGCTCGGGGCTCACCCACACCTGTCCTTCGGACCAGATCGACCACTCGCGCAGCCGCTGCACATCAGGATGGGTGGCTGGCACGCTGTCGAGCATCGGTAGCGTGTGGGGATCGAACACCCGCGTCTCGGCCCCGAGGTGCTGCAGGATGCGCTCGGCTTCCAGGGCCAGCTTTCGGGAGAAGGATTGGGGTCGCAGCGAACCGTAAAGGATCAGGATGCGCGGCGGGTGACTGGCATCGTTACCGGCGCTGAGCCCGGGGCTGTCTGGGCGCGGGAGCAGGTCGAGTTCGAGATGGGGTAGATCCGGCGTCATGGGCTTGTCTGTCGTTCAATATTTCGACTATTCTAGTTTTATGGAAACGAATGACGCAATCGCTGCCTTGACCGCCCTGGGTCACGCCAAGCGCCTGGCCATCTTCCGCTTGCTGGTGGTCGCCGGCCCTGTGGGCCGCATGGCCGGGGAGATCGGGGATGAGCTGGACATGCCGGGGGCCACGCTGTCTTTCCACCTGAAAGAGCTGGTGAACGCGGGGCTGATCACGGCTGAGCCGCAGGGACGGTTTGTCTGCTATCGCGCCGCCTTCGACGCCATGAACGGGCTGATCGCTTACCTCACCGACAACTGCTGTGCCGGCAGTGCGGGCGTGGTGTGTACACCGGGAAGCGGCGTTTGCGAGCCCGGCAATGGCTGCTGACATCTACACGGAGCATGTTGTCGTGACTCACCGCGTCTTGTTCGTCTGTACGGGCAACTCCGCCCGCAGTGTGTTGGCCGAGGCCACCTTGCGCGCCTGGGGTGGCGCACGGTTCGAGGCATTCAGCGCCGGTAGCCAGCCCACCGGCCGCATCAACCCTTATGCGTTGGACACGCTGGTTGCCGCGGGCATGCCCACGGCGGGATTGCGCAGCAAGTCGTGGGATGAGTTTTCGGGCGAGAACGCTGCGCCGGTGGATCTGGTGATTACGGTGTGCGACAGCGCGGCTTCCGAACCTTGCCCAGTGTTCTTCGGTGACTTTGTGCGTGCCCATTGGGGCTTGCCCGACCCAGCGGCAGTGGAGGGTAGCGACGCCAACAAGCGCGCCGCATTCACCCACGCGCACGCCATCATCAAGGCGCGCCTCATGGCGTTTATCACCCTGCCCGCCGAAACCTGGGCGGATCGGGGCGCATTGAAGGCCGCGTTGGATCGCATTGGCTTCATCCAGTCCGAGGACCCCGTCCATGGGTGAAACCGCTGTCGCGCGGCTCGCCATCGGATTTTTCGAGCGGACGCTGATGCTTTGGGTGGCGGTGTGCATCGTGCTGGGCACGGCGCTTGGCCACTGGTTGCCTGTGCCGTTTGCGGTGCTGGGTGCGATGGAGGTCGCCAAGGTCAATCTGCCGATCGCGGTGCTTATCTGGCTGATGATCGTGCCCATGCTGCTGAAGATCGACCTCGGCGCTATGCGTCAGATAGGCCGACACTGGAAAGGCATGGGCGTCACCCTTTTCATCAACTGGGCGGTGAAACCGTTCTCCATGGCGCTGCTGGCCTGGTTGTTCCTTCGGCACGTCTTTGCTGCTTATCTCCCGGCGGACCACGTGGACAGCTACGTGGCGGGCCTGATCCTGCTGGCGGCGGCGCCGTGCACGGCCATGGTGTTTGTGTGGAGCAACCTGTGCGGTGGCGAGCCAACGTTCACGCTCAGTCAGGTGGCCATCAACGACGGCATCATGGTGGTGGCTTTTGCACCGCTGGTGGCCCTGCTATTGGGTGTGTCAGCGATTACGGTGCCGTGGATGACGTTGATGTTGTCCGTGGGGCTTTACATCGTGGTGCCGGTGATCGGGGCCACGCTGCTGCGTCGTGTGATCCTCGCGCGCGGAGGTGAGCGAGCATTGGCTGAATGCCTGCGTCGCTTGAGTCCGGTGTCGCTGGTCGCGCTGTTAGTCACGCTGACCTTGCTGTTCGGATTCCAGGGAAAACAGATCCTAGCGCAGCCGCTGATCATCGCCATGCTCGCGGTGCCGATTTTGGTGCAGGTCTACTTCACCTCGGGCCTGGCTTATCTGCTGAACCGCTGGCTGGGCGTGGAGCACTGCGTAGCGGGCCCATCCGCCCTGATCGGGGCCAGCAACTTCTTTGAGCTTGCGGTGGCCGCCGCAGTCAGCTTGTTTGGCCTGAACTCGGGCGCCGCATTGGCCACGGTGGTTGGTGTGCTGGTCGAAGTGCCGGTGATGCTGTCCGTGGTGCGTATCGTGAATCGCTCCAGGGCTTGGTATGAAACGCCGAATGCCGGACGGCGCCCTGCCTGATGCGACCACCGGCAAACTCACTCGCCCGGTGTCACGGCCGCGTTGCGTTGTGTGCGAGTGCGCTGCTGGAGGCCGAGTTGGCGCGGGGCGTCTGCGCAGCAGGTGTTGGCGCTGACCTCACCAGTATGGTCTCTTGATTGAGGCAATCGGGTGGGGACAGGGAGTAACTGTTGAGCACCAGCTTGCATGTCCAGGTGATCTCGGCGCCTTTCTTGCCGTTTCGCTCCGTGGGGATAAGCATCAGGATAGGGTCAGGGCTCGCCCCCGTATTGCGCGTGTGCAGTGTGATGAGCCCACCGTCGGCAATCTCCGCATACGCGATATAGGTGCCAATCGAGGCGGCAGAGTCGTAGTGCAGGTCAGTGGAGTGAATCCCCGCCAGCCCGCCATGCACCGTGGCGGCCTCCAGCACCACATCCTTCAGCGCATCGGCGTCCTTCATGGCGGCGGCGATGTGCTGCCTGGGCCCAAAGCCGTGCCAGAGGAGCAAGGTCACAGCGGCGATCACCGTGACGCTCATCATCGCGATCAGCACGTTGAGCATGGACAATCGTCGTAGCTTGAGCATGAGCGGTGCCCTTGACCGATAGCGGCAGGTCCATTCGATGGGCCAGCGTTCGAGACTATCCCGATCGTGGTGTAGATGCAGTCTACGCCCGCAAAGTCCTGTTCTCCCGTTGTTTTTAGTCAACCGCGGCAACGCCTAGAGCCGACCAACGAGGCATGCGCTAATCTGCAACTGTCTGCTCAGGGCGAGCCGGGGAGCGCAGGTGTCTCCTCACGCCCCAAAACAGACGTTTTGGAAGGCGCATCCAGGCCGCAGGAAACGACGTTGCCTGGAAACTCGAATCTGCCTGTTTGGATGCGCAAGCCTAGGAACTTCGTGATACGAGTGGACTGCTACATGATTGATGGGCTTTGCGTACGCTATGGATGAGCACGGGTCGGAATCCGGTCGAACTGCCTTCGCCTTCATTGCGTTGCTTACCTTGCTCACCCTCGCGGCCCTTTACGCGCCGCGTTTCGAGCATCGCTCCGTCGTCGCCAGCGTTGCGCCTGCGTCACGGCCCATGGGGCCCACAGTCGAGCTGTGGCTGAGCACAGCCGATCGACGGCTGAAACTGATGCCGCAGCCCGACATCGCCATGAGCGCCCGCGGCTCGGCGCCCGCGGATGTCGTCATTGAAGTCGACAAGAAATACCAAACCATGGTCGGTTTCGGCGCGGCGATGACCGACTCATCCGCATGGCTGCTGCAGAACAAGCTGTCCGATGCGCAGCGCAGCGATTTGTTGCACGAGCTGTATGGGCCGCCGCCCAATCTCAATCTGAACATGATGCGCCTGACCATTGGCGCCTCGGATTTCTCGTTGAAGCCCTATACCCTGGACGATGTGCCCTTCGGCCAGACGGATCCAGAGCTGCAGCATTTCAACGTCACGCCCAATCTGCTCGACGTGATACCCGTGGTGCGCGAGGCGCTTTCCGTCAACGCCGGATTGCGCATCATCGCCTCGTCATGGAGTGCGCCAGCCTGGATGAAGTCCAGCCAAAATCTGATTGGCGGGGACTTGCTTGAGCAGTATGAAAGTACGTACGCGGACTATCTCATCAAGTATCTCGATGCCTATCGCGGTTACGGCATCCCCATCTTCGCGCTGACCTTGCAGAACGAGCCGGGCTTTGTGCCGGTCACCTACCCAGGCATGGAAATGCCTGCGGATACGCGGGCGCGTATCGTCTCGCAGTACCTCGGCCCCAAGCTGGCAAGCCGCACGCCTAAAACCGCCATCCTGGAATGGGATCACAACTGGAGCCATCCCGAGCAACCGCTGAGTGTGCTCGGCGACGCCGATGCCGCCCGCTATATCGACGGCGTTGCGTGGCATTGCTACGAAGGCAGTCAGTCGGCACAGGGGCGCGTGCATCGCGCGTATCCGCAGAAGAGCGTCTACATCACCGAGTGTTCGGGCGGTGACTGGGCATCAAGCATCAACGGCGAGCTGATCTGGTTCGCGCGCAATCTGCTGGTCACGGGTATCAGGCAGTGGGCCAGCGGTGTGGTGTACTGGAATCTAGCCCTTGACGAAAACCACGGCCCGCACTTCGGTGGCTGTGCCGCCTGCAAGGGCGTGATCATGGTCGACTCGAAGACAGGCGAAGTCAGTCGCAATGACGAGTACTACGCGCTGGCGCATTTCAGCAAATTCGTGCTGCCCGGCGCCGTGCGCGTGGCGTCCACCGACACCGATGCCGATCAGGGTATCGCCAATGTGGCATTCCAGAACGTATCGGACGGATCGATCGTGCTGGTGATGGTGAACAGCAAAACCGATGCGCGTCCTGTATCGGTGGTCGAGGGCCAGGTCCGGTTCGACTACACCATGCCGCCGCGAAGCGTGGCCACGTTCGAGTGGAACCATGACAAGACCGGTGCATGGGTGCGCCGTGCCGTGTCTTGGTTGGACAGGGCCGCGTCTGATGTAATCAAGAGACGTCCCGCCACGCCGCCGCAGCATTGAGGCGAGGATGCCCGCTTTTCGTTGCTATATGGGCATGTCGATTTCAACATTGCGAGCAGGCTGAGCTGGCGCGGGCAGGCTCGAACCAGGTTTCTGCCGCTACGTCCATCAAGCCACTTCAACCGTAGATTCCATCGCCTCGGCGGCATCACTGATGGCCTTGGGCTCCGCGTGCCGTGCACTGCGAAACAGGAATGCCCCGCCTGCGCAGAGCAGCATGGTCACACCAGCGAGCAGGAACACATCGCTATACGCCTCCAGCAACGCCTGCTTGTGCACCACCGAGGCTAGTTGCGCCAGCGAGCGCTGTCGCAGGCCAGCGTAGGCCGCCCCTTGCAGTGCATCCGATGGAGCTACCGCGTGGCCCGCCAGGCGAGCTACGCCCTGTGCGATACGGTCGCGGTACGCAGCGAGGTAGGGCGTCACGTGCTCACCGATGCGTTCGGCGTGGAACTTCTGCCGCACCACCACCAACTGGCTGGCAATGGCGATGCCGATGGCACCGCCCACGTTGCGCACCATCGAGAACACGCCGGAGGCGGAGCCAAGTTCGGCCTTGTCCAGACCATCCACCGCCATCACGCCCAACGCCACCACGATCAGCGACTGCCCCACGCCACGCACAATCAAGGAAGGCACGGTGGTGTTCTTCGCGGCATCCATGTCGAGGTGGATGTTCATCAGGCAACCGATCGCCATGATCACAAAGCCCGCACCAATCGCCAGACGCGGACTGGTGGCCCGCATCAACGGTGGCGTGGCAAACGACATCACGAACTGCACGATGCCGTAAGGGATCATGGTCAGGCCGATCTCGCGTGCGTTGTAGCCCTGTACATCGGCAAAGTAGTTGGGCACGAGAAACACCACGCCAAACACCACCGCGCCAAACAGAAACTGCATAAGGCTCGCCAGCCCGAAGTTGTAGGCACCGAGCAGGCGCAGGTTGATGAAGGGCTGCGCGCGGCGCAGCTCAGTCCAGACAAAAGCCACTAACCCGACGACAGCGACCAGACTGGATAACACGATGAAGGAGGAGGAGAACCAATCCTTACGCTCACCCTCTTCAAGCATGATCTGCAAGGTAGAAAGGCCCAGCGCCATGGCGGTAATGCCGCCCCAGTCGCCATTACGTAGTTTGGCCAAGTCGGGCGCGGTCGGGCGGATGGACCAGCCGATCGCAGCCAGCAACGCCAGCCCCGGCGGAATCTGCAGATAGAAGATGTAGCGCCACGAATACATCTCGGTGAGCCAGCCACCCAGTGATGGCCCCGCTGCCTGCGCCACATTGTTGGATACGGCGAACAACGCCATGCCCAGCGCATGCTTCGAGCGCGGCAGCTCGGTCACGATCAACTGGAAGCTCAGGGGAATCAGCACACCGCCAAACGCACCCTGCAGCGTGCGCGCCAAGATCATGGTGCCGATGTTGGGCGCTAACGAGCAAAGGATGGAGAACACCACGAAGCCAGCCGTGCCAGTCATCAGCACGCGTCGCATCGAGAACACCTGGGTCAGCCACGCGGCCAGCGGTATCACGATGATCTCGGCCACCAGATAGGCCGTGCTGATCCACGAACCTTCTTCGAAGGTGGCGCCCAGCGATCCGCGAATATCTGGCAACGATGCATTGGTGACGTGTACGTTCATACCCGCCAGGAAACAGCCCACTGCACCGCCGATCACCGCGACCCAGGTGCGTAGAGAAACCTTCTCCTCGGCCTCTGCACTCATGGCGTGCGTTGCGTGTCGATGGTGGCAACGACCGACATGCCGGGACGCAACGCGTCCGCCTCGGCAGCGTCCAGTGCGATGCGCAGCGGCATGCGCTGCACGATCTTGGTGAAATTGCCGGTGGCGTTATCCGGCGGCAGCAAGGCGAATTCCGCGCCCGACGCGGGGGACAAGCTTTCCACGCGGCCATGCAAATGGCGCCCGCCCAGTGCATCCACCTCCACTTGCACCGGCTGGCCCAGGTGCACGCGGGCCAGCTGTGTCTCCTTGAAGTTGGCCACTACATAAGTGTCACGCGGCACGATGGCGAGCAGGGGCGTACCCACCGCGACGTACTGGCCCACACGCAGACTGCGCTGTCCCACCCGACCGCTGCTGGGTGCCTGGATGCGTGTGTGGTCCAGATCCAACTGCGCCAGCGTCAGCGTGGCTTGCGCCTTGGCGAGATCCGCTTCGCCCGCATCGCGTGCCGCTTCTGCTTTCGCGCGCTCCGTTTGCAGGGATACAAGGCGTTTGCGACTACCGGCCAGCGCGGCCTGAGCCTGCGTTTGTGCGGAGGCGCTCATGGCTGCTTCCGCCTGCGCGCTTTCCAACTGCTCCTGGCTGGCGATCTGTTCCTGCTTTAACCATTGCTGGCGTTGGTAGGCCAGTGCAGCCTTGTGTGCGGCGGCCTGTTGCGCGGCGACATCGGCTTCTGCCGCGGCGATGTGGCTGGTCTGTTCGTCGGAGAGCGCATCCAGATTAGTGATGGCCGCACGGCGTCCGCGCAGCTCGGCATCGGCGGCATCCACCGCGCCTTGCGCAAGCGCCACGCGGGCGAGGTAATCACTATCGTCGATGCGGGCCAGCACGTCGCCGGCCTTGACGTCCTGATTGTCCTGCACGAGTACTTGGGCCAGATAACCGCTCACGCGCGGGCTGACCGTGACGATATCGGCACGCACATAGGCGTCGTCCGTGCTTTCGCGATAGCGCGCCACCAGGCACCAGTAAGTGATGCCGCCAAACAGCAGCGCGATGCCGGCCAGTGCGCCCGCGAGTGCGCGCGGGCTGCGCTGGGCCCATGCCCTGGCATCGCGGATGGCGGTGAAACGGTTAGGTCGATTCAACATGAGGGTTCTCGCGTATCAGGGAGCGGATCCGGCAGCGCCGGAACGTGGAGATGGAGCGGGCGCGGCGGCATCGGTTGCCTGCCAGCCACCACCCAGCGCGCGAAACAGACCGAGCTGCGCCACCGCGACGTTCGCGTCAGAAGCGGTGGCAGCCAGTCGCGCGGCGACGTCGCTGCGCTCGGCGTCGAGTACGTCCAGCGCATCGACCGCGCCCAACGACTGTCCGCGCTGAGCGAGGGCCAGTGCCTCGCCGGTCTGTGTACTGGCGTGTTGCAGTGCTTCGCGGCGGCGTTGCGCGGCGGCATAGCTGTTGAGCGCGGTGCGTACGCTGGCGAGTGCGCGCAGGATGCTTTGGTCGAAGTCGGCCAGCGCCGCGCGTTGATCGGCCCGAGCCGCCGCTATCTGCGCACGCGCCACCGCAACGTTGGGGAAGCGCCATGACAGCAGCGGCCCGATGCGCCAAACCGTCGAGGCGCGGGCATCCAGTTCGCTGACGTGGCTGGCGGAACTCAGCACGCCAGCACCGATGGATACCGAGGGATACAGCTCCGCCGTGGCGATGTCGATGCCCGCTGTGCTGGCGCGCAGATGTTGATCCGCCGCACGTACATCGGGGCGCCGCTTCAGCAGATCGCCGACGTCGCCCACCGGCAACGCCGCCGACAATTGCGGCACGGCATGGCAATCGGTGGCACCCGCGGGCATGCCATCCACTGGTTTGCCCAGCAATACGGCCAGTTCTTCGATCGCGTTGTCATGCGCGGCCTGCAGGTCCGGCAAAGCCGCCGTGGCTTCGTCGACCAAGCCTTGCGTGCGCACCACATCCAGGCGGTTGCCGGCGCCGGCCGTCAACCGTTTGCGTTGCACCGCGAGACTCTGGTTGAGCAGATCGATCGAACGACGCGCATCGATCACGCGTGCCGCGTAGCCACAGATGTCCACGTAGGCGCGCGCCGTTTCCACGGCCACGTCGATGCGAACACCATCGGCACGTGCCTGCACCTCGCCGGCATGCGCGCGAGCCTGACGCACAGAAGCTCCCAGGCGACCGTTGAGGTCGGTGTCCCATGAGAAATCCAAGCCGGCGTCGTATCGCAGGCCTGTGCGCACGGGTGTGTCATCGAGTGCGGCGGCAAGCTGGTCAGTGGCTGTGCTGCCATAACCCGCGCCCGCCGTCAGCTGGGTCGAAGGCAGGCGCTGGCGTCGACGCACATCAAGCACGCTGTGGGCCTGAGCTACCCGCGCGCTGGCGGCCTCCAGATCCAGGTTGTCACGTAGCGCCTGCTGTACCAGTTGGCCCAGCAGGGGATCGTCGTAAAGCGTCCACCACGATGTCCCGGCCGGCGCCGAGGACATGCCAGGTTGGTCATGACGTAACAGGCCCTGGTCTGGCGCGATGGGCACGCGCGCAGGCGCCACCGCAGTAGGCGGCACGCAGGCGCTCAAGGGGAGCAATACAGCGGCCAGGAAGGGAAATCGACGCAGCATCGGAAGGCACTCAATGAGATCGACTCTCATTTGGCCATGGCTGCCGGTTGTCTTCCATACTAGATCGAGACGACAATCGTCGCGTAATGGACACGCTGCGTACCCTCGACGATTGCGAAGCCTGCGAGCGCCCCGTGGCGGCGCTCGCCACCGACTACGTGCACGGGGCGGAAGTGCCTCCGCACAGCCATCGCCGCGCCCAACTGATCCACAGCGTTACCGGCGCCATGACCGTGGCCAGCGCGGAGGGCCGCTGGGTGGTGCCTGCTGGCAAGGCGTTATGGATGCCTGCCGGCATGGCGCACCAGATACGCATGGCCGGTGATGTGGGCATGCGCACCGTGTTCGTTCGGCCCGACGCGCGCGACGGCCTGCCACAGCGCTGCGAGGTCATCGACGTATCGCCGCTGCTGCGTGAGGCCATCATCGCTGCCATGGCGATTCCGCTGGATTACCAGGAAAGCGGCCGCCACCACCGCGTGATGGAACTTATCCTGGACGAACTGGAACAGGCGCCGCGCCTGGCCATGCACGTGCCCTTCCCGAGCGAGCCGCGCCTGATGCAGATATGCCAGCACCTGCTGGCCGAACCAGCAACCGCGCCCTCGTTGGACGAACTGGCCGTTCGCATCCATGTCAGTGGCCGCACGTTGGCGCGATTGTTCGAGCGGGAGCTGGGCATGTCGGTCAGCGCGTGGCGCCGGCGCATGTGCATTGTGCTTAGCCTGCCCCGCATGGCCGCAGGCGCGTCGCTGGGGCAGGTCGCGTTGGAGTTCGGTTACGACAGCCCGAGTGCGTTCACTGCCATGTTCAAACGTGAACTGGGCGTAGCGCCCACTGCGTATCTGGCGCAGCACGTTTAGGGCGTCATCTTGTGGGCGTCGGGGTGCGAGCCGATCGCCGGGCCGGGCCGGGCAGTCGGTTTAGACGTCTTATTCGGCGTAAAAAGTTGCCGCGCAGAGGCCGGTTGGCGGCGGTATGTCGGTCCTGGCCGCTGGCGGTCTCTTCAGTCTGTCAAAAGGCGCTGCTAGCTTATGCAGCGACCATGTCGTGCTTACGGGGAACAGATGGACCTACAGGCAGCGGTAACGATGGATGGAGCCCAGGCAGCGGCAGAGCGGCAAACATCTCGACGTGTTCCCATCGACCATCGCGTCAATGGGGCGCTGCTGGGACTCGTCACCACGGCTGTCCTGTTGCAGCTCATCGCGTGGCCCTTCCTGTTGCGGCACTGGGGCACGTCTGCGCTGTGGCTTGCCGTGCCGCTCGTGGTGTTGACACCTATGCATTGGGGGCTGATCCATGAATCCATCCATGGACATCTACTGCCCCAGCGCCAGCTCAATGAATGGTTTGGGCGAGCACTGTCCATCGCTTTCGTATTGCCGTTCGACGCCGTTCGCTTCGGCCACCTGATGCATCACCGCTACACCCGCGAATCCTTTGACCGGCCGGATGTGCATGACGGCGCAACGCATCCCATGCTTGCGCGCTTGGGCTACTACGCGCATCTGCTAGGCGGTCTCTATCTGGCGGAACTCGCCGTGCCGCTGCTCACCTTTCTGCCATCCACCTGGGTGTGCCGACTCGTCGCCTACAAGCTTCGCAGCGACGAACCTGTCGGCCGGGATGTCCAGCGCCTGTTTGTTGCCTTTGCCGGAAACAAGGACCGGCGCATGCGTATGCGGCGCGACTGGATTCTGGCACTCACACTCTATGCCTGCGCGTTCTATTTCTACGGGGCATGGTGGCCCGTGCTTGCTATCACGATGTTCCTGCGTGGACTGTGGCTGTCACTGGCAGACAATCTTCCCCACTACGATGTCACGCTTGACGAACAGGCGCGTGCTCGCAACTTTCGAGTGTCCGCCATCTGGCGCCCTGTGTTGATGAACCATCATCTTCATCGTCTGCATCACCAGCATCCGACGCTGCCGTGGACGGCGCTTCCGGCGCTTGCCCGCAGCAACGGTACCGTCGCGGACACCGACGCCGGTTATTTCGGCGCCGCACTTCGTCAGCTTCGCGGACTGGGCAGAATCCATTAGCGAGTTGAGGACAGGTCCCCGTCAACTACCTCGGCGCGGGGAGTGGAGCGCTGTCGACATGTGTTGATGTGGGAAGTTGCAAGTGATATCACGGTGCTTGCCGAATTCCTTCCTTCGCGCCGGCAAACCGGTAGGTGGATTCATGACAGAGCCCTTCGATCTGGCGCTCGGCTACCTGCAATGGCAGGGCTCAAGCCGGAGCACGAATATCTTGCGTGGTGCGAAAGCGGTTGCGGAGGTCTGCTCGCGATTCGCACCACTCGTATCTCTGTGTGAAAGCGACAAGTCTGGCGACGATTACGGCATCCATTATTGGGATGCCATCCATGATCAGTTTTGCCAAGCTCAGCGCCTGCTTGCTGAGCACCGTCCTCGTCGGCTGCTGACGGCCGGAGGCGATTGCGCCGTAGACATTGCTGCCATCGATTATCTCCATGGCGTCTATCCGGATCTGCAAGTCATCTGGATCGACGCGCACATGGATGCCAATACGCCTGAGACAACGCCAAGCGGCTATTTTCATGGCATGCCGGTCAGCGCCATCATGGGCTTTGCGCCCGCGGCCATGCGTCGTCTACAAGGCAAGCCGATCGCGCCCGAGCGATTCAGGTACTACGGCATCCGTGTCGCGGATGCCGGAGACAAGGCGTTTGGCTCGGCTCTCGGCTTGCGTACCCTGGAGGCGGACCATGTGTTCAGCGGCCCGGTGCACATTCACTTCGACCTCGACGTACTCGACCCCATCGAGTTTCCCTACCTCTCCTATCGCGAACCTGATGGTGTCTCGGTCGCAGAGGCGCTCGCGTTGGTCCGCCGTATTGCGACGCAGGCGGATCTCGTCGGTTTGACCATTACGGAATTTGCTCCGGCGAATGAGGACGAGGCCCATCACGGTGCTGTTGTCATCGAGCGGATTTGCGAGGCCGCTTCGGGAAACTAAGTACCGCGAAATGCGAAGCCGCCTTTGAACGGTCGACCGACGGCGGCAAAGGACTGGCCCGCGATACGCGCGTTCAATGGGCGCTGGAAGAAGTGGGCCAGCCCTTCGACGTTCGGTATGTGTTGTTTCAGGTGATGAAGGAACCCGCCCATCTACGCCTTCATCCCTTTGGGCAAATTCCAACGTATGAAGAGGACGATCTGGTCTTGTTCGAAACCGGCGCGATCGTCCTCTATCTCGCTGAGCAACATACGGGCTTGTTGCCGAAGGATATCCATTGTGTGGTGCGTTTGCGGTGTGATTGATGCGTATACGACTAGAGATAAGTATTGTGATGATGCAATCAGGGATCAAGGTTGGCAGTGTTGGCTGCGTCGTAGATGGCCGTTGTCTTGCCGGATCTATCTAACAGCTTTTGTGCTGTTTTTTATCACCACCGCATCCACGCATCGCTTTCCACCGAGCAAGGTACGAACGCTGAGCCCGAAGGTTCCCCACGGCACGACTGCTTCCCATGAGGACAAGCCAGGGTCATCGGCCACGGGATCGCCGAGCCGTGTCATGCCAAACTTTTCCTTCAGCGTATCCTCGGGTACACAGGTCTCAAGGTCGAGATCGATGATCAGTATGGCGCCGACACCCTTCTGCTTAGGAGAGGGGATAACCGGCATCGTGCGCAGCTCGACTTTCCTGACTTTGTAGCCATCGGAGGTAATAAACGGTTGCGAAACGTAGATAGCCCCATATGCGTCTTCCGAAGTTACTCGCAACGGGACGCCCAGTGAGTCCTCCACTGTTACGGCGGATTGCGGCAACGGCTTTGGCATCGCATCGACCAGTTCGACCAACGTTCTATCGACTCTCTTCTCGATCGCCATTTGCGCCACTCCAAGACCCGGTATAAGTAAGAAAAGAAACGGCAGGCGTGTTGCAAATGCCTTAGTGACCACGGTTAGGCCTGGCATCGTATGCGTTTCCAAAGATGTTGTTGTAGGTATCGAGTTGCCCTGTATGGGGGTCGATACTTTTCTCTCCGTCGCCATAAACATGGCCGATGGATGCTGCTGCCGAACTCCAGTCCCCTGATGCAGCCCCCTGATCGTAGATTTGGTTGTATTGGGCCACATTGTCTGGATTGACTGACACTGGGATTCTGGGACCACCATTCGCCACTATTTCTCGCTGTGCCGTTATGTTGCTAATCGTTGCATAGCCTTCACTCAGCTGTTCTGACTGCAGGAAAGCCGCCTTAGAGCTGTAGTCATAGTTGGGCGGGTAGTCAAAGTGGCCAAGCTCATGACTAAGCTGGCTTACCGCCCACTCCGGCCGCGTTCGATACGCATCACCTATGTAGATTGTCTGTCGAACACTATTTGCTGCGCTGGCGAGCCCGGGTTGCTGGTATTCAATAGCCCATTTCCTCGCCTTTAGATCCTCTATCTGGCGTTGCATCGTGGGCGATTTTGCGACGATTGCGTCCACAGCATCCCCAAGGCCTGTCGTAGTACCCGACCGGGAGACCGGGGTCGATAGCACTCCGGCATAGCTTGATTTGGCCAGAGCCAGGGCTCGCTTGATCGCCACGTCCGCCGGCACGTCATAGCGAGGGAAGGAGGGCTCGCTTTCTGCACGAGGCGCATCCCAGAAAAAGCCACCGGATATGGCTCGCCGCCTTTTAGCTGAACGAATCAGCCACTCGATTTCGAACTGATGGCTAAAGCTAAGGCAAATGCCGCAATACACCGCCTTTCGAACCGGTGGCTCACCTGCCTCCCCTTCAACCTCTGTCCAGCGCGCTACAGGGCTAAAGGGTTTGTCTCTAAGCAAATACATATCCCGCTTCGGCGGGGTGCCTGCGATATCTGGACTCTCAATCTTCACGAGGTCTTCGTACCAAATATCCTGTCTCTCGACCCATCGCCCATCCGACCAACGACGAGACTGGTCCATCCACGAACTCATGCGATGACATCCATAGTTCCGAATGCTTTTCATAACGCATGGATCACCGATAGAAATCAATCAGACTGGTCCTGTTTCATCAAGCACAAGCTTGATGGTGTGACTGAGGGCAGTGGCTCCACTTGCACCCAGTCCCGGTGGGTCTTCTTCAGGAAGAGTGGAGTGGCCGCGCTTTTCAGTTCTTCTGTATGTCAAATTCATTCACGAAATTTGCACATGCACAGAAAGTGATTGATCCCTTCATCAGCCATCGGTCGAGCGCGAGATGGGCTCCCACTGATTGAGCTCCGCGTTCACTATGGATAGCTTCTGCCGCACCAGTTCGAGAGCATCGCTACCAAGCAACAGATGGTGTGGTGGCGAGTCTTGGGTGATCAGGTCCAGCATGACTCGCGCCGCTTTTGCAGGATCCCCAAGCTGCTTTCCGCTCTTCTGCTGGCGAGCCTCACGAATGGGGTCGAACAGTTCGTCATAATCAGGGATGGAGCGAGGCGTCCTGATCATCGAACGTCCTGCCTAGTCTGTGCGGAATGAGCCAGGAGCCACCGCTGTGACGGCGATGCCGAAAGGCTGCACTTCCTTGGCGACCGTTTCCGAAATGCCTTCCAGTGCAAACTTGCTGCCGCAATAGTAGGCAATGCCGGGCATCGTGATATAGCCACCCATCGAGGTGATGTTGAGGATATGTCCCCTGCGTCGGCGACGCATGTAAGGCAGCACGGCTTTCATCATGGCTACGGCACCAAAGACGTTCACATCAAACTGTCGCCGCATCTCTGCCAATGGCGATTCTTCCAGAATGCCTTCGTGGCCGTAGCCGGCGCTGTTGATCAGCACGTCGATCGGACCCACGGTCTCTTCGATATCGGCAACGACGCCGTCGATCGCATCAAAGTGCGTGACATCGAGCAAGCGACCAGCAGCCTCGCCTGAGGCAAGCGCCTCGAACTCAAGCAGGGCTTGTTTCGTCCGCACCGTGCCAACCACCCGGTGACCTTTGGCGAGTGCCTCCTGAGCCAGGGCTCTACCAAACCCGCTGCTGACTCCGGTGATGAGCAACGTCTTGCTTGCTGACATGGCAGCGCTTCCTTGATGGTGAACGACGCTTGCACGATAGGCTCTGTTAGACTCGCCATTAACGCCCGATGTTCTCCTTTTCTTGCCTATTTCTATGAGTCGCCATCTTCCCGTGAGCCCGGTTGAGCCGGTTCGGATGGACGATAGCCAGCGCATGGCGGCCTTGGCTCGGGGGCTTGCGCCGCAGGAGGGATACAACCTCACGGCATTGCCCGGCGTGCGCATCCTGCGTTCGGATCGCACGCTATCCATGACGCCGGTCTTGTATGACCCCGGCATCGTGATCGTCTGCCAAGGGCGAAAGCGCGGCTATTTTGGCGATCAGGTTTACGTTTACGACGAGCAGCATTACCTGGCGGTTGCCGTGCCAGTTCCGTTCACCATGGAATCTGATGGCACTCCCGCACATCCGCTGTTAGCCATCTATATGCATCTCGACTTTCAGATGGCTGCCGATCTGATGATCCAGATCGACCGCGATCATTCGTCGGTCACCCACGAAGCACCGCTCAGCATGATGTCCAGTCCCATGGACGCGGCGCTGCGAACCTCAGTTCTGCGCTTTCTGGAAGCCATGAGCCAACCCTTGGAGGCCGCGGTGCTCGGGCTTGGTCTTCTGCGCGAAATCTACTTTCGCGTACTTGCGGGAGCCCAGGGAACGGCGCTGCGTTCGGCGCTAAGCATGCACGGACAATTCGGGAAGATAGGGAAGGCGCTTCGTCATATCCATGGTGCCTATGCCCAACCGATCAATCTGGCGCAGTTGGCCAAAGAGGCCGACATGAGCGTACCTACGTTCCATAGCCATTTCAGAGCGGTAACGCAAACCTCGCCAATGCAGTACCTCAAGTCCACGCGCCTGCACCAGGCGCGACTGTTGATGGTTCGCCAGGGGATGACAGCGGAAGCGGCGAGCTACGCCGTGGGGTATGCAAGCGCCTCGCAATTCAATCGAGAATTCAAACGTCTCTTCGGCCTACCGCCCCATGCCGAAGTAAGGCGCATGAGGACCGACTTCGCGATACCTCCCGCGCAAGCAGCATCGGAGTTCGTTTCATCACATTGAAGCCATGCGGCCCGCAGCGGATCGCTGCGCGCGACAACGTTGCCAAGGCGCGTTCAGCAGAGGACGCAGCCTTGATTCCCTGGTGCAGTGATGTGCGGCAAGCGAAATCACTTACGCTAACTGCATGTTTTTGCGTCGATAAATAGACGTCCATGTCGTGCCATTGACGCTTTTGTTGACGCTTGGACTCATTGGGGTGTCGATTAGACACCTCAAATGGAGTCGCTCGATATCAACAAGACGGCGATATGCCCGCAGGGCGCCGTTCTAGCGGGCATTACGTTTCTTTACTCAGGAACGCCAAGCGTTTCTTCGGCCTTGGCCGACATCTTGCTGGTGATGGATTTGCTTGATCCCGACCCGGGTCCTTATGCGTCGCTTACCTGACCAAGCGTTTCAGGCGATGCGAGCTCGCTAAGCCCGGTGATACGACGACTATCCAACTTCCGGTGGAGTACCTATGACAATCGGCGGCATTTCCAACAACAACTACTGGCTCAATCCATTGAACCAGTCCAACAGCACCAGCCAGGCCGGTGCTACCGGCAGCACCAGTCAAACGAGCGGTAGCGCTTCGTCAGGCAACGGTCTGTTCGGTGCAGTCTTTCAGGCGCTGTCGCAGCTAGGCGGAATCAGCGCGCCGAGTGCGTCCAGCGCAGCGACGACGTCCGGCGGGACGAGTACCGGTACATCCTCGAGCGGCACCTCCTCGACGCAGGATCCGTCACAGGCGATGTCTGCATTCATGCAGAGCCTGATGGCCGCGCTGCAGGCGCAGAATGCACAAGGCGCCAGTGCCACCGCAGCGGATGGTACGTCTGGCACCACAGCCAGTAGCGCCGTAGCCGCCACGTCGGCGACGACCGCTGCCACACCAACCACTAGCGCAGCCAATGGCGCCGAGTCGGCCGGTCTTCATCATGGCGGTGGCCACCATCATGGCGGACACATGCAGAGCGATCTGCAAAGCCTGATCAGTCAGCTCTCGTCCACCAGTTCCAGCTCGAGTACATCCACCACCGGCACGTCCAACGGCACGCTGGATTCGTTGCAACAGAGCTTCCAGAATCTGGTCAGCTCGCTGGGTGGCTCTGGCAGCAGCGCATCGCTGCCGAACTTCCTGCAGACGCTTTCAAGCGGGCTGGGCAATCCGTCTGCCTCGGGGTCGATGGTCAGCACGCAGGCCTGAGTGTCAGTGCTCTGCCTCCACCTTTCCCTTCTCGGGGAAGGTGGAGGCGGGCGCGGGAAACCCTAACTACCTCGTCGCACGACACTCTTTTAGCCAAGCCGGTCGGTGACACCGATCCGCGATGCGTGGCTCGCCCGCCTTATCACGGCATCAAAATCGATCTGTACTGAGCAGATAACGCCATTGACCCGGTGGCAATCGGGACATGGGAACGCGGCCAACACGGATGCGCTTGATCCCGAGCACCTTCAGCCCCACTGCGCTGCACATGCGCTCGACCTTCTCGGGGGCGATCCGCTTCAGGGCAAAGCGCAGGTGGGTTTCGTTCTGCCAGCTCACCTTGATCGGCGGCAGCGCATAGTTGTCGAAGCTGAGCCCGTGGTTGAGCAGCGCGAGGCCATTCGGCGCCAACTTGCCCGCGACCTCGACCACCAGCTCCTGTTCGATGCGGTCGAAATCCTCTTCCAGGCGGCGCTTTACGCGCCAGTCCTGGGTGAAGACCACCAAGCCCTCGGCTTTGTCGGGCAGGGGCAGCGGCGACTCCAGGCGGGCAAAGTGACGCTTCAGCACGCGCACGCCGGAGGTATCGTCAGCGGCGTGGCTCTCCACGCGAATCAATGCCCGAGCTTCGTCGATAGTGATGCCTGCTGGCTTATGCAGCACCAGCGTGGCAGGTTCAGTAGGCTCCAGCCGGGCATTCGGATCGATCTCGATGTGCTGTTCCAGCACCTTGAACTGCGGCTCTTCGACGATCACGCCGTCCACGCGCACCCAGCCGCCTTCGATATACATCTCCGCTTCGCGTCGCGAGCACTGGGCCAGGGCGGCGACACGTTTGGCGAGGCGTAGGGGTTCTGTCATCGGTGTTGCCTTGGTGAAGGTGGGACATTATAGGCGCCGCCATTCTGGCGCGAACATATCGCAAGGCTCACGCCAACCCGCGTCCTGCACGACACTTGCCGCCTGGCGAGAGCTTCGGCAGGCTCGGAGCGTTGGTTTCGAGCTGAAACGGAGCCGGTCCACCACGGGACGTACATGGTTAGTCGATTGTCATTTCTGAAAGGTTGGTTGCCGGGGTTTGCGTTGAGCTTGCTTGGCGCAGTGCTGGTCGTGGTCGCGCTGTGGACATTGCCTGAGACCTGGCTCGCGGACAGCCCTGTCATGCTACGGCTAGCCGGCTGCATCGCGCTCCTCTATCTCCCCGGCCTGTTCCGTGTCATCCATTTGTGGCGCACGAGCCGACATGGACTGGCCTGGGCTACCTTGGGCGGTTGCACCATCGGCACGGTGCTGCTGGCTTTGCTTGGCGCGCTACTCGTGGCGATTGCCGTTGGCGAAAGCCTGCCCCGCCATGACTAGACTGAAGGCCTTGGCAATGAATTTGACCAACGCGAACGGATATTTCGGCATCTGACGTTTTCTGATCCATAGACGCAAGATCAAGCGCATCTCCACGGCAGAGGTGTTCCATGAGAAAGCTCATCGCATCCACGTTTGTGTCGCTCGACGGCATCATGCAGGCACCCGGCGGACCGGAAGAAGACGCCACGGGTGGATTCACGCAGGGCGGTTGGATGTTTGCCCATGCAGCAGACGAGAGTCTGGACATCTCGGCAGCCGGTTTTGACGGCAAGGGCCGCGAGCTGGTGCTCGGGCGGCGGACCTACGAGATATTCGACGCATACTGGCCATACCAGCCGGACGAGAACCCCATCGCGAAGATATTCAACGCGGCGAAGAAACATGTTGCGTCGCGCACGTTGACGACACTCGATTGGAACAACTCGACCCTGCTCGGAAACGACGTCGTTTCGGCCATCACCGCCCTCAAGGCTCAGCCGGGTCTCGACCTACAGATCATTGGCAGCGGCAACCTGATTCAATCGCTCCAGGCCGCTTCGCTGATCGACGAATACATCGTGTGGACCTTCCCCGTTGTACTTGGGCGTGGCAAACGCCTCTTCGGCGGGATGGCCAAGCCATCATCGCTTCGGCTGATCGCGTCCAAGGTATCGGCGAGTGGTGTCGTGATGAGTACGTATGTGCCGGACGGTGATATCCAGCTGGGCACGTTCGTGGAGGATGCGCCGAGCGAGAAGGCCTTGGCTTTGCGAAAACGGATGGCGAGCGAGACGTGGTGACTTGCTCAGAAGGGCGTGCGCTGACGTGGATAGAGCCGCATGTTCCCTTCCGTTCCTCATGCGGAAATCACGCATACTTTACGGGTACCTTTTATAAAGCGGGCGCGTCGCCAAGGCGCGCATAACCTCATACGAAGACGAGACATACCATGAGCTTTCGCGTTCTGGTCGCCGGTGGTACCGGACAAGTGGGGTCGGCAGTGATACGGGCATTGCTCGCCACGAGCTCCTGCGCGGAGGTCGTGCTGGTCAATCGCCGGGAGGCACCTATCGCGGCCGACGCGCGTCTGCGCCAGGTGATCATGGATACGGGTGCGCCAAGCTTCGCCAGTGATGTCGCCGAACTGGCCGGGACATGTCGTGCGCAGGGTGACCCTGTGTATGCCGCATCGTGCATCGGCATTGGCAAAGGGAGCCAGCAATGGAGCGTAGACGACATGAGGAAACTGGAGATCGGTGTGGTCGGCGCGTTTGCGCGCGGCTGCCTGGCTGCAGGCGTCGAGCGATTCGGGCTACTTTCGGCAGCCGGTAGCAGCACCAAGAGCCGGATTCGCTACGCCCGCATCATGGGTGAAAAGGAGGACGCCGTGCGCGGCGTCGGATTCAAGCAATTGGCCATCTTTCGACCCGGCATCATCGCCGGCAATGCGCACACCCCTGGTTATCTTGCTGTACTCGGTCGCCTGGTGCCGGGATCGTTCGGAACGATTGATCAGGACGATATCGGTCGTGCCTTTGTCGGTGAATTTCTGCACGGAAAAGACGGCACGACGATTTTGGAGAACGCGGCGATAAGGCAACGAGCACGCGCCCTTTAGAGACCGCTCTTTGTAACGCTTAAGCAAGCGTCAGCTTTCGGTCTGAAAGGAGTTGGGTGAGTTCAATGCGATGCTCTTCGAAGTTATCGCTAAGAGCCGACGCGAATTCCTAAGGATGAATCGCGTAGACGAAGAAATCATTGTCTCGTAGCCAACCAAGCCCCTCGTAGAGCGCCTGGGCGGCGACATTGTCGCGGGCCGTCTGCAGCTCCAGCCGCCCGGCACCCCGGCGGCGCGCTTCGTTGACTGCTTCTATCATCAATGCCCTGGCGATCCCTTGTCGGCGAGCCTGTTTTGCTACAAAAAGGTCATAGAGGATGAAGCTAGGTACGGCACCCACCGAGTCAAAGAGCGGATACAACTGGGTGAAGGCGACGATCTCACCTTCAGGGTTCTCGGTAACGAGTACCAGTGACGAGCCCTCTGCCAGTCGAGCCTTCATGAAGCTACGCGCGAGCGCCGCATCCGCCTTCTGCGCGTAGAACTGTCGATACTCGTCGAACAGTACCGCCACCTGGTCCAAGTCATTTAAATCCGCGATGCGTACCTTGATCGACACGGGCTTCTCCCTGGGGTGCGAACTTCGTCCGAGGTACTGCTCCATAGCATATGCCTTCCAGGATGAGAGGCATGAGTGCTTACGGTCAACGGGGATTCCGTCCCTGCGAGCGCCACGCTTGCTCAGGACCCCGGCAATATTTTTTTGCGTCGGCCTGCATCCGTTGGCTGCTTACGTTCGTATCTAACTGTGCTTCCAGCCGGAAGTCGCTAGTTACGGAGATGATCATGAAAAGCTATCAACGCGCGCGTTCGGTGCTGTTTGGCATGGCCCTGGTGTTGGGCGTCACTTCGTTTTCACCTTTGGCCATGGCCGATGCCATGGATGCGTCCGCATCCGTGATGGTCGGCGGCGCCGCCATGTATCCCACCAAGAACATCATCCAGAACGCCGTGAACTCCAAGGATCACACCACGCTGGTGGCGGCGGTGAAGGCGGCGGGGCTGGTTGATACGTTGTCTGGGCCGGGCCCGTTCACCGTTTTTGCACCAACCAACGAGGCCTTTGCCGCGTTGCCCGCAGGCACGGTAGACACGTTGCTCAAACCCGAGAACAAAGCGAGCCTTGTCAAAATCCTTACTTATCACGTCGTGCCGGGGCGGCTGACCGCGAAGGATCTGTCGATGAAGGTCGCCGCTGGCGGCGGTAAGGCTGAGCTAAAGACCGTGCAGGGCGAAACGCTGACCGTGAGCAAGGATGGCGACAGCTGGGCCGTGACGGATACCAAGGGCAACACCGCGCACGTCACTATCGGCGACGTCATTCAATCCAATGGGGTGATTCATGTCGTCGATAAGGTGCTGATGCCCTGATTGCTGCGTGCCATTGCGGAACTACCCATGTCGCTGCCATCCGACACGGTGCGGCGACGTGCGGTCATCAGGCGCTATGAATCCCGTCACGGTCCTTCGTGCCGGCATCAACTTGCCAAGCCGGCTTGCGAGGTTCCATGCTGAAGCAGGTACTACTTTCACCAGGTCAACCCAAGCCAGCGCACCAAGGCACATCCATGAGCCATTTCGCTGACGAACGAGACGAGCTGTCTCAGGTGCTTACGCAGGTTGCCGCCGGCAACCAGGGCGCCTTTGCTGAACTGTATCGCCGCACCGCTGCCAAGCTTTTTGGAGTGTGCCTTCGCATGCTCGCCGACCATGGCGAGGCAGAAGAAGTGCTTCAGGAAATCTATACGACAGTGTGGCGCCGAGCGGAGAGCTTCGACGCCAAGCGCGCGAGCGCTATGACATGGTTGATGGCGCTCGCCCGCAACAAAGTGATCGATCGCCTGCGGCAACGCCATGAGCATCTGCCATCCCATTCCGTTGATCTGGATGATCTTGTCGACGAACAACCGGGGCCGGCAACTCAGGCTGAAGCAACCGAAGAACATAGACGCCTCAGGGAGTGCCTTGATGCACTGGAACCCAAGCAGCGCCAATCGGTGCGCGAAGCATTTTTCTCGGGATCAACGTACAGCGAACTAGCGGCACGATGTCATGTACCGCTCGGCACGATGAAGAGTTGGATTCGCCGTGGTTTGCTGCAACTTCGCACGTGCCTTGACGCATGAATACGCCACTTGACCGCGACCAATCACAACTTCGATATGCCGAGTATGTACTCGGCGTGCTGGATGCCGATGCGCGCGCCGAGGTGGCATCCGAGGTGCAAACCAGCGACGAGGCCGCTACCGCCGTGAATCTTTGGCATCGCAGATTGCAACCCATGAGCGAAGAGATTCCGCCCATCGAACCGCCCGACCACGTGTGGGCCCGGATCCAGCAGGCGCTTCGATTTGAAGCGCGCGAGCGCGCACGCATACCGCCTGCACGTGCTGGTCTCTGGGAGAACCTGCGCTTCTGGCACTGGCTTGGCCTGGGAGCCAGCGCTATGGCCGCGGCGTGTCTGTTGCTGCTAGTCGTCACAACGGGGCCGCGCATCGCACCGTCGTCGTCCGCCATTCCGTTCATGGCGTCCTCCATCACACAGACGGGTGGTCATGTGGGCTGGACGGCAACGATGGATATCCAACAAGCCCGCATGATCGTCGTGCCAGTGGCACCCACTTCGTTCGCCCAAGGGAAGGCGCCTCAGTTGTGGCTGGTGCCTTCTGGGCGAAAGCCGATTTCCATCGGCATGATTGCTACAGATGCACCCACCGCGCTGAAGCTCGATCGCGCCCTGCTGGCGCAATTGGGCCCCACGGCCGCCCTTGCCGTGTCGGTAGAGCCCGTTGGTGGATCACCCACCGGTCAGCCCACCGGGCCCGTCGTTGCCACGGGTGCTATTGGCGCCGCGCAGGGTTGAAAGCAGCGGTTTCCGTTTTCGGCCTAGCGCGTTCAACGCGCCGGACTGCCGCCGTGTTGCTTGACGCCCTTTGGGATTCGGCAATCCAGATGTTCTACGGAATCGCCGTCTCCTGCAGAAAAAGCCAGGTCGGCCGGCCGTGGTTCGTCGGTTGCAACCACGCCGCCGAATGACGTTGGTTCGAGGTGCCATCGGCCGCTGCTTGGGTTTCGCGATACGTCACCAGCCAGCCGGTCGGTGCTTCGACGATGACTGCAACCTGATCGATTGAGATGACCATGCCCGGTCGGGCTCCGCCCAGGCGCGCGAAGAGGCTCCGTACATCGTCGCGCTCCAATCGTTCGCCGCGGATGGTCACCATCTGAAAGACGTTGGCGAAGCATCCGACAAGCGCGTTCAACGCGTCTGGCGGGGCATCTCCCCGAAACCAGGTTTCGATCTGTTCGTGCAGGAGAATGATTTCGGCAGACGCTTGTTCAAGCGTGGTCATGGTCGGTTTCCAGATGTGGTGACGAGGTGTGGAGAATAGGGCGTCGCAGGAAGATCATGGGCGCCAGTGACAGGCATGCGGCCACGACATAGGTGATGGTGGCATGCCCTGTGACAGCCAGGAGCCCACCGAGCGCAACCGGCCCGATGAAGAAGGCCCATTGTCGATTCAAGTTCCACGCGGCGCTGGCCGGCAGCATGTCATCAGCGGCAATGTCCAGAAAGGCAAGCGTCTGGGCCGTGCTGGAGCAGAGGCTGCCGCCGAAGCCCATGCATAGATAGGCCACCGCAGCCGACGCATGGCCTCCTTCGCGCACCGTCGCCAGCCAGGCAATGCCCAACGACTGGGCGACCATGCCGATGAAAAACAACCGGCGAGGCCCTTGCCGAGCGAACCATCGGCGCGACAAACCAATACCCACCGCTGACGCCATAGCCCAGGGAAGCATCAGCACACCGACATCCGTCGGGGCGAATCCACGGCGTGCCAGATCGATAGCGGCGACAAGATTGACGCCCACGAATACGCCTGGCACCAACAGGTAGATCAGCATGGGAAGACGTAATGTCGGGATGCGCAGCAGGCGCGGCACACTGGACAGAAACGGTACGTGCGGCAAGCGAGTCTGATCCGATGGAAGCCAGGATGCAGCAAGGGCGAACACAACGAGTGCCGCTGGTGCGCTCGCCGCGAGCAACGCGCGCCACGAGACCCATTGCGTGAGCAGTCCGCCGGCCCAGGGTGAAAGCGCAGGAACGAACAGGGCGATGGCCATGATGCGTGTGGTGAGCGCCGCGCGTTCGCTGACGGGTGTCAATCGATACGCCCAGGCTTGTCCCACCGGAATCAGCAGACCTCCGGCCAGGCCCTGGGCCAGGCGACACACCACCAGTAGCGATGCATTGGGCGCGATGCCCGCGAGCAGCGCCGCAACGGCGAACCCGCCAAGCGAGGCGAGCAGGGTGGCGCGCTCGCCCCATGCACTGGCCCATCGTGTGGCGCAGGGAATGGCGAGCGTCAGGCCCAGCGTATAAGCCGCACTGATCCAGGCAAGCGTGCCGGTCGAGGTGTGCAAGTCGGTACCGATCGAAGGCATGGCCACGTTCGACGCGAACATGTTGACCAGATCGAGCGAGAAGCCAAACAGATAGACGAGGGTGATTCGATGGCGCCGGAACACGGGATGCTTCCTGTAAGCAGGCGGGCAGCGTAGTCGGATACGCGCGGTGGACACAGCCTTAAACGGCTCGCTACAGTGTCAAACCCCGTTTGACGGTTGCGCCATGATCAGCCTGGAACGATTCGACATCTTCAAGGCCATCGTTGACACCGGCTCTTTGTCCGCTGCAGCGAAAGCGCTGGGCACCAGCCGCGCGGTGGTCAGCTTCAATCTGAAGCGCCTTGAGGAAGGTCTGGGTGTCACTCTGCTTGCCCGCAACACGCGCGGCCTGACGCTGACGGATGCCGGAAAACGCTTCTACGTGCGGTGCGAGGAAACCCTGGACGCCGCGCGCCGCGCCGTGGACGAGGCGCGCGGAAATCAGGCGGTACTTCGCGGGGAGCTTCGCATTACCACGACGCCCGAGTATGCGGCGCACGCCGTTATTGCCTGGGTCAGCGCGTTCATGGCGCGCCATCCGTCGCTGCACGTCCATCTGTCCACGACGGCCGCGCCTGCGGCATTGATCCCGGAACGGTTCGATCTCGCGATACGGCTGGGACGGCTTCCCGATTCGGATCACCGGGCCGTGCTGCTGTCGCGCCACGAACTTGTCGTGGTCGCGGCGCCGCGTCTACTGGAGCGTCATGGCCTGGAGCGACTTGATGATCCCGATGCAGTGCTCGCGTTGCCGCGCGTGGGTTATCCGCGTCTGCCGGATCAGGTGGCGCGCGGCGAGGATGGCGGAGAGGTGACATTTGCGAGCGATCCGCCAGAATCGACGGTGAGCGCGGATCACGCCGCCGCCTTGCTTGCGTTTGCGCGCGCCGGGCACGGCACCGCGATCCTGCCCGATTGGCTGGTGCAGTCCTCGCTTACCGATGGAAGCCTTGTTCGCGTGCTTCGCCGCTATCGCTTTGCCGAACAAGGCGTGTATGCCGTCTATCCAAATACCCGCCACGTGTCACGTGCGGTGCGCACCTTCATTGATTTTCTCAAAAGCGGCGGCAAGGCTTGAACGATGGCTGTGTCATGGCGGATCGAGCAGCGTCACGCCTGGATATAAACCCACGCCTGTCTGCCTGATTTGAGCCGGACAGCAACACGCTTGTAATCTGAGACTTCATAGCGATCAGCGGCAGCCAGTTCGGCGTCGGTCACCCGGAACACTTTGCCAGACACTTCGTCGGCCGGGTTGTCACTCGAAACAACGATGGGATGAAACCTCTGGCCGCTCTTGCGAAGCACCTCGGGATCGGTGATCTCGACCATCTGGCGGCGATAGCCAGGCATGGCGTCTTCGTCTCCATCCAATAGACGTCCGAAGGATTCGAGCTGGACACTTTCAAGTTGAAGCGTCCCATACGAGAACAGCAGTACGTGTGAATCGGCTGACACCTTTCTTCTCCCTACGAGCCACGTCCCGCATTTTACGCTACGCCGCATCCGGCGTAGCTGACAGATTTTGTCCGGGACGATCCGCGAACCCATGACCTTACGCACATCGTTTCGCGCTGGTGGTAGTGATATCACTGGGCAACGCGGTGGGGTGTGCATGGGAGATCTGCGCACGGCCTGAATGGCAAACGATCTACGGTCGCCTGCCGAACCTTGGTGTTGGCATTCAAAGGAAAGATATGCAGCCCTCTATGGCGATTCGACTGTTGTGCGTGGCCTTGGCCGCGCCCGGGCTGGTTCACGCGAAGGTCGATCTGACCTCGGTGGATTCGGGTATGGCCGGCCCGCGTAGCCAGGTGCTGGTGCTGGGTAGCGTGCATCTGAGCCAGTTACCCAAGGGGGCAACGATCACTCAGGACCAACTGGCTCCCTTGTTGGATCGGCTGGCGACCTATGCGCCCGGCATCATCACGATTGAAGGTCTTTCCGGCGAAACCTGCGACCTCATGAAGCGTCATCCAACGGTGTACGCCGCTGACGACGTGGCCAACTACTGCCCGGACACATCCAAGGCAAAAGCCGTGACCGGGCTCGATATCCCTGCCGCCATTGGGGAGGCGCAGCGTCTGCTCAAAGCGTGGCCAGCTGCGCCGACTCCGGCACAGCGACGCCATCTGGCCGCGGTGTTCCTTGCGGCGGGTGATCCCACATCCGCGATGGTCCAGTGGCTGCAGTTGCCGGAGGCGGAGCGACGAGCCGGTGATGGTCTCAACGACGAGTTGGTGGCGTCGCTACAGAAGGCTCGCGACCGCCCGAACGAGAGTACACAAATCGCGGCCCGACTGGCGGCGCGGCTTGGCCTGCCACGCGTCTATCCCATTGACGACCATACGGGAGACAACATCGACGTAGGGGATCCGGTCGCCTATGGCAAGGCCGTACAGGCCGCCTGGGACGCCGCTGCGCCTCGTGCCAAAGCCATGCGCGACCGTGAGGGCGAGCTGGAGCATAAAGGAGACGTACTCGAGCTTTACCGCTTTATCAACTCGCCGGCCTTTCAGCAGATAACGGTGGACACCGATTTCGGCGCGGCCTTGCGCGACCGCTCACCGCAGCACTACGGTCAACGCTATGTGGCCGGCTGGGAAGGGCGCAATCTACGGATGGCCGCCAATATCCGCACGACGTTTGGCGACCAGCCGGGGGCGCGCATCCTGGTGGTGGTGGGTGCTTCGCATAAGCCGTGGCTCGATAGCCTGATGGGTCAGATGCAAGGCGTCGATATCGTTGATGTGCAGCATCTGTTGAGCGACGGCAAGTAAGCTCGCTGATCTTCGCTTTGCAGAATACGTTGACTGCGGGGAAGATGTGACCTCGTAGCGCCGTAGAGCCGCTTCATGCCAGGGATGGTGTGCGTTGCCCGCGATGTCGGGCCAATGAGCATGTCCACCTCAGGCGGGGCGGTAACTTCTTGCTTGGGGAGATCGCATGGAAAACACATCGGGTGGCGGAGCCGGAGCCGTTGTTCCGCCCGAGGTCAATCGCTGGAACTGGGGCGCGTTTCTGCTCACGTGGATTTGGGGCATGGGCAACGGCACCTTCATCGCGTTCCTCGTATTCGTTCCCTTGGTCAATATCCCGATGTTTTTTGTGTTGGGCGCCAAGGGAGGCGCGTGGGCGTGGCAGAACAAACGCTGGAACAGCGTGGAGGATTTTCGACGGACGCAACGCATGTGGGCCAGGTGGGGCATCATCATTCCCGTGCTCTTCGTGCTGCTGTTCGGCGGAATCTTCTGGAGCATCTTGTCGGCCATGAAGGGCTCCGATGCCTACAAGCTTGCCGTCAGCGAACTGCAACGCAGCGAGCAGGTGACCGAAGTGCTCGGCACGCCGATAACCACGGGCTTCCCCACGGGGGGCATCCAGGTATCGGGGGGCGACGGAAAAGCCAATCTTTCCTTCAGCGCCGAAGGTCCCAAAGGCAAAGGCGAGGTCTATATCGAGGCCGTGGAAGCCATGGGGCAGTGGCGCGTGGAACACGCCGTGTTCGAAGATGCGGCGACGAAGCAGCGTATCGAACTTCAGCCGTAGTTCTTCCCGGCAGGTGAGGGATATCCTGTCGCCGAAGCGAGTGGTAGTTCTTGAAGTCAGTCAGATTCGAGGAGTCTCACGTGAACGTATGGCGTACCTTGCCTACCGTGACTACGATCGAGGAGTTTGAGCGCGAACTCGAGCACATCATCCATCGGCCGACGGCTCTGCGCCCCTTTGTGTGCAACGGATCGCCCCTCGCCTGCAGGGCTTTCATTGTCGGCTTCAACCCCGCCACATCGATGAACGCGGGATTCTGGGACTTCTGGCGTAGCGGCTACGGCTTCGACAAAGAGAAATGGCTCGAGTGCTACAAGGATGAGCGACAGCGTCGTCCTCTTGCACCGGGCAAGACTCGGCGGTCTGCAGTAAGTCCTTCGCGTCGCGTTATTGAGTGGATCATCGAAGAGGCGGGGTCGGTCGGTGTTCTGGAAACGAATATCTATGCGCCCGCCACGGAGAAGGCGAAGGAACTGGCGAAGGAACAACAATGCACTCAGCCTTTTGAATTCCTGCTTGACGCGGTGAAGCCATCCATCTTGGTGGTTCACGGCACCAAGGCCGCCGACTATTTCCGCGCCCACAATGATGCCGGACGAGGCGCGAAGATCATCGAGAAACGGCATTTCTCTCGAGGTTGGTCTGAAGCGGATGCCCGCGCGCTCGGTCGCGAAATCATGGATGAGTGCGCGTCCCTACCGTAAGGCACGGGTCGTATCGGGACCCGTAGCGAATCAGATTGAGCCCGATGAGGACTACACCCTGATCATCGCGACGGGCTGAGCGGTCGCCGGACACGGTGCTAGAGTAGGCCTTTACCGACCATCGCGAGTTCACCATGAGCAACCCGGCTTTCTATCCCATCGGTACTCCCGGACAGCCGTGGGGTGCGGCGGAACGAGCGGAGTGGCTTGCGAAACAGACCAAGCACCGCAGCTACGCGGCCGATGTGCTCAGCGTTGTCGAGAACCTGCGCGAGCTGTTCGACGTGACGGAGTACGGCACGCTGAACTATGGCCCCGAGCACTATCCGCTGATGGCCGTCCGCAGCCGCGACTGGCGCGACGACCTGCCGGTGCTGTTGGTGACGGGCGGCGTGCACGGTTACGAAACCAGTGGTGTGCATGGCGCCCTGCAGTTTCTGCAGCAGCACGGCCGCGACTATGCCGGCCGCGCTAACTTGCTGGTGGTGCCCTGCGTTAGCCCATGGGCGTATGAGCGCATCAATCGCTGGAACCCTGGTGCACTCGATCCCAATCGCAATTTCCGAAAGAACAGCCCGGCAGGTGAATCGGCGGCGCTGGTCGATTTGTTGGAGCCGCTGCGCGATCGCGTGTTGATGCATATCGACCTGCACGAAACCACTGACTCGGACGAGTCGGAGTATCGTCCGGCGCTGGCCGCGCGCGACGGCAAGCCGTTCGAGCCGGGTGAAATTCCCGATGGGTTCTATCTGGTGGACGAGGCCGAGAACCCTCAGCCCGATTTTCAGCAGGCTGTGATCGTGGCGGTGGCCAAAGTGACACACATCGCGGACGCCGACGCACGCGGCGAGATCATCGGCGCGCCGTTGCTGCTGCCGGGCGTGATCAAGTATCCAGTGAAGGAGTGGGGGCTGTGCGCCGGCATTACCAATGCGCACTACGCGACGACCACCGAGGTGTATCCCGACAGCCCGCGCGCCACGCCGCAACAGTGCAACGACGCCCAGGTAGCTGCGGTGTGTTCGGCCATCGACTATGCGCTGGCACATCGTCCCGCCTGAACGACGCGCCATGAGAGAGCGCACCCACCGCGACGCCTGGACACCATGACCAACAACACGCCATCTACGCTTCCCATCAGCATCTGCAAGGTCGCCACGCCGGATGGCAAGGTGTCCTACGTGACCTTGGCGGCGCTAGAAGACGCAGGCAGGCAAGGGCTTGTCAGTCAGGAGATCGTCGGTCAGCTGCTGGATGCCCAGCGTACCGACGATCTGTTTGCGCCTGACAACTTTGCACGCAACCGTGCCTTCGTCGAGTTCATGCACGATGTGATCCGCAAGCACGGTCCATCCGTGCCGAACCTCATCGCGGCAGCGAGAAGTCAGGCGGATGGCTGGGTGTACGTCATCGACGGGCGAACCCCCACGCCCGAGGGTCCCGTGCCCCCGGAAGACATCGTGGGAGGGTTCGAAGTCAGGCAGGGCGAGGTCGTTGCGGATTCCTACCAGGCGAACCCGAACCACCAGGTGCTTTCCCCGCGTGGATTCTTCCAGTTGGATTCCGTTTTGCAGGCGCGCTTGCTCGACGAGCTCGCGACGAATCGCTAACGGGCACAACCTTGGGTCGAGTCCGCAAGAATCTTGAGTTGCTTGCGGACCGGTGATTTACGACGCCTGCTGCGCATCAGCGCCGGGTCATTACTATTTTCTTGAGGCTGCGCTGTCCGGCACGTGCAGCGCTTGCGGCGCGAGTTGCGACGGGTAATCGACGTCCCAGTCCGATCGGCCATTGATCTGGCTGCCGGGTGCCGTGCGCTGTTCGTCTTCGCGCGGTGGCGCCGGGAGCTGTGCGGTGGCTGCGGCATCGCGATAGGCATCCACTGGCTTGATCGCCTCTTCGGCATGGCTGCCAACGGTGAACAACGACAGGGCCAGCGCCAAGGCGGTGACGAGGTTTGCAGGTGTGCGTTTCATGGTGAATTCCTCAGGCAGGCGGCTGGGTCAGACCAGTGAGATCACGACGTCGATGTTTCCGCGCGTCGCCTTGGAGTAGGGGCAGGTCTGGTGCGCGGCATCGATCAGCCAACGGGCTGTGTCACGGTCGAGGCCGGGCAGCGAGACGGCGAGGCGGGCCTGCAGGAAATAGCCGTCCGGGCCTTGGCCCAGGTCCACTTCGGCGGAGACAGCGGTGTCGGCGGGCATATCGATCTTTCGCGTACGGGCCGCATGACGCATGGCGCCCGTGAAGCAGGCGGACCAGCCGGCGCCGAACAACTGTTCGGGATTGGTGCCGGGCAGGTTGGAGCCGGGAAGCGAAAGTTTGATGTCGAGCTGTCCGTCGCTGCTGTGCGACTGGCCCTCGCGGCCGCCGGTGGTCACGGTCTTGCCGGTATAGAGAATGGAGCGTGCGTTCATGGGGTGGATCTCCTGAGATGGGGGTGACATGGCTGTGGATCAGCCGGTGTGGCTGAGGAGACCCTGGCGGCGTATCGCAGATGTGTCCCGTTCGGCGCCAAAAGGCATCGAAACATGTCGGGATGGCGAGCCGATACATTCAGATACATATCGGGCACACGCGGCTCTGAATGGCTACGGGGCGCGGATACAAAGTGATACAAAAAGCCGGGTGCGGGGACACGCCCGATACAAACAGGGTTGTTCCAATGCATACGTCGGCGGCCCCACCTGGCCACCCGCCATGGAGATACCCACAATGAAATTCCTTCGTCTTGCCCTCGCCGTAGCGGTCTTCAGTGCAGCCCTGTTCATCGCGTTACCTGGTACCTGGAACATCGCCAGCGCCGAAACCCCAACGCCCGATGCAACAGCACCCGACTTTGCAGGGGCGACCCAATGGCTCAATTCGCCACCGCTATCTATGTCGGCTTTGCGCGGCAAAGTGGTGCTGGTGGAATTTTGGACGCGCGAATGCATCAACTGCCTGCACGTGCTGCCGCACACCAAGGCGCTGTACGACAGCTATGCCGGCGACGGGCTGGTGGTGGTCGGTGTGCACACGCCGGAGTATGACGAAGAGCGCGATGTGACCAGCCTGCGGCAAGCGATCCGAACGCTGGGTATCCGCTACCCGGTGGCGATGGATAATGACAACCGGATCTGGAACGCCTACGGCAACCGCTACTGGCCGGCTATCTACTTGATCGACCGCGATGGCCACGTGGTCTATCGCCATGTCGGCGAAGGCGACTACGATCAGATGGAGGCGCGTGTCCGCCAGCTATTGGGCAAAGCGTAAGCGCAAACGGCATGTCGCCCCACCGGGCTAACGGAGATTGCATGGAACACATCGACCATATCCTCGTCGTCGATGACGATCACGGCATCCGCACGGGCATCGCGGACTATCTGCGCAAGAACGGCCTACGCGCCACCACGGCCGCCGATGGCCGCGAGATGTTTGCGCAGTTGGATACGTCGGCGTTCGACCTGGTGGTGCTGGACATCATGATGCCCGGCGACGATGGGCTGGTGCTGTGCCGCACGCTGCGTAGCGGTAAGCACAAGCACGTGCCGGTGGTGCTGCTCACCGCACGCGACGACGAGACGGACCGCATCATTGGCCTGGAGATGGGAGCGGACGACAACGTCACCAAACCGTTTTCACCGCGTGAGCTGCTGGCGCGCATCAAGGCGGTGATCCGCCGCACGCGCATGCTGCCGCCGAACCTGCGCGTCACCGAGAGCAGCGATGTTATTGCGTTCGGTCGGTGGAGGTTGGATACCACCGCACGCCATCTGCTGGATGACGATGGCACCGTGGTCTCGTTGAGTGGTGCAGAGTTCCGCCTGTTGCGCGTATTCCTTGACCATCCGCAGCGCGTGCTGTCGCGCGATCAATTGCTCAACCTTACGCAGGGCCGGAATGCGGAGCTGTTCGACCGCTCCATCGACTTGATGGTGAGCCGCCTGCGCCAGCGCCTGCAGGACGGCGCCCGCGAGCAGACCTATATCAAGACCGTACGCAGCGAAGGCTATGTGTTCTCGATGCCGGTGATACTCAACGGTGATGCACCGTGAGCACGGATTCGCCAGTGATCAGCCGGCGCTGGTGGCCGCGCAGCATGGCATCGCGGCTGTACCTGATTCTTTTTGCCGGGTTGATGCTGGCGCAGGGCTTGTCGTTCGGTCTGCTGTACTTCGAGCGTATGCAGAGCGCGACGGCGGTGATGTTCAATACGCTGGAGCACGACGTGGGTACCTCGGTCGCCGTGCTTGATCGCCTGCCCGCGGCCGAACGGTCGCGTTGGCTCAACCGGTTGGAGCGCGACAACTATTTCTACATCCTCGGCTCCGGTGAGCCGGGTGATCGCCTCACCACACAACGTTCGCGCGATGTGCTTGCCCTGATCGCCAAGGAGGTCGGGCCGGACTACCGCGTCTACGGCAACACCATCTCGATGTCGCCGGAGCGCTACCAGGTTCACTTCACCCTGCACGACGGCACACCGCTCACGCTACAGATCACGCCGCATATGAAGCCGCTGGCGGCGTGGCTGCCCTTTGTGTTCACCCTGCAGGTGATCCTGCTGCTGGTGTGCGCCTGGCTGGCGGTGCGGCTGGCGACACGTCCACTCGCGACACTGGCCGAGGCTGCCGATGCCATGACGCCGACCGCCAACGGGCCGCGTATCCCGCAGGACGGACCTGCCGAAGTGGCACGCGCAGCTAAGGCTTTCAACACCATGCAGGACCGCATCGCCCTGCACGTGAAGGAACGCCTGCATATCCTCGCCGCCATTTCCCATGATCTGCAGACGCCGATCACACGTATGCGCTTGCGCGTCGAGGCGCTGGATGAGTCGCCGGAGCAGCAGCGCATCATCGACGATCTGCACGAATTGCAGCACCTGGTGAAAGAGGGTGTGGCGTACGCGCGCAGCGCACATGGTGATGCCGAGAAGCCGATGAAGATGGATGTCGGCGCCTTCCTGGAAAGTCTGGTATTCGATTATCAGGACGTTGGCCAGCCCGTGAACATGGCGGACACCATTGCCATCACCGCCACCGTCCGGCCGCAGGCATTGCGCCGCGTACTGGTCAACCTGATCGACAACGCGATCAAATACGGCGGTTCGGCGGAAGTCGCCCTGCATCGTGCCGCGCCGGATGCGTTCACTATCACCGTGTCCGATCGCGGCCCTGGCATTCCGGAGGACGAGCTCGAACAGGTGTTGCAACCTTTCTACCGTCTCGAATCCTCGCGAAATCGCGATACCGGCGGCTCTGGCCTGGGGCTGGCCATCGGTGCGCAGTTGATCGCTTCCATCGGCGGCCATTTGCAACTGGCCAACCGCGACGGTGGTGGACTACAGGCGGTGATCACGTTGTCGTGAAGCTGCGTGTGCCGCTTCAGGGCGACAGCAGGGGAATCGATACCCGCACACGCAGCCCACGGCCCTGCGGCGAGTCCAGCAGTTCGATGGAGGCGCGGTGCAGGCTGGCGGCGCGGGCGACGATGGAAAGGCCCAGGCCATAGCCTTCGCCACGGCTGCCGTTCTCGCGATGAAAACGGGCAAACACATCGCGACGGCGTTCGGCGGGGATACCCGGTCCGTTGTCGATCACTTCCAGCGTGGCCTCCTGCCGGCTTTGCGCGACAGCCAGTTGGATGTGGCCACCCGCGGGCACGTAGCGCAATGAGTTCTCCAGCAGGTTGCGCAGCAGGGCGACGAGCGCAGGCGCATAGCCCTGCACCAGCACGAGGCCGTCCTGTTGCGCAAACCCCAGTTCCACGCCACGGCGCTGGATGACGGGCGCGAGTTCTTTCACCACGTCGTCCGCGACCTCGACGAGATTCACCGGCTCGAATTGCGCGGAAGCTGCACCCGCTTCGAGCTTGGCCAGCGCCAGTAACTGCTCCACGCGACGACTGAGTATGGCGACGCTGTTGTGCGCGCCCGCCAGACTATCGTGGACCTCGTCGGGGTCGACGGTTTCCATCGCGCTTTCCAGGTTCAGCTGGATGGAGGCCAGCGGGGTGCGCAGCTCGTGCGCCACGTCGGCGCTGAAGCGCCGCTCGCGTTCGAGTGCATCTTCCTGCCGTGCAAGCTGCTCGTTGAGCGCGTTCAGCACCGGGCGCAGTTCGCGTGGCGCATCGGGCAACGCGATGCGCTCGCGGCTGCCCGGTTCGCGTTCGGACAGGGCGGTGGTGAGGCTGGCGAGCGGGCGCAAGCCGCGACCCACCGCCCAGCCGACCAGCAGAGCGAGCACAGGCAGGCCGAGCAGGAACGGCAACCCGTGGTCGATCCACAGCGTATGCACGATGTTCTCGCGGCTGTCGTAACGATCGCCTGTGCGGATCACGTACTGGCTATTGGGATCAACGTAGTTGAACACGCGCCACACGTGATGCTGTTTCTTCAGATCGTGGTACGCCGAGCGATCATCCGGTGTGGCGGGCAGCGTCATCAGGTTGAGTGTGCCAAGCACAAGCTTGCCCTGGCGATCGAACACCTGGAAGCCCACTTCCGATTCATGCGTGGCGACTTCACCCTGCGCGGCCAGCACGCTTTTCTTCTGCACGGGAACGATGATGCCGTCGCGGTTGGCAAACGTCTGCAGGCCGGACTGGCGGATCAGCGCGGCGACGGTATGCGCTGCCTCGGCAAGGCGCGCGTCGGACAACACGGCCATCTCGTCGCTGGTGCGGTAAAAGCTGTAGAACGCCAGCGGCAACAGGAACAGCACCAGTAGCGCGATGATCATCCAGCGCAGGCGCCCGCGCAGACTGTTGGGCTTCACCGGGCGTCCCGCGGAATCATGTAGCCGAACGCGCGTACGTTCTGGATGGCATCGAAACTCAGCTTGCGGCGCAACGAATGCACCAGCACGTCGATGGCACCGTCGGTGACGACTTTCTCGCCGCCGTAGAGTGAGCTTTCCAACATGTCGCGACGCACGACGCGACCCGCACGTTCCATCAAGGCTTGCAGCAGCGACAGTTCGCGCCGTGTGACATCCACTTTGTTGCCGTGGAAGGTGACTTCCAGCGTACCCAGGTCCAGGCACAGTGCGCCGGCTTCGATGCGGTTGGCGGACAGCCCCTGCATGCGGCGCGTGAGCGAGCGGATGCGCGCGCCCAGTTCATCGAGATGGAACGGCTTAGTGAGGTAGTCGTCGGCACCGGCGTCCAGGCCGTGCACGCGCGCTTGCACCGCATCCCGTGCGGTGAGGATAAGCACGGGCGTGGTAACGCCGCTGTTGCGTGCCTCCGTGAGGATGTCGAGCCCGTCCTTGCCTGGCAGGCCCAGGTCGAGCAATACGAGGTCGGCCGTCTTCTCTTGCATGGTGGCGATGGCTTCGGTGCCGTCGGTGAGCCACGTGACCGTGTACGACAGGCGCTCCATCGCGCGCTGGATAGCCGCACCAAGTTCCAGATCGTCTTCCACCAGGATGATATGCACCGCGCGCCCCTTCCAACGAAAACAGCAGGCCACGGGACATTCCCGGGGCCTGCCTTCGATTGTCTTGCAGTTTTGTTACCGTCCCGGGAAAAAAAGGGCCCATCCGTGGGCACGTGCTCCATCGAAGCTAAGGGAAGGGGCGAGGATCAGGGATCCTCAAGGGCCTACGGCGTCTTCGGAGCCAAACCGGCTGCCCGCAATTCTTCGCGAGCTGCCGCCAGATCGTGTTGCAAGGTGGGCGAGGCGAGCATGTCGGTGGCGAGTGCCGTGCCAAACCCGCGTCCCGCATAAATATCCTGCAGCGTGTGCACACCCTTCACTACGCGACGCCAGCCGATGTCGCGGGCGTGCTGCATCAGGGCGTCGGCATCCTGCGGGAACAACTGGGCCAGCAGGATCGCGTCCACCGTGGCCTTACTGGAATGGCCGCTGGGATAGCCGAAACTCTTCTTCGCCGCCTTCTCCGGGTTGCTTGCGCAGTCCGAGGCGGGCGGGCAGGGGCGCGGGCGCTTCCAGTGGTTCTTGGAAAGATCCACCGCTTCCTTGGTTTCTTCTTCCGCTTCCTTGAACAGCGCAGCCACGCGAGGGAGCTTGTCTGCCTGGAAGCCGGGCCCGATCAGCGGTGCGAAGTCGAACGCATTGAACTTTTCTTCCTGCTTGGCCTGGGCGAAGTCCGCTGCCGAACGCTCCGCAAAAGCGCGGTCAGTGGCGGCGTAGTCCGCCTTGTCTTCCGCGCTGCCCGGCGCGCTTGGCGCGGGCAGGGCAGCCATCACGGCGCTGACTTGCGCGTCGCTGAGGTAGGTCTTGGCGTGGCCGTCGCTGGCGGCGGCCAGCGACGGTGCGAGCAGGAGCAGGGTGAGGAACGTGTGCTTGAACATCAAATCGTCGCCCCGTCCGTCAGAGTGCCAGCGAAACCGAAGCGAACCAGCTGCGGCCCGGCAGCACGTAGTACGAACCCACGTTGCTGCTCACCGAGTTGATCACCAGGTTGTGCGCGTCGAACAGGTTGTCCACCTGCAGGCGCACCTTGTAGCTCTTGATCACCGAACCGCTCAGGTTCTGGCCGTAACCAATGCTCATCGCCGCCTGCCAGTAACCGCCGGTGCTGATGGTGGAGCTCACCGAGGACGCAACGTCCGGACTGAAGCTGGAGTTGTAGGCCTTCTGGCTGCCGGTGTACTTGTCGTACAGCGACGCGAAGAAACCCTGGTTCTCGTACATCACGCCGAGCGCGGCGGTGCGGTTCGGCACGTTGGGCATGTCCAGGCTGGAGCCCTTGAAATAGGCATCCTGCAGCGAGCCGTTGGCGAACACGCTGGCACCCGCGCCCACGTAGTACGTGGCCTCGCCTTCAATGCCCTTGATGTATGCGCCCTTCGCCAGGTAGTAGACCGGATCGGTGGTGCCCGGCACCGTGGTGGAGAACTGGTAGTTCTTGTAGTTGATGAAATACACGTCGGCGTCAGCGTTGAAACGCTCGGTCTTGTAGACCGTGCCGAACTGGTAGTTCATCGTCTGCGTGGGATGCGTGTTGTTCGCCGTCGGGTTCGGCACGTAGAACTGGTTGAGGTTGGGCGTCAGGAAGCCCTGCGCCGCCTGTGCGTAGACGCTCCATTCCTGGTTGAACGTGTAGTTAGCCGTGAGGTAACCCAGCGTCTTGTCCCAGCTCTGCTTGTAGAACAGCGGCGTCTTGGTGGTCTGGTTGATCGGCGCTTCGATGTCGCGGCTCACGTCGAAGTACTTCACGCCCGGGGTGATGCTCAGGCCGTCATAGGCGTACCACTCGTACTCGGCATAGAGCTGACCGGTATGGAGCTGGTCCGTCATGATGTACTTGTACGGACCGCTGTACACGCCCTTGCTGTTGAACGTGCCGAAGGTCGACGCGCCCGGCTTCACATCCACGGCGCCGTCGCGGCCGTAGTCGATGGCGATGCTGCTGCGGTTGTTGTCGGTGTACTCGTACCAGCCGCCCGTGCGGAACTGGCCGTGGTCGTCCGCATGCACCAACTGCAGCACGTCGCCCCAGGCGCGGTAATTATTGATCTTGATGTAGCCGCCCATGTTGGTGGGCGATGCCTTGGTACCAACGTACGGGCTTTCGTGGCTGGTGTTGTCGTAGGCGTAGGTGTAGACCTTGTTGTCCAGCGACCAGGTTTCCGACAGCAGGCTGTGGACGCCGATGTATTCCAGGTCCGTCTGCTTGGTCTGGTAGTTGTAGCAGGCGCAGTTGACGCTGGTGCGGTCGTTGTTCAGGCCAAAATTGCTGCCCAGTTGCGTGATCTGCTGCAGCGTCAACGAGCTGAGGTTGGGATTGTTGAAGCGGATGTAGTTGTAGTTGCTGAGGAAGGTGATCTCGGTGCTGTCGCCGATCGGCTGCACGTACTTGATGTAGCCCGTCTTGCGCGACATGTCGCCGTCCGTCTTGGCGGTGTCTGTGCTGATGTATTGCGCGCTGGCGATGAACTTGCCGCCGCCGAGATCATCGAGCTTGCCGGAGTTCACTTCCAGGTGCGTGAGCGAGGTGTCGTAGCTGCCAAAGCTTTGCGTGGGGATGAACGAGAACGAGTCGGTCGGGTCCTTCGAGCTCAGCCCCACCGTGCCGCCAAACGTCGCTTCGCCGATGGTGCTGGCGCTGCCGGGGCCGCGGTCCACCACGATCTGGCCGAGCATCTTGGCCGGGAAATAGCTGCTGGTGTGGTGACTGAAGTCGTTGGTGTCGCCGAACGGAATGCCGTCGTACGTCACGTTGTACTGGTTGTCGTTGAAGCCGCGCAGCGTCATCTGCTTGGACTCGCCCAAGCCGGGGCCCGCAGTGCTCACATTGGTGACGCCCGGCGAAATCGCGGCAATGGTGGCGTAATCGGCGGTCGGCGCAACGTGGTTGCTGATCCAGTCCAGGCCAATGATCGACTGGGGCTGCGTGATGTTCAGATCGGCCTGCGTCGGTGCCTGGGTGATGGCGGACTGCGCAGCAGTGCCGCGCACTTCGACCTCTTCCAGCTCCTTCGGCGCCTTCAGCGCGTTGGCATTGGCTTTGGCCGTCGATGCGTCTGTGCTGGCATCCGTGGTGGCCGGATCGGTATCGGCGGCATGCACGGGCATGGCCAGCGACAGGCCGGCAACCAGGGCCAGGGCGATCGCGCTGGAAATCGGGCGCAAGAGGGTGTGCGACGCCTGATGGCGCCGGCTGAGGACGTTGGGCATGGTGGTATCGGCAGTGGCTGGATTCAGCGCACTAGCGTGAATTTACGATTTGACAGTTATGTTTCAGCCGGGTGATGTGGGGCGACGAATCACTTAGCGCCGTCTTAGACGTGCCTTTTCCATGGTCTCGGAACGAGTAGGGGCGGCTACCAGTTCCAGCGCATGCCCATGCTGCCATTGAGCGCCTTGACACCGTCGCCGAAGCCCTTGTCATAGCTGACGGTGGCGTAGAGCGTTGCACCTTTGTGCAGAACGGCGCTTCCGCCGACACCGAGCTCCCACCAGCTTCCGCCGAGATCGGAATGGAACGGCACATTGCCATCCTGCGATGAGAACGCGGTGACCGCATCCGATTTGAACTCATGCCAGAGGTTAGCGAAGAACCACCCGGCGAGCAGATCCGGCGTGTACTTCTGGTTCCATTGCCAGGTGCGTGATGCACGGCCACCGATGCGTCCGGCCAGCGAGTCGCTGTCACGAAACTGCACGCTGGCGGCGGAATCGTAGGCGTTGGCCAGATGCAGCGATTGATAGATCAGCTGGCTTTGCGGTTCCAGTGACCAGCCGTTGCCGAACGCGAATGGATACCCGCCTTCCGCCGACACGGCTGTACCGAAGCCGTGGGTAGTGAGGTTCTCTTGTTGGTTGGACGTGGATGTCGCGTTGTACCACGTGCCTTGCAACACGCCATCGACATACCAGCCGTTGGCGCCGAAGTGCGTCCAGTAGCCGCCGACCGAATATGAATCAAAGCGGTTGTTACCCGCCGAGGTGTTGTCGTAGTTGCTAACGCCGCCGTGGCCGTGGCCTACCGATGCCAACACACCGGCGAAGTCGCGTCCGCCATCGGTTTGTTTTGTGCGATAGAGGTCTAACCCGGCTTGTACGGCGATCATGTTGTCGTCAAACGAGGGGCCGTCGCGATAGATGCCACCGGGTTTCGCATCCCATTCGCCGTCCTGCCCGACCACACGGGCCCACACGCCGCTGGCGCCGAAGCCATCGTCGGACAGGTCGCGCAGTTGTTCTTCTTCGCCAACGCGATCGTGCAGCGTGCCGATCAGCGCCTTGCCGTAGTTGAGTGCCATGGAAGGCAACGCGGCGTATAGCGACACTTCGCTGCGGTAGTACGGCACATACGGTTCGACTGGCGGCGGAGTTGGCTCACCCGGCGTCACCACCGGTGGCGGAGGCGCCACGGTTCCGGTGATCTCCGACGGCGGTAGTGGCGGGTTGGGATTCTCCGAGCGTAAGTACCAGGAATAGGCCGAGGTGTTGTCGCGCGCACCTTCGAACAAGGCGTATTGATACGGCCCCGCTTTCAGCGACGTGCCCAGCACGAAAGCGCCGGACGTGGACGTCGCGGGCGTGTTGGCCGCTACCACTTGTATGCCGTTGCCGGTGGTCGCCGCACCCAGGCCACCCACGTTGGTGACGTTGAGCACGGTTTGTCCGCTGGCGCTGCCGCCGTTGATTACCAGCAAGTCCGTAGGGGGGCCGTCACCACCTAGCACCGTGTTCATGGCTACCTGCGAACTGCCTTGGCCCACCAGGCTGTGGACAGATAGCGTATTGCCCACGCCTGTGCCGGCAAGCTGGATCAGGTTGTTGTTGGTCAGTGTGCCACCGATGGTGAAGCTGCCCTTGCTGCCGCCCTGGAACAGCGACAGCGCATCGGCCACGGCGATGGTGCCGCTGTTGTTCACGTCACCGGCGGTGCTGCCATAGCCGCCGAACGTCGCGCCGCTCGCCACCGTCACTGCGCCACCGCCGGCGAGGGCGGCCGTGCTGTTGGGCGCGTTGCCCACGATCAGCGTGCCGGCGTTGACTTGCGTCGTGCCGCTGTAGGTGTTGGTGGCGGTGAGGATGGTGGTGCCCGTGCCGTTCTGTTGCACGGAACCCGACGGGTCTGGCGTCGTGTTCGTCCAATCGCTGATGAGGTTGTTGAAGGTCACGGTGTCGGAGCGATCGAAGATCAGCGTGCCGCCGTTCTGCACGTTGCCCGTGATGCTGCCCGTGGTGCCGCCGTCGCCTGGTTGCAGGGCGCCATTGGCGATCACCGTTCCACCGGTGTACGTGTTGGCGCCGGTCAATGTCATGGTGCCGGCACCTGTCTTCACCAGCGCGCCGCTGCCGGATGCCACACCACTGAATGACGTGGATGTGCCGAGCCCGCCGGTGGTGAGTGTTCCCGCTTCAAACGTCACGGCACCTGCGCCGGCCAGGCTGCCGATGGTCTGGTTGGCGTTGCCCAGATCCAGCGTGGCGCCGCTGTTCACGGTGAACGCGCTGGATGGCGAGAGCACGTTCGCCGCACCCGCTTGTAGCGTGCCGCTGGCGACGGTGGTCGGGCCCGTATAGGAGCCCGCACCCGCCAGCACCAGTGTGCCGCTGCCGGACTGTGTCACCGAGCCACTGCCCTGGATGGGTGCGGCAATGCTCAGGTTGCTCGCACTGGTGAACACCAGCGAGCCGTTGTCGGTGATCTGTCCACCGATGGTCAGCGCGGGGCCGTTGAAGGTGGCGGTGGTGCCCGCATCGAGCGAGAGGTTGGTGAGTGTGTAGCTAGGTGCCGACAGCGTGACGTTGGCGCTGTTGCGCAAGGCGACCAACTGCCAGTTGGGAATCGCATTGGCGAACGCCGTGGACGTGAAGCCGTCGAACACTAGCGTGTTGTTGCTGCCGCCCGAGCCCGCGTCGATGGAGCCGGTGGTAGTGGAGCCGGCTTCGAGCATCACGGTGTTGTTGGATTGTCCCGGCCCAAACAACACGGCACCGAGATGGCCGCTGAGTGTGCCCGCGTTGGTCACGGTGATGCCGTTGGCGTTGGGGCCGTTTCCGTAGAAGCCGTAGGCGTTGTCACTGGTGACGCTGGCGCCGGCTTCGTTAGTGAAGGTGCCGGGGCCGGCCATCTCCACGCCGTTGCCGGCGATGGCCATGGTGGTACCCGTGCCGATGGTGGCGTAGGCGCCGTGCGCAGCGACGTTGCCGTAGTTGAGAATGGTGCTAGCCACCACGCTTTCCGAGCGGATGCCCGCCGACGATGCGCGCGTGCTGGTGCCGGAGATCGAGCCGTACGTGTCGATCTGTCCGCGATTGATCAGTGTATTGCCGGCGGTGCGGTTGCCTGTGCGGGCGAACATGCCTACGGAATTGCTGCCATTGGTGCGGATGGTGCCGTCGTTCTCCAGCGTGTTGCCGTAGCCGACGGTGGTGCTCGATGCGTTGCTGGGGTCGCCTGCCCACATGCCGTAGGCGTTGATGAAGGTGGTGGTGATCGATCCGCCCTTGCCTACGGTTACGGTGCTGTTGTTGGCGACCTGGATAGCCGCGCCGGTGGTGGACAGGCCCGAGCCAGCGTTCACGGTTACCGTGGCGCCATTCAAGGGAATGGTGAGCGAGCCTGTTCCAACCACGGTCGCATTGATGCTGCTGGTGAACGGGTTGGGCGCGTTGGTATCGCAGATGACGGTGGTGCCACTGGGTTGCAGCACGCAGTTGGCGAACGCAGAGGGGGCGAGCGTGGCCAACAGGCAGGCAACCAGCCATCGTGGTCGTGGAAAGCTCGATGCAGATCGCGAAGTGCCCTGCGTGAGGGAGTTCGCTCGCATTTCCCGTTGTTGTTGCGCATGTCGATTCATGATCAAGTCCCGAAAAGCGACGCTCAACGGCGTCGTTGACTACCATCGCTTCGGTGACCCAACCGTGAAACAAGTTGTACAAGGCAGCCCCCAAGCCGCCCGGAGAACGTTACTGCCGACTACTTCACCGGCTCGGCAAGCGGCTTGCCCTTGTCGATGATCCACGTGGAAAGCGCCACGCCGCCCTCGCTGCCGGGCGCGGCGGCCAGACTGTGCACGGCGCCACGCGGGTTGAAGAAATGATCGCCCGCCTTGAGCACCTGATCCGGCTTACCGCGCGTCTTGAGCACTAGATTGCCCTTGAGCACGTAACCCGATTCGTCGCCATCGTGGACGTGCCAGCCCACCATGCCGCCCGCGGGAATCTCCGCGGTGCCGAGGACGATCTCCGTGCCCGGCACGCCGCTTTGCTCATGCTGGTCGAGGATGGTCCGCTTAGGCTGGGGTGTGGCGGCAGCTGGCGCGTCCTGTGCCAGCGCGGTGGCGCTGATTCCCGTGCCAGCAAGCAGTGCAGCGATCACCAGTGAGCGGATCGACATGGCGGCTTCCTCGATGCAGACGGACTGGATGCGGATGCTGCACGCACGGGCGTCACGGTCGTGCGAAGCCGCTTTCGGGCGGGGTATCTGGGCGCTTGGCCTATCATGCGTGGTTTCAGGTCCACTCTGGCTTTCTCCATGAGCACTTCCACCGCCCCGCTGCGTGTCGCATTGATCGGTTACGGCTTTGCCGGCAAGACCTTCCACGCGCCGCTGATCCGCAGCGTGCCCGGCCTTGCGCTAAGCACGGTCGTCTCGCGTGACGCCGCCAAGGTGCATGCGGATCTGCCTGATGTCGACGTGGTCGCGAGTGCGGATGTGGCGCTGGCCGATCCTCAATTGGACGTAGTGGTGATCGCGTCGCCCGAATGACACACACGCACCGCTGGCGCGTGCGGCGCTGGAAGCGGGCAAGCACGTGGTGGTCGACAAGCCGTTTGCGCTCGATCTGGTGGAGGCGCGTGAGTTGGCGGCCATCGCGGAGCGGGAGGGGCGGGTGCTGTCGGTGTTTCAAAACCGGCGCTGGGATGCCGATTTCCTGGGCATACGGCAACTGATCGCGGAAGGGCGCCTGGGCGAGGTGACTCATCTCGAATCGCATATCGACCGCTTCCGCCCGCAAGTGCGCGTGCGCTGGCGCGAGCAGCCGGGTGCCGGCAGTGGCCTGTGGTACGACCTTGGGCCGCATTTGGTGGATCAGGCGTTGTGCCTGTTCGGCTTGCCGGATCGCGTATGGGCCAGCCTGGCGGTGCAGCGTGAGGGCGGTACGGTCACCGACTGGGCGCACGTGGTGCTCGAGTACGGTCAGCGGCGCGTGATTCTGCATGCCAGCATGCTGGTGGCCGGCGGCAGCCCGCGCTTTGTCGTGCACGGCACGCTGGGCAGTGCGGTGAAGTCGATGATCGATCCGCAGGAAACCCAGCTGCTTGCTGGCATGCGGCCGGGCGACGCGGATTGGGGTGTCGATCCCGACGATCTGCTGCTCTACGACGGTAGCGGCAACGTCGAGCGCGTGCCTTCGCCAAGGGGCGACCAGAGCCGCTACTACGCCACCTTCCGCGACGCCGTACTCGGGCAGGGCGACAACCCGGTGACGCCGCAACAGGCGATCACCGTGATGGCGGTGATCGAGGCTGCCATAGCGTCCGCTGCCGAAGGGCATGCAGTTGAGCTGGCGCTGAGCGCGGCGGAACGCGATGCCTGGGCATCTGCCGCTCATCGCTGATGACCCACGATGTCACGACGGCGTGAAGACGCGCGGAATGGACATCTATCCATCCGGCATGAAAAACATCAGGCATAAAAAAAGGCCCCCTTTCGGGGGCCTCGTGGGTCGGTTCTAGGGGGGCGACCGACCCTGGGGTACCGGAGTCCGTGGGAACGCCGGTAGACATAGATTGCCTGAGTGATTGGCGCAAAAATGTAAGCGAATTCCTACATGACTAGTAGGCGAGCAGATTGTCTTGTGTCAGGCAGTCCACGGCGACCGCATTATCGGTTCACTGCTTGCATCATCGGGCCCGCGTAGCGCGCACCGGCAGCGGCGTCGGGCGGGAACACGGCGTCGATCGTCTTCAGCTCTTCCGGGCTCAGCGTGAGATCCACTGCGGCGAGATTTTCGTCCAGCCGCCCGATGCGGCGGGTGCCTGGGATCGCAAATATGTTGCTGCCCTGCGCCAGTACCCAGGCCAGCGCGAGTTGCGCCGGTGTGCAGCCCTTGTCGGCGGCGATGGCCTTCACTTTTTCCACCAGCTCTAGGTTGCGGTAGAAGTTGTCGCCCTGGAAGCGCGGGCTCTGGCGGCGGTAGTCATCGGCCTCGAAATCTTCAGGGCTCTGGAATGCGCCAGTGAGGAAACCGCGGCCCAGCGGTGAGTAGGCCACGATGCTGGTGCCCGTTTTTGCGGAAGACTCGACCATGCCGTTCTCCTGCGGGTCGCGCGTCCACAGCGAGAACTCCACCTGCAGCGCAGCGATGGGATGCACCTTGGCTGCGCGCTCAAGCGTGGCGCCCGATGCCTCGGATAGGCCGAGGTAGCGCACCTTGCCGGCCTTCACCAACTCCGCCATCGCGCCCACGGTTTCTTCGATGGGCACGGTGGTGTCCACACGGTGCTGGTAGTAGAGGTCGATATGGTCCAGACCGAGGCGCTTGAGACTGGCGTCGCAGGAGGCCCGCACATACTCCGGGCTGCCGCTCACGCCGCGCACGGAGGGGTCGTTAGGATCGCGCACGATGCCGAACTTGGTGGCAAGAAACGCCTGGTCGCGGCGATCGCGGATGGCCTTGCCTACCAGCACTTCGTTGGTATGCGGGCCATACACATCGGCGGTGTCGAGGAAGTTGAAGCCACGCTCCAGTGCGTGGTGAATGGTGGCAATGGATTCGGCGTCGTCCCGGTCGCTGCCGTAGAACTCGCTCATGCCCATGCAACCCAGGCCGAGGACGGAGACGGAGGGACCATTCTTGCCGAGCTGTCGCATATGCATGGGGAGAGTCCTTAGTGCGGGGAAGAAACCGATGACGCATTCTTCGCCAAGACGCCATGCGGATAAATGCTCAATAATCGACATATCTGTTGTCGAATTGATCAACAATCGCTGGAGCTGGCCATGGACCGTCTGCAAGCCATGCGGGTGTTCACCCGCATCGTCGAACTGGGCAGCTTTACCCGCGCCGCCGATGACCTGAGCCTACCGCGCGCCACGCTCACCCACACCATCAAACGGCTGGAGGAGCACGTGGGTGCGCACTTGCTCCAGCGCACCACCCGCCGCGTGCGGCCTACCCGCGATGGCGAGGTTTATTACAACCATTGCGTGCGCCTGCTGGCGGACCTGGATGCGGTGGAGGCGGACTTCCGCGAGGCCGCCGTGGTGCCGAAGGGGCGGCTGCGCATCGATCTGGCGTCTTCGCTGGCTCGCAATGTGCTGATTCCCGCGCTGCCGGGGTTCTTCCAGCGCTATCCGCAGATCGAGCTGGATCTCGGCACCAGTGATCGTTTCATCGACTTGGTGCAGGAGGGTGTGGATTGCGTACTGCGCGCCGGCGACCTGCCGGACTCGACCATGGTCGGGCGGCGCGTGGCCAACCTGTCGCAGGCCACGGTGGCAAGCGCCGACTACGTGAAGCGCCACGGCGCGCCGCAGACCCTGGCGGATCTGCAGGACGGCCATCGGGCCGTGAACTGGGCATCACCGACCACGCGGCGTACGTCGGCACTGGAGTTCATGGTGGGCCGGCGCATGCGCGAGGTGAGCCTGCCGTCGTTGATCACGGTGAGCGGCACCGATGCTTACCTCGCCAGTTGCGAGGCGGGGCTCGGCATCGCGCAGTTTCCGCGTTACCGCGTGGGGGACGAACTCAAGCGCGGCAAGCTGGTGGAAATTCTGCCGTCGATGCCACCGCCGGCATTCCCGGTCAGCGTGGTGTACCAGTCGCAACGGCAATTGCCGCTGCGACTGCGCGTGTTCATCGACTGGGTGGCGGAGATCATGGGCACGCTCCGCTGAGCGTCAGCTCATTCTTCCCACGCAGGCCGCTTGCTGATGCCGCCTTCGCTGCGTAGCGCGTTAGCCTCCATCAGCTTGCCGTCCATCATCACCACGTCGGTATGGCGCAGGTCGCCGATGTTCGCGGCCGGGTTGCCGTCGACCAGCACCAGATCCGCCACCTTGCCGACCTTGATGCTGCCAGTGCGCTGATCGGCGCCGACCAGATGTGCGGTGGCGATGGTGGCGCTGGCGAGCGCTTCCTCGTTGGTGAAGCCCGCTTGCACGTAAAGCTCCAGTTCGCGCACCAGTTCCATGCCGGTGCCATCGGTGCCGGCCACGATAGGCACACCCGCCTTGTGCATGGCGCCCACCAGTTGCTGCAGCTTGGCGAAGCTGGCGCGGTAATCGGCGCGGGTGAGGTCCTTTGGCACGGTGAAACCGCCCTGGCGGAAGCCGCGTTCCACGGCCGGCGGCAGGGTGCCGACGAAGGGCGCATAGGACGGTGACAGATCACCGTTCTCCGGCACGTACAGGCTTTCGGCAATGACCAAGGTGGGGTCGGAGGTGATGTGCCGCTGGGCCATGGTGGCGATCAGCGATTTCATCGGCTCCTTGTCCAAGTCCACGTTGCGCGCATAACGGCCGGGGCCTTCGAAGCGACCCATGCCGTTGGATGTCTTCACCACGTCGTCCGGCATGGCCTGCATCATCACGAAGTAGATGTGGGTGATCTCGTCGTAGCCGTCGTCGATGGCGTCTTTCGGGCGCATGCCGGCAGGCAGGTGGCCGTGCACGTGCAGACCATCTTTGTGCGCTTCAGCTGCGGTGGCTTTTACCCAATCCGGATTGAACGTGCCGTAGATCTTGATGGCGTCGAAACCGTCGGCCTTGGCCTTGTCCACCAGTTTGATGGCTTCTTCCTGCGAGGTGGCCACCGTGCCGACCTGCGCGGTGTTTGGTCCCTTGCCGTCGATCAGCACCGAGGGATACACGTGCGGCCCCAGCAGCTCGCCTTTCGCGCGACGCTGTGCACGCGAAAGCGTCAGCTCGTTGTTGTTGCCTGGATCGCGCACGGACGTGATGCCGAGCGAGAGCAGCAGCGGGCCGGCGGCGTCATCGGGTACGTGCTGGTGCGAATCCCACAGGCCGGGCACGAGTGTCTTGCCGCTGCCGTCGATGACTTGCGCGTTCTTCGGCACCTTCACCGACGCGGCGTCGCCTACGGCCGTGATCACGCCCTTGTCGACGATCACCGTTTGGCCATCCGCAAAACGCGAGCCATCGAGGAAGGCGCGCACGTTGGTAAAGGCCACGGGGCCTGCAGGCGTTTTCTCCAGTCGGGGCACGATGGCCTTGGCGTGCTGCGCGAGCGCCTCGGTCTGGGCCTTTTCCAACGCGGGCAAGGCCGATTCATAGCCTGTGGGCAACCACGCCAATCCATCGACGAAGCCGAAGAAGTGGTTGTTCGCGTCTGCCCACACTGGCACCGGTGTATTGCTCAGCCCGCTGACCGCATACGCGGTCACCTGTTTCTTGGCGGCGCCGTCGCCCACGGTGACGGCGACGAGTTTCTCGGCGTGGGCCTTGCCGCCGGGCAGCAGGGCCAGGGTTTTGTCGGGCGCAGCGAGCAGGGCCTCGACCATGTCGGCGGTCACATCGATCGGGCCGCCGAAGGCCATGTACTCCGCCGGTGAGGCGTAGGGTGCGGAACCCGCGTCCACGGGACTCTTCCAACTGGCCTTGCCGTCCTTCACCGCGAAGGTTTCGCCTGCGTCGCCGTTGGGCGTATGACCGCGGATCACCACCGATGCGAGCATGCCGTCGTGGCCGGTGGTAGAGCTGCTATCCACTTCCGTGGCCATGCCGCGCAACAGCAGGCTGTCGCGACCCATGTGCGTGCCGTCGGCGGTAGTCCAGCGTGCGGACGTGCCGTGCTTGCCGGCGGTGGAAAGAATGGTGAAGTGCTGCGCGTTGGCTGGCGGCGTGGCCAGCGATTCAGTAGCTGCGGGGGTATCGGCCAGACAAGGCAGGGCCAGGGAAAGAGCGAACACGACGAACGGGGCGCGCATAGGAAAGCCTCCGAAGGGTTCGACGCACAGTATGGCCTCAGCGCGTGGCGCCCGGCAGCGTGCCAAATGGGCTATCGAAGCGGGCTTGTACCGTCATCCGTGTCGTTAAAGTTTGCGACGCCAGGGCCGATAACCGTGCCATACGCCGTCCCTGGGCGGCGTATGGCCTTGTTGCGGCGGCACCTGCCGCGACGCTGTCGTACCTCCAGATGGGAAGTGTTTCGCATGACCGCAAACAAGCCGCACGAGAAAGGGAATCGCGTGGATTGGGGCGACCCGCGTCTGCAGGCTCTGCTGCGCCGATCGGAGAACTGGAAATTGGACAACCGCGGTACGTACACGCCCAAGGACGTGCAAATCCATCTTGGCTGGGGCGCTTCTTCAGGGCGGCCGGCCATCCTGGTATGGGAACGCGACCAAGTCATGATGCTGGAAACGCGCTTCGCTATTCCCCTTGGCGAACAGGTACGCGTGGACGAACCGCTGGGGGAAAAACTCCGCAGCGTGTGGGGCCTCGTGGTGGAAGGTCGCGAAGGCTTCCGCGCCGAAGACCGCGCCAATGGCGTGCACCTGCACTGGCTTCATCTCCGCTGATAACGCGCACCCGACGCGGCCGCCGTCGCGTAGCGTCACTCCATGCGAGCCAAGCCCTTGCGCGGCGCGTGCGTGCCCATCGTCCATGAGGTGAGCGGCGCACCGGCCACCTGCAACGCGGCGCGTTGTTCGGTCACCGGCAGGCGCAACATGGTGTCTTCCCAATGGGCCAGACGCTGGAACACCGGCAACGCTTGCGTACGCGCGACCAACGCCGCCATGCGCGGCCAGCGCGCGGCATCGATGACATAACGCACGAACGACGCCGTGCGGAAGTACGAAGCGATGCTGATGTCCGCGATGGACAGATCGCCGAACACGAAACCCTCTTCCGGCAACTGGCTCTCCAGGTAATCGAGCGCTGCGGGAATCTCGACACTGCGTGCGTGCTCCACCATGGCGTCGTCGGCGTCCTCATGGAAGATGTGGCGCAGCACGGCCTTCTGATAGAACAGCTTCCACACGAGCACGTTGGCCAAGTGCGTGTCGCAGTACTCCTCCAGCCAACGCGCCTTGGCGCGTTGTGCGATATCTGCGGGATACAACGACGGCGTCGGGAAGCGGTCTTCCAGGTACTGGCAGATCACCGACGAATCGTTGAGCACCATGTCGCCCTCGATCAACACCGGGATGCGCCGCAGTGGGCTCAGCGCGCTGAAGCGGTCGTCACCCACGAATGGCGTGATCGGGTCGATCTCGTACGCCTGCCCCTTGAGCTCCATGCACACCAGTACTTTGCGCACATAAGGCGAGATGTAGTTGCCGATGATGGTGAAGTGTGACGGCATGGGCGAAGGCTCCGTGTGGATGAGAGACTTACTCGGCAGTGTCAGGCAGCGGCGGCACCGTGGCCGGCGCACCATTGGAATCGAGCGCCACCATCACAAAGCGGCCCGTGGTGCATACGCGGCGATCACCCGTCAGCGGATCTTCGGCGGTCAGTTCCACTTCCACCGTCATTGAGCTGTGACCCACGCGAACGATACGTGCAACCAGTTCGGCCAGCTGGCCCTTGCGCACCGGCACGCGGAAATTCACTTCTTCCGAGCGTGCAGTAACGACGGTACGGCGGGCATGGCGCGAAGCAACGATGAAGGCGGCCTTATCCATCCAGGCCAGCGCCTGTCCGCCGAACAACGTGCCGAGGTGATTGGTGTGGTCGGGAAATACCATCTCCAGCAGGCGTGCTTCTGGCAGGGTGGTGGTGGGGGACATGGCTTGGTTCATGGCGGAATCGGGGAATGCGAGGGTAGGATGGGGCAGTGGTGCAAGGAACGAGGAGAACCACATGCGCTATTGGCTCTTCATGGCCGTCGCTATTGTCACCGAAGTTGCCGGCACATTGGCGATGAAATACGGCACACATCACGGTTCGCAGACGCTGGGGCTCAGCGTGATGTACGTGATGCTGGTGCTGTCGTACACCAGCCTGGCCCTGGCGGTGAAGCGCATTCCCCTGGCCGTGGCCTACGGCGCATGGGAAAGCCTTGGCCTGGTGCTGATCACACTGTGCAGCGCATGGCTGTTCGCGGAAGACCTCAAGCCGGCCAAGTTGATCGCCATCGCGCTGATCATCGCAGGCATCGTGCTGCTGGAGCGTGGCACGGACGAAGCGCCGAAGGAGGGTGGCCATGCTTCCTGATTTCCAGCCGATTCACCTGCTGTATCTGGCCATTGCCATCGTGCTGGAGATCGCCGCCAATGTGCTGATGAAGCAATCGCACGGGTTCACTTACAAACGCCCGGCGGTGGCGGCTATTGCTTGTGCGTTGGCGGCGTTTACCGCGTTGAGTTACGCGATCCGAGGTATTCAGCTTTCCGTAGCGTATGGCGTGTGGGGTGGTGTGGGGCTTATCGCGACGACGGTGTTGGGGATGACGTTGTTCGGCGAGAAGCTTCGGCGGTCGGGGTGGGTGGGGTTGGTGTTGATTACGTCTGGGGTTTGTTTGTTGAAGTTTGCGTGAGGGGGATGGTGGTTTTCATCGGGCCGTCGCGTTGCGATGTGCAGCACCGTCGCACGAGCCGTCCGCTTTGGCCTTTGACCTTCGGGCCCCCTGTGCGGCGGTGAGGGGTGGACGAGAAGGCCCGCAGGGGGATCGGCAGGACGCCGATCACTTTTCGCCAGGGCAGGAAGCCCTGTCGAAAAGCCCGGCCGCCCCTCACGAACTGGCCGGCTTCGCCGGCCAGCGCCAAGTGGGGGTGCCCTTTCTTTGGGTTACTTTTCTTTGGGCAAGCAAAGAAAAGTGACTCGGCCTCCGGCAGGAGGTCGAAAGCCCGCCGCAGGCGAGCCAGATCGCGACAACGCGACAATCAAGCGAGAGCCAAAGTCACTGGACCCCTGCCTGCGCAGGGGTGACGACACAAACGGTGAGGCTAGATTGACCCCTCACGCCAACCCTCTCCCCAAAGGGTAGAGGGAGCAAAGCGGCGGCAATCCAAACCAATGGCATACGTCCCCACCCATCAGTAACACTACGATCAAAGGTCCGGCACACAACAACCCTGCCGGCACGCCATGATCGACTGGGGAGTAAGCATGACATTGAACACACGTAGCGCGCGCCTTGCTGGTGCGCTGGCATTGGGCGCGCTTTCGATGGGCGTGGCTGCACAGGGCCGCACCCTGACCAACGAGGATTACGCGCACGCCGAGCGCTACGTGGGTTACAACGTGACGCCGCTGGTCGATCACGCGGTACAGACCGTGACCTGGCTGGACGACACGCATTTCTGGTATCGCGACCACGATGCCAGCGGCGACCACTTTGTGCGCTTCGACGCTGCAACCGGCAAGGCGGAGCCCGCGTTCGACCATGCGCGACTTGCTGCGGCGCTGGGCAAGGTGCTCGACAAGCCGGTCAGTGCGACGAAGCTGGGTATCACGGGATTCACGGCCACGCTGGATGGCCGTCTGGATGTGAACCTGCGCGGCAAGCATTACCTGTGCGATATGAAGGGCAATGCCATCTGCATTGCCAGCCGCGATGAAAGCGTCGACGGCGTCGGTCATGAGCCGGGCGTGCTCTCGCCAGATAAGCGATCCGAAGCCTTTGTGCGCGATTGGAACCTGTGGGTGCGTGATGCGGCCACGGGCAAGGAAACGCAGATCACCCTCGATGGCGTGGAGAACTACGGCTACGCCACCGACAACGCGGGTTGGAAGCACACTAACAATGCCATCCTGGTGTGGTCGCCCGATTCCAAGCGCATCGCCACCTTCCAACAAGATCAGCGCAAGACCGGTGACATGGTGCTGGTCGGCACCAATGTTGGCCACCCCAAGGTGGAGAAGTGGAAGTACCCGCTGGTAGGCGACAAGGACGTGACGATGATCGAACGCGTGATCGTCGACGTCGATGCACGCAAGGTGCTGCGCCTGAAGATGGAGCCCGATCAGCATCGCTCCACCCTGTGTGACGACGTCAGCTGCGGGCGCGATGGCGGCTGGGACGATGTGCAGTGGGCGCCGGATGGCAGTTCGCTCGCCTTTGTGTCGTCATCACGCGACCACAAACAAGCGTGGTTCCGCGTGGCGGACATTCATACCGGTGATGTACGCACGGCATTCGACGAAAGCGTGCCCACCTACTACGAGAGCGGCAACGGCAAGGTCAACTGGCAATACCTGCCGGCCAGCCACGAAGTGGTGTGGTTCAGCGAGCGCAATAACTGGGGCAACCTCTACCTGTACGACCTGGACAGCGGCAAGCTCAAGCACGCCATTACTTCCGGCGAAGGCAACGTCACCGAGGTGCTGAAGGTTGACGCGACCACGCGCACGCTATGGTTCCGCGGCGTCGGCCGCGAGAAAGGCGTTGATCCGTACTACCAGCAGTTCTACAAGGTGAGCCTGGATGGCGGCACGCCTACGCTGCTCGCCCCGGAGCCGGCTGACCACAGCATCACACTGTCACCGGATGGACGTCTGTTTGCGGACGCCTATTCCACGCCGACCACACCTTCCGTCACCGTGTTGCGCAGTGCACAGGATGGCCATGTGGTGAACACTATCGCGAAGGCAGATACTTCACGCTTGCTGGCGACTGGCTGGAAAGCTCCCGAGCCGTTCACGGTGAAGGCGCGCGACGGCAAGACCGAGTTGTACGGCCTGATGTTCAAGCCCACGCATTTCGATCCGTCGAAGAAGTACCCGATCGTTGACTATGTGTATCCGGGCCCGCAAACCGGCTCCGTAGGCTCGCGCAGCTTCAACCCCGCACGCACTGATCATCAGGCGCTGGCGGAGCTGGGCTTTATCGTGGTCGCCATCGACGGGATGGGTACGCCGTGGCGCTCCAAGGCTTTCCACGACGCGTACTTCGGCAACATTGGCGATAACACCATGCCCGACCAAGTCGCTGGCCTGAAGGAACTAGGCAAGCGTTACGCGTGGATCGACATGGACCGCGTGGGCATGTGGGGCCACTCCGGCGGCGGCAATGCCACGGTGACGGCGATGTTCCGTTATGCGGATCTGTTCAAGGTGGGCATTGCCGAAAGCGGCAACCACGACAACCGCAATTACGAAGACGACTGGGCGGAGAAGTGGCAGGGCCTGTTAGTGGAAGGCAAGGATGGCAAGAGCAACTACGACGACCAAGCCAACCAGAACCACGTCGCCGGCCTCAAGGGCCATCTGCTGCTCGCCCACGGCACCATGGACGACAACGTGCCGCCGTACGAAACGCTGCTGGTGGTGGATGCGTTGATCAAGGCGAACAAGGATTTTGATCTTCTGCTGATCCCGAATGCGCATCATGGGTATGGCGCGGCGAGCAATTACATGATGCGGAAGCGGTGGGATTACTTTGTGCGTAACTTGGCGGGGGATGTGCCGCCGAGGGAGTATGAGATGAAGCCGCCGAAGGATTAAATGGGGTTGGGTTTGTCTTTTGTGCTTTTGTAGAGACGTTAGGTGTGCGGTGGGTTTTCGCTTTGCTCCCTCTCCCTTTTGGGGAGAGGGTTGGGGTGAGGGGGCGGGTGCTCGCCTTACCGTTTGGATGAAACCGTCATCCCTGCGAAGGCAGGGATCCAGTGACCTTGGCCTTTGGTTTTAGCGCTCCGGCGATCTGGCTCGCCTGCAGCGGGCTTTCGACCTCCTGCCGGAGGCCGAGTCACTTTTCTTTGCTTGCCCGAAGAAAAGTAACCCAAAGAAAGGGCACCCCCACTTGGCGCTGGCCGGTGAAGCCGGCCAGTTCGTGAGGGGCGGCCGGGCTTTTCGACAGGGCTCCTGCCCTGGCGAAAAGGGATCGGCCTCCTTGCCGATCCCCCCTGCGGGCCTTCTCGTCCACCCCTCACCGCCGCACAGGGGGCCCGAAGGTCAAAAGCGCCGAGCCGACGGCTCGTGCAGCTTTGCTGCACATCGCGTCGTGGCAGGTCGCGCTGCTCTTGCTCTAGGGCACAAAGCCAAGGCAGAAGAGAAAAGCGATGCCGTTACGTGGCGCGTTCTCCTCACGGATCGGGAAGCGTAGTGTCCCTTTCACCTCGCCCCAGGGGTGGGGAAGCGTAGCGTTCCCTTTACCTTGCCTCGGCGGTAGGAAAGCCTAGCCTGCCTTAAGTCCTCTCCGCATCGGCGCGTTGCGAAGCGCGCCGACGTACCCGCTGTGTCCCACGGGACTAGCTTCGCGTCGTATAGGCGAAGGTTGCCAAGCAACAAAGCACCGCGCCTCCGATGCACGCAAGAAAACAAACCCCCAACTATCCCCTCGTCGCCACCACCGGCGGCACCGTACTCGCCCGCAACGCCGGCCCCAACACCGCGGCCTGCCCTATCAAACACAGCACTAACGCCCCCGCCGGTACATAGAACCAAGGCAGTCGTTCCAGCGCATACCGCTCCATCAACAACATGTTGAGCCCGTATGCCAGCACCACGCCAAGCAGCACACCGGTGCCTACGATCACGAAATTCTCGGTCTGGAAGTAACGCAGGATGTCCTGTCGCGTCGCCCCTACGGCGCGACGGATGCCGATGGATCGGCGTCGCTGTTGTACCCAGAAGCTGGCGAGGCCGGCGATGCCTGCGGCGGTGACTAGCAGCAAGGCGAACGAGGCGGACAACAAGAGGGTGATCATGGTGCGATCACGGCGGAAGTAGTCGTCGCGAAGGCTGGTGAAGGTCTTTGGATTGCGCAGTACGCGATTGCTGTCGAGCGACGTGAGTACGCGCATGGCTTGCTGAAGTACGCGTTCGCGATCCTGCGGCGCACTGCGCATCACATAAGTGATGCTGGCCGTGTCGGGCAACATGGGAAAGAGCGTGACGTATCCGCTGCTCTCCGATTCGTCGAGGGTGGGCCGCAGCATCTGCTCCACCACGCCGACGATGCGGATGGGGCCGTCACCCGGGTAGATCACCTTGCCAAGCGGATCTTTGCCTGGAAATAGTTTCTCGGCGAGCGCGCGAGAGACGATGGTGGAAGGCACGTGGTTGATGCCCGACCAGTCGTGGGCGGCGTCGAGTGATATGTATTCCTCCGGCAGGAACTGGCGGCCGGCGACGAGGCGCAAACCTAAGGTGCGCAGTTCTTCCGGCGTGCCGCTATAGGCGGTGGCCGAGGTCATGGAGGGGCCGTTCGGCTCGAAGGAGATGCCGTTGCTCCAGTTGTTGCCGCTCAGCGGCAGGGAGTCCACTGCAGAGGCGGACTGGACGCCCGGAATCCCACGTAGTGCTGCCAGATCGGTGTCGTGTCTGGCTAACTGATTGGCTGATTCGTCGACGCTGGTGCTTTCGATCAGCGTGAGTTCGTTTTCCGCGATGCCGCTGGGCGCGCGCATCTGGGTCAGGCGATGGCCGATGATGGATGCCACGTTGCAGACGATGGCGCAGGTCAGTGCGACTTGCATCACGAGCAGGCCCACGGTGAGTTTGTGACGCGTCAGGCTGGCGATCAGCGGGGAGTGCGACATGGCGGGCCTCATTGCGTCTTCAGTTGGAGAGCGGGTGGGATGCGGCAGGCGCGCCACGCGGGTAACAGGCCGGCGATCACGCTGGCCACCAACGCCAGCAGGAACGTTGCGAGCAACATGCGCACATCCATTTGAGCGAGTTGCGCGTAACCGTCAGGACGCTGGCGCACGCTCCACAGGCCGAGGCAGGCGATGCCTAGGCCCAGCAACCCGCCTGCCATGCCAATGACGCATGACTCCACACCCAGTTGCAGGAAGATGTCCCATCGACGTGCGCCCAGCGCGCGCCGCACGCTGATCTCGCCGCTACGTCGCAGGAAGGTTGCTAGCAGCAGGCCCACGACATTGAGCATGCACACGGCGAGAAAGCCCAGCGACAGCGACAACTGCAACCGCAGGTCGTCAGGAATGGCGTGCTCGTGCGCCAGCCAATCCATCAGGCCATAGAGCTGCGCGTTCGCAGGGCGCGGCATGCGCCCGTGTGCCTGCTGATCGCGCCAGTAACTGTGCAGGAAGTCTCGGTACGCCTGAGCCTTGCTGGCACTGTCCAACTGCGCCCAGAACTGTAGCCACACACAGTGATCGCTCGTGCGCGCATCGCCGCCGCTGTCCCAGCAGGAGAAGCGGCCGTTGAAATCCAGCTCCAGCGCCTGCGCCGTTTGTAGCGGTAGGAAGAACTGGTCCGCCTTGCCGAAGACGCGGCCGTTGATCTGCGCGTAGAACTGCGGCTGTGGGTTCCAATGATCCACCACGCCGATCACGCGGAAGTCGGTGTTCTTCAGGCGTACCGTGCGGCCGATACCGGAGGTATTGCCGAACAGTTTGTGGTTGAGCTCGCTGCTGAGTACGACGACGCGTGCCCGTGCTTCATCGTCCTCTTTGCTCCAACCGCTGCCAGCCGTGAACGGCACCTGGAACATCGCGAAGAAATCAGTGGTGACATAGCGGCCGGTTTCATAGAACGGTAGCTCGCCGCTTTGCATCGGCCGCACGGGTACGGCGCCGCCGGCCATGGCGGCCTGTCGGTCGGCGCGGTTCGCACGCAGCAGGTTCATCGCATCGGGCCAGGTGAAATTGCCATCGGGCTCAGGCGATTCGGTGCGGTCGCGCGCCAGCGGGCGAGGGTCGATCACCGGTGCATAGAGCTGTCCGCTGCGGCCCGGCAGCGGATCGCCGGAAAGCACGTGGAAGATGGTGATCATGGTCATGCTGGCGCCGATGCCGAGCCCGATCACCAGGACCATCAGTATCGCCAGCGCCTTGCTGCGGCGAAGACTGCCGATGGCGGTGGCTGCGTAGTAGCCGAGCATGTCGTCTCCTTTTCCGTGGTGTCGGACGGATGCAGGCAAGCCGCCTCCGTCACCCCGGCGTGAGCCGGGGCATGTCGTGTCGCGAAGGGATGTCTGTCCGACGGCGCCGCTGCGCGCGCCGTCGCGGTTTGTTTAGCGGTTGCCTATGGGCTGTGCGGCACCCTTGGCCAGTGCGTCGTCCAGCACGTCGATCATCTTTTCCGTGGCCTTGGTCGACACGTCTTGCTGGCGACGGCTCAATTCACGCTGACGTTCGCTCAGCGCCTGTTGCTGTTGCTCAAGCTGTTGCTGCTCCTTTTCCAGTCCAGCCTGCTCGTGCTCGAGCTCGGCACGTTCTTTAGCAAAATCGGCGCGTTCCGAATCACCTCGATCGCTGGATGGATGGAGCGCCTGGCGTGCGAGCATGTCACTCTCGCGCTGCGCGATGCTGCTCAGGCGTACGGCCAGCGAGCTGTCGCGTGCGCCGATGCCGGCCATCTGGCCGCTGAGCCGGCCTTGTTCGCCGCTCAGCCGCCCTTGTTCACGGGCCAGTTCGGTGACGGTTTCATAGGCACTTTTCGCGCGGTCGACATAGGCTTTGTCGCGGATGAGGTACGTATTGCCACCGCGGCGGAACATCACCAACGGCGAGCTATTGCCGCGCAGGCTCTTGGCCGTCGACAGATCGGCGTCGGTGCCGTTGACGACCACCGTGTCCTTGTCGAGCAGTGCGAACCCGTAAGCAGCGTCGTCGTGCGTTTCGATATCAATGTGGTGTGCGGTGAATCCGTAAACGGGTGGTGCCGGTGGCGCGGGCGGTGCCTTGGGTACGGGCGGCACCGCGGGCGTCGGAGGGGGCTGTCGCCAAGTCTCGGTCACCGGCGTCGGCGGAGTAGGGGGCGTGGCTGGTGTCGGCGGTGTGGCGGGCGTCGGTGGTGTCAGGGGCGTAGCCGGCGTGGGCGGTGTCGCGGGCGTCAACGGAGTGGCGGGTGTTGGCGGCGTGACGGGTGTCACCGGTGTTGCGGGCGTAGCGGGTGTCGCCGGCGCGGTCCAGGCGTTAGAGGTTGCGGCGGGCGAAGGGGCATCGGCCTTCGCTTCTGTCACGCGGTAGGGCAGCACACCCATGGCGGCCACCAGCACCACGATCAGGCCACTGCGCAGGCGAGAGGTGGTGTCCTGGTCGCTGAGCTGCAGCAGGGTCAGGCGCCTTTTCAGGTTATGGAACGTCGGCGAGGCACCGGCCAGGCCAGCGTGCAGGGGTGCGCTACGCCAAGACGCAGCAGCAGGCGACCGTAGTCGTGTGGGGCGGCATCGTGCTGGTGCACGACTTGTGCGTCGCATGCTGCCTCTCGGTTGAGCGCGTACTCGCGCATCGCCCAGGACACCATGGGATGAAAGAAGAACAGCCGTTGCGCGATGCCGGGGGCCCAGCCCATCCACAGGTCGCCGCGACGCAGGTGGGTCAGTTCGTGAGCTAGCGCCAGGGCGGATTCATCCGTCGACAGGTTCTGGTTCGCGGGCAGTAGCACCACCGGCCGCCACAGTCCGCTGACCTGGGGCGAGCGGATGGCATGGGATACGCGCAGCGATGGGCAGCGCCTCAATCCCATGGTGCGTGCTTGTTCTGCGCATAGTGCCTGCAGCGCGGGATCCTCAAGCGGGCGCGATGCGCGCACGACTGCGCGTGCTTCTCGCCAGTGGCGAAAGGTGGCGATCAATTGCACGATCACACCAGCCAACCACAGCGCGAGCACGATCGGCAGCGCTCGAGACCACACCGTATGCGTCGGCGCAGCCGCAGATTCGTCGGTGGACTCGGCGGCGTAGGCGAGTGCTCCCGTCGGAAGCGTGCCGCTTTGACCAAGGCTGGCGATGCGGTGCTCGGTTGGTGCCGTGGTTGTCGTCATGACCAGAGTCGTATGGCCATCCGTTCGCGTGGTGGTGGTCGTCGTCGTTGTTGTAGTTGCGATGTGCTGGGGCGAGAGCAACGGCAGCGCCACCGGCGTCGGCAGCAGCAGGCCGAGCAGCAACTGCACGCTGAGCAGCCACCACAGCAGCGAACGCGTGGAGGATGAAAGACGCGGAAGCTGGCGATTGATCAGCCATACGATGCCGACCAGCAAGCTAGCCTGCAGGGATGTCCACGCAAGTCGTGCAACCACTTCCTGGGCGAGGGGAGCGAAGGCGATCATGTCAGGTGTCCTTGCGTCGTGTTTGCAGCTGGTGCACCAGTGCTTCCAGTTCGGCGAGTTCGCGGTCGCTCACCTCGGCGCGTTCGGACATCCACGCAACGAATGGCGACACCGAACCGCTGAGCGTCTTCTCCACGAATTGGCCGACAGCACTGCGCATGACTTCACCGGGACCGGTAGCCGGGCTGTAGCGGTACATACCCTGCACCTGCTTGCGACGCAGGTACGACTTGCTACGCAAGCGTTCCATCATGGTCAGCACGGTGGAGCGCGCGAGGCCGCGTGGCTCGCCGAAACCGGCCGCCACCTCGCCGACCGATGCGTCGTTGTGTTCGGCGATGTACTGCAGGATCGAGAGCTCCTGATCACCGATGGAAGGCTTGCCCATGATCATGATCCTGATGACTACAGCTGTAGTCACGCTACGCCTTGACTACAGCTGTAGTCAATAGGCCGATCGGGAGGGATTTGCGTCAGTGCTGACTTGTTGCAATGCACAATAATCGGCGTAGAGTGCGCGCCGTCCTCATCCGATAGCGCGCCTGGAGTGCGCTGATATGACGGTCACCTCGCCACATACCGCTGACCTGTTCCGCCACATTCGTCGACGACTTCTTTTGACGGGTTAGCAACCTCTCCTTTTCCTTCGCGCATCGCTCGATGGCGGCACGTTCAACGCGCCGTTGGCGATCGGTCGCGAACACGCATCCGGACGGCGCTCGCCGAACGATTCATCACACACGGGGAAAACCATGAAGACGCTTGTCGATTGGCCGGCGCGACGGCTTTGGCCGTTCGTGTTCTGCCTGCTGCTGTACGTCGGTCTCATCGGACCGGAACTGATCTCGGCCGCCAGCACGTTGGCCGTGGTCGTAGGCCTGGTCGTGCTGGCCTTGCTGTTGGCGTGGGGCTACCTGCTGCTGCGCCGCGGTTTCACTCACAAGGAATGATCACCATGAAACGCCTGTTGATGTTGTCGCTCTCCGCCCTGTTGCTGGCCTCCTGCTCCAAGGTGCCGGCGGGCAATGTCGGTGTGAAGTTTCAGATGTACGGCGATGGCAAGGATTCGCTGCAGGAGCTGCCGCCTGGCCGTTACTGGGTCGGCTGGGGTTATGAGATGTACACCTTCCCCACTTTCACCCAGACGTACACCTTCACCCGTTCGCCGACCGAAGGCCGACCCACCGACGAGTCGATCAGCTTCCAGACCTCGCAAGGCCTGACGGTGAATGCGGACGTGGGCATCACGTATCACATCGATCCGTCGAAGGTAACGCTGATCTTCCAGAAGTACCGCAAGGGTATCGACGAGATCACGGACGTCTATCTGCGCAACATGATCCGCGACGCGTTGGTAAAGGAAGCATCAAGCCTGGACATCGAGTCGGTGTATGGCAAGGGCAAAGCCAACCTGATCGAAGCCGTGCAGAAGGACGTGAGTGACGAAGTCGCTGCCGTTGGCATCGACGTGGAAAAGATCTACTGGGTTGGCGAGCTACGCCTGCCGGAAAACGTGGTGCAGTCGATCAACGCCAAGATCCAGGCGACGCAGATGGCGGAGCAACGCCAGAACGAAGTGGCGCAGGCGAGGGCTGAAGCGGAAAAGGTGGAGGCTGAAGCGCAGGGCCGTGCGCAGGCTCAGATCACCATTGCGGAGGCGGAGGCGAAAGCCATCGAACTGAAGGGTGAGGCGTTGCGGTCCAACCCGAACATTGTGCAGATGTCGGCGATTGAGAAATGGGATGGGCATTTGCCGACGTATACGGGGAGTAGTGCGGTGCCTTTTGTGAATCTTGGGAGTGTGTCGGCGAGTAAGTGATGTTGCTCTTTCTCCCTCTCCCCTTTGGGGAGAGGGCTCAATCTAGCCCCGCCGTTTCGCCCATGCCGTCATCCCTGCGATGTGCAGCAAAGCTGCACGAGCCGTCAGCTTTGAGCTTGTGACCTTTCGGGCCCCCTGTGCGGCGGTGAGGGGTGGACGAGAAGGCCCGCAGGGGATCGGCACGGATGCCGATCCCTTTTCGCCAGGGCAGGAGCCCTGTCGAAAAGCCCGGCCACCCCTCACGAACTGGCCGGCATAGCCGGCCAGCGCCAAGTGGGGGTGCCCTTTCTTCGGGTTACTTTTCTTCGGGCAAGCAAAGAAAAGTGACTCGGCCTCCGGTAGGAGGGCGAAACGCCCGCGGCGTAGGCGGCCAGATTGCCGCAACGCGATAACTAAGCGACAACGCCCCTCACATCAGAACGACATATCAAACGCCACATCACCCTGCACACCCACCTGATAAGCCGAAACCCGACGCTCGAAGAAGTTCGTCACTTCCTGCACATCCTGCAGATCCATAAAGTCGAATGGGTTCTTCGCACCATACTTCTTCGGCAGATCAAGCTGCACCAAGCGCTGGTCCGCGCAGTACTCCAGATACTGCCGCATATCCTTCACCGAGAGGCCAGCCACGCCACCAGAAAGCACATCCTCGGCGAACTGGGTTTCGCAGGCGATGGCGTCTTCCAGCATCTCTTCGATCTGCGTGCGCATCTGGTCGTCGAACAGGTCCGGCTCTTCGGCGCGCACCGTGCGCACCACGTCGAACGCGAACGCCATGTGGCAGCTCTCGTCGCGGAACACCCAGTTGGTGCCCGAGGCCAAACCGTGCAGCAGGCCGCGCGAGCGCAGGAAGTACACGTAGGCGAACGCAGCGAAGAAGAACAGGCCCTCGATGCACGCGGCGAAGCAGATCAGGTTCAGCAGGAACTGGCGGCGGTGCTCGCGCGTTTCCAGCTTCTGCAGGCCCTGGATGGAATCGATCCACTTGAAGCAGAACTCGCCCTTCTGACGGATCGACGGGATGTTCTGGATCGCGTCGAACGCCTTGTTGCGCTCGGTCGGATCGGGAATATAGGTGTCCAGCAGGGTGAGGTAGAACTGCACGTGCAGCGCTTCTTCGTACAGCTGGCGCGACAGATACATGCGCGCTTCGGGCGCATTGATGTGCTGATACAGGTTCAGCACCAGGTTGTTCGCCACGATGGTGTCACCGGTGGCGAAGAAGGCCACGAGGCGATGGATCAGGTGGCGGTCCGCGTCGGACATCTTGGACTTGAGGTCCGTCGTGTCCAGCGAGAAATCCACTTCCTCGACCGTCCAGGTGTTCTTGATCGCGTTGCGGTACATCTCGTAGAACTCGGGATAGCGCATGGGGCGCAGGGTGAGTTCAAAGCCGGGATCGAGAATGTTCTGGGTGGACATGATGTGCCTCGTTGTTGTCGCGCGGATAGAGCGGCGCGTCTTTAGTTCTTTTTGCTCGTCATTCCCGCGAAGGCGGGAATCCAGTGACTTCTCTTTATTCCGCCGAAACGTGTCAGAGGAAGCCGCTGGACCCCCGCCTTCGCGGGGATGACGGTCGAAATGGGGTGTTCTTTGCTGCAAGCTCGGTCCGTGATCCAAAGGAACGGCCACCATGAGCGAACGACAGCCTTGCGTTTACATCCTTGCCAGCCAACGAAACGGTACGTTGTACACGGGTGTGACTTCCAATCTTGCTGGCCGCATTTGGCAACACCGCAACGATGTCGTTGAAGGCTTTACTCAACGTCATCAGGTCCATCAACTGGTCTGGTACGAAGCGCACGACACCATGGAAGCAGCCATTGTTCGCGAAAAAACCCTCAAGAAATGGATGCGCAGCTGGAAGATAAAACTCATCGAACAATCCAATTCTTGCTGGCGCGACCTCTACGACGACATCTGCGCTTGACCGCCACTCCAGGAAGGGCAGGAATCCAGCGTCTTTGGCATGGCCGAAAAGTCACTGGATTCCCGCCTTCGCGGGAATGACGATGAGGGTTACTGACAAGCCTCGCAATACTCCGGGTTCTCCAGCGAGCAGAACACGGCTGCCGTGGCCTCTTCCTGATCTGCGACAGGCGCCGGCTTCGCGACCGGTGCAGCCGAGACCGTGGTCTTGGCGATCTTGGTGGCCGGGCGCGAACGCAAGTAGTACGTGGTCTTGATGCCGGACTTCCACGCGTACATGTACATGGAGCTGAGCTGCCCGATGTTCGGGTTTTCCATGAACAGGTTCAGCGACTGGCTCTGGTCGATGTACGCACCGCGCGCGGCGCCCAGATCGATCAACGCCTTCTGCGGCAGTTCCCACACGGTGCGGTAGATGGTGCGCAGGCGCTCCGGAATCGCACTGATGCCCTGGATGGAACCTTCGGCCAGCTTGATGGCGTCGCGCACGTCGGCGGTCCACAGGCCCAGCGTCTTCAGCTCTTCCACCAGGTAGCGGTTCACTACGAGGAAGTCGCCCGACAGCGTTTCGCGCTTGAACAGGTTGCTCACCTGCGGCTCGATGCACTCGTAGCAACCGGCAATCGACGCGATGGTCGCCGTCGGTGCGATGGCGATCAGCAGCGAGTTGCGCAGGCCCTTGTCCTTGATCGACTCACGAAGTTCGTCCCAGCGCGCCTTGTCGGTCGGCGTGGCATTCGACCAATAGTCGAACTGCAGCTCACCGTTGGCCGCGCGGCTTTCGGCAAAGCCTGGGTGCGCACCGTTCTCCGCGGCCAGCTCGTTCGACTGCCACAGCGCGTTGTAATAGATCTCTTCGGCGATGCGCGTGGAAAGCATCAACGCTTCAGCCGAATCGAACGGCAGACGCAGCTTGAAGAACACGTCCTGCATGCCCATCACGCCCAGGCCGACCGGGCGCCACTTGTTGTTGGCGACCTTGGCGGTGTCGATCGGGTAGAAGTTCAGATCGATCACGCGATCCAGCTGGCGAACGGCGGTACGCACCGTGGCGGCGAGCTTGTCGAAATCGAACTGGCCATCCACCACGTGGCGCGACAGGTTCACCGAACCCAGGTTGCACACTGCCGTTTCATCAGCATTAGTGACTTCCAGGATTTCAGTGCACAGGTTCGACAGGTGGATGACGTTTTCCGGCTTCGCCGTCTGGTTGCTGGTGGCGTTGCTGCGGTCTTTGAAGGTCATCCAACCGTTGCCGGTCTGCGCCAGTGTGCGCAGCATGCGGGCGTACAGTTCGCGCGCCTTGACCTTCTTGGTGGCGAGGCCGGCGGCCTCCGCTTCACGGTAGGCCTTTTCGAACGTCTCGCCCCAGCTGTCGACAAAGTGCGGCACGACCTTGGGATCGAACAGCGACCACTCGCCGTCGGTTTCCACGCGGCGCATGAACTCGTCCGGGATCCAGTTGGCCAGGTTGAGGTTGTGCGTGCGGCGGGCATCGTCGCCCGTGTTGTCGCGCAGCTCGAGGAACTCTTCGATATCGCCGTGCCACGGCTCCAGGTACACGCAGGCAGCGCCCTTGCGCTTGCCGCCCTGGTTCACCGCCGCCACAGAGGCGTCCAGCGTCTTCAGCCACGGCACCAGGCCGTTGGAGTGGCCGTTGGTGCCCTTGATCAGCGAGCCGCGCGAACGCACGCGCGAGTAGGCCAGGCCGATACCGCCAGCGAACTTGCTGAGCTTGGCCACGTCGCCGTACTTCTCGTAGATCGATTCCAGAGAGTCGGCCGGCGAGTCGAGCAGGAAGCACGAGCTGAGCTGTTCGTGTGCGGTGCCTGCGTTGAACAGCGTCGGCGAGCTGGCGATGTATTCCAGCGAGGACAGCAGGCGATACAGCTCCAGCGTCTCGCCGATCTCGTTGCCGCCCAGCGCACAGGCAATGCGCATGAAGAAGTGCTGCGGCGTCTCGATGACCTTGCGCAGCTGCGGATGGCGCAGCAGGTAGCGGTCATAGACGGTGCGCAGGCCGAAGTATTCGAAGCGGCGCGTGGCGAGCGGATCGATCGCGTCGTTGAGCTTGCGCGAATTGGCGGAAACGAAGTCGCGCAGGCGTTCGTTGAGGATGCCCAGTTCCGAGCCGCGCGCGATGGACTGCGAGAAGCTCTGGATTTCCTGGCCGCTCACTTCCTTGTCGACAAACGCGCCCAGCAGGCGCGCGGCGAGCTGGCCGTACTCGGGTTCCTCGGCGGTGAGGGCGGCCGAGGTGCGGATGGACAGCTGATCCAGTTCCAGCGTGGTGGCGCCGTCGTACAAGCCGCCGATGGTCTTGAGCGCCACGCGCATCGGGTCGACCGCATGCAGACCTTCCGCGCTACGGGTAACGGCGCGGACGATCTTGTTCACGTCCACCACTTCCTGGCGGCCGTTGCGCTTGGTCACGCGCATCTGGCCGGGGTTGTGGGGTGGGGTCAGGGCAAAGGGGGTATCCGTGCGCGGCGCTTCGGCCACAACGGTGTCGGCAGAGAAAACGGGGGCGTCGGCGCGCTCGTCTTCACGCTCGCGGCCAGTGGTATCAATAGGTTGCATGGCGACTTCGCTCCAAGCTTGGTCATCAACTGCCTGCTCGCGCGCGCAGGGCTGAGTAAATGAAGGTGAAGTCTCGCGGACGGTCGAGCGGCAGGGCAGGCGCCCCGCGCATCGACGCACTTCCCCGCGGAAGCCGTCACCCTTCACCGTGGTGCGTGGCCACGGCTGTCGGCAGGTCTTCGGACTCGTGGACATGGGTCTTTCGACCCGCCTACTCGCTCCCGCTTCCCAGCCGCTGAGGGCCAGTGCGTTGTTGGCTTTCGTTTCCACTTACCGCTGCGGGGCAGTCCCGGATTTCCACCGGATTCCCTTTTAAACCAGTCCGACCATAGGTCTGAGATTGGCACCGACGAGGCACAACATATCGGGCTACCTCGGGCCGGTCAACCCAATAGATTGTGGATTGAGCGTGGATAAGCCGGAAAACTTCAGGAGGGGGGGCGGAGTTAGGAAATGCGAGGAAATTTTCGCGTCGGAGGGGACTGGCCCGAAGCTCGCGTGAGCTCACCCGCAGACGACTTGACCCCGGCTGGGCAGGCAGGGGCTGCCGACCTCCAGCCGTCCCGCAGGCACCCGCACAGCACGCGGGTGGGTGACACAGAGGTCCTGACCGGGTTCTTAGCTGCCGCTGGATTCGGGCGCCAGTTGCGGTTGATCGCCCAGCGTGTGTAGCCCGCCAGTGGGAACCGTGTCTGGCGCGTCCGAAGCGAGTTGAGTGTGCTCGAGCCAGGGGATGCTCATACGGGGACCCGGGACATAGACCCGCCACACGCCGTAGTCGTCGGTCGGCCGCTCTCCCACGGGCACGAAGTTGACCGGGATGCGCACCAACCAGAAGGGCCGTCCCGCCGATTTGCCCTGCGTGGGCACGACATAGGTCGATTGCCTCACGCCCTTCACGGCAGCATCGGCAAGGTAATTGCGATAGCGGGCCATGTCGGCGGCCGGGGCAAAGGCACCCAGGTTGACCTGCTCGGCGGTCGCTTCCTGCACTGATCCGTCCCTGCCGACGCGGACCAGGACATATACCGTTCCCCAGAAGCGCTCCTGGATGGCCTGCCTGGGGTACTCGATCCGTGGCTGATCCTTGTGCGCGATGCGTTCGTCTTCCGGAACCTGCACGTCATCGAAACTGGTGCCGACGAGGCGTACCGACGCGTGCTGGTCGTCAATCATGCGTGCGACCAGGCGCAGCGTCATCTTTTCAGAGATGACGGTTGATACCGGAGAGGCGAACTGGAATTTCCAGCGCGCAACGTTCTGCTTGATTACGTCGCCAGCCTCGGCGGGCAGCCTCTCCGGGCGGTCCAGCGTGTAGTCCCGCACAGAGCCATCGGGATTGAGATTGACCACGCCGGTCACCAGCATGCTGGCCTCCTTCCGCTGATTGACGAAATAGCCGTCCTCGGCGCGTACCGTGGTCATAGACACCGTGGTCGCAAACAGAGCCAGCAGCCACATTCCTGCTTTAGAAGTCATACGTATTCCCCTTTGCACGGCCCGAGTCTATGGGAACTTGGCGGGATGTCGTGCAGGCGACTTGCGTCGCAATATTCTGCGTTGCGGGACTCAGGCTCTCAGTGCACTCTGTGGCGCTTGTTTGACGACACCGCACTCCCTCCGGAAGATGTTCATGGGTCATCCGCTTCTGCTCATCCAGCTCGTAGTGATCATCGTGGCCGCGCGTCTGGTCGCGACGATTGCCCGTCGCTTCGGTCAGCCGGCTGTGGTGGGCGAGATGCTGGCGGGGCTGGCGCTTGGCCCTATCGTGTTCGGCGCCATCGCGCCCACGTGGCAGCAGCGACTGTTTCCGGCGGACAGCCTGGGCAACCTGCAGAGCCTGAGTACGCTGGGCCTGGTCCTTTTCATGGTGGTGGTGGGCGCGGAGTTGCGCGTGCCGGCCAGTGCGCGCGGCGGTTTGCTGCGGCCGGCCGCATGGATCGGCGGCATCTCGGTCGTGCTGCCGATGGCGCTCGCCCTGGGTATCGCGCCGCTGCTGTATGCGAACTACGCGCCGCCAGGCATTACCAAGACGGCCTTCGCGCTGTTCTTCGCTACTGCCTGCGCCATCACCGCGTTGCCGGTCATGGCGCGCATCGTGAAGGAGCGCGGCCTCACCGACAGTCTGCCGGGGCGATTGGGTATTGCCGCGGCCGCCGTGGTCGATGTGCTTGCGTGGATCATGCTGGCCTGTGTGGTGGCATTGATCAGCGCGCATGGTGACTGGGCACCGTTCTGGCGCACCGTGATGGGTCTGGTGCTGCTACTTGCGCTGACGTGGTTCGTGCTGCGCCCGCTATGCGCGCGGTTGCTGGCGCGTCACGCCCCGGAAGGCAATGCGAACGCCGCTGTGCTCGCCTTCCTTCTGGCGGGGGCCTTTGGTTGCGCAGCCATCACCGAATGGCTCAACTTGCACGCCGTGTTCGGTGCCTTCCTGTTCGGCGTGTGCCTGCCGCGCGACGACCGCCTGCTGCACAAGCTGATCGAGCGCGTGGAGCACGTGACAGTGGCGACGCTGGTGCCGGTGTTCTTCGTGCTGGCGGGCCTGAGCACCAGTGCACAAGTGCTCACGGGTGGCGCAGGTGTGGCGTTGCTGCTGGTGCTGGCTGTTGCCGTGCTGGGCAAGCTACTGGGTGGCACGGCGGGAGCGCGCATCGCCGGGCAGAGCTGGCGCGACAGCTTCACCATCGGCTCGCTGATGAATGCGCGCGGGATGATGGAGTTGATCGTCATCAAGGTTGGCCTTGATGCAGGCGTCATCAACACCGCGATGTTCACCATCCTGCTAGTGATGGCCATTGTCACCACGATGATGACGACGCCGATGGTGATGGCGTCGTACGGGCGGGCGCGACACGGAACGGCGGTTGCGTCAAATCGCTGAGCAACCGCATCGCCTGGCCGTCAGCTCACCGTTAGTGGCTGTCGAGCGCCGTCGCTAGGTAGTAGTTACCAAATCCGCACCCGATCCTTCGGATCGAGGTACAGCTTGTCGCCCGACTGCACGTCGAACGCCTGATACCACGCATCGATGTTGCGCACCGGTCCGTTGACGCGGAATGCTCGCGGCGAGTGCGGGTCGCTGGTCACCTGGCGGCGGATGGCGTCGTCGGTGAGTTTGCCGCGCCACGCCTGCGCCCAGCCCAGGAACACGCGCTGGTCGCCGGTAAGGCCGTCGATCACCGGTGCGGGCTTGCCATGCAGCGAGGCATGGTAGGCGTCGAGCGCGAGGGTGAGTCCACCGAGGTCGGCGATGTTCTCGCCCATGGACAGGTTGCCGTTGATGTGCACGCCGGGCAGCGGCTCGAAAGCGTCGTACTGCGCACCGAGTTTCTTCGCGCGTTCCTCGAAGGCCTTTGCATCGGCGGGCGTCCACCAGTCGCGCAGCGCACCGCTGGCGTCGATCTTGCGGCCTTCGTCGTCGAAGCCGTGCGTGAGCTCGTGACCAATGAAGCCGCCGATGGCGCCATAGTTGATGGCGGGGTCGGCGTTGGGATCGAAGATCGGCGGCTGCAGGATGGCGGCAGGAAAGACGATGTCGCGCAGCGTACCGTTATAGGCATCGTTGGTCTGTGGCGTCATGCTCCAGTCGCTGCGGTCGACCGGCTTGTCCAGACGATTCACGTAGAACGACCAGTCGGCTTGCGCCGCGCGCAGCACGTTGCCGGCTAGGTCGTCGCCTTGGATGGCGACGTCGGTGTAATCACGCGGATGGTCGGGGTAGCCGACCTTGATGGTGTAGGTGTCGAGCTTCTTCAGCGCTTCCTTGCGTGTTTCCGGGCCCATCCAGTCGAGTTTCTCGATGCGTACGTGGTAGGCCGCCTTCAGGTTGCCGACGAGTTGCTCGATCTTCACTTTGGACGCGGCGGGGAAATACGTATCCGTGTAGAGCTGGCCCACCGCCCAGCCGAGGTTGCCGAAGCAATAAAGGCGTTCGCCTACCTCGCAATCGCCTCCCGACACGGCATGCACACCGCGCTTCCAGCGCGCTTCGATCTGCTGTTGGCCGGCCAACGTCTTGTTGTGCATCTCGAAGTACGCTTGCTGGAACGGATCCGAGAGGTAATAGGCGGCGTTGTCTGCGATGCGCGCGGCCTGCCATGCCTGGATGGTCGTGACAGGCGTCTTTGCATATAGCGCGGTCAGCTTCGGGAAGGCGGTCTTCTCCATCACGACCACGTGCGCCTGCTTTCCGAGTTGCGCCGCCTTGAAGAAATCGCTCCAGGCGAACCCGGGCGCGAGCTTTTGCAGATCACTGACGCTCATCGGGTTGTACATGGCCACCGGATCGCGCTGCTCGACTTTGCTGATGCTGGCCTGCGCGATGGCCGTCTCGAACGCCACCACGTCCTTCGCCGCGGCGTCGGGTTGCGGCCAGCCGGCCAGCGTGAGAAGGCGCGTGACGTAGGTCTGGTAGGCGGCCTTCTGTTTCGCGAAATCCGGCTTGAGATAGTAGTCACGGTCCGGCATACCCAGACCGGCCTGCGACACATAAACGGCGTATTGGTTGATGTCCTTCAGGTCGACATCGATGCTGATGTTGAACAGAGAACCGTCGAAATCGGTGTTGGTACGGCCCATCAGCGCGGCTTGCGCATCGCGCGTGGCAGCTTGTTTCACCGCATCGAGTTGCGGAGTGATCGGTTTTGCGCCCAGCGCGTCGAGGTGGGTCTGGTCCATGAAAGAGCGGTAGAACATCCCGACTTTGCTTTGGAGCGTCGCGTCGCCGGCCTTGCCCTGTGCTGCTGCTTCCATCAGGTCATGCAGCCGTTGCTCGGTGAGGTCGGTCATCGCCAGTCGCAGGCTGACGGCTGGTTTGTCGGCGGGAATCGGCGTGTGGTCCAGCCAGGTGCCGTTGGCGTAGCGGAAGAAGTCGTTGCCGGGTTTGACCGAGCTATCGCCGCCCGCCTGGTCGAAGCCCCACGCGCCATAGTGCGGCTTGCCCGTCGATGCGTCGGCCGCATGGGCCGTGCCGAACGCCAGTGCACACGCGCATGCCGCTGCCAGAATCCTGCTGACCATACGACCCTCCCGCCCGAATGATGGTCCCCGGATACTGGCACGCTCGCGGGGAGGGGACAGTGCTGGAAGTTGTGCCCGCACAAACGCGAACGGCCCGGCAGGGCCGGGCCGTTCAGGGCGTTATCGCGTGGGCGATTACTTGGTGCGCTGCTTGTGGATGCGCTTGCTGTCCTGATTCAGCGATTTGTTGAGGTTCTTATCTTCCTGCTTGGTCAGGTGGCCGCCGTGTTCGGCTTCGTCACGGCTTTCACGGGCGGCGATGTTGGAATCCTGCTTTTCGTCACGGGCGGCTTGCTTGGCGTTGAGCTGGCCATCGGCCACGCCGGCCTGGACGCGGTTCTGCTGGTTGTCCAGGCGCTGGTTCACTTCGCTGACGCGGGGATGACCCGGAATGTCGTTGGGGTTGGTGGCCTGCGCCATGGCTCCGGCGCTGGCGAGGGCGGCGACCATGCCGAAAGCGATCAGGCTGAAACGTGACGTCATAAGGTTCTTCATGGGCTTCGGTCCTCATTGTTCCGACAGGTTTTTAATAGGTGTCACAACCCCTGGGCTTGCGCCCACTGCATGTGGTGTGTGTGACCCCTGTAGGTCATCCGGTGGATGGATGACTCATGCCGGAGAACGAGGCGCCCGCAAGGCGGTTGACGCATGCGGTGCGCGTTGTCGAATCCATTCAGCCGCAAGCGAGCTTGCTTAGGCTTGGCGTAAGCCTGCTGTTACGCATTTGAAAAATACGCACCCGCATGCGTGTTGTTGCACTGCGGAATCAGGCCGGTTCTTCGGTCAGCCTACGCAAGTTGACCAGGCCGTCCTCAAAGTCTTTGCCGACCATCTTGTCGATGTTGAACACCACGCCCATCAGTTTGCTCATGAAGTTGGCGCGGCCTTGCATGGACCAGGTGATACGCGTTGCGGCGCCCTGTGGGTCGAGCACGAAATCGGCGGTGTTGCTCGCCTTGAACGGGGTAAAGAATTCCAGTTGTAGGCGCACGTGCGAGGACGGCATGGATTCGCTGATCTCCATGCGCCCACTGCCGATGTTCTTGTTGCCGTTCCAGCCATAGGCGGCGCCGGGGCCTGACGATGGTCCCTCAAAGCTGCGTTGCATATCGGGGTCTTTCTTCTCGTACGGCGACCATGACTGCCAGCGATGCAGATCGTTGATGAGCGGAAAGATGCGTTCGGGCGTTGCCTGGATGGTGGCCGAGCGCTCGATGCGGAATTGATCCGGGCGCATGGCGGCCACGATCAGCACAACGGCGATGACGGCCACGATAATGATGAGTGCGATGAACATCGTCTGTTTCCTTGATGCGATGGCGGTGGTTGGAATGTCAGGCTTCGACGGGTTCGGAAGGGACCATGTGCAGGTAGGGCGCCGCCTCACGTAGCACACGTGCATACGATGGGCGTTGCATTAAGCGAAGCAGGTAGGCCGCCGTGAGCGGGTGCTCGTCTTCCAGCGGTATCACGAAGTTGGCATAGAACAGCGCGGGCGACGCCGCGCAATCGGCCATGCTGTAGTGCTCGCCGGCGCCCCACTGGCGCTTGCCGTTATCGCGCTCGAACTCGCGTTCGATCAAGTCCAGCGCAGAGCGCAGCTTCTCTCGTGCCTGCGCTACGCCGTAGTGATCGTGCTGACCATCGGGACGTAGCCGGTCGGTGATCACCTTCTGCATCGGCTCGGCGACATACTGGTCGTAGAAGCGGTCGCGGAAGCGCACTTCACGCGCCTCGTCGGGATCCTCGGGAACTAGCGCGACCTTGCCGGGATAATGCCGCGCAAGATATTCGATGATGATGCTGGACTCTGGCACCAGGCAGCCCCGCGTGTGGTCGTTGAGCACGGGAAATTTGCCGATCGGCCACAGCGCGTAGAACGCGGCGCGTTGCGTGTCATCTGCCAGATCCACCAGATGGGAATGGAAGGGTGTGTCGTTCTCGTACAGCGCGATCAGCGCCTTGTGGCAATAGGCTGCCAGCGGATGCATGTAGAGTGTGAGTGACATGGTCGTATTCCGTGCTCAGTGGGTGGGCGCAGCGAGCGCGACTTTGCCGGCGCTGCCGTCGTCGATCAGAGCTTCCACCTGAATGCGCAGTGTCACGTCCATGTTGAAGCCGTAGTCCTTGCCGCTGTCCATGCCGAAGGCATCACGCTTGAACGTGGCATAGGCATCCGCTCCGCACAGCTCGCGCTTGTAGAGCGGATGCGGCACGCACTTGAAGCTTTTGATGGTCAGTTCCAGCGGGCGCGTCACGCCATGCAGGGTGAGTGAGCCATCCACCCGCGTCGGCGCACCGTTGACGAACCCGGCGAGCTGGCCGCGGTAGGTGGCGGTGGGGTACTGCGCCACGTCGAACAATTCTTTGCCGCGCGCCGTCTCGTTCATCTTGTCCAGGCCGAAATTCACGCTGGTGGCGTCGACGGTGATATCTACGCTGCCGGTGCCGGCGGCCTTGTCCAGCGTGACCTTGCCGGAAGTACGGTCGAACTTGCCGCGCCAGGTGGATAGCCCGCCGAAGTGGTCAGCCTCGAAACTGGGATAGGTATGTGCGGGGTCGATGACATAGGTGGCGGCAGCGGCATTTGCCGTACCAGCGGCGAGCAGGAGCAGCAGAGCGCTGGTGAGGGCGGCGTGCGTGCGGTAGGGCAGGGACATCGTCAACTCCTTGGGCGGGGAAACGGGCGCCTTTTTTGGCGCGCTTATCCTCATGACGAACGGGGTCGCCGGATTTCGACATTCCTTTTTCCCGGCTGCGGTAGGCTCTGCGCATTCCTTGCCGGAGACAGCTGCCATGCGTGCACCAGCAGGTTCAGTCGTCGGGTTGTGTTCCGCATCGGCCACCTTGTGCGCGATGGGGATGGCTTTTCTGGGCTACTGGGGCGTACACGAGCCGGTGCCGTGGCGGGGGCTGGATGTGGCGGTGATCGTGTTGGCCTTTGTTGGGTTTGGGTTGCTGGCCTCGGTGCCGTGGATTGTGACTACGCCGGTGAGTGAGGAGAGCGGGGAGCGCATCGGGGCGGCGCGGCGGGCGTTTGCGGGTGGGGTGGTGGTGATTTGGTTTGCGGCGGTGTTGGCGATTATTGGTTAGGGGTGTCTCAGTTCTTCTCCCTCGCCCCTTTTGGGGAGAGGGTTGGGTGCTTGCCTTGCCGTTTCGATGAAACCGTCATCCCTGCGGAGGCAGGGATCCAGTGACCTTGCGCTTGGTTGTCGCGCTGTCACGACCTGGCTCGCCTGCGGCGGGCTTCCGTCCTCCTGCCGGAGGCCGGGTCACTTTCTCTTGCATGCCCAAGAGAAAGTAACCAAAGAGAAGGGCACCCCCACTTGGCGCTGGCCGGTGAAGCTGGCCAGTTCGTGAGGGGCGGCCGGGCTTTTCGACAGGGCATCCTGCCCTGGCGAAAAGGAATCGGCATCCATGCCGATTCCCCTGCGGGCCTGATCGTCCACCCTCACCGCCGCACAGGGGGCCCGGAGATCAAAGGCGGCAAGCACGCGGCTCGGCAGCAAAGCTGCACATCGCCGATGCGGAGAGGACTTGAAGCGAGTTTCGCTTTCCGATCGCTGGGGCTAGATAAAGCGCGCTACATAAAGCACGCGCTACGCTTCCTGACCGATGTGGAGCGCTCGCCACCTAACGGCATGACCTTTCTCTTCTGCTTTGACTTTGCGCCTTAGTGCAGGAGCAAAGCGTTCCGCCGCGATGCGATGTGCAGCAAAGCTGCACGAGCCGCGTGCTCGCTGCTTTTGATCTACTAGGGCCCCGTATGAGGCGGCGGGCGGGTGGAGAAAAGGCCCGCAGGGGAATCGGCATGGATGCCGATTCCTTTTCGCCGGGGCAGGAGCCCCGTCGAAAAGCCCGGAACCCGCACGCGTACCTGGAGGGCGAAGCCCGGAAGGCGCCGATTCCGGGGGGCCTTTCTCTTCGGTTGCTTTCTCTTGGGCAAGCAAGAGAAAGTGACCCGGACTGCGGTAGCAGTTCGGAAGCCCGCCGCAGGCGAGCCAGGTCGCTGCAAAGCGACAACCAAGCAATATCTCTACTGGATGACCAGCCATTCGGCTGTTGAAAAGCGCCTCCGGCCCTTGCCCCTTCTCGGGGTGCGCCGAGATGACGATTCCATCGAAATGGTGAGGCTAGGTTGCCCCCTCACCCCACCCCTCTCCCCGAAGGGGCGAGGGAGCAGAACTAAAGCGCTCCGCGCCCAACCCTCAGTCATGATTCGACGGGATAAGGCCCATCACTAAACGCGTCCGCGTGATACCCCTTTGACCCAATCTCCCGAGCGAGTGGACTGCGAATGTCCCCACCCGCCTGCAACCGCGCCAACAGCGCGGCAAAGTCATGGCGTGGCGTCCAACCCAACTCATCACGCGCACGCTGATTCACGTACACACGATCAATGCCCTGCGCGATCTTCCACCCGTGCTGCGCATAGACCGCTTCGTAACCAGGGACGCGTCGACGCACCACCAAGGGTGCGTGTACACGCAGCTCAGCCAGATCTTCCGGCAGGAACGGTGTGGTGGCGCTGATGATGTAGCGGCGAAAGCCGAGCATGGGGGCGCGGCGTGCGGCGAGCAGATGAGCGCTCACTACATCTTCGATGTCGACGCGACGGTGGAGGTACTCGTTCGCCTTGAGGTTGTCGTCGGTGTAGCGCGCACGCACGGTGCGATCGTCGTCTTCCTCGGGGAAGAAACGCGAGGTGCGCAGCACCATGGTGGACAGGCCCTGGTTGCGCTGGAACAGCTGGCACAGGTCCTCGGCGGCTGACTTGGTGACGCCGTAGATGTTCTTGGGTACGGATGCCAGGTCTTCGGTGACCCACGCGGCCGGCTCGTTGGTGTGCGGGGTGAGCGCGTCGCCGAATACGCTGGTGGTGCTGGTGTAGACGAAGGACTCCACGCCGGTGGCGACGGCTTCCTCCAGCAGGTTCAGCGTGCCGGTGAGATTGACGTCGAGAAAATCCTGTCGGGCGTGCGTGGCGACATGTGGCTTGTGCAGCGTGGCCGGGTGGAACACGGTGGCAGCGCCAGCGATGCAACGCTTTACAAAGGCGCGGTCGGCGATGGAGCCCACGCGGTGTGTGTAGGGCCCCTCGGCTACGTCCAGCCCGATGACCTCGTGACCGTCATCGAGCAGTGTGCGCACCAGCGCCTTGCCCAGATGACCCGAACTGCCCGTGACCAGAATGCGCATGCTCGACCGCAATCGTACCGAAGCCGTAATAGGTTCGATCCTAGCACCGGCTTTCGCTGCAACAACATCACCGGCCCGTTCAAACTTCCGCTTTAAACGTCCTGCCCATGGGCTTGCCGGGCCCCACGTAATGGCGGAACAGGTAGAACAGCGGCCGGTAGCGCTGCGGGTCGACATGCTGCGTGTCGGGCACGGTGACGTCCTCATGCGCGTGCACGTGGAGCACTTCCAGTTCGAGGATGGCGTAACCGCCCGGGCCGTCGCTCCACGCGTCCAGCGGGCGATCGACATCCAACAACAAGCGGGCTTCCAGTTGCAGCGGGCATTCCATGATGCGCGGCGGTTTCACCGCAAGGGACGGCGCGGCATGCCAGCCGCCGAGCGCGAACTTGTCCGCTTCATGGCGATAGCCCGTGGCCTGTTTCCAGGGCGGCACGGGCTGGCGGCCAGTGGTTGGCGCAATGCGTTCCACGCCGCGATGCATGTCCTCGCCGGCAAGGTTGAGCACGCACTCGCCTTCGCGCCGCAGGTTCGCCAGGCCCTGTCCGCCGCCAGTCAGGCCGATGACGATGCGGTTAGCCAGAGCCCAGGCGGATGACATCGGCGTGATGTTGGTGGAGCCATCCGGGTTGCGCGTGGTGATCAGCACCACCGGCGTACCGAAGTAGAGGATGGAAGGGCGGATGATCCGCATGTCGGGGTAGCGATGCATGTCCATGCAGACAGTGTCCCCGGCGTGGTCCGTGAATGTTTCGCTCGTGGTCGAACTATCGCCGCGAAGCACGGCGTTAGACTGCGCGCATGAACGATGCAGTCTCCCCGAGCCGATACCAGCTGGCCGAGATCGGCGCACTGCTCGCCGAGCCGGCTCGCGCCGCTATGTTGCTGGCGTTGATCGATGGCACGTCGCGTCCCGCAGGCGAACTGGCGCGAGCTGCGGGCGTGGGGGCGGCGACGGGCAGCGCGCATCTCAAGCGCTTGCTGGAAGGCGGTTTGTTGGCGGTACACGAGCAGGGCCGCCATCGCTACTACCACTTGGCCAACGACGATGTCGCGGCCTTGATCGAAAGGCTCGCCTTGCCGCGCACGCGGCCGGTGCTGCCCGATCCCACCGGTGGCAATCGTGCCTTGTGCACAGCGCGGACCTGTTATCGGCATCTCGCCGGGCGGCTGGGTGTGGGCTTGTGTGATGCGCTCCTGCAGCGTGGTTACCTGCAGACGGCGAGCGAAGGCATGCGTCTTCTGGAGAGTGGCGTCCAGGCGCTCGCCGACGCCGGACTCGATGCGTCGCGCGTCGAAGCCCTGCTGCCGTTGACGGGGCGGGGATGTCTGGATTGGACGGAGCGGCGCCTGCATCTGGGCGGTCCACTCGGTGTATCGCTGACTGACGCGTTGCTCGATGCGGGTTGGCTCAGGCGTCGGGCGAGCAGTCGTGCGCTGCAACCTAGTGACGATGGCTTGCGGCGCCTGATCGCACTGGGCGTACCGTGGGAGAGCGACCGTTGAACAGCGTGTCGCGCCACCCTCAGGTGGCGCGACACCTGAATGACATCAAGCCTTCTTGCGCTTGAAGAGCTTGGCGAAGAAGCCGCCGACGGCGGCAATGCCGATCACGATGAATTTCTTGAATGCGAGCAGCAATATGCCGAGCTTGGCGAACAAGCCTGCCTTGGCCGCGATGCCGCCCGCCACCAGCGCGGCGATGCCATAGGCAGCGGCCTTATCAGTGCCAGCGTTGTAGTCGGCGTAACGCTCGCCCTGATCGAACTCGGCCATGGCCACCACGTCGGGCATGTCTGCGCGCACCTTGTCGAGCTGTTTGATCGGTGCGATGGCGTTGAGCGACAGATAACCCCGGCGACCCAGTACGCGGATGGCGTAGTTGAGCGTTTGGCCGTCATCGCTGCCGTCGGCCTTCTTGAACTTCAGGTCGCGTGCCCAGTACAGCTTGTGCGTGGAGGGATCATAGCGCGGCGGTTCGGCCCAACCGACCAGTTCGATGGCGGGATAGCCTTCCTTGAGGCGATCCGCATTGTTGTCCTGCGTGGCCTTCTTCAGGTCCTTGAGCATGTCGTCGTAGTCGATCTTGGCGGCGTCCTTGTCGGACACATAGCCTTCGTCGACGAAGGTGACGACCACGGCCCAGGCGCTGTCGTCCAGCACCGAATGCGCGTCGGTGCTCGGCAGGATCAGGCCCAGCACGCTGTCGTCGGGCGGGTTGTCCCAGGCCTGCGTCAGCACGCGCTGTGCATCGCTGGCGGATAGGAAGCTGTAGCCGTTGGCCAGCTTCAACGTGGCCTTGGCCTCCGGAATGGTTACGTCGCCCGTCTTCGGGTGCAGTGAGGCGACGAACTCCTCCGCCGTCATCTGGTGTTCGCCCTTGGCGTCGGGCATGGCCGCGACGGGGGCGGCCAGGACAAAGCCGGCAAGCAGGGCCAGCGCCAGCGGTAGCGTTTTGCGAAACATGGAAATCCCCTTGGTATCGTCCGTTGATACGCATCCGTATCGATGCGGCCGCTGTTTCCTAGGATGCAGCGGCGCGGGGATTTTAGTGGGGTTTTGGTTTTCGTGCTTTTACGTTCCCCGGCACACGTTGTACATGCCTCACCGTCATCCCCGCGAAGGCGGGGATCCAGCGTCTTTCGTTCTTGTCATGCGTTTCAAAAGGCACTGGATCCCCGCCTTCGCGGGAATGACGGTGGGGGTCACGGCGATTTTGGGGCCGGCGAGCGCTCGAAACTGCCCGCATCACCGGGGAATACCACCGGGCTTTCGTAGCCCTCGGCGGAGACGGCCGAGACGCCGAAGAACCAGTCGTCGATCACCACATCCTTGATCACCGCCTGGTCCACATCGCCCACGGAGCGGCTGTACTGCCACTGCGGTGCGGTGGTGTCACGCCAGTGCACCACGTAGCCAGCGGCACCCGGCACCTTCTTCCAGTGCACGGTGGTGTCGGTGGCGAGTGCACCCTCGGTGCTGACGCCGCTGGGCGGCGCAGGGGCGCGACTGAGCGCGGCCATGGTCACAGTGTTGAGCGCGGTGACACGGGCGAGGTAACGGAAGTCGACGCCGTCGATGGTGTCACCGTATTTGATGCCCTTCTCAGTGCGCAGATCCTGGTGCTGGCGGGTGTAATCCTCGTGGCCCTCGGTGACGCGCACGCCGGGGTAGCCTGCTTCAAGGAACGGCACTTGATCACCGCCACGGCTGTAGCGATCGGTGCGGTAGACCATGTGCACGCGCAGGTCCGGCAGATAGGTCGAGCCGATCTGCTCCATGTAGCGCGCCACGTTGCGTGAGGGCGAATCCACTTCGCCGCCGTGATAGGCGCGGTACTTCGCTTGCTCCGGCGTCTCGTTGCTCTTTGTGCCTTCGGAGAAGATACGCACCGTGGTGTTGTCCAGCACGCCGTTCTGGCCGTGGCTGTTGCCCACGATGTCGTTGTTGAGGTCGGCCTGCACCTGCCAGCCCTGCTGCACGGCGTAGTCGGCTAGTACCTTGCCACCATACAGACCCTGCTCCTCGCCAGACAGCGCGGCGAATACCAGGGTGGCATCGTTGTCCTGCTTGGACAGCAGTCGCGCCGCTTCCATCAGCGCGGCCACGCCAGAGGCATCGTCGTTCGCGCCCGGTGCGTCGGACTTGGCGTTCATCACATCGGTGACGCGCGAATCCAGGTGGCCGGTCATCACAATCACGCGCTTGGGATCGGTCTTGCCGCGCTTGATCGCCACCACGTCCATCACTTCCGTCGGCTGCGGGACGCGCTTGCCGGTGAACACCTGCGAGGGCGTGACCACTTCGATACAGCCGCCGCATTCCTTGGCGATGGCCTCGAACTGCGATTTCACCCAGCGGCGCGCGGCGCCGATGCCGCGCTTGTCAGAGGTGGTATCGGAGAGCGTATGGCGTGTGCCGAAGCTCACCAGCTTGGCGATGGTCGCGTGCAGCTCCGTTTCGCTCGGCGCCGTGGACAGCGCCAGCAGCGACGGTTGCGCGCGCGGCTGTACCGGTGACTCGTCGGCGTACGCGGTGGAGACGGCGAGGCTGAGTGCCAGCGGCAGCAACAGGGGAACGTAGCGCATCGAAAGCTCCGGGCAAGGTAACGCCCCACTTTACCCCCGCCCGGGCGGGCTCAACCCATGCCGAATGGCAGGGTTAAGGGCTGCGTGGCACCAGGGTGATCTCGAACAGCTTCGGCCAGCGCTTGCCAGTGACAAACAGGCGGTCGCGCTTGGCGTCATAGGCGATGCCGTTGAGCACGTCGTTGCCGGGGTCGGGCAGTGTGCTGACGTCGAACAGGCCGGTCAGGTCGATCCAGCCCGTGACGTGGCCCGTGGTGGGGTCGATGCGGGCGATGCGGTTGGTGAGCCACACGTTGGCGTAGATCTCACCCTTCACCCATTCCAGCTCGTTGAGATTGACCACCGGTCGGCCGTCGTCGGTGACATTGATGGTGTTTACAACGGCTAGCGTGTTTGGATCGAGGACCTGCAACTGCGACGTGCCGTTGCTCATGTAGATCTGCTTGTTGTTGCGAGTCAGCGCCCAGCCTTCACCAGCGTAATAAAAAGTACGCTGCTGTTTGAACGAGGCCATGTCATAGACAAAGCCGAGCTGATCCTTCCAGGTCAGCTGCACGATCTGCGAACCCCAATCTACGATGCCTTCGCCGAAATACTGCGACGGCAGATCATGGCGCTGCACGACCTTGCCGCTCTCCAGCTCCACCTTGCGCACGGTGGAGTCGCCAGCTTCGCCCGTGCTCTCGTAGAGATAGCCGTCCTTGTAAAACAGGCCCTCGGTATAGGCCGAGGTATCGTGCGGATAGACCTTCACCACGCGGTAGCCATAGACGGGCGCGGCAGCGTGAGCAGCGGCGGTGGCCGCGAGTGCGCAGAATGCGGCGGCCAAAAAGCGCCAGCGGATCATGTGGGGTTCCCTTGCCTTTGAACGGTGTGAGCTTAGTGCAGGGGGCGCACGCGGAAGTTGCGTCCCTTGACCTTGCCGGAACGCAGTCGCTCCAACGCCTTGTTCGCAAGATCCCGCCGCAGGGCGACATAGGCGCGCGTGGCGAACACGTCGATCTTGCCGATGTCCTTGGCGTCCAGCCCCGCGTCGCCGGTAAGCGCACCAAGGATATCGCCGGGTCGCAGCTTGTCCTGTCGACCGGCGTCGATGACTAACGTCTTCATCGGTGCCAGGTTGAGCTGCTTGCCGCGCGGCGGCGATACGCGCAGCGGGCGCCACGAAAGCGGCTGGCCGAGCTGCTCCTCGATGTTCATCGCCTTGGGGCGTTCGCGCGGAGTGACCAGCGTGATGGCGAGGCCATTCTCGCCCGCTCGCCCGGTGCGGCCCACGCGATGCGTGTGTGTGTCTGGATCGTGCGCGATGTCGTAGCTCACTACCAGCGGCAGCGAGGCGATGTCCAGGCCGCGCGCGGCGACGTCCGTCGCTACTAGAACGCAGCAGCTGCGGTTAGCGAACTGCACCAACACCTCGTCGCGGTCGCGCTGCTCCATGTCACCGTGCAAGGCCAGCGCGGAGAAGCCGCGTCGGTCGAGTTCTTGCGCCACGGCATCCACGTCTTTGCGCATATTGCAGAACACCAGTGCGTGCTGTGTCTGCTCGGTGCTGAGCGTGCCCTTGTCCAGCAACTGCGCGAGCGCGTCGATCTTCTGTGCCGGTTCCACTTCGTGGAAGTGCTGCTCGATGGTGGATTCTTCGTGCGGGGCTTCCACCGTCACTTCCACCGGCTCGCGCTGCAGGCGCTTGCTCACCTGACGGATTTCTTCCGCATACGTGGCCGAGAACAGCAGCGTCTGGTGGTGTTTCGCGATGCGCCCGACGATGTCGTCGATGGCCTCGCTGAAGCCCATGTCGAGCATACGGTCGGCCTCGTCCAGCACCAGCACCTTGATGCCACCACCGTGCAGGCTGGCGCGCTTGAGGTGCTCCTGCACGCGGCCGGGCGTACCGACCACGATGTGCGGATCATGCGTGAGCGAGGCGAGCTGCGGGCCCAGTGGCATGCCGCCGCACAGCGTCAGCAGCTTTACGTTAGGTGTATTGGCCGCCAGCTTGCGGATCGCTTTGCTCACCTGGTCGGCCAGCTCACGCGTGGGGCAGAGCACCAACGCCTGCAGGCGGATGGTGTCCACGTCGATCTGCTGCAGCAGGCCCAGCCCGAAGGCGGCCGTCTTGCCGCTACCGGTGCGGGCCTGCGCGATGACATCCCGCCCTTCGAGGATGGGCGGCAGGCTCAGGGCCTGTACCGGGGTCATCTCGGTATAGCCGAGGGTTTCCACGCTGGCGAGGAGCGCGGGCTTGAGCGGGAGCGTGCGGAAATCAGTCATGCGCCATGATCGCATCTACCGGCGACTCATGCGCGGCAAATGCATGCTCGGTGGCCGCGCGCAGCATGGTTGGGCTGGCATAGCTGCGGTGGAAATGGTCGACCACCGCCATGTAGGCGTGCCCAAACAGGTTCGTGCACTGCACGCGGGTGCCCAGGCTTAGCTCGACCCGGCCCGCGCCACGAATGCGTACGGCGACGCAGGAGCGAAAACGAAGGTGCTTGTCGTCTGCACCCAGAATCACCTGCGCGAAGGTGTCGCCCGCATCGACGCGTTGATCGATCACCGGATAGCGGTTCATGAACCTGGGGCCATCCGCCGTGCCAAGCAGCGATGACACCGGGCAGCCCAGCGACGAGGTGCGCAGGCCGAGCGGTTTGACGAGCAGGTTGCGGAACGCCATCAGATGGGAGACACCGGGCGGCGGGTTGGCGATGAAGGCGTCGAGCAGGGAACTGAGCAGTGCAGTGGCACCCAGTCCGTCGATGCCAGCCTGATCCAGGCCGAGCACGGAGGTATCCTGATGATGGTGGCGTCCCTGCAACTGTTCGTGCAGCAATGAGTCGGCTGGCGGTTCGGGCAACAGCATCACCGTATGCCGGCCACCGCGCTGTGCGGCGAAGCCTCCCGCCCGGCGCACGTGTGCCCATGCGCCACGCAGCCTGCCCGCGACGCCTCTGGCAGCGCGACAGAGCAGGCTCTGCAGCGAGCCGGCCGGTGCATCGAGCGACAAGGCCATGGTGGGCACGTCCACGTGTCGTAGCGCGCCATCGTCGAGCAGGCGCTGGACGGTGAGCGGGAGCAGTTCCGTCAGCGAGGGGATGGTCGCCTCGTTCGCGCGGATCTGTTGCTGGATATCCGCAGGGAGATCACCACCCAGCTCGTTGGTATGGCAGGACAGCGCGAACAGCGCGGGATGCCCGGCGCGAGGGTGTAGCGACGCAAACTGGTGCCAGGTGTTGCCGCCGAAGCGCACTGTGAACAGGCAATCCGGCGGGATGTCGATATAGCGCAATCCGCGCAGAAAGCTCATCGGATCGTCGGTAACCTGCGCCGGCGTAGCGTCCGAAAAACGAAGCTGCACGCCGCCGCTACCGGATATCGCCGTGAACACGCGGTGCCCGGCATGGCGATGGAAGGGATGTCCCTTCGCCTCCACCGTGAAGCTGTAGAGCGAGGTGGGGTCGCCTTTTTCGAAGTCTGCACCGGCCAGCTTGGCTGACGGTTCGTCCATCGCGTCGATGAAGCCGGCGTGCGCCCGCTGGCGCGCCGTTGCACCGGCGACGAGCTGGTCGCCAGAACCGTGGCCCAACTGCGCGATCAACGTCACCTCGATGGGCAGCCCGCCGCTTCGCGATGGGAGGCGAGCGCTGGGGAAGTGGGGACGGCACGGGCGTGAGACGACATCGGGCAGCTCCTTTGCGAACCCGGCGCCAATCGCCGGGTGGTTACGGCACTACGCGCTGCCCTTACGAGCCAGCTTGCGCGATTCGCGCTTCAGCGGACCTGCAGTGGGGCAGATTTCGAAAGCGAAGCCGGTCAGCGTGTTGACCAGGCTGTCCTTGTTGAGCCGGTAGAACACGTATTGGCCGCGGCGCTCGCTGCTCACCAGCCCAGCGGCTTCCAAGATGGACAGATGCCGGGAGATGGCTGGCGCCGTCATCTCGAAGCGGCCGGCGATGTCGCCGGCCGTCAACTCCTGTGCTGACAGGTACGCCAGGATCTCGCGACGGGGGCGAGAGGCGAGTGCTTCGAAGACTTGATCGATGGCCATCAGCTTTTAAGCAATTAAAGTATTAGTTAAATATGTACACCGAAAAAAGGGCGCGTGTCAAACGCGCCCTTGGCTTCAGCCCTGCATATCTTCCAATTCCACGCCCTTGGTTTCACGCACTGCCTTCAGTACGAAGAACAGCGAAATCAGCGCGAACGCCGCGTACAGGCCGTACGCGAAGGACAGGCCGACCTCGGACAACGCCGGGAAGGTGCTGGTGATGACGAAATTAGCCAGCCACTGCGCGGCGGCAGCCACGGCGAGCGCAATGGCGCGGATGCGGTTGGGGAACATCTCACCCAGTAGCACCCACACCATCGGGCCCCAGCTCAGACCAAAGAACACCACGTAGGCATTGGCCGCGACCAGCGCCACCATATTCCACGGCGCTGGCAGGCTCAGGCTGGCGCCAGTACCCGTGGCCTGCGAGAAGCACCACGCCATCGCGCCCAGCGTGATGGTCATGCCGGCGGAACCGATCACCAGCAGCGGCTTGCGGCCAATGCGGTCCACCAGTGCGATGGCGACCAACGTCACCAGTACGTTCACCACCGACGTAGCGACCGTGATGGAGAACGAATCGCTCTCGCTGAAACCCACCGAGTGCCACAGCGTGGACGAGTAATAGAAGATGACGTTGATACCGACGAACTGCTGGAACACCGACAGCAGGATGCCGATCCACACCACCGGCAACAGACCCAGACGCGGGCCGCGCAGATCCTTGAGCGTGGGACGGTATTCCGAATGCAAGCTGTCCTGGATGTCCTTCACCTTGGCATCCAGTGCCGCATCGCTGTGCATGTTCAGCACTTGGCGCAGCACGTCCTTCGCTTCGGCGAGGCGACCCTTTGCAACCAGATGGCGCGGCGATTCCGGTACGCCAAGCACCAGCGAGCCGTAGATCAACGCTGGCACCACCGCAACGAGGAACATCCAGCGCCACGCGGCGAGGCCAAACCACAACTTCTCCACGGCGCCGCCGGCCGTGCCAGCGAGCCACGCATCGCTGAGCAACGCAGCGAAAATGCCCAGCACAATCGCGAGTTGCTGCAACGAACCCAGTCGACCGCGCACGGCGGCCGGCGAGATCTCCGCGATGTAGGTCGGTGCGATCACCGATGCCACGCCCACGCCGATGCCACCGACAAGACGCCAGAAAACAAGGCTGCCTACGCCGGTGACCAAGCCCGAACCAAGCGCACTCAACGCGAGGAACACTGCGGCCACCTGCATCGCGCGAACACGGCCCACGCGATCAGCCAGCGGGCCTGCGTACCAGGCGCCGGCCGCCGAGCCGAGCAGTGCACATGACACGGCGAAACCGATACGCGCCGCATCCAGCCCGAAATTGCCGCGCACGGCATCGACCGCGCCGTTGACCACCGCAGTATCGAAGCCGAACAGGAAACCGCCCAGCGCAGCGGCGGCGGCGATGAGCACTACACGCGCAGTGGCGTGCTGCCCAAGATCATCAACGGCGTTCTTCGACGCCGGTGTCGAATTCAAATTCATTGCCTCTCCCCAATTCAGAGTCCGGCGATTCTGCGATGGCTGCGCCGGTTCATCGAAGTGAATACGTATGCACCAGAGTGGCGGGGATGTCGAGGGATGGGCTCGGTTGTAACGGTTTGTGCAGGTGCGTTTGGGGTTTTTGTTGGGTGGTTCTTTGGTTGGTTGGGTTTGGGGAGTTTTTTGTGTGTGTTGATGTTGCGGTGCAGCGGGTTTTCGACTCGGGGTGTTCTTGGGTGCGGACAGCGAGATGGTGGGTAGAGGCGAGGCGCTGCATTTCTGCTCCCTCGCCCTTTTGGGGGAGAGGGTTGGGGTGAGGGGTCAATCTAGCCTCATCGTTTCTTCTAAGCCGTCATCCCTGCGAAGGCAGGGATCCAGTGACTTTGCTCTCGGTTGGCGCGTGATCGCGACCTGGCCGCCTACGCGGCGGGCGTTTCGACCTCCTGCCGGAGGCCGAGTCACTTTTCTTTGCTTGCCCAAGAAAAGTAACCCAAAGAAAGGGCACCCCCACTTGGCGCTGGCCGGTGAAGCCGGCCAGTCCGTGAGGAGTGGCCGGGCTTTTCGACAGGGCATCCTGCCCTGGCGAAAAGGGATCGGCATCCATGCCGATCCCCCCTGCGGGCCTTGTCGTCCACCCCTCACCGCCGCACAGGGGGCCGGAAGGTCAAAAGCGAAAGCGGACGGCTCGTGCAGCTGCGCCGCACATCGCATCGCGGCGGGTCGCGTGGCTCCTGCTTTAGTGCACAAAGCCAAGGCAGAAGAGAAAGACGATGCCGTTCCGTGGCGAGTTCTCCACACCGGTCGGGAAGCGTAGCGAGGCCTGCTTTAAGTCCTCTTCGCGAGGGCGCGTTGCGAAGCGCTCCGAACTACCCGCTGTGTTCCACGGGACTAGCTTCGCGTCGTCGGCAGACGATCGAAACGCCCTCTGCGTAAGCGGCCAGGTCGCGATAAAGCACGAGGCGACAGCCGACCACTGGCGAAACTCGATCTCTGCCTTCGCAGGGATAACGGCTAAAGACGAAACAGCGAGGCGTCGCCAACTACCACTGCGTCCGCTGAGGCAACAACCCCTTCAACTCCGCATCGGTGAGATTCCGCCACTGCCCCACCTTCAAATGCCCCAGCTTCACGTTGACGATGCGCACCCGCCGCAACTGCGTCACGCGATAACCAAACTCCGCGGCCATCAAACGAATCTGTCGATTCAAACCCTGCGTTAGGACGATCGCGAAGCCGAACTTGGCGATCTTGCGCACCTTGCATGGCTTGGTCATCTGGCCGTGGATACGTACGCCACGTGCCATGCCTTGCAGGAATTCGTCGGTCACCGCCTTGTTCACGGCCACGAGGTATTCCTTCTCGTGGTTGTTTTCCGAGCGCAGGATTTCGTTGACGATATCGCCGTTGCTGGTGAGCAGAATCAGGCCTTCGGAATCCTTGTCCAGGCGGCCGATGGGGAAGACGCGTTCCTGGTGGTCGACGAAATTGACGATGTTGTCTTTCACCGTCTGGTCGGTGGTGCAGGTAACGCCGACCGGCTTGTTCAGCGCGATGTATACCGCGCGCTTGGCGGACGGTGTGGCGGCGAGGATGCGTGCCTTGACGATCTCGCCGTCCACGCGTACTTCGTCGCCTTCCAGTGCTTTCGCGCCGGTGGTGACGACTTCGCCATTGATGGTGACGCGGCCGGCGAGTAGTAGTTCGTCCGCCTCACGACGGGAGCAGATGCCGGCTTCGCTGATGTATTTGTTGACGCGCATGGATCAATCTTTGGTTCGTTTGCAGGAGCGCACGCTGTGCGCTCCTGCATGTTGCGGTTAGGAACGCATGCCCACGCCGCGCTTGAGCAGGTGCAGCGCCACGGCGGTCAGGCCGATCACGAACACCAACATCACCGCGAAAGCCACGCCGATCTGCACGTCGCTCACGCCGAGCACGCCGTAGCGGAACGCGTTCACCATGTACAGGATGGGGTTGATCATGGAGATGCTGCGCCAGGGTTGGCCCAGCAGATCCACCGAATAGAACACGCCACCCAGGTAGGTGAGCGGGGTGAGCACGAAGGTGGGCACCAGCGCGATGTCGTCGAACTTCTTGGCGAACACCGCGTTGACGAAGCCAGCCAGTGAAAACACCGTGGCACCGAGCAATACCGACAGGAAGGTAATGATCGGATGCGCCACATGCAGGTCGGTAAAGAACAGCGCGATCAGCAGCACCAGTGCGCCGACCACCAAACCGCGCGCCACTGCGCCGGTGACGTAGCCCAGCAACATCACCCAGTTGGGCATAGGTGACACCAGCATTTCCTCCACGGCGCGGCTGAACTTGGCGCCGAAGAACGAGCTGGAGATGTTGCCGTAGCTGTTGGTGATGATGCTCATCATCACCAGGCCAGGCACGATGTACTGCATGTAGGTAAAGCCATGCATTTCGCCGATGCGGCTGCCGATCAGCTTGCCGAAGATGACGAAGTACAGCGTCATCGTGATGGCGGGCGGGATCAGCGTCTGCGTCCAGATGCGCATGATGCGCACGATCTCGCGGCGGACGATGGTGTGGAGTGCGACGAGGTTGCCAGCGGCGTTCATGCGGCCTTCTCCGTGGTGTCCTTACGGCCGTTCTCGACGAGTCGCACGAACAGTTCTTCCAGGCGGTTGGTCTTGTTGCGCATCGACGTCACGGTGACGCCGCGCTCGCTCAGGCCGGCGAACAGCGAGTTGAGGTCGTGCGAGCGGGACATCTCCGCCTCCATCGTGTGATCGTCCACGCGACGCAGGCTGATGCCGTGGATGGCGGGTAGCTCGGCGGGCAGGTGGTTCACGTCCAGCACGAAGGTTTCCACGTCCAGCGAAGCCAGCAGGCGCTTCATCGAGGTGTTTTCCACGATGGTGCCGTGGTCGATGATGGCGATGTTGCGGCAAAGCGTTTCCGCTTCCTCAAGGTAATGCGTGGTCAGGATCACCGTGGTGCCGGCGGCGTTGATACCGCTGACGAACTGCCACATGGAGCGTCGGATCTCGATGTCCACGCCGGCGGTGGGTTCGTCGAGGATGAGCAACTTGGGCTCGTTCATCATCGCGCGGGCGATCATCAGACGGCGCTTCATGCCGCCGGAAAGCATGCGCGCCTGGTGCTGGGCCTTATCCCACAGGCGCAGTTCCTTGAGGTACTTCTCGGCGCGTTCGGCGGCGATCTTGCGCGGAATGCCGTAGAAACCGGCCTCATTGACGCAGATGTCGAACGGCTTTTCGAACTGGTTGAAGTTGATCTCCTGAGGCACCAGGCCAATGAGCTGCATGGCCTTGCCACGCTGCTTGTTGACTGACACGCCGAACACCTGCGCGTCGCCACTGGTGGCGTTCACCAGGGAGGACAGGATGCCGATGAGAGTGGATTTGCCGGCGCCGTTGGGGCCGAGCAGGGCAAAGAAATCGCCAGGCTGGACCGTGAGACTGATGCCTTTGAGGGCTTCGACGCCGTTGCTGTAGGTCTTGCGCAGGTTCTCGACGACCAGCGCGGGTGTGGAACTGGGGGACATGGGCTGCACCGAAGGGGCCAGCCTTCTATTATACGTGGCTTCCCATACCGCTCCGTTCACAAACGGCGTTCTCACTGTTTCCCCGGAAAACCCATGGCCGATCATTTCCAGCTCCGTCTCGTCGACTCCACCATGCTGGCGCCCACCGTGCGGCACATGGCGTTCGAGCGCGTCGACGGCCAACCGCTGGCCTTCACGCCGGGACAGTTCCTGCAGATCCACTTCCACTACGAGGACGGTGCGGCCACCAAGCGCAGCTATTCGGTGGGCACGGTGGGCGACGGCTCCTCGCCGGTGCAGCGCATCGAAATCGCGGTGAGCTATGTGGAGGGCGGCGCGGCCACCAAGTTGCTGGGCGAGCTGCCGATCGGCGGCGAGATCAACGCCAGCGGCCCGTACGGCCGTTTCGTCCTGCAGGCAGGCGACACCAATGCACGCTACCTGCTGTTGGCCACCGGCACAGGCGTCACGCCGTACCGCGCCATGCTTCCGCAGATCGCCGAACTGGTGAAGCAGGGCCGCGAAGTGGTGCTGCTGTATGGCGCACGCAACGAAACTGAACTGCTCTACGGCGATGAATTCGAAGCCTTTGCACAGGCCAACCCGGGCTTTTCCTTCTACGGCTGCCTGAGCCGTCAGCCCCGTGCGGAGCCTCGTCCCAACGACCGCCCCGGTCACGTGCAGAACGTGCTGGCCGAGCTGGCGCCCAGCGCCGAGCGGGATATCGCCTACCTGTGCGGCAACCCCAACATGGTCGACGCGGCCTTTACCGCCCTGAAGGACTTCGGTTTGCCGGTGATGCATATCCGCCGCGAGAAATACATCTCCTCACGTTGAGTCTGGGATAGTTTCCTAAACCGTTGCCTAACAAGGCCCTCAAGTTCGGCTGAGCCCGGCCGCTAACCGGATCAGCCCCGGCGATGCCCTTCGCCGCCTTCCAACGTAGTTCTACGTACGCCCTTCGTGGGATGCGCCAAAAGTGTGACTTGGTTCACGCTCTGAGAGTGCGCCCGGGATTCCGATATCAAGCCCCGGTGACCCACGCCGATAGATCCCATCAGGTACCCCCGCTTTCCGCAGGGGGTACGGGAAGGGGCATTTATGAAGGGCTGGACTCGCAAGACCTGGATCGGATGCGTCGTCGCCTTGGCGCTAGGCGCGCCGTTGGCGCATGCGGGCGGGGGTGGAACGATCACTTTCGTCGGGGCTGTCGTGGTTCCGACGTGCAGCGTGTCCGATACGGGCGAAGCGTCGCCAGATCGCCAACTTCACCGCTGCGCGGTGGGTTCTGCGGAAGCATCGCTGCCTGCTTCTAGTTATCGTCAGGAAGTGGGATTGCTTGAGCCCGCTGCAGGCAATGATCGTCTGCTGGCCTACTTCTCCGGCTACGCCACTGACGACAACGCGCGCATCGTCACGCGAACCTACGAGTGACGTTTCACTGATAGTTGATGCCGTACTGCACAGTGGCCGTGAAGAGCCCCGGTGTGACCGTGCCGGTCGCAAGGTACTGCGCGTAGTAGTTGAGCGTTGCCCCGTTGTTGACGAGCGTATACGTGCTGGTGCCCTGCGCGGTTGCCGTGGTCTGACTGAGATTGATGACCGAGCCCGCTTTGTTGCTGCCACCGGGACCATTGAGGAACTGCACCTCAAGGTTGGCTGCGCCTGATCCGCCCTTGGTCGACGAAGTGGTGTTCGTCAGTGCACCGGTGGTGGTGTCGGTGGAGCCACCACTGAATACGTTGGACGCGATCGATGCGCCTGACGGGCAATTGGTGATGCTGATGCTGAAGGGCGTGAGGCCGGCGGTGGCACCAGTGGTAGCAAGCAGTCTGCTATCTATCGTGGGCAGCGTCACCGTCTGGTTGGCTCCCGCCGAAATGGTGCATGTCGGCACGGTGATGGTGATGTTGGGCAGGATCAGGTAGGCGTTGAGGGCCTGGCTGGTCGAGTTGACACTGCCGCCCGGGATGTACCACCAGAACGGAATGAGCTGGTTCGTGGTGATGGTGCCGGGAGACACCGCGCCGGAGGTGGTCTTGATCAGCTGCGCGGTATAGACAGCGGAGAATGAGCCTGAATACCCGTTTACCTTCGAGTTGGACGGCGCAACGATCGAGCCAGGCACATAACCTGCCGTGCTGGTCGGGCCGCAGGCAAGGCAGCTGTTACTGGTGGCCTGCACCGTGGACGCGGTAACCAGCACAGCCAGCCCCGTGATGTTGGTGGCGAAGGTGATGCCCGGACCGTTCGTGTTGTTGGTGGCGTCCAGTGTGGCTAGGTACTGGCCGGCCTGGATAGTCGCGGTGTAGTCGGGGGTGGACTTTGACGCGGGAAGGCCCGAGCAATTGAACGTGATGGTCGCCGTACCCGTTGCGCCCGAAATCGGGCCGGCACTGGCGAACGGCTGGACGGTGACGCTGGACGGCATGGTGAGCGTGGCGGACGCCGCGGAGCATGCGGGCCCAGCCGCCAGCGCCGAAGGCGCCCAGCCGACGAAAGCCAGCAGCATCAGTAGCATCAGCCCTGCCAGTCGCGTCCAGCGCATACGTTGGTTATTGCTGCGTGTCATGAGCCGTTTCCTGTTGCCTGCGCGACCATCGTCGGCCTGACGCACGTTGCCTGGATCTGCTGTAGCGCCTTGGACTGCTTGTCTTTGTCTTTGTCTTTGGCCGGCAGCTGGTACGAGAACGAGCAGGACTGAGCCTGGCCGTCGTCATCATTCCACCGCACGGTCAACTGGCCGGATTGCTCGACGCCGCGCACCAGGATCTGGCCGGCTTGGCCCACCACGCCCAGCGAGGCGTTTTTCTCGTTGAACACTTCGGCGCCGAACGGCGGTGCATTGCCGTTTTCCAACTGCGAGCGGATCAGCAGGCTACGGCCGTTCTCGGTCTTGAACTTCAGCATCACCACCGCGCCGGCGTACGGAGCGACCTGCGCGCTGGTAGTGGTGAGCTGCACGTCCAGCGGCAGGCCCTTCGGGTCGATCTGCACCGTATTGAGGCTGTAAGGCGTCAGGTAAGGCACGATGGCGTAGCCGAAGCGATCGATGGTGATGCCGCCGCTGCTGTTCACGCGAGCGCCAGCCGCGCCAGGGGCGTAGACCACGCCCACGGTGTCGCTGATGGGCTGGCCGAAGGTGACGCCGCCCGGGTGCGCGACGATCGAGCCACTCATGCTTACCGAGGCCTGCGAGTAGCCCGTGCCCTTGCCGTAGGTCGCCGAGAAGATCGCATACGGGCTGCGATAACCCGCACTCAGCGAGCCGGCATCGTTCGAGCTGCTCGATCCACCAGAGCTGTGCGATGCAGTCGCACCGTAGTTGAACTGATTGTCCGAGCCCAGCGTGCCGCTCACCATGGCCTGCTGTTGCGAGCCGCTCTGATCGTCATGCGACAGGTTGAGCGTCATCGTGGGCGAATGCGGAGTGCTTCCCAGCGGCAGGGTGAAGTTCACAAAGAACTGGTTGTCATAACGGCCAGTCGCGTCGACCGAGCGCGTCGCCGAGACACCATAGCCAAGCCGACGGAAGTGGTTGTTGTAGCCCACCTGGTATTGCGTGTCGTTGCCGTTGCGGTTCCAGTAGCTGCGCACGGAGACGTTTGCATAGAGCGAACCGCCCATCGGGCCGAGCGGCTGGCTCATCGACAGTGTGAAGCTGCTGCGCTGGCGCTGCACACCCGTCACCGTGAACAACGAGCCGGCATTGAGCGTCGTACCGTTGAGCGCCGCCTGTTGTGCGGGTGTCAGCACGCTCGATGCGTTTACGCCATCGATGGTGGGCACCACTGGCGTCACGCTCGTGGCAAAGGCATCGCGGCCCTGGTTTACGAAGTCACGCGCCTGCTCGGCATCGGTCAGGCTGAGGTAGCCGCCGGTGGAATAGCGGTAGGCGGCCACGGAGAAGTTGGTCTGCGTGGAGGGGATGATCTTGCTGTAGGTGATGCGCACGCTTTGGCCCGACTGCGTCGAATAGCCAGGGATATGCGCCTGAGCCTGCGTCACGTCGACGGCGAGGGCGCCGTAGTGCGTGTCGATGGCTGCGCCGATCAACGCCGCACCGTAACCCTGCGAGCCAACGATACCCGCATATCCAGTGAGCAGATTGCTGAAACCGTGCTGCACGGTCGCCTGCACCACGCCCGGCTGATCCTTGATGGAGGCCGTGCGCAGCTGGCCGGCAGCGACATCGAAACGCGTGATACCCGGGCGCAGCAACTGCGCCACTGAGGCATAAGGCACTACGAAAGTGGTGGTGTGGCCGTCGGCCTCGGTTACGGTGACGTCGAGATTGCCGCCGAAGCCGGTCGGGTACAGGTCGTTGATGACGAACGGGCCGGGCGCCACCGTGGTCTGGTAGATCTGCACGCCGTTCTGGCGCACGCTCACGAGTGCGTTGGTGGTAGCCACGCCACGGATCATCGGCGCGTAACCCTGCATCGACTGCGGCAGCATGCGGTCGTCAGTGGAAAGCTGCACGCCGCGGATGCCGTAGCTGTCGAACACTGCACCGTCGGTGTAGCTGTCGCCCACGGAGAGCACTGCACGCAGCGACGGCAGGTCGCGCTGCAGGTAGGTCTGAATGTTCTGCCAGTGCGACTGGGAGGGCGTGTTGCCCGAGCCAGACGTCCAGGTCATGGTGCCCTGCTCGCGCAGGTGCCACAGGCCCACGTTCACGCCCGTGTTCACGCCCAGGTAGGTTGAGGTCTGGGTGGAACCCTGGCTGCTGCTGTGGAAACTGTTGACGTTGTAGTTGAGGAAGCCGGCCGTCGCGCCCGCGTCCCAGTATTCCGGGCTCACATAGCCGCGCGGCATGGTGCCCAGGTAGGCCTGCGGTACGCTCACGTCCAGGCGCAGCTGGGTCATGTCGAAGGTCATCGTTGCGTCGGGGATCAGCTCGCCCAGCGCAACGCAACCGTTCGGATCGTCCAGGCGCTTGGCTACGTCCTCGCTCATCTTCGGATGCAGGCCGAACTGGTCGAGCATCTTGTGGCTGAGGCAGGCCACGGCGTCCGCTTTCGCCGAGGGCGCTGCAAAGCGCACCGTCTGGCGGTTCACCCACACGTTGTTCAAGTAGATGTCGCTGACGTACTCGCCCGGCAACACCGGATTGCCGTGCTCGAAGCGAGACAGGTCGGTAGTGTTCTGGCCAGCGCCCGACAGCATGCTGCGGTCAAAGTCGGCGTAGCCGCCGCCGGCAGCCGGATCGGCGCCATTGGCCGCTGCCGGCAGGGCGTGGGCGGAAAAGGCCGCGCCGGCCAGCGTGGCGGCGATGGCCGAACTCAGAAAGGCACGACGGCACGCCACGGGCCAGGACGTGCGTCGCTGGGTGCTGGCGTGCAGTGTCATCACGGCGAGACCGTGCCCTTGAGGACAACGTCGGAGCCGTAATCATTGATGCAGTGGTATTCGATGGCGCTGCCGGTGGCCGGCGCCTGCTTGAGGTCCGATACCGACAGGTTGAGGTCGGACATCGGCGCGACCATGCCAGGCTCGGCCTTGTGCGCGCTGCCGCCGGTCGTCACGCGCAGATCGGTGATCGTGACGTAGTACGGCGTGGGGTTGTGCACCACTACCGCTGCCGTACCGGCAGCACTGGTGGCCTTGAAAGTCAGTTCGCCCGGTGCCTTGATCGGATCGCCAGCGAGACCGGCCGGACGGTAAAACAACTTGAGGCGCGAGCGGATCGCCATCTGCAGCGTGTTCGCCTTCTGCACTTCCAGGCTGGTCGGCTTGGGCGGCACTTCGAGCACGTTGAGCCAGAACACTGACTCACGGTCCGTGGGCAGCGGCTGATCGCTGTGGGTGAACAGGATGCGCAGGCTCTGATCCCGGTTCGGCTCCATACGGAACAGCGGCGGGGTGATCAGGAACGGCGTCTTCACCTTGTCCGGCGTGGACATCGGGTCGCCGTTGTCCACCCACGACTCGACGAGCGCAGGTGTGGTGTTCTGGTTCGTCAGGCGAACCGTCACCTCGCCATCGGCGGCGGGAAAGATGATCCGGGTACCGGCAATGATCACGTTGGCGTGTGCTGCTGTCATGGAAACCAGACAGCCAACCGCCAGCAGCGCCGCGGAAAGGGCGCGGAGAGGACGCTTCATGGGAAACCCCGGAAAGGTGCTGAAGAGAAGTGCTGCGGCCAAGGCGGCCGCAGCACGGGTGTTGCAACGCTTACTGGTAGCTCAGCGCGTACTGGACGGTGGTGTTGACCGCACCGGCCGTGGCAGCTGCGCCGTTCGCGACGTAGCCCACGTAGTAGTTGAACGTGGCGGCGCCGGCGCTGCCCGAGGTCGGCAGGGTGGCCGTCTGGGCGTTCTGCGCACCCGCAACGCCGTTCAGGGCCAGGGCGCCGGTGGTGCCCGCGACCGCACTCTGCGAGTTGGACAGCACGATCTCGACGTTGCTGCCGCCGGCGGTGGTGTTCTTCAGGTAGCCCGACGTGGTGTCGACGTTCGCGCTGGAGAAGTAGGTCGACACGGCGGTGGCGCCAGTGACAGCCGAGCAACCCGTCACCGAAAAGGTGAGGGCGGTCCAGCCGGCTGCGCTGCCAACCGTCGACAGGGCGTTGGTGTCCAGGGTCGGCAGCGTGATGGTCGGGTTCTGTGCGTTGTTCGCGGTGACCGCGCAGGTCGAGGAGACGATCTTGCCGTTGACGGTGATCGTGCCGCTGCTGACCGTGGTGGCGGCAGTGGCGAGACCGGCAAAGCCCAGGGTGGTGGTAACCAGGGCGGCGAGGAGAAGCTTCTTCATATCCATGTCCTTTGAGCGTGTGTGGATGAAACCTGTTCGTTGTGCGCTGTCCGGACAGTGGCTTCTGCCCCCCATGGCGCCTTCGGCTCCTGGTGGTCCGTACCTGTACAGGTCGGTCACCAAGTCGCTTACCGACCCATAAGCAATCGCCATGCCAAGGCGTATGAAGATGGAGAAACGGCGACGCGGGGCAGAAATGAGAGGTAGTCGTTAAGATTTTGTAATGATTCGGTGAGTCCTGAAAGGTCACTTCGGGTCACCCCATCAGGATGGGAATGTGCACATTGCGTCACATTTTAGGAATGTTCCTATTGTCCAGATGCTCAAGTTTCAGACGGGGCCGCCGATACGTGCCCTCGCATGTAAAGGTTGCTTGACACATCTCGGTGCCAGAGCTAGCTTGTGTCAAGTCAACTTGACATGTGTCCGGGGGCAGCATGGAACGGAGCAGTGCGATGGGTGGCGTGCCATGAGCACATTCACCGGGTTAACACCGGGTGGCCGGCTGGCACCGATGGACGCGTGGCCCACCTGGGCGCGCTGGGGTGCAGTCGTTTTCACCTATGCGCTGCTGGCAGCCAGCTTCTTTCTGATGATTCAGAACAGTTCGCTGGTGAAGCTGTTGGGGTTGGTGGTCTTCGCCACCGGGCTGCCGCTCATGGTCTATACGGGACGCGCGCTAACGCGCGAGCGCTGCCGCGCCGCGGATCGCCGTTACGTGCGTGAGTTCATGCCGGCCATCCTCATCTATATGGCGGTGATGCTTTATGCGTGGCCGCTGCAGAAGGGCATGTCGTCCGGCGTGCTCAAGACGGCGCTGGTGCTGTCGCCCATGTTGCCGATCGCCTGGATCATCATTGCCTGTATCCGCCACATTCTTGCCAGTGATGAGTTGGAGCGTCGCCAGCACCTGGAATCCATCGGCATCAGCGCATCGGTGGTCGGCGTGGCGAGCATGGCGCTGGGGTTCCTGGGTGCGGCGAAGGTCCTCGTACTGGACGGTACCTTTGTTTTGCTCTTCGTATACCCGGCGCTCTGTCTGGTTTATGGCGCCGTTCGCTGCTATCTGATCTGGCGCGTCCGCCGCGAATGAACAATCGTATTCGTGAACTGCGCGGCGACCACGGTTGGTCGCAGGCCGATCTGGCTGAACGCCTGGATGTCTCGCGCCAGACGGTGAACGCGATCGAGACAGGCAAGTACGATCCGAGCCTGCCGCTGGCTTTCAAGATTGCGCGGTTGTTTGGTCTTTCTATCGAATCGATCTTCGAGCCGGAACCGCCTGCGGTGGCGCCGGTATCGAGACACCCAATGGAGTGAGGGAGAGCACTCATGGCAATCAAGGGCCGAACCGCCTTTCGCATAGGCGTTGTGGTCATCGCGCTGGCGGCACTGGGGTGGCGACACTTCCATCCCCCGTCAGCCGAACCTCTTGCGGATACCCCGCCTGCGACCACATCCACCGGCAAACCGGCCACACCGGCCAAGCCGCCGACGTGGAAATTGGGCTCGCTGACGCTGACCCCGTGTGAACTGAGCCAGCCCAACAGCGGCTTGTCGACCGCTGCGTGGTGCGCACCGTTCGAGGTGCCGGAGAACCGCGACGACCCGACCAGCCGGAAGATCCACCTCAAGCTCGCGGTGATCCGCAGCAGTGCGCAGGTCGCCAGCAAAGACATGTTGGCGATGCTCGCCGGTGGTCCGGGCCAGGCCGCGACGGAATCATGGCCGGGCGTGTCGGCCGCGCTGCAGCCGCTCACTGCACATCGCCACGTGGTGTTGCTCGACCAGCGCGGCACCGGGGGCTCCAATCCGCTCACCTGCAAGGACGAAGGCGAAGGCACCGAGGGTGGCTCCGACGACATCGTCGCCGGCGCCGATCGCCAGAAGCGGGAAACCGAGCGTTGCCTGAAGCAGCTTCAAGACACGGCCGATCCACGCTACTACACCACCACCATCGCAGCGCAGGATCTGGAAGATGTGCGCAAGGCGCTGGGCTCGCCGAGCTTCGACCTGGTGGGTGTGTCCTACGGCACGCGTATGGCTCAGCAGTACGCCATGCGTTATCCAAAAGCCGTGCGCAGCCTCGTGCTAGATGGTGTGGTGCCCAACGAGCTGGTACTGGGGCAGGACTTCGCGCGCAATCTCGACGATGCGCTGAAAGCGCAGTTCGCGCAGTGCACCGCCAACGATGCATGCCGCAAGCGCTTCAACGACCCGTACCAGACGCTCTATCAATTGCGCGATGCGCTGCGGGCCAATCCGCACAAGGTGAGCTTCCGTGACCCACAGACCTACCAGAGCGTGCAGCGCACCTTGAGCGAATACTCATTGTCCAGTGTGGTGCGCATGTTTGCGTACTCGCCGCTGACGGCTTCGTTGTTGCCGCTTTCCATTGATGCAGCAGCGCACGGTGACGTGGGGCCGCTATTGGGGCAGGCCAAGCTGTTGTCGGGTGATCTGTCGGACACCATGAATGGTGGCATGCAGTTGTCGGTGATCTGCAGTGAGGACGCAGACCTGCTCGCTTCGAACGATGCGGACGCACACACCATTCTCGGCACGCGCATGGTCGACACCTTGCGCAACACCTGCTCCGTGTGGCCCAAGGGCGCCCGTCCCGCTGACTTCCACGAGCCGCTGAAGACCGACATCCCTACGCTGCTGTTCTCCGGTCAGTTCGATCCCGTCACACCGCCGCGCTATGGCGACCAAGTAGCGAAGAACCTGAGCAACGCGCGTCACCTGGTGCTCACCGGGCAGGGTCACAACGTGATCAATGCCGGTTGTGCGCCACAAGTAGTGAAGCACTTCATCGAAGACCTCCATCCCAAGACGCTAGATGCCTCCTGCCTGCAGCGCTTGCAGGCCACACCTATGTTCATCGACTTCAACGGAGCGACGCCATGATCGAGGTGAAGGATCTGCACAAGGCGTTCGGTACCGTCAAAGCCGTGGATGGCGTCAGTTTCACCGCGCGCGATGGTGAGATCACCGGCTTGCTTGGCCCCAATGGCGCAGGCAAAACCACCACGCTGCGCATGCTCTATACGCTGATGAACCCCGATCGCGGCCAGGTGCTGGTGGATGGCATCGACGCCGCCGAAGATGCGCTCGCCGTGCGACGCCAGCTTGGCGTGCTGCCGGATGCACGAGGCTTATATAAGCGCCTCACCGCGCGCGAAAACATCGACTACTTCGCACGCTTGCATGGCCTGCCGGAAGGCGTCATCGCCAACCGCCGCGAAGCACTAGTGAAAGCGCTGGAGATGGAGGATATCGGCGATCGCCGTACCGAAGGTTTCTCCCAGGGCCAGCGCGTGAAGACGGCGATTGCCCGAGCACTCATCCACGATCCGCGCAACGTCATCCTCGATGAGCCCACCAATGGCCTCGATGTCATGGCGACGCGCGCACTTCGCCAGTTCATGCAGCACCTGAAGAGCGAAGGGCGTTGCGTGCTGTTTTCCAGCCACATCATGCAAGAGGTTGCGGCGCTGTGCGACCGCATCGTAGTCATCGCCAACGGGCGTGTGGTGGCCGATGAATCGCCCCAGGCGTTACGCGAGCAGACCGGTGAATCGAACCTCGAGGATGCCTTCGTCAAGATCATCGGCAGCGAAGAAGGACTCGCCGCATGAGTACGCCGACTATGCCGGCCACCCGTACGCGCGCCTTCCTTACTGTCTTCCTCAAGGAAGTGAAGGAAAACCTGCGCGATCGCCGCACCATCATCAGTGCCTTCCTCACGGGTCCGTTGTTGGGGCCATTAATCCTGGTGATGTTGCTCAACATCACACTCAATCGTCAGTTCGACAAGGCGGAGAAACCGCTGCCTGTGCCGATCATCGGTGCCGAGAACGCACCGAACCTGATCAATGCGCTGAAGGCCGAGGGCATCGTGCCAAGACCACCCATCGACAATCCCGAGCTCGCCGTGCGCAAGCAGGATGCCGATGTCGCGCTGCGCATTTCACCTGATTACGTCACCGCGTGGCGCAAAGGCGAGGCCGTGCAGGTCGAGTTGATCTACGACTCCTCGCAGCGTGATGCCAACGCCGCAGTGGAGCGCGTATCGCAAGTGGTGGAGGGCTACGCACGCCAGCAGGGTGCCATGCGGCTGGTGTCGCGCGGGCTCTCACCTAGCACCGCGTGGCCGGTACAAGCCGCCAGGCGCGATCAGGCCACGGCGCAGGCGCGCGCGGCGCTGATGTTCTCGATCCTGCCGTACTTCTTCGTGCTCACGGTGTTCATGGGTGGCATGTATCTGGCGATCGATCTCACCGCGGGCGAACGCGAACGTCAGTCGCTCGAGCCCTTGTTTGCCAATCCGGTGCCGCGCTGGAAGATTCTCGCGGGCAAGCTGGCGGCGATCTGCACGTTCTCTGCGGCGAGTCTGCTGATCAGCTTGTTGGCGTTTGGCGTGGTGGGGCCGTTTATCCCGACGGAGAGGCTCGGTATGGAGCTGGATCTCGGTCCGCGCTTTAGTGGTCAGGTGTTGTTGCTGATGGTGCCGCTGATTGCATTGCTGGCAGCGTTGCAATCGATGGTTGCGGCTTTCGCCAAGAGCTATCGCGAGGCGCAGACCTATCTGTCGTTGCTGATGTTCGTGCCGGTGCTGCCGAGCATTCTGCTTTCCACCATGCCTATCAAGGCGCAGGGCTGGATGTATGCGGTGCCGTTGCTGGGCCAGCACTTGGGCATCATGCAGTTGTTGCGCGGTGATGGTGTGACTACGGAGCAGCTTGGGTTGTGTCTGGCGGGTAGTTTGGTGGCGGCGTTGATTGGGGTGTTGGCGACGGCGCGGTTGTATCAGTCGGAGAGGTTGGCGATTTCGGGGTGATGTTTTGTTGTGTTTCTTTTGATGTTGAAGGGGGTATTTTTGTATATCCCGGGAAGAGAGCGGGTGCTGGGTAAGCGCGAGGCACGCTGAACGCCTTAGGTCTGCTCCCTCTACCCTTCGGGGAGAGGGTTGGGGTGAGGGGTCAATCTAGCCTCACCGTTGTTATCGTCATCCCGGCGAAGGCCGGGATCCAGAGCCTCGGTGTTTGGTTGTCGCGTAGTCGCGAACTGGCTCGCCTGCGGCGGGCTTTCGACCTCCTGCCGGAGGCCGAGTCACTTTTCTTTGCTTGCCCAAGAAAAGTAACCAAAAGAAAGGCACCCCCACTTGGCGCTGGCCGGTAAAGCCGGCCAGTACGTGAGGGGCGGCCGGGCTTTTCGACAGGGCATCCTGCCCTGGCGAAAAGGGATCGGCATCCATGCCGATCCCCCCTGCGGGCATGATCGTCCACCCCTCACCGCCGCACAGGGGGCCCGGAAGGTCAAAAGCGAAAGCGGACGGCTCGTGCAGCTTCGCTGCACATCGCATCGCTGCGGGTCGCGGTAGCGTGACAAACAGGCGATACGGAAACGGGACCCCTGGTTCTCACCAGGAAGACAGCGAAGCAAAAGGCCGCGCCAGCGTACCAATGTACCCCCACCGCGCTCCGTACCCCTCGCGCTACCATGGGGTTTTCCTTCGCCGAGAAATGCCCATGCGCCGCCATCTCCTCGCCCTGAGCCTCATCGCCGTTCTGGCTGGCTGCAGTTCCCACGACAGCAATGCGCCGGCCGCGCAGGCTTCTGCCCCGGCGCCTGCCAGCACGGCACCCGCCGTGCCGCCGCCGTCTACCGATGAGGACATCGCCGCGCAGCGCATGGCGAACTATGCGTCGATAAAACTCACTGCTGACCTGTCCAGTTTCGATGACAAGCAGAAGCAGATGATTGCGTTGCTGATCGAAGCGGCGGACGTTACTAACGACATCTATTGGCAGCAGTCGTGGGGCGATAAGGCCGCGTTGATGGCGCGTATCCCCGACGAGGTCACGCGTCGTTTTGCCGAGATCAACTACGGCCCGTGGGATCGCCTGGACAATGACCAGCCGTTTGTTGCCGGTGTTGGTCCGCGCCCGGCGGGGGCGCAGTTCTACCCGGCCGACATGACCAAGGAAGAGTTCGACAAGGCCGATCTCAAGGACAAAGCAGGCCTCTATACGCTGCTGCGTCGTGACGCGCAGAACCAACTGGTGACCGTGCCCTATCACGAGGCCTATAAGGCTGATCTGGAACGCGCTGCTGGCTTGCTGCGTCAGGCGGCGGATTTGTCAGCGGACAAGGAGTTCGCGGGTTATCTGAAGAAGCGTGCCGACGCGCTGCTGAGTGACGATTACCGTCCCAGCGATTTCGCGTGGATGTCGATGAAGAACAACCCCGTCGACATCGTGATCGGCCCCATCGAGACCTACGAAGACCAGTTGTTCGGCTACAAGGCTAGTTACGAAAGCTACGTGCTGGTGAAGGATCAGGCGTGGAGTGCCAAGCTTGCCCGCTTCGCCAAGTACCTGCCGGATCTGCAGCGCGAGCTGCCGGTGGATGACAAGTACAAGGCCGAGAAGCCCGGTTCCGACGCTGACCTCAACGCTTACTTTGCTGTGTATTACGCCGGCGACGCCAACGTTGGCGCCAAGACCATCGCCATCAATCTTCCCAATGACGAGGAAGTGCAGCTCAAGAAGGGCACGCGCCGCTTGCAGCTGGAGAACGTGATGCAGGCTAAGTTCGACAAGATCATGTTGCCCATCGCGAAGGAGCTGATCGCGAACGACCAGCAATCGCACCTCACCTTTGATGCGTTCTTCGAGAACACCATGTTCCACGAAGTCGCGCATGGCCTGGGCATCAAGAACACGCTCGACGGCAAGGGCATGGTGCGCACGGCATTGAAGGATCAGGCCTCGAGTTTCGAGGAGGGCAAGGCCGACATCCTGGGCCTCTACATGGTCACTAAGCTGGCCGACAAGGGCGAGCTGGATAAGTCCAAGTTGATGGACAACTACGTCACCTTCCTCGCCGGCATTTTGCGTTCGGTGCGCTTCGGCGCCAGCGATGCGCACGCCAAGGCGAACATGGTGCGCTTCAACTTCTTCCAGCAGCAGGGCGCATTCACTCGCGACCCCGCGACCGGGCGTTACCGCGTCGACTTCGACAAGATGACGGCGGCAATGAACGCACTCTCCGCCAAGCTGCTCACCATCCAGGGTGACGGCGACTACGACGCAGCCAAGAAGCTCACCGATAGCATGGGCAACGTCGATGCGACGCTCGCCGGCGATCTCAAGCGACTGGATCAGGCGAAGATCCCGGTGGACATCACGTTCGAGCAGGGGACCGATGTATTGGGCCTCACGAAGCCCTAAGGTATGCGTTGACCGATGGCGAACCGGAGTCACGGTTCGCCATCGACCGTCGTGATTCAAATGCGCTTCAGCGCGGTGCGATGTCCCGCAGTCGCATGGTCAGGATACGGCCGTCAGCGAGTGTGAGTGACAAGGGCGCACCTTCTTCGCGGTGATTCACCTCATCGCGAAGATCGTAGCTGCTGATCTCCGCGGCGGGTTTGCCATTGACGGCCACGATCTCGTCGCCTTGCTTCAAGCCAGCCGCTGCCGCGGGGCTGTCAGGTACCACCCAGCTTACTTTCAGCCGATCGCGCTGCTCGGCGCTCCGGTTGGCACGCAGGCCTGCCGTCGCGTACTGCCAATGTGAGGCAACCCCACGCGGCTGCAGATACATGCGTTGGCGGCGGTAGTCGAAATGCACGGTAAAGCGCGCCAGTACATCCTGGCCGATATTTCCCGCTTCGGTGGGGTTGCCTGTCGCGCCCGCGTCGGGCGGCGTCAACTGGGCCAGTGCGGGGCTCACGTGCTGGTCGCCAAGTTGCAATGAGCGCGCATGCGAGAAGCGCGACACGAAACTTCCACCCACGCCCCCGCCGGATACGGGGACACCTTTGAGGTAGCGCGTCGCTAGGCCTTCGCGTTCTGCCCATTGCGGGAACATCAGTGTGTAACCCGAGTTGCCGGTGTCGACGCCGAACATGCCCTGCTTGCCATCCAGGGATGCAGATACCAAGGGCATATCGTCTGTAAAGCGTAGCGTTACTGGCGAACCTTCGCCCTCTGCGGGTGCCTGGCCGTGATCAAAGGGCTGCAGTATCAATTGCTGTTTGTCGTAGTCGAAGGTCACGGCGAAGCGCTCGAAGATCTCCAGTCCAAGAATGCCGGCGATGGGTTCGCGCGTGCCCCGCTCATAGAATGAGTACGGGTAAGGCATCACCAGAAAGGTCAAATCCTTGACGTCGGCGTCGCCGATGGTGAGGTGTTGCACCTGGGTGTACGCGGTTGTCATCGAGCCCGGGCCCGAGCCGGTGCTGACACCTTTACCCGTACTGGTGAGGCCAAGTTTCTTCGCCGCATCATCGGTGAGAATCGCGTGGCCACCCGTGTCCAGTATGAAAGGCATCGGGCCTTTCCCGTTGATACTGACGTGGATCAGCAGGGCGCCGCCCTCCAACTGCATGGGACTGACTGCGCGACTTGCACCGTGCAGCATGCTCACATCGTGCACCGTGCCGTCAGGCCGTTGCAGTGCTTGCGCCGGGACGGCGGGTAGCGCTTGGTAGCGTTCCACCGTTTCCTGCTCGTCTCCATCCTGGGTGCCGCTGTTGGTGGTCGCCGACGTACGGACATCAAAGGGAAGCTGCAGTCCGGTCACGTCGCGATAGTCGCTATAGCGCTGGGTCACCGTCAGGAAGGAGCTGTTCCACATTGCGCGATCAAGCCGATGCGTGGCCGAGTCGATCCATAAGGTGATGCTCCGGCCGCCATGGGGTGTCGCTTCGAGGCGGATATAGCGGCGGTCGTTCTCGTAGGCATCGGGGAGGGGATTGAAGTGAGTGTCGTCGGTGCGCAGGAAACCGAAGCGGCGTAGCCAACTCTCGCTGATCGCGACAGCCTTCGCTTCATCCGAATCGTAGGGATGCACCAGACCGGAGATGTCTTGATGCCAGCGGCCAGCGTCGTCGTAACCGTCCGCGCTGGCAAACACGGCGTTGCGCTGACGGCTTGCGTAATAGCCCGTGCGCAAGTCGACCGCCGTATGCAGTTCGCCGGTCAGGCCATCGCTGGTTTGCTTGCCATCTAACAGCAGCGAGCCGACGGCGTTCCAATGGTCGCCACCGTAGGCCTGGCGAAGTTCCTGCAGTGATGCGGTTGCATCGCCGCCGGTGGAGGCCGCCATGGCCAGTGCCGGGAACAGGCCAAGGCAAGCCAACGCCAGGCCATGGATGCGGGAAGTGGAGAGTGGCATGTGATGGCTCCGTGGGGTTGGGTGCCATGGTGCCGGGGCGCCTGGGCCCGATCTAGGATGCCATTGACGGAACGGGACGCGATTTGCAGTTCTGTCGAAATTCGCGCGGCGTCAAGCCGGTCGCGCGGCGGAACACGCGTGCGAAGTGGCTCTGATCGCTGAAGCCGGTGCTGGCGGCGATCTCGGCGATGGAGTAGTGGCTGTCAGTCAACGCTTCCCGCGCAAGCGCGATGCGCAATCCACGCTGGTACTCGCCGACCGAGACACCTTTGGCTCGCTGGAAACTGCGCGCCAGATGCGCGGGATGCACGCCCGCCAGCGCGGCCAGTTCATGCAGGGACGGCGCGGCAAGTGGATCGTCGTGCAAGCGCTCGAGCACACGTTGCAACCACGCAGGACGACGTTCGTCGCCAGCGCGGCAGGCGAGGGCGACGAGCTCCAGTACGGCGGAATGGAGCGCCAGTGCGGCGGCGTCATCTGTCGCGCGCAATTCGCGCTCGATGCGTGCGAGCAGGCGGTCTGCATCCGGCAGGCGTAGCGGACGGTGATCGCCCAACAGGCGTGTCACGCCATTGCTCGCCGGTTCGCCGAGAAAAATGCTGATACAACGTGCACCCGACGGACCGAAGCGGTTCGCATGCCGGTGCCCTTGCGGATGTGTCAGCAGCAGGCCTGGCTGACACTCCAGTTCGTCGTTGCCCGACTGTTGTGTGTAGCCGCCTGCAGCAACCAGGCATAGATACGCCTCGTCATGCTCATGCCAAGGCAACGCGCTGTCGCCTGCGTAAGGCGTCGCAGAGACCTGCAAGCTGCCCAGTTGCCGTAGTTGCTCGGGCTGGCCGTAGTTGGCGCGCTGTAGATGTCGCATGGCGACAGTCTAGGCCGCCTGGGCGTAGGAGCATGTGCCGTCGGTCAGGCTAAGAGCCGCCAACAAAACTACTGCGCGACCGTCAGGTGGGCGCGGTCGGTGCTCGGAATCCTCATGTACGTACAAGTACACTCCGGTTTCCTGCGCGCCGCCCACGCCCACCTGACGGCCGCTCGCTACGTTTTGTTAGCGACTCTAAAGGTGATTCAGCCTGTGCGGCTATCCAGATGCGCATTCGCCCACGCGGCGACGGCATCCGGGTGCTCGAGGTGCAGATGATGGCCACCTTCCATGTGCGTCATGGCGAGGTCACCCACGCAATCGGCACGCTCGCGCATGCGCAGTCCGGGCAGATAAGGTGTATCCGGTTGTGCGAGCAGCAGCGCCGTTGGCGCTTCGATGCCACGCAACAAGGCGTGTACTTGCGTTTCTGCGAGCCGGACGGAGGAGGGGCGGTTGACCCGCGCGTCGCTGCGCCAGTGCCAGCCGTGTTCGGTCTTGCGTAGGCCGCGCTCCACGATGGGGCGTGCCTGGTCGGCCGGTAGGCCACTGGCCATGGTGCGGGCGCTGATGGCCATGTCGATGGTCGGGAACGCGCGCAACGAGCGCCCAGTAGCCGAGCTCGCCATGGCATCGCGGAAATGACGCAGCGTGTGGTGGCCGTCATCCGCGATGGGGCCGAGGCCTTCGATGAGCAATAGGCGGTCGATGCGTTTCGGCTGGGCGGCAGCCACCAGCGATGCGATGCCAGCGCCCAGCGAATGACCCATCAAGTGGAAACGTTCCAGTCCCAGTGCATCGATAGCGCCGAGCACCGAGCGCACGTAGTCCACGAAGTGATAGGACATCCCGGGTGGCAGGTGGTCGGAGTGGCCGTGGCCCGGCAGCTCCAGTGCGATCACCTGCCAGCGCTCGGCCAGCAGCGGCGCGAGGCGCGCGTAGCTCCACGCATTGTCGAGCCATCCGTGCAGCGCCAGCAGCGGCGGTGCACTCTCGTCGCCCCATACCTGCGCGCTCAGGCGCAAGTGCGACAGACGCACCTCGCGTTCGACCGGACCGCTCATTGCGCGGCACCGGCGCGTGGTGTGAATTCCTTCCAGCCGCCCGCATGACGCATGACCAGCGCCGCGAGGCTGTCGACCTGCACGGGCGAGTCGTTCAACGCGGGGATATAGCGCAACTCATCGCCGCCGGCCTCGCGGAAGAAGTCGTGGTTCTGCATGGCGATCTCTTCCAGCGTCTCCAGGCAGTCGACTGCGAAGCCGGGGCAGGCCACGTCCAGTGTCCGCACGCCGTTCGCAGCCAGCTCGCGCACGGTGGCGTCGGTATAAGGCTGCAGCCACGGCTCGCGTCCTACGCGGGACTGGAAGCTCAGCAGCAATTGCGACTCGTCGAGACCCAGCCGTTCGCGCAGCGCACGCGTGGTGGCCTGGCATTGTTCGAGATACGGGTCACCTTCGCGCACGTAACGTTCGGGAATGCCGTGGAAAGAGAGCAGCAGCTTGTCGCCACGTCCGTGCGATGCCCACCATTGTTCGATGCTGCGCGCGAGCGCTTCGATGTGCCCCGCATCGCCGTGGTAGTCGTTGATCAGGCGCAGCTCCGGCGGCCAGCGCAGCGATTGCATGGCCTCGGCGACGGCATCGATCACCGAGCCGGTCGACGTGGCCGAATATTGCGGATACAGCGGCAACACCAGCAAACGGCGCACACCCTCGCGCTGCAGTCGTTCAATCTGCGCGGGGACGGACGGTTGACCGTAACGCATCGCCAACGCCACGCGCACAGGCTCGTTGCAGGCCTCGGACAGTTTCTCCTGCAGGCGTGCCGCGAGTGCCTCGCTGCCTACGCGCAGCGGCGAGCCTTGCGGTGTCCATATGCGTTGGTACGCATGCGCGGAGCGGGCAGGGCGCACGCGCAGAATCACGCCGTGCAGGATCAGCCACCACAGCCATCGCGGATAGTCGATCACGCGCGGATCGCCCAGGAACTCGGCGAGATAGGGTCGAACGGCGCTGGCGGTGGGCGCTTCCGGTGTGCCGAGGTTCACCAAGAGCACTGCAGCCTGAACGGGCTGGTCACGGGATGGGCCGGCGACGCCGGTATAGTCATGGCTGCGTGGCATCGTGGCACTGACGGTGAGAACCGCTGCAGAGTCTGCCACAAGCCTCCGGCCTCGCCGTGGCGAGTATCGCCGCAGGCCGTCACACCGAATATCTGCACAGGAGTCGTCATGATCAAAACGTCGCTGCATCGCCTGCTGCTCGCTGCCCTGGTCCTGCTGGTACCGGCCATGGCTGCCCACGCAGAGGATCCGCCGCTGGTACGCGCCCAGAACGCCGTGCGCGTGTTGCACGACATCATGGATGCGCCGGACAAGTCGATCCCGACCGACCTGCTGAAGGAAGCCAAGGCCATCGCCGTGATCCCCGACCTGCTCAAGGTGGGCTTCGTGTTCGGTGGGCGCCGTGGTGAGGGCTTGATTTCGGTCAAGGGTGCAGACGGCACCTGGTCCAACCCCAGCTTTATCACCATGACCGGCGGCAGCGTGGGCTTCCAGGCCGGCGCCTCGTCCACCGACGTAATCCTGGTGTTCCGCACCCAGCGCGGTGTGGATAGCATCGTCAACGGCAAATTCACGCTAGGCGCAGACGCCGCCGCCGCGGCCGGCCCGGTGGGCCGTACCGCCCAGGCGTCCACCGACAGCGACTTCAAGGCCGAGATCTACTCCTATTCCCGCTCGCGCGGCCTGTTCGCAGGCGTGGCCCTGGACGGCTCCGCCTTGCGCATCGACTACGACGCCAACGAGGCCATCTACGGCAAGGGCATCACCCCGCGCCGCATCTTCGAGGGCGGCGTGAGCAATGTTCCGGGACCGGTGGTCGATTTCAGGGATCGCCTTGAGGAGTACACTCAGCGATGATGTGGAGCGGCGGCGCGGCAGCGTGACAGTTTCGTTCCGTCGCTTTCCTTCCTGAGGTCCCTTTTCATGAGCATCACCCATCTACTTATTCTGCTGGTCGTGGTCGTGCTGATCTTTGGCACCAAGAAGCTGCGCAACATCGGTTCCGACCTGGGCGGCGCCGTGCGCGACTTCAAGAAGGGCCTGGATGGCGACGAGGCGTCAAAGTCCGCTGATCCGGGCGAGCGCCTGCATGCCGATCCGCCGCCGGCCAGCACGCAGAACCAGAGCCAGCACGAAACCGAACAGAAGTAATCGGGTCGTATCGGCATGATCGAGATCAGCTTCGGCAAGCTGGTATTGCTCGCGCTTATTGCGCTGATTGTGCTCGGCCCGGAAAAGCTCCCGCACGCAGCGCGTACGGCGGGCGTATTCATGCGTCGCATCCGCACCGGCTGGGACAGCGTACGCGCTGAAGTGGAGCGCGAGCTGCAGGTGGAAGAAATCCGCCGTCAGGCCAAGGAAGCCGCATCGCGCGCCGAAGCCGCGCAGGCCGAGCTGGACGAGACGCTGCGCAAGATGCGCCCCTCTGGCGTGCCGTCGAGCCCGGCGCCGCCGACCGCAGAGCCGGCATTAGTTGCGGAGATCGCTCCGGAGACGGCTGTCGCTGCCACCGCCGACGCCACCCCGATCAAGGAAGTCCCGCATGGCGGCGCCTGAACTCGACGGTCCCGAGTCCGATCTGGAACAGGGTCTGTTTTCGCACCTGATCGAGCTGCGCTCGCGCTTGATGCGAGCCATCGTCACTGTGCTTATCGTGCTCGCCGTGCTCATGCCCTTCGCCAACCGCCTTTATGCAGAGTTGGCCGCGCCGTTGGTGGCACGCCTGCCGCAAGGGGCACATCTCATCGCGACCGAGGTAGCCAGTCCGTTCGTCACGCCGCTGAAGCTGGCGTTCTACGTGGCGCTGTTAATCAGCATGCCGATGATCGTCTATCAGCTGTGGGCCTTCGTGAGCCCCGGCCTGTACCGGAATGAAAAACGCCTCGCCCGCCCGCTGCTGGTGGCGGCGCTGTTCCTGTTCTACCTCGGCTGCGCGTTCGCGTACTTTCTGGTGATGCCGGCGGCTTTCCGTTTCCTCACGGCGGTAACGCCGGAGGGCGTGGAGATGATGACCGACATCACGCATTACCTCGACTTCGTGATGCTGATGTTCTTCGCCTTCGGCCTGTGCTTCGAGGTGCCGGTGGCAGTAGTGATCCTCGCTGCGATTGGCGTGGTGAACCTGGAGCAACTTCGCAATTCCCGCCGCTACGCCATCGTGGGTGCCTTCGCCATCGCGGCCTTCATCACGCCACCCGACATCACCTCGATGATCATGCTGGCCATTCCCATGTGCCTGCTCTACGAGCTCGGTCTGTTGGCGGTGCGCTGGCTGATCAACCCGTCCAAGACTGATAAGACCGTATGAGCGACACGGCCGCCCGCATCGAGGAACTGAAAACCTCGCTGCGGTTGCAGCCGCACGTCGAAGGTGGCCACTACCATCGCTTCCATCCGCCCAAGGGCGCGGACGGCGGCGAGCGCCATGCGATGAGCGCTATCCACTATTTACTCGAAGCAGGGCAGTCCAGCAGCTGGCATCGTGTGGATGCTGAAGAAGCCTGGCATTTCGTCGAAGGCGCGCCGCTGGAGTTGCTGATCTATCACTCCGCAACGAACCGGTTGGAGCGTTGCACGCTTGGGCCTCTGCACGACTGCATGCAATCGGTGACGGTGGTGCCTGCGGGGGCGTGGCAGGCGGCGCGGCCGTTGGGGGCTTATGCGTTGGCCACCTGTTTGGTGGCGCCGGGGTTTGAGTACGAGGGGTTTGAGTTGTTGGGGCGGGAGGATCCGCTGGCGGGGCATTTGGCGGGGTTGGTGCCGGAGATCGGGTTTTAGTTTTGGTTACCGCTGGCGCTTTTGCTCCTTCGCCCCTTCGCCCCTTTGGGGAGAGGGTTGGATGCTCGCCTCACTGTTTCATCTTTAGTCGTCATCCCGGCGTACCCCACAAAAGGGGGCAAGGGCCGGGCTCCAGAGCCTCTGTGTTTGGTTTTAGCGATATAGCGACCTGGCTCGCCTGCGGCGGGCTTCCGAACTGCTGCCGCAGTCCGGGTCACTTTTCTTTGCTTGCCCAAGAAAAGTAACCCGAAGAAAGGGCCCCCCGGATGAGTCGCCTTCCGGGCTTTGCCCTCCAGGTACGCGTGCGGGTTCCGGGCTTTTCGACGGGGCTCCTGCCCCGGCGAAAAGGAATCGGCATCCGTGCCGATTCCCCTGCGGGCCTTTTCTCCACCCGCCCGCCGCCTCATACGGGGCCCTGGAAGATCAAAAGCAACAAGCCCACGGCTCGTGCAGCTTTGCTGCACATCGCATCGCCGCAGGTGGCGTTGTTCCTGCTCTAGCGCGCAAAGTCAGGGCGGAAGAGAGAGACGATGCCGCTAGGTAACGAGTTCTCCACAGCGGTGGGGAAGCCTAGCGCGAGCTCTATCTAGCCCCAGTCTGGGAAAACGTAGCAAAGCCCGCTTCAATTCCTCTCCGCGTCAGCGCGATGTGCAGCGAAGCAGCACGAGCCGTGGGCTCGGCGCTTTTGACCTTCGGGCCCCCTGTGCGGCGGTGAGGGGTGGACGAAAAGGCCCGCAGGGGGGATCGGCATGGATGCCGATTCCTTTTCGCCAGGGCAGGAGCCCTGTCGAAAAGCCCGGCCGCCCCTCACGAACTGGCCGGCTTTATCGGCCAGCGCCAAGTGGGGGTGCCCTTTCTTTGGGTTACTTTTCTTCGGGCAAGCAAAGAAAAGTGACTCGGCCTCCGGTAGGAGGTCGAAAGCCCGCCGCAGGCGAGCCAGATTGCCGTAGCGCGACAATCCCACGAAAAGTCACTGGATCCCTGCCTTCGCAGGGATGACGACAAAGATGAAATGCTGAGGCGAGCACCCACCCCTCACCCCAACCCTCTCCCCGTAGGGGAGAGGGAGAAAAGCGTGGGTGTTCCGTGTACTCCGGAGTTACCAGGTACTAGCCAATCAATGCTTAGTCGGCGCCGCCGCCGGAACAGCATACGTCGACCGATTCAACGCCAACCCCTTCAACACATTCAACGCCTGCGACAACGCGTAATCCTGCGTCGCCAGCTTGGCATTCTCCGCGCTGCCATCGTTGTCGATGTCTTTGCCCTTCGACGTCCCATCCTCGTTGGCAAGGTGGTTCGGCAGGTCGGCTTCGGAGCTGACCAGGGAGGGGGCGCTGTCCGCCTTGTTCACCGCGAGATCGGCGAGGGCGATGTCGGGCTTGATGCCTTCGGCCTGGATGGAGGTGCCGTTGGGTGTGTAGTAGCGCGCGGTGGTGATCTTCACCGCGTGGTCGTTGTCCAGTGGCAGCACGGTCTGCACCACGCCTTTGCCGAAGGTGCGGCGACCGACGATCAGTGCGCGATGGTTGTCTTTCAGCGCACCGGAAACGATCTCGGCTGCCGACGCGGTGCCGTTGTCGACCAGTACCACCATCGGCGCGCCATTGAGCAGATCGCCTGCGTGCGCTTCGAAGCTGAGGTTGGAATCCTGCAGGCGGCCGCGCGTGGTGACGATGGTGCCGGAGTTGAGGAAGTCATCACTCACGCCGACGGCGGCGGTGAGCAGGCCGCCAGGGTTGGAGCGCAGGTCGAGGATGGCGCCCTTTTGCGGGCCGTTCTTGCGGATCAGTTCGCCGAGCTTCTTCTCCAGGTCAGGTGCGGTGTCGTCCTGGAACTGGCTGATGCGGATATAGGCGTAGCCGGGTTCGATCTCGCGCGTCTTTACACTGGTGACGGAGATCTTCTCGCGCACCAGCGGCATGTCGATGGGCTTGTCGCTCTTCTCGTGCAGGATGGTAAGCGTGACCTTGCTGCCCGGGTCGCCGCGCAATGCCTTGAACATGTCGTCGATGTTTTCCGGCTCCACCGTCTTGCCATCGATCTTCACGATGGTGTCGCCCGGCTTGATGCCGGCGCGCGAGGCGGGGGTGTCGTCGATAGGGGCGATGATGCGTAGCGTGCCATCCACCTGCAGCACTTCAATGCCGAGGCCGCCGTACTGGCCGGTGGTGTCTTCGCTGAGTTCCGCCAGACCGTCCTTGTCGAGATATTCGCTATGGGGGTCCAGGCCGCTGAGCATGCCGCTGATGGCGGCCTTCATCAGGGTCTTGTTGTCCACCGGTTCCACGTAAGCCTGGCGGACGATCTCGTAGACGCGGCTGAAGTTGCGCACGTCGTCCAGGTCCACCTGGTCAGGCACGGACGAGGCCGAGGCCGGCGAGGCACCAGTGGTCGGCTTGGCGCCTTGGCTGGTGGTCGGCGCGGTCTGCGCCTGCGCCAGCGGCGCCGCCAGCAGCAGAACGGCCAGGCTCAAGGTGGAAAACCGCATGGATGGGGGACTCCGGTGAAGCTTGTGGGGGCGGCCCGGCGGCGGGACCACATGGCCGTTCGACCGCCGGATGTCGCCAAAATTCAATACGCTACAGAGATTAGCGTGCGACGCTGCGTAGCTGGCGTCAATGTCGGATTAACCCTTTTTACCCAGCCATGTGCGCGGGTCCACAGGCGAGTTGTTCTGCCGCAGCTCGAAATACACGCCGGTATTGACCCCGGTGGGGGCAGAGGCGGTGCCGACGGCCTCGCCAGCGCTGACCTGATCGCCCACGCCGTGCAGGATCGTCTCGTTGTTGCCGTACATGCTCATCCAGCCGCTGCCATGGCTGACGATGACCAGCATGCCGTAGCCGCGCAGGAAGGCGGCATAGACCACCCGCCCGGAGGCTACCGCCTTCACCTCGCTACCGCCTGGCGCCTTGATAAGCACGCCGGCGCCATAGGTGTTGACCGGGCCAGGCGCGGGCCAGGGCAAGTTACCGCGGATATTCGCCAAGCCCTTGCCTGCCGGCGGTGCGGCCTTGCCTTCATTCGCCTTGGCGGCGCGCTCGGCCTCACGGGCGGCCTCGTCGATGGCCTTCTGCAGTGTGGCCACCAGCGAGTTCAGCGAGGCCTCGTTCTGCTTCAGTGCGGCCAGTTTGCTGGCCTGGTCCTTGTACTGGGCGTCGGTGTCGGCCACCAGCTTGGCTTGGCTAGAGCGCTGCTGTTCCAGCGCCTTGGCCTGCGTCGCGCGTTCGGCGCGCGCCGTCTGCAGGGCCTGCTGCTGGGCGGTGATCTGCGTTTCCAGATCCTGCAGGTGGGCGAGGTCGCCCATCAGCTTCTGCACGCGGGCCACGCGGTCTTCCTGGAAATACTTGGAGTAGGCGAGCGCCTGGGCGATGCGGGCCACGTCGTCGTCACCCATCAGCAGTCGCAGGTCGGAGCCCCGCCCCAGCGCGTAGGTGGCGCGCAGCAGGTCGGCGATGGCAGCACGCTGACCTTCCAGATTCTTCTGCAACTCGGCGCGCTGGGCCTCCAGATCGCTCAGCTCTTTCTGCTTGGTGGCCAGCTGGGTGTCGGTGTCGCGCACGGCCCTGGCGGCGCCGGCCACGGCATTGGCCTGCTTGGCTAGCTCGGCGGTGGCGCTGTCGCGCTTGGAGGCGGTCTCGGCCTGTTCCTTGGCCAGTGCCTCCATCTTGCTACGTACGTCCGAGAGCTTCTTCTGGGCATCGACTTGCTCAGCCTTGTCGGACTTGGCCTTGTTGTCCTGCAGCGCCCAGGCAGATGGGGTCGCCGTGCCGAGGGCAAGGACGAGGACGCCGGTGATGGCGCAGACGAGGGGGCGGGCACGGAGGACTGGTATGGGCATCGGCTGATTATCACAGAGCGCCGTGATGGCGCGCGAGCCGGGCAACGCCGCCCACGAGTCCCGGTCATGTGCTCTTCATCGCAACGCTGATGCGATCACTGGTATGCCCTGTGCGATGCAAGTCATACGCGCTGTGTCGATCGATGGCGCGCATGCCTGCCATCACCACGGATCGACGCGTCGCGCACCGCATCGCGATATTTGTCTCGCGAGACAAGAAAACACTTCCATTTGAAACTTTCATTTAGACGTAAAGATGTCTTTGACGCGACGCACCAAACTGTGCTTTAGTCAAACCCACACTATGGATGCGTGACAGCGGCGCCTTCGGCTCCGTTGGGACGACGTGTCTCCCACCATCGGCCTGGGGAGGCGAGATGGCGCAAGCAGGTCCGGCGACGCTTTACGACGTTGCGTTCGAGCACGACAGCTGCGGTTTTGGTCTGGTGGCACAGATCGACGGCCGAGCGAGCGCATGGGTAGTGGATACCGCGTTCGATGCGCTAGCCAAACTTTCCCACCGCGGTGGTGTGAACGCAGATGGCGTGAGCGGCGACGGCTGCGGCGTGCTCTTTCATCGCCCACTGGGTTGGTTGAAAGCACTGGCCGACGACGCAGGCATTGCGGTGGGCGAGCGCTTTGCCGCTGGCGTGGTGTTCCTTGATCCCCATGGTGGCGATGCAGCCGTGTCGGCACTGGAACATCATCTGCGCGAGGAAGGCCTGCACGTGGCTGGCTGGCGCGAGGTGGCCGTGAATGCCGAGGCGTGCGGTCCGCTTGCAGCCGCAGCGAAACCCCATGTGCGCCAGATCTTTGTGGAGCCTGCGTCGTCGATGGACGATGGCGTATTCGAACGCGCCTTGTTCCGCGCGCGTCGGCGCGCCGAAACCGCGCTGGTAAATGACGAACATTTCTATGTGGTCACGCTGTCCGCGCAGGTCATCGGTTACAAGGCGATGGCTGCCCCCGGACGGCTGCGAGAGGCATTTTCTGATCTCGCGCATCCGGCGTTGAGCGCCGATGCGGTGGTGTTCCATCAACGCTTCTCCACCAACACCACGCCGCAGTGGCGTCTGGCGCAACCGTTCCGCTTGCTGGCGCACAACGGCGAGATCAACACTATCCGCGCCAATCGCCGCTGGATGCAGTCGCGCGAATCGATCCTGCATTCGCCGTTGTTGGATCTGACCGACATTGGGCCACTGGTTCGCCAGACGGGCTCGGATTCGGAAAGCCTCGACAACGCGCTGGAAGTGTTGATCGCCGGCGGTCTGGATCTTTTGACCGCCATGCGCGTACTCGTGCCGCCCGCCTTCGCCGCGCGCGAGGGGATCGACGAAGACCTTGCCGCGTTCTACGAGTACTACGCGCTGCATTGCGAGCCGTGGGACGGCCCGGCGGGTCTGGTGATGTGCGACGGCCATTACGCCGCCTGCACGCTGGATCGCAACGGCCTGCGCCCCGCGCGCTGGGCATTGTCGGCGGACAACCACCTCATCGTCGCCTCCGAAGCCGGTCTATGGGACGTGCCATCGTCGCAGGTCGTCGCCAAGGGACGCCTCGCGCCGGGCGAGATGATCGCGGTGGACCTGAAGCAACATCGCCTGCTGCGCGATGCCGACATCGACGACATCAATCGCCAGCGCGCGCCGTTCCGCGATTGGCTGCGTGCCGGCGTGAGCTATCTGGAATCGGATCTAATCGATCCGTCGCTTGCCGCCGAGCCGCTGCCGACAGAAGAACTGCGTCGCTACCAGAAGCTCTATGGCCTCTCACGCGAAGAGCGCGAAACCGTGCTCAAGGCGATGGTGGAGCTGGAACAGGAAGCCACGGGCTCCATGGGTGACGACACGCCCATTGCCGCCATGTCGCGTCAGGTGCGCCCGCTCTTCGACCGATTCCGCCAGGGCTTCGCCCAGGTCACCAATCCGCCGATCGATCCGCTGCGCGAAAAGCTGGTGATGTCGTTGGTGACGCAGATCGGTCCGGAGTCGAACGTGTTCGACCTCACGCCGGAGAACGCGAAGCAGATCCTGATCAACTCACCTGTGCTCTCGCAACGCAAGCTGCGCCAGTTGCTGGCGCTTCCGCAGTATGCGGGCACGCCACGCTTCGATCTGATGTACGCGCCGGAAGAGGGACTGGAGGCTGCGCTTCACCGTCTCTGCCGTGAGGTGGAGAAGGCGGTGCGCGAGGGTTGCCAGTTGGTGTTCCTCAGCGATCGTTATCCGCAGAAGGGTCTGCTACCCATCCATTCGCTGTTGGCGGTTGGGGCGGTGCACGCACACCTGATCGACCAGGCGTTGCGATGTCAATGCAACATCCTGGTGGAAACGGCGACGCCACGCGATCCGCACCAGTTCGCCTGCTTGCTAGGCTTCGGTGCCACCGCGATCTATCCATGGCTGGCCTACCAGAGCCTGTTCGAGCTGGGGCGCGAAGGCCATATCGACAGCGACCGTTTCGAGATCGGTCGCAGTTACCGCCGCGGCATCCGCAAGGGTCTGATGAAGATCCTGTCGAAGATGGGCATCTCAACGGTGGCGGGTTATCGCGGTGCGCAGTTGTTCGAGATCGTGGGCCTTGCGCCAGAGGTAGTGGAGCTCTGCTTCCCCGGTACGCCCTCGCGCGTTGGCGGCGCGGGCTTCGCTGAACTCGAGCATGACCAGCAGGTGCTCGCCGCGGAGGCATGGAGCGACGCCTCGCCATTGCGCGCCGGTGGCCTCTATAAGTTTGTGTACGGTGGCGAATACCACATGTACAACCCGGACGTGATTGGCACGTTGCAGAAGGCTGTACGCACGGGCAGCCCAGCCGACTATCGCGCCTACGCAAATTTTGTCGACCATCGCCCGCCGTCGGCGCTGCGCGACCTGCTGTCGCCGCGCCCATTGGGCGAGGCACTGCCCATCGAAGAAGTCGAATCAGCCGAAAGCATCCTGCGTCGCTTCGACTCGGCCGGCATGTCGCTGGGTGCGCTGTCGCCCGAGGCGCACGAAGCGCTCGCCATTGCCATGAATCGCCTCGGTGCGCGCAGTAACTCTGGCGAAGGCGGTGAAGACCCCGCGCGCTACGGCACCGAAAAGATGTCCAAGATCAAGCAGGTCGCTTCGGGCCGCTTCGGTGTCACGCCGCAATACCTGGTCAACGCCGAAGTGCTGCAGATCAAAATTGCGCAAGGCGCCAAGCCGGGTGAGGGTGGTCAGCTACCAGGCCACAAGGTAGACAGCACCATTGCGCGGCTGCGCTACGCCAAGCCCGGTATCGGCCTGATCTCACCGCCGCCGCATCACGACATTTACTCGATCGAAGATCTCGCTGAGTTGATTCACGACCTCAAGGAAGTGAATCCTGAGGCGTTGATTTCAGTGAAGCTGGTCAGCCACGCAGGCGTGGGCACCGTGGCGGCAGGCGTGGTGAAGGCGGGTGCTGATCTGATCACCGTCAGCGGCCACGATGGCGGCACCGGCGCGAGCCCGCTCACCTCCATCAAATACGCGGGTACGCCGTGGGAATTGGGTCTGGCCGAAACGCAGCAGACGCTGCGCCGCAACGATTTGCGTGGTCGTGTGCGCCTGCAGACCGATGGTGGTTTGAAGACCGGGCTCGATGTGATCAAGGCGGCGATGCTCGGCGCGGAGAGTTTTGGATTCGGCACGGGGCCGATGGTGGCGCTGGGCTGCAAGTACCTGCGCATCTGCCACCTCAACAATTGCGCCACCGGCGTTGCCACGCAGCACCCCGTGCTGCGCAAGGAGCACTTCACCGGCCTGCCCGAGATGGTGATGAACTACTTCGGCTTTGTCGCCGAAGACGTGCGCGCGCATCTGGCCAAGCTGGGGGTGCGTAGCCTGAGCGAGATCATCGGCCGCGCCGACCTGCTGGAACAGGTGGATGGCACCACGCCCGTCCAGCACAAACTGGATCTCGCGCCACTGCTCGGCCATGGCACCCTGGGATCGAGCGTTGACTTTGCCTGTACGTTGCCACGCAATCCGATGCGCGACGAAGCGGCGTTGGCGACGCGTATCGATGAGGCCACGCGCGGCGCGATCATCGATCGTACCGGTGGTGAGTTCGCGTTCGATATCCTCAACACGGATCGCGCCATCGGTGCGCGTCTGTCAGGTGAAGTGGCACGCCGTTATGGCGACCACGGCATGGATCTGAAGCCCATCCAGCTCAAACTGAGCGGAGCGGCCGGCCAAAGCCTGGGCGCGTGGAACGCAGGCGGCGTGCACATCGACCTTATCGGTGAAGCAAACGACGGCGTCGGCAAGGGTATGGCGGGCGGTCGCATCGTGGTGCGTCCGCCGGCGGATTCGCCGTTCGCCAGCCAGGACGCGTCCATCATCGGCAACACCTGCTTGTATGGCGCCACCGACGGCGAGCTGTTCGCCGCAGGGCGCGCGGGTGAACGCTTCGCCGTGCGCAATTCCGGCGCGCTGGCGGTGGTGGAGGGCGCTGGCGATCACTGCTGCGAATACATGACCGGCGGCGTTGTCGCCGTGCTCGGCAAGGTAGGCCTCAACTTCGGCGCGGGCATGACGGGCGGCTTCGCCTACGTGCTGGATATCGAACGCACCTTCGTGGACTGCTACAACCACGAGTTGGTGGACATCCTGCGCATCTCGCCCGAGGGCATGGAGCACTACATGCAGCACCTGCGCGGATTGGTGGCACGGCATGTCGAGCTGACGGGCAGCGACTGGGGTCGCCGCATCCTCGCGGACTTCCGCGGTCTGCAATACAAGTTCTGGCTGGTGAAACCGAAGGCGGCAAGCTTGGCTGCGCTCGCTGATGAACTGAGGAGTGCGGCATGAGCGACAAGACGTTTCAATTCCTCAACGTCCAGAGACAGACACCGCGTACCGTGCCCGTGTCCATTCGCGTGCTTGGCTACGGCGAGATTTCCGGCGACTTCGGCTCGGAGCAGGCAGGTACGCAGGCGGAGCGTTGCATCGATTGCGGTAACCCGTACTGCGAGCATGCCTGCCCGGTGCACAACTACATCCCGAACTGGCTGAAGCTGGTGCAGGAAGGCCGCCTGATGGAAGCGGCCACACTGATGCACGAAACCAATCCGCTGCCGGAGATCTGTGGCCGCGTGTGCCCGCAGGATCGTCTGTGCGAAGGCTCCTGTACGCTGGAGCAGACCGCGTTCGGTGCGGTGACCATCGGTAGCATCGAGCGCTGGGTGACGGACGAAGCGTTGCGCCAGGGCTGGCAGCCCGATCTTTCCGCCGTGCACGAGACCGGCAAGCGCGTCGCCATTATCGGTGCGGGACCAGCCGGTCTGTCTTGTGCTGATCGTCTGCGCCGCGCCGGCATCGCAGCGGATGTGTATGACAGTCAGAGTGAGATTGGCGGCCTACTGACCTTCGGCATTCCGCCGTTCAAGCTGGACAAGGGCGTGGTGCGCACGCGGCGCCAGTTGCTGGAAGGCATGGGCGTACGGTTCCTACTTAACCGCCATGTGGGGCGTGACATCGAATTCGGCCAGTTGCTGGACGAGTACGATGCGGTGTTCGTGGGCACGGGTGCCTATACCTATGTCGACGCGCAGTTGCCGGGACGTGAACTGCACGGCGTGCATGACGCGCTGCCTTTCCTTATTGGCAATACCGAACGCCTGTTGCGCGACGAGTCGCCGTCGCCGGCCTTCGACTTCCGCGGCAAGCACGTGGTGGTACTCGGTGGCGGTGACACAGGCATGGACTGCAACCGCACGGCGATCCGCCTTGGCGCCGCTAGCGTCACCTGCGTCTATCGTCGTGACGAGGCGAACATGCCGGGCTCGGCACGCGAGGTGAACTACAGCCGCGAGGAAGGCGTGAACTTCCTGTTCCAGCGCCAGCCGCTTGAGATCCTCGGCGGCTCGCGCAGCAACGTGCGCGGCGTGCGCGTGGTGGAGACGGCACTCGTGGACGATGGCACGGGGCGGCTCCGCCCGCAGAACGTGCCCGGCTCCGAATACGTGATCGATGCGGACGTGGTCATCCAGTCGTTTGGCTTCCTGCCGAGCCCGCCGGATTGGCTGCGCTCGCATGGTGTGGCGCTGGACAAGTCCGGTCGCGTCATTACTGGAGCTGGCGGCGCGCTACCGCACCAGACCAGCCATCCGCAGATCTTCGCGGGTGGTGACAATGTACGCGGCGCCGATCTAGTGGTTCGCGCCGTGTATGACGGTCGCGAAGCTGCGGGTTCGATCGTGCGCTTGTTGCAGACGGCTGATGCGGTATCGCTTGCGCACGCCTGACGCGATCTCTTGCAGGAGCGCACCAGTGCGCTCCTGCAAGAGATGATCAGAAAGCGGTGAGAGTGACGGTATCCAGCACGAAACTACCGTCTGCTTCGATGGCGAAGTGCTGCCGTACCTCTTCCGGCGCCACGGCTTGCAATGCGCGAATGGCATCGATGTGCACGCCCGGTGTTTGGGTGCGAGCGACCCAATCGGCAAAGCGCAGCGGCAAGCGGCGACGGATGATGCCGTCCACACTGAACCCTGCGGTTTCCAACGCCCCGATCCATTCGCTTACCTGATAGTTGCGCACGTGCGAGATATCCCGCAGCAGCTCGAGTGCCTGGAGCCAACTGTCGAGCAGTGCGGATGTTGGCGAGGTCACATCAATGAAGATCGCGCGTCCGCCCACTTTCAGCACGCGCCGCGCTTCGCGCAGGCCGGCGTCCCGATCATGCCAGTGATGCGTGGTGTAGCGCGCCACCACCACATCGAATACGCCGTCTTCGAACGGCAGCCGTTCGGCGAGTGCCGTGTGCACGGTGACATTGTCCAATCCACGCTCGACAGCGGTGCGCCGAACTGCATCGAGCATGTCCGGCGTTACATCGCAGGCCACCACTTCGCGGACCAGTGGTGCTGCGCGGTAAGTGACATGACCACCACCGCAGCCCAGGTCGAGCACGCGGCCCGGTGCCATGGCGCGCAGCTCGGCCTCGATCTGGTCAAGGTCCGGACCCTGGCGATGGACCTCGCTGCTCACGTAATCCTGCGCGCGAGGTCCGTACTGTTCGGCGACAAAGCGCTGTTGCGGCGTGCTCATGCATTCCTTTCCTGTGGTGTGCTGCGCGCATTTTCCGGATGCCCATCGTCCGGTGTAAGTTGTGCACTTATCCCGGTATGACTGGTACCACCCTGGACACGCCCAACGATCCTCACCGCCTGCTCGGCCAGTTTCTTCGCGCACGCCGCGAAGCGGTGGCGGCTGATGCGCTGCTCGGCGAAGGACGCGGGCGACGGCGCACGCCAGGCCTACGTCGGGAGGAAGTGGCGCAGCGCGCTGGCATCAGCACCACCTGGTACACCTGGCTGGAACAGGGGCGCGACGTGGCGCTCTCAGCAGACGCGCTGGCACGACTAGCCGAAGGGCTGGGTCTGTCGGCCGCTGAGCGCACCTACCTGTTTGAGCTGGCGCGTCGCCGCGATCCCTCGCCGCACATGATGGAAGACACAGGCACGGCGGACGAACTGCTACGCGCGGTGGCCGCTCAGCCCATGCCAGCCTATCTGCTGGATCGTCACTGGCGGCGCCGTACTTGGAATGCCCCAGCGGCCGAACTCTTCGCCGCGTGGCGGGAGAGTGGCGAGGACAATCTGTTGCGCTTCGTCTTTCTTGATCCCGCGGCGCGCGAGCTGATCATCGACTGGGAGGATCGCGCGCAACGCGTCGTCGCCGAATTCCGCGCTGACACGGCGCTGTATCCGGACGATGCCATGCGGGCGGAACAGGTGGATATGCTCCGTCGTGAGAGTCCTTCGTTCGAGCGTTACTGGAATGCGCAGGGCGTACTGGCGCGCGAAGGTGGACGCCGGACGTTCAATCATCCACAGCTTGGCCAGGTGGCGTACACGCAGGTGACGCTGATGCCGGCCGGCCATATCGATTTCAAACTGGTCCTGCTGCTGCCCGAAGGCGGCGCGCCAAACTCTTGATGGAGTGACACCCTATGCGTCTCGGCCTTGCCGCCAACCAGCTTCATCACGCTCATGCCAACGCCGCGCTTTTCCGCTGGCTGCATGCATGTGAGGTGGGTATCCGCGAACTGGATCTGGGGCTGCATGCGGTGGGGCGTACGTACGATGCGATCCATCGGGCGGGCTACCTGGATCGTTATCTGCCGCTGCGCCGCTATCCGTATGGCCGCGAGGGTGGCCTGATGAAACTGGTGGCCGAGGTCGTGGGGCTGGATGGCGATCGTGTGCTCGATGGCGCTATCTACCTGATCGATCCGGTCGATCCGTCGTCGATCTTCCCCGAGGCCATCGCGCTCAAGCGTCAGTGCGTGATCCATGGGAAGCCCTTTATCTCCACCGTGGCGACCGCGCGCGATTGGATCGAGGTGGAGCGTATCCACGCAGGCTTCGCGCCGGATGCCGGTGCCGACATCTTTCATGAACTGGAAGCGCAGACGCTCGCGCTCATCGCACACGATGCCATGAAACCGCAGATGCTCGCCTTTGCTGCCGAGCACTTCGATGTGCTATCGCGCTTCACTCATCGCGTGGGCACCGGCACCACCGGTCAGCGCCTCAACGAGCTGGCGTGGAGTCGCGGTTGGCCGGCAGACAAACCCTGGGTCGAGCGCTATCAGAGCGGCCCGATGGGTGGCGATGCACAGATCGCCGACCTGGTGCTCGAACGTCGCTGTCAGCGCGCGATCTTCTTCGAGGATCCGCACGTGGCTCGCCAGCACGAGGCAGACATCCAACTGCTGGAACGCGCGGTGACCACGCGCACCGATGACGCCGTGTGCATGACCTCACCCAAGGTCGCGGCACGCTGGGCCGCGGCCGTGGCGTTGCGCGGAAAGGCCTGACCCTTTGGCCGGGTGCATACTGGGTACTGGCCGATCGGATCGGTTGGTGCCGCTATCGTGAGGAGAGTGACCCCATGTGTGTGATCGCTTTCGCCTGGCAGGCACATCCGCGTTGGCGTCTGCTGTTGATCGGCAACCGCGACGAGTTCCATGCGCGCCCCAGCCTGCCGCTGGCGCGCTGGGAGCAACCAGCGATTGTCGCTGGCAAGGATTTGGAGGCTGGCGGTACCTGGCTGGGCGTGACCGACGATGGCCGTTGCAGCGTGGTGACCAATGTGCGCGATCCGCTTGATCCGCAGCTCGGGCGCTCACGTGGCCTTCTATCGCTCGACTACCTCGCCGGCAATGACGATGCCGTGACCCACGCCAAAGCGCTGCTGGGCGCGGCGGTAGACTATCGCCCGTTCAACCTGCTTACCTTCGATGCGACGCATGCGTTCTACATCGGCAATCGCCCGGATTCGCGCGCGCAGTCGGTGGAGCCTGGCGTGCATGGTCTTTCCAACGCAGACTTCAACACGCCATGGCCTAAGACGCGCGCGCTGAAGCAGCATCTGCGTGAATGGATTGATGCGGGGCACGATGACGAGTTCGCGCCGTTGTTCGCCGCGCTTGCTGATCCGCGAGGCTACCCGGACGATCAGTTGCCTGATACGGGCGTGGGCCTGGAGCGCGAGCGCTGGCTGTCTTCGGCCTTCATTCGTGGTGATCGCTATGGCACGCGAGCGAGCACGGTCGTTGCCATCGGCTACGACGGTCGCGGCGTAGTGGTAGAGCGACGGTTCGGGCCGAACGGTCACGAAGAAGGTGAAACGGCTGTTCCGTTTTCATCCTGACGCTGCAAGCGAATCGTTAGGCGTTCAGTCCCCGGATTTCTCGGGGAACTCGCCTTCCACGTAGAACCAGCGGCCATCTTCGCGCACGAATCGGCTGATCTCGTGCATGCGCTGTGCCTTGCCGCCGCCATAGCGCAGGCGCGCCACAAACTCGACCATGGCGCTGTCACCTTCACTTTCGTGTCGCTTCACCGTCAGGCCCAACCACGTGGGCGCCGGGTGCTGTGTCGCCAGCTTGAGATGCGCCGGGCGGGTGCTGTGGTGCCAGGTGTCGAGCAGGTAGTCCTCGCGTTTCAGTACATAGGCACTGTAACGCGAACGCATCAGTTGCTCCGCCGTGGTGGCCGCGGCGCCGTCATGCAGCAGACCGCAACAACGTGCGTAACCCTCGTTGTTTCCGCAGGGGCAGGGCGTCAGCGTGTCGATGGCTTGTACGTAAGGTCGCATGATCTGGCATAGGCGCGGCCAAGAGCGCCCTCTGACACGCATCCTGACGCCAATGGGGCGAAAATACCAATGGTTCAGCCGCTCAGCGGGTGCGTTGCCAGATCCGCAAACGATTATTGGCGGGCATGGCGATGTCATCGATCAGGTCGAAACCAACGATCTCTGCCAGCGTATCCACCGCTTCGGCATCACGGATGCGCATATGCACACCGCGTGCCTGCAGCCATTCGTCGAAGGCGGCGTTGCTTTCGCTGGTGTAGCGACCGCCGTAGTTGAAGGGGCCGTAGATCGCGAGTTTCGCGCCTGCTGCGGTGATCTTGGCGAGATGGGCGAACAGCATCTCCACTTCGTCCCAGCTCATGATGTGCAGCGTGTTGGCGCTGAACACGGCGTCATAGCTGCCTGCGGGCCACGCGCCATTTACGTCCAGCGCGAGCGGGGGCGGTGTGTTGGGCAGCGCGGCTTCATCCAGCCATTGTCGGATGCCGGGCAGGTTTTCCGCGCGATCCGTGCATTGCCACTGCCATTGGGGCATGGCCGCCGCGAAATACACCGCGTGCTGCCCAGTACCGCTGCCGATTTCCAGCACCTTGTGCCTATCGGCAAAATGCTCGCGCAACGCTCCCAGGATGGGATCGCGGTTGCGCTCGCAGGAGGGTGCGCTCGGCTTGTCCACTCAGGCCGGGCGCCCGCGCAACACACGCGCAGGCAGCATCAGCATGGCGCCGAGGAAAGAGAAGACGGCGTTGACGGTGATACCCACGAGTCGGAAGGGCAGCATCAGCAGCCACACAATGGGGTAGAGCACCAACGCTAGCAACGCGAGCGGCCAGCAGAACACCAGCAGCAACACCCAAAGCAGAAAGGCAGCCATGGCCCGATCCTCATGTTGGAAACGGGGCCACTCTACTGCAGCGGCCCAAGCCGGCCCAGATGACTGATTTCACCCCATCGGTTTCACGCCGATCAGCCAGCCGTGCAGCCAGAACGCGAATACCGCCCAGAAGACGATGCCGGCCACGAGGGCAATGATGTCGCCTTTTACCGTGCCGGCGGGATAAGTGACGCCATCTGCCCGGTCACGACGCCGTGCGCTTACGAAGTCCACTACGGCCCAGACCAGGAAGGCACCGAACAGCACCACGTCGTGCAGCATGCCGGTAGCCAATAGATGGCCGAATGCCCACACCTTCACGCCGGCGAGCATCGGGTGCCCCAGTCTCGCCTTGAAATGATTCGGCGGGACATAGGCGGAGACGACGAGGATGAACGCCAGTAGCGTGAAAAGCGCGTTGAGGTGCCGTAATGCCAGCGGCGGCACGTAGAGCAGCACCGGGTGCTGGCGGGCGAGGCCGAAGCCCACGACGATCAGCACGAAGCCGACGATGGACACCAGCGAATAGAGCCCCTTCCAGCGCATTTCACCGATGCGCTCTCGTTGGCGCGTGCGCCAGCCGTTCGCAAAGATGCGGATGGAGTGGACCCCGAGGAACAACACCAGACCGAGGATCAGCAAAGCCATGGGCTCACCTTGGAGGCGGTGGAACCACGTGATGATAAGCGCTATAGCCGTCGCGGTGGTGAAGCTCCGGAGGAGCCACCAGCGCGCGTGGGATCGGTCAGCGCCGCCGCAGCATGGCCATCAGCACGGCACTGTTCTCGCCAAGCTGGAACGGGCAGCGATCGGGCAGCCACGCATCGCCAACCTGCAGATCGCCATCAATGGTCGTTACAGACCCTTGCGCAACGTAGATCAGCACGCAATCCGGATCTGGCACGTGGCTACCTGCGTCCCGGCAGACGCGCACGTCGCCGAGTCCACCGTCGCGCCGCACCATCAGATTGAAGTCGCGCGTGGCGCCGCCCGCCATCGTTACGTCCACCTGCGCTTCGCCGGGAAAGGCGAACGGTTCCAGTGGCGTGGTCAGGGCATGTTGCTGCTCGCCATCCAGCGTCATGACGAAGCCTTCGCCGTCGAGCAGCACGATGTGGCGATCGATGCCGGGAAAGGTCGAGAACGGCGCGGCGCTGTTCACGTCGGCCACGCTGATGCGCCAAACGAAATCATCACTGCCCGCATCGGCGGGGAAACGTGCCACCTCGCGCGTTACGCCCATGCCGTTTTTCCAGGGCTGGGGCTGCATGTCGGCGGCGCGAATAACGTGGAAGCTCATGCCACTTTCTCGATGACGCGGGTAAACGGGGGCAGGGCCTTGAGCATGCGCTCGCCGTAGCGCTTGAGTACCACACGGCGGTCCAGCAGCACGATGCGACCCTGGTCGGTCTCGGTTCGGATCAGGCGGCCGCAGTACTGCGTGAGCTGTCGCGTCGCCTCCGGCACGGTGACTTCGATGAAAGGGTTGCGGCCGCGCGATTCCAGCCACTCCGCGTACGTCGCGCCGACGGGATCGGTGGGCACGGCGAACGGCAATTGAGTGATCACCACCGTTTCGCACAGCTTGCCCGGCAGGTCTAGGCCTTCGCCAAACGAAGCGAGGCCGAACAGCGTGCTGCCTTTGCCTGCTTCAACGTCGGCAATATGTTCGGCGACCAGTTGCGCCTTGCCCAACGAACCCTGCGCGCGCACTTTGCGCACATATTCGATGGGGAGCTTCTGCAGCACCCTGTCGAGCTTGACGCGAGAGGTGAACAGCACGAGGTTGCCGGCATTCCAGTCGAGATGCTCGGCCAGCCAGTCGCAGACCTCCTGCACATGTTCCTCGCGTGCATCCGGCAGGGCACGCATGGCGGGCACTTCCAGCCGTGCCTGTGCGGCGAGGTCGAACGGTGAAGGCAGGCTCAGCGTTACCGAGTCGTCGGGCAGGCCCACGGCATCGGCAAAACCACGGAAATTGCCGCCCGCGCTCAACGTGGCCGAGGTCATCACCACGGCGCTGGCGTTGCCCCACAGAATGCTGCGCAGTAGCCCGCCCGCGGATACCGACGAGGCGTGGCAGATCAATTGCTGGTCACCGCTCAGCGTGACCCAGCGTGCGAGCGGCGGTGCGTTGTCGCCATCGGTGGCGGACCACGCCCGCCACGTGCGCACCTGTCGATCGATGCGTTCCAGCGCCATACCCAGTTCGCGCGAAAGTGCTTCGTGGGTGGGGCCGGCTTCCGTCATTTCCAGCACGGCGCGACGCACCGCGCCGACCCAGCGTTCGACCTCGCCGGTGAACACATAAAGCGCGCGCGCGTGCTCCACCCAGGCCTCCGGCAACTGGCCCAGCGAGCCGCGATACATCGGCTCTTGGTCGTTAGGTGCAGGCAGCCAGCTGAGGCGAATTTCTCTTTCGAGTTCTTCGAGCGAGTTGCTGAGTTCCTGCAGCTTCTGGTCGCCCGCGTCGAGCGAAAGCTTGCCGATCACTTCTTTGTCGGTGAGTGAATAGGCCGCGTGGATCTGACGGCCGAGCCGGCTCAACTGACGCACCGCGACGTTCATGTACACCTCGGCCGCGCCGCGGTCGATCGCCTTCGACGGCACGTGGTGGCCTTCGTCGAAGATGTACAGCGTTTCGTCCGGCTTGGGCAGGATCACGCCGCCGAAGCCTTCTTCCTCGCGCGGCATGGTGAGGTCGGCCAGCACCAGGTCCTGGTTCGCCACGATAATGTCGGCGTCGCCCACGGCGCGGCGCGCCGCGAAGAACGGGCATTGCATGAAATGCGCGCACTTGCGGCTGGTGCAGCCACCGGCGCTGGTGGTGATCATGGGGCGCAGCACGTCGCTGACTGGCTCAGGCGCGGTATCGATGTCGCCGTCCCACTCGCGACGGTCGAACAGGTCCATCAGCTTGGATAGCGCCTTTTTGTCGCGCTCCTGCGGTGGCTTGGTCCACAACGCCAGATCGGCGTCGAAGCCCAGGCCCATCTGCGATGTCTCATCGAGGCTGTTGCTCGCCATGGCGAGATTGCGCGGGCATAGATATCGGCCGCGTCCTTTCGCCAGCGCCACCTTGGCCTCGGTGCCGTTGAGCTTGAGATAGAGCGGGATATCGCGCTGGACCAATTGCTCTTGCAGAGCCACGGTGGCCGTCGCGATCAGCAGCTTCTTCTTCTGCGCGCGTGCTACCTCGACGCCCGCGATGAGGTACGCCATCGATTTGCCGGTACCCGTGGGGGCTTCGATCACCGCCGAGCCACCTTCCTGCGCGAGCGCCTTGGCCACCTCTGCGATCATCTTTCCCTGCGATGCGCGCGCACGAAAGCCCGGCAGGCCTTCCTTGAGGCGCGTATAGGCGGCACGGATCGCGTCTTTGGTGGTATCGGTCAGCATGGAGCGGATGGGGCGCGAGTCGTCGCGTCAGTAGACCATTCTCGCATGCCTGCCGGCCCAGGGGCGTCCGTTCTGGACGATCGACGCCAAGCCCTTGAGCAGGGGACAAAAAAAGCGGATGGCAAGGCCATCCGCCGAAATCCCTACTCCAAGCTTGCTGAAAACCCCGACGAACCCCGGCAGCTGAATACTCAACGCCTATCCCCGAATTCGTCGCGCGCGTCACCGCGGGCCCATACAACATTCCATGCGCATGTGGGGCGAGAGATATTGTTGCCGGAACGCACGACTGCGGATATCGGATCGCTCTGAGTTGCGTGGCCGCGGTAGGGATAGCAGTGAACTTCTTTGGTCGAGCGTTTGGGCGACAACCTGATCGGAAGAAGACGACAGAATCGCGCCGTGACAATAGGTAATCTGGTTTTGCCTCCAGACTTCATCCCCATGCGTCGTGGGTGGCACGGGGCCAAGATCCTCCCCTTGAACTTGGCCCTTTCCCTTGAAACGCCCCCGAAAGGGGGCGTTTCTTCTATTGACGGACTCGCGCCAACGTTCGGTTTTGGCCGTCTAATTGCCGATGGGGCCGCACCAGCCAGGTAGGTATTTGGCTTGCTGGCTCCGCGCCAGCTTGTAGGCTTCTTTCATGGCAGCGTTGAAATCCTTCTCGAGTCGCGACCGCTTCACTTGTCCACGAAGGAAATCCGCCCAGAGGAACTCGCTAAAGGGCGTGGCATCCTTCGCGTAGCCGCCGATGCGCCGCAGTTCGCCGGCGGCGCTGCGGTAGGGATCGTCCACCAACTGCTCAACGGAGCGCGGGATTTCGTCGTAACCGCGTCGCTTGCCCTTGGCATCGTAGGGATAAACCCAGGCGTGGTGATCCAGGAAGGTCCAGAACGCATCCTGGCTGAGTGTGCTGAGATCGGCCACCGTCACCACGAAGACGTGTTCGCAGCCTTCCTCCAGCAGTGCGCGCGCCAGATGGTGGTGATCGATGATGTAGTCGCGCTGCTTGGGGCCATGAATAACGGGGATCATGTGGTGGCCGAGGTAACCTACCTTCTCTTTGTCTGGAAGCTGGCGCCAGTGCGCGCGTTTTTCCTTCACCTCATGCATGCCGACCGTGATCTGGGTAGGCCGTAGCTTCTTGATCGCGACGGGCTTGAGCACGGGTTCTCGAATGGACCACATGGAAACGCTCCTAGACGGTTGTACATAGCGTGTACTGGTAGTGCGATTGTGTGGGCTCTGACGAGCTCCCGACTGAGGCTACACCATGGCGTGCAGCGGCTGATGGTGTCGGGTGACGTGTAGGAGTCGGTGGGCACAGCCGCGCATGTTCATGCGGGGCGCCTGCATGCAGGCAAAGAAAAGGCCAGCGAAAGCCGGCCTTTTATGCAAAAAAGAAGGGCCGGCAATGCCGGCCCTTCCACCCCAAGTCTCCGGGCTGCCACCCAGGATCAGAAGTTGTAGTTGAACCCTGCGTAGTAAGCGCGGCCGATGGCGTCGTAGATACCACTGGATGCACCCGAACCGAACAGGTTAACCGGCGGATCGCGGTCGAACACGTTCGTGATGCCCGCATACGCCTGCCAGCCGCTCTTGCCGAAGGTGTAGCTTGCCTTCGCGTCGTTGAAGAAGCCGGCACCCGCCCTGATTGGCGTGGTCTGGTACGGATTGGACTCATAGCTCTCGTTGCTCACGCGCAGCATCGAGGAGAAGTAGCGCATGTTCCAATTGAACAGCCAGCTGTTCAGGGAGTAGGTCGCACGCAGCGAGCCCTTCCACTTCGGGAACGCACCACTGAGGGTGGTGGTGCCGTTGTACTGGACGGTGTTGCTCGGATCGTCCTGGAACGGATGCTCGGTGTAGGCGATGACCTTGGTCACGTCCAGGTTGAGGCCCAACTTGCCCGCACCGACTTCGTGCGAGTAGTACGTGCCAAGGTCAATGCCCGAGGTGCTGAGCGCGGAAATGTTCTGGTTGATCGAGTTGATGAAGTTCAACTCGTGATCCGGACCACGCAGAGCATTGGTGCAGTACACGTTGTTGATGCCGGTGGTGGAATCAACGCAGTGGTTGGCGATATCGCTACCGCTGGGTGCGCTGATGGCGTCGGTCAGCTTGATGTTCCAATAGTCGAGGGTCAGACCAAACCCTGGCAGGAACTCCGGCGTGAAGACGAGACCACCGGTCCACGTGCGGCCCTGCTCTGGCTTCAGATTCGGGTTGCTACCCGAAATGCCGCCGATCGTAGCCGTGTTGGTGGACGTCCAGCCGGCCGGAATCCCCAGGAGCTGGCAATTGGCGGTACGCACGGCCTGGTTCGGCGCATTCTTCAACTGCTTCACCGAGCACGGGTCCGTGATGGTGAAGTAGTTCTGCGACTGCCCGCCGAACAACTCGCCGATGTTCGGTGCGCGCACGGCGCTGGACACGGTACCGCGCAGGCGGATGTTGCCGTCGATGGCCCAGTCCAGGCCCCAGCGCCAAGCCTTGGTGTGGCCGATGGTGCTGTAGTCGGAGAAGCGAGCAGCGGCGTCAAATGTCAGGTTCTGCGCGAACGGACGACCGGACAGCAACGGCATGGCCGTCTCGATATAGCCTTCCTTGACGTTGTACGCGCCGCTGGACGGCGGAATCGCGTTGAGGAAGGTCAGGCCGGCCACGTCCAGCGGGTCGGTGATCTGACGGCTGCTTTCACGACGGAATTCCACGCCCGTCGCAAGGCTGGCGGCGCCTGCCTCGAACGGCATCTGGAACAGGTTGTTGTTGGTCACCGTACCGCCACCCACGAACTGGGTCAGGCGAGATGTGGTGGTGGTGGTGGTGTTGAACCACTGCGCCGCCTTCGGGTTGATTGCGCCCGCACCGAAGATGCTGGTCGGCACGCAGCCGCCGCCCAGGGCAATCGGATCGAGTACGCCGCCGGCGTTGGGGTTCACCGAATTGGGATTGAGGGTCGAACGGCAGACGATATTGCCGTTGGTGTCCTTGACCGCATCGATCGAGGCGTTGAAACGATCTCTGATGCGGTTGTTGAGGTTGTGACGGGTTTCGTCCGTCCAACCGTAGACCAGCGAGGTGTCGTATTCCCAGTCACCCGTGATCACGCCATTGGCACCGATGACGCCGCGCGTGGTGTTGCGCTTGGTGTCTTCACCGCGCAAGCCAGCATCGAGGTCGAAGCGTGCAACCTTGATCGACTTGAGGTTGTTCGCATCCATGACGGCCGCCAACGACGGGGTCATGTAGGCGTTGTCGCGGGTAATGGTGTACGCGCTGGCGCCGCTACCAAAGGCCGGCTGGCCGGACTTGGTCACGTCGACGTGGCTGTAGGTGCCTTCGGCATACAGGTGCTGTTCGGGCGTGATGTCGAACGACGCGACGCTGCTGATCGTGGTGCGCTTGTACTTCGGCTGCAGCTGCAGCACCTGGTTCGCATCGAGACGGTCACAGTCGTTGCAGCGGCCGGTGTTGTCATACGGGCCGCCAAAGTACTGGTGGCGTACCGAGCCATCCGGATTGAACACGTAGCGCTTGTTGATATCGGTCGAGCTGCCGGTGGAGAACGTGCCGGCGGCTACGTTGGTGTAGCCACCAGCGTTGTTGTACAGCGCCGAATCGTACGGACCGTCCGGGGTCAGGATGGACGCATCAGGACTTGTTGCCGAAGCGGTCCGGGAACATGAGCTCGTCCTGATCGGAGTGCTCCACCGACGCAGCGATGTTGCCGCGATTGTTGGCGAAGTTCATGCCGCCGGTAAGCGAGACGATGCCTTTGTTGAAATTACCGTGCTCGGAGCTGCCGAACTGGGCGTGCAGGTTGGCGCCCTGGTAGTTCTTCTTCAGGATGAAGTTGACCACGCCGGTCACTGCATCCGCACCGTACACGGCCGATGCGCCACCGGTGATGATTTCCACACGCTCGACCCAGTCGGCGGGGATCAGATTGGTGTCCACCGCGGTGTCGCCCGCGCTGGCGCCGACGAAGCGGCGGCCGTTCACCAGCACCAGCGTGCGGCTGGTGCCGAGGTTGCGCAGATCCTGAAACGATACGCCGGCCGTACCGATGAAGCGGGTGGAGTTGCCCATGGTGAACGTGGTTGCCAACTGCGGCAGCGTCGTCAGGATATCGCCGATATTGACGGCGCCCGTGGCCTTGATCTCGGCCGCCGTCAGCACGCTGACGGGCGTGGGCGAGATCACGTTCGGGTTGGAGATGCGTGAACCGGTGACGGTCACGGTTTCGAGATTGGCCGCCTTCTTGGCGTCGGCTGCGCCGGTATCGGCATTATCTTGCGCCATGGCCGGGCCAGCGAGTGCTGCCAAGCATGCCAGTGCGAGCAAATTACGGGTGTACGACAGAGTGAGTTTCATAGACCGCCTCCCTACGGTTGGGTCTTTTTTGGCGCTGACGCCCTGCAACGTCCCCGGTTGCCGGGTAAACAAGCATCAGCTTGAGGTTCGCAACTTGCTGCGTCTTTGTTAGCAAGTTGTTGCGATAAGATCACAAGGAACTTACGCAAAGCTGACGAAATCAGCTTTTTCTTACGAATATAGGTCGAAGGTCATGGGCCGCGGCGGACGTGATCCACGCGCGCGGCACCGCACGAACGCGGCGATTTTTCGCCTAAGCGGCCGATATCAAAGGATTATGTCCGTGCCGGGAGGAGGGCGCGGAGGGCCTGGGGTCAGATCACCAAGGCATGTCAACAGGACGTGTTGATGTCCTTGGCGACTGCTTCCGCGACACGAATACCGTCGACGGCTGCGGAGAGGATGCCGCCCGCATAGCCTGCGCCTTCACCGGCGGGGAAGAGGCCGCGTGTGTTGAGGCTCTGGTAATCCTCGCCCCGGCGGATGCGCACCGGCGAAGACGTACGGGTTTCTACGCCGGTCAGCACGGCGTCGTGCATGGCGAAACCCTTGATCTGGCGCTCGAAGGCGGGAAGCGCCTCGCGGATCGCCTCGATGGCGTAGTCGGGCAGGGCGGGGGCGAGGTCGGTGAGATGCACGCCCGGTTTGTACGAGGGCTGCACGTTGCCGAACCCGGTGGATGCTTTGCCCTTGATGAAATCGCCCACCAATTGCCCCGGTGCGCTGTAGTCGCGGCCACCCAGTTCGTACGCGCGCGATTCGAGCGCACGCTGCAACGCGATGCCAGCCAAGGGGCTTCCGCTGTCGTCGAAGGCAGCGAAGTCCTTGGGCTCGATGCCGACCACGATGGCCGCGTTCGCGTTGCGTTCGTTGCGCGAGTACTGGCTCATGCCGTTGGTGACGACGCGTTCGGGCTCCGATGCAGCCGCGACCACGGTGCCGCCAGGGCACATGCAGAAGCTGTACACCGAGCGGCCATTCTTGCAGTGGTGCACCAACTTGTAGTCGGCGGCACCAAGCATGGGATGCCCGGCCTGCGGGCCGAAGCGCGCTTGATCGACGATCGACTGCGGGTGCTCCACGCGGAAGCCGATGGAGAACGGCTTGGCCTCCATGTAGACGCCGCGGTCGTGCAGCATGAAAAACGTGTCACGGGCGCTGTGACCCACGGCGAGCACCACGTGATCGCTCAACAACTGTTCGCCGTTGGACAGCACCACGCCGCGCAACTGGCGCGTACCGTCGGCGTCGGTGTCGACCAGCAGATCGTCCACGCGCTCGCTGAAGCGGATCTCGCCGCCCAGGGACTGGATAGTTTCGCGCATGGTTTCCACCATCGACACAAGGCGGAACGTACCGATGTGCGGCTTGCTGACGTAGAGGATTTCCTCCGGCGCGCCAGCCTTCACGAACTCGGTGAGTACCTTGCGGCCGTGATGGTGCGGGTCGGAGATCTGGCTGTGCAGCTTGCCGTCGGAGAATGTGCCTGCACCGCCCTCACCGAACTGCACATTGGATTCGGGTTCCAGCTGGCGCTTGCGCCACAGACCCCAGGTGTCCACGGTTCGCTCGCGTACCGCCTTGCCACGGTCGAGGATGATCGGCCGGTAGCCCATCTGCGCCAGTAGCAGGCCTGCGAACAGGCCGCAGGGGCCGAAGCCGATCACAATGGGGCGTTGCTTCAGATCCTGCGGTGCTTGCGCCACGAAGTGGTAGCTGGTGTCCGGCGTGGGCTGCACATGCTTGTCATCGGCGTGGCGATGGAGGACATCGGCCTCGTCGGCCACCTCCACGTCCAGCGTGTAGATGAGCAGGATGCCGCCGCGCTTGCGTGCGTCATAGCCGCGGCGGAACACGCTAAAGCCGCGCAGGCTGTCCTTGCCCAGCCCCAGCTTCGCGCGGACGGCAGCCTCAAGGGCGCCGTCGGCGTGGTCCAGCGGGAGCTTGATATCGGTCAGTCTGATCATGCGGCAGGGCGGTCAAGGGCGGCGGCCGGGTATTTTCGCATGCCAGGGCCGCCCCAGGCGCCTTACCCGCTGGGGCTCATCGGGTGAGCCCTCAGGCTTCGGCCGCGATCTGCCGCAGCGTCTGCTCGAACACGTCCGCCGGCTGGCCGCCCTGGATCAGGTAGCGGTCGTTGACGATCACCGAGGGCACCGCACGGATGCCCTGTGCCTGGTAGAACTGCTCCTGCGCGCGCACGTCCTGCGCATAACGGTTCTCGTCCAGTACGTGCCGCGCCTCGATGGCGTCCAGCCCCACAGAGGCGGCCACGTCCACCAATACATCGCGCGAGCTGACATCGCGGCCCTGCGTGAAGTAGGCCGCCAGCAAGGCCTGCTTGAGTTCGACCTGGCTGCCTTTCAGGGCGGCCCAATGCAGCAGGCGGTGCGCATCGAACGTGTTCACGATGCGACTGCGCTTATTCATGTCAAAGGTGAAGCCCAGGGCGGCGCCGCGATCGCGGATGGCCTCCTGGTTCTGGCGCATCTGCTCCGGCGTGCTGCCGTACTTGCGCGCCAGATGCTCGCCGATGTCTTCGCCCTCGGGCGCCATCTGCGGGTTCAGCTCGAACGGCTGAAAGTGCAGTTCCACTGTGACGTCATCGCCCAGCTTCTCCAGCGCCTGTTCCAGCGATTTGAGGCCGATGGCGCACCAGGGGCACACCACGTCCGAGACGAAGTCGATCTTGATGGGCGTGGGGGCGGTCATGACGTTGGCTCCGGGCAATTGAACTCCCACTAGTGGGAGCGGAAGACCCCGGTATCAAGTACCGCGCCGCGCTTGAGAAGCCCCGTCATTCCTGCGTTCAGCGGAATGACGGGCTTCGCGCCAGTGACGCTTACGGCTTGCCGATAAAGTCGGGCTTGCCCAGGTCCGCGCCGGCCTCACGCAGGATCGCGTAGGCGGTGGTGCAGTGGAAGAACAGATTGGGGATCACGAAGTGCAGCAGATAGCCCTCGCCCTCGAAATGCTGCTCGCCGCTGCGGGTCTTGATCGTCACCGCGCGCGTCTCACTGCCATCGATCTGGTCGACCTTGAAACTCTTGATGTAATCGATGGCGCGCTCAACGCGAGCGTGCAGTTCAGCAAAGCTGGTTTCGTTGTCCTCGAACTTCAGCGGATCCACGCCGGCGAGGCGAGCACAACCGTTCTTGGCCATGTCGGTGGCGATCTGCACTTGGCGCGTCAGCGGCAGCATGTCCACCGTCAGGCGACCCTGCAGCAACAGGACGGGATCGTACTTGCGCGCCTCCGCGTGCGCCTCACCCTTGCGCAGCACGTGCTGCAAGTTCTGCAAGGCACGCAGGAAAACGGGAACGGACGCCTGGTACATCGACAAAGTCATGGGGATTGCTCCGGTGGTTCGGTGGGGGTGATGGCAGCTTGCAATGGGACGACCGAGGACGGTTCACCCGGAATGGTGTTCGGCACGGGCGCGTCGGCCCTGGCGAGGTCTTGCACCTGTCGTGTCGCGCGCATGGCGATGTACGCGCCGATGGCAAGCAGCACGGCGGACAGTACGAAAGCCAGTCCCGGCAGATGGAACGGCGAGGCCGGCGAGATCGAGAACGAGAACACCTGCGCGAACAGGAACGGGCCAAAGATGCCCGCGAAGCTCTGCAAGCTGGCAATCGCGCCCTGCAGGCGGCCTTGTTCGTGTGGATCCACCTCGTGCGTCATCAGCGATTGGATGGGTGGCTGCGACAGCCCCCATAGCGCCATCAGCGGGATGCCCAGCAGGAACACCCCTCCGGTGTTGGCCAGACCCATCACCAGGAACGAGCCGATGCCAAACACCATGCCGCCCAGCATCAAGCGACGTTCGCCGAAAATGGGTGCGAGCTTGCGTGTGAGCACCGCCTGCACCAGGCCATCGCAGGCACCCACCAGCATCAGCACGTAGCCCACGGCGCGTGGACCCCACTGGTAGCGGTAGTCCGCGTACAGCACAAAAGTGGTCTGCAACACGTAGTGCGACAGAAACACCAGGAACATCACCACCGCCAGCCGCAGCACGAGTGGATAGCGCATGAGCAGTTTGAGCGAACCCAGCGGATGCGCGCTGTGGATCTCGAACTTCGGCGTACGGCGTTCCTTGGGCAGGGACTCCGGCAGCACGAACAGGCCATACAGGAAATTGCACGCCGCCAGTCCACCCGCCACCCAGAACGGCAGGCGCAGATGGATGTCACCAAGGAGACCGCCAAGACCGGGGCCGATGATGAAACCCAGGCCGAAGGCGCTGCCGAGGATGCCGTAGGCCGCTGCGCGCTTTTCCTTGGGCGTGATGTCCGCGATGTACGCATTCGCGGTGGTGAAGCTCGCCGCCGTCATACCCAGCACCACGCGGGCGACAAACAGCAACCACAGCGTCGGTGCCAGAGCCAGCACGAAGAAATCGATCGCAAGCCCCGCGTTGGAAATCAGGATCACCGGCCGGCGGCCGAAGCGGTCGGACAGTGCCCCTTGTATCGGCGAGAAAGCGAACTGCACGATGGCGAACACCGTGCTGAACACCCCCACCCACCATGCCGCGTTGGAGATGCCGCCACCGGCGAGTTGCTCGATCAGGTGCGGCAACACCGGGATGACAATCCCGAATGCCAGCATGTCCAGCACGACGGTAACGAAGATGAACGCCAAGGCGGCTCGGCGACGGGGATGGAGCTCGGGTTGGGTTGTCTGATCCATGGACGTGACCGACGGCAAGAGGCGCACGATAGCCGATCGCAGGTGACGTTGTGTGTGCAGTGCGGAAGACGGGCGGGCGCCCCTTGGAGCGCGCTGGGACGAGCCGTCAGCTCTGCGGTGGCTGCGTCAGTTCGCGCGCGTCCAGGTAACCGTCGTGATTGCGGTCCAGCTTGTGGAATTGCCGGCGCAGGTTGTCCTGAAACTGCTTGAGGGTGATCGGTTTGCCATGCCCGCCGGGCAACTCGTCAGCTTCCAGTACACCATCGCCATTGCGGTCGAGATGATGGAAACCTTCGCTCAGGTGGGCCACGTACTCCGCCTCACTGACCCGGCCGTCACCATCGGTATCGAACTCGCGCAGGTACTCGGCGGGGGTGGCTTGCGCCCATGCAAGCAGGGGCGCAAGCAGCAGGCCGGCCAGCGTCACACCCGCCCGTAGGGAGGCAGGGATGGGCCGGCGCACGATCATGCGGCTTCGGTCCGGCGACGCAGAACGGCCAGGGGTTGCGCCCAGGTCGCGCCAGGGCGGCGCTTGCTGGTAACAAGGGTCAGATCGCTGGGCTGGAACACGTTGATGTTGTGCGTGGCCGGGGTGGTCAGAATGTACTGGGCGCGGGTGGACTTGAGGAAGGCACCCACCTTGTCGATGTTGAAGATATCCAGGTGCGCGAACGGTTCATCAATGAACACGAAGCCGCCGGGGCGGTCCTCGTCGCGCATCAACGCCACCAACAACAGCAGCGACTTCATCACCTGCTGACCACCCGACGCCTCGCCGTCGTCCATGCCGATCCAGCCCTTCTTGTCGAACTCGAAGCGCACGTTGAGGCCGGCCTGTGCCAGCGCGAGGTCTTCGTTCGACAGTTCCGGCAGCTCCACTTCCACGCCGATGCCGGCAAGGTCCGCCAGCACCTTCAGGTTGCGCGCGTAGCGTTTCACCGTATTGCGCAGCACGTTGAGGTAGGCCCCACGCGCTTCGCTGGTGATGCGCCCTGCACGCTCCAGGTGTACGCGGCGACGCTGCAGATCTTCCTTGAGGCCGCCGTGGTCGTTGGCGTACTTGTCGCGCAAAGGCAGCACGCCGTCATCGGTTTCCCAGTGGCCCTCGTTGAGGCGGCGCTCGATGCGATCGATCTCGCGACGGGCAGCGGCGGGCGATTCATAGCGCTCGCGCAGCTCCGTCATGGCGTGGCGTGTGCGGTGGGCAGGACGCACGTGGCTGCGCTTGTGGCGGAAAGCCTTGAGACGGTCGATCTGTTCGTTGCGTGCCTGCGTGAACTGACGTGCGGTATCGGCGAGTTGCTGCTGTGCCTGCCGGTGTTCGCGCGCTTCGTTATCGCGCTGGCGAGAATTCAGCTGACGCTTCTCGCGCATCGATTCGTAGTGCGCTTCGGCGGCGGCGTAGCTGTCAGCACAGCGTTGCACGTCATCCTGCAGGGCAGCCTGTGCTTCGTGCGCGACGGCGAATTCATCGGCGCGGTCGGCCAACTGGCCGCTGGCGTTGGCACCGCGCAGCAGGCTTTCCGCGTCGCTGGCCTGTTCCTGATAAGTCTTGCGCTTGTCGCCGATGGCGCGCAGCTGTTTCTCGATCTGCTGCAGGCGGTCTTCGCCCTCGCGCAGCTGACGCTCGCGGGCGGCGCTGCCGAAGTAGACGTCGTCCACACCCAGGTGGCGGCCGCCGCGACGCTCGCGGAAATAGCCCTGCGGCGTGATCCAGTCCTGCTCTTTGCCCAGCTTCGCGCCATCGGCCACGTCCTCGACGCGGCGGATGCGATCGAGCTGGCGTAGCAGCCATTCCGGCGCTGGCGCGGTGAAGTCGACCACTTCCAGCAGGGAGCCACGCGTGGGCGATGCAGTCGGCGCGCGCTCGGCGACGACGAAGTGCTTGTAGCGATGTTGTTCGCCCAGCCGCCATGCCGCTTCACGATCGCGCGGGTGATCCAGCAGCACCACGTGTCGATAACCCGCCAGCACCGCTTCCACGGCGGCCTGCCAACGCGGCTCCGTGATCTCCACGATCTCGCTCAGCATGCTATGGCCGATGCTTGCATCGTCCAGCGCGCGGCGGAACGATTGCTCGAACTCCGGTGTGTAGCGCTGACCCCGGCGCCACGCGCCCAACTGCGCCGTGAGCGTGGATAGCTGCTCGCGCAGGCGGCCCTCCTCGTTCTGCAGGCGGCCAAGCTGGCTGCGTGCCTCGACCAATTGCTTACCCTGCTTTTCGTGGTCGGCACCGTCCTGTTCGGCGACCAGCTTGCGCAGATGCGCTTCCTGCTTGAGCAGGGTGGCGTTCTCGGTTTCGGCGCGGCGTGCTTCGTCCAGCTGCTGCTTGGCCTGCTGGCGGGACTGGTCCGCGATGTGCTGTTCGCCGCGCAGTGATTCCTCGCCTGCATCGAGCGTTTGCAGCCCCAGCTGCAGTTCCACGTCGCGCGCGGAAAGATCGCGACACTTGCGCTTGAGGCCGAGCAACTGCGGCCGCGCGCCACGGATGGCGTTGTGCAGTTCCGCCAGCTCGGTGCGTGGCAATGTTTCAGCGACGAGATCGGTGTGCTCGTGCTTGAGCGCATCCCACTCCTGCCAGGAGCGCACGCGACCTTCGGCTTCCTGCAGGCTCACGCCAATCAGCGATAGCTGGTGTTCGAGCCCGTGCAGTTCGCGGTCCGCTTCGGCTTGTTCATTGCGTGCGCGCTGATAGTCTTCCAGCACGACCTTGTCGCCGAAGACGTCGAAAACAAGATCCAGCAGCGACTTGGGCGGCAACTGGCAAAGTTTGTCGGTGGCGCCTTGTTCCAGGGTCAGCACACGGCGGATCGCCTGCGAGAGGCCCGCGCCTTCCAGTCGCACGCGGTATTCGCGCAGGCCCATGAAGTCGTTGCGCGCTTCGATCTCGTCCACGCTGACGTCGCCGCCCATCACGACGTATTGGCGCTGCCATTCGCCGCCTTTCTTCTGAATACGCACAGCCAGCGTCACTTCGCTGTCCATGATCGGGAAGAACGGACGCTCGCCGCGCGGCCCCGGTATGTTGCCCACGCGGGCGCGCAACCAGGCGAATGGCTTGCCGTTGTGGCGCAGATAGCTCTTGTAGTCGCGGTTGCCTGCACAGTCGATGGTGAGCAAGGTGCGCAGCGCATCGAGCAGGGTGGTTTTGCCCGAGCCGTTGGGGCCGACCACGGTGACGATGTTGGTATCCAGCGGCAGGCTGAAGCGCTGCCAGTAGTCCCAGTGGATGACTTCGAGGCTACGGAAATCAAACATCGTGGATCACTTCGCTGTCTTCGCTGATTTCATTCACGTCGTCGTCGGTGTCGTCATAAAGCGGTTCGTCATCGGAGCCGATATCGTCGCGTGGTGTAAGCCCGGCGAGCAGGTCGCTCAGCGCGCCATCGAGGATGCGTCGCGCCGTGCGCTCGTAATCGAAGACGAGATCGAGCAAGGGGCCTTCGGCCAGTTCGCCCTTGCGGCGCGCGATAAAGCCATGGCGGGAAAGCAGGCCCAGGTTGAAGTTGACGCGGGTCTTGCCACCCAGCCTGTCGCCGAAGTCGGCGAGCAAGGTGCGCTCGGCCACGATGGGTGATAGCGAGGCATCGCGCGAGATCGGCTTGCCCTCGGCGAACATCAGCGTCTGCGATGCATCGGCCTCGGCCTGCTGGCGTTCGAGCTGGCGCTGGCGCTTGGGCAGCACGATCAGCGCCCATAGCACCACCAGCAACGCGACAGCATCACGGTCCAACTGCAGCGTATTGGAGATCCAGCTGTCGCTGCCGCCGAACACGTGTTTTTCGTTGGCGCGCGCCACGGCCACGCCGATATAAGCCGAATAGGGGTGCTCGCGCAGTTCCAGCCCCACGGCCGCGAGGCGGCGATCAAGTTCTTCGCGGAACGCTTCGTCGAGCAGCGCTTTGCGCGCCTGTGTGTCGTGGCGCGGCAGCCAGCGTTGTGAGAGCAGGCGCGCGACGAGCGCGGCGGTTTCGTCATGCATCAGTGGTTTTTTCCTTAGAGCCTGCCCGACGCTTCCACGTGACCCGCGCCGGGAGCTGCTTGCGCGCGGGTCAAGGAAGAGCGAAGGAGTGTATGTCGATACACGACTGAGTGATGACGCAGGCCTGCGTGCAAGCAGCCCCGGCCCGAAGGGTTGTCCACCAGTGGCCGCCAGAGCGTGACGCGCGGCTTGACCTGACCACCAGTCAGGCGCGGTGCCGCACCTCCCACTCTGGCGGCCACTGGTGGACAACGCGGGTTACGTGGAAGCATCGGGCAGGCTCCTTGGGTGCAGGCGTCCCGCGCTTACCAGCGCGATCGACGCCAGGCCTGGATCGATCAGGCGTGGTTCGATTTCCAGCTTCAACGGTAGGCGCGCGAGATCGGCGGTAGGGCCTTGCAGCGCCGAGGATTCCGGATCACCGACGAGCCCGAGCAGCGAGAGTCGGTACGCGCTCAACGCGTAATCGTCGCCGCGCAACGCATCGCTGAGTTCCATCGGTTGGACCAATGCGGCCAGCTCGCTGTGCCATGTCAGCAGCGGCGAGAGATCTTCTTCATCGATGGGTAGGTCATGGGTGGTCGGGTTGCTTTCGGCATCCGGCAGTGCGGTGTTTTCAGCAGCAGCACGCTCGCGCTCCAGCAATTCGTACTCGGCCACATCCAGTGCAATCTGATCCAGCAGAAAGGGCGGCTGCACAGGCAACTGCGCCGCTTCGTCCGCATGTTGGGCCAGCGCGTCCGGTGTGAGCGAGCGCAGCCACGCGACGAGGTCGGACGACGACAGGCCCGTACGCCCCAGATGCACGCGATGCTGGTCGATCTTGTTGAGCTCGCGCTGGAACACGCCAGCCTGTCGCAGCAGCGAGCTCTGCGCGCGACCCACGGCCTGCGCGAGCCGATGCGTGGCCGGATCGATGTCCTCGCTGTCGGCGATGGCGCTGACCACTTCCGTGCCTTTCTCCACCCACGTCCACACCGCATCGAGCCGTTGGGCGGCGCGTCGGATGCGGTGCTCGGAGCCGGATAGCACGGCGCGGTCGAAATCTTCCTTCAGCTCCGACAGGCGCGACAGCAAGTGCCCGAGCTCATCGGCGGAAATGCGTCCCACCGCCTGGCCCGCGGCAAGCTGCGCGGTGATATAGCCCAGGCCATCCTCGTCGTCGCGCTCGAATTCCAGCAGCGTGGACACGGCGGCCAGCGCCTTGCGGCCCAACGGGCTCACGCGATAGCGCAGCGTCTCGTTGTCCCAGGTGAGCAGCTCGTGTTCCTTCAGGCGCTGCACCACGGTTTCCAGCTTCACCGGCTCGACAAAGGCGAGTTGGTCGCGGATTTCCGCAGGTGTCCATTCCGGCGCATGCGCGCGTGCGCCCAGCGTGCGCAACACCAGCAGGCGCAGCACGACCTGGGTTTCGCTGCCATGGAATAGCGCACTGAAGGCGCGCAGCAGCGAGCGGCCGCGCAACAACGGAAACACCGCCGGGAGATCCTCGGCGGTGATGCCTTCACGTAGTACGTCCTGCAGACGCTCGTCGGCGTCGGTACCTTCCAGTCCCTGCATCAACGGCCCGCGCCGTGGATGCCGATGAACTGCAGAAACTCCGAGCGCGTGCGCGCGTCATCGCGGAACGCGCCCAGCATCTGGCTGGTGATCATCGACACGCCGCGCTTGTGCACGCCACGCGTGGTCATGCATTCGTGGCTGGCATCGATCACCACCGCCACGCCGGCCGGGTGCAGGTTGTCCTGAATGCACTGCGCGATCTGCGCGGTCAGCTTTTCCTGTACCTGGAAGCGGCGCGCATAAGCGTCCACCACGCGGGCCAGCTTGCTGATGCCCACCACACGGTTGGTCGGCAGGTAGCCGACGTGCGCGCGGCCGATGATCGGCGCCATGTGGTGCTCGCAGTGGCTTTCGAACTCGATGTCGCGCAGCACGACCATTTCGTCGTAACCGGCCACTTCCTCGAAGGTACGGCGCAGATACTCACCCGGGTCGGTGGTGTAACCGGAGAACCAGTCCTTATAGGCCTTCACCACGCGCTTGGGCGTGTCGAGCAGGCCTTCCCGGCTGGGGTCTTCGCCCGACCAGCGCAGCAGGACGCGCACGGCCTCCTCGGCCTGTTCGCGGGTGACTTCGGTCGGTTCGTGACGCTCGCTCATGCGGGTTCCTTCGGATACGCCTTACAGACCTGTCAGTGTAACGCCCTCGTCAAGATTTGGCCCCGCATGGGGGCGTGCAACCAATGGGATCAGTGGGTTGTGATGCTCAGGGAATATCCCGGGCTCCCTTATGTCCGGGTCGTGGGCGGGCTAGACTGCTTCCACGCCAAACCAAGGAGGGGTTATGAAGCGCATATATGTTGTCTGGCTGTGTGGCTGGCTGCTTGCTGGTGCGGTGGGCGTCACTGATGCAGCGACGGCCAGTCAGGTCCGTAAGACGGCCGAGGTCGGCATGCTGGTCACGGGCACCGTCGAGGTGAATCCCAACGGATCACTCCATGGTTATGCCCTGGACGAGCCCGAGAAGCTGCCCCCGGTGGTGGTCGAGGTAATCGGCAAGACGGTCTCGTCCTGGGAGTTCAAGCTCTCCGGACCGATCACGGACGTGCTGAAGACCAAGATGAGTCTGCGCGTGGTGGCTAAGCCCTTGGGGGACGGCCAGTTCAAGGTGGCCGTGGAAGGTTCTTCGTTCGGTGAACCGGGCGCGCGCAGCGATCAGGTTTCCTCCACCGTTCCCGCCCGCTCTATCCGCAGGCCGCCATCAATGCGCGTGTCAGCGGTACGGTGTACCTGGTGCTGCGGGTCGGGCGCGATGGTGCCGTGCAAGAGGCCATTGCCGAGCAGGTGAACCTCGACCAGTACGACCGGGACGCGTCCATGGCGCGCTACCGCAAGTGGCTGACCGATGCCTCCCTGCAAGCCGCACGAGGCTGGACCTTCAACACCCCGTCAAGTGGTGCCGACAAGGACAACCCCTACTGGGTCGTGCGCGTACCGGTGAATTTCAATTTGCGGGCATGGGGCGCGCCGCAGCAGAAGCATCCTTATGGCGAATGGGAGGCCTATATTCCAGGGCCGCGCCAGACGCCACCGTGGATCGGCAAGGCGTTGGCCAGCGAGTCGCCGGATGCCATGTCCGAAGGCGATGTGGGCGCGGGCGACGCACGGCTGCAACTGGTTACACCGCTCGGCGGCGCCTGAGCTACCTGCCGATCAAGCGACGGAGCGGAACACGGTGATGCGGTCCGCGTTGGGTTCGCTGGCGGCCTGCAGCCACGGTTCGCCTGCGACGGCAGGTGTGCAGGGGCCGAGCGTGACCACGCGGAAACTGCGCTGCCGGGCTTCGTCGTGGAGGCGGTCGAGCATGTGCCGCAGCATGCCGCCGGTGAACGGCGTATAGAGGTAAAACACCGTGCCGCGCGATACATCCGCATCGCGCGCGTCCTGCGCGATGAACGTGGCGCGATCGACCCGCAGGGTTTCCGCTGCACGGCGCGCGCTTTCCACATAGGCGTTCTCGCGCTCGACGCCGCAGGCATACGCTTCGGTGCAGATCGACACCAGCAGCGGCACATGGCCCATGCCGGAGCCCAGATCGACCACCACGTCGTCGCCGCCCAGCCGCGTACGGTGGATCATGTCGAGCACATGGCGCACCGGCGTCGGCTGGTAGAACACCATGTCGTTCTCGAGCGATGCGATGGGGGAGCTCGGCTCTTCGAGCGACAGCACATCGCCAATCAACGCGTCGAGATGATCGTAGCCCCATGGTTCGCGCAGGTCGTCGCGATGCAGCCATCCGCTTAGTGCATGCACGCCGGCACCATGCACGATGGCGTGCCGGACGGCGTCACACAGGTGTCGCTGGATATCGGCGAGCGCGGCATGCCGCGCCTGTGCGCGGTGGCGAAGCGCATCCATCGTCGCCTTGCACGTTGGCGAAACACTGACGGGCTCGTACAGCAGCACGTCTTCCAGCCGGTCCATGACGTGGATGCGTTCGCGCAATTGCTCAGGCCGCTCCAGTGAGCGGTCCTGTTCGGCTTCGCAGACGATGGTGTGCAGTTCTTCCAGCATGGCGTGACAGATCCGCGGTGACGAGCCGGATGGTGTCACGTTTTGGCTGGCCGCGAGTTGAACGCAGGTTGCTTCGATGTCAACGCGGGTCGGGAACAAAATGCCCGGGGAACGGGTCGGGGCGTGTCCGTTCCGGTGGGGTGTCGCCAGGTATCACCCCCTGGGCGATCAGCCGTTCGCGCGTGTCGTAGTACACCGTGATCACCTCGTTGGGCGTGGATGAAGCGCGTTCGAAATCCGTATAGGTCACCTCCGAGGTTTCCCGCGCACCGTGTCCCGTGCCCAGCGGACCACCGGGAAGTGCTTTGGCGGGAGATGGGGCTATCGCACTTTCAGCGATCGGTGCCGTTGGTGCTGGTGGTGGCGCCGCCATCCGGCGGCTGGTCATCGACTCCTGCGGCGCGCTCATCGGCGCAGGCATGGGCATGGGCATGGGCCGGATCATCCGCCGCGGCAGGAATACGGCCATGCCGATCACACCCACGTTCTCCGGACGCCCGGTGCGCGCGGCGTAACTCCGCGAGGCGTCGGCGAACACGAAGTCAGCCACTTCGGACAGGCTCTTGCGCCAGCCCTGGATATCGGTGGCGTCATAAGGCTGCAATACGTAGCCGCTTTGCGACCAGTCCGCGGTGTCGCCCGACACCACGTTCACGCCGTCGACCGACAGCACGCCGAGCGCACGGGAGTCTTCCTGGCTGCGGAGCTGGATCTGATAGCGATGCCCGGGTTGCCCGGCGACGTAGTAGCGGCCGTCATGGCGATAGACCGGCAGCTCCTGCTGCGTGGTGCGGTCGTAGACGGTCAGGTCCACCAGTCGCCCGACGGCGCTCGCCTGCGCGCTGGCCGCGAGCGTGGCGAGAGCGAGAACCGCTTTCCCAAGGGTGTTCATGGCAACAACTCCGGCAGGCATCGATGGCCGATGCATACAGTGGAACGACGGAGGCAGCCAAAAGGGGTTAGCCCCCCCAGCGCTTGTCGGGCTCAAGTTTTTTCGATGCCGGTCGATGGCACGGTAAACGTACAAAAGGATTCGCACGTGAGCATCGGCATCCATCTGGACACCTCCACCCTCCCGGTGACCATCAGCGGTTCCTCGGCCGCTGCATCGACGGCAACGGATGCATCGGCATCGGGCAAGACGACCGTGGCCGTGAAGGGCGCGGGTGCCGCCGCCGGCGCGTCTGCGGATTCGGGCAGCAGCAGCGCCGCAAGCCCGACGGTGCAGGCACTGCAGCGCGAGATTGCGCAGTTGCAGAAGATGCTTGCGCAGGAAGAGCAGGCACTGCGCGCCGCCAATCAGCGGAACAAGGGAGCGACGGATGCGGGGAGCATGGCCGAGATATCCGCCTTGCAGTCCGCCGTCACCACCACCAACGGCCAGCTCGCATCTGCCGTCACCGCGCTCGCCACCGCCCTGCTGGCCGAAGGCGGCAGCAGCGGCGGTTCATTGGTCAGCGCCTCGGCCTGACGCTTAGACCTCGACGTCGTCGTCCGCGCTGTCTTCAATAGCTGGCGTGTCGCCGAGTAACTGCTGGACTTCTTCGCCCGGCAAGGTTTCCACGCCGCGCAGTTTGCGTTCGATGGCGCGCGTGCGCACGCTGGCCTGTTCGATCACGTTGCTGGCTTCGTTGAGTTTCTTGCGGGTCTTTTCCAGCACGGTGCCGAACTTGCCGAATTCAGTCTTCACTGCGCCGAGCAGAGTCCACACCTCGCTGCTGCGCTTGGCGATGGCGAGCGTGCGGAAACCCATCTGCAAGCTGTTGAGCAAGGCGGTGAGGGTGGTGGGGCCGGCGATGGTGACGTGGTGGTCACGCTGCAGGCTTTCGAACAAACCGGGGCGACGGATCACTTCGGCGTACAGGCCTTCGGTGGGCAGGAATAGCACAGCGAAGTCAGTGGTATGCGGCGGCGCCACGTATTTGCCGCGGATGCGCTTGGCTTCTTCGCGCACGCGCACTTCCAGTGCGCGACCGGCGAGTGCGGCGGCGTCGGCATCGGCGGCTTCCTGCGCGTCGAGCAGGCGCTGGTAGTCCTCTATCGGGAATTTCGCATCGATGGGCAAGTAAAGCTGCGCGTTTTCGCCGGCGCCGGGCATGCGCACGGCGAATTCCACGCGATCATTGCTGCCGGGAATGGTCACTACGTTCGCGTCGTACTGATCGGTGGTGAGTAGTTGTTCCAGCAATGCGGCCAACTGCACCTCGCCGAGGATGCCACGCGTCTTCACGTTGGTCAGCACGCGCTTGAGGTCGCCTACGCCGGCGGCGAGGTTCTGCATTTCGCCGAGGCCGCGCTGCACCTGTTCGAGGCGCTCGGACACCAGCGCGAACGACTGGCCCAGGCGCGTTTCCAGTGTGGTCTGAAGTTTTTCGTCGACGGTGGCGCGCATCTGTTCAAGCTTCGCGGCGTTGTCGTCCTGGATCGCCTTGAGCTTGGTTTCCAGCGTGGCGCGCACTTCGTTGAGGCGCTTTTCGTTGTCGGCGGTAAGCGCGGCAAGACCTTGCTGCTGCTGTTCGCCGAAGCGGTTGAGCGTCAGCATGAGTTCTTCGCGGCTGCGGCGTGCATCTTCGGTAAGGCGTTGTGCCAGCGATTGCAGGCCGGTGTCGGTGCGTTCGGTAAGCACGTCCAGGCGCTGGCCGAAATGGCCGATGCGTTCGTGCTGCTGCGTACTCATGCCGCCCAGTTGTTCCTGCACTAGCGTGCGGAACTGGCCGAGCGACTGACCGATCGATTGCGTGATCTCGCCGCGACCGGCCCGTTGCTCCTGTGTCAGCGCTTCGCGCAGGTGGCGGTTGTCGTCCTTGAGCGCATCGAGGCGCGCGGTGAGGCCGGCGTCCTCACGTCCGCGCAGCAGGCTCATGACCTGCAGCACCACCATGGCCAGCACGGCGACGACAAGCACGATCAGGAGGATTTCGGTAAAGGACATAACGATTCCAGATGACACAAGGTCGCCAGTGTACGCGTTGGCGTCTCAGAAGCCTGGACTGAGCGTGCCTCAGGTCGGGAACGCGCCTTTGTCATAGGCCTTGCAGTAAGCCTTCCAGTCGCGGCGAACCTGGCGTGTGCAGTCCTGCGCCAGTTCGTGCAGTTGCGTGCCCCAGCGGCGCTTCTCGGCGAAGGCGATCAGTTCGTCGGCGGTGGCGGAACCCTGCCGACCGCTGCTGCGCAGTTGCGCCCACGCCGAGAGCTTGCCCATGGCGTCCAGCACGCCCTCCAGGCGTTCCAGCTTGCCGCGCCAGTCGGTGAGCGCGACGCGATCCTCGGTGGGCTGCAGACCACGCAACACGTACGACTTGCGTCCCATGTTCACGGCGCGCAGGAAAGCCGGCGAGATGGCCTGCATGCGCCGCTGCACGGCAACCACGCGCTCAGCTTCCGTGCCCCAGTCGGGTTGGGCGATGTCCAGATGCGGCGCGAGGGAAGAGGGCAGCGCCTGCTTGAGGTCCAGCAGGTAGTTGCCGTCCGGCGAGCCCTTGCCCTCGACAAGAATGGCGAAGCGGTCCACGCCAAGGCTGCCTGTGCCGGCAATGCGGCGCGCCACGTCGAGCACGGTATAGAAGCCCGGATCGGATTCCTTGGCGCCGATTTTCTGGATGAGCGCAGTGACTTTCTCGCGCTGCTTGTCGGTCACCGGCAGGGCGCGGCGGCCATCCAGACGCAATTTGCGGTGTTTGCCCCTGCGCTCCGTGCGGCCGTCCAGAAAGTGTGGACGCAGCCGGCCGCGCAGGCTACCGAGCAGGTCGCCAACCATGCCGGCGGCGGTATCGCGCTCGATCCAGCGTGCCTTGCCCAGTCGCAGTGCACTGGTATACGAGTCGAGAAAGCGATGGCAGAGCTGGTTGGCCTGGTCGCGGCTCAGGTCCAGGCTGGCGGCGGCGACGTGCACGCTGGTGAGCAGGCGAATGAGCTCCCACGTGCACGGGGCCAGCGCGGCTTCGTCGAAATCGTTGAGGTCGAAATAGACGAGCCGGTTGTCGCCCTTGTAGCTGCCCATATTCTCCAGGTGCAGGTCGCCGCACACCCAGGTAGCCGGTGCCTTGTCGAAGGCCTTGGCCGGTGGCAACTGCGCATAGAACAGGTGGCAGGTGCCGCGCAGGAAGGTGAAGGGATCGTGCCGCATCGCGGTGTACTTGCGCTGCAGCCGTTCGGGATCGCGCCCGGTGTTGTAATCGCGGATGACATCAACAACATCGAGCACGTCACTTCTCCCTTACATGACCCGGCAGAACACCGCCTTCAGATAGCGGCCTTCCGGCACGTCGCTGCGGAACGGATGGTCTGCGCCCGCGCCGGCCGTGTGCAGTACCTGAATCTCGCGACCCGCATTGAGTGCCACGCGACGCAGCATCTCCAGGAAGTCTGCTTCGCTCACCAAACCCGTGCACGAGCAGGTCAGCAGCAGGCCGCCGGGCGGGATTACGTCCAGCGCGAGGCGGTTCATGGCGAAGTATTTCTTCAGCGCGTCGATCACTTTGCTGCGGTCGCGGGTGAGCTTGGCGGGATCGAGGATCACCGCGTCGTACTGCTCGCCGCGCGCGATGGCAGCGCGCAGCCAGTCGAAGATGTCGGCGGCCTCGAACACGGCGGGCACATCATTGGCCTCGGCATTGGCGCGCGCGATCTCCAGGATGCCCGGATCCATGTCTATGCCCGTGGCCGACTGTGCGCCCGCCGCCAGCGCATGCACGGCGAAACCACCGGCGTTGCAGCACAGGTCGAGCACGCGGCGACCCTTGGCGAGACGCGCGAAGTGATGGCGGTTCTCGCGCTGGTCGGCGAAGAAGCCGGTCTTGTGGCCGTAGCCCGGCGCCGCGTGGAAGCGCAGGCCGTGCTCGTGTACCTCCGCCGGTGCAGGCGCTTCGGGCGAGCGGCAGTCGAAGGACTCTTGCTTCTGCACGTGGCTCTCGGCGAACCAGTACAGGCGCGCACCCGGAAAGTGGCGCAGCAGCGCGGCGTGGATGGCTTCGCGGAAGCGCCACATGCCGGCGGCGAAGTATTCGATCACCAGGATGTCGGCATAGCGGTCGACCACCAGGCCGGAAAGGCCGTCGCCCTCGCTGTGCACCACGCGCCATGCATCGCTGACGCGGTCGAGTTCCAACAGCTCCTTGCGCAGGTTGACCGCGCGGTCGATGCGCGCATCGATCCACTCGGCGTCGACGGCTTCGGTCGGGTCGCTGGTCAGCAGGCGCAGCGCAATGCGCGCGTGGCCGTTCCAGAAACCCCGGCCTACGAAGCGGCCCTTGGCGTCCTCCACATCGACCACGCTGCCGGGCGGCACGCGGGTTTCAGGCTTGTGCACCTGGGCAGACCACACCCAGGGGTGGCCGGACGTGCGGTCGGTTTTGAGGCGGATGACGGGGAGGGGAGCGGGGCTGTTCATCCGCCCATGATACCCGGTGAGAGGCTTCACTCTGCCGTTTTCGTGGGAACGCACCCTGTGCGCGACCGCAGCGCGGCATCGATACTGCGCTGCGGATGGGGTTTCGCTCAGCGGAAACGCAGCGCCAGCCAGGACAACAGGGCCAACAGGTTGAGGCCCACGCGCGACGTCGATGGCCCGGCCACGGCCAGCAGAAAGCCCTCGCTGCCGACGTGCCAGTCCAGCCCCAGTTGCACCGGCAGGTGCAGGCTGGCGTAGATGTTCACGAACGCGCCGCAGTGGAAGCCATAGCTGATGAGGGGCGTGGCGAGCAGCGGTAGCTGCATCAATTGCGCCCAGCTGGAGAAGGTGATGCCGCGCTCGCTGTTTTCCAGCAGCAGCGCGCCGGCCACCATCACGAACGCATAGAAGGCCAGTCCGATCAGCGCGACGATGGAGTCGTGTGTACCGAACGGCAGCAGCCGGCGCAGCATGTTCACTAAACCGAAGAAGCCGCCCGCCACTTCGAGGATGCCAATCAGTCGGAAGAGGAAAATGCGCACGTGCGAGGCCCCGGGTCGAAAGCCGGGAGCTTAGCGGATTGTGGCGTGGGTGTTGCCTGGACGGTTTGGCAGTTCGTTGGGGCAGGTACAGCTCGCTGTACCTGCGAGCCATTACGAGAGTTCGTCGGCCAGTTCATGCAGATCGGCGATGTGCTGCTCCCACCAGCGCGGTTCGGCGGCGAAGGGGAACGCGGCGGGAAACGCGGGATCGTGCCAGCGGGCAGCGATCCAGCCGGCGTAGTGCAGTTGGCGCATGGCGCGCAGCGCGGGCACCAAGGCAAGTTCGCTGAAGTCGAAATCGCGCATCTGCTGGTAGCCGTCGAGCAGGGCGCTCATCGCCTTGTCGTCGTTGGCCAGCATCCACAGATCCTGCACCGCTGGGCCCATGCGTGCGTCGTCGAGATCGACGAAATGCGGGCCGCCGTCGGTCCACAGGACGTTGCCCGGGTGGCAGTCGCCGTGCAGGCGTAGCTGGCGCACGGGGCCCACGGCCTCGAAACGATGGGCGACCGCTTGGTCCACGCGCTCCGCCGCCGTGCGGTAATTCGCGTGCAGTGAAGGCGGAAGCAGGGACGAGGACAGTACCGCGCGCATCGGCTGTTCGATCAGCGTGGCGCGATCGATTCGCCCGCGATGTTCGAACGGCTGCCGTGCGCCGACGCTATGGATGCGGGCGATCAGGCGCCCCAACCATTCCAGTTGTTCCGACGACTCCAGCGACGGTGCGCGCCCGCCACGACGCGGCGTGAGCGCGTAACGGAAGCCGTCGTGATGCAGCAGGGTGCGGCCACCGAACACCAATGGCGCGACGACGGGGATATCTGCGTCGGCGAGCTCGCGGGCGAAAGCGTGTTCTTCCAGGATCGCCGCATCACTCCAGCGATGCGGGCGATAGAACTTGGCGATGACGGGCGAGTCGTCCTCGATACCCACCTGCCACACGCGGTTTTCGTAACTGTTGAGTGCAAGCAGCCTGCCGTCCGGCCACAGGCCGCAGGCGGTGACGGCGTCGAGGACGCGATCGGGGTCGAGCGATGTGTACGGGGCTTCGATACTCAACGCGGCGCGACCACGCGCGCGGGGATCACCGCCATGGTGATGCGTGAGATGCACACCAGTTCACCGGTGTCCGTCTCGATGCGGATCTCCCAGACTTGCGTGGTGCGGCCGATATGCACCACGCGTGCGGTACCCGTGACGGTACCGCTGCGCACGCCGCGTATGTGGTTGGCGTTGATGTCCAGGCCCACGGCTACTTCCTGCGTGGCATCCAGCGTGAGCATGGCGGCCGTGCTGCCCAGCGTTTCAGCCAGCACCACCGAGGCGCCGCCGTGCAGCAGGCCGTACGGCTGATGGGTGCGGTGGTCCACCGGCATGGTGCCGCGCAGCCAGTCATCGCCGATCTCGGTGATGCGGATGCCCAGTGTTTCCATCATGGTGTTGGCGCTCCAGCCGTTGATGCGCTCGAGCGAGGTGTCCTGTTTCCAGATGGCCATAGGTTGAATCTCCGCAGTAAGGCCCTCATTGTCGGCTGACGCTCACCCCGCGACAATGTTTGGGGTGCTCTGTTCTATGCAATGTGGGTGGCATGATGTCCAGAAAGGCCGCAGGATGTGGGGTGCGGAGCAGCGCAGGCTGGTTGCCTGCGCAAGCCGCGGCCCGCGGGCTGCGGCCTTTCTGGACATCACCCGGAGGGCCGGCTCTGTCTGCCCGCCGCTGCGCGCCGCGTCGCTTCGACAGGCGGCCAGCCTGCCTTCACCGCCGCAACACGCAGCGGCGGGCAGACAGAGCCGGTGACACCCGCATTGCATAGAACAGAGCACCCCTGGTGTTTACCGTCACTATTCAATCCACCGGCCGCCATTTCCCGGCAGCGCCCGGCGAAACCGTGCTGGAAGCCGCCCAACGGGCCGGCATCGCCTTGCCGTACTCGTGCCGTGCGGGCGTGTGCGGCAGCTGCAAGGCCACGCTGATCGCCGGACATTGCGATTACCCGCGCAACCCGCCCGTGGCGCTGAGCGGTACCTCACCGGCGCAGCACGCGATCCTGCTCTGTCAGGCGGTCCCGCGTAGCGACCTCACCATTGAGGCCCGCGAAGTCACCTCGGTGGAGGACATCGCCCGACGGCAACTGGACGTGGTCGTGTCGCACAAGTGGATGCTCGCACCCGACGTGATCGGCCTGCACCTGAAGCCCGCTTCTGACGATGCGCGACTCAACTGGCTGCCGGGCCAGTATCTCGATGTATTGCTGGAGGATGGTCGCCGCCGGCCGTTCTCCATCGCCAATCATCCGCAGGCCGATGGCACCATCGAGCTGCACGTGCGTCACGTGGCTGGCGGTGGCTTTACTTCGTGGGTGAGCGACACGCTGAAAGTCGGTGACGTGCTGCGCATCGAAGGCCCTCTGGGCACCTTCGTGCCGCGCGAAGATGCCGAGCGGCCAATGATCTTCATGGCGGGTGGCACCGGGTTTGCCCCGGTAAAAGCCATCGTCGATCACTTCATTGCGCTGGGTACGCGCCGGCCGATGCATGTGTACTGGGGCGCACGACATGCCGCGGATCTGTACATGCGCGAGCAGGCGCAGCGCTGGAGCACGGTCGCGCACGACCTGCATTTCCACGCGGTGATCTCCGATGCAGAACAGGCGCTGGCCAGTGGCATCCGCATGGGTCTGGTGCACGAGGCCGTGCTGGAGGATCACCCGGATCTCTCTCGCTACGACGTCTACATGAGCGGTCCGCCGGCGATGATCGACGCGGGGCGCAAGCTCTTTATCGGCGCAGGATTGCCGGAAGAGCGGCTCTACTACGATTCATTCGATTACGCGCCGGACGTGCTGGCGCAGATCCTGGGCAACCGGGCGGGCATCGTCGGCCTTTGAGGCCGACGCATCACGACGGGCGAGGACCTTGCGTCCTCACCCAGGCGACTCATTAACCCGGGTTCTTGCCCTTGGCCACCGGCAACTGAGCTTGTTGCCAGCCCAGCACGCCGCCGCCGAGGGTGAAGACTTTGGCGAAGCCGGCCTTGACCAGACGCTGTGCGGCCTTGTCGCTGGCGCCGCGGCCGTCCTTATCGATCAGCACCACAGGGACGTCCTTGGCCTTGGCGATGTCCTTGTGCTCGGGATCGAACTGGCTGAGCGCGACGTGGCGCGAGCCCGGTACGTGCGCCTTCTCGTAATCCGCGTAGGCGGAAAGATCGATCAGCAGCGGGCCTTCCCGGTTGATCAGCAGGGTCAGGCTGGCTGGCGTGAGTTCCTTGTACTTGCGCAGCATCACCATCAGCTGCGTGACGATCAGGCCGAGCAGCAGAACTAGGAACAGCGCGGCGAGCGCCAGATTGTGGCCGATGAACTCGGGCAGCTTGTGCAGGACATCGCTCATTCGTTGGGCTTCCGCAGACGCGGCCATGGGCCGCGTGAAGTGAACAGAACGGGCGATTATACGGTTTGCCGCGGGGCCGCGCCGCCCGAGGCCCCGAATCGGTTTACGGCTGGCTGCTGATGTCCGGCAGCCCGCTTTCCAAGTACCAGTGCTTACTGGCTTCGTCGTATTGCCAGACCTGGTGGTCGGTCACCGTGCGCTCGGACTGGGTGTTCACGTTGACCAGGTTGATCTGCACCGTCTGGCGCACCTCGAACTGGCCTTTGGGCACCGGGCCGTTGCCTTCGTCATAGCCGCTCACCTTGTATTGCTGGTAGCGGGACATCTCCAGCGGCGAGATCGGGTGTGCCTCGAGCACCTTGGGGTCGACGAACTTCGATGCACTGTTGAAATCGCCCCAGCGCACCGTGCTGGCATAGGCATTGAGCGTGGTAGTGAGCGCATCGTTGCGCTTGTCGGTGGCGCAACCAGCGAGCGCAAGCAAGGACACCGTGACGAGCGGGATCAGGATGCGACGCATGAGGCTTCCCCTTGGGCGAAGCCCGCATTGTGCCCAAGAGCCTTTGCAAAGCCTCCGCGCGACTCCGGGGTAGATACCCGCCGAAGCCAGCGATTTCATACGGCGTCGGGGGATCGCCGCTTGGCCACGAAACGCCCTTCCAGCGTTGCCGCTGGTTTCTCACTGGTACCCGGCACGCGGCATGACACCTCGATGCGCGCCCGGCCGCGCGTGGCCAGCGTGCTGAAAAATGTGCGCCAGTCCGCACCGTCGGCCAGTCGCGCCTCGCTCACGAAGTCGCTCCATACCGGTTCCAGGTAGCGCACCGTGGATTCGCCCACGAACACGTCGCACTCCAGCCCGCGCATGCGGAGCTCCAGCTCGACTAGGCTCCAGCCGTTGAGAGTCATCACGCTGACCAGGCTGCCGCCGAACGCGCAGCCCTTGTCGTTGATGTTCGGGCTGAGCGGCGCGACCAGCGCCAGGTGTTCTTCGTCGCATTCGTGCAGATTCAGGTCCATGGTCTGCGCGAGTGGGATTTCATCGCGCATGAAATTGACCAGCTTGCGCGCCAGGGTATGCCGTTCGGTGGTGCTCATGGGGAGTGCTAACCAAGGGGGAATGGGTAGTGTACGCACGAGGGCAGACCATCCGCAGGCGCATGGCCGTTACACTCCATGGCATTCCCCGGAGCGGCCCATGATTGCGCGACCCCCGATCCCTGCCGAGCACACGCTGGACGGGCTTGCCGTGGTCATCACGCGCCCTGCGGGCACCGGCTCGCCGATGGCGCGCAGGGTACGCCGCATGGGTGGACTGCCCCTGTTGTTACCAGGCCTGTCGCTGCGTGGTGTGGACGGATCGGAGGTCGCCGCCGCGCTACGAGCGGCGCTGGACGACGAATTGCTGGTGTTCACCAGCCCGGCGGCCGTGCGTTTCGCCGCGCGGCTGGCTCCGCTGGATACCCGGGCCACGGTGCTGGCCGTGGGTAAGGGCACGGCCAGGGCGCTGGGGCGTCTTGGCATCCCGGCGCTGGCTCCGGCGGGGAGCCAGGATAGCGAGGGCCTGCTCGAGCATCCCACGCTTGCCGGCCTGCAAGGGCGCCGCGTGGCCTTGATCGGCGCGCCGGGCGGACGTGGCGTTCTGCGCGGCGAACTGGCGGAACGTGGCGCGCACTTGCGTGAGGTCCACGTCTATCGTCGTGGCGCGCCGCGCTGGCAGCGTCGACAGCTTGATGCGGTGATGCGGCTGCCGGCCGAGGCGCGCGTGCTGTTGTCCAGTGCGGAGGCGCTCGACAATCTGAGGCAGGGTCTGCCCGCGGATGTGTTTGCGCATCTACGCCGCAGCGTGGCCGTCGCTAGTAGCGAGCGCATCGCGGTGGCGGCGCGTGAGGCCGGCTTCCGGCGAGTGGTGATCGCGGATTCGGCGCTGTCCGAGCACCTGCTGGCCGCGGCAGCGCGTCCTTAGTCCATTTGCCGCGAAATCGGCGATTTTCACGCCCGTTTGATGCGAGGCGGCCGGCGCGGGCTGTTAGCATGTCTCGCATGAGCCAAGACGACTCCCTCCCCGAAAGTGGTGCGCCTGCGGGCGCGCGTTCCGACACCTCTTCCCGCGCGGCCCGGGCCACGCCGCCCGCGCGTCGCGGCAGCGGCACGCTGGCGGTCGCGCTACTACTGTCGTTGGTTGCCGTCGGCGGCGCTGGCTATGTGGGCTGGCGCCAGTGGCAGCAGGAGCAGGGCAGTGTGGCGGGCAACGCCGCGCTCGACGGACTCAGGCAACAGGTTGATGCGCTGCAAAGCGCCGCCAGCGCAGGCGACAGCGAGCGCAACCTGCTGCGCCAGCGCTTGGGTGACGCCGACCAGGTGAACCGCTCGCTGCGCGAGGAAGTGCTCAGCCAGGCCGAGCGCACGCGCAATCTGGAAGATGCCGTTGCCAAGCTGTCCGAGAAGACGCTGTCCGGCCACGACGCCATGCTGCTCGATGAAACCGAATCGCTGCTGCGCATGGCCAAGGAACGTTACGACCTGTTCCATGACGCGCAGGGCGCCCTCGCCGCCTATGCGTTGGCCGACCAGGCGCTCGCTGCCGTCAACGATGGCGCCTTCTCCGGCCTTCGCCAGAGCATGGGCGCAGAGCGCGAGGCGCTGGCCAAGAGCCGCACGGTCAATCTCGATGCGTCGCTGACCACGCTGAGTGATCTGCGTGCGTCGATGATGCAGTTGCCGCTCAAACCGCTGGACACGGCATCGTCCGGTACCACGCCAAGCAGTTGGTCGCGCATCGTGGGCGCGCTCAATGGCGTGGTGAAAGTGCAACGCACGAACGGTGCCCCGCTTTCCGTCGCCGATGCACGCTTCGCGCGCGAGTTGACCTCGATTGATCTCGCACAGGCGCAGGCCGCCTTGCTCGCCTCCGATCGCGATGCCTACGTTGCCGCGCTCAAGCGTGCCGACGCGGGTATCGCTGCGCAGTTCGACACCAGTGCCGCACCCGTGCAGCAGGCGCGCACGCAACTGGCGGCGTTGATGGCCGAGTCCCCGGGTGCACCCGTGCAGCTCGGTGCGGCACTTAGCGAACTGCGTAACCTCCGTGCCGTGCATGCGCTGAAGCCCGCGAGCAGCAGCTCGGTCGGAGCCAAGCCATGAAGTTGTGGCGCTGGATTCTGTTGCTGGTGATCGTGGCCGCACTGGCCGCCTTCGGTTGGCACTGGGTGGCCGAGGATCCAGGCTACGTGATGGTGCAGTTGCGTGGCTGGCAGGCCGAGACCACCGTGCTTGCCGCCATCGTCATCCTGCTGCTTGCCTGGGCTGTGCTCAGTGCCGTGTGGTTTGCGGTGCGTTGGCCGTTCGGCGCGTTCACGCGTCGCCATCGCCGCCTGAGCCGCAAGAAGATGAGCGAAGGCCTGCTCGCGCTGATGGAAGGTCGCCATGGTGACGCGGAGCGCGATCTGCATCGCGCCTCGCGCCTGGACGTGTTGCGCGGCCCCGCGTTGCTGGCGGCGGCCGAAGCGACCTCGCGACGCGGCGAGAACAGCCGCGCGCTGGCCACGCTCGATGAGGCGGCACAGGTCGCACCGCGCGCGGCGCGCGTGCTGCGTGCCCGCGTACTGCGTCGCGAAGGCCGCCCGTCGGAGTCCGTGAACTTGCTGGCTGCCGATGCGGATGCCGGCAGCCTCACTCCTGGTGGCTGGCGCGAGCTGGCGCTGGCGGCGCTTGCCAGTGGCGACACACGTCGTGCGCGTCAAGCGCTCGAGCCATTGCAGAAGAGCGGTGCGCTCAGCACAAAAACCTTTGCAGCGCTCGAAGCACAGGTGCTCACGGCGTCGCTGCGCGGCGCTCCGGATGCCGCTGCACTCAACACGCTGTGGTCGCAGTTGCCCAAGGCGCAGCGCCGCGTGCCGTCGGCGATCGATGCCTATGCGCGCCAGGCCGCCGCGTTCGGCATGATGCTGCCCGCCATGGACGAGGTGGAATCCGCCTTGCGCCGTGAGTGGTCGCCGCTGTTGATCGAAACCTATGGGGCGCTGGGCGGTGATGACATCGAGGCGCGGTTGCGCCGTGCCGAATCATGGCTTGATGCCCACCCTAACGATGCCGCACTGCTGCTCACACTCGGCCGCATGTGCGCGCGTCAGCAACTATGGGGCAAAGCCACGCAGTACCTCGAGCGCTCGCTTGCGCTGTCGCCGAGCAGTGGCGCGTGGGAGGCCCTCGGCGATGTGCATGCCGGGCAAGGCGATGCTGCGCTGGCGCAGCGTTGCTATCGCAATGCGCTGGCGCTTGCCCGTGGTGAGGCGGTCGATCCGCTGCCGCAGGGTGCGCGTTCTACACGACTGGATACCCGTCCCATCGCGATGGAAGAGCGTAGCGAGCACGGCGTGCCGCGCTTGCCGGAATAAGACCTCAGGTTTGAATCCCCATCGTGCGAGCTGGGGATTGGCCATACGTCGATATGGCTAGCGTGCTGGCGCGCGAGTTACGCCGTCAGCTCGCAGAGATCGCCCAGGTGATAAAGGCTGCGTTGATTGCCGTGAATACCAGCGAGACGAGGAAGATCGCATCGGCGATGCGTTCCAGTCGATGGTTGCGCCCCATGCTGCGTGTGCGCAGTGCCCAGTACGACAACAGGCAGGATGCCAGGTAGAGCATGGAATTGACGGCCAGCAGGTCGTCGCCCAGCAAGTCTTCCTTGCGTAGCGAAATCACCACGCGAAGGATGCCGATCACCGTTAGGCACACGCCGACCATGGCGGCCGAGGCGGTGAAGATGTGCACGCAGATGTCGTGGTCCAGGCGTGCGCGGGCGGTGTCGGTCGTGTCTCCGGAGGGTACGTTCATCGTGGCCTGGCCTGTGTCGGATGCCTGGAAACAGGGAGCCCCGGCGTGGGGTGCCAGTTCCGGTCGAAGCTTCGTGCGTTTAACTGCCGGATCATAATCGGCTTAGTCAGCGGGCCGTACCCACCAGCGCTGCACGCGCTCGGCCACGGCGACCACGGCTAGCGAGCAGCCAATGCCCAGCGCCACTTCGCCCACGCGGGTGAGCGCAATCAACCAGAACGAACCGGTGTGAGGCACCAGCATGATGATGGTGGTGGTGGTGCCGCTCAGGCGTCCAGCGCTGCCAACGCCAAGCAGCCAACAGGACGAAATGGCCACGACGATGCCAATGGCATAGGCGGTGTAATCCTCACCGAGCAGGAGGGTGGTGCCAAAGCCCGTCACGCCTCCCACCAGGGCGCCGATGATCTGGTCGCGCGAGGATGAGCGTGTGTCCAGGTAGGTTTGCTGTGTCACTGCGATGGCCGTCAACGCGGCCCAGAATGCCTGTTGGGTGTGTAGCAGCAGGCCCAGGCCGTAGGCGGTGCTGGCGGCCAGTAACGCGAGCAAGGCGAACCACGCACCTTGCACGAGACGATGTGTCCACGGCAGGTGACGGTAGACGAACGCCATGCCCTGCTGAACGTCGAACAGGCGCCGAAGGTTGTCACGCAGGGAGGGCTGATCGCTCATGGTCGTTTGCCGCTCTACCTATAGCGGCGTCAGGTTGGCATACGCGTAGACCAACCACTTGCTACCGTTGCTGGAGAAGTTCACCTGGATGCGCATATGCGCACCACTGCCCTCCGCGCTCACCACGGTGCCTTCGCCGAAGCTCGGATGGCTGACACGCTGGCCGAGCTTCAAGGGCATGCTCTCCTCCAGCGAGATGGAGCCGCCGCTCGGGCGGCCGCCATACAGCGGCCGGCTCACCTGCACGCGCGGGCGCACTTCATCGATCAGCTCGGGCGGAATCTCGGCAAGGAACCGCGAGGGCCGCGCCAGCATTTCCACACCGTGCATGCGGCGCGATTCGGCGCAGGTGATGAACAGGCGTTCGCGTGCACGGGTGATGCCGACATAGGCGAGGCGGCGCTCTTCTTCAAGGCGCCCCTCGTCTTCGACGGAGCGCTGGCTGGGGAACAGGCCTTCCTCCATGCCGACGAGGAACACGACGGGAAATTCCAGGCCCTTGGCCGAATGCAGTGTCATCAGCTGCACGCAGTCGTCCCAGGCTTCGCCCTGGCCTTCGCCGGCTTCCAGCGCCGCATGCGAGAGAAACGCTGCGAGTTCGCTCAGGCCTGCTTCCTCGTCATCTGGCGTCAGCTCGAAACGGCTGGCCACGTTGACGAGTTCGTCCAGGTTTTCCACGCGTGATTCGGCATTGCCGCGACTGTCCTTTTCGTAGAAGTCGCGCAGGCCAGTGTGCGTGATGGCGTGGTCGATCTGTTCGGCGAGCGCCAGCGCGTCGCCTGTTCCAGTGCCGGCAAAGGCGCGGGCCATCTCCTCGATCATGGTGAGGAAGGCCTTCACTGCATTCTTTGCGCGGCCGGCCAGTTCCTTGCCGCCGCTCAATTCGCTCAGGGCAGCGTCCCACATCGAACTGTTTTCGGTGCGCGCGCGACGGCGTAGCACGTCCAGCGTGCGATCGCCGATGCCACGCGGCGGCGTGTTTACCGCGCGCTCGAAGGCGGCATCGTCGTGACGGTTGGAGGACAGGCGCAGATAGGCAAGCGAATCCTTGATTTCCGCGCGATCGAAGAAGCGCTGGCCGCCGTACACGCGGAAGCGGATGTCCCGCTGCATCAGCTGTTCTTCGAAGTTACGCGACTGCGCGTTGGAGCGGTACAGGATGGCGCAGTCGCGCGCTTGGCCGTGCTCGGCCACGTATTCGCGGATGCGCTCCACCACGAAGCGCGCTTCGTCCTGCTCGTTGTAAGCGGAGTAAAGCGCGATGCGCTCGCCTTCGCCGCCGTCTGTCCACAATTGCTTGCCGAGGCGGCCGCCATTGCGGGCGATCACGCTGTTGGCGGCCTTGAGGATGGTGGAGGTGGAGCGGTAGTTCTGTTCGAGCTTGATGGTCTTGGCGCCGGGGAAGTCGCGCAGGAACTGCTGCACGTTCTCCACCTTCGCACCGCGCCAGCCATAGATGGCCTGGTCGTCGTCGCCCACCACGAATACCTGGCCGGTCTGGCCAGCGAGCACACGGATCCACGCGTACTGCAGCGTGTTGGTGTCCTGGAATTCATCGATCAACAGGTAACGCCAACGGTCGCGGTAGTGTTCGAGAACGGCCGGGTTGTTCAGCCACAACTCGTGCGCGCGCAGCAGCAGCTCCGCGAAGTCGACCAGTCCGGCGCGGCGGCAGGCTTCTTCATACGCCTGGTAGATCTGCACCATCGTGCGCGTCATCGGATGATCGCGATGCTCGATGGTGTCCGCGCGCTTGCCTTCGTCCTTCCACTGGTTGATCTGCCAGGTAGCCTGACGCGGTGGGAAGCGCGCTTCATCCAGTCCCAGGCCGGCGATCACGCGCTTGATGATGCGTTGCTGGTCATCCGCATCGAGGATCTGGAAGCCTTCCGGCAGGCCTGCCTCGCGCCAGTGGCGGCGCAACAGGCGGTGCGCGATGCCGTGGAAGGTGCCTACAGTGAGCCCTTGCGTGCCGCCGGGAATCAACTGATCCAGGCGCGCGCGCATTTCACCGGCGGCCTTGTTGGTAAAGGTGACGGAGAGAATCGCCCACGGCGATATGCCTTCCACCTGCGTGAGCCAGCCGATGCGGTGGGTGAGCACGCGCGTCTTGCCAGAGCCGGCGCCCGCGAGCACAAGGTAATGGCCGGGCGGGGCGCAGACGGCTTCGCGCTGCGCGTCGTTGAGCTTGTCGATCAGGTGGGAGACATCCATCCTGCCTATTGTAGCGGGCGGGAATGGATCGGTCCCGAATGGCACCTATCCGCCGGGAGGCGCGGGCCGCGTCAGTAGCTGGGATCGAAACTCAGCAGGTGCCACGAGGCGATGAATGCAATGGCACCGAGGCAGGCGAGCAACAGCATCGTGCTGCTGATCCTGCGCCACCAGACCTTGCCCTGCCACGCGTGCCATGTCTCCATGGCTGCGGGCACGGTACCGAGCACGGCCAGTGAGCCGACCAGGAAAAGCAAAGCCAGGCGCATCTCGAGATGCGGCATGCCCAGTCGTGGCAGGATGAGACACCAACCGCCTGCGAACAGCAGGTAGAGCAGGGCGGTGAGGCGACTGAGGCGATACCAGCGCACATCCTGGTCAGGTAGCGCTAACGAGGCGTGGCGGCGTCCCAGCCACGCCATGACCGGCCAAGACAACCCGATCAGGGCAAACACCGTGACAAGCAGTGACACCATGCTCGCAACGCGGTGGGGAGAGGCGCCGGTGGCTGGCAGATAGACTTCCGTGGGCGACAGCACATCCGTGGAAACCATGCGTACCTTGCCGTCGCCAACGATGGCGGCAAGCCTGCGGCCCGAGCCGTCGTCAACCCACTGGTAGGGCTTCACCTCGCGCCAGTGGGCTGCGCCGAACATGGGCGCGAGGAGCGAGCCATCTGCAGCCACGCTGATCTCGCCTTGGTGAAACAGGTCGCGTAGCGCAAGCACATTGCTCTGCGACGTGATGCTGGAGGTGTAGCGGCCCGTGAGTTGTGCAGCGTGCTGCTTGTCCGTGCCGAGCGTTGGTTGTTTCAGCTGTGGCAATGGCGGGAAGTAGCGATCGGAGAAACGTTCGATCAAGGGACGCAGCATCGGCTTCGCGTCGCCACCGGCCGTCGCAATGAAGATGCCGGAGTGGTGTTCGGGGATCAGCGCAAGCAGGCTGTGGTATCCATTGAAATCGCCCTCCTGGCCAAGCACGGTCTGACCGTCGCGATCCATGTGGGCGAAACCCAGCGCCATGCCGGGCAGGCCTGGGATGACGGCGCGCTGATATTCCTGCATCTGCTTGACGGTCGCCTGCTCCAGCAGCTGCGCGTTGTCGGCACGGCCGAACTGCATGTGGGCGATCATGAGTTGCGCCATGTCACCGCCACTGATCGCAAGGCCGGTGGCTGGCGTTGGAAGGACGAGCTTCCGCGGTGACTCAGGCGTGCCCGCTGGTCCCGCGTTGGACGCGAAGTTTCCCCAGAGTGGCGTCGATTGATCGAACGTCGCGTGCTGAAGGCCCAGCGGTTCGAAGACGTGCCGTGCGGCGTAGTCGTCGAAGTGTTGACCTGATGCACGCTGCACGAGGTAGCCGGCTAATGCCATGCCGTAGGTGGAATAGGCGGGCACGTCACCTGCCGGGTAGATGCGCGCGGGCACTCGTACCCAGTGCTTGAGCCAGTCCCCGTTCTGTTCCAGCTGCTTTGGGTCCGTGAGATACGCACGCTTGATCACATCCTCGAAGCCGGACGTGTACGTCAACAGATCACGCAGCGTGACCGGCTTTCCATCCAGCGGCGGAATAGTGAAGTCGAGATAGCGATTGATGTCGGCATCGAGCTCAAGCTTGTGCTGCTCGACCAGCTGCATGACAGCCGTCGACGTCACTACGCTGGACATCGCGCCGACGCGAAACATCGTGGTGGCAGGGTCGATCGCTTTCTTCTCGTCTGGGTCAGCGTAGCCGTAACCCTTCGAGAAGAGGATCTGGCCATCCCGCACCACGACGACTACTGCACCAGTCACCGAGCCCTTCTGCATCACGCCGCTCATCTCGGCATCAAGCCAGGGCTGCACGTCGCTGGCGCTGAGATCCGTCGCGCCCAGTGGGGTGACGGCGGCGTGCTTGGCCTCGGGCAGCGGGGTGATCTGGATGGTCGCCTGCGCCCACAGCATGGCCGGAAGCAGTGCCAGCAACAGCGCCATGGCACATCTGCGCCATGAGAGCCTGCTCATCAAGGCAGATGCGATGGCGAGCATGGGGGACTCCTGGGTGTGGTGCGGGGGCGAGCGGCAAGTATGCCGCGCCGCCCGTGGCTCGGCGTCTGCGTCGCGTCAACGTGCGTCAGCCGGCTTTCAGCCTGGCATGCCGTTTCAGGCGCGTTTCATCTTGGCCATGACGTCGGCCAGTTCCCGCACGGCGGCTTCTGACGCTTCGCGGTGTGGCGTGATATCCGCATTGTTGAAATTGCCGGTATCACCGATCACTTGCACCATGATGCCGTCGCTGCGTGGCACCACGCTGATGTCTTGTGCCCGCAGGCCGTAGGTGATTTCCGGCTGTGGAATCAGCCGTGCCGTCTGGCCGCGCACGGGAATCACCGATTCATCGTTGAACAGGGCACGTGCGCCATAGCCTGTGGCATTGACCAGCGTGTGCTCGGGTAGTTGCTGCAACTGTTCGGGGTGTTCGAACTCGCGGATCTCGATTTTGCCGCCGGCCGCCCGGTATTCGTTCATCAGGTAGCTGGCATAGCTGCTGATGTTGAACATCAGCGTGGTGTAACGGCGCACATAGGGTTCCGGGAACGGATGGTTACCTGGCGACAGCTCCACGGGGCGCGGCGTGAGATCGCGCACGCGGTCCCCGAACTCGCCGTATTCGGGCTCGTCCGGTACGTCGCCATGGAACTTGCCGAACGGCGCATCGGACAACGAGTAGCCATCGATCCATTCGACCGGCTTGCCCGGTAGGCCGAGCAGGCTCTGGTATCGCGCATAGGAAATGCGCGTCATCATTTCCCAACGATCCGCCAATGCTGGCGCATGCGTGGCATCGCAGATGCGCGAATCGGGCGTCCACAAACCGGAGGCGCGCATGGAAAACACATCCGGCGGCAAGGCCTTGGCGTAGATGCGCACCGATAGGCCCGCGCGCTGCGCCAGCAGGGCGGTGGTCAGGCCGATGGCTCCACAACCGATCACGCCGAGTTCCTTCGCGCCGGTGGCCTGCACCATCTGCAAGGCCAGCGTGCCCGAGCCCCACGACAGCGACCAGCCGCTGCCACCGTGACCGTAGTTGTGCACCACGGTTTTCTTGCCCAGCTTCTGTGTCTCGATGCGCGGACCTTCCGCACGATAGGGCCGTGTGCACACGTAGATGCCGGTGATGCGGTCCGTGCTGGCGCGGATCAGCGGTAGCGAAAAAGTGCCACCTGTCGTCGTGGGCCGGGATTCCACTCGAGGTCCCGCACAGGCGGCGAGCCCTGCCGTGGATGCGACGGCAAGCGTCGTACCGGCCTGGCGCAGGAAATGGCGTCGTTCCATGGTTCGGTGTCCCGGGGCGGGGAAGAATGCCGCAAGCCTACACGCTCGTCATTCCGGCGCACCCCGAAAAGGGGCAGGGGCCGGAATGACGGTCGAGAACATCAGCCCTTCTTGAGGAAACCCGCCAGCGCCAGCAGCGCACCTACCGCGACACCGGCGATGCCCGCCCATTGCGGAAAGGCCTTGTCGTGCGTGGCGGTGACCTTGGCCGAACCGATCTGCACGAGCGTGTCCGTGGTCTGGTAGCTGCCGTGGCCGGCCAATACCCAGATACCGCCGGCCAGAAGGGCGAGGCCCAGAAGGATCAGCACTGCACGCATGGAAAGCTCCTACGAATCGGGATGCCGATCATAGGAGCACGAGGCAGAGGGAAAAGTCGACGGCGGCATCACGCGGGATATCCGCCGCCGTCGAGGGAGGTAAGCGAATATTCAGTCGACCTTGGCGAACAGCGCACCGTGGCCCGGCAGGCTGATGCCGTCGGCGGTGGCCGCGCCCTGGCTGAGCCCGTGGCCATTGACCGCGCTGAGCTTGCCCACGGCTAGCGGCAATTCCACCGGCTGCTTCGACAGGTTGAACGCTGCGAGCAGCGTGTCGTCGCCGTGCTTGCGGGTGAAGGCGAGCACCGGCTCGGGCGTGTCGATGAACTGGATGTCGCCCCAGCGCAACGCGGGCTTGGTCTTGCGCCAGGCCATGAACTGGCGGAAGCCATTCAAGGCCGATTGCGGCGCGGCGTCCTGCAGGGTCACGGCAAGCGCGCGATGCTCGGCGGGCACCGGCAGCCACGGCTCGCCGACGCTGAAGCCGGCGTTGACGCCGCCGTCCCAGGGTATGGGCGTGCGGCAGCCATCGCGGCCCTTGAAGGTCGGCCAGAAGGTGATGCCATACGGATCCTGCAGCGACTCAAACGGCACGTGAGCTTCAGTGAGGCCCAGTTCCTCGCCCTGATACACGCAAACCGAGCCGCGCAGCGAGCACACCATGGCGCTCAGCAGGTTCGCTAGCTTGGGCGAGGCGTCGCCATTGCCCCAGCGCGTGAGCACGCGTGATACGTCATGGTTGGAGATGGCCCAGCACGGCCAGCCTTCCAGCATCTGCGCTTCGAGATTTCTCACTGTGCCGCGGATGTAGTCCGCGCTGAAATCGTCGGTGAGCAACTCGAAGCTGTAGCCCATGTGCAGGCGGCCGTTGCGCGTGTACTCGGCGGTGGTGGCGAGAGAGCCTTCCGAGGAGATCTCGCCGATCGCGGCGACATCCTCGTATTGGTCCATCAGCGCGCGCAGTTCCTCTCAGGAACGCGATGTTTTCCGGCTGCGTGTTGTTGTAGTAGTGGTACTGGAAGGCGTACGGGTTGTCTGGACTGAAGCCGCGGCCGACGCGCTTTTCCTCGGGTTTAGGCGGGTTGTCGCGCAGCTCGCGGTCGTGGAAGCAGAAATTGATCGCGTCCAACCGCAGGCCGTTGACGCCCTTGTCGAGCCAGTACTTCACCTCACCGAGCACTGCATTGCGCACCTCGGGGTTGTGATAGTTGAGGTCCGGCTGCGAGGTCAGAAAGTTGTGCAGGTAGTACTGGCCGCGGCGCGGTTCCCACTGCCAGGCGCAGCCGCCGAACAGCGAAAGCCAGTTATTGGGCGGCGTGCCGTCGTCTTTCGCATCGGCCCACACGTACCAGTCGGCCTTGGGGTTGTCGCGGCTTTCGCGGCTCTGCTTGAACCAGGCGTGCTCCGCCGAGGTGTGGCTGAGCACCTGGTCGATCATCACCTTCAGGCCCAGCGCATGCGCTTTGGCCAGCAGGCGGTCGAAGTCGTCGTTGGTGCCGAACAGCGGGTCGACTTCGCGGTAGTCGGCGATGTCGTAGCCGAAGTCGGCCATGGGCGAGCGGAAGAAGGGCGAGATCCAGATCGCGTCCACGCCAAGGCTCGCGACATAGTCGAGCTTGTCGACGATGCCGGGCAGGTCACCGACGCCATCGCCGTTGGTGTCCATGAAGCTGCGTGGATAGATCTGATAGGTGACGGCTCCGCGCCACCAAGGTGCCTGACTCATTCGCGTTTCCCGTTCCCACCCAATAGCGAGCGCCGCATGCAGGACGACAGGTCCGAATAGAGCGCGGGGGCAGCTTAAAGGCAGAGTGCGAAGCGGAGGCTTCGTTTGCATACGTATTCAAAAAACCGGGATATTGCGATGCAGCAGGCTCGTTTCCTGCAAGGAAATCTTGTGGCAGGCGATGCGTGTGCGTGCGGGGAAAACCGCTGCGCTATCGCACTTTCAGTGCACGGCAGTGCCCGTAAGCGGATATCGGTCGCGGGATGGCGTGCGACGCGCTGCCATTAGAATTTTGTCAAAGGTGCACAAAAAAACCGGGCCATGAATACGTATGCATAGGCCTCTTTGCCTTTTCTTGCAGCCCTACCATGGCCGCCACGCGACGGGGCCCTCCGACCATTCGGCATGCACTGGCGCGTAGCCCGCGGCGGTCTGTGGGGACTGCCGCGGCAACTACAAAACCAAAGATGAAGTGCAAACCCGTGGGAGGGGAAGACGGTGGAAATGAAACGTAATGTGCTGGCCCTGGCGCTGGCGTCCGGCCTTTGTTTGACGGCAAGTATTCATGCGGCGCCGACGGATACGGGCGCGAACGCGACCGGTACCGCCGCCGCTCCTGCCACCGCCCCTGCTACGCAGGACACCTCTGCGCAGCAGAGCGATCCGAACGCCAAGAAGGACGACAAGTCCAAAGAGACGCAGGACCAGCAGCTGGCCAAGAGCCTGGGCGCCATCACGGTGACGGGCTACAACCAGAGCATGGAAAAGTCGATCGACTACCAGCGCTACTCGAACACCATCACCAACGTCATCACCTCGGCCGACATCGGCGGCCTGCCGGACCAGTCCATCGCTGACGCGCTGACCCGTTTGCCGGGCATTTCCGCTGAACGCATTGCCGGTCAGGCATCGCAGATCAACATCCGCGGCCTCTCGGGTAACTTCATCCAGACCACGCTCGATGGTCGTGAGCAGCCGTCCACCAGCGGCAGCAACTACATTCAGTTCGACCAGTACCCGTCCGAGCTGATCAACATGGCGACGGTGTACAAGTCCTCGCAGGCTTCGCTGGTTACCGGCGGCGTGGGCGGCACCATCGCGATGGAAACGGCGAACCCGCTGGAAGCACCGAAGGAGCAGAACCTTGCCATCGATGCGCGCGGCAGCTACGACGGTCAGGCGCACGATGTAGCCGGCGCCAACGCGCTGGGCTACCGCCTGAGTGCGGCCTACCAGGGCAAGTTTCTCGACAACACGCTGGGCGTAGGCCTGGGCGTGGCGCAGATGTACCAGCCGCACGTGGCGGAGCAGTTCGTGGGCGAAGCCTCGGACGGTTCGAAGTACTCGATCAACTCGCAGCCGGGTGCGGCGACGGGCTACCTGCCACAAGGTATTCAGTTGCAGCAGAACGGCGGTGAAGAGCGCCGCACCGGCGAGATCGCCACCATCGTGTGGAAGCCCACTGACGAACTGCAGCTCACCGGCGACGCGTTCTACTCGAAGTTCAAGAACGAGTCGTTCGGCTACGGCTTCCGCTCGCAGAACTTCTATGGCAACAACACGCAGATCACCAACCCCGTGTGGAGTTCGCTGGGCACGCTGGTCGGCGGCACGGTGTCCAGCAACCCGACCACCGGTACCGATCCGCGCACGAAAGGCTCGTACGGCAATCAGTTCTCCAACGAGACCACCGCCGACAACTACACCACCAACACCAGCATTTTCTCTGGTGGCCTGAACCTGAAGTGGAACCACGGCAACTGGCACGTCGACGCCGACCTGTCGCTGTCGCGCGCTTCGAGCAATGAGATCAACGTTGACACCACGGCCGATCCGTACTCCGGCCTGGGCACGGCGAACCCGCAGTTGATGGCGCAGTCCATGAACTACCAGCTGCGCGGCGGCCAGATCGGTTCGGCGCAGTTCGGTAACCCCGGCCTGTACACCAACGTCAACGACATGGGCTTGTCGCGTTACGGCGTGTATCCGTACATCTACCACGACAAGATGAAGGCCTTCCGTACCAGCGTGAAGTACGACCTGCCCAACAGCTCTTGGCTGTCGGCGATCGAAGCTGGCGTGTACATGAACAACCACACGTACAACGCCGATCGCGAGGCGTACGTGTACGGTTCGGAGTGGAACACCTCGCCGGTGGCGGGCGAGCTGCCGCTGAGCATCCCGGCCAGCGATGCCAAGGTCACCTGCTGGAAGGGCAAGTTCTCCGGCTTCCCGTGTTTCCTGACGCTCAATGGTCCGGCCATCCTTGCCTCGCATGGCATCACCGCCAACCCGGTGAAGGACATCAACGCCAACAACTGGACCTACATCCAAAGCGGCCAGGTGGACGAGAAGACGCGCGACATCTTCCTGATGGGCGATATCGATGCGCAGGACGTGTTCGGCCACGAGCTGACCGGTAACTTCGGCATCCGCGTGTCGCACCAGTCGCAGTACAGCACCGGCCTTCAGCAGCTGCCTGACGGTGGCGGTATTCCGATTACCGACGGCAACGGCTACACCAGCTACGACTACGCGCCGCTGACGGTGGGCAAGACGTACACCGACTACCTGCCGTCGCTCAACCTGATCTACCACCTCACCGACGACGACATGGTGCGCTTCTCGGCCGCCAGGGTGCTGTCGCGTCCGCCGATCGACAAGATGCTGGCAGGTTCGGGTTCGTGGGTGTCCAACGGCCCAGGCGTCGGCGCACAGTACAACGTGTGGGGCGGCACCAGTCCGCTGCTCGATCCGCTGCGTGCCTCGCAGTACGACCTCGACTACGAACACTACTTCGACGATTCGTCGGGCTTGGTCACGGCGGGCGTGTTCTTCAAGGACGTGAAGTCGTTCGTGCAGGATGTCACCTTAAATAACTTCGATTTCGCCGCGGCCGGCATTCCCGTCCCGGAGAATCCGGCCACCCCTGGCAAGCCGTATCTCAACGGCCAATACCAGACGGCATACAACGCCAACGGCGGTCTGGTGAAGGGTCTGGAACTGTCTGGTTCGAAGACCAAGTTCCTGCCCGGCATCTGGGCCGGCCTGGGCGTGCAGGCGAACTTCGCGCTGACCGACAGCACCGTGCGCAACCCGACCAATCTGGGTGGCCCGACCACTTACGTTGGCCTGCCGGGCTTGTCCAAGCGCGTGGCGAGCGCGGCGCTGTTCTACGACTACGGTCCGTTCTCGGCTCGTCTGTCGGGCAACTACCGCTCGTCGTTCCTGTCCGACACGCAGGTTGCCGTTACCAACCAGCTCGTGACCTTCGCGGCCGAGACGGTGTACGACTTCCAGGCGTCGTACGACATCACCAACCAGTTCAAGGTGGTGTATCAGATGCTCAACCTGACCAACCAGCCGACCCGGACGTACTTCGGCGGCAACCCGCAGCAGACCGGTACGATCCAGTACTTCGGACGAACCAGCTACCTCGGCGTGCAGTTCAAGTTGTAAGCCACGATCGCGCCGGCTCCCTCAAGGGGCCGGCGCGATGCTTTTGGGTGCTGCCAGCGCAGCATTTACACACCGCGAGGCCCGGCGTGGCGGTCACCGGTCCGAAGCGAAGTCCGCATTCGTGTACCGTTCCCCACTGGGTTTAGCGTCCCAGCATGGAGAACGGCATGTCGCGGAATCGTCTGTTTAAACCTCTCGCTCTTCTCGTAGCCCTTGTACTGGGCACCGGCACGCTCGCTGACGCACGCGCGCAAGCTGCCGCACCGGCCCCGGTGGCCAACGCGCAGCCTTCTGGCGTTTACTACGAAATCTTCGTGCGCGCCTGGTACGACACCAATGGCGATGGCATCGGTGACCTCAACGGCGTCACCGCCAAGCTCGATTACCTCAAGCAGCTGGGCATCAGTGGCATCTGGCTGATGCCGATCAACAGCTCGCCGAGCTACCACGGCTACGACATCACCGACTACTACGGCATCAACCCGCAGTACGGCAGCACGGCTGACCTCGAAAAGCTCGTGGCCGAAGCGCACAAGCGCGGCATCGCCGTGACCATGGACATGGTGATCAACCACACGGCGAAAGAGCACCCGTGGTTTGTGGCAGCGCAGAACCCCAGCGACACGCATCGCGACTGGTACACCTGGACGTCCAAACAGCCGAACCTGAAAACGCTCAGTGCCACGGACACGCCGATCTGGCACGCCGGCAACGAGGGCTGGTACATCGGCGATTTCGGCGGTCACATGCCCGATCTCAACTACGACAATCCGGCGGTTCGCGCCGAGATGATCAAGGTGGGGCAGTACTGGCTCGATAAGGGTGTGGACGGCTTCCGACTGGATGCGGCCAAGCACATCTACGTCGACTTCAAGACCGATGTCGGCAACCCCAATGCGTTGGCGAAGAACGTGCAGTGGTGGGGCGAGTACCACGACGCACTCGCCAAGACGCATCCCAACGTCACGCTGGTGGGCGAGGTGAGCGCCAAGTCACCCAAGGAGCTTGCGCCGTATCTCAAGCCGCTAGGTTCCATCTTCGATTTCCCGCTGGCCGAGCAGATGATCCTCAGCGCCAAGAGCGAAAACGCCGCGCCGTTGGCGACGTTGCTCAAGGCCACGGTCGATGCATACAAGGTGGCGGGCGATACGCCGCACATTGACTCCACGTTCCTGTCCAACCACGACCAGGAACGTGTGATGAGCCGCCTCAAGGGCAACCTCGATCACATGCGCGTGGCGGCAGCGATGCTGCTGACACTGCCGGGCCGGCCGTATATCTATTACGGCGAAGAGCTGGGCATGGAAGGCAAGAAGCCGGACGAGAACCTGCGCGAACCGATGCGCTGGACGCGTGAGGCAGGTCCGGGCGAATCGCGCTGGAAGCCGTCAAGCGTGAATCAGGGCGGCGTCGTGTCCGTGCAGGCGGAGCAGGACGATCCGAATTCGCTGTACGCCACCTATCGCACGCTGATCAGCTGGCGTGCGCAGAACAGCGCACTGCGTGACGGCGACCTTACCGTGCTGGCTACCGGCAAGCCGGGCCTGCTCGCCTACTGGCGCAACGACGGCAAGCAGAAGCTGCTAGTGGTGCATAACCTTTCCGGCAAGGCCGCGGTGTGGAAACCTAAGGCGGATCTCCTGCCCAAGGACGCCGCCGTGTTGATGACCACCAAGCCACAAGCCGCGCTGGACAACGGCAACCTCACACTTCCCGCCTATAGCACCGTGGTGATCCGCTGATGCGTACAAGGCTGCTCGCGCTGGCGCTGTTGTCCGCCATGACTGCCACGCCGGCGATCATGGCGGCGCGCAACGATGCCAGCGCCGACCGCATGGAACTGACCCTGCCCAAGGGCAAGGTTGAGCTGCGCCTGCTGGCGCCGGGCATCGTGCAGTTGCGCGTCGACGGCACACGCGAGCCAGCCACGCCGGTGGTCGATGAGCAGGCCAGCTTCGAACCGGTGGACGTGAAGCGCGAGACGCAGGGTGACGAACAGATCCTGCGTTCGGATCGGCTTGTCGTGCGCTGGAATCCTCATCGTGCGGAGCTGAAGATAGAAGACGCAGCCGGCCACCTTCTGCTCAGTGCCGATCTTTCGCGCGCGACGGATGGTCGATGGTCGCTGCGCCATGCCAAGGACGATCCGCAGTACGGCATTGGCGGCCTTAACGCGTTTGATGCCGAAACGGGCGATCTGATTCGCCAGGGCAAACAGATCGCCACTGCTGGCAAGCAAGGGCACACCGGAGCGCCTTTCGTGTGGAGCACGGCCGGTTACGGTGTGCTCGCTGATGCGGAACCGGCACAGTTCAATCTCAGTGCGACGGATATCGGGATCCAGTCAAAGCAGCAAGCGACGCACACGGATGTGCCAGTACCGCGAGCGCAGGATGCGCAGGAGCGGCCGGTGCGCACGATTTACTTGCTCGTCGGTGGGCCCGACGCACTGTTTGCTCAGCTGCGCCAGATCAGCGGCGCTTCGCCGATGTTTCCTAAGTGGGCCATGGGCTTTACCAACAGCCAGTGGGGCATCGACCAGAAGGAAGTGCTGACGCTGGTGGATACCTATCGCGCCAAGCACATCCCCATCGACAACTTCACCTTCGACTTCGACTGGAAGGCGTGGGGTGAGGACATGGGCGAGTTTCGCTGGAACACCGACAAATTCCCGGACGGTCCCGACGGCAAGCTCAAACAACAGATGGACCAGCGCGGCATGCACATGACCGGCATCATGAAGCCGCGCGTGCACGTGAACACGGTGGAAGGGCGCGAGGCGACGGCGCGAGGCTATTGGCTGGCGCAGTCGAAGGAAGCACCTGACTACTTCTCGCACAAGCCAGTGCGTGACGTGGACTTCGACAAGCCGGAAGTGCGTGCATGGTTTTTCAACGATGCGCTGAAGCACTCGTTCGACACCGGCATCGTGGGCTGGTGGAATGATGAAGCCGACGATAGCGGTGTCGATACCCAGTTCCTCAATATGCAGCGCGCTATGTATGACGGCCAGCGCGCTATCAGCGATAAGCGCGTGTGGTCGATCAACCGCAACTTCTACCTGGGCTCGCAGCGCTACGCCTATGGCGTGTGGTCGGGCGATATCCAGAGCGGCTTCGCCAGCATGGCCGCGCAGCGCCAGCGCATGCTCGCCGCGTTCGATGTAGGCGCGATGCATTGGGGGATGGACGGTGGCGGTTTTAAGGCGCCTCGCCCCACTGACGAGAACTATGCGCGCTGGATCCAGTTTGGCGCTTTCACGCCCGTGTTCCGTGTGCACGGTGACTTCGGCCAGAAGCGTCAGCCTTGGGTCTATGGCCCGATCGCGGAGAAAGCCGCGACGGACGCGATTCGCCTGCGCTACTCGCTGATTCCTTACATCTACAGTTATGAATACCAGGCGCATGCGAACGGCGTGGGACTGGTACGCCCGCTGCAGTTCGCCTATCCGCAGGACCCGGCGCAGCGGGATCGCGTGGATGCCTGGATGTTCGGCGACTACCTGCTGGTCTCGCCGGTGGTGGAGCAAGGGCAGACGACCAAGCGCCTGCGCCTGCCACAGGGACACTGGATCAACTGGTTCGACGGCAAGGCGTACGAGGGTAATCAGGAAATCACGCTTGCCGTTGACGCGGCTAGCTGGAGTGACATCCCGCTGTTCGTACGCGAGGGCGCCATCATCCCGCAGCAGCCTGTGATGGACTACGTCGGCCAGCAGCCGGTGACGGCGCTGGATGTGCAGGTATTCCCGTCCGATAGCGAAACGCATTTCGACGTCTATGACGATGATGGCGAGACCTACGGTTACGAGAAGGGCAGGTATTTCCTGCAGTCGTTGTCCGTGCGTCGTCAGGGCGAGGTGGTGAGCTTCCGTGTCGCAGCACCGGTCGGTAGTTTCAAGCCCGTGGTGCACGACTATGTGCTGGCCATCCACGGCCATCCTTCCACCATGGTGAGCGGCGATGGTTCAGCGCTGCCGCAGGCCACGAGTCTCGACGCGTTGCGCGCGTCGAGCGGCGAAGGCTGGACACGTGGACATGATCGGTTTGGCGAGGTGACCTACGTGAAGATCGAAGCAGGCAAGGCGAAGAACATCCAGTTGTCGACGCAGGCGGTGCAGCCGTGAGCGGCCGTTCCATGCATCGCACTCGCATCGCGCTGGCCTGCGCGGCATGGCTGATTGTCGGCGCTGTGCAGGCAGAGGCGATCACCCCGCAGGGCAACGTGAGTTGGCAGGGCAAGGTCGCCAGCATGAGTGCGCAGGCCGATGGCGGTTTCATGTTGCACGCTCCCGCGGGTGATCGCGCCATTCCAGCGCAGAAGCTGACAGTCCACACCGCGAGCCCGTTGTTCGATGGCTTGTTTGCCATGGCGCAGGACGACCTGAGTCACGACGCCGTGTCCGCCATCAAGGATGGCGCCTACGACCACGGGCAGGAGATTCCATGCGTGTGCTACGCCACGGGCGAGAAGTGGCCGTACGTGTGGACGCGCGACCTGTCGTATTCCATCGACCTCGCGCTGTGGCGCATCGATGCGGACCGCGCGCGCAACTCGCTACGCTTCAAGCTGTCCGACGTGCGCGAGCCCTCCGTGCCGCAGGGCCTGTACGTGATGCAGGACACCGGTTCCGGTGGCAGCTGGCCGATCAGCACCGATCGCGTGGTGTGGTTCCTCGGCGCGCGCCACTTGCTCGACGACAAGGCCTTTGCTGACGATACCTGGACGGCGTTGAAGGACACGCTGGCGCAGGATCGCCTTTACATCTTTGACTCTGCGCTGGGTCTGTATCGCGGTGAAACCTCGTTCCTTGATTGGCGCGAGCAAACCTATCCAGCGTGGACGGAGAAGGACGTACGCTTCATTGGCGAGTCCTTCGCGCTGTCCACCAATGTGTTGCACTACCAGGCGCTGCAGCTTGCTGCGCAGATGGCGGAGCAGCGACACGACGCAGGCGCCGCCGATTATCGCGCGCAGGCACAAGCGCTGAAGCAGGCGATCAATACGCGGTTCTGGCGCGCCGATCGCGGCATGTACATGAGCTACATCGGAGCCGGGGCGATGCCGGTCGATAGCTACGACCTACTCGCTATCGCGTTGGCCGTGACCAGCGGCGTGGCCGATACAACAAGGGCGAAGCAGACGCTGGCGAACTATCCCGCCTGGTCGGCCGGCAGTCCGGTGATCTGGCCTGAGCGTAAGGACCAGCCCGTCTATCACAACCGCGCCATCTGGCCGTTCGTGAGCGCGTATTCACTGCGCGCCGCGCGCACGGTGAACGACGCGCCGCGCATCGCGCACGAGATGGAGTCGCTGCTGCGCGGCGCCGCGCTTGCCTCGTCCAATATGGAGAACTACGAGCTGGTCTCGCAGGCGGTGCACGTCGACGAGGGCAAGCTCAGCGGCCCGGTGGTGAATTCGCCGCGGCAGTTGTGGTCGGTGGCTGGCTATCTCGACATGGTCGTCAACGGCGTCTTTGGCGTGGGCGACGATGGCAGCATCGATCCGAAATTGCCGGCCTCATGGCTCGCTCCACTGTTTGGGCAGCAAGCCAGGATCACGCTGGATCTTGGCGACCAGCGCATCACGTTGCTACGGCCAGCCAAGGTCGATGGCGACCTGTTAGTGGCGCAGTCGCAACATCGCGAGGGCAGCGAAACCGTCGTCCAGTTGAAGGCGATTCACTCCGGCGCGAAACCCCTGCGCACCGACGCACCGCTGTTTGGTCCCGACATGCCAGATGCACCAACTGCGGCCGATACGCCGAGCGGCTGGCAGGTCAGCTTCTCCGGCAAGGGCGTGCTGTATCTGGATGGTCGCCGGGTGGGTGCCATCGACGGCAGCCTTACGGTGCCCAAGGGCATGACGCGGCAGTGCTTCCAACTCACACGTGTGGGTGATGGTGGTCTGGAATCACTGCCCAGCCTCCCAACCTGCAAGGGTGAGGAAGTGCGTGTGGCGGGACACGGGCCTTGGACATGGACGCCGGCGAGCAGCGGCCGTTTCGCGGTCTCGTTCGACTACGCGAACGACCATGGCCCCATCAATACGGGCGTGACGGCGGCGGTGAGGATGCTCGACGTCTCGTGCGATGGTGCAGCGCCACAGCGCGTGCCGGTCGTGATGCCGCATAGTGTGGGGATGCAGCGCTCCACCACCGCCACCTTTATGGCCCAGGGAGGAACGGCCTGCCGCTTCCGTCTGGACCAGGGGTTCAACATGAGTGATCTGCGCCATAACGCGCATTACACCGGCGAGCAAGGTGGGGCGGGCGGCCCGGTGAACGATGCGTCTGTCGAAGCGATGCTGGTGTCGCCTGCGCCACAGGGATCTTCCGCACCATGACGCGCAAGCCCGAACTTTCGTTCTGGCAGATCTGGAACATGTGCTTCGGTTTCCTTGGCATCCAGTTCGGCTTTGCGCTGCAGAACGCGAACGTCAGCCGCATCTTCCAGACCTTGGGCGCGGATGTTGGCGACATTCCCGCGCTATGGATCGCGGCGCCGTTCTCCGGTCTGTTGGTGCAGCCGATCATCGGCTACCTGTCGGATCGCACGTGGACGCGACTGGGGCGTCGGCGTCCGTATTTCCTGATCGGCGCGGTGCTCACCACGCTGGCCCTGCTGTGCATGCCCAATTCGCCGGTGCTGTGGGTGGCGGCAGGTTTGCTGTGGATCATGGACGCCTCGATCAACGTTTCGATGGAGCCGTTCCGCGCCTTCGTGGGTGATCAGTTGCCGCCGCGCCAGCGCCCGGTGGGTTACGCCATGCAGAGCTTTTTCATCGGCGTGGGCTCGGTGGTGGCCTCGTTGTTGCCTTGGCTGCTCGCCAAGCTCGGCGTGAGCAACGTCGCGGGCGAGGGCGCCATTCCCGACACGGTGAAATACGCGTTCTACCTGGGCGGCGTGGTGCTGCTGGGATCGGTGTTGTGGACGGTGCTGACCACGCGCGAGTACCCGCCCGGTGAGTTGGAGGCCTTTACCGACAATCCGGTGGATGCCGGCGAGACGGAAGCCTCGGGCGCATGGCGCCTCGGCGCTGCGCTGATCGTGGCGGGCATCGTGTTGTTGGTGGCCATTCGCTACTACGGGCTGGAGAAGGAGCTCTATCTGCTCGCGGGCGGATTGGCTCTGTTCGGCGCGCTGTTCTCGTGGCTGTCGGTGGCGCGCACCCGCGGCATGCTCCGACAGGTCATGGGCGATCTCTACGGTATGCCGGAAACCATGCGGCGGCTGGCGGTGGTGCAGTTCTTCTCATGGTTCGCGCTGTTCGCGCTGTGGATCTACACCACGGCCGCGGTGACATCGGTGCATTACGGCACCACTGACACGCATTCGGCGCTCTACAGCGAGGGCGCGAATTGGGTGGGTGTGCTGTTCGGTGCCTATAACGGCTTTGCCGCTGTCGCGGCGGCGGTTATTCCTTGGATGGTGCGTCGGTGGGGCTTGCGCGCAAGCCATCTCGTCAATTGCTGGCTGGGCGGCGTGGGCCTGCTCTCGTTCCTGCTGATCCGCGATCCGCACTGGCTGCTGCTGTCGATGGTGGGCGTGGGCTTTGCGTGGGCGTCCATTCTGTCGCTGCCGTATGCGTTGCTATCTGACAACCTGCCGGCGACGAAGATGGGCGTCTATATGGGCATCTTCAATTTCTTCATCGTGATCCCGCAACTGCTGGCGGCGAGCGTGTTGGGGCTGCTGCTGCGCCTGTTCTTCCACGGACAGCCGATCTGGGCGTTGGCGATGGGCGGCGCGAGCCTGGTCGTTGCTGGCTTGTGCACGCTGCGCGTGGCGGAGCCTTCGGCGCAGTTATCGGCAGCCGAGGCGTCCTAAAACAGCGACGCCGACTAAGTTGGGGCATCAGCGGGGTTTGAGGCTGGATTTCCGTACGGTCAGTTTTGCCGGAAGCATCGCGCTTTCCGCCGGCTGGCCGCGGATCAGGGCCAGCAGATTGTCGACCAGGATCTCACCCGCCAGATGGGTGTCCTGCAGCACGGTGGTCAGCGGTGGATTGACGAAGCTGGCGACCGGAATGTCATCGAAGCCGGCTAGCGCCACGTCGTCGGGCACCCGCAGACCGTGGTCGGCCAGTGCCCGCATGGCGCCGATGGCGATCAGGTCGCTGGCGGCGAACACGGCGTCGAACGCCACGCCACGCGCCATCAGTGTTTCCGCAGCGTTGTAGCCGGATTGTTCGGTGCTTTCGGCGTTCACCTGCAGCAACGGTTCGGCATCGAGGCCGGCGTCGTTGAGCGCGCGCGCATAGCCGCGGTAGCGATCGAAGAACTCGGGATAGTGGCTGGAGGCATCGCCGAGGAAGGCGATGCGCTGACAGCCCTGGTCCAGCAGATGCAGGGTGACGTCCCGGCCGCCGCTGACATTGTCGCAGCCCACGGAGACATCCGGCTGGTCGGGCAGCACGGCGCCCCAGCGCACGCAGCACGTGCCCTGATCCACCAACTTCTGCAGCTTGTCGCGGGTGGCGAGGTAGTCGCCGTAGCCCAGCAGGATGATGCCGTCGGCCTTTTTGCTGTCCGCGTAGTCGGCGTGCCAGTCGCGCGAAAACTGCTGAAACGAGATCAGCAGGTCGTAGCCGCGCTGTGCGCTGGCCCGCGTGATCGAGCCCAGCATCGACAGGAAGAACGGATTGATGTGCGACTCGTCGGCGGTCGGGTCCTCGAACAGCAACAGGGCGAGCGTGCCGGTGTGCTTGGCGCGCAGCCCGGAGGCGTTCTTGTCGACCTTGTAGTTCAGCTCATCGACCGCCGCCTGGATGCGCCGGCGAGTCTCCTCGTTGACCAGCGGACTGCCGCGCAGCGCGCGCGACACCGTGGACTGGGAAACCCCGGCCAAGTGAGCGATATCGAATGAAGTGACTTTTCCCTTGATCTGCACGCCGAGATGACCCTTGAGCAGTGCCGACCGCGGTCCGTGTGGCCCGACGGTTGGTTGGCGCAAATCCTATCCGCTTGAGTGCTCGCTGTCCTTTCGCTTCGGTGTTCCGGGCAGCAGGCATAAAAAAAGCCCCGAGGATTAGGGGGGAATCCTCGGGGCCGGGGTGGCAGCAAAACCCAGGGGAGAGGTTTGCTGACCGGTTGGGTTCGTCCAGGGAGGTGGCGAACCCGAGGACGCCGTTGCGTGCATCCGATAACTAAGAACGCAGGACGGAGCAAAAGTTGCACACGTCAGGCCGATTTTGGTTAGGGATGGTTCATTTGATGAAATGTTAACGGCTGGCCTTCAACGCCAGTGCGCGTCCTTTAGCCAAACGTAGAGCACGACCTGGAGCGCTATCGAAACCAGGGCCAGTCCAAGCAATGCGACGCTCAGGCCGATGGCGATGTTTGCCATCGGAATACGCCGGTTTCGCCGCGCTAGCCACAGACCTGCCGTCGCCAATCCCAGGCAAAGTATTTCAAGGACTCCTCCGGAGGCGGAAGCGTTACCGCTCCAGCGACCGTCGACCTCAGGTCAAGTAGGTTTCCGAAGAAATTCCACGCACTCAGCAGGAGATCCCAGGCGGAATCTCCAAGCATTTTGCGCCAAGCCATCCACGAGCCAGTGAGCAGACACAACCACGCGCCGATACTCGCAAGGCATGCGATACGTGCCGACGTCCCTGGCGCGATCTGACGGCTAGCGATCATGGATGTCGCTTTACATGGCGACTTGGCGGCGGGGTTTGATCAATGCGCCTCACCCCAGTTGGCTCCCACGCCCGCTTCCACCAGCAGCGGCACGGATAGCGTCGCCGCACCGGACATGCGCTCGATGACACCTGCGCGCACCTCGTCCACCACATCCTTGCGCACTTCGAATACCAGTTCGTCGTGCACCTGCATGAGCATGTGGGCGTCGTCGGCGCGCGTTTGCAGCCAATCGTGCACAGTGATCATGGCGCGCTTGATGATGTCGGCCGCTGTGCCTTGCATCGGCGCGTTCACCGCGGCGCGTTCGGCGCCCGCGCGCAGCGCCTGATTGCGTGCGGTGAGGTTTTCCAGATAGAGACGGCGACCAAACAGCGTTTCCACGTAACCGTCGCGGTGAGCTTGCTGGCGGGTGGCTTCCATGAAGGCATGCACACCGGGATAGCGGGCGAAATAGCGCGCCATGTAGTCGCTGGCTTCGCCACGATCCACACCCAGTTGGCGCGCCAGGCCGAAGGCGCTCATGCCGTACATCAGGCCGAAGTTGATTGCCTTGGCGGCGCGGCGCTGGTTGGCGCTGACCTCTTCCGGCTTGAGCCCGAACACTTCGGCGGCGGTGGCGCGGTGCACGTCGCCGCCTTCGTGGAAAGCTTTGAGCAGGCCTTCATCGCCGGACAGGTGAGCCATGATGCGCAGTTCGATCTGCGAATAGTCGGCCGCCAGTACCACCCAACCCTCCGGAGCGACGAAAGCCTGGCGGATGCGGCGGCCTTCCTCGGTGCGGATGGGAATGTTCTGCAGGTTGGGATCGGACGAGGACACGCGGCCCGTCGCCACCGAGCCCTGGTGGTAGCTGGTGTGCACGCGGCCCGTGCGCGGATTGACCATCTGCGCCAGCTTGTCGGTATAGGTGGAGCGCAGCTTGGCGAGGCCGCGGTAGTCGAGGATCAGGCGCGGCAGCGCGTGATCGTCCGCGATGGCTTCGAGCGCTTCCTCATTGGTGGACGGCTGGCCGGTGGGTGTTTTCACCTTGACCGGTAGTCCCAGTTCATCAAACAGCACCGCCTGCAACTGCTTGGGCGAATCCAGGTTGAACTCGTGGCCGGCGCTTTTCCAGGCTTCCTGCTGTAGTTCCAGCATGCGCTTGCCGAGTTGCTGGCTTTGCATGCGCAGCTCGCTCACGTCGATCAGCACGCCGCGCTGCTCCATCGAAGCGAGCACGGGGATAAGCGGGATCTCGATGTTCTCGTAGATCGAGCGCAGCGTCGGTTCGCTTTCCAGCTTGGGCCACAGGGCGTGGTGCAGGCGCAGCGTGATGTCAGCGTCTTCGGCGGCGTAGCGGCAGGCGGTATCCAGGTCCACCTGCGAGAACGGAATCTGCTTGGCGCCCTTGCCGGCCACCTGTTCGTACTTGATGGTGTCGACGTCGAGGTATTTCTTGGCTAGCGAATCCATGTCGTGGCGCGTCGCCGTGGCGTTCCATACGTATGACTCCAGCATGGAATCGTGCTTGAGGCCCTGCAGATGGATGTCGTAGTTCGACAAGATGTTGATGTCGTACTTCGCGTGCTGACCCATCTTCGGGCGGCTGGCGTCCTCGAAGAAGGGCTTGAGTGTAGCGAGCACGTGCTCACGCGATAGTTGCGCCGGCGCGCCCGGGTAGTCGTGAGCAAGCGGCACGTAGCACGCATGGCCCGGCTCCACCGACAGGCTTAGGCCGACGATGTCCGCCTGCATCGAATCGATGGAGGTGGTTTCCGTATCAAACGACACCAGCGGCGCTGTGGCGATCTTCGCCAGCCAGCCGTCGAACTGTGCCTGCGTGGTCACCAGTTCGTACTGACCGGCCATCGAAAGGTCTTGTGCGCTACCTTCCAGCAGGAGCGCGCCTTGTGCGCGACCGGTTTCGGAGGAGGCACTCGGCGAGCCCGTGTCGCGCGCGGGTTGTGCTCCTGCCGTGCCGTTGGTTTCAGCCTCGAGATCCTTCAGCGCCGCCTTGAATTCATAGCGCGCATACAATTCGCGCAATTGCTCGACGTGGCGTTCATGGAACTTCAATTCGGCAACGGACTGGTCCAACGGCACATCGATCTTGATCGTCACCAGATCGCGCGACAGCGGTAGCTGCGGCAGTGCGGCGCGCAGGCTCTCGCCAATCTTGCCGCTGACCTTGTCTGCGTTCGCCATCAGGTTGTCGAGTGTGCGGTACTCGGATAGCCATTTGGCTGCGGTCTTCGGGCCGCACTTGGGTACGCCCGGCACGTTGTCGACGGTGTCACCGGTGAGCGAAAGGAAGTCGATGATCTGCGTGGGCTCGACACCGAACTTTTCCATCACGCCCGCGCTGTCGGTGGTCGTGTTGGTCATGGTGTTGATCAGGGTGACGCCCGGCCGCACGAGCTGCGCAAGATCCTTGTCTCCGGTGGAAATTTCCACCTCGATGCCCTGCGCATGCGCCTGTTCGGTTAGCGTGCCGATCACGTCGTCCGCTTCCACGCCACCCACGCGCAGGATAGGAAAACCCAGCGCGCCGACGATGGCCAGCATGGGCTCCACCTGCGCGCGCAGATCGTCTGGCATCGGCGGGCGGTTGGCCTTGTATTGGTCGTAGAGCTGGTTGCGGAAGGTGGGGCCGGGGGCGTCGCTGACGAAGGCGACGTAATCGGGTTTCGCCTTCAGCGTAGAGCGCAGCATGTTCACTACGCCGAACAGGGCACCGGTGGGCTCGCCTTGCGAGTTGGTGAGCGGCGGGAGCGCGTGGAAAGCGCGGTACAGGTACGACGAACCGTCGATAAGAATGAGCTTGGCCATGCCGCATTCTCGCATGCGTGCCGGGCTGAGGGCGCCCTCCGTTCAGGCCGGGCTGGCGTGGCCGAGTGTCGTCCATCGACGACGTTGGGTGAGGCATACGGCCGCTTCACAAGCCATGCGGTTTTGCGCTGTTATGCTCCATTTCCCACAGGAGGCCGTCATCATGAAACCCGTTGTTCTGCTCGCTGTTCTTGGTGTGGCCGTCGCGTCGAATGCGCTTGCCCAGTCGTCTCCCAGTCAGTTCCCGCCGGCACCGCCGCCGCCGGGCATGAACGATCCGGGTGTGCAGGCCACGCCGCCACCGCCGGCACCCAAGGTGCCGTCCAAGTCCTCCGCCTCGTCCGCCTCCAAATCCGGCCAGGTATCTGCCGACACGGAAGCGACGTTGAGCCAGCCGGCCACGACCACGCCGGCCACCTCCGACGCCCAGCCGCGCGATCCGAACGGCAACGCGCCGCCGCAGGTAAAGGTGCGCACCGAAGGTGACCAGACGATCCAGGAATACAGTCGCAGCGGTCAGGTCTATATGGTCGTGGTGACGCCCAAGGGCGGCATTCCGCAGACCTATATGGTCGATCAGAAGGGCGCGTGGACGAACCAGGCCGGTGAGCACGTAAAGCCGGTCATGTACAAGGTCATCGAGTGGGGCAAGAGCCGCCCGGCGAGTGACCAAGACAGCGGCGGTTAGTTAGCCGCGCATGACCACGCTGCCGAGCGAGTTGGTATGAACCTGCGCGAGAGCTGGTTGCTCTTCGCGCTGGGTTCGGCGTTTTTCGCGGCGCTTACGGCGCTGTTCGGCAAGATGGGCGTGGCGGGGATCAACTCCAACCTCGCCACCTTCATTCGCACCATCGTGATCCTGCTGGTGACGGCCGGCATTCTCAGTTTGAGGAATGAATGGGCACGCCCGACCGGCCTGCCCGTGAGCAGCTGGGTATTCCTGGTGCTTTCGGGTATCGCCACGGGTCTCTCGTGGCTTTGCTATTACCGCGCGCTGCAGCTGGGGCCGATCAGCAAGGTGGCGCCCATCGACAAGCTGAGCGTTGCCATCGCCATCGTGCTTGGCATCGTGCTGCTGGGCGAGCAGCTGAGCTGGCCGCTGGCCATTGGCGGCGGGCTCATCGTGACCGGCGCCATCATCATCGCGGTGTTCTGAGCCTCAGCATTCATCCAGCTCGGGATAGTGGCGAAAGATGCCATCTTCATTGAACGGAATGCGTCGATCCGACGCCAGATAGGCGGAGATGTTCGGTCGCGCTGCCACGCGGTCGTGTAGTGCACGCAGTCGGGCGGTGCGGCGGCGTAGACCCTTCATGGTGTTGGGGAACGCATAGTCCAACCCGGACATCAGCTGGAACAGCGACAGGTCCACGTACGAGTGCTTGCGCCCGATGGCGTGTTGCCCATCGCCGCGCTCCAGCACTTGCTCGAAGTAACCCAGGTATTTCGGCATGCGTTGCGTGCAGAAGGCTGCCGCGCGTTTGCGTGCCTCGGCGCGTTGCTCTTCGTAGTATTCCTCGACTGAGATCGGATGGTGCGTGTCGTGCACTTCCGCGACGATGTCGGAAACGGTCTGCTGCAATTGCATCGCGTAGACCTGACCAGTTGCGGACGCGGGTACCAGGCCGTGCCTCGGTGCGAGAAAAGCGAGGATGTTCGCCGTCTGCGCAATGACCTGGCGTCCGGCACGAAGGAACGGTGGTGCGAAGGGCAGGGCACCAGGGCGCTCGCCGCGCAGAAACGGCATGATGGCGTGATCTCCTTTCACGCGCGCGACGTCGGTGTAGGCCGCGCCTGCGTCTTCCAAGGCAAGGCGGACGAATTCGCCGCGGCCTTGGATGCCAGTCCAGTAGTAGAGCTCGTAGCGCATGGCGAAAGTCTTCGTGGAAAACGCCGAGGCTAGGCGGCGAGCATTCAAGGAAGCGTGAGCGGCGGATGTGTTGCTACAGAGACGGTACGCCTTTGCTCAGCGTGCTCAGTTGCTCCCACACCAGTGCCGCCAATGGCGAGAGCGAGCGTTGCTTGCGCTTGATCAGCACCACCTCGCGGCTTTCCTGTGGCGTCAGCGGGCGCGTTACCAGCGTGGGAGGCGGTGGAGCGAGCGCCGGACTGACACTGATGCCCAAGCCGGCCTCCACCATGCGGAAGGCTGTGAGCGTGTGGCCGGTCTGTTGCACAACGTTCGCCTCAATGCCGCGGCTGGCGAACGCGTGGTCAATCAGGCGGCGGCTGCCCGAGGAGTAATCGAGCAGGATCAGCGGTTGCCCCTGCAGCTTGCGCCAGGGTACGCGGTCCAGTTGGGCCAGTGGATGCTCGGGACGGCACACCAGCACGAACGGATCGCGCAGCAGCAGCTCGATATCGAATTCGCCGGTCAGGGGCGGATCGATGGCGACGCCGAAATCCACTTCGCCGCCGCGTACGCTGTCCAGCACCAGGGTCTGCGCCTGGTCGTGCAACTGGATGGTGAGCTCCGGATAGAGCGCGGCGCACTCTGCGATGCAGGTGGGCATCAGCCCGGCGGAGAGGGTGGGGACCGACGCGACGTGCACCTTGCCACGCTTGCGCTCACTTTCTGAGTGCACATGCGAAAGCACGCCCTCCAGTTCGTCCAGCACGCGACCGATCGCGCTTTCCAGGTAGCGGCCGGCGTCGGTGGGCACCACTTCGCGGGTGGTGCGATCGAACAGACGGATACCCAGCTCGGCTTCCAGGTCGGCGATATAGCGACTCACGGCGGGCTGGCTCAGGTGCAGGCTCTCCGCAGCCCGGCGAAAATGCTGCTGACGAGCCACCGCGAGAAAGGCACGCAGCTGGCGCAGGCTGATATTCATGCCTATATGGTATCAGTGAATCAGATAAAACGATTTGATTTATCAATGACCTGGCGGTCCAATAGCGGCAATTCCCCGATGCGTTCCCTACGGCCATGTTCCTGCGTCGCTTCCTGCCCGATCGCTTCACCTGCGCCCTGATCGTCACCGTGCTGCTGGCCAGCCTGCTGCCTTGTCGCGGCACCACGGCGAGCGTGTTCAACGTGCTTACCGATCTGGCGATCGCGCTGTTGTTCTTTTTGCATGGCGCCAAGCTGTCCCGCGAAGCGGTGGTGGCCGGCATGACGCATTGGCGCTTGCACCTCACTGTGCTGGCCAGCACCTTCGTGCTGTTCCCTGTACTGGGCTTGTTGCTGCGCCCTGTGCTGCAGCCGCTGGTGAATCCGTCGCTTTATCTGGGCGTGCTGTTCCTGTGCACGCTGCCGTCGACGGTGCAGTCGTCCATCGCGTTTACTTCGATGGCGCGCGGCAATGTACCCGCGGCGATCTGTTCGGCCTCCGCATCGAGCTTGCTCGGCATCTTTATCACCCCGCTGCTGGTGGGCGTGATGTTGGAATCGCACGGGCAGAATGGGATGAACTGGGATTCGATTGGCGCCATCGTGCTGCAACTGCTGGTGCCGTTTGTAGCCGGTCAGGTGGCGCAGCGTTGGATCGGTCGGTGGGTCGAGCGCAATCGAGCGCTGCTGTCGTACGTCGACCAGGGTTCGATCTTGCTGGTGGTCTACACGGCTTTCAGCGCAGCGGTACTGCAGGGCTTGTGGAAGCAGATCCCGCTGCCTGTGCTTGGAGGCCTGCTGGTGGTCAACGTGGTTCTGCTTGCGATTGCGTTGCTTATCACGCGATATGGTTCGCGCGCACTGGGATTCAGTCGCGAGGATGAAATCACTATTGTGTTCTGCGGCTCGAAGAAGAGTTTGGCGAGTGGTGTGCCGATGGCGAAGGTGTTGTTCGCGGGGCATCCGCTGGGCACGATCGTGTTGCCGATCATGTTGTTTCATCAGATTCAGTTGATGACGTGTGCGGTGTTGGCGCGGAAGTATGCGGCGAGGCCGGTGGAGCTTGAGTGTGGTGGTGGGTCGGAGGAGGCGCAGGTGGTGCGCTGAGGGTTTTCTTTGCTGTTCTGGCTTGAGCTATGTTGGTGTGAGCGATGTCGCTTTTGCTCCCTCTCCCTCCGGGGAGAGGGTTGGGGTGAGGGGTCAATCTAGCCTCACCGTTTGTGTCGTCACCCCTGCGCAGGCAGGGGTCCAGTGACTTTTCGCCCGGTTGTCGCGATACAGCGACCTGGCTCGCCTGCGGCGGGCTTTCGCCCTCCTACCGGAGGCCGAGTCACTTTTCTTTGCTTGCCCAAGAAAAGTAACCCAAAGAAAGGGCACCCCCACTTGGCGCTGGCCGGCGAAGCCGGCCAGTTCGTGAGGGGCGGCCGGGCTTTTCGACAGGGCTTCCTGCCCTGGCGAAAAGGGATCGGCATCCTTGCCGATCCCCCCTGCGGGCCTTTTCGTCCACCCCTCACCGCCGCACAGGGGGCCCGAAGGTCAAAAGCGCCGAGCCGACGGCTCGTGCAGCGGAGCTGCACATCGCATTGCGGCAGGTCGCGTTGCTCCTGCTCAGATGCTCAAAGTCGAGGAAGGGGGGGGGGGCGATGCCCTAACGTGGCGAGTTCTCCACAGCGGTCGAGAGGCATAGCGAAGACTGCTTTAAGTCCTCTCCGCTATGGCGCGTTGCGAAGCGCTTCGAAGTACCCACTGTGTAGTGGCAAAGGTTGCCAAGCAGCAACGTTTCTCACCCGCTCGGGCTTATCCCATCGACATGCTGCGGGCGTTGGCCTGTCAGGCCATTTCTTCGGGTTACTTTTCTTTGGGCCAACAAAGAAAAGTGACTCGAGCGTCCCACGGGACTAGCTTCGCGTCGTCGGCAGACGATCGAAACGCCCGCTGCGTAAGCGGCCAGGTCGCTGTAACGCACGAGGCGATATCCACACTCACGGCTACTGGGTCCCGGCCTACGCCGGGACGACGGCAAAGATGAAACGCCGAGGCGAGCACCCGCCCCTCACCCCAACCCTCTCCCCGAAGGGGAGAGGAGAGAACTGAGGAGTTCTTTCAGCGTCGCACTAGCTCGATCCAAGCAGAATTCTCGAATCCGCCGAAACGGCGAGGCCAGATTGACCCTTCACCCCAAAAGGAGAGACGGCACAAGCGCGATCAATGGCGGAAGTGGCGAATCCCAGTAAACACCATCGCCATACCATGCTCATCCGCAGCAGCAATCACCTCTGCATCACGCATCGAGCCACCCGGCTGGATCACCGCGCTGATACCCGCCGCAGCCGCAGCATCAATGCCATCGCGGAACGGGAAAAACGCATCCGATGCCATCACCGAGCCGCGCACTTCCAGCTTCTCGTCGGCGGCCTTGATGCCAGCGATCTTCGCGCTATACACGCGGCTCATCTGGCCTGCGCCCACGCCGATGGTCTGGCGGTTCTTCGCGTACACGATGGCGTTGCTCTTGACGTACTTGGCTACCTTCCAGGCGAAGATCAGGTCGTCGATCTCGGCGGGCGTCGGCGCGCGCTTGGTGACGATCTTCAGGTCTTCGGGCTTTACTGTCGCGCGGTCGGCGGTCTGGATAAGCAAGCCCGAGCCTACGCGACGGGAGTCGTTGCCCGGATGTGCCTTGGTGAGGTCGCCATCGGCCGGTGGCGGAATTTCCAGCACGCGCACGTTGGCTTTCTTGGCGAAGACTTTGAGTGCGTCGTCTTCATAACCCGGCGCCAGCACCACTTCAACGAACTGGCGATCGACAATGGCCTTTGCGGTCGCCGCATCCACGATGCGGTTGAAGGCAATGATGCCGCCGAAGGCGGAGGTGGGGTCGGTCTGGTAAGCCAGGTCGTAGGCGTGGCCGATACCGTCAAGGCTCACTGCCACGCCGCACGGGTTGGCGTGTTTCACGATCACGCAGGCCGGCTTGGTAAAGCTGCGCACGCATTCCCACGCAGCGTCCGAGTCGGCGATGTTGTTGAAGGAGAGCTCTTTGCCCTGCAGTTGGCGGAACGTGGCCAGCGTGCCCGGCGCGGGATACAGGTCGCGGTAGAACGCAGCCTGCTGGTGCGGGTTCTCTCCGTAGCGCAGGTCCATCAGCTTGACGAAGCGGCCATTGGTCTGCGCGGGGAACGCGTCATGGCCGGCGATGGCGTCGAAGTCGTCGTTGAGCTTGAGTGCGGAGAGATAGTCGCTGATCGCACCGTCGTAGTTGGACACGCGGTTGAACGCGGCGACTGCGAGCTTGAAACGCGTGGCGCGCGAGAGGCCGCCGTGCGCTTCGATCTCCGCCAGCGCTTCGTCGTACTGGTCGGGTGAGGTAAGCACGCCCACGTCGTTCCAGTTCTTCGCGGCGGAGCGCAGCATGGCCGGGCCGCCGATGTCGATGTTCTCGATGGCGTCTTCCAGCGTGCAGTCAGCGCGGGCCACGGTCTGCTCGAACGGATAGAGGTTGAGCACCAGCAGGTCGATCGGTGCGATGTCCAGTTCCGCCATCACGCCGGCGTCGACGCCGCGACGACCCAGCAGGCCGCCATGCACCTTGGGGTGTAGCGTCTTGACGCGACCGTCCATGATCTCGGGAAAGCCGGTGAGTTCGCTCACATCTTTTACCGGGATGCCCGCATCGCGTATCGCTTTGGCGCTGCCGCCGGTGGAAAGCAGCTCCACGCCCTTGGCGGACAGGCGGCGGGCGAGATCGAGCAGGCCCTGTTTATCGGAGACGCTAAGCAAGGCACGGCGAATCGGTGCCGGGGACGCGGCGGACATGAGGCATGTTCCTGAGAGGGAAAGACCTCAATTATAGACCCAGCGCTCTCGGGCGCGCGGTTTGGCCTTCTTTAGGCGCGCAGTACCAGGTGCAACAGCGGAAATGGGCGTCCGCTGCCGTCCAGTTCGGAGCGTCCCATTTCCACGAAGCCGTAGCGCCGATAGAAGCGCACGGCTTGGGGGTTCTGCTCGTTTACGTCCGTGGTCCAGGCCGGGTGCGAGGGCGCCTCGGTGATCACCTGATCGAGCAGGCGACGCCCCAGGCCTTGGCCGTGCAGTGTGGGGTTTACGAACAAGGCTTCGACGTGGTGGCCGTTAGTGGCGATAAAGCCTTCCACGTGGCCGTCGCGTTCGATCACGCGCACGTTTAGCCGTCCAAAGATATGCGGCAGGAAGGAGCGGAAGAAGATGATGTCCTCTTCCGCAAGAAAATCATGTGTGGCGCGAACTGCCGCTTCCCACACTTCCGTGATGCGGGGTTCGTCGGCCGCCGATGCGGCACGAATCGAAATGGGCAGGGTCATGGCTTTCGATCCAGTCGCGCGATTCCGTGCGCGAGCGAGCGGCGTCCCTTCAGAGCAGGCCGTGTGCGGCCAATTTCTTGCGCAAGGTGGCGCGATTGATGCCGAGCACCGCGGCGGCGCGGCTCTGGTTGCCGTCGTGCCAGGCCAATACTTCGCGCAGGAGGGGGCCTTCGACTTCGCGAATGACGAGCGCGTGCAGGCCCTCGTCGCATTCCGTATCGCCGATGTCGGCGAGATAGCGGCGGACGGTGCGGCTGACGCATTCGCTCAAGGCGCTCTGCGACGACGTCTCTTTGGGAGACTCGCTGGCAGGCAGTCTTACGGCGTTCACGGGCATTTCCCCTCACGTTCTGACACGGCGGCTACGTAGGCCACCGCAATGTTTATGGCAATACCGCGGGCGGCGGCTCGCATGGAACGCCGGGTGCAGCACAAGACGAAGGAGCGAGTTTACCCTCGCGTGCCGAGAATTTTAAGTACCCGGTTCGTAAGAGGGCATCTGGCCTTCAAAAACAAAATGTCCTATGGACATGCACTTGCATTGATGGCACGACCTGTGCCTGTGCGGAAACTGACGATAAGAACCGTGCGCTCGCTTGCACTTTTTCGGCAATAGATCGAATGGATGGCTATTCGAAACCGAATTCAAAGGCGACAGCCTTGCCGCCCGGATCTTCCACTTCAAGCATCAGCGCCGCGCTGCCGCCGGGCGGTATGCCTGCCTGCAGCACGGCGTTGTCGCTGAGATATTCCGTGGGACGAAGGCGCCGCATGGCGAGCCGGTTGCCATTGGCATCGGACAGCGTGATCGATACGGTGGGATACGGTTGCGCGAACGGTGCGTCGTTGCGCAGGTTCGTCGTGATGAGCAGTGCGCCAGGCACGGAGGGGTGCGCCTGTACGTCGCGCGCCACCATGATCAGGCGCGAAGTGTCCTGCACCAGCGGTAGTTGACAGCCTAGCGTGGCGCAGGCGCTGCGCAGCAGCGGGCCGGCAGTATCGTCGGCGATCAATACGTCGCGCTTGGCCCAGGCGACCTGTGCGGCCAGCCCGAGCAGCAGCAGCGTACAGGCGGTGATCCATGGCCAGCGGCGTTTTTTCTCCGGCCGGCGCGCGAAACGCGGTGCCACCACGAGGTCGGCAAATTCGTCGAGCACATCGTGCGGAGCTGGTGTCTCCGCGACGGCGGGGAGCTCGGCAGGTGGACGATAGACCGCGAGGTCGAGCCGTGGCGGCAAGTCCAGCGTGCGTGGCGGTAGCTGTTGGAAGGGTTCCGGCGGCAACTGGTCACAGAGGCTTGCCAGTGCGTCGAAGATCGCATCGCAATGTCCGCACACGACTTCGCCGCGCGCCTGCGCAAGCGTTTCCGTATTCACGGAGAACACGGTGAGGCAGCCGGGGCATTGGGCGTACATGCGGACCGTAATGATCGGGCTCGACGGCAAGCCTAGTGCACCGCGCGCGACAAATCACCCGCGCATGAGCCCAGATCGTGAATGGTCACTCAGTTACGGTGATGCGGAGCGTGATGAAACAAGAGCCGCTCTATCAGCCACTCTTGCGTCGCCCGCTGATGCGGACCCAATCTTCCTGTGTCTCCACGCGGAGCTCTTCGAACCACTCGGCGTAGCGAGTCAGCAGTTCGTCCTCCTGGCCTTGCAGGATGCCGGAGATGGCGAATGGTGCACCGGGTTTGGCAGCAGTAGCAAAGGTGGGCGCCAGTTCGCCGAGCGGGCCGGCGAGGATGTTGGCGATGAAGACGTCGGCAGGCGACGCGCAGGGATGCGCTAGTGCCGCGGGCGCAGGATGCGCAGGAGCGGCCGAGGCCGCGAAATCTTCAGGCAGATAAAGCGCGAGGCGGTCCGCCACTTCGTTGCGTTCGGCATTGTCCGCAGAGGCCGTGAGAGCTTGCGGGTCGTTGTCCACGCCTACGGCGCTGGCGGCGCCAAGCTTGAGTGCGGCGATGGCGAGGATGCCGGAGCCGCAGCCGAAATCGGTGATGCTCTTGCCCTTCAGATCCAGGCTGTCGAGCCATGCGAGGCACAGCGCGGTGGTGGGGTGCGTGCCGCTGCCGAAAGCGAGGCCCGGGTCCAGGCGTACCACGACGATGTCCTTACCGGCCGGTGGCTCGATATTCCACGGATAGATCCACAGGCGCTGGCCGAATTGCATCGGCTTGAACTGGTCCATCCAGGCGCGTTCCCAGTCCTGGTCGGCGATGTCGCGGAACTGGATGTGGTCGGGCTCCAGCCAGGGCAGCAAGTCGCCCAGCGCTTCGCCCAGGCCGCGGCGATCCGTATCGGCCTCGAACAGCGCGTTGAGCGTGATGGTCGGCCACAGTGGCAGCTCGCCTACGCCTGGTTCGAAGATGGCTTGCTCGTCTGGCGTCTCCGCATCGGCGTCCTGCAGCGTGACGGACAGCGCGCTGAGGTCATCCAGCGCTTCTTCGACGCGAGGCTGTTGATCGGCGCGGATGGTGAGCGAGAGTTCGAGCCAGGGCATGGGGATAATCCTGCGGTTCAGGCGCGCATTGTCGCCGATGTGGCCGGCGTAGTGCACGGCGCCAGCCCGCGTGGTTACAGCGATTCCGGCGGAACGCCGAGGAAGCTATCGTGCTTGCGGTAGTGATCCAGCGCGCGAGCCAAGTCGTCCAGCGTGGACGATGGATGATGCCGGCGCTGCACGAACAGCACCTCGGCGAAATCGGCTGCTTCGAGGAAATGGCGCAGATGGTGTTGCGCGGCGAAAGGCGGCAGGGCTTCGCCGTGGTCGGCGATCAGCGCGTCGTCTTCGTCGGCGACGTGCGAGAGATACAGCCGGCAGGTGGGGTCGGTCACGTGGCCGTGGATATAGACCCAGGCGTAGCGGTCCCAGCCGTCGCCTTCATCGAACGCGTCGGTGATGGCGTCGATGGCTTCGCGGAGAGTGATTAGTGCGGACATCGTCGAAGGCAACGCCGGCGAGCCGCAGATGCAGCTCGCCGGTCAAGCATCAGCCGCCAGTGGCGGCCTTTTCCTTCTGCTCGGCCATGCGCTTTTCCAGGTAGTGGATGTTCTGTCCACCCTGCTGGAAACCGACGTCAGCCATGATGCGCTGCTGCAACGGGATGTTGCACTTCACGCCCTCGATCACCGTTTCGGCAAGCGCCAGACGCATACGCGCAATAGCGGTTTCGCGATCCGGGCCGTGCACGATCAGCTTGCCGATCATCGAGTCGTAGTTCGGCGGAATGCGATAGCCGTCGTACAGATGCGTATCCACGCGCACACCCGGACCGCCCGGCGCCTCGAAGCGCTTCACCGTACCCGGCGAGGGCAGGAAGTTGTCCGGATCTTCCGCGTTGATGCGGCATTCGATCGCGTGGCCGTTGATCTTGATGTCTTCCTGGCGGATCGAGAGCTTCTCGCCTCCGGCGATCAGCAACTGCTCGCGCACCAGGTCGATACCCGTGATCAGCTCCGTCACCGGATGTTCCACCTGGATGCGGGTGTTCATCTCGATGAAGTAGAAGCGGCCGTCTTCGAACAGGAACTCGAAGGTGCCCGCGCCGCGATAGCCGATACGGATGCACGCGTCTACGCACACCTTACCGATTTGCTCGCGCAGCTCCGGCGTGATGCCCGGCGCGGGTGCTTCTTCCACCACTTTCTGGTGGCGGCGCTGCATGGAGCAGTCGCGTTCACCGAGGTGGATGGCGTTGCCCTGGCCGTCGGCAAGCACCTGGATCTCCACGTGGCGCGGATTCTCCAGGAACTTCTCCATGTACACCTGATCGTTGCCGAAAGCGGCTTTCGCTTCCTGCTTGGTCATGGTGATGGCGTTGCCCAGGTGCGCTTCGGTGCGAACCACGCGCATGCCGCGACCACCGCCGCCACCGGCGGCCTTGATGATCACCGGGTAGCCGATGTCGCGCGCAATGCGGATGTTCTCTTCCACATTGTCGCCGAGCGGACCACCCGAGCCCGGCACGCACGGTACACCGGCGGCCTTCATGGCGCGGATGGCTTCCACCTTGTCGCCCATCAGGCGGATCACATTGGCGGTCGGGCCAATGAAGATGAAGCCGGACTGCTCCACCTGTTCGGCGAAGTCGGCGCGCTCGGAGAGGAAGCCGTAACCCGGGTGAATAGCCTGGGCGTCGGTGATTTCCGCCGCAGCGATGATGCGCGGGATATTGAGATAGCTGTCGACGGACGGCGCGGGGCCAATACAGATCGACTCGTCGGCCAGGCCGACGTGCTTAAGGTTGCGGTCGGCGGTGGAGTGCACCGCCACGGTTTTGATGCCAAGGCTGTGGCAGGCGCGCAGCACGCGCAGCGCGATCTCACCACGGTTGGCAATGACGACTTTTTCGAGCATGGGCATAGAGGGTGGCCGGGCTTAGCCGATCACGAACATCGGCTGGTCGAATTCCACCGGCTGGCCATTCTCAAGCAGGATGGCCTTCACGGTGCCGGCCACGTCGGCCTCGATCTGATTGAACATCTTCATCGCTTCAATGATGCCCAGCGTCTCGCCGGCCTTGACCTGCTGGCCGACCTTAACGAACGCGGCGGCACCCGGGCTGGACGAAGCGTAGTAGGTGCCGACCATCGGCGCCTTTACTACGTGACCGGCGGGCAGTGCAGCCTCAGCCGGGGCGGCTTCGACAGGTGCTGCGACGGGCGCGGCGGCCACTGGCGCAGGCTGCATGGCCACCGGCGCGGGAGCCATCGTCACGGTGCCCTTGGGCACGCGCGACAGGCGGACCACTTCTTCGCCTTCCTTGATCTCAAGTTCCGCGAGGTTGGATTCCTCGAGCAGGTCGATGAGCTTCTTGATCTTGCGCAGGTCCATGTTTCAAACCTTTTCGTTGAGGCCGCCAGTGGGGCCGAAATGGAAAATCGTGGGCAGAAAGCCCGGTATCAGGAGGCGGACGCGCCAGCGCGGTCCAACCGGTTCAGGGCGGCATCCAGCGCCAGCCGGTAGCTATCTGCGCCGAAGCCGCAGATCACACCAACGGCAATGTCCGAGAGATAGGAGTGGCGGCGGAAGGCCTCGCGGGCGTGCACGTTGGACAGATGCAGTTCGATGAACGGGATCGCCACGCCGGCCAGCGCGTCGCGCAGGGCGATGCTGGTGTGGGTGAGGGCGCCCGGGTTGATCAGGATGATCGCCGTGCCATCCAGGCGGGCCTGGTGGATGCGGTCGATCAACGCGTGCTCGGCATTCGACTGGAGCGTTTCCAGGCTGTGTCCCGCCGCTTGCGCGCGCTGGGTCAGCTCGGCGTCGATATCGGCCAGGGTGTCGCGGCCATAAACTTCTGGCTCACGTACGCCCAGCAGATTGAGATTGGGCCCGTGCAGGACCAGAACCTTCGCCACGCCAGCATCCAGATTGCACCGGCGAGGCCGGCGTCCGGCGCGGAGTGTGCGCGTCCAGGCGGATGTTGTCCAGTTCGGCGCAGTTCGGCGATGTTTGAAGGAGAAGTCAAGGTTAAACCGTGCGGCGACGTATGGCCGTGAAAACCGCGTCAGGGCGCGGCTGGCGCGGCCCAAGCCTTGAGGTCATCCGCGTCCAGCGTGCCGCGCCGACTGAACAGCACGCGGCCGTTCTCGTCCAGAAGCACGCTGTACGGCAGCACTTCGCCGACGTTCCCCAATCGAAGCGATGTGCTGGGGCTGTCCAGGCTGCCCAGCAGAATGGGGTAGTTCACTGGGTGGGTGCTTAGGAATGCGCGCACCTGGGCCGGGTCGTCCATCGCAATGCCAATGATGATCGGGCCACTTTTGTCGGCGTGTTCGCCGACGTTGGCCTGCGCCTTTACCAATGCGGGCATTTCTTGCAGGCAGGGGCCGCACCAACTTGCCCAGAAGTTGAGCAGCACGCGGCGACCGCGGTACTCGGACAGACGATGTTCTTTACCGTCCAGCCCTGCCAGCGCCAGATCGGGGGCGATCTCGCCCTTTTCGGCCACATGTACGCCAGCGGGCACACGGGCACGCTGGCTGGCGTGTTGCAGCCAGCCGCCGGCAGCAGCGGCCAGAACGGCGGCGCCGAGGATGATCCAGTTGCTGCGACTCATCATGGGTTGGTGGCGACCGGTGTGCCCGCAGCCTTGGTCAGGGCTTCTTCCACCAGCGAAGAGGTCAGCACCGTCGGGAGGCGGTTGCCGTGGCCACCGTCTTTGGGAAACACCACATAGAGCGGTACGCCGGGCGAGTGGTATTCCTGCAGGAAGGCGGTGATGGCGGGATCTTCATTGGTCCAGTCGCCCTTCATGTAGACCGCGCCGGTCTTCTTGAGCAGGTCGCGGAAGGCGTCGGTGTCGAGCACGGCATGCTCGTTGGCCTTGCAGGTCACGCACCAGTCGGCGGTCATGTCCACGAATACGGGTGTGCCGGCCTTGCGCAGCTCCGCCAGCTTCGCGGGGGTGAAGGCGACGGTGCCGTTCGCGCTCACGGCACCTGCGCTGGCGGGCGCCGCCGCTGGCAGACGGACGAGTGCATACAGCGGTACAGCCGTGAGCAGGGCGAGCACGATCACCCACGAACGACTGGCGCTACCGCTCCAGCGGCTCTTTTCAAACCACCACAGCGTCATCGCGAGCAGCACCGCGGCCACCAGCAACAAGCCCACGGCGTCCGCACCGCGCTGGTTGGCGAGCACCCAGGCCAGCCAGACGGCCGCCAGATACATAGGGAAGGCCAGCACCTGCTTGAGCGTCTCCATCCATGCGCCCGGCTTCGGCAACAGGCGCGCCAGCGCGGGCACAAAGCCAATCGCAAGGAAAGGCAGGCACAGGCCCAATCCCAGCGTGAAGAACACCAGCATCGCTTGTGCAGCCGGTGCCGCGAACGCATAGCCCAGCGCCGGCCCCATGAATGGGCCGGTGCACGGGCTGGCCACCACGACGGCGAGCACGCCGACGAAGAAATCGCCGCGCCAGCCCTTCTGGTTTGCCAGCGAGCTGCCGACGTTGCCGAGCGATCCGCCGAACTGCACCACACCGGACATCCACAGGCCGGCGGTCAGCATGACCAGCGACAGTGCGGCGACCAACAGCGGGTATTGCAGTTGTGCGCCCCAGGCCTTGGCGAGCGCCACCACAGCGACGCCGAGTACAACGAAACTGGTCAGCACGCCGGCGCTGTAGGTCAGTGCATGGCTGCGGCGACGCGCGGGGCTTTCGCCGCTTTCGATCACCGATACCACCTTAATCGAAAGCACCGGCAGCACGCACGGCATCAGGTTGAGGATGAGTCCGCCGAGCAGCGCATACAGCAGCGCAATGCCCAGGCCTACTTCGCTGGTCCGTGCAGGCGGCATCTCCGGCGCGGGCTCGGCGACGGCGCCGCTGGTTGGCGCTGCCTCTCCCAGCGCGATCGGCAGTCCGCGAGTCATCACCGGGTAGCAGATGCCGTTGTCTTGGCAGCCTTGAAAACTTGCTTCCAAATACACGGTATCCCGGCCTGACGTATCGCCCTGGATCGCCACCGGCAGCTCAACCTGGTCGAAGTAGACGGTGGTCTTGCCGAAATGGGCATCCTGGTGTTCGGTGCCGGCTGGCCATTCGGGCTTGGCGAGCGTAAGGCTGCCAGCATCCTTTAGCTTCAATGCCGTCTGGTCGCGATACAGGTAATAGCCCTTGGGCATAGTCCAGCGCAGCAGCAGTTGCTGACGGCCCCTGACGATGGCTTGCAGTTGGAACGCCTGCTCAGCGGGCAATGCCGCGCCGTTGCTGACGCCGACCTTGGTCGAGCCAAGCTTGTTGAGCGCTGCACCTAGCGAATCCTCGCCAGCAGTCGCTGCGGCGGGCACGGCAAGCGTGAGCTGTTCGGTATGCGGCGGGTAGCAGATCTTCGGATCCACCTCGTGGCAACCCTGGTACTGCACGCTGAGCTTCAGCTCGGCGGTGCCGGCTGCGACCGTGTAGGGCAGGGTGGCGTCGACGCTATGGTGGTAGGTCTCCACGTCGCCCAGGTATTCGTCGTGGTGCTTCTCGCCATCGGGCAGTTGCGCGTCGCCCAGCGTCACGCCGTCGCCGGGCTTGAACTTCATGCGGCCGCGGTAGAGGTAGTAATCGGGCGCGATGGTCCAGTGCAGCTTTACCAGGCCAGGCGTGGAGGCATCGGCGGTGAGCTTGTAGGCCTCGGTGACCGGCAGCAGGCCGTCAAGGTCGTCCTGCGCCAGCGCGGGCAGCGCGCCGAGCAGCAGGCAGAGCAGAGTAAGGAAGCGTGCGGCCAACCGGCCGGGGTGAATCAGGCGCATTGCGGCTCCGGCATGGGAGAAGCCCGCGCCAAGGCGCAGGGCGAAAGGGGATTATGGCGCAGCCCGCACCTTCAGGCTCACCGGGGAGAGACCTCCGCTGCTCAGGCGCGTTCCGTCATTACTTCGCTCGGGGTGCCGCCGCGGTTACGCAGCCCCACCAGACCGGTGGTCAGCGCCACACCCAGCAGGATCACCACGCAGCCGCCGCCCATCGCCAGCGTCACCGGCTCATGCAGGAAGAGCAGCCCCCACATCACACCGAATACCGGGATCAGAAACATCACCACCATGCTGCGCGATGCGCCCACGCGGGCCATCAACCCGTAGAACAGTACATAGGCGAGCGAGGTACAGATGGCCGCCAGGCCCAGCACGGCCAGCCACGACGTCCATCCCGGGGTCTGGGTGGGCCACATCCAGACGGTGAAAGGCAGCAATAACAGCGCGGCGGCCAGTTGGCTTCCGGTGGCGACGCTGAGCGGCGTGACACCACTGCGCAAGCGGCGGTGGCTGTAGTGCGCGCCGAAGGTGTAACAGACGTTGGCACCCAGGCAGGCGGCCATGGCCCAGCCCATCGCATGCGCGCCACCGCTGAAACCCACGGTGCCAGCCACCAGCCACACCACACCGCTGAAGCCGACCACCAGGCCGCTGGCTTGTATGGGGCTCAGCTTCTCGCCCAGCAGCATCCAGCCCGACAGCGCCACCAGCAACGGCGCGATGGCGTCGGAAATGGCGGAGACACCGGCCGGCAGACTTTTCGCCGCAAAGGAGAACAGCACGAACGGCAGCGCCGAATTGGCGATGCCGACGATGGCGATATCGCGCCAATGCGTGCGCATCTCGACCAGCCGCACACGTGTCAGCAGCGGGATCGAGCAGATCGCCGCGCCAATGGCGCGCATGCCCGCCAGTGCCATGCCGCCGAACTCGTCGGCGCCCATGCGCATGAACAGGAACGAGGCGCCCCAGATGGCTCCCAGCAACAGTAGTGCGGCGATGTCGGAGGTTTTCATGGTGGTGTCTGTCTTTGTTGTTGACCCGTCGAGCGACGACTAGGGGGCATTGCTCTTGCTCGTCATTCCGGCGAAGGCCGGAATCCAGTAGCGGTCTCGTTGGGTTTTCGCGAAAGACAATCACCGGTCTCGCGACAACCCGCCACTACGGAAACTGGATTCCGGCCCTTGCCCCCTTTTGTGGGGTGCGCCGGAATGACGGCGATGGAAGTCTCGCCATTCCTGCCAGAGATAGAAGGCTAGCCGCCCATAGTGTCAGAACCTGTCAGCAGACTTCACGCTTCAGGCTTCGATCCTTGCCCGAACAGCACCAGGCGCTCCTCGTCGGTCAGCGCCTGCTTGGGCCGGTAGGCGTTCTCCACACCCTCGTACGTGCGTAGCGTGGCGGGGCGCTGCGACATGGCGATGAACCAGCGCTCCAACTGTGGAAAGTCCGCCAGGTTCTGGCCGTGCGCCTCGTGCGGCACGATCCACGGGTAGCAGGCAACGTCAGCGATGGAAAACTCGCCGCAAATGAACTCGCGCCCTGCCAGCTGGCGATCGAGCACGCCATAGAGGCGGGCCACCTCGCGCGTATAGCGGTCGATGGCGTACGGCACTTTCTCCGGCGCATACACATTGAAGTGTCCGACCTGGCCCGCCATCGGGCCCAGTCCGGAGACTTGCCAGAACAGCCACTCCAGCACTTCCATGCGGTCGGCCGTGTCTTTGGGGATAAACCGACCAATCTTCTCGGCCAGATAAAGCAGGATCGCGCCGGATTCGAACACGGCCAGCGGCTCGCCGCCGCCGGCGGGTGCATGGTCGATGATGGCGGGAATCTTGTTGTTCGGCGAAATGGCCAGGAACTCCGGCTTGAACTGCTCGCCCTTGCTCAGACTCACCGGCGTGATGAAGTAGGGCAGGCCTGCTTCTTCAAGGAACAGCTTGATCTTCAGGCCGTTGGGCGTGGCGGCGAAGTACAGCTCGATCATGGCGGATCTCCGTGAGATGACGTGGAGCAGTGTCCCGGTTTCACTGGTCTTGAAAAAGATCCAGGTCAAGGGAATTCTTTAGGACCAGTCAACTCGCCCGGATGCCGGCATGGACCACCCCCTGGCTTTCCCGTTGGACATCCCCGTGCGCGGCCGGTTGCAGGCGCTGCATGGGCAGTTGCGAGCGGCCATTCTGGACGGACGGCTGCGCACCGGGCAGACCCTGCCTTCGACCCGGGCGCTGGCTACCTCGCTGAACGTGTCGCGGAACACCGTGGTGGCCGCGTACGACCTCTTGCTCAGTGAAGGCTACGTGGTCTCGCGACAAGGCGCGGGTTACGTGGTGGCGCATGCCGGCCCTACGCAGGCGGGCGCTCCGCCGCCGAGTGCTGGAGGCGAGATGCGGTTGCAGCCACGCTGGCGCGATGCGATCGCTCCGGCGCCCATGACCGCCTTGCCACCATCACGTTATGACCTGCGCGTGGGGATGCCCGATGTCTCGCGCTTTCCCTTCGAGGCGTGGCGCAAGCTGTCCGCCCGGGCCTTGCGTCCGCTCACGCGCGCCATGTCCGTTTACGACGCCGTCGAGGGGCGGGAGGCATTGCGCGAGGCGATTGCGGGGCATGTGTCGTTTGCGCGCGCGGTGACCTGCAGTGCGGCCAACGTGATGGTGACGGGCGGTGCGCAACAAGCCTTCGACCTGCTGGCGCGCATTCTGGTGACGCCCGGCCACACGGTGGTCGCGGTGGAAGATCCCGGCTATCCGCCGTTGCGCGCGACCTTCGAAGCCGCCGGCGCCCGCGTGACGCCCGTGCCGATCGACGAGGAGGGCCTCATCGTGGAGCGCATTCCACCTGACGCCCGCGTTATCTATGTCACCCCATCCCATCAGTTCCCCTCCGGCATGGCGATGTCACCGGCGCGGCGCGTGGCCTTGCTCGACTTTGCGCGGCAACAGGGCGCAGTGATCATCGAAGACGATTACGACGGTGAATTTCGCTACGGCGGGCGTCCACTCGACGCACTGCAGACGCTGGATCGCGACGGCTCGGTGTTCTACGTCGGCACGTTCTCCAAGAGCCTGTTTCCGACCCTGCGCCAGGGTTACGTCGTGGCACCGAGCTGGGCCATGGCGGCACTGGGCGCAGTGCGCCAACTGGTGGATCGGCACAGTGATCTGCTCGCCCAGGACACGCTGGCCTGGTTCATCACCGAAGGCCATCTCGCGCGGCACGTGCGCAAGATGCGGCGCATCTACGCGGAACGCCGTGAAGCCCTGCTGGAAGGCCTCTCTCGGCACGCCGACGAGGCCTTGCGACCACTCGCATCGGACGCCGGTCTGCACATCGCCGCCGAACTGAGGTGGCCGGTAGACGCGAGCCGGCTGGTCAGGGACGCCGCCATGAAAGATATGCGTATCGAAGCGCTGGGCGATTACGCCATCGGCGAGCACAAGCCCAACGGCTTGGTGTTCGGTCTCGGCGGTATACCGGCCACACGCATGGACGAAGCGACACGCTTGCTGGCGCGATTGCTCCACGAGTACCGCCCGCGCTGACGCTGGTTCCCTCGTTTTCGCGCCCACTGGACCTGTCCGGCCGTTGGGCAGCGGAGGAGCATGCGAGCTCTCCCAGCCAAGGATGCTCGCCGTGCGTTACTTCGCCTCGCTTTGTCTGCTCGTGTGTTGCATGGTGGCGTATGCCTCCGAGTCTGGTCAGTCACGCGCTGAGATAGCCGGGCGCAGCCTGATTGGCCAACCTGCACCGCACATAGTGCTCAAGACCATCGACGGCCAGACCATCGACCTCGGTGCGCTCTACGGCAAGAAAGCCGTCTACCTGAAGTTCTGGGCCACCTGGTGCGTGCCGTGTCGCGAACAGATGCCGCACTTCGAACGTACCTATGAACAGGCCGGCCCCGACATGGTCGTGATCGCCATCGACGTGGGCTTCGATGACAGCGTCGAGGAAGTACGCAAGGCGCAGAAACAGTTAGGGCTTGGCATGCCGATCGTGTTTGATGATGGGTCGCTGGGCGAGGCCTTTCATCTGCGGGTTACACCTCAGCATGTGGTGATCGGTCGTGACGGCCGCATCTTGTACGTAGGGCACGAGGCGAACGACAAGCTGGATGCCGCGCTTGCGCAAGCACGCAGCCGCTCATCGGCGCAGATGGCCTCGGCTGCCGCGCCGAAGGACGAGCCGCACTACGACGTCGGTGATCGCGTGCCCGCATTCAACGTGCAAACGCTGAGTGGCCCGTCGCTACCGGCCTTCGGCGCGAAAGCCGGGAAGCCCACCGTGCTGCTATTCCTTTCGCCGTGGTGCGAGTCATACCTCGCCACGAGTCGTCCCGCGTTGGCGCAGAGTTGCCGCGCGGCGCGTGAACGCGCTGACGTGCTGGCACGCGACAACCATGCGCAGTGGCTGGGCATCGCCTCAGGGTTGTGGGCCAGTCGCGAAGAACTGGCCGACTACCAGCGCGAACACCACATCGTCATGCCGCTGGCACTGGACGACTCAGGTACGTTGTTCCGTCGCTTTCGGGTGATGCACGTACCCACGGTGATCGTGCTGGATGAGCAGGGCAAGGTGCTTCGCCGTAGCGAAGATGTGGATGCCGCGCTGCCCTCGCAGCAGTCTGCTGTCACGGTGCGCTGATCATGCGCGCCGCTCACATTCTCGTTTGGATAACGGCGCTTGCCTTGACGATGCCAGCCATGGCGACGCACGACGAGTCGCTGCTGACGGCGGCGTTGACGCGCGCGCCAGGTCAATTCATCGAAGCCTTGCGTGTCACTTATGCGCCAGGTGAATCATCCAAGCCGCATTCGCATGATCGCGATGCTTACGTCTATGTGCTGCAAGGTCACGTGCGCAGCCAAGTTGAAGGCCAGCCGCTGCGCGTGTTCGCGGCCGGCGAGAACTGGTTCGAGCCGGCCGGCGCACGCCACCTGGTCAGCGCCAACGCCAGCGATAGCGAGCCGGCCACGTTCCTGGTGGTGTTCGTGGGTGCGCAGCGAACTCAAACCGGGCGATAACGCTCCAGTGCGTCGCCGAGCATTTCCTTGAGCGGGCCGAGGTAGGGTGCGTACTTCGTCCACTGGTCCAGGCCGTCGCGGAAGATCGGGCGACGCACCTGTTCCGAGCTGGCGGTGCGGACGCTGCGCTCCGTCTTGTGGAAGTCGAGGCACGAAGCCTCGAAAGGCAGCCCGCAGAAATCGAGGATGCGCCGAACGTTGCCTTCCAGGTCATCCACCACGTCCTCGTGATGCACGCGCAGCACACGTCCCGGCAGCACCGTGTCCCAGTGCTCCATCAGATCCAGGTAGGTGCGGTAGTAGCGCGCGATATCTTCCATGCTGTAGGTGAACTCCTGACCGCTGGCAAATAGCTGCTTGAGGTTGCTGAAACAGCAGGCCATGGGTTCGCGACGCGCGTCGATGATCTTCGCGTTGGGAAACATCAGGTGGATCAGGCCGATGTGCCGGAAGTTGTTCGGCATCTTGTCGATGAAACGAGGCGCCTCGCCGCGATAGATGCGAGTGTCGCGAAGGTATCGTCCGCCTAGCTCGCGGAAAGTCTCCGGCGGCACATCGGCGAGCACGCCTGGGTAACGCGGATCGTCGAAATCAGGCTCGCGCCCTTGCAGTTCAAGCACGATACGGGGGATGTCGGCGAGCTCTTGCGTGCCGTCGACCTGCGAATGCGAGGCGAGGATCTGCTCCAGCAGCGTGGAGCCTGCGCGCGGCAGGCCGACGATGAAGATGGGGTCGGGGCTGGGGTCGCCAAGGCCTGCGCGAGCGGCGAAGAACTCGCGCGTGCATACGGTGATCTGCCTGCGCGTATTGGTTTCGATGATCTCCGGACGGTAACGGCTCTCCGCGCGTTTGAGCGCGTTGCCACGCGCATAGTGTTGCCAGGAAGCGTCATGGTCGCCCCGATCCTCGAACGCTTTGCCGAGTGCGAAACACAGGTGATAGCGATCCACGGTTGGCGTGTCCGCTGCCGCTTCCCCTGCGGCCATGCGGGCGATCTCGTCGTCGCTGAAGCGATACGTCTTGAGATTCGCCAGGCTCCAGTACGCATCGCCAAAGTGCGGCCTTGCCGCGATGGCGGCGTGATAGGCGTCGATGGCGTCGCTGCGCTGGCCTTGCGTCTTCAACGAATGGGCGAGGGAGAGATGCAGGTCTGCCGCGCCAGGTATTTCGCGCAGCAGCGCGCGATACAGCCCGATGGCGCGCTCGTGCTCGCCCAGCCCGACGCAGGCGCTGGCATGCAGCGTGCGGTAGTCCAGGTGCTGCGGATCCATAGCCAACAGCTTCTCCATCTCCTCGCATGCGCGCTGGTACTGGTGGCGCTCGAACAGCACCTTGGCGTAGTCGAAGCGGGCGGCATGAAAGTCGGGTGCGATTTCAAGCACGGCAGTGAGCAGGGTGTCGGCGTCGTCCAGCACGTCGCGCGCGACGGCAATGCGCGCCAGCAGGCGCATGCCTTCGACATCGTGGCCCGTGCGCTGCAGGTAAGGTCGGATGAGCTGCTCGGCTTGGGTCAGTTCACCGTCGGAGACCAGGCTGGTGGCCTGCACCACCTCGGGCGCGAGGCGCTTGAGTGTTGCGACGTGTGAGGCCGCGGTGGCCGCGTTGGCGTGATCGCCGGTCATGCGGTAAAGGCCTTCGAGCAGGTTCCAGCTCGAAGGTAGCGCGGGGTTGAGGTTGACCGCGCGCAGCAGTGCGTCGATCGCCTGCGGTGCATCGCGCTGGACGACGTAGCAGTGGCCGCGCTCCTCGTGGAGTCGACTGAAATGGGGATGCCACCGTTCGAGATCGATGAGCGTGTTCAGTGCTTCATCGACTTGTCCAAGGTATCGCTGGCTCTTGGCGATGAGGTGCAGCGCATCGCGGTTCTCCGGCACGTCAGGCAACAGAGATTGCGCCAGCGTCAGCGCTTGCGCGTGCTCCCCCATACCCTGCAGTTGGCGTACGCGCTGGACTTGCTGTTCGACGGACATCTGAGGTGGCTCGGCTACGACGGCGTTCATGCGTTATCGATGGGTTGAACGGAAAAGGGGTGGGCCTAAGCCCACGGTAGAACGGAAGAGGGGTGGGCCTAGGCCCACCCCATGCTATGTGCCGATCTGCGACGGCAAGATGTCAGAACTTGAATCCGAACTTCACGCCGACCACGCGTGGGCGCAGGGGCACCTGTGACTGGATGAACTGGGCCGACGAGGTGAACACGCTGGCGTGGCTGTTGCTCAAGTTGGTGCCGTAGAGCGACAGGTCCCAGGCATCCTTCGCGATACCCAAGGAGGCGTCGTAGGTCGTGTAGCCCGCCTGCAGGTAGCGCAAGTCCACCGTGGTCGGGTACAGCACGCCTTCGCCGCTGGGGTAGGTGGCCGGCTGGTTGTACATGGAGCCGGTATGGCTGGCGCCGACCATGGCGAAGGCCTTGTAGTTGCCGTTGAAGGTCCAGTCATAGCGGGCGCGCAGGTTGAACTGCGAGCGGGGCGAGAAGGCCGGCTCGCTGCCGGAAGCGCCGAACGGGTTCGCGAACGGCTGCACGCCTTGGCCGGCGATAAGCACCTGGGTGATACACGCGCCGTAGGACGGTGTGTTCGGGATGTTGCCCACAAGGCACGGCGAATTGGTCTGCTTGGACTTGTTGAACGAGCCCGAGCCCATCAACGTCAGGCCGTCGGTGACACGTCCCTCGAACTGCAGTTCCACGCCGTCCACCTTGTAGTTCGGGCCGTTGACGCCGAACGTGGTGTTGCCGAGCACCAGCGGGTTGAAGAACTGCATTTGCACGTTGTCCCACTTCATGTGGTACAGCGAGCCGTTGAGCAGCAGGCGATCGTCGAAGAACGTGGTCTTGAAGCCGATCTCGTTATTGGTGAGGGAGTCCGGCGCGTAGCTGAGCGGCTTGCTGTACTGCGGGCCGTCCGGTCCCTTGGCCACATCCTTGGTGGTGCGGTTGAACGCACCCGGGCGGAAGCCCTGCGAGAAGGTGTAGTAGACCATCGCGTCGGACGTGACGTGCCAGACCAGGTTCGCGCGGCTACGGAAGCCGTGGTACGCGGCGTTGAGGTTCTCTGCAGTCATGCTGGTGGCGTCGCCGCCCACGCACTGGCCGTTGGGCACGTTCACGCAGTTGGAACCCGTGGAGTACTGCGAACCGCGCTGGTACTCGGAGTAGTGGTAGTAACGCGTGCCAGCGGTCGCGGTGAGCACCTCGGGGATGATGTCGTAGGACACCGAGCCGAACGCAGCGATCTGCCGGTAGCCACGCTGCTCATCTTCGCCGAACGCCGTGCTGTCGCTTCGCTGGCTGGCGTCCATCTTCGCCGTGCCCGGATAAGGCACCACGTTGGCGACGCATGGTGCACCGCCAGCAAGCGCCGAGGAAAGATTGGGCGGCGTGCAGGACGGGATGGTCTTGTAGTTGAAGTTCATGTCGTCGAGGATCTGGAAATCCTCGTAGTACAGGCCGCCGATGGCGCGCAGGCGATTTTCTTCCGGCGTGCTGAAGCGCAGCTCATGACTCAGGTGCGTGCTCTTGACCTGATCGTTCCAATAGCCGATCGGGGAGTAGCAAGTCGGCTTGGTGCCAGCGCCCAGGCCGGAGCCGCCGGAGCAGGTGTAGTACCAGCCGCCTGCGGCGCGGGCGTAGTTGGTGTAGTCCTGCTGTTCGCTGATGTGACGGTCGGTGTAGCCGCCGGTGTACACCATCGAGACGTCGCCGATCTTGCCGTTCAAGGTCCACGCGGTGTTGGAGTTGCGGTCCTTGTCCCAGGCGGGCGCGAATGCGGTGGTCTGCAGCGGCTGCAGGGTCTGGCCGTCCGAACCGATCGGATAGGTCGACGACTGGCCTTGCGCATCCATCTCCTGATAGCTCTGTGCGATCAACACATTCCAGTCGTCATTGAACTTATAGAGCGCGGACACGCGGGCGCCCTGATAATCGACCGGATTCCAGTCCTTCTGCGCGACGGAGTTGTTGTTGGCTGTCGGGCTGCCGGGCACAGCGCAGTAACCGGTGCTGGTGCCCTGGCCATTCGGGCACAGGCCGCCGGTCGGCTTGATGTTGGCGTAGAAGTTGCCGCCATCGTTGTTGTTGCGGGTGAACGTGCTCGGCACGTTGTCGATGTAGCCGCCGCGATGGTCGTTGTAGATCACGCCGCGTAGCGCAAAGGTGCCCGGGATGATGGGCAGGTTAAGTACCGCGTTGGCCGAGTTGTTCGGATCGCCGCCGGCGGTCACGCCGGTGCTCGCCTCCACGTTGCCGCTGACCTTGTCCAGGTTGGGCTTGTTGGTGATGTAGCGAACCGCGCCAGCTTCAGCGCCGCCGCCGAACAGCGTGCCCTGCGGGCCTTCGAGTACTTCCACGCGCTCCATGTCCACCATGTAGACGTCGAGGTTGCGTGCCGGGAACTGCATCGACTGGTCGTCGAGGTAGACAGCGACGTTGGGGAACGGCGCGATGGATGCGCTCGACTGGTTGCCCAGGAAACCCGTGCTGAGGCCGCGCATGTAGATATTGCCCTGACCCGGACCGTTCTCCGCGAACGTGACGTTGGGCAGATACCGGATGATGTCATCGAAGGTGTCGACGTGGAGCTGTTGCAGCATCGTTCCGGTGAACGCCTGCATGGTGATCGGCACATCCTGCATGTCTTCGTTGGCATGCTGCGCTGTCACCGTGATCGCGCCGAGCGTGGATACGGATGCATCCGCAGTCGGCGCCGGGGGCGGCGCTGCCGGTGGCGTGGCATCGTCGGCATAAGACACACGAGCGACCGCAAGCGCGGCAAGCACCGCGCAAGTGATTGGATTGATCTTCAAGACTGTCTCCCCGAAACGTGAAATGGCCAAACGGCGTCGGCCGGTCGATTGCTGCGATGGGCGCAGGCTAGGGAGGGCGGGTGAAATGCGAATGACTGGGACTAGGCAACTATTGCCCGTTGTCTATGCGCGTCAGTGGCGATAGAACTTACGATGTTTATGCTGGCCGCAACATTGACAGCGCGGCGTCAGCTACGGCGTATGGCAGACGTTTGGCCGTCCGTAGCGCCTAGAGCCGTTGCGCGCCCGCGACCCATACGGAACGGACCACGGATTGTGTGCGATGCATGCGTACGCGAAGCAAGTCAGCACGTAGTCCTTCGCCAAGGCGTCCGCGGTCGCCGAAACCCAGCACGTCAGCGGGCGTGCTGGTGACCGTCGCCACCGCTTCGGGCAGTGTCCAGCCGGCTTGCTCATGCAGGATGAAGGCGCCCTGCAACAGGCTGGTCGGCATGTAGTCGGAAGAAAGAATATCCAGGCAACCCGCGCGCGCCAGCGTGATCGCCGCAACGTTGCCGGCATGCGAGCCACCGCGCACCAGGTTGCTGGCGCCAGCGACGATGTGCAGGCCATGTTCCCGGGCTGCCTGTGCGGCTTCCAGTGTGGTGGGGAACTCGCTGATGCGCGCGCCCACGTCGACGGCTTCGTCCACATGGGCAACGTCGGTATCGTCGTGGCTGGCGACCAACAGGCCATGGCGGTGCGCCAGACGCATCACGCCGGCCAACTGCAGGTCGCGATGCTGGCTCTGCTGTTCGCGGCGTTCCGCCAGTACCGCAGCGAACTCTTCATCGCTCCAGCTGATCCCGCTGCGGCCGTAGTACGTGCGGTACTGGCGCACGTCGTGGTACTGGCGCTGGCCTGGTGTGTGATCCATCACGGACAGCAAGCGCAGGTCCTTGCGAATCATCAGTGGTTCGGCCAGCTCCAGTAGCCCTGGCCAGCTCAGTTCGCAGCGCAGATGCAGGTAGTGCTCACAGCGCAGCAGGTCGTGATCCCGCGCCTCGTCGAGCGCGATCAGGGCGTTGCGTAGCGTGTCGATACGACCGCCGTCTTGTTCCAAGTCACCCAGCGATAGCGCATCCAGCACGGTGGTGATGCCGGCGGCCACCAGTTGGGCGTCGTGCGCCAGCATGGCCGGCAGGGCGGGCCATGCCGCGCCAGCGCGTGGGAGTAGGTGTTTCTCGAGATTGTCGGTGTGTAGCTCGATCAGGCCGGGCAGCAGGAAATCACCCTCGAAATCGATGGCGCCATCCGGCAGCTCATCGCCGGCCCAGAGCCGTTCGATGCGGTCTCCGCGGATGTCGGCGCCGCCCACGATCACCCGGTCGGGCAGGATCAGACGCGCTCGCGCAATGCGCCATGTATCACCGTGCGCCAATGTCATCCCCCCGAAAACTGGCTTACCCATACTCATTATCCGATCTCAACCACCGCCAGCCAGTGTGGGCCAGGAAAATGCAGGAATGATGGCAATCCTCTTCCAGCCGCCGGATCGTTCATGCGATGTGCCGGTATGGCGACAGATCGAACAGCAAGTGTTGCAGCAGATCCGCAGCGGCCAGCTTCGCGGTGGCGCCAAGTTGCCATCCGCACTGGAGCTGGCACGGCAGTTGCGCGTGAACCGGCATACCGTTCGGCGCGCGCTCGATGCGCTGGAGGAGCGCGGTGCGATCCATGGCGATCCGGCGCGCGGGTTGCGCGTGCGGGAGGAGTGCTACGACTACGCCATCGGCCGGCGCACCAGCTTCAGCCGCAACATGAACAACCTCAACGTGACGTCGGGCAACAAGGTGTTGGGTACTGCGCTGGTGATGCCGCCGCAGCGCGTGGCCGAATCGCTGGCGCTGGCGCGTGGGGAGCGGGCGTGGTGGATCGAGTCATCTGCCTACGCAGAAGGACGTGTGCTCGACCATGGCCAGGCATGGTTTTCGGCGGCGCGTTTTCCGCGCCTTGGCGAGGTGTTCCAGCGCACGGGCTCGGTGAGCCGCACGCTGGCGGAGTTCGGCATCTCTGATTACTTCCGCAGCTACACCCGCGTAACGGCGCGTCTTGCTGGCACCGCCACGGGCATGGTGCTGGACCAATCGCCAGACCTGCCCGTGCTGGAAGTCGAATCGCTCAATGTGGACGGACAGAATCAGCCCGTGCAGTACGGGCTGACCTGTTTCGCGGCGGAGCGTGTGCAGTTGGTGCTTTCGACTACCGAGCGCTGATGTTCAGTGCGCGGTGGCGACCATCGGCGTCGCGGTCTCGGCCTTTAGCTGACCACTGACCACTTCCTCGGCAAGGCCGAACGAAAGCGTCATGCCCAGCCCGCCGCCACCGATGCCGTTGACGATGGTGACACCCGGTTCGGCCTCGATCACCAGCTCGCTACGCTTTCCGTCGGTGAGCTTGGCGTAGATGCCGTGCCAACTCTGTTTGACGTTCCAGCTCGGCAGATCCAGCACGCTGCGCAGATAGTCGACAATCTTGCGATTGATCGAGCTCTCGTTGAAAGGTTCGTGCGTGTGGCCGTATTCGTGCGAGTCGCCGATGGTGATTTCGCCCAGCCCATTCTGCGCGGCCATCACGTGGATGCCTAGCGCGATCAGATCGGCGTACTGCTCGGACAGTCGCTCACGCATGCGCCCGATGCTCGGGGTGGCATGGAAGCCGCTGTAATGGGCCATGGTGAGGCCGCCGCACACCACCGGGCCGAGCTGGAACGGCGTGGGCTGTGCTTCCAGTCGCAGCATTTGCAGCTTGCACTTGGTGATCGCAAGACGCTCGAACAGTTCGGGATAAAGCGTTTCGAAATCCGTACCGCCGGCCACGTAGATAAGGTCGGCGCCGTAGCGACGCCGACCGCTCCACACCCACGGATGTTCGATGCGCGTAACGGCCTGTCGCCAGTGGAACTCCACGCCGTAGCGCTCGGCCAACCATGCGGGCAGGTTGCGGATGGCTTCGCGCGGATCCACCACGAGCTCGTCGGTGCTCAGTAGCGCGCCGCGCAGACCGTTCGCCACGACGCCGGGTGCATGTTGGCGCACCTGCGCGGGGTCGAGCGTGCGCGACGGGCGAATACCCTCGTTCATCGCCGCGTATTCGTTCATCACCGCCCACTCGTCGTCGTGATACGCGGCGATCAAGCTGCCGCTGGGCGCGGACCAGGTGCCGGTGGCGTTGCAGAACTCGCGCCACACTTCGCGCGAGCGCAGTGCGCGCGCATACAACGGACCATTGGGCACGCCGATCGGCCAGATGGTGCCGAAGTTACGTACCGATGCGCCTACCGAACGCTCGTGGCGATCGAACACCGTGACCTTGTAACCGGCTTCGGCGAGCGCGCGGGCCATGGCCAGCCCGACAATGCCTGCACCGACCACGATCGCGGTGCGTGTTTGCGACTTACTCATAAACGGCTGCTTTCCATCTTCAGAGGTGACAACGGTGCCGGCGCATGTCCGTTCTGGCGGCCATGCCACCAGAACCAGCGCGCGGCGAGTGCGATAAGCACGAGGCCGAGCAGGCTGCTGATCAGCACGGCGCGTTCGAAGAACTGCGTCCAGTTGAGCTGCAGGGCGAGAAACTGTCTGACCAGCAGCACTGCAACGCTGCCTAGGTAGCCGGAGGCATCGGCGAGGTACATCACGAACGAGACGGTGCCGGCGACGCGGTACGTCGCCATCATGCGTTCGAAGAACATGCCATTGAGCGGGATGTAGCCGAGATAGAGGCCAAAACCCACCAGCGTCATCCAGGTCAGTGGCGGCAACTGGTGGTGCGCGAACAACAGGGTGCTAAGCGCCGCGCAACACAGGCCGCCTGCGATCAACGCATGGTTGAGCATGAATGCACGCATGTTGTCGCGCACCAGCGACAGCGATGCGGTGAGCATCAGTACGCCGATGCCGATGGGCGTGTCCACTTCGCCAAATACCAGGGCGCTGCGGCCGAAGCCGAGGTCGCGGAAAATCTCCGTATCGAAATTCTCGCGGAAGTCGCGCAGCACAGTCAGCAATACGTACAGCGGCACGATCAACAACAGACCGGGCAGAAAGCGATGCATGAACTGCCGACGCGCTTCACGATTCATGCGGCCGCGCGGTGCGCGTGCAGCAATGTCCTCAGCGCTGGGTGGCGGTATACGCGTAAGTACACGCAACGACAACAGTAGGGGCGGTACGAACACGAGCCCGGTGAGGAACGGCATCCAGTGATCGCTGACGCCAGCCAGCAACATGGCCTTGCCCACCCCTTTGACTACGCCTGAGGCGAAGATAAAGCTGGAGGCGAGGATGGCGCCCATCAGCTCGGTCGCCTGCCGGCCTTCGATGTAACCGAACACCAAACCCCACACCATGCCCAGCGGCAGGCCATTGAGGAACAGGAACACGATGCCCGGCACAGGCGGTGCCAGCGCGAAACCCAGCAGGGCCAGCCATGACAGCCCGATCAGCCACAGGATGGCGCTCGCACGCCGCGAAGGCTGTAGCTCCGGCACCATGCGGATGCCCCAAAGCTTGCTCAGTGCATAGCCCAGCACCTGGGCGATCACCAGCCAGATCTTGTAGTCGATGCCCAGCCAGCTCATGCCTTCATAGCTGGCCGCGCTGAACGGCTTGCGGAAGGCGTACATGCACGAATACACGCAGAACGCGGCGATGCCGGCGACCAGCGGCAACAGCTTGGATGACCAGCGGGAAGTGGGCCCGGAGGAAGAGGAGAGAGGATTCATGGCCGGCGTCAGGCCACGCGGGATGGGGCGAAACGATCAAGTAGCGCGGGCAGCTCCTGCAGGCCATCGAGCACGACGTCAGGACGATGCGTGAGCAACTCGGCGCGGGTGTACGCACCGGTGGTCACCGCCACAACCAGGCCGCAGGCTGCGGCGCGGCCTTCGCGAATGTCCACCTCGGTATCGCCGACCTTAAACACGCGCGCGGCATCGGTGACGCCGCACTCGGCCATCAATGCGCGGATCATGTCGGGCGCGGGGCGGCCCTGGGGCACCCGGTCTGCCGAGATCGCCGCGTCGATCAGGCCGCGTTCGCGCCAGTCGAAGCGCTCGATCAGGCATTCGGCGATGTCCTGCGAGAACGCAGTGTTGAGCGCCACCTTGATGCCACGCTCATGCAACCAGGCGAACGTGTCCTCGGCGCCCGCCATGGGGCGCACCGCGTCGTGCGTGCGGTAGCAAGTGAGCATGCGTTGCACGAAGTCGTCGTGCACGACAGCGACCTGCGCATCGTCTGCCGGCAGATCATGCGCGGCGAGCATGCTGCGGATAGCGGCGGGCTTGGTGTAGCCCATCAAGGCGCGCAGTTCGGGCACGGCCGCGTTGCAGCCGGCCTGGGCCAGCGCCTCGCCCAGCGCCTGCACGACCAGATCCGGATCGTGCACCGTGGTGCCCGCCATATCGAAAACTGCCAGTTCGAACGTCATATCGCCTCCCGTGATGGGGAGGCATGCTGACGAGCGGCGATGGCGCGCCCGTGACGCGGATACGGACAGTCGCGGTGGACTGTCTAGTCAATCGCGGCGGATGAGATGTCTCGCGCGCTTTGGGCGCTGCCGATGGCGCTGGTTGGAGCCTGTTCGCGGCCTCCGTTTGACTTTGCAGTGGAACGACATTCGTCCCTCACTGTCATCCCCGCGAAGGCGGGGATCCAGTGCCTTTAAGCGCCACAGAGACAAAAGCCGCTGGATCCCCGCCTTCGCGGGGATGACGGTGAGGTCATGGCGAGACCGCGTTGAGATTGTGAACAGGCCGCGGATCAGCCCGGGTCGCGCACCCAATCCAGGTAGGGGCGGTGACCCTCGGCCACGGGAACGGCGATCAGCTCGGGCAGTTCGTAGGGATGCAATGCGACCAGCCGTTCCTTCAGCGCGGGGAAGCGTGCGGCGGTGGTCTTGATAAGCAATAGCTCCTCGCTATCCGTGACCACCTCGCCTTTCCAGCGATAAGTGGACGCCACCGCGGGGATACGGTTCACACAGGCAGCCAGGTGTTCGCCCACCAGGGCTTCGGCCAGCTTCTGCGCGCTGGCGACGTCGGGGCAGGTGCAATAGCAGAGCAGGACGGTATCGGACATCACGACCTCGACATCAGCCCGTAGTTGGCGAACTTGGCGAGCACATCGGCAACCTCTTGGTCCGTCAGCATCGCCGGCGTACCGATCTGCAGGGACAGCACGTACTGCCGGGCCAGATTCTCCACCTCCACGGCCCGCCACATGGCCTGGGCGAGGGTGGTTCCCAGCGCGATCATGCCGTGGTTGGCCATCAGGCAGGCCAGCCGGCCCTCTAGCGCGGCCAGCACCGCGTCGGACAGCGCCTGGGTGCCGTAGGTGTAGTAGTCCGCGCAGCGGATGGAGTCGCCGCCGCCCACGGCGATCATGTAGTGGGCCGGCGGAATCGGCTTTCGGCACATGGCCAGCGCCGTGGCGTAGGGCGGATGCACATGGACCACCGCCCCGGCGTCGGGGCGGGCGAGGTAGATGTCCCGGTGGAAGCGCCACTCGCTGGAAGGGCGCTGGCTTGCCGGCCAATGGCCGTTGCGGTCGACGAGAACGATGCCCTCGGGGGTGATGTCCTCATACGGTGTGCCGCTGGGCGTGATCAGAAAACCTTCGCCACAGCGGGCACTTAGGTTACCAGAGGTGCCCTGGCTGAGGCCGGAGGCGGCCAGTTTGGCGCCTTGGAGGACAAGGTCCTGGCGTAGCGTCAGCTCATCGCTCACGGGTGGGTCCCGATGGGGTGCAGGCGGGCATGGTGGTCGGTCCCGGTCCGGGTGTCGATAGCGGCAGAAAGGCGAATTTCGGCGCTCCCGGCTCTTGAAAGCCTCTGGCCGCTCCCCCATTCCAAGTTTCAGCCATCGGACGGACGCCTCTTGCAGGGGGCTTTTGCGTCGTTATTATTGGCACTCACCTCCGGGGAGTGCTAACAGCGCCGACAAAGGCGCCGCTCCGGGGTCCCGAATCCTGTTCAACCATTCAACCGAAGCTGGAGCCCACCCATGAGCAAACTGCGTCCGCTGCACGATCGCGTCATCGTCAAGCGCCTCGAAGAAGAGCGTGTCTCCGCTGGCGGCATCGTCATTCCCGACAGCGCCACCGAAAAGCCGACCCGCGGCAAGGTTATCGCTGCCGGTACCGGCCGCATCCTGGAAGACGGCAAGGTCCGCCCGATGTCCGTCAACGAAGGCGACACCGTGCTGTTCGGCAAGTACGCCGGCCAGGAAATCAAGATTGACGGCGAAGAGCTGGTCTTCCTGAAGGAAGACGACATCGTGGCTGTCATCGAAGCCTAATTTGAGTCCGCTGGGGTTTAAGCGCGACAGACGCGCTCTGTAGAAACCCCGTCGCGAGCTTTCCCATTTTTAATCAAAATTTTTGAGGCAAAAATTTTATGGCAGCTAAAGAAGTTCGCTTCGGCGAAGACGTTCGCGCTCGTATGCTCAAGGGTGTGAACACCCTGGCCAACGCCGTGAAGGTCACCCTGGGTCCGAAGGGCCGCAACGTGGTGATCGAGAAGAGCTTCGGCGTTCCGACCGTCACCAAGGACGGCGTCTCGGTCGCCAAGGAAATCGAACTGGCCGACAAGTACGAGAACATCGGCGCGCAGATCGTCAAGGAAGCCGCTTCCAAGACCTCCGACGTTGCTGGCGACGGCACCACCACCGCCACCGTGCTGGCCCAGGCGTTCATCCAGGAAGGCCTCAAGGCCGTTGCTGCCGGCATGAACCCGATGGACCTCAAGCGCGGTATCGACCAGGCCGTCACCGCCGCCGTGGCTGAGCTGAAGAAGCTCTCCAACCCGACCGCTGACGACAAGGCTATCGCCCAGGTCGGCACCATCTCCGCCAACTCCGACTCCGCCATCGGCGAAATCATCGCCACGGCGATGAAGAAGGTCGGCAAGGAAGGCGTGATCACGGTCGAGGAAGGCTCGGGCCTCGAGAACGAACTCGACGTGGTCGAAGGCATGCAGTTCGATCGCGGCTACCTGTCGCCGTACTTCATCAACAACCAGCAGTCGCAGCAGGTTGAACTGGACGACCCGTTCATCCTGATCCACGACAAGAAGATCTCCAACGTCCGCGAACTGCTGCCGGTGCTCGAAGCCGTTGCCAAGGCCGGCAAGCCGCTGCTGATCGTCGCCGAGGAAGTGGAAGGCGAAGCGCTGGCCACCCTCGTGGTCAACACCATCCGTGGCATCGTCAAGGTTGCCGCTGTGAAGGCGCCGGGCTTCGGTGACCGTCGCAAGGCCATCCTGGAAGACATCGCCATCCTCACCAATGGCGTCGTGATCTCCGAGGAAGTGGGTCTGGCCCTTGATAAGGCCACCATCACCGACCTGGGCCGCGCCAAGCGCGTGGTGATCACCAAGGAAAACACCACCATCATCGACGGTGCTGGTGAAGCTGAGCGCATCCAGTCGCGCATCAGCCAGATCAAGGCGCAGATCGAAGAGACCTCTTCGGACTACGACCGCGAGAAGCTGCAGGAGCGTGTGGCCAAGCTGGCTGGCGGCGTCGCCGTCATCAAGGTTGGCGCTGCCACCGAAGTCGAGATGAAGGAAAAGAAGGCCCGCGTCGAAGACGCCCTGCACGCCACGCGCGCTGCGGTGGAAGAAGGCGTGGTCCCGGGCGGCGGTGTCGCTCTGATCCGTTCGCTCAAGGCCGTCGAAGGCCTGAAGGGTGCCAACGCTGACCAGGATCTGGGCATCGCCATCACCCGTCGCGCCTTGGAAGCCCCGCTGCGCGCCATCGTCGCCAACGCCGGTGACGAGCCGTCCGTGGTCCTGAACAAGGTGAAGGAAGGCAACGGCAACTTCGGCTACAACGCTGCCACCGGTGAGTTCGGCGACATGATTGCCTTCGGCATCCTGGACCCGACCAAGGTGACCCGTTCGGCCCTGCAGTTCGCTGCCTCGGTGGCTGGCTCGATCATCACGACCGAAGCGGCCGTGACCGAAGTGCCGAAGAAGGACGAAGGCCATTCGCACGGTGCGCCGGGCGGCATGGGCGGCATGGGTGGTATGGACTTCTAAGTCCACGCCTTCCAGGCATCGCAACACCAGAAAACCCCGCCTTGTGCGGGGTTTTCTTTTGGGCGCGGGCAACGCGGCAAACAACAGGCCATGCCCGCACGTCTATTCAGAACAATTCAGAGCGATTCAGTACTGGAATCAGGACTTTGGAGCGGGGCAGCGCCTACAAGGTGACTCGCTGGCGACGGCGTGGCCAGTCGGCAGCGAATCGATTTCCCCTTCCAAGGAGTGCGTATGAAACGTTTGCGATTTATCGCCCTGGCGGCGTGGTTGCTGATGGCAGGTGCCGCCCATGCGATGCCAGTGACGTATACGGTGGCCACCAAGATCTCGCGGGTATCGTTCACCATCGAGCATCAGGGCTTCATTCAATTGTTCGGCACGCTGAGGATGGCGCCAGGCACGTTCACGTTCGACGAAGCGGATTGGTCAAAGTCGCAGGTGAACGTCACTCTGCCGACCAGCACGCTGGACATGGGCGATGCCCACTGGAACCAGCAGATCCGTGGCGACAAGGAGTGGATGCCCCTGTTCAGCCATCCAACCATCACGTTTCGCAGTACCCGGCTGGAGAAGAAGGACGACACCCACGGCACTCTGTACGGTGAGTTGACCCTGGGCGGTGTCACGCGTCCGATGGAACTACCGCTGCAGCTCAACAAGGTGGGCATCAACGCGGTATCGGAGCAGCCCTCCGTCGGATTCTCGGCAGCGACGACGATCAAACGTTCGCAGTTCGGTATCGACGGCTACAGCGACCTGGTGGGTGACGACATCAAGGTACAGATCCAGCTCGAGGCCGCGGTTGGGCCTGATCCGGGAGCACCGCAGGCGGCCCATCGATAGAAGCCTTCAGGGTTTTGACGACTTCACTGGCGATGTCGTCCTGGATCATCAGCTTGTCGTCCCAGCTGCGGTCATAGGTTTCCGACCAGACGACGAAGCCGTCATCGGCGCGCACCAGGCGCGCCGCGACCCGCAAGGTAGTGCCTGATTTGCGCACGCTGCCGTCGAACACGTAGGCAACGTCGAGCGCACGCGCAACGTCGGTGACCGTGAACTGCTTGCCCTTGTAGTAGAACGATGCGGTTGGCGCCGGCACGCGCAAGCCAGGCACCTGGCTCAGCCTGTCGATTAATTCCTCGGTCATCCCGTCTGCGAAGGGCTCTTCGTTCATCTCATCGGTGAGATCCAGCAGAGGTAGTACGGCAACGGAGCGGGCAGGAGGCTGCGCCGTTGCCGTTGACGAGTGGGGGCGTTCTTGTCGTAGGGCTAACCCGCTGATGACCCCCGCGATGATCAGCAGAACTACCGCGATGATCAGTGGGCGATGCGTCGAACGGCGGGGCGTTTGCGGCAAGCGCTCCGCCACCACCGGCCCGGCGGATACCGTCGCCGGAGGGTGGGACAGCACTTCCACCGGTGCGATCAGTCGATAGCCGAGACGCGGCACGTTCGCGATGTACGCAGGTTGCTTGGGATCGTCGCCCAGCTGTCGGCGCAACGTGGCGATGGCCTGATACACAGAATCGGGCGTGACGATGACCCCGGTCCAGGCCTCATCCAGCAGTTCGTCGATGCTCACCACCTGACCGGCGCGCTCGGCGAGGCACATCAATAGCCGCATGGTGCGCGCATCCACCCGTACGAGCTCGCCATCGCGCGAGATTCGGCCCAGGGCGGGTTCGACCTGCCAGTTCCCGATGCGATAGCCCGCGATGCTGTCCATCTGTAACCACCCTTGGTTCATGGGTATGGCTGGGATCTACGACCTGGCAAAGGTGCCGGATTGTGATCGGCGCGTCCAACGGCCGCACCGGGGCGCGATGGTCATCACCTGTGAGGTCTTGGGTGAGGGGCCGTGTTTCCCCGCCCGGCGCTCAGGATGGAAGCGGTCAGTCCGCCCTATCCCAGGGGCCATGCCCGGATGCTGTAGCGGGCGCTGCCAACCCTCAGCGTAATTTTTTTCGCCCGGCCATTTCCGTTTTTCCCGGCACGCACGTCTTAGTAACTGTCACAGTCATCAGCGGGTTGGCGAGCCTTGAACGAACGGAATCTTCAACCAGGGGATGAACCCCTGGACGCCGATCTGGTGTTCGCCGCAAGCGGCTGCGCCTACGCGGCGCAACGCTCCCTGGAGCGCGAATTGCAGTGGGTGGGGATAACCAGCCCGCAGGTGACTGGACGCAGGGAACTCCCGGCCAAGGACGGCCAACCCGGCTTGTCGCTGTGGTGGCGCTCGCTGTGTGGACGCACCGACTGGTCCGACGATCCGGGCAGGTTGGCCTTGATGGCCGGCAAGTATCTAGTGCGCGCGCTGGGTATGCCGGTGCGACATCATCAGTATCTGTCGTTCCTGGCTTCGCACCCTTCGCTGCGTGCGTGCGTAGAGGCGGATCCGCGCCTGCTGGAGCGCTACCACCACCGCTTCGTGAATCGGCGTTGGCACCGCCCGGACCGCTTGCGTGCAGTGCAGACGCACTATCGCCTGTTGCTGGAACGCTGGTCGGCGGATCTCTTTGAGGGTGTCTACGTGCAGGGTCGGGCCACCCTGGGTTTCATCACGCTGAAGGACGGCAGCGAGGTCGGGCTTCATCTGCGCGCTCCCGCGCATATGAATTGCGAGGGCGAGCTCACCCTTGAGCTGACCGACGCCTTTGATCGCACGCTGTACCGCCTCGTGATGACGCTCATCGACGACGATACGCTGGCCATCGGCTGCATCCAGGGGCCGTCGGGCGAGGATGCGCGCGAGGTAGTGCGCGAACTGACCAAAAACATGCACGGCATGCGCCCGAAGCAGCTGATGCTGGTGCTGGCCTATGCGTTTGCAGGTCAGTGCGGCTTGCGGCGTATCCTTGCCGTGGGGAACGTGGCGCACCCGTTGCTGGGGCGCGCACGTCTCTTCTCCGATTACGATGCCTACTGGCTGGAGCAAGGCGGTGTCGCCATCGACGATGGTTGGTTCCTGATGCCGGCCACGTTGCACCACCGGACGGAAGCAGAAATGGAAAGTAAGCGCCGCGCCTTGTTCAGGCGCCGCGCGGAATTACGCTGGGACGCAGTGAAACTGTTGAACGACGCATTGCGCCCTGTAACGTGGTGGCGCGATGCGACAGAGGCGTCGGCAGCCATGGAAGCCTTGCCGCCGCTTGCCGACGTGACCAGGGCAGCCTAAGTGGATAGACCTGTAGCCGCGCCCACCCATCCGGGCGTGAATCTCGATCCGGCGTTTGCCTTGCGCATCGCTGATCTGTTCCGCGAGCACAACCGTGCGCTCGTGGCGTTCCTGCAGTGCCGCCTGAATTCGTTATCCGATGCTCAGGAGGTTGCGCAGGAAGCCTATGTGCGCCTGGTGACCATGGATCGCCCCGAGCAGGTGGAGTCGTTGCGTGCCTATCTGTTTCGCGTTGCCTCAAACCTGGCGGTGGATCGGATGCGCGCGCGCCAGGTGCGCGCCGAGCATCCGGTGGAGATTCCGGACGAGGACCTGCACCTTGCGCCTATTCCCGAGCGCCATGTGCATGCCACGGGGCAATTGCAGGAGCTCTACAAAGCGCTGCGTGAATTACCTGCCAAGACCGGACGTGCTTTTGTCATGCATGTCATCGACGGCTGCGAGATCAGCGTTATCGCGCGGGCCATGAAAATTAGTGAGCGCATGGTGCGCTATCACGTCGCCAACGCCCTGGCTCATTGCCGGGCGCGGGTAGACGAACTGGAGATGCCATGATGGCTAACACATTGAACGAACAAAACCTGCGCGTCGCCGCCGATTGGTGGGTGCGACTGCGCGATCCCGCTGCGACGGAACGGACAACCGCGCAATGGCTGGCCTGGACCGATGAAGATCCCGCACACCTCACGGCGTTCGAGCGCGTGACCGAGTTGGCCATGCGCCTGCAGATGCTGGGTGAGGTGTCGCGCGAGCGGTTGATGGCGGAGTTCGCTTCGCCGCGGGTGGCGCCGCAACGCTGGTGGATCCCGGCCGCGGCTGCGGCCGCCGTGATACTGGCCGTGGGCGGCTACGTGGGTTGGCATGCAACCTCCGGCAGCGTCACCACGCAGGCGTATGCCAGTGCCATTGCCACGCAACGCAGCGTGGTGCTGGATGACGGCACGCGCCTTACGCTCGGCGGCGCCACGCGTCTCACCACGCGTTTCAGCCATGGCCAGCGCGAAGTGGATCTCTCCTCCGGCGAGGCCTATTTCGAAGTTGTGCACGATGCGGGGCGTCCGTTCGTGGTGCATGCGGGCGGCGTGACCATCGAGGACATCGGTACGGCCTTCAACGTCCGTCGCACCGGCGACTATGTCACCCTCGCCATGGCGGAAGGCCGCGTGCGCGTGGCTGATGCCACCGGCGGCTCGCACAATAGCCTGGAGGCCGTGGCAGGCCAGTCGGTGACCTATGATCCGTCGCGTGCGGCTATGAACGTCACCGCAAGCGATCCGGCCAATGCCGCGGCTTGGCGCAATCAGCGGTTGGAGTTCGACAACGAACCGCTGTCGGTGGTGGTGGCCAACATCAATCGTTACCGCGCGCAGCCACTGCGTGTTGCTGATACCGACCTGAACTCGCTGACGTTTACGGGTACCGTCAGGGCCGATGCTATCGACGACTGGCTGCATGCCTTGCCGCAGGTGTTGCCGCTGCAGGTGGGCAACGTCAGCGGTGAAACCGTGCTTTCCGATACGCGCAATAAGGCGGCGCCACACTGATCCCAGGGGACTGAACTGACAGCTCCTCGAAAGATAGCGTTCATTCGGTTGCCATAGACACACAACGTCCCCGACGCGTGTCACACTCGCGACTTTCGCTCGGCGAGAAACGGGGGCTATGAGGAAAGGTGCGGCGCTGCTGCTGTCCGGCAGCCTGTTGACGTGGGTCTGTCTGGCCGTGCCGGGCAGCTGCCTCGCTGGCCCGCGCGCCGCCCAGGAGCCTTCGCCGCCGGCGCACTCCATCGATTTCGCGATTCCCGTGCAGCCGCTCGCCACGGCGTTGATCGCTTTCGGCAAGCAGGCCAACGTGCAGGTGTTGACCGCGGGTAGCACCGTCGCACGCTTCCGTTCGCAGGGTGCCACCGGCAGTTTGACGGCGGATGCCGCGCTTGCCCGTCTACTGGACGGCACCGGCCTTTCCTATGAGTTCACCGGCCAGGGCACGGTCGTGGTGACCGCGCCCGCTGCGCCAGGAAAGAAAGCGTCGTCGTCAGACCCACAGGACGAGATCAAGGAGCTGACGGCGGTCGAGGCCGATGCCCTGGTCGGGCGCGATGTTGGTTTCAAGGCCTCGCTGACCAGCGTCGGCTCGCGCAACGATGCTGAGCTGATCGACGTACCCCAATCGGTAAGCGTGGTGACGCGCGACCTGATGGCTTCGCAGCAGGCGCTTACCGTCCAGGACGTGATACGCAATGTGGCCGGTGTGTCATACGCCGAAGACTCGAGCGGCCTGCCGCTGTTCCAGATCCGCGGCTTCAATACCGGTGAAGGCCTCATCGACGGTATGCCCAACAGCAACGTCGGCTCCGGCGACTTTCCTCCGCTGGTGGGGTTGGAGCGCGTGGAGGTCATCAAGGGGCCGCAGACCATCCTTGGGGACTCCAATGGCAACAGCTTCGGTGGCCTGATCAACGTCACCACCAAGCAGCCGCAGAGCGAGCCGGTGCGTGAGCTCAGTTACACACTGGGCGAGAACGGGCGAGTGCAGGCAGCGCTGGACCTGGCGGGTCCGCTGAAGCAAGGCTCGGGACTCACCTATCGGCTGGTGGTCTCAGGCGATTACGCTGACCGTTCGCCGCAGGGCTATCGCAACCGTCGCAGCGGCTATCTGGCAGCGTCCATCGGATGGACCGGGTCAAGCACGCAGTTGGTCGTGGGCGTGTAGCGCATTGTCGATCGCCTGCCTATGCCCGACCATGCCGTGATATTGGGTAATACGGTCGGCACGGCCACGCCGTTCAGTCTGCTGACTGGCAATGCCTACGACTATGCTGAGTACCAGACCAACCGTCTGTATTACTTGCTCGACCAGCAGCTGGGGCATGCATGGACCTGGCGTAGCCGCGGGCAATTTGTCCAGCAGCGCAACGATGCGCAAAGCTGGACGCTATACAACCCCACGCCTTCCGGCGATGCATTCCCCCAAGCCGAAGCCTATAAGTACAGCGACGCCTATTACTCGCTGCAGAACGATTTGATCCGCGTTTTCGGTACCGGGCCGGTGACGCACACGGTCACCCTGGGCATGGATTACTCACGTTCGCGCGTCGGACACGCCGATGATTTCGTGCACGATGACGAGGATACCTACAACCTGTTTACAGGTCCGGCTCTGCCGCGCGTATCCGCTGTCATGCAGCCGGAAGACAATGTGCCCATCGCCGGCACGCCCTGGTCGGTAAACAGCGGCCTGTTTCTGCAGGATCAGCTGTCGCTCGGCGAGCACTGGGACATGTTGTTGGCGGTGCGTCGTTCGTACTACGAGGTATCGACTACTGATATGCAGGGGAATCCGTGGACGCCGCGGCGCACGAAGTGGGTGCCGAACGCAGGCATTGTCTACAAGCTCACCCCTGACGTTGCCTTCTACGCCGGCACGAGCAATGGCTTCCAGCCTTTGTCCTACCTCGGCGAGAACGGGCGGCCGCTGGTGCCCGCACTGTCGCGCCAGTTGGAAGTGGGTACCAAGCTCAACCTGTTCCATCAGCAGGCGTGGCTGTCGGTGTCGCTCTACCGCATCATGCTCGATCACAGTTACCTGTTCCTCGAAACGCTCCCCAACGTCGCGAGCTTCGGACCAGGGCAGACCAACAGGGGCTTGGAGGTCGAGTTCGCCGGACGGGTCATGCCGGGCCTCGATATCACCGGCAGCTATACCAATGCGGAGATCAGCAACCACGACGGCACTGCGCCCACTGGCGCGCCGCGCCAGCGCTTCAACCTGTGGGCAAGCTACTGGTTCCAGAGCGAGGCACTCAAAGGCTGGGGTATCGCTGGCGGCGTGCAGGCGCGCAGCCGTTCGTTCGGGCAAAGCCTGGACTACTCCACCTACTTCCCCTCGCCGGGGCAGGCCGAGGTGGATGCCAACGTGTCGTATCGCACCGATCACTGGCGCATGTCGCTAGGCGTGAAGAATCTTTTTTCGCGTACCTTGTACGCCCCGGATTTCAACGAAACCTTTTTGCCGCTGCGCACGCGATGCAGCGTAGTTCTTTCGGGCTCCTACGACTTCTGATACACGAACACGAAAAACCCCGGGAGTCGCCTCCCGGGGTTCGGGTTCACTCGTGCGGAACGATTTACTGCTTCGGCGTGGCCGGTGCGCCGCCGTCTGCCTTGGTGGCGTCCGTCTTGGTGGCGTCGGTGGCGGCGGCCTTGGCCTTATGGCTGCTGTGCTTAGCCTTGTGGCCGGCTTCCGTGGCCTTGGTGGCGGCGGCGTCGGTGGTCGACTTGGCCGTGTCCTTCGCTGCCGCACCCGCGGTGGTCGCGCTGGCTTCGGTCTTCGCTACCGGAGCGGCGTCCTGCGCGAACGCCGGGACAGTCAGGACGGAAGCGGCGGTGACGAGGAGAGCGGCAAGCATGGTCTTACGCATGAGGTGAACCTCCAATGTGGGGATGCCAGCGAAGGCGTTGCTTCGTGGCTGGGATCCAAGCTAGACGCACATCGCTCTACCGAACCTGAACGAAACTGGCTCCCTTAAGCGAGCAGACAGATCGATGAATCCACGTTATTTCATGCGTGGAAAAACGGGTTTCGACCGCTTGAAAAACCCGCGAAACCGCTGCCGTGCTCATTTCGTTTGGACGTCCATTCCAATAGGTCCGTTAGGATGTCGTTATTGGTTGGCCCCGGTCGGCTCGTTCTCGCCCGTGGGGAAAAGCCGGGCATCTTCCAGCAGGCCAGCGGTCTGCAGCGTGGCCCTGGGCAGCATCGGGCCGAGCTTGCCCTTCATGCGGAGCAGGGCGACGTTGGCCATGTCGTCGTCTTCCTGTTGCTCGGAATGGTCTTCCGCTTCCAGTGGTGCACCCGGAGCATGGGTGAGTGCAGCGAGCTGCGGCGCAATCACCTGGGTCAGCGCGAAGTACGCGTCGTCGTGTACGCCGGCTTGTTCCAGCAGGTGTCCAGGCAGCATCCACGAGGCCAGCGACTCGCGCTTTGCCTGCATCGGATTGCGCGGGTCGACCAGCAACCAGGTGCCGGCCTGACTGAGCATGTCCTTGCCGTCGACAAAGCCGGTGGTGCGGTAGGTATCCGTTAGTGCCGGCAGGTGGTCGCCGTAGAACAACAGCAGGGTGGGGCGCTCGCGATGCGAGATCAGTTCCGCCAGCCGGCCGAGTTCCTGATCGGCGTGCCGCATGTGGTAGAGGTAGTTCTGCAGTTCCAGCTTGTTCTTGCCAGTGATGCCTTCGGGCACGGGAATGGCGTCGCGCTCGGCGGCTTTGGCAGGCGGCACGTCGTAGGGGCCATGCGCCTCGATGCTGATGGCAAACAGGAACTGCGGCGGGCCGGCGTTCTTCAGCTGGGCCATGATCTCGTCCGTCATGGCGCTGTCGGCCATGTACTGACCGTCCGAAGCGGCGTTGGCCGGGAAGGACGAGCGCGACACGAACCGATCGAAGCCGATGGCCTGGAAGGCCGTGGTGCGGTTCCAGAAGCCGGGATCATTGCCGTGCAGTGCGATGGTCTCGTAGCCGTGGGAGCGCAGCACGCGCACCATGCTGGGGACCACTTTGTGATTCATCTGCAAGTACGGGAACTGCAGATCATCGAAGTAGCGCAGCGATAAACCGGTAAGCACTTCGAACTCAGTGCGGATGGTGCCGCCGCCATAGGTGGGCACGTGCAGCGGGCCGCTTTCGCCCTGCGCAGCAAGCCGGTGCAGGTTCGGCGTGAGGTCGGTGTTCTCGTAACCCTTCATGATCGACGGGTCGAAGAACGACTCGCTCTGAATCACCACAATGTCGGGCGCTTCGCCGGTGTTGCGCACAGGCGCCTGCAACCGTTCGCGCAGCGCGACATCGGAGCGATCGATCAACTGTTGCGCCGCCGCCGTGTCGGGCTTCTTGCGCGCATGGCCCTGATTCAGGTGGAACATCATGAGGGAGCTGACCAGGCCCGAATGTTCGGCGGTGGCGGTAGCCGACCACGGCTCCAGCCACAGGTGGTGTCCGCCGTAGATCTTCATCCATCCCGGCATGCCCGCAAGCAGGGTGCCGATCAGGGCGAGCAGGGCCACGCCGGAGACGAGCCGTTTGCCGCGCGTGCGCCGCGCGAACATCGGTGGTTCGATGCGCCACGCGATCACGATGACGGCGACGGCGGTTGCCAATGCGAGGTAGGGCCACGGGCTCGCTGGGAGATAGCTTCCCAGCAGTTTCAACCCACCGCGGCGCAACTGCCCCAGCATGCGGAAATCCGCAGGCATCAGCGGCGTATTGAGATTGCTCACCTTGAGCGCATTGACGGCATAGACCACCGTCTGCGTGAGGAAAGCGAGCCCGAAGGAAAGAAACACTCGTCGGCTCAGCACCAGCAGCAGCGAGGCAAACAGCAGGCCCGGCAGTGCATTGGCGATGAGGTAGATCGGTTGGCTCAGGGCTTGAGCCGGACTCACGCCAATACCGCCGTCGACCACACCGGTCAGCAGCGTGAACAGCGCCCCCAACGCGACGATCAGCGCGAGGCGGGCGGACATGGAGCGCGCGCGAGGCGCTGGCGGAGTCGTTGACGGGGTCATGGCACCCTGTGGATGGCTGTCATGGCTCGGACACAGGAATGTAACGGCCCGGATCTGAACCATTTGTTGAGAGCCGCCTTGGCGCGCGGCGGAATGGCTTGTCTTGAGCAACGCGTCGCGCGTCGCTGCCGTGCACGCCAGTCCGGCCCCTGGTCACGTAGCGGTCATGTTGCGCCGCAGGCTGAACGTGTGCGGGCGCAGCAATACATGTGGCACTGCGGCAGAATGGACGGATGACTGTCATGACCAAGCCCACGGAATCCCCGGCACTGCGTGCGCTGATCGACGATCGCTACAGCGAGCTGATCGCGCGTTGTCGCCAGATGGGCGTACCGCTGCACGACGACGCCGGTGTCGCCGAACGCATCCGACGTACGCTGCTCGCCAGTGACTTCGCTTTCGATACCTGGTTCAGGCAGCCGCAGTTGCTTGCGCCGCAAGGTCTCGAGCGCCTTCGTTCCGGCAGCGATGCCAGTGCACGTATCGAAGCGCTTCGACTTTCGGCCGACGAGACCGTCTGCCTTACGGAGCTGCGGCGCTTTCGCCATGCCGAAGCGCTGCGTCTGGTCTTCCGCGACGTAAATGGTCTCGATGAACTGCCCGAGACCTTGTCGGCGACCAGTGTGCTGTACGAGGTGCTGCTGGAATCGGCGTTGCGCTGGTCCGAGCAAGCGCTGGTCGCGCGCTACGGACATAGCCGGGGCCATGAAGGTGAACTGCAACGCATGGTGGTGGTGGGCTTCGGTAAGTTGGGCGGCAGTGAGCTCAATTTCTCGTCCGACATTGACCTCGTGCTCGCCTATCCGCACGGTGGGCAAAGCGACGGTGCGCGATCGCTCGACAATAGCGAGTACTTCGTACGCCTGACCCGACAACTGGTGCGCCTGCTCAACGAGCCTACCGTCGACGGTATTTGCGCACGGGTGGATCTGCGTCTGCGGCCGTTTGGCAATGCGGGCCGTCTGGCCCTGCCGTTCTCTGCGATGGAGCAGTACTACCAGAGCGAAGGACGCGACTGGGAGCGCTATGCATGGATCAAGGCTCGCCCCGTGGCGGGTGATCGCAACGCCGGCAAACAGCTGCAGGATCTGCTGCGCCCGTTCGTCTACCGCAAATATCTCGACTACACCGCCTTCGCGGGATTGCGCGAGATGAAGTCGCTGATCGATGCGGAGGTCGCCCGCAAGGACCTGGCCGACAACCTCAAGCTCGGGCCTGGCGGCATTCGCGAGATCGAATTCGTGGTGCAGTTGGTGCAACTGATTCGCGGTGGCCGCGAGCCCAGCCTGCGTGTGCGCGGCCTGCTTCCCGCGCTCACGGCTTGCGAGGCGCGTGGACATATCAGCGCAGCACGCGCACGCGAACTACGCGAAGCCTATGTATTCCTGCGCCGCGTGGAGAATCGCGTGCAGATGCTACGCGACGCGCAGACGCACGATATACCGGAAGACTCGCTTAGCCGCGAGCGCATTGCGCTGGGGCTGGGCCATGCTTCGTGGGAAGAACTGGAAGAGCAACTCGCGCAACATCGCGCGAAGGTCAGCGAAGAATTCGCCGAAGTGTTGATGCCGCAGGGCGGCCGCACCGCGACGGCGCCCGTGGTCGACGTTGCGTTGTGGCAGCGTGCCTGCACGGAGACGCTCGACGCAGGCGTAATGGAATCCTCGGGTTTCGCGCCGGGCGTGGACGTGGCCGAGACGCTGGTGAAGCTTTCGCAGGCCGCGTCGGTGCGGGCCATGTCGCAGCGCTCGCGCGAGCAGCTCGATCGCCTGATGCCGCAATTGATCGCCGTGGCGCGCAACAGCATGGCACCCGTGGCCTGTCTGTTGCGTCTGTGTCGACTGGTGCAAGCGGTGGCGCGGCGTTCGTCATACCTTGCTCTGCTTGAAGAGCAGCCAGCGGCGCGGCTGCGTTTGGCAAAGCTCTTCGCCGAAAGTGCTTTCCTTGCAGAGCGGGTGATCGTGCAACCGTTGTTGCTCGACGACGTGCTCGACCCGCGTATCGATCAGCTGCCGCTCAAGCGGGCCGACATCAGTGCCGAGATCACGCGTGTACTGGCGACGCTGGACGACCGCGAGGCGGAAGCGGAACTGGAGCGCCTCAACGAATTCAAGGCCAGCGTGGCGTTCCGCCTGGGCCTGGCCTTCAGTGACGGAAGGGCCGATGCGGTGGCGACCGCACGGCGCTTGGCCGTGCTGGCCGAATCGATCGTGCTGGCCGTCACCGCGCTGGCCGAGCGTGAACTGGCTGCACAACATGGGCGCTTGCCCGGCGACGGGATCGGCTTTGCGGTGCTGGGCTATGGCAGCCTCGGTGGCGAGGAACTGGGATTTGCCTCCGATCTCGACCTGGTGTTTGTCTATGACGGCAAGCGCGCACACGCGATGAGCGATGGGCCTCGCCCGTTGGAAGGCTCGCGCTGGTATCAGCGTCTTGCGCAGCGCGTGATGAACTGGCTGACCGTGCTGACGCGCGCGGGCCGCTTGTACGAAGTGGATACGCGTTTGCGTCCTGATGGTTCCAAGGGCTTGCTGGTCAGTAGCCTCGATGCATTCGAGGCGTACCAGAAGAGCCGTGCGTGGACCTGGGAGCATCAGGCGCTGTTGCGCGCGCGGCCGATCGCCGGCGATGCCTCGTTGCATGCGGATCTCTCCGTTGTGCGTCGCGAGGTGCTGGCGGTGCCGCGCGAGCGTTCCTCGGTTCTGCACGAAGTCAGCAGCATGCGTCAGCGCTGGCGTGCAGAGCGCGATCGCTCGGATGCGCTGTGGTTCGATCTCAAGCAGGGGCACGGCGGCCTGCTGGATATTGAGTTTGCCTTGCAGGGGCTGGTGCTCGCCCATGCTTCGGAACGCCCTGCATTGTTGAGCATCACCGCCAACGCCGGATTGATCGAAGCGTGCCGAAATGCCGGTCTGCTCGACGGCCGGCAGGCGGGTCTGTTCGCCGAAGCGCATGCGGAACTGTTGCATCGCGCACTCGCCTGCACGCTCGACCTGCGTTCGCGCCTTGCGCCGCGCGATGGTGAATTGGAACGGCTAAGTGCCCATGTGCGTGAAGTGACAGCGGAGTTGGGTTTCTTGTTCTGACTAGTCTCGGTCCGTTTCGCCCTGCCGCAGCGCGATGAGGTCGTGCAGGGTGGCGGCGATGGCCGCTGTCACGCGTAGCGGCGGGACCGGAGGTGTGTCCGTCGCATCGAGCGAATGCAACAGGCCCGCTCCGCGCAGTGCCTTGTGGAACCGTTCGAGTTTGTCCGGCAGGCTGCCCACCACGAGCGTATGTACGGGGCAACCTGCGGCGCAGGCTTCAGACAGCATGTTGACCGAGTCGGGCGTCACTACCAGGCGGTCCGCCCAACCCAGCACACCCGGATAGGGATTGCTGCCGTCGTCATGTCCCGACCACACGAGGCCGGGGACATCGCCTAGCCCCTGGCGCATGCGTTCTACCAGCGCCGGAGGTGTTCGCCGTGACGCCATCACCAGCAGGCTGCCACCCTCCAGGCGACGTCGTGCGTGCAGGCCGTGGATCAACTGGTCGATGTAGCTCTCGTTGAAGGTCACCCCTTTGCGTGGCCCGCCCAGCAGCACGCCGACGCGGGGCTGGGGCAGGCTGGCGAATGCGGGGTCCGCGTCGCGGCCGTCCTGCAGCCATACCTCATCCACCGGATTGAGCGAGCCCAGCGGACGGATGACGTTACGGCCAGTGAGCTGATCATGCTGCGGGGCGATCACCGTGTCCCAATGCCTGGGATCCACACGTGGGTCGAGGATCTGCACCGTGTAGCAGGTGCCCCCGCTTAGCGGGCGCAGCAACCGTGTATACAGCGCGGCAGAACGGCCACAGCCGATGGCCACGGTGGGCCAGGGCGCGGCGAACTGGCGGCGCTGGGTGGCGTCGAGTGCGAGTCGCGCGCCCAGGGCCAGGCGGGGCGCCAGCCAGGACCAGGGTGCGGCGGGTTCGAGCTGAAGGTGGCGGACCGGCATGCCCAGCATCTCGGCCAGCGCCAGTGCCTGGCGCTGGTTGCCGGCGGCGCCGTCGGTGATGACCCAGCAATCGCCATGCAGTTTCAGCATGCGTCTGTCCACCGCATTGTTTCCCTGGACAGCACAGTTCGTTTCATTGGCCTGTGTCCTGTTTTCCCGCGACCGCGCTTACACTGCACGCCATTGCGCCGATCCCGGCGCGCTGCGTCCCTATGCCCAAAGGATACCCATGAGCGAGAAGCTTTCCGAGGCCGCCTTCGATCAACTGTTTCGTACGGCCCGTACGTACAACGCCTGGCTGCCGAAAGAGGTGACGGACGAGCAGCTGCACCAGGTCTACGAGCTCGCCAAGTTCGGGCCGACCAGCGCCAACTCCTCGCCGATGCGCGTGGTGTTCGTGAAGTCGAAGGAGGCCAAGGAAAAGCTTGCGCCGTTCCTGTCCGACGGCAACCGTGCCAAGACCCTGGCCGCGCCGGTCACTGCCATTGTCGGCACCGACCACGCGTTCTACGAAAAGCTGCCGCAGCTGTTCCCGCATGCCGACGCGCGCAGCTGGTTCGTGGGTAACCAGGCGCTGATCGATGTCACCGCGTTCCGCAATGGCTCGTTGCAGGGTGCCTACCTGATGATGGCCGCCCGTGCGGTGGGCCTGGATTGCGGCCCGATGTCCGGCTTCGACGGTGCCGGCGTGGACGGCGCCTTCTTTGCCGGCACCACGGTCAAGTCCAACTTCCTGGTCAACCTCGGCTACGGCGATGCCAGCCGCGACCTGTTCCCGCGCAGCCCGCGCCTCTCGTTCGACGAAGCTTGCCGGATCGCCTGACGCTTTGTTCGTCATCGGTTCGCCAACCCCCAACCCTGTGGAGATTCAACCCATGCGTGCACTTCGTTACCTCGTTCTCGCCGGCCTCGTCAGCGCCGCCGTGTCCGTCCAGGCCGCCCCGGTGACCTACAAGATGGATCCGGGCCACACCATGGTCCTGTTCAGCTGGAACCACTTCGGTTTCTCCAACCCGACCGCCAACCTCGGCATCGGCGACGGCACCATCGTGTTCGACGACAAGGACGTGTCCAAGTCCTCCGTCGACGTGACCCTGCCGCTGACCGACCTCGATACACACGTGTCGAAGCTCGACGAGCACCTGAAGAAGCCGGACTTCTTCGATGCCGACAAGTACCCGACCATCACCTTCAAGAGCACCAAGGTGCAGGCCGCTGGTGGCAACAAGTACAAGGTCACGGGTGATCTCACCGTGCACGGCGTGACCAAGCCGGTGACGCTGGACGCTACGCTCAACAAGAGCGGTGAGCACCCGATGATGAAGGTGCAGACGGTGGGCTTCGACGCCTCCACCACGCTGAAGCGTTCTGACTTCGGCATGGGTGCCTACGTGCCGAACGTGAGCGACGAGATCAAGGTGCGCATCACCACCGAAGCATCGGTGCCGAAGGCCGACGCCGCTAAGTAAGCACGAACGTCGTAAGTGAAAAAGCCCGCGCCATAAGCGCGGGCTTTTTCTTTATGGGATCAGTGGTCGCCGATGCCCGCATTCTTCAGCAGGGCGAGCCTGCCCAGGTCCAGGTCGTTCACCGCCTGCTTGAGTTCGTCGATGTCCTCGGCATTACCGCTTGCCTTGACCGTGAAGCGATCGGCTACCACGACGCTGAACTCGCCACTCTTGGTCTGCACATCCCACGATTCGTGCACCAGGCGGTCGTGGTCGGTATAGGTTTTATCGTAGCTGCGGTCAGTCTGGTCTTCCGTGGTGGGTGTTGCCGGACTGGCCACGGCGGCCACGTCGCGCACGTTGCCCGCGTCTGCCACTTCCATTTGCAGGGTGCGGACGCGGCCGTCGCTGTAGGTAGCACGCGCCGTGGAGATCTGCATACCCATGGCACCGGAACGCTGGGCGTTGAAGTCGCTGCGCTTCATACCGTCCAACTCATCGGGCAGGAAACCTTGCAGCGTCTGGGGTGAAAGCGATGTCGCTACCCTCTTGCCGTCGCCGCTCATCAGCTTACCCATGGCCGTCTGCTGCGCGGCTACGTCGCCGGTCTTTTGCGCGTTATCCAAATCCTTTGCGGCACGCGCCGTGTTGGCGCCGATGGCGGAAAGCTTGCCGAGTGCACTGTCCGGGTCGACCGTTACCGTTGCGCCATCGCTGCGAGTGACGTGCATGCCGGTGGCCGACGCACCGGTGAGCACCGCCGTGCCGAAAATGCCGCCCACGACGAGGGCAACGATCCAGCTCAGCACGATGCCGGCGATCACGGTGACTGCGGTGTATCCAGCCGCCTTGTCGGTGGGGCAGCGCATGGTGTGCGGCAGGCCAAGGTAGAGCAGATAGATGCCATAGATGAGGCCGGCGATGGCGACCAGCCAGCCTAGCCAGGGAATGATCATGGCGATGCCGGCCACCCAGCCCGCGGTCCAGCCATAGGCCACCGTCTTTAGCGCCTGCACCGGGTCCTTGGTGCCGCCGAAGGTGGGGGCAAGTGCGTCGACAATGAGAGCCGCCACGTACGTCACCATCAAGGTCAGTGCGTAGTGCAGGATCATGCCGAGCAGGCCCATGCCCAGTGGCGTGTGCACGTGCACGCCGAAGCCGCCGTGACCAATCAGGGTGCCCCTGATGAACTGGGTGACGACAGGCAGCGCAGCGACGATGCAGATGTAGTTGCGAAAGAGGCCGCCGATGGTGGCGGGTTCTGCGGCGATGACGGGCCATTCGGTCCGTGGCGAGCCGAGGATGGCCTTGATGCGGCCGACGATTTTGGCGAAGTCCATGACGATCTCTGTACGAGAATGGGCACGCGCCCGCCATCCACGGACTGTCGGATTGCGAGCCCTTCGATTCCCCCCACCTGATTCGGGCCGATGGGCATTCTCGGCCGCTACGAAGGCCCCCGACATTGGTCGCTAGCACTATGTCCTATGTCGGCGGATTCCAGTGCCGGCCTGCTAACATGGGCGGTCTGGTGTCCTGATGGAGTTTGACCCCATGTCGCGTTCCCCTGCGGCTGCCCCGTTGATCCCGGCGAATGCCGAAAATCGTTACGAAGTGACGCGCTCGGACCTTCCGCTGTCCTGCCCGATGCCCGGCATGACGCTGTGGAACTCCCACCCGAAGGTCTATTTGCCGATCGTCGAGGACGGCGGTGAATCCACATGTCCTTATTGCGGCGCGCATTACGTGCTGCGGGACTGATTCAAACACCATCCGTTACAACTGAAACAATCTAGCGCGCCGGTTTAGGCACGATTGCTGCTTGCCTCTCAGGAATGAAGGCTCCTTTTGAACAAATCATGTCAGCAATCGCCACACCAGCGAGGTCACTGACCATCGTTCAGCTGATCCCCGCCCTGAACTCGGGCGGGGCGGAACGGTCTGCGCTGGAGATTGCGCGTGCTTTGGTTCAGGCGGGGCATCAATCCATCGTCATTTCTGCCGGTGGCCGCATGGTGTCCCAGCTGGAAGCCGAGGGTAGCCGTCACATCACCCTGGACATCGGCCGCAAGTCGCTCGGTACCTTCATGAAGGTGGGTCAGTTGCGCAAGCTGCTGCGCGAACTCCGGCCGGACATCGTGCATGCGCGGTCCCGCCTGCCGGCCTGGCTGGGTTGGTGGGCCCTCAAGGGTATGAAGCCGGCGCCACATTTCGTGACCACGGTGCATGGGCTCAATTCGCCGGGGCGCTACAGCGCGATCCTGCTGCGGGGCGAGCGCGTCATTGCCGTTTCGCAGACCCTGCGCGATTTCATGCTCAGCCATTACTCGTGGCTGGAACCGGGCCGCGTGCGGGTGATTCCGCGCGGTATCGATCCGGATGCTTTTCCGTACGGCCACCGGCCCGACGACGGCTGGCGCAAGGCGTTCTTCGCCGAATTTCCGGCCCTGGCCGGCGCGCCCTTGCTGACCCTGCCGGGACGCGGAACGCGCCTGAAGGGCCACCACGACGCCATTGAGCTGGTGGCCGAGTTGAAGCGTCGCGGCATTGACGTGCGCTTGCTCTTGCTGGGCGTGATCGAGCCAGGCCGCGAAGCCTACGTGGACGAGCTGCGCAACCTTGTCCGGGCCCGTGGCCTGGACGCGCAGGTGGTGATGACGCCACCCCGCAGCGACGTGCGCGACATCTACGCCATTTCCTCGCTGGTGCTGCAGCTGTCGAACAAACCCGAGTCGTTCGGGCGCACCGTGATCGAGGCGCTGTCGCTGTGCCGCCCCGTGCTGGGTTACGCGCACGGTGGCGTGGGCGAGCTGCTGGCCGAACTGTACCCGGCCGGCCGCGTGCCCCCGGCGGACCGCGAGCGACTGGTTGAGCGCGCAGCCGAGCTGCTGCGCGTGGCTCCGCCTATCCCGATGCTGCAGAGCTATCGCCTCAGCGATATGCAGCAGGCCACGCTGGCCCTGTACGACGAGCTCACCGCCGCCTGACGCAGCGCTCCGGTCGACGCGCTCACCTACAATGCGCGGATCGCCCTTGTTGACCCACGCATGAGTCCTATCGCTGCATCCCTGAAGGCCTGGCTGCGCTCTCCGCTGTTGCCGTTCTGGCTGGTGATCGCCTTGCTGCCCTTCGGGCGCAGCGCCGAGCTAGGCACGTTGCTGTGCCTGCTGGGCACCGTGATGTTGTTCGTACGGCATCCCGCTGCGTTGCGCGAGCACGAAGGCGCCCGTCTGTTGCTGTGGCTGCTGGCCGGTTACGTGGGCGCGGCGCTCATCTCCGCCGTGGATTCGGTCGCTCCGGGCAAGAGTTGGAGCACGGTGGCCTCGTTGCTGCGCTATGCACCGCTGGGCCTCTATGCCTGCTTCGCCATTCGTCGCGAGGACAAGCTTGATGCTCTGTATCAGGCCGTGGCCGTGGTGCTGGCGCTATGGGCGCTGGATGCATGGGTGCAGATCCTGACCGGCTGGAGCCTCGGGGGACATGCGGAGCCTGAGCGCATCTCGGGGATCTTCGGCGCAGGCAACCTGAAGCTCGGGCCCAGCCTGTCGGTGCTCGCGCCCTTTGTGTTGTGGGTGGCGCAGCGTCGCTGGGGAACGAAAGGCGTGCTCGCCGCTTTTTTCCTGCTGCTAGGGCCGGTGCTGATGTCGGGGTCGCGTGCATCCTGGCTGTGTTACGCACTGGTGGCACTGGGCTTCGCGTGGCGCATCGCGCGTTCACCGCTGCGCTTCATGGCGCTCGCGAGTGGCCTCGTGGTGGTGGTGCTGCTTGCCGGTGGTATCGCCTGGAAAACCTCCGAGCGGTTCCAGTTGCGTATGGATCGCTCGCTGCAGGCGCTGGGCGGTTCGGGGCAGTCGGTCGACATGGCGTTGAGCGGGCGGCTAGACATCTGGCGTACCAGCATCGCGATGTTCGAAGCGCATCCCATCAACGGTGTTGGTGTTCGCGCCTACCGTTATGCCTATCCACACTACGCACCCTCTGACGATCATTTCGTGGTTTCGCTCGAGGCGTGTGGGCCCGGCGAGGGTGCGTGTCACGCGCATCAGTGGTTGCTGGAAGTGCTCACCGAAACCGGCGTGCTTGGCATGCTGTGCTGGCTCGCCGCTATTGGCCTCGCACTTCGTGCATGGCGTCGCGTGGGGAAGGGCGCTCGCGAGCGGGCTTTCCCTGTCACGCTGGCCTTGGCCGTGATGCTGTTTCCACTCAACACGCACCTGGCGTTCTATTCGGCCTGGTGGGGCTTGCTGTTTGCCTGGTTGCTGGGCCTTTGGTGCGCGGCGCTCTACGTGTTTCCGGCGCAGCAGGGGGAGGCCGCATGACGCGCGAACCGCTGTCGGTGGTGGTTATCACCTTTAACAATGCCGACACGCTCGACGCATGCCTCAATGAGGTGGACTGGGCCGAGGAAATCGTCGTGCTCGATTCGGGCTCGACGGACGATACCGTCGCCATTGCTCGGAAGCATGGTGCGCGCGTGGCCGTACATCCGTTCGATGACTACGGGCCGCAGAAGCAGCGCGCCTACGACATGGCAAGCTACCATTGGATCCTCAACCTGGATGCGGACGAGATTCTCTCGCCGGGCACCCGCGAGGAGATCGAGCGCGCACTGAGCGAGCCACGCTATGCAGGTTATCGCCTGCCGCGTCGCGAGCGCATGTTCTGGACCGTGCAGCACCGCTGGAGCTGGCGCAACGGACACCTGCGATTGTTCGACCGCCGTCGCGGCGGTATGAACGACGTCGAGGTGCACGCCGCCGTTGAAGTGCACGGCCCGGTGAAAACGCTTCGGCGCGCCGATTTCGTCAATGACGGCGACGGTGACATCGCTACCCGCGTGGAGAAGATCAACCGCTACACCACCGGTATGGTGGCGTACAAACTGCGCAAGCAGCAACGCTTCACCGGCCTGCGTATGGTGTTCTATCCGCCGGTGTTCTTTCTGCGCCAATACATCGGTAAGCGCTACTTCCTCAATGGCTGGGCCGGGTTTATCGCCAGCGTTACCGGTGCGTTCTACGCATTCCTGAAATACGCAAAGTTGCACGAGGCTCGTGAACAGGCTGAGCGACAGTCCAAGAAAGCACCGCGCTAAGCGTTTGGTAGCGCAATTTGCGTCATCCGCGGTGCTGCGTGATTCAGTGCGCGTTTAGATCGCGGTACAGCGAGACGCAAGCTCTTGCATGGCCGGAATTACTTGCATCGAAGAACGCTTGAGCAATGAAGCCATTGCGTCGTGAAGCGACCGTCAATTTCAACTTTGGACGAATGAAGTTGCGTTTGTACGGTCATGGTCCGTGTGTTGTTGATACAACGCGGAAGTACGCGGCAACGCCATGATTTGAATCGTTTCGATGAATCGTTCACGCCGAACAGCACGTTTTGGCGTTTGTTCTTGTTGTGGCATTGCATGCGCGTTCTACACTCGCCGTCCTTGGTTGGGTATCACGGCGGATGGGCAACGGATGCCTTTCCCGTGCGGGATTAGGGTGATTTTTCTGTACAGCAATGAAGCGTGTCGCCAGCACGGTGGCGCGACGGGCAAGTGTGGCTGATGCATAGCGCGAATCGGAAAGGAGGGTAGGAAGGAAGCATCGGTGGTCTTTACCAGAACAGGGGGAGCTTGTTTGTTCTCAATGGATCACATCACGGAGACATTGCATGAAACACGAGCACCTGAGTCTGCTTGCGGCCATTAGCCTGGTCCTTGCGGGTACGCCGATTATCGCGTCGGCACAATCGGGCACTGCACAGAACGCAGCGCTCGCCGGCCTCAACACAGCGGAAGCGTCCAGGGTGACGCAAACCGTCGATAGCCGCGTGACATCGACACTGCAGCAGAGCCACCTGAGCATCGTCGACAAGTCGGTCGCCACGAAAGCCGTGGATGACGCGACCCCCATGAACCATATGAACCTGATCCTGCAGCGTAGTGAGAAGCGGCAGGCCGCCCTCGAGACGCTGATCGCTGCGCAACACGATCCGTCGTCGTCCAAGTTCCGCCAATGGGTAACGCCCGAGCAGTTCGGCCAGACCTTCGGCATTTCCGATGCGGACATCGCGGCCGTCAGCGGATGGCTGAAGTCGCAGGGCTTCACTGTCAACGGCGTGTACGCCAACAAGACGCAGATCGACTTCAGCGGTAACGCGGGTCAAGTCAAGCGGGCGTTCCACACGCAGATGAACCGCTACACGATCAACAATGCCTCGCACATCGCCAATGCCAGTGATATCAGCATTCCGCAGGCACTACAGAGCGTGGTGGTAGGTGTCGCCGGCCTCAACGATGTTCACCCACAGGCACAGCACACCAAGCCGACGTACGGGCAGTTCAATGCCAGCACGCAGCGCTTCGATGTGCAAAAGCCGAAGACGAATGCCATCGGCGTGACGCCGCAGGCGGTGAACTTCACCAACGGTGCGCGTGGCCTGGTGCCGTATGACATGGCCAAGATCTACGGTACCGACAAGCTCTATGCAGCTGGTCTGACCGGTTCGGGCATTACCATCGCCCTGGTCGAAGACAGCTCCATGGTGCCGAGTGACTGGAGCAACTTCGTAAGTCAGTTTGCGCTGACCAGCTACGGCGGCACGTTCAAGCAGTTCCAGCCGCAAGCCACGGGCTTTACCAATTGCATTGATCCGACCATCGCTGTTCCTGGCGAGGACGACTTCGAGGCCTTGCTCGATGCCGAGTGGTCCACTGCGTTGGCTCCCGGTGCCAACATCTGGTTGGCCAGTTGCGACGATTCCAATTCCAGCAACTTCTTTGGTGGCGTATTCACCGCCGCGACCAACTTGATCAATGGAACCACTCGTCCCAACGTCATCAGCGCAAGCTATGGCTACGGCGAAGGCTTTACCGATGCGGCCAGCAAACATGCCATCGACCTGATGTGGGCACAGGCGGATGCGGAAGGCATTTCCGTGTTCGTGTCGAGTGGTGATTCGGGTTCCAACCCGAGCTTCAACGGCGGCTTCATCAATGGCGTAGGCATCGATGCCAATGCCTTCGGCACGTCGCCGAACGACACCGTAGTCGGCGGTACCGATACGGCTGATATTCTCGACGGCACTACGAAGAAGTACTTCAGCTCGACGTACAACGCGGTCTACGGTTCGGCGCTGTCGTATGTGCCGGAGATCCCGTGGAACCAGTCGTGCGGCAACGAAGTGGCGGCGAAGTCGCTCGGTTACGCGACGTCGTTGGCATTCTGCAAGGCGTACCTGAGCTTCGATCCGAACGGTTACTACATCACGTCGGAAGCGGGCAGCGGTGGTCCATCGTCGGTGGATGCGAAACCGGTATGGCAGCGGCTGGTCTATAACGCGGCGAAAGACCAGTCGCGCGATGTGCCGGACGTGGCGCTGTTTGGCGGTTCCTATGGCGGTTCAACCTGGGTGATCGTGTGCGCACAGGCGTACCCGTGCACGCCGGGCTTTACCGGCAGCACCGCGTTGATCGGTGGTACGTCGTTGTCGTCACCGATGTTTGCGGGTATCCAGGCATTGATCGACCAGGGGCTGGCGGCGAAGGGACTGTCGCCGAACCAGGGTAATGCTGCGCCGACGCTGTATGTGCTCGCCTCGGATGAGTACGGCGGCGCGAAGGGCGCACCGCCGGCCTCGCTGGCTGCGTGCAATGCGGACAATGGCACCAAGGGCACGAGCAAGTGCGTGTTCCATAATGTCACGCGGGGCAGCATCGCGACGCAGTGCGTGCAGCAATTGCCCAACGTGGTCACGCCGGACTGCTACTACTACGGTGCGTTGCCGAACTCGTACCTGGGGCCGATCCAGTTGGGTCTGACTTCGACCAGCACCAGCAAGTACAACGCGACCACGGAAGCGTTCGCGGCGCGTCAGGGCTGGAGTTTTGCGTCGGGCCTCGGCTCGGTCGACGCCAATAACTTGCTCAAGGCCTGGAAGGCCTTCGTCAACGTGCAGTAAGCGTCACCAAGACATCCCCGGCGTGCGTGCCGGGGATGTCGCGGCGAACGGCGTCAGGCGGCCTGTGACAACGGCAGCGGCTGATCGCGCAGCGCCGCCAGCAGGCGCGCGCAGGCTTCGCGGCGAAGCATTTCGCGGCGACGGAAGGCGGAGCGATGCTTGCTTTCCACCTGCGACTCGTCGCGCTCCGGTTCCGAGATAGGCAATGCGAAGAAGCCGTCCGGCTGCAGCACCCCCTGGCATTCTTCCCAGAAGCTGTCGTAGTCGGCCTTGATCTTGTCGGCCTCGCCGGCAAACGGATGCGTGAGGTTGCTCACGCCGTAGATCCGCGTGGCGCCCGTGAACGAGCCGAAGGCCAGCAGCAGCGAGAACAACAGGTTCTTCGGCCGCAGGCCGTAGCATTGCTTGGTGAGTTCGCGCACCGCTTCGCGGCCCAGCTCGGCGGCTGCGCCCTGCAGGCAGCCGATCAGCAGGGCCTTGCCTTCGTCAGCGATGCTGAAGATGGCGGACGAAAGGATCTGGCCCTGCGTGTTGGCGAGGCATAGCGCCAGCTCGCCCTCGCGACTGCGGCCGGTCGGCCGGCGCAGCTCCAGCAGCAGCTCGCTGCCGTCCTTCAGTGTGAGTGCGCCGAGCGTATGGCGACCTTGCAAATACACGTCATCGATCATCGCCTGCGGTAGCTGCTGGAAGGCGAAGCGGTAGTGCTGGCTAATGATAGCCAAGCGCTCACCTCGCCCCATGCGGCGATTGATGTAGTGATGGTGCCAGCGTTCGTGCAGACGAGGGTCGTGCGCGAGGATGGAGGTCAGTCGCGGCGAGCCATACAGCTCGGCCAGCCATGAGGCTTGCCGACGCGCCATGCGGGCACTACGGGCGATGTATTTCAGGCCGGCGGCGAGGCGCTTTGAGGGCGAGCCACGCCAATCGCGGCGTTGGCGCAGCGAGCGCAGAAACAGCCGGAAAGTCATGTGGGGTGAATCGTGGGAAAAAGATTCGTATGTTTTTACACGGACAGACTGTCATCAATCTGTCGTCGCGCCCTGTCGTTCGACGTAGGGCCTTCAGTAGACCGATGTCGCGCCGTCGGGCCGGGTCTTGAAACGCTTGTGTACCCACAGGTATTGCTCGGGAGCGGCGCGCACCATGTCTTCGATGCAGACATTGACGCGCGCGGTGTCCTCCAGCGTGTCCTTGCTTGGGAACTGTTCGAGCGGTGCGCCCAACTTCAACGCGTAGCCTGCGTTTCCGGGCAGTCGGCGATGGTAGAACGGGATCACCCGCGCGCCCGACAGCCGGGCCAGGTGATGAGTGGCGGTAATGGTGGCCGCTGGAACTCCGAAGAACGGCACGAACACGTTGTCCTTGCTGCGCATGTCCTGGTCGGGTGCATACCAGAGCGTGCCGCCGTTGCGCAGGTGCTTCACGGTGCCGCGGATGTCGTCCTTCTCGAACATGGCTTCTGCGTAGTCGAGCCTGGCGCGCAGCACGGCCCACTCGAACACAGGCGAATCCATGCGGCGGTACATGCCCGAAATGCGGATGCGCTGGGAGACCAGTCGCGCGCACAACTCCAGGTGCGAGAAATGGCCACCCACGAGTAGCACGCCCTTGCCCTGCGCCAGTGCGGTTTCAAGATGCTCCAGGCCTTCAATGGTCACCGGCACTTTGGCGATGGAGCGTTCGCTCCCCATCCAGCCCAGGGCGAACTCCATCATCATCAGGCCAATGTCACGCAGGTGCGCATCCACCAGCTCGGCTTGATCCTTTGCGGACAATTCCGGAAAGCACAGGCCGATGTTCACCTCTGCGATATGGCGTCGCGGGGAGGGCACGCGTTGCACCAGCCAGCCCAGGCCGCGTCCAAGCCCCATCAGCCACGAGCGCGGCAGGTGGGCGATGAGCCAGATCACGCCAACTCCCAGCCAGGCGGGCCAGTGCATCGGAGCGAGCAGGGAGCGGGTAAACGTGGGACGGGGCATGCCAGGCATCGCCAGCATTGTAGGGAAGAGGGGAAAGCGAGGCGAGCCGCCACGCGGTGATTCCCTTGCCGCACGGCTATGACGGGGACGCGGGGCGCGAGCCGATATACTGGCCCACCGCATCCGATGGGCTTGCCGTTGCGCTATCTCTACACCCTCGCCATGTATCTGGTGACGCCGCTGATCATGCTGCGGCTATTGGCGCGTGGCGTGCGCTATGGCGACTACCACAAGCGTTGGCGCGAGCGTTTCGGCTTCTTCGAAGCACCTGGATTCACAGGCAGCCTGTGGGTGCATGCGGTGTCGGTGGGCGAGGTCAATGCCGCCGAGCCGCTGATCAAAGCCTTGCAGGCGGACTATCCGAATGCCCCGCTGGTGGTGACCACGGTCACGCCCACCGGCTCGGAGCGTGTGCGGCAGTTGTTCGGCAACAGCGTGTTCCATGTCTACCTGCCTTACGATCTGCCGTTTGCGGTCTCGCGATTCTTTAAGCGGGTAAGGCCGCGCCTGGCCATCATCGTGGAAACCGAGATCTGGCCGAATCTGTACTTTGCGTGCCGGCGTCGCAGTATTCCCCTGATGATCGTCAACGCGCGGCTCTCCGAGCGCTCACTGCGCGGCTACAAGCCGATGGGTGGCCTGGTGGCGCAGGCGCTCCGATGCGTGCATCAGATCGCTGCACAGTCGCGCACCGATGCGGCGCGCTACCGCGAACTTGGCGCAGACCGCGAGAAGATCACGGTCACCGGCAACCTGAAGTTCGACATGCCCGTCCCCTACGACGCCGAGCGCAAGGGTGAGGAACTGCGCCAGCAATGGGGGTGCCTGCGTCCTGTGTGGATCGCCGGCAGCACGCACGAAGGTGAAGAGCTGCCCGTGCTCGAGGCGCATCTGGAGGTGCTCACGCGCTTGCCCGACGCGTTGCTGCTGATTGCGCCGCGCCACCCCGAGCGCTTCAAGTTGGTCGAAAGCTCGGCGCGCAGCCTGGGCTTTACGGTGGGGACGCGCAGCGCCGATCGCGTGCCCTCCGCCGCCCACCAGGTGTTCGTGATCGATGCGATGGGCGAGTTGATGCCGTTCTATGCGGGCTCCGATCTCGCGTTCGTCGGCGGCAGCCTTGTGCCCATCGGTGGGCACAACGTACTGGAGCCTGCCGCGTTGTCGACCCCTGTACTGGTGGGGCCGCATACCTTCAATTTCGAAGAGATCACGCTGACCCTGATCGGCGAGGGCGGGGCATCGCGCGTGAATACCCCGCAGGATCTCGGCGCAGCCCTGCTCCAGCTCCTGCGTGATCCGCCCCAGCGCAAACGCATGGGTGAGGCGGCTCGTATCGTGTTCGACAGCGAGCGTGGCGCGGTCAAGCGCGTGATGGGGATGATCGACGGCCTGCTACAGGAATAGACGTCCAGGCGGCTGCCGATCCAAATGCCGAATGCAACGAGGCCGGGACTAGCCCGGCCTCGTCATTCTTGCGTGTAGCGGGGTGCTGTCTTACTGCAGCATCGTATTGACCAGTTCCATGTCCTTCACGTCGATGGAGCCAGCCGACTGCTTCAGCTCCAACTGATCCAGCACCAACTGGTGACGGGACTGCGAGTAGCTGCTCTCGGCCTGGGTCAGCGTCTGAATCGCATTGAGCACGTTCAGCATGGTCTGCGTGCCCACGTCGAAGCCGGCGCGCGTGGCTTCCAATGCCTTCTGGCCGGAATCGACAGAGGCCTTGTTGGCTTCCACCTGGCTGATGCCGGCAATCACGGAGCGGTAATAGTTGAGCGTGTCGCGGACTACCTGGCGGCGGGTGGATTCGAGGGAATCCTGCGCTTCGTCACGCTGGTAGATTGACTGACGTACTTTGGACTGGGTGGCGCCGCCAGAGAAGATCGGGATGTTCACCGAAAGACCGACTGTCGTGCCGTACTGGCCGTTGCCACGTAGGCCAGCTGCGCTGGCCTGTTCGAACCAGCTCGTGCTCTTGCCACGCTGCACGGACGCGTCGAGCGTCGGCAGATGGCCAGCGCGTGCCGCATCAATGCTGTGTTCGGCAGCCTGCACGGTGTACTGGTTGGACTGAATCGTGGCGTTGGACTGCAGCGCAGCCTGCACCCAGGTGTTCGGGTCGGCCGGGTTCGGCGGCGTCAGCGGCAGGTCTTCACGCAGCTTCTTCAGATCGCCTACCGGCTTGCCCGTGATCTGCGTCAGCGCTTCCCTGGCGTCGTTGAGCGTGTTCTGCGCAGAGATCGTTTGGGCCTTGGCCAGTTCGTAATACGACTTGGCCTGGTAGACGTCCGTGATAGCGGACAGGCCCACCTTGAAGCGCTGGTCGGCCTGGTCGTAGGCCTCCTTGTAAGCGTCTTCATTGGCCTTGGCGAACACCAGCGCATCCTGGCTGGTCAGCACGCCGAAGTAGGCCGTGGTGACGCGCACGTACAGGTTCTGCAGCGAGGCGTCGTAGGCGGAGTCCTGTGAAGAGGCCTGCGACTTAGCAGCCGACAGGTTGGCCCACTGGCTCAGGTCCACGATCGACTGCGTCAGCGTGGCCGACACCGAGCGTGTGCGCGAATGGCCGGTATCGCTGACGATGAGGCCGTTGCTGGACTGGCTGCCGGTCGACTGCTGCGTCAGGCCGAAGCTGCCGTTGAGCTGCGGCAGCATCAACGCACGCGCCTGAGTGACGCCTTCACCGATGGCAAGGCGCGTGGCTTCCGCCTGCGACAGCACCGGGTCATTGGCGCGGGCTTCTCGGTATGCATCCAGCAAATCCTCGCTGTGGCCGGCCAGCGGGAACGCCGACAGGGCCAGGGCAAGGGTCAGAAGCTTCAAGCGCATGGGTTGCCTCATGTATAGGGAAATAAGGTCAGAAAACGAAGCGACGCGGCGGCTCGGCGTGCTTCAGGTACGGCAGGTCGGTTTCGAACAGCGACTCTTCGCGATAGCGGCCGTTGCCTTCGTGGGTCAGCAGTAGCACGTGCTGCACCGGCGATTCACCGCGCACCACCAGCATACGGCCACCCGGCTTCAGCCAGCCCAGGAAGCGCTGCGGAATCTGGGACACCGCGCCGGTTACCACCAGCGCGTCAAACAAGCCGGTCGGCTGCCATGCATTCACGGCCTCGCCCACTTCAAGCTTCACATTGCTGATGCCTGCGTTTGCCAGGCGCGCGCCGGCAGCGGTGACGAAGTCGGCATGGATGTCCAGGCTGGTGACGTGGCCGGCGAGCTTGGCCATGCATGCGGTAAGGAAGCCCGAACCCGTGCCGATTTCCAGCACTTGGTCGTTCGGCGTCAACTCGAGCGCCTGCAGCACGCGGCCCTCAAGCACCGGCTTCATCATCACCTCGCCATGCCCCAGCGGCAGGCAGAGGTCGGCGAAAGCCAGCTTGCGGTGCTCCGGGGCAACGAAATCCTCGCGGCGCACGGTGCCCAGCACGTCGAGTACGCGGGCATCCAGCACCTCCCAGGGGCGCACCTGGTTCTCCACCATGTTCACTCGCGCCTGTTCGAAGTTCATCGCCATGTTGCTACGTCCCAATTTGAATCGGAAAAAGGCTAAAAATCATAAGCGCTTAGCCATCTTCCGACAATGTGCAAAGCCTGCAGTCTCGTCCATACGCTACGAAGTGCCGGAAGTCACCGCACTCGGTTGACGGAAGTCATGTGTGGCGCGGTGTCCGCGGACACTTAGCCATAAAACACTCGGGCACTGCGCCTATGGTTCCCCTTGTGTGCGACAGCCGTCTGACCGGGCAGGCGCGCTAATGCATCTTGCATAGCCTGATGCAAGGATGCGTCAAGGCGCTGGATACGAGCTGCCGGCGAGGCGAGGGCGCGGCTCTGCGCCGCCACCTCCAGCCAGGCCAGCCAGCGGGCGATACGGGCCCGTTCGACGGCGTCCAGCCCGAATAGGGCCGTTCGCGCCAAAAAGGCCGCCTGCCGCGCGCCTCCAGCCGCATGCTCAAGCCATAGGGCGAGCGCACGTTGAGCAAGGCGGTAGGCTGGGCTAAGGGAAAGTTCGGCGATAGTGGTCGACATGAACGAAGCCGTGTATCTTGGCCATGGAAAATAACTAAACCGCCGCGTATACTAAACGGGCGTTACCCATTTGTGAAGCCATTTGTGAAGGTATAGCCATGAGCACGATCCCGCAGACCAAGCCTCAGGGGCCCGGCCGTCCCAAGGACATGGAAAAGCGCGCGGCGATCCTTGAGGCCGCCAAGGCCCTGTTCATCCGCAACGCCTTCGCCGGCACCAGCATGGACGCCGTGGCGGCGGAAGCGGGTGTATCCAAGCTCACCGTCTATAGCCACTTTGGCGACAAGGACAATCTGTTCCGCGAGGTCATCCGCGCCCGTATCCAGGACCTCATTCCCGAGGACACCTACCACTACGATCCGGCCGAGGACATCCGCGAAACGCTGCAGCGCATCGCCCTCCACCACGTGCGCCTCGACTGTGACGTCCAGAACGTCGGCACCTTCCGCGCCATCCTCAGCGACTGCCGTCAGGGCAACCCCCGCTACGGCAAGCTGCTGTGGGAGGAAGGTCCCGATCGCACCCAGGGCCTCATGAAACGGCTCCTGCAACAGGCGGTTGACGACAGCAAGCTGGACATCGTCAACATCACCCGCGCCGCGGGCCAGTTCATCTCCCTGATCAAGGGTGAAATGCTCATGCGCCGCATGTTCGGCTGCGAAGAGTGCGTGCAGTCCTACACCGCGGAGCTGGAACAGACCGCCCGCGACGGTGTGGACATGTTCCTGCGGGCCTATCTGCCCCGCTGATCGGAGCCCTTTCCGGGTCCGCCGAGGCCGCCACACTCGCGGCCTCCTCCGCTTCGTGCTCAAATAGAGGCGTGAAGCGGGGGTGCCGGAATAACCGGCTGAGAGAGTCCCTTCGAACCTGATGCGGCTAGTACCGCTGTAGGGAGCTTCGCCCGTATGCCCTAGGGCATATCTGGGCGCCGTCGCTTCTGTTGTTGGTATGCGAATCCATTCGCAACACCCCGCACACCCCTGTGCGGACTCCTCAACAAAAGCACGTCCCTTCGGGGACATGGCTTTTAGCCCCGACGGATCTTGCCGATGAATGCCCTGCCCAATGACCTCGCGCGCGCCGCGCAGGAACTCTCCGAAGCCGTGACGCGTCCGATCCCGGGCTCGCGCAAGATCTACGTGCAGGGCAGCCGCCCCGACCTGAAGGTGCCATTGCGCGAGATCTGCCAGGCGCAGACGCCGACCCTGTTCGGTGGCGAAGAGAACCCGCCGATCACCGTGTACGACACCTCGGGCCCGTACACGGACCCTGACTACAAAGTGGACCTGATTACCGGCCTGCCGGCCCTGCGCGCCGCCTGGATCGCTGAGCGCGGCGACACCGAGCAACTGACTGGCCTGAGCTCGGCCTTTGGACGCCAGCGCGCCGCCGATCCGAAGCTCGACGCCTTCCGCTTCACCGCGACGCGCGCCCCGCATCGCGCCAAGGCCGGAGCCAACGTTACGCAGATGCACTACGCGCGACAGGGCATCGTCACGCCAGAAATGGAATACATCGCTATCCGCGAGAACCAGCGCATCGAGGCGCTGCATGAAAGCGCGCTGCGCAACCAGCATCCGGGCGAGTCGTTCGGCGCCGCGCTGCCCAAGCTGATCACGCCGGAATTCGTGCGTGATGAAGTGGCCCGCGGCCGCGCCATCATCCCGGCCAACATCAACCACCCGGAAGCAGAGCCGATGATCATCGGCCGTAACTTCCTCACCAAGATCAACGCGAACATCGGCAACTCCGCCGTGTCCTCCGGTATTGCCGAGGAAGTGGAGAAGCTGGTGTGGTCGATCCGCTGGGGTGGCGACACCGTGATGGATCTGTCGACCGGCAAGCACATCCACGAGACGCGCGAGTGGATCATCCGCAACTCGCCGGTGCCGATCGGAACGGTGCCGATCTACCAGGCGCTGGAGAAGGTTGGCGGCGTGGCCGAAGACCTCACCTGGGAGATCTTCCGCGACACGCTGATCGAGCAGGCGGAGCAGGGCGTCGACTACTTCACCATCCATGCGGGCGTGCTGCTGCGCTTTGTGCCGCTCACGGCTAAGCGTGTGACGGGCATCGTCTCGCGCGGCGGTTCGATCATGGCGAAGTGGTGCCTCGCGCACCACAAGGAAAACTTCCTTTACACGCACTTCGAAGACATCTGCGAGATCATGAAGGCGTACGACGTGTCCTTCAGCCTCGGCGACGGCCTGCGTCCGGGCTGCATTGCCGACGCCAACGACGCCGCGCAGTTCGGTGAGCTGGACACGCTGGGCGAACTCACGCAGATCGCGTGGAAGCACGATGTGCAGGTGATGATCGAAGGCCCCGGCCATGTGCCCATGCAGCTCATCAAGGAGAACATGGAGCGTCAGCTGGAGAAGTGCCACGAAGCGCCGTTCTATACGCTGGGGCCACTGACCACCGATATCGCACCGGGCTACGACCACATCACCTCCGCCATTGGCGCAGCGATGATCGGCTGGTTCGGCACGGCCATGCTCTGCTACGTGACGCCGAAGGAGCACCTGGGCCTGCCGAACAAGCAGGACGTGCGCGACGGCATCATTGCGTACAAGATCGCCGCGCACGCGGCGGATCTCAGCCAAGGGCCATCCGGGTGCGCAAGTGCGCGACAACGCACTGTCCAAGGCTCGCTTTGAGTTCCGTTGGGATGACCAGTTCAACCTTGGCCTCGATCCAGAAAAGGCGAAGGAATTCCATGACGAGACGATGCCGAAAGATGCGCACAAGAGCGCGCATTTCTGCTCCATGTGCGGTCCGAAGTTCTGCTCGATGAAGATCACGCAGGACGTGCGCGACTACGCGGCCGAGCACGGCACGGGTGAAGAGAGCGCACTGGAAGAAGGCATGGCGGAGAAGTCTGCCGAGTTCCGTCAGCAGGGCTCCGAGGTCTATCACAAGGCTTGACGACGAGCTGGCGTTGTTCCGGTAGCGACAGAGCTGCCGGAACAACGCGCGATGGGTTTCGCAGGGATGTGCCTGGCCGAAGTATTTTGCGACGCGACCGACGGCCGGCTTGAACCCCGGCCGTTTACCGTTGCCTGAAAGACACTGGGCATGCACGCCTCGGTCATCGGAAGGACGACACGCGCGTTGGAATAATCACATCGGCACCAGGAGACGCGTCATGTCGACACCAGACAACGCCCGCCAGGGACATGTGATTCTCAGCACCGTGCTCGCCACCCTGGCGCTAGGCGTCCTGCTGGCCAGCGCCGTGATGTGGTGGGTGACTGGCATGGATGATGGCGGCTCCTTCCCGGGGCAGGCAGCCACCGCAACCGCGGATGCCTCAACGACCTGACATAGGGCACAAAAAAACGCCGCCCGAGGGCGGCGTTTCATTTTAATGCTGCGCGTGAGACTCAGGCCTTATTGTCGGCCTTGTAGCGCTCGATGCCGCTGAGGATCTCAGCTTTGGCTTCGTCGGCGCCGACCCAACCTTCGATCTTTACCCACTTGCCCTTCTCGAGATCCTTGTAATGCTCGAAGAAGTGACCAATGCGCTCAAGCCAGTGGCCCGAGACGGACTTGATGTCCTTGATATGCGCGTAGCCCGCGAAGATCTTCTCGACCGGCACCACCACCAGCTTCTCATCGCTGCCGGCTTCGTCGGTCATCTTCAGCATGCCGACCGGATGGCAACGGATCACCGAGCCCGGCACCAGCGGCAACGGCAGAATCACCAGCGCGTCGAGCGGGTCACCGTCGCCACCGAGCGTGCCCGGGACGTAGCCGTAGTTGCACGGGTAGCGCATCGGCGTGGACAGGATGCGGTCGACAAAGATCGCGCCACTTTCCTTCTCCACCTCGTACTTGACGGGCTCCGCATCCTTGGGGATTTCGATGATGACGTTGATTTCGTCCGGAACCTTGCGGCCGGCGGGTACGAGGTGCAGACCCATGTGCGTGTCCTTAGGCGTAGTGAGTGCAAAGACTTGAAATTCTACGGCAAAAGGTGGTGCATCGCAGCAGTTTGGCCGCCTCGTGGCCCGGTTGCAGTTCAGCGTGAGACGGGCCCTCGGCGGTGCTTAGGCTTGGTACGGGCGTTCCCGTAACCATTTGGTGGCGATCCATTTTTCGCCCTTGATCACAGGCAGCCCCGCATGCAGCGACGCTTCGTCCCCGGTGTCGTAGGCGAAATAGACGGCTGAACCGCGCATGGCCGTAACGGTAAGGCCGATGCGCGGAAAGGCCGTGCCGCCGCCTTCCTCCGGCGTGTTGAGGTACATCACTACGCTGGCGATGCGCTGACCACCGCGCGCCGTGATGGCGGAGAAGCCTGGCTGCTCGGGGTTGAACCAGTCGAAATGTGGCTCGTATTCCTGGCCCGCCTGGTAATGCAGGATCTGCAGGCCTTCGCCGTGGTTGACGGGAATGGCGAGCAGGTCGGCGATGCGCTGCTCGATCCGCTGCACGAGGGGCGTCTCGCCGATGCCGAAGAACATGCCTTGGCTGGTGCGTCGCTGGTCGGTCTGGTGACGACCGTCAACGTCCACGGTAAGCGAGCGGGCTAGGCGGGGCGTCGCTTCGGCCATCAGCCCGTCGCATTCCTCGGACGTAAGCAGATTCTCCAGCACACGCACTATGGGCGCATCGGTGCTGACGGTGATCTTCACCGGATGGTCGCCGACCGTTTGCAAAGGCGCTTGCGGGTGGCGGGTTCGTGCGCCGACCACCTTGTTCTTCGCTGCGGCGATGACCGTGGCCAAGGGCAAGTTCAGCACGCGGGCGACGATCTGGCGGCTCTGCTCACCACCGTAGCCGGCATCCTTGAGCATCTTCAGCAGGTCGCTGAGGCTGCAGCCGGAGCGACTGGTGGAAAGAATCCATTCGCGTAGTTCGGGGCGGATCGTGAGGTTGCTCATGCGGAGAAATGAAGGTGCGCCGGCTTATGCCAGCGCACCATGGTACGCAGGAGCGTCGCTTACTTCACGTGATCCCACAGATAGGTGTAGCCGAGCGCACTCATGAAGGCCGCCTGCTTGTTGTCCGCCGCCGCGCCGTGACCGCCCTCGATGTTCTCGTAGAAGCTGGCGTCGTAGCCGAGCGTCTGGAGCTTCGCGGCCATCTTGCGCGCGTGCACCGGGCCCACACGATCGTCGCGCGTGGAGGTGGTGAAAAGCACGGGCGGGTATTTCTGCCCGGCCTTGGCGTTGAAGTACGGCGAGAACTTCTGGATCCACGCCCATTCCGCCGGCTTGTCCGGGTCACCGTACTCGGCGATCCAGGAGGCGCCTGCCGACAGGTGCGTGTAGCGCTGCATATCCAGCAGGGCCACTTGGCTCACGACGGCGCCATAGAGCTGCGGGTACAGCGTGAGCATGTTGCCCATCAGCAAGCCACCGTTGCTGCCACCCATGGCGCCCAAGTGCTGCGGGGAGGTGATGTTGCGTTGGAACAGATCCTGCGACACCGCGGCAAAGTCTTCGTAGGCACGCAAACGGTCGGCCTTCAAGGCCGCCTTGTGCCAGCGCGGGCCATACTCGCCGCCGCCACGGATGTTGGCGATGACGTACACGCCGCCCTGCTCGAGCCAGGCACGTCCGACACTGCCGCTATAGGCGGGCTGCAAGGACACCTCGAAGCCGCCGTAGCCATACTGCAAGGTGGGGTTCTTGCCATCTGCTTTGAGGTTCTTGGGGGGCGATTTCAAAGTACGGCACACGGGTGCCGTCCTTCGAGGTGGCGAAATGCTGGCTCACTGCGTACTTCGATGTATCGAAGAAGCTGGGGCTGTGCTTGATGGCCTGCGCGTCGCCCTGCTCAAGCGTGCCGTAGTAGAGCGTGGTGGGTTGCAGGAAACCGGACACGGTAAGGAAGTAGTCGTCGCTGGTGTCTTCGTCCACGCCGCCCGCAGTAATAGTGGAGAGCGCCGGCGCGCCGCCCAGTGGCGAGCGCTTCCACGCGCCGTCACCGGGCGTGAGCACCTCGAGCTTGTTCACCACGTTGTCCATCACGTTGAGGATCAGGTGATGGCGCGTCCACGAGTATCCGTCGAGCGCGGTGGTGTCGGTCGGTTGGAACAGCACGGTGATGTCGCGCTTGCCGGCCATGTAGTCGTCGAACTTCGCGGCGAGCAGCGAGCCCGACGTGTACGTCTTGCCGCCCACCGTCCAGTCGCTGCGGGGCTCGACGAGCAGCCATTCGCGATACGTGTCGACATTGGCGTCGTTGGGTACGTCGATCTTGGTGAGCTTACCGTCCTTGCTGCGGAGGAAGGTCTCGCTATCGTAGAAGGCGATCTGACGGGTCACCAGGTCCCGCTCAAAACCAGGCGTCTGGTCGCGCACAGCGGAGACCGACATGTCGTCCTCTTTGGCCTCGTACACCGTGCTCGCGCTGGATAGCGGCGTGCCGCGCTTCCACTCCTTCACGATGCGCGGATAGCTCGACTTGGTCATGGAGCCCGGACCGAAGTCGGTAGCTACGTAGAGGTGGTCGAGATCCATCCAGTCCACACGCAGCTTGGCTTCGGGAAGTTCGAAGCCGCCCTTCACGAACTGCTTGTCCTTGAGGTCGAACTCGCGCATCACGCTGGCGTCCGCGCCACCGCGCGAGAGAAACACCGTGCAACGACGATATTCCGGCTTCAGGCACTCGGCGCCGTGCCACACCCAGTTTTCCTTTTCGGCGGCTGAGAGCGCATCCAGATCGATTACCGTTTCCCACGCTGGGCTGTTCTTGCGGTATTCGTCCAGCGTCGTGCGGCGCCACAGCCCCTTGGGGTGTTCCTTGTCGCGCCAGAAGTTGTAGAAGTAGTCGCCCATCTTGCTGACCATGGGGATGCGGTCATGCGAATCGAGCACCTCGAGCAGACGCGCATCGAGTTGCTTGAACTCAGCGCTGTCGGCGTATTTCTTCACCGTGGTGGCGTTTTGTTGCTTAACCCAGTCGAGTTGCTTGGTGCCGTCGATGTTTTCCAGCCAGAGGTTGGGATCTTTGGCGGCGGGGCTGATGGTGTCGGCTGCGTGCGTCATGCCGCCTAGTGTGATGCCCAGCGCGAGTGCCAGCCAGAGCGGAGTCTTGGATGTCATGCGTTGTCCTTGGGTGTGAGTGGCCGAAAGCCCGAGTGTGGCCGGCACTGCGGCATGGCGCGCGTGACTAAAGTCAGGGCCGTGGTGCGGCTAAAACGCACCGGCCCCTTTCCTCGGGCGGAAAGGGGCCGGTTTGTGGAACGCCTGCAGTTACAGCAGCGGAATCAGCAGTAGCGCGACAATGTTGATGATCTTGATCAACGGGTTTACTGCCGGGCCCGCTGTGTCCTTGTACGGATCACCCACGGTATCGCCGGTCACGGCTGCCTTGTGGGCGTCGGATCCCTTGCCGCCGAAGTGATTGTCTTCGATGTACTTCTTGGCGTTGTCCCAAGCGCCGCCGCCGGTGGTCATGGAGATGGCCACGAACAGGCCGGTAACGATGGTGCCGATGAGTACGCCGCCCAGCGCCTGTGCCCCTGCCTCGGGGCCGCCCAGCCACTTGAAGCCAAACACCACGACCACGGGTACCAGCACGGGCAGCAGTGAGGGAATCAGCATCTCCTTGATCGCTGACTTCGTGAGCATATCCACGGCGCGCGAGTAATCTGGCTTGGTGGTGCCCTCCATGATGCCCTCGATCTCGCGGAACTGGCGTCGCACTTCCTCGACCACCGCGCCTGCCGAACGGCCCACGGCTTCCATTGCCATGGCGCCGAACAGGTAGGGGATCAGGCCGCCGATCAGCAGGCCGATGATCACGTACGGGTTGGACAGGTCGAAGCGGAAGTCGGTGACGTTGAGGTGCTGCTTGAGGTTATTCGTGTAGTCGGCAAACAACACCAACGCCGCCAGGCCGGCAGAGCCGATGGCGTAGCCCTTGGTCACCGCCTTCGTGGTGTTGCCCACTGCGTCGAGCGGATCGGTGACCGCCCGCACTTCCGGCGGAAGCTCGGCCATCTCGGCGATGCCGCCGGCGTTGTCGGTGATGGGGCCATAGGCATCGAGTGCCACGATCATGCCCGTCATGCTCAGCATGGCCGTGGCAGCAATGGCGATGCCATACAGCTCAGCCAGCTGATACGCGCCCCAGATGGACGCACAGACTGCCAGCACCGGCAGTGCGGTGGACTTCATCGATACGCCGATGCCCGCAATGATGTTGGTCGCGTGACCCGTGGTGGACGCCTGCGCCACGTGCTGCACCGGCTTGTACTCGGTGGCGGTGTAGTACTCGGTGATCACCACCATCGCGCCCGTCAGCACCAGGCCGATGATCGCGCAGCCGTACAGGTGGCTCACTCCGTAAGCGGATTCACCCATCAACTGGCTCGTGATGGGCCAGAATGCGATCGCGGCCAATATCGCGGAGACCGCCACGCCGGCATACAGCGCGTTCATGATCTTGGGGCCGCGCGCCTTCACGAAGAAGGTGCCAATTACCGACGCCACGATGGAGGCGCCGCCCAGCACCAGCGGATACAACACCCCATTGCTACCGGTCTGCTCGGCCATCACGCCGCCGAGCAGCATGGTGGCGATCAGCGTCACCGCATACGTTTCGAAGAGGTCGGCGGCCATGCCGGCGCAGTCGCCCACGTTGTCGCCTACGTTGTCGGCGATCACGGCAGGATTGCGCGGGTCATCCTCGGGAATGCCGGCTTCCACCTTGCCGACCAAGTCAGCGCCCACGTCCGCACCCTTGGTGAAGATGCCGCCGCCCAGACGCGCGAAAATCGAGATCAGCGACGAGCCGAAGGCCAGGCCCACAAGTGCATGCAGCGCGCGCATGGTCTCGTAGCCCATGTGCCCCAGCACCACGTAGTAGCCCGTGACGCCCAGCAGGGCCAGGCCCACCACCAGCATGCCGGTGATGGCACCGCCGCGGAAGGCCACGTTCAACGCGGATGCCAGGCCATGGCGTGCGGCTTCCGCCGTGCGCACGTTGGCGCGGACGGAGACGTTCATGCCGATATAGCCGGTCGCACCGGACAGCACCGCGCCGATCGCGAAGCCGATCGCGGTACCCCAATCCAGGGCAAAGCCGATGACGAAGAACAACACTACGCCTACGCCGCTGATGGTGGCGTACTGGCGATTGAGATACGCCTTCGCACCTTCCTGGATCGCCGATGCGATCTCCTGCATCCGTGCGTTGCCCGGCGATTTTGCCAAGATCCAGCGCACGGACAGTGCGCCGTAGAGAACCGCCAGAACCGCACATGCCAGCACGATCCACACGCCATACTGCTGCAGCATCGGAGCCTCCCCATGAGTGGTAATACATAGGTCGGGGCCGCCACCGGCACCCCGACACGGCGGCCGCCCCTGTGGGGCGGTCTCGGGTGAGTATAGGCAACGGATGTGAATTTCTATGTTGTGCGGCGCAGCGCTGGGGCATTTCTCGTGGAAATGCTGCCATCCGAGAAGTCCTGCTATTGCCCCTGAATAGCCTTTGATCTGGATGAGCCCTTCTGCGGACCCTTCATCGCCTCGCTGGCCTACAGCGTTCCGATAGAACATGAGGTGGGCGGACGCGCCACACGGATGCGTGGCGTTACATCACTTTTCAGAAATCCCTTAGATCAATTCGAGCGGTTCTTCGCTCAATCTCTCAGGTCAAATTTACCCTTGTATTCTGAAGAGAACGTCATGAACGAAGAACAGGTCAATTCCGGCCTTGCCGCCGCAGTCCCGGCTCCCGCAACACCTGCACATGTACCCGCTGTATCCAGCCGCTCCATCGTGGCAACGCAGCCGACGTTCTGGCATACGCGGTACGGCCTTGTGCTCGACAATGGCGCCAAGGACACGGTGGCGCGCTCGTTGTCCACTTATGGTGAATGGGTCGAGCAGGAGCTCGATACCCTAGGCGCACTGATCGACGAGGGTCAGGTCGTCCTCGAGTACGGCGCGGAATATGGAGCACATACTCTGTGGCTCTCCAAGCTAGTCGGCGACACTGGCCAGGTGCATGTGGTCGAGCCGCGCCGCTATGAACACATTGCGCTTTGCTCCACGCTGGCGCTCAACGGTCTTCGCAATGTCTATCCGGTTCATGCGGCACTTGGCGAGAGCGGAGGGGCGACGGTTACTTTCGCGGCTTCGGATGAACAGTCCGAGGAAGTCAGCCGTGAGGTATCCGTGGACAACCTGCGACTGGATAAGCTGCATCTCATCAAGGTCAATCGTGGCGGCGGCCTGCTGCCCATGCTTGCGGGTGCCGAAGGCGCGTTGCGCACGCACAACCCCACGATCTATTTCCGTCTATCCAATGCTGACTTGGCCACGCGGGAGATCGACGCGTTGAAGTCCAGGGGATATCGCTGCTGGTCTCACCTGCCGTATCTGTACAGCGCCGGCAATTTCGCCAATAGCCGATCCAATATCTTCCCCGGTTGGGTCAGCCAGAATGTCATCGCGACGCATCGCGATGCCGCCGCAGAGTTCGTCCACTTGCACGAGCTCTGAGCAAGGTGAAGCGCGCGTCGCCGGTCTACGATCGCCTCAGCGAGGCCGTCGCGCGGCGAGAGTCGCTGGTCGGAGGCATGATCGTGTCGACTTGCGCACTGCTGGTGGCATGTTCCGGAGTCAAACGTGCCGATGTGAGAGCCACCGTATTGCCTCTCGATGTGCCTTTCGTCGAGGCAGCTCCGGTTGCCGTGCGGCCAGCTCCCGCCCGTGCTACGGCGGGAGTGGCTATAGCCGATGCCCCGCCGGTGCCAGCAAGGAGAAAGCGCGCCGCCCCGGAGCACTCGCTGCGCGCGTCGCGTTTGCGTTTTCCCCCATGGCCCGCAGACTCGGAACACCCGCATATGAGCGATGGGCCGATATCGGCGGAAGAGCCTTCGGTATCGACAAACACTCCTGACGTCTTGCCAACGACAACGGCGCCTGCGTTGACGATGGTCGTTGCCACTGAGATCGCACGCAGTGGTGGTGTCGCAAACGGTCGCGCGGGGCAAAGGAGCATTCATTCGGAAGGACCGTTCTCGATGTCTTGGTTGGTTGAAGAGCGCGGTCTGTGGATCGCGGTACTTGTGGCGCTTTTGCTGGGTATCTGGCTGCAGTCGCGTGGGAGACGCAAAGGTGCGCGGGGCAACAGAATGGCGCGGAAACCGCAGTCTCAGGGATAAGGAAATTGCCGTGCTGGCGCTTGGCTGGGACGGTGTGTCGACGCCTGACGCATCGACGCCAGTGCTACCTTCGCATGGAGGCGAAGCGGAGATGGAAGCTTCCCTACGTGATCACGATGCCGTACCGGCAGTAGCCTTTCCCCCTCCTCCCATTGACCAAGATGGGGACTTTCCCGTGCGGGTGTTCAACGCACTTAACTCGCCTGGTGGCGCCTGTGCTACTTGGCCGGCTGGTGACGCTTTGCGACACCAGAGATCAGTCATCCGAGCTGCCGTCGATACGGGCGAAGGAAACGGCGTTTCCTTCAAGTTGCCAGGCAATCTCGAGTGGCCTCTGTGGGCGCGCCTTCCCTGTCCCGGTGCGCAAACGTCGGCCGTTGTATTTGCCTTCAAGGTGCTGGGTGCTGACGAACTGGCTGCGCGCGAGCCAACTGGCAAATCTCCAGATACTCAGATGAGTCTGCCGGGTGCGAGTAATGATGGCGCCGTTGCGTCATTGGAAGCACTGGAAGCGCATTTGCAGCGCCACCCTGATGATGTGGAAGCAAAGCGCGTGTTTGGCCTTCAGCTTTTTGCGGAAGCCAACGAGGAGCCGGACGAAGCCATTCGTGCAGGCATGATGGACGCCGGCATCCATGAGCTGTTGGGCATTCCGCCGGCTGAGCGTGGCACAGCGGCCCGCCTGCAACTAGGCGAGGCGTGTCGTGTGAGGGCGCTTATCGGCCCCGAGGTGGATGAAGCGCTCTTGCTCGAGGCCGAAGGGATCTTGCGTGCCGCTCTCGCGGACGACGATCAACCGCAGTCCGAAGCGGCCTGGCAACTCCAAAGCGTCCTTCGCGTGGTCTTGCGTGAACGATCCGACGCATGGAGTTTGGAGCGCCTGGAGGAAGCTCGAGCTTTGTTGGTCCGGGGTGGGGTGTCGTCGTCTTTGGCGCCGAACTGGAGGGCGGCACTCCTGCAGACCGAACTGCAGATCGTCCAGATGTCCGCCTTTAACGCCAGTGAGCGTCGCCTGAGGTTGCGAGGGTTGCACATAGCGTGGTCCGAAACGATGAAGGTCGAGCACTCTGCCGCCGTGCTTGGGGCGTGTATCGAGTTGCTCTGTGAGATGGCCGGCATGGCGGTGGGGAAGGCGGCGCTGGAACGCTACGCCGACGCCGATGCCTTGCTGGCACGTCTGCGATCCTGCGAGAACGAGGAGGTGACCTACGCGCGCGCTTTCGCTCTGGTCGCGCTGGGTCGCGCAGAACTGGGCCACGGCACCTCGCAAACCTCCCGCTTGGAGGAGGTCGAATCGATTCTGGCTCCTTTCATCGAACAACACCCGGATCTTCGCTTGCACGCGTGCCGCGCCGTGCTGGCCTGGGCGCGGCACAAGGGGCGGCAAGAAGCCTTGCCGCTATACCAGCGCGCGGTGGAACTGAGCCGCCCACTGACGGGGACGCCGACCTTCATGCGCGGCGCGCTGCAATGCATGGTCGAGGCGCTACTGGCCCTTGACGAAGTAAATGATCGTCCGGTCTACGCCAAATGCTTGGAAATGATGACCGGGCCGAACGACGCGGGGGCGCTGCTGCTGTTGGCCGAAAGCGCGTTACGCCATCGCGAACACAGCAGCGGTTGCCTGTTCGCGGAGCAGGCGTGGCGAGCTGGTGGTCACCTGCCTATGGCCTTGGTAGCCCTTTGGAAGCAGGGTTATGGCACTTGGGAGGCGAGCGAAGGAGCGTCCGAGGAGGTAAGCCGCAATCGTCAGTGTCTTCGCATGGCGATGAGCGCCGCGGGTGAGCATGAACGATTCGCACGATAGAGGGCGGTAGGTGGCGTCTGTCGATCAGCGGATGACCATGTCCAGAATCATGTTGTCGCCGATCGAGACGAGCAGGTAATTGCTGTCATTGCGCACCCAGCGGTAGCCATAGGGTGGTGGTGCAAGGCGATAGCCCCGATAGTCGTTCACGATATACATCGGGCCGTCATAGCGGTAACCGCGCTCCCAGCGGTGTGGACGGCCGTAGTAGCCACGGTCGCTGTAGTAGCGATGCTCCCATGGGCCGTGACGGTCACGGTCATGCCCGCGGCCGTGATCGTCGTAATGGCCTCGGCCTCGGTCATGATCGTGCCAGGGATCGGCCGACACCACGCCACTGCTGGCGAGCAAGGCCAGGGCCACGAACACGCTGGAAAGGGTCTTCATCGCATCATCCTCGGAGTGCCCGCCGTCGCCATGCGTCAGATGTATCGGGCAAGCACATCGTAAAAATCTGCGTCTGAACGTCGAATGTGTTTTTTCGTAGGCGTCGTGCAAGCTTTCAGCCTTGGCTTATCCATCTGAACCGATGTACAGGGATCCTTGGGGAGGCGTTCATGTTCTTGCGGGCGATGCTGGGGTTGGTGGCGCTGGCCGTAGTGCTCTATGCGGGCATCTGCGTGTCCCTCTATCTGGGACAGCGGCAGGAGATCTATCACCCCGAAACGACTTGGCGCGTGCAGCAGGCGCCCGATTTCGAACTGGTGGATGAGGGCGTCCGCCTGCGTGGTTGGGTCATGAACCCCGGGCAGCGGAAGGCGCTGCTTTATTTCGGTGGGAATGGAGAACGCATCGAGGATTCACGCGAAGAGCTGGCGCGCTGGTTTCCGGATCGCACGATCTATTTGCTGCCCTATCGTGGCTATGCCGCGAGCGGAGGCAAGCCGAGCGAGGCGGCGCTGATGGCTGATGCGTCAGCCCTGTTCGATCGCGTGGCGCAGACCCATGAGCAGGTCGCGGTGATCGGGCGCAGCCTGGGCAGTGGTGTCGCGGTGCAATTGGCGGCGAAGCGACCGGTGGAGCGCCTCGTGCTGGTCACACCGTTCGACAGCCTGGTACGTGTGGCTGAGGGGTACTTTCCATGGTTGCCCGTGAACGCGCTGATGCGCGATCGCTTCGAATCATGGCGCTACGTCAACGATATCCACTGCCCTGTATTGGTGGTCCAAGCAGAGGATGATCAAGTAGTTCCTGCCGCACGCACCCTGGTACTGGTCCACGCTTTCCGGCAGACGCCCGCGTTGCAGGTGGTGGCTGACGCCGGGCACAACAGCATCCAGGATCACGCCGACTATCGAGTGAGCCTGGAGCGTTTCCTACGATGATGCCTACCGGCCGAACGGCTCCAGCTTTTGCGTGACCTTGGCGTTTTTCAGCGTCACGTACTGAGGCAGGCCGTTCTTGCCATAGGGCAGCGGCGCTTCGCCCTGGATCAACGGTGAGAGGTAGCGGCGGGCCGCCGCCGTGATACCGAAACCGTCGCGGGTGAGGAAGCCTGCGGGCATCTTCTTCTCGCGATTGGCGATTTTCGATAGCGACGCAGGCTCGATCTTCCAGCGGTACGGCGCATCGTTGGTGCGTACGATCACCGGCATCACCGCGTTCATGCCAGCCAGCGCGTAGTCGACAGCAGCCTTGCCGACGGCATAGGCCTGGTCGGCGTCCGTCTTGGAAGCAAGGTGGCGCGCGGAGCGCTGCAGGTAATCGGGCAGGGCCCAGTGGTACTTGTAGCCCAGCTTCTCCTTGACCAACGCCGCGAGCACCGGCGCCACGCCGCCGAGCTGGCTGTGGCCAAACGCGTCGCGCGTGCCGGCTTCTGCGAGGAATTGTCCCTCCGCGTTGAGCAGGCCCTCAGAGGCGACCACGGTGCACCAGCCGACGCGCTCCACCGTCGCCTTCACCTTGGCGAGGAAGGCCGCTTCGTCGAACGTGCGCTCGGGGAACAAGATGATGTGCGGCGGTGCATCCGCGCCTTCGCCCGCGAGACCGGCGGCCGCGGCGATCCATCCTGCGTGGCGACCCATCACTTCGAGGATGAAGACCTTGGTCGAGGTATCCGCCATGGAGGCCACGTCCAGGCTTGCTTCTAGCGTCGAGACCGCCGTGTACTTCGCGACCGAGCCGAAGCCGGGGCAGCAGTCGGTGACCGCCAGGTCGTTGTCCACCGTTTTCGGCACGCCGATACAGCGGATGTCGTAGTTCATCGCTTTGCCGATCTGCGAGAGCTTCAGCGCCGTGTCGGCCGAGTCGTTGCCGCCGTTGTAGAGGAACCAACGGATGTCGTGCGCGCGAAAGACCTCGATCAACCGTTCGTACTCGGCGCGATTGGCCTCCAGCGACTTCAGCTTATAGCGGCACGAACCGAATGCGCCGCCTGGCGTATGGCGCAACGCGGCGATGGCGGCTTTCGACTCCTTGCCCGTATCGATCAGCTCTTCGCGCAGGGCGCCGAGAATGCCGTTATGCGCGGCGTAGACGGGCACGCCCTTGGCGCGCGCCGCGTCGATCACGCCAGCTGCGGTGGCATTGATCACGGCGGTGACGCCGCCAGATTGGGCGTAGAGCAGACGGCCTGCAGGCTTGGACTTGGATTTCACTGCCATGGGTTTCTCAATCCGGTAGGGCGAGGTTGCCATTTCCATCAAACACGAAGTACGGGTTGAATGCGAACTCCCACAGGTGCCCGTCGGGATCGGCGAGGTAGCCGGAGTAGCCACCCCAGAAGGCCTCCTGCGGCGTCTTCAGTTCGCGCGCACCAGCGGCGAGGGCGACCGTAAACTATTCGTCGACCTCTTCCTTTGACCCGGCGTTTCGGGCCAGCGTGACGGCGGCAAAGCCCGTTGGTAGGTCTTCCGCCAGCGCGTCCTCGGCCAGGGCTTCGCGCCCGTACAGGGCAAGCACGCCCGCGCTGCCTTTGAGGAACACGATGTTGTCGTTGCTAGCCGAAGAGACCTTCCAACCCCATGCTTCGTAGAACTGGCGTGAACGGGCCAGGTCGCTGACACCCAGTGTGACGATATGGATCTGCGGTGTGGACACGGAGCTTTCCTCGAAAGGGATCGGCAGAGCTTAATCCGGCCCGACGGCGGCGTCCCTGTGACATTCGCGTGTCATGGTTAACCCTTTTGGCAACAAGTACTTGCCGTTTTTCACCTGCTTTCTCGGTTTGACGCCAAAGCTCGCAGAAGCTAATTTGAACGCCACTTTTCTTGCATCCGACGGGCCCGCAGCGTGCGCGGTTCGTGGATACCTTGGAGCACTATGCGACTCGTCCTACTCGGTCCGCCCGGTTCGGGCAAAGGCACCCAGGCTGCGCGTCTGAAGGTGGAACTTGGCATTCCGCACATCTCGACCGGCGACATGCTTCGCGCGGCGGTGGCTGCCGGCACGCCGACAGGCCTGAAGGCGAAGGCCGTGATGGATGCAGGCAAGCTGGTGTCGGACGACATTCTGCTGGCCATGCTCGAAGAGCGCCTCTCGCAGGATGACGTGAAGGGTGGCTTCATCCTCGACGGCTATCCGCGCAACCTGGCCCAGGCCGACGCACTGGATCATCTGCTGGCCAAGATCGGCCAGCCGCTGGATGCCGTGGTGAAGCTCGACGTGCCCAACGAAGTGATTATCGGCCGCTGCGAAATTCGCTTCGCCGCCGAGCACCGCAAGGATGATGATCCGGTCGTGGTGCGTGATCGCCTGAAGGTCTACGCCGAGCAGACGGCGCCGGTCGCCGATTTCTTCGCTCGCCGCGGCAAGCTGCAGGTGGTCGACGGCGTGGGTGAGCTCGACGAGGTAACCGCGCGCGTCAAGCGTGCGCTCGCCAGCGAATCGGCCGCCGCGAACGGCTAATGTCCCGGGCCGCCGCAAGGCGGCCCGATGCTTTTGGGGCGGCGCAAGGCGTCGTCCATGTTCCATCGAACGGATTACCCATGCGTCTGCACATCCTCGGCATCTGCGGCACCTTCATGGGCGGCGTCGCCGCGCTGGCGCGCGAGCTCGGCCTTACCGTCGAAGGTTCCGACGCCAACGTCTACCCGCCTATGAGCACTCAGCTGGAAGCGCTGGGCATTCGCCTGATGGACGGCTACAAGGCCGATTACCTCAAGCCTGCGCCCGACCTGGTCGTGGTGGGCAACGCGATGGTGCGCGGCAATCCCGCTGTGGAATACATGCTCGACGAACAGTTGCGCTACATCTCCGGCCCGCAATGGCTGGGCGAAACGCTGTTACCGGGGCGCGAGGTGCTGGCGGTGGCCGGCACGCACGGCAAGACCACGACCACCAGCCTGCTGGCGCACCTGCTGGAAAGCGCGGGCCTGTCGCCCGGCTTCCTGATCGGTGGCGTACCCGGCAATTTCGACGTGTCAGCGCGCGTGGGCAGTGGCAAGCCGTTTGTGATCGAGGCGGACGAATACGACAGCGCCTTCTTCGACAAGCGCTCGAAGTTCGTGCACTACCGTCCCCGCATCGCGATCCTCAACAACCTCGAATACGATCACGCGGATATCTTCCCCGACGTGGCAGCCATCCAGCGCCAGTTCCATCACTTGGTGCGTACGGTACCGGGCAATGGGCGTCTGATTGTCAACGCGCACGACCATCACTTGGCGGAAGTGCTGGCCATGGGCTGCTGGACGCCGGTGGAAACCTTCGGCATCGGGCAGGGTGACTGGCAGGCTGAGCTGATCGAGGCCGATGGCTCTGCTTTCACGGTACGACGCGGTGGCGAGGTGATCGGCGAGATCCGTTGGTCCCTGCTTGGCAACCATAGCGTGATGAACGCACTCGCCGCGCTGGCGGCAGCGACCGCTGCCGGAGCGGATCCGCGCGCCCTGTTGCCTGCGTTCGCCAGCTTCCAGAGCGTCAAGCGCCGCATGGAGGTGGTGGGCGAAGCGAACGGCGTGCGTGTGTATGACGACTTCGCACACCATCCAACCGCTATTGCTACGACCCTGGCGGGTCTGCGCGCCAAGGTCGGCAAGGCACGTATCGTGGTAGCGCTGGAGCCACGCTCGAATTCGATGAGGCTGGGCGCGCATTCCGAAGCGCTGGCGCCGTCGCTGGCGGATGCCGATGCCGTGGTGTTCCTGCATCGCCCCGAGCTTCCGTGGGATGCGGGGCGCGTGACCGGCGCATTGAACGGCCGAGGCAGCGCCGTGCCGACGGTGGACGCGTTGATTGCCGCGCTGCGTAGTGAAGTGCGCGCAGGCGATCACGTGGTCTTCATGTCCAACGGCGGTTTCGAAGGCGCGCCGCGCCGTTTCGCCGAAGCGATCAAATCCTGACCGCCTTCTTATTGTTTTAGGAGGGGAGCTGGCGCGATTAGACTCCTCGCATGGCCGCCAAGTCCCCCCTACCTCGACCTACCGCTGTTTCCCCTCGGCACCGTGCTTTATCCCGGTGGCCAGCTGCCGCTGCGCATTTTCGAACGGCGCTACCTCGACATGATCCGGGAATGCGCGCGCACCGGGAGCTCGTTCGGCGTTTGCCTGATCCTGGATGGACAGGAGGCTGGTGCGCCGGCATTGCCCGCCGCCATCGGCACGCTGGCGCGTATCGTCGATTTCCACAACCGGGAAGATGGGCTGCTAGGCATTCTTGCCGAGGGCGATGAGCGTTTCCGGGTGGTGCGCACGCGGGTGCGCTCCGACGGTCTCGTGCGCGGCGATGTGGAGCCCTGGCCGTCGGAGCCGACCCACAACGTGCCGGTGGAGTTCGCGTTGCTGCAGGTGATCCTGGAGCGCCTGATCGAAAACATGGCGCCGCAGTGGCGACACGCGCCGCGTGATCTCTACGATGACGCCAGTTGGCTGGGTTTCCGGCTGTCGGAGCTGTTGCCTTTGCAGGTGGACGAGCAGCAGCGTTTGCTGGAGATCACCGATCCCATACAACGGCTGGCCGATCTGCGGGATATCCTGCCGCGCTTCCAACGCGCGTGAAACTTGGCGCGTGCGCCGGTTGGCCTGTTCTGCACCTTGCGCTCGTACTGCGCGCTTCTACACTGATTCACCCACGATCGAGGTGACACTTTCATGAGCAGCCTGGCCGGCAAGACCCTCTTCATCACCGGCGCCTCGCGCGGCATCGGTCTGGCGATTGCATTGCGCGCAGCGCGCGACGGCGCCAATGTGGCGATCGTTGCCAAGAGCAGCGTGCCCGATCCCAAGCTGCCGGGCACCATCTTCAGCGCCGCGCAGGAAGTGGAAGCTGCTGGTGGCAAGGCCTTGCCGATCAAGTGCGACATTCGCGAAGAAGACGAGGTGAAGGCCGCCGTCGCCGCGACCGTGGAACGCTTCGGTGGCATCGACATCCTGGTGAACAACGCGAGCGCGATCTGGCTGGCCGGGTTGGCGGAGACGCCGATGAAGCGCTTCGACCTGATGCAGCAAGTCAATGCCCGCGGCAGCTTTCTCTGCGCGCAAGCCTGTCTGCCGCACCTGCTCAAGTCCGACAACCCGCACATCCTCACGCTGGCGCCGCCGCCGTCGCTGGACCCGAAATGGTGGGCGCCGCATACGGGCTACACGCTGGCCAAGATGGGCATGAGCCTGGTGACGCTCGGACTGGCGGGTGAACTCGGCAGCAAGGGCATAGCCGTCAATGCGCTGTGGCCGCGCACGATCATTGCCACGGATGCGCTCAATATGATTCCGGGCGTGCCGCTGGAGCGTTGTCGCAAGCCAACCATCGTCGCCGACGCCGCGCATGCGGTGCTCACGCGCGAGGCCAAGGGTTTTGCCGGGCACTTCCTCATCGATGACGAGGTGCTGCACGAGGCGGGCGTCACCGATTTCACCTGGTACGCCATGGATGCCTCGCAGGAGCCGCTGCCCGATCTCTTCCTGGGGTAAGGTCAATGGCTTGTCCGTTCTGCGAGATCGTCGCCGGTCGTCTCGACGCTAGCGTGGTCGCGCAGACGGAGCATGCGCTGGCGTTCCTCGATCTCCGCCAGGCCGTGTCCGGCCACGTGCTAGTGATACCGAAGGCGCATGTCGAGGACATCTATGCGATCGACGCCGGATTGGCCGGCGAGGTCATGCAGTTGGGTGTGCGTGTGGCGTACGCTTTGCGCGAAGCGTTTCACCCACCCGGACTCAATCTGTGGCAGTCCAACGGCAAGGCCGGCGGCCAGGAAGTGCCACACTTTCATTTGCACGTGCAGCCGCGACGTGTGGCCGACGGTTTGCTGCGGGTGTATGCCGACGGCGTGCCGGCTTCTTCTCGCCGTATCGAGCTGGACGACATGGCGCTGCGTATCCGGCGCTTCATCACGTACGACGATGGCGTGTCCATGCCCCCGAGGTCCCCATGAAATACCTGCACACCATGATTCGCGTAAGCGACATCGACGAAAGCCTGCGCTTCTTTTGCGATGGCTTGGGCCTGAAGGAAATGCGCCGCATGGAAAACGCCGCGGGCAAGTTCACGCTGGTGTTCCTCGCCGCGCCGGGTTCACCGGAGGCGGAAGTCGAGCTGACCTACAACTGGGGCTCGACCGAGGATTATGGAAGTGCCCGCAACTTCGGCCATCTAGCCTTCCGCGTGGACGACATCTACGCCACCTGTGCTCATCTGCAGTCGATGGGCTACACCATCAACCGGCCGCCACGCGATGGACACATGGCTTTCGTACGCTCTCCCGACCTGGTTTCGGTGGAGTTGCTGCAGGACGGGCACCTCCCGCCTCAGGAGCCGTGGGCATCCATGCCTAATACGGGTTTCTGGTAAGCGCGTCAGCATCACAGCGCTGCGTTTGGGACCCCCAATCCGGTCGCAGCCCGGCGAGGAGGCCCCTAGGCCATAGGTGCTAGCTCGCCTGATAGCCTCCGGCTTCATGTTCGACGCTATTTGCGCCATTTGTGGGGTGACCGTGACCAGCGGAGTTGTATATTGTGTGACCCATATCACACTTTTGTAGCGGTCGCGGGCTAGCTTGGTGCGACGGGCGTGGTAGCCGGGGGGGTGCCATAGGACGTGGCAGCGACCGGCCGATACCTGTAACCCTTAGAGGGGTTGGGGGGAGGGACCATGGCTGTATTGAGGGAGGAAGCCAGGCGATGCGTCGTCTGGTTCGGGCAGCCTGCCGGTGAGGAGCGGGCAGTGCTGGCCGCGGCGGGATGGATCATCCGCGTGGCCGATGCCGGAACCCAGGGTGGTGTCGGTATGCGTAACAACGACACCGTGGTCGCGCTGGCTGACCTTCGGCATGGCGACCCTGCGTCTGCTCCTGCCATGGCGCAACTCATGGCTGATCATCCCTGGTTGCCGTGGGTGGCGCTTATTTCGCCCGACGTGCCGACGCACGAGCCGTTGATCGACCGCATTCTCGAAGCGAGCATCGAATACTTTTCCACGCCGGTGGATGTCGAACGCCTGGTAGAGGCGCTGGGCCGTATCGGTGGCGATCAGCCGCGCGTCGCCGATCCCGGTGATGTCGGCGTGACGGGTCGTAGTGCAGCCATCGGTGCAGTGGTGGCGAGCGTGCGCAAGTACGCGCCGGTGGAGCTGCCGGTGCTGATTACTGGCGAAACCGGCACCGGCAAGGAAGTAGCTGCGCGCGCCCTGCACAGTCTTTCCGCACGTGCCGAGCGCCCGTTTGCCGCGATCAATTGCGGTGCGCTGCCGCCGAACCTGGTGCAGTCCGAACTGTTTGGCCACGAGCGTGGCGCGTTCACCGGTGCGAATGCACGCCGTATCGGCCATTTCGAAACGGCAGCCGGTGGCACTGTATTTCTCGATGAAGTGGGCGATCTTCCGCTCGATGCCCAGACCAGTTTGCTGCGCTTCCTACAGGAAGGCACGCTGGAGCGCGTCGGCAGCAGCCTACTCATCAAGCTGGATGTGCGCGTGCTGGCTGCGACCCACGTGGACCTGGAAAAGGCAGTGGAGCAGGGCCGCTTTCGCGAGGATCTCTACTATCGCCTCAATGTGCTGCGCCTGCGTATGCCCCCGCTGCGCGAGCGTGAGGATGACGTGGTGGTGCTGGCGCAGAAGTTCCTCGATGCGTTCCGCGAGCAGCACACCAGCCACGCACGCGCCTTCAGCGCAAGCGCGCGCCGCGCCATGCTGGACTTTACCTGGCCGGGCAACGTGCGCGAATTGCTCAATCGCGTGCAGCGCGCGGCGGTGGTGGCGGAAGACGCGCTCATCGGCGTCAACGACCTCGACCTGGCTGACGTGCTGACCAAGCAGGCTGCGCGCTCAAGCTTGGGCAGCACACGAGTGGCGGCCGAGCGCGACGCCGTCATCGCCTGCCTGCGCGAAAGCCGTTTCAACGTGAGCGAATGCGCACGCCGGCTGAAGGTGTCGCGCGTGACTATCTACCGCCTGTGCAAGAAGCACCAGCTCGCACTCGACGAGCTTCGCTGATCGGATATCCATAGGCCGCAAGGGCCATCCCGGATCTCGTTGCTGACTGCCCCGTCCGGGGCGATTGGCGGATGCTCGCTTCTGCATGACTGGTTGGGCGCCAGCCCAGTCACTCGATTGCAAGCACCCGCCGCTCGCCCCGGACGGGGTTAGCCGACCGTGGGGAATGCTGTCTGCTGGAAAAAGAAAGGAAGGCCCCCGACCCGCAGGGGTCGGGTCGGGGGCTTCCATTGGTGCCCCGGCCACAGGGGTTGCCGGGTTACCGCCCTCATGACCGCCTTACGGCGGAATGCTTTTCGACGTTCTTCCCGCCAAGCCTGGGGCGGGAATGAGTGATCCGGTTGCCAGCTGCGAGCTTCGTGCCGACGTAGCCCTGGGCCATCCAAGGGCATTGCCATCCTGTCGCCGAGACAGTCCGTATCGCGGTGTTCGGCGCGTTGTCGCAGCTGGCCCTTCCCCCTTCCCGCCTGTACGGTGTAAAGCGAGCAATCACCGTGCCAACACGGGACAAGGGCTGAAAACCTTGGGTTTTAGGGGTGCGTGAACCACCCCGCCAATTTTGAACCGTGCTAAAGGCGTTACAGCGATCCCCCTTTATGGATGCCGCGAACGGTGCTTAACACCTGTTGCAGCGCCGTTTCCGGGGAGCTGTATCAATCGGGTTACAGCGGACAGGCGAAATGTCACACCTGCCATTCGCGTGCTGTCGAGCAAGGGCAGGCCTGGGCGCCGTCGGATGACATGCGCAGCCCATACGCGTGCGGCCCACGCAGCAGCGTTGCGCGAGGCGTGACAATCGTGCAAAGCCGCCCCTCAGGGCTTACGATGCGTGGACGCCGCCCATGGTGACGTATCCCCACCCCATCCCATCTCAAGCATGGTGTCGTCGGTTGCGACGGTGCCCGGAGTACGACATGCACGCGCAAGACCCGTCCGCCCAATCCCTGATCGATCTCGGCAAGCGCTACTGGCTGCCGGTGTATCGACCGCGCGATGTGGTGCTGGACCACGGCAAAGGCGCGCGCGTGTGGGATACGGAGGGTCGCGACTACGTCGATTTCGGCGCGGGCATCGCTGTGAACGCGCTGGGTCATCAGGACCCCGACTTGCTCGAGGCCCTGACCACGCAGGCGCACAAGCTCTGGCACACCAGCAACGTGTTCTACAGCGAACCGCCGCTGCGCCTGGCAGAAGAGTTGGTGGCGTCCTCCGGCTTCGCCGAGCGCGTGTTTTTTTGCAACTCCGGCGCGGAAGCCAACGAGGCGGCCATCAAGCTGGTGCGCAAGTGGGCTACGTCGCAAGGGCGCGAGGCGGGCAAACGCGTCATCATCACTTTCCGCGGCTCCTTCCATGGCCGCACGCTGGCGGCGGTAACGGCGACAGCGCAGCCCAAGTATCAAGAGGGCTACGAGCCGCTGCCCGGCGGCTTCCGCTATCTCGACTTCAATGACGTGCCGGCGTTGGAGGCTGCCTTCGCACACGGCGACGTGGCCGCCGTGATGCTCGAGCCGGTGCAGGGCGAAGGTGGCGTGCTACCGGCAGCGCCCGGGTTCGTCCAGCGCGTGCGCGAACTGTGCGATCAGTACAACGCACTGTTGGTGCTGGATGAAATCCAGTGCGGCATGGGGCGTTCGGGTACGTTGTTCGCCTATGTACAAGACGGTGTGAAGCCGGACATCGTCACCCTGGCCAAGGCGTTGGGCTGCGGCTTCCCCATCGGCGCCATGTTGGCCGGCCCAAAGGTGGCTGAGGTGATGCAGTTCGGTGCGCACGGCACCACGTTCGGTGGCAACCCGCTGGGGGCTGCGGTGGCGCGCGTGGCGCTGCGTAAGCTGTCCTCACCGGAACTGTTGGCCAATGTCGCGCGCCAGTCGCAGGCATTGCGCGATGGCTTGCAGCGCATCAATGCCTCGCTGCACTTGTTCGACGAGGTGCGCGGGCGTGGTCTGATGCTCGGTGCCGTGCTCAATGAGGCGAACAAGGGCAACGCCGGCGTTATCCTTGATCACGCGGCGGCACACGGTCTGCTCGTGCTGCAGGCGGGTCCGGATGTGCTGCGCTTCGTGCCCGCGCTCAACATTAGCGACGAGGATGTCACCGAAGGTCTGCAGCGTCTTGAGACCGCATTGCGCAGTTTCATCGCGGGCTGAACGACCCGTCGGCGGTGCGCTTCCCCTGGAGAAGCGCACTCTTCGCGTAATAAGTTTCTGCGCTTATTGTTGGTCTGCGTGTTCATCCGCGGTGCTGGGCTGCATCGGTCCCGCCAGCGATTCTCCGCACCTCCGGCAAAACTTCGCATCCACCTCATGCGCCTGCAGGTTGCATGCCGGGCAAGCGGAATGTTGGCGGGCGTCACGAATGCCCGCGGCCAGTTCGGCGGCAAAGATGCCGGTTGGTACCGCGATGATGCTGTAGCCCACCAGCATGATCAGCGAGGTGAGTATCTGACCCAGTGTGGTGTGTGGGGTGATGTCGCCGAAGCCCACCGTCGTCATGGTCACCACCGCCCAGTACATAGCGCGGGGGGTGCTGGTGAAGCCGTTCTCCGGCCCCTCGACCAGATACATCAGCGCACCGAAGATCAGTACCAGGGTAAGGATCGTGCTGATGAAGATGAAAATCTTCCGACGCGCCTTAACCAGGGTGCCCCACAGCAGATCCGCCTCACCCACGTAGCGCGTCATCTTAAGCACGCGGAAGATGCGCAGAATGCGCACCGCCCGGATCACGAGCAGGTACTGGCTGCCTGTCACCACCAGGCTCACGTAGGTCGGCAATACCGCGAGCAGGTCCACGACACCGAAGAAGCTGAAGGCGTAGCGTCGCGGTTGCGCTACCACGCTCAGGCGCATCGCGTACTCCAGCGTGAACGCAACGGTGAAGACCCACTCCAACACGTAGAACAGATGCGCAAACCGAGCATGCAGGTCCATCACGGTATCGAGCATGGTGACGATGATGCTCGACAGGATTGCCACGATCAGGATCAGGTCGAACAGGCGACCCGGTGCATCGTCATGACTGAAGATGATGTGGAACCAGCGGGCACGCCAGCCCGTGGTTGTAGCTGGTGCCACGACGGAATCGAAGGGGAAGGGCGGTTGCTTGCTCATGCGGCGGGCTCCCTGTCGCAATGGGAGGCAGCATAGCGCCCGCATCGGGAAGGTTGGATCAGATCAGGCTGAAGTTGGCGAGCGCGGTCTTCAGCCCGGTGAGGTCGCGATAGTGATGCGCCACCAGCTCCGCCTCACGAGCGCCGTCAACGTTGTCTCGATTGTCGTCGACGAACAGCGTCGCATTGGCGGGCACGCCGAGCCGATCCAGGCACCTCGTGTAGACCTGTGCCTGCGGCTTGCGGGCGCTGAACTGTGCCGAGGCGAAGGCACGCCCCTCGAAGAGTGGAAACAGCGCCGGAACGATCCGCGGCAGCTGTTCCGCCATCAGCACACCGTTGTTGGTAAGGATCGCCACGGTGACCCGCGTGGCCAGTGCGGTGGCCAGCTCCAATACGTCCTCCCGTATTTGCGTGGCGGCTCGGCGCGCTGCCATCCAGGCGTCCAGCGTGACTGGGCGGGCGAGATGTGCACTCAGTGCGTCGAGATAGGACGCCGCCGTCAGCATGCCGCTATCGGCGGCATCCTCGATCCCCGAGCCGTAGATCGCCTCCTGTACGGCCTCCGGCGCGCAGCCGATGGCGTGAGCCAGATGACTCACGCGCACCGAACGGTCGTAGTCCACCAGGACCTCGTCTAAGTCGAACAGGATGCAGCGCAGCGTCACCTCAGCCAGCACGTGTCGCGCGCAGCGCACCACGGGCGGCTTCCAGCGTATCGGCGATGTCCTGCTCGCTGTGGGCGCTGGAGACAAAGCCTGCCTCGAAGGCGGATGGAGCGAGATAGACGCCACGTTCCAGCATGCCGTGGAAGAAGCGGTTGAACATGGCGGTGTCCGCTGCCGTGGCCTGTGCGTAGCTGTCCACCTTTTCCTTGGTGAAGAACAGGCCGAACATGCCGCCCACCCGATTGGTGCTGAACGCAACACCTTCGCCGTCCGCCACAGCCTGCAGGCCGTCGGTGAGCAGGCGCGTGCGTGCGGCTAGCTGGTCGTAGAAACCCGGTGCTTGGATAAGCTCCAGCATGGCCAAGCCTGCCGCCATGGCCACTGGATTGCCCGATAGCGTGCCCGCCTGGTAAATCGGACCGGCCGGTGCGATCTGCTGCATCAGGTCGCGGCGACCGCCATACGCGCCCACCGGCATGCCACCGCCGATGATCTTGCCGAAGGTGGTCAGGTCCGGCGTCACACCGTAATACGCTTGCGCGCCGCCAAGTGCCACGCGGAAGCCAGTCATCACCTCGTCGAAAATCAGCAGCGCGCCGTGCTTGGTGCACAGCTCGCGCAGGCCCTGCAGGTAGCCGTCCTTCGGCGGGATGCAATTCATGTTGCCTGCCACCGGTTCGATGATCAGGCCGGCGATGTCGTGGCCGTGCTCGTCGAACAAGCGCACCGCGGCGTCGAGGTCGTTATAGGTGAGTGTGAGGGTCAGGTCAGCATTGGCCTTCGGCACGCCGGGCGAGGTCGGCACGCCGAAAGTGAGCGCGCCCGAGCCGGCTTTCACCAGGAAGCTGTCACCGTGGCCGTGGTAGCAGCCCTCGAACTTCACGATCAGGTTGCGCCCCGTCGCGCCTCGGGCCAGACGGATGGCCGACATGGTGGCCTCCGTGCCCGAATTGACCATGCGCACCATGTCGATGGACGGAATCAGGCGGGTGATGGTTTCCGCCATGGTGATTTCGGCGGGGCAGGGCGTGCCATACGAGAGGCCGTTCTTCACAGCCTTCTCAACGACCTCACGCACGTGCGGGTGGTTATGGCCCACGATCATCGGCCCCCACGAACCGACGTAGTCGATATACCGCTTGCCTTCGACGTCCCACAGATATGGGCCATCCGCTCGCGCGGTGAAGAATGGTTCGCCACCCACCGACTTGAAGGCGCGCACCGGCGAGTTCACGCCGCCGGGCATCAGCTGCTGCGCACGTTGGAAGAGTTCGTGATTGGTGGTCATCGTGGGGATCTCAATGCGAAGTGAAGAGTTGGGCGAAGCGTTCGGCGGCGCCGCGGACGTCCGGGTCGCCGAAGACGGCCGAGATCACGGCCAGGTAATCGGCGCCGGCATCGATCAGTGAGCCGCCATTGTCTGGTGTGATGCCGCCGATCGCCACTCGCGGCACGCCGAGCGTGGCGGACTGCCGCAGCAGGTCGAACGAAGCACGGCGTGCATGCGGCTTCGTGGGCGATGGAAAGAACGCGCCAAAGGCAATGTAATCGGCACCGGCGGAAGCCAGGTCGCGGGCGCGCTCCAACGAGTCGTAGCAGGACACGCCGATGATGGCGCCCTCGCCAAGTACTGCGCGGGCGGCGGCTACATTGCTGTCGTCTTCGCCCAGATGTACGCCTGCTGCACCTGCCGCGCGCGCCAGCTCCACGTCGTCGTTGACGATCATGGTGACGTCACGGGCAGCGCATAGGGCACGGAGCGCTCGGACTTCATCGAGCCGGCGCGAATGATCGGTCGTCTTGTCCCGGTATTGCAGCAACCGGGCCCCGCCGGCCAGCGCCTGCGCCACGGTTTCGAGCAGATCGCGGCGAGGGCCGTCGGTAATGACATAAAGGCCTCGGCCCTGGAGTTTTGTATGCATGCCAATCAGTCCTGGAAAAGCGGCGCCATACGCTTTCGCATCGGCGGGGGGAGTTGCGAGAATGAACCTCTTATTGTCCATATCAAGCAGTTCACGATGAATCAGAGCACCAACGAAACCGGCACCCTGCGCAAATGGATGTGTGTCGTCTGTGGCTTCATCTATGAAGAGGCCCTGGGCTTGCCCGACGAAGGCATCGAGCCCGGCACCCGTTGGGCCGATGTTCCCGATACCTGGACCTGCCCGGACTGCGGCGCGACCAAGGAAGACTTCGAGATGATCGAAATCGACTGATCCTGATCCTCGCGTTGCCCTGAAACGGCCCGATTCCGTCATCGTACGGACCGGGCCGTTTGTTTAGATGCTCCTGCAAGCCGGAAAAGGTGGGCAACCCAGGCAGGAGCAGCACCATGCAGCAGTTCATTCCGTTCGAAGATGAGTGGGACATCCTGGACAGGCTCAGTCCCGAAGACCTCATTCCCTATCATGTCGGCGTTCCATGCCGGCATGACTTGGCGGCCAACGACCACCACGCCGAGCCGGCCGCGCCGACGTTCACGACCCGGGCGCCAATGTACGCCACCATCCCGCCTAGGCGCTCGGGGACATAAAGCCCCGATAGGGAGCGCCCAATAGCGGCTGCGTCCTTCGCCGGGATCCGCTGGCCGTTTTCTTTGCCACTCTAATGCGAGCCTGTTACGTGCACGGCGCTCTTGGCTGCCAGAAAAGCACGTTGAGACTCGGCTTCCCGACGGAGTTGACTTCTATGGCAACGGTATAGGGGCCGCGCCGATCATGGCGAACTCCATATAAGGAGAGGCGCTGATCACGGAGCTTCATGGCCTGGATTTCATGTGAACCCGGGCGGAGACGACCGCATTGAAGCCCTCGGCCCGTTGTCATACGAGCGCTCAATTTCAGAAATACCTTGGTAGCACGTGCGCTTACGAACGCCACACGCGGGCGTGTGTCATCAATGTGAAAAAAACGTGCTTCCCCCCTTCCCAACTCTGGGGGGCCAAGCTATTATCCCGCTCCTGCCCTGACGAGAAGCTCTTCCTCACAGGGTTCTGCCGAAAGGCCTGAAGCAAAAAGATTTCGCTGAAGGTGTTGACGGACAGGAAAAACGATGTAAGATAAGCGGCTCACTCGGAACGAAATGTTCCGAAGCGGAAACGGAAACGGACCGCAAGTGATTGAGATCTTTGACAGTGTGCGCAGGTGACTTGTGTGGGCGTCTTGCGTGGATGATTGAATGTCCATATATGCAAGCGTCTAACCTAAGAGTCAATTCAAAAGCTTGACGTTTTATGGTTAGGACTAACGCTTCAGAAAGATAGATCGAGTGGTTGCCTTCGGGTGGTCATGAGGTCGAAAACTTAAGTGAAGAGTTTGATCCTGGCTCAGATTGAACGCTGGCGGCATGCCTAACACATGCAAGTCGAACGGCAGCACAGTAGAGCTTGCTCTATGGGTGGCGAGTGGCGGACGGGTGAGTAATGCATCGGGATCTACCCAAGCGTGGGGGATAACGTAGGGAAACTTACGCTAATACCGCATACGTCTTACGAGAGAAAGCAGGGGACCTTCGGGCCTTGCGCGGTTGGACGAACCGATGTGCGATTAGCTAGTTGGTAGGGTAATGGCCTACCAAGGCGACGATCGCTAGCTGGTCTGAGAGGATGATCAGCCACACTGGAACTGAGACACGGTCCAGACTCCTACGGGAGGCAGCAGTGGGGAATATTGGACAATGGGCGCAAGCCTGATCCAGCAATGCCGCGTGTGTGAAGAAGGCCTTCGGGTTGTAAAGCACTTTTATCAGGAGCGAAATACTACCGGCTAATATCCGGTGGGGCTGACGGTACCTGAGGAATAAGCACCGGCTAACTTCGTGCCAGCAGCCGCGGTAATACGAAGGGTGCAAGCGTTAATCGGAATTACTGGGCGTAAAGCGTGCGTAGGCGGTTATTTAAGTCTGTTGTGAAATCCCCGGGCTCAACCTGGGAATGGCAATGGATACTGGATAGCTAGAGTGTGATAGAGGATGGTGGAATTCCCGGTGTAGCGGTGAAATGCGTAGAGATCGGGAGGAACATCAGTGGCGAAGGCGGCCATCTGGATCAACACTGACGCTGAGGCACGAAAGCGTGGGGAGCAAACAGGATTAGATACCCTGGTAGTCCACGCCCTAAACGATGCGAACTGGATGTTGGTCTCAACTCGGAGATCAGTGTCGAAGCTAACGCGTTAAGTTCGCCGCCTGGGGAGTACGGTCGCAAGACTGAAACTCAAAGGAATTGACGGGGGCCCGCACAAGCGGTGGAGTATGTGGTTTAATTCGATGCAACGCGAAGAACCTTACCTGGCCTTGACATGTCTGGAATCCTGCAGAGATGCGGGAGTGCCTTCGGGAATCAGAACACAGGTGCTGCATGGCTGTCGTCAGCTCGTGTCGTGAGATGTTGGGTTAAGTCCCGCAACGAGCGCAACCCTTGTCCTTAGTTGCCAGCACGTAATGGTGGGAACTCTAAGGAGACTGCCGGTGACAAACCGGAGGAAGGTGGGGATGACGTCAAGTCATCATGGCCCTTACGGCCAGGGCTACACACGTACTACAATGGTCGGTACAGAGGGTTGCAATACCGCGAGGTGGAGCCAATCCCAGAAAGCCGATCCCAGTCCGGATTGGAGTCTGCAACTCGACTCCATGAAGTCGGAATCGCTAGTAATCGCAGATCAGCTATGCTGCGGTGAATACGTTCCCGGGCCTTGTACACACCGCCCGTCACACCATGGGAGTGAGTTGCTCCAGAAGCCGTTAGTCTAACCGCAAGGGGGACGACGACCACGGAGTGGTTCATGACTGGGGTGAAGTCGTAACAAGGTAGCCGTATCGGAAGGTGCGGCTGGATCACCTCCTTTCGAGAACGACATCTTCTCCCCGCAAGACGTCCACACAAGACACCTGCACTTTATTTCACGCGAAGTATTGCTTCACGCGGCATATTTGCCGCGACAAGCAAGACCGGCCATCCCTGGTCGGTTTCTTCAAAGAAACCCCGCTTCGACGGTAACGTCGTGGGCGAGGTTTTTTTGTTGATGCAAAGGTTCCCGGGTCTGTAGCTCAGGTGGTTAGAGCGCACCCCTGATAAGGGTGAGGCCGGTGGTTCGAGTCCTCCCAGACCCACCACTGAATCACTTGGGGCCATAGCTCAGCTGGGAGAGCACCTGCTTTGCAAGCAGGGGGTCGTCAGTTCGATCCTGACTGGCTCCACCATTTTGGTGGCACGACGTGAAATGAAGGCAGCGCACACATAAAGATTTAGAAACGAGGCGGCATTGTGGCCGTTCTTGTGTTCTTTGACAAAGTAAACGAGTGACAAGCGTTTTGGTTCGAAACCGAACCGAGATGTGTCGTTGAGGCAATTAAGCGAACGCGTTGTTTGGACATCGATAATCATCACCTCGTAAGTGATGCGTTATCGGCCCCGAGGCGACTTGGGGTTATATGGTCAAGCGACCAAGCGTATACGGTGGATGCCTTGGCAGTCAGAGGCGATGAAGGACGTGGCAGCCTGCGAAAAGTGTCGGGGAGCTGGCAACAAGCTTTGATCCGGCAATGTCCGAATGGGGAAACCCACTCCGCAAGGAGTACTGCATGATGAATACATAGTCATGCAGGGCGAACCCGGGGAACTGAAATATCTAAGTACCCGGAGGAAAAGAAATCAACCGAGATTCCGTCAGTAGCGACGAGCGAACGCGGACTAGCCCAAAAGTTTCTAGTGTTTTAGCCGAACGGTTTGGAAAGGCCGGCCATAGCGGGTGATAGCCCCGTAGGCGAAAGGGCATTAGAGATGAAATTGAGTAAGGCGGGGCACGAGAAACCCTGTCTGAACATGGGGGGACCATCCTCCAAGGCTAAATACTCCTGACTGACCGATAGCGAACTAGTACCGTGAGGGAAAGGCGAAAAGAACCCCGGAGAGGGGAGTGAAATAGACCCTGAAACCGTATACGTACAAGCAGTGGAAGCCCGCAAGGGTGACTGCGTACCTTTTGTATAATGGGTCAGCGACTTACTGTCAGTGGCAAGCTTAACCGTATAGGGGAGGCGAAGGGAAACCGAGTCTGAATAGGGCGCATAGTCTCTGGCAGTAGACCCGAAACCGAGTGATCTATCCATGGCCAGGTTGAAGGTGCGGTAACACGCACTGGAGGACCGAACCCACATCTGTTGCAATAGATGGGGATGAGCTGTGGATAGGAGTGAAAGGCTAAACAAACTCGGAGATAGCTGGTTCTCCTCGAAAGCTATTTAGGTAGCGCCTCGTATGAATCTTCCTGGGGGTAGAGCACTGTTATGGCTAGCGGGCCATCGCGGCTTAGTAAACCATGGCAAACTCCGAATACCAGGACAGAATGTACGGGAGACACACGGCGGGTGCTAACGTCCGTCGTGAAAAGGGAAACAACCCAGACCCGCAGCTAAGGTCCCCAAGTTATAGCTGAAGTGGAAAACGATGTGGAAAGGCATAGACAGCCAGGAGGTTGGCTTAGAAGCAGCCACCCTTTAAAGAAAGCGTAATAGCTCACTGGTCGAGTCGGTCTGCGCGGAAGATTTAACGGGGCTAAGCTATACACCGAAGCTCGGGGTGCACACTTTGTGTGCGCGGTAGAGGAGCGTTCCGTAAGCCTGTGAAGGTGAGTTGAGAAGCTTGCTGGAGGTATCGGAAGTGCGAATGCTGACATGAGTAACGATAATGGGGGTGAAAAGCCCCCACGCCGAAAGCCCAAGGTTTCCTCGCGCAACGTTCATCGGCGCAGGGTGAGTCGGCCCCTAAGGCGAGGCAGAAATGCGTAGTCGATGGGAAGCTGGTTAATATTCCAGCACTTGTCTGTAGTGCGATGTGGGGACGGAGAAAGTTAGGTCTACCGGGCGTTGGTTGTCCCGGGGAAAGGCGGTAGGCATGAGGGTTAGGCAAATCCGGCCCTCTTTATGCCGAGCACCGAGACGAGTCCTTTTGGACGAAGTGACTGATACTACGCTTCCAGGAAAAGCCACTAAGCTTCAGCTACAGAGAAACCGTACCGTAAACCGACACTGGTAGGCAGGGTGAGAATCCCAAGGCGCTTGAGAGAACTCGGGTGAAGGAACTAGGCAAAATGGCACCGTAACTTCGGGAGAAGGTGCGCCCTCCGATGTGGTCACGTGCGTGACTGAGCATTGGAGGGTCGCAGTAACCTGGCCGCTGCGACTGTTTATCAAAAACACAGCACTCTGCAAACACGAAAGTGGACGTATAGGGTGTGACGCCTGCCCGGTGCTGGAAGGTTAATTGATGGGGTCAGCCGCAAGGCGAAGCTCTTGATCGAAGCCCCAGTAAACGGCGGCCGTAACTATAACGGTCCTAAGGTAGCGAAATTCCTTGTCGGGTAAGTTCCGACCTGCACGAATGGCGTAACGACAGCGGCGCTGTCTCCACCCGAGACTCAGTGAAATTGAAATCGCTGTGAAGATGCAGCGTTCCCGCGGCAAGACGGAAAGACCCCGTGAACCTTTACTACAGCTTCACACTGAACGTTGAGTTCTTCTGTGTAGGATAGGTGGGAGGCTATGAAACCGAGACGCTAGTTTCGGTGGAGCCATCCTTGAAATACCACCCTGAAGTGCTTGACGTTCTAACCTAGGTCCGTAATCCGGATCAGGGACCGTGTGTGGTGGGTAGTTTGACTGGGGCGGTCTCCTCCCAAAGAGTAACGGAGGAGCACGAAGGTACGCTCAGCGCGGTCGGACATCGCGCACTGTGTGCAAAGGCATAAGCGTGCTTGACTGCGAGATCGACGGATCAAGCAGGTACGAAAGTAGGTCTTAGTGATCCGGTGGTTCTGTATGGAAGGGCCATCGCTCAACGGATAAAAGGTACTCCGGGGATAACAGGCTGATACCGCCCAAGAGTTCATATCGACGGCGGTGTTTGGCACCTCGATGTCGGCTCATCACATCCTGGGGCTGTAGCCGGTCCCAAGGGTATGGCTGTTCGCCATTTAAAGTGGTACGCGAGCTGGGTTCAGAACGTCGTGAGACAGTTCGGTCCCTATCTGTCGTGGGCGTTGGAGATTTGAGAGGGGCTGCTCCTAGTACGAGAGGACCGGAGTGGACGTTCCGCTGGTGTTCGGGTTGTCATGCCCATGGCATTGCCCGGTAGCTACGAACGGAAGCGATAACCGCTGAAAGCATCTAAGCGGGAAGCGCGCCTCAAGATGAGATCTCCCGAGACTTCGAGTCTCCTTAAGGCACCATCAAGACTAGGTGGTTGATAGGCGCGGTGTGGAAGTGCAGCAATGCATTGAGCTTACGCGTACTAATGAGCCGTGAGGCTTGACCATATAACCCCAAGACGCTTCGCAGACATTATCGTCTCGACGAAACATCTAGTTCGAATTTCACCAAACGCTTGTCACTCGTTTACACCCTCTGCGGAACTGGCGCATTTATGCGCTGTTCCCACCCTTTCCCTGGCGGCTATAGCGCTGTGGTCCCACCCGATCCCATCCCGAACTCGGAAGTGAAACGCAGCTGCGCCGATGGTAGTGTGAATCCTCATGCAAGAGTAGGTCACCGCCAGGGGCTTTATCCCTCAAACGCCTTCCCATCCGGGAAGGCGTTTGTCTTTGCGCGAAAGGAAAACATCACACGCCGCGACTATGGATCGGCGCTCGCTCTCCTGAACGCTCAAGCGTGACTAGATGTCCTGGGCCGCATAAATTTGCGATCATCCGTAGTCCCATTCTGACAACGTGATGTACATGACGACTCCGGAAAAGAGCCGCCCTAGTCCGCTCCCTTATCTGATTTTCTCTTCCCGCTGGTTGCAGCTGCCGCTCTATCTCGGCCTGATCGTTGCCCAAGCTATCTACGTCGTACAGTTCCTCCGTGAGCTGTGGCATCTGGTCGATGCAACGCTGCTGGGCCACATCGCGCCGGGTGCATCGGCGGACAGCGCCGAAACGACCATCATGCTGACCGTGCTCGGTCTGATCGACGTGGTGATGATCTCTAATCTGCTGGTGATGGTGATCGTTGGCGGCTACGAAACTTTCGTGTCCCGCTTGAAGCTGGAGAACCACCCTGATCAGCCGGAATGGCTATCGCACGTGAATGCCACGGTGCTCAAGGTCAAGCTCGCCATGGCGATCATCGGCATTTCATCGATCCACCTGCTCGCGACCTTTATCAAGGCCGCCTCCCTCGATGCCGAAACGATCAAATGGCAGCTGCTGTTGCATCTGGCGTTCGTGGTGTCGGCGCTTGCGTTGGCCTTTATCGATCGCATCATGCAGCCCAGCGGCAAGCCCGCCACGCATTGACGCTGCTTCCGGCCCCGCGCATGCGGGGCCGATGTTGCTACGCTTAACGTGTTATCCATCGCGTGCGGGAGTGGAAGGGCGTGAAGCAGCGTTACATCCTTGCCCTGGATCAGGGAACCACCAGCTCCCGCGCGATCCTGTTCGATCACTCGGCTTCAGTCGTTGGCGTGGCACAGCGCGAGTTTGCGCAGATCTTTCCCCAGCCGGGCTGGGTCGAGCACAGTCCGCGCGACATTCTCACGAGTGTCCTGGTCACCGTGACCGAGCTGCTCGCCAATACGCAGATTGAGCTTTCGGACATCGCGGCGATCGGCATTACCAATCAACGCGAAACGACCGTGGTCTGGGATCGCGCCACTGGGCAGCCCATTCACAACGCGATCGTCTGGCAATCGCGCCAGAGCATCGAGATCTGCGAGCAACTGCGCCGTGATGGCTACGAGCCGCTTGTGCGTGAGCGCACGGGCTTGCTGATCGATGCCTATTTTTCAGCAACCAAGTTGCGCTGGATACTCGATCACGTCGAGGGAGCGCAGGCACGCGCGGAACGCGGTGAGCTGTTGTTCGGAACGATCGATAGCTGGCTGATCTGGAACCTTAGCGGCGGTTCGGCGCACGTGACGGACGTGAGCAACGCGGCCCGTACCCTGCTCTACGACATTCATCGCCGTTGCTGGGACGACGACCTGCTCGCCATGTTGAACATCCCTCGCGCAATGTTGCCCGACGTGCGCTCCAACAGCGAGATCTACGCCCATACCGCGCCCACACAGTTCTTCGGTGCGAGCCTACCGATCGCGGGTGTCGCAGGCGATCAGCAGGCTGCCCTCTTCGGGCAGGCCTGTTTCAGTCCCGGTATGGCCAAGAACACCTACGGCACTGGTTGCTTCATGCTGTTGAACACGGGCGAGCAGGCGGTCCCCTCCAAGCACGGGTTGTTGACGACGATCGCCTGGCAGCTAGGGGATCGTGTCGACTACGCCCTCGAGGGGAGCATCTTCGTCGCGGGCTCGGTGATTCAATGGCTGCGTGATGGCCTGCGGATGCTGGGCAAGGCCTCGGATTCACAGGCCTACGCGGAGCGCGTCGCTTCCAGTGAAGGCGTTTACGTGGTGCCAGCGTTTGTCGGGCTGGGCGCGCCGTACTGGCGTAGTGATGTGCGTGGCGCTGTCTTTGGTTTGAGCCGAAGTACGAGCAAGGAGCACTTCGTACGCGCAGCGCTCGAATCGATGGCCTACCAGTCACGGGATGTACTGATGGCCATGGAGGCGGACGCGGGCCTAGCGTTGAAGGAACTGCGTGCGGATGGCGGCGCGATAGCCAATGATTTCATGGCGCAGTTCCAGAGCGATATGCTCGGTGTTCCTGTACTCCGTCCGCGGGTACAGGAAACCACGGCGCTTGGTGCCGCCTATCTCGCAGGGTTGGCGGTGGGGTTTTGGGAGAGCTGTGAGGAGATCGCGGCACTGTGGCAAGTGGACCGGCGATTCACGCCGATCATGCGGGAAACTGAACGCGATCGGCTATATCGCGGGTGGCGGAATGCGGTCGAGGCCACCATCGGTTTTCGCGTTGACTGAAGTAAAGAGGCCTCTCGAAGGAGGCCTCTTTTTGCCGTGCGATATCGAATGAATAGCCGTATGGACGGCCATTTTCAGTCGATCGCGTAGCCGAACTGTTCCTTGAACTCCGTCGAAAACTGCGCGTAATCGAAGTGCTGATTCTGTGTGCCCGGATGCTCAACTTTCAGTGCGCCCATCAAAGAGGCCATGCGGCCCACGGTCGCCCAATCCTTACCCTTCATGATGCCAAAGATGAGGCCGGCGCGGTACGCGTCGCCGCAGCCGGTGGGGTCCACCACCTGACGCTCGCGCGCCGGGGGGGATCTCATGGGTAGTGCCGTCCGTATGGATCAGCGAACCACGCGGACCCAACGTGACGATGTAGGCCTTCACGCGCGAGGCGATCTCCTCCGCACTCCAGCCGGTGCGCTGCTGCAATAGCTGCGACTCGTAGTCGTTGACGATGACGTACGTGGCCTTTTCGATCATCGAACGGAATTCCGCGCCGTCGAACAACGGCATCGCCTGGCCTGGATCGAAGATGAAGGGCACGCCGCGTGCGGCGAATTCATCCACGTGCTGCAGCATGGCGTCGCGGCTGTCTGGTGCCACGATGGCAAAGGTCGTGTCCGGAATGTCGCGCACATGGTTGGTGTGCGCGTTGAGCATGGCGCCAGGGTGGAACGCCGTGATCTGGTTGTTGTCCAGGTCCGTCGTGATGAAACACTGCGGCGTGAACTGGTCATCGAACACCCGCACGTAATCGAGGCGGATGCCGCACTTCTCCATATGAGCCTGGTAGGGACCAAAATCCTGCCCCACCGTGGCCACCGGCACCGGGTCGGCACCGAGCAACTTCAGGTTGTAGGCGATGTTGCCGGCGCAGCCACCGAACTCGCGGCGCATCCGCGGGACCAGGAACGACACGTTCAGGATATGGACCTGATCCGGAAGGATGTGATTTTTGAACTGGTCCTGGAACACCATGATGGTGTCGTAGGCGAGTGATCCGCAGATGACGGCAGACATGATGCGAGGATATTCCCTGGCAGATGGATGGCAGTCCGGGTGGCGCACGCGCCAGCCTGGCTCAAAGTTCCCGATCATACTGATAACCGGGTCCAACTGCGACTTTCTTGCGACTCTGTCGTTCGAGAAGGAGCCCTAGAAAACCGTCTATCACAGCGTAAAACAAAGGCTTTCTTAACGAGATTGTCCTTGCGATTCCGTGGTTTGCTGACTGAGACTGGCGCGCTTACTTTTTAGCTATAGCCGGCGCGCGGCGGACCCATGTTCAAGAAGTTTCGCGGATTTTTCTCCAACGACATTTCGATCGACCTCGGCACGGCCAACACCCTCATTTACGTGCGGGGTCAGGGCATCGTCCTGAACGAGCCGTCGGTGGTGGCTATCCGCCAGGACCGCGGTCCGGGTGGCCCACGTGCCGTGGCCGCCGTCGGTAGCGACGCAAAGAAGATGCCAGGTCGCACGCCGGGCAATATCGCCACGGTGCGCCCGATGAAGGACGGCGTGATCGCTAACTTCTCGATGACCGAGGCGATGCTGCAGCATTTTATCAAGCAGGTGCACAAGTCGCGCATGCTGCGGCCGAGCCCGCGTGTGCTCGTGTGCGTACCCTGCGGCTCGACCCAGGTGGAACGCCGCGCCATCAAGGAATCCGCCGAAGGCGCCGGTGCCCGTGACGTGTTCCTGATTGAGGAGCCGATGGCCGCCGCTATCGGTGCCGGCATCCCGGTACATGAGGCCCGCGGCTCCATGGTGCTGGATATCGGTGGCGGCACGTCCGAAGTGGCTGTGATCTCGCTTAACGGCATCGTGTACTCGCAGTCCGTGCGAGTGGGTGGCGACCGTTTCGACGAGGCCATCATCAACTACGTGCGCCGCAATCACGGCACCCTGATCGGCGAGTCGACGGCCGAGCGCATCAAGCTGGAAATCGGCTGCGCGTTCCCGCAGACGAACGTGAAGGAGATCGAGATCTCCGGCCGTAATCTGGCCGAAGGCGTGCCGCGCATGTTCACCATCAACTCCAACGAGGTGTTGGAGGCACTGCACGAGCCGCTGTCAGGCATCGTGGCTGCGGTGAAGTCGGCTCTCGAGCAGACTCCGCCGGAACTGTGCTCTGACGTCGCCGAGCGCGGCATCGTGCTCACCGGTGGCGGTGCTCTGCTGCGTGACCTGGATCGCCTTATCTCCGAGGAAACCGGTCTGCACGTGCAGGTGGCGGACGAACCGCTGACCTGCGTGGCCCGTGGCGGCGGTAAGGCGCTGGAGCTGATCGATCAGCACGGCAGCGACTTCTTCGCTCCTGAGTAAACCTAGCGACAGGGGTCAGGCCATGGCGCTTGCGCGCGAGGAATCCTCGCCCCTGTTTGCCGGCACTGTCGCCGGTACGCTCAGGCTCATCATTTATCTCGCGCTGGCCATGGTGCTGATGGTGCTCGACCATCGGAACGGCTGGATCTGGCGCCTGCGCTACACCACTTCGGTGCTGGTCGAGCCCGTGTATCGGCTGGCCAGCCTGCCGGCGGCAGGCATGCGTTCTCTCAGCGTTGCTTTTTCCGACCGCAAGTTGCTCACCGAGCAGAACCAGCGTCTGCGCGAAGACCTGCTGCTGGCCAACGCCAAGCTCAACCGCATGGCAGCTGTGGCTGAGCAGAACCAGCGCCTGAAGCAACTGCTGGACACGCAACACAGCCTTGACCTCAACGTGCAACTGGCCCGCGTCATTGACGTGGACCTCGGCACGTCCCGCCACCGCATGCTAGTCAACCTGGGCACCCACGACGGCGTGAAACCAGGGCAGGTGGTCATCGACGCCCACGGCGTGATGGGGCAGGTGGTAGAAGTCATGCCGCGTACGTCGCTGGTGATGCTGGTGACCGATCCGGACCACGCTATCCCCGTGGTCATTGAGCGCACCGGCCTGCGTACGGTGGCCTACGGCACGCGTGAAGGTGACCTGCTGAGTCTGCCGAACATTTCGATGGCAGCCGATGTGCATCCCGGTGACAAGCTGCTGACTTCTGGCCTGGGCGGGCGTTTTCCGCCGGGTTTCCCCGTGGGCGAGATCCAAAGCGTAGAGCCGGCGGCATCGGGCATGTTCCTTGAGGGTCGAGCCCGACCGGCTGCTGACCTGGATCGCAGCGACAACGTGCTGCTGCTGCATGACCTTGCTGAGCCCGTGGGGCCGCCCGAGCCTGCTGCGCAGGCCGGGCCGCCGTCCGATCTCGCCCCGGCGCCAGCATCTGCGAGCAGCACGGCACTGCCGCCGCGCCCGAGCGCAGTGCCGTCGCCCGCCGCGTCCGCCACCACGAATCCGGCGGTGCAGCCGTGAGCAAACCTCGCGTCAGTCTGTTGTGGTTTGTGGGCACGCTGGTGTTCAGCGTGTTGTTCATGCTGGTTCCGTTGCCGGCGCCGTTGCAGCCGTTCAAGCCCTACTGGCCGGCCCTGTTCCTGCTGTATTGGGCGCTTGAATCCGGTGATCGCGTCACGCTGGGGCTGGCTTTCATCGTTGGCCTTTTTGCCGACCTGCTCGACGGCGTTCTGTTGGGTGAGCACGCGATGCGCATGTGCGCGCTCGTGTTCATCGCCCTGCGGTTCCGCTCGCGCCTGCGTTTCTTCCCTATGTGGCAGCAGACGCTGGCCGTGCTGGCCCTGCTGCTGAACGACCGCGTGCTGCTGCTGATCGTGCGCACCTTTGCGGGCGATTCGTTGCCATCGGCAACGTGGTGGATCTCGCCGTTCATCGGCGCCATGCTGTGGCCGTTCCTGTTCCTGCTCATGGACGACCTGCGCATGCGCTTGCGCATCCAGTAACGCCATGGCACTGCGGCGACGCTCCATCAAGGACACGCGTGGCGAAGCCACGCTGTTCCGCGTGCGCGCCCTGGTGGGCTTCGCCCTGATCCTGATGGGGCTGGGCGTGCTGGTGGCGCGCTACCATTATCTGCAGGTGCAACGTCACGACGAGTTCGCGCTGCGCTCGGAAAACAACCGGGTCAAGCCGCGCGCCATTCCGCCGGCGCGCGGCCTCATCTTCGACCGTAACGGCGTGTTGCTGGCCGACAACGTGCCAGCCTTCCGTCTGGAAGTGGTGCCTGAGCAGATCAAGGATATGCCGGCCATGCTGGCCGCCATTCGCGAGGTGGTGCCGCTGGATGATGGCGACATCGATGCGTTCAAGAAGCAGCTCAAACAGAACCGCCGCTTCGACAGCGTGCCGTTGAAGCTGCACCTCACCGAAGACGAGATCGACCGCTTCGCCATCAGTCGCTGGCGTTTTCCCGGCGTGGACGTGGTGCCTTACCTCACGCGGCGCTATCCATACGGCGCGCTGTTTGCGCACGTGGTGGGCTACGTGGGCCGTATCGATGCGGACGACATGGCCCGCCTGGACGCCGATCGCTACAAGGGCACCAGCCACGTCGGCCGCAGCGGTCTGGAGCGCTCGTATGAGGACATGCTGCACGGCGAGCCGGGCTACGAGCTGGTCGAGGTGAACGCCGACGGTCGTGTGCAGCGCGTGCTGGAAACCCATGCGCCCACCCCGGGCAAGAACCTCTACCTGAGCATCGACGCGCGCGTGCAAAAGGCGGCGACCGATGCGTTCCAGGGGCGCCCGGGCTCGGCCGTGGCGATCGATCCGCGCAATGGCCAGGTGATGGCCATGGTCAGCGTGCCGAGCTACGACCCGAACCTGTTCGTCAACGGTATCAGCAAGGCCGACTACACCGGCTACATGACCGCCGAGGACACGCCGCTGCTCAATCGCGCGCTCAAAAGCGCCTATCCGCCTGGCTCCACGGTGAAGCCGTTCCTTGCGCTGGGCGGCCTCGAACTGGGCCTGCGCCGTCCTGAGGACACGGTGCTATCGACGGGTGAGTTTTGCATTCCCGGTCAGCAGCGTTGCTATCGCGATGACACGCGTGGCGGTAATGGCACCGTGAACATGGTGCGGGCCATCCAGCTTTCCACCAACACGTACTTCTACAGGCTTGCGTTGGACATGGGCATTGATCGCCTTGCCGGCTGGATGGGCAGTCTGGGTTTCGGCAAGAAGACTGGCATCGATTTGCTGGGCGAGTCCGAAGGCATCTTGCCGTCACGCGAATGGAAGGCCACCCGCAGCAAGTACCCGTGGTTTCAAGGTGAAACCGTCATTGCAGGTATCGGCCAGGGTTATTGGAACGTCACCGCGTTGCAGCTCGCGCATGCCACGGCGACGTTTGCAGGCCATGGCACGCCATACGCACCTCGGCTGGTCATGGCGACTCAGCAGGTGAAGGAGCGCCCAGTGCCGCTACCCAATCCAGCAACAGGGCCGTCGCTGATCCACAAGCCGCACGATTGGGATGTGGTGAATCAGGGCATGCTGGCCGTGGTCAACGAAGTCGGCGGTACGGCCAAAGGCCAGTTCACCGGCTTCCCGTATCTGGTCGCGGGCAAGAGCGGCACGGCAGAGCGCTTCTCCCGCCGCAGCAACGATTACGACACCAACAAGAACACTTCCTACCTGGCCACGCGCCACCGCGCCTGGTTCATTGCGTACACCCCGGTCGAGTCACCGCGCATCGCCGTGGTCGCCATGCTGGAGGCGGGCGCGTGGGGCGCTCAGGATGCAGGCCCCATCGTGCGCAAGATCATGGAAGCCTGGATCGCCTCGACCGGCGGCCCGGTGCCAGCAAAGAACAACGAAGCCGCGCCCAGCCCGGCATCCAGCGCGCCCTATGCTCCGGAAGTACCGGAGGACACCCCGGTCGCCACGCCAGCTGACATGTCCGCCATGCCAGCCGAAAGCACCAGCACGCCCGGGAACGATGACGGAGGGAACCCATGATCGACGCCCTCCAGGAACGTCTGGTCCGCTTTCTACAGCGCGTGGTCAAGCGGCCGCGCATCGACATTCCGCTTGCCCTTGGCCTGATGACGTTGGCGACCGTGGGCCTGGTGACGCTCTACAGCGCCAGCGGCGGCAACATCCCGATGATCGGTGGTCAGGCGGCACGCTTCGCCATGGGCGGCGTGCTGGTGCTGCTGATCTCGCGCATTCCGCCGTCGGTGCTGCGTACCTGGACGCCGTGGCTGTATGCGGGCAGTGTCTTCCTGCTGCTGGTGGTGGCGGCCATCGGCGAGGTGCGCAGCGGTTCCAAACGTTGGCTGGACCTGGGCGTGCTGTCGTTCCAACCGTCGGAACTGCTCAAACTCACCATGCCTATGATGGTCGCGTGGTACCTGCACCCTCGACAGCTGCCACCGAGCTGGAAGGACATCATCGCCGTCGGCATCCTCATAGGTATTCCGGCCGGCCTCATTGCCGAGCAGCCTGACCTCGGCACCGCGTTGCTGGTGTCGGCAGCCGGCGCGTTCGCGCTGTTCCTGTCCGGTATGCGCTGGTGGAAGATCGGCAGCTTGCTCGCCGTGGTGGGCGGCATGATCCCGGTGGCCTGGCACTTTCTGCACGAGTACCAGCGCAACCGCGTACGCACCTTGCTGGATCCGGAATCGGATCCATTAGGCAATGGCTGGCACATCATCCAGTCGCAGATCGCTGTCGGTTCCGGTGGCCTGTTCGGCAAGGGCTGGCAACACGGTACGCAGTCGCGCCTGGACTTTCTGCCGGAGCACACCACCGATTTCATTTTCGCTGTGTTTGCCGAAGAGTTCGGACTGGTCGGCGTGGCCTGTCTAATGCTGCTCTACGCCTTCATCATCGGCCGCTGCCTGTGGATCGCCATGGAAGCACGCGATACCTATTCGCGCTTGCTGGCCGGCGCCATCGGCATGAGCTTCTTCGTCTACGTATTCGTCAACGGCGGCATGGTGGCGGGCATGCTGCCGGTGGTGGGCGTACCCATGCCACTGATCAGCTATGGCGGCACCTCCGCCGTGTCACTGCTAACCGGCTTCGGCGTGCTGATGTCGATCTACGCCAACCGCAAGATTCACAAGTAACAGCGGCATCCGCCGCGTACGGTTAGGCGTAAATCGCAGGTAAAACCACCTGTTTTCGCTCGTCAGCATGCTAGGCTAGCCCCGTAGCATTTCCGACAGCGAAGTCATTCATGCCCTCGATTCCCGCGTCGCTCCCGACTCGTCGCCTTGTTGCCACGCTGGGCCTCCTTTTCGCCACGGCATGTATGCCGGCCCTCGCAGAAACCCATCCCGGACAGAATCAGCTGGTCAGCGAAGTGGCCCGCGACACGGGCAAGAGCACGACGTCGCTCAACGCCTTGCTGGATGGTGCGAAGAAGCAGCAAAGCATTCTCGATGCGATCAGCCGGCCAGCCGAAGCAAAGCCGTGGAAAGATTACCGGCCGATCTTCATCACGCCGCAGCGCATCAACGATGGCATTGCGTTCTATCGCCTGCACCGCACACTGCTAGAAAGCATCGGTAAGCAGTACGGCGTGGCGCCCGAGTACATCGTGGCGATCGTCGGCGTGGAAACCTCGTACGGCAAGGTCACCGGTAAGTACAAAGTGCTTGATGCACTGGTGACGCTGGGCTTGTACTACCCGCCGCGCGCCACGTTCTTCCGTGAGCAGCTCAAGACGCTGCTGGAACTCCCGGACAACCACCTCGCCGGCCCGGTCGACACACTCACGGGTTCGTATGCGGGCGCGCAAGGCTGGGGCCAGTTCATGCCATCCAGCATCCGCGACTTCGGCGTGGACGCGGACGGCGATGGTCATATCGATCTGAAGAACTCGCTGCCGGACATCTTCGCCAGCATCGCCAATTACTTTGCCAAGCACGGCTGGCAGAACGGTGGCCCGGTGGCGGCACCGGCGCGGGCCGATGGCGCCGCACGTGCGATTGCCGTCAAGGATTCCAAGCCGCAGTGGCCGCTCGAGCAACTCGAGGCGTGGGGTTATGCACCTGTGCAGTCGTTCAATCCGGCCCAGGCGAGCAGTCTGCAGTCGCTACAGGGCGCGGGCGGCACGGAATACTGGTTCACCTTCCAGAACTTCTACGTGATCACCACCTACAACCGCAGCCCATTGTATGCGCTGGCCGTGCACCAGCTGGCACAGGCGATTGCGGAAGGGGCGAACGGGATGGATGCCACGCAATGAGGTGGCGGCTTGCGCTGCCACTCCTGCTGATGGCGCTGCTGGCGGGTTGCAGCGGTGGCAAGACCCGTCCCTCCACGAGTCGCGGCACTTCGTCATCGCAGGGCGGTTATTCGTCCGGCAGCGGTTCGTCATCCTCGTCGCGCGGCGGTGTTAACGACGATATCAGCCGCTCACAGGGCAGTCGCTATCACGACGATGCGGACAGCGTGCCTGCCGGCCCGCCGCCGGAAGTCATCGCCAAACTGCCTGAGCCTGTGCCGAAAGTGGAGCCGCGCGCGCTCTACGGCAACAAGTCGCCGTATACCGTGCTCGGCCAAACCTACAACGTGCTGGCTTCACCCAGCGGCTACGTGGAGCGCGGCATCGCCTCGTTCTACGGCAACAAGTTCCACGGATACAAAACGTCGAGTCTCGAGGACTACGACATGTACCAGTTCAGCGCCGCGCACAAGACGCTGCCTATCCCCAGCTATGCGCGCGTGACCAATCTGGAGAATGGCAAGAGCGTGATCGTGCGCATCAACGATCGCGGCCCGTTCCACGAAAACCGCGTGATCGACCTGTCTTACGCGGCTGCCGTGCGCATCGGCGTGTGGCCCAAGGGCACGGGGCTGGTGGAAGTGCGCGCCATCGATCCCTCGCAGCCGCTTTCCGCACAAACCCTGCCGCCGCCACCGCCTCCGCCCAAACCTGCCAGCCCAGGGCCCGGAATTTACCTGCAAGTGGGTGCATTCTCGGATGCCACCAATGCCGAGCGGGTGGCGCAGCAATTGCGCGCCGCCAATTTTGCGCCGGTACAGGTGGTGAATGCCCAAATCAACGGCCGCAGCATTCAGCGCGTGCGTGTGGGGCCACTCGCTGGCGTCGACCAGGCCGACGATGTCACCTCGCGCATCGAGAATATGGGGCTGCCCCGGCCGCAGGTCGCGGTAGACTGACGTATTGAGTTTTCTTGCGGCGCCCCGGCGTCGCGATAGCCATTGGACCGAACTGAACGATGAACCTGATCCGCCGTACCCTCTCCTCGCTTGCCGTGGCCGCCCTGGTCGTCGGCACAGCTGTCGCCCAGCAGACGCCGCCCAAGCCCGTTCCGGTGCCGCGGCCAGTGACGCCGGAGGCACCCGTGCCGCCGCCGCCGGATGTGGATGGCAAGAGCTGGGTGTTGATGGATTACGCCACGGGTCAGGTGCTGGCATCCAAGGAGCCGGATCTGCGCGTCGAGCCGGCTTCTATCACCAAGATCATGACCGACTACGTGGTCTCGGCCGAGGTTGCCAACGGCAAGGTCCACATGACCGATCCGGTCAACATCAGCGAGAACGCGTGGCGCGGCGGCGGTGCGGGCACCGACGGCTCCACCAGTTTCCTCAAGCTCAATAGTCAGGTGCCGCTGAAGGACCTGCTGTATGGCCTGATCATCCAATCCGGCAACGATGCCGCCATTGCGCTGGCCGAACATACCGCCGGTTCGGAGCAGGCGTTCACCGGGCTGATGAACGGTTATGCCAAGCAGTTGGGCATGACAAACTCGAATTTCCAGAACGCATCGGGTTACCCGATTGCCAACCACTACAGCACGGCCCGTGACATCGCGATTCTCTCGCGTGCGCTGATCCACGACTTCCCCGAAGACTATGCCATCTCGGCTATCAAGGACTTCGAGTGGAACGGCATCAAACAGCACAACCGCAACCTGCTGCTGTGGCGCGACCCGACCGTCGACGGCATCAAGACCGGCCACACCGCCGCCGCGGGTTTCTGTCTGGCCGCCTCGGCCAAGCAGGGCGATTCGCGCATGATCGCCATCGTCATGGGCTCGACCAACGAGAAGAGCCGTGCCGACGCGGCGATGGCGTTGATGAGTTACGGTTTCCGCTTCTATGAGACGCACAAGCTGTATGACGGCGACAAGCCGTTGGCGACGCCGAAGCTGTGGAAGGGCCAGTCCAACCAGCTGCCGCTGGGCGTGGCCGACAACGTGCTAGTTACCGTCAAGCGCGGCGACTACGACAAGCTCAAGGCCACGCTCGACATTCCGGCCACGCTGGTCGCCCCGTTCACCAAGGGCCAGCAGGTAGGTACGCTACGCCTCACGCTGGACGGGCAGCCGGTGCAGAATGTGCCGCTGATCGCGCTTGCCGACGCCCCGCAGGCCGGCTTCTTCGGTCGCCTGTGGGACAGCATCATGCTGTGGTTCCACAGCGACAAGAAACCCGACGAGACCAAGTGACGAGGTGACGTGATGCGTGATATCGAGAGCATCGAGGCCCAGAAAGAGGGGCAGGGTTTCCAGTTCCCCGGCGAGTTTGAAATCACCGCCATGGGCAATGCCAATGCGGATCTGAAGGCCCGCGTGCCGCAGATCCTGGAAGGGATCGGCTTGCACGTGCTGCATGAGACGGTATCGCACCGCGACTCGCGCGAGGGCAACTTCATCTCAGTGACGGTGAGTTTCCGCGCCGAGAACCGCGAGCAGTACGACTTGGCGCACAGCTCGCTGCGCGCCGATCCGGACATTCGCTACACCCTGTAACGCTACCGGGCGCCTCGCGCTCCGGCCGCTGGCGGGCCCTGGGCCCGCCCGGCTGTGATGACTTCCAGCCCTTGCAAGGGTGGTCTCACGGCCGCAAATAATCAGCTCTATTCCCAGGCCATTCCCCATGTCCTTGCCGCTCAAAGTTCGTCGTCTCGGTCGCCAGCCCTACGAGGCGACCTGGGAGGCGATGAGCCAGTTCACCAACAACCGCGGGCCCGATACGCCTGACGAGCTGTGGTTGCTCGAACACGACCCCGTCTTCACCCTTGGCCAGGCCGGCAAGACCGAGCATGTGCTGGCGCCGGGCAACATCCCGGTGATCCATGTGGACCGCGGCGGCCAGGTGACCTACCACGGGCCCGGGCAGATCGTGGGCTACCCGATGATTGACCTGCGCCGCGCCGGCGTTGGCGTGCGTGAGCTGGTCAACAAGATCGAGCAGGCCATCATCGACACCCTGGGTCATTGGAATATCGGCGCGGATCGCCTGGAGGGCGCTCCGGGTGTCTACGTGGCGGGGGCCAAGGTAGCGGCGTTGGGCCTGCGGGTCCGTCGCGGCTGCAGCTTCCACGGGCTGGCCTTCAACGTGGACATGGATCTGGAGCCGTATCACCGCATCAACCCCTGTGGCTACAAGGGCTTGGCGGTCACGCAAGTGTTAGACTTGGGCGGTCCGTCGCGCCTGTCGGACGTCGAAGACGCCCTGGTGGAGGAGTTCTGCCGCCAGTTCGATTTCGTCGCCGAGGCTGCACCTCCCATTCTCCCTGAACTACCCGCTCGCGTAGCGGTCTGAGTCTGCCTACATGAGCGAAATTTCCACCTCCAAGGCCATTCCGATCAGCGTTGTCGGCGCTCCCGTCGACAAGCAGCTCGGCAACGACAAGATCGGGCTGAATCGTGCGGGCTTTGACACCAACGTACCCACGTTGCGCAAGCCCAGCTGGATTCGCGTGCGCCTGCCCCAAGGCAATGCCGTGCAGCAGTTGAAGTCTCGCCTGCGTGAGAACTCGCTCGTCACGGTGTGCGAAGAGGCCTCCTGCCCGAACATCCACGAATGCTTCAGCAAGGGCACCGCCACCTTCATGATCCTGGGTGAGGTGTGCACCCGCCGCTGCTCGTTCTGCGATGTGGCCCACGGCCGTCCGGCCGCGCCCGATCCGCTGGAACCGGCGCGTCTGGCTGAAACCATTCGCGACATGCGCCTGAAGTACGTGGTGATCACCTCGGTGGACCGCGACGACCTGCGCGACGGTGGCGCTGAGCATTTCGCCGCGTGCATCCGCGCAACGCGTCATGCGGCGCCGGACATCAAGATCGAGATCCTCACGCCCGACTTCCGCGGCAAGGGCCGCATGGAGCGCGCACTGGAAGTGCTGAAGGATTTCCCGCCGGACGTGTTCAATCACAACTTGGAAACCGTGCCGCACCTTTACCGCGAAGTGCGTCCGGGTGCGGACTACCAGTGGTCGCTGGATCTGCTCAAGCGCTTCAAGGCGCAGCATCCAGAGGTGCCGACCAAGTCCGGCATCATGCTGGGTCTGGGCGAGACGATGGAGCAGGTGCTGGAAACCATGCGCGACCTGCGCGCGCACGACGTGGACATGATCACCATCGGCCAGTACCTGCAGCCCACGCCGCATCACCATCCGGTGATCCGCTACTGGACCCCGGAAGAATTCGAATACCTGCGTGAAGCCGGCGAAGCGATGGGTTTCCATCACGTCGCTTCCGGCCCGCTGGTGCGTTCGTCCTATCACGCCGACCTGCAGGCTCATGCTGCAGGCGTCACTGAGCACGCTTAACCGAACTGGCTAGCCATCGAGACTCTATGAAACTGCGCCCCTCGCTTGCCCTGTTGCTAGCCCTCGCCGTTACCGGCGTCGGTGTCCACGCGCAGTCTGCTGCAGACCTTGCCGGCGACAACGCGCCGCGCAAGTTCTCCACGCTGCCGCTCAAGCCCACCGTCACGCAGGCGCAGGCAGCGCAGTTGTCCGCGCGCTTCCTCACGCGTTTCCACTACGACGCGAAGCCGCTTGACGACGCGATGTCGCAGAAGATCTACAAGGCGTACCTGGATAGCCTGGACGGCGAGAAGGTGTTTTTCACCCAGGCTGACCTGGCCAAGTTCGCGCCCCTGAAGACGCAGATGGACGATGCCATCTGGAACCAGGACCTGTCCGGTCCGTTCTCGATGTTCAACCTCTACATCACGCGCGCGATCGAGCGCATGACGTATGCGCGCGGCCTGTTGAAGCAGGGCTTCGACTTCAACACCCAGGACAGCTACAACTACGATCGCAAGAAGGCGGACTGGCCGAAAGACCAGGCGGAGCTCGACACCTTGTGGCGCGAGCGCACCATGAACGACTGGCTGCGCCTGAAGCTTGCCGGCCAGCCGGATGATGAGATCCGCAAAACGCTGGACAAGCGCTACGCCGGCTACATCGACCGTGTGAAGCAGCTCGACGGCGAAGACGCGTTCCAGTCCTTCATGAACTCGTACGCCGAGTCCACCGATCCGCACACCGATTACCTCGGTCCTCGCGCGGCGGAGAACTTCGATATCTCCATGAAGCTCTCGCTGGAAGGCATCGGCGCGGTGCTGCAGGCGCGCGACGAATACACCCAGATCCGCGAGATCGTGCCGGCTGGTCCGGCCGCCAAGTCGGGCAAAGTGCACGTGGGCGACCGCATCGTGGCGATCGGCGAAGGCACCAGCGGCCCGATGACCGATGTCATCGGCTGGCGCCTCGACGACGTGGTCAAGCACATCCGCGGCAAGAAGGACACGACGGTCCGCCTGGAGATTCTCCCGGCCGATACCGGCGTGGACGGCAAGCACCAGCTCATCAGCCTGGTCCGCCAGAAGGTGAGCATCGAAGAGCAGGCCGCCAAGAAGAAAGTCATCGAGATCAAGGACGCAGGCGTCACCCGCAAGATTGGCGTGATCGACCTGCCGAGCTTCTACTCCGACTTCGGCGCCCGCCGCGAAGGCGACAAAGACTTCAAGAGCGCCACCCGCGACGTCGCCAAACTGCTCGGCGAGCTGAAGGCTGAGGGCGTGGAAGGCGTGGTGATGGATCTGCGCAACAACGGTGGCGGCTCGCTGGCCGAAGCCAACGAACTCACCGGCCTGTTCATCGACCAGGGTCCGGTGGTGCAGGTGCGCGATGCGCGCGGCGAAGTGCAGGTACAGGGCGATGACGACCCGGGCATGTCCTGGAGCGGTCCGATGGCTGTGCTGGTCAATCGTGGTTCGGCTTCCGCATCGGAGATCTTCGCGGCTGCCATCCAGGACTACGGCCGCGGCCTGATCATCGGTCAGCCGACCTTCGGCAAGGGCACCGTGCAGAACCTGGTGGATCTGGACCGCTTCACCCGCAACAACAGCGAGAAGCCGCAGTTTGGCGAGCTGAAGATGACCATCCAGGAATTCTTCCGCATCAACGGCGGCTCCACCCAGCTGAAGGGCGTGACGCCGGACATCCAGTTCCCGAAGAATGGCGACGAGAAAGATTTCGGCGAATCGACCTACGACAACGCGCTGCCCTGGACGCAGATCGCGCCCGCCGACTACAAGCCGGTCGCTGACCTGAAGGCCTACCTCGGTCAGCTGCAGACCAAGCATGATGCCCGCGCGGTGAAGTCGCCGGCGTGGAAGCTGATGCTCGACGAGCTGGCGCAGTACCGGAAGATGCGCGACAAGACCACCATCTCGCTCAACTTTGCCCAGCGTGAAACCGAGCGTAAGGATCTCGACGCCATCCAGGCCGACTTCCGCACCCGCCACAAGGCGATCGACGGTGACGTGAACGTGGATGACAACGACTCGCTGGACGATGGCCTCAACGCCAACGAGCGCAGCCTCAAGAGCGAGCTGAAGCAGGAGAAGGACGCCAAGAAGGCGGCTGATCCGCAGCTGGACGAGACCGCGCACATCCTGTTCGATGCGGTGGGCCTGATCAAGGGCGACGCCAAGCTGGCGGCAGAAGTACTGCCCTACGGCGGCAAGTTCTCCAACATCAGTGCCACCACCGCAGCGGCGACGCCTGAGAAGGCGCCGCAGGAGCCGGCGGCGCACTGACGCACCGGTTCAGGCAAATAAAAAAGGCGGCATGTATGCCGCCTTTTTTTATGCCCGCCGTATAGCCACGATGCGATGCACCGACTTGCCCGAGGACTGGTTGGTGGCTGCCTCGTCGAGTGCCAGCGTGGTGCCTGCCAAGGCGGCTCGCACCAGCTGGGCATCGAACGCCGAATACAGGCGGCCTGCTGCGTCGCGCGCACTGTTGCCCTCGGTGACGCGCCAGCTCAGAAACAGCACGCCATTCGGCTTGAGTAGGTCCACCAAGCGGCGGCAGGCGTCGCCTACCTGCTCAGGTGACAAGTGCATGATCACCGTCTCGCAAAGCACGTTGTCGAAGTTGCCACGGGGAACGCCCGCCAATTCGGGCAGCTCGGCATGTTGAAAAGCGTAGGACGGGTACTGCGCGGCAGCCTCGGCCAGCAAGCCTTCCGACGCGTCATAACCGGTGGCAAGAAAGCCCTTGGCGTTCAACCAAGCCACGTCGCGTCCCGAGCCGCAGCCGATATCCGCCGTTACCCCGCCGGGCCGGAAATACTGCAGAAGCAGGGCGTAGAGATCATCCGGTGGCGGCTGGCCGGCCCACTCGCCGGCGTACTGTTGCGCGGCACGGGTGTAGGTGTCGATAGTCGTGCGATCCATGGCTACATCCCATCGGAAAGGGCGGCCAGTGTAGTCCCACGTATGCTGCGCCGCGTGCAGCGGTGCGCTGGGCGCACGCTGCACGCGTAGTGCTAGTACCTGTTATTTCGCCGCCTTCGCCTTCTTCTCTGCCTGTTCCTTCTTCCATTGCTGGTACTCCGCGAAATGCGGCATGTCACGCAGCACCTTGCTGTGCGGATCGATGACCACCAGCGTTCCGGTGGGCGCGGGAATTGAAGCATCGCCTCCCGTCATCGGCACCGTGACGAGCTTGTCGCCCACCTGCACCTCAACCGGCATCGGAAACGGCTTGTCATGGGGCACCTGCCAATGCAGGTGCAGCGTGTTGCCCTCCTGGCGGGTCACCAGCTTCGGCAGCGCCGCTTCGTACAGGTAGACATCGAAGAACCAGTGAAGATCACGGCCGCTGACCTGATTCACGATATCGATGTAGTCACGCGTAGTGGCGTAGTGCGGCGCAAAGTTGCCCGGCTTCGGGTCGGGGCGGCCGTACACCAGCCGGCGCACGGTTTCGAAGAAGGCCCGGTCGCCGATCATCTGCCGCAGCGTGTGCAGCATCAGCGAGCCCTTGTAGTAAATGTCATTGGCCGGGCCGTGCTCGGCGTCGTACACCTCATGCTCGAACTGGCTGCGGTCCGCCACGATGGGAAAAGCGTTCTTCACCATGCTGCGTTCGTTCTGCAGCATGGAGAAATACGGCATGTCGCCATAGAAGTGCTGGCCGTACAGCGGTTGCATATAGGTGCCGAAGCTCTCGTGCAGCCACATGTCGTCCCAATCGGCATTGGTCACCTGGTTGCCGAACCACTCATGCGAGAACTCGTGCTGCAGCAGCCAGTCGAAACCGTACTCGCTGCGGGGATAGCCGTTGCCATAAGCATTGATGGTCTGGTGTTCCATGCCCAGGTGCGGCGTTTCCACCACGCCCATCTTCTCGTCGCCGAACGGGTAGGGACCGATCTCCTGCTCGAAGAAATCGAGCATGCGTGGGAATTCGCTGAACAACTGCTTCGCCTGCACTTCATGGCCGCGCAGGTACCACATCTGCATCGGAATCGTATTGCCGTAGCGGCTGCGGTAGTCGCTCTTTAGTACTTCGAACGGACCGATGTTGATCGAGATGGCATACGTCGTCGGGTGTTTCGCACGCCAGTGATACGTGTGGGTGTCGCCGTGCTCCTTGATGTCCACCAGCACGCCGTTGCCCGGTGCGGCCAGCAACTTCGGCACGGTGACATAGGTATCGACAAGGTCAGGCTTGCCCTGCGGGTGATCGATGCACGGCCAGAACAGGTCGCAGCCTTCGCCTTCCACGGCCGTGGCTATCCACGGTTGCCCGTCGTCCGTATGGCTCCACACAAAGCCGCCGTCCCACGGTGCCTTCTTCGCGACGTGCGGCTTACCGCCGTAGTGGATCTCGACCACGGCCTTTCCATCCTTCACCAGCGGCTTGGGCAGCGTGATGCGCAGGCGTCCTTCCGGATTGCTCCATTGACCTTGCGACAGCGCCTTGCCGTCAACGGTCAACTCCGAAATGGTGAAGTGTGGATCCAGATCCAGCAGCAACACATCCGCCGGCTCGCGCGCAGTGAAGGTCAGGCGCGCCTCGGCATCCAGGCTTTGCTGAGCCAGGTCGACGCTGAAATGCAGTTCCGCATGATCGAAATTCACGCGCTGTTGCTCCACCGGAAGCTGCCCGCCAGAGCGCTGCGTCTGTTCGGTCAGCGGCGGCTGTTCTGGCGCGGGCTTGGCATCCTCGGCATGGGCGAGGGAGGCCAGCGCAGCGCAGAGGGCGAACGAGAGCAGGCGTGGTGTCGACATCGATGGGTCTCGATTGGATCAAACCGTCAGGATGACACCCCACGCCCGGTATCGTCATCGCCGGAAGTCATGGTGGGGCAGGGCAGCGCCCTATCCGTCCATCATGCAGTTGTGGCAAGGGTCGCGCTGCGCGCATGCTTGGTCAGGCCGTTCGTGTGTCGTCGCCGGAGACCGCTCATGGATACGCTGCAAAACCTCGCGTTGGCTGGCGGCCTGTCTTGGGCTAGCGGCTTTCGCCTTTACGCCACGGTATTCATCGCCGGCTTGCTCGGGCGGCTGGGTTATGTGCACTTGCCGGATGGCCTACAGATGCTGACCGACACGTGGGTGCTGGTGACGGCAGGCGTGCTGTCCCTTGGCGAATTCCTGGCCGACAAGGTTCCCGCGTTCGACAGCGTGTGGGATACCGTGCACACCTTCATCCGAGTGCCTGCCGGTGCCTTGCTTGCCTGGGGCGTGTTCCGTGATGCCGGCGCAGGCACGCAGTTAGCGGCGGCACTACTGGGCGGCACGCTGACGTCGGGCACGCATCTGGCTAAGACCGGCGGGCGGGCCTTGATCAACACCTCGCCGGAACCCTTCAGCAACTGGGGAGCTAGCGTCGGTGAAGACATTTCGTGGCTGGGCGGCATGTACTTGATGTGGCAGCACCCGGCCGTCTTCCTCGCACTGCTGGCGATCTTCGTGCTGTTCCTGTTGTGGCTGGTGCCGAAAATCCTGCGGGGCCTACGCGTGCTGGCGCGGCGGTTGCGCGGCGTAAACGCAGAATCGACCAGGTGATAGAGGGTCATGCAGTACGAATATGTTGCGCGATGGGCGCACGGTTGCGCACATTACGACGCATGACTCCTACCGATTCGCCCGAGCCATTCATCGTTCGCCCATCGCCCGGCCTGAGGCTGATGTCGTTGGTGGACGCGTTGACCGTCCTGCTGTTGATGGCTCTCGCCAGCATGATGGTCGCCGCCATGGCGCTCGCTGCTCCCGGCTCCGGCGATTGGTTCGGCTTGCTCGTGCTCGCCGCATTGGTCGCGGTGATGGCGTTCTATCGTGCCATCAAAGGGATTATCGAGCGTTCGCCCCTGGTGGTGGCGAAGGACGGTCGGGCCACCCGATGGCAACAGTCGTTGCCATTTGCGCAACCGCAGCGGGTGTCGTTGGAATACAAATACAAGCTGCGGTATCGCACGTTTATCGAGTACGGCAATGGACGTTTGCTCGCCAGGCTCGATCAAGCCGACACCCGGGCGGCTGAAGCCTTCGCCGTCGAACTGGCCGAATTCCTCGGCGTATCCGCTTACAAGAGCAACGACAGTGGGCAGAAGCCGCGCAAGCTGTCAAAGAAAGTGGCGTAACCGGATACATCGCCAGCGCCGCTGAGCGACGCCGGCCCGCGCCTCTGATCGAAGATCAGCGCTTATAGCGCTGCTGCAAGAACGCGAAGAACGCGCGCAGGCCGAGCGCTTCACCGCCGCGCGGCTTGCCCGGTCGATCCATATCGTTCCACGCATAGGTGTCCAGATGCAGCCACGGCGTGGTCTCCGGAACAAAGCGCTCCAGATACAGCGCCGCGGTGATCGCGCCGGCATGGCGTGACGCACCCGAATTGGCCATGTCGGCTAGATACGATTCCAGCATCTTGCGGTACGGACGCCACAGCGGCAGGCGCCACAGCGGATCGTTCACCGAGCGACCTGCGGCAATCACGCGATCGGCGGCATCGTCATTGTTGGCGAACAACGCGGGCAGATCCGGACCCAGCGCGATGCGCGCCGCGCCCGTGAGCGTGGCGAAATCGATGATCAATTCCGGCTTGTGCTCGCTCGCATACGTCAGCGCGTCGCACAGCACCAGGCGGCCTTCGGCGTCGGTGTTGTCCACCTCCACGGTGATGCCGGCGCGTGTGGTGATGACCTCGCCCGGTCGCATGGCCGCGCCCGACACCGCGTTCTCCACCGCGGGAATCAGCAACTGCAGGCGCACCGGCAGCTTCGCCTGCATGATCAGGCCGGCCAGCGCGATGGCATGCGCCGCGCCGCCCATGTCCTTCTTCATCCAGCGCATACCGTCGGCCGGCTTCAGGTCCAAACCGCCAGTGTCGAAGCACACGCCCTTGCCGACCACGGCAATCTTCGGATCGCTGCTCTTGCCCCAGGTCAGTTCCACCAGTCGCGGCGAGCGGTGGCTGGCACGGCCCACGGCGTGGATGGTGGGGAAATTGGCGTCGAGCAACTCGTCGCCCACCCACTCGCGCACCTTCGCTTTGTGCGTCTTGCCCAGCTGCTTCACCGCGTCGGCGAGATGCTTGGGACCCATGTCTTCTGTCGGCGTGTTCACCAGATCGCGCACCAGCGTGGTGGCTTCCACCAGTGGTTGCAGCGTGGCGAGATCGTCAGCGGCAATAGCCAACTTCGCCGGCGCGCGACGCGCCTTGCGATAGCGGGTGAACTCGTACGCGCCGAGCGCCCAGCCCAGCGTTGCCTGCAGCTTGTCCTTCAGCACGCCCTCGTCGGCGAGGTAATAAGTGGCCTCCGGCAGCGTGCGTGGCAGCGCACCTAAAGCGCTCACAGCATCGGTAGCGTCAACGCCTACCAGCACGCGTACCAGCTTGCCGCTTTCGTCAGGCAGCAGGGCGAACGTGCCCGGTGCTGCTTCAAAGCCAGACGCCGTCAGCCATTGGCGCTGCGCGGCAGTAAGGCGGCGTTTGGTGGCGGCGAGGTGCTGGGCGTCGGTGGTCTCGATGGCGATGCTGTGGCGATCGCCGGCCTTGCGTTCAATCAGGAAAGACATGAAGTTCCTTGCGCGGCACGGGCATGGGCCGCGTTGGCTGCGTGGTGATGCTTAATGATGCGCGCTTTTGGGGGCTGGGGCGAGGGTAGGACTCGGCTTCGCGCTCTACTCCCTCTCCGCTCCGGGGAGATGGTTGGGGTGAGGGGCGGGTGCTCGCCATATCGCTTCATCTGGGTCGCCATTCCGGCGAGGGTCTTCTGTATCGCTTGATTGTCGCGTTATCGCGATCTGGCCGCCTACGCGGCGGGCGTTTCGACCTCCTGCCGGAGGCCGAGTCACTTTTCTTTGCTGGCCCAAAGAAAAGTAACCCGAAGAAATGGCCTTCAAAGCTCCTGGTGCCGTGTTGAACACAAGCCTTGTAGCTTGAGGCATTCGGCACCGGGCGATCTTTTTAATGGGCGGTATGGCTACACCGCAGCCTGTGATGCGCAGAGGCGCTCTGCATTGCGTGGAATAGAAGCTCTGTAGGTTCCGGAGCCCGGATTGCGACAGGCGTAACGCCTACACACTGGGGCTACACCGCAACGCGCCGTGGCGGAGAGGGCTTAAAGCCGGGCTATCGCGATTGCAGCCTCAGCCCTGCGCTTCCAACCAATCCACCAGCGCTTTCATATCGCGCAAGTCGAGATCCGGTGCCGCACCCAATGCACCAGGCCATGGATGCCTCGCGCGGTTGATCCACGCTGTGCGCATTCCGGCTTCACGCGCGCCAACCACATCCAGTTCTGGGTCATCGCCCACGTGGAGGATGTCGGAAGGCTCCAGGCCCAGCTGCGCAGCAGCGGCGAGGAAAATGCGCGCATCGGGCTTGGGTGTGCCGGTGTCACGCGCGCTCACATGGTGCGCGAAGTGTTCGCGGATACCGATGCGGTCCAGGTCGGCATTGCCGTTGGTAAGGCTGACCACCGGCCAGCGCTCGGCAATGCGTTGCAAGGCGGGCAGGCTGTCAGGGTAGAGATCGACGCTGTTGCGCGCCGAAAAGTAGATCTCCCACAACGTTTCCAGCGGCGCCTCGTCGATGCCGCACGCGGTAAACGCGCGCTGCATGGTGATATGGCGTTGCGCAGTGAAGTCATGGGCGAGGTCGGTGCGCTCGGCGGCGACCTCGGCACGCAGCGCGCGCATGGCCGGGATGGGCCATGCGCGCGCGACGTCGGGATAGTGCTGGCGCAGGTACGCGTCCACCTCGCGGTCCGCACGCTCCAGGGCCGGCAGTACCGGCCACAGTGTGTCGTCCAGGTCGAGCGTCAGGGCGCGTATGCGCACGTGGGACAACAAGATCAGTTGCCGGTCACCTGCAGAACCTGACCCACCTTCACGTTGTCGCTCGGCAGGTGGTTCCAATCCTTCAGCTGCGCCACCGTCACCGAATACTTCTTGGCGATGGTGGACAGCGCGTCACCCTTGGCGACCGTGTAGGTCGAGCCAGCAGCAGCACCGCTGGCGGCAGTGTTTTCAGCGTTGCGGGCGGCCAGCGCCGACTTGCCGTCCGGCGCCTTATCGGCGGTCGGGGCGGCGGCTGCGTCGGCAGCTCCGGCAGTGGCACCGGCAGCAGCGCCCGGCAGGGTCGGACGCTGAGCTTCCGTCAACACCGGGTCGGCGACCACATCCGTCTTGATGCCGTTCTCGGCCAGCAGCTTCTCGCGGCGAGCCTTGTCGCCCTGGGCGAGCTGCGGCGCATCGACGTAGGGCACCAGGTGGTGTGCACGTGCCAGGCCCTTCACCTCATCGGTCAGCAGGAAATCCATGAAGGCGGAAATCTGCGCGGCCTTCGGGCTTTCCTTGTTGGTCACCAGGAACAGCGGGGTGTAGAGCAGATAGCTGCCATCGCTGACCGTAGCGAGGCTCGGGCTCACACCATCGATGCTGATCATGCGCACCTTGGTATTGCTGACCACGCCTGAAAGCGTGGTCACGCCCAGCGCGTTCGGATCGAGCGTCACGGCTTCTTCCAGCTTGGCCGTGTTCACGTAAAGGCGTGGCGCGGCGACCGGCTGGCTGCCACGGCCGAACACCAGTCGGCGCAGGCTGTATTCCACACCGTCGCCCGGGCTGGCCACGGCGTACAGGTCGATGGGTGCGTCCTTACCGCCGACGTCACGCCAGTTGGTGATCTTGCCCAGGTAAATGTCGTGCAGCTGCTTCACGGTCAGGTTGGGCACGCTGTTGGATGGGTGCGTCACCATCACCAGCGCGTCGAACGCCACCGGGGTAAACAGCAGATTGCTTTCCGCATCGTTTGAGCTGCTGCGAGCGCTGCCGGCGATATCAGCCAGGCCATGCTCTACGGCATCCAGGCCCGAGGCTGTGTTGAACGGCTGGACTTCGATACGCCCCTTGCCGCTCTTCTCGTATGCCTTGGCCACGTCGTCCACCACGCCACGCGCCGTAGCGTAGTCACCGCGCCACACCAGCGCCGGCGGCGGGGGAGTGGTGGGTTTCTTGGTGGACTTGCTGGTCTTGCCGGCGGCGAGTGCGCCAGAGGCTGCGCATGCGGAAAGCAGCGCAACAATGAGCAAACGGGAAAGGCGTTGTGACATGGCGGTGGAGAACCCCGAGATAATGATGATGGCGTTCGCGAGCCGCCTGGTATGGAAAACGGGCGCGCGTGCAGATGTAACCCTGCTATTTCATCCAGCTGACGGCCAAACCGCAAGCGTATTCATACGGTTGCATCGAGGAAAAGCGCGACCCCGGCCACGCATCGCCCGTTGCGTTCACGCCCCGTTAGTGGATATCGCACGGAAAGGCGAGTGTCGCAGGTTTGGGTGCGACGGGCTGGGGCGACCTGATGCGTCTCGCGACGAAGTGCAAAGTCACGTCATCCCGGCCTTCGCCGGGATGACGTAGAGGGAAAGCGAACGTCTTCGGCGAGCGAGGGCGAGCCACTTCAGGCCAGCAGATTCGCCCCATATTCCTCACCGTCATCCCGGCGAAGGCCAGGATCCAGTGACTTTGGCTCTTTGCATCAGAGCCCGCTCACCATCTCAACGAATCTCCACGTACCGCACCCCATCGTCACTCGCCACCACCAGCACCAACTGGCGCGGATTCACGCCAGCCAGTTGTTGCAGCGTGCGCAGATCGGGCACGCGCAGGTTGCCGACACCAATCACGATGTTATTCGCCTGCAGCCCCCCTTGCGCTGCGCGGCTGCCCGCGCGCACCGCACCCACGGCCACGCCGCGAATGCCCTGCGCGCGCTGGTTCTGCGAGAGCTCGCTGAAGGTCACACCGGCCAGCCGCGCGTCCAGCTTGCCGCCATCCACGGTGGCAAGCTTCTCCGGCACGAGCTTGGCGGTGACTTCGCGCGTAGCGCCGCCGCGCTGCACAGTCAGCTTTACCGCGCTGCCGATCGGCATCAGGCCTTCGGCGTTGCGCAGGTCCTGCGCGTTGCGCACCGGCTTGCCGTCGATGGCGATGATCACGTCGCCCATCTGGATGTCCGCACTGTCGGCGGCCGAACCCGTGGTAACGCGCGTCACCACCGCGCCGTTGTTGTCCTTCAGCCCCAGCACTTTGGCGATGCGCGGGGTGATGTCCTGCGTTTCCACGCCCAGGTTGCCGCGGTTCACCTTGCCGTTGGTGATCAGCTGCTGCATCACCTCGCCGCTGAGGTTGGTGGGGATGGCAAAGCCAATGCCCACGTTGCCGCCCGAGGGCGACAGGATCATCGTGTTGATGCCCACCAGCTCGCCACGCAGGTTCACCAGCGCGCCGCCGGAGTTGCCCGGGTTGATCGAGGCATCCGTCTGGATAAAGTTCTGGAAGCCCGTGCCGCCCAGGCCCGAACGGCTCAGTGCAGACACAATGCCCGAGGTCACCGTCTGCCCGAGCCCAAACGGGTCGCCCACCGCCACCACAAAATCACCCACGCGCAGCGTGCTGGAATCGGCCATCGGCAACGCCTGCAAGCCCGTCGCTTCGATCTTCACCACCGCCACGTCGGTATCCGGGTCGGTGCCTACCAGCTTGCCCTTGAAGTCGCGGCCGTCTTGCAGTGTCACCGTGATGTCGTCCGCGCCGCCCACCACGTGGTTATTGGTGAGGATGTAACCCTTTGCCGCGTCCACGATCACGCCTGAGCCCAGGCTCTGCTCCACGCGCGAACGCGGCGAACCCTGCAGGCCGAAAAACTGGCGGAACACCGGATCGTCAAAGAACGGATCGCGCACCTGCACGCGCGTCTTGGTGGAAATGTTCACCACCGCTGGCGTCACTTTTTCCAGCATCGGCGCCAGCGACGGTAGCGGTTGCCCATCCACCGTAGGCGGCAGAGTTGCGTGGCTGACCAAGGGCGTTGCGGCGACCAGCACAAATGCGGCGGCAGCCAACCGGCGGACGAAACGGGCAGACATGGAAGCTCCTTTTTCACGAATGGAATCGATCGTCGTTCGACTCATCGCGGCGTCACCGGTTCCGCAGCCGCCGCCATGACGAAATTACTTTACTTCGGCAAAGGGCAGGGGTAACTTTCACCTTCGTTCGCGACCACAACATCTTGTGTGACAAGGCAGGGTGTTTACCCAAGAGCTGGTGTCACGGGACTCTCCCGGGGGAGAGGGTTACCGGGTCGGGCAGGGAACGCGGGCATCGGCGTAAGCGCGGGCGTTCGTGTCCCTCGTCCTCCGATGCGAGCGGTTTTGCCGAGTAGAACAACGCCAACACGGGGCCGTGAGGCCATGCCGGGAGGTCAGGAAGCCGATGAGCACCATGCGTGCACCAGCCGTAAACCGCGATGCCGCCGCCATTCCGCTGCAGCCTGCGTCCTACGACATCTGGGACAAGAAGTACCGCCTGAAGGCTAAGTCGGGCGCGCCGGTCGACGGTAGCGTCGACGAAACCTACCAGCGCGTCGCCCGCGCACTGTCCGACGTGGAAGCCACGCCGGAACTGCGCGAACACTGGAACGAACGCTTCCTGTGGGCGCTGCGTCGCGGTGCCATTCCCGCCGGCCGCATCACCTCCAACGCAGGCGCGCTGGCACACAAGCCGGCGACCTCCACCATCAACTGCACCGTGTCCGGCACCATCCTGGACTCCATGGACAACATCCTGGATAAAGTGCACGAGGCGGGCCTCACGCTGAAAGCCGGCTGCGGCATCGGCTACGAATTCTCCACGCTGCGTCCGCGCGGCGCGTACGTGTCGGGTGCGGGTGCGTACACCTCCGGCCCGCTGTCCTTCATGGATATCTACGACAAGATGTGCTTCACCGTCTCCTCCGCTGGCGGTCGCCGCGGTGCGCAGATGGGCACGTTCGACGTCAGCCATCCCGACGTGAAGGAATTCATCCGCGCCAAGCGCGAAGACGGCCGCCTGCGCCAGTTCAACCTGTCCCTGCTCATCACCGACGGCTTCATGCAGGCGGTAGAGCACGACCACGACTGGCCGTTGGTATTCCCCGTACACGTCAAGGAAAAGGACGAGGTCGACCTCAACGACCCCGCCACCATCGTGTGGCGCGAGTGGCCCACCCACGAAAACTACGTGGAGCGCGAAGACGGCCTGGTGGCCTGCAAGATCTACGGCCACATCCGCGCGCGCCACCTGTGGGACATGATCATGGTGTCCACCTATGACTTCGCCGAGCCGGGTTTCATCCTGATCGACAAGGTCAACGAGATGAACAACAACTGGTGGTGCGAACACATCCGCGCCACCAACCCCTGCGGCGAACAGCCGCTGCCGCCCTACGGCTCCTGCCTGCTGGGCTCGGTGAACCTGACCACCTTCGTACGCGATCCCTTCGGCCCCAAGGCCCGCTTCGACTGGGACGAATACCGCGAAGTAGTCAAAGTGTTCACCCGCATGCTCGACAACGTGGTGGAGATCAACGGCCTGCCGCTGGAACAGCAGCGCCACGAGATCCTCTCCAAGCGCCGCCACGGCATGGGCTTCCTGGGCCTCGGCTCCACCATCACCATGCTCAAGATGCGCTACGGCTCCGCCGAGTCCGTCGCCTTCACCGAAGAAGTCTCCCGCGACATGGCCGTGGCCGGCTGGGAAGTCGCGCTGGAACTCGCCAAGGAAAAGGGCGTGGCGCCCGTGCTCGCCTGCGACTACACCGTCACCGGCGACATGCTGCGCAAGCGCCCGGAAATGGTCGCCGACGGCTACAAAGTGGGTGATTCCATCCCCGGTCGCGTGCTCCACGCCAAGTACAGCCGCTACATGCAGCGCGTAGCCAGCGTGGCGCCCAACCTGGTCGAGCAGCTCGCCGAAACCGGCGCGCGCTTCACCCACCACAGCTCCATCGCGCCCACCGGCACCATCTCCCTGTCGCTGGCCAACAACGCCAGCAACGGCATCGAGCCCAGCTTCGCCCATCACTATTCGCGCAACGTGATCCGCGAAGGCCGCAAGACCAAGGAAAAGGTAGAGGTCTACAGCTACGAGCTGCTGGCCTACCGCGCCTTGATCAACGCCGAAGCCGTGCCCTTTACCGACGACCCCAAGTTCAAGCTGCCCGATTACTTCGTGGCCGCCGACGACATCTCGCCCAAAGAGCACGTCGACATCCAGGCCGCCTCGCAGTTGTGGATCGACTCGTCCATCTCCAAGACGGCGAACGTGCCCACCGACTACCCCTACGAAGACTTCAAAGACATCTACTTCTACGCCTATAAACAAGGCTTGAAGGGATGCACCACCTTCCGCTTCAACCCCGCTGCGTTCCAGGGCGTGCTCGTCAAAGAAGCCGATCTTGAGAACACCCACTACCGCTTCGAATTAGAGGACGGTAGTGTTGTCGAACTGAAAGGCAACGAAGAAGTGGAGTACGACGGCGAAATGCACACAGCCGCCAATTTGTTCGATGCCTTGAAGGAAGGGTATTACGGAAAGTTCTAAACTATGCGCCGGTGCCTGCCTGCAGACACCGACCCACTGCCAAGAGCAATACCGAATATCCGGTGGCAAGGCTCAACATAAGTTCCAAAATCCACGTCGGAGGGGAATACCCGCATGTCCATCGATACCGAGTTTGAAGTGAACGAAGAAACCGTAACGGTCGTAGAAGCGCCGGTCGAGGTTCCCGTGGTCGAAGTGACCCCGGCAGCCGCCCCCAAGAAGGCTCGTGCCAAGAAGAAGGTGGCTGCGGCCAAGAAGGCAGCTCCGGCCAAGAAAGCCGCCAAGAAGGCGGTGAAGAAGGCCGCTGCCAAGAAGGCCGTCAAGAAGACGGTGAAGAAGGCTGCCGCCAAGAAGGCCGTCAAGAAGACCGTGAAAAAGGCTGCCGCCAAGAAGACCGTGAAGAAAGCGGTCAAGAAGGCTGCTGCCAAGAAGGTCGCCAAGAAGGCGGTGAAGAAAGCCGCCATCAAGAAGGTTGCCAAGAAGAAAGCGGTGAAGAAGGCCGCTGCCAAGAAGGTCGGCCGCAAGGTCGCCAAGAAGGCAGTGCGCAAGGTCGCCGCCAAAAAGGCTGTTCGTAAGGTCAGCAGCAAAAAGACGGCCAAGAAGGCCGCAGTCAAGAAGACGGCCCGCAAGGCCGCCGGTAAGAAGACCGCCGCCAAGGCGGTCAAGAGGTCCACTGCCAGCAAGAAGGCGAGCGTGAAGAAGGCCGTCCGCAAGGTCGCCAAGAAGTCCGCACGCCGTAAGTAAGTCGTAAAACGGTCCGGCCCGGCGTGCAAACGCCGGGCCGGTCTGTTCCGAAGTAGCCATCAAGACCGGGCACCCTCTCAGTCCCGTCATTCCTGCGAAGGCAGGAATCCAGTGCCCTTACCGCTCTGGACCTCGAGTCTCCGCTGAGATCTTGGTTTTGCCAGCCACTTCAAGCTGATGCGTGCCGCCAATCACTTCAAAAGAAGCACACACCATGGCGATCAAGATCGAAAAGAAGATCAAGGGCTACAACGTCGTCAAGCCCGAAGACAAAGCCGCGTCCGCCGCTGCACCCGCCGCCCAGCCGGCCGCTTCCAAAGAAGCGCCCAAGGCGGAAGTCATCCAGATGCACGAGAGCCTGGAGCGTCCCGAGACGCTTGTCGGCTCCACCTACAAGATCAAATCACCGCTGTTCGAGCATGCGTTGTACGTCACCGTCAACGACATCGTGCTCAACGCCGGCACCCAGTACGAACAGCGCCGTCCCTTCGAGATCTTCATCAACTCGAAGAACATGGACCACTTCCAGTGGATCGTGGCGCTCACCCGCATCCTCTCCGCCGTATTCCGCAAAGGCGGCGACGTCACCTTCCTGGTGGAAGAGATGAAGGCTGTGTTCGACCCGCGCGGCGGCTACTTCAAAGCCGGCGGCGTCTACATGCCGAGCATCGTCGCCGAGATCGGCGGGGTGATCGAGCAACACATGAAGACTATCGGCCTCATCCACGATCCGGAAATGGATGAGTCCACACGCAAGCTCATTGCCGAAAAGCGAGCTGCTTACGAGGCCGCTGCCAACGGTAAGAGCGCTGTACCTGCTGCTGCTGAAGCCAAGTCCGAATCCGCCACCGGCTTCCCGCCCGGCGCCACCCTTTGCGTCAAGTGCAACACCCAGGCGCTGGTGCTGATGGATGGGTGCCAGACTTGTTTGAATTGTGGGTATAGCAAGTGCGGCTGAATAAGTAGTTTTCTGCGATATGGTGATAATTGAGGGCGGCAAATTGTGCCGCCCTTTTTTGTTAATGAAAAATAGCGGTCTTAGTGATTTTAAATTAGGGGCGGGTGAAGATAACGGGGGCAGGTTCACTTCTCACCTGTGCGGAGGTGAACCTGAGCCCATTTGTCAGTTGTTTTTTTGAGAGAAGGCACTCTGATTTTCTTTCGCCTTTTCTTCGAAGGCATATTGGGCCGCCTTTCGCGACTAGCGGAAATGGACCGGCCTGTTCTTTTGAAGCGAACTCTGCCGTAAGGCAAATTGCGCAGGCATCGGAGCCTTGCTTACGATGAGCCGGGGATTCGGGAGGGGCTGTGATGCCAAAGTTTGTGCAGGGATTGACCGTCGCGCTCGTGGTGACGGTGGGCGGTTTGGCTTGGCGTTTGATCTATCTTCACTACGCCACGGAAACCATCACCCATACGCTAAACGATTTCTCGCAGCAGCAGCTTGAGATCGCGCGGCAGCAGCAAGAGCGGTTGCTGGCGGGACAACGGGCTCGTCAGCAGCAAGTGATGGCCGAAGCAGAGCAACGTCGCCTGGCATTGCAGCTCGCCCCAGATGAGCAGTGCATCGGTGGCACTGTCATTCAGGTCAAAGGAAGCGTCTATACCCAGATTGCTGGTGCTGGTGGCAAGCCTCAGGCTTGCGCCGGCCGTCAGCGATTAGATGGCCAGCAGCGGTTGTGAGCAGAACTCGGAAGGCAAAACGAAAACAGGGGTCAGAGTGCACTTTTCGGGACGAGAACGGAGTGCTTTCCTTCGATCAAAGAGCTCAAGGTCTCTTTCTCGAGCTTTTCGCACCGTCTAAGACAAGGGGCCATATGAAGTCCGCCAAACGAGCTGGAATTGCGCTGACCTGTTGCGCGGTTTTCGCAGCCCTCATTTACGTGCCGACAGCTAGATCCGCGGAAGCTCCAGTTCGTCCACTTACCTACACCCAGTTGAACGCCATGGCCCAGATCATGGACGTGACGACCGATGGTTCCCAGTACAACGACGCGCTTATGCAAAGCTCCGCCTTGGCCAGCCTCAAAGATGCGTTGCGCAAATGCCTTGGCTCCTCTCCCAGCGACAACACTCCTGAGTTCACGGTTGTGGCTTTGGTTTCCGCAGACGGGCTGCCTTCGAACGTGTTCGTTGCACCCCAGAACGAGCTGACTACGTGCTTTGCGCACACCCTTGAGCACGCGACGTTGCCTCCGTGGAGTGGCTCTCGGCCTTTCGCAATGGCGATCAGATTCAATGCACAATCTGGAAAGACAAGCTTGCCTTTCCGTACCTCCGGGCCACCTGTTGCACCACCACCTCCGATCGCTGCGCCAGTCAACGGGGGCGTCGGGAGCCTAAGGTAGTTATTTAGCTAGCCAGCCGGGTCAGGTTCACTGCTTGGCTGGCGCAAAGGCATCAAATAGGAAGAAGGGAGCGAGTGCTCACCTCACGCCCTCATTGCAGCGAGAATCTTGGAAGGCGCATGAACATCGCTGAATTCAAGTATCACTTCGAGAAGCCTATTCAAGTGTTACTCAACTGGCAGCTTCTCAGTCCGTCGAATCCAAGCATCAGACTGCAACAGCTTCAGTTGCCGGGAGATGCCAATCGCATCTTTACTCCGTGGTACCTCGATGGCAGCGACGTAGCCTGTGACTATTTCGATCACGGTGCCGTGCCGCAGAACGTTTCATCAGCGGCTCAAAGCGAAGCACTCGAGAAACGCCACCGATTTCACTACCAGGAAGGAGCGCCGACCGTAGTGGTGGCTCCGGCCTATGGCCTTCCGGACGGAGGCGTACTTCTCTTGGATGGGAATCACCGCGTGGTCAGTGCATATCTCGGGGGCGTGAATCTCCTTCTTATGGCTTTTGTCATTGAAGGTCCGCTCGACGCGCAAATTCTTCCCGATCTTGTGCACTGGGCTTAGCGCAGCAGCGAAACCAAAAGGGGAGGGCAGAGTGCTTTTCTGAGAGAAATGTACTTCGCCCCTTTTCCACTGCCTCTTCTCTGAAACACGTTGCTTCGTCAGTTGAAGTGGCATGCGGGCGGCGACCTCTTTCTGATCGTGCGTCGTCGGCAGTCCACTAGCCATTACTTACGACTTAGGGCCTAGCGACACCCCAGGGCTTTCCTTCGATACTCGGCTGGCGTTGGGGCGCACCCACGCCTCCCGTGGGTGCATGCACCGAGAGGGGCTGCTGCTATGACGTTCGATGGGTCCTTGCTTCAGTACGGGCTGCCCGGGCTTGCGCTGGGCCTAGTCGGGGGCATCATTACCGGCATCATCGGCAAGCGCGTCACCGAGCAGCAACACGCCACGCTAAGAACTTGCCTGAAGTACGCCGTCATCCTGCTGATAGTGTGTGCGGTGGCGGGTGCCTTCAGCTCTGTGCTCGATTACCTCAAAGGGGAGCACAACCCGCGCATCACCATTTCGGTGGAGGTCAAGCCAGACCTGGAAGGGCTAGTTTCGAATTCGGCGCCGCTGATCGAAACCCACCTGACGCCCAAACCCACCGGCAATCTGGTGGATGTCTCGCCGGATGGGCCCGATAGCGTGGTGAAGGTGAATGTGGCCAAGCTGGGCGACTATCTGAAGCAGCTGAAAACCGACAACGACCAGTTGCATGCACAGGTCACGACCAATGCTGTGGCCAACAGCGACCGGGCGAAGTTGTTCGCGGCGATAGTCCCCACGCCACCCTCTGTAAAGAGCAGCATCGATAAAGTGTTTGCCTCGGCGCAGCCCGCCGCCGCAGCGGACACGGTCTGTCGTGAGCGCAATCAGGCGCAATGCGGCTGGGCCAAGCTGGCCACGGGTGATGTCCAGGCAGCGAGCGCATCGTTCACGGAGGCCGTGTCCGACAGCTCGCTTCCACACGACCAAGTAGCATCGGCCACTAGTGGGCTCGGCTACACCAAGCTCACCGAGGGCAAGACTGCCGAGGCGGCATCACTGATCAAACAGGCGGCCGCTGCCGGAGACCTTGGCGCTACCAAGCAACTCAATGCGGTCCAAGAGGCCAGCAAGTCAAAATAGGCGTTGGCGCGGCCAAGGAACCCCGGGTCAGAGTGCACTTTTTTCACCGCTGCGTAGCGAGAAGCAGCCTTCAGCGCAGCTGTCCCACGCTTGCACCCGTGAACCCCTGCGCCACCATCCACGTATAGAACGCATCGATCCACTGGTCACTGGTCGTGCCCTGCTGCTTCATGCCAAAGCCGTGCCCGCCCGCGCTATAGATATGCGCTTCGGGCTTGTTGCCAGCAGCAAGCAATGCACCGTAGAACTTGGCGACGTCATCTCGTGCCATCGGATCGTCCTGTGCCCAGGCCATGAACATCGGTGGCAGTTTGGCGGGGATGTTGGGCATGCGTCCGAACGGTGCGCCGTAGATGAGTGCGGCGAAGTTGGGGCGGGTGCTGGCGTCGTCTTGTAGTAGCACTTCGCTCGCCAGCATGCCGCCGGCGGAGAAGCCGACGATGCCCATTTTGTCGGGTGCCACGTGCCATTCGGCGGCGTGCTGGCGGACGAGCTTGATGGCCTGGATGCCATCGGCGATGCCGTACTTCGCTGCCGCATCCATATCCATGTTTGCCGGAATGCCGGGTAGGCGCTTCTCCATCGTGCGGTACTTGAGCACGAAGGCGGCGATGCCCTTGCTTTGCAGCCAGCGCGCAACGTCGTTGCCCTCCCGGTCGATGGCCAGCGCCACAAACGCGCCACCGGGTGCGATAACCACACCTGCGCCCGTGGCTTTGCCGGGCTCAGGCAGATAAGCGGTGAGGGTCGGCTCAACAACGTTGATGATCACCGTGCCGACCGGCGTGTTCTTCTCCACTTGTTCCTTCTGCGTCCAGTGCTCCGAGCCGGGCGCCACGCCGGGCCACAGCTTCACGGTTTGAGCGTGGCTGGCCAGGGTCGCCAGGAGCATCAGCGCGAGGGTTGGAGATCGCCACATATCGTTGCTCTCCGATCATGCGGGTAAGCAGGTGGCCGTCATTGTTTCCCGCGCGTGTGTTTGCAGCGTGATCCCGTAGGACGCCGAAACGGGGCGAGTGCACTTTGTGGAAGACGGCTCAGCCGTTGCCTTGTCGTGGCAATGAGATGTGCGAAGCCCAGAAAAGGAAATGGGCGGCCCTTGCGTGGCCGCCCATCTGTCCATCCAGCCATGTTCAGTAGGCTGTTGGTGCTCCGCCAGCAGGGCGGTCGCTTGCTCTAGGGGGTCATCTATATGACTCAGGAGCAGGGTCAGATTAAGCGATCAATTGTTGTATCCCCATCAGGGGAATCTTTAGAAGTTGTGAAAATCGGGCGGTAGTAGAAAAAAGCTGCGGTCGCAGCTGACTACTCGGCAAGCCGTGCCCTCAACTCGAGCAGATTCGCCTGTCGTCCTGATTCTTCGACTCTGCACGTGGGTGCCTGGTACTCGGGAATCTGCAGTCCGTCGATGGTGTTGGCGCAGCGGTCGTTGCGGAACTGTATCCAGCGGAGCTCCTCTGCTTTGAGCTTGGCCTGGCGCTCGGGATCCAGCCTCACCATGAGTGCGGCATAAGCGTCGTTGAGGCGCTTGTCCTGATAAACGAGCTCCGCTCGCGCGCACGCCACTATGGCGGCAGTATCGTCGCTGGCTTTGCTCAAGCAAGCGTCGTAGCTAGGGTGCAGGCCGTATACATGGGACATGTCGGCGCCATAGGTGTCTGCCGCCGCCGAGGGGCTGAGTACGACGGCGGGGATCAGCAAAGCACAGAGTAGAAGCGTTGGCTTCAATGACACGGGTATCCCTTCCATGGTGCTGAACGTGGCAGGACCTTACTGGCAGGCTGGTGTGCCGGCAATCGCTGGGTCGGTAGAGCAAACAAACGGCAGGGTGCTTTCCTTCAGAGTGGAGTACGTTGCCCAGTTCAGTTCCGCGACCCATCCTGCACCCTTTCCTAAGTCGCGTGACACTAGGTGGAGAATGCCGTGGGGCCGTTGATCGCTTTCTTTTTAGTGGCGCTGATGCTGCTGCCTTTGCTGCAGCTGACCGGTCGTGCGAGAAGTGCTGACAAACTGCTCCAACGCTCGTTCGAGGAAGAGACGGCGCTAGTCAATGGTGCGCAGGTCCCGGCATCGCGGTTATCAGTGCTCCATCGTTGGTCCAACAACACCATACGAACCCGCTATGGCGACCTGGTTCAGGTCGATGCCAACTGGTTGTGTCGAGCGGAGGACGGGCAGTACGTCGTGGCGATCGCTCAAGGCGTGCGGGAGGCGGGTGCTCGGGACTTCTTCACTTGGGGAGGCACGCCTCTTCAGATCGACTGGACGTGGCGGACGCTCAGTGAAGCCCAAGTGCGAAACATGCTAACGGCGGAGCGGAAGGTCTATCGACAGTTGTTTGGAGCAGATCCCTAGCCACGGGCGACGAGTGAAAAAGGAGCGGTGAAAGGGTCAGAGTGCTCTTTCTGAGAGGCATACACCCCGACCCTTCTTCAGCGCCTTTTCACTTGCTCACCGCGTGACTCTTGCCGTTACAAGCTGGGCCCGGCCACCTGCTGCTGGGCAGTGAGATTCTGGTTCAACGGAGGGGCTATCGGCGTTGCGCTCATCTGCGCGGCGGCTTGTTGGCTGCTCTGGTCGAGCGGCGTCTGGATGGCGTCCATCACGTTGACGCTGGCGTACTGCTTGAACGGCGAGCTGAGCGGGCCCTGCACGGCAAAGCCGCGGCTGGCGTCGTCCGATAGCACGACGTGATCGATCTGGCTCATGCCGGCCCCAAGGGCGGCGGTGGTCAGGCTGCCAGCAAACATCTGCGTGTGTGCGCCGGAAGCGCGGCCCTGCGTTTCATCCAGGCGCGCCACGCACTGATAAGCCTGTTGATACATGCCATGCGCGGGGTGTTGCGCGTCGAGCAGGCTGGGCGTGTGGGTCTGCGCGAGATCCTTGGCCTGAGTGATGGCGGCGAGCGTGGCCGCCCCGGCAACACCATCCGGCTTCAGGCCGTGGGCGAGCTGGAAGGCTTTCACGGCTTCGTGCGTGCGCTGGCCGAAGTGCTGGTCGGGCTTGATGACGTGGCCGTCTCGCGAGGTCATGCCGAGTGCGGCCAGATCATGCTGCAACTGGCCGACGGCCGCGCCTTGATCGCCTTGGCGAAGGGCGTGCGTGTGTGCGTGGCTTGCCGCGGCGTTTGTGCTGTGGGTCGGCGCCTTGGTGTGGGCATGGGGGGCCCAGCGCCGCGCGCAGTTGTTCTTCATTGAGCGGCGGGGTTTTCTCGACCGTGCCGGCTTTCCAGGATTCGGCCTTGGACACGCCGTCGGCCAGTGCGTTGAGCTCATCCGTGCTCATCTGCTTCACCTTCTTGCCATGAAGGTCGAAGCCTTCGGCCGCCGCGGTGCTGTAGATGGTCTTTATCTGGTTGTCGTGGTGCGCTTCACCGCTGTAATCCTTGGTGGAATAGGACTTGACCAGTTCGTCGACCGTCTTGTCGCCCATTCGGTGGAGCAGGAGAGATTTCTGCGCTTCGCGGCCGGCTTCGTAGCTTTCGAAGACGGCGTTGCCCCACTGGTCCAGGGCGACGACACCCTTATAGTTGGTCTGTGCGCTGTGTAGTGCCTCTTCCTTGGTGCGAGGGAGGCGGTTCTCCGGCGTGTCGACGCTATCTTTAAAACCGAACTTGAGGTTGCCAGGATTATTGTTGCGCCAGGCCACCGTGCCATCCCGTGCGGTGAGCCAGCTACCGTCTTCCAGTTGGTACACGCGGGTCATGCCCTGCGTGGCGATCAGTTTGTCGATCTTCTTGTCTGACACGACGTCCATGTTTGTCTCCTTGATTGATGACGACCATCAGCCGTCAAAGAATGCCTTTGCTGCAATCCGTCCTGACTTCCTTGCAGGCGTTGCCAGCGCCCGCCTTGCATGCGGCCATGGCCTTGGCGACAGCGTCGGCTTTCGCCTCGTGGTCGGCAACGCCAGCACCGAATGATTTACCGCTGCTGTCGCGCACGAGCGACATGCAGCCGTCCTGTTGCTGGACCAGAACGCGGCAACCGGGGCCCTGGCAGTCTTCGGCGATGCTCTTCTGGAGTTGCAGCAACGTGGTCGCGCCGTGCTCGAACGCAAACTTCCCGGTCGCGTCGTTCACCGCCAGCGCGGAGTAGTAGGTGGGCACACTCCAACGGCCATCCATGTCCTGAACCAAGCCGGATGCTGGAATGGCCAGCTTTTCCCGGCGCGGATCGCCTTCGCCTGCCTCGTACGTGTCGCGCGTCGCCTTGGTCACGTACCACTTGCCTTGCTTCTGCACGAAGTCGAACGTGGTCGTCGATGGCATCTCGCCGCTGTCGAACTGATCAATGTGCACGTGGCCAACCGAAACCTCGACATGGTCCGGGTAGAACTGGTCGTCGTGGTACTGGCTACACGTCGAGCAGGCGATGAGTTTGTCGCTGGTGACTTCAGGGGCGAACTTGCCGTTGGTGTTGCCGAACAGGGTGAGCTGCCGATGGCGCACGCCATCCTTGTCGGGCGCGGTTTCGTAGACGGCGGCTGCGGTCGCGCCTGCCTGCGTGCCGCTAGTCTTGAACGACAGCAGGGTCATCCCCGCGGGTGCGGCGGCGGCAACTTCGGCGGGCGCCTGTGGCGGTGTACCGGCCCAGGCCAGCCCGGCGGCGGCCAGGGCGATGGCGGTGGTCAGGGCGCTAAGCGCGAATTTCATCGACACGATTCCTTCTGTGAGCCGCGTGGCCCGGGGCGGCACGTGGCAAATCGTTGAGGGCGGGCACGGAGCCTGCCATCGGGTTCCTTTGAGCACCTTAAAGGGCCGGATCAAAACGCCGTGTAAGATTTTTCTGATGCAGCCTGTAGGTTGACGCATTTCACGTTGTGGGTTCAGCCAAGGGCTGGGTTGCTGTACAAAAAGGGGGCAGAGTGCTTTCCCTGGCCGCCGTTGGGTTGAGCCAGGTTGGCGCCAGGTCATTTCTTCGGTAAGGAGGCTGAAGACCCATGTTCGGATGGTTTCGCAAAGGAACGCTTCTAGGCAGCGAACTCACCCATTGGCAGTTCGACTGCTTTGGATGGCTGCTACGGCACACCGGCGGGCTGGACGCTCTCAGGCAGCGCCCGTTGGTTCAGCCCACGCCACAGTTTTTCCCTGAGCGAGGTTTGCAGGGGCATGCGATGGCGGAGGTGATCTTCGCGCGCGTGCGGGAGTACGCGGGCATGGCGGATTGGCCATGCGTGTTGCAGGCGCAGGAGGCAGATCCCAATCCTGTCGTGGCCCCCGCATTGCTGGTCAAGGGCAGCCCGTCATCGCCGGCAGGTACGTTTCGCGCCACGGAGGACGGGGCGCTGATCACCTATCACCCGGATCGCGTGCGTGACCCGATGAGCCTCGTTGCGACGTTTGCGCACGAGCTGGCGCATTACCGCACTGCCGGGTGTCCTGAGCCGCCGCCGGGTGGCTGGGATGTATGGGAGCACGCGACGGACCTGGCCGCCGTTTTCCTTGGCTTTGGCCTGTTCCTCGCCAACTCGCGCTTCAGCTTTTCGCAGTTCTCCGACGGTCAGACCATGGGCTGGCAGTGGCGTCAGCAGGGTTATCTGTCCGAGCCGGAGATCCTGCATATGCACGCCATTCGCTGCGTGTTGCTGGGCACACCCGCACGCGAAACACTGGATCATCTGAAGCCAGCGTTGCGCGGCATCTACAAGCGCGTGCAGCGTGAGGTGGAGCGATCAACCGCCGAGCTGGACCGCTTGAGAGCACCGGTATCTGATCGGCAGAGCGCAGAACCTGCACCGGTGCCTACGTAGCGTATCGTCCGTGACGGCATATGGGTACATCCTGGGCTTTGCTCTGTTCCTCGTGCTGGCACCCGTCGTGTTTGCCTTCATAAGCCTTGATGGTAACGACGACACACTGGCTCGTTCGTTTGCGGATCAAACCGCCAGTGTGGGTGGTCAGCAACTTCCGGCGAGCAAGTTGGAAGTGATCTATAGACCGCCCACCATGCAAGAGCGCTACGGCTGCAATGCCTCCTGGATATGCCGAACCACCGATGGGGCCTACCTGCTGGCCATGGCGCAAGGTGAAGTCAAACGCGGTGTCATGGTTGTCACCTGGACGTGGCGACAACTTACTGAGCAGCGCGCGCGACGAGCCATGGTGAATGATCAGCAAGCCTATCGTGCCGCGTTCCACGATTAACGGCTGAACGTCACCGCTTCATACCGAAGTGGGGCGGACGGCACGCTCCATCGATCGTCTGAGTACATCATCAGGCTCACTTAAATCCACCGCTGTGGTGATGCTGACGCGTTCTTTGTCGCGAAGATCGCATCGAAGCAGTACTCCAACGTGCCGTCGATGTTGCGCTAGTGCAACTCACTAACTTGGTCTCCGCGCATCGTGCGGATGATGTTCTGTGGGCCGTCCTGCTGGAGGCATCGATGCACCATCGTGTGGTCCGCGTACGACATGCGGAAGCAAGTACCACTTGCGCAACGATGCTCAGGATTCACCACACCACATTGAGCACCCGAACAGCATTAGCTTGCGACCGGGTTGCTCGTTCATCATGTTTTCTTCCGAAAGATGAAGTTGGATTCGCTTTTCTGCTGCGCCGCAACTCTTCAACTTATGCCTATATTTAAGGCATTTCATCGACACTTAGACTGCGCGATTGTTTGTGGTCGAGTCGAAAATACTTGCTTGGTGAAGTTACGTGAATCTCTCGTTATTGTTCGGTCTCCCGCCTGAAGTCAATTGCTGAGTTTCCAATTTTCAGTGCGGTGTGACCGTGGACAAAACGAAGCTTGCGCTAACTTTACGACAAGGGGAGTTGTCATGAAGCCGCAGAAACGAAAGCTGTTGTCAGTTTTGATCTGCAGCGTTCTTGCAGGGACGCTGGGTTTACCTGATTCTGTTCGTGCACAAACGGCAGCACCCAGCGGTGGGGCGTCTACGCCTACGCCAACTCCGCAACAGCAAAGCGATACATCACAACAAGCCGTAACGCCTGCTGCTCAAAATCAAAGTCAGGCAGCGACGCCAGCGAACCCGCAGAAAGCGCAAACGCTGAAAGCCGTACAGGTCACTGGCTCGCTGATCCGCGGCGTGGATACGGAAATGGCGCAACCCGTCGTTACCATCACCGCGCAAGATATTCAGCGACAGGGCTTTGCGACCGTCGGCCAATTCCTGGCGAACCTTACGTCCGCGTCTACACCCGACATCAGTAAGTCCGACCCGGATGAAGCCGGTCCAGACGTAGGTGGCACGTACGTCGACCTGCGCAATCTTGGCGCTCAACGCACACTGGTGCTGCTTGACGGCAAGCGTCTGGGCACATCCTTCGATGGCTTCACCAACCTTGACACCATTCCCACCTCCATCATCGATCACATCGACGTGCTGGCGGACGGCGCATCTGCGACCTATGGTTCGGACGCGATCGCGGGCGTGGTGAACATCATCACCAAAAAGGATTTCAACGGCGCCGAACTCGACACCTACAACGGCCAGTACATTCCTGGCGGCGATGGCAAACAAGGGCAGTACGGTGTCACCTTTGGCAAAAGCTATTCGCGCGGGTCGATTATGTTTTCAGCGCAATACCAGGACCAGGATTCCATCGGTGCAGGTAGGCGCCCCTATAGCGAGTACCCGCTAACTGACAAATTTCCGTTGAACGGACTCGCTTACCTCGGTCCTTATGGGCAGTTCTACGACAGCAACGGCAATCTCAACATACTCAATGCCGGTGGTGATCCACGAAACATCAACGACTACCATTTCCAGCAACTGCCGACTTACGCTGCCAATGGCGTCGTGACCAATCCGGGCGATACCTACAACCTCAATCCCCCGAACACTTTGCTCAGTGCCACAAACATGAAGAACCTGTTTGTGCAGGGGCATTACGACATCTTGCAGAACCTCACGGCGACGTTTACCGCGAGTTACAACGAGCAGGGCAATACGGATCAGTTGGCAGGCTTTCCGCTTTCCACCAGCGGCCTGTTCTCGATCCAGCAACCGCAGTACGACAACCTGATGTTGTCGGGGCAGAGCTACTACAACCCCACCAATGCACCGGGGCAGACGCCGACTGATGTGGCTTTCCAGCGCTACGTCGGTGAGTTGTCGCGCCTATCCATCAACAAGGTCGAAAACTTCCGTTTTAGCCTTGGGCTAGAGGGCTACTTTGGTATCGGCGACCATTCGTTCAACTGGGATGCCTACTACTACAACACCCGCTACGAAGGCACCATTACCGAAACCGGTAATTTCTCTCTCCCCAATCTTCAGAACGCGCTGGGCCCGTCGTTCATGGGGTCCAATGGCACCGTGCAGTGCGGAACGCCAGGCAGTGTCATCGCAGGCTGCGTGCCGCTGAATGCTCTGGCGGGGCCGGGTGGTTACACGCAGTCGATGTTGAACTACATCGCTGTTAACGGTTACGAGCATTACGGCAGTTCGGAAAAAGGGCCGCAGGTCGACTTGAGCGGTAACATCTATGAACTGCCTGCCGGTGACCTGACCTTTGCGGTAGGTGCTTCGCACCGTTCCGTGTCCGGCTACGACACGCCAGATGTACCATCCTCTGAAGGCTATACCACCAACCTTGCCGGCGCGCCTACGGAGGGCGGCTACAGCGTGAATGAGACGTGGGCCGAAATAAACATACCCATCCTCAAGGACATGCTGCTGGCGCAGTCGTTGAACCTCGATATCGCGGGCCGCTATTCGCGGTACAACAATTTCGGCAGCACGTTCAACAGCCAGTACAAGCTGACCTGGAAACCCATTGATGACCTCATGGTCCGCGGCAGCTATGGCACGGGCTTTCGCGCGCCTACGGTCGGCGACCTGTTCGGCGGTGTTTCGACGACGTATCCGGGCTACAACGATCCCTGCGACGTGACCTACGGCCTCGCCCGCTACAACGCTACCGTAGCCAAGAACTGCGCCAATGGTGTCGGCGGACAACCCGCATTGAATCAGACGGCGTTGAACGCGGCCGGTCTGGGTAACGAGTTCCCCAATGGCTTCATGCAAGAGGCGGCACCTCAAGTGCCCGTCACCTCGCCGGGTGGCGCACCGGTCTACGCACCGTTCACCCAGGGCGGCAATCCCAATCTCAAGCCGGAAAAATCCAAGAGTTCGGAGATCGGCCTTGTCTACAGTCCTAGCTATCTCACGGGCTTGAACGTCACGGTCGATCATTTCAGATACATCGTGCGTAACATCATTTCCGGCATCAGCCCCAACGAAGTGCTCAACAATTGCTATGAGCTGGCTATTGCTTCCGACTGCGCCCAATTCCAACGTACGGCGGCGGATAACTACCAGGTGAGTAGCCTGTTCTCCGGCGAAGAGAACCAAGGCTATCTGGATGTCGCCGGTTACGATGTCGATCTTTCCTACAAGTTGCCAAAGTTCTCCTTTGGCCAGTTCACGCTCGACTCCAAATCCACCTACTACTCGCATGACAACACTGAGCAATATGCCGGTGTGCCGGTGAGCCACAACACCGGCTTCAGCTCTTACTGGCGCCTGCGCTCCAACTTCACCATGGGCTGGGAGTATCAAGACTTCGGCGCGCAGTGGACCATGCGGTACTACTCGCCGTTGAAGGAGCCCTGCTACAACGCGCAGGATTCCGCTTTCCCGTGCACCATGCCTAACTACTACCTGCCCGGTGTGGGTATTACGCCCATCACGCAGATTCCATCGATCACGTTCCACGACGTGCAGATCTATTGGAAGGCGCCGTGGAATGCCACCATTGCGCTGGGCGCAAACAACGTCTTCAACCGCGTGGGGCCCTACTTCTACGGTGGCTTTGAAGTCGGCAGTAGCAACAACACCGATTCGATGTACGCCTACAATCCGTCCTATGACTACGGACGTTTTGTCTATCTGCGTTATACCCAGAAGTTTGATTGATCCCGGAAGCCGCAAGAACGGGTCCCTGACCCCAGCTTCCTCTGCCTGAAGGTTTGCGTGCCGCGCGGAATGGCGCGCGGCACGCAACCTTCGCAGGCAGGACAAAGATGACCTGCGCGTCAACGCGCATGAAGCAACGCCTGCTGCACAGGCAGCGTTTCCCCTTTTACTTCTCCAAGCGCGCCGGCAACGACAGGCCGGCGATGACGCTGCGCGCTATTCACGGGTTTCGCGCCTGTCCTTTGCCATGGGAGGACAGCTTCACGTCTCATAGTCGCCATGGCCACCGATGGCCAACGCTAACCAGTTCACGTTATCAAGTGGACATTATAGACAACGTTGTCATTGCGCCTAAATACTCGCCTTACCTCGAGACCCTGCAGTGGCGCATGGGGATATGCACCGCGACTGCGCTCTCCAGGTGGTTCGGACGCAGTCACGAAATCGACGATGCAGCTCTCCTTACTCGGTTCCATTCAAACCTTGGAGGCAATCCATGCGCGTGAAGAAATCCACAATGCATCCTGTTCTGACGCTGAGCTCCTTGAGCGCCGTGACGAAAGTTGTGCTGACCATAGCGTCGCTTGCCGTTATGCCTCTGCAAGCGGCTCATGCGAGCACCACCTGCGCCGCTGCGTGGAGCGCGGCGACGGTTTACAACACGGGGGATGTCGCCAGTGAAAATGGCATCAACTACCAGGCCAACTGGTGGACCCAGGGCAACGATCCAGCCACGAATAGCGGGGGATCGGGCAGTGGGCAGCCCTGGACGGTACAGAGTTCATGCGGTGGCTCTACAACACCCCCACCGCCACCACCGCCCGTGATCACGCCAGATACCATCGGCTTCCACTTGCTGTTGGGTAGTGGCACCGCCCAAGACCAGATCGCCCTGACGAGTGGCAATTACACCGACCTCATCCTGTCCAATGTCATCGCGGGCGTGATGTACGGTCACCTAGTGCAGGAATACGACCCAGGCATCCAGTTCGACAAGGACTACTTGTACGGATCGATCTTTGGGCAGTTGCTGCAGGAAAACATCGCGACCGAATACTACGTCGACACCAGTACGCTTATTGATCCCTCGCCCAATCAGGCGGCGGTCATGGGGGCAGGGCAAGGTGGCCCCTATCAGATCAACAACTACGCCGCCGACATGGTGTCCGGGTCCTATACCCCGGCAGGGCACTCGCTGATCAACTACGCCGCGATCCAGAAGAACATCGGCTATACCATGGCGACGGCCGCCACGCAGTACAGCAAGCCGACGCCGCCATCGTTCAACAACAAGTACTACGGGCCGATGTTGACGGCGTACTTCCATTACAACGATTTCGTGTCCCTGATCGTCACCGGCACGGGACCCGGTGGTTGGGTAACGCCGTGGCAACCGGCATACAACAACGCGCTGACAAACTTCAAAACGCTGCCCAACAACTTTCTCGATGTGTTGTTGAACGTGGCGTACAACCAGGGCTACTACGGTGGCTTGGTAGGCAGTTACAGCAGCCTGGGCGCAACCGCTACAGCGGCGACCGTGGCATCGGTCAACTCCTATAGTTCGGTATGGGGCGTGCAGGACACCTATCAGCAGTATCCCTATCAAGTTCGCTATTACCTGGATCAGCTGTACAACAACCCGATCCCCACCACCAGCGCGACAACGTTTGCCACACCTGACAACCACGTGGCCTTCAGCGTGGCTACGTTGGAAGGCATCTTCTCCAACGTGTTCCAGACGATGGACTACGTCAACAGCTCGGGCGTGGGGACCTACATCTCCGCCACGCAGGCGAGTACCGCGTTCAATCAGGCATTGACGCAGGCCGGCGTAGCCAGCTCGGCGACGTTGGATCTGGGCAACGCGACGGATCGTGCAGCGACCTTCAGAGTCTTGGAATATGCGATCGGTGACCTGGAGACCAATCTGGGCACACAGTTCAACGCGACGACTAATTCGCAGTTGTAAGCGCTAAGCGAATCTATAGGCGCCGGCCGAAAGGTCGGCGCTTTTTTTATGCGCCCTGCCGGACGCACCTCTACCATGAAAGCACGGAGGAGTATCAGGTCGTTCCCGCACTATCCAGTTCGATCCCCGCTGCATTCTCTGTGCGACGCGGGGGCAGGAAGAATTCTCGCGTATGCCGGCGAAAACGAAGCAGCAGGCTGCGACGCAGTTGCCCGCGCTTTGGAAGGGACACGTGCCGTGCCCGCAAAGCCACCCACAGCGCCAGGGTAAAACTGACCACGAGATTGGTTATGCCGATAGCGGCAATGCCAGCGATGGCTGACCAGAGCACATGTGGGGCAATGGAGAAGTTCAATGCCGAGGCGGCGTACCCAATATTCGCTGACGCGAATGCAACGTGACGAATGTCCAGCGGAATATCGAGCAGCACGCCGATACCCCAGATGCCGCCCAACATGCAGCCAAAGTAGAAATTGCCGGCTAGCGCTCCCAGGTTATAGCGAACGTAGTTTGCGCATCGCTGAATCTGTCTTTCGCTGAAGACCGCTCTCGGCCACTTCAACTGAAGGATGCGCTCCGGAATGCGGTTGTAGGCGCACAGGTTGTCGTACCAGCCCGCGATTTGCCCAGATAGGAACAGGCATACGCCCGTAATGGCGGCATAGATGACGGCGCCGGAGAACAGGTTTAGATCCCCAAGCATGTGCATCGCTTTCTCCTTACCCACGAACGGTGCCCCGGTAACGCGCATGATCGCCCAGCTGATCAGCATGGCCGTTGGTACCGCCAACACCACGTTGCCAAGAATCGCGGCCGTTTGACTGCGGATGGTTCGTGCGATGAGCGTGGTCAGCTTCTCAAGGTCGCTGGTGCTTCCGCTGCTCACATCAATCGACGCGGCGATTGCGTTGGCCGTCATGGCCGGCTGCTTCGTCGCCACGCTGAAGCCCAGCATATGAATGAGGACAAAGCCGAAGCCATAGTTGAGCGAGATGGCGATCGCATCATTCAAGGGCGTCCAATGCTGCTTGCTGAAGATGATCTTGAAGGAAGCCATGAAAGCGATGACGAAACCAGCTCCCAGCGCCGACCGCAACAGCGCAAAATAATCTTTGCGGCTCGCCGTAATGTAATGTTCACCCGTATGGCCGGCATTCTCGGTGACGCGCAGCGCCAGGATCTGCACGTTCTGCTGCATGTACGCACGCAGGTCGTTCCTGCGGCATTCCTGGCTGATCAAGTTGGAAGCGAGTTGTGCAGCGCGTTCAAGCATACAAGTGTTCGTGCTGTCGGCCCGCATCGACTGTAGAAGGTCGACCAGCGCCTCCACGCGCAACCGGTTTTGCCGAAGTCGCTGAAGCTGCAGTGTCAGGGACAGGCTGGTTCCATCACGTGCCGCCCGGGCACGAATACGGTCCGCCACGCTATGGCACTGGTCGAGCAGCACCAGTAGATGGCGAGCATCCGGGGCGGCCTCGTTATCACCTGCCTGCCAACGTTCAAACTGATCCACGTAGGCCAGCGTTTCCACATTTTGCGCCATGAACGGTGAGGCGGACCTCTCCAGCGACGTATCCAGTCGAAGCACCTCTGGTTCCAGGCCGATGGATGCAATGCGGTACGACAGTACGCGTAACGCCTCGCCGATCTGCATGACGTGAAACGTATCGCCGGGACTTTCCAGCTCATCGAAGCGCAATGCTTCCAGCAACTTGACCCACGACGCTGTTTCAACGCCTTCGACCCAGACATGATCGCTGGCCTTGTGGAACAGCACGGCAACTACGTCACGAAGATAGTGAAGATCGACGGCATCAGGCAGAAGGAAGCTGCGAGACAGGCGACGCAACGTTTCGGAAAAGACATCGTTGCCGGAGAAGATGCCCGCCTCCGTATAGAGCGATAGCGGTTTTCGCTCGGTCAGCAGAAGACAGACCGCCCCGCGCAGGTTAGCTCTGAATTCTGTGTTTTGTTCCAGCAGAAAACACAGCGCGAACATCGATTGCCGGGCCACATTGAGATTACCCGCCCGCCTGGGGCGGATGCATTCGACCAACTGTGTAAGCACCACCACAGGATCGGCATCGGCCTTGCCCAGCTTGCGAAGCGTATCTTCCACAACAACTCTCCTTCTCCATCGTATCCGGGCGCATGCGACGAGCCACGTCGGCTACGTTGCTGTTCCCGTTGGAACAAAACGTGCTGGTTGAGCCGCCATGCTGTTCAGCGGGGCCGGAAGATCCGCCGGCCCCGTTTGGGCGCCAGTGTGTTGGGAATGCCGCCGCATCAGCAGCGGCGATTCAGGACTTTTTGTGTAGTCGAAACGCGCGCGGTGGAAGGACCGGAGCAAGAGTGCGCTCCTCACTGATCGCTGCACCGCGCGGTATCCGAGTCGACCACATCCAGACGGGCAAGCCGCAGCGGAACGCCTACGTCGATCGCTACCACCGGACAATGCACTAGGCATGGCTTGCACGAACCCGGTTCGGCTCGATTGAACAGGTGCAGGACATGGCCACTCGTTGGCCGTGGACTTACAACCACGCGCGCCAGTACATGGCACTCAGTGGCATCACGCCGATGCAGACATTGGCCTTGGTCGCTTAGCTCCACTTTTGACGACTGCTAAAAGCGGGGAACGAACGCGCTTTGAGAACGAGCTTAGATAGTTAGGTTGGTGTAGCTGCTATGCTTTTTTGCTCATTTTCACGTCACGATCCCGGGTAGAAGTTCATGGTCAAGAATCAGCGCAGTCCCATGGCGAGAGTGGAAGTGGCATGGCACGGGTGAAGGCGAACATCCAGGTAACCGTTTCCAAGAATGGTCCGTATCTGGTGGTAGGCGATATCGCGCTCGCGAAGCAAACCATCGTTGCCGATGCCGAGGGTGGTTCGGAAGCCTGGAAGGAAGGCCCGCCGATCGATCACGCCGCCACGTACGCACTGTGTCGGTGTGGTGCGTCGCAGTCGAAGCCGTTCTGCGATGGTTCGCACCAGAAAGTCGGCTTTGATGGGACGGAGCGCGCGAGCCGGCAGTCGTATCTCGATCAGGCGAAGGTGATGAACGGTCCGTTGCATGCGCTCACGGACGCAGAAAGCCTTTGCGCGTTTGCTCGCTTCTGCGACCCGCATGGACAGGTCTGGAGTCAGGTGGCTTCGACGGACGATCCGCGAGTGCGCGCCAACTTTATCCGCCAGGTCAACCAGTGTCCGTCGGGGCGTTTGGTGGCTTGGGACAGCGCAACCGGGGAGTCCGTCGAAACCGCGTTGCCGGTTTCCATTGGCCTTATCGAAGACCCAGTGGAAAAGTGCAGCGGCCCGCTGTGGTTGCGCGGGGGCATTCCCGTTGTCTCGGCCGATGGATTCAAGTACGAAGTGCGTAACCGGGTCACGCTCTGCCGATGCGGGCAGTCTAAGAACAAGCCCTTCTGCGATGGCACGCATGCCGCAGTTCATTTCAGGGATTGATAACCGGGTTGCTTCCGACGCGACGGAGTAGGTGGAGTTCTTCTAAGAGAGGAGGTATGTCGTTCCTCCTCTCCCTACTTGTAACCTTTCGCCGCACCAGCGACGAAAGCCCAGATCAAGGCGATCGCGCCAATAGCTAGTGCGAGCACGCCGATGCGAAAGTTGCCGATCTCGGATTGCTCATGCACGGCGCTAGCTTCGTCATAGCTGCACACGAGGTAGCCGCGTCGGTCAATAAAATAGGCGCTCCCGCTAAGACGGCTCCATCCCGCCTGGTGGAAGCCGACACGCAGGTGATCGCCAGGACGCAATGTTGTTTCTGCGCCACGGCAGTAGAAGAGGCTCACCGTGTATTTGACATCACCCGTGTTCAACGCGATGAAGTGAGTACAGCTGTTACCTCTGCTGCAGCGTGAAAAAATTTCATCGACGACACCTGAGATGGATTGAAGGTCGCCTGTTGTAGGCATCTCTCGCGTGCCGCTGTATGTGGCCAGGGCGCCGAACACGAGGCACAAGATCGCGATGACGAAATACTTTGGTTCCACGCGTCGAAGGATCCAGGTGATCACGCGTTCTTCTTCTCTGTGGGTTGATGCCCGGCTGCTATGGCAAAGACCGTTGCCGGTTTGGCGTCGAGCTGCGGCTTGATCGCCAGCAGGCCGGTAAAGCCCGAGCCAAATCGAACGACGTAGCCCCAACGCTGACGTTTGGTCGGCGCCGTGGATAGGCTTTCGTGATTAGGCAGTTGATCGATGCGCGCGTTCAGCGCGGCAAAGGTGAGTGTCGCCGAGTCCATAGCTTTCCCCTTGTTCCCGGCAACACTAAGGGGCTGCGGCGCTTTCTTCCATCGCGAAGGATCGTGTGCTTTCTGACGCACACACGAGCTAGAGCTGCTTCACCTTCCGATGAGCATGGTCACGTCGTTGTCGTGCCAGCCCCTTGATGTGCTGAAGCACGCTGACCGTGCCGCCAAGGCTGCCTCTTTGGCGGCGCGGAAATGTGAATGGCAGAAGTGATCCGCCAAGGCCTGGCGGGGTGGCCTATTGGTGAGCGCCAGCCATTCGCAATGTGGGCGGCGCTCCGGCGGCGGCCTGATGAGATGCCCGGCCGGGCCTGCACTGTCTATTACTTACGAAACACGGCAAAATCATGCGCTTTCATGAAATAACTTGCGTTTGATGGATAGGGAAGTCGTGGCCGTGAAGGGTTTTTTTCGTGTGCGGACGCTAGGTGAGGCGTCTGCCCAGGCGCAAGATAATTTTCTTCTGCTCCGCCTGCTCGCGGCGAGCCTGGTGATTTATGGCCATGGCGCGCCGATCAGCGGCGACTCCAGCAAGATGGACCTGTTCTTGTGGCTGGGCTGGGGCTCGTACTCGGGCGCGCTGGCGGTCAATGCCTTCTTTGTCATCAGCGGCTTCATGATTGCCGGCAGCTATCTGCGCCGCCAGCATCTGCCCAGTTTTCTCTGGGCCCGCCTTTTGCGGATCTACCCGGCGTATCTGTTCTGCCTGATGGGCTCGGCGTATGTGCTTGGCCCCCTCTTCACTAGCCTGCCGCTCGCGGACTATCTCCGTGACCATAAGGTGCTGTACTACGTCACCAAGAATATTGAGCTTGGCAAGTACCTGGCTTACTACCTTCCCGGTGTTTTCACTGACCAGCAGGTGCACGGTGCGGTCAATGGGTCCATCTGGACGTTGCCGGCGGAAGTGCGGATGTATTTGTGGGTGGGGATCGTCGGGGTTACTGGCATTCTCGGGCGCAAGTATCTGGCCAATGTGCTTATCGTTGCCTTGGTTGTCTGGGGTATCGTCAGGCCGGGTTCGATTCCGTTGGTGCCGCTCGCCGACTTCGTGCAGCCCGCGGGTTACTTCGCTTTTGGCGCGTTCTGTTTCGTCAATCGATCATGGGTGTATGTCGGCTGGCCGGTTGCGGCGGTTACGGCGCTGCTCGCATGGTTGGCGCATGGCAGCGTGCTCTACCCCTTTGCGCTGGCGCTTGCCTTGATGAGCTTTGTCTTTGCCTTCGCGTACAACACGCGGTGGTACGGCTATAACCGCTTCGGCGATTACTCATATGGCCTGTACTTGTGGGGTTTCCCCATGCAGCAGGTCGCGGCTCATTGGGTGCCAGGGGCCTCGAGCTTGGTCAATGCGTTTATCGCGTGGCCGCTGGCGTTGACCATGTCTGTCTTCTCCTGGCACGTGATCGAGAAACCGGTGCTCCGTCTCAAGTCGCTGCCGCGCAAGGTCTACACGTGGCTGACCTCCATGGCAGGCCGACATGCACGCCGGCCTGTGCAGAAAACTCGCGAGAGCAAGGCTTAACGGAAGACGAGCATGGCTAGGGCTGGCCAGCGTGCGAAGGGAGCACCTAGCCCAGCTCCCGGTGGATTTTTCGCCAAGTCATTTTCAGGCATTGCAGAAGAAGTGGGCGCCGTTGGCTGGTGCCGCGAACTCGCTTTTGGCTGGCGTATACCTGTCGCTCGCGCCTATGCTGAGCGGCCACGCTTCAGGCTTCCTCCCCATGACCACGACCACACCCTTCCCGTACGCCGGGCTTCTTGATGCGCTGGAGACATCGGGCGAGTCGGGCGCGGTGGATGCGAAAGCCGCCGCCCTGATTCCCTTGCTGAAGGCCTACAGGGCCACGCTGCAGGCTGCCTCGGATACCACGCTGGCAGCGGATGAGCTGCGTCGCTATCAAAAGTACGCTAAGCCGGGAAAGCCCTCGGCGCATATTGTGCAATTGCGCCAGAAGCAGGCGGCGGCGCGGCAGGCGTCAAGTATTGCGCGGCAGTCGCTGATCAAGGCGGCGGCGGTCTATGTGCGTGAGGCCGCTATAGACGTGCCGGAACGAATGCCGCTGGATGCCTTCATCACGGGCTGGATCCACGCCAACCTGCCCAAGGATGCGGATACCTCTGCGTAGCGCCTGCATGGCGAGATAGCTGTGCGGTATGCCTGGTGGGTATCGATGAGCTCCGGCACGGGTACCCCAAGCTTCCGGCACGTGCGCACCCGGCGTCATTCACTCCACCATGAGCACCTGCCAGGCCACCCGACCTCTCCAAGGGCGGTGGCTTTCTTTGCCCGGTTCGGTCTTGTCATGCGGAGCATCCCATGCGGCTAGTCCTTGGCTTTCTTGTTGTCCTGTGTGCAGTGGTCGTGGCTCCACGTGCGATGGCCAGCGCGGAGTTCAATCGCCTCTATGTCTTTGGTGACAGCTACTCCGACATGGGGGCCGGCTACCTGGCCGGTAATGGCCCCACCTCCGTGGCGTACATGGCGCAACGGATGAACCTGCCGTTCACGCATTCCAAGGATAAGAACGCCAATAGCGAAAGCATCGATTTCGCAGTGGCGGGTGCGGATACGGGCCTTAATCCAGGCGTGAAAACCAACGGCCTGATGCTGGAAGTGGGCATGATTAATCAGGTGCAGGACTTCGCCGCGCGCGTGCGTGACAAGTCGATCACCTTTGACCCGGACAAGACGCTGTTCTTCATCGCTGGCGGCCTCAACGACGACAAGACGCCGTTGGATGTTTCCGTGGCCCATATCACCCGGCAGATCGAGATACTGAAGTCAGTAGGCGCACGCCATATCGTGTTGGCACGGCTACCCACCCAGATGTCTGATTTCTCCGACGCAGCGAAGCGGTTGAACCCCGCCTACGAAAAGCTGGTGCCTGCGTTGCGCCAGAAGCTGGGTATCGATTTGCGCTTCAGCCAGTGGGGCAGTTACTTCGACGAGATCGTCAGTCACCCCGAGGCATACGGCATCGTCAATGCCAAAGATCCTTGCGCCTTCAGTGAGCCACTGGGCGAGAAGAAAGCACCGCCATGCTCCGATCCTAGAAAATATTTCTATTACTACAGCAGTCATCCATCGAGCTGGGTCAACAAGCTGGTGGGCGACAAGTTGTATGAGGAGCTCGCCGTGCAACGCTGAAGAGCGCGTACAAAGCGTCAGATTGCTTCTCTTCGCGAGTAAGCAATCTGGCTCTTTAGTGCTCTAAGTGGTGCGAAAGGAACCAGGGCATCACGCCCTGATTCCTGTTCGAACAAAGCCATTAGCGCTGAATCGGCGGCTGCGCCATCGCTGCCTGTACATCGGCATCCGTGATCTGGATGTTCGATTGCGGGCCGGTATCCTCGACCACCTTTTTCGCCAGCATTTCTGTCAACGGCGCCAGTGTGCTGAAGTGATCGGCGTGGTTGACGAGATAGAAATGCACCTGGCCATTCTTGGTGGTGCTTTTCATGGCTTCCAGTGACTGCGCCTTGTCGCTCTGGTCGCCCTCAAACACAAACGTAGGGTTCTTGATGTCACTCAGCCAGAGAATGGGTGAGCGCAGGTTAAATTCCCGCTTGTCATTCGTATCGAAAACGAACTGCGTGGCGTTGTGCTTTTCGAAGCGATCAGTGGCGCCGAACGCGAACACAGCACGGAATTTGTCCATCGCCTCCGCCGTCAGCATCACCAGCGTGCCGCCCGTGCTGTGGCCGCCCAGGTAGATGCGGTTTGTATCCACGTAAGGCTGGCTGGCGAGATAGTCATAGGCGGCGATGACGTCATCCATCTCGCCGTACTTCGCCTCTTTGGCACCGGTGCCGCTACTACCGCCACGGAAGGTGGGGAACAGGGTGACAATGCCGTGATCGGCGAAGGCAAGGGCGGATTGGTCGTTGTCCCAATCACCATGGACAAGATTATCCAGGTCGATGGCGTTGCTCCATCCACCCACCACCCAGATGATGGCCGGGTGCTTCTTTCCGTCGCCGGGATCTGCAGAAATGTAAGCGGGCAGGGTCTTGCCCTGTGACGGGTAGGTAATCAGCGTAAACCCACTGTCCTTCGGCGGTGTCGGCACCTGTCCTTCTTCCGATACCGAACGCACGATGTGCGTGTGGAATTGCTTGTGCTGATCCGCGAAGGGCTCGTTTTGGTGAGCGGCGCTAAGCTCGCTGCCATTCTGGCTGGAACATGCGGCAAGGCCCAGGGCCAGTGTCATGATAAAAAGCGACTTGTTCATAGCATCTCCATGCTGTGGTTGTCTGTGGTCCATCGGTCGGTGAGGCACCTGACAGATTCCCCCTGGATGAATATTGAAGTCAACCCGGCGCCCTCCGCCTCACCCACATCTGCATGAATGCCATCCAACAGCCCGGTCATCCACCGTTGCGACCCAGGCGTTGCTGATCGATCAGGCAATCACGCGATCACCGATGCAAGGAGTCAGCTCGATGCAAGGCAAGAAGCAGTTGGGTCGCTGGGTAGGTGCCGTCGCCATGACTGGCTTGTTGGCGTTGTCAAACGCAGTGCTCGCCGAGGGCGTGTCTTCATCAGGCGCACCTGGCCAGCACGTTGACCTGTCGACCTTCAAGTTGCAGACCCCTGTCGCTCGCGGAGACAGTGTGGAGGAAGTGAAGCAGCCCACGCTGCGTGATTTCTCCAGCGCGTATTTCTATTACGACGCCGACGCCCAAGCGATGGTGTTCAACTGCCCGGACAACGGCGCAAGCACGCGAGGGTCGCATTACCCGCGCTCCGAATTACGCGACACGCGAGAGTGGACATTCTCCGGCCAGCACACCCTGAGCGCCTCGCTGGCCGTTACACAGCAACCAAGCAGTGGCGGCATTATCGTGGGGCAGATTCACGGTGACGGTAAAGGCTCGGAGGCGCTCAAGATCCGCTGGTCGAAGGGCGACATCGTGGTGGGGGTCAAGGCGAGCCCCGGCAGCACAGAGCAGCGCTTTACGCTAGCGCACGGGTTGGCGCTGGGCGATCGCATCGACTACCGGATCGCCCAGTCCGACCGCGTGGTGACGGTGACCGTCAATGGCGCGACGCGTTCGTTCACGTACGATCAGAGCTGGGATAGCGGCACGGTTTACTTCAAGGCAGGTAACTATCTGCAGGACAATTCGGCATCGGGGTCGGCCGGTATCGTGAAGTTCTTTGCTCTTTCCAGTCAGTAGCAAGTAGTCGGCGGCGCGCTCCCGAATGTCCCCGTAGGCTTCATTGGGTAGCGCGTTTCACGCCTCTTGGACGGGTGGCGGCGGATATGTCATCGAGCATATGTGCCAGCCGCGCTTGTCGCTTTCTTCGTGACACGGAGGGCGGAATCACTGCAAGAGGGAGTCGCGATGAATCAGAAGTGGAACGCCAACGATCCCTCCCGCCGCCGTTTCCTGCGCGCGGCCGGGTGGCTGGGTTCAATCGGTGCATTCGGTGGCGCCAAAGCGTTAGCGGCTGATGCGCCGACGGCGCAGCTACCGTTCGCCAATGGGCAGCGCGAGCTGACTCGCGCCTTTCCACAGAAGGGTGAGATGCTGCTGTTGCGGACGCGGCCGCCGATGCTCGAAACGCCGTTCGATGTGTTCGACCAGGGCGTATTCACACCGAACAACCGTTTCTTCGTGCGCTGGCATCTGGCCTACATACCCACGCAGATCGATGCAGAGAGCTTCCGCCTGAATGTGCATGGCCAGGTGGCCAAGCCACTCACGCTGAGCCTCAAGCAATTGATGAGCGAGTTCGAAACGGTGGAGATCGCGGCCGTCAATCAGTGCTCGGGTAATTCGCGTGGCTTGTTCCATCCGCGTATAGCTGGCGGGCAGTGGGCCAACGGTGCGATGGGTTGCGCGCGTTGGACGGGAGTGCGTCTGAAGGACATCCTGGACAAGGCAGGCGTGAATGCCGATGCAGTGCAGGTGCGCTTCAAAGGCCTCGATAGCGGCGTGTTGCCGGCCACGCCGGCTTTCCTGAAGTCGCTGGACATCGACCACGCGAGGGATGGCGAAGTCATGGTGGCGTGGGGCATGAACGATGAGCAGTTGCCGCTACTCAATGGATTCCCGCTGCGCCTGATTGTGCCCGGCTGGTACTCCACCTATTGGGTGAAGATGCTCAGCGATATCGAGGTGTTGGACAAGCCGGATACGAATTTCTGGATGGCCAAGGCGTATCTGATTCCCGACACGCCGCATGCGGCTGTCGTGCCCGGCCAGACGGGCTACAAGAGCGTGCCGATCAATCGCATGGTGCCGCGATCGTTCATCACCAATCTGCGCGATGGTGACAAGGTACTTGCCGGTCATGCGACGCAGGTGCGCGGCATCGCTTTCGGTGGGGACGCGGGGATCGCGAAGGTGCTGTGGTCTGCTGACGGTGGCGCGCACTGGGAGGAATCCACGCTGGAACAAGACCATGGCAAGTACAGTTTCCGTCGCTGGCACGCCAAGTACACGCCTAGCGCCAAGGGTGAAAACACTTTGATGGTGAAGGCGGTGAATACCAACGGCGTCGAGCAACCCGCAGAGGCCAATTGGAATCCGGGCGGCTTCATGCGCAACGTTATCGAATCAGTCAAGGTCCAGGTCGGCTGATATGAACATCAGACATGCCTTTGCTCTATCGATGGCGTTGGCTTTGGGATGGATGCACCTGGCCTGCGCGCAATCGGCGCATCCCGCACCTATCGCGATTCATTCGGTATCGGTGGATTTGCCAGCGAGCCAATCTTCGTTTCCACCGGGTCTTGGTTCGGATATTGCCGGCAAGTGCCTTATCTGCCATTCGGCCGGCATGGTGTTGAAGCAGCCTGCGCTGACGCAAACGGAATGGACGGCGGAGATCAACAAAATGCGGACGGCCTACGGCGCGCCGATCGAGGACAGCGAGGTGGCGGTGTTAAGCGCCTACCTCACCAAAGTCAACGCCGATCAGCAGGGCAAATGAACGATGACGCATGAGGCGACTCAGGCGTTGCTCCAGGTATGTGCCCACGCGTCGAACTCATCGGCGATCCGTGCGTTGTTCAGACGTTTAACCCTGGACTGAAGTGCCTGTGCGGGTTCGTCGTCGTCGGAAATGGTGACTAGCAGAAGAAAGTCGTCCGCACGTTTCGCGAAGAGTGATTCGCGCAGCTCCGCTTGTGCCTGCACGCAGGTCTCCATCAAGCGTTGCTGAAACGCATGAAAGGCCTGTTCGCTGTCGTCGATGTCATGAAAAAGATGCTCTCGGAGCATGCGGCAGATTCGGCCGAACGCCTCTTCCGCGCCTGCGCCTTCGAGAGGCCATTCAGACGGGGAGTATTTGTAGAACAGGTATTCGTCCGGTGCGTCGCGCGCTTTCTCAGCGAGAAACCCTGTAGTGCACATGGCGGGGCAGACTGTCATGGCACCCGAGTCGCTGTAGATGGCAAAGGCGCATAGGTCATCGACGGGGCGCTGGGTCAGTACGTCGGTAAAGGCCTGCCGGGCAGCAGCAACGATGTCCCGATGCAGTCGGTCAAAGTCGAAGTCTTTCATGGCAGCTTTCGGAAGCATGTCGGTTTTCCTTGAACTTTAGCGTGGCGCGTCGGATGAGGCGGCGGGCTGTGATGGGGAGACGTCCGCGTTCTTGGCGTGGGTGAGCTGAGCGAGCTCCATATGCGCAGCCGCCTGCCGGCTGCTCACGTCGAGCGGCGTCTGGGCTGCCTCCATCGCGTTCACGCTCGCGTAGTGCTTGAACGGCGATTCGAGCGGCCCCTGCACGGCGATGCCCAGGCTGGTGTCCTCCGACAAAACAACGTGGTCGATCTGGCTCATGCCTACCCCCAGGGCGGCTGAAGTGAGGCTACCGGCGAACATCTGCGTGTGTGCGCTCGGCGTGCGGCCCTGGCTCCCGTCGATGCGCGCCACGCATTGATAGGCTTGCTTGAACATGTGATGCGCGGGATGTCGCGCGTCAAGCAGGCTGGGCGCATCGGCCAGGGCAAGCGCTCTCGCGTGCGCCAGTGCGCTGATGGTGGCCGAGCTGGCCACGCCGTCGGCGTGCAATCCATGCGAGCGCTGGAAGGCTTCCACGGCTTCGTGCGTTCGCGGGCCAAAGTGCTGATCGGGCACGAGCGGACGCCCATCTTTGGCGTTGACACCGAGCGTGACCAGATCCTGCTGAAGCTGTGCCACGCCGGGGCCATGATCGCCCTCGCGCCAGGTATCGTGGTGGCGCTGCGCGTAGCCGTACGGGGATGGCGTAGCGTGTTGGGCCAGGATAGAGCGCAGCTGTTCGTCGCTGAGCGGTTGAGTCATTTCGACTGCGCCGACCTTCCAGGATTCGGCCTTCGCCAGTCCGTCGGCGAGCGCGTTGATCTCCAGCGGGGTCATGTCCTTGACCATCTTGCCGTGCAGGTCCGAGCCCCTTGCGGCGGCGGTGGCGTGAATGATGGCCACCTGGTTGATGTGGTGTGTACTTCCGCTGTAATCGTGGGCGGAGTAGCGCAAGACCAGTTGCTCGACGGTGTCGTCTTTCACGCCTTCTCGCAACAACTTCTTCTGGGCTTCGCGGCCGGCGTCGTAGCTCTCGAAGACGGCATTGCCCCATGGGTCAAGATCGATCAAACCCTGGTATCGCCGTTGCGCGTCGCCGAGTGCTTCTTCCCTCGTGCGCGTTACATGGCTGTGCAGATCATCGGCGCTGCCTGCGAACGCGAACTTGAGTCTGCCGGGATTGTTGTTGCGCCATGCCACCGTACCGTTCCAGACCATCAACCAGGTGCCATCGTCCATTTCGTACACCCGCAATTTTCCCTGCGTAGCGACCAGGCGAATGATCTTGCATCTCGACATCACATCCATGTTTGTCTCCCTGACTGGCGACGGCGCGAGAGCGTTAAAGCACGCCCTGGTTGCGGTCCGTTCGTACTTCCTTGAACGACTTGCCGCCTCGGTACGATTCCTTCCGTGATCCAGAGCAGCACGGTACGCGCACGACAAGACAGCGGTTGTCGGCGCGGGACAGCCTTGGGCCGCCCGGTGTGCACCATAAGCCCGGGCTCCTGCTGAACATGTAGGATTTTTCTGATGCCACCTGTAGGTTGAGCGAGTTCGTCCTGTCGGGCGCACCCGTTCGGGTGCTTTCTTGCGTCCCTCGTCACGAAGTGGACGTGTTGCGAACAAGGCCGCCTCGATTAGACCACTCGCTTTCGCGGAGCCTTGATGGCGCTTGGCGCGATCAGGCATGGTCGGAGGGCGTGGGATATGTATCTGATATGTAACAGATTGAAGCGGCAAGAATCGGGGAGTAGCCTTTGCCGCCAGTGTTCCGTCGAAACGATTTTCCCGTTTCTCGACGACGGACATGGAATGGGGTGCTGTAGCCGCGTTGTCAGTGCTGTCTGTGCAAACAGGTGGCGTAGAGGCGTCTGAAATTTTTGCTCAAGGAGCGGAAATGAAAGCCTTTCTCTGGTGGAGCGTGCTTTTGCTGATCGCGATCTCCGGTCTCTCCGGATGTTCCTACTTTAGAAGCAATAAAGATCCTTCCATTATCTCCGCCGCGCCGATCAATCAGGCGCTGGTTAATCCCATCACGCTTGCGGGGGGGAAGGCGCCCCCAGGTGGCGTACCTCTCCCCACGACCGATGATATGGGAGGGAAGAAGAATTACCTGGGTGCCGTTCTGCTCGACTCGGTGTTGAAATGCCGCGATTTCGCCAACAAAGTCGATGCAGCGCAAGGTGATGCGCACTTCATAGGGGACACCTTCAGTACGCTGTTCTCGGCGCTTGCTACGGTGGCAAAGCCCATCACGACGGTTCATGGCTTGACCGCGTCCGCTACGGTGGCTTCAGGAACGAAGAACGCTTACCTGTCCGGTTATTTCGCGGACGCAACGATGGCGAACTTCGGCAAGGCGATGACCACTTCTTACGCTGTGGCTGTCCAGCAGTATATGGATGGCCTGTCGACCATGACCAATGACAAAATCATACTTCCTGTCGAAGTAGCAAAGATTGAGTCGATCCACTCTCTGTGCAGCATGGCGTCGGCGGAGTACGTGATATCGCAGGCCATTAGTACGAACACGTCGAATGCTCCTTCTGGAGCCAATACAGGTATTTCAGTGACGGCCGATTTTGGTGGAAAGACGGCGGTTCCGCCTGGCACGAATGCAATCCTCACGGTCGCGCTGATAAATGCGAGTGGAAAGAGTGCCACCCTGAGCAAGGATCTCTTGATTCCATTCAAATCAACGGCCGGCGTGAAGTTGGGGACAGTGGATATATCTCAGTCAACGTGTGATGTGACGAAGTTGCACGGTACGGGCAACGGCATCACCTATGAAACCGGCGCCCCGCTGCCGTCCCCGGCTGGGTGTGTCATCAAGGCGCTATTTAGCTCAAGTGGAAAGGGAAGCCTTGCCGCGCAAGTTGATGCTGATGCGCTTGTTACCAATGAGGGATCGAACACGATCGGCACGGGGAGTGTTCCCATCGAGTTTTCAGCGAATGGCGAGCAAACCCGTGCAGGGGTCAACTTCGTTGACCAGCTCATGAAGAATCCAGCTAGCGTGCCCCCTCCGCCCGCGACGAAGTTTGTGGGAGTGGGGAAGCTGACCGATAAGTGAGACCCATGCTGCAGGGCAGCGGCGTGGCGAGCGCATTGTCTTCGCATTGCTGTGTTGCAGCCCAGGAGGTATGCCATGTATATCGTGCCCTTGATCGGCAAAGGAACACCATTGACGCTAGTTGGGCTCGATGCTGCTTGCGACCGAGCGGGGGTGAGTGCCCAACATTTGTGGGCAGTCATCTTTGTGGAGACGGACTTTCCCAACTGCGGTTATCTGCGCGACAGGCGTCCTCAGATTCTCTATGAGCCCCGCTGCTTCAGCAATCTAACTGATCACGCCTATGACGAAACGAATGCCGACATCAGCTCGGCGGTTTATCACCAGGATCATGGGTCGTTTAATGATCAGTATCTGTTTCTGGCAAAAGCGTGCGCGCTCGATCAGGACAAGGCTCTGCAAAGTTGTTCATGGGGAATCGGCCAGACACTTGGACGAAACTATCAGGAGGCCGGTTTTGCCGACGTAACCAGCTTTGTTCTGTCGATGGTCAATGCGGAGGATGGCCAGGCGTCAGCGATGGCCGGTGAGATGGTGGAGAGTGGTGCGGCCAAAGCGCTCGCGAAAGAGGACTGGGTGAAATTTGCCAAGATCTATAACGGTCCCGGCTTTGCCTCCAATCAGTACGACCGAAAGGTAAAGCGGCAATTTGACTTACTGAAGGACAAACTCCCAGACCTTCGCGTTCGCACGGCGCAGTGCTGTCTGTGGTACGAGGGCTTTGATCCAGGGCAGATGGATGGGCTATGGGGGAAAACGACGGTGGGGGCTTGGCATCGGTATCAGGCCAGTCATCAAATACCAGTGACCGATGCGCTGGACGATCACACGTTCCAAATGCTGGTCAAGCCCTATATATCCGCTTGAGTCTGGCGATACCTCGATTTTGCACATCGAGGAGCAAGGGATCGCTGCGGAATTTTTTTTCAGTGGCGCTTGGCACGGAATCGGTAAGGAGGACGTTGAGCCTTGCCATGGTTATGGGGCCGCATGCAGCGCAAGCGCACTCTTTCGCACCGCTGCCGCGATCTCGTTGCTCACAGCGGGATCCTTGACCGCACGCGCAAGCGTGACGCTCCCCACGAGCAGGGCGAGCAGGCTGATGGCCTCCTCGCGTTTGGCTTTAGATGTTCCCTCCAGCCCACCCGCGACGGCGTCGATGATGCCGCGTAGTTCAACCTCGAAAGCCTCGCGTGTTTCGTCATCTGCGCGCGCGACTTCGCCGGAAAGGCTTTGCAGGGCGCAGCTATCGCCAAGATCGCAGGTGCGGCGGTCGCCGAGGTAGAAGTCCACGAACTCCTTATGCCAGCGCGCGCCGCACTGGGCGCGCATCTGTTCCACGCCGTCCTTCAGCTCGGCGAGTCCCTCGACCACGGCTTCACGGAATGCGTCCGCCTTGGATTTGAAGTGGGCATAGAACGCACCGGAGGTGACGGCGGCGTCCTTCGCCAGGCCGTCCACGCCGGAGCCGCCGAAACCGCGGCTGCGAAACCCCCGGCCCGCGCTCTTGAGGATCTTCGCCCTGCTTTCTTCCTTCTTACCGGGCCTATGGGCCATAGCACGCCTCCACGTAGCGATCACTATTTGGTGATTGACGACATAACGATCGTTATGAAAAGATCGCCGCGTCACGACCGTTATATGGCGACCGTGGCGCATGAATCAAGAGCTCTGATTCGATCCATCCCAAGAATCCAAGGAGTTGTTGCTATGCCTATCTCAATTCAGGTTACCAAGGGCCTGCTTACCGCCCAGGGCGAGCGTGAGGTGTTGCCGCGTGTTGCGGAGGCGCTGCTTCGCGTTCACGGTCTTACCGACAATGCCTTTATGGCGCCCAACGTGATTGGGCATTTAATGGTGAGCCAGCAGTCGGAAAGCTATGTGGGCGGCGGGTTCCACTCGCTTGCCGTGATCGAGGTGACGGTGCCCACCGTGACCTTCCCCAATGCCGAGGTGAAGCAGGCCTTTATCGGCGAGGTCACCGACATCATCGACCAGTTGAAAGCCGACACGCATCCGCGAGAACGGACCTTCGTCAATGTGACGTACGCCGTCGACGGTGCGTGGGGGATCGGGGGCAAGGCCTATACCAATGCCGAGCTGGGCGCCGCCATCCAGGCCGCTGCTTGACCGGAATGTAGGAAAAGTCTGAAAGACTCGGCGGAATACCACCCGGCCCGCACGAAATGGCGGGCCGGGTGCGTGCGGGACGGAGAGGGCGTCTCTAAACTACGTAAGGCGGTTGGGCGTCCACCGTCATCGCATTCTGTCGCAAGCAAGGAAAGGGACTTCAAGTTATGGCTACTCAGAACATCGTGATGCTGCTGGTGGGCATCGCCTTCTTCGCTCTTGGTTTTCTGCTGTCGACCAAGGAGAAGGTCGCGGAGTGGGGGCTTAGCCACGGACGGGCGCGCATCTGGATCTCCCTGTTGGGGAAAGAGCGTGCAATGAAACTCACCAAGTACTTCTTCGGCCCATTGTGCATGCTGCTTGGCGTGCTTAGCCTGCTGATCACCGTGGCTACCGTTTTCGGCAAGATGCCGGCGCAATGAAAAACCTAGTGCCACTGATGCTTCTGTGCGCCGCAGCTGGTGCCATTGCCGCATGCAGCGATCACGCCGCCACGCCAGATGCAGCGCATGCACCGGCGTCACCCGCGGTAGCCGCAAGCGCCGCGCCGAAGCCGGCGCCGCCCACGTCTGCCTTTACCGTGGGTTTTCTGGCCGAGAATGACGGCGATGGCGAACTGCAGGGCTGCACCACCGGCTTGACGGTGACCGGCGCTGCGCCGGCGTCCGGCGAGACGTTCCGCGAGAGCAGCAGCGAGACCGAAGGCGTGGGCTTTATCCGTATCGATGGAGCGCTGGTCCGCGTGACCTTGTCGCACTCGGATAGCCGGGAACACGGCGTGACGAGCGTGTTCGAAGACGCCGCGCACACGCTGCGCGTGGTCGAGTCCGTGGAGTCTGGAGTAACCAACGAGAACACCGATAGCACGTCGCTTAGCGGAACCCTGACGATCACCTACAAGGGCGCGACACAGACCTTACGCGTCGAAGGTGGTGTCGCGTGCTAGGGCCGCGCGGATAGCTAACCGCGAGGTGCCATGGGGCCAACGAGCATCAGCAGTCCGACAAACAGCGCGACGGGCAGTACGGTTCCGAGGCACACGCCAAGAACGGCCCAGCCGAGCCCTTTGGCACCATGCTTGTCGAATCGCCACGCGAGAAAGATCAGCCCCGGAAGCAGCAGTGCGGCGCCAGTGACAATGGCGCTCACGGGGTCGGGTCTGGCGTTGGCGGGAAGGCTTTCAAGGAACCCGATTGCGGCCAGCCAGCAGGGCCAGCCGATCACTCCGCAGGCCAAGCCAGTGAGCGTCAACCGGAGGGCCTGTTTCATGGAGCTGAGTGCGGGTTGCGTTGGCGTTGGCGGACAAACGCAACCCAGGCTTCGTACTCCGTCGCTGACGAAAAGGCCTGTGCTGTGAAGGCCAAGCTCACGCCGCTGCTAGCGATCAGATAGGTGACGCCCTTCTCCTCGTGCACGCTGTCCACCACCGACCACGGTGAAACGAACAAGGTCTCGCCCCAACGAATGCGCAGCCCTTGTTCGCCGAACCACGCATCGAGAATCGGTGTGAACCGCTGCTCATAGATATAGCGAAGCATGCGGCGCGACCGCGACAGCACGGACCCGTAAACCGCCGCCGCACCCAGCAAGAAGATGCCGACGGCATACAGCCAGAGCCGTGGCGCATCGATCATGAGTGCGCCGTCGTTGACGACAAGGAAGGCGTAGTCAGGGCGTTGCACCAGGCTAATGCCCACGAAACTCACCAAAGCTGCAATAAGGAATGCGGGAGTGAAACCTCGAAAGAAACCACGACGAGTGCCCAGTGCCGGGCTTAACATCAGGCGCTGCAAGCGCCGATAGGTAGGGAAATCCACGCGAGGCGGACGGCTGATGTGGAACTTCACGTCGCCAATGTCGAGCTCTTCCATGAATATTGCCTCCTTATGCGTAGGGCGCCCGGCAGGTGTGTGATGCGACATCGGAAAATCGACGTGGCTCCGGGGTCCATTCATTGGTTGGCCTATCGTAAAGCGAATCTCCAACGGTGTGCGGCAGTAGCGGTCACGGATGCCGAGACATCTGCCATACACTGAAACGGCTTCATCATGCGTCGTCACTTGGGGCGACATCACAAGGGTTATCTATGCTCAGGATTGCATCCGGATTCGCACTAGCGTGCGTGCTGGTATCCATGACTTCCCATGCGGCAGATGCCGCCACGACGGCCTACGTCGCCGCGCGCGACAAGGCCGTTGCAACGTTCAAGGTGGCTAACCTGGAAGATCCGAAGACGGATGAGCGCATACAGGCATCGTTGCAGACGTTGCAGGGCATGATGCAGGGCATCGTGGGGCCAATACGGTTGCGGGGCTTTCCGCCGAAGGGTTCGTACTACGTCGATACCCTCACCGACGAGGAAGGCTACGGGAAACTGGACGGCATGGCGGTCGGCTCGTCGGATGAGAAATCGTTCGCGCTGATCACCACGTTACCGCTGCTGCGGGATTGGCTCGATCACTCATCCGATATCCCGAAGCCATCGACGTCGACTGGCGTTGATGGCCTTGCCGGCGTGTTTACCTCGGAAACGTTCTATACCGAGGCGTTCTCCGATGACGCGCATTACTACAAGTACGCCGAGCTGCCTGTTGCGCAGGGGACGTCAGGGGTGGCACGCGCCATCCTGTTCACCTCCGCGCAGGACGATCCCGCGCCGTCGCCGCCCGACGGCATCCTGGTTGCCGTGGTAAACGGCGAGCGCGTGGTGCTGCTGCGTAAGTCGTGGACGGCACCTGATATCCCCGAATGCGCTGCGGCCTATCGCGAGGCAAACAAGAAAGCCGACGCAGCGCTGTCGGCTTACCACGCGTCCAAGCTGGCGGACAAAGCCAAGTTCGATCAATTCGGCGACCTGCACGAGAAGGCGAACGGCGCTTTCCTGCAGTGCTATGCGCAGCGTCTACCGAGCGTGGCCGCGTACGCCTCGTTGGTGCATGAGGCGCAGAGCATGGTTGATCTGGTGAAATGACCTGTCGGTGTGGATCACGCTCCACACCGGGTAGAGTCGAATCCAGGCCCCAGCGTTCCAGTCGGATGTTGGGTTCGGGGCGTCTGGATCTAACGGATGCGCCGCGTTACGGATTATCTGCCGGTGCATCGCTGGGCTTTGGCATGACGGCGAACAACCACTCGTTGCTCTCGCCGTTGCGCGTGACATAGGTGCCAGCCGCCACCGTCTGGCCTTGCCATTCCCGCGCAGCAGACAACCAGCATGAGCGGAGTTCAACGCCGGTGGGCTCGGGGTCTACGATGGTGTAGTCGCCGCCGGCGCAGGGCCAGCCATCCAGCAACTGGTCGCCGCTCAGGGCTACCTGTAGTTCCGTGGAGTACTCATCCAGCTTGATCGAGTTGATGCGCAATTTGCCCAGTGACACGGGTTGGTCGCTATGCACGTCCAGCAAGGTGCGCTGCTTGTGCAAAGAGATGCGGCTGCCCTTCACTTCGTAATGGGCGATGCTTCCCACAGGGAACGTCGCGCCGGCAGCCAGCACGGGCTTCTGAGCGGTCACGGTCTCCTCGCTGGTGTAATCGTCGAACATGTAGCTCTTGAACAGCGCCCACGCCAGCATCAACACCGGCGAGACCAGAAACAGCAGCGCTGCGCCGATCCGTTTCAGCAACGACAGGCGCTTGCGCAGCAGTAGAAACACGACGACGGTCAGGCACAACCAGAAGACGGTCACGATCTCGAATGCCGCCACGGCCAAGCCGCCCAGGCTGCCTACGTCGGCACGACTGCTCAGCGGGAACAGGCCAAGCAGTAGGGCGAGCGGTATCGTTTGTCTAAAGCGCTTCACGGCCGGCCCGCTGCGGGTTCAGGTACGAGGTCGCGGAAGGAGAGCAGAAAATCAGTCAGATTCATGGGGATAGTCAGCGTCCTGCCGAGGTGAGCGCAGGGTAGCGCTTCCTTCCGCGGCGATGCAAAAGGCGGGTGGGGCGAGCCTTCACATCTTGCCCGCTCTTTCGCTCGCCGGCATTGGGGCCGACAATGGCGCAGACCTGCCCCAGGCAGGCCATACCGTTCCGTTCCCAGGTGCCGAGCCATGAGTTTCTCCAGCGACGACTTCGACCACGAGCATGCGTTCGACGATGACGACGATTCGCTCGATGCCTATGTCTGGCAACTTTTCCTGATGATCAACCCCGGCGACGACGATTCGGCGTTCCAGCAGTTCACCGCCTACCGCGAGGTCGTGGGTGATACGCCTGATGAAGACGTCGACGTGGCCCAGGTGGTAGGGCAGGTGGCCGATTGGCGGTCCGCATTCAACGTGGGGGCTGAGGACACGCGGGCGCTGGTGCAGGCCATTGACGAGCTGGCGTCCCGCTGGAACCTGTCGATCGACTGGGGTGGCGACACCGACGAGGATGAATTCCACGCGGACGCCGATACCTCCGGATTGCTCGGCACTGCATATGACCAGCTTGCACCGCATGGTTACACGCTGTGGGTGCTCGACACGGATGACGACAGCGTTGCCGGCTGGATAACACTGTCACGTAACGTTGAGCCGATGCGCGAACTCGCGACGGAGTTGGGCGTTCACCTGCATCGCGGAAACGAAATGGGCTGAGCATGGCCCGGCGTTGCCGGCGGATGATGCGGTTCGCGTTACCCTCTTTCCACCCACGGCATGTCGGAGTGAACCATGAAGAATTACCTGGCGGTATTCATCGGTAACGAGGCGAGCTACAAGGCGTCCGGATGGAACGCCTTGAACGAGGCGGACCGCAAGGAGCGGGAACGAGCCGGCATACAGGCTTGGGACCATTGGGTATCCAGCCACCAGAATGACATCGTCGAGATCGGTACGCCGCTGGGCAAGACATTGCGCGTGTCCTCGCGCGGCATCGAGCCGTCCAGGAACGAACTGACGGCTTTTACTATCGTCAGGGCCGAATCGCACGAAGCGGCGGCCAAGCTGTTCGAAGGCCATCCGCACTTTATGATTTTTCCGGGTGATTCGATCGAAGTCATGGAATGCCTGGCCATTCCCCGATAAGGCCGCGTTGGGCGAAGCGACCCGCTGGTGCCAGCCGACGCTCAGCAACAGCCATCTAAAGAGAACGCATAGCTCGACGCAAGCGCCTCAGGTGCGGTAGCAAGTAGCCCGAATGGAGCAAAGCGCAATCCGGGGCAATCCCGCGAAAGCCTAAATAGCGTTGCACGGTGAAGTGTGGTTTCCCGGATAGCGCTGCGCTTATCCGGGCTACTCGCTAAAGAGAACGCATAGCTCGACGCAAGCGCCTCAGGTGCGGTAGTGACCAAAGAAAAGGCCTCGCGAGAGCGAGGCCTTTTCTGGAGCGTCGAGACGTTACCTCGCCTTTCCGAACTTGTACGTGGCCTCCAGATAGAACGAGAGGCCGTACACGTTGTAGTTCTGTCCGTTGTAGGGCGAGCCCGAGGTGCCAGGGTAGCTGTCGTCCTTGGGCGGAGTGTTGTCGAACAGGTTGTTCTCCACGAACGAGAGAGCCAGGTTGTCTATCGGTGAGTAGCTCACGCTGGCGTTGTAAAGGAACCATGGCGCCAGCCGCAGCAAGTAGCCCGAATGGAGCAAAGCGCAATCCGGGGCAATCCCGCGAAAGCCTGATAGTGCCGCGCGGTGAAGTGTGGTTTCCCGGATAGCGCTGCGCTTATCCGGGCTACTCCCTTGGTCGTGTGGCGCGCCAACACCGTAGCCCGGATGAAGCAAAGCGCAATCCGGGGCAATCCCGCGAAAGCCTGATAGTGCCGCGCGGTGAAGTGTGGTCTCCCGGATAGCGCTGCGCTTATCCGGGCTACTCGCTGGCTATCGTCAGGGCCGAATCGCATGAAGCGGCGGCCAAGCAAGTAGCCCGAATGGAGCAAAGCGCAATCCGGGGCAATCCCGCGAAAGCGCTAAATAGCGCTGCGCGGTGAAGTGTGGTTTCCCGGATAGCGCTGTGCTTATCCGGGCTACTCGCTAAAGAGAACGCATAGCTCGACGCAAGCGCCTCAGGTGCGGTAGTGACCAAAGAAAAGGCCTCGCCAGAGCGAGGCCTTTTCTGGAGCGTCGAGACGTTACCTCGCCTTTCCGAACTTGTACGTGGCCTCCAGGTAGAACGAGCGACCGTACACGTTGTAGTTCTGTCCGTTGTAGGGCGAGCCCGAGGTGCCGGGGTAACTGTCGTCCTTGGGCGGAGCGTTGTCGAACAGGTTGTTCACCACGAACGAGAGAGCCAGGTTGTCTATCGGGGAGTAGCTCACGCTGGCGTTGTAAAGGAACCATGGCGCCAGTTTCCCGGTGCCCGCGGCGGTGTAGTTGTTGAGTACCGATGCAAGGTAGTTGGGCGTGCTGCCGTAGCGGTTGACGTAGAGCGTGCTGCTCCACTTGCCGATGTTCCAGGTTGCCGAGGCGTTGGCCTTGGTCTTGAAGTCGGTGCTGTAGTACGGGTTCCGCAGCAGGTCGATGAACGGGTCGCCGGGATACGACTGTCGTTCGTGCTTGAGGATGTCGCTGTAGGACGCATTGAAGGCCAGCGATCCGTAGGCGCCAAGCTTCCATAAGTATTGGAAGTTGGATACCAATGCATTGAGCTTTTCCCGCGAGACATTCATCTTGGGCGTGTAGATCGTATCGATGTCGCCTAGATACTGTGAACTGGTCTGCGGCAGTCGAACGATCTGTGACAACGCCTGCTGGCAACTGGGTGAGTTGATGTCCGCGCCGCCGCTGCGGCAGAGGTACTCCTGCTGCGAAAGAAGGTCGGCACTTTGCTGATCCACCTCGTTCGCGATATTGAAGTGGTAGTAGTCGACACTCCAGGACATGTGGGTGATCGGCGACCACACGAAGCCATAGTTCCACACGGTCGCGGTGATTGGCTTGAGTGCGGTATTGCCGGAGTTCTGTCCGAAGAACTGCGCGTTGTAGTACTTGTTGGGGCAGTTGCCGATATTGGCGCCGGTGTATCCCGCCTGGGCGCAGTTGTAATAGTCGGTGACCGAATTGTAGTAGCCGCTCGGGCCCTGGAACTCATCGGGCAGCGTCGGCGCTTTGAACGCAGTGCCGTACTTTCCGCGGAACAACAACGATTCCAGCGGTCGATACTCAAGGCCTACGTTGTAGGTGGGGTGGTTGATGTTCTGGCCGTTCACCTTGTAGTTGTCGTAACGGGCGGACACATCCATCACCAGTTCCTTGAGCAGCGGCATGTTGAGCTCAGCCGTGCCGGCATAACGGGAACGGTGTCCGGCGCCCTGCACGGCGGTGGTTCCCCAGACACCGCCATCCATCAGTTGCGTATCTGGCGAGTAATCCCAGCCCTGGTTGCCGCCTTCGAGCGCCAGAGCCACACCGGCGTCGCCGCCACCCAGCGTGAACGCCGAGGCATTGGTGACCTGCCCGCGCAGCATGTTGTCCCACGTTTTGGAGCGGGTGTCGGTATAGCCGGTGAAGCTGCGGAAGTCAGACACCGGAACCGGCTGGTAGAACGCGGCGTAGTTGGGGTTGTAGATGGGGTAGCCGTTGCGCGTGCCCAGTTGCGGCCCAAGGACGTGGTCTTCGAAGTAGCCATCGATGGCGTCGGTCCATCGCGCGAATCGGCGCTCGATCAAATGGTCGTCCGAGTGGGTGAAGTTGACGTCGTAGTCCCAGTTGGATTGTCCGATGACGCCTTTGCCGCCCAGCGTGAGCATGTAGGAGTTCTCGACACTCTTGTTCATGATAGAGCTGTAGCCGCCGACTTCTTCCGGAGCAAACCCGCGTTGCAGGTTGACGAAGTCCTTGAGGTTCGGATCGTAGAAAGCGCCAAAATCTGCCGACGTGCCCCACCACGTATAGCTGGTGCCCGTGGCGTATTTCTCCTGATCGTAGTTGTAGAGCAGGTCGCCGTAGAGCTGCAGGCTGTCGGAGGCGTCGAACGTGGCATGCGTGTACAGATTGGTGATCTGCTTGTCGTTCTTCAGCGTGCGGTAGCCGGGTGAATCGAACGAGCCGCAGTAGCCACCGCTGTTATTACGGTACTGGTAGCCCTCGGCGCCGCCAAAGAGGCCTGTGGTGCTGTTGCAGGCGCCCGGTGCCAGCCGGTTTGGGTCGACGTAGCTGTTGCGCACCTTGGTTGTACTGTTGACCAGGAAGTCACGCGAGGCGGTGGCCGGACTGGTGCCGTCGTTGAAGTACTGTTTGGTCAGGTCGCGGTCGTAGGCCCAGATGGGACTCGTGTTTTCGTACTGCGCGCCCACAGTGATGTTGAACTTGCCGATGCCAAAGCTATCGGCGAGGTAGATGCGGCGATCGGCGCCGCCGCCATCGCCGTACCAGCCGTAGCGAACGTCCACTACGGGCGCATCGACTTTCTTCTTCAGCACGATGTTGACCACGCCAGCAATGGCGTCAGAGCCGTACAACGACGACTGGCCACCTGGCAGGATGTCGATGTGATCCACCATAGCCGCCGGAATACTGGTGAGGTTGTTGAAGGCGCTGCTGCCGTTGTACAGCGCAGGGAAGTCACCCATGGGGCGACCGTCGATCAAGTACTTCACGTAACCAGGATCGAGGCCGAACATGCTCATCGTCTCGGCACCCTGGGTAAAGCTGGCCGAGCTGGAGTTGCCCTGCACGCCGCCTGTGGCGAACGATGACTGCTGGAGGGCCTGGGCCACGGTGGTAAAGCCCCGTGCCTTCAATTGGTCCGCGGTGATGGTGGTCACCGGGGTCGCCGTTTCCACTTGGGATTGGGGGATCAGTGAGCCGGTGACGGTGACTACATCGAGCCGTTTGGCCTTATTGGATGCGTCCGTCGTCTCCGTTGGGTTGGGTGTGGTGGATGCTTCCTGTGTACCTTCCGCTGCCATGGCCATGCCTGCGTGCGCGCCACCAAGGGCAAGCGCGGCCAGCACGGCCACCGTGATCGTTTCCTTCCGCATGTGGTCTCCCCACCAATATCTTCACCAGTCGACGCCTTCGTGGATGGCGCGTTGGTGTTCGCGCACAAGCCGTGCGCCTGCGCAGCCGTCGCAATTGCTGGCCGCGCTTTTGTTATTGGCGATGGAGACGTTTCATGCAAATCGACGGTTTCATCGGCTGCTTAGGCAAAGGACTACATGCCGTGTAGGTCAATCGAACAATTGGCCTGGGATTACTTCTAAAAAGTGTGGAAGGAAAAGCGAAATCACTATTTGGCAAGAGAGTCGTCTGGAGAATTGATAACTTCAGCCAATGCCTTCGCATTAATGCTTGCGAATCGGACGCGAACTGTTCGGAAGGAGACGGCCGCTAGAGGGCGTTCCCGTACGAATGTCCGGCATATGTTGACTGAAAGTTCTCTCTTTTGAGCGGATGATCAGCATCGTTTGGTATCTGATATGTGAAAAATGCCTTCATGTATAAGCCTCAACTTTGCTTGAATCGAGCGTCTACTTTGGCGGTCATTGGCGATGCTCTTCGCACTTCTGCAAGAAATATCTAATACGGCATATGAGGACTTTTCGTTTGAAAGGAGCATCCAGAATGACGAGGGGCCGGCAGCTTGCTCGGTCGGCTTATGCCTTCTGGCGCGAATCAGGTGACCACAGAGCAGGCGAGTCATCTCAACGTCACGGACGTGGAGCAGATTGCAGGGCAGGCTGAGCGCGCTAGCCCGGGTGTTGTCGATCAGGTCGGCCTTTTCTACGCCCGGCACTCTGCACTCATCAAGACGCTTGGCGGCGCGGCGTTGCCCGTTATGCTGGCCTAGCTCCGCGAACATCAACAGGGCTTGGCCCGTCGTCTTACGCCCGCGCGTAGATCGTTACATCACCTACGGAGAGCGATACCCATGAGTATTTTCGGAACCATTGTCAGCAAACTTTTCGGCAAGGCCAATGCTGTCACCTCCACGGATGCATCGACGGCCGTGACGAGCGCACCCGCAGCACCGGTGGCGCCTGAGGTCGTCAGTCCCGCCACGGCGGCGCCGTCGGTCACGCCGCTGTCGGGCGTAGACGTGGCCGCCGTCATGGATAGCTTCGTCAGCGAAAGCGGGCAGAAACTGGACTGGCGTGTGTCTATCGTCGATATGATGAAAGCACTGGGCATGGATAGCAGTCTGGACCACCGCAAGCAGCTTGCCGGCGAACTCGGGTACACGGGCGATACGAACGACTCGGCCAGTATGAATATCTGGCTTCATAAGGAAGTACTGAAGGCACTTGCGGCCAATGGTGGAACGTTGCCTGCCAGCCTCACCAGCTAATTGTCAGGTGGTACAAGTGGATGCAAAAGGCCGGCGTTTATGCCGGCCTTTTTCTTTAGGCGCAGCGAATTCGCGAATGGCTGTTGTGCATCCCTGGTGTCGCCTCGCGGAAGCGTATAGGCACTATTACGTAACGACTAACGAAAACCTGCACTTGCAAGCCGTGCGACGCGTGGATACTCTGCGCATCCCGTCAACCCAGCCATGAGGAGGAATAGAACCATGATTCTTGTAGTTGCAGCCTCCGCCGGGTCGTCGCGCTTCTGATTGTCCCGCCAGCGTTCTGCTGGCGCGCTTCAACACTCCCGCTTCGCACCCCGGCGATTCGCTCGGCCCCGATTCGTGTGGCCGTCGCATTTCTCGTTTTTAGGGTGTTTTCATGCCTTCTCAGACTTTTTCGCTGCACCAGCTCGGCTGGCAGCCGGAGTATGCGCAGTATTTGACGTTGGCCGATTTCGAGGCCGGCTACCCCGCGCGCGTGATGGCGGCGCATCGCAGCGGGTTGATCGTGATGTCCTCGCGTGGGCAGGCACCCGTGGCGTTGCCACGCGATCTGGCCGAGGCTGATACGGGCGTGGCCGTGGGCGACTGGGTGCTGGTGGAGCACGAGGCCGATCGCGTGTTGTCCCTGCTCGATCGCCGAACGGTGCTCGTGCGCCTCGCCGCGGGTGGCGACCATCAGCGGCAGTCCATTGCGGCCAATCTCGACGTGTTGTTCGTGGTGTCGTCATGCAATGACGATTTCAATCCGTCACGCCTGGAACGCTACCTCACGCTGGCGCTCGATGCGGGCGTGACACCGGTGATTGTGCTCACGAAGGCGGACATGGCCGACGGCGTGGCCGACTACGTGAACACGGCAGAGCAGTTGATGCCCGGCGTACCGGTGATTGCACTCAACGCGATGGACGCAGTCTCTGTATCGCAACTGGCGCCGTGGTTGGCGCCCGGCAAGACGGTGGCGTTCGTGGGGTCATCCGGCGTGGGCAAGTCGACGCTCACCAACAGCGTGATGGGCGAGGCGTGGCAGCAGACGTCCGGCATTCGTGAGGACGATGCGCGTGGTCGCCATACCACGACCGCACGCGAGATGTTCCCGACGCCCTCGGGTGCCTGGGTGATCGACACGCCCGGCATGCGCGAGCTTCGCTTGGCATCGGGGGAAACGGAGCTGGCTACGGTGTTCGAAGACATCGTGGCACTCGCAAAGCAGTGCCGCTTTCGTGATTGCCAGCACGAAGGTGATGCGGGTTGCGCGGTGGAGGCGGCGATCGCTGATGGTGTCTTGGAAGCTCGACGTCTGTCGAACTATCGCAAGCTGCAACGCGAGGTTGCGCACGCACAGGCGACACTGCGTGAGCAGCGGGAGCAGGGGCGTCAGTTTGGTGCCATGGCGAAGCAAGTGATGCGCGCCAAGCGAGAGAGGCAGGGGCGGTGATTCACCGCCCCTGACGTTTGGATAGTGCTCTACGGGGCGCGAAAACCCTTTACTTCCAGTCGAGCTCCGTCATCACGGGGAAGTGGTCGGATGGATAGCGGCCATCTTGCTGGGTCGTCACCGTGGCGAAGCGTGTTGGCGTGAACCCGCGTTCGAAGATGAAGTCAATGCGTACCGAGGGATTGCCGGTGAAGTCATGGAAGGTCTTCTCCGGCCCTTCCACCTTCGGTGCGGTAGCGCGCGTGTCGACAAGATCCTTGGCGAGCAGCGCATAGGTCGGACTGCTGGGCTCGGTGTTGAAGTCGCCGGTGAGGATAACGGGCGCGTTCGCCGGTAGCTGCGCGATACGGCCGAGGATCTCCTTGGCACCTTTGACGCGCGCGGGTTCGTCTTTCTCCTGATAGGGAAGGTGCGTGTTGTAGTAGTAGAAGCTGCGATGCGTGGCTTTGTCTTCGAACAGTGCCCAGGTCACCATGCGAGGCAAGGGGTGTCCCCAGGTGATGCTGCCGGGTACGTTGGGTGTATCCGACAACCAGAAATTGCCGGAGTCTTTCAGGGTCAATCGGTCTTTCCGATAGAACACGCCCATGTGTTCGTCACTGTGGCCGCCGCGCCGGTCAATGCCGAACCAGGTATAGGAGGGCAACTTGCCCACGATGTAGTCCCCCTGTTCCTGATGCAGCTCTTGCGTGCCCATCACGTCGGGCTGTTGTTCGCGGATGGTGCGCACCATGATGTCGCGTCGTGCCTCCCAGCGGTTGGGTCCATCGGACTCCACGGGAACACGTACGTTGAAGCTCATCACGCGCAGCGACTGTGCAGCGAGCGGCAGGCTGGCCAGGGCCAGTACAACGGACAGCAGGGTGATACGCCAAGGACGAGACACGGTCGGGCTCCATGATGTCGGTGGGCAGACCGTAGCACGCGTTGGATTTGAACGGGTCTATACGGCAGCCACTGCCGGAACGGCTGTGCGCGTATAGTGCGCGCGTCCCAACGTTCGGAAATCCACATGTCTTTGTCAGTGGCCATACGCGACCTTCATCCGTATGAGTTCGGCGCCCTCGGTCAGTTGATGGTGGACGTCTATCGAAGCCTGCCGGGGTTTCCCTCGCCGGATGAGCAGCCGCGTTACTACGAGATGCTGGCGAACATCGGCACCTTCACTCAGAAGCCGAAGGCACGGGTGTTAGTGGCAGTAGATGACGAAGGGAAGGTGTTGGGAGGCGTGGTCTACTTTGACGACATCGCCCAGTATGGCGCCGCGTTGCCGCTCGCCATGGCCGATGCATCGGGTATACGGCTGTTAGCCGTCCATCCCTCCGCGCGCGGTCAGGGTATTGGCAGGCAATTGATGGATGCCTGTATCCAGCTTGCCCGCGAGAGTGGGCATCGTCGAGTGGTATTGCATACCACCGAGGCGATGCGCGTTGCATGGGACATGTACGAACGCATGGGTTTCCAGCGCGTACACGAGCTGGATTTCGCACAGGCGATGTTGCCGGTCTTCGGCTTTCAACTCGAATTGCATCACGCCTGATCGCGTCGCCACTCACTTCGCCAGAGACTCACGTCCATGCCCCAGCGCGTTGCTACCTGCAGTTGCCGACAGCTCATGCTCCGTACCACGGAGGAACCGCTGCGCGTGTCCATCTGCCACTGCAATGCGTGTCAGCGTCGCACCGGCAGCGTGTTCGGCGTGCAGGCGCGGTTTCGCGAGGGGGCGGTTGTCATTCGTGGCCAGTCCACCGCGTATGTGCGACGTGGCGATACGGGTGGTTCCGCGACGTTCCACTTTTGCCCGATATGCGGCGCCACGGTCTACTACCGGTTGGATTCGGTGGAGGGTGTCATTGGTGTGCCGGTGGGAGCTTTCTCCCGCTCGGACTTTCCTGCGCCGGGCATCTCCGTGTTCGAGGAATGCATGCATCCGTGGGTGACCCTGCCCGATGGCATCGAACACATGGACTGACAGCGCTGTCCGTCGTGTTCTTCATGGATGTTGAGTGTTTTTTTTGTTTGGCCTGAAAGATTGCCAACCGGGTCACGCTGACCGCAAGAAATTACCTGTCAAGGAAGCCTACCCCGCGCCGATACCCACTCAAGGCGAGTAGCCGCCTTTCTGTCGGGAAATCAGCACCATGCGTCTCACAATTCGTTTGAGGATCATCGCGACCATGGGCCTTGCCCTGTTGCTCGCCGTGGTCATCGGTTTGGTTGGTCTGTACGGCGTGCGCAGCACGTATGCGCTGGTCGACGACATGTATCGGAACAACGTGCAGGCGATGGCGGCGATCAGCCAGGCACGGGCATCCATCATCGAAGATCGCCTTGCCCTCAATCGCGCCATCATCGACCCCTCGCACCACGATGCGGCGGCGCGAATCAAGGCAGGCCACGACAGCCTGATGGCGGCATGGAAGCGCTATTACCCCGACATGGTGTCTGCTGACGACGAGCGCGCAGTGGCCAAACAATTTGACGATCTCATCAAGGCATCCGGAGCGGATGTAAGCCATGAGGCGGAACTGCTGGACGCGGGCAAGGCCGAAGAGGGGCGCCAGTTGCATATCGGCAAGGTGGCCGATGCCATGGGCAAAGCTACGGATGCTATCGACAAGCTCATGGCCATCAATGAAAAGCAGGCCGCGCAATCGGCACAGAATGCAGAGGCGAGTTTCCATCGCACCTGGCAGGTGGCGCTTGGCGTGCTGGTGATCGCCATTGCGGTACTTATCGGCGCGGCGATGGTATTGATCCGCGCGGTGACCCGTCCGCTCGATCGGGCGCGTTCGCTTGCGAATGCGATTCAGCAGGGCAAGCTCAACAATGCCACGCTGGTTACCGGCAACGACGAACTGACCGACACGCTCCGTTCGCTTGACGAAATGGATCGCCAGCTTGCTGGCATCGTGACGCAGGTGCGCGACGTGGCCGAGCAGGTAACGTCGGCGGCGCGCGACCTGTCCCAGGGTAACGATGACCTGTCGCAGCGCACGCAAGAGCAGGCCAGTTCGTTGGAAGAAACCGCTGCGTCGATGGAAGAACTGTCGAGCACGGTCAAACAGAATGCCGAGGGTGCTGGGCAGGCGCGCGAGATGGCGTTGCGTATGCGCAAGCGTGCGGAGGAGGGTCGGGATATCGCCGGCTCGGCCGTTGGCGCCATGCAGGCCATTACTCAGGCGAGCAAAGAAGTCGGCGAGATCGTCGTCCTGATCGACGAGATTGCCTTCCAGACCAACCTGCTAGCACTCAATGCGGCCGTAGAAGCGGCGCGCGCGGGCGAACAGGGCCGAGGCTTCGCGGTGGTGGCGACGGAGGTGCGCAATCTCGCTCAGCGCAGCGGCGCGGCAGCGAAGAACATCAAGGCACTGATTCAGGACACCACTGAAAAGGTGTCCGAAGGCGCGGAACTGGTGCAGCGTACCGGCAACGCCCTCAACGACATCGCGGGTGATGTGCGCGAAGTGAGCACCATCATCGAGGTGATCGCAGCGGCGTCCGAGGAGCAATCCGCGGGCATCGGGCAGGTGAACAATGCGGTAGTGACGCTGGATGAGGTGACGCAGCAGAACGCCGCGCTGGTGGAAGAGGCCAGTGCCGCCAGCCGCAACACGCTGGACCTATCGCGAGTGCTTGTGAACGAAGTGGCCTACTTCACCCTGCAGGGTGAGGCTCCGCGCGAACCAGCAGCGGCTCGCGTCGTTCGTGGGGCGCCAGCGATTGCGGCGCCGACGGCATCCCCGGTGGCGCCGGCTCGCCAGCGCGCGGAGCCCGCCATGGCAGTCGCCGGCGACGTGTGGACGGAGTTCTAGTCCCTGAATAAATTTTTGCGGTTGGATCAACGCATGGAGCGCTCGCGCGTTCCATGTGTCTTACCGCGTTCAGGGCGAGGCATCGAGGGGCCGTTATGAAGCAAAGGGAATTCGACCGTTGGGCCAGGATCCGGGGGCAGGGGATGCTCCGCTATGTGCTGCTCTATGGGCTGCTGTGCTACGGCGTGCCCATGTTCCTGATCATGACCTTTGTGCTTCCCCATCCACGTCTTGCTGCTCCCCAATCGGTGTTCCTGTGGGCCCTGGCGGGCGCGGGATACGGCGTTGCCATGTGGATGGTGCAGGAGCGACGCTTTCGTAAGGTGGCTGGCCGCCCCTGAGCGCGTGCTCATCGCTGACGTCCATGTTCATGCGGTGTTTTGGCTTTTTGGCGCATGGTGCAACTTCGTGCGGACCGTCATGAACGGGCTGCCGTCTTCGTGTGTCCTTGTTTCGCGATTGGACGTCCAAATCGACGATTGAACGTATGGGCGCCGCTCTGGCGCCTGCCGTGCATACTCCCTCAGCGCATGCATAAGCCGCCCCCTGACGGTCTGTGCTTGTGCACCGCTAACGAGAGGAGAAACCGCATGGCAAGTACCAGCTCTCGCATCGGTCGTAGCGTCGCCGGTCTTTTCGTGGTCGCGCTTTGCGGCTGCACCGGCTACGTCAAGAAAAGCGATTTCGATGCCACCATCGCCGAGTTGCGTAGCAACGATCAAAAGCAACAGCAGGAGATCGATGCGATCACGCAGGAGATGCACCAGAAGTTCGCGCAGTACGACACGCAGATCACGGCCATGCAGGGCCGCATCAGCGTCGACACCATCGCGCACTTCGACACCAATCAGACCTCGCTGCGCGACGAGGACAAGCAACGACTGGACGATTTCGCCAAGGTGATGCGTGAGCACCACACCAGCGCGGTGATTACGGCGGAAGGCTTTGCTGATCCTTCCGGCTCAGCGGGATACAACCAACAGCTGGCGCTCAAGCGTGCACAGGCGGTGCGCGATTACTTGGTGCAGACCGGTGGTCTCAATGCTGACCAGGTGCGCGCCGTGAGTTACGGCAAGGTCAAGAATCGCCAGGTGGTGAAGGGCGCAAGCGGTGACCAGGGGATGCCCAATCGTCGGGTGTCGCTGGTGACTGACTTCGCTGGGAGCACCTGAGCACGATCGTTCAACGCATCCATGTCGAAGGCCGCCCGAGGGCGGCCTTCGTGTCATGCGCGTCCCGAATTCTTGATGTCCGTGGCAGGCGGTTGCCACCAGGTCACATCGGTCAGCCGTGCCTGCTTGAGTTCGCGTCGCGCCTCGAGGTGCCGGATAGCCGCGTGGAGTGTGAGGCCGGCCGCAACAATGACCATCCAACCGGTCGGTGGCCACCACACGCCGGCTGCGCGCAGCAGTAGCAGGCTCATGAGCACAATCATGCTCAGGCTCAGCGCGGCGAGTACGCGCGTGCGGCGCATGCCCGGCAGTCCGTAAATGGCCAGCGGCAGCGCGAGCGCGAATGAGCCAAGCAGCAGCTGCGCAGTGAGGTTGAGCGGCGTGATCAGGCGTCCATCGCTTAGCGACTCCAGAATGTTTGCCTGATATTCCACGCCGGGCATGGGGTTGTTGGGGCGTGACGCCGAGGTGGCGAGCTGGTCGCCGAGTCCTGCCGCGGTGGCGCCGATCAGCACCCAGCGTCCCTTGAGCAGGGCATCGGGTACGCGCCCCTGCAGTACGTCGACATAGGAGACTTGGTTGAACGCACCCGCGCTGTTGGCGAAGCGGACCAGTACGTAATCGTCGCGAATCCACTCATAGGGCGAGTTCGCCGTACCTTTGGGTTGGTGCAGTCCAGGCAGAGGATGCAGCGGCGAAGGCCGGCCGATGTCGTACAGCGCAAGCGCGAGGGCCGACCACTGCGGTTGACCGAGACCTGCCTTGAGATAGACGCCACGGGTGACGCCGTCAGGGTCTTTGGAGGCATCGACGTGGCCGAAGGCGGCGGCGTTTCGTGCGATCTCCGGTACAGGTAACACTTCTTCCAGCACGCCGCCGAGTTCGGCTGCTTCGGCGAACACCGGCATCACTACGTGGCCGTTGTCGTGGATGGCTTGGGCGTAGGTGTGGTCATTGTCGGGGTGATTGACGTCGGCTTCCGCCATCGTCACATCCATGCCCACGCCGCGCACGCCAGCGGCGGTGAGCCGCCGGATGAGTTGCGCGTGCACGGAGCGCGGCAACGGCCAGTTGCCCAGCGCGGCCAGGCTTTTCGGATCGATGGCGACGATAACGACCTGGTCGCTGGTGGCGTAAGACCAATGACGCATGTGCGCGTCATACAGCGCGTTGTCCAGCGGTTGCATGGCGCTGCTGGCGATCAGCAGGACAGCCACGGCGAAACCCGCCACCCACGCGAGCGCGCGCTTGAGCAGAGGCAACGCGGCGATGATCACGGGCGCCAGAACCTCCGCGACGGATGCATCAGAGCACGAGCCACAGCAATACCACGCCACCGCCGGCGGCTACCCAGCGGCATGCGGTGCAGGGTACACGGGTGCGTTGGATGGCACCCCACGGGCCTGCGTAGCCGTCGGTGTCGACAGTCTGCACGCGCGCGTACCACTTGCCGTGGGGCAGCTTGCGCAGGCTCAGTTCGGGCACATCTAGCGTCTGGTCCACTTGTACATCGGAGAAGTCGGGCTTGCGCGCGAGTTGGATGTGGTAGTGCTGCCCCGCTGCGCCGCCCGGCCAGCTCAGCACGAAGTCGCCATGCTCGTGCTTGGGTTCACCCGGGGCAGGCGCGGGTGGCTCGGGCACGAGATCGAACGGCATCGCGCTGGTATAGGGGCCGAGCTTGCCGTCCTTGTCGCGGCTGGCGATGCGCCACACGTAGTGGCCGTAGGGCAGCGCTTGCGGCGCGCGGACGTGATCGCCGCGCACGTTGTTGTTGTCTCCGAGCAACTGGCTGAAGCTGTCATCGGCGGAAAGCTGCCATGCGTAGCTTTCGGCCTCGATGCTTTCCGTCCAGCGGAATTCGGGACGCGTGGCGCGTACCTTCGCACCCGGTTGCGGGTCGATGATGAGCGGGGGCTGGGGATGCGCGGCAATGGTGAAGATGCAGGTGGCGTCCAGCCCTTCCATTCGCGCACTGTCGATGCCGCGTACGCGGAAGGCGTGCGCACCATCAGGCAGGCTGGGCAATGTGGCGTGTGTGCCATCGACGACGGTATCGAGCACCAGTGCTTCAAAACGATCGGTAAGGGCTACCTGCACGCGATAACGCTCCGCACGGTCCAGCGGCTTCCACTGGATCTGAGCCGGGGACTGGCCGATGGGTTGCGCCGGGCAATCCACCGAGGGCGCGGCGAGCAAGGGTTGAGGTTCGCCGGGCTTGCCGGCCGCTTCGGTCGAGACGCCGCGGCCACCGTCCACCATCACGTGGCGAGCGTTGTTGCCTACGTCCACATGGCCGGAAACGACTTCGGTGCGAGCGTCGCCGCTGTCCTCGTCGGCGGCCACGCGGAAGTGGGTGCCGCGCACGCTGGAAATGGTGTTGGGCGTGGAGACGGTGAAGCATGCCGCGCTGCCGCTGAGCGGGGTCACGTCGCTGTTGAGGCGGCCGCGCTTGAGGCGCATGCGCGTGTCGACCATGCCGGTGCGGCCATAGGCGCTCAGGCGGTCCAGCACGAGCGCGCTATCGGCCTGCAGCAGCACGCGCGAGCTATCAGCCAACTGCAGCGTGAGGCTGGTGTCGGCTGCGGTGTCCAGCTCGGTGCCGTAACCCACCGACATACCCGCTGTTACCGGGATCGCCGGCGCGTTGCCGGGGGGGCTTCGCGGTAGCGCTGCCGAGTACGGCCACCACGGTGGCCGGTGCCGGGCCCTGACGTAGCCAGCCGACGGGAAAGTGCATGGTGGAGCCGGGCGGCAGGTGCAGCGGGTCGCCGACCTGGTTGTAGTCCTGCAGTTTCTGCCAGGGTACGTCCGGCTTGAGGTAGCGGGCGGCGAGATCCCACAGGTTGTCGCCCGGCCGTACGCGGTAATTCCAGTCGGCGGGTGCGGGTGCGGCTAAGGCGTGAGGTACGTAGGCAGTGACAGCGAACAGCACAGTCATACATAGCCAGCGCCAAGGCTGGCCAGGCCCGAAGGTCCGGTGTGACATAAAGCGTCGATACTCCTTTAGCACCCCTGCGCCACGGTCACTCCTGCGCGCGCGGCCAGCCGGAATCCATTTTCCCGTGGCGACGCAGTGACTTGCGGCCCGACTATTGTCGCGGACAGGTCACCAAATTGCCAACTTCGTCACGAAATGGCCCCGGGGCGATCCGGGTTTGCCAGCCGCTGGGCCAGCCGCTCGACGAATCCGGCGGTGCCGGACAGGGCGTCCGCCGCTGCGGGGCCGTGCAGTGCCTCGTGGAGGCGCTCACCTTCGTGGATCAGCGCTTCGTCGCCCACTAAGGGCAGGATGCCCATCAGGCGGTGCAGGGATTGGCGGGCGGCTGGTAGATCCTCGCGGGCGGCATGCTGCCGGAGGTCGTCCAGGTCGCGTCGGGTTTCCTGGGCGAGCAAGGCCTGCAGCTCTTCCGGTGGCGGAGGCTCGGCGGTGGGCGTGGCTAGCTCGCCTAGCCACTCGCCGAGCTTGCGCCCGAGCGTGGCCAACTGCAGCGGCTTGCTGAGCACGTCGTCCATGCCCGCCTCTTTCGCCCGTGCCGTTTCGCTACTCATGGCATTGGCCGTCATGGCAAGGATGGGCAGGCGTTGAGTACTACCCGCTGCCGCCTCGCGCTCGCGCCACGCGCGGGCAAGCTCGTAGCCGCTCATGTGGGGCATGTTGCAGTCGGTCAGCAGCAGGGCATAGTCGCCGTCGGCCAGCATCTCAAGCGCGTCATGGCCGTTGTCCACGACCTCGCTGGCCAGGCCCAGCAAGGCCAGCTGGCGGGCGATCAAGCGTTGGCTGACCGCGTGGTCTTCGACCACCAGCACGCGACCGCGCAGGGCAGGTGTACTGCGGGTGGCCAGTGGGTCGCGCCAGTGATCAGGTGCTTCCAGTTCCAGCGCGCGCAAGCTCGTGGCGATCACCGATCGCCAGGTCAGCGGCTGGGCGTTGAGCCATATGGCCTCTCGATCCGGCGCGGGTGACTCGTTGGATACGACCACCACATGGGCGTGGATCTGGCCGGCGCTGTCGCGGTCGTCGGCATCGATAAAGAGCAGGCTCGCCGCCATGCCTTCGCGCAGGGGCGTGGCGGGCTCGCAGCGTTCGACGCTCAGGCCGGCGGCGCGCAGGTGTTGCTCCAATGACGTGGCGAGGGTGGGCGACGCCAGGCGCACGATGGCGTGCCGGCCGTGCAGGCTGGCGGGTGCATCGGTGGTGCGGCCGGCGACAGGCAGGCGCAACTGTACGGTGACGGTGGTGCCCGCACCTTCTTCGCTGCGCAGTTCAATGCTGCCGTCCATCAGCTGTACTAGCTGTTGGCAGATGGCGAGCCCCAGACCGGTGCCGCCGTAGCGTCGGCTGGTCCAGGCTTCCGCCTGTGCGAACGGTTTAAACAGGGTGTCCTGCTTGTCGTGGGCAATGCCGATGCCGGTATCCGTCACGCTCAGCGAGAGGTGCTGTTGCGTGCCGTTGTCGCCCAGCACGGTGAGCATGGCGCCGACGCTGCCGCGATCGGTGAACTTGATGGCGTTGTTGAGCAGATTGATGACGATCTGCCGCAACCGCTGACTGTCGCCGCGCAACTGGCCGGCCGCCGTGGCATCCACGAAAAGACGAAGATCGAGCCCCTTGGCGCGAGCCGCCACGGCCATCGTACCGACGGCGCCGTCCAGCCATTGGCGGGTGTCGAATGGTGTGGCGTCGAGCCTAAGGTCGCCGGCTTCGAGCTTGGAGAAATCCAGGATGTCGTTGAGGATCTGTAACAGCGAGCCGGCGGAATCCTCCACGGCGCGCAACAGTTCGCGCTGCTCGCCGTTGACCGGTGTGCGGCCAAGCAGCTCCAGCATGCCGATCACGCCGTTCATCGGCGTGCGGATCTCGTGGCTCATGGCGGCGAGGAAATCCGCCTTGGCCTTGGAGGCGCGTTCGGCTACATCGCGCGCAATGCGCAGTGCTTCGTTGCGCAGGTTCTGCTCGGTGGTATCGATGAAATAGCCCATCACGCCCAGGTCGCCGTCGCTCATCGGACGCGTGGCGAAGGTGGCGTGAATCCAGCGCAGGCCGCTTTGTCCGAAGGCACGGAAATCCAGCGTGCGTTGGTCGGCCTGATGCGTTGCGGGCGACAGCAGCGGCAGCAGGGCAGGCCAATCGTCTGGATGGATGCGTTCTCGCAAGGCGTCGATGCGCAGCACGCCGTCGCTGTCGCGCAGCTCGGCCGCGTCGATGCTGAACAGCGCGCGGGCATCGCCGGTGACGAAGGAAACATGCGCGACGTCTTGCCGGTCGATACGCATGGCCATCACCACCACCGGCATGCGCCGCGCCATATCGCCGAGGCGTTGCTCGGTCTGGCGTGCGGCTTGCTCGGCATCGCGGAACTCGGTGACGTCCAGCAAGGTGCTGGCATAGCCGTGCGCCTGTTCCTGTTCGTCGCGCAAGGCGCGTATCCAGAGGTGCGCAGCGTGCGTTTCGCCATTGGCCATGGGGACGTTGATGTCCTGCCGCAGCGTGGCGCCCTGCAATACCTTGTCCTTTTGTTCGGCGAACGACGCGTCGCGGATCAGGGCCGCGGCATCGTCGTCGCGTTCGGGCAGTGCGCGTCCCAGCCGGTTGCCCGCCACGGTCTGGCCGTCGAGTCCATGCAGCAGCACGGGAAACGGCAGCGCATCGAGTGTGGCCTGTTGAAGTTCCCGCTCCGATTGGAGGCGTTGCGCCAGCTGCCGGTTGCGGCGCACTTGCGCCTGCAGCAGCCACGTCAGCACGAAGGCCAGCACGGCAGTTGCCACCAGCAAGAGGGTAATGACCAGGGCGACCGGAGAAAGCGCGGTGGCTTCGTTGCCGAACCAGGGCAGGGCAAGCATGCCCAGAGCCCGAACGTGAAAGCAGCCCGGTGCGATGGTGGTGGCAGGCCCTGATTCCGGGCAGGAACGAACGACGGTAAGCATCGTGCAGGCCCGGTCGGCGGAAAGGTCCATGCGGCTGGATGGTTGGGGGTTCATGCTACCTTTGAAGCGCGGCAGCCACAAACGGACCGCACTATCAAGCCGTATCTGCGGTTGAACGTTGTAAGGCATGTGCTGTTTGCAGTGGCAGGAAAAGCAGGAGTGAAGTGTGCGGGTCATAATCGCCGATGATCATCCGGTCGTCCTGATCGGGTTGAAGACCTCGCTCCGCGACTACGGCAATGGGCTGGACGTGGTTGGCGAGGCGCGCAACGGGCAGCAATTGCTGGATCTGCTGATGCAAACGCCCTGTGACCTGCTCATTACCGATTTCTCTATGCCGGCGGACATCGAAGGCTATGACGGCCTGTCCCTGTTGCAGCGCGTGCGCGAAACCTACCCGGCACTGCCCATCCTGGTACTCACCATGCTGCGCAACCCCGCATTGGTGCAGAACATGGTGAGCGTCGGCGTGCGTGGCGTGGTGGACAAAATGGCGATGGCGAAAGAGTTGATGCTCGCCATCGACGTGATCCGTGCGGGGCGAAGCTATCTCAGCGAGCGCATGCGGCGCCAGATCGAAGGCATGTATCCCACGGGCGGCGAGCCGATGGTTTCGAAGCGTGAGATCGAAGTCATCCGCTTCCTGGCGCAGGGGCTGACGGTGTCAGAAATTGCGCGGCGGCTGGAGCGCAGTGTGAAGACCATTAGCCAGCAGAAGCGCGATGCGATGCGCAAGCTCAACCTTGAGAGCGATAAGCAGCTCTATGACTACGCCCGGTCCATTGGACTGCTTTAACTGCTAGGGCGGTATCTGCTGGTTCTGGTCGCCCTCTCGAACGCGCGTAAACACATTTCGTGACCAGGGTAGGAATGTTCTGATTCCGCTGGCCCGCCACACATCGTCCAATGCACTCCACGAACATGTGGCCGCACCGTTGCGTCGGCCGCATAAGGTTTCCCGCATGCCATGGATGACATGTGTCGGTGAGTACGCCGGCGACAAACCGCGCCACCCCTGATCGGTTTGTCGGGATCTATGTACGGGGCCTCCGCCCCACGGCTTGCGTTCCAGACGATGCAGCCGTGGGCGCGGAATGGCGCCGCCTCTGCGTAACACCACGCGGGTTACCTCCAGGGCGCGTCCTCACGCGAGGGCGACCCTGTCCATGTCACGGGAGCATTCGATTTATGGCGGAACACAGTCTGCTGGTGTGGCTGGTCATTGGCGCGCTGGCTGGATGGATTGCGGGCTTGCTGGTGAAGGGCAGCGGTTACGGCGTGTTTATCGACATCCTTATTGGGGTGCTTGGCGCCTGCCTTGGTGGTTGGGTTGCTCACCTCATTGGGTTTAGCGTGGGTGGCGGCTTCGTCATTTCGCTGGTCGTAGCGACGGCGGGTGCGGTGCTGTTGTTGGTCATGCTGCGCGTGCTCAAGCAATGCATGCATTGATGTTCGAGTGCGGTCATCGATGGTGAAAGAACGGCTGTCCCTGGCTCTTTGTCGCCGCCACAGCGTGTTCGTGCCGCGCGAACCGGGTGAAGTGTTCGCGCTGGTTGATGACGTGTCGTCGATGCATCGATGGCTGGATCGCTGCATTCGCGTGCAGAAATACCGCGAGGGTGAGAATGCCGTCGGCGATCCACTGCGTTGTGTCTACCAGGGCATGACGCGGCATGGTGTGCTGACAGGCGCCATCGTTGCCCGGGTGCCAACGCGTACGTTGTCATGCACCTATGCGGGTCGCTCCATGCGCGTCGCCCTTGATTTCTCCATGTCGCCGCGCGGCGAGGGCACGTATCTCACGCACTCCGTGCAGGTCACTCCCACGGGGTGGCTGGCGAGACTTTCGTCGCCCCTGATCCATCGCATGCTGGAGCGCCACATGGCTGGGACGATGGAGGGGTTGCGGCATTGTTTGCTGGCTACGCCTGAAAATCAGCCGGCACCGTCCCATCGGTAGGACTTTTCTGATTCCGATCAGACTGTTCGTTGTGCACCATCTCCATCAAGCGATCCATGCGTAGCTGCGGCACATGTGCCGGGCTCCCGCTGTCGTCGTCACCTGCAGCGAGGGCGCTCCATCGGAGCGATGCCTCGCATCACGCGGGCCGGAGAAGTGAGATGGTGAAGCGAAATTTCAAGCTGCAAAGTCGCTGGCCTCGAGGCGCGCGCAGGGCGGTCACCCTGATGCGTTCGCGCCGGCGCGCCTTTTCCACCGATACAAAGCTCGGTCATCGACGGCGGCCGATGGACTTCCGTTCGGCGCGTACACAGGGTCTGGGGCAGGGCATGGCGTCATCGCGTTTCGACGCAAGCATGGTAATCGGTCCCCTGAGCACGTCGTTGCAGTCCTTGTATGACACCATCCCTGTGGCGCTTGGTGTGATCGATCGCGATGGCTACTACGCGAGCGCCAATGGGGCTTACGCGGCTATCCATGGCCTTGTCCCCGCGGACATGGTCGGTCACCGGGTAAACGATTACCTCCCGGGTGCGGACGAGCAACTGCAGCAAGACTTTGCGGACTTCGACGCCGGTTTCGATCTGAAGGAACGTGAGATGGCCTGTCACGGCCGCCACTTCCTTGTAGCGTTGCAGGCAGTGCGTGACACCGACGGCAGCGTGCTGGGCATCACGTCGGCGTTGATCGACATCACGAACCGCAAGCGCATGGAGGTTGCCTCCGAAGAGGCGCGCCGCCTGTGGCAGTTCCATGCCAGCCACGATCACCTCACCGGCCTTGCCAACCGCCGCCGTCTCGACGATGCCCTTGCCGCGGAAGCACGTCGCTGTTTGCGCAGTGGCGCTGCGCTGTCGGTGCTGATGATGGACGTCGATTACTTCAAGTCTTACAACGACCACGTCGGACATCAGAAAGGTGATGAATGCCTGCGTGCCATTGCGGCGCTCTTGCGCAAAAGCATCCGTCGCCACGGTGATCTGGTGGGCCGCTATGGAGGCGAGGAGTTCATTGCGATTCTGCCGGATACCGATACGGCGGGAGCGCAGGTGGTGGCCAGTCATATCCTGCAGGACATCCGTGCGCTGGCGATCTGGCATCCAGGCAGCCCATGCGACTGTGTGACGATAAGCATCGGCGTGGCGAGCTTGGACGATCTTCCGCCGTCCAAGCTGGGCCCGCGCGAAGCCTTGCTGAATTGCGCGGATCGCGCGCTGTATGCGGCAAAGGCGGCGGGGCGTAACACACTGTGCGTATACCCACCCCGTCAATGAAGGGCTAGGGCCGCCGCGAGGACGGCCCAGGCAATGTCACTTGCCGTTAGCCTTGTACGTAAGGTCAGCGTTGTAGCTGTCGATGCGGACGGTTTCGTACAGCAACGCTTCGTTGAGCGATTTACGCATGGCCTGTGCGCTGTCCTTGCCATAGACCTTTTCCACCATGGTCCACAACGGTACATCCGGTTCTTTGCCGAGATCCGCCCAGCTCGCGGAGCGGATGATCATGATGAACTCGGGGCTGTTGCCGTCAGCATCGCGCAGCGCGCTGATGGCGTAGTAGTAATTCCAGTGAGACTTCTCTGCTGCCGCCGTGACTTTCTGCATCACGTCCATGAAGGCTTCCTGCGGTTCGTGCCCGGACTTGAGCTTGAAGTAGTTCACTTCGGCGAACGGCTGTTCGGTTGCCGCGCCCTGCGGCAAGTGGCTAAGTGCGCCGATTTTCTGCGTGAACGCGCTGGTTTCGCTTTTAAGGTGGGGATTCACCGCAGTCCGTAGTGTCTGGTCGCAAGCCTTGGACGCCGTTCGCATGGCATCGAAGGCCGACCACGGCAGCGAGGCCGTGGTGTAGGTGTAGCTGTAGGTATCGCCGGTTTCGTGCGTCCACGCGGTCCAGTCATATTTGAAACCATGTTGGCCGAGACACTGGTTGTATGCCTTGATGCCGGCCTCGTAGGCCTCCTGCTCCGCTGGTGCGACGACATCGGTGTATTCGCGCGAAGCAAGCGTGGCATCGTTGTCTGCCGCACGTGCGCCAACTGCAGCCAGTGTCAGCACAAGCAGGGTCGTGACTGCCTTCATGGGGGCTCTCCTTTGAATGTCGTGCAGCGTTGAGGCCCGGACGGGCCCGGGTCAGGCCAGACTTGTCTGCGAGGACTTAGGTACAGCGCACGGAGGCAGGTAGCGAGGGCCTTGCCTGTGTGGTTCCAGGCGGCGCTTTCGCGGATGGACGACGTGCGGATGGCGGGACGTTGCGACGAAAGACATCAGCGACTCCGGTAAGGGACAAAGCGGATGCGAGGCAGCGTACGTACAGGCGCGGCTATCGTGCCGAATCGGTCGCGGGAGCAACCGTGCGGCCACGCGCATTTTTGGGGCTCGCGCGTCCCGCCGGGAATAGCCCAAACAGTCTAGCGTCGGGTTCGCGGATGCCGGCCCTAAAAGCACAAAGGCCGCCCGAGGGCGGCCTTTGCATTGACGAAGGTGACTGGTGATCAGCGCTTCATCGAATTGAAGAACTCGTCGTTGGACTTGGTGTTCTTCATCTTGTCGAGCATGAACTCCATCGCGGCCAGCTCGTCCATCGGATGCAGCAGCTTGCGCAGGATCCAGATCTTGGAGAGCAGGTCCGGCTCGATCAACAGATCCTCGCGGCGGGTGCCGGAGCGGTTGATGTCGATGGCCGGGTACACGCGCTTCTCGGAGATGCGGCGGCTCAGGTGCACTTCCATGTTGCCGGTGCCCTTGAACTCTTCGTAGATCACCTCGTCCATCTTGCTGCCGGTGTCGGTCAGCGCGGTGGCGATGATGGTCAAACTGCCGCCTTCTTCCACGTTACGGGCCGCACCGAAGAAGCGCTTGGGGCGCTGCAGGGCGTTGGCATCCACACCACCGGTGAGCACCTTGCCGGAGCTCGGCACCACGGTGTTGTAAGCGCGAGCGAGGCGCGTGATGGAGTCGAGCAGGATCACCACATCCTTCTTGTGCTCGACCAGGCGCTTGGCGCGCTCGATCACCATTTCGGCGACCTGCACGTGGCGCACGGCCGGCTCGTCGAAGGTCGAGGAGATCACTTCCGCACGCACGGTACGGGCGATTTCCGTCACTTCTTCCGGACGCTCGTCGATCAACAGCATGATCAAGTGGACGTCGGGATGGTTGTACTGGATGGCCTGCGCGATGTTCTGCAGCATCATCGTCTTACCGGACTTCGGCTGGGAGACGATAAGACCGCGCTGGCCGCGGCCGATCGGCGCCACCAGATCCAGGATGCGGCCGGTGATGTCCTCGGTCGAACCGTTGCCACGCTCGAGCTTGAACGCCTTGCGCGGGAACAGCGGCGTCAGGTTCTCGAACAGCATCTTGTTCTTGGACGCCTCCGGCGGATCGCCGTTGATGTCGTCGACCTTGAGCATCGCGAAGTAACGCTCGCCTTCCTTCGGATGGCGCACGCGTCCGGTGATGTAGTCGCCGGTACGCAGGTTGAAGCGGCGGATCTGGCTGGGCGAGACGTAGATATCGTCCGGGCCGGCCAGGTAGGACTCGTCCGCCGAGCGCAGGAAGCCGAAGCCGTCCTGCAGGATTTCCAACACGCCCTCGGCCCAGATGCCGCCGCCCGAACGGGCGTGGGCCTTGAGGATGTTGAAGACCACGTCTTGCTTGCGGGCACGCGCCACGCCTTCCTGCACGCCGAGCGATTCGGCGAATTCGAGCAGCTGGAACGCGTTCTTGCGCTTGAGCTCGGTCAGGTTGATCAGGCGGTCGTTGCTGCCGGCATCGGCGTACTCGTCATCCACCGGCAGGCCGTTGTTGTTGCGCGGGTGCTGCGGGCTGTTGCCGCCACCACCCTGGCCACGTTGCTGCGGGTTGTTGCGCTCATGGCGACGACGACGGCCGCGACCATCTCGGTCGTTGCGGTTGAAATTCGGGTTGTTGCCGCCGTTCTGCTGAGCACCGCCTTGCTGCTGGCCACCCTCGCGGGCTTCCTGCGGCTGGCGCTGACCACCATCGCCCTGCGGTGCTGCCGATTCGGCAGCGGGGGCGGGCGCGGGCGCCGGGGCCGGAGCGGAAACTTCGTAGGCCGGCGGCGCGGCGCGCTCGATAGGCGGCAGCGGCGGCATGTCGAGCTGAGACTGCTTGCTGGCCTTTTCCGCGGCGGCAGCAGCCGATGCGGCGGACTTGCGTGGCGCTCGCGTGCGGGGTTCAGTCACAGGCTTGGCGTCGGCGCTCTTGGCGTCGTTGGATTCTTTGCTTTCGATATCAGACACGGGCAAACCTCTGCGGGGCGCCGTTGAAAAAAGGAGGGAAGGTTGCGTTGCGCGGACGGCGCGGGGGACAGGACAGTCCCGACGGACGCATGAAATCTAGCACCGGGTCCGCGGCGACGTAAAGCGCCGCGGCCGGAAAAATTCAGAAAACTTTTTCTGAAACGATCTGAAAAGGCCTCAGATGGCCTTGTCGATCATCTGAGTCAGGGCACCCTTGCTGACCGCACCGATCTGAGTGGCTTCGACCTTGCCGTTCTTGAAGACCATCAGGGTTGGGATCCCGCGCACGCCGTAGTTGCGGGGCGTCTTCTGGTTGTGGTCGATATTGATCTTGGCGATACGCAGCTTGCCCTCGTACTGCTGGGCCAGCTCATCCAGGATGGGGGCGATAGCCTTGCAGGGGCCGCACCACTCTGCCCAGAAGTCCAACAGAACGGGCGTATCGGAATTGAGCACTTCCTGTTCGAAGGCGTCGTCGCTCACATGGGTAATCAGGTCGCTCACCGGGGTCTCCGAAGGTAGGCGGATAGGAGTTTTCACGACCGCGCGCCCAGCATCGGCTACACTGGGGCGCCCATGAAGCGCGGGGTCGTGCCAAAAGGAAGTCTGGTGCCATTGCGGCAGGCCTCCATTGCATCGTAACTCGGGGCGCGATTCAAGCGATTCAAGGGCGACTGTAGGTGCATTCGGCATGATGAATGCACTTGTCTCTACAGGCGGCCAGGGATGGTTCCGTTGACATAGGTGAAAGGGTTTTTCCTTGACTGCCAATGGCTTAGGCCTTGCAGTCCTTTGACCTATGCCAGCGGAGCCGTCGCACGCCGCCGCTCTCGCCGGCGCCAATCTGGGATACGTGCCGATGGCACGCGCGATCCGATATGGATCCCGCCTGCCGCCACGTCCCGGTCGCGCCGACCATCCACCTGTTCCTTGTTTGCGTCTCACCGGCAAGGAGCCAGGCGGCCGCCTTTGGGCGCTGCCTGCACTGAAAATACTCCCTATAAAATGTCCCAAACCGTTCTCACTGATACCTTTTTCACCAACTTCGATCTCCATCCGCTGCTCCAGCAAGGCCTCGACGAGGCGGGTTTCACCCGCTGCACGCCAATCCAGGCGCTGACCCTCCCGGTCGCGCTGACGGGTCGCGACGTCGCCGGTCAGGCGCAGACGGGCACGGGTAAGACCTGCGCCTTCCTGGTGGCGATGATGAATCGCCTGCTGACCACGCCGGCCGTGGCCGAGCGCAAGGACAGCGACCCGCGCGCACTGGTGATCGCACCGACCCGCGAGCTGGCCATCCAGATCGAGAAGGACGCCAAGTCCATCGGCCGCTACACCGGCCTGCGCACCGCGCTCATCTACGGCGGCGTCGATTACGACAAGCAGCGCCAGCAGCTCAAGGATGGCTGCGACATCATCATCGCCACGCCGGGCCGTCTGCTCGATTACTTCAAGCAGCACGTGTTCAGCCTCGACGCCGTCGAGGTGATGGTGATCGACGAGGCGGACCGCATGTTCGACCTCGGCTTCATCAAGGACGTGCGCTTCATCTTCCGCCGCCTGCCGGCGCGCGAGCAGCGCCAGGTGCTGCTGTTCTCCGCCACGCTCAGCCATCGCGTGCTGGAGCTGGCCTACGAGCACATGCACAACGCGGAGAAGCTGGAAGTGGAGACGGAAAACGTCACCGCTGACCGCGTGCGCCAGGTCGTCTACTTCCCCGCGAAGGAAGAGAAGATGCCGCTGCTGCTCAACCTGCTCGACCGTACCAAGGCCGAGCGCAGCATCATCTTCGTCAACACCAAGGCCGCCGCGGAAAAGATCACCGATCGCCTCAAGCGTTACGGTTACCGCGTGGGCGCGCTGTCGGGCGATGTGCCGCAGCTGAAGCGTCAGAAGTTGTTGCAGCGTTTCCAGGAAGGTCAGCTCGACATTCTGGTGTGCACCGATGTCGCCGCGCGCGGCCTGCACATCCCGGCCGTCAGCCACGTCTTCAACTTCGATCTGCCGCAGGACGCGGAAGACTACGTGCACCGCATCGGCCGTACCGCGCGCCTTGGTGCCGAGGGCGACGCGATCAGCTTCGCCTGCGATCTCTACGCGATGAGCTTGCCGGATATCGAAACCTATATTGGCCAGCGCATCCCGGTGGCCAATATCGAAGCCGAGATGCTGGTGATGCCGCAGCCGCGCGAGCAGGACGCGCAGTACATGGCCGAGGTGGCTGCCGACAGCGCCGCGTTCGGCGACAAGGTGGAGCAGCGCGAGAAAGACGGTTCCCCGCGCAAGGGTTCGCGTAACGGCAGCGGTCGCAGTGGCGATCGTCCGCGCGGCGACAAGCCTCGCGGACCTCGGAAGCCCCGCCATGAAGCGCCTGCTGAAGGCGCTGAAGAACCGGTGAAAACGGAAACCGCACCGGCACAGGCGTCGGCGCAGGGCGAAGCTACGGATGGTGCAGAGCGCAAGCGCCGCCGTCGCCGTGGTGGTCGTAACCGTCGTCGCGAAGGCGATGCGCCGGCCGCCGAGGCCGCCGCCAACCCGGCCGGGGAAGGTAATCGTCAGCTGCGCGGCGAGCGTCGCCCACCGCGCGAGCGTGGCAACGCCGAGAACAATCACTCGCGTCCGTCGCGCCACGTTGCCATCACCTCGGGCAAGCAGGCTGAGCAGGAAGCACCGAAGAAGGTGGGCTTCTTCCGTCGACTGAGCCGTTTCTTCACCGGTCGCTGAGCTATCCGCTTGCCGTGAACTGCCGCGGGCTGAATCCGCGGCAGCTCGACGAGATAAAACCGACTGACCTTCACGCACGCATCCCTTATCCTTCTGTCATCTCAGGACCGGGGATGCGCGGTGATCCGCTTCGACCAAGTCAGTAAACGTTATGAAGGTGGCCACGAGGCCTTGTCGCAACTTTCCTTTGAAGTAGCGACAGGCGAGATGGCCTTTGTGACCGGCCATTCGGGCGCCGGCAAGAGCACGTTGCTCAAATTGTTGGGCCTGATCGAGCGGCCCTCGCACGGTGTGATCACGCTGGATGGGCAGAGCCTGGCCAAGATAGGCCGCGCCGGCATCCCCAAACTCCGCCGCCGCCTGGGCATGGTGTTCCAGGACCATCGCCTGTTGATGGATCGCACGGTGTTCGCCAACGTCGAATTGCCGCTGATGATCGGCGGCATGGCACCCAGCGAGCGCGGCAAGCGTGCGCGTGCGGCGCTGGAGAAGGTCGGCCTGCTGGCCTACGAGCGGCAGCTGCCGGCCACGCTATCCGCTGGCGAGCAGCAGCGCGTGGGCATTGCCCGCGCCATCGTCGCCAAGCCGACGCTGCTGATCGCGGACGAACCCACCGGCAACCTCGACCCCTCGTTGGCGGTGGAGATCATGGGCCTGTTTGCGGAATTCCAGAACGTGGGTACCACCGTGCTGATTGCCAGCCATGATCTGCCGTTGATCAAGCGTATGAGGAAGCGTGTGATCGTGCTCGATCACGGCCGCCTCGTCGCTGACGTGGCCGCGCAGGAGGTGCTATGAGCACGCAGCCCGAATTCCCCATGGAAAGCCCGCTGCTTTCCGACCAGTCGCGCGGCATTCGCAATAAGCCCAGGCCAGTGGCAAGTTGGCGCGAGCACCACGGCTGGAGTGCGGCGGCGAGCCTGCGCCGCTTGATGTCGCGTCCGATCGGCACCTTGCTCACCGTGACGGTGATGGCCATCGCACTCGCGTTGCCGCTGACCTTCTATCTGCTGCTGGGCAACCTGCAGAAGATGGGTGATGCGCTGGGCCAGAACCAGACCATCAGCGTGTTCCTGCAGCCGGGGCAGAGCGTCTCGTCGGCGGACATGATGGCCAAGAAGCTGGGCGAACGCGCTGAAGTCAACGGCGTCACCGTCAAATCGCCCGACCAAGGCATGGACGAACTAGCCAAGATGCAAGGCTTCTCTGGCGCGCTGCACACATTGGACGTCAACCCGCTGCCCTTCGTGCTTGAGGTACAGCCCAAGGCTGGCGTGAGTGCGGATAGCGTCGATCACCTCGTCGCCGACGTGCGGGGCATGCAGGGTGTGGACCAGGTGCAAGATGGCGGCACGTGGCGCCAACGTCTTGAAGCCTTGCTCGGCGTCGGCCAGCGCATCGTGATGATCCTCGCCGCACTGTTGGCCGGGGCCGTACTGTTGGTGGTTGGCAACACCGTGCGTGTGGACATCGCCAGCCGCCACGAGGAAATCGGTGTGCTGATGCTGGTGGGTGCGAGCCGCGCCTTCGTACGCCGTCCTTATCTTTATGCCGGCATCTGGTACGGCTTGTTCGCAGGCATTCTCGCCGCGGGCTTTGCGGTACTGGTGGAGCTGGCACTGGCCGAGCCGGTTCAGCGACTGGGCCAGGTCTACGCCGGCAAGCTGCAGATCGACGTATTGCCGCTGTGGTTGCTGGCGGCCGTGCCGGTGGCTGCTGCAGTGCTCGGCTGGCTGGGCGCTCGCCTGGTCAGCGCGTGGCAACTGCGCAAGGCAGCGTGAAGCGTGCGCCGGCTCACGCCACGGCAAGCTTGTCATGCAAGGTTTGCGGGGATGGTGCAGCATCCGGATCGGGCTCTCCGGGCGCTAGGAGGGTGCACCGATAGGTTGCCGGCAGGGAGTGCCGGCCTACACGTGGGTGACAGGGGATGAGTGGAAGTTTCAGCAGTCGTACGGTAGGGACGGCGCCCAGGGTGCTGGTAGTAGATGGTTCCAAGGTGGTGCGTCAGTTGATTGCCCGCGTGCTGAAGAGCGAACTGCCCGACAGTGACGTGGTGGGTGCGGGCAACGGTGCGGAAGCCAAGGAGCTGCTCGAAAGTCGCGCGTTCGACTTCATCACCATCGCATTGCGGCTGCCCGACATGGACGGGCTGGAGCTCGCGCGCCACGTGCGCGAATCTGCGGCGCAGGCCTACGTGCCTGTCGTCGTGGTATCCGGCGACGTCGACGATCGTCTGCATAACCGCACGTTGGGCGAGCACGTTACCGATTACTTCGACAAGTCGCTGGGCTTCCAGGCGCTGGCGGAATTCATTCGTGGCTACGTGAAACCCTCCGACACCGCCGAGGGTGAAGTGCTCTACGTGGAAGACAGCCGAGTGGTGGCGCTGGCGACGCGCCGCATTCTGGAAAAGCACGGCCTTACCGTGTACCACGTGGTCAGCGTCGAAGATGCGCTGGTGCTGCTCGACAAGGCGAAGGAGCAGGCGAAAGTCGGTGCCGACATCGTGCTTACCGACGTCAGCTTGAAGGGTGAGCTCACCGGTGGCGACCTGCTTGAACGCATCCGGCGCGACTATGGTTATGGCAAGGGTCGACTGCCCGTGCTGGTGATGACGGGTGACGAGAATCCGGCCAACCAAGCCGCGCTGCTGCGTGCCGGTGCCAACGACCTAGTCGAGAAGCCCATTGAGGAAAAACTGTTGATGACCAAGTTGCTGTTCCAACTACGCGTTTCGCAGCACCTGCGCGAGCGGGGCGACGCGGCGTGACCGACGATCGTGTGAAGCTGGAGCCTTCGTGGAAGGCGCGTGTCGGCGACTATCTGGGCCGGCCCGACATGCAGGCATTGGGGGACTTCCTGCGCGTCGAAAAGCAGGCGGGGAAGGTGATCTACCCGCCTGGTCCTGAGATCTTTGCCGCCTTCGATCACACCCCGTTCGACGCGGTGCGAGTGGTGATCCTGGGCCAGGACCCGTACCACGGACCGAATCAGGCCCATGGGCTGTGCTTCTCGGTACGCCCGGGAATCCCGGCGCCGCCCTCGCTGCAGAACATCTTCAAAGAGATCCACCGGGACCTGGGCTTTCGGGCGCCGGATCATGGCTGTCTGACGCCTTGGGCTGACCGAGGTGTGCTGCTGCTCAACGCCGTGCTTACCGTCCAGCAGAGCTTGGCCGCCTCCCACCAGGGCAAGGGTTGGGAAGGGTTTACCGACGCCGCCATCGACGCCCTCAACCGCGAGCGGGAAGGGCTGGTGTTCATGTTGTGGGGCTCCTACGCCCAGAAAAAGGGCCAGCTGATCGACAGTCGCCGCCATTGCGTTTTGCGCTCGGTGCACCCATCTCCCTTGTCAGCGCATCGGGGTTTTATCGGTTGCGGGCACTTCTCGGCGGCGAACCGGTATCTGGAAAGCCGTGGGGTCGCACCGATCGACTGGTCCCTGCCAATGCGCTCAGAACTCGGCTGAAACGGCCTTTTCACGGTCGCTGAACCGCCGACTAGGCACTGTGGAGCCTCCCCTGGGCGCCTCGCTGGACAGGTGTTCCAAATTCCTGTACTATTCAGTTCATCAAAGGTCCCGGAACCTTTCGGGGCCTTTAGCACTCTCACTATCCGAGTGCTAAGCTGATCCCCTATTCAGGAGGTTCCACCCATGTCTCAAGCTTTGGTGACCGCCAACCTGCCGGTGCCGAGTGTCGTCGGCAGTCTGGATGCGTATATCTCGGCGGTCCATCGGATTCCGGTGCTCAGCCAGGACGAGGAGCAGACGCTGTCGCGTCGCTACAACGAACAAGAAGACCTGGAATCGGCTCGCAAGCTGGTAATGGCGCACCTGCGTTTCGTGGTGCACGTCGCCCGCGGCTACAGCGGCTACGGTCTGCAGATCGCCGACCTCATCCAGGAAGGCAACATCGGCCTGATGAAGGCCGTCAAGCGCTTCAACCCTGACCAGGGCGTGCGTCTGGTGAGCTTCGCCGTGCACTGGATCCGTGCCGAAATGCACGAGTTCATCCTGCGCAACTGGCGCATCGTGAAGGTCGCCACCACCAAGGCGCAGCGCAAGCTGTTCTTCAACCTGCGCAAGAGCAAGAAGCGCCTGGGCTGGATGAACGCCGAAGAAGTGCGCGTGGTCGCGAAGGATCTGGGCGTGCCGGAAGCAACGGTGCGCGAGATGGAATCGCGACTATCTGGCCGTGATATCGGCTTCGAAGCCCCGGCTGACGCCGAGGACGATGCCAAGCCGGCACCGGAAGCGTTTCTGATCGACGAAGGCGCGGATCCGTACGAGAACGTGGCCGACGCCGACCATGCCGACAATCAGCTCGATACGCTGTCGACGGCGCTTCGGAACCTGGATGAGCGTTCACGCGACATCATCCAGCGCCGCTGGCTCAACGAAGAAAAGGCTACGCTGCAGGATCTTGCGGACGAGTACGGCGTCTCTGCCGAACGCATCCGTCAGGTCGAGGCCAACGCCATGAAGAAGATGCGCGGCCTCTTCGCCGCCTGATCTTCGGTGTAAGCGTAAGATGACAAACGGCCCCGATTGGGGCCGTTTGGCTTTGCGGGGACATGGCTGCCCCCGCATCCCTATCACTGGATTCCAGGTTTTATGGTTGCCATGCCCCACGTGCTGGTCATCGAAGACGACGAAACTACCGCGCGCGAGATCGTCGCGGAGCTCAGCGTGCACGGTATGCAGGCCGAGTGGGTGGCCAATGGCCGTGACGGCCTCGACCGTGCCATGCAACGCGATTACGACCTGATCACGCTGGATCGTATGTTGCCCGGCATGGATGGCATCGACGTGGTGGCCGAGTTGCGCCGTGCGGGTCGCGATACGCCTGTGCTGATGATCAGCGCGCTGAGCGACGTGGACGAACGCGTGCGTGGTCTGCGCGCCGGTGGCGACGACTATCTCACCAAGCCGTTCGCTCCCGATGAAATGTCCGCTCGCGCCGAAGTACTGCTACGCCGGCGCCAGCCGCAGGCGGTCGTGCAGCGCCTGCGCGTGGCCGATCTCGAGCTGGATCTGGTCAGTCATGTGGCCTACCGCGGTGGCCAGCCGCTGACGCTGCTACCCACTGAATATCGCTTGCTCGAGTTCCTGATGCGCAACTCGGGGCAGGTGCTCACACGTACGATGATCTTCGAGACGGTGTGGGGCTTCCATTTTGACCCCGGCACCAACGTGATCGACGTGCACATCGCGCGCTTGCGGCGAAAGATCGACGGCACCGGGCAACTGGCGCTGATCCATACGGTGCGCGGCACCGGCTACATGATCGCGGCCGCTAACGAAATATCTTCGGTGGTGTCATGAACGGACATCCAAACAGCTGGCACTCCACCACATCACGGCTGATCCTGATCTACGGCTCCCTGTTCGTTGTATGGTGCGCCGTGCTGGTCGGTGTGATCCAGTGGGAAACCACGCGCTACCTCAACACGGTCATTGACCAGATGTTGCAGCAGCGCATGCATTACATCGCTTCGACGGACCCGACGCGGCTTGCCACCACGGTTGATGCGGCGGCCGCCATCGATCCGCACGGCATCATGTCCGTTGGCCTATTCGACAAGGACCACCAGCCGGTCGCCGGCAACATCGATCATCTGCCGGCGTCGCTGTTGCGCGATGGCCAGGTGCATCTGCTCAGGCACGGCCTGCCACGACCGGATCGGGACGCAGAGCGCGTACGGGCGCGCGGACTGGCGACGACATTGCCGAACGGCAACATCCTGGTTATCGCCAAGGACATCAGCACCATCGACGGCATCGGCGCGATCATCCGCCGTGCGTTGCTGTGGGGTATTTCGCTGACCATCATCCCTGGTCTGCTCGGCGGGTTCCTGCTGCGGCGTGGTCCGGAGAAGCGGATCCGCCAGTTGCAGGAAGCGACCGACCCGATTCGCCAGGGTGATCTTTCCAAGCGTTTGCCGGTGAGCCGCCGTGGCGACGAACTCGACCAGCTCGCGAGCATCGTCAACACCATGCTGGGCGAAATCGAGCGCCTGATGAACGAAGTGAAGGGTGTGTGCGACAACATCGCGCACGACCTGCGTACACCGCTGACGCGCCTGCGCGCGCGTCTGTACCGCACGCAGCAGCAGCTTGACGGTGAGCCGGAAGCGGCGTTGGTGGAATCGTGCGTCGTCGACATCGACGAAGTGCTGACCCGATTCCGAGCCCTGTTACGCGTGTCGGAGCTGGAGGATCGCCATCGCGTAGCCTGCTTCGACGAAGTGGACGTGGGGCAGGTGTTGCGCCAGGTGCATGAGTTTTACGCACCTGTGGCGGAGGATCGTGGGCAGACGTTCGACGTCGACATCCAGCAACTCGCGCCCGTGCGCGCCGATGCACATCTTCTGTTCGAGGCATTGGCCAACCTGGTTGGCAATGCGATCAAGTTCACGCCGACCGGCGGCAGGGTTAGCCTGCGTGCGTGCATGGATAAACGGGGGCCGCGCGTGGATGTGGTCGACAGCGGCCCCGGCATACCGGCCGACGAGCGCGATGCGGTGACGCGTCGTTTCTATCGCGGCGACAACAGCCGTACAACGGGTGGCTCGGGGCTGGGCCTCAGTATCGTCAGTGCCATCGTGCGCCTGCACGGGTACGCGCTCGACATCGCTGATGCCAGCAGCAGTGGCGCACGCCTCACGCTGTACTGTTACGCCCTGGATCCCGATGAGAAAGTCGGCACTTGCCTGTCGCGCTCTGTGCCGGAAGTCACGCCCATGACGGTCTAAGCGTGCACGGTTGCGTGAAGAAATCTTCATGCAACCGGCCAGGGCGCTTGGTTTGGGCAACATGAAATTATCTTCATCCGCCGGACTCTTCTGAGGGTATCCGGTGCGTGCGAAAATTTGCCGCGACGCATCATTTCGCGCACGGAAATCCCCCGCATGCTTGGCATCGTCCGGATCGCGCTTACGCGGCCCTACACTTTTATTGTTCTTGCACTGGCCATTCTCATCTTTGGTGTGATGTCGGCCATGCGTACGCCTACCGACATCTTTCCGGAGATCAATATTCCGGTGATCGCGGTGTCCTGGCAGTTCACCGGCATGACGCCCGACCAGATGTCTGGCCGTATGAACACGCCGTTCGAGCGCGTGCTCACCACGACCGTCAACGACATCGAGCATATCGAGTCGGAGTCGATCAATGGCATGGGCATCACGAAGATCTTCTTCCAGCCTGGCGTGAATATCGCCACGGCGAACGCGCAGGTCACGGCCATCGCGCAGACGATCCTCAAGCAGATGCCGGCCGGTGCCACGCCACCGTTGATCGTCAACTACAACGCGTCGACCGTGCCGATCCTGCAGCTGGCGTTGTCCGGCACGGGCCTGAGTGAGCAGCAGCTGGGTGACATTGGCCTCAATCAGTTGCGTCCGCAGCTGGTGACGGTGCCAGGCGCAGCCATTCCGTATCCGTTCGGCGGCAAGACGCGCCAGGTGCAGTTGGACGTGGATCCGGCGCAGTTGCAGGCGCGCGGCCTGTCCACGCAGGACGTGGCGAATGCGCTGGCCAACCAGCAGCAAATCAGCCCGATCGGCACGCAGAAGATCGGCAAGTACGAATACGTGATGGAGCTGAACAACGCCGCCATTCATGTGCAGGAGCTGGAAGACCTGCCAGTGAAGGAGGTCAACGGCACCACCATCTACATTCGTGACGTGGCCCACGTGCGCGACGGCAACCCGCCGCAAACCAACATCGTGCACGTGGACGGCAAGCGATCGACGCTGCTGTCCATCCTCAAGAACGGCTCGACCTCCACGTTGGCCATCGTGGCCGGCGCGCGCGAGAAGCTCGCGCAGATGAAGGATGCGTTGCCCGAAAATCTCACCGTAACGCCGATTGGCGACCAGTCGGTGTTCGTGCGCTCGTCGATCGATGGCGTCGTGCGTGAAGGCATCATCGCCGCCGCGCTTACCAGTTTGATGATCCTGCTGTTTCTCGGCAGCTGGCGCTCGACGCTGATCATCACTACATCGATTCCGCTCGCGGTGTTGGGTTCGGTGTTCACGCTGTCGGCCATCGGCCAGACACTCAACATCATGACGCTCGGCGGTTTAGCGCTGGCCGTGGGCATCCTGGTGGACGAGGCCACGGTGACCATTGAGAACATCAATTGGCACCTAGAGCAGGGCAAGGATGTCATCACCGCGATCGTGGATGGTTCGGCGCAGATCATCGTGCCGGCATTCGTGTCGCTGTGCTGCATCTGCATCGTGTTCGTGCCGATGTTCTTCCTGCCGGGCGTGGCGCGCTACCTGTTCGTGCCGATGGCGGAGGCGGTGATCTTCGCGATGATCTTCTCCTTCATCCTGTCGCGTACGCTCGTGCTGACCATGGCGAAGTACCTGTTGCACGCGCATCCCGCGACGGTGGACGAGCATGGTCAGCACATCGAGCAGCCGGCGCCGAAGACGGTGCTGGGCCGCTTTCAGCAGGGCTTTGTGAATCGTTTCGAGAAGTTCCGTGCGGGCTATAGCGGCGTACTGCATCTGGCGCTGGAGCATCGAAAGGTGTTTGTGGTCGGTTTCCTCGGGTTTGTGCTGCTGTCGTTCGCGCTGCTGCCGGGCCTTGGCAGCAACTTCTTCCCGGACGTCGATGGCGGCCAGATCCTGGTGCACGTGCGTGTGCCAGTGGGTACGCGCGTGGAAACCACGTCGGCTGAGTTCTCCGACATCCAGAAGGCTATCCGTCAGGTGATTCCGCCCGATGAACTGGAGGCCGTAGTCGACAACATCGGCCAGTACTCCAGCTCGATCAACACCATCTACAACAACACCGGCGAAATCGGCGAGTCCGATGGTGACATCCAGATCTCGTTGAAGGAGGGGCATCGCCCGAGCGCGGAGTACGTGAAGATCCTGCGCGAGAAGCTGCCCCGTTCGTTCCCGGGCTCGACGTTCTCGTTCCCGCCAGCGGACATCGTCAGCCAGATCCTGAACTTTGGTTCGCCTGCGCCGATCGATTTGCAGGTCCGCGGCGGCAAGCTCGACAAGGACTTCGCGTACGCCAACGAGCTGCTCAACAAGGTTCGGCAGATCCCAGGCGTGGTCGACGCACGCCTCCAGCAGTCGCAGGCGCAGCCCGCGTTCCGCATCGACGTGGACCGCACGCGTGCACAGCTGCTGGGTCTGACCGAAGCCGACGTGACCAACAGTCTGATTGCGGACCTTTCCGGCACCGCGCAGGTGGCGCCCACGTATTGGTTGAATCCGGACAACAACGTTACCTATCCGATCTCGGCGCAGGTGCCGCAGTACCAGCTCGATTCGTTGCCGCAGCTCAACAACTTGCCGATCACGGCCAAGAGCGGTGGCAATGCGCAGGTGCTGGGTGCGCTGGCGGACATCACGCGCACGCATCGCAACACCGTCGTGAGCCAGTACAACATCCAGTCGATGGTGGAAATCTTCGCTGCCATACAGGGCCGTGACCTGGGCGCTGTGGCCGGTGATATCCAGAAGGTGATCGACGACACCGCCAAGGACAAGCCGAAGGGCGCGAACACTGTGCTGCTTGGCCAGGTCCAGACCATGCACGATGCCTACTCGGGTCTGCTGTTCGGACTGCTGGGTTCGATCGTGCTGGTGTACCTGTTGATCGTGGTGAACTTCCAGTCGTGGACTGATCCGTTCGTCATCATCACGGCGCTGCCTGCGGCGCTGGCCGGCATCCTGTGGATGCTGTTCGTCACGCACACCACGTTGTCGGTGCCAGCATTGACGGGTGCGATCATGTGCATGGGCGTGGCCACGGCTAACTCGGTGCTGGTGGTGAGCTTCTGCCGCGAGCGACTATCCCTCCACGGCGATGCCTTGTTGGCGGCGCGCGAGGCAGGCTTCGTCCGCTTCCGCCCAGTGCTGATGACCGCGTTGGCCATGATCATCGGCATGGTGCCGATGGCGCTTGGCCTCGGCGATGGCGGCGAGCAGAACGCGCCACTGGGCCGCGCCGTGATCGGTGGCCTGTTGTTTGCCACCACGGCCACGCTGATCTTCGTTCCCGTCGTTTTCTCCATCGTGCATGCGCGTTACAAGCACGCGCCTGACTCTGATTCGGCTGACCATGCCGGAGTGCCCGCTCATGTCTGAACATACCCAACTTCCTGAGGTCCATCTGTCCCCGCGCCGGCTGCGCCTGGCTGCCGTGATCGCCGCCGTGGTGTTTGGTGCGATCGTGGTGGTCGGCGTCACGACGCGCATCGTGCAGGCGCGCAATCTGCATCAGTGGACGGACGAACAGGCCATTCCTACCGTGGTGATTTCCGAGCCGGAAAACGCCAACGGCTCGGTGCCGCTCGAGCTGCCCGCGCAAATGGATGCGTTCACCAACGCGCCCATCTACGCACGCACCAGCGGCTACCTGAAGTCCTGGGATAAGGACATTGGAGCCACGGTGAAGGCGGGCGATGTGCTCGGCATCATCGACACACCAGACCTCGACCAACAGCTGCTGCAGGCGCAGGCTGATCTGGCCACCGCCAAGGCCAATGCCGCGCTTGCCGCGACCACGGCCAAGCGCTGGCAGGTGTTGCGCCAGACCGACCCCGATTCGGTTTCACAGCAATCGGTAGACCAGTACAACGGTGACCTTGCGGCCAAACAGGCGCAGGTCAATGCCTCGCAGGCCAACCTTGATCGCCTGAAAGCGCTGAAGTCGTACGCCAAGCTGGTCGCGCCCTTCGACGGCCGCGTGACCGCGCGCAACACCGACGTAGGCGCGTTGATCACTGCTGACAGCAGTGGCTCGGGCACGCCGCTCTTTACGGTGTCCGACACAAGCAAGCTGCGCGTCTATGTGCGCGTGCCGCAGGTGTATGCACCGGCCATCCATAAGGGTGACGAAGCCACGCTCACCGTGCCTGAGTATCCCGGTAAGTCGTTTACCGCGAAGGTCGAGGCGGATGCGCGTGCGATCACGCCGACCTCGGGTACTACGCTGGTGCAGCTGATGGTCGACAACCCGGACGGCAAGCTGCTGCCTAGCAGCTATGCCAGTGTGAGCTTCAAGCTGGGCTCCGGTGAACTCGGTCTTCGCGTGCCTGCTGAAGCGCTGATCTTCGACGACAAGGGCCTGCATGTCGCCACGCTGGATGCCAGCGACCACGTGCACTTCAAGACGGTGTCGATCCGCCGTGACTACGGCAAGACCATTGAAGTTGGCTCCGGCCTGGCGCCGAGCGATCGCGTGATCATCAATCCGCCGGATGGCCTCGCCGATGGCGACGAGGTGCGCATTGCCAAGAACCCGCAGGCGGGCAAGCCCCATGAAAAAGCCTGAGAGCCTTGCGGCAACCATCGCGGCCACGCTGGCACTGGGCGCGTGCTCGATGGCGCCCACCTATAAGCCGCCCGAGGCGCCGGTTGCCGAGCACTACCAGCCGGCTGGCCCGTGGACCACGGCGCAGCCGTCGGATCAGTTGCCGCGCGAGGGCTGGTGGACGCTGTATGGCGACGACCGCCTCAACAATCTCGAACAGCAACTGATCGATCACAACCCGGATCTTGCCGCGGCCTTCGCCAGCTACCAGCAATCGCGTGACTACCTCGCGCAAGTACGCGCGGACCTGTTTCCGCAGGTGTCGGCGGGCGCTGGCGCGCAGCGCAATCGCGCGTCGTTGAATTCGCCGCTGCACGGTGCCACGTCGCCGGAGTACTACGACCTCTATTCGGCGACGGCACAGGCCTCGTACGAAGTGGACCTGTGGGGCCGCGTGCACGACAACGTCGCGGCGGGCCGTGCCTCGATGCAGGCATCGGCGGCTGATCTTGCATCGGTGCGCTTGAGCCTGGAAGCGTCGCTGGCGGACAGCTACGTGCAATTGGTTGGCGTGGATCGCCAGATTGATCTGCTGCAGGGAACGGTTGACGCCTATCAACGCGCCTTGCAGTTGACCACGACGTTGCACGAAGGTGGCGCGGTCTCCGGCCTCGATGTGGATCGCGCACAGACGCAGCTAGCCTCGACGCGTTCGCAGTTGTCGCAGACCAAGGCGCAGCGCGAGGTACTGCTGCACGCGATTGCATCGCTGGTGGGCCAGCCTGCGTCGGACTTTACGTTAGGCGCGAAGACCGACCTGCCGGGCTTGCCGGTGATTCCAGTGGGTCTGCCTTCCACCCTGCTGGAGCGTCGCCCTGACATTGCCGCTGCAGAGCGTCGTACGGCGGAAGCGAATGCGCAGATCGGCGTTGCCCGCTCGGCGTTCTTTCCCTCTCTTACGCTAAGCGCAGGCGGTGGATATACCAGCGGCGCCTGGGGCAACTTGTTGAATGCACCAAGCACGCTGTGGGCCTTGGGTCCCAATCTGTTGCTGAACGTGTTTGATGGCGGTCGCCGCCGAGCGCAGGTGGCATCAGCCCATGCAGCTTTCGACGAAGCCAGCGCGCACTACCGGAGCACGGCACTCGCGGCGTTTCAGCAGGTCGAAGACAACCAGTCACTGCTGAAGAACTACGGCAACGCCTTGGTGGATCAGCAGGATGCCACCACGGCGGCGGATCGCACGTTGAAGCTGTCGACGGCGCTGTATAAGCAGGGCGCCAACAGCTATCTCGATGTGGTGACGGCGCAGGTGGATTCGCTTAACGCGCATCTGGGGCTGCTGTCGCTGCAGACGAATCAGCTGCGGGCGAGTGTGCAGTTGGTGCGGGCGTTGGGTGGCGGGTGGCAGGGTGGTGATATTGCGGTGAAGCAGTTGGCTCAGGATGCGCAGGCGCATGGGATGAAGTGAGGCACGGTGGAGCGCGCTCCTGCTTTACTCCCTCTACCCTTTGGGGAGAGGGTTGGGGTGAGGGGCGGGTGCTCGCCTTATGGTTTCGATGAAACCGTCATCCCTGCGAAGGCAGGGATCCAGTGACGTTGGCCTTTGGTTTTAGCGCTACCGCGAACTGGCTCGCCTGCGGCGGGCTTTCGCCCTCCTACCGGAGGCCGAGTCACTTTTCTTTGCTTGCCCAAAGAAAAGTAACCCAAAGAAAGGGCACCCCCACTTGGCGCTGTCTGGGCTAAAGCCCAGACAGTACGTGAGGGGCGGCCGGGCTTTTCGACGGGGCTCCTGCCCCGGCGAAAAGGGATCGGCATCCTTGCCGATCCCCCCTACGGGCCTGATCGTCCACCCCTCACCGCCGCACAGGGGGCCCGACGGTCAAAGGCGAAAGCACACGGCTCGTGCAGCGGAGCTGCACATCGCGTCGCTCCTGCTCTAGAGCACCAAGCCAAAGAAGATGGACGCCGCCATTTCGTGGCAAGTTCCCCACAGCGGTCGGGAGGCGTAGCGAAGCCTGCCTTAAGTCCTCGTCGCCATGGCGCGTTGCGAAGCGCGCCGAAGTACCCGCTGTGTAGGGGCGAAGGTTGCCAAGCAACGACGTTCCTCACCCGCTCGAGCTTATCCCTACGTAATGCTGCGGGCGTTGGCCTGTCAGGCCATTTCTTCGGGTTACTTTTCTTTGGGCCAACAAAGAAAAGTGACTCGAGCACCGGCAGATGATCGAAACGCCCGCTGCGCAAGCGGCCAGATCGCAGTAACGCGATAACCAAGCGATACCGTCACTGGATCCCGGCCCTTGCCCCCTTTTGTGGGGTACGCCGGGATGACGGCGCAGATGAGACGATGAGGCTAGGTTGACCCCTCACCCCAACCCTCTCCCCGGCGGGGAGAGGGAGCAGAACCGAGGCGGCTAGTTGGCACGAGGACCAAATACGCCACAAGCAAACCTAGTGAGTGAATAGCCCCGCGGAAGTGCGCGAGTCAGCACCTTCACACTATGCCAAGAGGCCGCTTTCGCAAGCGGCCCCATTTCCTTCTTACAACTTTTCCGTCAGCAGCTTTTCCATCTTGCGCTGATCCACCGCAAACTTCCGGATACCATCCGCCAACTTGTCCGTCGCCATAGCGTCTTCGTTATGGCCCCAGCGGAATTCTGCCTCCGTGATCGGCTTGGGCTTGGCCTTGGTTGCGCCGGTGTCATTCAACGCACGCGGTAGCGGCGAGGTGTCTTGGTCCAGCTTTTCCAGCAGGTCTGGGCTAATGGTGAGGCGGTCGCAGCCGGCGAGGGCCTGGATCTGGCCGATGTTGCGGAAGCTGGCGCCCATCACCACGGTCTGGAAGCCGTGTTCCTTGTACCAGTCGTAGATGCGACGCACGGACTTCACGCCCGGATCTTCTTCCGGTGCGTAGCTCTTGGTGTCGGTGTTGGCGACGTACCAATCCATGATGCGGCCGACGAATGGCGAGATCAGGAACACGCCGGCTTCGGCGCAGGCCACGGCCTGTTCGAACGAGAACAGCAGGGTGAGGTTGCAGTTGATGCCGCGCTTTTCCAGCTGTTCTGCGGCGCGGATGCCTTCCCACGTCGAGGCCAGTTTGATCAGGATGCGGTCACGGGTCACGCCGGCATCGGCATACAACTGCACGAGGCGTTCGGCCTTGGCGATGGATGCATCTACGTCGAAAGAAAGGCGCGCGTCCACTTCGGTGGACACGCGACCTGGTACCAGTTCGACGATCTTGCGGCCGACAGCCACGGCGAGGTGATCGCTCGCGTCCACCAACTGTTGCTCGCGCGAGTTGCTCTTGCCCTTGGCCCACGCCACGGACTCCTCGATGATCGGCGCGAACTTGGGGTTCTCGATGGCCTTGAGCAGCAGTGACGGGTTGGTCGTGGCGTCTACCGGGCGCCAGCGGGCAATGGCGTCGATGTCGCCGGTATCGGCGACGACGGTGGTGTACTGGCGCAGCTGTTCGAGTTGGGAAGACACGGCGTTATCCGGCATGGAAAAGCATGATTCTCCACCCTAAGCGTCTTTGGGCAAAGACGTTTGTGTGTCGGCCCGTTCATCGATACCGGTGACGATGCGGGCGTGGCGCTGGTAGGTCCAGTACGCCCAGGCCCAGTCCAGCATCACCACGAGACGGTTGCGGAAGCCGATCAGGAAGGCGATGTGGGCGATCAACCAGACCCACCAGGCGAGTATCCCGGACAGCTTCAGCCGTCCAAACTGCGCCACCGCAGCCATGCGGCCGATGGTGGCGAGTGCGCCATCGTCGCGGTACGCAAAAGGCTTTGCGGCCTTTTCCCCGCGCCAGCGCGCCTTGAGCAACGTGGCGACGTAATGCCCCATCTGTTTGGCCGCGGGCGCGACGCCGGGAACCGGCTTGCCATTGGCCTGGGTGACGGCGGCAAGGTCGCCGATGACGAAGACGTTCGGATGGTTGGGCAGGCTGAGATCGGGCTCGACCAGTACGCGGCCCGCGCGATCTAACGGGGCGCCCAGCTTGCGACCGAGCGGCGAGGCGGCTACGCCGGCTGCCCATAGCACGGTACGCGCTGCATACGGTGCTCCGTCCAGCATCACGCCTTCCTCATCAATGGCGGTGACGGACGTGCCAAGGCGCACTTGTACGCCGAGCTTCTCGAGCTGTCGCCGTGCCTTGTCCGACAGATCTTCGTCGAACGCTGGTAGCAGTCGGGGGCCAGCTTCCACCAGTAGTACGTTGGCGTGGCGCGGGTCTGCGCGACGAAATTCGCGTGGCAGGGTGTGGCGAGCAATTTCTGCCACGGTGCCGGCGAGCTCTACGCCGGTCGCGCCGCCGCCGACGATGACAAAATTGAGCCACGCCTGTCGTAGTGCCGGGTCTTCCTCGAGTTCGGCGCGCTCGAAGGCGACCAGCACGCGACGGCGGATAGCGAACGCGTCTTCGAGTGTTTTCAGGCCTGGCGCGTGACGCTCCCATTCGTCGTGGCCGAAGTAGGCGTGCGTGGCGCCGGTAGCGACGATCAGCGCGTCGTATGGCATATCACCGCGCGCAAGTTTTACGACTTGGCAATCGAGATCGACGTCCCGCGCGTCGTCCATCAGTACGGTGACGTTGGCTTGTTTCCTGAGGATTTGTCGCAGCGGTGCGGCGATGGATGGCGCGGATAGCCCCGCGGTAGCCACCTGATACAGCAGCGGCTGGAACAGGTGATGGTTGCGCCGGTCGATCAGTGTGATGCGCGCGTTGGTGTCAGCCAATTCGCGCGCCACAGCGAGACCACCGAAGCCGCCGCCGAGGATGACGACATGAGGACGAGCGTTGGACGATGCATTGCCTTCCATGTGATGCCTCTTTCGAAGTTAAAAGAATCATCGGAGGTTCCGCCGTGTCGTCCCGTGTTCAGTAGAGATCGATGGGATCGACATCGAGCGACCACCGCACGCGACGCGCCGAAGGCAGCCTCGACAGCGATGGATACCAAGGTCTGAGTGCAACGTGCAGCGCGCCCCGTGTTTCGGCTTCGATCAACAGTTGGCCCCGATGGCGGCCTGCACGTAACGGCATGGGCGCGGGCATGGGGCCAGCCAGTTGCAGTGGCGTACCGGTCAATGCGTTTGCCGCTTCGCTGAGAAAGGCATCGACGTGTTCGCGCTGGTGCGCGTCGGCGCGCAGCAAGACCTGATGACCAAACGGCGGCAGTTGCACACTGCGGCGTTCTTCCAGCAGCGTTGCGGCAGCTGCCGCATAGCCTTGCGCGAGCAGTTGGCGCAAGAGCGGATGTTCGGGGTGATGTGTTTGCAGCAACACGCGCCCGGGTTTCTGCGCACGACCCGCGCGACCGGCCACCTGCACGACCAGTTGCGCAAGCCGTTCGCTCGCGCGGAAATCCACGCTATGCAGCCCTTCGTCGACGCCGACGATGGCGACCAGCGTGAGATTGGGCAGGTCGTGGCCCTTGGCCAGCATTTGCGTGCCGACAAGGATGGCGGGGCGATCCTCGTGGAGGCCTTCCAATAGTTGTTCGAAGGCATCACGCCGGCGCGTGGTTTCGCGGTCGATGCGCATGACCGGCACCTCTGGGAAGTGCGCGGTCAGCGCTTCTTCCAGGCGCTCGGTGCCCTGGCCCTGTGGCTTGAGTTCGGGCGAGAAACAGGACGGGCATTGCCCGGGCATGCGTGTGTTGTAGTCGCAGTGATGACAGATCAGTGTGCGGCGTGCCGCATGCAGTGTCATCGGGTGTTCGCAGCGTGGACATTCCGCATGCCAGCCGCAGCTGTAGCAGAGCAGCACCGGTGCATAACCACGGCGATTGCGGAACACCAATGCTTGTTCACCGCGCGCCACCGTATCGGTGACAGCGGCAAGCAGGGCGGGTGAGAGGCCGTGATCCAATCGTTGCGCGCGCATGTCCACGATCTGCACTTGTGGCGCGCGGATTGCTCCCGGGCGTGCGCGCAGGTGCAAGGTGCGATAGCGGCCTGCCTGCACGTTCGCCAGCGATTCCAGCGATGGCGTGGCCGAGCCGAGCACGACCGGCACGTTGAGCGCGCGCCCGCGCAGGATGGCGAGGTCGCGCGCGTGGTAACGGAAGCCTTCCTGCTGCTTGTAGGCGCTGTCGTGTTCCTCGTCGACCACGATCAGGCCGGCGTTGGGCAGTGGGGTGAAGATGGCCGAGCGCGTGCCGAGGATCACCTTGGCCTCGCCGGAACGCGCGCGCAGCCAGGCGCGCGCGCGATCACCTTCGGCCAGGTTGGAATGCAGGACCTGTACTGCGACACCGAGACGGTCGCGAAGGCGGCGCACGGTCTGCGGCGCGAGGCCGATCTCCGGCACCAGCAATAAGGCCTGCTTGCCTTGCGCGATGACTTTTTCGATCAGCGCGAGATAGACCTCGGTCTTGCCGCTGCCGGTGACGCCGTCGAGCAGAAAGGATTGGAAGGTGCCCAGCGATTCGCCGATGGCGTCCACGGCCTGTTGCTGCTCGTCACTCAGCGATGGCGCAGTCGTGACCGCCATCGGCCCGGCCGTTTGGGTACGTGTGCGTTCGATCAGGCCTGCCTCGTCGAGCCGGCGTGCGGCGTCGCGCCAGCCGGGCAGCATCTCGTGCAGTAGTTCGGCGGTCTGCGGGCCGCGTGCCAGTGCTTCGAGCAAGGCGCGACTGCCGCCGCGCCGGCTGCCTGCGTCGAGGGCACTGCGCCCGGCGGCGGTCAGTGCCCAGGCCTCTTCGTGCAGCTCGGGAAGCGGGCGGTCTTCGCGCAGGGCCAGGGGCAGGGCGTTGGCGTATGCCTCGCCGGGTGCCCCCAGCCAATAATCCGCGGCACGGGCGAGGGTGGCCATCAACTCGGCGTCGAGCAGGGGGGGCATCGTCCAGGACGCGGAGCACTCGCTTGAGCCGGGCGTTGCCTACCGCGGATTCCACCCCGGCCTCGACTACGACGCCGACCGCTTTGCCCTTGCCGAACGGCACCAGCACCCGGCTGCCCGCGACCGCCTCGCCGGTGGCCGGCGGCAGGTAGTCGAACAGGGTTGGCAGGGGCACCGGCAGGGCAACGCGAAGGACGGCGGGCATGAATACCTCTTGGAGAACCAGTGTAACCGGCCCGTTGCACTGGACGGAATTCCAGCCGGGTGAAACGCACGGATCCACCGTTTGGCTGCCTGGCGATGGCTTGCGCATGCTTGCTGCCCTGTCATCTAGAAAGGACAGCTAAGTGACTAACGGCAGGGGGCTTTTCATGTTATCCACAACCTCTGTGGATAACTCTGTGGATGGCCCGTTGAGGGAGGCCTCTGGGGCGCATGAAAGCGTCCTTCCGTACGCGCTGTTCAAGTTTTAGCCACCAAAAAAACATCAATAAATACATTGAGTTGAGTTTTTTGCTTGGCTAGGGTTCATACAATTGCCATAGGCATGGGTCTTGCCTTGACAGCCATGTGACGCTGTGCAAAACCCCCGTTTGAAGCGCTTTACGGGCTTGCCGAAATTGCGTAGGTGCCCGGTTTGTGTGTGATTTGTGTCACAGAAAGTAGCCGGTGGCCGGGGTCAGTTCGTTACGCCCAGAATCGCTGCAAACGCGAGCGCTACCGAAGCCAGGATCGTGTAGCACCAGCCGACGAACAGGTACTTCACGATCGTCATGAACCAACCCTGCCGATAGACCTTCTTTTGCATGATCAGCAAATAGACCAGCGTCCAGACCCACAGGGCCCACTGCAGCAGGCGTAGCGGTGTGCCCACCCAAGCCGCATGGGGTGTCAGCCAGGCCTGCAGGGCGTACAGCATCATGCTCAGTAACAGGGACAGGAACAGGAAGGCGTGGCTGTGCAGCGCCACGATCAGGTGTTCCATATAAAGCCGGCGCTTGAAGAAGTAGGTGAACTTCAACAGCAGGGCAAACAGGGGCATCAGCACAAACATGGTCTGCGGCAGTGCATGGAACACAGAGGCTACGACGCGCTCCTCTGCCTCAGCCGCCTGCTCACCGCCGTTCGACATCTCTCGTATGTTGGACACGGCCCGCGCTCTGGAGCGATTGAGGCTGTGGTTGATAGCTGCGGGGAGCCACGGGATGTCGATCGCGAACGAGGTGAAGTCCATGTCTTCGACGGTGACATTGGGCATCGCTGGGGCATGAAGCTCGGCCAATCGATGGTTGGCGTGGTCGCGCTCCACGTTGACCAGACGGTTGTAATGCTTCGCCTTCTGGTCGCTTTGTCCCTTGGACTTCTCGATGTCCTGGCGCATTTGCTCAAAATGCGCCCGCACGGCGTCAGGGGTCGTGTCTTTGGCGAACTCACCGGTGCCGACACTCGCTTTGGAGCCGAACTCCAATAAACCGGAGCTCCCCATGACCAAGTGAGATACGAAGAAGGCCAGCAGGGCCAGCACGAACATCAGGCGGAACGGCGCCACGTAACGCTGGCGGCGGCCCGAGAAGCATTCCAGGGTGAGGAAGCCGGGCTTGAGGAACAGTGGTGGCAGCGTGTGGATGACGCGGCCGTCCACGTGCAACACCATGTCGAGGGTGTCTTCCACCATGTGATGCATAGGGCGCAGCACGGTGTGGATGGACTGCCCACACTCGTGGCAGAACTCGCCCTGCATGGGCGCGCTGCAGTTGGCGCAGTGCACGCCTTCGAACGAAACGATTTCTTTCTTCATGCCCTCTCCCCCCGGGATGATCAGCCGCGGATCTTGGCACAAGCGGCTTGCGTAGACAGCAGTCGTGGGGCGTTTCTGAAAGCGCTGTCGGTAAGGATGACGACAGGACTGGGTTAGACTGTCAGCCTAGGAGTCCTTCTATGCTGTCTTTCCGCCCCGATCGCGCCAAGGTGGCGCACGAGGTCGGCGCCACAGTGCGCCTTGCCCTTCCCCTGATCGCCGCGCAGCTCGCCGCGGTGGGTCCGAACTTCGTCGATGCCGTGCTCGCCGGGCACCTGAGTGCGCACGTGCAGGCGGCGGTGACCACAGCGGTCAGTATTTGGGCGCTGGCGCTAGTCAGCGGCCTGGGCATGATGATGGCGGTGCCGCCCTCGGTCGCCCAGTTGGACGGCGCGGGGCGCCGTCACGAAGCGGGTGCCGTGTTCGTGCAGGCGTTGTGGCTGGCCTGGGGCATGGGCATCGTGTTGTGGTTCCTGGTACGCCATGCCACGCCGTTGCTCGATTGGATTGGCGTGGTGCCGACGCTGCGCACCGACGTCATGCACTTCCTGCACGCCATCAGTTGGGCGGCGCCAGCGATGACGAGTTACTTCGCCATCCGCGGCCTGTCCGAAGGCCTGTCGATGACGCGTCCGTCGATGTACTTCGGCTTTGGTGGCCTGTTGGTGCTGGCGCCGCTGGGCTACGTGCTGATGTACGGCAAGTTTGGCCTGCCCGCGCTGGGCTCGCTGGGCAGCGGCATCGCCACCGCGACGGTGTTGTGGCTGGAGATGTTGGCGTTCCTGTGGTTCGTCATCAAGCACCCGGCCTATCGCGACGCCAACCTGCGCGGCGGCATGGCCTGGCCCAAGCCGAAGATGATTCTCGAGCTGGTAAAAATCGGCGGCCCGATGGCCGTGACGCTGCTGGCCGAGGGTGGACTGTTCGTGGCGGTGGCGCTGGCCATCGCGACGCTGGGCGAGACGGTGGTGGCGAGCCATCAGGTGGCGCTGAGCGTGGCGACCATTGCTTTCATGGTGCCGCTGGGGTTGTCGATGGCGATCACCGTGCGGGTGGGCAACGCGGTCGGCCGTGGCGATGCCCAGGGCGTGCGTTATGCCGGCCTGTGTGGCGTCGGGCTGGCGCTGTGCGTGCAGACCGTTTCCTCAACGGTCATGCTGACCCTGCCGCACGTGCTGGCGAGTGCGTACACACATGATGCCGGGGTGATCGCGCTGGCTGCGCAGCTGATGGTGCTGGCCGGGTTGTTCCAGTTTTCGGACGGCATCCAGGTCACCTCCAACGGTGCACTGCGCGGCCTCAAGGACACGCGGGTGCCGATGGTGATCACCCTGTTCGCCTACTGGGGCGTCGGTATGCCGGTGGGCTGGTGGCTGGCGTTCCGCCATGACATGGGCGCGCGGGGCATGTGGATCGGCCTGATCGCCGGCCTGACCATGGCGGCCATCCTGCTGTTTACCCGCTTGTACCGCAACACGTCCCGCGAACGCTGGCGCCGTACCCCCTAAGGTTGTTCGGTGCCTTACGTCCAATCCCAACGCGGGAACGGGTAAAGATGACGGGTATGTGCGGTTCGTACCACATGACCTTCACCACACGAACAGCTACGCTGTTGTGGACATCCTGAGGAACCTCGCATGGCGGAGCCCCGTACGAACGGCTTTTGGGCCTTTCTCTGCGTTCTTGGACGCGGTATCAACATCGTCAGGTTGACCCTTCTCAACCTGATCTTCTTCGCCTTCCTGTTTCTGTTCCTGCTGGTGCTGATTGTCGGCTTTGCCGGCACTCGCGCTGAGCACGTCATTCAGAGCGACAGTGTGCTGGTCATCAAGCCCAAGGGCGATCTGGTCGAGCAGTACAGCATCGACCCGATGCAGCGCGCGCTGGCCAGTCTGTCGGGCAACCCGCCCAAGCAGATCCAACTGCGTGACCTAGTCGGCGCCATCGATGGCGCGGCCAAGGACGCGCGCATTACGCGCATCCTGCTGGAGCCGGGCGAGTTGCAGGGTGGCGGCTTTGCCGCATTGCGCGAAGTGGGTGCAGCACTCGACCGCTTCCGCGCTGCCGGCAAGCCGGTGGTCGTGTGGGCGCCGAGCCTTGACCAGGGCCAGTACTACCTCGCCGCGCATGCCGACCGTGTGCTGGTCGATCCGCAGGGCGGGGTGATGATTACGGGCCTGGCCAACTACCGCTTGTTCTACAAGGATCTGCTCGACAAGCTCGGTGTGGACGTGCACCTGTTCCGCGTCGGCCAGTTCAAGAGCGCCGCTGAGCCGTACATCCTCGACCACGCCTCGTCCGAAGCTAAAGAGGCCGACAGTTTCTGGATGGGCGGCCTGTGGGATAGCTATATCAACGAGGTGGCCAAGCTGCGCAAGCTGGATCCGGCCACGCTGCGTACGGATATCGACACGCTGCCGGAGACGATCGCCAACGCCAAGGGTGATCTCGGCCAGCTCTCGCTGGAGCAGCACCTGGTCGATGGTGTGGCGACGCCGGCCGAAGTGAACGCCATGATGCGCAAGGAAGGCGTGCCTGCCGGCAAGAAGGGCGAGGGCTTCCGCCAGGTATCGCTGTCGCAATATGAAGGCACGATTTCCGAAGACGCCACGCAGACACCGGGCGTTTCCGTGGTGGTGGCCGAAGGCGAAATCACCGGTGGCAAGCAGCCGCAGGGCACGGTGGGTGGCGATTCTACGGCCGAGCTGATCCGCGCCGCGCGCGAAGACAAACGCACCAAAGCATTGGTGCTGCGCGTGAACTCGCCGGGTGGCGAGGTGTATGCCGCCGAGCAGATCCGCCGCGAAGTGGCGCTGACCCGCGAGGCCGGCATTCCGGTTGTGGTGTCGATGGGTAACGTTGCGGCCAGCGGCGGCTACTGGATCTCGATGAACGCCGATCGCATCTACGCCGAGCCCAACACCATCACCGGCTCCATCGGCATCTTCGGCATGATTATGACGGTGCCCGGCACGCTGGATAAGCTGGGCGTGAAGAGCGACGGCGTGGGCACCAGCCCGCTGGCGGGTGCGTTCGATATCACGCGTCCGCTCGATCCCAAGGTGGGCACCGTGATCCAGGCCACCATCGAGAAGGGCTATCGCGATTTCGTCGGCAACGTAGCCAAGGCACGCGGCAAGCCGTACGACGCCATTGATGCCATTGCGCAGGGGCGCGTGTGGACCGGCCAGCAGGCGCTGGATCGCGGTCTCGTCGATCAGCTTGGTGGTATCGGTGAAGCCATTGCCGACGCTTCGCAGCGCGCCAAGCTTGGTAAGGACGCACCGGTGCGTTACGTGGAAGAGCCGATGGGTGGCTTCGCACAGTTCCTGATCGGCCTCAACAACGATGCGATGGTGCAGATGGCGCAGTCGTACGGCGTGCAGTTGCCGTCGTGGGTTGCCCACATCAACACGATGGCGCCGGAACTGAAGCTGTTGCGCACCGCACAGGCGGGGCGCCCGAACGTTTACGCCTACTGCTTCTGCTCGCCACGTTGAGCCGTTGAATCTCGTCGCGCTACCGCGCGACGAGATTCGGATACATCGAGCCGCCGCTGGTTTCCAGCGGCGGATTTTTTATGCCTCGACAGCGGCCAGTTCACGCATGCGCCGTGCCGACGCCACCATGGCGACCAGGGCGGCACGCACTTCGGTCCAGCCGCGGGTTTTCAGTCCGCAGTCCGGGTTCACCCATAGCTGTTCCGGCTTGAGCACGTCGGCGGCCTTCTGCAAGAGCTCAGTCATTTCTTCGACATTCGGTACTCGCGGCGAATGGATGTCGTAGACGCCCGGGCCGATGTCGTTGGGATAACGGAACCGCACGAAGGCATCGAGCAGCTCCATGCGCGAGCGCGATGTCTCGATGGAGATCACGTCGGCGTCCATGGCGGCCACGGCTTCGATGATGTCGTTGAACTCGGAGTAGCACATGTGGGTATGGATCTGCGTGGCATCCTCCACGCCTGATGCGGTAAGGCGGAAGCTTTCCACTGCCCAGGCGAGGTACTCACTCCAATCCTTGCGGCGCAGGGGCAGGCCTTCGCGCAGTGCCGGTTCGTCGATCTGGATGACGTGGATACCGGCGGCCTCGAGGTCGAGTACTTCGTCGCGCAGCGCGAGGGCAATCTGGCGGCAGGTGGTGGAGCGCGGCTGGTCATCGCGCACGAATGACCATTGCAGCACCGTCACTGGGCCAGTGAGCATGCCCTTCATTGCACGCTTGGTGAGCGACTGTGCATAGCGCGACCAGCGGACAGTCATCGGTGCTGGTCGTTGCACGTCGCCGTAGATGATCGGCGGCTTTACGCAGCGTGAGCCGTAGCTCTGCACCCAGCCGAGCTTGGTGAAGGCAAAGCCGTCCAGTTGCTCGCCGAAGTACTCCACCATGTCATTGCGTTCGAACTCGCCGTGCACGAGCACGTCCAGGCCGATGTCTTCCTGGAAACGTACGCAGCGCTCGGTTTCGGCTTCGAGGAAGGCCTCGTATTCCTCGATGGAAAGCTTGCGGGACTTGAATTGAGCGCGGGCTTCGCGCACCTCATGCGTCTGCGGGAACGAGCCGATGGTCGTGGTGGGGAACAGCGGGAGATGCAGGTGCTGCTGTTGCGCTGCCTTGCGCGCGGCATGCGGAGAACGACGCGACAAGTCGGCCGCGTCGATGGCCGCCACACGCTCCGCCACGGCGGCGCGATGCACGCGTTCGGACTGCTGGCGGGCCAGCTGTTGCTCGCGGGCGGTGTCCAGCGTGGTGTAGGCGCGCACTAGCCCCTTCACAGCATCGGCCAGTACTCGAAGTTCGCCGATCTTCTGCGTCGCGAAGGCAAGCCATGACTTGAGGTCCGCGGGCAGCGCGTTTTCAACGGAGGCATCAACCGGTACGTGTAGCAGTGAACACGACGGTGCAATCTGCACGCGTTTACCGAAGCGGTCGTGAGCACGGCGGAATGTGCGGAGTGCGCGATCCAGGTCGGCGCGCCACACGTTGCGTCCGTCGACGAGGCCGAGCGAGATGATCTTTTCCTCGCCCAGTGCGTCGAGCACGGCATCGAGCTGCTCGGGTGCGCGAACGAGATCGATATGCAGGCCGTCGACCGGCAGCTCTGCAGCCAGAGGCAGATTCTCGCCGAGCGGACCGAAGTACGTCGCCAGCAGTAATTTCGGGCGCTCCACGGTGGCCAGGGCGTGGTACGCCGAACGGTAGGCCGCGTGATCGTCGCCATCCTGATCCAGCACCAGGCAGGGCTCGTCGATCTGTACCCATTCGGCGCCGGCCTGCTTGAGCTTCGCCAACAGTTCCGCATAGACAGGCAGCAAGCGCTCCAGCAGTGCAAGGCGATCGCTGCCATCCACGGCCTTGGAGAGCAGCAGGAAGCTCACCGGTCCCAGCAGGACGGGGCGAGCATCCAGGCCTTGCGCGCGGGCTTCCAGATACTCCGCGACTGGCTTATCGCCGCGAAGGCGGAAGCTCTGTTCCGCGTGGAGCTCCGGCACCAGATAGTGATAATTGGTGTCGAACCATTTGGTCATTTCCAGCGCATGCAGGTCGATGCCGTCGCGCTGCCATCCTCGCGCGAGCGCGAAGTAGCCGGCGTGCGCATCGCGCTCGACCAGGGAGCGATAGCGCTCGGGAATGGCATCGAGCAGGAAGGCAGTGTCGAGCACGTGGTCGTACAGCGAGAAGTCGTTGCAGGGAACGACGTCGGCGCCGGCGTCCCGCTGCAATGTCCAGTGCTTTTGCCTGAGTGCCGAAGCAGCTTCTTCCAACTGCTGCGACGTGGTTTCGCCGCGCCAGTAGGACTCCAGTGCATGCTTGAGCTCGCGCCGCGGGCCAATGCGGGGGAAGCCCAGGTTGGTAACGGTAGTCATGTTTGCGTGTCCTCGATTCGTGATGAATGAGGAACGAAGGAACTGCGCCAAAGCGATGCGGACAGCATCGACTTCCACGCCAGCGACCTTCGCCCCCTCGGGCGAACCGGAACAGCCGCGGGCGGGCACGGAGGCGCACGCCGTGGGCGCGGGCCACGGCGCGACATCCGGCCGCTTCCCCTCGGAAGCTCCAGGTCTGACAGAAGGGCGAGCCTTCTGGCCGGGGCAGGTCTTCGGGCTCGTGGACATGAAGCAGATCAATGCTTCGCCTACTGTTCGCCGCTTCCCGGCCCCAAGGGCCAGTGCTTATGGCGAAGGTCGTTTCCACACACCGCTGCGGGGCAGCGCCGGAATTGGCCCTTACGGGCCGCACCGGCTTCCCTTTTAATTTCATCCTTTCATCGCGATGAAAGGATGAAAACCACCAACGGCGCAAAAGTACGCCCGCGCGCCAGGGCGCGTCAAGCGATTTCCGCGGGGGATTGGACGGCCAGACGGCCCTATGCGATCGCTGCGCTGTAATAGTCGCCGTGGCGTTCCACACACACGGGCATGCCAAAAGTTTCGGAAAGCAGAGCGCCGGTGAGCACGTCGTGCTTGGCACCTTGTTTGTGCAGGCGTCCGTCACGGAGCAGGGCGACCTGCTGGATCTCGGGGAGAATCTCTTCTACGTGGTGCGTCACCAGCAGCAGCGTGGTGCCCTGACGCGCAAGGCCGCGCAGGTTCTCCAGGAAACGCCGGCGGCTCGCCATGTCCAGGCCCGCGCAGGGTTCGTCGAGCAGCAAGGCGCGTGGTTGATGCACCAGTGCGCGAGCAATGAGCACACGCCTCGCCTCACCGGTGGACAGGCTGGCCATGGTGCGCCCAAGTAGATGCGTGGCGCCGGCTTGATGCAGTGCTTCGTTCGCTCGCTCGCGCATGGTCCGCGTGACGTAATGGTCGAGCCCCAGCCGTTGCGCGGCGAAGAAGCTGGACAGCACGGCTTCGGAGACTTCGAGCGTCGCGTCGGTGGTGCAGTCGTGTTGCAGGGAGGGCGACACAATACCGAGCAGCCCGCGTAGATCGGAAACATGCCAACGATCGCGGCCGAATACACGCACCGGAGCGCGGCCGTCTTCCCGCGCGAGCGGGTACAGCTCGCGCGTGATCAAGCGCACCAGCGTGGACTTCCCCGCGCCGTTGGCACCGAGGATGGCGGTGTGCTGGCCAGCGCCAATGCGTAGGCTGAAGCGATCGAGGATCAATCGGTCACCGCGCATCACGCTGGCATCGTCGATGTCAAGCAGTGGCGCGTTGGCAAGTTCGTCGTGATGGGCGTTCATGCCGGACACGATGCACGTCCAGACGTCCATTTGCCAAGTGCCGAACATTTACTGCTGTGCTGCCTCTATCTGTTGCTGCTGCTTCTTCGCCTGTTCGTCCACGGTCTTCTGCACATCCGCCGCGCGTTGCTCGTCCTTCTTCATGTCGTCCCACGGCGTCGCGACGCGCGCGGTACTGGCGGCGGCAGGAGCGGACTCCGGTGCGGGCGCTTTGCCGGAGCAGGCGGTCAGGGAGAGCAGGCAAAGCAGGGGGGACTAGTCGTTTCATGAAAGGCCTCTCCGGTGGAAGGTCACACCTGCATGGTAGCGGGCCATGCTTGGCGCAGAACGTGTACAGGCTCTAAGCTCGACGCATGAACGCACGCATCGATGCCTGGCAGCTGCAAGGACACACCGCCCTGATCACCGGTGCCAGCAAGGGCATCGGTTACGCCACTGCCCGTGAGCTGGCCGGCCTCGGCGCCAACCTGCTGCTGGTGGCACGCGATGCTGATTACCTGGAACAGGTGCGTGTGGAGTTGCTGGACGACTTCCCCGGCATCGAGGTGTTGGCGTTCGGTGCAGACCTGGGACAACAGGAAGATCGCCTCGCCGTGTTCGACTGGGTCGCCGATCTCGGTGCGCCGCTTTCCCTGCTGGTGAACAACGCTGGTGGCAACCGTCCCGCGCCGACGCTGGCGTATCACGAGGACGAGTACCGGGCGATCTTCGAGCAGAATCTGTTCTCGGCCTTCGAGATGTGCCGGTTGGCGCACCCGCAGCTCGTGCAGCACGCCAACGCAGCCATCGTGAATGTGGGTTCCGTCTCAGGCGTGACGCATGTGCGCACGGGATCGCCCTATGGCATGACCAAGGCCGCCCTCCATCAGCTCACCCGCAATCTGGCGGTGGAATGGGCGGCCGATGGCATCCGTGTCAACGCGGTAGCGCCCTGGTATATCCGCACGCAGCGTTCCGAGCCGGCGCTTGCCGACGACGAGTACCTCGATGAAGTACTCGACCGCACGCCGCTGCGCCGCATTGGCGAGCCGGAGGAAGTAGCCGCAGCCATCGCTTTTCTCTGTCTGCCCGCGGCGAGCTATGTCACCGGCCAGGTGCTGGCGGTGGATGGGGGTTTTCTCAACTACGGGTTCTGACTCGCCGTCCGCGTGGGCTTAGTCACGCGGCGAAAAGGCGAGACAATCTGGCGCTGATCGCGCGTTTTCCACAGCGAATGTGGATGGGCTCATGGCGAGCCTGTGGATAGACCGCGCAAGTGCACGCCACGGTTGAAGTTTCATCATCATGCGCAAAAGATCGACAGCGGCCGATGGTTTTCCACAACGAATGTGGATGGCCTCTTGGCAAGCCTGTGGATAGTCGACGCAAGTGCGTGACAGCGCGAGATTTTTACCATCGTGCGTACTTTTGCAGCAGTGCTGACGCGTGGATTTCCACAGCTTGTGTGGATGGCCTATGGGCAAGCCTGTGGACAGTTGACGTAAGTGCGCGCCGGTACGAGATTTTCATCTTCGTGCGCATTTTTGCGCCAGGCTTGGCGCGGCCTTTTCCACAGTAAATGTGGATGGGACCTGGGTAAGCCTGTGGATAGGCGATGCAAGTCCATGTCGTAGCAAAGCTTTCATCATCATGCGCAGATCTGCAGCAGCTCGTGTGACTGCGTTTTCCACAGCGTTTGGGGAAACCCTGGTGGCAAGCCTGTGGACAAGCCGTCATTGGCCTTGTGCAGCATAGACTTGCATGACATTGCGCAAAAAGTGAGCAGTCGTGAATCAACAGCCGCGAAGTTGCCCGCGCAACTCCTGCTCGCGCTGCTCCAACGGAGGCTGATCACTCTTGAATGCGCGCCTGAGCTTGCTCTCGATGTCGTCGTACGCATCACGTAGGGAGCGGCAGGTTTCGGCTCGCGTCAATGGGCGGCACTGGTCCTGTACCCAGACGTAGTAGTTGGCGATGAGTCCGGGCGTAACGCGTCCGCGGTTGAGCTCGGGAGCGGATGCGCCGGCGGCGCCTGGTCCACCATAGGCCTGCGAAAGAGGCAGTTGCGCGGCGCCGAGAATGCCGTAGGGCACCTGATAGGGCTGGGGATCACCATTCTCGCTGGTATACGTCTTGCCGTCGGTTGCGCGTACACATGCATATAGAACGGGCAACGACGACTCGATCGGCGGTGGCGGTAGTGGTGGCGGAGGTGCCATGTCGGTTTCGGGCGCAGGGACGGTCTCGGGCCGGGCGGGCGTGTAGGCTGGGGTGTCGTTTAGTTGCAGCACTTGTTGGCGCTGCTGACTTTGGCAGGGCTTGTCCTGGAACGACACCTTGCCGCTGGCGTCAGTGCATTGGTAGGCCGTGCCCGCGACCGCGGGCAGGCTCAGCAGCAGGAGCGAAGCGAGAAAGCACAGGCGGATCATGCCTATCCTCCCGGCAGTCTCAGAACTCGGCGACGTGTTCTTCAGCGGCGAAGCCGAGCGTCACCGCACCTTCGCCCACATTGACCATGCCGGTGATACTCATCGGCGCTTCCATCAAATCCACGCCGCACTCTTCGCACGCCGTGCGCAATTCTGCATAACCGGGCAGCTTGGCCAGTTCAGCCAGATCGCCGCCGTAGCTCACGCATACCGCGGGCACCAACAGGCCGGCGTGGACGCGTTGCGCGGCGTAGTTGAAGAGTGTTTCCGCACCGTGCTCGAAGCCACGCACCTTACCGACCGGGCCTGTTTCGCCGCGATAGCCGCGCAGCAACGGCTTGATGTCCAGCGCTGAGCCAAGCATGGCGCTGAGCAGGCCCACGCTGCGGTCGCCTTTCTTCTTGGCGCGGGCACGCAGGTAGTAGAGGTCACGCGGCAGCATGTAGCCGTACGAGTTGTTGGCTACATAGGTGAGGCGTTCGCGGATGGCTGCGGGTTGTTCGCCCGCCTGGATCAGGCGCGTGGCTTCGACGATAGCCGGCCCTGAACCCGCAAAGAGTGTGCGGGTATCGATGACGCGCATCAGGAACGGACCCGAGAGGTTGTTCTTCTCGCGCACTTCTCGGTAGTGCTTGAGTACCGCAAAGCTCGCCTTGATCACATGCTCATTGATGGCGCTGCGCGTGGCGGTGATGGTGAGGCAGAACACACAATCCTGCTCGAGCACCAGTTTCTCAAGGAATAGCTTTTGCACGTCTTCGACGGAGCAGGGGATGGTCTCGGCCGAATGGCTCCGGTTACCAAGGTTGCGATCCAGGAAGCGGTGCAGCTCGACCTGGTTGCGGTTGTCCATGAAGACTTCGTCGTCGACATGGATGGTGATGGGCATCACCGCGATGTTGTGTTCTTGCAGGAATGCCTGTGGCAAATCACAGGCTGCATCGATGGCCAGACCCATCCGCATATTGAAGACTCCCCAGTCCGGTAACGAGCAAGGGCAACATAACACGCACCCCTGCACGTGCCGACCCCACCCCTTGGCTCATGATGCCATGGGTTTCGCCGCGCCATGGAAATCGCGATTGGGCTGGGGAGGTGCCGCCAGAGATGTGCTTCCGTGGTTTAGAAGGGGCACCGCCTCGCGCGGGTCGACGGATCTTATTGGGCACCTTGGCTCTCTCCGGCAAACGTTGGTTGGTTCGACGGGGTGGCTTTGCGCTTGATGCGAGACCCCCCAGGCAGTTACCGATGCAACCAATGACCTCGCAAACAGCAGTCCATATGGATAGACATATAAGTAAGGTGTGGCTCGTACTCGCGGATGACTTCGTTGTTGTCCATGTCGTTGGCGCACCGGCCCGAAGGGATGGCGGTAGACGTGGGTCACGGTGGTGCATGACCGGTCCCGATCCGGAATTTGTCGTCAAACCCATCCAGAACAAGTCGCTCACCCGCTATTATGGGAAGACATATCTGGCATCGTGCCGGCGTGGCGTCGCCGGTAACGCGCAACAAAGCCTTTTGTTGCGCTGACCTCATGGGGTCTCAATGAAGGACAAGCAGGAGATCGTCTCCAACTGGCTGCCGCGCTATACCGGCACGCCTGTGGAGCAGTTCGGCCAGCATATTCTGCTGACGAATTTCGGACACTACGTGGACCTCTTCGCCGAATGGCATGGGGTGGAAGTGCAGGGGCGGGACCGTCCCATGCCCAACGCCACCGCCGACGGCATCACCCTGATCAATTTCGGCATGGGCAGCCCCAATGCGGCGACCGTGATGGATCTGCTGAGCGCCATCCATCCCAAGGCTGCAGTCTTCCTGGGTAAATGCGGGGGGGGCTCAAGAAGAAGAACGCCATCGGCGACCTGGTGTTGCCGATCGCCGCCATCCGCGGCGAAGGCACCTCCAACGACTATCTACCCCCGGAGGTTCCGGCGCTGCCGGCCTTCCAGTTGCAGCGCGGCGTATCCACCATGATCCGCGACCTGGGCTACGACTACTGGACGGGCACGGTGTACACCACCAACCGCCGTGTCTGGGAGCACGACGAAACCTTCAAGGAATATCTGCGGCGCACCCGCTGCATGGCTATCGACATGGAAACCGCCACCATCTTCGCGGCGGGCTTCGCCAACAAGATTCCGTGTGGAGCGCTGCTCCTGGTCTCCGATCAGCCCATGATCCCCGAGGGCGTTAAGACGGAATTAAGCGACCGGAGCGTGACGACGCAATTTGTTGAACGCCACATACGCATTGGTATTGAAGCCTTGAAGCTGGTTCGGCGCCGGGGACGCAGCGTAAAACACCTGCGTTTCGAGAACGACGGCATCGCCGACTGAATCTCACGGAAATCAGTGGTCTGGCGTGATACGAAATATCGCGTCAGGCCGCTTTCACCGTGGCTTCACCCCATTCCAACGAAGGTCGCTGCGCCGCAGCGGACGCGGGGACGCCAGAGGGGTTCTTATTTCCGAGCCAGATAATTCGCAAGTTAATACGATATCTGTCGCGACATAGTAACTTCTTGCTGTATAGATTTTATTGACTATCTGTAAGTAAAGCGTGATAAATGCCAAGCGCTGTGGGCTGCCATTCGGTCGGTCCACACCTAAATTGTTTGGGTGAATCGGGCGCGGGTTTGAGGCGGGGAAATCTTTCAAACCCAGTCAATATAAATAACGGGAGGGTGTTCTCATGAAGTTCGGGGAAAATAAACTGTGCACGTCGGTTCGCCTGGCTCTGTCGCTGGGTATGCTCGCAGCGAGCGCCTACGGCACTACCGCTTTCGCGCAGGACGCGCAGTCGCAGTCCAACACGCCGGCACCGGCTGATCAGTCCAAGAGCAAGACGCTCGAAACGGTCACCGTGACCGGTTCGCTGATTCGTCGTGTGGACGTCGAGACGGCCAGTCCGGTCGTGACCATTGACCGCGCCGCCATTCAGGCGACCGGTAAGCTGACCCTAGGCGACCTGGTGCAGCAGCTGCCGGCCATGACCGGCGGTAACGTCAACCCGCAGACCAACAACGGTGGCGGTACCGGTACCTCGTCCATCAACCTGCGCGGCCTTGGCTCGCAGCGTACCCTGATCCTGGTCGACGGCCAGCGCCTGCTCAGCAAGGATCCGAACGCGATCCCGGCTGATGCCATCGAGCGCATCGAAGTGCTGCCGAGCGGCGCATCGGCTACCTACGGTTCGGACGCCATCGGCGGCGTTGTGAACTTCATCCTGCGTAAGAACTACCAGGGTGCCACCTTCACTGCGAACGTCGGCGAGTCCGACCGCAACGACGGTGACTCGAGCGGCTACACGTTCACCTTTGGCCAGACGTCCGATAAGGGCAGCATCATGGCCGGCATCAACTACAGCCAGCAGGATGGCGTGTTGGCTGCCAACCGTGCGTTCTCCAAGAACGCGCTGACGCTCACCAATGGCAAGGTCATCATTGGTGGTTCGTCGTACACCCCGGTGGGTCGTATCCAGCTTTCGCCGAGCACCGCGGGCGCGTTCCCGGGCGGTTGCGCCGGCAATGGCGGCTTTGTCTCGCTGAACGCGGGTGGCAATAGCCAGGCTGTTAACCCGGCCAACTATCACTGCTACACCTCCGCGGATAAGTACAACTACGCCGCGATCAACCTGGACATGACGCCTCAGGAGCACACGGGCGCGTTCTTGAATGGTGAATATCACCTCACCGACCATGTCACCGCCTATGTAGACGCGATCTACCAGAAGACCTCGTCGAACTTCCAGCTGGCCCCGGGCGTGTATGGCACCGATACCGGCGCCACGGTGTCGTCTACCAACCCGAACAACCAGTTCGGCGTGACCTACAACGCCACCACCGGTAACTCCTTCAAGTCGCGCCTGACTTCGGTTGGCGTGCGTGAAGCGTTCGTCGGTCGCGAAGACGCCCAGATCAACACGGGCTTCAAGGGTGACTTCACCGTTTTTGACAAGAACTGGAACTGGGACGTCGGCTACAACTACGGCCACGAGAGCATCGTGACGACGACCTCCGGCCTGGTCGACCAGACCCAGCTGTACACCGGTCCGGCTTCCGGCTGCCCGAGCGTTGCCGCCTGCCAGTTCAACCCGTTCGATATCAACTCGCCGGGTTCCGCGGCTGCCATTAAGGCGGCCGAAGTGACCGTGCCGAGCAACTTCTATGAAATCCAGAAGACCTGGCACGCAGGTCTGAGCGGCGAGCTGTTCAGCTTGCCGGCGGGTGCCGTGCAGCTGGCTGTCGGCTATGAAGACCGCAAGGATTATGAGCATCAGGTCCCCGCGACCCAGCTCATCATCAACCCGACCACCGGTACCTGTAACCTGGGTAGCCAGTGCTTGGTGCAGGCGCAGGGTGGTTACACCACCAAGGACCTTTACGCGGAAGCGTTTATCCCGGTCCTGGCTGGCCTGCCGGGCGTGCAGTCGCTGAACCTGACCATCGGCGACCGTTATTCGCGCATCTCCAGCTTCGGCAGCACGAACAACTTCAAGTTCGCGCTGGAATACAAGCCCTTCGATGACCTGCTGCTCCGCGGCACCATGGAAGACGTGTTCCGTACGCCGAACCTGGGCGAGCTGTACACCGGTGCTACCGACGCTCCGTACGTGAAGACCGACCCGTGTAACGGCTACACCGGTGCCCCGGCGGGTTCGCCGCTGGCCCTGGCCTGCCAGAACGTGCCGACCAATGGCACGTTCGTGAACTCGGCGGCGCAGTCGCAGACCCAGACCAACGCGGTCATCCAGGGTTCTCGCGTGGCTGGCCTCTCGGTGAAGCCGGAACATGGCAAGTCGTATGACTTCGGCTTCGTGTACAGCCCGTCCTATGTGCCGGGTCTGTCCACCACCGTCGACTTCTGGCGCGTGAACCTCAACGACACCATCACTGCGGTAAGTCTGCAGGGCGTGATGGACCTCTGCGCTTCGGGTGTGACGAATTTCTGCCAGTTCATCCAGCGTGCACCGGCGGGTTCCGCCAATGCGGGCCAGCTGCTGCCGAGCTCGATTGAACCGATCGGCAACCTGGGTTCGTTGAACACCAGCGGTATCGACTGGTCGGCTAACTACAAGCTGCCCAAGTTCGACACCATCGGCCAGTTCAACGTCGGCCTGAACGCCACGTACCTGAAGTACTACAACCTCGAGACGGCTCCGGGCCTGCCGGGCAACATCACGTACAGCAACGCAGGTCACTTCCTGCCGTACGGCTCTGCTGCCGAGTCGGCATGCCCGGGCGGTTCGGGCGTGTGCTTGTTCCCGCGCTGGCGCGCACAGGGCTTCGTGGATTGGATGGCCGGTGGTTGGAGTGCCGAGTGGCGTATGCGCTACATCGGTCGCTTCCAGAACGGTGGTGCCGCCGGTTCGCCGGAAGACACCTCGCCGGGCGGTCCGCTCACCTCGGGTCTGGTGCTCAAGTACGGTGCAACGGTCTACAACGACGTGTCGATCGGCTACAACATCGCTCCGATCAACACCCGTCTCGACTTCGGCGTGAACAACCTGTTCGACAAGCAGCCGCCTATGCTGTACGCGAACAACGTGCTCAACGCCAACACCGACCCGAGCGACTTCGACCTGATGGGCCGCTACTACTGGGCTCGCGTCACGGTCAAGTTCTAAGCGCTCGACTTAAGCGTTAACCTTGATGGGCCGCGTGAATATTTCACGCGGCCTCTTTTTTTGTGTGGGCCATGAATTCCGAAACCATTCCATCCATCATGGGTGCGCTGCAGGCCGGTCAGTTCGCGCTGGCGGAAAAGCTTGGCCGCGATGCCGTGCAGTTGAATCCGCGAGAAGAAAACGTCCTGATACTTTTGGCTTTGAGCCTGCAATATCAGGGTCGTCCTGGCGAGGCATTGGCTGTCTACGCAGACCTGGTTCGGTACTATCCGTTGTCCAGCCTGCACTGGAACAACTACGCCACGCAGCTGGCGGAGGTGGGGCGCCGCGACGAGGCTTTCGTGGCGTATCAGAAGGCCGTGGAGCTTGATCCAAACAACGCGGTTCCCAAGGCTCAGCTTGGCCTGATGCTGGTGGAGCGCCACCAATACCCGGCCGCACGCGAGATACTGCTCGACGCATACGCGCTTGATCGGGAATCGCCTTGGATTCGCATACGCGCGGCACGCGCCTGCTGTGGATGCCAGGATTTCGACGGCGCAGGTGACCTGCTCAAGCCATGGCGTAGCTGGATCCCATTGCAAGACGACGCTCTTCAGATGGATCTTGCACAGGTGCTGACGCTGCGTAATGACCTGCTGGATGCGGCTGCATTGCTCGAGGATCTGTTGACGCGACAGCCGATGGCGCCCGAAGTGCGTCTGCTGTTGGCGAGCTTGTACGAACGCCTCAATCGACTGGACGATGCGGAAGCGGCAGTACGTCCGGTGCTTGATCTCGCCAACCGGACCGGGGGCGAACTCCTCATTGAGGCCGAATACATACTCGCCACACTCGCTCAGCGTCGCGGTGACCATGCCAGCGCGCGGCAGTTGCTGGAGAAGTGCGGTCCGAACGGGCCCGAGGATGACCAGCACTATTTCCAGCTGGCAGCCTCGTGCGACAAGCTAGGTGACGTCGACGCTGCGATGCGTGCGCTCAAGGAAGCGCACAGCGTCAACACCCGCATCAGGCAGCACGAGTCACCCGAACATTACGCGCCTGGTGCGAAGGCATTGCCCAGCGACGCACCGAGCGTGACGGCCGAACAGTATGCGCAATGGCCGCAACATATCGCACCTGACGCACACGATTCACCCCTGTTTGTCGTGGGTTTTCCGCGTTCGGGGACCACGTTGCTGGAACAGATGCTGGACGCCCATAGCGCCCTGCAGTCCATGGACGAAAACCCGTTCTTTAGCCGCTTGTCGTTGATACTTCGACAGCACGACCAGCGGATACTCGACGATCTGAGCGTGCTTCGACAGTACGACTGCGATGAGTTGCGCAAGCGGTACAACACGATGGTGATGGAGCGCATCAACCGTCGTTGGGATGCTCAACTGGTCGACAAGAATCCGTTGAACATGCAGTGGCTGCCGATGATCCACCGGCTGTTTCCGGAGGCCAAGCTCATCTTGGCCGTGCGCCACCCATGCGATGTTGTGCTCAGTTGCTACATGCAGAACTTCCGTGCCAGCGTCCTGGCGGCGGCGTGCAGCACTCTGGATCGTCTGGCTCACGCTTACGTTGAAGCTATGACCACATGGCTGGAGCAGGTGGAAGTCCTCCGGCCTAACGTGATGGTTTCTCGCTATGAAGATCTGGTGACGGATTTCCCGCGGCAGGTTGAACGCCTCGCTTCCTTCATTGGGCTTGAGGACGCGTCGCCGATGTTGGCTTTCGACCAACACGCGCGCAACAAGAGCTTCATCGGTACGCCCAGCTATTCGCAGGTGATCGAGCCGGTGAATCGCAAGGGCATGGGGCGTTGGCAGAAGTACCGTCAGTACCTGGAGCCGGTGTTGCCTACGCTTGAACCCATGCTGCGCCACTGGGGTTACTCAGTCGACGAGTGACGGCGTTGCTGTTGCCTGCGTCAGTGCTCAGGCAACGTCCGCAACTCGGGCAGGTAGGCCGCATAGCGCTGCCAGCGTCCCACCGAGCGTGTGTACACCGGCTGGCGTGCCTGCCATGCACTCGCCGTGCTGATAGGCGAGGGCGTCGGTGCAGCTGGCACCGGCGGGACTGAGGGCAGCTGCAGCCACGCTTCGAGCGCAGCGAATTCTTCGTCCGGTGCGGCGACAAATGTTTCGTAGTGCACCGTGCGGATGGAGTCACCGTAGCGTTTCGTCCAGTGCGCCATCAGTCGCCGGCAGCCATGGATCACCGCGCCGATGTCATCGAAATCGTAGGCATAGTCGTGCGCGCGATCGTGGAAGGACTGCATCCACAAAGACAGCGCGGTGTCGCGCGCGTTGCGCTCGCAATGGATGATGCGCGCGTGCGGCCACAGCGAAAGGATGAGATCGACGTGCAGCAGGTTGAGTGGCTGCTTGTCGATGATCCAGCGCGCGTTGTGCTCACCCTGTCGCGCGTGCGTCGCATAAAGTGCAGCAGCATCTTCCAGTACTGACCGCTGGACGGTAGCCGCCTGCGCAACGCGCTGCGCCGCGACCTGCAGCCAGCCCAGCTCGCCACGCGTGCACACCTGCGGGTGGCGAGCCAATCGTTCAGCGAGTAGCGTCGTGCCGGAACGCGGAACGCCGACAATGAAGACAGGTATCCAGTCGTCGACGGGCGCTAGCGGGGGCCCATACGAGGGCGCGCCTAGGCGTGCCTCAATGCTGCGCTTCCACAGCTTGCGCGACCAGGGGTGACTGCTTTGCATCAGCGCGTTGGCTTGCCGTAGCACCTGTACCGCTTGCTCGACGTCGTCCACATCGTCGTAGGCCTTGCCTGGCGCAAACAACGTGCCGCTGCGCGCCGCATCACTGAGCGTGGAACGCCGCAGTAGTTCTCGGAAGAAGGCGAAATCGGGATGTTGCGCGTCGCGGTAACGCTGCAGGCCAGCGAGCCCAAGCGGAATATTCCACTCGACGGCATCCGGAGTCATCGCCATGGCGATGTCGTAGTGCTGCCGCGTACGCTCGAACTGTCCTGAGCTGGATGGCGAGCATGCCCGCGTAGGCATGCAAGCGTGGATCATTCGCGCCGTTGGCGATGGCGGCCTCGCCAATCGCTGCGGCGTCCTGCTGGCGACCATAGTCGTCCAACGTCTCGATGGCACGAATAACGGTATCCACGCTCTGCGGCCCATGGGTGAAGAGGGTGCGCATCGCGTCGGCGGCATCGCCGAGACGCCCTTGTTCACGCAACAAATCCACCAGCAGGAAGGTCGACGCGTCGTCGTTGTGATGATCCGTCAGCCACGCACGCAGGAGTGACTCCGCGCGTTCCTGCTGGCCCGCCTGCCAGCACAATCCAGCGAGCCCGATGCGAATATCGGAAGATGCCGGAAAGTGTTCGCTCGCCTGCTCATAGATCGCGAGCGCGGTTTGCACATGGCCCTGCAAGGTCAGGGCGCGTCCCCTCGCCAGCCACTCCGCTTCCGGTGCATCCGCCGGAGGCATCGACGCGTTCATGCACCGAGGATCGGCAAGCCAAGTGCCTTGCGCAGCGGGTCGAGCAGGGCGCCGTACTGCGCGCTGCGCGCTGTGTCGCGGCGCAACGGCTGGCGCACCTGCGTGGCGCTAGGCGAGCGGACGTCGCGGCGGTTTTCGTGGAATCGAAGGCAGGCTTCTTCGAACGGCAGTCGACTGAAGGCGAGCAGCTCGCGAATCTGCGTTTCCGGATCGTCGATCATCGCTTCGTAGTGGTGTTCTCGCACGGCATCTGGATGCAGGCTTGTGCTGCGCGTGACGCTGCGATCGAAATCGCGCCAGAACATCGCCAGATCGTCGAAGGTGCGCGTGTAACCGTTGTTGGCATCCAGCGGCTGGCGATAGCAGGAGAAGCAGGTTTCCAGCGGATCGCGGCGACACACCACCACACGCGCTTCCGGCAGCATCGCGCGGATGGCGCCGATGTAGATCCAATTGTTGGGCAACTTGTCGGTAAACACCGGTCGCTCGCGGCGCCAGTGAGCCGTGCGTTCCAGGTAGTGGCGGCCCAGACGCTGCCAGTCTTCCGGCTGCATGTCGCTGACCCAGAGCGGGAAGGGCTTGCCGCGACGGCGCGACTCTTCGCCCAGCACATAGGGCAGGTCCGGCAGCTCGCCAGCGCCTTCCACCGACGAGTGCGTGGCAAGGATCTGTTCCACCAAGGTGGAGCCCGAGCGAGGCAGACTCGCGATGAAGATGACTTCGTGTCCCAGCGGTTCGGCTGAGGTCGCGCGCGGCGGGTCGAATGCATCGGTGATCGATGCCACGCTGGCGGAGAACGCCGCGGCATTCCATGGATGGCTACGCTGCGCCACCGCATTCGCCGTGGCGAGCGCGTCGAGTGATTCTGCGTAACGGCCATGCTCATCCAGGGCCTTCGCCAAGGCAAAACCGATGGTCACGCGATCCTGCTCACTGGCCTCAGGCCTGGCCTGGGCCGCGCGCATCTGTGCAATGTCGTCATCGCTGAAGTGCTGCGTGCGCAGATCGGCCAATCCCCACCAGGCCAAGCCGGCGGTCGGCTGTGCGGCGATGATCCGGCGGTACTCCGTGGCAGCCTCGTCCACCCGCCCGCGGGTGCGCAGGATGTCGGCCAGCAGTGCCCGAGCGGAAAGATGGCCTGGAGCGAGCGATATCGCTCGCTGGAGGGCCTCGGCGGCCTCTTCGTTGCGCACGCTCTTAGTCAGCATCACGCCCAGGTTGAACCACGCCATGGCGAGGTCGGGCTGAAGCTGGCAGGTGTGGCGCAAAGCGGCGATGGCCGCCTCGTACTCCCCGGCGTTGCCCAGTAGGGAGCCCAGGGTGTTGTGATACATCGGGTCTTGCGGGCGCAGAGCGATCGCGCGCCGCATCGTGCCGACGGCCAGCTCGTGCTTTCCACGCATGCTGTGGATGCCGGCCTGCATACGCAGAACTTCGGGGTGATCGGGGTAGGCCGCGATCACGCGTGCCAATTGCCTCTCGGCATCGTCCACGCGGCCGGCATCCAGTGCCTGGGCGGCGATCATCACTTGTTGGGTCGCGTTGGGTCCCAGCCCCTGCAGTCGCGGATTCATCAATAGCCCGGTCGAGAATGATGTCTACGCCGCGCATCTTCCTGCGACGCCAAAGGTGCATGCGGCTCGTCAAAACATGCTTATTATGCATGTACGCACGGCAGCAAAGACTGCAGCGTTTCGGGGATGGATGGCAGCAATGCCTTTGAGCGCGGGGTAACAATGAGCAACGGTGTTGAAGGGGGAGTAGCCGCGCTGCGCGAGTCGGCGTTGCACGGTCTGCGCACGGGGGATGTGGCAGCTGCCGAACAGTCGTTTGCGCGGTTGTTGGAGCGGGTGCCGGATGATGTCGAGGCGCTGCAGTTCCTGGCCGCCAACCGCCTGATGAGGGGGGATGCGCTGGGCGCCGTGGCTTTGCTCCAGCGGGCGGTGAAGGTGCAGCCGCAGAACCCGGACATTCTTCATCAGATGGGTGCGGCGGAAATGGCGGCCGGCCATTTCAGTGGGGCGATCGACACACTGCGCCGATGCCTGGACGTGGCGCCGGGACTGTTTGTGGCCCGCCTGCGCCTGGGCATGGCGCTCGAGCAAGTGGGTGACCAGCACGGCGCAGTGCTCGCCTATTTCGGTGCCGTCAACGGCGCGCAGGCACACGGTCGATGGATGAGCGATGCGACGACGGCACCGGGGCTGCGCGATTCCGTGCACCATGCCATGCGCATGATCGACGTCGGACGGCGCAGCACGTTCGATGCCGTGCTCGAGCCCCTGCGGCAGCGTTACGGTCAGGGCGAACTGGCACGCGTGGAGCATTGCCTAGCCATCTATCTGGGCGAAAAGCCGGCCAACATCCCGGACGCCCGCCAGAAGCCCAAATTCCTCTACTTCCCTGATATTCCGAGCCAGCCCTACTACGGCCGCGAGCGTTTCCCCTGGCAGGCCGATTTGGAGGCAGCCACCGAGGTCATCCGCGAAGAACTGCTCGCCGTACTGGCTGAGCAGCAGCCGTTGCTGCCGTTCCTGGGTAACCAGAGCGCGGACGAGCTCAAGGGGCACTTGCGTTCATCGGGCGCGCAACCGGCGCAATGGGATGCCTACTTCTTCTATCGCCATGGCGATCGGTTTGACGAGCACCATGTGCGGTGCCCGCGCACCTCGGCCCTGCTGGATCAGGTTCCGTTGGTGCGCATCCGCGACCACGCGCCCGAAACGTTGTTCTCGGTGCTGCGCCCGGGAACCCACATCCTGCCGCACCGTGGCGTGACCAACACGCGTCTGGTGACGCACCTGCCCTTGATCGTACCGCCCGAGTGCGCGATCAACGTTGGTGGTGAGCTGCACGAGTGGAAAGAAGGCCGGTGCGTCAGCTTCGACGACACTTTCGAGCACGAGGCCTGGAACCGTAGCGATCGCACCCGCGTGGTGGTGATCCTGGATAGCTGGAACCCCGACCTTACCGAGGCCGAGCGTCTCGCTGTCACCGATCTGGTCGAGGCCATCGGTGACTTCAATCGCGCCAGCGAAGTCCCGGTTCCGAGCGGCTGAACCGGGTGAGGTAGCTCAGCCGACGTTGGCTACGAGTATCCCGGCGGTTTTGGGCGTCCGGGATACGAGAGTCGCGCGAGTGGCTTGGCATTGCGCGTGCAGATCCTCGTAGGAGACTAGGCGGCCGTGCAGCCAACGCTGCAGCTTGGGACCGAACAGGCTGTCGACCTTTCGGTCGGCCTCGCGCACCTGGCCGCCAATGGCCGAGAGCTTCCAGGGTTCGTCTTTCAGATTGGCGATGGGCTGGTGGTTGGCATTTTCCAGTGGTGCATCCGGCGGCAGCTCGAGGAAGGCGCAAAGACGCGCCCATTCGTTGTCCGGCTGGCGCACCAGATCCTCCAGAAAGACGAAGTGATGCTGGGTACGCCCGACGTGCTGACCATGGATCTCCATCGCGCGATTCCAGCGGCGCGCCCAGTGCACGGTACCGCCGCCGAAGGCATCGTCGTTCTCAAAGCGCAGGTAGACGTCGGCCAGCGATGCCAGCACGTCCATGCCCCGCCGCACCACGTGGACGAAGCGGGCATCAGGCGCAGCAGCTTCGATCTCGGGGATGTAGAGGAGATGGTTCGGGGTCTTCTCCAGCCACATGGAGCGTTCGGCTGAGGCGGCGGAGCGGTCCAGCACGGCGAGGAAACGCTGGGAAAGACTCTGGTGGTGATAGGTCGGCAGCATGGCCGGCCGCTTACCGGTCAGTTGCACATGTAGCGCGGCATAGGTTTCGCGCGCATGGCGGCGAGTAAGCCCGAGGGTCTGGCGCCAGCGACGCAGGCGGCGGATATGCATGCGCGCATCGCCCCAACGCATCGTCAGGTCCCCATGCAATTGTTCGAAGAACGCGGTTTCCGGCAGCGTATAGACCGCAGGGTGTCGCGCCAGCAGCGCCTGGACAATAGTGGTACCGGAACGCGGGCAACCCACGACAAAGGTACGCCGCATGGCGCTGTCTCCTGAACGATGACCGCACCCGTGCGGTCAATGGACCTCAATAACGCGCGATTTTGCGTTACGTTGACGCAGAGTACAGGTTCCCGTAAGGAAAAGACGACGCCGCTGTCACTTTTGATCCTGATCTGTTGGCGGCAGTGAGCTCCCTGATTAACCTGTCGTCCTTAGTCCCGTTCGGATGACCCGATGCACGCACTGACGTTTGACCACTTTGGCCCTGCCGGCGTGCTGCGCTGGACCGAGCGTCCAGACCCGGTGCCCGGCCCCGGCCAAGTTCTGGTGCGGATGAAGAGCGTTGGGCTCAACTTTGCCGATGTTTACCGGCGTAATGGCAACTATCACCTCAGTGGAGCGGCACCTTGGGTGCTGGGCTACGAAGGGGCGGGCGTGGTGGAGATAGCGGTGGATGGGGACGCGCGCTTTCCTGTCGGTACTCGCGTCGGCTTTGCCGACATGCCGCACGCCAACGCGGAACTGGTTGTGGTGGACCGCGACCGCCTGATTCCCCTGCCTGATGACATCGACGACGACACAGCGGCTGCCGTTCTGCTGCAGGGGCTGACGGCGCAGTACCTCGTCACCGACAGCTTCGCTGCGCGGGCGGGCGACGTCGCTGTAGTGCATGCCGCCGCAGGCGGCGTGGGCCTGCTGCTGGTGCAGATGCTCAAGTCGTTGGGGGCGGTGGTGCTGGGCATCGCCTCAAATGAAGCCAAGCGCGACGCGGTCATCACTGCGGGCGCCGATGCGGCCGTGGGGTACGGGGAGTGGGTACAGGCCGCGCGTTCGTTGACCGGCGGTCATGGCGCCAATGTTGTATACGACTCGGTGGGGCGCACGCTCGCGGACAGCCTGGCGGCGGCACGTATTGGTGGCACCGTGGTGTTCTATGGCATGGCGGCGGGCGATCCCGATCCAGTCGATCCGCGCCTGCTGATGGACCGCTCGCTCACCCTGACGGGCGGCGACCTGTGGAACGTGCTGACCGGGCCGGAAGTGCGGCGCGAACGGGCGGCGATGCTGTTCGAGCAGATTCGGCAGGGTGCAGTGAAGCCGCACATTGCCGCGCGTTTTCTGCTGCGGGATGGCGCTCGTGCGCACGAGTATCTGGAAAGCCGTGCCGCCATCGGGAAAGTACTGTTGACGCTGTAGCGCGCTCAGAAGCGATCGCTGTCCTCATCCTGTTCCACCGGCAGCACCTGGTGGAAGACGCCGTAGTCGATGTGGCTGATGCCCAGTTCGTCGTCGTGCACCAGATCGACGTAGCGATGGTTCCAGCGCCACTCGCGATAACTCCACTGGCGGCGGGCGAGCATCGACTGCGAAGTGGTTTCGTCGATGCCTTCGATGCTTAGCATCAAGGTGGCTTCGGAGGCCGCCAGATCCTCCGCGCTCATGCCATGCAGTGGGCTGCCTTCGTCGATGACGTGCATCAGGCTCCAGCTCAGCGTGAACACCGGGTGGCGGTCGCGCAACAGCGTGAGGTCGTGGATGCGGCGCAGGCGAAAACCTTCTGGTGAGGTTTCGCGCAGCAGCAGATGCAGCTTCGCAGAGGCTGCGGCGATCACGTTCTGGCGCGCGTTGGCCGCGCGGATCATCAGCGTGCGCTTGCCGTGCACGAGGCGGATCACCGGATGATCGGCAAACATCATCTTGGCCCGCGGCCGCGAGAAGCGGGCGAACACCAGGCCGGTCACCAGGGCGATGCTCAGCATGCCGAAAAAGATCTCTACCGTCGCCACCAGATGGCCGTACAGCGTCTGCGGGTGCATGTCGCCATAGCCGACGGTCGCCAGCGTTTCCACGCTGAAGAAGAATGCGCCGGCGAAGTTGGAGGGAAACTGGTTGGCGATGGCGTGGTCGCCCAGCTGGTAAAGCAGGCCGAACAACGCATTCAGCACCAGGAACACGGCCGCGGCCAGCCCGAAGAACGTCGGCCAGCGGATGGTGAGCGCAGAATGGTAGATGTCGTCCCAAATGCGTTGCGTCAGCCCTTCGCTGACGAACGGTCGTCCGCCGATCTGGATGGTGCGGGGACGATTAAGCCACTGATGGAACCAAGCGGGCATGGGCGATACCGATCGGGAGGGGCACCCCCATTCTATCGCGGCGCCTTGGCCTCAAGCAGGGCGGCGGCCTGCACATCACGCCAGGTGAGGTACAGACGAAGGTCGAATTCCTGCTGGTGGTAATCCGGCTGCATGTACTCGCACAGCTGATAGAACGCCTTGTTGTGCTCGGCTTCCTTCAGGTGCGCCAGCTCGTGCACCACGATCATCTTGAGGAACTCCGGCGGCGTATCCCGGAACAGGGCGGCAATACGGATCTCCTTGCGCGCCTTCATGCGGCTGCCGTGCACATGGGAGATAGCCGTGTGCATGCCCAGCGCCTTGTTGATCACGTCGAGCTTGCTGTCGTACCACACGCGGTCGATGCCGGGTGCGTTGCGCAGGTGCTCCTGGCGTAGCGCATTGGTGTAGGCATAGAGCGCCTTGTCGCTCTGCACTTCGTGGCGGCCGGGGTGGCGTTTCTGCAGGTACTCGCCCAGCTCACCGCGGTCGATCTGCTGGCGCACCTTATCGAGCAAGGCCGGCGGGTAACCGCCCAGGTACTTCAATGCGGTCACGGTGCCGGTGGCTCGTCATCAAAGCCGGTGTAGCCCTCGGGGAACACCGGCGTACCGTCGTCTTCCAGTGACTCGATGGCGTCCAGCGCCTTGGCCGCCGCTGCTTCAGCAAGGTCCCTGTCGCGGAAACTACGGTTCTCGCAGACCGCGAAATACACGGGGAAGCCAGCACATCCGAGCGGCGACACCACCACGCAGGCGCTGTAGCGCGAGCCCTCGGCGATGGCCGTGGCGCGAACCGCATAGTGGTCGAAAAAGCGTTCGGTCATGTCGGTAGTCCGCAGGGGTGGGGCGATCATTTTAACCGGCCGGGTGTGCCACCATGCGCGCCATGCCTGTTTCCGTTCCCCGGCTCGTCCTCGACACCAACGTTGCCCTCGACCTGTTCGTGTTCCGCGACCCCGCCTGCGACCGCCTGATGGATGCGTTGCGGGAGGGCACCGTGGTCGCTGTGGTGGACGAACCGTGCCGCGAGGAATGGCTGGCGGTGCTGGAATATCCCGCCTTCGGGCTAACGGACGCCGCGCGCGGCGACGCCGTAGCGGCATTCGACCGCTGGGTGGTCCTGCTGCCCGCGTCCGCCCTGGTGCCGCCACCGGCGGTGAAATTGCCGCGCTGCGCGGACCCGGACGACCAGAAATTCCTCGAACTGGCACTGGGGGCGGGCGCGCAATGCCTGCTCAGCAAGGACAAAGCCTTGCTGCAGTTGGCCCGCCGGACGGCGCGTGAGGGCTGGTTCCGCATCCTGTGCCCTTCGGCATGGGAACCAGCCCCCCACCGTAAGCGTACGATTCACAACAGGTTGATCGCGTCTTCGCGATGCTCGGACAGCTAACTTTCGGATCAAGTGGAGTGTGGTGATGAAGATCATGCAGAGCGCGGTAGGTGCGGCGGTGTTGGTGGCCATGGTGGCGCTGACCGGTTGCGGCGTGACCAACGACCACGACAAGGTCATCAAGGACGTGGTGTCCAATCGCCAGTTCCTCTACCAGGCGCCGGGCGATGGCAACGCCACGCTGCAGATCGTGCGCGCCAATGGCTATTTTGGCGGCGGCTGCTCCAGCCAGGTGGTGATTGACGATAAGTTCGCCGCGCAGCTGGAGACGGGCGAGCAGGCGACGCTTTATGTGCCCAGTGGCGCGCACACCGTGTCGCTGCGCAACTCCGGCGCATGCCACAAGGTGAGCAGCGATGCACACGTGGATACCACGCTGGCGGCGGGCGAGAGCGCGACCATCGAGGTCAACAAGTGGGGCTCATCGCTGTCGCTCGCCAAGCGCTGAACGACGCGTCGACCCGGACAAGTAACGTGAGCGACATGCTCGAAGCCGTCCTCATCCATTGTCCTTACTGCGGCGAAGCCATCGAGATCCTCGTCGATGGCTCCGCCAGCAGCCAGCGCTACTTCGAGGATTGCCAGGTCTGCTGCCGACCCATCGATGTCAGCGTAAGCATCGACGAGGACGGTGAGCCGCAGGTCAGCGTCGGCTCCGAGGATGACGCCTGAGGGACTGGCCTCAGGCCAGCTCGGACGAATCGACCACGCCCACGCCCATGTTGTCGAAGCGCACGCGCGTGGAGAGATCGGTGTCTGGCGATACGGGGCGCGTAAGGTCCCATAGCACGTGCGTGCGGTAGCCCAGTTCCACTGCGTCCTGCGCCGTCCACAGCACGCAGACATCGCGCGCCAGTCCACATAGATAAACCTCGTCCACGCCTTGTTCGCGTAGCCAGCCATGCAGCGGCGTGGAGGGGCGCTTGCCATGCGGCCCGTGGTTCTCGCGGAAACCGCTGTACGAATCCACACGAGGGTCGTCGCCCTTACGGATCACCGTATCCAGGTGCGACCAGTCGATGGAGGGGTGCAGCTCCGCACCGGGCGTGTGCTGCACGCAGTGCGGCGGCCAAAGCGTCTGGGCGTGGCCGTAGAGCGGAATGCGGTCGAAGGGCTCGCGCCCAGGGTGTGACGTGGCAAACGACACGTGGCCGGGCGGGTGCCAGTCCTGGGTGGCCACGACGTGCCTGAAAATGTCGCGTTTCAACAGCTGATCGATGCCCGGCACGATGGTGTCACCCTCGTGGCAGGCGAGCGCGCCACCGGGCATGAAGTCCGGTTGTACGTCGACCAGGATAAGGGCGGCGCGGCTGCTGATGGGCGGTTTCATGGTCGCGTCAGGTCTCGCAAAAGGTTGCGTTGGAAAGTCTAGCGAGCCTGGCGCTGGTGAGGTGTGATGCGCTCGACGCGGGATTCCGCGTCGATGCAAAACGTTCAGGGTCGAAAACCTTCTAAAGTGACCTCGCCAATTGCGCGGTCAGGCGGCTGTCGCAGGCATAATTGATCCCACGGCAGCCGATGGGAAACAGGGGCATGTTCTTCGATCAATCCTGGATGGGGTACGGGTACGTCGGCTCGCTGGAGGCTGGCGCCATCGCGCTGGTCATCGCCTTGCTGGTCTACACCGTGCTGCACCTCTTTGGGCGTACCCAGGGATGGAGCCAAGCCGTCGAGATCGGCTGGGCCACCCTGATCGCCATGGTGCTGGCTAGCGGCAACGATCTGTGGAACCTCGTCTATTTCAATTACGGGCGCGTGCAGTCGCTGCAACTGCTCCGCGTGCGCCTGGCCGAAGTACACGACCCGGACAACCTTGGCGGCCGTGTGGTGGCCGAGTTCATCGGGGTGTGCATCGGCGTCTATCTGGGCTGGCTGGTGGCCAGCCGCCGGCGGCGCCAGTCCGACTGACGCGGTCGACGCTCATCGAGGCTATTTTTTTCTTGTCCCAAAGTAGTACCCATGAATGCTCACGTTGAACCGGGCGCAAGCGGATCGCCGCTGACCCTGCGCATTGTCCAGATCGTCCTTTTCACGTTCCTGGCGTACCTGGTGATCGGCATGCAACTGGCGGTGCTGCCGCCGTTCGTGCATAACGATCTTGGTTTTGGCGCGGTGCTGGCGGGGTTGGTCATCAGCACCCAGTACGTAGCCACGTTGCTCAGCCGTGGCTTCGCCGGGCGCACCTCGGATACGGCCGGTCCCAAGCGTGCCGCGTTGATCGGCCTGACGGCATGCGCCGCCAGCGGCGTGCTGATGATTGTCGCGGCCCTGTTGCGCGGCTGGCCGATGGCGTCGGTCGCCGTGATGCTGGTGGCCCGTCTTGCACTCGGCATGGGTGAAAGCTGCGTGGCCACGGGTTGCATCATGTGGGGCATTCGCAGCGTCGGCGCCCAGCACACGGCCAAGGTGATCTCCTGGAATGGCATTGCCACCTACGGTGCGCTGGCGGTGGGCGCGCCGCTGGGCGTAGTGCTGACCGGTGCGCTGGGTTTCGCCAGCATCGGCGTCGCGAGTCTGTTGCTGATGGTGGTTGGCCTGTTGCTGGCATGGCGCCGCCCCGCGGTGCGGAGCGAAGCCGGCGAGCGCATGCCGATGCACCACGTGTTCGGCCGCGTCGCGCCCTACGGCATGGGGCTTGCGCTGGGCTCGGTCGGCTTTGGCGTCATCGCCACCTTCATCACCTTGTACTACGCGAGCGAGGGCTGGTCCGGCGCCGCGCCGACGCTCAGCATTTTCGGTGTGTGTTTCGTCGGTGTGCGTCTGGTGCTGGGCTGGACCATCGCGCACTTCGGCGGTTATCGCACCGCGCTGGTCTCTCTGCTGGTGGAGTGTGTCGGCCTGGTCGTGCTGGCCACGGCCAACCATGCCGGTGTGGCGATGCTGGGTGCCGCGTTGAGCGGCGTCGGCTTCTCGCTGATCTTTCCCGCGTTGGGCGTGGTGGCGGTGGAGCGCGTGAGTGCGAGCAATCGCGGCGCAGCGCTCGCCGCGTATTCCGTGTTCATCGACGTAGCGCTGGGTGTCACTGGCCCGCTGGGCGGCTGGATTGCTTCCGGCGGGCGCTATGCACCGATGTTCGTGGTGGCGGCGGCCATGTCGCTGGCCGCGGCGTTGCTGACGGGCGGCCTGTTCGTGGTCTACGGCACCAAGGCCGAGGGCTGATCAAGGAAACTGGCAGGCGTCAGAGCACCGGATCGAACAAGCGGGCGACATGCATCGCTAGCCGCCGCAGATACGGCGCCTTCTCGTACTCCGCTTCGGTGACTTCATGGGCATGCGCAAAATCGTTGCCCAGCATCGCTTCCACCTGGGTGGCGAAATCGCGGTCCACGTTGAGTGCGCCGATCTCAAAGTTCAGACGGAACGAACGGTTGTCGAGATTCATGCTGCCGACCGAGGCCGTATCGTCGTCCACCAGCAGTACCTTTTCGTGGATGAAACCGGGCTGATAGCGGAACACGCGGATACCCGCACGGATGGCGTCGTGCGCGTACAACGTCGAGGCGAGGAATACTGTGTGATGGTCTGGTCGTGACGGAATGAGCACGCGGACATCCACGCCACGGAACACGGCCAGCCGCAGCGCCGACATCACGGCCTGGTCAGGCACGAAATAGGGCGTGGTAATCCACAGGCGGCGACGTGCCGCGTGGATCAGCGCAACAAAGAACAGCGAGCATGTTTCCTGGCGATCTGCCGGCCCCGTGGCGGCAATCAGCGTATGCGCCGTGCCTTCGCCCAGCAGCGGCTTGAGCAGCGGGGGCAGGGCGCCCGTTACCCAGTGCCAGTCTTCCGCAAAACTGCGTTGCAGATCCGCCACCGCAGGGCCTTCGATTTCCAGATGCGTATCGCGCCACGGAGCGAGCGGCGGCTTGAGGCCGAGATACTCATCGCCCACGTTGAGCCCGCCGACGTAACCGCGCATGCCGTCGACTACGACAATCTTGCGATGGTTACGGAAATTCAACTGGAAGCGATTGCTGCGCCGCTGAGTAGCGAACGGATGAATACTCACGCCCGCTTCGCGCAGCGTTTCCACGTACGCATGAGGCAGCGCGTGGCTGCCGATGCCGTCGTACAGCACACAAACGTCTACACCGGCGCGCACGCGATCGATCAACACCTGCTGCATGCGCTTGCCGAGCATGTCGTCGTGGATGATGAAGAACTGCACCAGCACACACCGCTGCGCCCCGCTGATAGCGCTGAGGATGGCCTCAAACGTGGCGTCGCCATTCACCAGTAGGCGCAGGCGCTGGCCCTCGTGGAAGCGTGCGCCGAGCATGCGCGCGATTTCGCCGTAGCGCTCGGTGACCACGGGCGGAGCGTCCTCGTTCGCGAGCTGCTCGTCGGCGAGGGCCTGGATCTGGCCGCGTCGCGCACGGTGCAGGTCCACGTAGCCGTGGAAACGGCTGCGCCCGAGATATAGGTATGGCACCAACGTGATGTAGGGCAGAAGCACCAGGCCCAGCGCCCAGGCAAACGCGCCTTGTGGCGTGCGCGTATTCATCACTGCATGCATCGCGGCCAGCACGCCGGCGATGTGCAGGGTAAGCAGCAGGGCACCGACAATGGTGGTCAGCAAGGTCTATGTCCTCAACGCATGGCTGCGCGTACGGTATCGAGCACATCTTGCTCGCGCGCTTTGAGTTCCTGTTGCAGATGATCCACGAACAGGCGGATGCGTGCAGGCAGGTAGGCGCGGCTTGGGTAGATGGCGTAGATGTGGGCGTCCGGCAAGATTACCTCGCTCTTGAGCGGTACCAGTCGGCCTGCGCGCACGTCCTCGGCGATATCCCAGGCGGATTTGAAGGCGATGCCGTGGCCGGCGAGCGCCAGCGTGCGCATCAGGTCGCCGTTGTCGCAGGTGATCGCCGCATCCACGCGCAGGGGGCGTGGCCCCTCGGGTGTCTGCATGATCCAGGGCAACACGCTGTGGCCGGGGCGGTGCAGCATCAGGCAGCGGTGGTGCCGCAGGGCCTCCACGCTGTCGGGGTGTCCGTGGCGTTCCAGATAGTCCGGTGAGGCGCAGAGCACGCGGAAGTTGCTAGTCAGCAAGCGCGACACCAGCCGCGAGTCGGCCATGCTGCCGCCGCGCACGGCCACATCCACCCCGTACTCGAACAGGTCGAGCATGGTGTCGGAATTGGTCAGGCGCAGGTGAAGCTGCGGGTGCTGCCCGGCGAAATCCGCTGCAATGGGGCCGATGTATTGCCGACCCATATCCACCGACGCGGAGATGTGCAGCTGCCCCCGCACCTCCAACTGGCGCAACCCGACCGCCGAATTGGCATCGTCCACGTCAGCGATGATGGCCTGGCACCGCTCGAAATAGATGGTGCCCTCTTCAGTAAGCACCAGTCGGCGCGAACTGCGCTGCAGCAGCCGCACGCCCAGCGTGGTCTCCAAGCGGGTCAGCCGCTTGCTGGCGGCCGCTGGCGATAGGCCCAGCTCCCGGCCGGCCGCCGACAGGCTGCCTTCGGTGACGGCGCGGACAAACAGGCGCATGTCGTCGAAATCGACCATGGAACCCCAGACCCTGAAAAGAGGAGATCTTTAACTTATGGGAAAAGATGCCTCTCTAGTTTGCTCGATTCTCACAGGAAACGACAAGGCGCAAAGTGGTGGCCGTTTCCGTCAGGGATCCCTCCCATGAACGCACAAGATTCCCTTCCAACGTCCGGCGCCTCGGCGTCTGACCCGTCCCGGCTGGCCTTGCTGGCCCTGTCCGTGGCGGCTTTTGCCATCGGTACCACCGAATTCGTGATCATGGGCCTGTTGCCCGAGGTGGCATCGGACCTGCACGTCAGCATTCCCTCCGCGGGCCTGCTGGTCTCCGGCTACGCGCTGGGCGTGGCCGCGGGTGCGCCGCTGCTGGCGGCCCTCACCGCGCGCATGGAACGGCGCAACGCGCTGTTGCTGCTGCTCGGCCTGTTTATCCTGGGCAACGCCCTGTGCGCCGTGGCGCCTAACTACGGCGTGCTGATGGTGGCTCGCGTGGTGGCCGCGTTCTGTCATGGCTCGTTCTTCGGTATCGGTGCGGTGGTGGCCTCGCACGTCGTGCCGCGTGGGCAGGCAGCCCGCGCCATCGCGCTGATGTTCACCGGCCTGACCCTGGCCAACGTACTGGGCGTGCCGTTCGGCACCTTCCTTGGTCAGTGGGCTGGCTGGCGCTCCACCTTTGCCGCCGTGACCGGCCTGGGCATCGTGGCAGCCATTGCGGTATGGCGTTTGGTGCCGGCCTTGCCGGATCTGCCGTCGCCACACATGAAGCGCGAGCTCCGCGTGCTGCGACAGCCGCAGGTGCTGCTGGCGCTGCTGATGACGGTGCTGGGTTTCGGTGGTGTGTTCACCGTGTTCACTTACATCGCGCCGATCCTGCAGCAGGTATCGCATGTCAGCGTGGGCGCTACCGGTTGGGTGCTGATCCTGTTCGGCGTGGGTACCACCATCGGCAACATGCTGGGCGGCCGCCTGGCGGACTGGCGCTTGATGCCGTCATTGGCCAGCGTGCTGGTACTGCTGGCAGTGATCATGTTTGCCTTCGCCTGGACCATGCACAACACCATCGCCGCCATCGTCACCGTATTCGTGTGGGGCATTGCGGCTTTCGCCACGGTACCGCCGTTGCAGATGCGTGTGGTGCAGCAAGCGAGTGAAGGCCCGCACCTTGCCTCCACGCTCAATATCGCCGCGTTCAATCTGGGCAACGCCATCGGTGCCTTCATCGGTGGCTCGATGATCGGTATGAACCTTGGCCTACCTTCGGTGAGCATCGCGGGTGCGGTGGTGGCTTTGCTCGGCCTGTTGGTCACGCTGATCAGCGCCGCACTCGAACGTCGCCGCGGCGCCACCGTAGTCGCGTGCGCCTGATTCCTGCACTTGCTCCATTGAACGAAGGAACGTCATGACATCGCAGCACAAGGTAGCCCTCGTCGTCGGCGCGCAGGGCGTGATTGGTCGCAACCTTATCGATCATCTGTCGACATTGGACGATTGGCAGGTGATCGGCCTCTCGCGCCGCGACGGTACAAGTCAGGGCCGCGTGCGCCACATCGCCGTCGATCTTCTCGATGCCGACGACACGCGAAAGAAACTCGGCGCGCTTTCCGACGTGACGCACGTGTTCTACACCGCCTATCAGGATCGCCCCACCTGGGCGGAACTGGTGCCGCCAAATCTCGCGATGCTGGTGAACGTGGTCGACGCTATCGAGCCCGTGGCCAAGAGCCTGCAACACATCAGCCTGATGCAGGGCTACAAGGTCTACGGCGGTCACCTTGGACCGTTCAAGACGCCCGCGCGAGAAACCGACGCGGCCTTTATGCCGCCGGAATTCATGCACGACCAGCAGCGCTTTCTCGAAGCGCGCCAGCAGGGCAGGGCGTGGAACTGGTCGGCCATCCGCCCTGCCGTGGTTGGAGGATTCGCGCTCAGGCAATCCGATGAACCTGGCGCTGGCGATCGCCGTCTACGCGTCGATCAGCAAAGAACTCGGCTTGCCGCTGCGCTTCCCCGGCAAGCCGGGCGCTTACGACCGTCTGCTCGAAATGACCGACGCCGGCCTGCTCGCGCGTGCCACCGTGTGGGCAGCCACCGAGCCGCGTTGCGCCAACCAGGCGTTCAACATCACCAATGGCGACCTGTTTCGCTGGAACGAGATGTGGCCCTTCATCGCGGACTATTTTGGTCTAGAAGTAGCGCCGTCCCTGCCGCTATCGCTGGACACCGTGATGGCGGACAAAGCGCCCCTGTGGCGAGCCATGGGCGAACGCCAAGGCTTGGCGTCGCACGACTGGTCCGAGGTATCGTCCTGGCGTTTCGCGGACTTCGTGTTCTCGTGGGATTACGACATGTTCGGCGACGGCTCCAAGGCGCGTCGCTTCGGCTTCCACGAACATGTCGAAACCAAGGCGATGTTTACGCGACTGTTTGACGACTTTCGTCGGCGCAGAATCATCTCAGGGATGCTCTGATCTATTCGACGTGGGTGTCACCGGTTCTGTTTGCCTGCCACTGCGCGCCGCACTGGTGAAGGCAGGCTGGTGGCCTGTCGAGACAGTGCGGCGCGCAGTGGCAGGCAAACAGGGCCGGCCCTGCGGGTGATGTCCAGAACGCTCGCAGGCTGCGGTGCGCAACTTGCCCAGGCAACCAGCCTGGGCCGCGTCACGCCCCACAGCCTGCGAGCGTTCTGGGCATCATGCCACCCGCGTTGAATAGATCAGAGCATCCCTAAGTTATCCCCTTTTGCTTGAGGAACCTTGCATGAAAGCCGTTGCCTACCAGCAGATGCTGCCCATTACCGATGCGCAGAGCCTTATCGACGTCGAGCTTCCGCAGCCCGCGCCGCAAGGACGCGACCTGTTGGTGCGGGTTGAGGCCGTGTCGGTCAATCCCGTGGATACCAAGATACGGCAGCGCGTCGATCCCGCAGGCGCCGACAAAGTGTTGGGGTGGGACGCAGCGGGTACCGTGGTGGCTGTGGGCGCCGACGTCACGTTGTTCAAGCCCGGTGACGACGTGTACTACGCGGGCGCCATCGACCGCTCCGGCAGCAACGCCCAATTTCAATTGGTCGACGAACGCATCGTGGGGCGCAAGCCCTCCACGCTCGACTTTGCGCAGGCCGCCGCCTTGCCGCTCACCACCATCACCGCGTGGGAAATGCTGTTCGATCGCCTGGGTGTGCCGCGCGGCAGCACGCCACGTAGTGGCGTGATTCTCGTTGTTGGCGGTGCCGGCGGTGTGGGATCGATGGCCATCCAATTGATTCGCCGCCTGACCAATTTCACTGTCGTCGCCACGGCCTCGCGGCCGGACACGCAAACTTGGGCGACGGATATGGGCGCGCATCACGTGGTCAATCATCACGGCGATCTGGTGGCTGCGGTGAAGGCAGTAGCACCGCAGGGCGTGGATTACGTACTCAGCCTCACGCACACCGAACAGCACTATGCCTCGCTGGTTGAACTGCTCAAGCCCCAGGGCAAACTTGCCTTGATCGACGACCCGGCGACACCGCTGGATATCCGTCTGCTCAAGCAAAAGAGCCTGTCGCTGCACTGGGAGTTCATGTATACCCGTTCGCTGTTTCACACCGAGGACATGCAAGCCCAGCACCAGCTGCTCAACGAGGCGGCTGATTTGGTCGATGCGGGCGTGCTACGTACGACGCTGCGTGACAACCTCGGCACCATCGGCGCGGCGAACCTGCGCCGCGCGCATGCGCAAGTGGAGAGCGCAAGCACGATTGGGAAAGTCGTGTTGAGTGGATGGTGAATCGCCAGGTCTTTTCATAGCACCGACAACATGCAGAAGGCACATCGACCGGCGGCGCGCTAAGGCGCCGTCGTGTTGATCGCGCTGGTTCGTGGGTTCACAGCACACCGAGCCCGCGGGGTTCGTGCTTGCGTTGCTCGCGCTCCATATCAAATTCCGTTTGCAGCACCATGGATCAGCGTGTGATCCGTGTCAGGGAATGCCGTGTGCCCCGTCCGTGATCGCCCGAAGGTGTGGCGCATCGACGCGTGAGCCGATGCGCCACGGGGCCGATCATCGGACGGGGTTTAAGCGTCGGCAGTCGGCGACCGCATTCGCCGATGGTTGATTTGCCCGAGGCAGAGCACGGCTGCCTCAAGAATCATCCTCACTTCACCGGTGAGCACGCGGGCACTCTGCGGATCCCGCGCATTCCACGGGATAACGACCCAGTCCCGTTTCTGAAGGGGCTCATGCAGCCGCATGAGCCATCTCGCAACGGCATCGGGATCGAACTCGGGAATAACCGCAGGGGCAGAGCTGGGGATACCCAGGGCGTGCGGTGAAACGGCTTGGTTGCCGTTCGGGGGTGAAGACGGGCGTCGCCCTGTCTTATGATCGCTGTTGGCCATCATCAACTCTTCAACAGTTGGTTATGGTTAGCGAGTCATCGGTGCTCGTTACACCGGCGCCTCGCGGGTCACGGCATCAACTGCCGTGGTCACTCGCGTAGCCACGAAAAAGACCAGAACAGACGGTGCGAGTGACATACCCGCTCACGCCAGCACCGAAAAAAACGCATGTCGGGCGATGGCTCGACGTAAACAAGGTGAACGCCTACAGCGCGTCTGTACGGTGTTACGGCACGAAGGACTACATCCACAACAACGCCCAGCAAGCACACAGTAAACATGCATGCATGCATGACGTGCAAACGCTGCCTGCGCGGGCTAACGGTTGGTGCAGTCCCCTGACAAGAAACAGCGGCGTTGTGCCACTGACAACGTGATGCTCGTTAGCCGATCGTCTTCTTGTCTATCAAGAAGAGCGATTCCATGGCCGAGAAAAACATCATTGGCTGTTGCGATACCACCGATCATGGTGGTCGTGTGCTGGAAGGTTACGCACTGATGCGACTTGATAACGGGCATCGCGTGGCCGGCAAGGGACACATGGTGTTCTGCCCGCAATGCAACGGCATTTTCCCCATTGAGGGCGGTGTGCCGTCGCTGTTTGGCTACGCCCCGGCAGTGGAAGGCATGCGCACCACCTGCGGCGCGCGTTTGATAGCCTCGCAAAACCGCGAAACCTTGGACGACGAAGCCGATGCCGCCACTAACCAACGGAGCGCACCGGCACTGAGTGAATCCACCAACACCGCGCCGATATCAGCGCCACCCGCCGGTACCGGCGTTTCCTCCGCCGCGTTCGCGGTTACTCGCCCGCCCGCCGAGGATCCGGTGCACGTGGTGATACGCATTGCCCTATGCGACGACGGCACCGGCAACAACTACCCCAACAGCAAGGCGGCCATCGAAAAATGCTCGCCTCAGGCTGCCGGCCTCGACAAGCATCCCGCGATCATCGATCAATTGATGGCGGCGTGCCGCAAGCAGAACAACATGAATGATGTGAGCTATGCGGGGGGTGAGACGAATGTGCATCGGCTGTACACCCTGTACCGCGAAACGCACCGACTCGTCGATGCAGAAACCGGCGAGGATGGCCGACTCTATGTCTACCGTCGCGCCTATATCGAAGGCATCGGCACGCGGGCCGATCACAAGGACAGCATCTTTACCTTTGGCACGGGCTTTGGTCCCACCGGGGTGATTGCCTGTGCCGAGAAAGCCGTGGAAGCGGCCGTGGCGGAGATCAAGGCGTTCTTCCTTGGAAACACCAACATCATTATCGACGCCATCGAGTTCGACCTGTTCGGCTTCAGTCGCGGCGCGGCGTCATCGCGCCATGTGGTTTCGCTGATTCTGCACGGCGGGGATCAAGGCGTCATGGCGCGCCAACTGCGAGAGGCGGGCCTGCCCCTCAAAGACGGTTGGAGCGGCGGCAACAAAAGCGATCTACGTATCCGCTTCGTGGGCCTGTACGAAAGCGTCGCAGCCATCGGCATCCCCGACAACGGCAACAACGACCCGGTCAAACTCCACCTGTCCGACGATTGCGCCGACCAGGTGGTGCACCTGACAGCAAGGGACGAATGCCGCGAAAACTTCTGCCTCAATCGCGTCAAGCTGAGCCGGTATATCGAAATTTCCCTGCCGGGCGTGCACTCGGATCTCGGTGGCGGCTATTCCATGCTCGGGTGGGAACAAAGCGTACTGACGCGGCCGGAGATCAGCTTGGAGAACTTGGATCAAGAGAAATACGACTTCGCTACGTCTCGCGAGTTGAAAGAGATGCTGAAGGTCTATCTCGATAAGGTGGCCACGGAGAGCACCGCCGTCAAACGCACCCTGGACCAGCTTCGCGAGGCGGACAAGCTGGACAAGGACTGGCTGATCGATCCGGAGCTGAATCCACCGCCGAATTCTCACACCTGGAAGATCCAGACCTGGACCAAGGTGGTCGCGGGCCGCCGGCAAACCTTCAGGGGGCCCGTCAGTGAGGTCAAGCTGCAAGTGGCCGCCGCGCTGGTCGCGCTGCGGCAGGTGCGTGGCGACTATCAGTTGATCACCTTGCGCATCATGCATGCGTTGGCGGTGCGGGCAGGGGTGCCATTCGCGCAGTCCCCCGATGACGTGCCGGCGTTGACGCTGCCCGATGAACTGATTTCCATCAAGGACAAATTGCTTGCCTACGCGCTCAATGACGGTAAGGGCGAGATCCCGCTGATCCGCCAGGAAGAGCAGTGGCTTAGCCGCCGCTACCTGCACCAGTCGGCAAACTGGAACCCAGGTGATTGGCCGCCGACCTACGACGACAAGACCAAACCGAACACGGTGGTCGCCACATTGCCGACAGCGTGGGGCGCGGACCTCGGTGTGTTGTTTCCTATGCGTCCTGCCGATGAGCGCGATCGTCTTACTTACTTGCAGAAGAAGGGACACTAATGAACAGGTGGCACAAGGCAATTTCACGCCTGCTGTTGGTGTTGCTCAGCGCTTTGTTGCTGCCTGCATGCGCCAGCGAGGAATACAGCGACGCGCGTATCCGGCGAGAGGCGACGCAAAACTGTCGGCATTGGTCGATGATGGTGGGCGCTCCCCGTTTCATGGAGGCATGGGTCGAAACGTTGGAAGTCACGGATGATCGGGGACGAACGGTTGTGATACCGCAAGGTATGGCTGGCAGTTTGGGGCAGACCGTGGGTTGGGATGGTTTGGGTGGCGCGGGAGGAACCACGATCGACAGCGCGGGTGCACCAATGCAAGTGTTCGTGCGCTGGCAGTCACTGGCTGAGCCGCAAACCTACCGCTGGCAATTCACTGTGCCGGCCAGCGTGCGGCAGGCGTTGGTCAAGCAAGAGGCGATTACGTGGCGGGGTCGTGCCGAGACCAGTTGCCGACAGAACATCAGCATCGGCGTCGCTCCAGGAGGGCGCACCGTAGTGTGGATCAACGGCATCGGGATGCCGGCGGTGGAGGTGATGCGCGGGCAAGAGGAGGTGGAACCGTTGGGGCCGGACCAAGGGCAACATGGCGGGCGTTACGTACGCTTTTCGGACCAAGCTAAGCAGTATGTGGAAGAGCACGGCATTCCCTATGGCAGTTGGTGAGCCCCGTCGACCCTCGCAGGCATCCCACCGACATCCAAAAGCAGGGGCACGAATGAGCAAGCAACACAAGGCTATTTCATGCCTGTTGCTGATGCTGCTTGGCACCCTATTGCTGCCGGCATGCGCCGGCGAGGAATACAGCGACGCGCGTATCCGGCGAGAGGCAACGCAAAACTGTCGGCATTGGTCGATGATGGTGGGCGCTCCCCGTTTCATGGAGGCATGGGTCGAAACGTTGGAAGTCACGGATGATCGGGGACGAACGGTTGTGATACCGCAAGGTATGGCTGGCAGTTTGGGGCAGACCGTGGGTTGGGATGGTTTGGGTGGCGCGGGGGGGAACCACGATCGACAGCGCGGGTGCACCAATGCAAGTGTTCGTGCGCTGGCAGTCACTGGCCGAGCCGCAAACCTACCGCTGGCAATTCACTGTGCCGGCCAGCGTGCGGCAGGCGTTGGTCAAGCAAGAGGCGATTACGTGGCGGGGTCGTGCCGAGACCAGTTGCCGACAGAACATCAGCATCGGCGTCGCTCCAGGAGGGCGCACCGTAGTGTGGATCAACGGCATCGGGATGCCTGCGGTGGAAGTGATGCGCGGGCAGGCGGAGGTGGAGCCGTTGGGGCCATGGCAGGGGCGGGGTAAGGAATACGCCTATCCGTTATCGGGCCCGGCCAAGCAGTACATCCAAGAGCACGGAATTCCCTATGGAAGCTGGTGAGCCCCGTCGATCCTCGCGGGCATCTCGCGGACGTCCAAACGCGGGGGGCACGGATGAACAAACGACATAAGGCAGCTTCATGCTTGTGGCTGGTACTGCTCAGCGCGCTATTGCTGCCGGCCTGTGCCAGCGAGGAGTACAGCGACGCGCGTATCCGGCGCGAGGCACGCCAGAATTGCCACCATTGGTCGTTGGGTGTCTACACGCCTAGCTACATGGAAGCATGGGTTGAAGCACTGCAAGTGACGGATGACCGAGGGCGAACCGTCGAGATACCACAGGGCATGGCGACGGAATTTGGACAAACCGAGGGCTGGAGTGGCCGAGGTGGTACGGGTGGCGCTTCCATCGACAGTGCGGGAGCACCCATGGAAGTGTTCGTGCGCTGGCAGTCGCTGGCCGAGCCGCAAACCTACCGATGGCAATTCACTGTGCCGAACAGCATGCGGCAGGCGTTGGTCAAGCAAGAAGCGATCACGTGGCAGGGCCATACCGAAACCAGTTGCCGTCACATGATCAGCATCGGCGTAGCGCCAAGGGGGGGCGCACCGTGGTGTGGATCAACGGCATCGGGATGCCTGCGGTGGAAGTGATGCGCGGGCAGGCGGAGGTGGAGCCGTTGGGGCCGTACGAGGGCAAGTCGGGTGGGAAATATCGACCCATGCACGAGCCCGCGCGCCAATATGTGCAAGAGCACGGCATCCCCTATGGCAGTTGGTGATTGTCACTGCCCAGCGCCGGCGCGTTGCCTACGAGAAAAAGAAGCGACACCAAAGAACAGGCCACGCAGGACATCTTCATGCCAACTATTTCGTGGTGTGAGCGGGGGATGTCGCGCAGTTTGCCAACCGTCCGCAAATGGCTGTTTCCCTCGATCTTGCGCAACAACAACACCGTTCCATTGGCAAGCATCGCTTGCTGCGTGGCGCAGCAGAAGTGGTGACGTCTATGTGCAGTCGCTGTGCGTGCATCGTGCCCGTGAATGGCGATGCATGCGTCGATCACAAGGCGATAACTGTGCATGCGCTAGCTTCGCGACCCGGAAATCCGGGTTCAGCGACGAAAGCGATCTGGCATTTCTGGGTGCCGACAGTTGGTACCGTCTTTGGCATAGTCATCGTTCTGCAGCGTTGTAGTACGCGGATAAGCAGAAGAGGTATCGGCAATTCGATGGATCGGTGCGCCTTGCTGTGCATGACGGCCGCATTGAGCGATTTAGAGTCGCTAACAACATCTGGGGCAAGCTCAAATCATCTTTCCAGCGAATGCTGGAATGCAGCGTCGTGGCATGCAAGGAAGGCACCGTAGCCCGGCGTCTGCTGGGGTAACGGCGGTTTTGTTGGTGGTTTTCTCTTGTTGAAAAGCGAGGTACGCAGGCGCCACCGCGCCTTCGTCAGGTACGCATGTGCCATTCAAACGCACATGTATGGCCCATCCACAAGCGGGGGACAATCATGAAACGTAAGCTAATGGTTTTGGCGTTATCAGTCGGATGCATGGGTGTTGCGGCTGCGTCGTCGATTGCCACGGGCAATCTACTCGCGGTCGATCAAAGCGCAGGCACCAATCAACAAGGTGCGCTATTCATCGTTGATCAAAGCAGCGGTAACCGAACGTTGTTCAGCGATTTCGGGAGTAGCACACAAGGGGATACGGGTGTCGATCCTAGTGGCGTGGGTTGGATGCCAGCGGGCTTGCTTGGGCTGCTCGGTTCGGCCGAGGCCATCGTCACCGACAGCAGCGCGGGAACGAACGGACAAGGTGCACTTTTCGAAGTCGATCCGGTGACGGGCTATCGAGCCCAACTTAGTGATTTCGGCAACAGCGTGCAGGGTGATGTGGGGCAGGATCCATCCGGCGTATTGGTCGTGCCGGGTTTGTTGGGATTGACTGCGCAGATCCTGGTGGTCGATCCGATGGCCGGAACGAATGGCCAGGGTGCAATCTTTTCGGTGAGCAGTTCAGGCAGTCGTGCGCTGCTGACGGATTTTGGCGTTGGCACGAATCAAGGCGTCTATCCCGATAGCATGGTGTATTGGCCTGGGCTCCTCGGATTATTGGGCAGCACCATTCTGGTGGCCGATGGCAGCGCTGGCACGAATGGCCAAGGTGAACTGTTTACCGTCGACCCGGGCACGGGCGCACGCAATGTATTGAGCGATTTTGGCAACAGCGCTCAAGGTTGGGTCGACACGAACCCTGAGTCCACGCCGATGAGCGTGACGATCAGTCCGTCAGGCGCCATCTATGTGCTGGTGCAGGAACTGAGTTCGGGCGGTGGTGGCGCCGTGGTGCAGGTGAATCCAACGAACGGTTTTCGAACCCTGCTCACTGATTTTGGCACGGGCTCGACTGCGCAAACCGCCATCGCACCGAACGGCATTACTTGGTTGTCGTCGTCGGGGTTGCTTGGTGTAACTGATGCGGATGGCGGGCCCGAAGGAAATGGCGCTTTGCTGACAGTGAATCCGTCGACGTACCAGGTTCAAACGCTCAGCGATTTTGGTAATGCCAATCAAGGCGCGCTGGGTAGCGATCCGAGCGGACTGACGCTAGCCCAGTAGCTGGACGCGCACGCCATCAATGAATACGCGGATGACCTAAGCGCCATGCGCACACGTTGCCGATCACGATCGATCGGCGATGAGGTGCACCAACACATAGGGAAAATATCCATGAACACTTCTACACGAAAAAGCCGTTTAAGCGTGGGACTTCTCGTTTTTCTTGCCTGCGGTTTCATGACCTTTGCGCCGTCTGTCATGGCGATGCAGTTGTTCATCAAAACCCTCACGGGTAAGACGATTACCCTCGATGCCCAGCCGTCCGATTCGATCGAAAACCTCAAGGCTATGATTCAAGACAAAGAAGGCATTCCCCCTGATCAACAGCGACTTATCTTCGCCGGTAAGCAGCTTGAAGATGGTAGGGCGGTGAGTGATTACAACATCCAGAAAGAGTCCACGTTACATCTGGTTCTACGGTTGCGTGGAGGCTGAATTCGCCGAGGCGTCCCGAACTTTCAAGTCATGCAGACGTAGAGGGTGGCGATGACAGAACCCTCGGCAACGACGTTCGGCTTGGTGATGAATGGCCTACATGAAAAAGGGAGCGCCTGGCGCTCCCTTTTCCTTACTCGCTCTTCATCAGGCGATCCGCGAGGTTGCGTGCCTGTTGCCGGATTTCCGGCATGGCCGTCGATTCCCACAATGCGCCTCGGAGTAGGGTGCCGATGGCGTAGAAGTGCTGCCACGTTTGCGTGCCGTGCTTTACGCGGCCTTCGGTAGTGGCGACCACGCCGAGACCCAGCGGGTCGGCCGTTACATGGCCGTTGGTCGATAGCTGGCGAACCAAGGCGTGCTGTGTGCGGCGCACGTCGGTATTCAGGCCCACCGTCTGGATCACCAGGTCAGCGTCCATCGTCTCCACGCCCTTGCCGTGTGGCAAGCGGATGTCCAGATGCAGCTTGTCGCCCGCCACGTCCACGGCCTGCAGGCGGCCACGGCGACGGTGCAGACGGCCGGCATCTTCGAGTGCTGCCATGGATGCCATCACTTGCGGCGGCATGCGGTGGCGCACGCGTTCCCACGCCCAGCGTGCATGTCGCAGGAAGCGCGAGCGTTCCACTTCGGGAAGCATCGCCCAGAGCGACGGTGTATGCGGGCGCAGGCTGTCGATCACCGTGCGCCAGTCGGCGCTCTGTGCGACGGATTCGCGCAGCAGGCGAATCCAGTTGCGGATGTAAGGCGCCTCGCGCATGGATTCGATCAGCTCGCTGCCGTCATCGGCCGGCGCGGAGGCTTGGTGCAGATGCGGTTCCGGCAACAGGCCGTGGCGTGAAATGGCTTCGAAGCTGGCGTTGGGCCATAGCGCCGACAATTCCAGCAGTACGTCGACCGCAGTCAGACCCAATCCGATCAGCACCACTTTGAGCGGGCGCGTATCCGGCTTGGCCTGGGCGAGGAAACCCCAGGGTTCGGTGACGTACCCGCCGCTGGCGAGAGCCGCATCGGCGACGCCGCCCAAGGGCAGGGGAGGTAGCGAGCCGATGGCCAGCACGGCGGCATCGACGCGTGTGTTTTCCTCACCGTGGACGACGGTGACGCCGGCGCTCTCTGGCACGATGGCGTCCACCGCGAACGGCAGTACGCGTACGTCGTGGCCGGCCGCGCGGGCGCGTTCGAGCGCGCGTTCGACTTCCGCCTCCAGATAGTCGCCATAGAGGCGACGCGGCAGGAAATCCGTGCCGGCGATGGTGCCGTCGCCGCGCTGGGCGAAATCAAGGAACCCGTGCGGCCTGGCGGCAAACATGCTCATCGAGGCGGCACGAACATTCAGCAGATGCTTGTCGGACCGCGTGCCATACGCGACACCGCGTGGCGAACTAGCGCCACCGGTGTACCAGTCCAGATGCAACGGCTGCGGCAGCTGGCGTTCCAGCAGCTCGCTCAGCAGCGCTGCCGCTGCAGCACCGCCGCCGATGATGGCGACCCGTCGATACATGCCACTCCCTTAAATCAAAGCGTTTGGAACCTGCGTGGCTCAGGCGTACAGGCGACCAGCGATGCTGCTGCGCTGCGGGCTCTTGGTCCACTGGCCGGCTTCGCCGGCTTCTTGGTATGTGAAGTACTGTGCCAGATCGCCACCGTAGACGTGAAGCGTCAGCGCCGTTTCCTGCCGGGAGAGGTTGCGGCAGCGGTGTGCGTAGCGGTCGTCGGCGTCGAACCAGCTGACGTCCCCGGGGCCCAGCCAGTCGCGGCCGGTCATTCGCAGGACCTTGCCGTTTTCATCGCGGTCCCATGACTCCACTTCCAGGGCACCATGCAGGGCCATCTCCAGGCCCCACAGCCCGTCGTGGTCATGGATGGGCGAGCTGTAGTTTGCCGGCCATGCCATCACCAGGACGCTGATGTCCGGCTTGCTGCGCTGCGCGACGATCCAGCGCTCGAAGCCCTTGTCGCGCAAGCGCAGATCGGCGAGATCCGCGTCCAGCGCGTGCCTGTTCTGATAAACCGCGCGGCTCAGCTCCCGGGACATCGTGGCTAGATCGGGATGCTCACCCACACCATAGTCAAACGCGATCTCACGCAGCGCCTTGAGGTGTTGCATGTGTTTGGCCATGCGATGTTACTCGATGGAAACCGGCGCGCAGTGGAGCATGTGGGTCGTTAAAGTCCCGTAACCCGAGGGGGCGGAATAGGAGCGGGCCGGCATGACTTTCGCGACATGCGCGAGGCACCGCAAAAGCGCACGATGCTACTCAAGAAGGCCTTGAAAACGGCATCGATCGCCTCAAAACGTCGATGCGCATGGTCGCCGGCGATGCCGGGAGGAGAAGCGTCATGATTGCAATGAGCGTGCTCTTGATGGTGGTGTTGGGAATCTGGCTGGGTGCGGTGGCGATAGGCCTGGTGTTCAAGCTCATCTTCACCTTGATCGGCGGTCTTTTCAGCGTGGTCGGCGCGCTACTCGGTGCTTTTTTCGGTGGTATCGCGCTGTTGATCGTGGCGCCCATCGTGGCGCTTGCCCTGTTGCCCGTGTGCCTGCCCGTGATCGTGGTGGCGGCCGTGGTATGGGCCATCGTGCGCGGGTCACGCGGTCACGCGCAGCCGGTGACTGCCAGCGCCCGCTGATGTTTTCGTTTGCCGAGGAAGGGCCCGACCTGCCACTGGACGCAGGCCGGGCCTTCCTTTTTGTGTCGCGCCGGTGGGCGACGGGCGCGCCTACAGCTCGTTCAGGCTGAATGTCACGGGCACGCGCGCCCATGCGCGTACGGCGTGGCCGTTCACGGTGGCGGGCTCGAATCGCCAGCCCTTCAATACCTGCTCGCTTGCGCTGCGATCGAGTACCTGCTGGCCGCTGCTCTTCTCGACCGTTACGTCCTGTGGCACGCCGTTCTCGTCGACCAGTACTTTGAGGATCACCTGTCCTTCCATGTGCGAACGCAGGGCTTGCGGCGGATATTTCAGCGGCGTCGCCCGGTAGGCGAGCGTGGCTTCCATGGGCGCGCCTGTCGTCGGAGCGTCGGTCGACGGCGCCAGTGTCGGCACCACCGGTGGTGCGGGGATGCTGCCCTCGTCCGTCGTGGTCACGGGTGGGTTGACCGGTAATGGCTGCGGTACGACCTGGGTACGCGGCACGGCTTTCGGCTGCACCAGCTTTTGTATGTCGACGGGCGGTGGCGGTGGAAGCTCTTTCTCCGGGGTGATCCAGCTGATCGGCGTGGTGGTGATGCGTTGCACCTGCGCGGCCCACTGCGGAGCCATCGGCCGCATGACGACCATGAGCGCGGCCAGGTTTAGAGCGATGGCAGCACTCAGCGCGGCGATGCGGACGCTGTCCGGATGGGCGTGACGGGGTAAAGCCAGGCTTGCGGACGACATAAGCGACCTCCTGACGTATCGATGTTGGGTTGTCGCACCCGACACGCTGCAGGGGACGCAGTGGGGATCGCGCGGGTGCAATTTCACCCTAGGCCCACTGATGGGACTTGCACAAGTAGCCGTATGGAAGGCTATTCTAGGGTGATTGCCCCGAAACTCCCGGAAAGGGATTTTTCAGTGCGCCACCAGCATGGGCACGTCGCCGCGCATGAACAGGTGGCGCGTGGTGCCACCCAGCACCATCTGCGCAAGGCGCGAACGGCTCCAGGCGCCCATGACAATCAGGTCGGCACCTTGGGCATGCGCCGCGTCCAGCACGGCGGGGCCCGCCGCGTGACTGGGGCCGATATCCAGCGTGTCGATCCGGGCCTCAATGCCGTGGCGCTGCAGCCAGTCGCCCAGGCCGGGTGGGGGCAGCACCGGCAACATGTCCGAGTTCATTTCGCTGCCGTCGAGCACGCGCACCTCATCTGCCTTCTGCAGCAGCGGTATGGCGGCGGCGAGGGCGAGGGCGGATTCCCGACTGCCGTTCCAGGCCACCAGCACCTTGGCGCCCAGGCTGGGAACCGGGGCGGTGTCGGGTACCACTAGCACCGGCCGGCCGCTGGCGAACACGCAGCGGGAGACCGAGCCGAAGCCCACCGGGGCATCGCTGCGCCGCTGGCTGCGTTCCATCACCAGCATGTCGTAGCCGGACGCGGCCAGGCTTAGTGTCTGAACCGTGTCGCCTTGGGTGACTCGCCAGCGACCCGTCAGCGAACGAGGGCTGAGTGCCTGTTGCCACTGGTCGGCATGGGTCCGGGCTTCGGCAACCCGGCGCTGGGTTTCTTCCAGTTGTACGGGCACCGCTTCCGGTAGGCTGAAGGCAGTGGCGGGAAGGTCGGCAACGTAGAGTGCATCGAGTCGTGCACCCAGTCGTTGCGCCAGGGCCAGGGCGGCACGAGGGGCGGCAACGTCGAGGTCTAGATGGTCCAGATGCAACAGCAGATCGATCGCTGACATGGCGGCTCTCCCGATTCCCGGTCCGTACCCAGCATAGAGCCTGCCATCAGTGAGCGTGTAGCGCGTGTTGTCGCGGCGGCGAACGCGGGACAAAAAAAGCCCCGCACAGGATGGCGGGGCGGCAAGGCCAGGCGTCGGGGGAGAGAGAGGGGACGCCCGGTTGTGCCATTTTTTCGCGGTGCGGCTTGTTTTGGCGTACATCTGGAGTGAATGCTGTATTCACGCCGTAGAAGGTGAGCGCTCGCCAGAATCGCTGGCTTGCCGCGATGGCGGATACGTTTTCAAGGGAGACATGCCATGGGTATGGGGAAGTGGGTAGTGGCGGCAACGCTGGTCTTGGCCGGCTGGGTGGGCTCGGCGCCGGCACATGCCGGTGACCTGGAGTGCAAGATGAGTTTTCGTCTTGCGGGCTGGTCGGTGTTCTATCAAACGGCTACCGGCAGCGGCACCGTCCGTTGCAGTAACGGCCAGAGCATGAGCGTGCACATCCGCGTCAAAGGCGGTGGGCTGACCTTCGGCAAAAGCCAGATCGATAACGGCGTCGGCAAGTTCTCTGGCGTCGGCAGCATGAGCGAGATCAAGGGGCACTACGCCGATGCCGGCGTACACGCTGGCGCGTCGAAATCCGCCGGTGCACGCGTGATGACCAAGGGCAATGTGTCCCTGGCGCTCAGCGGCACGGGCAAGGGCTGGGACCTGGGCGTCGCGTTCGGTGCTTTCATCATCGAGTGACGCAGGCGGGCGCGGCGTTTCATACGCCGCGCGGCCTTGCATTCGGACGCGGGGTCGCTAAGGTGGCGGAGCCGTACCCCCGGTACGTTCGGTTCAAGGATCTTCCCCATGTCCGCCAGCTCTGGCACGGCTCTCCCCCGCTATGCCTTCGGCGACGAGGTCGCCAGTAGCGTCATTCACGGCATCGGCATCCTGCTGAGCATCGCCGGTCTCGTCACGCTGGTGTCCTGATGCATCGCTTTATGGCGATGCGCGCGCCGTGGTGGCGAGTGCGGTGTTCGGCACCACGTTGATCCTCTGCTACACGGCCTCCACGCTCTATCACTCCATTCCTGGTGTGATGGCCAAGCGTGTATTGCGCACGCTGGACCACATCGCCATTTTCCTGCTTATCGCGGGCACCTATACGCCGTTCACCCTGATCGCCCTGCCGGGCGCCTGGGGCTGGAGCCTGTTCGGTACCGTGTGGGGGGCTGGCCTTGATGGGCAGCGCGCTGGAGCTGGGCATGCTCAAGAAGTACCGCAAGTTGGCTGTGCTGATGTACGTGGGCATGGGCTGGGTGGGCGTGATCGCGTTCAAGCCTTTGCTCGCGCACTTGCAGACCGGTGGCATGGTGCTGCTGCTTGCTGGTGGCGTGGCTTACACGCTGGGCGTGCCGTTCTACCTGTGGCGCAAGCTGCCGTATCACCATTCGGTGTGGCACTTCTTTGTGCTGGCCGGCAGCGTGCTGCACTATCTCGCGGTGCTGCTTTACGTGCTGCCCGACGCACGGGCGTGAACGCCGACATCCAGCTCCTGCGCAAGGAACTGGAAGACGCCGCCACGCACCTGGGGCGTCCACACGATCTTCGTTTCAAGCCGATGTTCGGCGGGCTGATGGCCTGGTTCGACGAGAAGCCGTGCGCGTGGTTGTCCGCGCAAGGGTTGGCGTTGCGGCTGGCGGAGGCGGATCAGGCTGAACTGTTGGCGGAGAAGGGCGCCGCGCGATTCCGCCATCGCCCGGATGAGCCGCCGAGTCGCGACTACATCCTCGTTCCGTCCGCGCTTCGTCGCGATACCGCTCGGTTCTCCCAATGGCTTGAACGGAGCAGCAACGCACCGGCTCCACAAAAGAAGAGGCCGCGTCCGAAGACGCGGCCTCGCTAGTGCGAACCGTTCGGCTCGCGAGAATTACTTCTTCTTTTGCGACGGAATGAACTGCGTGCGCACCGCTTCAGCGAGCTGTTCCGGCGGCAGCAGACCCTGACCGATCACGAAGTCGTTGAATGCCTGGCGGTTGAAGTCTTTGCCCAGCGCCAGCTCGGTGTTCATGCGCGTCTGCTGCAAGCGCATGTAGCCATAGAAGTACGCCGTGGCCTGGCCGGGGCTATTGAAGGTGTAGCGGTCCAGTTCCTGCTGCGTCATGGCTTCGGACAAGCCCACGTCGTAACGCAGCACGTCATGCGCTCGTTCCTTGGTGATCAGGCCGAGGTTGAGCATCGGATCAAGGAAGGCACGAGCAGCGCGGTGCAGGCGGGCCTGCAGGGCCACGAACTGGCCGGCCGGCGGCTCATACGGCAGCATTTCCGACTCGGCATACAGCGCCCAGCCTTCCACGTTCACGCTGTTGAAGGCGAACAGGCTGCGTGCCAGCGACACGCCGCGTTCCACCATGGCCGCAAACTGTAGCTCGTGGCCAGGGCGGCCTTCGTGCGAGGTCAGCGTCCACGCAGCGGCCTTATAGGTGAAGTCGTCGTACGAGTCGGATTTGTTGCCGCTGGGGTTGCCCATGGTCAGCACGAACGTGCCCTGTTCACCGTGATTGTTGATGAACGGCGGCGGGTCCATGTGCGGGGCCGGCACGGCGGCGGTCTCCGCCTCCGACGCGAGGCGCATCTGCATCTTGCGCTGGGGCAGGGTGATGATGTGCTCGCGGCGGATGGTGTCTTCGATGTGGCCGATGATCTCGTGGTACCACGGCACCACGTCATCCTTGCCAAGCTGTTCCTTCTTCAGTGCTTTCAGCACGTCGCGGTAGTCGGTGGCCTGGATGTTTTCGGCCTTCGCCACCACCGGCGCCAGCACTTGCATCATGGAACGCAGCTCGGCGAATTCGAACTCTGCTTCCTTGATCAGCTGTTCCGGCGGAATATCGATGCCGACCTGCCTGAGGTTGTACGCATACAGCGGTTCCGGCAGGCGGAAGTCCGCGCGTGCGCGTGGCACGACGGTCGTCTTCACCCAGCCGTCGTAATCCTTGAGCTGGCTGTCGAGCGCATCGAGTGCGGCCTTGCCGTCGGCGTCGTCCAGCTTGTACTTGGCGAACAGCTGGCGGATGCCCTGCGCATAGCGCTGCGAGTTGCTGAGCTTCTGCTCCACTTCGTTCTTGTACGGGCCGATCAGGTCCTTCTCGCCGATGCGCGCCTGGGTCTGCGCCTTGGCCAGATCGATGAGCGGTGTGCAGCCCGGCGTCTTGCCGACGTAGCATTCCAGGCGCTTCACGGCGGACGGGCGACGCTTGGCGTCCACGTCGTCCTTAAGCAGCGCGAACTCGCCCTGGAAAATCAGCTGGCCGACGTCCTGGTAAGGCAGCATGTATTTGTGATTCAGATCGATGCCTTCGATCTGCTGGTCGGTCGCCTTGATCATGATCTGCAGATCCTGGCGGACGTTGGCGTCCTTCTCGTCGGCGAGCATCTTCTCCAGCTTCGCCTTGGCGTCGGTGAATGCCGCGCGCGAACGTGCGTCGACGTCGGGCTTCAGATCAACCACCTTGTCGTCGAAGCCCGGTACGCCGATCTGCGAAGCGAACTCGGGGTTGAATTTCGCCATCACGTCGAGCAGCACCTTCGCATCGGTGTTGCTGCGGTCGATCCAGGTGGGTGACTTGGTTTCCGCCTGGGCGGAGCCGACGGCGACCAGCGATACCGCCAGCGCCAGGGCAAGACGTTTGGACATGAGGTTTCCCCGTAGTGAAGTTTCCCGAGCCTATAGGGGCGCACGCGGGCCGGCCATGTGCCGAAGGTCGCGCCGTCGGGTGCGGGGCCCAGGGTCAGCGGGGAGTGGCCGGGACTCAGCCAAACAGCATGGCAAAGCCGAACAGGCCGATCATCACGAAAGAGATCACCAGTTTGACGAAGGTGCCGAAGAGCAACCCCAGCCAGGTGGCCACACCTACATGGGCCGAGCGCAGCACGCTGGTGCCTGAGGCCAGCTCGCCTACCAGGGCGCCCAGGAACGGGCCGACGATCAGGCCGACCAGGCCGAAGAACATACCCACCACCGTGCCCAGGCCCGCGCCCCAGAGAGCCAGCCGGCTGGCGCCGACCCGTTTGGCGCCCAGGGAGGCCGAGACGAAGTCCATCAGTACGCCAAACGCGCCCAGTGCGCCGATGATCACCAGCCACCACGTGCCCAGGTGCCGGTAATGGTCCACCGCCGCCACCAGCCAGATGCCGCCGAAGATCATGGGGATGCCCGGCAGTGCCGGCAGGATGTTGCCAGCGACGCCACCGATCATCAGCAGCGCGGCCAACACGTAAAGCGCGATCTCCAGCATGGCATCCTCCGTCTCTGACGGCGCAGCATATCGGCATGGCGATGCACCGTGCATACGTAGGTTCGGCGACAATGGGGCAGCCGATGTCAGGCGGATAGTGACGTTCTTGTGGATACCTCGCGCGACATACTTTTGAAAGCCGACGAACTCGGTCGCATCGAAATGACCGCGCGCGGTGGCGTGCGCGTGATCCGTCGCGACGTCATGGCGGCGCGTTGGTGGGCCCGCGCCGTTGCGCGCCGTGCCGCCGCGCGCGAAGCCCGTGCGCTGGCGAAGCTCGATGGCATTGACGGCGTGCCCGCGTTGCTGGGTTGGGATGGGCACGAACTATTGCGCGGCTACATCGCCGGTGCGCCCATGCAGCAGGCTCAGCCGCACGATCGCGCCTATTACCGGGAGGCGTTGCGATTGTTGGCGCGACTGCATCGTCGTGGCGTTGTGCACAACGATCTTGCCAAGGAGCCGAACTGGCTTGTTCGCGCCGATGGTCGTCCCGCAGTGGTCGATTTTCAGATCGCATGGACGCGCGGCAAGCGTGGTGCCTTGTTCCGCCTGCTGGCACGTGAAGACCTGCGACACCTGCTCAAGCACAAGCGCACCTATTGCCCGGACGCATTGACGGCGCGCCAGCGCGTCATTCTCGATACCCCTGCAATGCACTCGCGGGTGTGGCGCGCCACGGGCAAGCGTGTCTACAAACTCATCGCGCGACGTGTGTTCGGTTATTGGGACAATGAAGGGCAGGGGCGCATACGCGATTGAGGTAGCGGCCCTCCTTCGAGGAGCGCATCTTGTGCATGTCGCGCTCCTTGGGGCCTGATTACGATCTCGCTTGAGCGAAATTTTTCCTCACCGTCATTCCGGCGCAGGCCGGAATCCAGTGGCCGCTACATTAGGTTTTCGCGAAGCAGGTCCTGAAATATGGTCAACCCTCGCGACCATTCAACGTAATCGCTACTGGATTCCGGCCTGCGCCGGAATGACGGTGAGGGAAATGAGCTGCGCGGAGATCGTGAATAAGCTTTTAGCGCTTCTACCGAGCAGTATCCGCGCCAAAGCGTTCCAGCAAAAACTCGATCATGCTGCGCAGCTTGGCTGTCGGCCGGCGATCCTGCGCATACAGCAGGTGCATGGGCGTTGCCGGCGGCGCCCATTCGGGCAACACCGCCATCAAGCGTCCTTCGGCAAGATCGTCCGCGAGTAACACTTCCGGCTGCAGCACGATGCCCGCACCATGCAGCGCCGCGACACGTAAGGCATCACCGTGGTCCACCGAAAGCCGGCCCTGCACGGGCACGTCGCATTCCTCGCCACCGGGGCCCAGCAATCGCCACTGATCGCGACGACGCCAATTGGTCAGGCCAAGGCAGACGTGTTTTGACAACTCCTCCGGACGCGCTGGCGTGCCATGTCGTGCCAGGTATTGCGGCGACGCGGCCAGCAGCATGCGATAGGGCTGTAGTTGGCGGGCGACCAACAGGGGGTCATCCACTGCACCGATGCGGATACCCAGCTCGTAGCCTTCACCCACCAAGTCGTAGACACGATTGTCGAGTGACAACTCCACGCTGACGTCGGGGTAGCGTTGCAGGTACTCGGTGAGCGCCGGGGTAAGTCGCCGGCTGCCGAAACTCATGGGGGCGGTGAGGCGCAGTCGTCCTCGGGGCGTGGCCTGCAGTTCATGGGCGCTGCGCTCGGCCAGCTCCACATCGGCCAGCACCAGCTTGCAGCGCTCGTAGTAGAGCTTGCCGACCTCGGTGAGCTGTTGGCGGCGCGTGGTGCGATGGAGCAGGCGGGCACCCAGCCGTTCCTCGATGGCGCGGATGTGCTTGCCGGCCATGGTGGGGGATACGCCGCTCGCTTCGGCAGCGGCGGCAAAGCTGCCGGTATCCACCACCCGCACGAACATCGCCATGCTCGCCAGCGTATCCATGATTGCAAACCTGCAGTTTGGAATGGGTGGAATAATGGCACGTTTATTGGAGTACGGGAGAAGCGGAGACTGGGGCATGGCGACCCATGGGGGCCGCAGCTATCGAGGTTCCATCCATGCGAATTCTGCTTATCGGCGCTAGCGGTACGGTCGGCACGGCCGTCGCGGGGGCACTGGCCCCGCACCATGAACTCATCCGCGCCGGCCGTCATTCCGGCGACGTGCGCGTCGACCTTACCGACATGGCTAGCGTGGAGCGCATGTATCGCGAGGTGGGCCAGCTCGATGCGGTGGTCACCACTGCGGGCAACGTGCATTTCGGCGAGCTGGCGCAGACCACGCCCGCGCAGTTTCTGTCCGGCCTGCAGGACAAGCTGATGGGGCAGGTGAATGCGGTTATTGCGGGCATCCCGCATCTGCGCGATGGTGGCTCGTTCACGTTGACCAGCGGCATCACCGCAGTCGAACCGATCAAGCTGGGCACGAATGCCACCACGGTGAACGCGGCTATCGAAGGTTTCGTGCGCTCCGCCGCGACGGAACTGCCGCGCGGCCTGCGTATCAATGCGGTAAGTGCGACGCTTCTCACCGAGGCACTAGAGGCTTACGGCCCGTACTTTCCCGGTTTCGAAGCCGTGCCCGGCGAGCGTGTGGGGCAGGTTTACCGACGCAGCGTGGAGGGTGTGGTCACCGGGCGGGTGTACACGATCTGGCAGTAATCGCGGCAGCCGAAACGAAAGCGGGAGCGCACACCGTGCACTCCCGCTGAAACAAGCGATCGCGTGGCTTACTTCTCGACGAACGCGCGCTCGATCACGTAATCGCCCGGCTCACGCGTACGCGGTGATACCTGAAAGCCGCGCTCATCGAGCAGCGCGCAGGTGTCGTCCAGCATCGAAGGGCTGCCGCACAGCATCACGCGATCGGTCGCCGGGTCGAGCGGCGGCAAGCCGATGGCTTCGCTCATCGAGCCATTGACGATGTTGTCGGTGATGCGACCCTGGTGACGGAACCCCTCGCGCGTCACCGTGGGGTAATAGACCAGCTTCTCGCGCACCAGCTCGCCGAGGTACTCGTGCTGCGGCAGCTCGTTCTCGAGGTAATCCATGTAGGCGAGGTCGTTGACGTTGCGCACGCCGTGCGCGATCACGATTTTCTCGTAGCGCTCGTAGGTTTCCGGGTCGCGCACCAGACTCATGAACGGCGCCAGGCCCGTGCCTGTGCCGAGCAGGTACAGGTGCTTGCCCGGCTTGAGGTCGTTGAGCACCAACGTGCCGGTCGGCTTGCGGCTCACAATCAGCGGGTCGCCGGGCTTGAGGTGCTGCAGGCGGGAGGTCAGCGGGCCATTGGGCACCTTGATGCTGAAGAACTCCAAGTGCTCTTCGTAGTTGGCGCTGGCGATCGAATACGCGCGCATCAAGGGGCGGCCATCCACTTCCAGGCCGATCATCACGAATTGCCCGCTGTCGAAGCGGAAGCCAGGGTCACGCGTCGTGCGGAAGCTGAAAAGACTGTCGTTCCAGTGGTGCACGTCAATCACGTGCTCCGTCGCCAATGCCACCATTGCCGGTTACCGTCCTAAAAGAATCAGGGGAGCTGCGGGCAGGGTACCGACCATGCCGGTACCGGACTCGTGTGGGGAAGGCGGAAACCGCTGCGCCTGACGAGTGCTGCCGCAAGTGCAGCGAAGTGGCCATTATGCCATCGGCAGGCGGGTCATTCATGCAGGGGAGCCCGGCACCTCAGGCCGTTGCGTCAACCTGTCATCGAAAGCCGGTTTCGGTGGTCGGAAAACAGCCCGGCAAGCCAGCCGGTACAATGGGGCGCATGTCAGCCCCCACCCAAGCCCCGCGGCAGCCGATCCAGAAGGACGACTGGCGCCTCACCGTTGCTCCGATGATGGATGGGACCAACCAAGGTATATAAGCCTTTTACGGCAACAGCTTAGGGTTGCCGGATTTCCTCGTGTTGCACTCTTGTTGCCCCAAAGGCCTTGCCGCCGAGCGGCTGGGCCTTGCCGTGCTCATGGCGACTCGGCAAGCTCGGGATGTCCGCTTTCGACCCGGTATAGGTATTCCGCCCCGTTCTCAGTGACCATGTCACGGCGGCCAGGTAGCTGGCCGCGAGGGCGGGACTTGCACCGGCAAGCTACGAACATTTCGACCCAAACATGCGATGTTCGCCGCTTCGGATTCGAGCTGGCCGGTGCGCTTGAGCTCTTCAACGAATCCTCAGGGAACGCCGCCTGGTCGGCTCTCTGTATCGACTTCGCCGAGCTCGGGCATGCACGTCTCGACAGCTGACGCACGCGGCGAGGTGGACCATGGGTATGCCAAGCGATGCCGGTTTTACGGCCTTCATTGGACTGGACTGGGCGGATGCCAAACATGATGTCTGTTTGCAACCCGCGGGCAGTGACGTGCGCTAGTTCGGCACGGTCGCGCATCAGCCCGAGGCGATCGAGGTGTGGGCGCGCGCGCTGCATCAGCGCTTTGGCGGGCGCATCGCCATCGCCTTGGAGCTGACCAAGGGGCCGGTGGTGTACGCCTTGCAGAAGTACGATTTCATCGTGCTATTTCCGATCAATCCCAGCTTGCTGGCGAAGTATCGCGAAGCGTTCAAGCCCAGTCGGGCCAAAGATGATCCGACGGATGCACAACTGGCGCTGGAGTTGATGCAGCGCTATCCGCACCGCTTTACGCCACTCCAACCGCAGAGCGTGGCGATGCGCACCTTGGGGTTCCTGGTCGAGCAGCGACGGTTGCTGGTGGATGACAAGAAGCGTCTGGTCAATCGGCTGGGCCACACGCTCAAGCAGTATTATCCTCAGGTTTTAGATTGGTTTGATCAGCATGACACGATTGTCTTCAGTGACTTCGTGCTGCGCTGGCCCACGCTGAAGCAGGCGCAGCGTGCACGTAAGTCCACGCTCGAAGCGTTCTTCCGTGCGCACAACGTGCGATCCGCCAAGGTCATGGCCGGGCGTGTGCGAGCCATCCATACGGCGACGCCGTTGACCGACGATCCGGCGGTGATCACCACGCATCAGTTGCTGGCTATCGCCCTGATCGAGCAGCTGCAGGTCGCGCTGCGCGCCATCGATCGCTTCGATCAGGCGATCGCGGCCTTGGCCCCCACGCTTCTCGATTACGCGCTCTTCGATGCCTTGCCCGGCAGTGGCCCGATCCTCACGCCGCGCTTGCTGGCCGCCTTCGGCGAACAACGCGAACGCTTCGCTCGCGCCGAGCGACTGCAGCGCTACTCGGGCGTCGCGCCGGTCACGCAGCGCAGCGGCAAGAAAAGTTGGGTGCACTGGCGCTGGCAGTGCCCCACCTTCATCCGCCAGACCTTCGTGGAATGGGCGGCACAGACCATCAACAAGTCCTTCTGGGCCGGCGCCTTCTATCGCCAGCAGCGCGCCAAGGGTAGCCCGCACCAGGTGGCCGTCCGCGCCTTGGCCTTCAAGTGGATCCGCATCCTGCATCGCTGCTGGCAGTCCCACACACCCTACGACGAGTCGCGCTACCTTAAGGCCCTGCAGCGCCGCGGCTCGCCCTTGCTCGCTGGACTGGCTTCGTCACATAGTTGACGGAACGGCTCAGGGCGTGAAGCGGACATTGCGATATTTGATTGGGTTTGGGCGAGGGGCGGCATGGGGATGGCGCGGGAATGGAACCTACGTTGGCGACAACGCCTGGGCATCGCGTGCCTCGCAGTTGCTTACTTGTTGGTTGCTTGGTTTTGGAGTAGGCACCACCAGTCAATCATGTCTTCCGCTTACGACTGCGGGGCGATGTTTTTGATCCTGGCGATTGTTCCAAGCCGAACACGGTTGTGGGTTGCTTTCTGCATAGCGCTTGCCGTGCCATTTTTCGTACGACTTGCGCTGAATTTCTCACAGTAGTCATCAGAGACGAGTGTCCGCTTCCGACCCAAAGCACACCTTACGTATTTGAGTGAACAACGGGCAAAAATGTCGATTCGACAATGGAAAAGGGAGCGATAGGATGTCTGTGGTCAAAATCTTGATGGATGGTGCTGCTGCCGACACGGACGTACTGAGGACGTTGGATCGTCATGGGGATGACTTCAGCATCCCTCGCGACGTCGACTTCAAATTCCGCGCCGATACGAAGGAAAAGGCAGAGATCGTCGCCGGCTTCTTGAACGATCATAACTTTGCTGTCGCCGTCGTGCAGTTGAGCAACGGAGAACACAGTGTTAACGCTGCCCTGTATATGTCCGTTCAACAGAATCTGATTCTGTCCGTGTCTGGGTTCATGGGGTGCGTAGCCCAACTATTTGGCGTGGGCTATGACGGATGGGGATGCGCGCCACAGAAACGATGAAACGTCCGCTTCCGACGGCGGCCTCAACCGGTCGATGCAACACACTGACGACTGTGCAAGCAGCAGGAGTGTTGCCCATGAAGCACCGCACTCGAATCTATTACACGGAAAACCAGAAGTCGCAGATGTGGGATCGTTGGCAGCGCGGTGAGTCGCTGCATCAGATCGCACGGCTGTTTGATCGGCACCACTCGTCGGTTCGCGAGATTCTCGCCGCGTCCGGCGGCATCCGTCCACCGTTGCGTCATCGGTCGGCACGGGCTTTGACCTTAGCCGAGCGTGAGGTCATTTCACGCGGGCTGGTCACCGCTCATTCCGTCCGCACCATTGCCATGTCACTGCGGCGCGCGCCCTCGACCATTAGTCGTGAGATTGCCCGCAACGGCGGCGCGGCGGCGTACCGTGCCAGCCAGGCGGACGAGGCGGCCTGGGCCAGAGCGCGACGCCCTAAGCGCTGTAAGCTGTCCACGCATCGGCTCTTGGCGCGATGCGTGGCGGCCAAGCTCCAGCACCATTGGGCGCCGCAGCAGATTGCTGGATGGTTGAAGCTCTCTTATCCCGACGAGTCGAGCTGTCAGGTGTCACACGAGACGATCTATCGCACGCTTTACATCCAATCCCGCGGAGCCCTGAAAAAGGAGCTTCTCGCGCATCTTCGGCGATCGCGCGCAATGCGCCGTTCGCGCCATCACACGCAAAAGACCGACGACCACGGCAGGATCACTGGCACCGTCTCCATCAGTGAGCGACCGGCGTGTGTCGAGGATCGCGCCGTGCCCGGTCACTGGGAAGGTGACTTGCTCTTTGGCAACAAGACCAGTCAGATCGCCACGCTGGTCGAACGGCACACGCGTTACGTCATGCTGGTCAAGGTGGATCGGCGTGACACCGAGACAGTGATCAATGCGTTGATCAAGCACGCACACAAGCTGCCTCGGGAGCTGTACAAATCGCTGACGTGGGACCGCGGCTCGGAGATGGCGGACCATCGTCGTTTTACCTTGGCCACCGATATCCAGGTCTACTTTTGTGACCCGTACCATCCGTGGCAACGTGGCTCCAACGAGAACACCAACGGACTGCTCAGGCAGTATTTTCCCAAGGGCATGGATCCGTCGGGTATCACGCAGGCCAAGCTCAATGCAGTTGCGAGAGAGTTGAACGAACGACCGCGAGAAACGTTAGGCTTCGAAACACCGGCCGAACGATTTCAACAAGCTGTTGCATCGACCGGTTGAGGCCGCCACCCAGAGTGGACAGTTCGGAAAATTGCGAATCGAGGGCGGCATGAAGCTGTTTGGATACGAGGAAGGGAACAAAGAGCAGGAGCGGCCCATGCGGCTCGTGGAAGCCAGCATCCTGACGAACCCGACCGAGCTCAGGGCGATTGCCAGGGTGCTCGCTGAATTGGCGGATGAGATGGAAAGCCACAGCTTTGACCATGTGCACCTAGCCGACAGGCTTTCGGGGTTAGGTGATGATGTAGACCTAATCGTGGTCAAGGCGAGTTGACCAATAGCTTGAGAGTCAGCTTCCGACCCGAAGCGGACGTGTGTCACGAAGGAATATCCATGGATACGGATGTATTGAATTTTGCCAGTGATGCGGCCTTTGCCCGGCTCAAAGATGCCGGCGGGGATCTAAGCTCTCTCTCGGTAGCATTGCGGACCTTTGTAATGGTCTACAGTGCCCAGGGCATCATTGACAATGGTGGCCTTGAGTATTTCTACCTCAAGGACTTTGATGGACAACCCGCTTACGATGAGTTCGTCGAGGCCTACGCAAGGATTGGTGCAAGCTCTGCAGCCAATTGCATAGACCGCTCCTCTCGCCTCTTTGGCATCAGCGACCCTCATATGCACGAGGCGAAGCGAGAGTTGTTTCTGATGGACGAGACAGGCAAAGGTTTGCAACAGCTCAAATTCTTAAGTGATGCGATCTGCCGTGATGCTTCGGTTTGGGAATGTTTGTGTTCGTTTGTCGCGGCGAATCGCACCGAATTCGACCCGATCTAGTTTGGATCAAGTGCCTGCTTTCGACCCGTAGCGGACATGACCAACAGGACGAGTTCTAAACTCAGGGTATCCCCGAGTGAAGATACATAAGGAGCATCATGCGAAAGGGCGCAAAGATTGCACTATGGTCCGTGGCTGCGATGTTGGCACTCGCAGGAAGTGCCGCCGCCGGCTTTTACGCAGGGATCGGAGTTGGTGCGAGAACCATCGGAGCGATAGCGGAAGGTAATAACGCTCACGAAGCGCTATCCGAAGTCAGATCTTCCATGGTTGCGCTGGAAAATAATGATCCAGACCTCGCGCAGCATCAGCTGGCTATTCAACTGCGATCGGCTCTCGTTCAATTGGGTGCCTTGTCGGTAGCAAAAACGTATGTTCAGTGCACCGGGAAGGAAAAGAGCGCGCTATCTGGCGCGGCTTCTTATGTGGCATCTCATCCTGATCCGAAACTTTTTAGCTCGGCGCCGTTTCTGATGGATGGTTTGAAATTCTGTGAATCCAAAGAGAACGGTACAGAAAAATCGGAAGCCGGCAAATAGTGAAACTGTCCGCTTCCGACCCGAAGCGGACACCCCCATATTGCCAGGCACTACCCAAAGGAGCAGGGCGACGTGACCTTTTCAAGCGGCTTCCTGAAAACGGTCTGTGCGGCAGGCATGACAGCGCTAGTTAGTGTCAACGCGGGGTGCGCGTCGTTGAATCCGTATGCAGTGGCGGGCGCGCATATGCTCGACCCTCCACATGCGAAATTCTGCTGGGTGAAGAAGGGCTCGCCCATTTTTGGGCATACGGAGAATTGTGAAAACGATCAAGCGTCCGCTAGCTTGAAAAAGTGCTTGGACAAGCTTGAGCAGACTTCCCACTGGTTCAGTCCATCGGACGAGGCAGAGGGAAAGATCATGCAATGCATGAACAGCGAAGGCTGGGATCGTGCTCTCATAGAAGGGGCCATCCTTGGATGAGATGGGCTGTCTGGGCGGACGTCCGCTTCCGACCCGAAGCAATGAGATGGCCTCCTCTCCGTCTTCGGCATCAAGTGCCAGACTGGAAGCGATTGAACCAGTCGTTGGCGAAGAGGAGTCCACCCATGAAGCTTACGCGCATTGGAGTCGACGTGGCCAAGCAGGTCTTCCAGGTCCACGGGGTCGATCGACACGAGCAACCGGTATGGCGTCGCCGCTTGTCGCGAGATCGTTGGTTGAAGGCCGTCTCGGAGGTGGCCGAGCCGGGATGTGTGGTCGGCATGGAAGCCTGCGGTGGTGCGCACCACTGGGCGCGCGAACTGCAGGCGCGTGGTTTTCGCGTGAAGCTGATAGCGCCGCAGTTCGTGAAGCCGTATGTAAAGAGCAACAAGAACGATGCCAATGACGCCGAAGCGATCTGCGAGGCGATGAGTCGGCCGAGCATGCGCTTTGTGAGCGTGAAGAGCATCGACCAACAGGATCTGCAGGCGATGCACCGGGTGCGATCGAGCTTGGTGGAGCAACGCACCGCGAAGGGCAATCAGATCCGCGGCCTGGTCGCGGAATACGGGTTGGTGGCATCCAAGGACATGTCGTCGCTGCGGCATGCGATCCCTGCGTGGCTCGAGGACGCTGACAACGGCCTTAGCATGCGCTTCCGGCAACTGCTCGAAGGGCTATGGCGAGACCTCCGCATGCTGGACGTTCGCATCGTAGAACTGGACGGCCAAATCAACGAAGCGGCCAAGGCCAACCTCGATGCGCGTCGGCTGCAACAGTTGCGTGGTGTTGGCCCCGTGGTCGCCACCGCACTGATCGCGTGCGTGGGCGATGCCAAACAGTTTGCCAACGGCAGGCAGATGGCCGCGTCATTGGGGCTGACGCCACGGCAGCACAGCTCCGGCGGTAAGGATCGTCTGTTGGGCATCAGTAAGCGCGGTGATACCTACGTCAGATCGTTACTGGTGCATGGCGCCCGCGCGATGCTGCGGACGGCGCCGTGCCACGACGACTCGTTGAGCCGCTGGGTCACCCGCCTCTCCGCCCGCGCCCATCCGAATGTGGCCTGTGTGGCGATGGCCAACAAAACGGCGCGCATGGCCTGGGCCATGCTACGCCATGGCACCAACTACCAACCGGCGCTGGCGGCCGCCTGAGAGGAACGTCCGAAAGCATCTCTTCAACGATTGCGAAGCCCCCGAGTGATGACGTACCGGTCGGACCGGCGTCGGCAAAACCCTGAAAGGTCCGTGTGCTCAGAGCACGCCATAGCGATTGGGCGCCGACGCGCGACTAGCTCATCGTGGCCCGGCACCGCCTGACGGTGCAGCGTTTAGAGGCCGGATATACGTAGGCAGTCGACACGGACGCCAGAGCTAGGGGATGCTTGGCAAAGGGGAGGAGTCCATATACGGACCTTACGGCACCACATTGCTCCACGCTATGAAAGTGCTAGACCTTTGCTTATTCTTCAACCGAATGCTGCCTGCTCTGCGGCAATAATCGGCAGCCGAGGGATATTCGTCAGGTTGTTGCACCAGGGGAAGGGGAGAGGTCTCATGGCACTTATTGAATGTCCTGACTGTCATTCGCAGATCAGCGATGCAGCACCGGCTTGCCCGAAGTGTGGAAGGCCAAACGGGGCGTTACCGCTCAAGCCTGCGGGGACACCAAGCCCGACCAAATTTGTGGAGCCACCCAAGAAACGCTTGGCAATGGCACCGGTGCTGATCACTTTGGTATTGGCCGTCTTGGCGGTGCTTTTCTATTCTCGGGACGGGTCGTCCCCTTCGTCACGTTCGGACACCACTAGCTCTTCCGTCCCAGCCAGCCAGAGGGCTGGTTCTCACGAAGATGGTGCTCGTGGTGCCGAGCCTCCAAATGGTTTGGCTCCCCCAGCTCCTGAGATCATCGATATATCTGCGCCACAGCTCTTCGGGGAGTATCAGGCCAATGAAGTGCTCGCAGACACGAAATACAAGGATAAGTGGATCTACGTCCATGGTGTCGTGGTGCGTATTTCAAAGGATTTCAGTGATGATCCTTATGTTGAGCTACTTGGTACTGATGAGTACCAAACTGTCCACGCCAACTTTAGTAAGGCCGCCATTTCTCAACTTGCTACCCTGAGAAAAGGGGAGCAAGTCTCAATCATGTGCCGCGGCAAGGGGATGGTTATTAGTTCTCCGATCCTCGATTGCTCGCGCAGCGATGCACCGGCGCCGCCTACGGCGCCTGCTCCGCCTGCGACTCCTGCTCCGCCTGTGGCCACCGGAACTGCGTCGACAACGACAGAGGGGGCAGTTGGGCAGACCTTCCCTGCAAGTTTCGACTGCACCAAGGCTAAGTCCGACGCCGAGCATCTGATCTGCAGTGACGCAGAGCTGGCTGCCGAGGATGTGCAACTGGCAGCCATTTATGCCCAGGCTAAGGCAGCAGCGTCTGACCAGTCAGCCTTCAAGGACCGCACCAGGGCACGGTGGAACTACCGTGAGAAAATCTGCCATGACCGAGAATGCCTTGTGCAGTGGTATGCGGACCAAAAGGCAGAGCTCTCACAGATCGTTCAGACAGGACAGGTCACTCAAGATGACCAAACCTCAAGAAGCAGTGCGGCCCTATCAAGGATGACTAATGCAAGCGGCGCCTACATGTTCGATCTTTGCAAAAGCGATCCGCTCTTCAAAACGAAATTTGAGGCCATTCTTTCCTCAAAACAGCGCCCAGAATGGATTTCTGCTTGTGGAGATGGAGTGCAATCGCCATCTAAGTCCATATCCGTTGGCGGTGAACGGTTCGTGATGTTTTCGGCCTGTAAGCCGCACGAATGCACGAGCCAGCAGATCATTGTTTTGTACAACGGTAAGGATCTGTACGGCGTGCTGGTTAACTCCGACGAACAGGGTAACGCGCATCCTGAATGGATTACGCCCGTTGATCCAAAGATTGAGCCCTTCGTTTCTCAGTTAGTTTCCGGGTAACCAAACTCTGGGGAGAGGAAACTGTGCCGTCGACTGGATCGGCTATGACCCGCTCTGGGACAGCATGGATCCGTCAGGTTTCTATAACGTCACCGTCGACGCCACAATCGACCCGCATGTCGTGAAGGTCGAAATGAGTGGGCCGTGTGTACCGGGAAAGACGTGCACGCCTGAGGCTGATCGACGTGTTCGTCTGACCTATCGATTGCAACCGGCGGCACTTGGCTGGCGAATTTCAGATATTCAAAGGGAAGCTCACGGATCACTGAAGGCCGCTCTTCTGAGAGCGTTGAGCGAGCAATGATGCGTCCGCTTCCGACCCAGAGCAGACATTAGAACGGAGGGGTGAATGGATCTGATTGCGCTGCGAACTGCCGTCGAAGACGAGATTGAGAACTACGTCTACGAGATTCATCCCGAAGCGATCGGGCAACCGCTGTCCCAAGAGTGGGTGGGCGCCCAATTGGCCGCGATGCGAGCTTCGCTAGTTCAGCCCGCCTGGCGCGACATAAGAATCCGGGACTCGTATGAGCAGGTGATGGGCACGGCAGAGTGCGAGATTCGGTCGTGCGTCCTGGTTGCCGATGACCAAGAGGGTTACGAGCTCTATTTCGATCCCGCCCAAGGGAACTTCGTGTTGGCATACTCGGGCAATCCGCCGGTAACCTTTAATGTCCGGGGTGATGCTGTCGGGTGCTTCATGGCACGCTAGACGAACCGTCCGCTTGCGACTGCGGATTCAACCGGTCAACGCAACACTTTGATGAAATCGTTTTTCGTGGAATATCAATACTCTACTCATTCTTGGCAGCCTCTCTAACGATTCTGCTTTGCCAATAGGTCGGATTACCCCCGGATTTAAGGTACTTCCAGCCTGCTGGCCAGCGAGCGATGAATCTGAGCCTGGATGCCGTGGCAACGCACCTTCTGCTGACACAGTGTCGGGGTGTTGCGTTGACCGGTTGAAATCGCAACCCGGAGCGGACATTCCCTTCAAGTAGTGTTGGCTTGTCGTAGTTCACGGAGGAATTATGAAATACATAGTCGGCTACACCCTCGGTTTGACCTTTGCCGCGTTGGGCATGTTTTTAGGAGTCTACTTCGCGTGGAAAGGCTTCTCCTCCGAACCTTACAGTGGACTTGAGTTGGGCTACTTTTGGGGTTACATGGGCTGTTTTTTGGGTTGTTCTTGCGCCGTCATAGGGGCGTTGACGGGGCTTTCGCTAAAGAGCCATTCGCACAGATCGGCTCTCTCCTAAAAGCGGCGTAAAAAAAGTCCGCTTTCGACCCACAGCGGACATCACCGATCCTGGGTCACTCCGTTGCGCGTCACTAGGGGGGGCGAATGTTCGGATCTTACGAGGCACGTCGAAAGGCGGCGCTAGCGGGAAAAATCAACCTAGTGCCAATGCAGGCAACCTTCGCAGTGGCCCTGATTCTTAGTTACCTTGCTGGGGCTGTTTTCGACAAGGTGAGCGACCTTGCGATAGCTGGGGGCATCAACGATTTCGGTTTGGCTCACATTCCAGCAGTTGCGCGGGCCGCTAATGTTTGTCCGACACCCGGAAGATGCGTTTTCGTCATGACGACCCAATGGTGCCTGTTACCTCTATATCTCGGCCTACTATTCGTTGGCTATTTCCCATTCTCAAGGACCTTCAGGGTGGGGATGGACCGGAGCGGTCGGAAGAGGCCTAGCGACAACTTCGCATTCTTGAAGCTGGTAGCAGCCGCAGCATTTATCGTCGCGACCATTCTTGGAGATCTATCGATCATCAATTTTCCGACGATGTTTAACGGCGGGTTGATCGCGAAGGACTCGAGTCACTTTGGAGTGGCTGCTCTAGTTTCCAGCCGAGTGACATTGCCTTTCATCTCTTGGTTCGCAGTCGTGTTGACCGCCTTGATCTATTGGCTACCCTTCGTTCTTGTGGCGAACTACAAGACTTACATGCGCGCTGCCGCGGGGGATTGAGGTCCGCTCCCGACCCATCGCGGACGTCGCGGATATCCGGAGCGAGGCGATGACTGCTAGGTTTTCGGCCAAAACGTATCGGGGGGGCTTGGGGGCATGAATCAATCTGATGGCGTTGCTCTTTCGGAAAACGCTTTTTGGGCCAAGCGGGCCTTGCCAAGCTTTTTCACCGTCGCATTTGCCCTCATTTCGCTAGCGTTGTTTGTACGCGGTGAGGCACTATCCATTGCCATTTGGCCAATGATCATCGGCAGTGTCGGCGCCATCTTGATGTGGGCACCGAAGGCGAGATTCATGGATGTCGTACTCGACAACGGTCGTTCACTGATCGTGATCCGTGGAGACCGACGCGCTGAGGTCCCCCTGAGATCAAATCGGGTCAGTTAAGGAAATCAGCGGCAGGGCGAGTCACGTCGTTGTGGGTCTGACGGTCCCCTGCGCCTTCGGCAAGAAGATTTCCTTTTCCCATTCCCAACTGTCGTCATGGCCTGATTCGCCGGTCAGCAAGCGCATGCGAGAGCTCGCTAGGGGCGCGGGAGGTCCACGCGCATAGGCAGGGTTGTCGTCTGTGCCTTAATGTCTGCTTCCGACCCAAAGCAGACATGCCAAACTAAGTCGCCAGGTACATCGTTCTTGGTAAAGCTGCGCCACCTGACGGATAGACGGGGTGTCGCATTTCACCTGCAACCGAGTTTGATCGCGGGCTGACAAACAGGAGCTTTGGTAGATGAGAGCAGGGACTTTGGTGTTCGCGCTTATCGCTGCCCTTCTTCTTTCAGGGTGCGATGGCACCCAGGCATTTGACATGGATGGCAGGCAGATTGGCGTCCCTGTCCCCAGTGGATTCAAGCCGACCAAGCAAGACATGCCATCTGTTTTCAAAAACATCGTTAGCCGAACATTGCCATCGACCGGACGCATGGTTGAGTTCTACGTCGACAACGAAGACGCTCGATCACTGAAGTCACATGAGGATCCGGTGTTTCTGAAGAAATCACGTTCCGTCACCTACATCAAGGAAGGTCGTGACTTTACTGCTGGTGACTTTGCGAGCCTCAAGGCCGAGATGCTCGCCGGCGGAGGTTCGTATGTGGCGAAAGGCGTGATGGCGCAGAACCAAAGAGACGAGCAGCAGTCCCAGCGAACGGGGGATGCCCCCGTGGTCCTCAGTGATGGCCGGTTTCTCGGAGTTTTTCTTGACGATGGTAATGCCATTGGGAGGGCCCATCTTGTCGACGAACGTGTGGGCGCTTTCTCCAGGCCGGCTATCCACGCCGTCGTGGCATTTCGTGTTCGCGACAGGGGCATAGTGCTCAAGTGCACGTCAGCAGTGACGTCGGAATCGGATATCAGGACGACGGAGAAGCAATGCGAGGACTGGGCCGGTGCAGTTATGAGGACCAACGCAGGCCCCTGATGCCGCTGCGCCACCGGCGCCTTCATCAGGCCAGTATTGTGTCAATTCAAGTCACGCTGGGCCCCAGATCGGGGCGCTCGGGATGTCCGCTTCCGACCCGAAGCGGACAGCATGGGCGATCAGAGGAAGCTAGAAGGACCTAATGCAAAAGCTAAGTTTGGCGGACGCATGTCCGACTATCGACTACGAAATTCACCTGACGGACGGTGAGCCCTATAGAAGCAGTCGGTCTTTGATCGTGAGCTTTTCCGGACGCTACCGCGATGGCTCTGCAGGAGATCCAGATGCGATCCTGGCCGAAACGGGTGGCATCCGGCCGCCCACGCGTCACCGGTCTGACCGGGTGTTGACGCTTGCCGAGCGCGAAGAGATTTCACGGTCGCTAGTGGCCGGCCGATCCATTCGCAGTATGGCGGCGGGGTTGGGCCGGGCGCCCTCGACGATCAGTCGGGAGATCCGACGCCATGGTGGCGCGGATCGCTATCGGGCCATGGACGCGGACCAACGCGCGTGGGATGACGCCTGTCGCCCCAAGCCCCGCAAGTTGGCCCGGCATCGAACCCTGGCGCGCGTCGTAGCCGCTAAGCTTCAGCAGCAATGGGCACCGGAGCAAATTGCCGGCTGGCTCAAACGCACCTACCCGGCGAATGAGGCGCTTCAGGTGTCGCACGAGACGATTTATCGAAGCCTCTTCATTCAGGCGCGTGGAGCCCTTAAAAAGGAGCTCTTGTCGCATCTTCGTCGCACCCGAGCCATGCGCCGCTCGCGCCATCACTCGCAAAAAACCGATGATCATGCACAGATCACCGGTGCCATCTCGATCCGTGAGCGTCCCGCCGAAGTCGAAGATCGAGCCGTGCCTGGGCACTGGGAGGGTGATCTCTTGTTGGGTGGCAGGCATAGCCAGATCGCCACGTTGGTCGAGCGGTGGTCACGCTATGTCGTGCTGATCAGGCTGGAGGGCAAGGACAGCGAGACCGTGGTTGACGCGTTGATTAAGCACGCCGCCAAGCTTCCACGTGAGCTATATCTATCACTGACCTGGGATCGAGGATCGGAGCTGGCTCAACACCAGCGCTTTACGCTGGCAACGGACATCAAGGTCTACTTTTGTGATCCGTACAACCCTTGGCAGCGTGGATCGAACGAAAACACCAATGGGCTATTACGGCAGTACTTCCCGAAGGGTACCGATCTATCGGTGTACTCTCAGGCTAAACTCGATGCGGTAGCCAGGCGATTGAATGGACGTCCGCGACAAACACTGAATTTCGAAACACCAGCCGAGCGATTCCAACAATGTGTTGCAAGGACCGCCTGAAGTCGCAACCCAGAGCGGATAGGTGGTGGTGTCTACGGCGCGCGGCGCGTGCTTGGCGATTTGCGCGAGGCTGGCGAAGTGTGTGGCAAGCATTGCGTGGAGACGATCATGCATGCTCAGAAGATCAAGGCAATTCGCGGCTGCTGGGTGCCTCGCCGTATCGTCGGGCGTCCATCAATCATCGCCCTAATCGCCTGCGGCGGCAGTTCACTGTCGATCAGTCCGACCAAGCCTGGGTCACCGAATCGTTCTTCAGCAGTCTGAAGAAGGGGTGCATTCGCAAACGCGTGTACAAAACCCGTGATCTGGCCCGCGCCGATGTCTTCGACTACATCGAGGTCTTCTACAGTCGAACCCGTCGTCACAGCCATCTCGGTGGCGTCAGCCCCGAGGCCTTTGAGAAGGCCTCATTGTGGGGCTGGTCGGTGTCGTAAATCCCGGGGCAGTCCACTTTCTAGTGTTGACGATTTATAGACATTTTCCGTGCTTTATTCTTTCGAAATACGTTGAATAATGTCGTATTGTTTGGCTCGGCCAAAAGGGTTGTGTGCAGCGCCGCAGCAAGTCCGGGCTTGCCGATGAATCACTTTTCCCAGCCGGTCCCCGCACGCACCAGTCAACGCCGAGCCAAAGACATGGAGAGCCCCCTATGTCCGCGAGAACAGGAGCATCGCACGTTGCTTGGTTCCCTCTGGGGTTACCAATGTGTACGTCCGGGATCCTGCTGCAAGGCGAACTCAAATCAGGGTGGTACGAGCAGTGGCTAGCACGATCTTCGCTTGACGAAGAAGCTGGTTTGAAAGGAGGTGCCGGGGCAGCGCCAGCTCTGCCGTACATGGTGTATTTCGGGATCGCGCCAATCCGGCAGGTTCAGACGTAGATGCGACGTGCAGGCATTCCCTTCGATCGCTCGAAGGATCAAATCATTTCACGCAGTATGCGCGAGGCAATCATCTGAACGTCTTAATAACCGGCGGCGCGGGATACATCGGTCGACATACCTGTGTGGAGCTACTAAACGGCGGACACGATGTTTTCGTGCTCGACAACTTCTCCCGTAGCCACTTGTCTGCCATCGATCAAATTCAACACGCTTCTGGGCGGGCGCCAATCTGCATAAACATGGACATATGCGACAGTCGTGTCCGCACCGCGTTCAGGCGCCACGACTTCGATGTAGTCATCCATCTGGCCGCACTGAAGTCGGTTGAAGAGTCCGCACAAAAACCATTCTCCTACTTTCACAATAATGTTCATGGAACCGTGAACGTTGTCGGTGCCATGCTGGCATCCGGGTGCCATAGGCTCATATTCAGCTCATCCGCAGCTATCTATCAATCGAAGGCTTGCCTCTTGACGGAAGAGGCACCGGTCGGTGCAACGAGTCCTTACGGAAGGACTAAGTTGATCGGTGAAGAGGTCGTTCGCTCGGCCTGCGTTGAAAATTCGGCATTCAAGGCAATCGTCCTTCGGTACTTCAATGTGGCCGGCTCGCATCCCGGTGGGACGCTTGGTGCGCCGAATTCACTTTGCCAAAGCGATCTATTTTCGTCACTTTGTGATGTGGCGCGAGGTTGGCGATCAAGTCTTGACGTCTACGGTACAGACTATCCGACGCATGATGGAACGGCCGTGCGCGATTACATCCATGTGGACGATGTCGCGCTCGCGCATCGAGTTTCCGTTGACTACCTTGCATCTCCCGTGTCGCCATCGTGCTCGACCTTCAACCTTGGCAATGGAGCCGGTTATAGCGTGCTGGATGTCGTTAAAGCCTTTGAAGTCGCATGTGGCAGGGATATCCACGTTAGATTCGAGGCTCGACGCACGGGCGATATCCCACAGAGCTGCGCTGACGCCACTCGCGCGGCATTGATCCTCAAGTGGGTGGCACAAAACGACCTATCACGCATCTGCAGGGATGCATGGCGTGCTCATCAGCATGCAATAAGTCAGGCTTCATGATGATGATTCTTGATGTCGATATCACATTGGTGATGGTTACTCACGACACGTGTCCGGCATGGTTTGCTCGAGCGTTTGCTTCCGCAGGAAGATTCCATCGCGTTGTCCTGATAGATGCCCGCGGTACTGCCTGATCGAACGTCACCGCAACGGACGTCCTACCTGTTGGTGTTGCGCCGCGGAAGAGAGCCAATGAAGCCAACTCGCCTGCGTCGATGAGCCCCGAGGCTCGAGCGGGATCAATGATCGGGCGGTTTGATTCGCAGGGCGGCATGCGAAGTGATCGCGCGTCGTCTTCAGCACTACCCCATGCCGTGGCGCATGCGGAGGTCGAGTGATCGTCATCGCTGGTTGTCGTGGGGCATGGCCATCCCGCCTGATCCGCTCCGCACTTGAGGGCGAGCGTCGGCGCTTCGAAAGTGATGTGGCTGGAAGTCCGCGATCAAGACGGCAAGGCATGCTTGGAAAGGTTGTTTTTTCTTTCATATATCGTCACGAGAGATTCACATTGTCCGTGATCTAGTCAAAACGTCTTTTGTTTATGTTCGTTTATTAACTATTTTTGGCTGTATCAAGGACGAAATGGCTTTGATAACTAGCGCTGCCAATGATGGCTGTCGATTGTTTTCGTTTGCAAGGGCAGCACGAAGCGCCGTGAATGGCGAGCCCTCCCGTGACGACGAGCTGCAAAGGCTCGCCAGGTCCTTGGCGACAGGGACGGAAAGCCGCCCTCGCATCATCAGAGCGAACAGATACGGCGCGTCAGTTCTTGGTCGCGCGGCTTTCATGCGCCTGACGACAGTCGCCAGGCCGCAGGGGACCGACCTATGGGATCGATTCGGCGAAGCCGAAGTGAGCGCGGCACGATCCGCGTAAATCTAGTACCTACCTGCGTTACTCAGAGAGGAGTTAGTTATGAAAGTGGAAGTCAAGGAACGCATTCTCGGCCACTCGCTGGCTCGTGAAATGACCGAGGAAGAGTTGCAGTTGATTGCCGGTGCAGGCCCGACCAAGCCTCCTTTCAACACCTACTGCTGGCAGGGCAGCGGTCCGTCCATTTGGGACGACTGGCGCGCCTGATAGGAACTTCTAGATCATGGACGGGGGTGCCATCCGGCGCCCTCGTCTTGAAACCCTATACGCGGCCGGACACCAGGATGAGTGCGAAACCTATTCTTCTCGCCATGGTCGGTACTGCCATGCTGTGCTGCGCATCTATGGCCTTCGCTCAGAATCTCAACATCTCCGACGCCACCCGTGAGTTGCAGGAATCCTGGAATAAGCACCCGTTGCTGGTTGTGGGCGACATGCACGGCAGTCGCGAGATACCGGCCATAGTCGCATCGACGTTGGAGAGCAGTACTGGGCGCGTGCTGGTGGCGCTCGAGTTGCCGCATGACGAGCAGGAGCTGGTCAATAACTACATAGACAATAAGGTCGATGCGAGAAAGGCGCTCCTTGCATCAGCTTTCTGGGCGCGTCCTCTGAATCGCCAGGATGGAAGGTCATCCCAGGGAATGCTTGAGCTTCTGTCTACCATCCAGGGGATGCGGCGCGCGGGAAAGCATATAGACGTCGTATGCATTGGCGGATCGGAAGGATCCCAGGCGATTGATGCCGCGATGTATGCACGGCTGACCCAGGCAAGGGGCGCGGGACAATTCGACAGGGCACTGGTTTACGTCGGCAATGCGCATGCTGCTGCATTTGATGCGCCCGACGATCAAGCATCGCTTGGCACGCTTCTGCGATCGAGCAACCCGCTGATCGTCGATATCAGCTCGCGATGCGGCAGCATTTGGGCCTGTGGAAAGGAAGGCACGTGCGGTGTCATGTCGATGGAGCACATGACCTGCGCGGAAACAGGGGGTGTCGCCAGGAAGAGTGGAGAACGGCTGGGTGCAGACAGCTTGCTGGTGCTGCCGGCTTTTCATGCATCGCCTCCAGCGATCACCACCGTTCAATCGATTCATGACGTCGGGAAAAACGGCCATGAGGGGCCGTAAGGAAGCCTGGCGCTGACGCAGCAGTGCTGCTGACGATGGTCTTGATGATCGCGAGACGCGGAACGTTATTTCCGCGCCGGCCATCGATGTGCGCTAGGTATGTCGAATCCAAGAGCAGGGAAGGGGTTCCTATGATTCTACTCATGACGCGACTGGAAGACGCGCACGCCAACGCGGTGTGCTGGGCGCTTCAGCGGCAAGGTGTGCCATGTGAAATCTTTGACATCTACGACGTCGTTGCCGGTGGATCGGCCACGGTTCGCGATGACATGGGCGTCATTTCATGGCGATGCGAGAGAAAGGGTGAGCTGATCGAGGTCGAGCTGGAGAAGGTCGCGTGTGCCTGGATGCGTCGGCACAACCGAGAATATTTCGACTTCAGTCGTGTCCATGCGGATGATCTCGAGGCCGTGAAAAGAGAGCTCGCCGCTTTCTCGGATTCGATCCACGGTCTTGTCGCGCTACGTGCAAAAGCCTCGATCAATTCACTGGCTTCACGGTTTTCGGGAAGCCTGAAGACCAACCAGATCAAGATTGCCAACGACGTAGGGTTGATCACCCCGGACACGCTGATTTCAAACAACCCCAAAGAGGTGGCCATATTTCTCGATCGCCATCAGCGAGCCATCTTCAAGCCGTACAACCAGAACATCTGGTCGGTTGGGGACAATTCGTCGGCGGTACAGCATGCCGCTCTGGTGGATCGGTCGATCCTCCTGAGGCCGGAAGCGATCTCCCTTTGCCCCGGCATTTATCAGTCGTATGTCGAGAAGGCGTATGAGCTACGCGTCGTCGTGATGGGCTCGAAGATCCACTGCGCAAAGATCGACTCGCAATCCGTAGATGTTGCGCGGGTAGATTGGCGTAACGATTACATGCAGCGCGTCGACATAACCCGATACGAGGATCTTCCCGAAGCCGTGTCTGCGAAGATACTCGAATTCATGCGTCGCATGGACCTTTCGTTCGGATGCCTGGACATGGCTGTGACCCCGACAGGGGATTACGTGTTCTTCGAGGTCAATGAGCAGGGGCAGTTCCTGTGGATCGAGGAGCGCGCCCCGGATATGCGGTTGCTCGAACTGTTCGTGCGCTATCTGTGTGAATGCGCGGGCATCACGTCGTCTATTGAGGTCACTTTGAACGACTACTTCCAGTCCAAGGAGTGTCTGGAGCATGACGCGTTCTATAACCGGCGCTATCGGATCGACGCCGCGGCGGCCGTGTCATGAGGATGGCTGGCCTACCGCTCCGGAAGACGCCTGGCGCTGCCGGATGCAAGCGCTGATGGTGTCCTCGACATTTCGCCGCTGGCTCAGCAGCAGCCCAGCCCTTTCGATAGCCCTTCAGACGCTGTTTGTTGCCGGCTGTGCGCAAACCGGTTCGATTCCGCCGCCGCCTCCGCAAGGGGATTCCACCTGGAAGCTGGATGACAGTGCCGGCCTGCATCGATACGAATTGTCAAAAGGCGACCAAGCCAGCGGAGGCAATGTCATCCAGCGTGTCTCGCCGATATACCCGGAAAGCCTTCTTGCTGCATGTGCACCCGTGGTGGAAGTCCACGCGACGCTGATCATCGATGAGGCGGGGCGCGTGAGCGAAGTGAGGGTGGCCGATGAAGGAGATGCAGGCCAACGCCTCCGGATGTTCATCGATGCGGTCCGCGCCGCCTCATTGCAGTGGACCTTCCGGCCACTGGAAATACACCACGCGGCTCCGGACGCCGGCGAACGCAAGGCTATGCTCGGTGATGCGCGTCCCTTCAGCCTGGCATACGTCTTTTATTTTGAATGCCATGACGGAGCCGCCGACGTGAGCACGGATCATTAGAGCCTACGACAGAAGTTGAACAGTGCACGCCGACTGGGTGGGTTCAGTGTTTGCTGCGGCGATGAAAATACCTATGGATCGATATGTCCGAAAGCCTGTTTAGAAAAGAGGTTATGGCAGCTCGGCAGCATGGCTGGCTTGGCTCCGTACGCATCCAGCCGCCACGACTTGGATGGTTTTTCCTTGCCTTGGGGATGCTGACGGTTCTGATGATCCTGATCATCATGACCGAAGCCCATTACACTCGACATCAACAGGTCGAAGGCTCTCTTGTCCCTGCGGAAGGATTGCTCACCCTAGCGCCCACGGCGCCAGGCATCGTGACACGCGTACTGGTGCGCGAGGGCGATGCCGTTTCCGCTGGGCAGCCCCTGTTGGAGATATCTGGTGAGCAGGTGAGCGCGTCACTGGGGGATACGCATGCAGCGATCACGGCGGATCTCGACATCAAGCGCGAACGCCTGTCGGCTGACTTGCGCGAGCAAAAGAATCTGGCTGAGTTGCAGGCAAAGGACCTGCGCGAGCGCCAGGCGCTCCTGCGTGATCAGATTACGCAGATTGATCAGCAGATCGCTCTGCAAAGTCAGCGGGCGGATAGTGCTTCTTCGCTGTACGAGCAGTGGTCCAAGGCAGAGGGCTCGGGAGTGGTCAGCAAGTGGCAGGTGCTTCAGCAGAAAGACGTCGCGCTGCAGAACCAGGTGGCACTGAAGCAACTGACGGAGAAGATCTTTCAGCTCAAGCAGCAGGACCAGCAACTGCGGGGGCAGCTCGAACAATTGCCGGCCGCCATGTCCGGCAAGGCCAATGACATTGCGCGCCAACTCGCGGACGTGGCCCAGCTAGCCTCACAGAACGAAGTGCAGCGCGCGTTGGTTCTGCGCGCACCGTTTAGCGGCACGGTCGCTAATGTCATTGTCCACCCGGGGCAGGCAGTGGCGGCGCAGCAGTCTCTGATGATAGTGCTGCCGGCCAATTCGAAGCTTCTCGCCGAACTGTGGGTCCCGACCAGGGCCATCGGCTTTGTTCGTGAGGGCGGTCGCGTCGTGATTCGCTATCAGGCCTATCCCTATCAGAAGTTCGGTCAATACGCCGGCCACATCACGGGGGTATCCCGTAGCGCTTTGTCGGCAACCGAGGCGACAAGACTGCTGGGGCGAGAGGTCAAGGAATCGCGCTATCGCGTGCTTGTGGCCTTGGACAGCCAGGCCGTCATGGCGTATGGGCACGCAGAGATACTCAAGCCCGGGATGACCCTGGATGCAGACGTGCAGGTCGACCGTCGACGGCTGATAGAGTGGATCACCGAACCCCTGCGGGGCGGGCACGATTCCGTGGTGACAACGCAGGGAGCGCTCTAATGGCGGACGGTAGCGATCTACCTGTTTGGGGGCGTGGCCGCGAGCTGCCTCTTGTGATGCAGGCCGAGGCGGCCGAGTGCGGCCTGGCCTGCATCGCGATGATCGCGTCCTATCACGGGCACGACACCGACCTGGCCGCCTTGCGACGTCGCTTCCATACGTCGCTCAAGGGAACGGATGTCACACGATTGATGGGGATAGCCAATGCGCTGGGATTCGAAGCGCGCCCGCTCCGAGCCGAACTGAACTATCTGCCCGAGGCTCAGTTTCCCTGCATCCTGCATTGGGACATGGCGCATTTCGTGGTGTTGCATCGCATCTCCCGTCGCGGCGCGGAAATCTACGACCCGGCTCGCGGTCGCTATTGGATCCCACTGGCTGAGGTGAGCAAGCACTTCACCGGAATCGTGCTTGAACTGATACCGGGTGCGAACTTCAAGCCCATGAAGGAGCGCGAGCGCGTCTCCCTTCGCATGTTGACGGGGAAGATCGTCGGCTTGCGTCGAGCCGTTATCCAGGTGGTTGGTCTCGCGCTCGCCATCGAGGCCATGTCCCTGGTCTTTCCCTTCCAGATGCAATGGGTGGTTGATCAGGTGCTTCTGTCGTCCGACACTAGCCTTCTGTTTGTGCTGACGGTCGGCTTCCTGATCGTGATGACCTTTCAGGCGGCACTGGTCGTTGCACGGGGATGGATTCTCAGTTGGCTGGGTGCCAGCTTGAACGCGCAATGGACCACCAACCTGTTCAGTCACCTTCTCAAGCTTCCGATGGACTACTTTGAGAAGCGCCACATGGGTGACATCGTCTCGCGATTTTCATCGCTTCAGGCAATACAGAACACGCTTACCGGCGGCTTTGTCGAGGCGGTGCTGGATGGCGTCATGGGGTTTCTGGCATTGGTCATCCTGTGCCAGTACAGCATGCCGTTGACCGCCTGCGTGCTCGTTGCGTCGTTGGCCTATTCTGCATTGCGATGGCTGCTGTATCGGACATTGTGGCGCATCAACGAGGAACAATTGGTCTACACCGCCAAGCAACAATCGGAGTTGATGGAATCGGTGCGCGGGGTGCGCTCCATCAAGCTGGCGAACAAACAGAACGAGCGAAAGGCCCGCCTTTCCAACGCCACGGTCGAGGCTGCGAAGCGCGGCATGTACAGCCAGCGGATCACGTTGACCTTTGGTGCGCTGAACCAGAGCCTGTTCGGTATTCAGCGGATACTGCTGATATCCCTTGGTGCCTATCTGGTGATGAAGAACCGGTTCTCCGCCGGCATGTTGATCGCGTTCGTGGCCTATGCCGACCAGTTCGCCACCAAGGTTGGCGGGTTGATAGACAAGATAGTGGATCTGCGCATGCTTCGGCTCCACGCGGAGCGCATCGCGGACATGGCACTGCATGCGCCGGAAGCAAATGTCGCTGGCTCGAACATCGGAGCGGAACCCGAGCCAAGTATCGAAGTCAGCGGACTGGGCTTTCGCTATGCCGATGGCGAGCCATGGGTGCTCAAGGATTTCAATCTGACGATCGGGGCGGGCGAGACTGTCGCCATTGTCGGCCCCAGTGGGTGCGGTAAGTCCACGCTAGCCAAACTGATTCTCGGCTTGCTGGAGCCTTCCGAGGGAGTAATCAGGGTGGGTGGGCTGGATATACGTAACCTGGGGCTCGAGAACTATCGGAACATGGTCAGCGCGGTCATGCAGGATGACAACCTGTTCGCCGGCTCGGTCGCGGACAACATATCGTTCTTCGACACGCACGCTGATCTTCAGGACATCATCAGCGCGGCCAAATCCGCCGCAATCCACGCTGATATCGAGGCCATGCCCATGCGCTACGAGTCGCTGGTGGGCGACATGGGATCGAGCCTGTCGGGCGGGCAGAAGCAGCGGCTCATCCTTGCTCGTGCCATTTATCGTCGGCCGCGGATCCTTCTCTTGGATGAAGCGACCAGTCACCTAGATGTCGAGAAGGAAACCATGGTCAATGCCATGGTGAAGGATCTCCGCATGACGAAGATTGTGATAGCGCACCGACCGGAAACCATACGGATGGCCGATCGCGTCGTCCGCATCGATCTTCCTTCAGTTTCACGATAGAAGTACACCCGATGCCAACGTTTGATTGGCAAATCGAGAGCGAACGCGAGTTCTAGGAGGCGTGCTCGTGCGAGAAGATGGTTCGATCTTTGTGCAGATACCCAGCTATCGGGACACGCAACTTATCCCCACGTTGGTGGACTTAATTCGCGCGGCGGAATCGCCTGGGAAACTGAACATCGTCGTGTGCTGGCAGCATGCCGCCGACGAGAGCATTGGCGATTTCGAATCAGCGGGTTTTTCCTACGCTGGAGAGTCGCATGACGATGTGGATCGCATCCATGGCCTGTGGATCGAAGGGTGTCGAGTCAGGTTGATCGACGTCGACTATCTCAAGAGCCGCGGCTGCGGATGGGCTCGTCACAAGATTCAACGGTATAGCGAGAGCGAGAACTTCTCGCTGCAGATCGATTCCCATCACAGGTTCACGACAGGGTGGGATGCGGCGCTGATCGGTATGATTAACGAGCTTCGGTGCGTGAGCAGCAAGCCACTGCTGACCGGCTATCCGCCGGCGTTTGATCCTGACAGGGATCCTGAGTCACGGCAGATGGATGCGATTCAAATGAACTTTGATCGCTTCAGTCCGCCGGGTATTGTTCACTTCAAGTCGTCGCCGATGGCCGATTGGAAGCAGCGGCAGGCCCCGATGCGGGCTCGATTCCTGAGCGGTGGCTTTGTGTTCGCCGATGGCAGTTTTGTCTTTGACGTACCGAACGATGGCGATCATTTCTTTGCCAGCGAGGAGATCACCCTGGCTGTTCGAGCCTATACGCACGGGTACGACCTGTTTCACCCCCATCGGCCGATCCTGTGGCACCAATACCGTCGGGTCGGGGAGGCGAAGGTCTGGGACGATCACACCTCACAGCGGAAGTCGATCGGTGCGGTAGACAAGACAGCCAAGGAGCGCGCTGTTTCATCCTATTTGCGGAGCCGCGAGCTTTTGCGCATGGAAGCGTCTGGCACTGAGTACGAGTCTTTCGGAAGGTTCGGCCTGGGCAGCGTGCGGACGATCGAGGACTACGAGCGATATGCCGGCTTGAGCTTCCGATTTGAAGGGGTGACGCAGGCTACGATGGACGGCGCGGAGCCGGAGCTGTTGCAAACGCCTTCGTCGGGCGAGAACTGGCTGAACGAACTGATTTGCTGTGTCGACGCTCATATTCGCATCGCGCCGGACGATATGGAGCAGGCGGTGTCTACAGGAGACCGGGTGACGGTAGGCGTGTTTTCCCGCGATGGTACAGAGGTATACCGCTTTAAGCTCTCGTCCGAAGAGATGATGGCACTGCGTGACGATAAGCCCGTGAGCTATCGGATCAATTTCGCGGCGTCCCCCAAGGAGAAGCCAGTGCGATATGAAGTGGCCCACCAAAGCGCATCCGGCGCACGCTTGAGTTGCAAGATCCGGTCAATCAATGACGAATTGTTCGAGAAGTTCGTCTTGCAGGCTTGACGTCGATGTCCATTACCGATGGAGGCTGATGAAACATGGATGAGGGCGTATCTTGCCTATGCCTTACTTACGGCCGGCCCTTTTTCCTGGAGGAGGCCATTGAGAGTTTCCTGCGGCAGGAGTGGAGCGGACCAAAGGAACTGATCGTCGTCAACGATCACCCGTCGCAGGAGCTTCGTTATGAGCACGACGAGGTTTTGATCGTCAATCTGAACAGGCGACTTCGAACCCTTGGCGAGAAGCGAAATCTGTCCGTCGCCCTCGCCAAATACGACAATCTTTTGATCTGGGATGACGACGACATTCATCTTCCGTGGCGAATTGCCGAGACCATGAAAGGGCTTCCGGGCAGGGGTTTCTACAAATGCCCAACGGTATGGCTATGGCATGAGAGAGATGCGGGGGTTGAAAAAACCTTGAGTCGAAGCGACTACGGTTTTCACTGTGCCGCGGCATTCCATCGATCCGTCTTCGAGGCCGTCGGTGGCTACAAGTGCATGAATGCGGGTGAGGATTTCGACTTCGAGCAAAGAATAATTGCGCATGAGACCGCAGGTGAATGCTGGGAAACCACTCTTCTCCCGGTCGATCGCGTCTACTACATCTATCGATGGCATAAGCACTATCACGCCAGCTATGCGCGCAGCCTTAGCGCCATCAATCCTTCCGTCAAAGAAGGGCTATGGCAACTGAATCCGAAATGGGAGCGGGACTACGGCCTTGAGACGTTCGATCTCATCGCTGCAGTGGATCATGTGCCATAAGCTCAGAGCGGCACTGCGATCCAAATCCTCAGCGCGAACCCGGCGGGAATCGGCATCGAAAGCGGACCCAACGACGGCGGGCAGGATGCATATGACCTTGGGGCAAGTGGATGATGCCTTCTGCCAAGGGTCACTTCCGGTACTGTCCGCGCCATGCCTTCACGTGGCTTCTTCTTGCGCAGTTACTAACAAAAGTGTTGCATGCAACATAAATGTTAGTACAATGGATGCAAGGGAAATGGACAGGCAGGGAGGCGATGAAGTACAGCGAGTTCATCAGGTGGCTTAGGGCGCAAGGAGTGATATTTGAACGTCAGCGCGGAAGCCACCAGTTCGTGAAGTTCGACGGCAACACCTCGGTGGTCCCGAATCACGGATCCAAGGAAATACCGGAGCCACTGAGAAAGAAGATCCTCAAAGACCTCGGCCTGTAAGGGCCGGGGCATCCAATGGAGTGATGACATGCAATATGCGATCAAGCTAGCCGAAGCAGACGGCGCGTTCGTGGCTACGTGCCGCGACCTACCGGCGTTCAACAGTGTCGGCGACACCGTCGAGGAAGCCCTGCGTGAGTCGGTGGATGCCATCGCGCTGGTGTTGCAGTCCTATATGGACGAACGGGAACCGATCCCGACCGCTACGGACAAGAAGCGCGGCGAGCACTGGGTTGCGCTTCCGGCGCTCGATGTCGCCAAGGTGGGTCTCTATCAGGCCATGCAGACCAAGGGCGTACGCAAGGCGGATCTCGGCCGCATGTTGGGCATGCACGCTCCCCAGGTGGATCGCCTGCTGGATCTGGCGCACAAGTCGAAGCTCGAGCAGGTGGAGGGTGCACTGGCGCACCTCGGCTATCGCGTCAACGTGTCCGTCGAGCCGGTTGGTGTTCGTCACGCTGCATAAATGTGCCAGGACTTTCATCAGGGACGAGATCACTTTGAATACACCTAGAAAGAACAAGCCAATAGCCAATGAAGTTGAGCACTTCAAGGGGATGGTCAGCATTTGCGAAGAAAACGCGACGATGGCTGCGATGTTCCACGAGACCTGGTCTCCCACGGCGAATGACGCAGAACTTCTGGACCGGATGGGCACTTCATTTGCCACGAACTCGTTTCATATAGTGGCCTGGGCGCTTCGGCGGGAACTAATCTTGGCGCTCATGAGGATATGGGATACGCGCCACGACACACCGAATATGGAGAGCATTTGGCGGTGGCTCACTGACGATTCGAAGTACGAAGAGCTCCTGAAGGATCGCGCGCAGAAGATCTCGAGCGTGCCGGAATTAGTGTGGGACATGCTGAGAAGCTCGCTCGGTTCAAAACGGAAGAACATTAGGATGGCAATCGAGAGCTACCTCATAGAAGGCGAAAAACATGCGTCCTTAGAGCGGGTTCGGACTGTGCGCAATAAACGACTTGCACATCATGATCTTGAGCTACCTCCTGGGCTCGTGGACCCGACCAATGAAGAGGTAGTTCAGCTGTATCGAGACACTTTGACTATAGTGTCTGAACTCTTGCACTTAGTAAGTGGCACGGCGTTTGATCTCCTTGAAGACGAAGCTGGTCGACACGCTCACAACGCGAAGTTCTTCTGGGTGGCAGTGCGTGGCGAGCGTACTGAGGGACACCCGGACTTCCGGTTGATGCCGCCTGACCCTGTCGCCAGCTACCCGGCCTGATGACTGTCGAACTAAGAATGAAGCCCCGCAAATGCGGGGCTTTCTTTTTGTGGCGACATTAGGGGGGGGCGTCGTTGAGCTGCTGTCGGCCGCCGATAGCTCGAGCGAGGATCTGGGCATCCCAAATCAGTGGACGCCGTGTGGCGTCGTACGCGTACCTGACTGGTGGTCAGGGTTTGAGCACTTCGGGGGCCGCCTGTCCCCGGCGCGCGCGGTCGTCCCCCCTCCTGCGATGCTCTCTTACCCCGCCACATTTTGATGCACCGATACCGCCCGTCAGGCTCGGCCTTGGGCGGCATGGTGGCGTCTGCGCTCGATGCGGAGTGATGCGCTCACGGGTGCCGAAGTGAGAGGGGATGACGTCCATGGTCATTGGCGGGTTCCGGTGAGGGATTCGAGCTGGGCGATGGCCTGGTCGAGTTGGCCGGCCACTGCCTGCAGGAGATGGTAGACGCCACTTTCGTCGGCGGTGCCCGTGTGCATCCCTGCCGCGATGCCGGCAGCGGCCATATGGAGGGCGTGATACGGGGCGCGGAGATCTTCGACGGCACGGGAGAGGGCGCGCGGATCAGTTCCGAAAGCGCGAGCGGATGCAGTCATGTGCGTGATTCCTTGTATTCAATCCATGGAATCCGCCGCCCCGAGTCCAAGCGGGGTGACGGACGACGCGCGGTTGGACTACCGGTACAAGGAACCGGCGAGCCCGAAGGCTCCCGCGCGTCGCCCGCCATAAAACTGGATAAGGGGGGGTCGCGTTTCGCTACCCCCTTAGCGCCGTACCGAGGGCAACAAAAAAGCGCCGGCATCGGTGATGGGCGCTACGCGCCTTGTATGCGGGAGTCCAAGCCCGGTGGCCGAATTGGCGGCCACGGCGCGACGTTAGCTTGTCCGTGCAATGTATGCAATACGAACGCGCAAGGCGCTCAGGTTGCGCTGGCAGGGCGCGCCCGCTGTATGCGCGACGCGGGCAGGGGCGCAGGCTGAGCTCTGTGGCGCCCCGCTGGCGAGGCCTCGGGGCTGGTCAAGAAGTGACCAGTTAGGCCCCTCTGCACCCAGCGCGCGCGGTCGTCCCCCCTCCTCGCCTGCGCGCTTCTCCCCTCTCTTTTGATGCAACTGATGCAGAACGGCAAATGGCGCCACTATGGGCGCCGTCCGGGGTATATGGCCCCGCGATTTTGATGCGGATTGATGCATCGGATCGCATTATCGATACGTGGCCACCGACCTGGTGACGACGCACTCGGACACTAGGACTTCAAGGGTGGCTCGGTATTACCGCGACATTGGAGCGCAGTTTGCCGCCCAGCATGTTGCCCCCTTCTAGAGTGAAGCAGAGCGGTTCTTGGGGCCGTGATGGCAACTTTTCCACGTAGACCTGGTAAGTCACGGTTGGTCCCTTGGCTACAGCTTCTGCATAGCCAGGCACCTCGGCATCTCTCGTCCCGAAGTAGATTTGCCCTTTGCCCCAATAGACTCCACCGTAAGGCCCAACACTTTTTTTCACCCCATCCTTACTGCACGGGCCAACTACGAAATCGATGTTGTATTCGTGTTTTCTGGCAAGAGCCAGTAGGTCGGTGCTGGTCGAGAAATCAATGCGCGAAATCGCGATGGAGGGGCGCGGCTTCAAGTAGTCATTCCACTCAAGCTGCGACTCGTTCTTAAAGTCCACATCTGTCACGGAAACAACGCGAATGTCCCTCGGTCCCTGGGTACACGCGGCCAAGGACATGGCGCCTGAGATTATGGCTGCTACTGCAACAAGCTTGCGGTGCGTGAGCATCGAAACTGCTACCTATTGGAGAAATGGTGGGTTCACCAGCGGTGCGCCGCCAAGAACTTGTGCAGGGCTGTTTATCCCCGGGCCTGCAGCATTCATCATGTGCCTGAAATCTCCGTGCGAGGAAGAATTATCTTGAATGTAGGAGTCTGCGATTCCATTCGGGTCTCCATTCCACGCACCTCCCATGCCCGCAATGAAATTGTCCAACCGAAAAGGGCTTCCGCCCTCTGCATCCACATCTACCCACGTTCCGACACTGCTTTTGATGGCTTGCATGTCGCGAAAGTGAAAGCGGCTTACGGGATCGATCGTAATGAGTAGATTGACCTTTCCGCATGCTTTTAGTGCTGCCGCTGCCGCTGTATCGCCACCGTAACTGTGACCAATGAGATTGATAGGATCGCCAGGTGCGTTCTTGGTCGTGTTGTTGATGTCGTCGATGATGGCGGCGAGATCTTCCCAGGAGTAATACGCTGAGTCTGGATGCGTCGAGTGATAGCGGTCGTAGTAGCTTTCAACGATATGGTATGTGCCATCAGCCGCGCCGCCCACGAAGATATCGCGTAAGCCGTCAGGATCGATTCGATTCAGTGGATTGTTGCTGACCGCTGCATAAGGATTGAATCCTCCCGCCATACCAAGCGGGTCAGGCTCCATGAAGCGCCCTGTATTCGGGTCGTAGTAACGATTTATGTTGTAAACCAATCCAGTTTCCGGGTCGAAGTATGAACCCACAGAGCGCACGTTGAGAGCGTATCCGTTGGACAGCGTTGGTTGGTCGCCCCATGCATTGCTCTTGTATGGGTTCTGCCAGATTAAATTGCCAGATGCATCGCTTGCAGCGCGCGGATTCCCGGTATGGTCGGTAGTGACGTACGCTACAGTAGATGGCGAGGCGCTTGGGGATTTTGGCGTATCAACAGTCGAAACCAACATGTCGCCGAGATAGATGTAATCACGGGTGTTGGTCGGACTTATTTCAGTGGTGAGATGGCCTCGTTCGTCGTAGACAAATCGAGTGACAACGCCATCTACATTCTTACTGATCCGCTCGCCTTTAGCGTTGTACGTGTAGGTGATGTTGCTCGCCGGTTGGGTCTGAGCCATCACTGGAGGCACTTGAAACAGCGCGAGTGCAACGATGGAGGCCACGAAAACCTTGGCCGCAAAGTCCATATCCCTTCCCCTTGTCTCCCTGAGCCTAGATGGTCTCCCACGGACTCGTGAGGAAGATGTGAAATTCGTCACGGAGTGCTACAGGCCAGGGTTCTTCGAACCTAGCCCCTGGGAGCGTGCCCTTTGGGGTGGGGCGGGGTATCGCCGATGATGAGATTTGATGCAGCCGGTGCGGGTTCCGCTACGCTTTGGAACGAGTTACCTGGGGAACGGATCTATGAACTGGACGTCGTCCACTGGCATTGCTCTGCTTGCAGCAATAGTAGGCGCAGCCTCAGCGTTGTTGAGTGCATTAATTACTAATTGTTTCAATCTTTTCATTCAATGGCGGCAGCGACAGCACGACGCTGGTCAGAAAGGGCTTGACCGTCTATCCATGTTAAGGCGCGAGGTTTATCTGGAGGCCGTACAACTGTGCACGGCGGCTGTCACTGAACTGTCCCAGCTTGTTCACGAAGGCGATGAGGCGGAACGACAAAGGAAGCTCAATGGCGTGGCGATTTCGGTGGGCAAGGTACAACTAGTGTGCACGCCAATGACCGCGCTTCGTGCTCAGACATTGGGGACCACGTTCGCGATGGCCTTACAAGGACTCACGGTGGAGGCCAGTAAAGCCCGTAAGCTGGAGGCTAAAGCTAGGACGCATACGGGCCTAATAAGCGATGTGCAGCTGGAACAAAAAAACATTGTCGAATTGATGCGCCAGTACAACTTGTCTGGCCGCGACGATCCTAAGTACTGGGGCATGTTGTCCATGATGAATAAGGGAGCCTTGGAACGACACACGGCCCTTGTTGATGCGCGCAGCGCAATGCACAACGAGCACGCTGTGGAGGTCGGCAAATTTCAAATTTTGCTGATGACGGTTCTTTCCCCTCTAAATGATCAGATGCGTGGAACGCTCGACTGCTTGCGATCCGAACTTGGGTTGGCCGCGCCAACTCAAGCTCAGGTAGACGAGCGCAAGAAGTTGGAAACAATGATGAAAGCTTCATTTGGACAGCTGTCGGAAGCCCTGGCCTCGCACGGTACGGGAGCGCTGGATGTTATGTACGCCGCAGAGAAGCACGACATACAAGCGCCAACTGCCACGTTCGAAAATCCGAGGACCAATTGGTCCTTTGCAATCATTCCGGCGTACCTCCGCAAACTGACTCGGAAGCATTGAGCGAAGACGCGGCGAGACCCCTACTTTACTTTCCACCATCCCTTGCGCCGAGGCAGTCGGCTCGGGTGAATGGAGTGGAGCGGTTCGCGTGGCGTAAGCAGTGCTTCGCTTGCGGGTGGCGTCGAGGCATTTGAATTTGGGCGCGGCGGGCCTCCCGTTATCCGGCGCTCGCGCGGTTCGACGTAGCGGAACACGTGCCGTTTGGCCTTCTCGAACGAGGCGTAGGGGAAGGGGCCGGGGTTGGAGCTGCCGCGCAAGAAGCGAAGCTCCCAGCCGTCGCCGATTTTGGCTACGACACAGATGGGCCGGTAATCGAAAGTCGAGCAGAACAGGTAGGCCTCTGCGTCCTCCCATAGCCGGCGCTCGTAGTAGATGGACACGTTTTTTGCTCTGCGGTCATTGCCTGGCGAATGCCGTGCAGGGCGACGATACGCGGGCGCTATCTCAGCGGTTGGAACAGGTGGGCGCCGCTCAATCTGAGCGCGGTTGGGCTGGGCGCGGCAAAAGGTGATGAAGGTAACCGCCGCACCTTTGCCCGCCCTAACGAATTGATAAGTAACGAGAAGCAGGGGCACCCGGAAAGGTAATTTGAGGGTAATTAAAATTACCCATTCAATTTAAGTGCCTGAAAGTAAACGATTTGATGTGTGGGGAAAATTACCGTCTATAAAGGTAATCAGATTACTCATTAATTACCTTTTGGTTACCTTTGCCCTAGTCTCGTAACACGCTGTTTTTCCGTGGAAATCATGGTTGGTCGATGGTGTGATTACCAAAATTACCCGTTTCCGACGAAGCCACCCATTGGGGCTATATAAGTAGGGATGCCTAACGGGCAGCCACTTGTTTCTTACTCGCTCGCCCCTTGCAGCATCTCGCCCAGCTCTGCCAGTTGCTCGCGCAGCTGCTTGGCCATCATGGCCATGAGCGTTTGCACGTGGTCGGGGATCACGACGCCGGCGTGCATGCCTGCTGCCAGGCTCGCGCCGAGCGTCTCGATGGCATCCACGTGCTCGATCGCGCGATCAAGCGTGGTGAAGATGGTGCTGCTGTTTTTCATGGTGGTACTCCTTGCCACTGACGATTCCCCCACGGCTTCCATATCGGCGTGGGGGCGCAGCGGTATGCATCGACTGTGCCCGCCTGTGTCGCGTGGTGCGTGGTGGCCGCCGGCAGCTGCAGCGCGGCTCAGCGGTCGACCAGCTGCTCGGGTCGCAGATGCGTGTATCGCTTGAGCGTTTGCCACGACTCGTGCAACGAAAACTGCGCTACTTCTTGAATGGCGTAGCCGCGCTCGAACAGGCGAGAGGTGGCTTCGTGGCGGAGGTCATGAAAGGTCAGCTTCTCGATGCCGAGTGCCTTGCAAGCTCGAGCAAATGCTTCGCCTATCGACTTGGGGTTGTACGGGAATACACGGTCTTCGCCGTCGACCTCAGGTTGCCTGTCGATGATGTCCCAGGCCTCTGGAAGCATGCGGAACTTCTTCCGGTTGCCTTCCTTCATGGTTGGGTGCTTTACGTCATCGAGCCAGGCGCATGGACGCTCAAAGTTCGAGCGCCGGATCTCGGTTATTTCTTCTTGCCGGCGTGTCGTGGTCACCGCGAAGGCGTAGATATCTGACATGGGAATCACAGCACGCCTATCCCGGCGGGCGAAATAGTCGCGCAGTGCGGCATCCTCTGCCGGCGTCACGCGTCGATCTCGCCAGCGCGACTTGCGGATCACCTTGCGTTGTCGCAGTTCGTGGCGAGCATCGGCCAGCAGGTCGAGGCGGAGCGGGAGATTGAACTCGGCACGGGCAGAGCGCAGCACCTGGCCGATCCAGACTAGGTCGTTTCCAACGGTGGCGGGGCCAGCGCCGTCATTGCGCCGGGCCATCACGTGGCTGATGTAGTCGGCGGTGGCCAGCTCGGTGGCCACCCGGCGCGCAATGTCGCACCCTTCGAGGCGGATCAGGTCGAATGCCTTTGTTCGCCCCCACTTGGCTGTGGGGCCAACGGTCTCGCGGTACCATTTGATAAGGTTGGCCAGCGTTGTCTTGGCGCCGTGGAGTGTTCCACGGGCACGATGCTGGTCAAGTTCCACCTCACGCCGGCGCATCCACTCCAGTGCCAGCGACTTGCGGCCAAAGGTCTCCGTTTCGCTATGGATGACCTTGCCCGCTTTCTTGAGGCGGATCACCGCCGTGTAGCTCGATTGGCCGTCCTTGCGACGGCGAGTCAGGATGGTGCCCACGGTGCAACATTTCTCCTTGTGTTGCACTGAATGTTACACCGGTGGCCGAAAAATGGCCGGAAAACACACAAAACGAGTAGTAATGCGATGGTTTCACTCAGTCACGAAAGCAAGGAAACGCAAGGGTTAGCCCCAGATGCTAACTCATTTCGTGTATGTGTGGCCCCCATGATGGACTGGACGGACCGGCACTGCCGGTACTTCCACCGTCTGCTATCCCCGCATGCCCGCCTGTACACCGAGATGGTGACCAGTGCCGCGCTGGTACGTGGCAAGCAGCTGCGCTTGCTCGAACACAGCCAGCAGGAGCACCCGGTAGCGTTGCAACTAGGCGGCAGCGAGCCGGGGGAATTGGCCATCGCCGCGCGCTATGGCGCCGAGGCTGGCTACGACGAGATCAACCTCAACGTGGGCTGCCCCTCGGACCGCGTGCAATCCGGCCGCTTCGGCGCCTGCCTGATGCGTGAGCCCGCGCTGGTGGGTGACTGCGTCAAGGCCATGCGCGACGCGGTGGACGTGCCGGTGACGGTCAAATGCCGTATCGGCGTGGACGATCAGGACGACTACGCGGACCTGCAGCACTTCACGGAGACGATGATTGCCGCGGGCGTCGAGGTACTGGTGGTGCATGCCCGCAAGGCGTGGCTGCAAGGCCTGAGCCCGAAGGAAAACCGCGAGATCCCGCCGCTGGATTACGAGCGGGTCTATCGCCTCAAGCGTGAATTCCCCGGGCTGGTCATCGTCATCAACGGCGGCATCACCACGGTGGAACAGGTGCAGGCCCATCTGGAACAGGTGGATGGGGTGATGCTTGGCCGGGCGGCCTACCACGACCCCTACATCCTGGCTCAGGTCGAGGCCGCGCTGTATGGGGAACCCATGCCGACCCGAGAGGACGTGCTCCTGCACATGCGACCCTATATCGAGGCCGAACTGGCCCGTGGCGCTGCGCTCAAGCACATCAGCCGGCACCTGCTGGGCCTGTACCAGGGCGAGCCGGGTGCCCGCGGTTTCCGCCGCCGGCTGAGCGAGGGGGCGCACTTGCCGGGTGCTGGCTGGGGTCTGATCGAGGAGGCCATGGCGCCAACCCAGGTTGCCGCGTGACCGTTCAGGTTTATCCGGTCAATATTCAGGCCCGAGTCCATAGTCTGAACGACGATGGAAACCGTCCCCGCAGGTGTTACGGGCTTGTTTAACAAAATGAAAACAATCCTGCGCCCTTTGGTCTGGCTGCTGGCGTGCTCGACGGGCGCAAGCGCCTGGGCGGCGCAATCCAACGAGCCAGCCATGTCGTTGGAGCAGGCCGTGACCCAGGTACAGCACGAGACCGGCGGCAAGGTATTGTCCGCCAGCACCGTGCGTCGGGGCCGCAGTTCGTTCGAACACCGCGTCAAAGTGCTCACGCCGACGGGGCACGTACGCGTAGTGACCGTAACCACGGATGCCAGCAAGGGGCCGGCTTCCGGTGATCCGACCAAGAACCCGTCCACTGACGGTGGAAGCAACAAGGAGAAACACTGATGCGCATTCTTTTGGTTGAGGACGAGGCGCCGTTGCGCGAGACCCTCGCCGCACGCCTGAAGCGCGATGGTTTTGCCGTCGATGCAGCCCAGGACGGCGAAGAAGGCTTGTACATGGGGCGCGAAGTGCCCTTCGATCTGGCCATCATCGACCTGGGCCTGCCGAAGATGTCGGGCATGGACCTGATCAAGGCGCTGCGCGAGGCCGGCCAGCGTTACCCCATCCTGATCCTCACCGCCCGCGGCGGCTGGCAGGACAAGGTGGAAGGCCTCAAGCACGGCGCCGACGATTACCTCGTCAAGCCGTTCCACGTCGAAGAACTGCTGGCGCGCATCAACGCGCTGGTGCGCCGCGCCAGCGGTTGGTCCAAGCCGGTGCTGGCCTGCGGCCCGATCAAGCTGGACACCACCGCGCAGACGGTGACCGTGGAAGGCAAGGTGGTCGACCTGACCAGCTACGAGTACAAGGTGCTCGAATACCTGATGCTGCACGCGGGCGAGCTGGTCTCCAAGGCCGACTTGACTGAGCACATCTACCAGCAGGATTTCGATCGCGATTCCAATGTGCTGGAGGTCTTCATCGGCCGCCTGCGCAGGAAGCTGGACCCGGAAGGCAACCTCAAGCCCATCGAGACGGTACGTGGACGCGGATACCGCTTTGCCATCCCTCGCAGCGAAGCCGAAGACGAATGATTCGCCCCCGCCGCGCCGCCCGTTCTCACTGGCGGCGCGTGCGGCGTTGGCGACTGGCTTCGTGCTGGCTGCATTCCTCGGCGTGGTCGGCCTTACGCTTATGCGTACAGCTGCCGATAGTTCGCGCAAGGGACTGCAGGATCGTCTTCAGAATTTCGTCGTAGCCTATCTGGCGGGCACCGAAGTCGGTCGCTCCGGCAAAGTGCTGCTGCCCGATACGCCACCCGATCCGAGTTTCTCGCGACCGGGTTCGGGTCTTTACGCCGTGACCATCGGCGACGGCGGTTTCAAATGGGAATCGCCGTCGGCTATCGGGCGCGACTTCGCTTTCCTGCGTCCGCTTGCGCCGGGCGAGGGCGAGTTTGTCGGCCCCGTCGATACGCGCATGGGGCGCTTGTATTACTACATCTACGGCGTAGCGCTCGATACGTCGGAGAAGAAATCGGTGCACCTCACCTTTATGGTGGCGCAGACCGAAGACCAGCTCGAAGGCCGCAACGCGGTATTCCGACGTAGCCTTGTGTTCTGGCTGGCCTCGCTGGGCGTGATGCTTATCCTGCTGCAGCTTTTGTTACTGCGCTGGAGCCTGACGCCCTTGCGCAAAGTGGCCAACGAAATGTCGCGCGTGGAGCGCGGCGACCGCGAGCATCTGGGCGACCAGTATCCGCAGGAGCTCACCGGTCTTACCGAGCGCATCAACGCCTTCATCGATAGCGAGCGCGAACAGCGCGTGCGCACACGCAACACGCTGGCCGATCTCGCGCATAGCTTGAAAACGCCGCTGGCGGTGATCCGTTCGGGCCTGGAAAGCGATTCGCCTGATCTTCGTAACCAGGTGCTGGAGCAGGTGCGCAAGATGGACGAGCTGGTGGCATATCAGCTCGCGCGCGCGGCAACCTCAGGCCGCCAGACCTTCGCCACCACCGCCATTCCCATTGCAGGGCACGCGGAAGACCTGGTGCAAAGCCTGGAGAAGGTCTACGCCGCCAAGAACGTGCTGTGCGAATTCGATATCGACGACAACGCCTCGTTCTACGGCGAGCAGGGTGACTTGCTCGAGCTGATGGGCAATCTGTTGGAAAACGCCTTCAAGTGGGCGAGTCACCGCGTGCTGCTAGTGGTGAAGATGCGCCCGGTGGCGGGACGCCAGCGACCCGGCCTGTGGCTGAGCGTGGAGGACGATGGTCCGGGTATCGACGACGACAAGATTGAGAGCGTGCTGCAGCGTGGCGTGCGTGGTGATGAGCGCGTACAAGGGCACGGGATCGGCTTGTCGATCGTGCAGGACATCATTCGTGCTTACGGTGGCGAGCTAGTGGTTGATCGGTCGCCGGAGTTCAATGGGGCGCGGTTTAGTGTGAAGTTTCCGCCGGGTTGATGGTTGGGGTGAGGGGGCAATCTAGCCTCACACCCCATTTAGACGGCCAAACCCATCTCACCCCGGTGCCGACGAAGGCCCGTAGTACGCCTGCAGCAAATCCGCCACCACTGCATCTGCGCGGCGCAACGTCGCCGGCTGTGACCAGTGCAGCTCGCTCACTACAGCGAAGAACTCGTCCGGGCTTTCTGCGCCGTAGGGGTCGATCAAGGTCTCGCGCTCGCGCGCCACATCGTTGGATAGCCGGTCGAAGGCGCGTTGGAACGCGACGATCCACTGGCGCCGAGGAATATGCGGTGGGAGCACTGGCACGCCGTCGGGCGGGCCGTCGAGCATGTCGAGTTTGTGGGCTATCTCGTGCACGACCACGTTGTAGCCGTCCCATGGTTGGGCCAGGTCCAACTGCACGTCGGCCAGCGAGAGCACCAGCGGGCCGCGTTCCCACGCTTCGCCGATCAGTACGTCGTCGCTTTCGGTCACTACGCCGCTGCGGTCGTCATGGTGGCTGCGTTTCACCTTGAACTCGCCGGGATACACCAGGATGTCGCGCCAGCCTCGCAGCGACTTCGGCCCTTGTCGCAGCACGGGCATGCAGGCCTGCATGGCGATCAGGGTGCACATGTCGTCGCTCAGTTCGGCATCGGCGAGTGCGTGAAAGCGCTTGCGTGCGAGAAACACACCTACCAGTCGGCGTAGCTCCTGCTGACGTTCGCTATCCAACCGTTGCGCAAGCGGACAAGCGCACAGCGCTTGGCGCCAAGGTTCATCGGCAAGCGGAGGAGGCGTCAGGTAGGCGCGGAGGCGCCGCCACCAGGCAGCGGGCACGGGTACTGGAGTTACTGGATGGAGCCCGGCAACAACGACTGCCAGCCGACGCGGTTCTGGCGACCGCGCGCCCCACGGGCCGGGGTGTTCTGCGGGCAATTGTCGCCGGACGACGACGAGGATGAACTGGGTGCGGTTGTGGTTTCTCGCGGCAGGCCCAGGGCGTCGCCGCCACTGCTGCTGCCTGCGCCTTCATGGTTGGAGTTGCTGTCCACCGTGCGCTGCATCGAGCCCAGATCCTGGCTGTCCGCGTCCATGGCCGATGCAGCACTCAGGCTGCCGACACACAGAACACAACCAAACAAGATCTTCCCGAAACCCATGGCGGTTCAACCCCTTGATCCGCAATCCAAGATCCCGATGCTGGCAGAAAAAAGGGGGCGATACCAGTGCCACCTATTTCGACCTTACGGAGCCCGCGAGTCCCAGAAGTCATGCGACTTACAGTGCGCTGACGCTGCGAGGCGTCGCGCCGGCAAGCTAGAATTATTGAATGTCACGTCCTATCTCCCTGTTTCCCTTTTCCTGCGGGCGCTGCCGTCGTGGCGTGTCGGCCCGGGACGCCGCGTAATGCAGGCGCAGGAGCTGCTGGTCGCGTTGGCGGATGGCGGCATGGTGTCCGGCGCCCAGCTTGCCGAGCGTGCGGGTGTAACCCGCGCCGCCATCTGGAAGCAGATCGAGGCTTTGCGGGCGCGCGGCGTGCCGGTGGAATCACGCGGTACGGCGGGTTACTGCTTGCTGTGGCCGGTCCAACTGCTCGACTTGCCTGCCCTGAAAGCCGCGCTGCCTGCCGCCGTGCGCAAGCGTCTTGGCACGCTGGAACTGCATTGGGAGATCGACTCGACCTCGAGTGAGATCCAGCGCCGACAGGCGGATCTACCCGACCTCAGCATGGTGCTTGCAGAAACCCAAACCGCAGGTCGTGGCCGCCGTGGTCGCCGCTGGCTGTCGCCACCAGGGCTCAACGTCTACCTGTCTTGTCTCAAGCGCTTCGACGCGGGTTTCGCTGCCTTGTCAGGGCTGTCGCTGGCAGTGGGCGTGATCGTGATGCGCACGCTGACCTCGCTGGGCATCGAGGGCGCGGGCCTCAAGTGGCCCAACGACGTGCTGAGCGACGCCGGCAAGCTTGCTGGCATCCTGGTCGAGCTGGGCGGGGAATATCAGGGGCCGTGCGCAGCCATCATTGGCGTGGGCCTCAACGTGCGGCTTACCTCGGCTCTGCACGAACAGGCGGGTCAGCCGGTGAACGACCTGACGACACTGGCCGGCGCAGCGCCGGATCGCAACCGCGTCGCCGCCGCATTGGTCACAGCCTTGGCTGAAGGATTGGAACAGTTCGAGCGCGAAGGCTTCGCCGCCTTCGTCGCGGAATACGCTCGCTACGACCTGCTGCATGGCAAAGCGCTGCGCGTACAGGGTGCAGCCGGCGTGCTGGAAGGCGTCGGCGCAGGTGTGGACGAGCGCGGTGCGCTGCTACTGCAAGCCAGTGATGGCCTGCATCGCATCGATAGCGCCGACGTCACGGTGCGTCGCGCATGAGGCTGCTGCTCGATCTTGGCAACACGCGTCTGAAGTGGGCCCTGCGTGATGGCGCGCAGTGGCACGCGCAGGGTGCGGTGGCGTGGAACGATGACGTGGTGCTCGCGCTGCACGACGCATGGCGCCACCTGCCCGCGCCGCATCACGTGTTTGGTGCCTCCGTCGTGGACGGTGCGCGCGAAGCGCAAATCGCCGCCGTGGTGTCTACCCGCTTCGAACGGACGACGACCTGGCTACGCACGCCTGCCGAAGCTTGCGGCGTGCGCAACGCGTATCCCGAACCCGGTCGCCTGGGCGTGGATCGTTTCCTTGGCATGGTGGCCGCCCGCGCCGAAGGGCTGGCGCCATGCGTGCTGGCTGGCGTCGGCACTGCGCTGACGCTAGACGCGCTCGATGCAGACGGAAAACACCTGGGCGGACTGATCGCGCCCGGACCGCAGTTGATGCAGCAATCCCTGTTGGGCGCCACCGCGCGTGTACTGGTCGACCGGCCGGGCAGGGTGCTCGAGGCCGCCGACAACACGCCCGATGCCGTCGCCTCCGGCTGTTGGCAGGCGGCTGCCGCGCTGGTCGAGCGCTTCGTAGCGCACATGTCTGCGTCGCTGGGCGGTGCGCCGCAATTGATCCTGGGTGGCGGCGACGCGGAATCGCTGGCACCGCTGATCGCCCTACCGTCCCGGCTCAGCCAGGACAGCGTGCTGCGTGGATTGTCCGTGTGGTCGGACGCACATACACCTGTCGAGCAGTCTCTCTAAAATGGCTGCTCCTTCGCCGCTCGCCTGATCGGATCGCCGATGTTCCTGCGCCTGCTCTTTGTCCTGCTGATCGCACTCAATATCGCAGTGGGCGCGTGGTTGTTGCTTGGCCAGGACGACGTGCATGGTCGTGCCGCCACCGATAGCGGTGTGCCAGAACTGCACCTGCTGAGCGAGCGCCCGGCCGCGCCATCCTCCGCTCCGACGCCCGCGTCACCCGTATCGTCTGCCGCCACGCCGTCGACGGCCGCCGCGCCTTCTGCCCCGGCCTCCAGTCCGACACCGCAGGCTCGCGCGCCGGAGCCGGCACCCGCGCCGCCGCAACCGCCGCGACCCAACACCTATACCTGTATGGCGCTGGGTCCCTTCGCCACGCAGACGGATATGCGCAACGCCCGTGTCGCGCTAACCAACCAGGCCGCGCGCATGCGCTCGCGCCAGGAACAGACCACCCAGACCGCCGGCTGGTGGGTTTATCTGCCGGGCGGTGGTAGCCGCGACAAGGCGCTGGAACTCGGCCGCCGCCTCGCCGCCGCCAACGTGGGCGACTATTTCGTCGTCGGCCAGGGTGACCAATCCAACACCGTGTCCCTAGGTCTGTTCAAAGACCCCGCCAACGCCCGCCGCCGCCGCGAACAAGTCGTCGCCGCCGGCTTCCCTGCACAGATGACCGAACGCACCGAAACCGTGCCCGAGTACTGGCTGGACGTGGTCATCGCCGACAATGGCCATGCCGACTGGCGCAACCGCGTCAAGGGCGTCGGCTCCCACAGCACCGGCTGCTTCTGATCCATCTTTGGCGCTCGGCCACACAGGCCTGCTAGACTTGCCACCCTTCGCCGGTATAGCTCAGTTGGTAGAGCAACTGATTTGTAATCAGTAGGTCGCGGGTTCGACTCCTGCTGCCGGCACCAGATAAACAGAAAGGCTTGTGCGGACTTGGTCTGCGCAGGCCTTTTTTGTTGGGGCGAGTGCGGCCATCCCAACGGCTACGAAATTTGCTGGCCTGCTTTGTGGAAAGTGAGCCTGACCCCGTTTTTGGTTGTAGCCCGTTTACTCTCGGCTAGCCGGATAGTCAGATGGAATAAAGCTATTCGGCGCTGCTTTCCAGCCTATATATCTTCCGCAGCGCGGATAGGTCGCCGTGCCATCGTCGTGAAGAACATAGGGGAGAATTCGGCGCGAACCGTCAGCCTGCTGCTCGATGCAGAACACGCTTAAAAAGAGCCCTTCATCCCATCGTGAGGGTTTGTCGCCGCTACGCACGATGAATTCATATGTCGCGCCCGCAACTAACGGATGCCCCCCGCCTTCTTGTCTATATCCGTTTAACGTCGCTCCGTAGGTAATGCACTCTCCCGGCTTTAGTATGAATGCCTTACCGCTAGGTTGCCTGACTATCGCCCATTCTTCCGGCGGCCACTCGCCATCAAGCGGCCCAACTGCAGCACCGAGAAGTGGCAACGCTTCATTGTGGATAGGCAAGCAGGCGGCTGGGACGTTGTCGGCTTGCTTGATAGTCAACGACGGCAAGCCTTTGGGCGCATCCTGTCCTGCGGCGTTGCGCGCGATAACGACCCACAGCGCAATGGAAATCAGGCAGAAGCGCTTCATAGATTCACGTTCGGTAAGTGACGGGGATCGGTCGGGTTAACGAACGGCTGCATCACCTGATAGAGATATGCCGGGTGCGTGTGAGGATTGTAGGCAGATTGAGCGCGCCGATAGATACAAATCATGTAGTAGTCAGACATCAAATTGCCTTGCTGCTCCATGTTGAAATCACTTAGACGACTATTTGGTGTCAGTGTGTAGCGATAGGCGGATGCCCTGTGAATTGTCACCGTCAACGCCTTGCGCTTCACCGGGTAATCCATTTGGAATTGCCAGACGTGAACCATTTCGTGCATGAATAGACGCCTATCTGCGTCTGTGCCCTGTGAGTAATCGTCCCGATAGATTTTGGAAGGCATGAACATTTCGCCGTTTGGCGTTACTGCTGTATCGCTGTCTTGAAACCCCAAAAAAAGCAACGTTCCACGATTGTGAATCTTTACTTCTGAGTAGTCGACACCATCGCCGAACACTGTTCGCGCGATGGCTTCTTTCGCCGGCCGTCAAGGCGCGGGCTCGGCCTTTAGGCACGGGTAGACGGGTAACGGCGGGTTCGGTCGTTGTTTTGGCAGTGTAAGCAAACACATTGCTGCCAGCGTCTAAATAAATTCGCTCGCCATCTGTGCTGTCTAAAGGGGCATCGCAGCACGGTAATGTCCTAGCCTGGGCTGGCGACGTCAGCGTGACGCGCTGAACGGCTAGCGGTCGCGCAGTGCAAATTATCGCAGTGAAACCATTGGCATCTGTCGCGCCACACTCGCGCGTTCCGTCGCTTAGTATTGCCTCATAGGGCAGATTCGGCACGGGGCCGCCGTCGCCCTCTCGCACAAGCTGCAATTGTGCGTAGTAGAGATTTGGGTCATATATCGATGACGGCGGCGGCGCGGGCTCAGGGTGCGGCGTCGGAGGATTTGCGCGCGCCTCAGCTTTGCGGGCCTCATTTCTGAGCCGGCATGGCATACAGACAGCATAGTGATCTTCCATTGAGGCCATTGCGCTGCGCTCCTTTGAAAGGTCTTCTAATACAGCCGTGCACCCGCAAAGACAATTGGACAAATCTTGAATATCGCCACCAGGGCGAAGGTAGCGCTGTCGAGCAAGAACGGGGTCAGGTTCACTAATCATTCTTGCTGACTTGGTATGCGTGGCGTGTATTTATTTCGAGATACTCGCGGTTGTGAGCCCAGCTATGTTGGCGATACTCACTACTTGGCGGCGAGAGTGCGTAGACATTGGCAATGAGCTGGCTCTCTGAAAGCACTGCCACTCATTCGCTTTGATCGATCTACGTTCCAAGTACACGTTTCCTTGATCTCGGCGTAGACCGTTCGGCAGAGTGTTCGAAGTGCTTTTGCGCTGGCATATATGTGCGCCACCAAGGATTGTGGGGCTATGCCGTGGCGAGATCGACGCATCGGTTCAACCATGCTGGATCGACATTTCACTACGAGCTCACCATTACCAAGACACCGGCTGACTTGGCTTATATCGCCCAAGTCTGGCGAGACGGTGATCGCTTCGGGTTTGTGCACGACACCATTGTTCGGGATGGCGCTGCTGTCGAGCGGTGGTCGGATGCATCGGTTGAACTGATCGCTGCGATCCACGCGGAAGGGAAGATTCGCGGCATGGTGTAGCGGGGCCGACATCACGGGCGTCAACTTCGCGTAGGTTGCGCCAGGCACTTCCGCTTGGCGAAGCACTGACAAAGCAGTTTCCTGTTGCCGAGTGCTTCCAGCTCTCGCTGGAATAACGGGCGATCTCCAGCACCCGGCGGGGAATATTGGGTGCCTTTGACGTTACTATGGGCGGTGGCCGGGCTTCCGGCTTGTCCATTACTTCATGACATTCAAGGTGTTGGCGGTGTTTCAGTGCGTTTCGCCAGGCCGGGGGCCACGGTCCCGCAGGCTCAAGGCTGCCCTGCTTGCAGGGTGGTTGTTGGTGGGCATGGGCTCTGCCATGGCGGCGGATGCGCCGATGGACGCCGCGCAACTGCTGCAACGCCAGCAGGCAGGACAGGCGCCGGTGTTGCTGGACGTGCGCCATACCGACGAATACGCCGACGGCCATATCGCCGGTGCGCTCAATATCCCGGTGGAACAGCTGGCCAGCCGCGCGGGCGTGCTCGGCGTGCCGCGCGACAGTGAGATCGTGGTGTATTGCGTCTCCGGGAAGCGCGCCGCGAAGGCACAGCAGACGCTCACCGACCTCGGTTATTCCCACGTGCGGGTGCTGGACGGCAGCCTGAATGGGTGGCGGCAACGCCATCTGCCTCTGGCACACTAAGACGTCTCGTACTTCCCGTATCCACACTGCAGGTTTTCATGGTCAACAAGGCACTTTCCCTGATCGGCGTTCCCACCGACATCGGTGCGGGGCATCGCGGCGCTTCCATGGGTCCGGAAGCATTGCGGGTGGCCAATCTGGCCGCGAGGCTCACGCGGCGTGGGCTGGACGTGGTTGACCGCGGCAATCTGCAGGGGCCGCTCAACCCGTGGCAGCCGCCGGTAAATGGCTATCGCCATCTGCCGGAAGTGGTCGCCTGGAACCAAGCCGTGCATGAGGCGATCTACGCGGAGCTGGCCGATGGCCGCCTGCCAATCATGCTGGGCGGTGACCATTGCCTTGCCATCGGTTCCATCAGCGCCGTGGCGCGCCATTGCCGCGACACAGGCAAGACGCTGCGCGTGCTGTGGCTGGATGCGCATGCTGACTTCAACACGGCGGAAGCCACGCCCTCGGGCAATATCCACGGCATGCCGGTGGCCTGCCTGTGTGGCAACGGGCCGAAGGAATTGATCGAAATGGGCGGCCATGTGCCGGCTACTTCGGCAGCGGTGTTCCGCCAGATCGGCATCCGCTCGGTGGACGAGGGTGAGAAGCGCCTGGTGCGCGAGTCGCAGGTGAGCATTTTCGACATGCGCCATATCGACGAAGTGGGCATGAAGCGCACGATGGAAGAAGCGCTGGCCGGCATCGACGAGAACACGCACCTGCACATCAGCTTCGACGTGGATTTTCTCGACCCGAGCATTGCGCCGGGTGTGGGCACCACGGTGCGTGGCGGCCCGAATTATCGCGAGGCGCAGCTCTGCATGGAGATGATTGCGGATACGGGGCGTGTGGGTTCGCTCGACATCGTCGAACTCAACCCCGCTTTCGACAAGAAGAACCAGACCGCGCGCCTCGCAGTGGATCTGGTCGAATCGCTGTTCGGCAAGTCCACGCTGATCCGCTGATAACAACAAACAATAACGATACGAAGAAGAGAACATGAAGACCCGCGTACTTACCGGCATCACCACCACCGGCACGCCGCACCTTGGCAATTACGTCGGCGCCGTCCGCCCGGCCGTGGCCGCGAGTAAGCGCGACGACGTCGATGCGTTTTACTTCATGGCCGACTACCACGCGCTGATCAAGAGCGACAATCCGGAGCGCATCGAGCGTTCGCGCCTTGAGATTGCCGCCACGTGGCTGGCCGCCGGGCTCGATCCGCAGAAGGTCACCTTCTATCGCCAGTCGGACATTCCGGAGATCCCGGAGCTGACCTGGTTCCTCACCTGCGTCACCGCCAAGGGTCTGCTTAACCGCGCGCATGCGTACAAGGCTTCCGTGGACAAGAACACGGAAGCGGGCGAAGACCCGGATGCCGGCGTCACCGCGGGCCTGTACATGTACCCGGTGCTGATGGCGGCGGACATCCTCGCGTTCAACGCGAATAAGGTGCCGGTGGGGCGCGATCAGATCCAGCACATCGAAATGGCGCGTGATATCGCACAGCGCTTCAATCACATCTACGGCCGCGAGTTCTTCGCGCTGCCGGAAGTGGTGATCGAGGAGCAGGTAGCGACGCTGCCGGGCCTGGATGGCCGCAAGATGTCCAAGAGCTACGACAACACCATCCCGCTGTTTGCGGGTGGTCAGAAGCATTTGCGCGACGCGATCATGCGCATCGTCACCGACTCGCGCCTGCCGGGCGAGGCGAAAGATCCGGACAGCTCCTCGCTGTTCACCATCTTCCGCGCGTTCGCCAGCGAGGCTGAGTCCACCGCGTTCCGCGAGGCACTCGTCAACGGGCTGGGCTGGGGCGAGGCGAAGCAGGTGCTGTTCGAGCGTCTGGAAGTGGAAATTGCGCCGATGCGCGAGAGCTACGACGCGTTGATTGCGCGCCCGGCAGTGATCGAGGAGATCCTGCACGAAGGCGCCAAGAAGGCGCGCGCCATCGCGGGGCCGAAGGTTGCCGAGCTGCGTGATGCCATCGGCCTGCGTTCGGGCTCCTCGGTGGCGCCGCAGGCGACTGCGTCCAAGACAGCCACCGCGAAGGGCGGCAAAGCGCCGCGCCTTGCAAGTTTCCGCGATGCGGATGGTAGCTTCCGTTTCCGCCTGTTCTCCTCGGAAGGCGAGGAGCTGCTGTTGTCGCGCTCGTTTGCCGATCCCAAGGCAGCCGGTGCCATGCAGAAGCGCATCAAGGATCTGGGCAGTACAGCGGCTGTAGTGCAGGTGCTACCGCAGGCGTTGGTGCTGGAGATCGATGGCGAGGAAGTTGGAGCTACGCCCGCTTATGACGGCGAGCAAGCGCGCGACGAAGCACTGGTTCGCCTGCGCGGCGCGCTCGACCAACTTGCCGCGCAGGAATAAGGGGCCTACGGCCTTCAGGGAGTGAACTGACGCATGCGTTACCTGGCCATTCTGTTGCTGGCGCCCTGGCTGCTGATTCTCGGGTGGGCTTTCTGGGCCTATCCTAAGAGCTTGCCGCGCACGCGCCTGCGTCGTTGGTTTGACGTCGCTGCACTGCTGCTCGCTGCCTTTGCGGCGGTGGAGTGTGCAGGCAGTGCGTTCGATACTGCAGCGGTGCCTGCGGTGGGCCAGTACGGCCCGTCCAGCGGCGCCATCTGGCAGCAGGTGCTGCCGGCGCTGTATGGCTATGGGGCATGCGTGGTGGTGTTGGTGCTGGCGCTGATCGTGCGTCAGTTGGTGTGGCGCCCTCAGGCGCATTAAAGGCGGAAGCAGTCATGCAAGATTCGGATCTCCAGCGATACCTCCTGCGTCTGTTCGAGCGTCACGACGTCGAACTGGAGCCGGACGAAGAATGGCTGATGACGGACGGCGATTTCCCCGCCGTGCGCGCAAGCTGGTTTGAAGGCGCAGCCGGCGAGCCGGGGCGTCTGGACGTCGATGTGGTGCTGAGTGAAGACCGCCATATCGAAGAGAGCTTTGCGGGCGTCGGCGGTGGCGAGGCAGGCTGCCTCGATGCGCTGCGCGCGTTCGAGGAAGGCATCTTCCACGTGCTGCTGGCGGCATGCTGGTACGTCACCGACGACCGTCGCATGACCTTGTACGGCTGGGATTTCGGCATACGCACTTGGGACGTGTTCGTGGGGCCTTGGTTGTCGAGCAAGGACGGCGTTGAACCGCCTTCGGAACTCATGCCTGCGCTACGTGCCGCGTTGCAGGACGCAGCGTTGAATCCTGAGCTGCACTGGGTGCGCCTGTTCTATCGTCGTGGCGATGACGGCACGGTTAGTGCCGAGGCGCTGCTGGACAACGCCCCGTGGCCTGCGGGCGACCGGTTGCTCGCATCGCTGCCGTGGCAAGCGAGTGAGCAGGGCTACAGCGTGCGTGGGTTTGTCGCGCTGGATATCCGCGACTACTGATGCTGCTTCGCGGAAAGGCGCACATCATTCCCAGCGATTGAGGTGTGGTCCGAAGCGTTCGCGCTGCGGACGCACCACGCAAATGCGGTGCCCGCTCGGCGCCTCCATCACCCACCAACGATCGCGCACGAAAGCGACGCGCGTGGCGCCGAGTTTCTCCAACCGCTCGACTTCGGCTTCCAGGTTGTCCGTTTCGATATCCAGATGCACGCGGCTCTCATGATCCACGCGCTGCAGCAGGATGATCGGTTCGTCGTCCTCGGTGGCGAGCTCGGCGTACTTGCCGTCACCATCCTGATCGAGGGTGACGATGGATTTACCCAGAGCGTGACTCCAGAACGTGGCCGCCTTGCTGAGGTCATCGGTCTTGCAGTCGAGCACGAGGGTGCATAGCCGGCTGTGATGCATGAACGACTCCGATGGCGACACGAGACTGTCGTATAGCGGCTGCAGGGTCGATACCCCGTCAATCTGCATGGATCGCCGGAGGGCGCGGCGATCAGCCCGAGGCTTTCCACGGGCTCAAGGTATTGTTGCCGGCACGGCGTCGAACGCCATAGTGAGTCGATGTTCGTCGGTGGCACCGGTGAATGGCACGGTGCCATGCCACATCCACGATGGAAACAACACGATCATGCCGGGGACGGGTTGCACGTAGTAATCGGCACCCAGCGCAGGCCGTGTCGCAAGGCCAGGCTCGCCGAATTTCAGCCATCCTTGTCCACCGCCTTGGTTCACTGCCTTGGGCATCTGCACGTAGCACGCCGACGAGAGCCAGCCTTGGCCGTGATAGTGACTGACGTGATGACCTTGGGACTTCAGGCGCACGGACCAGAGACCCGCGAGACGGTAATGACCCGTTGAGCGACGGTGCCAAGCGGTATCGCCGATTCCCAGCGCGCTTATGTAGCGCCGCAGAGCGCCGTTCACCGCCTTGGGAAACGCACGTACGGCCGGCATCTCAGTTTCCGTGGTGCGATGTTCGACCTGCGTCTCGCCGCGAACGCTTAGCTCCAGCGGTTCGGCCAGCAACTCGTGCTCGTGGCGCAGTTCGTCGGCCAACGTGTCCAGATAGTGCGGGAGGCTGGACCAGCCGTCCGGGATGTCGAGCATGCAGCTTCGTACGAGCGAGGCGTAGTCATGGAACGGTAGATGACGTGGATCGCCGAGCAATCGCCACGCCGCAGCCTGCAAGGCGATCGCGTGATTGTCATGCGGGTTTCCTTCTAGCAGGCGTTGCGCGACCTGGGCGGCGGTTTCCGGATGGCCGGCAGCGAGCATCGCATTCCCATAGAGCCCGATAACGCCGGTGTGGCCGGGAGCCAGTTGCATGGCATGCGTTGCGTGCTGCGCTGCTCGCGCGGGGTCGATGGTGATCCATAACTTGATGGCAAGGATGCGCAGCGGCAGATGGTTAGGGTTCGACGGTATCCATTGCTCGATTTGTTCCAGCGCTTTCTCACGATCGCCTGCCGCGAACAGCATGCGGGCTCGCAGCAAGCGAAGGTCCATCGCGCGGCTATCGCGGAGTTGCAGCAATGCGCGATCGACTTCCACCAGCGCTGCCGATACATCACGCGTGCGTAGCCAGATCAGTTCCGCCAACGATATGTGCGTGCCGATGTTCCATGGGGAGTGCTTCAGGGCGCGGCGGTACTCCGCTTCGGCGTCGCCGTAGCGATGCATTTCGTACAGCGAGCGCGCCAGTACGGATCGGCTCCCTGCATGGTCCACCCCGTGGGTGATGGCCATCGTGGCCGAGGCATGGGCAGCCCGGCTCTGGCCATCCTGCCCCAAGGCGACGGCAAGCCCGATATGCGCGTTGCCATTGTCGGGTGCGGCGGCGATGGCGTACTGAAAAGCGACGATGGCGTCCTGTCGCTCACCCATCTCAAGAAGGATCTGCGCGCGCAGGAGCAGCATGGCGGGTGAAGTGAACGCCGTAGCAGTGGACTGACTGTTGATCAGTTCGCGCGCTTCGCGCAGCTTGCCCTGCGCCAGAAGGGTTCGGGCGAGCAGCGCGATGATGGATACATCGGCATGCCCTTGGGTGAGTGCATGTCGAAACAATCGCTCGGCGTCCTGCCACCGTCGCTGAAGAAGAAAGGCTTCACCCTGAGCGAGTAGGTGGACAACCTTGCCTGTGGCTGTCGCATTTTCCGGTGTCGCATCGGACGGCCGAAAAGGAGCGTGCTCAACCGATCGTTGCTCATCCATGAACACGTCCGTCAAAGGTGGAGGGAGAGGGGCAACCTTCCTTCGCCACTTATCGTTTTGTCAGAGCAGTGTGAAGACGAGCGGGGTGAGCGTATATCTGCCGAACGATGTATCTGCCTAATAAATTGCGTTAACGCGAACGCAAGCGAGTCGGCATGACCAGAACGTAGAAGTGCCGGCGCGCCACAGGTGCGACGTTCCTGGCCACATCGTCGCGACTATGTGCCTCAAGGTTACCTATGGCGACAGATGCTAGTTTTCCGCGCTGAGGTATCGCACGGAAAAAGCATGAGCGACACGTTCGACGATCTGCAGACGAGCTATGGCCGTTGCTTGCAGCATGGGAAATTCATTGCTCGTTTCTACGAGATATTCATGTCCAGCCATCCGGATGTGCCGGAGCTGTTCAAGGACACCGACTTCAGTAAGCAGTACATCGCGCTGCGTCGGGGCATTAGTGCAGCCATTGCGCACGCGGGTGGCAGCACGTTGACCAAGCGCACGATGGAACAGATGACCTGCGCGCATAGCCGAAGTGGCCATGCGCCGGTGCCGCCGGCGTTGTATCCGTATTGGACAGAGGCGTTGCTCATGGCCATTCGCGAGCACGATCCGGCGTATGACCTCGCACTGGAACAGCGCTGGCGCAAGGCGCTGGATCACACGATGAATTATTTCGTGCAGCGGTATTGAGAGCCCTCACCGTTTATCCCTTTCGCCGGAATGACGGTGAGGAAAGTGGACGATGTTCGAGAATTTCGGAGGTCCGACGTTGACGGACGCAAAAAAAACCCCGGTATGACCGGGGCTTTTTTTGTTCAACGTGCCAACGCTCAGTTCGGCGCGGACAGATCGTCCAGCAACGCCTTGAGGAAGCGGGCAGCTTCGCCACCGGTGGCAGCGCGGTGATCGAAGGTGATCGAGATCGGCATGCGGCGATGCACTTCGATGCCACCCATCACGGCTACCACGTCATGGCTCAGCTTGCCGGCGCCGATGATGGCGACGCACGGCGGCACGACGACCGGCGTGGCGTAGCGGCCAGCAAACATGCCGAAGTTCGACAGGCTGATGGTGTAGCCCGAAAGCTCCGACGCCGGAATGGTGCGATCTTCCACCGACGTGCGCAGGCGCTTGATGGCTGCGCGGATGCCAGCGCCGTCGAGCACGTCGGCGTTGCGCAGGGCCGGCACGAACAGGCCTTCCTCGGTGTCCACGGCAATGCCGATGTCCACATGCGGATGCAGCGTGCGGGTGAGGTTCTTGCCGTCGAACCATGCGTTGAGCGCAGGCACGGTCTTGCACGCAACCACGATGGAGCGGATCAGGCGGGCGGTGATGTCCTGCTTGCCGATCCAGGCGTGCAGGTCGGCGTCGTCCACCAGCGTGGTCGGGACCACCTGGGCGTGGGCGTCGGCCATGACGCGCGCCATGTTGCGGCGAACGCCCTTGAGCTGTTCCGGCTGGCCGCTGGCCTGCACGCTCGGCGGGGCCGTGCGCACCGGCTTGCCGGCGAGCGAGGTGGCTGTGCGGGACGGCTCCGGCTCGGGCAACTGCGGGGCAAGGTGACGACCGGCGGATGCCGGCACGCTGCGGGCCGGTGCGGCACCGAGCGCTGCGCTGCCGTTGGCGGCGGCGTTCTTGACGTCGGCCATGGTGACCACGCCGTCAGCGCCAGTCGGCTTGACGCGAGTCAGGTCGACCTTGAGCTTCTTGGCGAGCGCACGCACGGCCGGTACGGCCTTCACACCGCCGACGCTGCTTGCCTGTTCCACATGCACGTGGCTGCCGGAGACCATGGCGCCGACGACGGTGCCTTCGTCTTCGCGATCGCTAGTGCCGTTGTCGATCTCGCCGCCTTCATCGGAGGCAACAACCTTCTTCGGCTCGGCAGCGGCACTGCCGGCGCCCTTCTTCGGGCCGTGGTGATGGCCAGTCGATTCGGCTTCCGCACGCTGCTTGGCGTTCGGGTCGGGTTCGAACTCGGCCAGCGCGGCACCGGTTTCGATAATGTCGCCGGCGGCGCCGTGCAGCTTGGTCACCTTGCCGGTGTACGGGGAGGGCACGTCGACGACGGCCTTGGCGGTTTCCATCGAGCACAACGGTGCGTCGAGCTTGATGGTGTCGCCTTCCTTCACGTGCCACTCGACGATAGTGGCGTCGGGCAGGCCTTCGCCGAGGTCGGGTAGGTAGAAAGTCTTGATGTCGGCCATGAGTTGGTTCCGGTAATCAGGCTTGGATGTTTCGGTTTTGAACGTCATCCCGGCGCAGGCCGGGATCCAGTAGCGAAGATGCGTGGTCGTCGCGGAAGGTTTTGTGTGCTTCGCACAACGTATTTTGACTGGATTCCGGCTTTCGCCGGAATGACGCTTCGTAGGCGGTTCTTAGCTGGCTGCCAGCGCGCGCTTGGCGGCATCCACCACGCGTTCGGCGCTCGGCATGTACTTCATTTCCAGGCGGAACAGCGGGATGTGCGTGTCGTAGCCACTGACGCGTTCGACTGGCGCGAGCAGGTCGTACATGCATTCTTCGGCCAGGCGTGCGGCGATTTCCGCGCCGAAACCCGCGGTTTTCGGGGCTTCGTGCACGATCACGCAGCGACCGGTCTTCTGCACCGATTCGGCAATCGTGTCGAAGTCCAGCGGGGTGAGCGTGGCAACGTCGATGACTTCCGCGCTGATGCCTTCTTCGGCGAGTGCGTCGGCCGCTTCCAGCGCTTCCTTCACCTGCGCGCCCCACGAGACGAGGGTGACGTCGGTGCCGTCGCGCAGCACGAAGCACACGTCGAGCGGCAAGGCCTCGCCATCATCGGGCACTTCTTCCTTGTACTGACGGTAGATGCGCTTGGGCTCGAAGAACATCACCGGATCCGGATCACGGATGGCGGCGAGCAGCAGGCCGTAAGCACGCGCCGGCGACGACGGCATCACTACGCGCAGGCCCGGGATGTTGGTGAACAGATGTTCGTTCGCTTCCGAGTGATGCTCCGGCGCGCGAATGCCGCCGCCCCACGGTGCGCGCCACACGGCCGGCACGGTGATGCGGCCGCGCGTGCGGTTGCGCATACGCGCGGCGTGGCAGGCGATCTGCTCCATCATCGGGTAGATGAAGCCTTCGAACTGCGCTTCAGCCACCGGCTTCATACCCTGGGCGGCGAGGCCCACGGTGACGCCAGCAATGGTGGTTTCATCCAGCGGCGTGTCGAGCACGCGCAGCTCGCCGAACTTTTCTTGCAGGCCCTGGGTGGCGCGGAACACGCCGCCGTTGACGCCAACGTCTTCGCCCAGCACCACGACGCTTTCGTCGTGCGCCATTTCATACGCGAGAGCCTGGGTGACGGCTTCGATAAGGGTGATCTGTGCCATGACTTAATGGGCCTTCTTGTCGAGCTGGATGGCGAGATCGCGCTGCTTGGCGAGATCGGCGGGGACTTCGGCGAAGATGTAGTCGAACATCGCCGTGACGGGCTGCGTCTTGGTCTCGAGGTAGGCGTTCACCTCGTTGTCCATCCAGTCGTCGCACTCGGCCTTCCAGGCTTCTTCCTTCGCGTCGTCCCACACACCCTTGGCTACCAGCCAGTTGCGCAGGCGCTTCATTGGCTCCTTCGCCCAGGCGTCCTTCACTTCCTGCTCGCCGCGGTAACGGCGTGCATCGTCGGCAGTGGTGTGGTCGGAGAGGCGGTAAGTGACCAGCTCCAGCACGCTGCCACCCTGGCCGTTGCGTGCACGGTCCAGCGCGTCTTCCATCGCCTTGCGCACGGCGATGATGTCGTTGCCGTCCACCTGGATGGAGAACAGGCCCGCCGCAATACCCTTCTGCGCCAGCGTCGGCGCACCCGTCTGGATCTTGCGCGGCACCGAGATGGCCCACTGGTTGTTGACGATCACCGCGACCATCGGCAGGTTCTGTGCGCCGGTGATGTTGATGGCGCCGTAGAAGTCGCCCTTGGACGAACCACCGTCACCGATGGTGCACACGGCCACGCGCTTTTCGTTGCGGATCTTGAACGCCAACGCGGAACCGGCGGCATGCAGGCACTGCGTAGCGATCGGCACCGACCACGCGAAGTCGTGGCGAGCCGGTTCCTTCTGGTAGTCGTTGCCGCGCTCGTCGCCGCCCCAGTACATGTACACCTCGCGCGGCTGCACGCCGCGATAGAGCTGTGCACCGTATTCGCGGTAGCTCGGTGCGAACACGTCCTCGGGCTTCATGGCACTGCCGATGCCGACGTGAGCGGCTTCGTGGCCCAGGCAGCTGGCGTAGGTGCCGAGCTTGCCGGTGCGCTGCAGGGCGACCGACTTCGCGTCGAACACGCGGGTCGATAGCATCAGCTTGTACAGCTCAACCATGTGGTTGAGATCTTTGGCAAATTCAGGCAGATCGTCACGGACCTGCTTACCTTCAGCATCGAGATACTGGAGGTATTCGATTTCAAACTTGGCGGCGATGGACACGACTCGCTCCTGGAGTGAGTAATGGTAGGGATTGGGGTGCCGGGGCGTCGGCGGCCCATCCAGTGGGGCCAGCAGCGGACGTAAAGCCCTGAGCAAGAGCAAAATTGTTACAGGCGGGCATGTTGCGCCGCAAGGCACGGTGCAGCATGCGCACTGGTACGGCGTTGGTCTTCACACCGGGTAACATGCGAACTTTTCCGCACCCCGGATCGATATGACCGAGAACCAGCGCGACCTTGAGGCCGGCATCGAACTCGACCTGAACGGACGACTGACCTATGGCGGCTACCTGCGCCTGGACCAGTTGCTGGGGGCCCAGCAGCCGCTGAGCGATCCGCCGCATCACGATGAAATGCTTTTTATCGTGCAGCATCAGGTGGCGGAACTGTGGATGAAACTGGTCATCCACGAGCTGAAATCGGCCGTGGCGCATCTGCGCCGCGATGAGATCGATCCATGCCTGAAGATCCTGGCTCGCGTGAAGCATGTGCAGCGCCAATTGTTCGAGCAGTGGGCGGTGCTTGAAACGCTGACGCCCTCCGAATACCTGGAATTCCGTGGCGTGCTGGGCACGTCCTCGGGCTTTCAATCGTTGCAGTATCGGCAGATCGAATTCTTGCTGGGCAACAAGAATGCCCAGATGTTGCAGGTGTTTGCGTACGATCCTGCGGCGCAGGCCGCGCTGCGTGAGGTGCTGGACGCACCGAGCCTGTATGACGAATTCCTGAGCTATCTCGCGCGCCGCGGGCATGCGGTGCCTGGCGAGTTGACGCAGCGCGATTGGTCGCAGCCTTATAAGCGGCATGAGGGTCTGCTGCCCGTGCTCAAGCGCATTTACGAAAACCGAACGACATTCTGGCCTGAGTACCACATGTGCGAGCAACTGGTGGATGTGGAGGGGAGTTTCCAGATGTGGCGTTTCCGCCATATGAAAACCGTGGAACGGATCATCGGACATCGGCGCGGCACAGGTGGTTCCTCGGGCGTGTCGTTCCTCAAGAAGGCGCTGGACCTGGAGTTTTTCCCGGAGCTGCTGGACGTGCGCACCGAACTGGGCGCCTGAGCCGGGCTCCCGCTTTCTTTCGCCAACCCAACGATGTGACGGCGCCTGGCGCGCCGTTCTGCTTGCAAAGGGGCATGCATGAGCAACACCGCCGAGACCGCACCCGCGTCCGCGCCTGATTTCCCGCAGATGCTGGGGCATCCACGGCCGCTGTGGATGTTGTTCATGACCGAGTTCTGGGAGCGCTTTGCGTTCTACAGCGTGAGCTGGGCGCTGGCGTTGTACATCGTGGCGCACTTCTTCCATGGCGATCCGGCAGGCGAAGCCTGGGCCAGCAAGATCTATGGCGCCTATACCGCGCTGATCTATGCCACCAGCATCTTTGGTGGTTTCGTCGCGGACAAGGTCATTGGCTACCAGCGTTCGATCCTGATCGGCGCGCTGGTGATGGCGTTGGGCTTATTCGTCGTGATGTTGCCGAGCAAGGATTTGTTCCTGCTGGGCTTGGCGATGGTCGTGGTGGGCAATGGCCTGTTCAAGCCGAACATTTCGACGATGGTCGGCCAGTTGTATGGCCCCAAGGATGAGCGTCGCGACCGCGGTTTCACCTTGTTTTATATGGGCATCAATGGCGGTGCGCTGCTCGCGCCGCTGCTGACCGGCTGGTTGGCGGGTTATTTCACAGATACACCGACGCAGGAAAACTATCGCGTGGTGTTCGCAGCGGCCGGTGTCGGCATGGCGTTGAGCCTGCTCTGGTTCTGGTTTGGTCGCCGCGGCCTGAAGAACGTGGGTCGGCCTGCGCCGGAGGCCGCGAGCCGCATGCGCGTGGTGTGGGTGCTGCTGGGTGTGGTGGTCGCGGTGCCGCTGGTCTATCTGCTGCTCGCCTTTATCGGCGCCAGCGGCCTGCAGTGGCTGTTGAGCCTGTTGTTTGTTGGCGTGGCCGCGATGCTGGTGGTGGAGGCGGTGCGGCACGATCGCGTGCAGCTCGATCGAGTGATCGCGATGCTGATCATCTTCGCCTTCAACATCCTGTTCTGGATGATGTATTTCCAGCTGGGTACATCATTCAACTTCCTTGCCGCGAACATGGTCGACCGCGAGATGTTCGGTGGCTGGATGTTCCCGGTGGGCTGGTTCCAGTCGGTGAGCCCCGTGGCGATCATCCTGCTGGCGCCCTTGGTGACCCAGGTGTGGGCGCTGCTGGCCAAGCGCCACCAGGAGCCCTCGATCCCACGTAAGTTCGGCCTGGGGCTGGTGTTCAACGGCCTCGGCTTTACCGCGCTGATGTATGCCCTGACGTACTCGGTCAACAGCCATGGGCTGATCCCGTTCTGGCCGCTGACCGCTTGCTACGTGCTGCAGACTGTCGGCGAGCTGTGTCTGTCGCCCATCGGCCTGTCGATGGTGACCAAGCTGGCGCCGCCGCGTGTGGTGGGTGTGGCCATGGGCGGCTGGTTTCTGTCGATGGCGGTCGGTGGCAATCTGTCCGGCCTGCTGGCGGGAAAGATCAGTGGAGAGAGCGGCATGACGGCGGCGTCCGCGCTGGCGGGCTTCACCTTCAGCTTCTGGTTGCTGGCGGGCGCAGGTGTACTGCTGCTGTTGATTTCACCGCTGATCAACCGTTTGATGCATGGCGTGCGCTAAGAAGCGGCCCGATGCGGGACCAGGGAATGGTGCGGTGCATTTGACGGGCCTGGGCGTGGCCGGTTACATGTCCCGGTTCGCAAAAACTTTCGACCGGCACGCGAGTGCCCTTCCTGTCTTCATGGGGTTTGCATGAGCGAGACCAACACTGCCACCGCGCCGTCGGTGCCCGATTACCCGCAGACCATGGGGCATCCGCGTCCGTTGTGGATGCTCTTCATGACGGAGTTCTGGGAGCGCTTTGCGTTCTACGGCATGCGCTGGGCGCTGACGCTGTACATCGTGGCGGAGTTCTTCAAGGGCGACGCCGCGGGCCAAGGCTTCGCCAGTCGCACCTACGGCGCTTATCTGGCGCTGGTCTACGCGGCGGCGGTGTTTGGCGGCTACGTGGCGGATCGCGTCCTTGGATACCAGCGCTCGATCCTGGTTGGCGCGGTGGTGATGTCGGCTGGCCTGTTCATGATCATGCTGCCGAACGAGCAGATATTCCTACTCGGCCTGTCCACCGTGATCGTGGGTAACGGCCTGTTCAAACCGAATATCTCGTCCATGGTGGGGCAGCTTTACGGCGTGAGCGACGCGCGTCGCGATCGCGGCCTCACCCTGTTCTACATGGGCATCAACGCGGGCGCGCTGTTCTCGCCTCTGTTGACCGGCTGGTTGGCCAGCCACTTCACCGACACGCCCATGGAGCAGAACTACAAGCTGGTGTTCCTGGCCTCGGGCATCGGCATGCTGATCAGCCTGGTGTGGTTCTGGATCGGGCGCCGTCAGTTGAAGGGCGTGGGTCGCCCGACCGCGGACCAGGCGAACCGCATGCGCGTGCTCTACGTGTTGATCGGCTGCGTACTGGCGATTCCGCTGGTGTATCTGGTGATGGCCAAGGCCGGCGCCATCGTGCTGCAGTGGATGCTGAGCGCGCTGTTCGTGGGCTTGTCGCTGCTGCTGCTGGTGGAAGGCTTCCGCGAGGGCAAAGTGCAGCGCGACCGTGTGTTCGCCATGCTGATCATCTTCGTGTTCAACGTACTGTTCTGGATGTTCTACGAACAGGCCGGCAGCTCGTTCAACTTCCTGGCGCAGAACATCGTGGACCGCGAGATGTTCGGCGGCTGGGAATTCCCGGTGGGCTGGTTCCAGTCTGTCGCGCCGCTGGCGCTGGTACTGCTGGCGCCGTTCGTATCGCTGGCGTGGGGCTGGCTCGACAAGCGCAACATCGAGCCGTCGATCCCGCGCAAGTTCGGCCTGGGCCTGCTGGGCAATGCGGTGGCCTTCATTGTGCTGATGTACGCGCTGTCCAGCCTCGTGGACAGCCGTCACCTGATTCCGTTCTGGCCGCTGGTGTTGGTCTATGTGCTGCAGACCCTGGGCGAGCTGTGCCTGTCACCGATCGGCTTGTCGATGGTGACCAAGCTGGCGCCGGTGCGGCTGGTGGGCTTTGCGATGGGTGGCTGGTTTCTGTCCACCGGCATCGGCAACAACTTGTCGGGCATCTTCGCCGGACATGTAAGTGGCGAGACCGGCATGACGGTGGCCTCGGCCCTCAGCGGCTTCACTTTCAGCTTCTGGCTGCTGGCTGGCGCCGGCACCTTGCTGTTCCTGATCGCACCGCTGATCAACCGCCTGATGCATGGCGTGAAGTAAGGAGACCCCATCTACCCGTCATTCGCGCTTTCGCGGGAATGACGGGCTAGAGGGCGCGGCAGTGTCAGCGATTACTTCGGCTCGATCGCCTGCAGCTTGTCCAGGATGCGCAGCAGCCAGGTGCGCTCCTCTTCGTCCAGCTTGGACATCAGGTTGCGCTCGTGCTCGCGTGCCATGGGCGCCACCACCTCGTGGATGGCCCAGCCGGCCTCGCTCAGGCCCAGCACGGAGCGGCGCTTGTCGCCGTCGTGCGTGGCGCGGGTCACCCAGCCGGTTTCCACCAGCTTGGACAGGGCGCGGCTCACGGCCACCTTGTCCATCAGGGTGCGCTCGGCCACTTCACGGGCGGAAAGACCGTCGAAGCGGGCCAGCACGGCCATCACGCGCCATTCCGTCATGCTGAGGTCAAACCGGCGTTGATAATCGTCGGCAATCGCCTGGCTGACCGCGTTGGAGAGGATGGACAGCCGGTAAGGCAGGAAATTTTCCAGCTCCAGCGGGGCATGGTCAGGATGGTGTTCTTCAGCCACTGCTGCGACGCTCCTTGCAAATGGTTTCATATGTAACTATAACGCGAGGATTATGAGGATGGTCGCACGCTTGGGATGCCCAGGCGTAGGCCATCGAGTCCGGTCCATCAGGAGAGCCCCATGAGCGCGCACCCCAATCTTGGCATGCAGGTCACCACCTTCGAAAACCCCATGGGCATCAACGGATTCGAATTCGTCGAATTCGCTGCCCCGGCCGGTCGCAGCCACGAGCTGCATACCCTGTTCAAGAGCATGGGCTTCAGCGCGGTGCTCAAGCACAAGTCGCGCGCGATCACGGTCTACCGCCAGGGCGGTGTGAACCTGCTGGTCAACGAAGATCCCGACTCCTTTGCGGCTGAATTCGCCGAGGCCCATGGCCCGTGCGCAGCGGGTTTCGCGATCCGTTTCGAGAAGCCGGCGAAGGACGTCTATGGCGTCGTGCTCGGCAATGGCGGTGAAGCCGTGAGCGAAAAGGCGCTTGCCAGCCGTGCAGTGAACGCGCCGGCGGTGAAGGGCATCGGCGATTGCATGCTGTACCTGATCGACCGTTATGGTGACAACGGCAGCATCTACGAAGGCGACTACGAGCCGATCGCAGGCGCCGACCAGAATCCGAAGGGTTTTGGCCTCACCTTCATCGATCACCTCACTCACAACCTCTACTTCGGCAACATGCAGAAGTGGTCCGACTACTACGAGCGCTTGTTCAACTTCCGCGAGATCCGCTACTTCGACATCAAGGGTGCCAAGACGGGTCTGGTGTCGAAGGCGATGACCGCACCGGACGGCATCGTGCGCATTCCGCTTAACGAGTCGAGTGATCCGAAGTCGCAGATCAACGAGTATCTCGACGCGTACCACGGCGAAGGTATCCAGCACATCGCCCTGTTCACCGACAACATCTACGACACGGTGGAAGCGATGCGCGAGAAGGGTGTGGAGTTCCTCGACACGCCGGACTCGTATTTCGACGTGATCGACATGCGCATTCCGAACAACGGCGAAGACGTGCCGCGCTTGGCGAAGAACAAGATCCTGATCGATGCCGATCCGGAGACCAAGCAGCGCAAGCTGCTGCAGATTTTCACGCAGAACAACATCGGCCCGATCTTCTTCGAGATCATCCAGCGCAAGGGCAACGAGGGTTTCGGCGAAGGCAACTTCCAGGCGCTGTTCGAATCGATCGAACGCGATCAGATGAAGCGCGGCGTGCTGTAAACCGCAAAGAAAAAGGCCGCCCGGGAAGGGCGGCCTTTTTGAGCGGAGGGTTTTAGCGCCAGGACCCGCCGTTGTGCAGCATGGCGGCGAACACGGCGCCATAGAAGATCAACGCCAGGACCCACAAGGCGATGCCGACGATCATCATCACGCCCTGGATCACGAAGAAGCTGCGCAGCTTGGTCAAGGCTTCCTTCATGGCGGCGACGTCACCGCTGACCTGGGCGCGTTCAAGGGCGCCGGCGGACTGCAGAAGCAGCACGCCGATCCAGATCGGCAGCCACGCGATGATGATGCCGACGATGGTGATGGCGTAGAGGGCACCGCCGATGATGAACACGATGCCCAGGAACTTCATCCAACCTTTGCCGGAAGCGAGGGGCTGGATCAGATCCTGGATAGAGTGATTGGAAGGGGCATTGCCCAGCGAGGAATACGAGTCGGACATGCGGGTTCCTTGTGATGTTGTTGCAATAGACGAACAACGCCTCGTCCTTGGGGTGAGGCGGCCAACGGTTGTAGGGCAAGATTAATAGGATCGCGAGGGGCGTGTGGTGCCCCCGCACTCGGGCAGATCGCGGAGCTTCCATGTCAGCCAGCAAACAGCAGTATCAGTCAGGTTTCGCCAACGAATTCGCCACCGAGGCCCTGCCCGGGGTGCTGCCCGAAGGGCAGAACTCGCCGCAGCAGGCGGCCCATGGGCTCTACGCCGAGCAGATCTCCGGCTCGGCCTTCACCGCGCCGCGCCACAGCAACCGGCGCAGCTGGCTGTACCGCATCCGCCCGGCGGCCATGCACCACCCATTCGAGGCGATGCCGGACGGCCGCTTCCACAACCGCTTCAACGAGGTTCCGGCCAACCCGAACCAGTTGCGCTGGAGCCCGTTCCCGCTGCCCGCCGAACCCACCGACTTCATCGACGGTATGTTCACCGTGGCCGGCAATGGCAGCGCGGCGGACCAGACCGGCGTAGGCATCCACGTTTACACCGCCAACCGCTCGATGAAGGGCCGCTTCTTCTACAACGCCGACGGCGAGCTGCTGATCGTGCCCCAGCACGGGCGCCTGAAGCTGGTCACCGAGATGGGCGTCATCGAGCTGGAGCCGCTGGAAATCGCCGTGATCCCGCGTGGCGTGCGCTTCCGCGTGGAGCTGCTCGACGACACCGCGCGCGGCTATGTCGCGGAGAACTTCGGTGCGCTGCTGCGTCTGCCTGACCTTGGCCCCATTGGCAGCAACGGTCTGGCGAACCCGCGTGACTTCCTCACGCCGGTGGCCGCCTACGAGGATGTCGAAGGTAAGTTCGAGTTGATCGCCAAGTTTGGTGGCAACCTGTGGCGCGCAGGCATCGACCACTCGCCGCTGGATGTAGTGGGCTGGCATGGCAACTATGCGCCGTACAAGTACGACCTGCGCCGCTTCAACACCATCGGCTCGATCAGCTTCGATCACCCGGATCCGAGCATCTTCCTTGTGCTGCATTCGCCGAGTGATACGGACGGCGTGAGCAACATGGATTTCGTGATCTTCCCGCCGCGCTGGCTGGTGGCACAGCATACGTTCCGCCCGCCGTGGTTCCACCGCAATATCGCGAGCGAGTTCATGGGGCTGATCACCGGCGCGTATGACGCCAAGGCCGAGGGCTTCTCGCCGGGCGGCGCCTCGCTGCACAACTGCATGAGCGGCCACGGCCCGGATGCGGCGACTTACGAGAAAGCGTCCACGCGCGACCTTTCGCAGCCGGACGTCATTACCGGCACGATGGCCTTCATGTTCGAAACCCGCCGCGTGATCCAGCCGACCAAGCAGGCACTGGCCTCGCCGGAGCTGCAGGGTAACTACTACGAGTGCTGGCAGGGCATCCACAAGCATTTCACGGGCAAGTAAGTCCGGCATCGGACTAACGATCAACACAAGATGGCAGACTGTGCCCTGCACGGTCGACGGAGCAAAGCATGAAACTGGGTTCACTGAAGGAAGGCGGCCGCGACGGCACCTTGGTTGTCGTCAATCGCGCGCTGACGCAGGCGGTCAAGGCCACCGGCATTGCGCCGACGCTGCAATCAGCGCTGGACGACTGGTCGAGCGCGGCGCCGCGTCTCAACGCGCTGTACGAGGAACTGAACGCAGGCACCGCGAATGGCGCGTTCGCCCTCGACATGACCGCACTGGCCGCGCCGCTGCCGCGCGCCTATGAATTCGTCGACGGTAGCGCCTACCTGCCGCACGTGGAGCGCGTGCGTCGTGCGCGCGGTGCGGAAGTGCCGGAGTCTTTTTATGTCGATCCGCTGATGTATCAGGCGACCAGCGCCGGCTTCCTTGGTCCCCGTGATCCGGTGGTGGTGCCGAGCGAGGACTACGGCATCGATCTGGAAGCCGAGGTGGTAGTGATCACCGACGACGTGCCGATGGCGGTGACGCCGGCGCAGGCGGCTGCGCACATCCAGCTGGTTGGCCTGGTCAACGACGTCTCGCTGCGTAACCTGATTCCGGGCGAACTCGCCAAGGGTTTCGGCTTCCTGCAGTCCAAGCCGCGCTCCGCACTGTCGCCGGTGTTTGTGACGCCGGACGAACTGGGCGATGCGTGGCAGGATGAAAAGCTGCATTTGCCCATGCGCACCTGGCTCAACGGCCAGTGGTTCGGTGAAGCCGAGTGCGGCGTGGACATGCAGTTCAACTTCGCGCAACTGGTGGCGCATGCCGCCAAGTCGCGTCCGTTGACGGCCGGCACCATTGTTGGCTCGGGCACCATCGCCAACGAAGACACCAGCAAGGGCGCCTCGTGCCTGGCCGAACAGCGCACGGTAGAAACCCTGCGTGACGGCAAGCCGTCCACGCCGTTCCTGTCGTTTGGCAATAGCTTGCGCATCGACGTGACCGATACGTCGGGCGTGTCCATCTTCGGCGCCATCGAGCAGACCATCGCGCCGCTCAAGAAGTAAACGACGTCGCTGCGCCACCGTGGGCTGTGCCCACGGTGGCGTGCGAATTGTCGCAGAGCCCTGATGGGCGTCAGGTCCGTAGTTCGCCGCCGCCGCGATACTGCCGCGCATGCGCACGAACATCATCGTTCCGGAATTCGATCCCGCACTCGTTGCCCGTTACGATGTGCCCGGCCCTCGTTACACAAGCTATCCGACGGCGCCGCAGTTCCACACGGGCTTTGATGAGGCCGCATTTCGTGCGGCAGCCATCGCATCCAACGAAACACCGTCGCCGCAGCCGTTGTCGCTTTACGTGCATGTGCCGTTCTGTTTCAGCCCGTGCTTCTACTGTGGCTGCACCCGCATTATCACGCGCGACGTCACCCGCGCTGACCATTATCTCGACGTACTGCGGCGTGAGATCGCCCTCACGGGTTCGCTGTTCGATCGTGGACGCCCCTTGCTGCAGCTTCATCTCGGCGGTGGTACGCCGAACTTCCTCGATGCGCCTCGCATGGCGCGGCTGGTGGCTGCTCTCGAAGGACACTTCTCTTATCGCCGGGATGGTATTCGGGAATACGGTATCGAGATCGACCCGCGCTATGCGGATGGCCGCTATGTGCGTGATCTGGCCGCGCTTGGATTCAATCGTCTGTCGGTAGGTATCCAGGATTTCGATCCCGACGTGCAGGCGGCGGTCAATCGCATCCAGAGCGTAGAGCAGACGCGCGAGGTGATCGATGCGGCACGTGACGCCGGCTACGGCTCGGTCAGCGTGGACCTGATCTATGGGTTGCCGCGCCAGACGCTCGATGGTTTCCAGCGCACGCTGGAGCAGGTCATCGCGTTGGCGCCAGACCGTGTGGCGGTCTACGGCTACGCCCATCTGCCGCATCTGTTCAAAGCGCAGCACCAGATCGACGACGAGGATCTACCCGATTCATCGACGCGCCTGGCTTTGTTCGGCGTCGCTTTCCGGATGCTGTGCGAGGCCGGCTACGTCTACGTCGGCATGGATCACTTCGCCCGTGCCGATGACGAACTGGTTCGTGCACAGCGGGCCGGCACGTTGCAGCGCAACTTCCAGGGCTACTCCACCCATGGCGACTGCGACATCGTGGGTCTTGGCGTGAGCGCGATCAGCCGTGTTGGCGACACCTACAGTCAGAACGCACGTGATCTCCTGGGCTATGAAGCAGCGCTCGCTTCGGGGCGCCTACCGGTCAGTCGCGGCATTCGCTTAAGCGACGACGATCAGTTGCGTCGGGCCGTCATCGGGGAGCTGATGTGTCACGGCCAGATCGACATGCAGCGTTTCATGGAAGGGAAGGGCTTTCGGTTCGGCGACGCTTTCGCCTCTGAACTCGAGCGACTGGACCAGTGTGTCGACGATGGGCTCGTCGAGCTGGATGCGAATGTCATTCGCGTCACACCGCGTGGCCGGCTACTGCTGCGCAACGTTGCGATGTGCTTCGACGCCTACCTCAGCAGAGCGTTGGATGCACCGCGTTACTCTCGCACGATATGACGGTTACCCCGCATGATCGACGGTCGTGACGCGTCGGTGGCATGGTTGGATGCGCCATCGGCATGCTTGCCTGACGTTGGCGATATCGTGGCCCGAACAAGCGTGATCGGTCGCGTGGATTCCGAATCTGTCCAAGCGGTCAACAAGACGCTCGCGGGCCACTGCGCGTGGCAGATAGTGAATGGCGCGTTCATCTGGTGGGCATGTTGTCGTATGTTCTTGCGAATCTCGCTGTCACAATGAACGTGGGTACGTCGCACGATTGACGGTGATCAGGGCTTTCACAGCCGCTCTTTTCGACACTGCTGGCACGTCCCGGTAGTTCATCGACAGGAGTTGTTCGTGAAGTGTGCATCGTCTTTTCAAACGTATTTCGTTGCGTTTGCCTTGCTTGGGTTGTCCGATGCGGCCCTTGCGCAGTCGTCGGAATCATCGGATACCGGCGTGCAGTTGGAATGGAATGCGCGATTGCGCCATGAGCAGGTGGACAGTGCCGCGTACTCGCCGCACGCCTATGCCGATACGCTGCGTCTTCGGCTGGGCATACGCAGCCAGATAGGTTACGGCTGGAGCTATTTCGTTGAAGGTGTCGGCACGGCGAGTGCCGGCAATCACTACAACAGTGGGGCGAACGGGCAAACGCAGTACCCCTCCATCACCGATCCCAAGGGGGCTGCTCTCAATCAGGCATGGCTTGCCTGGCAGGTAGACACGGCGAGCGCCAAGGTCGGGCGACAGGAAATGACGCTGGACAACCAGCGCTGGATCGGTACCGCACCATGGCGTCAGTTCGAGCAGACCTTCGATGCGGTGGCCCTGCAATGGAAGCCCGCCGCGAACTGGATCCTTCAGCTATGACTGGATCGATCGCGTGAATCGTGTGGCCGGTCCGGATGCGATCAATCCGCTCGCTCGTCAGCGCGATCTCAACACGCATTTGCTGCATGTCGCCTGGGGTCATGGGCGACAACAGGTAGTCGGCTACGCCTATCTGCACAAGGATAAGGACGTCGCCACAGCGTCCACGGCCACTTATGGCGTCCGCTGGACGGGCAAGCCGGCTGCAGACGGTGGTTTTGGATGGAGTGCAGAAGGTGCGCGTCAGTACGACTACGCCAATAATCCCTTGGGTTTTGAGCACAAGTACTGGCTGGTAGAACCGTCATGGACGCAATGGGGCATCACGGGCAAGCTGGGTTGGGAGTTTCTTGGCGGCGATAGCTGCACCGCACTGCAAACGCCACTGGCCAGCATGCATGCCTTCAACGGTTGGGACGACCAGTTCACGGTGACTCCGGCGACGGGTTTGCAGGATTACTACGTGACACTCAACGGACCACTGGGTCGCACGGGTGTGGCACGTCGATTTGCCTGGACGGTCACGTACCACGAGTTCCGCTCGGTTCGGGGCAGTGCGCGTTACGGCAGCGAATGGGACGCCTCGTTGTCCTATGTGCTGATGCCGGGGCTCAATGCTTTGCTGAAAGCGGCGGACTATCGTGCGGACCAGTGGGGGCGCGATGACACCAAACTGTGGTTGCAATTGGAGTGGACTGGCAAGCAGCCACTTTGATTGCGTAAGGCCACATCGCGACATTTGGACACGTCGCGACGAAGGGGCAGATGCTGATCTAGTCGGTGCAAGAGTGACAGTCGCACTCTTGCCATTCATGCGCGTCAAGGTCTGCCTTAAGATGCGGCGGTACGCGCCTGAATCCTGTCGGTTGATGCTGCCAATGCTGGGTAGTCTATGGAGCGACCGCTCCACGCATCTTTTCGACGAAAGCCATGGTTTACTTATGCACCCCATCCAACGAGGTGTCCCATGTCCCAAGTCACGCTGAAAGGCAATCCGGTCCAGGTCGACGGTCATTTCCCCGCCAAGGGTGATGCAGCGCCTGCGTTCTCGCTGGTCGGCAAGGATCTGGCCGACGTGACGCTCGCCAGCTTTGATGGCAAGCGCAAGGTGCTGAACATTTTCCCCAGCGTCGACACGCCGACGTGCGCCACGTCCGTGCGCCGCTTCAACGAGAAGGCGAGTGAGCTCGACAACGCTGTGGTGCTGTGCATCTCCGCTGACCTGCCGTTCGCGCAGGCACGCTTCTGCGGTGCGGAAGGATTGAGCAACGTCGTCACGCTCTCGACACTGCGTGGCCATGACTTCCTCAAGAACTACGGTGTGGCGATCGCATCCGGTCCGCTGGCTGGCCTCGCGGCGCGTGCCGTAGTCGTGCTGGATGGCCAGAACAATGTCGTGCACAGCGAAATGGTCGGCGAGATTGCTCACGAGCCGAACTACGATGCGGCGCTGACGGCGCTCGGTTAAGCGTCGCACGGCATCGCTTACCGCGTTGACAAGAAAAGGCCGGATAAACCGGCCTTTTTCTTTTTTGTGCGATGGCCGCTTTACGGGGCAAGCGTCAACGTGCCCTTCATCAGGGCGGCATGGCCCGGGAAGGTGCAGAAGTAAGCATAGCTTTCGCCCGCTTTGAGCTCGGATACCAGGAAGGTGGCGCTGTCGGACTCGCCGCCGCCGATCAGCTTGGTGTGGGCGATAACGCGTGTGTCGCCGGGCTTGATGTAGTTCTGGTCTGCGCCGGCCTTCATGCCGTCGGCAATGATGCCCGGCTCATCGGCCGCTGTGCCCAGCACCCAGTTGTGGCCCATCGACGCCTTGGGCAGCTTGCCCGTGTGCTTGAGCGTCACGGTGAACTGCTTGCAGGTCTTGGGCACGGTGATGCTCTTCAGGTCGTACTGCATGGCATCGTTGCCGTCGATGGTGGCAGTGCAATCGGCGGCCCACAGGGGTGTGGCGGAAAGGCCGAGTAGGGCGAGGGCCAGGACTTGGCGAATCATCGGGTATCTCCGAAAGGGCGTGGTTGGAAAAGCCTGAACGATTGCGCCAGCGCATGCCTGCTGCGCTGATCTGGATCAAGTCGATGATGCGTAGTGGAGTTGTGCGACCGCATGCCGCGTACGGAGTACAGGAAAAACAAAAGCCGGGCATGGCCCGGCTTTTGTGTGTACTACGTTGGCGAGTAGCTTACTTGGCAGCCATCAGCGCGATGGTCATATCGAGCATGCGGTTGGAGAAGCCCCACTCGTTGTCGTACCACGACAGCACCTTCACAAGGGTGCCTTCCATGACGCGCGTCTGCGTGGCGTCATAGGTGGACGAAGCCGGGTTGTGGTTGAAGTCGATCGACACCAGCGGCTGAGTGTTGACGGCCAGGATGCCCTTCAGCGGACCGTTGGCGGCTTCGCTGATGACTTGGTCAACCTCTTCCTTGGTGGTCGGACGGGCGGCGTCGAACACAAGGTCCACGACCGACACGTTGATGGTCGGCACGCGCATGGCGAAACCGTCCAGCTTGCCGTTGAGTTCCGGCAGCACCAGGCCGACCGCAGCGGCAGCGCCGGTCTTGGTCGGGATCTGCGAGTGCGTGGCCGAACGGGCGCGGCGCAGGTCGGAGTGATAGACGTCCGTCAGCACCTGGTCGTTGGTATAGGCGTGGATGGTCGTCATCAGGCCGCGCTGGATGCCGATCTTCTCGTGCAGCACCTTGGCCAGCGGAGCAAGGCAGTTGGTGGTGCACGACGCGTTGGAGATCACTTCCAGCTTGGAGGTGAGCTTGTCGTCGTTCACGCCGATGACGAAGGTGCCGTCCACGTCCTTATCGCCAGGGGCGGAGATGATCACCTTCTTGGCGCCGGCAGCGATATGCGCGCTGGCCTTAGCCTTGGAGGTGAACAGACCGGTGCACTCCAGCACCACGTCGACGCCCAGGGCGTCCCACGGCAGCTTGGAGGGGTCACGCTCGGCGCAGACCTTGATGCGGTCGCCGTTGACGATCAGGTCGCCGCCTTCCACGGACACAGTGCCCGGGAACTTGCCGTGCGCGGTGTCGTACTGGGTCAGGTGCGCATTGGTCTCGGCATTGCCGAGGTCATTGATCGCAACGATTTGGATCTCGTTGGTGCGACCGGCTTCGTACAGCGCGCGCAGAATGTTGCGGCCAATGCGACCGTAACCGTTGATGGCGACCTTAATTGCCATGGGACAGCGTCCTCCGGTGAGATGACGAAAATGGCGGCTGTGGGACCGCCGTAAAACCGTCATTTTAGCCTGAACCGGCCCGCGGCTCCCATCTAGGGCCAGTTAACCCGGATGGGGCTGTTCAGCGGACGCCGGAAGCGCTTGAATCGGCTTTTCTTTCGGGCGCCCCGGCCCACCAGGAGTTTGGCATGAGCGAGACAGAACAGAGCTTTGGCATCACCCTCGAGCAGGTGTCGGATTACGAGTTCCGCGTGCGCTTCGACGACACCCCGATTCCCGACCTCATCACGGACGAAACCGCGCCACTGGGTGGCAACGCGGGGCCCAACCCCTCGCGGATGATGGCCACGGCCGTGGCCAACTGCCTGGCCGCTAGCCTGTTGTTCGCGCTGCGCAAGTACAAGAACGCGCCCGGCACCATGGGCGCAAAGGCCAAGCTCACCCTGACGCGTAATGAGCAGGGCCGTTTGCGCATCACCCATATCGGTGTGGACCTGCAACTGGCCGACAAGGCAGAGGTGTACGAGCATCTCGATCGCGTGCTAGCCCAGTTCGAAGACTTCTGCATCGTCACGCAGAGCGTGCGGCAGGGCATCAAGGTGGATGTGAGCGTGCACGATGGGGACGGCAAGCAGCTTTCGATCCCAGGCGAAGGCTGAGGGTTGTCGGCGCGGACCTGTCATGAGGCTGTGGCAAACTCGATCGTTTCCTTACAAAGAACCACTGCACCATGCCATTCCCGCGCCGAACCGTTGCCGCCGCTCTCATCTGTTTCGCCTTGGCGCCCGCCGCGCACGCATGGGGCCAGCTTGGCCACAGCGTCGTGGCCGACTTGGCGCAGCGCCACTTGAGCCCGGCGGCGGAAGCGGAAGTGGAGCGCCTGCTCGCGCCGGATCACACCAAGTCCCTGGCCGATATCGCCAGCTGGCCGGACGAGATCCGCAACGATCCCACCAAGGACGCGCTGTGGAAGCAGACCAACGGCCTGCACTACATCAATTTCATTTCGGGTGACTGCAACTACACGCCGCCGCGTGACTGCAAAGGCGATCGTTGCGTGGTTGCCGGGATCGATCTTTACGTGCAGATCCTGGGCGACAAGAGCCAACCGGACGCGGCGCGTCTGGAGGCGTTGAAGTTCGTCGTTCACTTCATCGGCGACGAACACCAGCCACTGCACGCGGGCTCGCGTGACGACAAGGGCGGCAACGAGTACCAGGTGCAGTTCAACGACAAGGGCACCAACCTGCATAGCGTGTGGGACTCGGGCATGCTCAAGACCAGCGGCCTCGACTACAAGGCGTACGCGGACAAGCTGGAGAGCGAAGGCACGGTGACCTTGCCGCAGCCGATCCCGCCCTACGACAACGCCTATGCACAGTGGGCCGAAGAGTCGTGCGCGATCTCGCGCGACATCTATCCCAACGGTCACAAGATCGATCAGGCCTATGTGGATAAGGAACTGCCGGTGGCTGAGTTGCGCCTGCGCGAAGCGGGTCGCCGGTTGGCCGAAGTGCTCAATCTGACGCTCTCGCACTGACGCAAGCCTGCTCGCACCTGTGTGCGGGGAGGGTGGAAACGCACATCATCGTGGGCCGGCCTTGCCTGGGTTGGCCCATTCTTTTGCTCTGTGTTTGTTGCAATGCAGCGATGAAGTTTCGCTGCGATCGGCCCATTCGTCCGGGCCATTTCGACTCATGCGTCTACGGCTTGAGCAGACGCCGCGAGTGGATTTGAAGATGGCTGGTCATGACACCAGTGTTTGGACGTCCGTTGGCTCGATAACCAGACCAGTGATTCGCGCAGACTCAATATTCACGCCGAACTAGTAATACCAGTCGGTCCAGCTGGTCCGCATGCCACATGCAGTCCACTTTAGTGATGCGAACGGGGGTGAAAAAGGCGGCAAAAACCCTCTGGACCGCGCGCGTGGTTTTGCTAGTCTCGAAGTATGACTACCGAAAATCCATTGCGCCGCACAAAAATTGTTGCCACCCTCGGTCCCGCTACCGATGCGCCTGGCATGCTCGAAAAAATCATCGCCGAAGGCGTGGATGTGGTTCGTCTGAACCTCTCCCACGGTCTGCCGGACGATCACCGCGCCCGCGCCACTGCCGTGCGCGATATCGCGTTGAAGCTCGGCCGTGAGGTAGGCGTGCTCGCCGACCTGCAGGGTCCCAAGATTCGCGTCGAGAAATTCGCCAATGGTCCGGTGGAGCTTCGCGTTGGTGACAGCTTTGTGCTCGATTGCAGCCCGAATGCCCCGCTCGGTGACGCCACGCGCGTGGGCGTCAGCTATCACGACCTGCCCAAGGACGTGTCTGCTGGCGACGTACTGCTGCTCGATGACGGCCTCGTCGCACTCACCGTGGATTCGGTGGTCGGGGCGGAAATCCATTGCACGGTACTGGTCGCTGGCAAGCTCTCCGATCGCAAGGGCCTCAACCGCCAGGGCGGTGGCCTTTCGGTGGACGCGCTGTCCGACAAGGACAAGGCAGACATCAAGTTGGCCGCGGAGATCGGCTGCGATTTCCTCGCAGTCTCTTTCGTGCGTTCCGCCGCCGACATGAATCTGGCCCGTCGCCTGCTCGAAGAAGCCGGTGGCAAGGCATCGCTGGTGGCCAAGATCGAACGTGCCGATGCCATCCCGGTGCTCGGCGAGATCATCGACGCGTCCGACGTAGTGATGGTGGCGCGCGGCGACCTGGGCGTGGAAATCGGTGATGCCGAACTGCCCGGCCTGCAGAAGAAAATCATCCGCGAGTCGGTGCAGCGCAATCGCGCCGTCATCACGGCCACACAGATGCTGCAGTCGATGGTGCGCTCACCCATCCCGACCCGCGCAGAAGTGATGGACGTGGCTAATGCTGTCATCGACGGTACGGATGCGGTGATGCTGTCGGAGGAATCCGCTGCCGGCGCGCACCCGGACAAGGCCGTGGCTGCACTGCGTCGTATCTGCCTGGGAGCCGAGCGCCAGTTCGAGCCGAAGGAAGATCCTGGCGCACAGGGCCACCACCTGGATCGCACCGATCAGGCCATCGCGCTGGCCGCTATGTTGTTGGCCAGCCAGTTGGGTCTGCGTGCCATCGTGGCGCTGACCGAGTCAGGCGCCACTGCGCAGTGGCTCTCACGCTATCGCAGCGCGGTGCCTATCTATGCGCTGTCGCCGTTCGCCGATGCGCGTCGTCGTATGTCCATCTTCCGCGACGTGACAGCAGTGAAGTTCACCCACGTATCGCAGACCACGGCCGGCTCGGCCCGTGACGCCGTACGTCAGCTGTTTATCGAAGGGAAGCTGGCCGAAGGCGATCGTGTCGTGCTGACTCACGGCGACCATATCGGCCAGGGCGGTGGCACCAACACACTCAAGCTGCTCTCGGTAGGCGCCGAGGGTGTGGTGGAGTGCTTGCGGGACCTCTGAGCAAGTTACGTTGAGTCGCCATCGTCCGTTGACCTGGTGTGGGCCGGGTTGGCGGACGATGGCGCTCCGTTGTACGGCATTCTCCTGCACGATGGCGCGTTTCACGCTGTCATCGCCGGGGGCGCGGTATCGCTAGAATCGCCGCACCGTCCCCGATCACGAACAGGAGGTTTCCCATGAACACGAAGTCACGTCGCCTGGCCCAGACGTTGGTGTTGGCAATGGCTGCAATGAGCGCGGCTCCCCTGCTTGCGCAGTCGAATGAGCGCATGGTCGGGCCCGAGCAGATCCAGTCGTACTGGATCATGCTCAATACCAAGGTCGACGCGGATATTCCCAACAGCGGCAGCAACATGGACAAGCCCGGTTGCGTCGCGGTGAGCTACATGATCGGCTCGGACGGCGTTCCTCAGAACGTCACAGTGCGCAAGGTGGTGCCGCAGAGCGGCCTGGATGCCGTGGCCAAGAGCGTGGTGAAGAATTTCCGCTACGGCCCGGCCCTCAAGAACAACACGCACGAGCCGGTCAACACCTATTTCATCGTGCCGTTCAACTTGCCGGCTGACCCCGCTCAGCGGCAGTCCATCGTCAACGCTTGCAAGTTGACCGGATACGACCAGGCCTGAGGCAGGCTCCAGGCCCTTTCCCAGAGCCGTTCAGGGCCTCTCCGGACCCTGGGCGGCCGCTTGGCCTATAATCGCGGCCTTTCAGCCTCCGCCCTGACCGGGGCGGCATCACCTTGTGCGGCCCACACCGCTAAGTATCCGGAGTTGTCATGAGCATCGAAGATCTCGAAAGCGTTGCCCTCGCTATGGTCGCGCCCGGCAAGGGCATCATCGCCATCGATGAGTCGACCAACACCATCAAGAAGCGTTTCGAGGCCGTCGGCATCGACAACACCGAAGAGAACCGTCGCGCCTACCGTGAGCTGCTGCTCACCGCGCCGACCCTCGGCGAGCACATCTCGGGTGCCATCCTGTACGATGAGACCATCCGTCAGTCGACCAAGGACGGTGTGCCGTTCACCACCATCATGAAGAAGAACGGGATCATCCCGGGTATCAAGGTCGACAAGGGCCCGGTGCCGCTGGCCGGTTTCCCGGGCGACGTGGTGACCGAAGGCCTCGACGGCCTGCGTGAGCGCCTCGCCGAATACGTGAAGCTGGGTGCCCAGTTCGCCAAGTGGCGCGCGGTCATCAACATCAGCGAAGACAATCCGTCCTCCACCGCCATCGAAGCGAACTGCCACGCGCTGGCCCGTTACGCCGCGCTTTGCCAGGAAGCTGGTCTGGTGCCGATGGTTGAGCCGGAAGTGATCATGGACGGCGACCACAGCATCGAAGTCAGCTACGAAGTGCACGAAGCCGTGCTGCGTAGCCTGTTCAACGCGCTGTACGAGCAGAACGTGATGCTGGAAGGCACCATTCTGAAGGTCAGCATGGTCATCCCGGGCAAGGAATCGGACGAGCAGACCGAGGTCGAGGAAGTCGCCGAAGCCACCGTGCGTGTGCTCAAGACCACCGTGCCGGCCACGCTGCCGGGCATCGTGTTCCTCTCGGGCGGCCAGACGGACGAGCAGTCCACCGCTCACCTCAACGCCATGAACCGCATGGGTCCGCATCCGTGGCCGCTGTCGTTCTCCTACGGTCGCGCCATGCAGCAGGCTGCGCTGAAGCTGTGGTCCAAGGACATGAAGGCCAACTACGCCGATGCGCAGAAGACCGTCCTGGCTCGCGCCAAGGACAACGGTCTTGCCGCGCTGGGCCAGTGGAACGCCAAGTAAGCGATTTCCGCTTTCCCGCGGCAAAAGAAAACGGGCGCCTTGCGGCGCCCGTTTTTGTTTCATACCAACCGATGGATCAGAAGCGGTATTCCGCGCTGACGCTGTACAGGTTGGTCGGCAGGTGGATGTTCTTGTCGCTCTGGCTGCCGTCGTAGTAGTCCCAGTTCAGGCCAACGCTGATGTTCTTGTTGATGTTGTAACCAGCGCCCAGACCAGCGTAGTAGCGGGTGCTGTTGAAGTTAACCGTCTGCGGGTTGTACTTGTCATCGGTCAGGCCCGAGCCCTTGGCGAAGAAAGCGCCGCCACGGACTTCGCCGTACCAGTTCGGGCTGAAGCTGTAGCGCAGGTTCAGACCGGCGGTGGCGCCCTGCAGCTTGGACTGGCCGTTGTTGCCGTTGTAGTTGGCGTAGTTCTGGGTGTACGCGCCACGCGCGTCAGAACGGCCCAGGTAGACATAACCCACTTCAGCACCCACCGAGGTATCGGGGTTGATGGCAAAGCGGTAACCACCCTTCACGCCGCCGGCGAAGCTGCCGTTGTCGTAGGGACCCTTCTGGGTCTGGCCGTAACCGGCGTTGGCGCCGACATACCAGCCCTGCTGGGCGTTACCAGCGTCCTGGGCGAAAGCCGCCGGGACAGTGGCGAGACCGGCCGTAGCCAGGGCGAGGGCAAGAATGGTGTTCTTCATGGGGGTACTCCTCTTTGTCTTATTGGGCCAGTCCGCGTCTCCGGGGGTTCGGTGTTGCGCGGCTGGGCACCTCGTGCCGACGGTGCTGTTCCTTAGATGGGTAAGAGGGCCCTTAGTTTCAATACCGGTTAGTCCACTATTAAGGTTGTGTTAATCCTTAGGGCAATTCTGGGGCAGTACTGATGGCGACAGGCGGGCGTGGGATCGGCGACAATGGCGACTTTTATGGCCGCCTTTCCCCGGAGACCCCCTTAGATGACAACCCGTCGCGAACTCGCCAACGCCGTGCGCGCCCTCGCCATGGACGCCGTGGAGCAGGCCAATTCCGGCCACCCGGGCATGCCCATGGGCATGGCGGATATCGCCGAGGTGCTGTGGAACGACTTCCTTCAGCACAACCCGACCAATCCGAAGTGGTTCAACCGCGACCGTTTCGTGCTCTCCAATGGCCATGGATCGATGCTGCAGTACGCGCTGCTGCACCTGACCGGCTACGACCTGCCGATGGATCAGCTCAAGCGCTTCCGCCAGCTGCATTCCAAGACGGCCGGCCATCCGGAAGCCAGTGAAACCCCAGGCGTGGAAACCACCACCGGCCCGCTGGGCCAGGGTCTGGCCAATGCCGTGGGTTTCGCGTTGGCGGAGAAGGTGCTGGCGGATCACTTCAACCGACCGGGCCACGAGATCATCAACCACCACACCTATGTGTTCCTGGGTGACGGCTGCCTGATGGAAGGCATCTCGCACGAAGTCGCTTCGCTGGCGGGTACGTGGAAGCTCGGTAAGCTGGTCGCCGTCTATGACGACAACGGCATCTCTATCGACGGCGAAGTGCACGGCTGGTTCACCGACAACACCCCGGAGCGTTTCGAGGCCTACGGTTGGAATGTGATCCGCGGCGTGGACGGTCATGACGCCGAGGCCATCAAGAAGGCCATCACCGCGGCTACCAGCCAATCGGAGAAGCCCACGCTGATCTGCGCGCGCACCATCATCGGTTTCGGCGCGCCGCACAAGCAGGGCAAGGAAGAAAGTCACGGCGCCGCGCTGGGCAAGGACGAAGTCGCCGCAGCGCGTGACGAGCTGGACTGGCGTTACGCCCCGTTTGAGATTCCCGCCGAGATCTACGCTGGTTGGGATCACAAGAAGGCCGGTGCTGAGCGCGAGGAGAAGTGGCACGATGCGGTCGCCAAGTACACCTCGGCGTTCCCAGAGTTGGCGGCTGAATTCAACCGTCGCGTGTCCGGCGACCTGCCGTCCGATTGGGCGCAGAAGTCGCAGGCCTATGTCGAGAAGATGCAGGCCGATGGTCCCACGGTCGCTTCGCGCAAGGCTTCGCAGATGGCCATCGAAGCGTTTGCGCCGCTGCTGCCGGAACTGATTGGCGGTTCCGCAGATCTGGCTGGCTCCAACCTCACCAAATGGTCGGGTAGCGTCGATGCCGGCAATGGGCACAACCCGAAGGGCAACTACGTTTACTACGGCGTGCGCGAGTTCGGCATGACAGCCATTGCCAATGGTCTGGCGTTGCATGGCGGTTTCATCCCGTACGATGCCACCTTCCTGGTGTTCTCCGACTATGCGCGCAACGCGGTGCGCATGAGTGCGTTGATCCCGGCGCACGCCATCCACGTGTACACGCACGACTCGATTGGTCTGGGCGAAGACGGCCCGACCCATCAGCCGGTGGAGCATATGGCCTCGCTGCGCTACATCCCGAACAACCAGCTGTGGCGTCCGTGCGACGCGGTAGAGACGGCGGTGTCGTGGAAGGCCGCCATCGAGCGCAAGGGCAACCCGGCGTGTCTGGTGTTCTCGCGCCAGAACCTCAAGCACCAGCAGCGCACCGCGCAGCAGGTCGCTGACATCACGCGCGGCGCTTACGTGCTGTCTGATCCGCAGGACACCAAGTTCAAGGCCATCCTGATCGCCACCGGTTCGGAAGTGGAATTGGCGATGGAAGCGGCCCGCACACTGGCACAGCAGAACGTTCCGGTGCGGGTGGTGTCGATGCCGTGCACGGAACTGTTCGATGCACAGCCGATCGAGTACCGCGAAGCGATCTTGCCGGGCTGGTGCCGTGCGCGCGTCGCAGTGGAAGCGGCCACGTCCGACTTCTGGCGCAAGTATGTCGGCCTGGACGGCGATGTCGTTGGCATGACCACCTTCGGTGCCTCCGCACCGGCGGTGCAGCTGTTTGAGCAGTTCGGTTTCACCGTGACCCATGTGGTCGATACGGTGAAGCGTGTGATCGGCTAAGCCGTCACTGTCTGTATAAAGAAAAAGCCGCGGCCAGCCGCGGCTTTTTCTTTGCCTGCCGTTCTATCTGGCAGGCGACGCCGTTGGTCATCGGCGCTACGCTGCGCGCTTGCGACAATCAGGTTCGAACCATGACGATCACTGCTCTATTGCGACGCGACCACCTACGGCAAATGGCTGCCTACAACCGTTGGATGAACGACAAGGTCTACACGGCTGCGTCGACACTTCCGCCGACGGAAGTCATGGCGGAGCGTGGCGCATTCTTCGGTTCGATTCATGGAACATTGAGCCATATCGCCGTGGCTGACATGATCTGGCTGCAGCGTTTTGCCGATCACCCGGCACGCTATGCGGCGCTCGATAAAGTGCGAGGGCTGCCGATCCAGCGTGATCTGGCTGCGCAGCCGTTTGGCGATCTCGCTGCGCTTACCGAAAGTCGTCTTTTTCTCGACGATATGATTGAGGCGTGGGCGGAGGCGGTAACCGAGGACGACCTGGACCACGCGCTGGAATACGTGAACACGCGCGGCGAAGCATTCCGCAAGCCGTATTTCTTCGTGGTCATGCATTTCTTCAATCACCAGACGCATCATCGCGGACAGGTGACGACACTTTTGGCGCAAGCCGGCGTCGATGTAGGAGTGACGGACCTATCGGCGCTTATCGCCAGCGTTTGAGCCCATTACGACAGGTACGCTTCTGCAGGGGCGCGCTTGTACGCCCCTGCAGCGGTCGAACTTATGCGGCGAGCAACTCGGCGAGATGCTCCGGATCGCGGGCCAGCGCATGCGCTCCGGCCTTTTCCAACTCCGCTTGGCTGCCAAAACCCCACAGCACGCCGATGCCCTGCACGCGATTGGCGACGGCGCCATCAATGTCGAAATGGCGATCACCGATCATCACCGTCTGCTCTGGCGACGTGCTGAAATCAGCAAGCGCGGCGGCGATCATCGATGCCTTCTCGCTATGTGGGCTGGACGGGTCCGGTCCATACAGGCGGTTGAACGCACCACCGAAAGGCAAGTGCTCGATGATTGGGCGTGCATGCCGCTCGGGTTTGCTGGTGACCACGGCCAACGTATGACCGGCCGACTGTAGTCGGTCGATCATCGCGTCGATACCTGGATACACCGTGTGCTCGCGCCAGCCGATGGCATGGAAGCGCTGGTGGTAATACTCCACCGCCAGTTCGATGCGGTCATGATCATGATCCAGCAGCGGCGCAAAACTATGCCGCAGCGGTGGGCCGATCCAGTGGCGCATCTCCGTGGGATGAGCCACGCCCAGCTGCGTCAGCGCGTGGCGGACGCAGCCCAGGATGCCGATCTCCGAATCGATCAGCGTGCCGTCAAGGTCGAACAGGCAGAGCATTACTTGGCTGCTCGTGCCTTGAGGGCGGTCACGGCCGGCAGTTCCTTACCTTCCAGGAATTCGAGGAAGGCGCCGCCGCCGGTCGAGATGTACGAGACCTCCTTCTCGATACCGTACTTGTCGACCGCAGCAAGGGTGTCGCCACCACCGGCGATGGAGAAGGCCGAGGAGGCCGCGACAGCGCGGGCCAAAGTCTCGGTGCCGTGACCGAAGGCGTCGAATTCGAACACGCCCACCGGGCCGTTCCACACGACCGTGCCGGCCTTGGCGATCATTTCAGCGTAGCGCTTCGCCGTCTCGGGGCCGATGTCCAAGATCATCTCGCCTTCCTTCACCTGGTCCACCGGCTTCACCGTGGCGGGCGCGTGGGCGGAGAACTCCGGTGCCACGACCACGTCGACCGGCAGCGGCACATCGCCGTTGCGGCGCTTGGCGTCGGCAATGACTTTCTTGGCGGCAGGGATGAGGTCCGGCTCGTACAGCGAATTGCCGACCTGGTAACCCATGGCAGCGATGAAGGTGTTGGCGATGCCGCCGCCCACGATCAACTGGTCGACTTTGCCGATCAGGTTCTCGAGCAGGGTGAGCTTGGTGGAGACCTTGGAGCCTGCCACGATCGCCAGCAGCGGGCGGGCAGGGTGTTCCAGCGCCTTGCCCAACGCATCCAGTTCGCCGGACAGCAACGGGCCGGCCGCGGCGATCGGGGCGTACTTGATCACGCCGTGCGTGGAGGCCTGCGCGCGATGTGCCGTGCCGAAGGCGTCCATGACGAACACGTCGCACAGCGCGGCGTACTTCTTCGAGAGCGCTTCGTCGTCCTTGCCTTCGCCCACGTTCATGCGGCAATTCTCCAGCACCACCACCTCGCCGTCGGAGACGTCGACGCCGTCGAGATAGTCGGCCACCAGGCGAACCGGCTGGCCCAGCTTGTCGCTCATCCACTTGGCGACCGGCGCCAGTGAGGATTCGGCGTCGAACTGGCCTTCCTTCGGACGGCCCAGATGCGACAGCACCATGACTTTGGCGCCGGCGTCGCGGGCAGCCTTGATCGTCGGCAGGGCAGCGTCGAGGCGCTGGGTGGAGGTGATGTGGCCGTTCTCGATCGGCACGTTCAGGTCTTCGCGGATAAGCACGCGCTTGCCGCGCAGATCAAGATCGCTCATGCGGGTAACGGACACGGCGGAACTCCTGGCTTGGATTCATGGATGCGGACGCCTGTAGGCGCGAATCGCGTATTGTCCCGCCCGGTCCCCGGCGATGCAAACCACGCGGCAGGTATCCTGGGCAGCTGATATTTCCCTATGAGGACATGGGTATGAGCCAGGATCTGGTGTTGTACGGCTACTGGCGCTCCAGCGCCGCCTATCGGGTGCGCATCGCGTTGAACCTGAAGGGCCTGTCGTACGAGTCGAAGGCGGTGCATCTGGTGAACCAGGGCGGCGAGCAGCACCTGCCCGACTTCCAGGCACTGAACCCGCAGGAACTGGTGCCCTGTCTGGTCGATAACGGGCGTGTATTTACCCAGTCCATGGCGATCATGGAATACCTGGACGAAACGCATCCGTCGCCGTCGCTGCTGCCTGCCGACCCTGTTGGGCGGGCGAGGGTGCGCGCATTGGCTCAGATCATTGGCTGCGATGTGCATCCGCTTGGCAACCTGCGTGTGCTTCAGCGTTTGGCAGCCCAGTTCGGCGCGGACGACGCGGCCAAGGGCGCGTGGTCGCGACACTGGATCGGGCAGGGCTTGCAGGCGATAGAGGCGATGTTGGCGGGCAATGTGGCCACGGGTCGTTTCTGCCATGGCGACGCGCCCAGCATGGCGGACGCCTGCCTGGTGCCGCAGGTCTATAACGCGGTGCGCTGGAAGCTGCCGCTGGATGAGTATCCGACCATTCAACGCATCCACGATGCCTGTCAGTCGCTGGAGGCCTTCCAGCATGCCGCGCCCGAGGCGCAGCCGGACGCACCTGCCGCGCAGGGCTAAGCGCGTGGCATCGTTCTGGAAGCAGCTGTGGCGCTGGCAGCGAGGGCGGCAGGGCAGCGGCTACGACAAACTGTTGCTCGGCGGCACGTTATGGCCGCTTCCCTGTGACTGCTATCTGCTGAAGTTTCCGCAGGGATCGTCAGTGCCGCCTCACACCGATCGCGTCGCACAGGGTCGGCACTATCGGTTGAATATCATCGTCTGGCCGGCTCGCCGAGGTGGCGAATTCGTCTGTGCCCGGCCGATCCACGCGAGCCGGCGCATCAAGCTGTTTCGACCCGATCTGGAAGAGCACAGCGTGACCCTGATCGAGCAAGGCTCGCGTTGGGTGCTCAGTTTCGGCTGGGTGCGAGGCGCGCGGGGCGGCACGCGCCCCGCGGCCTGACGGCCGGGCTCAGAAGCCCAGGCCGTAGGGGTCGTTGCCGACCAGTTCGGTGCTTTCGGTGTTGCCGCTGTCGGACAGGCGAATCTTGAGCGCCAACCCATCGCGGGAGTCGGCCTTGTTGAGTGCCTCGTCCAGCTCGATGCGGCCTTCCTTGTAGAGGCGGTACAGCGACTGGTCGAAGGTCTGCATGCCTTCCTGCAGGCTGCGGTCCATCGCTTCCTTGACGTCGTGCACCTGGCCGCGGCGGATCATGTCGCGGATCAGTGGCGTGTTCAGCAGCACTTCCGTCGCTGGCAGGCGGCGGCCGTCCTTGCCGACCACGAGACGCTGGCTGATCACCGCACGCAGATTGAGCGCGAGGTTCATCAACACGTTCTTGTGGGCCGATTCCGGGAAGAAGTTGAGGATTCGCTCCAACGTCTGGTCAGCGTTGTTCGAATGCAGCGTGGCAAGGCAGAGATGGCCGGTTTCGGAAAATGAAATGGCGGCTTCCATCGTGTCCGTGTCGCGGATCTCGCCAATCATGATCACGTCAGGCGCCTCGCGCATCGCGTTGCGCAGGGCTTCGTGATAGCTGTGCGTATCCAGGCCGACTTCGCGCTGGTTGACGATCGACTTCTTGTGCCGGTGCAGGTATTCGATCGGGTCCTCGATGGTGAGGATGTGGCCCGATGAGTTCTGATTGCGGTGATCGATCATGGCGGCCAGCGTGGTCGACTTGCCCGAGCCGGTGGCACCCACCACCAGGATCAGGCCGCGCGGTTCCATGATGAGTTCGCGGAAAATGGTCGGCAGCTGCAACTGATCGATGCTGGGAATTTCACTCTTGATGGCACGGATGACCATGCCCACTTCGCCGCGCTGCTTGAACACGTTGATGCGGAAGCGTCCGGCTTCCTTCACGGCGAGCGCCATGTTCAACTCCAGGTCGCGCTCGAACTGGGGTACCTGGCCCTCGTCCATCAGCGAGTAGGCGATTTTCTTGACCATGCCACTAGGCAGGCCAGTATTGCCCAATGGGTAAAGCTTGCCCTCGACCTTAATGTTCACAGGGGCGCCCGTCGTCAGGAACATATCCGACGCGCCCTTGTCTACCATTAGCTTGAGGAAATAACCGATGTCCACTCGAATCCCCTGTTCGTGCGCATTGCTAAAAGCGATTATGCCCGCCCACAATACGCTGCGACACTCCGAGAGGACTGAGTGATGGTGCACATCTTTTTCCCGCCGAAGGCGCGATCCCAGATCGCCCGGCTGGCGGTTTCGACCCTGACGTTAGCCATGGTGCTGGCGCTGGCTGGCTGCGCCTCCGCGCCGCCGCCGGACGGAATCATGAACCAGGCGCAGATGCAACTGCAGGCGGCGCGCGACGCCGACGCCCAGGTGTATGACCCGATTGACCTCGGGAACGCCCAGGACAAATTCATGCAGGCCCAGAACGCCATGGCCAAGCGTGACTACGACGTGGCCGCCCAGCTGGCTGACGAAGCCCGGGCAAGCGCTGAGTTGGCACGTGCCAAGGCCCGCTTGGGGGCGGCCCGCGCCCAGATCCAGAGCAAGACGGCCGCCAACCAGCAACTGCGCGACCAGATCGACCAGTCACTGGCCGACCAGCAACAGCAGGACCAAAGCCAGTCGAGCAGCCTGCCGCCGCAGCAGCAGACCCAGGACATGCCGGCTCCGCCGAGCTCGTCGCTGGGCGAGCCCATCCCGCAGGGGCAGGGCTTTCAGACTTATCCGCAGAACCCGAACCCCGACCAGCCGGCGCCTCCGTCGAGCACTGACCAAGGAGGCCACCTGTGAAACTGACCTTCCGTCTTTCGATGCTGCTGGTGGCCGTGGCTGCCGCAGGTGCCGCCCATGCCTCCTCCAAGGACGACATGGACGTGGCCCGCCTGAACAACAGCCTCAGCCAGCTTTCCGGCGATCCGTCGCTTGGTATGTATGCACAGGCCGAGCAGGCTCGTGCCCACGACGCCGTGAATCAGCTTTCGCAGGCCCGTTCACGCGATCGCGCGCATGCGTTGTACATCGCCGAGCGGCGGGTCGACCTTGCGCGTGCTACGGCCCAATGGCAGGACGCGCAGCAGCAGATCGCCAAGCTCGACCGCGAGCACGACCAGATCCAACTCGACGGCAGCCGCCGCGAGACGGAGATGGCGCGCCGTGAGCTCGAGCGCCAGCGCCTGCAGTACCAGGCTGCCCAGGAAGATTCCGCCCGCCAGATTGCTGCCGGTGCCGAAGCTGCTGCCCAGGCCCAGGCCCAGGCCGATCAAGCCAAAAAGCTGGCGGCAGCGCAGGCCAAGGTGGCCAATGCCGCCAAGAAGCAGGCCGACCTAGCCGCGCAGGCCGCCCGAGCCATGCGACAGCAGATGCAGGGAGACAGTTCGTCGACCAGCAAGGATCAGGGTAAATAACCCACATCCGGTTCGGACTGAGAAAAGGCCGACGCTATGTGCGTCGGCCTTTCGTTTGTCTGGAAGTTGGGTGAGATCGCTGACCTGGGCGCCGGCTCTGTTCAAATTTCGCGATGCTGGTGTTTGCATCGCGCAAAAGACTGTTTTGACAATCTTTTTTCGGAAAGTTCCGTCAACTTGCACGGTCAATATGACGCTTGCATGACCCCGAAACGGGGAGTAGGGTCAAATCCCCAGGGGGCATTTTCGCACCTTGGGTTACCGACCTGAATCATGCGCTCATCCTTCTCCTCCATTTGTTCTCCATGGCCCGGTCACACGGCATGGATCGGGGGGTGCTTGCGCCTGATTCAATGTCAGCAGGTGCCCCTCCCAGGTACCTGCCGTTCTCTCCAGAGGAGGTTCGATCATGTTTGAAAACCAGCAGCGTGATGATGTCGAAGCTTTGATGAAGGCGGACGCCGAGTTTCGTCGGCTCTACCAGCACCATAAGGAACTCGACAGCAAGGTGCACGACGCCGAGATCGGCGTGCTTCCCATCGACGACATGACGTTGTCAGGCATGAAGAAGGAAAAGCTCCACGCGAAGGAGCGACTCCAGCGCATGTGGGACACCCGAGCGCACCGCATCAACTGAATCTGCGACGTTTTCGCATGAACGCGGCTCCGGCGCCTTACGGCTTCCGGGGCCGCGTCGTTTCTGACGTTTGCGAAAGGGTCTCCCGTGGCTCGGGTATTATCAGCGTCCCAAGCGGTCGCCAATACGCGGCCGGAGCCTAGTTAAGGAGTTCCCATGTCGGTCCACCAGAGTGTCCTTGAACTGATCGGACGTACCCCGATGGTACGCGCGCAGCGCCTGGACGTTGGACCGTGCGAACTCTTCCTGAAGTTGGAGAGCGCCAACCCGGGCGGCTCCGTCAAGGACCGTATTGGTCTGTCGATGATCGAAGGTGCTGAAAAGGCCGGCAAGATCCGCCCGGGCGACACCTTGGTCGAAGGCACCGCAGGCAATACGGGCCTTGGGCTGGCGCTGGTGGCTCAGCAGAAGGGCTACCGCCTGATCCTGGTCGTGCCCGACAAGATGAGCCGCGAGAAGATCTTCAACCTCAAGGCCATGGGCGCTGAGGTGGTGCTGACCCGTTCGGACGTGGCCAAAGGCCATCCGGAGTACTACCAGGACATGGCCGAGCGCATCGCGCGTGAAACGCCGGGTGCCTACTTCATCAACCAGTTCGGCAACCCGGATAATCCGGCGGCGCACATTGCCACCACGGGTCCGGAAATCCTCGAGCAGCTGGACGGCAAAGTCGACGCAATCGTGGTCGGCTGCGGTTCGTCCGGCACGCTCAGCGGCCTATCCAAATTCTTCGCCGAGCACTCGCCCGATACCGAGTTCGTGCTGGCCGACCCAGTCGGCTCCATCCTCACCCAGTACATCAACGAGGGCACGCTCTCGACCAAGTCGGCGAGCTGGATGGTGGAAGGCATTGGCGAGGATTTCCTGCCGACCATCAGCGACTTCACTCGCGTGAAGAAGGCTTATGCGATTCCCGACAAGGAGAGCTTCCTGGTCGCTCGTGAGCTGCTGGCGAAGGAGGGCATTCTTGGTGGCTCCTCGACCGGCACGCTATTGGCCGCTGCGTTGCGCTATTGCCGCGAACAGACGACTCCCAAGCGGGTGGTGACGCTGGTCTGCGACACGGGCAACAAGTACCTGTCGAAGATGTACAACGACTATTGGATGCTCGACAACGGCTTCATCGAGCGCGAACAGCACGGTGACCTGCGCGACCTGCTGCTACGCCCGTTCGCTCAGCGCGACACCGTAGTCATCGGGCCAAACGAGCTGTTGATGACCGCCTATACGCGTATGAAGCTGTACGACGTATCCCAGTTGCCGGTCATGGACGGGAGCCGCTTGGTCGGTATCCTGGATGAATCCGATGTGCTCATGCACGTGCATGCGGACGAAAGCCGGTTCCGGGACTCGGTCGCCACGGCCATGATCACCAACCTGCAGATGCTGGATGTGCGTTCGCCTATTGAATCTCTGTTGCCCGTGTTCGACCGGGGGCACGTGGCCATTGTGGTGGATGGCGACCAGTTCCTGGGTCTGATCACCCGGATCGATCTGCTGAACTATCTACGTCGCAAGGTGCATTGAAGCCCGGTCGATGGGGCGTTCAGCATGGACGGGGGACCATCAGGCCTCCCGATCCACGGTCGTGAAAGTTTGTTGAAATCGGTTGTCGACAAAGTCGCGATCTCGCGACCGTCCGTGTGCCGCGCCTGTTTCAAGGAGTAACAACTCATGTGTGGAATCGTTGCCGCCGCCGCCCAGCGTGACGTGGCCCCCCCTGCTCATCGCCGGCCTGAAGGCCCTGGAATACCGAGGCTACGATTCGGCGGGTCTTGCCGTTCTCGACGGTGGCCAGATCCACCGCGTCCGTGCCAAGGGCAAGGTGCGTGAAATGGAAGGCCTCTATCTGGCCCACCCGTTCCCTGGCGGTACCGGTATCGCCCACACACGCTGGGCCACGCATGGCGTGCCCAACACGGTCAACGCCCACCCACATGTTCAGGGCGGTGTGGCGCTGGTGCACAACGGCATCATCGAAAACTATGCCTCGCTGCGTGGCGATCTCGAAGCACGGGGCCATGTCTTCACCTCGGAAACCGACACCGAGGTCATGGCGGCACTGATCAGTGAGCGCGTGTCTTCGGGCAAGACGCTGCTTGATGCCGTGTCTTCTGTGGTGCACGAACTGGAAGGCGCTTATGCCATCGCCGTGGTGAGCGAAAATGAGCCGGGCCGTGTAGTCGGTGCGCGTCGCGGTGCGCCGTTGTTGGTAGGCGTGGGCATTGGCGAAAACTTCCTGGGGTCGGATGCGCAGGCGCTCATCCAGGTCACCAACAAGATCATCTATCTGGAAGAGCATGACGTTGTCGAAATCACCCGCGACAACGTGCAGGTTTATGGGCGGGATGGCCAACCGGTCGTTCGCTCCGTGCACGAAAGTGAGCTCTCCAGCGATGCCGTCGAGCGTGGCGAGTATCGCCACTACATGCAGAAGGAAATCTTCGAGCAGCCGCGTGCCGTCGCCGATACGCTGGAGGCGCGCATCGGTCCGAACGGCGTGCTGCCCAATATCTTCGGTGTGGGTGGCGACGAGCTGCTGAGCCAGGTGAAGGGCCTGCATATTATTGCTTGTGGCACCAGCTACCATGCCGGCCTCGTGGCCAAGTACTGGATCGAGGAATACGCCCGGCTTCCGGTGAATGTGGAAGTGGCCAGCGAATACCGCTACCGCGAGGCCGTGGTGCCTGACGGCACTCTGTTCGTTGCCATTTCGCAATCCGGTGAAACGGCGGATACCCTGGCTGCCATGCGTGAATCGCGTCGTCGTGGTTACCTCGGCACGCTGGCGATCTGCAATGTGCCCGAATCGTCAGTGGTTCGCGAGGCCGATCTCAAACTGATGACGCGTGCTGGCCCGGAAATCGGCGTCGCATCCACCAAGGCTTTCACCACGCAGCTCGCGGCGTTGGGTCTGCTGTCGCTTCAGCTAGCGCACCATCGTGGCCTTGATGCCGCGCGTTATGCGGATCTGACCGCGCAGCTGCAGCGCATGCCGGTGATGATTGAGAAAGCCCTGGAGTTGGAGCCTCGGATCATCGAGCTCGCCGAGCACCTGATCCATCGCCAGCATGCGCTGTTCCTCGGCCGTGGCGTGCAGTACCCGGTGGCGATGGAAGGAGCGCTCAAGCTCAAGGAGATCTCCTACATTCACGCCGAGGCCTACGCGGCCGGCGAACTCAAGCACGGTCCCCTGGCGCTGGTCGATGAAGACATGCCGGTGATTGCCGTGGCGCCGAATGGCCCGCTGCTCGACAAGCTCAAGTCCAACTTGCAAGAAGTGCGCGCACGCGGCGGCGAGCTGCTGGTCTTCGCCGATGGCGAAGCGAGCATGGATGGCAACGCATCGCGTGGCGTCACTCTTCGCATGGATGGCGGCGGCGATTTCATCGCTCCCGCCGTGTTCACCGTGCCGATGCAATTGCTTGCCTATCACGTGGCCGTGCTGCGCGGCACCGATGTGGATCAGCCTCGCAATCTGGCCAAATCGGTAACCGTGGAGTGATGGGAGCTTTCAGAATGAAGGCTTTGTATGCGTCCCACGAGATGCATGAAAACGGGCCGCCATTCCTATGGCGGCCCGTCTGAATTTAGTGGGCAGGTAACTCGCCGACGAATCACCGTCGGCTCAGATGAGGTGGTACGCAGCCGGCGAGACTAGGATTGCTCGTTCGGCAATGGCTCAGGAACGACCGTATACGTCTTCCAGGCGCACGATATCGTCCTCACCCAGATAGCTGCCGGACTGGACTTCGATGACTTCCAGCGGCACTTTGCCTGGATTTCGCAAGCGATGGACGCTGCCCAGCGGAATGTAAGTGCTCTGATTCTCGCCCAGCAGGAAGATGCGATCGTCGCAGGTGACCTCCGCCGTGCCCGAGACTACGATCCAATGTTCCGCACGATGGTGGTGCTTTTGCAGGCTCAGCGACGCGCCTGGTTTTACCACGATGCGTTTCACTTGGAAGCGATCGGCAGATTCGAGCGAATCGTAGCTGCCCCAGGGGCGTCGCACGACGCGATGTAGTGAATGTTCGGTGCGGCCCGCCGCCTTGAGTTCGTCAACTACACGTTTGACGTCCTGTGCCGCGTCGCGATGGGCTACGAGCGTAGCGTCCGGTGTGGTCACGACAATAAGGTCATCGATGCCCACGGTGGCGAGTAGATGTCGATCATGCGAGCGCAGTAGCGAGTTGTTCGTGTTGATGGTGATGGTGTCCCCTTCGCGCAAATTACCCTGCGCGTCGCGCACACCGGCCAACCACAGGGCGGACCACGAACCGATATCGCTCCAGTCGCACTTCACAGGAATCACTGCCGCACGCTGGGTTTTCTCCATCACGGCATAGTCGATGGAGTTGTCCGGGACCTTGGAGAAGGCTTCCGGATGGATGCGCACGAAGTCCAGGTCGGCTTTCGCAGAAGCGTGGGCCGCACGTACGGCGTCGAGTATCTCGGGCGCGTGCAGGCCAAGCTCTTCAAGGTAACGCGAGGCCTTGAACAGGAACATGCCCGAGTTCCAGTCGTAGCCACCGCTGGCTACGTAGGATTCGGCAATCGGCAGCGCCGGCTTCTCCACGAACTGCGCCACTCGGAACGCGCCATCGCCAATGGGTTCACCACGCTGGATGTAGCCAAACCCCGTCTCCGGTCGATCTGGCTGGATGCCGAAGGTGACCAGCCAGCCGTCCTGCGCCGCGGGAAGTGCCTGCTCGACGCCACGTGTGAAGCTGTGCGCGTCGCCGATCAGATGGTCGGCAGGAAGCACGAGTAGCAGCGCTTCGGGATCGCGCTCCAGCGCACGTAAGGCGCCAAGCGCGATGGCCGGAGCGGTGTTCCGGCCCATTGGCTCGAGGATAATGGAAGCCCCTTCGATGCCGGATTCGAGCAATTGCTCGGCGGCAAGAAAACGGTGATCCTCGCTGGCCACCACGATGGGTGCATCCACATCGGGGAGAAGCTGCGTCCGGCCCACTGTCTGCTGGAACAGAGTGCCCTGGCCCGTCAGGGAGAGGAACTGCTTTGGCAGATTCTTGCGTGACACGGGCCAAAGCCGGGTGCCGGATCCGCCACTGAGAATGAGTGGGATGAGCATGATGGTCAGCGTGTACCGGAGGATAGTTCGTCAATCACGTCGTCCAAACCGTGACGCCAATCTGGCAGTGTAAATGCAAAAATCTGTTGGAAGCGTGAGTTGTCCAGCACCGAATAGACTGGTCTTTGAGCGAGCGTGGGGAATTCGGCTGTCGAGATAGCCGTTACCCGGGGTTTGCGTGCGATGAGCTCTTTGCGTAGCGCAGCATCAAAGATCGCATCGGCAAAGCCGTGCCAGGTGGTGTGGCCGCTGGCGACCAAATGGTGCGTGCCCTGCAGTTCGGTACGATCCCCTGGCAGTGTTTGTTTCCACTTTCGCAGGGCGGCGAGCGTGCCATCGACAATCAGCTGCGTGGATGTAGGGGCGCCGTGCTGGTCTGCCACAACGCGCAATTCGTCCCGCTCAGCACCCAGGCGAAGCATCGTGCGCAAAAAGTTCTGACCGTGCGGGGCATAGACCCACGCCGTGCGGAACATCATGTGCTGTGCACCGCTGGCGCGAAGAGCATTTTCGCCAGCCAGCTTGCTGCGCCCATACGCGCCGACCGGGCCAGTGCCGGCGTCTACTGCGTAAGGCATTGCACTTGCGCCGTCAAACACGTAATCCGTCGAATAGTGAACGACGAGAGCATCGTGCTTGGCCGCCCACGCGCCGACAACATCAACAGCGTCACCATTGATGCGGGTGGCCAGTACCTCCTCCTGCTCGGCACGGTCGACGGCCGTATAGGCCGCGGCATTCACGATGATATCCGGCTGGATGCGCTCGAGCAGGTTGACGATGGCCTGCTGATCCGAGAGGTCTCCGGGTTCGCCGTAGCCGATGCCCAGGACGTTGCCATCGCGCGTCACCGGAATGACGTTGCCCAGTGTCGCGAGGTTTCCATCTTGCAGGAACGTCTGGCCGAGTTGGCCGTTTGCGCCGAGCAGGACGATCTTCAACGGGGATATTCCGGTAAGCGGGCGATGGCCACATCCTGAAGCAGCGGCGCTTTCTCGTCCTTCTCCGACAGCAACGGGTGGCTCACCGGCCAGTCGATACCGATACTGGCGTCATTCCAGCGCACGCCGGCGTCGGCTTCGCGGTCGTACAGCGCTGTGCATTGATAGCTGAAGGTGGCGTCATCAGAAACAACGCAGAAACCATGCGCGAAGCCTTCGGGAATCCAGAAATGCCGCTTATTCTCAGCGCTGAGCATGACGCCTGCCCACTGGCCGAACGTGGGCGAGCCATGTCGGATGTCCACGGCAACATCGAAGACTTCGCCCTCGAGAACGCTCACCAACTTGCCTTGCGGATTGGGCCACTGGTAATGCAGGCCGCGCAATACGCCCTTGGCAGAGCGTGAAACATTCGACTGGACGAACGTGCGACTGATGCCTCCTTCCTCGTACTTGGCCTGGTTGTAGCTTTCGTAGAAATAGCCGCGGGAATCGCCAAACACCTGAGGTTCGATGATGACCACGCCAGGGAGGGATGTTTCAATGACTTTCATCAGCGCACGTATCCCTGCTTGGTCAGGTTGCTCAGGTACTTGCCATACCCGGTCTTGGACAAGGGTTGGGCAAGTCGCATGACTTGCTCCGCATCGATCCAGCCATTGAGGTAGGCGATCTCTTCGGGACAGCACACCTTGAGACCCTGGCGGTGTTCGATCGTCTGGATAAAATTGCCCGCCTCCATCAGCGACTCATGCGTGCCCGTGTCGAGCCACGCATAGCCTCGACCGAGCTGCTCGAGGTGCAGCGAACCATCATCGAGGTAGCACCGATTGAGGTCGGTGATCTCCAATTCGCCGCGCGCGGATGGCTTCAGATCTGCGGCGAAATCGCATGCACGGCCATCGTAGAAATACAGGCCGGTGACGGCATAGTTCGAGCGAGGCTGCGCCGGCTTCTCTTCCAGCCCGACGACCTTGCCTGCGGCGTCAAACTCGGCCACGCCATAGCGCTCAGGATCGCTGACCCAGTACCCGAAGACGCTGGCGCCGTGCTGGCGCGAAGCAGCCCGCTTCAGGCGTTCGGTCAGGCCCACACCGTAAAAAATGTTGTCGCCAAGTACGAGGCAGCTTGACTCTCCGCCCACGAAATCGCGACCGATGACGAACGCCTGCGCAAGCCCATCCGGAGACGGCTGCACGGCGTACTGGATGTTGATGCCCCATTGCGAGCCATCGCCGAGCAAACGCTGAAAAAGCGTCTGCTCGTGCGGCGTGTTGATCATCAGTACGTTCCTGATGCCAGCGAGCATCAGCGTTGCCAGCGGGTAGAAAACCATGGGTTTGTCGTAGACGGGCAGCAGTTGTTTGCTAACCGCCTGCGTGATCGGATAGAGCCGTGTCCCCGAGCCGCCAGCAAGGATGATGCCCTTTTGTGTACTCATGCGCCGAGCCGCTCCATGAGATAACTGCCATCGAGGACGCGAGTCACCCACGGCGCGTTGTTGAGGTACCAGTCCACCGTATGCGCAATACCCGTCTCGAAAGTTTGCGACGGCTGCCAGCCAAGTTCTGTCTGGAGCTTGCTGGAATCGATCGCATAGCGGCGATCATGACCGGGGCGATCCTTCACAAAGGTGATCAGCGATTCGCGCTTGCGACCATCGGCAAGCGGGCGTCGCTCATCGAGCAGCGCGCAGATCGCCTTCACGACAGTGATGTTCTCGCGCTCGGCGTTTCCGCCCACGTTGTAGGTCTCGCCCACGCGACCGGCTTCCAACACTCGCGCGATGGCCGTGCAGTGGTCGCCCACGTACAACCAGTCGCGCACGTTGAGGCCATCGCCATAGACCGGTAGGGCCTCGCCGACGAGCGCCTTCTGGATGATCAGGGGGATGAGCTTCTCGGGAAACTGATAGGGGCCGTAATTATTCGAGCAATTCGTGGTCAGCGTCGGCAAACCGTAGGTGTGGTGAAACGCGCGGACCAGATGATCGGACGCTGCCTTCGATGCTGAATACGGCGAGTTGGGTGCATACGGAGTGGTTTCTTTGAACTGTCCCTCGTCGCCGAGCGATCCGTACACTTCGTCAGTGGACACATGCAGAAAGCGGAACGCTTTCTGCGCAGCGCCATCCAGGCTGCGCCAATAGTCGCGGGTGCTTTCCAGCAGACCCAGCGTACCTACGACATTGGTCTCCACGAAAGCGGCTGGGCCGTCGATGGAGCGATCGACGTGTGATTCGGCCGCAAAATTGACAACGGCATCAACGGCATGGTCCTTGAGCAGGGCAGCGACCAGCGCGCGGTTGCCGATATCGCCCTTTACGAACACATGACGATCATCGCCCTCCAGGGAGACGAGCGTATCGAGGTTGCCTGCGTACGTCAGTTTGTCCAGATTAATGACCCTATATCCCTGGGCAACGGCCTGAAGTACGAAGTTGGCACCAATGAAGCCGGCGCCACCAGTAATTAGCAATGTCGTCATAAGTCCTGGCTGGGCAAAGTTAGTCGCACTATTTTGTCATGCTTTGAGGGGCGAGCAAACGAGGGGCGGTTATTTCAAAGCCCTTTTTTATCATTTGGTTACATAGCCAAGTTAGAACTTTGTTCATACATCGGGATATATCGCGGATTCCCGGTTAAGATAACGGGGTCAATATTTCCCCCTGGGACAAACAGCTCGGTCGGGCTTCGGTCCGGCCTCAAAGTGGTGTCATGGCGACTAAAAAGAACAGCGCTCTTCTCGGGCTTGGTACCCGAGCCATTCATGCGGGACAGCACCCCGATCCTTCCACCGGCGCCATCATGACGCCGATCTACGCGACATCCACGTATGTCCAGAGCAGTCCGGGCGTGCATTTGGGTTATGAGTACTCGCGCACCCAGAACCCGACTCGCATGGCATATGAGCGCTGTGTTGCTGACTTGGAAGGCGGTACGGCCGGCTACGCCTTTGGTTCGGGCCTGGCGGCTGCCAGCACTGTGCTCGATCTGCTGGACAGCGGTAGCCATGTGATAGCGATGGATGACCTCTACGGCGGCACGTATCGGTTGTTCGAGCGGGTGCGTCGGCGTTCGGCAGGCTTGGATTTCACCTTCGTCGACCTCAACGACACCAAAGCCCTGAAGGCAGCACTAAAGCCAAATACACGCATGATCTGGGCCGAGACGCCGACCAATCCCATGCTCAAGCTGGTGGATTTGGCCAAGGTTGGCGAGTTCGCGCGCAAGCACGGCCTGATCCTTGTCGTCGACAACACGTTCTGTTCGCCGATGCTGCAGCGTCCGTTGGAGTATGGGGCGCACCTAGTCTTGCATTCAGCAACGAAGTACCTCAACGGCCATTCCGACATGGTCGGCGGCATCGTGGTTGCGGGCAACGACACAGACCTCGCCGAGCAAATGGCGTTTCTGCAGAACTCAGTGGGCGCGGTTGCCGGCCCGTTCGACGCGTTCCTTGCGATGCGCGGACTCAAAACCTTGCACCTGCGCATGCGCGCGCATTGCGCCGGAGCTATGGAGCTCGCGCAATGGCTCGATAAGCACCCGGCCATCGACAAGGTGATCTATCCGGGTTTGAAGAGCCATCCTCAGCACACGCTGGCCAAAAGGCAGATGGACGGCTTTGGCGGCATCATCAGTGTGGACGTGAAGGGCGGCTTGAAGAGGGCACGCCGCGTATTGGAGCGTTGCCGCCTGTTCGCGCTTGCCGAATCGTTGGGTGGCGTGGAAAGCCTGATCGAGCTGCCTGCAATCATGACGCATGCTTCCGTACCTCCTGCCAACCGCAAGCGACTGGGCATCAGCGACTCGCTGATTCGTCTCAGCGTGGGCGTGGAAGATGTCGCCGACCTCAAGGCGGAGCTTGAGGCCGCGTTGTCCTGAAGAACCGTGGCTGCAACCTACAAGGTTGCAGCCAGTGCATCGATGCGGTCCCGGTAGCGGATGCCTGCAGCGCGGTATCCGCAAAAGTTTCGGATTCTGCGTGCGGCACGCTTACCCATGGATCGGCCATCCTCAGGATGATCGACGAGGGTGATCATGTGTGCGGCGGCCTCGTCGACATGGGCGTCTGCCCATTTCTGGCCCTCCCCGTGTGGGTAATCGCCGGCCTTGAGAGGAACCAGGTCGTAGCCCACGAGGTGCGCCGTATCGCTGTCCATAAAGTCCATGTTGCCTGAGTACGCCGTGGCGACGACGGGCTTGCCCAGGTACATCGCTTCGGCCAGTCCGCGCCCGAAACCCTCCGAGCGATGCAATGAGACGAATGCATCGCAGCAGCGCACCAGGTTCTTGGTGTCGTTGTCTGTCATCGCCTGTGGTCAATCAGCACCACGCGATCGCGCAAGGGTGCGATGGCTTCCTTCAGCTCCGCAAGCGCATCCGGTGCCGCTTGACTGCCATGCGTCTTGATAACCAGGCAGGCGTCGGCAGTGGGTCTTGCGCGGCGAAACGCTTCGAATGCCTGGATCACGGCTTTGGGATTCTTGCGTGCCGAGAATGAGCGGAAGTCGAAGAAGAAAAGGAACGCGTAGCTGGATTCGGGAATGCCGAAGTACCGCCTGGAGCGGAACGAGGACAAGATCACCTCACACGCCAGCGGCATGTGGATCATTGGCTTGCTGATGGAGGGACGTAGCGCGTCGAGGATGAAGCCGGTGGGTGCCCAGACCTCGTCGAAGCGATTGAGCTGCTCGGCCCAAGTGCTGGGGTATTTGCTCAGCTCCCAGGCGGGATAGACGATGTTGATCGAATCCCTGGGTAGCGCGCTGCCCAAGGTGCCCAGTGCTTGTTCGATTTCGTCACCGTTGAGGTGGAATACGTTGATCTTGCCGGGCCGATTTTCCAGGAAGGGCTGGAACTCGTCCTGCACGTCGGGATCCGGGCGATAGACACGATAGAGGTCCAGCACCGTGGGGCGTACCGCCACTGATCGCAAGGCGCGGAACGTGCAGCGCACGTCCTCGCCTCGCCCGATAGGGGCAAACGGATGTCCTACCAGGCATGGAGTAGGGGTGGTCATAGTCGTGATTTACCCAAGTGAATAGCGCGCTTTGCGAATGAGGTGGTCACTCTCCCGGGCGTTCTGGAGCGCCTCGAGGTAGGTGTGTCCAAAGCGGCGATCCGGCTCAAGATAAGCACCCTCCGCCCATTCGTTCCATGCATTGATGAAGATCAGGCGTTCATCGCCAGTGTATTGCTGCTTGGTGCGCGCGATGGTCGTTTCAAGCCACGCCTGGAAGGCGCCCGGCGAGGCGTTCTCGAACGAATAGCTATTGTTTTGGCGACGGGCGGTGTTGTCCCAGCCGGGCATGGCCCCCCATGAATCGCTTGTACGGCGGGAGTTCACGCGTGGCGTAGCGTACGGCGATGTCGCGATAGTCGGCCACGGCACCCTGGAACTCCGGATTGAGCAGCGGCGCCGTCACAGGGCGTGGCTCTGCCAGGCCCTGCGGGGTGAACTCTACAGCGGCGTCGCAGCCGAGCTGGCCGGGAGGAATGCCTGCCGAGACCAGTTCGAACGACTCCACCTGCGCGATGTAGATCTCGCCGATGCCTTCGTCGCGGCACACCTCGCGCCAGATGGACGTTGTGCGGGCAAAATCCGGAAACAGCGTGACCCGATAAATGAGGATTAGCGGCTTGCCGTTGACGCGGATGTAGTTCGGGCTGCGGAAGTACCGGATGAGATCACGGATGACCGCCACGTCATCGTCATCGGAGTGCTTCTGCGCCATGAGCACGTCGTGCTCCTGGCCGTCCCAGCGACGAGTCCAATTCTCATTGGCCCAGCACAGACAGAACGGAAAGTCGGGGCGCCCCGTGAGCAGCATGTTCTCGATGGGGCGCTCGAGCAGACGATGTCCCGCGAACCAGTAGTAGTAGTAGCAGAAGCCGCTGAGGCCGTAGCGCTGAGCAAGGGCGGCCTGCTTCTCCATGGTTTCGGTCACCCGCAGATCGTAGTAACCCAGGTCTGCGGGTACGCGCGGCTGATAGTGGCCCACGTAGTTGGGGCGCGCCTTGGTGACGTTGGTCCATTCGGTGAAGCCAGGGCCCCACCATAGATCGTTTTCCGGAAAGGGGTGGAACTGCGGTAGGTAGAACGCGATGGTGCGCACATCGTCCATGCGTTCTAGTTCATTGCCCCAGCGCGTCGTGAACTTCGCGAGATTCGTGGAAATGCAGCGCAGCTTGTAGTCGTTGGTCAAGCCGTCGGACGTGCGGCTCAAGTGATGCAGTACCGTAGCGTCGGGGCAGTAGACGATGCGACGCCCCTCGGCGCGCAGGCGCATGCAGAGATCGGAGTCCTCACAATACGCGGGTGCGTACATTTCATCGAAGCCGCCAAGGCGACGGAAGTCCTCCGTGCGGATGGCCAGGCAGGCGCCGCTGCAGTAGTCAACGTCGCGCTCGAAGGCATAGCGAGGCTGGTCGGGCAGGTCGTTCAGTCCCACCATTTCAGACGTACCATCGGCGTGCAGTGTCGTGCCTGCCTCCTGCAGCCAGCCGGTGGGATACGCGATACGGGGACCAACGGCGCCGATGTCGGCAGAACGGTCGAGGCAAGCGATCAAGGCCTCCAGCCAACCTTTGGTAACCTGGACATCGTTGTTCAGCAGTACCAAGTGACGGCCGTTGGCGTGTGTCGCAGCTGCGTTGCAGTTGCGCAGGAAGCCCAGGTTGTTCGGCTGAGAGACGACCCGTAGGTGCGGGATCGTGCTCAGCACTCGATGGCTCTCGTCGGTCGAGGCGTCGTTGGCGATTAGCACCTCGAAGCTCGGCCCTATGGATCCTGCGTGATCGGCGATGGATGCCAGGCATTCCAGCGTCGTCGTCAGGTGGTTGTACACCGGCACAAGGATGGTGACCTCAGGGGACGAGGGCAGCTCTGGCAAGCGAATGCGCTTGGCGGCCGTATCGACGTCGAGATTGCTGAAATCACGCGTGGTGAACTTTTGCGGATTCTGAGCCAGCTGTTGCTCACGCAGCGTGGCATCGATGCGCTGGCGCACCACACTGTAATCGGCCCATTCGCGCTTGCCGTCGGCACGCCAGAGCACGTTCGCGGGCATGTCGGGTGACTGGACATAGTAGTCCGGCGTGGCGCCCCCGTTTGCTGCCCCGTCGCTTGGCGCATGCGTGCGCTCGTAGGCCTGCCAGCGCTGATAGGCACCCGTGCGGCGGAACAGGAAGCCGGTATGATTGAAGAGCACACTCTTGAGGCGGTTCTTTGCGCCGGGTGACAGCGGAACCATCCGGTAGGCACTCTTGGCAGCCAGGGCGGTGCGGCGACGCACGGCGAACTTGATCCGACGACTGGCCGCGCTGCCATGGCGGAGTGGTTTGGTCAGAGACCAGCTCAGCGAATGGGTGATGAGTTCGAGTTCTTCGGCCTGCGATTTGGCGAGCTGCTCGTAATGGATGAGGTCGAGCATGCGGGTCTCTAGATCCCGGATCCGCTTTCGCAGCTTGTCCCCTGCGGTGCGCTTGTCACTCTCGGTGATGTCGAGCTCCTGGGTCAGGTGCGCCGCCACCTCGGTGAGATGCTCCATACTTTCGTGCAGTTCGACCATTTCCGTTTCGAGTGCGGCGTAGGCGTCTTGGGTTTCCCCGTACTGCTGCTCCAGTTCTGCATGCTTACGCTCCAGTTCTGCATGCTTAGGCTCCAGTTCGGCATGCTTACGCTCCAGCTCTGCGTGCTGGCTGTTTGGCGCCAGGTTGCCCTCGCGTAGCAGACGTGACACATCGGGGAGGACGCCCAGGTAGTCCTTCTTGTAGGCATCAAATTCCAGCGGCACGCCGTAGTCGCCGATTGCTTCGTCACGAAGCGACGCTTCAAGGTCGAGGTAAGTCTGGATGTGACTGGACGTCATCACCAGCCCGTGCTCGCGGAGGATCGCCTGAACGAGAGTGGGCACGTGCAACAGTCGAGGGTCGGCCGACCTAGTCACGCCCGTCAGAGAGCCGAAGGAAAGCTTGATCGCGCGGAATGCCAAGTAGCCGAATGTAAGCGGAACCTTGTAGGCCCACTCGAGATCGAAGAATGTGGTTTGTCCGTTCGCGTCGCGTATGAGGTTACGTGGGACGGCATCCACCATCGACGCCGGTACTGGCGTGTCGAGCATCAGGTCAACCGATGAGGGCGAACCCGGCAGACGGCCGGCCAATGCATCTTTCCATACGCCGAACCAGTTGGCGACCTGCTCGATGGTCCAATCTGGCTTGGTGACGATGCTCTCCAAAGCATCGCCCCAATGCTCGCCCTGGAAGTACGGCTCTTCCTCCAGGGATTGGATGAGTAGCTTGCTGTTCGGTGTCGACTGAGGGCTGAGCTTCAGATGCTCGACCACGATGGCGCCGTTTTTGCGGACGAAGCGCGAGGACTTGGCAAAAGCAGGGTCGCGGCCGGACGAATACTGCTCCGCCAACACGTTGGGCAGTACGCTGGAGAAGGATGGCGAGCGCTCGGATTTGCGCGCAACCATGAGGAACGAATTGGCCAGGTCGGCGAGCAGTCCGTTACGACCCACGACGTCGAATGCGCGACCAAGGGAGAACAGCGGCATCGTGACCAATTGTCGGTCCGAGCGCGACGCCTGGCCTGCAAGGGACGCGGCATTGAATTCACCGCGCGCAGCGGTACCTTCTGGAAGCACAACGCAATGGGGAAGCTTGTAGTCAGGAAGCGGTATCGCACACTCGCTTGACTCGAAGCCCGCCTTGCGAAGATAGGACTCAAGCTCGCCCTTGCCGAACGTGACGACGGTGCCTTCGTCGTACTGGTCCTGGATGCCGGCCATGGCGCGGTCGAGGTGATCTTCCGCAACGCCAGCAAAATACTTGAGCCCAAGCTGGTTCTCGATCGCGACGACGAGGATGCCGTCGTCGGTCAGCAATTCGCGTGCTAGCTTCAGCGTTTCCAGCACCGGATCATTGCCGGTCGTATACATCCTGGCGTACTCAAGCACGCCGATCAGGGTGACGATGTCGAACCGCTGTGTTGACCGCAGCTCACCAAACTGCTCGTTGAGCACGGTTACATTGGCGAGATCGCGGCATCGGGACGCGGCGATGGAGGCGCGACGGCGGCTGCCTTCCAGAGCAAGAACGTTTGCGCCCTGTTCGCCAAGGAATCGCGTGATGGCACCGCAACCTGCGCCGATCTCAAGCACCTTCGAGCCCTTTAGGGCACCCGTCAGTGGTCGCAGGAGGTTTGCGCGGGTGGGGCTGAGATGATACGTACTCGCCCAGTCGGTCATGTGCTGGTGCAATTCGCGCGAGAACTGCGAGACATCACTCGAGTCGGCTATTGCATGGGCAATACGCTGTTCGACCTCATCGCCATCGGAGTAGGCGAACGGCTTTTCGTCTTCCTTGTGCCAGATGCGATGGCTCTCATCCTGGCGGTAGGCGGACGCGCGAAGAAAATCTTCAAAAGGGGAGCGAGGGCCGGTCACGGCGTGGCCTCCTTGGCGTCCATGGTCATGTTGATCTTCACTAGGCCGAAATAGCCCGTGTCGTTTACGTTGATGTGGATTGCGTCATAGCGGCGATCGTGGGGAACGGCATCATCGCCGTCCCGGCTTGCGACACCTATGGACAGAAAATAGTCGCCAGGTCCAAGGGTGCAATCGAAGTCGAACGTTATGACGGCGTGCGTGCCGGCTTGGCCGATGCTTTCTGGCAACGATGCCTCCACCATTTCGGAGTTCGAGCCGTAGACCGTGATGCCATCCTTGGTCTTGATGGTCAGGCCAAAGATTGGGCGAAACACAGTTTCGTTAAATGCAACGCCCAGAAGAAGACGCAGCCGATCGCCGGAAGCGACGACGGAGGGCTCCGCGCCGCGCGGCCCGAGTAGGCGGAAGTCCTGGATCTGGGCTGCACCGTCGCCCCAACGGTATTCGTAAGGACTGTAGTTCGCCCTCTCTTCGAACGCGCCGGGCCGGATGTCCAGTGCAATGGACCCCTCGGACAATTCATTCGCATTGGCGGACGGTGCCAGCATTCCTGCTTCTGTCGCACTAGCCTTTTTCGTGAGCTTGCGTGAACCACCGAAAAGCAGGTCTAGATATGTGTGTACGACGTCCTTAGGCTTGCCCTGCTGCTGCACGAGACCGTCGTGCAGCAGGATGGCGCGATCACAATGACTGATGACCTGTTCGGTGGCATGAGACACGAACAGGATCGAAGTACCCGCTTCCTTCAGCGACTCAAGGCGCGCAAAACACTTCGCCTGGAACTTGGCGTCACCGACGGACAAGGCCTCATCGACGATGAGTACGTCTGGCTCTACCTGCGCCTGGACGGCGAAAGCAAGTCGCACCACCATGCCGCTGGAATAGGTTTTGATCGGGCGCTTGGCGAAGTCACCGATGTCTGCGAAGGCAAGGATCGAATCCATCCTCTGGTCGATCTCTTCATCCGTGAGGCCAAGCACGGAAGCATTGAGATGGACGTTCTCCATGCCTGTGAACTCTGGATTGAAACCCGAGCCAAGCTCCAGCAGCGCAGCGACGCGGCCATGCACGGAAATGGACCCCTCGGTTGGCGTAAGCGTGCCTGCGATCATCTGCAGCAAAGTGGACTTGCCTGAGCCATTGCGCCCCACGATTCCAACGGTTTCGCCACGCCGGACTTCAAAGCTGACGTTGCGTAGTGCCCAGAATTCGCTGAAGTTCCTGCGGTCACGCAGCGCGCTGGCAACGCGATGCGCGCCGACGCCGCCTGCCATGAGGGCCGCGCGTGGGTAGAGCGACTGCAGCAGTCGGTCCATGGGGCTGCTATAGACGTTGTAGCACTTGCTGACGCCGTCGACGCGGATCGACACATTAGAGGACATCGGCAAAACCCCGGCGAGTGCGTTGGAACCACCAGAAGCCTGCGCTGGCGAACAGGAACATGCACAGCGTGAATAGCGTCAGCGCGCCCCATGCCGGCTGCTGGCCGATGATAAGCACCTTTCGAGTCTCGCCCATCACGAAGGTCAGCGGGTTGAGGTAGAACAGCCGACGAAATGACTCCGGAATGGCCGTGACCGGATAGAACAGTGGGGAAAGGAACATGGTCATGGTCACCAGGTGCCCGACGAGTTGGCCGATGTCGCGCAGATAAACGCCGAGCGACGAAAGGATCCAGACCATGCCGAGGACCAGCAGACATAGTGGCAAGAAGGTGAACGGGAGAAGGACGATCGTCCAGTGCGGAGCGGTTCCCTTGGCGAGCACGTAGGCGACCAACAGCACGAAGAAGCTGATGAGTGCCTGGAACAACCCTGAGCCAATGACCACGAAGGCCTGGATTTCCAGCGGAAAGACGATCTTCTTCACCAGGTTTGGCGTCGACACGATGAGCCCCGGAGCGCGGTTCACGCTATCGGCGAAGAAGGTGAAGCCAAGCATGCCGGCGAAGAGCATCAGCGCGAAATCCATCGGGCTGGTGGCGGCCTCCGAGCCCCACCGCATCCGAAAGACCTGGCTGAATACGAATGTGTAAATGGCCAGCATCAGCAACGGATTGAGGATCGACCACAGCATGCCCAGAGCGGAGCCGCGATAGCGGCTCGCAATATCTCGTCGGGTCAGGGTGAGAATGAGGGCCCGGTTCTTCCAGGCATGCAGGATCATCGCTACGGGGCTGGCGGGTTCTCGGTTCCCACCGGGTTTTATGAGCGTCGACTTCACGAATATTCCTGTAGCTACCGATACTTACGGTGCGGCCCGAAAGGGGCTAACCCAATACTTTACCAGTCGGGGAGGGGGCTTGGGGATACGGGGCAGATCTTTGTTTCGCTGCCGCTAAGTAGCGGTTTGCCGAGCCTGTCAGCTGGCAGGGTATGTGCCCAGGTTCCCAAACCCGGTATGTTCCTATTCGCAATATTTTGACGCTAGCTTGCTAGTGCTCGGCGCGCGCCTACGCGCACCGAGCACGCGTGCCGCGTATTTCGTCAAATTCATCGTGTTAACAGGAGCGGGTGAAATGCTGGTGGGCGTGAGGAAACGTATTTTTGCCGCGTGGAACGCATTTGGGGAGATCAAGCCGCGCGGGTTCGCATATTTCGTCAAATCCGTTCTGAATCCGAATGAGGGCAATATGCTGGCATACGTAAAGAACCATATTTCTGCGATGGAAGCAGACACGGACCTCGGATCCCGAGATCGGATTTTTCAGCGACTGGGAGCTCTTGGGCTGGATGATTTCGGCGAATTTCTCCTATCCCTGCCCAATCCTGAATTTCCTCGCCTGTCGGGTATCCTGCCAAGAATGGCATCGGACCAAGTGCAGCTTGATTGGACGGGCAACTCCGGTCTTCCGTTGCTAAAGCAGACGCTCAATTTCGTCCGTTCGATGAGCTACAGCTACACCCGCATTACTGGCCGTTCGCTGGACGACGCAAGGATTCTTGATTACGGGTGCGGCTATGGGCGTATCGCTCGCCTTATGTATGCCTTTGTCGGCGAAGCAGGCCTCTATGGCGTCGATCCCTGGGAGCGGTCCATTGAGATTTGTCATGAGGACGGCTTTGGGGAGAATTTCCGCCAATCGGATTATCTGCCGATGTCGCTCCCGGTGGACGATCGGACGTTCAATCTGATCTACGCATTCTCTGTGTTTACGCACTTGTCCGAGCGCGCCACGCTTACAGCGCTTGCCGCTTTGCGCAAAGTCATCGCTCGTGACGGCTTGCTGGTCATTACCATTAGGCCTGAGGAATACTGGGCTCACGACGTGCATGCCCAAGGGCCTGAAAAGGATGCTCTCGTCAAGACGCATAGGGACAAGGGCTTTGCCTTTCGTCCTCACAATAGGGCAGCCGTCGACGGTGACGTTACCTATGGTGACACTTCGTTCACCTTGGAGTGGCTCAAACAGGCTGCGCCCGACTGGGAGATCAAGGCAACCGACCGGTCGCTTCAGGATCCCCTTCAGCGCTACATCTACCTCACCCCGCGCGAAGCATCGTAAAGCTACGGATCGGCCCGCTTCAATTGCGGGTCGATCCGTAACTTAGCAATATAGACGCTGAGCCCCTCATTAGACGGGGCTCTGCTCAACGATGGCCCCGCGCGCCCACTTGGCGGGCGATGGGCGTTCCGTTACGCCATGCCAAGGGCTTTTCGCAGCGAACCGAAGATTCCCTTTGGCACAGCAGGAGGTGTCGAAATCTGTTCGACCGGCTTTGGTGCGGCGACCGGGGCGAAAGCATTTGCTGGATAGGCTTGCTTGTGCGCGAAATCGACTTCACCTTGCACGACGCGATATGCGCCATCCACCTCTTCGTACTGCCAATGTGCATCGATTGGCGCCGGTGCCTGCGGATTGAAGAACTTGTCCTGGTGGTAAACCGGGACGCCGATAGGCGTGGTGTGCATGACGAAGCTGAAACGGCTCTTGCTCATATCCTGGATGGAACCGCCGCCATGCGGAAGCTGGGGATGCCAGATGACCGTGTCGCCAGCTTCCACACAAAGCAGCTCAAGGTTCAGTCCGGCGTCCTTGCACTGGCGCACTACTTCGCCCTGATAGTCGAGCCAAAGGTCGTTTGACATGGCCGGTAGGTCGTCGAGCGAGCCCAGCCGCTTGATGGCGATGCTTTCCCGGTCCAGCTCGGGCATCTTGTGGCCACCTGGATAGACCTGGAGGGCGCCGTTAACTTCATTGGCATCTTCCAGGGCCACCCATACACCGAAGTAAAAATATTCCGGCTTGGTCGAAAAGAGCGGCGTGTCACGGTGCGTGGGTTGAGCCGAGCCGCGCTCATAAAATAGTGAGGTGTACAGGCTTGGCTTGGCACCGAACATCGCCTCCTGCACTTTGTAGGCGACGGTGTTCTTGGCGAAGAGCTCGAATAGCTCCGGCATAGCTGCATGCAGGTTCACGATGCGCGGGTAGTGCCCATCTGCGTCAAGAAACTGCTGGAACTTGTCGGCATTGGCACTGGCGAATGCCTTGAAGTGCTCGATCAGCGCCTTGCACCGTTCCCGAGGCATGGACTGCTTGATGATGGTGAAACCATTATTGATGAGGTTCTCCGCATGTTTGCGGATTTCAGAGTCCAGCGCGGCTAGGCGCCCGGGTATCTGAACCTCATCCATGAACCAGGGACCGGTCTGGTTCGCCACGGAATTAGGAATTTGCATGATCTTGTGAATCCGTTCTTGTCAGGGGTGCGTAAGAAAACTCCGAAATCGGAATATAATTCACACCTTATTCACGGTCCAGTGACGCTGGTTGTCCGGTCCGGCCCACGGTCAGGGCGTAACCTGCATGCTCCCGTCTGCCTCTACCGTAATGGTCTGGCTACCCGTTGCGATCGGCATTCCCAGCGGATGGAACCAGGCAACGGTTTCTTGAACCAGGTTCACCTCGAGCCGGTATTGGCCGGTGGCGGATGGCGGATCGACGAGGAAGTCGAATTCCTGGCTCTGACCAGGCTTGACGTCTCCAGCAAGGTCTTTGCGTGTATCCCAACCGTCATTCGGGGGGAGTGGTGCACTGACTGGCGAGAATCGCCAGGAGAAACGCACCGGATGGTCATCCTGAGATACGGACGGAAGCAGCTCGCTAGAGTTGTTTCGCAAGGTCACATGAAGGCGCAGCCTGCCTTTCTCCAGTGAAACTTGGTCGATAGACGGCACGAGCCGCTTGACTAGGCTTTCCGGCAGCTTGCCCGTGAACGCCGTGCGGCCCAGCAGGGCGGGCAGTGGCGCGCAGTGCACGTCGCTGCCGATCACCACCACCCGCTTCACCAGTGCCGCATAGGCCGAGTAGTCCAGTCCGGCGAAACCGGCGTACCCCATCAATCGATCATTGATCATCTCGCAGGGGTCGGAATCGCGCTGCACATAGCCCGTTGGCCAATTGCCCGAATAGCCGTTCAGGGTTACCCGATTGGTGGCCTGAGCCAGACGCATGCCGTCATCCTCGGTGAGGAAGGGGCGCTCGTCAGCGCGTATGGGAACGAACAGGATGGCATCCGCCGGCAGCGGGGATGGCGTGCGCGCCAGCAGCGAAGCGAGCCGTTGACTGGATTCGGCAAGCGGAACCTTGTGCGTGTCGTAGGCCGCGTACTCCACGACCATCAGAACGACGAGCAGTGCCGCCACTGCCGATTTAAGTGTGCGCTTGCCAGGCGATGAGGCAAGCCAGTCAAAGCCGCTTGCCGCCAGGACGGCCACAGGGAACAAGAAGACCATGCCAACGCGCGTCACGGCGCGCACGGCATTTGCCAAAGGCAGGTGATAGATGAAGGCGTAAAGGCTGTGACCATGGATGCACAGCGTGAGCGCAGCGATGAAGGCGATGGCTCCGAACATCGCGAGATTGCGGCGACCGCGTTGGCAAGCCATCGCGATCACGGCCAGCGCGATAGCCGCACCACCGAAAAACATCTGGTGTTCCCATCGCATCGGGACACTGCGGATATGGGTGGTGAACCTGCCCCACAGCAGCGACTGGTCGCTCAGCGCATAGCTGGCCACCCGCGGCAGCATGGTGATCACTTCGCCATAGTCGCGATGGAACGCGAACAGGCGCGAGTAGTGCAGATACGGGTAGAACAGTACGAGCAGGGCAATGCCACAGGCCACCGTAATTGCCACACTGCCGACGGTTTGCGCCGTTATCAGCCTGCGCGTATCGCGAATCAGGCGGCCAAGCGGGCGCCAATGCCCCTGTTCCTTGTGCAACATGGCCTGCGCAAGGAAATAGCCGACCATCAGCAATAGCAGGAAGTAGCCGATGTAGATCGAGCAGTAGAACTCCACGGTCAGCCAGATGGCGGCCAGCGCAAAGTGCCTGCCTTGACCCTGCTCGATGAATCGCTGCCATGCGAGCATCGCAAGCGGAACCGCGAACCTATAGGACAGCTGGGCGTGCCCCACCTGTGCACTCACCAGGAACGAGAACGTGAAGATGAACGCGCCGACGGCACTGCCTCGCGCTGTTGCACCCGTCGCGCGCAGCACGTAGTAGCACGCCGCGAAGTTGAGCAGCGGGGCAACAGTGAACCAGCCGATGAAGGCTTGCTCGGGCGTCAGACCAAGCACCCGCATCGCGATATAGACCAGGCCGGTACCGAAGTGGTTGTCGCTGAACGCCAGCGTGCCTTCGTACGGATAGAAGAAACCCGGGCTCCACAATTTCGGATCTGCTCCCGTCACCCAGCGATACAGGTGCTCGAGGATCAGGTTGTTGAACCTGCCATCGAGAAGATCACCCGGCGTGGCGCGGAAGTAGTCCGACTGGTGCAGGATGATTAGCCCGAATCCAAGAATGAACAGGCCGATCGGCCAAAGAAGCTGGCGCCAGCCTGCGGCATCGGTGGAGTGTGGGCGTTGATAGTCGGAGATCATGATGTCTTCCGTCGTGACATGGCGAAAGGAGGTCAACCTGCGCCCGGGCGGGCGCGACGTATCAGCGGCCGATCGGATAGTGTTCGAAACCGAGGGCCTTGAGTTCCCTGGGCTCGTACAGATTGCGGCCGTCAAAGACGACAGGCGTCTGCAGCAACTGCTTCACCTCGTCAAAATCGGGGCAGCGGAATTCCTTCCATTCGGTAACTACCACAAGCGCGTCCGCGTCGCGCAGCACCTCCGTCTGCGAGCGGCTGAGCGTCAGGCCTGGCATGTCGCCGAAGACGCGCTGCGCCTCCTCGCGGGCCACCGGGTCATAGGCGGCAACGGTGGCACCCTTGGCGAGCAGATCGTTGATGAGGACGCGGCTCGTCGCTTCGCGCATATCGTCGGTATTGGGTTTGAACGCCAGCCCCCAGACGGCGAAGCGTTTGCCCGTCAGATCCTCGCCAAAGCGCTCGCAGATCTTTTCGGCAAGGACGCGCTTCTGCGCATCGTTGGCATCTTCCACCGCTTTGAGTACGCGCAACGTCTGCCCGGCTTCTTCGCCGGAATGGATCAGCGCCTTCACGTCCTTGGGAAAGCACGAGCCACCGTAGCCGCAGCCGGCATAGAGAAAGTGATAGCCGATACGAGGATCGGAGCCGATGCCGTGGCGCACGAGCTCAATGTCTGCACCTAGTTTTTCCGCGAGCAGCGCAAGTTCGTTCATGAAGGAAATGCGCGTCGCCAGCATGGCGTTCGCCGCATACTTGGTGAGCTCCGCTGAGCGCACGTCCATCAGCACCAGCTTGTCGTGATTGCGCTGAAATGGCGCATAGAGCGATTTCATCAAGTTGATGCCGCGCTCGTCGTCGGCACCGACAACGATGCGGTCTGGCTTCATGAAATCTTCCACCGCAGAGCCCTCCTTGAGGAACTCTGGGTTGGATACGACCGAATAGCCGATGGCCGCACCGCGGATGGACAGCTCTTCCGCGATGGCAGCGCGCACTTTGTCTGCCGTGCCAACCGGCACCGTACTCTTGTCGATGACCACCTTGTACTCGGTCATGCGTCGGCCGATGCTCCTAGCCGCTTCGATGACGTATTGCAGGTCGGCAGAACCGTCTTCGTCAGGCGGCGTGCCCACGGCAATGAACTGCGCGGTACCGAAGGCGACAGCCTTGTCGACGTCCGTGGTGAAGTGAAGGCGACCCGCCGCCACGTTGGACGCGATCACCTTGTCCAGGCCCGGCTCATGAATGGGGACACCGCCTTCCTGCAGGATGCGGATTTTTTCGGGATTGACGTCCAGACAAAGGACGTCGTTGCCCATTTCGGCAAGGCAGGCGCCTGTCACCAGGCCCACGTATCCGGTTCCTACAACGGTGATTTTCATCGTTCGATTACCTGCGGGCCGTGTTCCCGGCCTCGTTGGGATGAATAGGGGTAAGCATTGCGTTGCCGATCCGGCTGTAGGCCGGGGCCACGCGAAAAGCGGCGCCGGGCTCCATGGGCCGCGACAACCCTCGCGCGCAGTGCTCGCGGGACACTCTGGTCACGCGAGCCTGTGCGAGGAACGCGATGACGAGTGAGCGCTTCATCGCGATACCTCGATCAACTACTGGCAGCGGTAGTCGACGTCGGTCGTGCTGTTGCGGAACGGATCGGTCAACGCATCGGAATACGTTCCCATCAGCAGTCGATGTTTCGGCAATAGGTTGTTGCGGAAGAAGCGACTGACGTAAGCCAGGCGACGTCCCTTATCGGTCAGCAGCACGCAACCGTTGCGGATGACGATGGTGCCTGACTGCAGTTGTTCGGTAAGGCGCACGTCCACCAGATGGTGCTCCTTGACGTATTCTTTCGTGAACACTTCCTCGAACGCATTCTCGCGGATGCCGCCGCCGCGCTGTTCCAGCTTCTCCAAGATGTAGAAGGACAGCGAGCGATCGAGCACGGTGGGTACCGAGATGGCGTAGCCGTAGCCAAGCAACAGCCAGATGACCATCAGCTGCAGTTTCTCCACCGGTCCAAGGATCTTGAACCAGGGTGCGGCCCACAACAATACGCTGCACAGGGCAGTGGCAATGACGCCGTCGAGAATGGCGCTGTAGAAGACCACGTTTACCCGCAGGTACAGCGAGTGGACGACATAGGTCGCCAGAAGCACGATCACGAAAAGCACCGTGATCGCGACGATGCGGCCGATTTTTATCGCTTGAATACCCAATGCTTTCCTCCGAAATAACTGCAGACCATCTGCAGGAACGTGCCAATCAGGAAGCCCACGCGGTAGTCGAGCCTGGCGACGTCCGTCCAGACGAATAGCACCGCGGCCTGCAAAAGAGCCAGTACCGCGTACAACACCCAGAACCGCGCCAGCTGGTGCCAGACCGATTCGCTAGTGCCGGGAAACACGAAATGACGGCTTCCCAGGAACGATACGGTGATGCCAATGACGGCAGCGATGAAGTTGGCGACGCCCGCCGATGGCACATGGGCCAGATGGATGCAGGCGTTGAGAACGGCATAGCTGACGCAGGTTGCCACCAGTCCGTTGATGACATAACGGACGGGCTGGTACCTGAGGAGATTACTGATCGCGAGAGTCATCATGCGTGGCCATTATCTGATCGACCAGCAGGCGATAGTCCAACGGGAGCACCGTACTGCCACGCGTGATGCCGGTGAGCATGAGCGTCATCAGCGTGATCGCACCGGTCTGAAGGAAGACTAGCAGCAACAACCCCAGGGTCACCGAGAACCAGCCGGGTGTGGCGTAGCCCAGCGTCTTGAGCACAATGGCAGCGCTGACGCCCAGCAGTGACAGGGCGGCGACGCCTGCGCACGCGATGCCGACACGGACGAGGACGTCCTCGGCAAAGATCATCAGGCCCTTGAAGCCGTGCAGGGCCAGGCCGACGAAGTTCATTTTGCTCTTGCCGGCGTATCGCGGGCCGCGATCGAGGGCGCATGTCCGCCAGCGCAGGCGTGACACCAGCACTGTGCCCGCGACGTGCGTGGCCAGTTCGCCCATGGACGACAGGCGTCGCGCGGCCGTGCCGTTCATAGCCATGAAATTGCCGAAGCTGATCTTGCGCCCGGTAAGCAGCTTGAACAGCCACTTGTAGACTAGGTAGAAGGTCTTGAAGCGCAGCGTTTCGACGCGGCTCTTGCGTTCGGCGACGACCACGTCGACCTCTGCCTCGTCCAGGTTGTCGAGCAGGCTGCCGATGGTTTCGGGAAGGTCTTCGCCGTCGGAGTCCATGACGACCACGCGGTCGATATCGCTGAATGTGTCGGCGACATACGCCAGGCCCGCCGCGATGGCGCGCTGGTGCCCGACATTGCGCTTGAGGCGGATCACCGTGCCGCGAATGCGGGCGTCAAGCATGCCCTGCAGCGTCAACGGTTGCCGTACCGAGCCATCGTCGACCGCCACGACATGGATCTCCGTGCCGCAGGACTTTGCCAGCTCGGAGAAAAGGATGGTCGACGCCTCCGTGTCCTCGAACACCGGCGTGACGACGATGAGCTTCGGGTGACGCATGCGTGGTCAGACCCCGAGGCGCTTGCGGAAGTAAGCGACCGTTTCCTTCAGGCCATCGTCGAGCGAGACCTTCGGGCTCCAGTCGAGCTTCGCCTTCGCCTGAGTGATGTCCGGCTGGCGTTGCTTGGGATCGTCGCTCGGCAGCGGCATGAAGGTGATCTTGGATTTGCCGCCCACGAGCGAAATGACCTTTTCGGCCAGTTCAAGCATGGTGAACTCGCCGGGGTTGCCGATATTGATCGGGCCGGTGATGTCCACGGCGCTGTCCATCAGGCGGCGCATGCCTTCGATCAGGTCGTCGACGTAACAGAAGCTGCGCGTCTGGGTGCCATCGCCATAGATGGTGATCGGCTCGCCCTTGAGGGCCTGCACGATGAAATTGCTGACCACACGGCCGTCATTAGGATGCATGCGCGGGCCATACGTATTGAAGATGCGCATGACCTTGATTTCGAGCTGGTGCTGACGCCAGTAGTCGAAGAACAGCGTTTCCGCGCATCGCTTGCCTTCGTCGTAGCAGCTGCGGATACCGACCGGATTGGTGCGGCCCCAGTATGACTCGGGCTGCGGATGGACTTCCGGGTCGCCATAGACCTCCGACGTCGACGCCTGGAGGATGCGTGCACGCGTGCGCTTGGCGAGGCCAAGCATGTTGATCGCGCCATGGACGCTGGTCTTGGTGGTCTGGACCGGGTCGTGCTGGTAATGGACGGGCGATGCAGGACAGGCAAGGTTGTAGATCTGCTTCACTTCCACGTAGAGCGGGAAGGTCACGTCATGACGAACCAGTTCGAAGGAAGGGTGGCCGATGAGATGGCGGATATTGTCCTTCGCGCCCGTGAAGAAGTTATCCACGCAGAGCACGTCGTGCCCGGCTTCAATGAGGCGGTCGCACAAGTGGGAGCCGAGAAAGCCCGCGCCGCCGGTCACTAAAATCTGGCTCAAAATCTTCTCCATGAAAAACGTTGGTTAGTGCCCGAGACACTCCCTGCCGGGAAGCGGGACAAAAGGTCATTCGCTCGCCATGACAACGGCGCCTGTCCGAAGGGTAGCGATCGAAGGTGCTTATATATGAATTGCCCCGCAAAATCCGCAACATCTTACCTGAGCGGACGTGGCTACGCACCGGACCGGAGGGTAGGCAGGAAGGGGTACGTCATGGCTGGCAGGGCGTATTCACGGCACCCGCGAGTACGGTATGCCCGGTCGCCCAGTCCACGGCCAAAGGGTTGTCCCTTCAACATGCGGGTGCGTATCCCCATGAAAGCCGGCGGGTATAACCCCGCCGGCTACGGGTGGTCAGGCTTGCAGCAGCTTTCGGATGGCTTCCGTTTGCAGGGCCATCAGGGCGGTATCGGCATGGGCCTCGACGTTCAGGCGAAGCAGGGGTTCCGTGTTGGAGCTGCGCAGGTTGAAGCGCCAGTCGCCGAAATCGGCGCTGATACCATCGGTGTAGTCCAGTACGGCATGCTGGTCCGCGAAATGATCCATGACGCGTTCGATGGATGCCTTGGCGTCGGCGACCTTGAAATTGATCTCGCCACTGCAGGGGAACGTGGCCATGCGATCTTCGACCAGGGTAGCGAGCGACTGCCCCGTCGAGGAGACGAGGTTGGCGATCAACAGCCACGGAATCATGCCGGAGTCGCAGTAGGCGAAATCACGGAAGTAGTGATGTGCGCTCATTTCGCCGCCATACACGGCGTTCTCTGCGCGCATGCGTTCCTTGATGAAGGCGTGTCCAGTCTTGCTCATGACCGGCACGCCACCTGCGCTCTTCACCATCTCGACCGTGTTCCACGTCAGTCGCGGGTCGTGGATGATCTTTTCGCCGGGATGCTTGGCCAGCAACGCGGTCGCCAGCAAACCGACCAAGTAGTAGCCCTCGATGAAGCGGCCGGATGCGTCGAAGAAGAAGCAACGGTCAAAGTCGCCATCCCACGCAATACCGAAGTCCGCGCCGTGCGCGCGTACGGCGTCCGCAGTGGCCTGCCGGTTTTCGGGCAGCAATGGATTGGGAATGCCATGTGGGAAGTGGCCGTCGGGCTCGTCCTGGATGCGCACGAACTCGAAAGGCAGGTGCGGCGCCAGCGCGCTGATCACCAAGCCGGCGCCACCGTTGCCCGCATTCGTGACGATCTTCAGTGGCTTGAGCGATGCGACATCCACATAGGTCAGCAAATGGGCGATGTACGCGCTCTTGTCGATCACCACGCGCAGGGTTCCCTGCGTGGCAGCCTCAACATATCGGCCACTGGCGACGTGATCGCGAATGGTGAACAGACCCGAATCGCCGCTGATCGGGCGGGCGCCCTCGCGGACTAGCTTGAGGCCGTTGTAGTCCATCGGATTGTGGCTGGCGGTCACCATGATGCCGCCAGCCGCACCCAGGTGGGCCGTCTGGAAATAAACCTCTTCCGTGCCACAAAGCCCGATATCGATGACGTCGCGACCGCTGGCTGTAATGCCGGCTGCCAGCGCGTCCTGCAAGGACGGACTGCTCAATCGCACGTCGCGGCCAAGCACGATGGGGCCCGGATCGAGACACTGAGCCGTAGCGTTGCCGATGCGACGGGCGAGGTCGTCGTTCAGCTCGTCCGGGACGCGGCCACGGATGTCGTACGCCTTGAAGCCGTTGAGGTTGATTTCACCCATTGCGTATCAGAGCGCCTGCTCGAGCTCGGGGATGATCTTGAACAGATCGCCAACCAGACCGATGTCCGCGATCTCGAAGATCGGCGCTTCGCCGTCCTTGTTGATGGCGACGATGGTACCTGCGTCCTTGATGCCCGTCAGATGCTGGATGGCACCGGAAATACCAATGGCCATGTACAGCTCTGGCGCGATGATCTTGCCGGTCTGGCCAACCTGCAGGTCGCTCGGTACGTAACCGGCGTCGACGGCGGCGCGAGAAGCGCCCACGGCGGCGCCGATCTTGTCGGCGAACTTATAGATGACGTCGAAGTTTTCCTTCGAGCCCACACCGCGGCCGCCGGAGACGACCTTGCTGGCGCTCTGCAGGTCCGGGCGATCACTCTTGCCCGACTGCAGCTCGACGAAGCGGGTGTGTGAGGGCAGGGCCACATCGACGCTCAATGCCTCGACCGGCGCGCTGTTTGCGCCACTGGTGGCGGCAGCCCACGAAGCGGTACGGATGGTAGCGACCACGGTGCTGCCTGCGTCGGCTTCGACGGTGATGATGGCGTTGCCGGCGTAGATGGGGCGCTTAAAGGTGTGGCTGCTTTCCACACTCATCACGTCACTGACCTGGGCGACGCCCAGCAGGGCGGCGACGCGCGGCAGCACGTCCTTGCCGAACGTAGTGGAAGGTGCGAATACGTGGCTGTAGCCAGCGGCAGCCTTGGCGATCTGCGGAGCCAGCATAGCCGCGAGCGGATGGGCATTCTCAACGCGGGCAACGGTGAGCACGCGGCTCACGCCTTCGATCTTGGCAGCTTCGGCGGCGATGGCGTCGACGTTGTCAGCTAGTACCAGTACGTCGATGGCTTCGGGCTTGATGGCCGCCGCGGCGCTTACGGCGCGTGCGGTAGAGGGATTCAGCTTGCCGTTGAGATGTTCGGCGATGACGAGGATCTTGCTCATGAGTGTTCCCTCAAACGTGGGACAGGAAGGCTTTTAGTGAAGAGTCCGGCCATGGATGGCCGGGATCTGATCAGGGATGATCACAAAAGCCCCTTCTGCTTCAGCGTCGCGACCAGTTCGGCCGCATCCTTCACCATCACGCCCTTGCTGCGCTTGGCCGGCGCGGCGTAGTGCGTGGTTTTGAGATGGTCGTTGGCTTCCACGCCCAGCGAAGCGAACTCGATGGTATCGATGGGCTTGGACTTGGCCTTCATGATGTCCGGCAGCTTGATGAAACGCGGCTCATTGAGGCGCAGGTCGGTGGTGATGACAGCGGGCAGTTCCGCTTCAATCACTTCCAGGCCGGCGTCGACTTCACGGGTGACCGTGGCCTTGCCGTTGGCGATCTCGACTTTGCTCGCAAAGGTGGCCTGCGGACGATCCCACAGTGCGGCCAGCATCTGGCCGGTCTGGTTGGCGTCGTCGTCGATGGCCTGCTTGCCCAAGATGACCAAGCCCGGCTGTTCCTTCTCGATCAGCTTCTGGAATACGCGGGCGGCGGTCAGCGGCTGCACGGCATCGCCGGTTACCACGTGGATGGCGCGGTTGGCGCCCATGGCCAGGCCGTTGCGCAGGTGGGCGGTAAGGTCAGCCGGGCCTATGCCAACAACTATTACCTCTTCGGCAAGGCCCTTTTCGCGCAGGCGTAGGGCCTCTTCCAGTGCGATGTCGTCGAAGGGGTTGGCGGAGAGTTTGACGCCATCCGTCACCACGCCCGTGCCATCGGGCTTCACCTGAATGCGTACGTTGTAGTCCACGACACGCTTGTAGCCGACCAAGATTTTCATCAGCGGTATTTCCTCGAGTGGCAGGCGGTCTGGAGGGCGCCTGGACGATGGTTTGATCGATTATTCTAACCGGATTCGGGGCACCATGCGGGCCCGCATGGTGCCCCGCCAGATGGCGCGGCCATCATGCGTGGATGAAGATTATGGGGTTCAGCGGCAGATACTTCGCCGCTGATGTGGGGGCTCCTGGCTTCATCGGTCAGGGGTAGGGGCGTTCACGGGCAGGGCCGCGGTCGGTCTCGTCAGTTCAGCACAAGCCGGAGCGTGCGTGCCGCTGCTTCAGCTGAAAAGTGCTCCTGCACATTCTGTAGCCCATGTTGCGATAGCGATGACCAGAGCGCTTCATTGTCGCGCAGGCGTTCATAGGCATTCACAAAAGAGGCCGGCGCATCAGCCACCAGTACATCGCGCCCATCGGTCAGGCTCATGCCTTCGACAGCCGTGGTCGTAGCGATTACGGGAAGGCCGAAACTCATTGCCATATTGATCTTGCCCTTGACGCCCGCACCAAAACGCAAGGGCGCCAGCGAAGCCAATGAACCTTCCAGCCACGGGCCGAGATCCTTGACGCGGCCGTGTAGCACAAGGCCCGGTACGGCCAATTCGGCGCGGGCACTCTCGGGAACGTCACCCAGCACATGCACCTGTACATCCTGATCGATAGTGCGCAGCGCGGGGAGGATGCTGTTCGCTATCCAGCGTACGGCATCGGCATTCGGGGGATGGCCGAAGCCGCCGATGAAGACGAGGTCACGGCGCGCAGCATGACTATGTTGGCAACCGTGTACTTCGTGGATGTTCGACAACAGCTCAATATTGGCTTGCGGCAGCTCAGCCTTCAGTAGCGCTTTTTCGTGCGGGCTCACCACAAAGGTGACGTCGCATTGCTCGATCAGTGCCAGTTCGCTTTTGCGGGATGCTTGGGCCTGGCGGGCCATCGAGGCGCTGCCACTCAATTCAGCCGCGCGTTGCTCGCGCAGGAAGTGCAAGTCGACGGTGTCGAATAGCAGGCGTGTCTTGGGTGCCAGCTTGCGTACCTGCGACGCGTATTGACCGGCGACGGTATGGCGGCAAAGCATGACGGCATGGAGTTCATGTGCGTGCTTATGCAGCCAGCGCGGCAGATCGGGAACCCATGGACGACAAAGTATCTCGGTTCCCAGTGCGCCAAGCGCACGGATTTCTTCTTCGGTGGCGCGGCCATCGTCGGGTAGGAAAGACACGGACCAGCCCTGCTCGTCCAGTAGCCGCAGAATGGCGCTGAGTCGCAGTGAACCTGAGTCACGCATGGGTTCGGGCGTCATGCTGTCGACGACCAGGACGCGGCCGCGCCGGCGCCAATGCACCGCACGTGGCAACGAAGTGCCTTCCGGCGGTTGCGCACGCAAGGCGTTTTCCCATTTGGCGATGAAGGTCGCCTGGTTTGTCACCTGATGGCGCTTCATGCCTGCATGCAGATCAGTACCCGCGCTGATGCCTTCGCAATGGATGACAGTGCTGGCCGGCTCGTAGTAGACCTTCAGGCCGAGTGCTCGCACGGCGAAGGCGAGATCGGTGTCTTCGTAATAGGCTGGCGCATAGCGCTGGTCGAAGCCGCCGACATGTTCAAACACATCACGACGGATCAGTAAGGAAGCACCGCTGACGTAGTCGGTCTCGCGGCGGTAGCGCCATGCGGGAGCGTCGCGCTCTTCGAAGCGCCCGGTGTTCCAACAACTGCCATCGGCAAACACGAGACCACCGGCTTCCTGCAATCGTCCATCGGGATAGACCAGCCGGCTTCCCGCAATGCCGCAGTCGGCGCGATCGTCGAAGCAACCAAGCAGGCCGTCGAGCCAGTTCGGCATGACTTGCGTGTCATTGTTGAGGAACAGCAGGAATTCCCCGCGAGCAGCGGCGGCGCCCGAATTGCAACTGCCGACGAAGCCCAGGTTGCGCTCGTTGCGCAGCAACCGCAGTCCCGGGATCTGTGTCAGACGCTCGGCGGAATCGTCGGGGGATGCGTCGTCAACAACAACGACTTCGAACGCAGCCTTCGGCGCATGACGCGCGATCGAGCGCAGGCAGGCTAGCGTATAGGCCACTTTACCGTGGATCGGGATGATCACCGAAACCAACGGCTTGTCCGACGTGGGCAGCGCAAAAGGTGCAAATGGTACGTCGAGCGGCTCGACGTGCAATGAATCGTCGAGCGTCGGTCGGTGTTCGAACTCTTGCTGCACGCGGGCGAACGTCCCGCGCCAGCCACGCAGGGCGATACTGCCGCGCAGGCGCTGCAACACATAGTTCAGGCGTTTGAGGCGCCAAGTGAGTCGGGCGTACAGCGCCGTGCCCTCTCGTCAGAGATTCTGGTAATTCGGCCCCGAACCACCTTCCGGCGTAACCCAGTTGATGATCTGGTACGGGTCCTTGATGTCGCAGGTCTTGCAGTGCACGCAGTTGGCGGCGTTGATCTGCAGGCGCTTGCCCTGGCTTCCATCAGGCATGGCGTCGTCAACGATCTCGTAGACGCCTGCGGGGCAGAAGCGAGTGCAAGGGTTGCCGTACTCGACGGCGCACTTGGTCACGCACACATTGGTGTCGGATACGTGTAGGTGGATGGGCTGGTCTTCGTCGTGCTCGGTGGCGGCAAAGTAGACACCCGCCAGACGGTCGCGCGGCGGCAACTCACGTGGCTGCACGTAGTCCCGCTTGGGCTCCTCGTACTCACCGAGCTTGTGCAACGACGACCAGTCGGCCTTGTTCTTGAGCGTCCAAGGTGACGCACCGCCAAGTGTGGTTTCCCACGCGGCGTTCAACATGCCAAACCACAAGCCCTTTTTGAAACCGGGCTTGATGTTGCGGACCTTCTTGAGCTCGGCCATCACGTCCGATGCACGTAGCTTGGCATCGAACCCGGCAGCATTCAGGTCGTTGGTCACCAGGTGTTCGGCGGCGAGCATGCCGCTCTTGATGGCCTGATGCGTGCCCTTGATCTTGGGCACATTGAGCAGGCCGGCAGTGTCGCCGATCAGTAGCGCGCCGGGCATTTCCAGCTTCGGCAGCGACTGATAGCCGCCCGTCACGATGGCGCGTGCGCCGGCTGACAGAATGCTGCCGCCGTCGAGCAGCGATTTCACCGAGGGATGATTCTTCCATTGCTGGAACGCCTCCCACGGCTGGTAGTTCGGGTCGCTGTAGTCGAGGCCGCTGACGTAGCCCAGCGCAATGCGATCCTTGTCCAAGTGGTACAGGAAGCTGCCGCCGTAGGTATGGTTGTCAGCCGGCCACCCGAAGCTGTGCACGATCTTGCCGGGCTGCACGCGGCCGGCGGGTACCTGCCACAGCTCCTTGATGCCGATGGAGTAACCCTGCGGATCGCTATCCTTGTCCAGCTCGAAGCGCTTGATCAGCTGCTTGGTGAGGCTGCCACGTGCACCTTCGGCCAGCACGGTGACCTTCGCCTTGATATCGATGCCCTGCGTGTAACCCGCTTTGTGGGAACCGTCCTTCGCGACGCCCATGTCGCCGATGCGTACGCCGGCGACGGAGCCATCATCGTTATAGATAGTGTCGGCAGCGGCAAAGCCCGGAAATACATCCACGCCGAGCGCTTCCGCCTGCGGAGCCAGCCATGCGCACATGGCACCCAGTGACACGATGACGTTGCCGTGGTTGTTCATCCCCGGCGGCACCGGCAGCTTGCGGGCGCCGGTCTTGCTGAGCAGCCAGAACTCGTCCTCAGTTGCGGGCACGCAGATCGGCGGCGGATTGTCGCGCCAGCCTGGTAGCAGTGCATCCAGCGGCTGCGGTTCGATCACTGCGCCTGAGAGGATCTGGGCGCCGATGGTCGATGCCTTTTCGATCACGCAGACTGTGGTTTCCGGCTTGAGCTGCTTGAGGCGGATGGCGAACGAGAGCCCGGAGGGGCCCGCGCCAACGACGACGACGTCGTATTCCATGATTTCGCGGTCGCTCATGGCGGACTCCAACGGGCTAGGGCGGCACGATACCGTTCACAGAGGTATGGAACGGGCAAGCAGGCATTGTCCGGGTTCGGGCCACCGGGGGCAACGGTGGCCGGATCCTTGCAAAGCCTTCATCCGCAGAGGCCATAATCCACTCAAGGCAAGCCAGGGAAGCGAGTATGAATATGCAACCAGCCATCAGCGAACGTGATCTGCGCAGGGCCACCATGTGCCAGTTGCTGCATTGGCTCGCGGTGGAGCGCGTGCAGCCGCAGGGGCTGGCAGAGACTTATCTGGAAGCCATTGAGCGCATCAATCCTCAACTCAATGCCTATGTCGGCCTGAGTTCACCCATGCTGCAAGAGCAGGCTCTTGCGGCGCAGCATCGGCGTCGCGATGGCGTCATCGGCCGGCTCGACGGTATTCCCATCGCACTCAAGGACAACTTCGACGTAGCCGGCTGGTCTACCAGTGCCGGTCTCGCCGGTCGGCACCAGCCGGTGGCGGATGATGCGCACGTCGTGTCACGCCTGCGCGCTTCGGGCGCGGTGTTGGTTGGCAAAACCAATATGGACGAAGGCGCGCTCGGTGCGGTCACTAACAATCCGCACTTCGGTGCGACGCACAATCCGCACCGCCATGGCTATACCGCGGGTGGTTCATCCGGCGGTGCCGCCGCTGCCGTGGCCGCGGGGTTGGCCGTCGCGGCGATCGGCTCGGATAGCCTTGGCTCTGTTCGCATTCCCGCGAGCTATTGCGGTGTCTACGCACTTAAGCCGACGCATGGGGAAATCTCCGCGCGCGGGATGGTGCCCGCTGCGCGGCGTCTGGATACTGTAGGGTTGCTCGCGCGCAGCGCGGATGACCTCACCGTGTTGCTGCAGGTGTTAGCTGGCTACGACGCCGACGATCCGCGCTCTCGCCGTCGGCGCGTGGCGCTCTCGCCGCCGGACTGGGAGCCGGGACGCCTGCGTGCTGGTTTCTTGCCGAATCTGACAGCGCTCGGTGTGCATCAGGACGTGGTGAACGTCTTCGAAGAGGCGCTAGCGAAATGGCCGCGGGAACTGGGCGAACGTCGCACGGTGGATTTCGCGGACTGGGACTTCGCCCGCACGCGGCGCGCCGGCCTGTTGCTGATGGAAGCGGAGATGCTGGGCACGTTTGCCGCCGATCTGGCCGACACCGGTCAGCGCGCGTCTGAGCACTTCCGGCGCCTGCTGAGTTACGCCGCGGGCAAGAGCGCCGCCGACTACGCGACCGCCGACCGTGTGCTCGATGCCGCGACGCTCAAGATGCGCCGGCTGTTCGCGCAGATCGACGTGCTGGTGTTACCCACCACGCCGCAGGGCGCATTTCCGCTGGACGGACCCGTGCCTGACTCACAGGCGGATCTCACCAGCTTTGCCAGCCTGGCCGGCTGTCCCGCCGTAAGCATTCCCATGGGCTACTTGCCGGATGGCATGCCGATCGGTTTGCAACTCGTCGGTGCGCGCGGATCGGATCTGCGGCTGCTCGAGCTTGCATCGGTGTGTGCTGCGACGTTGGATGTGGAGCCGACGTTTCCTGCCATTCGTTGATGCAGCGTGGAGGCGGTGGCATGGGCCTGTTCGATCAGACGACATCTGAGGGCTGGCAATCGCTACCACTCCCGGACGCGGAGCTTTCGTTGTGGCCGCATTGGTTGGGTGAGGCTGAAGCCGGTGCCTTGCTGACCGATCTGCAGGCGACGATTCCATGGGAGGTCCATCGCATTCGCATCTTCGGACGGGAGGTGGATTCTCCCCGTCTCAGCTGCTGGATCGGCGATGAGGATGCGAGCTACGTCTATTCGCGTACGCGATTCGAGCCACGGCCTTGGACACCCCTGCTGGAGTCATTGCGTGATCGTGTGGCCTACTCCTGTGGAGCACGCTTCAACAGCGTGCTCGCCAACCTCTACCGCAGTGGCCAGGACTCGATGGGCTGGCATAGCGACGACGAGCCTGAGTTGGGGGTGCAGCCGGTCATCGCCTCGCTGAGTCTCGGCGCCGTGCGGCGTTTTCGCCTCAAGCCTCGTGGTGAGGGCGGGCGTGGCAATGTGCTGGGCATAGAACTGGGCCATGGCAGCTTGCTGCGCATGGCGGGTCATACGCAGCGGCTTTACATGCATGACCTGCCAAAGATGAGCGCGGCCGTGGGGCCGCGACTCAATCTGACATTCCGCTGGGTGGATGCGTCGAGACGCTCAGGGCTAGTCGCCTAGTTCGCGTGTGCGTCGCGGCCGTCCAACGGCTGCTGTAGCGTCCAGTTCACCAGCTGTGAGGCAAGCGTGTCGGTGGCCTGCCCGAAAGCGGTAACGACCTGTGGCACGGCGGTGCCACTCACCGGCTGACTGATATCAAAGCGACGGCTGGCTACGATGCGTAGGCCGTTGCTTTTCACCAGCCGCGCATCGAAGCGGATTACCACCACGGGTTGGCCGTTCTCATAAACGGTTTGGAATGCACGCAGGTCGCCAGACAGGAAATAGTCCGCCTGCAGGCTGGTTTCATCGCTACTGAGGCCGGTGATGCGCCCGTTATCGCGGAAGGCATCGACAAGGCGATTGCGGAGCAGGGTGGTGGCCGAGTCGCTCCAGCGTGCGCCCTTGTAGACGCTCATCGTGTCGCCTTGCGGCTGCACTGTGATGCGCGAGCTGTCGATCATGCGCTCTGCTTGAGGTGTGTCGACGCGCAGTGACCAGTTCACCGTTGCGCCGCCGTCATGCGGCAGCGGCGTGGCGGGTAGCCGATAGATTTGTTGGGGTTCCGACTTTGGCAGCACGGAACAGGCGCTCAACAGGGCGATCGCCGTCCCGGCGAAAAGATGGGCGAGCAACTTCATGGCTCAAACTCCTTGTTGCGTTCGCGGCCGAGCAGGAAGCCGGCCGGGTTGTCGTCGAAGCGCCGCGAGATGCCGCGCAGCGAACCAGCGGCGTCGCGCAGCTCGCGCACGGCTGGCCCCAGTTCGCTAAAGCCCTGCAGGCCGCCGTTGATGGCGGCGTTGTTGTTGTCGAGTATCCGTTGGATATCGGCGGCGGAGTGTTCGAGCGAAGCCATGGCCTTGCTCGCGCTGTCCAGCGTGGCGCGTCCCTGGTTGTCGACCAGGCCATTGGCGTTGCGGATCAGTTTGTCGGTCTGCGCCAGCGTGTCGTTCGCCTGCTTGCTGGCCTGCGCCAGTTGCTGCAGGAGCTGGCGGATGTCGTCGCGCTGGCCGGCGATGGCCCCCGTTGCCTGGTCCAAATGCTCCAGCGTGCGGCTGATGCGATCGGTGTTCTCCGGCGACAACAGCATGTTGGCGCGCGCCACCACCTCATTGATGTTGGTCACCAGGTCCTCGCCATTGGCGAGGATGCGACTGAGCGGCGAAGGGTCGGCCACGATGACTGGCGGCTGGCCATCGCGCGATTCCAGCGATGGGCTGCCCGGCGAGCCGCCGCTGAGCTGGATGATCGACAGGCCGGTGACGCCAGTCATCGTGAGCTTGGCGTGGGTGTCCTGCTTCACCGGTGTATCGCCACCCACGCGGATGCGTGCCAGCACTTTGCGGGGGTCTTCGGGGTCGAGCTTGAGCTGGGTGACGTCACCCACCTTGATGCCGTTGTACTGCACGGCGCTGCCCTGCGAGAGGCCGCTCACTGCTTCGTTGAACACCACTTGGTATTCGGCGAACTGGCGATCGGAGCTGGATTTGGCTAGCCATAGCGCGAACAGCAGCGCGGCAGCGACCACGATTACCGTGAACAGGCCAATGAGTACGTGATGGGCACGTGTTTCCATATCACTTCACCTCGGTAGATGTGTCGCGCTCGTGCGCTTCTTCGGCAGCGCGGCCACGCGGGCCGTGAAAATAAGCCTGCACCCACGGATCGGGGCATTGCGCGACTTCGTCGAGCGGGCCGACCACCAGCACTTTCTTCTGGGAAAGGACGGCCACGCGGTCGCAGATCGTGTACAGCGTATCCAGGTCGTGCGTGACGAGGAAAACCGTCAGGCCCAGGGCATCGCGCAGGGTCAGGATCAGTTGGTCGAATGCGGCGGCGCTGATCGGATCCAGGCCTGCGGTCGGTTCGTCCAGAAAGAGGATCTCCGGATCCAGTGCCAGGGCACGCGCGAGCGCCGCGCGCTTCACCATGCCGCCCGACAGTTCGGAGGGGTACTTCGTCTCGGCACTTGCCGGCAGGCCCGCCAATGCCAGCTTCACGCCACCGAGTTGCTGCGCGTCAGGGCGCTGGAGGCCCGCGTGCTCAATCAGCGGCATCGCCACGTTCTCCACGATATTCAGCGAGGAGAACAGCGCACCATTCTGGAACAGCACGCCGAAGCGTCGTTCTACACGTGAGCGTTGATCGGGAGACAGGTCCAGCAGATCTTGCCCGAACACCCGAACCTGCCCTGAGGTAGGGCGGCGCAATCCCACGATGCTGCGTAGGAGTACCGATTTGCCGGTACCCGACCCGCCGACCACGCCAAGGATTTCGCCGCGGCGGACGTCCAGATCCAGATGCTCGTGCACGGTCTGTGTGCCGAAGCGATTTACCAGGTCGCGCACCTGGATGACGTTGTCGACCGGCTGAGATTTCGCGACGGCGTTCACCAACCCATCTCCATATAAAAGAGTGCGGCCACCGCATCGAGCAGGATCACCACGAAGATCGACTGCACGACGGCCGAGGTGGTGTGTTCGCCGACGGACTCGGCGCTGCCGCTCACCTTGAACCCCTCCAGGCAACCGATGACGGCGATCAGGAAAGCGAATATCGGCGCCTTGGCGATACCGACAAGGAAGTGCTGCACGCCGATGTCGGACTTGACCACGTTGACGAACATCACCGGCGGTATGCCGAGTACCAGGGCACAAACCAGGCCGCCGCCCACCAGTCCGGCGATCATGGCGAGAAAGGTGAGCAAGGGAAGTGATACGAGCATGGCCAGTACGCGGGGGAGCACCAGCAGCTCCATCGGGTCGAGGCCGAGTGCTCGGATGGCATCGATTTCCTCGTTCGCCTTCATCGATCCGATCTGCGCGGTAAACGCGCTGGCGGTCCGGCCGGCCATCAGGATGGCGGTAAGGAGCACACCAAACTCGCGCAGGAACGAATACGCCACCAGGTCCACCGTATAGATAGTGGCGCCGAAGTCAGCGAGCACGGTAGAGCCGAGGAAGGCGACGACCGCGCCGACCATAAAGGTCAGCAGTACCACGATGGGGACGGCATCCAGGCCGGTTTCCTCCACGTGTGAGACCAGCGACGTGACCCGCCAGCGGCGCGGACGCAAGATCGTTTTCGACAGGCTTTCAAGGGTCAGTCCGACGAAGCCGAGCAGGCGTACCTGCTGGTGCCAGACGCCCTCCATGGTCGCGCCAATGCGCGCCAGCAATTCGGTCATCGTGTTGTGGCGACGCGTGGTCCGCGGCTCCACATAACCGGCCATAGCCTTGCCAACCGTTTGCAGCAGAGCACGCTGCGCGGCGGGCAGGGCGGGGTCGTCGGTGGCCAGGTCGCTGAGTCGATTCGCTCCCAGCAGCCCAGCCAGCAGTGCGGCGCCGGCGGTGTCCAGCGTACCTAGCGCGCTCAGGTCGATGGGGGTGTGCTGGTCCAGTCGGCTCTTCAGCGCATCGACTGTGCGCTCAAGCGTGGCGTAGTGAGCCAGCGTCCAGTCGCCGGCCACGCGCAGGCGTGGTGGCGTGGTCGTGGCATCGAGTTGTGCGCTTCCTGTCGCCATCGATGTACTCATGGGCCGCGATCTTAATGGAGTGTCGCCCAGGGCAGGTGACGAAATGATGGTGAGGTCATCGGAGATCGTGCTGAAGCGTTTCCCTAGACCTTGTGGCCTTTGAGAGCCTGTTCAATGTCTCCACGTAGCCCGCGTTGTTCGCCCCAAGCGCCCAGCGAGCGGGCTGCAGCGCAGTGCCTGACTGGTGGTCAGGTCAAGCTGCGGACCGCTCGCTGGGCGCTTGGGGCGAACAACCCTTCGGGCCGAGTCTGTTTGCCCACAGGTCGGCGTCATCACTCAGTCGTGTACGGACGTACACTCCTTCGTTCTTCCTTGTCCTGTGCGCAAACAGATCCCGGCGCGGGCCACGTGGAGACATTGAGCAGGCTCTAACACTGCCGCGCTTGCCATTTTCCGCTAAATTGCCCCATTGATCGCACGCCCGGCAGCAACCGAGGCCCCAGGAACCAGTGACGCCACGCATGTCTTCCATGTCCTATCTGGACGCCCTCGAGGCCGAGAGCATCCACATTTTTCGCGAAACGGCTGCTGCTTTCGAGCGCCCAGTGATGCTGTATTCCATCGGCAAGGACTCCTCGGTCCTGTTGCATCTGCTGCGCAAAGCGTTCTACCCGGCTCGTCCGCCGATGCCGCTGCTGCACGTGGACACCACCTGGAAGTTCCGCGAGATGATCGCGTTCCGCAATGAGGTGGCAACGGCGGGCGACGTGGAGGTGCTGGTCCACATCAACGAGGAAGGCGTTCGCCAGGACATCTCCCCGCTCACGCATGGTTCGGCCGTGCACACAGATGTGATGAAGACTGTGGCGCTCAAGCAGGCGCTGGATAAGTACGGTTTTGACGCCGCCATTGGCGGTGCGCGCCGCGACGAGGAGAAATCCCGCGCCAAGGAGCGCGTGTTCTCCTTCCGCAATGCGCAGCACCGCTGGGATCCCAAGCAGCAGCGCCCGGAGTTGTGGCACACCTTCAACACCCAGATCCACAAGGGCGAGAGCGTGCGTGTCTTCCCCTTGTCCAACTGGACCGAGATGGATGTCTGGCATTACGTCCGCCGTGAGCGGATTCCGGTGGTGCCGCTGTATTTCGCCAAGCAGCGTCCGGTCGTCGAGCGCGACGGTGCGCTCATCATGGTGGACGATGACCGGTTCGATCTGCGCAAAGGTGAGAAGGTGGAGATGCGCCATGTCCGTTTTCGCACCCTGGGCTGCTATCCGCTCACGGGTGCGGTCGAATCGACCGCCGATACGCTGGACCAGATCATTGACGAGATGGCCGCCTCCCGCAGTTCGGAACGCCAGGGGCGGGTGATCGACAACGACGGCAACGCGTCGATGGAGCGCAAGAAGCAGGAGGGGTACTTCTGATGGCCATGACAGATACCGCCAAGAGCATTGCCCCAGACACCGGCTTGTTGCGTTTCATCACCTGCGGCAGCGTCGACGACGGTAAGAGCACGCTGCTCGGCCGCTTGCTCTACGACGCTGGCATGGTGCCGGACGACCAGCTCGCCACGCTGGTCCGCGATAGCCGCAAGCCCCAAGGGGGTGACCCGGATACGCTGGATTTCTCTCTGCTGACCGATGGCCTCGACGCCGAGCGCCAGCAGGGCATCACCATTGACGTGGCGTACCGCTATTTCCACACGCCACGCCGTAACTTCATTGTGGCCGACTGTCCGGGGCACGAGCAGTACACCCGGAACATGGCCACCGGTGCCTCCACGGCCCAGCTGGCCGTGGTGCTCGTGGATGCGCGCAAGGGTCTGCTGCCGCAGACGCGCCGTCACAGCTATATCTGCGCCTTGATGGGCATTCGCCAGGTGGTGCTGGCGGTCAACAAGATGGATCTGGTCGATTGCCGCGAAGACATCTACGCAGCCATTGCTCATGAGTACCGCGAATTGGCCACACAGCTGGGCATCACGACCGTGCATTGCCTGCCGGTCATTGCGCCGGGTGGCGATAACGTCGGCAAGCGCTCGACGCGGATGCCCTGGTATCAGGGCCCCACGTTGCTGGAATGGCTGGAGGCTGCCGACACGGTGGTGGCGCAGGCCGAAGAGTTCCGTATGCCGGTGCAGTGGGTGAACCGGCCTGACGCCTCTTTCCGCGGCTACGCCGGCACGGTCAGCGGCGGCCGGTTGGCCGTGGGCTCGGAGATCGTGGTGCAGCCGGCGATGCGTCGTGCCCGCGTCGAGCGCATCGTGACCGCCGATGGGGATCTGCAGGAGGCCGTGGCCGGCCAAGCGGTGACGTTGACGCTCGACCGCGAGATCGACGTCAGCCGCGGCGACGTGATTGCCGACGCGGCCCGACCCGCGCCCGTGGCTGATCAGTTCGCCGCCCACATCTTATGGATGGGCGATGAGTCACTGCTGCCCAATCGTGCCTACTGGCTCAAGATCGGCTCGCGCACGGTCAATGCGCGCATCACCTCGATCAAGCACAAGGTGGACGTGAACACGCAGGCCGAACTGGCAGCCCGCCGTCTCGACCTCAATGAGGTCGGCTACTGCAATATCGATCTCGACCATGCCGTCGCCTTCGAGTCGTACGCGACCAATCGCACCCTGGGCGGCTTTATCCTGATCGACCGCACCACCCATGCCACTGTCGGTTGCGGCATGCTGGACTTCGCGTTGCGCCGCGCGGCCAACGTGCATTGGCAGCACACCGACCTGGACAAAGAGGTTCGCAGCGTCAGCAAGGGGCAGCAGCCTCGCTGCCTGTGGTTCACCGGGCTTTCCGGCGCGGGCAAATCGACCATCGCCAATTTGGTCGAACGGCGCCTGCATTCACTCGGCTATCACACCTATATGCTGGACGGCGATAACCTGCGCCACGGCCTGAACAAGGATTTGGGCTTTACGCCGGAGGCACGCGTGGAGAACGTCCGTCGCGTCGCCGAGGTCGCCCATCTCATGGTCGATGCCGGGTTGATCGTGCTGGTGTGCGTTATCTCGCCGTTCCAGAGCGAACGCCAATTTGCGCGAAGCCTGTTCGATGGCGGGGAGTTCCTCGAGGTGTTCGTTGACACCACGCTGGACGAGTGTGAGCGGCGCGATCCCAAGGGTCTTTATCGCAAGGCCCGTGCCGGTGAGATCATCAACTTCACGGGCATCGATTCGCCTTATGAGGTACCGGACGCCGCCGAGCTGCGCCTGCGCACCGCAGGTCTGCGCCCCGAACAGCTTGCCGAGCAGGTCGTCGAGCAGTTGCTCACGGGTCTGGGGCATTCGCCCCACACCCCCTGACCGGCGCATTCGCGCGTAGCGGTTTCCACGACCATCCCGGCGGCCATCGGGATGGTCGTGATGAGGAAGTCCATCCGTTCACATGTTGCGCTGCAAGAAGCGCCGCCGTTACGCGAACGCACGGTAAGTGCCCGTCACGCTTGGCTTGGAATGTGCCGACGCGCCCGGCGATAATGCTTCTTTCCCCAGAGCACGACTGCGATGACTGAGAAGACCGTACTCAACGACACCCATCGTGCGCTCGGTGCGCGCATGGTCGATTTCGGCGGCTGGGATATGCCGATCAACTACGGCTCGCAGATCGAGGAACACCACGCCGTCCGCCGTGACGCCGGCATGTTCGACGTCTCCCACATGACGGTGGTCGACCTGCACGGTGCGCGCACGCGAGAGTTCCTGCGCCACCTGCTGGCCAACAGCGTGGACAAGCTCAAGGTGCAGGGCAAGGCGCTGTACTCCTGCATGCTCAACGAGCAGGGCGGGGTGATCGACGACCTGATCGTCTACTTCCTTGGCGAAGAATTCTTCCGCCTGGTGGTGAACGCCGCCACCCGCGAGAAGGACCTGCAGTGGATCGAAAAGCAGGCCAAGGCCTTCGACGTCCAGGTCAAGGAGCGCCCGGAATTCGCCATGATCGCCGTGCAGGGCCCCCATGCCCGTGACAAGGTCATCGGCCTGCTGGCAGAGGTTGATCACGAGCGCATCAAGAAGCTCGGCAAGTTCGCCGCCGCCGCTGCGCAGGGCCCGCACGGCATGCCGCTCTTTGTCGCCCGCACCGGCTACACCGGTGAGGACGGCTTCGAAATCATCGTGCCGCAGGAACACGCTGTTGCCCTTTGGCAGGCGCTCGCCGCCGCCGGTGTGGCGCCTGCGGGGCTGGGTGCTCGTGACACGCTGCGCTTGGAGGCGGGCATGAATCTCTACGGCCAGGACATGGATGAAACCGTGTCGCCGTGGGAGGCCAACCTTGGCTGGACCATCGCCCTGGACGAGGGCCGCGACTTCATTGGCCGCAAGGTGCTCGAGGCGCAGAAGGCGGCCGGCGTGAAGCGCGTGATGGTCGGCCTGGTGCTCGACGAGAAGGGCGTGCTGCGTCACGGCCAGCCGGTTCTCACTGCCAATGGTGCGGGCGAGATTCTCTCCGGCAGCTTCGCTCCGACGCTCAACAAGGCAGTGGCGTTTGCGCGTATTCCCGTGGGCGAGCCCGGCGACGTGCGCGTGGATATCCGCGGCAAGGAAGTACCGGTACGCGTGGTGAAATACCCCTTCGTGCGCGACGGCAAGCCCTGCGAAGGCATCTGATTTTCCACCTTGCGGCAGCTTGGGCTCAGCCCGTGTTGCCAACACGGTGGAGCGGCTAGAATTGCCGCTCCACCCACGACCCATATCAACGACTGGATTCGATCATGAGCGAGATTCCCGGCGATCTGAAATTCCTCAAGTCCCACGAGTGGGCCCGCGTCGAAGACGATGGCCTGGTGCGCGTGGGTATCTCCGACCACGCCCAGGGCCAGCTTGGCGACCTGGTGTATGTCGAGCTGCCCGAAATCGGCGCGAGCGTGAAGGCTGGTCACGGCGTGGCCGTGGTCGAGTCGGTCAAGGCCGCTTCGGACATCTACAGCCCGGTCTCCGGCGAGATTGTCGCGGTCAACGAGAACCTCAACGACAAGCCCGAAACCATCAACGAAGACGCTTTCGGCGATGGCTGGATCTTCCTGGTCCGCGCTAGCGACCGCGGCGAGCTCAACGAGATGCTCGATGCTGACGCCTACGCCGAGCTGATCGAGAACGAAGACCACTAAGCTCCGGTCTTCGACGCTTCACCCGACGCCGGCCGCCGCAAGCGGCCGGCGTCTTTTTTGGCCGGACGTCTCTGCGTTTTTTCGACTTGCGGAGGTGCTACTCGACGGTGATCGACGCGTCGTTTTTCGCACTGCAGTTCTTGCCGTCCATGCCGATAGATGTCCAGCCGGACGGTGTCGGAAAATTGGGGTGGGCGTGACGAGGTGACCCGCTTCGATGCGTTCGACGCCCTTTCGGGAGGTTCGGAACGACCTTTTCGGGCGACCCCCCGAAAAATATTTTCAGTCGAGTTTCGTTCATCCTGGAGGGCGTCTCCGGGATGCGCCCGGCATGTGCTTGATGTGTCTTGGATTATGAGACGCGCATGTTGCAGTGCATGAGGCCGTAAAAAGACAAAATGCCTTATTTTTAGCGGTTTTATTGATTTCAAGGTAGTGATTATTGCATTTACATCTGGATGTTTGGACGTCCAAATGAAAATGCCCTTTACCCCCTGTAAGGCCTTGTATGGCGGGGGTTTGGGCCCTCCTTGAGGTGGGTGAAACGGATTGATTTCATGGTTAAAATCAATTGACAGTTGAAATCTTCAGGAATAGCTTTCGCATCGGAACACGGAGAACGGGTGCCATGGCAACATCGAAATTCATCAAGCCTTATGTCGAGCATGGAGAGAAGGCCGGCGCAGTACGCAAGATCACGGTCTCGATTCCATTGCACATCTTGAGGCCCCTATCTGACGAACGCACCCGTCGTCAGGTGAACAATCTTCGGCACGCCACCAACAGCGATTTGCTGGTGGAGGCGTTCCTACACGCTTTTACTGGGCAACCACTGCCAACTGATGAGGAGCTGAGACGAACTATGGCCACTGCCAAGAAAGCCACTGCTAAGAAGGCCGCCAAGAAGGCGACCAAGAAGACCGCCGTGAAGAAGACCGCTTCCAAGAAGCCGGTCGCCCGCAAGCCGGCCGCCAAGAAGGCTGCCGCCAAGAAGACCGCCCGCAAGGCTGTCGCCAAGAAGCGTCCGGCGGCTGCCAAGAAGGCTGCCGTGAAGAAGGTCGCGACCAAGCGGGTTGCGAAGAAGGTTGCTAAGAAGGCCGTCAAGAAGGTTGCCAAGAAGCGCACCGTGAAGAAGGCCGCCGCCGCTAAGGTGGTGAAGGCTACCAAGGCTGCAAAGGCCCCCCAGGACCGCTAAGGTCGCTAAGGCCAAGAAGTAAGCTTTACTCTTAAAGCTTCACTCTTAATAACAAGCAAGCAAGAACGACTTTTCTCCCCGCGGTGCCCAGCGTGGGGAGAGTCCTTCGAAAGAGCGACTCGTCCCGGCCCTTGCCGGGACGCTTCGTTTCCGGAGTAAGAAAATTTCCTAAAGCGAGCTTGCCCCAGCGTGAGATGGCGGCGTCAGTCAACATGACGCCATGAGCATCCCGTCGCCGACACGACGTGCGATTTGCCGTAGTGCTGCATTACGGTTACCTTTCCCACATCCGCGCCGCGGCGAGCCTTGGGGAGGCTGGCCGCTCCTGGATTCACAGGGGGAAAAGCGCGGGTATCTGATGCCACTCGGTGAGAGATCATGGATACCCGATATAAAAGTCATGCGCGTCGTCACGCGCGTGGGGTCGTTCGGCCCGCCACTATTGCTATTACTGCTGTCGTTGCCGTTCTGGCCGCAGCGTCCTGGTTTCTGATCATCAAGCCGCACCAGGATCTGGTCGCTACGGACACTGGCGCGCACCCGTCCACGCCGGTGAAGGCTGGAGTACAGGTGCCTCCGCCGCCGGTCAACGTGGCTGCGATGAGTTTGAACCAGTTGCTTGCGGAAGCCCGCAAGGCCGTGAACGAGCAGCGCCTGCTGGCTCCCGCCGGCAACAACGCCTTCGAGTTCTACCTAAATGTGCTGGAGAAGGACCCGGGCAACCAGGTCGCAACCGACGCATTGCGCGAAACCTTCCCGGTCGGTGCGAGCGTGGCCGAGCAGGCGATCAACTTGCGCGACTTCAACGAAGCGCAGCGTCAGATCGACCTGTTGGCGAAGGCCGACCCGGCGAACTACACGCTGACCATCCTGCGCTCCAAGCTCGATGCCCAGCGCAAGCTACAGGACCGCGAGCAGCAGCTGGCTTCGGATAAGGAGAAGCAGCAGCAACTGGCGGCGCAGAAGGCCGCCTCGGACAAGGTGGAGGCCGATCGCCTCGCTACGGAGTCGCAGCAGAAGGCCCAGGCTGACCAGCGTGCGGCGCAGGCGCGCGCTGCCCAGCAGCAGGCGACAGAGGCGGCCCGGCAGCAGCAGACGGCATCGTCCGCGGCCAACGCCGGCAATGCCGCAACGGCGAGTGTGGGTGGTACACACGGGGCGGTTCTATTGCGCAACGTGGCGCCGCGTTATCCCACCACGGCAGTTCGCGCCAACCAGGAAGGATGGGTGGAGGTGACCTTTACCATTACGCCTGAAGGCACCGTCGATGACGTGAAGGTGGTGGATGCCGAGCCGCGTCACGTGTTCGATCGCGCTGCGACGGAGGCCGTGAGTCGCTGGAAGTTCCAGCCCGCGACGCAGGACGGCAACCCGGTCGCCTCGCAGGACAAGCGTCGTATCGTGTTCAAGCTCAATTGACGACGGGTCGCTCGTCGTCGAGCGACCGGCACCCAACGCGAAAGCGCCGCATGGAAACATGCGGCGCTTTTTTTCTGGTGGCGTCTGAATCAGGTTTTGGTGCTGCGAGCCGCAGTCGCACTCTTGCCCTTGTGGCGCACCTTGCTCTTGGCAGGGGCGGCGGCCGCCGCGTCGCTCTCGACGCCGGCCCAGTCCACGTGAGGCAGGCCCAGCAGGCTGTCGAATACCATCGGCAGTAACCCGGCGGGCAGGGGATCGGCGGAATTCCACATCATCACCATGCCGACGTGGTACTTCGGCAGGAAGCCGATCATGGTGCGGTAACCCTCGACGGCACCCGCGTGGAAGATCATCGTCTCGCCTTCGTAATCGAACACGCGCCAGCCCAGTGCGTACGAGGCGTCCTCCAGGCGCGCGCGGCGCCATGGCGCGGAATGCATTTCCACCGGCGTGGATATCTCCGGCGCGTGCAGTGTGGCGAGCAGCTCGGGCGGCAGCACGTCCGGGCGCCCGCCCATCTGTGCGATTAGCCACTGCTCCATGTCCTTGAGGCTGGCGTTGACGCCAGCGGCGGGAGCCACGCGGTAATACGCCTCCTTCGGTTCGAACGGAATCCAGCCGCTACCGCCGGGACGATGCGGACGTGCCCAGCTCTTGCTGGCCTCCAGTCCTTCGCGGCCGTAGCTGGCGGTCTTCATGCCGAGCGGGAAGAAAATGTTCTTGTCGACCTGGCGCGTAAAGAAGTCACCGGTCTGTGCATAGACCACGTCGCCGATCAGGCTGAAGGCGATGTTCTGGTAGCCGTAGCACTGGCCCACGTCACAGGTCAGCGTGACCTCGTCGAGCCGGCGCGCGAGTTCTTCGTAAGAGAGGTTTTCTTCGAGCAAATTGTCATACGTGTTCTTGGGCAGGCCCAGGCGCTGGCCGAGAATGTCGCGCACCGTAGCCTGCTGCGCCGCGCCGTCGTTCTTGAGCTTGAAGAAAGGCAGTACGGCAGCAAGCTTGGTGTCCCACGACAACTTGCCGTCGTCCACCAGCACGCCCGTCAGCGCGGTCGCGAAGGCCTTGGATAGCGAGGCCAGGCGAAACACCGTCTCGGGCGTCACAGGCTCGCGCGTGGAGGCGTCGGCGTAGCCGATGGTGTCCTCGAACACCACCTTGTTGTCCGCCACGATGGCAGTCGCCAAGCCAGCGACGGCATTGCGCTGGTCTACGCGCTGCAGCCATAGCTGGTAGGACGCCAGCGTGTCCTTCATGCGATCGGCGGGCACGCCCTGGGGTGCTGCTGGCGGAAGGCTGGCGTCGCTGGAGGGCGCCGCGGCGTGCGCGCTGGGCGAGAGGCTGGCGAGCCCTAGCGTGGCGGCAATGAGTAGTGGAAGCGTGCGAAACGTCATGCTGTTCGATAGTGAGGGGCGCCAGCGGGCGCCGTGTCGAATAACAGCTCAGGAGAGAGCCGGGCCTTGAGTCGAGCGAGCCAGGTCCATCCATGACGGCCGGGCGAGAGTACCGCAGGGGCGCCGGAAAATCCGCTGCCCATAAGGCTGATGGTCGCTAAGGTTGAGACAACGGCGACGAGGGCATGGTTTCGTTCAGGATCAGCGCGCTGGCGCGCTCCGCGATCATGATGACGGGGGCGTTGGTATTGCCGCTAGGCAGACTTGGCATCACCGATGCATCCACGACTCGCAGATTCTCCACGCCGCGTACACGACATTCACTGTCGAGCGGCGTGCTCGTGTCCTTGCCCATGCGGCAGGTGCCAACGGGGTGGTAGATCGTCTCCGCCTTGCGCCGGATGAAGTCGGCGTATTCCGCATCGCTGGTGATGGCTCGCTCAGGAAACACCGGCTCTCCCCTGAAGCGGGAGAACGGCGATTGCGAGAGGATGTCGCGGGACAGTCTTGCGCCTTCGATCATGCGCTGCAGGTCGTGCCCTTCCGGGTCACTTCAGGTAGTTTGCACGGATGGCGATGGGGGCGGCTGGATCGGCCGAACGCAGGCGCAATACGCCGCGGCTGCGCGGGTGCAGATAGCACGCATGCACGGTGTAGCCATAGCCAGGAAGGCGATGGTGGCCGTGATCGTCCAGCAGTGCGGGCACGAAATGAAACTGCAGATCGCAGCGTTCGTCCGTGGCGAGGCGGCTGCGTACGAAGCCGCCCGCCTCGGCCACGTTGGAGGTACCTGGACCATCACGATGACGGAGGAAGCGCCAGCCGGCTGCCAGTTCGTTGAGGTGGTCGTAGGTGATCTTTTGCGTGCAGCCGTCCAGCGTGCAGATATCCAGATGGTCCTGCAGATTGGCGCCGATTCCGGGTTGATCGACAAGCACGGCGATGTCGTGCTCCTGCAAGTGATCGGCCGGCCCCACGCCCGACAACATCAGCAATTGCGGCGTATTGATCGCCCCACCCGCGAGGATGATCTCGCCAGCCTCGATGATGGCATCGTGCCCGTGAAGCTGCACTCCGATGGCGCGCCCATGCGCGATGACTACGCGCTTAGCGAGTGCGCCGGTGCGTATCTCCAGGTTGGCTCGCTGTCGGGCAGGGCGGAGATACGCGGTGGCAGTGGAGCAGCGTGTGCCGTTGCGCTGGGTGACCTGGTAGAAACCGAAGCCGCTTTGGTCGGGCCCATTGAAGTCATCGTTGCGTGCGTAGCCGGCGCTTGCGGCGCTGTCGATGAACACATCGGATAGCGGGTTGCGATAGCGTAGATCACTCACCGATAAAGGGCCTCCGCTGCCATGCAACTCGTTGGCGCCGCGTGTCTGGTCTTGGCTGTAACGAAACCAGGGGAGCACATGCTCCCATGACCAGCGGGCGTCGCCGGTGGCGTCGGCCCAGCGGTCGTAGTCACCGGGCACACCGCGGATGTAGCACATAGCGTTGATCGAGCTGGAACCACCCAATGTCTTGCCGCGCGGCCACCACAGCGTGCGGTGTTGCAGCTGCGCTTCCGGTTCGGTCCGATAGTTCCAGTTGAGCCGGCGATTGTTGGCAAGGCGCGCAATGCCGGCAGGCATGTGGATCAGCGGATGCCAGTCGGATGGTCCGGCCTCCAGCAACAATACGCGCTTGGTCCCACTCGCACTGAGTCGGTTGGCGAGCACGCAGCCTGCCGAACCGGCGCCAACGATGATGTAGTCGTAGCTCATCCCGCCCCCTGCGCTTGGCCGTCATACCTGCATGCTAGTCTGTACAGGACCCACGCTGGAAACGCCGGTGAACACCCCCCCGACCTGCCGCAGCGAACGAAGGCCACGCATCGATCCTTTCTGCGGTGGCTTTCTTCTTCGTGATGACGGCCTATTACATCATCCGACCTGTGCGAGACCAGCTCAGCGGTGCCGTAGGCTCTCAGTCGCTACCGCTGTTCTACGCAAGCACCTTCGCCGTGATGTTGTTGCTGACGCCGATATTCGGCGCTCTCGTGTCACGGTTTCCGCGTAAGCGCTTGTTGAGCTGGAGTTACAGCTTCTTCGCCCTGTGTCTACTGGCCTTCGTGCCTGCTTTCATGGCGCAGGATCGCATCGGTGCCCGCGAGCTCGGCGTGAGCTTCTTCATCTGGGCCAGCGTGTTCAACCTGTTCGTGGTGTCGCTGTTCTGGAGCTTCATGGCGGACATCTTCCAGAGCGTGCAGGCACGGCGTGTCTTTCCATTGATTGCCTTGGGCGGCATGGCTGGGGCGATCTTTGGGCCACTGGTAACCAAGGCCCTCGTACAGGTGATCGGTGTGGCAGCGTTGCTGGTGGTATCGGCAGTGGCGCTGCTCGTCGCACTGGCCTTTCTGCGGGTGCTGTCCTCGCGACATGACTGCCGCGAGGAGACGCGCAACGACGAACCGATCGGTGGTTCGTTGTGGGCTGGCGTGAAGGAGTTGTGGACTCGCCCGTTCCTGCGCTACATGGCCATCCTTATGGTGCTGGGCGACGGCATCGGGACATTGGCCTACGCGTTGATGGCGGACTACACGAAAGCCCATTTGCCCGATCGGATTGCACGCACTTCGTTCTACAACGACCTGGATCTCGCCACGAACCTGCTGGGCGTTGTGTTGCAGCTGACGCTTACGCGCTGGCTGCTGATACGCAAGGGCGCGGGCTGGGGCTTGGTGGTGCCGTCGCTGGTCAACCTTGCGTTGCTGTTGTTTGTGGTTGTGCTCGGTATCGGCAACGTCAATCTGTTCGGCCTGGTGACACCGATGCTGGCAGTCATGATGGTCGGGTCGCGCGGCTTCGCCTATGGCATGACTAAACCGGCGGTCGACGCGCTCTATACCCGCGTGCCTCGCGAGACTCGCTACAAGGGCAAGAACTTCGTGGAGACCGCCATCTGGCGTTTTGGTGACGTCCTGGTGACCAGTGGCGTCAGCCTGTTGGGAGCCCTGGGCGTAGCCGCCACGGGCATGGCCGGCATCGGTGCCGGCGTTTCCGCGCTGGCTACGTGGGTAGCGGCGCGCGCTGGCCGATCACCCGATCTGCTGCCGGAGCAACCGACGGATGGGCGCCAGGTGGAACAGGCCAAGGCTGCCGAAGCCTGACTTCAGCTGGTGATATAGCGCTGCAGCTGTTCGATCTGCTCGGCCTGAGCGTCGATCACTTCCTTCACCAAGTCACCGATCGAGATCACGCCGACCACTCGCTCGCCGACGACCACCGGTAGGTGGCGGATACGGCTGTCGGTGCAAAGGCGCATGCAATCGAATACGTCGGTGTCAGGGCCCACGGTGAGCGCGGGGCTGCTCATGATCTCAGAGACAGCGGTTTGCGCGGAGGACCGCCCCTGCAGGATCACCTTCCGGGCGTAGTCGCGCTCGGAAACGATGCCGACCAGTCGTTCGCCGCGTATGACCAGCAGTGCGCCCACGCGGCGCTCCGCCATGTGCTTGATCGCTTCGAGTACGGGCGCGTCCGGTGCGATGCTGAAAATGTCGGTGCCCTTGCCTTCCAGCAAATGCTTGACCTGTCGCATGCTTCAACCTCCCACGAGGCCGCGGATGGGCCGCATGCGTGCAGTCTAGCGCTGCTGCGTAGAAGCGGTGTTGACCTGACGTGAAGCGCTCGACTGGCGGCGCAGATTCAAGGCCGCGTGCGGGGTGTGCGCCTTTCCTCGATGAAGTACAGCGGCCGTTGCTTGCTCTCGGCGTAGTTGCGGCCAAGGTATTCGCCGATCACGCCCAGGGCGAGCATCTGTACGCCGCCCATGAACAGGATCACCACCATCAGCGACGGGTAGCCGTGTACCTGGTCGCCAAGCAGCAGAGCTTTGCCGAACACCCAGGAGCCGTAGAGGAAGGCCAGCAGCGAGGCCATCACGCCAATCCAGGTGGCAAGCCGCAATGGTGCGGTGGAGAACGAGGTGAAGCCTTCGATGGCCAGTTGCAGCAGGCGCCAATAATTCCACTTGGTGGTGCCGGCCTGGCGCGGCTCGCGCAGGTAGTAGACCGCGGTCTGGCGGTAGCCAATCCAGGTGAACAGGCCTTTCATGAAGCGCTGGCGCTCACGCACTTGGCGCAAGGCATCTAGCGCACGACGCGAGAGCAGGCGGAAGTCGCCGGTGTCGCGGGGGACACGAGTCTCCGACACGTGCTCCATGCTCCGGTAGAACAGGGCGGAGGTGAACCGCTTGAAGCTCGTTTCTCCCTCGCGCGCGGTGCGTGTCGCGTAGACCACGTCGAAGCCGTCGCGCCAGCGCTCGATCAAGGCCGGAATCAGTTCCGGTGGATCCTGAAGGTCAGCATCGATCACCACGGCGGCGTCGGCCTCGACATGATCCAGGCCTGCGGTCAGGGCAGCTTCCTTGCCGAAGTTGCGTGACAGCTTGAGTGCACCGGTGCGTGCGTCGCGTGCCGCCAGGCCTTCGATCAACTGCCAGGTCGTGTCGCTGCTGCCGTCGTCGATGTAGAGGATGTCGCAGTCCAACGGAAGCTCATCGAGGACGTGGCTGAGCCGGGCGTGGAAAGCCTCCAGCACGGCGGCCTCGTTATAAGCGGGTACGACGACGGTAAGACGAGGCATGATGGATGCGAGGGGTTCCGCTGATAATCGGCGAATGCTAATGGACGTCTGCCCTGGGGGCGAGAGTGTCATCGGCGACGGGCGTCGCGTGGTGGCTGTCGACTCTGTAGATAGCCCGGTCCGCCCAGTTGCCCCATTTGCTGTTGGATCCAGTTGGCACGGCCCTGCACGTAGGCTGAGGGGTGGTCGGCATGGAGGCGCCGCGGGCTGGGCAACACCGCTGCCAGCCGTGCCGCTTGCGCCGCGCTGAGTTGCGCCGGTGTTACGTGGAAGAACGCATCACTGGCCGCGCCCACACCGTAGATGCCATCGCCTAGCTCAGCGATGTTCATGTACACCTCCAGGATGCGCTGCTTGGGCCAGGTCAGTTCGATCAGCACCGTGAAATACGCCTCCAGCCCCTTGCGGACGAAGCTGCGGCCGTTCCAAAGGAACAGATTCTTGGCGGTCTGCTGGCTGATGGTGCTGGCGCCGCGCAAGCGACGACCATCATCGGCCGCATCGACGGCGTTCTGGATGGAACCGAAGTCGAAACCGTGGTGGAACGGGAATTTCTGGTCCTCACCAGCCACCATGGCCAGCGGTACGTAGGGCGAAACTTCGCTCCAGGGCACCCAGCGGTGACGCAGGTGGAAGTCGTTCTCGCCATGGATGAGCGCGCCGACCTGGCGTTCCATCATCACGGCGGAGGTCCATGGCGGAACAAACCGCAGCACCAATACGGCCAGCCAGCTCACCGCGAGCCAAGCCAGGAGGAGCAGAAGCAAGCGGCGGAGCAGGCGGACGGCAAGGGGGCGTCGTGGGGTCATGGCGGCGCTGTGACAGGATTGGCGGCAGTATAAGAGCCCCGACTCCCTCCCCCGTCAGGCGGCCTGGCCGTCGTTGTGCCCGGATGCAGGCGCCCCCATGTAAGCAAATTGTTCTTGAGAGGTCGATCTCGTGGAAACCGTGCTTGTCGAAGATGTGCTGCATCGCTTCATGCTTGAGCGCGCCGGCGTGCGTGGCGTGCTCGTTCGTCTGGGGCCGGCCTGGCGCGAGGTCGCCGGCCGCTCTGCCTATCCCGCTGCATTGCGGTCTGTGCTCGGTCAGACGCTGGCGGCCAGTGCGCTGCTGACGGGAAATATCAAGCTTGATGGCGCCCTCTCTGTGGAGCTCAAGAGCAGCGGTCCGCTGCGACTGTTGTTCGCCGAATGCACTGATCAGGGTCGGTTGCGTGGCCTGGCGCGGTGGAATGATCCGTTGCCGCCGACCCTGGATCTCGCCGTGCTGCCGGACGCCTATATGGCGATCACTATCGGCAATGCCGAACGTGGGCAGCGTTACCAAGGTCTGGTCGACCTGCAGCATCCGGAGCTCGCGTCGGCGCTGGAGAATTATTTCGGCCAGTCCGAACAGCTTCCTGCGCGCATTGTCCTTGCCGCCGACGGCGAGCATGCGGTGGGCCTGATGCTGCAGAGGCTGCCTGACGAAGGCGGCCACGACGCCGTGGAGGACGAGGACGCCTGGACGCGCATCCAGCACCTGACCGCCACGCTAGGTCAGGAAGAGCTGCTGGCCACATCGCCGGAACAGTTGCTCTACCGCCTGTACCACGAGGAATCCGTGCGCCTGTTTGAGCCTCGCCCGCTGGCATTCGGCTGCAGCTGCACGCGTGATCGTGTCGAGGCGGTGCTGCGCTCGCTGGGCCGCGACGAAGTGGAGGCTGCACTGGAGGCGCGCGAGGGCGAGATCGAGGTGATCTGCGAGTTCTGCGCGCAGCGTTACACCTTCGACCGCATCGATGCCGAGCATCTGCTCAGCGTCAGCCCCGCGGCAACGGCGCCGAACACAGCGCAATAAGTTTCAAGCGATAGAAAAAGCCGTCCCCGAGAGGTGACGGCTTTTTTTTGCCGATCTTTCAGGGCTGCGCCGGAATGATGAGCCGAGTGGTAGCTGGGTAGCTCTCAGGGCAACGCGAAGTGATGCTCGCGTTGCAGCCACACCTCGGCCATCTTGGGCGTGGCGAACAGGAAGCCCTGGCCGTAGCGGCAGCCAATGCGCAGCAGTGCTTCGCGCTGGTGTTCGTCCTCGATGCCTTCGGCGATCACCTGCATCTGTAGCGAATTGGCGAGCGCCTGGATGGCGCGCACAACCGCAGCGCCATGGCCGCCTTCACGCGGCAGTTCCACGATGAACGAGCGATCGATCTTCAGCGTCTCGATCGGGTACTGATGCAGGTAGCTCAGGGACGAATAGCCCGTGCCGAAGTCATCGAGCGCGATGCTCACGCCGCGGCTGCGCAAGTTGTCGAGCATGCGCTTCACCTGGATGGCGTTTTCGAGCAGCGCGCGTTCGGTCACTTCGATGCGTAGGCAACGCGGCGGCAAGTGGTGCGACTCGATGAGGTCGAGCAGGCGCTTGTCCAGGTCCAGCGAACGGAAATGCCTGCCCGATACATTGATGCTGACGAAGCCGTCGCTGCCGGCCAATGCTTCGGCCTGGGCGCAGACCTGATCGAAGATCTGCCAGTCGATGCTTTCTGAGCATCCGCTTTCCTCGGCCACGGCGAGGAAGTCGCCGGGCGTTAACAGTCCACGGTCTGGGTGGCGCCAACGCAACAGCGCTTCATAGCCCACGGTGCGGCCGGTCTGCAGCGCCACAATGGGCTGGTAGAACGGCACGAACTCGTTGCGGCTCAGCGCGCGGCGGAGATCGCCCTCCATCTCCAACAGCGACAGCGCTTCGCGGCGCAGGCGATCGTCGAACACGGCTGCCCGGTGACGGCCCTCGTCCTTGGCCCGGTACATCGCTGCGTCAGCGTCCCGGAGCAGTTCTTCCGGGCGCTGGTAATGCGGGCTGGGCAGGGCGATGCCGATCGAAGCCGACGTGAAGATCTCCTTGGCGCCGAGGCGGAAAGGCGTCTGCAGCTCGTCGATGATGCGTTCGGCGATAAGCATCGCCATCTTCGGATCGGTGATGCCCTCGGCCAGCACGGCGAATTCGTCGCCGCCCAGGCGCGCCACCACATCACGGGTTTTCAGGCAGGCCCGGATGCGCCCGCCTACCTGGAAGAGCAGGTCATCGCCGACCAGATGGCCAACAGAATCGTTGATGACTTTGAACCGGTCCAGGTCAATGAACAGCACCGCGAACAGCTCCTGCGCGTCGCTGTGATAGCGCTGCAGCGCCTGCTCCAGGCGTTGCAGCAGCAGCGTGCGGTTGGGCAGGCCGGTCAGCGAATCGTGCAGCGTTTCGTATTTCAGGCGGCGTTCGACGCGTTCGCGCTCGGCGATCTGTTCGCGCAAGTCGCGGTTGGCCAGCGCCAGCGCGCGCGTACGTTCGGTGACGCGGCGCTCCAGGCTTGCATAGGCCTGCTTCAGCGATTCGGTGGTGTGCTTGCGCTGCAGAGCGTTTGCGACGTGGTAGCCCACGAAGGTCAACAGCTCCTGGTCACGCACGTCGTAGGTGTGTTCCGGCGAATAGCTCTGCACCGCCAGCACGCCCATGGCGCGGTCGCCCCAGATCAGCGGTACGCCCAGCCAGCACAGCGAGCGGGAACCACGATGGGTGATCTCGCTCATCTGCTCCAACCGATCGAATTCCGTCGGATCGGCCAGCAAAGGCTTGGCGTGGCGCAGCACATACTCCGTGACACCGCGGCCGTGTGCGCGTGGCAGGCGGACGGTGTCGAATTCGTCCACGGAGTAGGGAAAGCTCAGGGTCTTCTGCTCATCGTCCAGCAGCGCAATGTAGAAGTTGCGCGCGTAGAGCAGGCCACCGATGACGCGATGCACGGCGGCATAAAAGTTGTCGATGCTTTCCGAGGCATTCGCCAGCTCGGCGATGCGGAACAATGCGGCTTGCAGGCGCTCGCCGCGCTGGCGTTGCAGTACCTGCTGGCGCAGGACACGGTTGGCCTCGCGCAGGGCCGCCGTGCGGCTGGATACGCGGCGCTCGAGTTCTTCGTGCGCTTCGCGACGCTCCAGCGCCGTTTGTACGTGCTTGGCGACATAGCTGAGCAATTCGCGATCGTGCTCGCTGTAGTGCGTGTCCTCGCGATAGCTCTGCATCACGATACCGCCCACTACGCGGCCATCACGCAGCAGGGGCACGCCCAGCCAGTGCTCACAGACGGGGCCCATCAGCACGAAGCGCCCCTTGAACTGCTCGGTCAGCTCGGCCACCGAGCCCATGATCGCCTGGCCCGTCTGCAGCAGATTCCAGGTAAGGCTGTAACGCATTTCCTGCAGCGGCACCGCTTCGTCGGGCGAGGGCGGTTCTTTGTCCATCGTGTCGACGTAGTAGGGAAACCGCACCGTGTCGGTGGCTGCGTCGTACAACGCGATGTAGAAGTTCTCCGCGTACATCAGGCTGCCGAGAATGGCATGCAGCGAGTGCATCATCTCGGTCATGTTGTGCTCTGCGCTGGCCTGATCAGCGATGGCGTAGAGCGCACGCTGCAGCCGTTCGGCCAGGGCAAGGCGGGAAATGGCCTCGTAAAGGCGCGACGTCTCGGCGAGTTGCCGCAGACGGCAGGCAACCAGCCGGCCGACCCACGAGAGATCCTCTCTCATGGGGTCCGAGATCGTTCCGGTCGGCAAGGCCAGAACGAGCGAACGCAGCCCTTGTGGATCTTCCGCCAAGTCGAGCTGGGTGAATTCCTCGTTGGGTGCTTCCGTATCTCCCAGAAGACGCCAATGCAGGCGACCCTCGACACCTAAGTCGCGCAGCATGGCCTCACAGATTTCCGCCACGCTGGCCGCATCGGCCGCGCGGAAAAGGCGCTCCACTGCCGCATGAAGGGCAGCGACAGCGCTGTCCGCTGGAGGGGCGGGCATTTGACTGGAAAGAACCGAGGTCATCAGTCGCAGGACGAATCCGTACGTTGTCGACAGGAGAGGACTATATATCGCCTCTGTTCAGCTTTGTCGCTGGCCGGATGAACAGGGAACCTAACTGGCCATTGGATGTCAAAAAAATGTGATGGGGGCCCTGTTAGAACTGGCTCACAAAGCCGGAATCTTGGTGTTAGTAAAAAGTAAAATGTGGTATCGTTAGCCCTAACTCGTCTCTGGGAGGGGGCGAACTCTTTACCCGTCCAAAAGTATCGCGGGGGTTTTCGCGTAGATGCGTCGTTTGTTCCTGTCATTGCCACTGTTGCTCATGCCGTTTGTCGCGGCAGGGCAGACTGCGGCCAATGATTCGTACAGCGCCGCAGGACGTCTGCTCTCCCAGACCGCGCCGGACCAGGCCTTGCAGGCTGCCGCCAGCAATGGCGTGCCGCTCTGGCTTGGTGCCGATGGTCGCTGGCTAGCGCTGCAGGCCAACAGTGGCACACTGACGTCCACGCAGCGTGCCGACGCCCCGTTGCAGTTCAGGGCTGTCGATTCGGCCACGGTGCAGTCCACCGATATCAAGTACGGCATTGCTCCCAATGTGCAGGCGCACGTGGGCGTGAGCGAGCACAACTGGGCGAACAACCAGGCGCCGCGCATCATCGGCAGCGAAGTGGGTGCGACGTACAACGATGGTCGTTACTCGCTGGGCTTGAGCGTGGGTACGGACAATGTCCAAGGCGCCGTCACACTGCCGCGCCTGTTGCCGGGTGCCCTGCCGGGCGTCAACGGCCTTTCCGGTTTTGACAGCAGCACGCAGATCAATGCACGCGGTCGCTTGGCGCTGGATGGCAAGAGCGGCATCGATCTGGGCGCCAGCGTCGGTCGTGTACGTCTGCTTCCGGGCAACCTGCTGGGCGTCAACACGCTCGATCAGAAGGCAGTGAGTTTCGGTGTCGATAGCGGTCCGCTGAGCGGCAGTATCGTGGGACGAAGCATGGCGCCGGAAGCTGGTAACCCGGGCGCCGCCTACAACCCGGATCGCCGCTGGAACAGCATCGATCTCGGCGTGACGTGGCGTTTGCCGTGGCAGGGCTCGCTGAGCATTGGTGCGCAGAACCTGTGGTCGTCGGGTAGTGGTGGTGTGAATACGCCGACAGGCCCGGAACCCGACCAGTCGCGCACGCCTTACGTGCAATATCATCAGGATCTCTGATCTCTCCGCCGATCACCGGATGGAGATGACAGAAAAACGCCGGGCATTGCCCGGCGTTTTCGTTTGCTGCTTAGGGGGAGCATCAATCCTGGCGACGGATGCGCAGGTCGCCACTGAAGGTTTCGATGTTCATCTTTGCGCCGCCGGCGCCCACGGTCGCCTGCAGCTCACTACCGGGGCCGTGCTCGGGCTTCTTCACATCACCGAAATCGCTGCGCAGATCGCCGCTGAACGTCGAGGCCTTGATGATGGCAGACAGGTTGGAAGGCACCTGCACCTGCACGTCACCGCTCATGCTGTCGACGTCGAAGGCGCCGTTCGGTGCCAGTCCGCCGGACAGCTGGACGTCGCCGGAGACCGTACTGAGGTTGAGCTTGCGCCATGGGCCGCCACTGACGCGGATGCGGCCGGATACGGTCTGCAGTTCTGCTTCGGTGCCGACGTTGGGTGCAAGGATGTCGCCGCTCACCGTCTGCAGGTTCACCTTGTCCGCATTGCCGGCAAGCTCGATGCTGCCACTGACGGCGTCGGCGTCGACGCTGGGTGAGCGGGCGTTGATGCGTGCCTTGCCGCTTACCGTGTTGACCTTGATGGCGCCGCCGTCGATACCGTCGATGTTCATCGATGCACTGACCACGTCCACGTCGAGCGAGGCACCCCTGGGCACACGTACGTCCAGTGTGGTGGCGCCCATCGAGGTATCGCTGCCGAAGTTGAGCCAGCCAGACTTGCCCGCCGACTCGACCTTGATGGTCATGTTGCTGTTGCTGCCATCAATGGTGAGCGGCTTGGCGCCATCGCCGAGGCGGCCGGTGACCTGTACTTGATTGCGGTCCCAAGCGCTTACCGTCACCTCACCCTTGACGTTGCTGATGCTTACGCGTGCGTTGGGCGCGGCATCGTGATTGAGGTTGATCGGCGTATCGGCCAGGGCTTGGCCAATCGACAGGCTGAGCAGGAGTGGGATCAAGCATGCGGTTTTCATAATGAAGGCTCCATTGGACTCAACCAGCCTGGTGTTCCATCTGTCGCAGCTGCGACTGTTGTTTCTGTGTTCGGTATAGCAAGCGTTGGAGTGCCGGTGAATGGGGCGCCTGCTCCATGGCCTGGCGAAGCTCCATGTTGGCGGCGTCGAGCTCTACCGCCGCGCCAGCCAGGCGCGGATCATTCGGGCGCCAGCGCCCGGCATCCGGTGTGGCCGCCGCGGTGGCGTTGGCGAGCGTGCGGTCGCGCAGGTGCACGGCGAGGCTGCTGGCAAACAGAGAGAGCCCGACGAAGCTCGCCGCGATCAGCCAGTTTTGCGGCCGGCGGTAGGCACGTGCTGGCGCAGGCATGGCGGCCGTCGCATCGGCGGCTTCCAGTGCGGCATCAATGCCCGCCCAAAGGTCGCGGCGTGGCGTTACCGGTTCGCGCAGGGCGCGTGTCTGGCGGAGCCATTCGAATTCGTTCATGAGCGTTCTCCTAATACTTTCCGCAGCAGGCCGCGTGCGCGATGCAATTGCGCTTTGGACGAACCCACTGCCATGCCGAGTTCGGCACCGATTTCCTCGTGTCGCCATCCTTCCACGTCATGCAGCACCAGCACGGCGCGCGCACGCGGAGGCAGGTTACCGATCGCACGTTCCAGTTCTTCGCGTTCGGCGGCACAGAATGGTGTGTCGCCGCGATCGGGTATGTAGTCCTCGTCCATCATGGTGACGGGGTCGGCGCCGCGCGATCGGATATCCATCAAGGCGACGTTGACCGCCAGCCGGTACAGCCATGTACCAAACGCGCTGTCACCGCGAAAACCCGACAGCTTCTGCCAGGCACGCACGAAAGCTTCCTGCGTTAGGTCCTCTGCGCGGGCATGGTCGTAACCGGCGAGGCGATACACGGCGCCATATATGCGATCCACATGGGCCCGGTACAGGCGATGAAATGCCTGGCGGTCGCCAGCGGCGGCTGCCCGAACGTCGTCCATGTCATGGGAATCCGCGGCGGGCGCTGGCGGCGGCATCGTGGTTCCGGTGGCGGGGCAGGTTGCGATCATCTTGCCAGCTTGGATGCGCCGACGCGCGGCAAGGTTTAGATGCAATCGCGGGAAAAGCTCAGATCGTGAACATGCTCTTAGAACCCCGCCGGCGTTGCGCCGGCGGGGCAGGGCGAACGTCAGGAGGCGACGGCCGCGCGCGGCGTCACTGCCGCGTCGTTGAGTGCATTGGCAACGCGCTGCTGCTCAGCGTGCAGCTCGTTGGGCATACGCTGGCCGAAGCTGCTGAGGTACTCGCCGATGGCCGCCAATTCGGCGGTCCAGCCGGCCTGGTCGACGTGCAGCAGGGTATCGACGGTGGCGCTGTCGAGGCCGAGGTCGTCGAGCTTGAGCTCATCGGTCTTGGGCAGCGTGCCGATCGGCGTGTGATTGCCTTCGACACGACCTTCCACGCGGTCGATCATCCATTGCAGCACGCGTAGGTTGTCGCCGAAACCCGGCCACAGGAAGCGGCCGTCGTCACCCTTGCGGAACCAGTTGACGTGGAAAATCTTCGGCAGATTCGCGCCAGGCTTGTCGAACGACAGCCAGTGACGGAAGTAGTCGCCGTAGTGGTAACCGGCGAACGGCTTCATGGCCATGGAGTCGCGACGCAGTACACCAACGGCGCCGGTGGCGGCGGCAGTGGTTTCCGAACCCATCGCTGCGCCGACGAGTACGCCGTGCTTCCAGTCCTTTGCTTCGAACACCAGCGGGATCAGCGACGGACGACGGCCGCCGAACACGATGGCGCTGACCGGCACGCCTTGCGCATCTTCCGCACGCGGCGACCAGGTCGGGCACTGCTTCGCGCTTACGGTGAAGCGTGAATTGGGGTGCGCGGCCGGGCCGTTGGCTGGGTCGTACGGACGCCCCTGCCAATCGGTGACCGGCGTACCCGGCAGACCTTCCCACCACGGCTGGTTGTCGGCAGTGACCGCAACGTTGGTGAAGATGGTGTCGCGCGCGATGGTGGAGAGCGCGTTCGGGTTGGTGGCATCGCTGGTGCCCGGCGCCACGCCGAAATAGCCCGCTTCCGGGTTGATCGCGTACAGGCGCCCGTCGGCACCTGGGCGCATCCAACAGATGTCGTCGCCCACGGTCCACACCTTCCAGCCGTCCTGGCGATAGCCTTCCGGCGGGATAAGCATGGCGAGGTTGGTCTTGCCACAGGCCGAGGGGAACGCGGCGGCGATGTAGTGGGTTTCGCCCTGCGGGTTTTCGATGCCGACGATCAGCATGTGCTCGGCCAGCCAGCCTTCCGACTTCGCCTGGTAGCTGGCAATGCGCAGCGCATGGCACTTCTTGCCCAGCAGCGCGTTACCGCCGTAGCCCGAGCCGTACGACTTGATGGTCAGCTCTTCGGGGAAATGCATGATGAAGCGACGCTCGGGGTCGAGCTCGCCAGTAGAGTGCAGCCCCTTCACGAAGGTGCCTTCGCGCTCGATGCGCGCCTGCGCGGCAGCACCCATGCGCGTCATGGTGCGCATGTTCGCCACTACGTACGGGCTGTCGGTGATTTCCACGCCACAGCGGGCAAGCGGGGAATCGATCGGGCCCATGCAGTACGGAATGACGTACATGGTGCGACCTTCCATGCAGCCATCGAACAGCGCGTCCATCTTGGTGTGCGCTTCGGCTGGAGCCATCCAGTGATTGTTCGGGCCGGCGTCTTCCTGTTCGTTCGTGCAGACGAAGGTGAGGTGCTCGACGCGGGCGACGTCCGAGGGGCTGGACCGGTGCAGATAGCAGCCAGGATGGGTCTGCTGGTTCAGCTCGATCAGGTCGCCGGTCTGCAGCATCTGCTGCACCAGCTGCTGGTACTCGGCGTCGGAACCGTCGCACCAATGGATATGGGCAGGGCGGGTCAGTGCCGCGACCTCATCCACCCAGCGCTGCAGCGCGGCCAACTTGCTCGACATCGTTTCCTCACTCTGGTCTTAAGCTAAAAAAGAAGAGAAACGCTAACTTACGTCTACTGGCATGGCAAGTACTGGCGCAGCAAAAAGGCAACTGGGCGCACCCAAATTTGCCACTGCCACCGGTGGTTACAGATGTAACTGCAGACCACTTTGGCAGGTGGACTGTCATTGGCCTGCGAAGAAAAAAAACGCCGCCCGAAGGCGGCGTTCCCCTGGACTTCCCCGTGACGGCGGCTCAGGACGGCGTGAGCGTACGGATCATGTGTTCCACGTAAGCGTCGAACTCATCGTGGCTGATGCGCGGCAGGCCGAGTGTGAAATTAAGTTGCAGGAAACCCACGTAGGCGGCGTAGGTCAGGCGGGCGCGATTGAGCGCCTCGTCCGGCACCAAGCCGGCCTCGCGGTAGATATTGGTGAGAAATTCCATGCGCCGCTGCGACACGCGGGCCATCACCGGCACGACCTGCGGGTGGTCCAGTGCCTTCAGCAGCGCGGCGTAGACACGATGCGGCGCCAGCTCATGCGCCACGCGACGGAACAGCTCCGGCAGGCGCGCACGCGGATCGGGGATGGCCTCGATCTGGCTGATCACCTCTTTCTCGCCGTACTGTTCCCAGCGTTCCAGCGCGGCCTGTAGCAAGGCTTCGCGCGTGCGGAAATGCCAGTAGAAACTGCCCTTGGTCACCCCGAGCTGGCGGGCCAGCGCCTCGACGGCTAGCGCGCCGACGCCCTGGTCGGCAATCAGCCTGAGAGCGGCGTCTTCCCAGTCCTCGGCGGATAGGCGGGTGCGTTCGGGTTTGGCGCTTGCATTCATGTGAGTATGGTAGCCCCTGCTAGCGGCTTTGCAATTGGCTCGGTGGCAAGTCGTTGAATCGGCGGAAACTCCCCTTGTCGCAGCGCGTATTGACGCAGCGCTTTGAGGCGATCCATACTCGACCGTATGGTATCCATGCCCATTACCGAGAACTCCGTCGCCCAGGTCAGCGCCGTCGATGGCCTGACGTTGGCCGTCGAAACCCGCCAGCCCTCGGGTCATCCTACGCTGCTGTTCGCCCATGGTTTCGGGCAGACGCGTGGTGCGTGGCGCGGCACCGCAGAGGCGTTGGCGGCTGAAGGCTTCCGTTGCGTCACCTTCGATGCGCGCGGCCATGGCGAGAGCGGCCACGTCGCCGGTGGCGATTACCACATGGAACAGTTCATCGGCGATCTGCGCCTGCTGGCTCATGCTGAGCTGTGCAAGCCGATCCTGGTGGGTGCCTCGATGGGCGGCTTGCTGGGCTTGGTCATTGCCGGCGAGATCGATCCGAGCGCCTTCCGCGCGCTGGTGCTGGTGGATATCACGCCGCGCTGGGAAACCAAGGGCGTGGAACGCATCCTGGCCTTCATGCAGGCCCATCCGGATGGCTTTGCCAGCTACGCGCAGGCTGGCGAGGAAATTGCGAAATACCTGCCCCATCGCGCCGAGCGCAAGACAGAAGACCAATTGCGACCACTGCTGCGCGAGGGAGCCGACGGCCGCCTGCGCTGGCACTGGGATCCGGCCCTGCTCAACGGCTTGGTGCGCGAGAGCGAGCGCTACCAGCCGCGCCTGATGGCCGCCGCATCGAAAGTGCGAGTGCCGGTGCTGTTGCTCTCGGGCGGACGCAGCGACGTGGTGTCGCGCGAGACGGTCGACGAATTCCTGCAACTGGTGCCGCATGCCGAGCACGTGGAGCTTCCGCGCGCCACGCACATGGTGGCAGGCGATGCCAACGACGTATTCACCCGCGAGATTGCACGCTTCGTGGGCAAGCTTTCATCAACGGATCGCAGCGATGCGGTCACTGCGTGAACCCGTGAAATCCATGTTTGACCAAGACGTCATTCGTAACGAGGTGTTGTGATGTCCGTGATACTGACTCTGCTGGCGGCCATCATCGCCACCGGCGCCTGTGCCTACCACCGCACCAATCTGCGGACTTGGGCGATTGCCACGGTGATTACCACCGTCGTGGTCGGCCTGATCGCAGGTGCGCCGTGGACCATGTTCATCCTGCTGGTGATTGAACTGGCTATCGCCGTACCGCTGCTGATGGACGGTTTTCGCCGCAAGAAAATCAGCGCGCCGCTGCTGAAGATGTTCGCCAAGGTGACGCCGAAGCTGTCCGAAACCGAGCAGACTGCACTGGAGGCAGGCACGGTGGGTTTCGAGGGCGAACTGTTCTCGGGCAAGCCGGATTGGCACGAACTGCTCAAGCAGCCCAAGCCGGAACTGAGCGTCGAGGAGCAAGCGTTCCTCGATGGCCCCGTGGAAGAGTTGTGCGGCATGATCGACGACTGGCAGATCACGCACGAGCTGGCCGACCTGCCGCCGGACGTCTGGGCCTTCATCAAGAAGCACAAATTCTTCGGCATGATCATCCCGAAGCAGTACGGTGGCCTTGGCTTCTCCGCGCTGGCGCATTCGGCCGTGCTGCAGAAGCTGGCGACCATGTCGGCGACGGTGGCTTCGACGGTGGCCGTGCCGAACTCGCTGGGCCCGGCGGAACTGCTGCTGCATTACGGCAGTGACGAGCAGAAGAACCACTACCTGCCGCGTCTTGCCGTGGGCGAAGAGATTCCGTGTTTCGCGCTTACCGGCCCGTATGCGGGTTCGGACGCCACGTCCATCACCGACTACGGTGTGGTGTGCAAGCAAGTGGTCGACGGCGTGGAAACGCTGGGCATGAAGCTCACCTTCGACAAGCGCTATATCACGCTGGCGCCGATTGCCACGGTCGTGGGTTTGGCCTTCCGTTTGTATGATCCGGAGAAGCTGCTCGGTGACAAGGAAGACCTGGGTATCACGCTGGCACTGTTGCCGCGTTCGACGCAGGGTCTCGAGATCGGCCGCCGTCACTTCCCGTTGAACATCCCGTTCCAGAACGGTCCGTTGCACGGCAAGGATGTGTTTGTGCCGCTGTCGGTGCTGATCGGTGGTCCGCACATGGCCGGCCATGGCTGGCGCATGCTGGTGGAATGCCTTTCCGTCGGCCGCGCGATCTCGCTGCCCTCGAACGCGACCGGTGGCGTGCGTGCTGCCGTGGCGGCGACGGGCGCCTACGCACGCATGCGCAAGCAGTTCGGTCTTTCCATCGCCCGCTTCGAAGGCGTGGAAGAAGCGCTGGCACGCATCGGCGGCCTGACCTACGCGACTGCGGCGCTGTCACGCGCTACGGCCGCGGCGGTGGACCGTGGCGAGAAGCCGGCAGTGCCGTCGGCCATCGCGAAGTACCACGCTACCGAATGGGGCCGCACCATTGCCGGTGACGCGTTGGACGTGCACGGTGGCAAGGGCGTGCAGTTGGGTCCGAAGAACTACGCGGGTCGCGCATGGCAGGGTGTGCCCATCGCCATCACGGTGGAAGGCGCCAACATCATGACGCGCAGCCTGATGATCTTTGGTCAGGGCGCCATCCGTTGCCATCCTTACGTGCTGAAGGAAATGCAGGCGCTGTCGATCCCCGATTACGGTGATCGCCTGAAGACCTTCGACCGCGCGCTGTTCGGCCACATCGGCTTCGGTATCTCCAACGCGGTGCGCTCGTTCACGCTGGGCGTGACGGGTTCGCGCATCGGCGACACTGCCGGTGATGCTTATGTGCGCCGCTACTACCGCAAGCTCAACCGCTACTCCGCCGCGCTCGCGCTGTGCGCCGATACCTTCATGGGCGTGCTGGGCGGCAAGCTGAAGTTCAAAGAAAAGCTGTCGGCGCGTCTGGGCGACGTGCTGAGCTATCTGTACATCGCCAGCGCGATGCTCAAGCGCTACGAGGACACCGGTCGTCCGGAAGCGGATCGTCCGCTGCTGGCCTGGGCGTTCCACGAGTGCATGTGGCGCATTCAGACCTCGCTTGATGGTGCCATCCGCAACTTCCCGGTGAAGCCAGTGTCTTGGCTGCTGCGCGCCTTGGTGTTCCCGTTCGGTCGTCGCGAAGTGCCGCCGTCGGATCGTCTGGGTCGCCGCGTTGCCGCCATCATTACCGCGCCGGGCGAAGCGCGTGATCGCCTCACCGAGTGGGTCTACCTCACGCCGACGGCGAACAACACCATCGGTCGCATGAACGCGCTGCTGCCGGACGTGATCGCGGCCGAGCCGGTGGAGCGGAAGTTCGGTAAGGCGCAGAAGGCCGGCCAGTTCAAGTCGCATGACTACGTGGGTCAGCTGACGGAAGCCGTGCAGGCCGGCGTGATCAACGCGGCGGAGTTCGAACTGTTAAAGCGCGTGCGCGAAGGCGTGTTCGAGTTCATCTCGGTGGATGATTTCGATCCGTCGGAACTGCGTGCCGCCGTTACCCGCGCGGATCACAAAAAGAAGCTGGCCGACGCGGCCTGATGTGCTTCGCCACCATGCCGGCCGCGGCCGGCATGGTGGCTCCCTATCGACGTACGAAAGGGTGGTGCCCAGGCACTGCCCCAGCGGGAGATTCGCCATGAGCCAGGCCTTGTCGCTGTACCGTCGACTGGTTTCCCTGCCCGGCGGCCGCTGGCTGTACGGACGGCTGATCTGTTTCAAGGCACCTTATTTCGCCACCATCGCCCCGCGCTTTCTCCAACTGGAGCCAGGGCGCTGCGAAGTGGCGATTCGCGATCGGCGCCGCGTGCACAACCATATCGGCACCGTGCACGCGATTGCGCTCTGCAATGCGGCGGAACTTACCGCTGGCATGATGACCGACGTGACCATTCCGCCGACCATGCGTTGGATACCCAAGGGCATGACGGTCGAGTACCTCGCCAAGGCCAAGGGCACGCTCGTCGCGCTGGCCACACCGGAGCTGCCCGCGGTCGAGGCAGCAAGCGGTTATGCGTGGCCCGTCACCGTGCGCGTGAGCAACCAGGCGGGTGAGGATGTGTTCCGCGCCCGTATCGACATGTGGGTATCGCCACGCAAGTGAGCCAGTGACGTCAGCTCGCCATGACGCAGCGATTCTTGCCTTCACCTTTGGCGCGATAGAGCGCTCGGTCGGCGGCCTGGATCAGCGTCTCGTCGCTCTGTTCCTGCCCGCGCCATAGAGCGATACCGATGCTCGCACTGACGTTTGCCTCGAACGGCCCCTTGCTGCCGTCGAGAAGATACGGGCGGGCGATGACGGTGCACACTTCTTCGCAGCGACGCAGGAGTGAGGTGTCGTCGACGACGTCCTCCAGAATCAATGCAAACTCGTCGCCGCCGAGCCGCGCCACTGTGTCATTGGCTCGTAGCCCGTCGCCGAGGCGTTCGGCAATAGCTTGCAACAGCGCATCGCCCGCGGGATGCCCATGGGTATCGTTGACGGCTTTGAAGCCGTCGATATCAAGCAGCGCGAGCGCAAAGCCGTGGCCATGGCGCGGCGCGCGTTGCATGGCCGTCAGCAGGCGGTCGTGGAACAGCACGCGATTCGGCAGGCCCGTGAGCATGTCGTGCGTTGCCTGGTAGCGGATGCGGTCCTCGATGCGCAGGCGCTCGGCCATTTCCACCTTGAGCTGCGTATTGCGCTCTTCCAGCGTGGCGAGTGCCGACTTCAGCTCGGCACGCGCCTTATACAGATCAAGGAACACGCGAACCTTGGACTGCAGGATCATGTCGTTGATCGGCTTGGCGATGTAGTCCACTGCGCCGAAGTGATAGCCGCGAATGCGGTTGATGTCATCGGCATAGGCAGCGGTGACGAAGATGATCGGCGTTTCCTTCAGCTGTTCGGATTCACCGATCAGGAAGGCGACTTCGAAGCCATCCATCTCCGGCATGTTCACGTCCAGCAGGATCAGCGCGAAATCATGGTCAAGGCACAGGGCGAGCGCTTCGTTGCCGCTGTTCGCCTCGAAGAGTTGCGCGCCGCTGTCAGCCAGCAGGTGCCGCATGGCCACCAGGTTGGCGGGTGTGTCGTCGACGACGAGGAGTTTCGGGAGAGGGATGTTCATTGCAGGCACAGACGATTGATCAGCGGCGCGATGTCCGCCAGGGGGAGGCAATGATCGGCCCCCGCGCGCTCAAGCGCGGCGGAGGGCATGGCCGGGCATTCGGCATCGGCGGGGTCTTGCACAATGGCCAATCCGCCGCGTTCGCGGATTCGCAGAAGACCATCGGCGCCGTCGCTGTTGGCGCCGGTGAGCAACACGCCGATCAACCCGTCGCGCCAGGCTCCCGCGGCGGACTCGAATAGCACATCGATTGACGGACGCGCGAAGCTCACGCGCTGGTCCACCGACAGCGCAAAGCGACGACTGGTTTCAACCAGCAGGTGGTAGCCGCTGGGAGCCACGTAGATGACGCCACCGCGCATGGGTGTGCGCTCGCGTGCTTCTTCGACGGGCAGCGTGGCATGCCTGGCCAGCAATTCGCAGAGCAGGTCGACAGTGGAGGAGCCGGTATGGCAGCAGACGGCGATCGGTTGACTCAGCGCGGCGTCGATACCGGCGAACAACTCTTCCAATGCGGTCAGTCCGCCCGCCGAGCAACCGATCACGATGGCCTGCGGCGTCGCCATGTCATTCCTTGACCGCGTTGCGCGGACCCAGCCGATAGATGCGGCGTGCGGCATCCACAGGCTTGAAGTCGCCGGCAGAGGGTGCGAAATCCAGACTTTCGCGCGTGCCAAGGCAGAGGAAGCCGCCGCGCACCAGGCTGTCGCGGAACAGCGACAGCGTACGGTCCTGCAGCGGGTCCGAGAAGTAGATGAGTACGTTCCGGCACAGCACCAGGTGCGCCTCGCAGAACACTTCGTCGGTGACCAGGTTGTGGTTGGCGAAGATCACGTTGCGACGCAGGCGCTGGTCGAGCTTGATGAGTTCATAGCGTGCGCTGTAATAGTCGGCCAGCGTATGGCTGCCGCCAGCCGCGAGGTAATTGCGCGACCACAGTTTCGCCTCGCGGGAAGGGTAGATGCCTTCCTGCGCGTGGCGCAGCGCACTCTCGTTGAAGTCGGTGGCGTAGATCTGCGTGCGATCGTAAAGTCCGGCCTCTTCGAGCAAGATGGCCAGCGAATACACCTCTTGCCCATGCGCGCAGCCGGCCTGCCAGATGTTGATCTGCGGATAGGAGGCGAGCACAGGGAAAACTTGCTCACGCAGCGCGAGGAAGACGTCGGGGTCGCGGAACATTTCCGACACCGGCACCGACAGACCCTCCAGCACGATGGGCAGGAAATTCTGTTCGTGCAACAGGCGAGTGGTGAGGGCGCTAACGGTATCTGCCCCCTGTGCGTGCGTGAGTTGAAGCACGCGGCGCTTGAGCGAGGCAGGGGCGTACTGGGTGAAGTCATAACCGTGCCGGAGCTTCAGCGCGCGCACGAATAGCTCGATCTCGATGTCCTCGAGCGAGGTTTCCTGCGTCTGCGCCTGCGGCTGGTCGGTCGACGTGTTCATCGGTGCAGCCACACATGCATCATCGAGGACAGCTTGTCGATGTCGATGGGCTTGGACAGATAGTCGTTTGCGCCGGCTTCCAGGCACTTCTCGCGATCGCCGCGCATGGCCTTGGCGGTCAACGCGATGATGGGCAGCTTCGCCAGTTGCGGCTGGGCGCGAATCTCGCGGATGGTGTCGTAGCCATCCATCACCGGCATCATCACGTCCATCAACACCAGTTCGACGTCGTTGTGATCGGCCAGAGCCTTGAGCGCTTTCTGGCCATCCTGCGCCATGGTCACGTGCATGCCCCAGCCACGCAGCACTTTGGACAGGGCGAACAGGTTGCGCATGTCGTCATCGACCAGCAATACCTTGCGGTCCTGCAGGGCACTCGCATCCGGTGTGGCGAGTGCCGCAGGTGATGCCCCGGTGGCCGTGACGCCGACGGCGGCGCGCTGTGCCCGCGCGCCCTGGATGCTGTGCAGGAACAGACTCACTTCGTCGAGCAGGCGTTCCGGCGAGCGCGCACCTTTGATGACGATGCTGTCGGTGTACTGTCGCAACTTGAGGCTTTCCTCGCGGCTGAGCTCGCGGCCGGAATAGACCACTACCGGCGGGATTCTGCCGGTGGTGGAAAGCTGTTCAAGGAACTCGGTACCCGACATGCCGGGGAGGCCCAGATCGAGCACGACACAGTCGTAGGTCGTGTCGGCCATGCGTTCCTGCGCTTCTTCGGCGCTGCCGGCCTCGTCGATGGTGACGTCGTCGTTACGCAGCAGCGTACGCATGGCGGCGCGCGAGTCGGCATCGTCATCGACGATCAGCAGGTGGCGCATGTGGCCTTCGGCGAAATGCAGCAGTCGCTCGAAGGCGTCACCAATGGCTTCGCGGCTGACCGGCTTGGTAAGAAAGCCCACCGCACCGAGTTCGCGACCACGGTTGGCCTCGTCCACTGCCGAGATGAAGTGCACGGGTACATGCCGCGTGGCAGCGTCTTCCTTCAGTCGCTCGATCACGGTCCAGCCGTCCATGCCCGGCAGCATCACGTCGAGCAGGATGCCGGTGGGGCGGTAGCGCGCCGCCAACTGCAGGCCGGATTCACCGTCCGCCGCTGCCAGCACGCGATAGCCCTTACGGCGAACCATGTCGGCGAGGATGCGTGCGAACACGGGGTCATCCTCGATGATCAGGATGATGGTATCGCTCGGGTTGATGCTGTCCCGGTCGTCTTCAATGGTTTCCGGCAGCAAGGCGGACGTGAGCGTCGGGCGCATCGCTGCGGGCGCCGGTGCGGCCATATTGGCGGGCGCGGCGACGACTTGTCCCGACGGTCCCGCCAAGGGCAGCAGGATGGTAAAGGTGCTGCCGTGGCCTGCATTGCTGTGCAGCACGATGTCGCCGTCGAGTAGTTCTGCGATGCGCTTGGAGATCGTCAAACCCAGGCCGGTGCCGCCGTACTGACGACTCGTGCTGGCATCGACCTGTTCGAACGCCTGGAAGATCTTCTGCGCCTTCTCATGCGGGATGCCGATGCCCGTGTCAGTCACGGCGATGGCGACCACCTCTTTGCCACGCAATGACGCCGGCATGGCGATGGCGGCGGAGGGGCGCTCGATGCGGACGGTGACCGAGCCGCGATGCGTGAACTTGAACGCATTGCCGACGAGGTTGTTGGCGATCTGCTCCAGCTTATTGCCATCGGTACGCAGAGTTGTGGGCAGGCTCGGGTCGATCTGCACGATGAAGCCGAGCTGCTTTTCCTGCGCGACGTGATGGAACGTGCGCATGAGCACGCGTTCGAGGTCGGCGAGCGGGAAGTCATCCAGTACCACGTCCATCTTGCCGGCCTCTACCTTGGAGAGGTCGAGGATGTCGTTGATCAGACGCAGCAGGTTGTTGCCCGAGTCGTGGATGATGCGCGCGGACTCTACCTGTTCGTCGTCGAGGTTGCCCTCGCGGTTGTCGGCCAGGCTGCGCGAGAGAATCAGCAGGCTGTTGAGTGGTGTGCGCAATTCGTGCGACATGTTGGCGAGGAATTCGGATTTGTACTGGCTGGCTCGGGCCAGTTCTTCCGCCTTTTCCTGTGTTTCGCGCTGCAGTGTTTCCAGCACGTGCTTCTGCTGGTTGAGCGTATCGGTTTTCTGGCGCAGCTCTTCGTTCGACGCCTGCAGCTCCTCGGTTTGCACGCGCAGTTCTTCTTCCGAGGCGAGCAGACGCTGCGACTGCTCCTGCAGCTCGTGGGTCTTGGCGTTGAGCTCTTCGTTGGTGGCCTGAAGATCCTGCTGCTGGCGGCGCAGGATGTCTTCGGACGCACGCAGTTCGTCAGCCTGTTCGCTGGTGCGTTGGAGCAGATCTTGCGTGCGGATGGCGCGGCCGAGGTTCTCCAGCGACAACGAAGCGATCGGCAACAATTCGTCCAGCAGACGCTGCTGCGGATCGGTGAAGTGATGGAAGCTCGCCAGTTCCAGCACGCCAAGCAGCTTGCCACGCAGAATCAACGGCATGACCGCGATGGAGCGCGGTGACGCTTCGCCGGTGCCTGAGTGGATGCGCACGTAGTTGTCGGGCACGTCTTGCAGGGTGATCGGCTTTTGTTCCACGGCGCACTGACCTACGAGGCCCTCGCCCAGTGCATAGTCGGTGCTCAGATGTTTGCGTTGCTGATAGCCGTAGCTACCCATCAACTGCAGTCGCTGATGTTCCTCGTCGAAACGGTAGAACACGCCGACGCCACATTCGAGCATCGGCCCCAGCGTGCCGGTGAGCTGCTCGGCAAACTCCCGTTCGGTCTCCACCTTTTGCAGGTCGCTGGCGATCTGCGATACCTGCGTCTTTACCCAGGTCTGGGCGGCGGTTTCGATCGCCATTTGCTTGAACACGTGCAGGCCGCGCGCGATCTCGCCGATCTCGTCGCGTCGCTCCAGTTGCCTGATTTCCACGGTGTGGTCGTGGTTCGCCAAACGGGTCATCAGGTCGGTCATGCGGCGAATCGGCCGAGTGATAAGGCGGAGCGTCATGTAGACCACCGAACCGCCAAGCAGGATGGAAAGCACCAGGGTGATCCAGATGCTCGCCCGCACTTCGGTCACATCTCGATGTTGCGTCTGCTCCCTCTGGTCCAGCAGGGTGCGTTCCATGTCGTCCATGGTATTGAGCACCGCGAGTATGTCTTCGACGGAGACGGTGCGGCGGCTTAGATATTGGTTCTGGACGCGAGTGCGCTCGAGAGCAGCGTCGGCGGTGTCGGCGGCGTGGGTTGCCTGGATCGGCTCGATGCCGTTGTGCAGCGCTTCCTTCTGCCACTGGTCCGCCATGGACTCCAGGTGATCGATGCGCGTCTGTTGTACCGGGTTGTCGCTGGTAAGGCTGCGCAGGTCAGCGATGTCCTTGGCCAGGCCGGTGTTTGCCTTTTGGTAGTCGGCAAGCTCGCCTCCCGCCGGGTTCAGCAGGTAGCCGCGCACGGCGACTTGGCTGGCCTGCAGGTGTTCGACCACGTCGTCGATCTTGGCGCGCACGTCGTAGGTGTGCCTCGCCCAGTGCGCGCTAACGTCCTGCCGGCCTAGCGACTGTAGTGTGAAGGTGCCGCAGACCACGAACAGCAGCACGAGGGTGCCGATCGCGATGAGGATCTTCCATTGCATCGGCTGGTGGGCCAGCCAGGAATAACGGGTTTTCGGGGCGGCCATACGTCTTCACAGGTGTCAGGGCCGGGCAGTGCTGCCCGGCCGGGGCGGATAGCCTTCAGGGTATCCGCAGTTTTGTGAAGGCGATAGCTGATGTCAGGTCGCGACGATATGTCTGCGGCGCCACGCGGGGCGGACGATGCTGCCGCGGCGCAGCGCCACGATGAGCAGCAGGACCGAGCAGGCAGAGCACAGGGTCAGCGCCACTACCGAGGCTTCCGCGCCAAACACGCCGCCACTCAGCCAGTCCGGGCCGCTACGGGTGGAGACGAGCCAGCCGTGCGCTTCCGTGCCCGATACAGGGATGCCATAGACCGTGCCCTGCATGACGTTCCAGGCCGCATGCAGGCCGATGCACGGCCACAGGGAACGCGTCACGTGATAGAGCAGGGCCAACAGCACACCGGCTTCGATGGCGATGGCGAGCGAACTCCACAGCGTGGCGCCGGGGTTGAAAATGTGGGCGGCCCCGAAGAACAGTGCCGAGACGCCGAGAGCCCACCAGGTGCCCAGGCCTTCCTCCACGGCGCGGAACAACACGCCGCGCGTGACGATCTCTTCACCGATGCCCGCGCCCAGGCCAGTGGTCAGCACCGCGGGAAGCCAGTTCACGGATGGGTCGGTGCCGGTGATGTGATAGCTCCCGGCCAGCCACAGCACGAACACGACAGCGCTCATGAGCAGGGCCCCGAGCACCAGCCCGGCGAGGCCCAGCGTGGGGGCGTCATGCGCGGCTAGCTCGTCCATCGGGCGGCGCTCGATGGCTTTCACCAGCACCGTGTAAGCGAGCACGGAGGGAATCAGTTGCACGGCAAGGATGCCGAAGGCACGTGTCAGTCTCGGCACCCCGGGACCGACGATGCCCATGGCATCGACGCCCATGGAGAGCAGTTTGATCAGCACCAGGTAAAGCGCCGCGAAGAACACGATGCGACCAAAAGGGGAGAACACGACCCAGCGTTGCCAGGGCGTAGCGGTCGCGGGTGTGCTGAAGGCAATGGGCTTGGCTGGCATGCGGCTGGATATCCCTGGACGTGCCGACAAGGCTAACAGCGCGGACACCGCGGCGAATACGTGCCGGCCGTCATCCCACAGCTTGCGTGGGAGTGACGGCTTCAGGTTGTTACAGGTCGACCGACGTGGCGTGCTCGCGCGTGGCCGAGAAGCGCACGGCGGGCGAGCGCTCCTGCGCCAACTGCAGGTTCACGCGCGAAGGGGCGAGATAGACCAGCTGGCCCGCCGCATCGATCGCGAGATTGTTGGCGTTCTTCTCGCGGAACTCTTCCATCTTCTTCGCGTCGTCGCAGTACACCCAGCGCGCCGTCGCCACGGTGACCTGCTCGAAGCTGGCATCCACGCCGTATTCGTCCTTGAGGCGATAGGCCACCACATCGAACTGCAGCACGCCCACTGCGCCCAGGATCAGGTCGTTGCTCATCAGCGGACGGAAGAACTGCGTAGCGCCTTCTTCCGACAACTGCGCCAAGCCCTTCTGCAGCGCCTTCATCTTCAGCGGATCGCGCAGACGTGCGCGGCGGAACAGTTCCGGCGCGAAGTTGGGGATGCCGGTGAAGCTCACGATCTCGCCTTCGGTGAACGTATCACCGATGCCGATAGTGCCGTGGTTGTGCAGGCCGATCACGTCGCCGGGGTACGCGCTTTCCACGATTTCGCGGTCGCTGGCCATGAAGGTGAGTGCATTGGCGATGCGCACGTCTTTGCCGGTGCGCGTCTGCACCATCTTCATGCCAGCGGTGTAGGTGCCCGAACACACGCGCATGAAGGCGATGCGGTCGCGGTGCGCTGGGTCCATGTTTGCCTGGATCTTGAAGACGAAACCGGTGAGGGCTTCTTCTTCCGGCTTCACTTCACGCGTGAGCGTGGCGCGCGACTTGGGCGAAGGCGCGTGCTCGACGAAGAAATCGAGCAGCAACTGCACGCCGAAGTTGTTCACCGCCGAACCGAAGAACACCGGCGTCAGTTTGCCGGCCAGATACTGCTCGATGTCGAACGGATGCGAGGCGCCTTGCACCAGCTCCAGTTCGTCGCGCAATTCGGACAGTGCTTCAGCCCCGATTGCCGCTTCCAGGCCTGGCGAATCCAGACCCTTGAAGATGGTCGAGTCCTGGCGCGTGAAATTCTTGCCCTGCTCGAACACGTGCACCTCGTCGAGCACGAGGTGGTACACGCCCTTCAAGCGCTTGCCCATGCCGATGGGCCAGGTGAGCGGGGCACAGGCGATGCCCAGCACCGACTCCACCTCGTCCAACAGTTCGATGGGCGAGCGACCTTCGCGGTCGAGCTTGTTGATGAAAGTCATGATGGGGGTGTCGCGCAGGCGGCACACCTCCATCAGCTTGATGGTGCGTTCTTCCACGCCCTTGGCGCAGTCGATCACCATCAGTGCCGAGTCCACCGCGGTGAGCACGCGGTAGGTGTCTTCCGAGAAGTCCGCGTGGCCTGGGGTGTCCAGCAGGTTGACGATGCGGCCCTCATAGGGGAACTGCATCACCGACGAGGTCACCGAAATGCCGCGCTCTTTTTCCAGTGCCATCCAGTCGGAGGTCGCATGGCGCGCCGCCTTGCGGCCCTTCACCGAGCCGGCCATCTGGATGGCGCCGCCGAACAGCAGCAGCTTTTCGGTCAGCGTGGTCTTGCCGGCGTCAGGGTGGCTGACGATGGCGAAGGTGCGGCGGCGGCGGGTTTCGGTGAGATGGGCGGACATGCAGGCGGATCGGCAGGAAGGCTAGCCCACAATGATAGCGTGGAACGGCCTTTCGGCCGCGCCATGCCCGCCACCGCCCGCCGAGGGGAGCCTGTGACTCAACTCTCCGGCAGCGGCTCCAGCACCAGCGCCGCCGGCTCAGCCTGCGGCCGCCCCATCTGGCGCAGCCAGCGGTAGTGTGAGGCCAGGCCGGCACCAAACGAGCTATTCGCATGGTAGGGCACGCCGTATTCGAGACAGGTCGCCTCCACCACCCGCGAGATGGCCGGGTAGTGGACGTGGCTGATGCGAGGAAACAAATGGTGCTCCACCTGGAAATTCAGGCCGCCGACCAGCCAGGTGATCACGCGGCTGTTGCGCGAGAAATTCGCCGTGGTTTCCAGCTGATGGATCGCCCAGGGCGTGTTCATACGGCCCGGTTCGCTCGGCGAAGGGAACGCGGCTGCTTCCACGGCGTGTGCCAACTGAAACACCATGGCTAGTTGCAGCCCGGCCACGACGGCGGTGACGGCGTAAAAAAGCAGCACCGCACCCAGCGAATGAAACAGCAGCGGCAAGCCGAGCGCGAGGGTGAAAAAGACCAGCTTGCCCAGGATAAAACCCGCCAGATCCTTGCCGCGCGGCCGCGGAAAGCGTCGCTTGCCGATGGTGCCGGTGATGACGTCGCGGAAGTCATCATGCAGATGCCAGCTCACCGCCGTGAGGCCATAGAGCAGCCATAGGTACAGGTGTTGCCACCGGTGGTGCCAATAGTGCTTCTGTTGCGGCGAAAATCGCGCCAGCGCACCCAGGTTGATGTCACTGTCGTAGCCGTCGATATTCACGTAAGTGTGATGGAAGTGCGCATGCTTCCAGTGCCACACGTACGAGCTGCCGCCGACCAGATCCAGCGTCATGGCCATGCACTTGTTGATCCAGCGGCGCTCTGAATAAGCCTGGTGACCCGCATCGTGCTGAATATTGAAGCCGATCTGCGCGGTTGCCACGCCCAGCACGATGCTGAGCAGCAAACCCTGCCACCACGTGGCTGCGAAGAAAACCAGCAGCACGTAGGACACGGCGAAGGTGGCAAGGATGATCGCCGTCTTGCGGTAGAGACGCGCATCGTCACGCTGCTTTTGCCCGGAGTGCTTGAACAGCGCCTCGACACGCCGCCGCAGCTCGCGCTGGAACGTATTGTCGCCGTTGAACTTGAGCCGATCCGTGGAAGCATCTGCAGGCGAAGGCCGAGCGGTTTCTGCTGCTCGGTGGGATGACTCAGGGGACATGCGATGCACTCGGGAGGAATCCGCACATGCTAGCCCATACGCTGTAACGGCTTGTTGCCCCTAATCACGAGTCAACAAATCCTCATAGAACGCGCCATACGGCTCGGTTGGATGGGCAATCTGGATCTCCAGTACCCACAGCCCGCTGGATGGCCGTTCGCCGTACTCGCCCAGGTCGCCAGCCTTGTGCACCGAATGGGGGAAGTCACTGACGCGATGCCCCTTGATCTCGTGATTGAGCCGCCAGCCCATCGCCTGGGCGCGCTCCTCGGCAAATGCATAGAGGGCTTCGCCACTGAGGCCCTGCTCTCGCCATGCGGTAGCGGTCAGCTCGAACAGTTCACGCGCGGCATCCGCGCATGCCTGTTTTTCCGGGGCGTGGCCCATCACGAAGGTGTCGCCCGCATCGCCTTCGTGGCCCTCGAAGACAAGGCCAAGATCGATGAAGTAGATGTCGTTCTCGCCCAGTTGCACCGGCTCGGAGCGTTCTCGGTAGATCTTGGTGGTGTTGCTGCCGATGCGGATGAGCACCGGATGCCACAGCCGCTCCATGCCTAGCGCCTGGAACACCTCCATGGCTTCGGCTTTCGCCTCTTCCTCGGTGATGCCGGGGCGCATGCGCTCGCGGATGCCGTGCAACGCAGCCCAGGTGCGCTCGCGCGCATGGAGCATCCGTTGCGGATCAAAGCAGGTGCCGACGGCTTCCTTGGGTAATGCGGTCATGAGTGGCCAGATGTCGCGGGTGGGGTAAAAAGCATGGCACAGGGCCGTGGCTGGCGTAGGAGCCATCCGTCATGAAAAGTGCTCAGGTCAGCATGACCAGTATCAGGCCGATCAGCGCTGGCAGACCCTGGACCCACAGAATCTTGCGCGAGGCTGTCATTCCGCCGAACAGGCCGGCCACAAGCACGCAGCCCAGGAAGAACAGCGTGATGGCTCGACCGGCATCGCCCAACCACAGTCCCCACAACAGGCCGGCGGCGAGGAAGCCGTTGTAGAGGCCCTGGTTGGCCGCCAGCACCTTCGACTGCTCAGCGAACTCCTTGGTCAGGCCGAAGGCGCGCCGGCCCGAGGGACGCGTCCACAGGAACATCTCCAGCACCAGGAACCACACGTGGAGCAGGGCGATGAGGGCAACGACGAGATGGGCGGCGAGGGACATCGGTATCCGAAAGGCGGTGGAGTTGGATGCGCAGTGTTGCAGCCCGATATCTGCCTCGCAAATCCATGGGTTGCTAACACTTCCGGCCAATGGCTGCGGCCATGGTGGCGGCGTAGCGTGAAGAAGCTGGGTCCGAGGGAGCAGCGCCCACAGGACAACGATGTCTCCAGGGGACATGGGTATCGCCCGGCCATACCAACCTCTGGGAGTCATGCCATGAACAAGCCACTGTCCGCAGGCCTATGCCTGCTTTTGCTGTGTCCGCTGGGTGCGATGGCCGACGGGCCGTTCGACGGCACCTGGAAGATCGACATGAGCAAGGTGCAGATGCCCAAGAAGCCCGACGTGCTCGTGCTCAAGGACGGCATGTACGCGTGCAAGACTTGCGTGCCGCCGGTAAGCATCAAGGCCGATGGTCAGGATCATCCGATTACTGGGCATCCGTATCTCGACTCGATCGCGATCGAGGTGGTGGACGCACACACCGTCAAGGAGACCGACAAGAAGGGCGGTAAGGTCGTCGCTACCACCACCACGACCGTGGCGCCCGATGGCAAGGCGGCGCATTTTGAGTTCAGCGACAGCAGCAACACCAATGGCGCGCCAGTGACCGGTAATGGCGAGCTCAAGCAGGTCGCCGCCGGGCCCGCCGGCTCCCATGCGATATCCGGCTCCTGGGTCACGGCCACTATCGCCAATATGTCCGATAACGGCACCGAACTCACCTACAAGGAGGAGGGCGGTGTATTGGACATGACCACACCCACCGGCCAGTCATATGCGGCCAAACTGGATGGCACCGAGGCGCCGTACAAGGGTGATCCCGGTATCAACAGCGTTACGGTGAAGCAGGCCGGCAAACTATCGATGGTGGAAACCGACAAGCGGGGCGGCAAAGTGGTGGGCGTGCTTACCTCCACCGTCTCAGCCGATGGCAAGCACATGAGCATGATTTTCGACGACAAGCTGCGTAACCGTACGATGTCTTTCGTGGCTGTGAAGCAGTAAATGCTTCTGCCGCGCCCGGCGCAGCCTGGGTCGGGCGCGGAAAGGCCGTGGTTTCAGGCGAAACCTTCGGTTTTCTGGATAAAACGTCGATGGCTAGATGCATAGACGTTTAGACGTCTATTGACACGGTCATTCGAGGCCGTTAGATTCCTCCCTACTCATCGAGACCGGCGGAGGGACAGGCCCTTTGAAGCCGGGGCAACCTGCGGAATTTTCCGCGACGGTGCCAATTCCTGCGGTAACGCCTTAGGGCGCACGCCGCGAGATGAGGGCAAATCTGCACCGCCGCGCCTCGTGCCGGCCGTGTGTTGCCCGCCTCTCCGGTCCGCAGGTCGATGCCGACCGGAGAAGAGCCAGATGTCCAGCCAGCCGCAAATCACCCCGTCCGTCACACCCGCTCCCGCCGCGGTGTTTGGCGGTATGCGGCCGGACCTGACCACCCAGCGCTGCACCCGTCGCCTGGTCATCACCCCTAAGTACGGCAGCGCGCCCTGCGAGCTGGAAGTGAGCTACCTCTGGTGTGGCGCGCCGGACGCCCCCACGGTGATCGTGCAGGGTGGTATCTCGGCTACCCGCGACGTGGTGGCACTGGATGGCGAAGCCGCTCCCGGCTGGTGGCAAGCCCAGGTAGGCCCTGGCCTGCCGTTGGATCTGGACCGCTACCGGGTACTCTCCATTGACTGGATCACCCCGGCCGACCTCGCCGAGGTCCAGGCCGTGTCCAGCGAGGATCAGGCCGATGTGCTTGCCGCGCTGGTGGATGCGCTGGGCATCAACCGTGTGCATGCCTTTATCGGCTCGTCCTATGGCGCGATGGTCGCGCTGGCCTTCGCTGCTCGCCATCCCTATGCCCTCGGTCGCCTGGTGCTGCTGGCTGGCGCGCACCGGCCGCATCCGCTGGCCACGGCGCAGCGCTCGGTGCAGCGCGGCATCGTGCGGCTGGGGCTGGAAAGCGGCCAGGCCGACCAGGCGCTTGCGCTGGCCCGCCAGCTCGCCATGACCACCTATCGCGGCAGCGAGGAGTTCGCCAAGCGGTTTACCGCCGCGCCGGAATTTCGCGATGGACGCTTCCACTTCCCTGTCGAGGATTACCTCGAACACGCCGGTCGTCGCTTCGTCGAGCGCTTCGATGTCGAGCGCTTCCTCGCGCTGTCCGAATCCATCGACCTTCACGACGTAACGCCCGAACAGGTCGCCGCGCCCGCCACGTTGATCGGCTTTCCCTCCGATCGCCTGGTGCCGCTGGCGGATCTGTGCGAGCTGCAGCGTCGCCTGCATGGCCCGGCCACGCTCGAAGTGGTCGAGTCGCCCTACGGCCACGATGCCTTCCTCAAGGAAACCGACCGCCTCGCGCCGCTGCTGCGCGACGCGCTGGCCGGTTGTTGACCCCGAATCCAAAGACGCGATACGCACGGAGATCCACCATGAGCGATACCACCGTCCCCTGTATCCCGCCGGGCCTGAACACCCGGGCCGTGCGCGCCGGCATTGAATCGGACACTCAGCACGGCGCCGTAGTGCCTCCGCTGCACCTGTCCACCAACTATGCGTTCGAAGGCTTCGGCAAGAAGCGCGCCTATGACTATTCGCGCAGCGGCAACCCCACGCGCGACCTGCTGGGTGACGCACTGGCCGAACTGGAGCAGGGCGCGGGCGCCGTAGTGACGGCCAGCGGCATGGCGGCGGTGGCGCTTGCGCTGGAACTGGTACCGGCTGGCTCGTTGGTGCTCGCCGCGCACGATTGCTACGGCGGCACCTGGCGCCTGCTGGACGCCTGGGCGAAGAAGGGTCGGTTCCAGGTGAAGTTCGTTGATCTCACCAACAGCCACACGCTGGCAGAAGGCCTGGCGCTCAAGCCGTCGCTGGTGTGGGTGGAAACGCCGTCGAACCCGCTGCTGCGCATCACCGACATCCGCCACGTGGCGCAGGCCGCGCACGCTGTGGGCGCGCTGGTGGTTGTCGACAACACGTTCCTGTCGCCCGCCCTGCAGCAGCCGCTGACGTTGGGCGCCGACGTGGTGGTGCACTCCACCACCAAGTACATCAACGGCCACAGCGACGTGGTCGGCGGCGCCGTCATTGCACGTGACCCGGCCGTGGCGGAGCAGCTCAAGTGGTGGGGCAACTGCAACGGCCTCACCGGTGCACCGTTCGACAGCTTCCTCACCTTGCGTGGCCTGCGCACGCTGAACGTTCGTCTGCGTCAGCACCAAGAGAACGCCGTACGCATCGCGGAACGTTTGGACGGCCATGCGGCCGTTCGCAAGGTGTATTACCCAGGCCTCGAAAGCCACGCAGGCCACGCGCTCGCGGCGCGTCAGCAGCTGGGTTTCGGCGCCATGCTGAGCTTCGAAATTGAAGGCGGCGAGGAGCAGGTGGCGGCCTTCGTGGACGGGGTCCAGTATTTCTCGCTCGCTGAGTCGCTAGGCGGAGTAGAAAGTCTGGTCGCGCATCCTGCGTCGATGACGCATGCCTCCATGGCGCCCGAGGCGCGCCGCGCGGCCGGTATCGCCGACACGCTGCTGCGCCTGTCGGTGGGCATCGAAGACGGTGACGATCTGTTGCGCGATATCGACGCCGCACTGCTTCGCGTAGAGGCAGCTGCCCACCTCAAACGTCGGGTGAGCGCATGAGCGCGGTGCTGGCGGCGGAGGCTGCGAGCGCATCGAAAGCAGAGGCGTCGCCCGTCATCGCAGCGGTTTTGCTGGGTACGGGCGTCGTCGGTGGTGCGTTCCTCAAATTGCTCAATACGCCGGCCGCCGCATCCATCCGGCTGGTGGGTGCGGCCAATTCGCGCCGCCAGCAGACGCAGACAGAACAGTTGGCCGATCGCACGTTGCGCGAAAAGCTCAAGACGCATGGCGATGTGCGCAATGACGGCGTCTTGCTAGGCGCACTCGACGCCCATGATGCCTCGGTAAAGGTGATCATCGATGCGACCGCCAGTAGTGCGCTGGCCTTGTGCCACGCGGAATGGCTGGCAAACGGTTATCACGTCGTCACGGCCAACAAGTCGCTGGCCGGTGGTGACCTGCCGGGCTGGCGGACGCTGCAGGCGGCGCTGGCAAATGGCGGCCGTTACGGCGACTCCGCCACGGTGGGGGCAGGGCTGCCTGTGATCTCCACGTTGCGCCGTCTGCGTCAATGCGGCGATGCGCTGCTGACGCTCGAAGGCGTGTTCTCTGGGTCGCTTTCGTACCTGTTCAACCAATATGACGGTAGCCAGCCGTTCTCTGCGCTGCTGCGCCGGGCACGTGAACTGGGCTACACCGAGCCCGATCCGCGCAGCGACCTCTCGGGTGAAGATGTGGCGCGCAAGCTGCTCATCCTTGCGCGATGTGCGGGCTTCGCACTGCGCCCGGACGAAGTAGAAGTGGAGAGCCTGGTGCCGGAGAACCTTCGCGGCCTCGACGTGGAAACCTTCCTGTCACGTCTTGAGGAACTGGATGCACCTCTCGCTAGGCGCTTCGCTGAAGCGAAGGCTCGTGGCGGCGCGCTACGTTTTCTCGCGCGTCTCAACCAGCGCGGCCGCGCCCGTGTCGGCTTGGTCGAGGTGCCAGCCAATCACCCGGCCACGCGGCTCTACGGCACCGACAACCAGTTCGCGCTCAGCACCACGCGCTACAACACGCAGCCCTTGGTGATACAGGGGCCCGGTGCGGGACCGGAAGTGACCGCGCAGGCGTTGCTGGGGGATGTGCTGGCGTTGGTGTAGGTGGCGCGGATTACAGTCCGTTTTCTTCTGTCTCGGCTGCAGGTTTGCGCTCGGGCTGGCGATACACCATGCGCGCAAGCGCGGGTGCCAGTCCGATCAGTAGTGCAGCGATTACGACATGGAAAACCGTTTGATTGACGAAAGCCCAGGCGTCGTATCCGGAGCCACTGTGCCCATGCGCCACGTTATAGGCCGAGCCCAGCATTTCCAGGCCTGAAACCAGCGTCCACACACCGATGATGCGCAAGGACAGGCAGAACCACTGAAACGATGACATCCGATTTCCTTCTTGATGCCGGAATCCTCTCCGGGTGTGCGCATCATAAGAGAGTCGCAGTGACCAGAAACAAAAAAACGCGCGGTTCATCACCGCGCGTTTTTCGTTTCATCTGATGCTTGGCAGACTCAATCGTGCAGGTGCGGATTCGCCTCGGCCTCTTCCACAGACGGCGTACGCCAGCCCGACTTGACGCCCCACACATAGAACACCAGGCCGATCACTGCCACCACGGCTAGGTCCATGCCATAGCTCAGGTAGCCGTTGCCGCCGAAATCCGAGCTGCCCATCCACGACACCAGCGCCAGTGTCGGCAGGTAGAAAATCAGCCACCACGCGCCCTTCAGCTGGCGGCCGAAGTCGTGCCAGTTCGCCTTGAACTGATAGAACAGGTACACCGGTAGCGCCACCACCATCAGCAGGATGATCTCGCCGGTCAGCGGCCAGCGTGCCCAATACAGCAGCTCGGTCGCCATGACGAAGGCCACGCCCGCCAGGATCGGCAAGCCTTTGATGCGCAGCGGACGATGCAGGCTCGGCGCCGTGCGACGCAGCGTCATCGCGCTCACCGGGCCGGTCAGGTAGGAAATGATCGTCGCCACCGAAATCACCGCCGCCAGCGTGCCCCAGCCGCGGAAGAAGAACAGGAACAGGAACGACACCGCCAGGTTCAGCCACATCGCCGGGCGCGGCACGCCCCACTTCGGATGGATGCGGCCCAGGATCTTGGGCAGCGTGCCGTTGCGCTCCATGCCGTAGAGCATGCGTGCGGTGGTGGCGGTATAGGTCATGCCGGTGCCGCTGGGGCTGATGAAGGCATCGATGTACAGCAGCATGGCCAGCCAGTGCAGGTTGACGATGATGGCGAGTTCGGCGAACGGTGAACGGAAATCGATACCGTGCCAGCCCGCTTTGGCCAGCAGTTCCGGGGGTACGGCGCCGAGATAGGCCACCTGCAGAATCACATAGACCACCGTAGCCAGCAGGATCGAGCCGACCACCGCGAACGGAATGCTCTTGCCCGGGTTGCGCGCTTCGCCGGCAAGATTCACCGGGCTCTGGAAGCCGTTGAAGCTGAAGACGATGCCTGCCGTCGCCACGGCGGTCAGCACTGCCGCAAAGTCGATCGCGTGCGCGTCCCCGTGGATACCCACCGAAAAGTTCTCGCGATGGAAGCCGCTGGCGATCAGGGCCACGCCGGTGGCGGCCGGCACCACCAGCTTGAACACGGTGATGAGCGTATTGGAGCGTGCGAACAGCTTGACGCTCCAGAAGTTGAGCAGGAAATAGATGATCACCAGCACAGCGGCAATGCCGAGGCCCGCATGCGAGAGCTCGCCGTGGCCATCAGGCATGTGCATGTAGAGATCCTGCGCCCACTGCCACTTCCACGATGCCATGTACTGCACGGAGGCCTCCGCTTCGACCGGGATCACCGAAACAATGGCGATCCAGTTGGCCCATGCGCCGATAAAGCCCACCAACGAACCGTGCGAGTAATGGCTGTAACGCACCATGCCGCCGGACTCGGGGAACATGGCGCCCAGTTCCGCGTAGGTCAGCGCAATGGTCATGATGATGGCCGCGCCGAGCACCCATGCCCAGACAGCTCCCGGGCCTGCGAGGCCGGCGGCCTTCCAGGCGCCAAACAACCAGCCGGAGCCGATGATGGAGCCCAGGCCGGTGAGCATGAGAGCGAACGGGCCGACGTCGCGGCGGATCGGAGATTGAGACATGCAGGTCCCCAGGTCAGTGGATCGACGGGCCGCCCCTGGGGCGACACATGTGGCAGCCGCCATCCCGGGCGACAAAGGGGACGATGATGACAGACCCGTCCTACAGCTGTCAGCCCGTCGGGAGTCACGGACCGTGGCGCAGCGCAGCACGCAGGTCATTGAATCGGCGGCCGAATCGGCACACGTGCTGATACCGGTGGGTTCCCGTTGTCGGCTAATTGGCGCCGCGTTGGTGGGCGGCTACCATCGGGGCCTCCCACAAAGGTAGGCGCACCATGATGATCCGTGCGGCAATGCTGGTGGTGATGGCCGCGGCAGTGGCCGCATTCCCGGTGTCGGCAGCGACGCCCTCAGGTGATGCGTCACGCGATGCGCTGAAGCAGCGTGCCGAGGCGGGCGATGTCCAGGCGCAGGTGGCGCTGGGCAAGGCCTTGCAGGACGACGGTGTGCCAGCCGACAAAGCGGCGGGTGCCGACTGGTATCGCAAGGCCGCGACGGCGGGCAGCGCAGAGGGTGCGTGGATGCTTGGCTCGACCATCATGGCCGGCGTCGGTGTAACACGCGACGTTCCCACGGCCATCGAGTGGATGCGCAAGAGTGTAAACATCGACCCGAACGGCGATCGCATGGCGGTGCTCGCGGTATCGCTGCTCTCCACCGGTGGCACACAGGAGGCCTTGCAGTGGGCGCAGAAAGCGGCCGACAAAGGCTCGTCCAAGGGCATGGAAGTGTTGGCGATGGCCCGCCTTACCGGCGAAATGGGCGTACCCAAGGACACGGCGCTCGCCGAAAAACTGATGGTTGCGGCGGCGCAGAAAGGCGACGCCGATGCGCAGTTGTCACTCGGCCAGATCTACCTCACCGGCTTGTTCGGCCGACACGATACGACCGCCGGCATGCATTGGCTGCAGACGGCCGCCGACAGTGGTAACGCCAAGGCGGAAGGCACGCTCGCTTACTTCCTCATTACCGGTAAGGAAGGCGCGCCTGTGGATGCGGCGCGTGGTGTGGCACTGGCCCGCAAGGCGATGGCAGCCAACGAAATGCTGGGGCATTACGCGATGGGCGTGGCCTACGTGACGGGCAGCGGCATTGCGGAAAACCCGGCGGAGGGTTGGTACCAGATCTCGCTGGCGCAACGTATGGACAGCCAGCAGCAGCTCAAGAGTGCCGCCGACTATCTGGCGAAGGCGGAGGCGAAGCTGACGACCGCTCAGCTCACCGAGCTGAAGGTGCGGGTGGATGCCGATGCGGCCAAAGTGGCGCAGCCTTCCGGTTCCTGAGTGATTCGAGACGTTTTTTCCTCACCGTCATTCCGGCGCAGGCCGGAATCCAGTGGCCCTTGTATCTGATTTTCGCGAAGCACTGCCTGGAATAGCGTCGCCTATCGCGACCATTCAAAGGAGTCGTTACTGGATTCCGGCCTGCGCCGGAATGACGGTGAGGGGAGTGAGCTATACGGAGATCGTGAATACGCTCATCCCAGCTCTCGCTAGGATGAGCGTATCTGTCCGTGGCATCTGTAGTGCGTGTTATAGCGGGGTAATCGTGGCTCTGAACCTCAGCACTCGATGACGTTCACCGCCAAGCCACCGCGCGAGGTTTCCTTGTACTTGTCCTTCATGTCGCGGCCGGTGTCGCGCATGGTCGCGATCACCTTGTCGAGCGACACGCGATGCTTGCCGTCGCTCTTGAGCGCCATGCGGCTGGCGTTGATGGCCTTCACTGACGCCATGGCGTTGCGCTCGATGCAGGGAATCTGCACCAGGCCACCGATCGGATCGCAGGTCAGGCCGAGGTTGTGTTCCATGCCGATCTCGGCGGCGTTCTCCACCTGCAGCACGTTGCCGCCCAAGGCAGCGGTGAGCCCGCCGGCCGCCATCGAGCAGGCCACGCCCACTTCACCCTGGCAGCCCACTTCCGCACCGGAAATCGAGGCGTTTTCCTTGTAGAGGATGCCGATGGCGCCGGCCGTGAGCATGAAGTCCACGATGCCGTTCTCATCCGACTTGGGGCAGAAACGGTGGTAGTAGTGCAGCACCGCCGGCACGATGCCCGCGGCACCGTTGGTGGGCGCCGTGACGACGCGACCGCCGGCGGCGTTCTCCTCGTTCACGGCGAGCGCGTAGAGGTTCACCCAGTCAAGAATGGTCAGCGGATCTTTCAGCGCCGCTTCCGGCTGCGAGCGCAAGTCTTCTGCCATCTGCGGTGCGCGCCGCGCGACCTTGAGGCCGCCGGGCAGTACACCCGGTGAGCGCAGGCCGCGATTCACACAATCCTGCATGGCTTTCCAGATGGTGAGCAGGCCGGCGCGTGTTTCCGCCTCGGGGCGCCACACCTTCTCGTTCTCCATCATCAACTGGGCGATGGTCAGCTTGTTCTTCTCGCACAGCTCCAGCATTTGGTCGCCGGTGGAGAACGGGTAGGGCTGTTCGGTGGTGTCGGCGACGATGCGGTCTTCGGCCGCCTCGTCGTGGTTGACGACGAAGCCGCCACCCACGGAGTAGTAATCGCGCGTGGCCAGCTCATGGCCCTCTGCGTCATAGGCGGAGAAGCGCATGCCGTTGGTGTGGAACGGCAGTTTCTGGCGCTTGTTGAAGACCAGGTCGCGCTTTTCCTCGAACTCGATCTCGTGCTTGCCCAGCACGCGCAAGCGGTGCGTGGTGCGAATGCGGTTCAAGGTTTCAGGGATGTGGTCGGGGTCGACCGTATCCGGATGCGCGCCTTCGAAGCCCAGCAGCACGGCCTTGTCGGTGCCGTGGCCGCGGCCGGTCATGGCCAGTGAGCCGTACAGCTCGGCGCGCACGCGCACGACGCGATCGAGCACGCCTTTCTCCTCCAGCCAGCGCTCGGCGAACCGGGCTGCGGCGCGCATGGGGCCAACGGTATGCGAGGAGGACGGACCAATGCCGATCTTGAACAGGTCGAAAACGCTGACAGCCATGGAGACACGCAGAGTGGGCGGGGAGAACCGCCTATTCTACGCGCGCTGCCGCACGTTGGTTGTCGCGGCGCAGCGATACCCTCGGTGCGCCGGCGTATGGAGGGGGCGGATGAAGGGTGCGGAAGGCCTTACGTATGAGCCCCAAGCCCGGCGTGCACTCCTGTCCGAAGCATCCCTTCATCCGTCCCTAAGCAGGTCTAAACGCGCGTCATATCGATATGGCATACGCGGCGTGGATCAGAACGCGTACCTCACGTTCAGCATGTAGTTGCGCGGTGCCGAGTAAAGGCCCTGCGCCCAGTACAGGCTGGTGATGTACTTGCGGTTGGTGACGTTGTCGATGTTGAACGTGGTGCTCCAGTGCTGATCGAGGTCGTAACCCGCCATCAGCCCGAGCACCGCATACGAGCCCTGGTTGGTAAAGATCTCGCTGCCGTCCAGCGCCACAGCCTGTTGGTCGCGGTAGATGCGATCCTGCCAGCGCAAGGTGCCGCCCACGCGCAGGCCGGGCAGGGCGTCGAAACGATACGTGGTGTTGAGGCGGAACAGGCGGCGCGGCACGTAGGTACGTACGTTGTGACCTTCCGGATCGACCAGGCCGAGCTGGGTATAGCCGCCGCTGAGCTGCCAGTTGTCGGTGATCTGGCCGCTCACGTCGAACTCGTAACCCTTCGAGATGGCGTTGATGCCCGTGTAGTAATCTTGGTTGGTCGCCATGTTGTGGCCGGCGTAGTCCGCCAGACCATCCTGGCGCGAGCGGAACAGCGCGAAGGTGGCGTTGAGGCGGCCGTCGTACCACTCGCCCTTTACGCCGATTTCGAGGTTCGCGCCGGTGACGGGGTCGAGCACCTTGTTGTTGATGTCGGTCTGCGTCTGCGGGTTGAACAGCTTCGCGTAGCTCACGTAGGCGGAGTAGTTCTTGGCAAAGTCGTACACCAGGCCGACGAACGGCGTGCTTTCCGTCTTCTCATAGTTGCTCGGCACGCCGTAGTTCTGGCCGTACTGCTCGATGTGCACGAGGCTGGCGCCGGTGATCAGCGTGACCGGATCGGCCAGGCTCCAGCGTGCGGTGGCGTAAAGCGACTTGCGCTTGATGTGGAAGTCGCCCTGGCCGTACGAGGCGTCGAACGGCGGCTCCGGATAGTCGCCCGTCCACTGGGTGAGTGGCACCAGCGGCGTGCCGATGCCTTCGCCATAGCTGGACAGCTGATGCACGTCGTCCTTTGCCCAGTTCGCACCGAGCACCAGCTCGTGTTTGCGGCCGGCGAGTTCAAACGGCCCGGTGGCGTAGAGGTCGGCGACGTACTGCTTTTCGTTGCTGGTGTACGCCGACGGATAGGCATACAGGCCCAGGCCCGTTTGTGCATCCGGCGTGCCGTACACGTAGAACAGATTGCTGTTCTCCGCGATGCGGCGATAGTTCAGCGAACCCTTGAGGCTCCAGTCGTTGCCCAGCTGCTGGGTGAGTTCCACGAAGGTGCGCGTGTCGGCGATGTTCCAACGCGACCAGTCGGCGGAGGTGCTGGTGTCTCGGCTGTAGTCGGTGGGCGTGCCGTCGGTGTTGTAGAGCGGCAGTGCGCCCCACATGCCGCCGTGGGTCTTGTTCTTCTGATAGGTGACGCCTGCGGTAAGCAGGGTGCTGCTGCCGAGATCCGCTTCGACGATACCGCCGAGCACTTGCTTGCGCAGGTTATAGCGGTCCAGATAGCTGTCGGTATCCTGGTCGGCGGCGATGAAGCGGCCGCGCACGCTGTGCGAATCGTTGAGTGGCCCGGACAGATCGACGTCCAGACGGCGATTATCCCAGCTACCCACGGTCAGGCCGACGCTGCCTTCGAAGTCGGCGGTAGGGCGCTTACGCACGAAGTTGATCGTGGCGGAGGGATTGCCGGTGAACGACAGCAGGCCGTTCGCACCGCGCAGTACTTCAATGCGCTGATACAGCGCCGTGTCGATATCGCCTTCCTGTTCGCCATTGGCGAAGGGCACGCCCACGCCGTCGACCAGGAAGTTGGTGATGTCGAAGCCGCGCGCGGTGTAATACGTGCGATCGGTTTCCACGCGCTCCACGTTGACGCCGGTGGTGGTGTCGAGCACGGCGTTGATGTTGGTGAGATTGAAATCTTTCATCTGCTGGTCGGTGACCACGCTCACCGATTGCGGTGTTTCGCGCAGCGACAGCGGCAGACGTGTGGCGCCCGAGGCTGCCTTGGTGGTGTACGAGTCGCCATCGCCCGTCACCGTTGCCGTGGTCTGCACGCCTTCCAGGTTCTTCACCTTGGTAGCGTCCGGTGCGCTGGTGGCATTGTCGGCGTGGAGCACGGGAGCGGTCAGCGCCAGTGATAGCGCTAAAGCGAGACTGCGGAGCGGCAACGGGCGTCGCGGCGAAGCGATGGGCGGCATCGGGAGGGCCTTGATGTCTTGTAGATAGGGGGAGAGCCCGGGCGGTGTGGCGTCGGGCGGGCCCGCTGGGCCCTTAATTTGTAAATGATAGTTATTATCATTTGAATTTACCAGTCGCCGCCTGGACACAGATGACGCAGGGGACTGATACGGCGGGATCAACGACGGGCGGATGTCGCTGAAACCGGCGCCGTCGAGGTATCTTCCGGCGCCTATGCCGATCCGATACGTGCTTTTCCAGCGGGACTACTGCCACCTGTGCGATCAGGCGCTGGCCGTGATGGCCGAGGCGCGGGCACCGGATTTCGACAGTCAGTGGGTGGACGACGACGAGGCGCTGGAAGCGCGCTACGGCACACGCGTGCCGGTGTTGCGCGACAGCCTGGATGGGCGGGAGTTGGACTGGCCGTTCGATGCGAAGGCCGTGCAGATGTTCGTGCAAGCCTCGACGTAGGAGCGCACGGGCGCGCTCCTACGTCGAGGTCACGGATTACTTGGCGGTAAGCACCAGGTGCGCGTTGATCTTCACATCATTGGCGATCACCGAGGTGTCGGCGTAGTCACCGCCGCCCACACCAAAGTCCAGGCGCTTCACGGCGCCGCTGATGTCCATGGTGGCGCCGGCACCCTGCGATTTGAACACCACGTTGAGGCTCGCCGGTTTGGTCACGCCGCGCAACGTGAGGTTGCCGTCCGCAATCACCTGCGCGCCGTTCTGGCGGAAGCCCGTGGTCACGAAGTGCGCCTTGGGAAACTTGGCCACGTTGAAGAAATCCGAGCCCGGCAGCGCGCCGTCACGATCCTTGTCGCCCGTTTTCACACTGGACAGATCCACGTCCACGTCGAACTTCGAGGTGGCGACCTTGGCCGGGTCGTAGCTGATGGCGGCGGTCCACTGAGCGAACGTGCCTTCGAACGATTGGCCCTGGAAGCTGCCGGAGAAGCCTAGCTTGCTGCCGGCCGGTTGTACGGCATAGTCGGCGGCGCTCGCGATACCCGGCAAGGCAAGGGCAAGCAGCAAGGGTGCAAAGCGAAGTGCAGAGCGATTCATTAGCGTTCTCCTTGAGAGGTCTGGCGCAGGCGTGCAAAGGGGAGCATGCGCCGCAGAGTGTTGTCGCGGTCGACCAGGTGATGCTTGAGCGCGCCGGCGATATGCAGCACGAGGAGTAGTACGAGGAACCAGAACAGGTATTCGTGCACCTCGTGCCACAGGTGGCGCGTGTCGGGATTGGCGGCGGTGAGTGCCGGCAGGTTGAACAGCTTGAAGAACTGCAGCGGCTTGCCGACGATCGAGTTGAACCACCAGCCGCTCAGCGGCAACGCGGCGACTAGCGCGTAAAGCGTCATGTGCATAGCGTGCGCGGCGAGTTGCTGCCAACGCGGCGCGGGCTCGTCCTTCGGCTGGCGATTGAAGAAGCGCCACAGTACGCGCAGCAGGAACAGCGCCAGCACGGTGAGGCCGATCGACTTGTGCAGCGCAAGCCAGTTGATCTTCTGCATGGGATTGCCGGCCAGATCCATGCACAGGCCAAAGATGCCATTGCCGATGATCAGCAGTGCGATGGCCCAGTGGAAAAACTTGGCGACCGAGCCCCATTGGCGGTCGGTGTTGCGAAAACTCATGGCGATTCCTTGTTGCTGCGGTTGGGGTCTTCCTGGATGGCCTCCAGCTCCAGCCACACGCTTACGTTGTGGCCGACGGAGTTGGGCGTCGCGGTGATGCCGTAGTCATCACGCTGCAGCATGGCCGTGCCGGAAAAACCTGCGACGGTATGCATGCCATAGATGGTTGTGCCGAGTCGGTTGAAGGTGAAGGGGATGTCGATCGCGTGAGTCACTCCGCGCAGGGTGAGGTTGCCGTGCAACAGACCGTGCGTATCGTCCTTCCGTTCCACCGAGGTGCTGGTGAAGTGTGCGTAGCGGTTCTTCTCCGCATCGAGATAGGTCGGCTTGAGCACCGCGGCGTTCCACGCCGCGTCGCCCATGTCCAGGCTGGCCAGGTCGATGTCCAGCTCGGTGGCCGATTGGCTCCAGTCATCCGCGTCGAACCGCAACCAGCCTTTGGCGATGTGCAGGCGCCCAAACGGCCGTGAAAATCCGTTGTGGTCGATGCTGAAAAGGACTTGGCTGTGTGTAGTGTCGTAGTTGTATATGACAGGTGCGGCACGCACGGTGGCCAGCGGCGCCGAAACGCACGACAGGGCGAGCAAAAGGCGGCTGGAAAGGCGTGACCGTGGCATGGCGGGCAGTCTGGACGATCCTCCGGACCGATGCCAGCCACTGGCCCCGGAACGGATTGTTTCCCCGCAGGCAACGCCTTCGTGCGCCTTTCGTAGCCCTCGGCCGAACGGCGTGCTCGTTCCTGCGCGGTACGTCTGGCATCATCAGAAGCTTCTGGGGGAAGTGCATGTTGCCGTCCTTGCTGCTCAGCGTCGTCCTGACCATGGGCGTGTCCACGTCTGTGGACGCGGTCGTGCCGGCGGCTGGGCCGGCGCAGGCCACGACGTCGGCGTCCGCCGAGCCATCGGACAACGTGGCCCTGGCTACGCCGCAGTTCCGCCGATTCGGCACCGGTGATGGCCTGCCAAGTAGCAGTGTCTATACCGTCGTGCAGGCGCCCGACGGCACCATGTGGTTCGGTACCAAGAGCGGCATCGCACGGTACGACGGCGTGGGCTTCCAGGTGTTCCGCCATGTGGCGGGTGACCCGAAGTCGCTGTTCAACAATGGCATCTCGGCGCTGATGTTCGACCACGATGGCCATCTGTGGGCGGCGGGACTGGAAGCGAGCCTCAACCGCTATGACCCGGCCACCGGTGCGTTCCGTCACTGGAGCCACGACCCCGCGGATCCGACGAGTCTGTCCAGTGACAAGACGTGGTCGATCGCCCAGACCGGCGACGGCTCGATCTGGGTCGGTACGGCCGAGGGCCTGGACCGTATGCACCCGGACGGACGCGGTTTCGATCATGTGGTGGTGACAGGCCACACCCCCGGAGAGGTGGGCACGGTGGGTGCGTTGTTCGTGGACGCACACGGCCAGCTCTGGGTGGGCGCCGACAATGGTGTATTCCGTCGCGATGCGAGCGGAGCGTTTCATCCCATCCTCAATCGATCGACGGGTAAGCCCTTCGATGCCTGGCGCATCGAAGGCGAGGGCGATGAGATTCGCGTGGCGTCCCCTCGTGGCCTGTTTGTTGTCGGCAGCGACGACCGTGCGCAGCAGATGGGCGTCGGCCAGTTGCCCGACACCAACATCTTCAGCAGTGTGCGCGACCCGGCGGGGCGGATGTGGATCGGCACGCAGCGAGGCCTGTTTCTGAAGGATGGTCGCGACGCGAATATCCAGCCCATCACCAACCAGCCGGTGCTCAACGGCAACCTGCCGGGCACGTGGGTCTGGCAGGTTCAACCCGACAGCGAGGGCGGCCTTTGGATCGCCCTGTTCGATGGCGGCGTGGGTTATCTGGCGCCGGGCTGGGACAGCGTCAGTCGATTCACCCACATCCCTGATGATGACAACAGCCTGCGCGACTCGGTCGCGTACGCCGTAGCGCGCGGCAGCAACGGCTCCATCTGGGTTGGTGAACGTGACGGCCGCGTGGATCGGTTGTGGCCGGGTACGGGCAAGGTGGATCACGTGATTTCGGGCCTGCATGGCGACGTGCTCGCGCTCACCGAGGATGTGCCGTCGCGACTGTGGGTGACGGTGCGTGGTGCGTTGTTCCGCTATGCCAACGGCAAGCTGGATGCGGTCGACGGATACGCGCATGGCATGAAGCATCCGCTCGAGGTCGAGGCCGGGCCGGATGGCAAACTCTATGCGCGTAGTTTCGGCGAAGGCCTGTTCCGGATCGATCAGGACACACTGGCAGTGACCCCGGTGGCCGTGCAGCCCGCGCAAGAGAAGGCGCGCTGGGGCAGCCAGCTCACGCTCAGGAATGGCACCTTCTGGTACGCGAGCGACGGCGGCATGCTGCGCCTCGATCGCACCTTTGATCATTTCGAACCCGTGCCAGGTATGGACAACAGTCAGCCGGTCGATGCGTTCGATTTCAACGCCGACGGCCTGTGGGCGGCCCGGCCCGATGGGCTGGAGCACTATCACTACGTCGGCGACGGACTGGCGCTCGACCGCAAGATCGACGCCATGCGTGGCTGGCCGTCCATCAACGTTGTCGACCTGGCCGTCGACCAGCATCAGCGCGTGTGGATCTTCGGTCGCGATGGCCTGTGGCTCTTTGATACGGCCACCGGACAGTTCCGCGAAATGGGTCTGCAGGACGGCGTAAGCAACGGCGAATTCATGCGCGGCTTTGCACGCATGCCCGATGGCATGGTGTATTCGCCCACCTTTGGCGGGGTGTTGGGCTTTAACCCCAATCGCGCGACGCCTCGAGTGGAGCCGCCGCGCGTGGCGATCACACGGATACGGGTACGTCGCGGCGGTGCCTTGCACGAGCTGCCGGTGCCGGTCGATGGTCAGCTATCCATTGGCTGGAACGACTCCGGGCTGATGGTGGATTCGCGTGTGTTTTCCTACGCCGATCCCACGGCAAACCGTTATCGCTTCCGTCTTGCCGGCCTGGACAACGCCTGGGTCGATACGGGCAGCCGCGGCCAGCGCGACCTTACCGGGTTGCCGTACGGCGATTACACGCTGGATGTCATGGCGGCAGGTGCGGATGGCGTGTGGGCGCAATTGCCGAAGCCTTTGCATATCCATGTGGAGGCGCCACCGTGGACGCGCTGGTGGGCTTGGTGCGTGTACGTGGTGCTGGTCGTTCTGCTCACCTGGTTGGCGCTGCAGGCATGGCGCCGTCGTTTGGCTGAGCGCCAGCAGATTCTGCTGGCGGAGCAACGCAGTCGCTTGGCCGAACAGGCCAGCGCGGCCAAGACACACTTCCTCGCCACGCTGAGTCACGAAATCCGCACACCGATGACCGGCGTCATGGGCATGGCCGAGCTGTTGCTCAGCACGCCGCTCAGCCGCACGCAACGCGACTATGCCGAAGCCATGCAACGTTCCGGCGGCATGCTGCTCAAGCTAGTCAACGATGCACTCGATCTGGCGCGCATCGAAGCGGGCAAGTTGGATCTCGACTATGCACCGTTCGATCCGCGCGCCCTGATCGACGACGTGGCGCAACTAGCGCATGGCCAGGCACGCGCCAAGGGCCTGCGCTTTGAATTGGATCTACCGCGCGACTTGCCGGTGCGCATGATCGGCGACGCGCTGCGGATCAAGCAGGTGTTGCTCAACCTTGCCAACAACGCGCTGAAGTTCACTGAGCGTGGCAGCGTGACGTTGCGCGTGCGTTCTACCGATCATGGCCTGCGTTTCAGCGTGATCGACACGGGCCCTGGCATTCCTGAAGCAAGCCGGACGCGGTTGTTCCAACGTTTCGAACAAGTCACGGGGCCGCAGCGCAGCACCGGCAGCGGGTTGGGTTTGGCCATCTGTCGCGAGTTGGTGGCGATGATGGGCGGCAGCATCGAGTTGGAATCGAAGGTCGCTTTCGGCAGCACCTTCCATGTAAGGTTGCCGTTGCCGTTGGCGACGGAGCCCGTCGCTGCATCGGCCCAGCGGGTGGACAGCGTCGATGCCCAGCCGTTGCGCATCCTGCTGGTGGAAGACGATGCGATCGTGGCGGCTGTCGTGCGTGGCCTGCTGGAGCGTGCGGGGCATGAAGTGCGCTACGTCGGCAACGGATTGGCCGCGCTTGCCGAGCTGGCGCAGGCGACGTGTGATGTGATCCTTCTCGACCTTGACCTGCCGGGTATCGACGGCTTTCAGATCGCGCGATTGATTCGCCAGCGCGAGGAGCCCGGCTGCCGCATACCGATCGTGGCGCTCACAGCGCGCTCCGGTGGCGATGAAGAAGTGCGTGCGCGAGATGCGGGGATGGATGGTTTTCTGCGCAAGCCGCTCACCGGCGAGCAATTGAGCGACGCCATCCAGGCACAGATGGTGGCATCGAGAGAATCGGTCGACGGCTGAGCCGGAGCGTCCCTCTGCTCCTGCGGGTAGGCCTTTGGCCGAGTTACATGTCGTGCTTGTTCACGTCGAAGCCACGGCGCTTGTACTCGGTCCATCGCGTGCGGGAGCCGTCGCGTTCGGCGGGATCGGCAGCCACCACTTCCAGCACGCGGTCGTAATGGCCCGGCGCACACTCTTCGCGAAGATTGATCAGCATCGGCCGGTCGGGTGTGTCGATGCCGGGTGGCACGATCAGCACAGCGGTGGTGTGGTCGTCGTCGTCACCAGCGAGCTGGTGCGTGATGAAACCATCCTCGTCGAAATCCCACAGCATTTCGTCGATGGCTTCGGCTTGCGCGAAATCGCGAGCCAGCACCAGCGTGGGCTGCTGTGCCGCATAAGCACGTTTGGCCAGTTCGCACACCAGCAGCAGAGGCTGCTCGCGAAAGCGCGGCTTGTCGATCAGGTAGAAGTCGGCGCGAGGCATGGGCGAAGCCTTTCAGTTTCGTCATTGTCGTCATTCCGGCTTTGTGCCGGAATGACGGTATGAGCGTGACGCAACGCGTCGCTTAGTTATGCGGCGCGGTCGATCAGCCACTGCACCAGCAGCGACACCGGGCGGCCAGTGGCGAGTCCCTTGCGACCCTCGTCCCATGCGGTGCCTGCGATATCCAGATGCGCCCAGCGCTGGCCTTCGGTGAAGCGCGCCAGGAAGCAGCCCGCCGTGATGGCGCCAGCGTTCTTGCCGCCGATGTTGGCGACATCGGCGAAACCCGACTCCAACTGCACCTGGTAGTCGTCCCACAGCGGCAGACGCCATGCGCGATCGAGGGTGGTTTCGCCAGCGGCGATCAGCTCAGCGGCGAGGTCATCATGCTTGCTCATCAGGCCGCTGGCGTGCTTGCCCAGCGCGATGACACAGGCGCCGGTCAGCGTGGCGGCATCGATCAGCACCTTGGGCTCAAAGGTTTTCGCCGTGTAGGTCAGTGCGTCGCACAGGATCAGGCGGCCTTCGGCATCGGTGTTGAGCACTTCGATGGTCAGGCCCGACAGGCTGGTGAGCACATCGCTGGGGCGGTAGCTGTCGCCATCGGGCATGTTTTCCACCGCCGGCACCACGCACACCAGATTCACCGGCAAGCCCAACTTCACCGTAGCCACGAAGCTGCCGAGTACGCCAGCAGCGCCACCCATGTCGAACTTCATTTCTTCCATGCCCGGGCCCGGCTTGAGGCTGATGCCGCCGGTGTCGAAAGTGATGCCCTTACCGACGAAGGCGTACGGCTTGTCACCTTCCGCGCCACCCTTGTAGTTCAGGATGACGAGCTTGGGCTTGTTGGCTGAGCCGCGACCCACGGCCAGCAGCGAGCCAAAGCCCAGTTCGCCCATCTTCTCGTGGTCGAGCACGGAGCAGTCGACCTTGTCGTGCTGAGCGGCAAATTGCTCGGCCTGCGAGGCGATGTAGGCGGGGTTGCAGATGTTGGGCGGCAGGTTGGCCAGTTCGCGGGCGAAACGAACGCCCTGCGCAATGGCGGCGGCCTGGTCCAGGCCCGCCTTGGCGTCGTCGCCAGCGGCGAAGACGATGGCGCCCAACTCCGGCTGAGGGGCCTTCTCGCGCGGCTTGAAGGTGGCGGTGTAGCGATAGGCTGCGAAGTCGGCGGCGAGGGCAGCCGTGCGTACGCGCCAGGCAGCGTCGTGGCCCGGCACGTCCACTTCCGTAAGGTAGGACACAGCTCCGTCGACCGGCAGGCGGCCCAGGGCACGGGCGGCCTCGATATTCACCTTCTGATAGCGTGCACCATCGAACGTCTTCTGCGTTCCAAGACCCACCACCAGCACGCGCCTGGCTGCCACGCCCTCCGGTGCGTACAGCACAGCCGTGGTGCCGGCCTTGCCGTTGATGTCCCCGCTTTCGACCTGGCGCTTGATGGCGCCGTGCGCGGCGGTGTCCACGCGGGCGGCGGCACTGGTGAGTACGCCATTCTCGTAGACGCCGACGACCACGCAAGGGGTTTCGACGGATTCGGGAGCGGCGGAGCCAAGGCTGAACTGGAGAGTCATGAAGATGTCCTGCAGAAAGGTCCGGAAAGGTTCGGACAGGCTAGACTTGAGGTTTGCTGCACCCGGATGGGGCGGCGCCAAGCCCTTCATCTTATCGCATGTCGAGAAACAGTCCCCAAGAACAGGCGTCCAGCCCGTACACTTCACTGCTGTTTCCCCGCCCGCGCGCCCGCGCGGGTATCCCCGCGCGTGAGGACCGGTTCTGAGCATCCTCGATCGTTATTTCCTGCGTGAGCTGGCGCAAACCATCGCCGCCACCGCCATCGTGCTGCTGGCCGTCATGGCCGGCACCTCGTTTGCGCACGTGTTGCAGCAGGTGGCGAACGGTAGCTTCCCGGCCAGTGTGATGTTCCAGGTGCTGGGCCTGAACATGCTGGACGGCCTGTCCACACTGCTGCCGCTGGCCGCCTTCCTGGGCGTGCTCAACGGCCTGGGCCGTATGTACCGCGAGAGCGAAATGCACGTGCTGGCCTCGTCCGGCATGGGCGCATCGGGCCTGCTGCGCCCGATCAGTATCCTGGCCGTAGTTATCGCGATCCTGGTGGGTGCGGTGGCGTTGTGGTTTGGTCCCTGGGCCGCGCGCACCTCGGACCAACTGGTGGCTGCGGCCAACCGTTCGGTGATCGCCGCGGGCCTCGATGCAGGCCGTTTCACCGCGCTGCCGGGCAAGGGCGGCATCATCTTCGTGGATGAGCTGAGTCGTGACGGCAGCATATTGGGCAACACCTTCATCGCCACTGAGCGCGCCGGTCACGACAACGTGCCGCACCTGAAGATCGTCACCGGTAAGCACGGCCAGCTTTATCAGGAAACCGACGGCAGCGGCCGCTTCCTGGCCTTGTGGACTGGCTTCCAGTACGACATCCCGCTGGGCGCGGACAACTGGCGCAAGATGGAGTACGAGCGCAACGATGCGTCGCTGGACAGCATCCAGTCCGACGATGACGAGGAAGACCCCGCGCACTCGATGACGCTTAGCCAGCTGCTGCGCGCCGACAATCCGGATACACGCGCAGAATTCGCCTGGCGCACCATTGCGCCGTTCATGACGCTGGTACTACTGACGCTTGCGTTGCCGCTGTCGCGCCAAACCCCGCGCGAACCGCGCTTTGGCCGTCTGTTCCTGGCCATCCTCACGTTCTATTTCTATTACCTGCTGCTGGCCATCTGCCGTGGCCAGATCATCAAAGGCCATTGGCACCATTCGTTCCCGATGTGGCTGATCACCCTGATCGTGTTCATTGCAGCCGCCCGCATGTTCCACAACCAGTACTCTCCGCGTAAGCCGCGCAAGGCGGGTGCCTGATGGCCTCCCTGCGTATTCGCCGCGTCGACTGGCTGGTCGGCACCACGGTGCTGGGCTCATTGCTCACCGTGTGGTTGGTCATCACCGGTCTGGACGCGGTGTTCCAGTTCCTGCGCCAGTTGGGCAACGTGGGCAAGAACGGCTACACGGTGACCAACGCCGTGGTGTACGTATTGGTCACCTTCCCGCGCCGTCTGTACGAAATGTTCGGCAATGCCGCGCTGATCGGTGGCCTGCTCGGCCTGGGTGGCTTGGCTGCCACCAACGAGCTGACGGCGTTGCGTGCGTGTGGCCTATCCAAGCTGCGCATCGCGGCATCCGCGGTGGGCGTGGTGGCGATCCTGGTGGTCGGCGTGGTGATCCTCGGCGAAACCGCGGCACCATGGGGCGACCAGCAAGCGCAAGCCATGCAGTTGCGCCTGAAATCGAACAACGTAGGGATTGGTGGCACCTCGGGCCTGTGGGCGCGCGATGGTGACCGCATTATCAACGCCAAGAGTTGGGTGGCTAAACGCACGGCCACGCACAGCACCGTGCAATTGCTCGACGTGCGCGTGTTCACGCTGACGCCGGATGGCCAAGTAACGCGTTTTGATTGGGCGCAGACCGCCGAGCACGATGGTCGGCAGTGGGTGATGAGCAAGGTGCGCAGCACCACCCTCGACGAGGCTGGCACGCATTCCCATACGGCGGACAGCCAGACCTGGGATTCCAAGCTCAATCCGCAGGTGCTGGAGCAGTCGGTGATCCAGCCGCAGTACCTGCCCATGCGCGACCTGCGGCGCAACATCGCCTATCTCGAGCAGAACGGCCAGAATCCAGGCGTCTATTCCTCCGCCTTCTGGACGCGCGCGTTGTACCCGGTGAACGTGTTGGTGCTGGTGTTGCTCGCCATGCCGTTCTCGTTCGGTACGCTGCGTTCGGGTGGTCTGGGCAAGCGCATGTTCATCGGCATGTTGCTCGCCATCGGTTGGTACTTCCTGCAGAAGGCGATGGTGAACTTTGGCACCGTATACGGCGTGCCTCCGCTGATGGCCAACTTGTTGCCCGCGGTGATCCTGGCCGTCATAGCCTGGGTGTACTTCCGCAAACACGGCTAGCGCCGGGTTGCATCTCATACAGGAGCGCACGAGTGCGCTCCTGTATGAGCTCGACGCAAGCGTCGTCAGTCTTCTTCGACGGTGTTCGCCGGTTCCGCATCCGCCACGAACTGCCCGTCCTCCGCCAATTGCGCGAACAGGCCACCCTGGCGAATCAGTTCGTCGAAGCGTCCCTGTTCCACCAATCGTCCCTGGTCCAATACCAGGATCAGGTCGGCGTGCCTGACGGTCGACAGGCGATGCGCGATCACAAAGGTGGTACGGCCCACGGTAAGCCGATCGAGCGCGCGCTGGATGCGCACCTCGGTGGCGTTATCGAGCGCGCTGGTGGCTTCGTCGAGAATCAGGATGGGCGCATCCTTGAGCATGGCTCGCGCGATCGCCAGGCGCTGGCGTTCGCCGCCTGACAGCGATCTGCCGCGTTCGGCCACCAGCGTTTCCAGTCCCTCGGGTTTGCGCGCAATGAACGTCGCGGCTTCGGCGGCAGCAACTGCGTCCTCGATCTGGTTCGTGTCCGCATCGGGATTACCTACGCGCAGATTTTCCAGGATGGAACGATAGAACATGCCCGCGTCCTGGAACACCACGCCGATGTTTCCGCGCAGCGATTCCAGCGTAACGTCGCGAACATCGTGGCCGTCCACGGTGACGCGTCCCGCACTCGGATCGTAGGCGCGATATAGCAAGCTCAGCGCCGTGCTCTTGCCAGCGCCGGTGGGGCCCACTAGCGCGATGGTGCTGCCCGGTGGCGCGCGAAAGTTCAGATCGTGCAGTGCCGGCTGCACCGGGTCGTAGCCGAAGCTCACGCGGTCGAACACCACCTCGCCGCGCACGCGGGGTAGGGCGATGGCGCCGGGGCGATCCTCGATCTCGGATTTCCGATCCAGCACGGTGAAGAAGTCACGCAAGGATTGCGACTGAAAGAACAGGTTCGAGAGGAAGGTGGCGAACTGCTCCAGCCGTCCGATCAGCAACATCGAAAAGCCGACGAAACTCACGATGCCGCCCACGCTGATCTCACCGCGCGCATGCAACGCGGCACCTACCGCGAAGATCGCCACGATGGTCAGCGTGCTCGCGGCGCGATTGAGCACCGAGAGAATCGCCCAGCCGCGTAGTACGGGATATTGCGCGTTGAGCGTGCGCGTCATCAGTTCGTGCAACGCGCGTGATTCGGCGGCGAGGCGGGTGAAGCTCTGTACCACGGTCACGTTGCCAAATACGTCACCGGCTCGCGTGGCGATCTCGTGGTGTAGTTCCTCTACCTCGCCCTGCGCTTTGTGCGTGCGCTGCACGGCGATAGCGTTGAAGATGGAAAAGCACAGCAGCAACGCAATCATCAGCAGCGCTAGCTTCCAGTTGATCCACAGCGCCACGGGGACCATGACGAAGATCGACAGCAGTGTGGACAGATGCTCACGGAAGAAGCTCAGCCAAAGGTTGAACAGGTTGCTCACGCCTACGTTCATGATGCGCGAGAGCCGGCCGGTGTGATACTCGCCGTGGAACGACATGGGCATCGATGCCGCGTGTTCGAAGAACAGCGCGATGGCGGCAAGGCGGCGCCGGTGCGCAAGTCGGTCTGCGTGCAGTGATACCCACACGTTAGCCAGCACACCGGCAAAACCCACGCCGGCCCATAGCCCGATCAGGCGCGGTGCGTCACCAGGCTGGGCACCCAGCGCATCCACCACGCGGCCGAACAGCACGGGTTCGAGGAAAAACACGCCGGCCAGTGCCAGGTTGGCGAGCGCCAGGGTGATGGCCAGTTTCTTCTCTGGAGCCAGCAACCCAATGACGCGGAGGTAGAGACGCAGGAACGACATGCTGTGGCCCCAATGACTCGCGTCCCCGCTCCATGCAGGGACTTTGTGGCAAGGCTAGCCCAATGGCGCGTCTGGCGTCAGCGGCCCTTGCCCGGCGGGGCGCGACCGAGCAAGCTTTCCATCTGTTTCTGACATGAGAAGACCGCCGTGGAACTGATCGACCTGCGTAGCGATACCGTGACACGTCCCACGCCGGCCATGCGCGCGGCCATGCTCGATGCCGCCGTAGGCGATGACGTCTATGGCGAAGACCCCACGGTAAACGCGCTGCAGGAGCGCCTGGCTGCCGACCTCGGTTTCGAGGCGGGGTTGTTCGTGCCAACGGGCACGCAGTCGAACCTGGTAGCACTGATGTCGCATTGCGAACGCGGCGACGAATACTTGGTCGGCGCGGATGCGCACACCTACAAGTTCGAGGGTGGCGGTGCCGCTGTGCTCGGGTCCATCCAGCCACAACCGATCCCACACGACACGGACGGCAGCCTGCCGTTGGACAAGGTCGCCGCGGCGATCAAACCGGTTGATCCGCACTTCGCCCGCACGCGCCTGCTGGCGCTGGAAAACACTTGGCACGGCCGGGTGCTGCCCATGGATTACCTAAAGGCTGCCCACGATTTCGCTCGCGAGCGCGGACTGGCGATTCATCTGGACGGTGCGCGCGTATTCAACGCTGCCGTGGCCTGTGGCGTGCCCGTGCGCGAGATCGCCAAACACTTCGACAGCGTGTCGGTGTGCCTGTCCAAGGGACTAGGGGCACCCGTGGGCTCGGTGCTGGTCGGTTCGTCGGCCCTCATTGAGAAAGCCCGCCGTTGGAAGAAGGTGGCGGGCGGTGGCTGGCGACAGGCAGGCATGCTCGCCGCCGCGGCGCAGTTCGCGCTCGATCACCATGTCGATCGACTGGCGGAGGATCACGCGCGTGCGGCGACGCTGGCGGCAAGTCTGAGCGATGTTCCTGGCGTGAAGCTGTTGGGTCAGCACACCAATATGGTGTTCGTCGATGTGCCGGCGGATCGCCTGCGGGAATTGGACGTCCATTTACGAGAGGCGGGTATCCGCATCAGCATCGGGTATTTGCCGACGTTGCGGTTGGTGACGCATTTGGATGTGGATGATGAGGGTGTGGCGCGGACGGTGGCGGCGTTTCGGCGGTTTTTTGAGAGGTGATGTTGTTGGGGTCTTGCCCGTGTGGGGTGGGCGTGGGGAGCGTGGTGCCGCCGCTTTAGCTTTTGCTCCCTCTCCCCTTTGGGGAGAGGGTTGGGGTGAGGGGACATTCTTGCCTCACTACTTCAAAAGAACCGTCACCCCTGCGCAGGCAGGGGTCCAGTGACTTTGCACTTGGTTGTCGCGTTGTAGCGATCTGGCTCGCCTGCGGCGGGCTTTCGACCTCCTGCCGGAGGCCGAGTCACTTTTCTTTGCTTGCCCAAAGAAAAGTAACCCAAAGAAAGGGCCCCCCGGATGAGTCGCCTATCGGGCTGAAGCCCGATAGGTACGCGGTCGGGTTCCGGGCTTTTCGACGGGGCTCCTGCCCCGGCGAAAAGTGGCTGGCCTCCGTGCCAGCCACCCCTGCGGGGCCTTCTCTCCACCCGCCCGCCGCCTCATACGGGGCCCGGAAGATCAAAAGCACCAAGCCGACGGCTCGTGCAGCTGCACATCGCATCGCGGTAGGTCGCGTTGTGCCTACTCTAGTGCGCAAACTTCAGGCAGAAGAGAAAAGCCATGCCCTTAGGTGGCGAGTTATCCACAGCGGGCGGGAAGCGCAGCGTCAGCTATACCTTGCTCCGCCATCGAAAAGCGTGGCGAACCGCGCTTCAAGTCTTTTCCGCATCGGTGCGATGTGCAGCGATGCTGCACGAGCCGTGTGCTTTTGCTTTCGCTTTTGATCTACCGGGCCCCCTGTGCGGCGGTGAGGGGTGGACGAGAAGGCCCGTAGGGGGATCGGCACGGATGCCGATCCCTTTTCGCCAGGGCAGGATGCCCTGTCGAAAAGCCCGGCCGCCCCTCACGAACTGGCCGGCTTTACCGGCCAGCGCCAAGTGGGGGTGCCCTTCTCTTCGGTTACTTTCTCTTGGGCATGCAAGAGAAAGTGACCCGGCCTCCGGCAGGAGGACGGAAGCCCGCCGCAGGCGAGCCAGATCGCGATCACGCGACAACCGAAAGCAAAGTCACTGGATCCCTGCCTTCGCAGGGATGACGGCAAAGACGAAACGGTGAGGCTAGATTGCCCCCTCACCCCAACCCTCTCCCCCCAAGGGGAGAGGGAGCAAACGGCGCATGCCGCCAATGACCAGGTCTTCACCCGCTGATTCTCCGGCCGCCACATCGGCTGCCCCTGCTTCACACCAAACGCCTCATAGAAATCCGACGCCTGTCGACATGACGGCACACAACTCCATCGATCGACGGCCGTCTACTGGACCTGTCTGAGTAATTGACCTGTAGCGAAGCGAGAGATCGCTGCCGGACAAATTTGAGAGTTTGCTTATTTCTTGGTGGTGCGGACGTATGAGACAAAGGCCCGCGGCAGCCATTGGAATTTTCTTTCCCGCCAACGGTACGCGATTACCGCCAGAAGGGTCATCGCATTCCGAGGCCTACTTCAATGTTCCAGTCGACCTATGGAAAGACGACTTTGGACCTCAGGAAGCCATGGATCATGAGCTTGCAGAGCCTGCTGCGCAGGGGCGCTGTCATTCCGCTGGAGTCTTGCTGCTCCGTGCTTATCCACGCCACGCAGACCAAGGCTGAGACGGCGCTGTTCGGTGCCAACGTCCTCGATGGGAATGGACAAAACGTGGGTGTCGTGGCGCATGAAGTCCAGGTGTTTGGTCTCGGCCCGGGGGGGGCACGTTGACCGCGCGTTGGGATAGCGATGCTGCCCGGTCATATCAGATGAGTTACGCATGAGCGCTGCACGCCAGCGAGCAGGGCGGAGCCCTGCTCGAAACGGTTGAGGCGACATGTTGATGAAGCCTGCAAGGCACGGTGCCGCTGTGCTTTGCACATTCCAATGCCTTCCGTGGGAGCGGATCGTGACGTCCTCAATCTCAGCAAATCATCGTTTTTATCGACGCATGCAGCGCAGCGTGGCCGTGATCGTGTTTGCCTGCCTGGCGTGGCTCTTTCTTGGCGCGTCGCCCGCCATGGCCACCCTGGCAAGCTGTAGTAATCCTATGCCAGGCGGTTTCACCTTCGCCCTGCCCTCGGGCACCTTCAGTATTCCTCGGAACACAGGGTCCAATACGCTGGTTGTTCCCTGGAGCGACTGGTTTGTGGGTGGCACATCGGTCTGGAACTGCACGGGGCTAGGCGCCCCCAACGGGGAATACAACGGCGCCGCCGTCTGGATGCAGAGTCTTGTGCCGACCGGGCAAACCTATACGGACGGTGGCATCAGCTATACCGTGTTTACCACCAATGTCGCCGGCATCGGTATGGTGGTTGGTCAAAGCTCCTACGGTCCGAGTGGTTGGCAAAGCGACCTTACCGGGAAGCCCTATGGTTATCTCGTCGTCACCACGCCCTCTCCGGGAGGCGGCTGGGGAAACACGGGAAATTGGGGCCCGCTTTCCTTTGGTTTTCGCGTTCGTGTGGCGTTCGTGACGACCGGAACGGTTCAAGCGGGCACAGTGTCTTTTCCGGGACAGGTTGGCTCGGCGGGCATGGTCGACTATGTCTCCACAGGCACCTTTCCTGTCGCGCCCACGCACGGGCCCATGAATAGCGCCCCGATCGGTTTCACCGGCGGGCCGACCTTCGCCGTGGTCGCGTGTCAGACGCCCGACGTGCGAGTGTCTTTGGGGCAATGGCCGCAAACCATCTTCACCGGTATCGGCAGCACCAGTGGAACCAAACCAGTAAATATCAGCCTCAACAGTTGTCCGGCTGGGTTGAGCAGCATCACCTACCGAGTCGACCCCGTCACCACGGTGGTGAATGCGGACCAGTCCGTGGTCGCTCTCGATGCGTCGTCATCGGCAACAGGCGTGGGTGTGCAACTGCTCGACAGCACGGGTACGCAGCCGGTTCCGTTGCAGACCTGGGTCACCTTCACTGGCTACAACGCAGCCATGGGTGGGGACTACACCATTCCACTTCAAGCGCGCTACTACCAGACGGCTGCCGCGGTTTCGCCCGGTGTCGCCAATACGGCCATGACGTTCACCATGCAATACCAGTAGTTGCGACCGACGCCGGATGTGTAAAAGAAAAGGCCAAGCGCGTTGCTTGGCCTTTTCCTTATGGAGGGGCGCGTGATGTGCCCTCCTTTTCAGCGGAGGAGGCAGGACAAAGCCTGCCCGCCATTCTGAAGTCGTACTACCAGATCTTCACCCGCTGATTCTCCGGCCGCCACATCGGCTGCCCCTGCTTCACACCAAATGCCTCATAGAAATCCGGCACGTTCGACAACGGCCCGTTTACACGCCACTTGGCCGGCGCATGGACATCGGAGAGCAAACCAGTGCGCAGCATCTCCTCGCGTTCCTGCGACAGCCAGCCGAGCGCATAGCCAAGGAAGAAGCGTTGCAGTGGCGTGTAGCCGGCAATTTTCTCGCCTTTCTTGTATTGCTCGGTCTTCTTGAACGCATCAAGGCCGATCATGATGCCGCCGAAGTCGGCGATGTTCTCGCCCAGGCTGGCCTGGCCGTTGATGTGGATGCCGGGCAGGGGTTCATAGGCGTTGAACTGCTTCACCATGACGTCGGCACGCTGCTTGAAGCGGGTGGCGTCTTCCTTGGTCCACCAGTCGGCGAGGTTGCCCTTGGCGTCGTACTGGCGGCCTTCGTCGTCGAAGCCGTGCGTCATCTCGTGGCCGATGGTGGAGGCGGCAACGTAGCCGTACACCACCGCGTCATCGATCTGGTCGTCGGCGAAGCCAGGGATCATGAACTGCGCGGCGGGTAGCACGATCTCGTTGTTCGACGGGTTGTAGTACGCGTTGTAGGTCTGCGGCGTCATCTCCCATTCGGTACGGTCCACCGGCTTGCCGAACTTGGAGATCATGTCCTCGGCTAGCCAGCGCGTGGCGCTCATCATGTTCTGTGCGTACGACGTGCGGCCGATGGTCAGCGTGGAGTAGTCCTTCCACTTGTCCGGGTAACCCACCTTTTTGGTGATCGCGGCCAGCTTTTCGTGGGCCTTAGCCTTGGTGGCCGGGCTCATCCAGTCGAGCTTGTCGATACGTTCGCCATAGGCCGTGCGCACGGCTTCCACCATGGTGTTGTAGCGCTGCTTGGCGGCTTCGGAGAAATAGTCCTTGACGTAGATGCGCCCGAGGATCATGCCGAGCGCTTCGTTCTCCGCGCGCAGCGCGCGCTTCCAGCGGGGTTTCTGCTGCGCCTGGCCGTTGAGCGTGCGGCCGTAGAAATCGAAATGCTCGTTGTCGAAATCCTGGCTCAGGTAGCTGGCATAGGCGTCCACCAGATGCGCGCGCATGTAGTCACGCACTACGGGCGTGGGCGTCTTGGCGAGCAGCGCCTGCAGGCCGCTGAAGAATTCGGGCTGGCCGACGATCACGGTGCTCGCGGGCAGTTTCCATCCGGCGAGGCGGGAGCCCCATGCGATGGACGGCGTGTACTTCGCCGTGAGGTCCGCGGGCGACATCTTGTTGTAGTTCTTCTGAGGATCGCGCAGGTCCTCGAGTGGTCGAGAGAACTTGGCGAGCGCGGTCTCGAAAGCCATCACCTGCTTGGCGCTGCTTGCAGCGTCGGCGTCGCTCTTGCCCAGCATGTGGAAGGTACGGTGCAGGTGCTATACGTATGCATCGCGTACCTTGGCGACGCCCTTCTCTTTGTTGAAGTAGTAGTCGCGCTCCGGCAGGCCCAGGCCACCCTGGTAGAGGTGCACGGCCATGACGTCGCTTTGCTTTCGTCCTGCGACACCTGGAAGTCGAAGAACGGGCCGACGTTTAGCAGCTGTAGCGCGAAGGCCTCGTCTAGCGCGGAGTTCACGTCATGCACGGCATCGATGCGTGCCAGTTCGTCATTGAGCGGGGTGATGCCGAGCTTGTCGGCCTGCGCCTGGTCCATGGCGGTGGTCCAGAAATCGCCGACCTTCTGCTGATCGCTGCCGGCCTTGGCGTTCTTGTCGGCGGCCGCATCTTCGCTGATCTTGCGCAGCTTGGTGTAAAGCTCGTCCTGCACGACCTGGCCGATGCCCCATTGCGATTCCTCGGCCGGAATCGGATGGCTCTTCAGCCATGCGCCATTGGCAAATTCGAAAAAGTCGTCGCCGGGTTTGACCGAGGTGTCGATATGGTCGGCGACCACATCAGGCTTTGCCGTGGTGGGTGCAGAGACCGGCGTGGCGGCATAAGCCGCGCCAACGGACGCTGCGGCGAGGGCCAGCGCGAGCAATCGGCGGGGCAGGGCAGGCGAGTTCGCTTTCATGCGGTCAGTTCTCCTGGAGGAGTGTGGGCGTGACGTTGGGGAGGTAGTGCGCCCCAATGGTGTTGAAAATAAGGTCAGGCGGGCGCGGCAAGAACTCAGATACCTAGCGCCAGTCGAGCGCCCAGGTCGGCCAGTGGCGACACCAGCAGCAGGCGCACGAGGATGAGCACGATCATCACCACCCACGGCGCGAAATCCAGGCCACCGGCCGTGAGCTTGCCGCGCAGCGGGCGCAGCAGCGGGTCCACGAGGGTGGCGGCGAGTCGGTAAACGGGGTGATGGGTCTCGACCTGGAACAGGCTCATCAGCGACCAGATGAAGATCAGCACCACGTAGAACATGGCGATGAAATCGAGCGTGTCGGCGATCGACAGTATCAGCAGCCCGACGATATGCGGGAACAAGCCGAGCAGTGCGAACAGCACGATGCGCTTGATGAGCATCAACAGCCACACCAGTAGCAGGGCCGCGATGTTGATCCGCCGCCAGTTCGGTAGCAGGCGACGCAGAGGCGCCAGCACGATGTTGGTGGTGCGGTAGATGAACTGGCTCAGCGGGTTGTGGAAGTCCGCGCGGCTGGCCTCGGCAAGTAGGCGCAGCACAAACAGAGCGGCAGCGGCGCCGAAGGCCAGGTCGACCAGGAACGAAAGGGCGTTGACGAGATAGCTCACGAGGGGTCGTCCAATGCAGCGGCCAGCTGGGCACCACGGTGCGTAGCGGCAGCCACGGCACGGGCGATGATCTGGTGGAAATGATCGGCAGCGAAACTTTCCAGCGCGGCCTGTGTGGTGCCGTTGGGCGAGGTGACGCGTTGGCGCAGCACGCCTGGGTCCTCGCCGGTTTCCGCGAGCATCCGGCCGGCGCCAAGACAGGTCTGCGCGGCGAGCGCGCGCGCTGTTTCGCGCGACATGCCCTGGGCGAAGGCGGCGTCTTCCAGCGCCTCTACCATGGCGAAGAAATAGGCCGGCCCGGAACCAGAGATACCGGTGACCGTATCGATCAGTGCTTCGTCATCCACCCAGCGGGTGATACCCACGGCATCCATGATGTGTTGGGCCTGGGCGCGCTGCTCGGGGCTGACCCGGCGGTTGGCGAACAGGCCGGTGGCACCGGCCCCGATCAGGGCGGGCGTGTTAGGCATGCAGCGCACGATGGCCAGGGCATGACCGAACCAGCGTTCGAGCTGGTCGATGCGTACGCCCGCTGCGATGGAGATCAGCATCGGCCGTTGGCGGGCCAGCGTATCGCGCAGCTCGGCGTGGATGGCCGGCATGATCTGTGGCTTCACCGCCAGCACCAGCACGTCGGCCTCGGCGGCGGCCAGGCGGTTCTCGGCATAGCAGGCGATGCCGTATTCGCGGCCCAGTTCCTGCCGTGCATCCGCCCTCGGCTCAGCCACGGTGATGGACGAGGCGGCCACGCCGGTCTTGAGCAGGCCGCCGATCAGGCTGCGCGCCATGTTGCCGCCACCGATGAAAGCGATACGAGTCATGTAAGAGCCTGTCTTTCCTTTTGAGGGCGTACCTTACCGGAGCCGGAAGCGCTCGTCCCGTGGCGAAAGTGTCGGCCGGGATGGCACCCCGGGACGAAATCTTTCAACGTGGTCCGCAGTTTGCAGCTTGCGGCCAAAGGAAAGACTGGCTGCCCGGCCCGCGCGGCGAGTAGTATCGGCCCGCTGCTTGGGGAACGGGGATGTGACCGGTCGGACGGCATGGCGCCTGGTGCGCCGCATCGCCGCGTCCAGAGGAAACCCCCGCTTCCGGGCATGAGCCAGCCAGACGATTGGGTTCAAGGGGAAACCAGATGGATATCGCCGAACTGCTTGCCTTCTCGGTGAAGAACAAGGCCTCGGACTTACACTTGTCCGCCGGTCTGCCACCGATGATCCGCGTGGACGGCGACGTTCGCCGCATCAACATCCCCGCGCTGGACCACAAGCAGGTCCATTCGCTGATCTACGACATCATGTCGGACAAGCAGCGACGCGACTACGAAGAATTTCTCGAGGTCGACTTTTCGTTCGAAATTCCCGGGCTGGCGCGTTTTCGTGTCAATGCGTTCAACCAGAACCGTGGCTCGGGCGGCGTGTTCCGTACCATTCCCTCGGAAGTGCTCACGCTGGAAGACCTTGCGGCACCGTCCATATTCCGCGAACTGATCGAGCAGCCGCAGGGCCTGATCCTGGTGACCGGTCCGACGGGTTCGGGTAAGTCGACCACGCTGGCGGCGATGGTGGATCACATCAACAAGAACGAATACGGCCACATCCTCACCATCGAGGATCCGATCGAATTCGTGCATACCTCGCAGAAGTGCCTGATCAACCAGCGCGAAGTGCACCGCGACACGCACGGCTTCAACGAAGCCTTGCGCTCGGCGCTCCGCGAAGATCCGGACTATGTGCTGGTGGGTGAGTTGCGCGACTTGGAAACCATCCGCCTGGCGTTGACCGCCGCGGAAACCGGACACTTGGTGTTCGGTACGCTGCACACCAGTTCGGCGGCCAAGACCGTCGACCGTATCATCGACGTGTTCCCTGCCGGCGAAAAGCCGATGGTGCGCTCGATGCTGTCCGAATCGTTGCGCGCTGTGATCTCGCAGTCGCTGCTGAAGAAAGTGGGCGGTGGTCGTATCGCGGCGCACGAGATCATGGTGGGCATCCCGGCCATCCGCAACCTGATTCGCGAGGACAAGGTGGCGCAGATGTATTCGTCCATCCAGACTGGCCAGCAGTACGGCATGCAGACGCTCGACCAGAACTTGCAGGACCTGGTGAAGCGTGGCCTGGTGACGCGTCAGCAGGCATCGAGTTACGCGCGCAACAAGGACATCTTTAAGGGCTAAGCTGTTCGGGGCGGCGGTCGCCGCTCCGCTTGTCCTGGCCTGACACTCCGTTCCCCTCTGGGAGGGACCTATGAGCGACTTCGATTTCACCTCCTTCCTCAAACTGATGGTGCACAAGAAGGCATCGGACCTGTTCATTACGGCCGGTGTCGCACCCTCGATGAAGGTGCAGGGGCGCATCGTGCCGATCACGCAGAGTCCGTTGTCCGCCCAGCAGGCGCGAGACATGGTGCTCAACGTGATGACACCCTCGCAGCGCGAGGAGTTCGAAAAGACCCACGAGTGCCAGTTCGCCATCTCGGCGCAGGGCGTGGGCCGCTTCCGCGTGTCGTGCTTCTACCAGCGCAACTGCGTGGGCATGGTGTTGCGCCGCATCGAGTCGAAGATCCCGACCATCGAGGAACTCAGCCTGCCGCCCGTCATCAAGCAGTTGGCGATGACCAAGCGCGGCATCATCATCTTCGTCGGCGGCACCGGTACCGGTAAATCCACCTCGCTGGCGTCGATGATCGGCTACCGCAACGCCAACTCGACCGGCCACATCATCACCATCGAGGATCCGATCGAATACGTGCACAAGCACGAGGGCTGCATCATCACGCAGCGCGAGCTGGGCATCGACACGGATAGCTGGGAAAACGCGCTGAAGAACACGCTGCGCCAAGCTCCCGACGTGATCATGATCGGCGAAGTGCGTACGCGCGAAACGATGGAGCATGCGATCAACTTCTCGGAAACGGGTCACCTGTGCCTGTGTACGCTGCATGCGAACAACGCCAACCAGGCGATGGATCGCATCCTCCACTTCTTCCCGGAGGACCGTCGCTCGCAGTTGTTCATGGACCTCTCGTTGAACCTCAAGGGTGTGGTGGCACAGCAGCTGATCCCCACGCCGGACGGCAAGGCACGTCGCGTGGCGGTGGAGGTGTTGCTGGGCACACCGCTGGTGCAGGACTACATCCGCCAGGGCGAGATCCATAAGCTCAAGGAAGTGATGAAGGAATCCACCAACCTGGGCATGAAGACTTTCGACCAGAGCCTGGTCGAGCTCTATCACGCCGGCGAGATCTCCTACGAGGATGCGCTACGCCACGCCGATAGCTCCAACGAAGTGCGCTTGCGTATCAAGCTTGCACAAGGCGGTGACGCACACACGCTGTCGCAGGGCCTGGACGGTGTGGAGATCGAGGAAACCAAAGATTCGCAGAACTTCGGTGGTGGGCTCCTGCGTCGCTGACGTCATCGATTTACGAAGCGGCAGCCAAGAAGAAGGAGCCCAAGGGGCTCCTTCTTCATTTCAGTCGCCTGATAGGGCGCGCGAAAGTTTACTTGGCCGTATCGCTGACCGTCAGGCCACTGGCATCGACAGTCTTTACACCCTTTACCTTCTTGGCGATTTGCGTGGCCTTGGTCTTTTCGGCGGCGCTGCTTGCCGTACCGGTCAGCGTCACGGACCCGATCGGCCGTCGCTACGGAGATGTCATTGCTCTTGATGCCGTTGGTGGTAGCTAGCTGGGACTTCACCTTGGTGGTGATCCAGGCATCGTTGGTCCTGCCAGGGACGGTTTCGTTGCTGGTCTTTTGCTGCATGGCCGCGTCCTGGGCCTGCTGTTGCGCGGCCCCGTTCTCCTGTGCCTGCTGGGCGGCAACCTGCGCGAATGGCATGGCCGAGAAAGCGGTCGCCAGGCCAACGGCCATCAGCGTCTTGCGAAACAGGTTGTTGGTGCGCATGGGAATCTCCTGTAGTGGGGAAGCGCTGTCCATGAGACAGACGGTTGCCGCTCGTTGTGGCATCCGTGAGGCCATCCCAACAGCCTCTGCATGAATTGAAGATGGCTGTGAAGAAAATTTGTTCAGCACGTAATTACGCTTGGCAACGTCGCGTCATGGCGATGTTGAAAGAACGTTCCGGTGGTTAAGATCGTGCGAATTGTGATGTGCATCACAAGAGTGCTTGTGAGGAAGCGTGAGCTTCCTGCTTTCTCGTCCACTCGTGCGTAGACGCTTTCGATACAAACGGCTGGCTAGTCTGCGTGCCACGTCCGAGGGGCGACGAAGCGTCTTGTGAAATAGACGGCTATACGGCAAATTTAGGCAGCGAAGCACAGCCTGTGCTGGCTTGATTTCGGGGGGAATCATGGCCGAGTTGGAAGTAAGGGTCGTATCCGAGCGTAGAGAAGGGCTCCTGGTAGAGCTCGGGCGCCTGGTCACCGAGTACGGACACGTACTTATCCGTCAGCGACTGGTGCAGGAGGCGCACGGCGCCTGCCTCACGTTAGTGCTGCGCGGGCCGGACGAGCGGCAATTGGCATTGGAGGAGGCACTGGGCACGCATCCACGCGTACTCAGTTTCGAATCGCTGCGGCCACAGCTTATGGAGGCGCCGCCGCCGCATGCCGTGGTGGCCCCGCCTGTGGTCCGCGCCGCGCCAGCACCCCATGTGGCACCCGCCAGCATTCCACGTCCTGCGGCTCCACCGGATAGCGCGCCTATCGCCGCTGGCGCTGATGTGGGGCGTGTCGAGCGCATGCTGCCCAGCCTCGCCAAGGACTATCCGCGCATTTTTCCCTGGCTGATCAACCTCGACTACGCCGTTGCGGCCGAAGCGCGCGATGCCTCGCTTTACCTCGCGGGGCGACGTACCGGCGCCTGGGTCTACAAGCGCGACTTCGCGCTTGGCGCAAAGCTGGGGCTGGTCGATGCCATACGTCGCATTGCCTTGCCTGCCATGCGCGTCTTGGTCACGGTCGAGCATCAAGAGAATCAGCTGCATGTCCGCGGGTGCCCACTTTGTCAGCCGGGTGGTACCTCCGGTGGGCGTTTCTTCTGCGGATTCATTGAAGGCCTGCTCGCCGAATCCGTCGACGCGCGCTCGGTGTTCGCACGCGAGACCAGTTGCCACAGCCATGGTGCATCCATGTGCGTGTTCGACATATCCCACTGATCGTCGCCGGCGGAGTACGGCGTGGGTCGCTGGGTGTCCGTAGCCAACGAAGGGGGAAAACTTCATGCAAGACATGCATCAGCATTACAACGGGGTGCTGGTCGGTTTGTCGTATGCCGTATCAGTGCTGGGGTCGTTCACGGCACTTCAGTTTGCCTTGGGTATTCCATCGGCACAGAACGAAAAGCAGCGTTGGGGGGCCATCCTTGCCGCCGGGGCGGCGATGGGTGGCGGCGCTATCTGGGCCATGCACTTCATCGCCATGCTCGCCTGCAATATGGGCACGCAGGTGACGTACGACGTGCTGTTGACGACGATCTCGGCGGTGCTGGCGATCGTCGCGTGCTCGTTGGGGCTGGCGATCGTCGGTAGTGGCGCATTCCGTTTCATCAACCTGCTGTTCGCCGGCGTGCTCATGGGCCTGGGGGTGGCGGGTATGCACTATCTGGGCATGACGGCCATGCTGTCCTCGGCGCAGGTGTCCTACGACGGCGGCATCGTGGCCTTGTCGGTAGGCATCGCCATCGTGGCGTCGATGGCCGCGCTATGGCTGGCCTTCAATCTGCGCGGCAAGCTGCAGATGCTGGGCAGTGCGCTGGTGATGGGCGTTGCGGTCTGCGGTATGCACTACACCGGTATGTCGGCCATGGAAGTGAGTCAGGGCGATACGTTGCCGGCCGGTTTCGAACAGGGCATGCAGGGCGAGCACCTGGGCCTGGCGATTTTCGTGGTGGTCGTACTGCTGCTGGCGGTTGCGTTGGGACTAAGCATCGTGCGGCAACAGCGGCGCGCTGCGCTCTCCATTTGAGCTGACAATCAGCCAGCAAAAAAAACGGGGCACCCAAGGCGCCCCGTTTTCGTTTCCACCGTAGGTGGACGACTTACTTCAGTTCAGTCTGGCTGGTGATCACCACGCCATCGTTGGTCATGCGCAGGTCGCCGTTGAGCGACTTGATGCGCGCGGCCTGCGTTTCCATCGACTCGAACTGTGCCTTCGAGCGCTCGGCCGTCGCCTTGGCGGTGGCCTGTGCCTGCGGATCATCCGCCTGTGCTTCAGCCGTGAGTTCGGCGATGTGCTCGGCCTTCTGTGCCATGGCCTTGACCCAGGCCTGGTACATCTCACCGCTCAGGCTCAGTCGGCCCAGGCGGCCTGCGTCGCCGCCGGCGGCGTTGAGCAGTTCACCCATCTTCACTTCTTCGCCTTGGCCTACGGCCAGCGCCAGCGATTTCGGACCCATCGCGGCCCATACCGGCGCACCCAGCGGGGCGGTCAGTTCGGGCGGCAGCGCCACCGGCTTGCCATCCGGCGTGAGCTTGAGTTGCTGCAGGCCCGACGATGCCATCTGCGCCATCGCGATGAGGCCGGCGGGGTTGGAGGTGCCGATCAGGATGCGGCCGCTGAACTTCGGCATGGTGTCGTTGCTGCCGGCGTCGAAGCTATCCAGCGCTACGCGCAGACCGAGCAGGTCGCCGATCGGCGGCACGGCGGCCTGCTGCGACATCAGGCCGATCTTGGCGAAGCCTTCGTTGAGCTCGGTGAGCGTCGGGCAGGTGAACGGCTTGGCGGCGACGGCGTCGGCCTGTGCGCTCCAGAAGGGGCGCAGCTGAGCGATCGGCACGGCGACGCTGATGTCGAACGGCGCGGTGCCGGCGGCGCCGAGGCCGGGCAGTTCCACCTTCATGCCGCTGAAGGCCTTGGTGATGTCGTCAGCCAGCGCGACGTCCCAGCGGATGTCCTGGTGCTTCTCGTCGAGCTTGGTGTAGCCGAAGCTGATCGAGGGCACGCGCGAGGCGATACGGGTGGCATCGGCTTCGCACGCCGGCGAGACCTTCAGCTGGTTGGCCACGGGCTCGCCAGTCTTGGCCGCTTCCGTTTCGGCGCGTGCTTTGATCAGTGCGTTGAACAACGGGTCCTTGCCGCTGGCGGCCAGCGGCAGCAGACGCGCCAGATCCACTTGGCCGATGGCCCATGGCTGGTAGTCCTTAGCCTTGGCAAGCTTGTCGAGGCGACCGTCGTCCTGGATGTTCTTTTCCGGACGGTCGATGCCGAAGGCCAGGCGCAGGGTAGCTTCCGGCGCGTCGGCCGGCAGCACGGCCGCTACGGCCTGCTTGCCGACTTCGGCCAGCACGATCTGCACACCGGCATCGGCGGAGAGGTGCTTGCGGTAGCTCTGTCCGCCGACGGTCGCGGTGTCGAACGGCTTACCGTAGGCAGCCTCAAGGCGGCCGACGAAGGCATCGAAAGCCTTCGAGTCGGTCAGTTCGAAGCGAGCCACCGGGGAGAGGCCAAGGCCGTAGAAGGCCGAGCGTCCCTTGATGTTCAGGCCGGCATTCTGCGCGAACTGCTCAATGGTCTTGCCGTCCAGCTCGGCGATGATGGCCTTGAGCAGACGGGACAGGTCGGGGTCTTTTTCCGCCATGTCGTCGGCGGCGGAGCGCAGCTGGGTCAGTTCCGACGGCAGTTGGGCATCGGCCTGGGTGAGCAGCGCCTTGCGCGTGTCGTCGTCGAGCACGTCGAGGTTGGCCACCACGTACGGCGTGTCTGCCGGTACGAAAGCGAGGGGGGCGTCCTTGTCCTTGTGATGGCATGCAGCCAGCAGGACGCCAGCAAGGCCTAGCGCGGCAATGCGCTTCGTCGATCGCATGTCTAATCCCTTGAGTGAGGTGATGTTGCGCCGCGCATTATGCCTTTATTTGTGACATATCGCGGTGAGCCACGGCCGGTCGGCCGTGGCTGGGGGCAGGGCCTGGCAGGTCGAGCTTAGCGACCCAGTACCTCGGCGAGCACCGCCATGCGCACGAAGACGCCGTTGCCGACCTGTTCAAGGATGCGCGACTGCGGGCCGTCGGCCACTTCCGGGGCAATCTCGATGCCGCGGTTGAGCGGGCCCGGATGCATCACCAGGGCGCCCTTGGCGGCGCGTGCCAGGCGGCGGTTATCCAGGCCGTAGCGATTGAAGTAGGCCGTCTCGTCCGGCAGGTCGGTGGCGGCCATGCGCTCCTTCTGAAGGCGCAGCGTGATGACCACGTCGGCACCTTCCACGGCGGCATCGAAATCGTCGGTGAGCACGCAGCCGGGGAATTCAGCGGCGTCAGGCATCAAGGCCTGCGGCGAACACAGGCGGATCTCCTTCGTGCCCATCGCCTTGAGTGCATGCACGTCCGAACGGGCTACACGCGAGTGCTTTACATCGCCACAGATGACTACGGTGAGCTGGCTGAAGTCCGGGCGATGCTGGCGAATGGTCAGCACATCGAGCAGGCCCTGGGTGGGGTGGGCGCGGTTGCCGTCGCCGGCATTGATCACGGAAACGCCGCTCATGGCATGGCGTACCAGTTCTTCCGGCGTACCTGACACCTTGTGGCGTACGACGATGGCGTCCATGTGCATCGCCTCCAGCGTGTGCAGCGTGTCGAACAGCGCCTCGCCCTTGCTGGTGGAGGAGAAGCCGATGTCGAAGTTGATGACGTCGGCGCCAAGGCGTCGCGCGGCCAGCTCGAACGAGGTGCGCGTACGCGTGGACGGCTCGAAGAACAGGTTGAGGATGGTGCGGCCGTTGAGCAGCTCCAGCTTGCGCGTGCCGTGGGCGCATCCGTCGCGCATGGTCTCCGCACGGTCGAGCAGGCGCTCGATGCTCTCGCGAGGCAGGTGTTCCAGGGTGGTGAGGTGGCGCAAGCGAGAGCTCATGGCGGGCGGAAGTCCGTTCTTAGGGTCCGGTGGTATCGGGAGAGGCCAGCCACCGTTCCAGGATCACGGCAGCGGCTTCGGCATCGATCGTGGCAGCATCGCGCTTTTTCTTCAGGCCTGCAGCACGCGCGCCGGCGAAGCGTTGTGCGGCCTCCTGCGAGCTGTAGCGCTCGTCGGTGAGCATCACCGGCAGGTTGTAGCGTTGGCTGACCTTGTTGGCAAAGCGACGGGCGCCCTTGCTGGCTGGCTGCTCTTCGCCGTCGAGTGTCAGGGGCAAGCCGACCACCAGGGTTTCGGGCAACCATTCCTTGCGCAGCGCGTCGAGCTTCGACCAGTCGGGATCGCCATCGCGGACGGCGATGGCCGCCAGCCCACGCGCGCTGCCCGTGATGCGATTGCCGACGGCCACACCGATCAGGCGGCTACCGACATCGAAGCCAAACACACAGCTCATGCGTGCCCTGCGTAGCCGGGTAATTGCAGCGGGTCGACGCCCACGAGGCCCGCGGCGGCGCTCCAGCGCTCCTCCAGCGGTGTATGGAACACCACGCGTTCGTTGGCTTCGACAGTGAGCCAGGTATTGTCCTTCAGTTCCTGCTCAAGCTGGCCGGCGCTCCAGCCGGCGTAGCCCAGCGCCATCACGGCAAGGCGCGGGCCTTCGCCGTGGGCCATGGCAATGAGGATGTCGCGCGAGGTGGTCACCGACCATTCGCCGTTGATCCGATAGCTCGATTCCCAGTGGCCGGGTTCACGGTGCAGCACGAAGCCGCGTTCCTGTTGTACCGGGCCACCGATCAGCACCGGCGCATCCGCCAATTCGAGGTCGCTGCATTCCAGTTTCATCTGGTCGAGCACGTCGCCTAGGCGGTATTCGGAAAGCTGGTTCACCAACAAGCCGACGGCGCCGTCCTCGTCGTGCTGGCAGATGAAGGCCACGCCGCGGGAGAACGGTGGCTCGGCCAAGCTGGGCATGGCGATCAGAAATTGACCGGCGAGGGATGACGGTTGGGAGCAGAAAGCGGGCATGGGTGCATTGTAAGCCCAGCCGGCATTGCTTGCCCGCGCGGATGCAGGCCGGGTTAAGACCCGCTGGGGATCGTCGAGGGGCCGTGACTTTGCTGCAGTCTTTCCGTGTGCGCTTGGTTCACCGATGGCTCAACGGCTGTGCAGTGTGTCGTTGGGCATGAACTGCCAGGTCCGCGTGATGTTCAACTCATCGAACCGCTCCTTATCCGACGGCAGCGCCGGGAACGGTGCGGCAAGGCGCACGATGCGTTGCGCGGCGGCGTCCAGCAGCGGTTGGCCTGAGCTTTGCACCACCTCGATGCTCTTCACGGAACCGTCGCGGTTGAGCGTCACCGTCATCAGCACGTCGCCGTGAAGGCCGCGGCGGCGTGCTTCGTTGGGATAGTTGAGGTTGCCGACGCGCTCCACCCGGTCCACCCAGCCGCGCATGTACGCCGCGTAGACGTACTCCTTGGTGTTGGATGAGATGAACTTCTTCTTAGGGCGCTTGGCGTATTGCTCGCTCCGGTCGCGCACTTCGGCGGCCAGCTGGGCCATCTCCTGCTGCCGCTTCACCTCCTCGGAAGAGTCGGGAAGATCCTGCGGTGTCCGCTCTAGCTTCGCGCTGTCGGTGCTGACGCTGTAATGGCTGTTGCCGGTCGTGGTGAGTAGCTTGTCGTCGGTGGCTTCTTGCGGGCGCGGTGCGCTGGCTTGAACGGGCTGCGGCGCCACACCGTTGGACGGACGGGGCAGCACGCCGGACACCGGCTGGGACGGGCGGGCGGCCTTATCGCTTTCACCGCCGCCACTGTTGTTGGCCTGGGCGAGGAAGTCCGCCTTGTCTGGCGACTCGCGATTGGCCACGTCGACCAACGTCACGTCGAGCGTGGGCAGGCTCGGCTTGGCCTTCACGTAGGTGAAGGTGATGCCAAGGATCACCACGCCGTGCAGCAATAGCGAGAAAAGCATCGTGGCGCCGAACATGTCGGCGCTGGTGCGGACAGCAGGTTGGCTCACGCAGCGCGGGTCTCGGTTCGTTTCTGCTCAACGACGTCGAAGAGCTGACCCGCAATATTAAGCCCGAATTGGGCATCCAGTTCGCGCACGCATGTCGGTGATGTGACGTTGATCTCGGTGAGGTAGTCACCGATCACGTCCAGGCCGACGAACAGCAGGCCGCGGCGGCGCAGTTCCGGCGCTACCTGGGAGACGATCCAGCGGTCGCGCTCGCTGAGCGGCACGCCCACGCCCCGTCCGCCCGCCGCCAGGTTGCCGCGGAAATCGCTGCCTTGCGGGATGCGGGCGAGCGCGTACGGCACGGGCTCACCGTCCACCACCAGGATGCGCTTGTCGCCGGCTGTGATCTCCGGGATGAACTTCTGCACCATGGTGAACTGCTTGTGCTCACCCTTGGGGCCAGCGGCAATCAGCGTTTCCAGCATGGAGTTCAGGTTGTTGTCCCCTGCCTTTACGCGGAAGATGCCGCGCCCGCCCATGCCGTCCAGCGGCTTGAGCACTACCTCACCGTGGGTGGCGACGAAGGCGCGCAGCTCGGCGGCATCGCGGGTCACCAGGGTAGGGGCCATGCACTGCGGGAAGTGCATGGCGAACAGCTTCTCGTTGCAGTCGCGCAGGGCCTCGGGGCGGTTCACCACGGTCACGCCGGCGCGTTCAGCCAGCTCGGCCACCATGGTGTCGTAGATAAATTGCGAGTCGACCGGCGGATCCTTGCGCAGCAACACCACGTCCATCTGGCGTAAGTCTCGCCATTCGGGCTCCCCGAGAACGAACCAACCGGAGGGATCGTCCCGCACGGACAGCGGCGCCAGGCGCGCCCAGGGTTCGCCGCTGCGAGCGGCCAGATCGCCCTGTTCCATGTAGAACAGGTGATGGCCGCGCCGCTGGGCCTCCAGCAGCATGGCGAACGTGGTGTCCTTGGCGATCTTGATTGAGCCGATCGGGTCCATTAGTACGGCGACCTTGAGGGTCATCGTCATTCTCCGGTAGTAGAGCGTCTTCACTATCCGCGCCCGGTGTTGCTTGGGCGGCGGTGTGGCAGTGTATGTCGTCCGATGGTGGGAAATGGCGTTGATCGTTCCGGTGATCAAGCTCCCTCTTGAAGGTGCCGGAAGGACGGGATTGTCTCCATAGGGAAACGTCGCCGATAAGCCCCGATGTCGGCCGCCGAAGGAGGCAAAGCGTTCGATTCAATGACGTAGAACGCTATACGTGAGATTTCAGCTTGACGGCACGTCGGGCAGGCGGTAAACAGCAACGCACGAGTGCCTGCCAGCTGAACGATCGCCGTACGTCGTCCTCGACGTGCGGTTTTGTATCTAATATGGGACCGCTAGCCCAATGGTTGGCGGTCGCATGGTTTACCTGAGCCAGGGGCGGGTCGCAGGGGGGGTGTTGTGAACTTGAATATGAATGGAAATGGCCTGGCCGGCCTCAAGGTCATGGTTATCGACGACTCGAAAACCATCCGCCGTACCGCCGAAACCTTGCTCAAGAAAGAAGGTTGCGACGTGCTTACGGCTGTGGACGGTTTCGAGGCGCTCGCGAAAATCTCCGACCAGAAGCCCGCGATCATCTTTGTCGACATCATGATGCCGCGTCTCGACGGCTATCAGACGTGCGCGCTGATCAAGAACAACCCGCAGTTCCGGGGCACGCCCGTCATCATGCTCAGTTCGAAAGACGGGCTGTTCGACAAGGCGCGCGGCCGCATCGTGGGCGCGGAACAATATTTGACCAAGCCGTTCACCCGGGACGAACTGCTTGGTGCAATCCATCGACATGTCGTTACGGTTTAAGCCCGACGACTACAGGATCTGAGGGGGGCCTGTGGCCAATATTCTCATCATCGACGATTCGCCGACGGACGTGCGCGTGTTCACCACGCTGCTCGAACGCGCGGGCTATCAGGTCGATTCCATCGGCAACGCCGAAGACGGCATTGAGCGCGTGCGCGAGCTCAAGCCTGATTTGGTCATCATGGATGTCATCATGCCGGGCATGAACGGCTTCCAGGCCACCCGCACGCTTACGCGTGACCCGATGACGTCGGGTATCCCGATTGTCATGATCACCACCAAGTCGATGGAGACGGACCGTGTGTGGGGGCTGCGCCAAGGTGCGCGTGCCTTCATCACTAAGCCTGTCAACGAGAAAGACTTGCTGGCCTGCATCAACGACTTGCTGCCCAACGCAGCGTGAGGTGACGATGAGCCAGACCGCGTCGCTCTCGCCGTTTGAAATCCTGGCCCGTTACGAGCGTCTTTCGCTTGTGCACGCCTCCGACACGCCGGAAAAGCTGGAAGCTCCCGGCCTGTGGCGCGGTATCGGCTATCGCGCGGGCAGTCGCCTGTTCGTCAGCGGCATCGACGAGATCAGCGAACTGCTGGCGGTCCCTTCGCTGACGCAGGTACCGGGTACACAACCGTGGCTGCTGGGCGTGGCGAACGTGCGCGGCAACTTGGTGCCGGTCATCGACCTGGCACGTTTCCTGTTTGGCGAACGCACGCAGTCCACCGAACGCACGCGACTCCTCGTCGTGCGCCAGGGTGCCGGCAGCGTGGCACTGATGGTGGATGAAGTTTTCGGCCAGCGTACGGTCGACGCGGAACAGCGTCGTCACGCCGAGCAGGAAGACGATCCACGCCTGGCACGTTTTGTGGATGATCGCGTAGGCGATTCGCGATTGGCTGTCTTCAGTATGGGCAAGCTGGTTCGTGCGCCGGATTTCCGTCAGGCTGCGGCTTGACGCGCAACAGTTGAACCACGAGTAGGACCGGCGCTGCTCAAGGCCGGAATCAGGGCGATGATCCGACGCCTTCGCCGGCATGGGCGGCGAGGCGTAGAAGGGCGAGGTGAACGAAATGAGCACTACAGGGGGCGTGGGCAAAGAGCGGGGCTATACAGGCCTCATCATTGCGCTGGTCATTGCGTTCGGTTTCACGGGTGTCGACTTCGCCATGCTCACCTTGCGTGGTCGCGAGGACGCGCAGGCGACGGGCCTGACCACTCAGATCCAGGTGTTGTCACAGCAGACGGCAAAGCTCGCGCTGGAAGCGGCGGACGGTAACGTCGACTCCTTCAAGGAGCTCGAAACCAACCGCAACACCATCGACGCGGCTATTCAGCGCCTCAACAAGGGCGACGAGAAGGGCGGCATGAAGCCCTATGCCGACAGCAACGCCACGCCCGCCGGCCGCGCCGTCAGCGCGCTCAGCAATGCCTGGGGTCAGCTCGACGGGGATATCGGCAAGATCCTCTCGAACAAGGCGCTGGTGGTGGATTCGGCGCAGCGCGCCTCCACTCTGGGTCGCGAACTGCCCCTGCTGAACTCCAGCATGGAGCAGGTGGTGAACATCCTGCAGCAGCGCGGCGGCAGCGCTGAGCAGACCTACACCTCCGCTCGTCAGATGGTGCTGGCTGACCGAATGATTCGCCGAGTGCAGGAAGTGCTGCAAGGTGGCGACGCCTCGCAGCCGGCTGCCGACGGCCTGGCCCGCGACGGCCAGCTCTACGGTTCGGTGCTCAAGGGCTTGCTCGAAGGCAACACCGAAGTCGGCGTGCGCGCCATGGGTGATACCAATGCGCGCAAGATCCTCGCCGACATGCAGACGCAGTGGGATGGCCTGCAGGATCCTGTCGGCAAGCTGGTCGGCGCCGCCGGCAACCTCAGTGACGTGAAGCGCGCCGGCAACCAGGCGTCGCTGGATTCGCAGAACGTGCTGCTGCGTGCGAACGAGCTTGCTGACCAGATCAGCAAGCTGCCGACCCGCCGCTTGTTCCCGAACCTGTGGTGGGGTGTGCTCGGTGCGATCGGCGCGGCCGCCTTCCTGGCCGTCCTTATCGTGCAGCTGATCGCCGACCAACGCCGCCGCTTCCAGGAATCGACCGAACTCAACCAGCGTAACCAGGAGGCCATCATGCGCCTGCTGGACGAAATGGGCTCGCTCGCCGAAGGTGACTTGACCGTCAAGACGACGGTGACCGAAGACATTACGGGTGCCATCGCCGACTCGGTGAACTACGCCATCGACGAGTTGCGCACCCTGGTGACGACGATCAACGAGACCTCGGAGCAGGTGTCGTCCTCGGCGCAGGAAACGCAGACCACCGCACGCCATCTGGCCGAGTCGGCACAGAATCAGGCGCAGCGCATCAGCACGGCGACCACCGCGATCAACCAGATCGCCAGCCTGATGGACACGGTGTCCAAGGACTCCGCCGAATCGGCCGACGTGGCGGAACGCTCGGTGCAGATCGCATCGCGCGGTGCGGAAGTGGTGCGCGAGACGATCTCGGGCATGGACTCCATCCGCGACCAGATCCAGGAAACGTCCAAGCGCATCAAGCGCCTGGGCGAGTCGTCGCAGGAAATCGGCTCCATCGTGGAACTGATCAACGACATCGCCGAGCAGACCAACATCCTCGCCTTGAACGCAGCCATCCAGGCGGCGTCGGCGGGTGAAGCGGGTCGCGGCTTCGCGGTCGTGGCGGACGAAGTGCAGCGCCTCGCGGAACGCTCCGCGAGCGCGACAAAGCGAATCGAAACGCTGGTGCAGACCATTCAGTCCGACACCAACGAAGCGGTGAACTCGATGGAACAGACCACCGCGGAAGTGGTGGCCGGTGCACGCCTCGCGGAAGACGCAGGCAGCGCGCTGGGTGACATCGAGCGCGTGTCGCATGACTTGTCGGCGCTGATTCAAAACATCTCCACCCAGGCGCGTCAGCAGTCGACCGCGGCAACCGATATTTCGGTGTCGATGAATGCGATCCAGGAAATTACTTCGCAGACCTCGCAAGGCGCGAGCCAGACCGCCGACTCGATCGGTTACCTGGCCCAGCTGGCGAGTGACCTGCGGCGTTCGGTGGCTCACTTTAAGCTGCCGGGTTGAACAAGCTGGCTAACAACGTTTTTTGCAGAAGCAACCTCGATGGTTGCGTGACAAAGCGTTACGTGGCCGCTGAGAGGGGCGCATGAGACTTCAAGACCATATCGATTTCACCACCCTGCAGTGGGTCAAGCCCGAGCTGGATGAAACGCTCGCCCTCGCCCGGCAGGCGTTGGAGTCCTATGTCGACAACCCAGGTGATCGGGATGCGATGCGCTCGTGCGCGGACAGCCTGCATCAGGTGCACGGCACGCTGCGCATGGTCGAGCTTTACGGCGCTGCCATGGTCACGGAGGAGATGGAAACACTTGCCATCTCGCTACTCGAAGACCATGTGGCCAACCGTGAGGAGGCTTATGCCGCGCTGATGCGCGGCCTGATGCAGCTGCCGGACTACCTGGAACGCCTTTCCGGCGGTCATCGCGACGTGCCGGTGGTGCTGTTGCCCTTGCTCAACGACTTGCGTTCGAGCCGCGGCCAGCAGGCGCTGCACGAATCGGCGCTGTTCACGCCAAACCTCGAGGTCGCATTGCCGGCCCAGGCGCCGGCGACGCTGCAGGAAGTCAGCGGCGAACGCCAGCGTAGCGAAGTCACCACGCTGCGCCTGCGTTTCCAGCAGCAGTTGCTGTCGTGGTTCCGCGGCCAGAGCAGTGACCAGCAATTGGCGGGCATGGTCCAGACGCTGGACGCCATCACGGCGCGCTGCCACACCGTCCCGGGCCGTCGCCTGTGGTGGATCGCAGCCGGTGTGCTGGAAGGTGTGCAGCAGGGCGCGTTGAAGGGCCAGACCGGCGAAGTGCGCCAGTTGATCGGCAAAGTCGATCGCAGCATGCGCCAGTTGGTTGAGCACGGTGAAGCCAACCTTCGCGGTGGCGATGCCGACGAACTTGCGCGCAAGCTGCTCTACGTCGTGGGTCAGGTCCGTCAGGGCAGCCCGCGCATGGAGCTGTTGCGCCAGACCTACGCACTCGACGCGCTGCTGCCCGAGCAGAGCGAGGTCGAGCACGCACGGGGTTCCATGGCCGGCCACAATCGAGCCTTGCTCGACTCCGTGGCAAAGGCGCTGAAGGACGACCTGCTACGCGTCAAGGAATCGCTCGATCTGTTCTTGCGCCAGACACATCCTGATCCCGCACAGCTGGCCAGCCAGACTGAGATCCTCGAGCGCGTCGGTGACACGCTGGGCATGCTCGCGCTGGGTGTGCCGCGTCGCGTGGTGAACGAGCAGCGGCGGGTGCTGGACGAAATCGTCAGCCGCGTGCGCGCGCCCGATGAAGAGCTGTTGCTCGACGTCGCCGGTGCGCTGCTGTACGTGGAAGCATCGCTGGACGATCACATCGAAAGCCTCGGCGCCGACGGCGAGCCGCTCAGCGAAGCGCCGACCGGCATGCTGCCCCGCAGCGAGGCACGCCATATCCTCGCAACGCTGATGCACGAGGCGACTGCCAACACCGGCAAGGTGAAGGACGCCATCGTCGCCTACGTTGAATCCGGTTGGCAGTCGCATCAATTGGCCGACGTAGGCCAATTGATGGATGAAGTCGCCGGTGCCCTGCGCATGTTGTCCGCACCGCGCCCGGCCGAACTGGCCGAAGGCATCGGCCGTTTCGTCGGCAACGAATTGCTGGTCGACCGTCGTGTGCCCAGCTCGGTGCAGATGGATCACCTGGCCGATGCACTGGCCGCGTTGGAGTACTACCTCGAGGCTGCGCGCGAACATCGCGGTGGGCTCGAACACATTCTGGACGTTGCCGAGCACAGCCTCAGCAGCTTGGGTTACTGGCCGCCGCCGGCCGTCCGCGCGCCGTCCGAAGACGAACTGGATGAGACGCCGCCGGAGCATGCGGCGCGCGCCGCCGACGCTGCACTCGCTGCTGCGCTCGCGAACCAGCCGGAACTGTCCGAGAGCGTCAGCGTGGCACACGGTGATGACCTGACCGGGCTGGTCGTGGGGTATAGCGAAACCCCGCAGCCCGAACCGCAGGAGATCACCGGCCTGCGCCTTGCTGACACCGTGCATATCACGCCGCAAGAGCCCGTGGAGGGCAGCGGCGAAGACGATTGGATCGAGATCGAGGAAGAAGTCGTCGAAGAAGTGCCGGCCGCCGGCGCCTCCGCGGTTGAGGCAGGCTTCCAAGCCAGCACCGCCGGCATCGACGACGACATCCGCGACATTTTCCTGGAGGAAATGCAGGAAGAGATAGACAGCCTGCACGCCGCGCGCAAAAACTGGCTGGCCGACGCGCAGCAGCTCGACGCGCTGACGTCGATTCGTCGCTCCTTCCATACGCTCAAGGGTTCTGGTCGCTTGGTCGGCGCCACCCTGCTGGGCGAGTTCGCCTGGAAGGTGGAGAACATGCTCAACCGGGTGCTGGACCAGTCGGTCCCGCCGAACGAGGGCGTGCAAGAGGTCGTTTCCGCCGCCATCGACGTCCTGCCGCAGTTCCGCGCCGCGTTGATGGGCGAGGGTGCGGTCACGGCGCCGGTTGCCGCGATCATGGAGATCGCCGAGCGCCTGGCGGCCAATCAGGCTGATGCGCGTCTGGCCGATGTGCCCACCACGGGTGCTACCGAAACCGTGCGCCGCATCGTCCGTCGTCGCGTGCCGCGCGCGAACGTGGCCGCCGAAGCGATTCCCGCTGCGACGCTGGCCGACATCGAAACAACCCATGCCGAGGTGCTCGCACCTACGCCTGAGCACGTCTTCTTCGAAGCGCCGGTGATGCCGCCGATCGATCCGGTGCTGCTGGAAATCCTGCGTAGTGAAGTAGCGCAGTATCTGGCCACAATCCGCACCGCGATCAACCGGGTCGATGGTGAGCTGCGCGTGGAAGACAGCCTGTTGCGTGCAGTGCACACGCTGCATGGCGCCATCGCCATGGTCGACATTCCGGTGTTGACGCAGCTTTTGTCACCGCTGGAAAGCCTGCTCAAGCGCCTGCGTGCCGCGGGTCAGCCGTTGTCACCGGAAGGCGTGCTGCTGCTCAGCCAGAGCGCCGACGCCGTCGACCATGTGATGAACCAGTTCGACGTGCCGTCGCCGCAGTTGCCGGACCTGGATGACCTGATCCATCGCCTGACCGAACTGCGCGACAGCCAGCCCGAACCCAAAGTCGCGCATGTGTTGTTCGAAACACCGATCGATCTTCAGGACGAGGTTCCGGCGCACCTGGCGGATGCTTCCCACGAGGAATCGTTTGGCGCGTCGCTGGACGAAGCACTGTCGGATGCGTCCAAACCTGTCGAGCCCGCCGTGCCGCCTGTCGTTGCCACTACGGACGACTATGCCGACGAGCTGCTCGCCGCCTTGGGTGAGTACGATCTCGACGCGCACCTGCCTGCCGCCAATCAGTCGTTGCATACGCCGCCGCACGCGCCGGTGAAGGGTGATGCCGAAAGCGACGAACTCGCCAAGTTGTATGCCGAGCTGATCGGTGAAGCCGAGACGCTGGAGATCGACCCGGTCGAGCACGAAGCTGACGCGCCGGCCGAACACGCCGTTGTGCATGAAGTGAATCTCGAGGAAGCGCAACCTGTCGTCGAAGCAGAAGCGACGACGCATCACTTCATCGAAGAGACCGAAGTACCCGACGTTGCTGCGTCGACGGACGACGAGCACGCGGTGTCCATCGACGCGCTGCCGCCCATCGACCTGCTGCCGATCGAAGAGATCGAGCTGGAGGCGCCGGCCATCGACGTGCCGGATGAAGAGATCGTGCTGGAAGCGCCGATCGTCGATGTGTCGGACGAAGAGATCGAGCTGGAAACGCTGGTAGCAGCCGAGCCGGCTCTTCCGGTGGAGGCATCGCCAGTCATTGAACCGGTGGTCGATGTGCCGGAAGTCGTGGAGGCCGCCGCGCAAGTGGATTCGCTCGACGAATCCTCTCTGCTGCACGGCCAGATCGATCCGGATCTGCTGGAGATCTTTATCGAGGAAGCGCGCGAGATTCTCGATCACTCTGACGGCGTGCTCGCCCAGTGGCGTGCCGAGCCGACGGCCATTGAGCATCTGGCCGAGATCCAGCGTGACCTGCATACCCTTAAGGGTGGTGCGCGCATCGCTGGCCTGATGGCCGTGGGCGACCTCACGCACGCCATCGAAACCGCCCTGGAAAAGCCGCTAAACGCAGACTCGGCGCACACCGGCGAATTGATCGCCGCGCTGGAAACGGGCTTCGATCAGTTGCACGGCCTCGTGCAGTTGGTTTCGCAGGGCCGGGCGATGCCGTATCCGCAGGCGACCATCGACCGCTTCCTGGCCATGGCTGGCGGCGGTGTCGATGTCGCGCCCACGCCGGCCGATGCCGCCAACGTGGTGCCGTTCGTGCCACGTACTGCGCCGCTGCCTGAACTGCTGCCGGAGGAGCGCGAGGAAGCGCAGTCCACGCCGCAGGAACAGATCCGCGTTCGCGCCGAACTGCTCGACTCGCTGGTGAATCACGCAGGCGAGGTTGCGATTTACCGTTCGCGCCTCGAACAGCAGGTGGCTGGCTACCGCTTCAACCTGGTCGAGCTTGACCAGACCGTGCAGCGTCTGCGCGGCCAGCTGCGTATGCTGGAAATCGAAACGGAAGCGCAGATCATCGCGCGCTTCCAGCGCGAGCATCGCGAAGCGGGCATGGCGGTGTTCGATCCGCTCGAGCTCGACCGCTTCTCGCAGTTGCAGCAGTACTCGCGTGCGCTGGCCGAGTCGGTATCCGACCTTGTGTCCATCCAGGGCATGCTGGACGAACTGACGCGTCAGGCCGAAACCTTGCTCATCCAGCAGTCGCGCGTGAGCTCCGAACTGCAGGATGGTCTGTTGCGCACGCGCATGCTGCCGTTCGACACCATGGTGCCGAACCTGCGCCGCACGCTGCGTCAGGCCGCACAGGAAGAAGGCAAGGGTGCCCAGCTCTACGTGGAGGGCGCCCACGGCGAAATGGACCGCAACCTGCTTGACCGCATCAAGGCTCCGTTTGAGCACATGCTGCGTAACGCGGTGGCGCACGGTATCGAATCGCCGGCTGATCGCCGCAAGGCAGGCAAGCCAGAAGAGGGCGCTGTACGCATCCGCGTGGCGCGCGAAGCGACCGAAGTGGTTGTGCGCGTGACGGACGATGGCCGCGGTCTGGATCGCGACGCCATCCGCAAACGCGGCGTGGAACGCGGTCTGGTTCGTGCCGATGCGCGCCTGAGCGACGACCAAGTGCTCGCCCTCATCACGCAGCCGGGCTTCTCCACTGCCAGCACCGTGACCCAGCTCGCTGGCCGTGGCGTGGGCATGGACGTGGTGGCGAACGAAATCAAGCAGCTCGGCGGTGCGCTGTCGATCGAATCGAAGGAAGGCCAGGGCACCACGTTCGTGCTGCGTCTGCCGTTCACCCTGGCAGTGACGCAGGCCATCCTGGTTCGCGTCGGCGAGTCTGCCTTCGCCATCCCGATGACCTCGGTGCAGGGTGTGGCGCGTATTAGCCCGGCGGAACTCGCCGAGCGCATGGCTGATCCGGAGCCGACCTTCCTGTACGGCGGCGAGAGCTACGACATCCACGAGCTGTCGGGGTTGCTGGGCATTACGGCCAGCCACGCCGGTGATGAAGAACAGATTCCCCTGTTGCTGACGCGCGCCGGTGACCTGCGCGGTGCGATCCGTATCGATGCCGTCATCGGCTCGCGCGAAATCGTGGTGAAGTCGGTCGGTCCACAGATCAGCTCGGTGCCCGGCATTCTCGGCGCGACCATCATGGGTGACGGCTCCGTGCTGATCATTCTCGATCTCGCCCCGCTGGTACGCCACGGTGTGATCCGTCGCCGGGCGCGACTCGACGAAGGCCTCAGTGCGGTGGCCACGCCGGTGGTGGAAGAGTCGCGTGTGCGTCCGCTGGTGATGGTGGTCGATGACTCCATCACCATGCGCAAGGTGACTGGCCGCGTGCTGGAGCGTCACGAGTACGAAGTCGCCACGGCGAAGGACGGCGTGGACGCACTCGAGAAGTTGCACGAGCGCGTGCCTGACCTGATGCTGCTCGACATCGAGATGCCGCGCATGGACGGTTACGAGCTGGCCACGCATATGAAGGCCGATTCGCGATTCCGCGACGTGCCGATCATCATGATCACGTCGCGTACCGGCGATAAGCATCGCCAGCGCGCGTTCGACATCGGCGTGGACCGTTACCTCGGCAAGCCTTACCAGGAGGCCGAGCTGCTGATGCAGATCGGCGAGGTGCTCGAGCAGCGCACCACGGAGTCGCTCAATGGCTGAAACGGCGACTGCGGTAGCCCTGTTGTTCGATGACGTGGAGCTCGGCGGCCAACTGCGCGAGGCACTGCGAGAGCGTGGGGCGAGGATCGTGCACGAAGGTGCCCTGTCCACCCTGAGCAAACAGATGCTCGACACCACCCGCGCGGAAGTGCTGGTGGTGAACCTGGACGATGACGCCGAGAACGACCTCGATCGCCTTTACGACGTGCTCGATGGCGACAGGCCGCGCGTGGTGTTCAACGACGCCGCCGCTAGCCGTTCCCTCGACGGTTGGGATCGTGCGCGCTGGGCGCGCCATCTCGCCGTGAAGGTCATGGCCCAAGGGGATCTGGATCCGCCGCGTCCGCTCGACGCGCCGGCCGTTCCCGAGGTGGCCGCACCTGTGGCTGTGGAAAGCGTGGCCGCCATGGGCGTCGAAGCGCCCGCGTGGGATCTCACCTCGCTTGTAGATACGACGGAAGTGGCGCCGGCGGCACCGCAGGTCAGCGCTGCGACCGAGGTGGAATCCGAATCGCTGGCAGCGGAGCTCGAAGCCTTGCTTGCCGCCGACGAACCCGTGGTAGCGGATGAAGCCCATGCATCGCATTCGCCGCAGCAGGAGCACGGCGAGCCCTTGCATGCCGATGATTTTGCGGCGCTGGACGATCTGCCGCTCGATACGGAAGACGAGTTTGGCTCTGGCCTGAAGTTCAGCGCTGACGACGAATTGCCGCCGTTGCACGATGGCAACTTCGGCGCGACCGCGCATGAGGCCACCGCGCCCGATCACGACTTTGGCTCGGGCCTGAAATTCAACGCCACCGACGAACTACCGCCGTTGCACGACGGTAGGTTCGGCGTGGAAACGCTCGCTACGCAGGGACCTGCGCCCATTGAAGAGCTGACCCACGAAGCGGTGTCTCATCAGGTGCCTTCGTTCCAATTGGATCATCTCGCGCTGGCGCCACTGGACGACTCGTTCATGCCAGCGACGGCAGATGCTGCGAAGCCATCGTCCTCGTCGGTGCTGGATCTGGCGTCGAGCTGGTCCCTGGTCGACGAAGATGATGCGCACGCGCCTGTCGCGGCCCCTGCGCCCGCATCGGCGAACCCGAAGGAGTTCGGGGTCGAGAAGTTGAGCGCGGCAGATTTCCTGGCGCCGGAAGGTGGCGAGGAACACGCCTCCATCATCGAGCCAGGAGCGGCGCTGGAACTGGTGTCGATGGAAGAAGCCCTGGCGCCGAAGGAGTACGACGCCGGCACCGAGATGTTGCTCGACGACCTGGATAGCGCGATCGGTCGCCTGCTCGTGCTGGGCGCCGCGGCAGATAGCCTGGAAGCGGTGTGCTCGTTCCTGTCGATGTTGCCGACGGACCTGCGCATCGCGGTGCTGCATGTCCAGCATCTCGGCGGCAAGTCGGTTGAGGCCTTGTCCGATACGTTGACGCGCCATAGCGACCTCCCCGTGCGTATCGCTGGCCCTGGTGTGCGGGCCCGCGTGGGTGAGGTGCTGGTTGTCCCCGGTGGACAGCAGGCGCGCATCCATCGCGATGGGCGCGTGGAGTTGCAGTCACTGGAGAACAATGACATGCGCAGCTCGCCGATCGACGCGAGCTTCACCATGGCGGCCAACGTATTCGGTCGCAGCGCACAGGCTATCGTCTTCGCGGGACAAGCCAACGATGCGCTCGGTGGCTGCCAGGCGATCCATGATCGCGGTGGCCAGGTCTGGATTGAGTCTTCCGACGGTCACTTCGCGGACATGGTGCACGGCATCGAGGCCGAGCGGCTGCACAGTTATTCGGGTACGCCAGCCGAGTTGGCGGCGCGCCTGGTGGAAGAGACGTTGATGGAGGGCCGGCGATGAGTGATCTACCACTACCACGTGAAATCCGTTGCGTATTGGTGCCGGTTGGCAACCTGCGCCTGCTGTTGCCCAACGCCACCGTGGCCGAAGTGATCACCATGCCCGCGCCGGAACCCATGGAAGGTTCGCCGCCGTGGTTGCTGGGTCGCATCGCGTGGCGTGGCTGGCGTGTGCCGCTGGTGTCGTTCAATACGCTGGCAGGTGCCGGCGAGGGCGATAGCGAGCAGGCGGTGCGCGTGGCCGTGCTGAAGGCGCTGGGCGGGCATGCGGATCTGCCGTTCATCGCGGTGGTCACCCAGGGTTTTCCGCGTCTGACCACGCTCAATGCCGAGCTGATCATTCCCACGCATGACGGTGCGCCGTTGCCCCCCAGGTGTACGCGCGCAGGTACTGGTGCGCGATGACATCGCGGTGATCCCGGATCTGGAAGGGATTGAGGCGGAATTGATCGAGTTGCTTGAGCTTGCGAGCTGAGCCCGGCAGGACGTGAGCCTTTAACTCCCTCTCCCCTACGGGCGACCCGAAGGTAGTCCCCTTTTGGGAGAGAGGGTTGGGGTGAGGGGTCAACCTAGCCTCGACCTTCCAACTAGCTCGTCATCCCGGCGCACACCCAACGGCGTGCGATTCACACATCCCCATGCAACGCCTGCAGCGCTGCCAGTGCTGCCAGGCCCGCCGTTTCCGTGCGGAGGATGCGCGGCCCAAGGCGTAGGCCGGTAAAGCCGGCGTCAGTGAGTGCTGCGGTATCGCGTTGACCCAAGCCGCCCTCGGGACCCACCACCAGCACGCCACCTGCCGCGGAGAACTTCAGTTCGCCTGGACGATGGGTGCCTTCGGGCAGCAGGGCCAGGCGCAGTGCACCGTCGTGGGGAAGGTCGCGGAGCCAATGTTCCAGCGGGATGGCTGGTAAGACCTCGGGCAGACGGGCGCGGCCGCTCTGCTCACAGGCGCTGGCAACGACGGCCTGCCAGTGGGCCAGCCGTTTTTCGGCGCGACTGGCGTCAAGTTTCACTTCGGAGCGTTCGGTCAGCAGCGGAATGATGCGCGCCACACCCAGTTCGGTGGCCTTCTGCACGATCAAGTCCATCTTCTCGCCGCGCGCCACACCCTGGGCCAGCGTCAGTGGCAAGGGCGATTCATTGGCCACCGGCAGGGCGGCTTCCACCCGTACCTGGACATCGCGCTTGCCGACGGACTGGATCACGGCGGGATAGTCCACGCCGTCGCCATTGAACAAGGTAATCGGGGCGCCTGCCGTCAATCGCAGCACGCGCGCCACGTGTTCGCCCGCCTGCGCTGGCAGGTCCAACGCCTGGCCGATGGCGAGCGGTAGTTCGACATGTATACGAATCGTGCGCATGGAGCGTTATCAGAGGAACGGAAACGAAAAGCATAGCGGACCGGAGAAATACCGTCCCATGCGGTCTGCGAGCGGTTAGCTGAATGCGCGGGAGATGCCCACGCAGCGGCATTTGCCTGTTAGCGGCTACCGGCGCAGCATGTCACACATCCCCTGTTCCCCGGAGGTGGATCATGGTCAGCAAATCCCTTCTCATCCTTGTCATGACACTGGGCGTCGCCCCGATCGCCATGGCGCAGGAAAACCCCGCGCCCGCGGCTCAGTCAACCCTGCAGGGCGCCGGCAACCCGAACGCGTCGCAGAGCCCGTTGAAACCCGGCAATCGCAACTGCCTGCAATCGACCGGTAGCCTGATTCCGGCCAAGCAGGGTACTTGCCTGCCGGTGGCCGGTCGCAGCTACAGCCGTCAGGACATCCTCAACACGGGCCAGGTGGATACGGGCCGGGCGCTGGAGCAGTTGGATCCGAGCATCACGGTGCGTGGCGGCCACTAAGCCACGGCGCGCTCGATGCCTGCGATCGCGGTATCGACCAAGTGGTCGATCTCGTCGGTGCTGACGACGTAGGGCGGCATGAAGTAAATGATGTCGCCCAGTGGGCGAAGCAGTGCCTCGTGTTCCAGGCCGTGCAAGTAGACGCGTAGTCCACGCCGTTCCGATGAAGGGAACGGCGTGCGGGTTGCTTTGTCCGCCACCAGTTCCACCGCGCCAATCATGCCGGTCTGCCGTACGTCAGCTACATGCGGATGATCGCGTAGCGGTGCCAGTCGTTTGGCCAGGTGTGCCGCCAATACGCGATTGCGCTCAAGCACGGGTTCGTCGCGGAATATCCGCATGGTTTCCAGCGCCACGCGGCAGGCCAGTGGGTTGCCGGTGTAGCTGTGCGAGTGCAGGAATGCCTTGCCTGCGCTGTATTCGGCATAGAACGCTTCGTACACGTTCGCCGTGGTCAGCACCGCTGACAGCGGTAGAAAACCGCCGGTGAGCCCCTTGGAGAGACACATGAAGTCCGGCGAGACGCTGGCCTGTTCGCACGCGAACAGCGTGCCGGTGCGGCCGAAGCCCACGGCGATTTCGTCGGCGATGAAATGCACGTGGTATTCGTCGCACAGACGGCGCAACCCCGCGAGATAGTCCGGGTGATACATGCGCATGCCTCCGGCACATTGCACCAGGGGCTCCACGATGACGGCGCACACCTCGTGCGCGTGCGCCTCCAGCAAGTGGCGGAGCTCGTCCAGGCGTCGCTGTGCGACTTCGCTCGCGCTCTCGCCGGGAAGCGCTTCATAAGTGTCCGCGGAGGGCGCGAGGATGGGCGTGAGTAACAGTGGCGCGTATGTCTTCCGGTAGAGCGCGACGTCGCTGACCGAGAGTGCGCCCAGCGTTTCGCCGTGGTAGCTGCCGGTCAATGCGATGAAGCGCGTTTTCTCGCCGTGACCCTGATTGAGCCAATAGTGGAAGCTCATCTTCAGCGCCACTTCGATAGCGGCCGAGCCATTGTCCGCATAGAACACGCGATTGAGTCCCGGCGGGGTCACGCGCACCAGTTCTTCCGCCAGCGCTACGCCGGGCTCGTGCGTGAAGCCCGCGAAAATCACGTGCTCCAGCGTGTGGGCCTGTTCGGCGAGTGCCGCCGCCAGACGCGGGTTGGCGTGGCCGAACAGATTGGTCCACCACGAACTGATGCCGTCGAGATAGCGGCGGCCGTTCGTGTCGATCAACCAGGCGCCTTCGCCGCGGGCGATAGGCACCATCGGCACCGTGCGGTGGTCGTACATCTGCGTGCAGGGGTGCCAGAGCAGGCTCAGGTCGCGACGCACCAGCGCGTCGCCAGCAGGGAAGGTATTCATCGGGCTATGATCGGGGTTTCGAGCATGCACGCTCAAGTCCCGCGTCCTGTCTGGGAGCCGAGTTGAAGGTCTGGCGTATTGCACTTATGGGCCTGGTGGCCTTGTTGCTGGCGGTTTTCGTGCTGCTTTGGTTCCTGCCGGCCCGTTGGGCCATGCCGTGGCTGGAGAGTCGGCTGAACGGTGCGCAATTGCAGGACGTCAGTGGCCTGCTATGGGATGGCAAGGCGGGAAAATTGTTGTCTGCCAAGGGCGAGAACCTGGGCGAGCTGCAATGGCAGCTTTCACGTGCCGCCCTATTGGGTGACAACCGGTTGCATGTGGAACTGCATGGCTCCCGCGTGGATTTCGCGGGCAACATGACGGGAAAGCAGGCCGCCGAGGCTACCTGGACGGACGTCCAAATGCGCGTTGACCTGGACGTTCTCGGCGCCGGCCCCATGGTGCTGGGCGGATGGCCGCGCGGCACGCTTCGCGCGACGGCCGCTCATCTCCAGTTGCGCGGTGGTTGGCCTGGGAGCCTCGATGCCCACGTGCAATGGCAGGCAGCAGCGCTCCGCACGGTCGCGCTGGGCGAGCTCCCGCTGGGCGATCTGCGTGCGGAACTGCAGGCGGTGAATGGCGTGATCGAAGGGCACGTGCAGGACGATGGCAACGGCCCGTTGCGCGTCGACGGTCGCCTGCAGCTCAGTCCTCTCGCGCGGCGTTTCACTGCCGTCACCGCGCCCAGAGGGCAACATCCGGAACTTCAGCGCTGGCTAGCCGCTTTTGGCACCACCGATACCGATGGCGTCACGCACATCAACTACAGTGGTGGTCTCGCAGCCGCCCTCCGCGGGGAGAAACGATGAGCGAACTGAACTTGTCCAAGGCGCTGGACGCCGCGCGCGAAGCCGCGGAAGCCGCTGGCGTGGTGCTGCGGCACTACTGGCGCAAGGGTGTGGCGGTGGAACTCAAGAGCGACGACACGCCGGTGACGGCGGCGGATCGCGAAGCAGAGTTGGCCATTCGCGAGATCCTGCAAAAAGCGCTGCCCGAGGCATCGATCTTTGGCGAAGAGTTCGGCCGTGACGACCAGGGCAATGACTTGCTGTGGATGGTCGACCCCTTGGACGGCACCAAGAGCTTCGTGCGCCGCACGCCATTTTCTCTACACAGATCGCGCTGCTGCATCGTGGCGAACTGGTGCTCGGCGTGTCGAGCGCACCGGTCTACGGCGAGACCATGTGGGCGAGCAAAGACGGTGGCGCGTGGTTCAACGGTGAGCGCGTCCACGTGGCCGACACCCGAGATATGGCCAAGGCCTCCCTTTCCACCGGCAACATCAAGACCCTGACCAAGGACGCGCGCTGGGCCGCGTTGGGCGCGATGATTCGCGACAGCAACCGCATCCGTGGCTACGGTGATTTCTGCCACTACCACTTGCTGGCGCGCGGCGGGCTAGACCTGGTGATCGAGTCGGATGTCAGCATCCTGGACGTGGCCGCGTTGGCCGTTATCGTGCGGGAGGCGGGCGGCGTATTCACGGACCTCGCCGGCAAGGCGCTTACGCTAGACACCACCAGCGTGCTGGCGGGAACGCCTGCCATCCACGCGCTGGCACTTGACCGATTTTCCACCTCTCACTGAGAAACCGTCATGGAAGACCTGATTCCGATCTACTCCATCCTCATTGGCACCGCGCCCGTATTCGTTGCCTGCGTCGTCGGCATCGTGATGGCCGGCGTGTACTGGTCCAGGGCGCGCAAATCGGCTTTGTTGATGCTGGTGGCCTGCGTGCTGCAGGTGTTGCTTCTCGTCGCGCATTCGGTGATGAGTGGCTGGTATATCCCTCACTTGATGCATGAGGGCACTTCTTCCGCCATCCAGGTGCTTGCTACGTCCTGGGCCTTGGTCAGCAGCCTGCTGCATGCCATCGCTCTCGGCCTGATGATCTGGGCCGCCTTCTCCGGTCGCCATCACGCGCCGCCGCCCCCCTGACCCCCGCGCTACAATCGCCCGATGCCAAAGCCACCGATCATCCATGCCACCCGGGACGTGCACGACAGCAGCTTCCTGCGCGTCGAGCAGCTCGACCTGGAGTTCTCCAACGGAGAGCGCCGCACCTATGAGCGCCTGAAGGGCGGTGGACTCGGCGCCGTCATCATCGTGCCGATGATCGATGACGAGACCGTGCTGCTTGTGCGCGAGTACGGCGCCGGCGTGGGACGGTACGAACTAAGCTTGCCCAAGGGGCGACTTGATCGTGACGAGACCGTGGAGCAGGGGGCTGACCGCGAACTCAAGGAGGAGGTCGGCTACGGCGCGCGCAAGCTCAAAATTCTGCACAACCTGTCGTTGTCGCCTTCGTACATGACGCACATGGCGCACGTGGTGCTCGCGCAGGATCTATACCCGGAACGCCTCGAGGGTGATGAGCCCGAAGAGCTGGAAGTGGTCCCATGGAAGCTCGCCGATCTGCACGTGCTGATCGCGCGGGACGACGTCACCGAAGGCCGTTCCATTGCAGCCCTCTTTATGGCACGCGAGTATCTTGCGGGCCGCTTTTCGCCGACATGACTCAAGCCCCCTTTTCCAAGCTGCTGCAGCAGATCGCTGCGATCGCCCGTGACGCCGCCGAGGCCATCCTCGTTGTTTATGGTGAAGACTTCGAAGTCGAACGCAAGCAGGATCATTCGCCGGTCACCGCCGCTGACCTTGCCGCGCAACGCGTGATTACGGCGGGTCTTGCTACGCTGGATGACATCCTTCCGGTGATTTCCGAGGAGGCCCGCGCCGCACCGTGGTCGCAGCGTCGCGAGTGGCAACGCTATTGGCTGGTCGATCCGCTGGACGGCACGCGCGAGTTCATCAAGCGCAATGGCGAGTTCACCGTGAACATCGCACTCATCGAGAACCATCAGCCTGTGCTTGGCGTGGTGCTGGCGCCGGTCACCGGCGAGCTCTATGTCGCGGCACGCGGCGAGGGTGCCTGGTTGCAGCGCGAGACGGGTGGTGCCTGGCAGCGTATCGGTACGCGACGTATGGCGGAGCCCGCCACCGTAGCTGGCAGCCGCTCGCACGGTGGCTCGGGCGCGGCTTTGCTGCAGCAGTTGATCGGTGACGACTACGCGTCGACGCCGCTGGGCTCATCGCTGAAATTCTGCGTGGTAGCGCGTGGCGATGCGGACGTCTATTTGCGTCGAGGCGCTACCAGTGAATGGGATACTGCGGCAGCGCAGAGCGTGCTGGAGGAAGCCGGTGGGGCCGTACTCGACCTTGCGGGTGAGCCGTTGCGCTACAACCGTGGCGATTCGCTGATCAATCCGGAATTCATCGCCGTAGGCGACGTCTCCATCGACTGGAAAGCACGCTTGCAGTCGGCGGATATGGACGCCTCATGAGCGACGCGCGCCGACACGACATGGACGACCTGCTCGCGATCATGACGCGCCTGCGCGATCCGAAGAACGGTTGCCCCTGGGACGTGCAGCAGGATTTCTCCACTATTGCGCCGTACACCATCGAAGAGGCGTACGAGGTGGCGGATGCCATCGATCGCAAGGATTGGCATGACCTGCGCGATGAATTGGGCGACTTGTTGTTACAGGTGGTCTTCCACGCGCAGATGGCGAAAGAGGCGAGCTTGTTCGAGTTCTCCGACGTGGCGCATGCGATCAGCGAGAAGATGCGGCGGCGTCATCCGCATGTCTTCGGTGATGAGCGCTATGACGATCTCGATGCGCAGAAGCAGGCCTGGGACGATATCAAGGCCGCCGAACGCGCCGCCAAGGGCGAAGAGCACGACGACAGCGCGCTGGCCGGCGTTTCACGCGGACTACCCGAATGGAAGCGAGCGCTGAAATTACAGGAACGCGCTGCTCGGGTCGGCTTTGACTGGCCCGATGAACAGCCCGTGCTGGACAAGTTGCTGGAAGAGGTCGGCGAGGTACGCGCCGAGTTCGCCAACGGTCGCGACAGGCATCGTCTGCAGGACGAGATCGGTGACGTTCTGTTCGTCGTGGTGAATCTTGCCCGGCATGCGGGCGTGGATTTCTCCCAGGCATTGCGCCATGCGAACGCCAAGTTCGAACGACGCTTCCGCGCGATGGAGCAACTGGCGCATGCCGATGGCAAGCCCCTGCCCGAGCAGGATCTAGCCTGCCAGGAAATGCTGTGGCAACGCGCCAAGCAGCAGGAAAAACCGGTCGCCTGAGGTAGCTTCAGCGAAGGATAAAAAGGAGGCACGGGCTCTGGGGTTCCCGTGCCTCAGGGCATGGCGCTGCCTAACGGCAGTGCCGCTTTTCTTGTTATCTGATTTCTTAGGATTGGGGCGCCGGCTTGGCCTGGCTGTGGCGCTGTTCCCAATCGCTACGCATCTTGTCGAGCTCGGCGCGCTTCTTCGCCTCGTTACTCAGGTTCTCGTCGAGGCTCTTGCGCAGCGTGGCAATGGCTTGGTCGGTGTTGGCTGGCGCCGACTGCACGCGGGCCAACTGGTGATACGCATAGGTGCGCACGCGTGGGTCCTGCGACTTGGACAGCACGTCGTTGTAAAGGGCCGGAAGCTCCTTGGTGCGACCGCTTTCCCGGTACAGGCGCTCCAGGGCGGTGAGGTCGCCGATCACCGGTGATTCGGGTGCGTCGAAGCCCATGCGGCCAAAACCGGGGCGACCAAAGCCCGGGCCCGGACCAGGGCCACCGAAGTCCGGACCACCCATGAAGTCGGCCATACCGTCATGCGCCATGGGTTCCGTCTTGCCAGCTGCGTTCTTGGCCGGCGGTGCGCTCGGCGCGCCGTCTTGGGCGATAACCAGCGAGGCCGCTCCGATAACCGCCAGGACGAGTACGGTGGCGAGCAATGTTTTGCGCTGCATGGCAGGGTGACTCCACGTCGGTTCGTGAAGTCTCAAACGTCGTTTGGCGGCGCGGGTTGACGATGGGGTCTGCAAGAGCCTGTTTGTAGCCTCTAAACCTTTTGTCGTCCTGGGCCATCAAAGCGTTATCCAGCCAATGAGGAACCATCTATGCGCCGTCTGATCCTAGCAATCCTGTTGCTCGCTCCACTGGCGTCCTACGCCGATGACTGCCAGTACCAAGCCCCGCGCAATCTCACGCTCGATCTTCAGGGTGTGCGCGAGGTAGAGGTGGACCTGCATAGCTATGACCTGCATCTCTCCGGCGCGAGTGGCAGCGGGGGCATTGTGACGGGGCGTGCCTGTGCGTCCGATCCGAAGTTGCTGGATGACTTGACCGTGACCCAGCGCCGCGAGGGCGATCGCCTGATCGTGGAGGTCGGCGGTCGTTCGCACATCAATATCTCGCTGTTTGGCCACAGTTCGACCAGCCTGAAGTTGGACATGCAGGTGCCCGTACAGATGCCGGTCGTGCTCAATATCGGTTCGGGTGATGCCTGGGCGATGGGCCTGCAGCGATTGAGCACGCAGGTGGGTTCGGGTGACCTGCACGTCAGCAAGATCGCTGGCCCGCTCGCCTTGAGCGTGGGTTCGGGTGATATCGACGCGAATGACGTGGGTAGCCTCGATGCCGGCTCCATCGGCTCCGGCGACCTGAAGGTCAATGGCGTCCGTGGCGATGCCCGCGTGGGCAGCATTGGTTCGGGCGACGTCGGTCTCCGCAACGTGAGCGGCAACGTGCGCGTGGATACCTTGGGTTCGGGCGACCTGGTGGTGCGCGATGTGCAAGGCGACCTCACGCTGGGCGCCAAAGGTAGCGGCGACGTTAGCCATTCCGGTGTCAAGGGTAAGGTGAGCGTGCCGCACGACCGCGACGACTGACGGGGTACGCGCCGCGCTGGCTGATCAGCTGATCCAGTGATACACGAAATAGACCAGCGGCGCGCACACCAGCAGAAACGGTATGGACACCACATGCAGCAGCCGCGCACCGCGCGGCTGCCTCGCAAGGCGCAGAGCGATCAGGTTGGCGAGTGAGCCAATGGCTACGCCGAAACCACCCACGTTCACCGCGACAGCCAGCGCCATCGGGTCAGGTGCGTGGCGTAGCAGCAGCACGGTAGCCGGAACGTTGCTGATTAGCTGCGAGGCGAGGATGCCGCTGGCGTAAAGCGTGAGCGGATGTTCCAGATCGAGGCTTTCCAGCCCGCGTTGTACCCACGCGAGCTCGGCAAAATGGCCCAAGCCCAGAAAGATTGCTGCAAACGTTGCCAGCAAAAACCAGTCCACACGGCGCAGCGTGCCGCGCTCCAGCAGGGCGAAGGGCACGAACAGCAGCAGCGCACCGAGCACCGCGTGGTTGTGCTCCATCATCAGCACCATGCTGCCCAGCGCCAGCACCGACAGGATCGCCTGCGGGGTCGATACCGGATGGCCATCGATGTCCTTGGCATGCAGGATCACGCGGCCACGCGGCATCCACGCCACGGTCAGCAGAAGCAGCAGGATAAACATGGTGCCGAACGCCGGCAGCATCTTCTGCACGAACTCCATGAAGGGCAGATGCGTGTATTGCCATAACAGCAGGTTCTGCGGGTTGCCGATGGGGCTGAGCGTGGAACCCGCGTTGACGGCCAGCGCCTCCAACACCACCGTGCGCATCACGGGCAGATTGGAGATGGTGCCGATGGCGAGCGTCAGTGGCACCAGCAGGAACAGGCTCACGTCATTGGTGAGCACCATTGAGAGCAACGCCGTTGCACTTACCAGCAACACGCCCAGGCCACGCAACGAGTGCACGCGCTCGACCAGCGCTGCGGCGGCATGTTGCACCAGACCGCTGTCACGGATGCCCTGGATACAGATCATCAACCCCAGCAGGCCGGCCAACGTTGGCAGTTGCAGCCAGCGCTGGTAAGTGGCCAGCGGATGCGGGTCGACGATCGCCAGCACGATGGCCAGCAACCCAAAGCCAATGAGCAGGTGTTCGTGCGCAACACGTTTGATCCAATGCACTCAGGCTTCCCTTAGCAGCTGCATGGGCGATGTGCGGCTGACGCGCGCCGTGCCAATCAGGCCCAGCATCATCACCACGACGGCGGCAGCGAGGGCAGCCAGCAGCAGCGATCCCAGTGGCGGAACGAAATGTTCGATGTGGAAGATGGCATGTCCTAGCCACAGCCCGGTGCCCGCCGCACCGAATGCGGCAGTGAGGCCCGCCACGAGTCCCAGCAGCCCGAATTCGCAGGCCGCCGCCATGCGCAGCTGCGTGCGGCGCGCGCCCAGCGTGCGCAGCAGGGCGGCTTCGTGGCGACGCTCCTGCGCGCTGGACGCGAGTGCGGCAGCAAGTACCAGTGCGCCTGCGAGCAGGCTGAAAGCAAGCACCCAGCGCACGGCACCGCTTACCTGATTCACGATCTCGCGCACGCGGTCGAGCATGGCGTCGACGTCGATCAGGCTGAGGTTGCTGTAATCACGGCTGAGTTGCGCCAGGGATTCGGCGTGTCCACGCGGAAGGTAGAAACTGGCAATCCACGTATGTGGCAACGAGGCGGCATGCGCCGGATCGAACACCAGGAAGAAATTCACCCGGAACGACGTCCAATCCACCTTGCGGATGCTGCCTACCCGCGCGTCGATGCTGCCTTCGCCCACGTTGAAACGCATCATGTCGCCGACCTTCAGGCCGTACATGTCGCGCCACATCGTGTCGATGGATACTTCGGCGTCGGCCGGATGCTCGCCGTGCCATTGCCCGGCGATCACCTCGTTGCTCGGTGGCAGATCGCTGGCCCAGGACAGGCGCAGTTGGCGGTCGGACCAGTCCTTGGCGCGCTCGTCCTTGAAGTGCATCTGATCAATGGGCTGGCCGTTGATGGCCGTGAGCTTGCCCACGGCAAGCGGGGCCATATTGAGCTTCTGGCCGCCGATGCGTGCAAGAGCCTGCTCGAAACCTTCGCGTTGATCGTCCTGCAGGTTGAGCACGAACCAGTTGGGTGTGTCGGCCGGCAGTTCGCGTCGCCAACCTTCGAGCAAGGCCGGTGCAACGATAGCCAGCAGCAACAGCGCGACCAGCCCCAGGCTCAGTGCCGTGGCCTGCAGCAAGCTCATGCCGCGACGGCGAGCCAGTGCAGCAAGCCCAAGGCGTAGCGCAGGATGCGCTCCAGGCGCCACGCGTCGCGCTGTCCAAAGCAGCAAGGCGGAGAGCAGGGCAGCGACCACGGCCACACCCAGCAGGCTCACGGCAAGGATGCCTGCCAGCTTGGCCGAGCCGCTCTGGCTCCAGATCAGTAACAGCGCTACCAGGGCAGGTACGAGATACAGCGCATCGAAACGGCGCACGCGTCGCGCCGCGCTTTCGCGGAAGACAGCGACCGGTGGCACCTCCGCAAGCCGCGCTAGCGGCGGTAACGCAAAGCCGGCGAGCACCGCCAAGCCCATGACGGCAGCGGCGATGGCGGGCTCCAGGGGCAGCGTGGTCGGGATGGCAGAGAACAGTTCGCTGGCAAAGCCCCAGGTGATCTGCGCCATACCGAGCGCTAGCAGGGCGCCGACAATCACGGAAGGCACGGCGAGCAAGCCCAGCGTGCCGACCAGCAGGCCCAGCACTTGCCGGCGTGGCGTGCCGAGTGCGCGCAGCAGTGCCACTTCGTTGGTCTTGCGACGCGCATAGCGCTGTGCGGCCAGCGCAATGGCGACGCCGGCCAGCAACGCGGAAAGCAGTGCCGTGAGGCGCAGGAAGGCGCTGGCGCGGTCGAAGGCGCTGCGCATGCGTTCCTGAGTTTGCTCCGGCGTGATTAGCTCCGCGCCTTGCGGCAGGGTCTGGGCTTCCACCCAGGTCCGCCAGTCCTGTACTGGGGAAGGCTGGCCTGCCACCAGCAGCCGATGGCGCGCGCGGCTGCCCACGCCGAGTAGGCCGGCCTGCTCGGCATCGCCGATGTTCATGAGTGCGCGCGGCGCCATGGCCACGAGTTCACCACCATCGGGCAGGCGCACCAGTTCCGCGGCGATGCGCAGGTCGCGCCCGCCCAACTGCAGGCTGTCGCCGACCTTCAGGCCCAAGGCGACCAGCGCGCGATGGTCGAGATAGACCGCACCTGCTGCCGGCCCGTGGCCTGCGGTGGTGTCACCGGTGCCTTGTGCCAGCTCCATCGTGCCGCGCAGCGGATAAGCGTTGTCGGTAGCGAGCACGTCGAGCAGTTGGCTTTGCTCATGCGCGAAGGCCACGCTGGGGAAGCTCGCGCCCTGCGTGACCTGCAGGCCGCGTTGGTGCGCTTGCGCTGCATAGTCCGGCGGCAACGATTGCGGTGCGCTGATGCCAAGGTCGCCGCCGATCAGCTCGGCTGCGCTGGCGAGTACGCCACGTTCCATGCGCGCGGCCAGTGTGGCGACCACGCCCAGCGCCACCACGGCAAGCACCAGTGAGGCGCCAAGCGTGCGTAGCTCGGGTAGATGCCATTCGCGACGCAAGGTGCGCAGGGATAGCGTCAGCAGCCTCATGCGCGCCACCCGGTGAAGGTAGCCGCCATCACGGCGCCACCGCCGCGGATGCGCGTGGAGCCGTGACCACACGGCCGTTGTCCAACGTCACCTGCCGCGCGCAACGCGCGGCGAGCCGCGGATCGTGCGTGACCAGCACCAGTGTCGTGCGGTGATCATGGTTGAGCGAAAACAACAGGTCGCTCACGTGCTGTCCGGTGCGCTGGTCCAGGTTGCCAGTGGGCTCGTCCGCGAACAGCAGGCGGGGGCTGTGCACGAAGGCACGGGCGATCGCCACGCGCTGCTGTTCGCCGCCCGATAGCTGGGCCGGGTAGTGCCGGCGTCGCGGCGTCAGCTCGACGGCTTCCAGCGCTTCACGGGCACGGGCCCGTGCGTCATCGCGGCCTTCGAGTTCCAGCGGCAGCATGACGTTTTCTTCGGCGGTCAGGGCAGGCAACAGATGGAACGACTGGAACACGAAGCCGACCAAACGTCGGCGCAGGTCGGCGCGCGCCTCCTCGTCCAAGCGTTCGAGTGGGTGGCCGTCCAGGGCGATATGGCCACTGGAGGGCGTGTCCAGACCGGCAAGCAGGCCAAGCAGGGTGGTCTTGCCCGAACCCGACGCGCCGACGATGGCGAAGCTCTCGCCCTCGCGCACCTGCAGCGACACGCCACTCAGGATGTCGAGCCGCCCCTCGGGGCCCTGGACTGACTTGCTAACATCGACCGCGTCCAAGAGGACACCCTTAGAGCCGGGCTGTGGGCTCTCGGACATTGCGGAGGCATTACCACTCATGCGTCGTTTCCTTTGCTGCCTGGTCTTGCTGTGGGGTGCCGTCATCGGCGCCGCGCAGGCGACGCCGCCGAAAACCGTACTCGTGCTGGGCGATTCGCTGTCCGCCGCACACAACATTCCAGTCGAGGCCGGCTGGGTTCATCTGCTGGGGGACCGTCTCAGCCAAGATGGAGCCGGGTTGGACCGTGGTCAATGCCAGCATCAGTGGCGAAACCTCGCTGAGCGGGCGCAATCGCCTTCCTGCGTTGCTGGAGAAGAACCAGCCGGCAGTACTGGTGATCGAGTTGGGCGCCAACGATGGCCTTAGGGGCCTGCCGCTGGCCCAGCTAAAGGAGAATCTAGTGGCCATGGTCGATGCCGGACAGAAGGCTCACGCACGCGTGCTGTTGCTGGGTATCGAGCTGCCGGTCAACTACGGCCCGCAGTACCGGGACGGCCTGCGCGCCATTTATGCCGACCTGGCCAAGACGAAGAACGTGGCCCTGGTCCCGTTCCTGCTGGACGGGGTGGCGCTGAAGCCGGCGCTGATGCAGGACGATGGCCTGCACCCCGTGGCTGCCGGCGAGCCCATGGTGCTGGACAACGTATGGAAGGGCTTGGCACCGCTTTTGCGTTGAAACGCGCGAGACGTGATGATAATCACAACCGCGCGTGAATCGGGCGTCATTGTCTTCACATGGCCCTCACGATGCCGGTCGTTAGCTGTTCACCTTTGTGAAGTCAGCTTCAGGAGGTACGGATGAGCTCGCGCGACGAACAAGCAGGACTGATCCTTCTGGTCGAAGACAATCGCCAGATCGCAGAAATGGTCGGCGAATTTCTGGAGCGAAGGGGATATTCGGTCGATTACGCGGCCGATGGCGTCAGTGGTTTGCATCTGGCTGTTTCCAACAGCTACGACGTGGTCGTGCTCGACCTGATGCTGCCGGGCATGGATGGCTTGGACGTGTGCCGCAAGTTGCGGCGCGACGCCAAGAAATCTACGCCGGTACTCATGCTGACTGCGCGCGATACGCTTGAGGACAAGCTTATCGGCCTCGAGGCGGGTGCCGACGACTACTTGGTCAAGCCCTTCGAAGTACGCGAATTGGAAGCCCGCCTGCGCGCGCTGATCCGTCGCGATCGTCGCCAGGTGTCCACGGAAATCCTGACCGTAGGCGATATGACGCTCGACACAGCTACGTTGCGGTTGGTGCGCAGCGGGCAAGAGCTCACTGTGTCGCCGATCGGCCTGAAGCTGCTGGCGATCCTTATGCGCGAATCGCCCCGCGTGGTGAGTCGCCGTGACATCGAGCGCGAAATCTGGGGCGACACGCTGCCCGATTCCGATACATTGCGTTCCCACCTCTACAACCTGCGCCGCGTCATCGACAAACCGTTCGAGCGTCCGCTGCTGCATACCATCCACTCCGCCGGATATCGCCTTGCCGATCTTGAATCGGAGGTGGCCTCGGCCTCACAGCCGGCATGATCGTGTCCGCATGAGTTGATTATGGCCAGCAGGGGCAGTTCCAAGCCCGCGCGGATATTCCGCAGCGGGCGGTACCATAGGCGCATGGCGATCATCTTTGGCTTGCAGTTGCTGGCCATCGTGATCGCGTGCCTGATGGGCTTCTATGACGTCGCCCCGATGGGCGCGGTGCTCGCGCTCATTGTCATCATCAGTGTGCTGTCGTGGTTGGCCGCGCGGCGCGAATGGGGCCCTATCAGTCGTCTCGCGCAAGCGGTAAGCGCCTGGGATGAGCAATCCACCGGCCTCGACGGGTGGCGACCTGATCAGATCTCGCGCCGTACCGACGCCGACGTGGCTACGCTGGCGAGCAGCCTTTATGAGTTCGCCAACCGCATTGCCGGATACAACCAGCGCGAACGCAATTTCACCCGCGACGCGAGTCACGAACTGCGCAGCCCGCTCACCGTGATCAAGATGTCCGCCGACATGTTGGCGGACGATTCCTCGCTGGGTGAATTCGGACAGCGTTCCGTGCAACGCATCAAGCGCTCCACGCGCGAAATGGAAGCACTGGTCGAGGCCTTACTGATTCTGGCGCGTGAATCGGATAATGGGCTCACCGAGGAGGATTTCGTCGTCAACGACGTGATCCGCCACGAACTGCCCGATGTGCTGGAGATGCTGGAGGGCCGCCCGATAACGCTGGAGCTCGACGAGCCCGCGCGTTTCGCTTTGCACGGTTCGCCACGTGTTTTTGCCGTGTTGTGCTGGCAGTTGATCCGTAACGCCTGCCAGCAGGCGGAAGGAGGCACGGTGGCAATCACTGTGATGCCGGGCATGGTGACGGTGACGCACCGCTACGACGACTCACATGGCCGGGCCAACCGCCACGGTTTCGAATTGGCCATCGCTCAGCGCATCAGCGAGCGTTTCCAATGGCCGCTTGAGCTGCAAACGCACGATGGGCGTCGTCACATCGCGCGCATTCGCTTTCCGGAATCGACGCCGGTGCCTGCGTAGCGCGCCGGTGTTTGCGGCCTTCCAACAAAAGTTGGAAGGCCGCAGTGCGGTTTACTGCTTCAACGACGGGCTCACCGCGAACGCGCAGCCCGTCTTCGTCTTCACGTCGTCCAACGTTACGCCGTCCTGCAGCTCGATCAGCGTCAGGCCCTTGCCCTTCTCGACCGAGAACACGCACAGGTCGGTGATGATCAGGTCCACGCATTCCTTGCCGGTAATGGGTAGGTCGCACTGGTCCTTGATCTTGGGCGAACCGTCCTTCGCGGTGTGCTCCATCAGCACCACGACGCGCTGCACGCCACTAACCAGGTCCATCGCGCCGCCGGGGCCCTTCACCATCTTGCCCGGCACCATCCAGTTGGCGAGATCGCCGGTGCACGACACTTCCAGGCCGCCGAGGATCGACAGGTCGACGTGGCCGCCGCGGATCATCGCGAACGATTCCGCGCTGGAGAAGAAGCTCGAGCCGGGCAGGGTGGTGATGGTCTGCTTACCGGCATTGATCAGGTCGGGATCAACGTGGGCATCATCCGGGAACGGGCCAATGCCGAGCAGGCCGTTTTCCGACTGCAGCGTGACATCCATGCCCGGCGGAATGTAATTGGCGACCAGCGTGGGAATGCCGATGCCGAGGTTCACGTAGAAGCCGTCCTGCAATTCCTTGGCGGCGCGTTGCGCCATGGCCGTGCGGATCGGGCTTTCCTTGCCGGTGTTAGCGCCGGCAACGGTGCGGAACTCGATGCGCTTCTCGTACGACGGACCCTTGATGATGCGGTCGACATAGATGCCGGGCACGTGGATGCCATCCGGCTCGAGCTCGCCCACGTCCACCAGTTCTTCCACTTCGGCTACGCAGATCTTGCCGCAGGTGGCGATCATCGGGTTGAAGTTGCGCGCGGTCTTGCGGAACACCAGGTTACCCAGGCGATCACCCTTCCACGCCTTCACGATAGAGACGTCAGCGTGGATGGCTTCTTCCAGCACGTATTCCTTGCCGTTGAAGATCTTGGTTTCCTTGCCATCGGCGAGCTTGGTGCCGAATGCGGTGCGCGTGTAGAAGCCCGGGATACCCGCGCCGCCGGCGCGCAGCTTCTCGGCGAGCGTGCCCTGCGGTACCAGGTGGAGCTCCAGTTCGCCGGCCAGCACCTGACGCTCGAATTCCTTGTTCTCGCCCACGTAGGAGGCATAGACGCGCTTGACCTGGCGGGTCTTGAGCAGAGGACCCATGCCGAAGTCGTCTACGCCGGCATTGTTGCCCACGATGGTCAGGCCCTTGGTGCCGGCCGCCAGTAGCGCCGCGATCAGGTTCTCGGGGATGCCACAGAGGCCGAAGCCGCCGGCGGCGATGGTCATGTCGTCGAACAGCAGGCCGTCGAGGGCTTGCGCCGCGCTTGCATAAACCTTGTCCATTGCGATGCCTTCTTGCAGGGGAGAGCCAGCTTCCAAGGATACGACGGAATGGTGACCGCACATGCTGTACGAAGGTCGCAAGGCGGCGGAATCGCGTTCTGATGCGATCCATGCGCTTCCGGATGAGCATGAAGCAACGGCTGGCTATACTCCCCACCAACGTTGTGGGGAGTACCGTCCGTGAAGTCCAGCCGTCTTGTCGCCGCCATCGCGGCGCTGGGGATAGCGTCCATGTGTCATGCCGCTTCGCCGGTGCTGGTGATCCACGGGGGGGGCGGGCGTGATCAAACGCGACATGACCCCAGCCAAGGAAAAGGCTGTGCGCGCCGCGCTGACGCAGGCTCTGCAGAGCGGCTACGCGCAACTCAAAGCCGGCAAGACCGCGGTGGATGCGGTGTCCGCGGCCATCACCGTGCTCGAAGACGACCCGAACTTCAATGCAGGCAAGGGCTCCGTCTTTACCCACGACGGCAAGAACGAAATGGATGCGGCCATCATGGATGGCGCCACGCTGGAAGCGGGTTCCGTGGCTGGCGTGCATCGCGTGAAGAATCCTATCTTGCTGGCGCGCGCGGTCATGGAGAAATCACAACACGTGATGCTAGTGGGCGACGGTGCGGAAGAGTTCGCCAAGCAGGTAGGCATCACGCTGGTTGACCCGGCTTATTTCCGTACGGAAGAGCGCTGGCAACAGCTGCAGAAGGCGCTCAAGGAAGACGAGAACCAGGAAAAGCACTCCGACGTTGAAACCGCCAAGCACTTCGGTACCGTGGGTGCGGTAGCGCTCGATGCACAAGGGCATCTGGCGGCGGGCACGTCCACGGGCGGCATGAACGACAAGCGCTGGGGGCGCGTTGGCGACACGCCGATCATTGGTGCGGGCACGTACGCCAATTCAGGCTGCGCGGTGTCCGGCACGGGCTGGGGTGAGTACTACATTCGCACCGTGGCCGCGCATGAAATCTGCATGCGCGTGACTCAGATGCGCGTGCCGTTGCGTCGCGCAGCGGCCGAAGTGATTAATCAGGAAATTCCGTCGATGGGCGGTAATGGCGGCGCCATTGCGCTGGATGCGAACGGCACCGTGTCGATGCCGTTCAATACCGATGGTATGTATCGCGGCTGGATCGGTGCCGACGGTGTGCCGCATGTGGCGATCTACGGCGATGAGAGCGATGGCACTGCGGAGCCGTTGCCGGCTGAAGCAGAGTCGACGGGCGGCTAGCAGGGAGAGAAGCACGGAGGGTGTCACGTGCTTCGTCTATTTCCCGGCGCCCGAGCTTCTTACTCTTCGTGTTCGGGGCGTTCGCGAACGGGGTGCTTGCTGAGCTTGCGTTGCAGCGTGCGGCGATGCATGCCCAGGCGGCGGGCCGTTTCCGAGATGTTGCCATCGCATTCGGTCAGCACGCGCTGGATGTGTTCCCACTCCAGACGACGTAGTGCGAGAGGCGCTTCCGGCGCGTCGATCACGTCGTCTTCGCCGGTATTGGTATCGCCGTCGAGCAGCGCGCGAACCACGGCATCGGCATCCACTGGTTTGGCGAGATAGTCGTGCGCGCCGCGCTTGATGGCTTCGACGGCCGTGGCAATGGACGCGTAGCCGGTCAGCAGCAGCACGCGGATTTCTGGCACCAGCGCTTGTAGTTCCGGAATCAGGCGCAGCCCGTTTTCCTCACCCAGCTTCAAATCAAGCACGCAGTAGCGCGGTTGGTGGCGGCGGGTGAGTGCGCGGGCCTCGTCGGCATTGCTGGCGGTGATCACGTCGAAGCCGCGCGAGCTGAGTGCACGCGCAAGCACGCGGGCGAAAGTGGCATCGTCGTCGATGATGAGTAGTTGTTGATCGCTCATGGTGTTCTCCTCGGCGTTCTGCCGATGTGGGCATTTTCGCCGCTGCGACAACGCATGCCCATGTGGCCATGCGCCACTGTGGCTATCCGCCGCAGGGATTATGGCGCAGCAATCACGGCCAGCGGCAATCTCAGGCGCATTTGTGCGCCGTGCCCGGTGTTGAGTGCGATCAATTCGCCTTCCAGGCGTTCGGCCGTGGCCTCAGCCAGCGCCAGTCCGATGCCCAGTCCTGTTTGCTTATGCGAGCGGCCTAGTTCCGACAGTTCGCCGGTAGGGTCGGCAAAGCCGGGGCCGTGGTCGGCCACGATCAGTTCCAGCCAGCCGCCATCACGACGCACGGTGAGTGCTACCGCCTGCGAGTGATTGAGGGCGGAGGCGTCGGCCGCGTTGTTCAGCAGGTTGAGTAGCGCGTGACGTAGGCCTGGCGGCGTGCGCAGTACAGTGCGTGCGGCTTCCTGGTCGAGCGCAAGCGCAAGATCTGCTTCTGGCCGTAGCAATTGAAACCGTTCCAGGCAGCCGTGGATGAATTTATCGACGGTGAGCTGTTCCGGTTCCTGCGATAGCTGCGCTTTGCCGAAGGCGACCATCTCGCGAAGGATGGTGCGGCAGCGATCGACCTGTCCTTCCAGCAGCTCAAGGTCTTCAGCCAGCGCGGTGTCGCCCGCGTGCTCGCGGCGAAGCTCGGGCAGCAGCGTACGCATGGTGGCCAGCGGCGTGTTCAGTTCATGGGCGGCACCCGCCGCCTGCGTGGCAATGGCCAGGATGCCCTCGTCGCGCAGTGCGCGTTCGCGCACGCGTTGCATCTCCAACTGCTGCAGGCGCACGGCACGTGCAAGGCGATTGATGAAGAAGCCCAGCAGCACGGCCATGATCACGAAGTTCACGCCCATGCCGAGCACGTGCAGCGAAAAGCCGCTGGTGGAATGCATGGGCACCGGCAGCGGCACGTACCAGAACAGCAAGACCGCGTAAGCCGCGCCGACCACTGCGGCGACAGTGAACACGGCGTTGACTGTCAACGCCGCCGCACTTAGCGCAATAGGAATCAGCAGCAGCGTGATAAACGGATTGCTAGCACCACCGGTGAAGTGCAGCAGGTAGCCCAGCACCAGCGTGTCGACACCGACATGGAGAATGGTTTCCCACTGGCGGATGGGCCACGGCTGGGTGAGGCGCCATGCAGCAAACACCGCGAAGACCGCGAGCAAGCCAATGCCGACCATCAGCGGCAGCAGTGGGATATCCATGCGCATCCACAACGCACAGACAAGCACGGCGGTGCTCTGCCCGGCGATGGCGCAGATGCGCAGCCAGGCGAGGCTGCGGAAGAGGGTGCGGGGTCCGATGCGTTGCTGGGTGCTGGGGCGCTTCATGGCCGCGATACTAGCCGGTTTGCGCTGGCCTCCCCGGAATGGGGCAGGGCGGTGCGTCACTATGCGCAGGCCCTGGATGGGCAGGCCTTGGTCCCCAAAAGAACTCGCCCCGACGAGCGGGGCGAGTAGGTGTCGATCAGACTTCTTCGCTATGCACAGCCGGCAGCGGCGTGTGCGCTTCGGAGTGGCTGCGCGAGAGCTTGCTCATCAGCGGAAGCATCACCACGGCGACCACCGTGCAGGCAATGCCCACGAAGCCGAGCTTGTTGAATAGGCCGACGTAGATGTTCAGCGACTCGACCGGGCTGCTGATGTTCTCAGGCATGGCGGCGAGGTTGGCGACCACGCTGCCCAGGTACTGAGAGATGCCGACGGCCACGTAGTACGCACCCATCATGAAGCCGCCCATGCGGGCCGGCACGTAGCGAGCGATCATCGCCAGCCCCAGACCACTCACCAGCAGCTCGCCCAGCGAGTACAGGCCGTAGCCCCAGATCATGGTCCACGAGGACACCTGGCCGTCGACTGCGCTCATCGCGCCGAAGCCATACATGAAGAAACCTAGTGCGACTGCGGCGAAACCGAAGGCGAACTTGGTGGCCACCGACGGATCTTTGCCCGCGCGGCCTAGCGTGTTGTAGATCGCTACCAGCACAGGGCTGAGGAGCACGATCCAGATGGCGTTGAGGTTCTGGTACTGCTCTGGGATCCAGGTGATGTGGAACTGGGTGAAGCCCAGGTTGAAGTCCTGCATCAGGTTGACGTTCTTCTGCGCGAACAGGTTCAGCGAGGTCGCCATCTGCGCATAGAAAATGAAGAAGAAGATTGTTTGCACGGTAAGAACCAGCGCGGCGATCAGGCCGGCGCGCTCACTCTGCTCTGCGTTGCGGATCAGGTGCACGAAGATGCCCAGGATCACGACGCCGGCCAGGTATACGCAGATCTTTGCGGCCAGCAGGCTCTGCAGGATGAACGCGGCCACGGCGACGATCACCAGCGACGCAGCGACAAGCGCCAGCACGCGCTTGCCCTGCAGCGGCTGTTCGTCCGCAGGCGAGCCAATGTGCGCCAGCGTGCGATGCATCAGTGAGTAGTTGATCAGGCCGAGCACAAGGCCCACGGCGCACGCACCAAACGCGGTGTGCCAACCCATGGCGTCGCCATAATGCGTGCCGACGTAGTCGCGAATCCACGGCGTGGCCGTCATTGAGACCATCGAGCCGACGTTCACCGCCATGTAGTAGATGGTGAAGGCGCTATCGATGCGTACGTCGTCGCCCTCGTAGATTTTGCGTACGAGGTTGCCGGCGTTGGGCTTGAAGAAGCCGTTGCCAACAATGATCACACCGAGCGAAAGGTAGGTGAGCGTCGGGTTGTTGGAGGGAATCCACAGCATCGCGTAGCCCAGCGTCAGCACGACGGCGCCGGTGACCATGGTGCGGCGCGTGCCGATCAGTTTGTCGCCGACCCAGCCGCCGATGGCGGGGGTGGCATAGATCAGCGCGGCGGCCGCGCCCCACACGAGGTTTGCTTTGCTGTCGGCGAAGCCGAGCTTCTTCATCATGTAGGTGACCATGAGCACCTGCATGCCGTAGAAGCCGAAGCGCTCCCACATCTCGATCAGGAACACGGTGCTGAACGAGCGGGTCTGTGAGACCGGTGGATTCTGGATTGCCATTCAATTGTCCGTACTGCGGTTCATACAACGGCCACGCGGGGTGACCGGCTCGCTTGACCGGGAATTTGGTCACAAAGTGGCCAAGCGTAACCGATTCGTCATTCAGGTAACGTTGCGCTGCCGCATGCAGAAAGCTGCGATCTGCCCGCCATGGGGCGGATATGGCAAAATTCCGGTCTTATGCACGCCATGGGCGGACGCGGCCGTGCCGCAATCTCACAGAGGACGACACCATGGCCGCCAGCGGTTTTCGCGGACCCCGGCAAATCTGGAACGCTTTCAAGTGGTCCATGAAAGGGCTGCAGGCCGGCTGGCGCCACGAGGCGTCGTTCCGGTTGGAAGTCTGCATTGCCGTGATCCTGGTACCGCTGGGCCTGTGGCTCGGCAACGGCCCGTTGGAGAAGATTGCCCTGGTGCTGCCTCCTGTGCTGGTGCTATCCGCTGAATTGCTCAATTCGGCGGTGGAGGCCGTGGTCGACAAGGTCAGCCCGGAGTTCCACGAGCTGGCCGGTCGCGCCAAGGATATGGGCTCAGCCGCGGTGTTCCTGCTGCTGGCCATGACCGCCCTGACCTGGGGGCTCATCCTCTGGCCCCACTGGTTCTGATTGGTTCGTCGAGACGTCGTTTGCCTTTGCCGGCCGGACCTTTGAGAGCGCGCAAGATTGCGTCGTTCACGACGGAATGCTGCAATGGTGCTCCACTGGATTGGAGCGCCACCATGAAACTTCTTCGTGTCCTTGTATTGCTGCTGGTCGCCGTCGGTCTGTCGGGTTGCGGATATAACGCCATCCAGCGCCAGGACGAGGCGGTGAAGGCAGCCTGGTCCGAGGTGCTCAACCAATACCAGCGCCGCGCCGATCTCGTGCCCAATCTGGTCAATACGGTGAAGGGCTATGCCCAGCACGAGGAACGTGTGCTCACCGAGGTGACCAATGCACGCGCCAGGGTGGGCAGCACGCAGCTGTCGACCGCCGATCTGAACGACCCGGAGAAGCTCAAGCAATTCCAGGCCGCGCAGGGTGAGCTGTCTAGCGCGTTGTCGCGCCTGATGGTGGTCAGCGAGAACTACCCGCAGCTGAAGGCCGACGGCCTGTTCCAGAACCTGCAAGCGCAGTTGGAAGGCACCGAAAACCGCATCACTGTGGCGCGCAACCGCTACGTGAAAGAGGTGCAGGAATACAACTCGATGATCCGCACCTTCCCGAACAACCTCACCGCGAAGATGTTCGGCTACCAGGTGAAGCCGAATTTCTCGGTGGAGAACGAGAAGGCCATTTCCACGGCGCCGACGGTCGACTTCGGCAGCCCTGCGCCTGCAGCCTCGGCGCACTGAGATGATTAGGCGCGTAACGCGCCTGCTGCTCGTGCTGGCGGTGGCTCTGCTGCCGCTGGCACAGTTGCATGCCGATGAAGCCGTTCCCTCCCTCACGCGTCATGTCACGGACCTCACGGGCACGCTGACGCCGCAGCAGGTCGACCAGCTCGACGCACAGCTGGTGTCGCTGGAGAAGACCAAGGGCGCACAGTTGGTCGTGTTGATGGTGCCGACCACGCAGCCGCAGGAGATCGAGGAGTATTCGCTGGCCGTTGCGGAGGCGAACAAGATCGGTCGTAAGGGTACGGACGATGGCCTGCTACTGCTCGTGGCGAAGAATGATCGCCGCGTGCGCATCGAGGTAGGTTACGGCCTGGAAGGCGCCGTGCCGGATGCGGCGACAGCACGCATCATCCGCGAGTACATCGCGCCGAAATTCCGTACCAACGATTACTTCGGCGGCATCAGTGACGCAGTAGGTGCGCTCACCCAGCTCGTCAACGGTGAAGCGTTGCCGCCGCCGGTGGAGAGTAGCAACCGCGAACATCGACGAGGCATCGACTTCGGGCATGTGCTGCTGTTCGGCGTCTTCATCGCCATCTTCCTGCGCAGCATCTTCGGGCGTACCACGGTGTGGCTGCGTACACCGGTAGGGGCAGTGCTCACCGGTGCGCTGGTGTGGCTGCTCGCGGCGTCTGCAGGCGCTGGCATCTTCGGTGCGCTCATTGGTGGCGTGCTGATGCTGTTGCCGGGTGGAGGAGGGCGTTCGATCGGTGGCGGTGGTTGGGGTGGCTTTGGGGGCGGCGGCTTCGGTGGCTTCGGCGGCGGTGGCGGCGGCCTCGGTGGTGGTGGCTTCAGCGGCGGCGGTGGCAGTTTTGGCGGTGGCGGATCATCGGGGAGCTGGTGACATGTCGAATAGGCAACGCCTCTTCATGAATCTGTTCGACGGCTGGTTCCAGCTACGCCGACGTTTCCCCAAAAGCCTGCTGGACGATATGACCACGGCGATCGCCCGGGGCGAGCGCGACCACCGCGGCGAAGTTTGCTTCGCGATCGAATCGCGACTGGCACCGAGTGCGGTACTGGCGGGTTTGAGTGCGGAACATCGTGCGCGACAGGTGTTCGCGCAATTGCAAGTGTGGGATACGGAGCACAACAGCGGCGTACTGTTCTACGTGCTGATGGCGGAACATCGCGTGGTGATCATCGCCGACCGTGGCGTCGCTGTGGCAGTCACGCAGGCCGAGTGGGATGTGGTTCGCGATCACATGCTGCTTAGTTTTGCGCGCGGTAATTGGCGCAAGGGCAGCCTCGAAGGTATTGCCGAAGCCCATGCTCTGTTGGTGAAGCATTTTCCTGGTAACGACAAGGACGCACCGGACGAGCTGCCAGACAGGCCCATCTTGCTCTGAGCGCGAGCTAGTGAGCTCTCTGTGTGCTCGAGAGGGAATGGACGATGGGCACGGAAATTGGCAGAGGCCACCGCGAATGCATGCTAAAGCCGGCGGGAAGGCCCCCGGTATTGGGGCAGCATGCGCGTCGCATTTGTCCAGAAACAAGGCGATATCAAGGCACTTCTGGTTCAGCGCCGCCGATGCCGCCGGTGCTCCATCATGGTCCCGATGACGCGGCCCGGGTTGTCCGTTGAGACTCGAATGATTTCAAAATCCTCATTGAGAGGCACGAGCTCAAAAACAGGGTTATTGGCCTGATCAACGCCGCGAGGTCGATACTTCAGGAAGATGGCGCGCGTGTCGTTATCGAGCTTTGCGACGACAAAATCCCCTGGAAGCGGAGCGATGCCGGGGTCGACGATGACAATATCGCCCTGTCGAAATTCGTCCAGCATCGCCTCACCCTCAATTTCGAGAGCAAACGCGGTTTCGCTGAGACGCTCTGCCAGTCCTCCCCCAATGACCAGAGGCCGCAGGCCGTCAAGGTTTGCAGGGTCGGATATCTTGAGCCATTCGCCCGCCTGCACGTAGGAAATAACGGAGATTAGCCTGGCGTCATCCTTGACGATGTGTCGGCTTGAGGCAGGGCCGACACGCCTTGACGCGTCCCTTCCCGTCTTCAAATAGACCACGGTGACGCCCAACGCGTCCGCAGCCGCCTGAAGTGCGGCGTTCCGGATGTTTTCCGGGTCCGTCGTTCCGTCTTCCCAATATTTGATCGAAGTTCCGGAGACTCCGGCCTTCACGCCCAGGGCGCGTTGCGATAGCCCCTTGGCGGCACGGGCAGCCTTGAGTCGATCACCGAATCTTTGCATGGCAATAAGATTACTTGCCAAAGCGAAAAGTACACTTTCATGTCCGTGTTAAGTGTATTTATCATCGAGATGCTCACTTCCTTTCGACATTCTGTCGCAGGATTTTTCGGTCCCGACCGGGCTGGCCACCGCGCTCATCGGGGCGGAGGAGAAGTGGGCAAGTGCTCGGGCGCCTTCACTTGCGAAGCCATGCAACGCAAGGCCACGGGTGTGACAGTTCAACCTTGGGAGCGAAACAACCATGTTCGGGGAGTGGAATATGAGAATGACGAGTCATCCAGGCGGTCCGTCCCTTGATTCATCGGAGCCCACCACTCGCTGGGTTCCCCCACGTCGAGGCAGTGTGTTGTGGCTCCAGGGATTCCTTTTTCTTCTTGCATTGTTTGTCAGCAATGCCCTCTGGGCGACCGGGTGTAGCACCCTCAATGGCAATCCCAAGACGTTCACCCTCGTGTTGCCGGGATCCACAATCATGGTCCCGCGCGACATGCCGGTCGGCAGCACCATTGCCGTTGTCAACGGCCCCATGCTCGCGGCGGGTTCACAGACAAACTCCAGTACCTGGATTGCGCAATGCAATACACCCAACGGCACCGTCAACGGTGTCCTGACGAGCACGCCATGGCCGCAAATCAGTCCGGGACTCTATGGCACCAATGTCGCCGGCATCGGTGTTCGCATACAGCGTGGTGGTTTGACCATTCCCGGCAGCACGACCTATACGATTGCGAACTTTCCGGGTGCAACAGCAGCGCCCTATGGTTGGTACTGGTTTGCTGGACCGTCCATGGTCTACACCTTCGTAAAGACCGGACTCGTTACGGGAGGGAGCGTCAAGGCAACCGATATTCCCAATTTCAGCGAGAACTTTGATGGCACGACGACCTTCATCTACTCGGCAACGAGCGGTCAGATCACATTCTCAGCGGGCGCATGCACAACACCAGACGTGCCCGTGACGTTGAAGCCCATGCCAGTCAGCAGCTTCGCCGGCATAGGCAGTACCGGGGAGGCGACGCGATTCGTCATTGCTGTCAACGGCTGCCCGCCGGGGCTGAACTCGATTCAGTACAGCCTGAATGCAGCATCAGGGGTCAGCGTACTTGACGCCCAGTCCGGCGTCATTGGCCTTGGCAATAGCTCTTCTGCCACCGGTGTCGGGTTGCAGATCAGTGATGCCAACAACCACCCGGTCGAGCTCGGCGCCCTGGTCGCTGCGACCGGTTACAACTCTGGCTTGGGGGGGGTAACTTCAACATCCCGCTCAGCGCTTCGTACTATCGGGTTTCATCCGCAGTAACGCCGGGCACCGTGGTCTGGCCTTGATCGAACAGTCGTGGTCATTACGCATGACCATGCCCTCGCCGCTCATTTCGAAAGGCGCTTCGAGTTGATCGACGGTCAGCTACAGCCTGTATGTCCCGAGGGTGACAAGGCATTCGCGGCGGATGCTCCGGTCGACTGTGAGGCACGCGTTCAGAGTGGATCTCCTGAGATGCCCGGACGACTTGTGCAGGATGGCCTTGTGCATGCGTAGGGGCAGGTGGGGTGATACATGGCGGCGAATCATGGAGGCGATCTGGCGCGCTCAGCGCATGATAGCGATGAGTCTTGCGCGTAGATGGCATAGGCGCATCTACGCGTATCACAACTGGCTGCTTTTACGGGTTTCATTTGCCACGATCGCACGTTGGGCAAAGGTACGTTGGTTGTGCCGAAGCATCGTCGATGTACGCTGGCGTTGGAACGGTATCGTTCGATATGAAACGGGCCGGGACCTGTTTTCGCTTGATCGTGGCAAGTGGCTGGCGGCCATGTCGAGCGGCGTTCTGGAGAACCTGATCGACCGACGTATCCATCTTGGGCAGCAGAAATCGCAAGGCGTGGAGCATCTACCGGATATCGTCGCGGTCGGTGACCGGATCGCTGGTGTGGTCGCGCAGCTATGGATGGAGCAATCTGGGCGGCTGGTGATCCTTTCTCCCTTCCATTACGTATCGCAGTACGCAAATGTGCTTGCCGTGCATGAAGTGCAGCGAGCGCTTGGCGTGGTCAATGTCGCGATCGTCTCGGGCGTGCCACATGATCAGTTCGGGAGCGATGAAAAGTTGACACCGGGATTGGAGATTTTGCACACGCAGGGCGACGGCGTTCGCAATAGCCTGGGAATTCGGTTTGCGCGTTCGCTGGTACGCGACAAGATGGCGGTTCTTTTCGCCGATGCCGCACCTTATTCAATGCACAGGTATCCGATGGACACGGTGGGGGTGAGCATTTTCGGTCGCCCATCGCGTATTCACGATGGTGTTTTTCGCCTTGGCAAGCGGATGCAGGTTACGTTGCTCCCGTACTACCTGACATTCACTCGTGGAAGATTTGATGTTGTGATGTTTGAGCCTGTTCCGCTTGATGTGGATGATGCCGCCCAGCGCGTAGCCGACTGTATCGGCAGTGCGTTGTCGCACAGCTACGAGGGCAGCCTGTTTGCGGGCTATCCCACGCTCTATGGATTTGCCGCTACCCGCTAATTGGGCCGTGCTTTGGCAAAAAAAGACGTCTGTGTCGCAGCGTGTACCCATTCTGGGTTCTGCCAGCTAATCGCACGACACGGGACATTCTCGCTGCCAAGAAAAAAGGCGGGCCCGAAGGCCCGCCTTTTCGAAGTACTGCACTCTTTCGAGCTTAGAACTTCTGGTTGTACGACACGTACCAGTAACGGTCGATGTCGAACGCCGGGTTGTACGGCGAGCTGCCGGTGCCCGAGGTCGTGACCGCGTAGTAGTACGGACCCTTCTTGTTGAAGATGTTGTTCACACCGACCGAGAACGTACCCTTCCACGGAGCCGTGTAGCGGATCTGCGCGTCGTTGAACGCCACCGAACCCTTCTGGCTCACGCCGTAACCACCCAGGCCCGGGGTCGTGTAGTTCGGCATGTTGCACTCCACCGTAGCGGTGTAGCACTTGTCCTTCAGGCCCGAGTAGTAACGGACCGTCCAGCTTGCGCCGAACTCGCGGTAATCCCAATCCAACTGCAGGTTGGAACGCAGGCGGTACATGCCGTCTTCACCGAAGAGGCTGGTGTTGCTGGTCATGTAGCCGACGTGGTTGATCGGCGTGGCGCCCGGGCCGCTGGCCGTTTCGTACTTCGTCAGGTAGGTGCTGTCCGAAGCGATGCGGAAGCGACCGAACGAGGTTTCCGGCAGACGGTAGTGGATACCGACGTCGTAGCCTTCGGTCTTCAGCGTGCCGAGGTTGGTCAGGCTTTCGTTGAGGTTGTTGATCGAACCGGCCACCAGGTTGGAGGTCGGGACCGGGGTGCGCGTGAAGCGGTTGCAGTACGACGAATCGTTCTGCACATAGCACAGGTTGGCGATGTCGTTGGCATCGACGCCGGTGATGATGTTCTTCACGTAGATGTTGTAGTAATCAACCGAGAAGTCCAGGCCTTCGACCTGATGCGGGCTGTAGACCAGGCCCAGCGTACGGGTGATCGAGGTTTCCGGCTGCAGGTTCGGGTTCGAACCGGACAGGAAGGCCGTCGGCGTCTGACCGCCAGCCGAGCTGGTGATCTGGGCGCCGGTCTGGTCGATCTGGCGGTAGCCAGCCGGCACGCCAGCGGCGGCGCAACGCTGAGCCACGGCGGAGTTGCTGGCGGCAGCGCCGAACTTGGAATCACACGGATCGAGGAAGGTCTCGAAGCTCTGACCGGTGCCACCGTACAGATCGCTGATGGTCGGCGCACGGAAGCCCTGAGCCCAGGTACCACGGACCAGCAGGTCCGCGAACGGACGCCAGCGGAAGCTGTACTTGTTGTTCGTGGTGCTGCCGAAGTTGCTGTAGTGCGAGTAGCGGCTGGCGACGTTCAGGCCCAGCTCCTGTGCACCCGGCAGGTCACGCAACAGCGGCACGTCGAGCTCGGCGTACGCTTCGTTGGTGTTGTATGCGCCGGAGGTCGGGGCGCTGGCGAGGTTGGACGTCAGGCCGGCAGCGTCGTTAGCGTCCGGGCGGAAGTCGCCCTTCTCACCGCGATGCTCCACGCCCACAGCCAGGCTCACCGTGCCAGCCGGCAGGTCGAACAGACCACCGGAGACGTTAGCGCTCCAGTCGGAGGTGTAGCTGGCCTGGCGATCGGTGCCCACGTAGTTCACGTAGTTCAGCACCGACTGCGGGGTGCCGCCCGGACCGGCGAGGATGTTCCACGGCACGCAACCGGCGGCGCGATCGGCGGCGCTGGCGCAAGCCACCTGGCCGTTGATCATGGTCGTCGGGCCCAGAGCCGCGCGTGCATTCGGCAGGTAGATATTGCCGGCGGTGCGCATGCGGATGTGGTTGGCGTCGTAGGTGAAGCCCGCGTCCCAGCTCCAATCGTGATTCAGGAACTGGAAGTAGCCATCGACGCCCAGGTCGATGTGCGCCAGCTTGGACTGCGTGTCCGTGACGCGGGGCATTTCCACCGTGCGGCGGAAGAATTCGGCGTCCTCACCCGGGAACGGGTTGTAGGCGTTCTGACCGCTGATCAGGATCGGCGTGGCAGCCGAACCCGACTGGAACGGGTAGCCGGAGAGCTGGCTGGACGTGTCACGGGTGCTGTAGCTGGCAGCGCCATGCAGCGTGATGTTGTCGGTCAGCTTGTAGCGATCCTGCAGGTACAGGTTCTTCAGCTTGGTGCCGGCGCGGAAGGTCATATCCCGCTGCGTGTTGTACTTGTCGGCCGTGCTGGTGGGATCGTACAGGTGGTAGTTCGACAGGTCGCCGGTGGCGGTCGAACCGTGGTTGATCACGTACTGGTCACCGGTAGTCGGATCGACCACGCGACCGTACTGGCCCAGACCCAGACCAGCGGTCGGGTGACGCGGACCCTGGGCGTAGGAGGTCTCAGGACGCTCCTTGTTCCACATCGGGTCGACGTTCTGGTAGGAGGCGCCGACGATGATCGAGTTCTTCTCGGTGCTGTGGCCCCAAGTGAAATCGTAGTTCTGCGTCTCGCCGTCGCCCTTGCCGTTCTGGCCGTAGTAGACGTTGGCTTCGGCGCCGTCGAACTTCTCGCGGGTGATGATGTTCACCACGCCGCCGATGGCGTCGGAACCGTAGATGGATGAGGCGCCATCCTTGAGGATGTCAATGCGCTCAATCATCGAGACCGGGATGGTCGACAGGTCGGTCAGGCCGGACAGGCTGGTGCTCCAGCGGCGACCATTGACCAGCACCAGCGTGCGCTGCGAACCGAGGTTGCGGATGTTGACGTAGCGGCCACCGACGTCAGCACCGTTGGACAGCGTGTCCTGCGGGGTGATGTCCGGCGTGCCGGCGGACGGCATGCGGGCAAGGATGTCGTTGACGTTGGTCAGACCGGTCGCCTGGATGGCGGCCTTGTCCATGGTGAAGACCGGCTGAGAGGTCTCCACGTCCACGCTACGAATGCGCGAACCGGTGACGGTGACGGTTTCCAGGCTCTTGGCTGAGGACTGATCAGCTTGGGCGGGGGCAGCATCCTGTGCGGCCACCGACCACGTCTGCAGCACCAGCGCTGCGGCGATGGCAGTAGCCAGCAGTGTCTTTTGCTTCATTGTTGGAACTCCGAACAAAAAATAGCCATCAGCCAGCTCGCGAGGGCTGGACATCTGGATATGGGATGGCGCGACCAGCCTTGGGGAAGGGGTGCGTGCCGTGGCATCGCCGGGCTTGGGGGACAGGCGATGTAATCCCGAAGTTAAAACAAAGTGACGTGTAGGTGCAAGCCTGCTGCAACAGTCAGGTGATAGTTGGTTTTAGTGTGGAGGGTGCGGCGGGACCGCGCCAAAAAAGTGAGTTGAGGCGCATGACTCGCGACGATCGCCCTCCTTTCGTGGGTGATCGCAGCCACGATCCCTAAGGAGTGCGCGGCCCGCTACACTGGCGCTTTGTCGCTACCTGCTTGCCCATGACGCAGCCCTTTATCGTTGCCTTCGACCCCGTCGCCTTCAAGCTGGGGCCGCTACAGATTCACTGGTATGGCCTGATGTATCTGACTGGCTTCCTCGGTGCGTGGCTGTTTGCCGAGTACCGCCGCCAGCACGGCCGCCTGCCAGTGACCCGCGATGCGCTGGGTGACCTGGCGTTCTACGTGATGATGGGCGTGATCATCGGCGGGCGTATCTGGTACATGCTGTTCTACGCCGACATCCATTGGATATGGCAAGACCCGCTGGCGCTCTTCCGCGTGTGGGATGGCGGCATGAGTTTCCACGGTGGGTTGCTCGGCGTGCTCACCGCCGGCCTGTGGTGGTCGCGCCGTAACCATATGCATTTTTTCGACACAGTCGATTTCGTTGCGCCGCTGGTGCCAATCGGGCTGGGGCTGGGTCGCCTGGGCAACTTCATCAATGGCGAGCTGTGGGGCAAGCCGGGCTCCGTACCCTGGGCAATGATTTTCCCGAACGCCCGCTCGGCTGACGTGGATTGGGCCGCCACGCATCCGCAGTGGCAGGCGGCATTGGCCCAGTTCGGCGGCTTGCCGCGCCACCCTTCGCAGCTCTATGAAATGCTGCTCGAGGGCGTGGTGATGTTCACCGTGTTGTTCCTCGTGTCGCTAAAGCCGCGTCCGCGTTACCTGATTTCCGGCCTGTTTGCATTGTTGTATGGCTGTTTCCGTTTCGGCGTAGAGTTCGTGCGCGTGCCCGACCCGCAGCTGGGTTACCTCGCGTGGGGCTGGCTGACCATGGGCCAGATCCAGTCGTTGCCGTTGATCGTCATCGGGTTGGTGTTGGTGGTCATGTCGCGCAAGGCGCCGACCATGCGCCTGTACAACGTCTCGATACCGACCAAGGAGTAAGCCGTGCGTGCCTATCTCGACCTGCTGCAGCACGTGCTCGATCACGGCGCGGAGAAGGCGGACCGCACTGGCACGGGCACGCGTAGCGTGTTCGGCTGGCAGATGCGCTTTGACCTGGCGGAAGGGTTCCCGCTGGTCACAACAAAGAAGCTGCACTTGCGGTCGATCATCCATGAGCTGATCTGGTTCCTGCAGGGCGACACCAATATCGCCTACCTCAAGGACAACGGCGTCAGCATCTGGGATGAATGGGCTGACGAGCATGGCGATCTCGGCCCGGTCTACGGGCAGCAGTGGCGTGCATGGCCCACTGCCGACGGTGGCGTGGTAGACCAGATCCGCTGGGTAGTGGACGAGATCCGGCGTAATCCGGATTCCCGTCGGCTGGTGGTGAGTGCGTGGAATGTCGGGGAGCTGCCGAAGATGGCGCTGATGCCGTGCCATGCGTTGTTCCAGTTCTACGTTGCCAGCGGCAAGCTCAGCTGCCAGCTTTACCAGCGCTCCGCGGACATCTTCCTTGGTGTGCCTTTCAACATCGCCAGCTATGCGCTGCTGACCCACATGATCGCCCAGGTGTGTGATCTGGGCGTGGGTGATTTCGTGCACACGCTGGGTGATGCGCACCTTTACAACAACCACGTGGAGCAGGCGCGCTTGCAACTGACCCGCGAGCCACGGCCGCTGCCACGGTTGCAGCTCAATCCTGACGTGCGCTCGATTTTCGATTTCCGCTACGAGGACATCGCTATCGTGGGTTACGAGCCCTACGGCGCCATCAAGGCCCCGGTTGCGGTGTAAAAAAGCGGATTAGAGTCAGCGCGGACGGTCAGGCGTGGGCTCCGGGGGTGTCATTTGAGCGGGATGGTTCACGCATCCTGCTAAGATCGGCGCCGCGCGACGGCCCCTGGCTGGTGGCGCGGGAGTCAATACCGTCGATGATTCAAGGATTTCCATGGCTATTTCGCTGATTGCCGCGCTGGATGAGAACTTCGCCATTGGCCGAAAGGGCCAGTTGCCCTGGCACCTGCCGGACGACCTGCGCTGGTTCAAGGAGCTTACGCTCGGCAAGTACGTGCTGATGGGCTACAACACGGCCGTGGCCATCGGTCGCCCCTTGCCTGACCGTACCAACCTGGTGCTTAGCCGCAAACACGAGGCGCCATTCCCGGGACAGGTCACGGTGCGCTCGCTCGCCGAGGGTTATGCACGCGCGGGTGGCACGGGCCTGATGGTGATCGGCGGCGGCGAGGTCTACACCGAAGCCCTGCCCAAGGCGCGACGCTTGTATCTCACCTGGGTCAATGCAGCGGTTGATGGGGCTGATACGTTCTTCCCGGGCGTGCATTTCAGCGACTGGACCGAAGTCTCTCGCGTGCATCACAAGAAAGATGACAGCCACGCCTACGACTTCGACATGGTCGAATACATCCGCAACGCCTGAGCGAGTCAACGCATGATCGCTACGACGGCCGGTGCCATGCATGTCATGGCCGGCGTCATGCTCGATTCCCTGGGGCGCGTACTACTAGCGCAGCGCCCGCCCGGTAAGCACCTGGCGGGCCTTCGGGAATTTCCCGGCGGAAAGCTGGAGGCCGGGGAGGCGCCAACGGATGGGCTGGTGCGTGAACTTCATGAAGAGCTCGGCGTGGAGGCGACCGTCAGCGAATCGCTGATTCGTGTGCCTTGGCGCTACGGCGAGCGTTCGCTGCTGTTGGATGCACGCGTCGTGCGTGTGTGGCGCGGTGAGCCAGCTTCGCTGGATGGACAGGCGTTGCAGTGGTGCGACCCGCATGCGGTTGACCTGGACCTGCTCGCGCCGGCGGATCGGTATATCCTCCGCGCGCTCCAGTTGCCTACGCGGTACGCCATCACGGCGGATGTGCCGCCCTCGGCAAGCGACGAATGGCGGCAGCGTGTTCGTCACGCCATTGCTGCCGGCGAGCAGATGATCCTCCTGCGTTTTCCCCAATGGCCGGTGGCTCTGGTGAGAGCGCTGGCGGCGGAGCTGCTGCCTGAGGCACGCACTCAAGGGACGCATTTGCTGTTGAGCGGTGACGTCCAGGGTGCGCTGGCGTTAGGTGAGGGCGTAGGCCTGCAGCTAAAGGCCGCGCAGCTCTCGACGTTCCACGCGAGGCCGTTGCCACCCACCCAGCGGATTGGTGCGAGCTGCCATCACGCGGATGATCTGCGTCGGGCACTGGGTGTGGCTGACTTCGCCACCTTGTCGCCCGTCGCTTCGACGACGACGCACCCAGACGCCGCGCCGATGGGTTGGGCGAGGTTCGAGGTGCTGGTCGATGAATCAGCCTTGCCGGTTTACGCACTCGGCGGCATGAGTTCGGCGCAGATTGACACGGCCCAGCAGGCTGGCGGGCAGGGCGTGGCAGGTATTCGCGGCTTTTGGTGAGCGCTCAGTGCTTCGCTTGTGCGAGCGACAGATAGCGCGCATGCAACTCCGCCACGGCCTGGTCGAGCGCGGCTTCGTCGCCGCCGTTTTCGATCACGTCGTGGGCCAGTGAGAGCCGATGCTCGCGCCGCGCCTGGCGTTCGATCATGCGTCGCGCCAGTGCTTCGTCGATGCCATCGCGTTGCATGAGGCGTTGCAGTTGCAGTGATTCGGGGGCGTCGACCACAAGGACGCGATCCACCCAGCGATAGTGCTCATGGTTTTCAGCGAACAACGGGATGGCGAGTAGGCAGTACGGGCCGCGGTCAGCCATGACGCGATCGTGCAACCAGCGGCGCACGCGGGGATGCGTGATAGCTTCGAGCGTACGCCGTTCCGCTTCGTTGCCGAAGATACGTTCGCGCATCACCGCCCGGTCGAGCTGGTTCTGGGCATTCAGCACACTGATACCAAAATGGGCCACGATCGCAGCGAGGCCTGCGGAGTCTGGCGCGACGACTTCCCTTGCCGCGACGTCGGCGTCATAGACATGGATTCCCAGCGTCTCGAAGCATCGCGACACCGAGCTCTTCCCTGCGGCGATGCCGCCGGTCAGGGCCACCACGAAGCCATGCCTATGTGTAAGCACCTCGCTCATTTGCCGCTGGTGGATCCGATCGGTTCGACGAGGTTACATTTTGGACTGAATTGTGCCTTGTCGTAGTCAAGCTCCCAGCCCGAATGCACGATGCGGGGCCGCCATGCCCATTGTGCGCTGAAAACGCTCATCGTCGGGTCGTGGCCGGGGAAGGTAATGTCGGCCATATCGATCAGCGATTCAAACGTATTGGCGCTGATGGTCGGCTGACGCGCATTGCGTGACAAGTTGTCGATGTGATCCTGGAATGTCTCGGCATAAGCATCCGAATACCAGAAAACGACAGGAATCTGGAACTCGTCGCGGGTGCCATAACCATGGCCTGAGTAATCGCAGGACGGGCTGGCCAAGGCTTCGCCGTGGTCCGACTCATACCAGAGTGCCGTCACCGCCCCGCTGTTCTTCAGCATACCGATGATCTGTGCGAGGACGTGATCGGTATAGAGGATGGTGTTGTCGTAACTATTGATATTACGGTTGTCTGGTTCACCGCTCGGACGTGGATCAGACAGCGTTGGGTGAAACTGGCCCAAGTCAGCTGGGTAGCGAAGGTCATAGCGCAGATGGCTGCCCATCATGTGCAGCACGATGAACTCGTTGCTCGTGCCCGTCTCGATGGCCCGACTCAGGGGGCGAAGGAGCTTTTCGTCGAGGCTCTGGTCGGATGTCCACGTGGAACGATTGAGGTACTCCGTGTGATTCGCCTCCAGTGCATAGATGGTCACGGGCGACTCGTATTTGCCGACCGCCACCTGATTGGATATCCACCAAGTATCGAAGCCGGCTTCCGCCATGGCCTTGAGGATAGTGGGCTCCTGCGCCAGCTCGTGGAAACTCGTGACAGGCTTGCGCGTGAGAATGATGGGCACGGCCTCCTGCGTCGCTGCGTAGGAGGTGAGCATGTTCGTTACAGGGAGGACGTGGCTCAGCTTCGTGAGTTCAGGGTTGGTCGGGCGTTCATAACCGAACAGCGACCAGTGACTCCGTGAGCTGCTCTCGCCAATGACCAGCACATAGATCTGCCTTTGCGTCGTGCGTGACGTGGGTGCGGCATGGAAGCGAAAATCCTTCAGTCGATCTCTTGAGTCGGCAACGTATGCCCAATCCTGGCGAAACTTCACGAATCGAACGATCGCACCGAATGGATAGCCGGGTTCCACCGTCGGCGTGAGGGACTGGAAAGCCTGCCAGCCCTGCTCGGCCCGCTCCTGCAGGCGAGTGCTTCCCGGCTTCAGTGCACCGGACAGAAACAACGCAGCAGGCAGCCCGAGCGAAAGGAGCAATATGCAGTTGCGAACGGACCCAAGCCACTGCCATTGGCGTCGATAGCTTTGGATGGCAGCAACCACGGCCAATGCGAGTGCAGCAAGCATGCATAGCGCGACGGGAACGAGCAGCATGCCGAAATAGCCAATGGTTTCGGCGGTGTTGGTGGCCGCTATGGTGCCGAGGACGTTGTAGACGCTCGGATGGTGGTACTTGAGTACATAGAAGAGTTCGGCCGGTGCCAGCGCCGCCAAGGGAGCAAGTAACAGACAGGCGATCCAGGGCCAGCGACCAAAGATCGCAAAAAGCGCGGCCAGCAAGAACACCGGTACCACCATTGCACTGACCCAGACCACGGGGCCATGCTCCCAGCCTAAGCGCGCCAGATTGGGCGCCATGAGCAGCAGGATCAGCGCCGCCGGCGCCCACGGTATGCGTCGCGACAATGTCATTTGATCGAGTCTCAATGGAGCCCAGTGAGCTGGCTATAGATAGCCGTAAGTTCGCGTCCTCCGACAAACCAGACCCAGCCGGCCATCGCGATGAAGGGACCAAACGGCATGGGAACGTCGCGATCGTGCTTGCGGAACGCGATCAATGCGCCACCCACCAGCGCGCCGACAAGTGAGGAGAGCAGGATCACCGGTAGCAGAGCCGCCGGCCCCATCCACGCACCCAGTGCGGCCAGAAGCTTGAAGTCTCCGTATCCCATGCCCTCTTTGCCCGTCACCAGCTTGAACAGCCAGTACACGCTCCAAAGGCTCAGATAACCGATCGCCGCACCGATGATCGCGGACCCTGCTGGCACGAACAGCGGCAGCAGACTGGCCAGGAGTCCCAGCCAGAGCAACGGATAGTTCAACTGGTCAGGCAGATATTGCGTGCGAAAGTCGATGCCGGCGAGCGCGATCAGTATCCACGTGAACACCAAGCCGGCGAGCGCGGTCCACTCGGGCCCGAACTTCCACACGATCACCGCACTGGCCAAGCCGCACAACAGTTCGACCAGCGGGTACTGAATCGAAATAGATGCCTTGCAGTAGCGGCAACGTCCGCCCAGCAAAAGCCAGCCAAAGAGCGGGATGTTGTCCCTCGCTGTGAGCGGGTGTTTGCAGTGAGGGCAATGCGACGGCTCGCGGACGACGCCCGGCGGCAGCGAAGTGCTTTCGGGTTCTATCGCAAGCGTGTCGTAGGCATCCAATCGCCATTGCGCCATCAGGCGCTCGGGGAGTCGAAGAATCACGACGTTGAGAAAGCTGCCGACCACCAGGCCGAGTACACCGGCGGCAGCGATCCAGCCCCAAAGAGGAATGTCGAGCATGCGTAAATCCGAAGGCCTGAGCATGAAAAAGGCCCCCCTCCCGGCGGGAGAGGGGCCCGGACAACGAGAGCTTACACGGTGCTGGCGAGCTTGAAGATCGGCAGGTAAAGCGAAATAACCATGCCGCCGACGAGCACGCCCAGGATCACCATGATCAGAGGTTCGAGCAGGGTGGAGAGTGTATCGACCGCGTTGTTTACTTCTTCCTCGTAGAACTCTGCCACCTTGAAGAGCATGTGATCGAGGGCACCGGATTCTTCACCGATGGCCGTCATCTGCACGACCATGTTCGGGAACAGGCCTGTCTGGCGCATCGAAAGCTGCAACTGGTGACCGACGGCCACGTCTTCGCGCATCTGCTTGACCGCATCGCCGTAGACCACGCTGCCCGTGGCGCCCGCGACGGCATCCATGGCTTCCACCAGGGGTACGCCGGCGCGAAAGGTCACGCCGAGGGTGCGCGCAAAGCGGGCAATGGCCGACTGCCGGAGAATATTGCCGATGACCGGCACTTTCAGCATCACGCGGTCAAGGAAGTGCGCGAACTTGATCGAGCGGCTCTTGGCCATCACCAGGGCGACAATGCTGCCGACAATGGCGCCAATCACTAGCCACCAGTAAGACTTCATGAAGTTTGAGGCGCTGATCACGATCTGCGTCGGTGCAGGAAGCTCCGCACCGGCGTCCTTGAACGTCTGAGCGAACACTGGCACCACAAAGAGCAGCATGATCATGCTGACCAGCAGTGCCACGGCCAGCACCATGACCGGATAGAAAAGCGCCTTCTTGATCTTGGCTTTGATGGCTTCCGTGCGTTCCTTGTACGTGGCCACGGTGTCCAGCACCGAGTCGAGCACACCCGACGCCTCGCCTGCATGGACCAGATTTCGATAAAGCTCGTCGAACTGGACGGGGTACTTGGCCAGCGCCTCATGGAGCGCGGAACCGCCCTCAATGGTCTGCTTGACGTCCGTCAGCATGTTCTTGAAGCGGATGTTCTTCTGGCCGTCCGCGATGATTTCGAATGCCTGCACCATCGGCACGCCGGAGGCCATCATGGTGGCGATCTGGCGGCTGAAAATGGCGACGTCGCGAGGCTTGACCGAGCTGCCGGCCGCACCGAACAGGGGCTTGCCCCGTTCCTTCACGGTCTGCGGGTTCATGCCCTGGCGGCGCAGCTCGGCTTTGACGAGCGAGGCGTTCTTGGCCGCCATGTCGCCCTTCATGCGCTTGCCGCGCTTGTCGAGCGCCACCCAGTCGTAGGTAGTCAGCTTGCTGATCTCAGCGCGCTGGGCGCCAAGCGACTTGACGTTCTTAGCGGTGGCCGCAGCCATGGCATTTCCCCCTGCTGGTACGGTCGGGTCGCCTCAGGATGGCGACCGTCTAATCGATACAGCTTAAGTCATTCCCCTGGACCAATTCGTGGCACCTGACGCAACTTCGGTGCGATGGGCGGCCCATCCCACGTGGCAGATGGCCGCCGACGGCGTGTTTAGTCCTTGGTGACGCGGTCGATCTCGGCCAGGCTGGTCACGCCTTTCTTGACCTTGAGCAAGGCGGAGGCACGCAGATCGTTCACGCCGGCCCTGCGGGCAGCCTCCCCGATCTGCAGTGTGTTGCCGCCGTGCAGGATGATCTTCTGGATTTCCTCCAGCATGGGCATCACTTGGTAGATACCCAGGCGGCCTTTGTAGCCCTCATTGCAGTTGTCGCAACCTACTGCCTCGTAGACGGTTAGGCCGGCGTCGATCTCTTCCTGGGTAAAGCCGGCGTCCAGCAGCACCTGCGGCGGCAGGTTGATCGGCCGCTTGCAGTCGTGCAGGCGGCGCGCCAGTCGCTGGGCGATGACTAGGGTCACTGACGAGGTGATGTTGTAGGGCGCGATACCCATGTTCATCAGGCGGGAGATCGTCTGCGGTGCATCGTTGGTGTGCAGGGTCGACAGCACCATATGGCCGGTCTGCGCCGCCTTGATGGCGATCTCGGCGGTTTCCAGGTCACGGATTTCGCCCACCATGATCACGTCCGGATCCTGACGCAGGAAGGAGCGCAGGGCGGCGGCGAAGGTCATACCGCGCTTGACGTTTTGCTGGACCTGGTTAATGCCCTCGACGCGGATTTCCACCGGGTCCTCCACCGTCGAGATGTTCCGCTCGTTGGTGTTGAGGATGTTGAGTGCTGTATACAGCGATACCGTTTTACCCGAGCCCGTAGGGCCGGTGACTAACACCATGCCGTAGGGCTTGTGGATGGCGTCAACGTACAACTGCTTCTGCGCGTCCTCGTAGCCCAGGACGTCGATGCCGAGCTTGGCTGCCGAGCCGTCGAGAATACGCAACACGATCTTCTCGCCGAACAGCGTGGGCAGTGTACTCACGCGGAAGTCGACCGAACGGCTCTTGGACAGGTTGAGCTTGATGCGGCCGTCCTGCGGTACGCGACGTTCCGCGATATCGAGGCCGGACATCACCTTGATGCGCGACGAGATGCGTGCGGCGAGCTTCATCGGTGGGCTGGCGACGGCGCGCAGCATGCCATCCATGCGCAGGCGCACGCGGTATTGCGTTTCGAACGGTTCGAAGTGGATATCGGACGCGCCACGCTTGATGGCATCGACCAGGATTTTATTGACGAACTTGACGACGGGTGCATCGTCATTCGCGTTGGCATCGATGCCGGTGGATTCGGCTTCTTCGTCGCCGCCTTCTAGCGAAAGCTCGTCGAATTCGCTGTTGCCCATGTCGGGTACAGCGTTGCTCAGGGCTGTGAGAGCAGTGTCGATAACCTTCAGCAGTTGGCTACGTTCGACGAGGATCGGTTCCACCATGCAATTGGAGTGGAACTTGATCTCGTCCAGTGCATGCGACTGCATGGGATCGGCGATGCCGACGAACAGGCGCTTGCCGCGCTTGAACAGGGGGAGGGCGTGGTGCTTCTTGATCAGCGCCTCGCTGATCAGGTTCACGGGCATGCTGGGGATGGCCAGCGCGCTGACGTCCATCATCGGCATGCCGAACTCGTCGGATGCGATACGGGTGAGTCGCGCGCTCTCCACCAGACTGTTGTCCAGCAACCAAGCCGCGAGCGAGGTCTTGCTCTGGGTTGACTCGGCAACCGCCCGGCGCACGTCCGCCTCGGGCAGTACGTCTTCCGATACCAGCCTGCGCGCAAGGCCGGTGAGGCCCGCGAGCGAGGGTTGCATTAGCGTTGACATAGCGATACGGGTCCAGCCCCCTGATAGGAAGGGAATTTACCCCAGTTGCGGGGGTAGGTCACCCGCCAGGATCAGGGCATAGGCCCCGGGGGTGATCGGGCGCACAGATCACCGTGCGGTCCGGCGCCAGAACATGGGCATGCAACGGGCGTGCCTTCTGCCTGTTGGCGTGGACGCCGCAGCGGGCTTGGGATAGAAAGACCAGCCACCTTGAAGAGCCGGACCGTTCGTGACGCAACCTGACACCCCTTTGCCCTTTCTGGTCTTTGGCGCCCCTCGTATCGAAGAGGATGAGATCGCCGAGGTCGAGGCTTGCCTGCGCTCAGGCTGGCTAGGCACGGGGCCGCGCGTAGCACAGTTTGAGAAGGACTTTGCCCAATGGCGTGGCGTACAGGCCTCTCAGGTGGCGGCGGTAAATTCCTGCACGGCTGCCCTGCACGTGAGCATGGTGGCTGCCGGCCTAGAGCCGGGTAGTGAGGTCATCACCACCCCGCTGACGTTCTGCGCCACGGTCAACGCCATTCTTCATGCGGGCCTAACACCGGTGCTGGCTGACGTTGACCCGGTGACCCAGAACATCGACCCGGATGCCATTGAGGCCGCCATCACGCCGCGCACGCGTGCCATCCTCCCTGTGCATTTCGCGGGCCGCCCCTGCGCCATGGACCGGATCATGGCGATCGCCCGAAAGCACCGTTTGATGGTCATCGAAGACTGCGCGCACGCCATCGAGGCGGAGTTCCATGGCCAGCCCATTGGGACCTTCGGGGACTTCGGCTGCTTTAGCTTCTACGTCACCAAGAACGTCGTCACCGGCGAAGGCGGCATGATCCTGGGCCGCGATGAGGAACACATCGCCCGTGCCCGCGTGCTCGCCCTGCACGGCATGAGCAAGGACGCGTGGCATCGTTTCGGTGACCAGGGCTATCGCCACTACCAAGTGGTCGAGTGCGGTTTCAAGTACAACATGATGGATCTGCAGGCGGCGATTGGCATCCACCAGCTGGCGCGGGTGGAGAAGAGCTGGGAGCGCCGACGCCAGATATGGCAGCGCTACGACGAAGCGTTTGTTTCTCTGCCGATTGGCCTGCCAGAGGCGCCCGAGGAAGGAACCCGCCATGGCCATCATCTCTATACGGTGATGATCGACGCCAAGCACTCGGGCATGGAGCGCGACGCCTTTCTGGATGCCATGAATACACGCCGCATCGGCACAGGCGTTCACTATCTGTCAGTGCCGGAACACCCGTATTACCAGCAACGTTTCGGCTGGCGGCCGGAGCAGTGGCCGGAGGCCATGCGCCTGGGGCGCCAGACGGTGAGCCTGCCTACGTCACCCGCCATGTCCGACAGCGACGTCGAGCGGGTTATCGAGGCTGTTCATTCGGTCATCGTGACCTGACCTTTCCATTGGTCAAGTCAGGCACGGTGTGATGTGACCCAGTGCCCGCAATTTCGCGCGGGAAGCTACGCCCCGCGGACAGGCGCGGCGCTCAGGTTATGATGCCGACTCACTCTCGGGGACACGCTCTTGAATCGTCTAAGCATCATCCTGCCCGCCAAAAACGAAGGGGCGGCGCTGAAGGATCTGTTGCCATGCCTGCGTCAGGCTCAGCCGGCAGCGGAGATCATCGTGGTGGATGACGGTTCGACCGACGACACAAGGAATATCTGCGTGGCAGCAGGCGTGACCTGTCTGTCCTCGCCGTATTCGATGGGCAACGGTGCCGCCATCAAGCGTGGCACCCGCGCTGCCAGCGGCGACGTGCTGGTGTTCATGGATGGCGATGGACAGCATGACCCGGCAGACATTGCGCGCCTGCTGGAAAAGCTGGGGCAGGGCTACGACATGGTGGTGGGTGCACGCGACTGGAGTAGTCAGGCGGGCGTAGGACGAGGTGTCGCCAATACCATCTACAACTGGCTGGCCACTCGCATGACAGGTCACGTAGTAGCTGATTTGACGTCCGGCTACCGTGCGGTCCGCGCCAGCAAGTTCCGGGAATTCCTGCACCTGCTTCCCAACGGCTTTTCATATCCGACGACGAGCACCATGGCATTTTTTCGCAGTGCCTATGCCGTGGCGTACGTGCCGATCAAGGCCGCACAGCGCGTGGGCAAGAGCCATATCAAACCGCTCAAGGATGGTATCCGCTTCCTACTCATCATCTTCAAAATCGCCACCCTGTACTCGCCGTTGAAGTTGTTCGCGCCCGCGAGCGTAGTCTTCTTCGCATTGGGCTGCGCCAACTACCTGCGCACCTTCTTCGCCTACGGGCGCCTCACCAACGGAAGCACGTTGATGTGGAGCGCGGCGGTCATCATCTTCCTGATTGGCCTTGTCTCCGAGCAGATCACGGCGCTGACCTACCGTCGAGACGCTTGAGCATGCCTAGGTCGCTGATCTTTGCGGTAGGCACGAGGGCGCAGCTGATCAAAGTTGCTCCTGTGATCGTTGCTTGCGAGAAACAGGGGCTCCCGGTGATGCTTCTTATGACGGGACAGCACAGAGAGACCATGCAAGACCTGATCGACGAGTTTGGTATTCGCTCGCCGCAGGAGCAGATCATGCAAGCGGAGGAGCATTCGACCATTCTGTCCCTGTTGCGGTGGCTCCCCCGGGCCTACCTGGGCATGAAGCGCAAGCTTAGAGAACTCATCAGGGAAAGCACCGACCGAGCTTTTGTGCTGGTCCATGGCGATACCCTTTCGACGCTAGTCGCGGCCTACGCGGCGAGGCGATGTGGCGCTACCGTCGTGCATCTCGAGAGTGGCCTCAGCTCGGGACGGGTGTTCGATCCCTTTCCCGAGGAAATGGTGCGACGCATGGTGTTTCGCATGACGGATATCGCTATGTGTCCTAACGCCGAGGCTGCCGAATTCATGCGTCGTCGTGGCCATCGCGAAGTGATCGACACGCGCGGAAACTCTATCATTGACGCCGTGCGTCTGACAGGAGCATCGGCGATGGCGCAGGACGCCAGCGATGCCTATGTTCTTGTATCACTGCACCGCTTCCAGAATCTCTACGAATCCAGGCGATTGCGCCATTTGGTAGAACTGGTGGAAAACCTGGCGAAGGTGCGCACGGTGAATTTCGTGCTGCATCCAGCGACGCGCGGTCGACTGATATCGGAAGGGTATCTAGACAGGCTTTCCGCATCTGGCCGAGTCAAGCTCTTGCCACGCATGGGCTATCGCGATTTCATCTGCATGGCTGCCGGGTCGGCGTGCGTGTTGACCGATGGTGGATCGAACCAGGAGGAACTTGCCGCGCTGGGTATTCCCACGATTGTCATGCGTGCCAGAACGGAGCGACCCGATGGGCTTGGTGCTAATGCATTGATGGAGAAGGACGTACCCGGTGGCGTACTCCGATACGTGCTGGAGGACAGTGTGAAGGCTTTGCGCAGGCCGTCGATGGTCTGGAATGACGAAGGTCCCTCGTACACGATGGCCCACTACTTCGCTGAGTATGGACGGCCAAAAGAATGCGGGGCAGCATGAGGAGCGGTTCGCGCTTGGCAATGCTGGCGTATCGACGGGTGCTTTCGCCCGTACCTACCGTTGTCAGCCATGCCTCTCATGTCGACGGCTCGAGTGTTCTCACGCGGCGCGTATCATCTTCCATTGACGCATACCACTCGATTCCATGGCAGCAGTAGCACCCGATCAGGTTGAGGAAATCAGTGATGCCGACAAGCTGCCTCCGAGGCCGCTGGTGAGCGTCTTGATGATCACCTATAACCACGCTGACTATCTAGCGGAGGCCATCGAAGGAGTTGTCAAACAGCAGTGTGACTTTCCTATCGAGCTAATCATCGGCGAGGACGCGTCAAAGGATGCCACCCGCGCGATTGCGCTGGAGTACCAGCGCCGTTATCCCCACATTATCCGCATTCTTTACTCTGCAGCTAATGTTGGGATGAACGCCAATGGTCAGCGTACCTTCGATGCGGCGCGCGGCGAATTCGTGGCGTTCTGCGAAGGGGATGACTACTGGTGTGCCCGTGACAAGCTTGCTCGCCAGGTGGCGCTCATCGTCCACGATCCGGAGGTTGGCATCGTGCATACCGACTGGTTGCGCAGTCGACCCGGATCGAACGGGTGGACGGTAGATTGGCGCCATTCCGTGCATCGCCGAGTACCTTTTACGCTGCTGGAAGGGCGTCTCTTTAGTGCGTTCCACTTCCCCAAGATATTGCGTACGTGCACTGTGTTGCTGCGCCGCAGTACTGTCGTATCGTGCAAGGCATCGGGCGTGTTTCGGCGCGAGTATCGATTTGGCGACACGGTACTGGCGGCTTATGTCACCTCCCGCTGGAAGGTGGCCTATGTACCTTCTGCGATGGCGGTTTATCGGGAAAGTCCACTTTCTGCGCTACGCTCGGGAAAAAAGGCTAGGCTGAACTTTCTCCGATCGAGCCTCGAATTCGATACCGACGCGCGTGATTTCTTCAGTGCTAGGGCCGACTATCCGACGGCATATCGCTGGGAGGTATCGGTAGGGCTTCTACTGTGGGCCATCAGTGCGTGCGATGCCGGCACGGCACGCTTCGCCCTTCGCGACATGCGGACGCATTTTGGGCCTCTGGCTTTCCTCAAGGGCGGTTGGCAAACGATGTGGTTGCGCCGAAAGGTATGGCGTCGCCAAAGACTTGCATCTGACGAGCAGCTGATGCCAGGGGTTGACCACTAAGTGGAAGTGGGAATCTTCAAAGGCCTACTGGGCCGCCTGGGCGTCGGTCGGCTAGGGCGTAACGCGCTCTTGTCCACTATTGGCTTGGCCATACGTGCAGTAGTGCAAGCAGGTTACCTGCTCGTACTTTCCCACTGGATGGGCGCGAGTGGCTACGGACTATTTGCCGGATCCGTGGCTGCTGCGACTCTCATTTCACCGTTGTCGGGCTGGGGCATTGCCGTAGTGCTGACGCAGCGCGTTGCTCGGACCCCGAGTGAATCCAAGGGCGCGTGGGCAGAAGCTATCCTTCAGGTGCTTACGACCGGAACAGCGTTGGTCTGCCTGCTCATGCTCGGCGTGAGTCTTGTATTGCCGGGTCACATTGACTACCCCTCAATGGGCTTGTTGGCCCTCTCTGAGCTGGTTGCGTTGCCGCTAGCGCAGGTAGCCACCGGTCTTTGCATTGCACTGGACCGTGGCGCCGCAGGGGCCGTATGCATGTGTCTGGTACCTGTGTCCAGGCTGCTTTGCGTGGTGGCGGGTTTGCTGCTGGGCGTAGAGGGTACGCCGACACACGTTGCGCGCTTGCATTTTGGTGGCTCGGTCATCGGCGCGTTGGTGGCCTATGGCGTCATCGTAAGCATAAGTGGCTTGCCGAGCTGGCGGCGGCGGTTGCCGATGCGCGCGACGTTGCGCGATGGTTCTCGTTATGCGGTGGGTAACTTGGTGAGCACCAGTTATCTGGAAGTAGACAAAGTGCTTTTGCTGCAGATGCTCGGTGCAACGGTGGCAGGCACTTACACGGCAGCTTTCCGCGTCATGAGCGTCTTCGTGTTGCCGGTGTCTGCACTGATAGGTGCCGCACTTCCGAGGTTGTTCGCGCAGCACGGTTCTCCGGCAGGCTCTAGAACACTGATTATTGTCACCCTGTCCGGGCTGGGCTACGCCGTGATGGCCGCCTTGCTTGCCGTGCTGGTTTCACCCTGGATGCCCCGGGTTTTTGGGGCTAGCTTCGAAGAGTCATCGCATTACCTGCTGTTGCTGGCACCCTGGACAGTCTTGTATGCGTTGCATCAGGCCGCTGCGACGGGTCTGACAGCTTTTGATCGACAGATGTCGCGAGTCTGTATAGAAGCCCTCGGATTTGTGCTGATCATTGTGCTCAATCTGTTGCTGGATTCCCGTATGGGGGCGGCAGGCGCTGCCTGGTCCTTGCTGGCCACGGAGGTGTTTATGGCGGGTTGCTGTTGGTGGTTCCTGCGTAAGGCGAACCTTTCACCTCCCCGGCCGGTGCAAGGATAGGAGCAGCTTGGCATCGGGGAAGGGCTACCGGTTGTCACCTTGAGAGAAAGCAACGCCGACCCGGTCAGCCTTGAGCAGGGAGTGCTGCATCATGGTTGCGGTTAGTATCGCAGACAGGTTGGCGCATCAGCCGGGAAGCAGGGCGAGAAGCTTATGAGTGTCACTCTTGCGCGAGCCGGCCACGGGAGCCACGGGGTGTCTGGCCGTTATTTGTAGGGTCGCTCAGGCATGAATCTCGTACAGATCGCGCCGAAGGGCGGTCTGATAAATGCGATCCAGTTCTTGTGTGTCGGTGGCCCGGCAGAACATCACTCCAATGCGGCTTTGCGGGCTCGGGCTCAGCTGGTCACCGACAAGGCTGAGGGGTACCCAGCGCTCGATCTGCACGGCTGCTTTGAAATGCAGATACGCGAAACTTTGCGCTACTTTCAGCGTAACGGTGTGTCGCAGAATGGGGGTCCAGCGCAGATTGTCATAGTGCTCCTCGATCGGCAGGCCAAGGAAGGGCAATATGTACGCTCGTGCGTATGGGTAGCCTGTACTGAGCTCGATCAACTGGCTGTACAGGTCACCCGGGCAGCGTCGTGTCGTTTCGATCAACCTGAAATCGCTGCCCTGGCTGATGAACTGTGTGTGCAGCAGGCCATCGACCGCGCCAAGTTCGGCCGCCATGTCTTCCGCGCACGCGCGCAGACGCGCCAGCATGTCCGCGGGCGCATCTGGCACAACGCAGCTAGTGTCGACGACGAATGGGTTGGCGGAGCCATCCTCCAACACCAGAAAATCCTGCACGACCTTGCCGCCCTGGACAAATGCGCTATGACTGTGGAGTTGTCCCTCGACAAATTCCTCAACAAGATACCCGCCACTGGGGGATGCCACCTGGGCTAATGCGACCGCTCGTTCGAACCCCTGCTCGTCATTCTCGCGCAGGACGGTGATCCCCTTTCCACTGAATGCATCGACAGGTTTGACGATGACAGGGGTATGCGGCGGGTGTCTGCCATCGGCGAAGCGCTGGGGCGCAGGAAGCCCGATGCGCTCCGCCAGTTGGCGGAATCGGCTCTTGTTGAAGATGGCTTCGCAGCTGTCAGGCTGGTCCAGCCCTGGGAACTGGTTGCTGCCGACGGCTACACAGGACAGGTACGAGCGGTCGGTGCAACCGGGTACCAGGAAATCAAATCCCTCGCCGTCGATCAGCGACTTTAGTGCGTCGAGATTCGAGTAGTCCAGTTTGTGGTAGTTCGGTGAAACTTTGGCCAGACAGTCGTTGGGGTTGTTCCCGACGACATGCACGTTATGCCCCAAAGAAGCGAGTTCCCGGTAGATCGGTCCGGAAGAAAAGTTGGTGTCAACGAGCAGCACCTTGGCCATGTGTATTGCCTCAGAGGTATACGGTTTTTTGTGTTGTGGCCGAATGGCGCACCGCTTCCGTCACCATCAGATTGCGCAGACCGTCCGCCGCCGAAACGAGCGGAGCGCATTGTCCCTGAATGACCTGCACGAAATGTTCAAGCTGGCGCGTCAATGGGTCTTCGCGTCGAATGTCCAGGACCTCTTCGCGAAATGGAACCCACCATGAGGGCTCCTTGTCGCTGTCATAGGATTTGAGGCGCATCGTGGGTATGGCGAGGGAGCCCGCCGTTCCAGCGATCATGTAGCAATCTTCATCCGCGTAGGTCGGATAGCTCAGGATTCTCGCGCGAGGTTTGCTCCCAGCTCTTCGCCGTGGCGGCGGTATCCGAGAGCACGAAGGTGCCGAGTGCGCCGTTGGCAAAAGCGAAGTTGATCGTCACGGTGTCTTCGACCGGAAAGTGGCGCACGGCCGAGGACGACATAGCTTGCACTGCGGTGATTTCTCCACACAGGCTGCGCAGATTGCCGATCTCATGAATCAGGTTAATGAGTATCGGGCCACCACCCGGCTCGCGACGCCAAGGACCTGCTTCGAAATAGTGCGCAGGCTTGTAAAACTGGGCGCTGCCCATGACGGTTACCAGGCGTCCAAGGCGACCTTCTTCAATGATGCCGCGCGCCAGCGTCAGGAGCGGGCTATGCGCCCGATGATGACCGACCATTACCTTGGCGTTTCTGCGTTCGGCCATATCGACGAGGATCACACCTTCGTCCACCGTCACTGTTATTGGCTTTTCAATGAGTACCGGAATGTCGGCCTGGATGCACAGAGCCGCCTGTGCAGCATGGAACTCGTTGGGGGAGGCGATGATCACTCCATCCACGGCCTTAGTGCGCAGACATTCTTCGAGTGACTGGAAGATCGGTACGCCTTGTGCGCGAGCGATCTCATGATTGGCTTCATGGTCCGGGGCAACAATGGCGCAGAGCTCGCAGCGTGGGTTCTCCCCGATCAGGCGGATGTGCTGCTTGCCAATAAGCCCGGGACCAACGACGACGAGCGAAATCTTTTCCATGGACGTATCCCGCTGACAGTCGGTTGTGGTGCTGGCGGCCCTGAGCCGGATCAAGAACGAAGTATCTGGTCCCGCCGATATGACTTCGATAGTGTCATCGTCGACGCTCAGGAGACCGAGCTTGCGGCCGTAACGCCTGACGAAATACAGATTCGAATTATATCGGCAACGGTGTTGACGGCGTACTCGGGCAGGGTGGTGCCTGTAGGAAGGATGATCACAGATTCAGCCACCTTCTCCGTTTGCGAGAGCATTAGGTGAGCATGGGGAAACAGGTCGCGATAGGGTCGCATCTTGTGCACCCCGGGCCAGAAATATTTGCGGGCCAGGATGTTCTCAGCGTGCAGAGCTGCCACGATATCATCCCGACTGACCGGACACTCGGGGGCTATCTCGATGACCACGTAGTGGTAGCTGTTCTGTTCGGTCGGGTCATAGGGCAGCAACGACACGCCTGGGATATTCGCGAGCGCCTGTCGGTAAGCCTCGTAGTTTTCCCGGTTGGCCACCACCACCGATTCGTGGCTAAGGAGATTGGCCAAGCCCATGGCCGCGCATACCTCGACCATCTTTCCGTTGGTGCCCGGGTGGATGACGTTGTCGTATCCAGAGAATCCGAAGTTGCGCATCAGGCGCATGGTGTCGGCGAGTTCGTCGTCGTTGGTGGCGACGGCGCCACCCTCGAAGGTGTTGAATGACTTGGTCGCATGGAAGCTCAGCACTTCGCAAGCGCCGAATCGGCCGATGGTTTCGCCGCGATAGGTGCTGCCGAAGGCATGCGCAGCGTCAAACATCAGCTTGAGCCGGTGTTCGTCGGCGATATCCTGCAGTTCCCGTACCGGTGCCGCCCGACCCCACAGATGCACGCCGATGATGCCGCTCGTGCGTGGTGTGATCATGCATCGTACGGAAGCGGGGTCCAGGTTGTGCGTGGCGGGGTCGATGTCCGCGAAAACGGGGGTGATCCCTTGCCAATACAGCGCGTGTGCGGTGGCAACGAAGGTCCACGACGGCACAATGACTTCGCCTTCGAGCTGGAGCGCGCGAATGGCGATCTCTAGAGCAATGGTGCCATTGCACATGGCCACGCAGTGCTTCACGCCCAGTTTTTCGGCAATCTCCCGCTCGAATTCCTGCACCATCGGACCGTTATTGGTGAGCCACTGATTGTCCAATACCTGATCCAGGCGACTCATGAAAGCGGTCCTGTCGCCGATATTCGGGCGCCCCACGTGGAGCGGTTGGGCGAAAGCTGGCTCGGCGCCGTACAGGGCAAGATCTGCTTTGGTACGTATCGTTTTCATGGTGAGCCAAGATGGTTTGCGAATGGTGTCATGTCGGCTGGAAGGGCTGAACAAGGGCAAGAGGTAACGTCGTTCGTCGGGTGTTATTTGACCGCGCCGTTTTGCGTAGGCGATGTGTTGCCTTTTTCTTTTGCCACGATGGCAGCATTCAGCCTGCCGATGCCCTGGTCCATATGTCCTGCCAAGTTGAAGGGTTGTAGGTCGTTTAGGGCCAGGCGAGCTTCTTCGAGGCGATTCATGTCCGTGAGCATGCGAACCAGGGTAACGCGATAGGCTGGTTCCTTCGGATTGGCAGCAACAGCGTCTTGTAGCATCCGCAGAGCCAGTGCGTGATCGTCCAGTACTTCCCAGGCGTACATACCGTACATGTTGAGTAGTCGGGCGCTCGGGTTCGGGTGGGACAGGGCGGCCATATAGGCTTCCAGCATGCGCTGCTTGGGCAGGTCGCATTCTCCGATGGTCTGGCAAGAGCTCAATTCCTCCAGCGAGCTCTCATCCTGTACCGTGGACTTTCGTGCCTTGAGCTTGGTGATCATGCTGTCCCACCACCGATCTTTCAGGGGAAGGTGCATGCGTGAGTTCATGAAGATCAGCGCTTGCTGAGGAAGGATGGACGACTCGGGCAGAGCCGCGGCCTTTTCCAGTGCGTCGTAGGCCAGGCTCGTGTAGGGCGAGGCAGGGTCGTATTTCGAGTAGATGATGTAAGTGCGGCCAAGCTCATACATGGCGCGAGGGGAGTCAGGGCCGCGCGAAGCAAGGTCGCGCGACAGCCTCAAGGGGTCTCCCCATGCATAGGACGTGACTAAGGTAAGTGCCGCCCAGCAAACGACCAATCCGCCGAACAGAAGATGGCGCGGCAGGGCGAGCGGCAGTGCCCCTGTTGAAGGGATGGGGTTGCTGGTACTCCCCGTCCTCGGTGGAGCCGGTGCGGTCAACAACGGAACGATAGCCAGCATGACGCTGGCGCTGGCGAAATAGTTCCGGTGCTCATAGACCAGTTCCAACGGAAGGACGGTGCCCGTTAGAAGATGGCAACTCAGAAACCACAGGATGCCCAGCGCAACGCATGGAAAACGTCGGCGCACACCTACGGCGAGCCCGAGCAATGCCGTCAATGCCAGCATGCTGGCCAAGGTGGTCCAGGGAGTCAGCAATCCGGACGAGATACGATACTGGTCGTGATAGAACGACAGCATGTGCGGCGTTGGAAACACAGTCCACAGCAGGTAAGACACAACGACGCGTGCTTCCGTCAAAAGGCGCGTACCAAGCGTGAAGTCACGTGTTGCCCAGTTAGCCGGGTTTAGAAGTCCGGGTACAAGCCAAGCTAAGCCGATAGCCATGGGTAGCAGCAGCGTGACAATAAACAGGGCGCCAATGCGCCAGTCGAAACGAGAATGCTGCGGTGGATTCTCGTGCTGCTGCTTCGACGCAAACAGTACCCACTCGATGCCTAGTGCATACAGAGGGAGCATCACGGCAGTTTCCTTCGCCAGTGCGCCGATAAAGGTCGGCACGATGATGCTGAGGCTGCAAAGGGCGATGCCACGCCACGATCGATCGGTGTGAGCGACGGATGGATTTGGCGCCAGCATGGACGTCCGGCCTGCGATGTAGCCGATAAGGCCCAGCAGGACGAAGAGGTTGGCCAGGCTTTCCTCGCGTTGGACAACGTAAAGCACCGCAGTGAGATTGACGGGCAGGATCATCCATGCACCGGCAATGCATGCTGCGGTGGTGGTTTGCTGTTTGACGCTCGAGGGAACGGACGCTACGGATCGAAGCAACAGCATGCGCGCCAGAACAAACACCAGTAGGCCATTCGACAGGTGAATCGCTAAGTTGGTGACTTTCCAGCTCCACGGGTCCAGCCCGCTGACCACAAAGTTCGCAACGAAGCTGAGCGATGCCAGTGGCCGCTTTAAATCGCTGGCCGGTGCCGACAGGGCGGCATGAACCAAAGTCCTGAAATCGATCGTGCTGGGTTGCACACCGCGATTGTTGACGATGTTGGGAAAGTCGTCGAACAGCCAGCCACCTGAGAGGCCTGGCCAATAGATGATGATGGTGAGCAGAAGCGCTAGAGCAAGCAGCACATAGCCTTGCCACTGGCGATGGTTAGAGGGTGAAGTTACCTGGTTGACCATCTGCTTGTCTGTTGGTTGGGGCTGGAAGCCCCTGTAGTGCTTCGATTATGGATGACGGAAGATGGTCCTGCATCCGGTAGCCCTGGCAAGCGCGCCAGGACTACCAGAGACGATGTTGGGGCAGCCGCTATTTCATGTGCTCTATCTCGACGATGGTCTCTTCATTGATAGCTTTGTCGTTCACCAGCAGGCGTCTCAGCAAAGGCAGGCGGCGAGCGTCGGTGTCGCGTAACACGTCGATAGCCTGGGCACGCAGGCCTGCGCTGACCAAGTATTTGGCCTGTAGGCGGGGAATGTTGGCATCAGGGTCTGCCTGATAAACGGCATCCAATTCGCTGATTGCCATGTTCAGGTCGCCGTGCTGCACGGCCCAGAGGTGCCTCTGGTAGTGAAGAAAGCCGTTGGAGACGCTGTTGTCGCGATAGGCGGGGTTATCCAGCATGATGCCAGTCATGCTTACCCAGCGAGCATCATCCAAGGCTGGGCATTGTCTGGTAGTGGCCAGTTCACGCAGGGTTTCGATGTTCTCGTAAGCGGCGCGGTCGAAGGTAGCGAGGCGCAGCACATGATCCAACTCGTCCAGGTCACCGGTCTTGAGTGTACCCATGCGGCAGAGGAGGTAGACGCGGTTGGCCGCGAGGCCGGCATTCTGTGGCTCCCGTGTCTGTAGGGTTGAAATGATCTCTAGCGCCTTGGCCGAGTGACCGTTCTGGCTCAGGCGGCCCGCAAGATAGATTTGTGCACGGGCAGAGCCCGGTTGCGCATGTGACCAGGCCGTGGCGAGCAGATTCTCAGATGCGTAGACCCGCGCACTCAGGGTCGTCGCAAGGCAGCAAGCGGCGAGCCAAGTGCCATAAGCCAACTGGGTGAGCTTGCGTTGCACCGGTGTGCGCAACCGTGTCAAGCCCATGCCGATCGCCATCATCGGGCCGATCAGTGGTACGTAGTTGCGATGTTCGAAGTACAGCTCCAGCATCACCGTAGTGCTTTCAATCAACTGGCCGCCGAGGTACCACAGGATAGCCATGGCCAGTAGCGGCCGGCGTTTCAATGAGGCGAACGCGGCCACAAGGGCCGCGATCAGCAATGCAAGGCAGGGAAGGGTGGCCGGCGTGGATGCCAGACCGTGTGAAACGGCGAAGTCATCGTGGTAAAGCCCATAGATACCAAACCGGGGAAGGAAGGTGTTGACCAAGTAGCTGGCCAGTACACGTGGCTCGGTGAGCAGGCGCTCGCCCAGCGTGAAATCACGACCGTAGTGCTGGCCCCAGGCGATGAATCCTATGTGTGCGAGGTAGCCCAGCACGAAAAGTGTAGCGGGCCATATCAGTAGGCGTCGTAGCCATTTCAGTGGTTTCGGCAGCCGATTTACGGGCTTGCGTAGCACCGTGGCGTCTAGCGTCAATGCATAGACAGGCAGGAGGACGCCATTCTCTTTGCATAGGAAGGCGAGCAACGTACAGAGTCCGAGACCGATGATCATCCATGCGGTGCGCCGCGATATCGAAAGATCCTCACGCAGCATCCCTCGCAGGTACGCGAGCAGGCCCAGCAGCACGAACAAAGCCATCAGCAGTGTCATGCGCTGGATCACCGACACCACGCCGGAAAGTTCCATCGGGTTCAGCAGCCAGGCCGCCGTGGCGAGAAGTGCGGCTATTTCATGCTGTCGCACGTGAGGTGGCGTGTCATTGTCCTTGCCAAATGATCGGGACAAGCGCCGGGTCAGTTGGAACACGAGTAAGCCGCACATAAGGTGCAGCCCAAGGTTTACCAACTTGAACGGGAAGGGTGAGCCTGGCCAGTCACCTCGCTGAAGGAGAAAGCTCAGCATGGCTAGCGGGCGGCCGGGGAATTCTCGTGGTTGCGACAGGTAGATTCCCAACTCGCGCCAGCTCGACAGGTGGTCGATGCTGTTCATGGCGGCGAGGTTGGGGAAGTCGTCGAAAGAAAGGGGCCATGCAAGGCCGGCCAGTACAACGCAGCGCAGGCAAGCAGGGTGACGACGAGCAGGAAGCTGGTGCGTCGGGCTGTCATGAGCAGGTAAAAGGCATTAAGGCGAGTCTTCCGAGATGTGGACACAAAAAACCCCTCCGTACGGAGGGGTTTTTGGTACAGCATGTGATAGCTATCTGCGGACGGATTACTTGCCCTGGCAGACCTGGGGCATGTACTTGCCGAGGATGGTGGTGCTTGCGCAGGCCCAGGTGACGGCGCCGCCGTTGCCGACCTGGCCAGTGATCGCGACAGTCTCGCCGATGAGCGGGGAGGACACCGAGCCGGCGGTCGACTTGAAGGTAACCGTGACGATGCAAGCCTGGGTTGCGCCGGAGCCCGAGCCGCTAAGCGAGGCCTGCTGCACGTACTTGCCGCTGTAGCTGGCAGCCGTAACGAAGCCCGTGGTGCTGTTGGTGGGGCAGATGCCGGTCTGGTTGTAGTACTCCACGATCGGCGTCTTCAGGCCGTCAGCAATGGTCTGCGACTCGGAGAACTGGGACTTGGTGATGTAGTTCTGGTACTGCGGGATGGCGATGGCGGCCAGGATCGCGATGATCGCCACGACGATCATCAGTTCGATCAGGGTAAAGCCCTTCTGCACGTTCTTCATGGTGGTTCCTCTGTTTTGGTTAGCTAACCGGTAGTGCCCCCTGAGCCCCGGTCCCGATTCCCCCTAGGCGGGAACGGACCCCCTTACTGCGGTCTGGAACGACCAGGAAGCTCCCGACATCCGCAGCACGTTACATGCCACGGATGCCTTTTGGCGGTGACCCACAATGTTGCGGGTGTGAGGATTGTGCATACGGTCACGAGACCGGGCAACCTCACAAAGCTGACGTTCTTGCAGGATTGTCGAGCCCGTCTCGGTGCGAATGTGCCGCTTGCTCGTGAAGGGCAAAAAGTGACGTTGCGCGTCAGTGCGTTCTGAGACCCCCGTCTCGAAGTGCTCTGGAGGGTCACATCGTGGTTGGATCGTCGGTAGCCGTTCTCGACCAATTTGACAGTCCGGCTCGTCGGTTTCGGGCCGCGCGCCAGCAGAGACATTGCCTCACGGCTTCGACAGCGAGTATGAGTTCGATGCCCCGGAACGGGATGGAGTAGCGAGGTTCGGCCTGTAGCAGGGAGTAGACGACAGTGACGTAGACCGCAAGAACGGCGACGGCCAGCGATAGTGGTGAGCGCCCCCGCTCTTTCATCCACACCAGTAGCACGCCCGCCAGTGCCAGGCACATGATCAATGGATTGAGCACCCAGCACAGCGCAACAAGTGCTTTGAGTATCGGTTGTTCGTTGAGCAGAGAGTGGAGCGCTGCATACTGATAGATATTTCCCTGGCCCATGCGGATGGCCCAGTCCCATAAGAGTGCGGGTTTGCTCGCGTACCATCCGAGATAACGTAGCGGGTGCTCTCCCATCCTGGCGGATACAAGCGCCATGCCAGCGGATCGGGACGTCATCGCGACATCGTATTCGTGCTGGATGGAGCCCTGAACGCGTTGGGCATTCGGGTCACCCTCGATGCTGGCGATATAGCTTGCGTGGTACTCCGGCCAGGAACCCTGTATCGCATTCAACAGGGCACGTCCCGAAGAGCTTTCGGCGGGCGGCAACTGTGCATTGCGCACGCCCCATGCAATCGGCAGCAGCAGCGAGGCGATGGCCAGTGCGAGCGCCATGGAGCGTGTGAAGTTGCCCCGCCACCAGAAGATGCTCGCCAAGATCGCCGCAAACGGAATCATGACGGCGTTGGTCAGCGCGGCGATACCGAAGGCGATGCCGCAGCCGACCATGATCGGCAAGCTGTTCCGCGTAGCGGTTCTTTGCAGCAAAAAAAGCCCCAAGGCAACCCAAAAGGCAGTCGCTGTCTCGGACAGCAGATAGCCAGTGAACGTGATGCTGTGAGGCCAGATAGCCATCAACAGACCCGCGACTACGGCGCCCTTCATGCCTAGCCAGGGTCGCGCTGCTGCCATCAGCAGTGCGACTGTCAGTGCGCCCAGCAGCCCCTGGAACAGAAGGACGTGGTGATACCAAGGGCTGAAGTCGTCGGAGACAAGCATCAGCGCAGCGAGAAGGCTGGGATACCCGGGATCCCGAAAGCTGTCGGGTACCACGTTCGCGCTACCGGGGGCGTTCTTCGAGAACACCCCGTGGTGGACCAGATTCCAGGCATAGGAAACGTACTGGCCCGCGTCGCCTCGAAGGGGGCCATCGACCTCCATGCGTGACAGATAAGCCCAGCGTAGCCCAAGGGCCAAAAGGGTGACGCCAATCCATGCGATCAGCCAGTAGCGCCGCGCGTTGGCGGTTGTAGACGTGCTCATCCTTGTCCCCTTGAAGCCGTTACGCTGAATCAGCCAACCCGGGAGGGTTGATGGTGGCTGGGAGATACTAGCACCTGGGATTTTCTCGTTTTTTTGTGAGATCGAGGCGATCTCATCACGACATTGGACGCTGCCATCGGCCGGATGCGCGTGAACTCGATGGGTTTGCCGGGTACTTTCGGCGTGCTTGCGCTGCGGGGCGTGGGCTCTTAACGTCAATGTTTTCGCAACACTCAGGAACCTACCCATGAAACCCCTGTTTGTCGCGCTGGCGCTTGCGCTGGCCGGTACTTCTGCTGTGGCGGCCGAGGTCGAAAACCATGGCACCCATCCTTTCGGTATCCGCGATCTGGTGATGATGGATCGCGTCGGCGATCCGCAGCTCTCGCCCGATGGCCACCTGGTGCTCTATACCGTGCGCGCCACCGACTACGCCGCGAACAAGGGCATCACCTCTATCTATGTGCTTGATCTCGCCAAGGGCGGCTCGCCGATCAAGCTGGTGGAGAAGGCCTCTTCGCCGCGTTGGGCGCCCGATGGCTCGGCGATCTACTACGTAGCCGAGAAGGACGGTGTGTCACAGCTCTGGCGTCGCCCGCTAGGTATATCAGCCACCGCCACGCAGGTGACGCATACGCCGATCGACGTCGACAGCTACAAGCTCTCGCCGGATGGCAAGAAGGCACTGCTCACCTTTGGCGTGTTCACCGACTGCGCCGATCTTGCCTGTACCAAGGAGCGTTTGGACGGCCGCGAGAAAGACAAGGCCTCGGGCACAGTTTACGACAAGCTCTTCGTGCGCCACTGGGATACGTGGGCCGATGGCCGGCGCGCCCAGCTCTTCATCGCGGACATGGATGCCCCGTCCGAACAGCCGGTGCTGCTCACGCGTGGCATCGACGGTGACGTGCCGAGCAAGCCGTTCGGCGACGACGGCGAATTCAGCTTCTCGCCGGACGGCAAGACGGTGTACTTCGATGTGCGGATTGCAGGCAACAGCGAGCCGTGGTCGACCAACTTTGACGTTTACAGTGTGCCGGCGGATGGTTCGGCAGCACCGCGCAACCTGACAGCGGACAACCCGGCTTGGGATGCGTTCCCGGTGCCATCGCCGGATGGCAAGACGCTGTACTACCTGGCCATGAAGGTGCCGGTGTCCGAAGCTGACCGCTTCCGCATCATGGCGCTGGATCTTGCCAGCGGCCAGAAGCACGAAGTAGCGCCCAATTGGGATCGCTCTGCAGGCGGCATGCAGGTTTCGGCGGACGGCAAGACGCTTTATGTGACTGCCGACGACAATGGCCAGCATCCTCTGTTCGCCGTGGACGCTGTCAGCGGCAAAGTCACCACGCTCGTCACCAATGGCGAAGTGGGTGCCTACTCCTTAGGTAAGTCGTCGTTGCTGGTGCAGCGTGACGATCTGAAGCGTTCGGCTGATCTCTACACGGCTGACCTGCAGGGCAAGGGCCTCAAGCAGGTGACGCATTACAACGTCGAGCGCCTCAAGAAGACGCAGATGGGTGAGCCCGAGTTCTTCACGTTCAAGGGCTGGAACAACGAAACCGTGCAGGGCTACGTGGTTAAGCCAGTCGGTTACAAGTCCGGCAAGAAGTATCCGGTCGCCTTCATCATCCATGGCGGCCCGCAGGGCGCCATGAACAATGCGTGGAGCTATCGCTGGAACCCGCAGACTTACGCGGGCCAGGGCTTCGCCGTGGTCACCATTAACTTCCATGGTTCAACCGGTTACGGCCAGGCGTTCACCGATTCGATCTCGGGTGACTGGGGTGGCAAGCCGTTGGAAGACCTCAAGGCCGGCTGGAGCGCCGCGCTGTCCAAGTACGGCTTCCTCGATGGCGATCGCGCCTGCGCACTGGGCGCCAGCTACGGTGGCTATATGATTTACTGGATCGCTGGCGTGTGGAACCAGCCGTGGAAGTGTCTGGTCGATCATGACGGCGTGTTCGATGCGCGCGCCATGTACTACGACACCGAAGAGCTGTGGTTCGAGGAACGCGAGAACGGCGGCACGCAGTACGAGCACCCCGAGAACTACGAGAAGTTCAACCCCGTCAACCACGTCAAGGATTGGCGCGTACCAATGTTGGTCGTTCACTCGGCCAAGGATTTCCGCATCCCCGATACACAGGGCCTTGGCGCATTCACTGCGCTGCAGCGTCGCGGCATTCCCAGCAAACTGCTGCATTTCCCCGACGAGAATCATTGGGTGCTCAAGCCGCAGAACAGCGTGCAGTGGCATGAGACGGTGAATGCGTGGCTGAAGGAGTGGACGGCGGAAGGTTCGTCTTCGGCTCATTGATCCGGACTTGCTAATCTACGGTCGTGACAAAGGAGTGGCGGACGCTGGTCGCCACTCCTTTTTATTGGTTAGCTTGCGTTGCTCGGTTCCTCAGCGATAGAACCAGGTTCAGCGCGTTTATTGTTTCGGCGTCCTGAGGTGCCAGTGACAATGCAGCGTGGAGGATGTTTTCCGCATCCTCCAGGCTGCCTTGTTGAGCAAGCATTTCACCCGTCAGCAGGTAGTAAGTATGAAGCGTGTCTTTGTTCTTCGCGATAGAGGGCGAATGACGGACACGCTCGAGTGCAATGGCGGCCCCGGTGGGCTCGTGCTGAAAGATCGCCAGTTCTGCGATTTTGAGCATACATTCGTCGCAGGAGGACGAGTCAGCTAGCACTTTGTCGCCAAGCTTGTGGGCAGCAGAGTAATCCTTGTTCCTTATATAGGTCGAAAGAAGATTGAACTTGGCATCGGCGTCATGCGGATTGGATGAAAGCGCCCATCGCCATAGAGTTTCATCGTTTGTCCAATTCGGAAGCAGGGTGCGTATACCGATGATCGAAAAGGTCAGCCAGAAGAACATGACGATGACGATCAGGGATTTCGCAACGCTTCCATGTTTGGCCCGCTTCAGCCATGCAGGCCGGCGCATAAGGGGAAGCATGGCGCACATGATGGCTAGCGACAGAGCGGCATAGCGTTCGTGATAAAGGCTCTTATCGAATGCCACTGGGATGATGTGAAGAACGGGAAGCAACGCTGCTGTAGCGCCGACAATGATGGCGCCGGTCGGCGATTTGTGTCGGAGGGTGAAATACAGCCCGCTTCCGACAATGACAAACGCCACGGCAATGACCAGCAGGTCGGCAGGGGAAGGTGTTCCCTGGAATACCTGCGGGATATAGGGGTGAATAGGCCCCATGCCGGAGACCGGCCAGAGGATGATCTTCACATAGCGAAGATAGACGGTGCTGATTTCCCAAAGATGGTCTGAGGGTGTAGCGGATATCGATTGGAAATTCGTTGTAACTGTGCCGAGCGCCCAGGACCGAAAAATCAGGTAGCCGATGCCCGCAAGCATGATCCCTGAGATAGGTGAGCCAGTTGCGTCGAATGACGGTCTCGACGCTTGCGACAAAGCGCTGTCCCGCTCCGCCTGAGAACAGGATCCAATCGAACAAGACCAGCAGAAGTGGAAGCGAAAAGGCTGCCTCTTTCGTGCATGCGGCGAGAAAGAAGGTCAGCGCGACTGTGCCTGCGCGTAGTCCGGGGTGCTGGATGTCAAGATTTGCGATCAGGCTGAGAAGGACAAGCACTATCAATACAAGTTCGAACTGGCACCCGATCCACGCGACGGTCTCGATAAGCGCTGGATGTAGGCCGTAAATTGCCATGCAAAGCGGAACGAGCCACGTCCGGCGCGTTGCGTTCATGCCAGATAGCGTGGCGCAGCGCCACGCTAGAACTCCAACCAAGGTTATGCCGATCAGGTGCAGGGCAAGCGATACAGCATGCATAGGTCCGGGCAGGTCATGGAACAGTCGAACCTGCAGGGTAAAGAAGCCTACAACGAGCGGCCTAAAGTAGTACGCCCAGTTGTTGAAGTCGCGCAGGATGTAATGCTTCCACTGATCACCCTGGGTCAACCAAGGTGTATCGTGAAAGCTCAGCCAATCATCCCACACGAAATTGAAGTGGATGACAGGCCCATAGAGGAGGCTGGTCACTAGCAAGGTGATGGCGGCTAGCCCATAGGTCAGTCGGTGCCGCGTATTCGTTAGACTCACAACCACTTCGCCCGCTTGAGAACGTAATAAATACTGGCCACCAATGTAGTCACCACGCCGATGATTACTGGGTAAGCCCATGGCTCAGCCAGTTCGGGCATATGCGTGAAGTTCATGCCGTACCAGCTGGTGATCAGAGTAGGGGCGGCCAACATGGCTGCGTAGCCGGCCAGTCGTTTCATCACCTCGTTCTGGCCGAAGGTGACCAGGGATAGGTTTACGTTGATGGCGGCGGCGAGCATTTCGCGCATGGCGCTGATCGATTCGTTGACGCGGAATACGTGGTCGTATACGTCGCGAAAATAGGCGCGCAGTTCGTCAGGAATGAGTTGCGGGTGCTGGCGTACCAACTGGCTGATGATGTCCTGCATAGGGGCCACCGCTAGCCGCAACGTCATCAGGTCACGCTGCATGTCGTACAGACGACGAATGGTGCTGCGCTTGAAGGTGTCGGAGAAGATGTCTTTCTCCAGCTCCTGCAGCTCTTCGCGGAAGTCGCGCACGATGGGGAGCAGGTTGTCGACAATGAAGTCGAGCACGCCATACAGACCGTAGGCGGGGCCGAGTGCCAGGAGTTCGGGCGTATGCTCGCAGTTACGTCGGGCTGGAGCGTAGGACAGCGACGCGCCGTGGCGTACTGTGACCAGATAGCGGGGCCCCAGAAAAACGTGCGTCTCGCCGAAGGCGATATGCCCGCCGACAAGCTGTGCAGTCTGCACGACGACAAAGAGCGAATCACCATAGGCTTCGATCTTGGTGCGTTGGTGGGCGTGCTGGGCATCCTCGATCGCAAGATCATGAAGATCGAACTCTTCCTGGAGCTTCTGCAGCAAGGTCTCGTCCGGCTCGTGCAGCCCCACCCACACGAAGGTGTCGGGTTCTTTAAGCACTTCGCTGATGTCATCGAGGCTGGTGTCGCCGATGCGCTGCCCATCGAAGCGATAAGCCACGCAGTTGACGACCATGGGGTCTGCGGGGGTGGACGATGTCGAGGGAAGGGCATGAGGGGCGGTCATGGTGTTCATGATGGCCTTGTCGGAAGCCTGGGGGCAATTGAAAAGTGCGGACCGATTTTTGGCAGAGTGCCTCTTTTGGGCAGAGTGCGTCGCCCTATCGGTACTATTCGATACTGAATGGGGGAGAGGATGACGTTTTCATGAAGTCGGATGAATATCGGCTGGGCTATCGCGGCGATATAGAAGGCCTGCGGGCGGTCGCAGTACTGCTTGTTATAGGAGCACATGCTGGCGTTCCATGGCTCTCCGGCGGATTTGTCGGGGTGGACGTGTTTTTCGTCCTATCCGGCTTCCTGATCACCGGCCTGCTTTTGCGCGAGCTGACGGATACTGCCCGAATCGATTTTATGGGCTTCTATCTCAGGCGACTTCGGCGCTTGATGCCGGCATTGATTCTGATGGTCGTGCTGGTATCGCTTGCTGCGATGCTCCTGCTGGGGCCGAGCGAACAGCTGCAGCAAGCCAATACCGCGGCGGTGGCGGCCCTTTGGATGAGCAACGTGTCTTTCGCTCTGACGCAGGCAGACTACTTCGCCCCTGGGTCGGAGAATAATCTGTTCTTGCACACGTGGTCGCTGGGTGTTGAGGAGCAGTTTTATCTGATATGGCCAGCACTGCTTCTGTGGTCGTTGGGGCATCGGCGGTCGGGACTTCACGTCGCGAGGTTGAAGGGCGTCATGCTCGCGATTCTTGCGCTCAGCCTGGGCGCAAGTATTTTCTTGACGCCACGTTATCCGCAGTGGGCCTTTTACATGATGCCCGTGCGTGCTTGGGAATTCGCCGCCGGGGCGCTGATCTGGCTCTATTTCGGAAGTAAGCGCGCAGGCGAGTCGACCGAAGGAAAGGCCTCTGTCTCAAGCGTCCTGCATTGGCTCGGCTGGCTTGGCTTAGGGATGATTGCGGGTGCAGCAGTCAGCTACGGGCAGACATCCTATCCAGGGTGGCGCGCCGTGCTTCCGGTACTTGGAGCGACATTCGTGATTGCAGCCGGATGGAGCAGCAGCATGAGCGGCGTGTCGCGTGTTCTCTCGTTGCCATGGTTGCAGGCCATTGGGCGCGTTTCTTACGCTTGGTATTTGTGGCACTGGCCTGTCCTCGTCCTCGGTCATGCCGTGACGGGGAGTCGTGCTCCATGGGTGCGAGTCGTTGAAGTGCTTTTGTCGCTGGGGCTTGCCGTAGCCTCGTATCGACTTGTCGAGACGCCAGTTCGCCATCAATCTATTTGGCTCACTCGCCGGCGTCTCGCCTTGTTCGGAGCTCTTGGTGTCACTGTCGTGGTCTGTTCGCTGTCCATGCACTGGTTCTACATGGCAGTAGAGCAGAGCGATAGCCCTGCTGTGCGGCGCTACACCCAAGCGCGTTTCGATGGGCCATCCATCTATAGGCAGGGTTGCGACGACTGGTACCACAGTGATCGGGTGCGGTTGTGTAAGTTCGGACCAGATGACGCAGCGCACACACTCGTACTTATGGGTGACAGTATCGCTGGGCAATGGTTTCCCGCGTTGTCGCAGATAGCATCAAAGCCAGGTTGGCGGCTGATTGTTGTCACCAAGTCTGCTTGCCCGATGGTCGATGAGCCCATTTTCTACGCACGCATTGGCCGCGAGTACACGGAGTGCGAAAGGTGGCGACATCAAGCCGTAGAGCAGCTGGCGTCCATGCATCCCGATATTGTTGTACTCAGTACGGGCGTTGTTGCCGGACGGTCGTTTTCGCAAGTGCAATGGACGGATGGCATGGCTCGTACCCTGGAAGCACTAGGTGCCGGGGTAGGAAAAATCTATCTGTTGCGTAGCACTCCGCACGTTGATTTCGACGGACCCGGCTGCCTTGCCTCTCATTCGGATCGACCGAAATGGTTAGGCACCCCACTGGATTGCGAAACTGCGGCTAACGATGCATATGAACTGCAGGTCTATCTGTGGTTGCAGCAGGCGGCCAAGCGTTTTCCTAATGCCCAGACCATCGACATGAATGACCTGGTTTGCCCGGGTCAACGGTGCAGTGCCGAGCAGAATGGTCAGGTGGTGTTTCGCGATGAGCAGCACCTGACGGCCGGTTTCGCCGCATCGTTGGGTCCGGCGATGTCTGCTCGGCTCGGGCTATAGCGGTTTGCGAGCGTCTTGCAGGAGAGTGCCCCGAGCATGGTGCTCTATTGTTCAGGACGGAAAGAATGCTGCCGGTTGCTGTCGGCGGGTGATCCACGCGATCGCAAGCCAAATCGGCAGTGCGAACAGTAGCCAAGGCTGGTTTTGTTGCACCACACCCGGCAGAAGATGCATCAGGCAGGCGGCCAGTACGGCTAGCAGTTGCAGGGCAATCAGTCCGTTGGCCACGCGCGAAACGGCGAGGTGCTTGCGGGAGCGCCACAGCGCGGGCAGCAGGAAGAAAGCCAGTGGGTTGAACAGCAGCAGGTTGGCGTTAGCCCACGCCGAATGGTGTGTGGTGAGCGTCCAGAGAATCAGCAGCGTTACGCCGACGAAACCGGCCAGTACCAGATAGACACTGCCCAGCAGGGCGTAGACGATCGGTGCGAAGCGGCGGGTGGCGAGCAGTAGGGCAGCGAAGACAAGGCCGGCCAGAGCTAGCGGCAGGCGAAGGTCGGGAGCCGTGGTTGGCGGTGGAACGAGGCGGTTCGGTGAGAGTTCCTGCTCGTCCAGCACTAGCGGTTGCGCTTTCCCTTCGAGGCCAGTCACGGTGACGTGGCTGATCTCGTGTTGCAAGACTTCTGGCAGGAAGCTCTCCTGCCAGGCATTGAGCGGCTGGTCAGAATAAGGGCCAAGGCCGAGATCGAGGATCAGCATTAGCCAGGCCTGCTGGCTCATCAGGCGTGCTGTCTGCTGGCGGAATGTCATGCCGCCCGGGCGCGCTTCGAGCTGCGGCTTCAGAGTGCCGCCGAGTGCCTTATCCAGCGCGTCACGCACGCGTGTGGCGCAATTTCGGACGTAGTAGTCGTACTCGTAGCGCACGTTTTCCGGCTGCAGATTCCACAGCAGGTAGTCGCGCAGGTCGGCCGCCTGTGCCGGCGTGAAGGCGAGGTGCTGGCGCGTTACCGAGCGTCCGACGTCGACGTAGTAGTGCTGGTCGACGTCCGAGGGTGCGGCGTCCATCAGGTAGTGCATCTGGCCGCGTGCAAAATTCAGCAGGAAGCCGCTCTCATCGAAGTCGAACACGCCGTAGTTGAAGGTGACGGCTTCACCGCTCACGGTGTCGCGCAACTCGATGGCGTCGTGCCCAAAGCGCTCCCAGTAGGTGTCGCCCGGTCCGTAGGTGATCAGCGACACTTCCAGATTGCTGCCGGGCGCATTGGCCACGCCTGCACGGGCGTGCGATGGCCAGAGCAGCGCGCAACACACGACTAAGCCGACGAAACCGCTGATGAAGCGGCGCACGATCGATGCCGCCGGCATCCTGCCCCGATGGTGCACGATCAACCGTCCTTGAGGCGTGTTACGCGGAAGGCCTGCACGCGCCGGTCGTCCGCTTCGGTAACGTGGAATTGGTAGCCGCCGATGGTGATTTCCTCACCCACTTCAGGCAGATGGCCAAATTCGGAGGTACACATGCCGCCGACCGTGTCGAACTCTTCATCGGAAAAGTTGGCGCCGGTCTGTTCATTGAAGTCGGCGATAGGGGTGAGCGCGCTGACGGCCCAGCCGCCGTCCGACTGCTCGTGCATCAGCGTGGGTTCTTCCTCGTCGTCGTGCTCGTCATCGATCTCGCCGACGATCTGCTCAAGCACGTCTTCGATGGTGATCAGGCCGGCGACGCCACCGTACTCGTCGACCACCAGCGCCATGTGGTTGCGTGTATGGCGGAACTCCGCCAGCAGCACGTTCAGGCGCATGGATTCGGGAATGAGCACGGCCGGGCGCAGCACGCTGGCGACGTCGAAATGGTCGCCATTGCCGACGAAGCGAAGCAGGTCCTTGGCTGAGGAGGATGCCGAGGATGTCGTCCTTGTCTTCGCCGTGTACGGGGAAACGCGAGTGGCCGGATTCGACGACGGTGTCGAGAATCTCGCTCAGCGGTGCCTCGGCGGAGAGCATCACGATCTGCGTGCGCGGGATCATGACGTCGTCCACGCTCAGCTCGGTGACCTTGATGGCACCCTCGACCATGGTCAGGGTGTCAGGGGACATCAGGCCGTTGGCCTGGGCGGTGCGCAGCTCGTCGATGAGCTCCTTCCGGTTGCGCGGCTCGCCGGAAAACATGTGGCCCAGTCGATCCCACCAACTGCGGTGGGCCGGGCCGCTGGTACTGCCAGGGTCCTCGTTCATTACTCGTGTAGATGCTGCCCGATACCGGGCGGAACCGTCAGTCTCAGCCGAAAATTCGTGACGATTCAGGAACAAGGAGCGGGAGGGGCGAAGCCGGGACCGGGCCGGGGGCGCTAGGCAACCCGCTCCTGCGGGTAGTGGGCTCGTGGCTGGCTCATCGCGCCTGTTCCGTGGGGTTGATGGCTTGCCCGGTGAGCGGGTTCCAACCTTTGGCAGCCAGGGCGGTCCACGCGGTCGCACCGAGGTGCGGCTGGTGGTAGTAGAAGAAGTCGGCGTAAGTAGAGGTGGGGCCGATCGCGAAGTCAGTGGCGATGCGCGCCTGTGGCGTCGCGTAGAGCATGCCGCCAGCGCTGCGTTGGGCTAGGAGCAACCGCCACAACGTGTCGGGCACGGGTTTTCCGCTGGCGAGCAAGGCAGTGGCGACTTGGGCCGTTCCTTCTGTCCACACGCCGTCGGGGTGGCGCCGATAGCCGTAGCCGTCACCACTGCGATGCTGCGATTCGACCCACGACCACACCTGGTTCCATTCGACGGGGTGCGGGTTGAAGGCAAGCAGCGGCCAGACTTGTGCATCGAGGCCCGACTTATCGCGGGAGAGTGTCCTGCCGTCGTCCAGCGTACCGACCAGGAAGCGGCGCTGTTCCGGGTCCCACATCGACTTCACGAAGTCACCCGCTGTCTTGGCTTGTTGGGCCAGCGCGGCATCGCGGGTGTAGCGCCCCGCCCAGGTAGCGGCGGCATAGACGTCCAGGTTGTGTTCCGTGGCCTTCCAGTGCTGTTGGCGCTGCGCGTTGTCGTAGCCGAACAAGCCGCCTTCGTAGGCGGGTGGCGCGCTACCGAGCGTATGCGCCTGGATCCAGCGTAACTGGGAGATGGCGCCGTCGAGATAGCGCTTATCGTGGGTGCTGTCGTACACGGTAAGCATCAGCAGGGCGGCCCAGGCGGCATTGCCCGTGGCGGTGCCTACTTGATAGGGATCCTGGCTCCAGTAATTGCCCTGGCTTTGCCAGTAGCCGGGGAGCTCGACTTTCCCGCTACCTATCGAACCAGCGCGATAAGCGTTGCGCAGTCGCCCGTCGTTGAAGGTTGGGTCGTGCGATGCCGCAAGCAGCAGTGCGTTGGCGATGCGACGGGCCTGAGCCTGGTCGCCACAGGCAGTGAGTGCGATGCCCGCGAGGGCGTTGTCGTAGACGAATGCCACGTTTTCCAGCGCGCGAACCGAACCCGGTGGCAGGTCCGGATAGCTAGGCAGAAGCATCGGCCCATCGCCCGGCACAGATGCGGCCGCTGCATGCATGGCACTACATGTCGCCTGGGCTAGTGTCTGCCGAAGGGCGTCGGTCGACAGCGCGGGCGGGGAGGCGATCGCGGCCAGCAGAAGTCCCATGGCGAGCAGAAGACGTCGTTGCATTTGTATGCCTGCTTCCATCGCGCTGCTTAGTGCCGGCAGATACGCTGCGAAAGGGCGTGCCGGCCGGCGTGCTTGTGGACGAGTCGTATTCAGTCGGCGTCGTCGACGGTGTAGGGATCATCGATGCCGAGCCCGGCCAGGACTCGTGTTTCCAGCGCCTCCATGGCCTCGGCCTCATCGTCCTCAATATGGTCGTAGCCGAGAAGGTGCAGCACGCCGTGCACAGTCATGTGCGCCCAGTGATTGCGGGCTAACTTGCCTTGCTCGGTGGCTTCCTTGGCGACGACAGGCGCGCAGATCACCAAGTCGCCGATCAATGGCGATTTGACGCCCGGTGGCAATTCGACTGGAAACGACAGGACGTTGGTGGCGTAGTCCTTGCCGCGATAGTCGCGATTGAGCGTGCGGCCTTCTTTCGCATCGACGATACGGATGGAAAGCTCCGTTGCCTTGCGCCGTTTCGCACCGCGCAGAGCGGCTTCCACCCATTGGCGGAAACTGGCCGAGGTGGGAACACCCTTGCGCGATGCGGCATAGCCGACGGACAGTGTCAGTGGCGCACTCACCTCGGCGGCTCCTCGGAACTCTGTTCGAAGGCCTCGTAGGCGCGCACGATTTTCGCCACCAGAGGATGACGTACTACGTCGCGCGAGGTGAAAAAGGTGAAGCTGATGCCGTCCACGCCGCGTAGCACTTCAACGGCGTGGCGCAGACCGGAGCGGACGTTGCGCGGCAAATCGACTTGGCTCACGTCGCCAGTGATCACGGCGACCGAGCCAAAGCCGATGCGCGTGAGGAACATTTTCATCTGCTCGACGGTGGTGTTCTGCGCTTCGTCAAGGATCACGTAGGAGTCGTTGAGCGTGCGGCCGCGCATATAGGCAAGGGGCGCAATTTCGATCACGTTGCGTTCGATCAGCTTGGCCACTTTTTCGAAGCCGAGCATTTCGTACAGTGCGTCGTAGAGTGGCCGCAGATACGGATCGACCTTCTGCGAGAGATCTCCCGGCAGGAAGCCCAGCTTCTCGCCGGCTTCCACGGCGGGGCGCACCAGCAGCAGGCGCTGCACGCGATTGGCTTCCAGCGCTTCAACGGCACTAGCGACGGCAAGATAGGTCTTGCCGGTGCCGGCGGGGCCTACGCCAAAGCTGATGTCGTGCGTGGTGATGGCGTGCAGGTAGCGTGCCTGGTTTGGGCCACGCCCCTTGATGACACCGCGCTTCACCTTGATGGTGACGTCCTGTGCGCTATCGGCGGCGTCGTTGGCGATGGCGTCGATGCCCGACTCGGCAAGGTGCAGGTTGATCTTCGCGCCGTTGAGCGACTCGTTCTCGGTCACCGCATAGAGCGCGCGCACCACCTTTTCGGTCGCGCGCGAGGCACCTTCTTCGCCGATCACTTGGAATAGGCTGCCGCGGTGGTTGATCTCCACGCCCAGGCGCAATTCGATCTGGCGCAAGTGTTCGTCGAAGGGGCCGCAGAGGTTGGAAAGCCGGGCGTTGTCTTCCGGCTCGAGGGAGAAATCGCGTTGATTGAGGCCGTTGGTCATGTTTTTGTGTCAAAGATGCCGGTGCATCACGTAGACATCGGTCGGGCCATGTGCCGCGTGGCGGAACGCGCCCGGCACTTGCCCGACGATGCGGAAACCGTGGCGCTGCCATAGGCGCACCGCGGTGGTATTGGTTGAGACGACAAAGTTGAACTGCATGGCGGTGAAGCCCGCGTCGCGGGCCTGCGTCATGGAGTGTTCGCACATGGCAGAGGCTACGCCCTGGCCGCGTGCCGCAGAGGAGACCATGTAGCCGGCGTTGGCCACGTGATCGCCAAGTCCGGGCTGGTTGGGGCGGAGCATGTAGCAGCCAAGCACCAGTTTCGCTCGTTCGGCGATGAAGCAGTGCGTGGGCGGCGAAGTCCACCAGTCGCGCGCCTGTTCAAAACTCAGGTCGGGCGGATAGCTATAAGTGTCCCCCGCAGCGACAACGCTGCGGAACAGCGGCCAGGCGAGGGTGAACTCGTCTGGTCCGATTTCGCGAATCGAAAGCGCTGGCGTCACGAGGCCAGGGCGACGTCTTCGTGGGCGAGCTTCACGCGGCCACGCAGCGAGTTGCTCATCGCCTCGGTGATCACCACGTCGACGAACTGGCCGATCATGCGCGTGCTGCCCGGGAAGTTCACGAAGCGCATGTTCTCGGTGCGGCCGGTGACTTCGTTCGCGCTCTTCTTGCTGACTTTTTCCACCAGGACACGCTGCACGGTGCCAATCATGGTTTCGTTGATCTGGCGCGCGTTGTCGTTGAGCTTGGCCTGCAGGCGGGAAAGTCGCGCGTGCTTCACTTCCTGCGATGTGTCATCCGCCAGGTTAGCTGCCGGCGTACCGGGGCGCGAGGAGAAGATGAAGGAAAAGCTCTGGTCGAAGCCGATGTCTTCGATCAACTTCATGGTCTTCTCGAAATCGTCGTCGGTCTCGCCAGGGAAGCCCACGATGAAGTCGGACGAAATGCAGATGTCTGGGCGCACCGCGCGCAGCTTGCGGATTTTCTGCTTGAACTCAAGCGCCGTGTAGCCGCGCTTCATGGCGGTAAGGATGCGATCCGAACCGGCCTGCACTGGTAAGTGCAGGAAATTGCACAGCTGCGGCACGTTGGCGTACGCCTCGATCAGCGAGTCGGAGAACTCCAGCGGATGTGAGGTGGTGAAGCGAATGCGGCCGATGCCGTCGATCTGCGCGATGGCGTGGATCAGCACGGCGAGGTCGGCGGTGCCGCCATCGTGCGTCGGGCCGCGATAGGCGTTGACGTTCTGGCCGAGCAGGTTCACTTCGCGCACGCCCTGCTCGGCGAGCTGGGCGACCTCCACAATCACGTCGTCGAACGGGCGGCTGATTTCCTCGCCGCGGGTGTAAGGCACCACGCAGTACGAGCAGTACTTGGAGCAGCCTTCCATGATTGACACGAAGGCGGTGGGGCCTTCGGCGCGCGGCTCGGGCAGGCGGTCGAACTTCTCGATCTCGGGGAAGCTGATGTCCACCTGCGGCTTGCCGGAGGCTCGCTGCGCCTCGATCAGGTCGGGCAGGCGGTGCAGCGTCTGCGGGCCAAATACCAGATCTACATAGGGCGCGCGCTTGATGATGTCCTGGCCCTCCTGCGAGGCCACGCAGCCGCCGACGCCGATCAACACCGCTTTGCCGCCTTGCTTGTGCTCCTTCCAGCGTCCGAGCTGGCTGAAGACCTTTTCCTGGGCCTTTTCGCGGATGGAGCACGTGTTGATCAGGATGACGTCCGCCTCGGATTCGTCCTGCGTCAGTTCCAGACCGTGCGAGGCCTTGAGCACGTCGGCCATCTTGGCGGAGTCGTACTCGTTCATCTGGCAGCCGTGAGTCTTGATGAAAAGCTTGCCGGTCATGGGCTTGGGTACCGTCGTTCAAGGAGGCGGCGGGTAGGCCGCCGAACCCCACAGTTTACGCGCCAAACGTCCCAGTCGCCACTGGAACGGGCTTGCCAGATCAATCACTTAAGTGGCCTGGATGGCTTCTCCAGGTCTGCAAAACGGGTAATGCCGCACGAATCAGCCTTGTCCTGCTTGGCGGGCGCCCAGAGCGAGAGCACACTGCCGCCGGGCCCGGTTCTTGCGCTACACGCCGGGGAGAAGTTGACGAAGGGGGATCGATGTCGGTGTTTGACCGGGATGAGGCCGCCGCCAAGGTTGGGCGGCCCGAGGGAAGTCCGTGACCGGGCTGCCCACATCACGGCTGCGCACGCCGATGCGCTGGCTGGTGGCTGCCTGCGCGATCCTGATGGGGTTCTTGGTGTTTCCTCGGGCGGGTCATGCCGGGGCGTTGTATCGCTGCACCGGTTCGTCGGGTGAGGTGGTCTTCAGTAGTAGCGCCGCCGGTTATCAGGGATGCAGCCGTATCGCGGGGGCACCCGAGCCGGTGCGTAGAAAGCCAACGGCCACGTCTTCTGCGCCGTCACTGACCGGGGTCAAGGACTCGGCCGATACCTCTGCAAGCAAGGCGTTGGTGGCGAGCACGCCGCAACCCCCGTCGGTGGCTTGGGTGAAGGATTCCGTCGATACCACCGCGCGTGTCGTTCCGCCCGCGCAGCCGTCCCAGTCCACCACGCCCACCGGCAAGCCAGGGCAGTGGAGCTACAGCGAAGCCAGCCCCGCTCGAAGTGATTCGGTGCCCGACAAGCCGCTCGCAGACGTGGCCGATGATGGCAGTCGCGTCTTGCGCGGCGCGGTCTACCGCGTGGTGCGCAAGGACGGCAGCGTGGAGTACACGAACCTGCGGCCCGCCGGTGATCAGGGGCGCGCCGTGACCATGTTGTTCAGCTATATCGCCACCTGTGCCGCGTGCAATCTGCATTCGAACATCCGCTGGGATTCGGTGGCGCTCAATCTCGGTGCCTATGCGGATGTGATCCAGCTGGCGAGCCAGGAGTCGGGTGTGGACGAGGCCTTCCTGCGAGCCATCATTCATGCAGAGAGTGCATTTAATCCCCGTGCGCTTTCGATCAAGGGTGCGCAGGGTCTGATGCAACTGATGCCCGCCACGGCCACCAACATGGGCGTGCGCGATGCCTTCGATACAGCGCAAAACATTCGTGGTGGCGCCCGTTATCTCGCCTTGCTGCTGCGCACCTTCGACGGCAATGAGCGCCTTGCGGCGGCGGCTTACAACTCGGGCCCCGGAAACGTGCAGAAGTACAACGGTGTGCCGCCCTTTGCCGAAACGCAGGTTTACGTGGAGCGTGTGGGCACACTCCGTAAGCGCTATGGGCTGGCTATCCATCCGTCAGGCGGCCACGCACCGGTGGCAGCTGCCGGTGTGTCAGCCATCCAGTGACGCCGTCGGCGTCATCGGTGGGCGCTGGGCCAGGATCACCTCGGTGTGGAATGGCGCGCCGTTGCGCAGACCGGAGACTTCCACCTTGCTCCCGGGCTTGAACGCGGCTTCGTGGCGGCGCAGGTCAGCAGGATCGACGATGTCTTCCGTGCCGATGCGCAGCAAGATGTCGTGCGGCTGGATGCCGGCCTGGGCCGCCGGGCCGCCCGGATAGATGTCGGTGACCTGTGCGCCGCGCGCCGCCGCCGGCAGGCCGCTATCGGCGGCTACAGGTACGAAGGTGTAGTCGGCGCCCATCCAGCCACGGACGACATGACCCGAATCGATAATCTGATCGAGCACGCGCTTGGCGCTGGCCACGGGGATGGCGAAGCTGATGCCTTCGGCGTTGGCGGCTTTGCCGATGAGTAGGGTGTTGATGCCCACCAGTTCGCCGTCGGTGTTGACCAGGGCACCACCCGAATTACCGAGGTTGATCGCCGCGTCCGTCTGGATGAAGTCTTCGGGGCTGGACGTATTCAACTGACGCCCGATGGCGCTGATGATGCCCATCGTTACCGTCTGGTTGAGGCCTAGCGGGTTGCCGATGGCTAGCACGACATCACCCGTGCGTCCGGGGCGTTGATCGGCGATGTGGATCACCGGCAGGTTGCCGGCGTCGATGCGCAGCACGGCGAGGTCGGTCTCCTGGTCGGCGCCAACCACGGTGGCCTTGGCGACGCGGCCGTCGTACAGCAGCACCTGGATGTCGTCGGCATTGGCGATGACGTGATTGTTGGTAAGCACGTAGCCCTGCTGCACGATCACACCCGATCCCAGACTTTGCTCACGCCGCTTGTAGGCGGGGCCCGCAGGGCGTCCGCCGAACAGGCGCTGGAGCACGGGGTCCGTGTACATCTGCACGGCTTGCTCGGTCACCATCTTGTTGGCGTAGATGTTCACCACGGAGGGCGCCGCCTTGGCGACGGCATCGGCGTAGGACATCGGACCGCTCGAGTGTGTCGGCGCCGGTGTGCTTACGGAGTCGGTGGTCGGGTGTACAACCCCGAGATGTTCCCGCAGTCGATTGCCCACGTTCGGCCAGACCAGGCTGATGATGAAGGCAACCGCCAGCCCGAGCACCACGAAGCGAGCAATGAATGCGAGCGTGCCAGCGGCATGTTTCATGTCGTTAAAGCGTTTCGCAGCAAGGTGTTAGAGAGTGGTGTGTACAGGTGTCGCAGGCGTGGCGGCTTTATTGTACGAGCCATGCCATGACGCTAGACTAACGCGATTTGCGGGAGTCAGATTCTGCTGGCGCTTGCGAAGCGGGTTGTTCCGGGGTTTCCCCGGTGCGCCAGGCGCCTGACAACGGAAGGCTTGTGGCTCTGCTGCATGCTCATCGTGCTGGTACCGCGCGTGCCTGCTGTTCTCTAAGGGGGAGACTTAGGGGGGATTTTCCGGTCGCAGCATGTAGTCTCTTGCTGTCGGACTTGATCGACGCGCTTGGCAAGCACCTGTGGAACTCATTAAGTTCCGCGTCTCAATGGCATAAGTACCGGAGAGCCTGATGGCGAACGAAGTCGTCGATCACGGCCGCCGCCGCTTCCTCACAGCGACCACGGCAGTGGTCGGAGGTGTGGGAGTCGTCACGGCAGTCGTGCCCTTCATCAAGTCGTGGGAACCCAGTGCGCGGGCTAAGTCCGCAGGTGCCCCGGTCACTATCGACATCAGCAAGGTCGAAGAGGGCCAGCGGGTAACGTACCCGTGGCGTGGCCTGCCAGTGTTCGTGGTCAACCGCACAAAGGTGCAGCTCGACGCGCTGCCCAGCCAGGACGCACGCTTGGTCGATGCCAAGTCTGACTCCAGCTCGGCCGAACAGCAGCCCAAGTACGCGCAGAACGAAGCACGTTCGATCAAGCCCGAGTGGCTGGTGCTGGTGGGGCTGTGTACGCACCTGGGCTGCGTGCCCGATTTCGTGCCGGTGATGAAGCCCGAGCCGTTCGATCCCGACTGGAAGGGTGGTTTTTACTGCCCCTGCCACAAGTCGCGCTACGACATGTCCGGTCGCGTCTACCAGGGCGTGCCTGCACCGAAGAACCTGTTGGTGCCTCCGTACCATTTCGTTGACGACACGCACATCCAGGTTGGCGTGGATCCGAAGGAGGCAGGCTGATGGCCAACGTATTCACGCGTGTCGGTGATTGGGTCAACGAGCGGGCACCGGGCCTCATGCCCATGTACCGCAAGCACATGACCGAGTATTACGCGCCGAAGAACTTCAATCTTTGGTACTACTTCGGTTCGCTGGCGCTGGTGGTACTGATCAACCAGATCGTCACCGGCATCTTCCTCACCATGAACTACAAGACGAGTGCGGCGGAAGCCTTCAACTCGGTTGAGTACATCATGCGTGACGTGGAGTGGGGTTGGCTGATCCGCTACATGCACTCCACGGGTGCCTCGCTGTTCTTCGTGGTGGTGTTCCTGCACATGTTCCGCGGGTTGATGTACGGCTCGTACCAGAAGCCGCGCGAACTGGTGTGGCTGCTTGGCATGCTGATCTTCCTGGCGCTGATGGCCGAGGCCTTCATGGGCTACGTGTTGCCGTGGGGCAACATGTCGTTCTGGGGCGCCAAGGTGATCATCTCGCTGTTCGGTACCATCCCGGTGATTGGCGGGTCCTTGGTCGAATGGATCATGGGCGATTACCTGCCGGCCGATGCCACGCTCAACCGCTTCTTTGCGTTGCACGTGATCGCATTGCCGATCGTGCTGCTGCTGTTGGTGGTGCTGCACTTGGCTGCGCTGCACGAAGTGGGTTCGAACAACCCGGACGGCGTGGACACCAAGCATGGCCCGAAGGGCAACCGCTGGGATCCGAAGGCGCCGATGGACGGCATTCCGTTCCATCCGTATTACACGGTGAAGGACCTGTTCGGCCTCGGCTTCTTCCTGGTCATCGCGGCGTTCATCATCTTCTTCGCGCCAACCTTTGGCGGCTGGTTCCTGGAGCATGACAACTTCATTCCGGCCAACAATCTGGTCACGCCGACGCACATTAAGCCGTCGTGGTACTTCACCCCGTTCTACGCGATTCTGCGCATGATCCCGTCGTTCTTCGGCACGGCCTTCTGGGGTGTGCTTGGCATGTTCGGCGCGATCGCGTTGCTGTTCGTGCTGCCATGGATCGATGCTGGAAAGGTGCGTTCCATCCGTTATCGCGGCACGGGCTTCAAGGTGGCGCTGATGACATTCGCGGCCTCGTTCATCGGCTTGGCGCTGGTGGGTGCGGGTGTGGTGGGCGAGCTGACGACTGAGTGGGCGCCCAAGGATGCGACGTTCTGGGAAAACCTGTTCGGTCGCGTGATGACCATCGTCTACTTCGGGTACTTCGTCTTCCTCTGGTTCTACACGCGGCTCGGCTGGGAAAAGACCAAGCCAGTTCCGGAGCGGGTGGTGTTTGACCATGACTAAGCGGCAGCCCTCGATGAAGAAAATCATTTCCACGATCGCGCTCACCGTTGGCCTGCTGGTCGGTACCCAATCCGTCATGGCGCAGGAAGAGGGCGGCCTGCCCTCCGCCGGTACCAACATCCGCGATCAGGCTTCGCTGCAGCGTGGCGCCAAGTTGTTTTTCAACTATTGCGTGGGTTGCCACTCGCTGAAGTACGTGCGCTATTCGCGCATGGCCGAGGATCTGGGTCTGTCCGAAGACGAGGTGATGAAGAACCTCAACTTCACGGGCGCCAAGTTCGGTGACGTCGTGATCTCGCACATGCCGGAGGATTCGGCCCAGCAATTCTTCGGCAAAGCACCGCCAGATCTTTCGCTGGAAGTGCGTGCCAAGACAGCCGACTGGGTCTACGGCTACCTCAATTCCTTCTATGTCGACCCCACCCGTCCGGTGGGTTGGAACAACACGGTGTTCCCGAATGCCTCCATGCCATTCCCTCTGTGGGAGTTGCAGGGCATCCAGACGGCCGTGAAGAAGGAAGGTAGCGACGACGTGGAGAAGCTTGAGCTCTCCCAGCCAGGCAAGCTCACGCAGCCCCAGTACCAGCAGGCCGCCCGTGACCTGACCAACTTCCTGGAGTACGCCGCCGAGCCCGCGGCCCTGCAGCGCCAGCGCTATGGCATCTGGGTGCTGCTCTTCTTGGCGGGCTTCACTTTCCTGGCATATCTGCTAAAGAAGGAGTACTGGAAGGACGTCCACTAAGACGTCACCTTCCAGAGCCTACGGTACGGCGGCCTGCGAGTCCCACACGGGCTTGAGGGTCGCCGTACTTGCTGACGCCGATGGGGAGATCGCGCATGGTCCAAAGCGCTCGTTCGCGTACCGCACTCGCCCTATACACCACCGCAGATGGCATCCAGTGCCATCGAACGCGCCTGGTGCTCGCTGCCAAAGGCGTGAGCTATGACCGGGTGATCGTCGATCCCGCCAAGCCGCCGGAAGATTTGCTCGACCTCAACCCCTACGGCACCATGCCGACCCTGGTTGATCGCGACCTATCCCTCTACAACACCGCGGTCGTCTGCGAATACCTCGACGAACGCTATCCCCACCCCCCATTGATGCCGATCGACCCGTTGTCGAGGGCGCGTCTGCGCCTGGCGAACGTGCGCATCGAGCTGGACTGGCTGCCCGAGATGGATGCCATCAGGGCGGGTGGGCGGCCGGCGGATGCGGCCCGCAAGCGGCTGCGCGAGCACCTGCTGTCGACGCTGCCGCTGTTCAAGGCCTCCCGTTTCTTCCTGAATCCGGAAATGAGCCTTACCGATTGCTTGGTGGCGCCCGTAGTGTGGCGGCTGCCGTGGCTGGGGGTGGACCTGGGAAGGGAGGGCAAGCCTATCCTGGACTATGGCGAGCGCCTGTTCGCCAGCCAAGGCTATGCCCGCAGCATGACGCCAGAAGAAAAGGCCATGCGACCCTGACTCACCCAGGGCCATCGGTCTTCGCGTGAGCTGTTCCGAGCCCCTGCGGGCCGGGCGAGGGGCGTTTTATAGCGACGGTGCGACAACTGGCCGTGCCTTGGCATTACACTGACGCCGTCCCATTGGCGCCCCCCGGACCCCGTCCCGCGAGGCGGCGCCCTCCATAGGTTTTTGAATGACCGACGACAAGCTTCCGCCGATGTCCTCCAATCGTCCCTATTTGCTCAGGGCGATTTACGACTGGATCAGCGACAACAATCTGACTCCCTACGTCCTCGTGGACGCCGGGCGGGAAGGGGTGCGAGTGCCACCTCAGGTCATCAAGAACGGTCAGGTCGTGCTGAACCTGGCGATGCGCGCTGTCGCCAATCTGGATCTGGGTAACGACTGGATTAGCTTCCAGGCGCGTTTTTCAGGCGTGAGCCACAACATCCATATCCCGGTTCAGGCCGTGCTGGCGCTGTATGCGCAGGAGAACGGGCAGGGCATGATGTTCCCGGCAGAGGAAGGGGGCGACCAGCCGCCACCGTCTTCGCCTGATCCAGATGACACGCCGCCCCCCTCCGATGGCGACCAGGCCATTGAAAAGCCCAAGCGCAATGCGCCCTTCCTGCGGGTGGTGAAGTAAGTCACCCATGAGCGGGCGCCGGCCAAGCCGTCGCCCAAGGCTTCAGTGCAGCTGATTGTCCTTGTGCAGACGGGGGCGCAGCGGGATGACGTTGTTGCCCATCGCCGGCGGCGGCTCGTGTTCGGTCAACAGGCCCGGCAGGTGGGTCTGGATAGTCGGCAAGCTCAGGCCACTGAGTGTGCGCCCGATCAACCAAAGCTTTCCCGGTTCGCGATCGTTGCCATCGATGCTCACTTCGAACGTATAGCAGCGTTCCAGAAGCAATTGGCCTCGCTGACGGAGTAGCCGGACACCCCGCAGGCCGACGCTTTCATCTCAGCAGTTGCAGCCCGTGTTGGCGGCACTGCAAGCGTGCTTCCTGCGCAGCCTGTTCGCGGCCACGGGCCAGCTTGAGCCACAGGCCGATGACGGCCAGCAACAGAAGCAGGATAAACAGGTCAGAAAGCTCGCTCATGCGGCGAGAGTGTAGGCGTTGCGGGCCGCTTGCAAGGGGCGCGATGTGAACGCAACCCCTTGCGAAACGGAACGTCCTACGTTCAGTCCAATTGCAGGCGAAGCGACAGGTCTACGGCGCGCACGTGCTTAGTGAGCGCGCCCACCGAGATGTAATCCACGCCTGTGCTCGCATACCCACCAATGGTGGATAGGTCCACGTTGCCGGATATCTCGAGCTCAGCCTTCCCCTTGGCGATGGCGACTGCTTCGCGCATCAGGGGCAGGGTGAAGTTATCGAGCATGATTCGGTCGGCGCCGGCATCCAACGCCTGCTGCAGCTCGTCCAGGTTCTCTACCTCAATTTCCAGCAACAGCGTGGGGTGCAGGCGGCGGGCAGCCTCAGCCGCCGCCTTGATGCTACCTGCGGCGATGATGTGGTTCTCCTTCACCAGGATGGCGTCGTAGAGACCCACGCGGTGGTTGTGACCACCGCCGCAACGCACGGCGTATTTCTGGGCGAGCCGAAGCCCGGGCACGGTCTTGCGCGTATCGAGCACGCGCACGCCGGTGCCGGCGACAGCGGCCACATGCGCGGCGGTTGTCGTGGCCGTGCCGGAGAGTAACTGTAGGAAGTTGAGCGCCGAGCGCTCAGCACTCACCAGCGCGCGCGCCTTGCCGCGTAGCCGGCAGATCACGGAGCCAGCGGCGACGCGATCGCCGTCGCGAAAGGCCCATTCGATCTCAACCTGGGGGTCGAGCCGGCGGAAGCAGGTGTTGAACCAGTCGATGCCCGCCATCACCGCGTCTTCGCGGCAGGTCAGCGTGGCGCTGGCCGAGGCGTGGGCAGGCAACAGGTCGGCGGTGGCATCGCCGGTGCCGATATCTTCGGCAAAGACGCGCGTGACATCCGCCTCGATCAGGTCAGCGGACGGTGCAGCAAGTTGTGATGAAGTCATTCGGTCGGGGCTTGAGAGGGGGCTGGTTGACTGAGGCGACCGACGATGGCGTCCAGCGCACGGTCGAACAGTGCGCTGGATTCAAGCACGCGCGCCGTAGCGCTGGCGAGTGCCTGGGCCAATTCATGCGGGGCGTAGTCGGCCACCTTCAGGCCGCGACGGTTCACGAACAGGTAGCGCCCGCTCATCGGGCTGATCCACGAGAGCTTGGCGCGCTCGATGGTTTCCGGGCCTGTTACGAACTCCAGCCAGGTGCCGGGCTTGAGCTCGGCCACGAGCTGCATTTCCGGTGTGTCCATGGCCGGCTCGGGTTCGGGCTCCGAGCGTGACAGCTCGGCCTCCGACTCGGCGATCGGCTGGATGCTCTCCGGAATGGGCAGGGTCGTGGACTCTTCCACGGCCTGCACTTCGGCCTCCGACACGGCTTCGCCGAGCTGGTGGCGGTAATACGTATGCAACTGGGCCAGCAGGCGATCGATGTCGCTTTCCTGGAAGGCCACGTTGGCCAGGCCGCGGCGCAGCGCGCGCTCGATGCCCGGCAGCATCTGGCGCAGTGCGCGACGCTCGTCGAGCGTGCGGGCTGGCTTGGTGCTCTCGATGAAGTCGTTGGCGAAGCGCAGGGCATCGCGGAATTCGCTCGATTCCTCGCCCTGGCGCAGGATGGTCAGCACCAGGTAGTTGGCCCATGCGCGCGACAGGATGCCGTGGATCAGCGGCGGCAGGTGCTGGCCTTCTATACGGCTGAGGATCTCGCGTGCGGCGCGGCGGCGCGCCTGCTCGAGCTTCTCGCGCCCGCGGGTGGACTCGGCTACTCGTTGTTCGGCCAGTTCCGCGCGGCGGCGGCTGATGTCCTGGAACTCCTGCAGCTCGGCACACAGGCGTTCGAAGATGGTCATGTCATCGTCGAAGTCCTGCAGCAGGCGGTCGACAATGGATTTGATCTTGTCGTGCAGGCGATGGTCGCGATCGGACTCCGCTGACCAGCCCTTGGCGGCGTCAGCAAGCGCATCGAGCAAGCGACGCGCCGGGTGCTGACGGTGTGCGAATAGTTTGCGGTCGAGGATCGCGGCCTTGAGGTACGGAATCTGCAGGCGTGCCAGCAGTACCTGCATGTCCGTCGGCAGGTTGCGGTCTTCAAGAATGAACTCGAACAGCATGCCGACGAGATCGATGGTGTCTTCGTCGATGGTCGACACCTGGCTCGGCTTTTCACCGCGCAGGGAGCCGATCTGGGCGAGCAGGTGTTCCTTGAGGCGTTGCACTTCGCCGGCAAGTTCGCTCGAGCTGCCAGTGTTTATCGGCATCTGCTGGCTGATGGCTGCCTGACTTTGCAGCACGCTGAGTGCGCCGATCAGCTCATTGGCGCTAGGCAGTTGCACGGCGCCAGCGGGCAGGCGCTGCGTGCCGCCGGAAACCGGGGGCGTGCGACGCGCGCTGAACAAGGTGCGCAGGGTCTGGATGAGCTCGCTCGATGCGCCGGCCTCGTCGTCGGCAAGGAAGGTTGCCTCGGCTGCTCCCACCCCGGCAGCTTCGGCTGCCTGTGTGGCGGCGCCTGCAGTGCGTGGCGCGCCACCGGAGCGAGAGATCTCGTGGCGCAGCTGTGGCAGCACGCCCGCCTGTACCAGTTCGGCGTTGATCTCCTGGTAGAGCTCGTCGAGCGAGGCCAGCACGTAGCGGTCAAACAGCTTGTAGATGATGAGCTTGACGCGCATTTCTGCGTTGAGCTCGCGCATCGCCTGGCGGAACGCTTGCGACAGCGCGGCCGGGCCCACCGGGTTGGTGGCGTCGTCGATCTTGACGCCACCATAGATGACCGAGAGGCGCTGATTCACGGCGAACAGGTCGCGCGTCAGGCGCGTTTCGTTCTTGCCGATCATGCTGGTGATCGCGAGCGATTCTTCCAGCTCGTTGTCGGCCACCAGCGAAAGTTCCACTGAGCCCAGCGGCGCCGATACCGAACCATTGCTGCCGGCGTTGTTGCGGTAGCTGGAGGCGAAATCGCTCAAGTCGCGGGAGATCTGCCCAAGAAAGCCGCGCTCCACTATCGGCCGGCGCTTGCGCACTTCGCGCATGCCGTCGAAATAGTGCATCTGCGCGGCGTTGTTCTCTGCCTTCTCGGCCAGGTCGAAAAGCGCGTCATCGACATGCTCGAACATGCCGTTGATCAAAATCTGCAGGCGGCGGCCGGCGATGTCCCTGATGGTGTTCAAAAGGGCGCCTCCGCGCTCGCTGGAGGGATCCAGGCGCTGGGTCAGGCTGACGATATTGGATGATTCACTGGCGTCTTTCATCGCCCCACCCCCTGAAAGTGATGCCGACGTGCATCCTAGCCGCGTACGACAATACACCACCCTACAATAAGGGATGGCGGCGGCGGCTGTCATTGACCGTATCGATATATGTCGACACGTTCACAAGATGCGGGTTTTTGCGGTACCAAGACCCCCCGGGCGGGGTCAGGCGGCTGCCGGGAAGTCAGTGAGCTGCAAGGTTCCGATACCTTCCTCGGGGAGCATCACGGGGATGCCGTCCTCGACCCGGTAGACGACCTTGCGGTCAGTGGTCACCAAGCCTTCGGTCAAGGGGGCCGCCACGGCCACGCCGGTCACGGTCTGCACTTGGCCGGCAGCGATGGCCTTGTTCAGGGCATCGAGCTCCTGACGCTGCAGGGGCCGGACGGGGACCTTGCTGACGGGGCAGCAAAGGATGTCGAGAAGGCGTTTGTCCATGGGGAGCGGGATCGTGCCGAGACGCGGAAAGTCCGTACAATAACCCTTTTGGATGGCTTGGGTCATGACCTCGACTTCCCTCCCGCCGCGCGTGGGCGTTGTGATGGGCTCCCGTTCCGACTGGGAAACCATGGAGCATGCGTCCAGCGTGCTGGCCGAACTGGGCGTAGCGCACGAGGTGCGCGTGGTCTCTGCGCACCGTACGCCTGACCTGCTGTTCCAATACGCGGAAGAGGCGGTCGGTCGCGGTATCCAGGTCATCATTGCCGGCGCCGGCGGCGCCGCTCATCTGCCGGGCATGCTGGCTGCCAAGACGCGGTTGCCGGTCTTCGGCGTGCCGGTGCAGTCCAAGGCGCTGAACGGCATGGATTCGTTGCTTTCCATCGCCCAGATGCCGGCCGGCATCCCGGTCGGCACGCTGGCCATTGGCCGCGCCGGTGCGGTGAACGCTGGCATTCTCGCGGCCTCGGTGCTTGCGCTGCATGACCCGGTCATCGCTGCGGCGATGGATGCCTACCGCACCCGCCAGACGCAGACCGTGCTGGATAATCCGGACCCGCGCGCGTGACCGCCCGTCGCCAACCCGTCCTCGGCATTCTGGGTGGCGGCCAGCTCGCCCGCATGCTAGCCCTTGCCGCCGCACCGTTAGGTGTGAAGACGCTAGTGGTGGATAGTGCCTCCGACGCCTGCGCAGGGCAGGTGGCTCCGCTGGTGGTGGCGGACTGGACCGATTACGACGCGCTGGATCATTTCGCGCGCGAAGTCGACGTCGTTACTTTCGATTTCGAGAACGTCCCGGCTGAGACCGCGCACTGGCTTGCGAAGCGCGTCGCCGTTTTTCCTGCGCCGCGTGCACTCGCTGTCGCGCAGGATCGTCTGGCAGAGAAAACCCTGTTCCGCGAGTGCGGCCTGATGACGCCGGCCTTCCAGACGGTGGACACGCGTGAGGGTTTGGACCAGGCGTTGGCGGCCGTGGGTGCGCCGGCCATCCTCAAGACCCGCCGCCTTGGTTACGACGGCAAGGGCCAGTTCCGCATCAAGACACTGGCCGATGCCGACGCCGCCTGGGCCGCGCTGGGCGCACAGGCCCAGGCCCATGGTCTGATTCTCGAAGCCTTTGTGCCGTTCGATCGCGAGCTGTCGGTGATTGCCGTGCGCAGTCGTGAAGGTGATTTCCGCACCTGGCCGCTCACGCAGAACTGGCATACCGAAGGCGTGCTGTCGCTGAGTCTGGCCCCGGCCTCCGATATTGCCGCGCTACAGGGGCGGGCGACCGATCTGGCGCGCACGCTAGCGGAGAAGTTGGAGTACGTCGGCGTGTTCGCGCTGGAGCTGTTTGTGAAGAACGGCGAGTTGCTCGGCAATGAAATGGCCCCGCGTGTGCACAACTCCGGTCACTGGACCATTGAGGGTGCACTGACCAGCCAGTTTGAGAATCACGTGCGTGCCGTGCTCGGTCTGCCGCTGGGGGATACCTCGGCACGTGGTCTGTCTGCGATGTTCAATTGGATCGGCGAATTGCCGGATGCCGCACCCGTGTTGGAAGCCGTGGACGCGCATTGGCACGACTACGGCAAGCAGCCGCGTGTCGGCCGCAAGGTGGGTCATGCCACGGTTTGTGCGCCCGATGCAGCGCGGCTGGTCGAACGCTTGTCTGGCATTGCGCATGCGTTGGGGCGCGATCAGCAGGCCGATCCGGCGGTGGGCAAGTTGATGGAAAGCAAGTGAGCGCTTGATTGCTGTAGAGCGCACGTGCGCGCGACCGCAGCGGTTGAGCATGTCACTTTGCAGGGTTGTTGCGTGCAAGCGCACTTCTACAAAAACAACCCGTGATGCATAAAAAAAACGGGGCCAATGGCCCCGTTTTTTTGCTGGATTGCCGGAGGGATCAGGCCAGGTTCTTGGCCGCGAAGTCCCAGTTAACCAGGTTCCAGAACGCCTCGATGTACTTCGGGCGGGCGTTGCGGTAGTCAATGTAGTACGCGTGTTCCCACACGTCGCAGGTCAGCAGCGGCTTGTCGCTGCCGGTGATCGGCGTAGCGGCATTCGAGGTGTTGACGATGCCGAGCGAACCATCCGGACGCTGCACCAACCAGGTCCAGCCCGAGCCGAAGTTGCCAACGGCCGACTTGGTGAACTCTTCTTTGAACTTCTCGACGGAGCCGAATGCCTTGTTGATGGCGTCGGCCAGCTTGCCGGTCGGCTCATTGCCACCCTTCGGGCTAAGCGAGTGCCAGTAGAAGGTGTGGTTCCAGACCTGGGCGGCATTGTTGAACACGCCACCGGAGGACTTCTTGATGATGTCTTCCAGCGAGGCGTTCTCGAACTCGGTGCCCTTGACGAGGTTGTTGAGGTTGGTCACATACGCCTGGTGATGCTTGCCGTAGTGGTACTCCAGCGTTTCGGCGGAGATGTTCGGCTCCAGCGCATTCTTTTCGTAGGGCAAGGGGGGGGAGTTCGAATGCCATGTTGTGGCTCCTGGGCGTTGGCTGAGGAAAGGGGGTCGGGCTTGGAATGGCCGAGGACCGGCGACCCGCACACGACTGATACACTAGCGATCTCACTGCATTCTAGCGATGAATGATGAGTGCCTGCTTCATATCTTTTCATGGCTCGCGCCGGGAGCTGTTTGCCCGTCAGCCAAGAAAGAACGAGGGAGTGTATGTCGATACACGACCAAGTGATGACGCGGGTTGGCGGGCAAACAGACCCGGCCCATAGGGTTCGCCGCCTCAGCCCGCCTCAGAGCGAGCTGAGCCTTGACCTGACCACCCGTCAGGCGCTACGACTCACCTCGCTCTGAGGCGGGCTGAGGCGACGAACGCGGGCCATGAAAAGATATGAAGCAGGAACTTAGTTATGGACGTTAACGAGCGAATCAAGGCCGTGTTGGCCGAACATGCCATCGTGCTCTTCATGAAGGGCACGCCGCAGTTCCCCATGTGCGGCTTCTCCAGCCGCGCAGCGCAGGCACTGAAGGAAGCGGGTGCGCAATTCCACGCCGTCAATGTGCTGGCCGATCCGGAAGTCCGTGCGGCGCTGCCGCATTACGCGAATTGGCCGACGTTCCCACAGCTCTTCATTCAAGGTGAGCTGATCGGCGGTTGCGACATCATGGAGGACTTGAAGGTCTCCGGTGAACTTGCCCGCATGGCCGCCGATGTCGCCGGAGCCGATTCCTAATGGCGCTTCCGCTGCTTCGTTTGCCGGACGGCTGGGCGCTGGCCCCTGGTTCGCTGGATGGCCGGGTCGTGCTGGTCACTGGCGCCTATGGTGGGCTCGGTGCCGCCGTTGCTCGTGCGGTCGCACGGGCCGGTGCCACGGTCGTCATTACCGGCCGCCGCAAGCGCCAACTAGAGCAGCTTTACGACGCCATGGTGAGCGAAGGGTTGCCGGAGCCGGTGATCCATCCGCTCGATCTGGAAGTGGCGACACCCAGCGATTACGAAGCGCTGGCCGATGGTCTTGAGCGCGACTTTGGTCGGCTCGATGGTGTCGTGCATGCTGCTGTCAGCTTCAAGGAGTTGACGCCGCTGGCCGTGCACAAGCCCGACGACTGGTTGCGGGTGATGCACGTCAACGTGTCTGCGCCCTTTGCATTGACGCAGGCGTGCTTGCCATTGCTCACGCGCGCGCCGGACAGCGCCGTGGTATTCGTGCTCGATAATCCCGAACTTGTGCAGCGCGCACATTGGGGTGCTTACGGCGTATCGAAGTCTGCGTTGGAGCGACTGGTGGAAATACTCCATCAGGAAACCGAATCATCGTCGCTACGCGCGCATGCACTGGTGCCGGCACCCATGCGTACTACGTTGCGCCGCGCAGCGTATTTCGGCGAAGACACCATGATCCAGCCGCTGCCGAACGCGACGGCGGAAGTGGTAGTGCATCTGCTGGGCGAGCAGGGTAAGGCGACGCGTGGCGCGGCGCTCGATCTGCGCGTGCGGGCATGACCATGACACAGGAGTCCTGCTGACATGGAAGCGCAGATGACCACGCTATCGGCAGCGATCCTGCTGTTCCTCATCATGGATCCGCTGGGAAACATCCCGATCTTCCTGAGCCTGTTGAAGGACGTACCGCCCAAGCGCCGCCGCAAGGTGATGATCCGCGAGCTGCTGATCGCACTGGGCGTGCTGCTAGGGTTCCTGGTCGGGGGGCAGCACATCCTCAAGGTGCTGCAGTTACGGCAGGAATCCATCAGCATTGCCGGTGGCATCGTGCTGTTCCTGATCGGCATCCGCATGGTATTTCCGCCCGCCGATGGCGGCGGCATCTTCGGCAAGCCGGGGGAGGGTGAGCCTTTCATCGTGCCCATGGCGATCCCGGGGGTGGCCGGACCATCTGCTATGGCAGCTTTGTTGTTGCTTACCAATACGCAGCCGGGCCGCACCGCGGATTGGGCGATTGCTTTGTTGGGCGCCTGGTTGGCAACGGCCGTGATCCTGCTGTGTTCCACCTACCTTTTCCGCTGGCTGGGCGAGAGCGTACTCACCGCGCTTGAGCGCGTCATGGGCATGCTGCTGATCGCGCTGTCAGTCCAGATGTTCCTGAGCGGTGTGGCAGCGTATTTGCATCTGGCTGTTTGAAACGCGGCCAAATGCCACCAGTGCGATCTTTCGTCCTATCCGCATAACCTTGCTGTCATAATCCGCCACCAGCATAAGGAAAATTCCAGGAGGCGGTCATGCTCAGCGTTGAACAGACCCTCACCGAACGTCTGCCATGGTTGGCGCAACATCCACTGATCCGCCGGCCAGTCGCTGGCATGCTGGGCCGACTGGCCGATGAGGATGGTTTCAACCGTACGCTGGTAGCCGCCGGTGATGCCGAAGGCTTCGATTTCGTCGAGCGCGTCCTCGATGTGCTTGGCGTCAGTTACTTTGTCAACCCGCGCGAGCGCGAGAACATCCCTGTCGAGGGCGGCGTGTTGATCGTCGCCAATCATCCGCTCGGGATGATCGACGCCCTGACCTTGCTGCAGATGGTGGGCTCGGTGCGCAGCGATGTGCGCATCCTGGCCAACGACTGGCTGATGTCGATCGAGCCGCTGCACAAGCTGCTGTTGCCGGTCGATGTGTTCGGTAAGGGCGCGGCTTCGAAGATGCGCGACATCTATCGCGCACTGGATAATGGCGAAGCGCTGATCGTGTTCCCCGCCGGTGAAGTGTCGCGCGTGCGCCCATCAGGCGTCAGCGACGGGCGTTGGTCCGAGGGCTTCGTTCGCTTGGCGCAGCGCAGCGGCGCGCCGGTGCTGCCGATCCACATTTCCGCCCGCAATTCCGCCATGTTCTATGGCCTGTCGATGCTGGCCAAGCCGCTAAGCACGGCCATGTTGCCGCGCGAAGCCATTTCACCGACGAGCAGGCGCGTGGGTCTCAGCGTGGGCCGGCTCGTATCGGCTGACGAACTCGAACAGCACAGTGGTGGTTCGACCAAGCGCGCGGCCAAGCTGATGCGTCGCCATGTGTATCGCGTGGGTCGCCATCGTGGCCTGATCTTTGGCGGGCAGGCGCCGCTGGCGCATCCGGAGCCAACCGAGCGGGTAGCGGCCGAACTGCAGTCGCAGGCGGAAAAGCTGGCTGATCTCAGCGACGGCAAGCAGATCCTTTTGTTCAAAGGGGCTTCCGACAGTGCCGTATTGCGTGAAATCGGCCGTTTGCGTGAGCTGACGTTCCGCAAGGTCGGTGAGGGTACGGGCGCGCGCCGCGACCTCGATGTCTACGATGCGCATTACGAACATCTGGTGCTGTGGGATCCGAAGGTGTTTCGCATCGTTGGCTCCTATCGCTTTGGTCATGGTGGACGGCTGATCGGTGAGCGCGGCATGGGTGCGCTCTATACGGCCAGTCTCTTCAATTATTCGCCGGCGTTGGAATCGCGGCTAGCACAGGGTCTGGAGCTGGGACGCAGTTTCGTCGCGCCCGCCTATTGGCGCTCGCGTGCGTTGGACCAGTTGTGGCAAGGCATTGGCCTTTATCTTCAGCGGCACAGGGAACTGCGCTATTTGTTCGGCCCGGTGAGCATGTCAGTCACTCTGCCGCGCGAAGCGCGCGAATGGATCGCTGCGGCGCATCAGCACTACTTCGGTGCACCAGGATTGGCGTCAGCACGGCAGCCGTTCGTGGTGTCACCGGCGATTATCGACCTGGTGCGCGATGCATTGGCGGGTCTGGATCCGACGGCCGGCCTTGGCAAGCTCAAGCATCACCTGGACGCGTTGGGTGTGAGCCTGCCGGTGCTTTATCGACAGTACGTCGACCTGGTCGAACCCGAAGGCGTGCAGTTCCTCGACTTCGGCGAGGATCCGGGCTTCTCCGGGTGCGTGGATGGCCTGGTCATGCTCGACTTGGCGACCCTGAAACCTGCGAAACGCGCTCGCTATCTGGGTAAGTAGTAGTAGCTGCTGTCCGTGTTGCATTCCTTGCGGTTTGCCGCGGGGATGCCGTGATCTGGCGTCGATTATTTCGACTCGCGGCCCCGCAAAGTGGGGCCGCGTGATCCAACGGTAAATTTCTTGTAAAATACTTATGTAATCCTTACGGCGTTGACCAGAACACAAGGGGCTTTTGCCGTTCTGGTTAACGGTCACAACTGATTTCGTAATTTCGCCCGATCTTTCACCGATCGGGCTTTTTTACGCCCGGAGGAAACGTTTAAAATTACGTTAAATGACATGAAATTGCGTTTATAGGCAACAACTTGCGCAATATCTTTCGAGTTCATCGAAAGATCTTTCAGTCATGGCCGCTGGCGCGATTCCTTTACTGCTGCTGCGACCTCCGGGAAGGCAGCTGACCTCCCTTTTTTGTCAATTCTGGAATGACGACGATGAAACGAAATCACCTCTCCATGGCGATCGCCACCATGCTTTGCATGGCGGCCGGCTCCGCGCTTGCACAGGACGCCAACAGCCAGGCAGCTCAGACGACCAACACGGCCAACACCAAGGACGCGACGACTCAGCGTGCCGGTGCGTCGAGCACGTCCAACACCACCACGTCGAACGACACCAAGCGCGCTCAGCAGCTGGACACCGTGACGGTGCAAGCGCAGAGCCTGTCGCTGGGTGGCGGCCTGATGTCGGTGCAGACGGCGCCGAAGGCGGTTTCGACCATTTCGCGCGACGCGATCGTCAAGGCGGCCCCGGGCGGCACCTTCGTGCAGATGATCGACAGCATTCCGGGTGTGAATGCCTCGACCGACGACGTGAGCGGCCTGGCCAACGGTAACTACCAGATCCGTGGCTTCACCAGCGACGAAATCGGCACCACTGTGAACGGTGCGCCGATCAACGACAGCGGCAACTACAAGGTCTATTCGACCGAGTACGGCGACACCGAGAACATGGGTGACATCACCGTGCTGCAGGGCTACCCGGACGTCGACACGCCGATCGCGGGTGCAGCGGGCGGTGCCATCTCGTGGGTCACCATTGATCCGTCGCATACCGCCGGTCTGGACTTCGCCCAGAGCCTGGGCAACCACGACTATCGCCGCACCTATCTGCGCTTCAACACCGGCGATCTCGGTCCGGTGCGCGCCTGGTTGTCCTATTCCAACAACAGCTCCGATTTCTGGCGCGGCCCGGGCGACTTGAACGTCACCAAGGTCGACGGTAAGGCGCTGTGGACGATCAACGACGACAACTACATCTCGGCCTCGTTCCAGTACAACCGCGAGCGCAACTACAGCTACGACAGCCTGACCAAGGCTCAGGTCCGCTCGGGCGGCTATTTCCAGAGCTACGACGAGAACTACAGCCCGACCGATACGTACTACTGGAAGCTCCACACCAACCCGTTCACCAGCTGGCTCGCCAGCATGGACGGCGAGTTCAAGCTCGCTGACAGCCTGCGCCTGTCGGTGGTGCCGTACTTCTGGTACGGCAACGGCGGTGGCGGTGGCGGCTACAAGTTCACCGAATCGGCCGTGCCGCAGAACGTGATCGGCACCGCCGACCAGGATCTCAATGGCGACGGAAAGATCGGCGGCAGCGCGGTGGCTTACGACGTCAGCCAGACGTTCACCTACCGCCCGGGTGTCATCGCCAAGTTGAACCAGGACTTCGGCATGAATGACAGCCTGGAGTACGGCTTCTGGTACGAGCGCACGCGCCAGCAGCAACAAGAGGTCTTCACCCCCGCCGTGGGCGGCGAGCCGGCCGATTTCTGGGGCAACACGGATCTGATTAAGTACTCCAACGGCGTGGTGCAGCGCCTGTACCGCGAGTACACCACGTCGGAAATCAAGAAGTTCTTCGCTACCAACACCTGGACGCCGGACGACAAGTGGACGATCACCGCGGGCGCGGCCTACTTCTGGGAATCGCGTGACGGCTACGACTTCGAAAACTGGGGCAGCCAGAGCACCAATCCGAAGCTCAACCAGTACGGTGGCGAAGGCAGCGCGACTTATCACAAGATCAGCCCGACCGCTGGCGTGAAGTACCAGCTGAACGATCAGAACCAGTTTTACATCGGCGCCGGCCGCACCTACCGCGCTCCGATCAACGGCGCGCTGCTGCAGAACGTGGCTGTAGCCGACAACCCGAAGAACGTTGCCAATGCGGCTGCCGGCACCTACGGCAACAAGCCGGAGCAGGCGACGACCGTGGACCTCGGCTGGCGCTTCTACGCCGATCAGTTCTCGGCCAACGTCGATGCGTATGAGTCGCACCTCGTCAACAAGCAGATCTCCGGTTACGACAACACCACGGGTCAGACCGTGTACCTGAACCTGCCGAAGATGCACATGCGCGGCGTTACCGCCGAAGCCAGCTACAAGTTCCTCGAAGACTGGACCCTGTACGGCAACTACTCGTACCAGAAGGCCATTCTCGACGGCGACGTGAACACGTTCGGCGATGGCACCTTCGCGACCAAGGGCAAGACCTTCCTCAACACGCCGAAGAACTCGGGCTATGTGCGCCTGGGCTACGACCATGGTCCGTTCTGGGCCAGCCTCGACGCCAAGTACCGCGGTCCGATCTGGGGTGACTGGATGAACACCGAGCAGGTCGGTGGCTACACGACCTTCAACTTGAATGCGGGCTGGAAGTTCGACGACTTCGCCACCTGGCTGCGCAACCCGTACATCAAGCTCAACGTGTTCAACCTGACCAACAAGCGTGCGCTGACCAACGCCAACAACATCGGCGCGTTCCTGGCCAGCAACCCGGGTGGCGTCTACAAGGATCCGAACACCGGCTCCGCACTGTTCGCCTCCGCACCGTACTACTCGCTGCTGGAAGACCGTACCTACATGGTCACCTTCGGTATCTCGTTCTTCTAAGCGAACCGAACCAGCACGCAAGCGATGGTCCAGAAACCGCCTCCTTCGGGAGGCGGTTTTTTTGTGCCTGAAGAAAAGTTGGCGAGACAGCGATCTATTGCGAAATTCGCAGGAACTAAACGCAAGAAGTGTGAGTTGTTCGTCAAGAAGTTACGAAATTGTAATATACTGCGGTTACATTCGTCGTGATGAGCCCCGGTCGGCATATGATGCCGGGCACCCCGGGCGCATCTAAATTTATTAGGGAATCAGTCACTTAAGACGGTGGCGGAGGGGCATGGGACTCCTCTGGTCTGGTCCCATGCCTTTTTTGCGAATCTCTTAGGGGTCGAATCTCGATGAACCACTCTTTGCGCACAAAATTGCTGCCCGTAGCAATTGCGACGCTGCTCGCCACCGCTCCGGTCTTTGCCCAGGACACCTCGTCTTCCATCAGCGGTCGCATTGTCGACGGCAGCGGCCAGCCGGTTGCCGGCGCCACCGTGCAGATCGTCCATGAGCCCACGGGTACTACCAAGACCACCACCACTGACGCGGCCGGCCGTTACACGGCACAGGGCCTGCGCGTGGGCGGTCCGTTCGACGTGAAGGTCAACAAGGACGGCACGCAGACCGAACAGGACAACGTCTATCTGCAGCTGGCCCAGGACACCGCGGTCAATCTGACGATGGGCGTGACCGCTGCCACCGCCAATGCGCAGAACCTCACGGGCGTGACCGTGTCGGCCAATTCGCTGTCGCAGACCTTCACGCCCGAGAACAAGGGCATCAGCACCAATATCTCGCGTCGCGAGCTGGACGCCGCCCCCACGCCGGGCCGCTCGATCCAGAACATCGTGCGCATGGATCCCCGCGTGGTCATCACCGACCGCGCCCGTGGCGAAATCTCGGCCGTTGGCCAAAACAGCCGCTACAACAACATCACCGTCGACTCGGTCAGCGCCAACGATCCGTTCGGCCTGAATGCGAACGGCCTGCCGACGCTGGGCACGCCGATCTCGCAGGACACCATCGAGGAATACAACATCTCGACGGCGAACTACGATGTGGCCAACCGCCGCGGCCTGGGCGCCAACGTCAACGCCGTGACCAAGAGCGGTACCAACGACTTCCACGGCTCGGTCTACTACGCGTTCCAGAACACCGACATGATCGGTGACAACGAGCAGGACAAGCCGTACGCCGGCTTTAGCCGCCAGTGGACGGCCGGTGGCACCGTGGGCGGTCCGATCATCAAGGACAAGCTGTTCTTCTTCGCCTCGATGGAAAAGAGCCAGCAGGTCGGTTCGGGCAGCCCGTACGGTCCGCAGGACTCTGGCGCAGCGACGCCGATCAAAGGCCTGACCAACCAGCAGGTTCAGCAGGTGCGTGACATCGCCGCCAAGTACGGCATGAACGACATCGGCACGGTGGGTGGTGGCAACTCCAACCTGACCGATAAGCGCTACCTCGCCAAGGTCGACTGGAATATCGCAGACAACCACCGCGCCAGCTTCACCTACAGTGAGACGAAGGAAAACAAGCCGATCATCACCGGCAGCCAGACCAAGCTGGTGCTGTCCAGCGGCTGGTACAAGACCAACGTCGACAACAAGAGCTACGCGCTGCACTTCTACGACGACTGGTCGGACATTTTCTCGACCGACACCACCGTCTCGTACGCCAACTTCAACCAGAACCGTGGCCCGTACAACGGCGTGGCCATGCCTGACATCACTGTCTACCCGACGCAGTACGGCAATCCGGCGATCGAGTTCGGCACGGAGTACTCCAGCCAGGCCAACGTGCTGAAGGTGAAAACCTTCAATGCCGCGTGGGCAGGTACCCTGTATCTCGGCGACCACACCCTCAAGGGTGGTTTCGACTACGAGAAGGACAAGTACTACAACCTGTTCCTGCAGAACTACTACGGCAGCTACGTGTTTGAAGAAGTCCCGGGCGGCAAGGCCACCACGGGTCTGAGCAACTTCGCCAGCGGCCAGTACTACCAGTATCGCTACAACCGTCCGGCCAACGGCCTGGGCCTGGATGATGTGGCTGCCCGCTACAACCTCAACCAGTGGGGCGTCTTCCTGCAGGACACCTGGCAGGTCACCAACAACCTGTCGCTGCAGTACGGCGTGCGCGTTGACGTGCCGCTGATGGACGACAAGCCGCTCTATAACGCGGCCTACGCGGCTCCGGCGGGTGTCAACGCGAAGGGTCAGGCGATCGGCGGTTTCGGCCAGACCAACCAGAACACCATTAACGGCCATCGCGTCGTGCAGCCGCGCATGTCGTTCAACTACACGTTCAACACCGAGCGGATGACGCAGTTGCGTGGTGGTGCCGGCTTGTTCGTGACCAATCAGCCGGGTGTGTGGCTGGGCAACATCTTCTCCAACTCGGGTATGACGCAGACGCAGTACAACTGCGGCCCGACGCAGTCCGCACCGTGCAACACCAAGCTGCCTGCCTTCAGCACGGATCCGAACCATCAGAACAATGGTCCCGCAGGCGCGGGCGTGATGACGGTCAACACCATCTCCAAGGACTGGAACATCCCGACCGCGTGGAAGATCAGCCTCGGCGTGGACCGTGAGCTGCCCTGGTACGGCCTGATCGCCACGGCGGACTGGGAGCACATCAAGCAGCGCGATGCCATCTGGTTCCAGAACGTGAACCTTGGTACGCCGACCGGGGTGCTGCCGGATGGCCGCAGCTCGTATTACGGTCAGCTAACCGATCCGGCGACGACCAAGCCAGGTCCGCGTGCGAATGCCAACCAGGCGTTCTCGGGCCAGATGATCAACCTCGCCAACACCGACAAGGGCAGCGCCGACAGCATCGCTCTGTCGCTGAAGAAGCCGTTCTCGGAAGATTGGTCGGGTATGGTCGGTTTCACCTGGAGCCGTTCGACCGAAGTGAACCCTGGTACGTCCTCGGTGGCGAACTCGAACTACAGCAACAACTACGTCTACAACTCCAACGAGAACGTGGCCAGCACCTCGAACTACTCGGTGCCGCGTCGTGTGATCGCCTCGTTGAACTGGCAGCATCGCTTCTGGGGTGACTACACCACCAGCGCCAGCATTTTCTACGACGGTCACTCCGCATCCCCGTACAGCTGGACGTTCGGCAATGACGCCAACGGCGACGGTTACACCAATGACCTCGTCTACATCCCGCGTCCGGGTGAAGTGCAGTTCCGTCCGGGTACCGATCCGAAGCTGATCCAGCAGTTCTGGGACTACATCCAGAAGAACGATTACCTGAAGGATCACCAGGGTGACGTGGCCAAGCGCAATGGCGACCGCGCCGGCTGGATCAACCAGATCGACCTGAGCTTCAGCCAGGAAATCCCGGGCATCTTCAAGGGCAACAAGGGCATCGTCCGCCTCGACGTCTACAACTTCACGAACCTGCTGAACAAGCACTGGGGTATCGAGAAGCGTGTGAACTTCCCGGGTGGCCGTGCACTGGCTGACTACGCCGGCGTCGATCCGAAGACGGGCAAGTACATCTACAACATCGATTGCGGCGGTAAGGCATCGTGCACCACGTACAACCAGGGTAATGGCTACCAGCCGCTGGCGGTGCCGACCTACATCAACAACAACGACGACCTTGCCCAGCGCTGGTCGGTCCTGTTGACGGTGAAGTACGCCTTCTAAGCGTATTAGCTTGCGAAGGTGTTACTTGAAGCCGGCGCCCCTTGGGCGCCGGCTTTTTTATTAATGGAGGCCTGCCGAATGGCTTGACCCTGCCATGCCTTGCGCGGGAAGCTACGCGGTCCGCCGCGTTTTGCACGGACGAGCGAGCCGCGAGGGCGCGGCGAGGAGAACGGTTGAATGAATGACATGCAAGCCGGCAAGGCCGGTCGCCCTGGCACCGTGAGCGCGCGCATTTCGCCCGCCGGTGGCCTGGATATCCTGTCCCGCAATGAAGTGGCGCGCTTGCGCGACGCCAGCGGTTCGGGCCTGCACGCCTTGCTGCGCCGCTGCGCGCTGGCAGTGCTCACCTCGGGCAACATGAGTGACGATCCGCGCTCCATCCTGGAGCAGTTCCCCGATTTCGACATCCAGGTGCTGCAGCAGGATCGCGGCATCAAGATCGAGCTGACGCATGCGCCGGCCCAGGCCTTCGTCGATGGCCAGATCATCCGCGGCATCAACGAGTTGTTGGTGGCCGTGGTGCGCGACATCGTTTACGTGTCGACGCAGATGGAGCAGGGCAATTTCGATCTGGACGACAGCGTGGGCCTGACCCATGCCGTGTTCGAGATCCTGCGCAACGCCCGCATCCTCAAGCCGCAGATCGACCCGAACCTGGTGGTGTGCTGGGGCGGCCACTCGATCTCACGCGACGAGTACGAATACACCAAGCAGGTGGGCTATCAGCTCGGCCTGCGCGGCATGGACATCTGCACGGGTTGCGGCCCTGGCGCCATGAAGGGCCCGATGAAGGGCGCCACCATCGCCCACGCAAAGCAGCGTCGCCGCAACAATCGTTACATCGGCATCACTGAGCCGGGCATTATCGCGGCCGAGTCGCCGAACCCGATCGTGAATCACCTGGTGATCATGCCGGATATCGAGAAGCGCCTCGAAGCCTTCGTGCGCATGGGGCACGGCATCATCGTGTTCCCCGGCGGCGTGGGTACGGCGGAGGAGATCCTCTACCTGCTGGGCATCCTGCTGAATCCGGACAATGCCGGTGTGCCGTTCCCGCTGATCTTCACGGGCCCCAAGCAGTCGGCAGCGTATTTCGAGCAGATCGACCGCTTCCTTCGTCTGACCCTTGGCGAAAGCGTCACCCAGCACTACCAGATCATCGTCGACGACCCGGCTGCCGTGGCCCGCGCCATGGTTCGCGGTATCGACAAGGTGCGCAACTATCGTCTGGATACCAAGGACGCCTTCTTCTTCAACTGGGCGCTAAGCATCCCGTACGCCTTCCAGCTGCCGTTCCGTCCCACGCATGAAGCTATGCGTGAGCTGGCGATCCACCGTGACCGTCCGCGCCATGAGCTGGCGGCTGACCTGCGCCGCGCGTTCTCCGGCATCGTGGCCGGTAACGTGAAGGAAGATGGCTTGCGCGCGATCGAGAAGTTCGGTCCGTTCGCCATCGACGGCGATGCAGACATCATGGCCTCGCTGGATGAGCTGCTGAAGGCCTTCGTGGCCCAGGACCGTATGAAGCTGCCGGGCGGCACGGCCTATGTGCCCTGTTACCGCGTACTGACGGGCAAGGCGGCTTGAGCCCTGTCTGAAATAGTTAAAACGGCTTGACAGCCCGGAGCTGGATATTCAAACTATCTAGCTCACCCCGCCCGAATAGCTCAGCCGGTTAGAGCACTTGACTGTTAATCAGGGGGTCGTTGGTTCGAGTCCAACTTCGGGCGCCATATACAAGTCTCACGTCGTCGCAAATTGCCTCGCGTAGGACGCCAAAACCCCAGCATTGCTGGGGTTTTTTGTTTTCATCGTCTCATCTCGTTGCATTTTGTAGTGTCAAAGCGCGTCACCGCCTGGGGTATTTTTGGGGGTACGTTCTGGGCGCCAGGGTCCGATCCGGGGTGTGTACCCCCTTTGGAACATGGCGCGGCTGCTTTGGAGATGAGAAATGGTCGAGCTAACGGCGATGGCTGCGCGCAATGCGAAGCCGCTGGATAAGGCGTATCGGTTGCCCATGCGCGCAGCTTAGGCCGCGTCGCTCTCACCGCCTGTGACGCATCCAGGGCGGCGCCCGTGTAACGGCCGCAGGGCGGGCCAGCGCTGCTACGGGGGCGGGCGACTGTTATTCAACACCACGCCATCCACGCATGTGGCCCCACCTAGCATGGTGCGAATCCGCAGACTGAACCTGCCCCACGGGACATCCGCGTATCGATACGAAAGCGCCGGATCATCCGGCACCAGGCCACCCGGTCGATCCATGCCGAAGCGCTCACGCAGCATCGCCACCGGGATGCAGGGCGACGCGTCAAAGTCCAACGCCAGCAGCATGCCAACGTCAGGGTGCTCGCGTTGGTAGCTAGTGGATACCGCGCGCAGATTCACCGTCGTCACACGGTAGCCGTCCGCCGTCACAAACGGGCGCGACGCATACCAGGCCGTGTCGCGTTGTTCCGACGTTACGCGCAGCGGCACACCCAGGGCGTCTTCAATCTGGACGGCCGAGGCCGGCAATGGCTTCGGCAACCCGTCGATCAGTTCCACTAGCGTCTTGTTGATTTTCAGATCGTCAGGCATGTGAGCAAGCCCCAGGCAGGGTGAAACAAGCGCAAAAACAAAGAGGACTTTGCGCATGCTGTTAATGGCCTTGACCGTAATTGGCATCGTAGAAACCACCAAATATCTGGTTGTACGTATCCACGGCACCGGTCGCGGGGTTAATCGATCGCTCGCCGTCGCCGTACACCGCACCGATGGCCGCCGCAGCCGCATGCGTGTCACTCGATGCAGCGGTTTCATCATAGACGCGGTTATACGTACCCACGTTCTCCCGGCTCACCGACAGCGGGATCATCGGTCCACCGTTCGCCGCAATCTCGCGTTGCACCGTGATGTTATTGAGCGTGGCATACCCTTCGTCCAGTTGTTCCGTACGCAGAAACGCAGCCTTGGAGCTGAAGTCATACGCCGGCACATGCATCGCATGTCCCAACTCGTGACTCAATTGGCTCACTGCCCATTCCGGGCGCTGCCGGTAGGCGTCACCAATAAGCAACGCGTGCTCCTCACGATCGGTGACACTGGCTTTGCCCGGTACTTGCCAGCCCACATGCCAGCGGTTGGCTTGCAGTTCCGTCAGTTGTCGTTGCATGGTCGGGCTCTTGGCGGCCAGCGCATCCACCGCGTCGCCCAGACCGGTCGATACGCCAGGCGCCGCCGCGACAGCCGTAACCGCCGCGGGATCAGACGCGCCCAGCCAGGTCCGCGTGGTGGGGAAGGGCCGCGGGGTGTACGCACTCGCTTCGGCGCGGTCACCGTAACCCCCGGCAAAGCCGCCCCGTGAAGGGCGTCGCCTGGCGGTGCGCATCAGCCATTCGATGTCGCGCCGCAGATCCGCGTCCGTGCCGCAAAACACCATCTTGCGTGCCGCCCATGGGCCTTCCTCGCCCTCCATGTTCTCCCAGCACGCCACCGGGCTAAGCGGGCGATCCTTCAACAGGTACATGCCCCCGTGCGGCGGTTTGCCTGCAAAGAAAGGGCTCTCGATCTTCACCAGATCTTCGTAATAGATATCCGACTTATCGACCCACCGGCCATCCCAGAAAGACATAAACTAGGTCCGCAGCGCACAGTGAAAGCCACTGTGCGGCGTGCCAGGTCACCACGCCATCAGCCCGCGGTGACGGCGCGTGTCAGTCGTCGCCGCCAAGCCCTGTCGCTACCGCCGCCGGCCGTGACGGTGCACGACTATTCGGCCTCCGCCGTCGCGTCTTCGTCATCACACGCCGGCGCCCCCGCCAAGTCGTTGGGGTTGCTCTCCATCTCTAGCTGTGTGGTCAACCCACCGTGGGACATCTTGTGTTCCGCCCGCTGCACCGTCCACGCCTCGCCGTCGATCTTGGCCTTAAAGCCGCGCACCGCCAGGGTTTGCCCCGGGTACACATCCGGGCGCCCGTGCGCCAGGGTGTAATCGAGCGTGGCCGCGCCGCGCTGAATCCGCTGAAACACACTGCGCGCCGCGCGCAACGCGTTGGAGCGCGTTGCGTAGATATGGCGCAGCGTCTTCACGCCGGCGCCGTCTTCCGTGGTGATGCCGGTCCCGGTGGCGTCGACGTGCGCTAAAGACCCCGTGAAAGTTTTGTGGTGGCCTCATGGCGACGAATGCGCCATCGGGCCTATATCACCCGTCGCAGCGCCCACCGTTGCCTGAGACATCCGTTACACCAGCGGATGCCGAAGATGTCGAGCACTCGGGACTCGTACGGCGGGAGCTAGTGCTATCCATTGCCGTTGCGGGTGCGCTGGATCATGGCGAGGTGCGGCATGAAACGCGGGTGGTCCATCGTCATCGGGGTGCTATGGCTCGCGGGCTGTGCGAGTACGGGCGATCTCACCCATAACAAACCCGTCTTTCAGGGCAGTACCACGAAGCTGGATTCGGTTTACGCGGCTTGCGTTCACTCGCGTTGGGTGGCCATCTCGCCGACGGCCCACATCGTGGAGTCGCCTGTGGAACTGCAGGTGGTGGCGGGTAATGCGACGGCGAATATCGAGGAGCAGTTGATCATTCGCAGCAAGGCCATGGGGGCGGACGTCGTGCTCTATGAGCGCCTTCAGATACTGGCCTTGCGCGGATATCGCGAGGCGGCGAAGGGGTGTCTCTAGCTGTCCGTGGCGCATCGATAGGCTTGATCGTCGCTGGCCTTGGCACTGGCGACCCGTCCCACGATGGAAACCGTGATCGTCAGGGCGTCCTCTGTATGCCCCTGCCCGCAAAGGGTGAAACTGACATTGCTGCCGCCCGTGGTGCCATCGGGCTGGAAGCGGACGCGCTTGCGTCCGCCTGTGCTCGTGATGATCAGCTGGCGATAGCCGTTGTGCACCCACGATGGCGGCCCGTCCAGCTGGTCTGCATTGGTGCTGAGATAGCGCCCGATCGCCCAGCCGTGTTCCCAGTGTGTGTCATTGGCGCATGTCGCGTCGCTGGCCAAGGGGCAGAACAGGATGCGGCGCCCGCTGGTGATCGCCAGGCTGCGCGCGTGTTGAAGCGACGCGATCAGCTCCAGTTGGGCCGTGACGACGCGATGGCGGGCCAGCATCCGGCTGAAGGAGGGGATGGCGATACACAGGAGCACGGCGATGATGGCCAGTACCACGATGCTCTCGATCAGGGTAAATCCGGCCCCTGGCTGCCGATGGGCCCTTTCCCTTTGAATTCGCACATGAACTGCCCAGTCGCTGGAGACCATGAGCCTAGCCAGGGCGTCAGGGATGTTCAGTCATCCCAGGCCTTGGGTCGATGTCATAGCCTGCTGACAGGTCCTGTCAGCAGGCTGATTTAAAATGCCAAGACGCGACCGCATGTAGAACGCCATGACAGACCGCTTCGAACTCGTCTCCCCCTACAAGCCCTCCGGTGATCAGCCCGAGGCCATCCGCGTGCTCAGCGAGGGCTTCGAGTCCGGTCTGGCGGCGCAGACACTGCTGGGCGTCACCGGCTCGGGCAAGACCTACACCATCGCCAACGTCATCGAGCAGGTGCAACGGCCGACCATCGTGATTGCGCCCAACAAAACGCTGGCGGCGCAGCTTTACGGCGAGTTCAAGGAATTCTTTCCGCATAACGCGGTGGAATACTTCGTCAGTTATTACGACTACTACCAGCCCGAAGCGTACGTGGTGGCGTCCGATACCTTCATCGAGAAGGACGCCTCGATCAACGACCACATCGAGCAGATGCGCCTGGCCGCCACCAAGGCGCTGTTGTCGCGCAAGGACTCGATCATCGTTGCCACGGTGTCGGCCATCTACGGCCTGGGCGATCCGGAGGATTACCTCTCGCTGCGCCTGATCCTCGCCAAGGGCGAACGCATCGATCAGCGCGCGCTGATTCACCAGCTCACTGAGTTGCAGTACACACGCAACGAGATGGATCTGCGTCGTGGCACGTACCGCGTGCGCGGTGAGATCATCGATGTGTTTCCCGCCGAATCGGAAACCGAGGCGCTGCGCATCGAACTGTTCGACGGCGAAGTGGAAAACATGTCGCTGTTCGATCCGTTGACGGGAGACACGATTCGCAAAGTCCCACGCTACACGGTCTATCCGCGTACGCACTACGCCAGCACGCGTGAGAGCGTGTTGAACGCCATCGAGACCATCAAGGTCGAGCTGAAAGATCGGTTGGAGCAGCTCTACAAGGACAACAAGCTTGTCGAGGCACAGCGTTTGGATCAGCGCACGCGCTTCGACCTCGAGATGATGACCGAGGTCGGCTACTGCCAAGGCATCGAGAACTACTCGCGCCACCTCACACGACGTGGCGCCGGCGAGCCGCCGCCGACGCTGTTCGACTATCTGCCGGCAGATGCACTGCTGGTGATAGACGAATCGCACGTCACCATTCCGCAGCTGGGCGCTATGTACAAGGGCGACCGCTCGCGCAAAGAGACGTTGGTGGAATTTGGTTTCCGCCTGCCTTCAGCGATGGATAACCGGCCGCTGCGCTTCGAGGAATGGGAGGCACGTGCGCCGCGTTCGATCTATGTTTCGGCCACGCCGCGCGATTATGAATTGCACAAATCAGGCGACCAGATCGTGGAGTTGGTGGTGCGCCCCACCGGCCTGATCGATCCGGAAGTGGAAGTACGCCCCGTGCGCACACAGGTCGACGACTTGCTGGGCGAAGTGCACAAGCGCGTGGCGATGGGGGATCGCGTCCTCGTCACAACGCTGACCAAGCGTATGGCCGAGAACCTCACGGAGTACCTTAGCGATCATGGTGTGAAGGTGCGCTACCTGCATTCGGACATCGAGACCGTGGAGCGCGTGGAGATCATTCGCGACCTGCGCCTGGGCGAGTTCGACGTGCTGGTTGGCATCAACCTGCTGCGCGAGGGCTTGGATATGCCCGAGGTCTCGCTGGTGGCGATCCTCGACGCCGACAAAGAAGGCTTCCTGCGCTCCACTGGCTCGCTGATCCAGACCATCGGTCGTGCCGCGCGCAACGTGCGCGGCAAGGCCATCCTTTACGCCGACAACATCACCCGCTCCATGAAGGCGGCGATGGACGAGACGGCGCGGCGCCGAGAAAAGCAGCAGGAGTACAACGAGGCCAACGGCATCACACCTCAGTCGGTGGTGCGACGTATTGCCGACATCATGGAAGGTGCCCGCAGCGAATCGCCGACGCGTGGTCGCGGTCGACGTGGCGAGCGCCAGGGGGCTATGGCCGTCGCGGAGAATGGCGCCGATTACGCTGCCCTGAGCGCAGACCAGGCCTCGGCCATGATCAAGAAGCTGGAGGCGCAGATGTACAAGCACGCCGAGAATCTGGAGTTCGAAGAGGCGGCCCGCCTGCGCGATCGGATCCACAAGCTCCGCGAACGGGCCGGTTGAGCCGGGCTTTGCTGGGGTGGTTGTCCCCGGCCCATGGAGCACGTATACTGCGCGGCTCGCACGGCATGCCGGCGAGAACCGGGCGGTTAGCTCAGCGGTAGAGCACTACCTTGACATGGTAGGGGTCACAAGTTCGATCCTTGTACCGCCCACCAATTCAGTTTCCGCGTACTGCGTGGAACCAAGAAGAGGAATCCGAAAGGGTTCCTTTTTTTGTGCCCGGTTTATGGCCGGGCGCGTCGGTGGTGGCGGTTGACTCATCAGGACATGTTGCCGCGCACCGTGTGCATTCCTTGACGCAATGCGAGTCCCGGTTTGATCCTTGGCCGACTATCGCCACTCGCAACGAGGCGGTCCTGCCATCCCGTTGCGCTTACCGTTTGCTTGAGGGAACCGTGATGACGTATCTCTGGGTCAAGAGCTTCCACGTGGTGTTCGTCATCGCATGGATGGCTACCGTCTTTTACCTGCCGCGTATTCTCGTGAATATCGCCGAGGTGGGCGACGAGCCGGCGGTCAAGGCACGCTTGATCCTGATGGGGCGTCGCCTGTATCGATTCGGGCACAACATGTTCGGTATCGCGTTTCTGTTCGGGCTGGCGCTTTGGGAGGGTTGGCGCGTGTTTCCTCAAGCGTTGCCAAACGTGGTGGCGTCGCTGCACTGGATCGACGCCAAGCTGACGCTCGTGGTGTTGATGCTGATTTATTTCGGCTGGACCGGGCGCTTGCTCAAGCGTAGCGAGAAGGGTGGTTTGCTGCCGTCGTCAAAGACGTTGCGCATCATGAACGAGCTGCCCGTGCTGGTGTTGCTTGGCATCGTGTTCCTGGTGATCGCCAAGCCGTTCTGATCGTTCGTTGCGCTTCCTATGGGGCGCAGCGCGTGGGCCCTCATCGTGATGTGAGCAGCGGTTACTCCCCGCGCTGGAAGTATTCCCTGTACCAAGTCACGAAGCGCGCCACGCCTTCCTCAATCGTCGTGCTCGGTGCGTAACCCACGTCGCGGCGCAGGGCCGAGACATCGGCCCAGGTATCCGGCACATCGCCCGGCTGCATGGGTAGCAGGCGCTTTTCCACCGTGCGACCGAGGTGCTGCTCCATCAGTTCGATGAAGCGGAGTAGCTGCACCGGCTGGTCGTTGCCGATGTTGTAGACGCGATAAGGCGCGCTCGACGTGCCTGGGTTCGGCCGCAGAGCGTCGTAGCCGGCATCTGGTCGGGCGATGTGATCGAGCGTGCGGATCACACCTTCGACGATGTCGTCGATGTAGGTGAAGTCGCGGCTGTGGTCGCCGTAGTTGAAGACATCGATAGGCTCGCCGCGACTGATGCGGTCGGCAAACAGCATGGGCGACATGTCGGGGCGGCCCCAGGGGCCGTACACGGTGAAGAAGCGCAGGCCGGTGGTGGGCAGGTCGTACAGGTGGCTGTAGGTATGCGCCATCAGCTCGTTGGCTTTCTTGCTGGCTGCGTACAGGCTGATGGGATGGTCGACGGCATCCTCAATGCCGAAGGGCATCTTGCGGTTGGCGCCATAGACAGAGCTGGAGGACGCATAGACGAGGTGCTCGACCTTGCCATGGCGGCAGGCCTCCAGGATGTTCACGAAACCCACGAGATTGCTTTGCACGTAAGCCTGTGGGTTCTTCAGCGAGTAGCGCACGCCCGCCTGTGCGGCCAGGTTCACCACGCGCTGGGGCTGGAAGTCCGCAAAGGCACGGTTCACCGCCTCGGCGTCGGCCAAATCGGCCCGTAGATGCGTGTAGTTGGCGTGGTTGGCGATGCGAGCGAGTCGGGCCTCTTTCAGCGTGGGGTCGTAGTAGTCGTTGTGGTTGTCGATGCCATAGACCTCGTCGCCGCGCGCCAGCAGGCGCTCGGCAAGGGCGGAGCCGATGAAGCCGGCTGTGCCGGTGACGAGAATGCGCATGCGGAAACCTCGGGGATCGACGGGGCGGGCATTCTATCGCTGCCGATATTGAGACAGAGTCGGCGCTGGCTGATTTGACATCGCTCGATGGGCTAAACTAGCGTTCGGTACGTACCCACCCGGAGACAAGGTGGCCCGCGCTTCGAGCGCCGGTCGAGCGTGTGACATGGCAACTACCACCTTCCAACGCTGATTCGAGCCACGCCTTGTTTCACACAAAGGGCGCGTGGCGCTCTTTATTTTTGTCTGCCATCCAGGCAGGCAAGGACAAACCGGCCATCCATGGCCGGACTCTTCAAATAGAGCACGTTCCTTTGGGACGTCTTTTTTAGGTGCGAACATGATTGAAATCACGCTACCCGACGGCAGCAAGCGCCCGTTCGACCATCCGGTGACGGTGCAGGATGTGGCTGCCTCCATTGGCGCCGGCCTGGCCAAGGCCACTCTCGCCGGTAAGGTGAACGGCAAGCTGGTCGATGCCAGCTTTCCCATCGAGAACAGCGCCAGTCTCGAAATCGTCACGGAGAAGAGCCCGGAGGCGCTGGATATCCTTCGCCACTCCACCGCGCATCTGCTGGCGCAGGCTGTGCAGCGCCTGTATCCGGGCGCGCAGGTCACCATTGGTCCGGTGATCGACAACGGTTTCTTCTACGACTTCGCCTATGAGCGCCCGTTCACGCCCGACGATCTGGTCAAGATCGAGGCGGAGATGGAAAAGATCGTCAAGGAAGCGCTGCCGGTGACGCGTAGCGTGAAGTCGCGCGATGAGGCGGTGAGCTTTTTCCGCGGTCTGGGCGAGGAGTACAAGGCCGAGATCATCGAGAGCATCCCTGCCAATGAGGAATTGTCCCTGTATTCGCAGGGCGATTTCATCGACCTCTGCCGTGGCCCGCACGTGCCCAACACGGGCAAGCTGCGCGCTTTCAAGTTGATGAAGGTGGCCGGCGCGTATTGGCGCGGCGATTCCAACAACGCGATGCTCACGCGCATCTACGGCACGGCGTGGCTCAACGACAAGGATCTGAAGGCCTACCTGCACCAGCTGGAGGAAGCCGAGAAGCGCGACCATCGCAAGATCGGCAAGGCTCTCGACCTCTTCCATCAGCAGGAAGAAGGCCCGGGCATGGTGTTCTGGCATCCCAAGGGCTGGGCGATCTGGCAGCAGGTGGAGCAGTACATGCGCCGCGTGTACCGCCAGAGCGGCTACCAGGAGGTGCGCTGCCCGCAGGTGCTGGATGTGTCGCTGTGGAAGAAGTCCGGCCACTGGGACAACTACCAGGAAAACATGTTCTTCACCGAGTCGGAGAAGCACACGTATGCCCTGAAGCCGATGAACTGCCCGGGCCACGTGCAGATCTTCAACACGTCCCTACATAGCTACCGCGACCTGCCGGTGCGGTACGGCGAGTTTGGTGCCTGCCATCGCAACGAGCCCTCGGGCGCGCTGCACGGCATCATGCGCGTGCGCGCCTTCACGCAGGACGATGGCCACGTGTTCTGCACGGAAGCGCAGATCGAGTCCGAAGTGACGGCCTTCCACCAGCAGGCCATGAAGGTGTACGACGACTTCGGCTTTGAGGACATCGCGCTGAAAATCGCGCTGCGTCCGGACAAGCGTATTGGCAGTGATGAGGTATGGGATCGCGCCGAAGAGGCCTTGCGCGCCGCGCTGGGCGCCGCTGGCGTCAAGTGGGAGGAGCTGCCGGGCGAGGGCGCCTTCTACGGCCCCAAGATCGAGTACCACATGAAGGACTCCATCGGCCGCGCCTGGCAGGTGGGCACCATGCAGGTGGACTTCATGATGCCCGAGCGCCTGGGCGCCGAGTACGTGGACGAGAGTTCACAGCGCCGTCACCCAGTCATGCTGCATCGTGCCATTGTGGGGTCAATGGAGCGTTTCATTGGTATCCTGATCGAGCATCATGCCGGTCTGCTGCCCACTTGGCTGTCCCCGCTGCAGGCCGCCGTGTTCAGTATTACGGACGCTCAGGCCGATTATGTCCGCGAAGTAGCGCAAACCCTTGTCGATAAAGGTTTCCGGGTTCACGCCGATTTGCGCAATGAGAAGGTCGGCTATAAAATCCGCGAACATACGTTGCAGAAAGTCCCTTACCTGCTGGTGGTCGGAGATCGCGAGAAGGAATCAGGGGCCGTTTCCGTGCGTACGCGTTCGGGCGAAGACCTCGGCAGCATGCCGTTGGTCGCGTTTATCGAACGCCTGGAAGCCGAGACCCGTCGCTAAGCGCGCGGGCCGGCACTTTTAAGAACTCTTCTGGAGGATTGTGGTATCGCTACCACCGACACAAAGGGCAATCGCCGTAACCTTGAGATCCGCGTCCCGCGCGTTCGCGTGATCGGCGCAGATTCGGAACAGCTAGGCATCCTTACCCGCGACGAGGCACTGGCCTTGGCTCAAGAGGCGGGCATGGACCTGGTCGAGATCCAGCCGAACGGCGACCCACCGGTCTGCCGCATCATGGATTACGGTAAGTTCAAGTTCGAAGCCCAGAAGAAGGCCCAGGCGGCCAAGAAGAAGCAAAAGCAGGTTGAAATCAAGGAAGTGAAGTTCCGTCCGGTCACGGACGTGGGCGACTACCAGATCAAGCTGCGCAACATGCTTCGCTTCCTCGAAGAGGGCGACAAGGTCAAGGTCACCATCCGCTTCCGCGGCCGTGAAATGTCCCATCAGGATCTGGGCCAGAATCTGGCCAGGAAGATCCAGGAAGATGTCGGCGAGAACGGTGTGGTGGAGTCTTTCCCCCGCCTGGAAGGTCGTCAGATGGTCATGATGATTGGGCCGAAGAAGAAGTAAGTTTCTGTAAATTAAAGAAAAGGCGGCCGGTGGGCCGCTTTTCTTTTGGATATTTCGCGGCACTGGGCTTTCTCCGTCACCTTTCCGGAGCGCGCGCTCAGCGCTAGCAAAACCCTGATTTCCTGCGTATAATCGCCGGTTCGACCCACCAGGACGGGCCGTGAACCGATGCTGGCAGGACGGAAAGAGCGCTTCAAAGCGCCGCCACATCAGTCAGAAACCGGGGCCTAGCCCCATCAAGGAGCATTCCCATGCCCAAGATCAAGACCAACCGGGCGGCTGCGAAGCGTTTTCGCAAAACCGCGTCGGGCAAGTTCAAGGCCGGTCACGCCTTCAAGTCGCACATCCTGACCAAGAAGTCGACCAAGCGTAAGCGCGGTCTCCGTGCCACCAACCACGTCAAAGCTTGCGACACCAAGGGTGTAGCACGCATGTTGCCGTACTTGTAAGGCGAGGAGATAAACCATGGCTCGTGTAAAGCGTGGCGTTACCGCCCGTCGTCGTCACAAAAAGATCATTGGCCGCGCGAAGGGTTACTACAACGCCCGTCGCAAAGTCTTCCGCGTTGCTAACCAGGCCGTCATCAAGGCTGGTCAGTACGCCTATATCGGCCGCAAGCAGCGCAAGCGTCAGTTCCGCGCTCTGTGGATCGTCCGTATCAACGCTGCGGCTCGCCAGTTCGGCCTGTCGTACAGCCGTCTGATCAACGGTCTCGCCAAGGCCGGCATCACTGTCGACCGCAAGGTGCTGGCGGACATCGCCGTGCACGACATCAAGGCGTTCGGCGCGATCGCAGAGAAGGCGAAGGCCAGTCTGGCCGCTTGATCGTCTTGCGCACTGCGCACTGACGATATGATGTGATCAAGCGGGGAGGAGGCCACCAGCCTCCTCCCCGTTTTTGTTTGGGCAGCTCGCGATGTTGCTCCCTCTCCCCTCCGGGGAGAGGGCCGGGGTGAGGGGACACGTCTTGCCACGGTTTTCAATCGAAGCACGAAGCGCGCTTCGATACAGCGATATCGCTAGAGCGGCCCCTCACCCTAGCCCTCTCCCCAGTGGGAAGAGGGAATAAAGCGAGAGTCGCATCGATGGATGACCTGGATAGCCGCGCGGTAGCCGCGCTGGCCGATATCGACAAGGCTGATACGCTGGAGGCGCTCGATGCGCTGCGCGTAAGCCTGCTGGGCAAGAGCGGTATTGTCACGGCCGCGCTGAAAGCATTGGGCGCACTCTCGCCAGACGAGCGCAAGGCACGCGGCGCTGAGGTCAACCGCATCAAGGATCGCCTGGCCGACGCGCTCGCCGCGCGCAAGCAGGTGCTCGAGCAGGCGGAGCTTGATCATCGCCTGGCCTCGGAAACCATCGACATCACGCTGCCGGGTCGCAATGGCGAACGCGGCGGCATCCATCCGATCACGCGCACGCTCGAGCGCATCACGGCCATCTTCTCGCGCCTGGGTTACCAGCGTGCCGATGGTCCGGAGATCGAGGACGACTGGCACAACTTCGAAGCGCTGAACTTCCCGCCGCACCATCCGGCGCGCGCCATGCACGACACCTTCTATTTTGGCGACGGTCGCCTGCTGCGTACGCACACCTCGCCAGTGCAGGTGCGCTCTATGCAGGGCCGCCAGCCGCCTATCCGCATCATCGCGCCGGGCAAGGTCTACCGCAGCGACTCGGACCAGACCCACTCGCCGATGTTCCATCAGATCGAAGGCCTGCTGGTTGACGAGACGTCCAGCTTCGCGGACCTCAAGGGCACGTTGGCTGAATTCATCCGTGCGTTCTTCGAGCGTGATTTCGAAATGCGTTTCCGTCCGAGCTACTTCCCCTTTACCGAGCCCTCGGCCGAAGTGGATATCCGTTGGGATGCGGAGGACGGCAGTACGCGTTGGCTGGAAGTGCTGGGCTGCGGCATGGTGCATCCTAACGTGCTGAAGAATTGCGGCATCGACCCGGAGCGCTACACCGGCTTCGCGTTCGGCCTGGGTGTGGAGCGTTTTGCGATGCTTCGCTACGGCGTCTCCGATCTGCGCGCGTTCTTCGAGAACGACCTGCGCTTCCTCAAGCAGTTCGCGTAAACGCAGCAGGAACCGATACGCATGAAATTCTCCGAAAACTGGCTGCGTCACCATGTGCCGACGAAGGCATCGCGTGACGAACTTTCCGCGACGCTAACGGCGATCGGTCTGGAGGTTGAAGACGTCACCGCGCTGGGCGACTCGCTCGACGGCGTGGTCGTGGCCCGCATCGTCAGCGCCCAGAAGCATCCTGAGGCGGATCGCCTGCAGGTGTGTGAAGTGGACACCGGCAACGGCACCGTGCAGATCGTCTGCGGCGCGCCCAATGCGCGCCCGGGTCTCGTGGCGCCGCTGGCGACGGTGGGTGCCACCTTGCCGGGCGGCATCGCCATCAAGGCGGCGAAGCTGCGTGGCGTTGAATCGTTCGGCATGCTTTGCTCGGCCAAGGAGCTGGGCATCGATCCGGATGCGTCCGGCCTGCTTGAGCTCCCGGCCGATGCACCGGTGGGTACGCCACTCGCCACCTATCTCGGTCTGCCGGATGCGAGCATTGAGATCAAACTCACACCCAACCGCGCCGATTGCTTCAGTGTGCGTGGCATCGCTTTCGATGTCGCCGCCGCGTTGGGTGGTGAAGTCATTCCGCTGGATGCCCAGGCTGTGCCGGCTCAGAATGACGCGACCATGCAGGTTGTGCTTGGTGCGGGCGAGCGCGTGCCGCGTTTTGCTGGACGCGTGATCGACAACGTCGACGCGAGCGTATCGACACCCGTTTGGATGGCAGAACGCCTGCGCCGCAGCGGCCTGCGTCCGATCAGCTTCCTTGTCGATGTCACGCAATACGTCATGCTGGAACTTGGCCAGCCGATGCATGCGTTCGACAAGGACAAGCTAGAAGGCGACATCGTCGTCCGCCCGGCTCGCACGAACGAGAAGCTGGCGCTCCTCGATGGCCGCACCGTTGAGCTGAGCGACGATTTCCTCGTCGTCTCCGACAGTGTTGGTGGCAAGGGCGCTCGCGCGGTGGCACTGGGCGGCATCATGGGCGGCTCGGAGACGCGCGTCACTGAGACCACGCGCAACGTGTTCCTCGAAGCAGCCCACTGGATTCCCTCGGCCATCATCGGCCGCAGCCGCAAGCTAGGCATGCATACGGATGCAGGGCATCGCTTCGAGCGTGGCGTCGATCCGGAACTGCCGGGCATTGCCGTTGAATACGCCACGCGATTGATCCTCGATATTGCTGGTGGTGTGCCCGGCCCGTTGGTGGACGTCACCCTGCCGGAACACCTGCGATCGCCTGAGCCGATCCTGCTGCGCCGTGCGCGCTTGGCTCGTGTGCTGGGCCTGACCGTCGCCGATGCCGAGGTGGTGCGCATCTTCACGGCGCTGGGCATGAAGGTCGAGCTGCAGGCCGATGGCTGGAAAGTCACCGCGCCGAGTCGTCGTTTCGACATCGAGCGCGAAGAAGACTTGATCGAAGAAGTCGCGCGCATCCACGGTTACGAGAACATCCCGACGCACACGCCTGCCGGCGCGCTGACGCTGGCCGTTGAGCCGGAAGGCCGCCTCAACGAGTTGGCCGTGCGCGAACAGCTGGCCGCACGTGCTTACTACGAAGCGGTGAACCTCGCTTTCATCGGTCATGACGTGCTTCAGCGCTGGGGCATGACCGAGCAGTTGGTGCCGTTGGCCAATCCGCTATCGGCAGACCTTGCCGTGATGCGTCCTTCGCTACTGCCGGGCCTAATCGTTGCGCTCTCGCACAACCGCGCCCGCCAGCAGGAACGCGTGCGCCTGTTCGAACTGGGTCGCACCTTCCGCATTGATGCGGAGGCGGCCGCCCGCAAGGACGCACCGACTGAAACGCCGATGCTGGCCATCGCTGCTTGCGGCACGGCTCATGCGGAGCAGTGGGGCGAAGCATCCCGCTCGCTCGAATTCCATGACCTGAAGGGCGACCTCGACGCCCTGATCGCCTGGGGCGGCGAGCCGGAGCGTTGGGCCATCCACGCCGATGGGCTGCCGAGTTGGCTGCATCCGGGTCGCGGTGCCCGCGTAACCCGCGACGGCAACACGGTGGGCTTCCTCGGTGCGCTGCACCCCCAACTGGCTAAAGCCCTGGACCTCGGCGCCGATGTCCATGTGCTGGAGCTGGCGTTGGAGCCAGTGCTAGCCCGTCGCCTGCCCAAGGCACAGCCTGTGCCCCGGTTCCCGTCCGTTCGCCGCGATATCGCGGTTGATGTGCCGGAAGAGGTGACCTGGTCACAGATTGAGCAGGTAGTCCGGAAGACCTTGGGCGGTCAGCTGAAAGAGTTGTGCCTGTTCGACCGTTACAGCGGCAAGGGAGTCGAAGTGGGCCGAAAGAGTCTCGCTATGGGCTTGATTTTACAGGACGCTTCACGCACGCTTACTGACGACGACGCTGACCGTAACATTCGCGAAGCAGTCGTAGCGTTGGAGATGGCATGCAAGGCGAAGTTGCGAGGATAAGATGGCGCTGACCAAAGCGGAGATGGCCGAGCGCCTCTTTCTTGAGGTAGGCCTCAACAAGCGTGAGGCAAAAGAATTCGTAGACGCCTACTTCGAGGTCGTCCGCGAGGCGTTGGAAAAGGGTGAGCAGGTGAAGCTGTCGGGTTTCGGCAACTTCGACTTGCGTCAGAAAAACCAGCGGCCGGGGCGCAACCCCAAGACGGGCGAGGAGATTCCTATCTCCGCTCGTCGTGTGGTGACGTTCCGACCGGGTCAGAAACTCAAGGTGCGAGTCGAGGGCTATGCTGGACCAAGGGAATAACACCGAGCTGCCGGCCATCCCGGCGAAGCGCTACTTCACGATCGGTGAAGTGAGCGAACTGTGTGGCGTCAAGCCGCACGTGCTGCGGTATTGGGAACAGGAATTTCCCGCACTCAATCCCGTCAAACGTCGCGGCAACCGTCGCTACTATCAGCGTCACGATGTACTGATGATCCGTCAGATTCGTGGCCTGCTATACGACGAAGGCTTCACCATTACGGGTGCCCGTGCCCGTCTGGAAGGTCCGCAGGCGCGCATGGAATCAAGCATTTCCCACCAGATCGTGCGCCAGGTGCGCATGGAACTGGAAGAAGTGCTGGCGCTGCTGCGCCGCTAAGTTTCATCCGAGGCTTCCGGTACTACCAGCCAAGCTGGTAGACTTGTCCTCTTGCCGTATCGTCGGGGCGTAGCGCAGCCTGGTAGCGCATCTGCCTGGGGGGCAGAGGGTCGTGGGTTCGAATCCCGCCGTCCCGACCAATTCGGCAACATGGGATATCACTAGAGTCCCCTTAGAACCCCGGCTTCCCGGGGTTTTTTGTTGTCCGCACTAACTGGGGTATCCCGGGGTATCCCTTGCATACCCCCAAATCCGGGGGTATGTTCGGGGGTATGAGGCCCGTCGAAAGCGGCCGTACCCCCGGAGGTGCGCCATGCTGACTCCTTCGCAAGTTGCCAACGCTGGGAGTCAAATTTGGCGTCCGAATTCGAAGACTTCGCTAGGCTTATGGATTTGTGTGCCACGGACTCCTACGTCAGTGGAATTGAGCGAGGGCGCCGCAATCCCTCCCTAAAGTCCATGCAGCGAGTCGCGGCCCAGCTAGATAGGTCACTGGATGAAGTGTTCATCTTGGCCCGCCAGCTGGCCGAGATAGGGGCTGGGAAGCCTGCCAAGGGCAGCTAACCGAGGCGTTGGATTGATCCGTCTGAGCAGTCCCTCGTCACTTGGGGCGATCTGCATACCGCTTTCGCGCGTAGTTCGCGGGGGTATATCTGGGGGTATTTGGCGGCTTAGTACACCTAGACGCTCCGTCTACACTGGGTTACCGGGCGTTATTCGGTAGACGCCGTCCCAATTCGGCAACAGATAGCAGAACGGCGCCCTGGGGCGCCGTTTTTGTTTGTGTGGGTTTCTCGGCTCTCAGTAGAGCACGCGACTACGCAGCGTGCCCGAGATGGCTGCTAGCTGGTCTTTCAGTTCGGCCGATTGTTTCTCATCGGCGGCCACATCAATCACCACGTAGCCCACCTCGCCGTCCGTCTGCAGGAACTGGGCGTCGATATTGATGTTGCCGGCAGAGAACAGCTCGTTGATGCGCGAAAGTATGCCGGGCACGTTGCGGTGGATGTGCAACAGGCGGCGACTGCGCGGGTGCTCTGGCAGCGATACCTCCGGGAAATTCACCGCCGACAAGGTGGAGCCGTTGTCGCTGTAGCGCACCAGTTTGGCGGCGACTTCGATGCCGATATTGTCCTGCGCCTCCAGCGTGCTGCCGCCGATATGCGGGGTAAGGATGACGTTGTCCATGCCTACCAGTGGCGACACGAAGGCATCGTCGTTGCCCTTCGGTTCCACCGGGAACACGTCCACCGCCGCACCGGCCAGATGCTCCGCGCGCAAGGCTGCGGCCAAGGCGTCGATATCCACGACGGTGCCACGAGAGGCATTGATCAGCAGCGAACCCTTGCGCATGTGGGACAGTTCGCGGCTACCGATCATCAGCTGCGTTGAGGGCGTCTCAGGCACATGCAGGGTGACGACATCGGCGCGCTCGAGCAGGTCCTCGAGACTATCCGCCGCCCGCGCGTTGCCGAGCGAAAGCTTGGATTCGATGTCGTAGAAGATCACCCGCATGCCCAGACTTTCGGCCAGTACGCCGACCTGTGTGCCGATGTGGCCGTAGCCAACGATACCCAGCACCTTGTCGCGGACCTCGAAGCTGCCGGCCGCCGACTTGGTCCAGCCGCCGCGATGGCACAGAGCGTTCTTCTGGGGGATGCCGCGCAGCAGCATAATAGTTTCAGCGATAACCAATTCCGCCACGCTGCGCGTGTTGGAGTAGGGCGCGTTGAATACCGGCACGCCGAGCCGGCGTGCGCTGCCCAGGTCCACCTGATTGGTGCCAATGCAGAAGCAGCCCACGGCAATTAGCCGTTTAGCCTGCTGAAGCACCTCGTCCGTCAGGTGAGTGCGCGAACGGATGCCGACGATGTGCGCTTCCGCGATGCGGGCCTTCAAATCCGCTTCCGGCAGGGCTTTTTCGTGGTATTCGATCTGGCTATAACCTGCGCGGTGGAAGCTTTCGACGGCACTGAGGCTGACGCCTTCCAGCAGGAGCACCTTGATGTCTTGTTTCGGGAACGAGGTCTTCATGGGCCATGGCGCGGTGGATGACCCGGTCACTATGCCAGACCTTGAAGGGCTTTTGCGGCGTCGCAACACTGGACGATGCAAGGCTGCGCTGGCAGGCTTGCAGGGCACTCCGGGGAACACCACATGACTGACGCTCGACTGGCCGCGCTTGCCGCTCGGTTGCCCAACCTTCGCCTGCTGACCGATCCGGCCGACCTGGAGCACTACGGCCGTGACTGGACGCGCCGCTGGACACCCGCGCCGCTGGCTATCGCGTTGCCAGGCGACGTTGCCGAGGTGCAGGCCATCGTGCGCTGGGCCAACGAGCAGGGCGTCGCCGTGGTTCCATCGGGTGGCCGCACGGGCCTTTCCGGTGGCGCTGTCGCGGCCCACGGCGAACTGGTACTGAGCCTGGAGCGCATGAATCGCGTGCTCGATTTCGATGCCGTGGATCGCACGCTTACGGTACAGGCAGGCATGACGCTGCATGCCGTGCACGAAGCGGCGAAGGAACAAGGGCTGATTTATCCGGTGGACTTCGCCGCGCGCGGCTCGTGTTCCATAGGCGGCAATATCGCCACCAATGCGGGTGGCATCCGTGTGATCCGTTATGGCAATACGCGGGAATGGATCGCTGGCCTCACGGTGGTCGCCGGCAATGGCGAACTGCTGCAACTCAATCGTGGCCTGATCAAGAACTCCAGCGGCTACGATCTGAGGCAGTTGATGATTGGCTCGGAAGGGACGCTCGGCGTCGTCGTCGAGGCCACGTTGCGGCTCACCGATCCGCCACCGGCTTCGCAGGTGATGCTGCTGGCGTTGCCGAACATGGACGCGCTGATGGAAGTCTTCGCGCTGTTCCGTTCCCGTCTCACGCTGCAGGCATTTGAGTTCTTCACCGATGTGGCGCTGTGCCACGTGCTGGCGCACGGCGCACAGCGCGCCATCGATGGGGATCACCCCTATTACGTCGTTACTGAATTCGATGCGGACGAGTCATCACAGGATGCCGCACTCGCCGCGTTCGAGTACGGCGTGGATCACGGCTGGATCAGCGATGGCGTGATCGCGCAGAGCGAAGCGCAGGCTGCCACGCTGTGGCGCCTGCGCGAGGGCATTACCGAAAGCCTTGCGCCACATCGCCCGTACAAGAACGACATCTCGCTGCGCATCAGCGCGCTGCCGGTATTCCTGCACGAGATCCAGACGCTGCTTGGGCAGGAGTATCCGCACTTTGATGTGGTGTGGTTCGGGCATATCGGCGACGGTAACCTGCACATCAACGTACTGCGTCCGGATGATCTTTCTGACAGCGACTTCATCGCTCAATGCGAGCATGTCACCAAGCTGCTCGCCGACACCTTGCAGCGCCACGGTGGCAGCATCTCCGCTGAGCACGGCATTGGCCTGGTGAAGCGCGCCTACCTGGGCAGCACGCGCAGCGAGGCGGAGATCGCCCTGATGCGTGGCGTGAAGCAGGTGTTCGATCCCGAAGGGCTGCTCAATCCGGGCAAGCTGTTCATCTGATCGGTTCGGGCGGGTGCTCGTAAGCAAGGTCTAAGTCACGCGTTGCATGCTCTGGGAACCCCGTCACCAACAGGTCTCCCATGCACCGTCCCCTTCGCAACGTCCTTGCTATCGCCCTGTTCGCCGCCTGTTCTTCGCATGTTTTTGCCGCGCCACAGGCGGCCCCGTTCCAGGTCATTTCGCAGCTGCCGCTGGGCGGCGCTGGTGGCTGGGATTACCTGAGTTTCGACGAGCAGCACCGCCACCTGTTCGTGACGCGCGGTGATCGCGTGGAAGTGGTGGATGTGGACCAGAACAAGCGTGTCGGCACCATTCCGGGCACGCAGGGCGTGCATGGCGTAGCGCTCGACCCGTCCACGCATCGTGGCTATACCAGCAATGGCCAGTCGGCTTCCGTGACGGTGTTCGATCTCAACACGCTGGCAGTGCTCGCCACCATCAAGGGCACCGGCGAGAAGCCGGATGCGATTACCTACGATGCGATGTCGAAGCACGTTTTCACCTTCAACGGCAAAGGCAAGTCCTTCAGCGTGATCGATCCGGCGAACAACACCGTGATCACGACGGTGCCGTTGTCCGGCAAGCCGGAGTTCGCAGCGACCGACGAAGCAGGCCACATCTACGTGAACAACGAAGACACCGCCGAGCTGATCAAGATCGATACGGCGACGAACAAGGTCGTGGGCACTTGGAAGCTCGGTACCTGTGAGTCGCCGTCCGGCCTGGCCATCGATCGCAAGCACCACCGGCTCTTCTCCGTCTGCGACAACAAGCAGATGGTGGTGAGCGACGCGGACGCGGGCAAGGTCGTTGCCAGCGTCGCCATTGGCGAGGGCCCGGACGCGGTGGTCTTCGACGACGCCACTGGCACGGTGTACAGCTCCAACGGCGAGAGCGGCAATATCACTGCCGTGCACCAGGACGATGCCGACCACTACAGCGTGGCCGCGACCATTCCCACTCAGCCGAGCGCGCGTACGCTGGCACTCGATCCCAAGCTGCATCGCCTGTACTTGTCGGCCGCCACGCTGGCCGGCCCGGCGCAGGAAGGCCATCACCCGGCCATCAAGCCGGACAGCTTTACCGTGCTGACCGTGGGCGCGCCGTAACACCTGTCCGGGCTACTGGCGGGCCGCTGGACGGTTCGGGCGAAAGGGGGCGGCGTGTTAGCCTAAACAGCCGTCCCCGTTCGCTTCAGGAGCCCCAGCATGTCGCAGGAACTTCGTACCCTGTACCCCGAGATCGAGCCGTATGACACCGGGATGCTCAAGGTCTCGGACCTGCACACGCTGTACTACGAGCAGAGTGGCAACCCGAACGGCAAACCGGTGGTGTTCCTGCACGGCGGTCCTGGCGGTGGCACTAACCCGAAGTGCCGTCGCTTCTTCGATCCGGCGGTGTACCGCATCGTGCTGTTCGATCAGCGTGGGTGTGGCAAGTCCACCCCGCACGCGGAGTTGCATGACAACACCACGTGGAACCTCGTCAACGACATCGAGCGCATCCGCAAGCACCTAGGTATCGATCGCTGGCAGGTGTTCGGCGGTTCGTGGGGTTCCACACTGGCGCTGGCCTATGCTGAAACGCATCCGGAGCACGTAACCGAGCTCGTCCTGCGCGGCATCTTTATGCTGCGTCGCTGGGAGCTGGAGTGGTTCTACCAGAAGGGTTGCGATGCGCTGTACCCGGATGCGTGGGAGACCTATCTGCACGCCATTCCGGAAGCCGAACGCGGTGACCTGATGAGTGCCTACTATCGCCGCCTGACCAGCACCGATCCGGTGGTGCGCGTCGAGGCTGCACGTGCATGGTCGGTATGGGAAGGTGCGACCAGCTACCTGTATCAGGACGAAGGCCACATCCAGTCCAGCGGTGAAGACGAGTTCGCGCTCGCCTTTGCGCGCATCGAGTGCCATTACTTCGTGCATGGTGGCTTCTTCGAACATGACGACCAGTTGCTGCGCAACGTGGGACGTATCCGTCACATCCCGGCAGTGATCGTGCAGGGCCGTTACGACGTGGTGTGTCCGATGCGCAGCGCGTGGGATCTGCACCGCGCCTGGCCGGAAGCGGATCTGCACGTCGTGCAGGATGCCGGCCACTCGGCGTTCGAGCCCGGCAATATCTCTGAACTCGTGAAAGCGACGGACCGCTTCCGCGGCTGATCGTCCCTCAGGTGATTTCTCAAACCCCCGGCCGGCAACGACCGGGGGTTTTTCATGGGGTCCCAGCGAGCTTGGGGAATACGTGCAGGCTGACGTGCGCACGCTTGGCCTGGCGCTTGGCGCGTGCGGCCAGCATGGCGATGGATTGCGCCCGCTGCGGCAGTGGCGGTGCCAGTTCGACCGCCCCCATCACGACGGTGGTGCACGGGAAGAATTGAGGATCACCTCGGCGATCCTTTCCGCGCAGCCCGCCGTGGACAAGGTCGTCTGCATCGAACAGCTGGGGCGAGCGTGCGTTGAAGGCATCGATGATGCGCTGGCAGCGTGCTTCCCAATCGTCGCTCTGGAACAGCACCACGAAATCGTCACCGCCGATGTGACCAACGAAATCAAGCGACGGATCGACGTGCTCGCTCAGTAGGCTGGACAGCAGGCGGATCATCTCGTCGCCGCGCGAGTAGCCGTAGTGATCGTTGAACGGCTTGAAATCGGTGAGGTCCACGTGCACGACGGTGAACGTGTCACCCCCGTCGATCAAGCGTTCCAGATGCTCCGTGGTGGGGATGTTGCCCGGCAGGAAAGTCAGCGGATTGGCGTGGCGCGCCGCCTCAATGCGCAACTCACTCACACGGCGTACCAGTGCTTCACCGGTGCCGAGGCCAAGATAGTGTCCCTTGCGGGTGACGATGAAGCCGTCGGCCAGATAGCGCTGGTCTTCACCGCGCAACACGTCGGCCAAGCTCTCCAGGCTGCGGTTTTCGTCGCAGACCAGCGGCGCACTGTTCATCAGCGCGGTGCACGACTTCCTTGCCAGCAGCTCACGCGCGAAGGGTTGCGCCATGCGCTCGTTGACCAGTCGGCGATTGATCAGTCCGATGGGGTGGCCGTCCTTCACCACGGCGACGGCGTGCAGTTCTGGGTGCTTCACAAACAGCGCCATGACTTCATCATTCGTCTGGCGTGGTTGCACCGCCGGCGCTTCCATCAGCAGGTGGCTCACCTGGGTTGGGCGCTGGGTCACGGGGCCGCGCGGGCGCGGCAGCACCGGCACGGCGGCCGTGCGCAATACCTGCCGGACGTCGGCACTGACCTCGTGCACGGCGCGCTCGGCAGGGTGACCGATCAGGAAGCCCTGCGCGTACGGAATACCCAGGTCGCGCATCACGCGTAGGTCCGCCGGGTCTTCCACGCCTTCGCCCACCAGATCAGTGCCGAGTGACTCGGCCACTTGGCAGAGCGAGCGCACGATGGCCAGCCGTCCCGCGCTGCGCGACAGCCCATTGATCAGGTAACGATCGATCTTCACCACGTCAGGGTGGATCTCGTTCCACATCTCGAAGTTGGAATGACCGTTGCCGAAGTCGTCAAGCGCGATGCGCATGCCGTGTGCGCGCAGATAGCCGAGCGCATGCGCAAGGCGCGCAGGGCTTTCCACTACGTCGCGCTCGGTCACCTCAATGGTTACGCGTGCCGGATCGAGACCGCACGACGACAGCGCCGCGAGCACATCGTCCGGCCGCAATGAGTCGTGCAGAATCGCGTGCGCGCTCAGGTTCACCAACAGACGGCCCGGAGCTGCCTGGGCTTCGAACGCGCTGCAAAGTGTGCGCGCGGCGTGCAGTTCCAGCTCTGCGAGCCGGCCTTCCATGCGTGCCAGATCCAGCAGGTCGAGGATGGAAATATTTCCCGGCGCGAAGGCGCAGCGGCTGAGACCTTCGTGCGCGACAACCTCGAGCGTGTCGACGCGCACCACGGGCTGGAAGACTGGTCGAAGGCTTCCTGCGAGAAGTGCGCGCTCGAGCATGGCGTGCGGCTTGTATTGGTAAGCGAGACTGACTGACATGCCCTGCTGGATGTCAGGCCGCGATGGCCTGAGCGTTTTGCGTCATTGCGGATGGAGGACGCGCGTCGTGCGCCGTCCCATGATCGCCGCCCTTCTCGGGAAGGCGGAAGAAGGCGACTTGCCGCATCAGCGTGTCAGCATCGGCGGCCAATGCGCGCCCGGTGAAGTTGATGTCTTCCACTAGATCGGCATTCGCCTGGGTGATGCCGTCCATCTCCATGACGGCGCGGTTGATCTGGGTGATGCCGCTGACCTGCGACTGGCTGGTGCGAGAAATCTGCATGACGCGTTCGGACATGCTGCCCATACCGGACACGATACCGTCCAGCGCCTCGCCGGAACGGGACACGCGCTCGCGTGCGATGTCGACCGCTTCGCTACTGCGCTCCACCAGGCGGCGGATGTCCTTGCCCGCATCGACGCAGCGACGCGCGAGCTGCCGCACTTCCGTCGCTACTACGGCGAAGCCGCGGCCGCGCTCTCCGGCCTGCGCGGCTTCGATCGCCGCGTTGAGCGAGAGCAGGTTGGTCTGGAAGGCAATGCTGTCGACCAGATCGACGATTTCCGAGATATCGCGGCTGGCCTTTTCGATGGCGAGCATCGAGTCGATGGCCTCGCTGGCCACGTGACGTCCGTGCTCGGCGTGTGCCAGCGCGTCGCGTGCCGCCAAGGCTGCACCATCGGCATGGCCCGCGCCCTGTGTGGCCGTGTCGGCCATCTGCGCCATCGAGGCGGCGGTTTCTTCAAGGCTGGCGGCCTGGGCCTGCGTGCGCTCGCTTAGCGCGTCGTTGTCCTGTGCAAGGCGGCGCGCGCGTTCGCCCACGGATGCCGCGCCCGTACGAACCTCGGTGAGCACGCGCGTGAGTTGTGTATCCATCGACGCCAGTGCGCGCAGCAGCTTGCCTAGTTCGTCGTTCGCGCCGGCTTCTACCGCTTCGCCCAGCGTACCGGCAGCAATGCGTTCGGCCACGTGGGTGGCGCGGGTCAGGCGCTGCATCAGCGAGCGCATGAGTGCACCGTCCATCACGATGGTGACGACCAGCGCCACACCCAGCAGGACGAGCAACAGGATCATGCCGTCGCGGTCCGCCGCGTGCTGCATCGCCACCTGCTGGTTGCCCTTGGCCAGCGCAGCCTGGAACAGATTGGCGAAATCGCTTTGCAGCGGCTCGTACGCCGGCTGCACCTCGGTGGTGAGCTTGAGGCCGGCGATATCGAACTGGCCGGCATCGAGCAAGGCGAGCGTCTCATCGATCGTGCGGTCGGCATCGGCGCGATGCGCGGCGGCCATCTTGAGCGTCTGCGCCTGTTCCTGTGCCAGTTCACTGCCGAGCAGCGCTTTCCAATGGCGCTCGCCATCCACGCGATCCGCGTGGATGCGCGTGTGCGCGTCATCCACGGCGGAGGGCAGTTGGGACATGACGGCGTGCACCAGTACCTGCAGGGTGCTGTTGTAGTCGTTCTGCACGCGGCCTACATCGGCCACTGGGCTGAGCGAGCCTTCCACCAAACCCTGGATACGCGTGTCGGCGCGATGCAGTTGCACCACACCCGCCACGCAGGTGATCGCCAGCAAGGCCACGATGGCCAACAGGCGCAGCAACAGACGCTGACGTAGCGTCAGTCCGGTGATCCGCTTGGATAGCTTGAACATGGGGGAATCCGGGGGTGAGGGTACTGCAAGAGCTGTCGGCTCACCGCGCGGCAACTTTAGCCATAAATCAAAAAAATATTCTTCTAATTCAAATTGTTATGGTGATTTCGGGGTGGCATGGAAGCGCGGCAAAGATCGCACGGGAAGATGTCGACCCCATGACTTTTGTGCTGCACTTCTCATTCCGTCGGACCACAAAAAAGCCCCGCCAGTGATGACGGGGCTGTTGGATGGTGTGCGGTGATGGCGCTTAGCTGGCGGGCAGTTGCTTGGTGCCGAAGATCTTGTCACCCGCATCGCCGAGGCCGGGCAGGATGTAGCCGTGCTCGTTCAAGCGCTCGTCGATGGATGCCGTGTAGATCTCCACATCCGGATGAGCCGCCTCGATACGCTTGAGGCCCTCGGGTGCGGCGACCAGGAACAGACCCTTGATGCGCTTGCAGCCGGCGGCCTTCAGCATGTCCACCGTGGCGACCAGTGTGCCGGCGGTGGCGAGCATGGGATCGACGATGATCGCAATGCGCTCGTCCATGCGGCCGGTGAGCTTCTCGTAGTAGGTGATCGGCTTGAGCGTTTCCTCGTCGCGCTGCAGGCCGACCACGCTGACCTTGGCGGCGGGGATCATGTCGAGTACGCCGGGCAGCATACCCAGGCCTGCGCGCAGGATCGGTACGATGGTGACCTTCTTACCCTTGATCTGATGCACGGTGAGCGGGCCGGCCCAGCCTTCGATGTGCTGCTCGACCGTTTCCAGATCCTTGGTGGCCTCGTAGGTAAGCAGCGAGGCCACTTCAGAGGCGAGTTCGCGGAACTCCTTGGTGCTGATGCCGGCGCGGCGCATCAGGCCGAGTTTGTGCTGGATCAGGGGATGGCGGACTTCGACGATCTTCATGGGTAAACCTGGCTGCGTGGGTCACGCAATTGTCACTCACGCTGTGTGACGAGGGCGAGGGGTTTGCGCAAAAGGAAGCAGCGTTCGATGCCCGCCTGCTCGATCAACGCGGCATCGTGGCTTACCAGGATCAGCGAGCCGCGATAGGTGGCGAGTGCCTGTTCGAGCAGGCGGCGGCTGTCCAGGTCGAGATGGCTGTCCGGTTCGTCGAGCAGAAGCAGCTCATAGGGCTCCAGTGCACTGTCCAGCGCAAGCAAGGCCAGCTTCACCCGCTCGCCGCCGCTTAATAGCCGTGCAGGCAAATCGGCCCGCTCGGCGCGCAGGCCAATGCCGGCGATGTATTCGCGATAGCGCGTGGGGGTGTGGCCGGGTGACAGCGTACGCAGGTTGTCCAGTGCGCTCAGGTCGTCCTGTAGCAGGCTGTAGTGCTGGTCGATCAGCAGCACGCGCGCGCCGCGCCGCATGCGCCCCGCACGTGGCGACTGGTGGCCCATGATGACGGCAAGCAGGCTCGACTTGCCGCTGCCGTTGTCACCGCATAGATGCAGGCGCTCACCCGGTGCGAGGTGCAGATCGATGGATTCGGTGTGACCGTGCGGGAGGATCACACCTTCGAGCAGCAAAGACGCATGCGTGGCCGGAAGCGTGCCGAGGTCGAACCGCTGGGAGCGATGCAAGTCAACACGTGTTCGTGCTTCGGTCAGCCGTTCGCGTTGTCGCTCCTGCTGTGATTGCTGTGCGGTGCGCAAGCGGGCACCGGTGTCTTCCGAGCGTTGCTTACGGCGGTCCAGCAGAATGGTGGCGATGTTGGCGTTGCCGCGCTCGCGGTCGGCTTTGTGCTGGCGTTGCTCAAGACGCTCGCGATCTTGTTGCTGCCGGCGATCAAGCGCCTTTTGTTCGCGCCGCGCATGATCCAACTGCTGTTCCGCCGCCTCGGTTTCGGCCTCCCGCTGCGTCAGGTACGCGGCGAAACCGTCGCCATAACGCTGCATGCCGCGCGGAGAGAGGTCATCGATGGTCTGGGCATCGGCCAGCAATTCGCGATCATGGCTGATCAGCAAATAGCCGCCTATATGCATGCGCAGGCATTCACGTAGCCAGTGACGGCTGCGCCGGTCCAGGTGATTGCCGGGTTCGTCGAGTATCAGGAAATGATGTGTCTGCTCGAACATGGCGGTCAGTCGCAGGCGTACGCGTTCGCCACCACTAAGGCTTTCCCATGGGCGCGTTTCATCACTAGGCACGCCAGCCTCGTCGAACCAACGGCGCAGGCGTTCGCGTATGCCCCAGTCCTCGTCGATCGCCTGGAAATCCAGCGGATCGACGCTGCCGGCCTCGATGCGCTGCAGGGCATCCAGTTTACGATTTACGCCGAGCGCCTCGGCCACGCCTCCGGCGAACACCGGCCATCGCTGCGGCAGATAGTCGAGTGCCACGTGGCGGACCACGTTGCCCTGCGTCGGTGAGACTTGGCCGGCGAGGATGCGCGCCAGCAGCGATTTGCCGCTGCCATTGCGTCCGACCAATGCATGGCGGCCGACGGTGAAGGAGACGTCCAGATCCTGGAATACGGGATCGCGCCCGGGCGGCGCGAAAGTGAGTTGGTGTGTGTGTATGGCAATAGCTGTCATAGACCCTCCGGTAGGGGAGTGGCATACGACAGGGGGTCTGCGCGAAAGCGCGCGGATGTCGACCGCCCTGTCACTCGTAGCCAGACGCAACGCGCGCACGAAGGCGGCGTGTCAGTCGGCAAGGGAGTGGCTTAGAGGCGCATGTCGGCGGCGAATCCCAGTGGAGGTGAGTGCGCAGCATAACAGGGCTTGCTTAAGCACAAACAAAAAAAGGGTGCCGACCAAGGCCGGCACCCTCGCAACACGCTCGGGTTTTAGTGAGCGGCGCTGGGCTGGCTGCTCAGACAGGTGCTCATGAACTGCTTGCGTGCGTCGCCCTTGAGCGACTTGGCTTGCGGGTCGGCGTTACAGGATTTCATCTTTTCCTGTTGCGTCATCTTGGTTGGCGCTGCGGCCGGGCTTTCGCCCTTCAGGCAACTGCTCATGAAGGTCTTGCGGTCGTCACCGGTCTTACCCGTCGCCTGCTTGTTGCAGTCAGTCATGCGTTGCTGCTGTGCATTCTTGGCAGGCGCGCTGCTGGTTGCGGCCTGGGGCGCGGCGAAAGCGGTGGATGCGGCAAATGCCAGCGCAACGCTGGCTACCATCAGGCTCAAACGCGAAGACATGCGGGTACCCTCCTTGATGACCGGCGAGTGCCGGTGGCGCAAGTCTATGCCTGCAGGCAGGCTGTCGGGGAGGGTCATTCCCGGCCAGCGCTACAGATCATTCAGCCATGCAGCAGCCTGATATCCCCGTGCTGGAAGCGAACGGTGTCACCGGCCATAAAGAGAAAAGCCACGCCCGGCGACGGGCGTGGCTTTTCAGTGGGCAGGGGTCAGGGCTTAGTGGCCCCAGCCGTGTCCTTTGCCGTGGTCATCGTCGTCATCGTCCCGATGCTCGTCGTAGCCACGGGGCTTCTGTTGGCCCAGCTTGCCCGGTACGAACAGATCCACCACGAAGCCGTCATGGTCGGACACGCCGATCGCCTTGCGCGCGTCAGTGGCCGTGACAGCGTCGGCGGCGGTCTGTGCCGGTGCATCGAGGTCGGCACGGCCGTACTGCATTTCTACGAAGCGAAGTCGCGCGGCATAGTTCAGCAGCGCATGGTCCAGCACCTGCACGGTCGGCACTTCGCGCCCCGAGTTGCCGGAGCCCGCCTGGGTATAGCCCTGGATGGGACCGAACTTCTCGGTGAACAGGAACGAGTAGCGATCGTTCTTTGGCACCGATTCCACCGCATTCCACAACGCGGGCTGCACGATGTTCTTGCCGAGTTTCAGCTGGTTCTCGCTGTCTTTGTACTTGCCAGAGATCAGCCCGACCACGTCGACCCAGCCATCGCTGAACTGATAGGCATTGAAGTCGCCCACCACCATCAGTGGCTGCCACGGATTGGTGGTCTGCAGCTTCTGCACCTGACGAGCCAGCGAGGATGCCTGCAGGAATCGCTTCTGACGGTCACGCACGGCGCCAGCGTCATCCTTGTCAACATTGGTGCGCGCCTTGGTGTGCACCGAGATCACCTGGAAGCGCACACCACGGGCCTCTGCGGTGAGCAATAGCGGCGGGTGGTCGTGCACGAAGGCGGTCTGTCCGTTGTCGTTCCAGTTTTCGTCGGCAGCCAGTTGCTGCACTGACACCACGCGGACGCGGTCGCTGCGTACCAGGAAACCCACGTTGATGCCGCTGGGGTCATGTCCCGGCAGCAGATAGGCTTGGTACTTGGTGCGGTACTCGCCGTTCAACTGCTGGGCGAGGCCCTGCAACACTGACAGGCTCTTTACTTCCTCCACCGACAACACGTCCGGCAGTTTCAGCACGGTGCCGATGTAGGCCGACAGACGCTGCGTCTTCAGGGCTACCTCGTCAGCGGTCGGCTCCTTGCTGTTGCCGCTGCAGGTGAAGGTGGTGTTGAAGTCGCTGTCGCAGAAACGCTCGGTGTTGAACGCGCCGATTCGCAGTGCGTAGGGGGCGGTCGGTGACACCGAACGCGGCATCTCCGCCGCACGCTTGAGCGTGATCTTGGTCGGGATAAAGGTGTACGCGCCGAAGTCGTACGAGATGACACCTTCCGCGCGGAACGTGCTGCCCGCCACGAACGGGGTATTCGCCGGCACGGCACCGAAGTCCGCCGTGTTCATCTTGAACACTTCAGGGTTGCCGCTCCAGTTGGGCAGTTCCACGCCCGCGGGCACCGGCACGCCGTAGCGCACTCCCGGCAGACGCAACGAACGCTTGCCGTTCGCCGTGATGCTGACTTCGGCATACGGCTGCGTGCTGAAACGCTTGTTACCCGTGTTGATCATGCCGTTCTCGATCACCACGCGCATGCCAACGAAGCACTGGAAGTTGGTGGCGCCGCACGACAGCTTGTCGGGATTGGACGAAGGGATCTTGTCGCCAAACACCACCGGCGCCGGCAGGCGGCTACCGTGTGCCTTCACGGTGACGGTCGCGTTCTTCAGTTCGGGCAGGTTGTAGTAGTTGTCGACGGTGGCATCCACATCCACCACGTCGCCCACTGTCGCGGTCGGCTTGCCGCCGGTATAGACGTAGATGCCGTTGGAGGTGAGCGGATCGGCGTCGGCGCGTGCATCCGGCGTCTGCATGGTGAAGCCCGCGGGACCGACAGCGGTGACGACGTTGGCCGTGGTCTTCACCGGTTTGCCGACCAGCGGAGAAATCTGTTCGCGGCCCTGGATCTGCCAGATCTCGGCAGCAACGGGGATGTTGTAAAGGATGGCGCCCAGCGCAGTGTCGCGCGCCAGCGGGATGTTGCCGCCCGGCTGGCTGAGCTTCACCTCGAAAGCCTTGTCGTCGCTCGGCGTGGTACGGCCATGCACCACCACATTGAAGCTGGCCTGGGTCTGGCCCTCGGCGATCTTCAGGGTGGTGTCGAGTGCGTCGTAGTCGCCATTGGCAACGGTGGCCGTGCTGTCGTGGGTGGTCGCCTGCACGGTCACGCCGCCGGCCGGAGCGGGCTGAGTGAGGGTGACGGTGAAAGGCATCTTGACGTCGGTGGCGCCTTGCACGGTGACGCTGGCGTCGGCGATGGAGAACGACTGGCCCATCACCACGCAGGTGCTGGTGCTGTTGTGCGGCGTGGTGGGCGAGACGACGACGAAGTCCGCTTGGTTATTGCCGGTGTTGCGCGGCAGGCCGGCGGCGTCGGTGCTGCGGGCATAGCCCTTGTCGGCGTTGGTGGTGCCCAGCGAGGCTAACGGCGTACCCGCCTGATAGGCCGAGCCGGCCGACAGACCCACTTGGTCGATCAGTTTGCCCGCACCATTGAGGATGGCCAGGCCGCCGTCGTCGGTGACGCCAGTGCTGTACTTGATATCGCCGGCCACATTGCCGGAGTAGCCGCCGCTGGCGCCATTGGCCAGCAACAGGTAGCAACCTGCGCCGATGGACGTGCCGCTGGGCAGCGTCAGGCGTGTGCCTGCGGTGCCGCTCGCGTTGGATGCGTTGAACTTGTAACCGGACAGGTCCAGCGCCTTGCTGCCGCTGTTGAACAGCTCGACGAATTCGTCGTTGCCGCCGGCCGGACCACGGACTCGAAATTGGCTGATGCTCAGATCGTCTGCGTGTGCGGCAGTCGCCGACAGCATGACGAGCAGCGCTGCCACAAGGGCGCGCCGGACGTGCGTAGCTTTCATTAACCACTCCCTTTACCTGGGGCCGGGATGGACCCATCGGGGACGAGGCTAGTAAGTTATTGCGACAGTTTCGCGAAGGAAGTCGCGACTTCGTTCGTTTTTGCGAAGTCTGTTGCGCTTTTCAGGGCTTCCGCATCAAGCGGACGCGGCGCAATGCGGGGAAGCAGCCAGCATCGCCGCCGTCGGGCGGGCGATGCTGGCTCCGGGTGTGGCTTATGCCGCTTCGGACTTGAGCTTGCGCGGACCGTGCAGCAAGGCCTGGCGAACGTGCGAAACAACCAGGTCGACCTCGTCGCTGCTCACCAGGAAGTGCGGGGTGAAGCGCAGCGAGTTGGTGCCGCCGTGGATCACGCCCACACCGCGCTCGCGCATGTATTCCTCGATGGAGTGCGCGCCGTAGCACTTGAACTCCGGCGACAGCTCGCACGAGAACAGCAGGCCGGTGCCCTGCACCTTGGTGATCAGGCCGCCCAGCTCGTTCTTCAACGTGTTGAGCTTGTCGACGAATTCCTTGCCGCGCACGCGAATGTTGTTGCGCACCTCGTCGGTGAGCTCGTTGAGCGTGGCGAGCGCCACGTCCAGCGCGCGCGGGTTGGCCGTCATCGTGTTGCCGTAGATGCCCTTGCGGTACAGGTCGGCGGTACGCTCGGTGACAGCAAGCACGGACAGCGGATACTGGCCCGCGTTGAGTGCCTTGGAGAAGGTTTCGAAATCCGGTGGCGCGAGCTTCTCGAAGCCGGGATAGTCGGTGATCGACAGCACGCCGTGCGCACGCAGGCCGGCCTGGATGGAGTCGATCAGCAGCAGCGAACCGTGTGCTTCGGTGAGTGCGCGGGCCTTCTGATAGAACTCCGGCGTCACCGCGCGGCCCGGGTCGCCTTCGCCCATCACGGGTTCGAGGAACATCGCCTCGATGAACCAGCCGTTCTTGTCCGCGTCGGCAAACACGGCTTCCAACTGCGCCATGTCGTACGGCTGCACGGTGAGCAGCGTGTCCTCATGGCGATAGCTGGCCAGGTGCTGCAGGTAGGTCTTGCGGGTGGAATCGGAATAGAGCGCCGGCTTGTCGGTGCGACCGTGGAAGGCACCCTTCACTGCGACGCGCTTGATGGTACGGCCCGCATGACGGCCGCCCGCATCGGTGAGCAATTTGGCGTTGACGTCGGCGATGCGGCAGGCGAGGCCCACGGCTTCGGAGCCGGAGTTGAGCGCCAGGTAGCGGGCGTACGGGTTGCTGCCGCGGTTGCGGCCCAACTCGCGGTCCATCGCCTTGGCGAAACGCATCTGCGAGATGCTCGGCGTCATCACGTTGGCCATCACCTGCGGGCGTGCGAGCGCCGCGTCGATGGCCGCATGGTTATGGCCAAAGCCAAGCATGCCGTAGCCGCCGTTGTCGTGGATCACCGCGCCCTTGAAGCTGACCACCCACGGGCCGCGCGCAGCCGCCGGCAGGTACGGGTTGATGGCGTCGTCCGGATAAAAATTGACGAATTCCGTCTGCGACTTCGTCAATTGCTCGGCTTCATCAAGCTTGAGGAAGTCGCCCAGTTCGCTACGCAGTTCGCGGTGACGCGCTACCGCGTCGCCGATGGCCTGCGCCAGTTCAGGGTGGCTCACCGCCAAACGCTCGATGGTGGCGTCGTCGAGGCCAGTAGTCTGCGGTGCGCCGCCGAATTCGCGCAGTTCGCGCAGCTGATCAATCACGCCCATGGGTTCCTCCTTCAAGGTCGACTTGCCTGCCGTCCCGATGGCATGCGTATCGACGTGTCAACGAATGCATGGTGGAAACGCGTGACTGTTCAGCGTTTCCGTGATCCGGGGGGGATCATGTCGCATTGCGATCCATCACGGATGTGGCAACGCAACGACCTACTGAGCATAACTCGGCCTTGTCGCCGCCGTAACCCCGGGTGACGCTTGTCACCTGCGTTCCCTGACGTGGGCAACTGCTGACAAACCCTTGCGCTGCCTAGCATGGCGGGTAGGAAGGAGGAGCCATGACCAAGCCCGTCGAAGTCATCGCCAGCTTGTCTGGCGCCATCAAACGTTACGGTGTTTTAACAGCGCTGGACGGTCTCAATCTCATGTTGCACCGCGGCGAACTGCTAGCGCTGCTCGGTCCCAACGGCGCAGGAAAAAGCACAGCCATCAGCCTATTGCTCGGGTTGGTGCGCACGGACGCCGGCAAGGTGGAACTATTCGGGCGTGACCCGCAGCAGATCGATGCGCGACGACGCATCGGCGTGATGCTGCAGTCAGCCTCTTTGCCGGCAACCTTGCGCGTATCTGAACTGTTGCGGCTGACCATGAGCTACTACCCGGCGCCGCGTTCGTTGGACGAAACCGCGCAACTGGCCGGCGTCGCGGATCTGTTGTCGCGCCGCTATGCCGCCCTCTCCGGTGGACAGCAACGCCGCGTGCAATTCGCGCTGGCGATCTGCGGTCGGCCGGAGTTGCTGTTTCTCGACGAGCCCACGGTCGGCTTGGACATCGATGCGCGACAGACCTTGTGGGCGGCGATTCGCCATCTTGTTGCGGAAGGCTGCGCGGTGGTGCTCACCACGCATTACCTGGAAGAAGCCGAGGCGCTGGCGCAGCGCGTGGTCGTGCTCGGCAAGGGTCGCGTGCTGAGCGACGGCAGCGTCGATGCGCTGCGCTCGCGCGTGGTGATGACTCGCATCCGTTGCATCAGCGATCTCGATGCGGCGGCGCTGATGCGTTGGCCGCACGTCTCGCATGCCGAGCGCGATGATGCGCATCTCCATATACACAGCGACGCACCAGAAAAAGTACTACGCCGCCTGCTTGATGCCGACCCGGCCTTGTCGGAACTGGAAGTACGCCGCGCGGGCCTTGCGGAGGCCTTTACTGAGTTGACCCGCGAAGACGCCGCTGAAAAGGAGGTCGCGTAATGTCCATCACCGCCATCGATGCCAAGTCGCTTACGGGCGATATGCCTCTACGCCGCCTGCTTGGCGCCTACCTGGCCGAAGCACGCAGCGAATGCGTGCGCTATCTTCGCGCCCCCGGCTTCCTGCTGCCGGTGTTGTTGTTTCCGACCATGTTCTACCTGCTGTTCGGCATCGTGATACACCAGAACGCCGAAGGGGACGCCGCGCGTTATCTACTCGCGAGCTACGGCGTATTCGGCGTGATGAGCCCTGGCCTGTTCGGCTTCGGTGTCTCGCTCGCCATGGAGCGCGAGAACGGGCTGCTCACACTCAAGCGTGCGCTGCCCATGCCGCCGGGCGCCTACCTGCTTGGCAAGATGGTGATGGCCATGCTCAGCTCCGGCGTGATCGCCGTGCTGCTGTTGGCGATGGCCATCGGTCTTGCACATGTGCCGCTGGATGCCGCGCAGGCAGGGTGGTTCCTCGCCACGAGCATGTTGGGCGTGTTGCCGTTCTGCGCGCTGGGCATGCTGGTGGGTACGCTGGTGAAAGGGCAGGGCGCGCCGGCCATCATCAACATCATCTATCTACCGATGTCCTTCCTGTCCGGCCTGTGGATTCCGCTGCCACTGCTGCCGTCCGCGCTGCAGCGGATCGCGCCCATCTGGCCGAGTGCGCACTTGCAGGCGCTGGCGCTTCGCGCGCTTGGCATGGGGCATGCCGCGGTTGGTTCCAACGTCGCCGTGCTGTTGATCTTTGGGCTGGCGTGCTTCGCGTTGGCGGTACGCCGCCTGCGTCGCCTCGGTTGAAGTAGCATGCGCAAAGGGCAGGTGGATCAAGGGGAGATAGACACAGTGCGAGAGCGGCTGCGAGCTTGGTTTACCCCTGCGCCAGATTCCCTGGTGGCTATCGGCGTGCAGAAGGGCAAGTCGCCCTGGACGGACGCCATCCATCTGCTGTGGTCGGTCTGGGTGTTCGTGACCCCGGTGTTCGACAAGTACACGTGGCGATGGGCGCTGCTCACGCTGATCACCTATCCGATCTTCCTATTCCTGTACGCGCAGTGCTGTGTGTCCTCGCGCCGCCGCTCGCGCTCTTTCGCGCTGGCGTTGGTCGCCCTGTCGCTGGTGTTGTTGCCGTGGTACTCCAGCGCGCTGACCTATTTCGTGTATGGCACCATCATGTTGCGCAGCTGCCGGATGGAGCTGCGTCGCTACATGGCCTCACTGGTGCTGCTCAACGCGGCGCTCATCACCGAGGTGATGCTGCTGCACTACGTGTGGCAGGCGGTGATTTGGATACCGGTGACGTCGATCATCATCGGCCTGGTCGTGCATGCCGAGCGTTTGAGCGATGAGAAAGAAGCCGAGTTGCGCCTTTCGCATGAGGAAGTTCGCCGGCTTGCTGCATTGGCCGAGCGGGAGCGCATCGGGCGCGATCTGCACGACTTGCTTGGACACACCTTGTCGCTGATCACGCTGAAGCTGGAGTTGTCGCGCAAGCTATTCGACCGCGACAGCGAGGCAGCTAAGCGTGAGTTGGCGGACGCAGAGCGGGTGGCGCGGCATGCGTTGTCTGAAGTGCGTACAGCCGTATCCGGTATCCGCGCGACGGATCTCGCCGCGGAGTTGGCGGCGGCACGGTTGATGCTGGAGTCCTCGGCAGTGTCGTTCGAATCCGGAGAGCTACCGCCTTCCCTGCCGGTGGAGGTGGAGCGGAGCTTGGCGCTGGTGTTGCGTGAAGCGGTCACCAACATCGCCCGCCATGCGCGTGCCAGCCGGGCGCGCGTGAACGCCGTCGTGGTCAATCAGAGCCTGCGCCTGAGCATCGAAGACGACGGGCGCGGCGGCATCGATGTACACGGAAACGGCCTCAAGGGCATGCATGAACGCGTGCGCGCGCTGGACGGCACGCTGGTGGTCGTTTCTCCGCCGGGGCAGGGCACGCGGTTGGAGATCACCGTGCCTCTGCGTTCGCGTTCGGTATTGCGTGATGTCCTGGCGGAAGGTGGGGTGCCGGAAGGCCATGCCACGAATTGGACGCCGCAGGAGCGGCACGCGACATGAAGGCCTGGTTCGATACCCATCCCGATTCCCTGCTAGGCAAGCTGGGCTCGCCCAGTTACCTGCGCTGGGAGTCCATGGCGAACTTGTTCTGGGTGATTGCTTTGTTCGTCGGTCCGATGATCGATGCCGGATCGAGCTGGAAACGCTGGCTGCTCCCGACCCTGATCTCCGCACCGCTGTACCTGTACTTCCATTACCGGGTGTACACCGGACCGTATCGCTTGCTACCCATGTACGCGAGCGCGATGGCGGTGTTGGGACTCATCGTGTGGCCGTTCAATGGCGTGGCCATGGGTTATCTGGTGTCGGCGGTGATGTGCCTGGCCTATCTGCCGTCCTTGCGTCGGTGGCTGGCTGCGCTGGCGATACTGGCCGTTCCAACCGTCATCATGGCGCAGCGGCAGCACATATCGGCATGGATTCTGTTGCTGGTGGGTTTTGTGGCCGTGATGTCCGGCTTCGGGCATTTCCTGCGCATGAACAACCATCGCAAAGACGCTGCATTACGCCTGTCGCAGGAAGAAGTCCGCCGCCTTGCCACGTTGGCCGAGCGCGAGCGCATCGGTCGTGATCTGCATGATTTGCTCGGGCATACATTGTCGTTGGTGGCGCTGAAATCGGAGTTGGCGCGCAAGCTGGCCTTGATCGATCCGGAACGCGCCCAGCGCGAGATGGAGGAGGTCGAACGCGTCGCGCGTCACGCGCTGGCAGAAGTGCGCACAGCCGTCACCGGTATGCGGCGCGGCGATCTCGCGGCCGAACTGGTATCGGCACGCCTGATGCTGGAGGCCTCGGGTGTCGACTTCAACGGCGCCTTGCCCGATGACGTATGCGTACCCGCACAAGTCGAGGCCCCGCTCGCGCTGGTGCTGCGCGAGGCGGTGACCAATATCCACCGCCATGCCAAGGCGCGTTCGGCGAAGGTGGGTTTCACCGTCGAGAAGGGACGCCTGCAGATGCAGGTCAGCGACGATGGTTGCGGCGGCCTGAGCGCGCACGGCAATGGCGTCAGCGGCATGCGTGAGCGCATTCAGGCCTTGGGCGGAAGCCTGCAGATCGAGTCGCCGCCGCGTCGCGGTACGGTGCTGACGGTGCAGGTGCCCTTGATCAAGAAAAACATTATGGACGCCGCGCCCCGTGCGCCGTCCGTCGAGTCGAACAACAGGAGTGCTGCATGATTCGTGTATTGCTGGCGGAGGACCAGGCGATGGTGCGTGGCGCGCTGTCCGCGCTGCTCAGTCTCGAAAGTGACATCGAGGTGCTTGGTTCCGCAGCGGATGGCGAGGCTGCATGGAGGGAAGTGCAGCGGCTGAAGCCCGACGTGCTCGTCACCGACATCGAGATGCCGGGCCTGACCGGGCTGGAACTGGCTCAGCGCATCCAGCGCCATGAGCTGCCCATCAAGGTGATCATCGTGACCACGTTTGCTCGTCCGGGCTTCCTGCGTCGCGCGCTCGATTCCGGCGTGTCGGGCTATCTGCTGAAGGATGCACCGGCAGAAAATCTCGCTGAGGCCTTGCGCATGGTCCATCGCGGTGGCCGCGCCATCGATCCGCAACTCGCACTGGAGGCATGGTCGGAGGCTGACCCCCTCAACGATCGCGAGCGGCAGGTATTGCGCCTTGCTGGCGAAGGACAATCAGCCAGCGATATCGCCGCCCAGCTCAACCTGTCGCACGGCACGGTGCGCAACTATCTGTCCGAGGCCATCGGCAAGCTGGGCGCCACCAACCGTATCGAAGCCTATCGGCTGGCCCGGCAGAAAGGCTGGTTGTAGCCAGCGCCCGCGCGTTCGGGTGCAATAGCGCCAGGAAGGTTTCCGGCGAGTGCATCTTGATTCCCTTGTTGTCCCGATGGATCGGCCGGTTGGCATGGCTGTTGGTTGCTGCCGCTGTTGCAGCGTGCACGGGCCGGTCGACGCCGCTCGCCAACGATGCCTACGTGTGGCAGCGACAGTGGGCGCCTGCGCTGGTGCGCGCCGTGGCCGAGGATGGATCATCCGTACGCGCATGGCGCGTGCTGGCCGGCGAGATGGATGGGCAAGGGCGGTGGCGTGTGTTCACGCCCGACTGGAACGCGCTGTCGGCGAGCGGCAAGCCCGTCGTTGCCGTGGTACGCATCGAGGGCCAATTGCAGCAGTGGGACGAGGCGACGCTGCTTGCGGACGTACAGGCAGTCCTCGCTGCGTGGCGGCAACAGAAGTTCGTACTGGCCGGCATAGAGCTCGATCACGATTGCGCTACCTCGCGGCTGCTTGCGTACACGCATTTCCTTCAGGCACTGCGGCCATCGTTGCTGCCCAACGAGCGGCTGTCGCTGACGGCCTTGCCGACATGGCTGGACAGCCTCCATCTGGACGCGTTATTGGCGCAGGCGGACGAAGCCGTATTGCAGGTGCATGCCGTGCAATCGCCGCGTGCCGGGCTGTTCAATCCCGACTCTGCACGGGGCTGGTTAAGCGCCTTTGCTCGGCATACCCACAAGCCGTGGCGTGTGGCGCTGCCAGCCTACGGCACGCGCGTGAGTTGGGATGATCAGGGCCGCGTGTCGGCGATTGAAAGCGAGCGGCTGACACTGGTCGGTGCCGAGGGGGCCAGCGAACTGTTTGCCGACCCGCGCGTGATGCAGCGCTTCGTCTCGACACTGGAATCGGATGCGCCGGAGGGCTTGGCCGGCATCGTCTGGTTCCGCCTGCCGACGGGCGAGGATGCACGCGCATGGAGCGAGGCCAGCTGGCGGTCCGTGCTTGGCCGGGTGCCGTTGCAGGCTTCGCTGACTGCCATTGCCGGCGGCACGGACGATCCGCATCGCTATGACGTGCGGTTGGTCAACGAAGGCGACGCGGATCTGCCGCTGCCTTCACTCGTCCGCGTCGAAGGTTCTTGTGCGGCGGCTGACGGCATCAACGGTTATGGCCTGCAACGTAGCGGACAGGGTCTGTACCTGCAGCGCACGCGGGTCGGCGTGCTGCGAGCAGGGCGCCAAGTTGTGGTGGGGTGGCTGCGATGCGATACGCCGCCAACGCTTCATGTTGAATCCTGAGCTCGATTTGCAGGGGCTTTCCGCCATAATTGCGCGGTCTGGGCGCGGAGCGCCCCCTATCAGGTAAAACCATGTACAAGCGCCCATGGATTGTCGCTGCGGTGGTGGCCGGCCTCGCCGGTGCCGTTGCCTGGGCTTGCGGCCCGATGTTCCCCAATCAGTTGCTGGATCAGCGCGAGGCGACACTGAAGTCCGTGCCGCAGAACAGCTTCGCGTTCGAGGCGCAGCACCTGTTGCCGGCCACCGACAAGCTGGTCAGTAACGAGCCCCCTCCGTACGGCGGCGACGACAAGAAGAACGACGAAGCCGAGGCGAAATCGCTGGGCGTGAGCGTGGCGCAGCTGGCGCGCATCAAGTCGTTGCGGGATCTACATACCGGCGACGAGGCGTTCGAGCAGGGCAAGGATCTGCCCGCGGACCTGCGTGCTTATGTGGCCGGCGCGCTGGATTTCAGCCGTGACCAGCAGGACGAAGCCGCTGCCCGCTTCGAGCAGGTGCTGGTCTTGCCGCCGGATCAGGCCAAGCTCCGCTCGGTCTGGGCCGCCTACATGCTGGGCCGCATCCATGCGGCGAAGGCCAATGGCGCGGCGTCTAACGCCACTGTGTTCCAGCGCGAACGCGCGGCGGCGGCCAAGGCCTTCGGGCTCGCCCGCACGCGCGCGGTGGATGGCGCATCCGATACGCAAGGGTTGGCTGTTTCCAGCTTTGGCGAGGAAGCGCGGCTCTATCTCTACGATCATGGTACGCAGTGCAGTTGGGGCGTTCTGTACGGCGCGTCGGAGGATGTCGTCGATGGTGCAGACGGCGACAGTGACAAGGACAACCAAGCCCCGGCCAAGACCGATGGCTGCGGCAATGGCCTGACGGCGGACGACCTCAGGCGCGCGATCACGCTCTACGCGGCGCAGGCTGGGCATCGGTCGGACAGTGCGGTGAATTCGCTGATCGCCGTGGCCGACTTCAGCATGCGCCAGCCGCAACTGATCGATCCGCTGATCGACAGCCCGGTGCCGCAGCGTCTGCTGGTCGCCTATGCACTGGCGCGCATGGAGGGTGCATCGGACGACACGTCCGCGAGCACCACCACGGCCGCGACCAAGCCGAAGATTGATCCCCGCCTGACGACACTCGTGCAGGCCATCGAGAAGCGCGGGCTGGACCATGTGGTCGGTGCGGACCGGCTTGCCTCGCTGGCCTACCAGGTGGGCAACTACGATCTGGCTGCGCGGCTGGTCGACAAATCCTCCGGCCCGCTGGCCGAATGGGTGCGCGCGAAGCTTGCGCTGCAGAAGGGCGACATGGCGGCGGCGAGCGCCGCGTACGCCGCGGCGGCGAAGGCCTTTCCGAAAACGGACGATCCGCAGGCCGCCATCGAGCCGGCCAACGCGCACCTGATCTCCGGCGAAGACGGTGTGCTGGCCCTCGCGCGTGGCGAGTACGTCGAGGCGATGGGCCATCTGTACGACGCGGCGTCGGCCGTGGGTGGTGATGGCAATGAGTACGAGGATGAAGGCGACGCCGTGGGCATGGGCTATGGCAACGATGCCTCCTACGTCGCCGAGCGCGTGCTGACGGTCGATGAACTCAAGAGCTTTGTCGACGCACATGCACCCGAGTCGCCCAATCCGCCCAAGGACAAGCAGGCCGACACGTACTACCGCATGCAGTTTCCTTTGGCCGACAACGTGCGCTGGTTGCTGGCGCGTCGCCTGATGCGTGCGGGCCGCTACGACGAAGCGTTCGCGTACTTCCCCAAGGATGACGATCCGCGCATCACCACGCAGGACGACAACGGCAAGTCGGAGCTGGCCAATCTGCGCAGCAAGGCCCGCGCCTACGCCAAGGCCATGCACGACGGCCAGCACGCGTGGACGGACATCGGCAAGGCGCAGGGCTTGTATGCCGCCGCAGCGATCGCTCGCGAGAACGGCATGGAAATCCTTGGCTACGAGCAGGGTCCGGATTTCCAGGGCAACGGCGGCTCGTTCCAGGGCGGCAGTGGCCAGATGCCTGACTCGCTGAAGCAGCATTACGTGACCGACGGCGAGCGCCAGCGTTATGCCGAGAGCGTGGCCAAGCCCGACTATCGCTTCCACTACCGCTACATCGCGGCGGACGAGGCATCGCAGGCCGCTGACTTGCTGCCGCCCCGTTCGCAGGCCTTTGCTGCGGTGCTGTGCAAAGCCACCGGCTGGATGCTGGACGGCCCGCCGGATTACGAGGATCACTACCAGTACTACGGTGATCCCGCACCCAGCCAGCCGTCCGAGCGGGAGCGTCGTGCCATGGCGTTCTATCAGCGCTATGTGAAGCAGGGTGCGTACGTGAGCTGGGCGACCGACTTCGGCCACACCTGTGAAGAACCGAATTTCGACAGCGCTCGCGCGCTCAAGCGGGCCCAGCAGGTGCGAGCGGTGAAGCACGCTGTGCGGCACTACTTCCCGTACGAACTGGGGGCTTTCGTGCTCGTCGTGGCTGGTTTCGCGGCTTGGCTGGTGCGCCGCAGGAAGCGCAAAGCCCAGGTTTGAAGGGCAGGGCGGGGTTTTGCGCGATAATGTCCCATTCGACGCAAGTACCCCGCCCGTGAAGAAAACCGATTTCGATTTTGAGTTGCCGCCCGAGTTGATTGCCCAGGCACCGCTGGCCGAGCGTTCGGCCAGCCGCATGCTGGTGCTCGACATGGAGGCGCAGGCGCGCCAGGACCGCATGTTCCGCGACCTGCCAACCTTCCTGCGCGAAGGCGACTTGCTGGTGTTCAACGACACGCGCGTGTTGCCTGCGCGCCTTTACGGGCGCAAGGACACCGGCGGACAGGTGGAAATCCTGATCGAACGCGTCACCGGCGCGCACGAAGCCACCGTGCAATTGGGTGTGAGCAAGAAGCCAAAGGAAGGTGGGCGTATCGAACTGGCCGACGGCAGTCATGCCGTGGTGCTGGGGCGCGACGGGCCATTTTTCCGTTTGCGCTTCGAGTCGCCCGATCCCCTGGAACGCCTGCTGCTGCGTCTGGGTGAAATGCCACTGCCGCCGTACATCGAACGGCACGCGGATGCCAGCGACATGGAGCGCTACCAGACCGTGTTCGCACGTGAGCCCGGCGCAGTCGCGGCACCCACCGCCGGCCTGCATTTCGACGAGACCATGCTCGCGACCTTGCGTGAACTCGGTGTCCAGTTCGGCTACGTGACCTTGCACGTGGGTGCAGGCACCTTCCAGCCTATACGCGCGGACGACATCAAGGATCACCAGATGCACCGCGAGTGGCTCAACGTGGGCGCGAGTCTGGTGGAGCAGATCCGCCGCACGCGGGCGGCGGGCAATCGCGTGATCGCGGTAGGCACGACGGTGGTGCGCGCGTTGGAAAGCGCCGTACGTGAAGGCGAATTGCAGCCTTTCGCCGGGGAAACGCAGATCTTTATCTTCCCCGGGTACCGGTTTTCCAGCGTCGATGGCCTGCTGACCAACTTCCACTTGCCTCAGTCGACTCTGTTGATGCTGGTATCGGCGATGGCGGGGCGCGACTTCATGCTGGCGTCGTACCGACACGCGGTGGAGCAGAAGTATCGGTTCTTCTCCTATGGGGATTCGATGCTGATTCTGCCGCGAGGTGGTTCTTAAGCTCCCTCGCCCCTTTGGGGAGAGGGTTGGGGTGAGGGGAGGGTGCTCGCCTTATGGTTTCATCTTTAGCCGTCATCCCGGCGGAGGCCGGGATCCAGTGGCGTCAGTGGTTGGTCGTCGCCTCGTGCGTTACCGCGATCGGGCCGCTTGCGCAGCGGGCGTTTCGATCGTCTGCCGACGCTCGAGTCACTTTTCTTTTGCTGGCCCACAGTCAAGTCTATATAAACCATGCAGGCTGGCCATGCAGTGCGTTGAAAAGTTCTGTGCGATGGCCGACAGGGTTTCCTCTCGATCCGTCGAACGAAACCCGGTGCATTCCGTGCACCGAACGAGCAGGCCGACTGCAGCTCTTGTGGTTGGGCCTGGCGGTGCTGGAGCGCCCCTCCCTTGCATTTACTGGGGCTAGATGCGGCAGTTAGGCGCTGAGACGGATCAGCGCATCCAGGGCCAGTCAAGCCATTTTACGCATCCTACTAACCTGAGAAGTTCTGTAGAGCCTCCCACAGAACAGCTCGTCCTTGCTCGGCGCACGGAGCGTGCGCGACGCTTTATGGCATGACGATCACGACAAGGGATACCCCACGACATGCCTCATGCTCTAGCACCTTACGCCCTGTGGAAGACGCTCTTGCCAGGGCGAGTCTCGCCATGATCGGTGTTCCCGCTACCGGTGGACTGGCCAGCGTGACCCTTTCGGCGGTGTGCTTTGAAGGGTTGTCCGTCCGGACACACGAAGGGCGTAAAGCACAGCTTGCGATTATCGACGAGCACGGCAACGTGATTGAGGCCGGTCCCACCGTGGCCAGGGAAGCCTGGAATGTCACGCTGGCCTGCTACAAGAATTTCCTGATCGGCGAAGGGCATCTTCGCGTGTTCTCGAGCCCACCGGCTGGGCTGCAGTAAGGCATGACCGAGCGGCCTCATGGCCGCTTTTTTTTGCCCGCCCCTTGCCAGGGCTTGCCGTGAAGGCCGTTTAAGACCCTGGTGCGTGGCTAACGCTTGACCCTTATGTTCCATCACGGCCAACGGGTCGACCGCCATCCAAGGACATGCCAACCGATTATGAGCCGCCTCACCGGCTTATCGCATGGCGCGGGGGCATGGCTTCGGCCCCTACGATTGAGCCCCTATCCACGCCATCGCTCCTTCGGGGGCGTCATAGGGCGACGTCCTCGACAGGGCTGAGGGAAGAAACGAACGAGATGGCTCTCGCCGATACGCGAACGACGCAGGTGGGGCCTCCGGTACGCGATCCGCAGCCCGGGGGAACGGCTCTAAGTGGCTGTCGATGGTGAACGGTGACGAACGAGGAAGGCCATCCCGTATCCTTCGTCGCCCCAATGGGTGGCTTCGTCGGAAAAGGGTAATTTTGGTAATTTTTCTGACGGATCGCCCGATTTATCTTTAACAACAGCGAGTTGGGTCGTGCGGCAAAAGGTAATCAAAAGGTAATTCAAGGGTGATCCGATGACCCTCACGAAAGGTAATTTTTCTCTTTATTTTTACTGGTAAATTCAATTACTTATCAAGAAGGGTAATTTTTATTACCTTGAAATTACCTTTTTGAATCATGCCTATTTATCCGGATATTCAACGAGTTAACCTGCCTTTCGGGAGGCCGATTACCAAAATTACCTTTTCCGGAACCGATACCGGTGGCGTCCTTCGCCATGGCTGGCCCGAAGCGACCGGAGGCCCCCGCTGATCGTGGACGAACGGCGCGAGTCGTCCTGCTAAGGGAGCGCCCTTGGCGACCCCCTGCCGCTGCATCGCCGCGATGCATCCATCGCCGGCCATCCGGTGGGCTCACTACAGTCCACGGGTGCATCAAACTGCATCACGCCACGCGCCCACGAGTAACCGATGGCCCTACGTGTGGCGCCATTTGGCCAGATGCATCACCTGCATCAAAAGCGGCGGGAGAAGCGCGCAGGCGAGGAGGGGGGATGACCGCGCGCGCCGAGGGCAAGTTGTCCTGCGTAGGGCGGCGTCCGCCTTGGGTTGAAAGCGGACCTTAGCCCTGCGGCACTTTCGCGCTGATCTTCGAAGAAACCCAAAGCGCAATGAACGCTGCCAGGCCAAACACGATGGAAAGTGAAACTTTGGTCCAACTCGTGACTCCGACGGAACCGGCGGCGACCGCGTAAGGATCTGTGGCCGTAAGCCCACAATAGAGCGATAAGACGGCCAGACAAACCGCTACAAGATTCATGATCAGGCGCTTGCTCATATCGACCTCCCAGTTTGACAGGCATCGTAAACCGATCCTTCAAAGCCTGGCTTCGTGACTGATGCACTATGAAGTAGGACCGCTTCGGGTCGATAGCAGACACTACTGAAAGTCACATCATCAGCCTTGGCCGAGCGGCGTCAGATTCCAGCATGCAAGGACCGGTAGCGCCCGGTTTTGGAATCAAGTTGAAGGTGTATCACTTGGTCCGGAGAGCTCTTGGTGTAGCAATTCAATTGAACTGAGCCAGCCTCTCCATCACTCTGAACGTTCATGTAAATCGGCGTCATGTAGAAGCCAAAATAGCAATCCTGTGCCTCTTGATCCAGGGCTTTACCCGCTTTTCCGGTCCAGATGACCTGATCGGTCTTTCCCGTTCGTTTGTTGACCACGTCAATGTGATCGACGAGCAAGCCGTCGCCGACCTTCCTGTAGATGCCGAAAAAACCGTGCGTCGCGGTTTGCCCCCAATAGGGGATGACCAACTCGCCGTGGATGTTGGCGGTTGACGACGTATCGTCTAACGCGCCGACTTCCTTCAGGGCAACATCATAGCGGTGGGCGCCATCGCTCCATGTTCCACGCAAATGGTCGCCGTCTGCCGCGAGTTGAAACGGACAGGTGTCGGCAGAAAATGCCGCGCCCGTAGCTATGTGCTTGTCGAACTCAGCCGCGTTATGGACTTCACATAGAGCGATCACGCCTCCGGTGGCCTTTCCGTAAAGCGGGATCGGGGCGCGATGACTGTCGTAGTAGTAGCTTCCTTCCAGATTCTGTCCGGAACCAAAGGTGTAACTCTGAAGCGAGGCGTGTATCGGCAAGCTGCCAACTTGCCCTTCATAGTTGCGGATGACATACCAGCCGGCGTGCGCCGAAACCGCGCATGACATCAAGCCGACCACACTCGCTAAGCGCCCTACAGATCTCATTACAAGGCTCCATATGTCAGAACGTCCCCTTTGAACCGGGTGCCGGTATTAGCGGCAAGGTTCCCCTTGTAAGACGCCAAGGACTTTCGCCCCAGACTCAACGGGCAATGCCCGTGACGGCGATGTCTGCTTTGGGTCGGAAGCGGACGTATTTCGTATCGCGGTTACAGGCGTTCAACAATGGGCTCGCCTGGACTCCGCCAGAAGACGCGGTCGACCGAACCGGCAACTAGTCCCTCAGCCGCAAGAAGCTCAAACACGTCGGAGGGCGGATTGGGACCTGCGGATACGAACGGTACTTTCAGGGATTGCAGGGACGTCAAAACGTTGGCCAGTTCTGGCTTGCCGGAATAAGCGATAGCAACCGATTGAGTGCCTGGCATCGTCGTTCCTTCGAGCCTCTCACGCAGCCCGTCGGACTCACAGTGAACGATGACTGCTCTGGCCAACACGCTCTCTACATAGTCCATCACTACCCCTGTTTCATTCGCAAAACATGGCTGTGGAAAGGTCCCCTCCGGGTCGGATGCGGACGTTGGTTACTAATGCTGGCCTCAGAGGGCATTCCGGGCGAATCCGGCAACAACCACGCCAAAAGGCAAGAAAAATAAACCTGCAACGGCGATGGCTCTGCGCTTGGCACCGTGAAATGCAAGGCCAGAAAGCCAAAGCGAGAGTGCCGCAACAGCAAGCCCTACACCTGTCATCAGCGTCGCTCTTGCGTAGTAAGCCGCTTGCCAGTCCCCAGGACTGGTACGACTGAAGTCCCGTATCGACATCAGGTATCCGTAGCCCATAAGAAACCACCCAACGAGGATTAGGGCTAAAGCGAGGTTCGCGCTAGTGCTCGGCTTCAACGGATGATCTCCAATCTCTTGTTAGGACGGCACGGCCATGTCTGCTCCGGGTCGCAAGCGGACCCATTGACGCGAATCCTACGTTAGATCGAGGTGCGAGCCGCTCCTCTTATAATGTCGTGGCTAATAGCCATCGGCTGGCGTACCCCGTACATCAGCGTCCTCCATAGCCACTCGATGGGCCCAAATCGGTATCGGCGCAGCCACCAGACGCTAAACACCATTTGGCTCCCGTAGACCACGGTTCCGAAGAGCAAAGTCCCCGCTAATCCGAATCGCCCGAAATAGCCGAGTCCGTAGCCGAAAAATACCCAGCTGAAGATCACGGATTGCAACAGATAGTTCGTAAATGCCATGCGTCCAAGCGGAGCGAATACGCCAAGGACACTCCGAGCACTCGTGAACTCAACCAGCGAAATAACTGCTGCCGCATAGCCCAACCCCATGAAAATGCCTGCGGCGTTGGAAAGACATGAGGCTGTTACAGCGGGCATATTCCACGACGTAACGGCGTGAATCGTAGCGGACGAATTCAGGAGAAGCCCCAGCGTCAAGCCAAGGCCGATCACGACAAGCAGAAGGGCTTTATGCCGGTGAGGGCTCCGCAGCACGCCGGCACGCCATGCCAACATGCCCACCGCGAACAGTCCTAACGTGCGAGAGAACACGAACTCATGCAATGGTAGGACATAGGGAAGTTCGTTCCAGCTGAAACGCAGGATTTGCCCGTACGAACCGGTTGCATAAACGCTATTCGCCTCGAGCACGTGCTGCTGCATCATGGCCAAAGAGGGCCAAGGGATTGGTATGGGGAGTGCCGGCATGGCGATGTAGAGCGCCAGTAGCCCAAATGCGGCAAGCGCTGTGCTCCAAGTGGGTAGCCACAGCAGCGGCAACACCACGAATCCGGCCAAAGCATACTCAGTCAGGATGTCGCCGTTCCAAATAAGTAGAAGATGAACTAGACCGATCGCCAGCAACGCAAGCAAACGCCGCATGAGTAGACGCAATCGAGATCCGCTATTCCCCAGGCGTTCCGACTGGATGGCCAGCCCCACGCCAAACAGGATCGAGAACAATGCGAACGCCTTCATCTCCAAAAATATCGAGATAAAATTCTGAAGCGTGCTGTCGATCGGTGATAGCAAGGGCTGTGTAGGAAGAAACTGCTGGAACAGTGATACCCGGAACTCTTCGACCAAATTCACCGCGAGCACGCCGAATAGGGCGATTCCTCTAAGCATGTCAATGGCGTGAATGCGGTCCTTCGCATTGACTGGCTTAACCACGCTCTTGGTCGATAAACCTGCTTCCTCAGTCGTATCTAGTGACATCAAAGCCCCTTATGCGAAATTCGGCGAACGACATCAATGGCTCGGAAGCGGACATCACACGGTTAGGTCCGCTGTGGGTCGGAAGCGGACATTTTGCACTTGCTACTGACCGACCTTCTCTCCGATGTAGCGCAATAGCGGCGCAGCATGGATAAGCATGAGCGAAGGCCCCTCAACCTTGATATCACCTTCCTGCTTTCGAAGGTTGAGGAGGAATTCCCAGCTGTCGCCAAGGCTTCCAACCAGATCAGCCTTTGGCACGTCTTTGGCCATGTCATACAAAAGATCGCTGTCGACATTCCAGTAGTAATCCTGGTCAAGGCGAAGTTCGCGGCCGTTTATGGCCTCAACGTGGTCCAAGAGATCGCTCACGATCCTACGCAGCTCGCCGATGTCCACCACGGGATACTTGATCATTTGGCACCTGTGAAATTTCGGGCTTTTCTTTGCATCTCATGGAGCCTGACGCTCAATGGCCGATATCCGCTTCGGGCCGGAAGCGGACGTTTCAATCAATCGCAAGGTTGTCGTTCAAAATCCACTGAAAACGAACCTTAAAGTCATCGACACACTGCTGGCAGACCCAGTGCCGCCCATCCGATGTACACCACCCAACATGCAGTTCGCCAGGCAGATCAAGCCTCGCGAACTTGGCCCAACAGAGTGCGCAATGGTCATGATCGTCACGGACGGAGGCCTGAGTCCATTCGCGATGTATAAGCGTGACGCCGATTAGGTGATCTGCCTGATCGGTGAGCCAGCTGTCATCCTTCTCGGCCATGTTTTCCCCCTTGAAATCTGCCCCCTGGGTCGGGAGCGGACGCGCCGCAGCCAGTCCATCGATACTTCAAGCTTTTCCGTGCGCCCAAATTTGGTATGCCCGAAGAAATTCATCTTCGCTGCCAGTCGCTTCGATTTCAGCGGTTTTCAGCTCAATCATCGCACCTATAAGGACCGCAATCGCAGCTCTCTGTGCCGCATTGCAGTACGTATAAAGCTTATTGTCTAGCCCGCCGGAATAGAGATGAAATAGCAGTTGGTAGCCGTACCAGTCATACCCGTAAGGCGGATCGGTAAACGCTAGCCGAGCAAGCGAAGGCATGTAGAACGCCATGCCTTCGGCGCTTGAAAAGCACATTGGTTCCCACCCGGGATTTCCAACGTCTTGAAATGTGAGCGTCTCACGATTGCGATTTCTTAGAAGCTCGTCATGCTCCGCGCACTCACCGCAATGCGTGAAGTTCGTGAAATGATCAGGCTTCGCCAGAAAACCGAAGGCCTCGTCTACGGCCGCAATTGCCTCAGACTGCATCACCATCATCGAATCCTTGACCAGATTGGCAGACTACCGTGTTTCACCTTAGGAAGGTCCGCTTAGGGTCGGAAGCGGACATTACGAACGGTTAGCGGCGCCTTGCCCGCTCAGCCGTCATCGCTATCTCGACAGCCTGACCCAGAAGATTTGTGTAGACATCCAGCGAGCCTTTTTCGTACGTGTCCACAGCGCCGCTGCCGCCCAGCCGCTGCCAAGGTTCGGCTATGAAGCATTCCCCATAGCGAGGAGGTTGTAAGCGATCACACAAGCTCACAAAAAGGGGGCGATGGAGAACTTCATCCAAGATCTCCCCAACTGTAATGAAGTTAGTGAAGAACCATTCGAGATCCGTTCCGACAAATGTCGAGCTTCCACGCTGGACCTCCAAGAAGTAGATCCCCGAGTACTTCTCTGACCAAAAAAAGAGGTCTCCCACGCTGCTCGCAACCAAGGCAATCGCATCTTGGCCCAGAAGCCAGCGCCAAGAGCGAAGCACCTGAGTTGACAGCGAGTGGTCGAGTACAGAAAAGAGACCTTCATTGAACCGACCTGCTGACGGCACAAGTGCACTGATCAACGCAGGCGGAGGTAGAGGGCTGACCTCGTCGGCTGAGAATGTCTGATCAAAGGTGAGGGTCAAGGTCCTTCTCGCATTTCGTTAGCTGTTTTAGCCAAGGGGCCTACTTGCCATGTCCGCTTCGGGTCGGAAGCAGACAATCGCATTTGCCCATCATCAAATTTCAGATCACGACTTCGCTATGTGTTGCGATCCCGCGATGCAACATTGCTTGGCGATGCCGCTGTGAAGAACAGGATGAGGCCCACAAGCCATATCAACATCCACCAATCACAGTAGATACCCACTAGAGGGCTCAGATAGTAGTCACCGACGCCGCGGAAATGTACGCGATGGACATGGATTGCGTCGGGCACTAGCGTCCCTAGCCGTTTCACCTCGAACTCTATATATGTCCTGCAAATGCCGTTAATTACAAAGATACAGCCACCGATCCACGCAGTGATCTTCGACATCAGGGAGGCCTTTTGCAAAAGGGAGTCGGTAATTCCTAATTCAAATCTTTGCTAAGCCCAGTGTGGGAAGTAGGATGCCGGTGGGAAAAGACTTCTATACACGGAATCCCAACATTACTTCCGCGTTCGCTTCGGGTCGAAACCGGGCCTTGGCCACCCTCAACAAAGAAGAGCCCCGCTTGACCGCTCGGGGCTCAATTGATGCACTGGGCTTGGGCTTAAGAGAGGAGCACTGTCTAAAGCTATCCTCGCCGCGTCCGGCGGGACTGCAACCGGCTGTTATCGATGGCACCACGGCGCGCCAAAAACAGCACGGCAACAACGGCCACTCCATTGGCTAGCACTTCCAGCAACATCGCCCCCCCCCCCTTTGGCCGCCAAATTGGCACGGGAGAGTGGTATTCGCAAGTGCATGCGACTCAAGGAAATTCGTGCTGCAAATGCCCTCGGCTGAGTTCGGTCAGGCCGTGGCGTTCCATCGTCGCGTAAAGCTGCTCCCACCACCAAACACGATCCCGATGATCCACTGCCGACGATGGCACTTGGGCTAGGCGTTCGAATGCCTCCCACAGGACTTCCTCAGGCTGCCCTTCCGCTTTCAGCTTAATCAGCTCGGCGTCGAGCTGCACAAACCGCTCGAACAGCTGGTCTCTCGTCAAACTCATGCCCACCGCCGCTTTCTCGTCTACGCAACCAGACGTTGTACCCCTAGCCTTACAAACTGCTTACCGGATAGCTTGGCGGGATAGTTCAAGCTCGTCTCTGAAAGGTCTGCTCTGGGTCGGTAGCGGACGTACCTTTTTTAACGCCGAGCGCGCCCTAACTCAGCCCTCAGTAAAGGCCAAATGGATAAATACTGCGATCGCCCAAATGGTAAAGGGCACGGCGAGACTCCAAAACATTCCGTGCCAGTAGCTAATTTCGCGCCTTCTCCACGGACTACTGGCTCGCACGAAGCTCCAAAAGAACAGTGGAAGAATGGCGAAGAAGAAGAGGGCCGGGTAACCCAAGCGATCCGCAGTCAGCCCACCGAAGAGGAACACGACTGGAAAAATCCACGCCAGCACAAAGGCTCGCCAGTGCATTTTTCCGGCATCAAAGAGCGTTGAACTATGCGTGTCGGTCATGAGTGATCGGTGGTTTAGTCAATGAGAGCCATAAGGTCTGCTCTGGGTCGAAAGCGGACCCCATTTCATAACATCTACAGCTGAAGAGCTGCGCTTCACTAGCCGTCGCAGTCCGATCAACGTTCCAAAGCCTTGCTACTCAGGCAGATTCGAACGAATTAGACCTGCGGTCTCAGCAAGCTGCACGGAAGAAACTCGAACTCGCACTCGACGCTGGGAATCTCCGCCCGCGTCGTGTGTTGTTCCTCTCCGACGCCCGGCACCCTCGAAGGTCGCGAGCTGTGGCGGCCCCACGCCCCAATTGCTTCCCATCTGCCGGGGTACAACATGAAAGTGGAAGTGGGGTGTCTCTTGCCCACTAAAGACCCCGTTGTTTTGAAACGTGAGTATGCCGAGGGGCTGATACGTTTTGACCAGCGCCTGCGCGACACGTTTTGCCGAGACCATAATCGCCTCGCATTCCTGAAGAGAGAGGTCGAGCAGCGTAGCGACATGCCGACGCGTGATGACGCAACACTGGCCGACTTCGAACTGCAATGGATTTATCACCGTGAGCGTATGCTCGCCCTCATCGATGATCGCCCATCTTTCTTTGCGACCTGCCGTTTCACAAAGGTCACACGGATCTCTTACGGGAAGCTCGATCAATGGGCATCTCCGATGCTGCCGAACTATGGCAATGATACAGCCCAATGCAAGGGGTACCGGGTCCGGCTTAGAGACCGACATATCCCCGAAGCCAGCGATTAGCCCCCATGACCTGCCGCCCCGGTTTTGGGGGGGGGCAGCGACGTCCGCTATGGGTCGGAAGCGGACTCTTTTTAGTCATCGCCGAATGCAGAAACGAATCCGGCGGATCTCGGAGGTACTACCTATCAGTTGGTGACTGCTCTGTGCATGGAACTCGTTCCCCCCAAGGCAGACCCAAGGCACCCGGATGAGCGGCCATGCACACCACGGATTTGCCCGGCACCATCGTGTCGTATTCTCGGCGACTGACGATGACCACGGCACCGTTTCGAACGCCCCCCCCAAGGGGCCACATCCGCGAAGTAAGAAATACCCCCACCCTTACCCGAATACACGTGCGTGGCAATGATCTTTGCGTCATCCACCGCTGGAGCGGTGTGGTCCAGCCAACGATCGCCTAAGGTAAACAAGGCTCCACCATATAAATAAGCCGTCAGGATCGGCAAAAACCACAGCAACCAAGAGCTGGCTTGCGCAATCTCGATCTGCAGACGCCTGATTACGATGGCAGACACCAACCCAAATGGAACGGCAAAAAGAAGGCCGTGACGCCACGCACTTTTGCTATCGAATACCTGCGAAGAGAAGAGCGCGACTCCACCGACGCCAGCGGTCAGAATGAGCAGGCTTAGGCAAAGTGCGCCAATCGCCCCACCTCCCGCTTCGCGTAATAGCTGACCACGAAAGGCGTAAGCCATTGCCAACGCAACCCAGGGCATAACAACCGCAACTACCGCCACCAAGCCCATGTAGTGGCTCGCCCCCTTCGTCAGCACCTCAGAGACCATTATCAGGGCCGATCCGAATATGGCAGCCCAAGTAATCGGCCCTGCCTGTGGTTCCTTTGGATAGACCGGTTCGACTGCCGCACTTCGTACGTCTGATCGAAACAATGTAGGTGACTTTTCCGAGGTCTTCGCATACGCCTTGCCGCAAGAAGGGCATTCCCAATCTGGCGCCTGATCCGTCACTTTTCTTTGATAACCACAAGCCTGACATATGGTCTCCACGCAGTTTCCCTCCTATGGATAGACGCCATTGACTGGAAGGTCAAAGTTGCCAGTCTGGCATGTCCGCTCTGGGTCGGGAGCGGACATGCCATTCATGTCGTCAGCCCAGAGGATTTGGCTGTCTCGTAGTCGTCCAGCCAAAGCCTAGCTACCCAATATTCGTCGGCAAACGGACGCATTTGAGCTGCCGCCTCGTCCGCTGACAAACTTGCTGCCCAGGTGGCATACCTAAGAAATCCATCTCGCCGCTCAGACAAGTCCGCTCTCACGATCGATTGCGCGACGCCCGCAAAGTTGTATCGACCGTACGGGAGGCCCATTAGCCGAGAGGCTTCAAAGCGCCAGTCGGGCGCTTTCGTCGTAGGCAAAAGCTCCGCATCAAACACCCACGGATAGTTTCCGGCGTCGCCAGGTGCTTCCTTCGGCACGACCTCATTCTTGTCGCGTAAGAACGAGTACCTAAAACACACTAGGTGAGCGATGCTTCCAGGCGCCGCGAAACGCCCGCCACCTCTTATCCATGCCAACTGCCTATCGCCGCCACTCAGAAAAAAGCTCTTGCCGCGTTGCACGAATCCCCGGCGGATAAGCTCTTCCGAGATGACTTGGTCGAACAGTTCATCGAATTCCGCTTTCTGCACCAGCTTGTCCTTGAACTGTTAGAAAGGAAGACAGGGCAACGGCCTTAAAAGGGTCCGCTCTGGGTCGGAAGCGGACATTCTGTTGTCACTGCCGAGGAGCATTCCAGCGCTTCCGCAGTTCGTCTATATGCGCTGCTGTCCCGTCAGCTGGATGCCTCTGGAGATAGTGCAAAACTGTAGCTCTAGCCTCCTGGTCGCCCGTATCGCCGAGACGCTCCAACCAGAATATGCCCGCCGCCTCATCACCCACAAAGAGCATGTAGTGTTCGATGAGTCGATTAATCAACGGAACATCACCGGCGATTGCTCTGCCTTCAACGGCCTTTAGATCACCCGGCGCTATCCGGTATTCCTCGCCCGGCGTAGGGGCAATTTGCTCGGGCGTCGACTGAATTGCTGCACTGGCGAGCGTCCACGCGCTCAGGGTAAGCGCGAGGACAACTAGGCGGCCGATTGACCAGTTCGCGAAATTCATCCAGAACTCCCGTGCCCCAAGACCCCAATCTGCCTGACTCCGGCATGTCCGCTTTGGGTTGAAAGCGGACCTTAGCCCTGCGGCACTTTCGCGCTGATCTTCGAAGAAACCCAAAGCGCAATGAACGCTGCCAGGCCAAACACGATGGAAAGTGAAACTTTGGTCCAACTCGTGACTCCGACGGAACCGGCGGCGACCGCGTAAGGATCTGTGGCCGTAAGCCCACAATGGAGCGATAAGACGGCCAGACAAACCGCTACAAGATTCATGATCAGGCGCTTGCTCATATCGACCTCCCAGTTTGACAGGCATCGTAAACCGATCCTTCAAAGCCTGGCTTCGTGACTGATGCACTATGAAGTAGGACCGCTTCGGGTCGAAAGCCGACGCTTCCCGGCCTAGCCCAAAGCGACCGCGACCTCGGACAACCAGGCCCGATATAAGCCCGGCGCCCCCGGCCAGTAGTAGCAACCCAGGCAATTTAACTCAGCGACCAGCGACTCATCATCGGGGTGGCGCTGGATCAATTCCACGATCTCTTGGGCAACACGACCCGCGTCCGAGTTCTCTCCACGATAACGCTCAACGACTTCGTGCCAAGAAGCGTCGTCGTCATGCCAGTCCTGATGAAAATAACCGCCAAGAAATTGATCGAGCAGGCCCACTTCGCCCCCAAAGGTTCATACGATGAATGAGTCCGCTCCGGGTCGGAAGCGGACGCCTCGAGATATCGTTTTAGACAGCGAAGTCGTGGCCGATAATCCGACCGACGTCTGCCAGGACGTTGTCTCGATCTTTTACTTCCATGGCGGGATTGAAGTAGTAGGCAGCTATAAGAAGCGGCTTTCGGCCCGATGGCCAGACCACGGCAACATCGTTCGTTGAGCCATCACTTCCCCGTCCCGGCTTGTCCCCGGCCCGCCATACCTTTGGAAGCCCAGCTCTGATGGTGCTCAGGCCGTTCGTCGTCTCGCAGAGCCAGTCGGTAAGCCGTTTGCGGGACCGCTCCGCCAGAACGTCGCCGAAGAGCATCTTTTCGACGCTCTGGATCATGGCGTTCGGTGATGTCGTATCAAGCGGGCCGTCTGGACTCACCGTATTCAATGCAGGCTCCACGCGATCGAGTCGCGTGACGTTGTCACCTATGTCGCGCATGAAAGCGTTGAGGCCACTGGGGCCGCCAAGGCTCGTGAGCAATAGATTTCCTGCCGTGTTGTCACTCACCGTGATCGCCGCGTGGCACAGCTCACCCACCGTCATCCCTTCTCCCGTGGCATGCAGGCTGGTTACAGGGGCGTATGAAAGCAGCGACTCGCGCCCGTACACGACGCGACGATCAAGCGACTCCTTGCCCTCATCTACTCGCCTGAGAACCGCCGCGACCGCCAGCGGCTTGAATGTGCTGCACATCAGGAATCGATCATCCGCCCGATAACCCGATCGCTTCCCGGTCTCCATGTCATAGACCGCCACGCCGAGCGTGCCGCCGAACTGGTGTTCCAATGCAGCCATCTTGCTCGATTTGGCTGGGCTGGACTTTGCCTGCGAAGTCAGCGGCAGCGTCGTCAGTGCCGCTAGCCCGAGAATACTTACCTTCAATGCATTACGACGATCCAAGTCAATTCTCCGTGGTCAATTTAGGGCCCGTGGCAGGGTCCGCTATGGGTCGGACACGGACCTAAGCACCGTACCAGTTCGACCGTGTCACATGCGGCGTGAGCCTGCACCGGAAGGCGCCATTACACGCATCAGCCTTGTTCATTCCACGACCACCGCTCTACGAAGAAATGCCTTGAGCGGCCCGGGTGAGAAGCCGGACATCTGACTGTCGAGGTAGAACACCCAGAAGTTATGCCGAACTAACATGCTCAATGCATTTCGATAGAAATACTCGCCCCCCAACCCCTCGGCATGGGGCTGTGGCGGCAAGGTGCTCCATACGGGTATGTCCGCCTGCTTGTATGTAGCCGTTACTTCCAGGCCGTCGTAAACAGTGATTAGGAGATTGACGGTATTGCGCGTTTCACTGCGTGTAAATCGCACGTCGAAATGAGCCATACCCAGTGCCATCTTTCTCATCTTTACATCGAGACCTTCCCCCTTCAGATCGAGATAGGTCGTGCCTTCAATCGCGTCCCTTCGGTGGAGATAGGCGTTGATGACATGCCAAACCTGCCATTCGGTCGACTCTCCTACGGGCGGCGTGAACCACATGCACATGCACCCCTCATTCGAGCCCACCTGTACGCCAAGAGCGCTCGGCGATGACGTATAGAAAATTTCGCCGGGTAGCCTGGGAGCCATCAGTCCATCATCGACTCTCATGCTCCGCGGTATTCGTATGACTCGAACGATCTCCGCAGAACTGACGGGATTCGGGCGTCGGCTGATCAAAGCGGGCAGCAACGTGTTCATGCCGAGCAGGAAAGATACGCCCACAAATAAAACAGCGCGCCATGCTCTGGATACCTTGATGAACGTTATGACCCACGCTGACAACAGAAGATTGATGGCAGACGGGATGAACCACGATCCAAAGAGAAGGTAGAAGGCGCCTCCAAACATGCCAGACTGGGGATGCAAGGCGAAGACAAAGAGGGCCGCCAGGGTGAGTGCAATGCCGGGTAACGCCAAGATCTTCACGAAACCATAGTGTCGGCCGGTCAGCGATAGATCCGACATGAGCACCTCCTTGTAATTGGGTTGTGTCGCCGTCTCTGTCTCTTGTTCCGTCGCTAGCGTCCGCTCTGCGCTGGACACGGACCTCCCAAGCGATTCGTACAAGGCAGCAGAATCATCCACTTTCTATGGTGCGAACCGGTTCCTTACCAGCGGCCACCCAAATTTCGTCGCCAGATTGCATGACCAGTACGTACTTGCCTGGCTCTACGCAGTCCACTTCCAACAATGCCTGAGATGGTCCCCAGGGCCGTTCGGCGGGGATGCTCATCTCGGTAACGTCGTCGAAGGCAATCGAAAACGGACGTTGCAAGTCCTGATCTGGCGCCCCATGAAAGCGGAGCGTGCATCGGCGCGCACTCCACTCGAACTCAATCGAGGTCAGCGTTGCGTCGTGTAAGTTCGACAACGCTTCGGGTACGTCGCTCATATTTGCCCCTTCCCTGTCCCACTTTGAGCATACCCATAATGTCCGCTTCGGGTCGGTAGCAGACGTTCCCTAGATTCCCCGGTGCGCAGTATGGCAACTCTTCAAAACGCCCGGGAGTATCGCCATGTTCATGCAACCAAATGGCCGTCCGCTGATCCCATGGAACCGAGGAAGGATCATTGGGCAGAAGTTGCCACTCAAGCTTCGGGACATTTTTGGAGTAAGGGTCCGGCTTCAGCTGCAGCGACGCGTCCGGGACTTGGCCATGTTCAATCTGGCGATCGATAGCAAGCTTCGCGGGTGCGATCTGGTCGCCATCAGGGTCTGCGATCTGGCCCGAGAGGGTGGCCTCGGGGCCAGGGCCCAGATCCTCCAGCGCAAAACAGGCAAAACGGTCCAATTCGAGCTCACCGAACAGACCCGGCGCGCCGTCATGGACTGGATCAACCGAAAAGGCTTGAGGCGAGAAGACTTCCTATTCCCAAGTCGGCAACGACCCGGGACCCACCTGTCCACCCGACAGTACGCGCGCATTGTAAAACGCTGGGTGGCGAGTGCTGGCCTCCAGCCGTCCGACTACGGAACCCACTCGATGAGGCGAACGAAGCCGACCCTCATCTATCGCCGAACCCACAACTTACGGGCGATCCAGCTCCTGTTGGGCCACACCAAACTCGAGAGCACCGTTCGTTATCTGGGCATCGAGGTGGAGGACGCCCTGGCACTGTCAGAGGAAACGGAGGTTTGAACCATGCGGAGCCGGTGGCGATCGCTCAGTCGAGTGACGCGCAGCTCGGAAGGAAACCGGAGGCCCGACTCACGCCGCGTCAGGGTTGCCTAGAGAATAGCCGCCGAGACGTCGCCTCCGCCGCCAGGAGGCCTTCGCCCGTCAGGGTCATCTGCTTGTGCTTGTTCACCGGCTCCCAGATGAGTCCCTTTGCGAAGAGGCGCCCTGTCACCTCCCAGTCCATACCTTTCCAGACCATCCGTGTGTCGTGAAGCGTGAGGTACAGCAGCGCCAGAGCTGCCTCATCGATCTTTTCCGCGTTGTAGTCCATGGTGGTCTCCCGGGGGCCAACGGACATGGAATAGAGTACGCCCGGTGGGGGCAGTAGGGTTCGCCGTTACCTCGAAATCAGCTTTCGATTCCTCTGGGCGATGGTCAGATAGTTACCCGATTTTCCGGACGGATTTGTATGAGGTCCAATCACCATCAGGTCGGGCTCATGAGCCGAAGTACTGGCGGCGCCCAGGGGCCAGGAGCTTGCAAATGAATGATGAACCGACCTTCCCTGACGATGCGAATGGCGCGATGCTTCGGCAGATGGCCGCAGACGGGGACGACCTATCAGTGCCACGCGAGATTGCGTTCTCTATCATTTTTCCAACGGAAGATGCCGCGTTGAAGTTCGCTGTCGCGCTGCTCAAGCGCGGGCAGAAGGTGTCTTTCAGTGGGGACGACGAGGACAGCGAGCCGTTTTGGCTGGTACAAGCTCATCCTTACATGATCCCCACACATGAGCGCATTTCCGACTATGAGTATCTACTGGCAATTGAGGCAGATTCCCTCGGGGGTCAGGCCGTCGGTTGGGGATGCGAAAGTTAGGGATGGTCGACGGTGACATCGTGACTTGTGGAGTCCGCTTCCGACCCGAAGCGGACCAAAGCCGCAAGCTAGAGAAAACGACGAGTTTCGAAGCCGATTAGTGCTTGCTTTGCGCTGCGCGGAAATCGACGGTCATAAAATGCTGCGGCGCGCCGTGCTCAACGGGTGTGCCACTGAGAAAAGACCGTTCAGCAGCATCGCTTTTGAGATAGGCGTTCAAGAAACCGAGCGTGTAACGCGCGACCCATGCATAGCTGACATTGACATCGTGTCGGTCGTAGTCATCCATTCGATTGTCGTCAAATTTCTGCTGTGAGCTGGCTCGTTGGTACATCGATGAGAACTGCGGATGTGACATGCCAAGCATGTGGATTGTCCAAAGATCTCCCCGCGTCCAAGCGTTGAGTACGCTGGGCCCCTCATTTTGAGAGGTGGAATAACGACTCCAATCTTCAAGGGACAGATTCCCCCGAGTGAAGAACATCAGGGGTATGGTCATGCGTTCGGGATGAATCTCTCCCGATTGCTTAATAAGTCCGGGGTAGTAACGCATGCTTCCATCGAGGGCGATCAATGCCTTAATTCGGTTGTCGCGTGATGCGGCAAAGAGGTTGGAGATACCTCCCCAACTCCACCCGGCGACAGCGACTTTGGATGAATCGACGCCCACCAACGTTGATGCGTAGGTGATCAAAAATGAAATGTCGGTGGCTTCCGCTTCGATGTCATCAAGATTGTCATCCGCATCCCGCGTCGATTTACCCAGGGATGGGCTGGCAACAACGACATATCCGTGGCTCGCCAGATACTCGCAAATGTCCGCATTGTCCCAGGCGACGGACGATTGGCCTGGCGCGTATACAACCAGCGGAAAGCGTCCCTTTGCCATCGGTGCATCGATTTTTGCCAGCAGCGCCACATCGGCATATGCGGCTAGCTTCTCCAGCCATGCGTTGCTCTTGTCGGGTCGGTCGAAATGGATCTCTGATCGTGAGAGTTGCGCATAGTTGCCAACGGTTATCGGCTTGCCGTCACTGGCAGACGCGGGATACCAAATGAGCGTCTGAATAGGACGTGGCCCCGCAGTGCCGATTGATGAGTCGCCGTTCCCGCCGGTTGTCGACCCAAATGCCCTGGAGCGATCGTACTGGTGGACGACCTTTAGTCCGACGGAGTGAGGCCCGGGCTTTCCAAGGAATTGAAAGCCATCAGATTGCGTTTGTGCCAAGGCCGGCGGGCAGTGCGCTAGCAGTATGGCGAACCAGGTCAATGCCATGAGTGCTACGACGTTCGACGCCTTGCGCATCTCCATCTCCGTTCTTCTCCATTATCAAGAAGACAACCGACATAGTGCAGAGCTCGCAATGAAAGCTCAAACCGACTGGACGGTGTCATGCCCGGTCACCGCGCTTGCCCTACCGAGGCCAGCCTATCGCGCGAGACATTGATTCCTGAATGGGTCATTGGTCACTATGCTGCTTGGAGGTTTCTTCGAGCATGCCTAAGTGACGTCGGCTTCCGACCCAAAACGGACATTGCCCTATACCGAACGAACCTTCACGAACTCATGGATGGCCTCGCTCATGCCTTTGCTCATTCCCATCGCTGAAAGCCACTTGGAGGATGTCCAGAGATACGCGTCCGACCCCAGGATCAGTGCGATGAGCTATGTGCCTGATCCCTATCCAGCCGATGGCGCCATCCGTTGGTATGAACATGTCTTAGATCGCATAGCCAAGGGAAAGGCCATGGTCTTCGCTGTAACCGAGAATCAGGTGTTCCGGGGTGTCTTGAGCATCAATGACATCAATCGTGAGCTGGGGCGCGCGAACCTGGACTATTGGGTGGCCGCTCCTTTTCACGGCCAGGGCATCGCTACCTCGGCCGTGGGAATCGTGAAGGAGTACGCGAGGGTCGAACTGAAGCTCAAGGCGCTGCTGTGCCATTGCCTCGTGGCAAACGTTGGCTCCGCACAGGTTCTGCAGCGGAACGGCTTCGTCGAGCGCGGTCAAATGGTTATTACCGAGGGTAAGTTTGAGGGGAAGTCCCTGCGACGATTCTCTTGTCATCTGGCCATATCAGGGCCAGGAGCCAATGTGTAAGTCGGTCGGTACATTCGTATTTCGAAAGAGTCCGCGTCCGACCCACAGCGGACATGCAGCGCTATCGAAATGGTCGTGTGCGACTGGAAAGAGGGAAGATAGGGATGGTCCAAACCAATAGGGAACGTCGTCTCCAGATAGGCAGGTTGCTGGCCTCATTGCCCATCGCCGTCATGGCCGCGGGTTGCAGCCAGCTCAACCCATATGTCCGGGTGAAGCCGCACATGCTGGAAGCCCCTAATGCAACGTTGTGCTGGGCGCCGAAGAATGCGCCGTTACCTGTCGCGCAAGCCGTTTGCGGCAATGGGGCGGCTGATGCAAGCCTCAAGATATGCGTGGACCAGTTGGAGCGATCGTCACACTGGTACACGCCAATGGAGGGCGTCGAGGACAATATCCTGCAATGCATGGACGGCAAAGGGTGGAAGCGAGCGATCCTAAAAGGCTACCTCGTTACCGTAGGGTGATATGTCCGCTAACGACCCATAGCAGACATTCGCACCACAGGTAGGTAGGGTTTTTCCGTCGGCCTGATTGCAGCAAGTATTTTTCTGGTTGCGCGCAACGAACCATCGCAACATCAAATTTAGGCAAATCCTGCACTTTTCCAGCAATTGTCGACAAAGCAAGGTGTCATTGCCTCTTTTTCACCAAGCTTGGAGTTTGGAACTAATGGCACACAACATCGAAGATCTGATTGGATTGGACGAGAGTTCGGCCGATACCCGCAGCGTGATTCAGGACTATTCTTTGGATGAGGTCGAAGAGGACCCGCCTTTTCGTCGATACATTGGCTCAAGGAGCAGGGGGCTGGACCTGTTGATTGAGAATGACCGCGTGCTTGCTGCCCAGGTGTTTGTTCAGGCTGTGCAGGGCTTTTCTGCCTTTTCAGGCGACTTGCCGTTTGGGCTAAAGAAGGACATGAACCAGGGGCAGGTGCACACGCTTCTTGGTCCGCCCACAGAGTTCGATAAGTTTGATAGCAAATATCTCTTCCAGAGCTCCGGAAAGAGATTGGTCGTCAACTTCAATGATCGATCTGAGATCACCTATCTTAATATTGGCGCTTTGCAAGACTAGTTTCCGGTCAACCGGCTAGACGTTCGGAAAGTACTTCCCTAGCGAAAGTCGGGATAGTTTTCGTGGTGGCTTAGGTCTGCTTTCGACCCGAAGCGGACGTCCCAGTAAAGATCAAGGAGTTGGCAAGTTGATTGACGTGGACGCTCAGATTGAAGCCGTTCGGTCGGCCAAATACCTATATCTCGGCTCCATTTCAGAGCCCGAGGACAATTGCCTCCGCCTTGTCATACTAGAAGCCACGAGTGACCTTCTGCTTAATCAGGCGACAGAGCCGCTTGAAGTCTTGGGCTTGCTGGCAGGGCCGCTCTCTGAGGCGAAACCTATTCTCCACGGACCCGGATGCCGCATCTTTGAGATCGTTTGGGAGAGCTACATCGGTTACGCCGTCCAGAACGAGAGCTTTCACATCCCAGAGCCTAAGGAGTCGGAGGGTGAGGGGCGTCTTTTCGTTCGATACACGAAGTCCGTATATCTCGACTACTTAGCGAAGGTGACCTTTGCATCGGCGGACTTCCCCGGGCCATTTGTGCACTGGGGGATCTACTGCCTGAATCACACGATCGAAGTGGCATCGATGGCTGCACCAAAGATCACTGTTTCAGTTCATCGCTAAGTGCCTGCTTCCGACCCAAGTCGGACATCGTGAACTAACGGCACTCTTATCTTTTTTGGCGTGCGAGGATGGGATCTTCCATGAGGTACATACGCATCATCGCGATGCCCCCTGGTGAGGCGCCTGAACAAATCCGTTCCGCTTGGGTTGGCGTGGTTCTACCGCTTGCAGAGACCAAGGGTCCACAACCCGGTATTTGGATCACCCAGGGAGTGCTCGGCAAAGCCCGTGGCCTACTGACTCGTATCAAGCGGCTAATGGGTATTCTCGTCGTCGAGCAGCCTTCAGTAGCCTACGCGGTCGACGTGCTGACAGCGATTGAATCGCTGCGGGCACATTCGCCAACGGCCGCCGTGTGGTGGGAGCGCCACACTCCACATTTGTTGGTTCCGGGAAGACGGTTCTGCTTTTCGGCGTCAAGTTGCGAAGAAGTTGGTACGCAGGCCTAAATGGCGCATGTTTCAGGTGGGCGGGGCTTCCGAGCCAGCAATGACAGCTTCCGACCCAAAGCGGACAGTTCCGAGCTGGACGGCGACGACGATTCGAAAAGGAGATGGAAGCTATCAGCGCTCAATTTTTCAATAGAGATGATGGCTGGTTCTGGCTCGTCTTCGGCATCATCGCCTTGGTGAGCGGTGCGAAAGGCGTGCTAAAACGCGAGCTTCGAACCAGGAGCAAGGGTGGGCGCGTCACCACGTACTCCGGAAGGGACGCAGTTATTCACGGCTGGATAGGGGTCTTGATTGGTGTGGCCGCGCTGATATTTGGCTTCGTCAATTTGATCTGAACTGCCTGCATTCTCGGCAGGGGTGATCAGTGAACGAACGCCCGCTTCCGACCCATGGCGGACCTTTGCGGTGCTAGGTATTAGCGAACGAAATAGGGGGTGTGCGGTTGAACAGTAACGTGAGTCCGCTCATCAGCAGACTAGTTCTTGCTACTGTATGCGTGGTTGCCGCCTATTCGTTTTGGCAAGCGCGGACTGGCGGGTCCAGGTACACCCAAGCCTCAGTGGGTGCCTTGAGGGCAACATTAGCGTCTCTCCCTGTGCCGCCAAGCACTTGGCTTGTGGGTGGGCCGAAACTGGTTGACCGGATAACTATCGCAACGGCGGAACAGAACTATGCTTCCGAACGGGATCCGAGTGACGTTGCTCAGTTCTATCGAGAGCGACTGACTACCAGTGGCTGGCGACAAGACATGTCGGGGGGTGGTGCCTCTCGTGAAGTGTGGTTTTGCAGGGATGGCGTGTTAAGCGCAGTTGTCTTTCTTTCTGAAAGCCACCCGGTTCAATACCGGGTTAGTTTGACAAGTGGCGGTTGGGTATCGAGCAGATGTGGTTAGTGCACGCCTAGATCTAGCGTCTGCTTCCGACCCGAAGCGGACATTGGAAAGAACTCGCCAAGGACAATCGCACGCTTTGCTGTGCGCAGACCAAATTAGGCAATCGAAGCCTCATCCATGTGTAGTCGACGTGCCAAAGCGACGTAGATCTCGCTTGCGCGGAACGCTGCCATGGTGAGCGTCGGATCCTGGCCCACCGAATAGTCGCGTGTTCCCGCAGCCAAGAACGAAGCCACCATGCGCATGACTCCTATGTCCGGAACCATGTCTTCCAGGAACAAGAACTGGCCGGCCTGATTGACTTCCAGAAACTGATAGTCACCGTTGGCATCGACCACAAAGTCGAGGCAACCGAAGACCAAGCCAAGCGACGCCATCAAGGCCTGAATACGCTGCTCCAGTGCAACAGGCAGCGTGATCCGCTCGGCGAAGAAGTCCTTGTCGAGCACATGAATCCGCCAATCGACGTAGGCGCTTCCGGAATGTCCCAGCAAGCGCACGGCCAACATTCGATTGCCGGCCACCGTGACGCGAATATCGGCAGTCTTCTCTACATAGCGCTGATAGATGCCCGGGCAAAACTCGATAACCTGCGCATCGGGTAAATGGTCGTTATCCAGGATGGTGGTCGCCGCGCTAAGCCCACCCTCTTCTTTCCATGCGTGCGGACGGAATGCCTTGAACACGACGCGGCCACCTTGAGCCAGACGTCGTACTGCGCCCGCGCTGGTGCCCATCACCGTGTCGGGAAACGACATCCCGACCTCACGCGCTGCTACCAGTTGCAACAGCTTGTTCTCGGCACGCCAGGCAGCGTCTGGTGCGTTGACCCAGAACGAAGGCAGCAGTTGCGGTGCCGTCGCAACCAGGTTTTCATGAAAAGTGCGCCACTCGCCGGCAAGGAACGCCTGATCCTCCGGCAAGCCTGGCTTGGACTTCGGTGCTTGTGGGCGGCGATTCCATACCGAGACAGGCACATCGCTCGTGCCGCGCAGCCCTATGTGTCCGGGCCCTATCTCGACGGCGACGTCCTGCTTCTGCCATTGCGCCAGTCCAGAACTAAGCTCAACGGTTACGTCCATGCGTTCAAGCGCCCAGCGCAATGCAGCGGCGTGCGGATCGTCTTCAAAGGCAAGTATGTGGACTGTCCGTGTCATGAAGGCTATCTCCCATGGTGACAATGCGCCTTGGTACCAAGGCGCATTGAATCAACCGATCAACGTCACGGACGATCGTAATCCAGACCACCATCCGCCGGAGAAGGGATGGTTGACGTCATCGTTATCATGGTGAGGAAGTGGCCTTTCTCAGGCGCTGCCCACTCTTCGCTGAAGGCGGTGGCAGTGAGGCGAGCCAGGGGGCGAATCGTTGGGGTCACTTCCGTATCGACGCTTAGTTGACTCATGAGCAACTACTCCATCGTTGGCCGCATAGCGCGGCTGCGCGAGCATAGATCGATTCGTGGGTGCAAGCCATGGATCAAGAGCTATGACGTATGATTTCGCGATTCATGTGGATGCGCAGGTTTTTTCGACGGGTGTGATGCTCGTTTCCAGTGCAGTTCGTAGTCATCAGTGACGTCATGAACGCAGGCTCTTGCGCTGAGTGGACGGACTGATGTCTGCGCTGCGGGTGGGGCGATGAGTCTGCTTTCGACCCATGGCAGACCTGAGGCAAGGTGCACTCCGGTTCCGATCTGTGGCGCGAGGCAAGCGCCACTTAATCAATTGCCCTGCGGTTGAACTTCGAAACCAACTTTTTTCAGCGCGGCCTTTGGGTCGGCGATGGCGGCTGCCCGCGCTTTATCAAGATCCCATTGTCACGGTGCCACTCGATTGGCATGATTTATTAGTGAGAGCCGCACCTTTGGTCTCTGGGGGATCAAACGCGAAATTTGATGATTGGAGGGGGGGGTTATGACACGTCTTGTTTTGCCGATGGCGCTCGTGGTTTTGTTGGCAGGTTGCGGGAGCGTCCCACCCGGATCGACCTATATGTCCAAAATGGGCGGCTCACCTTCCACAAGCTCTGCTTCGGCCGTACCAGTCACCTCTGGCGCAATCGGCCTTAGCCAAGGCAAGGGCAGTAGCCGGATCGATGCTGGCGACAGTGTTTTGCAGCTGCCGCAATTTGCCTCGTACTACAAGGTTTTTCGGGTTGAACCGGAACAGATGCAGTTGAAGGCATTTACCGTCACATCTTATTGCGCTTGCTTTGGCATGGATAAGCGGTTGATGGTGCCGGTCGCCTTCGGTCTTTCGTCGTCTGGCGAAATGGTTCATCCGTTGACCAAGCGCTATGAATTCCATAAGGCGTCAGGGATCACGCCACTAAGCCTCTCCCTCGACGTGCAATTCAATCAATCGGACGTGGCTTACCTAGTAGTTGCAGCAGACAATTCCCGGGTTGACGCAAATATCGTCCATCTTCATATCGATGGAACAGTCAATCGAATCCCCTTTACCGTTGACAATGACGTCCGCACCTACCCCATAGGTCGCTTCGATATCCAAGTAGGCGCGTCGAACTGAGCAGCTACCGATCTCCATGTGGGTAATGGAGGCACGGCCAGATTTCTCTCTACGCCCTGCCTCAGCTTGGGATGCGCGCGTCATCCCTGGTCTGATGATCTGGTGCAAGGTCCGCTTTCGACCCATAGCGGACATCATCAAAACCGGGGTAAGAGTGCACTTTTCGATTTCCGGATCGGCCTAAAAAGTTCGCGCGGCCCCCGGCCTACTGAAGAAGAAACCGCATCGACAATCCAACAACGGGCAAGGACGCCATGAAGAATAAAACCCTTCTTCTCGCCGCAGTGATCTTTGCCACGGCTCTCGCTGGTTGTAGTACCGCGTGGGACATGCCGCTCGCAGAGATTGACCGGCCAGAAAACGCCAAGCAGCTGATCAAATCGCTGGCGCCTGCGGATCGGCGAGCCTTGGCCGAGTACGTGGCCATGCACTCGAAGTGCGGTGACCTCGACTACAAGATGACCGTTTGGCGAGCGCTCAGGGCCCAACAGAGAGAGGCTTCTAAGGGTGTCACAGCGAAGAACCCCGCCTGCGCGATCCAGTGACCAAACAAAACTGGGGATGCGAGTGCACTTTTCGATTTCCGCATTGGCTTAGAAAGTGCACTTCGGCCGCCGTTCTGATATTGCTAAGGCTCGCTTCCGGCCCGCAGCGGACCTTACAAATTGTCGTAAGCGTGGAAGTAACAGGGGCGCACATGGACTCGACGGTTGAACAGGCAAGTCAGCAGGCGAAGGCACTGGCAGAGGAGCTATTTGGTCCTATGCCGGAAAGCGCCACTCATGACGGATGGCGGCAAGAGACCTGGGACAAGTGGGCAAGAGTATTCAGTGATCTAGCCATATCGCTGACCGAGGGGCGGCCAGTCGCGTCCGCGTCCATCTCGAGAGCATTGGACTTTGACGGCGTGCATGACGGCGCCATTCTGCAAGCTGCGGCTCAGGCTCAGCGATCAGCTTCGTCGCTTATGCTGAGAAGGTCCGCTTCCGACCCAACGCGGACATCCGACAGCTTCTCAAGAGGCCCGTGTCGATCCTGCCGGCGCTCATTCGTCGCACGCATGAAGGTGACCATACCGGCCACCCTTCACGCCAAGGAGACAATCATGTCCTACATCGATGGTTTCGTGATCGCGGTACCCAACGCCAATCGCGAACAGTTCATCGCGCACGCCCGTACTTTCGACGCCATTTTCCTGGAGTTTGGCGCCATCCGGGTGGTGGAGTGCTGGGGCGACGACGTGCCCGACGGCAAGCTCACCGATTTCCGCCGCGCCGTGCAGGCTAAGCAGGATGAATCCGTGGTGTTCTCCTGGGTTGAATGGCCCGACAAGGCCGCTCGCGACGCCGGCATGGCGAAATTTATGCAAGATCCGCGCATGGAAGCCGCCGCTGACTGTCCTTTCGATGGCAAGCGCATGATCTTTGGCGGCTTCAAGCCGGTGGTTAGCCTGCCCGACTAGGGAGGCCTTGAGCTGCGCGCTTTCAAAGCAACGTCCGCTTCCGACCCGAAGCGGACAGACTTCAAAAGGGAAAACATGGCCGAGAAGGATGACAGCTGGCTCACCGATCAGGCGGATCACCTAATCGGCGTCACGCTTACACGTCGCGAATGGGCTCCGGCCTCCGTCCGTGACGATCATGACCATTGCGCACTCTGTTGGGCCAAGTTCGCGAAGCTCGGCCTGCCTGGCGAATTGCATGTGGGGTGGTGTACATCGGATATGCGGCACTGGGTCTGCCAGCAGTGTGTCGACGACTTTAAGGTTCGCTTTCGGTGGGTTTTGAACGACAACCCGAATCTTGAGATTGATTGAATCGTCCGCTTCCGACCCGAAGCGGACATTCTTGCTACGCATTCGTTGTGGCAAGAGGGCGCCGTTCCCTCACACCCACGATCAGGAGCCAGAGCATGGCGGCAAGCTCGGCCAGAAACACAGGCTGGAGATAGAGGAAGAGATCGTCCTGGTAATTCGGGGCGAGGAACCAGGTCACGCTTAAGGCCACCCATGCAACACCGTCAAGCAAGAGCCAGTAGCCGAGCCAACGCGGCAAGAAACGTGAGCTCACGACCAACGATCCAAAAGGCAGCAACCACAATCCCCAGAACACTTGGTTGATGCCAATCGCTTGCCCATGCATCCGGATCAAAAGCATCCCGATAGCCGCGCGTGTGTGGTCATCGAAGGCCCCAAAGGGGTCGCCACCGCGAAGAACGAGAAGCGCGGCCGCATTGAAGACCACTGTCACCAGGCCAAGCGAGGACGAAACGAGGACCAGAGCAACCAATTGTCGCGCGCGGTGGCGGTCCACACCTTCGAAAAGGCGATAGAGCGCCAAGCTCAGTCCGAGGAAAATGGCCGCGCCCAGCGTCTCGGCGAGCATGCCCCAGCGGAATAGGGTCTCGTGGCCGAGTACACGGGCCGCCGTAGCAGCAGCGTCATTGCGCACGATCGTCCGCGACGGGACATAGAGTAGGTAGAACGGCCCTAGGGTGAAGCCCAGATACCATAGACCCGCGATACGGGCTGTCCTCTTCAGAGTCATGATGCGAACCTCCAACGTTAGGGGTGGGTACGCGGTATGCCCTACAGAAGTTAGGGCAAGATTATGGCCAAATCACGCAGGCGGCTCCAGCGGCGACACTGAGCCAAGTGCAGCGCGTAAGTCGGCGGCTTGGCGCCTAGGGATACCAAAGAAAAATGGTGTCGGGGACAATTTGTAGGGCCTGGTGGGCGTCCGGCCGTTCGCACAACAGCGAAACGACCTGTCCTGTCTTCTACCAACGGTCTCAGAAATTGTCCCTGGCGCCTTTTTCGGTTCTTTGGCACGCAGGGAAGGTCCGCTTCCGACCCACAGCGGACGTCACAAAGGAGAAGAAATGGACGTCCCTCAGACTGAGCAGGAGATCGATGCTTACTTGTTTGGCGCTGGGCTGACCGTCGACGACTACGTCATGGACGGCGAGGTCATCGGTTACAGGTCCAATGGTCGCGACTATGACCTTTTAATGGACCATGAGGGGCTTGCGGCTGCCTGCAAGGCGAGGCTGATTGCGCTTGGAGTCAGGCGACTACCGTAGTCAGTAGAGCGCACGCTAATGTCGGCTATCGACCCATAGCGGACCTCGAACCAGGGTCTCGGCAGGGCAATGTATCGGGAGGGTGGCATGCGGTATGCGTCTTTTGGTTTTGGGGTCAGCCTTCTACTGGCTGCAACGGCATCGCATTCGCTTGCGAGCGATCACGCGTCCAGAGGCAATGAGGCGCCTGTCTCGGTCTGCGAGTTGTTGCATAACGGTGGGCCTACCATGGTGGCCCGTATTCACATCAAGGCACACTACGTCACCGATCTTCGACATGGCGCTTATCTCGATGACCCCGGGTGCAAAGGATTGGTCATACAAGAAGGCGTTCAAATGAACGATCCAGTGGACCCGAGCGTTGCTCGCTTTAACGATACGACTCACGAGCATATGATCTCGCACCCGTTGGTCGAGTTTGACGTGGACGTCGAGGGGACCTATACGCCAAGGCCTGCCGGCGAGTTCTGGGGTAACGAAGCCAAGGGGCGACTGGTGATTGAGCGAGTCTGGTCGTTTCAGCGAACCAGCTCAGTTCCTTGAGTAGTTCAAAGAGATTTCGCTAGGTCCGCTTTCGACCCATAGCGGACATAGGTCGGAAGCAATCGGGGGGGGATAAATGGCTGGGACAATCTTAATTTCAGACGGTGCTGGCGTGCCGTTGAGTTCGACGGCCTTTGACCATTTGGTTGAAGAGATACGTGGGGCAATGGCAAATCCTGACGAAGCGGAATTCGCGGATGCATATCGTCCCTATGACCATGAGGGCATGATGTTTATCAGTCTCACGGCGCTGTCTTCCGCGGCGTTCCAGACTTTTGTTGCTACCACCCGCGTTGCTGCGGATGTCTGCGTTCAAAGCGATGGGCAGGTCTTGGAGGGCGCATGGACCGAGCTTGCACAAGCTTTGGCCAAAGACCCAAGATTCGGGGCTACCAGGTAGGCGCTGCAAGGTCCGCTTCCGACACGAAGCGGACATGGCACTAGGATGGCCGGGGCGAACGAATGGACTATAAGGGAAGGGGTAAATGAGGGGATCAGCAGCTTCGGCAAGATGGATAGCGCAGTGGCTAGTGGGCGTGATGTCCATAGGCCCTTTCGCGATCGGACTCGATCTGGCCTTTCACATTTTCAACTCGACGCCAGTCATACAGCGCATGAGGGGCGAGGCGACCATTGCGCATGTTGTTTGGGTGGCATGTGGGTTCTTGGGCGTTGCCACAATCATGTGCCTTAAGCGGCGTCCGCTTCTTGGTTTCCTTCTGTCGCTGGCAATGGCCATCCTATACGTGATTTCGGGATTGGCCCTATGGCATCAGCTGACGTTCTATTCGCTTCTCGCAGGGACTGTTCCTCTCATCGCCGCCTACGCTGCATTTGGGCCGCCTGAGGAACAGGGAGAAGGCGGTTGATGTTGTTGCATGGTCCGCTTCCGACCCGGAGCGGACATTGTCATTCTGATAGGTTTACCCAAGTCAGCGCAGGGAGAGGGCGTGATCGGCGGCACATCGATATGAATACTTGTCCACACTGTGGCGTTCGCGCGAACGCAGTCCGCCTCGTTTTGGCAACGCGGAGGTGGCCGTACCGTTGCGGTGACTGCAAAAGGCAGTCGCGCTTGCTTGTCGAACAGAACACGCTAGCCGGGTTGGTGGTTTTGGCCTGTGTGATTGTGTGCTCGGCGGTCATCTATCCGACATGGGGCCTTGCCGCGGCGTTAGCCGCCTTCTTTGCCGCATACGCCATTCTTGGAATGGCCATGCTGCTCTGTATGCGTCTCGAAAAGTTGCCGCTCACGTAGCTGCCGAGAGCGCGCAGATCCTCAGTGAGGCGAAACACCGAAGGTCCGCTTCCGACCCGAAGCGGACTTCCTCGACTTGGCAATTGACTGCCCTACGGTGAACGCTCTCCCGGCGACATGCTCATTGTTGGCGACGAGTGAGGGGGCTTAGGTCATCGCGTGTAACAATCCGCGCTGCTCTTGGTGCTCGACGATATCGCCTATATCTGGATTCGCAGTCTTGGCTTGAGCATCAGCCCACTGCCATTTGAGGCGCCGAAACATCAGGTCAGCACGCTATGGAAAGCCGCGCAGCAGGGGGATGTTGGCATACGCTGGTTTATTGGGTTGATCGAGCAGGTGGCCCAGATGAGCTGGACAATGGGGCAAGTCGGGTAGGTCGCCTTTGGTCATCGGAACGCAGCTCGCTCCAAGCCCTTTTTGCGACCTACCGTGTTCGGGGTTTTAGGTCTTCTCGATGACGCGCGAGCGTGCCTATGCTGGGGCGAGAAGGCATCATTCCTCGCCCTGGAAGCTGGCATTTTTGGCTACAAAGTCTTTTCTAGGTATCCATTCAGCACGAGGACGAAACCTGCATGCGAACAAAGCGTTTCAGCCAGATCGACGTCTTTTCTGGCGAACCCTTCATGGGTAATCCAGTTGCCGTGGTACATGGCGCAGATGACTTTTCCGACGAGGACATGGCAGCTCTTGCACGCTGGACCAACCTTAGTGAAACCTGCTTCCTTTTGGAGCCGACCGACCCGCGTGCTGATTATCGCGTCCGATTCTTCTCCTCGCTGCGCGAAATGCCATTCGCCGGGCACCCCACGCTCGGCACGTGTCATGCTTGGTTGTCGGCTGGTGGTGTGCCCCGCGATACGCAAGTGATGCAGGAATGCGCCATCGGGCTCGTTCCTGTACGCATATCAGATCGCGCCTTGGCATTTGAGGCACCTTCACTCGTGCGTTCTGGTGCCGTCGACGGGGCATTGGTAGAGCGCATTCTCATCGCCTTTGGTTTGCAAAGGAGCGAGGTCCGGCACGCTGAGTGGGTTGATAACGGGGCTGGATGGTTGGCGCTTATGTTGAACAATGATGCACGGCTTCTTGCGCTAAAGCCGGACCTCGCTTCGCTGCACGCACTTCCTATTGGCCTAATTGCGCCATCGCGAGGCGATGCGGCTTACGAAGTGCGTGCTTTCGTGGGAGGGGATGCGATGCCGGAGGATCCTGCCACCGGAAGTCTCAACGCAGGGATCGCCCGTTGGCTGATCGAGACTGGCATGGGACCGGCATCGTTCACCATTGCCCAAGGCACTGCCTTGGGGAGAAAAGGGCGCATCCACGTACAAGCATCAGATGGACGGATTTGGGTTGGAGGAGCTTGCGTCACGCGGGTAGATGGCGTTCTGCACGCGTGATCATGGTCTTACCTAGTGCCGGAGGGGGATGGATCGGAGCTTGGTCCACCTATAGGCTTTCCGGGTACGCAATGTCCGCTTCCGACCCAAAGCAGACCTAACGGATTCGGTGGACATCAGGGGTAGAGAGGCGCTATGGATCGGGTTAAGACTTACTGGGGTGGGGAGGTCGAGGTCAGTGTCGAGCCGCACGAGATGCGGATGAGCCACTGGGTCTACGCGCCAAGATTCGCGGACATTTCCGGAGAGCGAATCCTGTTCGACCTAACCGGCAAGCTCTGGGACCTGATTTCTGTCTCAGAGACTGAAGACGCGCTTGATCTTCGGTTGAGGAAGTACCCGGGCGACCGTCCTGAGGTGACCTTGCAGGTCCAGAGGAAAGGTCGAGTCCTTCTTGTCGCGGGAAAGCCCGTGGATGGTGCGGACCTTGAGCGACACCTAGATACTGCGCTCATCTAATGAGTCCGCTTTCGACCCGCAGCGGAAGTTCGAAGGAACGAAAGGGGGAGTATGGATATCGTTGTTGAATGCGCTGGCCTCGCAAGCGAGGCGTCGTTCTGGCAGGCCTATTTGGACGCTGTCAAGCCCGAGGGTGCTGCAAGCTTTGGCCGCAACTTGGATGCCTTCCGTGACGCCATCCTTGGAGGCGGCCCGGGTTGGCCGGGGGAATGTGCGATCCGACTGGTGAGTTTCGATCAACTGCGAACTATTGATGATGGCCGATTCTGTGCCGCCCTAGAACGATTGGCAGCAGAATCCCGACGTGTGACGATTCGGTTCGAGTGACCGCTTCCGACCCGGAGCAGACACTTTGAGGCAACGTCACAGGGGGAGGGATGTTAGATCAGGTCCGCTTTTTGGTTCGGCCGGTTGCGACCAACGCCGCTTATGGGGCGTTAGATGGTGCTCGGTGACATCTTCCATCGCGCGAACCAATGGCGAAGGGCCGTCAGAGCCCGTTTGGTGCCACGAGAGCGAGTGGGCATGAACTGGGGATCTATGCGCTCGATACCGTCGAACAAGGAAGATTGCCAGAGCGCTTTGTCAGCCGCGCGCGCGACTCTGGCTCGGAGAGTTTTTGTTCGGCCAAGATGGAGATCATCCGCAAGCCTCTTAAAGTCCCAGCTTCGGTCGATCAGTAGGATCGTGTAGGCGGCAGCTTCGGTATAGCTAGCTTCTACTGCGCTCATCTGTTGCTGATCATCTTCAACCATCACTTGATGATTGAGGGGGTCATAAGTGGCCGGAGCCGTTAGCGCATTGGCTAGCCTCGTACCTCTGCTCCAATCGTCCCCATCATCGTCCCATCCCTCGTCCAGCTTGACGCTGTGCCGCATTGTCTTGTCGGCGAAACGGACAAATTTGGCATTGAGCCACCGAAGAAGGAGCTCCTGATCGGAAGCCAAATTGAGGTTGAGAGAATGGCGCGTTTTTTCCGCGATCTCCATCGCGAGAAAGAAGGCTTCGGAGAGCAGCTCATCGGCTTCCATCTCGCCTCTTGTGGCTTTCGAGATGCTTTGTAGGTCCTTGCTTCTCGCTAGTCGAAAGGCCTCAAATCCATGCACTAGGCGCGCTCTTCTCTATTGGGATAGCCGACCATTGTCCGTGCTGCGTGGTTGGGCTCCAATCGCGTCTTCCGTAGCAAGCCATGCCCCGGTCTTGCGGTCGATGCGTAGCACCCGCGAGGGGCCGCCATGCGGGACGAGCACCAAGTCGAGCGCCGTGTCGGCGCCGTCGCTCGGCTCGACCCCGCGGTGATACACCACCAGCCGGGCGAAGGTATCGGCGATAAGCTGGCGTGCCTGAAGACGGGCGTCAGCCTCCTGCTGCTTCACGCGCGTGACCACGGCACGCCAGGCGTCCGCGGCGACTGGCGCTTTCCGGGATACCGTCGCCAGCTCGTGTTCTGCTTGAACCACCTCGCGCTTTAACGGCTCCAGCGCGTCTTCCAATTCGCGCACCTTACGCACGAGGATGGCGGGAGCGGCCCCCTCGTCGTGCAACAAAGCGTCGGTCAAGCGCCCCAACTGTGTTTCCACGTCCGCGGCGCGGGCTTTGGCGATAGCCAGCTTTTGCCGAGCCGGCTCATGGACGGCGGCCGGGTCGACCAGGGCATGCAGATTCATTTGGTCCGAACAGAAGTCGAGCAGCGCCCGCTCAATCGGCGCGACGCTGGTGCTGCCGCCGACCGGACACCGACGGTGTGTGGTACCGGAGCTGCAGGCCAGACGGCGATACGTGTCTTGGACCTGGCCCTGTGCATCCCGCTTCCGACGCATAAGGTTCTGCGCCACCATCGCTGATCCGCAGTACCCGCAGGTGGTGAGGCGCATGCCGGTGATCATGCCGGGGATATCCCCCTTGCCCTTGCGCCGTCCGCGTTGGCGGATGAGTACCTGAAGTTCGTCGAAGGCCTCGGTGCGGAGGATCGGTGGGTAGTACGCCGTTAGCGCATACGCGGTCTCATCGATCGACAGCGTTTTGACGCCCTGGAGGGCGGGCAGGCGAAAGAGCTTGTACAAATGCGATACCGACGAGCCACGGTGAGAAATGGACAAGCCGACCGCCTGGAGGCGATCGACAATAGTGGTGGCGCCGTGGCCGGCCCGAAACCATTCGATGGCCTGTTGCACCGCCGCGACCCGCTCCGGAATCAGGTGCCATGCACCGTCTTCCCACCGAAGCCACTGAGGGTCCTGCCCGTGGCGGATACGGCCCCGATAGGTGCCGGCCAGCCACTGCTCGCACTGGCGGCGGATCGCTGCTTTGACCCGTTTGCTCTTGGTGTCGCTTTCTTCGTGCGCGCGGATCATCACCAGCAGGCTATAGACCAAATCCATGGGATTGGCCTTGAGGCGCTCTCGGTTGTACTCCCGGCCATCACTGGCAGTCACCACCGTGATCCCTGCGTTGATGATTTGGGCCAGCTGCGCCTGGGCCTGGAGGGGCTCGGCGCGACTAAGGCGATCGAGGCTCTCCACGACCAGGACAGACCCGGCGTGAATCCGCCCGTCACCGACCGCTTGCAGGAAAGTCCCCAACGCGCCTTGCTTCACATGGCGCTGGTGATAGGCACTGAGCCCCTCATCCCGGAGGGAGAGCGATTGATCCAGCGGAAGTTGGCGCTGCATGGCCCAAGCGGCCGCGTATTGGGTTTGTCGATCGGCGCTGCTGCCGGCTGCCTGCCGGGCATCACTGAAGCGTAAGTAGCTATAGACCTTGATGTTTCGTGCGTCCTGCATGGGTCATCCTTGAGCGACATAGAAAGTATATATAGAACCTCATTTGCTGGCCCAAAAGAAAAGTAACCCAAAGAAAATGGCCTCTAAAGCTCCGGCAGCATAGTGTTGAATACGAGCCTTGGAGTTCGAGGTATTCAGCAGCAGGCGATCTCCTTATTGGACGATACTGCTACACCGCAACGCACCGATACGCTGAGGAGCTCTGCATTGCGTGGGGATAAGCCCGAACGGGTGAGGAATCGTCCTGTTTGGCAACCTTCGCCGCTACACAGCGGGTACATCGGAGCGCTTCGCAACGCGCCGTGGCGGAGAGGACTTAAAGCAGGCTTCGCTACGCTTCCCGACCGCTGGGGATCGCTCGCTACGGAACGGCATCGTCTTTCTCTTCTGCCTTGGCTTTGTGTACTGGCTTTCCGCTCTCAGGGCAGGAGTAACGCGACCTGCCGCAATGCGATGTGCCGCGAAGCTGCACGAGCCTTCGGCTCGGCGCTTTTGACCTTCGGGCCCCCTGTGCGGCGGTGAGGGGTGGACGAAAAGGCCCGCAGGGGGGATCGGCAAGGATGCCGATCCCTTTTCGCCAGGGCAGGAGCCCTGTCGAAAAGCCCGGCCACCCCTCACGAACTGGCCGGCATAGCCGGCCAGCGCCAAGTGGGGGTGCCCTTTCTTCGGGTTACTTTTCTTTGGGCAAGCAAAGAAAAGTGACTCGGCCTCCGGCAGGAGGTCGAAACGCCCGCCGCGCAGGCGGCCAGGTCGCGGTAACGCGACAATCAAGCCATATCGTTGGCCTTCGCCAGGACGAAGACAACAACGACAACGCCCCTTGAAGCACGAAATCGCCGGACAAGCGATAATTCCCCTTATGACCTCCATGACTTTCGAACTCCAGGCCACCGACGGCGCGGCCCGTCGCGGCCGTCTCGTCTTTGACCGCGGCACGGTGGAAACACCGGCCTTCATGCCGGTCGGCACCTATGGCTCCGTGAAGGCGATGACGCCGCGGGATATCCGCGAGGTCGGCGCCGAGATCATCCTGGGCAACACCTTCCATCTGTTCCTGCGCCCCGGCCTTGAGGTGGTGGAGCAGTTCGGCGGCCTGCACAAATTCATCGGCTGGGACAAGCCGATCCTGACGGACTCCGGTGGCTTCCAGGTCTTCTCGCTGGCGCACAAGCGCAAGATCACAGAGGAGGGTGTGGCGTTTGCCTCACCGGTAGATGGCTCGAAGGTGTTCCTGTCGCCGGAAGAATCGATGCGCATCCAGAAGGTGCTCGATTCGGACGTCGCGATGATCTTCGACGAGTGCACGCCGTATCCCGCGACGGAAAAAGTGGCGTCCACCTCCATGGAGCTCAGCCTGCGTTGGGCCGAGCGTTCACGCCGCGCCTTCGACGATCTGAAAAATCCCAATGCCTTGTTCGGCATCGTGCAGGGCAGCGTGTACGAGAACCTGCGCCAGCGCTCGGCCGAGGGGTTGATCAACATCGGCTTCGACGGTTATGCGGTGGGCGGGCTTGCCGTGGGCGAGCCCGAGGCGGAACGCAATCACGCGCTGGATTTCACCGTGCCCCTGCTGCCGGCCGACAAGCCGCGCTACCTGATGGGCGTGGGCCGTCCCGAGGACATCGTGGAAGCGGTGCGCCGCGGCATCGATATGTTTGACTGCGTGATGCCGACCCGCAACGCGCGCAACGGGTTCCTGTTCACCGCCGAAGGCACGTTGCGCATCCGCAATGCCAAGTACGCGCTGGACACCCGCGTCATCGAGGAAGGCTGCGATTGCTACGCCTGCAGCAACGGCTTCAGCCGGGCCTACCTGCGCCACCTGGATCGCTGCAATGAAATCCTCGGCAGCCAACTCGCCACCATGCACAACCTGCGTCACTACCAGCGCCTGATGGCTGGTCTGCGTGACGCGATTGCTGCCGGCAAGCTGGACGACTTCGTGGCTGAGTTCTATGCGCGCAGGGCTGGGGGCGTGGCGGCTTGACCGCCAGACAGCCTGATTGAAACGAGGCCTCAAGCTCGTCATTCCGGCGCAGGCCGGAATCCAGTTGCCATCGTGGCCGGTTGTCGCGAAAGGTGTCCAGCATTTAGGCGACAACCCACCGTCGTCGCTACTGGATCCCGGCCTGCGCCGGGATGACGCCGATGGGAGCGTGCGGGGGCCATCAGGGCCGATACCGGTCCAGCCCCTTGGAATCCGCCCATGCCGACGCCAGAACCTTCGTCGGGTGGGCCTTGCAGCGCATGCAGGGTCCGGGGGCGCGTGGCATAATCCACGATCTTTTATCAGGTGTTGTCAGAAATGTCTGTCAATACCGCCACTTGCGAGACAAGCTGATGAATCTTCCGATGTCGTTCCTGCTGGCTCAGGCCGCTCCCGCAGCCGGTGCCCAGGGCAATCCCTTGATGGGCCTGGCTTTGCCGATCCTGCTGTTGGTGGTCATGTTCTTCGTCATGATCCGCCCGCAGATGAAGCGCCAAAAGGAGCATCGCGCGCTGCTCTCCGGTCTGGCCAAGGGTGACGAAGTGGTCACGAACGGCGGCATTGCCGGCCGCGTGGAAGAGATCGGTGAGAGCTTCGTCACGGTCGAAATCGCGCCGAACGTGAAGATCAAGCTGCAGAAGGGCGCCGTGCAGCAGGTCCTGCCCAAGGGCACGCTGAAGTCGTCCTGACGACTTGCCGGGGCGGAGGGGCCCCGGTCCATACGAAGCATTGCTCGCCGCGGCTGCCTCAGCCGCGGCTTTTGACGGATTCAAGGCATGAGTGATTTTCCACGCTGGAAATATGCGCTGGTCGCCATCGTATTGGCGCTCGGCATTGTCTACGCGTTGCCCAATGTGTTCCTGCCGGTGCCTGCCGTGCAGATCACGGCCAACCGTAATGGCACGGTCGACCAGGCGCTTGAGCAGAAGGTATCCGACGCGCTGCAGAAGGCGAACGTCACCAATACTGGCATTGAGCTCAATGGCGACCATTTGCTTGCCAGCTTCGCCAACCCCGACGTGCAGAAGAGCGCCGCTGACGCGATCAAGGCTGCGTTGGGCGACGACTACACCGTGGCGTTCAACCTCAAGTCCACCGTACCGCACTGGCTGAACGCCATCGGCGCGAAGTCGATGCCGTTGGGCCTGGACTTGCAGGGCGGCGTGCACTTCCTCATGCAGGTCGATCTGGACGACGTGGTTGACAAGCAGGAAGCGCGCTATGCGGACGACATCCGCAGTCTGCTGCGCGAAAAGAACATTCGCTACGAGTCGGTGGTGCGCAACTCGCAGCGTGGGCAGGGTGTGTCCGTGGTGCTGAAGTCCGCGGAAGACCGTGCTGCTGCCGCCACCGCGATCACGGCGGATTATCCCGACCTCACCGTGACGGATGGCAGCACCACTGGCGACCGCTTCCCGCTCAACGCCGTGGTGCGCCCGGACAAGCTGCGCGAGCTGTCGCTGAACACGATTCGCCAGAACCTTGGCACCCTGCGCAACCGTATCAATGCGCTGGGCGTGTCCGAGCCGATCATCCAGCAGCAGGGCGACAGCCGCATCGTGGTCGAGCTGGCCGGCGTGCAGGACACGGCCGAGGCCAAGAAGCTCATCGGTGCCGTGGCCACGCTGGAATACCGCTCGGGCTACGGTACGCCGCAGCAGGCCATCGACGCTGCCCGCACCGGCATCGTTCCGCCCGACGCACGCCTCTACAAGGATCGCGACGGTCGTCCGTACCTGCTCAGCAAGAACATCATCGTCACCGGCGACCAGCTGGTGGATGCGTCGTCCACGTTCGACCAGCAGAGCGGTTCGCCCGCCGTGTCGGTCACGCTGAACGCCGCAGGCGCCAAGAAGATGCTGGACTTCACCACCGGCAACGTCGGCAAGCCGATGGGCGTGGTGTATGTCGAGCGCGTGGTCGACACCAAGATGGTCGATGGCAAGGAAGTGCGCACGCCGAAGGTCACGGAAGAAGTAATCAACTACGCCACCATCAATGGCGTGTTCGGCAAGAACTTCCAGACCACCGGCTTGCGCAGTCCGAAGGAAGCCTCCGAGTTGGCGTTGCTGCTCAAGGGTGGCTCGCTCGCCGCAGCGGTCGACATCGTCGAGGAGCGCGTGATCGGTCCCAGCCTTGGCCAGGACAACATCAGCAAGGGCCTGCGCGCAGTGACCCTGGGTCTCGCCCTGGTGCTGCTTGCCGCCGCGCTCTACTACAAGCTCTTCGGTCTCGTGGCCGACGTGGCGCTGTTCTTCAACCTCGTCATCCTGATCGCCGTGATGTCGGCCATCGGCGTCACGCTTACCATGCCGGGCATTGCCGGTATCGTGCTGACGTTGGGTATGGCGATCGACGCGAACGTGCTGATCTGCGAACGCATACGATAAGAACTGCGCAATGGTTCGTCGCCACATGCCGCGATCCGTGCCGGTTACGACAAGGCATGGGCCACCATTCTCGACGCCAACGTCACCCACCTGATCGCCGCACTAGCGCTGACCACGATGGGCTCGGGCCCGATCAAGGGCTTCGGCGTGACGCTGCTGATCGGTATTTTGACCTCGATGTTCACCTCGGTCACCGTGACGCACGCGATCACCGCGCTGATCCACGGCCATCGCAAGCTCAAGACGCTGTCGGTCTAAGCACCTAATGAGAAGTGCGGCCATGGATGGCCGCGCTCTTGGAAATGGACTTCCATAAAGAGAATCCAACATGGAAATCTTCAACCACAACGCCAATGTGAACTTCCTCGGCATGAGGAAGATCAGCGTGGGCATCGCGATTCTGTTGATGATCGCCTCCATCACGCTGATCGCGGTGAAGGGACTCAACTACGGCCTCGACTTCACCGGCGGTGTATCGCTGGTGGTGGACTACGACAACCCCGTGCAGGTCGGAGAAGTCCGCGACGCGCTGGAGAAGGGCGGCATGGAGCACGCCCTGGTGCAGAGCCTGGGCGGTACCAAGGAAGTATCCATTCGCCTGCAGCCCAAGGACGACCCGAGCTCCGGCGTAGCCGACGGCGGCAAGGTGAACCTGGACAAGATCGCCGAGGATGTCACCAAGGCGCTGCAGGTGGCTCGTCCCGATGCCAAGCTCAAGAGCCGTGACTACGTGGGCTCCGCCGTTGGCGAAGAACTGCGCAGTGATGGCATTGTCGCCGCCATCGTGGTGGTGCTCGGCATCGGCCTGTACCTGGGCATCCGCTTCGAGTGGCGCTTCGCCGTGGCGGCTATCGCCACCGAGCTCCACGACGCGCTGATCACTGTAGGCATCTTCGCGCTTATGCAGCGTGAGTTCGATTTGACGGTGCTTGCCTCAGTGCTGGCGGTGATCGGTTACTCCATCAACGACAAGGTGGTGGTGTTCGACCGCGTGCGTGAACTGTTCCGCTTGGCCCGCAAGGCCGAGCCGGAGGAGATCCTCAACCGCTCGATCAACAACACGCTGTCGCGAACCATCATCACCGCGCTGTTCACCGGCATCACCATGGCTGCGCTGTATTTCTTCGGTGGTCCGGCGGTGCACGGCTTCGCCATCACCATGTTGATCGGTATCCTGGTGGGTACGCTCTCCTCGATCTTCGTGGCGAGCCCGATCCTGCTGTGGCTGGGTGTGTCCAAGCAGGATCTGATGCCCAAGACCAAGGAAAACCCGGAGCTGGCGCGCCGCCCGTAAGGCGTCCACCACTTCGATGGAAGAAAGAAGGCCCGGGGAAACCCGGGCCTTTTTCGTTTCGGGCATGCCCTCGCCGTGCCGACGGCCTTGTCGAACGTCTCGCGCGCACCCACAGTTCCAAGGTCGCGCACAGGAGTCTGGGCATGGAATGGAGTGACGTTCGCATCTTTCTCGCCGTGGCGCGCCAAGGGTCACTGGGAGCCGCTGCGCGTTCCCTGCAGCTCAGCCATCCCACCGTCGGGCGGCGAATTCGCGCGCTTGAAGACGACGTGGGCCAACCGCTGGTCCAGCGGCACGACAACGGTGTTCTTCTGACGGAAGCCGGCGCGCGAGTGCTTGCGCTGGCGGAGGAGATGGAAGGCGCGGCGATGGCCTTCCAGCGTCGATTGGCGGGTGACGACGGCACACCGGGTCCGTTGCGCATCTCCTCGGCCGACTGGTTCGCTACCTATGTTCTGCCGCCCGTCATCGATGCGCTGCGGCGCGAGCACCCCGACGTGGTGCCGGAACTGATGGTGAGTTCGCGGCGCTTCGACCTATCCCGCCGCGAGGCGGACGTCGTGTTCCGCGTGGTGCCTTTCGATGAGCCCGGCGTCGTTCAATGCCAGCTTCTGCGCATCGACTACGGTTTGTACGCGCGAAACGATCAGTCGCGGATCGAGCGCGGCGACGGCCGGGGAACAAACCTCATCGTCATGGATACATCCGAACACAGCTACCCGGAAACGGATTGGCTGCGCGCGACGCTCCCGCATGCGCGGCCCGTGGTGGTCTCCAACCATCGGGCCTTACAGGCGCACTTGTGTCAGCAAGGCACGGGGCTGGCCGTATTGCCGCACGCTGTTGGCGATGCGACGAGCGGGCTGACCCGCGTGGACCTGGGCGATGCACCGCCGTCGCGATACATCTGGATGGGCTACCACGAGGATCTGCGGAGCATGGGCGGGGTGCGTGCGCTGGCGGATATCGCGGTGCGCCTGTTGGGGCCTGCTGACGGCAGCACTCCCGAACATCCATGAAGGGCTGACCCACGTCGGTGTCAGTGTGCGCGAGGCATGATGGCGTGCAGGCTAGGGCTCCTTTCTTCAGGAGCTTCCATGATGTGCAGTGACGATTATGCTGTGTTCTTGCCATCCGGTTCGCAGCAGGACCATCCGATCGGCATAACGGGTTTCCATCGCTTCCATCTCGGTGGCACGACGATAACGGCGCTGTGCGATGGCTATTTCGCGTTGTCCGTTCATGAGGTTCTGCGTGATGGCGAGACGCCCATGCAACCCTTGTTGGAGCGCGCCTGCCTTGGCGAGGTGGTTAGCAGTCACGTCAACGCCTTTCTGATCGAGAACCGCACGCATCGCGTGCTCGTCGATGCAGGCGCCGGCGACCTGCAAGACGCAACGCTCGGCGACATGTCGGCGCAGCTGGCGGCGGCAGGGCTGCGCCCTGAGCAGATCGACACGGTGTTGGTGACCCATCTTCATCCTGACCACATCGGTGGCCTGACGCGAAATGGCGTGGCCGTGTTTCCGCGCGCGGTGATCCACGTGCCGCGTGAGGAAGACGCTTTCTGGTTGGGCGCTGGCGATCCTGCGGCGGTGGATGCAAGCGTACGTGCGACGTTTGAACACGCACGCCAGATCCTGGCGCCGTATCAGGCAGAAGGGCGTTACCGGCTTTTTGATCCGGGAGCGTCGTGGGGCGACTGCCTGACGGCGGAGCCTTTGGCAGGACACACCGGAGGTCACACGGGATATCGGTTGCGCACTGACGAGGGGGATGTCGTTTTCTGTGGCGACTTGTTCCATGTCGCATCCGTGCAATTGGCCGATCCCGATGTAACGGTCTGCTACGACAGCGAGCCGGCGCAGGCGAGAATGACTCGCGCCACCTTTCTTGCCGAAGCATGCCACCGGGGCGATATCGTCGCCGCGGCTCACGCGCCTTTTCCTGGGTTGGGTCGGATTGATGCGGGCGATAACGGTTATGCGTGGTATCCCGTCGCATGAAGTGCATGGCGAGCGCGTTTAGTTTGGACGTCCATCATCACGACGAAGTATCCGTAGCTTCACGACGCGTTGTTGAGATCGACCCATGAGCCTCGGGTGCGCCAATCACCCAGAAGACGGTGATCGCACAGCCAACGGTGATCGCGGCCAATCCCAGGAGCAACACATGGAACGCGTCGGCATAGATAAGCTTGATGGCTGCAGCAGGTATCGGGTGGAGCAGGTTGGATGCCATCCGCAGTTCTCCCGTCGCTAGTTGTTGGGAGGCGGCTGCCATCGACGTCTGCGACAGGCCCGGCGACGTATGGGACAGCGTGGACTGGATGATCCACGCGAGCATGGCGCCGACGCTGGCCAGTGCGATGCCTTCGCCTGCCACGCGGGTGGTGCTGAAGATGCCGGTCGCCATGCCAGCGCGCTCTTTCGGGACCACGCTGATGGCAAGGCCGTCCATCAAGCCCCAGGGGATGCCTGCACCTGATCCGATGAGGAAAAGCGGCAGCAGTATCGGAAGCGCATCGCCTGCGAACGAGGTTCGGGCGAGCCAGATAAGGCCAGCGGCGGCGATCAGAAAACCGAGCCCGGACAGCAGGCCCGGCGATACGCGATGGGCGAGCCGCGATGCCACCAGAGGCATGAACAACAGCGGCGCGGAGAGCGCGAGCATGAACAGTCCCGCACGCATTTCTCCCCAGCCCTCGATGCCAATCAGGCGAAGGGGCAGCAACACGACGAGCACGATGTAGCAGTAGCACGTTCCCACCGGCAGCATCTGCACGCCGATAAAGCGCGGATATCGGAACAGCGACAGGTCCAGCATGGGGCGCTCGACGCGTGCCTCGATCATGATGAAAGCCAGCAGCAACACGCCGGCACCGACAAGCAGCGCCACGATCAACGGGCTGCTCCATCCGGCGATCGGCGCCTGGATGATGCCGAAGGTCAGCAGTACCAGCATCGCGGTGAAGCAAAGCGTTCCGGGCCAGTCCAATCCCGCTGCGGCGGGATCACGGGTTTCGCGCATGCGGGGCAGGCCGAAGCTCATGGCCACGCCAGCGATAACGGCAATGAAAGCGAAGATCGCACGCCATCCGAGCCATGCAATCAGCGATCCCGCGATCACGGGACCGAAGGCGAGGCCCAGGCCGAAGCTGGTGCCCAGCAGGCCGAAGGCCCGGGTCCGCGCGTGTCCTTCGAACTCCTGCGCGAGCGCGGCGGAGCCGCCTGAAAGTGCCGCCGCTGCGGCGACGCCTTGCATGGCACGCAACACGTCCAGCCAGAACACGGTGGGTGCGAGAGCCAGCAGGATCGAGCTGAGCACGAACAACGCCATGCCGGCGGCGAATACGCGCTTGCGGCCGTATTGGTCGGCCAGCGCTCCGGCAGCCATCAATAGGCTGCCGAAGCTGAGCATGAAGGCATTGGTCACCCAGGTAAGGGCGACCGACGTGCCGCCGAGCTGACGGGCGATGTCGGGTGTTGCGATGGCGCCACCGGAAAAGCTCAGGGGCAGCACGATGGCGGCGAGGCAAACCGAAGCCAATACCAGGCGCTGACTTCGCCCGGATGGGTAGGAGATGGAGTGTGGGGCGTTCATGAGTGTCCCGGCGTTGTGCGAAAGAGTGGGCGTAAGCCATGAGGCTTTGGCGGGCCGGTATATGCTATGAACTACCTAATCCATTGATAATTGGCCTTGATGTCCGCTTATAACGGAGCGTATGTCTCTAATGGAAACCCTGCATGGATAGCCTGACGGGCATCGTCGCCTTCGTTCGTAGCGCGGAGGCACTGAGCTTCACAGGCGCGGCCCGGACACTGGGTGTGTCGTCGTCGGCTATCGGGAAAAGCATTGCCCGGCTGGAAAAGGCGATGGGCGTGCGCCTGTTCCTGCGCAGCACGCGCAAGGTGCGGCTCACCGCGGAGGGCATGGTGTTCTTCGAGCGCTGCCGACGAATCCTGGACGAACTGCAGGATGCCGAAGCGGAGATGACACGCGCGGTGCAGGCACCGAGGGGGCAGTTACGGGTCAGCGTGCCGGCCATCGGCTATCGCTTTCTGCTGCCGCATCTGAAAGCTTTCCGGGATCTCTATCCGGAAATCACGCTGGATCTCGATTGCAGCGATCAACTGGTCGATCTGGTTGAAGCAGGCATCGATGTCGCCATCCGCAGTGGCACTCTGGCTGATTCGCGTCTTGCAGCACGGCGGTTGGGGCCATTCCGTTTCGTGCTGTGTGCTTCGCCGGACTACCTTCGCGAACACGGTACGCCGCTGTCGGTTGGATATCTGGAGCGACACGATTGCATTCGCTATTGCTTCGTCACCACGGGCAAATTGATGGAGTGGGGCGTTGCCACAGATGGGCCGCTGCGCCTTCGCCCGTCGCTTGTGTGCAACAACATGGAGGCCGTGCTGGCGGCCACTCTCGCCGGGCATGGCCTTGCTTACATGCCCGATTTCCTCGCCCGTGATGCGATACGCGATGGCGCGCTGCAAACGGTGCTGGCCGACCACATCACTGACCACGGACAATTTTGGGCGGTGTGGCCTTCCGGGCGCACCTTGCTGCCAAGGGTGCGAGTGTTCGTCGACTTTATGGCGACGCGGCTATTTCCCGGCGACGACGGGACGGCTGCCGTGGCCGGGAGGCAGCGTCCGCAGCGCAAGCAGCGCTGAGGACTTCTACACGGCCGCCTCAGGCGGTGGTGGCGGACTCGGTCACGGTATCGATGCCGTTGTCCGCCGGCTCGCTGGTGTGCGCCGGCTGCAGTACGTGGTGGGCCAACCCATGCAGATCGAGCTGATCCACGGGTATCGGGCGGTAATCCGGGCCGAACGCGACCTCACCGAACTTCCAGCCGGCCGGACGACGCACCGCGCCCCAGAAGCGCTTGGCCGCATTCCAATGCAGGCCGACGAGGCCGTGGTTATTGTCGTCGTCCACCATGGGGTCGCCCACGCCGGTGGGGCGCAGCGGCTCGTTGTACAGCGCGGTGCCGAAGATCACATCCCAGATCGAGAACACCTGACCGAAGTTGCAGTTGTGCAGGTTCGGGCGCGTGGGATCGACCAGCATGTGGTGCAGGCGATGGAACTTGGGCGACACCAACAGGCGGTTGAACACCGGGCCGAAGGCGATGCGTACATTCGCATGCGAGAAGTTCTGCACCAACTCGCCGATCAACACCAGCCAAGCGAACTGCTCAGGCTCCACGCCCATCACGATGCCGACGCAGGCCAGGATCATCGACTGGATGAAACCGTCGATAAGGCTGCCGCGGTCGTTCGTCCAGCAGCTCATCTGGCGCGTGCTGTGGTGCATGCTGTGCAGCGCCCACCACCAGGGCAGCGCGTGCTGTAGGCGATGCATCCAGTAGTACACCAGGTCGTAGATGACGTAGTAGCAACCGAACAGCAGCCACGGATGCTGCTTCAACCACGGCAGCCAGTGCGTGATGGCGAGCGGCGAAGCGCTGGCGTCGCTGGGACCGGTGTCGGGGCCGCCGAAATAGTTGGCGATGGGCGTGAGGATAAGGAAGCTGAAGATCGGAAAGATGCCGACCAGCATCATCACGGTGTATTGGAAGTCGACCTTGGTGAGCTTGCGGTCTTCCCATTTCTCCGCCGGCACCATGCTTTCCAGCGGGCGGAAGATGAGACCGATCACGCAGAGCTGGAACGCAGCGATGAGTAGCGAGGCGGAGATGTCGTTCGGGTCGCCGGCAAGGCCTTCCAGGTGCAGAAACTGCAGCACCGGCAGCACGCCATGGCTGGCGAACCAGCTGACCAGATGGGACCACAGTTCAGACATCATCGACACCTTGCGAGGAAACGTATGCGGTCCTGCAGGTGGGAGAAAGCGTGGGGCGCTCTACAGAACCGGGCGGTTTCAGGATACCGCCCACGTCCGGTGGCATCCAACCGGCAGGATTTTGCGCTGGCCACCTTTCAGCCGGCTGCCTCAGCGGCGTAGACGTTCGTCGAGTTCACGCAGGCGTTCTGCGGTGCCCACGTCGGTCCAGGCGCCGCGATAGTGGCTGCCGCTGAGTTCCTGGCGGGCGATGGCTCGTTCAAGCAGCGGCCTCAGCTTGAAGCGGGGCGGCGTCTGCTGCGATCCAGCGTCATGGATAACGTCCTGCCACCTGTTGAGCAGTTCGCGGCGAAATACCCCGATGCCGCTGTAGGTGAGGCGCGGTGCGCCGTCGTCATGGATCAAACCCTGCGCATCGAGTCCGAAGTCGCCATCGGGATGATGCGGCGGGTTGTCCACCAACAGCAGATGTCCTGCGCCACGAGGCTCGACGGGCAGGGTGGCGAAAGGAACGTCGGTCCACACATCGCCACTGATGACGATAAAAGGTTCGGGGCCGAGCAAGCCCAGCGCATTGAGCATGCCCCCGCCGGTTTCCAGCGGCGTAGGTCCTTCGTAGGCATAGCGGATGCGCAATCCCCAGCGCGAGCCGTCACCCAGCGTCTCGGGAAACTGGTCAGCGAGATGTGAGGTATTGATCACCACATAGCGCACGTCGATGGCGGCGAGCTTCTCCAGATGCCATTCGATCAGTGGCTTGCCACCCACCGTCAGCAAGGGCTTGGGCGTGTGATGGGTGAGCGGACGCATGCGCTCGCCTAGGCCCGCCGCGAAGATCAGTGCATGCCTCATGCGTTCACCTGCGTCAGGTCATGACCTTCTGCGTGTCGCTTCAGTAGTTCGACGAAGTCAGCCAGCTCCGGATAACTGCTCGCGACGGAGATGATGTAGTCGTACACGCGCGGCACATCGGCGAGATAGCCGGGCTTTCCATCGCGATACCACAACCGGTAGAACTGGCCGAGCACGCGCACGTGGCGATGCAGTCCGGTGAGATCAAACCAGCGCAGGAACTGCTTGCGCGTCGTGGTGGCATCGATCACGCCGGCGTGCAGCAGCTTCCCGCGGTACGACTCCACCCAGTTTTCCACCCGCTGGCGCGGCCATACGACATACGCGTCGCGCAGCAGCGACGCCAGGTCATAGGTGATCGGGCCCGACAACGCGCCTTGAAAGTCGATCACGCCCGGCGTGTTGTGATCCACGATGAGCAGGTTGCGACTGTGATAGTCGCGATGCACGAAGCAACGCGGCTGTTCAAGCGCGTTATGGATGATGGTGGTGAACGCCGCCTCCAGCACATCCCACTCACCGCAAGTCGGCGTGTAGCCAAAGTGTCGCTGCAGGAACCACTCCGGCATCACCTCCAAACCCTTCATCAGCATGGCGTGATCGAACGGCGGCAGATCGGCATGCTCGACACGCGTTTGCATGAGCAGAAGCGCATCCATCGCGTCGCTATAAAGCGGGTCGGCTGTTTCATCGTTTAGCCGAGGCAGGTAGAGGTGTGTGCCGAGGTCTTCGATCAACAAGAAGCCTTGTTCGAGATCGCTGGCATACACCTTGGGGACGTGGATACCGGCTGACGCGAGGCGTTCGCCGATATGGAGCCAAGGGCGAGGATCTTCCTGCGCCGGTGGGGAATCCATCACGACCCAGGTCTTGCCGCCGCGCTCCGCGCGCCAGTAGCTGCGGAAGCTGGCGTCCGAGGAGGCGGAGGAGAGTTCAAGCGTGGCGTCGCCAAGGGTGGCGCGGGTCCAGGCCAGTCGTGCGGCGGCGCGTTCGGAAGCGGAGGTCATGGCATGTTGCAAAGGGCGATGCCGTAAAGCTTAGCGGCAGCTAAGCACGAACTGTAGGCGCACCGGCCAACCAGAAGGCGGCCCCTCTCTCCGCATCCGCCTCCCCAGACAGGGGAGAGAGGGGCCATGAACCTGTCATTTACGACAGGTTGTATGCTTTCTCTTCGTGCAGCGAGATATCCAGGCCAACCTGCTCCTGCTCGTCATCCACACGCAGCCCCAGCGTCCAATCGATCAGCTTGAGAATCACCAGGCTGAGCACCGCACTCCAGATCACCGTGAATCCCACGCCCTTGGCCTGGATCCACAGCTGCCCCCAGAGCGATTCCACCGTGCCAAATCCGCCTAGTTTCGGTGAGGCGAGCGGGCCGGTAAGCAACGCGCCGACGATGCCGGCGATGGCATGCACGCCGAATACATCGAGCGAATCGTCATAGCCGAGTTTGTGTTTGAGTCGCGTCGCGCTGAAGAAGCAGACCACGCCCGCGATGAGGCCAAGCACCAGTGCGCCGCCCGGTCCGGCGGTGCCGGCCGCCGGAGTCACCGCGACGAGGCCGGCGACCGCGCCGGAGACAATGCCCAGCACGCTGGGGCGTCCGTGCACGATCCACTCGACGAACAACCAGCCCAGCGCCGCGGCGGCGGTGGCTACCTGCGTCGCCAGCATCGCCATGCCCGCGCTACCGTTGGCGGCCACGGCCGAGCCAGCGTTGAAGCCGAACCAGCCCAGCCACAGCAGGCTGGCGCCCATCACGGTGTAACCCAGGTTGTGTGGCGGCATCGGCACGTTCGGATAGCCGCGGCGCTTGCCTATCACCAGGCACGCCACCAAGCCTGCGATACCGGCATTGATGTGCACGACGGTGCCGCCCGCGAAATCGATCACGCCCAGGTCGCCAAGGAACGAACCCGGGCCGCTCCATACCATGTGCGCCATTGGCAGGTAGACGATGGTCAGCCACAGGCCACTGAACCACAGCAGCGCGCTGAACTTCATGCGCTCAGCGAAGGCGCCGATGATCAGCGCCGGCGTGATGATGGCGAAGGTGAGCTGAAACATCACGAACACGCTTTCCGGCACCGTCTGGTAGCGCGAGTCCGGTTTCAGGCCGGCAAGCATGACGCGATCGAGTCCGCCGACGAATGAATGCAGATTGGTTACGTGTACCTGCATGCCTTCGGTGCTGAAGGCCAGCGAATAGCCGTAAACCATCCACAGCACCGTGACCAGCGCGGTGATGGCAAAGCACTGCATCAACACTGACAGCAGGTTCTTCGCGCGCACCATGCCGCCGTAGAACAGCGCCAGGCCGGGAATGGTCATCAGCAGCACAAAGGCCGTGGCGGTGAGCATCCATGCGGTGTCGCCGCTGTCGATATGCGTGGGTGCTTCAGCTGCCTGCGCCCATAACGGGGAAGAGGCTAGCAGGGCGGATACGGCGAACAGGGTCTTGCCCATCTTGGGGTCAGAGCGCATCGACGTCGACCTCCTGCGTGCGAATGCGGATGGCCTGCTCCAGCTCGCTAACGAATACCTTGCCGTCGCCGATCTTGCCGGTGCGCGCGGCGCCGATGATGGCTTCCACCGCTCGGTCGAGCTGTTCGTCTGCCACTGCCACTTCAAGTTTCAGCTTGGGCAGGAAATCCACCACGTATTCGGCCCCCCGATAGAGCTCGGTGTGTCCGTGCTGGCGGCCGAAACCCTTCACCTCGGTGACGGTCATACCCGTCACGCCCACTTCCGTTAGCGCTTGGCGGACATCGTCCAGCGTGAACGGTTTGATGATGGCCGTAATCCACTTCATCCCCAGCGCTCCCCGTGCGGTCGATATGTCGCGGTGCAGCAGGATGCGTGCCAGGGGACCGGCTGACGTCGCCCGAGGCCCCACACCGTCATTCCCGCGAAAGCGGGAATCCAGCGCCTTCAATGGGTTGTGACGGGCGCTGGATCGCAGCCTTCGCAGGGATGACAGTGGGGAGAGGCGGGCACTTCGCGCGTTGGCGTCTCGCATTGCCCGCAAACAGGGCATCAAGGCGCGGCGGAATCCCGTATTTGGTGCGACGCCGCGGTTTGACCCCCGAGGCATTAATCAGTACCATTTTGGTACCGATTCCCGCAGTCTCCCTGGCCGATTCCCCATGCTCCGCGTCAGCCGACTCACCGACTACGCCACGGTGGTGATGACTTGCATCGCTGCCCACCCGGACGACGTGCTCAGCACGGCGCAGATCGCCGATGAGGCGCGTCTGGAGCTGCCCACCGTGAGCAAGCTCCTGAAGTCGCTCGGCCATGCCGGACTGGTGGAGTCCTTTCGCGGCGTCAACGGCGGCTACCGCCTGGCACGTCCGGCGGGGGAAATCACTCTCGCGCAGATCGTCGAAGCGCTGGAAGGCCCCATCGGCATGACCGAATGCAGCCTCGCCGAAGGCCAGTGCGAGCGCGAGTCGCAATGCGGCGTGCGCGCTAACTGGCAACACGTCAACAGCGTCGTAGACAGCGCCCTTCGCGCCGTCAGCCTGTCCGACATGCTCAAACCACCCAGTCGTCGCATCGAAATCCATCCGATCGGATGAACACGACGCAACCCTCGACCGCGCACGACGACACGAAGAATGCCATGACTACCGAAACCACCGAACGCAGTGATCTTTCCGCCACGACACTTCGCGACAACGCTGAAGTTGCCGAAGCGCTGGGTCGTCGCTACGAAGCCGGTTTCACCACGGACATCGAGACGGAATATTTGCCGGTCGGCCTGTCCGAAGACATCGTGCGTCAGCTTTCCGCACTCAAGAAAGAGCCGGAGTGGATGACCGAATGGCGTTTGAAGGCGTATCGCCATTGGCTCACCATGCCCACGCCCGATTGGGCCAAGCTCAATCTGTCGCCCATCGATTACCAGTCCATCAGCTATTACGCCGCGCCGAAATCCGGCCCGAAATCGCTGGACGAGGTGGACCCGAAACTGCTGGAAACCTACGACAAGCTCGGCGTGCCGCTGCACGAGCGCGCCAAGCTCGCGGGTGTGGCGGTCGACGCCGTGTTCGACTCGGTGTCGGTGGGTACTACCTTCCGCAAGGAACTGGCCGAGGCGGGCGTGATCTTCTGCTCCATGAGCGAGGCCATCCGCGAACATCCTGAGCTGGTGCAGCAGTACCTCGGCAGCGTGGTTCCCGTGGGCGACAATTATTTTGCCGCGCTCAACTCCGCCGTGTTCTCCGATGGCTCGTTCGTGTTCATCCCCAAGGGCGTGCGTTGCCCGATGGAGCTGTCCACCTATTTCCGTATCAATGCGATCAACACCGGGCAGTTCGAGCGCACGTTGATCGTGTGCGAAGACGGCGCCTACGTGTCGTATCTGGAAGGCTGTACCGCGCCGATGCGCGACGAAAACCAGTTGCATGCGGCTGTCGTTGAACTGGTCGCGCTGGAAAAAGCGCAGATCAAGTATTCGACCGTACAGAATTGGTACCCAGGCGATGAGAATGGCGTCGGCGGTATCTATAACTTCGTCACCAAGCGCGGCGACTGCCGCGGCAACGATTCGAAGATCTCGTGGACGCAGGTGGAAACCGGCTCGGCCATCACCTGGAAGTACCCCAGCTGCGTGCTGCGTGGTGATCGCTCGGTAGGCGAGTTCTACTCGGTCGCGCTGACGCATCATCACCAGCAGGCCGACACCGGCACCAAGATGATCCACATCGGCAAGGGCACCAAGTCGAAGATCGTCTCCAAAGGTATCAGTGCCGGGCGTAGCTCCAACAGCTATCGCGGCCTGGTCAAGGTGGAGAAGGGTGCTGAGGGCGCGCGTAACTACACGCAGTGCGACAGCCTGCTGATCGGCAAGAAGTGCGGCGCTCACACCTTCCCGTATATGGAGGTGAAGAACCCGACCGCCATTGTCGAGCATGAAGCCACCACCTCCAAGATTTCCGATGACCAGCTGTTCTACTGCCGTAGCCGCGGCATCGGCGAGGAAGACGCTGTGTCGATGATCGTCGATGGCTTCTGCAAGCAAGTCTTCCGCGAACTGCCGATGGAGTTCGCGGTGGAAGCGAAGAAGCTGCTCGAAGTGTCGCTGGAAGGCGCGGTCGGCTGATCCCGCTTCGCGCGATCACGGCAAGCCCAAACCCACCATTTGAAACTGCGACGCCACGGCGCCGCCAACTGAAGAAACCACCATGCTGAAGATCGAGAACCTGCACGCCCGCGTCGAGGGCAAGGACATCCTTAAGGGCCTCACGCTTACCGTGAACCCGGGCGAGGTGCACGCGATCATGGGGCCCAACGGCGCCGGTAAGTCCACCCTGGGTAACGTACTCTCGGGCCGAGACGGTTACGAAGTGACCGAAGGCACGGTGACCTTCAACGGCGTCGATCTGCTCGCGCTGGAGCCGGAAGCGCGCGCCGCCGCCGGTGTGTTCCTGGCCTTCCAGTATCCGGTGGAAATCCCGGGCGTGAACAACACCTACTTCCTGCGCGCCGCGCTCAATGCGCAGCGCAAGCAGCGCGGCGAGAAGGAACTGGACTCCATGCAGTTCCTCAAGCTGGTGCGCGAGAAGCTGAAAATCATGCAGATCTCCGACGAGCTGCTGCACCGCGCGGTGAACGAAGGTTTCTCGGGTGGCGAGAAGAAGCGCAACGAGATTTTCCAGATGGCCGTGCTGGAGCCGAAGCTGGCGATCCTCGACGAAACCGATTCGGGTCTGGACATCGACGCGCTCAAGCAGGTCGCGCAGGGTGTGAATGCACTGCGTTCGGCCGAACGCGGTTTCCTCGTCATCACGCATTACCAGCGCTTGCTCGATTATATCGAGCCGGATTTCGTACACGTGCTGGCCGACGGCCGCATTGTGCAGAGCGGTGACAAGACGCTGGCGCTGAAGCTGGAAGAGCAGGGCTATGCGTGGGTGAACGACAAGGACCCCGCACTGACTGGAGCCTCAGCATGAGTGAGCCGCAGCGCACGCCCTTCGTCGACTCGCTGCTGGAGGCTGCCGCGCAGGCACGCCTGCCGGGCAGCGGCATCGGCTGGCTGGATGCCGCGCGTCGCGAGAATCTCGAGGCGTTCGCCGCCGGTGGCCTGCCGGACACGCGCATGGAGGCCTGGAAGTACACCGCGCTCCGTGCGCTGGGTCAGCGCCGGTTTGCGCCGGGCGACGCGCAGGCGGCCACGCGTTCCATCGACGTGAAAGATTTTGCCTTGCCCGGTGTCGACGGCCCCTCGCTGGTCTTCGTCAACGGTGTGTTCCGCCCCGATCTGTCGCGCGTCGACCCACTGCCGGAAGGCTTGAGCCTGCAGCCGCTATCGCAGGCACTGCAGAGTGATGCCGAACCGCTGCGCTTCGCCTTGTCACGGCACTATCGCGAGGGCGGTGACGTCTTTGCACGCCTCAACGCGGCGCTGGCCGGCGACGGCGTGGTGTTGCGCGTCGCTGCAGGAATCCACATCAAGCAGGCCGTGCGTCTGCTGTTCATCGGTGCACCGGCTGAAGGCCCGCTGGCATGGCACGTGCGTCATGTGATCGAACTGGGCGAAGGCGCGGAGCTTTCGCTCGTCGAGCAGCATGTGTCGTCCGGCGCACAGCAAGACCTGGGTACGCAGGTGGCCGACATCGTGCTGCGTCAGGGTGCCAAGTTGCGCCATGTGACGTTGCAGGACGCGTCGGAGGGCAGCACGCTGGTGCGCCACGACAGCATTCACCTCGATGCAGATGCGCACGCGGCGCTGTACGCGATGGAACTCGGCGGTTCGCTGGTGCGCCATGACCTGCATGCCGTGCTGGCGGGCGACAAGTCGCGGCTGGATACGCGCGGCGTGTTCACGCTGCGCGGGCGGCAGCACATGGATACGCAGATGTCGATTCGTCACCAGGCGTTGAATACGACGTCCGAATCGGTATGGCGGGGCGTAGCTGACGAGCGTTCGCGCGGCGTATTCCGCGGCGCCATCGTGGTGGCCGCGGGCGCGGATGGCAGCGATGCCAGCCTCAGCAGCAAGAATCTCTTGTTGTCCGGCCAGGCCGAGATCGATACCAAACCCGAGTTGGAAATCTACGCGGATGAAGTGAAGGCTGCGCACGGCGCCACCGTTGGCCAGCTTGACGAGCGTTCGCTGTTTTACCTGCGCTCGCGTGGCATTCCGTTGGCCGAAGCGCGCGCCATGCTCACGGCAGCGTTCTGCCGCGCTGTGTTCGGCGGGCTGGCGGACGATGGGCTGCGCGAACACATCAACACGCAGCTGATGGCACACCTTCCCTCCGCCTGAGCGGCGAGCGACGGCATCTTGGCGAAAGGATCACGATGAACGCACAGACCCGACCGAGCCCCACCGTTTTCGACGTGCAGCGCGTCCGCGCGGACTTCCCGCTGCTGTCGCGCACCGTGCACGACAAGCCGCTGATCTATTTCGACAACGCGAATACGAGCCAGAAGCCGTTGAGCGTGATCGAAGCGGTGGACCAGCACTACCGGTTGCGCAACGCCAACGTGTCGCGCGCCGTGCACTTGCTCGGCGAGGAAGCCACCGCGGCCTACGAAGGTTCCCGCGATAAGCTGGCGCGCTTCGTCAATGCGACGTCGCGCAACGAGGTGATCCTCACCTCGGGCACGACGCAGGCTATGAACCTGATCGCCTACAGCTATGCGATGCCGCGTCTGAAAGAAGGCGACAGCATCCTCACCACGGTGATGGAACATCACGCCAACATCGTGCCGTGGCAGATCGTCGCCTCGCGCACGGGTGCGACCGTGAAGGCCGCACCTATCGACGATCGCGGCGAACTGATCCTCGAGAAATACTTCGAGATGCTCACGCCCGACGTGAAGCTGGCTTGTGTCACGCACGTGTCCAACGTGCTGGGCACGGTCAACCCCGTGCGTGAAATTGCCCGCGAATGCCGCAAGCGCGGCATCCCGCTGGTGGTGGATGGTTCACAGGCTGTGCCGCACCGCCCGGTAGACGTGCAGGCGATCGGTTGCGACTTCTATGCCTTCACCGGTCACAAGATGCTTTCGCCCACCGGCACCGGTGCGTTGTGGGCGCGCAAGGAGCATCTCGAAGCCATGCCGCCGTTCTTCGGCGGCGGTGAGATGATCCGCGAGGTCAGTTTCTCCGGCACCACCTTCGCCGCCCCGCCGCACAAGTTCGAGGCGGGTACGCCGAATATCGCTGGCTTCGCCGGTGTGGGTGCTGCCATCGATTACTACGATTCGATCGGCTTCGACGCCATCCACGCGTGGGAGCAGCAGTTGCTTGCCTACACGACGGAGCGGCTGCGGGATATTCCCGGCCTGCGCCTGTTCGGCGAAGCGCTGGACAAGGAGCCGGTTATTTCCTTCCTGATCGAGGGTGCGCAGGCTACGGATCTCGCTACGCTGTTGGATCTGCAGGGCGTGGCTGTGCGCTCGGGTCACCATTGCGCCCATCCGCTGATGCAGTTCTTCAAAGTGCCAGCCACGCTGCGCGCCTCGCTCGCGTTCTACAACACGCGCGAGGAAGTGGATGCATTCATCACGGCGTTGCTGAAGGTGCGCAAGCTGCTGATGTAAGCGCAGCAAGGGCAGGGATGTCACTGGCTACGAAGGAATCGCATGCACACGCACCTGAAGAATGACCTCGCCGCGATGGACGCGATCCTCGATCGCGCGCGCGAGCTAGCAGGCGCCTACCTTGATGGACTCGACCAGCGGCCCGTGGCGGCCAGCCTGCCGCGCGACGTGTCCGCGCATGTTGTGCTGCCCGAGCAGGGAATGGGTGCACTCGAAGCGTTGGAACAGTTCCACCGAGACTACGATGCGATGCTCTCGGGTAGCCCAGGAGCGCGGTACTTCGGTTTCGTGACCGGCGGCGGCACGCCTGCGGCGCTCGCGGCCGACTGGTTGGTCAGCACGTACGACCAGAACACGCAGCGCAACGGCGACACCTGCGCGTCAGTGATCGAGTTGCAGGCGGTGGATATGCTGCGGCAGTTGCTCGACTGGCCTTCGGCCTGGACGGGCACCTGCGTGACCGGCGCCACCATGGCCAATTACGTTGGCATGGCGATGGCAAGGCAATGGGTGGGGCACGAGTACGGTCGCGACGTCGCTGCGGAGGGCTTACACGGCCTGCCGCCGGTGCCGGTGTTCGCGGGCAGTGCACATTCGAGCACGCTCAAGGCGTTGAGCATGGCGGGCATGGGTCGCCATGCCATCCATGTGATTCCCCAGCAGGATGGTCGTGAGGCTTTGCGGGTAGATGAGCTCGCACGACTGCTGCGCGAGCGTGGCGACCAGCCGAGCATCGTGGTCGCGAGTGCAGGTACGGTAAATACGGTCGATTTCGATGATCTGGCCGCGTTGGCAGAACTCAAGCGGCAGCATCGTTTCTGGCTGCATGTGGATGCGGCGTTCGGTGGCGTGGCCGCGGCATCAGTGCCTCGGCGTACGCTGATGGCGGGCATCGAAGCGGCGGACTCGGTGACGGTGGATGCGCACAAATGGCTTAACGTGCCTTACGACTGTGCCATTGCCTACACCGCGCACCTGCCGCTGCAGTTGGAAGTCTTTCAGAACCATTCGGCCTACTTGCCCGTGCCTGAGCCGATACCCGATCACTTCCTACACCTTGCGCCGGAGAACTCACGACGCTTCCGCGCGCTTCCCTTGTGGATGACCCTGCAGGCCTACGGCCGCGATGGTTACGCTGAGATGGTCGAGCGCAACTGTGGGGCGGCGAAGCGACTGGGCGAACTGATCGCGGGTGATCCACGCTGGCGCCTGGCGGCACCCGTGCGGCTCAACGTGGTGTGCTTCGCGCCAGTGGATGCAAATGCAGCGGCCATTGCCCGCCTGCAGAAGGCATTGCATGCCGATGGTACGGCTTATGTATCGCCATCGTCCCTGCATGGCCAACCTATCCTGCGCGCAGCGATCTGCAACTGGCGCACGACCATGGACGATGTCGACCGGACGTTTGAAGCGCTGCAGCGGCTGCTGCCCTAACTCATTCACCGTGTTGTCTTTGCGTCACGGCTTCTTGTCGGGCATCACGCATTGGTTATCGCGAAACAAAGCCCATTCCTCGCACTGCCTGCCATCTTGGAATACGCAGATGCCGCTGACGTTGCCTGCCATGTCCTGCCGCAGGTCGAGCTTGCCGCCCTGCTTGATGCAGGCCACGGAGGCCGGGTTGGCCATGCCGATGGATGGCTTCGTATCGTTGTGCTCTGGCGTCGGCGATGACGTGGCGCAGGCCGACAAGGCGAGAACGAGCAGCGTTGCGGCAATGATTTTCATAGAGTGTTCTGAGGAAGGGGCGTTGCGCGACTATAGTCCCGCCAATGGAACGTATCACCCGGATGCATCTGAAGTTCTGCCGAGGCAGCGGTATGCTTGGCGCGTTCACTGGCACGCATGGAAATGGATGACATGGAGCAAGTTGCCTTGAAAATCTCTACGTTTCGCCATGTACGGCATGTTTTTGGCGTGCTGTTGCTGATGCTGGCTTTCCAGCTTCACGCCACCGATGTGCCGGCCTTGCAGGGGCGAGTGAACGACGATGCTCACGTGCTGGGCAAGGATGCGTCCGCTATCGAGGCGAAGCTGGCGGCGCACGAACAGCGCACCGGCGAGCAGGTGGTGGTGCTGACGGTCCGCAGCCTGGACGGGCAGGACATCGAAAGCTACGCCAACGACGTGTTCGCGCAGTGGAAGCTGGGCCAGAAGGGCGTGGACAACGGTGTCCTGATCGTTGTGGCTGTAGATGACCACCGCATGCGCATCGAAGTGGGTTACGGGCTGGAAGGCACGCTTACCGACTTGGCTAGTTCGCACATTATCCGTGAGCGCATGCGGCCGCATTTCGCGGATGGCGACTATGTCGCTGGCGTCGAATCGGGTGTGGACGGTGTACTGGGCGTCCTCGATGGGGATGCATCCGCAGCGGCAGCGCCGCCGCAGGAAACGCCGAATCAGGTGATCGCGCGCATGGGCTTTTGGAAGTCCGGCGCCGGCTGGTTCATGGTGGGTGTGCTGTTGTTCTGCTTGCTGTTCGCGTGGATGTCGAAGGAAGGCGGAAGCTGGTGGATGCTGTTCCTGCTTGGGCCGCTCACCTTGCCGCTGTTGCTGCTGGTCTGGCCGTGGTGGGCGGTGGTGCTGGCGTATGCCACGCATGTGCTGGTGGCGATGCTCTGGCGTCGCCGGCGTATGCGCTATGAATACGAGCACGGTGGAACGGGCAAGCGCAAATCCGCCGTCGAAGCATGGCCGCCAACCCTTGGACAGCTGATCACCTGGACCGGTCCTGCTGGCGCTGGCTTGGTGGGTACGGAGAGCCGGAGAAGGCGCGGCGGTTCGGGTAGCAGTAGCTCTGGTTCGTCGTCGTCGGGTTATTCAGGTGGCGGAGGCAGTTCGGGTGGCGGTGGCGCTTCCGGCAGTTGGTGAGCTTCGGAAATAAAAAGTCCGCGAGCATCTGCGCTGTTGCGTGTCTTGCTCGCGTTCTATAACGCCTGCGAACAAGTTGATGCGTACATCACGGCATTGATGGAAATGCGCAAGCGACTGGTGTGATTGCCTGTCGCACTCTTGGGGGGGCGCATGAGTGCGTAGGAATACGGTGAAGTGGTTGGTAATTTCCCCCGTCATGGTTGCTACGATCTTCGGCATCTCCGTCTGTGATGCCCATGTTCAACGTCAGTGGATGCGCATACGGTGATGGTGGATATCCACGTAGCGGCGACTGGGCGTTAACGCATCCTGTGCTCTGCTAGTGAGTGTGCCCCAGAGGATGTTGGGCATAAGGGGCGTCAGAGATATCCGGGTTCGTTCGTCTCGTCATCAGAGACGTCCAAATATTGTTTGCGTTTGAGATCCACGGTTTTCGCCCTGGGCTTTGGCTTGCGCCATTCCGTGGGGAAATTGCATCGTGATTGATTCAACGTTGCACGGTGTTCTCTTTCGCTTCTGGTGGGTGAGCGCGTCATGCCTGTCCGCTTGCATCTGCGCGCCAGTCGCTTGGTTTGGGTCGACACTTAATGTGGAAAGGTGAGCGCGGCCGAGTTGTCGCAGGGTTGGTAATGGGCAAGTGATCGAATATTTCCCTTCGCTGGAGGTGCTGTCATGAGTACTTTTGCGATTCGAGGTTTCTTCCGATCCATGATCGTTGGTGCAGTTTCTCTCGTGGTGGGGTTGCTGGCCATGGGTTTCGCTCCTGTTGCGAATGCGGCTGTCTTGGAGGTGCTGTGTACGGGCTCCACAGCCTATACGTTCACTCCCGGAATAATCGATACGGAGCGAACGGTACAATTCGCAGCTACGCAAAATCTCACCGGTTGTCCGGTAAAGATCGGTGTGCCATCCAACTTGAATGGTGGAACATCCACGGTGCAGGGGAATTTTCTTGTGGACTGTGACATCGCGGCGACTCTCCAGCCGACGAACACAACGGAAACCTACTACTGGAGCAACGGCAGCCAGAGTGTGGTGAATTACACGGAGGTGGTGGATGCGATCGCCGTTGATGGAACGTTGACAGCGACATTCACGGGGACGGTGATGTCCGGTGTTGGTGGGGGGAGTACCGCTACCCTGGTGGTGGTCTTGCCAGACTTTCAGGATATTGTGGACGGCGCCTGCTTCACTCCGCAGGGTGTGACGAGTTTGTCGGGCACCGTGACGCTAAATATTCTCAGCTTGTAGTTGCCAACCTTTGTTACTGCGACGCATCGCTCTCACGAGCGAGGGATGATCGGTGCCTCGTGAGCTCACTCCAAATGCGGCTGGCTGGGCATGATTGGCGAGCCACGCTTTACGCAGAAAACAAAACGCCGCGGTATGACCGCGGCGTTTTGTTTCAGACGATCGGTAACGATGGTTACCAGATCTTCACTTGCTTATCGGCCGGGCGGACCATGGTGTCACCGGCCTTGCATTGGAATGCCTGCGCGAACGCCAGCATATTCGAGGGTGCACCAATGGCGCGGAACTGCGCCGGTGCGTGCGGATCGGTGTTGAGCAAGGTGAGTTGTGCCTCTGGACGGATGCTTCCGCGCCATACGCGCGCCCAATTGAGGAAGAAGCGCTGGTCCTGCGTGTAGCCGTCGATCTTCTTCTTCGCTTCGGCCGGGTTGCGGGCGAGCGCCATCTGCAACGCGTCGTACGCGGCGTTGAGGCCACCGAGGTCACCGATGTTCTCGCCCATGGTCAGCTTGCCGTTGACGAACTTGCCAGGCAGCGCTTCGTAGTGGTTGAACTGGTCGGCGAGCAGATCGGTGCGCGCTTCGAAAGCCTTGCGATCTTCGTCGGTCCACCAGTTCACGTTGTTGCCCTGCGCATCGAACTTGCTGCCCTGGTCGTCGTAGCCGTGGCCCATCTCATGGCCGATTACCGCGCCGATGCCGCCGTAGTTGAGTGCATCATCCGCCTTGGCGTCGAAGAACGGCGACTGCAGGATGGCGGCGGGGAACACGATCTCATTCTTCAGCGAGTTGTAATACGCGTTCACCGTTTGCGGCGTCATGCCCCATTCGGTGCGGTCCACCGGCTTGCCGATCTTGCCGATCATGTAGGCGTAGTTGAACTGGTCGGCGGCCTGCACATTCTCGAAGTAGCTGCTGTCGGACTTGATGGTCAGGCCGCTCCAGTCACGCCACTTGTCCGGGTAGCCGATCTTGGGCGTGAAGGTGGCCCACTTCTCCAGCGCTTTCTTCTTGGTGGCGTCGCTCATCCATGGCAAGTTTTCGATGCGCGTCTTGTAGGCGGCGCGCAGATCGCCGACCAATTGTTCAGCACGCGCTTTCGATTCCGGTGAGAAGGTCTGTGTCACATAGAGCTGGCCCAATGCCATGCCCATGCCGCCTTCTACGCTGTCCAGCGTGCGCTTCCAGCGTGACTTCATTTCCTTCTGGCCGTTGAGCGTTTGCGCGTTGAAGGCGAAATCTTCCTGTTGGAATGGCTTGGACAGGTACGGTGACGCCGCGTCGATGGCGTGGAAGCGCAGGTAGGCCTGCCAGTCGTTCACCGGGACGTCGGCCAGCATCTTGTCGAACTCGGCGAAGAATTTCGGCTGTGACAACGAGAAGCCGTCCTTCACATCGGCACCCTGGGCCTTGAAGAACGCAGCCCATTCGAAGTGCGGCGTTACTTTGTCGGCATCGGTGATGCTGATGTAGTGGTAGCGATTTTCCGGCTGGCGCAGTTCGGTGGGCACCAGTGAGGCAGCAGCGAGACGGGTTTCCAGCGCCATCACGGTCTTGGCCTGCTTCTGCGCATCCGCGTCGCTCACGCCGACCAGTTGCAGCGTGCGGGCGATGTGCGCCACGTATTCGGTGCGGATCTTTTCGAAATCCGGCTTGCTGTAGTAGTCGGCGGTTGGCAAGCCCAGGCCACCCTGGTTGGCGTAGGCAATCTGGCGGCTGGAATCCTTGAAGTCCGCGTTGCCATACAAACGGAACGCCACCGGGTTGCCCTTGGCGTAGTTTTCCGTGATGTAGCTTGCGATGTCCTTGCCGCTCTTCAGGCCGTCGATGCGTGCCAGTTCGGGCTTGATGGGATCAAAGCCCGCCTTCTCGATGGCAGCTTCATCCATGCCCGAGGCATAGAAGTAGCCAATCTTCTGCTCGATAGAGCCGGGTTTGGCGGTCGCGGCATCCTTGGCGGCTTTATCCACGATGCCGTGCTGCACATTCAGGCTGTCTTCGCGCAACGCATCGAACGAACCCCAGCGTGTGCGGTCGGCGGGAATCGGGTTGGCGGCGAGCCATTTCGCATTGACGAAGCCGTTGAAGTCGTTACAGACGTTCTTGCCGGTGTCCAGTTCCTTCACGTCGAAGGAGCCGGAGGGGGCGGCCAGTGCAGCGGTGCACAGGCTCAGGCCCACGGCAAGCGCGAGCGGTTTCACAATGCGGTTCTTCATGGAATCTCCCAATAGGGACGCGCTGTGCGCATCCGGTCGTATACACGGGACACGTGGCCCCGATGCTGAGGCTAGGGAGCGACGTCAGTCAGCCGACAGTGTCGAAGGTCATTGTGCGGCGCGATGGCGGGGCGACCGACGGCTTCAGCGGCGGGTGATGCGGTAGGTGCAGCGTCGTCCACCCGTCAGCAGATGCTGTTCACGTGTGACCTGCACTTCCGGGCCGAGCACATCCTGGAACAACATCAGCTCGCTGCGGCAAAAGCCCTGGCACGCGCGGGCCGCCGCGCAGATGGGGCAGTGGTCCTCGATGAGCAGCCAGTCGCGGCCGTCGCGCTCCGCTCGCGCCATGTAGCCTTCGCGTTCGCGCAGTTCGGCCAAGCGCCGAACGCGTTCGCCGGTGGTGCGTGCGCTGCCCAGATGATCGATGTAATGGCGCCGGCTGTCGTCGCGGCGGGCGTCGATCAGGCGGTCGACGCCCGCGTCACCGAACAGTGTGCGCATGGAATCGATCAGCTCGACCGCCAGTTGTGCGTGGGTATCCGGGAAGCGTGCGTGCCCGGCTTGGGTCAGTGCCCAACATTGGCGCGGACGCCCGGCGCCACTGCCGCGCTCGGCTTCGCCGGCGATCAGGCCTGCTTCCGCTAATTTCTGCACCTGCTGGCGCACGGCTTCCGTGGTTAGACCCAGGTCATCGGCCAGCGCCGCAGTGCCTTGCGGGCCGACGGTCTTGAGCTGGAACAGGATGCGTTCGGCTGTGGCCTCGGATCTATTTTCCAAGTTCATTCTTGTTTAATTCCGACCGTCTCGACTAATATGCAAGGACATTCTTGGATATTAGGCGCGCGTGCGCGCACTGTCGAGGTTTCATGTCCACCATCGCCACATCTCCCAGTTGGCGCGAATTGCTCAGCGGCCGCAACGGCACGCGTTGCCTGGCGCTGGCCGGCGGCACCGCATTGCACGCCATCAACATCTACATGGTTACCACGCTGATGCCATCCACCGTGGCCGAGATCGGCGGCATGGCGTACTACGCGTGGAACACCACGCTGTTCGTGATCGCATCCATCGTTGGCGCAAGCGCTGCCGCTCCGCTGGCGCGGCGATGGGGTAGCAAAAACGCCTACCTGTCGTCGTTGATGGCGTTCGTGCTGGGTACGGTCATTTGCGCCATGGCGGGTGACATGCCGACGCTTCTGGCCGGGCGTACGTTGCAGGGTCTTGGCGGCGGCGTACTGGTGTCGCTCGCTTACGTGTTGATTCGCGAAGTGTTCGAGCCAGGGTTGTGGCCGCGGGCGATGGGCCTGGTGTCGGCGATGTGGGGCATTGCCACCTTGTCCGGCCCGGCCATTGGTGGCGTCTTTGCGCAGTGGGGCCACTGGCGCGATGCCTTCTGGTCGCTGCTGCCTGTGGCCGCCGTGCTGGCTGTGGTGGTGATTCGCTGGCTGCCGGCCGGCGCGCGCAGCGACGAGCCGTTCCGCTTGCCTGGCCTGCGCCTGCTGTTGCTGACGTTATCGGCGCTGGTCATTTCGTTGGCCAGCCTCAGCCATGCTGCTATGTGGCAGGTGCTGGGTGTCGCCGCTGGCTTGTTGCTGGCGGCGCCCATTGCGTGGCTGGATCGGCGCGCTTCGTTGCGCCTGCTGCCTGCGCTGGCCTACCAGCCATCCCGGCTTCGCGCGATCTACGCGGTCATGGCCGCGCTGGTGATTGGCAGTAACGCCGAGATCTTTGTGCCGTATTTCCTGCAGGTCGTGCACGGGCACGGGCCGCTGGCGGCCGGCTATCTCACCGCGGTGATGGCGGGAGGGTGGAGCTTTGGATCCATGATCAGCGCCGGACGTGGCGCGCGCTTCGCGGCCTGGGCCATGCGCAGCGGCCCATGGTTGATGGCCTTGGCGCTCGTATGGCTTGGCCTGATGTTGCGACAGACGCAGGGCTTTGCCGATGGCATCGGGCTGGCACTGCTGTGCATGGCGATGGCGGGCGTGGGTCTTGGCATCGGCCTGGCCTGGCCGCATTTGCTGAGCAGCCTGCTGTCCAGCGTGCCCGCCGAGGACGGCGCACTCGCTTCCGCCTCCATTTCCACGGTGCAGTTGTATGCGATGGCGTTGGGTGCGGCGATGGCTGGTCTCATCGTCAATGCCGCAGGTTTGAGTGATCCGGGTGGTCTGGAAGGCGCACGCCGCGCCGTTCCCTGGCTGTTCGGCAGTTTTGCCCTGCTGGCACTGGCCGGCCTGCCAGCGGCGCGTCGCGCGGCGGCGCGTTGAACGGTACGCGCAGCGCATGGCGCTGCAATTGGCCCGCGCTGCTCAGGCGGCGAGAGGGAAGTCCAGCTCCACCGTCAGCCCTGGATCCGCATCGCGCAGCGAAAGCTGTATTCCATGCAGGTCAGCGACGGCACTGACCAGCGCCAGGCCCAGGCCACTGCCTGGGGTACTGCGACTGCTGTCCAGGCGCACGAAGCGCCGCAGCACGCGTTCGCGGTCCGCGACGGGAATGCCGGAGCCCGAGTCGGTGACGCGGCCGATGAGGCGATCAGCGCTGCTCTGCAGGTCCAGATGGATGCGTGAACCCGCCGGGGTGTGGTGCAGCGCGTTCTCGATCAGATTGGCCAGCATCTGGGTCAGCAGCGCCTGGTCGCCGCGCAGGCGTCGCCCCGCTTCGATATTCGCCGACAGTTGCTGGCCGAGGTCTTCGGCGACGGGCCGGTAGGTTTCCGCCAGTGCGTCGAACAGTGCGGACAGGTCGAGTTCGTCGAACCCCGAGCGGCGTTGGCGGGACTCCACGCTGGCGATGCGCAACAACGCGCGGAAGGTGGCCAGCAGATCGTCCACCTCGGTAAGCGCGCGTTGCAGGCTGTCGCGCAGCCCCATTTCGTTGGCGTGAGGGTTACTGCCGGACTCCAGGCGCTGGCGCATGCGCATCAGCGGCGTGCGCAGGTCGTGGGCGATGTCGTTGGACACCTGGCGCATCCCGTCCATCAGCACGTGCATGCGGGTGAGCATGCGATGGAAGCGATTGGCCAGCCGGTCGAATTCGTCATTCTTGCCGGAGCGTGCGATGACGAAATCCGCTTCGCCCTCCAGTGCGCGCTCGGCAAGCTCGCCCAGTGCATCGATGCGGCGCATGTAGAGCCAGCCGCTGATGCCGCCGGTCAGGAGCACGAGCAGCAACGCGGAAATGCCGATCTCCAGGAAGCGGCGACTCAGCAACTCGCTCAGCTCCACCACGCTGCGGTTGTCGCTACCGGCAACCAGCCAGCGGCCATCGGGCAGGCGCGTTGCGTAGAGATGTACTTCGTCGGCGTCGCTGTTGTCTTTGCCCAAGGCGCCCTGGAGAGGTACCGTCTGCCAGCCGGCAACGCTCGGGTGGTAACGCAGATTGCCGGCGATGCGGTTGCCAGCGGCATCGGCGAGCAGGTAATAGTCCGGTCCCACCGGCATGACAGCCACGCGCTGGCGGATCTGCATGTCCAGCGTGCGATCTGCCGCCGCCTGAAGCAGGCTGGCCATGTCGGTCTTGACGTTGGCGCGCAGCTGAGCCTCGGCATAGTCGCTGACGCTCCACCATGCGATCCCGAGCAGGGCGGCCACCAATACCGCGAACAACGATGCCTGGATCAGCGTCATGCGGAACGCGGCGGTACGTAAGGGGTTAATCCTCGACACGCAGGCAATACCCGGCGCCGCGCACGGTATGCAGCAACTCCCGCTCGAAGTCGCGATCGATCTTGTTGCGCAAGCGGCTGATGTGCGTCTCGATCACACTGGTCTGCGGATCGAAGTGGAACTCCCATACATGTTCGAGCAGCATGCTGCGTGTCACCACGCGGCCCTGGTGCATCATCAGGTATTCCAGCAGGCGAAATTCCCTGGGCTGCAATTCGAGTGGCTGGCCCGCACGCCGTACCTCGCGCGTGATGCGGTCAAGTTCGAGATCGGCGGCACGTAGTAGCGTCGCATGGTCCGTCATATGCGGCCTGCGCGACAGCGCGGCGAAGCGGGCACGCAGTTCGATCATGGCGAAAGGCTTGGTCAGGTAGTCGTCGGCACCGGCGTTGAGGCCTTCGACGCGATCGTTCACTTCCCCCAGTGCGGAGACCATGAGCACCGGCGTTTCACGGCCGGCATGGCGCAACTCTCGCACCATCGATACGCCGTCGAGGCGGGGCAGCATGCGGTCGACAATGATCACGTCATAGCGTTCGCGCGCAGCCATGGTGAGGCCCGCATAACCGTCATGCGCGCTGTCGATGTGCGTGGCGCTGGCGTGGAGGCCGGCGGCGATGTGCGCGGCGGTCTCGCGGTCATCTTCCACGATAAGGATTCTCATGGGCATCGTTCCAATGGCTTGCCTGTGCATGTGGCTGCGAACGCGAACCACGTCACGCGGTTCCTTACCGATAGGTAAGGCCCCTGCATCTTGCTAGTCATAGCAGTTCCTTAGTGTCTGTTGGATGACAGCGCGCTTGTCGCTCGACAGCGTGGCGCAAGACCGTCCGGGCATTCATTCATCCAAGGGTTCACTCATGGCAGCAAAACGTGCAGGCAGCATTCTTGTGGGCGTCGCTGCATTGACCGGTGCGAGCATGGCTCACGCGGCTGGCTTCGCCTCCCTCAAAGGCATCATTGAAAACGACCATCATCCGGTGGCCGGCGCACAGGTGGCGCTGAGCGAACTGAACCGCAGCGTGGTGACCGGGAAAGACGGCACGTACGAGCTGGAAGGTGTCGAGCCCGGCAACTACAACCTGGTGGTCAGCGCCGACGGGCAGTCGCCCGTGCAACGGCAGGTGATGCTGCACGCCGGTCAGACGATTGAGCAGGATGTGGAACTGGGTAGCGCTGCGAAGACACTGCAGGCGTTGAAGGTGACGGCACAGACCACGCCGCTGGACATGGCGCGCAGCATCCAGCAGGAGGCGCCCAACCTGGTGAACGTGCAGCCCGCCACCGAGATCCGCAAGCTGCCCGACGTGAATGCAGCCGAGGCTGTGCGCCGTATTCCCGGTATTTCGCTGGAAAGCGACACGGGCGAGGGGCGCTTCATCAATATCCGCGGCTTGGACGCCGACCTCAACGGTGCCACCTTCGACGGCGTGCGTCTGCCGCCGACCAACCCAGCATCACCGATGGGTGGTGGTCGCGCGGTGGCCTTCGACTCGATCCCTACAGGTCTGATCGGCGCCATCACCGTGACCAAGACCAACACGCCGGACCAGGATGCCGAAGCCCTGGGCGGCACGATCGAGATCACGCCCAAGCAGGTACCGCCGGGCAAGGACCAGTTCCTTGAGCTGGAGCTTGGCACCGGTCTCGAGAGCCTGCGCGACACGCCGATCAAGGACTATCAGGTGTCCGGCGGCAGCCGCTTCGGGCCCGGCAATGCCTTCAGCTTCATCGGCACCCTGGCGTACTACGAAGACAAGCGCGGCGTCGACGACATCGAAGGCTCGTACGCGGACGACCAGGCCAATGGTACGCCCGACAAGGTGATGAACGACTTCGAGCAGCGGCGTTACCAGTACCACCGGCGCCGCATCGGCTACGGCGGCGAACTGAACTACCAGCCTGACGATGACAATCGATGGTACGTGCGCTACTTCAAGGCAGGCTATACCGAGTCGGTGAACCGCCAGCGCCTGACCTACAACATGTTCGGTGGCGGCACGGGTTCGGTGACGGTCGATCCGTCCAACCCCAATGGCTTCATCGACCCCAACGTCACCTACGACAAGACGCTGCGCGATGAGCGCGAAACCATCGCCACGCGCGTGGCCTCCATCGGCGGCGAGAACCATTTCCACGACTTCAATATCGATTACCTGCTGGCCGCAACCTACGGCACGTACAACAAGCCGCACGACTACAACAGTACGTTCGCCAACCCCAATACCTATACGGTGGCTTACGACAACATCAGCGATCCGCGTTACCCTCGTTTCAATCCGCTCAATGGCAACCCGCTGGATCCGTCGGCCTATACGCTGTCCGATTTCCAGAACAGCACCGAGCACGACCACACGCAGGAATACACCGGCGCGTTCAACGTCACCATCCCCACCAGCTGGTTCGAGGGCGGCGACGAGAACGTCAAGTTCGGCGTAAGCGCGCGCAAGAAGGATCGCCACAGCGAGATCACGAGTTTCAACGCCGTGCCCCCGGCACTAGCGATGACGCAGTTCATCGGCGGCAAGCCAGTGACGTTCTACGACGGGCACTATCAGAACGGCCCTAACCTGTATGCGGCGGGCTTGCGCGACCTCTACGTGAACAACCAGGGTTTGTTCCCCGAGGCGAATCCGCTAGCCGACCAGCAGGCCGAGGCGCAGGGCGCGTCCAATGGCAAGGAAAGTGTCTACGCCGTGTACGGCCAGTATCAGTTCAAGCCAGTCGAAAAGCTGGACATTCTCGCTGGCGTGCGCTGGGAGCGCACCGTGGGGGCCTATGGCGGCAACGAAGTGCTGCTCGATCCGAGCACGGGTGCGTTTGCTGGCGCGACGCCGATTTCGGTGGGCCACAGTTACAACAATTTCTTCCCGACGGTGCAGCTCCGCTATGAGTTCGCGGAGTCGCTGATCGGCCGCGCGGTCTACTCCAAGACCATTGCCCGTCCGGGCTTCAACCAGCTCACCACCTCGACGCTGATCGATCCTTCGTCGGACAGCGTCACGCAGGGCAATCCCAACCTGAAGCCCACCACCAGCGACAACTTTGACCTGTCGCTGGAGTACTACCTCGACAACGGCGGCATCGCGTCGGCGGGCGTGTTCGACAAGGAGTTGAGCAACTACATCATCAACAAAGAAGAGCAGGGCGTGACGTTCCCGAACAACGGGTTGTTCGCCGGCTTTACCGGTGCGGCCAAGGTGTACACCTTCGCCAACATCAACAGCGCGCACGCCCGCGGCATCGAGCTGAACTATCAGCAGAAGTTCTCTACGTTGCCTGGATGGCTGGCCGGCTTTGGTGTGGGTGCGAACTACACCTATGTGGATTCCAGTGGCGAGATCCGTCCCGGCGAGCACTCGCAGCTGCCGTCGACGTCGCGAAATACCGGCAACTTCATGCTGTTCTACGACCTGGGCGGCTTCAGCGCGAACATCGGCGCGTACTACGTGAGCAAGGACATCTTCGGTGTCGGCAGTTCGTCGGCCACCGACGTCTGGTCGCAGCCGCGCTTCTCGCTGGACCTGGGGGCGACGTATGCCTTCGACGACCAGTGGTCGGTGTTCTTCAACGCCAAGAATCTCACCAACACCCGCCTGAAGTTCACCGAAGGTCCGGCGGCCGATCGCCCGATCCAGCGTGAGTTCTATGGCCAGACCTACATGGCCGGCGTCCGTTTCAAGCTCTGATCCCTTATGACCGCTCAGGAAAATCGCATGAACAAGTCTTCTCTCCGTTGGATGCCGCACGCGCTGTGGCTGGCTGCCGCGCTGGCCGCGCCCTCCATGGCTGCCGCTCCCGACATGCCGTATGCAGTGACCCAGCACTACACGCTGGGTGGTCCGGGTGGCTGGGACTATCTCAGTCTCGATGCGGCCTCGCATCGCCTGTTCATTGCCCGCGACGATAGGGTGATGGTGGTCGACGCCACAACGGGCAAGTTGCAGGGTGAGGTTCCGGGCATGCAGCACGCGCACGGCGTAGCGCTGCTTCCCGCGAAGCATCAGGCTTTCGTGAGCAACGGACACGGCGACAACGTGACGGTGGTGGATACGGATGCGCTCAAGGTCACCGGCCACATCGCCATCAGCGGCAAGGACCCGGACGCCATCGTGTTCGACGATGCCTCGGGCCATTTGCTGACCATGAATGGGCACAGCAGCAACATCAGCGTGATCGATGTGCAGACTGCCAAAGAGCTGACGACCATCGCGGTGCCGGGGCGGCCGGAATTCGCGGTGAGCGATGGCACGGGACAGCTGTTCCTCAATCTCGAGGACAAGAGCCAGCTCGTGCGGGTGGACCTTGCCAACAGGAAAGTGTTGAACGTGTGGCCGCTGGCGCCGTGCGATGGTCCGACCGGCCTCGCGTTGGACAAGGCCAATCACCGGCTGTTCTCGGTGTGTGCCAACGGCTGGATGATCGTGACGGATGCCAACGACGGTCATCAGGTGGCCAAGGTGGCGATCAGCAAGGATCCGGATGCCGTGGTGTTCGATGCACAGCGCAAGGTGGTACTCAGCCCGGGTGAAGAGGGCCAGCTCAGCGTCGTCGTGCAGGACGATGCGGACCACTATCACCTGGTGGGCAACCTGCCGACGCAGCCGAGCGCGCGGACGCTGGTGCTCGATCCGCAGACACATACCGTTTACCTCGCCGCGGCCACCGCTGCCGCCAAGGGCAAGGCAGTGGAAGGGTTTGGTGTGCTGGTGGTGAGCCCGCGCTGAGCTAGGGCCCGGACGGCAGGTGCAACGCCTGCCGTCTTCCGGTGATGCCGCGGGGCCAAGGCTCCCGTTATCATCGGCTGATGCACAACCCTTCCGTTCTCAGCTTTCGCGTGGCAATCGGCCACGATGTCGCGGCGGTCGTCTCCTTGGTCGAGTCCGCCTATCGCGGCGAATCCGGCCAGCGCGGCTGGACCACCGAATCCCACCTGCTTGATGGGCAGCGCACCGATGTCGAGAACGTCGCCGAGCTGATCGGCTCTGACGGTAGCCTGGTGCTGCTGGCGGAACAGGGCGGCGAGCTGGTGGCCTGTTGCCATATCGAGCGGCAGGACACGTCCGGTTATTTCGGCATGTTTGCCGTCAACCCTCTGTTGCAGCGTGCGGGCCTTGGCCGTGCCGTGCTGGCGGAGGCCGAGCGCCTCGCCAGGGAGACGTGGCATGCCACGTCGATGCGCATGTCGGTGATCGAGCAGCGCGAGGAACTGATTGCCTGGTACGAGCGCCGCGGCTACCGGCTTACCGGCGAGACGCGTCCGTTCCCCTACGGGCAGCCGCGTTTTGGCATTCCACGGCGTGACGACCTGCGCTTCGTATGGTTGAGCAAGCCGCTGGACGAGGTGACGGCGTGAACCTGGCGGATTGGATCTTCGTCGGTACGCGCAGCGAAATGCTGCCCGGTGAATTCAAAGTTGTGTGGGATGGTGACACCGCCATCGCCGTCTACAACATCGATGGTGACCTCTACGCCATCGAGGACGTGTGCAGCCATGACGGCGGCGAACTCGCCGGTGGCGAGGTGCACGGTTTCGACGTCGAATGTCCACGCCATGGCGCGCGCTTCGACGTGCGCACAGGTGCGGTGACCTGCCCGCCAGCCTATGAGCCTATCGCGAGTTTTCCCGTGCATGAGGTGGATGGACAGATCTGGACGCGCGACGACCGCTAGGTCATTCACGGAGAGGCGCTGTGGCTCGCGACCGGGGATTGGAAGAACTCGTCAACGATGATCTTGCGGAAGTGCACGACGTCACCGCGAAGGCGATGTTCGGCGGTTGGGCGTGGCTCATGCGCGGCAATCTGCTTTGTGGCGCGCGCCACGACGGCATGCTGGCAAGACTGGGCAAGGGCAGGGACGGTTGGGCGCTGAAGGTGGAGGGCATCGAGCCAATGATGTCCGGTAGCCGACGCATGGAAGGCTGGGTGCGGATTGCACCGTCGGTCTATGGCGACGATGTCATGCGTCGCCGGCTGCTCGATGCGGCGATCGAATTCTCGCAGTCGTTACCTGCGAAATAACCAAGGACCTCAAAGCCGATAGACGAACGCCAGCGTCGTCGTGAGCTGGTTGCGTGAGCCGTAGCTGCGCACTAGCGAGCTGTTGGCGGTATCGCCGAGCAGGCGCGTGTAGTTGACCGCGAAAGCGAAGCCTGTGTGCAGGCTGGTCGGCATGTAGGCGTCGTACTCGAGGGCGACCTGCTGACCGCCGGCGCCAGGAGACCACGGGTCGATGTCGAGTTTGGTCGCCTGATCCGGCGTGACGCCGAAAAAGCGGCGCATCGCTGGGCCGTTCATGGCCTGCCATTGCAACTGAAGGCTGTGATTGAGATAGCCGATCGCGGGCAGGTCGTAGTCGGCATACAGGTTGAGATAGGCGCCCGCACCCTGCGTGTCATGGCTGAGCTCGGTGCCCAGGTTGAGTTGCGCCGTGGCCTGGTATTCCAGATAGCCACCGCCGTTGATGCGAGGGCTGAGTGAATCGACGACGCCACCGAGTTTTGGCCCGAGTTCTTGGCGATCACGGCCCCACATGTAGTTGCCGTACAGGCCGCCGCGCCATTGATCACCGTGAATCAGGTCGACCGTCAGGCCGTCGAGCGTGGACAGGGTGATGTGCCAGGGAAGTTCGGCCTGGATATAGGGAATGGCCTGGTTGCGGTGGTCCTTGGAGCCCACCCATGCAGGCATGCGTTGCATGCCTGCGCCGAACATATCGGTGGGGCCCTCGGTTACGTCGTCCGCCAGAGCGCTCGCCGAAGCCGTCAACGTCAGCATCAGTGCAGCAACGCGTATCAGCGATGCGGGCAGAAAACAGCGACGGCTCATGCGGGCACGACTCAGGAACGGGGCTTTGCCGGCGCGGCTGCAGCGTTGTCACCGAACTGCACGATCACGCGCTGACCGATACGTAGCGAAGGCGGCGGCGGCTCGTCGAACGCCAGTACGCACTCGACGGTGCGGGTATTGGCGCGGATCAACGGATCTTCTTCCAGCGCGCTGGGGCCGAACACGGCGCCGATGCGCTGCACGTGCGCGCGCAGTGGCGGAACGCCGCTACCGCTGTCGTCCACCACCTGTGCCTGCATGCCGTCGTGCACGGCGCTGACAAAGGATTCATTGAGCTCGGCGCGGACGATACGCGCGCCTTCCGGCAGCAACACGAAGGCGACGCCACCCTGCGGCGAGGCCGTCGCGCCCGGCTGGATGTCGCGTTCGACGATCTGTGCATCGATGGGTGCGATCAGGCTGCGTTGCGACAGCTCGTAGCGCGCGGCTTCGAGCTTCTGTTGAGCCATCGCTTGGGCGGCGTGTGCGTTGTCGAGTTCGCCCTGCAATTGCGTGGCGCTGTCCCTTGCATCGTCGGCGCTCTGGCCGTCGCCTGCGCCTGCCGCTGCGGCGGCTTGCAGGCGACTGGCACGCTGTTGCGCCGCCTTCAGACGCGCCTCAAGCACATTGCCCTGCGCCTGGGCCTGCTTCTGCTCCGCTTCGGCAGCGCTTACGGCCAACTGTGCGGGTCGCGTATCCAGCACGGCCAGCACCTGGCCCTTATGAACATGGTCACCCTCGCGGACCTTGATGTCGGCCACGACACCTTCGCGCGGCATGCTCAGTTTGAGCAGGCCGCCCTCGATATCGATGCGACCACGCGCAACCGCTACATAGGAAGCGGCGGGTGCGGCCTGTGTGTCCGACTTGCCGTTGTCGCCATGCGAGCAGCCGACGAGGGCCGGCGCAACAAGGGCGACCGCAAGGATGGAATGAAGCAAACGCAGGGTCATGCAGAAGGTTCCTCGTGGCCAGACGCCGGCATGGGCGTCGGGGTGGGCACACGGTCGCTAAGGATACGGCCATCCTCCATGGCGAGCACGCGGTCGGCGTGTCCCACCAGTCGCGGGTCGTGGCTGACGCACAGTACCGTGGTGCCGTGCGCGCGGGCGATGCGGTGGAGAATGTCGATGACGATCTGGCCGTTGGCGGCGTCGAGCGCGCTGGTCGGTTCGTCGGCAAATAGCAGGTCCGGCTCTTTGGCCAACGCGCGCGCGATGGCGACGCGCTGCTTTTCGCCGCCGGAGAGCTCGGACGGTCGAAGTCCCATACGCGGCCCCATGCCGACTTCTTCCAGCGAGGCCATGGCGCGGCGGCGTGCTTCACCGCGGGACAGGCCCAGATAGCTCAGGGGAAGTTCTACCTGTTCCAACGCATTGAGCGCGGGAAAGAGGTTGAAGCCCTGGAAGACGAAGCCGGTGTGCAGCAGGCGGAAGCGCTCCAGCGCGCGGCTGTCGAGCTGTTCGAGATCCTGGTCAAGCGCCATGACCTGGCCACCGTCCGGCCGCTGCAAGCCGCTCAGGATCGCCAACAGCGTGCTCTTGCCACAGCCGGATGGGCCGGAAATCAGCGTGAGTTCGCCGGCCCGCACGTCCAGCGTGAGGTCGTGTAGCACCGTGCTGCGGATGTCGCCCGACGTGAACGACTTGTTGACGTTGCGCGCCTGCAGCGATATCGACGGCTTGGATTGAGGAAGGGGAGATGCCTGACTCATCGGTTACCTCAACAACGTGGCCGGGTCGGCGCGGCGCAGACTGCGCATGGCCGCCAGTCCCGACACGATCGCAAGGCCCATGCATAGCGACAGGCAGGCCACGGTTACCCATGGACCCAGCGCCACCGGCACGTTGCGGCTGCGCGCAAGCGCCATGGCGAGGACGCCGAGCACGGCGCTGCCGAGCAGCCCCAGGGCGCCCACCCAGAACGCCTGTTCCATCACCACTTTGCGCAGTGCGCCCACGCCTACGCCGAGCGCATTGAGCGTGGCGTATTCACGAATCGAACCGATGACCGCAGCGACCAGGGTCTGGCTGGTGATCACCACGCCGACCAGGAACACGATGCCGGCCAGGAACAGCACACCAGCACCGGCGCCGGTGTCGAATATCCAGTACATCTGTGAGCGGCGGGCGAAATCCCTGGCGGTCCATACGTCGTAGTTGCCGAACGCCCGGTTGCCGCGCAATCGCGCGGCGATTTCCTTGGCTTCTGCCGGATCGCGTAGCTTTGCCACGAAGTAGGTCATGCGGTTGCTGTTGGACGGGTCGGTGTCCAGTGACGCTGCCGTCGCGAGGGAGGCCACCACATTGACGCCACCGAGCGCACGCAGGCCGTTGCTTACGCCCACCACGCGTACGTGGTGACCGTTGATGACAGCACTGTCGCCGACTTTGACGCCCAGGTTTTCCAGGTCAGCGCGATCGACGATCACCGCGTCGGGTTCGTTGAGGCGCACGCGTAGCTTGGGAGGCAGGGCATGCGCGAACAACATGCCATCCGGTCGCGCGTTGATGCCGGAGACGAATACCGATACGCCACCGGTGTCGCTTGGGCCGCGCCAGTCGGCATCCACCCAATGGAACGGTTCGACGGCGGTCACGGCCGGGTCCATGCGCAAACGCATTTCCACGCCCGCGTCGATGGATCGTCCGAGGTTGACGCTCTGCGTGCCGGGATAGCCCGCCCACAGGTCGGCCGACGAGCCGGTGATATACACGGCGGCACTGCCGAAGATGCCGAGCACCAGGGCGACCTGTAGCAACTGCAACAGGCCGGCAAAGCCCACCGCCACGACAGCGGGGAGAAAACGACGCCACTCGTAGACGAGGGTCTTGCGTGCAAGCGCGACCATCAGTCCGTGCTCCCGGTACCCGGCGCCTTGGCGGGCATCGGTGGCTTGGGCATGGGCGCGCCGCCCAGGGCCTTGTACAGCGAGACGTAGGCCAGATCGCGTGCGGCAATGGCGGTGACCAGTTCGAGCTGCGCGCGCTGGTTGTCGATCAGACCATCCTGCACATCGATGCCGCTGCCGAGATTGAGCTCTGCGCGCTTGTGCAGGGCAGCCATGCTGCCATCCAGTGCCTGGGTAACCCGCTGCGAGGCGTCTTCGCGCGTACGCAACTGCTCCAGGTCGCCCATGGCTGTTTCCGCTTCGGCGACACCTTGCAGCACCGCTTGTCGGTAGGCATACACGGCGGCCTTGAGCTGGTGGTCCTTGACGTGTGCGGCGGCGACGCGCTGTCCCCAATCGAACAGCGGCACGTCGATGATCGGGCCAAAAGAGGAGATGGCCTCGCCCGTATGCACGCGATAGTTGGACAGGATGTTGGCCGACCATTGCAGCGATGCACCGAGGCCGATATGCGGCCAGATATCCGCGCGGCTCATGCCAAGTTCGCCCGCGGCGCGCAACACGTCGGCTTCGGCGCTGGCGATTTCCGGCCGGGCGCGCAGCATGTCGGCGGGCGCAGCGGTGAGCTGCCATTCGCCCAGGCGCGGCTGCGGGCCGGGAGTGAGCCACGCCGGATCAGGTTCGGGCTGCCCAAGCAGCAAGGCCAGTTGCTGTGCGCTGGCGTTGATCGCCTGCTGGGGCTCGGTCAGGGCGGCCTCGGCTCGGGCCAGGTCGGCCTGGGCCTTGGCCACGTCGGTCGGTGGCGCCAGCTTCAGTTGTTCGCGTACCTGCACAAGACGAAGCTTTTCCTTCTGCGCGTCGCGGATGCCCGTGAGCAGGCGTGCCTGTTCCTGGGCCGAACGCAGCTCGATCCAGCGCCGGCTGACTTCGGCCACCAGGGACACACGGACGCCGCGCAGGGCGGCCTTCGCACTGTTTTCCTGCCCTTGCGATGCGCGCTTGCTGCTTTGCCATGCGCCGAACAGCGGCAATTCCCACAGCGCGTCGAAACCGGCCACGAAATAGGAAGCTGTGGTGTCCGGGTCGATGACGTCGTTGGTGCGACCGTGCAGCGAGGGCAGGTAGCCATCGCGGGAGTGGTGGTTGGCCGTGCGCGCCGCACGCAGCCGCTCAGCGGCCTGAGCCACGTCGAGGTTGTTCTGCAGGGCTCGATTGACCAGATCGTCCAGGGCAGGGTCGCCCAGCGCTTGCCACCAGCCGCGCAGGTCGGCGGAGGGTGGCGCGACGCCAGCCGGCGCGTTGCGCCAGGCATCAGGGAGCGGCGGTTTGAGCTCGGGCAAGGGCGGGCAGAGCAGCCCGCCAGTACCACGAGACTGAACGCCAGCAAGCTGCTGGTGAACAGAGGGCGATCCCGGCGAGGCGCAGCTTCCATGTTCGGTAGATCCGGGTTGTTTCGACGCTGAAACACGAAATTCCTGGGGTTTCGGACTACGTTGAAATGGGGGGATGGCAAAGGATACCGGACCTTGCCTACAACTGGCTTATAGGAATGCCTGAAGGCAGGTATCAAAGGAAGACGTTTACGCAGCTTCTTTCGGAAAGAAAGGAGGCCGAAAGGGGGTGAAACCTATTGTGTCACCATCCTGCAAGAGTGGAGCTGCACCTAGTGACTGGTTGGACCATCCTCTGCGACTTTGACGGCACCATCTCCGTTGAGGACGTGATCGACTCGCTGCTCGACCGTTTCGGCCGCCCCGGCTGGGAAACGCTTGAGCAGGACTGGCGCGCCGGTCGCATCGGCTCGCGTGAATGCATGACCGGCCAGGTTGGCCTGTTGGACATGACTCAGGAAGAGCTGGACAAGCACTTGTCCTCCCTGTGGATTGATCACCATTTCCCGGATTTCGTGAAGATGGCCCGCGCCACCGGCACGCCGATGCACGTGGTCAGCGACGGTTTGGATTATGCCATCCGCAAGATCCTCGGCCGTTATGGCCTGGACGATCTGCCGTTGGCAGCCAACCATCTTGCGCCCGCTACGCCGCCGCAGAAGTGGCAGCTCACCTCGCCGTTCCAGGCCGAGGGTTGCCGTAGCGGTACTTGTAAGTGCGCCGTCGCTGCGCAGGCTAGCAAGGGTGGCACCAAGACGCTGTTGATCGGCGATGGCGCTTCCGATTTCTGTGCTGCCGACCGCGTCGATTTCGTCTTCGCCAAGCATCGCCTGATCGAACATTGCCGTGCCGCTGGCATCCCATATATGCCGATCACCGGTTTCGAGGATGCGCTGGAGCTGCTGCCGCGCCTGCTTGACGGGAGCCTGCTTGCCGAACACGCGCCGGCCTCGCCCGCGCTCGCCATGGTTTCCTGATCAGATCCCCCTCCTGATCGCCCCCTTTCAAACGTTTTCGGATTTTCCCTATGACCGCTTACGACAAGAACGCCGCTGGCGTCGTGATTCCCGACGCGCAGCTGCTGGCTGACGAGGCTGAGTGGAGCTCGTTTGGCGACACCGTGCACTACGTCGACCCGCCGAAGATCTTCCGCCATGGCGAAGGCAGCTGGATGATCGACACCGCCGGCACGCGCTTCCTCGACCTGCAGATGTGGTACTCGGCGGTCAACTTCGGTTACGGCAATAAGCGCCTGAACGACACGCTGAAGAACCAGATCGACGTGCTGCCGCAGGTTGCCAGTCAGTACCTGCACCAGACCCGCATCGAGCTGGCCAAGACCATCGCGGTCGACGCCCAGCAGAAGTTCGGCCTGAAGGGCCGCGTGCACTTCAACGTCGGCGGCGCGCAGGCGGTGGAAGATTCGCTGAAGCTGGTGCGTAACTACACCGGCGGCAAGAGCCTGATGTTCGCCTTCGAGGGCGGTTACCACGGCCGTACGCTGGGCGCCTCGTCCATCACCTCCAGCTACCGCTACCGTCGTCGCTTCGGCCATTTTGGCGAGCGCGCGATGTTCGTGCCGTTCCCTTATCCGTTCCGCCGCCCGAAGGGCATGACGCCGGAAGAGTACTCGGACGCCTGCGTACGCCAGTTCGCGCGTCTGTTCGAAACCGAATACAACGGCGTGTGGGATCCCAAGGTCAACCAGGCTGAATACGCGGCCTTCTATGTCGAGCCGATCCAGGGCACTGGCGGTTACGTCATTCCGCCGATGAACTTCTTCAAGGATCTGAAGAAGGTGCTGGACCAGTACGGCATCCTGATGGTGGTCGATGAAATCCAGATGGGTTTCTGGCGCACGGGCAAGCTGTGGTCGATCGAGCACTTCGGCGTGACGCCGGATGTGGTCGTGTTCGGCAAGGCGCTGACCAATGGCCTCAATCCGCTGTCGGGTCTGTGGGCACGCGAAGAGTTGATCAACCCGACCATCTTCCCGCCGGGTTCCACCCATTCCACCTTCAATTCCAACCCGCTGGGTACCGCGCTGGGTCTGGAAGTGATCAAAATGGGTTACGAGCTGGACTACGAGACCAGCGTGCCGAAGAAGGGCGCGCACTTCCTCGAAGGCCTGCGCGACCTGCAGAAGCGTCACAAGGAAATCGGCGACGTCGACGGCCTGGGCCTCGCGCTGCGCGCCGAAATCTGCACCGAGGACGGCTTCACGCCGAACAAGGCGCTGCTGGACAAGATGGTGGACATCGGCCTCGCTGGCGACCTGGAGCACAACGGCAAGAAGATCGGCCTCGTGCTCGACGTGGGCGGCTGGTACAAGAACGTGATCACCTTCGCGCCGTCGCTCGACATCACGCACGAAGAGATCGACCTGGCCATCGCGCTGCTCGACCAGTTGCTGACCAAGGCCAAGAAGGAAATGTAAGTCCATGCGGCGCCGTGGGGGGAAACCCACGGCGTCCGATGAAGGTTTGTCTCAAGCTGTTCCCATGCAGGGGAAGTGTGACAACGGCGGCGCCTATGCGTCGCCGTATTTTTTTCAGTCGTCGAGCATGGCGGGGATCGCCGCCACCAGCGCATCGATAGCGCAGCGTGTCTTGGACGGCATGTAGCGCGTGGTGGGCCATACGGCGTGGATTTCCTGCGGTGCGAGGCTGCAACGTCCCCTGACGGTCACCAGCTCGCCGCTTTTGACGTAGCGCGTCAACAGCCATGACGGCAGGCGCGCCAGACCGAAGCCGGCAATGGCTGCCGCCGCGATCATCTGTACATCATCGGTGCTTAGCTGCGGCTGGATGCGCAAAGGCGTCGTTTGGCCGGCGTCATCGCGCAGATGCCAGGGCGAGACGACACCAGCGCGCGAGTAGCCGATGGCAGCGTGCGCCTCGATTTCTTCCAGCCGCGAAGGCAAGCCATGCCGGGCGATGTAGTCGGGCGAGGCGCCGATGCTCACGTATTGCAGTCCCAGCTTGCGTGCGGCCAGACTGCTGCTGTCGCGCAATTCGCCAATGCGCAAGGCAAGATCGAAGCCTTCCTCGATCAGGTCTACCTTGCGGTCGCTGAAGGACATGTCGATGCTCAGCGATGGATGTCGGCGCGCCAGCTCCATCAACACCGGCGCCACGCATAGATGGCCAAACGCAATGGGCAGGCTTACGCGCAAGCGGCCCTGCGGTTGCTGTCGCCCGTCGTCCAGCGCAGCCTCGGCGGCATCCAGTTCGGCCAAGGCGCGCACGCAGCGTTCGTAATAGGCCTGACCATCCTCGGTGAGGTTTTGTGCGCGCGTGGTGCGCTGGAGCAGTCGCACGCCCAGCCGCGCCTCCAGCCTGGCGATGATCTTGCCCACAGCGGAGCGGGTGAGGCTCAGGCGTTCCGCGGCCACGGCAAAACTGCCGGCTTCCACCACCTGCACAAAGGTGGCGACACCATCCAGCCGATCATCTGCACGTCGATTGATTGGTTCTTTCATGGAAGCATTGGTGGGATGAATTGGAGTCAATGGTGCCTGTTTGGCGTCGATATAGTAGCTGCTCCCGCACGGAGCACATCCATGTCTTCTTCCGTCTCCCGCAACCGCATGGCGTTGGCCGCGGTATGCCTGTCCTCGTTGATGTTCGGGCTGGAGATCTCCAGCGTGCCAGCCATCCTGCCCACGCTGGCGCGTGTGCTACACGGCGATTTTCGCGATATGCAGTGGGTCATGAACGCGTACACCATCGCCTGCACCAGCGTGCTGATGGGTACGGGTACGGTGGCCGACCGCTATGGGCGCAAGCGGCTGTTCCTTGTATGCATCGCGTTGTTCGGCGTCACGTCGTTGCTGTGTGGCTTGGCTTGGAACATGCCAGTGATAATCGCCGGGCGCTTTCTGCAAGGCGCTAGCGGCGGTGCCATGTTGATCTGCCAGGTGGCGGTGCTCTCGCATCAGTTTTCTGAACCAGCTGAGCGCGTGAAGGCGTTTGCGTCGTGGGGCGTGATCTTCGGTATCGGGCTGGGCTTTGGTCCCATCATCGGTGGCGCCATCGCGGCGCTGGCGAGCTGGCAGTGGGTGTTCCTGGTGCATGGGCCGCTGGCGCTGGTTACTTTGGCGCTGGCATGGCGTGGTGCCGTGGAGTCGCGCGACCCGCATGCGCAGCGTCTGGATATCGGCGGCATCGTGACCTTGTCGCTAGCGGTGTTCGGTGTGGCCTATGTCATTACCCAAGGTGGCGACATGGGCTTTGCGAGTACGCAGGCCATCGTCATTGCTGCGTTGAGCCTGTTGTGCTTGGTCGCCTTCGTGGTGATCGAGCGATGGGCGGCGCGGCCGATGGTCGACTTCTCGGTGTTTCGCATCCGTCCGTTCTCGGGTGCGTTGCTCGGGTCGGCGGGCATGAATGCCAGCTTCTGGCCTTTCATGATCTATCTGCCGGTCTATTTCCACGATGTGCTCGGCTATGGCGACGTCGTTGCGGGAAGCGCACTGCTCGCTTACACCTTGCCCACGCTGGTGGTGCCGCCCGTGGCGGAGCGGTTGGCGCATCGCTACCGCGCGGGTTGGGTGATTCCCGGCGGGTTGTTCACCATCGGAGCGGGCTTCTTTCTGATGAAGTGGGGCAGCGGTGTAACCCAGCCGAGCTGGTTGAGCATGCTACCCGGCTGCGTCGTCGCGGGTATTGGCCTGGGGCTAACCAACACCACGGTCACCAATACGACCACCGGCTCCGTACCCTCGGAGCGCGCCGGCATGGCCTCAGGTATCGATATGAGTGCGCGAATGATTTCGCTGGCGATCAACATCGCGTTGATGGGGTTGATTCTGGTCGCCGGCACTAGCGCGGCTTTGTCGCGGGTGATGTCCGGCGATGCAGAAGTGCGTCATTCGGTGGCCGTGGCCATGGCGGGTGGGCAGCCGGTGGCACTGGCTCCGCACGTCGTGCATGGCGCGCTCGCCCAGGGCTTCCAGTGGGTCATGCTCTACGGTGGTCTCAGCGTGTGGCTGCTGGCGGGGGCGAGCCTGTGGGTGTTCGGCGTTAAAGGTAGCGCGCGTGAGGTCAATGGAGCCGCGCGCGTGTTGTCCTAACTCGGCGTGCGCGACGTGCGCGCTGGCGGGAACACCACTTCCACGCGCAAGCCGCCCGGGCTGCCGTTGAGGAAGCGGACCAGGGCACGATGGCGTTCGGCAATGCGCTGCACGATGGCCAAGCCGAGTCCCGTACCTTCTTCCGTCATGCCCGGCACGCGGAAGAAACGTTCGCCCAGTCGTTCGAGAAAGGCCGGGGGCACGCCCGGTCCGTTGTCTTCCACGCTGATGCAGGGGCCTTCAGAGAGCACCGACACGCCGACAGTGAGGATGCTGTTGCGACCGGCGTATCGCAGGCTGTTGTCGATGAGGTTGTCCAGCATCTCTTGCAGTGACAGGCGGTCGCCGTCGATCCATACCGGGCCAGCCGGCCCTTCGTAGCCCAGGTCGACGTTGGCGGCAATGGCATCGTGCACGCGTACGCCCAGCAGCTCAGGAATCAGTTGTGCGAGATCGAGGAGTGCCAGTGGTGCGGTTTCGCTCAGTTCGGGTGATTGCGCGCGCGTGAGCGCGAGCAACTGGCTGGACGTGCGGCTGGCCCGCTGGGTGAGGCGAAGAATGTGTTGCAGGGCGTCGGCGACGGTTTCCTTGCTGGGGTCGATCTGCGCGCGCTCGACATGCACGCGCAGCCCCGCCAGTGGCGTCTTGAGCTGATGGGCCGCATCCGCAATGAAACGTTCCTGCAGGGCCAGCATGCCGCGCTGGCGGGCGAACAGACCGTCGATGGTGCGTGTGAGCGGGAGGATTTCCACCGGCACGTCGGCATCGCCGATTGGCGCAAGGTCGTGCTCGCGCGCGGCGAGGCGCGCGGTGAGCGGATCGATCTGGCGCAGGCCGACGCGCACGCCATAGAACACCAGGAAGAACACGCTGGCGATCAGCAGCGCTTGCGCCGGAATACTGAGCAGTAGGATTTCCCGCGCGCGTTGATGACGGTCATGGAACGTCTCGGCCATGGTGACCGTGAGTTGGTCACTCGGGTCCTGCAGGTTGGGGATGCGTACCGTGGCAGCGCGCAGTTCGCGAAGTTTCTGCCGGGGCGTATAGAGCGACGTGGAGTAGAGCGCAGGCTCGCCGTCGGAACTCGCCGCGCTCAATGGTGCTGGTTGCAGTTCGGCGGAGCCAGCCAGCAGGCCGTGCTTCTGACTGCTGACGTTGAAATAGTTGTGTCCTTCCGGCGCGTACTCGAGCAGGAAACGGGCTTGCGGTGAAATCTGTCCGCCGAGGTCTTCCTGGCTGAGCATCTGCGCGAGCGTCATGGCGTCGTCGCCCAGGTCGCGGTCGTGCACGTGGTTGGAGTAGATCAGCGCGCCGCCATAGGTGATGAGGCTTTCCACCGCAAGCAACAGCATCAACGGAACCAGTAGCGAGGAAAGCAAACGGCGACGCAGGCTGGGACGGCCATCGGGCTCGAGCATGCGGTAGAGCCACGGATCGTCCCGCTTCGGCGTCGCCTTGTTCATGCCTGTGTTTCCCTATCTTCCTTCGCTTCTTCCAGCAGGTAGCCCAGGCCGCGAATGGTGCGCACCTGCGTGCCGGAGTCGGCCAGCTTGCGGCGCAGTCGGTAGATAGCGATGTCCAGGCCGTTGTCGGTGAGTTCCTCGTCCCAGCTGCATAAGGCTTCGACCAACTGCGCGCGACTAGTCACGCGGTCGGGGCGTGCGGCGAGGGCTTCGAGCAGGCCGAACTCGCGGGCGGTGAGCTCCAGCGGTTTGTCGTCGATCCATGCGCGGTGACCGGGAAGGTCCAGGCGCAGCCGACCGATGGTGAGCTCGGGCGCACCTTGCGAGGTGTAGCGGCGGAGCAGGGCGCGCACGCGTGCTTCGAACTCCGCGAGCGCGAAGGGCTTCACCAGATAGTCGTCGGCGCCGAGGTCGAGCACGCGCACACGTTCGCGCAAGCCTTCGCGGGCGGTGATCACCAGCACGGGGAGTCCGGTGCCGCGCTTGCGCAGTCGCTGCAGCACGTCGGCACCGTCGAGGTTGGGCAGGCCCAGGTCGAGGATCAGCAGGTCATAGGGCGTGTCGCGTAGAGCGGCGTCCGCCTTGGCGCCATCAGCCACGCTGTCCACGGCGTGACCGCCCTGGCGCAGCGAGGCGCTGACGCCAGCAGAAATGGAGGGATCGTCCTCGGCAATCAGGATACGCATGTCATTGTCCGGAAGGGGCGGTGGGCCAGCGCGTGGGGAGTGCGCGGCGCAAGGTCATTGAATTGCGAGTGATTCTCATTTGTGGCAAGATTCCGGCTCGGTGCCAGGAACAGGCCGCCCAGGTGGGCAGCTTAACGCTCTGGCGGGTGATGAGACAGCGGGCAAGGCGACTCGGTTGCATGGCTTGTCATGCAATGTTGGGCTGATCAAAGAGCCTGTTCAATGTCTCCACGTAGCCCGCGTTGTTCACCCCAAGCGCCCAGCGCGCGGGCTGCAGCGCAGCGCCTGACTGGTGGTCAGGTCAAGCTGCGGACCGCGCGCTAGGCGCTTGGGGTGGACGACCTTCAGGCCGGGTCTGTTTGCCCGCAGGCCAGCGTCATCACTCAGTCGTGTACGGACGTACACTCCTTCGTTCTTCACTTGTCCTGCGCGCAAACAGCTCCCGGCGCGGGCCACGTGGAGACATTGAACAGGCTCTACGCGACCATCAACAGGCTCTGAAGGCAGGCATGGAATCAGCGGTGCGGTCGCACGACAACAAATTGCAGAAGAACGGTGCGGCGCCGAGCCGCGCGTTCTGGCTCAAGCAGCTCCATCAATGGCACTGGATCAGCTCCGCGCTGTGTCTGGTCGGCATGCTGTTGTTCGCCGTCACCGGTTTCACGCTCAACCATGCGGGCCAGATCGAGGCGCAGACGACGACCGTGCACCGCAGTGCGCAACTGCCATCACCGCTGCTCAAGGCCGTTGGCGGCGATGACGAGCGCAAGGGCGCGGCACTGCCCGCTGCCGTGGCGGATTGGATCGCCGGCGCGCTGGACGTGGACGTCGCCGGTCGCACGGGCGACTGGTCGTCCGACGAAATCTATATCTCCATGCCGCGCCCCGGTGGCGACGCCTGGATAAGCATCGACCGCGAAACCGGCAAGGTGGAAACCGAGCGCAGTTCGCGCGGCGTCATCGCGTATCTCAACGACCTGCACAAGGGACGCCACGCGGGCCCTGCATGGGGCTGGTTCATCGACGTCTTCGCGCTGGCCTGCGTGATCTTCTCGGTCACCGGCCTGCTGCTGCTGAAAATGCATGCGGCGCAGCGCGGCGCCACCTGGCCGTTGGTGGCGTTCGGGCTGGTGTTGCCCCTGCTACTCGCGTTGATCTTCATCCACTGACATGAAGGGCGAACGGACGCGCAACGGGATTTTCCTGGCCTGCTGTGCGCGGTTTTGCATCGCTCACGCTCTCACTTTTTCTTCTCGCACCCAACCGAGGAAATCATGCGCCGTCTTTCTCTGACCCTTCCCGCCATCTTGCTGGCGGCACCGGCTGTCGCCGCCGATCTCAACGTCACCGTGCAGATTCCGCAGCTCAACGTCGCGGAGTATCACCGCCCCTATACCGCCGTCTGGGTGGAGCGTGAGGATCACACCGTCGCCGCGCAGTTGGCTGTGTGGTACGCGCAGAAGGAGTCGAAAGAGGGCGCCGGTACCAAGTGGCTGCCCGAGCTGCGCCAGTGGTGGCGACGTGGTGGCCGCGAACTGCAGATGCCGGTGGATGGCGTGTCCGGCGCGACGCGTCCGTCCGGCGACCAGAAGCTGAGTTTCCATGAAGGCAAGGCGCCGCTGGGCCAGTTGGCTCCGGGCAAGTACGAGCTGGTAGTGGAAGCCGCGCGCGAAGTAGGCGGCCGCGAGGTCGTGCGTGTGCCGTTCACGTGGCCGGCGACGGCGTCGCAGCAGTTGGCCGCGCAAGGTAGCAGCGAGCTGGGTTCCGTCAAGGTCGACCTAGCCCCGTAATCGAAGGAGAACGACGACATGATCAAACTTTCCCTGAAGTGGGGCGCGCTGGCCCTCGCCTTGGCGCTTCCGTTCACCGCGCAAGCGCACAAAATGTGGATGGTGCCCTCGGCCACCAACGTGTCCGGCGCCGATCCGTGGGTGACGGTGGACGCCGCCGTTTCCAACGATCTGTTCTATCCCGATCACATGCCGGTGGCATTGGATCGCGTGGCCATCACCACGCCTGACGGCCAGACGGCCAAGCCGGAGAACGCGCTTACCGGCCAGTACCGCAGTGTGTTCGACGTGCACCTGACTCAGCTGGGCACTTACAAGATCGCGGCCGTGAACGGCGGCTTGTTCGCCAGCTACGAAGTGGATGGCCAGAAGAAGCGCTGGCGCGGCGATGCGGCGGACCTTGCGAAGACCATCCCGTCGAACGCGAAGAACGTTGAAGTGTCCGAGTCGATCAATCGCGTGGAGACGTTCGTCACCAACGGCAAGCCCAGCGACGGCGCGCTCAAGCCCGCCGGCAAGGGGCTTGAGCTGGTGCCGGTGACGCGAGTCACCGATCTCGCCTCGGGCGAGGCGGCCACGTTCCAGCTGCTGCTGGACGGCAAGCCGGCGTCGAACCTCAAGGTGATGGCGATTGCCGGTGAAACCCGCTATCGCGACGCGCAGGACGAGCTCGACGTCACCACCGACAAGGACGGCAAGTTCAGCATCACCTGGCCGCATGCGGGCATGTATTGGGTGAGTGCGAGCACGCAGGACGACAAGTCGAGCATCAAGCAGGCCAAGGTGCGTCGTCTGTCGTACGCGGCCACGCTGGAAGTGTTGCCGCAGTAATGCATCTTTACTGCATTGAGCGGAGCGTGCGGGTATGGCGTCCATGAGCGATCTCATCGTGCAGTCCGTGCAAGGTGAGACCATGGGCACGTTCTGGTCGGCACGCGCGGTGATGCCGGCCGAGCTGTCGCTGGTGTCACGCGCGAAGGGCATTCAGGCCGTGCTCGATCTGGTCGATGGACAGATGAGCACGTACAAGCCCGGCTCGGCGTTGTCACGTTTCAACGCGGCGCCCGCCGGAACGTGGCACGTGCTTCCCGCCGAATGCTTTGAGGTCGTCAGGCACGCATTGCAGGTAGCCGGCGAAAGTGATGGCGCATACGACCCCACCATCGGACCACTGGTCAATTTATGGGGTTTCGGTCCGGACGCTGCACGGCGTGAGCCGCCGCCGGGCGATGCGATCGAGCATGCGCGCGAGCGCGTCGGTTGGTGGCAACTCAAGCTCGACGCCGCGACGCACAGCGTGTTTCAGCCGGGTGGCATCTACCTCGATCTATCGTCGGTGGCCAAGGGCTACGGCGTCGATCTGCTCGGGCGGTATCTGGACAGCATGGGCATCGATGCGTGGCTTGTTGAAGTCGGTGGCGAGCTGAAAGGTAAGGGCAGGAAGCCCGATGGCTCGCCGTGGCGTATCGGCATCGAGCGTCCAGGCGCCGTAACTGGCGCGGTGCAGAACGTCGACCAACTCAGCCAAGTGGTTTGCCTGTCGGGTCGCGCCATTGCCACATCAGGTGATTACCGCCGCCGCTTCGACGTCGATGGCGTGACCTATTCGCACCATATCGATCCACGGACCGGGCGACCGGTGCCGCATACCGTTGCCTCAGTCAGTGTGCTGGCCGTCGACGCGATGCAAGCCGATCCCGATGGGTACGCTGATGACGGTGCTTGGTCCGGAGCAGGGCATGGCTTATGCCCGTGAGCGCGGGCTTGCCGTGATGTTTATCCTGCATGGTGATCGTGGGCTGGAAGAACGCATGTCACCGGCGTTCGAGGCAGCGCTGGCATCATGAGCAGGCGGGTCGTTGCGTCCACACCACGTCCCGCGTGGGGCAACGTCCTGCTTTGCCTGTTGCTCGCTGCATTGATGCTGGGGTTGATGGCGCTGCATGCGGGCGAGTGGGAATGGCATTCGCCGGGTGTGCTGCGTTGGGTCTGCGCGCTCGCCGCATTGCTCGCGTGGTTGGGTTTCACGGCGTGGCTCGGATGGCATCGGCGGGAACGATCCCGCAGACAAGCGGCGCTCGTTTCGCCTCAGGAGCAGGCGGCGACCGACATACTGCTCGTTGCGTATGCAAGCCAGACTGGCGTGGCGGAACAGTGGGCCAGGCAAACCGCGCAAAGCCTCCAGCATGCCAACGTGCCAGTGCAGTTGGTGGAGCTTGGGCATGTGGATGCGGTGATGCTCACCGACGCGCGTCGGGTGTTGTTCGTTGTCAGCACGACAGGCGAAGGTGACGCACCGGATCACGCCGCACGCTTTGTCACGCACTGCATGCGCGAGCCGCGGGCGCTGGCGTCGTTGCACTACGGTGTGCTGGCGTTGGGCGACAGCGACTACGAGGATTTTTGCGGATTCGGCCGCGCCCTGCAGCATTGGCTGCGGCAAAGCGGTGCGACGGCACTGTTCGATGCGGTGGAAGTGGACAATGGCGATCCATCGGCGCTGCGGCATTGGCAGCATCATCTGGCGCTGCTATCCGGTGACGCCGAGTTGCCGGACTGGCAGGTGCCCGACTATCAGCGCTGGCAACTGGTCGAGCGCATGCGGCTTAATCCCGGCAGCTTGGGCGGCCCATGTTTTCATTTGGCGCTGCGTCCGCTCGAAGGTAAGGCGTTGTGGCGGGCGGGTGATCTGGTGGAGATTGGGCCTCGACATGCCCCTGGCGAGGTTGACGACTGGCTGGCGGCATGCGGGCTTGAGGGCGATGTCTTCGTTGAACGGGCAGGTCGCCGCGCGTCGCTACGCGAATGGCTGATCGCCAGTCATCTTCCCGAACGGGGCGACGTACAGGGCAAAACACCGTTGGACATCGTGGCCGGATTGCAGGCTCTGCCGCATCGCGAATACTCCATTGCCTCGGTGCCGTCGGATGGCGCACTCCATTTGCTCGTCCGTCAAATGCAACGCGAGGATGGTTCATCGGGTATCGGCTCCGGCTGGCTGACCATGCACGCCGACGTGGGCGGCGAGGTCGCGTTGCGCATTCGCTCCAACCCTGGGTTTCATGTGCCAGTCGGTGATCGGCCGATGGTGCTGATTGGTAACGGCACCGGGCTTGCTGGTCTGCGAGCCTTGCTGAAATCGCGCATCGAAGCAGGCAGGCATCGAAACTGGTTGCTGTTCGGCGAGCGCGAATCGGCCCGCGATTTCTACCACGGCGACGAGATCCAGCGCTGGCAACGACAAGGCCATATTGAACGGCTTGATCTTGCCTGGTCGCGCGAGAATGAATCGCGCGCGTACGTTCAGGATCGCCTGCGTGCCTGCGGTGACGTGCTGCGGCAATGGGTTGAGGCGGGCGCCGCGATTTACGTGTGCGGCAGCCTTGCCGGTATGGCGCCCGGTGTCGATGCAGTGTTGCGTGAAACCTTGGGTGACGAAGCCGTTGAACGCTTGCGCGAAGAAGGGCGCTACCGGCGCGACGTCTATTGATGCGTTTTGGCAGTGGGCAAGCGAGCCAGCACGATCTCGCCGCCGCCTTCGATGCGGATGGGATGACCGGGAATCGGGTCGATCCACAGCATGTCATTCGCTTCCAACTGCTGCGAGCGGTGATCGGCGATCACATTGGCACGACCTGACAGCAACAACACGAACCAGCGCCAGCCCGACGGGGCCAGTAGCACCATGGTGCCGTTGAGCGGGCGTGCCATCAGTTCGCCCTGTGCGTCGCCGCGCAACTTGAGATTGAACGTGCGTGTGGGAACACTCGGCAGGCAGGCCTGTGGATCGTTGGCGCCATCGAATTCCGCCATCTGGAAGCGCGACAGGTGTTGTGTGCGACCGTCAGGGAAAGTGATGTCCACAGAGGCGTCGAGCGGCACGAACTGCCGCCGCAGGTCATCATGTGCGGGAAATTCGACTTCCTGATCCATGTTGATCAGGGTCATCTGCCATTCCCACGCCTTATCCTCCGGCCCGCTCGCGATTGGCGTGATGAAAGCAGTGCCCTTGGCACAGTGTTCACCCTGGAGGCTATCGGCGGGCAGATGGCTGAGGTGGCTCATGCCCAGGCGCGACGCTTCTCGGGGCAGGGCGGGTAATAGGCGAACACGTGGTTGTGCGCGCCGAAGAAATCCATGTCTTCAATGTGTTCGCCGCCGAGCCGTTCGGCCACGCGGTCGGAGGCTTCGTTGCCAATCCTCACCAGGCTGATCACCCGTGGCGAGCTCAGGGTGTGCCATGTGAAATCGAGGATGGCGCTGCCGGCTTCGGTGGCGTAACCGTGGTGTCGGAACTCCGGTTTGAGCATCCAGCCCAACTCGAGATCGGGCCAGCCCTCGGGGCACATCAGTCCGGCGCGTCCGATGAATTCGCCGGTGCCCTTCAGCTCCAGCGCCCACATGCCGTAGCCGCGAAGCTGCCAATGGCCGATCAACATGGCGAGTGAGCGCCACGCGTTGGTGCGGTCCAGCGGTTGGCCATCGCCGATCCAGCGCGTACTGGCCGGGTCGGCGAGCATGGCGGCGTAATCGTCGAAGTGTCGCTCGGCGAGAGCGGTAAGGCGCAGGCGCGCGGTTTCAATAACAGGTATGTCGATCATGATCTTCAGCAAGCAAGTCGGGTGCCATCGAGCAGTGCCGCCAAAGCGTGCGTGCTCGTCCGAAGGCTTTCGATCCATGGCAGGCCTACGATGCGCTGCCCGGTGTCAGCGTCGACAAAGGCCTCTTCCTCGCCCGGAGGTAACAGGTGGCGGTAATCCACCGTGATTTCTGTGCCGGCGGGCAAGTCATGTGCGGCAAACACGAAACCCAGATGCCACAACCCCGTGGGCGCGAAGCTATGGTTGACGTAGCACTCGTCGGGCCAGTCCGGGGACACGGTGTAGCGGTCCTCGAACCAGCGAGCGCTCGCGTAAAGCTGTGCCGATAGCTCCGGCGAGCCGGTCAGCTCGTCGTAGCGATATGTGCGGTCAATAGCGTCCGGCGCCGACACAATCTGCCCGGCGGCGACATCTTCAAGTAAGAACAACCCCTGACCCGCACCAGCGATGTTCGACGCGGCTATGCGGTAACGCGGAACAATCATGGCAGCCCTAACCGATGGCAAGGCGGCCGAGTGTAGGCGCATCCGGCGAGGGTTTCCAGACCTCGCCGGATACGATTCTTGTACGCAAGTGCTTGACGGGTTTGGTTATTGCCCGCTGGCCTTGGTCGATTTGGTGCTGGGCTTGGTCGTTGCCGGTGCCGTTGCGGGCTTGGCCGGGGCATCGGCATCGCCCAGCAGGATGGCGCTGCGGTTGCGTTCCAGTGTGGCCGGGCCGATGCCCTTCACGTGCGACAGGTCGTCGGCGCTCTTGAACGGACCGTGCTCGTCGCGGTAAGCGACGATGGCTGCGGCCTTGGTTGGGCCGACGCCGTCCAGCGAGCTGGCCAGCGTGGCCGCGTCCGCCTTGTTGACGTTGACGGGCGTAGCTGCGAAGACCGGCCAGGCCAATGCCAGGGCCAGCAACGTTGCTGCGATCTGCTTGAACATAATGTGTTCCCTTGGTTGACGCGGCCTCTTCGTGGCCGCAGGAAAACTGTGCCGAGACGTCACGCAAAAAACTGTCGGCCAAGCGGAAGCTTCCATGGCGATTTGTGCCCGGCGCAGCGTGGGCGTTCGGACGGGAGCTCTCGCCGGGGCTGATACAATGGCCCTCTTTTCTCACGCTGCAGGAGTCACTCATGGATACCGCCCGCCTCAACCGTTTCATCAGCGGACTGTGGGATGACGAGATCGTGCCGCAGCTGGTCGAGTACATCCGCATTCCGAACAAGTCGCCGATGTTCGATCCCAAGTGGGTGGAACACGGCTACATGGATGCCGCGGTGAAACTGATGGAGACGTGGGCGCGCAGCAAGCTGTCGTCGCTGCCCGGCGCCACGCTCGAGGTGGTGCGCCTGGAAGGCCGCACGCCGCTCATCTACATCGAAGTGCCGGGCACGGGCGATGATACCGTCGTGCTCTACGGCCATCTCGACAAACAGCCGGAAATGACCGGTTGGGCCGAAGGCCTGGGCCCGTGGACGCCGGTGATCAAGGGCGACAAGCTCTACGGTCGCGGTGGCGCGGACGACGGTTACGCCATCTTCGGTTCGCTGGCGGCGCTGCTGGCGCTGCACGAGCAGGGTGTACCGCATGCGCGTTGTGTTGTGCTGATCGAAGCCTGTGAAGAATCGGGTAGCTACGATCTGCCGTACTACGTCGACCATCTGGCTGATCGCATCGGCAACCCGTCGCTGGTGGTGTGCCTCGACTCGGGTTGCGGCAACTACGATCAGCTGTGGCTTACCACCTCGCTGCGCGGCATGACCGGTGGCGAGCTCACTGTGCAGGTGCTGGAAGAGGGCGTGCACTCGGGTGATGCGTCGGGCGTGGTGCCGTCGAGCTTCCGCATCCTGCGCGAACTGCTGAGCCGCCTGGAAGATCAGGAGACCGGCACGATCAAGCCGAAGGAGCTGTACGTCGATATCCCGCCGCAGCGTATCGAACAGGCGAAGAAGTCTGCCGAAGTGCTGGGCACGGCGGTGTACGACAAGTTCCCGTTTGTCGAAGGCATGCATCCGGTGACCGACGACCTCACCCAGCTTGTGCTCAACCGCACCTGGCGCCCGCAGTTGGCTGTCACGGGTGTTGACGGTATGCCGCCGCTGGAAAGCGCCGGCAACGTGCTGCGTCCGAAGACCTCGGTGAAGCTCAGCCTGCGTGTGCCACCGACGCTCAACGGTGCCAAGGCTGGCCAGTTCCTCAAGCAGCTGCTGGAGAAGGATCCGCCGTACGGCGCCAAGGTCACCTTCAAGCTGGAAAAAGACGGCAGCGGCTGGAACGCCCCGCAGTTGTCGGCATGGCTGGAAGAAGCAGTCGCCAAGGCATCGGAAACCTACTTCGGCGCACCGTCTGCCTACATGGGTGAGGGCGGCAGCATCCCGTTCATGGGCATGCTGGGCGAGAAGTTCCCCAAGGCGCAGTTCCTCATCACCGGCGTACTGGGCCCGCACTCCAATGCGCACGGTCCGAACGAGTTCCTGCATATCCCCACCGGCAAGAAGGTCTCGATGGTGGTGGCCGACGTGGTCGCCCGTCATTTCGAACAGGGCGCCAAGGCCTGACGCTGACCGTTGCCCCGGCCATGTGCCGGGGCAACGCATTTTTCGCCCGCGCCGGGCGCCGGTATCGACTGGCCTGATGCCCGTGCGGACATGCAGGGGTTGCCAGTGATGACCGATTCTTCAAACGACTTCTCTTATCTCGCCGCGAACTGGGTATCGGTGCGCGAACGCGTGGACGACGCGTGCCGCTCCGCAGGTCGCGATCCGGGCGAGGTATCGATCCTGCCTGTCAGCAAAACGTTCGGCCCTGAAATGGTGCGGGCGGCCATGGCGTTGGGCTTGCATCGCTTCGGCGAAAACAAAGTGCAGGAAATCCGTAGCAAGTCCGAGGCGCTGGCGGGCGAGGACATCGCGTGGGTGGTGATCGGGCATCTGCAGACCAACAAGGCAAAAGACGTGGCGCGGCTGGCCAGCGAAGTGCAGTCGCTCGACCGGTTGGAGCTCGCCGATGCGCTGCAGCGGCGGCTGGAGATCGAGAGCCGCACCATCGACGTGCTCATTGAGGTCAAGACCTCCCCGGAGGAGAGCAAGCACGGTCTGGCGCCCGATGGATTGCCTGCCTTTTTGGACGCGCTGCGCGGCTACGACCGCCTGCGAGTGCGTGGCCTGATGACGCTGGCGGTGCAATCGGAAGATCCGGCTGCGGTTCGTGCCTGCTTCCACCAGTTACGACTACTGCGGGACGCGGAACAGGGCCGGGGGCACGATTTGCCGCGCCTTTCGATGGGCATGAGCGGGGATTTTCCCCTCGCCATCGCCGAGGGAGCGACCGAGATTCGGGTCGGTACGGCGATTTTTGGTGTGAGACATGTCTCAAAACATACGGTACCGAACTGAATAAATAGTTTACTAATTGATCAATATGTAACCAATTTGAAACATGTTTCTTTTCTAGATCATGGACTTAGGGTCAAAGCATAGGCTGTGCCAAATTTCGAAACGACAGGGTTCAGTTAACCCCATCCGAACAAACGCCCCGCATCCCTTTGATAAGTTCACGGCTCCATCACGGCCCGTCGGAAGTAACGGCGGCGTAACTAACGAACCGCAAAGGGATTTGTCCCACATGCCAACGAAGCGAATTCTCGCCGCTGCTGCGCTTGCTGGTGCACTGCTCACTTCCCTTCCGCTCTTCGCTGAACCGCTGACCGCCACTCCGGCTACCACGCCGTCTTCGTCTTCCGTCGCTCCGAACCTCATGGGTCAGTTGGCTGTGTTCTCGCCGGCCGCCATGCTGGCTCAATCCGCCGCCCCGGCCCAGTCCGCCACCAAGGCAGCCGCCGATAAGTCGGCCGGTTGGGGCGATGATGACGACGCCGACAGCGCGGACATGCCGAACGCTGGCGTTGCTGGCAATGCCGTCGTAGCACTCGCCAACGACACGTCCGATCTCCGCAAGACCCTGATCAGCCTGGCCATGCAGCTGCGTGACATCCGTTACGTGCGCGGCGGGCGCGATCCCTCCACCGGTTTCGATTGCAGCGGCTTCGTCCGCTATGTGTTCGCCCATGCCGTCGGCCTCGAGCTGCCGACCAATTCCGCTTCGCAGTTCCTGGCTGGCCTGAAGGTCAACCGCAGCGAGATGAAGCCGGGCGACCTGGTGTTCTTCCGCACCGCAGGCAAGCGCGGCCAGGGCCGCATTTCCCATGTGGGCATCTATATCGCCAACGGCCAGTTCATCCATTCGCCCTCGCGCGGCAAGACGGTGCGCGTGGACAGCCTGGACGAGTCGTACTGGGCCCAGCGTTTCGCTGGCGCCAAGCGCCCGGGTGCACTTGCCCGTAGCTGATTTGGACGTCACCGTCAGTCAAAGGCCGCCCTTGAGGCGGCCTTTTTTTGCCCAGGTATTGGGTTGCTTCAGTCGCCCAGTTGCTGGAGTTCGTCCGACTCGACGATGCGCAAACCGTTTCCAGGTGCCTGCGCCAGCCGCCACATGGCCGTTGCCACGGTGCCGGCCTCTATGCCCCGCCAGCGGCCGGGTAGGAAGCGGGAGAAGGGGGCTGCCAGCACCTCGCCCATGCGTGGCTTGTGACGGGCGCCCAGGAGCAGGGACGGCCTGACGATGCTGAGGCGCGGCCATTCCTGTTTCTGTAGTGCCAGTTCCAACTCGCCCTTGGTCCGGTTGTAGAAGAGGCGCGATGCCGGATCGGCGCCGAGCGCGCTGATCACCAGATAGTGGCTGGCGCCCAGGGCGCGGGCATGCCGACCGAGCGATACAGGCAGGTCGTAGTCGACCATCCGGAAGGCTTCGCGCGAACCGGCCTGCCGGATAGTGGTGCCAAGGCAGCAGAACACGGTGTCGACCTGTCCATGCAACTGGGCGATCAAGTGGCTGACCATGCCGACAGGGTTGCTGAGTTTCGGATGCGCGGGCAGGGCGTGGCGCGTCGGGGCGAGTACCTGCGCGACGCCTTCGTCCGCAAGCAATAGCCCGAGCAGCTTCTGCCCGGTCAGCCCGGTGGCACCGGCAAGCAGTACGTGGCGTGGCGCGGCGTTCATGGCGACATTCTATGGCCGGGTTCGTTATTCCAATGGAAGGCTTGCCTGGTTCGGGATAAACCCCATCTCCAGAAATCGTTTTCATGGAGCCGAAGCTGATGCCGCTTTCCCACCTGCTCGACATGCCGGGCGTCCAGACGCCGGAACCCGCCACCCGCGGCTACGTGTTCAACCACACCATGATTCGCGTGAAGGATCTGGCTCGTTCACTGGATTTCTATACGCGCGTACTGGGTTTCACGCCGGTGCATCGCCAGGACTTCGCGGAAGCTGCGTTCACCATCGTGTATCTGGTGCTGGCCCCGGATCGTAGCGTTATCCCCGAGGATGATGCCGCGCGCCTGCAGTGGGTGCTCGGGCAGCCGGGCGTGCTGGAGCTGACGCATAACCACGGTACCGAGCACGACGAAGGGTTCCATTACCACCATGGCAATGCAGAGCCGCGTGGCTTTGGCCACCTGTGCGTGTCGGTGCCGGACGTGGAGGAAGCCTGTGCCCGTTTCGAGGCCATGGGCGTAACGTTCCAGAAGCGGCTAACCGATGGGCGGATGAGGCACATCGCCTTCATTCGCGATCCGGACGATTACTGGATCGAGATCCTGCAGCCCGCCGCGTACATCGCCTAAGGCTCTTATAGCCCCTGCATGCTCTCCGGGCGGTGGTAGTCACTGCCCGGCTTCCACTGCGGGAAGGTGTCCTCCATGGACAACCGACTGCCCACCATAAAGAGTGCGCGGACGTCTTCGACGGTTCCGCTGAGATCCCATTCGGGATCGAACGTGCCGTGCGCGGCCATAGTGTCACCGGCGGTGGGCGCCGCGTCGGGCTGCGTCGCCGCTGAGCGCGCATAGAGTACGGGCACGCCAGCGCGGGCAAAGCTCAACTGATCGGAGCGAAAGAAGAAGCCTTTTTCGGGCGTGACGTCAGCGGTTACTCGTCGACGCTGCGCGTGCGCGGCATCCATCAGGTAGTCGTCGAGTTGCGATTGGCCGAAACCGATCACGGCCAGCGCGCTGGCGGGGCCATTTACCGGCAACATGTCGAGATTGATGTCGGCCACTGTGTGGGCCAGCGGCGCTAGCGGATGCTGCACGTAGTAGCGCGAGCCGATCAGGCCGTTCTCGTCCAGGGTGGTGGCGATGAAGAGGATGGTGCGATGTGACTTCGGCGCGCGGTGGGCAAAGGCCTCGGCGATCTCCAGTAGACCCGCCATGCCGGTAGCGTTGTCGACCGTGCCGTGTGCGGGCTCACCCGGGGCAGAGATGTGGTCCCAATGCGCGGAGTACACGATGGTTTCGTCGGGACGCCGGGTGCCAGTAACTCGCGCCACGACGTTGTGCGACTCGCCATGGGCAATGGTGCTGTCGAAGCGGGTGTCGAGCGTGGCTTCCAGTGGTACGGCAGTGAAACCGCGCTGAGCGGCCTGCCGCTTGAGCGCATCAAAGTCGGCGCCAGCCTGCGTGAAGAGTCGCCGCGCCGCATCTGTGGTCAGCCATCCGGCGACTGATAGGCGTGGGGTGCCTTCCTCGCTCTTGGGAAGATCGAATCGCGCTCCACTCCAGCTCATGCGCACCGAGTCCCAGGAATAACCGGCAGCATCGGTGTCGTGCACGATGAAAGCAGCGGTAGCACCTTCGCGAGCAGCCTCTTCGAACTTGTAGTTCCAGCGCCCGAAATAAGTGTATTCGCGGCCATGGAATAGCGCCGGATCCTGGTTGGCCCAGCCCGGGTCGTTCACCAAGATGATGACCGTCTTGCCTTTGACGTTGGCACCGGCGTAGTCATTCCAGTGTTCGCCCGGAGCATCGATGCCGTAGCCGACGAAAACCAGTGGCGATGCTGTCAATGCACTGTGGGTTTGTTCGTCCAGTGTGCCGGCCACCATGTCCTGGCCGAAAGCGAGCGTGGTCGTGCCGTTCTCGGTCTGCACGTCGAGCGTGGTTTGGTCGGTGTGCTGCACGGTTGCCGATATGTACGGCACCGCCTGGAGCCAGCTGCCGTTGTTGCCTGGTTCCAGGCCGATGCGCTTGTACTGCTGGATGATGTAGTCGGTGGTGCGTTGCTCCGACGCACCACCCACCGTTCGCCCGAGCAAGGCGTCGGAAGAAAGCACCTTCATGTGCTGCGCGATGTCGTCCACCACGATGCCGGGCGAAAAGTTGTTGTACGAAGGCAGTGCGTCTGCACTGCTGTCGTTGCCGGAGTTTGTTTGATGGTGCTGGCAAGCGCATAGCGCAAGGCTCAGCAAGGCAAGGGACCACACGTGACGCATAGAAAGAGATAGCTAGATCGGTGCCTTACTCTAACGCGTCCGTGACGACGGAATGCATACCGGCAAGCATGGCTTCCGGTATGCATGCGTCGCAAAAAAATGCGGTAACGATCAGAACTTGTAGTTCACCCCGAGCGTTACGATGCGGCCTCGCGGATCCGCCTGTGTGATGTCGAAGTAGGGCGTGGAAGGATCCCACGGCGGACGCCGGTTTTGCAGGTTCTGCACCGCGAGCGTGATCGTGGTTTTTGCAAGTCCGGTGTAAGCCACGGAAAGGTCGAACGTGCTCCAGTTCTTCACGCGGGTGGGGTAGTCGGGCGTAAGGAGGTTCTCCGGATTCTGCTTGTAGCCATCGACGTAGTACCAAGTCAGCGTGCTAGCCACGTCGCCGATCGACCAGGTGAGTCCGGTGGTGCCGCGCCACTTGGGCAACGAGCCGAAGATGTTGGTGCCCGCGCCGTTCACTGGCGCATCGCCCGCCACCAGTGGCTGGCTGTACTTGAGCAGTCGCGTGATCGAGCTGTCGAGCGAGAAGTCACCCCAGCCCTGCGTGCGCAGTGCCTGGTGGAAATCGATGTCCACGCCGTCCGTGGTGAGACTCTGCTGGTTCTGATACTGGTTGTAGATGGTGATGATGCGTCCCTGCGCATCGCGTTGCACGCGCGGGTCTTTGCGCTGTACCAGTGCTGCGTCGTTGTCGGGCCCGATGATGCCGTCCTGCACGATGTGGTAGTAGTCCATGCCAATGCTGGTGTCGGCGCTTGGCGATACGACAAAGCCGGCGTTGTAGTTGGTCGATCGCTCGGGACGCAAATGTGGGTTTGCGGTAAAGACGTCCGTATAGCCACGACGCTGCCCGGGCGTAACCGGATCGTACGGGTCGATCACGGTGCTGTAGCTCACGGCGGTGCTGTTGGTGATCTCCGGCAGCGACGGTGCGCGGAAGCCACGCGAATACGAGCCGCGTAGCAGCAGCCAGTCCAGCGGTTGGTAGCGCAGGCTGAACTTGGGTGCGAACGCGTTGCCGAAGTCACTGTAGTGATCCAGTCGTCCCGCGACGTTGGCTTCCAGCGTGGTCAGCACAGGGATATTGAATTCCGCATAGGCGGCATTGACGCTGCGCGAGCCCTGGATGATGTCGATGGCGGGTCGCAGTTCCGATCCGGACAGCACGGCCTGCGACGTGCGCGAGTTCATCGCTTCATGGCGAAACTGGTAGCCCGTCGCGAAACCTACGGCGCCGGCGGGAAGATCGAACAACTGCGTACTCGCCGTGGCATCCACCGTACTCAGTCGGGAGACGGCCGGTCGGATGGTGGAAAGGCGCAGGGCATCGACCGCGGATGCTGGGTTGTCGTTGCTGGCCAGGTCGTAGCCGCCATCGGCCAGTAGCGATTGGAACGCGTAGCGGTTGCCGAAATCGGTGACGTACTCCTTGAGGCTGCTCTCGGAGTGCTGTGCCGACACATCCCAATCCCAGGCGCCCGTATGGCCTTTTACGCCCGCCAGGAAGCGCGTGAAGATGGTGCGGTCGCGCTTGTTGCGTTGACCAACGTCCCACAGGTTGGTGTTCACCGGCGTCGGCACGCCGTAGGGGTTGGCGGGATTGCCCACCGGCAGGGTGGTATCGATGTTCACCAGCCGCTGGTTGGTGTTGTCCCACGCGCGCAAGCCACTGCCGATGGACAGCGGCGCCCCGAAGACGAAGGACGCGTGGCTGCGGCTGTAGATCGCTTCGCCATAACCCTCGATGTTGTCTGTCAACTTCACGGTGGCGCGCAGTACAGCGTGGTATCGCTCCACGCCGGGAATCACCGAGTCGTACTGCGCGGGGTTGTATGCCCAAACCTCGCCGGTTTTGCCTGGGGTAATGGCGCCGTATGGCACTTTCTGTACCGGCCCGACAGCGTTGGCGAAGCCCTGAGTGGGGTCGTTGTTGTAGTAGTTGGTGGGAACCCAGTTGAGCTGTCCACCGGGCTTGTTACGGAAATCGTTGTTGCGCAGCCAGCTCACGTCACTGGCGTTGAGCTGGTTGCTGCGCGTGCCGTCGAGCGCGAAGAACACGTTATAGCCGTCCTTCTTCACGTCGCCGTGGCCGAGCAGCAGGTGAAAGTTGTTCTGCGTCTGCCCGGTGCCTTCCGTGCTCGTACCAAAACTGGCGCCGGCTTCGGCTCCTTGATAGTTCTGGCGCAGGATGATGTTGACCACGCCCGCGATGGCGTCGGAGCCATACACTGCCGACGCGCCGTCCTTCAGCACTTCGATGCGCTCGACCGCGGCGAGCGGAAGGGAGTTGAGGTCGACGAACGTGTCTTGCAGTTGGTAGGCCGTGGCGTAGTTGGCCACGCGTTTGCCATCGACGAGGATCAACGTGTTTTTCTGGCCGAGGCCACGCAACGACATGCCCGCCGTGCCCGCGGAGAAGCTGCCCGTGAGCTGTTCGTTGACGCTATTGCCCGTGTTGGCCGAGATGCCGCGGAGGAAATCGGGAAGCGTGGTTTTACCGCTGACCTTGATCTGGTCTGCGGTGATGACTTGTACGGGGCTGGGGCCTTCGGTGTCGGTGGTCTTGATGTTGGAGCCGGTCACTGTCACCGCTTCCAACTGGGTCGGTTTACCGTCCGTGGTTTCTTCCGCGTGTAGGGCGGGAATCGCCAGCGCTGCAGCGATGGCGAGGGGGAGCAAGCCTGGTTTGAACATGGGGAGCAGTAGTCCTTGTGCGCATGCCCGTCCCGGCTCATGGCCAGGTGGAGGTATGCAGAGGAGGACAGCGGGGGAGCTGTCAGGGAATGGCCGTGGGGACGGCTAAAAGGAGAGCGTGGGGACGCTCAGAGCTGAGGGATCAGCCGATGCGACACATTCGACAGCGGCAACAGCACGTCGCGGTATGCGAGCGCGTGCGAATCGTGGTCGAAGCGAGGGTGTGGACGTTGTGCATGTGAATCACCGGAAAGACGGAGTCTTGCGGGTGCGGCGGAGCGCCGCGCGGAGTATCTGCTAGGTCGCGGTCAACAGCCGCAACACATCGCCGCGAGGCGGTGTGCGGTGTCGATGGCCATGCAGAAACTCCGGATGTTCACGATGCAATGTATCCCTGGAAGAACTCGAAGGCCGGTTGGGTTGGCCGTCTGGACGTCCATTTGTCCATCAAGTTTTCACGATGTCAACACAATGGGGGGAGGGCAGAGGGGGGTTTCGCGCCGGGTAAACCTTACGATCGGGGCGAAATCCCTTGCGGTTGTGCGGCTCGCCCGTTGGTGAGGGTGTGGTGTGGCGTATTGTCGCACCTTGCCGGCGTCGGGCCGATTGTCAGCCGCAAGCAAGCGTGGCGGCGCCGAGCTGGTCCAGCCAGGCTTGGGGAGATTCGCCTCGCGGAATAGCGCCCGATATGCCGTTCGACCTGCCCACCGTTACCCGTAACCTGTTGATCGCCAACGTAGCGGTGTTCCTGCTGCAGCAGTTCATGGGCGAAACTCTGTTGACCTATTTCGCGCTGTGGCCGTGGGGGCCCGACCAGGTGGCGCAGGGCGCCCAGGGTCTGGTGTCCGTCGGGTTCCGGCCCTGGCAGCTGGTGACCTACGCCTTCATGCATGGCAGCGTGCTGCACCTGTTTTCGAACATGTTGGCGCTCTATATGTTCGGCGGCCAGATCGAGCGTGTGTTCGGCACGCGCAATTTCGTCATCTATTACTTCGTCTGCCTGATCGTCGCCGCGCTGGCGCAACTGGTGGTGGTGAACTGGTTCACCGGTGGGTTCTACCCGACGCTGGGCGCCTCGGGCGCCATCTTCGGCATCCTGCTGGCGTTCGGCATGTTGTTCCCGCACGACAAGATGATGCTGATCTTCCTGCCCATCCCGATCTCCGCCTGGCTGTTCGTCACCCTCTATGCGCTGGCCGAGCTCTACATGGGCGTGACCGGCACGGCTGCGGGCATCGCGCACTTCGCCCACCTCGGCGGCATGCTGGGCGGCTTCGTACTCATCCAATACTGGCGGGGCAAGCTCCCCATCAAGCCGCAGCGCCAGCTCAGGCGTTGATTCTTTCCGTTCTTCGGCTGTTCCCATGACTCAGCACCTCCAGCGCCGCCTGACGCCGCGCCATATCACCTTCATGGCGCTTGGCATGGCCATTGGCGCGGGCCTGTTCCTGGGCTCCGCCGATGCGATCAAGCTGGCCGGTCCGTCCGTATTGTTCGCCTACATGGTTGGCGGCGTGATGATCTTCATCATCATGCGCGCGCTGGGCGAGATGACCGTACGCGACCCGGTGCCCGGTTCCTTTGCCGTGTATGCGCAGCGTTACCTGGGGTCCTTCGCCGGCTACGTCACCGGCTGGAACTACTGGCTGCTGATGGTGGGTGTGGGCATGGCCGAGGCCACGGCCGTGGGCGCCTACATGCAGGCTTGGTTCCCCGACTGGCCGCGCTGGATTTGGGTGCTCGCCAGCGTGGTGATGATCGGCGGCTTGAACTTGCTCACCGTGAAGATCTACGGCGAGATGGAATTCTGGTTCACCCTGATCAAGGTGGTCACGGTACTTGCGATGATCGCCTGTGGCTTGGCCATCATCTTCCTGGGTTGGGGCAATGGCGGCCAGCCGACGGGCCTGTCGAACCTGTGGTCGCATGGCGGATGGTTTCCGCATGGCGTGCTGGGCATGGTGATGGCGCTGCCCGTGGTGGTGTTCTCGTTCGGCGGCGTGGAAACCGTGGGCATCGCGGCGGGCGAAGCCGCCCAGCCGGAGCGCACCATCCCCCGCGCGGTGAACTCGGTGCTGTGGCGCATCCTGATCTTCTACGTCGGCGCGCTCTTCGTGATCATGGCGATCTATCCGTGGACTGGCCTGGGCGAGCATGGCAGCCCGTTCGTCACCACGTTCGCCAAGCTGGGCATTCCGCAGGCCGCGGGCTTGATCAACTTCGTGGTGATCACGGCGGCGCTGTCGGGTTTCAATAGCACCACCTTCAGCGGTAGCCGCATGCTCTATAGCCTGGCCTGCAAGGGGCAGGCGCCCGCGGGGTTGGGCGGTGTGAACGGGCAGGGCGTGCCGGTGCGCGCCATTCTCGCCACGCTGGCGGTGCTGTTGCTGGCCGTGCTGCTGAACTACCTTGTGCCGGCCAAGGTGTTCGGCATGATGATGTCCATCCTCTCGTTCAACACCGTGTGGACGTGGACGATGGTGTTACTGGCGCACTACAGCTTTCGCCGTCAGATGCGCTTGAAGGGTGAGGAGCCTTCCGGCTTCCGCCTGCGCTGGTGGCCGTTCAGTGGCATCGTCTGTCTGGCGTTCTTTGCCTTCGTGGTGGTGATGCTGGGTGTGAACCCCGATACGCGCGTGGCGCTCTATGTCGGTGCGGCGTGGATCGCACTGCTCAGCATCACGTACTACCTCTGTGGCGTGCGTGATCGCATGCTGCGCGTCGAGAAGACGGTCGCCGAAGCTGCCTGACGAGTAGGTAGACTCCCATAAGTCAGGCCGGTCCGCGGCCAAGGGAGTTTGCATGCGCACGATCGGTGTCATCGGCGGCATGAGTTGGGAATCCAGCGCGCTCTACTATCAGTGGATCAACCGCGCCGTAAGGGATCGCTGTGGGCCACTGCATTCGGCGCGCCTGCTGCTCGATAGCCTGGACTTCAGTGAGATCGCCCGCTGGCAGCGCGACGGTGACTGGGATGCCGCAGGCCAGGCGCTCGCCGCATCGGCGCAAAGGCTGGAAGCAGGCGGTGCCGAGTGCATCGTTCTGGCGACGAATACCATGCACAAGGTCGCCGATGCGATAACGGCCACTACCCGCCTGCCGTTTATTCACATCGCTGATCCGACCGGCGAGGCCATTCGGCGGCAGGGCATGGGCAACGTACTGCTGCTGGGTACCGCGTTCACCATGAACGAAGATTTCTATCGGTCGCGCTTGCAGGAAAAGCATGGCGTGCACTGCCTGTTGCCCAACGAGCACGATCGGGGGCAGGTGCATCGCATCATCTACGACGAGCTGTGTGCGGGCGTGATCAACGATGCGTCGCGCGAGATCTATCAAGGCATCGTGGCGAAGGCGCATACCGAAGGCGCGCAGGGCGTGATCCTAGGCTGCACGGAAATCGGCTTGCTGCTGCGGCAGGAGGACAGCCCTTTGCCCTTGTTCGATACCGCAGCGCTGCACGCCAAGGCCGCTGTGGACTTCGCCCTGAGCGACATGGTCTAGCCGTCGGGTATGCCGCGTGCTGGGTGTTACGCGTAAAGCGGGCCGTCCCAGCCTTCCAGGTACTTCGGAAGCGCATCGACGATATCGAATGCGCGCGACGCGTAGAACAGATGCATGGTCGGCGCCAGCCGCTCGGGTAGCTGGCCTGCGTGATGGCGGGCAAAGCGCGCGTTGGGTATGACGATCATGCCTAGCCGGTTCTGCCCATGGACCAGTTCGCCACAGTGGCGGCAGCTGTAACGATGCATGGCGCGTAGCGGATGCGGATAGTCGAGTAGCGCTTCGGGATCGCCATCATGCGTGACCTGTTCGGGCTGCCACGCGGTGGCGGTCAATAGCGTCGAGCCGTAGAGATCGCGACAGGCGTGGCAGTGGCAGATGGCGCGGGCGACGGGGTCGCCCTGTATCGTCATCACGATGGCGCCGCAGTCGCAGCGCAATGTTTCCGTTCCGGCGTCCGGCATGACTGTTTCCTGTTCCATGGAAAACGTTGTGCTTAGGGCCGCTACGTTTCGTTAGCGGCCCTTATTGCCTTATCGCAGGGCCAGAAAGTCCGGACTCACCACAAAGCGCACGGCGTCCAGTCGCAAGCGTGCCCCTGGCAGCGCCTTCAGCATGGCGGTACGTTCGTCGGCAACAGTGGTGATCTCCGCTTCGCTGATCGCGGGGTTCACTGCGCGCAACGCCAGCAGGCGGGACAGCTCTGCATCGAGCGTGTCGGTGGCCTGCGCCACGGCCTCATCGACGTGCACCTTGGCGCGTTCGCTGGCGATGGCTTCGGCCTTCTCCAGCATCGGCGGTACCAGCTTGCCGAGGAACTTGCGATAGCGCGCCACTTCAATGGTGCGATCCGCGGCCTTGCGCAAGCCAATGTCACTCGGACGGAAATCCGCGCGCTCAGCCAGGCGTGTGTCGATGGTCACCACGATGGGCTGCGGCGGCAGGAAGCGTTCGGCATCCAGCTTGCGGTCGGCCACGCATTCGATGAGGAACACGGCTTGCAGCAAGGCGCTGCGGGGCGGCAGCACGTCGTCGACGAGGAATGCCGCGTTGCCCTGTTCGTTGGACAACGTGAGATCCAGTGCACCCATCACCATCGGGTGATCCAGCCGCAGCAGCGGCAACTCTTCGCGGGCCAGTGCCACGTCACGCGCGAACGTGACGGCCTGCGGGCCCTCCGAGAAGCCGGGCAGGGCATCGGTGGACAGGTATTGCGGATCGAGCAGCAGCACCTTGCCACCCAGCTCCTCGGCGTGGATGCCGAAGCGCTCCAGCAGACTCTGGATGAAGGCGTCGCGGCTTGGGTCATTGTCTTCGCGAGTAAACGCCTGCTGCAGTTCATCGGCATGCAAGTCGCGGCTGGCGGCGAGTTCCAGTAGGTGGTCGCGGCCATCGCGGATCAGTGCGGCCATTTCTTCATGGGCGCCACGCGTTTCGGCCAGCAGTACGTCCAGTTCCTGGTCGCGGTTGTCATCGCCACGTGCGTGTTCGTCGGCAAGGCGCGCCAGCGGCTCGCCGAACCGGCGCAGCAATTCGCGGCCGTCCGCCGGGCTGACGCGGAATGCATCGATGCCCTCGTCGTACCACCGCGCCAGTACGTGCTGCGCGCTGTCCGCGATAGCCAGCACGTGGATGCTGATGTCGTGTTTCTGGCCGATGCGATCGAGGCGGCCGATGCGCTGTTCCAGCAAGTCGGGGTCGAGCGGCAAGTCCCACAACACCAAGCGGTGTGCGAACTGGAAGTTGCGACCTTCCGAGCCAATCTCCGAGCACAGCAGCAGACGCGCGCCATCGGGCTGAGCGAAATACGCCGCATTGCGGTCGCGCTGCACGATGCCCAAGCCCTCGTGGAAGCGGGCCAGACCCACGCCACTCTTGGTGCGCAGGGCCTCCTCCAGTGCGAGCACCTTGGCTTGGCTGCGACAGATCAGCAGGAACTTGTCCTGCGGATGGGCTTCGAGCAGGGCGACCAGCGTGTCGATGCGCGGATCGTTGCCGTAGTCGATTTCAAGGGCCGGTGCCGGCTGCTGCATGTCTGCGTGGAACTCCGCCAGCAAGGCCTGGCGGCCGTTGTCGCTCAGCGTGTCCTTGTCGATCAGGTGCCACACCGGAATGCGCTTAGGGAAGCCACCGATGCTCGCGCGTCGGTTGCGGAACATGGCGCGTCCGGTGCCGTGGCGGTCAATCAGTGCGGCCAGGATTTCGCGGGCGTTTTCCGGCTTGGCCGTGTCGGCGAGGCGAGCAAGCAGCGCCTCATCGCCAGCGAAGGCGTCGCGCAGCGTGGCCCGTTGCGCGTCGTCGAGCGGCTGACTTTCCAGCAGGCGGTCGGCAATCTTGGACAGGTTATGGAAGGTGTCCGACTCGGACAGGTAGACATCCAGGTCGTGGTAGCGCTGCGGATCCAGCAGGCGCAGGCGTGCAAAGTGGCCGCTGCGGCCCAGTTGCTCCGGTGTGGCAGTAAGCAGGATCACGCCCGGCGTGGCGGCGGCAAGCTGGTCCACCAGCGTGTAGCGCGGGCTGGCGGCCTCGGGCGTCCAGGCGAGGTGATGGGCTTCATCCACCACTAGCAGGTCCCAGCGGGCGTCGAGCAACTGCTGTGCACGCTTGGGTGACTGCTCCAGAAAGGTGAAGTCGGCGATGACCAACTGTTCGTCTTCAAACGGGTTGGCGCCGTCGCTCTGCTCCAGCGCCTCGCAGCGCTCCTCGTCGTAGATCGCAAAGCTGAGGTTGAAGCGCCGCAGCAGCTCCACAAACCACTGGTAGACCAAGGTGTCGGGCAGGAGCAGTAGCACCCGGCCAGCGCGGCCGGTGGCGAGTTGGCGGGCGATGATCATGCCCGCTTCGATGGTCTTGCCCAGACCCACTTCGTCCGCAAGCAGCACGCGGGGAGGGCGGCGCGAGGCGGCGATGCCGGCCACGCGCAGCTGGTGTGGCACCAGACCGATGCGCGCGGCGCCAAGGCCCCATGCGGGCGACCGGCGCGCCTCGGCACGGCGCTTCAGGCCTTCCAGACGCAATTCAAAGTGGGAAACGGGGTCGGTGCGGCCGCCGATCAGGCGGTCGTCGGCCTGGCTCACGCTCTGCTCGTCGTCGAGCTGGCCTTCCTCCAGTTCACGGCCTTCGCCGCGGTACACCAGCAGCTCCTCGCGAACTTCCACCCGCTCGACCAGAAAGGCGATGCCCTTGCCAGCCACGCGTTGTCCGGGGCGGAACTCCGCACGCACCAGCGGCGCCGAGTCGATCGCGTAGGGGCGCAGCACGCCGGCCTTGGCGAACAGCACTTGCACGCCGCGTCCCTCGACGCGAAGCACGGTGCCAAGGCCAAGCTCGGGCTCGGCGGTGGATATCCAACGTTGACCAGGAACAAACATCGGTAAGTGGGACCGGAGGTTACAAGGGGCGCCAATTATCCGCTCTGTGGTTGTGGATGCCTAGCGAAACCCTGGGCAACCGGCCCAATGTCAGTGATAGCCGTCACTTATGCGAGGCGGGCGCCGACCGCTTGTCGGGTAAATCCCTCCAGTAGTCGGCTGCTGGCTGGTGGGGCGGAAACGGCTGGGTAGAGTTCGCCCCAAGAGGACCGGCATAGCTCAAGGTGGTCTCGTCGCGTCGGCGGGTGAAGCGCTGGCGGCTCTTTAGTCAGGGGGTAACGGTGAATCGGGTGCTAGTTGGCAGCTTCGCCAGTCGATGGCGTGTGCCCCGCGGGCGGCATGTGCCCGTGCGCCGTGAACAAGGGTTCACCTTGGTCGAAATGGTGATCACGCTGGTCGTGGCGGCCATTTTGATTGCCGTCGCGGTTCCAAGCTTCAGCAACATGATCAACACCAACCGCTTGACGACAGCGACCAACGCCATGGTCGGCGCGCTGAACACCGCGCGGATGGAGGCGATCAAGCGCAACGGCTCCGTGCAGTTCTGCAGCAACACGGCGACCACTAACACCAGCGGCACGGGTGACACATTGGGCACGGCATGCAGCACCAGCACCGGCGCGGTTGTTGCGCTCACCGGCGCCACGACCGCCACCGTGCTTGCACCACCGGCCGAGCTGTCGATCCCTTCAGTCAAGGTACGCAACACCGTAGCGGCGATCCGTTTCAACGGTAGCGGTCTCGGCTATGCACCGGGTGCGGCCGCGCCGTTCGGCACCGGTGCAACGGGTAGCGTGGTGGTGGAGCTTTGCTCGACGGCGCTCAAGACCGCCAACGACATCCAGGTCAACATGATTACCGGCAGCATCATCACATCATCAACCCCCAGCAACGCGACGAGTTGCCCATGACTCAGCACATGCAATCTGTCCGGTTTGGTCGGCGCGCGGGTTTGCGCCCCATGGCGTCCTGCCAGTCTGGTGCGGGCTTGATCGAAGTGCTGGTGGCGGTGTTGGTATTGTCCGTCGGCTTTATTGGCATTGCCGCGCTGCAGGCACGCTCGCTGTCCATCAACAACAGTGCGATGGAGCGCAGCATGGCCACGGTGGCGAGCTATTCCATCCTTGATGCGATGCGGGCCGATCTCACCAATGCGAAGAGCGGGTCCTATAACGTCACCTCTATCAAGGCAAACGCCTGCCCGTCGGGAACGGGGAGCCTGGCTAACGCCCAGATCAACCAGTGGTGCACCGTCGACCTCGCGCCCTTGGGCGTCAGTGCCAGCACTACCGGCACGATCGCCTGCTCGTTGGCTGCCGGCACAACTACGGCGTACTGCACTGTCACTGTCCAATTCGACGACAGCCGCTCTGGCTTGAGTGTGAGCAACAGCACCACGCAGACGGTCGTCACGCAGGCCATGCTATGAGCGAGCAGCCCATGAACTACGGCCAGCACCGACGTTACGCGCGTCGCGTGCGTGGCTTCACGATGATTGAGCTGATGGTGGCGATGCTGCTGGGCTTGGTCGTGATCGGTGGCGTCATCAGCGTGTTCCTCGCCGGTCAGCAGACCTATCGCGCCAACGAAGCACTGGGCGATGTAGAGAACAGCTCACGCGCCGCTTTCGAGATGATGACGCGCGATCTGCGCGATGTAGGCTTCACTGGTTGCGACAACACCACGGGCCGCATCGCGAATGTGCTGAACAGCAATGCCTCGCTCTGGTACGCCAACTGGGCGGTGCCATTGCAGGGGTACGACGATGCCACCACGGACCCTGCGTTGTCTTCCTTCACCGCCGGGACCACCGGAGCGCCGCTCAAAAATAGCAGTTCGGTGATCGCCCTTGGCACGGTCCCTTCGGATGTATCGGTAGGCAGCGCGTCGGGTAGCCCCACGAGCTTCAACATCAATGCGGCAAGCACGCAGCTGGCTGCCGGCGACATCATCATGGTATGCGATTTCGACCATGCCACGTTGATGCAGATTACTTCGTATAGCGGCACCACCGTGGGGTTCGCCACCGCCACTACGCCAGTGCCGGGCAACTGTTCGTCGGGTCTGGGATACCCCACCATCTGCACCAGCACGGGCAATGCGTACACCTTCCTGCCCAATGCGCGCGTCAACATAATGACGGCAGTCGATTGGTACATCGGCACAAACGCGGCGGGTACGTACTCGTTATTCCGGTTGCCTGTGACTTACAGCTCCGCTGGAGTCTCGGTGGCCACACCGCAGGAAATGGTGCGCAACGTTTCCAACATGAAGATCATGTACGTGCAGCCATCGGGTGTAGCGTTCACTAGCGCTGCCTCCGTGGGGGGCAACTGGGCGGCAGTCAATGCCGCTCAGGTCACGCTTACCGTGAATAGCACGTACGTACGCGCCAACATCAACAACAACGCCGCCCTCCAGCGGCCGTTCACTTACACCGCCACGATGCGCAACCGGGTGCTATGACATGAGCGCGCCGAACGTTTCCCATTCATACCGCATTTTCCGGTCCTCGCCCGGTGCCCGCGCACAGCAGGGTGTCGCCCTGATAGTGGCAATGATCCTACTGATATTGATTACCCTGGTGGGGCTGGCCGCCGTGCGTGGCACCATCATGCAGCAGAGGATGGCGTCCAATCAGTACGATCGTGAGCAGGCATTCCAGAGTGCAGAGGCGGCGATACGCGCTGCGAGTGCGCTGATCGCCACGACGCCAACGATCATCTGGCACAACTGCCAAGCCGGCGGTGTCACCTGTCTGCCCAACCCGTTCAATGACCCAACCCTTGCGACGAGCGGCTATATCCAATCCGTGGCCAAAGGCACAGTCGGGGGTGACTACACCGCCAGCTCCACTGCTTACGGCCAGCCACAGTTTGTGGTGGAGAACATGGGCAACTGGGTGGATCAGACCACCAATACTGGCTTCGGCCAGACCGGCAACTCGCGTAACTACGGCGTGCAGGGTAGCTCCGGTACGGCGGTGTTTTACCGCATTACCGCGCGCAGCGGTGACCCCGCCGTGGTGGGTGACCGCGCTGTGGTGACTATCCAGGCCGTCGTCAAGCAAGGCTGATCCATTGCCGCGCTCACCACTGCAGGTGAGTGACAAACCGATCGAATTCAGGACAAACCGTGATGAACACGAAGCCGCAAGCACCACGCCGCCGGGGCTCTGCAGTCATAAGGCTGCTCTGCACCATGCTGGTCGTATGGATGCTGGGTGCCATCTACATGCCTGCCGTGGCGGCGACACCCACGGTGACAGTGGATCAGCAACCGTTGACCGTGCAGCCGGCCATTCCACCGGACGTTGTGCTGATGCTCGATGACTCCGGTTCGATGGCGTGGGATTACATGCCTGACTGGGGCTACCTAACATCAACCTCTGGCAACGGTAGCCCAACAAACGATCAGGCACGCAATTCGTCGATCAACGGCACGTATTACAACCCGACCATCACTTATAGCCCGCCGCCCAAGGCGGATAGCACGGTAGCCAGCCCAGATACCTATCCGGCCTCGCCTGGCCTGACCAGTGCCTACACGGATGGTTTTACCAATACGAACACTACGGATATCACGCAATTTGTCGGCGGAAACAACGCATACGCGAATACTTTTCCGTATTACACGACGTTTCTGGTAACCGTCACTACCACCTATGCGGCTACTGGAACAACAAATTACTCCTGTCCGAAAGGATCTACTACGGACGGCAATAGTCCGCCTACGTGCTACGTATGTCCGAGCGGCTTTTCGCTGAAATACAGTAGCGGCTCGTATATTTGTAAGAGCGGTAGTACCACCAAGAGTCCCACGACCGTATCGCCCAATTCGACAACCACCTATTCCTGCAATAGTGGCGACTCGCTGAGCGGAACCACCTGTACGAATCAGAACCAGGTCTACCAGAATTACTTTACCTACACCACGGGGACCAACAGTACCGAATATTACGTCGGTACAACCGGTACCTGCTCGTTGTTGTCGACGGCCAGCCCAACCGCTGTCAGCACGTCCTTGTGTGACGAGAGCGCAGCTACGCAGCAGAACGTGGCGAATTGGTTCTCGTACTACCGCACGCGTATCCAGATGGCCAAGAGTGGCCTGATGACGGCGTTCTCCACGGTCAACAAGGGCTTTCGTGTCGGATTCGGATCGATTGATGGTGGTTGCAACGGTGATGCCAGCCATCTGCCATCTGCCTCGTCTACCGCTGCGCCCTATACATATACGGACACCTATCACTGCGGCAGCGGCAGAAGCAGTGTGACGAACAAAGTCGCCTCGGTGCAGCCTTTTGGCGATGGGTCGTCCAGCACTGACCAGAAGAATGGCTTCTGGAACTGGGCGGCGGCATTGAGCCCGAGTGGTGGTACGCCGTTGCGTATGGCGCTGTCTCAGGTAGGTCAGTACTACCAGACCTCTCAGCCCTGGACGACGATGTCCAGCGATCCAGGCTATGGAACCACCAATCAACCTTCGAACATTGCATGTCGCCAGGCCTACACCATCCTGACTACCGATGGTTTCTGGAACGAGAGCTACAGTTCGTCGACCATTACTGGCGCGAGCAACGCCAAATGGCCAACCATTGCCGGCCCGAATGGGCAATCGTGGCCAACCACGGCAAACAGTTCGCCGGCTTCACCTTATTCCGGTGGTATCACGAGTGGCGAAGGTCCATCCCTCGCCGACGTTGCCCTTTACTACTGGGAAAATGATCTGCAAGCCAACACGAACTTCCCCAACGAAGTCCCGACCAATTCGGCGGATCCGGCGTTCTGGCAGCACATGGTCACGTTTACCATGGGCCTGGGATTCACGCCCACTGGTATCACTCCCGCTAGCGCGACGGAGCAACAGATCTTCAACTGGGCCAACGGTGGAACGACGATTTCCAACTTCAGTTGGCCAACGCCTTCGGCAGCCAATGATGGTTCGATCTACAACATCGCGGACTTGGAACATGCGGGTTTGAACGGTCACGGTGGTTTCTATTCCGCGACCAGTCCCTCCACTTTCGCCAGTGGCCTGACCGATGCATTGAATCGCGCGTCTGCCCGCGTGGGTAGTGGTGCCAGCCTGGCGGCCAACTCCACACAGCTCACCAACGGTACGGTGGCCTATCAGGCGCAGTACCACACAGTGCAGTGGACCGGTGACTTGCTGGCCTTGTCGATCAATTCGAGCACGGGTGCCATCAGCACGACGGCCACCTGGTCGGCATCGTCGGTGTTGATAAGTGGTGCAACAGTTAGCGGCAAGACCAACACCTATCCCAATCGAAACATTTGGACTTACGTGCCGTCAGGCTCGACTGGCAGCTTCGTGAAGTTCGTTGATAGCAGTACGACTACGCCGCCGGCCCTGTCCAGTGCCGAGTTGGCGGCGCTGGGTAGTTCGGCGGCTGCGCAGGCGCTGATGGTTAGCTATCTTCGCGGCGACAACACACAGGAGCTGGTAAACAACGGCGCATTTCGTACCCGCATTACACCATTAGGGGATATTGTGGATTCGCAGCCGGTGTATTCCGGAGCGCCCAACGCCAATGAGTTCGAGAACGAGGTGTTCACCGGCATGAGCAACACCGCGTCGTCCGGCAACAACTCTTTTCAGGCTTTTGCGGTAGGTACGACCAACACCACCACTGGCGTTTCAACACCCAGCGCAGCCTCCACCCGCACGGGGTTGGTGTTTGTATCGGCCAATGACGGCATGCTGCACGCGTTCAACGCCAGCACCGGTGCTGAGGTCTACGCTTACTTGCCGGGTGCGGTGATCACTGCGGGTCTGGCAAACCTATCGGATCCAAACTACGGCTCGACGACGACCACCACGGTGCCGCATCAGTATTACAACGACGGTGAGCTGACCATTGCGGACGCGTTCTTCAACTCGGCCTGGCATACCGTGCTGGTGGGCACCACCGGCCGTGGCCTAGCCGAAGCGGTGTATGCGTTGGATATCACCAATCCCAGCAGCATTACACCGCTGTGGGAGCGTTCCGCGGGCGATGGTCAGACAAACAGCAACTATATCGGCCAGATGGTGGGCAAGCCGGTGATCGCCAAGGTGCAGGATGGCACCACCAACTCCGACTGGCAGGTGGTGATCGGTAATGGCTACAACAGTTCCGCCGGTACGGCGGCGCTGCTGGAGTTCAATGTCGCTACGGGCGCGCTCAACGTGCACACCACGGATACGACCACTGCCAATGGTCTCGCGGCGCCAGTGACATGGATGGATAACCCGGCCAACGGCATCAGCATGGAGGCCTACGCGGGTGATCTGGCAGGGCGCGTGTGGACGTTCCCCTTGGACAAGCCGACCACAGCCACCACCGGCAGTGGGACCAGCGCGACAACCACGACGACCTATGCCGCCGATTTGGGGACAGCGGGCACCAAAGTATTTACCGCTACCGATCCCAGTGGCAACGCACAACCCATCACGGCAGGTATGCTTGCGGGTCGCGATCCGGTGACGGGTAACGTATGGGTGTTCTTTGGCACCGGCGAATACTTGAGTAGTGGCGATACCACCAACGTTCAGGTACAAAACTGGTATGGCGTGATTGTGCAGACGGGGGCCAACTCGTCGACCTTGGCGAGCCTACCGGTGACTACGCTGGATGGCAGCCTGGTGCAGCGCTCTATCACCTATGAGGTGGATGGAGATCCCAGTGCCACGCCGCCCACCTTGGGCGTGCGCACGGTGACGCAGCTACCCGTACCTAGCGATATGCCTGGCAAGCGCGGCTGGTACATGAACCTGGAGCAGCCCACCCTTGACTCCAATGGCAATGTGACCGGCTACAACGCGCAGGGCGAACGCATGGTTACGCCCAACCAGTTCCAGGGCAACCTGTTGCTGGGTACCACGCGCATACCGACAGCGGCAGCCAGTTCCGATATTTGCAACTCGTCGGGCAGTGGTTGGGTCATGGCGGTGGACCCGTTCACCGGCACCAACCCGAGCGGCAACTTCTTCATGGTCAACGGCACTTCTGGTTCGGTGACGTTGCCGAATGGAAAGACGCTGCCGGTCGCTGGCGTGGGCTTCAGTTCGCTGCCCAACAACCCCATCTTCGTGGGCGGCGACATGCTGATGAGCTTCGATAACGGCTCGACCTCCAGCCTCAATACCTCGGGCGCTTCAGGCATACCGCAGCGCGTGTCCTGGAAGGAACTGGTGAACCCATGAGCAACGCCATCATGAATACACATAATCGTAGCGACGGCCGTTTGCAGGCGGGCTTCACCTTGATGGAGCTGATGATCGTGGTGGCGATCATCGCGATCCTGGCTGCGATTGCGTATCCCTCGTACCTCAGTTCCGTTACCAAGACCAATCGCTCGGCGGCCGAAGGTTGCCTGTCGCAGTACGCCAACTACATGGAGCGGTACTACACCACCTACCTGCGCTACGACCAGGATACGTCTACGCCACCTGTTGCCAACTCTCCGCCCACACTCGATTGCGCCTCTACGTCGCAAACGGGAGCGAACTACACCTATACATTGGTTGCTGCCAACTTGACGGCCACCACGTACGTCATTCAGGCGGCACCCAACACCGGCGGCGCGCAGGCAAAAAGGGACACCATGTGTGGCACGTTGTCGTTGAACCAGGCGGGCACGCGCAGCATTACGGGGACTACCGGCACCGTGGCCACGTGCTGGGGGGGGCTGAGCATCTGGCGACGGGGCTCAGCTCTCCACCCATTGCCGCAACAGGTTGTGATAGACGCCGGTGAGTTGTAGCACCGCGTCACTATCGGCGCCGGAGGCGCTGAGGCGTTGGATCGAGGTGTCGAGTTCGAACAGCAGGCGCCGCTGGCCGTCGTCGCGGATCAAGCTTTGTATCCAGAAGAACGCGGCGACGCGTGCGCCACGCGTCACCGGCGCCACGCGATGCAGGCTGCTGGAAGGGTAGAGGATGGCATCGCCAGCGGGCAGCTTCACCTCGTGCTCGCCGTAGGTGTCACTGATGATCAGTTCACCGCCGTCGTATTCCTCGGGCTCAGCAAGGAACAGCGTGCAGGAGATGTCACTGCGCAGTTGTTCGCCGCCGGGCAGGGACATCACCGCGCCATCCACGTGAAAGCCGTACTGGCCACCGCCTTCATAGCGGTTGAAGCGCGGCGTCAGCGTGCGCAGCGGCAAGGTAGCAGCGTGATAGAGCGGCTGTCGCGACAGCGCGTTGAGCACGACGCGGCCCAGTTCTTCGCGTAGCGGCGAAGCGTCGGGTAATTGCTGGTTGCGCTTCACCTTGGCGCCCTGATGGCCCACGGTTTCTCGCCCATCCGTCCACATGGCTTCATCCAGCGCCTGCCGCATGGTGCGGATCTGTGTCTGGTCGAGAATATTGGGAAGGTGTAGCAGCATGGTGTTTAGCGAGCCTTGGCGCTATCGCCGTCCCGATGGTCATCGGGACGGCGACGTGCGTTTCTTCAGAAGCGGATGTTCGCCGTGATCATGGCCGAGCGCGGCGTGCCTGGCGTGTAACGGTAGCCGCTCTTGTTGATCGCCGCGACATAGTCCTTGTCGAACAGGTTGTACACGTTGAGGCGCAGGTCGAAGTTCTTGCTGATGGGATAGGACGTCATGGCGTCGACCACCCAATAGGCCTTCGTGTACGCGGGTGTGCCGATGGCGCTGTCGGTGCCACGCTGCATTTCACCGTTGTAGCGCGCGCCGCCGCCGATGGTCAGGCCAAACGGCAGCAGGTAGCTGGTCCAACTGGTGAAGGCCTTTTTCGGCGTATAGGCGAGATCGGAGGAGCCATCCTCGGCCACGGCCGTGCCCGAGAGCACGCTGGCATTCATGGTGGTGAAGCCTGCGCTTACCGCCCAGTTTTCGGTGAGCTTGCCGACGGCGCTCAATTCCACACCCTGCACACGCTTCTGGCCGATCTGGTAGTAGAGCAGGGTTACCGGATCCTGCACGAGATCGTTGCTTACTGTTGTCTGGTACAGCGCGCCGGTGAGCAGGAGCTTCTCATCGAGCAGTTCCCACTTGGTGCCCACTTCGTAAGTACGGGCGCGCTCAGGCTGCAGGTTGGGGTTGTCCTGGCTGTTGGCGGAACTCGACAGCGTGAGCGTGTTACCGCCCGGAGGCTCGGCGGACACGGCGTAGTTGAGGTAGAAGGAGCCGTTCGGCATCGGCTTGTAGAGCACGCCGAGCTTCCAGTTCCAGAGGTTGTCTCCCGCTTTCGTATCCAGACCCTGCACGACGCTACCGGTCGGCAATGTGCCGCACACCGGTCCATTCTTCGCTCCACACTGGACCATGCTGGAATAATCGGTGTCGTAGTGGTCCATACGCACGCCGGCATTCACCTGCCAGTGCTCGGCGAACTTCAGCGTGTCGAACACGTACGCCGATGCGGTATTGGTTTTGGCGTTGCTGTAAGCGCCGGTCTGGCCGTAGTTGAGTCCACTGACATCCCAGTTCGGGTCGTACAGGTTGGCCGCGGGCCACGTCGTGCCGTTGAGCGCGGCGAGACCGACGGTGGTGGCCTTCTCCTGCGTCAATTCGATGCCGGTGCTGAGGTTGTGGGTGATCGCGCCCGTCTCGAAGGTGGCAGTGAGGTTGGCCTGATCGGTGATGATGCGATTGGCCTGATGCTTGAACGTCGGATTGCTACGCGCGATGGTCCAGGTCGACGGATCGGTCGGGTTCGGCGTGAGCAGGTTCGCCGCGGTGCCCATGAACGACGTGAGCAGGTAATCCTCGGCGGTGCGACCCCAGCGGAAGGTGTTGTGGACCGCGAGCTGGTCGTTGAAGTCGTGTTCGATGCGCGTGGTGAACATGTCGGCGGTCACGTGATCGTGGTCCGCCGTGGTGCCGTAGAAATTCGACGAATCCACTTCCGGCGCATTGCCGAGGAAGGGGCGCTTCGGATCAGGACTGCTGTAACCGGGCAGGCCGATGGTGGGCACGCCGCCGTCGGGCACGTTGTTCTGCTTGATGTGCATGTAGTCGACGTACACGCGCGTGGCGGTGCCCAGGCCGAACGCAAAACTCGGCGCGACGCCCCAGCGGTTGTTCTCCACTTGGTCGCGACCCGGTACGCCGCTGTCCTGTCCCATCACGTTGAGGCGGAAGGCGGACGTGTTGGAAACGGCTTGGTTCCAGTCGGCGGTGACGCGGCGCTGGTCGGCGCTGCCATACGATAACGATGCGCTGACGCCATTCGCCAGTTCAGGCTGCTTGCTCACCATGTTGATCGCGCCGGTCGGTGCGGTGCGGCCGTTGTCGGTGCTGGCCGGGCCCTTGATCACTTCCACCGACTCAGTATTGAACACGTCGCGCGAAATGGTACCGAGATCGCGCGCGCCATCGACGAAGATGCTGCCCGAGGTATCGAAGCCACGCATGTAGATTGCGTCACCCGTCGAGGTGGTGCCGTTCTCACCGACGTAGAACGTGCCCACGCCCGGGCTGTTACGCAGCGCTTCGGTCAGCGTGGTGGCGCCCTGCTGCAGGAACAGATCCTTGCTGATCACGCTGATGGTCTGCGTGGTGTCGAGGATGGGCTGCGTGTACTTGGGCGAGGACAGGTTGTCGACCTTGTAGTCGCTCGTGGTGGATGCCTGCACCTGCACGCCATCCAGATTCTTTGCGTTTGTGGTGGTCGTGGTGGTGTCGGCAGGCGCATCGGCCGCCAGCGCCGGTTGAGTGAGGGCCATGCCGGTCATCAGGGTGGCGGTAGCCGCGCTCAACGCATGGCGGGTAACAGGGTGCTTGCGGCTGGAGATGTGGGCCATGAAGTGCTCGTCGTAATGGTGGAAGTCCGGTCAGCCGAAGCAACACCGGGCGATTCGACGAGTAGCGGCGGCAGGCGTCGATCGCTGCAATGACTGGAAAAGGGGTTGGGTAGTGCGTTGCCTGATCGGGTGATCCGTTACCTGTGAAAACCCGCCAGCAAGATCTTTTTTTAATGTTATTGCCAATGAGAATGAGTTGCAATTAATCGCAAGTTCTTGCTGTTATTGGCTTTCCATCTTTGGTCGATAGGGCACAGGTATCTGCTTGGCGTACGCTCTCTCGCTTGTGATCAAGGAGAGTTGAACCATGCGCATTCTGGTGATCGGTGCGGGCGCCACAGGCGGCTATTTCGGTGGACGCCTGTTGGAAAGCGGGGAGGACGTGACTTTTCTCGTACGCGAGAAGCGCGCCGCGCAACTGGCCGAGCATGGCCTGGTGATTCGCAGCAGTCTGGGCGACGCCACGTTGCCAAATCCCTCCACCGTGCAAGCTGGCGATCTGCGCGAAACCTATGACCTGATTCTGCTGAGCTGTAAGGCTTACCACCTTCCACAGGTGATCGAGGACATGGCGCCGGCAGTGGGGTCCAGCACAGTCATCCTTCCCGTGCTCAACGGCATGCGTCATCTCGATCTGCTGGATGCACGGTTCGGCAAGGAGCGTGTGCTGGGTGGTCAGTGCGTTATTGCCGCCACCCTGGATGCGCAGGGCACGGTGCGCCATCTCAACCAGTCGCACAGCGTCACCTTCGGCGAGCGTGACGGTTCGCGTTCGGAGCGCGTGGAAGAGATTCTCACGTCCATGTCGAAAGCGAAGTTCGAGCCGCGCCTGAGCACCACCATTCTGCAGGACATGTGGGACAAATGGGTGTTTCTGGCCTCGCTGGCCGGTATCACCTGTCTGATGCGCGCACCGGTAGGTGACATCATGGCTGCGTCCGGTGGCGAGCAAGCCACGCTCCAACTGCTGGAGGATTGCCGCAGCGTGGCCGAACACAACGGGCATGCGCCGAGCGAGACAGTGCTGGCGCGTGCGCGCGGCGTGCTGACCGAGAAAGGCTCTGCGTTGAGTGCCTCGATGATGCGAGATCTGGAGCAGGGTGGCGCTGTCGAAGCGGACCACGTGGTTGGCGATCTGCTGACGCGGTCGAAAGCGACGGCAGCCGAGCTGCCGATGTTGCGCACCGCGTATGCGCATCTGAAGGCGTACGAAGCGCGCCGCGCACGACGCAAATAGTCACACTCTCGCAAAAGAAAAGGGCGCTGCATGATGCAGCGCCCTTTGTCGTTACGGACGTCTAAACGTCAGCGACGTATTACCAGATCTTCACCTGCTTGTCGCCCGAACGCACCATGGTGTCGCCCGGCTTGCACTGGTACGCCGTGGCGAAGGCTTCCATGTTGGACGGAGCGCCAATCGCACGCAGCGAGGCCGGTGCATGCGGGTCGGTGTTGAGGTACAGCAGGGCCTGCTTTTCACGCACGCTGCCGCGCCACACGCGAGCCCAGCTCAGGAAGAAGCGCTGGTCTTCGGAGTAACCGTCGATCTTCTCGCCGGCTTCCTGCGGGTTCTTCTTCAGTGCATCCTGCAGGGCGTCGTACGCCACGTTCAGGCCGCCCAGGTCGGCGATATTCTCGCCCAGGGTGAGCTTGCCGTTGACGTGCGCATCCGGCTTGTCCTTGATCGGCGCGTAGTCGTTGAACTGCGCCACCAGGCGATCGGTGCGCTGGTCGAACTTCTCGCGGTCTTCCTTCGTCCACCAGTTGACGTTGTTGCCTTCGCCGTCGAACTGGCTGCCTTCGTCGTCGAAGCCGTGGCTGGCTTCGTGGCCGATCACGGCGCCGATACCGCCGTAGTTGATCGCGTCGTCGCCGTTGGCATAGAAGAACGGCGGCTGCAGGATCGCGGCCGGGAAGTTGATCGTGTTGTCGGTCGGGTTGTAGTACGCGTTGACCGTCTGCGGGGTCATGCCCCACTCCTTACGGTCGGTCGGCTTGCCGATCTTGTTCAGGTCGTACTGGTAGTTGAACTTGGCGGCGGCCATCACGTTGCCGTAGTAGTCGCCCGACTTGACGTCCAGGCCCGACCAGTCACGCCACTTGTCCGGGTAGCCGATCTTGGGCAGGAAGGTGCTCCACTTGGCGATGGCCTTTTCCTTGGTGGCGTCGCTCATCCAGTCGAGGTTCTGGATGCGTGCCTTCAGCGCGTTGCGCACGTTGTCCACCAGCACCTGCGCACGTTCCTTGGCTTCCGGCGTGAACACCTTGGCCACGTACAGCTGGCCCAGTGCTTCACCCATCGACTCGTTCACGCCGCTGAGCACGCGCTTCCAGCGCGGCTTCTGCTCCGGCTGGCCGGCGAGGGTCTTGCCGTAGAAGTCGAAGCGGTTGTCCTGGAAGGTCTTGCTGAGCAACGGCGAGGCATCGTCGATGGTGTGGAAGCGCAGGTAAGCCTGCCACTGGTCCGCCGGTGCGCTGGTGAGCAGCTTGTCAAACGCGGCGAAGAACTTCGGCTGCGACAGCGAGAAGCCCTTGTCGACGGTCACGCCCTGCGCCTTGAAGAAATCTTCCCAGCTGAAGTGCGGGGTGACCTTGTCGGCTTCCTTGATGGTGACGAAGTGATACTGGTTTTCCGGGGCGCGCAGTTCCACCGGCGCCAGCGAGGCCTTGGCCAGCTCGGTTTCGAACGAGAGCACCTGGTCCGCCTGCTTCTTCGCATCGGCTTCGGACACGCCGGTCAGCTCGAGCGTCTTGACGATGTGGGCCACGTACGCGTCGCGGATGTCCTTGTACTTCGCGTCGCTGTAGTAATCCTTGGTCGGCAGGCCCAGACCGGCCTGCTGGGTGAAGCCGATCTGCATCTTGGCGTCCTTGAAGTCGGCGCCGGAGCCGAACTGGAACACCTGCATGTCGCCCGTGGTGAAGTTCTGCGTGATGTAGCTGGCGACATCCTTGCCCGACTTCAGCGCAGCGATGGCGTCAAGCTTGGGCTTGATCGGGTCGAAGCCAGCCTTCTCGATGGCGGCCTCGTCCATGCCGGAGGCGTATAGGTAGCCGATCTTCTGCTGGATCGAGCCGGCCTGGGCGCTGGCGGGGTCCTTGGCGGCGGCATCGACGATGTCGTGCTGGGTGTTGAGGCTGTCCTCGGCCAGCTTGTCGAAAGCACCCCAACGGGTGCGATCGTTCGGGATCGGGTTGGCGGCGACCCACTTGCTGTTGACGAAACCGTTGAAGTCCTGGCACGCCTGGATATTGCTATCCAGTTCGCTGATGTCGAACACGCTCTTGGGCGCAGCGGCTGCGGTGGCAGCGGTGCTGGCGGGCGCAGGCGCGGTGCTGCTGGCGGCGGGGGCCTTCTCGGCGTCCTCATGCTTGCCGCAGGCGCTAAGCGACAGGGCGAGGCTCACGGCGAGCGCGATGGGCTTCATATACGGTTTGGTCATGGAACTCCCTCTGTGGATTCGTTGGCTGCGGGGCAGCCAGGGGTGGTAGCGAGGCCTGAGGTCCCTGACGTTACCCGGCATCGCGTGAATGACTTTTCAGGCTAGGCCGCAAGTCATGGTCCAGACAGTGTCAAAGGTCAGGGGGCTTGCCTGCAACCAGGGCGAGCCAGGCGCGGGTAGCGGGGGATGGGGCGATGCCCTGCCCGCCAGGCCAGCACCATCAGCGCGGGTCGTTGCCGGCCAGCGACAGTGCGGCAAGGCTAGCCAGGGAGCGCTCGTCCACCACCCGTTGCGGGAGCAGGGCGACGCCGCCGGCAACCAGGGCCAGGATGAAATCCACCTGCGCGCAGCGCACGGTTTCCTTGGGGACTACGGCCCGGCGGGCACAAGCCTCACGGATCAGCCGGATCAGCGCAAAGCCTTCTTCGAGCAGGATCATCGGCGAGTCGTGCAGTCATTCCAGCCGGAACCGCTTAGCACCGGCGCGTAGATGCATCAGCGGGAGCAGGGCGACCATCGGTTCGTCGCGCAGGCACAGCGAAGGCTTGCGACATCGGCTCGGGAGAGGGCAGTGTCGCCTGCCTCGCCATAGTGTTGGCGGGCTTGCTCAATGTGTTGCTCGCGCCAGCGCCTGCGGCGCTTTTGCGGTAAGCGTCTCACCGCGAAAATCGCAGGAAAATGCGATGATTTTTGTTATTCGCCTGTCACCTTGCACGCCTATCGTCCGCGGCATCAGCGCTTGAGGGGAAGCGCACCACCGCGACCGTAGGGAGCTCTTCATGCGAAACAATCTCGCAGTCTGCATTGCCGCGTGCGTTCTCAGTCTTTCCGCCGTATCCCTTGCCCAGATTCCTGTTCACGCCGAGACGCTGGCCGATGCGAGCTGGCATCACGGTGGAGACGTCCATACGTCCACTCCGATCAAGCATCTGGTCGTGATCTTCCAGGAGAACGTCTCCTTCGATCATTACTTCGCTACGTACCCGAACGCGGCGAACGGTCAGGGCGAGCCGTCCTTCTACGCGCGTCCGTTCACGCCGAAGGTCAATGGCTTGAGCAATGCGTTGCTGACCAACAACCCCAACAAGAACAACAGCGCGAATGGCACCGGTGCGGTCAACCCGTTCCGCTTGTCGCGCGCGCAAGCCGCCACGGCCGACCAGGATCACGATTACGGCCCGGAACAGCAGGCATTCAATGGCGGCGCGATGGATCTGTTCCCGAAGTACACCGGCTCGGGTGAAACCCTGCCGGGTGCGCCGGCTGACGAGGAAGGCAACGGGCAGGTGATGGGCTACTACGACGGCAACACCGTCACCGCCATGTGGAACTACGCGCAGTGGTTCGCACTGAACGACAACAGCTACGGCAGCACGTTCGGTCCGTCCACGCCGGGCGCGATCAACCTCGTTTCCGGCCAGACCAACGGCGTGACGCAGTCGCTCAATGGCAGCTCAGTGCTGGTGAACGACGGCCAGGGCGGCCAGACCCTGGTCAGCGACGCCGATCCGATCGGTGACGTGTGCTCCTCGCCCAGTGGCAGTCAAGTGCAGCTCGGCGGCAAGAACGTCGGCGACCTGCTGAATAGCGCCGGCGTAACGTGGGGCTTCTTCGAGGGCGGTTTCGACCTCGCGACGGTGAACACCAACGGCACCACCGGCTGCAAGCGCAGCACGGTGTCGACCGTGACGCAAACCAACAAGGCCGATTACATCCCGCATCACCAGCCGTTCCAGTACTACCCGTCCACCGCCAACCCGACCCACGTGCGCCCGACCTCGGTCGCCATGATCGGCCACCAAGGCGATGCGGCGAACCACCAGTACGATACGAACGACTTCTACGCAGCCGTGGAAGCAGGCAACTTCCCGGCGGTGAGCTTCCTCAAGGCGCCCGGCTATCAGGACGGCCACGCTGGTTATTCCGATCCGCTGGACGAACAGCAGTTCATCGTGCACGTGATCAACTTCCTGCAGAAGAGTCCGGAATGGCGCGACACCGCGGTGGTGATCGCCTATGACGACTCCGACGGCTGGTACGACCATCAGGCTGCGCCGCGTGTGAATGCCTCGAGCACGTCGTCCGATGCGTTGGATGGCACCGGCATCTGCAATGCCCGCGGTACGCTGCCGGGCGTCAACAGCAACGGCCAGCCCGTGCAGGGCCGCTGCGGCTTTGGTCCCCGCCTGCCGCTGCTGGTGATCTCGCCGTGGGCACGCAGCAATCACGTGGACCACACACTGACGGACCAGACCTCGGTGACTCGCTTCATCGAAGACAACTGGCTGCGTGGCGAGCGTCTTGGCGGCGGTTCGTTCGATGCCGTGTCCGGTTCGCTGGAGCACATGTTCGACTTCTTCCAGCCCTTCCCGGAACACCGCAAGCTGATCCTGGACGAACAGACCGGCCAGCCGGTGAAGCAGCCCAAGCCGTGGCCCTGGGCCAGCCAGCCGCATTCGCCGCGCGGTTGATCTGATAGCTTGTTTCAACGCCCCGGACATCGGTCCGGGGCGTTTCCTTTTTCTACAGAGGCGGTGAACCTTGCATCCCTCGCGTCGTCGTTTTCTCCAGGGCATGGGGCTTGTGGCAGGTACGGGCGCGTTGCGCGCTTTCGGTGCGCCCATGCATATGGCCATGCATGCCGCGAAGTCAGGCGGTCTTTGCAAGCATGCTGTGGCCGACCAGACCAGCGTGCCAAAGCTGCTTGACCCCTCGCGTCTGACACCATTCGTCGATCCCTTGCCGGTGCCGGAAGTGCTTCGTCCCAAGGCGGGCACGCCGCTGCGCATCGCGATGCGCGAAAGCACGCAGCGCCTGCATCGCGATTTGCCGCCGACACGGTTATGGACCTACGGCAACACCATGCCGGGACCCACCATCGAAGCGCGCAGCGGAGAAGCGGTGCAGGTGGAGTGGACCAACAGCCTGCCGCAGCATCACTTCCTGCCCATCGACCATCACGTATGCGGTGCCGAGCCGGACAAGCCGGAAGTGCGTGGCGTGGTGCATGTCCACGGTGCGCGGGTTCCGCCAACGGACGACGGCTATCCCACCGATTGGTTCGTGCCAGGGCAATCGCTCAAGCAGACTTATCCCAACCGCCAGGACGCGGCGACGCTGTGGTACCACGACCACACCATGGGCATCGAACGATTGAACCTCTATGCGGGTCTGTTCGGCATGTATCTGCTGCGCGACGCGCATGAGCTGTCACTGGGCCTGCCCCATGGCGAGCAGGAGTTGCCGCTGGTGCTCACGGATCGTCTGCTGACCGAGGACGGGCAGCTCTACTACCCGGTATCCGGCGTGAGCGATTCGCCATGGGTGCCCGAGGTTTTCGGCAACGTGATGCTGGTGAACGGCGCGCTGATGCCGCGCCTTGACGTGCAGGCCCGTCGCTACCGCTTCCGTGTGCTCAATGCGGCGAATGGCCGCTTCTTCCGGTTGAGCCTGCACGGACAGAAACCGTTCTTGCAGATTGGTAGCGATCAGGGCTTGCTTGCCGCACCGGTGCAGCAGACCAGCCTGTTTCTCGCGCCGGGCGAGCGGGCGGATCTGGTGATGGATTTCGCCGGCATGGGCGGCAGCGCCATCGAACTGATGACCGACGCCTTGCCGTTGATGCAGTTCAAAGTGGCGGCGGGGCAGGTCGATGACGACAGCCACCTGCCGCCGGTGCTGCGCGACGTGCCGCGCATGACGGAAGCGAGCGCGACGAATACCCGTGTGCTGACCATCGACGAATATGCCGATTGCGTCGCCGAGCCCATGTTGATGTTGCTGGACGGCAAGCATTGGCATGACCCGGTGAGCGAGAAGCCCCGGCTGAACAGCACGGAGATCTGGAGCTTCCTCAACCTCACCGAGGACACGCATCCGATCCATCTGCATCTGGTGCGCTTCCAGATTCTCGATCGGCGCCCGTTCGATGTGGATCAGTACCTGGAGTCGAAGACCGTCCGCTATACCGGCCCGGCGCAACCGCCGCCGCCGCACGAAGCAGGCTGGAAGGACACTGCGCAGGTCTATCCCGGCATGGTGACGCGCTACATCATCACCTTCGAAGGCTACACGGGCCGATATGTGTGGCACTGCCATCTGTTGGAGCACGCATCGAACGAGATGATGCGGCCATTCGAAGTGGTAGCCTGAGGCGGCGTAGATTTACTCCGCGTCCTGAGAGGCCTTGCGCAAGGCGGCCGGCGAAGCTGGCAAGGTATCAGGCGCAACTGCACCGCCGGAAATGATGAAAGCCATGGCCTGATCCATGGTCCAGTCGGTGGGCGTCAGTTCGTCCACCGCCACCACTTCCAGGTAGCCGCCGGTCGGGTTGGGCGTGGTGGGGATATAGACGGCGGCCATCTCGCGGCCGGTGCCTTCTTCAATCATCACCCGCGTGACAAAGCCCACCACCTTCATGCCACGGCGAGGAAAGTCGATCAGCACCACGCGCTGCACGCCGGACGGCTTCTGTTGCAGCACGGCCATGAGTTTCTTGGTGCCGCCATAGATGGTTTGCACCAGCGGGATGCGTGCCAGCACCGCATCAAAACCGTCGATCAGTCGCTGACCGATCACACGGTTAGCCAGCCAGCCCAGCAGATACAGCACGCCCAGCGTCAGCAGTAGCGCCACCACAAAGGTGAGCCATGCATTGTTGAGCGCTATGCCCGCCCACGGCGAGGCGGACGATAAGGTAGCCAACAGCGCGGAGGCCAGTGGCGTGCCGATGCCCGCGAGCATGCTCAGCACAAACTTGAACACCACCCACGTCACCCACAGAGGGATGAACGTGAGCAGGCCGGTGAACAGATAGCGTTTGATGCGCAGGCGTTTCATGGGGGAGGGGCCAGGTGAGGGACGCCGCATTGTAGGGCAGCCCGCGCCGCCCGCCCGTTTCGCCTCGGGTGTGATTTATTTTGCGCGCAGGCGAATCATGGAAGGACATCCGGGGGCGAGTGCATGGCAGGCGATCATCGACATCAGGCATTTGAGGTGCTGCTGCGGGAGCACCGCGGCATCGTGCTGAAGGTTGCCAGCCTCTATGCCAGGAGTGCGGACGACCGAAACGACCTGGTGCAGGAGATCTGCGTGCAGTTGTGGCGTTCGTTTGCCAGCTACGACCCTGGGCGGGCTCGGTTCTCGACTTGGCTGTATCGCATCGCACTGAACGTGGCGATCTCTAGTTTGCGCCGCATGGATGGTGCCGAGCGGCTTGAGCCGCTGCAGTCGCACCACCTGGACACCATCGGCGGCGAGCCGTCACCGGAGCCAGACGAGCGCCTGGTGTTGCTTTATCGCGTCATCGGCGAGCTGGATGCGCTGAACCGCGCGCTCATCCTCCTGTACCTGGAAGACCGCAGCTACGCCGAGATGGCCGAGATTCTCGGCATCAGTGAAACCAACATAGCCACCAAGCTGGGCCGCATCAAGCAAACCCTGCGCAGCCATATGGCCAGCGCACCGAAGGCGAGGACATGAGCATGGAACTGGAAGAACTGAAAGCCGCCTGGCGTGAGCTGGATCGACGCGTGGTGGATCAGCAGGCGTTGCAGTGGCAGATCCTGCGCGATCAACGCATGGACCGCCTGCGCAGGGGCCTGGGTCCGATGCGCTGGTGGCAATCGGTGCAACTAGCGCTGGGCATTGCGTTGCTGTTGTGGGGCGTGAGCGTGTGGAGCTCGCATCTGCACACGCCGGTGGCTTTCGGCAGCGGCATCGCGCTGCAGGTGTTTGGCACGCTTGCAGCGATCTTCGCGGGCCGCCTACTGGGCCTGCTGAACGGGATCGACTATGCCTCACCCGTGCTCGACATCCAGCGTCGGTTGGCGGAGCTGCGGCGCTGGCGCGTGCGGGTGGAGGCGCCGGTGTTCGCAGTGCTGGGCAGCGTCATCTGGATTCCGGTGATGCTGATCCTGATCCAGTACGACTTTGATCGCGTGGGGCATGACTACTGGGATCACGCGCACGGCTTGGTGCCATGGATGGCATTGAGCGGTGGCGTGTCCCTGGCGATTGTCGCGCTGGTCTACGTGGTGCTGCGTCGGCTGGGTAAGCGGCGCTGGATGGAAGACCAGTTTGCCGGCACCGGCGTGCGGCGCGCCGAGCGCATGCTCGAGGATATTGCTCGCTTCGAACGCGAATGAAACCGGGCGATGGGGCCCTCAGCGCGCCTTCGGCTTGAGCCTGACGTACAACTGCTTGCGCACGCGAGCCACCACTTCACCGCTACGTGTGACAACGTCCACATCGAACCAGCGCAATACCTTGTCACCGCCTGCCGCCGCCGCGCGCAGTTCGTCGACTACCGCGGGCTCCAACTTGAAGTGGGCGTAGACGTCTTCGCGTCCCGGCGCGACAAAGTCGATCGCCCCGGCCTTGTCCCACACGAAGTAGTCATTGCCTAGCTGATGCATGGCCAGCAGCATCCAGAAAGGATCGGTCATGGCGAACAGGTTGCCGCCGAACTGCGTGCGCACGTAGTTGCGGTTCCAGGGACGCAAGCGCAGTACCACGCGCAGCTCCGACCAGTCTTCCGATACGTGCTGGACGCGGATGCTGTTGAACAGGAAGGGCGGCCATAGGTTCATCAGGCGGCGGAAAGTGGATGCGCGCATGGGCATAGTGGGGCGATGACGGGAGGCTAACTATAGCCGAAACATACGCATGCGTATGGCATGCGTGAGGGTTCACTGATCAAGCCGAAGGAAAGCACGGAAATGCCGTGTTCTGCTTTCACCTCGGCGGAATTTCGTGCCTATACTTCCGCCGGCGACGCGAGGGGTGTCGCCGCACAGGAGAGGGGACAAATGAAAAACGGAATTCGGCGCGCAGCCTTCTGCGTGCTCAGTGTTTTGTCGTATCCGGTATTTGCCTCAGGCGTCGCGTTTGAAGACCTTGCGCGCCATCTGCAATACAGCGAGGTGAAGATCTCGCCCGATGGTCATCACATCGCTGCGGCAACGGTGGTCAAGGACAAACCGTTGTTGGCGCTGTTTGATCTCGACACCATGAAAGGCGGCATGGTTACGCCGCGCGAGGGCAACCAGATCGTCAACTTCTGGTGGGCCAGCGACAACCGCGTGGTCTATACAGAAGGTACCAAGGTGTCCGGCTGGGATCGTCCATTCAGCACTGGCGAGATCTTCGCCGTCGATGGTGATGGGACCAATCCGAAACTCTTGTTTGGTTATCGCGCAGGGGGCAACGATAGGGGCGGCAGCCATATCCAGCATGCGGAGTCCGAGCGTGCCAGTGCGCAGGTCATAGCTACGGTGCGCGATGATCCCAAGCACATCCTGATCGCCGTTACACCCTGGGAAACCGGCGCTGAAGGCGCTTTCGAAGACATTTACCTGCTCGACGTCAATGACGGTTCCAAGCGGCCGTTGGGCAAGGCGCCGTTACGCAACGCGAGGTTCGTCACCGACAACCATGGGAATGTGCGTTTCGCGGAAGGCTATGACAGTCACGCCTACCCGGCGGTGTATTACCGTGAGGGAGACGGCAAGCCGTGGACCCTGCTGTTCCAGGGCTCGACCGAAAAATCCGTGCCGTTGCCTATCGATTTCAGCCGCGACGATAGCAAGGTGTACATGACCTGCGCGGCCCCCGGCAAGGTGGCCGCGCTCTGTCTGTGGGATATCGCCACCCAGAAGTTGGGCGAGCCGGTATGGAGCAGCGCCACTACCGAAATGACGCGGCTCATTTATACGCTCGACGGCATGGATGTGGTCGGCGCGTATTCCGATCCGGATGCGCCAACGGCCGAGGCGTTCGTTCCCGGCTCCGACACCATGAAGGCGATGGGTTTGCTGTCACGCTCGATGCCGGGCGAGAGTGTTCGCTTCGTGTCGCATTCGCGCGATGGCAGCAAAGCGATCGCGCTGGCGTACTCGTCCATGGATCCGGGTACGTTTTACCTATGGGACAACACCACCGGTCAGGCGAAAGCACTACTGCAGCGAGCAAGTTGGATCAAGCCCAACCAGATGGCGGCCATGCAGCCGATTGAGTTCAAGGCGCGTGACGGGCTCACCATCCACGGCTACCTCAGCATGCCGCCCGGCAAGGAAGAGGCGAAGCATCTCCCCTTGGTGATGTTTATCCATGGTGGACCTTTCGGTATTCGCGACTACTGGGAGTACGACCCCACGGTGCAGGCGCTGGCCACGCACGGTTATGCCGTGCTGCAGGTGAATTACCGGGGCTCGGGCGGCTACGGTGACGGATTCATGGCGGCTGGCTATCGCGAGTGGGGCGGCAAAATGCAGGACGACGTCACCGATGCCACGCAATGGGCGATCAAGCAGGGGATCACCACGCAAGGTCATGTCTGCATCTTTGGCGGCAGCTATGGCGGCTATGCGGCGCTCGAAGGTGTCATGAAGGAGCCCGATCTTTACCGTTGCGCGATCGGCTACGTTGGCGTGTATGACCTGCCACTGATGCTTACGCAGGGCGATGGTTCGGAAAACACATCGGCACGGAGCTTCTGGCGCTCAAGACTGGGTAACGACGAGCAGGCCTTGTCTGCCGCGTCACCGGTGAATCAGGTGGATCGCCTGAAAGCCAGCGTTCTGCTTATCGCCGGTGGCAAAGATGTACGCGTCCCACCGATACATGCCCAGCACATGCGTGCCGCACTGGATAAGCGCAGCATTGCTTATGAGTGGCTGTACAAGGCCGATGAAGGGCACGGGTTCTACGACGAAAAGAACAACGCGGAGTTGCTCCAGCGCGTCACGCAGTTCCTGGGCCGCAACATTGGAACAGGTGGTTCGGTGGCCGCCGGCTCACCGTGAGGGGAGGGGCCGGTATCACCCAGTGGTGATGCCGGCCCGGAGGTTCAGAACAACAAGGACGCCATGCGACGGCGGTAGCTACCCACCAGCTCGGCGTCATCGAGGGTAGTGAACGCAGCCAGCAGGCGCTTCTTGGCCTGGCCATCATTCCAGTCGCGCGCTTTCCCAAGGATGGCAAGGAACTGATCCAGACCGGCAGCGGCGTCACCCTCCAGCAGCAGGCGCACGCCCAGCAGATCGCGGGCGGCCCAGTCACCGGCATCCGCCTGCACGCGCTGCTGCAATTCGGGCAGCGACGGTGCGCCGGCCAACGCACGGGCAAGGTCGAGCTGGCTGCGCAGGCGCACGGCGCGAGCGTCGGTGGCAAGGTTGGCAGGCAGCGAGCTCAGCTCTGCCTCGGCCGCATCCGCATGGCCCGCGCGCATCAACGCCAGCGCGAGATCCAGCTTCAGTTCGGCCTGCTCGGGTTCGGCGGCAATGGCCTGTTGCAGGCGATTGATGGCCTCTTCCGGCGATTCCGGTACAACTTCCACGTCATGGTCATTGGCCGCGCCGTCGAGCGCCTGTACATGCCGTTGCAGGAATTCACGCAACTGGCCTTCGGGCAGAGCGCCTGCAAAGCCATCGACGATCTGGCCATCTTTGACCAGCATCACCGTGGGAATGCTGCGGATGCCGAACATGGCCGCCAATTGCTGCGACTTGTCCACGTCCACCTTGGCCAGCCGGAACGCGCCGTTGAACTCGCCAGCGAGCTTCTCCAGCATCGGGCCCAATGTCTTACACGGGCCGCACCATTCCGCCCAGAAGTCCACCAGGATCGGCGTGGTCAGCGAGGCCTGCAGCACCTCGGTTTCGAAATTGTCCTCGCGCACGTCAAAAACATGCGTATCGGCGGTTGTGGCACTCACTGGGAACTCCCGTTGACGGATGCCCTCCACATCAGGGCACCGGCCAGCATATCAAGGTTGCGAACCCCCGCCGCTGGCCCGCTGGAGGCCATCTGACCGAACCCTATCGGCGAAAGCTCGGATATTTGCGAAAATCACCACATGACCATGCCACCGCAAGGCATCAAGCCCGCCATCGCCCCACCCACTCTGTGGATCTGCGAGCACTGCGACACGGTATACCGTCGTCGCAAGCTGGCCCGTGGCGAAGTGGCACGTTGCGCGCGCTGCGACGCCATCCTCGCCCGGCATCACAGCCTGAATGTGAACGGCATGCTGGCACTTGTGATCACGGCGATGATCGCTTTCGTGCAGGCCAACATCTGGCCCATCGTGACGCTGGGGCTCAACGGCCAGCTGATCAGCGCCACGCTGTGGGGCTGCATCACGATGATGTGGCAGGAGCATTCACAAGTAGTGGCGGTCATTGCCGCACTGACCTTGTTCTTCTTTCCCATCCTGAAAATGAGTTTGCTGTTCTGGGTCTTGCTGTTTGCCCGCCAGCGACGGCGCGCGCCCGGGTTCCGTGCGGTGATGGTGCTGCTTTACCGCATCGGCCCATGGACCATGAGCGAAGTGTTCGTGCTCGGCGCGCTGGTGGCCATCGTCAAGGCCCATATGTATTTCGACGTGCTGCCCAACCCGGGCATCTTCGCCTATGGTGTGCTGATGCTCATCATCACCGCGTTCTCCAGCATCGACGTGCGCCGCCTGTGGGATCTCACTGAGGAGACGCCGGCATGACCGACTTGCCCCGCGCCAGCGACCTCGGCCTGATCGGTTGCCATGTCTGCCGGCTGGTCTGCCGGGACGTCAAGGGCGACAACGCTGTGTGTCCGCGTTGTGGCTCGGTACTGCACAAGCGCAAGTCGAGCAGCTATACCCGCACCTGGGCACTGTTGATCGCGGCCTTCATGTTCTACGTGCCCGCCAACGTGCTGCCCATCATGCGCACGGTGAGCTTGGGCGATGTCGATGACAACACCATTCTTAGCGGAATCATCGAATTGTGGGTCAAGGGATCGCCCGATCTCGCCATTATCGTCTTCACCGCAAGCATCATGGTGCCGGTGCTGAAATTCTTCGCGCTGAGCCTGCTGCTGATCAGCTCGCAGCGGGGCAGCAAGTGGGCGCAGCGTCAGCGGTCGAAGCTCTACCGGCTGGTGGAGTTCATCGGCTACTGGTCGATGTTGGACGTATTCGTGGTGGCGCTGCTCACCGCGCTGGTGCAGTTCGGTTTCTTCAGCCAGGTGGAACCCCTGCCTGGTGTAGTGTTCTTCGGCCTCACCGTGGTGATTACCATGATCGCCTCGATGACGTTCGATCCGCGTTTGATCTGGGATGGCAGAGACTTCGATGACTGATGACAAGAATATCGCCGAAGGCCTGCCCGAGCCCGTAGTACAGCGGCCGCGCATCAACGCCTCATTGGTTTGGCTGGTGCCGATCATCGCGGCGCTGGTGGGCCTTTCGCTGGTGATCCACGCATGGTCCGATGCCGGCCCCACCATCAGCGTGAGCTTCCAGAGCGCAGAGGGGCTGGACCCTGGCAAGACGCCGGTCAAATACAAAAGCGTGGTGATCGGCAAGGTCACCACTGTGCGGCTGAGCGAGGACCGCACCCACGTGGTGGCCAAGGTGGCGCTGGAAAAGAGCGCCAAGAGCTTCGCCACGGCGGACTCGCGCTTCTGGGTGGTGCGTCCGCGGATTGGCCTGGGTGGCGTCTCCGGCATCGACACGCTGCTGTCCGGTGCGTTCATCGGCGCGGACGTGGGCCAGTCACAGGAACCCAAGGACGACTTCGTCGGCCTGGAATCCCCTCCACCGGTGACGCATGGCGCGCCGGGCAAAACCTTCGACTTGCATGCCGACGACCTCGGCTCGCTGGATATCGGCTCGCCCATCTACTTCCGCCGCATCCAGGTGGGTCGGGTGTCTTCCTACCACCTCAACAAGGATGGCAAGGGCGTCACGCTGCAGATTTTCATTGATGCACCCAGCGACCAATTCGTCACCACCTCCTCGCGCTTCTGGAACGCCAGCGGCGTAGATGTGTCGCTGGGCGCCGATGGCCTGAAGGTGAACACGCAGTCGCTCGCCACCGTGCTGGCGGGCGGCGTGGCATTCCAGGATCCGCCGGGGCCGCACGACGCCTCCCCCGCGCAAGAGAACGACGCCTTCACCTTGTTCAACAACATGGCGACGGCCATGGCACCGCCGGACGGGGAGCCGCGTTACATCCGCATGCGCTTCAGCCAATCGCTGCGCGGCCTGACCGTGGACGCGCCGGTGGAGTTCCTGGGCGTGCCGTTTGGCCGGGTGGTGTCGATCAACCTCGACTTCGATGAGAAGACCCAGACTTTCCCGACCATTGTGGGCGCGGTCGTGTACCCCGCACGCCTTGGCAAAGCGCATGACAAGTTGATGGCCCTGGCGAAGGCGCAGGGTGACGACGAGCAGATGTCGCAGATGATGGGGCGCCTGGTCGACCATGGCCTGCGTGCGCAGGCCCGCACCGGCAACCTGCTCACGGGACAGCTCTATATCGCTATGGACTTTCTGCCCAAGGCGCCGAAGGTTGAGTTCGACGGTCGCGCCAAGCCGCTGGAAATTCCGACGGCACCGGGTGACTTCGACAAGATCCAGCAGCAGATCGCCGACATCGTCAGCAAGATCCAGAAGGTTCCGTTCGACAGCATCGGCAACAACCTCAACGACACGCTGAGCGAGCTGCACAAGACGCTGCAACAGGTCAACGGCAGCGTATTGCCTGAAGTGAAAACCACGCTGCAAGGCGCGCAGAAGACCCTGGGCAACGCCAACAACGCTTTCGCGCCGGACTCGCAGTTGCAGCAGAACCTCGGTGGCAGTCTGCAGGAGCTGCAGCGCGCCGCGCGTTCGCTGCGCGTGTTGACCGATTATCTGGGCGACCATCCGGACGCGCTGCTGCGTGGCCGCCGTGCCGACGACAAGCCATTACAGGCACCGCTGCCGCCTCCGCCGCAGGACGCGCCAACACAAGGGAGCAAGCCATGACCCGCTGGGGAACTCTGAACCTGGCCATCGCCGGACTGGCGCTGGTACTGGGTGCCTGCGGTTCGGTGCCGCCCGTGCGCTACTACACGTTGGTGCCTCCGGCCGGTGGTGATGCTACGTCGGCGCCTTCTTCACGACCGTTCCAGTTCGAACTGCTGCCGGTCACTGTGCCGGCACAGGTTGATCAGCCACAAATGGTGGTGCGTCAGGGCGGGCAGGGCGTGGCCGTGCTGCAGGGCCAGCGCTGGATTGCGCCGCTCGGCGACGAGGTGCGCGGGGCGCTGTCCGCCGACCTCACCCGGGATTTCCGCGCCCAGGATGTCACCGGCCTGCCCAGCGAGGGCCAGTCCACGGTCCGCATCAAGCTCGATGTGCGGCGCTTCGACTCCGTGCCGGGCAGCTACGCGTATATCGATGCGGCCTGGAGCGTGCGCCCGTTGAAGGGCGGTGATCCGCTGGCCTGCACCAGCCGCATCAATGAAACGGTGAGCGAGGGGTATGACGCCCTGGTGCAAGGCCATCAGCAGGCGATCAACCGCCTCGCCAGCCAGATCGGCGCCGTGGCCGGCGCAGTTGCGGCTGGGCAGTCGGCCCGCTGCCCCGAGGGCTGAGCCTCTGCACCTGCAGGAGCGCATCCGTGCACTCCTGCAGAAGATCTTGTTCTGGCGCCGTTTTGCCACCGTTTGGCGATGAACGGACCCCAATTCTGCTAGTCTGCCCCGTTCACAGCTGACTGCCGGAAAGGCCGGTGGCAGCCCGCAAAACTTACGGCGCCGGACACACATGCAGGACATTCAGGACCAAGGCAACCAGGACCAGGCCAACGAGCACGGCTACCAGCCGCAGGCGGTGGAAACCGCCGCTCAGACGTATTGGCGCGATCACCGCGCCTACGAGGTGAAGGAAGACGCCTCACGGCCCAAGTTCTACTGCCTTTCCATGCTCCCGTATCCCTCGGGCGCACTGCATATGGGCCACGTGCGCAACTACACCATCGGCGACGTGATCAGCCGTTACCAGCGCATGCAAGGCAAAAACGTGCTGCAGCCGATGGGCTGGGATGCGTTCGGCCTGCCCGCCGAAAACGCCGCGATCAAAAACAAGACCGCGCCGGCCAAGTGGACCTACCAGAACATTGAACACATGCGCGCCCAGTTGCAGCGCATGGGCTTTGCGTATGACTGGACGCGCGAGTTCGCCACCTGCCGTCCTGACTACTACCGTTGGGAACAGTTGATGTTCACGCGGTTGATGAAGAAGGGCATGGCCTACCGCAAGAACGCGGTGGTGAACTGGGATCCGGTGGACCAGACCGTGCTCGCCAATGAGCAGGTGGTCGACGGCCGCGGCTGGCGCTCCGGCGCATTGGTCGAAAAGCGCGAGATTCCGCAGTGGTTCCTCAAGATCACCGACTACGCGCAGGAGCTGCTCGACGGTCTGGATACGCTGCCCGGCTGGCCCGATGCAGTGAAGACCATGCAGCGCAACTGGGTGGGTCGCTCCGAGGGTCTGGAAATCCATTTCGACGTGGAAGGCGAGAGCGAACCGCTCACCGTCTTCACCACGCGCCCCGATACGCTGATGGGCGTGACCTTCGTGTCCATTGCGGGTGAGCATCCGCTGGCCATCAAGGCCGCGCAGGACAACCCGAAACTGGCTGCCTTCCTGGAAGAGCTCAAGCACGGCGGCGTGTCCGAAGCCGAGCTGGAGACGCAGGAAAAGCGCGGCATGGATACCGGCATCGAAGCCATCCATCCGCTCACCGGTGAGAAGATCCCGGTGTTCGTCGCCAACTTTGTGTTGTGGGGATACGGCACCGGCGCAGTGATGGCCGTACCCGGCCATGACCAGCGCGACTGGGAGTTCGCCCAGAAGTACAGCCTGCCGATCCGCATGGTGGTGGTCGATCGCGCTGTGCTCGATGCGGTGGCCGAGATCCAGCACGACCTGTCCAAGGGCGTGGGCGCTGACCCGATGCGCGCAGCGCTGGGTGGCGGCAACATCGACGCCTATGAAACCTCCGCAGCGGTGCAACTGATCGAATCGTTCGAAGCGAGCATCCAGGAAGACAGCGCTTTCACCGAGCGCGGCTATTTGGTCAACTCCGGCGAATTCGATGGCATGGATTACAGCCAGGCCTTCGAAGCCATGGCCGCGCGCTTCGAGCGCGAAGGCAAGGGCGTGCGCCGCGTGAACTGGCGCCTGCGTGACTGGGGTGTGAGCCGCCAGCGTTACTGGGGCTGCCCGATTCCCGTCATCTACTGTCCTACGTGCGATGCCGTGCCGGTGCCGGAAGATCAACTGCCGGTGGTGCTGCCGGAAGATGTCGCTTTCTCCGGCGTGCAGTCGCCGATCAAGGCCGATCCGGAATGGCGCAAGACCACCTGCCCGCAGTGCGGTGGTCCGGCCGAGCGCGAAACCGACACCTTCGACACCTTCATGGAGTCGAGCTGGTACTACGCGCGCTACACCAGCCCCGGTGCAAACGATCAGGTCGACGAACGCGCCAACTACTGGCTGCCGGTCGACCAGTACATCGGTGGCATCGAGCACGCCATCCTGCACCTGTTGTACTTCCGCTTCTATCACAAGCTGATGCGTGACGCGGGCCTGGTGCAGACGGACGAGCCGGCCACCAACCTGTTGTGCCAGGGCATGGTGATTGCTGAGACGTTCTACCGCGACAACGCCGATGGCTCGAAGGACTGGATCAATCCGGCCGACGTGGAGATCGAGCGCGATGACAAGGCTCGCGTGATCGGTGCGCGCTCCAAGAGCGACGGCCAGCCGGTGAAGATCGGCGGTACCGAGAAGATGTCCAAGTCCAAGAACAATGGCATCGACCCGCAGGCGATGGTGGACAAGTTCGGTGCCGACACGGTGCGCCTGTTCTCCATGTTCGCTGCACCGCCGGAGCAATCGCTGGAATGGAGCGAAGCGGGCGTCGAGGGCATGGCGCGTTTCCTGCGTCGCTTCTGGCGCGAAGTGACCACGCATGCGTCGCAGCCGGACCATCCGGTGGTCGACCCGACAGCGCTGGACGCAGGGCAAAAGACGCTGCGTCGCCAGTTGCACGAAACCATCCAGAAGGTCAGCGACGACATCGGTCGCCGCCACTCCTTCAACACGGCCATCGCCGCGCTGATGGAACTACTCAACGCGCTGAACAAGTTCAACGACCAGAGCGAGCAGGGCCGCGCCGTGCGCCATGAGGCGCTGGAAGCTATGGTGCTGCTACTCAACCCGGTGGTGCCGCACGTCAGCCACACCTTGTGGCAGGTGCTGGGCCATCCAGAGTCCGTGCTGGAAGACCAGCCGTGGCCGAAGGTGGATAGCGCCGCGCTGGTGCGCGACTCGCTCACGCTTGCGGTTCAGGTCAACGGCAAATTGCGCGGTACCATCGAAGTCGCCGCCAACGCCTCGAAGGAAGAGGCCGAGGCGCTGGCGCTGGTACAGCCGAACGTGGCCGCCTTCCTGGAAGGCCAGACCGTGCGCAAGGTGATCGTGGTGCCGGGCAAGATCGTCAACATCGTCGCAGGATGAAATCCATGAGCCGTGTGTTCAAAGCTTCGCTGCTGTTGATGTCCGTCCTCTCGCTGGCAGCGTGCGGATTCCATCTGCGCCAGAACGTGGCGTTGCCGCCTGCCATGCAGCATGTGCATGTAACGGTGAACAATAACAACAACCTGCTGCGCGGTCTGGAACGCACATTGGCGGCTTCCGGTATCACGGTGGAAGAGAAGGCCGGTGTCGACATTGCCGAACTCAATGTTCCCGCTGCCTACTTCAGCACCGATACGCTGACGGTGAACGGCGCCGCCCGTGTCACCGAATACACGGTGCGCTACCAGGTGCAGTTTGAAGTGCATGACGGCGCGGGCCAGCCTTTGGTGCCACGCCAGCGCATCGATCTGCAGCGTGATTTCAGCTACGACCCCACCAATACCATCGGTACGTCGGCTCAGGTCGAAGCGATCCAGGGCAGCCTCAACGACGACATGGTCACGGCCATCTTGCTCCGACTGCAAGCCGCCGGGCGCCATCCTGGCCAGACGGCCGCCGCGGCCGCTGCGCAAGAAGCCGCACCGCCCGCTCAATCCACGCAGCCGGCTTCGTCCAGCAGCACGCACTAAGTACGCCACCGGACCATGCCGCTCAACGCCACGCAATGGCAGAAATCGCTAGCCGCTGATCACCTGTTGCCGGTGTATCTGCTGGCGGGCGAGGAGCTGCTGGTGCTGGAGGCCGCGGATGCCCTCCGTGCCCAGGCGCGCAAGCTCGGCTATGCCGAGCGCGAGGTGCTGGACGTAGGCAACCACTTCGATTGGGACGACTTGGCGCGTGCTGCGGCAGGCATGTCCTTGTTCGCCACCCGTCGCCTGCTGGATCTGCGCCTGCCTACCGGCCGTCCCGGTACCGAGGGCGCCAAGGCCATCAACGAGTTCTGCGCCAACCCGCCGCCGGATGTCACCTTGCTGATCACCGCGATGGACTGGAGCAGCAAGCACGAAGGCGCCTGGACCAAGAACCTCGATGCAGCCGGTGCTTTGGTGGTGTTCAACGCACCCCGGCCAAACGAATGGGCGTCATGGATTGGCGCACGCCTCACCTCGCGCGGGCTGTCGGCCACACCGGACGCAGCGATGCTGCTGGCCGAGCGCGTCGAGGGCAATTTGTTGGCGGCGGCGCAGGAAATCGACAAGCTGGTCGTGCTGCACGGCCAAGGCAAGATCGATGCGAAGGAAATGGAAAACCTTGTCGCCGATAGTGCCCGCTACGATGCGTTCAAACTCACCGATGCGGCCTTCGCGGGCGACGGCGGGCGCGCGTTGCACATCCTCGCTGGCCTGCATGCAGAGGGCGAAGAGTTGATCGGCCTGATGGGCTGGTTGGTCAATCAATTGCAGCTCGCGCTTCGGCTTGCCAACGCGCGCGATTTCGCTGCGCAGGCCCGCGCCGAACGCCTTTGGCCGGCACGCGAGCAGTTGTTCCGCAAGGCACTGCGTCGTGCACCGCGCGAGCACTGGTTGCAGTGCCTCGCGCGCGCGGCACGTATCGACCGTATGGCAAAAGGGCGTGAGCAGGGCAATGCCTGGCTGGAAGCCGAGCGCCTGATCGCCGCCATCGCCGAACCACGGGCGGCCGGCGCACTGGCATGAAGCCGCTCGCGCTCTTTGGTGGCACCTTCGATCCGGTGCACCTGGGCCATCTCAGCGTAGCCTGGGAGGCGTCTGAACTGCTCGATGCCGACGTGCGCCTGATGCCCGCGCACGTGCCTCCACATCGCAACGCGCCCACCGCATCGCCGGCACAGCGCGTGGCGATGCTGAAGGCGGCATTGCAAGGGCAGGACCGCCTCACCTTGGATACGCGCGAACTGCGTCGCGAAGGTCCGTCCTACACCATCGACACCTTGCGCGAACTGCGCGATGAACTGGGCGAGCGACCGCTGGTCCTGCTGCTAGGCGCCGATGCATTCGCGGGCCTGCCGAGCTGGCAGAGCTGGCGCGATCTGTTTGACTATGCACATATTGGCGTACTCAATCGCCCCGGTATCGATGCCAAGTGGTCCGTGGATCTGGCCGTGGAGATACTCCCTCGTCGCACGACCGATACGAGGGAGCTGCACGAATTGCCAGCAGGCAAAGTCATCGAACTGGCGGTGACGCCGCTGGAGATTTCCGCGACACGCATCCGCGAGTTGCTCGCGGAAGGTCGGGATCCGCGCTATTTGCTGCCCTGCGGCTTGTTCGAGGACGCATCCGTCCTCGCCCCTTATCGGGCAAAGCCAACACAGTAAAAACGCGCTCGCGTATACCCGATGGAGAGGGCAGTGATGCTGCCCTCTAACGGCGGCTGCTCATCTCTTAAGCGCGTTCTACGATGCCCTGGGCACAAACCGCATCGCTACCGAATTCATGCAATAACGCAGCCCTGTCGGCGGCGGGCCATCGTCGAACACATGCCCGAGATGGCTATCGCAGCCCGCACACGTCACCGCGATGCGGTCCATGCCAAACGTGCTGTCGTGGATCTCGATCACATTCTGCTTGGCGATGGGCTGCCAGAAACTCGGCCAGCCTGTGCCGGAATCGAACTGCGTTGCGGCGTCGAACAACGCAGTGTCGCATGCGGGACAACGATACAGGCCGGGTCCTGTTTTTTCGTGCGGGCCGCTGAAGGCGCGCTCCGTACCCGCACGGCGCATCACGTAGTACGCGTCATCGCTTAGCCGTTCGTGCCATTGGGCATCGTTGAGCACTAGCTTGCGCACATGGCATACGCCCAGCTTGTGGCCGTCGTCGGCAAAGCAGGCCAGCAATACGTCCGCGCCGGTGGCTGCAGGTGTGGCCGCCATCGCCTCACCGCTTATCGCGCCACGCTTGAATAGCGCGGGAAGTGCAAAGCCTCCGATGGCAGCAACCGCTCCTCCTGTGAGCGCCGCGCGCAGAAAACGGCGGCGCTCCAGCTTCACGATGTCCTGTGTACGGGACATGGCAACCTCCACGAGGTGTGTGATGTCGATCAGCCAAAAGTGAAGGCGTAGGCCTGAACTCCGGGATCGAGGAAGGTGATTTCGAAAGTGCGTTCGCCGGTGCCGTTGGCCTGGCGGATCAGTTGATAAAGACGTTGCGACGTCACCGTGCCGTTGCCGTCTGTATCGATATCCATGCCGTGGTCCGCGTCTGGCGTCTTGCCATCGATGGTGACGCGGAAGCGCACCGGCTTGCCGTCCTTGCCTGGGCCCAGCACCAGATGCAGGTCGCGTCCGCGGAAGCGATACACGATGCGGCCGTTTGCGTTATCCAGTCGCGCATTCTCGTCGCGCACGGTCCAACGGCCATCCAGTGCCCATTGGTTGACCATCAACGTATCGGGCGCGTGATAGGTCCACGCATCGTCATGAGCCACCTTGCCGCCTGCGAAATTCGCCGCGCGCGCGTAGCCGACGTAGGTTTCCGGCGAGCGCATCGCGTCGTCCGATCCGGCTGCTTCCGCACCCTGCGCGCCGGACTGTACGTAACCGCCCGGAAGATCCTTCTGCCCAGCTTCCGTGAGCAACTGGCGGATCACATCCTCGCTCTGCGCGTATTCTCCTTCACCAAAGTGGTGATGACGGATGCGCCCTTGCGTGTCGATGAAATAGTGCGCAGGCCAATACTCATTGCTGAAGCCTTTCCAGATCGCGTATTCGTTGTCGAGCGCCACTGGATAATCGACGCCGAGATCCTTGATCGCCTTGCTCACGTTCTGCGGATCTTTTTCAAAGGCGAACTCCGGCGCGTGCACGCCGATCACCACCAAGCCGTGATCCTTGTACTTGTCAGCCCAGCCGCGCACGTAGGGTAGCGAGCGAATGCAGTTGATGCAGGAGTAGGTCCAGAAATCGACCAGCACCACCTTGCCGCGCAACGACTGTGCCGACAGCGGTGGCGTGTTGAACCACTGCGTGGCGCCTTCCAGCGAGGGAAGCTCGCCCTCCACCGGCAAGGGCTCGCCTTGTTTCACCACCGGTTGCGGTGCCGGGGCAGGGCGTGCGGCGTCAATCAGCTTCTGCTCGAAGCCGCCGGTACTGGCCAGCGACACGCGCGTCAGCACACCGGTATCCAGCCCCAGCGCAATCGCCGCCACGCCGGCGAGCACCAGCACGCCCAGGGCTCGGCGTACCCACTCTCCAGCGCCGAGCGAACGCTTCATCACGGAAAAGACCTTGCCGCCGATCACCAGGGCAAGCGCCAGCGACGTGGCGGCGCCCAGCGCATAGGTGAGCAACAGCAGCGAGGTCTGTACGCTCGCCCCGTTGAGGGCCGCGCCAGTCAGCAGCAGGCCCAAGATCGGGCCGGCACACGGTGCCCACAGGAGTCCAGTCGCCACGCCCAGCCCCGCCGCTGACCAGACGGAATCGTTCTCGTCCGAATGCCGGGAGAGGCGATTGCCCAGCGCCACAAACGGGCGGCTGATCCACTCCGCGAGTCGCGTCGACAACAAGGTAAGCCCCAATATCGCCAGCACCACCAAGGCCACGATACGGCCGTATTGGTTCGCCTGGATGGCCCAGCTCCCGCCCACGGCCGCCAGCGTAGCCACCAGCGCAAAGGTCAGGGCCATGCCCACCAGCATGGGCAGGCCGTTGCGCACAAAGGGGCGATCCGCCCGGGCAAACACAAACGGCAGCACAGGCAGGATGCACGGGCTGAGGATGGTCAGTACGCCGCCAAGGTAGGCAAGGAACAGCACAAGCATGGGTGCGAGGTCCGCTGGGGTGTCAGCGGATTATTCGCCTGATAGCGCACCGAAGTTACCTTGTCTTTCGAAAAAGATTGATCAGGCGTCGAGGAGCATTGGTGGGCCGGTCCACAGGACTTTGGCGGCAGCGCGTGGCAAGCGTCAACCGGCGACTTCCCGCCGTGACCCCATGGCCACCGCGCCCGCGGTGCTCACGCATGGGTGTAGGCGCTTTGAACGTCGGCAGTGGCTGGCGATTCCTTGGGGCTTACCGGGCGAGCCAGTGGCCGGGTCGTTGACCCGTGAAATGGTGGCGGCGCTGGATGTCGCCGTGAACTGTATCGAGCAAGTTTCGGGTGGGGCCTTCTTACAGCCCACCGTAACCGCTTGAACGCCGTCCGATGATGGTCCCCGTGGCGCATCGGCTCACGGGTCGATGCGCCACAGTTCGACATGGAGTTCGATCGACGCTTGTACGGGCCCGGTGAGAGGGCGAGCTGTGATGTTGCTGTCGACGCACCTGCTCTGATGCTAGCGCAAAGCGAATGTCGCACCTCATCGCTGCGGTCGTGTCGGCGAAGTAAACGAGTTGCTCTCTGCGGTAGCACATGTTGCACGCGATAAGCCGGTAAGGGATGCGTCCGAACGGATGGCTGGACATCGTGTACAGCGCGACAACGCAATGGGGCATTTGGATGGGCGCTATACGAGATCGCGCTCAATAACAATGTGCCTGCAGGGTTTCAGTTCATTCCGATAGCTACAGATGTGACTTTGCGGGCCCAATGGACGGCGGCAGGTAATTCGACGGACCACCGTCGGTGCGAAAGATTGTGAAGTGTTCTACGCACAGTGCGTGCCGATCTGCTCGATAGCGTTTGCGTCTTATCTGCGTGCCCCATTTTCACAAAAATAGGAATAGCTTCATGAAGAAACTCATTTCCATTGTCGCGTTGTCGGCAGCGCTGGTGTCTCCGTTGACGGCTGCATTGGCAGCGGATCAGAACGATGGCGGCTTTTTCGTCCGCGGTAACGCTGGTCAGTCCGATTACCGCATCAACAGCAACTACTTCTCCAATAACAATGATTTCGGATGGGGCCTCGGTGCTGGCTATCGTTGGGCTACATCGTCGGGTAACTGGGGTGTCGATGGCGGTTACGTCGATCTTGGCCAGTCCAATCCGAACAAGAATTTCCTGAGCGACCAGTTCGGTCTGAATGCGAAGATCACCGGTAAGGTGGCGAGCCACGGCTGGTCGCTCGGTGGCAACTATATCTACGAGTTCAATGACAATTGGAATGTGCAGGCCCGCACGGGCATTCTGTTCTCCACGAGCCGGTTGAACCTCAACGTTTATGGCCCCTTGGGTAGCCTGTCTGAGCGAGAAAGCTCCTCCAACACCAGTTGGTACGGTGGCGTGGGCATGGGCTACGATTTCACGCGCAATATCAGCATGAACCTAAGCTACGACTACTATCGCATCGGCTTTGACGGTGGTCACGGTCATGCCAGTCTGCTGTCCCTGGGTGCGGAGTATCGCTTCTAAGAGTTGACCGTGCGGGATGGGGCAAAACACAGGTATTCAACTTTTGTCTGTTCCATCTCGCCGCTTCTCCGACAAACGGCTATAAAAAAAGCCCGGCATTGGCCGGGCTTTTTTGTTCTTGCGTATTCTGCCGATCAGAAGCTGGCGCGAACACCGACGTTGAAGATGTCGTTGCTGTTGTTGCTGACACGCACGCCGCCTTCCACTGCCCACATGGGGGTGAAGTTGTAAACCAATCCGAACTGACCGAACAGGTTGCCATCACCATGGGTGCTCACGCCGTGGTCGTAGCCGAGATAGGCGTTGGCCGTCAGCTTGTCGGTGACGCGACCCATGACGCCAGTGTTGACGGTCCAGAAATTATTGCTGCCGTTGAAGCGGACGCAGTAGTCGTTCAGGCACATGTGATTGCTGTTCTTGTCGTGCTGGTAGGCGGCCTGGGTCACCCAGTCGGCGCGGCTGCCGATGCTGAAGGCATAGCCCATGCCGATGGACCAGGGCTTGACCTTCGGAGTCCAAGAGAAATGGCCGATGATCGGATCGTAATCAGATACCTTGTTGAAGTTCAGCGCGCTGTAGCTTCCGAACATCTGGAAGTTGTCGTGGAAACCATAGGAGCCGGTGAGCATGCCACCCTGCGCAACGCCTGTGTTGCCGGCCTGGGTGATGTTGACGTAGTCCAACTGCAGGTACGTGTAGTCAATGCCGTTGCTCTGCGTGGCCTGAGCTGCGATCGGGGCGACGATGGCGGCGAACGCCAATGCGATCAGAGTCTTCTTCATAGGGCTTTCCTTGCGGTAGGTAATAGAACGTCGTGCCGCTAAAGCGGACCGGTGGCGGATTAGGCCAGTCGCAAGCAAAAGGTGGCTATCGGAGCGCTCTGAAAAGTCCGGTGTAAGTGCGGTATCCGGAGAACTTCTGCGCGGTTTCGTACAACCCCGACGGCTGGTGGATGTAACCCAGACTGGATGGCTGGCGAATAGGCGAAGAGGACCTATGAGGCCCCGATATGACCGTGAGCTTGACCGCGCCCTGCACGATGGGTCTAGATAGCGTCCTTTCCCGGCGGGATTGGACCCCATCCATCGTGAGCGACACCGCTGCCCCTTTCGGCGACATGCAGGAGCGCGAGCGTGCTGCGTGGATGGCGGCGGCGCAGGGTGGCGATCGCCGGTCGTATGAGCGCGTGCTGGCGGCATCGGTGCCGCTGATCCGATCCGTGGCACGGCGCCGGGGCGTGGTAGTGGATCTGCTCGACGACGTGGTGCAGGAAACGCTGCTCACGGTGCATCGGGTGCGTCATACCTACGACCCCTCACGTTCCTATGACGCTTGGCTGGCAGCCCTGGCCGGCCGGCGCGCCATTGATGCGCTGCGCAGCCAGGGGCGTCGTGGGTCCAGGGAGGTGCATGACGAGCACGCCTATGACACGCACGCGGATATCGATGACGCCACCGCGGCAACTGAGCGTGAACAAGAGGCCCGGCGTCTGCGTGAGGCTATTGCGGCACTGCCGCCGGGGCAGCGTGAGGCGGTCGAGCAACTGGGCCTGAAGGAACAATCGCTCGCTGAGGCCGCAGCGCAGACAGGGCGCCAGACCGGCGCGCTGAAGGTCAACCTGCATCGCGCGATGAAAGCATTGCGCTCGCGTTTTCACGGAGAACCCTGAGCATCATGACCGAGCCGCGACTCCCTGAGTCACTGATCCAGTCGCTGGGCGATCAGCTCACGCCGGTGCGGCGCCTGCCGCCCCCGTGGCTGCGTACGCTCGGCTGGCTGCTGGTGGTGGCGGCTATCGCGGTGGGTCTGTTTGCGCACTATGGCGTCAGCCACATGATCCAGCGCTGGATTGCCGAGCCAGATATAGCCGTGGCCGGGGTGGGGGCGGTGATGACTGCGGTATGCGCGGCCTGGGCGGCCTTCTCGCTGGGGGTGCCGGGTCGGTCGTGGCGATGGACCCTGCTGCCGCTGCCCTGGTTGTTGGTCTGGGTGGGTGCCAGCGGGCTGGGTTGCATGCACGACTGGTTGGGTCCTTCCGCGCACGTCGCCAAGTTCAACGAGGCGAGCGATTGTCTGGTCTTCATCATCAGTTTTTCGGTGCCGTTGTCCGCCTTGCTGATCTGGCTGCTGCGACGGGCGTATCCGTTGCGCCCGGTGTTGGCGGCAATCATGGTCGGACTGGCGTCGGCGGCAGCCTCCGCGGCGCTACTGGAGATCTGTCACGCCTTTGCCGTGGCTGCGACTGACCTGCTTACGCATGCCATGGCCGTAGGCATCGTGGTGGTGCTGAATGCACTGATGGGGGGGGCGCCTGCTCCAGCCTGCGCTGAAGTGAAGCTGTCGCTTTCGCGGTAGTGCGGAAGCGCGGCGTGGCAGGACATCGTGTAGATGCGCCACGATGGAACGGATGTTGCGATGCAGCGTGATGATAAGGCTGGGCGCGGCGGCAAGGGGCATCTGCGATGGCGCGCGTGCCGCAACAGCATGCTAAGGCGGGGTCCACGGCGATGATCCCGGTGATGCACAGATGCAGCGCAGCAATCGCAACTTATTGCAAGCTCGCAGTCCGTATTGCAACTGAATGGACGTGTCACTACGCCACATTCCGTGTGCACGCATAGGTATAGGCTTCCCCCGGGAAGGGCGCGCGGGTTGCTGTTGCGACCCGGCGAAATGGTTTCACGGACCAGGGATGGACCGTTCGCATCGCGCAGGAATGCTGATGCGGCGTGGCCGGTGTGGATCTATCCGCCACCGGGTTGCCGAGGTTGTCCAGGACGGGCGACGGCGGCTGTTCCATGGAAGTGCGGCACGGCCGCACGGTTACCTCACCGCTTTTGGAGATACCTGACCATGAAAGTTTCCCGTTACGCCGTACTCGCCTTTGCGACCGCCGTTGTGTTCGGTCTTGCCATGTCCCCGGTCATGGCTCAGAGCACGACGCCGCAGTCGACCCAGGACGCCAGCAAGGACGCGATGAAGTCCAGCTCGGATGCCATGCAATCCAACTCGGATGCGATGAAGTCGTCTAGCGACTCGATGAAGAGCGACGCCACCCAGCAGACGCATCACAAGAAGCAGCACAGCGGTAAGAAGAGCACCGCGCCTGCCGCTTCGTCGACCGCCGCGGGCCATTGATTCGCTAAGCGGGATGTGTCCAGAGGCCCCCTCCGGTCGGAGGGGGCCTTTTTATTTGGCCTGGGGCCTCGTCTGGCAAGGGGCTGCCTTACAGGCCAGGGCTTTCCCAGGGGCGGGCGAGATTGCCCCGCAGGTGCCGCAGAAACGCCGTTTGACATGGGCTTGAGGGTGGTCCGTTATACTGGCGCCGCGCCATCCCGCGCATCGATCCCGCATCGAGGCAAACGCACTTGAGTCAGACCGCCAAGCGCAGCACCAAATCCGCCACCACGGCGGTCATTCGTCAGCAAGTTCTCAACGCGCTGGACGAACTGAAGGCCAAGGACATTCGTGAAATCGACGTCCGCGGCAAAACCTCCATCGCCGATCTGCTGGTCGTCGCCTCCGGCACCTCCGCGCGCCACGTCAAATCCATTGCCGACGAAGTCGTCAAGTTCGCCAAGCAGGCGGGCGTGATGCCTCTTGGCGTGGAAGGCGAGCGGGAAGCCGAATGGGTACTGGTGGACCTGGGTGACGTGATCGTTCACGTCATGCTGCCGCGCATCCGCGAGTTCTATGGCCTGGAGAGGCTGTGGACCGTGGGTGATCGCGAAGTCGACACCGAAGTCGCCAGCGCGGGCTAATGGCCCGCTTTCTGGCGGTACGGGCCGCGCGCTGCTTCGGCGCGCGGCGCCCCCGCTGTTTCCTCGAATTTGGGTGGTGACGCGTGCGTGCTCGCCTGATTGCCGTCGGTGAACGCATGCCGGCCTGGGTGGCGGAGGGCTTCGCGGAGTACCGCAAGCGACTCTCGCATGAGCTGCCACTGGAACTGATCGAACTGAAGCCCGGCCTGCGCGGCAAAGGGCGCGATGACGTGCGCGCGATCCAGGACGAAGGTGCCGCGATACTTGCCGCGCTGCCGCGGGATATCCACGTGGTGGCGCTCGATGGTCGCGGCAAGACATGGTCGAGTGAAGACCTCGCTGCGCAGCTGTCCAAATGGCGCATGTCCGGGCGTGATATCGCCTTCCTCATCGGTGGCCCTGATGGGCACGCACCGGAGGTGCTTGCGCGGGCGGACCAGTCATGGTCGCTCGGGCCGCTGACGTTGCCGCACATGCTGGTGCGATTGGTATTGGCTGAGCAGATCTATCGCGCCACGACGTTGCTCTCGGGTCACCCGTACCATCGCGCCTGAGGCGCGCCAGCGACACGCTGCGCTGCCATCACAAAATCGATGATGTTGCACGTGCCAGCGCGCGGCGTTTTCTCCCGGAAGTGGTCATAGGCGGAGTAGCGCCAGATACGCATACTGGCTGCAACATCACCGATGCGGGGACGCGCATGTCGATCACGGTACGTCAGGCCACCATTCACGACCTGGATCTTGTCGCGCCACTGTTCGATGCGTACCGGGTTTTCTATCGACAGCCGACCGATCTCGATGCCTCGACGCGTTTTCTGCGCGAACGATTCCAGCACCATGACTCGGTGGTGATGCTGGCGATCGATGGTGAAGGGGAGGGCGCGGGCTTCGTCCAGTTGTATCCCTTGTTTACGTCGGTGCGCCTTGCGCGGCTTTATCTGCTCAACGACCTGTTTGTCGCACCGCAGGCGCGTCGGCATGGGGTGGCAGCGGCATTGATGCATGAGGCGGCGGATTTTGCGCGAGCAGTCGGTGCTGCTGGCATGGCGCTTTCCACCGCGCATACGAATGGGCCCGCGCAGCGGCTCTACGAATCGTTGGGCTGGACTCGCGATGAGGAGTTCCGCGAGTACACCCTACGGTTTTGACGTACCCGACCATCGTCTACCTTGCCAAGAGTTTGACGTTTCCGCGCGCTACCATTCGTCGATTGGAGTGCAGGAGACATCCTCGTGGACAAGCGTATCGGCCATGCTGGCCTGGCCGCTAAGGTCATGACGGCCACCCGGGCAGCAGAACTCGTCGATCACGGCATGACGATCGGTATGAGTGGTTTTACCGGTGCGGGCTATCCCAAGGCCGTGCCGCAGGCGTTGGCGGCGCGCATGGTCGCCACGCACGAACGCGGCGATCCGTTCCGTGTGCGCGTGCTCACGGGCGCATCCACTGCGCCTGAGTTGGATGGTGCGCTGGCGCGTGCGGATGGTATCGATCTTCGCCTGCCTTACCAGTCCGACCCGGAGTTGCGCGCTCGCATCAACCGCGGCGAGATGAACTATCTGGACATCCACCTCAGCCATGTCGCGCAGTACGCGTGGTTCGGTTTCTTCGGCAAGATCGATCTTGCCGTGATCGAGGCGACGGCGATCATGCCCGATGGCAGCTTGCTGGCATCGTCTTCGGTGGGCAACAACAAGACGTGGCTGGACCTGGCCGACAAGGTGATCGTCGAGGTGAACCACTGGCAGCCGCTCGAAATGGACGGTATGCATGACATCTACTACGGCACGGCCTTGCCGCCACACCGCAAGCCGATTCCGTTGCTCAAGCCGGACGATCGCATCGGTGAGCCGTACCTTCGGCTCGATCCCGACAAGGTTATTGCGGTGGTGGAAACCAACGCGCCCGACCGCAACAGTGCCTTTGCGCCGTTGGACGATACCTCGCGGCAGATCGCCGGCAATCTCATCGACTTCTTTCGCCACGAGATCGCCAAGGGCCGTCTGGGACCGCAACTGCTGCCACTGCAGTCCGGCGTGGGCAATATCGCAAACGCTGTGCTGGCGGGGTTGCGCGAAGGTGGCTTCAGCGGCCTGAGCGCGTTCACCGAAGTGATCCAGGACGGCATGCTCGATCTGCTGGAGCACGATGTGCTGTCAGTAGCATCAGCTACGTCGTTTTCGCTGAGTCCCGCGGGCATCGAGCGCTTCCTCGACAAGATCGATTTCTTCCGCAAGCGAATCATTCTGCGCACGCAGGAGATATCCAATCATCCGGAGCTGGTGCGCCGACTCGGCTGCATCGCGATGAACGGCATGGTGGAGGCGGATATCTACGGGAATATCAACTCCACGCATGTGGCTGGCACCAGCATCATCAACGGTATCGGTGGTTCGGGCGATTTCGCGCGTAACGGGTTCCTCTCGTGCTTCCTCACACCCAGCACGGCGAAGAACGGCGCCGTCTCCTGCATCGTGCCGATGGTGAGCCACGTGGATCACACGGAGCATGATGTGGCGGTAGTCGTCACTGAGCAGGGCCTTGCCGACCTACGCGGCCTGTCGCCGCGTCAGCGTGCCAAGGTGGTGATCGAGCGCTGTGCGCACCCGAGCTATCGCCCGATGTTGCAGGATTATTTCGATCGGGCATTGCACAACAGCCGCGGCAAACACACGCCACACCTGCTGCAAGAGGCCTTGTCCTGGCACCAACGTTTCCTTGATACCGGGGATATGCGACCTTAAGGGGGCCCGCTGCCCACGGAATGGCCACATGCTCTATCTCGCTTCGCAATCGCCGCGTCGTCACCAGTTGCTTGAACAGATCGGCGTGGATTTCCGCGTCGTCGACGTCGATGTGCCCGAACAGCGCGCGCTTGGCGAATCGCCACGGGATTACGTGAGCCGCGTGGCACGCGAGAAAGCACGCGCAGGGCTCGTGATGCTGGAAGATGTCAACGTGGCCGTGCTTGGGGCGGATACCGAAGTGGTGTTGGGCGACCAGGTTTTCGGCAAGCCGGATGATGCCGATGATGCCGCCGGCATGCTGGGGCGGCTGTCGGGTCGGGTACACGAAGTGATCTCCACCGTATGGCTGGTCACCCGTTCGGGCGAGTGGTCAGACACCAGCCTGTCGCGTGTGACCATGCCGGTGCTGGATAAGGCCACCATCGCCGCCTACATCGCTACGGGTGAGCCGTTCGGCAAGGCCGGTGCTTATGCGATTCAGGGGCACGGCGCCAAGCTGATCGAGCATTTGGACGGCAGCCATTCCGGCGTGATGGGTCTGCCGGTGTTCGAGACCGCACGCCTGCTGCGTGCGCATTGGCTGATTCGCGCCTGAGCATAGCGCCCCGTGATGGCTCAGCTATTGCTGGGTCATCACAAACCACGACACCACGGCCAGCAGGTTGTTCATACCGTGGGCGATCACGGCGGGCCAGATGGATTCGGACTGCACGCGCAGCCAGCCGAGGATCAGGCCAAGCAGCGCCAGGTTGGGCAGTGCGTACCAGAGGAAGGACAGGTCGGGCAGATGCACGCAGGCGAATAGCAGGGCCGATAGCACGATGGCCATGCCGTTGCCGGTGTAGCGCGCGATAGCGGAAAGCAGGACGCCCCGGAACAACAGTTCCTCCACCACGGGCCCGACGCTGACCACCAGCAGAGCAAGCGGCAGCCGCAGCGCGAGCGACGTGTTGGCACCCAGTTGCTTGATGTCCTGACTCACCTCGTGGCCTTGCGCGAGCCATGTGGTCAACAAGCCGCCGACGATGGGCATCATCACACCCGCGGCGAGGGCGGCGACGTAGAAAGCGATATGTGGAGACGGAGTGAAACCCAGGCCCGGCGGGGTGCCCTCCGTCCATCGCTGCGGCCACGCGCGCCGCACCAGGCGCATGATCACTGTCGCGGAGATCAGCAGCGTGACGATCACGGCTGCCGCTGTCATGTCCGACTGGCCCAGCCAGCGACGCCCCAGCGGGATGATGGCGCTGAGTCCGCCACCTTCGTGCAAGGTGGCCACCAAGCCAACCACCAGTGTCATCAGGCTGCCAACGGCCAGCTGCAGCATGAAATAGAGAGCGATCAGCGCGACGGCCTGCCAGGGCGTGGGAATGCCGGCGTTTTGGTTCGGTGGCGAAACGGGCAGGTCGGTCAGTCGGTTCGCATCCATCGAAAACAATCCAGGGCACTCGCGTGCAGGGTGGGTGCACAGGCCGGCCGCGCGGCGCCGGCAGACGTGTTCACGCTAGTCCCTGCCGACGTGCGTGCCAATCCTGTCCTTTGGCAGGGTGCGCGCAGGGTGGCCGCTGCGTTCACAGCCGCGCCCTGTATAGTGAATAGACGATCCAAGGAGGAATTCGGCGCCCACGCGCCAGCCTATGTTTGCATTCGACTGGCTGTCCGACCCGACCGCTTGGGCGGGTCTCCTCACCCTGGTGGTGCTGGAGATCGTGCTCGGCATCGACAATCTCGTCTTCATCGCCATCCTCGCCGACAAGCTGCATGCGAAGGAGCGCGACAAGGCCCGTGTGCTCGGCCTCTCGCTGGCGCTGATCATGCGACTCGCGCTGCTGGGCGCGATGTCATGGATGGTGAAGCTCACCACGCCGATCATCCAGCTGGGCTCCATTTCGTTCTCGTGGCGCGACATCATCCTGCTGCTGGGTGGCGCGTTCCTGCTGTTCAAGGCGACCGTTGAGCTGCACGAGCGGCTGGAGGCGAGCGACCACGATGATGCCTCCAAGCGCGCGCCTGCGCGCTTCTGGCTGGTGGTGGCGCAGATCGTGGCGCTGGACGCGGTGTTCTCACTCGATTCCGTGATCACTGCGGTCGGCATGGTCGACCATCTCTCGGTGATGATGATTGCGGTTGTGGTGGCGATGGTGCTGATGATCAGCGCGAGCAAGCCGCTGACTAACTTCGTCAACGCGCGACCGACAGTGGTGATTCTGTGCCTGTCGTTTCTGTTAATGATCGGCTTCAGCCTGGTCGCGGAAGGCTTTGGTTTCCACATTCCGAAGGGCTACCTGTACGCGGCGATCGGCTTCTCGATCTTGATCGAGGCTTTCAACCAGACCATGCGCCGCAATCGCCAGCGCAGCCTGTTGGGTAGTGCGCGTACGTTGCGGGACCGCACGGCGCTTGCCGTGCTGAATCTGCTGGGCGGCGCGGGCGGCGACGACGAGGACGCGGCGCCCAAGGCGGCGACGGCCAGCAGCGAGGGCAGTGTCGCCGTGTTCGGTAAGGATGAGCTGGCGATGGTGCAGGGCGTGCTCGATCTCGCGCATCGTCCGGTGCGTTCGATCATGACGCCGCGCCCCGAGATCAACTGGATCGATCCGCGCGAAAGTACCGAACAGCTTCGCGCCGAGCTCAACGCGTCCAGTCACGCGTGGCTACCGGTGGCGGGCGACGATCTGGATCAACTGGTTGGCGTGGCCTCGTCGCGTGATTTGCTGGCGAGCTTGCTGGAGCATGGTCGCATCGAGGTTGAGCAGGTGGTGCGCAAGCCGCTCACCGTATTGGAGTCGTTGAGCGTGTTGCGCCTGATCGAGGAATTCCGGCGCCAATCGCTGCAGGTGGCGCTGGTGGTGGACGAGTACGGCAGTGTGCTCGGCCTGGTCACGCCGACTGACGTGCTGGAAGTGATCGCCGGCGAATTCCCCGACGAAGACAGCGGCGATCCCTCCGCGCTGCAGGATCCGGATGGCAGCTGGCTGATCGACGCCAGCCTGGACCTGCGCCGTGTCGAACATCTGTTGGGTTACAAGCTGAGCGGCGAGGATAGTTTTTCGACGCTGGCCGGTTACGTACTGGAACAACTGGGGCGATTGCCCAGCGTGGGCGACACGTTCGTCAGCGAGGGGCTGCGCTTCGAGGTCGTGGCGATGGACGGCGCGCGCATCGAGCGGTTGAAAGTGAATCCCGTGGAATGAGTGAGGCAGGTCGCGCGCAGGGCGCGCGACCTGCATCGCCTTAGCCGGCTATCAGCGCGCGGACCAAGCCCGTCACACCTAGTACCACCGTGGCCGCCCAGCCGATCATGGACACCATGAAACCGGGGCCGCGCTTGGCGGCATCCTGTAGATAGCTCACCGCGTACCACGCCCGGCCGAACACCCAGACCAGACCCGCCACACCGCCCCACAGCGGATAGCCGTATTGCACGGCCAGCCACAGCGCGGGCAGGAACATCATGGTGGATTCCAGCGTGTTCATCTGCACACGCCAGGCCCGTTCGAACCCAGCGTGACCGGTGATGGCCGGCGCCTTGATGCCGTATTTGCCACGCGCGTGGCCGGTGGCCCACATGGTGCCGAACTGCAGCAGGACTGTAAGCAGGACGACGATGGCGGGTAGGTGCTGGGTCATTAGGGGATCTCTCCGAAAATGAGCACTGTAGCTATCGTGTGACGATGGCGGGAGGGGGCGTGAGGCGCTATCGTCATATGACCGTAGGGCATGCGAGGGCCGTCATATGGATTGGCAGAAGGGCGAACGCAGTCAGAACGTTGAGGTCGACAGCGGCGGTGGCGGTGGTCCCCGTTTCGGCGGAGGCCGCGGACTGGGGCTGGGCGGCATCGTGATTCTGGCCATCCTGGGCTTGGTGTTCTTCAAGGACCCCACGGCCCTGCTCGGACAGGCAGGCAACGGCGGCCAGCAAGTGGCTGCGCCGAGCGGCCCACCGGCCGACGTCGACCCGCAAACCAAGGATTTCGTCAGCGCCATTCTCGGCTCGACCGAGAAGACCTGGGGCGACATCTTTGCCGCGCACGGACGCCAGTACGTGGACCCCAAGCTGGACTTGTTCAGTGGGGGCGTGAATACCGCCTGCGGGGCGGCCTCGACGGCGGTGGGGCCGTTCTATTGCCCCGGCGACCAGAAGGTGTACCTGGACGTGGCGTTCTTTCAGGAGCTGCAGAACCGCTTTCAGGCGTCGGGTGACTTTGCCCGGGCCTACGTGATTGCACACGAGGTGGGCCATCACGTGCAGAACCTGCTGGGCATCTTCGATCAGGTGGAACAGGCACGCCGTCGCGGAGCGCGGATGGAAGGTGCGGACGGGCTGTCTGTGCGCCAGGAGTTGCAGGCCGACTGTTTCGCTGGCGTGTGGGCCAACCACACTCAGCAACGCCTGCAATGGCTGCAACCGGGCGATATCGAGTCGGCGCTCAATGCTGCCAGCAAGATCGGTGACGACGCGCTCCAGCAGCAGGCGCAAGGCAGGGTAGTGCCCGACTCGTTCACTCACGGCACCTCCGCGCAGCGCGTGAAATGGTTCAAGGCGGGCTTTGCGAGCGGTGATATGGCGAGCTGCAACACGTTCGCCGGGGAACCGTAAGAACGCACGCCAGCGGATGCAGCTACCCACTATCGAAGGCCCGCGCACGCGGGCCTTCGGCGTTCTAGAATTCCGCTGCTGCGCGCCAGGGGGTGCGCTCCCCGACATTCCGCATGGTCCATCCTTGCTTGAGCTGCGGCGCGTGCTGCGCCTATTTCCGCGTGGCCTTCCATTGGTCGGAGGCAGAGGCGTCGCTGGACGGCGTGGTGCCACCGGAACTCACGGAAACGCTCGATCCCCATCGTCTCGTTATGCGTGGAACGCAGGCCTCCCGTCCGCGTTGCACCGCCCTGTTGGGCACGGTGGGTAACGCTGCGCATTGCGGCATCTACGAGCGTCGCCCGTCGGTGTGTCGGGAGGTGGAACCATCCTGGGAGTTTGGCCGCTCCAGCGCGCAGTGCGACAAGGCGCGACTCGGGCATGGGTTGCCGGTACTGACGCCTGACGACTGGACGATCGCGGCAACGGCTGCCTGACTCGGTTAGCGTGCCATTGCCGGGTTGGCGTCGTTCTGGAAGGCCAGCACGAACTGTTTGAGATCGCCTTCGTTGACGTCCGAAATGGCGACATACCGCATGCCATCGCCTGTCCAGCGGATCACTGTGTAGCCGTGCTCCTGCGTGACGGCCGGCGCGGGTGAGCCGCCATCAGCCGGCCACTGGAACAGATTGATCACGTGCAAGCGGCGCTTGTACACCAGCGCCGCCACGCTGTGGCCTTCCAGTGCATCTCAGCCGTCCGCCGACCAGTGGGAAGCCTTCGCTGGCGAGGTCCTTCACGCGCGGTGAAAAATCCAGCTTGCCTTCGAACCACGGTTTCACCGTGTGCTGGTCGGTGGAAATCACGTCCATCAGATGTTCGCCCTGAAGCGAGCGGACGTGGCTGGAAATGACCTGGGCGACGACATCGTTCGCACCATGCGAAGGCACCCAATGCAGCCACGCCGGTGCCGAAAGAAGCATCGCGGCGGCAAAGCCGGCGGCCGCGGCAAAGGCGATGGGGCCGCGACGGCGTACCAGCAGTGGCGTTGGTGCGACGTTCGCCGGTGGCGTGCTCCAGAGGGCACGCAAGGCGTCGGGAGCGCGGTGATAGAGCGAGGGTTCCGACAAGGCCTTCTGCATGATCGTATAGGTCTGGTAGCGCGCCTTGCAGGTCGCGCATTCGCTGAGATGGCGTGCCATGGCCGCGCTATCGGCCGCGTCCAGTTCGTCGTCGAGATAGGCATGCATGAGCAGCCCGGCGTCATCGCACATCATGGCGACGTACCTCCTTGGGCCGGCAGGTGAGTTCGTTCCGCAGGCGTTCGCGCGCGCGGGCCAATCGGGACATGACCGTGCCGATCTTCTGTCCGGTAATGGTGGCGATTTCCTTGTACGAGCATTCTTCCAGCTCGCGTAGAACGAGGATCTCGCGCAGCGACGCAGGCAGGCGCTCCAGTGCAGCCTGCAGGGCACCGACGTCCACGGCCAGCAGGGTCAGTGCTTCTGGCGACGGCGCATTGTCGACCAGCGGGTGCACTTCGTCGTCCAGCTCGTCATGCAACGCATCCTGTGGCTGTCGGCTACGCAGTGTGTAGAAGGTGTTGCGCACGATGGCCAGCAGCCAAACGCGTACGTCGCCGCCGTGGAAACTGTCGAAGTAGCGCAGGGCGCGCAGCATGGCTTCCTGGACTACGTCCTGCGCGTCGGCAGGATTATGCGCGAGCCAGTGCGCGAGGTTATAGGCCGCGTCGAGATACGGCACCACCAGCGCCTCGAAGCGTGCGCTTCGTGCGGCATCGGGATCTCTCGGACGGGCGTTCGGCTCGGTCGGCATAAGAGGGTATACCTCGCTTGGAGGCACTTTATTCCAATGCCTTGTTTTTCGCCCGTACCAGGGAATAGATCATCGTGTCGGCGGGTATTCGGAGTAAGGGCAGCGGGCGAGGTGCCTGCCGCCGATACCGGAGAGCCGACCATGAACGACATCGAAGATCGCGACATAGACGGTCGCCGCCAGTTCCTCAAATGCATGGCGTGGGCAGGTGTCGGGACCTTGTGGCTGATGCACGGTGGTGTGCTTCGCGCGCAGCCCCTGACGGCCAAAGGCGCTGCTTCGGCGAATGACGCCAGCTTCGGCTTCGTGCAGATCAGCGACTCGCATATCGGCTTCCATAAGGCGCCGAACATGGACGTGGCGGGAACGCTGCGCGAATCGTTGGCGATGATCAACGCGCAAAAGGTAAGCCCGGATTTCGTGCTGCACACGGGCGACCTCACGCATCTGTCACGGCCGGAGGAATTCGACACCTTGGCCGGCATCATGCAGGACGCACGCATGGGCAAGGTGTTCTATGTGCCGGGCGAGCACGACGTCATTGGCGACAACGGTGCCGAATTTTTTCATCGGTTCGGCGAACGCCAGCAGTCGGGCGGCTGGTACAGCTTCGACCATCGCGGCGTGCACTTCGTCGGACTCATCAACGTGCTCAATCTGAAGGCCGGCGGGCTCGGTTCGCTTGGCGCTGATCAACTGGCGTGGCTGAAGAAAGACCTTGCTGCGCTATCGCCCGACACGCCGCTGGTGGTGTTTGCGCACATGCCGCTGTGGCCCTTGTATCCCGATTGGGGCTGGGGCACCGACGACAGCAACGAAGCGGTGAGTTACCTGCGCCGGTTCGGCTCGGTAAGCGTGCTCAACGGACATATCCACCAGATTCAGCAAAAGGTGGAGGGCAGCATCACGTTCTATACGGCACGTTCCACCGCGTATCCTCAACCAGCTCCCGGCACGGCGTCCGCGCCGGGGCCGATGAAGGACGTCGCACCCGGCGATCTGCATCGTTACCTCGGTATCCGCGACGTACGCCACATACAAGGTAGCCACGCGCTGGCCGTGACCGAGGAGGTAATGGCATGAAGCAGGCGACGCGTCTCCTAGCGGTGATGGCGGCGCTGCTGCTGTCTGCACCGATATCCTTGTCAGCGAGCGCTGGGGCTGCACCCACGAAGCCTGTCGCGGTGGAGATCCGCAACTTCGCTTTCTGGCCCAAGACCCTGACGGTATCGGCGGGTACGCGCGTGGTGTGGACCAATCGCGACGATGAGCCGCATGTGGTGGTTAGCGCCGGTCACCAGTTCGCATCGTCAGTTGCGCTCGATACCAGCGACAGCTATGCCGTGACGTTCGACCACGCTGGCACTTACACCTACTACTGCGCAATCCACCCGATGATGGTGGGCACCATCATCGTGCAGTGACGGCGCTGTCGAAGCGATAGATGTCCATGGCGAGTAGCCCGTGTTCGATCCCGGCATCGATGCGTTGGGCGTGTGAATGATCACCCGCCGCGCCCAGCGCCACGAACAGTGGCAGGAAGTGCTCGTCGGTGGGATGCGCGCGCTCGGCGAATGGTGCCTGTCGGCGGTAGTCGAGCAAGGCAGGCACGTCTCCCTCCGACAGTTTGCGTTCGACCCACTCGATGAAGGGACGCACGTACGGTGCCTCGCGGTCTTCGCTGTAACCCGCGCGGAGGTCATGCAGATTGTGCGTGATACTGCCCGAGCCGATGACCAGCACACCCTCGTCGCGCAGCGGTGCCAGTGCGCGACCGACCGCGTACTGGTGCGCAGGGCCAAGTTGCGGTTGGATCGAGAGTGGTACGACCGGAATGTCTGCATTCGGGTAAAGCAATCGCAACGGCACCCATGCACCGTGGTCCAGCCCCTGAGTCGGATCGAGCGTGGTCGGTAGCCCGGCCTTGTCCAACAGTTCAGTGACCTGCGCGGCCAGCGCAGGATCGCCTTTGGCCGGGTACTGGATGTCGAACAGCGCCTTTGGGAAGCCGTAGAAGTCGTGGATGGTCTCCGGACGCGCTGCGCCGCCGACGTGCGGTTGGCGCGCAAGCCAATGCGCCGTGGCGATCACGATGGCCCTGGGTCGCGGCAACGCGCTCGCCAGCTCCGCCAGTCGTTCGCCTGCGCGGCGTGGCTGGATCGCGGTCATGGGTGAACCGTGGGAGATGTAGAGGCTGGGGAGGGCGGTCATGGTGGTTACCTCGGGGGACCACCATAGATTAGGGATTTCGCGGGGGATTGCAGCGCTTGTGGGGTGAACGATGCGTTGTCGGAGTGGAACGATGGGGATGGCGCGGCGATGTGTTTTCTCCCTCTCCTTTTTGGGGAGGGGGGTGCTCGCCTCAGCGTTTCATCTTTAGCCGTCATCCCTGCGAAGGCAGGGGTCCAGTTTCTGTATCGCTTGGTTGTCGCGTTGCGGCGATCTGGCCGCCTACGCGGCGTGCGTTTCGACCTCCTGCCGGAGGCCGAGTCACTTTTCTTTGCTTGCCCACGCACGCGCAGGAGCGCGTGCGAACGGCGAAGCCGGCCCGAAGGGCGGAGGGCAGGATGCCCGGAGTAAAGAAAAGTAACCCAAAGAAAGGGCACCCCCGCTTGGCGCTGGCCGGTGAAGCCGGCCAGTTCGTGAGGGGCGGCCGGGCTTTTCGACAGGGCTTCCTGCCCTGGCGAAAAGGGATCGGCATCCTTGCCGATCCCACTGCGGGCCTCCTCGTCCACCCCTCACCGCCGCACAGGGGGCCCGAAGGTCAAAGGCCAAAGCGGACGGCTCGTGCAGCTTCGCTGTACATCGCAGCGCGGCAGGTCGCGTTGCTCCTGCTTTAGTGGCTCAAAGCCAAGGCAGACGGATACCGCCGTTACGTGGCGAGCTCTCCACAACGGTCGGGAAGCGTAGCGTCGCCTTTGCTTTGCCCCAGTGGTGGGGAAGCGTAGCGAAGACTGCTTTAAGTCCTCTCCGCTATGGCGCGTTGCGAAGCGCTCCGACGTACCCGCTGTGTAGAGGCGAAGGTTGCCAAGCAACAATCCGCCTCAAGCACTCGGGCTTATCCCATCGACATGCTACGGGCGTTGGCCTGTCAGGCCATTTCTTTGGGCCAACAAAGAAAAGTGACTCGAGCGTCCCACGGGACTAGCTTCGCGTCGTCGGTAGACAATCGAAACGCCCGCTGCGTAAGCGGCCAGATCGCGAGAAGGCACGATGCGATAACCGCACACACGCCCACTGGATGACCCGCTTCGCTCGCCTCTTCGGGGCGGCCGCGGCCCTATGGGCGTAGTGCGACGCAAAGCTAGTCCCTGTGGGACGCGCTTCGCGCTTGTCTGGCCCGAGCATCCTCGGGGGCGCCATGATGACGGCGTAGACGAAACGGTGAGACTGAGTTGACCCCTGGCCTCAACCCTCTCCCCGGCGGGGAGAGGAAAACAAAACGCCGCTGATGCAGCGGCGTTTGATCAATACAGGAACAAGCGGCCCGAGGACGCGAATCACACGGGCACGCCGAGCTTACTTCCCGCGTCGCGGACCCTTGTTACCACCACCATGCCCATGCGGCTTGGGCTTTCCGCCTGGCTTCTTGAAACCACCCGGACGATTCCCACCGCCCGGCCGATGCGGCGGAGCTTCGCTGGCGCCGCTGTCGTTGCCATCCCACTCCCGGATGCGCAACTGCTGCTGGCTCACCCACACCTTCTGCAGGTGCTGGAACACTTCCGCCGGCATACCGGCAGGCAGGTCGATCAGGCTGTATTCGCCGCGGATGCTCAGGCGGCCGATGTGTTGGCTTTCCAGGCCGGCTTCATTGGCGATGGCGCCGATGATGTTGCCCGGCTTCACGCCATGCTCGTGGCCCACTTCGATGCGGTAGGTGCTCTTGCCTTCTTCCGTGTGATGCGGGCGCACCGGACGTGGTGTGAAATCACGCGGGCCTGCATCGCGATCGCGGTCGCGCGGACGCTGCTCGCGTTCACCGCGATGTTCACGATCGCCACGATCGCGGCTGTGTTCACGCTCGCGACCCGGTTCGCGCGGCGTAAATTCGCGCTTGGGTGGAGGCGTGAGCAGCAGCGGCTGGTTGCCCTGTGCAATGCGCGCTAGTGCAGCGGCGATCTCGACGGCGGGAATGTTGTGTTCCTGCTCGTACTGCTCGATCAACTGCTGGAACAGACCCAGCTCACCCACCGCGATGGTGTCGCTGATGCGCTGCTTGAACTTGGCGATGCGCACGTCGTTGACGGCTTCCACCGTCGGCAGCTTCATCTCTTCGATGGGCTGACGCGTAGCGCGTTCGATCGCGCGCAGCATGCCTTTCTCGCGCGGGGTCACGAACAAAATAGCCTCGCCGCTGCGACCTGCGCGGCCAGTGCGGCCGATACGGTGCACGTAGCTTTCGGTGTCGTACGGGATGTCGTAGTTCATCACGTGGCTGATGCGTTCCACGTCGAGACCACGCGCGGCCACGTCGGTGGCCACCAGAATGTCGAGCTTGCCGTCCTTCAGCTGCTGGATCACGCGCTCGCGCTGCGCTTGTGCGATGTCACCATTGATGGCGGCGGCGGCGAGGCCACGCGCCTGCAGCTTCTCGGCGAGTTCCTCGGTTGCCGACTTGGTGCGCGCGAAGATGATCATCGCGTCGAACGGTTCGGCCTCGAGGATGCGCGTCATGGCATCGAGCTTGTGCATGCCGCTGACGAACCAATAGCGCTGGCGGATGTTCGCGGCCGTGGTGGTGGACGACTTGATCGTCACCTCGCGAGGATCTTTCAGATGCTGCTGGGCGATCTTGCGGATCTGCGACGGCATGGTGGCGGAGAACAGTGCCACCTGGCGCTCCGGCGGCGTCGCCTGGAGCACTTTCTCCACGTCATCGATGAAGCCCATGCGCAGCATTTCGTCGGCTTCGTCGAGCACCAGGAATTTCAGCTCGGAGAGATCCAGCGTGCCGCGCTCCAGATGGTCGATGACACGACCGGGCGTGCCCACCACGATCTGCACGCCGCGCTTGAGCGAGTGCAGCTGCGGACCATAGCTCTGGCCGCCGTAGATCGGCAGCACTTGCAGCCCTGGCATGTGGGTGGCGTAGCGCTGGAATGCTTCGGCCACTTGGATGGCGAGTTCGCGCGTGGGCGCCAGCACCAGTGCCTGCGGCTTGCCGGGCTTGAGGTCGATGCGCGACAGGATCGGCAGCGCAAACGCGGCAGTTTTGCCGGTGCCGGTCTGCGCCTGGCCGAGTACGTCGCGACCTTCCAGCAGCGGCGGAATGGTGGCGGCCTGGATCGGCGAAGGCGATTCATAGCCGACGTCGGTGAGTGCGCGCAGCAGCTCCGGATGGAGGCCAAGCGCAGCAAAGCCGACGGCTGCCGGCTGGGAATCGGAAGACGGGGAGGACATGGGGAACCTCGACATGGCATGCACGACGGCATGCGGGAGAATGACGCCATTGTAACAGGCCCACCCGCCCCCACTGGGTTTCTTTGAGGGCCTGTCGGCCAAATCCCCAAGGAATATTCATGTCTGGACGTCTTGATGGTCGTATCGCGCTGGTCACTGGCGCGTCTTCGGGTATTGGCGAGGCCACGGCGCTGGCCTTGGCGCAGGAGGGCGCGAAGGTCGCCATCGCGGCCCGTCGACGCGACCGGCTCGAAGCCCTTGCCGCCAAACTGCAGGCGCTGGGCGCCGAACCCACGGTGCTGGTGGCCGACCTGGCTTTGGAGGACGAGGCCAAGCGCATCGTGGCCGAGACCGAAGCGCACTACGGTCGCCTGGATATCCTGGTGAACAACGCCGGCGTGATGTATCTGGAGCCGGTGGAGCAGGCTGACCTCGGCCGCTGGCGCCGTATGCTGGAGCTCAATGTGCTCAGCCTCATCGCGTCCACGCAGGCTGCGCTGCCGGGTATGCGCGAGCGCCGCGAGGGGCATATCGTGAATATCTCGTCGACGGCCGGGCGCGTGGCCAATCCCAATGCCGCCGCCTATTCCGCGACCAAGTTTGGCGTGGTGGCTTTTTCCGAAGCGCTGCGGCGCGAGGTGTACCAGCACAACATCCGCGTCACAGTGATCGAACCCGGCGTGGTGGAGACGGAGCTGCGCGATCACATCGGCCACGCCCAGACCAAGGACAACCTCAACGCCTGGGCAGACAGCATGCGCCAGCTGCAGCCGGTGGATGTGGCGGATGCCATCGCGTTCTGCGTGTCGCGGCCTTCGCACGTCAACATCAACGAGCTGTTGATGCGGCCCACGGACCAGGAGCGTTGAGCGCAGCGCACTATGATGGTCGGGTTTAGTACTTCAGAGGGACTGGGCATGACAGGGATTGAAACGATCTCCGAGCAGCGCTGCCATGGCGGCGTGCAGGGGCTCTACCGCCATCATTCGGAGGCCTGTGGCGGCACGATGCGTTTTGCATTGTTCCAGCCGCCGCAAGCAGAGCAGGGGCTGTGTCCGGTGCTGTACTTCCTCGGAGGGCTCACGTGCACGGAAGAGACGGCCACCATCAAGGCCGGTGCGCAGCGGCTTGCCGCGGAGCTTGGCCTGATTCTGGTGATGCCTGATACCAGCCCGCGTCAGACCGGTTTCGATGGCGCGACGGGTGATTGGGAGTTCGGCGAGGGTGCTGGGTTCTATCTCGACGCTACGCAGGCGCCATGGTCGTCGCGGTTCCGCATGCATAGTTACGTGGTGCACGAGCTGCCCGCGCTGTTGGCGCAGCACTTTCCCGTCGACATTGCGCGCAGCGGCATCATGGGGCATTCGATGGGCGGTCACGGCGCGCTGACCATCGCTTTGCGCCATCGGGACAAATACCGATCGGTGTCGGCCTTCGCGCCCATCGTTGCGCCGAGTCAGGTGCCATGGGGGCAGAAGGCGTTCCCGCGTTATCTCGGCGATGATGTGATGGCGTGGGCCGACTACGACGCTAGCGAACTGGTGCGTAAGCATACGTTCGACGGCACCATCCTGATTGACCAGGGCGAGGCGGACAGTTTCCTCACCACGCAACTGAAACCCGAGTTGTTCGATCAGGCTTGTGCGGAGGGCGGCCAGTCGCTGTTGTTGCGTCGGCACCCCGGTTACGACCATAGCTATTACTTCATCACCACGTTCATCGAGGATCACCTGCGTCACCACGCCGAGGCGCTGGTCCGTCGGTGAACGCGTTGCACCCGATCACCACATCCCGGACCGTCCTTCGGTTGGCGGAAGTGGCCGATGCGTCCCGCTTGTTGCGCTATCGCGAGCAGAACCGCGAACATCTCGCGCCATGGGAACCCCTGCGTGACGAGGCGTATTACACGCTGGACCATTGCGTGCAGACCCTGGCCGAATCACGCGAGGCGATGCGGCTGGACCGTGCGTATCCGTTTTACGCGCTGGATCTTTCGGGGAAGGAAATCCTGGCAACCTTCACTTTCGCCAACGTGGTGCGCGGTGCATTCCAGGCCTGCCATCTCGGCTACAGCATTGCGTTGCGTCGGCAAGGGCAGGGGGTGATGCAGGAGGTGCTCGAAGCGGCGTTGCCGTGGGCGTTCCTCGAGTTGGACATGCACCGGGTGATGGCCAACTACATGCCGCGCAACGAGCGTAGCGGGCGACTACTGGAACGCCTGGGCTTCGAGCGTGAAGGCTACGCAAAGCGCTATTTGCAGATTGCTGGCGCGTGGGAGGACCACGTGCTCACGTCACGCATACGCCATCCGTAACGGCATCTAGCGGATCGAAAGCCAGATGGTTGCGGGTTGGGCTCAGCTCTTCGTGGCCGGTGTCGTGGCGGGCGCGGAAGTGGCGGGGGCCGGTATGGCCGGAGCCGCTGCTTGCACGGTGGGACGGGTGCAGGCGGCTGGCATCCACTGGCTGTTGCCAGCAATGATGTCGCAACTCCAGGTCAGTGGTGCGCTACCGCCAGCAGCTGAATTGTCCAGCGGCGTCAGCAGGAAGACCGGGTCGGGTGCGGCCCCTGTGTCCTTCGTTGTGATGGTGATGCGCCCGCTCTCGGAGATGTCGATCTTTGCGGTATAAGCATTGAGCGACGAGGTGGCGTTGAAGCTGAGGTCGCTAGGCTGGAGCCGGTTGAGGCCGCCGCGCACCGTAGTGGCTTCCATAACGACGAGCTTGGCCGCTTCGCCAGCCTTGAGCGCTTCACCCAGGCGCTCGGAAATCCGGTGATTGCGCGAGGCAGGAATCGCAATGGCAGCGATTACCGCAAGCACGGCGAGCACGGCCAGGCCGATCATGAGGGGGACGGACTTTTCGCTGCGCATCTCGATTCTCCGTGGCTACGACGATGCTTGGACAAGCGCTTCCGGCTTGGCGCGCGACTTGTCAAAGCGAAACGTTGCCGGCTCGCCGGCATGAACTCACGGCACACATTCGCACAGTTGCGTAGACCCAGGATTAACGCGGGGCCTTACAGTGGCGAAAACGAGTGACCAGAACCTGAAGCGTGGACAATGCGCTGGCGTCTTGAGTGACGCCAGCGCGACAAAGGGCAGTTAGGCCTTTGCAGCCGGACGGCCGCGACGCTGGCGCTTGCGATTGCCTTCGGCCGGACGATCACCGCCTTGGCTGTGACCACCGTGATGACCATGCGGGCGATGCGAACCCTGCGGGCGCCCCTGGCGCTGCTGGGGTTGGCGCTGGCCCTGCACTGGACGCGGTGCGGCGGCGTCGGTACGCAGCGGGTGCGACGGCTCGAAGCCCGGCACGTCGCTGAAGGCGATGTCCTGCTTGAGCAGCTTGCGGATGTCACGCAGCAAGCCCGATTCATCGTGGCTCACCAGCGACACGGCCTTGCCCTCGGCACCGGCACGGCCGGTGCGGCCAATGCGGTGCACGTAGTCTTCCGCGACCATCGGCAGGTCGAAGTTGATCACGATGGGCAGCTGATCGATGTCGATGCCACGTGCCGCGATATCGGTCGCCACCAGCACGGTGACGCGGCCGGTCTTGAAGTCGCTCAGGGCGCGCGTGCGGGCGTTCTGGCTCTTGTTGCCATGGATGGCGGCGGCACGCATGCCGGCGGCACTCAGGAACGTCACCAGCTTGTCGGCGCCGTGCTTGGTGCGGCTGAACACCAGCGTCTGGCGACGGCTGTCCTGCGAGAGCACGTGCAGCAGCAGGTCGCGCTTCTTGGCTGCGTCCACCGGGTGCACATGGTGCGTGACGGTGTTGGCCACGGTGTTCGGGGGCGTTACCGATACTTCGCGCGGCTGGTGCATGAACTGCATGGCGAGCGCTTTGATCGGTGGCGCGAAGGTGGCCGAGAACAACAGCGTCTGGCGATGCTTCGGCACCGCCGCGAGGATGCGCTTGAGGGCCGGCAGGAAGCCCATGTCGAGCATGCGGTCGGCTTCGTCCAGCACCAGCACGTCGATGCCGGAGAGATCCACGGAGCGCTGCTGCATGTGGTCGATAAGGCGGCCAGGCGTGGCGATGATGATGTCCACACCGCGACGCAGTGCCTGCACCTGCGGGCCCATGCTCACGCCACCGAAGATGGTGGTGCTGCTGATGCGCAGGTGCTTGCCGTAGTCACGCAGGTTGTCATGCACCTGGGCGGCGAGTTCACGCGTCGGCGTGAGTATGAGGGCGCGCGGACGGCGTGTGCCGGCGGGCGCTGTTTTCGACAGGCGGTGCAGCAACGGCAGCGAGAAGGCGGCCGTCTTGCCGGTGCCGGTCTGGGCGGCGGCAAGCAGGTCTCCGCCTTCCAGTACCACCGGAATAGCGGCAGCCTGAATGGGAGTGGGGTTGGCGTAGCCCTGTTCGGCAAGCGCACGCAACAACGCGGGCTCAAGGCCCAACGATTCAAACGACATGGGAAGCTCCAGAGCAACCCGGAGCGTTCAAGAACCGTGTTGCATTATTCAAGGGGGAGGGACGACGCGAGGGTCGTGACCGCGAAGTATAGCGTAAATGCCGGCAGCCTGCTTGGCCCGTCTATCGGCGGTTCAGCGTGGCGCCCGCTCCGCCACCAGCAGGTAGCAGTCAAAGGGCGTTTTTCCGTGCAGTGAACGGACGCTCACCGCTAACCCTGCTGCCTCCAACGGGGTGCGCAATTCCTCTTCGCTGGGATAGTGCTGTGCACCGACCCGCATCCAGCCACTGGTGCGCAGAAAGAACTCGGAGATGCGCGTCATGGCGTAGCGCAAGCTGCGTTCGCGAAGCACGTTGCGGATCACCAGTAGGCCGCCGGGGGCGAGGTGGGCCACAGCGTTGTCGAGCAAGGCGCGTTGACCTTCCTGCGGCAGGTAGTGCAACACGTCGAGCAGGGCGACGTGGCCGCGTATGGGTTGCCGCGCCGTGCCGTCAGCGTGGGCTAAATGCAGGGCGTTGCCCAGCCCGGAGAGGTGCAGGGCGCGGTTGCCTGCCTCGATCTTGCGTAGGTCGCTGTCCACGCCCAGGTAGCGCGTGACCGCTCCGTGCGTATGCAAGTACTGGCCGAGTAGCCCAATGCCGCAACCGATGTCGAGCAACGGCATTGGCCGACCCATGACCAGGGCCGCCGTGGCTGCATACGCGGGATCCGCTGCCAGCTTGCTCTTGACATAGCGGCGCTGAAGCCAGTGGTCGTAGGAGTTGGCGATGCGGTAGAGGGCGGCGTCCATGCAGGACATGTGAGCCCACGCCGTGGTTGCGCGATGTGAAGGCCAGCATGTCTTTTCTGTTGGGTGCCACACCCTGCGATGGTCGGCCTTGCGCTGTGGCGGCGGTGATGGTTCGCTTGGCGCCTTCGTCGCCCGCTTCACGATGGAGTAGCCCATGTCGCCACTTGCGCCCCTTCGGGAGCTCACCACCACCCAGCGTCATACCGTGCTGGCCAGCTTTCTCGGCTGGACGCTAGATGCCTTCGACTACTTTCTGCTTACTTTCGTCATCGTGGCGGTGGCGAAGGAGTTTCATTCCGACCAGGGGCATGTGATCACCGGGCTGTTCCTCACGCTGGCGGCGCGACCGCTGGGTGCGTTGTTGTTCGGACGGCTGGCCGATCGTTTTGGGCGACGCCCGATCCTGATGCTCGACGTGATCCTGTTTTCCATATTCGAGCTAGCCACCGCGTTTTCCGCCTCGCTCACCATGTTGCTGGTGCTCCGGTTCCTATTCGGCGTCGCCATGGGTGGCGAATGGGGCATCGGTGCATCGCTGGCGATGGAGTCCATTCCCGCCAAGGCACGTGGTGTTGTGTCGGGTCTGCTGCAAAGCGGCTATCCCGTCGGTTTTTTCCTGGCGGCCTTGGTGAACTGGCTGTTGGTGGATCACATCGGCTGGCGTGGCCTGTTCGTGGTCGGTGCGGCGCCGGCGTTGCTGGTGCTGTACATCCGCCGCTCCGTGCCCGAGTCCGAGGTGTGGCAGCAGGAGCGTGCGGCGCAGGACAAGAAGGGGCTGCTCGAATCCATGCGGGGCCATTGGAAGCTCGCCATCTACCTCATGGTGTTGATGGCGGCGTTCAACATGTTCAGCCACGGCTCGCAGGATCTGTACCACACCTTCGAAGAGGAAAGCCTGCACTTGCCGACCGGCTCGGGGGCGGCCTTCATGCTGGTGGCCATGCTCAATCTCGGCGCACTGGTGGGCGGGCTGTTCTTCGGCGCGCTGTCTGAGCGTATCGGGCGTCGGCGGGCCATCATCCTCGCCGCGCTGCTCGCGATACCGGTGATTCCGTTGTGGATGTATGGCGCTTCGCTGCCAGCGCTGGCCCTGGGTGCCTTCCTGATTCAGGTGATGGTGCAGGGCGCGTGGGGCGTGGTGCCAACGCACCTCAATGAGCTGTCGCCTGAGGGCATGCGCGGGACGCTACCGGGCTTCGCCTACCAGACCGGCAACCTGCTGGCGGCGGTCACGGCCAACGCACAGCACTGGATCGCGAACTGGCGAGGCGGGAATCTGGCGTTCGCTATGTCTGCCTGGATCGCCGCCGTGGCCCTGCTGCTGGCTTTCCTGGCCTGGGTAGGGCCGGAGGCGCGGGGCGTACGCTTCGGGCAGACCCGGCCCGACACGGGCGAGTAGCCGGGCAGGCTGGTAGCATTGGGGGTTTGATCCATCACGAGACATGCAATGAAGGCTGGCAAGGACAAGGTCATCTCGCTCCACTACACGCTGACGGTGGACGGTGAAAAGGTCGAGAGCTCCCTCGACCGCAACGAACCGCTGTGGATTCTGCTCGGCTATGGCCAGCTGATTCCGGGCCTGGAAAAGGCACTGGAAGGCCACGAAGCAGGCGAGAATCTGCAGGTCGAAGTGGCGGCGGCCGAAGGCTACGGCGAGCGCCAGGAAGGCATGACCCAGCGCGTGCCGAAGAAGTACTTCCAGCAGGCTGCCAAGCTCAAGCCGGGTATGACTACCGTGCTGGCGCTGAAGGAAGGCGGCCACCGCGTGGTGGTGGTGCAGAAGGTGGGCATGAGCACGGTCGATGTGGACTTGAACCACCCGATGTCGGGCAAGACGCTGAACTTCGATGTGACCATTAATGAAGTGCGTGACGGTACCGAGGAAGAGATTGCGCATGGTCATGCGCATCCGCCGGGTGCTGAGGCGCACTGATAGCCCTTTTCCCCCTCTCTCCTTTGGGGAGAGGGGTTAGGCTCGTGAAGCCGCTCCGTCAGGGGCGGCTTTTTTGTTGGAGGTTGGTAGAGGGGGCAGGGGAGCTCGGCTCCTTCTTTCTCCCTCGCCCCTTTGGGGAGAGGGTTGGGGTGAGGGGTCAATCTAGCCTCATCGTTTCTTCTAAGCCGCCATCCCTGCGTACCCCACAAAAGGGGCAAGGGCCGGGATCCAGTGTCGTCAGTGGTCGGCTGTCGCCTCGTGCGCTACTGCGTCTGGCCGCTTACGCAGCGGGCGTTTCGATCGTCTGCCGACGACGCGAAGCTAGTCCCGTGGGACGCTCGAGTCACTTTTCTTTGTTGGCCCAAAGAAATGGCCTGACAGGCCAACGCCCGCAGCATTCTGCAGGGAAAAGCCCGAGCGCTTGAGGCAGGTTGTTGCTTGGCAACCTTCGCCTATACGACGCGAAGCTAGTCCCGTGGGACACAGCGGGTAGTTCGAAGCGCTTCGCAACGCGCCGATGCGGAGAGGACTTAAAGCAGGCTTCGCTACGCTTCCCGACCGGTGTGGAGAACTCGCCACGTAACGGCATCGTTCATCTGCCTTGGCTTTCTGCGCTAGAGCAGGAGCAATGCGACCTGCCGCGATGCGATGTGCAGCAAAGCTGCGCGAGCCGTCCGCTTTCGCCTTTGACCCTCGGGCCCCCTGTGCGGCGGTGAGGGGTGGACGAGAAGGCCCGCAGGGGGATCGGCAGGACGCCGATCCCTTTTCGCCGGGGCAGGAGCCCCGTCGAAAAGCCCGGCCGCCCCTCACGAACTGGCCGGCTTCATCGGCCAGCGCCAAGTGGGGGTGCCCTTTCTTTGGGTTACTTTTCTTCGGCAAGCAAAGAAAAGTGACTCGGCCTCCGGTAGGAGGTCGAAAGCCCGCCGCAGGCGAGCCAGGTCGCCACCACGCGACAACCTAGCGCAAAGTCACTGGATCCCGGCCTGCGCCGGGATGACGGCAAAGATGAAACGGTGCGGCGAGCACCAACCCTCACCCCTCACCCCAACCCTCTCCCCCCAAGGGGAGAGGGAGTAGAGCCAGCGAGTTCTGCGCGCTTTAGCGTCGCTCAACCCGAATGCACCATGACGACAATCAAAGCCGGAACGAACGCCACCACAAACAATAACGGCGCCCCTTAAGGCGCCGCCATCGCTTACATCAAGGGAAACCCGCTCAGACGAGCGTGATGTCCACATCCACATTACCGCGCGTCGCATGCGAATACGGGCAGATGTCGCGATGCGCCGTATCCACCAGCTCCTGCGCCTCAGCGCGATCAACACCCGGCAAGCTCACTTCCAACTTCACCGCGATACCAAAGCCGGTCGGCTCGCGCGGGCCGATGCCCACGTGCGCTGTGACCGAAGCATCCTTCAACGTCACGCCCTTCTGGCGGGCTACGAAACGCACTGCGCCTTCGAAACAGGCCGCGTAACCGGCGGCAAACAGCTGTTCCGGGTTGCTGCCGTGGCCGCCCGGGCCACCCAGGCCCTTCGGCACGACCAACTGCAGGTCGAGGACGCCGTCGTCGCTCTTGGCGTGGCCTTCGCGGCCGCCGTGCACGGTGGCGGTGGCGGTATAGAGAATCTTGCTGATGTTCATGGTTCAGTCCTCGCGTTGGGAGAGTTGGATCTGTCGGGTGAGTCGCTTTAGTTCATCGCGCAGGCTCTGCATCTGGTCGAGTGACAGCTGCATGCACTGTGCGAGGCATTCGGGAATCCCACTGGCCTGTTCGCGTAGGGCGAGGCCGGTGTCGGTGAGGCGGATGTCCACTTCGCGTTCGTCTTCCTTGCGGCGTTGCCGGCTGACCAGTCCAGCTGTCTGCAGGCGTTTGAGCAGGGGGGGTAAGCGTGCCCGAGTCGAGTTGGAGGCGTTGGCCCAACTCCCGCACTGTCAGGCCGTCCTGCTCCCACAACACCAGCATCACCAGGTATTGCGGATAGGTCAGTCCCAGCGGGTCCAGCAGCGGGCGGTATAGACTCGTGACTGAGCGGGACGCGGCATACAGGGCAAAGCAGAGTTGCTGGTCGAGCAGGAGGTGATTGGGTGTGGGCTTCCGGTTCATGGGATAAATCCTAAGTGCAAAATTAAATTGTGTACAATTCAATTTTTCAATCGATGCCATAGGCAGAGCCTAAGGCGCGACCGTGGGGTACTCGGAGCCAGAAAGGGTCGGAGGATGCGCTCGGGTCGGTGAAGCGTCAGTCCATGTCGCTACCGTCGCCGCTGGGGCCGGCGGACCAGGCGCAAGCGCGCTTCTACACAGCAGGAAAGGTCGTGAGGCGCCCCGTCAGTCCAGCAGGCGTTTGCCGAAGGCGAAGTGGTCTTTCCAATACGGGCCGTCGATATCGTCCAGCCGCACGGTGCCGCCGCTGTTGGGGGCGTGAACAAAACGGCCCTTGCCGACGTAAACGCCCACGTGGCTGATGCCGCCGGAGCCGCCGAAGAAGACCAGGTCACCACTGACCAGGTCGGTCATCTGGCCGACCCGCGGCCCGGTCAGCTGGGACATCTCGCGGGAGCTGTGGGGCAGGGTCAGCCCGGCTGCATTGCGGTAGATGTAGTCGACCAAGCCGCTGCAATCGAAACCGCCGTCAGGCGTGTTTCCGCCCCAGCGATAAGGAGTGCCTACCAGGGCAATGGCGCGAAACAGCACGTCATTGGCGGTACCTGCCGCACCGGTGGGAGCGCGGGCCGGCAGGTTGGCCAATGAAGAACGCGAGTCTTTGTAGGTCGGTTCCGGACGCCGACTGTTGCTGGCGCAGGCGGCCAATAGGAGCACGGCGGAGGCGAGCAGGGTGGTGCGGGCCATGCGCCAGGAAACCAACCGGCGGTTGGTTAGAACGGCAAACTCCGGGCGCATCTCGTAATCCCCTTTGCTTGAGACGAGCCCGAGGTTATCAAATCAATGAGTTGGAGGAAAGTTGTGAGTGATCACACTAAGTAGGGTCTCCGGCTGTCATGAGCCGGGTGCGCCTACCGTGAGGTTGTGTTCGCCGACCTTGCGATCGTCGCGGTCACGGCTGGTGATCTTGTACTCGCCCGGCCACAGGTAAAGTGAATTCATGGTGTCGTTGGCGGTAAAAACATAACGGTCTGCAGGAGTGGCGTCGTCGCTCTCTTTGGCGAATCGGGCTTCCACGACGCAGGGAAGCTGTCGTTGGCAGATGTCGCTCGAAATCACCCGCGTTTCCCGTGCACCACCCAGTGCCAGCCAGTGTGGCCGGCGCTGGTGTCCGGAGGGCGGGAGAATCACGTCGACGTCATGACGGTCCGGGTCGGACGCCCACACGCTGCCGCTCTGCCGGCTGAGCAACACCGACGGCTTGTCGACCGGGAAGGCTGCAATCAACTGGTTGTACAGGTCCTTCTTGGGCATGGGCCCAATGTCGCGCCAACGCGTCTGGTCGACCGACAGCGGGTCGAAACCCGTCAGCTGCTTGAGCTGCATTGCCATGGGTTTGATGGTCTTGCCCAGATTGCCCACCGCTTTGTCGATGTGTGCATAGCCGGCGTGCACGAACAGGCGGGCGTTGGGGTCGTTCTTGAAGACCTCGCGATAGAGCAACTTTGCCTGACCAGCTTCGCGGTCAGACAACGCATCGGCATCGGATTCATAAGCCACCACCTTGAAGCCCAGGCGGATCGCTTCGCGGATGATCTGGCCGTAGAGAGGTTCATGCAGGTATTCGCTGCCGCTACTGGCAATGGGGTAGCCGCGCTTCATCAGGTCGGTATCGCTATTGACCAACGCTTCGGCAGCGAAATAGGTGAAGCCTTCCGCGCGCAGCTTCGGTAGCAAGGCCAGCGTAAGCTCGCGAGTGTGCGCGTCGTGATGTGCCTCGTTGACCATCACGATGCGGCGGTCAGTGGCGAGCTTGGCGATCTCTGTCGCCGCGTCAGCGGCCGCCCAGTCACCCGGCGACGGTAGTGGGACGGGTGTCTGTACGCGGTTGTCGAACGGGAAGTCCAACATGGCCTCGTCATACAGGCCAAGCTCGTCCTCGACGGTGGCAAGCAACTGCTGGTCGATCAGTCGATCGTCCTTGGTGAGTTGCGGCATGACCTCGCGCAGGTACGAATAGCGCGCCAGATCGTTCTTTAGATGAGCCGACTCTTCGAACAAGTCGCGCTTTACCGTTATGGCGCTGGATGCCCGGATCGGCGTCTCCGGGGTAGGTGCGGTCTGCGCCGACGTGGCGGACTGCTGCGCGGACGCCGCCGCACACGCAACCGTGGCCATCGCCAAAGTCAGTAGGGCACGCCACTTGTACATCATCCTGCCGGACTTCACTTCTGACTTACCCATCGCGCTGAACCCTCGGGGTTAGGGGCGGAACGCTACAATAACCAGATGGATGCTTCACGCAGCGATGTGTTGATTCTTGGCGGCGGCGTTATCGGCCTGGCCTGCGCTTACTTCCTGCTGAAGTCCGGGGCTACCGTGCGGATTTTGGAGCAGGGTAACCCGGGCTGCGGAAGTTCGCACGGCAATTGTGGAACGATCACCCCTAGCCACGCCCCACCCCTGGCCATGCCGGGCACGCTCGGCGTTGCACTGCGCTCGATGCTCAGGGCGGATGCACCGCTTTACCTCAATCCACGTTTCGATGGACCGCGTTTCCGCTGGCTGCTCGGTTTTGCCCGCCACTGCAATTGGCGCGACTTCGAACACGCGGCGCACGCGCGTTCGGCCATCCTGCAGCACTCGCGTCGGTTGCTCGCGGAGCTCGTGCGCAACGAGCGCTTCGATTGCGAATTCGGTGAAGAAGGCGAGCTGTATGTCTATCGCACCGACAAGGCCTTACATGCCGACCAACGACACCATGCCGACGTGCTCGATCGCCTCGGCATCGCCGTTGAGCGATGGCATGGCGACGATGTGGAGGCCCGGGAGCCTGCGCTGAAACCGGGTGTCGTCGGTGGCCTGTTCCATCCCGGCGACGCACGCCTGCGGCCGGACCGCTACGCCGCCGAACTTGCGGATCGCGTGCAGGCCATGGGGGGGGGGTGATCGAATCGGGGGCGCGCATCGACCAATTCGGCACGCAGCAGGATCGTATCGATCATGTCCGCACCACGCGCGGTGTGTTCCGTGGCGACCGTGTCGTGATGGCGCTCGGTGCGTGGTCGCCACTGTTGGCGAACCAGTTGGGTCTGCGCCTGCCAATGCAGCCGGGCAAGGGTTATTCGATCACCTATTCGAGGCCCGCATTGGCGCCGCGCCATGCGTTGGTGTTGCGCGAAGCCGCCGTGTGCGTAACGACCTGGGAGACGGGATTCCGGTTGGGTAGCACCATGGAGTTCTCTGGTTATGCGGAAGGCCTCAATCGCACGCGTCTGGATGCTTTGCGTCGAGGCGCGGCCCAGGGGCTGCATGTCTCTGAAGGTCCCGTGGTGCAGGAAGAGTGGTGGGGCTGGCGGCCGATGAGCGTGGATGAAGTACCCATCATCGGGCCGAGTTCGCGCTGGTCCAATCTCACCTTGGCCACCGCGCATGGCATGCTCGGGGTCAGCATGTCGGCGGCCACGGGTGAGCTGGTGGCGTCGATGCTGCGTGGCGGTGCGCCGTCGCTGGATCCGACCCCTTACGCGCCCTCTAGGTTCGGGGTGTGATCTTGGCGTCCACAGGCTCAGGAGAACAGCATGGCGGAAACCTTTGACCTGATCGTACTTGGCGGTGGCTCCGGCGGTTTGGCCACGGCTATTCGAGCGGCGCGCCACGGTGCCCGTGTGGCCTTGCTTGAACCGGGTGCGCTGGGTGGAACATGCGTCAACGTCGGCTGCGTGCCGAAGAAGGCGCTGTGGTACGCAGGGCAGTTGGCGCAGGAACAACGACTCGCACTCGACTACGGTTTCGCATCATCGCCGGGTCCGCTCGACTGGGAACACTTCCGTCAGTTGCGTCAGCACTACATCGATGGCATTCGCCAGCGATATGCGGCGAACCTGGCGGCGGCGGGCATCCAGGTATTCGCGGAGACGGGACGTTTTGTGTCCGCCGATATCATCGCCACCTCCGGCGGCGAAGAGCTGCATTCTTCGCGGATTGTGATCGCCACGGGTGGCCGCCCACGCAGGCTGGACCTACCCGGCTTCGATCTCGGCATGGTGTCGGACGACATCTTTGCACTTCGCTCATTGCCCAAGCGCATTGCCGTGATCGGCGGCGGCTACATCGCTATCGAGTTCGCGGGCCTGTTCAATGCATTGGGTAGCGAGGTGTCGCTGCACGTGCGTCGCCGGATGCTCACGGACTTCGATATCGAATTGGTGGACGCGCTGGAGCAGCACATGGGCGAGGCGGGGATCAGGGTGACCCGCCAAGTCGAGGTGACGGGTCTGCATCGCGAAGGCGAGGCCATCGTGATCGACGACGCCGTGCATGGTCCCTGCGGCACCTATGACGCTGTGCTGTGGGCAGTCGGCCGTATACCCAACAGCGAGCGACTGGACCTGGAAGCGGCAGGTGTGCGCGTGAATGAAGCCGGGTATGTCGTCACCGATACGTGGCAGAACACCAACGTCGACGGCATCTTCGCGGTGGGCGACATCACCGGGCGTCCCGAACTGACTCCGGTCGCCGTGGCAGCCGGGCGGCGCCTTGCTGATCGTCTGTTTGGCGGGCAACCGGATAGCCGGCTGGATTACGACAACATTCCTAGCGTTGTCTTTGCCGAGCCCCCGTTGGCGATGGTGGGACTCACTGAATCCGAAGCGCGCGAACTGCATGGCGAACAGGTGCGTGTCTATCGGGCACGTTTCACGCCCCTGCAATGGGCCGTCAGCGGGCGACACTACAAGAGCCTTATGAAGATCGTTTGCGCAGGTGAGGACGAGCGCGTGGTCGGCATGCATGTGCTCGGCAGCGGTGCGGACGAGATGCTTCAGGGTTTCGCCGTCGCGATGAAGATGGGTCTGCGCAAGCGTGACCTCGACGCCACGGTCGCCATCCATCCGAGCTCTTCCGAAGAGCTGGTGCTGATGAGTTGATGCGGCGGGGACGAGGCACCGCCGGCCGCGCTAAACTCGAGCAATGACCGCTACCTACACGCTTCATCGCGGCACCGTGCCGCTGCTCATCAGCCTGCCGCACGATGGCAGCCACATTCCCGACGACATCGCCGCGAGCATGCGGCCGAATGCGCAGCGCTCGGTCGATACCGACTGGCACGTGGGGCGCTTGTACGAACCGCTCGTGAAGGCTTTGGGCGCTAGCGTTATCCGCCCGGCGGCATCGCGCTACGTGGTCGACCTCAATCGTCCCGCGGATGGGCAAGCGCTTTATCCGGGCAAGCGCGAAACCGGCCTGGTGTCCACGATCGGTTTCGATGGCGAACCGCTTTATCTCGATGGCGATGAACCCACCGCCGAAGAAATGCAACGTCGGGTAAACGTCTACTGGCGTCCGTACCATGAAGCGTTATCGCAAGAACTTGAGCGCCTGCGCGCGCAGCACGGCCGTGTCGTGTTGTGGGACGGCCATTCCATCCGCAGCCATGTACCCATGTTGTTCGAAGGGCAACTGCCGGACTTCAACCTGGGTACGGCCGACGGCACCAGTTGTTCCGCCGCCTTGCAGGAACAACTCAGGGAAGCGCTGGAGGCCCAGTCCCGTTACAGCTTCGTGGTCAATGGACGCTTCAAGGGCGGCTACATCACGCGCCACTATGGCCAGCCTGCTGAAGGTGTGCAGGCGGTGCAATTGGAGTTGTCACAGCTCAACTATATGGATGAAGACAGTTTCGCGTATGCCGATGAACGAGCAGTGCGCGTGCAGGAGACCATCGCGCGGTTGCTGGCGCTATGTATCGCCTGATCGCAAAAACATTCGGTCGTTGTTAGGCGATTGCAATGTCAAGACGGCCAACGGGAAAATCTGACAACGACGCGAGAAAAGAGCAGTTCCGGATAACGCGGAAACATGCCATGTTTTAGGCGTCGCGCCGCTCGTGTCGCCGGGTTCCGGCCGGGTCCGCGGCAGAACACAGATTCTTCAAGTCGAGGCTTATCACATGCGCAAGTTCGCGATCGCTTCCCTGCTCGTAGCGGGTATGGCTCTTTCCGGTTCCCTGCTGGCGCAGACCGCAGCCCCGCAGCCTGCAGCCCCGCAGGCTGCGCCCGCAGCGGCCAAGCCGGCTTCGGCCACACCTGCCGCCGCGCCGGCGCACCATCACAAGAAGAGCAAGACCGACAACAACGGCCAGCCCAAGCCGAAGGGCAGCAAGTCCCCCAAGCGCACGGCTAAGTCCACGCTGCCGCAGACCGAAGCCAGCCACTGAGTTCCGGTCAAAGAAAAGCCCCGGCGCGTCAGCGTCGGGGCTTTTTTCTTGCGCGCATGCCAGGTCGTTTCAGGGCTTGAGTGAGGCGATGCACTTCAGTTCGATGGCGATCGGTGTCGGCAGCGCCGTGATGCCCAGCGTGGTGCGGCACGCGTCGACACCGGCGAAATGCTCCGCGTAGAGCTTGTTGTAGGCCGGGAAATCGCCCGCCATGTCGGTAAGGAACACGGTGATGTCCACCAGGTCTTCCCAGCGTGCGCCGCTGGCTTCGAGCACAGCGCGCACGTTTGCGAACACTTGCCGGCATTGTGCTTCGATGTCGTAGCCGGCGAGTTTGCCTTCGCTGTCGTAGACATTCCCTGGAATGGCATTGCTGCCCGGTGCGCGCGGGCCCACGCCGGAAAGGAACAGCAGGTCGCCCACGCGGCGCGCGTGCGGGTAGGCGCCTACCGGCGCTGGCGCTTGATCCGTGTGGACGACGTTGCTCATCGGTTGAACTCGGGGATGGTTCCCAGGCGCTGGAGCGCGCGCTCGTAAGCGGGCCTCAGCTCGTCACGCGAACTCACGTGCATGCCCATGTCGTTCACATGGCCGTCGAACAGGCTGTAGCACCACGCGTGCACGGAGAGTTTCTGACCGCGCTCCCACGCGTCCATCACCATGGTGGTGTGGCAGACGTTGACGGCCTGTTCCATCGCATTGAGCTCGCACAGGCGGGCATTGCGCAGATTCATCAGGTCGATCGAGGTAAGCAGCTTCGAATGCTTCTGCGCCACATCGCCCACGTGCCGCAGCCAGTTGTCGACCAGGCCCATGCGGCGTTCGTCCAGCACCGCTTGCACGCCGCCGCATCCGTAGTGGCCGACTACCAGAATGTGCTCGACCTTGAGCACGTCGACGGCGAACTGAATGGTGCTGAGGCAGTTGAGATCGGTGTGCGACACGACGTTGGCGACGTTGCGCTGCACGAAGATCTCGCCCGGCGGCAGGTCCACGATCTGCGTGGCCGGCACGCGTGAGTCGGAGCAGCCGATCCACAGATATTTGGGGGCTTGCTGCTGAGCTAGACGTTCGAAGAATCGCGGGTCCTGTTCGACCATGGTGGCGGACCACACGCGATTGCTGTCGAGAAGATTTTGGAGGGGGTTTTTCACGGCAGCATTCTCAGTAGCGTATGCAAATATTCTTGGGCTCGGTGAAGAAGCGCAGCGCTTCCGCGCCGCCTTCGCGACCGAGGCCGGATTGCTTGGTGCCACCAAAGGGCGTGCGCAGATCGCGCAGCAGCCAGCAGTTGGTCCACACGATGCCAAAATCCAATTGGGCGCCGAAACGATGCGCGCGTGACAGGTCACGCGTCCATACCGATGCAGCGAGCCCGTAGCCGGTGCCATTGGCGATGGCGAGGGCTTCCGCTTCGTCCTCGAAGGGAATCAGGCTCACCACGGGTCCAAAGATCTCGTGCTGGTTGGTGGCGGCATCGCTGCCCAGGCCGTCGAAGACGGTGGGGGCGACAAACCAGCCACTAGCACAGCGCCCATCCACCGTGATGGCTTCGCCACCGCACAGAATGCGCCCGCCTTCTTCGCGTGCCGTGGCGATGCAGCCCATGACCTTGTCGAAGTGTTCGCGCGAGACGAGCGCACCGAGGTCACTGTTGTTTTCGTTCGGATCGCCGACGCGTAGTGCCTTGACGCGCGCAAGGTAGCGTTCGCGAAACGTTTCATAGATGGAGCGCTGCACCAGCAGGCGTGAACCGCACAGGCAGATCTCACCTTGGTTGGCAAAGCCTGATCGCACGATGGTGTCGAGATTGGTGTCGCTGAGGTCCGCGTCTTCGAACACGATAGCCGGATTCTTGCCGCCCAGTTCCAGCGATACCTTCTTGAACTGTGGTGCGGCGACGGCGGCGATCTGTGCACCGGTGCGCGTGCTTCCCGTGAACGACACCGCCTTTACCGCAGCGTGTTCGACGATGGCCTGCCCCACGCTGGGGCCGCGTCCCTGCACGATGTTGAACACACCGGGCGGGAAGCCTGCCTCGATGCTTAGCTCGCCGAGCAGTGCGGCTGTGCACGGTGTGATTTCCGATGGCTTTGAAACCACGGTGTTGCCGGCAGCCAGTGCAGGGGCGATCTTCCAGGTAAACAAATACAGCGGCAGATTCCACGGGCTGATGCAGCCAACCACGCCGAGTGGCTGGCGCAGCGTGTAATTGATCGCCCCGATTTCCATGGCATGCGATTCGCTGCTCCAGCCCATGATGGCGGCGGCGAAGAAGCGTAGATTGGAAACCGCACGGGGAATATCGAGATTGCGTGCCTGGACCAACGGCTTGCCGCTGTCGCGCGACTCCAGCGCGACGAATTCGTCCGTACGCGCCTCGACCAGATCGGCGAGTCGATACAAGAGACTGGCACGCTGCTCGGTCGGCGTCGCGGCCCAGCCGGGGGCGGCCCGCCGGGCAGCGGCCACGGCGTCGGCGACGTCATCAGAAGTGGAGTCGGGACAGTGTGCGAAGACCTGGCCGGTGGCCGGCTCGAACACGTCCAGCCAGCGATCGTTGCGTGGCGCCTGGAGGCGGCCGTCGATCAGATTGGCGAGGCGCAAGGTAGGCATCTGAGCAAGCTTAAGGCCTGGGGTCTTCAATTGCACCGGACGCGAGCGTATGCGGCGCGTGACGATGCGCAACGATGTCGTCAGCTCAGGGAGCGGGTCCTGCCGCCATCCACCGCAATACTCACGCCATTCACGTAGGCCGCAGCCGGCGTGCATAGGAAGGCGATCACAGCGGCCACTTCGGCGGCGTCGCCAAAACGACGGGCAGGTACCGTGGACAGCATGCCCAGCGCGATGTCTTCCTCACTGCGTCCGCTGCTGCGCGCCTGTGCGGTGAGCAGTCCATCCAGGCGCGCGGTGCGGGTGTAGCCGGGCAGTACGTTGTTGACGGTGATGCCATCGGCGGCCAGCTCGCCGGACAAGGTCTTGGCCCAGCTCGCCACGGCGGCGCGCACGGTGTTGGATACACCCAAGCCGGCAATCGGCTCCTTCACCGACGTAGAGATGACATTGACGATGCGGCCGTAACCACTGGCGCGCATGCCGGGGAGCAACCCTTGCACCAACGTCTGACCAGCCAGCAGGTGCTGGCGGAAAGCCGTCTCGAAGGCGTCGGCGGTGGCTGTGTGGGCAGGACCACCCGGCGGACCGCCCGTGTTGTTGATCAGGATCTCGACCGGATGGTCGGCCACGATGTCCGCCAGCGCGTCGCGCAGGTTGTCCGTCTGGGCCATGTCCACGGCAAACCATCGATGCTGCTGATCGTGCTTGCGGGGCAGGGCCTCCGCGACGGCTTTCAACGTATCCGCGGAACGCGAGAGAAGGGTGACGCTGGCGCCCAGTTCAGCCAGCTCGATGGCGCTGGCGCGGCCAATGCCCTGCGAGGCACCACATACCAGGGCGCGACGTCCGCTCAGATCCAGTTGCATCGATGTCTCCCCTTAGGAAAGTGCGATCAGCGCGCGGTGTACTGCACGGCAAGTGCGCCGAACCAGCACAGCCATGCGGCCCACGGACTGTAGCGCCAGACCTGGCGCCAGCGGGTAACGGAGCCGTCTTCCAGTGCGGGCAGTACGGGCGACCGCAGCGCCAACTGCAGGCGCATCCACGTGCGCAACGCGTTGGTGGGCTGGCCGTCGCTCTCGGCGATGATCTTCCACTCGTTCGGGTGCCGGCTGCGCAGCAGCGACGCAACGCGGTATTGCGCGCCGAAGTGCAGTACGAAACAGATGGCGCCGGCCAGGAGTAGCGAGAGATAAAGCTGAATCATGCCGTGCCTGTTGTTGGTGAAGGCCTGCGGATGCGAACTCAGCCTTTGGCTGAGTCGTTTGTCGCGGGCGAGGAATTCGTGTTGTTTGTGCTGCTGGGCGACGCTGCAGGCTTGGCTGCATTGCTCTTGTCACCGTCGCTGCCGATGCCGGGCAGGGGGATCGCATCACGCAGGGTGCTCAGCACACCGTTGCCCTGCTCAGGCTTGGCGCAGATGGCGTTGTTCTGGGCGTCCTGATAGGCCTTGTCCATCATGCCGATCCACACCGTACCGTCGGGCCCGTGCGGCACTTTGAACGTGCCGGCGGCTGCCATCTTCACCGGCGCCTCGGCCGAGAACGCGGCGGGTGACTGCTCCCAGTATGTATTGCCGGCCTGCTGTTTGGCTGAGCTGTACAACACCAGGTAACGCGCGCGATTGTCGGTGACATCCACGCTGCCGAAGGCACCCGTGGTGTCGTCCGTCCAGCCCATGTGCTCGCACAGGCTCAAGTCCTTGCTGTCGATCGGCTGGAAGGCGTCGTCCAGTAGCACAACGGTCGGCGCGAACAGATAGCTCGCGCGCAGCCAGCGGCCGTTCAATTCCGACTTCACGGCAACGCGGTAGGGCATCTGCGTTTCGCGAGGCAGGCTGAAGCTCAGGAAGTAGCTGCGGTCGCCATTGAGGTTGGCCACCATGCTGCCCGGACCCAGTTCGAACTTCTTCGGCCGCCACGGTAGCGAATCCTGGAAGGAGAAATCGGCAAAGGTGCTGCAGCAGGGGGTGGCCTGCTGCAGGGATTTCTTCGCCTGATCCAGGCCGGAATTGTTGTTCTCCGGCGGACGCAGGTTGGGCGGTACCAGCGCTTTCACGCTGCAGCCGCCCACCAGCATGGTGGACACGAGAAGGGCAGTGGCGACGATCAGTCGATAGCGCATAACTCAACCGTGGAAGATCAGAATTCAGCCGTCCCGGCCGCACGGGGATAGGGGATGGCATCGCGGATGTTGGACAGGCCACACACGTAGACCAGCAGGCGCTCGAAACCGAGGCCAAAGCCGGCGTGCGGCACGGTGCCGTAACGGCGCAGGTCACGGTACCAGCCATAAGTGGCGGGATCGAGTCCAAACTGGGTCATGCGGCGGTCGAGGTAGTCGAGGCGCTCTTCGCGCTGCGCGCCGCCGATGATCTCGCCAATGCCCGGCGCCAGCACGTCCATCGCGGCGACGGTTTTGCCGTCATCGTTCAGGCGCATGTAGAAGGCTTTGATCTGCTCGGGATAGTTCATCACTACCACCGGGCGGCCGATGTGCTTTTCGGCGAGATAGCGCTCGTGCTCGGTTTGCAGATCGATGCCCCAGGCCACCGGGAACTCGAATTTCTGGCCCGAGTTCTTGAGGATCTCGATGGCGTCGGTGTAGTCGATGCGTTCGAACGGTTTGGAGACAAAAGCTTCCAGACGGCTGATCGCGTCCGGCAACACGCGCTCAGCGAAGAACGCCATGTCATCCGCGCGCTCTTCCAGTACGGCCTTGAAGATAGCCTTCAGGAAGCCTTCGGCGCAGTCAGCGTTGTCGTTGAGGTTGGCGAAGGCGATCTCAGGCTCCACCATCCAGAACTCGGCGAGATGGCGGGCGGTGTTGGAGTTCTCCGCGCGGAAGGTCGGGCCAAAGGTGTACACCTTGCTCATCGCCAGGCAGTACGCCTCGAGGTTGAGCTGACCGGACACGGTGAGGAAGGCTTCGCGGCCGAAGAAATCCTTGCGGAAATCGATCTTGCCGTCCGGCATGCGGGGCAGGTTGGCCAAGTCCAGCGTGGACAGGCGGAACATGTCGCCCGCGCCTTCGGCATCGGACGTGGTGATGATCGGCGTGTTGATCCAGAAGAAGCCCTGCTCAGTAAGCCAGCGGTGGATCGCCGTCATCATGGTGTGGCGCACACGGGTCACTGCGCCGAACAGGTTGGTGCGCGGACGCAGGTGCGCCACTTCGCGCAGGAACTCCATGGTGTGCGGCTTGGGCTGAATCGGGTAGGTCAGCGGGTCGTCCACGAAGCCGGTGACTTCGACCGTATCGGCCTGGATCTCGAAGCGCTGTCCCTTGCCCTGTGACGGCACCAGCGTGCCCGTCACGATCAGGCCGGCACCGGTGGTCAGGTGCTTCACCTCGTTCTCGTAATTCGACACTTTGTCGGTGACGACCGCCTGGATCGGATCGAAGCAGGAGCCATCGGTCACATTCACGAAGGACAGGCCGCCCTTCGAATCGCGGATCGTGCGCACCCAACCGCGCACCGTGACGACACTGCCGGCTTCGATCGAACCGGAAAGAGCCTGCTTGACGCTAACCACCGCCATGGATTGAAACTCCTGCTGGGCGCCGCATATCGGACGCGTAAGTCGAATAGGGCTGACCGAATGGATTTCGCAAGGGTGGCATGACTTCCAGAAAGTGCCCAGGCTGTGGGGCGCGGCGCCGTTCAGGCTGGCTGCCTGCACAAGTCGCGCCCCACAGCCTGGGCGCTTTCTGGAAGTCACCCTTCGGGCCGTTTCTATTCGCCCCCAGCTCCGCGCTGCACCAGTTCGACAGGCAACCAGCCTGCCTTCTCTGGCGCAGCACGCATCTGCGGGCAAATAGAAACGGTGACACCCTTGCGAAATCCGTTCGGGCAGCCCGTGCATGATAATGTAGGTTCCGTTCAGCTAGCGACACCTAGCGTCCGTTTTCCGACCGCCGAAAGGCCTCAGTAGTTGCATCGCCCATGACCATCACCATTACTCCCGCCGCCAGCGAACGCATGCGTTCCTTCCTTGCCGGTACCCCCGGTGCCGCAGGTGTGCGCTTTGGCGTGAAGAAGACCGGCTGCTCAGGTTTTGGTTACGTGGTCGACCTGGCTCAGGATCTGGGCGAGGGCGACGAGATCATGAACGTGGACGGCGTGCCGCTGATCGTCGAGGGCAAAAGCCTGCCCCTGATCGATGGCACGGTGATCGATTTCCAGCGCCAGGGCCTGAACGCCGCCTTTGTCTTCCACAACCCCAACGCCACGGGCGAGTGTGGTTGCGGTGAGAGTTTCACCGTCGGCTGAGATTTGGCGCGAACGCGGCCGAGGCTGTCATCGACTTGCCCCAAACGGCTGAATTCCCTTACACTTCCGCTTCTGTCCATGCCTCAAAGGCGCGGATGGAACCTTGCCTCACCGCATAGGGCGGGAGGCTGCCAGGCCCGAAAAGGCCGCATCCACAAGGAGTTACCACACGATGTCCCTGCGACATTACGAAGTCGTGTTTCTGGTCCACCCTGACCAGAGCGAGCAGGTCCCGGCGATGATCGAGCGCTACAAGGCGCTGATCGAGACCGATGGCGGCAAGATCCACCGCTTGGAAGACTGGGGCCGCCGCCAGCTGGCGTATCCCATCGTGAACCTGGCCAAGGCTCACTACGTCATGCTCAACATTGAAGTGAGCCAGAACGCGCTGAACGAGCTCGAGTCGGGCTTCCGCTTCAACGACGCCGTGCTGCGCCACCTCGTGGTTCGCCGTGACGAAGCTGATACCGAGCAGTCCTTCATCCTGAAGTCCAAGGAAAAGGATGACGCCAAGTCCTCGCGTCGCCGCGATGACGACAGCGATGGTGACGAGCGTCCGGCTCGTCGTGACCGCGAAGAGCGCGACAACGATCGCGACAGCGACGACTGATCAGGAGCACAGACATGTCCAAGTTCTTCCGCCGCCGCAAGTTCTGCCGCTTCACGGCCGAAAAAGTCAAAGAGATCGATTACAAGGATCTCAACACCCTTCGCCAGTACGTGACCGAGAACGGCAAGATCGTTCCGTCGCGCATCACCGGCACCAAGGCTCGCTACCAGCGTCAGCTGGCGACCGCTATCAAGCGCGCCCGCTTCCTGGCTCTGCTGCCGTACACCGACAACCACGACGTCTAATTAAGTCGTGGCATGCGCCGGGTGGTGACATCCGGCGCATCGTCCAACTCTTCGGACAACCGTCCACGGCTGCGCCGGGCCCATCCGGTGCTAACGAAAAGGAACCACCATGGAACTGATTCTTCTAGAAAAAGTCCGCAACCTCGGCAACCTGGGCGACAAGGTCAAGGTCAAGCCGGGTTACGGTCGTAACTACCTCTTGCCGCAGGGCAAGGCCGTGCCGGTCAACGCCGCCAACCTCGAAGCTTTCGAGAAGCGCCGCGCCGAGTACGAAGCCAAGGCTGCCTCGCAGCTGTCCGGTGCCGAAGGCCGCAAGGCCAAGCTGGAAGGCGTCACGGTGACCATCGCCGCGAATGCCAGCCCGGAAGGCAAGCTGTACGGCTCGGTTGGCCCGCGCGAGATCTCGGAAGCCCTGCAGGCTGCCGGTCACGACGTGAACAAGGGTGAAGTGATCCAGGGCGAAGGCCCGATCCGCCACACCGGCGAGTTTGACGCCGTGGTCGCGCTGCACGCTGACGTGCAGACCCAGATCAAGGTGATCGTGGTCGGCGAAAAGTAAGCCGATCCATCGCTCGCAATACCCAGACGGGCGCCTCCGGGCGCCCGTCTGCTTTTCCGTCGTTCGTCCCAGGTTATCCACAACGAACCACAGGTTATCCACAGAGTTATTGTCTCGTCGCCTGAGAGGGTGCCGCGTATGCTCTGTGCTCACGTAACGCCGCCGGCAATGCAGCGCTCCGCTGCGAGGAATCGCGATGTCCTTCGTTTCCGATCGTTCCGATCGCCCTGAGCGCCGCGGTCGTTCTGAGCGCAAACCTCCGTCCAGCATCGATGCCCTGCGTGTACCACCCAACTCGATCGACGCGGAACAGGCTGTGCTGGGTGGCCTCATGCTGTCCCCGGATTCGATGGACAAGGTGGCCGACCGCCTGAGCGAGCAGGACTTCTACCGCAAGGATCATCGCCTGATCTGGCGCGCCATCACCGAGTTGGCCGCCAAGGGCATGCCGTGTGATGCGGTGACGCTCGGCGACTGGTTCGAGGCCAACGGCCTGGCCGAGATGGTGGGCGGTGCGTCGTATCTGATCGAGCTGGCCAACACCACTCCGAGCGCGGCGAACATTGCCGCCTACGCTGAAATCGTTCGCGAAAAATCCGTGCTGCGTCAGCTGATCGATGCGGGCGTCGGCATCACCGAGGACGGTTACCAGCCCGAAGGCAAGAGCGTGCAGGAAGTGCTTGAGCGCGCAGAGCAGGCGGTGTTCAAGATCGCCGAGTCGGGTGCGCGCGGCAAGAAAGACACCGTGTCCATGCGTGAGGCGGTGAAGGACGCCTTTCGCATCCTCTCTGAGCGCTTCGAGAACAAAGGGCAGCTCACCGGTGTTTCTACGGGCTTTTCTGATCTGGACGAGCTCACCTCAGGCCTGCAGCCCTCCGATCTGATCATCGTCGCGGCGCGACCCTCCATGGGTAAGACCGCGTTCTCGGTGAATATGGCCGAAGCCGTGGCAATGCGTGGCAAGAAGGCCGTGGCGATTTTCTCGATGGAAATGTCGGCTTCGCAGTTGGCGTTCCGAATGATTTCTTCGGTGGGCCGCATCCATGCGCAGCATCTGCGCAATGGCGACCTCGCCGAGGAAGACTGGCCGCGTGTCACTAACGCCATCGCGCTGTTGTCCGAAGCCAAGATCTTCATCGATGACACGCCGAGCTTGTCGCCGGTGGAATTGCGTTCGCGTTCGCGCCGACTGCATCGCGAACACGGTGGCCTCGGGCTTATCGTCATCGACTACCTGCAGCTAATGCAGGTGCCGGGCATGAATGAAAATCGCGCGACTGAAATCTCGGAAATCTCGCGCTCGTTGAAGGGTCTCGCCAAGGAGCTCAACTGCCCGGTGATTGCGCTGTCGCAGTTGAACCGCTCGCTGGAGCAGCGTGCCGATAAGCGCCCCATGATGTCCGACCTGCGCGAATCCGGCGCTATCGAGCAGGACGCGGACGTGATCATGTTCATCTACCGCGACGAGTACTACAACAAGGAATCGCCCGATAAGGGCCTCGCGGAAATCATTATCGGCAAGCAGCGTAACGGTCCGACTGACACGGTGAAGTTGACCTTCCTTGGCCACTACACCAAGTTCGAGAACTACGCGCCCGACTCGTTTGTCGGCGCCTTCGAATAAACGACGATGAATTATGTACAGGCGCCGTTCCGTTATAGGAACGGCGCCTGTACTGCATTGCGTCTATGCATGCTCTACACATGAATCCCGTGCGGCATTCACATGTCGCGGCGCAGCCTCGTAGCTGGTTCCCCACACGAGGCACGACACATGTCGCTGATTCTTCTGCTCATCATCGTGTTGCTCTTGCTCGGCGTACTGCCCACATGGCCATACAGCCGTGCATGGGGCTATGGCCCGAGCAGTGGCCTGGGCTTGATTGTGATCATCCTGATCGTGTTGTTGGTGCTGCGTGTCATCTGAGAGGTGCCGCCATGAGCCGAACCATCATTTCTACATCGCTGATTGCCGTTTGCCTGGCGCTGGCCGGCTGCGGCAGCAGTACCCGCGTCGTGCAGAACAATGACACCTGTGGCAAGCAGATGACGGACCTGCAGAACGCGCTGGCGTCCGGTGCCATGACCCAGCACGAATACGACAAGGCGCGCCGGGTCGCGATTGAGCGCTGCGATTCCCACGACAACCGTTGAGTGGGTGCGGCTACCGGTGAGGGTAGCCGTTGCCCGGGGAATGCCACGGTGGCGCCCCGTGAGTGCCGGACCGGAACGTTAGGTTGGGCGCGTCGGGCCGGGTCGTCCCGGACAAGGCTGGTAAGCTTCCCGCCTTGTCCGAGGTTATCCGGCCTATTTTTCCGCCCATTTTCATCGCGTCCAAAGGGCGCCAGGCACGCATGAGCCGTACTACCGTCGCCACGATCCACCTGGGCGCCTTGCGCCACAATCTTGCGCGCATCAAGCAGATGGCGGCGCCAGCCAAAGTCATGGCTGTGGTCAAGGCCGACGCCTATGGGCATGGCCTTGAACGTGTGGCGCGCGCCTTGGATGGTGCTGCTGATGCCTTCGCTGTCGCGGCGCTGGGCGATGGCTTGCGGTTGCGTGCGGCGGGGCATCGCCAGCGGATCGTCGTGTTGTCGGGGCCTGATCAGGCGAGCGATATCGCTGAAATGCAGCGACTGAATCTGGACGCTGCTATTCATCATGAAGAACAACTGCACTGGCTGAAGGAAGCTTCGCCGTCGCGCGGTCCCTTGCGTGTGTGGTTGAAGGTGGACAGCGGTATGCATCGACTGGGCTTCGCGCCCGAGGCCGTGGCTTTTGTCCATGCGCAGCTGGCATCGATGCCAGGCATCGATCCCGAGATCGGCCTGCTGACGCATTTCGCTGAATCCGAAGTGTTCGACGGCGCGGAGACGCCCGCGCAGATCGCGCGTTTCGCCGAGGCGACACGTGGCTTGCAAGGGCCGCGCTCGCTCTCCAATTCCGCGGCGGTGTTGGGCTGGGCCGATGCGCGCGGCGATTGGGTGCGCACGGGTGGTTTGCTGTATGGCTTGTCGGTGGTTGACGGCAAAACCGGAGCCGATTTCGGCTTCCGTCCGGCGATGACGTTGAGCACGCGGCTGATCGCCATCAACCGCATTGGCAAGGGCGAACGCATTGGCTACAACGGCACCTGGACCTGCCCCGAAGACATGGCGGTGGGTGTGGCGGCCGTGGGCTATGGCGACGGTTATCCACGCAGCGCGGTCGCCGGTACGCCTGTGCTGGTGGGCGATCGACAGGTGCCGTTGATCGGCCGCGTGTCGATGGATCTGATCACGCTGGACTTGCGTGGTGCTCCGGATGCCAAGGTCGGTGATCGCGTGACGTTGTGGGGGCCGGAGTTGCCTGTCGAAATCATCGCGACGCAGGCTGGCACGATCTCCTACGACCTGACGTGTGGCATGACAAAACGCGTGTTGTTCGTCGAAGACGAAGGCTGAGCGTGCCGGGAGGTTCAGTCCCGCGTTTTTCCCGAGGTCGACTTTATCCGCGTCTCGCCGATTGCGATGGCGCCCCGTTAAGCTTGGACGTCTTCACGATGTACCCAGGAAAATGACGCATGGCCAAAGCCAAGACCGCCTATGTCTGCACCGATTGCGGAGCAGAGCACTCCAAGTGGCAGGGCCAGTGCGTGGACTGCGGCGTGTGGAACACCCTGAGCGAGATTGTGGTGCAGCCGGCAGTGAAATCGGCGGGTGCGGCGCGCAGCACCGCCGGCTATGCCGGTGCCGCCGCCGGCTCGCCCAAGGTGACCCCGCTGACGGCGGTGGCGCTCAATGCGGAAGTACGCACGCTCACCGGGATCGGCGAGTTGGACCGCGTACTGGGCGGCGGCCTCGTCGACGGCTCGGTGGTGCTGATCGGTGGCGACCCAGGCATTGGCAAATCGACGTTGCTGCTGCAGATGCTTGGCACGCTGGGATCTCGGGTGCCCAGCGTCTATGTGACCGGCGAAGAGTCGCTGGCGCAGGTCGCCTCGCGCGCGCAGCGCCTGGATCTGCCACTGGCGCCGTTGCACGCGCTGGCTGAAACCTGCATCGAGCGCATCATCGAGCAGGCACTGAGTAATCGTCCGCGTGTTTTGGTGATCGACTCCATCCAGACCATCTGGACCGAGTTGCTGACCGCCGCGCCGGGATCGGTGAGTCAGGTGCGCGAGTCCGCGGCCAAGCTAACCCGTTTCGCCAAGGAAACCGGCACGTCCGTTTTCCTCGTGGGACACGTGACCAAGGAGGGCGGCATCGCCGGTCCGCGCGTACTGGAGCACATGGTGGACGCGGTGCTGTACTTCGAAGGCGAATCAGGCAGCCGCTTCCGCGTGCTGCGTGCCTTCAAGAATCGCTTCGGTGCGGTAAATGAGCTGGGCGTGTTCGCTATGTCGGAGAAGGGGCTGCGCGAGGTGCCCAACCCGTCGGCGATCTTCCTGTCCGCGCACAGTGGGCCGACGCCCGGCAGTGCGGTGATGGTGACGCGCGAAGGTACGCGACCGCTGCTGGTCGAGGTGCAGGCGCTGGTGGATCAGTCCTCGTTGGGCAATCCGCGTCGTGTTGCGCTCGGCCTTGAACAGAATCGCCTCGCCATGCTGCTGGCCGTGCTGCATCGGCATGGTGGTGTGGCGGCCTACGACCAGGATGTGTTCGTCAATGTGGTTGGTGGTATCCGCGTGCAGGAAACGGCCGCGGATCTTCCGGTGCTGCTGGCCGTGCTCTCCTCGCTGCGTGATCGCCCGTTGCCGGAGAAAACCATCGCTTTCGGTGAAGTGGGTTTGTCTGGAGAAATTCGCCCGGTCCCCAATGGTGAGGAGCGCCTGAAAGAAGCGGCGCACCATGGGTTCCAAAGAGCCATCGTGCCCAAGGCGAATGCACCGAAAAAGGCAAAGGTGGGGGAGATGGAGATCGTCGCGGTGGAGCGGCTCTCTCAGGCGATCGATGCCTGCCGCTGAACGGTGATGAAGCAGCGTGTGGGAGTGGCACACGTGTTGTCCGCGGGGAATGGTTAGTCTGCGCTTCCCCAGGTCGATCAGGCAGGACGCTGTATGTACCGCAGGCGGAAGCGAGGGATGATGCGAGGATGGGTTGCCGTATTGGGCGCGCTTGTCGCCAGTGCGGTGCTGGCCCAGGATGCGACCAAGCCCAATGAGGAGGTGACCGGCAAAGGTGGTCACTTTCTTCATTACAGTTCCACGCAGACCAATGTGGAGCTTGGCGAAAAGGATCAACAGACCCTGCAACGGGTGCGCGATCATCGTTACAGCGCGCGCCTTGATCCGGTGCTGGATGCCGCGGTGCAAACCTTGCGCGAGCAGGGCTACGAAACGACCATGGTCGATCGCGAGTTCCATCTGGTCGAGGCGCGGCATAACGAAGTGCTGGTGAGTCAAGGCCGTGAGGTTTTGCGTGGCGTTTTGAAGGCAAAGGTGCCCTTGCCCAGCAAGCCGGATCACCAGACTACCGAGGCACTGATCTTGTTGGAGCCCGCGCCCGACGGCCAGGGCGTATTTGCCAGGACGCGCTTTCGCCGCACCGTGTGGGACAGCAATGGCGATTCCCGCACCAGCGTGCTGAGCGACGCAGCGATCTACGACCAGTTCTACGGGGCGTTGGCTACCCACCTGTCGCGCTGAGCTGCGACTTGCGCCGTTATTCCGGCGGCAGCGCCTGGAAAGCCGACAATTGCTCCGCGCGGAGCGAAAGCGCGCGGAGCGCAGGGTAGTCGCGCTGGCCTAACGTGTCGCGTGCGACGAGTTGGGTAAAGCGCCAAGCGACGGCCGTGCTGAGGTCCGCCTGGCTGAAATGGTCGCCGACCAGCCAATCGCCATGAGCGGCAGCGTGGAGCTCGAGCATGTCGTAGGCGGCGCGCAGTTGGCCTTCGACGCGGGCCAGCCAGTCGCTGTCGCGACGTTCCGGCACGCGCTTGTGCTCGTACACGATCTGCACGGATTTTTCGCTGGCGGTCAGTGCCATGCCGATCAGACGCCATGCCTGCAGGCGCTCGGTCGGCGCCACGGGCATCAGGCTGGGCGCGGTGCGCACGGACTCGGCCCATTCGATGATCAGCGAGGAATCGACCAGTAGCTCGCCGTCGTCACCAACCAGCGTCGGCGCCTTCACCAGAGGGTTGATCTGCTCGAACTCGTCGAAGTTGCGAAACACCGATAGTGAGCGGTGCTGGAACGGGATGCCTAGCATGCGCAGCGAAATCGCGGCGCGACGCACATAGGGCGAATCGAGCATGCCGATCAGTTCCACGCGGATCTCCGTCAAGAATGGAAGATGACCGTTTTCGCACCGTTGAGCAGCACGCGGTCGTCGAGGTAAAGGCGCAACGTACGCGCAAGCACGCGGCGTTCGATGTCGCGCCCAATGCGGATCAAATCGTCCGGCGTGTCGGCGTGCGTCACACGCTCGATGTCCTGCTCGATGATCGGGCCTTCGTCCAGTTCGGCGGTCACGAAGTGGGCGGTGGCGCCGATCAGTTTCACGCCGCGGCGGTGCGCCTGATGATACGGGCGCGCACCCTTGAAGCCCGGCAGGAAGGAGTGATGGATATTGATGCAGCGACCGGTCAGCTTGCGGGCCAGGTCGTTCGACAGGACCTGCATGTAGCGCGCCAGCACAACCAGATCCGTGTCTGATTGCTCAATCAGCTGCCACAGTGCTGCTTCCTGTCCGTCTCGGCTGTCGCGGTTCACCGGCAGGTGGTGGAACGGGATGTCGTCGAGATCAAGGTGGCGATACGTGTCGCGCGGATGATTGGCGACGACGCCGGCGATATCCATCGGCAATTCGCCGATGCGCCAGCGATAGAGGATGTCCGACAGGCAATGGTCGAACTTCGATACCAGCAGCATCACGCGTCGACGCTGGGCGCGGTCACGCAATGCCCATTGCATGGAAAACTGCTTCGCGAAACCTTCGAAGCCAGAAGACAGCGCATCGAGGTTGCGCTCTGCATCCTCGAACACCAGGCGCATGAAGAACCGGCCCGTCTCCGCATCGCCAAACTGCTGCGCCTCGATGATGTTGCCACCCTGAGCGGCAAGGTGGTTTGACACTGCTGCCACGATGCCAGCGCGATCAGGACAGGAAAGTGTCAGGACGAACTGGCTGGGCGTACTCATGGGTTGCTCATGGCGTGCGATGGAGGATCAGCTCCAGCACCGCCTTGGTGCCGAAGAAGGCCAACAGCAGCACGCCCATGCCGATCAGTGTGAGGTTCACCGCACTGCGACCGCGCCAGCCGTGGCGCCAGCGGCCGTAGAGCAGGGTGCCGAACACCAGCCACGCGATGATGGATAACACCGTCTTGTGGATCAGGTGTTGGCCGAACAGGTTGTCCACGAACAGGATGCCGGTGAGCAGGGTCAGCGTGAGCAACAGGAAACCCGTGCCGATCAGACGGAACATCAGGGTTTCGGTCAGCGTCAGCGGCGGTAGGGCGCGCAACCAGGGGCCGAACTGGCGATGGCGCAGCGCGCGCTCCTGCACCGCCAGCAGGATGGCCAGCACGGCGGCAATGGACAGCACGCTGAAGGCAAACAACGCCACGATCACATGCAGCTTGATCTGCCACTCCAGTGGCAGCGGCGCGGTTATCGGCGCAGCGAACGTATCCAATGCGAGCAGCAGCGCGGTCAGCGGGAACACGATGACGCCAAGCGCTGCGACCGGCCGCCAGATGTTCACCACTAGCGTCAGTGCGGACACCACGCAGGCCACCAGCGAGAGTGCGGAAAAGAAATGCAGGTCCAGCGAGCCACGATGCATGCTCAGCAGGGTGCCGGCGTGAATTACTACCGCACCACCCGCCAGTAGTAGTGCAGAGCGATTCAGCGGCTGCCCGCCACTCAACAGCGGCCGGGCCAGTGCCGTCGCTGCGGTGAGGTAAAGCACGATGGCGAGCAGAGCGAAGAAGACGATGGCGGCCATAGCGGACGAGTGTGGCATAGGGCCGGAAGTGGCGGGAGGGGTACGGCGTCGCGGCGGCGGATGCGGCACGATGGGTGCCCGGGCTCGCCATTTTGCGGGCTCCGCCGAGGGCCCCGAGACCCGGCCCCCAAGCCCGGCTATAATCGATCTCTTTCCGCCTACCGGCACTATCCATGTTCGAGTCCCTCAGCCAACGCCTCTCCGCCACCGTCAACCGCCTGCGCGGCCGCGGTCGCCTGACCGAGGAAAACATCCGCGAAGCGCTGCGCGAAGTGCGCATTGCCCTGCTGGAGGCCGACGTGGCCTTGCCGGTGGTGCAGGCGCTGGTTGAGCGCGTGAAGGTACGCGCAGTGGGTCAGGAAGTGCTCAAGAGCCTGTCGCCGGGCCAGGCGCTGGTGAAGGTGGTCAGCGACGAGCTGACGGCCGTGATGGGCACCGCCAATACTGAGCTCAATCTGGCGCAGCAGCCGCCCGCCGTCGTGCTGATGGCGGGCCTGCAGGGTGCCGGTAAGACGACGACGGTCGCCAAACTTGCGCGCTTCCTCACCGAGCGCAAAAAGAAGAAGGTGATGGTGGTGAGCTGCGACGTGTACCGTCCGGCCGCTATCGAGCAGTTGCGCACGTTGGCAGAGCAGGTGGGTGTGAAGTTCTTCCCGTCGGAAGCGGGGCAGAACCCAGTCGACATCGCCAAGAACGCCATGGCTGCCGCGCGCCGCGAAGTGATCGACGTGCTGCTGGTCGATACCGCCGGTCGCCTGCATGTGGACGAGGCGATGATGGCGGAGATCAAGGCGCTACACGCTGCGATCACGCCGGTCGAAACGCTGTTTGTTGTCGACTCCATGACCGGCCAGGACGCGGCCAATACCGCCAAGGCCTTTGCCGAAGCCCTGCCACTCACCGGTGTGGTGCTCACCAAGACTGACGGTGATGCGCGCGGCGGTGCGGCGCTCTCGGTGCGTTACGTCACGGGCCGCCCGATCAAGTTCCTCGGCGCGGGCGAAAAGACCGATGCGCTGGAGCCGTTCCATCCGGATCGTGTGGCGCAGCGCATCCTCGGCATGGGCGACGTGCTGTCGCTGGTCGAGGAAGTGGAGCGCAAGGTCGATCAAGAGAAGGCGCAGAAGCTCGCAGAGAAGGTCATCAAGGGTAAGCGCTTCGATCTCAACGATATGCGCGACCAGCTCGAGCAAATGAACAACATGGGCGGCTTGGCTGGCCTCATGGACAAGCTGCCGGGCGTTTCCGCGCTGCCGGAAAACGTGAAATCCAAGGTCAACGACGGTGAGATCAAGCGCATGGTCGCGATCATCCAGTCGATGACCAAGAAGGAGCGTCGCCATCCGGACCTGCTCAACGGCTCGCGTCGCGCTCGCGTGGCGCGTGGTTCGGGCACTCAGCCGGCTGACGTCAATCGCCTGCTAAAGCAGTACATGCAGATGGAGAAGATGATGTCCAAACTCTCCAAGGGTGGTACCAAGGGCCTGCTACGCCAGATGCGCGGTGCCATGAAGGGCATGGGCGGCATGGGTGGAGGCTTCCCCCCCGATGCGCTGAGTCTGAACAGCCCGGCTGGGATTTCTGGCCGGATTTGCCCCTCAGCTCTTCCTTTTCCTCAGAATTCATTAAAATGCCGCGTTCACCGCGCACCGCTGCGTGCGTGCTGCCGGCATCCCGGCAACTCTGGAGCTTTTATTTATGGTCAAGATTCGTCTTTCGCGCGGCGGCGCCAAGGGCCGTCCGTTCTACCACATCGTTGTTACCGACCAGCGCAACAAGCGCGATGGCCGCAGCATCGAAAACGTGGGTTTCTACAATCCGGTGGCTTCGGGCAAGGACAAGCGCCTTGAGCTGAATGTTGCTCGCGTGCAGGAGTGGATTGGCAAGGGTGCGCAGCTGACCGATAAGGTCGCGTCCCTGGTCAAGGAAGCCGGCAAGCAGCAGGCTGCCTGAGTATGACGGCAGCCGGCCGGCGCGTCCTCGTCGGACGCATCGTCGGGCTGTACGGCGTGCAGGGCTGGCTCAAGATCGAATCTTGGACCGAGCCCCGCACGAAGATCTTCACCTACCAACCCTGGCTGCTCACGTCGGCGCCGGGTGTGGAGACGGAGATCACGGGAGTGAAGGGTCGTCCGCAGGGCAAAGGGCTTGTCGCTCAATTCCCTGATGTAAACGACCGCGACACCGCAGCAGCACTGATCGGGCAAGACATCTACGTCGCTCGTGAGCTGCTGCCACCTCCCGGCAAGGATGAGTATTACTGGGTCGATCTCGAGGGTCTTGAGGTCGTCACCACGGAAGGCGTGGCATTGGGTCGAGTCAGTCATCTGTTCGCGACCGGCGCCAACGACGTCGTGGTAGTGAAGGACGGCACGCGCGAGCGGCTAGTTCCTTTCATCCAGGGATCTTTCGTGCGTTCGGTGGACTTGTCCGGCGGGTGCATGGTGGTGGACTGGGATCCTGAATTCTGAGCGCGCCAAGCGCTACCAAACAGGTTTGAGGATCTATGCGCATTGATGTCGTCACGCTGTTTCCCGACTTCATGCGTCAGTGTGCTTCGGTTGGCGTAGTCGGTCGGGCGCAGCAGCGGGAACTCCTTCAGGTGGAAACCTGGAATCCCCGTGATTTCGCCACCGACAATTACCGTACTGTGGACGGCCGCACTTGCGGCGGCGGGCCTGGGATGGTGATGCTGATTCAGCCTTTACGTGGTGCCCTCAAGGCAGTGCGTGAGGCGGCACCGGAACCGGTGCATGTGGTTTACCTCAGCCCACAAGGTGCGAGGTTGACGCAGGGTAGGGTGGAGGCGCTGGCGAAACTGCCGCGCATCGCTTTGCTTTGTGGGCGTTACGAAGGTGTGGACGAGCGTTTGCTGGCGCACGAGGTCGACGAGGAGCTTTCCATCGGCGATTATGTGTTGTCCGGTGGTGAGTTGGGCGCGGCAGTGATCATCGATGCCGTGGGCCGCTTGCAGGACGGTGCGTTGAATGACGCGCAGTCGGCGCAGCAGGATTCGTTTTCGGACGGACTGCTGGATTGTCCGCACTATGCAAAACCGGTGCATGACGCACTCGGCGACGTACCGGATGTACTGCTTTCCGGTGACCACGCGGCTATCCGCCGCTGGCGCCTTAAGCAATCGCTGGGACGGACCTGGTTGCGACGTCCCGACCTTTTGGCGCAGCGCGCGTTGGATGCAGAATCCCGAGCGCTGTTGGATGAATTCCGCCGCGAGCATGCTCAGCAGACGCGGCACGACGATACGGCCCATTAAGGGCGCAGTAAACAGACAGGTGTTGCCATGAACAAGATCATCGAACAGTTCGAAGCCGAGCAGATCACCCGCCAGCTGCCGGAGTTCGGCCCTGGTGACACCGTGGTGGTCAACGTGAAGGTGAAGGAAGGTAACCGCGAGCGCGTACAGGCGTTCGAGGGTGTCGTCATCGCCAAGCGTAGCCGCGGCCTGCACTCGGCCTTCACCGTGCGCAAGATTTCGCACGGCACCGGCGTGGAGCGCGTGTTCCAGGCTCACAGCCCGGCCATCGACTCGCTGGAAGTGAAGCGTAAGGGTAAGGTCCGCGGCGCCAAGCTGTACTACCTGCGCAACCTGGAAGGCAAGGCTGCCCGCATCAAGGAAGACGTCGCTGCTGTCTCCGCAGCCAAGGCTGCCAAGAAGGCTGCTGCTGCCGAGTAATTCGGGCGTCTGCTTGTTGGTTTAAAGAGAACCCCGCGAAGCAATTCGCGGGGTTTTCATTTGTGGGGTTGTCTTGGCTTTTCTCCCTTTCCTCTTTGGGGAGGGGAAAGGGGTGAGGGGGCAATCTCAGCCCCACCCTGTGTCTCGTCATCCCGGCGAAGGCCGGGATCCAGACCCTCGGTATTTGCTTTGAGCGATACGGCGATCTGGCTCGCCTGCGGCGGGCTTTCGACCTCCTGCCGGAGGGCGAGTCACTTTTCTTCGCTTGCCCAAGAAAAGTGACTCGAGCGTCGGCAGACGATCGAAACGCCCGCTGCGTAAGCGGGCGGGTCGCGGTGACGCTCGAGGCGACAGCCAACCACTAACGCAACTGGATGACCAGCCATTCGGCTGTTGAAAAGCGCTTCCGGCCTCCGCAGGGATGACGGTTTCATCGAAACGGTGGGGCGGGCACCCACCCCTCACCCCAGCCCTCTCCCTGTAGGGGAGAGGGTGGAAACTGAGGCGATAGTGCGCTATGCGCTTGCCCGGCTCGGGCATACGTCGGGACAACGATTGCGCTGACAATGGAGAGGCAAGACCGCGCCTGGGCCATCAACCTTTGACAACGCGAACGATCACGCCAACCTCTGCGGCTCCTGCAGAAAATTACCCTGCACAAAGTCCACGCCACAGGCAAACAACAGCGACGTGCTCGCTGCATCCTCTACCCATTCGGCAATAGTCTGCTTCTTCAGCTCGCGCGCCTGGCGACAGATCTCGACCACCTTCTTCTGATTTTCGGCTTGCTGAGGCAGGTCGGCCATGTAGCTGCGGTCGATCTTCAGATAGTCCGCACTGATGTGGTTGAGCAATTGGAACGAGTTGAGCCCCGAGCCAAACTGTTCGAGCGCGAACTGTCCGCCAAGCTTCTGCCATGCTTGTACGAACTCCTGCGAGGGTCGCAGAGCCGTCACCACCTTGCTCTCGGTCATTTCCAGTACTAGCTGGCCATGCTTGAGTGCCGCTTGGCGGAGGCGCTCGCCCAGCCAGGGCAGTAGCTCCTTGTCCGCAAGCGAGCCGGCGGTGAGCTTGACGAAGAACGTCGTCGGCGAGCCCATGCGATCGCGGGCGCGCAGGTGTTCGATCGCTTGATTCAGCACCCATCGGTCGATGGCCGGGGTGAGGTTGTGTTTCTCGGCGATCGGCATGAAGAAGCCAGGGAGTACCTCGCCCTGTGGCCCATTGAGGCGCAACAGGATTTCGGAGAACTCACCCTCCGCATCCTGCAGGCTGATGGTCTGCTGGTGATAAAGGACGAAATCGTTCTGTGTAAGCGCCTGGTTGATGACGCGCAGCCAGTAACGCTCGCGCTCCTCGTCGGCCTTTTCGCGGGCGGCGGGATCGTGCAGATCGCTGCGATTGCCGCCCTGGCTCTGTGCATTGCGCAGTGCCTGGCTGGCCTGGTTGAGCAGAAGCTCAGTGTTGGCGTTGCGCTCGCCGAGCAGGCTGCCGCCGGTGCTCGCGGTGATGGTGATGGAGCGGGTGCCGAGGTCGAAGATGCCGCCAGCGATGGCCTGCTGCAGCCCCGTGATCCACTGCTTGATGCCTTCATCGTTGCGAGTGTGCAGCAGCACGCCCACCGTGTGCTCGGCCAGCAGGCCGGCGGTATCGTGGGCCGTGAGCTGGCTCTCCACGCGGTTGGCAAAAGCGGCCAGCAGTTCGTCCGCCTTGGCGAGACCAACGCCGGCTACGATGCTTTGCCAGTTATCCGGCTCGATCAGCAGCAGCGACTGCCCCTTGGTGCCCTGCGAGGCGGCGGCGACAGCCTCGTCGACGCATTCGAGCATGCGCGCGCGGTTGAACAGGCCGGTGACTGCATCACGCTGCAGCTGTTCGATCACGCTGGTGTCGACCTTCTGCCGGCGGAATACCACCTGCAGGCAGGGCTCGCCCTCGAACATGGCGTGCGCGAACTCCACGCTTGCCTTGAAGCTGGTGGCGTCGGCCCGGCGCGCCTGTAGCTCAAGCACCCCGGCGGGCTTCTCGCCCTTGGAGAGTCCCTTGAGCGTGCCCTTGAGTTCGTCGGCATCACTGGGGCTGATCATGTCCAGCAAGGGCAGGCCGAGCAGGTCGTCGAAATCCGTGTAGCCGAAAGTATCGAGATAGGCCTGGTTGGCGCGCACGTGCATGCCTTCGTGTACGTAGGCAATGGCGTCGGTGGAGGAGTCGAGCAACGCGTCGCAGCGTCGCTCCGACTCGCGCAGTGCAGCTTCCAGGCGACGCACCTGACGGCGCATGTTGAGCGCGTCGAATTCGCGCTGGATGACCGCCATCAGCTGTTTGGGCTGTGGCCGCAGTGCCACGCTACGCGCGCCGTTGACGAAAAGCTCGGTGATCGCTGCGTTGTCGACCTGGCTGACGAGCGCGATCAGCGAAAGGTCGCGGCCATGCGCATCAAGCATGCGCGACACTTCGCGCAGTTCGAGCGTGCCGACGGAAGGGTCGAAGAGGACGATGTCCGGGCCCAGTTCGTCGAGTGCCGCCGTGACCTGTTCGGCGCTGGTGGCGCGCCCGGGCCTTACGGCGATGCCGCTGTTGCGCAGCAGGCTAATGATCTGTTCCGCGTCTTCGACTGACTTCTCGATGAAAAGGATCTTGATGACCTGGTCAGTTTTCATGGGCTCGCCGAGCTATTCCGTTGTGCGCCGCTGCTTGCCTGAGATGACAGGAGGGCGGGCCGTCCGTGGGTTTTAGCGGATTCCGCCGGCCGCTGCCAGCAGAAATATTCCGGTAGTGACGTAACCCACAACTGTACTGTGGATCTGTTACACAGGTCTCTTCGAGGGTTCGCCGCCGACTTCGCGAACCAGCTTGGGTACCAGGTAACCCGGCAGTCGATGCCGGACCGCCTCAATGAGGGAGAGCGCGCGATCGTCGTCCACCTCGAAGTGTGCGGCACCCTGCACGCGATCGAGCTGGTGCAGGTAGTAGGGCAGCACGCCCGTGGCGAACAGGCGCTCGGACAGGGCGGCCAGCGTGTCGACATCATCATTGATGCCACGCAGGAGCACCGACTGATTGAGCAGGGTAGCACCGGCATCGCGCAGGCGGGCGCAGGCGGAATCCACCGCCGTGTCGAACTCGTTCGCGTGATTGGCGTGGAGTACCACCACTTTCTGCAGCGGAAGCTGAGCCAGCCACTGGCCGAAGGCCTCGTCAATACGTTCTGGCAGCACGACGGGCAGGCGTGTATGGATGCGCAGGCGGGTGACGTGCGGAATCTCGGTCAGTCCCTGCGTAAGCTCCGCCAGCTTGGATGTCGCCAGCGACAGTGGGTCGCCGCCGGAAAGGATCAGCTCACTGATCGAGCTGTCGTGACGCACGTGCTCAAGCGCCTTGCGCCACTGGCCGGCGGCGGCCATCTCGTCCCCGTAGGGAAAATGGCGGCGGAAGCAATAGCGGCAGTTGATCGCACAGCTGCCGCTGGCGATCAGCAGGGCGCGGCCCTCGTACTTGTGCAGCACGCCCTGGGCGGAGCGGGCCGCCATATCGCCCACGGCGTCGGTGCCGAAACCCGGGATCACGTCATGTTCCGCCAACTGGGGCAGAACTTGCAGGAGCAGGGGGTCACCGGGGTCACCTTGCCGCATGCGGGCCACGAAGCCCCGCGGCACGCGTACGGCGAAGCCGGCATCGTCCACGGGCAGGCGGTCGGCCAGATGCCCCAGGCCAACGAGGTCCAGCAGTTCGCGTGGGTCCGTCACGGCCTCGCGCCAGAGCGCGCGCCAGTCGGGTCCGGGCGGTGATAGGCGGGCGGCGCGGCTTGCGGTTATCATAGGAGGTCATGAATCGGGCCCGGAGGCCCGGTGAAAACCCTATTCTAGCCGCCTCCCCGCGGCATCACACCTGGAGCGCAGCACATGGCCACCGCCGGTCTTAACGACGTCAAGAAGGGTATGAAGATCCTTCACAACAATGACCCGTGGGTCATTACCGACGCCGATTTCATCAAGCCCGGCAAGGGTCAGGCGTTCACACGCATCTTCATCCGCAACCTGAAGAACGGCCGCACCAGCGAGTCGACGATGAAGTCCAGCGACAGCTTTGAAGTCGCCGACGTCGTGGATACCGACATGCAGTACCTGTACTCCGACGGCGAGTTCTGGCACTTCATGCACCAGGAAAGCTTCGAGCAACACCAGGCCAGCAAGGCGGGCCTGGGCGATGCCGTGAAGTGGCTGAAGGGCGAGGAAGAGTGCGTGGTCACGCTGTTCAACGGCGAGATCATCAGCGTGCAGGCCCCGAACTTCGTCGAGCTGAAGATCACCGAGACCGACCCGGGCCTGCGTGGCGACACCTCCGGTGGCGGCGGCAAGCCGGCGACGCTGGAAACCGGCGCTGTGGTCCGCGTGCCGCTGTTCGTCACCACCGACGAAGTGATCAAGGTCGATACCCGCACGGGCGAATACGTCAGCCGCGTCGGCAAGTGACGCATTGGCCTGCGCATCTGCGCATGGCGTGACAACGTATGGTTCGTCATGCCGTTAGGCAACCATGGGGCGGCCACCGCAAGGTGATCCGCCCCATGTCGTATCCAACATTAAAAAAGTGAGTCAAGGAATGAGCCAGAACGCCCCGCAAACCATCGACCTCCTGATCGAAGCGCGCTGGGTCGTGCCGGTGGAGCCGCATGGCGTCGTCCTTGAGCACCACGCCGTAGCTGTCGACAAGGGCGCCATCGTGGCGCTGCTGCCCATGTCGGATGCCCGTGCCGCCTATGCACCACGTGAGCGCGTGGAACTGGGTGAGCACGTTCTGATTCCGGGCCTCGTCAACACACATACGCACAACCCCATGACGCTGCTGCGCGGCCTCGCCGACGATCTGCCGTTGATGGTGTGGCTACAGAAGCACATCTGGCCGGTGGAAGGTCAGGTGATCGGCCCAGAGTTTGTGCGCGATGGCGTTGAACTGGCCGTGGCCGAGATGATCCGTGGTGGTACCACCTGCGCCAACGAGAATTACTTTTTCCCCGACGTCATTGGCGCCACCTACCGACGTATGGGCTTTCGCGCCGTGGTCGGCCTGCCGGTGATCGATTTTCCTACCGCGTGGGCGAAGACGCAGGACGAGTACTTCGATCGCGCCATCGAAGTGCACGACAGTTTCCTGGGTGACACGCTGATCAGCACGTCGTTTGCGCCGCACGCGCCGTACACCGTGTCGGACGAAAGCTTCGAGCGCATTCGCGTGCTCGCCGACCAGCTCGATATCCAGGTGCACCTGCACACGCATGAAACCGCGCATGAAGTGGAAGAGGAGAAGGCCAAGTCCGGTCTGCGTCCCTTCCAGCGCTTGCAGAAGCTGGGACTGGTCAATGATCGCCTGATTGCCGTGCACATGACGCAGCTCACCGACGCGGAAATCGAGGCATGTGCGGAAGCGGGTGTTTCCGTGGTGCATTGTCCCGAATCCAACCTCAAGCTCGCCTCGGGCTTCTGCCCGGCCGAAAAGCTGCGCAAGGCTGGGGTGAACGTCGCTATTGGTACGGACGGCTGCGCGTCGAACAACGACCTCGACATGTTCGGTGAGATGCGCACCGCAGCGCTGCTGGCGAAGGCTGTGGCCAGCGACGCAGCTGCGTTCGATGCCGCGTATGCGCTGCGCGCGGCCACGCTCAATGGCGCACGCGCGATGGGCCTGGAAGACCGCATCGGCTCCATCGAAGCCGGCAAGCAGGCTGATCTGGCCGCCGTGCGACTGTCCGATCTGGAAACGCAGCCGTTGTTCCACATCGCTTCGCAGTTGGCGTACGCCACCGGCCGTCATCAGGTCACCGACGTGTGGATCAACGGTGTGCGTAAATTGGCTGGCCGCCTGCTGACGGATATCGACACTGATGCCGTGCTGGCGAAGACGCACGCATGGCGTGAGCGCATTGCAGCCATCGACGCGGGCTGAGGAGATCGTCGTGCATCGTTATCTCGTCATGGCTATGCGTCGCCCGAACTTCGATCCGGCTTTCGTGCAGCCGCATAAGGACTTCCTCGAAGGCCTGCGTGCTGGCGGACGGCTGGACATGTCCGGTGGCTTCAGCGACCAGTCGGGTGGCGCCTATCTCATGCGTGCCGCCGACATGAGCGAAGCGCTGTCCATTGCACATCAGGACCCGGCCCATACCAGTGGCGGCTGGGATATCACGGTCTACGAATGGAACGCGCGCTAAGCTGCGCGCACGTTTCAAAGGATGCTTTCGATGCAAGCCGCAACCAATGTCAGTCCCGAGGAAATCGCGCGCTTCGGCAAGCTTGCCGCGCGCTGGTGGGATCCGGATGGCGAGTCTCGCCCACTGCATGACCTGAATCCGGTTCGTGCTTCGTACGTAGCCGATCGCGTCAATTTGCGCGGCGCACGCGTGGCCGATGTCGGTTGTGGTGGTGGCCTGCTCAGCGAGGCGTTGGCCAAGGCGGGCGCACGTGTCACCGGCATCGACCTGGGTGACAAGGTGATCGAGATCGCTCGACTGCACATGCACGAATCGCGACTGGAGAACCCGAGCCTCGACATCGACTACCGCGTGCAGTCATCGGCCGAATTGGCATCTGCCGAACCGGAGAGCTTCGACGTCGTGTGCTGCATGGAGCTAATCGAACACGTGCCCGATCCGGCCGCGCTGGTGAGTGACCTCGCCCGCATGGTCAAGCCCGGTGGCGTGGTGGTGATGTCGACGCTCAATCGCACGCCGGTGGCGTTCGGTGCGGCCATTCTTGGCGCTGAGTACATCATGCGCATGCTTCCGCGCGGCACCCATCACTACGCGCAATTCCTCAAGCCGTCTGAGCTCGGGCGCTTGATGCGCCATTCTGGATTGGAAATCGATGACGTGTCGGGCCTTGGTTACAACCCGCTCAATCGCAAGGCGTGGTTGAGCCGCGTTACGGCCGTGAACTACCTGATCAGCGCACGAAAGCCCGCATGAAGTCGTTTCCGGTAAATATCCAGGGCGTGCTGTTCGATCTCGATGGCACACTGCTCGACAGCGCTCCCGATCTCTATGCGGCGCTGAAAGCACAGTGCGACGAAATGCAGGCGGCCGCGCCTCCGTACGCGATGGTTCGCGAGGTGGTCTCGCGTGGCTCACGTGCCATCCTGCGCTGTGCCTTTCCTGACCTCGATGACGAGGCGTTACTGCTCCTGATGCCGCGTTATCTTGAGCTCTATCACGCGATGATGGCCGAGCACACACGTCCGTTCGATGGCGTGGACGAACTGCTGTCGTCGCTCGAAGCGCAGGGTATCGCGTGGGGCATCGTCACCAACAAGCCCGGCTTCCTGACTGACGAGCTGTTGGTTCGTATTGGCTGGGCGCCCCGCGCCGCGGCGGTGGTGTCCGGCGATACGTTGCCCGTCAAGAAGCCGGACCCGGCACCCGTGCTGCTGGCATGCGAGCGCGCTGGGCTCGATCCTTCGCGTTGCCTGTTTGTGGGCGACGATCGCCGCGACGTCATGGCAGGCGCCGGGGCAGGCATGTATACGGTCGCCGTGCGTTGGGGCTACCTCGATGGTGGCGACCCTTATCAGTGGAATGCGGATCTCGTGGTGGACCATCCATCTGATCTCACCCGCCGCCTGACGGTGGTCGCATGAGCGACACCGCGCTGCAGAGCTACATCGACAAGTGGCTGGCCGTACAGCCACAGCAGCGCATCGCGTTGGCATTCGTGGATCAGAACACCTACCCCGGCCACATCGCGCTAGCGGCGCTCGAGCAGGAATGGCTGGCGGCTGCGTATGGCATTCGTGAGCCGCACGTGGCGGCCACCAAGCTCAACTGGTGGGCGGAAGAACTGTCGGGTGCGGCCTCCAGTGGCGGTCGCCACCCCCTGACGCACGTGCTGTTCGACGATGACCGTGCCCATGCCATTGCGGCTGAGCGCTGGGTCGCTCCCGTGCTGGCCGCCATGGGGCAACTGGAGGAGGGCACGGCAGCGGATTTTCCGGCCCAGGTTGCCGCTGGCTCGTTGCTGCACGGGGCCATTGCCGAGCTGGAAACTGCGTGGTGGTTCGGTGATAAGGCATCCAGCGAGCGCGCCGCGCGCGTGGCGACCTTGTCACACATGCTCTATTCGCTGCTGCGTCTCGAAGAAGATGCCGACCGCGATCGACTGGCGCTTCCGATGTCGCGCCTGGCCAAATTCGGCCTGAGCCGCCATGAGCTGCGCGAGGCCAGCACCGTGCGCAACGATGCGGTTCGTGCCCAGTTGGAAGATCTGCACCAGGCGTGGCGTGAATCGGAGCGTCTGCCTGGCCCGTTGAGCGCGTTCCGCGGGATGGAGTCGCGCCAGGGCAAAACCCTGGTAGCCAAGGCGCGCAAGGCGGCAGACCCGCTCGACGTGCTGCGCAAGGGGCAGGGGCGACAGGGGCCGGGCGTGGCATGGCAGGCGTGGCAGGCCGCAAAGGCCTGGCGCCGCGCGGCGAACTGAGGCAAGCCGGGACGCAGCGTTTCCCGCGCGCCACTATTGCGAGGCACCCACCGTGCCCCAAGATTGTGGTCTCCCGGCGCCAAGACCGCCGGCCGGACATACAGGATTCACTATGTACACCGAGGAAAACACCGCCCGCCTACTGCCCGATGTGGCAGTCCACGCTCAGCCGCATCTCGTCGGCGAGCTGGATTGGGTCGGCATGGACGGCATCGAGGTGCCGGTGCGCTTCGATGCCGGCGACGGTGACGTACAGCGTGCCAGCGCACGCGTCGGGGCTTTCGTCAATCTGCGCCGCCCGGACAAGCGGGGCATCCACATGTCGCGCCTCTATCTGCAGGTCGAGCAGGCACTGAGTACGCAGACGCTGGGCACCGACACGCTGCGCGAATTGCTGCGCGGCTTTCTGGAGTCGCACAAGGATCTATCCGATCGCGCCTGCTTGAGCATCCGTTTCGAGCACTTGGTGCGTCGTCCTGCGTTGCGCAGCGCCAACAGCGGCTGGCGCTCATACCCGGTGACCATCGAAGCAAGCATGATCGGTGATGAGTTTCTGTTGGAGTTCGGCACCGAGATCGTCTACTCGTCGACCTGTCCCGCATCGGCTGCGCTGTCGCGTCAGTTGATCCAGGACCAGTTCGCCAAGGATTTCGACACCGCCAAGCCGCTTGACCACGCTGCTGTGCTGGCCTGGTTGGGCAGCGAGAAGGGCATCGTCGCCACGCCGCATGCACAGCGCAGCGTCGCGCGCCTGCGCGTGCGTCCGGCGGACGGCGCCAACTTCAACCTGATCGACCTGATCGACGTCACCGAGCAAGCCTTGGGCACGCCGGTGCAGACTGCCGTGAAGCGCGAAGATGAGCAGGCGTTCGCGCTTGCGAATGGTGGCAACCTGATGTTCTGCGAGGACGCGGCCCGCCGCATCCAGAAGGCGCTCGATGTGAACAAGGCGCTGAGCGACTTTCACATCCGTGTGGAGCATCAGGAGAGTCTGCATCCGCACGATGCCGTCGCCTACGCCAGCAAGGGCGTGGAAGGTGGCTACGCGGGCAAGGGCTGCGCCTGAACACTAGTTCAAGTAGGCCCTGTTAGCATGATGAAAGCCCGTTGCAGGGCTTTCATTGTCTGGAGAACATGCATGTCGTTTCGTCTTCCCTTGCTGGCCGTTGCCTTGCTCGCGCTGTCTGCTTGCTCGTGGCTCCCGTTCCATCACAAGGAAGCGGCCTCCCAGCCGACGGCCACTACCAGCGCGGCTGCAGCCCCGGTGCACGAAGCGTTGATGAGGACGCTGGTGGGTGACGTGCGCTACGACTTACCGAATCTGGTGCCGGCCGATGCCGTGCTGATCGTGACGCTGGCTGACGTGAGTCGCCAGGACGTTGCCTCACGCACCGTGGCGGAAGAACGCATCCAGCCCGTCGGCGCGTCGCCGGTGGATTTCATGCTGAGCTATGACCCGGCCGACCTGCGCGACGGCGTGGATTTCGCTATCAACGTGCGTCTGCAGCAGGGCGACAAGCTGCTCGCCATCAACGACACGCGCACCAGTGTGCTTGGTCGTTCCGGCGAAAACGGCCCGGTGAGCATCACCCTCAAGGCCGTACCGTAACCGCCGACATGCAGCCCGCTTAACGAGGGTTAGTGCGGGCTGGTGCCTTCGATGCCTGGCAGCAGCATTGGGTCGAGTCGTACCTCGAACCAGTTGATCCCCCAATGCACGTGCGGGCCAGTCGCCCGTCCGGTCATGCCTGCTGCGCCGATCACCTCACCCTGGTGCACTGTCTGGCCGACCTTCACGTCGAGTCGCGACAGGTGCAGGAAACTGGAGCTGAGCCCGAAGCCGTGGTCGATCAGCACGGTGCCGCCGGTGAGATAGAGGTCGGGCTTGGCGAACGTGATGATGCCGTCAGCCGGGGCCTTCACCGGCGTGCCCTGAGGCACGGCGATATCCATCCCTGGATGCGGCGATTTCGGCGTGCCGTTGAAAATGCGCTGGCTGCCGAAACGTCCGCTGATGCGGCCCGTCACCGGCCAGATAAAGCCGTGTGCAAAGCCTTCACGGTCATCGTCACGCTTGCGCGCAGCCGCCATTTCGGCCTGTTCACGCTGGATGCGCGCGGCGATGTCGGGCGGTGGGTTTACCGTCTTGGGTGGCACGCCGTTGACGCGCTCCACGGGCCAGGCGCGAGGCGTCACGGTCACTCGTGAGGTGTCCCGGTGGCCATCGGGAGAGGTAACCACAACAACCACGGGCCCCTTTTCATCACGGCCTACGCCAAACACCAACATGCCGTCGTCACCAACGCGCACGTTCTTGCCGTTCACCGTGGCGGACGAGCCCGCCGGCACCGTGGCCGTTACCAATCCGCCCTGCGAAAGGCTTTGCGGTAGCGTGGCCGCCGCCAGGGGCAGGGCGGCTACGCCAAGGGCGAGCAGCGCGCTCGCCCGTAGCCTCCACATCATCGATCAAAGGCCAGGCGCTGGCCGCGCACGGCCTGATCGACGCTCTTGCCATCCCACACGCGTTGGCCGTTCACGAAGGTGGCCGCGATCGAGCTGTTGAAGGTGTAGCCCTCGAACGGCGACCAGCCGCACTTGGACAGCACTTCCTCGCGACGCACTGTGTGCGGCTTGTTGGGGTCGACCAGCACCAGATCCGCGGCATAGCCTTCGCGCAGGAAGCCGCGCTCCTTCACATCAAACAGCGTGGCCGGTGCATGCGTCACGGCCTCCACCACGCGCTCCAGGGTCAGCTTGCCTTCGAACACACGCTGCAGGGCTGCCTGCAGCGCGAACTGCACCAGCGGCAGGCCGCTGGGGGCCTTGTCGTGCAACTGGCCCTTTTCTTCCAGCAAGTGCGGCGCATGGTCGGTGGCCAGCACGTCCAGGCGGCCTTCGGCCAATGCCTTGATGATGGCTTCACGGTCGGCCGAGGTCTTGATCGCCGGGTTGCACTTGATCAGGAAGCCCAGGCGCTCATAGTCGCGGTCGTCGAAGTGCAGGAAGTGCACGCAGGTTTCAGCGGTGATGCGCTTGCCCTTGATCGGGCCCGGCTCGAACAGGGCTAGCTCGTCCGCGGTGGAGATGTGCAGCACGTGCAGGCGGGTGTTGTGGCGTCGGGCCAGCTCGATGGCGAGGCGCGTCGACTTGATGCATGCCTCGCGCGAACGGATCAGCGGATGCTCCCAGGCCGGAATGTCGTCGCCGTACTTCTCGTGCGCCTTGGCGAGGTTCACGTCGATCATCGGCGTGTCTTCGCAGTGCGTGATGATCGGCGTAGGCGCGTACTGGAAAATGCCGTTCAATACCTCTGGGTTATCCACCAGCATGTTGCCCGTGGAGGCGCCCATGAACACCTTGATGCCGGGCGCTGCCAGCGGGTCAAGGCGCTTGATGGCCTCGAGGTTGTCATTGCTGGCGCCCATATAGAAGGCATAGTTCACGGCGGAGACCTCCGCGCCGCGCGCATACTTCGCTTCCAGCGTCTCGCGGTCCAGTGCGGGCGGCTTGGTGTTGGGCATCTCCATGAAGCTGGTGATGCCGCCGGCGGCACAGGCGCGCGACTCGTGAGCGATATCGGCCTTCTGCGTCAGGCCGGGTTCGCGGAAGTGCACCTGGTCGTCGATCATGCCCGGAAATAGCCAGAGGCCGCTGGCGTCGACCACCTGCTCGCCGGCGCGGGCGTCCAGGTCGCCGGCAATGGCGTCGATACGGCCCTGCTTCACGCGCACATCGGCGTGGAAACGGCGGCCTTCGTTGACCAGCTCGGCGTTTTTGATCAACCAGTCAGTGGACATGGGTTTCTCCTGGGGTGCGACAGCGGCGAAAGGTGAAGTGCTCGGGGACGGGGTCATTGCCACCCTCGCATAATGGCTGGCAGCGCAACAGGCGCCAGATGACAAGTGCGCTCCCCCTGAGCGGCCCGAAGCGCACGATGGCAATCCGTGCATAATCGGAACAGCTGGGATGGAAGCGGCAGCGTTGACCCAGCAGGGGGCTTAACCAGCGCTTGTAGAAGCCAAGCAATAGAAGTATCAGTCGGGTCACGACGGTTTGACGCTGCCAAAACAGCTTGCGGCATGTAGTGGCGCAAGTATTCCAGAAGCAAGGTTGCCGGTGTAAGCCGCATGGGCTATAACACCCGGCCGCCAAGGCCAAAATGGTGAAGGGAAATGGCGAAAACGACGCGTAGTGCGACAGGCACCAAGCCGCAGAAGGGAAAGCCTGCCGGCAAGGTGAAAGACGTCAAGGCCGGCAAGAAGGTTGCCGCCGGGCGTAGTGCGGTGCCCACCAAGGCAGCCGCGGTCAAGAAGCCGGCCGTGACAAAGGCGCCGGTGAAGAAGGCTGCCGCCGCCAAGAAGCCTGCCGCCGCGAAGGTCGTCGCCAAGGCTCCGGCCAAGAGTGTTGCCAAGAAGGCCGCTCCCAAGCCTCCCGCCAAGAAGGCGGCGCCGGCCAAGAAACCGGCCGTCGCTAAGAAAATTGAGAAACCGGTCGCCAAGAAAGTTTCGGCGCCCGCCAAGAAGGAGCCGCCCAAGGCGGTGACCAAGCCGGCGAAGCCGGCTCCGGCACCGGCAAAGACGGCCAAGGCAGCGCCCGCCAAGCCCGCGGCCAGCCCCGTCCCCGCCAAGCAGCCTGCGGCTGCCCGGCCGGCGACGCCGGCCCCGGCCAAGGCAACCCCGGTCTCCCATGCCGTGCCGGCCAAGCCGGTCACATCGCCTTTCACAGGCAAAGTGGCCAGTGCGACCGCTCGTCACATCCCCATCAAAACTCAGAAAGCCCAGCAGTCCTCGATGAACAAATCTGCAACTCTCGACAATGGCATCACCCGTGAAGACGGCCGTTATGCGCTGCCCTCTACGACGCTGATCGATCTGCCCAAGGGTTACCGCCCCTCGAACGACGAGGAGTACATGAACCCCAAGCACCTGGCCTACTTCCGTAACAAGCTGCGCGAATGGCGTGAGCAGTTGGTGGAAGAGTCGCGCCAGACCATGGAGAACCTGCGTGATGAGGTGCGTGATGTGGGCGATGAAGCTGAACGCGCCACCCGCGAGACCGAAAACTCGCTGGAGCTGCGTACGCGTGATCGTTACCGCAAGCTGATCTCCAAGATCGACAAGGCCCTGCGCCGCATCGAAGAAGGCCGCTACGGCTTCTGCGAAGAGACCGACGAGGAAATTGGCGTGGAGCGTCTCGACGCTCGCCCGATTGCCACCTTGTCGCTCGATGCGCAGGAGCGTCGCGAGCATCTGCAGAAGCAGATGGGCGACTAAGCGGTCGCACCTTTGCCGTGTGCCGCATAAAACAAAGCCCCGCTGCGCGGGGCTTTGTTTTGAGGTGTCTTGTAATGGCCGGGTCAGGCTTTCAGCGTGGCCGCGGCATACGCCTTGATCTTCGCCAGCATGGCGGCGAGGCCGTTCGAGCGCGTGGGCGAAAGGTGCTTCGCCAGGCCAATGGCTTGGATGAAGGCCGGTTCCGTGGCGACGATGTCGCGGGCGGAGCGGTCCGAATACACGCGTAGCACCAGGGCGATCAGTCCGGAGACGATGGCGGAGTCGCTGGTGGCCTGGAAGTGCAGCTTGCCTGCATCCCCGCTGGGCACCAGCCACACCATCGACTGGCAGCCGTGCACGCGGTAATCCTCGATCTTCAGGTCTTCCGGAAAGTCCGGCAACTGCTTGCCCAGGTCGATCAGGTACTGGTAGCGCTCAGTCCAGTCTCCAAAGAAGGCAAATTCGTCGACGATGTCTTGCTGCGCCTGTTCGGCGCTGGAAGTGGCGATGGCATTCATAGCGCCATTATCGCGCGTTTGGGCATGCGCCGCTTTTCTGCGCCCTCTCCCCTGTGGGGAGAGGGCTGGGGTGAGGAGTCAATCTAGCCCCGTCATTACATAGGGGGCTGGTACTTCCGATGGAAGGCTGCTTAGCCCTTCACGACGCTCCAGCGCGTACCTTGCGCCCCATCCTCAATCGCGACACCCATCGCGGTGAGTTCCTCTCGGATGGCGTCGGCGCGCTTGAAGTCCTTGGCAGCGCGGGCGCTGCGGCGCTCTGCAAGCAGTGCCTCGACGCGCGCTTCATCAACGGCATCTTCGCCGCCAGCCTGCTTGAACCAGGTTTCCGGGTCCTGTTGCAGCAGGCCAAGCACGGCGCCGGCACCGAGCAGGGTCGCCTTGGCATCGTGTCGGGCTTCAGGAGTGCTCGCCTGACGAGCGGTATCGGCCAGCTGAGACAGTTCGGCCAGTGCCTGCGGCGTATTGAGGTCGTCGCACAGTGCCGCTTCAATCGTCGCCGGAACGGGCGGGTTGGCCGTATCCACGTCGACATCGGCCAGGTCGCGCAGCACGCGATACCAGCCGTCGAGGGTGCTGATCGCCTGCGCCACAGCGCCGTCTGACCAGTCCAGCGGCTGACGGTAATGGCCACGCAGCAGCAGCAGGCGCAAGGCCTCCGGTGGATGCTGCTTCAGCAATTCGTGCACCAACATCACGTTGCCCAGCGACTTGGACATCTTGCGGCCGCTAAAGGTCAGCATGCCGTTGTGCAGCCAGAAGCGGGCGAAGGTTTTGCCGCCGTGGGCGCAAGTGGACTGGGCGATCTCATTCTCGTGATGCGGGAACTGCAGATCGACGCCGCCGGCATGGATGTCGATGGTTTCGCCCAGGTGGGCCTCGCTCATGGCCGAGCATTCGATGTGCCAGCCCGGGCGGCCGCGACCCCAGGGGCTGTCCCAGCCTGGCAGTTCGGGGGTGGAGGGCTTCCACAGCACGAAGTCGCCTGGGCTTTCCTTATAGGGCGCCACTTCCACGCGCGCGCCAGCCAGCAGTTCCTCGGGGTCGCGTCCCGAAAGTGCGCCGTAGGCAGGGTACGAGCCCACCTTGAACAGCACATGGCCTTCCGCCGCATAGGCGTGGCCGCTGGCGATCAGTCGCTCGATCATGGCGATGATCTGCGGGATGTGCGCCGTGGCGTGTGGCTCCACGTCCGGCGGGGCAATGCCCAGCTTGGCCATGTCCTCGCGATAGGCCTGGGCGTAGCGCGTGGTGATGCTCTCGATGCCCACACCCAGCTGCTGGGCCGCTGCGTTGATCTTGTCGTCGACGTCGGTGATGTTGCGGGCGTAGACCACGTTCGGGTAGTGGCGGCGCAGCAGCTTCGCCAGCACATCGAACAGCACCGGTCCGCGCGCATTGCCGATGTGCACGTAGTTGTAGACCGTCGGCCCGCACAGGTACATCGTGACCCGGTTCGGGTCGAGCGGGGTGAACGGTTCTACGCGGCGCGTCAGGCTGTTATGGAGCGAAATCGGCATCGGTCGGGTGGTCCGGACGGTGGATAGCGGCGCCGGGCGGCGCAAGCCAGTCGCGCATCTTAACAAGCCGTAGAGCGCTCCGCAGGCCACAGGGCCCCGGCCTGCCGGTTGCCCGCCGGAACAGAGCCGGATGGATGAACAACGGCAGACGTTCGTCCAACTTTAGGACAACTTCTAAGCGTCGATTCAGAGTGAATTTGCTGGAATGGATGCTATGAGGTGCAGAGATGCGCCCCGAGTTGCTCCTTGCGGAGGTCGTAATGACCAAGTGGTTGTTCCCTGCGCTGGTGCTGTCCCTAGTGACCACTGGCGTGTTTGCGCAGGATGCGCGGTACCAGAATCAACAAAATGACGACAACACCCACTATGGATGGGCTGATGTGCTGCGCGTCGATCCGGTGTATGGCGTGGCACGTACCGAAGTGCCGCGCCAGGAATGCTATGACCAACAGGTAGTGCGTCAGACCCCCAGCCAGGGGTCGGCTGCCGGCACCATTCTGGGTGCTGTGGTGGGTGGCGTGCTGGGCAGTACCGTGGGCCGGGGCAGTGGCCGTACGGCGGCAACCGTGGTTGGCGCCGTGGCGGGTGGCGCCGTCGGCAACAGTGCCACTCAGTCGGGCGGTGGTGAGTATGAGACCACCGAAACCCATTGCCGCCAGGTCAGCGAAGTGAGCGAGCAGCGCCGCATCATGGGCTATGACGTGGAATACCGTTACCGGGGCGAGGTGTACCTGTCCCGCCTCAACTACGACCCCGGCGAACGCTTGCGTGTGCGGGTGAGCGTTTCTCCCGCCGACTGAGATCCAGGCCGACATCGCCGCCTTCGGGCGGCGATGTTCTATCCGTGGGCACTTGTTGTTGCATGGCAGCGAAATTCCCGTCATGATGCGAGTTCAACCTCCCGGAACTTCCATGTCCGCAGCCGTCTATACCGCCACCGTCCTCACTAGCGCCCGCATGGCCGCTGGGATGACGTCGCGTGCTCGCCGACCGCTGCTCCGCCAATTGGCCGGGTAGGCTGTCGCACGCGTTTAACGTGCATCGACGACAAAACCCGGCTAGCAGCCGGGTTTTTTTGTTTCTGGATTCCGACGATTCGATAAGGGCAACCTCCACCATGACGCTCCGCCACTTTCTGACCACCCAGGATTACAGTCGCGCTGAGATCGATGCGCTGCTTGAGCAGGCCTCGGCTTTTAAGCGCTCGCCGCGCGGCCAGCAGCTGGCAGGCAAGTCGGTGGCGCTGATGTTCTTCAACCCGTCCATGCGCACGCGTACCAGCTTTGAGCTGGGCGCCTTCCACCTCGGTGGCCATGCCATCGTGCTGGCACCGGGCAAGGACGCGTGGCCGATCGAGTTCGAAGTCGGCACGGTGATGGACGGTGATACCGAAGAGCACATCGCGGAAGTGGCGCGCGTGCTGTCGCGCTATGTGGACCTGATCGCTGTGCGAGCCTTTCCGAAATTCCAGGACTGGGCGGTGGACCGCGAGGACAACGTGATCAAGGCGTTCGCCAAGTACGCGACGGTGCCGGTGATCAACATGGAAACCATCACCCATCCGTGCCAGGAACTGGCGCACGCGCTGGCGCTGAAGGAGCACCTGGGCAACCTGCAGAACAAGAAGTACGTGCTCACCTGGACGTACCACCCCAAGCCGCTTAACACGGCCGTCGCCAACTCGGCTCTACTCATCGCCACCAAGATGGGCATGGACGTGACCCTGCTGTGCCCCACGCCTGACTATGTGCTCGACGAGCGCTACATGGAGTTCGGCTACCAGAACGCGAAGGAAAACGGCGGCTCGCTCAAGGTGAGTCACGATATCGAGGACGCCTACCGTGGCGCCGACGTCGTTTACGCCAAGAGCTGGGGCGCACTGCCGTTCTTCGGTCGTTGGGAACAGGAAAAGCCGGTCCGCGAAGCCAATAAGCACTTCATCGTCGACGAGGCGAAGATGGCGCTGACCAACAACGGTCTCTTCAGCCACTGCCTACCGCTGCGCCGCAACGTGAAGGCTACCGACGCGGTGATGGATTCGCCGGCCTGTATCGCCATCGACGAAGCCGAGAACCGTCTGCACGTGCAGAAGGCGGTGATGGCCTCGCTGATGGGTCAGCGCTGATCATGTACGTACCCTCGCACTTCAAGGAAGCGAACAGCGAGAAGCTGCACGCACTGATGCATGCGTATCCGTTCGCCACCATAGTGACGCACGGCGAGGGCGGTCTGGCGGCGAATCATCTGCCGCTAGAGCTGGTGGACGGAAAACTGCACGGGCACGTCGCGCGCGGTAACGAGCTGTCGCGCATGGATGGTGCCGAAGTGCTGGTGATCTTCCGTGGCCCTGACGGCTACGTGAGTCCGAATTGGTACCCCAGCAAGCGGGAAACCCATCGCGAAGTGCCGACGTGGAACTACGCCGTGGTGCATGTGCATGGCCGCCTGCGTACGGTCAGCGATGGCGCGTGGCTGCGCGCGCTGCTGGAGCGCCTGACCGATCGCCACGAAGTTGGCCAGCCTGAGCCGTGGCACGTGTCGGACGCGCCAGAAGACCACATTGAAAAGATGCTGCGCGCCATCGTGGGTCTCGAGATTTCCATCGATCGCATCGAAGGTAAGTTCAAGCTGAGCCAGAACCATCCTGATGCCAATCGCGCAGGCGTGCATGCGGGATTGGGTGAGCGCGCCGGTCGTGGCGACGCGGAGCTGGCCGATCTCATGTCACAACAAGAAAAGGACAGGTCGTGAGCCATACGCATCAGCACAACTACAAGGTCGACGTCACTTGGACAGGCAACCAGGGCACTGGCACCAAGACTTACCAAGGTTACGGTCGCGGGCATGAGATCCGCATTGCAGGCAAGCCGATGCTGGAGGGTTCATCCGATCCGGCGTTTCGCGGCGACGCCAGCAAGCACAACCCCGAGGACATGCTGGTGACGGCGCTGTCCACCTGCCACATGTTGTCGTACCTGCATCAGGCCGTGCTCGCCGGTGTGGTCGTCACGGCGTACACCGACAGCGCCGAGGGCACGATGGAAACGGACGTCCATGGCGGCCACTTCACAGAGGTGGTGTTGCATCCAATCGTCACCATTACGGCCGACAGCGACCCGGCCAAAGCCGAGGCTGCGCACGATCCCGCGCACCACGGTTGCTTCATTGCCAATTCCGTGAACTTCCCGGTGCGCGTGGAGCCACGCGTCGTGGTTGAATCCATCTAATCATCTTCGTTTAGCCATCCATTTCAGGATTAGCAAGTCATGAGCAAAGACATCGTTCTCGCCTTCTCCGGTGGCCTCGACACCAGCTTCTGCGTGCCTTACCTCAAGGAGCGCGGCTGGGCCGTGCACACCGTCTTCGCCGATACGGGCGGCGTGGATGCCGAGGAGCGCGCCTATATCGAGCAGCGCGCCAAGGAACTGGGCGTGGCGAGCCATGTCACGGTCGACGGCGGCCCGGCGATCTGGAACGGCTTCGTGAAGCCCTTCGTGCAGGCTGGCGAGGCCTACCAGGGCCAGTACCCGCTGCTGGTGTCCGACCGCTACCTGATCGTGGACGCGGCCATCGCACGCGCCAAGGAACTGGGCACCAAAGCCATCGCGCACGGTTGCACCGGCATGGGCAATGACCAGGTCCGTTTCGACCTGGCCGTGAAGGCGCTGGGCGACTACCAGATCGTGGCGCCGATCCGCGAGATCCAGAAGGAACACACGCAGACGCGCGCTTACGAGCAAGCCTATCTGGAAGAGCGTGGCTTTGAAGTTCGCGCCAAGCAGAAGAGCTACACCATCAACGAGAACCTCTTGGGCGTGACGCTTTCCGGTGGCGAGATCGACCATTGGAAGACCCCGGGCGAGGGCGCACGTGGCTGGTGCAAGCCGCGTTCCGAATGGCCGTCCGAAAAGCTCACGATCACCCTTGGCTTCGAGAAGGGTGAGGCGGTGTCGCTCAATGGCGAGAAGCTGCCGGGCGCGAACTTGCTGGCCAAGCTCAATGAACTGTTTGCGCCGTACGGCGTGGGTCGCGGCATGTATACCGGCGACACCACCATCGGCCTCAAGGGCCGCATCGTGTACGAAGCGCCAGGCCTGATCTCGCTGCTCGCCGCACATCGTGCGCTGGAAGAAGCTGTGCTGACCAAGCAGCAGAACCGCTTCAAGCCGGAAGTGGCGCGCAAGTGGGTGGAAGTGGTTTACGAAGGTTTCTTCCACGATCCGATCAAGACCGACCTCGAAGCGTACCTGGCTTCCAGCCAGAGCACCGTCAACGGCGAAGTGGTGCTGGAGACCTCGGGTGCGCAGGTCACGGCGGTGGAAGTCCGTTCTCCGCACATCCTCAATGCCAAGGGCGCGACCTACGCCCAGTCGGCGGACTGGGGTGTGGAAGAGGCTGAAGGTTTCATCAAGCTGTTCGGCATGAGCAGCACGCTGTGGGCGGAAATCAATCGCGGCTAAGCACAGTCAGGAGCACGGCGTGATGGACGAGAACCTGCACATCTCCACCGACAAGAATCAGCTCGATCTGGCGCTGATTCATGGGTTTCTTTCGACCGGGTCCACCTGGGCGCAAGGCATTCCACTGTCGACGGTGCGTCGGTCCATCGAACACTCGCTGTGCTTTGGCGGCTACGTGAGCGGCAATCAGGTGGCGTTTGCGCGAGTCATTTCTGACTTTGCGACATTCGCCAACCTGGTCGACGTGTTTGTACTGCCCGATCATCGCGGCAAGGCTTACGGCAAGCTCATGGTGGATGCGGTGTTGGAGCATCCGGATCTCCAAGGGTTGCGCCGTTTCACGCTGGCCACCTTCGATGCTCATGAGCTTTACGCCCGGCACGGTTTTACCGTGCCTTCACGTCCCGAGACGCTGATGGAAATCTATCGGCCGGACATCTACCAGCTGGCTCGTTTCTGACGGGCCCGGCGACGCATCTATTACGACGGACTTCATGAGCGCACTACTCGACGACACCCTTCGACATCTTCGCGCGCTGGTCAGCTACGACACGCGCAATCCGCCGCGCGAAATTGGCACCGGCGGCATCTTCGATTACCTGCGGGAGAACCTGCCGGGCTTCGACGTCAGCGTGACCGATTACGGCGCAGGCGCTGTGACGCTGTATGCCGTGCGTGGAAACCCCAAGGTGCTGTTCAACGTGCACTTGGATACGGTGCCGGATTCGCCGCACTGGACGGCGAGCCCGCACGAGCTTCGCGTAACGGAAGATCGCGCCATTGGCCTCGGTGCCTGCGACATCAAGGGTGCGGCCGCTGCCTTGGTGGCGGTCGCCAACGTCACCCAGGGCGACATGGCGCTGCTGCTTTCGACCGATGAGGAAGCGAACGATCCGCGTTGCATCGCCGGCTTCCTCAAGGACAAGCCCGCGTACGACGCCATCATCGTGGCCGAGCCGACCAAGGGCGAAGCGGTTCTTGCGCACCGTGGCATCCATTCCGTGCATATGCGCTTCAAGGGCAGTGCAGGGCATGCCTCGGGCGAGCAGAAGCCCAGCGACAGCGCCGTGCATCAGGCGGTACGCTGGAGCGCGGCAGCGCTGGATTACGTGGATAAACAGGCCCACGAGCGCTTCGGTGGACTCACCGGTCTGCGCTTCAACATTGGCCGCGTGGACGGCGGCATCAAGGCGAACATGATCGCCCCGTCGGCGGAGGTGCGTTTTGGTTTTCGTCCGCTGCCGACCATGGCGCCAGATCAGTTGCTGCAGACCTTCCGCACGCTGGTCGAGCCGCAGCCGGTGTCGTTCGAGGAGCTGTTCCGCGGTGATTCGCTACCGGCCGGTGACACGGCCACTGCGGAAGCCCGTCGTCTGGCCGCGCGGGACCTGGCGGACGAGCTCAACATTCCCATCGGCAATGCCGTGGACTTCTGGACAGAGGCGGCCCTGTTCTCCGCCGCTGGCTACATCAGTTTCGTTTACGGCCCCGGCGACATCGCGCAGGCGCATACCGCCGACGAGTGGGTCTCGCTCGAACAGCTGAAGCACTACGCCGACACCATTCATCGCATCATCGACAAGAGCTAAGCAACAGTGGAAGCCCACAAGCACACCCGGAAAACCATCGTTCGCCTGCTTTCGAGCATGGGCAGTGCGAAGGAGATCCAGCAATACCTCAAGCGCTTCTCGCAGCTCGACGCCAAGCGCTTTGCCGTGGTGAAGGTCGGCGGCGCGGTGCTGCGCGACGATCTGCCGGCACTTACGTCCTCGCTGACCTTCCTGCAGCAGGTCGGCCTGACGCCCATCGTGTTGCATGGCGCCGGTCCACAGTTGGACGAAGAGCTGTCGGCCGCCGGCATCGAGAAGCACACGGTGAACGGTCTGCGCGTGACCACGCCCAGGGCGCTCTCCATCGTGCGTAAAGTGTTCCAGGACCAGAACCTGCGTCTGGTCGAGGCACTGCAGACCATGGATACGCGCGCCACCTCGGTGCTGTCGGGTGTGTTCACGGCAAGCTATCTGGATCGCGACACCTACGGTCTCGTGGGTAAGGTCAGCAGCATCAACCTCGCGCCGATCGAAGCCAGCCTGCGCGCCGGTTCCATTCCGGTGATCGCCAGCCTGGGCGAGACGGAAGAGGGCCAGATCCTCAACGTCAATGCCGACTTCGCCGCCAACGAATTGGTGCGCGTGCTGCAGCCGTACAAGATTGTGTTCCTCACGGGCACGGGTGGCCTGCTGGACGACAAGGGCAACATCATCGACTCGATCAACCTGAGTACCGAGTTCGAGCACCTGATGGCCCAGCCGTGGATCAACGGCGGCATGCGTCTGAAGATCGAGCAGATCGCGGATCTGCTGAACGACCTGCCGCTTACTTCCTCGGTGTCGATCACCAAGCCGTCGGAGCTGGCCAAGGAGCTGTTTACGCACAAGGGTTCTGGCACGCTGGTGCGCCGCGGCGAGAAGGTGAAACGCTTCCAGTCGTGGGAAGGTATCGACCTGGCGCGCATGCGCGAGCTGATCGAGTCGAGCTTTGGCCGCACGCTGGTACCGGATTACTTCGAACGCACCAAGCCATTCCGCATCTACGTGAGCGAAAATTACCGCACGGCGATGATCCTCACCCAGGAAGATGGGCTGCCGTACCTGGACAAGTTCGCCGTGCTCGACGATGCGCAAGGTGAAGGCCTGGGCCGCGCCGTGTGGCAGGTGATGCGCGAGGAAAATCCGAAGCTGTTCTGGCGCTCGCGCCACGGCAATGCCGTCAACCACTTCTATTACGCCGAATCGGACGGTTGCCTCAAGCAGCCACGCTGGAAAGTGTTCTGGTATGGCATTGAAGACTTCGAGACGATCGCCCACTGCGTCGCCCATTGCGCGCAGCGGCAACCGACCCTGGTGGATTGAATCATGAGTACGACCAAGCATCGCATCGGTATCGTCGGCGCGCGCGGCCACACCGGCGCCGAACTCATCCGCCTGGTGGCAGCGCATCCCGCGCTGGAACTGGCCTTCGTTTCCTCGCGTGAGTTGGACGGCCAGCGCGTATCCGATCAAGTGGACGGCTTCCACGGTGAACTGCGCTACGCCAGCCTCGATCCCGAGGCCGTGGCTGCGCAGGGCGCGGATGTCGTGGTGCTTGCCTTGCCCAATGGCAAGGCTGCGCCGTTCGTCGAGGCCATCGACAAGGCGAAGCCGGACACGCTCATCGTCGACCTGTCGGCGGATTACCGTTTCAACGAGAAGTGGTACTACGGCCTACCTGAGCTGACCCGCGAACGTTGGCGCGGCGAGAAGCGCATCAGCAATCCCGGCTGCTACGCGACGGCGATTCAGTTGTCGATCGCCCCGCTGAAGGATCTGCTCGCAGCGCCGCCAGTGAGCTTCGGCGTGTCGGGTTATTCGGGTGCCGGCACCACGCCGTCCGACAAGAACGATCCGGAGAAGCTGCGCGACAACCTGATGCCGTACTCGCTTACTGGCCACATGCACGAGAAGGAGGCCAGCCGCCACCTCAACGTGCCGGTGGAGTTCATGCCGCACGTGGCGCCGCATTTCCGTGGCCTTACCGTCACCACGAATCTGTATTTGGCACGTCAGGTGAAGCGCGAAGATATCGTCAACCGTTTCAAAGCCGCGTACGAAGGCGAGAAACTGGTGCACGTGGTCGAGGAAGCGCCTTGGGTCAGCCAGATCGCGAACAAGCACCACGTGGATATCGGCGGCTTCGCTGTATCGAACGACGGCAAGCGCGTGGTGGTGGTAGCGACGCTGGACAACCTGTTGAAGGGTGCGGCGACTCAGGCCATGCAGAACATCAATCGCGCCATTGGCGTGGACGAATACACGGCGATTCCGGTTTCTTGATTGTCATTCCGGCGCAGGCCGGAATCCAGTTGCGCCGATGATCGGTGTTCGTAAAAGCATCTGATCAGGTTTTTTGCGAAAACCAAGTGACTCCACTACTGGATTCCGGCCTGCGCCGGAATGACGAGCAAAGATGGCGAACTACTACGACTGCAGGATATCTCCATGACCCAACCCCTTTGGCAGAAATCCAACATCAAGATCGACGCGCGCATCATGGCGTTCCTCGCCGGCGACGATGTGATACTGGATCGCGAGTTCTTCCTGCACGACATCACCGCAAGCAAGGCGCACGTCGAAGGCCTGGCCAACATTGGTGTCGTCAGCGCGGACGAAGCTGCGGCACTTAAGCGCGAACTGGATGTGCTGGCGGAAGACTTCCGCGCCGGCCACTTCGTGCTCGACGATCGCTATGAAGACGGTCATTCGGCCATCGAGGCACGCCTGACGGAGCGCCTGGGTGATGCGGGCCGCCGTGTGCATACGGGCCGCAGCCGCAATGACCAGATCCTGGTTGCCACGCGCCTTTGGCTGAAGGAGCAGCTCGGCGCACTGGAGCAGCACTGCCGCGCCGTCGCCAAGGTCTGCCTCGATCGCGCAGCGCAACCGGCGATTCCCTTGCCGGGTTACACGCACCTGCAGCGTGCCGTGGTGTCGTCGACTGGCATGTGGTTTGCCGGCTTCGCGGAAGGTTTTATCGACAACGCGTTGCGCGCACAGCAGACGGCGCTGCTGATCGATGCCAATCCGCTGGGTACCGCCGCTGGCTATGGCGTAAACCTCAAGCTGGATCGCGAGCACACCACACAGGCGCTGGGCTTTGCCCGCATGCAGGTGTCGCCGATCTATGCACAGTTGTCGCGTGGCAAGTTCGAGATGGCCGTCCTCGAAGCCATTGCCGGCGCGTTGCTCGACGTGCGTCGCATGGCGTGGGATCTCTCGCTGTTCACCACGGCGGAGTTCAATTTTGTGAAGCTGCCGTCCGAGTACACCACCGGCAGCTCGATCATGCCGAACAAGCGCAATCCGGATGTGGTGGAATTGCTGCGCGCCAGCTACGCGAGCGTGGCGGCGGCCCGCACCGAGATCGAGCAACTGCTGTCGCTACCGTCCGGCTACCAGCGTGACCTGCAGTTCTCCAAGGGCTCGTTGTTCCACGGTTGCCGTCATGGCCTGGCCGCGCTGGAACTGGTGCCCGATCTGCTGGCGCGCATGGAGTGGAATGAACCGGCCATGCGTGCGGCGATCGAGCCAGCCATGTATGCCACTGACGTAGCCATTGAACAGGCCGCAGCGGGCGTGCCGTTCCGTGACGCCTATCGTGCGGCAGCGGACGCCGCTGCCTCGGCGGGCGAAGGGCGTACGCCGGAGGCCAGCCTAGCGGCCCGTGTGTCGCCCGGATCCGGTCATGACCTGCGTTTGGATGTGTTGCGCGATAGACTCGGTCGTCTGGACGGCTAAACGGAGCATCGGCATGGGAACCGTCAGTACGGGCAGTGCCGAACATTACCGATGGGGACAGGGTTGCGACGGCTGGCATCTGCTGGCCGGTGACGACCTGAGTGTGATCGAAGAGCGCATGCCGCCGGGCACCTGGGAAGTTCGCCACCGGCATGCGCGCTCCCGCCAGTTCTTCTACGTGCTGCAGGGCGAGCTGACCCTGGAGCTGGAGGGGACGTCCCATCGGCTCGCGACAGGGCATGGCTTGCACGTGCCTCCCGGCGCGGCTCACCAGGCACGCAACGACAGTGGTGCGGAGGTGCGGATGCTGGTCGTGTCGTCACCCCGCAGCCATGGTGACCGCATCGATGCGCCCTTGGAGGCGAACCCATGAGCGACGCCATTTCTGTGCAGGCGTTGCCATCATGGCGCCGTGCCGTACTCAAAGTGGGTAGCAACCTGTTAGCCGCCGATGGCGGTGGCCTTACTCCGCGCTACGCCGCCGCTCTGGCGGGTTTCATCCAGTCGAGCCGCGCTGCCGGCCGGCAGGTGGTGCTGGTGTCGTCCGGTGCGGTGGCGGCGGGGCGTGCGCAGTTGCGCGCCCATGCGCCCAGCGGCGGTGATCTTGCTGCAAAACAGGCGTTGGCAGCGCTGGGCCAGGCACCCATGATCGCGCTGTGGCAGTCGCTCAGTCCGTGCCCGGTCGCCCAGGTGTTGCTGACGCATGACGATCTGCGCAACCGCAGACGCTATCTCAACGCGCGGACCACCTTGCGCGAACTGCTCGCACTCGACGTGCTGCCGGTGGTGAACGAGAACGATACCGTCGCAGTCGACGAGTTGAAGTTGGGCGACAACGACAACCTCGCGGCCATCGTAGCGGCGCTGGTGGATGCGGACCTGCTGCTGATTGCATCGGATATCGATGCGCTCTACACAGCCGACCCGCGTCGCGATCCTTCCGCCGTACCGTTGGTGCGGGTGGAATCGTTGACACCCGATATCGTGGCCATGGCCGGCGGCAGCGGCAGTGCTGTCGGCACCGGTGGTATGCGCACCAAACTGGAGGCCGCCGCCAAGGCAGCGGCGGCCGGCGTACCCACGGCGCTGTTCAGCGGCAGGCACGACGACACCGTTGCTGCGCTTGCTCAGGGTCAGTTGCGGGGCACCTATTTCGCGGCGGGGCGCAGCCGCATGCAGGCGCGCAAGTACTGGCTGCGTCATGCACCATCGGCGCCGGGACGCATCAAGGTAGATGCGGGCGCCGTGACGGCGCTGGCGAGTGGACGCGCCTCACTGTTGCCGGGCGGGGTGCTGGAAGTGGCCGGCGATTTCCATCGCGGCGATCTGGTGGAGATCGTCGACGCATCCGGTCGAGCCATCGCGCGCGGCTTGTGCCAGTACGGTGCAACCGAGGTAAAGCGGCTGGCTGGGCGTCACAGTCGCGATATCGATGTCGTGCTCGGCTACAGCTATGGCGCAGAGATCGTGCATCGCGATGACCTTGCCACGTTGGCCGAGATCGAAAGCACGGGAGATATCGACGCATGAGCGACATCCGTTCACTGGCCATCGCCTGCCGCGACGCGGCACCGCTGCTGTCGGTGCTCGATACTCCGGCGAAGCGCGCGCTGCTGAATGACATGGCTGATGCCTTGTCGCGTCGCACAGCCGGTGTCCTTGAGGCGAACGCGAAGGACATACACTCAGCCGTTGAGAAAGGCCTGCAGGGCGCGATGCTCGACCGCCTTCGCCTGGACAAAGCGCGTGTGGCCGGTATCGTCCATGCATTACGCGAGGTCACATCGCTGCCCGATCCGGTAGGGATCGTCACGCGTCGCGACACGCTGCCCAATGGCGTCGTGGTGGAGCGCGTGCGCATTCCGCTCGGCGTGGTAGCGATGATTTACGAAGCCCGCCCCAATGTGACCGCCGACGCTGCCGCACTCTGCCTGATGGCAGGTAATGCAGTGATCTTGCGCGGTGGTTCCGAGGCAATCCAATCCAACCGTGCTATCGCCGCAGCCTTGCATGAAGCATTGCGCGCACATGGCCTGCCCGAGGCGGCCGTGACGCTAGTAGAGGATCTTCGCCGCGAGACCATGGTCGAACTGCTGCAGCTGAGCGATGTTGTGGACCTGGCCATCCCGCGCGGTGGCGAGGGTTTGATCCGCTTCGTCACGGAGCATGCGCGCGTGCCGGTCATCAAGCACTACAAGGGTGTGTGTCACCTCTACGTGGATGCTTCTGCCGATGCGACGCTTGCATTGAACCTGCTGGTCGATGGCAAGACATCCCGCCCGGGTGTATGCAATGCGTTGGAAACCGTGCTGATTCATCGCGACGTGGCGGGCGACTTTCTGCCTCGCGCGGCCGTCGCGTTGCGCGAACGCGGCGTGGAGTTGCGCGGCGACGCCGCCACGCGCGCGCTCGTATCCGGCGCGAGCGTTGCTGATGAGGACGATTACGCGGCCGAGTTTCTCGATCTGATTATCGCGGTGCGTGTGGTGGACAGCGTCGACGAAGCGATTGCCCATATTCGCCGCTACGGCTCGGATCACACGGAGGTCATTGCCACCAACGACGATGCGACGGCGAGGAAATTCGTGCAGTCGCTGCGCTCCGCGGTGGTGATGGTCAACGCCTCATCGCGGTTTTCCGACGGCGGACAGCTGGGGTTGGGCGCGGAGATTGGTATTTCGACGACGCGCTTGCACGCCTACGGCCCAATGGGCGCAGAGTCGCTGACTATCGAGCGGTTCGTGGTGTGCGGGGAAGGGCAGGTGCGGCATCCGGAAAGCCGCCTCGTCTGACGACGTCACTGAGCATCCAGGAGCGCATGCGTGCGCTCCTGGATGAAAGCTGTGGGCTATTTCCCAGTCTCGATGGCGTGGTGGTCGTAACTGATCACGCGTGTCATCTGCCACTGGCCGTCCTTATAGCGCCAGATGTTGAGGAACTTGCCAACGCCCACGCACTTGCCGGTATCGAGCTCGCAGAAGCGGTGTGAGCCAACTTCCATGGCGCCATAGTCCTTGATCGGATATACCTCGAGGGAGCCAACCAGTTCCCGGCGCACCTTGTGGCAGATGTTCCGGCGCGTGGCATCCACCACCGCGTCGCGGGATGTCATGAGGCCACCGGTGTCATGGTAGAACTCCACGTCTTCGCTGAAGTACCCGCCGAAGGTCTTCAGGTCGCAGGTGTTGTAGGCATCGAAGACCTTGGTGTCGAGCGCGGCGATGGTGTGGTTGAGGGCATCGCCGGTGGGAATGGCGTCCGCGCTCTGTGCACATGCCGTAGAAAGTACGAATAAAGGGGCAAGCAGGCAGGCCAGTCGTGCGAGCGAAGCGTTGCGCATGGGCTTTCCTTGTCTTGATGGTGATGATGGCAAAGCTACTAACCATCCCGCCGGTGGTTAAACGGACGGCCAGACGTCCCGGTCACTGGTTCAGCGGGGCCGTGGCCGTTGCGACGTTAGCAGCCTGAGTTGTTCCAGCAGGAGTGCCACAGGTACTTCCAGGCGAGGCGGCAAGGCGCGGTGAATCAGCCAGGCGATCATGTCCAGTTGGAAGTCGGTGACGGCGAGTACCTTGACCTGCTTGCGATACGGACTGGCGGCCAACAGGTCAGGGGTGACAATGCCGATGCCGGTGCCACGCGCGACGAGTGACAGTTGCAGGTCCGAGCCGAAGGCTTCGACGCCGACGTTGCAGGGCAGGCCGCGCTCTTCCATGGTTCGTCGAAGCGTGGAGCGCATGCCGCATCCGTTCTGGCTGAGCACCCACGGGAATGCGGAAAGGTCTTTGAGCGACACGCGGCCGCGCAAGCCGAGCGAGGGTGCCGCCACGATGCGTATTGGCTGGCGGTCGAAGGCGTGAGCGGTCATGGCCTGTGGTGGTGGCGAGCTTTCCGACAGCAGTACCGCGGAAACGTCCAATTGCCCTTGCTCAACCTGTTCCATCAGCCCAGGCGACCAGGACGAGTGAATGCGCAAAGTAAGACCGGGGAAGCGCAGGCGGAGCTGGTCGATGGGCCCGGCCAGGGCGCGCTCGGCGAGATACGGGGGCATGCCTAGCCGAAACTCTCCGGTGGGTTCCGTGTCGGTGCGGGCGAGCGCGAGCAGGCTCGCTTCCGCGTCCAGTAGATCGCGGCCTTTCCGGTAGATCTCCAGCCCTGCCGCGGTGGGGCGCAGTGGCTTGGATTGGCGGTTCAGCAGCTCGATGCCCAGCAGGGCCTCCAGGCTCTGTACCCGGCGTGTCACACCAGGCTGGGTAAGGTGCAACTGGGCTGCGGCCTGCACGATGGAGCCCGTGTCCACGACGGCGACGAAAGCCCTGACGTCTCGCGTATTCATGCGTGGATAGTCTCTTTCATTATGCTAAATACGCATGAAGTTTATGAATATTATTCACTGTCATCATGATCTGACTGTATTTAGCATCCATAGCCTGATGAATGGCAAGGCCTCAGGTCATGGAATATCGCTCCCATCGCCGTATCGAAATCGCTGCGGATGACGTGCAAACGGAACTCACCACGCCGCTGACGCTGCTGTTCGCGTTTGCGGTAGGCGTCATCATCATCAACCTGACGGCCGCGCAGCCGCTCGCTGGCCCCGTGGCCCGCGCCATGCACCTACCGGCCTCGCTGACCGGTCTCGTGGCCATGCTTCCGCAGTTGGGTTACGCGGTGGGCATGTTGTTCCTCGTGCCGCTTGCCGACCTGTTCGAGAATCGCCGCCTCACCACGGTCACGCTGGTGGCTTGCGCACTGGCTCTGGGTGCGGCGGCAGTGGCGCAGCAGGCATGGTGGCTGTTGCTCGCGGTGTGCGTGGCGGGCACGACGTCGTGCGCCATCCAGATACTTGTGCCGCTGGCGGCGGCCATGGCGAGGCCGGAACATCGCGGCAGTGCGGTGGGCAACGTGATGAGCGGTGTGATGCTCGGCATTCTGTTGTCGCGTCCGTTCGCCAGCCTGATTGAAGGCACGTGGGGTTGGCGCGCGTGTTACGGCCTGTTGAGCGTCTTCGATGCACTGCTCGCCGTCGCCTTGTGGTTTGCCTTGCCAACACGGCAGCCGCCCGTACATACCTCGTACCGCGGGTTGATCGCGTCCATGTGGTCACTCTGGCGTAACGAGCGGGTGTTGCGCCGGTATGCGGTGTCTGCGGCAATCCTTATGGCGGCGTTCAGTACGTTCTGGACGGGGATCGCGTTGCGCTTGGTGCAAGCGCCATTTCTGCTGGACAGTCACAACCTCGCCTGGTTTGCCCTGGCCGGTGTGGCCGGCACGGTGGTCGCACCGTTGGCGGGTAAGGCGGGTGATCGTGGCTACAGCGTGGTCGGCATGCCCATTGCCCATGTGGTGGCTACGGCTGGTTTTGTACTGGCGGGCGTGGCCGGCGCGGGATGGCTGGGGCTGGATGTTTCCAGCCATCCGCGGCTGGCGCTGGGCCTGCTGGTGGTGGCGGCCATCGTGCTGGATGCAGGTGCCGTCGGTGACCAGACACTGGGGCGGCGTGCCGTCAACATGCTCGATCCGGCAGCACGCAGCCGTCTGAATGGCCTTTTCGTCGGCGTGTTTTTTATCGGCGGTGGCGCGGGCGCCGTGGCCGCCGGCAGTGCGTGGGCCATCGCCGGCTGGACGGGCGTGTGCGTGGTCGGCCTCGGCCTGTGTGCGCTGGCTTTTGTGGGCGATGCGTTGGCACGGCGCGGCATCAGCCGCGCCGTCTGATCATCCCTGCTGCGCCCAGCGTCGCGTGGCTTCGACAAACGCCACGCAATCGGCAAAGCGGTTGTACAGCGGCGTTGGCGAAATGCGGATCACGTCCGGCTCGCGCCAGTCGCCGACAATGCCTTGCTCCATCAGGTATTCGAACAGGGCGCGGCCGCGCGCGCGGCCACCCTGCACGCGGATGGAAAGCTGCGAACCACGGCGTGCGGGGTCGCGTGGTGTCACTACTTCCAGCACATCACTCAACTGCGTCTGCACCAGCCATTCCAGATAGCCGGTAAGGCGCACCGATTTCTCGCGCAGATTCGACATGCCGGCGCGACGGAAGATCTCCAGCGACACGCGCAGCGGTGCCAACGCGAGGATGGGCGGGTTGCTGAGCTGCCAGCCATCCGCGCCATAGGTCGGCACGAACTGCGGCCCCATCTGGAAACGTGTGGTCTTGTCGTGGCCCCACCAGCCCGCGAAACGCGGCAGCGTGGTGCGCGCGTGGCGCTCATGCACGAAGGCGCCGCCGACAGCACCCGGGCCGCTGTTGAGGTACTTGTAGCTGCACCAGATGGCAAAGTCCGCGCCGGTGTCGTGCAACTGCAGTGGCAGGTTGCCCACCGCATGCGCCAGGTCAAAGCCCACCATGCACCCATGGCGATTGGCCAAGCGCGTGATGGCCGCGAGGTCGAAGGCCTGACCCGTGCGGTACTGCACGCCCGGCAGCATCACCAGGGCGATGCGCGAGCCGTGCTCGGCCAGTACGCGCTCGATGGCTTCCATGGATATCGTGCCGTTCGCTTCGTCACCTTGAAGTTCGATCAGAGACGTAGCTGGGTCGTAGCCATGGAAGCGCACTTGCGACTCCACTGCGTAGCGGTCGGTTGGGAACGAACCCGCTTCGATCAGAATGGCGTGGCGTTCCTGCGTGGGACGATAGAAGCTGACCATCATCAGGTGCAGGTTTGCGCCCAGCGTATTCATCGCGACCACTTCGGACGGCTGTGCGCCCACCACAGCGGCGAGGTCATCGCGCACAAACTCGTGGTAGTTCATCCACGGCAGACGGCCCTTGAAGTGGCCTTCCACCGCCAGCCCGGCCCAGTCGTCCAGCTCGGCGCTCAGTGCGTCGCGCACGGCGCGTGGCTGCAAGCCCAGCGAGTTGCCGCAGAAGTAGTGGCTGTCGTGGCCTTCGTGCGGAGGAATCAGGAATTCGTCGCGAAAACTGCGCAGCGGATCGGCGGCATCCTGGGCCTGCGCCCAGGCGAGGGTGGCTTCGAAGGGAGCGGACATCGGGGAGTCTCTTGCAGAAGCGTCGTGCCGATGGCGGCACGACGCGAATGAGCGGCTTACTTCAGGCGTGCGGCGATATCGCTGCAGCCTTTGTCGAACGCGTTTTGCCATGCGGCGCCAGCTTGGCTTTGCGCCGGTCGCACGCAACGCAACTGGATGGCATGGTTGTTCTTGAACCAGTACCGCTCGCTGTAGCTGTACTGCGCGCCATTTTCCTGCGCGGTGTAGACGAAGTTGTCCGCCGCGCCGCCGGTGGCTGCCTGATAGCCGGTAAGGGCTTTGGCCTTGCCCATGGCGCCAGCGACGTATTGCTGGAACTCGCCGTTGTCGTTCACCTGCTTCACCGTGACGGAAATGCGGGCAAGGCTGTTGTTGCCGTTGGGCGACGGGTCGGGCACCTGGAACACGCGCACTTCCGGGTCGCCTTCGGTTTCCATGATGCCCATCCACTGGTCGGGCGTGCTGAAGGTGACACTGCCGCCCGCCATGCTGACGTCGGAAGCCTGTGCGGCTCCACTGAGCACCAGGAGGCTGGCGATAACCGTATTGCGGAAGAAGCTCATGCCGTTTCCTGTTGGGCGTGGGGTTGGAATCGGTGCAACGGCAGCCCCAGCCATTCCAGGGCGGTGCCGTGGAAGAGTTGCGCGCAGTCAGCGTGACCGAGTTCGAGTGACTCGATACCACTGCCCGGATGCTGTTCCCCCAGCGGGAAAGGATAGTCGGTCCCCAGCATCACGCGCTCGACCCCGGTCACATCCAGAAGGTAGCGCAGGGCCTGCGGGTCGTGCACGCAGGAGTCGAAATACAGGCGCTTGAGGTACTCGCGCGGGTTGCGCGGGTTGTCGGTGGCCACCAGGTCCGGGCGCATGCGGAAGCCGTGCTCTATGCGGCCGATGGACCAGGGGAAGCTACCGCCGCCGTGGGCCAGCATCACGCGCAGCTTCGGCAGGCGCTCCAGTACGCCGCCGAACACCAGGCAGCAGCCTGCACGCGCCTGTTCGGCCGGCATGCCGACCAGCCAGGGCAACCAGTACTTGGGCATGCTGGCGGCACCCATCATGTCCCACGGGTGCACCATGATCGCGGCGCCAAGGTCGGCCGCGGCCTCGAAGAAGGGGAACAGCTCCGGCGCGTCGAGGTTCCAGTCGTTGCAGTGCGAGCCCACCTGCACGCCCTGCAGGCCTAGCTCGTCGATGCAACGCTCCAGCTCGCGTATCGCCAGATCCGGCGATTGCAGCGGCACGGTGCCGATGCCGGCATAGTGGCGCGGGTAGTCATTGCAGATCTGCGCCATCTGGTCGTTCAGGTGGCGATGCAGCTCCAGCGCCTGATAGCCCGGCGCCCAGTAGGAGAACAGCACCGGCACGGTGGAGACCACCTGCACGCTCACCCCGAAACGGGCGTAGTCGTCGATGCGCTGCTGCGGGTCAAAGGCGGAGTCCCAGACCTCCCGGAAGAACTTGCCATCTTTGTAGATGCGATGGCGCCCGTCGTTGTGGATCATCACGGGAAAGCGCTCGTCACCGAACTTGGCGGCAAGGTTCGGCCAGTCACGGGGCAGGATATGGGCGTGCGTATCGATTTTGAGCATGTTCCCGAGTGTATGCCACGGCCGGGGCGCCGTCTCGGCGCGGTGCAGCGTAATCGGGAGCGCTCAGGGTCACCCGCTCAGGGGAAGCGAGATTCCGACAGCGCTGACGGAACCGCCGCACGTGCGGCGCACGGGTGAACTACCGCCATTTGGAAGATGCAAAGCGCAAGGATTTCCCGTCATCATGGCGGGTGCCATCGCGTTCCCTTGCCGTGGGAGGCAACATGAAGTTCCTGGTCATGATCTACAACGACGACACCCTGCTCGATGCCCTGCCGGCAGGCGAGTTCGACACCATGATGCGCGGCTGTTTCGAGCATGCCGATGAACTGCGCGATCAGGGCCATCTGCTCGATTCGGTGCAGCTCGAATCCCCTGGTCAGATCAAGTCGCTGCGCATGCGCGACGAAAAAATGAGCGTGATGGATGGCCCATTCGCCGAGGCGAAGGAATACCTGGGCGGCTTCAACGTGATTGAGGCGGCGAACATGGACGAAGCCTTGCGCATCGCCTCGGAATTCCCGTGGGCGCGCACGGGGCGCATCGACGTATGGCCCATTCGGGATATCGATGCGGTGCGCCGTCGAGTGGGAGCCTGAGGCAGCGTTCCCAACGTAGCGGCGTACAAGTGCGCCGCTACAGAGGATAGGCCCGGCTTACACCGTTGCCGTGGACTTGCTGTGGCTGCGCCCCGTGATGTGCGCGAGCGTGTTCACGTTGTCTACCAGTCGGTCGCTGATGCGCGCGAGCAATTCAGCGGCCTGGCGGTCTTCAGCCATGTTCAGCAGTGCCGCGAAGGTGCGCTGCAGGCCGCGCAAATCGGGTAGATGTTCGGGCGCACGCTGCGCGCGCAAGGCGTTGGCGATGGCGTGGAGTGCGCCGGCGGCGTGGTCCACGAAGGAACACATTTCCGCCGTCTCCGGCAGGCTGTGGTGATCGTCGATCAGTGCTTCCAGCGTCATCGCCGTACGTGCGAGGCGGTTGCCGTTGGCGAAGAGCGCATTGGCCAGCTCCAGTAATGGCGCTGGCGTACCCGGCTCCGCGCGCATGCGGTCAAGCGATGCCTGCGCGTTGCTGCGTGCGGTGCGGGCTGCGGTGCGTGCCTCACGGCGACCGTCGCGACGTTCCGGGCGGGCGAGTGCGTTGAGGTAATCGGCATAGGCATCGAGCATGTCTGAGAGGGCCGCACGCGCGCGTGCACGCTCCCAGGTGGGCCAAAGCACATAGGCCAGCAAGGCCATGCCGCTGCCCAGCGCGGTGTTGATCACGCGGTCCAGTACCGCATCGCTGGAGTTCACGCCCTCGAACGACAACAGGATCACCACGGTGCCGGTGAGCGCCGCGACCGCCACGCCGTAGTGCGCTGTGGCGAGATAGCGGAAACCCATGCAGAGCACCGCCATGAGTGCGAGGTGCGCCCACGGGTCGTGCGGTGTGAAGTGCAGCAGTGCGGTGGTGAGCACCAGGCCGAGTACCGTGCCGACCACGCGTAACAGACCGAAGTTGAAGGTCGCGGCAAAATCCGGGCGCAGCACAATGGCTGCCGTCATGGGTAGCCAGTAACCATGGGGTAGGCCGAGTTCGCGTGAGACGAGCAGGGTGGCCGAGAGCGTGATGGCGGTGCGTATGGCGTGGCGAAAAGCCACCGAGTGCGGCGTCAGGTTTGCACGTAGGGTCGCGCGCGCCGAACTGCTGCGCAGCGCAGCGGGTAGCGGTGTTTCTGCGGCGGCGGCGCGCAATTCGCCACGGCTGCCGGCCCAGTTGGCATTACGCACGGCTGCGGCAAGCTGGCCCGACAGCGCGTGGATATGTGTGGCCAGGCCATCCGCATTGCCGCCATTAACGAGCAGGGCGTTCTCGCTGGCTTGCAACGTCTGCAAGGCGTGCTCGGCCTGTCGTGGCGACTCGGCTACCTCCAGCGCATCCGCGATGGCGGCAAGCACGCGCGCTGCGTCCCCGCGGAACATGGCGTGGATGGTCGGGTTGGCACGCAGCTCCGCCATGGCAACGAGTTCGAGGCGGATGCGTTCGGCCAGTTCCAACAGCACGCCGAAGGCCTCCATGGCGCGGCCGCGCGCATGGTGGCGTCCCAGCAGGGTGTGTTGCAGCGTGGTCATGGCATCGGTCAGCGCGGGTACGTCGGCGTCGTCATGCTCCTGCTGCCGCGCGAGCGACGATAGGCCGCGATACACCTCTGCCAGTGCGTGGCGCTCCGGACGGTAGCGTTGCAGCGGCCATGCCGCTACCGAAAACAGCGTAAGCAGCAATCCGCCAGCGAAGATCAACGCGGATGCGCCCAGGGCCTCACCGAATGGTCGCGGTGTGGCGGCCGTGACCACCAACAGGATCATGCTGGTCATGCCCACGCGGGCCATGTCGGCGCCGAACACCACTAGCATGCCGCCGAAGAAGCCGAAGGCGGCGGTGGCGATCAGGATAGGAATCAGTTGGTCGCCGATCAGAAAACCGATCAGTGACGCCAGTCCGGCAGCAAGCGAGGCGAGCAGCAGCCGCGTCATGCGTTGGCGATAAGGGCCCGGCTGGTCGGAGAACATGGTGTCCAACGCACCCGCGCCAATACCAAGGCCGATGCCTGGGTGGCCAGCCATGATGCCAATCGCCAGCGGCAGGACAACCGCCGCGGTGTTGCGCACGACCACGCGCACCGGCACATCCGGTCGCTTGGTGGTGAGCAGGCTGTCGACGACTGTGGCGCGCAGCGAATAACCCGTCGAAGACATGGCGCGGCAAAGCTCCTTGGTGACGCACAGATTTTGCCTCAGTCAGCCTGAAGCAAACGCGACGAATCGATAGCTCTTAGCCGGCAGGTACGCCCGCGGTGCCACCACCGGCACCTAACTGTCGTGACAGCGCGTACAGGATGCGCAAATCCTGGGCGTCCAGTGTGTCGCCGCTTACGCCTACGTCCATGCCGCGGAAGTGGTGATGGAACGAATGCACTGCGGCGGTACGGTTATCCAACGGGTAGCCGATCAGCCCCAGTGCCGCCCACGGATCGAACCCCAGTGGCGGATCGACCAGCGACCCCTGTGGCCACAGGCCGAAGCCCGCCTGCGCCAGTTGCTGCCACGGGAAGCGCGGGCCGGGATCATCCTTGCGGCCGGGGGCGAGGTCTTCGTGGCCGATGATCTGCGTGCGCGGAATACGCAGGCGGTCGGTGAGGTCGGCCAGCAGGCGCAGCAGACTGTCGATCTGCACCTGGGTAAAAGGCGAGTCGCCGTCGTTGTCCAGCTCGATGCCGATGGACGCTGAGTTCACGTCAGTGATGGTGCCCCAGCGACCGGCGCCTGCATGCCACGCGCGCGCGCTGTCCTCGACCAGTTGGTAAATGTGGCCGTCATCGCCGACCAGATAATGCGCGCTCACCGGGCCGCCGCTGTTGGCCGTGCGCAAGGTATGCAGCGCCTGCGATGCGGAATGCTCGTTGGTGAAATGGATGACGATCAGCACCGGACGGCGCGCATCGTAGTTGGGTGAGGGCACCCACTGCGCGATGGGATTGCGTACCGGCGTCGGCGCACAGGCGGAAAGCACCGTCGCGAGGCATAGGGGCATCAGCCAACGATGCACAGCGAATCGGCGGGCGTGTGGGCGCGACACGGCATTCCATCCTGGAAGGGAAGAGGCGAACGTGCCCCAGCCGGGCCATGTCGTCAAGCGAATAAAAAAGCGCCGGGTTACCCCGGCGCTTTGGTCGTTGCATCGATCGTGGCGATCAGGCGCGGCCGGCGAACTCGCCCGTCAGCGTATTCACCCACACTTTTTCTTCGTTGGTGATGTACTCGGGCACCTGGATCTCGACGCCGGTGTTGAGCTTGGCCGGCTTGGTGCGCTTGGTGGCGCTGGCGCCCTTCAGTTCGGGTGCGGTATCGACCACGGTCAGCGTCACGCTGGTCGGCACCTGCAGGCCCACTGGTGCATCGTCGATAAGCTGCACGTAGTAGCCCTCGACGTCCTCGACGATGTAGCCCGAGTTGTCGCCGACCAGTTCCGGCGAGAGCAGGTACTGGGTGTAGTCCTCTTTGTCCATGAACACGAAGACTTCGCCATCCATGTACGAGAAGTTGGCCTCGCGACGGACCAGATCCATTTCCTTGAGATCATCGTCAGCGCGCAGGCTCAGGTCGAACTTGCGGCCGCCGGGGATCGAATACATGGTGAAGCGGAAGGTGACGTTGCCGCCACGCGCAGTCGGCGAACTGCGTTCGATGTCGCGCACCTGGTAGACGGTGCCTTCGTGTTCGACCACATTGCCTTTCTTGACGTCGGAAGCTTTCATGGATGTTTGATCGTTTGATGGGTCGTTTGGTAGTCGTCATGTCAGCGCATGCCAGCAGAGGCCCTGCGTGGGGATGACGGCTGGAAAGAGTTACTTCGGCTGCAGACGCACCGCGCCGTCAAGGCGGATGGTTTCACCGTTGATGTAGCGGTTGCCAAGGATGAAACCCACCGTCGTTGCGTACTCATCCGGCTTGCCCAGGCGCGACGGGAACGGGATGGCGGCGGACAGCGACTCCTGCACCTGCGGCGGCATGCCATCCACCATCGGCGTCCAGAAGATGCCCGGGGCGATGGTCACCACGCGGATGCCGAAGCGCGACAACTCGCGCGCCATCGGCAGCGTCATGCCGACCACGCCACCCTTGGATGCGGAGTAGGCGGCCTGGCCGATCTGGCCTTCGAACGCGGCCACGGAGGCAGTGTTGATGATCACGCCGCGCTCGCCGTCTTCTCCGGCTTCGTTGTTCTGCATCAGCGCTGCGCCGGCCTTGGCGACGTTGAAGCTGCCCACCAGGTTCACCATCACCGTGGTGGCGAAGGTGTTGAGCGGCATCGGGCCTTCTTTGCCCAGCATGCGGCCCGCGCCCAGGATGCCGGCGCAGTTCACCACTACGTTGAGGCCGCCCATGGCGGCACTGGCGGCGGCGACGTTGGTCGAGACACCTTCCTCGGAGGTGACGTCCGTGCGGAAGAAGTGGCCACTCAGCGCCTTGGCGGCTTCCTGGCCCTTCTCTTCGTTCACGTCGAACAGGGCCACCTTGCCACCATTGGCGACAAGGTACTGGGCCACCGCGTGGCCGAGACCGGAGGCGCCGCCGGTAATGATCGCCTTGACCTGATTGAGCTGCATGGAGCGTCCTCGGACATGCCAAAAAGCCAATGGTAGCTGAGGAGGGGGCAGGGCCGCGCGGGCGACAGGCAGGCGCGGCCCGGAGCGTCAGGCGTTTGCGCGCTGCAGCAAGGCAACCCACTCTTGAGTCTCACGCAGTTCCGCGAACGGCGCCACGCGCAGGGGTGGGTTCTGCGGCGCTTGCAGTTCCAATTGCCACACGCCCACGTCCCACCAGGCGTCGAGCTTGTAGCCCGAGCTACGCCACACGCCGGCCGGTGTGAAGCCCATCGCCTCGTGCATGGCGACGCTGCTCTGGCCGGGCAGGGTGATCACGCCGACAGCCTGGTTGATGCCCTGCAACCGCATGGCATCGAGCAGCGTGTAGTAAAGGCGGCGGGCGATACCACGACGGCGTGCATCGGGATGGACGTAGATGGATGTTTCGGCGATCCAATCGTAGGCAGCGCGCTCGCGGAATCGGCTGGCGTAGGCGTAGGCCAGCACTCGGCCGTTCTCCTCCCAGACGATCCACGGGTACTGACGCAGGCGCGTAAGGATGCGCTCGCGCATGGCGTCGACACCCGGCAACTCGGTTTCGAACGTTTCCACGCCGTGCAGTACCGACGGCGTGTAGATGTCGTGGACGGCTGCAGCGTCGTCGCCATGGGCAATGCGGATCATTGGATGGCTTTCTCCATGCAGATGCTGCGCGGGTTGGCGCGGTGTTCGCCGAACGGTGGACAGCGACGATAACCAGCGTGCTCGTAGAGTTCCAGCGCCTCCGTCTGCGTGGTGCCGGTTTCCAGGCGAACCAACCCGCCACTGGCACGAGCGATCTCCGCTTCCAGCGCGTCCAGTAGCTGCTTGCCCAGCCCCAGGCCGCGGCAGGCCGGCAGCACGTACATGCGCTTTACTTCCACGTAACCGTCATGCCGAACGAGTGCGCCGCAGGCCACCGGCGTACCGTCGATGCGCGCGGTCAGAAAGGTGACGTTGGGCGCTTTCAGTGCTTCGGCAGTCACCGGGCGTATGTTTCCGGTGGGGTAAAGCTCAGTGAGATAGCCGTCCAGCTCACGGATCAGCGGCGAGACGTCAGGCGCGTCTGGATCGTCGATTCCGAAATGCAGCCGGGGCGCTTTCTGCATTACTCGTATTTCCAGTTGCGCCGCTTGCCAGCGGCCAGCCACTCCAGTGTAGTCGCGATGCGTTTCGTGCGCGTGGTGTTGGTCTTCGCCTCGTTGATCCACTCCACGTAATCGCGTTGTGCGCTAGGCGGAAAGGCTTCGTAGGTCTTGCGGGCGGCGTTGTGTTCCTCCTTCGCGAGCAGGGCGGCTACATCCTCGGGGAGCATCGGCGGGGGCTTGACCGCGGCTCGTGCGCGTTTGGATTTCACGCCCGCTTCGTTAAGTGCCATCGCTTTGTGGATGTACGCCACCAGGGTTTCGCTGGGCGGCAGATCCTTCAGCGACATCAGTTTGCCGAACTGACTCGTGCCTTCTACGTTTTTACGGCCGACGATGTCCTTATAACGCCAGAAGCCTAAGGAGCAGTGTTGTTTGAAAGCCGCCATCGAACAGATGGGCGAACCCTTGTAGTTGAAAAAGGGCATGCTCCATTTGATGTCCTCCTCAACCTCGGGACACACCTCGTGCACGAGGTCACGCAGATGTTCGAGGATGGGTTGGGCGAATGGCTGCGCTTCCTTGATGTAAGTGCCAACGCGGTGATCACGGACCATGGTGATTTCCTGGGATTACTCTGATCGTTTCACTAGTAGGGGCGCTATTCCATGGCCCCTCGATGGGTGCTGCACTGGCGACCGCGGAACATGTGTTTCGTTCGGGCGGAAACGTCTCGCCATAGAGATCCGTGTGCTCCTGTACCGCGATGCGCGACACACCCGAACAGTCCGCTCGCGCGGCGCCAGACCTCACACCCTACGAGCTTGCGAAGGCAGATTCCACACTTCACCGAAGGGATCAGAGCATTCTTAAATTTCGCGGAGAAAAAACCGATCGCAGCTGAAATGCCCCGTGCCGCCCATCGGTGCATCGATGACGCGAAAACCATGGCGGAGATAGAGCTCGCGCGCCGCATCCATGCCGGTGAGCGTTTCCAGATAGCAGCGATGGAAGCCATGTGCGCGTGCGGCATCCAGACAACGCAACATCATCGCGCCACCTGCACCAATGCCTCGCGCTTCGGGCAGGAAGTACATCTTGCGCAGTTCGCATACGTCGGTATCGCCGCCTTCCAACGGCGCAACGCCGCCACCACCGATCACTCGGCCGTCGCGCTCCACCACGAAGTACGCGCTGCGTGGGCGTGCATAGGCTTCGTACATGGCGTCCACCTCCGCGTCGTGGATGGCGAAGCCGGGGCCGTCGGCGCCGAATTCCGGCATGACGGCTCGGATGATGTTGGCTACAGCTGCGTTGTCGCGTGCTTCGATGGGGCGGATGCGGACGTCAGTCATGGCGTGCCCTGCGGTGTGCGGTAGATGGTGCCGTCCTTCATCACGAAGACGGGATGCTGAAGATCGTCGATGTGTGCGCTGGGATCGCCGGCGAATGCGACGAGGTCGGCACGCAGGCCGGGAGCGATGCGGCCGAAGCTATTCTGCTGGCGCAGGATGCGTGCGGCTACATCGGTGGCGGCATGCAATGCCTGCGGTGGCGTCATGCCATCGCGCACCATATTGGCGGGCTCGCGCCAGTTGTCACCATGGGTGAACACGCCCACGTCGCTGCCATTGCCGATGGTGACACCAAGCTTGAGGGCCGTGCGGAAGGCGCGCTCGGCTTCCTTCATGCGTGCTGTGGGTTCACTCTGACCAGGCACGTAGTGTTCGAAATACTGCGCGGTGGATTCCACCGCCGTCAGCGTGGGCTCGTAAGCCGTGCCGTGCTGTTTGAGCAGGCGGAAGGTCGCCTCGCTCGCCCCATAACCATGTTCGATACTGTCCACGCCGGCCTCCACCGCGAGACGCACGCCTTCGTCGCTGGAAGCATGTGCCGCCACGGGGCGGCCGGAGAGATGCGCCGTATCGACGATGGCTTTCATTTCTGCCAGCGACAGCGTGGGTTGCGTACTGCCGTCCACGCCGACGCGATAGTCGGCGTACAGCTTGATCCAGTCCGCACCGTGGCCGGCCTGTTCGCGCGTGGCGCGGATGGCTTCATCCACGCCGCTGATTTCCTGCGCGCCGCTGGGCAGATCGATGTCGGGACGGAAACCGCGCGGTCCGGGACCGTAGCTGGCGGTTGCCACGATAGCTCGGGTGGCGACGAACATGCGTGGCCCGGGAATCATGCCTTCATCGATAGCGCGCTTGACCGACACGTCGGCGTAGCCGGCACCTTCGGTGCCGAGGTCCCGCAGGGTGGTGAAGCCGGCAAGCAGGGTGGCGCGCGCATGCGCTGCGGCTTCCAGTGTGCGGTAGTCCTGCGGCTCCTTCAGTACCTGATCGTTCCACAGCGTTTCGTTGTACGGGTGCAGGAACACGTGCGAATGCAGGTCGACCAAGCCCGGCGTGAGCGTGCTGCCGGGTAGGGCGATCCGTTGCGCGCCGGCGGGTGTCTTGAGCGTGTCGACGGGACCTACGGCGGTGATCGCACCGTCATGCACCAACACGCCCCATCCAGCGTGTGCGCCGTCGCCGTCGGCGGTCCAGACGCGGTCAGGTACCAGCAGGATGTCGCCCTTGGGCGGTACGGCGGTCGCGGCGGTGACACTGGTGATGGCCAACGCTGCCAGCAGTCCCGCCCAAGTCTTGCCCCGTGTCCAGCGCATCGCGTACTCCCCGTCGTCGATACGCCCGATTGTAGGGCGTGCTCAAGGCGTAGCGGGAGCCGCACTGGCGAGCTGGCGGGCGCAGGCATTGGGGTTGACCTGCGTGGTGGTGACGCAACTGGCAAAGTCTTCGGGCAGGCGTGTGAGCAACAGCGTATCGCCCTGGCGCATGGAGAAGACAGTAATGGGTGACTTGCAGTTCACCTGGCGGGTGCCGCACGAGCCGGGCAGCACCATGTAGTGGCATTGGCCGCTGTCGCTGCGAACACAGCGGAACGTAGCCAGTTCACCGGTGATCTGGATCTTGCTGTCGATCAGATCGATGCCGTTGACGACCTCATGCGTGTCGACGTTGCGCGTCGGCTCGCAGCCGGTAAGCGACAACAACAGATAGAACAGAAGAATCAACTTTTCCATGGTGACCTCTCGTGATTCTGGGCAGCGTATGGCCGCCTACATGTTTCGGAACAACGTCATGAAGGGTTGGCTCACTACCAGCGTCTCGGGTCGCTGTTTCAGGCGCAGCGTGCCTTTGCCCGTGTCGTCGCGGACCACCGAAGCGACTGCGCGCAGGTTGACGATGGTGGAGCGGTGGATCTGCTTGAACACCGAGGGATCGAGCATGGCGGCCAGTTCACGGATGGGCTTGCGCAGCAGCGCCTCGCCCTCGGCCGTCATGGCGACGGTGTACTTGTTGTCGGCGCGGAAATACGCCACGTCGTCCACCATGATCAGTCGCGTTTCGCGGCCATTGCTGGCGGTGATCCAGGTGAGTGGTTCGGTGCGCGAGCCGGAATGAAGCATCACGTCACGCAGCAATTGGGAGAGCTGGGCTGCCTCGGCGGCCTTGGGCGCCGCCCGTGACTGCAGGCGTTGCATGGTGGCGGTAAGCCGCGTTTCGGTGATCGGCTTGAGCAGGTAATCCACCGCCCCTCGCTCAAAGGCATCAATGGCGTACTGGTCGTAGGCAGTGGTGAACACCACTTGCGTCTGCGGACTGGCTTCCGCCGCGGCGGCAGCGACTTCCAATCCGCTGAGCCCGGGCATGCGGATGTCGAGGAAGGCGATGTCCGGGTGCTGCGCATCGATGGCCTCCAATGCACTCGCGCCGTCTTCGCACTCGGCGACGATCTGCAGCTCCGGCCAGACACGGGCGAGCAGATCACGCAGGGCCGTGCGCAGCAGAACTTCGTCTTCGGCAAGGATGGCAGTGGTCACGACGCGTTATCCGGGGTGTCGGTGCGCAGGGGCACGGTGATCGTGGCGGCCACACCTTCCGGTGCGTTGCTCACGACGGAGAGCGATGCATCGGCACCGTAGATCAGGCGCAGCCGTTCGCGCACGTTCTTCAGGCCGATGCCGGTGCCGCCACCCGCTTCGTTGAAGCCGCGGCCGTCGTCCGCCACGGTGATGGCGATCGCATCGTCGTCGCGGCGCGCCAGGATCCACACGCTGCCGCCGCCGGGCTTGGGCTCCAGGCCATGCTTGATCGCGTTCTCCACCAACGTCTGCAGCATCATCGGCGGGATGGCGATGGCACGCAGTGTGTCAGGCACGTCGATCTGCAGCGAAAGGCGGGGGCCCATGCGCAGTCGCATGATCTCAAGGTAAGCGCGTGTGCGTTCCAGTTCGTCGCCGAGCGTGGACAAGGCATCGTCGCGTTGGGGCAGGGAGTGGCGCAGGTAGTGGATCAGGTGGCCCAGCATGTGGTCTGCCTGCTGCGGATCGGTGCGCGTCAGGTACTGCGCGCTGGCCAGCGTGTTGTAGAGAAAGTGCGGTTCCACCTGTGCGTGCAGCAGGTTGAGACGCGCCACCGTGCGCTCTTTCTCGTTCTCCGTCTGGCGGGCACGCATCTGCTCGTTGCGGCGTTTTTCGGCAATGCGGCGCGTGATAGCACGGGTGATGCCTTCGGCATTTTCCAGGTTGGTGCCATCATCCACGCGGAACCAGTCGCTCCACGCGCCGGCCTCGGGTTCACAGATCAGCGTGACGCTGCCGATGCCGTCGCCAGGTGTGACGGTGGCGAAGATCTGGTTGCGCAGATGGCCGAACCACTTGGACGGATCGAGCCGTCCCAACGGGTTGTGCGCGCCGTAGGGCTTGGGGCGCTGCACCTTGGCGCGGATCTGCAGGCTGTCGCGAGCGCTTTCCACGTCTTCCGTGCGCGGCAGTTCGCGGATGGCTGCGTCGAGCAGATCGAATGCCTCGCCCGCTTCGAAGGGAATCTCAATCTGGCGGCGCTGACGATTGCCCATCGTGCTGTCGTCGAGGTGGCCGGCGATCAGACGCACGCGACGCAGATGCGTGACAGCAGTGGTCACCACCATGAGCAGGGCGATGAAGATCACCAGCACGAACATTGGCGCCGTGTCGCGATAACGGAACATCGGGCTGTTGGCGAGCAGCAATGCCGCGAACAGCAACACGAAGAACCAGAACACGACGAGGCGTGCCACGAACATAAAGCTCTTCATTACGACAGCATCCTTGGTTTGGATGGGATGCGCTGAAGAATAACCAGCCCGGTCGGCGCCCGCCCGCGCTTTTCGACGAAAACACGCCCGGGGCGACGAAGCGGCCCCGGGTGGGAGTGAATACGGACAGGGGAGGGCGCGGGGAGTACCCGCGCCGGGTGGTTCAGGCGGCTGTGAGCGCGCGCGTTACCCGGCTGGCCGTTTCCTTGTGCAACTGGCCGGCTAGCCAGGCGCCGGTGGCGACCAGGATATCCAGGTCGATGCCGGTTTCCATGCCCAGCCCGTGCAGCATGTAGACCACGTCCTCGCTGGCGACGTTGCCGGTGGCGCCCTTGGCGTACGGGCAACCGCCCGTACCGGATACGGAGCTGTCCACCACGCGCACGCCTTCCTCAAGACAAGCGAGGATATTGGCCAGCGCCTGCCCGTAGGTGTCGTGGAAATGCACGGCGAGCGCAGACATGGGCACTTCCGCGGCCACGGCCTTGAGCATGGCGCGCGCCTTGGCCGGCGTGCCGACGCCAATGGTGTCGCCGAGCGACACTTCGTAGCAGCCGACCTCGTGCAGGCGGCGCGCCACGCGCACCACGTCGCTCACGGGGACTTCGCCCTGGTACGGGCAACCCAGCACGGTGGAGACGTAACCGCGCACTTTCACGCCGTCTTGCTGTGCGCGCTTCATCACTGGGAGGAAGCGTTCGATCGACTCGTCGATCGACGCGTTGATATTCTTTTGATTGAAGGCTTCCGACGCCGCAGTGAACACAGCGATCTCGGTGACGCCAACCGCGCGTGCGCGTTCGTAGCCTTGCTCGTTGGGTACCAGTACGGGGTAGCTCACGCCGGGCACCTTGCGGATACCTTGGAACACCTCGGCGGCGTCCGCCAGTTGCGGCACCCACTTGGGACTGACGAAGCTGGTGGCTTCGATGGTTTTCAGACCGGTGCTGGAAAGGCGATCGATCAACGCGATCTTCACGTTGGCGGGCAGCAGGGTTTTCTCGTTCTGCAGGCCGTCGCGTGCACCGACTTCGACGATGCGGACATGGTTGCTGGTATTCATGCCGCCGAGCATAGCGCGTTCGTGCGGCGGAAGGCGGGCGCAACGGCCCGCCTCCGTGCCCTTACTGAAGCACGTCCAGGTGCATCTGCTTGAGGTAAGGATCGTACAGCGCCTGCGCCTGGGGGGCGGTCATGCCAGTGGCCGATCGGCCGTCCTTGTCTCTGGCCTGCACCGCGAGAACGTAACGGTCCTTGAGCAGCGCCGACACGGCATCTTCACTGGGACTGATCTTGGCGCCGACATAGATGACGATCGGTTCGCCCGCAGGACCGGTTTCAATGATCGGCATATAGTCCGGACCGCCAATGACTTCCACCATTGACGGTTGCTGTTCCATCAATTTGCGGGTTTCTACGTAATTCTGCACGCTGAGTTGTGTCAAGGATCGCGTTCCGTCGGCGGCTTGCTTGAACGTCTCCGCCGTGATCCCCGATTCTTTGTCGAGCTCGGGCGGGCGCGTGTCGGTGAGCATGATTTCCACTTGCTTACCGCCATCCGTACCGTAAACGGCGCTAAGAGCGTTGAACGTGCAGTGCCAATACCAGAAGGGCAAGTCGCCGACGACGGACTTGGATGGCATCGCCTTGGTTAGCGGATTGCTTTCGCACTTGGCGGTGGATTCGGCAAGCTCGTTGGCGTTTGAGGCATCGGCCGATCCCTGGGTGTCCGCCGGCGGGCTGGCTGCCGTGGCGTGGTCGTCTGTCGGCTTGCCGCATGCGGCAACCAGCAGGGTAAAGGCCAATAGCGCCGGAAGCCGCCGCAACAGCGGCGAGCCGAGTGTCTTACGCATGGTGCATTCCTTGCTGTGCTGAAAGAACGTCGCGGTTTGCCCGCGGCGCTGGAACAAAATTACTGGACGACCAGTTCCACCCGGCGATTGTTGGCGCGGCCGGCGTCGTCGGTATTGCTGGCGACGGGTGCCAGTGAGGCGACGCTCTTGGCCGCCATGCGTGCGGCCGGCACCTTGTAGTCGGCGGCCAGTGTCTTGGCCACTGCGTCGGCGCGATGCTGGGCTAGATCAAGGTTGTGCGCGAACTGTCCCTGGTTGTCGGTGTGGCCGACGATGTACACCTTGAGCTTGGGATTGTCGTTGAGCAGCTTCCCCATCTCCGTCAGCTCGGGCTTCGACTCGGGTTTGACGTCGGCCTTGTCGGTGTCGAAGTAGATGCCGTAGAGCGCGACCTTGCCGTCACTGTTCAGGGCGTTCTGCATGCTCTTGGCATCGAGTACTTTCACCTGGCCCGTCGCCATGGGTTTGGGTTCGACGATTTCCTCGTAGACGTAGTTGGCCTTGTTGGAATCGGTGTCGTCCATCAGGTAGATGAAGGCCCACGTATCGCCGTCGGGGCCGCTGCGCTTGGCCAGCACGGCGCGTTGCTTGTCGTTGAACGAGGAGGGAAACGCCACCGGCATGACGCGGCCCGAAATCACGACGACGTTACTGAACTCGGCGCCACACGCCGGACCCTTGCAGCTGTACACGGTCTGGAACTTGCCGGCGGCGAGGGCCTGCTCGTAGTTGCGGCTGATTTCCAGCAGCGAGCGGCTGCCATCGATGCGATAGCCGATGCGCGTGACGCGACCTTCGAGCGGCATCATCTTGCCGTCTTTCGTCGTGATAGGTGCGTTGGGTAGCTCTGCTTCGTCGTAGTCGGACTGCTTGTAGCTCTTGATCTCGGCGCCGGTGAAGCGGCTCAGCAGGGGATGGTCCTTGCTGCCTGTCACGTCTTCTGCGTGACTGGCGAAGGTGGTGGTGGCAAGAAGCAGGCCGAGCAGAAGGGTCGTGCGCAACATCGTGGGTCTTCCTTGAAGTGGGACTGCCTCGTGGGCAGCGCGCCATTTGTACTCGCAAGATTCTTCGTATGTGTGACTGCGGGCTAACCCGGCCGTACGAATGTGCGGCGCTTCAATCTTTCGCTGGCTGGGGACCAGGGCCGATGCGCAGTGAACCGGCCATCTGCTTGATCACCGGCCCCCACGTAGCCTGATCCGCCGCGTCGTACTCGAATCGCACCGCGGCATACACATCGTTATGGATGGCCATCTTTTCGTAGACGATGCGACCCTTCGGCGTCAGGCAGGAGAAAGCGATGAAGGTGGGTTTGTTCACCTCATACGACACCTTGCCGGGCGCGCAATGCGTTTCATCGTCGTGCAGCAGGCTGGCCCGGGTGTCATCCGGTGAGGCGTACTTGCCCCAGACCGCGATGTCCGCCTTGCCGGATTTAGGCGCGAAATCCAGCCCATCACCCGATGCCGATTCGGTGCCCGGCACCAGAAGTTCGTCGGGATAATCCACCATATAGTCGTAGACGACGTTGTGATATGTGGCTGCGGTTTTATCCCGCATCTTGTATAGCGGGTTGGTCAGGTCTGCCCGCTCAGCGAACACATTGAAGACCAGCCCCGCGGGTCCGATGCACTTGGGTAGCGCGGTAGACGGATGATCCAGCGCGAAGTCGACAAATCGCGGATGCGCCGCATCGACGTCCATGCCCAGCTTCACCAGGCCATTGGCCCCGTTGTCACGGAACTGATGCGTTGTCGCCCATTCGCCGTTAGGCAGGGCCTCGGACTTGTCGCCCGATTCATCGGTTTCGGAAAAGAAGGTTGCCGTGCCATCCACGACGGCGTGGCAGTTCGACGCCGAGTCGTACACCACGTGATAACGAATGGCGCGCTTGCCATCGACCTTGGCGCCTTCGGCGATCGTGATCACCGTGGTGGCGCTTTGCTGCCGATCGGTGAGGGTGGTGCTGGCGATGGTCGGCAAGGCGGGCTTGTCATCCGCATGCGCCGATGCCGCCACGCCCAAAGCCAGAACGGGTATCCATAGGCCTGCGGCCCAGGTTCTCTTGTCGAACATTCGTCGAAACTCCCTTTATGACGATGATGATATGGGCGGGCCACGAGGTGCCGGCGCTGTTCCCCGCAGGCCACATCCGTTGCGCCGCGGGGATGGTATCCGTCAGTCGGCGAAGCGCAGTAGTACCGTGTCGGCTTCGACGAAGTCGCCTTGCGCAGCATGGATGCTCGCGATGTTGCCGGCGCGGGGTGCCTTCAGCGCCAGCTCCATCTTCATCGCTTCCATCACCAGGAGCTCCTGACCTTCTTCCACCGTGTCGCCCGCGCTTGCCTTCACCAGCACGATACGGCCGGGCATCGGTGCAACGATCTGGTTGCCGCCCGCCGCTTCTTTCGACTCCCACGCAAACGCCGCCGCGCGCTCGAACACGTGACGGTAGCCGTGAGCGTCGTGGACGGTCACGCGTGCAGCATCGGTGCGCACCGGCACGCGTACGGACTCGCCGTCGAAGCGCGCGCTGAGTGCGTCGTCGCCGAGTCGCGCACCCTGTACGTCACACGCGGTATCGCCGTGGTGCAGCCGGTAGTTGCCGTCATGGCCGTACGCTTCGACTTCGTGACGTTGGCCGTGCAGCGACAGCGCCACGATGCGTTTGCCGGCATGGCCCACACGCCATGCATCCGCATGCAACCACGGTGAGTGCGGGTCAGCGGGGTTCGCCACGACGCTGCGTTCGTCATGGATCAGCGCAGCGACGGCGGCTGCAAAAAGTACGCGCGCCTGGGGTGCCGCGTCGCCGGCCAGAAATTGGTCCAGATGGCGATCGAGGTAGCCGGTATCGATGCGGCCTTCGACCACCACGGGGTGGCGCGACAGGCGTTCAAGAAACGCAATATTGGATTTTGGTCCGACGATCTCGCTGGCCATCAGCACATCACGCAAGCGCTGCAGAGCCTGCGGGCGATCGACGTCCCACACAATGAGCTTGGCGATCATCGGGTCGTAGAAGATCGTGACCGTGTCGCCTTCGATCACGCCGCCGTCCAGGCGCACATGGCGCGAGGGTGAGGGCAGGCGCAGCTTGATCAGCTTGCCCGAGCCGGGCAGGAAGTTCTGGTCGGGATCTTCGGCGTACAGGCGCACTTCGATGGCGTGACCGTGTGCCTTGATCTGTTCCTGTGCGAGCGGCAGGGGCTGGCCGGCGGCCACGCGCAACTGCCATTCCACCAAGTCCAGCCCGAGCGTTTCCTCGGTGACCGGGTGCTCGACTTGCAGGCGCGTGTTCATCTCCATGAAGAAGAACTCGCCGCCTTGGCCGACGATGAATTCCACCGTGCCCGCGCCGACGTAGTTCACCGCCTTCGCAGCGGCCACGGCGGCGGCGCCCATCGCGGTGCGGCGTGCATCGTCAAGGAAGGGTGAGGGCGTTTCCTCCAGCACCTTCTGGTAGCGACGTTGCGCGGAGCATTCGCGCTCATTGAGATGGATGACGTTGCCTTGCGTGTCGCCGAATACCTGGAACTCGATGTGGCGTGGATGTTCGACGTAGCGCTCGAGGATGACGCGCGTATCGCCGAACGAACTGGCTGCCTCGCGCTGTGCGGAGGCGAGCGCCGCGGCAAATTCAGCCTCGCTGTGCACGATGCGCATGCCCTTGCCGCCGCCGCCGGAGGCTGCCTTGATCATCAGCGGGAAACCCGTGCGGCGCGCTTGCTCGGCGAGCACCTCGTCGGACTGGTCCGCGCCGTGGTAACCGGGTACCAACGGCACGTCGTGCTTTTCCATCAGCGCTTTGGCAGCCGCCTTGGAACCCATGGCGTCGATGCTTTCCGGACGCGGGCCGATAAACACGATGCCGGCCTCAGTGCAGGCGCGTGCAAAGGCGGTGTTCTCGGACAGGAAGCCATAGCCGGGGTGAATCGCCTGCGCACCGCTTTTGCGTGCCACGTCCAGGATCACGTCGCCGCGCAGATAGGACTCGGTCGGGCGAGGGCCGCCGATCGGCCACGCCTCATCCGCCAGCCGCACGTGCTGCGCGTTGGCGTCGGCCTCCGAATACACCGCGATGGTGTGGATGCCGAGGCGCCGGCAGGTGCGAATGACGCGGCAGGCGATTTCGCCGCGGTTGGCAATGAGTACGCGCTCGAACATGCGGCTTCCGGGGGACGGTGCGAAGCTGTCAAAACTAGCAGATTGCCGCGCTGCCGCCGATGCGCAGCGCAGCATGGGGCGCCCCAGTGGAGCGGGCTGGCGCTATTCGCCTTCCCAGTAACCGACCTGCATATCCGCACGCGTCACCAACCTGAAACCTTGCGGCGAACCATCGGCGGCGGGCGGGTACTCGGCAAGGATGCCGATCTTGCCGGTATCCGGGTATTCGCAGATCTCGGGCGTTTCCTTGGAGCTCACCGCGAGGTAGCGCATTTCGGTCGTACCAGTGTTGATGATCTGGTGCGCCTTTTCCGGGCCGCCCGGAGGACAGGCAATCACGTCGCCCACCCGGACCGGATAACGCTGGTCGCCGATGCGCACCTCACCACTGCCTTCGAGGATGAAAAACATCTCCTCGTTGATGCGATGGTTATGCAACGGAAAAGCGCGCTTGCCCGGCGGCACTGCCGTGATGTTGTAGCCCAGTTTCTGCGCGCCAACCTGCATGGAGAAGCGGCCCACGCGCGCTTCGAACCGCTCGGCGGTGTCGCCGGTCGGACTCATGCCGGGCGGGAAGGGTTGCAGCTCGACGTCGGCGATGTTGATGATGGGATGCGTCATGGTGTGATGCCTCTGGATGGAATCATTCCGGCGAGTGGCAGACGGCTTCGATGTTGTGCCCGTCGGGGTCGAGCACAAAGGCGCCGTAGTAATGTGCGTGGTAATGCGGGCGAAGGCCCGGTGCGCCGTTGTCCTTGGCGCCTGCTTCCAGTGCGGCACGGTGGAAGGCCATTACCGCGGCCCGATTGGGCGCGGTGAATGCCACGTGCACGGCGCTTGTGGCGTGATTGGCCTGCTGCGACGTGCCGATCCAGAACGTGGGGCGGCCACTCATGCCGAAGCCTGCGTGTGCGCCATCGCCGGTCTGCTCTGCAGTGACTTCCATGACCAACTCGCCGCCCAGTGTTGCGAGCACCTTGCGGTAGAACTCGCGGCTTCGTTCGTAACCAGAAACCTGCAACCCGACGTGGTCGATCATGGCACCGTTCCTTTGCGCAATGGAGCGGCGAGTATGCGACAGAAAGCGTCAACCCTGGTTACACCATGACGCGGCACGCTTGCCGAGGAACGCACCCAGTCCTTCCTGGCCTTCTGCGGACACGCGCAGGCGCGCAATGAGCGCGGCATTCTCGCGATCGATCCGCGCGGCGCTGTTTTCATCGGCGCCAGCTATGCGCAAGGCAAGCTGCTTGGCTTCGGCCTGTGCCACCGGACCAGCCTTGACGAGCAGGTCGAGCGTCGCGTTGACGGCGTCGTCCAACTGCTCGACGGGAACGCACTGATGGAGCAGGCCGATCTGCAAGGCCGTGGTCGCATCGAACAGTTCGCCGGTGACGAAAAGGCGGCGCGCCTGGCGCAGCCCAATGGCGTGGATGACGTAGGGCGAGATCACCGCCGGCACCAGGCCGAGTTTCACCTCGGTGAGACCAAAGCGTGCCGTATCCACGCCAATGGCAATGTCGCAGCAAGCCACCAGCCCGACGCCGCCGCCATAGGCGGCGCCATTCACGCGGGCGATGGTGGGCTTGGGCAGGTATTGCAGCGTGCGCATCAGCGTGGCGAGGCGCAGGGAATCTTCGCGGTTCTCCGCTTCGCTCGCACCCACCATGCCGCGCATCCAGTTCAAGTCCGCGCCGGCGGAGAAGCTGGCGCCTTCGCCGGTGAGCACGACTGCACGCACGCTGCCGTCTTCGCCCGCGTGCTCCAGCGCCGCGGTGAGCTCGGCGATCAAGCCATCGTCAAAGGCGTTGTGCACCTGCGGGCGATTCAGGGTGATGCGGCGGACGCCGCCGTGATCGGCGATCTGGATGCTTTGGCTCATGAGTCGCTCCTGCTGGGGAGCGACATCGTAAACCGAACCCTTCCCCACGATGTTCTTCGCCGAAGCGGCGCGCCTCAGTCCTTAGCCGGAAGTACCAGGAATTCGGCGGCTTCCAGGGCCGAGCCCTGCCAGTGGCCGGAAGACACATCGCGCCACCACGGTTGCACGGCTTCGACACGTGCGGGCTCCACGGCTTCACCCAGCCGCGGCATGACCAGGCCTTCCGGCACCTTGGCCAGCAGCACTTCCGCCGGTTCAGCCCAAGGATGCATGGCGAGGTTAAAGGTGCCCCAGTGCACCGGCAGAAAGCGTCCGCTGCCAAGCTGGCGCCACGCGGTGATGGCGTTGTCCGGGCCCAGGTGCACGCTGCCCCACGAGGGATGGAACGCGCCCACTTCGATCATCACCAGATCAAACGGCCCCAACCGTTCGCCGATCTCAGCGAAGTGCGGCGACAGGCCCGTATCACCGCTGAAGAACACCGAATGGCGTTCGCCGCGCAGTACGAAGGAGGACCACAGCGTGGCATTGCGATCACGCAGGCTGCGACCGGAAAAGTGGTGCGACGGAGCAGCGGTGAGCGTCAAGCCGCGTGGCAGCGTGGTGCTTTCCCACCAGTCCAGCTCGATGATGCGTTCGGCCGGCACGCCCCACGCTTCCAGATGCACGCCCACGCCCAGCGAGGTGATGAACGGCACCTGCAGCTTGGCGAGCGCACGGATGCTCGAGTAGTCGAGATGGTCGTAGTGGTCGTGCGAGATCAGCACGGCGTCCAGCGGCGGCAATGCGGCGATGTCCACGGGTACCGGCTGGAAGCGCTTGGGCCCCATGAAGGAGAAGGGCGACGCGCGTTCGCCCCAGACCGGGTCGGTGAGCACGCGTACGCCGTCGATCTCCAGCAGCACGGTCGAATGGCCTAGCCAGGTGGTGCGCAAGCCGGTTTCCACCGGGCGCGTCCACTGCTGGCGGGGATCGAGCGAGGGCAGCGGCTTCGACGGTGTACGGCCTTCGCCACGGAAGATGAAGTCGACCAGCGACGGCTTGTCGTCCTCGACGCGCGGAGCGCTGGAGCGGTACGTGTTGACGAAGCTCTCGCCGCCGTACTGCGGGGAAGCTTGCATCCGTTCCAGGCGCAATCCGCCCGCATGTCGGTTGAACAGAGCCATGGAAACCTCGGCATCGATGTGGCCCGGCGGTGCGTTGTCGCCTCACCGGTATGGCTGCGCCGCCATGTCGTCGCGGCGCCTTGTTCAATGGCTATCGGGGCGTTGGCGTCCAGTTCCAAGTGCGCGCCACTGGCGGTGGTTCAGCCTTCATGTTCTTGCGGTGCTGGATGCCACGGCGGCAATGGGCCGCGCTGCAGTCCGCAGGGGAGTAATGTACAATGCGAACCATTCTTATTTGAGTTGGTGACCAGTGCGCTTGTCCGATCTTCCGAAAGGGGCTACTGCCGTGGTGGACCGAGTGGACGATGCTCATGCTTCCGACGTGATCGCGCAGCGACTGCGCGACCTCGGCTTCGTATCGGGCGAGCCGGTTCGCGTGGTGGCGCAGGGGCCGCTGGGCGCGGACCCGTTGCTGATCCAGATTGGCTCCACACGCTTCGCCCTGCGCCGCAAGGAAGCCGAGCGCGTGCTGGTGAACGCGGAGACCGTTGCATGAGTGCGAGCACCCTGCGCATTGCCCTGGTCGGCAATCCCAACTGCGGCAAGACCGCGTTGTTCAACCAGCTCACCGGTGGCCGCCAGAAGGTGGCGAACTACGCCGGCGTGACGGTGGAGCGCAAAGAAGGTCGCTTCACCGCACCCTCCGGCCGCGTGTTGCAGGTGTTGGACTTGCCGGGCACGTACAGCTTCGACGCCACCAGCCCTGATGAGCAGATCACCCGCGACGTGCTGGAAGGCAATTATCCGGGCGAGTCGGTGCCGGACTTGGTTGTCTGCGTGGCCGATGCGACCAACCTGCGCCTGCATCTGCGCTTTGTGCTGGAGGTGAAGCGACTTGGCCTTCCGGTGGTGTTGGCGCTGAACATGATGGACGCGGCGCGCCGCCGTGGTGTGGTGATCGATGTGGTGGAGCTGTCGCGCCGCCTAGGCATCCCCGTGGTGGAAACCGTCGCGGTGAAGCGCGATGGCGTGAAGGCGCTGATTGCCCAAGTCGACGGCGAGATTCCACAGGCCGCGCCTGCACAACCCGATGACGCGGCCAGCCGCGCCGACCTTCACGTGCAAGTGCGCGAACTGATGGCGGCCACCGTCACCATGCCGCGCGCCACCGCGAAGATCGACGACGCGCTGGATCGCTGGGCACTGCATCCGGTGTTCGGGCTGTTGATTCTCACCGTCGTGATGTTTCTGGTATTCCAGGCGGTGTACGCCGCTGGCAAACCGATGTCCGACCTGATCGGCGATGGCTTTGGCTGGCTCGGCGAGCACGTCACCGCGTGGATGCCGGCGGGGCCGCTGCAAAGTCTGCTTGTGGATGGCGTGTTTGGCGGCCTGGGCACGGTGATCGGTTTCCTGCCCGTCATCCTGGTGCTGTTTTTCTTCATCTTGGTGCTGGAGGAATCCGGCTACCTGCCGCGCGCGGCGTTCCTGCTCGATCGCCTGATGGTGTCGGTCGGTTTGACGGGGCGTTCGTTCATTCCGCTGCTTTCGAGTTTTGCCTGCGCCATCCCCGGCATCATGGGCACGCGCAGCATCACCGATCCGCGTGATCGCCTCTCGACCATTCTCGTCGCGCCGTTGATGACATGCTCGGCGCGATTGCCGGTGTATGCACTGTTGATCGGCGCGTTCATTCCCACGCGCCGCGTGCTGGGCATTTTCAACATGCAGGGCCTGGTGCTGTTCGCGTTGTATGCGGCGGGCATTGTCGGCGCCATGGTGGTGGGTTGGGTGATGAAGAAGCTGCGACGCGATCGCAGCGAACACGCGCTGCTGATGGAGCTGCCGTCGTACCGTCTGCCGAAGGTGCGTGACGTGGCCATTGGCTTGTGGGAGCGCGGCATGATCTTCCTCAAGCGCCTCACCGGCGTGATCCTGGGCCTGACGATCCTGATGTGGGTGCTGTCCAGCTTCCCGGCGGCACCTGCTGGCGCTACGGGCCCGGCTATCGACTACAGCTTCGCCGGCTACCTCGGTCGCGGTCTGCAGTACATCTTTGCGCCGCTGGGTTTCAACTGGCAGATCAGCGTGTCGCTGATTCCCGCCTTCGCCGCGCGCGAAACCGCCGTGGCTGCGCTCGCCACGGTGTACGCGGTGGGTGGAGATGGTGCCGACAGCGCGGGTCTTGCGCAGGCGCTGGCGGCCAACTTCTCGCTGCCCAGCGCGCTATCGCTGCTGGTGTGGTTCGCATTCGCGCCGCAGTGTATGTCCACGCTGGCGGTGATCCGTCGCGAAACCAACTCCTGGCGCAACGTGGGTATCTCGTTCGGCTACATGTTTGTGGTGGCTTACGTGGCCTCGTTCCTCACTTATCAGATCGCGAGCTGGCTGACATGAGTACCGGCCTGGTCGTGCAGTACGTGATCGTCGGTGTGGTCGCGCTGTTCGGTGTGTGGATTACGTTCCGCAAGCTGGCGCCACGGCTGAGCAGTCGCTGGTTGGCAACGCTGGCGCTTCGTCTCGATCGTTCGGGGAGTGCCGCATGGCAACGCGCGTTTGCGCGTCGCCTACAGCCCAAGCAATCCACCGGCAACTGCAGCGACGGTTGCGATACCTGCGGCTCCTGTGGCCCGAAGCCACCTGCGGCAGCGCGCGACGTGCATCCGCTGGAGTTCCGCCCGCGCGGTAAGTAACGCGCAACACCCCATAGCGATCGACCGGGACGCGCATGGCGTCCCGGTCGTTGTGTCGCTTACCAGGCCGTACCGCCGGCGTAGTCGCTGGACAGGGTGGTGTTCAGCTGGGACAGAATGGTGGCGTCCGTGGTCACCAGACCCAACTCGCGGTTGTAGTTGAGCGAGGCCGAAGAGAAGTTTTCCGAACCCACGAACGCGCGCGCATTGGCGGTGCCGTAGTCGGCCACGATGGCCTTGGCATGGATGTACAACGGCGCCGTCTCGGCGTACGTGGTGATGTTCACGCCAGCCTTCTTCAGTGCGTTGAACTCGGTGGCATAGTCGTTGGCATCATTGGTCATGCACACGGTGACGGCCACGCCACGCTTGGCTGCGTTCTCCAGCGCGGTGACGATGGTGCTGTAGCTCATCTCCTCGTTCTCCACCTGCAGGGTGGACTGCGCACTGTTGATCACATTGAGCAGTTGCGTCTTCGAGTTCGTCGGGCTCCACACCAGGTCATCACCCACCGGCGGTGTGATGGTCTGTGAGGCGAAGTCCGCGCTGAAGGTGCTTTCGATGGCTGCGACGTCGGCCGCATCGTTCTCGATCACCGCAAAGTCGCGACTGGTGCTGTAGTAACGGCTGGTCAGGTTGAGCGACATGATGGCCGCGGTGGTGCCATCGACCACGATGGATTTCTCATGCGTGGCGTCGTACTTGGTCCAGGCCCAGACCGCCGTTGCACCACAGCTGTTGAGCTGGTTATAGGCGCTGAGGTTGTTGTTGTATTCAAGGTTCTGATCGAGGATCACGCGCACAGCCACGCCGTTGGCGGCAGCCTGACAAAGCAGGGATTGCGCCTGCGTGTCCACCAGTTCGTACATGGTCATGTCGATGGTGCTAGTGGCCGACTGGATCAGGTTGTAGATCGGGGTCAGGCCCTGATCCGGTTCGATCACCAATGTCCGGGTGACCGTGCTGGCCGACGGCGATGCCGCCAGTGCCGGTGTCGCTACCGTGGCGAGGCCTGCGTACAGCAGGGTGGCGGTGACGACGGGTGCGCAGAGCGCGAACAGATTGCAACGAGACTTCATGACGAGCTCCCTTCGTGATGTGACGTTGGTTGGAGCGCAGCGTGATCGCCGCGCCTTTAGCCGCCCCATGCGTTGCCGCGGCAACGCGGTGAAACGCGCACGCCGGGGGTGATCCGTATGCGGCGGCAGTGCGCATGACACTGCGCTTATATGACAGGGAGCCTTCGCCGAGGCTTGGCAAGTTCATGCGGTCACGCACGATGCAGCTAGTGCTGTTTGCGCGTGATGCAGTTCACCGAAATGTGGTGCGCTGCCATTGCGGCAGTGCAGGTGGTGTGAAAAATTCAGGCACGTTGGCGCGTGTTTTTCGCGTGATCGCATGCGCACGTTTCAGCGTATCGTGCGCGCCGATGCGTATCCGCTGTGCGTGTTCGACAACGATTACTGGTGATCGGAGGGTGATGCATCCATTGGCGGATTCATCTTGCGCAGTGCCGGATCATCCGGTTTCACCGGGCGGAGAATGCCAACGGTCACCGTGCCCGATCGCAGGTACGAGGTGAACTTCGGATCATAGGGATCGGTGCTCTCGCGCAGCTGCTCGTAGGCGATGACGCCGTCCGTCTGATGTACGCCGGTGACTTCGCCCGGCGCGTTGGGGTGGATGCCGCCGTTGCCTACGTCGTAGTTGGTGAACGACTCGTGGCCATTTCTACCAGACATGCCACCCACCATAAGGTGAGTCGCCGCCGAGCCAACACGCGAGCCCGTGGCGGAGATGAGTACTTCGTGCCAGCGCGCCTTGGCACGCGGTAGGGCCGCTGTGTCACCGTACTTCGGCAGTAGCTCGCGCCAGATGATGTTGGCTTGATCGAACTGATCCGGTGTCAGGTGTGCATAGAGCAACTGCTTGGCGTACACGTACTGCGGCTCGTTGCGTTCCGCCGCCAGCGCAAACCATGCCATGGCGCGTGGCAGATCCACCGACGAACCATGGCCGTTGAGGTACAGCACGCCGAGGTTGTATTCAGCCGGTTTGTACGCCCAGGACGCCGATACTTCGAACATGGCGATGGCATGCGCGTAGTCACCTTTCTGGTTGGCCAGCGCGCCAAGGTAGAAGAAGTATTCGCCAGGGCGGCCGTCGTCCTCGGGACGATTGAACGGATCGGTGCGGCTGCTGGGAACGTCCGGAGTCGCGTTGTAACTCACCACTTTCGGCGGTGGCGACTGGGTGTCGACGGGGATGGTCGGCAAGGCGTCGTCCGCGGCGCGCAGGGCAGGGCAGAGCAGCAGCCCTGCAAAGGCGATGGCGCGTAAGGAACGCGGCTTCAGTGGATTGCGCACGGTCATGGCGACACCTCGCGTGTGCCTGGAGATGGCAGCATTTGGACGCTACTCCCATCCGCTGCACCGGGCAATTGCGGTCGCCCTGGATCGATGCCCTCGGAAAACACACGGCGAACCAAGACTAAGGGTTTGCCACGTGTTGGTTACGGGTGGCCGTCGTCGCTGGTTTTCGTGCCGCCGTCCTGGTCCTTGGTAGCGTCGCCGTCCTTCTTGTTGACCTGAGACAGCGGCCCCACCGTGGCCTGCCCGGTGACCGGACTTAGCTTGGGGTCGTAGGGATTGTCGGTCGAGCGCAAGGCTTGATAGGCCATGGAGCCATCGCCCTGATGCACGCCGGCGACCTCTGCGGGGTTGGTACTGGTGTGGCCGCCGTCATGGACGTCGTAGTTGGCCGAGCGCATGTGATTAGGTGTGCCGTCGGCGCCGCCGACGATGACGTGCCCCGCGGACGATCCCACCCGCGAGCCGGTCGAATTCTGCATCGCCTCGCGCCAGCGCGACTTGGCGCGCGGTAGTGCCGTCTCGTCGCCATAGGTGGGGAGTAGTTCGCGCCAGATCACGTTGGCTTGTTCGTACTGCCCTGGCGTGAGGTTGGTGTAGATCAGTTGACGGGCGCGAATGTATTGCGGGTCGTTGCGCTCCGCGGCCAGCGCCATCCATGCGAGTGCGCTCGGCAGGTCCACCGACGTGCCTTGTCCACTGAGATACATTACGCCCAGGTTGTACTCCGCTGGCTTGTATGCCCATGACGCGGCGACCTTGTACATCGCCATGGCATGGGCGTAGTCGCCTTTCTTCACTGCCTGCACGCCCAGGGCGAAGTAGTACTCACCGGGCCGTCCATCATCGGTTGGCGTGTTGAACGAGCGGGTGTTGTCTTCCTCCGTGTCGTTTGCCGTGGCGGCAGCCGGAGAGATCGCCACCGGTTTGTCGTCGACCGGTATCTTCCTTTGCGAGAGATCATCACTGGCAAAGGCGGCAGGCGCTGCCAGCGCCAGCGTGGCAAGCCACAGGAGGAACGACGAGGAGCGCTTCTGCACGGCCATGGCAATCCTTCCCGGGTTGCGTGTGCGAACGGTGGCGCCGAACTTACTCCCGTGTCCGGCGCTCCGCAATTGTCCGCACGGCGGCGTCAGTCGGACGAAAGCTGCTCGTAGCGCGCAAGCAAGTGGTTGAACACAGGCCAGAACGGCTGCGGCAAATGGCCGTCCAGACGATCAGCCAACACGTCCAGATGGGTGTGCCAGCCACCGCTGGTACTGATGAGATCTGCAGGCTTGAGCTTGCGATGCGTCACCGTCAGGCGCACTTGCCCGTGCTCGGGCGTGAGTTCGAAGGTGACTTCCGACGGGTCATCGAGCCCGCCCCAGGTCATGGCAAGCAGGTGCGGCGGGTCGCAGGCAAGTACGCGGTGGCGGGACGACACGCCGTCCGCGTAGACCTTGAAACGTTCTGGTGGTGGTATCGGCGTTTGCGACAGCTCGATGTGATGGAAATGCATTTCGAACTCGCTACCTACGCGCTGTTCCATGGCGCCGGTGGCGAGCCATTGGCCGCGCTTGTCCGAGTCGGTGAGGTACGACCACACGCGTTCGATCGGACCGGGTAGCACGCGCTCGAAGCGGATGGTGTCAGTGGCAAGGCGCTGGCGTGAGGGATGGCGATGCAGGTTCTGCTGCAGGTGCCCGAGGATATCGGTCCAGCCCTGTGTGGTTGCGTCCGCCCATTCCGGCAGTACGTCTTCATGCAACAGCGTTAGCTCGCAACCGGAACCCACGGGGACGATATCGATGCTGACGCGCGTCATGGCATCCGAGTACTTGGGCACGCCGAAGGTGAAGACGAGCCGGTGCGGCCGGTCGATCTCCAGGTATTCGCCCACATGGTCCACGTCCTCACCGTCGCGTCGGTCACGAAAGCAGAAGTGCCCACCGACGCGTGCATCGATGTCCACCTTCACCATCTCGCCGTTGGGTGCGGAGAACAGCCAACGCCCGGCCGTAGCGGGATCGAGCCAAGCATCGAACACGCGCTCGGGGCAGGCATCGAAGTGGCGAGTGATACGCAGTGTGCGTAGGGCAATGGTGTTCATCGTGGTGTCCCTTTGGGTTTGGGCTTGCCCGCAGCCGCGTCTTCGGCTCGGAGCAAAGCGTCGAGGGCGTCGAGCCGCTGGTTCCAGAACTGCTCGTAGAAACGCAGCCACTCATCGGCGATGGCCAATGGCGCGGGCTCTAACTGGCAGATGTGTGTGCGCCCTTTGACGACGCGGCGCACCAGGCCAGCGCGTTCCAGCACTTTTACATGCTTGGAGGCGGCGGCCAGCGACATGTCGAAAGGAGCGGCGAGTTCGCCGATGTTGCGGTCGCCCTCGGCCAGACTGCGCAGCATGGCGCGGCGAGTGCCGTCGGTGAGGGCCTGAAAAACCGTGTCCAGCGCAGGGGTATTTAATTCAACCATAAGGTTGAATATCTGCCTACATCAAAGAAAAGTCAACCATTAGGTTGAATATGTTGTCAGGTCCCGCTTGTCGGAGTGGTTGCGGGCTTGGCTCCAGGGCGCCAAAGCAACCGCGTCCGCTGGAGCCACAGGTCGGTACCCCACGCGGCGAGCGCGACCAGCGCCACGCAGGGCGGCCAATGGATCGACCCCCACATGCCCATGAAAAATAGCGAGTCTGGCAGCGCGGCCCAGCGGGTTCTTAGGTTGGCCGGTGGCAGTGGGTTACGGGCGCGGTAACGGCCGTAGGCGAGCGACGCAGTGGGTAGCAGCACGCCCAGGGTCACGCCGGTGTGCCCCGTGGCAAACCACACGAGAAGGCCGATGGCACACATCACCGGAAGGAAGGCGATGCGTAGCAATGGTCGGGGCTGTGCCGGTTCTTCCGGGCGCCGTTGCCAGAGCAGGAGCGCGACGAACGTGAGGTATGCCGCCCACGTCGCTGTGATCACGGCGGCGCTGATCAGCAGGCTGGCCGACCCTTGTTCGCCATAGGGTTCCTCAAGGAGCAAGTACCACACGGTATCAAGCAGTGCGCCGAGCACGAGCAAGGTACCGCATCGAATGATGCCGATCAGCACGCGCGGTCCCGTCACCATATGGGGGCTCGCCGCCGCGACGCAAAAGCGGATGAGCGCCGGGTCGATGGTGCGGGGCAGTCGTGCGGGCACGCCTTCGTAAAGGCGCCAGAGGAACAGGCCGAGCGCCGTCGGCAGGCCCGGAATCCACGCGGTCAGTACGACCCACCACCAGTGAAACGGTCGCTGCACCCAACGAAGGTAACGGCCGCTCTTCTTGATATCGCCATAGGGTTTCTTGGCGTCGCGCACTCGCACTGCGAGTCGTTCGGCGTTCTCCGGCAGCATCAGCCAGCGCACTTCCAACTGGTTCGGCAAGTCCTGCAGGGAAACGCCTCGGCTGGTCGCCAATTCGGATAGCCGGAAATAGTCGAACAGCACGCCAGCCAACGCGGTGGACATGGGCGGACGCTCGCGCACCAAAAGCTCCAGTAGCCCAGGTGCCAACTGCAGCCGCACGTCCCAACTGCGCAATACCGGTTGTGCGTGCAGCGCGGCAGCAGCGGGCTCGCCGGCCTGTTCTCGCGCGAGCGCGCAGAACCAGCGATAGATCACTTCTGCATTCACACCGGCGGGGTCTGCATTCCATGCCTCGACGGCCGGCTCGAAGCGCTGAACAAGCGTGTGTCGTTCGTCGAGGTTCGTACGCAGTCGTTGGGTCTGAAAGGGATCGGGTCCCGCCAGTGCGTGGTCCAGGCCGAAGAACTGCAGTGTGGCGTCAAACGAGGCGGCACCGATCGGCGGTTGGTCGCGAAACAGTCGGCGCAATACGGCGTGACCAGCTTGCTGCTTGATGCGCAGCGACCAGAGTTCGGGTCGTTCCTGCAGCCAAGTCAAAAGGGCCTGCGTATCGGACACTGCTGCGGTGTCGATATACGCAGTGGCGAAACCTTCGGCATCGAAGCGCACCGGTTCCATCGCAGGTCGCACGGGCGGTGTGTTGTCGAAGCGTACGGCGCGCCATGCAAGGGGCACGTGCGGAGAGGCCATCTCGCCCACTGGCGGTGATGCATCGTCGGTGCGCGGCGTCGGTGGGGCGCTAACCGGCGGATGCTCCTGCGGGATGGCGCGCTGCCTGCACCAGGTTTGGGCAGCTTCGTACTTCTTGCGCAGCTCCTGAAACGCTTCCGGATCGACGTCGGGCCGCGCTTCCTTCAGCCGTGCGGCGTAGGCACGCTTCAGCTCCCTTTCGTCGGCATCGTCGGGCAAGCCGAACCACGCCAGCGGCGAGGTCATACGTGGGCATCCAGCGTATCGAGCGCCTGACTCAGTTGGCGGCGGCGTTCGCGAATAAGGTGGTCATCCTGCGTGTCCAGAATGTTGCGAAACTGCGCGATCCACTGCTGCAACTGCGCGCGGGCGGCGATGTATTCCTCGTAAAGACGTTCGGCGCGTGCCAGCAGCGCGATGTTTTCGTGCTTGTCGCGCGGATGGATTTTGATGCCTTCCAGCGTCTGGAGGCGTGCACGGATGTCCGCGGGCGTGAGCAAGCCCGGATTCTGTTCAAGCACCAGTTCGTGACGCTCATTCGTTGCGAGCAGAGTGGCTTCTACCTGCAGCACGCCATTCACGTCGTAGGTGAAGCGTAGGTTCACTGCGTTCTGCGCGGCTGAGCGTTGCGACGACAGTGGGATCTCCAGCTCGCCCAGCTTGATGTTGCGGTCCGCCATGGGGTGCTCGCCCTGGTAGACCTCCAGCGTGAGCTTGGTTTGGTTGTCGCGGAATGGTAGGAAGGTTTCCTCGCGGCTCACCGGCACCGTGCTATTGCGATGGATGATCGGCGAGAAGAAACCCGTCTGCTCGCGGCCCTGTTCGTCGCGGCGGGATATCTTAGTGCCCAGGGTGTACGGGCACACATCGGTGAGAATGACCTCATCGAGACGCTGGTCGCGCGATTTGAGGCCGGCCGCAATACATGCACCGAGCGCGATCGCCTGATCCGGGTTGATGTGCCGCAACGGCAGGCGCCCGAACATGCGCGAGACCAGGCGGGCCACGAGTGGCATGCGGCTGGCGCCACCCACCAGCACGATTTCCCCCAATTGCTCCGGTTGCAGGCGCGCGTCGCGCATCGCGCGTTCCAGCGGCGCGCGCATACGCTGCACGAGCGGTTCGCATAATCGTGCAAAGCGCTCCTCATCGATCTGCCAGTTCACTGGACGATCGCCGATACGCCACTCGATGCCTGTGCCTCCCTGCGCGCCAAGCTCGCGCTTGGCCTGCTCCAGGCGTCGTCGCAACTGGCCGTGTTCCTGAGGGGACAGCGTATCGATCGCGATCTTTTCGTCGCCGAGGAAAGCGCTTTCCATGACATCGAGGAAATCCTCGCCGCCGAGGAAGTTGTCGCCTGCGCTGGCATGTACTTCCACTACGCCGTCGAACATTTCCAGCACCGACACGTCGAAGGTGCCGCCGCCGAGATCGAACACCAGGAAGCGCGAGCCGTCCGGCTTCTCCTGCAGGCCATAGGCGAGGGCGGCGGCGGTGGGTTCGTTGATCAGGCGTTCGACGCGAATGCCGGCCAACTCACCGGCCGCTCGCGTGGCCTTGCGCTGCGCATCGGAGAAATACGCGGGTACGCTGATCACGGCCTCGGTGATCTTTTCGCCGGAGACGGCCTCGGCGTCAGCGATGAGGGCTCGCAGGATCAGCGCGGACAATTCTTCAGGGCGGAACACGTGCGTACCCAAGCGCGTTTCGCGCGCTGTGCCCATGTAGCGCTTGAACGTTGCCACGCTGCTCTCTGGGTGGCTGACCATGCGGTCGCGCGCCGCGCGGCCGACGATGATGTGCCCGTCGCCATCCACACTGACCACCGACGGTGTCAGGAGGTCACCCAGCGCATTGGGAAACAGAACCGAGCCATGTTCCCCGTAGGTACCGATCAGCGAGTGCGTGGTACCCAGATCAATGCCAACGATCATCCTTGCCATACCCTCCGTAGCGCTCCGGCAAGTGTAATCCGGAACGGCCCGGCTGGCGGGTGGTGGGGCGGGTACGCGCGCCTGAGACGGCGGCCGGGTAGAATCCGCCGATCTCCCAGGAGTGTCCCATGCAGCATATTCCCCCGATGGATACCGCCGTGCCGGAAGGCGATACCGCTGAGATCACCGTGCCGCCCACCATGCACCACCCTGCTGGCCATGGCCTGCAGGACACGCTGGACATTGTCGGTCACGATGAAGTCGAGCACGACGAAGCCTTGCGCAATTCGCAGTTGCGGGTGCCGCGCTAACAGGCTTTAGGGCTGCTCCTAAACCAGCAGCGTTTTCACACCTTTGCTTTCCAACGCCTCGACGTATTCCGCCGGGGCAGCGTCGTCGCTGATCACCATATCCAGATCGTTCACCGGGGCGATGACGGACAGGCTGCGCTGACCGAACTTGCTGGCATCGAGTACGGCGATGGTCTGGCGTGACACGCGGATCATCAGCGCGTTGAGCGAAGCCTCCAGCGGGTCGGGCGTGGTCACGCCGACCGCCGGGTCCAGGCCGTCCACACCCAGGAACAGGCGGTCGGCGGAAAGCCTCGACAGAGCCTGCTCGGCATCGGGGCCGGCCAGTGAGTACGAGGTCTGGCGCAGAAGGCCGCCCAGCATCATTACCCGCACGGCGGGCGTGGCCGACAGCTCCATGGCGATGTTGAGCGCATTGGTGATGACCGTCAGTGAGGTCCACTTGCGCTGGCGGATCTGCCGGGCGATCTCCACCGTGGTCGAGCCGGAGTCGAGGATGACGGTCTCGCCGTCCTCGATCAGTCGCGCGGCGGCCTGGCCGATGCGCAGCTTCTGCACATGGTGGCGGGTTTCCTTGATATTGAGCGGAGTATCTAGTTGTGTCGTCGCGGCGGGCAGGGCGCCACCGTGGGAGCGGCTGATCGTACCCGTGCGATCGAGCGCCTCCAGATCGGCGCGGATGGTCACTGCCGAGATGTCGAACAGGGCGACCAGTTCGTCGACCGTCGCGCGCCCGTTCTCATTGACCAGCTCGACGATGCGACGCCGGCGTTCTTCCACCAGCAGCTTCGGCGGGGGCAGGGCAGCCTTGCGTCGTGTCGTCATGGTTCCTTTCCTGGTGAGCTGGCCCGGTCCGGCATCATTGCGCGAGCTCTGTGGGCATCCTGCCACAGGCGAGAGTCAAGGCATGCCCAGTAGTCTTGCCGCGTTGTCGTGATAGAGCTTGCGCAGGATGTCCTGCGGCAGGCCCACCCCGTAGATGGACCAACGCCCCTGCGGCGGTACAGTGGAAGGAGCGTAATCGAAATACTCGTCTTCTGTCTCCAGGAAACGGTAGTAGATCTCGTAAAGCTCATCGCCGAGTAACTGTTGCGGCACATCGTTGCCGTAAGGGGCGGCACGGCGTCGGTGCCAAACAAAATGCGGTCCTGGTAGCGCTCGAAGAAACGTCGTGCCATGCGCGGCTGGCGCCCCAGTTCGCTGATGCGCGCGCTGATATCCACCTGCACGTTGGGGTGGCGGTCCATGCACGCGGCGATGGCTGCTAGATCTTCGGCCTGGTTGCCTACGTGCATCAGCACGAACGTGGTGTTCGGGTGCCGCGCGATCACGCGGTTGCGTGCTGCCAGCAGGTCACGGTGGCTGGGGTATTCCGGGCCGTAGAACGACCAGTCCGGATGCTTGGCCAGTTCTTCGTAGCGCTCGTTGGCGCTGTCGCCCGGCAGGAAGAACGCTTCCGGGTCGGAGGTGTGGATGAACACCGGCATCTTCCGCGCCGCGCAGGTTTCCCACATGGGGTCGAAGCGCGCATCGTCCACGCTGACCAGTTCACCCTGGTCGATGCCTTCGCGTAGATACAGGCCCAGCGTCTTCAATAGCTTCAGGCCCGCCGCACCGATGCGATGCGCCTGTTCGATTGCTTCGGCCTGCAGGCGTGGGTAGTCAGGCTCGGCAAACAGCGCGAACGACGGTTCCGTCATGGTGCGGAACCGTCCGGGCGCTACGGCGTCGAAACGCGCGATGGATTCCTCTAGCCCTTTGCCGGTGCCACCAGTCAGGTTGACCATGGTGCGGATGCCCTTGCGGTCCATCAGCGCCACCAGTTCGGCGGGATCAGCGAAGTAAGTCATCGCCTCGCCCAGCGACACGCCATTGCGCGTTTCGCTCATCCAACTCAAGTGCGTGTGCACGTCGATGACCGGGAATGCCGGTTTTTCTACACGGGTCACCGGTACATGCAGCATGCTGCGCGGTTTGAAGTCGGTCAGGCGAAGATTTTCGCCGTCGGCTTTTGCCGCGGTTTGCAGTGGATTCTTGTTGCTGCCACCGCCGAGCATCGGCGGCGCGCAGCAACCGCAACCCGTGGGGGTTGCGGTGAGCAGGTGGCGGCGATCCAGATCGAATCGCCGCCGCGCGCGAGAGTTCGCGTCACGCATCGTGTATGTCCCGATCAGCCCGGATAGCGCGCCATGATGTCGTGCACCTGGCGAGTGAGGGCCACCGCCTGGTCGAACGGTCGCAGCCACATGTTGCGGCCAAACATCACGCCGCTGGCGCCGCTCTGCATGTAGAACTCGACCTTGCGCAGCACCGCTGCGTCATCGTCGTTCTTCTCACCACCGGAGAACAACACCATCGTGCGGCCGGCCGAACGCACCACGCGTGCGCAGCGCGCTGCTGCATCTTCCTGCAGCTTGTCATAGGGCGCGGGCACGTTGGCCACGCTGTCGTTGGGTTCGTGCAGCTTCACGATGTCCGCGCCCAGTTCCAGCGCCACGCGTGCGGCGTAGTCCTGCGCGAAAAGCGTATTGGTGCCGCCCTTGGCGTTGATCGCGCTGCCGCGCGGGTACGACCACACCACCAACGGCATGCCGTAGCGCTCGCAATCCTGGCGCACTTTCTCGAACTGGCGGAACTCGTCGTGCTGGCGCGGCGAGCCGACGTACATGGTGTAGCCCACGGCATCCGCGCCCAGGCGCACGGCGTCTTCCACGGATGCAAAGAGTGGCGAGGTCGCCTCCGCGTCACTGGAGATATTGGTCTTGCCGTTGAGCTTGAGGATCAGCGGCACGCGACCGCAGTACTCCGTCATGTACTTCTCGGCCAGGCCAATGCCCAGCGCGATGGCAGAAAAGCCGCCGGCCTCGGCGAGCTCGAACTGATAGCTCGGATCGACGGCCGGCGGGCGGGGAAAGAAATCGGTCGGGCCATGTTCCAGGCCCTGGTCCAGCGGCAGCACCAGCAGGCTGCCGTTGCGCGGACCGCTGCCATAGAGCAGGCGCCATAGGCGGGTGCGCTTGCCATGCGAAAGAGCCAGCGAAGCCAGCTTGGAGGAGGAAAACGACGGGTCTTGCAACTTGCGTTTCATTTCGAATACCTTGTGTTTGAGGTTTCGTGTTGTTTCGTTTCACATCATATTTAATCAGATGCCCATGCCTGTCAAACCCTCCGTGACTGTTCCGACGCTGGAATCGCTGAAAGCCGCATCGCCCGCCGAGCAGGCGCGCCTGGGCTGTGCCGACACCGTGCGCGAGATCCTTCAGCAGCCCGATACGTGGCGTGACACGGCCTCGCGGCTGTCTGACCCCACCACGCAGGCGATGCTGCGCGAGCTGCTCGCAACGCAGCCAGAGCACATCGTGCTGACCGGCTCCGGCAGTTCCGTCTACGTGGGTGAATGCCTGGCGCCGGTGCTGCAGGAGGGCTTAGGCATTCCCGCCCAGGCGATTGCTGCTGGCACCTTGCTTACGCATCGCCGCGGCACCCTGCCCAAGGGACGTGGCTTGTTGATATCGATCGCGCGCTCGGGCGATAGCCCGGAAAGTGCCAGCGTGGTGGATCAGGTGCTGGAAGCGGAGCCGGACTACCAACACCTGGTGGTGACCTGCAATGTGCAGGGGCAACTCGCCACGCGCTATCGCAACGAACCGCGCGTGCGTGTGATGCAGCTGTCGCCGCGCACCAATGACCGCAGCCTGGTGATGACCAGCAGCTTCACCAACCTGGTGTTGGGTGGTAGCGGCTTGCTGCATGTCCATGGCGGCAACGCGGATGCAAGCTTGGCGGACCTTGCCGCCAACATCGTCACGCACCTGTTCGAACGCTATGGCGACGCGCTCGCGCAGCAAGGCGCTGCCGATTTCGATGCTGCGCTATATCTCGGCAGCGGCGCCGCGTTTGGTGCCGCGCGTGAGGCGGCATTGAAGATGCTGGAGATGTCCGGCGGCGCGGTGAGCGCGATGTGCGAGACCTATCTGGGTCTGCGCCATGGCCCGATGTCCTGGCTCGATCGCCCGTGTCCGGTCGTCGCCTTTCTGTCGAGTGCGCCCGCCGTGCGCGCCTATGAGCTCGACCTATTGCGCGAAATCGCCCGCAAGAAACTGGGTGGCGTGCGCATCGTGGTGGGCGAAGCGATTCCCACGGATCTGATCGGCCCCGGCGATGTCGCCGTCGAATTGCCCGGGCTGTCACGACTCGACGAAGCACAGCAGGCGATGGTGCATGTCGTCGCCGGCCAAGTACTCGCGCTGTTCCGTTGCCTGTCGCTGGGCCAGCAACCGGATGCACCGTCGCAGGGTGTGTTGACGCGCGTGGTGCAGGCGTTTGCCATCCACGGCGCGGAGAGCGGCACGTGAAGCCGTTGCTGATCGCCGGCGAGATCAACGTCGACCTGGTGCTCACCGGTTGCGAACGCCTGCCCGAGTTTGGCGGCGAAGTCTTGGCGTCCGGCTTTCGCCAAGGCCCCGGCAGCTCGTCGATGATCTGCGCGATGGGTTTGGCGCGTCTGGGGCATCCGGTTGCCTTCGCAGGTGTCACCGGTATGGATGGCTGGGGCGATTACTGCATCGATGCGATGCGCGAGGCGCGCATCGACGTATCCGCCGTGCGTCGGGATGCCTCGCTGCAGACGGGCATCACGGTGGCGCTGTCATCGCAGCAGGACCGCGCACTGGTCACCTATGCCGGCGCCATCGGCGCATTGCGCCAGGACATGATCACCGACGAACGTCTGGCGGGCTGCGGCCATCTGCATGTTTCGTCGTACTACCTGCAGGATCTGCTGCAGCCGGGCCTGCGTGAATTGTTCGAGCGGGCACGCCGGGCGGGGCTCACTGTATCGCTCGACCCTGGTTTCGACCCGCACCAGCGCTGGGGCAGGGAGCTGGTCGCGTTGTTGCCGCTGGTTGATGTGTTCTTGCCGAACGAGCGCGAGGCATGCGCGATCAGCGGTGAGTCCACCGCGCAGGCGTCACTGCATGCCTTGCGCAACGGCCACACGCTGACCGTCGTCAAGCTAGGCGGCGACGGTTGCATCGCGTTGCAGGATGACGGCTCTCTGCTAGCCGTGGCGGCACACGCCGTTGACGTGCTCGACAGCACGGGGGCCGGTGATTCATTCGACGCCGGTTTCCTGCATGCGTGGCGTCGCGGAATGACGCTGCGCGATTGCCTGCGTTGGGGTAGCGCCTGCGGTTCGCTTTCCACGCGTGGTATTGGCGGCACGGCCTGTCAGGGCAGCGAAGCGGATGTTCGCGCCATGCTGGAGGCAGCCGCGTGATTACGGTGGGGGGGATTCAATACGGCGATCGACCGGTTGGTGACCCTCGATGCGCTGCAACCCGGCACCGTGCAACGTGCGAACGCTGTGCAGAGTTACCCCGGCGGCAAGGGCGTCCACGTGGCGCAGACCATCGCCGCACTGGGCGAGCCCGTGCAACTGGTCGGCCTGATCGACGCGACGCATCGCAACTTCGTGGCGCGGCGGATGAGCGAGCGCGGCGTGTTGTTCCATGGCGTGGAAATCGGCGATGACCTGCGCCAATGCCTGGCGCTGCGCGAGCGCGACGGCCGTATGACCGAAGTGCTCGATCCAGGCCCGATGCTCAGTGCCGCTACTCGCGATGAACTGATCCGAACGCTGGGGCGCGCACTCGACAACAGCGATGCACTGGTACTCACCGGTAGCCTGCCACGCGGTTTCGAGAGCGACACCTATGCACGCATCGTGCGTCAGGCGAGCGGCAGCGGCATGACCTGCCTGGTGGATGCCAGCGGCGAAGCGTTGCGCCATGTGGCCGATGCGCGCCCCAGCGTCATCAAGCCCAACCGCGATGAGGCTGGGCAACTGGTCGGGCATCCGGTGGAGACGCAAGCACAGGCGGCGTCGTTGTTGCACGAACTCTACGCGAGGGGCGTTTTGCGTCCCGTGATTACGTTGGGTGAGCAGGGCGCATTCGGCTTCGACGGCGAAAGCACATGGCACGCCCGACTCGTGCTGAAACAGAGCGCGAATGCGGTGGGCTCGGGCGATTGTTTCCTCGCGGGGTTGGCCGTTGCGCACGAGCGTGGCCTGAGCTTCGACGAGTCCCTGCGCCTCGCGGTGGCGTGCGGCGCAGCCAATGCCATGGGTGAAGAAACCGGTTTCGTGGAGCGGCGCGTCGTGCAGGCGCTGCTTCCTGACGTGCGAATTCAGCGCATCGCGGTATCGACAGCAAGCGTTTGATGGCGCGCGTGGCGCGCTGAAGCCACGCGGGCAAAAGGGAGAGTTGTTCGCACCAACCAATCCATGGGGCCCGACTCCATGGGCAGTCATCTCAGGCACCGCTACGAACGGGGAGTTCATGCGGTGCGACGACATAGACCACGGGGAGAGAGTGTTCATGAATACGCGGAAGGGTGGTTTTTCATGTAGTAACGGCCATCGCGAGGGGGCGATGCAGGCCAATGCACTGGTGATCGCCATGCGCCTTGCATGGGCTGTCGGTGGCGTGGCCTGGGGTGGCGCCGCACTGGCGCAATCTTCGACACCGCCGGCGGACACGTCGACCAACGCGTCGCCGAAGTCGCAGGCAAAGCAGGACGATGGCAAGGCATCCGAGAAGAACGCCAAGCAGCTGCAGCAGGTGACGGTGACCGGCTCCAACATTCGCAGCGTCGACGTGGCGGATGCACAACCGGTGATCACCATCAGTCGCGCCGATATCGACCGACAGGGTTTTGCTACTGTCGGCCAGATTCTGCAGAACGTTTCGGCCGCCGCAACACCTGACCTGAGCATGTCGGCACCTGGCGATCTTGGCCCGAATCAGGGCGGACAGTTCATCAACCTGCGTGGCCTGGGTGCGCCACGCACGCTGGTGCTGCTGGATGGCCAGCGCATCGGCGCGGCCCATGGCGGTTACACCAACGTCAACGTGATCCCCACGGCGATCATCGACCACATCGACGTGCTCGCCAACGGCGCATCCGCCGTGTACGGCTCCGATGCCATCGCCGGCGTGGTCAACATCATCACGCGCAAGGATTTCAACGGCGTCGAGCTCAACACCTATAACGGCATGTACGCGCCCCACGGTGATGGCGAGCAGAGCCAGTACGACGTGACGTTCGGCAAGACCACCGATCGTTGGGGCGTGGTGTTCAGCGCCTCGTACCAGAACCAGGAGCCGGTGTGGGCCAGCTCGCGCGGTTTCTCCAGCTACCCGTGGACGGATCAGCATCCCCTGTACGGTCGCTCGTACGTGGGCTATCAGCCTGTGATCACCAACGCGACCCTTCCCGATGGTAGCCAGCATTCCATCGTGCTCGGCCCGGGAGGCGACGGGTCCAATCTCAATGACTACCATCAGGTGGTCAAGCCGACTTACGGTCCGAACGGCGACGTGATCAATCCCGGTGATTACACGTACAACAAGGACGCCGGCCATCAATACATGCTGCACACGGCCGACCGTACCAAGAACCTGTACCTGGATACGCATTACAAGATCACCGACAACATCACCGCCAGATTCAATGCGGGCTACAACCTGGACAGCGAGTCGGCCACGGCGGGTACGGCCACCTTGTATAGCGGCATGGGCGGGCATGACAACTTCCCATCGGTGCTTTCGGCGCAGAGCTATTACAACCCCTATAACCAGCCCGGCCAAACACCGCAGGACGTGAACTTCTACCGCCGCATCGCTGGCGATACGTTCAACAGCTACAACAAACCCAAGAACACCCGTTACAGCGCGGGCCTGGACGGCGTGTTTAGCCTGGGCGAGCACACGTTCAACTGGGACGTGAACTACTACGACAGCAAGATCACCGGCCTGAACACGCGCACGGGGTATTTCAACCTGCCGAACGCGGCGAACGCGCTGGGGCCATCCTTCCGCGGTTCGGATGGCGTCGTGCGTTGCGGCACGCCGGGCAACGTGATCGCTGGCTGCGTGCCGCTCAATCCGCTGGGCAACGTTACCCAGCAAATGCTCGACTACCTGATGATCAACAGCGTCGAGCGCTATGGCAGTGAGGAAAAGGCAGCATCAGCGGACTTTGGCGGTGACCTGTTCTCCTTGCCGGGCGGACAGTTCACCTTTGCGACCGGCGTGGACCATCGCAACGTGTCGGGTTATGACGAGCCTGATGCCTTTGCCGCCGCCGGCAATTCGACCGATGGTGCGGTGGGCCCCAATCACGGCAGCTACTCCTTGAACGAGGCGTATGTCGAGGTCAACGCGCCGTTCCTGAAGGATCTGCCCGGTGCCAAGAGCCTCGCACTGGATGCCGCGCTCCGCTATTCCGACTACAGCAACTTCGGCAGCACCACCAACGCATCCTTCAAGCTGACCTGGCAACCGTTCGACGACCTGCTGGTTCGTGCGAGCTACGGCACAGGCTTCCGCGCACCCACCGTCAACGATCTCTATCAGGGCCTCTACAACGCGGGTGGCTTCACCGATCCGTGCGATGCGGTGTTCGGCCAAGCTACGTACGGCTATAGCCCCACGGTTGCACAGCGCTGCAAGACGGGATACGGCGGCGTTGCCGGTGTGCCGACGAACTTCCGCCAGATCGACAACACCGGGCAGCCGGTGATCGCGCCTGAGGCAGTTGGCGTCACGGAAAGCTTCAATGGCGGCAATCCGCATCTGCAACCTGAGACGTCGTACAACGGCCAGGTCGGCTTCGTGTACAGCCCATCCTGGCTGCAGGGTTTCAACGCATCGGTCGACTACTGGCGCTACAACATCCGCAACCTGATCACCGGCATCACCAATGACCAGGTGTTGGCCAACTGCTACCAGTACGGCCTCGAGTCGTCTTGCTCGCAGTTCCAGCGTCAGGCGGGCACAGGGCAGATCATCAACCTGATGAACCTGGAAACCAACGCCGGCTGGGAGAAGACGTCCGGCTACGATTTCAATCTCGCTTATGCCTTGCCCGAGTACGCGATCGGACGCTTCAAGCTCAACCTCTCCGGCACCTACGTCACCAGCTACAACATGCTGCCGACAGTAGGTTCGGCGGTGGTCTACGGCACTGGTATCGCGTCGTCCCAGACGGCCATGTCAGTGTGGCGCCTGCGCGGCAACTTCTCGGTGGATTGGGCATGGCGCGACTTTGGCGCCACCTGGACCATGCGCTACTTCTCGCCGCTGAAGGCGCCGTGCGCCTTCCCGCCGCCGAATACACGCACCGCCTTCCCCTGCACCTTGCCCAACTACTACGCCCCGGGCGTGGGTCCGGAGCCGATGACACAGATCGCCTCGGTCACCTTCGACGATGTCCAGGTGTATTGGAAGGCACCGTGGAAGGCCACCATTTCGCTGGGCGCCAACAACGTGTTCAATCGCAAGGGGTCGTATATCTACGGCGGTTATGCGGGCAGCGATACGCCGTATAACTACAACGCGTCGTATGACATTGGTCGTTATGTCTACCTGCGTTACCAGCAGAAGTTCTGATCGGGCTTGACCCACGCGCGAGCCGCGGCACCTGCCGCGGCTTTTTGATCCGGGCTGGCCGCGAACGATAGCGCGGTGCGGGCTAGGGCACGAAGAGAGGTGTGAACATGGCAGGGATTGGAGGTGGCCGTACTCAGCGGCTCATTGGCAGGTCACGTACATTGCTGGCATGCATGCTGCTGACCGGGATGACTGGCGCAGCAAGTGCAGCGGACGGGCATATGGCAGCCTTTTCGCAACAGGGCGACGCGTATCAGTTCGGCAATGACAGCATTGTCGCCCGATGGAAGATGGCCGACGGCACGCTGGCCGACATGGTGGTGGAGGATCAGCCGAACCATCAGGCGTTGCCGGTGACGGCACCGATTGAGTTGACCATGGCGGACGGTAGCAAAATCGGTGTGGGGCAGTTGAAGGTGATCTCGGCATCCAAGGCCAGCACGCTGAAGGCGAACGCCAAGGCATCCCGTCTCGCGGAGCGTTCCCCCGGCAACGCCGTGCAGGCGAGCTTCGGTGATGCGGACGGTCGCTTTCGCATCGATTGGCAATGGGTGCAGCGCGAAGGCTCGGACTATCTTCGTGCCATCGTCACCATCACCGCGCTGAAGCAGGACGAGAACATCAGCAAGGTCGCCTTGCTGCAGATGCAGGCAGACGGTGCGGAAGTGGTCGGTGTCGTGCCGGGCTCGCCCATTGTCGCGGGGCATGATTACTTGGGCTTCGAGCATCCCCTCTCGTCCAGTGAAGTGCATGGCAAGCAAGCAAAGTTGTGGATCGAACGCGGCCTGCCGCTGCCCAAGGGGCAGTCGATCACGTATTCGGCCGTAGTCGGCGTGACGCATGACAACCAGTTGCGCCGCGATTTCCTTACCTATGTCGAGCGCGAGCGCGCGCATCCGTATCGCACCTTCCTGCATTACAACTCGTGGTACGACATCGGCTATTTCACGCCGTACACCGAGGCACAGGCATTGGACCGCATTCATGCCTTCGGCGAAGAGCTGAAGGTCAAACGCGGCGTGACACTCGACTCCTACCTGTTCGACGATGGCTGGGACGATCGCAGCGGTAGCTGGCATTTCAGCAAGGACTTCCCGCACGGTTTCTCGCCGCTGCGCGACGCGGCGGCCAAGTACGGTGCTGCGCCCGGCATGTGGCTGTCCCCGTGGGGTGGTTACGGCAAGCCGAAGGAAGAGCGCGTCAAGAACGGGCAGGCCGCCGGCTACGAAATCATCGATGGCGGTCTCGCGCTCTCCGGTCCCAAGTACTACCAGCGCTTCCACGACGCGGTAATGGGCCTGGTAAAGAACGACGGCATCAACCAGTTCAAGTTTGATGGCACGGGTAACGCGGACAAGGTATTTCCGGGCAGCCGCTTCAGTAGCGACTTCGATGCGGCTATCCAGCTGATCGACGACCTGCGCGTGGCTAAGCCGGACCTGTATATCAACCTCACCACCGGGACGATGGCCTCACCGTTCTGGCTGCGCTACGCCGATTCGATCTGGCGTGACGGCGAAGACGATGACCTGGCCGGCGTAGGCAGCAAGCGTGAACGCTGGATCACCTATCGCGATCGCGAGACTTACCACAACATCGTGGAGAAGGGGCCGCTGTATCCGCTCAACTCGCTGATGCTCCACGGCATCATCTACGCCAAGGAAAACCGTCGACTCAACGCCGACCCAGACCATGACTTTGCCAACGAAGTGCGCTCCTACTTTGGCACCGGCACGCAACTGCAGGAGATGTACATCACGCCGGACCTGCTTTCCGCGCAGGACTGGGACGTGCTCGCCGAAGCCGCACGCTGGTCGCGCACTAACGCGGGTGTGCTCAAGGATGTGCATTGGGTCGGTGGCGACCCTGGGCGATTGGACGTCTACGGCTGGGCCGCGTGGACGCCGACCAAGGCGATCCTCACCTTGCGCAATCCCAGTGACAAACCACAGCTGGCGGTGATTGATCTGGCACGGCAGATGGAGCTTCCGCCCGGTGCGGCGCATCGCTTCCATGCGCGCAGCCCGTGGAAGGAAGACGCGAGCAAGCCGGCGCTGAGTTTCGACGCAGACCAGCCGAGCACGATCACGCTGGCGCCGTTCCAGGTGTTGAACCTGGAGTTGGTACCGGACGCATTGCACTAAGTGTTCCCTTCGGCCGGCATCCCCCCGCCGGCCCTTGGTCCCGATGTATCGAGGGACCTGGCCTCGTCGTGAGACGAGGCCTTTCTTTATCTGCGGTAGCAACCGTTGAGCCAAGCTCCCTTTCACGAGGAGAGAAAACGGGCAAAGACGGGCAGTGACAGGCAACTATCACTCTGATTGGATCAGATCTGATGGCGTTTCCACGTGCCACTGTCTGTTCTGCAATGGGTACTGCCTGCGTGGCGGACCGGCGTCGAAAAGAAGATGGATGCTGATGTTTCGGGCGACATGTTTTTCCGCCACGTATAAAGCTACATGCTGAGGAATGTGAGGCTTGCCAAGGGGACGCGAGGAACATGTCAAGGCATGGCGCGTAGAACTGGCTGTGGCAGACGTGGGCAAGAATCGATTCTTGGCCGCCCTGCGTGGCGCGCTCAAGTTTGGGCTATACAAACGATGGATCGGTGTCGAGCGGACCATTGCAATGGTCCAGCATGAAAGACGATCAAGTGCCCACTCGCCAGCGTGTCTAACCCCTGTGCATCGCGCACACGAGGGGTGGGCGGTAATTTCAGATCGTTCTGATGGACGGTGCTGTTGCTGCGTCGGTAGCGTCAGAAGAAATACCACCTGACGGGATCGCCAGGCCCGAACGCATGCCACGGAGGATGTTCCACGATGTCCCGTAGTGCCGATGTTCGTTACACCTTCACCCCTTCGTCTTCAGCCACCTCTTTTGAGGTCGTGAGCTTCTCGCTCGATGAATCCCTCTCGGCTGATGGGCTCCCATCCGATGACGGCGCCCCGTTGCCTTACCGGTTGAGCGTCGAGCTTTCATCGTTTGACGATAACGTCGATTTCTCCGCGTTACTCGATGCGCCTGCACACTTTGCCATCTGGCGGGATGGCCAAGTGGTGCGACATGTCCACGGCATCGTCACGGCCTGGGACCAGGGGGATAGCGGCACACGCCGGACGCGATATAGCGCGGTCTTAGAACCTGCGCTCGCCCGCCTCACGCTACGCAGCAATTGCAGAATATTTCAGCAACTGTCGGTGCCCGACATCATCGGCGTGCTGCTCAAGGAGCACGGCCTGTTGGGTGTGGAGTGGAACCTATCGGGTCCGCACCTGCCCCGCGAGTTTGCGTGCCAATGGAATGAGAGTGATTGGGCCTTTGTGCAGAGAATTTCAGCCGACGAAGGCATCGTGTTATCGATTGAGCACGAAGCGAATCAGCATCAACTGATCTTCACCGACACCACGCAGAGTCTGCCCAAGGGCGGCGCGTTGATCTACGAACCGCAAGCCGGCGGCACCGCCGATCAACCCAGCCTGCGCAAATTCCGCTACAGCCAGCGCATGGCCCCGACGAGTACCCGGGGGCGTGAGTACACATTCTGGAACGCCAAATATAATCTGGAGCATCAGGCGGCGCCGTACGCGTCCGAGGCGAAATTGGGGCGAGTCACGTCCGACGTCGAGGTGTCCAGCGAGTACGCCTCATCCGCGCCAAGCACGGCCGGGGCATCTGGGGGGAACTACGAGCGCTACCGCTACCCCGCCGATTACAAGAGGGATGAGGTTGGCAAGCCCTTCACGCGTACCCGCCTCAACGCCGAGCGGCGCGAGGCCGCGCAAGCCTTTGGCGAGGGCGATGCCGCGTTTCTCGTGCCGGGCACGTCGTACACCCTGGAGGGTCATCCGCGCGAAGCGTGGAATTGCGATTGGCTCGTGGCGCGCATGCATCACGAAGGGACCCAACACCCCAGCCAAGGCGAAGACGCTACTGAAGGTGCCACCACCTATAGCAACACCGTCGTGTTTGTCGCGCGTGCGTTCGAGTGGAAAGCCCCGCTATGGCCCAAGCCGCGCATGGATGGGCCGTTGATCGCCACCGTGGTAGGTCCACCGAATGAAGAAATTTTTGTAGATAGCTTCGGGCGCGTGCGCCTTCAGTTCCCCTGGGATCGCGAGGGCAAAAGCGACGAGCACAGCTCCTGCTGGGTGCGGGTGTCGCAGGGTTGGGCGGGCACCATGTACGGCATGCAAGCACTACCGCGCATCGGGCACGAGGTGATCGTTTCATTTCTCGGAGGCGATATAGACCAGCCCGTTGTCACCGGCAGAACGCATCATCCGGGCAACCTGCCACCGTACGAATTGCCGCGCTACAAGACGCGCAGTACGTGGAAAACGCAAACCCATAAAGGAAAAGGATTCAATGAGTTGCGCTTCGACGACGAAGCACAACAGGAAGAGATTTATCTGCATGCGCAGAAAGATCACAACGTCGAAGTATTAAACAACGAAACCACGCGCATCGGCAACGACCGCAACGAAAAAGTTGCTAACGATGAAACCATCGCCATCGGTCACGACCGTACCGAGAACGTGACGCGTGACGAGCAAGTAACCGTAGGCAATGACCGCAAGCACACGATAGGGCAAGACGACAACCTCACAATTGCACGTAATCAAACGCGCCACGTCGGTAAAGACTTGGTGGAAGACGTGGGCAATCACCGTATCGACAAGATTGCCGCCGATCACACCAGTTCGGTCGGCGGTCATGTCGAACACACCGTGCAGGGTCACCACCACCTAACAGCGAACGAAGCCATGGTGTACCGCTCAAAGCGCGTTGATTACTTCGCCGATACCGTCGCCTTCAACACACCCGGCGGCGTGTTGCTTTTGGATGCCAAGGGGCTCTCGTATCAGGGTCGCCGCATTCTCGGCATTGCAGGAGATATTGATCTACGCGACGGCAGCGGCGGCCAAGCGTTCACGCTCGACGGCGCGCCGCATCTGTCGGTGCCGGCGGATCGCGGCGACCTGAACTTCTCTCACTGACCACGCAACGGACGGCTAACACCATGCTTATCAGTTACCCATTTCTTGCGGGGCAACCGCGCGAGGATACCGACCCGACGGCGCCGCACGACCTAAGCCACCTGGGCGAACTCACCGGCACCGGCCAGTTTCCCCTGACACAAGGGCTCGATTGGCATGGCGGCTCGCACTGGGAGGCACCGCTGTCGACTAACGGCGATGTGGAGGACGTGCGCGCCATCGCGGATGGTGAAGTGGTCTATGCACGCGAAAGCGACGGCAAGCCCGCGCGCGATACCGACCCCGCCATTATCGACGCCCACCCGCTGCTCTACTACAAAGGCTGGACGAGCAATGGCGTTGTGATCCTGAAACACGTAACGGAAATCGGTGAAGGCGTGGACGTCACCTTCTATTCGATTTACCAGCATATGGACACGCTCGCCACGGTGGGGCCAGCGGGCCACACGCAAGCGCTGAAAAAGGGTGACAAGGTTTACCGCAAAAATAAGTTAGGCAAGGCCGGCACGATCTATGGGCAAACCCACCGCATCCATCTGGAAATCATTGCTGACGCGACGAACGCCGAGCGCGTGATGGGGCGCAGCAGCACCCCGCTAACCGCGCCACAGGGGGCGCACGTCGTGCGTGTGGGGTGACACCTTTATCAGGGTACCGGCGGGGACGCCGTATTACGCGACGGACCCACGCACGGCGACCGCGAGTTATGCCGTCATCACGTATCAGCGCGGCGTGACCGGAGGGGATACTCTCGCCGGTGTGGCCGCCAAGTTCTACACCACGCCCGAACGGTTGCGCCAAATCAACTTAGATACGGTCGCATGGTTGCGAAAAACGTACATAAGTACGCCCGGCGCGCCGTGGAATGACGATGATTGGTTTAACGCCGTGACCGGGGTCATTCCAGAAGGGCATTTCAGTGGCACCGTTCCGCACATCATCAAGGTGCCCGCGATATGGGGGGGACACTGCGTGTCCACCGGGGTTCGTTCCGCAGCAGTGGGCGCAATCGCTAGTGCCGGTGCTCGGACGCACACCGGGCGACCTTACCGTGCGGCTCAACGAAAGCGGCGGACTGATTCAAGTCTTCTCGCGCGATGCCACCGGCAGGGAGGTCGCGCCGGCAAAACCTGAAAGCAGTTACGACCTCTACGCGCGAGCAACGGCGCAGTATCCCGGCTGTCCCAGCGCCGGCTACGAACTATTGCGTTTCGGTCGTGTCCTGGGACCGGATGCGCTGGCCGCCGGCGACCAATACCGCGGTCGCGTGCCGCATATTCGGCAGGTGAGGCAGGCGGATCAAGACGTCTTTCTCGACCTCAATACGGCGGGCGTGCAGGTGTACAGCGACGCCGATTTTCCGGACTGGGCCGGATGGACGTTTATCGCTGACGACGTGAATGTGGACAGCCGCGCGCGCTCCGCCACCCTGTTGAACCTGATCGACCCACCGCCGGCCACACCGCCACCGCCGCCCGCAACGCCGCTCACGCCCGAGCACGTAGCGCAGCAGCGTGCCGCGCGCTACGTGCGCGTTGAGGCGGCCATGGCCAACGCGGCGGTACGGAAGCGGCTCCGCCGCTGTGTGGTGACGATGGCGACGGAATGGTCTACGGCACTTTTTGAACAACACTGGAGCTGGCTCAAAGGCAAGCCTAGCGACCCGCGTGGCATCGGCGTCGAGAGCTGTGTCAGCGATGATGTATACACCCGCTTTCAGCAACACTACATGGCGTTGTCGTTTTGGGAGGCTGCGGGAAGAGCTCTTTCTCTATCGCCCGGCTAATGATGGCTGTTGCCATCGTGATAAGCATCGTGGCACCCCAGTTGACCAACCAGCACATCAGCCAAACCGCAACGTTCACATCTTCGACGCGTCGCCTCATCCTTCAAGGAAGCAACTATGTCCTTCCCCACTAAACGCCCCGTACTGGACGGCGACACCACCACCCACGGCGGCATCGTTCGCGCCACGGGCCGCTTTAAGGTGAACGGTTGCCGTGTCGCTGTGCTCAATGACACGGTGCATTGCCCACAATGCGGCACCGCGACAATTACCGAAGGGGACGCGACCTTGCGCGCCGGGTTTGGCGTGGCGTTGCACGGCTTTAGGACGTCGTGCGGCGCAACACTGATTTCTAGCGTGTCGGTCTGAGTGGGTGACGAGGCTCTTATCGTCGCCGCAGATCACACCTGCGTCATCGTCATGCGCGTTGCGTGCCACCCACACAAAGCAAGCGGCATGGCGCCTGAGGACACCCACGGGCGCTCTCATTTGTCCGGTGGGGAATGTTGCTGCTTGGCAACTCCCGTGGGACACAGAGGGTACTGCCAACCGCCTCGCAAAGCGCCGTGACTAAGAGGACTTAAAGCAATAGCTGGTTACAAGCTTACATGCGGAACACGCCGTAGCGCTGCGGCTCGATCGGTGCATTGAGCGACGCCGAGATCGCCAGCCCCAGCACGCGGCGCGTATCGGCCGGATCGATGATGCCGTCGTCCCACAGGCGGGCGCTGGCGTAATAGGGATGGCCCTGGCGCTCGTACTGGTCGCGGATCGGCGCCTTGAAGGCTTCTTCGTCCTCCGCGCTCCAGGACTTGCCACTGGCTTCGATGCCATCACGGCGCACCGTGGCGAGCACCGACGCGGCCTGCTCGCCGCCCATCACGCTGATGCGCGAGTTGGGCCACATCCACAGGAAGCGTGCGCCATAGGCGCGTCCGCACATGGCGTAGTTGCCCGCGCCAAAGCTGCCGCCGATCACCACGGTGAATTTGGGCACGTGGGAGCAGGCCACGGCCGTCACCATCTTGGCGCCGTCCTTTGCGATGCCTGCGTTCTCGTACTTCTTGCCAACCATGAAGCCAGTGATGTTCTGCAGGAACACCAGCGGCACGTTGCGCTGGTTGCACAACTCGATGAAGTGCGCGCCCTTGAGCGCGGACTCCGAGAACAGAATGCCGTTGTTGGCGATGATGCCCACCGGATAGCCGTGGATATGCGCGAAACCGCAGACCAGGGTCTTGCCGTAGCGCGCCTTGAACTCGTGGAACTCCGAGCCGTCGACGATGCGTGCGATCACCTCGCGGATGTCGAACGGGCGACGGCTGTCCTGCGGGATGATGCCGTACAACTCATCGGCAGCGTAAAGGGGCTCTGCTGGCGCACGTAGCGCCAGTGGCATGTCCTTCTTGCGGTTGAGGCTGGCGACGATATCGCGGGCAATGGAGAGTGCATGTGCGTCGTTCTCGGCGTAATGGTCCGCCACGCCCGACACGGACGTATGGACATCCGCACCACCCAGCGCTTCCGCGTCGACCACCTCGCCGGTGGCGGCCTTCACCAGCGGCGGGCCGCCGAGGAAGATCGTGCCTTGCTCGCGCACGATGATGGTTTCGTCGCTCATCGCCGGCACATAGGCGCCACCGGCCGTACACGAACCCATCACGACGGCGATCTGCGGAATCCCCAGGCCGGACATGCGTGCCTGGTTGAAGAAAATGCGCCCGAAGTGTTCCTTGTCCGGAAACACCTCATCCTGTAGCGGCAGGAAAGCGCCGCCGGAGTCGACCAGATAGATGCAGGGCAGGCGGTTCTCCAGCGCGACTTCCTGTGCACGGAGGTGCTTCTTCACTGTCATCGGAAAGTAGGTGCCGCCCTTGACCGTGGCGTCGTTGGCGACCACCAACACTTCGATGCCGTTGACGCGGCCGATGCCGGTGATGATGCCTGCGGCCGGTGCCGCATCGTCGTACATGCCATGCGCGGCCAGTGGCGACAGCTCGAGGAACGGCGAGCCGGGATCGAGCAGGGCGCGGATGCGCTCACGTGGCAGCAGCTTGCCGCGGGACGTGTGCTTGTCGCGGGCCTTCTCGCCACCGCCTTCTGCGCTGCGCGCCAGTTCGCGATGCAGGTCGTCCACCTGACCCTTCAACTGCGCGCTGCTGGCCTGGAAGTCCGGGGAGCGGGGATCGATCTGCGACGCGATGACACTCATGAGCGGAAGCTGCCGTTCGTGGGGAGTCCCGGATGATAGCCGCCTGTGCTCAAGGGCTAAATCGGCGTCGCAGCATGAAACCGGGTAAGGCGTTGTGAACGCAAAGAAAATCGGCCGCATGATGCGGCCGCTGGCTTTTCATGGGCATAAGAAAAATCGGTAGTGCGAGGCGGCCGCTGGCTTTTCCTAGGCACCAAAAAAAACGACCGCGCAAGGCGGCCGCTGGCTTTTCTCAGGCACAAAAAAAACCGGCCGCGCAAGGCGGCCGGTTTCGGAAGTACACGAGTGTACTTAGTGACCAGCGGTCGAAGCGGCAGCCGGAGCAGCAGCGGTCGAAGCCGGGGTCGGCGCCGGCTGTTCGGCCGGGGCAGCAGCAGCCGCGGTCGAAGCAGCGGCCGGAGCCTGCTCTGCCGGAGCAGCAGCAGCCTTCTGAGCCTGGTCAGCAGCCTGCTGAGCCTGGTCAGCCGACTTCTGAGCGTCCTGCGCGGAATCCTGCGCGCCGTTGCTGCAAGCCGCCAGCAGCGCGACGAGCGCAGAGGCGAGAAGGGTACGCGTGAACTTCATGTTGAATCTCCTTTGCCGTGGAATGCCGTTTGGCGGGCGTATTAATAGCGCTTTCGCGGAAATTGCGCCACCTATTTATGTAAAGCAGCGAAACCGGGTTAACCCCGCTTTCATCGGCGGCCGGATGCCCGGCCACCGGTTCCACGACCTTACAGCAGTTCCACTGCGACGGCAGTAGCCTCACCGCCACCGATGCACAGCGACGCTACGCCGCGCTTAAGGCCACGGGTTTTCAGCGCATTGAGCAGCGTGACCACGAGACGGGCACCGCTGGCGCCGATGGGGTGGCCGAGGGCGCAGGCGCCGCCGTTGACGTTGATCTTGTCACGCGGGATGTCGAGCTCACGCATGGCTGCCATGGCGACCACGGCGAAGGCTTCGTTGACTTCGAACAGGTCGACATCGCCGGTCTTCCAGCCGGCCTTTTCCAGCACCTTGTGCAGGGCACCGACGGGCGCGGTGGTAAACCACTCCGGCTCCTGGGAATGAGTGGCATGGGCGACAATGCGGGCGAGGGGCTTGAGACCACGTGCTTTTGCGTCATCCGCTGACAAGAGCACGAGCGCGGCAGCGCCATCGGAGATGCTGGAGGAGCTGGCGGCGGTGATGGTGCCGTTTTCCTTGCGGAATGCCGGCTTCAGCGATGGGATCTTGCTGATATCGGAGCGGCCCGGCTGTTCGTCGGTGTCGACCTTGATCTCGCCCTTGCGGCTCGCAACCGTCACCGGGACGATTTCATCGGCGAAGGCGCCGGATGCCTGTGCGGCCTTGGCGCGCTCGACGGATTCCGTCGAGAACGTGTCCTGCTCCTCACGGGTAAAGTGATACTTGTCGGCGCACAGTTCGCCGAACACGCCCATGGCCTTGCCATCGTACGGGTTGGTCAGGCCGTCCCACGCCATGTGGTCGACCAGCGTGCCATCGCCATAGCGGATGCCCGTGCGTGCGTTGACCATGTGCGGCGCATTGGTCATCGATTCCATGCCGCCGGCGACGACGACCGAGGCCGAGCCGGCCTTGATCAGGTCGTGGCCCAGCATGAGGGCCTTCATGCCCGAGCCGCACACCTTATTGATGGTGGTGCAGCCGGCGGCGGCGGGCAGGCCGGCGCCGAGCGAGGCCTGGCGCGCGGGAGCCTGGCCCAGGTTGGCCGGCAGCACGCAACCCATGATGACTTCAGTGACATCGGCGGGGGCTAGGCCGGACTGCTCCAGCGCGGCACGGATGGCGGTGGCACCCAGCGTAGGGGTGGGTACGCCGGTGAACTGGCCGAGGAAGGAGCCAATGGCAGTGCGCTTGGCACCGACGATGACAACGCTGACGTCCGACATGGATATCTCCGCAAATACTTGAAGGGGTCATGCCCCGGTTGAGTCCGCCGATTATCGCAGCCCGCCAATGACCGGGGCAAACCGGTCATATTTGCGATCACAGTGCGATTCTGACGGTGTTTAGTTGCGATTTCGTTGTGTAAAGATGGGGACGTGCGCGGCAGTTTGATAGGGGGCCGCGCCCGTACTCTGACGAACCAGTGTCGACAGATCCCAATAGGGGCGGGGGCCTTTATGCATACGGTGATGCACGGTTTGCGCTACCGCCGCGGGGCGGTGCTGGTATGGCTGGCGCTTGGCCTGGGGGCCTGCGGTGGCGGGGGTGGCAATACAAAGCCCAGCCAGCCGGCCACCCCACCCTCGACACCTTCGACGCCGCCGTCGACACCACCCTCGTCGTCGTCGGTGCCTCAGCCGCCCATCGATGCGCAGTTGAGCCTGACCAACACCTATGCCGCGCACAGTGCTGGCTATACCGGGGCGGGCGTCACCATCGGCATCGTGGACACCGGCGTGATGGCCACACACCCGGCGCTGGCGGGGCGTGTGATCAAAGAGCTGACCTATGTCGATCCGAGCACCAACAACCTCAGCATCGACGACGTCAATGGCCATGGCACCTACGTGGCGGAGATCGCGGCAGGCAAGCCCTTCGGGCAGTTTGCCGGCGGCATCGCGACGGGTGCGGATATCGTGTCGGCGCGCATCATCGACGACAACGCGCCGGACGATAACGGTTCCACCGCCTCGGCACCGGTGACGGGTTCCGATGCGATTCCCCTGGGGCAGGTGAATGCGGACCTGATCGCTAACGGCGTGAAGGTGATGAACAACTCCTGGGGTGGCATCAGCTGGGCCTCGACGGATACGGCGACAACGCAGGCCTTCGACAACGCATACGAGCCCTTCATCAATAGCTGGGGTGGTCTGGTGGTGTTCGCCGCGGGCAATGACTCGCAGGCCAATCCGAGCACCATCGCGGCGCTGCCGAGTCTGGCGCCCGATCTCCAGAAGGGTTGGCTAGTGGTCGTCGCGGTCAACAGCAACAGCCCAACGCAACTGGACAGTTACTCCAACAAGTGCGGCATCGCGATGAACTACTGCCTGGGGGCGCCGGGTGATGTGATCGTGAGCGGCAAAAGCGACACCAGCACCAGCAACGAAACCTACTGGATTGTCGAAGGCACTTCACTCGCGGCGCCGCAGGTATCGGGCGCGGCGGCACTGGTGTGGCAGGCCTATCCGTACTTCACCAATGATCTGGTGCGACAGACTTTGCTGGGCACGGCGGATCCGCTCGGCGGCTCGCAACCCAACGCGACCTTCGGTTACGGTGAACTCGACGTCGGCAAGGCGGTGAATGGCCCGGAGCAGTTCAACTGGGGTGATGTCACCGTGAGTTTCAGTGGCACCTCTAGCTGGAACAATCCTATCTCCGGCGCTGGCGGCCTGATCAAGCAAGGCACCGGCACGCTCACGCTGACGCAACCGTCCAGCTACACCGGCTTGACGCAGGTGCAGGGCGGCATGCTGGTGGCCGCATCGCTGGCATCGAGTGTCAGCATTGGGGCGCAAGGCGTGCTGAGCGCAACGCCGACGATCGGCGGCTCGGTGACTAACGCGGGTGTGCTTGCGATGGCGGGCACGGATACCACGGTAGGCGGTAATTACGTGCAACAGGGCGCGGGTCGCCTTGCGGTATCGCTGGGATCGGCGTTGCGGGTGAGCGGCACTGCCACGCTGTCCGGTGGTGACTTGTACGTCACCGGCATCAACCAGGGTTACCAGGCCAACACGCATACGGACGTCCTGACGGCTAATGGCGGTATCTCAGGTACGTTCTCGGCGTTGAATGTGGCCACCGGCGTCCTGCTCAATGCCCAGCTCAACTACAACGCCACGGATGCGTGGTTGAACGTAAGTCAGGTACAGGCGTCTGCGGTCACTGGTGTCACCTATACGCCGGCATCGTTCGGCGCCGCGCAGCGCGTCGACGCCGCTTTCAGCCAGATCAATGCGCAGGTGGGTTCGGGTGCGACGGTGACGGGGAATCCATTGCCGAGCTCCTTCATCAACGGTGCGGCGAGCCTGCAGCAGACGGCCACGGCCAGCGCCTTGCAGCAGTCGTTGAACTCACTGTCGGGCCAGTTGCACGCAGCGAGTGCGGCAATGACCTTCGACGCGATGGATGCAGGCACGCGCGCATTGTCCCAACGCTTCGACCAACTGGGCGACGTGTACGCCACAGGTGGTTGGACACAGAACCTGGGCAGCTACGGCAGCATGGACCACAGCGGCTACAACAATGTGGGCTACGACCTGAGTGGCTGGATGGTGGGTCAGGATCGCCGCCTCGGCAGCAACGGCGTGTTGGGTTTTGCGGTGAGCCAAAGCGAAGATCTTGGACGGCTTGACGAATTCGCTGATCAGGGGCGCAGCCGCGCTGTAGAGGGCATGCTCTACGGCGGTATCGTCCAGAACCAGTGGTATGCGATGGGCCGCCTCGGCATGGGCACATATAGGGAAGACATGCGTCGCCATCTTGAATTGGGCAGCGATGTCGAGAGCGTCGCCAACGACACCAACGGAACCTACGACGTCGCCTACGGTGAAAGCGGCTACCGCATGCAGTGGGGCGGGGTAAACGTCACCCCGTACATGAACCTGCAGTACGCCAACATCCGCACCGATGGGTTTGATGAACTAGGCGGTGACGGCTTTGGGTTGAAAGCCGCGGCGCAGGCGATTGAACGCTGGCAAGCCGGTGCCGGCCTCCGTGCAGGGAGTGATTGGACGATGTCTGGCGGAAGCCGCTTGAGCCTCCAGGCGCACCTGTTGTGGCAGAGGGCTTTCAGCATGCGTGGCGATGTACTCGACGCCAGCTTTGCGGTGCTTAATCAGTGGGCGCCGGTGGGAGGCATCGGGCTGTCCCGCTATGGCGGTGATGCCGGCCTGAATCTGGCCTGGAGCATCTCGCGACGGGCCAGTCTGTCGCTGGGCCTGGACCAGTACGTCGCCCAGCATGAGCACGGCAAGATGGATACGTTGGCCTACCGACTCGCCTTCTGACGACGGCTGCCGGTACAGGCTGCCGTATAAACCTGCGCCCACGGGGATAGGCTTTCGGCCTATGATGCGTGCCGCATTTTTTCCGTAACCTTGTGCGATGATTCCGAAAGGAAGTGCTGGCGGAGTCCAGTAATGGACCGCGGCGCTAGGGGAAGCATCGGATGCCCAGCAAGGGCGTGCAGGGGGAACTATGGACGGTGGTCTGGGCGGAATGCGCTTTCGCCAGGTGAGTGTGTTTGTGTGGATGGCGCTGGGCCTGAGCGCCTGCGGCGGCGGTGGCGGCAATGGCAACGTCAAGCCGGCTTCGCCTTACACGCCGCCTAGTCCTGGCTACCAACCACCTTCGCCCGGCCAGGGCGGTGGCAGCACGCCGCCGACGACCCCACCCACGACACCACCGACCACGCCACCGCCGCCTACGCCGCCAGCCGATGCGCAGTTATCGCTGACCAACACCTATGCGGCCCAGAAGGCAGGGTTCATCGGAACCGGTGTGACGATCGGCGTGGTCGACACCGGCATCATGCGCAGTAACCCCGCGCTTGCCGGCAAGGTCACCAAAGAGCTGACCTACATCGACCCCAGCACCAACAACCTGTCGGTGGACGACGTCATCGGCCACGGTACGTGGGTGTCCGAGATCGCGGCGGGCAGCGCCTTCGGCAAATTCGCTGGCGGCATCGCGCCGGGCGCATCGCTGGTGTCGGCCCGCATCCTTCCCGACAACGCAGGCGACGACAACGGCAGCACGGCACCTTCCACGGTGACCGCGTCGACCGCGCAGTTCCTGCAGTCCGTCAATGCCGACCTGATCAACGCCCACGTCAAGGTCATGAACAATTCCTGGGGCGGCATTACCTGGAGCGCCAGCGACACGGCGACCACCAAGGCGTTCCACGACGCCTACAGCCCCTACGTCAATACGTGGGGTGGTCTTGTCGTGTTCGCGGCAGGCAACGATTCGCAGGCCAATCCCAGTACGACGGCGTCGCTGCCCAGCATGCCCGGTGCACAGGACCTCGAAAAAGGCTGGCTGACCGTGGTCGCGGTGAACAGCAATAACCCCACGCAGTTGTCGAGCTATTCCAACAAGTGCGGCGTCGCCATGCACTACTGCCTGGCGGCGCCCGGTGAAGTCATCGTCAGCGGCAAAGACGACACTGCATCTAAGCAAAGCACCTGGATTGTCGGCGGCACCTCGTTCGCGGCGCCAGCGGTTTCAGGCGCCGCCGCGTTGGTATGGCAGGCCTTCCCGTACTTCACCAACGATCAGGTGCGGCAGACGTTGCTCGGCACGGCCGACGATCTCGGTGCACCCGGCGTTGATCCGGTGTTTGGCTACGGCATGCTCGATGTGGGCAACGCAGTGAAGGGGCCTGGGAAGTTTGACTGGGGTACGTTCAACGCCACGCTCAATACCAACTCCACCTGGGGCAACGCCATCAGCGGTGCTGGCGGCCTCACTAAGGATGGTGCCGGTACGCTCACGCTGACACAGGCGCCGAGCTATCAGGGTGATACGCACATTGTGCACGGCACGTTGGCGGCGCCATCGCTCGCCGGTGCGCTTTACATCGACAACGTCGATGCCGTCATGACCGGCGCGCACAGTTTCGGCGCGGACGTCCAAAACCTTGGCACCCTGGTTGTTGCTGGCGGCGACGTACACGTCAGCGGCAGCTACTACCAGGGCTTCACCCCCACCGACGGCCAGACGGGGCGGCTCGCGTTGGAACTGGGGCGCACTCTCAATGTCGATGGCAAAGCCGTGCTCGCTGGCGGCAATCTCTACGTCATCGGCGCCATGCAGGGCTACGTCGTCAACGCGCACACCACCGTGCTTACGGCGAAGGGTGGGCTGACGGGTCAGTTCACCGCACTCGATGTAGCGCCGGGCGTGTTGCTGTCGGCTACGCCCGGCTATGACGCCAACAACGCCTGGTTGAACGTCACCCAGGTGCAGGCCAGTGCCGTCAGCGGCATGAACTACACCCCGGCCTCGTACAGCGCGGCGCAGCGCGTCGACAACGCCTTCAGCGCCATCAACGCACAGCTCGCACAAGGTGGCTCGACGTCGGGCAGTGGCCCGGCGCCTACCGGTTTCGTCGAGGGCGCAGCCAACCTCCAGCAAACGCAGTCGACCGCCGCACTGCAGCGCTCGTTGGAAAGTCTCTCCGGCCAATTGCACGCTGCCAGTACCGCGATGACGTTCGAAGCTATCGATGCGGGCACACGCGCGCTGTCCGATCACTTCGACGGGCTGGTCGACACGCACACCACCGGTGGCTGGGCACAGACACTGGGTTATCACGGCAGCATGAGCCGCAGCGGTTACGGCGATGTCGGCTACGACCTCAGCGGCTGGATGGCAGGCCAGGATCGCAAGCTGGGCAGCAACGGAGTGGTGGGTTTCGCGCTGAGCCAGAGCCAAGGCCTAGGCCGCCTCGCGGAGTATGCCGACCAAGGTACCAGCAACGCCGTCGAAGGCATGCTGTACGGCGGCGTAGTACAGGACAACTGGTACACCATGGGCCGGCTCGGCTATGGCACCTACCGGGAAAACATGCGGCGTCATCTCGAACTGGGCAGCGATTTCGCGGGCGTGGCCAGTGACACCAACGGTCGCTACACCGTGGCGTATGGCGAAAGCGGCTATCGCGCATCGCTCGGCGGTGTGCAGTTCACGCCTTACGCCAACATGCAGTACGCACACATCCAGCGCGACGGCTTCAACGAGCTGGGCGGCTACGGTTTTGGCCTGAAGTCCGGGACGCAAAACGTGGAGCGGTGGCAAGCCGGCGTCGGCGTGCGTGCCGGTCACGAGTGGCCACTCGCCGGCGGCGGTAGCCTCAATCTGCAGGGCCGGATGCAATGGCAGCAGGCGTTCGCTGTGAATGGTGATGTGTTCGACGCGAGTTTTACCGGCGTGGATCAGTGGGCACCGGTAGGGGGCGTGGGCGTATCGCGCTACGAGGGGCAGGTGGGGTTGTCGCTGGATTGGACGATGTCAGCGCGGTCGAGCTTGCAGTTCGGGATGGATCAGTATTTTGGGCAGAACGGTCAGGGGATGATGGGGATGCTCAACTATCGGTTGAATTTCTGAGTTTGAGATGGTTGCTTCCGCGTTGTTTTGGTGAGGGTTTGATACACGCGAAGCGTAAGAGTTACCTCAGGTCTTCTCCCTCTCCGCTTTGGGGAGAGGGTTGGGGTGAGGGGTCAATCTAGCCGCGCCGCTTCGCCCATGCCGTCATCCCTGCGGAGGCAGGGATCCAGTGTCGTCAGTGGTCGGTTGTCGCCTCGTGCGTGACCGCGATCTGGCCACTTACGCAGCGGGCGTTTCGATCGTCTGCCGACGCTCGAGTCACTTTTCTTTGCTGGCCCAAAGAAAAGTAACGCAAAGAAATGGCCTGACAGGCCAACGCCCGCAGCATGTCGATGGGATCAGCCCGAACGGAAGAGGAACGTTGTGGCTTGGCCACCTCCTAAGGCTAGGGAGAGAGGACGCTACGCTTCCCGACCGTTATGGAGAACTCGCCACGTAACGGCATCGTCCGTCTGCCCCGGCTTTGCACTCTAAGGCAGGAGCAACGCGACCTGCCGCGACGCGATGTGCAGCTCTGCTGCACGAGCCGTCGGCTCGGCGCTTTTGACCTTCGGGCCCCCTGTGCGGCGGTGAGGGGTGGACGAAAAGGCCCGCAGGGGGGATCGGCAAGGATGCCGATCCCTTTTCGCCAGGGCAGGAAGCCCTGTCGAAAAGCCCGGCCGCCCCTCACGAACTGGCCAGTTTCACCGGCCAGCGCCAAGTGGGGGTGCCCTTCTCTTTGGTTACTGTCTCTTGGGCATGCAAGAGAAAGTGACTCGGCCTCCGGTAGGAGGTCGAAAGCCCGCGGCAGGCGAGCCAGATCGCGATCACGCGACAACCGAAAGCAACGTCACTGGATGACCAGCCCTTCGGCTGTTGAAAAGCGCTTCCGGCCTACGCCGGGATGACGGCTAAAGATGAAACGCTGAGGCGAGCACCCACCCCTCACCCCAACCCTCTCCCCGAAGGGGAGAGGGAGCAAAACATCCAGGCGTCTCGACCTGTGGCGAAGCAACCCAACCACAGACCCAGTCACCCACTTCCCAAATCAACAGAAAGCAGCAACAACCATCACGCCTTCCCGTGAAACAACTCCCGCCCAATCAACATCCGGCGAATCTCATTCGTGCCCGCACCAATCTCATAAAGCTTCGCATCGCGCAGCAGGCGACCCGCCGGGAACTCGTTGATGTAACCATTGCCACCCAGCGTCTGGATCGCTTCCAACGTCACCTTCACCGCATTCTGCGAGGCGTTGAGCAGGCACGCCGCAGGATCGATGCGCGACTTCACGTTATTGTCGAACTGCTGCGCCACCATGTAAGCGAAACCGCGCGAACTTTGCAGTGCGGTGTACATGTCGGCGATCTTCGCCTGCATCACGCCAAAGGTGCCGATGGGTGCGTTGAATTGCTTGCGCTCGCGCACGTAGGGCAGGGAGATATCCAGCGCCGCCTGCATCAGGCCGATGGGGCCGCCCGATAGCACGAGGCGTTCGGTGTCGAGGCCGCTCATCAATACGCGTACGCCTTCGTTTACTTCACCGACAATGTTCTCTTCGGGGATCTCGCAATCCTCGAACACCAGTTCGCAGGTGTTGGAGCCGCGCATGCCGAGCTTGTCCAGCTTCTGCGCGGTACTGAAACCCTTCATACCCTTCTCGATGATGAAGGCCGTCATGCAGCGACTGCCAGCGGGACGCGGCGCGGTGCGCATGTAGACCAGCAACACGTCGGCGTCGGGACCATTGGTGATCCACATCTTGGAGCCATTGGCGACCCATACGTCGCCCTTCTTCTCCGCCTTGCAGATCATCGAGCCGACCACGTCGGAGCCGGCGCCCGGCTCGCTCATCGCCAGCGCGCCCACATACTCGCCTGAGCACAGCTTCGGGATGTACTTGCGTCGCTGCGCTTCGTTGCCGTTGTGGAAGATGTTCTGTACGCACAGATTGGAATGCGCGCCATAGGACAGACCGACCGAGCCGGACGCGCGCGAGATCTCCTCCATCGCCACCATGTGCGCGAGGAAGCCCATGCCGGTGCCGCCGTACTCTTCCGGGATGGTGATACCCAGGAGTCCCATGTCGCCAAACTTGCGCCACAAGTCGGCGGGGAACAGGTTGTCCCTGTCGATATGGTCGGCGCGGGGCGCGATCTCTTTTTCCGAAAACGCGTGCACGCTTTCGCGCAGCAGATCGATCTCTTCACCCAGCGGGAACGGACGCATACCTACAAACTCCGTAATTGCAGAAGGCGATCATGGTACCGCGCCGCTCGTTACAAGCCGTTGCGCGACGCACAACCATGGCCGCCCCGCGAAAGCGGCACAAGGCCTCAGGCGGGATTCAGCGTATTAGCTAGTTCAGCGAGTCGATCACGCTGAACGAGGACTTGCATCAGCTGGCCCAGCACGAACCGAGCGGTTTCATCATCGATATGCGCAGCGAGTGGCTCCAGCAGGGCGGTATCGTCGGTACTGTCCTGCGCGGTAAGACCGTTGGCCAACGCATCTCCCAACTGTGCCAATGCATCCACCGTGGTCTTGCCCGCTTTGGTCACAGCTTCGCTGGCGGCTGGTGAGGCGATGGCTGCTCTGTTCACGCCAAGCGCGGAAAGTTGGCCAAGCAAGAGATGGGCGGCGGAGAGAAAGCGCAGTAGTGTCTCCGTACCGCGCTGATGTTGGCCGGGTTCGCGCAACATGTTGGCGAGCACGGCGCTGAGCGCTGCGCTTGCATTGTGTGCATCACGACGCGCGATGCGGTAGTCGAGATCGTCGCGGCGGCTGCTGGCGTATTGGCGAATGATCTGCTCAAGGTAGCGCGCGTCGGTGCGGACCATGTCCGCGAGTACGTCGTCGAAACGCCGACCTTGCCAATCGGGCAGTACCCATCGCATAGCGAGTGCGGCAATCGCGGTACCGATGAGTGTGTCGAGCAGGCGAGGCAACATCGCGTCGTATCCGCTGCCCACCTGGTTGAAACAGAGCACCACAAACAGAGTGATGGCGGTCGTTGCCGTGGTGTAGCGACGCAAGCGGGCGGCGAAGAATGTCACGCCGGAAATAACGATCAACAGCATTTGCCATGGGCCAAACGGCACCAATTGGAGCGTGGCCCAACCGAGCACGAGGCCAGCGACCGTGCCCGCCACGCGCTGGGCCAGCCTCAGGCGCGTGGCGCCGTAGCTTGGCTGACAAACCAGCAGGGTGGTCAGCAGGATCCAGTAACCATGCTTGGGATGCACCGCATGCAGCACGGCGTAGCCCACCAGCAGTGCCAGCGCCAGACGAATCGCGTGGCGAAAGCGAAACGAGCGCGGCGTGAGCTGCATGCGAATGCGGTCCCATGCATCGCCCAACGATTGAGGCGCGGGATCCTGCAGCACCCGTTCTCGCTTGTTTGTAGGCAGTTCCTCGAACGTATCGTTGGCCAGTCGCTGCTGGATGGCGGTCAGATTGCGCACCAGTGCGTCTACGGAGCGAAGCAAATGTGCTGCGGGTGGGTGCGCCTGCTCGCGCAGCGCTATGAGCGCATCCTGCAGGTCGCGCACGGATGCTTCGCTATCCGCATTCGTTCGAGGATGGGTGCGCAGACGCATCGCATCAGCGCGCCGCCGGCAAGTCCCTGCCTCCAGTCGCAGTAGATGTTCGCAGCGGAAAAGTACGTCGCTATGGAACAGCGATTCGGCGAGCGCATCGTACGGATAGTGCGCCGAGCTGATGCGTTCGTGGATATCCTGCGCCAGGAAATACAGCTGCAGGCGTTCTGCCGTCTGACCACGCGGGCGCCGCGCGCCAATGCGGTCGACCAGCATCAGCCGCGTGTCGTTCATCGCTTCGACCACACGTTCATTCTGCATCGCCAGCGACCATTGCATCGCCTCGCGATCGACGCCGTGAACCGGCGTGAACAAGGCAGCCTTGCCTTCAAGGTAATCAGCAAGCGCATCAAATAGCCGCGCAAGCGACAAACGCACCGCCTGCTGTGGTGCCAACAGGCTCCACAACAGAGAAAGCACGCCATACCACGCGGCACCGGTGAGCAGCAGCGAGGGTTGATACCACCAGGGGCCGATGCGGGCCTGATCCGCGCAGATCATGGTGTAAACGGCGAGCAGCAGGGTGGCACCCGCCACCGTGGCATAGCGTTCGCTTGCCGCGCCCAACATGACCAGCGCAAACGTGGATAGCGGCAAACCCACGGCAAACAGAAGGGGGTAGGGAAACAACCATTGCACGGCAAAGGCCGAGATGGCGAAGCAGGTCAACGTCAGCAGCAGCGTAGTCAGGCGGTTGCGCCAGTGGTCCTCCGTTTCGGCTAACGCGCAGGCGATGACGCCAAGCAGGATCGATACCACCTCCTCGGCGCGGCCGGTACCAAAGCACCAGGCTACTGCGCCACCCAATGCGAGCAGCACGCGCAGGCATTCGGCGTATCGGTCGGAGCCGCGCAGGCGGCGCCAGCGGAGGGTGAGGGAGTTGAGCATGGTGTGAGGATACGATGTGGCTGTTTTTTTGTTTGGATGACGTTTGGTTGGGGATGTTCTGGGTGGTGGCGTTGTTGCGCTTGGCGTTGTCATGGGGCCGACCGTTTGGAAGGGGCGTAGACGCGAAGCGCTTGGGACGCCTCATGCCGGCTCCCTCTCCCCTTTGGGGAGAGGGTTGGGGAGGGGGCGGGTGCTCGCCTTATCGCTTCATCTTTAGCCGTCACCCCGGCGCACCCCACAAAAGGGGGCAAGGGCCGGGGTCCAGTAGCGGTATCGCTTGATTGTCGCGTGGCGGCGACCTGGCCGCTTACGCAGCGGGCGTTTCGACCTCCTGCCGGAGGCCGAGTCACTTTTCTTTTGCTGGCCCAAAAGAAAAGTAACCCGAAGAAAATGGCCTATAGAGCTCCGGCAGCATAGTGTTGAATACGAGCATTGGAGTTCGAGGTATTCAGCAACAGGCGATCTCCTTATTGGACGATGCGTCTACACCGCAACGCACCGATGCGTTGAGGAGCTCTGCATGGCGCGGGGATAAGCCCGAACGGTTGAGGAATCGTGGGCTTGGCAACCTCCGCCGCTACACAGCGGGTACACCGAAGCGCTTCGCAACGCGCCGTCACGGAGAGGGCTTAAAGCAGGCGTCGCTACGCTTCCCGATCGCGGAGGCTAGGCAAAAGGGACGCTAGGCTTCCCGACCGGTGTGGAGAACTCACCACGTAACCGCATCGTCTCCGTCTACTGCCTTGGCTTTGTGTACTGGCTCTCTGCTCTCAGGGCAGGAGCAACGCGACCTGCCGCGATGCGATGTGCAGCGAAGCTGCACGAGCCTTCGGCTCGGCGCTTTTGGCCTTCGGGCCCCCTGTGCGGCGGTGAGGGGTGGACGAAAAGGCCCGCAGGGGGGATCGGCATGGATGCCGATTCCTTTTCGCCAGGGCAGGAGCCCTGTCGAAAAGCCCGGCCGCCCCTCACGAACTGGCCAGCTTCACCGGCCAGCGCCAAGTGGGGGTGCCCTTTCTTCGGGTTACTTTTCTTTGGGCAAGCAAAGAAAAGTGACTCGGCCTCCGGCAGGAGGTCGAAACGCCCGCCGCGTAGGCGGCCAGATAGCGGTAACGCGACAACCAAACGTAACGTCACTGGATGACCAGCCATTCGGCTGTTGAAAAGCGCTTCCGGCCTGCGCCGGGATGACGATAACAACGGCGAGGCTAGATTGACCCCTCACCCCAACCCTCTCCCCAAAAGGGAGAGGGAGTAAAACCCGGTCGACCGAATCATCCAACACACCAAAAAGAAAACGCCGGCACAAAGCCGGCGTCCCCATCAAACCAACAACCACGAAACTTACTGACCGCGCATGCGACCAGCAAAGCGCGGACCATGGTTGCCCATGCTCGGCAACTTGATCTTGCCGATAGCGTCGATGCGCTCCTCAGCCAGACGGTCAGCGGCCTTATACGTCGGCACACCCTGCGTCTTCGAGATTTCGAAGATGCGGCCCAGGTTGTAATAGATCGTGCGCATCATGCGCATCGCGCGCTCGCGGTTGTAGCCGTCGATTTCCAGCGACACGTTCATCACGCCGCCTGCGTTCACCGCATAGTCCGGCGCGTACAGCACGCCACGACGCTGCAGTTCGTCGCCAATGGCGTCGGTGGCCAGCTGGTTGTTCGCCGCGCCGCAGATGATCTTCGCCTTGATGCGGTCGATGGTCTGCTCGTTGAGCGTGCCGCCCAGTGCGCACGGCGAGTACACGTCGGCGTCGACGTCGTAGATCTCGTCCAGGCCCACGGCTTCGCAGCCCAGCTCGTCCACGCAACGCTGCACGGCATCCTTGTTGATGTCGGTGACGAACACCTTGGCGCCCTGTTCGCGCAGCAGCTTGATGAACTCGCTGCCCACGTGGCCGCAGCCCTGCACGGCGTAGCTGTACTTGCCCACGTCTTCGTTACCGTGCTTGACCTGCAGCGCGGCCATCAGGCCCTGCAAGGTGCCGAACGCGGTGAACGGCGACGGGTCGCCCGAACCGCCGTGCACCTGGTGCACGCCGGTCACGTATTCGGTTTCACGGAACACGTATTCCATGTCGTTGACGTCGATGCCGACGTCCTCGGCCGTGATGTAGCGGCCGTTGAGCGAGTTGACGAAGCGGCCGAAGGCGCGGAACAGCGCTTCAGACTTGTCCTTGCTCGGATCGCCGATGATCACGGCCTTGCCGCCGCCCAGGTTCAGGCCGGCCACGGCGTTCTTGTAGGTCATGCCGCGCGACAGGCGCAGCACGTCGTTCACCGCGTCCTGCTCACTCTTGTACGGCCACATGCGCAGGCCGCCGAGCGAGGGGCCCAGCACCGTGTTATGGATCGCGATGATGGCCTTGAGGCCGGCGTCCTGGTTATGGCAGAAGACGACTTCTTCGTGACCCGTTTTGGCGATGGTTTCGAAAATCATTGGAACGGAGACTCCACGTTTGGCGGTGCTGTGGGGACGGGCATCCGCAGGAATGGAGGCGGGGTTCGATCCAGTGCGACCCCGCCGGGACTAACAACTAAAGCCTTAAAGTCAAAACCCCGACCAGTGGTCGGGGCGATGAATTTAGTTGAATAGTCTAGTACGTCCCCGGGGCAAGGCTTGTTGCGATGCCGCAAGTGGTTGGCGTACGGAGAAATTTTCCGTAACCCCGTACGCCAGTGGGCGTCAGAACGTCACGGTTGCCCTGAGCCAGTAGTACCGACCCATCACGTCGTAGGTTGCTACGTCGGTGTTCGAGTTCGTCACATTGTTCTGGTAGAGCAGGGGCGGTTGTTTGTTGGTCACGTTGTCGACGCCCAGGTCCAGCCGTGTATGCCAGGGGGCGAAGTCGTAGCCGGCCTGCACGTTGTGGTACGCATACGCGCCCACCCTGCGTACCACTGCCGGTATCGAAAGGTCGGCCGATAGCTGTTGTTGTTCGTCGGCGCTGCCTACCTGCGTGCGGCCGATATAGCGGATGCGCCAGCTCGCGCTCCACGGGCCGCGGGTCCAGTTGAGCGTGGCCAGCCCACGCCAGCGGGGGAAGTTGCCATAGGCGTAGGTGTACTTGCCGGCGTTGTGGATGGTGACCGCAGTCGGGTCCGCCGGATCGGGGTTGATGTCATAGCGCGCTACGTAGGTCCAATCGAGTCGCGCGTTGAAGCGGCCGAAGCGGGTTTCGTCGAAGCGATAGGCCAGGGTGCCATCTACGCCCTTGGTGGATAGCGCGCCGAGGTTCACCGTGGGCTCCGACACGTAGTTGATGTTGCCAGTGTCAAAGCGATGGATGAAGTTACAGAACGGGCTGGCTGCATTGGCGTAGCACTGGTTGAGCACGGTCTGTGCCGAAATCGCGGTAATGGTGTCGTTGAGGTTGATGCGCCACACGTCCGCACTCATCGACAGGCCCGGCAGCCATTGCGGGTCGTACACCACGCCGAAGTCGAACGATTTTCCCTGCTCGGGCTTGAGCTGATAGCCGGCTGGCACCGCGCCCGAGGTCTTCGCGGAGATCTGTGGATTAGCCTGCTGATAACTACCATCCACGGGCACGTTGGCGCAGGCCTGTGCGTGGCCGCCTGTGTAGAAATTGCAGGGATCGTTGACGGTCGGCGAATCGTTGGCAATGCCCGAATACAGTTCGTTGATGTTCGGGGCGCGGAACACTTGGGATACGGTGCCGCGCAGCAACAGGTTCTGTATGGGGCGCCACTCCAGTGCAACCTTGCTGCTGGTATTGCTACCTGCCGTGCTGTAGTCGGAATAACGCGAGCCGATGGTGATGTTCAGCGCTTGTGCCCAAGGCTTGTCCGCAAGCAGGGGAAACAGCGCTTCCGCATAGGCTTCCTTCACGTTGAAGCTGCCCGAAAGCACCGAGGTACAGAACTCCACGATGCCGCAAAGACCGTTGGCATCACCGACCGCCAGCGGATCGGTCCAGGTGGATGTGCTCTCCTTGCGATAGGACACGCCTGTGGCAAGGCTCACCTCGCCAGCGGGAAGGCTGAACAGGTTGCCGTTCGCGTTGGCCTCGAACTGTTTGACGATGTAGTCATTGGTGGCCGTGGGGTTGCGTTGGATATCGCGCAGCGCGGCAATGGTGGTCGGATCGTTGACGTTGAAGATATTGATCGGCGTGCAACCGGAAATCGGACTGCCGGGTGTGCCGCAAGTGACCTTGCCCGTGGACGCATCGAGGAAGGACGGCCCCAACCCCTGCTGCAGCTGCGCGTAGTCGAGAAAGCCGTAATTGACGGACTTCTGTCGCACCTTGCCGTAGTTGAAGTTGGTGTCCCATTGCCAGGAGCTATCGCCGAAGTTACCGCGCAGGCCCGGCGTGAACTGCATGTTGTAGGTCTTGTACTGATAGCGACGGTAGCCCAGCGTGGTGAAGCGCGTGTTGAAGTCGCCGTAGTTGTCTCCGGTTACGCGATCCGTACCGAAGTTCACGCCGAACGGGTTGTAATAGTTCTGCGCGGAGACCACGAAATTATCGCCATTGGCGAACACCGGTACGGGCGCGATCTGCGAATCCGACTGCGTCTTGGTGTAGTAGAAGTTGGCGTACGCCTCGACAGCGTCTGTCAGTTTGTACTTGCCAATCAGGAAGAGGCTGTTGCGCTCCTGTGGCGTCTGCAGAATGTTGTCGCCTTGGTAGTTATAGGTATCGGCGTTGCTGTAGCAGTGATAGTTGTTGAGCGTGGTGGCACCGCTCACGCCAGAGTTGAGCGACACGCGCGAGCCACAACCGATCTGGCCGGCGACCGAACGGGGAAGGGTGATCGAGCCCGATGGCGTGGCGGAGGATCCGCTGACGATCACCTGCCCACCAGTGAGGTTGAGGGCATCGCGCGAGAACGCGCGGGAGCTGGCGGAAACCGCATCCAGGCTCTGGTGGTCGATGCCCGCCACGATGCTGCCACGCTGACCCGTATGGCCTGCGGTAAGCGAGAAGTTGCGGCGGAAGCCGTCGCTGTGACTGCTCTCGCCGAAATCGCCGGAGAACTGCACGCCGTCGAACTTGTCCCGCAGGATGAAGTTCACCACGCCGCCAATGGCGTCCGAACCGTAAATGGCCGAGGCGCCGTCGCTCAGCACTTCGACGCGGTCAATCATGTTGGCCGGAATGCTGTTGACGTCGTTGTAAGCCAGGCGTACGCCATTCACCAGGATGAGCGTGCGCTTGTCGCCCATGCCGCGCAGTGAAATCGTGGCGGCGCCGGTGCCACCACCATTGTTGGTGTTGGCGTTGGTAGCGTTGCCGGCGATCGATGGCAACTCCTGCACAATGTCGCCCAGCGTGGCTTTGCCGCTGGCGGCGATCTGCGAACGGTCGACTGTTACCACGGGATTGGCGGTTTCCACGTCCACGCGGCGGATGCGTGAGCCGGTGACGGTGACGCTTTCGAGTGTCTTGGCCTTGTCAGTGGTGGCCGGCGCGTTGTCGGCGGGTGGGGCGGTGTCCTGTGCGTGAACGATAGTGGGCGCCAGTACGGCCATGATCGCGAGATGCGCCATCAGGGCAAGCGTGAGCAGTTTAGGTCGGAGCGTGGGCGGCTGGTCGTACGTGCGATGCATGGAGTTCCTCGCGTGACAGGTCGGCATGGGCTCGGGAGCTATTTCTGCAGGCAACACGGCGCCGTGTCGGGCAAGCCCAACCGAATCGTTTTGCCGTTGTAGAGGCGCGGCGGCGCGCGAGCGCCGAGTGCACTCCGTGACTGCCCGCCGTGATGGCGGCGGGCGGGTTGGCGTCCTCAGCTGTTGCCGAGTGCGCCGGGTTCCGTTTGCCAGTACACGGCGTAACGCTCGCCATGCACTTGATTGAGTGGTGCGACCGGCAGCTTGCCGTCGCGGGTTTGTGCCTCGAAGCGCAGATCCTGCGCCGACAGCACGTTCATCCAGGGCGCCTCATTCGTACCGCTCGCGGTGACCCGTGGCGCGGGCCACGGCTTGGGTTCGGGCTTGGGTGCCGCGTCGTAACCGCAGTACTGCATGTCGCGAGTCAGGCCCTTGTCGCCCAGGCGCGCCGCGAGCACAAGCGGACCGTAGAGCGTGGCCTGCAAGTTGTCGTCGCCGGGTAGGGACTCGGTGCTCAGGCGCATGGGCAGGTCCATCTCGACGCGATCACCGTCATGCCACTCGCGCTGGAGCGTCAGATAGCTTCCGGGCGAGGCAAACACATCGAGCGGCTGGTCGTTGATACGTACGCGGGCACCGCTGCCGATCCAGCTCGGCACGCGCAGGTTCAATGCAAACGTGGTGGGCGCAGCAAGAGACAGCTTCAACTTTGTGAGTGGTTCGCGCGGGAACGCGGTTTCCTGGCGCAGTCGCAGCTTCCGTTCCTGCCAATCCAATTCCGACGGTATGAACAGGTTGACGTACAGATCGTCGTGATCGCGGAAGTAAATATTGTCGTTGAAGCGAGCGAACTCCTCGGCGCCGGTACCGGTGCAGCACCAGAACGAGTCCGTGGGCGAGTTGTAGAACTTCGCAGCGCCCGGCTGCAGCGGGTAGTAGTACAGCTTCATGCCGTCGCCATCCTGCGTACCAAGGCGCGCGTTGTAGAGCGTGCGCTCGTAATAATCGAACGCGCGTGGGTCACCGTTCCACGCATAGATATGGCGCGTCAGTTTCATCAGGTTGTACGCCACGCAGCACTCGGCGCTGTACAGGCCAAGCTGACCTTTGAGATCACCGGGCGGTGTGTTCCAGAACTCGTCGTTGCTCGAACCACCCGTGGCGTAGCTGCGATTGCGCGTCACCGTTTCCCAGAAGAACTCAGCGATGCGTCGGTAACGCGGTTCGCCGGTCAATTCGTAGCGGCGCGCAGCACCAAGGACTTTTGGTATCTGCGTATTGCTGTGCAACCCCTGCAATTCGTCGCGATGCCCGGACAGCGGATCGAACAGTGATGCCTGATCAAAACGATGGGCGGCATCGAGATAGCGCCCATTGCCGGTAATCGCATAGAGCCGATACAGGCCGTCGTTCATGCCGCCGTATTCGGTCTTGAGGATGTGCGCCATCTCCGCGTCGGAGAAGCCGTTGAGCCAGCGCACCGTCCAGTTGCCGATACCTACGGCGACCTGTAACGCCTGCGCATTGCCGGCGTACTCGTGCATGTCGAGCATGCCGACGAGGATCTTGTGGATCGTGTAGAACGGCGCCCACACTTTCTGGCCGCTGCTCAGTCGGTCGAAGAAACTCGATGGAAACGCGCTGAGATAGCCGTTGGGTTGCTGGCAGGCTGCCAGCGCAGCAACCAGTTCATCGCCACGTTGCTTCAACTCCTGATCGCCCGTGGTCGCATAGGCGATAGCCACGGCTGAAAGATAGTGACCCCCCCGTGAAGTGACCACGCAATTCGCAATCGGGCTTCTCCCAGCCACCGAACGGTTTGGCGTTGGATGGGATTCCCGCCTGCACACGAAACGTGTGGACAAGTCGGTCGACGGGAAGTGTGTGGAGGTAACGCTGGTTGATCGCCGCGGCGCGGGAGAAGTCGCTGTCGAGCAGGCGCACCTGGCGCAGATCGAAGGGATACACACGACGAACCGGCTGATCCTGCACGCCAGGCGAAAAGCCAGGGGTTGCAGGCGTGGCCGTATCGGCCACGTCCGGCGCAAGCGCCATCGCTTTCGGCAAGACCGCGAGCGACGCCAGCGTCGTCGCTGCGCGCTTCAGAAAGCGTCTGCGGTGATCGACGCGTTCAGGCATGTGGCCTCCCCGACCAGTCTGAGCATCTCGTGTGGCGGTGATGCACTCCACCGCTCTGTATTTCATCCTGCCGTCACATAGGCAAATCGTCTTGTGTCATTTGCGGGAATCGCGTGCGGAATTCCGCACAGTTTTACGACGACGTTCTTTCGTGCGTTTCGCGCGCATAGATACACGCGAAACTATGGACGTGACACGTGATCGCCGTGCGTTTCGTGTCAGCAGGCAGCAGCGAGACGGCTGTTGCGACGCCCGTAGGCTAGGTACAGCACGCAGCCGAGTACCAACCAGATGGTGAAACGGATATAGGTGATCATCGGCAGCCCCCAGATCAGCCAGCACGAGAAGCCCACGCCGATCAGTGGTATCAGCGGTACTAGTGGCGTACGGAAAGGGCGATGCAGTTCGGGTTGGCGCCAGCGCAGCACGGCCACCGCCGAGCAGATCACGATGAACGCGCCAAGTACGCCGATATTAACCAGCTTGGCCAGTTCGCCAAGGGGAAAGAGTCCCGCCGCTATCGTCGTGACGCCACCGAGTAGAAACGTGGAACGATGTGGCGTGCGCCAGCGTGGATGCACGGCAGCGAACCAACCGGGCAGCAGACCGTCGCGTCCCAGGCTGAAGCCGATGCGTGCGCCCGCCATCAGGTTGGCGAAGATCACACTGGTGATGCCGCAGACCGATGCTAGCGAAATCACCACCATCGCCCACGGCAGTCCGATGCGGGTGAACGCGTTGGCCACCGGTGCGGCATTGTCCAGCGTCGTATACGGCACGATGCCGGTGAGCACGAGGCAGATGGCGATATAGAGAATCATCGCGATGCCCAGCGACAGCAGCACGGCGCGGGGAAGGTCGCGTTGCGGGTTGCGCGATTCCTCCGCGGCGGTGGTGAGCATGTCGTAACCGAACACGGCGAAGAACACCACGGCCGCGCCCGTCACCACGCCATGCATGCCGAACGGCATAAAGGGGTGCCAGCGCTCCGGCTTCACGTAGGCCGCACCCGCGATGACGATCAGCGCAGCACCGGCGATCTTGATCGCTACGATTAGCGTATTGAAGCGCGCACCCCATTCCATACGCACGGCGAGCAGCGCGGTCATGAGCATCGAAATGACGATGGCCGGGAGATTCACCACACAGCCCGGTGCGCTTCCCCATGCGCCTTGCGCCCACACGGGCAGCGGTATGCCGGCCGCGTCGAGCAGGGCCTGCATGTAGCCGGACCAGCCCACCGCAACCACGGCAGCGATCAAGGCATATTCCAGCAACAAGTCCCAGCCGATGATCCAGCCGGCGAACTCGCCCAGCACCGCGTAACCGTAGGTATAGGCGCTGCCGGACACCGGGATGAGTCCCGCGAACTCCGCGTAACACAACGCTGCCGCCGCGCTGGCGATGCCGGCGATGATGAAAGACAGCAGCACCGCGGGGCCTGCTTGCGTCGCGGCCACGGTGCCGGTGAGCACAAAGATGCCCACGCCGATGATGCCGCCGAGGCCAATGGCGGTGAGTTGCCATAGGCCCAGTACACGGCGCAAGCCGCTACCACCCTTCGCTGCATCACCCTGGAGCAATTCCACGGGCTTTCGTCGCAGCATGTCGTTGATCAGGCTCATCGGTGTCTCCCCGCCAAACTATGTTCTGGTTATGCGGGCGCCGGGTGTGGCGCCCGGTCTTGTCTCGCTGAACTACTTTGTGGCGTACGGCGACTTGCCGCCGCTTGCGATGAACTTGTCCACCTCTTGCTGCAGTACCGGCAGTGGCACCGAGCCGAGCGAGAGCACCGTATCGTGGAACGCGCGGAGGTCGAAGCGCTCCCCGAGCGCTTTTTCCGCCCTGGCGCGCGCATCAACGATGGCCAGTTCGCCCAGGTAGTACGACAGCGCCTGGCCCGGCCATGCGATGTAGCGATCCACCTCGGTCTCGATTTCGTGCTCGCTGAGCGCCGTGTTGTCGCGCATGAAGGCCTGAGCCTGCTCGCGCGTCCAACCCTTGTGGTGGATGCCGGTGTCCACCACCAGGCGACAGGCGCGCCACATCTGGTAGCTCAAATAACCGAAGCGATCGTAGGGCGTGTCATACATGTCCATCTCCACGCCCAATCGCTCGGAGTAGAGCGCCCAGCCTTCGCCGTAAGCGGAGATGTAGGTATAGCGACGGAAGTCCGGTAAGCCTTCGTGTTCGGCTGCCAGCGGCATTTGCAGCGCATGGCCTGGTGCTGATTCGTGCAACGTCAGCGCGGTGAGCGAGTACAGCGGACGCGAGGGAAGATCATAGGTATTCACCAGATAGATACCCGGGCCACCGCGCCCGCCTGTGTAGAACGGCGCCAGATCGGCGGGCACCGGCTCGATGGCGAAGCGCTGGCGTGGCAGGCGGCCGATGTAGTTGCCGATCTTGCCGTCCACACGCTTGGCGATCCACGCGGCGTCCTTGAGCAGTTCGTCGGGCGTCTTCGGGTAGAACTTGGGATCCGTGCGCAGGTAATGCAGGAACTCGGGGAAGCTACCCTTGAAGCCGCTGTCGTGGATGGTTTCATCCATCTCCTGATGGATACGCGCCACTTCCTTGAGACCCAGGTCGTGAATCGCATCCGGCGTCATGTCCAGCGTGGTGAACTCGCGGATCTGCGATTGATAGAACGCTTTGCCCTCCGGCATGGCTTCCGCCGCGAGCGTGGTACGCGCCTGCTTCATGTACGTGTTTTGCATGAAGTCCAGCAACTTCGCGTAGGAGGGAATCACCGAGCGCTGGATGGCTTCACGGCCCTGCGCGCGCAACTGCGCTTGTTCGCTTGCCGGGATAATGGATGGCATCTTGCGGAACGGCGTGTAGAACAGGTTGTCGTCGCCCTTGGCGTTAGCCACGTCGGCGATGGACTGATCGCGCCCAGTCAGCGTCACGCGGGGCACGCTGAAGCCACGGGCAAGGCCCGCGCGCATGTTGGCGGTCTGCTCATCGAAATAGCGCGGGATGTCCCTCAGTTGGTCGATGTAGTGGCGGTAATCGTCCGCTGTGCGCAGCGTGCGGCGCGCGGTGAAGCCCAGGTTGGTCCAGAACGCCGAGTCGCTATTGAACGGCATTTCCCAGGTGTGGAATTGCTGGTCGGCCAGCAAGGTCTGGATCTGGTTGCGGTAGACGGCGTAGTTGACCGGATCATCGCCATGCAATTGGGTGGGCGACATCGCGTCGAGCTGTTTCAGCACGTCGGCCCAGTAGCGTTCGCGCTCGGCCTGCGTGGCGGCGTCGACCTTGGGCAGGTGATCGGCCAGCGCGCTGTCGTGGCTGTCTTCGTCATCCTCCCCCTTGAACTGCGCTTGTCGCCAGGCCCACTCCCGGGTGTAGATCGTATGGAAGCGGGTGGTGGTGTCGTCGTCTGCGTGTGCCGGCAGCATGGCGGCGAAGCAGAGTGTGCAGGCAAGGGCAAGGATGAGGGGCTTCATGTCGCTGTCCTAGGTGTATGCACCTGCAGGAGCGCACCTTGTGCGTGAGCCGTCGCCGGGCGACGGTCGTGCACAAGGTGCGCTCCTACATGGTGGTGTCGAGATCATGCGAAGGGCTGATCGATGGCGGGCGAGGGCGGCGTAAACCAGGCAGCGCCATCCTCGGTGACGTAGAAATGATCTTCCAGGCGCACACCGAAACGGTCGGGCACCACGATCATCGGTTCGTTGCTGGCGCACATGCCCGGTTGCAACAGCGTGTGATCGCCACGCACCAGGTACGGAGTTTCGTGAATGCTCAGGCCGCAGCCGTGGCCGGTGCGATGCGGAATGCCTGGCAAGCGGTAGTCCGGCCCCAAGCCAGCCTTTTCGACTACGCGGCGTGCTGCGGCATCCACGGCTTCGCAGGCAACCCCGGGCCGTATGGCCTCGAACGCAGCGCGCTGAGCCGCCTGCTCCAGTTCCCAGATGCGCGCCTGCTCCGTACTTGGCTGTCCGAAGATATAAGTGCGAGTGATGTCCGAGTGGTAGCCCTGCACGGTGCAGCCGGTGTCGATCAACACCAGTTCGCTCGGTTGCAGGTACTGCTCGCCGGGAACGCCGTGCGGGTAGGCGGTAGCCTGACCGAACTGCACGATGCAAAAGGTGGAGCCGTTATCCGCACCCAATGCGCGATGCGCGTCGTCGATGAAGCGTACGAGTTCGGTGCGACTGATGCCTTCACGGATCAGCCCTGCAGCGAGACGATGCACGTGTAACGTCATCGCCGTGGCCTGTTTCATCAGGGCCAGTTCCGCCGATGATTTACACATGCGGCAGCTATCGACGATGACACTGGCGTCGCTCAGCGGCTTGCCACCGAGCACGGCGCGCAGACGCGAGGCGACGACGTAAGGCGCAGCGGGATCAAGCGCCAGGCTGCCGGCCCCCCGCTCGCGCAGCGCAGCGGCGACGAGCTGCTGGGGATCCTCGTGCTCTTCCCATAGGCGAATGTCGGCCGGAATGCGCAGCACGGGTTTCAGCGAGCCGGCTTCGAAACCGGGGCAGATGACGATGGGCTCACCACGCGCGGTGAGCAACATGCCCACGAGGCGTTCGCTGGCGCCCCACGGTACGCCGGTGAAATAGCGTAGCGAGGTGCCTGCGGTGATCAGCAGGGCATCGACGCCTTGCTCGCGCAGCAGGGCGCGGGCGCGCTCGATGCGTTGTTGGTACTCGTTGGCGTCGATCGGTGGCGCGGTGTCCTGCCAGTGCGCGAGCGAGGCGCGTGCTTGTGCAGGGTCGAGTCCACCGATCTGTGCGTGCGTACCCATCACGATGCTCCGTGAGCGAGATCGTTCGTGCGCCACACGCCATCCACCAGACGTGCGATACCGTCGGGGTTGCCGTCACGCAACTCGTGCGGCAACTGCGTCTCGGGCACGTTGTCGTAGCTATGCAGCGCGGTGAAGCGCGTAATGGCCGCTGGCATACCTACTGCTGTGAAACCCGGGTGTCCGGTGCTGGGGTAGGGGCCGCCGTGGTTCATGGCTGGGCTCACCGCGACGCCGGTGGGCATGCGGTTGCCGATCAGGCGTCCCACGCGCGGGCGCAGCGCATGGGCAACGGTCGGCCATGCCGTATCGTCGCCGCCATCGATGGCACTGTAGATCGTACCGGTGAGATTGCCTTCGAACGCTTGCGCCACCTGCGCCATCTGCGCGACATCGCGCACGCGGACCAGCAGGCTGACGGGGCCGAAGGCCTCGGTCTGCAAGGCCTTGGGTGCGCGCAGGAAGGTATCGGCATCCACGCTCAGCAGCGTGGGCGCATAGCGGAAGCCGGGCTCGCCCACCGTGCCGCCGGCAAGCACCTCAGCACCGGCCTCGCACAAAGTCGCCACACCGTGTTGCAGGTGATCCAGCACGCCACGAGAGAACAGCACGCTGGGTGCGGCCGCCGCGAAGTGCGACGTTGCGGTGGCAACAAAGGCATCGCCGTCCGTGCCTTGCGGCACGATTACCACGCCGGGATTAGTGCAGAACTGGCCGCTACCCATCGTGCAAGACGCGAAGAACTCCTGCGCAAGCGCCGTGCCGCGTTCGGCCAATGCACCCGGCAGCAGGAACACGGGATTCACACTGGATAGTTCGACATAGGCGGGAATGCCTGCCTTGTCGGCCGCAGCTTTCAGCGCCAGTCCGCCCGCGCGACTACCGGTGAAACCCACCGCTCCCAGGCGCGCATCACCGGCAAGGCGGGAGCCTGCGGCGTAGTCGAAGTGATAGAGCAGTTGCACGGAAGCCGATGGCAGGCCGGCCTGTTGAAGCGCGACCAAGGCGATGCGCGCGAGGCGTTCGCTGGTCGCCGGGTGCGAGGGGTGCGCCTTGGCGATCACGGGATTGCGAGCGGCGATGGCCGAAGCGAAGTCGCTGCCCGCCACGGCGTTGAACGCGAACGGGAAGTTGTTGGGGCCGAACACCAGCACCGGCTTGGATAGCGGTGCACGATGTGCACGCAGGCCGGTGGCGGTGTCGATCACCGGCTGGGTCCATGCGTAGCTGCGCACGGCCTTCGCGGCAAGGCGCAACTGGTTGGTGGTGCGCGGCAACTCCACGGTGGCGAGTCGCGGTTGCTTGGGCAGTGCCGTTTCCGCGTGGGCGAGATCGACCAGCGCCTCGGCGTTCGCCTCGATGCCTGTCGCGTAGGCTTCAAGAAACGCCGCGATGCGCTCGGGCGGCGCAGCAGCGAGTTCGTTGGCCACGGTGGAGGCGGCGCTGATCGCCGCCTCCAGATCTGCCGCACCACAAAGGGGGAACGCGGGCCCGATCGGGTCGCCCGTGGTCGGGTCTTCCGCTCGGAAGGCACCGAGCAGCTCGCGCGCCTGGCGCCATTCGCCGCCGATCAGCAGAGGCTGTGCATTCATGTCAGAGCACCGGTGTGTGGGCGATGGCGTGATCAATCACGCGCATCGCAGCGTCGCGTTCGGCACCGTGCATGGCGAGACGCGGCGCGCGCACGCGTTCGCTGCCCATGTCGACCTTTTCCTGCACCAGTTTGATCAGCTGCACGAACTTGGGCACCGTATCCAGGCGCAGCAGCGGCAGGAACCAGGCATACAATTCGGCCGCCGCATCGGCGCCACCGTCACGCGCCAGTTCGAACAGCTTCACGGACTCCTTCGGGTACGCATTGACCAAGCCCGCGATCCAGCCGCGCGCGCCCATCGCCACGCCTTCCACGATGGCGTCGTCCATGCCCACGAGCAGCTCCAGACGGTTGCCCAGCAGCGAGCGCAGCGCGGCGAAGCGGCGCACATCGCCAGAGGACTCCTTCACCGCCTGCACATTCGGGAATTCATGCGCGAGTTCAGCGATCTGTTCCGGCGAGAAATCCGTCTTGTAGGCAATGGGGTTGTTGTAGAGCATGCAGGGCAGGTCGGTCGCGGCGATCACGGCACGCAGGTGTGCGCCCATCTCGCGCCAATCGGTGGAGTAGACATACGGCGGCAGCACCATCAGGCCGGAAGCGCCCAGTGCCTTGGCTTGGCGCGCGAGGCGCACGGCTTCATCGGTGGACAGTGCGGCGATGCCCGGGATAACCGGCGCGCGACCGTCGAGCGCCTTCACCAGCGTGCGGATGATGTCCAGCTTTTCGTCGAAGGAAAGCGTGGCTGCTTCGCCTAGCGAGCCGAGCGGGACGATGCCCTTGCAGCCACTGTCGATCAGCGTGCGTGCGTGCTTGGCGAGGAAGTCGTGATCGACCTGGCCGTCGGCGGTGAACGGCGTGGTGATGGCGGGAATCACGCCGTGCCAGATGGATGCGTTGCTCATGATCAGCTACCTCGTTGTGCGTCGTCAGAAGGAAGGTTGGCAAGCCCGGCCAGCGTGGCCAGTCGGGCGGGGAAAATAGGCGGCCGTGCGCCGCTGCGGGGAAAGCGGCCCAACTCAGCCAGCGCTGTGCCGCAGATGCGCCCTTGGCAGGCACCCATGCCGCAGCGTGTAATGAGTTTTGCGGCCCGTGCATCGGTGAAACCGGCGAGCTCACCCATGCGTACGTCCTCGCAGCGACAGACCAGGGTGAGGTCGTCGGCGAGCTTGTGCAGGCGCGGATCGAGTGCGAAATGCTTGGCGAGCAGCGCGCCGAAGCACCGTTCGCTGTCGCGTTGCATCAGTAGCGCGCCTGCGGCATCGGTATGGTTGATGGCCATGTGGCCCGCAATGGCCCCTTCGACGCGTGCCACGGACAGGCCGCCGATACCGCAGGACTCGCCTGCGGCATACACGTTCGCCACGCTGGTGCGAAACAGTGTGTCGACCCGTACACGCGGATGGATATCCGAGTGGTCCAGCACGCAGCCGAGCAGGGAGGCGAGCTCGGTATTGGGTACGAGCCCATAACCCACGGCGAGCAGATCGCACTCCACGGTTCGCACGCCATGCGGGGTGTCGATGTCCACACGCTGCACGCCGCCATCGCCGTGGGCTTTGCGCACGAACGAGCCGAAACGATAGGGGATGCCCGCGAGACGCAGCCGAAGTCCGGCCGCTTGCCACGCACGTGCGGGCCAGTGCCGAAGTTGAGTGGCGAAGGATCGAACGGCGGCGGCGGAGGCCTGTTCGTAGATACTGATCACTCGCGCGCCATGCTTGCGCAACGTATCCGCAGCGGCCAGCAAAAGGGGGCCGCTTCCACCGATCACCACCCGTTTGCCGGCTACGGGCCAGCCTTGCTTGGCCAGTGCCTGCAAGCCGCCGGCACCGGTGACGCCGGGAAGCGTCCAGCCAGGGAAGGGCAGTAGCAGTTCGCGCGCACCGGTGGCGAGCACCAGCGAACCGTAGGAAAGAAGCCGTGTGCCTTGCGGTGTCTCCACACGCAGTGCCGGTGACTCCGTCGCGACTACGCTGTGCTGCGCCAGCCATTCCACACCTTGCAAGCCGTCGACAACCTGGCGTGCAGCACGTGGCAAGGAATGTTGCACATCGTGTCGCCACACTTGCCCGCCGGGGCGTGGCTGCGCGTCGAGCAAACCCACCCGTGCTCCATACGCAGCAGCCGTCTTCGCTGCGGACATTCCCGCAGGTCCGGCGCCGATCACGAGGACGTCGTAGTGATCACGCATCGGTGACCACCTGCATGCCTTCGCTGGCCGGCGTCATGCAGGCGCGAACATGCGCGATGCCATCCACCTGCACACGGCATTCGAAGCACACGCCCATGCCGCACAGCGGTGCACGAGGCGCGTCGTTCACCGAGCGGCGGAAACGCATCGTCACGTGAGCTACGGCCGCGGCAACGCTGGCGCCAACCGGCACATCCACTGGATGACCATTCACGGTGAGTCGCACCCGAGCAGTCATGCGACCATCCTCGAGGGCGCATACGGCGCGGGATCAATAGCAGGCTGCCGACCGTGAATCAGGTCAATCAACAACTTCGCGCTACCCAGCGCGGTGGTAACACCAAGGCCTTCATGTCCCGCGGCCACCCATTGGTCGACGGCATCAGGTACCGCGCCGAGATACGGACGTCCATCCGGCGTGGTGGGGCGAAAGCCGGTCCAGATGCGCAGCGCCTGCAAGTTTTGCAAACCCGGCACGAAGGCGAAGCTGCGTTCCAGCATGCGTTTCACCATGGATGGCGATACGGCGGCATCGTTCGCGCGGAATTCGCGCGACGAGCCGATCAGGATCTGACCGGTCGGACGAGGCTGCACGTTGAATGCCACGCTGCTATCGGCATCGCCATGGGCGCTGTCGGCATAGCCCAGTTCAAGCAACTGATGACGGATGAAGCCGGGATAACGATCGGTAATGACGAGATGGCCTTTGCGTGCCCGCATGGGAAGCATGGGCAGCAGTGCGGGCAGCGCGCAGCCAGTAGCGACCAGTACAGGGCCGGACAGACGCGTGTCGTCATCGAGCAGTACGCCACCGCGCTGCAGTGTTTGCGCGCGGCGGCCTGCGTACAGTCGTGCACCGCGCGATTGCGCGCGTTGCACCAGATGGCTGGCGACGCGCGGCGGATACACCACGGCTTCGCGAGGCACCAACATGCCACCGGCAAGGCCCGGCACCAGGGCGGGTTCCAGTTCATAGAGCGTTGCGGCGTCGAGCAGGCGCGCGTCGATGTCGGCGGCACTCAGGCGCGCTATGCGTTGGCTAGCGACGGCCAGTTCGTTGTCGTTGCGCGCCACCCACAACGTGCCACAGCGGCTGAATTCAGCCTCTTTCAGATCGGCGAATGCTTCCCACAGACGCAGGGAGTAACGCGCCAAGGCGAGTTCGGCCGGGTCGTCATCCATGGCTACCAGATGACCCATCGCCGCCGCCGTCGCGCCGCCGCCGATCGGGCCGGGCTCGATGATGGCCACGCGCATACCTTCCGCGCTCGCCGCGTCAGCGCATGCAGCGCCGACGATGCCTGCGCCGATGACGATCAGGTCGAACGTGGCGGCGGTGCCATTCATTCCGCGCCGCTACCCCAGGTAAAGGCATCAGCCTCGTCGAACAACAAGGTGCTTTGCGCCACTACGAAGGCGGTGCCGGTGATCTGCGGAAGCACGCCGCGCTCACTGTGCGTGTAGCGGCCTTCAAAGACGCTGCCGAGGATGCTTTCCTGCATCCAGGGTTCGCCCGGCGCAAGTTTGCGGTCTGCGGCGAGGCAGGCCAGCTTGGCGCTGGTGCCGGTGCCACAGGGCGAGCGGTCGTAGGCAGACCGGGGCACGACACGAAGTTCCGGCCGTCCAGTCCGGCGACCGGAGACTTCGTGTTGACCTCGATGTGATCGATTTCGCCGCCTTCCGCGCCGGTGATGCCGTTGGCTTCCAGTGCGTGGCGCACGGCCTCGGTGTAGGTGGTGAGCGCGCGCTGGTGCTGAATTTCCACCGGCAGCGGTGTGTCGTGGGTGATGTAGAACCAGTTGCCGCCCCAGGCGATATCGCCAGTGACACGGCCATAACCCGGCAAGTCGACGCTGACGTCGGCGGCGTGACGATAGCTCTCCACGTTGTCGATGGTGACGCGGCCGTCCTCATGCAGTTCGGCGCCCACCGTGCCCACCGGCGTATCGATGCGGTGCTTGCCCGGGCCGATACGGCCCATGTGCTGCAACGTGCGCACCAGGCCGATAGTGCCGTGGCCACACATGCCGAGATACGACACGTTGTTGAAGTAGATGACGCTGGCGCATGCGCCTTCCGTCTTCGGCGGCAACAGCAACGCGCCGACAACGGTGCTGGAGCCGCGCGGTTCGCACGCAATGGCGCTGCGCCACTTGTCGAAGTCGCGACGGAAGCGCTCGCGTTGCTCCATCAGCGTGCCGTTGCCCAGGTCGGGAAAGCCGGCAATCACGACACGGGTCGGTTCGCCGCCGGTATGTGAGTCGATCACGTCTATGGTATGCATGGCGCTTATGCTCGCGCTGTATCGGCTGGACCGTCTAGAAAAGCTTGGCGTCCTGCGATGCGGAAATCGGCACAATGCACATTCACGTGTTCGGCCTATGCTGCAGTCGCAGCAAGGCTTGGCGCGGGGTAGAGGGCTTTCACCGAGATGAAGATTTCCGCCGACGAACTGGAAGCGCTATTTGACGCCGTGCCTGATGTCGTGTTCTTCGTGAAGGACAGCGAAGGGCGCTACACGCATGCCAACCTCACCCTGGTGCGACGCCTGGGGCTCAAGCATCGCAGCGATGTGATCGGTCGCAACGTGACTGAGTTGTTTCCCACCGCATTGGGTGGTTCCTATGCCACGCAGGACCAGCGCGTGCTTGATGGCGAGGTGATCGAGAACCAGCTTGAAGTGCACATGTTCTCCAATCGCGCCACGGGTTGGTGCCTGACCTGCAAGCGCCCCTTGCGACAGCGTGGCGAGGTGCGCGGCATTGTTGGCATCTCGCGTGACCTGGGCCGGCCGGATGGGCGTCATCCCACGTATGCGCGTTTGCGCCGGGTACTGGCTTATTTGCAAGAGCACTACGCCGAAGGCGTGCGCGTGGCGCACCTGGCGGAATTGGCGGACCTATCCGTGGCGCAACTAGAGCGGCACTTCCGCAAAGTGTTTCAGCTGACGCCGCAACAGCTACAGACCAAATTGCGCATCGAGGAAGCCATGCGCCTTTTGCACGGCAGCGAGAGCGTGGCATCTATCGGACTCGCCTGCGGTTTTGCGGACCAGAGCGCGTTTGCTCGCCAGTTCAAATCCACCGTAGGCATGACACCGCGTGATTACCGCGCCCTGGTGACGGCGGTTGGCGGAAGCCGGCGTCTGCCGGAACCCGACCTGGTGGTCTGAGGCCCAAAAAAAGCCCCGCACGAGGCGGGGCTTTTTTTGGAGCCGTATGAGGAAGGGAATTAGCCCTGGACCCATACGCCGACATTGAGGTGCCAGCCATCGTTGCGCTGCACGTAGTGCGGATGCACGTAGTGGTAGCCCTGGCGCTCACCTTCCCAGTGACCGTGGACCGCGATGTACTGATGGCCGTTCCAATGCCAGTAGCCGCGAGCCCAGATATAGCCGGGACGGTGCGGGGGCTCTTCCTCGATCAACACGGTCGGCGGCGGCTGCGGAGCGATCACTTCCACGTATTCGCGCTGCACCGGTTGTTCCTCGACCACGACGGGGCGGGGATGGTGCACGGGCTGTTCCACGACGCAGCCGCTGGCCATCAGGGTCAGGGCGGTAAGTGCGACGAGACGAATCTGCATAGGTGACGTTGCCTCTGTGAAGAGTAAGTGAGTGTGGTGGTCGGACAATGACGCGTAAGGCTGAGGCTTACCTTTCTTGCGGATGATCGTTTTTTTCTTTTACTGCAAGTATTTACGATGGTTTTGTGGGTCGGCCGCGGATGGCGTCCCGACCGTTTTGCCCTATGTGCCTGACGCAATGCCATTCCTGTCCGGGAAGCCCGCGCGGCGTTGACGCTTCGCCGCAAAGATGTGCGGCATCAGCGGCCCCAATAGCCGTCATGCCAGCGCCAACCATCGCGTGCGTGTTCCCAGCGGGACTGGTGATAGACGTAGCCCGGGCGGGCGCGGACCCAATAGCCACCCATCCAGACGTGGCGATGGCCATCCCAGCGCCAGTAGCCCGGTGCCCACGCGTAACCCACGCGCGGCGGAGGCACGACTTCATAGCGCGGCGGCGGCGGGGCGACGCCAATGCCGACCGACACCGATACCTGGGCGGAGGCGTCCGGTGCATAGGTCACGGCGCCGGCGCCCGCAACGCCTAGGGCCGCGAGCAGGGCGAGTTTGCGGGTGATGCTCAGCATGATGTTGTCTCCCTTGATGTCGGCCGCAACGTGCGGCTTCAGGGCGGGGAACGGCGCATTTCCCTGCCGTGTTGACGACTCGAGCCGGGCTCGTTCAGGTTTGTGTGGGCTTGTAGCGATATTTCGTTCAGTTTTCTTGACGATAAAAGAACGAACGGTCGTGCTATTTTATGGGGCATGAACTCCGTCGCCCTCAGCAAACGCGCCACCACACGCGAACTCATCCTTGATCACGCCTACGACATGGCGCGCCGGGACGGCCTGGAAGGGCTATCCATTGGCTCGCTGGCGCAAGACGTGGGCATGTCCAAGAGCGGTGTCTTCGCGCATTTCGGTTCCCGCGAAGACCTGCAGTTAGCCGTGCTGGAACTGGGTCAGCAGCGTTTCCTGCAGCGGGTGAAGTGGCCCGCGCTGAAATTGCCTCGTGGTCTGCCCCGCATACGCGCCATCGTTGCCAACTGGGTGGACTGGGGGCGCGAGTACCAGAGCGGTTGCGTGCTGCTCACCGCCGCCAGCGAGTACGACGGCCGCGAAGGCCCGTTGCGTGACAGCGTGACGAAGAGCCAAGCCGGCTGGCGACAGGAGATGTGCCGCGCCATCGGTCACGCGATCGAGAACGGAGAGCTGGGCGCGGATACCGATCCCTCGCAGCTCGCCTTTGAAATCTACGCCCTCATGCTGGGTCTGCACCACGATGCGGGCCTGTTTGGATTCGACGAAGCCTGCCGCCACGCGCTGGCAGGCTTCGAGCGCCTGCTCGCCAGCTATAACCCGCTATCGGAGCGGAGGACTGCGCCATGACTCGCCAAACCACCACCACCGTCAAACCCCGTCGTCGCGGCCCCGGGCCCATCACGATCGGCGCCGTACGCGCGGGCTTCGCACTGGGCAGCCGCATTGCGCCGAAACGCGCGGTGCAGCGGGCGTTGCGGATCTTCATCACCCCGTTCGCCAGCAGCCGGGCGCGTGCACGGGCGGCCAAGCCGGGGCCGGAGATGCAGCGCGGTGAGTTGCAGGTCCGTGGCCAGCGCATTGCCACTTACACGTGGGGCGATCCATCGCGTCAGCCCTATGTACTGCTGGTGCACGGCTGGTCCAGCTTTGGTCTGCGCTATCTGCCGTGGGTGAAGCCTTTGCGCGAGATGGGCTATGCCCTGGTGGCGTTCGACCAGCCCGGCCATGGCTTGAGCGACGGACGGCACTGCACGCTGCCCGATTTCATCGAGACCGTGCGCGAAGTCGGGCGCCATTACGGCGACGCTGCAGTGACTATCGCGCACTCGCTGGGTGGCGCGGCCGCTGCCCTGGCACAGGACGAGGCGTGGCATTCGCACAAGCTCATCCTTATCGCACCTGCCGCCGATCCGGTGGCCGCCACCCAGCGCTTCACGCATTTCGTGCGCCTGGGAGAACACCTGCGTGGCCGCCTGCATGACAGCCTGCAGGCGATGACCGGGATCAATATTCACGACCTGCAGGTGCACCGCCATTTGCCGTCACTGGGGCAGCCGGCGCTGATCGTGCACGACATGGACGATCACGACGTGCCATGGGCCGAAGGGGAGCGCTATGCCCGCCACTGGCGTGGTGCGCGCCTGCACACCACGCAAGGGCTGGGGCATCACCACGTGCTCGATGCGCCGGAAGTGATCGACGTGTCCCTGGCGTTCCTGCGTGGCGAGAACGTCGGCGAACGTGTCGTGTCGTCGCCCAACTTGCCGTTTGGTGATGGCTGAAGGACCCTAGCGAGGCGGAGCACGTAACCTCCATGGCCGTCATTCCGGCGAAGGCCGGAATCCAGTGGCCTGAGTACTCGGTTTTAGGGATAACGCAACATCCGCCAACGCCCTCGCGACGACCGGGCGACTCCGCTACTGGATTCCGGCCTGCGCCGGAATGACGGCCGCGGAGTCTGTCGCTCGCCTGACGATACCGCCCAGCACGGCAAGGTCGGCGGAGCGCAAAAAATCGTTGCGAATCAGGCTTACTCCGCGCCGCAACATGTTCCAAACGCAACCATCCTCTAAAATCGGGAATCCGACGCACCGCAGTCCCGGAGTCCCCATGAGTTCCCCCGCCCAGCACGTTTCCGCCAGCGCCGCCCAGGCGGAAAGCCGCCCCTTGCGTTTCGTTACCGCCGCTAGTCTGTTCGATGGCCACGATGCCGCCATCAACATCATGCGCCGCATCATCCAGTCGCAAGGCGCGGAGGTGATTCACCTCGGCCACAACCGCTCGGTGGAAGACGTGGTGCGCGCGGCGCTGCAGGAAGACGCCGACGCCATCGCGCTGTCGTCCTACCAGGGTGGTCACGTCGAGTACTTCAAGTACATGGTGGACATGCTCAAGCAGCACAACGCTGCGCACATCCGCGTGTTCGGCGGCGGTGGCGGCACCATCACGCCGGAGGAAATCCGCGAGCTGCAAGCGTACGGCGTCGAACGCATTTATCACCCCAATGACGGCATGAGGCTCGGCCTGACCGAGATGATCGAAGACGTCATGCACCGCACGCGTGCCGCGGCGGTGAAGCGTGCGACGGAAGAACAGTCGTCGGCCATCACGCCCATGGTCGACATCAGCAACGAGATCGCTGTGGGTCACGTGCTGTCCGCCATCGAGGAAGGTGAGCTGCCGGAAGCCGAGCTGGACCATCTACGCAAGCAGTGGAAGATGGCAGGCAAGCAGACGCCGGTGCTCGGTGTCACCGGTACCGGCGGCGCGGGCAAGTCGTCGGTGGTGGACGAATTGCTGCTGCGCTTCCTGCATGCATTCCCGCACATGCGCATCGCCGTGCTGGCGGTGGACCCCACGCGTCGCCGCAGTGGCGGCGCGTTGTTGGGCGACCGCATCCGCATGAATTCGCTGCGCAGCCATCGTGTCTACATGCGTTCCATGGCCACGCGCCGCCAGCACGCCGCGACCAGCGCGGTGCTGCGTGACTGCATCGATTTCCTCAAGGCGCAGCCGTACGACCTCATCATCGTTGAAACCGCCGGTATCGGTCAGAGCGATTCGGAAATCGTCGATCTGGTGGATTTCCCCACCTACGTCATGACCAGCGACTACGGTGCGGCCAGCCAGCTCGAAAAGATCGACATGCTGGACTTCGCCGAACTGATCGTGCTCAACAAGTTCGATAAGCGCGGCGCGGAAGACGCATTGCGTGACGTGCGCAAGCAGTGGAAGCGCAACCGCACCGCCTTCACGCTCACCGACGAGCAGGTGCCGGTGTATCCCAGCATCGCCAGTCAGTTCAACGATCCGGGCGTGACCTGGATGTTCAGCAACCTGTGCCGCCTGCTGCGCGAGAAACTCGGCTTGCCGGCGGAGAAATGGACGCCCAACCTCGACACCACGCTGAAGGAGCCGCGCGCTACGGTGCTCATTCCCGGTGCGCGCGTGCGTTACCTCGCGGAGATCGCCGAGCAAGGTCGTGGCATCAACAAGGAAATCGAGCGCGAAGCCGAGTTCGCCAGCAAGGCGCAGCACTACTACGAATCGCTGAAAGAACTGGGTGACGCGCACCTGCCGCGTCAGCTGGCGCGCTACGAGCCCGAAGCGCTGCACGAAGAGGGTGCCGACCGCACGTTGCTGACCCTGCGTCAGCGCTATAACGCGGCCATCAAGGAACTCAGCCACCACGCCATCCACCTGCTGCACGAGTGGCCCGCACGCTATAAGTCGGTGACCGACGAGTTCAACGAGTACAAGGTGCGCGACAAGGTGATCCGCGTGGATAACTACCGCGAATCGCTGAGCCACCAGAAGATCCCGAAGGTGGCGCCGCCCAAGACCGAAGATTGGGGCGACCTGCTGCGCTTCCTGCAGCGCGAAAACCTGCCGGGCCACTATCCGTACACCGGTGGCGTGTATCCGTACCGCCGTACCGGTGAGGACCCCACTCGCATGTTCGCGGGCGAGGGTACGCCGGAGCGCACCAACCGCCGCTTCCATTACCTGAGTCAGGGTGGTGCGGCCACGCGCCTGTCCACCGCGTTCGACTCGGTGACGCTGTACGGTGAAGATCCCGCGCCGCGTCCGGACATCTACGGCAAGATCGGCAATTCCGGCGTCAATATCGCCACGCTGGACGATATGAAGAAGCTGTATTCCGGCTTCGACCTCAGCGCGCCGAGCAGTTCCGTGTCGATGACCATCAACGGTCCCGCGCCGATCATCCTCGCGATGTTCATGAACACCGCGATCGATCAGAACATCGAGAAGTATTTGAAGGAAGACTCGGCGCGCTGGTCGGCGGCCGAAAAGAAGATCGCTGCGCAATTCCCGAATGGCCGTCCGCAATATTCCGGTGACCTGCCCAAGGGCAACGAAGGCCTCGGTCTTGGCCTGCTCGGCATTACCGGTGACCAACTGGTGGATGCGGACACCTACGCGCGCATCAAGGAAGAAACGCTGCAGACGGTGCGCGGCACCGTGCAGGCGGACATCCTGAAAGAAGACCAGGCACAGAACACCTGTATCTTCTCCACTGAGTTCGCGCTGCGCATGATGGGCGACATCCAGCAGTACTTCGTCGATCACAAGGTGCGCAATTTCTACTCGGTGTCCATCTCCGGTTACCACATTGCCGAAGCGGGCGCGAACCCGATCAGCCAGCTGGCCTTCACGCTGAGCAACGGCTTCACCATCGTGGAGTACTACCTCGCGCGTGGCATGCAGATCGACGATTTCGCGCCGAATCTGTCGTTCTTCTTCTCCAACGGCATGGACCCGGAGTACACCGTGATCGGCCGCGTGGCCCGCCGCATCTGGGCTCGCGCCATGCGCGAGCGCTATGGTGCCAGCGCGCGCAGCCAGATGATGAAGTACCACATCCAGACGTCCGGCCGCTCGCTGCACGCGCAAGAAATCCAGTTCAACGACATCCGCACCACGCTACAAGCGCTGTACGCGCTGTTCGACAACTGCAACAGCCTGCACACCAACGCCTACGACGAAGCCATCACCACGCCGACGGAAGAAAGCGTGCGCCGCGCGGTGGCGATCCAGATGATCATCAACAAGGAACTGGGACTCAACTTCAACGAGAACCCCTGGCAGGGCAGCTACATCGTCGATGCGCTCACCGACATCGTCGAAGAAGCTGTGTACAAGGAGTTTGAGGCGATCAGCGAGCGCGGTGGCGTACTCGGCGCGATGGACACCATGTACCAGCGGGGCAAGATCCAGGAAGAGTCGATGTACTACGAGCAGAAGAAGCACGACGGCAGCCTCCCGCTGATCGGCGTGAACACCTTCTTGCCGAAGGACCACGGCGGCGAGATCGCCACCGAGATCGAACTCATCCGTTCGACGGAAGGCGAGAAGGGCCAGCAGATCGAGAACGTGTTGGCCTTCGGTAAGGCGCGCAATGAGTTGGCGCCCGATAGCCTGAAGACGCTGCAGAACACGGCGCGTGATCGACAGAATGTGTTTGAGCAGTTGATGGAAGCGGTGAAGTACAACTCGCTGGGGCAGATCAGTCACGCGTTGTATGACGTGGGTGGTGAGTATCGGCGCAATATGTGAGGCCTGGGTTTTGATGCGCTCGCTTTCTCCCTCTCCCTTTCGGGGAGAGGGTTGGGGTGAGAGGTGGGTGCTCGCCTTACCGTTTCGATGAAACCGTCATCCCTGCGAAGGCAGGGATCCAGTGACTTTTCGCTTGGTTGTCGCGCAGTCGTGATCTGGCTCGCCTGCGGCGGGCTTTCGCCCTCCTACCGGAGGCCGAGTCACTTTTCTTTGCTTGCCCGAAGAAAAGTAACCCAAAGAAAGGCACCCCCACTTGGCGCTGGCCGGTGAAGCCGGTCAGTTCGTGAGTGGTGGCCGGGCTTTTCGACGGGGCTCCTGCCCCGGCGAAAAGGGATCGGCGTCCTGCCGATCCCCCCTGCGGGTCTTCTCGTCCACCCCTCACCGCCGCACAGGGGGCCCGAAGGTCATAAGCGCCGAGCCGTAGGCTCGTGCAGCTGCGCTGCACATCGCATCGCGGCAGGTCGCGTTGCTCCTTCTCTAGGGCGCAAAGCCAAGGCAGAAGAGAAAGACGATGCTGTAACGTGGCGGGTTCTCCACACCGGTCGGGAAGCGTAGCGTCCCCTTTACCTCGCCCCAGCGGTAGGAAAGCGTAGCGTCTGCTTTCCCTAGCCTCACAGATCGGGAAGCGTAGCGAAGCCTGCTTTAAGTCCTCTCCGCCAGGGCGCGTTGCGAAGCGCTCCGACGTACCCGCTATGTAGCGGCGAAGATGGCCAAGCAACAAGCTTCCTCACCCGTTCGGGCTTATCCCATCGACATGCTGCGGGCGTTGGCTTGTCAGGCCATTTCTTCGGGTTACTTTTCTTTACTCCGGGCATCCTGCCCTCCGCCCTTCGGGCCGGCTTCGCCGTTCGCACGCGGTCCTGCGCGTGCGTGGGCCAACAAAGAAAAGTGACTCGAGCGTCCCACGGGACTAGCTTCGCGTCTTCGGCAGACGATCGAAACGCCCGCTGCGTAAGCGGCCCGATCGCGCTAACGCACGAGGCTCTGGTCAAACGCAGACGAAACAGGATCCCGATTCTCACCAGGATGACGGCGCGGATGAAACCACGAGGCGAGCACCCGCCCCTCACCCCAACCCTCTCCCCAAAGGGGCGAGGGAGTGGAACTGAGGCGTTCTGTGGGTTCCTACAGTCACGCATCCTTTGAGCGTGCGCCATGTCCATCGCATCCGCGAAACAGCAACGCGAATTCCACGGCAATAAATCTGAAATACGCCGCCCGAAAGCTTCAGAAAACCAGGTCAAGCCCTGTGCGAAGCACAGAAAGAACCGCCGCACACCAACCCCTGGCCACCCATGCTAGCCTCCGCCATCCACTTCGCCGGCGCCTCCCATGCTCACCGTCCACCACCTCAACAACTCCCGTTCCCAGCGTGTGCTCTGGCTGCTGGAAGAGCTGGAAGTCCCTTACGAGATTCGCAAATATCAGCGTGATCCCAACACTATGCTGGCGCCGCCGGAGTTGCGTGCCATTCATCCGTTGGGCAAGTCGCCAGTGATCGAGGATGAGGGGCGGGTGGTGGCGGAGTCGGGGGCTATCGTGGAGTACCTCGTCGACCATTACGACACGGGGCGCCTAGCGCCATTGCCGGGGATGCCCGACCGGCTGCGCTTCACTTATTGGCTGCACTATGCGGAAGGCTCCGCTATGCCGCCGTTGCTGCTCAAGCTGGTGGCGTCACGCATTGCCAGCGCACCGATGCCGTTCTTCGCCAAGCCCATTGCGCGGAAGATTGCGAGCAAGCTGCAGAGCACCTTCGTTGATCCGCAGCTGGCGTTGCATTTGCACTATGTCGACAAGGAACTTGCAACCACGGGCTGGTTCGTTGGCAGTGAATTCAGTGCAGCGGATATCCAGATGAGCTTTCCTATGGAAGCGGCGATGGCACGCAGTGGCATCGCCGACAAGTTGCCGAACATCGCTGCGTTCGTGAAGCGTATTCAGCAGCGGCCAGCATACAAACGCGCGCTGGAGCGTGGCGGCCCTTACGCATTGGGTTAAGAGATGCTGGGGAGGTTGCGCACAGGGTGCGCTCCTGTTCTCCGCCGGGGGTTTGCGTCTCTCCGGGGATTGGCTGGACCCGTCGATTCGCACGGCGTTGTCTACAGGAGCGCATCCTCTGCGCAATGGCGTCGCTACGTGCGACACCATGAAATCAGGAAGGTTTGCAACCGGTGCCGCAGGTGCATAGTTGCTGCCCGCACACCCGACCTGCGGCTACCCGGCTGCAAGCCTTCCTGATCTCACGCGACTATCTATGACTATGGATGCGTGCCGTGGTTCCCGAAGGAAGAACGTCGAGAGGCACGATGCGATGACGGCGCGAGTTCTTACCAGTGGTTGCGTCGGTGCTGATAGGTGCGCGCCGGTGCAAACAGGCGTCGCTGGCTCAAGCACATCACAAGATAAAGCGACGAGAGCGCAAGGCCTCGCCATAGGGCTGCATCCTGGCCCGGTCGCAGCAGCAGTTCGACGATGGAAAGTGCGAACAGCAGTGTCGACAAAATCATGCCGACGGCGCGCCACCCTATGCTGCGGTGTTGATGCGTGTGAGTCTTCATACGAGCATTGTCGGCGCGCTCTTCGTAAAGAAGCGATATCGCTTCACTTAAGGCACCGTATAGATCACGTAAAGAAGCCCTGGCTAACTCGGCTCTTGCGTCAGTGCGTGGGAATGCAGGTATGGCAGGCCTTGCGGTTAGGTGTCCATTCACTGTTGCGACAGCCACTGGCGTATCAGGAAAACTTCAAGTTCAAGAAGGGTTTCCATCGGGAAGAGTTTTTTCTTGAACGCTGCGTGAAGCGACAAGTTCATGCAAGCAAGCGAAAGGTTATCGCAGCTCTCGGGGAGTAACACATACGGATGCGTTCGATCCGTTGTTTCCATGGAGCGGCAGAGAGCCTCGTGAAGATCCCCATCCTCATGTATCACAACATCGCGGAGGTGCCTGAAGGCATCAACGTGTATCGCAGCCTGTATGTCTCGCCGGGTGCATTTGCTCGACAGATGGTGTTGCTGCGCATGCTTGGCTATCGCGGTGTATCCATGTCCGACGCCATGCCCTATCTGCAGGGCGGCAAGGAAGGAAAGATCGTCGTCATCACGCTTGACGACGGCTATGTCGACAACCTCGAATGGGCGATGGCGACGTTGCGTCGCTACGGCTTCACCGCTACCTGCTATGCGGTGAGTGGATATCTCGGCCAGTACAACGCCTGGGATGATGAGAAGGTCGGCGTGCGCAAGCCGCTGATGTCGGCGGAAGAACTTCGCGCCTGGCACGCGGGCGGCATGGAAGTAGGCGCGCACTCGCGCACGCATGTGCGGCTCAGTCAGTGCAGCGATCAGCAACAGCGCGAAGAGATCCACGGCTGCAAGGCCGAGCTGGAAGATCGCCTCGGCCTCGGCATTACGCAGTTCTGCTACCCGTACGGCGATTACGACGAACGCGCTGTCCACGCGACGCGCGAAGCGGGCTACGTCGCAGCCACCACCACCGATCGCGGACGCGCGACCGGTGGTGTATCCACCGACCTATGGCGCCTGCCGCGCATCCAGGTTGCGCGCCATCACCTGTTGCCGCAGGTGGCGGCAAAGGTGCTCACCCGTTACGAGGACAAGCGCACATGAAGCTGCTCTTCGTTGGCACCAATCCCGAGAACACCGGCGCAGCCACACACTTCGTGGCGCTTGCACGTGCTTTGTTGCAGGCCGGGCACCCCGTGGAAAGCATCGTTTCCCGCCAAGGCCTGATCGGCGATGGCATGACGGCGGCGCGTGTGCCCGTGTTTCCTGGCAAGTTCCGCAATGTGCTCGACCTGCGTGGCTACACAGCGGTGCTGCGGCGCATTGAGCGGTTCGCACCGGATTGGTTGGTGGGTAATTTCGGCAAGGAGTACTGGCCGCTGATTGCCTGTGGCCGCCTGACAGGGACACCCGTGGCGTTGTTCCGTCATCGCAATCCGCGCATGAGCCGGTTGTCCGAATACGGTATCCCGAGGCTGGCGCAGCGCTTCATCGCGGTGTCCGAATTTGCGCGGAATGCCTACTTGGATCAGGGCGTGCCACCCGACCGCGTGCACATCTCCTACAACCCGGTGGACATTCATGAGTTCCGGCCCGATCTGACACGGCGCATGCAAGTGCGTCGCCAGTTCGATATACCCGAGGACGCTATCGTCATGGGCTATGCGGGCCGCATGCACGGTGGCAAGGGCGTCACCCAGTTGATGCAGGCCGCCAACGCCGCTATGGCCGAGGAGCCTCGTTTGCACATGCTCTGGGTAGGCCGCGGAGCCGAGGAACACGTGGTGCACGCGATGGCGGAGCAGGGTGGCGCAGCGGGTCGTCACCACTTCACGGGTTGGGTGAATGATACGTCGCGCTACTACTGCGCGTTCTCGTTCCTGGCGTTTCCTTCGGTAGAGCTCGAAACCTTCGGCCGCGTGGCGATCGAGGCGCAGGCGTGCGGTGTTCCCGTGCTGGGTAGTCGCATCGGCGGCGTGCCGGAAACCATGGAAGACGGCATGACAGGGTGTTTGCTTGAGCCGGGCAATATCGCCGAGTGGCGCGGCGCCATTCTCGCCATGTGCAAGCCCGGCGTATACCGGCGCATGGGCATGGCTGCTCGCGTCCACGTGATGGAGCATTTCAGCAACGCGGCCGTGGCGCGGGATTTCGAACGATTGCTGCGCTTCGGCAGCGAGCCCGTGCATCACCTGCATCACGCCATTACCTAAGCGACCTACGGCACCGTTGCCGCGCCTTCACAAAGTCGCGACGCGAAAGCACTTGACTTTCGATTAACCAAGTGGTTAATTGATCGCATGGCAAATACCGACGACCCGCTGTCCATCACCTTTGCCGCGCTGGCGGACCCCACGCGGCGCGCCATCCTGACTCGCCTGGCCAGAGGCGAGGCGACCGTAGGTGAACTGGGCGAGCCGTTCGAGATGTCCGCGCCGGCCATCTCCAAGCACCTGCGGGTGCTGGAAAGCGCAGGGCTGATCGCGCGTGAAGTGGACGCCCGCTGGCGTATTTGCCGTCTACGTGCCGAGCCCATGCACGATGCGCACGATTGGCTAGAAGCGTATCGCCGTCATTGGGAAGGCAACCTGGATCGACTGGTCGAGTTTGTTGAGCGAACCCATCGCGCCGAGGCAAAGCAACCTGCAAGCGGCGCACCACGTGCACCGAGGAAAAAGCCATGACCACCCAAGCCGCAACGTTCGAACTGGAAATGACCCGCCACATCCGCGCGCCGCGCGAAAAGGTGTTTGAAGCCTTCACCGATGAGGCCGCCATGGCCGCCTGGCACTGCCCACGAGGGCTGAGCGTGGGCGAAGTGAGCGCCGACGCACGCGTAGGTGGGCGCTATCGCATCACCATGGTGACCAAGGATGGCGTGGTGCATGGCTCGGGCGGTGTTTATCAGGTCATCGAGCGCCCGTCGTTTCTCGCCTATACCTGGGCATGGGATGGCGAAGGTGACGCGGCTGCACGCACCACGCTCATCGAAGTCACGCTCACCGAAAAAGACGGCGGCACGCAACTCCACATGCGCCATACCGGCTTCCCCGATGCCGCCGTGCGCGACGATCACCATCAGGGTTGGACATCCGTGTTCAATCGCCTGGTCGACTACCTGGATCCGGAAGGCACAGCCGGCAACGTCGTGGTGGTGGGCAGCCCCATCAGCCCGTATACGCGCGCTGTGCGCATTGCGCTGGCGGAGAAGGGTGTGGCGTACGTGCTTAAGTCGGTAGCACCACACAAGCCTGAAGCCGATGCCATCCATCCGTTTGGCCGTATCCCTGCGCTGTACGACGGCCCGCTGGAGTTCTACGAAACGCGAGCCATCCTGCGCTACATCGACGAAGCCTTTCAAGGCCCGGCCGTGTTTCCCGCGGGTGGCGTCACCTCCCGCGCGCGCGCGGAGCAGTGGTATAGCGTGCTGAACGATTACGGTTACGACGCCATCGTCAAGCGTGGCGTACTGCAGTACATGTTCCCTTCGGGCGAAGGCGGACAGCCGAATCGCGCAATCATCGATGCTGCCATGCCTGATATCGATCGCCTGCTGGCAACGCTCGATGAGGGTTATGGCCCGCGCGACTACTTGGTAGGCAATACGCCGTGCATTGCGGATTACTTCGCCGCACCGTTGCTCTATTCGTTGTCGAAAATGCCGGGAGGCCAGGCCCTGCTCGCCAAGTATCCCAACGTGCAACGCGCACAGGCGGTGATGCAGGCGCGGCCCAGCTTCATGTCGGCCGAGCCGGATTTCGAAGGCAAGGGCGATGCGTCTAACGTCACGCCACTGCGCAAGGCGAGCGCAGCCTGACGTGGAGATGGAGCGGGCAACGCACGCCGTGGCGTTGCCCGTTCCTGCTACGCCTCAGTCGTGGCCCGCGACGCGCTGAAATGCGTTACGGCACAACCTCGTTCGCCGCTACCGCCAGCCCGGACACCACGCCCAGCGAGGGGTCACCGTGCACCAGCGGGATCTCAGGGAAGCATGCCTGCACGCGGGCCTTCACTTGCGGCGAGCGTGAGGTGCCGCCGGTGAGGAATACGCTGGCGGGCAGGGCGGTAAGGTCACCACGCACCGTGGTGAGCGTGCGTTCCAGCAGGGTGAGAAACGGCTCGATGGCCGAATTCAGGTCGTCGTGCGTGGCATCCACGCCAAGGCCGGGCTCGATGAAGTCCAGCCGCGCGCGATGTTCCGTTGCGCCACTCAGCATGATCTTGGTGCGCTCGGCGGCCTGGTTGAGGCGTGTGGTGGCACCCAGTTCCTGCAGTGCGCGCAAACGCGGGCCGTAGGGTGCAGCGACAAGGCGATAGTTTTGTTTGCGGAATTCGCGTTGCTTGGGCAGGTTGTACACGCTGGCCGCTTCTACGAATTGGTGCTGCGGCACACGCACGATGTCCTTGCCCATTAGTGGCATGAAACTGTGCAGGCTTACGCCCACGTCCAGATCCGTACCACCCTTGGGCAGGCCCCAGTTGCGCGCAACCAGCGGCATGGTGTTGCCGCCCAGTTCTGCATGCGTCACGTCGGTGGTGCCGCCGCCAATGTCCACGATCAGTGCGTGCTGCCGTTCGTCGAGGCTCTTGTGATAATGCATCGCCGCCGCAGCGGGTTCTTCGAGGAAACTCACTTCGTCGAAGCCCGCGGTGGTTGCCGCCTCGCGCAGAATCTCGATCGCTTGGTCCGAGCCGGCCGCGCCCATGGAACTGCGGAATTCCACCGGGCGGCCGATGACTGCTCCGCGCACCGGCTCGCCAAACTGGCGACTGGCAGTGAGGCGGATGTGCTCAAGGATGTGCGTGGCGATATGCACGATCACCTTGCGCACCTGCGGGTCCAGCCGAAAACCGAACATCGACTTGGGCGATTCGATCAGGTTGCCGCCGCCGCTCTCCAGGTAGCCTTCCACGGCTTCCTCGCCGAACAGCGCGTGCTGGAAGCTGGCGACGGTGGTTGTGGCCGCGCGCGCCTGTTCCTCCATCCACTGCCGGCGCACCACACGCAGGGCGTCGCGCCGCAGCTCTTCGTCTGTGCGCGACACCGTCATGCCTGCGGCCTGCTGTCGGCGCAGCTCAGTGCGGGCGGAGCGGATATGGGTTTCCAACTGCGCTTCCAGTTCGGGCGTCAGTTCGAAGTCGCTGGGGTCAGGCACCAGCTCGGGAAAGTACACGGCCGTGCGGAATTGCTCTGCTTCGCCGAAGCGGACCAGGGTGAGTTCGCCGTCGATGATGGCGGCCGCTGCGGAATAGCTGGTGCCGAAGTCGATGCCGATATGCATAAAAAAAGGCCACGCGCGAAGGAGCAATCGGCCATTATCTCAGGTCTTGGGCCGCCATGCCTGGAGCGTTGGGGCGCCGACGTTCCGAACCGTGAGAATCATGGCCCAGGCGGGCCCCATGGCGTCCCAGATAGGTCCGCGACGTGTTTTGGGGCGCGAAGGCGTGACCGGCCTCACCTTTGCCCCGCCGCCTGGGCGCAGGAGCAGAAAAGAGCGGTAACGCGGAGCCGGCCGGGAGACTCTCCCCCTTTGAGGCCGCAGAGAAGCTTTTAGGGTTGTGAGGACGGTATTGCTTCACGAATAGACGTCTGTTCTCAGGGTGTCTCGCATTCCTGTGCGAACGATTCGCTTCGCGGTTGTCGCCCGTCATCTGTGCGTAGCGTTGCCGGAGTATCTGTGTTGTCCATACATCCGTGCCGGAACGGGCCGGGCGGTTCCACGCATCGATGGTGTATCTATCGGTGCGGGCTTCAACGGTGGAAAGAAATCGTGTAATCGCGCTGACATCCTATGGAGGCGACCGATATGCTGCGTTCCGACGATGGAAAAAACCGTTCGGGGTTGAACTGGTTGATGGCCGCGCTCGTTATGGCCGCTCCGCTGGCATGGGTCGGTTCCCACGCGCTGGAGGAGCCGCTATACGTTGTGCACGCCGCGGCGGCCGTCGATCCATCAGCGAGCTACTTTCCCGAAGATGCCGGCCTCGCCGCGCGCGCGCGGGGCAGCAAGGACATTCGTCACCTCGAAGCCACGGGGCAGCCGCTGGCGGTGGTGCCGTAGCGTCGGGCTGTAAGGTGGCCGTCCCGAAGGATTGACGGTGCACCTTAAGGAATTGGGGTGCCAGGAGCGCACTCAACTATCAAACAAAGTAAACGCAGCGCATGCCTAGCGGGCGGCTCACCCATGCTGCTTCGCTGCAAAATGGTCGATGACCACCTGATTGCGGCCGTTGTCCTTGGCCTGGCGCATCGCCTTATCGGCGCGAGAGATCAGGCTCTCGATACTTTCGCCGGCCCGGTTGCACTGCGCGATGCCGATACTAATCGTGAGTTGTCGATCAGGCCGGTGCACGGAGCGCATGGTCTCGCGCAGTTGCTCAGCCCGCGCATAGGCGTGCTGAAGCGTGGCGCCGGGAAGAAGCATGACAAATTCCTCACCGCCAACTCTTCCAGCCAGATCCGAATCGCGCATCTGTGAGCGCAGGCCGTCAGCCAGCTTGATCAGCACTTCATCACCGGCAGCATGACCGAACGCATCGTTGAGTTGCTTGAAGTGGTCGGCATCCAGGTAGAGCACCGCGCCCGGAATCCGCCGTAGATAGATGTCTTCCAACGCAAAGCGGGCCAGCTCAAGAAAGCGGTTGCGTTGCAGTAGTCCGGTCAGCCCATCGGTATGGGCTTGTTCCCTCAGTTGCTTTTCCAGTCGGAACTGTTCGAACAGGGTACGGGTGATAAAGGCACGTAGCACCGCCGCTACAGAAATGGCGATCGTCATGTAGACGGCGTACTGGAACACCGGTATCCCGTTGACGGATCCCATCAGCAGCATCGGCAGCGGGCCGAGCGCACACAGCAGCATCGCGGCGATGAAATCCCAGCGACCAATCCAAATGACCGATGACGCCACGGGCAAGAGCAAGCCCGGCAGCACCAGGCGCTGTCCCGGCACTTGCCCGATGCCGTTCAGATTGATGCCGATTTCCAAGATCAGCACGCACGCCAGCGCGAGAAGGCTGAGCGGTATCGGTCGCCGTTCCCGGCGAGTGACCAGGGCCAACACGGCCAATGGGATGGTAGGCGCAAGGCGTAGCGGCAGGGGTACGGGTGAAGCGCTGACAAGCGCGCGCCCGCCCGCCGCCAGCGGATAGGCGACCACGGCCAACAACGTTAGCGCATGGATCGCCGGAGCCATGCGTTGAGCCAGATAGTGCATGTACTCGTGCCGATGGTTCGGATCGTCGGCGCGCTGCTGCTTGGCGAACGGGTGATGCATGCGTGTCTCAAGGCGCGGAAATCGATCTGACACCGCATGAGCAGCAAGATGGATGCCATCAGCCTCGAACTGAGGCCTATCGCCGGTTACTAGGCGAACCCCGGGCGTGGGGCGGGGGACTTCGCCTTACGCGGAAGGGCAGGCAGCGACGCCGTACGGCAATGTCTGCACCGGGCCGGCATAGGGGGGTTTGCCGTCACGGGGTAGTCGATTCGCGAATGTCTATCCGGGCCAGGCTACGCCCATGACGAGCGGTCAGTGCTTCTGTTTCCGTTCGATCTCGCGTAACGCCTCATCGGTAAACGGTGCGCACTTCTTCAACTCGGGCAGCCGACGCTGGTAGTCGTCGAACATGGATGCGTGGAATTCGCTTTCGCTGTAGTGGCAAAGCAGGGTGGGCTGGCGTTGGCGTACTACCGGACGCTGGAAGGTATTGGTATCGAGCGTAAAGATGGCCTGCGGCAACGGCATATTCGCGAAGGCGATGCGATAGCCGATGGCTGCAGCCTCATCGTCGGCGACAACACGGCGGGCTTGGTCTCGGGATGCGCCATCATCGAAGTACAGCATCATCGGGCGTTGCAGCAGTTCGTCAGCGTTCCCGTCGAAATGAAACAGCTTCGCCGGTGTGTAGAGGTTGGCAGTGTCCTGTGCCCCGATCGGTTGGGCGAAGATCCAGGTGCGCTGGTCGTCGTACACCACCAGTTGGATATCGCCGGTTTGAGCGCCGGATGCGGTCATGTCGTGCCAGATATCGCTGTGCCGCAGGGCCACCGATACAGCGCCGCTGGCGGCGAGGCCGTACTTGTCCACGCTGTCCTGGCGTCCGAGCAGGATGTCGTCGTCCTTGGCAGGTGAGCCCTCGTAACGCCGGAACAAGCCGATCAGTCGATCAGGCGTGCTGCTATGTGCGGAAAGTGGGCGGACGACGTCTACGCGTTGGTCTGAAACGATGGCGTCCGGGTGTTGCGACTTGAGCAGGCGCATCCAGTCCATCGTCGCGCCGCTGGGCACGGCGACCAGGCTCACGCCATCGCAGGGATCGCGGCGCAGCACATAGACATAGCAGTTCTGCCAGGCGTAAAGGTCGAGGCCATTATCCAGGCGCAGCCAGGGCCCTTCGTTCGGCGCGGGGAGGATAAACGCCGTGTCGAAGCTGGATGTGTTGACATGCGGATAGACGAACGGAGGAATGCAGCCAGCGAGCAGCAACGCTGAGGCAACGGCGACGGTTTGCAAAAAGCGGCGTAGGGAGTAGGCCACTCGACATCCTTGGCGTGTTGAAGAAGCGCGTCCTTGTGACTGTGCTGGCTCGAGCACCCGACCTTGCGGCAGCGGCATCCCGTGCTGCAGGCGATGCAGGCCCCACCGCGCTATGAAGCAGGGAGTCTAGCAGCGGTTGGATTGGCTTCGACGGGATGAAGCTTTGACGCATGACTGGCGAGCCATGCAGGGAGATCGACGGTCTTCCGTATCGGGAAGGGGCTTGCGAAAGTGCCTGAGCGCCGGTTCAAGCATCCTGCCCCGGAGGCCGCGCCGAGGCAGGATCTCAAGCTGCGTGCCCATCCTCGTTCGCGATACGCGGCCTACCGCACGATGGGCATGTGTATGACTAGCAACCAGGCGTCAGCTCGCCGTTGATGCTGCCTCGCTGATAAACGCTGCCACTTCGACGGGTTTGGAGGCCAGTGATGCGTGGCTTGCGTCGAGGGCAATCACCTTGCGAGCGCCCATGCGGCTGGACATGCGCCTTTGGTTATCAGGATGGATCATCCGGTCATGATTGGAGATCTGATACCAGGACGGTTTGTGTCTCCATGCCGGATCGGAGATGGCGTCGCCGAATGTGCTGGCCAGCGGCGCCTTCTGTGTCACTGCCATCACCAGGCCTTCATCGGCGGTGAGGTCCTGACAGAAACTGTCATGGAACTTGTCCGCCTTCAGCCATAGATATCCGTCGCTATCGGGGGCCAGGTTGGGCGCGGCCTCAGGTAGCTTCTCCTGGGTGATGCCGCCTGGGCTTTCGCCTGCGTCAGGGGCGAAGGCTGCAATGAAGACGAGCGCGCTGACGTTGGGCAGGTTTCCGGCTTCGCTGAGGACCGCGCCGCCATACGAGTGCCCGACCAGTACGACGGGCCCTTGGATCTGCGCAACCATCTTACGTGTGCGCTCCGCGTCCTCCGCCAGGGAGGTTAGAGGCACTTCGACGGCATGGAGCTTGTCGTAACCCAGGCGCTTGAGTTCGACGATGACTTTTGCCCAATGGGCCGCACCGCCCCAGAAACCGTGTACCAATACGATCGCAGGCTTGTTGCTCATGATGTACTCCTGATGTCAGCGCCGCTGAAAATCGACAGATGGTCATCCCATGAATGGCAGGCTAGCCCCGCATTGCCTGGATCGTCGTATGCGATTCGAATGTCCGCGCACTCTCCACTACAGCGCGTAGAGAGCTGGTGATGGACTTTTTGTATCGTGTCTTTCGCGTCGTCACTTTTACAGATCGTTAGCGATGGATAGGTATCTTTCCAGCGTGTTCGCGCGTTCGCAAAGGCGAAAGACTTCGTTCTGCGTGACTTCGAGATCAGCGACCCTTCCGTCGCTGTAGAGAGCACTTTCGAAACTGTCGCTCTTGTTGTGGAAATCCAGCCACGCCCGTTCGGCGGTAACCAGATCGTCCTTCGCCTCACCCTGCAGTTTGCCGAGCAGGGCCTTGTAGGTGGTATTGAGTCGTCCGTCCTGCGCAGCGCGTTCGGTGGTGAGACAGGCGGCGATGGCGATAAATGCCGTGATTCGCGGACGCTCCTGGGGCTGGAATCTCGCGGTGTGGCGGTGGCTTTCTCTCTTCGCCGGGCATCCATCGATGCGGCGCGAAAACATTCGCCAGGAGCAAGCTTTTTCGTCGTTCACACGCAGGGAAAAAGCGCCGTATTTTCTTTCACGGCGTATGCCTTCCAGACGTCTGCTTCAGGTGAAAAACGCGGCGTATAAGTTTGGTCAACAGGGTTTGTTGGGGCGCGCAGGACGCGCTGGTTCGCCACCTTGAGGGATTGTATGAGCGATAAGACCACGTCGGTAATCGACTTGGATTGGGACGCCTTTGATCCATGGCGGATCCAGCCGTTCAGGCATCGATTGACCGAGCATCCGCTGTTGCAGACGGAGCAGCTGGTGGAGTTGGGCAAGCGTTGCCGCGGCACCAAACTCTGGTACGCGTTCAGCAGCGACGCGACGGCCGGGACGGATTTTGATGATGCGTCCAATCTCTTTCCTACATCCAAGTCTGCCGTGGATTCGCTGAAGGACATCAGCAGTGCAAAGGCATGGGTGCTGCTTCGTCATATTCAGGCCGATCCGACGTACCGCGAACTGGTCGGCGCGGTGATCAACTCCATGCAGCCGATGATTGAGCGCAAGGACCCGGGGGTTTATTACCGGGCGGGCTGGATCTTCTCGGCATCGCCCAACACGGCCACGCCGTTCCACATCGATCGCAGCCACGTCTTTCTGCTGCAAGTGCGCGGCACCAAAACCGTCTACGTGTGGGATGCGGAAGACACACAGGTGTGCAGCGACCGTGCGCGGGACTGTTTCCACTTCCGCCACGACCTGAGCCGTACTTTGTGGAGCGAGGAATTTCGCGCGCGGGCCCACGTGTTCGAGCTTGGCCCGGGCATGGGCGTGTATATGCCGCTGACCAGCCCGCACATGGTGGAGACAAGCAAGGAGTCGTCGACGACGATCAGCTTCACCTACAACACCGATGCCACGCGCCGGAACGCGCGCGTGCATGTGATGCGCGAAATGCTCTACAAACTGGGCATGACGCCGCCGGACTACGGCAAGAGCCGTGTCTTCGACCAGGCGGCATTTGCCGCTGCGTCGGCCATTGTGGTGTGCCGTGGGCCAGGTGCGCATCCACCGGCTTGCCCGTCGTTGCGCCAGAAAAGCGCGTACGCAGTGGCAGACTGATGCATTGTTGCGTCACCCATAAGGCATAGATGAGTGCGCGCACCTTATCCGCGGCGGAGGAACGTGCGGCGTTATTCCTTGCTGTTTGGCACGTGGACGGGTCGACAGAAAAGCAAAAGCCCGGCGGTTGCCGGGCTTCTGTTGCATGGGTGAAGTGGCAGCCTCAGTAACCGTCGTCGTTCTGGTAGCCGGCAGGCGCCTGCTGGTAGATCACCGTGCCCGGTTGCTGCACCACCACCGGCGCGTCTTGATAGATCACCGTCGTTGGCTGGCGGTACACCACCGTCGGTTGCTGCGGGTAGTAGTAGGTCGGCGGCGGGGGCGGTGCCATGGCCTGTGAAACGATGCCGGCGACCGCGCCGACGACGATGGCGCCGGCGATCCACCTGCCGCCACTCCAGTGGCCACGGTCGCGATAGCCACCGTCGCGATAGCCACCGTGCCAGTCGCCACGGTCGCCGCGCCAGCCACCGCGGTCGCCGCCATGCCAACCGCCGCGATCCCAGCCGCCATGGCGTCCATCGTCATGCCAGCCATCATGTGCGGAGGCCACCATCGGCGCGCCGACGGATGCCGCCAGCGCCAGGCCGAGCAACATGCGTTTGCCGATCGCGAAACTGTTCATCACTTACCTCCTTGGGTTGGTGCTGATGCTCGGGCCGCGGGGCTTAATGCCCCCTGAAATTTTTTGCGATTCGTCCCATGTCCATGCGGCCGTTGCCGGCCGTTTGGCTTCAGGGAAAAATTTCGTAATCCAGCGCTTAGTGCAGGCTTAGCGTGGCCTGGGCGCCCCTTAGGTCGCGCCCGTGCTGTCTTTGCGCAAGATGGACGTTTCGGTGGTGTGTCGCCCGCAGGCGCAGGGCGCCAACCCGCCAAGGGGCGCCATTCCTTGCGGCCTAGCGTCTTGAGAAGCCGGCGGGACAGCACCACATTCAACGGGTCAGCAGGGGATGCTTCCGTGCAGTGCGATGCCGAAACCGGCGACTGCTGCCCACCCGATTCCGCGCCCTGCCACACGACTCTCACCGATGGGAAGGATCAACACATGAGCACGAAAACCGAAACGGCGATCCTGGCTGGCGGCTGCTTCTGGGGTATGCAGGATCTACTGCGACGCTATCCCGGCGTGCTGGCCACGCGGGTGGGTTACTCGGGCGGCGATGTGCCCAACGCGACGTATCGCAACCATGGCACGCATTCGGAGGCGATCGAGATCGTGTTCGATCCCGCCGTGATCAGTTATCGGCAGATCCTGGAGTTCTTTTTCCAGATCCATGACCCGAGCACCAAGAATCGCCAGGGCAATGACATCGGCATGAGCTATCGCTCGGCGATTTTCTATTTCGACGACGAACAGAAGCGCGTCGCTGAAGACACCATTGCCGACGTGGACGCATCGGGCTTGTGGCCCGGCAAGGTGGTGACGGAAGTGGCGCCTGCCGGCCCATTCTGGGAGGCGGAGCCGGAGCATCAGGACTACCTGGAGCGCTTCCCCAACGGCTACACCTGCCACTTCCCGCGGCCGGACTGGACGTTGCCGAGGCGCAGCAGCCACGTGGCGTGATATTAGCCGCAGGCTAGCTCTTTCCTGTGGGAGCGCACGCTGCGCGCTCCCATCATGGATAAGACCGTTTGCGCGACTGATTAGACCGGATTTCGGGACGAATCATCCCGATTGTGCCGGCTGATCGCCCGCTGTCGCGCGCCTGAGACTGGTTCTCCTGACGGATAGGAGGACACGTTCATGGCGGATCATTCGATTAAAGGCAAAGTCGCGCTGATTGCGGGTGGCGCGAAGAATCTCGGCGGGCTCATCGCCCGCGACCTCGCGCGACAAGGTGCGAAGGCCGTAGTCATCCATTACAACAGCGCGGCCACCGAGGCGGCCGCGCAGGAAACGGTGGCGGCCATCCAGGCGGCTGGTGCGAAGGCCGCCGCATTCCAGGCGAACCTGACGACGGCAGGGGCAGTGGAAAAACTGTTTGCGGATACCGTTGCCGCCGTGGGGCGGCCCGACATCGCCATCAATACCGTGGGCAAGGTGCTCAAGAAGCCCCTGGTGGAGATCACCGAGGCGGAGTACGACGAGATGACGGCGGTCAACGCGAAGTCCGCGTTCTTCTTCCTGAAGGAGGCGGGCAGGCACGTCAACGACAACGGCAAGATCGTCACGTTGGTGACGTCGTTGCTCGGGGCGTTTACACCGTTCTATGCCGCCTATGCGGGTACGAAGGCTCCGGTGGAGCATTTCACCCGTGCAGCGTCCAAGGAGTTCGGTGCGCGTGGCATTTCGGTAAACGCCGTGGGCCCCGGGCCCATGGATACACCGTTCTTCTATCCCGCCGAAGGGACAGATGCGGTGGCTTATCACAAGACGGCAGCAGCGTTGTCGGGTTTCTCCAAGACGGGCCTGACCGACATCCAAGACGTGGTGCCTTTCATCCGCCATCTGGTGAGTGATGGATGGTGGATGACCGGACAGACCATCCTCATCAATGGTGGCTATACGACCAAGTGAGGCTTCATCGGGACGCGGCCGAAAGCCAGCCAGCGCATCGCCGGCTGGCCCGGTTGTTCCTTAGGGCCGCAAGCATGGAAGATGGCCGCAGGAACGTTACAGGCCGGTGGGTTCCGCGATGGACAAACTCCAACAGTTCCGCATATTCACCCGAGTCGCCGACTTGGGAAGCTTTATCAAGGCATCCCAGGCGTTGGATCTCCCGCGCACCACGGTATCGGCGGCCATCCAGGATCTGGAGGCGAAGCTGGGTGCGCGCCTCCTGCATCGCACGACGCGGCGCGTCCAGCTCACCGTGGACGGCGAACAATTGCTGGAACGCGTGCGTACCTTGCTGGGCGACGTGGACGATATCGACTCACTGTTTCTCACCCGTCAGCAGGCGGTAGTGGGGCGGCTCAACGTGGACGTGCCCAGCCGCATTGCGCGTCGGCTGATCATTCCCGCGCTACCCGGCCTGCTTCGCAAGCACCCGCAGTTGCAACTGGGGCTCGGCTCGACCGATCGCACCGTCGATCTGGTGCAGGAAGGCGTGGATTGCGCGGTGCGGGTGGGTGATCTGCACAACAGCAGCCTCGTCGTGCGACCACTTGGCCATGTCGCTTTGGTGAATTGCGCCAGCCCGCAGTACCTGCGCAGGCAGGGTGTTCCGCAGCAGCCCGACGACCTGGTGCGCGGCCACGCGCTGGTGGGCTATGCAGCAGGCGTAGCGGGCAGGGAGCAGCCTTGGGAATACCTGCAGATGGGCAAGTTGCACCATCTGCGCGTGCCAAGCCCCGTGGTGGTGCAGAACGCCGAGAGCTACATCGCCTGCTGCCTCGCCGGGATCGGCTTGATCCAGATTCCGCGTTACGACGTGAAAGACCTGCTCGATAGCGGTGAGCTGGTGGAAGTGATGCCGGATTTCCGCGCACCGCCCATGCCCATCTCGCTGCTCTATCCGCACCGCCGTCAGCGATCGCCGCGCGTCAGCGCCTTCAGCGAATGGTTCGAGGCGCTGATACAACCCCACTTGGACAGTGCCGAGCTGACGCCTATCAGCGTGGCGAAGACCTAGACCGCCGTTACAGAAGACGCGTCGTCCAGGTCGTCGTCGTCCTGCACGGAAAGTAACTCCGCCCGGTCCAGCTCCAAGCCGATGGCACGCGCGAATCGCTCGAGGATCTGCACGGTGGCCTGATCCAGTTCGCGGGGCTGCGGATCCACCGCGCACAGCGTGCCGAAGAAGCGTCCATCCGCCATGTAGATGGGAACGGAGATGTACGCCTCGAAGCCGTACAGCGCCGGCGTCGGGTGATTGGCGAAACGGGGGTGCGTGCTTGCGTGGTTGAACACCACCGTGTGTCCATGCTCGCGGATTTCGTTGCAGATAGTGGTTTCCAACGCCAGGTCTTCTCCTGCGCGGAGGCCGAAATCGATGGTGTCGTACACGGCGCAAGCCGTCCAGCGTGTATCAGATACGCGGGCGAGCGTGGCAAAGCGCATGCCGGTCGAGCGAGACACTTCCTCGAGGATCGCGGCGATGGCTGGCATATGCGCGACGAGGTCGACATCGTGTCTGGCGGCGGTGTTCTCGGCGGCGGTCGCGCCAGAAACGCCACCCAAGGTGAGCCGCTCCATGACTCGCCGTTGCAGACTGATGCGGGACACGCGATGGACGAAATTGCGCAGTTCGGTGGTGAGGCTGCGCAACTGCGACACCGTTCCGCACACCACGACGCCGCGCGTATCCAGGCGCATGTCTCTCAGCCGGTGCTGCGATTTGAAATCGTCCACTTCAGAGGCGAAGGCCTCCATCCAGAAATGGTCGGGCCGCCCATTCAGCAGGGCGAGCATGGTCGGCTCGGCGTCATCGCCACCCGCATGGGTCGGGGAGGGCATGTCAAACCCCGCGACGGCAGGTGGCCAGCCATAGCGTGTGGACGGGTCAGATAAGGGCATGGCGGTGTCTCCCCGGCACTCGCGATGTGGCCAGTATGCGTCAACCCGGCGGGTCCGGGGCACATGTCCGTCACAAAGGATCGCCGCCCCACCGATCCGGCGTCGCGCCCAACGGATGTCAGGCTCGTTGGGCACGACGCAAGCTATCGCGAGGCTTACTTGCGCGGTGCGATGATCTCGCTGAGGTAATCCGGCGTGCCTTCCACGCGCACCAGATGCGGATACTGCAGGCCCTCGTGGTAGTCGACCGATATCGTGCGCACACCGCCTTGGTACTTCAGCAGCAGTTGGATGGGCGCCTTGTTGTTCTTGGCGGCGGCAATCGCATCCGTCAGCACGTCCTTGGAGTAATCCTGACCGTTCACCGCCATCACCGTCGCACCGGTGCTCACGCCGGCCTTGAAGGCGGGTCCACCCCAGCGCACGTCGTTGATCTGACCCTTGTCGTTCATGGTCAGGCCGATCGACCAGGTGAAGTTGTATAGGTGGCGAGACGGCTGCGAGCGGCCGTTGTACTGCTCCTCGTAGTCGCTGGGCTTGTCGGTGTAGACCAGCTTCCAGCCGGTCGCGGCCAGGCCGTCCTGCAGCGGAGGATTCAGCACGTCGACATGATCGTGCAGGAAGCCCGCCCAATCGTAGGGGGCGACGCCGTTGAGCGCGGTCACCACATCGTCGAAGGTATAGGTTTTGGTGACGTAGCTGCCGTTGTCGACGCCGAAGAACGCCTGCGCGAAATCATCGAGCGACCGCTTGTCGTGCGTCAGCGCGCGCAACTTCGCGTCCACTTCCAGCCACATCATCTGGCCACCGCTGTAATACTCCTCGCTCATCTGCCAGCTGCGGTAGGGCAGGCCGGAGCGGTGGGCGGCGGTCGGGTCATTGGTGGTGTCTTCCAGCGTGCGCCACTGGAAGCCAGGACGGTTGCGGTCGTAGTTGGCGGCCGTCATGGCCAGCGCGTCGCGGAATTCCTGCGCCGACCACATGCCCGAGCGTGCGGTCAGCACGAAGCCCCAGTACTCCGTCTGCCCTTCATAGACCCACAGCAGCGAGTCGCCCATCGGCACATTGAAGTTGGGCGTCCACAGATCAGCGGGACGGCGGAACTTGCCGTTCCACGAGTGCGTGTATTCGTGTGCGAGCAAGTCGCGGCCGGGCGCGGCTTCCTTCCAACTGGTGAAGTAGTCGGCGTCCAGGCCGTTCTCGCTGGATTGATGGTGCTCGGTGCCGTTGCCGGCCAATTGGTCGGACAGCGAGAACAAAAAGTCGTAGTGATCGTAGTGGTGCGAGCCGAACAGCTTCGTCGCCTGGGTCACCAGGGCGCGGTGCGCCTTCAGTTGGTCGGGCGTGATCTCCAGATATTTCGGCGCATCCGCAACGACATCCAGATACACCGGCGCAGCGCCACCCGGGTTCAAATCCACACGTTTGAAATATTGGCCCGCGTAGACCGGCGAATCGACCAGGTTGTTGAACGTCACCGGCTTGAAGGTGACGGTATCGCCCGATTGCGACGCGGTTTCCAGTGCGGTGCCGAGCTGCCAGCCGTGCGGCAGCGTCATGCTGGGTGCGTAGGTGATACCACGCGTGTAGTAGCCGGCGGGGTAGAGCGATACCTTGCTCCACTCCATGTCCATCATGCGATCGGTGATCTCGAAGCCATCAGCATCCGTGCGGCCGGACAGGTACTGGAACTCCGCATCGATGGACGACACACCGTCGGGCACGTCGAGGTGGAAGGCGTACACGTTGTACTTATCACGCTTCCACGCCAGCGCCTTGCCATTGGCCGTGAGCTTGAGGCCGGCCAGCATATTGATGGGGCCGGTGGGCGAGTGGTCGCCGGGAATCCATTGGGGATAGAGCAACGTCAACGCGCCGGGCTTGACCGGAATGATTTCGCGGACGCGGAAGATGCCCTGCACCGTGTCGCTGGCATCGACGTGCAGCGTCACTGTGCCGGGGTACTTCGTGTCCTGCGGCGGCGGCACATTGTCCGTGTACGCCTGCTGTGCAACGGCCGCGCCGGCCGCGAGCGTCATGGCAACGGCAATCGCCAGGCGCGAAAATTTGCGACGCAGGAACGCTGCGGAAACGGTGGTGGTGACACGGGACATGGGCGCTCCGGCGAGCAAGGGGACAGGGGCGCTACTTAACACCACCGGTGGCCCGCAACGCTAGGGCGGGTGCGGTATTGCCGCCCGAATCGAGCTGGTGCCGCCACCTAGGCGTCATGACCTCCGAGGTCATTGATCGCCTCTGGCGGCATGCGCATGCTCCGCCTATGTCCCTACGCGAGAAGACGATGCGCCTGACTCTGTTCGTTTCGGCTTGGCTGTTGTGCCTGGGCGCTGCGCAGGCTTCGACATCTGCGCCCGCAGCCTCAACCACACGACTCGACCACATCCTGCTATGGGGGCGTGGGATCGACCAAGTCACATCGATCATGTCGGTCAAGCTCGGCTTCCAGGTGCGGCCCGGGCACGATCCCAGCGGTGTGGCCAATCGATATATCCGGTTTTCGGACAGCAGTTTTATCGAACTGCTCGGCGTCACCCGGCCTGATCCCACGTTTGATCCAGGCATGAAGGAAGATCAGCAAGCGCTGAAAGGTGGGCCGGGTTCGCGAAGTTTTGGTTTTCGCTCCTCGTCGCTCGATGTGATTCATCAATCGCTGCAGGCGCTGCATTACGCAGTCACGCCATTCTTTTCTGGCCCTGACAGCGCGAAACCCGGTTGGCGCCTGTTCGCATTCGACCGCGCGCCGTTGTCGAGCAATACCTTCTTCATTGATTACGCTGCCGACTACGCGCCCGACCAGTTCGACCCTGGCAACGCCGATGACTATCGAGTAACACGTGAGCACCCGAACGGAGCCCGCGAGCTGTCGTCGATCTGGTTGGTATCGGGCGATGCCGATGCTGATCGCAAGCAACTGGAGAAAATGGGCTACGCCCATGCGGTGCCGGTAAAGGTGCCCTCGATCGGCGCGAAGGGATTCTGCGTGCCGGTCGGCCCAACGGCGCTGTTGGCGCTCCAGCCCGATGGTGCGGGTATCGCGGCACAGACCATGGCGAGCGGCGGCCCGCGGATTCTGGGTGTGAGCCTGGGAGTGATTGATCTCGGCCGCGCCCAACGATGGGTCGAGCGCGGCTACGAGCACAAACTGCCGACCTATGAAGGCGTGTCTGGCGAATCCTTCCTCGCCCCCACACAGGACGACCTCGGCTTGTCCATCGAATTCCATGCAAGCCAGCCGGGCAGCTCGCCTTGTTCAGTCGCAGACCGGTAGAACGAGTCGTATGGATGCAGCGAGATCGAACATCAGCCGGAGCAGCTTGAGCGGCAACTGGTGGTAGTCGCTAACGTGCAGCGGGCGTGACCGGCGACCGGACCTTGTCGGTCAGAATAGCTCTAGAAGTTGAGCCCTAGCGGTCTGTTGCAGTTGTACTTTTGCGATTCCTTTTCTACGTCAGCCGCCGTGAGGTGTCGCTCTTTCAATTCGTCCGGGGTGAGGTGTTGCCACACGTCGACGTCGATACAGTGGTGATTCGTAACGCCAAACAGACGTTGCGCGTTGCGCATGACTGAGCCAATGCCTTGGTTCATGGGATCGGTCAACTCAATGCCAGGCGCGACTCGCCTATCGGATCCAGGTACGCCATGAATGCCTTGGGAGTGTCGGGCGTTGAGTATCCGGTCGCGGAATCCGCCATCTCCCGAGGTGGTTTGACCGTTGGTGTACTGATCAGGTGTGGCAGGCGTATCGGCTACGGGCGGAGATGGCACGCCAGTAGAGCCTGTTGCAGGAGGCCGTACCGCAACATGCGTTGCGCGCTGGACGGGTGGCGGGATCTTCTCTTTCACCGATGTCTTCTGAGACGTAGGCGATGCCGGTGGCGTGGGCGTCAGTCGCGTCAACGAAACGAATCGTACTTTGAGTACCGCCTCACTACTCTCCATCTCCGGGGTCGTATCCATGCGAGGGGCTATCGGTCTCAGTAGTCCGATCAGCAGGATGAGATGAAAGCCGATGGCCACGACTATGGCGGCGATCCGGCGCGCCGACACGGTAAGGTCCCTGGACTTCACGCCCTCCATCCCATCATCGAACTCCCTTTGGCAGAGTCCTTCATGCACTGTGCGCAGACGAGATAGATCGGGCGCCCTTCAGGTGCACTACGACGGAGATGGGACCGTGCGTGTTTGGTAAAGTTCTGGCGCGGCGGCACATGTGTAACCACGCCCACCCGCACCGACGCCTATTACACCCGGCGCATGTGGGATTACTTCGTCACCTACCTGCTGCGTGCCACTCCACCGGAGAACTATGTGATCCGGCCGCCTTCATGAGAACAAACTTCTCAAGCGACTCCAGCCAAGCCGCGCTGATGGGGCTTGATTCCTGAGAGGATCCAGTCGAAAGGTTAGTGGACCAGCAACCCGCGAGCTTCCAGCATGGCGTTGATCTGGCAGGCAACCCAGTCGTGGTCGTCAGGTCCAGCCGCATCGACGATCAAGTCAGCCAGTCCAGCGAAGGCAGACCAGAAATCCGCCGGATCGGGGAACTCTTGTTGCAAGCGCGGAAGTTGGACCACCAGGCGATTGAGCTGGATCTGTTCATGGTTGCGGCGATGGAACTTAGACATGAGTGCGTTACTGATGGCGGCGTGGAACGTCGAGTTGTGGATCGGATGACCAGCGAAGAGAGGGTATGCCAACGTTATATAGGGCGTGACATGTTGCTACCGCCAACTACGAAGGTGGTGCGATGAACCGGCTGTTGTGCCCACGAAGAACGGCCGTCACCATAAGGCGCCCCCTGCGGGTAATGTCCACGTTGTAGAGCTTCCGGCCGGTCACTGCCGCGCCATCGAGCATTCCAACGGCCTCTATCAAATGCTCGGCCAGCAGCCTATCGGCGCTGACCAACGGTATGTTCAGTAGCTCGCCGTAGCTGAGCGAGAACAGGTAGTTGACGTCGTCCTGCTGCAGCCCGACACGGATAGGCATAGCGAGCTCCAGATTCACTGACTTGCTTTACTGTACGCCAACAAGAGGAACAGGGCCGTGATGGTCTTGATATCCGCCGTGTGAACCGGCCTGAGCGATGGCCAATGCCGCACGCCCTGCATCGTGGACGAGCGAGACGATGATTGCGGCGGCGCTCATGGGTATCGATGTCTAAAACACATCCATGGTGACCGAGACCAACGTCGCGAAAGGGCATGCCCCTGACGCTGAGCCTCTTCTCAGGTCGACGCTAACGCGGCCGATGACGACATGAGTCGCGCGGCACGATGATCCATAACGGCGTAAAGCTGACCCCACCACCAGAGACGATCTCGTTTATCAACGCTCCGCGTCGATAAATGCACCGCCTGCTCAAGCACCATTTGAACAGCCTCCTCCTGCACGCCACCGGCCTCGAGCCCCAGTAGCTCTGCATCCAGGGCTAGCAACGCGTCGACAAGCTGTGATCTTGTCAGGGCCATGTGTTCTACCGCCGTACGGCTTTCGTAAGAGCGCGAACAAATCTTCGCCATAACCAAGTTGACTGTGTCGGCTGGTCATGTCGCAAGACGTATAGCTCTTCAATGGACGGCGCAGGTTGATACCCGCTCCTGCGGATCGACCTGAAGAAGCACCTGAGCCTTGCAGAAGCACCGATGATCATCGGCCGCCGCCTCGCCTGAGCTTTCGTGCGGATTCCATGGCCACAGAAAGTTGATGCCTTTGGGACATGATCAAACTGGTCCGAGTGTACGGTTCGCTGAACATGTGATCGAACAAATCGCCGAGGTACAGCATGAGCGCAGTTAGCCACGGGGCTCGGAATAGAGATCTGAAATGGTCAGCCATAAGTATCACCTTAGGTTTGGTGCCTTACTGATATGTGCGCCTGTTTTCAGGCCAGATCGGCCAGCCGGATGTCCCACTGATCTACCTGCACCGTGATCGAGCTAACCACCGCATTCGGCGTGGGCAACTGCGCGGTAATCAATTCCTGCAGATGCTTTGGCAAGTTCTGTGGTGGGGTTTACCCCACCACAAACCTTTTCCAGTTACTGCTTGGTCGGCACGTTCACCGTGTCGATCGCATGGATGACGCCATTGCTGGACGTAATGTCCTTCTGCGTGATGGTGGCTCCGCCAATGCGGAGCTTGTCGCCATCCTTGGTGACTGCCGCCGTCTGACCTTGCATCATCTTGGGCTCAGTGAGCTTCTCGACATCTGCGCCTGACGCGCGACCTGGCATAACGTGATATTTCAGCACGGAGATCAACTCAGCTTTGTTCTCCGGCTTAAGCCAGTTGTTTAGTGTGTCTTTGGGCAGCTTCTCGAAAGCTTCATCCGTCGGAGCAAAGACGGTGTATGGGCCGGCACCCTTCAGAACGTTGGTAAGGTCTGCCGCGGCAAGCGCTTTGCCAAGCGTATGAAAGCGGCCATTGGCTGCCGCTGTATCGACAAGGTTCTTGTTACCAGCGTTAGAAACGTTGGAATCGTTGTTGGACATGAGTATTTGCCTTCAGTGAGGATCCGCGACACGGATCCAGAGCGGACGAATCCGCAACTCCGATGCAGATCGGAGAAGTACTCAGATGGCGTTAGGAAAAGGACCGCGTGGCTGAGACGCCTGCCAAGGAGGAGACTTTCTATCCTGGCGCTCTGGCAGGATGCGCTTGTAGTTGTTACGTGATGGTGATGCGGCGCGGGATGTAGCTATGAACGGATGGCAGTGCGAACGTGCAACATGCCGTTCAATGGGCGATCTGACATGGAAAGAGGCCGATAGGGAACTACCGGCCTCTTTCCAATCCATCTCGCTTCAATCAAATGATGTGCAGCTTTTCTGCTCGCCCCCAAAAACTATTCAGGGCGATTACTTGGTATAGGTTTCCGTCTTGAACACGCTAGGGTCGATAGCCGCGCCAAGCTTCAATGACCTCACCTCGGTAATCATCGTATAGGGAGCTATCAGATTAGCGTTGAGGGGATCAACGTTTTGATACAGCACGATCGACTTCTTGTCCGAAGTCGTCACGATGCCATCTTTCTCATAGACGCACATATCGATGGCGACCTTCGAGCTGATCACCGGACTGGACTTGGGCAGGCATCGCAGATTGACACCAGCCACGGTGCGCTTGTCTGTATAGCGATCATTGATCTCGATCGGATTCTTGGCATTGAATGCGCTTAGATCGTCGTCTGACGAGTCCACGGATGTCGTGCCGTCCTCATGCCCACTCACGTTGATCTGCTTACCGTCGTGCTCGATGACGACGTCAAAGGATTTGTCCGGCACGACCTTGATCTCGCAGCCCTTTTCAGCAGCTAGATTGTCAAGGTCGACCTTGTAGACCGACTCCGTCTTTTTCATCCAGGAGTGGCCGTCGGAAATATAGGTGGTGCGCTGAGTGATGTAATCGTCAGGCATGTGTGGGTAGGGCTTGAGCGGTACATGCAGTGACTCGGCAGCGACCACACAGAGCTTGTAGGCCATATCCCCCATCACATGGAGCATGCCATCGGCGGGAGTCGGGCGGTCGATCAAGACCACTTCATAGCTAGTACCGGTTGCACTGTTGCTTGTGGTTGCAGATGTGGCGGCGGCCTGGCCATCTGTTGACGAGCCCGAGCTACTGCATGCCGCCAGCGTCAGGCAGCAGGCGGCTACGATCGGAAGAACCTGCACATGTCGCGTTACAACAAAACCATTCAATGGCATGAATCATCTTCCTTATGAAGAAACAGGGCGGCATGGTTTGATTTGGGAAGGCAAGCCAATGGTTGCCGCTTGTGCGATCGATCAACGTCGTGCTGTTGCAGCCGGACGTTGTCGACATTCCAGCAAGTTTGATCAGATAGTCATGACGCGAGAAGCGAATGCTTTCGGTTGATGCAAGCCCATAACAGGACCACTCAGCGAGGTCCGTTCTGCAGGCACATCAACAGGCGTCTCTTTTCAACCATCAGGGTTTGAACTTGAGCAACGGCAAGCCAACTTGTTTGCGGCAGCTGTTACGCATGGCTTGCTCTTCCTTCACGGTGTCATCCAGCGATGAGGTGGACTTGCCGCCGCTCTGCACCGACGCCACCGCACGCTCCGCAAACTTGGCGCCGAAACACTTGCAGTAGTCACCCAGTCCGGGGTTTCCTTTCAAATCGGCTTCACCATAGGGCGCGGGGATACTGGTCGCCTGATTCATGCACATGTCGACGTATTGGTTGGTGGCTGACGACAGCGGAGCGTCAGCATGTGCAATCGACGGTGTCACCGCGTTGATGAGGAAGCCAAGCGCCAAGCCGAGCGTGGCGCCGGACAAGGTCGGCGACGTATTGCGAAGTAACATCATTGCTCTCCATCTAGTCATGAGTACGGACATCGAGAAACGAAACACGCCCCTATATCCGGCGTGCATGATGATCAGCGCGCATGTCTCCCTGACTGCATGGAGAAGACGTGCCAATCCCTGGCCAATGAAACATCGCAGCAGTGCGATGCTATTGCGCAGGAATTGTCGCAGAAAAATGCGCGGACCTGATCCGCCGCCCTCTGCACGCCCTCCGGCATTGCGGCTCGCGTATTGCTTGGGCTTTTCACGGCTCGCCAGGATGCATGTTGAGCCTGCCCGGAGTCCGCAGCCGGGTAAGGGCAGGGCCCCCGACTGACGGCACGGGCGCGGCGGCGGTTTCGGGTGCATGGTGCCCACGTTGTGTGCGCCGTGTTTCCCATCTCTGCCAGCGGGTTGCCATGTCTCATCCACCGATCGGAAAGCTTTTGCGTGAGTGGCGTGCGTCGTTGCGCTTCAGCCAGTTCGAGCTGGCGTTGCAGGCGGATATCTCCGCGCGACACCTGAGCTGCATTGAGACGGGCAAGGCACAGGCCAGCCGCGGCGTGCTGGTGCGGCTGGCCGACGTGCTGGGTATGCCGCTGCGCGAACGCAATGCGCTGATGGTCGCTGCAGGCTATGCGCCGCAGTACCCGGAGACGCCGCTCGATACGCCTTCGCTACAGATGATGCAGCGCGCGATCGACCTGATCGTCGCTCAGCAGGAGCCATATCCCGCGTTCGTGGTGAACCGTCACTGGGACGTCTTGAGGATCAACGACGCCGCCGTACGCATCAATCAGCTCGTCATGGGCGGGCGTCCACCGCGGCACGACAACATCCTGCGTCAAGTGTTCGACCCGGAGGACATTCGCTCGGCCATCGTGAACTGGGAGGAGGTGGCGGTGAAGTTCCTCCACCACTTGCACCAGGAAATCGCTGCCTCGCCCAGGGACGAAAAGGCACAGGCACTGCTGGATGAGGTGTTGCGCTATCCGGAGGTACCGCACGCATGGCGGCATCGCGATGTCACCGTTGCGCCGTCATCCATCCTCACCATGACGTTCCGCAGCCCGCGAGGCGAGCTGAGTTTCTTCGAGACCATTACCACGTTCGCGACGCCGCGCAATGTGACGCTGGATGAAGTGCGCATTGAATGCGCCTTCCCTGCGGATGACCCTACGGCGGCGGTGTGCATGGAACTGGCGAAACAGGGCGTGGGAAGGCAAGCCGCCGTTGGCTAACTGGATTGCGTCGTTGCTTTGCGGCGGCTGTCCACGCGTTGCGTTTCTCGACGAGAGAATCGATCAGCGCACGCAACTCACGGCGGGCCGATGCGACCCACACCGACAGCGGCACGTTGCCATCGGGCCGCGCCGGCACGCGGTAGCTCAACTCGTCACCCTTGAGTTCGTATTGCCGGCTCTGCGCCTGTCCCTCCCCATTCGGGTAAGAGGCTCCTTCGATCCGGAACACCAGCACGCCCTTAGACGAGAAACCACGCTGCGATGGCCTGGCGAAGACGAGAGACGTGCATGCGCTGAGGTTCCTTAGATAGGCCGGGCGTCGAGCTGATCGATGTTAGGGAGCTCAAACACTTGATAAAATGTGATAATTCGAGACATACCTATTAGAAAAACTGCATAATGACCTTACCCAATCTGGATATGGATGCGCTGCGATCCCTGCTTGCGATCCTGCAACTGGGCAGCCTGAACCGCGCGGCGGAGCGGGTGGGGCGGTCGCAATCCGCGGTCAGCCAGCAGATGCGCAAGTTGGAGGCGCAGTTGGGCCAGCCGCTGTTCCGCAAGCAAGGGCGCCGCATCGTGCTCACCGAGGCCGGCGACACGGTGCACTCCTATGCCCGCCGCCTGCTGGAACTGAACGACGAAGCCGTGCACGCGGTGCGGGGCGCCTCGTTGGCAGGCACGGTGCGCTTTGGCTTGCCCGGCGATTTCGCCGAATCCTGGCTGCCCGCCGCGCTAGGCCAATTCAAGAAGGCCCACCCGGCGGTACAGGTCGATATTTCGGTCGATCGCAACGGGGCCCTGCTCGAAAGGCTGGACCGCGGCGAGCTCGATCTGGTCCTGGTGATGGGCTATGCACAGCGCGCGGATGCGGAGCATGTGGTGACCCTGCCCATGACATGGCTGGGGCCGGCCGGTGTGGACGAGGTGCTGCGGGCTGACGCACCGCTCGATCTCGCCCTTTACCACTCGCCGTGCTTCTTCCGCCGGGCGGGCGTGGATGCGCTGGACAAGGCGCATCTGTCGTGGCGGGTGGCCTACGTGACCGGCAGCCTGCAGAGCCTGTGGGCAGGGGTGGCCGCGGGGCTGGGCATCACCCTGCGGACCACGGCTGGTGTGCCACCCCAGCTGATGCGGCTGGACGGGCGCCATGGATTACCCCCGTTGCCTGGCGTCGACGTCTGCCTGCACGCCAGCGGCAGCGAGGCCACGCCCGCGCTGGCGCAGCTGCGGCAGGCCGTGATGGATCAGGCGCGGGCACATCTCACGCCCTGAACGCACCGGTCTTCCCAGCGTTCAGCGGCTTACATGCCCAACGTGTAAAATCACTCCTTTTTTCTAAGCCAGACGTATGGTGCAAGCCCTTCAGCGGACGGCGGTTCGTGGCCCGACGTTCATCCGCTTGCTCGCTCGCCTGACGGATCGCGACGTACCCGCCTCCAGGCAATCGCTGCCGGACCGGTTGAGCCACTGGCTCGACTGGACGCATGCCATTGCACTGTCTACGGCGCTGGACGGCCGGCCATCCGTGGACGACGCGGGCGGCCCGGCCTTCAGCAGCGAGGAAGAGGCGGAGTGCACTCGCCTGCGCGCCTCGTTGGTGCAGGCCATTACCGGTGATCCGGTCCTGGCCATCGGTGCGGATGGGGCGGGCAGCGACAACGTGGGGGACGACTACGCGGTGTTCCGCCAGCGCTACCTCACCCTGCAGCGGCGCATGCAGGCGGCCACCGGCCATTTGCGCGGGCGGCTACGCGACATGTTGGCCCGGCAGTCGAACGAGCTGGCGGGGCTTGCCAGCGTAGATGCCGTCATGGAGCTCGCACTGAGTCCGCGCGAGCAGATGTTGCTGGCGGCTGTGCCGGCGTTGCTGGGCGAGCACTTCGAGCGGTTGCGCCAGAGCGCGCCGTCCGAAGCGGCGGAAGGGGAGGCGGCATCCGCAACGCCTGCTCCCTGGCTCGATGGTTTTCGCAAGGACGTGCAGAGCGTTTTGCTCGCTGAACTGGATGTTCGTTTTCAACCGGTCGAAGGCCTGCTGGCAGCCCTTCGCACCCGCTAACCGAGAAGTGACGTTGAAGAATCTGCTTAATCTTGCTGTGTTCGCTGTGGGCCTGGTGGCCGTGTGCTGGATCGGCGTGGGCTACATCGGTTCGAACCCGCTGGGTGCGGCGATCGCGGCGGTGATCGGTGCCTGTTACGTGGCCGGCGCGCTGGAGCTGCACCGCTACCGGCAGGCAACCGCCACGCTGACGCATGCCCTGGTGGATGCCCCTGTGGCGCCGGAAGGCCTGGGCGATTGGCTTGCCCGCTTGCATCCCAGCCTGCGTCACGCCGTGCGCCTGCGCGTGGAAGGCGAGCGCGTGGCCATGCCCGCGCCAGCCTTGACGCCGTATCTGGTCGGCCTGCTCGTGCTGCTGGGCATGCTGGGCACGCTGCTCGGCATGATGGCGACCTTGCGCGGCACCGGCCTCGCGCTGGAAAGCGCGACTGACCTGCAAGCTATTCGCGGTTCGCTCGCCGCGCCGGTCAAGGGCCTGGGCTTTGCGTTCGGCACTTCGATTGCGGGCGTGGCGACATCGGCCATGCTCGGCCTGCTTTCCGCACTGTGCCGGCGCGAGCGCCTGCACGCCGTGCAGCAACTGGACGCCAGGATTGCCACCAGCTTGCGCGTGCATTCGCAGGCGCACCAGCGCGACGAAGCATTCAAGCTCCTGCAACAGCAGACGGCGCTGATGCCGACCCTGGTCGATCGCCTGCAGGCGCTGATGATCGCCCTCGAACAACATGGCACCGTGACGAACGAGCGCCAGCTCGCGGGTCAGGAAGCGTTCCACGCGCGCACCGAAGCGGCCTATACGCATCTTGCCGCCTCCGTGCAGCAATCCTTGAAGGAGAGCGTGGCCGAAAGCGCGCGCGCTGCCACCTCCATGCTGCAGCAAGGCTTGGCCGCCAACGAGCACCAGCTCGCCAGCCATGGCGCGTTCCACACCCGCACCGAGGCCGCGTACACGCAGCTCGCCTCCTCAGTGGAGCAGTCGTTGAAGGACAGCGTGGCCGAAAGTGCACGCGTGTCCGGCGCCCTGTGGCAGCAGAACCTGACCGCGACCGAGCAGCAGCTCGCCAGTCACGAAGCCTTCCATGCGCGGGCCGAGGCGACCTATACGCATCTCGCTACGTCGGTGGAGCAGTCGTTGAAGGACAGCGTCACCGAAAGCGCGCGCGCTTCCGGCGCCTTGTTGCAACCGGTGGTAGAGGCGACGATGGCTGGGCTCGCGCGCGAAGCGGCCACGTTGCATGCATCCGTCACGCAGGCCGTACGCGAGCAATTGGATGGCCTGTCCACCGGCTTCGAGACCAGTACCGCAACGGTGGCGGAACTCTGGAGCAAGGCGCTGGACGAACATCGCCGCTCCAACGAATCCATGGCCGGCGATCTGCGCCAGTCGCTGGAGCGCTTCGGCGAAACCTTCGAGCAGCGTTCGACCGGCCTGTTGGACAGTGTCGCTGCACGCCTGGATGCCTCGGCCGGCCACGCGGCAACGGCATGGAACAACGCACTGTCGCAGCAGGCTGCAGCGAACGACGGCTTGGCGGCCCGCAACGAAAAAGCATTGGCCACGGCTACGGCATCCTTCGAAGCGCAGGCGTCGTCGCTGGTGCGCGTCGTGCAGGCCTCGCATGCGGAGTTGCAGACAGCGCTGGAGTCGCGCGACGAGCAGCGATTGGCGACGTGGACGACATCGTTCGAATCGATGACCGCCACCCTGGGCCAGCAATGGGAGCAGGTGGGCGAACACGCCACCCGCCGTCAGCAGGACATCTGCGACACGTTGGCCAAGACCGCCGGCGACATCTCCGCACAGGCACAGACGCACGCCAGCGAAACCATCGCAGAGATCTCCCGCCTCGTGCAGGCTGCGTCGGAAGCGCCGAAGGCGGCCGCCGACGTCGTCGCCGAGCTGCGCCAGAAGCTTTCCGACAGCATGGTGCGCGACACGGCGATGCTGGAAGAGCGCAGCCGTCTGCTCGCCACACTGGAAACCCTGCTTGACGCTGTGAACCACGCGTCGACGGAACAGCGTGAAGCGGTCGATGCGCTGGTCGCCACCTCGGCCGACCTGCTCGATCGCGTGAGCACCCGCTTCACCGACCATATCCAAGCCGAAACCGGCAAGCTCGGTACGGTGGCGGCGCAGGTCACGGGCAGCGCGGTGGAAGTGGCCAGCCTTGGCGAAGCTTTTGGGGTGTCGGTGCAGTTGTACGGCCAGTCGAACGAAGCGCTGATGGAACGCCTGCAGCACATCGCCGACGCGTTGGACAAGACGTTGGCGCGTAGCGACGAGCAACTGGCGTACTACGTGGCCCAGGCGCGTGAAGTGGTCGACCTCAGCATGCTTTCGCAGAAGCAGGTGATCGAAGACCTGCGGCAGATTGCCGATCAGCGCGCAACGGCCGGGGCTGAAAACGCATGAGTGACGAGTTCGAGGTCGAAGCGGAATCGACCGCGCCGATCTGGGCCGCGTTCGGCGACTTGATGTCGGTACTGCTGGGCGCGTTCGTGCTGATTCTGGTCGGCGTGATCGGCGTGCAACTGCAGTTGTCCAACCGGCTCGACGAAGAGGTGAAGCAACACCAGGCTGAAGCACAGCGCCGCAAGACGCTGGAGCAGGCGCTGGCCGCGCCGCTGGCGGCCGGCCGCGTGACGCTGGTCGATGGGCGCATCGGTATTCGCGGCAACGTGCTGTTCGCGCTCAATTCCGACCAGTTGCAACCGGAAGGGCGCGAGCTGCTGAAAAGCCTGGCTGGGCCGCTGACGGATTACCTCAAGTCCCGCGATGAAATTCTGATGGTGAGCGGCTTCACCGACGACCAGCAAGTGCGTGACGGCAATCGTCACTTCGCCGACAACCTGGAGTTGTCCGCCGAGCGCGCGCTCACGGTTACCCGTACGCTGATTACTGAAGGCGTGCCTGCTTCTTCCGTCTTCGCTGCCGCCTTCGGCGCGGAGCAGCCAGTGAGTTCAAACGAAAACGAGGATGGGCGCGCAAAGAACCGTCGCGTGGAGATCGCGCCTGTGCCGCGGCCGTCGAATACGGCCGTAGCGTCTCATGACTGACGGAACGCCCAGCGCACGCGCGACGCTCGATGCTTGGCGCGCGCGACAGGCAGATCGTCTCGATCCCATCCGGTTCCATTTCATGGATGCGCTGGAGAAGCGTGCCGCCCGGATCGATGGTGAAGCACGCGGACTGCTGGACGCACGCTTGGCCGTCTTGATCGACGCGTATGCCGCCGATCTCATTCCTTCGGCGGTGAGTGCCAGCAACGATGCGGTATCCGACATCGCGGAGCGAGGTCCTTTCGGTGAACTGATCGATCAGCTCGCCCGCATGGCGGCGTCACGCAACGAGAAGCCTGCTACCGAGCCAGCGACATCCGCCATGCCTGAGATGGAACTGCTGGGTGAGTTCCGCAAGATCTGGTCGTCGGTGCGCACGGAGAGCCAGCTTCGCCAATCGATGGAAGATGCGCCGGAGAACGCCGGTCCACTCAATTCGCGTGCGCTCGTCCATCGCACCATCGCTTTGATGCGCGAGCTGTCACCCGGCTACCTGCAGCACTTTCTGGCTTATATCGACGACCTGTCGTGGATCGAGCAGATGAACGGCAACGCATCGTTCGTCGCGAAGGATGCGCCGCAGGCGGCGTCCCCGGGCAAGCGCACACGGGCTAAGGCACGCACGCGCAAGGAGTAAGGTCGCCGCACGCTCGGCGCTTTCCCCTCCAGCCCGGCCAACGGCGCTGCCGCTTAACCGGGGCAGCTTGATATGCTGGGCCGGTGCCGGATGGCATGGCTTCGCCAGCAGGCTGTTTCGCTGGCATACCGACATTTGCCAAGGAATTGCCGTGGTCCCACTGTCGTTGTCGAACCTCGTCGTCTTCGCGTTGTTAGCCCTGCTGGTAACCATTCCCGCGACGATCATTCTGGCCTTGCTGGGCATCAAGCGTTCCATTCGGCATGGTCGTTTCTGGCGTTACGGCCTGCCATGTTGCGTCCTCTTTGTGGCGCTCCAACTGTTGCTGCTGTTCAACCACCGCGACATCGAGCAGGCCTACAGCGAGGCTGTGGTCCAGCATTACACGCATCACCTGTCGTCGCCCAAGGTCTACGACGACCTGCATTTCCCGGCGGGATCAACGGTCGTGCAGTCCACTTGGGAGCCACATGATGTGAGCGGCGGAACGCTTCCAGTGGAAACCATGCTGTTGGGGTTGCCCATCCGCGGTGATTTCTCGATCGCGGTCACTGGTGGAGACAACCCGACCCGCTATGTGTCCGAGGGTGTACTGACGCGGCCCACGGCCATTCACGGCCTGCCGTGCGCGGCAGCCAAGTTCAAGCAAGGGTTCGATACTTCGTCTGAGAAGGAAACGGTGGACTGCACCTTGGCTGCCGATCACGTGGTCGGCGAACTCGCCTTGCCGGCGGGGACGGATGCAACATTCGAGTTCAGCACCTACCGCATCGGTGATGTGGACATCATTGGCGATGCGCCGCATGACTGGTTGGCGCTCGGCGTGCGATGCGCCAAAGGGGTGTTCAGCTATCACGGGGACCTCAGCTGTACGCCCGCGGTGGCGCAGCGCGTGGCCGGTTATCCGTTGGGAGTAGGGCGCGACCTTTCGGTGTATCGCGAGCACGACGGCGACGTGAGCGTGGGCGACGGCATGCTGGCAGAAGATGTCGAGGTGGCCGGCGTACACATACCCGCGGGTTCGACTATCGATGCTATCTACAACGGCCATGGGATCAGTGCCGCACGCTTGCGCGCCCACGACATGGACGACAACGAGTATGTGCGTTTCGAATTGCCCAAGGGTGCCCGGTTGGACGTAGCCGGTACGGTGCTGGAGGGCGATTCCGTCACCTTGTCGGTCTACGCAACATCGATCAGTGCCTTCATCACCAAGGACTCCGGCACCGACCATACATCGATGCGTAACGGCGAGTTCGACATGGCGTCGCGGACTTGGCAGTGGAAGGCTGTCGATGACTGAGTGAACGCCTGCGCGGCGAAAGCACTCAAGCGAAACTCAGCGCCCCGATGCCATGGCCGCCGCCATGAAGAACGCCAACACCTGTGCCAGCTCATGACGCAGGCTGAGGCGGTTGTTTTCCAGCCAGCGCAACACGGCGCCCAGATAGAGAAAATGCAGATGACTGGCTAGCAAGGGCGGGGCGATATCGTCGCGAATCTCGCCCTTTGCTTGTGCTTGTTCGATCAACGATGCGTACACCGCCAACATGTCGGAGTCGCTTTGCCCCTGCTGCCCGTCGCCGAGCGCCTGGAATCGATAGCGGATGTACGGTGCGGCATAGTCGCGATGCGCCTCCCACCATTGTGCCGAGGCATCCAGTATCCCAGCGAGTCGCGTCTGCAGGCTCCGCCGCGCCATGACCTTGTGCATCAAGGGACTGAGATCACTTGCCAGTTGCTCGTGCAGGGCGAGTGCGAGCGCGGCCTCCTTCACGGGGAAGTGGTTATACAGCGTGCCACGCGCCACGCCCGCCTCGGCAGCGATCTGTTCCATGGTGACGGCTTCGTAACCGAACTGCTCGAACAGCGCCCATGCCACCGTACCGAGATGATCGCGGGTGCGTTCACGTTTGCGTGGCGGGTGGCTGGGTGTGGACATGTTGGCCTTGATATTGAACAATGTTCAAAATTGATCATTGTTCAATTTTGATTGGCGACAGGATATCACGGTGCCGCGGGCACGGCGGCCGGCCGATCCCGCAGGCTGTCCCTTGACCCTACATTTGCGAGATTCCGCTATGCCACGTAGCAACGCTCCCATCATCGTGATTGGCGCGGGCCTATCCGGCCTTTCTGCCGCTCTAGCGTTGGCCCGCGCGGGCCGGGAAGTGATGGTGCTGGAAGCTTCGGATCAGCCTGGTGGCTGTTGCTCAACCACCCGGATGGATGGCTACACGTTCAACAATGGTGCGGTCTATGTGGCGGTGCCTTCGCTGCTACGACGGGCGTTCGGGGAGCTTGGGCTGAACTTCGATGTGGAGGTGCCGCTCGTCGCCATTGATCATCCGCACGAAACGCATCTGGACGATGGCACCATCGTACATCTGGGCAGCATCGAGACGGCGCGTGTCGAGGGTGATGATGCGGCAGCTCGCACTGCGCTACTGCGTGAAGGCCTGCGCAAGCTGCAGCTCGACTGGCGTCCCATCTATCGCCGTCTGCTCGATGGTGTCCTGCCGTTCGAGCCTTCGTTGCCGCGAACGCTTGGCCAGCTTTGGCGCTATCTTCCGCGGCTTGGCGGCCGGGTGGACCGTGCCATCGCTGGTTATTTTCCTGATCCTGCATTGCAGGCGGCGGTAGCCTCCATCCTGCTCTACACCGGCACGCCGCCGGATCGATTGCCGGCGTCCCAGTTGATCGGTCTGCTGGCCTTGCTGGAAGAAGGGTTTCATCTGCCGCGAGGCGGTATGGGGGCCATCACCGATGCGTTGCATCGCGCGCTGCAAACGGCGGGTGTACCGGTGCGTTGTGGTTGCGAGGTCACGCGCATCGACGTGTCGGGCGGGCGCGTGAGTGGCGTGGTGTTGGCGAATGGCGAACATCTTCCCGCGCAGGAGGTCGTCGCGACCTGCGCGGGATTTAGCGTGGTCAATCGGTTGCTGTCGCCGGACGCTGTTCCACGCGCCATGCAACGGACAGCGCGCCGTGCGCCGCTGTCGCATCGAGCCATCGCCGTGCAATTGGGTGGCCGCTGCGCGCCGGCCTCCAGCGCCTTCATCGTCAACCACGTGCCGGATATGAGGCAACAGGGCGTGATGCATCAGGTCGCGGAGCAAGTGCCGCGTTGGCTCTCCTGGACGTCGCCCAGCCAGGTGTTGACCGGCCTGGCTCCGGAGGGGAAGGGCGTGCTCGAACTGTATGCGCCGGTGTCCGGTATCCAGCACGCCAGCGAATGGACGCCGTCCATGACGGAGGATGCGCTGGAAAAACATCTGGCGGCGTTGCGTGGGTTCCTACCGACGCTGGAGGTCGATACGGTGCGCACGCTCGATCCGCAGACATTCGAACACGAGCGGCATCTTTACGAAGGCGCCCTCTATGGCGTGGCACCCGGCGCCAACCCGAATGCTTACTTTGCGCATCGCACGCCGCTGTCGGGTTTGTATCTCGCCGGCCAGACCACGTTCCCCGGCTTTGGCGTGCCTGCGGCCCTGTATTCGGGTTTGCAGACGGCCGGTGTGATGATGAGTGATCGCTGATGTTGACCAAGGGCCTGTTTACAATCTCCGTGTGGCTCGATCCCCTCAGCGTCATTCCGGCGCAGGCCGGAATCCAGTAGCGATTACGCTGGATGGTCGCCACAGTCGGCCATATGCCGTGAAACCCTTCGCGAAGACCGGACGTGGAGGCCACTGGATTCCGGCCTGCGCCGGAATGACGCTGAGGAAAAACGGCGCTCAAGCACGATCGTAAACGAGCTCCAACACACTGAGCGGATTCAGCTGGATCCCATTAGCATGATCCCGGTTGAGGCAGGTCAGGGACGAGTGGTGGATGAACAAGGACGGCACACAGCGCATCATGGAAGGGCAGCTCGAACGCCTCGAAGGCAATCTCGTGCGGGGACGTTCGGGTGAGCAGGAAAGGTTGTATCGCCTGCGCATCGATGGACGTTGGTATTTCTGCCAAGCCAGTGATTTCAATGACAGCAAGCGCGCGGGCGCAGTGTTGCGCCATGCGCAGTTACCCGTGCGGGTAACCGCGGCCCCCTTTGTCGCCAACGGGCGCCATCGCCTGTTCTGGCTTCGTCTGCACGATTCCGGCGAGGCACTGGAGCCCATCGAGCCACTGAAGCGGATAGGCATATTCATGCTCATTGCCCTGCTGGCGGCCGCGCTGGTGACGGCGATGTATTTCGGTTGGTCGTGGGTCAATCAATGGCCGACGAGCGCGTTTGTCATGTCACTGCCCGTGATCCTCGTGGTGATGGTCATCACGCTTCTTTGTGTGGCCATGGCGCTGTTTGGCCTGGCGGAGGTCGTGCGGATGCTTCGCCCGGCCCGTTTCCGTGCCCATCGGGATTACCAGTCTATAGTTGGGGCACGTGCGCATGGCGGCTGAACTGGACAGCGTTATCGGCGTGATCACGAAAGTGCGCGACCACACCATCGGCGTCGATCGCGAGATGGGCCTGGTGGATGGCGTGCCCTATCGGGGCACCCGCTACTTCAACGACATCGAGATCGACCTGAGTGAGCCGGCGATCACCTTGTACTTGTCTGCCCGCTGGCCTGATCGGCTGTTCCTCCAAAACGGTGACCGCATCCTTGCGATCGGTAACCGTGAGCAGGGCAAGTTCCAGGTCCAGGCCCTGTGCAACCTGACAGACGACTCCCATTACCTGCTGTGCGGCTCGCCCGGGTTGCGCCGCAGGCTCAAGCGCATGGCGACAGAGCTACGGCCGGGCGGGGCGCCTGCGCATTGGTTATCGGCCTGATAGCCGCCGCTCAACACGCACCACGCAGCCTTCACCCCGGTTGACGTAATAGGTGCGCTTTGTCGAAGGCATGTGTGCGTGTTGTGAAGGCTTTGGAAAAGGCCGCCGCGTTGTCCATCTGGCAGGGCGGCGATACACGCGATGTCATAGCCCCCGTCTATCACAGGCATTGCAAGAATCAAATTCTCTTGCCCACCGCCCTTGCGTACATTCCGTAAGGAAAGGTTTGTCGATGCGAGCCACACGGGTCCCATGCACGCCACGACATTCGCCATCGAATACGACCAGTACCCCACCGATGTCCGCTTGCGGCGCATCGCGGTATGGGTCGCCTGCAGATGGTCCGGCGGTAACGTCGGTGTGTCATGGAACCCTCAAGCCATCGTCGTACCCGTAGTGGATCAAGTCTCCCAAGGAGAAAGCGCATGTCCAACGAAGCAAAGTGCCCGTTTCCCCACGCTGCCGGCAGCGGTACGACCAACCGGGACTGGTGGCCCAACCAGTTAAGGCTCGACCTGCTGGCCCAGCACTCCAGCCGAACCAACCCGCTGGATCAGAAGTTCAATTACGCCGAGGCATTCAAGAGCCTCGATTACGCCGGCCTGAAGAAAGACCTGGCCGCATTGATGACCGACTCGCAGGATTGGTGGCCTGCTGACTTCGGTCATTACGGCGGCTTGTTCATCCGCATGGCCTGGCACAGCGCCGGTACCTATCGCGTCGGCGATGGCCGTGGCGGCGGTGGGCGTGGTCAGCAGCGCTTCGCTCCGCTGAACAGTTGGCCCGACAACGTCAGCCTGGACAAGGCGCGCCGCCTGTTGTGGCCCATCAAGCAGAAGTACGGCCAGAAGATCTCCTGGGCGGACCTGATGATCCTCGCCGGCAACGTCGCGCTGGAGACCATGGGCTTCAAGACCTTCGGTTTCGCCGGTGGCCGCGAAGACACCTGGGAGCCGGACCTGGACGTGTACTGGGGCAAGGAAACCACCTGGCTGGGTGGTGATATCCGCTATGGCAAGGGCACGCCCGGACATGAGAAGGAAGGCGTAGTCGTTGCCGAGAAAGAATTGCATGGCAGCGAGACCAGTCGCACCGACAAGGGGCGCAACCTGGAGAACCCGCTGGCCGCCGTGCAGATGGGCCTGATCTATGTGAATCCGGAAGGTCCGGATGGTCATCCTGATCCGCTCGCCGCAGCAAAGGACATCCGCGACACCTTCGGCCGCATGGCCATGAGCGACGAGGAAACCGTGGCGCTGATCGCCGGTGGCCACACCTTCGGCAAGACGCACGGCGCGGGCCCCGCCACTCACGTGGGGCCGGAACCGGAAGCTGCCGGCATCGAGCTTCAGGGCATCGGCTGGAAGAGCAGCTTCGGCACCGGCGTCGGCGCCGACGCTATCACCAGTGGTCTGGAAGTCACCTGGACCAGCACGCCCACGAAGTGGGGCATGGGCTTCTTCCAGAACCTGTTCAACCACGAGTGGGAACTGACCAAGAGCCCGGCTGGCGCCAACCAATGGGTCGCCAAGGGTGGCGAAGCGACCATTCCGCACGCATTCGATCCGTCGAAGAAGCAGCGGCCGACCATGTTGACCACCGATCTTTCGCTGCGCGTCGATCCGGGTTTCGAAAAGATCTCGCGTAACTTCATGGAGCATCCCGACCAGTTCGCCGATGCCTTCGCACGTGCGTGGTTCAAGCTGACCCATCGCGACATGGGGCCGCGCGCGCGTTACCTCGGTCCGGAAGTACCGAAGGAACAACTGATCTGGCAGGACCCCATCCCAGCGGTCGACCATCCGTTGGTGGACGACAAGGACGTGGCCTCGCTCAAGCAGAAGATCCTTTCTTCGGGTCTCTCGGTGGCACAGCTAGTGAAGACGGCGTGGGCTTCGGCATCCACCTTCCGTGGTGGCGACAAGCGTGGCGGCGCCAACGGCGCACGCATTCGCCTCGCGCCGCAGAAGGACTGGAAGGTCAATGAGCCCGATGAACTCGCCAAGGCGCTGAAGGTGCTGGAAGGCATCCAGAACGACTTCAACAAGTCAGCATCCGGCGGCAAGAAGATCTCGCTGGCGGACCTGATCGTGCTGGCCGGTAGTGCGAGTGTCGAGCAGGCAGCGAAGAACGCAGGCCACAACGTTAGCGTGCCGTTCGCGCCGGGCCGTATGGATGCCTCGCAGGCACAGACCGACGTGGAGTCCATCGGCATGCTGGAGCCTGTCGCCGACGGCTTCCGCAACTTCTTGAAGGGCGAGTTCAGCGTCCCCGGTGAAGTGTTGCTGGTCGACAAGGCGCAACTGTTGAGCCTGACCGCGCCGGAGATGACGGTGCTCGTCGGTGGCCTGCGCGTGCTGAATGCACACACCGGCAAGGAAGCGCATGGCGTGCTGACCGACAAGCCGGAGACGCTGACCAACGACTTCTTCCGCCACTTGCTCGACATGGGTACCGAGTGGAAGCCGGTGTCGCGTGAAGTGTTCGAAGGTGTCGACCGCAAGAGCGGCAAGAAGAAGTGGACCGCCACGCGGGTGGACCTGGTGTTCGGTGCGAACGCGCAGTTGCGTTCCCTGGGCGAGGTCTACGCAAGTGTGGACGGCAAAGACAAGTTCGTCCGCGACTTCGTCGCCGCCTGGGTCAAGGTGATGAACCTCGACCGCTTCGATCTGGCCTGATGTATAGCGTGGGCCTTCCCCCAGGAAGAGCCACGCTTCGCAAGCCGTACTGAAACCGCCCCATCCGTTTGGATGGGGCGGTTTTCTTTTTCCCTATGCAAGTGACGCCGCCGCCCCGCCGTGTGATCGAGGCGGACACTCAATAATCGACAGGAACCGCCGATACGCAAAGACAGGCGTCAGGGGGCGAGCAGGGCCGACCATGGTGGCCCCGCTTCATACATGCGGCATTCACGGGTCAAAGGATTAGCCTCGACGCGGCGGTACTCGTCGATAGCCTCCGTGACCTGTCGCACATGCCACTAGGACAGGCCCGGACCAAATCAGGCATGGCCTGGCAGCCGCAGGGAGCAAGCGGGTGTCAGCTTGCGACAAGAGGGCGAATGAGTGCTTAGAGCGTGGCTGGCACTTCTGTTGGCAGTCGTGGCGGTCGCTGCCTTGCACGCAGCGCCGGCAACGCTTCGTGTCGTCAGCGACAACAACTACCCGCCCTATCTGTTCATCGGGCCCGACCATCAGCCCCGCGGTTACCTGGTGGACGAATGGAAGCTGTGGGAGCAGAAGACCGGCATCCACGTGGAACTTGTTCCAACGGATTGGGCCAATGCCCAGCACATGCTGTTGGACGGGCAGGCCGACGTGATCGATATGCTGTTCCGGACGCCGGAACGGGAGCCGCTCTATGACTTCTCCGCGCCCTACGCGAAGGTGACCGTGGGCATCTATGTCGATACGTCCATCTCCGGTATTGACGACGTGGATGCACTACGCGGCTTCGAGGTCGGCGTGGAGCGTGGCGACGCCTGTATTGAGCACCTGAAGCAGCATGGGATCACCGCACTAAAGCTGTATCGCGATTACAACGCGATGATCGACGCCGTGCACCAGCGCGACGTCCGTATCCTGTGCATGGATGACTATCCCGCCAACTACTACCTCTACAAAAATAGCGCGGGTGCGGATTTCAGCCACGCATTCGAGTTCTATTCGAGCGAGTTCCATCGGGGCGTACGCAAGGGCAATCTTGCCACCCTTGCGCTGGTCGACAACGGCATGCGGCTCATCACCAGCGAAGAGCGCGACGCGCTTCGGCGCAAATGGATGGGGAATCCCGTCAACTTCACACCGTACACGCAGATCTTCGCCTATGCGCTAGCTGTTGCAGGCGCGGCGGGTATTGCGCTTGCCATCTGGGTGCTCGCCCTGCGCCGAGCGGTGGAGCGCCGCACCAAGGACCTGGGTTTTCTCGCCTACCACGATCCGCTCACGCGATTGCCCAACCGTGCGCTGCTCGTTGACCGCATCGATCATGCGATCAGGCAGAGAGAGGGGGCGCGCCTGGCGCTGTTCCTGATCGGCCTGGACCATTTCAAGCGCGTCAATGAAAGCGTGGGACATGAGGTGGGCGATCAGTTGATCAAAGACATGGCGGATCGTCTTTCCGGTATCGAGCAGACGCACACCGTGGCGCGGCTCGATGGCGACATCCTTGCTGTTACCTTGCTTGGGACACTGGATACCACCGCCATCACGGCTGCTGCTGAACGCATGCAGCGAGTCATCGCCAAAGGTTTTGCATGGCAGGGCAGGAACATCTTCGTCAGTGCCAGCATCGGCATTAGCACCTGGCCGCACGATGGCGACGACGGCGCCACGCTGCTCAAGCACGCCGATGCGGCGTTGGGGTTGGCCAAACGCGAGGGGCGGGCGCGCTTTCGCTTCTACAGTGCGTCGCTGACCAGCGAGGCACAGGGCTTGCTCGACCTTGGCGAGGGATTGCGCCGTGCGCTCCAGCGCGACGAGTTCACGCTGCTCTATCAGCCGCAGGTTGAATTGCGTACGGGTAGGGTGGTGGGCGTCGAAGCGCTGTTGCGTTGGCGGAGCGATACCTTTGGCCTGGTTTCACCGGACCGTTTCATCCCCTATGCCGAAGAAGCGGGACTGATCGGGGCGATTGGGGATTGGGTGTTGCAGGAAGCCTGTCATCGGGCGGCCGGATGGGTCCGGCGCGGCTGGTCGGGTTTGCATATGGCGGTGAACCTTTCACCGCGACAGTTCGGCAGCGTCAATCTCTATGAACAGGTTTCCGACGCGTTGGGCGCGTCCGGCCTTCCTCCGCAACTGCTCGAACTGGAGATCACCGAGGGCAGTCTGCTTCAGCATGGGCCTGCCGTGTCGGATGTGCTTTCGCGGCTGCGCGCGCTAGGGCTCAGCTTCGCCATCGACGACTTCGGCACCGGCTATTCGTCGCTGGCGTATCTCAACCGCTTCCCGATTCAAATCCTGAAGATCGACCGCAGCTTCCTGATCGGATTGCCGGATGACGCCAGGGCCATCACCCTCACGTCCACCATTGTCGCCATGGCCCGCAACATGAATATGCGGGTGCTCGCGGAAGGCGTGGAGAACGTGGCGCAATGGGATTTTCTGCGTGACGCAGGCTGCGATTGCGCGCAAGGCTGGTATATCGGCCCGCCCATGACGGTCGAACAGTTCGAGACATGGATGTCGCGTGGCGCACCGTTTCCTCCCGGCGACGACTTTCACCCCGATACGCCGGGAACCAGCACCCCATAAGGGGCGGCCCGTGTGCAGGCTGCGCGCGGAAGCGAGCCATGCTTTCGCTCCAGCAGCGGGACTGTTCAAATACGCGGATACATCCAAGGCTCATTCCGCATGGACGCACCGCGAATCAAACGAGTCGTACCCAATGAAAACTGGCGACTGGTCATCCAGTTCGATCCAGAGGAGTACCGGCTGTTCGAGTCACGTATCGCGCGAGAAGAGATGAACTGGCCGCAGCTGGCGTATCCAAACAAGTTCAAGAACTTCACTCATACAGAGCACGCCGTCATTTGGCCCGACATGGGTGAACTTTCCGCGGACTATCTTTACCGTCACTCGCAACCGCTGGCGCGGGAGAAGCTCGAGGGACAGGTGCTCCGCCTGAGCTACAAAAACCAGGCGCCCACCGACGTGCATCCGACCCACCACGTTTATTGCGTTTACCTGTTTCCGTTCCGCCACGCGCTATTTGACGTTGGCGAGTCCATCGCCGGCGGGCACGCCGAGATGGGCGGATCGAAGCGCTACACGGTCGACGAGCTGTTGGCGTGGCCAGAGTGGACGCGCAACTTCCAGTTGGCTGGCGGCGAGTGGGCCATTCCGATCATCGAATCGCATGAGCGCGATGGCGCTGACCTGTCCGATGTTCTTGTTCGGGAAATTTGTCGACGCGAGGGCCTGCCGTCCACCTATACATAGGTGGACGGCGCTTCTCCCATGTGAGCCGACGCCAAGAAGGTTCAGGGCCCGAGATGAGCGTCGTACCAGGCGAGCATGCGCTCCAGCGAATCGCGTTGATGCGCGGGTTCGCCGAAGAAATGCGGTTCTCGCGGATACAGCACCATCTGGGTTTCCTTTCCTAGAAAGCGCAGCCCGCGATACATCGCCATCCCTTGGGAAAACGGCACGCGCGCGTCGTCTTCGCCACCCACGACCAGTACGGGCGTTTGGCAATCACGCAGATAGCGGGCGGGAGAATGCGCGTCGTAGTTGGCCGCGTTGGCTGCGAGCGGTCCGAAGTAGCGGTTGAGAAAATCCGGGGCGATATCCGTGGTGGTCGCCATGCCGAACAGATCTGTCATCGCCGCTCCGGCAACGGCTGCCTTGAATCGGTTCGTGTGGGTAGCCACCCATGCGGTCAGATATCCGCCATAGCTCCAGCCGCCAACGCCCATCCGTTCCGGATCGGCGATGCCGTCAGCGACGACCTGATCGACGCCATCCATGATGTCCTGGAATTCGGCGTGGCCCCAATCGCGGTCGTTAGCCATGCCGAACGCGGTACCGGCACCATCGGAGCCTCGGGGGTTCGGTAGCAGCACCACGTATCCATGCGATGCCAGGATGACACCCCAGTCGTACCACGAACCGTGAAACCCTTGATCCCAGCCACTGGTCGGACCACCGTGCAAATGCACGACGGTTTTATAGCGCTTGCGCGGGTCGTAGTGGGGCGGCAAGAGCAGCACGGCGGTTACTGTTCGGCCATCACTGCGCGCGGTCCACCGGATCTCACGCTGCGTTCCCAGCAACCACGTTTTCACTTGGGGGTTGGTGACGGTGAGCTGGCGCTCACGACCATGGCGAGCCACATAAATTTCGCCGGGATGTGACGATGTTTCTTGGACATAGGCGAATGTGCGACCGTCGTGGCTGATCGCGATTTTTTCGACAGCGCCCTGCAGGGGCTGCGAGCTCACCGTCTGGCCAGACGCTGCATTGATACGCGCGATCGAATAACGCGTCCCCTGCAGGGAAAGACCGAACAACGCGTCGCCGTCGTTGCCCCATTCCATGTCTTCAAAGGTCGCCTGCCGGGTGTCGGCGACGACTTGCTCCGTTGCGGTGCGCAGGTCGTACATCACGAGAAAGCCGACATCTGTCGTCGGTGCCAATCGAAAGTAGGCAAGTCGATGGCCGTCGGGAGACCACAGCACCTTGCGTCTGCTTAAACCGCCAGGAATCCGCCGTTCGACGGCGCCCGATGATGCATCGATGGTAACGACGGACAACACGTTTTCCACATCGTTGGTACGTGACGTGGGCGAGCTGGATGCGACGAGGTGCGCATCATCCGGCGACCAGTCGAAAGCCACGATATGCATGTCTGGTTGAGTGAGTGGATGCGCTTGCCGAGTGTCGACGTCATAGATCCACAGGCGGCTGTTGGGCTGCGGCCGGTCAAGCACGTGTTCGTCGTGTTCTGGTGACTGTTGCGGCACGTCGCCGCCTTTGCTCAGGAACGCAATGCGTCGTCCGTCGTGCGACCATCGAAAGCCGCTGATGCGCAGAGGCAGGCGAGTGAGCGGTTCCGACTTTCCGCTGCCAGGCGATGCCAGCCAGAGCTGCTGCCCCGATGTTGCTGCGGCAGAACCGTTCGAACCGGCTTGGTGAGAATCGGCAGCCACGGGTGCTTGAGAAAGGAAAGCCAGTGATGCGCCGTCCGGTGACCATGCCGGCGAGTTCGGCGAGCCTTCGCCGGATACCAACGCTCGGGCGGCGTGCGCGCCATCGCTTCCCACTAGCCAGATGGTGGAACCGGCATCGGTGTCCACTTCGTAAGCGATCTGGCTTCCATCCGGCGATGGCTGCGCTTTGCTCACCTGCGCGAGTGCCACGATATCGGATGGTTGCACCACGTGAAGTGGTGGCTGGGCGTGCAATACGGCAGATGCCGCGCTCAGCCACGCAAAGAGAATCACCCCTCGGCAACGCGCCATAGTCTTTCCTCCCGTAGGGCCCTATCCGTGTGGATGGGCCAACCCTGGGCGTCTGATGTGGCTCGCGGACAGAAGGTTTAAAGCCCACCGTTTTCTGGTGTCCTGCTATGGGGCTGTGTTCGTTTCCTGAGATGATGTGCAGCTCGACCTGGGTCGTTGCACCTGGAGCCGAGGCACTTACGATAGGCAGGGAGCGAAAGCGATGGACATCAAGCCGGAAGTCTGGGATCACGTCATGGGCTTCGCGACGGAGCTCGCGAACGAAAGCGAACCGGACCGATATGCCACCACCTACAAGGATCTCCACGACTATTGCGAGGAGCAGAGCCTTGGCGGGTATGAACATCCGTTTCTGTGGGAAACGCTGGCTGATTTCACCATGGACGATGGTGCGGCGGTTTCCCTGTATCAACGGGCGTTAAAGCTGGCGGTGGGAGACGAGGCACGGGCCTATCGCGCATCCATCCAATTCTCGCTGGCCGAACGTCACAAGCGTCTTGGCGATGATGCGCAGGCACGCGAGTATGCGGTGTCGGCCGACGATGAAGCCAGGGCGATCGATGATCGGGAACTGCGGCGGCGCATCAGCAGGTTTCTGCTTTCGAAAGAGTGAATGCGACGACTGTAGTGCGCTGGCGATAACGTCAGCGCACTACCATGACCGCGTTTTCCCTCAGAGCCTTAGCCCGACTTCTTGCGCAGGTTGTCGCCGAAGCGTTCCAGCCAGTCCGATGCGTTGCGCAACACCTGACTGCCCTTGCCGAACAGGTTGCCGAGTTCGTCTTCCAGCAATTCGCGTTGCTTGGATTTTTCCGACTTGGGCAAGGGCGGCAGCACGTGCGCGAAGTACGACTTGCCGAGCACCCGGTGCAGCAGTCGCTCGCCGATGAATGGCTCGTTGTTGTTAAGCGTGCGCGCCGCTTTGATCAGGTTGCGTATGTCGTACTGCGTGGGGCTGAGGTCAGGCACCTGCTTGCGCAGATTCAGCAGGGTGTAGACGGCGACTCGGGCCGTTCTTACCGAACTCTCCATAGTGAAGATCACATCGTTGTGGGTTTCGACAAACTGCCCCAGCAGGCCGAGATTGGTGCAGCCCGCTGGCACCACGTGAGGCCTGTCGCCCGCTGCGCGCGGCATGAACTGCGCGGTGATGTAAGGCATCAGCGCAAGTCGCACTTTGGAGTTGGCGGCCACCGCATCGAGCTGATCGATGATGCCCAGGTGATAGCAAAGCTCGGCCAGCACTTCGCGTCCCGTGCACGCCGGCATGGGCTTTTTCACGTAGTTGCCTTCCTTGTCCATCAGCAGGGCATAGACCCAGACCACCAGTACGTCCTTGGGCTGATCGGGGAAGTGCGGCTGACGATTGACGGTAAAGCTGAGTACCCAGTTCGAATCCGTGAATGTGATGACGCCACCCGTGGGGGTCTTGCCCGAGTAGGGATCGTTGACGGAAAGCTCCCTGATCTTGTCGGCCAGGGGCGAGGGCTTGAGCGTCAGCGTTGCCGACTCCCACATCGAGCGCTCGACGTCACCGCAGAACTTGAGTGGCTTACCGAATACCGGTGATTTCTTGGCGAGGTTGAGCCAGAGGCCCCAGTCGCTGTCCGCGCCGGGATCGTGGAGGCCGCGTTCGAGCACAGGCACGGTATTCATGTCGCCGTAGGCCGTGCCTTCGGTCATGGAGCCGGTCAGCGCAAACACCAGGTCACCATCGGCGACGGGAAGCGTGGTGTCCTTGCCGTCGATGGTGCAGCGGATGCCGGTGACCGTGCGACGCTCGTCATCGACCGCCATGTCGAGATCATGCACGCGTGTATTGAACTGCACCTGCACCCCCTGCTTGCGCAGCATGGTGATGAGGGGGCGCACGAAACTGTCGAACTGGTTGTACTTGGGAAACACCAGGGCAGACATGTCGTTCAGGCCGTCGATCGCATCCAGGAAGCGGTGCATGTACAGCTTCATCTCCAGCAGGCTCTGCCAGTTCTCGAAGGCGAACATCGAACGCCAGAAGAACCAGAAGTTGCTTTGCAGGAAACCTTCGCTGAAATAGTCCTCGATGGTGATGTCGTCGAGTTCTTCCTTGGGCTTCAGCATCAACCGGATCAATTCCCACTGCTGCGCGCGGTTCAGGCCGAAGGTGGAGAAATCCTTGATCTGGCCCTGCTTGTGCATCAGGCGGGCTTTGGAATAATTCGGGTCGTTGTCGTTGACCAAGCGGTACTCGTCCAGCACGCTGTAGCCTTCGGGCAATTCGAGCGCTGGCACGTCCTGGAACATGTCCCATAGGCTGTCGTAGTTCCAGTTCATCTCGCGGCCGCCACGGACGATGTAGCCGTCCTGCGGGTTGCCCGAACCATCCAGCGAGCCACCTTCGATATCCATGCTCTCGATGATGGTGATGTTGCCGGCAGGCATGCGGCCATCGCGGATCAGGTAGAACGCAGCGGCAAGGCCGGCGATGCCGCTACCGATGATGATCGCCTTGCGCTGCTCGATACCCGCCCCGGGCAGCGTCTTGTTGCGCATGTAGGCACCCATCATGTCCGGCGGCGGCAGGGCGTTCTCCGGGCGGTTGTGCCAGTAGCCGTGGGAGGCATCGGGCTCATGCTCGAAGCTCTGGGTGTCGGCAGTCGGGGTGTTGTCGTGGGTCACGGCCTGGCTCCTTGGTCGCAAAGGCAACAAAACGTCGCCAAAACCAAGAGCTTCGCGGACGCACAGGAAAATCGCCGTGAAATAGGCTCGGGTCGATTGCCGCAGGGGCGCGGTTCGCTGCGCGCCTCAGTGGGTGATGTGGTTGGCCAGTTCCGAGATGGTCAGCCGCGTCTTGCCGCTGCTGGTCAGCGGAATCGTGTCCACGAAATGACAGTGCAATTGCAGACTGTCACCCAGCACTTTGTGGATTTCGTGGCGGATGAACGCCAGTGAATCGTCATTGAATTCGGCGCCGCGCACGATGGATATATCCAGACGATCCAACTGCCGCTGCACCACTTGGTAGCGACTCACGCCCTTGGTTTCCTTGAACAGGAACGGCAAGAACATGCCTGGAAGCACGCGACCATCCGGCGTGTGGATGGCGTCGAGCACACGGCCGTCCACCTGCTTGATCAGCGGTAATCCCCGGCCGCAACTGCACGTGTGGTGCGCGGGCGTGGCGAGGTCGGTGGTGGCGTAGCGGATGAACGGCATGCCGTAGTTGGACAGGTCGGTGACCACCACTTCGCCCGTCTCGCCATCCGGCGGCGCATCGGGCGTCTTGGGCAACTCCACCAACAGGTGATCGCTGTTGACGTGCAAGCCTTCGTGTCGCTCGCACTCGGAAGCTACCAGCATAAACTCGCGGCATCCGTAGGTATTGAATGCGGGACAGCCGAATGCTTTCTCGATGATCTCGCGCTGGAATTCGTGAAGCGCCTCGCCGCAGGAAATGAAAGACTGTGGGCGATACACATGGCGTCCGGTGTCGAGCATCCATTGCGCGAGACGAATCAGCGGCCCGGTGTAGCCGAGCAACACGCGCGGCCGGAAGGCATCGATGGCATCGGCGAACTCGGCCATGTTCGCTTCGGTCATGTGGAAGCTATTGATGACGCGACGAGAGAATGCGGCGTGATAGAGGTGATCCTTTACACGCTGCCGCCACGGCGGGTTGCCGACGCCGGCTCCCCATAGCAACAGACTGCGCGCACCCAGCGGTGCACCCGCCCAGCCGTAGCCGCGCCACATCACGGCATGGCGCCGGTTGTTGCTTTCGCGTGTGTAGCCAAAGCGCATGGGCTCGCCGGTAGAGCCGCCGGTGGCCTTGTAGAGCAGTTGATCGCGCAGTGAAACGGCTTTCAGATCGTCCAGATTCGCGCGGATGTCTGCTTTGGTGAGCAGCGGCAGTCGCGCGAAATCATCCATGGTGCGAATGTCGCTTGGCGTGACGCCAAGCTCGCGCCATTGCTTCTGGTAGTAGGGCACCTCGCGATGGCAGTGCTCCAGTAACTGCTTGAGGCGCGTCCATTGCAGTTGCGCCATCTGCTCGGGCGACAGCCACTGATCGTGCTCGTAACGATCCAGCCACGACAGCGTGTCGCGGTGGCGAAGGCCGGATTCATAGGCGGGAAACAACACCCGTCGAAAGGTTGTTTCGTACCAAAGGCTCATGACTGCGCGCCTCCCGTGTTCTGGTCGCCGGTCGATTTCCTTCAACAACGCCCCTGAGAAAACGCAAGTTCTTATATGCGATCTCGCGTCTTGCACTCGATCGATTATCTGCCCGTTGCATAGCACAACGCTTGCACCGAGCTGTCCTCGGGCATCGGAAAAAAGTTCTATATAAGTGGATAGAGATGGACGTCCAAAAGCGCGCCGTTGCAACGATCGCCGCCGTTTTACGGAATGCGCCGGCCGGGATCAGGTGGGCTGACGTCGTGATCCGACGACGCGGTTTCGTCCTTGCCGCTTCGCGGCATAAAGCGCTTGATCGGCAGAAATTACGATATCGCGCCAATGGCCCTGTCCGCGTGGCAACAGGCAGTAGCCGATGCTGGCCGTGCAGTTCAGCGCTTCGCCGGATGGCAGGGCGATGGGGTGGCTTTCGATGGCCCTGCGCAGTCTTTCCGCGATCTCGCCCACGGTGGCTTCATCGCCGTGGCGTATCAGCACCATAAACTCCTCGCCGCCGACGCGTGCCAGCAGATCTTCGTCGCGCACATATCGTTGCAGTGTTTGCGCGATGGCTACCAGCACCTGGTCGCCGCCGTCATGTCCCCAGCGGTCGTTGATCGCCTTGAAGTGATCCACGTCGATCATCAGCACGGCCATGCTCGTTTCTTGTCGGTCCACCTGAGCGGCCATGCGTTCGCCTTGTTCCCAGATAACGCGGCGGTTGGGCACACCCGTCAATGGATCCTGATGTGCCTGGCGGATCAGTTCTGCATCGAGTTCGCGGGTAAGCATCCACAAGAAACTCGGCGTGATCACCCAGGTCAGGATGAGGCGCGAGAGCAGGCCGAAGGTCGACGTCGGATCTTCGGTGACATCGGCAAATGGATGAAACCACCACCACGCGCCGCGCAGGAGCAACATGATGGCCCACAGAAAATGGAAGGCGGCAGCGACGCGTGCTACAGCGCGCCGCGGTTTGTCCACGCAATGCCACAAGGCATCGCCGGTGGCGATGGTGAGCAGGGCGGTCAGTGCGTTGCCCAGTATCACCATGAGTCGCAAGTTCTCGCCTCCGGCGATGACGCTGCCGATCTCCACTATCGCGAGCAGGGCAACGGGCACCAGCACCCATAGCCGGCGCCGGGGCAGCTCCAGGTAGGCGGTGACGCCGAGCAACGTCAGCACGGCGCCGACGTCGATGATCAGGTTGCCCGTCAGCTGGAGGTAAGCAAAGTCGATGTGGAAGCCGGGCAGGATCAGGACCGCGAAGCCGACGGCGAAGGCGGCATAGCTGAGACCCCAGAGCAGCACGCCATGCAGGCGCCGCCCCTTTGGGCCGGTGGCGTAGAGGGTCAGGAAAATCGCCGAGGAAAGGCCTGCCAGCAAGGCGTTGACGATCAGCAGGGTGCCGGCGTGGGCCAGCCTTGCAATCCATTCCACGGTGTTCCCCGACCAGACAGTGGCGACGTTGCCGCCCTGGGCCTGAGTATAAATCCCTACGTTTCGGGGCGATGGCGTCAGTAGGGATGTCCCGTGACTGCCGTGGCTGGATGGGCCACGGCTGACCGTAAGATCAGGAAAGGGGCATGGAACATGGCGAGTACGGATGTCAGGACGCTGGTGCTGGAGTCGCGGCTCACATGCCCCCAGTGCGATCACCAGAGCATGGAAGTCATGCCAACCAACGCCTGCGTGTTTTTCCATGAATGCGCCGCGTGCGGCGCGTTGCTGAAGCCCAAGGAAGGCGACTGCTGCGTGTTCTGCTCGTACGGCTCGGTGCCATGCCCGCCGATCCAGCAGCAAGGGCGGTCCTGCTGCGGGCACTGAAAGCGGCGTGATGGGCCACCGGTTATCTAACCGGCGGCACACGGATCGGAGTGGAATCTCCGATGATGGAAGAATGGATCAGGGAGTGTGGGTGTGGATCATTGCGTACCGATGTGGCTGGCGTTGGTCATGACGCTAGGGGCGGCTTCCGGAACCACGCGCAACAGGAAGGCGCAATACGTCGGGCTATTTCTCATTGCCTGCATTCTGATCTGGCGACTGCTGGCCTGATTGCTGAGGCAAGACCGCTCAATCGAGCGGCCGCACCCAGATATTGCGGAAGCTGATCGCAGGCGACGGGTCGCCGTGAGCCTGCAGCTTGATGGCTGCGTCCGCATGCGCCTTGTACTTCGGCTTGCCGATGTAGAACGTCTCGCCCGTGAGCTGGGTGTGGTTCTGCACCAGCAGGCCGTTGTGGAACAGGGTGACGTAGCCCGGTGACTTGAGTGCGCCATCGGCGCCGAATACCGGTGCGGTCCACACCACGTCGTAGGTCTGCCATTCGCCGGGCGGCCGCATGGCGTTCACCAGTGGCGCGGACTGTTTGTAGATGCTGGCGGCCTGTCCGTTGACGTAGGTCTTGTTGTTGTACGAATCGAGGATCTGGATCTCGTAGCCTTCGTCGCCCGGCCCGGTGGATGCCAGGAACAGGCCGCTGTTGCCGCGCGCTTGACCTTCGCCAGTGATGTCTTTGGGCACGCGCCATTCCAGGTGCAATTGATAGTTCCTGAAATGCTGCTTGGTCTGGATGTTGCCCGTGGCCTTGTCCACCGTCACCACGCCGTCGTGCACGTTCCAGCGCGCCGGTGAACGGTCCTTGGCGGTTTCCCACTGGCTGAGGTCGTGGCCGTTGAACAACACGATGGCATCCGAAGGCGGGGCGTCGTCCTGTTTTCCTGGTGTCACCGTTTTGGGTACGGGCTCCCATTGTTCGGTGGCCTTGGGATCGGTGGGCTCGGCCGTCTGCGCCCACGCGGCAGACGTGACGAGCGTGGCGAGTGCAAGCAGGATGGCGGCGTTGAGTCGCTGTGTCATGGGTGTTCTCGTTAGAAGTTCAGACCGTGCAGATCCGCACCGCATCCGCGAAGGAAGCGAACGGATCGGGCCCCGCGGGTTCGAATTCATGCGCGATGAACCCGTTGTAGTTCAGATCGGCGATGGCCTTGGCGACGGCGTGGTAGTTGAGTTCCTGCGTGCCGTCGATCTCGTGGCGGCCGGGCACGCCGCCGGTGTGGAAGTGGCCGATCCAGGCGATGTTGTCGCGGATGGTGCGGATGACATCACCTTCCATGATCTGCATGTGATAGATGTCGTAGAGCAGCTTCACGTGCGGCGAGTTGATGCCCTTCATGACCGCGACGCCGAATGCCGTGCTGTCGCCCTGGTAGCCGTGATGGTCCACCTTGCTGTTGAGCAGTTCCACACAGAGGGTGATGCCATTCTCCGCAGCGTAAGGCGCAATCTTCGAGAGGCCTGCCACGCAGTTTGCGATGGCCTGCTGTTCGTCGATGCCATTCTTGCGGTTGCCGAACATGGTGATCAGGTTGTTCACGCCGGCTTGTTTCGCGAGCGGGATGGTGGTTTCCAACTCCTTCAACAGCACTGCGTGGTTGGCCGGGTCGTTGAAGCCCATGGCGATGAAATTGTCGCGGCGGCTCGGATAGCCCATCGATACCGCCAGGCCGTGGTCGCTGACTACCGACCACTCATCCGTGTGCAGCAGGTCAACACCAGCAAAGCCAATGGTTTTGAGGCGTTTGCATAGGTCGGGCAGTGGCGCATCGGAGGTCCAGCGGCTCAGTGATTGCCGGAGGCGTCCTGCTGGCAACGTTGGCGATACGCCGTTGCCAGCTGTTGTTCCGGCGAAGGCTAGCGGCGACGCCGCACCCAACACCGCCAGTGCGGCGATACGGCCGAGCGCGGCGCGGCGGGAGAGGCCGAGGGAGTGATCGGTCATGGCCTGGGCGTCTCCTGCGCAAGCGGGTAGTGATGCATGGGGCTATTTGAGTCCCAGTAGCTGGCGGTTGAAGTTCGGGTCCGTCTTGGTGGCGACGAAATCATCGAACGCGTGATCGGTAACCTTGATGATGTGCTGGCGGATGAATGCGGCACCTTCCTGCGCGCCCACCTGCGGGTCTTTCAGGGCGCACTCCCATTCGAGCACGGCCCAACCCGGGTAGTCGTACTGCGCGAACTTGCTGAACACTGCGCCGAAATCGATCTGCCCATCACCCAGCGAACGGAAACGCCCAGGACGATCAACCCAGCTCTGGTAACCGCCGTACACGCCAGCGCGTCCGTTGGGGCGGAACTCGGCGTCCTTCACGTGGAAGGCGCGGATGCGTTCGTGGTAGATGTCGATGAAAGCCAGATAGTCCATCTGCTGCAGGACCATATGGCTGGGGTCGTACAGGATGTTGGCGCGTGGATGGTGATCGACAGCGTCGAGGAATCGTTCGAAGGTGGCGCCATCGTGCAGGTCTTCGCCTGGATGCAGTTCGAAACAGACGTCCACACCAGCATCGTCGAAGGCATCGAGGATCGGACGCCAGCGACGGCCCAGTTCGGCGAAGGCCTCGTCGATCAATCCTGCCGGGCGCTGTGGCCACGGATAGAAAAGGTGCCACGCTAGTGCACCGGAGAACGTGGCGTGTGCCGAGAGTCCCAGGTGCTTGCTGGCGGTCGCCGCAAGTTTGAGCTGTTCCACCGCCCAGGCCTGTCGCGCTTCTACGTTGCCGCGAAGCGCGGGTGGCGCGAAGCCGTCGAACAGGCGGTCATACGCGGGATGCGACGCCACCAGTTGTCCTTGCAGGTGTGTGGACAATTCCGTCACCGCAAGGCCGTGTTCCGCGAGCATGCCGGCGATATCGTCGCAGTAGGTCTTGCTCGCCGCCGCCTGCGCGAGATCGAACAGGCGTGCATCGTTCGAGGGAATCTGCACGCCGACGAAGCCCAGCGACGACGCCCAGCGGGCGATATCGGGCAGTGTATTGAACGGTGCTTCATCACCCGCGTACTGGGCGAGGAAGATGCCGGGGCCCTTGAGGGTCTTCATGGATAATGTCCTTGTCTTCGCTTTAGGCCTCGTTCGAAATCTCGCCTGGACGTCTCATGCTCACCGTCATTCCGGCGCAGGCCGGAATCCAGTAGCGTCGTAGTTCGGCTTTCGCGGAAGAGCCATACGCTTTGACGTCACACGACAACCGTTTGCGTCTGTCACTGGATTCCGGCCTGCGCCGGAATGACGGTGAGGGCAGCGAGCGCTCAAGCCAGGTTTTGAAAAGGCTCTTGGGCTCATGAATTAAAGCGTCAACACAGTTTCGACGGCCCAGGCTTTGCCGTTGCCTGCCTTCGACAGCGGGACGTCCGCCTGGTAGCCGCCGGGTACGGCCGAATACTGCAACACCTGTGTGCAGCCAGGCTCGGACAAGAAGAAACCCATCATGGTCAGCTTCTTGGTCATCATGACGAAGTTGGCGGCCGAGGTTGCCTCGTTGTCGCCGGGGTGCGCCAATGCCTCGCGATGTAGTTTCGTCACTAGCGCCTTGCGTTGCGCATCGTCCAGCTGGAGGAAGGGCTTGCCACCGGCACGGTCGAACGCGGCCAGCGAACCCAGATAGCGCTGCTGCTCGGCGGGCGTATAGACGTCCTTGAACATCTGGTCGATGAAGGCGGGAACGCCTGCGTCGATCGCACCCGGCGTCTTGCCTCGGGGCAGGATGATGTCGACCACGGCGGCCAGCAGATCACCTTGTGGCGAGGTGAAGAACTGCGGCGTGGAGCCAATAGCGGCCTGGGCGGCGGCGTGTGCATCGAAGGCGGCGAGTAGCGAGGGCGCAGCCACCACGCCCACGGCCAGTGCAGAAACGCATTTCAACCATTCGCGACGATTCATGGCATGTCCTCAGATGTTGCCGCGCTTGAGTTCGTCCACGGCGTGGCTGGCCGCGCGGGCGGTCAGGGCCATGTAGGTGAGCGACGGGTTCTGGCAGGCGGAGGATGTCATGCACGAACCGTCGGTGATGAAGACGTTCTTGCAGGCATGCATCTGGTTCCAGCCGTTGAGCACCGAGGTCTTCGGATCGCGGCCCATGCGCGCCGTACCCATCTCGTGGATGGCGGCGCCCACGTTGGCCTCGATCTGGTACGACTGCACGTCGCTGTAGCCGGCGGCGGTCATCATCTCGACGGCATCCTCGATGATGTCCTTGCGCATCAGGATTTCGTTCTGCTTGTGCTCTACGTTGAAGTTGAGTATCGGCAGGCCGTGAATATCCTTGCGGTCGCGATCCAGCTTCACGTAGTTCTCGTGTGAGGGCAGCATCTCGCCGAAGCCCGACATGCCCAGTCGCCACGGGCCTGGATCTTCCGCCGCACGCTTCAGGTCGTCACCGAGCAGCGGCTCGTCGACCAGTCGCGTCCAGTTGCGGCGGCTGGCGCTGCCCTGATAGCCGAAGCCACGCAGGTAGGGGCGCGTGTTCGAGCCGATATTGCGGTAGCGCGGGATGTAGAAGCCGTTGGGGCGCCGGCCGGTGTAGTAGCGATCCTCGTGGCCTTCGACCGATGCCGACACGCCACCACCGAACAGGTGATCCATGATGTTGTGGCCGACTTCGCCGCTGTCGTTGCCAAAGCCGTTGGGGAAGCGGCTGGAGACGGAATTCAGCAGGATGTGCGTGGTGCCGAAGGTCGACGCGCATAGGAAGATCACACGCGCGAAGTATTCCGTCTGCTTGCCGGTTTCGGCGTCGAGCACGCGCACGCCGGTCGCCTTGCCCTTGGCGTTGTCGTAGATCATTTCGTAGACGATCGCGTTGGGCACGATGGTCATGTTGCCTGTGCGCTCGGCCGAGGGCAGCGTCGACGAGTTGCTGCTGAAGTACGCGCCGAAGGGGCAGCCGCGCATGCACAAGTTGCGGTATTGGCAGGTGGCGCGCTGCGGGCTCTGGTCGTGCTTGAGCGGCCCGGAAAGGTTGGCGGTGCGGCCGATGATGAGCTTGCGGTTGAACTTGTCAGCCAGCCGACCGCTGAATTCCGTCTCCACGCAGTTGAGTTCCATCGGCGGCAGAAACTGGCCGTCCGGAAGCTGCGCCATATGTTCGATGGATCCACTCACGCCGATGAAATTTTCGACGTAGTCGTACCAGGGTGAGAGATCGGCGTAGCGAATGGGCCAATCCACACCCACACCTTCCTTGCCATTCGCTTCCAGGTCCATTTCGCTGAGCCGGTAGCTCTGGCGTCCCCACATGAGCGAACGGCCGCCGACGTGGTAACCGCGAAACCAGTCGAACGGCTTGGTTTCCACATACGGATTATCGAGATCATCGACAAACCAATGCTTGGTCGACTGCGTGATGCCGTAGAACGAGGGGCGCGTGTGAACCGGGTGGCGCGCCACATCTTCGCGCGTCGGCTCATCCGCGTAGGGAAGCTCCCACGGTGCCTTCATGGCGGTGGGGTAGTCGCCGTGCTTGACCATGCGGCCGCGATCGAGCACTAGCGTCTTGAGTCCTTTTTCGGTGAGCTCTTTGGCTGCCCATCCGCCGCTGACGCCAGTGCCGACGACAATGGCATCGTATGTGTTCTTTTCCATCATGATCCCTTGAAGCAAGGTTATCGGTGAGTGGGGGAGACGCTGCTCAACGCAGCGGACGCAGGTAGGCGTAGTCGATGCGCGCGGCCTCTAGCTGGCTCACGCGGCTGAAGGGGCCTTCCTGCTCGACGAAGCAGTGCTTGAGGCCGGCACGTTCCGCCGCCGCCATGATCGGCTTGTAGTCCACCGTGCCGCGACCAAGTTCGGCGCCGGGATAATCGTTGGGTGCAGGGGAGGGCAGGAAATCCTTGGCGTGCATCAGCGGGATGCGGCCCGGGTTCGCGTTGAAATAGTCGGCGGGGTTCTTGCCGCCCGCGTGAACCCAACCGCAGTCGAGTTCGAACTTCACAAGGTTGGCGTCGGTTTCCTTGAGCAGCACGTCGTAGAACGTCTGTCCCTGGCCGACATCGGTGAATTCCTTATGATGGTTGTGATACGCGTACTGCAGGCCGGCTTGCTTCGCCTTCTCGCCGATCTGGTTGGCGAATGCCGCGGTGCGCTTGGCGTCGTCGAGCGTGTAGGTGGCCTCGCCCTTGCCGCCTTTCATCTTCGCCATGAAGGACGGCAGCATGCTGCTGACGAAATACTGCGTGCCCAGCACATGGGCAGCTTCGATACCGGGGTCGATACCCAGGCTATCGAAGTGCAGGCTGGGGCAGGCAAGGCCCGCCTCCTTCAGCTGGTCACGCAGCGTCTGTGCGGTGGAGGTGATAATGGCTTCGATCTCGGCATAGCCGATGGCCTTGAGCGTCTTGAGCGTGCCCATCGGGTCATCCTGATAGGCCTTGAGCACCATGTAGAGCTGGATACCGAGCGGCTTTTGTGCCGCGGCGGCAAGAAGTCGGCCGGGTGCGTTGGCGGCAAGCCACGCAGCGCCACCGAGTAGAGCGGATCGAGCCAGGAACTGCCTACGGGTCAACATGAATATTTCTCCCGGGTGTCCAGGTGGAGGCGTTGAAGGTGATGGATCAGGCGGTGGTGGCGACGGGGCTGCTCGCCTCCGCCCGGCGATCCTTGAACAGCAGTACAAACAGAACGAGGACGACGGCGGCGCATCCGCCGGCGATCAACCAGATGGCATGCCAGTCGTGCACGACGATGCCTTGCGCGACGGTGCTGGAATTCACATCCACCACCCAACCCGATAGCCACGAGCCGACGAACATGCCCAGGCCGTAGGTGAGAAAGGTGATCAGCCCTTGCGTGGCGGCACGCAGCGCGGACGGTGCTTCGCGGTCGATGTAGATCTGGCCGACGACGAAGAAAAAGTCGAAGCAGATGCCGTGCAGGATGATGCCGAGCCACAGCATCCACATCAGCTGATCGGTGCCACCGAAAGCGAACATGGCGTAGCGCACTACCCACGCCAGCATGCCGACGGCCAGCATGTACTTCACGCCCAGGCGACGGAAGAACCACGGGATGAGCAGCATGCAGAACAACTCCGACATCTGCCCGCCAGTCATCTTGCCGGCGGCGTTGACGACGCCGATCTCGTTGAGGAACAAGTTGGTGAATGCGTAGTAGAACTGCAGCGGAATGCAGATCAGGAACGAGGCGAGGGCGAACACCGCCATCGACCGGTCGCGCAGCAAGTGCAGCGATTCCAGCGGAAGTGCATGGCGCAGTTCAAAGCGCTGATTGCGCGCCAACGGCGGCGTTGCAGGCAGACTGAGGCAGTACACGGCCATGACTACCGACAAAGCAGCGGCCAACAGCAGCGGCGACGCGGTGGCTTCCACGCCCCAGGTGCCCACGGCAAGGCCGACCACGATCCAGCCCAGCGTGCCGAATACGCGGATGGCGCCGAATTCCTCGCGCGGATCGCTGATGTGCCGCATGGCAAGCGAGGTGGTCAGCGCCAGTGTCGGCATGTAGCAGAGGCTGTAGACCAGCAGCACCGCATAGATCACCGCAAACGTATGCTGCTGTGCGGCGACCACCAGCAGCACGGCACCGAGGATGTGCAGCACGGCGAGCACGCCGCGTGTATCGAACAGGCGATCGGCCAGCAGACCGACGAACAGTGGCGAGATCAATGCGCCGATGGCGGTGGTACCTGCGACCGCGCCGATCTCCTGGCCGCTGAAGTGCAGTGTCTTACCCAGCCAGGTGCTAACGGTGACGTACCAGGCGCCCCAGATGGCGTATTCGAACAACATCATCAAGCGAAGGCGCCACTTCATCCCCGTTTCCCCTTTTTGCGTGGTGGCTCGTGACCGTCATCGACGGCCTGCCAGATGCCGCCCGCCGCATGGCTGCGGAGCATGGCGTCGATCACAAGGCTGTTGCGGTAGCCGTCTTCGAACGTGGGCAGGGCTGGTGGGCGCGTTTCCGGCGATCCGCCCTGGCGTATCCACGTGTAGGCGTCGGCGATCAGGTTGCGGAAGGCGTCGGCCCAGGCTTCCGGGTGGCCGGCGGGCAGGTGGGCGTAGCTGCGAGCGGACGGATCCAGCAGGGCAGGGTCCCGTTCCAGCAGGGTGTTCGCCTGTGCGTGGTGGCCGACCCACAGTGCGTTCGGTTGCTCCTGTTGCCATGCCACGGAGGCAAGTCGGCCATTCACTTCCAGCCGCAGGTCGTTCTTGTGGCCGGGCAGTACCTGGCCAACGATGAGGCAGCCGCGCGCGCCGTTGTCGAAGCGCAGCAGCACGCTGGCAAGATCCTCGCTGGTGATCGCGATTTCGCGTTGCGCGGCGGCTTTGCCTCGCTTGGCGAATGCTTTTGCCGACGTAGCGGGCGCCTGACGGATCGGCACGACGGTATGCAGGTCAGCGAGCACCGCGGTGATGCGCGAACCGGTGACGTGCTCGGCGAGGTCACACCAGTGCGATCCGATATCGCCGAGCGCAGAACTTGCGCCGCCCAACTTGGGATCGAGTCGCCAGGTGTAAGCCCGTTCGTCGGTCAGCCAATCCTGCAGGTATCGGCCATGCACAAACACAGGTGCGCCTAGTTTGCCTTTGGCGATCATCGCGCGCGCCTGTTGCACCAGTGCATGCCCGCGGTAGTTGAAGGTAACTACGTGTGCCACGCCGGCAGCACGCGCGGCTTCGACGAGCTCGCGGCTCTCCTCCGCGCTGCTGGCGAGCGGCTTGTCCGAGATCACGTGCTTGCCGGCGCGCAAGGCTGCCAGCGAGATTTCTCTATGCAGATGGTTGGGCGTGGTGTTGTGCACCACCTGCACGGCCGGGTCGGCGAGCAGTTCCACATAGCTGGCATAGGCGTGCCCGGCGTTCAGTTCGCGGGCTCGCTTCTTGGCGGAGTCATGGCTGGAAGCGGCGACGCCGATCACGTCCACGTCACCCAGGCGGCGCACGGCATCGATGTGATGCGTGGCGATAAAGCCCGGGCCGATGAGGCCCATGCCAAGCCGCTTCATCAAGGCGCCCCCATGACGCAACACCATGAGGGTGATTCGGGAGCGCCTATCCGTTCGTATTCGCGATCAGTTCGCTGCGCACGCAGGGGCGCAGCGCCCGATGGCGCTCGAATGTCTGTCGATGTCCTCTGGCTTGCCATGTCCCCTCCCGGTGTATGGGTGCAATCGGAAATGTATTCGATTACATCCTTATGGATACTGGGTATCCACATCGAGTCCGGGAGCGTTGTTGCCACTTCCGGATGGCTTGCTGCTATAAACTGGGCGAAATATGTAACAGATGCCCAAATGCCTGCGCAACGATTTCATGTAATCCATTACATTGCATCGCACCAATGCGCGAGGGAATGGTCGCTGGGATGGCTGCGCTATTCGCGTGCTTGCCGGCCCCAAGGCCAGTGGTATGGTCGTGAGCAATGCAGCAAAGAGGGAGGCGTGAGCCCGTGAGTGGGGACGGATCCAGGCGCAAACGACCGGGTACCAAGGGCAAACCGTCCACCCCGGCGGCGCAGCCGGCGCGCGTCCGGACGGTGAAGGAGATCGCCGCCGCCGCCAACGTATCGGTCGCTACCGTTTCGCGTGCGCTACAACGGCCGGAGATTGTCAGCGAGACCACGCGCCAGCACATTCATGAAGTGGTGAAGCGGCTGGGATACACGCCCAACGCCCTGGCCCGCAACCTGCGCACGGCACGCACGCGCCTGATCATCGCGCTGCTGCCCGACATCGCCAACCCGTTCTTCTCCGAGGTGATTCGCGGCATCGAGCAGGTGGCGCACGAGAGTGGCTATTCCGTGCTGCTGGGCGAAACGCAGGGCAGTCTGGTGCGCGAGCAGGCGTATGCGGACATGGTGGCGGCGCGCCAGGCAGACGGTATCATCACCATGTCGCCGCGCGTGCCGGCGATCCCGGTGCAGGGGCGGTTGCCGGTGGTCAACGCTTGCGAGTACGTCAAGGACGCGCAGATCTCCAGCGTCTATGTCGACAACGTTGCTGCGGCGGGCGTCGCGGTCGATTATCTGGTGATGCTTGGTCACCGCGACATCGCCTTCGTCGGTGGCCCGCCGTCGAGCCCGATCTGTGTGGATCGCGAGCAGGGCTACCGGCTCGCCTTGAAGCGCGCGGACATGGCGTTCCTCGCCAACCTCACTGTCGCGGGCGACTTCTCCATCGAAGCAGGGGAGCGCGCCATCGAGCTGCTGCTGGCGCAGGGGCGATCCTTCAGTGCGGTGTTTTGCGCCAATGACGAAATGGCTATCGGCGCCATGCGCGCACTCGCTGCGCATGGCCTGCGCGTGCCGGAGGATGTCTCCGTCGTCGGCTTCGATGACATCCGTTTCGCACGCTACACCACGCCCGCGCTGACCACCGTCGCCCAGCCGAAGAACGCGCTGGGGCGCGAAGCCATGACCATGCTTATTGAGCTGTTGAACGATGCCGGGGTGCCGCCGCGCAAGCGCGTGCTGTCGGCGGACCTGGTGGTGCGAGGTTCGACCGCGCCGCCTTCGCGCACGCGCTAAAGGCTGTCTGGCAGCTGCGGCGCCGACTCTGCGGAAAGGCCGCGTGAACGGCACGTCGATGGGTAGCAAACGAATGGGCAAGCGGCGTTTCCACGGCCCGGAATCGCAAGAATCTGGCCGGCTCGACCCCGGAATCTGTGCTACATTTTTGACCAGACAACGGCGTCACACCCGTTGTCTTCACGGAGATTGTCGAGCCACGTCCACCGCTCATCCATCGGGCGGTAAGTCCAGCCAGATTTTCCGGAGCGCAAGCGATGGCACTCACCCGCCGCGAGTTCATCAAGTTCACCGGCCTGGGCTTAGCAGCATCGAGCCTCGGCATGCTCGGCTTCGGGGCCTCGGGGGAGGCGCAAGCCGCCGCCGTCCGGCCTTTCAAGCTTGCCCACGCCACGGAGACGCGCAACACCTGCACGTACTGTTCGGTGGCCTGCGGCATCCTTATCTACAGCATGGGTGACCGCGCGAAGAACGCGCTCTCCAACATCATCCATATCGAAGGCGATCCGGATCACCCGGTCAATCGCGGCACGCTATGCCCCAAGGGCTCGGCGCTGCTCGACATCGTGCATGCACCCACGCGTTTGAAAGCGCCGCGCTATCGCAAGCCGGGTGGCACGGAGTTCGAGGAAGTCTCCTGGGATTTCGCGCTGGATCGCATCGCGCGCCTGATGAAGGACGACCGCGACAAGAACTTCATCGCCAAGAACGCCGCCGGCACCACGGTCAATCGCTGGACCAGTGTGGGCATGCTGGCGGCTTCCGCGTCGTCCAGTGAAACCTCGTACCTCACGTGGAAGGTGGTGCGCTCTCTCGGCATGGTGGTGTTCGACAACCAGGCGCGCGTCTGACACGGACCGACGGTGGCCAGTCTGGCCCCATCATTCGGTCGCGGTGCAATGACCAACACCTGGCAGGACATCAAGAACGCTAACGTCGTGATCGTCATGGGTGGCAATGCTGCCGAGGCGCATCCGTGCGGCTTCAAGTGGGTGATCGAGGCGAAGATCGAGAACGGCGCCAAGCTGGTCGTGGTCGATCCGCGCTTCACGCGCACGGCATCGGTGGCCGATTACTACGCACCGATCCGTCCCGGTACGGACATCGCTTTCCTGAGTGGCGTGATGCGCTACCTGCTGGAGAAGGACGCGATCCAGCACGAGTACGTGCGCTCCTATACCAATGCCAGTCTGATCGTGAAGGACGGCTTCGCCTTCAATGACGGCTTGTTCAGCGGCTACAACGAGGAAACGCACGCATACGACAAGTCCAGCTGGGATTACGAGCTGGACGACCAGGGCTTCGCCAAGTCCGACGATACGTGGCAAAACCCGCGTTGTGTGATCAACCTGCTCAAGCAGCACGTCGCGCGTTACACGCCGGAGATGGTGTCGCGCATCTGCGGCACGCCGCAGGACAAGTTCCTGCATGTGTGTGAACTGATGGCCAGCACCGCTGCGCCCGACAAGGCCATGACCAGCCTGTTCGCGCTGGGCTGGACGCAGCATTCGGTGGGTGCGCAGAACATTCGTTCGATGGCGATGGTGCAACTGCTGCTGGGCAATATCGGCGTGGCCGGTGGCGGCATGAACGCCTTGCGCGGGCATTCCAACATCCAGGGGCTGACCGACGTCGGGCTGCTTTCCAACCAGATGCCGGGCTATATGAATCTGCCCCAGGACAAGGAAACCGATCTCGACACCTACATGAAGACCAAGCTGTTCAAGCCGCTACGCCCGGGGCAAACCAGCTACTGGCAGAACTACAAGAAGTTCTTCGTGAGTTTCCAGAAGGCGATGTTCGGTGACGCCGCCACGCAGGACAATCAATGGGCCTTCGACTGGCTGCCCAAGCTGGATGTGCCGCTGTACGACATCATCCGGGCGTTCGAGATGATGAATAACGGTCAGATGACGGGCTACATCTGCCAGGGCTTCAACCCGCTGCAGGCATTCCCAGACCGAGGCAAGATCCGGCGTGGCCTGAGCAAGCTGAAGTTCCTCGTCACCATGGATCCGCTGGACACCGAAACCTCGCGTTTCTGGCAGGACTTCGGTCTGCAAAACCCGGCACATTCCGCCGACATCCAGACCGAGGTGTTCCAGCTGCCGACCACGTGTTTCGCCGAAGAGAACGGCTCGCTGGTCAATTCGGCGCGTTGGTTGCAATGGCATTGGAAGGCAGCGGAAGGGCCGGGCAAGGCGAAGTCCGACATCTGGATCATGAGCGGCATCTTCCATCGTCTGCGCGAGATGTATCGCAAGGAAGGCGGAACTTTCCCCGATCCTTTGCTCAACGTGACGTGGAAGTACACCGATCCCATCAATCCGGATCCAGAAGAGTTGGCCAAGGAAATGAATGGCCGTGCGTTGACCGATCTCGCCGATCCAGCCACCAACACAGTGGCGACCAAGGCCGGCACTTTGTTGGATGGGTTTGCGCAGTTGCGCGATGACGGCACGACGGCATCCGGTTGCTGGATTTTCGCCGGCTGCTTTACCGAGAAGGGCAATCAGATGGCGCGCCGTGACGCCACCGATCCACGCGAGCAGGGCATTGCGCCGAACTGGGCGTGGGCGTGGCCGGCCAACCGACGCATTCTCTACAACCGCGCCAGCGCAGATCCGGATGGCAAGCCGTGGAATCCCGCCAAGCCAGTGATCTCGTGGAATGGCACGCGCTGGGTGGGCATCGATGTGCCTGATTACGGCCCCACGGTGAAGCCTTCCGACGGTGTCGGTCCCTTCATCATGAATGCCGAGGGCATGGGGCGTTTGTTCGCTCGCGATTTGATGGCGGAGGGCCCCTTCCCGGAACACTACGAGCCGCTGGAATCGCCAGTGGAGAACGTGCTGCATCCCAAGGTGAAGAACAACCCAGCGGTGCGCGTGTTTGCCGACGACCGCGCGGCGTTTGGCAGTCCAGACAAGTTTCCGTACGTGGCCACCACCTATCGCCTCACTGAGCATTTCCACTACTGGACCAAGCACGCGCTGATCAACGCCATCCTTCAGCCGGAGGAGTTCATCGAGATCGGTGAAGTGTTGGCGAAGGAAAAGGGCATCGAGCAGGGCGGCTGGGTAAAGGTGTCGTCCAAGCGGGGCGAGGTGGTATGCAAGGCGTATGTCACCAAGCGCATCAAACCGATGATGGTGGATGGCAAACCCACGCATGTGATCGGCTGCCCCATCCACTGGGGCTTTACCGGCCAGGCCAGGAAGGGTTACGGCGCCAACACGCTGACGCCGTCCGTCGGCGATGCCAACACACAGACGCCGGAGTTCAAGGCGTTCCTCGTCAACGTCGAAAAGACCAGCGCACCGGTCGCCGCCTGAGGAAGCCGACATGTCCGACCTGCAATCGCAAGACTACGTCCGCCGCTCCGCGTCAACCATGACGCCACCCAAGGCGCGCAGTTACGAAGACCAAGTGGCCAAGCTGATCGACGTCAGCCGTTGCATCGGTTGCAAAGCCTGCCAGTCGGCGTGCATGGAATGGAACAACCTGCGGCAGGAGATCGGCCACTTCGAAGGCTCGTACCAGAACCCGGACGACTTGAGCCCCGACGTGTGGACGCTGATGAAGTTTGCGGAGTACGAGAACGAGCAGGGCAACCTGGAGTGGCTGATCCGCAAGGACGGCTGCATGCACTGCGAAGATCCGGGTTGCCTGAAAGCGTGCCCGGCGCCGGGCGCCATCGTGCAGTACGCCAATGGCATCGTCGATTTCATCAGCGACAAATGCATCGGCTGCGGCTACTGCGTGAAAGGTTGCCCGTTCGACATTCCGCGCATCAGCAAGAAAGACCACAAGTCGTACAAGTGCACGCTGTGCTCCGACCGCGTATCGGTCGGATTGGAGCCCGCATGCGTCAAGGCGTGTCCTACCGGCGCGATCATGTTCGGCTCCAAGACCGACATGAAGAGTTGGGCGGAGGAGCGCATCGTCGATCTGAAATCGCGTGGCTTCGAGCAAGCGGGCCTGTACGACCCGCAGGAAGTCGGCGGCACGCACGTGATGTACGTGCTGCACCACGCGGACAAGCCGTCGCTGTATTCGGGCCTGCCCGACAAGCCACGGATCAGCCCGGTGGTGATGGCGTGGAAGGGCATCATCAAGCCCATCGCTGTAGTCGGCATCGCGCTGGCGGCGCTGGCCGGTTTCTTCCACTGGATCACCGAAGGCCCGAACGAGGTCACCGAAGAGGACGAGGCCGAAGGCGAGCGCGTTCTCGACGAAGGGGAGAAGACGCCATGAGCCGCCCCAAGACCGTGATCATCCGCTACACCAGGGTGAACCGGATCAACCATTGGATCACCGCCATCTGCTTTGTGCTGCTGACGCTGTCGGGGCTGGCGATGTTCCACCCGATGCTGTTCTGGCTATCGGGCCTGTTCGGTGGCGGGCAATGGATGCGCGCGGCGCATCCGTGGATCGGTTGCCTGCTGCTGCTCAGCTATCTTGGCCTGATCGTGCAGTTCTGGCGCGAGAACCTGGTGCACAAGAATGACGTGGAGTGGCTGAAGCAGATGCGTTTCGTGGTGGCCAACGATGAGGAGCATGTGCCACCGGTGGGGCGCAACAATGCCGGCCAGAAGTTTGTGTTCTGGTCGATGACCTTGCTTATTCCGGTGCTGTTCTTCTCGGGGCTGGTGATCTGGGAAGTCTATTTTGGTGAGGCCACTTCCATTCCGGTGCAGCGCGCAGCCGTGCTGATCCACAGCCTGGCAGCGATCGCGGCGATCATCGTATGGGTGGTCCATGTGTACGCGGCGATCTGGGTGCGCGATTCGGTGCGCGCCATGACGCAGGGTTACGTCACTCCAGGCTGGGCGTGGCGTCACCACCGCACGTGGCTGCGCGAAGTGGCGAATGGTGAGCACGGCAAAGACGTCATCAGGAAGCGCCCATGAAGCAAGCCGGCGCGCCGCCCGAAGGCAAATGGACTGGCCCGGCGCATGCTGGCGTCAAGGCACCCGATCCCATCCTGCTCGCTGATCCATCACGGCGCTTCGCTGCGACTGCGCAACGTCTGGGGAAACTGTCCGCGGGGCATCCGTTGGAACCGTGGTTGCGTTTCATGGCGGTGCTGGCACGGGCGCAGCATGCGGTTACCACGGAAAGCGCCCCTGCGGCCACGCTGAGCGCGGAGATAGTGACGCGGTGCGTCGATGCACGCCTGCCGCCACTCGCGGCCGATGGACATCATCGCGATGCCCAGTGGCGTGACGGCTTGGCCTTGCTGCTCGAGCGCATTGACGACAGCGAGTTGCCACAGGCTGCGCAAGACGCGATCGAGCAATTGCGTAATAGCGATGCAGTGGCGCTGGAGAAACTGGCCGACCGGTTCCTGCGTGGCGGATTGACTGCTGCAGATACAGGCGCGGCGGTGTTTGTCGCCGCGGCGCTGCAGGTCTATTTCACCTGCTCGGCGGCACGCCTGAAGGTCGACACCTTGCGACTACTGGAAGAACGCGCGCTGTGCCCCTGCTGCGGCTCGCCTTCCGTTGCGGGCCTGATTACGGCCACCGGTATCACGCCGGGCACGCGCTACTTGTATTGCTCGCTGTGCTCCGCGGCGTGGAACCACGTGCGCGCTGTGTGCATCACCTGTGGCGGTACGCGTCATCTGTCCCTGCGTACCATTGAGGGCGATCCGGGTGTGGTGCAAGCCGAAACCTGCGATGACTGCCACACCTACGCCAAGCTGCTCTACCAATTGAAGGACACACAGGTTGACCCATACGCGGACGATCTGGCCTCGCTGGGTTTGGACATGCTGGTCACTGAAGCCGGTTACGCGCGGCATGCACCCAACCCGCTGTTGCTGGTGGGGGAAAGCGAAGCGGTTGCCGATTAGCGGGTCGCCTCACGGTGTGACTTCCAGGAAGATTCACGACCTCGTCATTCCCGCGTAGGCGGGAATGACGAACAAATAAATATGGAGTCACCGTAAGCCCAACATCCTGGTCACCGAAGCCGGTTACGCGCGGCATGCACCCAACCCGCTGTTGCTGGTGGGGGAAGGCGAAGCGGTTGCCGAATAGCGGGTCGCCTCACGATGTGACTTCCAGGAAGATTCGCGACCTTGTCATTCCCGCGTAGGCGGGAATCCAGTGCCTTTGCTTTTCATTGCGTTGAAAGTCACTGGATTCCCGCCTACGCGGGAATGACGGGCAAATAAATATGGAGTCACCGCAAGCCCAACATCACCGCAAACCATCCGCCCAGGATCCCGAATCCCACCACCGCCAGCGCAATCACAACCAGCGTCCGCCACGGAAACGAGCGCGTGAGCATAGCCAGCGAAGGCAGGCTCACCGGCGGCAGGGTCAACAGCAAGGCGGCGGCCGGTCCACCACCCAGGCCAAGTGCCAGCATGGCCTGCACGATGGGCACCTCGCCGGCGGTAGGAATCACGAACAACATGCCGGCCAGCGCCAACGCCGCGATCCAGAACCACTGATCGCCCATCGCCGGGCTGACGTGCGGAAACATCCACGCACGCACCGCACCCAGCAGCAAGACGATCACGATGTACTCGGGGATCAGTCGCAGGGTCATCCTGCCGAAGATCCGGGCCCAGCGCCGTCCCACCTCGGCGGCTGAGCGCGGCTCCGCTGCGGTGGGTGACCAGGCAACGGGTGCTGTCGGCTCGCCGGGCCCGGCCATGCGGTTGGCCACGTAGCCCAATCCGAACACCATCGGTATGCCCAGCAACAGGCGCAACGCAGTCCAGTGCCAACCCAACACGAAACCGGTGAACACCAAGGTGGCCGGGTTCAACACGGTATTGCCTAGCCAGAACGCCACCGCCGCGCCTGGCGACGCGCGGTGTTCGCGCAGGCCCACCACCACCGGCGCGGCGCAGCAGGTGCACATCATGCCCGGCACCGCCAGCAGGCCACCGGCAAGGACGCTGCCGAAGTGGCGCTGGCCCAGCATGCGCTGCACCCAATCCACCGGCAGCAGCGCCTGGATGCCCGAGCCCAGCAATAGCCCCAGCAGCATCGCCTGCCAGATCGCCTTGCCGTAGGCCAGCGCGTAACCGAGCGCAGCGTTCCAGGAGGGCGCTGGCGCGCTGGCCGCGTCGCCCATCAGGATGGAATGGCCAATGGAATGCTGGTTGGCGGCGACGAAGGCACGCCCGTAGTACGGCAACCATTTCACGTAGAACAGGCCGGCAACGGCCAGCAGAACAAACACGAGCAAGCGCCAGGAGCGCGTAGTCGGCAAAGTAGCGGACATGAAATCCCCGAGGCCCAACAGGTGGTGGCGGCCCTGACAGGGCACGATCTTGCCCACCGTGTGCCGCAGGCCTGGTGCGCTGCGTCGGGGCAGGTTGTTCAGCGGCGGCGAAGCCGCGCACGCATCCTGCTCGCCACCACATGAAGCCGAAGTCATGACCGTGGCGAACCTTGACCCCCGCTTGGTCAGCACCGCAGCATAGGGTCTCCTTGTGCGGCGATCAGCGTTATGACCGACTCTGAGGTGTCTCTCCTGCGTCAGCTCCCTGCGGTGGCCACGGTGTTGGCAACGGCGGAGGCCGCCGGTTTGCTGGAGCGCCACGGACGTCTTGCCACCACGGACGCCATTCGACAGGTCATCGACGAGGCGCGGCAGACTTTGCGAGTTACCCCTGGCACACCTCCCGGCGCGAACGAGCTGGCACAGCGCGCCGCGCGCCTGCTGGATGCCTCGGCACTCGGCCTGCGCCCGTTGTTCAACCTCACCGGCGTCGTGCTGCACACCAACCTGGGTCGTGCCGTGCTGGCGGATGTGGCGATCGAGGCGGCGACCGAGGCGATGCGCTACGCCGTAGCGTTGGAGTACGACCTGGACGACGGCACGCGCGGTGAGCGCGATGACCACGTGCGTGCGCTGCTGTGCGAACTGACCGGCGCGGAAGACGCCACCGTGGTCAACAACAATGCCGCCGCCGTACTGCTTGGCCTGAACACCTTTGCGCTAGGGCGCGAGGCGGTGGTGTCGCGCGGTGAGTTGATCGAGATCGGCGGCGCGTTCCGCATGCCAGACATTATGGCGCGGGCCGGTGCGCACATGGTCGAAGTGGGCACGACCAATCGCACGCATCCCGCTGACTATCGCAACGCCTTCAACGAGCGCACCGGTATCGTGCTCAAGGTGCATACATCGAACTACCGCATCCAGGGCTTCACCGCCGAGGTCGGCGCGCGTGAGTTGGCAGTGATGGCGGATGCGGCTGGCGTGCCGCTGCTGAACGATCTGGGTTCAGGCAGTCTGGTGGATTTGTCACCCTACGGACTGGCACGGGAACCCACTGTGCGCGACGCCGTGGAAGAGGGCGCGCGGTTGGTTACGTTCTCCGGCGACAAGTTATTGGGCGGTCCGCAGGCGGGCTTTATCGTGGGCGACCGCACGCTGATCGGTCAGATCAACCGCAACCCGCTCAAGCGTGCATTGCGCGTGGACAAGATGCGCCTTGCTGCCATCGAGGCGACGCTGAAGCTGTATCGCGATCCGGATCGCCTTGCGCAGCGCCTGCCTACGTTGCGCTTCCTCACGCGCCGCAAGGCGGATATCGAAGCACAGGCTCGACGCCTGCAGCCGTTGGTGGCCGAGCGGCTTGGCCATGCCTTCATCGTCGATGTCGGCGACTGCCTAAGCCAGGTCGGTTCTGGCGCGCTTCCGCTGGATACGCTCGCCAGCGCCGCGCTGCGGATACGTGCGCGTGGCAGTCAGCGTGACGTGGAACAACTGGCCGCCGCGCTGCGGGCATTGCCGCGTCCGGTGGTTGGACGCATCGCCGACGGTGCATTGCAACTGGATCTGCGCTGCCTGGAGGAAGCGGACGAAGCCACGTTCGCCTCGACGCTGGCGCAATGGAATCCTGACGCCGGAGTCGCGCACCCTCCATGATCGTCGGCACCGCAGGCCACATCGATCACGGCAAGACGTCGCTGGTGAAAGCACTGACCGGCGTGGACGCGGATCGCCTGAAGGAAGAAAAAGCTCGCGGCATCACCATTGACCTCGGCTTTGCCTATTTGCCGCTCAATGATGGTTCGGTGCTCGGCTTTGTCGACGTACCCGGTCACGAACGTTTCGTGCACACCATGGTGGCCGGTGCCAGCGGCATCGATCTCGCGTTGCTGGTGGTGGCGGCCGACGACGGTGTGATGCCGCAGACGCTGGAGCATCTGGCCATCCTCGATCTGCTCGGTGTTCGCCGTGGCCTGATCGCACTCACCAAGGCGGACCTGGCGACACCCGAACGACTCGCCGACGTGAGCGTGCAGATTCGTGAGGCCACGGCGGGCACGGTGCTTGAGGGCGCGGACATCCTGCCGGTGTCTTCGACAACGGACGCGGGCATCGATGCACTACGCGATCGACTTGCCGCTGAGGCGCGCCGCTTGGGTGAGCGTGCTGATGACGGTCGTTTCCGACTTGCCGTGGATCGCGTGTTCACGCTGGCGGGTATTGGCGTCGTGGTGACCGGCACCGTGTTGTCCGGCGTGGTGCGCGTGAAGGACTCTGTGATGCTAAGCCCCTCGGGGCTCACCGCGCGCGTGCGTTCGCTGCATGCGCAGAATCGCCCGGAGGAACGCGGGAAGGCCGGTGACCGCTGCGCACTCAACCTGACCGGTGAGGACATCACCAAGGACGCCATCCATCGCGGCGACATGGTGGTCGATCCTTTCTTGCACGCACCGACCGACCGCATCGACGCACAACTGCATGTGCTGCCCAGCGAACCCAAGCCCATGGGGCAATGGTTTCCGGCGCGATTGCACCACGGCGCGGTGGAGGTCGGTGTTCGCGTCGTACTGCTGCAGGGCGCTTCGCTGCTGGCCGGTCATACGGCCAATGTGCAGCTGGTGCTGGACCGTCCCATTGCCGCGGCCGCGCTCGACCGCTTTGTGCTGCGCGATGTTTCGGCGCAGCGAACCATTGGTGGCGGCCGCTTTCTGGACCTGCGGCCGCCGTCGCGCCAGCGCCGCACGGCCGGCCGCGTTGCGGTACGCGCGGCACTCGCCATGGACGATACCCAACAGGCCCTGGCTGCCTTGCTGGAGGCGCCGCCGTTTACCTGGGATCTTCTCGGTTTCGCCCGCGACCGTGCGCTGGCCGAAACGACGCTCGACGATATCGTTGCCGCGCTGACGCCCGTCGTGTTCGATGCTGGCGAGCAGCGCATCGCGATGAATCCCGCACATTGGCAAACCTTTGTCGCCAATCTCACGGGATACCTGCAGGATTTCCACACCGCCAACCCTGACCTGCAAGGCGTGAGCCGGGAGAAGTTGCGGCTGGCAACGCAACCCAAGTTGCCGCCGGCGGCCTTTGCGCAAGCGCTACAACATGACGATGTGGTCGGCAGCGTGGTTCGCGATGGTGCATTCGTGCGCCTTGCCAGCCATTCCATGCAGTGGCTCCCCGAGCGCGAGGCGCTATGGCAGAGCATCGCGCCGTTGCTGGGTGGTGAGGCCCGCTTTCGCCCGCCGCGCGTGCGTGACATTGCGGCGGAGTTGGCACGTCCGGAACAGGAGATCCGCCGGCTGATGGCGTTTGCCGCGCGACTGGGGCTGGTCGACGAGGTGGCGCATGATCACTTCTTTCTGCGCACGACCATGCATGAAATGGTGTTGGTTGCTGCCGACATCGCTGCGCAGATACCGGACGGCCGCTTCACCGCAGCGCAGTTTCGCGACCGGTTGGACAACGGGCGCAAGGTGGCCATCCAGATACTGGAATTTTTCGACCGACAGGGCGTGACGCTCAACCGGGGTACCGTACGCAGGATCCAGGCTGGCTACCTGGACTTGTATGGCCCCGCGTCTGCGGTAACCTCAATCCATGGAAGAGCATCGTCCCCGGTGGGGCGTCCGGACTTCAAATCCGGGTGAGGCAGCCCAGACTGCCTCGGGTGGGTTCGACTCCCATTCTCTTCCGCCATTTGCGCGGACAGGCTCTTAGGTGATCTCGATACCCGGCGCACCCGACACGGCGGTACCGATGATGCTTGCGCGCGAATAGCCCGAGTCCTCAATCATTGCCCGAATGGCCTCGGCGCGTTCGGCCTTGCAGGCCACCAGCAGGCCGCCTGACGTCTGCGGATCGGTGAGCAGGGCGCGCTGCCACTCCGGCATGCCGTAGGGGAGGGTGATGCTGTCGCTGTAGCTGTCCCGGTTGCGATGGGATGCACCGGTGATATAGCCAGCCTGCGCCAGTGCCTCTGCTTGCGTGAAGAAGGGCAGGCGTGACGCCTCGATGCGCAGACGCACACCACTGGCGCGGGCCATTTCCAGGCCGTGACCCAGCAGGCCGAAGCCAGTGACGTCGGTGATCGCGTGGACGTCCTTATCCTTAGCCAGGGCGTGACCGACGCTGTTGAGCTGCGTGGTCGATGCAACCATTTCCGCATACGCCTCGGGTGGCAGCGCCTGCTTCTTGAAGGCTGCCGAGTAGATGCCCACACCCAGGCCCTTGGTCAGGATGATGGCGTCACCCGCCTGCGCACCACCATTGCGACGCACATCGGCCGGCGCGCAAAGGCCGATGACGGCAAGGCCGTAGATCGGTTCGGCGGAATCGATGGAGTGTCCGCCCGCAATGGGAATGCCCGCTTGCGCGCAGATCGCTTCGCCGCCGGCAAGAATGGCGCGCACAGTATCCACGTCCAGCTTGTTGAGCGGCATGCCGAGGATCGCCAGCGCCATGATCGGTTTGCCGCCCATCGCATAGATGTCAGACAGCGCATTGGCCGCGGCGATGCGGCCAAAATCAAAGGGATCGTCCACCACCGGCATGAAGAAATCGGTGGTGGCGATGACGCAGGTGTGATCATCCACCTGCCATACCGCCGCATCGTCACTCGCTTCGGTACCTACCAACAGTTGCGCAAAAGGCATCGCCGTCGGCTTGTCGGCCAACAGTTGCTGCAGTACGGATGGTGCGAGCTTGCAGCCACAACCGCCGCCATGGGCAAGGTCGGTCAAACGAACAGAGGTCATGCTGGATCCTCCGAAAGTGCCAATGGCGCGCGGCCATGTTCCGCGAAGCATAGCGAAAGTCGCGCGACGCTAGCGTCGATGCATGGGCCGGACGTAACGCCTGGCACTGCCGCTCTCCCGGCCCTTTGGCGTACGGTCGCCGCAAAGCGCATCACGTACCCATTCGGAGAAAGACACCATGCATCACTCCCGCCTTTGCGCGCTGCTTATCGATTGCAACGTGCCCGATATCGACGATGCTGCCCGCTTCTGGGCACAGGCCCTGGGGCGGCCAGTCGACATGGGCCACCCCGGCACGCGCGGCAACTACCGCATGCTGGAAACGCCGGAAGATGAGCCCATCGTCCAGCTTCAGCGCGTGGATCACGAGAGCCGGGTTCACCTGGACATCGAAACCGACGATATTCCTGCCGAAGTCGCCCGGCTGGAAAAACTGGGAGCGCAAGTCGTGAGCCGGTTGGAACGCTGGGTGGTCATGCAAGCGCCCTCGGGGCACCGATTCTGCGTGGTGCGGATACAGCGCCCGGGATTCCCGAAGAACGCCAATCGCTGGGAGTGACGGGCGTGGCATACGGAAGGGCGAGACACGGCTAAGCTATGCGGTCCTTTTCCTACGTTCCATTTCGTCTTGAAGTACACGATGAATTTTCGTTCGACCGCGCTGGTGCTGTTGGTGAGTTTGGGTCTGGCTTCGTCCGGAGCGTGGGCCGCCACGCCCGCGAAACCCAGCGTGCGGGTGGGCTCATATCGCGTCGAGCGGGACGTCACGCCCGGTCGCAACAAAGTGGTGGGCACGCTGACCAACGTGGGCCATAAGCCGGTGCACTCCGCCAAGGTCAGCTTCCGGCTGTTCGACGCCAAAGGGCACGCGATTGGTCGCGCCACCGACGAAGTGCACGACCTGGGGCCGGGCCAGAGCCAGAAATTCCACGCTAGCGCCCGCGGCAATGTCAGCCGTGCACGGCTGCTGCGCGTAGAGACGCGCTAAAGCTGGCTATCGCGGTTGGCCGCGATGCTGTTGCCATGGCGGGCGCTGTGGCTTCTAGGCTTCGCTTTGCTGTTCTATTCCGGCTACGTGTTCCAGTGGGTCGTCTATCTGACGCGTTGAATGTTAGCTTTCGACGCAGAGTGGATAAAGCATGGATAGTCGATCTCTGATGGGGTGGAGCATGACCGAGACATCCTTGAACATTGGTGCCATTGTTCTAGAGCTCGGGCTCCCCGCAGGGTTGCTGGTGCTCATGATTCTAAGACCCGCAGCCCGACCAAGGGCGCTAGTCATACTTGGTGCTCTGTTTCCCGCGTTGTGCTTGTACGGAGCGATAGCGGCGAGCTTTCTGGTTTCGCGGGAGAAATCAGATGCTTTTGCCTTTTACGCCATGTGGGTAATGACCTTTGCGCCTTACGTAGCGTTAGCGCTGGGAGGGGTGGCGCTCTCGTTTCTTCGATGGCCTAGGAACTATTGGGCCCGATTTGGGTTGGGAGTGTTATCCACGCCTGTCGCGTACTTTGCGTTCACACTCATTGCTGAACTCATTCCTCGGTGGGAAGTCTCAGGAAAAATCGGTTCGCCGTCAGGTCCGTTTACGGCCCAAAATGGACCCTTGTAATGGGGCGACCAAAGCCGACTTTCGGGGTTGCGGCGATCGGCCTATTTTAGTGTTTCAGCTAACTAACTATGGAGGAGCGCATGGGTTCATGGAGTGCGAAAGTCTTCGAGGACGACTCCGCTTTGGATTTCCTTGAAGAGCAGCTAATTCCACAGGCCGACCCACGGGTTGTCATGCGAAAGGCGTTCGAGACCGCACTTGCTGCGGACTATTTGGAGTATGACGCCGGCCAAGCGGTTCTTGCTTCTGCGGCGGTCATCGTCGCTGCGAAAGGCGGTCAGCCATTGGACGATGACGAAACCGAGGCCCGGATAGCTTGGCGCGAGAGATTAGCCAAACTCGACTTTTCCTCGCTAGTCGAACTTGGTTCAAAGGCCTGTCTGCGGGTATGTGGCGAGTCCAGTGAACTCAGGGAGCTTTGGGAAGACGATGAGGGTTTGTTTACTGCCTGGATTCGCAATGTTGAATCGCTTGCGGAAGGCTTGAAGCACAGCCGCTCCGGTCAGTGAACTGCACAGGACCGCGGACTTGTTCAATCAGTAGTTTTCATGATGCGCATATCCGCTCCCGACTCATGGCGGACTAGGATGATGCTACGCAATCTTCCAAAAGCGTGAGCCTAATGTCCTCTGTCGACCCGGAACGGGCGTACACAGCGCAACCATGAGGATATGCAGCCGAGTGCTTGTCGATCGCGCTTGGGTGTTCAGAACAGAGCCAAATCAACGTGATTGAGGGGATGGTGATGCTTCGCAAGCAGGTCGTGCTCTGGGCTGATCTGGCCGGTACGGTGGTATTTGCGATCGAGGGTGCCAGTGCCGCCATCCATGCCGGATTGGATTTGCTCGGCGTGTTGGTGCTGTCATTCATGGTCGCGCTGGGTGGTGGCGTGATTCGCGATCTGTTGATTGGTGCAGCACCGCCCAGCGCCATACGCGACTGGCGCTATCCCGTGCTGGCGTTCGCGGCGGGGCTGTTCACGTTTTTGCTTCATACGCAGGTGGAGGCGGTGCCTGCCATGGTGCTGACCACGCTCGATGCGGCTGGCCTCGCGTTGTTCGCGGTGGCCGGTGCGGAGAAGGCGCTCGATTTTGAGATCAACCCGTTCATCGCGACGCTGATGGGTACGATAACGGGGTGTGGCGGAGGCGTTATGCGCGACATGTTGCTTACACGGATACCGATGGTGCTGGTCGCGAACATCTACGCTAGCGCGGCCTTGCTGGGTGCGGCGGTGCTCGTTATCGGTCGTCGCTTAGGGTGTCCTCCGGCCGTAGCGGCGGTGCTTGGTGGTGTCGTGTGCTTCGTGTTGCGAGTCGCGGCGGTTCGGTTCAACTGGCAGTTGCCGCGGGTTATCTGAAGGAAGCGCTCGGCTTTGTTTCGGAATGCGCGGTTAGAGCTCGTGTCGCGGATGCTGGCGCGGGCTTCGAGTTCAAGCTTGGAGACATCCACAGCGTATAGATCTCCGTCCCGAGCCCGCATCGGGCTCGGGTGGAATGTCAGCATTTTCGAAAAGGGGCGGAATAACGCGGATGTGCTTGATACCGCGCTCAACAACTATTTTTGACGGGCTTACGGTTTGAAGAAAGCGCGGATGGCCTCCGCGATCTCGCCGGCATGCGTCTCCAGCGCAAAGTGACCGGTATCGAGGAACCTCACATCGGCGTCGGGAATATCCCGTTTGAACGCTTCCGCGCCCGGTGGCAGGAAGAAGGGGTCGTTCTTGCCCCACACAGCCAGCAAGCGTGGCTGGTGTTTGCGGAAGTACGCCTGGAACGTGGGGTAGAGGGCGACATTGCTCTGGTAGTCGAAGAAAAGATCCAACTGCACGTCATGCGCGCCTTCGCGAGCGAGGTAGTAGTTGTCCAACGCGATGCCGTCCGGTGATACCTGTGACTCGTCAGTGGTGCCGTGAACGTATTGCCAGCGCGTCGACTCCGGCGTCAGAAAAGCGCGCAGCGCATTGCGATTGGCGTCAGTGGGTTTCTCCCAATACGTACGAATGGGGTTCCAGCCGTCTTCGCTCAGCCCTTCCACGTAGGCATTGCCGTTTTGCGTAACGATGCCCTGCATTCGTTCCGGATGCTTCACCGCCAGGCGAAAACCTGTCGGTGCACCGTAATCGAACACGTAAACGATGTAGCGATCAAAACCGATGGCTTCAGTAAGGCCGTCGATGATGTCGGCCAGATGATCGAAGGTGTACTTGAATGTATCGCGCGATGGCATGTCCGTTTTTCCGAAGCCCGGCAGGTCGGGTGCAACGATGTGAAAGTCGTTGCTGAGCAGCGGGATCAAATCGCGAAACATGTGGCTAGAGCTTGGAAAGCCGTGGAGCAGAAGCAACTTCGGTTTACCGGGTGTGCCCGCTTCACGGTAGAAAACGTCAAGGCCTTGGATAGCAGCGCTGCGATAGTGAATGGTCGACATGGCAATCTCCGTTACGTTGATTTGCATCGAGTGGGAATCAGGTGGTGGTGTTGCGCAGGGCGTCGATGATCAGGTCGGCTACCTGTGATGGCGCCGTCACGCTCGGCAAGTGGTCGACGGGGTAGGCACGCATATGCGCCTTCATCCGTTCGGCCATGAAGCGCTGCGTTCTTTCAGGAATCATGTGATCGTGTTGGGCCACGAGGTACCAGGCTGGTACGTGCTTCCACAGAGGGGCGCCAACGGGAACCGTGATGCACGCTGGTGAAATGGGGCGCTGAGCAGCGGCGAGTGCTTTTTGTTCTTGCGCTGTGGCGTGTTGCGCGAAAGCTGTTCCGAATGCCTCCGGCGGCAACCAGATGCGTCCGTCACTTGCTGGCACCAACGTCGGTGCTTTGTCGTCGTGTCCAAAGCGATTGAACACGTCGGCGACGGTTTCGCCTTCATCCGGCGCAAGGCCGGCGATATAGACCAGGGCTTTCACCTTAGAACTCTGCGTGGCTGCGATCACCGCACCGGCGTATGCGTGTGCCACCAGCACCACGGGGCCGTTGATCGTCGCCAGCACGCCATCGAGCGCCTTTACATCGTCGGCCAAGGAAGACAGGGGTAGTTCGAAAGTAACCGCCTTGATGGACTTTTGGTGGATGAGATCAACCACCTTCTTCCAGCTCGATTCTGCGGCCCAGGCACCGTGGGCCATAACCACCGTCGCCGATAGATCTTTCATGGTTTCGCCCTCCCAGGGATGGATGAAGTGCTTCTCTCGTCAGGCTGTCCGCGCCCGACTGAGTAACCTGATAAATGTCGACTGAGAGGTTATTCTTGTGAAAAGTAACTTGTCAAGTGCCAACGAGGCGGTTACGCTGAGTCCAGGAGATTCCCATGACCACGACCATGCCCGCCCTTTTCCTGGCCGATGCCACCGGACTGGACTTCCTCAACTCCGTGGCGACGCCCGTCGATACGCCTGTCGACTGGCTCGCCGATGGCGAGGGACTGTTGAGCTGGCTTCAGCAGGCGCAGCTCGTGCCTGACGAGGTGCTTCGCGCTATTCGGGAGCGGGCGATTCCAGGCGAGATGGATCGACTGGCCGGACAGGTGAGGGCGTTAAGGGAGTGGTTCCGTACCTTCGTTCGCGATCGGAAAGGGCGGCCACTCACACCGGAAGATCTGGTTGAACTCGAACCCTTGAATGAGCTGCTCCGCCGCGACGAGCGCTACAGCGAGATCGTTGCTCAGCCGTCGGAGGTTGCGCCGGTGTTTACGTTGGCTGCGAAGCGCCGCTGGCATTCACCTGAGGCGTTGCTGCTGCCGATCGCCGAGGCGATGGCCCGCTTGATCTGCGACGAAGACTTCTCGTACGTGAAAGCCTGCGAAGGGCCTGCCTGTACCTTGCTCTTTGCCGACCACACGCGAGGACACGCCCGTCGCTGGTGCAGCATGGCGTTCTGCGGCAATCGCGCAAAACAGGCCGCCCATAGGCGTCGTCAGAAGGAGGCGGAAGCTTAAGGCGCGACGCCTGTCGCGATGATCGATATAGCATCTGACCAAGAGCGCATACTCAGCCGAGTGTACGCAGCGAGCCGCGCATCCTTCATAAGGAGGTGAGGCACGCGAAGGATACGGAACATCCACCGGCGTGTGACTCGTAGGCTCAAGGTGTCCGATCCGATGCACGGCGGACATCCCTTTCTCTCACCATGAGGAGGCTTGCATCGATGTCCCGATCGACGAATGACACATACCGCCTGCTTCACCTCCGGCTTTCGTTCGGCGTGGTGGCGGCGCTCGTGCTTTGGGGTGGCTTCGTGTTGCTCCCGTTGCTGGTTCCGGGATACGACTCGATCAGGCAAACCGTGAGCGAGATCGGAGAGATGGATTCGCCGGCAAGGATTCCATTCGCCGCCATGCTCTGCATGGTTGCGGTCTGCGTGCTGCTGTTTGCCTGGGGGCTTCGGGACGCTTCAGTCAAACTCGGCCGGCCATCGGTGGCGGCTTATCTGGCGGGGTTCATGGCGGTTTCGTCGGTGGGTGTGGGGATCTTCGCGTACCCGCATCCGCTGCATGGTGTTTTCGGGCTATCGGAGTTTGTTGGTTATCAGGCGCCTTGGGTTCTTGCGCTCACCTGGCGTCGCGAAACGACGGTCCGCGGACTTGTGCCGTTCTCGTGGACGATGGGCACGCTCTTGTGGATAGCCATTCTTGCCAATCTGAGCGTGCTGGATCTACACAGTTGGCTTTGGCTGCATGAACGGCCTTTCTATGGCGTCGTCCAGCGCTCGCTGTTTTTCATATGGTGCCTATGGCTTGCTGTCATCAGCGTGATGTTGATGAAAAGCCGCAGCGTCTTGGATGACTCGGTAGGCACGCCGTTGCCCGTGACGGAGTAGTGCGACAGGCCCACGATCCTTGCAGGATCGTGGGCTGTGCTCGAGCGCATATGCACTCAGCCGTGAAGATTGCCGCCGTTGAAGCGACCGAAATGCCTTGCCATCGCCAGGCTAATCACTAGCGCGCCCAGGCCTAACGCGATCGTCGATTGCATATCGTGCAGATCGACGTTGCCGACGCGTACCAGCAGCACGTACGCGAGCACGAAATTCACGAAGCTCCAGAGGACGTTGACCGTCGAAGAAGACAGGCCTTCGCCAGAAGGATGGGCGAAGGGTGACTGGAACGCGCGGCCCATCATGCCGCTGACAAAGTGGGGGACGGCATTGGCGAGAAACACGCCGCCGAAGAAGTACGAAAGATCGTGAAGCCAGTTCACCACGGTGTGATCCTCATCGAGTTGGGCACGAAGGCGTTGAATGCAGTCATGCGTGTTCATGCGGTTGACGATCAACGAGACGGGCTCGGTGGCTCGTCGTTACGACTCACTCAGGCGTTTGATAAGTGGAATAGCGTCCATAAGGGTTCGTTGCTCGGCGGGGTTCAGCGTTGCCAGTGCTGCAAGCAACCATTCGCGCTTGGCGTTGCCGCGCTTGCGCCGAATGCCGACGGCTTTATCCGTCATCGCAAAAAGAATCTGTCGTCCGTCCGAAGGATGAGGCTTGCGTTGCACCAAGCCTTCCTGCTCCAGGCCGGCAAGAATGGTTCCCATGGATTGGGGCTTCATCGATTCGGAGCGCGCCAGATCCGCCGTGGTCATGGGGCCTTGCTGATCCAGACGGCCCAGCACACCAAGCTGCGAAAGATTGAGTTCGTCCGAGCCTGTCTCCGAGCGCAAACGGCGTAGCAATTGGCCCATGGCGGTCGTCAACTCGTTGACGGACGCCTCCATGGAGGCTTTGGGTGAAGATTTGATCATGCATCCAGCGTATAGATAGAAAGTTTAACTTGCAAGTTAAACTGTTAAATTGATTAAGACGGACCCACGCAAGAGAGTGGCGCGCGGATGGATGCGTCATGACACCTGCGATGATGTTCGAGTCCTTCGGTGGCGGCGATGACATCGGGCTTGCGTATGCGCGGGATATGATCAAGCCCCGACGATCTCCGGAGGACACATGCCCGAGCACCAGGCGCTAGGACGTTGGAAGGGGGTATCCATCGACGTTGCCGTCATGGATGGCGTGATGGCGGATGTGGATCTCTCGTTTGCCTGCATGTTCACGCGCGAGCTGGATGGCAACCCACGTGGCGGGCTGCTTCATTTGAACCAAGCGCTATCGGGCATGCTGATGCGGCTGCGCGATGAAGGCGTATTTCTCGGCGAGCCCATGGAAACCCTGCTTATCAGCCAGCCGCCTGCGGGCATGGCTGCACGGGCCGTCATGGTGATTGGCATGGGCGATCCATCCGCGTGGACGCCAGCGGTGACGGGCAGGGCAGTAGCGACTGCCATAAGCGCTGCTGTGCAACGTGGCGTGGGCAGCGCGGCGTTTGCGCCGAGCCTGCTCGATTCGGGGCTGACGCCTCAAGCGACGTCGGGTGTTGCGCCAGTGATGATGAAGGCCGCTACCCGTACCATCGATGCGCAAGTGAGCATCGCGGCCTATGGTTTGGCGCCCGCACCCTCGTTGCGTCGCTGGGCGTTCGATGTGGGCGCTGCGGGTTTTGCCGCGGCGACGGAGCAATTTCGGGCCGCATTGGCGCAACTCGAGACGGGTTGACGCGCGCAGTCCGCCGCAAAGAGTCCGATCGTTTTCAGAGAGCCATGAATAGGGCCGCTCTGAACCTCACGCGTGTTCTGTCTGCACTTCAACGATCCCGTTTGCACCCGAACCCATTCATCGGTCGCGGCGTTTTTGCGCCGCAGCGTGACTTGTTGCGTCTTCGGCGTCTTAATCTACCCAAGGGGTTTAGATCGATCCAAGTTATGTGAATCAGTTCACGGCGCGAGTGCGGCGTATCTGAACGGCTTGGACGGGGCGGGGAGAGCTGAGAACGCATGCGTCAAGCGTGCGCTCGGGTTAGTGCGTCTTCCCGTTAGGCAGGTTGAGGGACTGGGAGGCCGCCGTATGAAACCAAAAGCTGTTTGCATTGAAGTGACGATCCACCCGCGTGCCGCCTGCGTGCCCTCACTCGTGGGCGCTGTTGAATGCCGCCGCGCACGCGGCGATAGCTATCCTCGTTTGCCCGCAAGCAGCCGGGTTCGGAAAGTACGCCTGGTACGACTATCCGTACCGGCCGCACTGAATAGCCTTCCGCACCACAACGCCCACACCGGCGGCGTTGTCGTCAGTCACGTGTCAGGCCTCCGTTTTACCGGAACACGCGGCGACGCCCGACCTGGGTCTTCGCCTTAGCTCATCTGTCGTCCTGAAGCATTCGTCACTGAAGCATCGGGCACTCGTTTTGCGCCCATTGTTTGGATCGATCTAATAAAAAAGAAAGGAGAACGTCGTGCAGTCATAGCTCGCGCATCTGCAGCACGTGATCGAACGGGGGATCGCCGCGCCAACTCCACAAGGGCGCTTACCGAGTAGGGGACTTTAGAAAAATGACTAATCAGCCGTACGTGTCTAAGCGCCATCCGTTGTACGTCGCGCTCGCCCTGGCGACGCTTTCCTTTGGTGGCTGCCTGGGAATACCTGCCAATGCCTTTGCGCAGTCCGCTGCGCCCGCTGCAACACCAACCACACCGCCGACCGCGCAAGCGTCCGGCAGCGCAGACGCAAAGAAGTCCGACAAGGACAAGAAAGACGATAAGAGCAAAACGGCGGACCCGAACAACCCCACCGATCTCGCGGCGGTGGTGGTCACCAGCTATCGCCAGTCGATCGACCAGAACATGCAGGACAAGCGCGACGCCAACTCCATCGTCGAGGTGATTAACGCGCAGAACATCGCGCAGTTCCCCGCGAAGAACATTGCCGACGCGCTGGCGCATGTGCCTGGCGTGGTTATCACGCGTGAATCGGGCGAAGGCAAAACGGTCAGCATCCGCGGCCTTGCGCCCGAGCTGACGCTCACTGAATTGAACGGCAACTACGTGGCCTCGGCGGATACGTCGGCTGGCCTGTCGCGCTCGTTCAACTACACGCTGATGCCCGCCAACATGTTCTCGGACGTCCAGCTCTACAAGAGCCTGGAAGCCCGCCTGGACGAAGGTGGCATCGGCGGCAACGTGGACCTGCGCACGCGTCGCCCGCTGGAGATGGGTGTGAACGACGGATTCGTCTCCGTCAACGCCGCGGGTTCCGACAACAGCGGCAAGGTCACGCCGCAGGGCTCGGCCCTGTGGTCATGGAAGAACAAGGACCAGACCTTTGGCGTCCTCGTCGCCGGCTCGTACCAGAAGCGCCGTGACATCGATTACCAGTCCAATGCATCGAGCTGGCACTGGTGGTCCAACGACTGTACCGACTACACGACGTGTACCGCCCAGCCCACCAATGTGCATGGCCAACAGTACGGCCCCGCTGTGGCGCCCAACCTTGCGTTGTGGCCCGGTGGCGGCGTGACGGATCAGTCCGGCAAGAGCTATTCGGGTTACTGGATGCCGCAGCAGTTCGCCACCAGCCAGAACCAGTTGGATCTGAAGAACAAGAGCGCCCAGGTGACGCTGCAGTTCAAGCCCATCGATCACTTGCTGCTGACGGGCAACTACTTCCGCTTCCAGCGGCAGCAGACCCAGATCACCAACACGTTGGAGGTTCCGGAGTGGGGCTTGCCGACCGATACCTACGCAAACCAGCAGGGCAGATTGCTTGCGCCCAATGGCCTGACGTTCGACCCGTCGCATACCGTCGTCACCGGGGCGAACTACGTCCTTCCGCCTGCGGGCACGGGCTGCAATTCGCTGACCAACCCGGTCACCGGCGCAACGCGTCAGCCAGTGGATGTCTGCTCCACGGAAATCCCCTGGGTCACGGGCAATTACTCCGTCGAGAAGGCGACCTCGCAGACTATCAACCTTGAAGGCGAGTGGGATAACGGCGGTGCCCTCAGCGGAACGTTCAACGTCGGTCGTACGTGGGCGACGGGTGGTCCGTCGGTGGAACTGAGCATGGCCGCCAAGCCGCGTAACTTCGTCAACGGCCAATGGGTGGATGGAAGCAACGGCGCCGCGTGGAACCTGAGCGGTACGCCGACGCTCACGGCGTCGCCGAATCTGCTGCAGAACATGCTTGCCGGTCAGGGCCAGGTGGATCTTGGCTCGACCGGTTCCAACATGGTCAACACCAGCACCTCGCAGAATTTCGCGCAGGCGGACTTTACGTGGGCCTTCGAGGACAGCACCTGGCTGAAGTCGCTGCAGTTCGGTGCCAAGTACCGCGACAACCACGCTGAGCAGCAGAACAACGAACTGCGCTGGTACTGCAAGGGCACTCAGTTGCAGTTCCAGACCTGCGATCCCAATGCAGGCCAGCTGCCGTCGGGCTTCCTCGAGCCGAATTATCTGGATGGAAACACGCAGGCGTACCACGACAATGTGTTCCCGGCGATCAATTTTCCGGCGTACTACAACTACCTCAACTCCACCTACGACCGGGTGCTCTACAACCACCCCGAAGACAAGTCGACAGTGCAGGAGCAGATCTCGGCCCTCTACGCCCAGGCGAATTTCGATACGGGCTCGCTGCGCGGCAACTTTGGCTTGCGCTTCGTCAGCACGAAGCAGGACCTGACCGTCGCCGACGAGATCACCACCAACAACGCCGTGTACTACCACGACGCGAACGGCAACATCCTGATCTGTCCGGCCAGCGGTGTGAACGCGGGCGGTGGTGCGTGCGCGGCGGGCGATTTCCAGTATCTGCCGCGCGAGCAAGCGGTGGTCCAGACGTTCTCCAACGCCTCCACCTCTAAGCGGTACAACAAGCTCTTGCCGAGCTTCAACATCGCGTGGACTTTCGCGGATGATTTCGTGCTGCGCGCTGCTGGTTCGCAGGCGATGGCCCGTGCCAACTACACCGACCTGGCCCAGCTAGGTAGCCTCACGAACAACACGCAGGCTTACTACAACGACCGCAAGCAGTTCGGTGCACCGTTGCCGGGTTGGTACGGCAGTGGCGCCAACGCCGACCTGAAGCCGTTCACCGCCACCCAGTTCGACTTGGCGGGCGAGTGGTACTACGCGCCGGAATCAGTCGTGGGCGTGGATGTGTTCCAGAAGACCGTGAAGAACTTCGTTGTACCGGTCACCGTCAACAACGTCACGGTGAACGTCGGCGGCACCGGACAGAACTTCATGCAGTACAGCACCAATGCTAACGGTCGCTCGGGCACGTCCAAGGGCGTGGAGCTCTACACGCAGCACACCTTCGACGTGGGCTTTGGCTACACCGTCAACTACACGCTCAACAAGACCAACGAAACTGCGGTGACGCTCGGCGACACGGCGGTCGGCAAATCGGAACTGATCGGCAGCGCCAAGTACGTGGGCAACATTTCGTTGTTCTATGAAAAGAACGGGTTGCTGCTGCGTGCCACCAGCAACTGGACGGGCCGCACCATGCAAGGCCTTTCCTCCGGTCTTCCCATCTATACGGAGCCTTACAACCAGATCGACTTGAACGGCGATTACGAGTTCACCAAGCACCTGATGGTGACCGCGTCGGTGATCAACCTGACGCGTTCCACGCCTCGCCAGTACCTTGGCGACGATACGACCGCACGCCTGTATCAGCTCGAATATGCAGGACGTCAGTACTACGTGGGCCTGACCTACAAGTTCGGAGATGGCGGCTGAGAAACCGCATGCGGGGTCGGGCGTTCTGCCTGACCCCGCAGCGATCGGCCTTTACGCCTTTCACCTTCCTCCTGGCGGGGGAGGTGAAAGGTCGCTGTCCGCATCGCAGCGGATACGCCTACTTTCCGACAGGAAGCGATCATGAATCCGTCTCTTGCACGACTTCGCCGAAGTGTTTCGTGGACCCACAGCCAGCGCACCGCGTGGCCTCTCGCGCTGGCGGTATTCGCGCTTGGCAGCATCGGCGTGGGGTATGCCAAGAACGACAGCACGTCGCCACCTGCGTCGTCGGCCGTCGATGAAGCCAACCCGCTGGTCGGCACCGCGCCACTGGATCGGCAGGAGCTGATCGGTAATGCGCCGCCGCCGGGCGAGCCGTTGTACTCAGGCATGACATCGCCGGGCGCCAGCCTGCCGCAAAGCGCGACGGAGGCGACACCGGTCAACGTGAATGTCGACCTGAGCTATCCCACCGGCGTGGCCATGTCTTACTACTACGCCAACCCGACGATGATCGGCTTCACCGGTGGTGGCTCGACCTACGGTGGTCGTGCTGCGCCGATGATCATGCCGGTGGTCGGCGATTGGACCATGCCACCGAACTATGCGCAGTCGTATTACGACAAGGCGAGTGAAAAAGCCTCGCCCGGTTATTACGCGGTGGATCTGGCCACGTTCCACACTCGGGTCGAACTGACGGCGACGCAGCGCACCAGCCTGATGCGTTTCACCTTTCCGGAAAGCCATCGTTCGAACGTCATCATCAATCTGCGTCGCCCGGGTGGCGACGTGGAAGTCGTCGGCGACCGCACGATTCGCGGCGTCACCACGGGTGGCCGCGTGGACAACGATGCGGACGGCCCGTGGTTTGTCGCTGAATTCTCGCGACCATTCGTCCGCTTCGGCACGTTCCGCGCGAACCATGAACACCAGGGCTATGGGATCGGTGACCAAGACGTGCAAACCGATCGACGTACCGTATCCGGCAGTTATGCGGGCGCCTATGTCACTTTTGATACGAAGGCCGGCGAGCAGGTGCTGGTGAGAGTCGCTCATGGGCACAGTGCCGACGAGGCCGAGCAGCGACTGCGCGACGAAGATCCTGATGCGAATTTCGATCGCGTGCACGCTCAGGCGCGCGCAGCCTGGGCGAAGCTGTTCGACCGTGTCGAAGTCACCGGCGGCACGCCCAAGCAGCGCATGCTGTTCTATTCGACGCTGTATCACTCCTTCGCCAGCCCACGGTTGATCGCGCGCAAAGGCGACCACTTCACCGGTGAGGATGGCCGCGTGCAGGTCGCCAGCTACGACCGCTATGGCCCGGTGCCGTTCTGGGATACGGGTCGCAACCAGATCACCTTGCTGATGCTGCTCGAGCCGAATGTCGTGCAGGACATCATGCGCTCTGAGCTGGATCGCGCACGCGAACGCGGCTACATGGACACCTCGTTCCACGGCGACCACGCCGTGTTCCTTTACGACGGTGCCTGGCAGCGCGGTATTCCGTTCGACTACGCGGCTGCTTACGAGTACCTGCGCAAGAACGCCACCGATCCCAAGGGGCCGCGCGGTTATCTTGCCGAGTACATGAAGAACGGCTGGATCTCCGACATCCTCCCGCCGGCCAATGCCAGCCCTCCCTACGCGGATGGCAAGGCCGGTGCCGCGACCACGCTCGAATACGCTTGGGATGATCACGCGCTAGCCGACGTCGCCAGCCGGCTCGGTAAGGCGGACGATGCGAAGATGTTCCTGGGTCGCGCCGCGAATTACCGCAACGTGTTCGATCCTGCGGTGGGCTTCATACGCGGCCGCACGGCGGACGGCAAGTGGATTTCGCCATTCGATCCGGGCGAGCCGTACTACAACTTCATGATGAAAGAAGCCTCCGGCTGGTCCACGCTATGGCTGGTGCCACACGACGTGCAGGGGTTGATCGATCTGCTCGGCGGGCGCGACGCATTTAACGCCAAGCTCGACGCGTTTTTCTCCACGCCTTACCAACCCAAGGGTATCTGCCGAGATTGCACAGGCCTGATCGGGCAGTACGTGCAAGGCAACCAGCCGGACCAGCAGGCGGCCTACCTTTATGCATGGAGCGGCCAACCTTGGAAGACGCAGGCGCTGGCGCGCCGCATTCTTGACGAGATGTATGGCAGCGACGCCAGTGGCTACGCTTTCCCCGGTATGGACGACCAGGGCTCGACCTCGTCCTGGTATGTGCTCAGCGCGATGGGTTTCTACCCGGTTGATCCTGCCAGCCCCGATTACATCCTCGGCAGCCCGATCTTTGACAAGGTTCGCCTGCACATGGGCAACGGCAAGGTGTTGGAGATCGTCGCGCGCAACAACTCGGCCAAGAACATGTACATCCAGTCCGCCACGCTCAACGGCAAGCCGTGGACCAAGCCATGGTTCAGCCATGCCGACATCGCGAACGGCGCTACATTGGTGTTGACGATGGGGCCAGAGCCGAATAAGGCATGGGGCGCCGATCCGCACGATGCACCGTCCTCGATGTCAGGGGAGCGGAAATGATCACGGGCGCGATGAGGAACGAACGGATCATGGACCGCATCAAAGTACGGGGCGCATGCGCCTGCATGATCGTGGCGATGGGCTTTGCATCAATGGCCGTCGCGTCGCCGGATCAGTCGATGGTCTGGAACGGCAAGGCGGCGCCGTTGGCGACACCGTGGACTGCCGAGGTGTCACCTGACAATGCGTTGCCTGAGTATCCACGCCCACAGCTCGCACGCCCATCGCTGGAGCATCCGCAATGGATGAGCCTCAACGGGCTATGGCAATACGCGTCGAGCGATGTGCAAGGCACGCCGCAGTTCGGTCAGACACTGAAGGACAAAGTGCTGGTGCCGTACCCGATCGAATCGGTGCTCTCGGGCGTGCAAAAGCATTCGGACTTCCTGACCTACCGTCGACTGGTGGACATCCCGACCGCATTCACTGCACACGGCCAGCACGTACGGCTGAACTTTGGTGCGGTGGCGCAGGAGGCCACGGTGTACGTCAACGGTACACAGGTGGCGAAGCATGCCGGTGGCTATACGTCCTTCAGCGCGGACATCACTCAGGGGCTTCGGGCGAGCGGGCCACAGGAGATCATCGTCGCCGTGCATGCGCCGGTGGATGGTACCAACGTGATGGTCGGCAAGCAGCGGCTGAAGCCTGAAGGCATCTTCTACACTGCGGCCTCGGGTATCTGGCAATCGGTGTGGCTGGAGCCGGTGCCTGCTACCAGTCTCGCGCAGCTGAGCTTCACGCCAACGCGCAGCCTGGACGCCTTCACCGTCACCTCGACGCTGAATGGTGGCTGCAAAGGCGCGACGCTCAATGTGACCGCCTACACTGATGGCGGGATCGTGAGCGAAACGAGTGGGTCGGCCTGCCAACCGTTGCATCTGGCCATCGCGCATCCGCGCCTGTGGAGCCCACAGGATCCCTTCCTGTACACCTTCAAGGCCACGCTCACGCGGGGCGATCAACGTGACGAGGTGACCAGCTACGCCGGCTTGCGCTCCGTCGCCGTGGAGAAAGTGGGCGGACGCAACCGCATCGTGTTGAACGGCAAGCCGACCTTCCTGCTGGCTACGCTGGATCAGGGCTACTGGCCGGATGGCATCTACACCGCACCCACCGATGCGGCGCTCAAGTTCGACGTGCAGAAGACCAAGGACCTGGGCTTCAACACCATCCGCAAGCACATCAAGGTGGAGCCGGCGCGCTGGTATTACTGGGCCGACCACATCGGTCTGATGGTGTGGCAGGACATGCCAGCACTGCCGAACGGCCACAACGACGCGCTCAGTGCGGCCGACAAGGCGGGCTTCCGTACCGACGTGTCGGCCATCGTCGACCAGCTCAAGGGTGAAACCTCGATCATCGGCTGGATTCCGTTCAACGAGGGCTGGGGTCAGTGGAGTATTCCTGCCGCGGCGGAGCTGGCTGGCTTGATCAAGCAGCGTGATCCCTCGCGTCTGGTCGATGCGCGTAGCGGTGCCAACTGCTGCGACACCAAGGGCGACCCGCACGCCGGCGACGTCTATGACGTGCACGACTATCAAGGGCCCGGTTTACCCAGCCCGGACGCAACACGCGCCGCCATTGATGGCGAACACGGTGGCCTGACCCTTGGCGTTCCCGGTCATGTCTGGCCGAACACGCCGATCAATCCGTACGGGTCAGTGAAGGACAGCGCCGCGCTGACCGACGGTTACGTCGCCAATACCGCCGTGCTGCGTGATAAAGGCCCTGGCGTGGGTGTGTCTGGCAGCGTCTACACACAGATCACCGACGTCGAGGGTGAGCACAACGGCTTGTTCACCTATGACCGCAAGATAGAAAAGGTGGATGAGGCGAAAGTGCGCGCGACCAACGAAGCGACGATACGCGCAGGTGGTCAACCTTAAGACCCTGCGTGTGGAAGGGCGAGTCCATCGATCTTCCGATGGTGCTTGCGCCGGGGTTGGCGACGTCGCTTGATTGACGCAAACAAAAAGGGACCGGCAGCGTCACTGCCGGTCCCTTTTGTTACGTTTGTCAATCAGGCTTGCGAATCTGGCTCTTGTGATTCGGCCTCGTTGGTATCGGCATCACCCTCTTTCTTTGCCAGGGTCGATTCCAGCGCCCCCGCGCCTTTGAAGCCAGCGATCGCCGCCACGCCCTTGGTCAGAAGGCCTGCGTTCGGATCGAGCTTTTCAGCCGCTTCGACGGCGGCTACCGCGCCCACTACTTCGCCCAAGGTATCCAGAATGCCCATAACACGCTCTCCGCTCTTTGGAATGCTGGCCGGCATGGCCAGATCGCATTGGGCAGGAAACGCCATGGCGCTTCTATCGGAAAAGTCCTAGCGAAGAACTAGTCACCTGATGACGTTTCGCGGGGAGCCAGACTGAGTTTTGGCGTCAGGTTTACTTCCCTTGAATTCGAAGTGAATCTGACTTGAGCGCGTCTTCCGTTATTGCGAGCGCAAAGCGCCATCACCAATGCCAAGGCATAGCCGTAAGGACGTCACAGCTCGCCTTGCGAGCACGGCACCCGTGCTCCGCGGTACAGGCTTGGGTTGCGGCGTGGCGGGTGGACGATTCATTCGCGGATGCAGCCATCGCACTTCGGTGATGTAGCCATGCAGGCACAACAGGTCAAACCATGGCGACGACATGCGTGGCTCCCGTGCTTGCCGACAAAGGTTGGTCGATGGTGTCGCCAAAGAGTGGCGTGGCGATCATGGATGGGCGCGCGCAGAACCGCTGGTACCACGCGGATAGCCGCGGGCGTCCCGGTTGAAAGTCGTGGACACGCCGAAAAGCAATCCAGCTAAGCGCGGTCGCGAGCGCGATATCGCCGATATCCACCTGCTCGTTGTGGGGGATATGGTCTTCCAGATAGTCACAGACGGCGATGACCTTCCGCAGATGACCTTCGAGCAAGGGCGGCCATCGCAGCGCCTCGGGACGTCGTTCCGATTCCCAGCGTGCCGCAATGCCGGCATCGGCCAAACCCTGGGCGACGGCCTGACGGAGCAGGGCCGGAAAGCGTCGCGAGGGCGTCGATGGAATGAGCCTGCTTCCGTCATGCAGATCATCCAGGTACTCGCAAATGACACTGGACTCGAACAGCACCGTGCCGTCATCGCAGACAAGCACGGGAACCTTGCCCAACGGGTTGAGGGCGAACACTTCATCGTTGCGCTGCACGGGGCTGGTTTCCTGATGGATCACGTCGATGCGATCGGCCAGCCCAGCTTCGTGAGCGAACACCAGCACCTTTCGTGCGTACGGTGAATGCGACTGATAGTGGAGCTTCATGCAACGGCGCTCTGGATCTTGAAGGTGCGGGCTATGCTAGAGTCCGCCCGCGCGGCCAGCCCGCAACTTAGGGCGGGGCAACGCCTGTTTCCTGCGTCTTGCATGGAGTTCGCGCGTACGTGACCGGTGAACTGGACAAGATTGACCAACGCATCCTGGGCGTCCTGCAAAAGGACGCGCGCCGGCCCGCCGAGCTGATTGGCGCGGACGTCGGCCTGTCCGCCTCCGCGGTGCAGCGACGCATCGTCCGCCTGCGGGAGGATGGCGTCATTCTTGCCGAGGTCGCGGTGGTGGATCCTAAGCGGGCGGGGCGCCCGTTGACGATGATCGTTGACGTTGAAGTGGAACGAGAGCGGCCTGAGTTATTGGCGAGCCTGAAGCAATGGATCGTTGCCGAATCCTGCATTCAGGAGGCGTGGTACGTCACGGGTGCGGGCGACTATGTGCTGATTGTCGTAGCTCGTGACGTCGACGATTTCGAAGCCCTCATGCAACGCCTCGTCGCGGACAACGCGAATGTTCGTCGTTTCCAGACCCGGGTGGCACTGAGCACGCTCAAGCGCGGCATGCTGGTGCCGCTGGAGCCATCGGCCTGAGCGGCATTACGCCAGCCGTGCATGCTGGCTTATGTGGAGTCTCGAAAGACCGCTGTCGTCAGCCAAGTGCAAGGCAGGGCGAAGTGTGTTTGCTAAAGACGGATAGGCCTGCTCGCGCTGGATCTGTATTTTGCACGTGTTGTCGATTTCTTCCCTTTCCACTCGTCGGTCATGTGCTGCGGCAATCCTGTCGCGGCTGACGTCCAAAGGAACCAATAATGAGCAAGATGATCTTCGTCAACCTGCCGGTGACTGACCTCAAGCGATCGAAGGCGTTCTACGAAGCCGTGGGCGCGGTGAACAACCCCGCCTTCAGCGACGACACTGCGGCCTGCATGGTGCTCTCCGATACGATCCACGTGATGCTTCTCACCCATGACAAATGGCGTCAGTTCACGAACAAGCGCATCGTCGATGCCCATGTCGACGCACAGGTTCTGTTGTGTCTGTCAGCCGATGGTCGTGACGAGGTGACCGGCATGGTCGACAAGGCGAGCGGCGCAGGCGGCAAGGCCGACCCCACGCCCGTGCAGGATTATGGCTTTATGTATGGCCGAAGCTTTGAAGATCCGGACGGCCATATCTGGGAAGTGATGTGGATGGATCCGAGCGCCATCCCGCCGCAGGGCTAAGTCATTCTGCAGCGAACAGGTGTATCGCACCGGTCGTGTCCATAGAGAAAGTCCGCTTCGAGAGCGAGGCGGACTTCAGGATGGGTTGATTCATGGCTCTGTGACAAGGCCTGATTTCGACCCGACGCGGACGTTAGTGAGCGCCATTATCACCGCGACGTATAACCAGGGTTAGGTGCAATCAACATGAAATTCAGTGATCTTGAGAAGTCAGCGCTACAGCTAAACGAACTCTACGAACAGCTTGAGATCAAAAGGTATGGGCGCATCTGGACTACAGGAGAGCTTGCGCTTGGTTTCGTAGGGGACGTAGGCGACCTGGCAAAACTGATCCAGGCAAACGCTGGTATCCGAGATATTGACGACTGCAAAGCAAAACTTGGTCATGAATTGTCGGATTGTTTATGGTCGATTATTGTTCTTGCAAATAAGTGCGGTATCGATTTAGAGGCGGAGTTTGTCAGAAACACCGGAGAGCTAGCCGAATACGTATCTAGCGAGCTTCGCACATAGCAGAAGATTCCACGGCGACGAATTCGGCGCCGCTTTGGGTCGCTCGAACTCGCGCGTGAACACGGGAGTTAGGTGCCATGCCAACACCCATTCCATCTCCATGCCCAAGGAAGGCCGCTAGTGAGCGTTTTCATTTCCCCACCACCCGATGACTTGAGTACTTACAACAGCTTCATCGGCGGCTACCGCACGCACGTGGACCAGCAAGTGTTCATCGACCGCCAGGACGATGGCTACGGCATGTGGATGTACGAGGAGGATGAGGATATCTGGCAGGACCATATCGAGGTCTACATGCCCATGACCGTCGAAGCCGTTCGCGCTTATTTCGCGCCATCGACTGGTATGTGCGATGCGATTGGCTTGGGTAGCTACTCCGACGAAGGCAACAGCTTTATTGCCATCATCCGGGCACAACCTGGGGTTGCGCTGGCCTGTGGTGATGTTGTGCCGCCGGGCGGTATCTTTGCGATGAACGGCGAGCTGTTTGTGCCTTTGACGGTGGATCGTTCCGTCGGTGCTCACTATCTTTTGTTCGCCAACGATTAGTCACCGATCAGCTGGGTCGATGCACCAGGAATTCCAGTTGCTGACCGAGGCTGAGCAGGGTGGAGCTTTAGTCGCGTTCGGCAAGTTTGGACATCACCGGGGTTTTAAGGACGTAGCCGGGACCATCAGCGCACAATAGCGTTCTTGGCACTCCTATCGGACCTTCATGAGCGACATGACCCCTAAGCCTGGCCCGCACATCTGGCTGATTCGCCACGGCGAAACCGAATGGAGCAAGTCCGGCCAGCACACAGGCACTACTGACATCGCATTGACCGAGCAAGGCCGCAGGCAGGCCTCCGCGCTCGCATCGCTGCTCGCGGGGCAGACGTTCGACCTTGTGCTGACCAGCCCGATGCAGCGCGCCATTGAAACGTGCCGGCTCGCTGGCCTGGGCGATAAGGCGCAGATCGAGCCCGAACTGCACGAATGGAACTACGGCATCTATGAAGGGCGCAAGACGGCGGATATCCGCGAGCAAGCGCCCGACTGGTCCGTGTGGACATCACCCATTCCCGACGGCGAGAACGCCGCGCAGGTCGGCGCACGTGCGCAGGCACTCATCGATCGCTTGCTGAGCCGCGATGTAAGCAGCATCGCTCTGTTCTCGCACGCACACTTCCTGCGCACGCTCGCCGCTGTTTGGGCAACGAGTGAACCATCGCTGGGCGCGCATCTGGCGCTCGATACGGCGGCCGTCAGCGTGCTCGGCTTCGAGCGCGAAGTCCGGGCCATCGTCAAGTGGAATCTCCAGCCATAAATCGGCTTTGACAGCGGCATGGCCTACACGGGTGTGTTGCCGAGCAATGGCATTTGGAACTGGCCGTGGCTGTCCGCTCTGGACCCCACGCGAATATCTACTGATATCCGAAAGGCACACAAGCAAGATGCAAAACCAAAGTAGAGAAAATCTTCGCCGATTGCTTGATTGGAACCGGCGCCATTTGACCTCAACCAGCTCGCTTAGCGAATCCGACATTGCAGAGGTCTTTGCGACGCAGTTCGTGATCAAGGCGAACGGCCGCATTCACCCCGCGAACCACTCGAATTACCTGGATTTTCTAAACGGTTTTCGCCGAAACATTCAAGCCATTGACTATGACCTCCACGAGGACGTTGCTGAAGGCTCGAGTATCGTGGTGGCCATGACCGCGCGCGTTACGCGATTGGATGGCGCAGTGGATAGGTTTGAGGCCATGCTGCTGCTTTCTTTTGATCCACAAGGACGGGTCACACTTTGGCACGAGGTCTACGTAGAGACCTGATTTCGATTCAGCCAAGATGAGCCGGGGCAGCGCCCGTTTTCGACGCAACGCAGAATGCGAGGGTCGCACAAGCATGGATCATTGGACTGGCGGATATACGACGATTGAACCGTCGAAGCTCTGGTAACTACGAGGGAACATCAGGCAACGCACGGCACCACTCAAGCTAGCTACTGCATGGAACCAACGATGGTCAATCCTTATCTCGATCCGGAACTTGTTTTCGCGTGGCAAACAGCGCATTCGATGGCAAGAAAATCCCCGCTTCCTGTCCACGATCGTGGGGGCTTTAGGGTGGATACCCATTCGGAGAAGGAAGTGAAGCGCTGGGTTTTTCCGCAGCTATGCGAAGGGTTACACGACATCGCATCTGAGATTACGGCGCCAAAGCACTATCTGAAGTTGTGTGGCGCCAACGACGAACTGCGAAGCGCGCTGCCCGAACGTTGGGAGATTCAGCCGGCGAATTACTTTATGAAGGCGACCGCGACCGCCCTTGAAGCAAGCTCTTTGCCCGACGGATACGAGATGGAGTTTCATCGGGACGGGCCGGTTACCCAAGTTCACGTCATCGCACCGGATGGAGATGTGGCCGCCAGCGGCTGTGCGGCGGAGACGACGGATGTCTTCATTTACGATCGCATCGAGACCGCGCCGGATCACCGACGAAAGGGGCTGGGCGTCGCTGTCATGAATGCTCTCGGATCCGCGAGGAGGTGCTTCACCGGCCCCCAGCTCCTGGTTGCGACCGAAGATGGTCGCGGTCTCTATACGCGCCTCGGCTGGACGGTGATCGCACCTTTCGCTGCTGCAACCATTCCGGACACAGGGTTTTGATGTCAGGCTGGCGATCGCAAGTTAGTACGGTATTTGCGAGGGTTGGGGGCATGGCCACGAACAGGCGTTACCCGTTTGCCTTCGTCCTTATTTGGGACATGGTGTTCTTTGGTCTCGTTTTCCGTTCGTTAGATCGTTCCAAGGCGTCTTGGTTGTCTGCTTTGGAGCCTTTTCGAACTTGCTGGCGTAAAGCATTGGGAGCGCTCCAGGGCGCTGCGGATGATTGGCGGGGCGCTTGATGCAGGGCGGGAACCTGCGTTTTGGCCCTCAAAGCACACTCGGACGGAATCGATCGACTCTTGGGTAAGTGGCTGTGCTGGCAGTAGAATCCCCAGTGCGAGGGGTACCCTAAACTAGTTGGTGTTTGCACTTTGGCGCCAGGAGCCCTATCTTTCACGGGCTGAGTTTCAGGGGTCACCATGAATCGTGGCCCGATGCTGTAGGTCGCAGTTCCACTACACCGTTGTACCGCCTTCCTCCTTGCGACCAGCCTTTCCGCCGCTTTGCGGCTTTACTTGCTCCAAGGAAAATAGACATGTCTCAGACAGAAACCGGTACGGTTAAGTGGTTCAACGATGCTAAGGGCTTCGGCTTCATCAGCCGTGACAAGGGCGGTGACGACGTGTTCGTGCACTTCCGCGCCATCCAGTCGTCGGGCTTCAAGAGCCTGGTCGACGGCCAGAAGGTGTCCTTCGTTGTGACCCAGGGCCAGAAGGGCCTGCAGGCAGAGCAGGTTCAGGTGGTCTAACGACCCCCGGCTCTACCTAAAAGAACCCGGCCATGTGCCGGGTTTTTTTTTACCGCAAACGCGCGCCCGTAATGCATTGGGCCAGCGCGTGCTCCATCGCCGGTGGGGCTCAGGAGCCCTCGGCGGTTGATGCGTTCGCGCTGGGCGGCGTCTTGGCACCAGCACCATCGCGTGATGCCTCTTTCTTCGCCTGCTTGTTGTCCTGTTTCTTCTTCTTTGCGATTTCGCGCTGGCGCTTTTCGAAGGAATAGTTTGGTTTTGCCAATGGAACGTCCTCGTGTGTAGTGATGTGTGGCCGGGCTCGTGCGGTGCATCCACCGGTGTTGCGAAAGAAAGGGCAGAAGCTATGCGACCGGCTTGGGCCGCGCACTGACGGCGACGGAATTGCTCCAATCAGCATAAATGGTTCTGCAGTAGGGGCCATTCATGACGAAGCGACGGCACACCGAGGGTCTCGTCTCATAGATGCCACAGTTCATGTGTTCCCGATCCAGGGCCACGCACCAGCCGTCCTCGCTACGTTTCATAACGTGCAGGCCTTCGGGTGAATACGTGGTGATGTGATCGGGGACGCGGTCGTCCGGCTGCAAGACGACCGTGAGGCGGCAGCACCCCGCTTGGCAGGTGGAACAATGCGCCCGCCCAAGGCGGAGCTTGTTCGCGGGAGCATGCGCAGAAGGGTCGCCCGGCTCTGAGTCTGGCCCTACGTGTTGTTGCGGTAGGGAAGGGCGTTGGGGGTTATTCATAAGGCAGTGTACCCCAGCAGGTGTAAAGCGCCGTTTCCCCCAGGTAGCAGGCCAGAGTCAAGCCGTGGCCGCGGTCCAGAGCCAACTATTTGCGATAGGGCTTTCTACCCGGGGTCGGGTGCTCTGGTGCCTGGCCGGAATGGGCCGGATCACGATCAAACTGGCTGGTCGATTGAAAGGACTTCTTTTGGTCCACTAGACGGGTGGTTTTGCTTCCCGAGTAGACCGAGTGAATGTAAACCGTCGAAAGCGGCTTATCGACCTTTTCCATAGGGGCACCTGACGACAATTGGACGATCCACGTTACGCTTCCTTGGGATGCTTAATGTTAAAAGTCCCAGGTGTGATGGCGTTTAGTGTCGCCAACCCAAATCGGACGCTTTCGAGAACCACCAAGAGCGGATCCGGGCCGTAGGCGGAAACGCCTCGAAGCTGTTTTCGAACGGGTTGTGGCGTGGCCTGGCTGGTGATCGGATTTCAAGCTTGCCGCTCGCCTTGCCGTCTAAAGCCGCGTCACATCTCAGCGGGTATGGACATTACCAAGGCAAAAGCACCATCGGGTTCGTATCGGCAGCCAAGCTCGCCGCCGTGGTGGCGCGCGATCTGCCGCGCCAGCGCGAGTCCCAACCCGGTACCGGCGCGGTCGCGTGCTGCGCTACCTCGGTAGAACGGCTCGAACACTCGGTGAGATTCGTCTTCCGTCAACCCGGGGCCGTGATCGCGCACCACAAGTTCGGCGCGGCCTTCCGTCAGCCGCAGTCGCACTTGGACGGGCGGCAATCCATGGCGAGTGGCGTTGTCCAGCAAGTTGCGCAGTAGCCGAAGCAATAGCCGCGGATCGCCCTTTACGGTCACCGGTGTTCCTTCCAGGTCGACGCCGTCGTGGCGCGCGCATTCTTCCGCAGCGAGCGCCAGTAGATCGACCGGTTCGATCGCTTCCAGATGCGGCAACGCTTCCAGGCGGCTGGCCAGCAGAATTTCGTCAATCAAGGCATCCAGCTCGCCGATGTCCTGCTTTAAGCCATCTCGGCGCCCCTCATCGACGGCGGGCCCGATAAGTTCCAGCGCCAGTCGGATGCGCGTGAGTGGCGTGCGTAACTCGTGCGAGGCGTTGGCCAACAATGACTTCTGATGGCCGACGAGCGCCTCGATTCGATCGGCGGCCTGATTGAAACTGCCCGCTAGACGCGCCACCTCGTCGCGACCTTCCACCGCAACCCTGGCATGCAGATCGCCGGCGCCCAGCGACTCTACCGCCCGCTGCAGTCGCTCCAGGCGACCAGTGATCCGCCGCACGACCGGCAGCACCAGGACACCGATGATGGCGGCCAGCGTCAAAAGGCTCAGCAGCAATACGTGCAGCGGCTGATGCCCATCGCGCGGCGGGCTTGCCTCCAGCCAGCGACCATCAGGCAAATGCAGCGTCCACAGTGACTCGCTCGAGTGGGGCAGAGCATGCTGGTCGTCGATGCTCGGTCTTCCATCTGACTCGACAATCAGTCGTCGGGAATCATCCAGTAATGCCAGGCGCCCCGGCTGCCCCTTCGCCAACTTATCAAGGGATCGCTGTTGCTCCAGCGCGGGCGCCTGTGCAGGCGGCAGGGCATTGAGGATGACTTGTGCCTGAGAATGCATTGCCGTCTCGTACGGACCGCCCTTGCTGTGCCAAACCCAGGCAAAAGCGGCGGCGTAGGCCAGCAGGCTGGCGACGACGGTGAGGTAGATGCGCAGGTAGAGGCGCGTCATGGGCTCAATCCTGCTTGCGTGCGAACAGGTAACCGGCGCCACGCACGGTGATGATGCGCTTGGGCGACTTGGGGTCGTCTTCTATGGCTGCGCGAATGCGCGAGACATGCACGTCGATGGAGCGATCGAACGCGTCAGGCTGCTCGCCGCGCACCAAGTCCATCAATAGCTCGCGTGACAACACGCGCCCAGCGTGTTGCGCCAGTGCGAGCAATAGCTCGAACTGATAGGTGGTCAGATCGGCTTCGCGCCCGGCGACCTTCACCGCGTGCGCATCGGCGTCGATCTCCAACTGGCCGAACACCAGCACCTTGGTCGCCCCTGAGGCTGGCGCTGTGCGCCGACGCAGAATGGCGCGTAGCCGCGCGAGCAATTCGCGGGGCTCGAAGGGCTTGGGCAGGTAATCATCGGCGCCGATCTCCAGGCCAACGATGCGGTCGATTGCATCGCCGCGTGCCGTGAGCATCAGCACGGGTAAGTCGGAACGCTCGCGCAGTTTGCGGCAAACGTCGAGCCCATCCATATCAGGCAACATCAGGTCGAGGATGGCGGCATCCAGGACGTCTGCGCCGAGTCTTTCCAGCGCCTGCGCCCCGTTTGCCGCCTGTGACACCACATACCCTTGGTTGCGCAGGTATTCGTCCAGCATGCCGGCCAGACGCGGATCGTCCTCTACAACCAGGATGCGTTCGCTCATGGTTACCGCTCTGAGGACGAAAGCCACATCATAGCCGCCGGCGAATGTTTTCAACCATGAATCGCCCCGTTCGTCGCCATATGCTGGGTCAAGTGCGCGACCAGCTTCTGCCGCTGATCGGGCGTCAATACGTTGCTGCTGTCTTCCACCAGCCTGGTCATGCGCTGTGTTATCTGGCCCTGCACGGTGATTTGCGCAGCACTCGCCTGCTCCAGCGCGGTGCGATCGATAGTGGGGGCCATCAGTAGACTTAGCACTTGCGCATGGCCGGTGTGAAGCTGTTGGAACATGGGCAGCAGATCGGCGGCTGCTTGCTTGAAGATCGGATCCAGGGCGGACTTCTGGACGTCCGTTGCATCGAGCTCGATATACAGGTGCTGGCATACCTTGTCGATATGCGCGGCCATGTCGGCCTGGGATACAGGTCCTGCCATGTGGTGCATGGCTGCGACGCCGCCATCGTTCGCGAGAACGGCGATACCTGCCGCGAGCGAGACGCCGCCAATAAAGCCCAGCAGTGCCGTGCGCAGAGTGTGGTTCTTTGAGGTGGTTGACGTGATAGCCATGGTTTTCCTCCTGGGTGGGGTCAGTTGTGTTGACCGGGCCAAGCTTGAGCCCGGTGCATGAGTGCTTTACGAAGCACAGGTAAAGAAATATGAAGTAGCGGAAATCGCGTCAGGTCGACGACCGCTCACGCAGCAACAGCACGCCCACGGCAACGTTCCAAATGGCCTGCAGCAACAAGGTGCCGACAACCACGCTGAGGTCCATCTTCGAGCCGGCAGCGATCACCAGTACTGCTGGCAGACCTCCCGCGATCAGGCCGATGCAACCCACCACGCGTCGCGTGCCAGCGTCGCGAAACAGGGCGACGGCCCATGCGATGGCCGCCACTGATTGCAGCACCCATGCCACTCGGGCGATGTCGGTCAAGGCGATGGATTCGACCACGTGGATCATCCAACGCGCGGCCTGTTGCGCCTCTGGTGTGCCGTTGACGAAATCCGCTGCGATGCCCGTGCTGATAAAGCCGTCGAGAATGGTGCCCAACAACATCAACATGCTGCCCAGGGCGTAGGTGGTGAGCCCGATCAGTACGGAGGGCCGTCGCATATCCAGTCGCTGAGACAGCACGGTGTAGCCGTACATCAGGCCGCATATGCAGGCCATCGCCACCACGTGTACGTTCTGATGCCACGACTGGATCTGCAGCATGCTCTGCAGGATTTCTTGCGTGTTATTGCCACTCGCCCCCCGATCCAGCGCCACCGTGGCGGTGGATACAATGGCGCTTGCCAGGATGGCGAGCCCGGCGAGGCGAACATCGCCGCCCGCTGGGATGGTTGCTGCCTGATGCTCGGTGGGGTACGGCAACGATTCGATGCGGGTAGTCATGGCGATCCTTTCGCGTTGTCCAAGCGCACGGGACGTGCGGGACATCACGCTAGGTCGTCGGTTTGGCTGCGGTATGTACGGTCTGTAAAGAATTATGAAGACCGCCTGCGTACACTCGCCGATGGAACATGGCCTCTTCGGCCGAAAGGAGAGCGAATTGATCAGGACGATTTTCTTTGACTACGACGGCGTCCTCACCACGGACAAGAGTGGTTCGCTGACGACATGTCGATATTTGAGTGAGGCCAGTGGCATCGCGTTGTCAACGATCAATGCGGCCTTTCATCCTTATGCCGGCGACCTGTTCACGGGTCGCGCGCGTCATGCCGATATCTGGTCCGGGGTGTGCGAGTCGTTGAACAGTGATCTGGATATCGGGCTGCTTTTCGAGGCCTTCGAGAGCACGCCGTTGAACGGTGCCATGGTTTCGTTGGCCCGGACGCTTCAGGCACACCATTCGATCGGGATCATTACCGACAATCCGATCGACCGTATGGATCATCTCCGGGTGCACCAGGACTTGGACAGCTTGTTCAGCCCCATCGTCGCCTCGGCGGAAGTCGGCAGCAGCAAGCAAGGGCAGGAGATTTTCCTGAGCGCTATGTCCCGTGCCTCCGTGGCACCGGAGGAGTGCATTTTCATCGACAACAGTGAGCCCAACGTAGCGATGGCGCGCACGCTGGGCATGCATGCGATCTTCCACGATGACGGCAAGAACGATATCGACGCGCTGGCGAAGGAACTCCGTCGGTTGGGTGCTCGAGCGGATAGCTGACAGGGCTCGCGCTCCCAAGCGCGGCTTTCAGGCTTGCGGCTGCACCACGATGATCGCCATGCCCAGGAGCGCAATGCATGCGCCGCCAACGTCCCAGCTCGTGAGCTTCACGCCGTCCACGACTCTCAACCAGACCAACGCGACGGCGATGTAGATGCCGCCGTAGGCTGCATAGGTACGACCGGCGGCGGTGGGGTGCAGGGTCAACAACCACGCGAACAAGCTCAGCGAGAGCAGGGCGGGCAGCAGCAGCCACGCACTCTTCGCCTGTTTCAGCACAAGCCACGGCAGGTAGCAGCCAACGATCTCTGCCAGCGCGGTGAGTGCGAACAACGCGACTTGTTTGGTGAAGTCGACCATGGGTTGGCACGCGTTCCGGTGGAAACGCGTGCCATTGTCCAGACAATGAAGATCGTCTGCCAGTTGAGGGCTCAACCCCGTTTGATGAGGTCATGCAAAACAAGGGGGCCGCCCGGGATGCCCGCCAGTCGCCCGTCTGCGACGAGTTTGCCAAGATCTACGCCAAAGAAGCCCAGCGAATCGATCAGCTGCGCGACGGCTTGTTTAGCCTGTGCATCGTCGCCGGAGAAGAAGAGCACGCGGCGACCGCCTTCCGTTTGTGCTTCCTCGGCCAGCAAGTGCGCAGGGAGGTGATTGAAGGCCTTGACCACGCGTGCACCGGGAACGAGATCGGAGAAGACTTCGCTCGATGTGCGCCCCTTGAGGTCGAGTGGTTGGAACGTGGGCGGTTCGATGGGGTTGTTGGCGTCGATGACGATGCGGCCGCGCAGATCGAGTCCGGCCAATGCATCGGGCAGCTTCGACCAGTTCACCGCAACCAGGATGATGTCGGCCTTGGCGGCTTCTTCGCGGGAACCCGCACGAAGGGACGGCCCCAGCTCACTGGTCAGTGGCAGCAGGGATGCCGGGCCCTGGCTGTTGGCGATGACGGCAGGGATATGGCGGCGGGCGAGTGCCCGGGCGAAGGCGGAGCCAATCTGACCCGCGCCGATGATGCCGATGCGGGGGGCGTTGTCGGCCGGAGCCGGGTGTGATGGGGAAACAGGGGTGTTCATGACGAAGTCTCCAGGGGGTTATGACCTGGACGTCACTATGGAATTTCGATTACCTCGCGAGTAGCCTTAAATCGATGGAATCATTTTCAACGAATATTTGAAGGTGGTCATGGAGACGCTGGCTAACCTGGAAGCCTTTGTCCGTAGCGCCGAACTCGGGGGCTTTTCCTCTGCAGCCCGCTACATGGGCCTGACGCCAGCCGCGATCAGTCGCAACGTGGCGCAGTTGGAGCGAAACCTCGGCGTGCGTCTGTTTCATCGCAACACCCGCAAGCTGGCCTTGACCGAGGCGGGTGAGCGTTTCCTGCTCTCTGTTCGCGGCAATCTGGACGCGTTGCAGTCCGCCATCAGCGATGCGAATGCCGATCAGGGAAAGCCGGCGGGTGTGCTGAAGGTCAGCGTTCCGATGTCGCTCGGCATGCGTTATCTGATCCCGACCTTGCCGGCTTTCCTGCAGAGCTATCCGGACGTGCGTGTCGACTGGCAGTTCGACAGTCGGCAAGTGGATCTGGTTGCCGACGGATTCGATGCGGCTATCGGCGGTGGCTTCGAACTCTCGCCCGGCGTGGTGGCTCGACCGCTGGCGCCGGCTCATATCGTTGCGGTGGCATCGCCGTCTTATCTGAAGGGAAGAAAGCTGCCCAAGTCGCCCGACGATCTTGCCGATTGGGATGCCATCGTGATGCGGTCTGGCACGTCCGGTCGGCTGCGCAGTTGGGTGATGCACCATGTGGGCGGCGACGAAGCAGTGGTGCCGCTCAAGGCGCGTGTGGCGTTCAACGATCCCGGGCCGATGACTGAGGCCGCGGTGCAGGGCCTGGGCGTTGCCTTGCTGGCGATGCCTGATGTGTTGCCTCACCTGGAGAGTGGTTCGCTGGTGCGTCTGTTGCCGCGTTGGTACGTCGATGCCGGATCGATCTCGATCTACTACTCGACGCGCTTGTCGCTATCCGCCAAGACGCGTGTGTTTATTGACCACGTCGTCGAGGACTTCCAGCAGCATCAATACGCCGAGCGTTTTGCGGGAAATTCGGGCTGAAGGCGGTGCCTCAGGGTGACCTGGGGTGCGGTCGCGCGGCGGCATCGGTGACGGGTTCGACCGTGCTTACGGCGGCAGCCGCAGGTGCAGCGGCCACGACCTGTGTGACGGCGGGTAGTGAGGCGGCCGCGGTCTTGTCCCCGACCGGACCCGCTTCCTGTGACAGCGAGGCTTCCTCGGCCTGCCGGTTCATCACGATGATGCTGATGCGACGGTTAATCGCGTCGCCGGGGTTGGTGCGATCAAACGGCACCGAGGCGGCGAGCCCCACGACGCGCGCGATCTTGTCTTCCGCCAACCCACCGGAGAGCAGGGCACGGCGCGCTGCATTGGCGCGATCCGCAGACAGTTCCCAATTGCTGTAGTGATGATCGCTGGAGTACGGCGCGTCGTCGGTATGGCCGGAAAGGCTGATGCGGTTGGGCACGCGATTGATGAAGCTGGCGAGCTCCTGGAGGATCGCCGTGGTGTACGTCCTCAGCTGCGCGCTGCCCAGGTCGAACATGGGGCGGTTCTGCTTGTCCACGATCTGGATGCGCAGGCCCTCTGGCGTGATGTCCAGCAACAACTGGTCCTTGAACGGAGCAAGCGCCTGGCTGCTCTGAATCGCCGCCTGGAGTTGCTGCATCAGTTCTTCGAGCCGCGCGCGTTCCTGCTTGCGCGCTTCTTTCTCGATCTCCTTCGGGTCGACGCTGGCTGCCGCGGCACCCTTGCTGTCGTGTCCTGGGCCGTGCGGCAAGTCCATCGCACCGCCGAGCTTGATCATGCTGTTGCTGGCGCCACCAGGGCCCGTGCGGCCCGGTGGCGCCATGGTGGCGTTGCCTTGCGTCATGCTTGGGTTTTTGAAGTACTCCGAGATCGCCGCGCGCTGCTGGCGCGTACCCACGCCGATCAGCCACATGACCAGGAAGAAGGCCATCATTGCGGTGACGAAATCCGCGTAAGCCACCTTCCAGGCGCCGCCGTGATGGCCGTGACCCTTCCGCTTGACCTTGCGAATAATGATGGGTGGCAGTTCGCCTTGCTCGCTCACGTGGCCGCCTTGGCTCGCGGCGCCTTCAGGTGTTCCTCCAGATCCTGGAAGCGCGGACGTGACTGCGAAGCGAGCACCTTGCGCGCGAACTCCACCGACACCTTGGGGTTGTAGCCGCGCAGGTTGGCCAACAGGCCGATCTTCACGCACTCGAAGGCCTTGCCATCCTCCTGCACCCGATTCTCCATGGCGGCGCCCAGCGGGCCGATGAAGCCGTAGCAGAGCAGGATGCCCAGGAAGGTGCCGACCAGCGCGCCAGCAATGTGCATGCCGATGCGCGAGGTATCGCCGTCGAGCTGCGACATGGTGGTGACGATGCCGAGCACCGCCGCCACGATGCCGAAGCCGGGCAGGGCGTCAGCCAGCTTGGTCATGGCCAGTGCCGGGGCGATGGCTTCGTGATGGTGAGTTTCCAATTCCACATCCATCAGCTGTTCCAGCTCGTGCGGATTCATGCTGCCGCCCACCATCAGGCGCAGGCAGTCGGTGGTGAACTCGATCAGGTGGTGCTCGCGCAGCAGGCGCGGATAGGCGGAGAACACCGTGCTGGATTGCGGATCCTCGATATGTTCCTCCACGCCGAGCAAGCCTTCCTTGCGGATCAGGCTGAACAGGTCGTAGAGCATCGACAACAGGTCGACATAGTCCTGCTTGTTGTACTTGGGGCCCTTCAGCAGGCCGATGGCATCGCTGAGCGCGGCCTTGACGACCTTGGGCGGGTTAGCCGAAAGAAAGGCACCCACCGCGCCGCCGCCGATGATCAGCAGCTCATAGGGCTGCCATAACGCCATGATCTGTCCATGCGACAGCACAAAGCCGCCGAGCACGCACACGAGGACGACCACCGCACCGATGAGGACCAACATACTTGCTCCGGGATCCGGAGCCGATGACTCCGCGCTCTCGTTTTATCGGCGTGGAAAGGGGAAAGTTGAGAACGCGCTCATGGACGGCCGTTGATCACGCTATTCTTGCCCGGCTTCCGGGAACACTCCTCGCATTCGAGGGCAGGTGCACCCAGGGGACGTTCAAACGAAGGTGGACAGGTTGCCTCGAATGTCGCTGGCGCGATGGGAAGCGTCAGGACAGTAGCGATTACGGGCTAAGCGAGCAGGGGCCAACGAACGTCGCGACGGCAACGCTCAAAGTAGATAAAGACGTCACCGACGAGACCGTCGCCGACGCAGGTGATCCACTCGACATCCGCTGGATGGGAAGCAGCTACCTCGATATACCGATCTGGCGCTGATACTTCCAGCTATTCGGGTTGGTTGGCCGACGCCTTGAACGTCACGACCAATACATCGCGACATGCAGGCTGGCCAGCATCGAAAGGCTTCACCGGTGTCACGCCGTGATAGACGTTGTGATCGTCGATTAGCGCCGCATCAAGGGGATGGGTCAGCGTGAAATCGCCGAGTAACCGGCCATCGGGTGCATGGATGGTGGTGGTGCCGCTGGCGATGTTCTGGCGGTTGACGAGCAACACCAGCACGTAGTCCACGCCATCGCGATGGCTGCCTTCGGGTGTCGGCTCGCCAGCCGTGTCGGCGGAGGCCTCGATGCGGAACTGGTGAACTTCGATATGCCAGCGACGTATGGATGGCGCAGCTTTGCCGAACAGATCGTGGCAGAACTGGAGAATGGTGCGCAGTGTGGCGCCGTTGGCGACGGGTGTGGCGATGGGGTCGAACCAGCGCGCGATATCACCTTGAAGAGTGTTGTACTGCAGGCTCTGGAAATGGGCCTGATGGGGCTCGGGCATCACGACGCCATCCGCTTCTGCGGAAAATGTCGCGTGACGTCGCCGGCGAAACCGTCCCTTGGCAGCCAGATACTGATCGGGCTCCAAGTGGTTCCAGCTCTCCACGAAATCCGTCCAATCGGCCAACTCGCCCATCGAAGCGAGGAGTGGCCGCATGGCGTTGCCTTCCACGAAGGCGAATCCAGGCGATTTCAGCTGGTCAAGCAGCGGTGAAGCGAATACGTCGGCGGGGTTGTGCATGTGCTTATCTTAAGCGGTTGCGATCATCGGCGCCGTACGTTGCGCCTGGAAGCCTGCGCCCAGGTTTCGTGGTGATCGAGCGCACTAGGTGGAGACCCGCGTGTTCTTTGTGCTGGCGAACGCGCCACCATCGCCCCAGGCGCTGCGCGTGAAACGTTCGGCGATGCGACGATGGGTTGCTGCATCCGGATGAAGCCGATCAGGCAACGGAAGCTCCTCAAAGTCGGCAGGGCCATAAAGCGCCAAGCCGTCGAGGTAGTGGATGTTAGGGTCCGTAAGCGAGCGTTCCCGCACGATGCGGGACAGCTCGTTGCGTATCACCGTCAGCGTCAGCTTGCCTTGTGCCTTTTCTTCTTCCTTGCCCGTGGCGCGGAAAGCGATGTTGCCCTTTGACAACGCATCGAAATCGAACGCGCCCGGACCTGGCGTGTCTTCATGGATGGGGCAGTAGAGCGGCGAAACGACCAACAGCGGCGTGTCCGGGTGACCGTCACGAATTGTGTCGAGAAAGCCATGCACGGCGGGACCAAAGGCGCGAAGCCGCATGACATCCGTGTTGACCAGGTTGATGCCCAACTTCACGCTGATGAAGTCAGCCGGAATGTCGCGCATGGTTCGCGCGGTGAACGGGTCGAGCAGCGCGCTACCACCAAAGCCGAGATTGACGAGGTCGAGGCCGCCATGGCGTGCAACGAGAGCGGGCCAGATAGCTGATGGACGATCGGCGTTGGAACCCTGGCTGATCGAGCTTCCGTGGTGCAGCCATATCGGCTTTCTTTCCGTCATGGGCTCGATGGGCGCGTTCGTACGCAAGCCGACAAGTTCGCATGTTTCGTTGAAAGGCAACCAGATTTCCAGCGTTTTGCGCTGAGCCGTCAATCCGTCGAAGCGCACGGTGGCGATGGGCCCATCGATCTTCGTGACGGCGCCGCTGCCAACATCGATGCTGATCGTGTTGCCGCCGTTCGAGCTGGCCTGCTCGAACGGCTGGCCATCCATCATCAGGTCGTAGATGCCTGGCGGTCTCTCCGGAAAACCGACGTAGATGCGTCGCGTAGGCACGACATCGAGTTCGATGACTGTAGCCTCGCTCTGAAACACCAAGCGGATACCGGATGGTTGCGATTCCGCCATGAGCAACTGTGGATCACCGGACTGGCGGCGCGCCCAGGCGGGCAGGCGATGTGGCAGCCATCCGTGCGGTGTGATTTCCAGCTCTACAGCACCCTTCAGGATGGCTTCCGTGATGGGTGTGGTCAGAAGAGGGGCGCCATCGATGTCCATATCCAACCGTCAAACAAGGAGAGAGTTTGAGATTGTCTCTCATGCTTACGGCACCGGCGCGTGCCGGGTGCGTGGATGTGCACCCGGCGTCGTCGATGGCGGTGCTGTTTATGCGGTGATGGCTTCGCTCAACGCGGGATAGTCGACGTAACCTTGCGCGCCACCGCCGAAGAAGGTGTTGCGGTCGGCGTCGTTCAACGGTGCGTGCGTCTTCAGCCGGGCGATGAAATCCGGATTGGCCAAGACCATTTGTCCGTAGGATTCCAGATCCGCCAATCCAGATGTCAGGTCGCTGCCGATCTGCTCGCGTGCACGCCCCGGCCGGTTGAGAATCAGCGATGTCTTCCAGCGCTGGCGAAGGTCGGCGAGCAGCGTATCGTTGCCCAAATGCATGATGTGCAGGTAGGCGAGGCCCAGTTTGTCGAGTTCCGTCACGAGGTAGCGATAGAGCTCCGGGCCATCCACACCCTCGTCGATGCCCCACATGGTGGTGTTTGGCGACAGGCGGATAGCCGTGCGCTCCGGGCCGATCTCTTCAGCAATGGCTGTGGCCACTTCGATGGCGAAGCGCGCGCGGTTCTCGATGGAGCCGCCGTACTCGTCGGTGCGTGTATTGGCGCTGGGGGCGAGGAACTGGTGGACCAGATAGGCGTTGGCGCCGTGGATTTCGATACCGTCAGCGCCGGCATCAATCGCGCGTCGCGCGGCATGGCGGAAATCGGCTACGGTCTGGCGGATCTCCTCGGTGGGCAGGGCGCGCGGGGTGGGGATGTCCTGCATGCCTTTGGCCGTGAACATGGGCGCTCCCGGCGCAATCGCGGAGGGCGCGACGCCCTGGCGATGATGCGGCGTGTTGTCGGGATGCGACATGCGGCCCGCATGCATGAGCTGGATGAAGATACGGCCGCCTTGGGCGTGCACGGCTGAGGTGATCTTCTTCCAACCGGCGACATGCGCGTCGGTATAGATGCCAGGCGTGGTGAGATAGCCCTGGCCGTCGTCCGAGGGCTGCGTGCCTTCGGTGACGATCAAACCGAGGTCGGCGCGTTGTGCGTAGTACTCGATGGCGAGATCGCCGGGCGTGCCGTCGAGCTGCGCACGGCTACGGGTCATGGGGGCCATGACGAGGCGGTTTTGAAGAGCGTGTTCGCCGATGCGAACGGATGAAAATAGTGTGTTCATGATGCAGTCCTCGAAAGTGATGTGCCGGGGGCATGGCTTCGTAGGGATGAAGCCGTGCTTCGATGCGTAGCGCGAGCGGCCAAGAATGGGTGTGCGTGCGCGTCGGTCGGTCCGGATGACGGCTCGCTCGCATGCCGGTCTGGTTTCACGACGATGTCCTGGGTGGGTAGGAGCACATCTTGGAGAAAATCATCCATGGGATAAAGCGGGTATAGTGGAGATCATTGATCCGTTAATGGAGCAATAGAATGGAACTCCTCAACGACATGGCGCTGTTCGTTGAAGTCGTCAAAGCCAGGGGTTTCCGGGGCGCATCCGAGGCAACCGGCGTTCCCAACTCCACTCTCTCGCGACGGATCAGTGGGCTGGAGAAGGCCATTGGACTTCGCCTGTTGCACCGGACGACGCGCAAGGTCGAGCTGACTGAGGCCGGCCAGGTCTATTTCGAGCGCTGCAAGCGCATCGTTGACGAGGCACGGCTGGCCCACGAACAGTTGGGCGAGATGCTGGCGCAGCCGAGCGGTGTGCTTCGCGCCTCGCTGCCGGTCGATTTCGCCACTGTCTACATAGCGCCGTTGATTGCGGAGTTTGCGCAGCGCTATCCCGGCATCACTTTCGACTTGGATCTGACGCCACGCCAGGTGGATCTGGTGAGCGAACCGTTCGACGTCGCCATACGTATCGGCGAGCCGCCGAGTTCGCAACTGATCGCGCGTCCGCTGGCGTCGTTTGTTCCGCATCTCTACGCGTCGCCGCGTTATCTCGAGCACGCAGGCGTACCCGCTGAGCCCGCCGACCTCGAAAGCCACGAGTGTCTGAACATCCTCAAGGAGCGGCCGTGGGTATTGCATCGCGGAAAGGAGTCCGCCGAGGTCACCATCCGCAGTCGCTTCACGTTGAACAACGTTGGTTTGATTGCGCGCCTTGCCACGCTCGGCATGGGAATCGTCATGCTCACTGACGAACTGGTGGTGGATGACCTGGCGGCGGGACGGCTGGTTCGCGTGTTGCCGCAATGGCACGGCAAGCCCGTGCCGGTGTATGCGCTTACGGAGACACGCTTGCTTCCGGCAAAGACACAGCGCTTCATCGAATTCCTGAAAGAGCGCCTCGCCGGAGGCGACGCGCGGTCGCGCCAGCCCTGATCGGCGAGGCATAAAACGCCCCGCTGCGTCACCGTAGCGGGGCGTTGCTTCTGAGGCGCGACGACGTGCCGTTGCCCGCTCAGGCGGCGAACAGCGCAAGCGCCTGATTATTGAAGTTGTTGACGAAGTCGTGCTCGTTCGGGCCCACGTTGGCGCGGAAAAGCTTGGCGGCATCCACCAGGATCTCATCCGCATCCGTGCCCAGCACGGTGATGGTTTCCGCAATGAACTGATCCAGCGGCATGGCCTGCTCGGCTTCCTGGCTGTTCATGAGCTCGGTGCGCACCCACGGCGGAGCAATCTCCAGCACGCGAACACCCGTGCCACGCAGCATGAAGCGCTGCGATAGCACGTAGGAGTGCAGCGCGGCCTTGGTTGAGGAATAGATGCCGGTGACTGCCATCGGCACGAAGGCCAGTACGGAACTGGTGTACGCCACCACGGCGTTCTCCTTGCGCTTGAGGTGTTCGATCAGCGCGGAGGTCATGCGAATCGGCCCAAGCAGATTGGTGGTGATGGTGGCCGTCAGCAGCGCGTCGTCGATCTTTCCGGCCACGGTGTCCGGCTGCATGATGCCGGCGTTGTTGATCAACACGTCGAGCTCGGGATGCTCGGCGATCAAGGTGGCTGCAGTGCGTTCGATGCTGGCTGGGTCGGTAATGTCGAGCTCGATCGCCTCCATGCCTGGATTTGCGGCGATCACCGCATCGAGATGGCTACGCCGGCGGCCGGCAATGATCACCTTGTTGCCCCGCTTGTGCAGCGCTTCAGCGAGTCCGCGCCCAATGCCCGAACCGCCGCCGGTGATGAAGATCGTGTGGCCAGAAAGTTTCATGATGTTCTCCTGAGATAAAGGTTTATGCGGGGAAGCGGTTGCCGAACATCGGCAGTCCGCTCTTGGATTCGGTTTGCGTGGCTTCGTCTTGCAACACGTCCCAGTGTTCGGCGAGCTTGCCGTTCTCGATGCGCACCACATCCGCGGCAACCCACGCGGCGGGGCGGCCATGGCCGGAGAAGCGTCCATGCACGATCACGTAGTCGCCTTCGGCGAGAATCAGCCCGTGCTCATAGCGCAGCGTGTCGGGGATGGCGCGGATCAGGTTGATCAGGCCATCGCGGCCCGGTTCGATATGCGCGCTGTGCTGGATGTAGCTGTCAGACCAGAAGCGCTCGGCGGCGGCGTAGTCGCGCTGGTTGAACAGCGTGTCGAACGCCTTCAGGACCAGGGCCTTGTTCTGCTCGGGTGACGTCTTTGACATGGTCGTTTCCTCTTGGATGACGGATGTGCGGATCTCGACGAGCCCCGGCGCAGGTATCGGTCCAACCGTGATGCGGGAGGTGCTGCCTCAGGCCCTTGGATGGATCACAATGGCGATCACCATCGACATCGGTTACAATGAGCCCGCTTTCGCCAAATGTCAATGGTGATCGCCATTGTGATTTGAAATATGTGCCCGGTAGTCACCGGAAAGGAGTGGGCAATGGGCGTCTCAAAGCAGCAAGCCATTGAAAACAAAAAGGCAATCGTCGCCGCAGCGGAGAAACTCTTTCGCGAGCGCGGAGTGGCTGCCGTAGGCTTGGCGGAGCTGACCAAGGCGGCTGGCTTCACCCAGGGCGGCTTCTACAACCACTTCAAATCCAAGGACGCGCTGGTGGATGCCGTCATGGACAAGGCGATGGAGGACGGCGTGGCCTTGCTCGTGTCGGGCATTGAGGCCTCCAAGGAGGGAGCCGTCGACCCCATGCAGCAGTACGTAGAGTGGTATCTGTCCAGCGACCATCGGGGCAACATCGAGGCGGGCTGCCCGTTGACAGCGTTCGCCGGTGACGTACGCCGACTCGGCACAGAAGCGCGACAGGCCTATGCGCAGGGATTGGAGTGGAACGTCGACCAGTTGGCGAAGATGATCGGCGGCGAGAACGCGCAGGCCAACCGGGAAAAAGCCATCGCACTCTTCAGTCAGATGGTGGGCTCACTGGTGTTGTCGCGCGCCGTCGCGGAGGCCAATCCAGCGCTCGCCGATGAAATACTCAAGGATGGACGCCAGCCGTTGCTGCAAGCCATGCGGGAGTGATGGGGTTGTTCTGGCCGGCTCGTCTTTGACGCAGCGATGGCCGTCTGAAAGGATGGCCGTAGGCGCGTGAGCCACTCAACCAGCCTTCTTGACGACGGAGTGCCTGTGAGCGAGATCGATGTACGCCTTGCGGACATGGGGCTGACGCTGCCGCCACCTTTCACCCTGCCAGCTGGGTTGCGCCTGCCGTTCGACGCCGTGCAGGTGGATGGCACGCGCGTGTTCTTTTCGGGGCATGGGCCGCAGGGTGCCGATGGCTTGATGGCGCCGCCATTCGGCAAGCTGGGTACCAACCTCACGGTGGCCGAGGGCTACCAATCCGCTCGCCTCGTGGCGCTTTCCGTGCTCGCGAGCCTCAAGCGCAGCATTGGCGATTTGGATCGTATCCGGCGCTGGCATCGCATCTTTGGCATGGTCAACTCCGCGCCCGGTTTCATCGAGCAACCGAACGTGATCAATGGCTTCTCGGACCTGATCATTGCGCTCTACGGGCCGCAACGGGGCGCGCATACACGCAGTGCCGTCGGCATGGCGGAGTTGCCGTTCAATATTCCGGTGGAGGTCGAAGGCGAGCTTTCGCTGTTTCCGTAAGGTGAGGAGTTACTGGCGCCGCTAGCCGATGATGTCCTCTGCCACCCGAATGCGGGTGTAGTTGGAGTAGTTACCCCGGTTACTACGCGTGAGGCGCGCAACAAAAAAGCCACCCGAAGGGTGGCTTTTCCAGAATCTTGATGGTGGGCGATGCAAGGATCGAACTTGCGACACCTGCCGTGTGAAGGCAGTGCTCTACCGCTGAGCTAATCGCCCGCCGAGCGCGCAAATATACGGGGAGAGGGGTAACCGGTCAAGCCTCTGACACAAAAAAGTGCCCGGGATGGCAGTTGATTGAAAGGTGAACCAGTACAATGCTCGGCTTTTCAGCTACCAGCTATCCGCCCATGGACTTCCTGACTCACGAACTCAGCCACGTCCTCGAAGCCTTGCATCGGTTCGAACTGACGCCCTGGAAAATGGTGGGCCTTCTGGGGTCGGTGATGTTCACCAGCCGCTGGTTCGTGCAGCTGTATTACACGCGCAAGCTCAAGCGCGTGGTGATGCCATTGTCGTTCTGGTGGCTGTCGGTGGTTGGCAGCGCGCTGCTGCTGTCCTACTTCATCTTCGGCAAGAACGACTCGGTAGGCATCCTGTCGAATTTCTTCCCGTCGTTCGTGTCCGTCTACAACCTCGTTGTGCACATGCGCGAGATGAAGCGTCGCTCGTTGATCGAGAGTGAGGTCTGAGGGAAAGCCTTCTTGCAGAAGATTTCCGGCGGCGATAACCGATCGCTGCGATGTGCGGAGACACAGAGATCGCGCACAGAGTCCATGTGCGCGACCCGCTTCAGAGGCCCTCAATCGGGGTCGTAATCCAGGTTCGGTGCCAGCCAGCGTTCTGCTTCGTCGCGTGTCCAACCCTTGCGCTTGGCGTAGTCGTCCACCTGTTCGCGGGTGAGACGGCCCACCACGAAATACTGGCTGTCCGGATGCGAGAAATACCAGCCGGATACGGCGGCGGTCGGGAACATGGCGAAACTGTCGGTCAGTTCGATGCCCGCGTTGTGGGTGGCGTCGAGCAGCGTGAACAGCGTGCCTTTCTCGGTATGGTCGGGGCAGGCCGGGTAGCCGGGAGCAGGGCGGATGCCGCTGTACTTCTCGTCGATCAGCGACTTGTTGTCGAGTGACTCGTCGGGTGTGTAGCCCCAGAACTCTTGTCGCACGCGCTCATGCAAGCGCTCGGCGAAGGCCTCCGCGAAGCGGTCGGCCAGCGCTTTCAGCAGGATGGCGGAGTAGTCATCGTGCGTGGCTTCGAAGCGCGCAACGTGCTCATCAATACCGATGCCTGCGGTCACGGCGAAGCCGCCGATCCAATCGTGTTTGCCCGCGCTTTTGGGCGCGATGAAGTCGGAGAGACAGAAGTCCGGCCGATCCACGGGCTTGTCCACCTGCTGGCGCAAATGATGGAGCACGACAGTTTCGCCATTCTCGCGCTGGAGTCGGATGTCATCGCCCACGCTCGCGGCCGGCCAGAACCCGATGACGCCGCGGGCCTTCAGCCACTTCTCCGCGATTAGCGTGTCCAGCATCGCCTGCGCGTCCTTATACAGCTCGGTGGCTTGCTTGCCGACGATTTCGTCGGTAAGGATCGCAGGGAAATGGCCGGCCAGCTCCCATGCGTTGAAGAACGGCGACCAGTCGATGTACTCGCGCAGTTCGGCAAGATCGTAATCGTCGAAGATGGTGATGCCTGGCTTCTTCGGTTGCGGCGGCTCGTAGCTGGCCCAGTCGGTGTTGAAGCGTTGCGCGCGTGCCTTGTCCAGCGAAACGAGGGACTTGCCGCCGGCGCGGTTGCGATGGCGCTCGCGCACTTCGGCGTAGTCGGCCTTTACCTTGGCGATGAAGTTGTCGACCAGCTCTTTGCTCAGGAGTGACTGTGCCACGCCGACGGCGCGTGAGGCGTCCTTCACCCATACGGTGGGCGATTTGTAGTGCGGCTCGATCTTCAACGCGGTGTGCGCGCGCGACGTGGTGGCGCCGCCGATCATCAGCGGGATGGTGAAGTTCTGCCGCTGCATTTCGCGTGCGACCTGGCTCATTTCTTCGAGCGATGGCGTGATAAGGCCGGACAGGCCGATGATGTCGGCGTTCTCGGCAATGGCCGTTTCCAAGATCTTCTGCGTCGGCACCATCACGCCGAGATCGATCACGTCGAAGTTGTTGCAGCGGAGCACCACGCCGACGATGTTCTTGCCGATGTCGTGTACGTCGCCCTTCACGGTGGCCATGACGATCTTGCCATTGGACTTGCTGGCTTCGCCGGTGCGTGCCTTCTCTTCCTCGATAAAGGGGATCAGGTGCGCCACGGCCTTTTTCATCACGCGGGCCGATTTCACCACCTGCGGCAGGAACATCTTGCCGGCGCCGAACAGGTCGCCGACGACGTTCATGCCGTCCATCAACGGGCCTTCGATGACGTCGAGCGGACGGGTGGATTCCTGACGAGCGAGTTCGGTGTCTTCCACCACGTACTGGTCGATACCGTGCACCAGTGCATGGCTGAGGCGCTGGCGTACGGGTTTATCGCGCCAGGCGAGGTTCTCGGTGACGACTTCGCCCTTCTTCGCCCTGTAGTTGTCGGCGATTTCCAGCAGGCGTTCGGTGGCGTCGGAGCGGCGGTTCAGCACCACGTCTTCGACGCGATCGCGTAGCTCCTCGGGCAGGTCGTCGTAGATCATCAACGCGCCGGCGTTGACAATGCCCATGTCCATGCCCGCCTTGATGGCGTGGTAGAGGAATACCGAATGGATCGCTTCGCGCACCATGTTGTTGCCGCGGAACGAGAACGACACGTTCGATACGCCGCCCGAGATATGCGAATGCGGAAAGCGGCGTTTGAGTTCCTGGGTGGCTTCGATGAAGTCCACCGCGTAATTGTTGTGCTCTTCGATACCCGTCGCGATGGCGAAGATGTTCGGATCGAAGATGATGTCTTCAGGCGCAAAATCGAGCTTGGTGGTGAGTAGTTCGAAGGCACGCGTACAGATCTCCACCTTGCGTTCGCAGGTGTCGGCCTGGCCTTGCTCGTCGAAAGCCATCACTACCACGGCAGCGCCATACTGCTGCACCTTGCGCGCGTGCTCGAGGAAGAGCTCCTCGCCTTCCTTCATGGAGATGGAGTTGACGATGCCTTTGCCCTGCAGGCAGCGCAGTCCGGCTTCGATCACGGTCCACTTGGAGGAGTCCACCATCACCGGCACGCGGGCGATGTCCGGTTCGGCCGCGATCAGATTGATGAAGCGCGTCATGGCCGCTTCCGAATCGATCAGGCCCTCGTCCATGTTGACGTCGATGATCTGTGCACCGCTGGCCACCTGCTGGCGGGCGACGTCCACCGCTTCCTCGTAGCGCTCTTCCTTGATGAGCTTGCGGAACTGGGCAGAGCCGGTGACGTTGGTGCGTTCGCCCACGTTGACGAACAACAGGTCGGGTGTGATGACCAGCGGTTCGAGGCCGGAGAGGCGGGTATAGCGGGGCATCATGCTTTTCCTCCTCTCCCCGGCGGGGAGAGGACTGAGGTGAAGGGGCGGGACTTGCGAGCCGTTCAAAAAGTGCGAGCTTGAGGCCAGGTTGACCCCTCACCCCAACCCTCTCTCCCACGGGACTTCCTTCGGGTCGCCCGAAGGGGAGAGGGAGTGTCATGCGGCCTCCTGCGCTTTGGCAGGTAGGGCACGCGGCGCGACGTCACGCACCGCATCGGCGATGGCTTTGATGTGTGCGGGCGTGGTGCCGCAGCAGCCACCGACCATATTGAGCAGACCGTCGCGGGCGAAGCCGCTGATCACGGAGGCCATCTGCTCCGGCGTTTCGTCGTACTCGCCGAAGGCATTGGGCAGGCCTGCGTTCGGGTGCGTGCTGATGAAACAGGTGGCGGTGTCGGACAGCACCTGCACGTGCGGGCGCAGGTCGGCGGCGCCCAGCGCGCAGTTGAGGCCCACAGAGATCGGGCGCGCGTGCTGTACCGAGTAATAGAACGCTTCGGCCGTCTGGCCGGAGAGCGTGCGGCCGGAGCGGTCGGTGATGGTGCCGGAGATCATCACGGGCAGGCGCACACCGCGCTCGCGGAACAGTTCGCTGATGGCGAACAGCGCGGCCTTGGCATTGAGCGTGTCGAAGATGGTTTCGACCATGATCACGTCGGCACCGCCGTCCATCAGGCCTGCGGTGGATTCGGTGTAGTTGCTTACCAGTTCTTCGAAAGTGACGTTACGGAAGCCTGGATCGTTGACGTCAGGCGACAACGAGGCGGTGCGGCTGGTCGGGCCGAGCACGCCGATGACGAAGCGCGGCTTGTCCGGTGTCTTTGCTTCGAACGTGTCGCAGGCGGCGCGGGCGAGGCGTGCGCCTTCCCGGTTCAACTCGTACGCCAGATGCTCCAGGTGGTAATCGGCCTGGCTGATGCGTGTGGAGTTGAAGGTGTTGGTTTCAACCAGATCCGCACCGGCGGCCAGATACGCTTCGTGCACGCCGCGGATAATGTCCGGGGTGGTCAGCGTGAGCAGGTCGTTGTTGCCCTTGAGGTCGCAATCGCCGGGGTGGTCATGCGCGTGCGTGCTGTCGTGACCATCGACGAAGCGTTCGCCGCGAAAGGCGGTTTCGTCCAACTGATGGCCTTGCAGCATGGTACCCATGCCGCCATCGATGATCAGGATGCGCTCGCGCAGGCCCTTTTCCAGCAGGGCAACGCGTTCGGGGTGGAGCCAGGGTAGGGTGCTCATGGATCAACTCCTCAGGGCTTGCGTGCGAGCAGGCTGATCACTTCGAAATAAGGCGCCTTGCGCTCGCGGCTCAGTCGCGTACAGCTCATGGCTTCCAGGCCGGCCTTTTGGGCGAAGCCATTCAATTCATCGTGCGAGAAGCCAAGGTTGCGGTGATCGAACGGCTCCACCACGGCACGGTGGTCGTGCTTGCCCAGCGTCACGGCCAGCAGGCGTCCGCCGCTGCGCAGTAGGCGTGCGGCCTCGGCAACGGCGGTGGCCGGGTGTTCGGCATAGGTAAGGGCGTGCAGCATCAGCACAAGGTCGAAGCGACGCTCGCCGAGATCGAGCGCGTGCATGTCGCCTTTGAGCACTTCGACGTTGTGGAAAGACTTGAGGCGTTGCGCGGCGGCGTCCACCACCCGCTCGCTGCTGTCCACGCAAACAATGGAATGCGCATGCGGCGCCAGTAGCTCGGCGGTAATGCCATCGCCGGAGGCGATATCCAGCACGTCGCCGGTTTCCAATAGTTGCAGCAGCGAACGAGCCAGGGTTTCCCAGGTGCGGCCCGGTGAATAATGGCGCTCCATGTCACCCGCCACGGTATCGGCCCAGCCTTCTTCGCTGGCGCGCTGCGCGAGTACACCTGGCAGTCGCTCGGCATCTTCGCGCAGCAGCGCGTCGTCGATGTTGTCGCGCAGGGACTTCAGTAGTACCTGCAGGTGTTCGTCGGTTTCGGCGTTGGCGCGGTAATAGGCGGAGACGCCTGCGCGGCGGTCGCGCACCAGCTCCGCTTCCTTGAGCTTGGCGAGGTGGGTGGACACGCGCGGCTGGGCAAGGTGAAGCACCGCGGCGAGCTCGGCCACGGTGAGTTCCTCGCGTTCGAGCAGGGCGAGCAAGCGCACCCGGGTGGGGTCCGCCAGCAGACGCAAGACGCTGGAGGCGGTAGCCAAGTCCATGGGTATCCTTATATCGCGATGCAAAGATACATAAGGCTAGGCCCGGGGGGCCGGGGCGTCAAGTTAAAGCGGGTTTCGGGAGGGGCGTGCCCTAGGGGAGCGCTTCTATGCAGCGTTGCTGCACTCGCACAGAGGTCGCAGCGCTTGGCGGGCTAAAATGGAGGGCTTCCCTGTTCCCCCTTGGAGCCTTCCATGGATTTCCGCTTTACCGACGACCAGTTGTCCATCCAGGCCATTGCCCGCGATTTCGCGCAGAAGCGCATCGTGCCGGTGGCGGCGGAATTGGATGAGAAGGGGGAGTTCCCGCTCGACAACATCCGCGAGATGGGCCAGTTGGGCCTGATGGGCATCGAGGTGCCGACAGAGTACGGCGGTGCCGGCATGGACCCGATTGCCTACTCGCTGGCGATGATCGAGATCGCCGCAGCCGACGCAGCCACGGCGACCATCATGTCGGTCAACAATTCGCTGTTCTGCACCGGCATCCTCAAGCACGGTACGGAAGAGCAGAAGCAGAAGTACGTGCGCGCCATCGCACAAGGCGAGGCCATCGGTGCTTACGCACTGACTGAGCCCCAGTCCGGCTCGGACGCCTCGGCCATGCACACCCGTGCCACCAAGAATGCCAATGGCGACTGGGTGATCAACGGCAAGAAGAGCTGGATCACCTCAGGCATGGTGGCGCGCTACATCATCCTGTTTGCCATCACCACGCCAGGCATCGGCGCCAAAGGCGTGTCTGCCTTCATCATCGATACGCAGCTGCCGGGTTTCCACGCGGGCAAGAGCGAGCCCAAGCTGGGTATCCGCGCCTCGGCGACCTGCGAAATCGAGTTCACCGATTACGTGTGCCCGAAGGAGAACCTGCTGGGCGCCGAAGGCAAGGGTTTCGCCATGGGCATGAGCTTGCTCGATGCGGGCCGCATTGGCATTGCCTCGCAGGCCGTGGGCATTGCACGCGCTGCGTACGAGGCCTCGGTGCAGTGGTCGCGCGACCGCAAGGCGTTCGGCCAGCCCATCGGTACCTTCCAGATGACCCAGGCCAAGATCGCCGACATGAAGTGCAAGCTGGATGCAGCCATGCTGTTGACCTTGCGCGCCGCCTGGACAAAGGGCGAAGCGGAAAAGAACGGCGGCCGTTTCGGCACCGAGGCGTCCATGGCCAAGTTGACCGCGTCGGAAGCCGCGATGTGGATTGCACACCAGGCGGTGCAGATCCATGGCGGCATGGGTTACTCCAGGGAAATGCCGCTGGAGCGCTACTTCCGCGACGCCAAGATCACCGAGATCTACGAAGGCACCAGCGAGATCCAGCGCATTGTGATCGCGCGCGCTGAAACCGGCCTGCGCTGAGCACTGCATGAGGAAAGCCCTTGGCAGCGCCCGAGCTTTCTTTTGTAGGGTTGCCATGGGGCAGTTGACGCGCATCAGAGTAATCGCAAATACTTGCGATTAACCAGGGATTCGGTACCCCCTCTTGCCAAGGACGGCGCCTAAGGCTTTTCGTTCTGGCGCTACCGATAGCTATCGGTGCGGCGACAGAGCTTTCCCGTGCTAGTGGCGAGTGCGTTCAATCGCCTCGCATAACCTCTTTCACCAACTCGACCAGCGCGCGCAATCCCGCGGGCACGTGGCGGTGGCCGGGGTAGTACAGCGCCAAGCCGGGATAGGGCGGCGTCCAGTCGTCCAGTACGCGGACAAGCCGACCTGAGGCGATGTGCTCGGCCACGGTCCATTCGCTGGCATAGGCCAGGCCTACGCCTTGCAGCGCAGCCTCCACCATCAGGTCCCATTGGCTGAGCGTCAGCGGGCCGGCTACGTCCACGGTGACGGCTTCCCCGTGCTTCTCGAACTCCCAGCGATACGGCGTCCCTGTGGGCAGACGTGCGCGGATGCAGGTATGGGACATCAGGTCGGCAGGGGACGCGGGCCTTTCGCGATCGCGGAAATAAGTGGCGAGCCGACGATGGCAAAGCGCAGGTCAGGCGTGCACGGCACGGCGATCATGTCCTGCGGAACGGCATCGCGCTGGCGGATGCCCGCATCGAAACCCTCGGCCACGATATCCATCATGCGGTCGTTGGATACCAGGTCCACGTGCATGTCGGGGTAGCGCTCCAGGAAGCGCAGCACGATGGGCGTCAGCACCATCCGTGCAGCACCCAGCGACACATTGATGCGCAGCGTGCCGGTCGGGGTGTCGCGGAACTGGTTGACCACGTCCATCGCATCGGCGATGTCGCGTAGTGCGGGGCGCACACACGCCAGGAACTGCTCGCCGGCTTCCGACAAGGCCACGCTACGGGTCGTGCGATGGAACAACCGCACGCCCATACGTTGCTCAAGCGCGCCGATAGCGTGGCTGAGCGCCGATGGCGACATGCCAAGTTCGGTGGCCGCGGCACGAAAGCTCAGGTGGGTGGCAACGGCAACGACAGCCTTGAGTTCGTCCAGTCCGGTGCGTTTCATTGTGCTGATTCCTGCAACAGCCCATGCTGGATTGGGCCGATTGTTACATCAATGGGTGGCCGCTACGTTTCCTGTATCCACTGATAGGGAGCGAAACTCATGAGCAAGACGATACTCATCACCGGCACCTCTTCAGGCATCGGCCATGCCGCCGTCCGGCGTTTCGCCGATGCGGGCTGGAACGTGGTGGCGACACTGCGTAACCCTTCGGCTGCGAGTGACCTGGCCGCGTTGCCGAACGTGTTGGTGACGCGGCTGGACGTGCAGGATGAGACCAGCATTCATGCCGCCATTGACGCCGGCATGGCCCGGTTCGGGCACATTGATGCGCTGGTGAACAACGCCGGTTTCGGCCAGTACGGGCTGTTTGAGGCTACGCCCGATGCGAAGGTGCGCGAGCAGTTCGAGGTGAACGTGTTTGGCGTGATGGCGGTGACGCGGGCGATCCTGCCGCATTTTCGCCGCCGCCATGCGGGCGTGATCGTCAACGTGAGTTCGGGCGCGGGCATGTTCACGCTGCCACTGATCTCACTGTACTGCGCCAGCAAGTTCGCGCTGGAAGGTTTCTCCGAGTCGCTGTCGTACGAGCTGGCATCGCAAGGCATTGCGGTGAAGCTGGTGATCCCGCATGGCGGCGTTAGCAGCACGCGCTTCGGTGAGCGATCCGGCGCGGAGCACGGTGAGCAGGGGCGCATGGCCGACTATGACGCGTTCGTGGCGCAGACCAACGCGGCATTCGACAGCATGCGCGCGGGCCGCATGATGACGTCAGACGAGGTGGCCCAGGTAATCCAGCAGGCCGTCACGGACGACACCGACCGCCTTCGCTATCTGGTCGGCGGCGATGAGCGCGGTTTCGTCCGGGCGCGTCGGGAACTGACCGAACAGGGCTACATCGAGTTCATGCGTGGGCACTTCGGCGATGCCGCCTGAGGTCTGAAAGCGCGGGGAATCGGCCTTCCTCGCGCTTTCGGCCGCCATCATGGGGCGCGGCACGATGGTTGCTTCCAACATGGAATCACCATCCACGTGCTGCGAGCCGCCCATGTCAGATGTCGTTGAGAAGCTGGAAGAAGAAAGCATGGTCTACAAGACCTTGCTCGAGTCCACCAAAGCCATTCCCTGGCGCATCCAGTGGGACACGCTGTCGTTCTCCTACATTGGCCCGCAGATCGAGGAACTGCTTGGCTGGGCGCCCGACAGCTGGGTGAGCGTGCAGGACTGGGCGGATCGCATCCATTCGGACGATCGCGACTGGGCCGTGAATTTTTGCGTGGCCCAATCCAAGGCCGGCGTGGACCACGAGGCCGACTACCGCGCGCTGTGCAGGGATGGCAGTTACGTATGGATCCGCGACGTGGTGCATGTCGTGCGCAAGGACGACGGCAGCGTGGATGCCCTGGTCGGTTTTATGTTCGACATCAGCGAGCGCAAGCGCACCGAACAGCGCCTGATCGAGCTGCAGCGGGAACTGGAGACCTTGTCCTTCAAGGATGGTCTCACCGGCATCGCCAATCGCCGCCGTTTCGACACGGTATTCGACGAAGAGTGGACCAGCGCGCGCCACGGTTCGCGACCGTTGTCGCTGCTCATGCTCGATATCGATTATTTCAAACAGTACAACGACCACTACGGGCACGTGCAAGGCGACTATTGCCTCAAGGTGGTCGCCAAGACGCTGGAGAAGGCGGTGCGCGGTCCACGCGATTTCCTGGCTCGGTTCGGCGGCGAAGAATTCGTGCTCGTGTTGCCCGACACTGATGCGGCTACAGCCATGCAGGTGGCCGAGCGTTGCCACGAATTGATTCGCACCGAATGGATACCGCACGAGCGCTCCATGGCCGGCATGGCGCTGACCCTGAGTATCGGCGCCGGCACGGTGGTGCCGATGCATGGGGACGAGCGGCAGGCTTTCCTCGAGCTGGTGGACCGTAGGCTGTATTCGGCGAAGGTGCGCGGTCGGAATACCACCGTCAGCGGCGAACAGTAAGCCGCGCGCTCTGCGCACTGCATTGATACTGGCTCCGCCAAGCGCTAGCGCCGACTGCCAAAGAAAAAGCCCCGGTCTTGCGACCGGGGCTTTTTGTTGAACGTCCGGTGGACCCGGATCACGCGCCGCGGCGCGGATCCGAATCGAACGGCTGCATCGGGCCTTGAGTGGTGCCACCGCCGCCCTGCGGCGCGGTGCCGTCGTGCCCGTCAGTCACCGCACCGCCGTGAGCCTGGCGGATCGTGTGCGATGTCTCGTCCAGCTTGTCACCAAGCAGTCGACGCACCGTCACGTAGAACACCGGGATCAGCAGCAAGCCCAGGAACGTGGCGAAGAACATGCCGCCGATCACGCCCGTACCGATGGAGTGGCGGGAGTTGGCGCCGGCACCGGTGGAGATGGCCAGCGGGAACACGCCGAGCATGAAGGCAAACGAGGTCATCAGGATCGGGCGCAGTCGCAGACGGGAGGCCGTAACCACCGCCTGGAACAACGACTGGCCAGACTGTTGCTGCTCGACCGCGAATTCCACGATCAGGATCGCGTTCTTCGCCGCCAAGCCGATCACCGTGATCAAGCCGATCTTGAAGTACATGTCGTTCGGCAAGCCGCGCAACATCGAGAACACCACGGTACCCAGCAGGCCGAGCGGCACCACCAACAACACCGCGACCGGGATCGACCAGCTCTCGTACAGCGCAGCAAGGCAGAGGAACACGATCACGATCGACAACACCATCAGCAGTGTCGCCGAGTTGCCGGCCAGGATTTCCTGGTACGACTGACCCGTCCAGTCGGCACCGAAGCCCTTCGGCAGATCGTTGTCCACGATGCTCTGCAGGGCGGTCATGGCCTGACCGGTCGAGAAGCCCGGGGCTTCGTTACCCACGATTTCCACCGCGGCGTAGCCGTTGTAGCGGGTCAATGCCGGCGAACCCATATCCCAGTTGGTTTTCACCACGCTGGAGATCGGGATCATGTTGTACGGATTGACCGTAGCCGCGTACGTGGACGAACTGCTCGAACCACTCGACAGGCTGCTCGGCGTGTAGATGTGCTGCAGCGCTTCCGGACTCATGCGGTAAGCCTGGTCCGCCTGCAGGTACACGCGCTTCACGCGGCCACCGTAGACGAAGTCGTTGACGTACACCGGCGCCAGCATCATCTGGATGGCGGTGTACACATCGCTCACCGACAGGCCCATGGCCTGCGCCTGCACGCGGTCCACCTTCATGTCCCACTGGGGAGCATCGGGCAGCGAGTTGGGGCGCACGCCGAACAGCGCGTGGTTGTCCTTGGCCTTGCCCACCACGGTGCCCATGGCCTGCATCAGCTCGCCATGCGTCTGACCGGCGCGAGCCTGCAGGAACATGTCGATACCGCCGAACTGGCTGAGGCCGCGGATGGTAGGCAGGTTGACCACAAAGATCTGCGCGTCGCGGATGCCGTGCATCACACCGTTCGCCTTCAGGATCCAGTCGTCGGCCGTGATATCACGCTCTTTCCAGTCCTTGAGCTTGATAAAGGCCATGCCGGTGCTTTCGCTCTGGCCGATGAAGCTGAAGCCGCTGATCTGGTACATGCCGACGATGTCGGCTTGCAGCGGGCTCTGCTTCACGCGCTCGCGCATCTCGGCCATCACCTCTTCCGTGCGGTGCAGGGTGGCACCCGGCGGCAGGTTGACGATGGCGAGAGCGAAGCCCTGGTCTTCATTGGGCACGAAGCTGGTAGGCAGCTTGGTGTACAGGAAGCCAGCCAGTGCTGCGACCACCACGAACACCATCATCCAACGCGGTGCATGACGCGCCGCGCTGCCGATGTGGCCGCTGTAGGTATGCGTCACCCGATCGAAGAGATCGTTGAACTTGCGGTAGACGATGTTCTTCTTGTGATCGTGAACCGGCTTGAGCAGGGTGGCGCACAGCGCCGGCGTGAACGACAGTGCCAGGAAGGCCGAGAAGCCCATCGACACGGCGATCGTCAGCGCGAACTGCTTGTAGATCACGCCCGAGGCGCCAGGCTGCAGGGCCGAAGGCACGAACACCGCTGCAAGCACCACGGTAATGGCGACCACGGCGCCGGTGATCTGGCCCATCGCCTTGCGCGTCGCTTCCTTGGGCGACAACTGCTCCTCGGTCATGATGCGTTCGACGTTCTCGATCACCACGATCGCGTCGTCCACCACGATGCCGATGGCCAGCACCATGCCGAACAGCGTTAGCTGGTTGACGGTGAAGCCCAGGGCCACCAGGCCGATGAAGGTGCCCAGCAACGCCACCGGAATCACCAGGGTGGGGATCACCGTGGCACGGAAGTTCTGCAGGAAGATCAGCATCACCAGGAAGACCAGGATGATGGCCTCCACCAGCGTGTGTATCACTTCCTCGATCGAGATCTTCACGAACGGCGTGGTGTCGTACGGGGCGAACCAGGTGACGCCTTCTGGGAAGTCCCTGGACAGCTCAGCCATCTTGGCCTTCACCGCGTCGGCCACGTCCAGCGCGTTGGCGCCCGGCAGCAGCTGCACGCCAAGGCCGCCCACCTGCTGGCCGTTCCATGTAGCAGCCAGGCCGTAGCTCTGCGGACCGAAGTCGATGCGGGCCACGTCGCTCAGCTTGACCACCGTGCCGTCGCTGTTGGCGCGCAGGATGATGTTGCCGAACTCTTCAGGCGAGGAGAAACGACCCTCGGCGGACACGGTGGCGGTGAAGCCCTGGTCCTTCGGAGACGGGTCGGCACCCAGCGAACCGGCAGCGAACTGCACGTTCTGCGCGGCCACGGCGGCGTAGACCTGGCTAGCGGCCAGGCCATAGCCCTGCAGCTTGTCCGGGTTCAACCAGATGCGCACACCGTACTCGGCACCGATCAGGCGGGTGGCACCCACACCGGGGATACGACCGACCTGGTCGGCCACCTGGGACGCGATGATGTCGGCCAGGCGGTTGCCATCGATGTCCGGATTGCTGGACACCAGGGACACGAACATCAGGAAGTCAGGGTTGCTCTTGGCCACCACCACGCCCTGCTGGGTCACGGCGGTAGGCAGGCGCGGCTGGGCCAGCTGCACCTTGTTCTGCACCTGCACCTGGGCGATGTCCGGGTCGGTGCCCGTTTCGAAGCTCAGCGTGATCGTGGACGTGCCGTTGGAGTTGGACGAGGAGCTGAAGTACAGCAGGTGATCGATGCCTGTGAGCTGCTGCTCGATCACCTGGGTGACGTTCTTCTCCATCGTATCGGCGTTGGCACCCGGGTAGGTTGCCGACACCACCACCTGCGGCGGCGCGATGTTCGGGTACGACTCGATACCCATGTTCAATACGGAGATGGTGCCAACCAGTGTGATCAGGATGGCGACCACCCACGCGAAGATGGGACGGTCAATAAAGAAACTCGGCATGTCAGTAGGCTCCCTTACTGCTTACCGGCAGCCGAGCCAGACTGGCCTGCCGCCGCCGGTTGGCCCTGCGCACCCTTCTTCTGGTCGGGCTGGTACGGCGTGGCCTTGGCCGGCTTGCCAGGCTGAACCGCCTGCAGGCCGGACACGATCACCTGGTCGCCGGCGCTAAGGCCGTTGGTGACGATCCAGTTGCCGTTGCTCAAGTTCTCCGCACTGACGTTCTTGCGCTGCACGTTGCCGTTCGACTCGACAACCAAGGCATAGGCGCCCACTACGTCGCGTAGCACGCTGGGTTGCGGGACGAGGAACACGTTGTGCTGTTCGCCGAGGTTGGCCGTGATGGTCACGTAGGTGCCTGGCAGCAGACGGCGCTGCGGGTTGGCCAACAGGGCGCGCAGGTTCACGGCACCGGTGGTGGGGTCGACCGTGGCACCCGAGAAATCGAGCGTGCCGGCCTGGTCATAGGTGCTGCCGTCGGGCAGGGTGACCTTCACCGTGGTCTTGGCCTGGTCCGACAGCGAGACGTTGCCGGCGGTCTGGGCCGCGCGCAGGCGATCCAGATCGGCGGAGCTCACCGTGAAGTTCACGTAGAGCGGATCGAGCTGGTCAACCGTGGTCAGCAGAGTCGAGCTGGAACCGGTGTCGGCGTTGCTGGCACCGACGATGGCACCTTCAGTGACCTGCTGCTGGCCGGCGCGCCCATCGATCGGCGATTCCACATGGGTATAGCTGAGGTTGATGCGGGCGCTCTGCACGGCCGCTTCGGCCTGCTTCACCGCGGCTGCGCTGCTGCGCTCGTTGGCTTCGGCGGCGTCCACATCGGACTGCGAGACATAGTGCTGCGGCAACAACTGGCGCAGACGGTCGGCGGTCTTGTGATAGTTCACATAGGTGGCCTGCGCCGACGCCAGGTTGGCCACGCTGGAGGCCAGCGCCGCCTGATACACGGCCGGGTCGATCTCAAACAGGATCTGGCCCTGCTTGACGTCGGTGCCTTCCTGATAAGCGCGCTTAAGCAGCACGCCTGAGACGCGGGCGCGCACATCTGCGCTGCGATAGGCCGACACACGGCCCACCAGGTCCTTGGTCAGCGGCGTGCTCTGGACCTGGGCCTTCACCACGCCGACTTCCGGCGGTGGCATCTGGGGCGGGCCTTGTTCCTTGCCTTTGCCACAGGCGGCCAGTGAGAGCAGGCCAAGGCACAGCAGGGGTGTGCGCAATGACGTGGACTTCATGTGGGCTCCATTCTTTATCTTTAATGTGGTCAGGGGATGCGGCGCGTCGACACCTATCCAGGCGACGACAAATCAATGGCTTGCGACGAACACACAGCGGCCCCGCGAGTCCAGGGTCCCGTGGAACGGGAAACGCAGGACGGGCGGGGCCCGGAAGCCATGGCTCGTTCAGGCAGGCGAGCTTGGACTATACCGTACAGTTTACAATTTGTAGAGCCACCCTCACTACGCCAGGCGGGCTTCTCCGGCCATCCGGACGCGCTTCTCGGGCCGCGCTGAGATCAGTTTGCTGTACCCCTTGGAGGATCGCCGGGTACTAATGTTGGCTGAATTCCGTGAAGGAAGGGTGTCGGTGTCCATGGCACCCGCGGGACTGCGGGGGGCATGGTGCCAGTCCGCCCGTCGAGGGGCCTGTGCCGATGGTCCGGTTGCGTGTCGCGGCCGCTTGCTAACAACACACCGAAACTGAGCGAGGCGTGCGGGCGCTCCTATTTTGGTTGGCCCGGCAGCGGTGCGCGCAGGACAGATTTTCATCTGCTGCGCTGCAACGTTTTGATGAGTCCGCGCAATGACATACGCGCAGGTATTGCATGGCCAGCACCGCTGGCCGGCCCGGACCATTCGTTGGCAACACGTGAGCGCGGCAAGTCTTTCGAATGCTGCAAAGTGTTTTTCCTGACACCGAATGGTCATGTCGTCCTCGCGCAAACACCCTCGCAACGCATTTGCTGCACAGGCGTCATCCCCTGCTACTAGCTGAAGTTCGCCTTTCACAAAGGTGGATTAGGCATGTTGCGAGGCGTATCCTTTTGAGGCTTTTTTAGGCTCATTCCGTCTCCCCAAAACAGTAGATGCCATGAACGCGATTCGTGCGGCTAGCAACAGCTCATTCCCCACTGTTGTTTTCGAAGAACTGAAGCAAAGCGGATTTCCTACCGGGCGCCTTGATGAGGCGCAATTTTTTATCAGCGCTTTCTTCTCGCGTATCGCCGACAGCGACCTCGAGTTGCATACGGCTCGTGAGTGGGCCGGGCTGATTGCGGACCTGCTCAATTTCATGCAGCAGCGCAAGCCTGGCCACGCCACGGTGCGGGTGGTCAACCCGGCAACCGGCCATGCGGGCCGCAGCTACATTGAGGTCGTCACCGACGACATGCCCTTCCTGGTAGACACCGTCACCATGGTTGCAGGCGAAAATCTGCAAATCCACGCCGTGATCCATCCGGTAGTGGAGGTGTCGCGTGATGCCTCCGGCAAGCTGCTGAAGATCGGCGTCGCCGACGGCCAGTCCGAATCGGTGATGCATTTTGAAGTCGATCGCGTAGCGAACGACGAAGAGCTCGCCAAGCTCAAGGCCCGCCTCGAAGGCGCGCTGGAAGACGTGCGCATCGCCGTGGCCGACTGGAAGAAGATGCGCGATCAGGCGCTGACCATCGCCACCGACCTGTCGTCACGTCAGTTGCCGATCGACGCCGCCTCGATCACGGAGGCCTCTGAATTCCTGCGCTGGCTCGCCGACGACAACTTCACCTTCCTCGGTTACCGCGAATACGAAGTGACCGAGGCCGACGGCGAAGAAGTGCTGCGCGCCAACGAAACCTCGGGCGCGGGCATCCTGCACAAGAGCGAACGCTCGCTGGCGCCGCGCTCGCTGCGTTCGCTGGTGGCCAGCGACCTGCCGCAGTCCGGGGCTACCGACGCCATCATCCTTACCAAGACGAACGCGCGCTCGCATGCGCATCGCCCGGGCTACATGGATTACGTGGGCGTGCTCAAGTTCGACGCCAACGGCAAGCCAGTGGCCGAGCAGCGCTTCCTGGGTCTGTTCTCCTCCAATGCTTATATGGCCCGTCCGCAGGACGTGCCGCTGGTGCGCCAGAAGTTCGAGTACGTGATGGAGCGCTCCGGCCTCAAGCGCGACTCGCATTCGGGCAAGGCGCTGCGCCACATCCTGGAAACGCTGCCGCGCGACGAGCTGTTCCAGAGCAGTGACGAAGAACTCTTCAACACCGCCATGGGCACGCTGGAACTGCGCCAGCGCGCACGCACGCGCATCTTTGTGCGCCGTGACCGCTACGGCCGTTTCGTGACCTGCCTGGTGTACGTTCCGCGTGAACGCTTCAACACCACGGTGCGCGAGCGCATCGAGGCCATGCTGAAGGACACCATGCGTGGCGAGAGCCTCGATTCGTCCGTGCTGATGGGCGAGGCCGCGCTGGTGCGCCTACATGTGGTGGTACGCCCGAAGATTGGCGACCAGGTCCAGTACGACTCGGCCGAGCTGGAGAAGGGCGTGGCCGCCATCGTGCGCAACTGGTACGACGACGTACGCGACGAGCTGGTGCACGCGCTGGGCGACCATGACGGTGTGGTACTGGCGAACCGCTATGCCAAGTCGATGCCGGCTGGCTACATGGAAGACGTGTCCCCGGCCGTTGCCGCACAGGACGTGCACCAGTTGTCGCTGCTCAAGGGCGACGACGCGGTGCGCATGTCGTTCTACCATCCGGCCTCTCGTCCGGAAGAGCTGCGCTTCAAGATCTACCGCAGTGGTGGCGACATCGCTCTGTCCGAAGTGCTGCCGCAGTTGGAGAACCTGGGCCTGCGCGTGCTCACCGAGCACCTGTACGACATCAATGTCGGCGGCACCCAGCTTTACATCCAGGACTTCGAAGTGCAGACCGCCGGCAGCCTCGCCTTTGGCGTGGAGCAGGTTGGTTCGCTGTTCGAAGATGCCTTCGAGCAGATCTGGCGTGGTAACGCGGAGAACGACGGCTTCAACCGTCTGGTGCTTGGCGCCAAGCTGAGCTGGCGTCAGGTGGCCATGCTGCGCGGCTACTGCAAGTACCTGCTGCAGACGGGCGTGGCCTTCTCGCAGTCTTATATGGAAGACGCCTTCAACCGCTATCCGGCCATCGCCGGTCTGCTGGTGGAGATGTTCCTCGCCAAGTTCGACCCGCGCCGTGAAACTCTGGCGGCCGACGAGCTCAAGCGCGCCGGCGACTTGCTGCGCGGCGAAATGCAGGTGCTGATCCCCGAGTCGTTGCGCCACGCGCATCCGGCACTCGTCGACGGCCTGGTGGGTGCACTGTCCAAGCCGCGCGCCGAGCAGATCGCGGTTATCGAAGAGGCCATCGGCACGCTGCTGGAAACCGTCTCCAGCCTGGACGACGACCGCATTCTGCGCAGCTTCATTGCGCTGATTCGCGGCACGCTGCGTACTAGCTTCTTCCAGCAGTGGAACGACCAGTACCGCAGCTACATCAGCTTCAAGTTCGACTCGCACGGTGTGCCGGAGCTGCCGAAGCCGGTGCCGTACCGCGAAATCTTCGTGTGCGCCCCGCGCGTGGAAGGCATCCACCTGCGCTTCGGCCCGGTGGCGCGTGGCGGTTTGCGTTGGTCCGATCGTCGCGAAGACTTCCGCACCGAAGTGCTGGGCCTGGTGAAGGCGCAGATGGTGAAGAACACCGTGATCGTGCCGGTGGGCTCGAAGGGTGGCTTCTACGTCAAGCGTCCGCCAGTGAACGGCGACCGCGACGCACAGCTGGCCGAGGGCATCGCCTGCTACCGCATGTTCATCAGCGGCCTGCTGGACATCACCGACAACCTGGTCGAGGGCAAGGTTGTGCCGCCGCACGATGTCGTGCGTCATGACAAGGACGATCCGTACCTGGTTGTCGCTGCCGACAAGGGCACGGCCACGTTCTCCGACATCGCCAACGCCATCTCGGTCGAGCACGGCTTCTGGCTGGGCGACGCATTTGCGTCGGGCGGCTCGAACGGCTACGACCACAAGGGCATGGGCATCACCGCCAAGGGTGCATGGGAGTCGGTCAAGCGCCACTTCCGCGCGCTGGGTCGCGACAGCCAGACGCAGGACTTCACCTGTGCGGGTATCGGCGACATGTCCGGCGACGTGTTCGGCAACGGCATGCTGTTGTCGCGTCACATCAAGCTGGTCGCGGCGTTCGACCATCGCCACATCTTCCTTGACCCGACGCCGGACATCGAGCGTTCGTTCGTGGAACGCGAGCGCATGTTCAAGCTGCCGCGTTCGAGCTGGGACGACTACAACAAGTCGCTGATCTCCACGGGTGGCGGCGTGTATCCGCGCACGCTGAAGTCCATCCCGATCTCGCCGGAAGTGCGTGCCGTGCTGGGTATCAAGCCGGACGTCACCCAGCTGGCGCCGAACGAACTGCTCAGCGCCATCCTGAAGGCGCCGGTGGACCTATTGTGGAACGGCGGCATCGGCACCTACGTGAAGTCCAGTGCCGAAACCCATGCCGACGCGGGCGACCGCGCCAACAACGCACTGCGCGTGAACGGTGCGGAGCTGCGTTGCAAGGTGATCGGCGAGGGCGGCAACCTGGGCTTTACCCAGAAGGGCCGCATCGAAGCTGCGCAGCACGGCGTGTTGCTCAATACCGACTTCATCGATAACTCGGCCGGTGTGGACACTTCCGATCACGAGGTGAACATCAAGATCCTGCTTGGCGACGCCGTGCAGCGCAACGAGCTCACGCTCGACCAGCGCAACACGTTGTTGGCCAGCATGACCGACGAAGTGGGCCAGCTGGTGCTGTGGGATAACTACCGCCAGAACCAGGCCATCACCTTGATGGAGCACCAGTCGGCGCACCGCATTGGTTCGATGGCGCACTTCATCCGCATGCTGGAGCAGGAAGGCCTGCTCGACCGTCAGGTGGAAAACCTGCCGACCGAAGCGGAGCTGACCGAGCGCAAGACGCGCGGTATCGGCATGACGCGTCCGGAACTCTCCGTGCTGCTGTCGTACGACAAGATCAAGCTGTTCCAGCAGCTGCTCGACTCGGACGTGCCGGAAGATCCGTACCTGTCCAAGGAACTGGTGCGCTACTTCCCGGAACCGCTGCATGCGAAGTACGCCGACCATATGCAGCGCCATCGCCTGAAGCGCGAAATCATCGCCACGGCTGTGACCAACTCCACCATCAACCGCATGGGCGCCACCTTCATGATGCGCATGCAGGAGGACACGGGGCAGGGGCCGGCAGCTATCGCCAAGGCGTACACCGCCGCGCGTGAAATCCTCGATGCGCGTGAGCTGTGGGCACAGATCGAAGCGCTGGATGGCAAGGTGGCGGAAGCCACCCAGATCGACGCCATCCTGCAGATCTGGTCGCTGCTGCGCCATACCGCACGCTGGTTGCTGAACCGTCCGGGCGGCACGCTGGACATCGCCGCCAACGTGGAGCGTTATCAGGCGGGCGTCACCGAGCTGCGTGCGGCGCTGCCCAACGTGCTCACCGAGACCGGCAAGCAGGAGTTCGCCACCAGCCAGGAGAAGTGGGAAGGCCTGGGCATGCCGGGCGAACTCGCCCTGCGTCTGGCGCGCCTGCCCGAACTGCGTGCCATGCTCGACATCGTCGAAGTGGCGCAGCAGAGCGGCCAGCCGATCGCCAAGGTCGCCGGCGTGTTCTACGAACTGGGCGAGTCGCTGGACCTGGAATGGCTGCGCAGCCAGATCGAGGCGCTGCCGGTGGAAGGTGCATGGCACGCGCAGGCACGTGGCTCGCTGCTGGATGAGCTCAACCATCAGCATCGCGCGCTGGCTCTGCAGGTGCTGACGTTGACTGGCGCCTCCAAGGACATCTCGCCGGTGAAGGCATGGCTGCAGCGTGACGACGCCACGCTGAAGTACACCCGCAACATGCTGGCGGAGATCCTTACCCAGAACGCGGACTATCCGATCGCCTCGGTCGCGGTCCGTCGTCTGGCCCAGTTGGCGCAGGTGCCGGTGAACCAGTAAGGCCGTTCGCGGCCCCGGCACCACCGGGGTTGCGGTGACACGGAGCAACATCACGAAGGGCGCGGACCGGCGACGGTCTTGCGCCCTTCGTCTATCTACGTTCAACTGACGGCCTCCTTCCGAACGTTGACCGGCCATATGCGCTTCGCCTTTGTCGCCAGCGAAACCAACGTTGCCCAGCAGGCTCGGCGCAAACTCGTCGACCGTTATGGCGACGCGTCGCCCGAGGAGTCCGACGTCATCATTGCGCTGGGTGGTGATGGCTTCATGTTGCGCACGCTGCATGCCTATCGCGCCCTACCGGCGCCGGTCTACGGCATGAAGCTGGGGCGTGTGGGCTTTCTGATGAACAAGCACCGGTTGGATGAGATGGAGGAGCGTGTCTCCCGCGCTCATGCCGCGGTGCTGTATCCATTGGAAATGCGCACAATCGACGCCCATGGTGAAGTGCACCACGCGCTCGCCTTCAATGAAGTCTCGCTGCTGCGCCAGAGCAACCAGGCCGCGCACCTGGAAGTAAAGCTCAACGACACCGTGAAGCTGCAGAACCTGGTCTGCGACGGCATCCTGGTATCCACGCCGGCGGGCTCCACCGCGTACAACCTTTCGGCACACGGCCCGATCCTGCCGTTGGACGCCAACGTGTTGGCGCTCACCCCGATCAGCCCATTCCGCCCACGCCGTTGGCGCGGCGCCATCCTGCCGCATCGCACGCTGGTGACGCTGCGCGTACTCGACCCCGGCAAGCGCCCGGTTAGCGCCACCGCCGACTATCACGAGGTGCGCGACATCCGCGAGGTGGCGATTCGCCAATCGCCAGGGCAGGGCGTGCGACTGTTGTTCGATCCGGAGCACAACCTGGAACAGCGCATTCTGGACGAGCAGTTCGCGCAGGATTGAAGACTCCCCGGAATGACGGTGCGTGGGGCGGGCGACATTCCCGCAACCTATCTTTTGCTAGATTGCTCCCCATGACCCGCCCGACACCTTCCGCCCACGACTCTTCCTCAGCTGGCGACAACCGGCTTGTGGTGGCTATTTCTTCGCGCGCCCTGTTCGACCTCGGTGACAGCCACGAGCTGTTCGAGCATCAGGGGTTGGACGCTTACCGCGCGTTCCAGATCGAGCACGAGAACGAGATCCTGAAGCCCGGGGTGGCTTTCCCGCTGGTGCAGAAGCTGCTGGATCTCAACAAGCTGGCGGGCGATGTGCCACCGGTCGAGGTGATCCTGCTGTCACGTAACTCCGGCGATACCGGCCTGCGCATCTTCAATGCGATCCAGCACTACGGGCTGGAGATCAGTCGCGCTGCATTCACCAGCGGGGCACCGACCTCCGATTACATCGCGCCATTCAAGGCCGACCTGTTTCTTTCTGCCAACGCTGAAGACGTAGGCCGGGCGCTTGCGGCGGGTGTGGCGGCAGCCACCATTCTCCCTTCCGTCGCGCCACCGCGTGCCACCGAGCAATTGCGCATCGCTTTCGACGGCGATGCCGTGATCTTCGGTGACGAGGGCGAACGCGTTTCGCGTGAGGAAGGGCTGGAAGCCTTCCATCGCAGCGAGCGCGAACTGGTCGATGAGCCACTTTCGGTGGGACCGTTCCGTGGATTCCTTACCGCCGTGCATCGTCTGCAGGCGGCTTTCCCGGCTGAGGATTCACCCATCCGCACCGCGCTGGTCACCGCACGCTCAGCGCCGGCTCACAAGCGCGTGATCCTCACGTTGCGCCGCTGGGGTGTGCGCATCGACGAGGCATTGTTCCTTGGCGGTCGCGACAAGGGACCGTTTCTCGACGCTTTCGGCGCGGACATCTTCTTCGATGATTCACCGGCCAATGTGGAGTCGGCACGCAAGCACGTGGCGACGGGGCATGTGCCGCACGGTGTATCGAATCGCTGATCTACCTGGGTATCCACGAAGGAAATCATGAAAGCACGCATTGCCACTCTGATGATGATCGCCTGCCTGGCGGTGGGTTCGGTCCATGCCGCCAGCAACACAGCACTCGAGCACATGCTGAAGCAATCTACCCATGAGGCTCCCCCTGATCAGGCGGCACGGATGCACGAGGCCATTGCTTCTTCGCCTGCGCTGGAAGCACAGCTTAATGCGCTGATCGCATCAGGCTTGCTTACCCGTTTTGCCATCGGTGTTACGCCGGATCAGGTACCTCGGCGAGGGCCATTTTCCGCATGGATCCATGAAAGTACTTGGGCCTTCAGCGACGATTTCATCGGGAAGCACGGCAAGCAGCGCTTGTTCGACGTCGTGCAGCCTGACGACATCCTTCCGGACAATCTAGTGTTCGCTCTGGGGCACATGGCTTACGAGGCAAAGACGGCAAAAGAGCTGGCAACGGAAGAGGCATCCCTGCAGGCGACCTACAAAGAGCAGGCCGCTTCCGGGAATCATGACGCTACGGCCCTGATCAAGCAGTCGGTGGCGCTGCACATCAACAATGACGCCACAGCGACCATCCAGGGCTGGAACGACACGGTGGATGCCGCCCAGCATGAGAACGGCGGCAAGCCACTGACTGCTCGCCAGTCGGCCTCGCTGATGATGAACCTGCAGTATCGCGGCGCGCTGATCAAGGCGATGCAGGCGCCGGGGGACGGCAAGATGCAGATAGGCAATGACGGTCGCGTCGAAATGACGCCGGCCAACATTGCCGCGGTTGCCAACGCGCTTTCCACATCCTCGATATTCGACGTGCAGTAAAGCGCGAGCCAGTCAGGGCACCGAGTGCCCCTTGCTGGCCGTCCAGATCGCGTACCAGTCTTCGGCATTGAGCTTGACGTTCAGCGCTGACACGGCGTCGCGCAGGCCGTCGATACGGCCCGTGCCGGTGATGGCATGCGGGCGTGAGGGATGGCGCAGCACCCATGCAAAGGCGAGTGTGGTGAGACTGATGCCATATCGGTTGGCGATGTCGGTCATCTCGGCTCGTACGCGCAAGGCTTGTTCGTCCTCGCCGGTGAACAGGCGACCACCGCCCAGCGGGGACCAGATCATCGGTCGCAGGCCAAGTTGTTGGGCCTGGTCGAGCGTGCCATCGTCCAGCGCGTTCATCTGCAGAGGCGACAGCTCCACCTGGTTGGTCAGCAGCGGATGGTGCTGGTGCAGCAGTGCGAACTGACTCGTCGTGTGGTTGGACACACCCCAGTGCGCCACTTTGCCTTCGCGCGTGAGCGTGGCGAAGGTGTCGGCCAGCCCGGCGGCATCCATCAGGTAGTCGGGGCGGTGGATCAGCACCAGATCCAACTGTTCGGTATGCAGATTGCGCAGCGACTGCTCTACCTGCGCCCGCACATAAGCGGCGGAGGTGTCGTAGTAGTTGATGCGATAAGGGTGTTGCGCGGAGCGCAGCCGAATGCCGCATTTGGTGATCAGCTGCATGCGTCCGCGCAACGATGGCGCTGCCTTCAGCGCCTCGCCGAACTGGGCTTCTGCCTGGTAGTCGCCGTAGATGTCCGCGTGATCGAATGAGGTGATGCCCAGCTCCAGTGCTTGTTCGATCCAGCGTACGCGCTCTGGCACGCTGAGTTGCCAGCTGACGATGCGCCAGAGGCCGGCGATGATGGGGGAGAGGGTGAGGGATGGGGTGGGCATGGTGATTGGGTGGGTTTGGCGGAGGCGAGGCAGTGTGCCAAGGCTGGGGGTGGTGTGCCAGGGTGCGGGATGGGGCTAGGATTTTTTGCTCCCTTTCCCCTGCGGGGAGAGGGTTGGGGTGAGGGGGTAATCTGGCCTCGCGGCTTCGTAAGAGCCGTCATCCCTGCGTAGGCAGGGATCCAGTGACCTTCCGCTTGGTTGTCGCGTAGTCGCGGTCTGGCTCGCCTGCGGCGGGCTTTCGACCTCCTACCGGAGGCCGAGTCACTTTTCTTTGCTTGCCCAAAGAAAAGTAACCGAAGAAAGGGCACCCCCACTTGGCGCTGGCCGGTGAAACCGGCCAGTCCGTGAGGGGCGGCCGGGCTTTTCGACGGGGCTCCTGCCCCGGCGAAAAGGGATCGGCATCCTTGCCGATCCCCCCTGCGGGCCTTTTCGTCCACCCCTCACCGCCGCACAGGGGGCCCGAAGGTCAAGGGCGAAAGTCGACGGCTCGTGCAGCTTCGCTGCACATCGCGTCGTGGCAGGTCGCGTTGCTCCTGCATCTAGTGCAGAAAGCCAAGGCAGGCGCAAATCACCATTACGTGCCGAGTTCTCCACGACGGTCGTGAAGCGTAGCGACCCTTTTACCTCGCCTCGGCGGTGGGAAAGCGTAGCGTCCTCTTTCCCTTGCCTCAGCGATCGGGAAGCGTAGCGAGGCCTGCTTTAAGTCCTTTCCGCGACGGCGCGTTGCGAAGCGCTCGGAAGTACCCGCTGTGTAGGGGCGAAGGTGGCCAAGCAACAACTCGCCTCAAGCGCTCGGGCTTATCCCATCGACATGCTGCGGGCGTTGGGGTTGAAGGCCATTTCTTCGGGTTACTTTCTTTACTCCGGGCATCCTGCCCTCCGCCCTTCGGCCCGGCTTCGCCGTTCGCACGCGCTCCTGCGCGTGCGTGGGCCAACAAAGAAAAGAGACTCCAGCGTCGGCAGACGATCGAAACGCCCGCTGCGTAAGCGGCCTGATCGCAGTAACGCTCGAGGCGACAGCCAACCACTGACGCAACTGGATCCCTGCCTACGCAGGGATGACGGCTTAGATGAAACGGTGCGGCGAGCACCCACCCCTCACCCCAACCCTCTCCCCGTAAGGGAGAGGGAGCAGAACTGAGGGCGCCGCGCATTCCAAGCCAGTACCCGCCCCTCACGAGGCCAATCATCAATACCGCGTCACTCCGCAACCTTCGATACCGCCGCCGCAGGCGCATGCGCCAACTCATCCGCCGACCATCCACCACCAAGGTCACCAATCAACGACACCGCATCCAACAACCGCTGCTGCTGCACACTCAACGCATCCTGCTCGGTGCTGAGTTGCGTGGCCTGGGCCGTCGCCGCCGTGGTGTAGTCGACCGTGCCGGCCTGGTACTCGTTGAAAGCGATTTCCGAACCACGCGTGGCATCTTTCACCGCCGCATCCAGCACCTGCGCCTGTTGCGCCAGGATCCTGACTCCGGAGAGATCATCTTCCACGTTCTGGAACGCCGCGAGTACGGTGCCGCGGTAATTGGCGACGGTGGATTCGTAGGTGGCCCGTGCGGCGGCTACTTGGCCGTGACGGGCGCCGGCATCGAAGATGGTCTCGCTCACGTCGGCGCCAAGCGACCACACATGGTTGGAGACATGCAGCAACCCAGCCAGAGGTGACTGCGAAAAGCCGTCCGCTCCCGATAGCGAGATGGACGGGTAATACGCGGCGATAGCGACGCCAATGGCCGCATTGGCCGAAGCCATCTGGCGCTCCGCCACGGCGATGTCCGGTCGGCGCTGCAGCAGCGTGGAAGGTACGCCTGTTGGCACCTGCGGCAAGGTCGGCAAGGTGGCGTTGTGCGGGATGTCGAGTTCTTCCGGATTCTTGCCGACCAACACGGCAATGGCATGCACGTATTGTTCGCGCGACACGCCGAGCGCAATCAATTTTGATTGCGCGTTTTCCAATTGCGTGCGAGCAGTGATGACGTCGGAAGGCGCGATCGTGCCGGCCTTGCCCTGGTTGTCCACCACGCGCAGATATTCCTTGTACGCGTCGACGGTCTTCTGCAGCAGGTCGATATTGGCATCGGTGACGCGCAGGTCGACCACGGCCGTGGCCAACGCGGTTTGCTCTGACAACGTGGCATTGGCCAGCGTGGCCTGACTCGCCTGCGCGGTGGCTTTGTTCTCTTCGACGGTGCGACGAACCTTGCCCCACAGATCAGGTGCCCAGCTCACGTTACCTTCCAGCGAGCCGGATGTACTGACCGGGCGCAGGTGCTCGACGCCGCTGCCCGCATTGCCTGCGGCGGTGCGTTGCTTGCTGCCCGAGCCGCTGATGCCGATGGTGGGAAACAATGCGCTGCGCGCCACCTGTACGTCGGCCATGGCGGCCTGGTAGTCGGCGTAGCTCTTCGCCACCGTCTGGTTGGATACCGACACCTGCGGTTCCAACTCATTGAGTAGCGGATCGTTGAAGGCCTTCCACCAGTCGCCTTTGGCGATGTCGTCGGCGGGCATGGCAGCGGTCCAACCAGGCAGCTCCTTGAACTGCGTGGGCGTACTCACGTCGGGACGATGGTAGTCGGGGCCTACCATGCAACCGCTGAGCGCCACCGTCATCGAGACGGCGAGAGCGTGACGGGAAAAGAGCTTGGAATAGGAGGGCAGACTCTTGTTCATGCGCTTGCGTCCGATCGGTTCCACGGCAGGCTTTCCGACCACTGCGCAAGCCGTGCGCGCAGGCGGTCGAGGTAGAGGTAAATCACCGGCGTGGTGTAGAGGGTGAAGACCTGGCTCAGGATCAAACCGCCCATCACCGTGATACCCAGCGGTTGGCGCAGCGAAGCACCCTGGCCAATACCAATGGCTAGCGGCACAGCGCCGAGCACGGCGGCCGCGGTAGTCATCATGATCGGACGCAGTCGCACGACGGCGGCGTCATGGATGGCCTTTCTTGGTTCCAGCCCGTCGTCGCGCTGCAGATGGATGGCCACGTCGATCATCATGATGGCGTTCTTCTTCACGATGCCGATCAGCAGGATGATGCCAATCATGGCGATCACCGAGAACGGCGTGCCGAAGATCAGCAGGGCCAGCGTTGCACCGATGCCGGCAGAGGGCAGGGTGGAGAGGATGGTGATGGGATGCACGGTGTTTTCGTACAGAATGCCCAGCACGATATAGACGGCGGCCAGCGCCGCGAGAATCAGCAGGGGCATGGTGCCCATCGACTGCGCGTACACCTGTGCTGCGCCAGCGCTCGAGCCGTGGATCGATGCGGGCATACCCAACTCCTGCCCGGCTTCGCTGATAGCTGCCAGTGCGTTGCTCAGCGAGCCGCCGGGTGGCAGGTTGAACGAGATGGTGCCGGCGACAAGTCCGCCCTGGTGATTCACCTGCGTCGCCGTGTGGTTGCTCACGTACGACGCGAGCGCAGGGAACGGCACCATGGTTTCCGACGCCGTGCTGTCCGCGCTACCGCTGGAACTGCCGCCCTTGGAGTTGGAGATGGCATTGGTGAGCTGGTTGGCCTCAGCGTTGGCGTTGCGCGTATTGGTGTTGGCGTTGGCTGTGGTCGTCGAGGTTGTGCCGCTGACCAGCGCACCGGACATCTGCGTTTGCTGCGTGCCGCTGGGGTTGCCGGCAGCCGTGCTGAAGCGGATACGTTCGATCGATTGCGGGTACTGCCAATACTCCGGCGCGACTTCCATCACCACGTAGTACTGGTTGAGCTGGTTGTAGACCGTGGACACGGTGCGCTGGCCGAAGGCGTCGTACAGCACATTGTCGATCTGGTTGGGCGCGAAGCCGTAGCGGGCCGCTGTGGCGCGGTCCACGGATACGTAGAGTTGCAGGCCGTTCTGCTGCAAGTCGGAATTCACGTCGGTGATGCGGTCGTGGTACTTGCCGAGTGCCGTGATGAGCTTAGGCACCCAGGTGTACAACGCCTCAGGATCGTCGCTGGTCAGCGTGTATTGATATTCCGATGCTGATTGCCGGCCACCAATGTGCAGATCCTGCGCTGCCTGCAGGAACAACTTGGCGCCCGAGACTGCGTTGAGTTTGGGCCGCAGGCGGTCCACCACCTGGGCGGCGGAGATCTTGCGTTCGGCCAGCGGCTTCAGCTCGATGAAGACGTTAGCGGTGTTGAGCGCGCGACCGCCGGAGAAGCCCGCGACGGAGGCCACCGCCGGGTCCTTCTGCACAATGTCCTGCAGTTGCGCCAGCTTCTTCTCCATCGCCTGGAACGAGATGCTCTGGTCCGCGATGATCTGGCCCATCAAGATGCCGTTGTCCTGTTCGGGGAAGAACGTGGACGGCACCAGGCGGATCAACACCACGTTCAGCACGATCAAGCCGATCAGGGTCAGGATCACTGCGAAGGCGTGGTCCAGTACGAGCGTGAGCGAGCGCGAATAGGCCTCCCGGAAGCGGTCGAACTGGCGCTCGTACCACACCGCCCAGCGCGCTTTCGAGTGCAACGATTTGCGGCTGAGCGTGTACGCCGCCATGGTGGGTGTCACCGTGAGCGAGATCACCAGCGACAGCAAGATCGCGATGGATAGCGTTACGGCAAATTCGTGAAACAGCAGGCCCACGATGCCGGGCATCAGAAGGATGGGCAGAAACACGGCGATCAGCGACAGGCTCATGGAGATCACGGTGAAGCTGACCTCGGCGCTGCCGAGCGTCGCGGCTTCACGCACGTCCATGCCCGATTCCACGTGGCGCACGATGTTTTCCAGCACCACCACGGCATCGTCCACCACGAAGCCTGTGCCGATGGTCAGCGCCATCAGCGACAGGTTGTCGATGCTGTAGCCCAGCAGGTACATCGGTCCAAATGTGCCGATGATGGACAAGGGCAACGCCACGGCCGGCACTAACACGGCGCGCGGCGACTGCAGGAACACGTACACCACGCCGATCACCAGCAGGATGGCGATGAACAGCGTGCGCTCGGTGTCGTTCACCGCCGCATTGACCGATTGCGATCGGTCCACGGCAACACCCACGTGGACATTGCGGGGAAGGGTGGCCTCGATGGAGGGCAGCGACTTCTTGATCTGCGCGACGGTCTTGACGATGTTGCTGCCGGGTAGCGGATAAACGATGACCAGCACCGCATCCTTTCCGTTGTAGAGGCCGGCGTTGCGCACGTTCTCGGCCGAATCGAGCACCTGGGCTACGTCGCGCAGCTGTACGGCCGAGCCGTTGCGGTAGGCGACGACGAGATCGCGATACGGTGCTGCCTTGTTGATCTGGTCGTTGGACAGCACTTCGTAGCGCTGGCCGTCCTGGTCGATGTGACCCTTGACGCTGTCGGCATTGGCCGCACTGATGGCGGCACGTACGTCCTCAAGGCCGATGCCGTAGCTGTTGAGCTGGTCGGGTTGCAACTCCACGCGAACGGAGGGTAATGCGCTGCCGCCCAGCGTGATCTGTCCCACGCCATCGACCTGGGACAGCTGCTGCTGGATCACAGAATCGGCGGAGTCGTAGAGCTGGGCGCGAGTCAGCGTCTTGGAGGTGAGCGCGAGCACCATGATCGGCGAATCGGCCGGGTTGTATTCGCGATAAGTCGGGTTGTTGCGCAGCGTGGTCGGCAGGTCAGCGCGCGATGCCTGGATGGCCGCCTGCACATCGCGCGCGGCGCCATTGATATCGCGGTTGAGGCCGAACTGGATGACGATCTGCGACGTTCCGACGGTGCTGGTGGAGGTCAGCTCGGTGACGTCTGCGATCGTCCCCAGACGCCGCTCCAGCGGCTCGGCCACCGTCGAGGCCATGGTGCTGGGACTCGCGCCGGCCATGCTTGCCTGCACCACCACCACCGGGAAGGTGATGTTAGGCAGCGGCGCGACGGGCAGGCGGAAATACGCGAGCACGCCCGACAGCAGGATGGCGACGGCCAGCAGCGTCGTCGCTACTGGCCGCTTGATGAATGCGCCGGGGATGTTCACGCGGTTTCCCCGTCGGCCGCCTCAGAACGCTTACGGCCAAAGCGTTGCGCGAGGCGATCGAAGTACAGATAGATCACCGGCGTGGTGAACAGCGTGAGCAACTGGCTGAGCAGCAAGCCACCAATGATCGCGAGGCCCAGCGGGCGCCGCAGCTCTGAACCCGTGCCCGTGCCTAGCAGCATCGGCATGGCGCCGAGCATGGCGGCGAGGGTCGTCATCAGGATCGGGCGGAAGCGCAGCAGCGAGGCTTCGAAGATGGCCTCGTCCGCCGGTTTGCCGTGTTCGCGTTCGGCTTCGAGGGCGAAGTCCACGATCATGATCGCGTTCTTCTTCACGATGCCAATCAACAGCACGATGCCGATGATGCCGATCACATCCAGATCGCTACCGGCGATCATCAGCGCCACCAGGGCGCCGATGCCGGCGGAGGGCAGAGTGGAGAGAATCGTCACCGGGTGGATGAAGCTCTCGTACAGCACACCCAGCACGATGTAGACGGCCACCAGGGCGGCAATGAGCAGGTAAACCTCGCTGGACAGCGAGTCCTGGAACGCTTGCGCCGCGCCCTGGAAGGTCGAGGTGATGGACGAGGGTAGATGCATGGCTTGCTCGGCATCGTTCACCTCTTTCACCGCCTTGCTGAGCGATGCGCCCTTGGCGAGGTTGAACGACACGGTGATGGCCGGGAACTGCGACAGGTGGCTGATGACCAGCGGGGACTTGGTGACCTGGATGTCCGCGATGCCCTTGAGCGGCACTTGACCGCTGCTGGCCGTCTGGCTGGGCAGGTACAGATCGCCCAGTGATTCCACGGAGGGGATGCTTTCCGGCTTCGCCACCAGGATCACTCGATACTGGCTGGCCTGCTCGAAAATAGTGGAGACGATGCGCTGGCCCAGCGCGTCGTACAGCGCGTTGTCGATGGTCGCCGAGGTGATGCCGTAGCGCGCCGCCAACTGGCGGTTCACCTGCACGTTCACCGCCAGACCGTCGTTGTTGAGGTCGCTGGTGACGTCGGTGATCGACTTGATGTTCTTCATGCGCGAAATCAGTTCGGGCACGTACTGCTGGAAGGCCTGCTGGTTTGGTCCGCGCAGCACGAACTGGTACTGGTTCGGCGAGATGGTGGTATCGAGCGTCAGGTCCTGCTCGGGCTGCATGTACAGGTGGATGCCGGGTACCGTCGTCACCTCCTGTTGAATGCGGCGTGCGATCTCCTCGGCGGTGGACGAGCGGTCATCGCGCGCTTTCAGGTTGATCAGGAAGCGCCCGTTGTTGAGCGTGGTGTTGGTGCCGTCGATGCCCACGTAGGAGGTGAGGCTGGCGACGTCCTCATCCTGCAGGATGGCATCAGCCAACAGCTTCTGGCGATCAACCATGGCGCCGTAGGACACGGAGTTGTCCGACACGCTGATGCCTTGCAGCACGCCCACGTCCTGCACCGGGAACAGGCCCTTGGGAATGACCACGTAGAGCACGATAGTGAGAGCCAACGTGCCGAAGAACACCAGCAGCGTAGCCAACTGGTGGGCCATCACGAAATGCAGGCCTCGCTTGTATGCGGCCAGCGTCTTGTCGAACAAGCCCTCACTGATGCGCTCGAAGCGGCTTGGGTGACGGTCTTTCTGGGCCTTCAGAATGCGCGCGCACAGCATCGGCACCAGGGTGAGCGAGACCACGGCAGAGAGCACGATGGTCACCGCCAGCGTCACGGCGAACTCGCTGAACAAGCGGCCGATCACGCCGCCCATGAAGAGCAGGGGAATCAGCACAGCGATCAGTGACACCGTCAACGACACGATGGTGAAGCCGATCTGTCCGGCGCCTTCCAATGCCGCTTCCAGTGGCGTCTTGCCTTCCTCCAGGTAGCGCACGATGTTCTCGATCATCACGATCGAGTCGTCCACGACGAAGCCAGTGGCGATGATCAGCGCCATCAACGACAGATTGTCGATGGAGTAGTTGAGCTCGTACATCAACGCGAGTGTGCCGATCAGCGACACGGGCACCGAGATACTGGGAATGATGGTGGCCGGCACGTTGCGCAGGAACACGAAGATCACCAGCACAACCAGCACCACGGCAAGAATCAGCTCGAACGCGGCGTCGCTCACCGATGAACGGATCACGCCCGTACTGTCGTTGACCACGTCCACCTTCATGCCTGCGGGCAGCGTGGATTCCAGCTGCGGCAGCTGCTTCATGATCTGGTCGACGGTGGCGATGACGTTGGCGCCTGGCTGACGCTGCACGTTCAGCACGATCGCCTGCGTCTTGTTGAACCACGCGCCTTGTTCGGTGTTCTGTGCGGCCTGTGTGACCCGTGCCACGTCGCGCAGGTAGACCGGTGCGCCGTTCTGATAGGAAATGACGGTGTCGAGGTAATCCTGAGGGTTCTGGATCTGATCGTTGCCGTTGATCGTGTAGTCGAGGTCGGGGCCGTCGAAGTTGCCCTTGGGCTGACTCACGTTGACGTTGGCGATCAGCGAACGCAGGTCATCGATATTGAGGCCGTAGCCTGCCAGCTTCTTGGGGTCGGCCTCGATGCGGATGGCGGGTACATTGCCGCCGGCCGGCGTAACCAGGCCCACGCCCGGTACCTGCGAGATCTTGGCGCCGAGGCGATTGTTGGCCACATCCTGTAGCTGCGGCAGCGACATGGAATTGGATGTGACCGCCAGCGTAAGAATCGGGCGGTCGGCGGGATTCACCTTGGCGTACGTCGGTGGCGCGGGCAGGCCCGAAGGCAGCAGGCTGTTGGCAGCGTTGATGGCCTCCTGCACGTTCTGCTCGGCCACGTCGAGGTTGAGCGACAGGTCGAACTGCAGGGTGATGATGGACGCACCCGCAGAGCTGTTGGACGTCATCTGCTGCAGGCCTGGGATCTCGCCCAGCTGCACTTCCAGTGGCGCGGTGACCGTGGTGGCCATTACCGATGGGCTGGCGCCGGGATAGAACGTCTGCACCTGGATCGTCGGGTAATCGACGTTGGGCAGTGACGACACCGGCAGGAACCGCATGGCGACGAGGCCCACCAGCACGAGGGCGATCATCAGCAGCGAGGTTGCCACCGGCCTGAGTACGAACAGGCGGGAAATATTCATCGATTTGCGCGCCCAAGGCTCACGACGAGCTGCTGGCGGAGGCACCGTGCGAATGCTTGCCGCCATGCGTGGTGGCCGGTGCGCCTGTGCTGCTCGCCCCGGCAGGGTGCGCCTGGGCGACGCGAATCTTGGCACCATCGCTCAGGCGATCCATGCCATCCGTCACCACCTGCTGGCCCGCGTCGAGGCCGGACAGGATCGCCGTGAACTTGCCGTCGCTGGGGCCGGGCGTCACCTTGTGCACCGAGACCGTCTGGTCCGCATTGACCAGATACACGTAGTTGCCGGGCGCGCCGCTCTGCACGGCGGGTGTAGGTACCAGCACCACTTTTTGCAAGGTATCCACCAGCATCTGCACGTTGACGAACTCGTTGGGGAACAGCGACTCGTCATCGTTGGGGAAGGTCGCGCGCAGCGTCACCGTGCCCGTGCTCGTCGCCATCTGGTTGCTCAGCGCGTAGAGCGTGCCGGCGGCGATCTGCTTGCTGTTGTCGCTGGAGTACGCGGCGACGGGCAGCTTGGCGCCCGAGTTCACCCGCTGCAGCACCTGGCCTAGTGAGTTCTGCGGCACGGTGAACTGCACCGTGGTCGGCTTCATCTGCGTGATGACGACGATACCCGGCGAGGTCGACTGCGTGACGTAGTTGCCCGGATCCACCAGCCGCAAACCCACCCGGCCGGCCACTGGTGCGGTGATGTGACAGTAGATGAGGTCGAGCTCGTCCTGCGCGATGGCGGCCTTGTCCGCCTTTACTGCGGCCTCCGCCTGGGCGACCGTGAATTTCTGGTCGGTGTAGGTCTGCTCGGCAATGGACTTCTGCTCATGCAGCTGCGTGTAGCGGGCGAGGTCGGCGCGGGCCTGGTCCAGGGTGGCCTGGTCCTTCGCTAATTGTGCCTCGGCCTGCTGCTTGTTGATTTCGTACTGGCGCGGATCGATCTGCGCGAGGAACTGGCCCTTCTCGATGTCCTGGCCTTCCTGATAACCCACGGCCGTCAGGTAGCCGCTCAGTTGGGGCAGCACGTTGACCGTGGCGACCGGCGTCACCGTGCCCAGCGCGGTGAGTACCTCCGGCATGTCGCCAACGTGGGCGGTGGCAGCGCTCACCACTTGTGCGGGCTGGCCGGTCTTGGCCTTTTGCCCGGTGAGGATGTGAATCACCATCAATACCACCAAGAGCACGATGATCACGGCCGTGATCAGTACGCCACGCTTCCTACGAGGGTGCCCAGATGTTCGGGCGGTATCGGCACTCATGCACCATCTCCCAGCAGCTCAAATTCACAAGACAAACAAAGTCGGATCGTTCTCGTTGCAACCGGTACGCGACCATGCGGCGGTAGGAACGTTGTCGACGGATCTCTAACGATCCGTTGTCCTTGTGGTTGACCCTGGCGACAAGCCCCCATACCCCAGCCACCGTGGGGTAAAAGGCCGGAAAACTCATGGCACAAGCGCTGTCACGGACGAGTGATGCCTCACGACAGGGCTCGTCCGGTTAGTTTTTTTTCATTAAACATTGTTCATGTGGATGGCCATGGCCATGCCGCGGGATGGTCATACCATGCGCGCGCGCTTCCACCAGCCGGTGACCTTCTCTTCGCGCACCAAGGTGAACAGGCCGGAACCGAGGATAAGCGCGATGCCGATCAGCATGGGCCAGTCCAGCCGGTCGCCAAATAGCCAGTAGCCGAAGAAGATGGCCCATAGCATCTGGCTGTACTGCGTGGGCGCAATGCGATTGGCGGGCGCGTGATGCGTGGCAAGCATCAGCAGCACGCCAGCGAGGCCGGCAAGCAGGCCGTAGCCCGCCAGCAGCAACCACTGATGTAGATCCGGCCAGACAAAATGCGACAGCATCAGCACGCCGCCACTGACCAGCGGCCCGACCACACCAGCGCCGTACAGGCTGATGCGCTTCTCATGGGGCCCCGCCATACGCAGCGCAACGACGGACACCGCTCCAGACAGCCCACAGGTCATGGCGGCGAAATGCCCGACGCCCAGTGCGCGGAAACCTGGCCGCAATACCACCAGTACGCCGATAAAGCCCACGATCACCGCTGACCAGCGTCGCCAGCCCACGTGCTCCTTCAGGAAGATCACAGACAGCAGCGTCACGAAGATTGGCAGCAGGAAGATCAGCGCGAATGCCTCCGCCATGGGCAGCGCAGTAAAGGCGATGACCGCCGAGATGTTGCAGATGGCGCCGGTGATGGCGCGGATCCACCAAAGGTGCGGCTTGCGCGCACGGAACACCTCTATGTAGCGGTCACCGGGATTCCGGATGAAGGGCAGGGCGCTCAGCATCAACACGGCACCGAAGAACACTGCCTCGTAGGCAGGCAACGTGCCGTGTAGCGATTTCACGAAAGCATCGCTGATCGCGTAAGCGGCGTAGCAAGCGAAGCCGAGCAGAACACCTTTGAACATGCAGATCCCGGGAAGTGGCCCGTCAAGGCGTGATGTGGCTGGCCGGGCGGAAGAAGGCGATGGGTATAGTCCCATAGTCCAGCCCCTACACACAGCCGGCTCTGGCCGTCGCGACTTTGAAGCAGGGTTCTTCTGATGCGATATGGCGGGCTGGGTATCCCATGGGGGCTTGTTCTGCGTCTTTCCCCACGAGCTTGCTCTTCGGGTCGTTGTTAGGGCATCAGCTGCGCGCCAAGGCGTAGCACACCGCAGTTCGCGCCCCGTATTTCAGAATGCTCCTATGCAACAAGCTATGTCTCAACTTGTACGATTTCGCTGAGACGTACAGGTTCTGTTGCTGATCGTGATGAAGGGGCATGCGGTGTCGGTTGCATGACTCCTCGATGGACAGGACGCGCCTGCTCGCCGCCTCACGTCATCAGCTCGGCCCGCCTTGCGCGCAGGCCGTGTATGCATTCCCTCGGTTCCGTTAAATACCTCTGCCCTGCGTGCCCCATGACCTACGACTACATCATCGTTGGTGCCGGTTCCGCCGGCAGCATCCTTGCGGATCGCCTGAGCGAATCAGGGCGCCATTCCGTGCTTGTGCTGGAGGCGGGTGGCAAAAATCGTTCGCTCGTCATCAAGATGCCGGGCGCCGCCGCGACGCTGTACCGCCATCCCGCACACAACTGGATGTTCCATTCCGCCCCGCAGCCCGCGCTTGGCGGGCGCGAACTGTACGCGCCGCGCGGCAAGGGTCTGGGCGGATCGGGTGCCATCAACACGATGATCTATCTACGCGGGCAGCCTGGCGATTTCGATGACTGGGCGGCTGCAGGCAACGACGGTTGGTCCTGGCACAACGTATTGCCGTACTTCCGCAAGCTGGAAACGCACCCGTTGGGCAATACGGTCTATCACGGTGGCGATGGTCCGATCCGCATCAGTCGCATGCGAGGTAAGGCGCACCCGGTCTGCGATAGTTTTCTCGCTGGCTGTGACGAACTGGGTTATCCGCGAAGCGACGATTTCAATGGCGGCCACGTCGAGGGCGCCGGCATCTACGACCTCAGTGTCCATCGAGGCGAACGTTGTTCCAGTGCCAAGGCCAACCTTCGTCCAGCGATGAAGCGGAACAATCTGCGTGTGGAAGTGGATATGACCGTGGACCGTTTGCTTTTCGACAGCGAAAGAAGGGCGACCGGTGTGCGTGTGAGAAGGCACGGCATGCCACTGGACTTCCGTGCCCGTCGCGAAGTCATTCTATGCGCGGGTGCGGTGGGATCGCCGCAGATTCTTGAATTGTCGGGCATCGGTGATGTTTCCCGCTTGCGTGACCTTGGTATTTCCCCAATCCATCATTTGCCTTCGGTGGGAGAACACCTGCAGGACCATCTTTCCGCCAGTTACGACTACCTCGCGAACATCCCGATGGCTGGCACAGGACCGCGGTCATGGTTCGGACGAATGATGGCGCGCCTGCAATATGCGCTTAGTCACACCGGGCCCTTGTCGATGAGCATGGTTCAGGCGGGTGGTTACTTCCGTGGTGATGACACGGAGTTGACTCCGAACGTGCAGGTCTATTTCAGCCCACTATCTCCATTGGTTTCGGTGGGCCATGGCGGCACCAACGCGGGTGAACCGTATCCGGGGTTCCGGCTCAGCTTCAATGCGTGCCGCCCCACCAGTCGGGGGGCGGTGCATATTGTTTCCGGGCGGGCGGAAGACACGCCGCGTATCGACCCGAACTACCTCAGCACCGACAGGGACGTCGAGGAGGCCGTTCAGGGCAGTCGCCTGATCCGCCGCATCGCGCAGAGCAGGGCGATACGCGCCATCACCGCTGGAGAAATCAGGCCGGGGCAGCAAGCGCAGAGCGATGCCGACCTGCTCGCCTATTTCCGTGAAACCTGCGATTCCACTCATCATCTATGTGGTACTTGCGCGATGGGTTCCGATTCGGCGAGGTCGGTCGTGGACAGGTCTCTGAAGGTCCATGGGGTGCCTGGCTTGCGCGTGGTTGATGCGTCGATCTTCCCGAACATCACTTCCGGCAGCATCAATGCGGCCACGATGATCGTGGCGGAAAAGGGCGCGTCGCTGATCCTGCGCGACGGTTCCTAAGATACGGCGACAAAAAGTCGGGGCAAGCCTGACTTTTTGTCGTTTGCGCCTGCGTGCGGGGATGAATAGTTTTTTCACTCCCGTGGCCCCGTTTTGACGACGGCTTGCCGCATCGGTTTCCCGTATCAGGAAGAATCTCGCTATGGAAGTTGCACGTCGTCTCGTCGTGCTGGCTGCCGTCACATGGATGGTTTGCCTGGGGAATGCCAACGCGGTACAGGTCTCGGATAACCTCGACCTTGGCGGCGCCATTCGCGTCCGCGTTGACGAGGATGGCAGTCGGGACATACACGAGATCGGCTTCGATACGCTCATGCTGAGCGCCAAATACGACTCAGACAGTTGGGAAGGCGCCGCGCGTTATCGCTTTTACGGCAATCACTACCCGTTCCAGTACATGGAGCAGTTTGGCAATCTGCAGTTCATGGAATACGCGTGGATTGGCTACAAGTTCGATCCGGAACGCCAGGTGCAGGTTGGCCTGAACAAGGTGCCGTTCGGCCTGCAGCCGCTCTACAGCGACACGTTTTACGAGACGCTGGGCAACGTGCTCGGCCTTGAGGACCTGTGGGAGCTGGGTGCCAAGTACGTGCAGACCGGTGAGCGCTGGAACTTTCAGGGCGGGTACTATGCGCGCCCCGCGCCATCGGGTCATGGCAGCAGCAACGGCACCACCTATTCCATCGTGCCGACCCCTGCCGACAGCTATGTTGACGGTGGCAGCCGTAACGTGGAGCGCGACATGGTGATGGCGCGATTGGCGCGCACCACCACGCTAGGCGCCTGGGAAGGCGAGGTTGGCGCATCGGCCCTGGTATCGAAGCTGTACAACCGGGATACGGGTGACAACGGGCATCGCATTGCCTACGCGCTGCATTATTCAGGCGCAAATGGACCGTGGAGCACCGAGTTGCAATACACGCGTATCCAGATGTCGCCGCGGAATCCTCTCGACAACAGCACCGTGACCTACGGTGGCTACGATGGCACGTTCAACATCGCAAGTCGGGGTAACCTCTATATCGGCAGCCTCAGCTACGCGTGGCCGGGGAGCTTTCTCGGCGGCTGGTTCTCGGGCGTGAAGACCTATGCGACGTACAACTACTATGAAAAATCGCAGCGTTCGTTCAACGACAGCCAGCGATTCATCCTTGGCACGTCGTTCTCGGTAAAGAAGCTTTGGATCGCCGTGGAATGGCTGAACGGCCGCAACGATCCGTATTTTGGCGGCAGCAGCTACACACAGAGCCTCGCTGCGGGCGGTACGAATCGCTGGACGGGCCAGTTCTACATGAACATCGGCTACTACTTCTGATCGTGCGTGGCGCGCCGGGTTGCTCCGACGCTTTTGGGATCTATCCGATGGGGCGGGGCGTCGCCGGCCGGTAGCATCGACCGGCATAACCTGCCGCTGCTGCGCCGCCGACTTTCTCGGCTCAGGCGCGCGTAGCCGCGACCGTCCAAGGAAAGCCCCATGAAGCGCAAGATGCCCACGCTCAACGCGTTGAAAGTATTCGAAGTGGCCGCCACGCTCGGCAACTTCACGCGTGCCGCGGAAGTGTTGAACGTCACGCAGAGCGCGGTCAGTCGGCAGGTTCGCCAGCTGGAAGATCAACTGGGCGAAGCTTTGCTGATCCGCTGCCATCACCAGCTTCACATGACGGATGCCGGCCGCGCACTATTGGGAGCGTTGCAGCACTCGTTCGATCGCATCGAAATCGCCGTGCGTGGTATCCAGCAGAGGCTGCAGCCTACCCGTTTGCACATCAATGCACCGCCGACGTTTGCTATCCGCTGGTTGCTGCCGCGCATGCGGCGCTTCAAGGAGCGGCACCCCCGCCTGGAGTTGTCGATCACCAGCGCATTACGCGACACGCTCAACGAATCAGGTCAGCTCGATTGCGCCATCCGTTTCGGCAATGGCGAATGGAGCGATGTTGATGGATCGCTGCTGATGCACGAACAACACATCGCCGTATGCTCGCCCGAGCTGTTGCGCAGGTGTCCATCCTCGCAAGCCAATCTGCAAGGTCTCCCTCTACTGCATGTGTTGGCATCGCACGACAGGCGCTATATGACTTGGTCCCATTGGCTCAACGCGGCCGGTATGGGCGAGGTCGATATCAGCCAGGGCTACGAGTTCGATCTGCTGGACATGGCCATTCGCGCCGCGGTGGACGGCCTCGGCATCACCATCGCCGACCGCCACATGGTGGAGCAGGAGCTGGCGGATGGTCGGCTTGTGCAATTTCGCAGCACGCAAGTGGAGGGGCATCAGTCCTACTGGTTCGTCGCGCGGCAGGGGCAGCCCCTCAATCCCGCGATAGAGCACTTCCGTGCATGGCTTTACGGTGAGATTGGGATGCCCTGTGAGTCACCAAAGGGGCAGCGCGTAATCACCGGGGATGCACGCGACTACGCAGGCCTCGCGCTGTGGGGCGAAAACCATTCCTTTTTTGAATGATGGAGTGGCGAATTAATCGTTTGTAGCGTCTTGTCGCCCTGAATCACTCTGGAATCTTGCCGCCGACATCGGCGCGAAGCCGGAGGAATTGACGCACCATGCGCAACGAGAAGAACTTCATTGACGGTCACTTCGTGGATGCCGGCTCAGATGCCGGCATTCACGTCACCGATCCCGCTACCGGTCAACACGCGGGTAGCGTCGATGCGGCAAGCGATACGCAGGTACGTCAGGCGGTGCAGGCTGCGGCGCAGGCCCAGCGCATGTGGGCACGACTTCCCGCCATCGAGCGTGGAAACCAGCTTCGGCGCTTTGCGGACGCCATCGAGCGGCATGCCCACATCGTGGGCCACACGCTGGCGATGGAGTCAGGCAAAAGCGTGGCGGATGCCACGGGCGAAGCAATCTACGGTGCGGAGATTGTGCGCTATCACGCCGAATGGGCCCGTCGCATCGAGGGCGAGGTCATTCCGAGCGACAACACGGACGAAACGATCCTGCTGCAGCGTGAACCGCTGGGCGTGGTGGCCTGCCTTATCCCGTTCAACTATCCGGTCTACACGCTCCTGCGGAAGATCGCTCCCGCGCTGATTGCAGGCAACACGGTGGTGGTGCGCCCGAGCAATCACACGCCGTTGAGTGCGTATGACATCGCGCGCGCCGCGCAGGACGCGGGCATGCCCGCCGGCACCATCAATATCGTGGCGATGGAGCACGAGCAGGCCGAGGTCCTTTGTACTCAGCCGGATGTGGCGATGATCACCTTGACCGGCAGCGTTCGCGCGGGACGCGCCGTGCTCGACTACTGCAAGGCCAATATCGCCAAGCCCTCGTTGGAGCTTGGGGGGAAGACGCCCGCCATCATCGAGGCCGATGCCGACCTGGAACGGGCAGCCGACGCCATCGTGGTTTCCAAGACAACCCATTGCGGACAGCTTTGCACCGCCATCGAGCGTGTCTACGTGCACGAGAGCGTGCATGGCGATTTTCTCGCCCTGCTGAAGGCGAAGTTTGCCGCCATCCGCATCGGCAATCGCGCCGAGGATGCCCGATACATGGGGCCGCTGGTCAGCGCCCCTGCGCGTGATGGCATCCACGCCAAAGTCCTGCGCGCGGTAGCCGAGGGCGCCGTGGTGGAAACCGGAGGCACTCTCCCGGAGGGGCCGGGTTACTTCTATCCCCCCACATTGCTCAGCGGCTGCCGGCAGGACATGGAGATCGTGCAGGAGGAGATCTTTGGCCCGGTACTTCCTGTACTGCGGTACGCCTCGCTGGATGATGCTTTGCGCATGGCGAACGACCATCAATTCGGACTGTCTTCGGTGCTCTATACCGAGAACTACCGCGCCGCGCTTCGCGTCGCCAACCATATCGAGGCTGGCGAGCTGTACGTGAACCGCACGCCCGCCGATCCCTACCAGGGTTTTCACGCGGGCTGGAAGCGCTCAGGGCTGGGTGGCGACGACGGCAAGCACGGCATGCTCGAGTTCACGCAGACGCGTCTTGTCGTGATGAAGCACTGATCGCCATGGACATGCCCATCAACGCAAAGGCAACCCGCGAAGGTTCCAACAAAAACGTCCAGCGTTACGCCCAGCTTGTGGTGCTGGTACTCGCCGCGGGCGCCATTTATCCGGTGCTGTATCTGCGTCAGGTGTACCAGAACAGCATGATGCTGGCTCTGGGCATCGACAACACGCAGCTGGGCTATCTGTATTCGATACTCGGCGTGGCATTCATGGTCAGCTACCTGCCTAGTGGCTGGCTGGCGGATCGCGTATCGCCCCGCCTGCTGATCAGCGTGTCGCTCCTTGGCACCGGATTGCTGGCGCTTTGGTATGCCACGCTGCCAAATTTCCACGTGTTGCTCATCATCTTCTCGGGCTTTGGCATCACGACCGGCCTGACATTCTGGGCGGCGCTGCTCAAGCGGGTTGGCTGGCTGGCTGGCGAGAAAGAGCAGGGGCGATTCTTCGGCGTGCTCGATGGTGGTCGGGGCCTGGTGGAGGCCCTGCTGGCTACTATCGCGATCTGGATGTTCGCGCGTGCGACGACCAGTGGTGGCGAATCGACAAGTGAAGGTTTTGAGCACGTCATTCTGCTCTACGCCATTACCTGTCTGGTGCTTGGCATCGTCATGTGCTTGTTGCGCGATCCGCCGCGCCCTGAGTCGTCCGCGACAAAGGACGAGAAGCCGGCGGACGCCAACTTGCTGAAAGACCTGAAGCAGCTGACCCGCATGCCGGAACTGTGGCTGGTCACGGCCATCGTGTTTTGTGGCTACCACTTCTTCTGGGCAACCTACAGTTTTTCCGCCTATCTGACGCAGGACGGGCTCGGTCTGTCCGCGACGATGGCGGGCGTGATCACCACGATCAAACTGTGGATGCGACCAATCGGCGGTATCGGCGGTGGTTGGCTGGGCGATCGCTTCAGCAATCTGCGTGTGCTGACGTACGCGCTGGCACTGGCTTCCGTAGGCATGCTCGGGCTGATCTTTCTTCCCGCACTGCATGTCACGCTGCTTGTCGTAATCCTGGCCGTTCTCATCGGCTTGGTGACCTACACCATTCGCGCGCTGTATTGGGCCATTCTCGATCAATGCGCCATTCCGAGCCGCATCACGGGGCTGGCCATTGGCATCATTTCCGTCGTGGGCTATTCGCCTGACGTGCTGCTTCCGCTCATCAACGGATGGCTGACGGAGACTTTCCCGGGAATGCTGGGTTATCGCCTGTACTTCGGCTACGTGTTCGCCATCGGCTCGATGGGCGTGTTGGCCGCGGTGGCCTTGAAGAAGCGTATCGACAGAAGGAACTGCGCATGAAGATCGTCTCCCTGCAGACGCATGTCGTTGCCGTGCCGCCGCCGCACATCGGCGGCATGTACTGGTTGTTCGTAAGCCTGAAGACCGATGACGGCATTGAGGGCGTTGGTGAGATTTACGCGGCCACCTTTCATCCGAAAGCCATGGTGCCAGTGATCGAGGACGTGTTCTCGCGCTATCTGCTGGATCAGGACCCGCACCACATCGAACGTTTTTTCCGGCGCGCGTATTCCAGCGGTTTCACCCAGCGTCCCGACCTCACCATGATGGGCGTCGTCAGCGGCCTGGAAATGGCCTGCTGGGACATTATCGGCAAGGCCGCGAACAAACCCGTCTACGAACTGCTGGGCGGCAAAGTTCACGAACGTCTTCGTTCGTACACCTATCTCTATCCCGTCAACAGTGAGGGCGAGTACGACTACAGCGATCCGGATCTTGCAGCTGAATATGCCGTGCGCGCGATGGAACAGGGTTTTACCGCAGTTAAGTTCGATCCTGCGGGGCCGTACTCCGCGTTCTCCGGTCATCAGCTTTCGCTGGAAGTATTGACGAGGTGCGAGACGTTCTGCCGCAAGATCCGTGACGCTGTGGGTGATCGCTGCGATCTGCTCTTCGGCACGCACGGGCAGATGGTTCCGTCATCTGCCATCCGTCTCGCCAAACGCATTGAGAAATACGACCCGCTCTGGTTCGAGGAGCCCGTGCCACCGGGGCAGGAAGAAGCCATGGCACAAGTCGCCCGCGGCACTTCCATTCCCATTGCGGCTGGCGAGCGGCTCACCACCAAATATGAATTCTTCAAGTTGCTACAGGCAGGTGGTGCATCCATTCTTCAGCCGAACGTCGGTCGCTGCGGCGGCCTGCTCGAGGGCAAGAAAATCGCGAGCATGGCCGAGGCCTTCTATGTGCAGATTGCGCCTCATCTCTACAACGGTCCGGTCGGTGCGGCGGCAAGCTTTCAACTTGCCGCGTGTACGCCCAATTTCCTGATCCAGGAAAGCATCGGCACATGGGGTGGCTTCCACGCGGAGATTCTCAAGAAGCCTCTGCAGTGGGAGGACGGCTACATCATTCCGTCGTCGGAGCCGGGCCTCGGCATCGAGCTGAATCTGGACGTCGTGCGTCGCCATTCGCCGTACACCGGTGAGCGCCTGCACCTGCAGATGGCCGCCGATCCAGTCGACGTCAAGGAAAACGCCCCTGCGCGGGGCTGATACCGCACGTTCGCCTTCGTTGAAACCACTCATTCGTTGCTCATGACCTACGACTACATCATTGTTGGTGCCGGCTCTGCCGGTTGCATTCTTGCCGATCGCCTGAGCGAATCGGGTCGTCATTCCGTGCTTGTGCTCGAGGCCGGCGGCAAGGACAAATCGCCCTGGATCAAGATGCCGGGCGGCTTCGTCAAGCTGTACTACAACCCGACCTATAACTGGATGTTCTACTCCGAGCCGCAGCCCGCACTCGGTAACCGCAAACTCTACGCGCCTCGCGGCAAAGTGCTGGGTGGCTCGGGCGCCATCAACGCGATGATCTATGTGCGCGGCCAGGCGCACGATTTCGATGATTGGGCGGCGAACGGCAACGACGGCTGGTCCTGGCAGGATGTGTTGCCGTATTTCCGCAAGCTGGAAACCCATCCGTTGGGCGACACTGCGTATCACGGCAGCGATGGCCCGATCCACATCAGCTCCATGCGGGGCAAGACGCATCCGATCTGCGATACGTTCCTCGATGGCTGCGATGAACTGGGTTTTCCGCGCAGCGACGATTTCAACGGTCCGCATATGGAAGGTGCCGGCATCTACGACCTCAATACGCGTCATGGCGTGCGTAGTTCCAGCGGCGCTGCTTGTCTTCACCCCGCGATGAAGCGCAACAACGTTCGCGTGGAGACGGATGCATCAGTGCAACACCTTCTTTTCAACAGTGAGCGAAAAGTCACTGGTGTGCGTGTCAGGCAGCGGGGCATGGTGCTGGACTTTCGGGCGAGTCGCGAAGTGATCCTATGCGCGGGTGCGGTTGGCTCGCCACAGATCCTGCAGTTGTCCGGCATCGGCGATGTTGCGCGCTTGCAGGCTTTGGACATTCCCCTCGTGCAACATCTGCCGGCCGTGGGCGAGCGGCTACAGGATCATCTGTGCGCCAGCTACTACTACATGGCGAACGTGCCGACGCTCAATGATGAGCTGCGCTCGAAGGTAGGGCAGATCAAGGCAGGCCTTCAGTACCTCTTCGGCCACAAGGGACCCCTGGCGATGAGTGTGAACCAGTCGGGCGGCTTTTTCCGTGGTGACGGCGCAGAGGGCACACCTAACCTGCAGTTGTATTTCAATCCACTGTCGTACCAGATACCCAAGAGCAGCAAGGCCACCATCGTGCCTGAGCCGTATTCGGGTTTTCTGCTCTGCTTCAATCCGTGTCGCCCCACGAGCCGTGGCTCCGTGCGGGATCGCTTCGCGCCATGCAGAAGATGCGCCACGCATCGATCCAAACTACCTGAGCACCGACAAGGACATTGCCGAGGTGATCCAGGGCAGTCGGTTGATCCGCCGCATCATGCAGACCGAGGCGCTGCGCTCGATCACGGTGAAGGAGACTTTGCCCGGCCCGCAGGTAGAAACCGACGCCGACATGCTCTCCTACTTCCGCGAGAACAGCGGCTCCATCTACCACCTGTGCGGCTCATGTGCGATGGGCGCGGACCCGGCCACGTCAGTGGTGGACAAGCATTTGAAAGTGCACGGTATTGATGGCTTGCGCGTGGTTGACGCGTCGATCTTCCCGAATATCACGTCCGGCAATATCAATGCCGCCACAATGATGGTGGCTGAGAGGGGGGCGTCGCTGATCCTTCGCGATTCTGGCTGAGTCGGGATGTAGCCGAAAGCGGGCGCTAAAAACCGGGAAAGGGATAGCAATCCCTTTTGTGACAATGGTTTGTGGATGTTGCCCAGCGACGTGACCGGAGCGGGAGGCATCGCTAGAATGGCTGACTCCCTTAGGTCGTCTCCGGAATTTCTATGGCATCCCGTTTGAACCCGCTGGATCTCTACGACGTTCGTTCCCTCCTGACCGACGAAGAGCGCATGGTGCAGGATGCCGTCGGCCGCTTCGTCGACGAGCGCGTGCTGCCGATCATCGGGGATTGCTTCGACCAGGGCCGTTTTCCCAATGAACTGATTCCGGAGATCGCCAGCCTGGGCCTGCTGGGTGCCACGCTTCCCGAGAAGTACGGCTGCGCCGGTATGAACGGTGTCAGCTACGGGCTGATCTGCCAGGAGCTGGAGCGTGGCGATTCGGGCTTGCGCAGCTTCGCTTCCGTGCAGAGCTCGCTGTGCATGTATCCGATCTACGCCTACGGCACGGAAGAGCAGAAGATGCAGTACCTGCCGAAGATGGCGGCGGGCGAGATCATCGGTTGCTTTGGCCTCACCGAACCGCATGGCGGTTCCGACCCGGCCAACATGAAGACCCACGCCAAGAAAGACGGCGGCGACTGGGTCATCAACGGCGCCAAGATGTGGATCACCAACGGTAACGTCGCGAACATCGCCATTGTGTGGGCGCAGACGGAGGATGGCATCCAGGGCTTCATCGTGCCGACCGACACCAAGGGCTTCACTGCGCAGGAAGTGCACAAAAAGATGAGCCTGCGCGCGTCGGTGACGTCTGCGCTGTTCTTCGACAATGTGCGCGTGCCGGAAGCCAACCGCCTGCCGAACGTCAAGGGTTTGAAGGGTCCGCTGGGTTGCCTCACGCAGGCCCGTTACGGCATTACCTGGGGCCCGATCGGCGCCGCGCAGGCCTGCCTGCAGGAAGTGCTCAACTACACGCAGGAGCGCATCCTGTTCGGTCGCCCACTGGCCTCCAACCAAGCCATTCAGATCAAGATGGCCGAGATGGCACGTCGCATCACCATGGCGCAACTGCTCTCGTTGCAGCTCGGCCGTCTGAAGGACGCCGGCAGCATGCAGCCGACGCAGGTGTCGCTGGCGAAGTGGAACAACTGCCGCATGGCCATCGACATCGCGCGCGAGTGCCGCGACATCCTCGGCGGCGCAGGCATCACCACCGAGCATGTCGCCATTCGCCATGCGCTGAACCTGGAATCGGTCATCACTTATGAAGGCACCGAGACGGTGCATCAGTTGGTGGTGGGCCGCGAGCTGACGGGTATCAACGCGTTCTGAGCGCTTATTCACGATTTCAGCAAGGCCGGTAGTTCCTCAGCGTCATTCCCGCGAAGGCGGGAATCCAGCGCCTTGGCCTTGGCATGAAAGTCACTGGATCCCCGCCTTCGCGGGGATGACGGTGAGGGTACATACATGGGCCACGAGGCGAAGGTGCGTCATCGCATGAGCTGGCAAGACATCCATATCGAGACTGACCGCCTCATCCTGCGCCCGCCGCAGGCCGAGGACTTCGATGGCTGGGCCGCCAACATGGCCGATGCCGAATCCGCCCGCTTCATTGGCGGGCAGCAGCCGCGTGCGGTCGCATGGCGTGGTTTCCTTACCATGGTCGGCTCGTGGGCCATTCAGGGCTTCGGTATGTTCTCGGTGATCGAGAAAGACACGGGGCAGTGGGTTGGCCGCATGGGGCCGTGGTTTCCCGAAGGCTGGCCGGGCCGCGAAGTCGGCTGGGGCCTCGCGCGGCCTGCGTGGGGCAAGGGCTATGCGTTGGAAGGCGCTGCCGCCTGTATGGATTGGGCGTTCGACCATCTTGGTTGGGACGATGTTATCCACAACATCGATCCGGCCAACACACCGTCGCAGGCCCTGGCGGCGAAACTTGGCTCGCGCTTGCGCGGCCCTGGCCGTCTGCCGGAACCCTTCCAGGACGTCCCCATTGAGATCTGGGGGGCAGACCCGCGACGAGTGGAAGCGGCGCACATGAGTCACGTCACGCCCGCCCTGTACGCCACCCTGGCCGAGATCGTGCCGGAGTTGCACGTGCACTGCGCGGAACCCTGGTGCGTGATCGGTAGTGCTGCTGCGTTGCTGGCCGGCGCTGACGTCGCCGTGGCGGACGTGGATCTACTGGTATCGCACGCAGACGCCGATGCCTTGATGGCGTTATGGGCTGACCGCCGCGAGCACGTTTATGAGCCGGCGGGCGCCGAACGTTTCCGCTCGCATTTCGCCCGCTTCCGTTTTCCAGGTATGCCCGTCGAGGTGATGGGCGGGCTGGAGCTCAACCAGGGTGACGGTTGGCATCCGGTCAAGGCCGGACGCTTGACCCTGGTGGGTTTGAACGGGCTCGCCGTGCCGGTGCCGTCGATCGATGACCAGATTCGTATCCTTGAAAGCTTCGGGCGCGACAAGGATCTCCAGCGGGCGACACTCTTGCGCAAGCTCTCCTCCTCGCCGCTTCGGATAGTGGATTGAAGCGAAATGCACGCCCGCCTGAATCGCTCCACGCACCGTACTGGCGCGTGTGTTGCCCGCAACCCAATAATCCCCTGATTGCCGCCTCACGGCTGCTTGTTGACGAGACATCATGACCGCCATTCCGTACTCCCTCACGGGACGCCACAAGGGTTTCAATCGCGCCGAGATCGTCGACCAGAACTTCACCGAGTTCGTGCAGCTCTGGCAGGGTGAAGTACATCAGCCCGGTGGTGATGACGCGCCGGTGTTGCCGGGCAGCGAACTCAACGCGCGGGGCTTCTGCGAACTACTGGAGTCGCAGCTGATCAGCCGTCACCTGGACCTGATGGCGCGCGTGCTGCGCGTGCAGAACAAGGTGTTCTACACCATCGGCTCCAGCGGCCATGAAGGCAACGCCATGGTTGCGCGCCTCACGCGCCATACCGACCCGGCCTTCCTGCATTACCGTTCCGGCGGCTTCATGGCCGAGCGCTTCCGTAAGCTGCCTGGCATGGATCCGGTGATGGATTCGGCGCTGTCGTTTGCTGCAAGCATGGATGATCCCGCCTCCGGTGGTCGCCACAAAGTGTGGGGCAGCAAGCCGCTCTGGGTGTTGCCGCAGACGTCCACTATCGCTTCGCATTTGCCGAAGGCACTGGGCACGGCCGTTGCTATCGAACAGGCGCGCCGTATCGGCCATACGCTGCCGATCCCTGAGGACAGCATCGCCATCTGCTCGTTCGGTGACGCGTCGTCCAATCACGCCACCGCGCAGACCGCATTCAACGCCGCGGGCTGGACGGCTTACCAGAAGCTGCCCGCGCCAGTGCTTTACGTGTGCGAGGACAACGGCATCGGTATTTCGGTGAGGACGCCGAGCGGCTGGGTGGCAAATAATTTCCGTCATCGTGCCGATCTCGACTATTTCTATGCCGATGGCCTGGATCTCGCCGGCGGCTATGCACAGGTGCAGCAGGCGGTGGAGCACTGCCGCACCACGCGCCGCCCGACCTTCCTGCATCTGCGCACCACGCGCGTGATGGGCCACGCCGGCACCGATTTCGAGATCGAATGGCGCAGTGTGGAAGAACTGTTTGCCGTCGAAGCGACCGACCCGTTGCTGCGTTCGGCAGAGATCGCGTTGTCGTCCGGCCTGTACACGAAGGAATCGCTGCTCGCGCTGAACGAAGCGACCCGCAAGCGTTGCTTCGAAGCCGCCGAAGATGCAGACCGCCGTCCGCGCCTGAGCACACTTGAGCAAGTGATGAAGCCGCTGGCGCCGTACACGCCCGACGCGGTGAAGGCCGAAGCCGAGCGCGTCGATTACCAGGAGCGCCGTGTCGCCGCCTTCGGCAGCGAAGAGAAGCTGCCGGAAAAACAGCCGCCGCGTCATCTGGCCATCCAGATCGGTCAGGCGTTGCACGACATCATGGCCAAGTATCCCGAGTCGCTGCTGTTTGGCGAGGACGTGGCGCAGAAGGGTGGCGTATACACCGTCACCAAGGGTCTGCAGAAAGCTTTCAAGGGCAGCCGCGTGTTCAACACGCTGCTGGACGAGACCATCATCCTGGGTCTGGCACAGGGCTACGCCAACATGGGCATGCTGCCGCTGCCCGAGATCCAGTACCTGGCGTACTTCCATAACGCCTGCGACCAGATCCGCGGTGAAGCGGCGTCGTTGCAGTTCTTCTCCAATGATCAGTATCGCAACCCGATGGTGATGCGCGTGGCCAGTCTGGGTTACCAGAAGGGTTTCGGCGGCCACTTCCACAACGACAATTCCATCGCCGCACTGCGTGATATTCCCGGGCTCGTTGTGGGTTGCCCGAGTCGCGGCGACGACGCAGCGACCATGTTGCGCACGATGACGGCGTTGGCCAAGGTCGATGGGCGTGTGTGCGCCTACCTCGAACCCATTGCGCTGTACATGACCAAGGATTTGTATGACGCAGGCGATGGCCAGTGGCAGTTTGCCTACCCCGCGCCGGGCGAGGCCATGCCGCTGGGCGAAGGCCGCATTTACAACGAAGCGGCCAACGATCTTGTTGTGTTCACCTTCGGCAACGGCGTGACGATGTCGCTACGCGCGGCACGCACCATCGAAGCCGAACTCGGCTGGAAGGTGCGCGTGGTGGATCTACGCTGGCTGGCGCCCCTCAACAATGCCTTCATTGCAGCGCAAGCAAAGTCGGCCAAGCGCATCATCGTGCTGGACGAAGGTCGTCGCAGCGCAGGCGTAGGCGAGGGCATCATCACCGCCATCGTGGAAGGCGGCTCCGGCGCCACGCCGCTGGAACGCGTGGTGGGTGAGGATACCTACACGCCACTCGCCGGCGCGGCCTTGCTGGTGTTGCCGGGCGACGCCGATGTGGTGGCTGCGGCGCGTAAGCTGGCCTGATCGATGGTATGGCGGCGTCGCTCGTGCGACGTCGCCTTTTGCTGGCCACCGCTTGCAAGCCGCATGACTGTCCGTCCGAACGCATCCTGATTCTCTAGGACGAAAGCACACGCGCCATGTCCGGCTTGTTCGCGCGGCGCAAGCCCAGCGCGGCGAACAATGCGGACAGCAACGATCCGGCCAATATGGTGCTCCTACGGTTGCGTTGAGGTACGCAGCCGCCACCACTCAGCACCGCCAAGGCACACCGCCAGCCATGCCATGCCGCTGACGTAACCGGCCATGACGTCGCTGAAGTAGTGGACCTGTAGCACGATCCGGCTCAGGCCGATCACGCCCACCATCGCAACGGCACCCGCAATCACCCAGCGGTGCCAGCGATGGGGCAGCAGGCGGAGCAGCACGTAGGCCAGCATGCCGTAGAACACGATGGCGCCGAATGCGTGCCCGCTGGGAAAGCTCCAGCCGTGTTCGACCATGAAGCCGTGATTGTCCAGCGGACGCGGACGCTGGAACAGCGCCTTCAGGCCGCTGTTGATCGGCACGATACCCACCATGGCGATGGCCCAGCAGGTCGCCAGTCGCAGATGCCTGCGCAGCAGCAGGACAGCGAGGATCACCGCCGTCGCGGCGGCCACCGAACCCAGATCGCCTGAGATGGGACACGGCAGCCACCGCTCTCAACACACCGGGCTGCATGCTGCTGTGCAGGTCTTCGGCCAACGACTGGTCGAAGGAGGGCAGCCAGCGCGTGGCTTCCTCCTTCAGCGCCACAGCGATAGCCGCGAACAACAGGCCCATCGACACCAGCAGGAACAAGGCGGTGACGCCGCGGACAGCGACAGGCCGACCACCGACCGCCGCGGTTCGTTCGCCATGCTGGCGATTCCATTGCCATGCCACGTCGCCCACCAAAAGGGCGGCTATCAACAGGGCCGCCCAGACGGGCAGGGCGTGGGTGGCGATCCATTCGGCCAAGTCGTTCATGCAAACTCCTCAATGCAACGTTGCATGATCCGTGCTGAGGCGCACGGCGTCGAGACGCTACGCGGCGTGACTTTCAGTGCTGGATCAGGAATCGCTTTGCCTCGATAGTGGTGGTCTTTGCCGTTGTGGAGTGGCCGAATGTTTCTGCGAACCCTTTCCCCGCGCGTGGCGGGTTATTGCGCGCTGCTGTTCCTGACTGCGCCGGTGTGGGCGCAGACGGCGCCGGCATCGGTGGCGCCTGCGGCCGCAACCAGTCAGGCACAGCCCGCGTTGCCGGGGCAGTTGCAGGATTTCTCCGCCTACGTCGACAGCGTGCGCAAGCAGTTCGATGTGCCGGGCATCGCCGTGGCCATCGTCAAGGACGGGCATGTCGTGCTGGAACAAGGCTACGGTCTGCGCGAGTTGGGCAAGCCCGAAGCAGTCGATGCACGCACGCGGTTCGCCATCGCCTCCAATACCAAGGCATTCACTGCCGCCGCGCTGCAGATGCTGGCCGAGGAAGGCAAGCTCAACATGGATGATCGCGTGATCGACCACCTGCCGTGGTTCCAGATGTCCGATCCGTACGTGACGCGCGAAATGCGCATTCGCGACCTGCTGGCGCATCGCAGCGGGCTGGGTCTTGGTGCGGGCGATCTGCTGTATTGGCCACCGACCTCGTACTCCACCAAGGACGTGGTGCAGCGTCTGCGCAACGTACCGCTCGCCACCAGTTTCCGTAGTGCCTACTGCCTACGACAACATCCTGTTCGCGGTCGCCACGCTGGTGATCGAGCAAGTGTCAGGGCAGAGCTATACGGACTTCATCACCCATCGCGTCTTCGCCCCGGTGGGCATGGACGAATCACTGATCGACATGTCGCAGCTCAAGCCCGGCATGGACGTGGCCATGGGCCACGCCAAGTTCAACTTCACCGAGTTGAAGCCGGTGCCGCCGATGGCGTGGTCGAACAACTCTGGCGCGGGCGGCATCTATGCCAGCGTGCATGACATGGCCAAATGGATGAACGTGCAACTTGCCGGTGGCATGTTGCCCGACGGCAAGCCGCTGTTCTCCGCGGACAGCCAGAAGCAGATGTGGTCGATGCTTACGCCGATGAAGATTTCCGAGCCGCCGGTGCCGGAGCTCAAGGCCATTCGTCCCAACTTCGCGGGCTACGGCGAGGGCTGGTTCCTTTCCGATTACCAGGGCCAGCGACTGGTGTGGCACACCGGTGGTTGGCCGGGCATGGTGTCACGCGTGACGCTGGTGCCTGAGCTCAACCTCGGTGTGGTGGTGCTGACCAACCAGGAATCGGGTGCTGCATTCAACGCTGTCACCTATCGCGTGCTCGATGCTTATCTGGGCAAGGACAAGACCGACTGGGTGGCTGCGTACGCTGCCGCGGTGAAGAAGTCCGAAGGTAACGCCGACAACAGCTGGAAGATGCATGAGGCCGCGCGCGACAAGAGTGGCAAGCCGTCGCTCTCGCTGCCGGGTTATGCCGGTACCTTCCGCGATCCCTGGTATGGCGACATCGTGGTGAGCCAGCAGGGCGGCAAGCTGCGCATGGTGTTTTCCAAGACCGCGCAGCTGGTAGGCACCATGACGCCATGGCAGCACGACACTTTCATCGTGCGCTGGGATGATCGCGCACTCAATGCAGATGCCTTCGTCAGCTACTCGCTCGATGCAGACGGCAAGGTGCGTGAAGTACGCATGGAGCCGGTGTCGCCGTTGACTGACTTCAGCTTCGACTTCCAGGATCTTCGTCTCGCTCCGGTCAAGGAAGGCAAGCCCTGACCAACAGCAGGGGCGCTGCATAGGGGCGCTGCCTATAGTGGCGGCGTCCCCACCACGGAGCGGTACCCCCATGAAGCACGTTGTTGCAGGTTTGCTGTGCCTGTCATTCGCCGGCGCCAGTTTGGCCGCATCGCCATCTTGTCGTTACGGCGTGTATGGGGAAACCGGCAAGCCACCCGTGGTGATCTCCAACCCGACAGGGGATGGCGCGCAGGCGCCAGAGCGTTACACCTTTCTCGATGGTCGGCGCGGCAACGTCAATGCGCCCAATGCGCCCGTGCGTTGCGAGCAGGGTGCGGTGAGCGTGCGCCAGGATGATGGGCACTACGCCACGCAGCCCGCATGGACGCTGCGCGAGACACCTACGCGTTTCAAGAGCCACGGCACCGAGCTCGCCGGCATGCTGATCGAGCCCGCGCAGTCGAAAGGCAAGCAGCCGTTAGTAGTGTTCGTGCATGGCTCCGAGAAGACACCGGCCATCGGCGGCTACTACCCCTATATGTTCGCCGCGCAGGGCCTGGCTGTGTTTGCGTACGACAAGCGTGGCACTGGCGGCTCCGGTGGTGATTACACGCAGAGCTTCGAACTGCTCGCCGACGACGCCGCAGCGGCGTTGCAAGAGGCGCGCAAGCTCGCCGCGGGTCGCTATTCGCGCGCGGGCTTTTTCGGCGGCAGCCAGGGTGGTTGGGTGGCGCCGCGCGCGGCGGCCCTTGCGCACGCCGATTTTGTCGAGGTGGGTTTTGGCCTGGTGATGACGCCGCTAGAAGAAGACCAGCAGCAGGCCGTGGTAGAGATGCAGGAGAAGGGTTACGACGCAGCCGCCATCGCTCGTGTGCGCGAAGTCACCGACGCCACCGGTGCCGTCATGGCCTCGCACTTCACGGCAGGCTATGAGCAGCTCGCCGCGGTGAAGCGCAAGTTCGTCAGCGAGCCCTGGTTGCACACCATCGAAGGCGAATACACCGGCGAGCTGCTGGCGGAAGACGAAACGGACCTGCGTCGTACCGGTGCGCCGCGCTACGACAATCTCAACATCGACTGGCATTACGACGCCGTCGCGGCGATCCGGGCCCTGGATATTCCCCAGCTGTGGGTGCTTGCCGGCGAGGACCGGGACGCGCCTGAAGCCCTCACCCGCGAGCGCCTGACGGGGCTGAAGCGCGAAGGCAAGCCGATCGACCTTTACGTGTACCCGCACACCGACCACGGTATGTACGAGTTCACCCAGGACGCCGACGGCACCCGTCATGTCACGCGCATCACGGACGGCTATTTCCGCCTGCTGGCGGACTGGATCCGTCAGAGCGACAAGCCGCCGTACGGCACGGGCGAACGTATCCCGTGACATGGGTGATGGCTTGGTAACGCTTTGGCGTGGCCCGCGCTGGGGGCTTTTTAGCCGCTAGACGAGCAACGCGGGCCACGCCAATAGCGTTAACAGGCTCCGCCGTAAGCCATAGGCCGTTCGACAGATGCGCAAAGAGCGAGCGCTCCCATTTTGCGATGCCGGTCACATTATCTCGATTCAAATGGCAGGCCACGCCTACCCGCTGAATCGATCCATGCCGATTTCTCACGAAACTCACAGAAGCCAAGGATTTTTCGCGGAAATTTGCCCCTAAAGGCAGCTCCCCCTCACGCCGATATCCCTCAACGCAGGGGGAGGACATAGAGGTTGCTTACCGTGCCCGCGCGGGGATGCCGGGCACGTAGTGGCAGGCCTTGGCGTCGTTGGTACAACGCATCCGGTCCTCTCCCGCACCGATTTCTCGGTCTGCGTTTTTACCAACGATGGAGAGGGGCCATGGGTAAAGAGACACCGGATATGCAGCTTGAGCCGCATGAGTTGCGTGCAGTCAACGAAGCGCTCAACAAGGTCCAGGCGGTGATTGAGTTCGACCTGAAAGGGAAGATCCTCCACGCCAACGACAATTTCCTCAACGCGCTCGGCTACACGTTGGAAGATATCCGCGGCCAGCATCACCGCATCTTCTGCGAACCCGCTTACGCCGCCAGCGCTGCGTACAAGAAGTTCTGGGAGAACCTCGGCAAGGGCATCGTTGATCGCGGCGAGTACAAACGCATCGGCGGCGACGGGCGCGAGGTGTGGATCAATGCCTCGTATAACCCAGTCTTCGACGAGAGCGGCAAGCCGTACAAGGTGGTGAAGTTCGCCACTGACGTCACCGCCAGCCGTCAGGAAAAGGCCGAGTACGAAGGCAAGGTCAACGCCATCAATAAGGCGCAGGCCATGATCGAATTCGATCTGAGCGGCCACGTGCTGGCCGCCAACGACAACTTCCTCAAGGCGTTGGGGTACGAGCTGGATGAAATCCAGGGCCACCACCACCGCATGTTCTGCGAAGAAAGCTACACGGCCAGTTCGGCTTATGCGGATTTCTGGGCCAAGCTCAATCGCGGCGAGTTCGATGCGGGGCGCTACAAGCGCCTGGGTAAGGGCGGTCGCGTGATCTGGATCCAGGCCACCTATAACCCGATCTACGACGGCAACGGCCGCTTGTCCAAGGTGGTGAAGTTCGCCACCGATGTCACCGCACAAGTGGAGCTGGAAGAGAGCGTGAAGCTGCGCGCCGCCGATGACCAGCGCAAGGTCGAGGCGTTGCTCAAGACCGTGCGCAAGGCAGCGGAAGGCGACCTGACGGGTGAAGTGCGCGTGGAAGGCAGCGAACCCATCGATCAGCTCGCCGATGGCATCCAGCAGATGATGAGCGACTTGCGCAGCGTGATCGGCAAGGTAGTCGACTCGGCGGGTAGCTTCTCCGGCAGCTCACAGGACATCTCCGGTCGTGCCAGCACCGTGGCAAGCGGTGCGCAATTACTCGGTGCCACCGTGGAGGAGATGAATGCATCGATTGAGGAGCTCACTGCCTCGATCAATTCCATCGCCACCAATTCGCGCAGCGCCGACCAGCTTGCCAAGGACACGCACCAAGAGGCTGAGCGAGGCGCCAAGGCGATCACCCGTTCCATCGAAGCGATGGAGTTGATCAACAAGTCGTCCGAGGACATCAGCGAGATCATCAAGGTGATTGGTGAGATCGCCAGCCAGACCAACCTGCTGGCGTTCAATGCCGCCATCGAGGCAGCGCGCGCCGGCGAACACGGCCTGGGTTTCTCCGTGGTAGCAGACGAAGTGCGCAAGCTGGCGGAGCGTTCCTCACAGGCCACCAAGGAAATCTCCAAGCTCATCAATGAATCGGTGAAGCGCGTGGCGCAGGGCAGTGAAATCTCCAAGCAGGCCGGCGAAGCGTTCGAGAAGATCGTCGCGGGAGTGGGGCGCACCACACAGGCCATCTCCGAAATCTCCTGCGGTGCGGACGAGCAATTAGTAGCTGCGCGCGAAGTGAGCACGGCCATCCAGCAGGTCGCCGAGGAGACCGAGAAATCGGCAGCGTCGTGCGACACCATCGCGCGCTCCACCACCTCGCTCACGCAGGGTGCGGAGGAACTGAACCGGATGGTGCAGCGTTTCGTCGTCTGAGGAGTCGGTCGTGGACATCGAAAACGAGATTGACGCAGGCACCCAGCGTGCCCTGTTGGACAAAGTGCAACGCCATACCGGTATCCATATGGCGGACAGGAAATGGACCCTGCTGCAGGGGCGCCTACGGCGCCGCCTGCAGGCACTGGAACTCTGCCGCTACCGTGATTACCTGGCGGTACTGGAGGCGCAGCCAGAAGAAGTGGGCGCCTTCATCAACCTGGTGACCACCAACGAGACGTCGTTCTTCCGTACGCCACGCATCTGGGAACACTTCCAGCAGCATTTGCTGCCGGAGTGGTTCCGGGTGCATCGCGGGGCCACTTTGCAGCTTTGGTCCGCGGCCGCCTCCACCGGTGAAGAGGCGTACTCCATGGCCATGCTCTGCGAGGAGTTCCGCGAGCATCACCCCGCGTTCAAGTATCAGATCCTTGCCACCGACATCGCGAGCCACGTGTTGGTGACTGGCAAGGCCGGGCATTACCAAGGCAAGAGCATCGAAGGGCTGAAGCGCGCGAAGCCGGAATTGTTTAACAGATACTTCCAGCCAAGCGGCGACGGTTATCTGGCGTCACCCTCCTTGCGAGCGCACGTGGTGTTCCGCGAACACCATCTGCACAAGCGCCTGGATGGCGCTGCGCGCTTCGACATCACCATGCTGCGCAATGTCCTCATCTATTTCGACGAGGAGGGACAACGCCATGTGCTGGAGAACGCGCATCGCGCCATGGCGCCCGGCGGCGTGCTGATCATTGGCGAATCCGAATCGTTGACTAGGCTCAACGTGGGTTTCGATTTTGAACAGCCACTGGTCTATCGCCGCCAGGAGCGCGCGCATGCCTGACGGGCAGGACATCCAGGTGCGCATGTGCGAAGTGCGGATCGGCCGCGGCACCGACGTGCTGCGCGCCATCCTAGGTTCGTGCGTGGGCATCGGCCTGCTATGGCGCCGTCGTGGAGTCTACGGCATGGCCCATTGCCTGTTGCCGGAGTCGCCGCAAGGCGAACCGGGACAGGGTGCCAAATACGTTACCGGTGCCATGCCCTCGCTGCTGACGATGATGGAGTTGGAACGCAGAGAGCAGGACGAAGTGGAGGCCGTGGTCGCTGGCGGCGCGTGCATGGTGCAACACGCGGTCATGCCTCGGCATGGCCTTATCGGCGAGCAGAACGTGCGCATGGCGCAACGGCTGCTGGCAGAGACCAGGATCAAGGTCGTGCACGTCGACGTGGGTGGCGACAGTGGTCGCCAGCTCGTGATCGATTGCGCGCAACACCAATTTGCGGTCAGGACATTTGGCCGCACAACGTAAACCGGAGCATGGCCATGGAATCATCGATCGCTTCGCTCGTACGGCAGGATGCCGCTGAGATGTTCGGTTCGTTCCACCTGGGAGACACCGAGCTGGTGCTTCCTGTGGCGGCCGTGCAGGAAGTAGTGAACTATCCGTCCGTCGTCACACAGGTGCCGTTGGCGCCGTCGTATCTGCTTGGCCTGTTCAATCTCCGCGGTCGGTTGATTCCCATCGTCCATCTTGGCGAGGTGCTGGAACTCCCAGAGCGGGGACCGCGCGAAGGCGCCAAGATCGCCATCGTCGAGTTTCGCCAGGGACGCGTGGGGCTGTTGTTCGACGCTACCGGCGAGATCCTGCGCGTGCCGACCGAACAGAAAGTGATGTTCAGCGGCAGCGATGGCGCGCCATCGATGATCGGCGGCGCGCTCAAGCTAGATGGCGGCCAGCGCATCCTGCAGATCCTCAACGTGGATGCCTTGCATCGGCTGCCCGACATGCCGATGCCGCGGGGCGACGCACAGGCGTCCGATCCCGCACGTCTGCGCGCGGCGCAGGGACAGCGCCGCCAGGGTGTGTCTTTTCGCGTCAACGACACCCGTCTCGCACTGCCGATGGGAGCCATCCACGAAATCATCCGCGTGCCAGAGCTGCTCTCGTCCGTGCTCGCCAGTGAACTATGCCTGGGCATGCTCAACCTGCGCGGCAACACCGTGCCGGTGGTCGACTTCGCCCGCTTCCTCGGCCTGCCGTCCACGGCGTCGCCTACGGCGGTTGCGGGTGACTTCGAGGATGCGCGGCGCATCGTGGTGCTGCGCCAGAAGGACATGGACTTCGGGCTGCTGGTGGATGACGTGGAAAGCATCGTCAGCTACCGCGACGAGGAACTACTGGTCATCCCGTCGTTCCATGCCGAACACCCGCCACTCTTCACCGGATGCATTAGCCGCGAGGCTGCGCCGGATATCCTGCTCATTGACGAACTGGCGCTGTTGAGCGATGCGACCGTCGCCGACATCACCCAGGGTCACCGTGAGCTGTACACAGTGGAATCGACAGCGGAGCGCGGGCAGGGCAAGCGACGCAGCGGCGTGCGTGAAACCTATGTCACGTTCCGGCTCGAGCAATTGATGGGCATGCGCATCGACCAATTGCGCGAAGTCATCGACTTCCCCAACGACATGATGCAGCCGCCGGGAGCGCCGGACTATGTGCGTGGCATCCTCAACCTCCGCCGCAAGCTGGTCACCATCATCGACATGCGGTCCCTCTACGGCATGAAGAGCTACGCGGACGTGCGCGCCGCCAAAGTGCTGGTAGTGGAGAACGATGACGAGAAGTTCGGTCTGGTGGTGGACGCCATCGAGAACATCGTGACCATCGATGTGGCCGACAAGCTCGGTGTGCCAGGCGTGCTGCGCAACCAGATCGACCCGGCGTTGCGCAACGACATGCGCGACGTGGTCGAATTGCCCGATCAACGCACGTTGCTTCTGCTGGATGCCTCGCCACTGAAGGAGCGCCTCAGTGGCCGGACGGTGCATTGAGCGAACGGTATGGACGTGCCCTGTCCTGCATAAACGGAACGGGGTGGCCAGGGATGGCTTTTCCTTTCCGGCGTGTGTGATCGCGCAAAACACAACGATGCCTCAACGCATGAATTTGCGCCGATCTTGTGCGCTGTTTTTGCGATCGGATTCACTCATCGTGCATCGTTGCGAATCACATCATGGCGCCGTCGTGGAGAAGTGCGCCTGGGGGCGCGCTCGAGTCCACGGCATCATCCGATGGAGAGTTCGCATGAAGAAGACATTGCTCGCACTGATGCTTGGCGCCGTGATGGTTTCCACGACCGTGGCCGCCGCACCGTTTCAGTACGACGACCACCATGATCAGCACGATCAGGATCAGCACGGTCAAGGGCATGACCACGATCGCGACCGTGACCACGGGCCGGATCGCGACCACCACGACTACGTGATCGTGCACGACCGCGGCAATCACGAGGGCTGGTACCACCGGGGTGGACGCGTGCCCGAGGAGTACTACCACGACCGTCGCTACTACGTGGATTACCACGCGTACCACCTTGCGCCGCCGCCGCCGGATCACGTGTGGATCCGCAGTGACACCGGCGATTTCCTGCTGGTCGCCGTGGCCACAGGGGTGATCGCGGACCTGGTGATCAATCACTAAGAGGGACAACAGCCACACAGCTCAATTCGCATGAATTTGCGAAATGACATCACGCCAGATGAACGCCAATTGAGGCAGCGTGATAAGGCGTCACGCGTCTGGCGCATAGTGTTCGCGCAGGCGCTTGAGCGCTTAATGGACGTCACGCAACGACGGTGATTCCGTGGTTGCGGATGACGCGGACAGGGGACACGTTCCGTCGCGCGGGATAGGTTTCCCATGGGGCAGGCGAATTCGCACAGGAGGGATCGAAGATGAAGTCATATGGTCTGATGGCAGTTTTGCTCGCAGGTCTTCTGGCCGGACCGGCGGTGTATGCACAGCAGTCCGCCGCACCCGCTGGCTCGACGGGTCAGTGCAAGGACGGGAGCTACACCGACCACGCCACCAAGAAGGGCGCTTGCTCAGGTCACCAGGGCGTCAAGGAGTGGTACACCGCCGCGGCCGCCGCACCGGCTGCAGCAGCAGCTCCCGCCGCTCCTGCCGCCGCAGCAGCACCAGCGGCTGCTCCGGCAGCGGCTCCCGCCAGCAAGAGCGCGGCAACCAGCAGCAAGTCGGCAGGGTCACAGCCGCCGGCTAATGCGGCGCCGGGTGGTGGTCCGGGCCTGGTGTGGGTAAACGACAGCAGCAAGGTTTATCACTGCCAGGGCGACAAGTGGTACGGCAAGACCAAGGCGGGCGCATACATGAGCGAAGCCGATGCGAAGGCCAAGGGGTATCACGCGGATCATGGGAAGGCTTGTACGCAGTAAGCGTGCAATGAGATGTCGAAAAAAGGCCCGCGATTGCGGGCCTTTTTTTTGAGCGTGAGCTGGCTCCCTCTCCCCGAGTGGGAGAGGGAGCAGAACTGAGGCGCTTTGCGTGCCGTGTGCTTGCGGCCCTCACCCCGGCCGTCGCGCGCCCAACTGCACCAGCACTTCCTGCGCCGCGCGAATACGCTCAGTCGCACCGGGCAACTCCAGATTCACCTTGAGCTTGTCCTGCCCATCCAGCTTGTACACGCGCGGCTGACTCTGGATCAGGCGAATGATCGCCATCGGATCCAGCTCCGGCTTGTCGCGGAAGGTGATGCGTCCGCCATTGGCGCCGAAGTCCAACTTGCGAACGCCCAACGGTGTGGACATCAACTTCAATTGTGCCACCGCGAACAACTGCTTGGCTGGATCGGGAAGCAGCCCGAATCGATCGATCATCTCGACCTGAAGGTCACGCAGGTGGTCCTCGTTGCGAGCACTGGCGATGCGCTTGTACAAGGTCAGGCGTGTGTGGACGTCCGGCAGGTAGTCGTCGGGAATCAGTGCTGGCAGGTGCAGTTCGACTTCGGTCTCATGCTCGCTGCTGAGGTCAAAGTCGGGCACCTTGCCGGACTTCAGTGCGCGCACGGCACGCTCCAGCAGTTCGGTGTACAGGCCGAAGCCGATTTCCTGGATCTGACCGGACTGCTCATCGCCCAACAGCTCGCCCGCACCGCGAATTTCCAAATCGTGCGTGGCGAGTGTGAAGCCTGCGCCCAGTTCTTCCAGCGAGGCGATGGCTTCCAGCCGCTTCTCCGCGTCGGCCGTCATGGCCTTGCGATCGGGTACCACGAGGTAGGCGTAGGCACGATGGTGCGAACGGCCGACGCGGCCACGCAACTGGTGCAACTGTGCGAGGCCGAAGCGGTCAGCGCGATTGATGATGATGGTGTTGGCGGTGGGAATGTCGATGCCGGTTTCGATGATGGTGGTGCATACCAGCACGTTGAAACGCTGGCGATGGAAATCCGCCATCACGCGTTCCAGATCGCGTTCGGCCATCTGGCCGTGGGCGATGCCGATGCGCGCTTCCGGAATCAGTTCCTCCAGCTCGCGTGCAGTGCGCTCGATGGTGTCTACCTCGTTGTGCAGGAAGTACACCTGACCGCCACGTTGAAGCTCACGCTGGAAAGCTTCGCGGACCAGCGCCGGCTCCCACTGCGCGATGAAGGTGCGCACCGCCATGCGATGCGCGGGCGGGGTAGCGATCAGCGAGAGGTCGCGCAGGCCGCTCATCGCCATATTCAGCGTGCGCGGAATCGGCGTGGCCGTCATGGTGAGCAGATCCACCTCGGCGCGCAGCTTCTTCAGCTGCTCCTTCTGGCGTACGCCGAAGCGCTGTTCTTCGTCGACGATGACCAGGCCTAGATTCTTGAACTTGATTTCGGGCGAGAGCAGCTTGTGGGTGCCCACGATCACGTCGATCTGCCCATCGGTAAGACGCTTGAGCGCCTCGTTCACTTCCTTGGTCGACTTGAAGCGCGATAGCACGTCCACGCGTACCGGCCAATCGGCGAAGCGGTCGGCGAAATTGCGGTAGTGCTGTTGCGCGAGCAGGGTGGTGGGTACGAGCACCGCCACCTGGCGACCTGCCGTGGCGGCGGCGAAGGCGGCGCGCAACGCCACTTCGGTTTTGCCGAAGCCCACGTCGCCGCAGATCACGCGATCCATGGCGCGCGGAGCGGCGAGGTCCTTCAGTACCGAATCGATGGCCTGTTCCTGGTCAGGCGTTTCCTCGAATGGGAAGGTGGCACCGAATTCCTCCACCATCTGGCGGTCGATCGACATCGACTCGCCGCCGCGTGCTTCACGTTGCGCGTAGATGGCCAGCAGTTCGGCGGCGACGTCGCGCACTTTCTCGGCGGCCTTGCGGCGTGCGCGTTCCCACGCGTCGCCACCCAGCGAATGCAGCGGTGCGAGTTCGGGCGCGGTGCCGGTATAGCGGCTGACCAAACCGAGCTGTGCCACGGGCACGTACAGCTTGTCGCCCTTGGCGTACTCGATGGTGAGGAACTCACCTTCCATGCCGCCCAGTTCCATCGACACCAGACCCTGGTATCGGCCCACGCCGTGGTCGACGTGAACGATGGGCGCACCGATGGTCAGTTCGGTGAGGTCGCGGATGATGCTTTCTGGATCGCGCGCAGCGCCACGGCGGCGCTTGCGGTCGGTACGTACGCGCTCGCCGAACAGCTCGCGCTCGGTAAGCACGGTGAACGCGGGTTCCTTAAGGGCGAAGCCCTGTTCCAGCCCTGCAATGGTGATGGCAAGTCGCAGCTTGTCGCTGCCGGTAAGAAACGCTTGCCAGCCGTCGATGGTTTCGGGCTTCAAACCTGCGCTGGCGAGCTGTTCGATCAGGGCTTCGCGGCGGCCTGCCGAGTCGGCCGTGATCAGCACCCGTCCCGGGTAGCTCGACAGGAAGTGGCGCAGCGACGTGCCGGGCTCCTCGCCCTTGCGGTTGAGCGGCAGTTCCGGCGCGGGTTGTGTGCCGCTGGGCACGGCATGTTCGTGGCCGCTTTCCACCACTTCCACGCGCAGGCGCTTGTTGAGCTGTTCGCGCAGCAGTTCCGGAGCAAGGTACAGCTCCGCCGGCGGCAGTACGGGGCGCTCGATGTCGTGCGCGCGCTGGTCGTAGCGTTCGCCGGTCTGCGTCCAGAACTGGTCCGCTGATTCCAGTGCACCTTCCCCGAGCAGGAATACGGCGTTATCGGCGAGGTAGTCAAACAGCGTGGCCGTCTGCTCGAAGAACATCGGCAGGTAGTACTCGATGCCGCCCGGCGTCACGCCTTCCTTCATGTCCTGGTAGAGCGGACAGCGGCGCACGTCGATCGGGAAGCGCTCGCGCAGTCGCGTGCGGAAATCCTTGGCGGCGTTCTCCGTGAGCGGAAATTCGCGCGCGGGCAGCAATTCGATATGGTCTACCTGCTGTTGCGAGCGCTGCGTTTCCGGATCGAAGCTGCGGATGGATTCCACTTCGTCGTCGAACAGCTCAATGCGGTACGGCTGGACGGCGCCCATCGGGAAGATGTCGATCAGCGCGCCGCGCACGGCGAAGTCGCCGGGCTCACCTACTTGCGGCACGTTGCGATAGCCAGCGGCCTCGAGCCTGCGCTGCTCAGCGGCGAGGTCGAGCTTCTGCTTCTTCCTCACCACCAAGCCCGCGCCGGTGATGTGGCTACGTGGTGCGATGCGCTGCATCAGCGTTGCGATAGGCACCACCAGCACGCCGCGTTGCACATTCGGCAACTCGTACAGGGTGGCGATGCGTTGCGAGACGATGTCCGGGTGTGGACTGAACACGTCGTAGGGCAACGTTTCCCAGTCAGGGAAGTGCAGCACCGGCAGGTTGCCCGCGAACACACGCAGCTCGTCTTCCAGCGCGCTCGCGCGTTGCGTATCGCGCGTCACAGCGACCAACAGCCCCTGGTGCGTGCGCGCCGCTTCAGCGACCAGCAGGGCGCGAGAAGAGCCGTGCGGCGACGTCCAGAAGCGACGCTGCTTGGGGGTGGTGGGCAGGGGCGGGTGGGGAATCGTATTAGCCATGCGAACCCAACTATCGATGGCGAGGCCTCATGCCGCGCCGGGAAAGCGGGCAAGTGTAACGCGACCGCCCCGGACAGGCCGGGGCGGTTGTGGCTAGCTTCTGCAGGGGCGCTGGGGTCAGAGCAGCAGCGAGATCAGGGTGGTGCCAGGCTCGTCTGGCGACAGGCGGCGCACGAAGCCCAGTTCCTTGCACAGATGGAGCATGGGGCGGTTTTCCAGCAGCACGTAGCCCCAGATTTCGCTCAGGCCGCGGTGGCGACAATCGTCGACCAGGCGCTGCATCAGCAGGGCGCCCAGGCCCTGACAGCTCCAGTCGCGCTCGACCAGCACGGAGAATTCGGCGCTGTTGGCGGCTTCGTCCACGAAGATACGTCCGACGCCGCGCATTTCCGCTGGCTTGACCGTCTCGTCCATCAGCACGAACGCGGTTTCCACGGCAGGGTCGATGTGGGTCAGGCGCTGCGCCATCGAACCGGGCAGCTCCGACATGCAATGGAGGAAGCGACGGCGGATGTCCTCTGGCGACAGGCGGGCGAACTGGCGCTTCAACGCAGCCATGTCGTCGGGTTCGATGCCGCGCAGGTACAACTCGCGGCCATCATGCGCGTGCACCAGCTCGCCCTTGGGCGATTTGGACACCTCAACCAGGCGAGGGCGGGCGAAGCGCTCGTTGCTACGCACGGGTACCAGTGCGCGGCGGTTGCTTGAGTAGTCGATGGCGGGCGTCATGACCATACTTTACCGTATTGTGTGCAGTGCAACATGAACAAAAGGCTTTGTTGGTCAAGTCATTTCGCGGCTCTATGTCGCACCGCGAAGAAGGATTGGGTGGGTTGTTGGGTGTTGCCGGCCCGCTGCGGGCAGAATGCGCCAGAGCGCGCCCGTTGGCGTTGAGGGAGAGTGAAAACCATGGTGGCTGCGTCCAAAGGCATCACCCCTCGCCAGGTCGAGGCACTCTGTGGGCATTGGCCCGGGGTGACCCGTGACATCAAATGGGGTGCCGAGTTGGTATTCAGCGTGGGCAGCAAGATGTTCGTGGTGATGCCGGTCGACGGCGGGCGGATTGCCTTCAAGGTCGAGGAGGATCGCTTTCTCGAACTGACCGATCAGCCGGGTATCATCGCGTCCCCTTATCTCGCCCGAGCCCGCTGGGTCTCGGTGTTGGAGCCGCAGCGCTTCACCACCAGGGAGCTGTCTGAGCACATCCACACGGCTTACGGGCTGGTCCGCGCCAGGCTCACCAAGAAGCTGCAGGCGGAGCTGGGCGAGTGGCCGCTCCCGAAGGAAAAGCACGAGTGAAGCAGTACATCGGCAGCATCGCCCTCGTCGTCGCCGATTACGACGACGCCATCGATTGGTATACCCGCGTGCTGGGATTTACGCTGGTCGAAGACACCGACATGGGCGGCGGCAAGCGCTGGGTGATCGTGGCGCCGCCGGGTTCGGTCGAGACACGCGTGCTCCTTGCCAAGGCGACGACGCAACAGCAATCGGCCCGCGTAGGTGACCAGACGGGCGGCCGTGTCTTCCTGCTGCTGCACACCGACGATTTCTGGCGCGACTACCGCCGCATGGAAGCCGCTGGCGCCACCTTCTGCGAGGCGCCGCGCGAAGAGGCCTATGGAACGGTGGTGGTGTTCCAGGACCTGTATGGCAACAAGTGGGATCTGTTGCAGCTCAAGAGCGGCTCTTAGTCGGCGATGTCCGGCTCGAAGAAACTCCAACGGATATCCGGAAACTGCGCTTTCATGGCGCGCTCCACGCTGTTGATCGCCTCCACCAGCGCGGTCTGGTCCGGTGCTGGAGACATGCGCGCCTTCACCGCCACCATCACGTCGGGGCCCATCTGCAGGGTGATGACGTTGAGCACAACATCCACTTCAGGACGCGCGTTGATGAAGGCAATCAGCTCCTCGCGGCGCTTGGGCTCCACGCCCTGGCCGATCAGGAGATCCTTCACTTCGCTGGCCACGACAACCGCCACCACCACCAGCAGCACGCCGATCACGATGGTGCCCGCGGCGTCGTAAAACAGGTTGCCGGTGATCATGGTGGCGAGCACGGCCACCAGCGCCACGGCGAGGCCGAGCAGGGCAGCAAGGTCTTCGCCGAAAATCACCAGCAACTCGCTGGAACGCGTTTCGTGAAACCAGCGCCACAAGCTGCGGCCATCGCGTGCCTTGTTCACTTCCTTCAGGCAGCCGTGCATGGAAATCGACTCGGCCACCACGCCAAAGCTAAGCACGCCGATGGCCAGCCACGGCCACTTCAGCGGCTCCGGGTGGCTCAGCTTGTGGATGCCCTCGTAGATGGAAAACATGCCGCCCACGCTGAAGAGCAAGATGGCGACGAGGAACGACCAGAAATACAGCGCGCGGCCCCAACCCAGCGGATACTCGTCGGACGGCGGGCGTTCCGCCTGTCGCATACCGAGCAGCAGCAGGCCCTGATTGCCGCAGTCGGCCAGCGAATGCACAGCTTCGGCCAGCATGGCGCCCGAGCCGGTAATCAGCGCGGCGACCAGTTTGCTCAGGAAAATGGCGAAATTGGCGCCGAGGGCGAGCAGGACCGCCCTCAGCGAATTGGCATGACCAGACATCGCGCATTCCCTTGGACGAAGGAAGGCAGTTTAGCCGCCTATCCGGGTATCAGCGTATGACGCCGCCCACACCCACGCCGAAGCTCACGTTCGACTTCCCTGCGTTCATTTCATCGGGTGTCCACCGGTGCGATTGGGCGACGCTCACCAGTGGGAACACGTAGTTGGCTTCGCCCACCTTGCCGTCGCGGGTGCTGGTGATGCGGCCCGCCAAGGTGATCAACGAGCCGGTCGGGATAGTCAAAGGGCTCCACATAGCCCGGCATCACGGCGATGAAACGGCCCCAGCCACCGTTACTGGCCAGCTTAGGACGCTGCGAGCTGTCGAGCGGATAACCCACGATCTCCACTTCGCTGTGATCGGCGAGGTTGCGTACCTCGACAACCTGGCCACCCCAGATCACGTCAGCATTGGCGTACTGGCCCGGCGATTGCGCCACGATGTTCGGCGTTGTCGCTACGGTGGTGGGTGAGGGTTTGTAGATAGGCGCGGGTGCACAGGCCGCCAGCGCCAGCAGGCCGGTAGCGATGGCGCTGCGCAGAAGGGTGTTGGTGACGTGCTGTTTCATGGCCGCTTTCCCCGTGGACTGATTTGAGCTTAACGGGCTCACCGCACGGAAGGTATACAGCGTGTGGAAGCTCGTTCGCACGTTCAGCCGGCGCTATCTTCCAATAGCCAGTCGAGTCGCCACTTCGCGGGATGTTCCTGCGACAGCAGCGGTGCCATCGCGCGCAGGGCATCACGCAGTACCTCGTCCAGCTTCCACGGCGCATTGAGAATCACCATGCCCGAACCATTGAGGCGCAGCGGCGAGTCATCCGGATGCACCAGCAACTCAGCCCGCAGCACCCGGCGCACGCCGCAATGCTGCAGCCAGCGATGAAACGGTTGCACCTGGCTGCGCAACTTGATCGGATACCACACGGCGTAGACACCGGTGGGCCAGCGCTGCAGAGCGCCTTTCAGTGCCCGCTCGATCACGCGGTACTCGGCTTCCTGTGCTTCATAGGGCGGATCGATCAGCACGAGACCGCGCTTCTCCTTCGGCGGCAGCAGCGCCTTCAGTGCCTCGTAGCCGTTGCGCTGGTGCACGTGCACGCGATGATCGTGATGAAACAGATCGCGCAGGCGCGTGGCTTCTTCCGGATGCAATTCGCACAGCTGCGCGCTGTCGTTGGCGCGCATGGCATTTGCCACCTGCAGCGGTGAACCGGGGTAAAGCTTCAGGCCACTCTCGTTACCCGGCACGCGCAGGATGGCGTCGAGCCAGCGCCGCAGCAGCGGAGGCAGGGGCTCCGTCTTGCCATGGCTGCCATGCATATCGGGGAACAGCAGGCGCGTAATGCCATCCTTGTATTCGCCCGTCTTACCGGCCTCGACGCTGTCGAGCGCATAGCAACCGCTGCCGGCGTGCGTGTCGACGAAGGCGAACGGGGTGGGCTTCGCCTGCAATGCCTCGATTAGCGCGAGCAGCACGGTGTGCTTGAGGACATCGGCGAAGTTGCCGGCGTGGTAGGCGTGACGATAGTTCATGGGATGGGGGCGCCGGGAGGTGGGACATTATAGGGGAGGGGGGTCCCTTGCTTCTGTTTTTCTTTTCTTGGGAAGGGCGCTGCGGGGCGCGTGCTTTTCTCCCTCTCCCCTTTGGGGAGAGGGTTGGGGTGAGGGGGCAACCTAGCCTCACCGTTTGTGTCGTCACCCCTGCGTAGGCAGGGGTCCAGTGACTTTTCGCTCGGTTGTCGCGCTACGGCGATCTGGCTCGCCTGCGGCGGGCTTTCGACCTCCTGCCGGAGGCCGAGTCACTTTCTCTTGCTTGCCCAAGAGAACGGTAACCGAAGAGAAGGGCACCCCCACTTGGCGCTGGCCGGTGAAGCCGGCCAGTTCGTGAGGGGCGGCCGGGCTTTTCGACAGGGCTCCTGCCCCGACGAAAAGGGATCGGCATCCTTGCCGATCCCCCCTGCGGGCCTGATCGTCCACCCCTCACCGCCGCACAGGGGGGGGGGGGGCCGACGATCAAAAGCGCCGAGCCGACGGCTCGTGCAGCGGAGCTGCACATCGCACTCGCAGGACAACCTCTCTCATACCGCGTGGAGCCACCTCCAGAGTTGAGCCCCCGCCACCACACGACTATCCTCGACCTCATGACCCGCCACCTGTTCCGCCACCTGCGCCGTTGCCGCACCTTGATGGTGCTGGCTCTGTGCGCGTGGCTTACGCTGTCCAGCGTGGCGTGGTCCATGCCGCGTCATGACGACTGCTGCCCTGCGGCAGACGCGATGGGCATGATGGCCATGCAGCACGCCGCACCGGACCATGGGGCAACCCATGCGTCGACGCTCAGTGCGGATAGCTGCTGCGCGCATGCGCCGGCTAGCGTGCCCGCATCGATAGTGCCGCATGTGTTGCACGTGCAGGCGGATGGCGCTCATGTTCAAGCGCGCCGGGAACGTACCCCGCAGCCTGCCTACGAACCGCCTTTGCGGCCTCCGGTCGCCTGATTCTCCGTTGATAGCAACGGGCCGACGTTTGTCGGCCGACTAGATGCGTCTGCGTCGCGGGCGCGCATAGCGGAGTCAAGGCAATGAACAAGCAGGAACCGCACGGCTTTCAGCTGCCGCGTCGGCGTTTCGTACAAGGATTGGTGCTGGGTGGCGTGGCTGCCGGGCTGGGGTTGTGGCGCGGTAATGCACTGGCGCAGGCGGCTGGGCCGCGTGCGGAGTTGAGCGGTAACCGTATCGATCTGGAGATTGGTGAGCTGCCGGTCGATTTCACGGGGCGTCAGCGCATGGCCACCGTAGTGAACGGCCAATTGCCGGCGCCGCTGCTGCGTTGGCGGCAGGGCGAGACGGTGACACTGCGTGTGCGCAACCGGCTCAACGTGGCCAGCTCCATCCATTGGCACGGCATCGTGTTGCCGGCGGATATGGATGGCGTGCCAGGCTTGAGTTTCGATGGTATTCCGGCGGGTGGTGAATACACCTACCAGTTCACCGTGAACCAGTCGGGCACCTATTGGTACCACAGTCATTCGCGTTTCCAGGAACAGACCGGCTTGTACGGCCCGATCGTGATTGGGCCGCGCGAGGGCGAGCGCTATCCGACGGATCGCGACTACGTCGTGATGCTCAATGACTGGACCGATCTCGATCCGGAAACCATCTACGCCAATCTGAAGAAGCAGAGCGGCTACTACAACTATGGCAAGCGCACGGTGGGTGATTTCATGCGCGATGCCGGGAACGAAGGCGTTTCCAAGGCTCTCGCCGATCGGCGCATGTGGAACCAGATGCGCATGGATCCTACCGATCTGGCGGATGTTTCTTCCGTGGCCTATACGCACCTGGTGAACGGTTGTACGCCGGCCGGCAACTGGACGGGCCTGTTCAATGCGGGTGAAAAGATCCGCCTGCGTTTCATCAATGGCTCGTCGATGACCTTCTTCGATGTGCGCATTCCCGGCCTCAAAATGACCGTGGTCGCGGCGGACGGGCAAGCTATCGAGCCGGTGACCGTGGAGGAGTTCCGCATCGGCACGGCCGAGACGTATGACGTGATCGTGCAACCGTCGACGGATCGCGCATGGACCATCTTTGCGCAGAGCATGGATCGCACCGGCTATGCGCGGGCCACGCTGGCGCCGCACGCCGGCATGGTGGCGGACGTACCAACGCTGGATCGCCGGCCCTTGCTCAGCATGGGCGACATGATGGGCACGATGGATCACGCCGCGATGGGACACGACATGTCCGGCATGGACATGATGGCGATGCCAGGCATGGCCATGTCGATGTCGCATCACGACACGCCGACCGAACCCTTGAGGACGGGGCCTGAAGTGGACATGCGCGTGCCTACGCCACGCACCAATCTCGACGATCCGGGCGTCGGCTTGCGCGACAACGGGCGCCGCGTACTTACCTATGCGGACCTGCATGCCGTCGATGCGCCTATTTCGCCTAACGTGGACCGCGAACTCACGCTGCGGCTCACCGGCAATATGGAGCGCTATCTCTGGTCGTTCGATGGCAAGCGCTATTCGCGCGCTGAACCGCTGCGCCTACGCCATGGCGAACACGTGCGCATCGTGTTGGTGAACGACACGATGATGACGCACCCCATCCACCTGCATGGCATGTGGAGCGAGCTCGAATCGCCCAATGGTGACTTCCAGGCGCGCAAGCACACGGTGATGGTGCAACCAGCGCAGCAAGTGGCCTATCGCGTGAGCGCGGACGCGCTTGGGCGCTGGGCCTATCACTGCCATCTGCTTTACCACATGGAGGCGGGCATGTTCCGCGAGGTGGTGGTGGCATGAGCCGATCGCTTTCGCTTTGGATTTCCGCATGCCTGGGCGTGTTGCCGGTGGCTGCGTTCGCGCAGAGCATGGATATGCAGAACATGCAGAACATGCCCGGCATGGTGATGCCGCCGGCCGCTGACAAGCAGGCGCCTACGCATGATCAGCATGATGCCGCACCCACGAAGGATGACGCGCAGCACGCCGCCATGGATCACTCTGGCCATGACATGAGCAGCATGCCCGGTATGGCGGGGACAGAGGCAAAAGTCTTGCCCCCGAACGACCACGTGCCACCGCCGCCACCGCAATCCGTTCCACATGACATGACGCCAGCGCAGATGAACGCGATGATGCAGATGGACGACAACGCATCGCTCGGCATGTTCACGCTCGATCGCCTGGAGCGCAGCCGCAGTACCTCCGGTGACTATGCGACCAGCTGGGAAGCCGAAGGCTGGTACGGCAATGCGATCAACCGCCTGTGGCTGAAGACCGAAGGCGAGCGCGACAGCAGCGGCACGCAGGATGGCCGCGTGGAGGCACTGTGGAGTCATGCCTTCGCGAGCTTCTGGGATTGGCAACTGGGTGCGCGGCACGACTTCGGACAAGGGCCTGACCGCCAGTGGCTTGCTGCCGGCGTGGAAGGTCTTGCGCCTTACTGGTTCGAAACACAGGCGACGTTCTACGTCGGTGAGGAAGGGCGCACCGCGCTGCGGCTGGAAACCAGCTACGACATGCGGTTCACGCAGCGATTGATCCTGACGCCACAGGTGGAGCTGAACTTCTACGGCAAGGACGATCCGCGACGCGGCATCTCGTCCGGCCTGTCGAACGTGGAGGCGGGGATGCGCCTGCGTTACGAGTTCAGCCGCAAGTTTGCGCCGTACGTGGGCGTGAACTGGACGCGTCGCTTCGGCAGTTTCAACGACATGCCCGGTGTGCCGGAAGTGCACGCACGGGAAACGACCTGGGTCGCTGGTGTGCGTATCTGGCTTTGAAGGGGAGTGCCATGAAGAAGACCATAGCTATTGTGTTGCTTGTGCTCGTGCTGGCCGCCGCGGCAGCAGCGGCGTTTGTGGTGTCCGGAAGCTACGACATTGCGGCGGATCGACCGCACTGGGCGTTGACTGAGCGTGTCGTCGAGACCTTGCGCGACCGCTCCATCGAGCGTCATGCGGGAGGCATCACGGTGCCTGATCTCGACGATCCGCAGCGCATCCGTCGCGGTGCGGAGCATTACGCGGAAATGTGCACCTCGTGCCATCTCGCACCGGGAATGACGCAAACGGAATTGCGCGAGGGGCTCTATCCGCAGCCGCCAAATCTCTCCAAGCACGGGGTGCACGATCCGGCCGAGGCGTTCTGGGTCATCAAGCACGGTGTGAAACTCACGGCCATGCCGGCCTGGGGGCGCAGTCATGACGATGCGGCCATCTGGGACATGGTGGCTTTCGTCAAGCAGTTGCCCACGATGGATCAGGCCGCGTTCGAAGCGATGGCGGGCAGGGAGGCTGACGACGGACATGGTGATCACGAGCATCACCACCATGACGATCCGCAGGGCGAGCCGGCGGATCACGATCATGACCACATGGATGCCGATGGCCACGACCATGATCACGCGCACTGACGGCGCGCATTGAACGAAATGGTGCGGATGGCATGTCGCCATCCGCACCGCTTGATCAGTAAGCGACCGTGATGCGCTGCTTGCGTGCGTCGTTCTTCTCGACGCGGTCCAACAGGGCTACAGCGTAGTCGGGCACGCTGATGTGACTCTTGCCGTTGGCGTCCACCAGCAACTGGTCGCCGCCGACGCGGTACTTGCCGGTGCGCGGGCCGTCTTCAAGCAGGGCGGCCGGGCTGATATAGGTCCATTCCACGTCGCTCTTGTGCTGGCGGAACACGTCCAGCGCCTTGGCCTGTCCCAGCGCCTCGGCCTTCCAGGCTTCGGGGAAATTCGGGTCGTCCACCACGCGCACACCCGGCGCGGTTTCCAGTGAGCCGGCGCCACCGACCCACACCAGACGCTTCACGCCGAGCTTGGACAGGTTGTCCAGCACCGCAGTGGCCTTGGCCGGGATGGCGTCGTTCGAACCGTCGCGGCGGGCCGAGATGCTGACGATGACAACGTCCGCGCCACGCACGGCATCCAGCCACGAATCCGGCTCGCCGATGTCGCCGGTAACGACCTTCACGCGCGGATCGGGGTTGGCCAGTCGCGACGGGTCGCGAACGATGGCGGTGACGTCGGCACCACGTGCCAGGGCTTCATCGAGGATGGCGTGGCCGACATGGCCGGTCGCGCCGAACAGGGCGATCTTCATGGATGTTGCTCTCCAGCGGGGATAAGGGGAGTGCGGCGGACGATGACGCGTAGCGCGTGAAAGATCTGCCAGCACCGGGGAACGGAAGCCATCATGCGCCTGCGGAAGGTGCGGATAAACGCACCAAAAGGGAATTCACTGTAAAGTTTAGATTAACAGTGAGGATGGCCCCATGGCTGACGTCAATCTCAACCGCTTGTCCGTGTTCGTGGCGCTGGTGCGAGCGGGCTCATTCACGGCCGCCGCTGAAGTGTTGGGCATGACCAAGGCCATGGTGAGCCAGCACATCGCCCGCCTGGAAAGCGAACTGGGCGTGACGCTGCTTTCGCGCAGCACGCGCCGCATGGCGCTGACCGAGGCCGGTTCGGCGTTCCATGCTGCCTGCGTGCGTATCCTGGCCGAGGCGGAAGCGGCGATCGCACAAGTGGGGCAAGGCCAGGAGAAACCCAGTGGCACGCTGCGGCTCACGGCGACCGGTGATTACGGTACGGCAGTGGTGGCCCCGGCGCTGGCGGAATTCCTGCGCGTGCATCCGGAGATACAAGCCGATTTAGTGCTTACCGATCACATGAGTGACTTGATCGCCGAGCGCTTCGACATGGCCATCCGCATGGGCTGGCTGCGCGACTCCAATCTACGTTCCGCACGCTTGGGCAGTTTTCGCCAGTTGTTGGTGGCCTCGCCAGGCTATCTCGCGCGACGTGGCGAGCCGCGCCTGATTACCGATCTCGCCTCGCACGACTGGGTAGCGCTGGCCCTGCTGGCCACGCCATTGCGCTGGACTTTCACTGCACCGGACGGCTCCCGCCGCACGGTGCGCATGCGCCCGGTGGCACAGACGAACAACGTTACCGCGACACATGCGCTGGTACGCCACGGCACCGGTGTCAGCGTGCTGCCGGATTACCTCGTGACGGATGACATCCGCGACGGGCGCTTAGTTGTGCTGATGGCGCAATACAGCCTGCCGGACTGCGGTATTTACGCGGTGTATCCAGGGCGTCAACCACCGGCCAAGGTGCGTGCCTTTATCGACCACATGCGAAAGACGGTTGCAGCGTCAGGCTGATTTCTTCAGGCCCGGTCGAGACCTTCAATTTCGCCGCACGTCATTCCGGCGTAGGCCGGAATCCAGTGGCCACATAGCTAGGTTTTCGCGGTAGCGCCAAATACTTGAACTCCACGCGATAACCGATGGCGTCCGTGACTGGATTCCGGCCTACGCCGGAATGACGGTGAGGAGAATGATCGCGCCCGCGAGATTTCGAGCCGGCGCCTAGCCCTGAAACATGTAGAACAAATAGGCGAAGAAAAGAATCAGGTGCACGCCACCCTGCAGCACGTTGGTGTGGCCGCTGGAGAACGTGACGAGACTCAAGCCAAGGGTCAGCACGAACATCGCCAGATCCGTGTGTTGCAGCCCCAGCTCAATGGGATGCGCTGTGACATGGCTGATTATCAGGATGGCGGGAATGGTCAGCCCGATGGTGGAAAGCACTGAGCCAAGGAAGATGTTTACTGAGCGCTGCATATGGTTGCGCCGCGCCGCTCGCACGGCGCCGACACCCTCGGGCGTGGCGACCAGTACGGCCATCACCAGCCCCGCGAGTGCAGCGGGCTTGTGCAGTGTTTCCACTACGTAGTCCACGGGGTGGGCCAGCTTCTCGGCCAGATAGACCACGGGTGCCATGTAGGCCAGCAGCAGCGCCGCGTGCAACAGGCTGCGCGCTACGCCGCCGTGTAGTACACGCGCCGTTTCCTCCTCGTCTCCGCTGTCTGCAGCGAAATAGGCGCGATGACGTCGTGTCTGCAGCCCGAGGAAGGCGAGGTACAGGCCGGCGCAGATCACGGCGAGAAACACCTCTTGCGGAAACGTGAGTACGGTCAGTCCGTGCGCGGCGAAGCGGGGCATCACCAACGCGAGGATGCCCAGCGGAATGACCACCCCAAGGTATGCATTGGCACCCTGCAGGTTGTATTGCTGCTCGCGATGCCGCCAGCCACCGGCCAGCAAAGACAGGCCAACCATGCCGTTGAGCACGATCATGGTGACCGCGAATAGCGTGTCGCGCGCCAGTGTGGGGTTGTTCTCGCCGTGCAGCATGATCGCGGTGATGCTGATCACCTCAATGGCGGTGATCGACAGCGTCAGCACCAATGTGCCGTAAGGCTCGCCCAGGCGTTCGCCCAAGTGTTCCGCATGGCGCACCACGGCCAGCGCGGAGCCGAGGATGACGGCGAACAGCCATGCGAAAAGGATGGCAAGCCATAGCGGCTGGTCCAGCCCGCTGAGCAGGCGTGGACCGAACAGTAGGAACGCGATGGAAGTAACGACGCTGACAGCGAGGAACCACTCGCGCCGTAAAAGCCTTGGGAAACCGCCCGAAGTCATCTCACGCACCTCCCCGGACCATCGTGAAGCGACGCACCGCGTCGCGCGCTAGTCAGCCGGTGTCGTGGGAAGGGGCGTACTTCGCGGCGACAGCGCTTTATTCAACCACACTGTGGCTTTCCGCGGTGCCCAGTAGTTCCGGTTGTGACGGCGGTGTCTGTTTGCGCGTGAGCAACGGGTGAATAAAGACGGCGGCCAGGATCACCGCCACGCCCCCATAGAACCAGCCGTCCAGCTGGCGCTGCTCGCCCAGCAGCAGGATGGCCAGCACGATGGCGTAGATCGGCTCCAGGTTGGTCACCATCTGCGTCCCGAAGGCGCTCATATGGCGCAGGGCGACCAGTGCCAGGGCAAACGGCAGCAGGGTGCAGCCGAACGACAACACCAGCAGCAAGATGGCGTCGTGGGTACTGGGAAGCACGAAAGCGGGGCCGGGCAGCAATGGCGCCAGCAGGGTAAGGAACAGCGTGCCGGTGCCCAGCTCGATACAGGTCACGGTGAGCGGGTCGCCGTGTTCCACCAGCCGCTTGTTGAAGGCGCCGAACAGCGCCACCAGCAGGGCCGACGCCGTGCCCACGACGATGCCCATGCGCATGTCCATGGGCACTCCGCCGACCACCATGGCCACGCCGGGCACCACCGCAACGCCGATCAGCAACTCACGCGGATCGAACTTGCGACCGGCGATCCAGGGCTCCACCAGCGACAGGAACACCGGGCCCAGGGCGATGCAGGTAGCGCCGACCGAGGCGTTGGCGAGCTTGATGGCGGCGTAGAAGGTCAGCCAGTGCAGCGATACCAGCACGCCGATGCCCGCATAGCTCCAGCGCAGCTTCGCGGGCATCGCCTTCAGGCCGCGCCATACCTTCGGGCTCAGTAACAGCGCGCCCGCCACCAGCAAGGTACGCCACCACACCAACTGCAGCGCGGGCAGGGTGATCAGCTTGCCCAGGATGGCGGTGAAGCCCCAGAACAGGACGCAGAAATGGATCTGCCAGCGGGCCTTGGTTACCGGTTGCATGCGTGGATGTCGGGGGAGGGAGATGAGCCCAACATTCTAGCGTTGCAGCCAGGGTTCAGTGGGCCGGGGTCGCCTTGGTTTTCACCGGGACCGGTGCGGGCCGTGCCTTGGACGATCCGCGCATCTGCTCGAGCACCGTTGTGCACGTGTTGTCCGGGGCACCTTTGCTGGCGGCCACCAGCGGCAGCAGGGCGGCAACCGGCGCAGCGAATATGCCCAACGCAAGCGCGCCGCCGCCACGCAGGATCAGCGGTCCGGGTTGCACGCCAACGTCGGGATTCTTGAGGGTCCCCTTCACGTAAAGCGGTGAGCGCAGCGACAGGATGCGCAAGCCCTTCGACTCGGGTCGCACATCCAGGTCGAGCTTTTCGGTGGCGAAATTGACGTTGCCGTTTACGCGGATAGTGGCGTCTTCGGTATCAAATACGAACAGCTTGGTTTCGTAGAGCCCGTTGGTCGCCGCCAGGTCCGATGCCGCGCAGTTGATCTTCACCGTCTTGTCGCCGAACAGCTTGGCGATCACCACGTTCGCCACGTTGAGGCCAGCGGTTTCCAGCAAGGTCTTGCTGATCGCGCCGTCGTTCATCAGCAGCTTCAGCTCGCCGGTGGAGGTGCCCATCAATTCGCTCACGGAGTTGCCGCGCGCATCGAGCGCCGCGTCGCCGTTGATTTCGCCGAAGCTGGTGCGCATCGGTTCGAAGGTGGGAAACAGCTCCTTCAGCTTGAGGTGGCGCGCTTTGAGGCGAATGGTGCCCTTCATCGGCGTGGCGCTGCCATCCAGATGCAGATTGCTGGCCACCTTGCCGCCGGCGAGGTCGAAGTCGAGCGGGTCCAGCGTGAGTACGCCGTTGTCCATGATCACGTGCGTCGACAGCGCGTTGATGGGTAGCGCGGCATCACGCACGATGCGGGCGGCTCGGAAGGTGACATCCGCATCCATCGCCTGCCAGCGATCGGTGCGGAACGGCTCGACCGGCAGTACTTTGTCGGCTGGCTGGGACGTGGCATCGCCACGCTGCTGCTTCTGTGCGTTGGAGTCCGCGCCGATCAGTGGTGCGAGATCGGCGAAACGCAGCAATTGCGATGTCACGCTGCCCGACAGCTTGGGGCGCGCACCACCGGTATCAAAGGCAAGATCTCCGGACAGGTCGCTGCCACCCACGCGCCCGCGAAAATGGTCGTACGAGAAGTGGCTGGCGCCGCGCTTCAGGTTCGCCTTCAAATGGCCTTCCGTCGCATAGGGCGGCGTATCAGGCAGGGTCACGCCGATGAGTGGATAGAGCTTGGCCATGCTGGTGCCGGAGAACCACAGGCGGATATCGAGCGCAGCCAAGTGCAAGGGATCTGTGAGCGTGCCCACCATGGCGATGTGCGTGTCGCCGACATGCACATCAGCCTGCAGTGGGAACGGTTGGTCCGACTGCTGCAGGGCCAGCACGCCACCGGTCTTGCCGTTGCCGTCGACCGTCGCACCCTGGTATTTGCCCACCGCTTGCCAGACGAACTGATAGGTGGCGTTGGTATGGCCGGGCTCGTTGCCATCCTTGTCCGCATCCTTGGCGAGCTCTGTTTTCGCGGCCGCACCCACGGTACGACGGGCCTGTTCGCGCGCATCGGTGGATTGCTGAGCCACGATGTCGCCATAGGCAATGGCATGCTGCAGCATCTCGATCGTGACCTGGAGCTCGCTCTTGCTGACGGCATCGCTGAGCGTGACGTGGCCGCGATCGAAGCCGATAGCGTGCAGGTCGAATTGCCAAGCGGAGGGCGAACCACTGTCGGCCAGGGTGAACTCCCAGTTGGCCTGACCTTGCTTGTTGCGCTCCAGGTCAATCGTGGGTTGCGAGAGATACAGCACCGGGATTTCCACCCGATGCGCGATCAGCGGCAATGGCGAAATGCGAAAGTGGAGCGCGTCCAATCGTGCAAACAGCGGCTGGCTGGCCCAGTCGGGATTACCAATGCGGATGTCCTGCGCAACGAACTCCGGCCACGGCACCCAGCTTTCCATGCCACTCGCGCGTCGCTCACGCTGCCAATGCACGCTGAGGTCACCATTGATGGCGAACGGCCGCCCCAGGGTTTCGCTGGCGCGGGCATTGATGGTGGGTTTGAGCCGATTCCAGTCGAACGTGGCGATGACGATCAGCAGTACCACGATCAGCGCCAGGCAGACGCCGATAATCCGTGACACGATTTTCCACACCCGCCGCATGCTTCGCTCCCTCATGGCGTCGTGGGCATCCTGCCGGCCGAAGAGGTGAAGAAGGCGTGGTCTTGGGGTGTAGGGGCGTAGCGCTTGTTCACGATATCCACGCACATCGCGCGGATATCGGCAGGAATTGCGTTACTTTGCGCAGGACTGGAGAAAACAGGGAAGGAATATGCGCGTGATGAAGCATGGGATGCTGGCCGCCGCCTTGGTGTTGCTGGTTGCCGGATGTTCGAACAAGCAGGAAGCGGGGCCTCAGGGGATTGGCGGAGAGAAGGCAAAGGCCGGCGCGAAGCTGGCTTATGAACATCATCTGCGCATTGAACTGCCGGAGGGGCAGATGGCGCCGCGCATGGCGGCCGTGCGGCAAGCCTGCGATTCAGCACGTTTCGGTACTTGTGACGTGTTGCGCTTCGAGCAGAGCGAGCACGACGGAACGCTGGCCGTGCGCGTGGTGCCGTCAGGCGTAGAACCACTCAGCAGCATGGCCAGCCAGAACGGCAAGTTGGCGTGGCGGCAGACGCGGGCAGAGGATCTCGCCGATGCAGTCAACGACACCGAGCAGAAGCGGAAGCTGCTGGAAACCTATTCCGTGCAAGTCGAGCAACTGGCTCAGCGCAAGGACATATCGACCAGCGACCTCATCGCGCTCAGCCACGAACGCGCACAGATTCAGGTGCAGCGCGAGGAGCTTCAGAACACCGCGGCCCAGCAGCAGCGACGCATCGACACCAATCTGCTGCAGATGGATTTCACCGATAAGACGCGCAGCCAGCGTTTCGGCTTGTCATTGGGCGACTGGACTGACCAGTTGGTGGAAGGCATACGTGCAGCCTTGTCGATGCTGGCCTATGCCATTCCCTTCCTTCCGCTGGTCTTCGTGCTGGCGCTCGCGTGGCGCTGGGTATGGCGCAAAGTGACGCGCAAGTCGCGCGAGCGCGGCGCGGTCTCAAGCAAGTGTTCCCATAAGGACGTCGCCGCCGTTGCAGCGGCGACGTCCTGGCATCAATGCGCTGCCTTGGCGTCGCGCGCAGGGATGTTCACGCTGCACACGTCCACTTTGCCGGCCGGGATGCGATAGAAATCGTCGAGGCGATTGCGCTTGGCATCCACCAGGGCGGTGAAGGTTGCGCTGTCGGTGCGTAGCACCTCGACATTCGGGCGCTCGCTGGCGGGCAGATCCGCGGCAAGGCGGACCGAGCGGATGGTGATGCGCTGCTCGGGTTTCTCGTAAAAGCCCAGCGGACCGGTGCCGCGTGGCAGGCCCGATAGATACTCCATGCCCTGCAGCACGCGGCCGACCACGGCGATGTTGCGATCCAGCGCGCGCGGGGCCTGGCCGATCACGGCATAGAGCTCGCTGCCACTGCCGGTTTCCGGGTCAATGTCCCGACCGACGCCGACCATGCCGTAGCAATGCGTCAGCCATTGCTGCTGATGGGCCTTGTCGCGCCCCACCGGGAAGCCTTCGGAGAAGCCCACTTCCGGCGCGTAGAAGTCGCCGTCCTTCAAGGCAGTGAAGGGCAGCTTCGCGTCGTACGGGCGCGTGTATTCGGGTGGCAACCTGTCCTTGGCGGAACCCAGCGGCTTGAGCTTGCTGGTGTGGCTATCGTCCTCGTTGGCGGCATCCCCCCACTGGGTGACGAAATTGTCCTGCACGCGCTCGATGACGAGTCCGTCGTAATAGTGCTCGTGCGCCATGGTGCGGATGTTGGCGGCGTGCAACGGCGCGTAGTCAGGCGCCAGTTCGATCAGCACGCGGCCCTGCGGGAGCTGCATCACCAGCAGATTCTGGGGATCGGGCGTGCGCCATTCCTGCGGCTGGGACTTGGCGAGAAGCTCCTTGGGCGATGGCGTATGTGCGGGCTTTGTTTCGTCCGCGGCCACCGTGGCGGGCAGTGCGACGGCGAGTGCAAGGGCAAGGCAACGGCGCAGCAGCATGGAATCTCCCCGTGTCGGAAAGCTTGCAAGGTAGCAGAGCCCGCCGGTGGCTGCCCCTGCCGGACGGTAGGGGCGCTGTGCACGTTCGGGCCGCCAGCACAAGCCGCGAAACAAAGGCGCAGGTTCTCTACAATGCCGCCCCTTTGCCGTATTTGCCTGACTCTATGGACATCGTCGTCAACGAAGAACTCAAGGCCTACATCGACCCGCTCACCCCCGACGAGCACGAGGCGCTGGAGCGCAGCCTGCTCGCCGAAGGCTGCCGCGATTCGCTGGTGTTGTGGGGCAATGTGCTGGTGGACGGTCATAACCGCTATGGCATCTGCAAGACGCACGACTTGCCGTTCAACACGGTACAGAACACGCGCTTCCAGTCCATGGAGGACGTGCACCTGTGGATGATCGAGCAGCACCTGGGGCGGCGTAGCGTGTCCGATTTCCAGCGCGGCGTATTGGCGCTGCGCAAGCGTGAGATCCTGGCGGAGCGCCGCACGCGGGCCAAGCCTGCGCAGGACGATGCAGCACCTGCGCCCGCAACCGACGCAGCGCCTGACGTTGCCGTGCAGGAGCCCGCCGACGCACCGTCCGTTGCGAAAGGCAAGGCTGAGCCCTTGCCGAGCCGGCAGGAGCTGGCGCGCGAAGCACGCCTGAGCAACAGCCAGGTGGTGATGATCGAAAAGATCCAGAAGCAGGCAGCGCCTGAAGTGGTCGCGGCCGTCAAGTCCGGCGCGCTGTCGATCAACGCGGCGGCAGCGGTGGCGACCCTGCCGGAGGAAGAGCAGCGCGCAGCCGCCATCGCCGGCGACGACGAGCTCAAGCAGGCGGCCAAGCGCGTACGCGACGCCAAGCGTAAGCCGAAGAAGGAACCGGAGGCCGGCGAGGAGGATTTGCCGACGCTGCGCCGACGTGTGGCGGAACTGACCGCGGAAGTCGCGGACCTGAAGGCCGACAACGAAGCGCTGCGCGAACAGCTCGCGCGCTGGGAGCGCTCGGCCAACGCGTAACGCGTTTGCGGACGCCGTCCGCAATGAATACGTATGCAATGGCTGGTTGCTGCATTGCGATGCTTTCTACGATGCATCGCACTGCCGACCAGGTGGCTGCCGCGCGTGGGGAGTACGCGCGGTATGCCGTGGGATGTCTGATCTGTGCATCCCGTTCCTCCTTTCGACAGTGGTTTTCGCTTGCCCGCACGCCGCGGCAAGGATGTGCACCGTGGCGCCGACGCTGTTCGACCTGATCGTCAACGAAACAGGATGGAGGCTGACCCATGAAGTGCCCAAAGATTCTCGCCGCGCTGCTTGGCTGTGCGGTGCTCGCCGGTGTGCCCGTCATGCCGGTGCATGCGGCCATCAACAGCATGAGCCTGGGCGCGAGCTACGACGCGCAACAGGCCAACATCACCTTTCGCGTCTACTCCTCGCAGGCTACGCGCATCGTGCTGTACCTCTATTCGGCAGGCTACGGTGTGCAGGAGTCGGCCACGTACACGCTGAGCCCGGCGGGCAGTGGTGTGTGGGCGGTAACGGTGCCGGTGTCGTCGATCCAGGGGGCAGGCATCTCGGGCGCGGTGTACTACGGGTATCGCGCCTGGGGACCTAACTGGCCCTATGCCAGCAGTTGGGGCAAAGGCTCGCAGGTGGGCTTCGTTTCCGACGTCGATACCAATGGCAACCGCTTCAACCCCAACAAATTGTTGTTGGACCCCTACGCGCAGGAAGTGAGCCAGGATCCGCTGAACCCGTCCAACCAGAACGGCAACGTGTTCGCCTCTGGCGCGAGCTATCGCACCACCGACAGCGGCATCTACGCGCCCAAGGGCGTGGTGCTGGTGCCCAGCACGCAAAGTACCGGCACCAAGCCCACGCGCGCGCAGAAGGATGATGTGATCTACGAAGTACACGTGCGCGGTTTCACTGAGCAGGACACCTCCATTCCTGCGCAGTATCGCGGCACCTATTACGGCGCGGGGTTGAAGGCGAGTTACCTCGCCAGCCTCGGCGTGACGGCGGTGGAATTTTTGCCGGTGCAGGAGACGCAGAACGACGCGAACGATGTGGTTCCCAATTCAGACGCCAACCAGAACTACTGGGGCTACATGACGGAGAACTACTTCTCGCCGGATCGCCGCTATGCCTACAACAAGGCGGCTGGCGGTCCCACCGCGGAATTCCAGGCAATGGTGCAGGCGTTTCACAACGCGGGCATCAAGGTCTACATGGACGTGGTCTACAACCACACCGCCGAAGGCGGTACCTGGACCAGCAGCGATCCGACCACGGCCACCATCTACTCGTGGCGTGGCCTGGACAATGCCACGTACTACGAGCTGACCTCCGGCAATCAGTACTTCTACGACAACACTGGCATCGGCGCGAACTTCAATACGTACAACACCGTGGCGCAGAACCTTATCGTCGACTCGCTGGCCTATTGGGCGAACACGATGGGCGTGGATGGCTTCCGCTTCGACCTTGCCTCCGTGCTCGGCAACAGTTGCCTCAATGGCGCGTACACCGCTTCCGCACCGAATTGCCCGAACGGTGGTTACAACTTCGACGCGGCGGATTCCAATGTGGCGATCAACCGCATCCTGCGCGAGTTCACCGTTCGGCCTGCTGCGGGCGGTAGTGGCCTGGACCTGTTCGCGGAACCCTGGGCCATCGGTGGCAACTCGTATCAGTTGGGCGGATTTCCACAGGGTTGGTCCGAATGGAACGGCTTGTTCCGCGACAGCCTGCGGCAAGCGCAGAACGAGTTGGGCAGCATGACCATCTACGTGACGCAGGATGCGAATGACTTCTCCGGGTCGTCCAACCTGTTCCAGTCCAGCGGGCGGTCACCGTGGAACTCGATCAACTTTATCGACGTGCATGACGGCCTGACCTTGAAGGACGTGTACTCCTGCAACGGCGCCAGCAACAGCCAGGCATGGCCCTACGGACCGTCGGACGGTGGCACGAGCACCAACTACAGTTGGGATCAGGGTATGTCGGCGGGTACCGGTGCCGCTGTCGACCAGCGTCGTGCGGCGCGAACAGGCATGGCCTTCGAGATGTTGTCGGCGGGCACGCCGCTGATGCAGGGCGGTGACGAGTACCTGCGCACGCTCCAGTGCAACAACAACGCGTATAACCTCGATTCCAGCGCGAACTGGCTCAGCTACAGCTGGACCACCGACCAGTCGAACTTTTATACCTATGCGCAGCGCTTGATCGCGTTCCGCAAGGCGCATCCCGCGCTTCGCCCGTCAAGTTGGTATAGCGGCAGCCAGTTGGTGTGGTATCAGCCCAGTGGAGCGGTGGCGGACAGCAACTACTGGAACAACACCAGCAACTACGCCCTTGCCTACACCATCAATGGGCCGTCGTTGGGCGACAGCAATTCCATCTACGTCGCATACAACGGTTGGTCGAGCAGCGTGACGTTCACCTTGCCTGCGCCGCCGTCGGGTACGCAGTGGTATCGCGTCACCGATACCTGCGATTGGAACGATGGCGCCAATACGTTTGTTGCTCCGGGCAACGAGACCTTGATCGGTGGCGCTGGCACCACCTATGGGCAATGCGGTCAATCGCTGCTGCTGTTGATCTCCAAATAGCCGCGAGGCACCGGCGTTACCCGAACGGGTAGCGCCGGTGGCAGAGGAGCGGGCTAGGCTGACGTGTCTGTCACGATCTCATCGCCATACTCGAAACAAGCGCGGTGGGTAGCGGCTCGTTTTCTTCCTCTCAAGGATTCAGGTTATGGCGAATACCAAAGTGGCTGATGTCGTAACGGAAACGCTGCATGTGGCCGGTGTCCAGCGCATTTACGGTGTCGTGGGCGACAGCCTCAACGGCATTACCGATTCGCTGCGGCGGCGCGGCGATATCGACTGGATCCACGTGAGGCACGAGGAGTCCGCGGCATTCGCGGCAGGCGCGGAGGCGCACCTCACCGGTGAGCTCGCCGTTTGCGCCGGTAGCTGCGGCCCTGGCAACCTGCACCTGATCAACGGCCTGTTCGATTGCCATCGCTCGCGTGTACCGGTACTCGCTATTGCGGCACACATCCCCAGTGCGGAAATTGGTCGGGGCTACTTCCAGGAAACCCATCCGGAATCCCTGTTTCGCGAATGCAGCCACTACTGCGAGATGGTATCGAGTCCAGAACAATTGCCTGGCGTGCTGGAAAGCGCCATTCGCGCGGCGGTCGGCTTGCGTGGTGTAGCGGTGGTGATCATTCCTGGTGACGTCGCATTACGCGAGTTGAACGCCAAGCCGTCGGCGGGCGCGTCTATGGCGCTCCGGCCTCCCGTCGTGCAGCCAGCAGCGGCGGACGTCGATGCACTGGCGCAATTGCTCAATGGCAGCGGCAAAGTCACCTTGCTGTGTGGACGCGGTTGCGCGGGTGCACATGATCCCTTGCTGAAGTTGGCCGAGGCACTGAAAGCACCCATCGTGCATGCGTTTGGTGGCAAAGAATACGTGGAATACGACAACCCGTACGACGTCGGCATGACCGGGTTGATCGGCTTCAGCTCCGGCTATCACGCCATGTTGAACTGCGACACGTTGTTGATGCTGGGCACCGATTTCCCGTATCGCCAGTTCTATCCGACGGACGCGAAGATCGCGCAGGTCGATGTGCGACCGGAGAATCTCGGGCGACGCACTCGGTTGGATCTCGGCATGGTGGGCGATGTATCCGCCACCATTGGTGCGCTCCTGCCGAAGCTGAAGGCGCGGACGGATCGGGCCTACTTGGATGCCTGCCTGGCGCACTATCGCAAGGCGCGGGAAGGCCTGGATGAACTGGCGACAGGCAAGCCAGGGCGCAAGCCCATCCACCCGCAATACTTGGCCAAGCTGGTCAGCGAAGCGGCGGCGGACGATGCGATCTTCACCTTTGATGTGGGCACGCCGTCGATCTGGGCTGCGCGTTATCTCAGCATGAATGGGCGTCGACGCTTGATCGGCTCGTTGGTGCATGGCTCGATGGCGAACGCTATGCCTCAGGCCATCGGTGCGCAGGCCGCGTTTCCCGCACGGCAGGTGATCAGCCTTTCCGGCGATGGCGGTTTCACCATGTTGATGGGCGATTTCCTCACGCTGGTGCAGCACAAGCTGCCGGTGAAAGTGGTGGTGTTCAATAACCACACGCTCGGCTTCGTGGCGTTGGAGATGAAGGCGGGTGGCTACCTGGAAACGGGGACGTCGCTGGTGAATCCTGATTTCGCCGCCGTAGCGCGGGCGGCCGGCGTGCACGCCATACGCGTGGAAGATCCCGGCGATCTGCCCGCAGCGGTGAAAGACATCCTTGCGCACGATGGTCCCGCATTGCTGGATGTGGTCACCAATACACAGGAACTGGCCATGCCACCCAGCATCAAGCTGGAACAAGCCAAGGGCTTCGGCCTGTGGGCACTGCGTACCGTCATCAATGGGCGTGGCGACGAGCTGATCGAGCTGGCGAAGAGCAATCTGTTCCGTTGATCGCAGAGATACCGGCTACGGCGCTGCTGCTTGCGCGGGCTTTCTGGCCGCTGGCTGATGGGCTGGCCCCGCAGCACTCGTTGTATGAGCGATCAATAGGGGCGTTTCTGTCAGGCAGGCGAAGGGAATCCTTCAGGGTTGTGAAAGAAGGGCCGCGTCTGCTGCGTTTGCCCGTGCGTGATGAATGAAAGTCAGCGCGATAGGCCATGGCGCGCCATGCGCGCAGGTCTTTGCTGCCGGATTTCTGCATAGCGCCGTAGCGAAATGCCGTAGAAAGTAAGCGGTGCAACAGTGCCATGACCCGGTAGCGGCGCGATGCCTGTGCGTTACTCCAGAGAGCAATTGACAGCGAAGTTTGCGGAGCTGGATGCGGAACTGGTCCGGCTGGCTGCTATCGATGCGCCCGAAGAGGATCGTTGGGCGGCTTTCGAGCAACTGGTACATATGCCCACGTCAGCGATCGATGAGGGAGACCGGCGATGGTGGTGGGAGCAGTTGTACGCCACGATGGAACGCCACGGAATGACCGAATTGAGTCGACTGTTCTGACGGCCCTTTCCTGAGGATCGGGCTGCATGGCTTTCGCGGAACTGCGTCTTCAAGCGCACGCCCTTGCGCTCATCGAGCCCCGGGATATCCCCCGGGCTGTTTTTTCTTAGTGGTCGCGTTGAAGCGGTTGCTCAGTCGGGGCACGGTGTGCAGTGCGGAACGCACGGTGGCTTTCTCAGCCGGCCGGCTGCGTCGCGGTAACGTGGTTAGCGCTCGCGATGGAAGCAGGTGCATAGCTCGGTGCGCTGATCATGGCGCCCAAGGTCAGCACGCAGACCAGCAGGCAGGCGGCGAACAGGCTGTGCAGCATCAGGTTCTCGAATTTCATGATGGTTCTCCTTAAACGGGGTTGAGTGGCTTTCATGGATATACATGGCAAGCCTCGTGCCAACGCGCGATATCGCTGGAAAACCGCGTCACCAAGCCATTTTCACCATTCCTTCAAACGCCCAGGAACTGTCCGCGGACGTTGTCCGGACAGGTGGCGCGGACTGCGGACAAGCGCGGACATCGCGTGAAGGAAGACCCGGTGCACCCAGGGCAGCCATCGGATCCGGTGTGATACGGTGCCGAACCTTCGGTTCATGCGCACCGCCGAGGTGCCAGGCGTGACCGGGTTGTCCATGCTGGCTCAAGGAACACATTGGTGATGCACGCTGTTTCCCCGTTGATAGCGCCCGAATTGTTCGACATGCCGCCAGAGCTGCTCTGGCTATCGCACTGCAAGGACGGTCCGCTGCCCCTGGCCTCTGCGGACACGGTGCGTGCTCTGCTGGATACCGAACTTCGCCCCTGGGATCTGCGCTGGAACGAGGATTTCCTCGACGTGCAGCGATCCCTGCGTGATATCAGCGCGACACTGCTTGGTGTCGATGCGCACGATATGAGTCTGGTGACCTGCACCTCGACCGGGCTGGAAGTGGTGGCGCTGGGGTATCCCTGGCAGCAGGGTGACGAGGTGGTGATTCCCGCCGGGGAGTTCCCCAGCAACCGGCTACCCTGGCTGTCGCTTGCACGCCGCGGTGTGACCTGCACAGAGGTTGCCTTGTGGGAAGGGCAGTCCGCACGTGCTCCCGACGCGGGCATCGAGCCCGAACAGCGGCTGTTGGACGCCATTACGCCGCGCACGCGGGTCATCGCGGTGTCGTGGGTGCGCTACCAGGACGGTGTTCGGCTTGATCTGAATAAGTTGGGCCGGGGGTGCCGTGAGCGCGGCGTCCATCTGGTCGTCGACGGCATCCAGGGCGCGGGCACCGTGGCTTCGTCGTTCGATGGCGTCAGCGCGTTTTCTACCGGCGGGCACAAGGGCTTGCTGGGTCTGCAGGGACAGGGCTTGCTGTGGACGGATCGCACGTTCCGCCAGCAGCTGATCCCCTTGGGTACCTGGCTGTCCGCACCCGACGATTTCTCGCAGAGCGGCACGCAAACGCAGAGTGATGAACCCTGGGCGACGGACGGGCGACGCCTGGAGGCGGGCAGTCCGTCCATCCTGTCGTGCGCGGCGCTGGCGTCATCCATCCGCTTGCTGGTGCAGAGCGGTGGGGCGGCGAGCATCCAGGCGCATGTCGCCCAATTGCAGCGGAGCTTGCTCGCCATGCTGGCGGCAGACGCGGCGTGGGCGGTGGAGGCGGGGCGATTGGGAGACCTGCTCGCGGCAGGCAAGATGGGTTCGATACTGTCGTTCGCGGTGCCGCCCGAGACATCGGCGCGTTTGCTCAATGCTGCCCAAGCGCAGGGCATCAGCGCGAGCACGCGCGAAGGCTACCTGCGCATCGCGTTCCACGGCTGGCATGGATCGAGCGACGTCGCGCGTTGTGCGGCGTGGTTGCTTTCGTCGCCAGGCTGACGCCGATCGCTCCGGGTGCCGGCCCGGTTACTCCAACGTGAAGCCCACCTTCAACGTCACTTGCCAGTACGCCACCTTGCCGTCATCGACGTGGCCACGGGTGTCGATGACGTGGAACCAGCGGATGTTGCGTACTGTCTTGGACGCATGCTCGATGGCTGTACGGATGGCATCGTCGCTGCTGGTCTTGGAGGACCCGGTGAGTTCGATGGACTTGTAGACGTGCTCGGACATGCGTGTGGTCTCCACTGGGGCCGTGCCGGATCGCAGGCCTCCAACCACTCCATACCCCCACTCGCCAAGAAGGTGTGAAGGCTGCTCTGGGCGGCCTTATCGGCGTCCGCCGAGCCGGTGTGGCGGCAGCGCCTAGGTCGCCGGCCCGTTCGCAGGGCCCGGCGCAAGCGGCATCGGGCCCAGGAACATCTGCCTGAGCTTTTGCTCACCGATCACGCGGGCAAGTTCGGCGAATACGCAATAGTTGAAGATGAGTATCAGCAACATGAGCTGGATGGCCCAGAAGTGAGCCCAGTTCATTTGCGTCATCAGTTGGTGGTTGGCGGCGCCGATGGCGTGCGTTTCCTTCCAGAACTCGTGCAGGCGTTCCAGATAGTGGATGAATGTCGCGACCGCCATGTACATCAACGTCTTCCATGCTGCGTTCCAGATCAGCGGCTTTTCCGGAAAACGATTGATGAAAGGCAGCATGTTGGCGATCAGCACGGCCTTGCCGAGGATCAGCGCGGAAATCACGATGGTGGCGAAGGTTGGCAGCGAGAGCCCGGTGCCCTTGGTGAGAAGCGCACGAATCAATACGACGATATTGATGGTGACGAAAAAGAAGATCGTCGGCGGGAGCAACTTCATGAACTCGTGTTTGATCTTTACTGCTATCCCGCTCATGAGCTGCTCCGGATAGGTGGCAATCGCTTGGCCGTAGAGGGATTCATGGCAGCCTGCGTGGCGAAGAATGCGTCGCTTGCAACGTATGCATGGGAGCTTCGTGCTCCGCCGTATTTCAGCGTTTTGCGTGCCCCTGCGGATAGCGAACATCTACGGTCGGGTGTTTAGGTAATTCGGTCTAAGTACGTTTCGTCTCTGTCACGGTGCAGCCGGTTTGCCTACGCGCCATCTTCACGTCCGTTGGGGGTTTATTTCGCTTTGCCGGGCAACACCATCGCTTGGCGCCATACCTGAGCTGCGTGGGGGAGATGGCAGGAATGGGAGACTTAGACGCCAACGAATTGGCCACCATCCTGGTGGTCGACGACGCTGCCGATAACCGGCTGATCCTGTCCGAACTGTTGAGGCCGATCTATCGCGTGCTTGAAGCATCCGACGGCGAAATGGCGTTGCTCATCGCTTCCAATGAGCAACCGGACCTGATCCTGCTCGATGTCGTCATGCCGGGCTTGTCCGGTTTCGATGTCTGCCGCCAGCTCAAAACGAACGGAAAGACACGGGACATCCCCGTGATCTTCCTCACCTCGCTCAATGCCACGGAAGACGAGACGCGTGGGCTGGTGCTGGGTGCGGTGGACTACATCACCAAGCCGGTGAATCCTCCCGTGGTGATGGCGCGCGTGGCCGCGCAGCTTCGGTTGCGGGCGGTGGCGGAGTTCCTGCGCGACAAGAACGCGTACCTCGAGAGCGAGGTGGCCCGCCGCACGCGAGAAGTCACGGCTGTCCAGGAGGCGACTATCCTCGCGCTTACCTCGCTGGCCGAGACGCGCGACAACGAAACGGGGAACCACATTCGGCGCACGCAGCACTACGTGAGAGTGCTGGCCGATGCACTGAAAGACCACCCACGCTTTGCGGCCGTACTGGATGAGCCTGGGCGCCTGCTGATGTTTCAGTCCGCGCCTTTGCATGACATCGGCAAGATCGGCATCCCCGATCACATCCTGCTCAAGCCAGGACGGTTGACGCCGGAAGAGTACGAGGTGATGAAGACGCACACCACGCTGGGGCGCGACGCGCTACAGCGGGCTGAAGATCGGTTGGGTACGCCGATGGCGTTCCTGTGCATCGCCAAGGAGATGGCGTACAGCCATCAGGAGCGATGGGATGGCAGCGGCTATCCCGAAGGCAAGAAAGGTGAGGCCATTCCGGTGTCCGCGAGGCTCATGGCCGTTGCCGACGTGTATGACGCGCTGATCAGCCCGCGTGTCTACAAGAAAGGCAGGACGCACGAGGAGGCTGTCGCCATGATGGCCGCCAAGCGAGGCATAGACTTCGATCCGGATGTGCTCGATGCCTTCCTGTCGAAGCAGGATACCTTCCGCGCGATCGCCGGCCAGTTCTCCGATGAGGATGCCGCGCACGGCAATGGCCTCGCGCATCATCTTGCTACCTGAAGGTATGGCGGAAATCGATGAGCCGCTTGTTCGAACGACTGGAACGCCTACCGTTGCGACTACGCTTGCAACTTGGGTTCGGCGGCGTATTGCTCATTGCGATCTTGTTGGGCGCCTATAGCCTCAGTGTGCAGCGCATCCAGATGGAGCGGATCGAACGGCTTTACGAGCAGGACATGCAGGGCCTGCTCCATATCGAAGCCGCACGGGCGGCGCTGGCAGATATGGGGCAGGATCTGCGACAGGCCGTGCTGTCGGCGCCGGGGCCCGGGCGCCGAGCTGCGCTGGGTGAAGCGTCTGAAGCACAAGCCCTGGTACGAAGCGAGATGGATCAAGCTTCGCCGCGTATCTACAGCGAGGCCAACAAACATAACCTCGCCGAATTCGAGCGGGCCTTTGCGAACTACGCACATCAGGTCGACAGTGTGGCGGCATTGCTCAGTACGAATAGCGCGCAAGATCACGTCGCCGCCGACGTCATTGTCTCGAGCGACTTTCAGCAAGCGGGTATCGTCGCCAGAGATGCCTTGGATCGCATCACACGGGTAAAGCGGGCAGGTGCTAGCGACGAGGTACAGAACGCCTTTGCGCGCTTCCATGTCGATGTCGAGCTCACCGTGTGGCTGATCGTGTTGGGACTGATCGCCGGCGTGCTGTTTGGCCGACTGATCAGTCGCACGGTACGGCGTCCTGCGGAGGGGTTGCGAAATGCACTGAAATTGCTGAGTGTCGGCCGGTTGGACATCACCGTTCCCTATACGGATTATCCCAACGAAGTGGGTGAGTTGGCCCGCGCCATCGCGACTCTGCAGGCGGAAGGCCGGCAGACGGAAGCGCAGCGCTGGGTGACGGCGCACGCAGCATCGATTGCGCGCGAGCTGCAATCGATCACCGAGCCCGATGTGTTGGGCGACCGGTTTCTTTCGTCCATGGCACGGCTGGTACCCATCGGCCACGCGGCGCTCTACGCACATGAACCATCCACGCGGCGACTGCGCCTGCAAGGAAGCTATGCCGCAGCGCTGGCGCGACCGGTGTTCAGCATGGGAGAAGGTCTGGTCGGGCAATGCGCTGTGGAGCGGCGCACGCTTACTCTTTCTGACCCAACCGCTGATTTCTTAAAAGTGACGACAGGACTGGGGGAGAACCCTCCCGTCCAGATCCTGGTTATCCCCGTAGTACGGAATGAGCGCCTGCTCGGCGTGGTTGAGCTGGGCACGCTCGCGCCGTTCACCGACGCACAGCAGGCGTTGGTCGATGAACTGCTGCCGGTGCTGGCCATCAACATGGAAATGCTCGAGCACGGGCTGGATATGCGCCACCTGCTGGAGCAGAGCAGGCAGCAGGCCGCATCGCTCATCGAGAAAACCGCCGCGCTGGAGGCGACGCAGCACACCATTGAAGCCGCCCGTGCCTAGTATCGCGGCATCATCGAATCCGCGCCGGACGGCATGATGATCGTCGATGAGAAGGGCCGCATTGTCCTCGCCAACCCACGCCTGGAGGCGATGTTCGGCTACCAACGCGGCGAATTGGAAGGTGCTCCCATCGAGCGGCTGGTGCCTCCGCGGTCGGATGCGAATCACGTCAAGCTTCGCCAGAACTTCTTTGTACAAGGCGAGAGCCGGCGGATGGGGCGCGCCAACGTCGATCTGCGTGGCAGGCGAAAGGACGGCAGCGAGCTTTCGGTGGAGATCGGCCTTTCCTTCCTCCCCGCACTGGATACGCAGGGGCGCTGCGTATGTGCCGCCGTGCGCGACGTTAGCCAGCGTCGCGCCATGGAGCTGGCGCTCATGCAGAGCGAGGAGCGGCTCCAGTACATCCTCGACAACAGTCCAGTGAGCATCGCCGTATCTACACAGGGGCGGATCTGCTTTGCCAACCCCAAGTTCTTGGCGACCTTTGGGGTCGGTGTGGGTGACACCACGGCGCCGATGTATGTGGAGACCGGTCAGCGCGCGCGTATCTGGGCCAGCCTGGACAACCAGGGCATGGTGTCCAATAGCGAGGTTCGCATGTACGACGCGCAACGCCGCGAACGCGACATGCTCACTACGTTTCTGCCCATCGACTACGACGGCGAGCCGGGCGTGTTGGCCTGGCTGGTAGATATCACTGACCACAACGCAGCGCAGGCCGCCATGTTGCATGCCAAGGAGGCAGCGGAGGAGGCGGCCCGGGTCAAGAGCGACTTTCTCGCCAACATGAGCCACGAAATCCGTACGCCGATGAACGCAATCATCGGCATGAGTCATCTCGCGCTGGAGTCGCCGAGCGATGACAGGCAGCGAAGCTATCTGGAGAACATTCACCGCGCCGCGGAAAGCCTGCTGCACATCATCAACGATGTCCTTGATTTTTCGCGCATCGAGGCGGGACGCATGCGCTTGGAGCGCGTGCCGTTCAACCTGGATGAGGTGATGACACACGTCGCGGGCATGATCGGCTTGCAGGCAGAAGATAAAGGGTTGGAGCTGCTATTCCAGTATCAAGGCGACCCGCCGACGGCGTTGGTTGGCGACCCGCTGCGACTGGAGCAAATCCTCGTCAATCTTGCCAGCAACGCGGTGAAGTTCACCGACCATGGATCCATCATCATCGGCGTCGAGAAGGAGCAGGGCGATGGTGAGCAGGTAACGCTGCATTTCCGTGTCACCGATACGGGCATAGGCATGAACGCCGATCAGTGCGCGCGCATCTTTGAGTCGTTCGTGCAGGCCGACTCGTCCACCACGCGAAAGTACGGCGGCTCCGGGCTCGGGCTAGCCATCTCCCACGATCTGGCGGAGATGATGGGTGGAGCGATCTGGGTCGAGAGCGAGCCTGGCCGTGGATCGACGTTTCATGTACGCCTGAGCCTGCGCGTGCAGCCGCAGGGCAGCACATCGCCAGAGCCAGCCGTGGTTGCAGGCGCGTCGCTGCTGCTCGTTGACGACAGCGATGCAACCTGCCGAATTCTGGCTGCCATGGCTGGCGGACTGGGCTGGGCGGTGGACGTCGCAGGAACCGCGGATGAGGGTTCGCGACGCGTGCAACAGGCCCGCCGTGACGGACGGCCGTATCGTGTTGTGTTGGTCGACGCGCGTATACCGGGGTATGAGGCTATCGCCGCCAACGTGCATGGCCACGAGCGGCTGCTGTCAATGGTGTCGGCGTATCGGCGCGACGGAAGGGATGAAACCACCGGAGCGTCGGGCGATGTATTGGTCAAGCCCGTGACGCCACGCGCGCTGGGTGATGCCCTGGCTCGTTTGCTCGACCGCACTCCCGCTCGCGCAGCAACGGTGGACATCGCGCAGCCGGAGGCACAGGCCCGCGCCGCCTCTGCGTTATCCGGGCGGCGGGTACTGCTGGCTGAGGACAATGACCTGAACCGGGAGCTGGCGGTAGAGCTGCTCCGGCGCGAGGGTATCGATGTGGTGGTGGCACACAATGGACGCGAGGCCGTGGACATCGTGGCGGCCGATCCCTGCGTCGACGGCGTCCTGATGGATTGCCAGATGCCCGTTATGGATGGCTACGCTGCAACCCGCGCCATTCGCACGGAATTACACCTCGCCGATCTTCCCGTGATCGCTATGACAGCGGATGCCTCGGTCGGCGATCGCGAGAAGGCGTTGGCGGCTGGCATGAACGATCACATCGCCAAGCCGTTGGATATCCCCACCATGTTTGCCACCTTGGCGCGATGGATCAAGCCTCGCGCTGCATCCGCTGGCGCCATGGCCGTGGATGTTGGCGTAGCAGGTGAGCTTCCGGGTGTCGATCAGCCGATGGGTTTGCGTATCTGCGGTAACAACGCGGCGCTCTATCGTCGTTTGTTAGGCATGTTTCTGCAGAGCAACAAGGAGTTTGCGCAGGCATTCAAGGTGGCCAATGACCGCGACCCGTCGGAGGCTTACCGCATCGCGCACACGCTGCGCGGGTCCGCCGCGAATATCGGAGCGTCGATGGTTGCCACGGCGGCCAGCGAACTGCAGCAAGCCTGTAAGAACGGTTCGCCCCAGCAGGAAGTGGACCGCCTGCTGGCGAAAGTCGTGGCTGCATTGCATCCCGTGCTCGAAGGGCTTGAGCGCATTAAAACCATGGATGCGCGCTAGATAGGCCGTTTTTCCGCTGCGCGTGACAGATGTGTGAAGAAACCTAAGCCCCTACTGAACACCGTGCCGCATGTGCAAAAGGATGACATGTCTTGCACATGAGATTGGCGCCATAGAAAAGACAATCAATCCCGTGAGAGCCAGTTGCGACGCATCCAAGTGCACGACTATGGACAGCGATTCGCAATGCAAGTCGGCTAGCGCGAAATCGATCCGACATAGTCACGGAGATAAATCATGATGCTTTCAGCACGAAAGATGGTGGGTCCGCTGGCGCTGCTGGTGGCTGTGCTCGCCGGGTGCGGTAATCACGACAGCGAGAATGGCAACACGCCCCCGCCTGCGCCCGTGAGTTCGACGGCGGCACCATCGCCAGCCATGCCTGCGTCGTCGCCCGCTCCAGGCAGTAGCGCGGCGATGCCCGCGCCGGCCTATCCACAAAGTTCACCAGCTCCCGCTACCACAACGCACTGACGTTGCAATCATGGAGCTATCTTGCGGCGCGCCGTCCGTGGGCGGCGTGCCGCGGGTGAGGTGGACGTCGTTGCGGGTGTGGGTGCACTAATGGCAATGCCAGGCTATCGCTGATTTTCAACACGCATGCATGCCCTGCGCGAATACGTCGCTCCGATGTGTCATCGCAGGCGCGTAAACTTCGCACTGTCCCCACCCAGGCAGGAGCGATCAACCATGGCGATGCACGCATCTTCTTCGTTGCTCAACGCGATTGGCATGAGCGTGCCCATTGTCCAGTCGCCGATGGCTGGCGTTTCCTCTCCGGCTATGGCCGCTGCGGTGAGCAACGCCGGCGGGCTGGGTTCGCTGGGTGTGGGCGCGATGACGGCAGAGAAGGCGCGCGGCGTTATTCATGCGTTCCGTCAGCTGAGCAAGGGGCCGCTCAACATCAACGTGTTCGCGCACCGGCCCGCGCATGCAGATGCAGTGAAGGAAACGGCGTGGCTCGCCCGGCTGACGCCGGAGTTCACGCGTTTTGGCGCAACGCCTCCGGCATCGCTCAAGGAGATCTACACGTCGTTCCTCGTCGATGAGGCCATGCTCGCCATGTTGGTGGCCGAACGGCCGACCGTGGTGAGCTTTCACTTTGGCGTGCCACTGCCGGATCAGGTCAAGGCGTTGCACGACGCTGGCGTGTTTCTGATCGGTTCGGCGACGAATGTGCAGGAGGCGAAAGCGCTCGAAGCCGCCGGCATGGATGCCATCGTCGCCCAGGGTTATGAAGCGGGCGGGCACCGTGGCATGTTCGATCCCGACGCGGAAGATAGCCGGCTTGGCACGTTTGCCTTGACGCGCTTGCTGGTGGAGAACGTCAGTGTCCCTGTGATTTCTGCTGGCGGCATCATGGATGGCGCGGGCATAGCCGCCGTATTGAAGCTCGGTGCCGCAGCGGCTCAATTGGGTACGGCTTTTATCGGAGCGGACGAATCACTAGCCGATGCCGGTTACCGCAAAGCGCTGGCGAGCGACGCTGCCTACGCCACTGTTGTGACGCGCGCGGTGTCCGGGCGGCCGGCGCGCAGCCTGGCAAGCTTGTTCACACGTCTTGGTGCTTCTGTGCCGGACGCTGACGTGCCGGATTATCCGATCGGCTACGACGCGGGCAAAGCATTGAACGCAGCGGGGCGCGCCGCCGGCGAGCCTGGGTACGGCGCGCATTGGGCCGGGCAGGGCGCACCGCTCGCGAGGACGATGTCCTCACATGCCTTGATGGAAACGCTGATCGCGGAATGGCGGAAGGCGTCGGTCTGAAACGGGGCTTTCCGTGTTGGCCTGTGGCAGTTGGTACGCGACCGAGCCAGCCGCCGATGCCCTACGGATTTGCAGCGCCATTCTCGGATTGGGGTGGCGTGGCAAAGCGTACCGACGCATCGAGCGGGCACATATAGGGTGCGATGGCGTCCACGATGTCTTTCGGGGCGTCGAAGCATTTGTCGAGCAGGCGCGTGAGTCGTCCCACGCGAAGATGCGGATCCCACGTCATCTGCTGATCCATCGGTCGGATGTCGCGTACGTCGAATGCGACCTGATCGAGGCCGGGCGACCTTAGGCAGAATTGATGGGCGAGGGGCTCGGTATCCGCTGTCTCATCACGTTTCAGCCGCAACTCCGCGACGCTGAACTGCCACTCGCCGCCACGAAAGACGTGGAGCTCGTTATGCGGAACGAAATGGGTGCTGAGCATGGAGGGCCTCCATCAATGCGCCGTGCGCGTAGGTTCGGCAGGTGGAAGCAGGTTGCCCTAGCAGGCGCGTGCAACACATAGGACAAGTCCTAAATTTGACCGCCGTGGTGCTGCGTTGACTTTTGCCCGCCTGCCATAGGCGTCTACGAACTCATGAGCCGCGCGTCATGCCATCAGGGCTAGTGTCCTGGCTGTGCATGGAACTGTCGCCGATAGCTGCCCGGTGAGATCGAAAACGTGCGCGTGAAGTGTTGGCGGAATGACACGGTCGAGCCGAAGCCCACATCCCCGGCGATCTGGTCGATCGAATGATGGCTGGTTTCCAGCAGTCGCTGCGCGGCAGCGAGACGATGGTGAAGCAGCCAGGAAATAGCGGTAGTTCCCGTCTTCTTGCGGAAGTGTCGGCTGAACGTGCGCAGGCTCATGCCCGCGCGATCGGCCAGTTGTTCGACGCCAAGCGGTTGGTCTCAGGTGCGCGATGGCCCACTCGAGTGTCTTGCTCAGTGCATCCGGGGCATCGTCTTTGTGCACGGGGTTTTCGATGTACTGCGCCTGGTCGCCATGGCGTTGCGGGGCGACGACGAGCCGTCGCGCAATGCGATTGGCGACGTCAGCACCCAGGTCGCGCCGTACCAGATGCAGGCAGCAGTCGATGGCTGCAGCCGTACCTGCGGAGGTGAGGACGTCACCTTCGTCGACATAGATCGCATGGCGATCCAGCGTGACGCCGGGATACGCATGCTCGAATTCGTCCGCCCACGCCCAGTGGGTGGAGGCCGTCCGGCCGTCGAGCAGGCCGGCTGCCGCCAGCACGAAGGTGCCCAGACACAGGCCGACGATGCGGCTTCCCCGAGCATGCGCTTGCTGCAGCGCGCGCAGCACAGCCTCCGGTGGGCGTTCGCTCGGCGTGCGCCAAGCCGGCACGATGATGGTATCGGCCTGTTTGAGCGAACCCAGGCCGTGCTTCACCTCGATATCGAAGCCGGACATGGTGGCAATACGCCCCCGACGTTCGCCGCAGATCAACAGGCGATAGCGTTGCACGCCCAGCTTGAGCAGATCGTCGCCGAACACGATGCAGGGGACGGAAAGGTGGAACGGGCTGATCCCGTCGAACGCGATGACGGCAATGGTGTGCATAGGAATCACCGGGTACGGCTGCGGAGCCGCATTGGCCGAAATCTATCATAGGTTGTCATTCAGGCCACTTTTAGGCGGTGCACCAAATGCGGAACATGGCGTCACCCGATGATCCGACAGGAGAACACCATGACCCACCCAACCATCCGCACCATGTCCGGCGCTGCCACACCGGCGGCCCTGACTCCCGCCCGCACCGCGCTGCTGGTGATCGATTTTCAGAACGAGTATTTCGCCGGCCGCATGCCGATTCCCGATGGCGACGCGGCTTTGCGTAACGCACGGCGCCTGATTGCGCACGCCGATGAAGCGGGCATGGCGGTGTATCACGTGCGGCATGTGACACCATCGGGTAGTCCCATCTTTGCGGAGGACAGCGATACTGTCGCGTTCCATGCCGACTTACAGCCCGCCGCGCATCACCATGTGGTGACGAAGTCATCAGTGAGCGTCTTTCCGACGACAGATATCGATCGCCAGTTGAAACAGGCCGGTATCGACACGCTGGTGATCACCGGTCTCATGACCCACGCCTGTGTCACCGGTGCAGCGCGTGACGCCGTGCCGCTCGGCTATGGCGTGGTGGTGGTGGGGGACGCCTGCGCCACCCGCGACCTCGACACTGCCGGTGGGCAGACCGTAACGCATGCTGCCCTGCATCAGGCGGCGTTGGCCGCCATCGACGATGCCTTCGGCGACATCCTCACCACGGATGCGTTGATTGCGTTGCCGCTGCTGGCGGTGTCGCCCGCCTGACGCAGGCCTCTCCGCAGGGAAGGGAGGCTTACCGCCGCTTGTCGGTAATGCCGGCAAGTAGATGCGTGGCCGTTTCGCGGTCGGTGTTCGGACCTGCCTCAGCATTCGCCAGCATCATGCGGGCGTCGGCGCGAAGGTTCTCGGCACTGGTCTTGTCGCCCAGCGCGGCATCGACATGCGCCAGGTCGGCTTCGATGCGCGCGACCAGTACGCTGGTGTTCGGCACGTTGCTGTGCGCGGCGCTCAGGGCATCGTCAAGCTGCACCGCCGCCTCCCGGTCGCGGCCAAGCTCTTGCAAGGCGTCCGCGTAGACGATGCGCGCGCGGATCGCCTTCTCCGAGCGTTCGTCGTCCAGCGCGGCATAGATCTCCACGGCCTGGGCGCCGAACGCCACCGCGTGTTCGTAGTCGCCCGTGGCTGCCAACAGTTCTGCTTTCGCGGTAAGCGCAAAGGCCGTGTCCGGGTGTGCGTCGCGATAGCGGTGTCGGGCTTCGGCCAACGCGCCGTCCGCTTCCGTGCGCGCTTCGTCGAAGCGCCCGCACGCAATCAGCATCTCGGCAAGATACGTGCGGTCGTAACCGCGCCCGTTGTCGATATAGTCCACACCAAGCTGGCGTTGCCTGCGCGCAATGGCGTCGCGCATGCTGGCTTCCGCTTCGGCATAAGCGCCCTGCCGGAAGCGGAGTTTGGCGATGTTGCTGATGCTGATCGCTTCGGTGGGTACCGACGCGGGTTTCAGCGCCTGGTCCACGGCGATCGATTTGGTATAGAACGCCAAGGCTTCATCGAGCTTGCCCTCTTGCATATAGACGGCGGCAAGGTCATTCAGATGCCATGCGGTATGGGCATTCGGGTGGGTATAGGCGCTGGCATCGATGGTCAGCGCATCGCGCATAAGTTGTTCGCTTTCACCATAGCGGCCCAATTTGGTCAGCGCTGCGGTAAGCAAGGTCATGGTATCGGCGACGTCGGCATGCTGTGCGCCAAGATGATTGCGCTTACGCGCCAATGCTTCGCGCAACAACGGCTCGGCCCGCTCCGGCTGGCCGGCATCGCCGAAGATCCAACCCAGATTCAGTACGGCTTCGGTCAAGGCCTCGCTGTCGCTCGGGAGAATGCGGCGGGCCAGTGCTACATCCTGCTCGCCGAGCGTGATGGCTTTTGCCGACTCGCCGATGCGCTCGTCCAGCCCTGCCAGCCACGCCAGCGCCTGTACGGCCTCGGGCGAATCACGCTCTGGCCCGGTTTCAAAGGCGTCGATGGCATGCTGCAATCGCGCGGTCGCCTCGCGCACGCGGCCGAGTTCGTCGGCCTCCTTCGCGAGCAGGTATTCGATGTGCATCGTGCGCTGGTCGGTGGCACCAAACTGGGCATTGGCCAGTGTCGCGGCTTCCTCCAGTGGCTGCCACGCGCGCTCCGGATGGCCGCTGCGGCGTTCGAGGTCACCGACCAAGGCAAGGATCTCCGCGCGTAGCGCCGGCTGCATGGAGAAATCCCGATCGGCACGCTCGCGGCCGCGCGCCAGCAGCTCTTCCGCAGTCTCGTTCGATTCGGTGCCATGCGTGGCGCTGTCGAACAGCTCTTCCATAAAGGTCTTGAGGGCATCCGCACGCTGGGCTTCGCCGAAAGCGGTCACGGCTTGCGCGTGCGCATCTCGCGCGGATTGCCGCGCGAGCCGGGCTTCGTGCAAACCGATCACCGTCGCGCCCGCAAGCAACGTTGCGGTGACGATGCCGATGGAGACGGCAAGGGTGTGGCGTTTGGCGAACGTCAGCGCGCGATAGGCCAGCGTATCCGTCCGGGCCTGCAGGGGCTTGCCCTCGAGATAGCGCTGGATGTCAGCGCCAAAGGCGGCTGCGCTCGCGTAGCGGCGTGCGGGATCGGAGCGGGTGGCTTCCTGCACCATCGCGTGGAGGTCCACGCCAAGCGTTCGCCGTAGGGCTTCGTCGTCGAAAACGGAGGCTTTCGCGTGGGCGTCGTCGTTGCGATGTGGCTGCTGATCGCCGAGCAGTTCGGCGAGCAATACGCCCAGGGCGTAAACGTCAATGGCGGTGGTGGCGGCATCGCCGGCCAGTTGTTCGGGGGCTGCATACGAACGGGTAAGGCGGCGCGCTTCGGTACGCGTACGCTCACCGTCGCCCGTAAGCAGTTTGGCGATGCCGAAGTCCACCAGCTTGACGCAACCATCCGCACCGACCAGCACGTTGTTCGGTTTCAGGTCGCGATGCACGATCAAGTTGCGGTGCGCATGGTCGACGGCAGAGCACACGTCCAGGAACAGACGGAGGCGCTCGCGCTGGGACAGGCCGCGCAGCGCGCAGTGCGACATCAGGTCATCGCCGGCGACGAATTCCAGCGCGAGGAACGGCGTTCCTGAAGGGGAAAACCCCGCGTCGAGCAGTTGCGCGATGTGTGGATGCTGTAACCGCGCGAGTATGCGCTGCTCGCGCAGAAAACGCCGACGCTCGTCGGCATCATGCACGTCGATGCGCAACAGCTTCAACGCTACCGTCTGCGGGCCGCCGGGTAGTTCGCGTTCCGCCTCGAACACGCTGGCCATGCCGCCGGCGCCGACAAAGCGGAGCACGCGATATCCGTCGATGGTCGGCAGGGCATCGGCCGACTCATCCGCGAGCGTCGGCAACCATTGTTCCATGCCACGTTCGAGCGCCTCCACGCCGGATGCGTTGTCGAGCGCCTGCGCCACCAGGGCGCGCAAGGTGGTGTCGTTGCAGTGTTTGCGCAGCCATTCGATTCGCTCATGGGCGGGCACGTCGAATAGCTGATCGATCAGCGGTTCGATCTCATGCCATCGTTCGGCGAAGGCGGAGTTCATGGGCGGCGCAAGTTACTCAACGGATTTACCCCTATAGCGTATTCAATGGGCAGATTGCGACATCGCTTACGCATCGGGCATCAGGCAGGCGGCCAGGAAGGTACGCGCCTTGAGCCAGTCGCGCTCCACCGTGCGTGCCGTGACGTCCAGCGCCTCGGCGATCTCCGGACTCGACAGGTCGGCGAACAGGCGCAGCTCGGCTACGCGGGCGAGGCGCGCGTCGGTGGCGGCCAGCCGGGTCAGCGCCTCGTCGATGGCGAGTACATCGATGATGTCTGACGCGTCCTGCGCAGCCGTCAGCTCGGGTGCCTGGCGTTTCTGTGCCTTTCGGCGTCGCGCGTGGTCGATCAGCAGATGCCGCATCACGCGGCTCATGTACGCATACAGATGGGCGCGATCGGCGAAGGCGAGTTCGTCGCTGGCGATCAGCTTCAGGTAAGCCTCGTGGACCAGCGCGGTGGTTTCCAACGTATGCACGGCTTCGCGTGCGCGCTGGTGCTGCGCAAGGCGGCGCAGGGTCGTGTAGATCTTCGGGATCAAGGTATCGAACGCCGCGGCATCGCCGTTGGCGGCGCGCGAAAGCACCTGGGTGATCTGCGGCTCTGCGTTCATGTGTGTCGACCTTCCTTTGGTCGTGTCGCTATCGACTCCCTTTTTGCGCTGTAAGGAGAGATGGCGGTATTCGGAACGACAACAAGCCCAGGGAATGCCATCACCCGTCGCATCCAAGAGAGGATAGAAGTCATGTCGAATCATCGCGCTACATACGGCCGCCTCACAAGGGCCGCAGTTGCTTTCGCGCTGGCCTTCGCCAGCCTTGCGGGTGTTGCTTCCGCGGACAGCGGCACCGCCCCGACGCCCGGCAGCTATACCTACCAGACGCTCGATTATCCCGGCTCGTCACAGACCATCTTCTGGGGCATCAACGATTTTGGTGACCTGGGCGGCCAGTTCGCCCTTAACGGCGGCACTGCGCATGCCATGGTGTATCGCCATGGCCGTTTCGAATCGCTCGACCCGACGATGTTGGGCACTTACTTCAGTGCGGCGGGTGGTCCCAACGATTTGGGCAACACCTACGGTGGCTATGCAGACGCAGCCGGCGCGCAGCATGGCTTTGTCATCAACGGTAAGCATTTCGAGACGGTGGACTTCCCCGGTCATCCCAACTCGAACGTGGACGGCTATAACGAGTTCGGCACCATCCTGGGCGTGTACTGGGGTGCCGATGGTGCGTTCCACGGCATTCTGCGTCGCGGACATGGCTGGGACACGCCGTTCGATGTGGCGGGTTCCGTCGAAACCTATCCGCTGGGCATCAATGACCTCAACCAGTCCGTCGGCTATTGGGACACCAATCCGAAGGCGCCCCAACCGCACGGTTTCTATCGCGACGCGAACGGAACGATCACCACGATCGACGTGCCCGGCGCCAGCAACACGGTGATTTTTGCCATCAATGACGTTGGGCAGATCGCCGGCTATTTCTGGGGCGCCACGGGCCCGATGCATTCCTTCATCCTGCAGGATGGCAAGTTCATCCAGCTCGACATGCCGGGTTCGACCGGCACGGCGGCCACCACCATCAACAACTTTGGCGTGGTGTCCGGCTATTACCTCGATGCGAACCATCAGCAGCATGGCTTCATCGCCACGCCGACCGCACTGTCGCATCAACACTGAGCGGGAAGAGGGCTCCGCAAGGACGCGGAGCTTTCTTTTTCTTTGGTTGCACTAACGAGAAACCATCGTCGGCATGGCGCCGACGATGGTTCACTCGTGCATCAGAAGTGGACGACGGTACGGATCGACTTGCCTTCGTGCATCAGGTCGAACGCTTCGTTGATGCCGGTGAGTGGCTTCGTATGCGTCACGAACGGTTCCAGTTCGATCTTGCCGGCCATGGCGTCTTCCACCATGCCTGGCAACTGCGAGCGTCCCTTTACACCGCCGAAAGCGGTGCCTAGCCACTTGCGTCCCGTTACCAACTGGAACGGGCGCGTGGAGATCTCCTGCCCGGCACCAGCCACACCGATGATCACTGACTGGCCCCAGCCGCGATGTGCGCACTCCAGTGCCGCGCGCATGACATTGACGTTACCGATGCACTCGAAGCTGTGGTCCACGCCCCAGCCAGTCATCTCTACGATTACCTGCTGGATCGGTTTGTCGAAATCCTTGGGATTCACGCACTCGGTGGCGCCGAAACGGCGTGCCAGTTCGAACTTGCCGGGGTTGGTGTCGATAGCGATGATGCGTCCGGCCTTGGCCAGCTTGGCGCCCTGAATCACGGCCAAGCCGATGCCACCCAGGCCAAACACGGCCACCGAATCGCCTTCCTGCACCTTGGCGGTGTTCTTCACTGCACCAAGTCCTGTGGTGACACCGCAGCCCAGCAGGCAAACGTGCTCAGGGTTGGCGTCCGCACTGATCTTGGCGAGCGACACCTCGGCGACCACGGTGTATTCGCTGAAAGTGGAGCAGCCCATGTAGTGATAGATCGGCTGTCCGTTGTAGCTGAAACGGCTGGTGCCGTCGGGCATCACGCCCTTGCCCTGCGTGGCGCGCACGGACACGCACAGGTTGGTCTTGCCGCTCTTGCAGAACAGGCACTCGCCGCACTCGGCGGTGTAGAGCGGAATCACGTGATCGCCGGGCTTTACGCTGGTGACGCCTTCACCGACTTCCACCACCACGCCCGCACCTTCGTGTCCGAGCACGACGGGGAACAGACCTTCCGGATCGTCGCCGGACAGCGTGAACGCATCGGTATGGCACACGCCGGTGTGGGTGATCTTCACCAGCACTTCGCCTTTGCGGGGCGGCTCGACGTCGATCTCGACGATCTGCAGGGGCTGGCCCGGTCCGAATGCAACAGCAGCACGTGATTTCATGACAATCCTCGAAACAAGGGAAACAGAGGGCGCTGCCTTCAGGCAGGCGCCGGAACAGGTCAGCGCAGATACGAGCGCACGAGGGAAACGACTTCGTCGATGGATTTCTCCGGCGTGCCTTTGGCGTTCGCCAGATGCGAGAACTCTTCGCGCAAATGACTTTCCAGCACGCCAGCCATCAGCCCGTTGATCGCGCCGCGCACAGCGGCAATCTGCTGGAGGATCGGTCCGCATTCCGCGCCGCTCTCGAGCGCGTTTTCCAGCGCGTCGAGCTGGCCCCGCACGCGGCGGACGCGCGCCAGGACGCGCTTTTTTTCTTCAACGGAATGGGGCATGTCGATGCCTCGTCTATACTGGGGTGGGGTATATATATCACATACTCCCCGGTAGTATTTGGGCGAGTCCCGTTTCCAGGCGGAAGCGTCGCCGCGTCCATGCTTCATCATGGCGCGCGAAGCCGTTGTCAGCGCCGCCTCATACCGGCAATGCGCGAGGGCAGGGCGCGCATGGCCCGGAATAGCTGCTGTGTCAGCACCAGCATGGCAAAGCCGGCCAGGATGCCAAGCAAGCGCTCCACGCCCGGCCCGATATCCGCGCTGGCGTAGCGGTCGGGTACCAGCACCACCAGGAAGGCGAGTGCGAACTGCACGCCGATGTAACCGTAACGATGCGGGCCGTTCTCGATATGGCGGCCTATCGCCACGCCAAGGCACAGGCCGAGCGTGATGAGCACAGCGTTGTGACCGCAGGACAACAGAATGGCGATGGCCAGCAGGGCGCCCAGGCTGCAGCCGATGAAGCGATGGACCATGCGCGTGGAGACAACTCTGCGATTCGTGTCGAGACTCACCAGGGGAACGGCCATTACCGCCATCACCGTGATGCCGGCCTGGATCAGCGCAGGAATAGCGACCCAGCGATAGAACAGCGGAACCAGCGCCGCCGCGATGCCGGCCTGCAGTGCATGCCATGCCGCGTTCGTGTGCCATCCGAACTGGGACACCGCGAGCTTGGGTGGCTGGCCCGGTATCCAGTGGCGCAAGGTCTTCGACGACAGGTAACTGATGATCAGGCTGGCTGACGTGCCGATCAAAATCTCCACCACGCGCGACACCGCGTATGACGCGGGCGAGCTTGCCTGCGGAACGACGCTTTCGACCACCACCATGAGAAAGGTCAGGCCGGTGAACAGCCACGCATACGTCCGTCGCCCGACCAGCACCATGTACATGGTGGCGGTGACTACGAGGCCTAGCGAAAGGCTGGCCCAGAGCGGATGCCCGACGATCTGTGTGGCGACGACGTAGCCACCGAGGGCACCGAGCACGGTACCGAGCACGCGCAACGCCGCGCGTTGCGTGCTGGCGGAGAGATGCGAGCGTATGACCATGAAGCCACTGAAAGCGGCCCATCCCACATTGCGCGTGCCTGCCAGTTGCGCGATGGCGATAGCCAGCAGCACAGAGGCAATCGCTTCGGCCTGATCCACCATCCGCGGGCCGGGTTTCAGCAAGGTCGCCAGGTCGCGAAACAGCTCGCCCATGAGCTGCTTCAGGGGAGCCAGTCGCCGGATGATACGGTTGGTTTCCATGATCTGGCTATGCGTGCTTGCCACGGCGGCCGGTCGACTTTCCACTCGGCGCGATCTCTGCTCGCCATTCCGCCGACGTCAGCTTGGCGATGAAAAAGTCGGCCAGCGCGCTCACCTTGGCCGGCCGCGCCCGGGCAGTCGGCGTAACGAAGTACAAGCCACCTTCCGGCAAACGCCAGTCAGGAAGAATGGATTCAAGCTGCTTGTCTCGAAGGTAGGGTGCCGCGGCAAATTCAGGTAGTTCGGTAATGGCGAGTCCGGCGAGCACGGTCGGCAGCTGTGCCTCCACACTCGTCGTGCGCAACATGCCGGTGGGCGTGACCATGCATTCCTCGCCGTTTGCGTGGGTAAAACGCCAGACGTCGCGCTTGCTCCGGTTAACGTAGGTCAGGCACTGATGCGCGCCCAGGTCATGCGGATGCTGGGGGCGACCATAACGGGACAGATAGGTAGGCGACGCCACGACAAACCGGCGCACCGGTGCAATGAGCCGCGCGACCAGCGAGGAGTCTTCCAGAATGGCGACGCGCAACGCAGCGTCAAAACCCTCGCCGATCAGATCGGCATGCGAATCCGTGAGATGAAGGTCGACGGAAATGTCCGGATAGGTCCGGAAAAACTCAGGCAGTAACGGCGCTACCCAGCGCGCGCCGAACGAGAGCGGTGCCGCGAGTTTGACCAGGCCGCGTGGCCGGCTCGACGTCTCGCGCGCAAAGTCTTCGGCTTCCTCCGCATCGGCATAGATCTTTGCGGCTCGCTCGGCGAGCGAGTGGCCGTAGTCCGTGAGGGCGAGCCGTCGGGACGTGCGGTTGAACAAGCGGCCGCCCAAACGCTCTTCCAGGCGCGTGACTGCGCGGGACACCGTGGCAACCGATACGCCCATGGCTGTGGCCGCTCCGGCGAACGAGCCTTCTTCGGCCACCTTCGCGAACATCGCGAGCCCTTCGAAATCCGGCAGTTTCATCATCGACATTCCTGCAACGATGGTTTTCATTCATTTCTATTTCGAAAAGTAGCACGCAGCCCTAGATTTGTCCTGCAGCAGCACTCAACCCCATCCAGGAGACACATCATGGCTAGGAAACTCGAAGGAAAAGTCGCCGTCGTAACCGGTGGCACCACCGGTATCGGCCTCGCTACCGCCAAGCGTTTTGCATCCGAAGGCGCTCAGGTTTTTGTCACCGGTCGCCGGCAGGCCGAACTCGATGCCGCCGTGTCGGCTATCGGGCCACGGGCCACGGGCGTCCAGGCGGATTCGAGCAACCTCAGCGATCTCAATCGTCTCTACGAACGCGTGAAGACGCAGGCCGGCCGCATCGACGTGTTGTTCGTTAATGCCGGTGGCGGCTCAATGCTGCCCCTGGGCTCCATCACCGAAGAGCAGTACGACGAAACCTTCGGGCGCAACGTGAAGAGCGTGATCTTCACCGTGCAGAAGGCGCTACCGCTGTTGGTCGACGGCGCATCGGTGATCCTCACCGGTTCCAACGTAAGCGTGAAAGGCACGCCCGCTTTCAGCGTCTACAGCGCGTCGAAAGCGGCCGTGCGCAACTTTGCGCGGAGCTGGACGCTCGACCTCAAGTCGCGCGGCATTCGCGTGAACGTGATCAGCCCAGGCCCGATCAAGACGCCCGGCCTGGTCGAACTCGCTGGCTCGGGCGCGGCGCAGCAACAGGGCCTGCTCGATTACATGGCGACCACCGTCCCGCTCGGACGCGTGGGCGATCCCGACGAGGTGGCCGGTGCTGCTGTTTTTCTTGCCTCTTCGGACGCGAGTTTCGTCGCCGGCACCGAGCTCTTCGTCGACGGCGGTCAGGCCCAGATCTGAGCCACATCTTTCAAGCGGTCGGTCATGCATAGGCCGGCCGTCCATCCCCGCACCACCACCATCCATACAAACCATCCATCCCAGAGGACATTCCCATGAGCAACCAGACTTATGCAGAAACGGCCGCTGTTTCCCCGGCCACTCCCAGTGTCGTCACCACCGTCGTTCCCGCCGTGGGACGCCTGATGATCAGCACGCTCTTCATCCTGGCGGGGCTTTCCAAGCTCGCCGCTCCCGCGATGACCATCGGTTACATCCAATCCGTTGGATTGCCGTTGCCATCCGTGGCGTTCGCACTCTCCGCGTTCGTCGAACTTGCCGGTGGTATCACGCTGCTGCTGGGTTACCGCACGCGCATCGTCGCTTCAGTCATGTTCCTGTTCACGCTCGTGACGGCGCTGTTTTTCCATAACCACTTCGGTGACCAAAACCAGTTCATCCACTTCTTCAAGAACGTGGCGATAGCGGGTGGCCTGTTGAACGTGATCGCCTTTGGCGGCGGTCGTGTCAGCCTCGATGGTCGCCGTGCCTGAGATGCCGACCGGCGCGGCCTTGGCCGCGCCGGTTGGTGCTCGCTTTTGCGCTGCCCAACAGCATCCAGGCCTTCATCGCGCCGAAAGAAATACAGCCATACATCATCACATCGATTTTCCGCTTCACTGACTAAGGAGACATGCCATGAGTGACCGTATCCACGAACTGCTCCATCGCAATCTTCAAGAAGTGTTTGGCGAAGGGGACGCAACGCGTCGCCGTGCCGCCATCAAGGAGCTCTATACCGAAGACTGTGTGGTCTATACGCCGATCGCTGTGATCGCCGGTCATGACGCGCTCGACACATTCTCCGGCGATCTTCGCGCGACGCATCCGCATTTCGTGTACACGCCGCACAACAAGCCCCAAGTTCTCCACAATGCCGCTCGCTTGGCGTGGGGCTCCGGTCCGCGCGGTGAGTCGCCCAATTACACCGGCTGGGATGTGATCATCGTCCGCGACGGAAAGATCGCTGCACTCTACGTTTTCCTCGATTCCGCGCCGGGTGATGCACCCTGATCGTTCGACGTTCCCGCGGAACGATGGTGCGCTCCCTGCTTATAGCTGATGCCATCGTCCTTGCTGGTCATCAGGGTGACGCGACGAGCTATCATCGCCAACCAGATCCGATCGGCTTCTCGCTTTCCTCTAATGACCCATCCGAACTACCCGTCGATCCTCGAACGCATCCATGCCGAAATCGCACCGTGGATTGGTGCGGGGCACGTCGCTGATTACATTCCCGAGCTCGCGAGCGTGCCGGCTGACAAGTTCGGCATGGCGGTGGTCACGCTTGACGGCGCGATCCATACCATTGGCGACGCCCATGAGCGTTTCTCGATTCAGAGCATTTCGAAACTCTTCTCGTGCACGCTGGCATTCCAGCTTTTAGGGGACAAGCTGTGGCAACGCGTTGGCCGCGAGCCATCAGGGACCGCATTCAACTCGCTGGTTCAGCTCGAGAGCGAGCGTGGCAAGCCACGAAACCCCTTCCTCAATGCGGGCGCTCTGGTTGTCACCGACGTGCTGTGCCGTCATTTTTCGAGGGCTGAAACCGCGCTCGTCGAGTTCATCCATGCGTTGTCGGGTGTCGCCGACATTGGCTACGACGTTCATGTCGCCCAGTCAGAACTACAACACGACCATCGCCACCTCGCGATGGCGCACTTCATGGCAAGCTTCGGCAACATGGATATGCCGCCGGACGTCGTGGTCGACGCGTATTGTCGTTACTGTGCCATCACCATGAACTGCGTCGAGATCGCCAAGGCGGCTCTCTTCCTGGCCAATGGTGGCGTTGTGCCGCTTACCGGCAAGCAGGTTGTTGATCCAAGTTCGGCCAAGCGCTTGTCCGCGCTCATGCTGACTTGCGGCACCTATGATGCGGCGGGCGACTTTGTTTATCGCGTTGGGCTGCCAGCGAAGAGCGGCGTGGGTGGTGGCATCGTCGCCGTGCTTCCCGGTGAAATGGCCGTGTGCGTGTGGTCGCCAGGGCTCGATGCCAATGGCAACTCGCTGGCTGGCTGCCAGGCGCTGGAAATGCTTACCTCCATGACCGGGCAGTCGATATTTTAGGATCGGCCATGGGTGAGGGCGGTCGGGAGACCGCCTCCAGGTTGGCCCATGGTCCGATGTCGACGGACTAGGTTGGAGGCCGCCGCTGTCCTCGCGGCCTCCATTCATACCCTTATGAATGAACGTGGCGCCACACGACCTCGCCATGTGCGCCTTCCGCGGCGCCGCTGGATGGCTTGGCAACGGTATAGGTCAATTCGTCGCCGTTGATGGTGTAGCTCGAGCCACCGCCTTTTCCATCCCAGTTGGGGAAGGATGCGTGCACGATCTCGCTGCGCATGGCATTGGCATCTGCACTGATGTGACCGTAGTGGGCGTTGCTGTCCATGGAGGCGGCACGGTACTCGTCTGCGGTGCCCTTGGACTTGTCGTTTGCTGCAAATGGCATGCGCTTCGCGCGCACGATTTGCATCATGTAGTCGCCCTGGGCGTCGATCAGCCACATGCCCTCCGGGTTGGGGCCGTAGAGTTCCACGCGATGGCCATCGGGATAGACGTTGTCGCAGCGGACCAGCGTCCAGGCGCCGACCAGCTCCTTGGGAACCATGACGTGTTCGCTGGCATTCTCGCCGTGCTTCATCGCTTCCTGGGCGGACAGCATGGGGGGTACGGCCAATGAGGCGAGGGAGGCGGCGAGCAGGATGAGCTTTGCGCGTGACATGGCGGCACCTTCAGTGCGTTGGGGATGAGGGGCATCGTCCCCTGTGGGCTCCCATTTGATAATTGGCCTGGATTTTTATTGACCTTCAAATTCACTTTGAAGATCATCCTGGGGTGAACCCCGTATCCGGAGCCGAACCTCATGAACCGCTTCAGCGACATGCAGCTCCTCATTGATGCGGCGGACCTGTGCAGCATGTCCGCGGCGGGGCGTCGGGCGGGGCTTTCACCGGCGGCGGCCAGCGCCTGCGTACAACGGGTGGAGGCCATGCTTGGCGCGCGACTCTTCGAACGCACGACGCGTCAATTGCGCCTGACGGAGGAAGGGCGCATCTACATCGCATCCTGTCGGGTCGCGATCGAAACCATGAAGGAAGCCGAGCGCGCTGTGCGAAGTGGTACGGGCGAAGTCAGCGGTACGTTGCGCGTTTCGGCGCCTTCCGACCTCGGGCGCAACCTGCTGGTCCATATTCTCGACAGCTTCATGGTGAACCATCCGGACGTCCGCGTGGCGTTGACGCTATCGGATTCGCTCTCTCGCTTCGTGCCGGACGACATCGATGTCGCCATTCGCGTGGGGCCATTGGAGAACGGCGACCTCGTGGCGCGGCATCTTGCCGATAGCTGGCGCGTGGTCTGCGCGTCACCCACGTGTATCGCGACTCACGGCATGCCATCGCACCCGGAGGATCTGGCCGATCTTCCGACGCTAGTGCTGACCACCAATGCCGGACCACGCAATGAGTGGCGACTGGGGGATGAAGTCGTACGCGTTCGCCGTTATCACGAATGCACCGACAGCGAAGTCATACGCACCTGGGCCGTGCTCGGTCGCGGGTTTGCGTACCGGCAGCTTTGGGCAGTGGCGGCGGATGTGCAGGAAGGCCGGTTGATGCTTGTCAACGCTCCCGCATGGTCTTCATCCACACCCATCCATGCGATGTACCACTCCAACGTTTTCCAGCCGCTGCGCGTGCGTCGGTTCGTCGATTTTCTGCAAACTGAATTCCCACGGCGGCTTCCTATCCATACGGAAGCCGTCACGGGCTTCTTGTCGGCAAAGCAACCACGCTGAAGCAAGTCGCAAACGACGATGAATGCTGCCCTGCTCAGGGTGTGGCATCCGTCTTCAGCCCGATGCACGGATTCCTTTGTTGCGGCACACTCAGGCGGCTCCGCTTGACCGGTTCATAGAGACGCCCGTCCTCTCCTCGAAAGGATCGAACTGTATGCGTTGGTTAGCTATTTGCCTGGCTCTATGGATGGCCGCGCCGGCTGCTGCCAGTGAAGGTTTCCAGTTCCACGCCGAGTACGGCCCCCATGCGGTCGGCTTCAAGGTGGTCCAGCAGTACGACGCCAGCCGAAGCTATCGCAATGGTTTTGATGCTGTGACGGGGGAGGCCGATCACGGGCCGCAGGCACGTCCGATACAGACCTTGATCTGGTATCCCGCAGCGTCGCCGGGTCGCGCGCTTATCTATGACGACTATCTACAGCTGATGGCGACCGATGATCGGTTCGATCTCAGGCGCGGACGAAGCGAAACATCGTGCGGAACAGGCGCTGCGCGAATACCTCGCCTTGGGTGCCAGCGCTGCCCACATCGATAGCGTGCGCCAGCAAGCTGTCCATGCCACCGGCGATGCACCAGCCGAACAGGGACGGTTTCCGCTGATCATCTACGCGCCGAGCGACAGCTCGGCGGCATTCGAGAGTGACATGCTCTGCGAATATCTCGCGAGTCATGGCTATGTGGTGATCGCCAGCCCATCGCATGGTGCGCATGCTCGCTACATGACCGATGGTCGCGTGGCGGACGACGTAGAAAGCACCCGGGCGCAAGCGGCGGACATAGGATTCCTGATCGGCTATGCCGCCACTCTCCCTGATGTGGATCCAGGCAACGTCGGTGTCGTCGGATATAGCTGGGGCGGCATGGCCAGCACCTTCGCGGCCGTTGCGGATGGCCGCATCCATGCCCTAGTGGATCTGGATGGTTCCGTTCGCTATTTCCCCAAGATGCTGGCTGCCGCACCGGACGTGACGCCGGATCGGATCACCGTGCCGTTGCTCTTCTTCGCCGATAAGGAGGATCCGTTGGGACCGGGCATCGACTCCCGGCCTGGCAGCTTCGTGGCGCGCATCCATCACGCTGACGTGACCGAAATCGGTTTGCTCAAGCTGTCCCACGATGACCTGTCGGACGACGGCCTTCGCTTTCTTAGCGAAACCAGCCGCAAAGGAATCACGCTGGAGGAGCGGGAGGAAAGCTATGCATGGATCGCCCGCTATACGCTCGCGTTTCTGGATGCAACGCTGAGATCGGATCCGGCCGCGGCTCGATTCATGGCGGCAACACCTGCGTCCAACCATGTTCCTGCGGGTGTGCTGCATATAGCGTATCGCCCCGCTGTGGGCGCCAGCCCCTCCGTGCAGAGCTTTGCGAAGTTGCTTCACGATCGCGGCTTCAGCAACGCGATCGAGGCATATGCCGCTTATACAAAGGATCACCCAGCATTCCGCATACTCGACGACACCTTTGGGGCGTGGTTCTCCTCGCTGCTGGACATTGGACGTAGCGATGATGCCATTGGCTTGTGCCAGCTCTGGACTCACGTTTACCCCAAGAGCATCGATGCGTGGACCGACCTGGGTGCCGCTTACGAAGTGGCGGGAAAGCCGGTGTTGGCGACGTCCAGTTATCGGGAGATCCTGAAGATTGATCCGCACAATCGCATTGCGAGGGAGCGCATCGCATCGCTGGCACCGGAAAAACGTGGGTAGTGCCGCGAGCAGCCCAGGCGGTAATTCCGACTAAAAACCGGCGTTTCGCCAGAGTGAGGCCTGCATAACGTGCCGGCCCCTCCGTTAGGTGGGCTCACCGTCCTGGCTTTCACCGATGAACTTGGTAAGCAGGCGCTTCAGCTCAGTGAATTCGGTTTTGCTGAAGCGCCGTAACCGGCGGTTCAATACCTGGGGTGCGATGTCCGAGATTTTCTCGGCGATCGCAAGACCTTCATCGGTGAGCTCAAGATGAAATACGCGCCGATCTTCATCGCTTCGATTACGCGTCAGTAGATCCTGTGACTCCAGCTTGTCGAGCATGCGCGTCATCAGTCCGCTGTCGATGGCCAGCAGCTTGGACAGCTCGAATGGCGTACGCGCGAGGCCACGGGCCAGCGAAAGGAAGATGCCCATCTGTTGGCTGGTCACACCCAGGTCCTTGAGCGCCGTATCCATATCGGCCGCCACCAAGTTACGTGACTTGGACAGCATGAAGCCCATGCTTTGCGTGACCGTGAAGTTCTTCCTGTTGTAGTGGTCCATGGACTGCCTCGCTGTTCAAAACGGCTTTGTCATCAGTGTCCAGCTGCCGCCGCGCCGGCTCCTGCACCTTTTCCGGGGTGGGTGACCCAGATCAGGGGAATGATGGCGACAAACAGGATCGCCGACAGCCAAAAGACATCGTTGAGGCCGAGCATGGCAGCCTGCGCCGTCAGTTGACCCTCGAAGAATGCCATGGCGCGGTCGGCACCGATATGGAGCGTTCCCTGCAAGGTGGCGATGCTGTGGACGAACGTCGCATTGTACGGCGTGGCCTGCTCCACCAACTGTGCGTGATGCAGGATCGTGCGATTGCTCCACGCCGTGCTGAACAACGACGTGCCCACTGCGCCCGCAAACACACGCACGAAGTTGGATAGGCCTGCCGCCGCGGGAATCCTGTCCGGTGTCAGGCCGGACAGGATGATGGCGGTCAGCGGCACAAAGAACAGTGCCGTCGGTATGCCCTGCAGCAGCGTAGGCAGCACGAGGGTATAGACGTCTACGCCGGTGGTGTAGTTGGAGCGCATGAAGAACACCGCGGCGAAACCCACGAAGGCCAGCGTGGCAAGCACGCGTGCGTCGGACTTCGGCATGATCTTGCCCATGACCGGCGCCAGCAGGACGGCGAATATACCCAGTGGCGCCGTGACCAGACCGGCGTCCACCGAGCGATAGCCGAGGTACTCCTGGATCCATTGCGGCAGCAGCACCAGGTTGGCGAAGAACACTGCGTAAGCCACGGAAATGGCGATAGTGCCACCTAGGAAATTCCGGCCCGCGAAGAGCCGCAGGTCGACAATGGGTTTTTCCTCGGTCAACTCCCAGATAAGGAAGAACGCAAAGGCGATGGCGGCGAACACGGCCAACACGCAGATGACTGGCGAGTCGAACCAGTCGAGGTCTTTGCCCTTGTCGAGCAAGATCTGCAACGCGGCCACCCACGCAACGAGCGAAAGAAGGCCCATCTTGTCGATCGGCAGTTTCCGCGTTGGTGTTTCGCGATCGCGATAGAGCAGCCACACCACGGCGGCGGCGAACAAGCCCACGGGTATGTTGATGTAGAAGATCCACGACCAACTGTAGCTGTCGGTAATCCAGCCCCCGAGCGCAGGGCCGGCGATGGGGCCTACTGTTGCGGTCATAGCCCACAGCGATAGTGCGCTGGAGCTTTTCTCCTCGGGAAAGGTAGTAAGCAGCAACGCCTGGGACAGCGGCACCAACGGACCGGCGGCGGCGCCCTGAAGGATGCGCGAGGCCAGCAGGATCGGCAGTGTCGGGGATACGCCGCAGAGCCAGGACGAGAACACGAACAGTAGGATCGAGCCGACGAACAACCGCACCTGGCCGATGCGTTGCGTGAGCCATCCCGTGAGTGGAATGGAGATGGCGTTGGCGGCCGCGAATAGCGTGATGACCCACGTGCCTTCGTCCACTGATACACCGAGGTTGCCGGAGATGGTCGGCACGGCGACGTTGGCAATGGAGGAGTCCAGCACGTTCATGAAGGTGGCCAGCGCAACGGCGATAGCGCCAAGCGCGAACCGCGCCCCAGTCAGTGGGGCGGGGGAGGCTACAGGGGATTGCGGATTCATGCTGAAGTCCGGTGGGGTGCCGATGACTGTGAGCTGGCATGTGCATTTATTTGATAAGTCAGATAAATGCACAGAAAGAAGGCGAAACAAGTCGAGGCGCAGGCGTGATCGGAGATCAACGATGCGTCCACGGGGTGTTCCGCCATGGTGTTCGGCACACTATCTGACTAGTCAAATAAATGCAAGCGGGCCGCTGACGGGACGTGGAGACCGATATCACCAACCCGTTTCCGCAATACCCATCGTCATGGCGGGGTGATCCCGTGGCATGGGCCGTGGATGCCTGATTGCTCAGGACTTCAGGTACGGGCAAGCCCGGCGAAGGGTAGGTGACACGGTCTTCAAAAGACGCGTGATTTCATTGGCAAATCGCGTTGACACCCGCATAGCCGCGTGAGTAAGCTGCCGCGGCCTGCGGGGACACCCCTTGGCACTTGTCTGATAACCCAACAGCGAGAAATGGACAGTAACCCTCCTAGTCGATGCGCCAACCGCGGATGCACTCATCCGGTGTTGGCGTGCCAGTTGAACAACGTAAGCGCCATCGGCGACCGCAGCCGGTTGGCCGGTACTTTCCACGACTAGGAAAGTCCGGCTCACCTCATGCGCCGCCCTCCGGCGCTTCACGAGGTGAGTCATGAACAACAAGCTCCATCTATGTGCGGGCCGCCGTCGCGCGGTAGGCACTTTTCATCCTTACAAGGCACCGAACGGCAGCCGCACCCGCGTGCGTCACTCTGTGGCCGTTTTGACCCAGCAAACCACAGCGCCACTGAGCGCACGGTGGTCGCGCAACGCCGTAACCGGCGCGCTGGAATGCCACTGGGCTCCCGAAGCTTCCACCGAGCCGCACCCGCGTATGAAGGCGGTGCGTCGCATCGTCCATGCACGCATGCATCGGCGCTCCCGTAGCGCAGGTCTGCGCCCTCCGTCGCGTCTGTACATCCACGGTTAGTCCCATGCGACCTCCCCCTGCGGGCAACAACCCGTTCCTAAATCCCGTCCGCCTGGACGCACACGCGCTACGTCCCGCTCACGTCGTCACGACTTGAGTTGGCTCGTGCTCGTGTCGCCCATGCGGCGATTCACGAGGACAGAGCCATGCAACTCCCTCGCCTGTACGCACGTCGGCCGATGCACACACCGGACCGGCTGCTCAACGCTTATCTCGCCTGTCGAACCGCCAGACCGTCGTCGCCGGGTCTTGTCGTAACGCTGCTGCACGCTTCGGCGCGTTGGTATCGCGACATCAGTCAGCGACACAGTCACGTCGACCCACGTTGACCGTTGCTTCCCGGCGCGCATGCGCACCGGGATATCCCGTTGTTGGTGCCGTCCGGCAGACGGCCAGAAAAGCGAGAGAAACCCTATGAAGAAGATCCATTTCGTCGGCGAATGGTTCGATTGCAGCGCGCCCAGGGCACTGCTGTCCGAGCCGCAGGCCATCCGGGCACGCTGCCTGGAAAGCATTGCGCGGAACCATCTGCCGATCAGCTATGAGTACTTCACCGTCACCGAGGGTGATGGTGTGATCGGTGCGATGACCGGTGCAGGCATACACCTCGTGTTGCGCACCTTTCCGGATAGCGACACGGTGATGGCGAATCTGTACGTCGAAGATGGTGAGTCGACGCATGTGGGAATCGCCATGCAAGCCTTCGACGGCCTACGCGATGCATTCCGCCCTATGCGCGCCTTGCTCCGTCGCGTGCATGACGATGGGAAGCCCCTATCCGCACGTGGTCGGACACCCCGTGCGCCTACCGAGGTGTTTTTGTCCAAGCCAGTGCCCCGCGCCGTTTAGCCATCCACTCGCCAGTCGCGTCGGGCGGTCTTGCTGACCTGATCTCTTGACGCACCAGTCAACGTGCCGCCCTTGGGCGGTGCGGTGGGCGTCTGTTGCCAAAAAAAAGCATTTCCCCTCCCAAGAAGAGTGCCAAACGACCCCTATGCACCCGATTGAACGTACCACCGCATTTCTTTTCCTTCGCATCAACGTGCGACGTCTACTCTGAAAATATCTGGATGTACCCATGACTTCCCGCAAGATCAAAAGCCAACCGTTCGGCTACTTCCCCACGTCGAACATGGATCCTTGCAAGCGACTTTCGCCTGGCACGTTCACCCGGCTCGGGGTTCATTTGCCCGCTCTTCTTCTCGGGCTTGGCGCGCATGCAGCGCAGGCGCAGGACGCCAACGCCGCTTCCACGGTGAGCGTCGCCGGTGATGCGAGCCCGCAGGGCCAAACGGCTCCGGTCGACAACCATGCCAAAGACTCCCCGGTAACCCTGAAGGGCGTCGATGTCGTCGCATCGTCGAGTGGCGCCGGGATGGCGGCCATACAGCTTGTCGGCCCCAACGAGTATGTGCTCAATCGCAGCGACCTCGACGGGGCGCTGTCGGGAAACAATGCGCTTGCTCTGTTGAAGAACGTTCCCGGCGCGTCGTACACGGCGACCGATAGCCTGGGCCTGGATATCTCGGCGACCAGTCTCTTCGTACGCGGCTTTCGCATGAACGAGATGGGCGTGGTGTTCGAAGGCGTTCCCCTGAACGACAACGGGTTCTTGTCCATGACGGGTACGAGCGCGGTCAATGTCGGCGTCCCCGATGCCATCGGCTCCATCGACATCACGCCCGGCACCGCACGTGAAAGCGTGTTCTCCAGCAGCGCCAATGGCGGTGGCCTGGTGTATTCGCTGGCCAACCTCAAGGACACGCCCAGCGCGGAGATCAGCCAGACCTATGGCAGCAACAAGACGCTGGTCACCACCTTCTCTGGCCAGACGGGGAAGCTGGGAGCCAATGGCCCGGAAGTGCTAGTCGACCTGCAGCATATCTCAGCGAACAAGTACCAGACGGGAGGAACCCAGGACTTCCTTCGCGGCGACCTGAAGGCAAAACAGGATGTGTCGTGGGGTGATTTCACCTTGTTCGTGTCCGCGAGCCATGCGGCGGTGTGGGGCTACAACAACCTGTCGTTCGACATGATCCGCAAGCTCGGCTGGAATGCGGACATCTGGTATCCGGACTATGCACGCGCTTATCAGATGGCGCTCCCCGAGAATGCCAATGCCTCTTGCGGCGCGTATACGTGCGGGCAGCTGTCGGCGTTGATTCCCTATGACACGGGACAGACCACGAACGATTCCATCGAAACGATTGCTCATCATTTCAGGTTGTCGTCGTCGCTCACGGGCAGCGTGCAGTTGTACAGTGCCCAGAGCAAAACGTCGGCCAGCCTGTCGGACCCGACCACGCCGTCACCTTCAGGTGCGCCGTTCTCCGAGCAGGTTCAGCGCCCTCGCGTGAATCGCCTGGGCGGCACGGTGAATTTCACTTACAACGTGGGTGACCACGTGATTAGCGCGGGCCTGTGGAAGGAGCAAACCAGGTCTGCCGCCACCACGTCCTGGTATGACGAGCCGTTGCTCGGCGAGGGAGAACCGCTGAAGACCACGGGCCCCTACGATGTCTACGGCCCAGCTTTTCAGACGGCGAACGCATCCAACTGGCGTATCCGCTCGCAACAGTTCTATCTGCATGACGATTACGCCATCACAGACAAGCTGACGTTGGGCATGGGGTTCAAGGGCGTCGACTTCTCCACCACGGGTGGTGGCATAGGGCCCGATCAGGCGCCGTTCGGAACGCTACGGGTGAAGAATAATTTCCTGCCGCATGTCTCGCTGTTCTGGAGCCCGAGCACGCAGACCGACGTTTTTTTGGATATCGCCGAAACGGAGAACGGTTATCGCGTGGCTCAGCGCGGCAACATCGGCTACACGGCTTCAGCCTGGACGGTATCCAACCAGCAGGAATTCGACCGGGTCGCCCAATCCATCCGCCCTGAAAAAGATTGGAATCTCACGGCCGGCGCCACGCATCGCTTCGACAACCTCACGCTGACTTACGACGCGTTCTACAGCGTCATACGCGACCGACTTCTGTCGGCTGCCGTCGGCAGCCAGTTTGCGCAGATCAATACGGTTGGCCTGATGCCGAGGATGCATATCTTTGGCGCTGACCTCGGCCTTACCGCGGATATCTCGAACCACATCCAGTTCTATCAGGGCCTAGCGGTGGCTCGTTCGTTCTACGACAACAATTTCGTCGTCGATGACACGGTATTCCCGATCAAGGGCAAGGCCCAGCCCGGTTATCCCATCGTGTCCGTGGTGAGCGACCTGTCGGCTAAATTCCAATCCTGGCGGTTCGGCGCCACGAGCACGGAATACCTGCGCCAACCCTTCTCATACGAGAACGATATCTACGTGCCGAACTTCTGGCAGATCAACACGTACGCCTCTTACACGCTCAAGTCGCGTGGTGCCATGCCGGAATGGTCGTTCCGGCTGGATGTCAGCAATCTGTTCGACAGGAAAAATATCGGCACGTCCACCATCGCCGGATCGCCCTTCTCGGGTGACTACCAGACGTTGCAGCGCAGCGCGCCACGGCAGCTGATGTTTACTGTTTCCGCCAAGTACTGAGGTCATGGGCGCGGCATCGGGGGGGCAAGCCCCTCGATGCCGCGTTCCATGCAGGGAACGTCTTGATTACTGCCAGCCCAGTCCAAGGCTTTTCTGCAGTGATACGAAGTCCTTCAGCAGATCGGCTTGGCCTTCAACCAAGTTCTGCTGCGCGCTGAATTGCGTGCGCTGCGTATCCATCAGGTCGATCAATGAGGATGCGCCGGCGTCGTAGCGTTGGTGCATCAGCGTCTCGGATCGGTTGGCCGATGCTTCGATCTGCTGCAGGCGCGCAACGCTCTCTCGTTGATGTCCGTAGCGGGACAGGGCGTTGTTGGCATCCTGCAGCGCGGCGAGTACGGTTTGCGAGTATTTCGCAGCGGCTTCGTCACGGTCGGCTTCGGCCTGACGAATGGTGCTGCGCGTGCGTCCGAAGTCAAACACGTCCCATTGCAGATAGGGCACGCCCAGCCAGGTAAAGGCACTCTTCTTGGCGAGATCCGCCGGATTGATACCGGTGGAACCGAGAAAGCCCATGAGCGTCACCTTGGGAAACAGGTCAGCGGTGTGCTGGCCGATCTGCGCGCTACTTGATGCCAGCCGGCGTTCGGCCGCGCGGATATCCGGCCGCTGTCTAAGCATGGTTGCCGGATCATCAACCGCTACGCTTGCAGGCAAGGTTGGCAATGGCTTGGGCGTGGACAGTTCCTGATCCAATGCACCCGGTGCTTGGCCGGTGAGTACGGCCAACTGGTCCAGCGACTCGGTGATCTGTTCGTCGAGTGGGATCAAGGTCGCGCGAGTGTTTTCCACCTGGGTGGTCTGGCGCTCGACATCCGCATCGGCGGCAACGCCGTGCGCACGACGCTGCTGCACCAGTGCGAGCGTTTTCTGTGCGAGTTCGGTGGACTGATTGGCCAACACCAGTCGCTGCTGTTGGTCGCGCAAGCCGATGTACGCTTGCGCAACTTCCGCAGCCAGCGACACCTGAGTGTCGGCAAGGTCGGCTTCCACAGCGTCGGCCTGTGCCGACGCCGACTCCGTGGCGCGTCGCATGCCACCGAACAGATCCAGTTCCCAGGAGGCATCAAAGTCTGCCGTGTATAGCTGCAACGGACCGCGACCCTTGGATGTTCCCGTGGTCTGGCCACTTTGCGAGCCGTTGTTGCCGGAGGACTGCGATGACTGCAACAGCGACGTATCGGGCTCGCGCAGGCGTACCGCCGCCGCATCCACCGAGACACTGGGTAGTGCCTTGGTGCGCTGCTGCTGCAACTGCTCACGCGACTGCCGCAGGCGGGCCTGTGCCGCTTGCAGGTTTTGGTTGTGGGCGAGTGCAGCATCAATCAGCGCATTGAGTTGCGGATCGTTGAGGGTCGCCCACCACTGACTCGGTGCGGGTGTCGTTGCCATGCCTGCGACGGGCGCGCGCACAAAGGCATTGCCATGCGCGGCGCCGGTTGGCACGTTGGGTGCACCGCGGTAATCAGGGCCTACGGTGCAGCCCGACAGGGTGGTAATCGAAGCAAGCAGCGCCAACAGCAGAACGCGCGGCGTGCGAGACTCAAGCGTGGTCATGACAAACATCCTCAATGGCCCGTCGCTGGTGGCGCATGGTGACTGGGCGTCTTCAGCAGCAAAGCCAGCGGTATACAGCAGAGCAGGGCGATGCCCAGCACGTAGAAAATTTCCGAGTACGTCATCACCAATGCCTGCTGCTGGATCTGTGCCGCCAGTTGGCCGAGGGCGCGCATCTTCGAGTACGCCATGTCGCCGGTTTGCGCGAACCATCCCGCGGCGTTGGCCGCCATGCGGTCTTGACCCAGTACCGAGTTGGCCGAAAGCGACTCGCGGATGGTGGCCACGTGAAACGTATTACGCCGATCGATCACGGTGCCGATGATGGCCAAGCCGATCGAGCCGCCGAGGTTTCGCGCCATGTTGTAAATGCCGGCGGCATCGCCCGACTCTTCGCGTGATACGGCGGCCATCGAGGCCTGGTTCAACGGCATCATCGCCAGCATCTGGCCGGCGCCACGTACTAGCTGTGACCAGAAGAAATCGTGACCTACCGACTGCGCCGTCAGGTGGATATCCAGCATGCAGCTCGCTACGAAACACAGCAGGCCGGTGATCACCAGGATGCGAAAGTCCACCTTGCCGAGCAGTCGTGGCAAGAGCGGCATCATCAAGAAGGCAGGCACGCCGGATACCAACATGACCCAGCCGGACTGTTCCGCGTTGTATCCCGCGATCAGGCCCAGAAACTGCGGGATCACGTAGATCACGCCGTATAGCGCTGCACCCACCACCAGCACAATGAAGATCACGCTGGCGTAGCGGGGGTTCTTCAGCAAGCTCAGGCGCATCACGGGTTTGCTCGCGGTGAACTGCGAGATCGCGATCAGCATCATGCCCGCAAAGGACAGCAGGCTGAGCCAGATAATCATGCTGGACTCGAACCAGCGTTCGCGCTGACCCTCCTCGAGCACGACGGTGAGTGAGCTGAGCCCGATAGAGAGGCCGAACACACCCAGCCAGTCGGCTTTTCTCAGAGCTTCCCAGTGCGGTTTGTCCGACGGCAGGCCGACCAGCAGCAGGGTGATCAGGCCGATACACACCGGCAGATTGATGAAGAAGCACCAGCTCCAGCTGATGTTTTCCGTCAGCCAGCCGCCCAGCACCGGACCGAGCAGCGGCCCCAGCAGCACGATCAAGCCGAAGGCCGTCATGCCGATGGGCATTTGCGACAGCGGCAGGCGACTGCGGATGATGGTTTGCGCGGTGGGAATCATCGCGCCGCCGGTAAGCCCCTGGCCGATGCGTCCGATGATCATCGCCATCAGGGTGGTGGAGATACCGCACATCATCGAAAACAGGATGAACAGCACCGCGCAACCGAGCAGAAAATTGCGCAAACCGAACACGCGCGTCAGCCACGCCGCGAGCGGGATGATCACGATCTCCGACATCAGGTAGCCGGTGGAGATCCAGGTGCCCTCGGTGCCGGTGGCGCCGATCTCACCCTGGATCTGCGGCAGTGCGGAGTTGGTGATGGAGATATCGAGCGTGGCCATCAGTGCGCCCAGCGAACCGGCCGCTACCGCGATCCAGTCCGCCACGCTGGCACGCTCAGGATGGCTGGCAGGCTGGGCAGCTGCCTCAGCCATGACTGCTTCCCGTTGACGCGGCCTTGCCATCGTCAGGTGCCGTGCGGGTGTCCACCTTCACCGTCACCGACAGTCCTGGCACCAGTAGTTTGCGGGTCTGCTCGTCGGTATCCAGGCGGATGCGCACCGGTACGCGTTGCACGATCTTGGTGAAGTTGCCGGTGGCATTCTCCGGTGGCAGCAGCGCGAACTCCGCGCCTGTGCCTGGGGCAAAGCTCTCGACCACGCCATGCAGTTCGGTATCGGGGAGGGCGTCGATATGCACGCTGGCGCGCTGTCCCGCGCGCATCTGGCCGATCTGGGTTTCCTTGAAGTTGGCGGTGAGATACACGTTTTGCACCGGCACCACCGTCATCATTCGCGTGCCGGGCTGCGCATACTGCCCGACGCGTACCGAGCGATCGCCCACGCGGCCGGCGAGCGAGCTGCGGATCAAGGTGTCTTCCAGGTCGAGCTTGGACTGCCGCGCCGAGGCCTGCGCTGCTTCCAGTTGTGCATGGGCCTGGGCGATCTGCGCGTTGAGGTCGGCGATCCTTGCCTGCGCCTGGTCGAGCGCTGCCGTGTCGGCGGCGAGCGTGGCCTGCGCCTGATCGCGATTGCTGATGAGCACCGACAGCTGGTCGCTGCTTTCCGCGCCGGTGCTGGCCAGCGGGCCGTAGCGGCGTACTTCATCTTCCGCGTGTCGGCTGCTGATCTGTGCGGCCTGTTGCTGGGCCTTGGCCTGTTCGATGGCGGCGCGCTGCTGCAGGATGCCCGCCTGCGCGCGCTGGATATCCGCGTCACGCGCATCGACGGTGGCCTGCGCCTGATCCAATGCGGCCTGATATTGACGCCCGTCCAGGCGAACCAGCGGGTCACCGGCCTTTACCGTCACGTTGTCACCCACGTAGACATCGGTGACATAGCCACTGACCTTGGGCGCCACCGTGACGTTGTCCGCCCGCAGGTACGCATCGTCGGTGCTTTGCATGAAACGACCAACCGCCCACCAATAGCCGAGGGCCAGCAGGGCGATCACGGCCAGCACGATGGCCACGGGCAGCAGGATCTTGCCCGCCTTCGATCGGCGCGAGGATGGGGTGACGGGGTCTTTCGTGGCTTCGCCGGGCGTGGAGCCGGAGGGGGCGGGCATGGGGAGGTGTCCAAATGTATTCCAGCTGGAAGATTTATTCCGATTGGAATAACTTTGTCAAATGATATATTCGTCAGGCACACGAAGGAGACCCGTGCATGAGCCAACCCAGGCGTCCCCGACGCTCCCCGGCCGGCGGCTACGCACGCGGCGATGAGACGCGTCAGCGGATCATCGATGCGGCCATCAAGTTGTTTGGCGAGCACGGCTTCGCCGGCGCGTCGACGCGTGATATCGCGGCGGAGGCGGGCGTCAATGCCCCCGCGTTGCAGTACTACTTCGAGAACAAGGACGGCGTGTATCACGCTTGTGCCGAGTTCATCGCCGACGAAATTCGCGCCCGTTTCGAGCCGTCCATGCAGCGGGCGCTCGCTGTGTTGAAACGTCAGGGCGACACGAGTGCCCTGATCGATGCTTTCCTGGAGATCCACGCGGTGACGTTGGATCTGGTGCTGACCGACTCCAAAGCGGCCCACCGGCGCCTGTTCGTGACGCGGGACATGGTCGGCGAGGAACCCAGTGGCGCTTCCAAGCTATTGAAGCAGCGCCTTAAGCAGCCACTAAATAAGCTGCGGCTTGCTCTGTTGGCGCGTATCACTGGCACCACCTCACGCGATCAGTTAACGCGGATACGGCTGCTTACCCTCAAGGGGCAGATCCTGTTGTTCTTCTACCCACCCGGAGCCTGTCTCGATGAGCTGGGTTGGAAAGAGATCGACGCCGCCAAGGGCGCCTTGCTCAAGGCCACGGTGATCGAGCAGACCCGTACATTGCTGGAGAGCTGGCAGGCTGCGGGCTGATCGCCACAACGTTACCCGCGCCCGGAAGACGGCCATTCGGATTCTTCACCTCGATCATGGAAGAATCGGCGAAGTTGTCGATCTCCGGACAACTCGTTCGTCGGTAAAGGTCGCCGCGGATGGCGAGGGGGGTCGTCATGATCGATCGGATCTCGGCAACGAATGGCCAAGGGCATCGCCCTGGGAGCCACGGATGACACCCGCAAGACAGCACCCGTCACGCATGGTTGCCCTCGGGTTGCGTGCGCACAAAGGTGGCGCGGTGGCGGTGTGTGTGGCCGTGGAGAATGGCGTGCCGCAGGTCGTGCTCTCCACTGTGCTTGTCACCGGAGCCGAGAGCGATCGGCTCTCCTTCGAACCCTACCGCGTTGCTGCCGAGATGCCCCGCGGGCCGGAGGGTAAGGCGTCCGCCGACGCGATAGCTGCGGTGGAGGAAGGGCGCAGGCACCAGGACGCGGCTGCAACGAAAGGGCTGCAGGCCATGCTTAGTGACATGGCCGCGGCAGGATATGCGACGGTCGTCGTTGCGTTGCTGGTGAATCGCGCAGGCTGGATCACCGACCTTCTCGAGTACAGCCTGGAATGGGCGGAGCACGTGCCAGTGGCGGAAGCGCTGGCGGTGCGTGATGCGCTTCGTTCGGCGTGTTCCGATTGCGACATTGAGCGGGTCGAGCTGGATGAAAAGTCACTGCCTGAGCTGGCGGCGACGGAGCTTGGCGTGTCGTCGGTGGATATCAGCGACCGGCTCAAAACGCTGGGAATCTCCCGCTGGAAGCCATGGCGGAAGGAGCAGAAGCTGGCGTGTCTGGCGGCGTGGCTGGCCGCCAGCCGACGTCTATCCGGTGGATGATGGATAGCGGGCTGCAGGTGGTAGGAATACCTGCAGCCCGCCTTGCACGGCAAGGCTGCCATGGCCGTCCGCCGAGCCGGGGTGATGGACACGGTAGGCGACATGGACACCGTACCAAAGGTCCGTGAGGCGGCGTGTCAGCCTTTCAGTGCGCCTGATTGTGGTGCATTGCTGATGGATCTGTCGGTGTTGGCGTCACCGGAGAGCACGACGCTTGGCGAGCGCGCACGTGGCCTCCGGTTTCTCCGCGACGTGGCCGCTCAGACGGTATGGCCTCGCCGGGTGTGGTGCGCGGTCGCCGCATCTGCCAGCGCGTCGTCCAGCCGATCGTTGCCCCAGTACATGTCGTTGCCAACAAAGAACGTCGGGGCGCCGAAGATGCCGCGCGCCTTGGCGAGCTCTGTGCGATCGCGCAGGCGCTGCTTGTTGGCCTCAGTACCGGCATCCTGCAGCAACTGATCGGCGGGCAAGCCAAGTTCGGTGAGTGCTTCGCCGACGGTTTCGACGTTGTCGATATCGCGGTCCTCAGCGAAATTCATCTGCATGATGCGGCGGCAGTAAGCCCCCATCCATGGTTGATCCTCGCCGAGCAGCGCAATGCGTGTGGGCAGCACCGAGCGCCGCGGGAACTGGCTGGGCTGCTGCCAGGGCAAGCCGTACTTGCGGCATTGGCGGGGCATGTCTTGCCAGACGTAGTTGCCCTTGGCCTGCTGCAGGACAAAGGGGGAATTGTTCCAGCCGAGGGACTGGAAGATCGGCCCGAGCAGGAAGGGCCGCCACACGACGGTTACACCGCGTGCGAGCGCCTCCTGCTCGATGCGCATCACGCTGAGATAACTGTAGTTGCTAGCGAATTCGAACCAGCACTCGATCATGGTTTTCTCTTCCTAGGGGATCAGTCGAACAGCACCAGGCAACGCGCCTCGATGCTGACGCGTGGCGGTGCGTCTTTCGGTGCGTCGGGATGGGCAAACGCGGCATGGGGCACAAAGCGGGAAACGCCGCCGAGGCGTGAGTCATACTGTTTGAAGACGAGCGCTTCATGCAGATCCATACCGGCGTAGTACCACCATTGATGTCGCGGGGCCCGCGCGACGAGGTAGATCTCGCCCTGGCGGCGGGGGTAGCGCACTTCGGCCTCGATGAGTTCGCCAGCGTCGACGCTGCGCGCGTCGCAGACGGCTAACGGCGTATCCAGCACCGGGCCACGCAACGAGCGCCATACGTTGACGATGCAAAAACGCGGAGCAGGGCCTGCAGGCATATGCGTGCCCAGCACGAGGCCGAGCCTGCGTTGTCCGGAGCGTTCGGTGTAATCGGTGTGGATGCGTGCATTCGGCGCAGCCGTCTCTCCACGCTTGGCCCGTCCGAAATCCAATCCCGCATGGATGGGGTCGCGTCGGCGCACGAGGTGATCGAAGACGTAGGCGCGATGGCCGCCCGTTACCGACAACACGAGCGCTTCCAGCTCTGGGTAGTAGAGCCGGCGGATCGCCTCGTCATCATGGTCGATGCGCAGCGCCGTGGGGGCATCCCACAGTTCGAACCCTTCGCGTTGAATGGACGGCTGGCTATCCCTTTGGCGCGCGTCGCCAATGGGGATGGGTACGTCATCGAAATGACCGCTTTCCCACGGTACGCCAGCAGGTGGTTCGTAGGCGTATTGCACCGGCGTGGCATCACCGGGCACGAGATAGCTCAACGTAGCTTCCACAGTCGATGGTGCTGGCGCGGACCATCGTTGTGCTGTCGAGTGCAGCAAAGACGCGTGGGTGGTATCGGGAGGATAGGACATGAGGATTCCGGTGCGGCGCCGGGCAAGTGGCGCGTGCGGTTATTGGATGCCGCATGGCACAGGTGTTCAAACGAAAAAGGCGCACGTTTCACATGCATATGGTGCATGCGAGCGGCGATGCGTTAGGTGGCCGCACTCTCGCTCAGTAGCCAGGCGATCACGGCGCTCACGCTGTCACGTGGCGCGTCGTCACCCTGTAGCAGCCAAATAAGCGTGGTCGGTGCCTTGCGGCGCCCGTGGCGTATCCAGCGTGCGCAGATGGCCGTCCTTGAGCCACTGGCCCAACAGTGGCAAACGCCCCAAGGCAATGCCTTGGCCGGCGAGAGCCGAATGCACAACCTGATCGTATTGGTTGAAGCGCAGGATCGCTTTGGGCTTGACCTTCCAGCCTCGTGCCTGAAGCCAGTCGCGCCATTGCAGCCAGGATCGCTGGGGATCTTCGTACTCCAGCAGCACTTGTCCATCCAGATCGGCGGGGGTGCGCAGGCGCCGTCGTTTCGGCAGGGCGCTGGCCACCGGAGCGATCCGCTCGTCGAACAGATGCCGTGCCCCGGCCGGTGCATCGGCGTGGGCGCAATAACGGATCGCGAGGTCGACATTCTCGGCGGGCAGATCCACCAGACGATTGCTCGCCGCCACACGCAAGTCGATGGTGGGGTGCCGTTGCTGGAAACGCCCGAGACGTGGCAACAGCCATAGTGCGGTGAGGCCAATGCTTGCGCTCAAGGTAACCGGCCGCGTCGTCGTGGAGGTCGCTACGGCGGCGACGGCTTGCTGTAACTGGCGCAGTGCCAGATCCGCATCGCGAAACAAGCGTTCCCCTTCGGCGGTGAAGGTGACCGAACGATGCCCCCGGCGCAGTAGCTTCGCGCCCAGCCGTTGTTCCAGTGCCTGCACTTGCCGGCTGACGGCCGATTGCGTCAGGCATAGCTCCTGCGCAGCGAGCGTCACGCTCATATGTCTGCCCACGGCCACGAAGCCGCGCAGCGGTTCCATCAAGGCGTTCAACGGCAGCAAGCTGTCAGGCATGCGCTTTCCTCATGCGAAGGCATAGGGTAGCAGCGCAGCATGAGCGGGCGGGTAGTCCCCCGATGCCGGCGTGAATCGGGAGACGCCATCACTGCCCGTGCAGAACCTCAATACACCGACGCATTCACCATCTTGATCACCTCGGCCCAGGCCAGTGGCCCCTGGTGCATGGAGTACACCGTGTCGACGGCGAGGTGCTCACGCTCCACTGCCTGCACCACCTCATGCATCAATTGCGGATCGTAGAGGGTGTCTTTGCCGCTGAGTGCCAGCGTGTCGCTCGCATAGAGCAGGTGACGCTGAGGGAAGTACACCATGTACTGGCGTTCGGTGGATGCGCCGCGCAACGGGTAGAGCACCACGCGATTGGCGCCCTGACCCAGCGCCAGAGCACCGGACACGGTGTTCCAATGCGCGTCCTTCGGCTGTGTGTCGAGCAGGTCGGGACGCAGGTGGTGCGGTGCGGCCACCATGCGTTCCAACAGAGGGCGATTGAGATCGAGCGCGTACACCGGTAAGCCTTCAGCCACGGCCTGACGTACACCAGCGGCATGGGGCCAGGAGTCAGAGGTGGTCAATACGCCGCGAATCGGCTGGCCCGGGTATTCGTCGTGCGCCTTGGCGAAAAGGCCTTGGGCGAACATCGGCGAGATCGGCGCTTCCAGCACCAGCACGCCATCATCCTGCTTGATCAGCGTGGTGTTCCATGAGCCCTGGAACAACTCGATGCCCGGCGCGAGTTCCGTCCGCGCTTTGTCGCTGAAGGGGCGCTCCCAACCCTTGGACTGCCCACTCTTGGCCGCGATTTTCGCATCCATCGAAAAGCTTTTGTCGTCGAGCGGATCGTTGAAGCTGGCATCGGTGATCTGCGTCGATTGCCATGGCACATCATTGCGAAATTCCACCTGATTGGTCGGCAGTACCAAACCGTGGAACAGATGCCAGTTGTCGAAGTACACCAATTGACGCACATCGCCCCAGGCGAACCAGAAGTCATGGAAGTTGCGGGTGCTCTCCATCGCATCCGGCAGGTGGTTGTTCGCGTTGATCAGTACGCGTATGGACGTACCGTGCCACGTGAACTCGACCACGCTGTGTGGAGTACTGCGCAGCCACTGTGCCTTGGCGAAATGTAGGTCCGGCGCGGCGAGTGCTGTCAGCAGCAGACGTTCTGGCCCAAGTGCCAGCGCATCGGCGTTGCTGTCGAGATCACTCAGCGAACACGGCGCATCGCCCTTTTCTGTGCGATAGACACCGCCGTCGGGCCCACCGACCAGGGTTTGGGTGATCTCCGACTGGTGGGGATCCGATTCCGGCCAGGTGACATGCGCCACGCGGAGCAGGCGTCCGTTCGTGAAATCCAGTGTGAGGTCGTCGCGCTCATAAGCCGTGATGAACGGCTGTTGCCGATAGGACTGCTCGGTCAGCGCTACATGACTCGTCAATTGGTAATGCGCATGGGTGATGCCGGCGAGCCGCTCGCGCCCACCCATGGCTGCGAGGGCGAGCTCCGTACAGCTGCGCGCGTCCTGTGTGTCGCAACCAGGCTGGCCCTTGGCTGCCACGGGTGTTCCGTCTGCGGGCGCCGGTGTCGCGTGAGCGGGCAGGGCAACGGCCACTGTAAAGAGTCCTGCAAGAACCAGGGGAAACTCGACACCACCGCGTTCGCGACGATCCATGAGCTATGCACCGAAGGTACCCGGAAGTGGGCGAGGCGCAGGCTACGCGTACGACCGGGTGGCGACGCCTGCGAGAAGTCATGGCCTGACCTTTGGCCTAGATCGATACTCGCCGAGGCACCCTGATCCTCCAAGTGCCTTGTCTCCGAGGCAATTCATCCCAGGCTAGATCTCCGTGCCGCAAGTGTGATGAGTAGCCCATTTGTCGGTGTCCACCGCGGCGCGCTTTGATTGGCCATTCACGTGGGCAGGCACAAAACGGCATGCGCTGAAATTTTCTCCATTACGCAGCACCCATCACATGGGACAACGTGCCCGTAGCCGAGCCTGCCTTCGAAAGACAGGCATTGAAGCGTTCAATTGAGCTGTCAGTGGTTTAAGTCTGCGTTTGAGGAGTTTGATCACTGATCAGTGCGGTCCTTTCCTATTTTGCTTTGGTATTCGCTGTACTTTCTACGTCCGTAGAAACGGGCAACCGCAGCGTGAAACGAGCTCCGCCGGTCGGTGAATCATCAACCTCGACACTGCCTCCTTGTGACGTGATGGCGCGCCGGACAATCGCCAGTCCGAGACCAAAGCCACCGGTACTACGGTCACGGCTACGGTCGAGTCGATGGAAAGGTTCGAAGATGGACTTCCTATCAGCCTCTGGCACACCGATACCATCGTCATCGACATGGATGACCAGCATTTCACCGGTCATCGTCACGGTGATGTTGATCTGGCTTCGTCCATAACGCATCGCGTTGCGAACGATGTTGATCAAGGCGCGCGCTGAGCGTTTCGGGTCGATGGGCGCCATCGCTCCGGTCGGAAGAATGGTCACGCGGCAGTGGATATCACGCGCTTCCATCTCCAGCGCGAGGCTGCCGATCACACTGTCGATGAATTCCGCGATATCGACCTGGCAGTACTCCGGGTCGCGGCCTGGCTGCCCCAGGGCACCGTATGACAGCAGTTCGCTGACCAATTGGTCCAACTCAGCCATGTCATCTGACATGGCTGCGATGTGGCGGCGCCGTTCTCCTTCGTCCCTGGCCGATTTCAACAGTGCCAGGGCGAAGCCGAAACGGGCGATAGGCGTGCGCAGCTCATGCGATATCGCGTTGATCATCTCGCTCTGGGTCGACACGAGGGTCTGGATGCGGCTCGCCATACTGTCAAAGCGCGTTGCCAGAGGCGCTACGCTGGAGCGCGCCGACAAACCGGAGCGCACATGGAGTTGCCCGTCACCGAAGCGCTGAGCGGCCTCGCGAAGAATTTCGAGGTCACGCCAATGGGACCGTAGCCAAAAGAACAGGCCGCCAAGCAGCATGGCGACCACCACGGTCCACGCGACGACACGGAACAGGGAGCTTGCACCCGGCGCCTGCAGGTCGCGCGTGCGCAGCAATTGATGAGAGGGAGGGATAGCAAGAAGGATGGTGCCGGGAGTATCGATGTCGACCGCATATCCGAGATCCAGATGGCGCTGCTGGTCGTCCGTCAGAACGACAGACGATCGATCAAGCAGGTCGAAGCGAACCATAGTGAGCGTCGGTTGTACTTCATCGAGGGCCTTTTCTCGCTTGGCCTCGTCCTGAACGGACAGCATATCGCGCAGGATATACATGGTCGAACGTAGATCATTTGCGTCTGATGGCGTCAACCTGGGAATCAGCATGTATTGCATGCCAGGAACGACGACGAACGCTGCCAGGATGATGCTGGCGATAAGCGTTAGATAGAGCTTGTAAAACGTACGCAGCATGGCCGGTCAGTCCTCCCACGCGTACGGATTGAACAGGTAGCCTTTGCCCCACACGGTCTTCAACTTCTGAGGCTCCTGCGCCAAATCGTCGAACCGCCTGCGCAATCGCGACACGCCCGCGTCAATCGTCCGGTCAAGCCCGTCGAACTCGATACCGCGTAGCTGCTTCATCAGCTCGTCGCGACTTAGTACGCGGCCCGGTGCCCTGGCAAAGGCCAGCAACAGGTTGTACTCGGTGGTCTTGAGCTCCACGGCCGCGCCTTTCCAGGTGACCTCGCGTGATAGTTCGTCGATGCGAAGACCTCCAAAAATCATCACGTGCTCGCGCGAAGCATCATCGGTTCGTTCGGGCGAGACATGCCTACGCATCACTGCGCGCAAGCGTGCGAGGAGGAGTCTTGGCTCTACTGGCTTCAGCACGTAGTCATCCGCACCGATCTCCAAGCCAGCAATCTGGTCCATGGTATCGGCGCGCGCCGTAAGCATCACGATAGGAGTGTCCCCTAGTTGCCGAAGTCGCCTGCAAACCTCTACGCCGTCCATGCCTGGCAGCATGAGATCGAGTACGACCACCACAGGCGAAACTTCATGGAATGCGGCTACGGCGGTGTCGCCGCGCGGGCAGATGGAGACGTCGAACTCATATCGGCTCAGAAATTCCGATACGAGAGACGCAAGGCGATGATCGTCCTCAATGAGAAGTAATTTATGCATGGCATCACGAACCTTAATTACGCCAACGTAACATCGCCCCAGGCGCATCAACAATCGAAAACGACTTCGAAATTGTGTTTATTTGTAGCGGGCGATTACAGATAGGCACATTTGTCCCACAAAGACCCCACACACCTCTGGCCATGAGGTGCCTACGATTCTGGCCCGTCCCCATGGCCAGGAGTGCCTCCCTTGAAATCGTTTCGCCTCTCGTACCTTGTGCTCGCGCTGCCACTGTTCACGCCAACCGTTCACGCTCAGGACGCGAATGTCGGCACCTCCTACGTTGGCGGCGGCGTCGCCTACCTGCCTCGCTACGCTGGCAGTAACGAGTATCGGGTGACTCCGTTAGTTGATGCCTCGTTTGCCTTCGATAATGGCTTCTTCATCGACGGCACGCAGGGCGCTGGCTTCCGCTTCCGGCTCACTGATTACCTTTTCGTGACCACTTCTGCAGGCATGGATCCAGGTCGAAAGGACCAGGATGATGTCGCGCGCCCTGGTTCCGATTTCTTGAAGGGCATGGGTGACATCAAACCCTCCGTGCTCGCCAACGTGGGCTTCGGCGTCAAGATCGGTCAACGCGCAGACATCGGGCTTATCGCAAGCAAGTCCATGAATCACGCAGATTACGGCATGAGCTACCACCTTACGGGTCACGTGCTCGCGTGGGGCGGAGCGCGCGACAGCATCGATCTCAACGCAGCCCTGCATTACGGCAACGACAAGTACAACCAGACCTACTTCGGCGTGACTTCCGTACAGGCCGCGAATACGCATTTTCAAAGGTTCTTGCCGGGGGCCGGCTTGAACGCGGCCGCTGCAGGCGTCACATGGACACATCGCTTCGGCGAACACTGGATGACTCGCTTCAGCGCTGAAGGTGTGCGCTACCTCAAGGATGTTGCCAATAGCCCGATCGTGCAGAAGAGAACCGGGTATCTCGCCAGTGCTTCCGTTGATTACCGGTTCTGAAGAGAGGAGCGACAATCATGTACCTCACCTTTTCTCGCGTTCTTTTCTACACGTCACTGCTCGGACTGATCCTGTTTGCCGGCTGTGCCGCCGATCCTCAGTGGCACGATGGAGACCGTGGACACGGTCGTGGCGAAACGCAGACATTGTCCTGCGCCAGTGACAGCAACGCCTATCGGCACTGCGACGTCGACGGTCGATTGCTTAAGGCGCGTCTGCGCGAACGCCGGTCTGTGTCCAAGTGCGAGTACGGCAGCAGCTGGGGATGGTCACGCCACGGTATCTGGGTGGACAAGGGATGCCGTGCGGATTTCGACGTCCTCGTTGACTGACTTTCCCTTCGTTATTGGTCCGGTGCCGACACCCACATCATCCAACAGGATTCAGGGATTTGCGGTGATGGCACCGGACTGCTGATTGTGCGATTTCTGGAAGTCACTAGAACGAATTTTGAGGAACATTGCATGCCTGGTGCAACGGTAGGCGCTGTGCGAGTCGTGCTTAGGCTGGAAGGGCTTTGTGTTCTGGTCGCGGCGTTGTTGGGGTACTCGAAATACGGTTTTGGCTGGGGGACATTTGCCCTGTTCTTCCTTACGCCAGACCTTTCGCTTATCGGCTATCTCAGAGGCTCAAAAGTCGGTGCCGTCACTTACAATCTGGCGCATTCATATATTGGCGCCATCGTTTGCCTTGCCGTCGGCACGGTACTTCCGGCACCAACCATGCTCTGCATAGGGCTTATTTGGTGCGCACACGTGGGTTTCGACCGAACTCTCGGCTATGGCCTCAAGTATTCGGCTGGCTTTGGCCTTACTCACCTTGGTCGTATGGGCCACATTCCGCTTGTTACTTCTGGTGCTGAAGAAGAGGTATGCCCCTGATGCCCTTCGCATCATTCGATGCGAGCCTCGCGCGAGGCTACTGACCTCAAGCGTTGGGTATCAGCAGCCACTATCCATGGCGTTCCGGACAGTGCAGCCACAGATGATCGTATCTCCGACAAACCTGTGAGCGTACGCGCTCTACCAGCGCCATTGGCGTCAACGCGGATTCCGGTTGGGCTGAACGTCCGATCCGTAAGCGCTGACCTCCCCTTTGATGGGGAGCTCGCGCGCAGGCGGACGCTTGTGGCTATATTCTTAGAAGGTCCGCTTCCGACCCATAGCGGACGAAAGGGCGCATGGGTTCGTCAGCTGGATTAGGCGAGTGGTCCGCTTTCGATCCAGGGCGGATGGGAGCGTAGGTTTCATGCCGTGGAAACGGCAAGGGGGGATGCAGTGCGGCAGAAGTTTTTCATCGCGGGAATCACCTTGTTGGCTGGAGCGTCGATCATTCCGGCAACGGACGGTCACGCCCAGGTCGCTGACTCGGTATCCAGCAATTACGCCAAGGCGATCTTTACGGTCATCCAGTGGCACTGGGAGCGTTATTCCTTCAGCGCCGAACTGGAGCCGGGCTCAGCTTGCACGGCACGGATCATCCAGTTGCGTGGAGGCGACATTCAGAGCGTCGAGATTTTGCCGGAGTGCGATTTCAACGAGGCAGGTCGCGCGGATCTCGTCGACGCTGTGCGCCAATCCGGACCTCTTCCTTACCACGGCTTTGAGAACGTCTATCAGCGAGAGATCCAGATTGTCTTCCATCCTGCGAGCGCCAGTGATCGCCAGGCCAGGGCAGCAAGCCAGGCGTCAAAATCCCAGATAGAGAATGATTCCGCCAAGTCGGACAAGCAGTGGGAGGCAACGGTGGGGCTTCCCATGCAGCGTGCTGAGTACGCCAAGCAATGTTCCTTTCATCTGCTGTGGGATATGCCAAGAATCAAGTTGCAGCATCCTGTTGAGGTTGTCGTTTCCGTGGATGAGTCCGGCAAGGTGGTGCGTGCGACAGGAGCCAAGGGCGAGCCGATAGACCAGCCATTGTTCGCGGCGCTCAGTGCTACGCCACCTTGCGACCATGTTCCGGCCGATCTGATGGCGGGGGCAGACACCCTCACGGTAGGGCCCATGACGGTGCGTAATTTCGGGGAATGATTCACTTGAGGCAGGGCTTGTCCAGCCTTGATACTTCGGTGGGTCGATCGGTGAGAGAACTGGGACCAGAGGGTCCCTGGCCGATTTCGTCGAAGGTGGCGGGCCTAAAACTCTGGCGATTTCGGCTCGTGGCGTCACCTATTTGGATCAACGGACGTAAGCGTGAAAGGTCCGCTTTCGACCCACAGCGGACATCACTTCGCAGTGACCCAAAGGATAGACGCTCGATGAAAACTTGGCAGGTTCTAGGTTATGGAGAGGGTTTCGTTCGTGGCGAACGCGTCCTTGGATTTGAGCTAAGCGGCCTCGTCTTTGCCGAGGGACCCAACGAAGCCTTCAAGAAGGCCATCGCGCTGGCTAAGCGGGAGTGGCCGGAGATCTCTCAGGCAGATAAGGAGGGGTTTCCGCGGCCGGTCATCAACGCCGACGAGGTAGACGAGGTCACGGGCCAACTGATCATTGACGGAGAGAGGGTTGAGCTGTTTTGGGATGACCAGGCGGACAACTGACTAACTTGCGTATGTCCGCTTTCGACCCAAAGCAGACCTTTTGAGAAAGAGCCGGAGAGCCCGGAGGGGGCAATGATCTACATTGACGTGATTTGGCACCACGACAATCCAGCTTACCCAGTGCGTTTGGTATCTGAGCTCGACGAGAAGCGTTGGGAGCATCGAAAGCTGGAGTTCTATCGCGATGGGCGAGTCGGGGCGGCCTCGGCGGCAGGAGCGACACTCGACACCGCCTTGGGTCTAGAGCCCGTTCCATCCGTCGACGAAATTAACCAAGACCGAGAGTTCACAGCGAAGGCTATGGATCCCGGTGCTTTCCAAGCGTTGTGGTCGGAACAGGGGCTCGACTGACTAGTAGTTTTGTGAGGTCGGCTTTCGACCCAGAGCGGACCCTTCTGAGGGACAAGGAATTCGGATGAATGCGGGTGAATTTGGAGTCGCGCTTCAATTACTCGATCCTGACCTTGATGACTTTGACGCATCCGTCGATGGTCTGATTGGTCGTCTTGATACGTCCGACGTACACGGGTGCATCGATCGAGTTTTCGAATTCTTCGAGGCACATCCTGTGGCCGATCTGGGGGTTCCTGGCTCCCTAGTTCATTTCGTTGAGCAGTTTTATCCCGAGTACAAGGCTAGGCTTCTGTTCTCCCTCCGGAGAGCCCCCAGCCTTAGAGGCGTATGGATGGCAAACCGAATCCTCAACGGCGGGCTTGGGAATGCGGATTGAGCCAGATTCCTCGCTTCCCTTGAAGGTGTTGTCCTGAACCCTGCGGCTGACGCCGGAGTTCGGGCCTTCGCCAAGCGGTTTGCGGATCTTCGGCAGGGCAAGGTTTGACGATGCTGCTAAGGTCCGCTTGCGACCCACAGCGGACCTTACAAGGGGGAACGTGATGTCCGTTATTTACAGGAATGAATAGGGGGCGCCGGCGTGGCTTATAAGATCTAGGAATACGAGGCCGGGCATTGGTGGGGGCGAATGACGGTCGACTCTGCCGCAGAGGCCATAGAAGCTGCCGAAGCTATCGAAGCTCGCGGCTTTGGAGCTGCATTCATTCAGCCAATCCAGGGGTCGGAGCGGATACCTCTTTCTGAGTTCAGGGAGAGGATGAGTGATGAGGCCTAAACAGGACTGGGCGCTAGAGATCTAACTCGGCACCATGCCTAAGGTCCGCTCCCGACCCGAAGCTGACAGTTCACCGAATCACGAGCACACCATGGACCTGGGCGCATGTCGGACTTCTTGATCAAGGACGTAAACAGCAGCACTACCTTTCGATTCGAGGGCAGTATCCCCGCTGATTTGACGGGCTATGACGGCTGCTCGTTCTCCGCGAGCGTTTCATCGCACGAGCTGAACGCTGTCACGAAGGTCTACGACGTTCGGCCTGACCGTTGGGCTGCCTTTTTCAGGGATCTGGCCGCCCATTGGCGGGGCTGGCAGGGCGTCAAGGATCATGAATCCTTGGAAGGCCATTTGCGTCTAGAAGCGGAGGCTGCTGACTCACTTGGGCATATTCGACTGCGCATTTGCCTCAGAGGTGTTGATGCTCCCCATTTGTGGAGGGCGGAGACCTCATTGATCGTTGAGGCAGGGCAGCTTGACGATCTGGCCCGCAGAGCCGAGGGTTATTTTGGGACGGCAAGTCCCGTTTGATGTGAGAGTGTCCGCTTCCGACCCGAAGCGGACCTAGCGGAAATTTGAAGCAGGGGGCGTCGTGGAGCTGCTTGAACAATTCTTTGGTGGCTACTTTCATCAAGACTGGCCTGAGGACGAATCTTCCTGGCAGGCAGTCGTCGGGCGATATCGTGCCGAGGGGACGGACTTGGAGGCGGGGCGTGTTGCGGAGGAGATCGTGCAATTGATCAGGCGCTACCCCGACGATGATTCCCTCGCTGCCAAACTGAGTCAGCTGGGGTGCTACTACTGGCCGGGCGCGAACGACTTGTATCGCGCGTGGTTGTTCGAGGTCGCGGATACTCTGCGATAACGCCGCGCAATGTCCGCTTCCGACCCTAAGCGGACACTCACAGACGCGGGTCTACCGACGGTTTGAAGCGAAGAATTTGGGGGGAAGTTTTGAACGAATTTCGTAGTCCGTACATGCAGAAGAGACGGCTTGCACTTAAGGGGGCGTTCTACCTAAGGCCGTTTCTGTTGGCTGCCGGGATTTTCTTGGCGCTTGGGTATCTTTGTCTCTGGGCGTTCCCGCTAGTTTCGGAAGTCCCAGTTCTTGGAAGTCTTGGCGACTATGGAGCTCGCCTTATACCTGCCGTACGCAACGCTTCGCAGTACTCGGCCTTCAGTGACGCCGCGGCCTTTGTGATGTCGGTGCAGTGGCTGTCCGTGCCCTTTTACGCATGGATACTGTTCGTTGGCTATTGCCCATTTTCGTTGCCAACCAGGATCGCCATGCATGAGTGGTACAAAAGGAACCGCGTCAGCGGCCGTCAGCGAAGGCTCTTCTTTTTTGGCATCGCGGTGTTTGCCTACATGCTCGCCGAATTCCGGATCATTCACCTTCCAACGTTGCTCAACGGTGGTTTTTTCCCGATCACCCAAGACCGCATGAGGCCCTTCGTTGGCATCATGAATTCGAGGTTGGTAATGCCAGTTTTTGCTTGGTTTGTGCCCTTTGGCACGCTGTGTCTTTATTGGGCGGTTCTGCACTTCGTGGTGAACACCCGAATGATCTGGGCTACTACCGCCCGTTGCGACGCTGCGGCACGGACTGAGAGCAAAGACCTGACTCCAAAGCAGATTTGATTATTGCGATCGACGTGCCCGCTTTCGACCCGAAGCGGATATTGCATCAAGCGCATCTATAAAGGGGGAGTAATGCGCAAATTTTATGTGGCTGTCTCGACACTCATGCTTGGGGCCTGCTCGCTTCAAGAGGCCGCTCGTCCCATGTCTGCATATGAAGACCCAACCTATCCGCTGGATCAAACTGCTATTTTTTCTCCTTTCGCCCTACATCGCGGTGACCAACATCCAACGAGCAATGATGACTTCTTGATCGTTTCCGTTGATGGCGATGATACGGGGTGTCCAGTTAAAAGGTGCCCGATGGGCGTGAGAGTCAAGCCTGGAGAGCACCACTTCACCTTGCGATACAGGATTTTTGACAACGGATTAGTGAGCTACAAAAAGGCTCAGCTTGTTGTTGACGTGCCTGACATGAAGCCGTTGCACGTCTATGGCGTGGAGGCGAGTCAGGACGGCAAGACGCTAAAGGCTAGATCCATCGACCTTGGCGCCAACGATTCATACGGGGTCTATCTTGGCTTGAAGGGCGCCAACGAGGATTTCTACCCGTTTAGCTTTGCCAGGTAGAAACTGATCGAACTTCAAGAGCATCTTGGATGTCTGCTTTCGACCCAAGGCGGGCGCTATTTGAATAGCGCAAAGGAAGGCGACATGACTGGATCTTGGGCGGGATACATCGCAGCGCTAGCGAGCGATGCACGATTTGGATTGCCTGCAAGTCCTGAAGAGGTGACGCGGGTAGAAAAGGATCTTGGAATAGCTCTGCCTGCAGAGCTGAAGCTTCTCCTGGGTGAGTGCGATGGAGTTGTCGCGGACTACGGGGCTAATGTCGTCTGGTCAGCTTCAGAGCTACTACACCGAAATCAGGGAATGAGAGATGCTGACAGCCTTAGAGACCTTTACATGCCGTTTGGGAATCTATTGTTCTTTGGCGATGATGGTGGCGGCGACTTGTTTGCGTTTGCGGTGCAAGGCAACGGCTCGATCCGTCGGTCAGACATTTTTCGCTGGGAGCATGAGACGGACGGGCGCATCTGGTTTGCTGCGAGCCTGAAGGATTTTCTCGGGCGGCGTTTGTCCCAAGGTGGCTAAGGTCCACTTTCGACCCGAAGTGGGCACTTCAGTCATCCCGGAAAGGAAGGCCATATGATAGGAAATGACAACGTCGCGAAGGCGGTTAGCGACTTGATGCTTGAGTACTCGGAAAAGCTAAATGACTCGATCATTCTCGTCATGGAAAATTGTCCTGAGGACGAGTTCAAGCGATATCGTTTGGCGGCAGCAAAGGTTTTGGGTGAGATGCTCCTTGAGATCATGAATCCTCTTTACGCACGGCACCCTGAGCTCAAGCCCGCAGGGCTACATTGACCCGCCTCAATCACGGTTTAGTAACGGGCGGCATGTCCGCTTTCGACCCAAAGCGGACATCCCAGGGAAACGATGCTGGTCGCGGGTAAATGGGGGAGCGATGAAGTACAAGGACGGACAGATTGTTCGCGCGGGTGACATCGTGCAGATCTATGACTTGTATCGAGGCGTCGTTGTCGCTTCCATCGAAGATAAAAGCTATTTGCCCGGGTATGAAGAGAGGGAATGGGACTATCTGGAAAGCGGAGCGCTGATCGATACAAACTTCGCCGGGTTAGTCCACTATCCGCACGCCAATGAGCAACTGGTTCTATTGTCTCGGGGTGTTGAGGTGCGCCAATAGGTGCGCTCTCGACCCCAAGCGGAAAGTTCTGCGGCTGCGTCCGGACCTTTGTGAGTCCGTGAGGGGAGTGATATGAAGAAGACGACTATGCTTGCTGCACTCGCTGTGCTCATCGCTATAGCTATCGTATGCGCGGCAACTGGCCACAATTGGCATCCAGGCTGCACAAGCGTCGCTGACTGCGGGAAATAGCCAGCAAGGGCTTGCAGCAACGCTGCTTGGCGCCCCGCTCTCGATTGGCGTTGCTTTGGGTCTCGTCGCCCAGGTTGGAGAACATTGGCAGGGGCACGTTTCAAGGTCCGCTCGCGACCCGAAGCGGACCTACATGGGGAGAGATGATGAGGAAGCTGTTGAAGTTTCTGCGTCCACTATCAAAAGGTGGTTTTGCCTTGGCAGTGACGTGCGCGCTTATCACGCCTGCCGTTCCGGCACAAAGCGAGGAGGCGTCATTTGAGGCAGTGAACGATCCGGCGCTCATTGAAGCCCAGCGTGTTCACTTCAACGAGAGCCTAGCGCGCCTTGGATTTCCCCAGACTGTTCGCGCGTGCAAGATGGTCGTACGCCTTCTTCCCTTGGATCGAAATTCAAGCTTTGGCGCCATCTGCCAGTTGGATGGGCCACAACCCCGAGACATCCTTCTTTGCGATGACACCATGGTTGGGAAATTCACCCTGAAGGGCTGGGGGTTCGGCGAAAGCATCCTGAATGTCGCGGCGTTTACCCAGACAAATTGCCCAAAGGGCGGCTAGCAACAGGCCATGATCTATGTCCGCTTGCGACCCGAAGCGGACAGATTCGATAGCCTTGTGAGGGAGTGGGTGTGACTAACGGTACGGTTGCCTTGTCGGGAAGCCCCTTTTGGAACAAGCGAGCTCTTCCGATCTTTATGGCGCTCGCGTTCACCATTATTTCAATCAACTTGCTTGCTCGGGGCGAGGCGGTGTCTGTCGCTGTTATTCCAATGATGATTGGCAGTTTCTCTGCCCTTCTTCTCTGGGCGGTGAAGGCACGATTCATGGATATTGTGCTCGACAACGGCAACTCACTTACCGCGATCCGTGGGGCACGCCGCGTCGAGGTCCCCATGGATCACATCGAATCGGTCAAGGTAATTACCGGCAGGGGGAATTCCGTCGTTGTGCGCCTGGCTGTTCCCTGCGCCTTTGGGAGAAAGATCTACTTCTCTCCAACGTCGTCGACATGGCCTGATTCGCCAGTCACTGAGCGCATGCGACAAGTCACTAAGTCGCGCTAGCGGTCTATCCAAAAAAGTGAGAACGTGCGGCCCGGGAATTAGGTCCGCTTTCGACCCAAAGCAGACATTACGTAGTCTAGGTCTCGGCCTTAACTAGGGAGAGAGGTTTACGCGTGGGGACATTCGAACGGTCTGAGGCGACGATTCGCGTCATCGGTGACTCCCTCAATCCCGAGGAAGTTACCGCGCTACTTGGTTGCGAGCCAACGGCGTCGCAGCGGACGGGTGAGGAAATTGTCGGACGGACAACAGGAGCTGTTCGCGTCGCGAGAACTGGCTTGTGGCGTCTCCATGCAGCGCAGCGGGATCCGGAGGACCTGCCCGGTCAGATTGACGAACTTCTTGGGAGGCTGACCGGCGACATGAGCGCCTGGGCAACAGTCGGTTCCGTAGTCTGCCTGGGCAGTCCACCACACGCGCACATTCTGCCGTTGCGGTGAAGCCATGTCGTGAACACTTTTGATACCTCGTTTATGAGGAAATCTCGACCATCAAGGTAGTGTCACGACGTCGACGGTTCCCCATCCGGAGCGGATGCCTTCGGCCCGCGGAAGATCACGACTCCGAAACGGTCGCCAGCGTCGTTTATGGTGAGCCCGAATTGCTCCGCCAGGGCTTTGCGCTCGGCACGGGCCTCTTCCTCACGACCTTCCGCGGTGGCGTTGATATGTTGCAAGGCTAGCTCGAACTCTAACCTTCGGGCTTCTGCGGAAGCAGCCTCCGCCTTGTACCGCTCGCGCAGGTGATTGAGGTGCCCTTGCACGCACTTGAAGATCGTCTCGACCGCATCGTGTCCCAGCGGCGTCATGCTGAAAAACGACGCATCGCGCATGTAGCTGTAGCGATTAAGCAGCGTGCGGGCGCGGTCGAGTAAGCGCTCGATCCGCTCATGTTCCAGAGCCATGGTGGTGTGCTCCTCACTCATCGAGAGTTTTGTGCTTCGATGGGCAATGAAGTTATCCCGGAACAGGGCTAAGGCGGCAACATCTGGGTCAGTCCGCTTGCAGAGGGGCTTATTGCGCGGAGCTTCCCGACAGAGGAGCGGTAGAATGGGTCGTCGATAGGTGGTCTCAGCTGGCGTATACCCCTAAGGGTGCTTTCATGCTCAAAGAAGCAGATTGAGGAGGTCGTTGTGAGTAATCGATCCAGTTGGGATATCCCGTTGGACGCTGACTTGCTGCAAGCCATCAAGAGGGATTTCGGCGACGGCAGTGCGGCGTCTGATTTCGTAGAAAGAACACTTCGCCGTGAACTCGTGCGCCGAGAGGCGATAGTGCGCGCCATTGAGGCGGGAACTCGCGCCCGTCAATCTGGGAGGTACTACTCGTCAGATGAGGTGCTGAGAACACTGGAAGAGGTTGTGTCACACGCTGCTCGGACGAAATCCTGAGTTTGGCCTGGATGTGCAAGGGGAGGGCTCGTTCGAGTGGGTGTCTAGTCCATCCGGTGCTCAGGCACACTAAGCTGGAAAGTGCGGGAACGCTACATGGCCCCATTGCTGACATATCGCCAAGGTGTTGCGTTGACCCATTGAGCACGCAACCCATAGCTGACCTTCGTGGGCCGCTAGGGCGAGGCCAAGCTGGGCCCGTGGCCCGGCGCTTGCGAATTGATCCCTCGAGTACCCATCTCCCCTAGTCTCTCAGCCGGCTGAGCCCGCTGACACCAATGTTTGTACATCCTCGATGACACCAATGTTTGTACAACCGGTACATACATTGGTGTCATGCCCACCATGCCTTATGGCAGGGTATGACTTCAGGCCCAGGCCACTACTGTTAACTTCGTACTATGGTTCACTCCAAGGTATGTAGCAGTGCGGGTGGGGCATGGAAGACAACAGCGGCCATCTGAAGAAATTCCAGAAGGAGCTATCGGCGGGTACGGTGTCGCTGGTGCTGCTGGCGGTGCTGGCACAGTCGCGGCAGCCGATGTACGGCTACCAGATCGCCAAGCGCCTGGAGGAAGTGGGTGAGGGCGTGCTTGCAGGTAAGCAGAGCGCGCTATATCCCGTGCTGCGCAATCTCGAGGGGGCGGGGCTGCTGGCCAGCGAGGTGGAGCCTTCCATCAGCGGGCCACCGCGGCGCTATTACCGCATAACGAAGCAGGGGCGCGAGGTGTTGCGCGATTGGGTGGATGCCTGGTCGGCCACGCGCGACTCCGTGGAAGCCGTTTTGCAAGGAGGGGTGTAATGAACGCACCACGCACGATCGTTGAATACCTGAAGCAGCTGCGCATTGCGCTGAAAGGCGCAGACCCGGCATTGATCCAGGATGCGCTGTACGACGCGGAGGAGCATCTGCGTGCGGAGTTGGCCGACAACCCACAACGCAGCGAAGCCGACATGCTGGCCCACGTGGTCAGCACCTACGGCGCGCCGGAAGAGGTGGCGGATATCTATCGCGACCAGGAGATCAAGATCCAACGCGCGCTGCGTCCGCCGCCGCCGCCAAAGCGGGGCTCGCTGGTGGGTCGCTTCTTTGGCGTTGCCGCCGATTCGCGCACATGGGGCGCGCTGTTCTACATGCTGCTGGCGCTGGCCACAGGCATTTTCTATTTCGTGTGGGCGGTGACGGGCATTTCGCTGTCGATGGGCTTGTCGGTACTGATCATCGGCATTCCGTTCGCCATCCTCTTTCTCGCCACGGTGCGCGCGCTATCGTTGTTGGAGGGGCGCATCGTCGAAACGATGTTGGGCGTGCGCATGCCGCGTCGACCGCTGTATCCGTCGAATGCCGGCAAATCATTGAGCCAGCGGGTGGGAGCCATCTTCACCGACGTGCATACGTGGACCACGTTGTTCTACATGGTGCTGATGCTGCCTCTGGGCATTTTGTACTTCACGTTGACGATCACCTTCCTGAGCATTTCGCTTGCCTTCATCGGCACGCCGGTGCTGAAGGCGCTGAGTGCGACGGATGTGATCTATCTCAATTGCGGCATTCCGCACTGGTTGTGTGACGACCACTACTGGCCGTTGGCGGTGTTGACCTGTATCGCCGGCATCCTCCTGCTGTTCGTTACGCTGCACATGGTGCGTGGCCTGGGCAAGCTGCACGGTGCCATCGCCAAGGGCTTGCTGGTGCGTTTGTCGGGTGAGGGGAACTGAGCCATGTCTGCAAGCATGCTGGCCCGTCTGACGGGCGATTGGCAGGGCGAGGAAACCATCGCCACGACGCGTTGGGGGCAAGGCGGACTCGCCACAGGGCACCTCACGGCGCGCCTGGCATTGAACGGCCGCGTGCTGGTGCAGGACTACCGCGAGGAACGCGATGGTGCAGTCAGCTTGCAGGCGCATGCCGTGTTCGTGGCAGAGCCCGAACATGATCAGTACAGCCTGCACTGGTTCGACAGCTATGGCTTCGTGCCGGGGACGCCGGCACCGGGCGTATGGAATGGCGAGAACCTGACCTTCGTGCGCAGTTCGCAGCGCGGGCAGACGCGGCATGTATACGCGTTCGAGGAGGACAACGTATTGACGTTGCGGCTCGAGAGTTCGTTCGACGGCGGAGTGAAATGGGAGCCGGTGATGACGGGCAGCTATCGCCGTATCGACTGATGGTTGGAGAGCATCGCGCGCTCCAGCAAGGCGACGAAGCCGTTGTGGGAGCGCGCTTGTATGACGCTGGCGTCAGACCAGTTGCAGATCCCTCGGGCGCGCTCCAGGGAATACCGACTGCAACTGACTGCCGGATAGCCCCCACATGCGCCCCATCAAGCCCCCGAGTACGTCGCGATAGTTGTTGAGCACCGGGTAGTCGCGGTTCTGCAGCAGACTCTGCGGATTCACCGCCACTTGCTGGCCGGCGATACGGCCGCCGTTGACCTTGCCGCCCAGCACCCAGTACACCGTGCCGTGGCCATGATCGGTGCCCTTGTTGCCGTTCTCGCGGAAGGTGCGGCCGAACTCGGATACCACGACGACCACGGTGTTGTTCCACTCGTCACCCAGCGCGTCGGCATAAGCGGCAATGCCCTTGCCGAGATTGCTGAGGTTGTTGGCGAGCTGGCCGGTGACGTTGCCCTGGTTGACGTGCGTGTCCCAGCCGCCTACGTCGACGAAGCCAAGGCGGTACTGGTCGCGCATCATGGTGGCGATGCGCTGGGTTTCGTCGGCGAAGCTCTTGGCGTTGGGAGCGCCACGGTTCGCCTTCATCATCTCGTCCTGCAGTTCCTTCGACACGGTCTGGCGAAGTTCCAGGCCGTCCGCCGCGGCTGAGGCAAGCGTCGTGTTGCGGTACATGCCGGCAAGGATGCCGGCCTGGCGCTCGTCATAGACCGGCTTGGTATTGCCGCGCAGAGAGATGTTGGGAATGTCGCGACCGCTGCCCTGGAAAGATAGCGGCAGGGCGTCGGTGAAGGCGATGGATGGCACCGTGCTCATCTGGCCCGACAAGCGCGCCATGAAGCCCGAGCGGAAGTTGCTGCGTTGCTCCGTCGACTCGCCGGATTCGATGTTGTCCTGGGTCTCGAAATGGCTACGCGACATATCGTCGGTGCCGGCGAAAGGAACGAAGGCCACCTGCCGTTTCTGCCACAACGGGTAGATGGAATCCCGCAGCACCGGGTTGAGGCCCCAGTTGCCGTCCAGCCCGATCGTGCTGTTGGCGTTGTACGGGTCAGGCTTGGCGATGGCGAGGGTGGGGCGCGACTCGTAGTAGAAGTCGCTGCTGTAGGGCACCAGCAGGTTGTTGCTGTCGTAGCCACCGCGCAGGAACACCAGCAGGAAGCGTGGGCTGCTGGCCGGCGCGGCGAACAGTTTTCCTGAAAACGACAAGGCGGGAGCGGCGACAGCAGCGGTGGCTGCGGCGAGCAGGAATTCGCGGCGTTTCATGGAAGTCTGCCTCAGCGGTAATTGAAGTCAGGCGAAGAAAGCAGGAAGGTGTTCCATTCCTGCTGAGTGGTGGCCTTGGCCAGCGCGTCACGCGTCGGCGTGCTCAGCTTGGTATCGAAGGTGTCGTAGTAGAGGCGGGTGGTGAGCATCGGGAAATCACCACCACTCTTGGGCTGGCCTTCCGGCGTCAACAGGCGGTTATTGCCAGTGCCGATGGCGCCGGCGATCTCGAAGCGTTTGGCCATCTGTCCGGAGCTGGACCAACCGGTGCTATCCAATGGCCAGCCATCCGGCGTCAGGCGCCCGAATACGGGCTCGCCCAGCTGGTTGAGCCAATTGAGCAGCGGCTTGGCGTTGGCGATCGGCTTGCCGTCATAGGCCATGCGCACCGACGACACCACGAACTGCATCGGGTCCTTGAACTTTTTGCCGTAGCTGGCGGCCAGCTCCTTCGACTCGAACATGGTGCGCAACACCTCGGCGATATCACCGTCGGTGCGTTGGAACGTATGTGCCATCTTCGCCACCAGTTCCGGCGATGGCTCGTCGGTGATGAAGTATTCGGCAAGCTTCTTCGAAACGAATTGCGCGCACGCCGGTTGCTTGGTGATGATGTCGACAGCCTCGGAGATCTCGTCGAAACCACTGCCCTTGATCTTGTGGCCGAGCAGCACCTTGTCGCTGAAGTCATGGCGCTTGGGGCTGAACTCGAACATGCCGTTGCGCACCACCATCTCGGCCACGCGCGGGCGCACGGCACCCGGATCGCGTAGCGGCGCGACGCCGGCGCCAGTGAGGATCAGCGCCAGTTGCTGCACGTCCTGCTGGGTATAGCCGGAACCCACGCCGAGCGTATGCAGCTCCATCAGCTCGCGCGCATAGTTTTCGTTGACGTGACCCTTGGCGTTCTGTGCGTTGTCCAGGAACTCCATCATCGCCGGGCTTTCCAGCGTGGCCATCACCAGGTCGCGGAACTTGCCCAGTGCATGCGGACGGATGGTGTTCTGCACGTAGTCGGCGGCAACCCAGCGCACGCGCCCCTTGGCGCCGTACACACTGAAATGGTTGAGCCAGAACCACACCATCTGTTCCTTGAGCTGGTTAGGCCCATAGATGGCATGCAGCATCTCGATTTCCTGCGCCTGCTGCAGAAGGTCGTTGGCGTGCTGCTGCTGGTCTTTCTTCGCGGCGGCTTTGTCGTCACCCTCGGGCATGTTCTTGATCTTGTCCTGCTCGTCGCGCAGGTTGGTCAGGAGCTGCTCGGTGGGCGTATTGGCGGCTTCGTATGAGTTGATCAGCGCGGTGATCGGCGCGGGCAGGTCATCGCCAACGCGTCCGTCCAGTTGCCGATCGAGCAGGTGTGAGCGGCCGAGGTCGCGGTACGTAGCGACCGTAGCGCTGTCGAGTTCGAAGCTGTCTCGGCGGAGCCAGTCCACGTCGTCTTGCGAAAGCGCATGAGCGTCCCGGGCGGTGGCCGCTCCGGAGCCAAGGACGAGCAGCATGCTCACGGCGGCGAGCCAAGAGCGGGTGCGAAGCGAAGGGTAGTTCGAGGTGTCCTGCATGCGTCCGGGCTCCAGGCGGCAGTTGAACGACGGCGTGACCTGGGAGTGTCAACGTGGGAGTTGACGACCGGCTTACCGGGGAAGAGGTGGGTGCCGCAAAATTGTTCGGCGGGGATTCATGCGCCGCGACAGCTTGGCGCAGGGATGACATGCCCGTGTGCGTGCCATCCCCTTTGGCTTCAATGCTTTCCCGCGACAGAGGCTTCAGGCGTCGTCGGTGAATTCTACGAGCGCTCCCAATACGGAGGCCTCCACTTCGGCGACCGCGCGCACAGCATCCGCATGAAGCGTGTCACGCGCGGTGACTTCGATGAAGAACAAGTCGGCGCTGTTGTCGTCGACGAGATCGGAGGAGCTGGAGTCCTCTCGCATGCTCTGCGATGGGTCATCAATCTCCTCGACATGCTCGATGCCGTCGATGCCGTGAAGAATCGTGAGGAGAGTGTCGGCATCGTCGCGCGTGCCGGTCATGCGAATGCGGATCGTGGGCATACGGGCGGCTCCCAGGTTCCTGCGCACTTAATGCTGCGGCAAACCATGTTCAGGGCAGGTGATCATGACGGCTGCGCTACCATTCGGGTTCACGCCGGAGGCTGTACTGTGACCAAGATTTACGACCGCGCCTACTTCGACAAGTGGTACCGCCACCCTGATCATTCGGTTGCGTCCCCGACGGAATTGCGCCGCAAGATCGCCATGGTGGTGGCACAAGCGGAGTACTACCTGGGGAGGCCGGTACGTTCGGTGCTCGACGTGGGATGCGGGGAGGGCGTATGGCGTGCGCCGTTATTGAAGCTCCGACCCGGTCTTCACTATCAGGGGCTGGAGGCGAGCGAGTACGCCGTTGAGCGCTACGGGCGTAGCCGCAATATCGGGTTGGCCCGGTTTGGTCAGCTGGAGTATCTGCGCTTCGATCATCGTTTCGACATCGTCGTGTGCACGGACGTGCTGCATTACCTCAAGCCCGCGGAAATTCGCGCGGGGCTTGGCGGCATCAGCGATATGCTCGAAGGCGTCGCCTTCCTTGAGGTGTTCACCAGCAAGGATGGCGTGGACGGCGACATGGAGGGTTTCCATTCACGTGCGCCGTCCTGGTACCTGAAGGCGTTCAACGAGGCCGGGCTGATGCCCTGCGGCTCGCATTGTTATCTGGGGCCGCGACTGGAGCGACGGGTAGCGGCTTTGGAGCGGGCGTCGTCTGTTTGATTGTCTAGAATGAAAAAGGCCGCCTTTCGGCGGCCTTTTCGTTACGCGGTACGTCGCTCGGGCGATCAGGCCACGCCGCGCGAAGCCTTCTTGCGATCGTTTTCCGTCAGGTGCTTCTTGCGCATGCGGATTTCCTTCGGGGTGACTTCGACCAGCTCGTCGTCGTCGATGAAGTCCAGCGCCTGTTCCAGCGAGAACTTGGTCGCCGGGGTGAGCTGGATCGCATCGTCCTTGCCGGAGGCGCGCATGTTGGTCAGCGGCTTGGGCTTGATGGCGTTGACGGTGAGGTCGTTGTCCTTGGCGTGGATGCCGATCAACTGGCCTTCGTACACCGAGTCGCCTTCAGCGGCGAACAGCTTGCCGCGATCCTGTAGCGGTCCAAGCGAGTAAGCCGGGGTGGTGCCGCCAGCGTTGGCGATCATCACACCGTTGAGGCGCTTGGCGATGGCCACCGGCGTGTACGGACCGTAATGGTCGAACACGTGGAACAGCAGGCCCGAACCCTGGGTGAGGGTCTTGAACTGGTTCTGGAAGCCGATCAGGCCACGGGCCGGGATCAGGTACTCAAGGCGCACGCGGCCCTTGCCGTCCGACACCATGTTCTTCAGATCACCCTTGCGGATGCCCAGGCGCTCCATGACGCCGCCCTGGTGCTGCTCTTCGATGTCGACCACCAGCTGCTCGATCGGCTCCATCTTCTGGCCGTCGATGTCCTTGATGATCACTTCCGGACGCGACACGGCCAGCTCGTAGCCTTCGCGACGCATGTTTTCGATCAGCACCGAAAGGTGTAGTTCGCCACGGCCCGAGACCAGGAACTTGTCGGCGTCGGAACCATCTTCCACGCGCAGCGCCACGTTGTGCACCTTCTCGCGGTCGAGGCGCTCACGCAGCTGACGGCTGGTGAGGAACTTGCCGCCGGACAGATCCTTGCTGCCGACGAACGGCGAGTTGTTGACCTGGAAGGTCATGCTGATCATCGGCTCGTCGACGCTCAGCGCGGGCAGCGCTTCGGGCGTGTCGATCGAGGTGACGGTGTCGGAAATGGTCAGCTCGGGGATACCCGAGATGGCGACGATATCGCCGGCTTCGGCCGAATCCTGTTCAATGCGCTCGAGGCCGAGGAAGCCCAGCACCTGGCCGATCTTGCCCTGGCGCTTCTTGCCTTCACGGTCGATCACCGAGACCGGCATGCCCTTCTTCAGGGTGCCGCGCTGGATGCGGCCGATGCCGATGACGCCGACGAAGTTGTTGTAGTCCAGCTGGCTGATGCGCATCTGGAAGGCGCCTTCCGGATCCACGTCCGGCTTGGGGGCGTGCTGCATGATCGCTTCGTACAGCGGGGTCATGTCGCCTTCGCGGGCGTTTTCGTCCAGCGAGGCGTAACCGTTCAGCGCCGAGGCGTAAACGATCGGGAATTCCATCTGCTCATCGGTGGCGCCGAGCTTCTCGAAGAGATCCCACACCTGCTCGACCACCCACTCCGGACGGGCGCCCGGGCGGTCAACCTTGTTGACGACGACGATGGGCTTGAAGCCCATGGCGAACGCCTTCTGGGTCACGAAGCGCGTCTGCGGCATCGGGCCGTCCATCGCGTCCACCAGGATGAGCACGGTGTCCACCATCGACAGCACGCGCTCCACCTCGCCACCGAAGTCGGCATGGCCTGGGGTGTCGACAATGTTGATGCGGTTCTTGGCGCCGGTCTTCTTGTTTTCCCAGGTGATGGCCGTGTTCTTGGCCAGGATCGTGATGCCACGCTCCTTTTCCTGGTCGTTGCTGTCCATCACGCGCTCGGCGAGCACAGTGCGCTCGTTGAGGGTGCCGGACTGCTTGAGCAGCTGGTCAACGAGCGTGGTCTTGCCGTGGTCGACGTGGGCGACGATGGCGATATTGCGCAGATTTTCGATGGACATGAGGTCGGCTCGGGGCGGCGCGAGGCCGTCGCGTGAGGTTTCAGTAGGGATAACTCCGGGATTATACGGAGTTATGTGACCGCTTGCTTGAAAGGTCTTAACAAATTCGTTCAGGCAGGTGTTTCCGCCCTTCATTGCAACGAAAGCAGGGGCCCTCGCCCCTTTGCCGACGCAAAGAAAGCGGCCCGCCAAATGAAGCCGGGCGGGCCGAGGGGGAGAAACAGGAGGGGAGGCTCAGACCAGCCCGGTAAGCCCGTACGCCAGGATCACCACGAACACGGCCAGGGTCTTGATGACCGTGATGGCAAAAATGTCCCGGTAGGACTGGCGATGGGTCAGCCCGGTCACGGCCAGCAGGGTGATCACCGCGCCGTTGTGGGGCAGGGTATCCATGCCACCGGAGGCCATGGCGGCCACGCGGTGCAGCACTTCCATCGGGATGCCGGCGGCCTGCGCATTGCGGATGAAGGTATCCGCCATGGCGCCCAGGGCGATGCCCATGCCCCCCGAGGCCGAGCCGGTGATGCCGGCCAGCGCGGTAACGGTGACGGCTTCGTTCACCAGCGGATGCGGGATGGCGTGCAGGGCGTTGGCAATGACCCGGAACCCCGGCAGGGCGGCGATGACCGCCCCAAAGCCATATTCGGACGCCGTGTTCATGGAGGCCAGCAATGCTCCGCCCACTGCCGCCTTGCTGCCTTCGGCGAAGCGCCGGGTCACGGGGCGCCAGGCAAACGCGAGCACACAGAGAATGCCGACCAGCAGGGCGCCTTCGACGGCCCAGATGGCGGCGATCTTGGGGATCTCCTGCACCACGGGCTTGGTCTCGCCGATCACTGCCGGCAGGAACGAATAACTGGTGCCGTACCAGCGGGGAAGAGCATCGCCCAGCAGCTTGTTCAATACGCCGACCAGCACCAGCGGCAGCAGGGCGATCAGCGGATGGGTGAGCGTGCCGCCTTCGAAAGCGACCGGTTCGTTGACGAGTTCCGTGCCATAGCCTTCGCCTGCCGCCATCGCTTTGCGTCGGCGTGATTCGAGATAAAGCATGCCAACGATCAGGATGAACACCGCGCCCAACGTACCCAGCCACGGCGCAGCCCACGCATTGGTGCCGAAGAACGACGTGGGAATGATGTTCTGGATCTGCGGCGTACCCGGCAGCGAATCCATGGTGAAGGTGAACGCGCCCAGCGCGATGGTGCCGGGAATGAGGCGCTTGGGAATGTTGGACTGCCGGAACAGTTCCGCCGCGAACGGATATACGGCGAACACCACCACGAACAGCGACACGCCGCCGTAGGTGAGCAGGGCGCACACGATCACGATGGACAGCATTGCGCGGCTGCGTCCCAGCAGGCCGATGGTGGCCGCGACGATAGACTTAGAGAAGCCGGACAGCTCGATGACCTTGCCAAAGATCGCGCCGAGCATGAATACGGGAAAGTACAGCTTGAGGAAGCCGACCATCTTGTCCATGAACAGCCCGGTGAACATCGGCGCCACCAGCGACGGGTCGGTCAGCAGCACTGCGCCAAGCGCCGCCACGGGTGCGAACAGGATCACGCTGTAGCCGCGATAAGCCGCGAACATCAGAAAGCACAGTGCGGCCAACACGATCAGAAACGCCATCGTCGATTCCCCAGACGCCCGTCGTGGGCATCGTCGTGCGGCGAGTATCCGGAGGCGCGTCGATGTGCGGCACTGTACGAAGGTACAAGTGTGGTGCGCGAAGGTGCTGCCTAAGCTCCGTGGCATTCGGCGTCCTGTGTCCATGGGATGCATCAAAGCAAGGGGAGCGGGGGAGCTATGAAACGCACGCATCTGAGTCTGGCGATCGGTCTGGTGGTGGGTTTGTCATGCCTGGTGACGGCATATGCCGACGACGCACCGCAGAGCAGCACCACGTCGGCATCCACGGCCAAGCCGTCCGAAGCGAAGCAACTGGAAGGCATCAAGGTAACCGCGCGCAAACGCGAGGAGACCCTGCAGGACGTGCCCATCGCCGTCAGTGCCTTTACCGCGCAGTCGCTGTTCAACCAGAACGTGCAGAACCTGGCCGACCTGCAGGGCAAGGTGCCCTCACTGCAGATCTATGCGGCGCGCGGTTCCAATACCACGTTGACCGCGTATATCCGCGGCGTTGGCCAGGCTGATCCCACCTGGGGTTTCGATCCCGCGGTGGGTATCTACCTGAGACGACGTCTATATGGCGCGCCCCCAGGGCACAGTGCTCGACGTATTCGACACCAACCGCATCGAAGTGCTGCGCGGCCCGCAGGGCAGCCTGTACGGCAAAAACACCATTGGCGGCGCCATCAAATACGTGTCTAACCCACTACCCACCAAGACCGAAGGATCGGTGGAAGGCACGGTGGGCACGCATGGCGAAAAGGACATCAAGGGCAGCGTGGGCGGCGCCACCTCCGACGGCGTGTGGCGTGGTCGCATTGCGTATGCCAGTGAACATAACGACGGCTTCGGCAAGGATCTGATCAGCGATAGCCGCAACGGCAACAAGAACAGTAATGCGGCACGTGCGTCGTTGGGCTTCTTCCCCACATCCGACTTCAATGCCCAGTTGTCGATGGATGGCCTGCGTGATAATTCCAATCCGCGCGGCGCGAAGATGCTGCAGGTCAATTCGTTCGACCCGACCTACAAGCCGCTGTCGAGCGATTACGACACGCGCAGCGGTATGGATCAGCTCAACCACACCACGCTGTGGGGCACGGCGTTGACCTTGAACTGGATCGTCAGTCAGGACTGGACGCTGAAGTCCATCACCTCGTATCGCGGCTCGTCTACGGATTCCAATATCGACTTCGACACGCTTCCGGAGAAGATCGCCGACGTCAACGCGGTCTATAAGGACCATCAGTTCACGCAGGAGCTACAGGCGAACTACGACAACGGCGGCTCGATCCACGGCGTATTTGGTCTGTTCTATTTCGACGGTACGGCCAAGGGTGAGATCCACAACATCTTCCTGGGATCGCCGCCGTACTACCCGCTGTTCTCGCAGTACGGCAGCACCGGCGGCAACATCGGCACCAAGAGCTACGCGGGCTATGGCGACTTTACCTGGGACATCAGTCCGCAGTGGAGTCTGGACCTTGGTCTGCGCTACACCAGTGAGAAGAAGTCGGCCGTTATCCAGAACTACAGCTACTCGGACGGGACCTTTACCACGCCGGTCGGGACACTGGCCGATTTCAGCGGCTCGCATACCTCGCATAATGTGTCGCCCAAGGTGTCGCTGGACTATGCCGTCACCGATCAGGTGAAGCTCTACGCCAGCTACAGCCAAGGTTTCCATTCCGGCGGCTACAACATTCGCGCGAACTGCTCGGCGATTCCGCAGTCGTGTCGTCCGATCGCGGACGAGAAGGTGTCGTCGTACGAAATCGGCAGCAAGATGTCGTTCTTCGACGACTCGCTGATGTTGAACACGGCGTTGTTCCACAACATCTACTCGGATATCCAGCTTTCCGTGTTCAGCTCCTACACGCTGCCCAACGGCGCGCAGGGCTTCTTCGGTGACTTCACCAACGCAGGCAAGGGCCATATCGACGGCTGGGAAGAGGAGTTCGCGTGGACGCCGGTGGAAAACTGGACCTTCAGCGGCAACTGGGCCTACCTGCACACCAAGTACACCGACTTCGAAAGTGCCGGCGTCAATATCGCCGACACGCAGCGCTTTACCAATGCGCCGAAGTGGTCGGGTGGTCTGAATCTGGAGCACACCATTCCGCTGGATAACGGCGGCAGCGTGAGCGGTCGTATCAACTACACCTACCAGACCAGCGTGTACCCGGAGACGACACTGTCGCCGCTGATCATGCAGCCGTCGTATGGGCTGTGGAATGCGGGCATCGTGTGGCGCATCGACCAGCCGTGGACGCTCAGCCTGCAGGGCAGCAACCTGGCCAACAAGTCCTACCGCACCACGGGCTACAACATTGCTGCACTCGGTATCGTCACGGGCTTCTACGGCGCGCCGCGCATGGTGACGCTCACCGCCAAGTACACGTTCTGATTCTCGCCAAGGAGATGCGCATGCGATACCTGACCGGTTTGCTGTGTGGTGTGTTCCTGCTGTCCGGTGTCGCCTGTGCGGACGAGGCGCCGCCGTTGCCCAAGCTGAAGCTTGATCCGGCCAAGGTGGCGGTCGCTGGTCTTTCGTCCGGTGCATACATGGCGACGCAGATGCAGTTGGCGTACCCCGAGCTATTCCCGTCGGCAGCATTGGTCGCAGGCGGTCCGTTTGGGTGCGCGGCGGGGCGCTTGGACCTGGCACTCAGCACATGCATGAAAGGTGTGCCGGCGCCGGATGCGGCGGCGCTGGCGGCAAAGGCAAAGCAGCGTGCTGCTTCCGGCGACATCGGCGCACTGAAAGGCCTCGCGCATGGTCAGGTCTACCTGCTGCATGGCAAGGACGATGCCGTGGTGGCACCGGTCGTGGCCGAGACGACCGCCCGGTTCTACGAGCAATTGCGTGATTCGGAGCCCGCACTCAAATCGCTGAAAGTCACCGACGATGGCGGACGCGTTTTTGCGCACAATCTGCCCATTGCCGCTACGGGCGATGATTGCGACAAGTCCGTTTCGCCGTATCTTGGTCATTGCGGGTTCGATGCGGCGGGCGAGATTTTCCGGCAGATGTTCGGCAAGCCAGCTCGCGACGCTTCCGCACCCAAGGGCGAACTGCGCCGCTTCAATCAGGACGCGTATCGCCCTGGTGGTGCGGACGCCTTCCTTGCGCCCACCGGTTACGTCTATCTGCCACCCGATTGCGCCGCTCGCAAGCGCTGCGGCCTGATGGTGGCGTTTCATGGTTGCAAGCAGAACGCTGACGCCGTGGGAGAGGCATTCGTGAACGATGCCGGGTTCAATCGCTGGGCCGACGTGTACGACGTAGTCGTCCTGTATCCTCAAACCCGCGCGAGCACTGCGCCCATGAATCCGCAGGCATGCTGGGACTGGTGGGGATATTCGGGAGACAACTACGACAGCCGTCAGGGCGTGCAGACGCGCTGGGTGGTGGATGCTGTCAAAGCCTTGGGCTTGCCGTGATTTCGCCCTCTCCCCTTTGGGGAGAGGGCTGGGCTGAGGGGTGGGCCAGGATGACGGTAGGTGGGGGCGCATGAGCTTGAGTTTTGCGTCATCTTTGGCAAGGCACGCCTTCCCATGCTGACCGCCGGCACCATCACTGCCGCGGCACTCGTCTGGCTCGGTTTGCTGTTTGGCGTGGCTCTGATCGGCGAGCGGCGACCGGCGTTGTTCGAGCGACGCTGGTCCATTGTCTATGCGTTGTCGCTCGCCATTCACTGCACCTCATGGACGTTCTACGGCACGGTTACGCAGGCCAGCCGTTCCGGCTGGTGGCTGCCGCCGACGTTCGTGGGCGCCATCCTTATGTATGTGTTCGCCATTGCCGTGTTGCGGCGATTGGTGCAACTCGCACGCGACTACAACGCAGGCTCGCTGGCCGACTTGATCGCGGTGCGCCTTGGACGGCATACCGGTTTGGCGGCGTTGGTGACGGTGGTGGTGCTGATCGGCATCGTCCCCTACATCGCGCTGCAGTTGAAGGCGGTGGCGATGAGCTACGGCATGCTCAGCCGCGGGCAGCTCAACGAGGCCAACCCTTGGCAGGACAGCGCGCTCTACGTCGCCTTGCTGATGGCCTTGTTCGCCATGCTGTTCGGCACGCGGCGCGCATCAGCGATGGCGCACAATCGCGGCCTCGTGCTGGCGATGGCGTTCGAATCGCTGTTCAAGCTGGGAGCGATGCTGGCGCTGGGCACGCTACTGTTGTCACCCCAAAGCCGCGAGCTGGTCGCGAGTGCCACCACGCAGCACGACAGCACCGGGTTCCCTGCGCTGATCCTGCTGGGCGCATTGGCGATGTTTACCTTGCCACACCAGTTCCATGCGGGTGTGGTGGAGTGCCGTGATACCTCGCATCTGCGCACGGCACGCTGGTTGTTCCCGTTGTATATGTTGCTGATCTCGTTGCCGCTGCTGCCGTTGGCGCGGTTGGGTGATGCTTGGCTGGGCCCCGGCGGCGTGCCGTCGGATCTCTATGTGCTGGCGCTTCCGCTTGCGCGCGGGCAGCACGGACTGGCCTTGTTGGCGTTCCTCGGCGGTCTGAGTGCGGCGACCAGCATGGTGGTGGTGGCGACGCTGGCGTTGAGCCTGATGATCGTGAACCACTTCATTGCGCCGTTGCGTGTGCGCGCGGGTTGGGGGCGCGATGAAAGCGGTGACCTGCGCGGCGAGGTGATCAACCAGCGGCGGGTTGCCATTCTCGCGGTGATCCTATTGGCTTGGGGCTATAGCCGCGTACTGGCGCGTAACGACGCGTTGGCGGATATCGGCGCCATTTCATTCTCCGCGCTGGCGGGGCTAGCTCCCGCGTTATTGGCGGCGGTGTACCGGCCGCAGTTGGGGCCGCGTGCGGTCACGATGGGCCTGGCGATAGGCACGCTGGTTTGGCTGTACGCGTTGCTTCCGGCAATGCAGCCGCACGGGCCGGCGTGGTGGCAAAGTGGCCCATTTGGTATCGCGTGGCTCGCACCAGACGGGTTGCTTGGCCTCAACGATTGGAGCCGGCTCGCGCGGGCGGTCGTGGTCAGTCTGATCGCCAATGTGGCCGTGATGATGGCTGTGACCGGTTCGCGCTTCGGTCATGCGCCACGCGCGGTCAATGTGGGCGATATCGGCGTGGCGGAGTTGCATGCGCTGGCCTCGCGGTTTCTTCCCGCCGAGCGTGTCGAGCATTTGTTCCAGGATGCCCCGAAGCAAGGCGTTGCCGGCAACGCGCGCGTCGCGGCGGTGGAGCATGAGTTGGCCGCAGTGATCGGCGCGGCATCTTCTCGTCTTTTGCTGGAAGTCGTGCGGCAGCAGCGCCGCGAAGAGCTGGATACGGTGGCCGCTATCGTCGGTGAAGCGGCACAGGATCTGCGCTTCAACCAGCGTGTGCTCGAAGCGGCACTGGAGAACATGAGCCAGGGCATCTGCGTGGTAGATGCAGAACTTCGACTGGTGGCCTGGAATCGCCGTTATGCGAGCCTGTTTGGCTATCCGTCCGAGCTGTTGCAGGTTGGGCGTCCGGTGGCGGATCTCACGCGTTACAACATCGAGCGAGGCATGATCGGCACCGTCGCGACGGATGAAGGCGTGCAGCGACGTCTGACCCACATGCGCGCAGGCACGCGTCATCTTTCCGAGCGTCGCTTCCCTGACGGAACCATCGTCGAGATCCGCGGCAATCCCATGCCGGGCGGTGGTTTCGTGGCGACGTTTACCGACGTCACGGCCTTTCGCCAGGCAGAGGGTGCACTCAAGGCATCAAACGAAACGCTGGAGCAGCGTGTCGACGAGCGCACGCGCGCCCTGGTTGATGCGACAGCCGAAGCGCAGCGCGCTAACCAGGCCAAGAGCCGCTTCCTGGCTGCAGTAAGCCATGACCTGATGCAGCCGCTGCATGCCGCACAGTTGTTCGCGCATGCCCTGGCCGAACGCGGCACGGATCCTTCCACTGTGCGGCACCTGCACGGCGCACTGTCTTCCACAGAAGGTCTGCTTGCCGGTTTGCTTGATATGGCCCGACTGGAAGCGGGCCGATTGCAGCCGCAGATGCGCGGCTTTGCGTTGGCTGATGTGTTTGATCCGCTGGCGGCGGAATTCCGTGCCATGGCGAGTGACAAAGGCGTTCGCTTTGATGTAGTTGGAACGCACCATTGGGTGCATTCCGATCCTCAGTTGCTGCGCCGCGTGCTGCAAAACTTTCTTTCCAATGCGTTGCGCTATGCCGAGCACGGCCGCGTGGTGCTCGGCGTGCGCCGTCGCAGCGGGAGGTTACTGCTGCAGGTATGGGACAACGGGCCCGGCATCGAGGCGGGCGAGCAACAATGGATCTTCGACGAGTTCCGTCGCGGCAGTGCGGCGGGCGGGCAGGGTCTTGGCCTGGGTCTGTCGATCGCGCAGCGTATGGCGGCGTTGCTCGATCACCCCATCAGTCTGCAATCGTGGCCGGGTCGTGGCAGCGTGTTCGCCTTGTCGGTACCGCTGGCACTGGCCGCGCCGCAACCTTCGCCGTCCGTATTCGAGCCACAGCCTTTGTCGGCAGGGCGTGCGCTGGTGCTCGATAACGAGCCCGCAGCGTTGTCGGCACTCTGCGTGTTGCTGGATGGCTGGGGTTGGCAGGTGCACGCGGCGCGCACGTTGGAGCAAGCGCGCGCGGCGCCGTGGGTGCCGGATCTGCACATCTTCGACTACCACCTCGACGGCGGTTGCACGGGGCTGGATGTCCTGAGCGCGCTGGGTGGCGATGGGAGCCGCGTGCCCACGGTCATCCTCACGGCCGACCGCGATGGCGATTTGCGCCAGCGTCTGCTCGATCGCGGTATCGGCGTGTTGTACAAACCGCTCAAGCCGCTGGCATTGCGGCAGGTGTTGCAGCGGGTGGCGGTGGCACGGCCATAGCGCGTCGCGCTGAGTTTTATGTAGAGGCGGTCAGATCCGCGCCGACTCCGCCAAGTCCAGCGAACGCAGTAACACGCCCGCCTGCGTGCGGTTGCGCACGCCGAGCTTTTCGAAGATGGCGGTAACGTGTGCCTTTACGGTGCGTTCCTGGATCGTCAGGCGATCGGCGATCTGTTTGTTGAGCAGACCCTCGCCCAACAAGGACAGCACGCGGTATTGCTGCTCGGTCAGTCGCGCGAGACGGGAGGCGAGGTCCACGTCGGCAGCATCGGCGGGCAATGCCGCCACGGCTTGAGCCAATGCCGAGGGTAGCCAGCGGCCGCAGTCGAGCACGCTCCGGATGGCTTGGGCGATCTCGGCCGGAGTGGCGCTCTTGGGGATGAAGCCTGCCGCGCCATGGTCCAGTGCGCGGCGCACGGTCCGTGCCTCGTCATGTGCTGACACCACCAGCACGGCCACGCTGGGAAATTGGCCACGCAGCGTCGCCAGTCCCGATAAGCCTTGGCTGCCTGGCATGTGCAGGTCCAGCAGCACCAGGTCGATATCGGGATCGCCAGCGAGGGCGTTGAGCACGCTGTGCAGGTCGGCGGCTTCCACCACGTCGCAGCCTTCCACGCTGTCGTTGGCGGCTTGCCGCAGTGCAGCGCGAAACAGCGGATGGTCGTCGGCGATCAGCAGGCGTGTCATAGCGCTGACGTTAGCCAAGGCGAAGGCCTGCGTCGAGGTCAGATAGTCACCCCATCACGCCGGGGTGATCGGTGACATGCTGGACTTTCGTACGATGGCAGACGCGCACCTGCTTGTTATGGTGGTGGTCATGACTAACCCCCTTTCTCGATGGACGTTGCTGCTCGTTCCGCTGCTCGCCTCGTGCGCGGCGCCGAGCGTCACCAAGGAGTCCGGCATGCAGGCCCCCGAATTCGTGCGCGGTGAGGTACGCGTGACCGAGCACCGGCAGGGCGATGACCTGCTCAGCGCTGGCCTGGGGCTGGACGGGTTAGCCGGTGCGCCTTCGTCCATCGCGCATCCGTTGCAACCGACGCCGGCGGAGTTGCGGCGCCGCGCGATCCAGACCAGTTGGAAGGGCATTGCGGACCTGGGGCCGCTCGGCGGCTACGGGCACGTCTACGGCGCCGTACCCAATGTGCCGGGCCGTGAATACCAAGCCTTCGCGTGGATACCGGACGCGCATTCGCCGCATCGCGTGTTACTGCAGGTGCCGGACAATTTCGACCGTTCGCATCGCTGCCTGGTAGTGACGGCATCCTCGGGTTCGCGAGGCATCTATGGCGCTATTGCGCTTGCGGGTGCGTGGGGCCTGCCGCGCGGTTGCGCCGTGGCTTATACGGACAAGGGAACCGGCGGGGGTTATTTCGACCCCGCCGACGATACGGGTGTTGCGCTCGACGGTACGCGCGCAAAGCGCGGCAGCACCACGCTGGAATTCGAGCCGGCCAAGGAAGCGACGCACGGCGACATCGCCGTCAAGCACCTGCATTCGGGCGACAATCCCGAGGCCGACTGGGGCCGACACGTTTTGCAGGCCGCGCAGTTCGGGTTGGCCATGCTCGATCGCGCCTTCCCCGAGCAGGCGCCGTTCACGGCGCAGAACACGCGCATCATCGCGACGGGTTTGTCCAACGGCGGCGGCGCCGTGCTACAGGCCGCTGGGTTGGACGACGGGCATCTGCTCGCTGGCGTGGTGGCGCTGGAACCCAATGTGCGTGTACCAGGGCAGGGACGTGCGTTGTTCGATTACGCCACCGATGCCGCGATATGGCTTCCCTGTGCGTTGGTCGATGCGCGGTTCGACAGCGCGCCCATGGCGCGTACGCCGCAGGGCGACGTACCGCCCGCGTGGGCGCAGCGTTGTCATCAGTTGCATGAACACGGACTGGTCAGTGGCACGCGCGTTGCCCAGCAGGCGGCACAGGCCTATGAACACCTGCGTGCCGGCGGCTGGACGGATGACGCCATGACCACTGCCGCTTCCACTACGGCGTTGGATTTGTGGCGTGCGATCACGGCGGGCTACGCCTCGGCATACATGCGTCGTGGGCCGGACGACATGCCATGCGGTTTCCACTACGCCGGGCTGGGAGCGCACGGTGCGCCGGGGCCGGTCGATGCTGCCACCAAGGCGAGTTGGTGGGCGGATGCATCCGGCATTCCACCGGGCAACGGCGTTGGCCTGTTCGGCGGTACCGACCATTCGGCCGACCCCACTTTGCCAGGCACGCTTTGCCTGCGCTCGTTGTGGGATGACACGGATGCCAGCACCCAGCCACTGCGCGATGGTGTTGCCGCGACAACGGTGAAGATGCCGCGCGCCAGCTTGCCCCTATGGGTGGTGCACGGCGCTTCCGATGGGTTGCTGCCTACCACCTTTACCTCGGAACCGTACGTGGCGTGGCTCCGGGCAGGGGGCGCGCATCCGCTGTACTGGAAAGTACCGCACGCCCAGCATTTCGATGCGTTCCTCCCCATTCCCGGCTTCGGCGCCCAGCACGTGCCGCTACTGCCTTACGGTTACGCGGCACTGGATCGCCTGTGGGCTCATTTATATGAAGGCGCACCCTGGCCGGCCTTGGTGCCGACGCCGGCTTCGACGCCGCGGGGTACGGGTGCCCTGTCGAAGGAGGCCCTGGATCTGCCGGCAGCCTGGACGCCGGGCCCGGGCTGAGCCATTCGGGGCGCGGGGGATCGGACTGTCACGCTGGGTGGGGTATCCTTGCCGGCCCGCAGGGTGCGCGTGGTTGCGCGCCGCTTTCGAGAATCAAGGAATACCGATGACCATCAACGTCACCTTCACCACCAACCGCGGTCCCATCCATCTGCGCTTGCACGATGACAAGACCCCGGTGACCGTGGCCAGCTTCGTCAATCTGGCCCGTCGCGGCTATTACGACGGTCTGTCGTTCCACCGCGTCATCGCCGACTTCATGGTCCAGGGCGGTTGCCCCGAAGGCAGTGGTCGCGGTGGCCCGGGCTACCGCTTCGAAGACGAGTTCAACCCCTCGCTGCGCCATGACAAGCCGGGCGTGCTGTCCATGGCCAATGCCGGCCCGCGGACCAACGGCAGCCAGTTCTTCATCACCCATGGCGCCACGCCGTGGCTCGACGGCAAGCACAGCGTGTTCGGCGAAGTGCTGAGCGCGGAAGACCAGGCCGTGGTCGACGCGGTCCAGCAGGGCGACGTGATCGAGAAGGTCACCGTGGAAGGCGACGTGGACGCGCTGCTGGCCGCCCAGGCTGACCGTGTGAAGGAATGGAACGCGGTGCTCGACGAGCGCGGCTGATCCCAATTCGTGTGGGTTGTGTGAAAAAGCCGCCGTCAGTGATGACGGCGGCTTTTTTTCAGCCTTCTCTGTCATGGCTAAGTGACTTTTCGAGGCCTAGAATCGAGCGGCTCCACACGGCGCGTGATGTGCATCGCGCGATGCGCATTTTTTCCCTTTCCATGGAGGTACGGCCATGTCTTTCCTCAACGATCTACTCGGTGCCGCGCAGGGCAATCAGGCCGGCGGTTCTAATCTCGTGGCCATTGCCGGCCAGCTCATCGATAAGGCAGGTGGCGTGCAGGGGCTGGTGTCCACGCTGCAGCAGCATGGCCTGGGCGATGCGGTGCAGTCGTGGGTCGGCTCGGGTGCCAACCAGCAAGTGTCCAGTGAGCAGCTGGGGCAGGCCCTGCAGAATGGCGGCCTCGGTTCGGTGCTGCAGGAAGCGGCGAGCAAGATGGGCGTGGACCAGGGTCAGCTGCTCGGCCAGCTCTCGCAGGTGCTGCCGCATGCGGTCGATCACCTGACGCCAGATGGCCAAGTGCCGGCACAAGGGCAGGGTGGTTTCGATCTGGGTTCGCTCGCCTCGCTGGCGGGCAAGCTGTTTGGCGGTGGCGGCAAGGCTGCCTGAAGGCATGTAGTACGTTCCGGCGGCGCGCAAGGCGCCGCCGGAACGAGGGCGTTACGAGGTGGCGCCGCGACGGAACAGTGCGTGATAGATCACCAGCAGCACGACCGCGCCGATGATCGATCCGATGAAGTGCATAACACCGGCTTCCGGCCACCACCCCAGTTTTTCGCCGACGTAGGTGGAAATGAACGAACCGGCAATGCCGAGGATGGCGGTGATGATCCACCCCATGGCCTCTTTGCCCGGGGTTACCGCCTTGGCGATGATGCCTACGACCAGACCGACAATGATTACCCATAACCAATGCATACGCGTATGTCCTTGGTGAGCGTTGGAAAGGTCTCCTGTTCAGAACGGCTGGCCTGCATCCGGCGGGCCCCTGCCATCCATCCGGCCCCATCCGGGCCGGGCGGTCTGGCAAGCCCATGATGCGCTTACCCACATGTCAGCGCACCTCCGGGATGGGAAATTCGACCATCTGACCATGCCGGATGGGCGGATGGCGCGCCGCCGCATGCTAAAATTGCGGGGTTTGCTGTCTTTCCCTGTCTGTCCCCGAACAAGAGGAAGTCATGCCCCAGCTCGCCCAGCGTGTCGGTCGCGCCAAGCCCAGTGCGATCATGGTCATCGCCGAAAAGGCCAAGCAGCTCAAAGCTGCCGGTCGCGACATCATCAGCTTCTCCATTGGTGTTCCCAATTTTCTTCCCGGCGAGCATGTGTATGCCGCCGCGCGCGAAGCACTCCAGCACGACTCCGGTCAGTACGGCAGCAACCGTGGCGCGGATGCGCTGCTCGATGCCTTCCTGGTGCATATCGAAAAGCTCGGCTTCAAGGGCTATGGCCGCGCCAACCTGTCCATCGGCATCGGCGCCAAGCAGGTGCTGTACAACCTGGGCGAGGCGCTGTTGAACGAAGGCGATGAGATCGCCTTTGCCGCGCCGTTCTGGACGACCTATCGCGATATCGCAGACATCCTCGGTGCCAAGGCCAACATCCTGCATTGCGGCCCCGAGCAGAACTACAAGCTCACGCCTGCACAGCTCGACGCGGCGCTCGCGCGCAAGCCCAAGGTGTTCCTGTTCAACAACCCGTCCAACCCGACGGGCATGGTGTACACGCGCGATGAAATCGCTGCGCTTGCCGAGGTGTTGGCGAAGTACCCGGACACCTGGATCATCACCGACGACATCTACAATTCGATGGTGTTCGATGGCATCGGCTATCACAACTTCGTGCATGCAAAGCCGGAGCTGAAGGATCGCCTGATCTTCGTCGACTCCGTGTCCAAGACCTACGGCATGCCGGGTTGGCGCGTGGGCCTCATCGCGGGCCCCGAGAACGTGGCCAAAGCCATCACCACGCTCAATTCCAACCACATCACCAGCGTGCCCGAAGTGGTTACGGCGGCCGCCGTGGCTGCATTCGCGGGTCCGCAGGACGTGCCGGAGGCCAAGTGCAAAGAGTTCGCCGGAAAGCGCGATGTGGTCGTCAGCGCGTTGCGTGCGATTCCTGGCGTGGTGTGCCCGACGCCGCAGGGCGCGTTCTACGCGTTCCCGGACATCTCCGTGGCCTTCGGCAAGAGCCATAACGGTCAGCGCATCGACAATGACGTCGATTTCTGCGCTGCGCTGCTCGAAGCCAAAGGCGTGGCCTGTGTGCCGGGCTCGGCCTTTGGTGAGCCGCGCGCCATGCGCATTTCCTATACCTGCCCGACCGCACAATTGCAGCCCGGGTTGGAACGTATCCAGGCGTTCTTTGCTGAACTGACCTGACGGTTTTGGGGCCCGTGCCGGTTGGTGCGGGCCTTGTCTTTTGTAAGTCCTCAGCCAAGTTGAAGGAGTTTCTCCGATGAAAGCACCCGTTCGTGTTGCCGTTACCGGCGCTGCCGGCCAGATCGGTTACGCCCTGCTGTTCCGCATTGCTGCGGGCGACATGCTGGGTCCGGACCAGCCGGTAATCCTGCATCTGCTGGAAATCACCCCGGCGCTGCCTACGCTGCAGGGTGTGGTGATGGAACTCAACGATTGCGCGTTCCCGACGCTGGCTGGCGTGGTCGCCACCGACGACGTCAACGTCGCCTTCAAGGATGTGGATTACGCGCTGCTCGTCGGTGCGCGTCCGCGCGGCCCGGGCATGGAGCGCAAGGACCTGCTCGAAGCCAACGGCGCCATCTTTGGCCCGCAGGGCAAGGCGCTGAACGATCACGCCAAGCGTGACGTGCGCGTGCTGGTGGTCGGCAACCCGGCCAACACCAATGCGTTGATCGCCCAGCAGAACGCCCCGGACCTCGATCCGAAGTGCTTCACCGCGATGGTCCGTTTGGACCACAACCGTGCGCTGTCGCAGCTGGCCGAGAAGACCGGCAAGCACAACACCGACATCAAGAAGATGACCATCTGGGGCAACCACAGCTCCACGCAGTACCCGGATCTGCACCACGCCACCGTGGACGGCAAGCCGGCGCTGTCGCTGGTCGACCAGGCCTGGTACGAGAGCGATTTCATCCCGACCGTTCAGCAGCGTGGCGCCGCCATCATCAAGGCTCGTGGCGCTTCGTCCGCCGCCTCGGCTGCTTCGGCCGCCATCGATCACATGCGCACCTGGGCACTGGGTACCGCGGAAGGTGATTGGGCCTCGATGGGTATTCCGTCCGACGGTTCGTACGGCATCGAGCCGGGCGTGATCTACGGCTACCCGGTGACCGTGAAGGATGGCAAGTACGCCATCGTGCAGGGCCTGGACATCAACGCGTTCTCGCGTGGCCGCATGGATGCCACCAACAAGGAACTGCGCGAAGAGCGCGCCGGCGTCGAGCACCTGTTCGCCAAGAAGTAAGCGAACAGTCATCGTTGCCACAACAAGGGCGGCCATGGGCCGCCCTTGTTGCGTGTGGGCACATCAATGCGCGCGTGGCGTGGCCTGCAACGCGGCGAGGATGGTCCTGACGTAACCGATCAGCGCCTCGTCGGACCACGAACTGTCGGTGAGATCGGGCTCTTTCGCGTGGGCTTCGCGGATACGTTCATGGGTGGCCGGATCGTCGCCCGCGTAGGCGCGGAACAACGCTGCCCATTGCTTGCCGAGCTCACGGGCTTGCGGATCGTCTGGTGGCACACCGTCCACCATCGCCTTGCGCAGCGCGGCCAGCAGTGGCGGCCAGGTGTTGAAGGTCGCGCCATAGTGCTGACGCATGAACGCGAATTCGTCGGGCTTCAGATAGCGCTGGTAGATCGCTAGCCGCCCTTCCACAAAGGCCTCTTCGATGAAGCGCCGCATGGGGACCGAGACGCCTTGCGCATCCCAGGAGCCCGGCTCGTTGTCGTGCATGCGATTGAGGCGCACCAGGAAGTCCGGATTGCCGCTGGTGTCTCGGTAGAGTGTGCGCATCCAGCGGAGCGCCAGGATCTGTGCTTCGGGCGCCTCCGGTGAAACGCCACGGTCCATCGCCGCTTGCACGGTACTGACCATGGCGCTCCATTCGGCACGCGTGGCCGCGTCGTGCAGCAGCGGCAGTTGCTTGATTTCCTCGCTGGAAAAATAATTCTCGAACATCGTCATCAGCTCCAGAGTGTCCAGCCAGTCGGCCAGATCGGGGGACTGTCCGGACGCCAGCTGCGCGTGCAGCAGACCCAGTTGCTTGCGCAACCGTGTTGCCTTGGTGATCTCGTGATCGAGTTGCGCCATCTGGCCTTCGATCACGTCGGTCAGCGGGGCCTGAGGCCCGGACAGGGCAGTTCCGATGTCGGCCAGCGACAAGCCCAACTGGCGCAGGGCCTGAATACGATGCAGGCGTTCGATGTTGGCCCGGTCGTACAACCGGTAGCCGGCAGCGGAGCGCAGCGAGGGCACCAGCAGGCCGATGGCGTCGTAGTGGTGGAGCGTGCGGATGGTGAGTCCGCTGCGCCTTGCAAGTTCGCCTACGGTCAGTTCCATGGGGTGTCCTCGTTACGTGCCACGCACTCTGGGGGGCTCACGCGACGTGAGGGTCAAGCCTCTCCGTCCGGCGCCGCTTCATGGTTAAATCAGCGGATCCTCGACTGGAAGCCGGATATGAAGCAACTATTTGCGATCGCCACCTGCTGCGCCCTCCTGACCGCTTGCGGTGGCATGCATGGCCTGCGCGACACCACGCCCAAGATGAGCAGCCGTACCAACAAGGACATTCCCACCTACCTGGAATGCGTGCGCGCGAAGTGGGCGGAGACGGCCGAGGCCAGCGCATCGCACAAGGATCAGTCGGGTGAGCTGACGGGACGTGACAAGTCGGGCGCGAACGAGCTGATCAGCGTGACGGCCGATGGTACCGGCGCGCAGGTCATGATGTACGAAACCCAGAACAGCAAGAAGGATTACAACCCTGCTTATCGCGATGCAGCGGTGTCCTGCCTCTAAGGTTTCATGCGGACGGTTGCCACGCATGGCTACCGTCCGCGCGACTCGACCAAGGTCGCACAGCCTGCAGGGTATGGCTGATCTAGGCTACGCCGATCAGCCGTTGAAGTGAGGGTGATCGCGATGCGCTACGAGGAGTTCTATCAGCGATCGATAGAGCAGCCGGAATCCTTCTGGGCGGAGCAGGCGCAACGCATCCACTGGCACACGCCGCCCGAGCGCATTCTCGATGTTTCCCATCCGCCATTTCGCCAGTGGTTCGTCGGCGGCACCACCAACCTTTGCTACAACGCCGTCGACCGGCATCTGGACGCGCGCGGTGGCCAGTTGGCGCTGGTGGCGATTTCCGCCGAAACCGGCATCACGAACGAGTTCACCTATCGCGACCTGTATCGCGAGGTAAACACGTTCGCGGCGGTGCTCGCCTCGCTGGGTGTCGGCAAGGGCGATCGTGTGGTGATCTATCTGCCCAACATCGCTGAAGCCGTGTTTGCCATGCTGGCATGTGCGCGCATCGGCGCCATTCATTCGGTGGTTTTCGGCGGCTTCGCGGCCCACAATCTCGCTTTGCGCATCGACGATGCCGCGCCGAAGCTGCTGATTGCCGCGGACGCCGGCATGCGCGGCGGCAAGGTCATTCCCTACAAGCCGCTGGTGGATGCGGCGCTGGATGAGGCGACGCATCGGCCGCCGCACGTATTGATCGTCGATCGCGGGCTCGACCCACAGATGACGCGCGTGGCCGGCCGTGATCTCGACTACGCCAGCCTGCGCGCTTCGTACGAGGGTGCCGAGGTGCCGGTGGAATGGCTGGAATCAAACGAGCCCAGCTACCTGCTGTATACGTCGGGCACCACAGGCAAGCCCAAAGGCATTCAGCGCGATGTGGGCGGCTACGCCGTAGCCATGGCGATGTCGATGGCGACGATCTTCGACGTCGCGCCGGGGCAGGTGATGTTTTCCACCTCGGACGTGGGGTGGGCGGTGGGGCATTCGTACAACGTGTATGGGCCGTTGATCGGTGGCGCTACGTCGTTGCTTTACGAAGGGCTGCCTACGCATCCGGACCCCGGCATCTGGTGGCAACTGTGCGAGCGCTATGGTGTGCGCACCATGTTCTCTTCGCCGACCGGCATCCGTGTGTTGAAAAAGCAGGATGCAAGCTGGCTGAAGAAGTACGACCTGTCCAAACTGAAATGGCTGTTCCTTGCTGGCGAACCGCTGGACGAACCGACCGCGCATTGGATTACCGAAGGCCTGGGCGTACCGGTGATCGACAACTACTGGCAGACGGAAACCGGCTGGCCAGCGATCACGCTGATGCCGGGCCTCGATCTGAAGCCGGTGAAGTTCGGTTCGCCTGGATTGCCCGCGCCCGGTTATCGCATAAAGGTGATCGACGAAGTCACGGGTGAAGAACTCCCATCCCATCAGAAGGGCGTGCTGGTGTTCGTGCCACCGTTGCCGCCGGGGTGCCTCTCCACGGTATGGGGCGATGATGCGCGTTATGTCGCCAGTTACTTCGGCCATTTCAAGGAGCTGCTCTACAGCTCGCTGGATTGGGCGATCCGCGATGAAAACGGCTACACCAACATCCTCGGACGCACCGACGATGTCATCAATGTGGCCGGGCACCGGTTGGGTACGCGTGAGATCGAAGAATCCGTGGCGACGCATCCAGCGTGCGCTGAGGCTGCTGTGATCGGTGTGCAGGATGAACTGAAAGGGCAGGTGCCGGTAGTGTTCGCCACGCTCAGACAGGGCGTGACCGAAGGATCGAGCGACGTCGCGAAGGCCATGCAGCAGCGCGTGGTCGACCAACTCGGCAAGCTGGCGCGTCCAGCACGCGTCTACGTAGTGAATGCCTTGCCCAAGACGCGCTCTGGCAAGTTGCTGCGGCGTTCGCTGCAGGCGCTGGTGCAACACACCGATCCGGGTGACCTCTCCACGCTGGATGATCCCGGCGCACTGGAGGAAGTACGGCGCGCGTTGGATCGCGGTGCCGATGCTTGAGGCGCGGATTCAGTCGCGCCGTACGGGCGGTTGGCCGGCGTAGTTGGCGCGGGGCCGGATCAGGCCGCCGTAGTCCTGTTGCTCCAGCGCATGCGCCAACCAACCGGCCATGCGTCCTGCTGCGAACAGCGAGATCGCCACGTCGGCGCCGAGACCGTGCAGCGTCGCGATGGCGGCCAGGGCAAAGTCCAGCGCTGGCTGACGGCCCACGCTGTCGTGCACTGCATCGGCGAGCTGGCGGATGCGCGCTATGCCGCTGAGGCGCGGATGCACGTCGCTGAGCATCTTGAGCAACAGCGCTGCGCGTGGATCCCCCTCCGGATAGAGCGGGTGCCCGAAGGCAGGCAACTCGTCCCCGCGACGCAGGCGCTCACGCACATGATCCCCCGGGCGACGCTCTCGCAATGCCTGCTGGATAAAGGCGTGCGCGCGTGCCGCTGCACCGCCATGCTGCGGCCCGGAAAGCGCGGCCAAGCCGGCACTGACCGATGCGTGCAAGCTCGCACCGGTGGATGCGGCAACGCGCGTGGCAAACGCCGATGCGTTGAGTTCGTGGTCCGCGCACAACACCAGTGCGCTGCGCACGAGTTCCGCCAGCGGCTCGTCGCCGGGCTTCCACGTCTGCGCCATCAGGTGATGGATGGGACGCCGGTCTGGGCGCGTGCCGCACAACAGCGCAGCGGTTTCACGCAGCAGGCGCGCGGCGCACTCGCGCCGCTGCAATGGATCGGTACTGAGTGTGTAGGGTGACGAGAGTGCGAGAAGGGGCAGTGCCGATGCCGTGCGTTCCATCGGCGGTACTTCCTCCCGGCGGCACAACATCGCCACGACGGCGGGCCAGGCGCGCGTGGGCGTGGCGTTGAACGGATCGCTATCACCGCCCCAAAGTAGCCGCGCCACGTCTTCCAGGCTGGCACCGTCGCGGGCCAGCGCGATTGCCGATTCGCCACGATAATAGTGTCCGTGCGGACGGATCAGCGAAATCCGCGTTTCCAGCACCGGCAAGCCCCAGGTCAGGCTGTGCGCTGCGCCTTTGGCGGCGCCCCGTCCGGCCTGTCTGCGTTCGATCAGTCGCTCGATATCGTCGGCGCGATACTCACGGTTGCGTCCGTCGGGGCCGGGGCGTGAGTCGATCTTGCCGCGGCTGACATAGGCGTACAGCGTGGCCGAGCTGACGCCCAGCCGCTTGGAGGCTTCCTGGGCAGAAAGGTAGTCGGCGCGCATGTGGACATATTGATCCTATCGATCAAGATTGATCAATACATCGTGCAGTGACAGAGTGTTGTCTGTGCCACGGCGTGTACTGCGCCGCGACATGGCCTTGCCAACGCATCGCCTACAATATGAGGTTTAGGAGAATCAGCATGCCCCTCCCCGAATCCGCCGGTAGCCGCTTCCGCGCTGCCGTCGCCGCCGAAAGTCCCCTACAGGTGATGGGCGCCATTACTGCCTACGCCGGCCTGATGGCCAAGCGCGTGGGTTACAAGGCGCTTTACCTGTCCGGCGGCGGTGTCGCTGCCAACTCGTTGGGTATTCCCGATCTGGGCATTTCGACCATGGAAGACGTGCTCACCGACGCACGCCGCATCGTCGACGCGACGCAGATGCCGTTGCTGGTGGATATCGATACGGGTTGGGGTGGCGCATTCAACATCGCGCGCACGATCCGCTCGTTCATCAACGTCGGCGTGGCCGCCGTGCACATCGAGGACCAGGTCGGTCAGAAGCGTTGCGGCCATCGTCCTGGCAAGGAAGTCGTGCCCAAGGAAGAAATGGTCGACCGCGTGAAGGCGGCCGTGGACGCCCGCACCGATGCAGGCTTCGTGATCATGGCGCGCACCGATGCCGCCGCTGCGGAAGGCATTGATGCTGCCATCGATCGCGCGTGTGCTTACGTGGAAGCCGGTGCGGACATGATCTTCCCCGAAGCGATGACGACGCTCGAGGACTATCGTCGTTTCAAGGCCGCGGTGAAGGTGCCGATCCTGGCTAACCTCACCGAGTTTGGCTCCACCCCGTTCTTCACCACCGACGAACTGCGCACCGCCAACGTGGACATCGCGCTGTACTGCTGCGGTGCGTACCGTGCTATGAACAAGGCCGCGCTCAATTTTTACGAGACGGTGCGCCGCGAAGGCACGCAGAAGAACATCATCGACACGCTGCAGACCCGCGCGGATCTGTACGACTTCCTCGGCTACAACGCCTACGAGGACAAGCTCGACGCGCTGTTCGCCAGCCAGAAACCGGTCTGACCAGCCACCCCATTCGCCGGCCACGGTATTCCTGTCGTGGCCAGCAGAGTCGCATGCATTGAGGAGACGTATCCGATGAGCGAGCAAACCCTTCCCAAGCCCAAGAAATCCGTCGCGCTTTCGGGCGTGGCCGCTGGCAACACCGCGCTGTGCACGGTGGGCCGTAGCGGCAACGACCTGCATTACCGTGGCTACGACATCCACGACCTGGCGGCCAAGGGCTGCTTCGAGGAAGTGGCCTACCTGTTGGTGCATGGTGTGCTGCCGAACTGGGCGGAACTGAACGCCTACCGCGCCAAGCTCAAGCGCCTGCGCGGCCTGCCGGCGCCGGTCAAGAGCGCACTGGAACTGTTGCCGGCCGCCACGCATCCGATGGATGTGATGCGCACCGGTTGCTCGGTGCTGGGCACCGTGCTGCCGGAGAAGGACGATCACAACGTCACCGGCGCGCGCGATATCGCCGATCGCCTGATGGCCAGTTTCGGTTCGATCCTGCTGTACTGGTTCCATTTCAGCCATAACGGCAAGCGCATTGAGACGGAGACGGACGATGAGTCCATCGCCGGTCATTTCCTGCATCTGCTACATGGCAAGAAGCCGAGCGAGCTGCACGCGCATTCGCTCGACAAGTCGCTGATCCTGTACGCCGAGCATGAGTTCAACGCGTCCACCTTTACCGCGCGCGTCATCGCAGGCACCGGTTCGGACATGTACTCGGCCATCACGGGCGCCATCGGTGCGCTGCGTGGTCCCAAGCACGGCGGCGCGAACGAAGTGGCGATGGAAATCATCGCGCGCTACCGCAATGCCGCCGAAGCGGAGGCGGACATCCGCGCCCGCGTCGAGCGCAAGGAAATCATCATTGGCTTCGGTCACCCGGTATACACCGTGTCCGATCCGCGCAACGAGATCATCAAAGAGATCTCGCGCAAGCTCTGCGCCGAGGGTGGCAATCCGACGCTGTTCGACGTGTCGGAGAAGATCGAAAAGCTAATGTGGGAACAGAAGAAGATGTTCCCCAACCTTGATTGGTTCTCGGCCAGCGCGTATCACATGATGGGCGTGCCGACGGCCATGTTTACCCCGCTGTTTGTGATCGCCCGCACCTCCGGTTGGAGCGCGCACGTGATCGAGCAGCGCGAGGACGGCAAGATCATCCGTCCCAGCGCCAACTACACCGGCCCGGAAGATCAGGCCTACGTACCGATCGAAAAGCGCTGATCGGTCGGCAAGGTGTTACAGAAGAGGGAGCCGAAAGGCTCCCTCTTTTTTTGTAAGTTTCGTTGTGGTTCAGGACCCTGTACGACATTGCTATCGTTTCGTGTGCTGGTGTGTAACGTGCCTGATACACCCGTTCAATAGCCCATGCAGCGGCCATGCAACGTGCGCCAATGCATTGAAACACCTGCCGTTGTTTAACCGCGTGCAGTCTGCGGTGGATGTGCGCGCCGACGGGCGGTGTAACAGCGGTGTGCCACTCCGAATATCCAAGTGCCTGAGCAAGGCCAGACTCATTGATCATGATCCCGTTCAAGTCGCTGATTTCGTGGCATTCGCGTGCCTGAACGTGGAATCGTGCCGGATGGCATGCAAGTTGCGACGTAGCGTTGCTGGACTCGTAACACCAGCTACACAGGGGGTCACACCGCATCGTTCCAGGAGTAATGACTATGCGTAAGACTCTATTGGCTACCGCGATCGTGTTGGGAATGGGATTGGCGCTTCCTGCTTTCGCGGATAACGACCACAACAGTGGTAGCAGTGATCAGAACAACAACTACAGCACCTATGCCACGGGCCAAGACGGCTCCGCCGCGAGCTCCGGTGGCTATGCTGATTCCTTCAACACAAGTGAAGCGGTTGCCAACAGTACGCTCAACGGCACGGTATCGAATCTGAGCGTGTCGGGCATCGGCAACTGGGGTCAGAACAACGGCAACGCCGGTGGCGGTCGTGGCGGTAGCGGCGGCAACGGCAATGGCGGCAAGGGCAATGGTGGCGACGGCGGTGACGGTGGCTCCGGCGGCGACGCTCATGCACGCAGCGGTCATGCGGGTGGTTCGGGCAGCTCGTCGGGTGACTCCGGCGCCTTTGGCGCATCGCTGGCCGGTGGCGGCAGCGGTGGCGATGGCGGCGGCGGCAACGACGGCGGTAACTCCAATGCGACCAGCCACAGTCATTCGCATACCAGTGGCGGCGGTGGTGCCGCGGGCGGCGGTACGGCGACAGCCGGGGCCGGTGGCGCAGGAGGTGCAGGTGGTGCGGGTGGCGCCGGTGGCGCGGGTAGTTCGGGCGCATCCTCGCCGACCAGCTACAGCGGTTCGGCAAGTGCGACGGGCGGCACCAGTGGTGCAGCCGACGCTACGGCAGGTGCCGGTGGTGCAGCCGGTTCAGGCGCCAGCGGAACTGGTGGTGCGGGTTCGGGCGGCGCAGGCGGCGCGGGTGGTGCAGGCGGCACGGCATATGCCACCACGGGCTCCTTCGATATGTCGAACCAGATGAACGGCTCGGCAGCGGCGGCGGCTGGTGTTTCGATCCTTGCGCAGAACAGCGGCGCGGCATCGTTGATCCAGCAGAGCGTCAACGTCCAGGCCAACCTGAACTTCGCGCATTGAGTGAGATCGCATCCGGCATGGTGGAGCCCTTTCGGCTCTGCCATGCACGGGTGCACCTGCAAAGGCCCGGGTGGCACGGCGCGCAATGCGTGCGTCGATGTCCCACACGCAGGCCTTGGGAGATAGTGCCGTGCGGATTTTCAATGCGATACCCGGCGCAATCGCGCTATGTCTGATGGCCGCACCCACGATGCTCTGCGCGGAGGATGCGCAGATACCCGCTGCCTATTTGCTCGATGGAGCGCCATCGCCCATCGCGGTTTATGTTGCGGCCGTGGAAGGCGAGGGTGAAGCGGGCAGTGCGACGGGACTGGGATCGGGCGTCGACAATTCGACATTAGCCGGTATGAGCGGGGGCACGCTGGTCACGCAGAACACCAACCTCAATGGCACGGTGACCAATGACAGCGCTGACCATGTCATTTCCGGAGCCAATGTCATTACCGGTGGTTCTTTCAGCGGTGAGGTCGGCATCCCAACGGTGATACAGAATTCGGGAAGCAATGTGCTCATCCAGAACGCTACCGTTATCAGCGTAGAGTTCAAACCGTGAAAAAGCTCGCAGCGCTACTGGTTATCTCGGTGGCGCTGCCACTGGGGAGCCATGCTGCAACCGTCGGTGTCGTCAGCGGTGATGGCAACTACGTTATTCACCTGACGAGCCTCAAGGAGGCTCGCTACAAGACCACACTTCACCAGAAGTACGATTTCAGTTGCGGCTCCGCGGCCGTGGCGACATTGCTCACGTACCAGTACGGCTACCCGATGAATGAACAGGTGGCCTTTGAGCAAATGTACTCACACGGTGATCGCGAGAAAATAAATAAAGAAGGGTTTTCCCTGCTCGACATCAAGCGTTTCCTGGGGGCCAACGGCTTTGATGCCGATGGTTTCCGCGTGCCGCTCGACAAGCTGGTGGAGGAGAAACTTCCAGCGATCGTCTTGATCGATGAGAGGGGCTATCACCACTTCGTAGTGATCAAGGGGGTTCGCAATGACCGGGTGCTCGTTGGCGATCCGGCACGCGGCACTCGTGTGATCGCGCAGAGTCGTTTCATGACAATGTGGACGAGCGGACTAGTGTTCGTTATCCACAATCGCCGCAACCAGGCTGTGTTCAACAGCGTTAGCGACTGGAAAGTGGCGCCGCCGTCGCCGCTCGATACAGCCATCGACCGCAACAGTCTCTTCTACACAGTGATGCCCAAGAAAGGGCCGGACGATCTTTGAGGGTATGGTGATGAGATCCGCTATCCGCGTCATCTGCCTGAGTTCGCTCTTTTGCGTTGGCGCAGCGTATGGGATGAGCGCAAGGGCGCAGGACGGGACACCGACGGCTGGCGACGTAAGCGGCGCTGCGCCGGTAGGGCTTTCCGCCTGGGTTCCCGTCGATCAGGACGTGCTTGAAAGCATGCGCGGCGGTTACGACATGGGCAATGGTTTGACGGCCTCGTTCGGCATTGATCGCGCCGTTTACGTCAACGGCAATCTCGTCACCCAGACCAGTTTCAACGTGCCCGACATCGCACATATAACCGCAATGCAGGCGGGCGCGATGGCGACCGCGCTCAACGCCATGTCGATCACGCAGATCGGCCCCAACAATTCGTTCGATCCCTCGTCGCTGGGCTCGACCAGTGGCGGTACGGTGATCCAGAACACGCTGAACAACCAGAATATCCAAGCCATCACCACGCTCAACACCTCGGTGAACTCGCTCAACGCGTTCCGCGAAGCCAGTTTCCAGCAGGCGCTGCAGCAGTCCCAGCTTCAGTCTTTGGTGCACTGAGATGAGCAGAGCGCCGCCACGTTTCGTTCCGGGTCGCGACGGCGCCGCGGGTGGTTCCGCGGCGCGTTCGTCTGCGTGACACCAAGTCGGAAGCCAAGGGGAAGGATGATGGGACATACAACGTGGCGGTACTTCTTGTCGTCGGGATGCGCCGGGCTGGTGTTGCTTGGTGCACCCGTAGCGGCGCAACAGAATGCGTCGTCATCTCCGCCGACACCAGCGGCGCAGCCGCAGGCCTCAACGGCAACCCCGGATGCGCAGGCGCCCTCTAGTTCATCTGACGATTTGCGCAAGACAGTGTCGGAGCAGGGACAGCGCATCGACGCGATGCGCAGCCAGATCAGCGCCCAGATCGAGCAACTCGACTCCATGAAGCGCGCGCTCGCGCAGCAGGAGGCCGACTATCAGGCGTTACGTCATGCGGTAGGCATGGATGTACTCGACAAGCAACGCGCTGGCAGCATTGCGGCCGGTGGTCCCGGTGCATCGGCCTTGCCGATGCCGGCAGGGGATGCGGTAGCCGCCAACGCACCATCGACAGACGACCAGACGCAAGGCCAGCAGCCTGTGGGACAGGCGCCCAAGCCGGACACGCGGCCCCCCGAAGTCGCGCAGATTTTCCAGCAGCCCGGTGTGCTGACGCCGAAGGGCAAGCTGATCATCGAGCCGGCTTATCAGTTCGGCTATTCCTCGGTCGATCGTGTCGCACTGGTCGGCTACACGGTGATTCCAGCGATCCTGATCGGCTTGATCGATGCGCGCCAGGTGAAAGACACGACCCAGACCGGCTGGTTGACCACACGCTATGGCATTACCAATCGCATGGAAGTCGAAGTGCGTGTTCCCTACGTCTACGCGCACCAGGACACCATAAGCCGTGAAATATTTACCGGCTCGGCGACCGACAATGCCTTCGGTGCCAGCGGTCACGGCCTGGGCGACATCGAGGCGACATTGCGTTACCAGCTCAACGTGGGTGGTCCGGACAAAGCGTTCTACGTCGGCTGGTTGCGAGTGAAGTCGCGCACGGGCACTGATCCGTTCCAGGTAACTACCGACTGCATCCAGCGTTGCGTGGAGAACGTGATCAACGAAGTGGATCTTTCCGCCACCGGTACAGGCCTGCCGTTGCAGGAACCGACGGGATCGGGTTTCTGGGCCATCCAACCTGGCGTGACTTGGCTGTACCCGACCGATCCGGTGGTCTTCTTCGGCAACGTGAGCTACATCTACAACGTTGCGCGCGATAACTTGTCCCGCAAGATACTGCTGGGCGGCACGGAACAGCTGGGCAGGGTGAAGGAGGGGGACGTGGCCGACATCAGCATTGGCATGGGCCTGTCACTCAACGAGAAGGCGTCCATGAGTATCGGTTACGACCAGAGCTTTGTCGGCATCACAAAGCAGAACAACCAGACCGTGCCGGGGTCGGTGAAAACGGTGCTCGGCACGCTCTTGATCGGCGGCTCATGGCGCTTCAGCGACAAGCGCACGCTCAACTTCACGCTGGGTGTGGGCGTGACGCGCGACACGCCCGACCTGACGGTGACCGTGCGCATGCCAATGATGTTCTGAAGCATGGAAACCTGCACGCCAACGATGGCGTTGGCGTGCCTGGCATGAGGGTCAGAGCCCCTCTTGCTCCATGGCCGCTTTCACGCCAGCGTCTTCCATCATGCGGCGGTGGAAGCGGGCGAGGTTGTCGAGGCCGGACAGATCCACGCCCTTGCCCATGGCCCAGCGCAGTACGACGAACAGGTACGGATCGGCGAACGAGCGCGTGCCGGTCAGCCAGTCGCGGCCGTGCAACTGTGTATCGATGCGCTCGTAGTAGGCGCGCAGTCGCTGGATCGACTTGTCGCGCAGCGCGTCCTGCGCAGCTGTGTCGTCTATGAAGCGCTCCGGACGGAACACCGGCTTGAATAGCGGATGGAGGTCCGAGTTGAGATAGGCGAGCCAGCGGTTCACTTCGGCACGGCCACGCGCGCCTTCGCCACCAAGTCCGGCGAGCGGGAACTTGTCAGCAAGGTAGTTGAGGATGGCAACGTTTTCCGTCAGCACCCAGCCGTCCGGTTCCTGCAGGGCAGGGACCATGCCTGACGGATTGAGCTGCAGGTACGCCGGCGAACCCAGTTCCTCACGCGCGACGTGATGGCTTTCATAGGGCTGGCCGATCCATTCGAGGACGATATGGTCGGAGAGCGAGCAGGCGCCCGGCAGGTAGTACAGCTTCATGCGGATTTCCTTGTTAGGTCTTATCCATGAAGTGTCGCCCGCCAGGCGCATTACCCTCAAGCCGTGGCTTGTGCGCGCAGGCGACGGCGTTGCATCAGCCACCCGCCAAGGCACACGCCGATGACCAGCACGGCATCAAGCACGTACTTGGCCCATGCGTTCGCCTCGAACCAGGGCGACAGCCAATGATCGTGCGCGATCATGCGCGCCGCCGTCCACGCGATGGCGCCTGCACCGATGTAGACGATCGTCGGGAAGCGCTCGATCAGGCGCAGGATCAGCGACGAACCCCACACGACCAACGGCACGCTGATCGCCAGGCCGATGATGACCAGCACCATATGACCCTTCGCAGCGCCGGCGATGGCCAGCACGTTGTCCAGACCCATCAACGCGTCAGCGACGATGATGGTGCGCATGGCCACCCAGAAGCTGCCGGCCGCGCCGACCGCATGCGCGGGTTTGTCCTCGGGCTGCAACAGCTTCCACGCGATAGGCAGCAGCAGTAGGCCGCCCACCAACATCAGGCCCGGCACTTCCAGCAGATAGACGACCACACCGGTGAGCACCAGACGCACGGCGACAGCACCCACGGTGCCCCACAGCACGGCTTTCTTCTGGATCTGACGGGGAAGGTTGCGTGCGGCCAGCGCGATCACGATGGCGTTGTCGCCTGCGAGCACCAGGTCGAGCAGCACGATGGCCAACAGGCCGGAGAGAAATTCGGTGAGTTCCATGGGTCAGTCTCTGCGCGTAAGACAAATACAGCAATGACAGGCACGCGCGGCCTGTCATTACTGCAAAAGTCTCGTTCGCGGCAGGACCGCCACAGTGACCGGAGCGGGTTTCCGCTCGTGATGACGACCACTGCAAGAGCATCGATGAAGCCAATGCCCGGAACTACTCCCTTTTGGGATCAGTATTTACGTATTGTCGATGTCGTGGTGCGCCTGCGTCAAGCCGCAGGTACGCGCACCCAGCCTTCCATCAGCACGCGCGCGCTACGGCTCATGATCGCCTTGGTGACCGTCCAGGTACCGTCGACCCGTGCCGCCTCGGCGCCCACCCGCAGCGTGCCCGACGGGTGGCCAAAGCGCACCGCCTGGCGTTCGCCGCCACCGGCTGCAAGGTTCACCAGGGTGCCCGGAATGGCCGCAGCCGTGCCGATGGCCACTGCCGCCGTACCCATCATGGCGTGATGCAGCTTGCCCATGGACATGGCGCGCACGAGTAGGTCGATATCGCCTGCCGCCACGGGTTTGCCACTGGACGCGACGTAGTCGGCCGGCTTGGCGACGAAGGCCACCTTGGGAGTGTGTTGGCGTGTGGCGATCTCATCGAGCGATGTGATCAGGCCCATGCGCAGCGCGCCGTGTGCGCGAATGGTTTCGAACATGGCCAACGCCTTCGCATCGCTGTTGATCGCATCCTGCAGCTCCGTGCCGGTGTAGCCGATGGCGGAGGCCTCGACGAAGATCGTAGGAATGCCGGCGTTGATCATGGTTGCCTTGAGCGTGCCAACGCCCGGCACGTCCAGGTCGTCGACCAGATTTCCGGTAGGGAACATAGCGCCGCCGGCACCGTCTTCCTCGGCAGCAGGGTCCATGAACTCCAATTGCACTTCAGCGGCGGGGAAGGTCACGCCGTCCAGCTCGAAATCACCGGTTTCCTGCACCGCGCCGTCGGTCATCGGCACGTACGCGATGATCGTCTTGCCGATGTTGGCTTGCCAGATGCGTACCGTGGCGATGCCGTTATGCGGCACGCGTGCGGGGTCGACCAGACCACCGGTGATGGCGAATGGGCCAACCGCTGCCGATAGGTTGCCGCAGTTACCGCTCCAGTCGACGAACGCCTTGTCGATGGCGACCTGGCCAAACAGGTAATCCACGTCGTGGTCGGGGTGTGTGCTTTTGGACACGATCACCGTTTTGCTGGTGCTGGACGTGGCGCCGCCCATGCCGTCGATCTGCTTACCGTAGGGATCGGGACTACCGATCACGCGCATCAATAGTGCGTCGCGTACGGCGCCGGGCACCTGCGCCGCTTCGGGCAGATCCTGCAGGCGGAAGAACACGCCCTTGCTGGTGCCGCCGCGCAGGTAGGTGGCGGAGATGCGGATCTGGGGTTTGTGGCTCATGGAAATCCTGTGTCGATGCAATTCAATCGCGAGCCCTCTCCCTCATGGGAGAGGGGCTCGTGAAGTCAGATGCTCAAGCCGCCTGCGTAGCTTCGAGGAAGTCCTGTGCAAAGCGTTGCAGCACGCCACCCGCTTCGTAGATCGACACTTCCTCGGCGGTGTCCAGGCGACACGTCACCGGTACCTCGACGCGCTCGCCGTTCTTGCGATGGATGATCAGCGTAAGGTCCGCGCGCGGGGTGCGCTTGCCAACTACGTCGAAGGTTTCAGTGCCATCGATACCGAGTGTTTTGCGGTTCGTGTCGGGCTTGAACTCCAGCGGCAACACACCCATGCCGATCAGGTTGGTGCGATGGATGCGTTCGAAGCCTTCGGCCGCGATCGCTTCCACGCCGGCCAGGCGCACACCCTTCGCTGCCCAGTCGCGTGAGGAACCCTGACCGTAGTCCGCGCCGGCGATGATGATCAACGGCTGCTTGCGGTGCATATAGGTTTCGATGGCTTCCCACATGCGCATCACGTTGCCTTCCGGTTCCACGCGGGCGAGCGAGCCTTTCTTCACTTCGCCATCGACCACCGCCATCTCGTTGAGCAGGGTGGGGTTGGCGAAGGTGGCGCGCTGTGCGGTGAGGTGATCACCGCGATGGGTCGCGTACGAATTGAAGTCCTCTTCCGGCAGGCCCATCTTGGCGAGGTATTCGCCCGCCGCACTGTCGAGCATGATCGCGTTCGACGGCGACAGATGGTCGGTCGTGATGTTGTCGCCCAGCACCGCCAGCGGACGCATGCCCTTGAGCGTGCGCTCGCCCGCGAGGGCGCCCTCCCAGTAAGGCGGACGGCGAATATAGGTGCTCTGCGCGCGCCAGTCGTACAGCGGTGCAGCGCTGGTGCCGGTGTGGCCTGTGCGTGCAAACATCGGATCGTAGACCTTGCGGAACTGCTCGGGCTTTACGCTGGACGCCACGATGGCGTCGATTTCTTCATCCGACGGCCAGATGTCCTTGAGCGTTACCGGCTGACCGTTGGTATCGATGCCGAGTACGTCCTTCTCGATATCGAAACGGATGGTACCGGCGATGGCATACGCCACCACCAACGGCGGCGAGGCGAGGAACGCCTGTTTCGCATAGGGATGGATACGGCCGTCGAAGTTGCGATTACCCGAAAGTACGGCAGTGGCGTACAAGTCGCGATCAATGATTTCCTGCTGGATTTTCGGATCCAATGCACCCGACATGCCGTTGCACGTGGTGCACGCGAACGCGACGATGCCGAAGCCGAGCTTCTCCAGATCCGGCAGCAGGTTCGCTTCCTTCAGGTACAACTCAACGGCCTTGGAACCGGGAGCGAGCGAGCTCTTCACCCATGGCTTGCGCGTAAGGCCGCGTGCATTCGCATTGCGCGCAAGCAGCGCGGCTGCGATCACGTTGCGTGGATTGCTGGTGTTGGTGCAGCTGGTGATGGCCGCGATGATCACCGCGCCATCCGGCATCTGGCCCGGCTTTTCTTCCCACTCGCCGGCAATGCCGCGTGCGGCGAGGTCGGCGGTGGGCAGGCGCTTGTGCGGATTGGACGGGCCGGCCATGTTGCGCACCACCGACGACAGGTCGAACGTCAGCGTGCGCTCGTATTGCGCATGCGCCAGCGTGTCGGCCCACAGGCCGGCGACCTTGGCATAGGTTTCGACCAGCTTGACCTGTTCATCGCTGCGGCCGGTGAGGCGCAGGTAGTCGAGGGTCTGGTTATCGATGAAGAACATCGCCGCGGTGGCGCCATATTCGGGCGCCATGTTGGAGATGGTCGCGCGGTCGCCCAGCGTCAGGCTGGAAGCACCTTCGCCACGGAACTCCAGGTAAGCGCCGACCACCTTCTCCTTGCGCAGGAATTCGGTGAGTGCGAGCACGATGTCCGTGGCGGTGATGCCCGGCTGACGCTTGCCGGTAAGTTCGACGCCAATGATGTCGGGCAGGCGCATCCACGACGCGCGGCCGAGCATCACGTTCTCGGCCTCAAGACCACCGACACCGATGGCGATGACGCCCAGTGCATCCACATGCGGCGTGTGGCTATCGGTGCCCACGCAGGTATCCGGATAGGCAATGCCCCTGCCTTGATCATCGTGTTGCACCTGGATCACCGGCGACATCTTCTCCAGGTTGATCTGATGCATGATGCCGTTGCCCGGCGGGATCACGTCGACGTTCTCGAACGCCTTCTTGGTCCAGTTGATGAAATGGAAGCGGTCTTCGTTGCGGCGATCTTCGATGGCGCGGTTCTTCGTGAACGCGTTCGGATCGAAACCACCGCACTCCACTGCCAACGAGTGATCGACGATCAACTGCACGGGCACTACCGGATTCACCTTGGCCGGGTCGCCACCGCGTTCGGCGATCGCATCGCGCAGGCCCGCCAGATCCACCAGCGCTGTCTGGCCGAGGATGTCATGGCACACCACGCGCGCCGGGAACCAAGGGAAATCGCGCTCGCGCTTGCGCTCGATGATTTGCTTGAGCGACTCGGTGAGGATCGCGTCGTCGCAACGGCGCACCAGGTTCTCGGCGAGCACGCGCGAGGTATAGGGCAGTGCGTCATAGGCGCCCGGCTGAATCGCCTCCACGGCGGCACGCGCATCGAAGTATTCCAGCGACGTGCCTGGGAGGGATTGGCGGTAGGCAGTATTCATATGTATCAAGAACCCTAGGGATGCTCTGGATAAACGCCCGAGTGACCTCAGGCCGATGCGCCGTGGATCGATCGGCACGTGCAGACAATCTCGTGGACTATGGCCGCGCACATCCGGGCGGATGGATGTGGCCCACGCGTGTCCCAACAGTTGAAATCCGTGTGCCGACGGCCAAGGCGAACATGTCACCCGTGGCAAAGGCACGATCGAGAAATCGCACTATCAAGCCGCTTATTGTAACGCCCTCCCTGATGCGACCCAACCGGAAACGACATTCCCGCCCGGTCCATTGGTCGTGATGCGCAGCAGCAAAACGGTGTGGCGCGCGGTTGACAGCGACGGCGCTAATGTTGGGATCCCGTGTTGCTGCGAGATCTTCCATGAGTGCGCATGACATCCGTTCCGCCAAGCGTCCTGATCCTGATCAGCCGATGGTCGACGTCGCCAACTACGTTGTTGACTACGAGATCGACTCCCCCGAGGCGTATGACACGGCGCGATACATGCTGCTGGACTCGCTGGCCACGGCGATGATGGCCATGAAGTTTCCTGAATGCGTCAAGCACCTCGGCCCGGTTGTGCCGGGGGCAAATCTGCCCGGTGGAGCCCGCGTGCCAGGCACCAGCCATGAGCTGGATCCCGTACAGGCCGCTTTCGCCATCGGAACCCAGATCCGCTGGCTGGACTTCAACGACACCTGGCTGGCCGCCGAGTGGGGGCACCCGTCAGACAACCTGGGCGCCATCCTCGCCGTGGCTGACTATCTCAGCCGCAAGGCCGAGCGCGAGGGCGGCCAGTCGCTGACGGTACGGGATGTCTTGACCTATGCCATCAAGGCCCATGAGATCCAGGGCTGTTATGCCCTCAAGAACAGCTTCAACCGTGTCGGTCAGGATCACGTGATTTTGGTCCGCCTTGCCTCCACGGCCGTCACCACGGCCATGTTGGGCGGTACCCGGGAGCAGATCACCACGGCCGTGTCGCACAGTTGGATCGATAACGGAGCCCTGCGTACCTACCGCCACGCCCCGAACACCGGGCCGCGCAAGAGCTGGGCGGCCGGTGACGCCTGCCGCCGCGCCGTCACCCACGCTATTAATGCGGTGTATCGCGGCGTGGTCGGCTATCCGTCGGCGTTGAGCGCCAAGACCTGGGGCTATTACGACGTGGCCTTCAAGGGCAACGCTTTCCAATTCGAACGCCCGTTTGGCAGCTATGTCATGGAAAACGTGCTGTTCAAGATCAGCTTCCCGGCCGAATTCCACGCTCAGACGGCGGTGGAATGCGCCATGAGGCTGCACCGTGCCGTGGCCGGCAAGGTCGATCAGGTCGAAAAGGTGGTGATCGAGACCCAGGAGGCGGGCATGCGCATCATCGACAAGACCGGCCCGCTGGCAAACTACGCCGACCGGGACCACTGCATTCAATATATGGTGGCCGTGCCCCTGATCTTCGGCCGTCTCACCGCCGATGATTACAACGACGATGTGGCTGCTGACCCGCGCATCGACGCTTTGCGGGACAAGACCGTGGTCAGCGAGAACCCGCAGTTCACCAAGGACTATTTCGATCCGGGCAAACGATATATCGGAAACTCGGTGCAGGTGTTCTTCAAGGACGGCACCCATACAGATAAGGTGTCCGTTGATTACCCCATAGGTCACCGCAAGCGCCGTGCCGAAGGTATCCCCGTCCTGCTCAGGAAGTTCGAGGCAGCCATGCGTGGTCATTTGCCGGCCCACCAGGTCAAGGCCATCCTCAAGGCCACGACTGACCCGGTCAGACTGGACGCAATGCCCGTTCAGGTATTTCTTGGTCTCTTCACGCTGTAAAGACGGCGTGAGCAGAAAATGAACGGGCGTTTGGGGTCGATTTGCAATTGTTTAACTTTTGCTAAACTACTCCGCGCCCGTTTCGGGTAAAACAAGCACCACTAGGTTCAAAGTCAGGTCGCGGTTCACCGGGATTAGGAATCCTCGGCCTGATGCTTTTCCCGTCTGGGGTGAACGGACGCGTACACCAATAAACGAGGAGACACCTGATGAAACGTAAGGGCTTGTACATCCTGATTGCCCTAGCGCTGGGCGGCGCAGGCGCCGTTCACGCACAGGACAATACTGCCGCTGGCAGCAGCACCGTTCCGACCACAACGCCGACCTACGACGATCGCTGGTACATCGCACCGACTGTCGGTGGGTATTACAACGATACCGATCGCAACACGAATAGCCGTCAGTTCTATTACGGCATCGGTTTCGGCCGCTTCTTCTCACCCAACTTCTCGCTGGATTTCTTCGGTGACCGCACCAAGCGCACCGTTGACGCATCTGCTGGCGGTGGTCGTTGGGCGAACAACACCTACGGCGTGGCCGCCCGCTATTACTTCCTCGACTGGACGGCATGGCGCCCGTACCTGTTGGGTGGCGTGATGGGCAGCCAGCACATCAACAACTTCGACCACGGCTTCGACCCGGCCGCGGAAGTGGGCGTGGGTGTGTCCAAGACCATCACCGACAGTTCCGACTTCCGCGTGGAAGGCGGCTATCGTTACGACTGGGACGACAAGACCCAGCCGAACAAGAACGGTTACGGCGACTGGTTCTTGGGCTTCAGCATCGTGTCGCGCATCGGTGCACCGCCCGCACCGCCGGCTCCGCCGCCGCCGCCGCCGGCTCCGGACTGCTCCAAGCAGTTCCGCAACGGCGTGAACCTGTGCGACAACAAGTGCCCGGATCTGCCGGAAGGCACGATCGTTGGTCCGGATGGCTGCCCGCAGAAGGTCGTGATCGATCTGCGTGGCGTCAACTTCAAGTTCGATCGTCCGAAGAAGGGCGAGAAGGACATCGCGAAGTCGTTGGCCGAACCGACCAAGGATTCGCTGGCCGTGCTCGACCAGGCGGTCGACACCTTGCAGCGTTATCCGAACGTGCACGTGACCGTTGCCGGCTACACCGACTCGGTCGGCAAGGACGCGTACAACCAGAGCCTGTCGGAGCGTCGTGCGAAGATCGTGTACGACTACCTGACCACGCACGGTATTGACGCCAGTCGCTTGGAAGGTCCGATCGGTCACGGCAAGAACGATCCGATCGATACCAACGACACGGATGCTGGTCGCGCACGCAATCGTCGTACGGAGTTGCAGGTACAGCAGTAATCCGACGATTCTCGGAAAGTCAGAAAAGCCCGGCAAAAGCCGGGCTTTTCTTTTTTTACAAGCATGCCTTGCGAAGTAAGGTGTTGTTTCGTGGTGACAGAATGTCGCAGTTGAGTGGTTTTGTGCGCCACCTTCAATAGCTGCCTGAACAGGGGTTCACCATGTGCGTCTATTTACGCGTGCGATGCTCTTAACGGTTTTGCTACACTCCGCGGCGCTTTGATCTTGTGACACTTCCTTCGATCGGGACGCAAAGCGCGGGATAGGAAAAGTCCCGGAGTAGAAGTCAGTTTTGACGCGCTTTCCGTCTGGGGTGGAACGGACGCGAAATACCAATAAAACGAGGAGACACCTGATGAATCGTAAGGGATTGTATTTCCTGATCGCTCTGGCCCTGGGCGGCGTGGGTGCGGCACACGCGCAAGACAGCACCGCTGGTGCTACCACGCCGAGCTATGATGACCGTTGGTACATCGCTCCGACCGTGGGCGGTTACTACAACGACACCGATCGCAACACCAACAGCCGTCAGGTCTATTACGGCCTGGGCTTTGGTCGCTTCATTAACTCGTACACCTCGCTCGATCTGTTCTTCGATCGCACCAAGCGTACGGTTGATGGTGGCAACAGCCAGCGTTGGGCAAACAACAACGTCGGCGTGGCCGCTCGCTTCTACTACGGCGACTGGAACGCATGGCGTCCGTACGCTCTCGTGGGCGTGATGGGCAGCTACCACATGAACCCGGGTGACAAGGGTTGGGCGCCGGCTGCCGAACTCGGCGGCGGTATCTCCAAGACCATCACCGACAGCACCGATTTCCGTGTTGAAGGTGGCTACCGTTACGACTGGGACGACAAGAGCCAGCCGTCGAAGAACGGCTACGGCGACTGGTTCCTGGGCTTCAGCATCGTGTCCCGCTTCGGCGAGCCGGCTGCTGCTCCGGCCCCGGCTCCGGTGGCTCCGGTTGCTCCGGACTGCTCCAAGCAGTTCCGCAACGGCGTGAACCTGTGCGACAACAAGTGCCCGGATCTGCCGGAAGGCACGATCGTCGGTCCGGACGGCTGCCCGCAGAAGGTCGTGATCGACCTGCGCGGCGTCAACTTCAAGTTCGACCGTCCGAAGAAGGGCGAGACGGACATCAAGAAGGCGCTGGCTGAGCCGACCGCTGACTCGGTTGCCATCCTCGACCAGGCTGTCGACACCCTGCAGCGTTACCCGCAGGTCAAGGTCACGGTTGCCGGCTACACCGACTCGGTCGGTAAGGACGTCTACAACCAGGATCTGTCGGAGCGTCGCGCTGCGATCGTCTTCAAGTACCTGACTGCGCACGGCATCACGGCTGACCGTCTGGTTGGTCCGATCGGTCACGGCAAGAACGACCCGATCGGCTCCAACGACACGGACGCTGGCCGCGCCCAGAACCGTCGTACGGAACTCCAGGTCCAGCAGTAATCGGATCTGTTCCAGTAGTACTGAAAAGCCCGGCGCAAGCCGGGCTTTTCTTTTTGCGCGAATGCGTGGGCGGGATCGCCTACCATGCGTGGTGTCGTTCTCCGTTGCCCGAGTTTCCCCATGCGTTCGTCCCGATCCTCATCGCGAGCTTCAGCATCATCGGTGCCGCGCCACGGTCTTGCACGGGTACTCAGCAAGATGGGTGTGTGTTCGCGTAGTCAAGCGGAGAAGGCAATACGCGAGGGAAGAGTGCGGGTGGACGGCAAGCCGGTGCTTGATCCCGAACGTCCCACCGATCCGGAGCGGCAGCGAATCCTGCTCGACGACGAGCCGGTGGCTGCGAGCAAGCGTGTCTATATCGCGCTAAACAAGCCGCGCGGCCTCGTGGTGAGCGCTGCCGATGAGCGCGGGCGCGACACGGTCTACGACCTGTTGAAGGACGCTGGTTTGCCATGGCTAGGGCCGGTGGGGCGGCTCGACAAGGCCAGCGAGGGCTTGCTGCTGTTGAGCAATGACAGTGTGTGGGCCGCAGGCCTCACCGAGCCTAAGCATCACGTGGACAAGACGTATCACGTGCAGGTCAATGCTGTCCCCGATCAAGCGCTGCTTGATCGCCTGATCGAAGGCGTGGTGGAAGAGGGTGAGCGATTGGCCGCCCGGCGCGCGATAGTGCTGCGCCAAGGTGAAAAGAATGCGTGGTTGGAGATTGTGTTGGACGAAGGGCGCAACCGGCATATTCGGCGGCTGCTGGCCGCACACGGCATTGACGTGCTGCGCCTCGTGCGTGTCGCGATCGGCCCGTTGATGTTGGGGGAGCTGCCCAAGGGGCAATGGCGGCATTTGTCGGCAGAGGAAATTCGCTTGCTCGGTGCCACTGCGCTCTAACGCGAACTCCAGGCAGTAGGAGCCGGCTTTTTGTGTGTGCCTGTATATAAAAGACACATCGCCTTGCCCATCGGGCAAGGCGATGTAACTTGAGCCTTAGATCACGCCGAGCTTCTTGCCCACCTTGGTGAAGGCGGCAATGGCTTGGTCGAGATGCTCGCGCGTGTGCGCTGCACTCATCTGCGTGCGAATACGGGCCTGACCCTGCGGCACGACAGGGTAGAAGAAGCCGGTGACGTAGATGCCTTCGTCGAGCAATTCGGTCGCCATGGCCTGTGCCTTCTTGGCGTCGTAGATCATGACCGGCACGATGGGATGCACGCCCGGCTTGATGTCGAAGCCCGCCTTGGTCATCTGCTCGCGGAAGTAGCGCGTGTTCTCCTTGACCTGATCGCGCAGGTCGCCCGCGGTGGACAGCATGTCGAACACCTTGATGCCGGCGGCGACCACGTGCGGCGGCAGCGAGTTGGAGAACAGGTACGGGCGCGAACGCTGGCGCAGCATTTCGATCACTTCGCGAGGACCGGTGGTGAAGCCGCCCAGCGCACCACCGAGTGCCTTGCCCAGCGTACCGGTGATGATGTTGATCTTGTTCAGTACGCCGTTGACTTCAGCGGAGCCGCGGCCGGTCTCGCCGAGGAAACCGGTGCAATGGCATTCGTCGATGTGTACGAGCGCGTTGTACTTCTCGGCTAGCGCGGTGATCTGATCAAGCGGTGCGATGAAGCCATCCATCGAGAACGCGCCATCGGTGGTGATCAGCTTGGTGCGTGCGCCAGCGGCGTCGGCAGCCTGTAGCTGCTTCTCCAGGTCGGCCATATCGCAGTTGGCGTAACGGAAGCGCTTGGCTTTGCACAGGCGGATGCCGTCGATGATGGACGCGTGGTTGAGCGCGTCGGAAATGACGGCATCTTCTTCGCCGAGCAGCGGCTCGAACAGGCCGCCATTGGCGTCGAAGCAGGCGGCGTAAAGGATGGTGTCTTCGGTGCCGAAGAAATCAGCGATCTTCTTCTCCAGCTCCTTGTGCAAATCCTGCGTGCCGCAGATGAAGCGTACCGAAGCCATGCCGAAGCCGTGGGTGTCCAGCGCGTCCTTCGCGGCCTGGATCACTTCGGGGTGATCGGCCAGTCCGAGGTAGTTGTTGGCGCAGAAGTTGAGCACTTCCTTACCGCTGTCGAGGCGGATCTTCGCCGACTGCGGTGAGGTAATGATGCGCTCGGCCTTGAACAGGCCCTGCTCACGGATCGATTCGAGTTCGCTGGCGAAGCGCGACTGGCCGGGGTAGCTCATGGGGGAATTCCAGCTGGGTCAAAAGGCTATTTTGACCCCTCAGGGGCTGAGTGGGAAGGAAAGCCCGTGTGCTGGTCGTGTGCCCCGTGCTCGTCATTCCGGCGAAGGCCGGAATCCAGTGGCTGCAGCACACGGTTTTCGCCGTAAGCCGGATGAAGCTTTGGACCGCGAATGCCGAGCTTCACCCCTGATGCAACCCAAACTCCACACGCGTCGTCCTGCCCTTGTCGTCGATATCCTTGGTGTCCAGCTTGGGATCCTTGACCGAGACGCGCTTGTCGTCCAGCTTGCCCTTCAGCCAGGCCTGCACCGCGGTGGCGCGGCGCTGCGCCAGGTCACGCATGGCGGCATCGTCGACGGAAATGTTGGTTTCCATCAGGCTTCGCATGTCGTCGGGCTCAAGTGATTTCTTCAGGCCAATGAAATTCTTCGGCTTGCCTTTGAAGTCGTCGTCCTTGTACGCGCGCTTGAGGTATTTCTCGTACTCGTCTGGCGTCACGTTGACTGCGGCGAGCGCGGCGTCTGAGGTATCGGCGTTCTTGCCATCCTGGTCGAGCACCTTCTGGCGGCGGACCAAGTTGTCCACGGTCACCTTGCGCAGTGCGTCCTGATCCTTCGACGGATCGACGCGGCCGATGATGTCCAGATTCAGAGCAGGTTTCTGAGTGAGCATGGTGACGATCTTGCCCAGTCGCTCCTGCGCATTCTTATCGAGCACGGCGGAGCCTGGATCGAACTCCACATAACCCAGGTCCTCGTGGTTGCCGCCACCGAACGCGGCGCCGAGCAGGCGGAAGGGGGCCGTGGCCGCCTTGGCGATCAGGTTGCCAAGGGCGTGCCAGATCAGGCTGCCCATGCTGAATTGCGGGTCGTCCAGCGAGCCGGAGACTGGCACGTTCACGTCGATGTTGCCCTGCGTGTCCTTCAGTAGCGCCACGGCAAGTTTCACCGGGAGATGCTTGACGCCAGGGCTTTCGTCGCGATCACCGAAGGTCAGCTGAGTGATGAAGATGTGGTTGTCGGCGTTGAGCTTGCGCTGGTCCAGCATGTAGTGGACGTCCATCGTCAGCTTGCCCGCGGTGATGGGGTAGCCGGTGTATTTGGTGGAGTACGCGCTCATTCCGGTCAGCTCCACCTCGTTCGCCTTGCCCTTGATGTCGAGGAAGGCCACGGGCTGCAGCGGGTTGACGGTGCCGTCGATGTCGATGGGCGAGTCATCGTTCAGCGCTGCCTGCACGGATAGATCGGCCGGCGGATCACCCGGCTTGGTGCCAAAGGCGCCGATCTTGCCGGTCACCTTGGTCATATTCGCGGTGTAGTTGGGCTTGATGAAGTTGTCGGTGTAGTTGAGCTGACCGTTGACCAGGGTGAGGCCACCGATGCGAATGTCGGCCGCAGGTGCTTCCGGCGCGGAAGAGGCCGGCGCCGGTGTTGCCGTAGCGACTTCTGATTTCGCTTTCGAGGCGGCTGCTGGCGCGGGCGGCGGCGTGGGGGCTGGCGCTGCCGGGGCCGGCGTTGCTCCGGCGACGGGCTGCTCATTCTCGCCGCGCGTCACTGAGACCGGAGCCGCCTCGGGGTTGGCCACGACCTCGGACAAGTTCAGGGTGCCGTTCGAGTTGACGATCATGCGCGCGTAGAACGAGCTGAGCACCAAACTGCCCACGTGCATGCGTGGCACGCCGTAGCCGTAGGACACGTCGAGCTGATTGCCGCTCAGCGTGCGCCAGCGCAGGAAGTCGTCACCGGTGAGCTTATCCTGGACGCGTACTTGCTCTAGCGCGGCATCGCCCTTGTAGGTGAGCTTGGGGTCTGCGCTGCGCCCGTCGTAGTGCACCTTACCGTTACTGCTGATGCGCGCACTGGAAATAGTCACGTTCAGCGGCACGCTGATGTACGGCTGGAAGGTGGAGATATCCAGGCGTTTGGTGTCGAGCTGGATATCGGCGAGTGTCGGCAGGGGCTGCACCTTGCCGCTCGCCGTGAAGCTGCCCTTGTCGACATTGCCAGCCAACTTCATTTCGCGCGGTTCGTTGAGCTTGTCGCTCAGGTTTTCCATGCCGCCGCTGAGTGAGTCGATCTTGATCTTCACCGGCTTGCCGCCAGCGGCCAGGTCGGTGAACACGACAGCGGCGTTGTCGAATGCCAGGTGCTCGATGCTCCAATGCCACGGCGGGCTGTTGTCCGCAGCCTTCTTCTTGGGTGCGTCCTTGGCGGCGAACAGATCGACAAGGCTGATGTACTTGTTGCTGTTGCGCTGCACGTCCAGCGCTAGGCCGTTGGCCTTGACCGTACCCAGCTGTGCCTGTTGCGAAGCCAGGTCGATCTGTTTGATCTCCGACTCCAGCGTCTTCCAGGCCACCGGCGAACCGTGGCCCTTGAATTGCGGCTCCATCGCGAAATCGGTGACGGTGGTGTGTGCGTCGGACAGGTGCACATTGAACGGCTTGCCCCAGTCCACCTGAAGCTGGCCGGTGGCATCCAGCTTGCCGCTGGTCAGGCGGGCCGCAAGCCCCTGATACGTGGCGGCCTGTAGCGGTGCCAAATCGACCTGCTTAGTGCCCAATGCGGCAACAAGCTTGTCCTTGGCAAGATCCACCGTGCCCTTCATGGAAAGCTCGCCACCGAAGAATTGCGCTGCCACATCCAGCTTTGCCGGCGGAGCCGGTAGCATGCTCAGCCCCTGGATGCCGCCATGCATGTTGCCCAGGTCGATCTTGCCGGTGGCATTGGCGTAGTGGATGGCGCTGTTGGCGAGCGTTATCGAAGCGATGCGCAGGTCGGTCGGCTGGGCCTTGGTATCGGCTGCGGGTTGGGCAGGGGGCGCCGTCAGCGTATCGAAGTTGCTATGGCCATCTGCCGCGGACGTGTAATAGAGCTGTGCCTGATCGAGCGCGAGCACGCCCAGTGCGTAGCGTGATTGCAGCGGCTGCACGTCGGACAGATCCGCCGTGCCCTTGCCGAGTGTCAGGATCGCCTGGCCGTCGCTGCTGTTGAGGGCGAAATCGTCTCAGTTCCACCTTGCCGGTGACTTGCAGTTGCGGCGTGGGCTTGGCTTGCACGAAGTGCAGGGTGAGGTCACCGCTGAGCAGGCCCTTGGGTATCGCCACCGGCAGCTTCGCGGGCACATAGCTCATGTAGCGCGCGAGATCGAAGCGGTCGAGCCGGAAATCGATAGTCGACTCGCGGCTGTCCGCAAAGGGCTTGGTATGGCCTTCCATGCGTAACGGGCTGCCATCTACCTTCATCGACAGCAGCGGCTGCACGAACACGTCAGTGTCGCTGGGCAGGTTGGCAATGAACGGAATACCCAGTTCCAGGTTCTCAACGCGATGTTCGGTCTTCAGCGTTTCATCATCGAACTGGATGTTGCCGTTGTGCACGCTGATGTTGGAGATGGCGAACCGCGTGGGCGCTGCGTTCGGGTCCGACGGCGTGGCGTTGATGCGATCGATGATGTCGCTGAAATTGAAGCGCTGGTCGCCCGTGCGCACGATGCGGATGCGCGGACCTTGCAACGACAGTTCGTCCAGCACCGGCTTCAGACGGAACACCGACGACCACGACGCATTGACGACGGCCTGGTCGATGCTGACGAAAGGTGATTTGCCGTCCTGGTCGGCAATGTGCAGTTGGTCCAGCTCCAGCCGCAGCGTGTACGGGTTCAGGTGCACGGCGCCCAGGGTAACCGGGCGTTGCAGCGCTGCCGTGGCGTGCTTCTCGATCTGACTGCGGATGATGGAGGGCGCGGCTAGGAAGCCGAGCAGGCCAAATACCACCACCACGATGGCAAGGATCAGAACGATCTTGCGCGTGCGGTGTGACTTATAGATGGTGAGGGCGCGGTCGCGTCCCGCGGCCAAACGAGGATTACTGAAAAGGCCCGCCATCACGATGCTCCCATGACATCGCGTGCCGACCGTGCACGGCCCTTGGGCCACACACCTTCACAATCCCAGCGATTCTGTCGGCCGCCCTAAGCCCGAGTGTACTAGGGCCTGTTAGCACTATTCACGTAGCTCGCGTTGATTGTCTGTGGCTGTTCAGCGCCGGTGCGTGGCGCCGGCCTGGCTGGTGGCCAGGTCAAGCCACGCGCCGGCGTTGGGCGGCCACAGACAATCAACCCTTCGGGCCGGGTCTTTTTGCCCGCCATACTGCGTCATCACTCAGTCGTGTACGGACGTACACTCCTTCGTTCTTCCTTGTCTGGCGGGCAAAAAGCTCCCGGCGCGAGCCACGTGAATAGTGCTAACAGGCCCTAAGGCGGCCGAGATTTCAGCATGGCATTTTCTGCAGAAACGCCAAGGTGTGACAGGTTACGCTCAGCTCCAGGAGCAGACGACCTTGCCGCACTTGCCGGCATCCATCAGGTCGAAACCCTTCTGGAAGTCGTCGATGTGAATCTGGTGTGTGAGCACCTTCTGCAGCGGGAAGCCGGTCAGCACCATCTGGGTCATCTTGTACCAGGTCTCGTACATGCGACGGCCGTAGATGCCCTGCATAGTGAGGCCCTTGAAGATCACCTTGTCCCAGTCGATGCCGGCGCCCTTGGGCAGGATGCCGAGCAGGGCGATCTTGCCGCCGTGGTACATGCAATCGAGCATGTCGTTGAAGGCGCGCGGGTTGCCGCTCATTTCCAGGCCCACGTCGAAGCCCTCCATGTGCAGGTCCTTCATCACGTCCTTCAGCGACTGGTTGGCCACGTTCACCACGCGCGTGGCGCCCATGTCTGCCGCCAGTTTCAGGCGATAGTCGTTGATGTCGGTGACCACCACGTTGCGGGCGCCCACATGCTTGGCGATGCCCGCGGCGATGACGCCGATGGGGCCTGCACCGGTAATCAGCACGTCTTCGCCGATCAGGTCGAACTCCAGCGCGCAGTGCGCGGCGTTGCCATAGGGGTCGAAGAAGGCAGCCAGCTCGGACGGGATCTGGTCCGGGATGGGCCACAGGTTCGAGGCCGGCATGGTCATGTACTCGGCGAACGCGCCGTTGCGGTTCACGCCGATACCGATGGTGTTGGGGCACAGGTGCTGGCGGCCGGCACGGCAGTTACGGCAGTGGCCGCACACGATGTGGCCTTCGGCCGAGACGCGGTCGCCGATCTTGTAGCCGGTCACGCCTGGGCCGATCTCCACGATGCGGCCAACGAATTCGTGGCCGATGGTCAGGCCCGGCTTGATGGTGCGCTGGGACCAGTCGTCCCACTTATAGATGTGCAGGTCGGTACCGCAGATAGCGGTTTTCTCCATCTTGATCAGCACCTCGTTGGGGCCGACCTCGGGAACAGGCACTTCTTCCATCCAGATGCCCTGTTCGGGGTTGCGCTTGACCAGGGCTTTCATCATCTGAGGCATGGGATTTCCGTGGGGAAGGGCGGGGAAACAGACATTATAGAAGCCGGGTGCGGCTGAGGCTTCGTGCACTGCAACGTTGCCGATCCGGCCCCCAGCTTTTACTGTCGCAATTTTATGCGTCACTGAACGGAGCGGGGAGCATGCGTTTGGACATGATGGGTCGGTGGGGTGGAAAGACGGGGCGGACAAACCGGTGGCACGCGGTCGCTTCTTCGCTGGTGCTGGTTGCCAGCCTGGTGGCATGGCCTGCCGCATGGGCCGTTGAGCCCCAGCCACCAGCAGCGGCAGCACCGCTGCAGTTCCGCATCACCGAGGGGAACATCGAGAACGCCTTCTTTCAGCAAGGCGATGTCGCAGCCCATCTGTTGCTCAATTCCGGCGCCAAGCCACGCGTGCTGGTGGCGTTCCCTGCCGGCAACAGCGGTGCAGGCATCTGGTTCGAGCCGACCATCGCACCGGTGCGATGGACCCTGGATTCGGTGACGGGCCAGAGTCACACCGTGGACGGTCACGCCTGGCATGGCATCGTTGCCCGGGCCACCGTCACGGGTGACACTCTGGTGATCAAGGACGCCGTGCTGGGTAGCATTCGCGTGTTGCGCGATTACCAACTCAGGGCAGGGCTTTGCCCAGCAGGCGGCTACTACGCCGCAGATCGTGGCGAAGCCCGAGCTGGCAGAGCATTCCGTGCGTTGGCAGCGTCAGCGGGTGGACGGTGCGCCGGGATACGCCATCGCGTTGACCGCAGATAACGGGCGCTTCGTTCACGAGGGTGAGCACATCGCGCTGCATCCTGACCATGCTGGCGAGGCGGTGCGTCTGCGTATCGAAGCGAGTACGGGCGAGACGCCGCTGACTCCGTTCACCAATTTACTCAACGACAAGGCACAGCCCGACGCACGCAGCCGCCAAGCGCTGCAGTTCCTGAGCTATCGCGAGAAATTCCTCGCCGGCTCTTGGCGCTTCGATACCTATTTCGGACGCGACACCCTGATGTCCTTGCGCCTGCTGATGCCGGTGCTGCAGCCTGCGGCCGTAGATGCCGGTATCGCCTCCGTGCTCGTACGGCTCGCACCTGACGGGCAGGTCGCTCATGAGGAAGGCATCGGCGAGTTTGCGGTGCTCCAGCATCTCAAGGAGCAGGACAAGCCCTCGGCCACGCCGCTCTACGACTATGTCATGGTCGATGACGACTACATGCTGCCGCCAGTCGCCGCGGCCTGGCTGCTGGAAGACCCGCGTGGTCGCGCGGGCGCGCGGGCGTTCCTTGCCGGCAAGGTCGACGCACAGCGGCAGGGCGACGCGTTGGTGCGCAATCTGCTGTTTGTCGCTGCCAGCAGCGAGGCGTTCGCGCGGCAGCCGGTCTATACCAATCTGGTCTCGCTCAAGCCCAATAGTCAGGTCGGCCAGTGGCGTGACAGCAACGAGGGCATTGGCCGGGGACGTTACCCTTACGACGTCAACGCCGTATGGATGCCCGCCGCGTTGCGCGCGATCGGCCAGTTCCTGGATGCGGGCCTGCTGGATGACTACACCACGCCGGCGCAGCGCGAGCGTCTGCGCACTGCCGCCGCAAGCGCAGGTGATTGGGAACGTCACGCCAGCGCTCTGTTCACCGTGAACCTGTCCAGCGAGCGCGCCGCGCAGCAGGTGAGCGATTACGCCAAGCAGATCGGCGTGGCGGACGCATCGGCGCTGAAGGCGCTGGGCAGTGGCGCACTGCAGTTTCCGGCGATCTCGTTGGATGCCCAGGGCCATCCGGTTCCCGTGCTCAACTCCGATGAAGGCTTCGGCTTGCTGTTCGGTCAGCCGGATGCAGCCACGTTGGATCGTGACGTTGGCACCCTGATGCGACCCTTCCCGGCCGGCTTGATGACCGACGCGGGCATGGTGGTCGCCAATCCCGCGTATGCCGATCGCGACGTGCGGTCGCGCTTTGGCAACAACGCCTATCACGGCACGGTGATCTGGGCTTGGCAACAGGCCATCATGGCCGCCGGACTGAAGCGCCAGTTGGCGCGCACCGATCTGCCCGCCACCACCCTTGCACATCTGACCGCTGCACAGACCGAGCTATGGCGCGGGATTTGTGCAGCCGGCGCCATGCGTACGTCGGAGCTGTGGTCCTGGTCCTATAGCAATGGCCGCTACCGTATCGAGCCGTTCGGCGCAGAAGGTGCGCATGAGGACGAGTCCAACGCCGCGCAGCTTTGGAGCACGGTGTTCCTCGCCTTGCCGCCTCCGGAGACGGCTAACGGGGCGTCTTCCTGCCAATGATCCTTGGTCGATGCGGTGTACGGTGCGGCGTTGCCGAACTCAGCCGCTTCGTTCTAATGTCGCAATTTATTGCGAATAATGTAGAGAGACACCCATGCGTTTGAGGAAGAAGTTGGGTCTGGCGTTGGCCATGGTGTTGGCCCCGGTCGCGCAGGCCGATGAGGGCATGTGGATGCCTTCGCAGTTGCCCTCTATCGGCAAGTCGCTTCGCGCTGCCGGTTTCCAGGGCAATCCGTCGGATCTGGCCGACCTCACCAAGGCACCGCTCAGCGCGGTGGTGAAGGTCGGTGGCGCCACCGGCTCCTTCGTCAGCGACGACGGTTTGGTGCTGACCAACCACCACGTGGCGTTTGGCGTCATCCAGTACAACAGCAACGCACAGCGCGATCTGATCCAGAACGGCTTCGTTTCGCACGAACGCGGGGAAGAACTGCCGGCGAATCCCGATTTCCGCCTGCGCGTCACCACCGGTTTCGACAAGGTCAGCGACAAGGTGCTCGCGGCAGCCAAGGGCAAAACGGGGCGCGCTTACTTCGACGCGGTGGACGCCATCAGCAAGACGTTGGTGGCCGAATGCGAGCGCGAGCCCGGCATGCGCTGCAGCGTAGTCAACATGTTCTACGGCCGCGACTTCTATCTGGTGAAGCAACTCGAGCTGCGCGATGTGCGTTTGGTGTACGCGCCGCCGCGCGCCATCGGCAACTATGGCGACGAGGTGGACAACTTCGTGTGGCCTCGCCACGCCGGCGACTTCACGTTGCTGCGCGCCTACGTGGGGCCGGACGGCAAGCCGGCCGACTACGCTAAGGACAACGTTCCTTATCACCCGCCGGCGCACCTGCAGGTGGCTCAAGAGGGTGTGCGCGAAGGGGATTTCGTGATGCTTGCCGGTTATCCCGGCATCACCTATCGCCATCGTACGGCGGCCGAATTTGCCGATCAGGTGCAGTGGCGCCTACCGACCACGGTGCAAGTGATGCAGCAACTGCAGCACATCATCGAGGACACTGGGCGCGACGATCGGCAGGCGGCTATCCGTTACGCCTCGCAACTGCAATCGCTCAAGAATGGCATCAAGCGCTTCGAAGGCGAGTTGGAGGGCCTCAAGCGCAGCGATGCCGTCGCCGTGCGGCGCAAGGACGAGGACGCCATGCTGGCATGGCTTGTAGCCCAGCCGCAGGCGACCACGTTGCGTCCGCAGATTGATGAGGTCAATCAACTGGTCGCCTCTGCCAACGCTACGCGCGAGCGCGATGTGCTGCTGACCTTGATGCAATCGCAGACGCAGCTGATGCGCTCCGCCATCATGCTGCAACGCCTGGCTCACGAGCGCGGAAACCCCGATGCACATCGCGAAGCGGGCTATCAGGTGCGTGATGAAGACTTGATGGCCGGCACATTGCGGCAAGTGCAGCGCCGTTACGACCCACTGATCGAAAAGCGGCTGCTTACCGCGCTGCTCACGCGTTATCAGAAGCTGCCCGATGCGCAACGCCTGCCGGAATTCGATGCCGCTTTCGGGCGTACGCCGGAGGCCTTGTCGCAGAAGCTCGACCAGGTCTACGGCGCTACGCAACTTGGCGATGAAGCGCAGCGACTGGCCTGGCTGAAGGCCGATCCGGCGTCGGTGGCCAAGTCCAGTGACGCGTTGTTGTCGCTCGCCGCTCAGTTGCAACCGGCCTTGCTGCGCGTAGAGAACGAGCGCAAATCCCGTGAGGGCGACCTGCTGCGTCTGCGCCCCGCGTATATGGACGCCCTCATCGCCTACCGCGAGAAACAGGGTAGGGCGGTGTACCCGGATGCGAACTCCACCTTGCGCGTGAGCTACGGCAAGGTCACGCCGCTGAAGGCGCGCGATGCCGTATCGTACGAACCGCTGACCACCACGACCGGCATCGTCGAAAAAAACACTGGCGTTGCACCGTTCGATGCACCCAAGCCCTTGCTCGATGCCATCGCCAAGGGCGATTACGAGGGTTATGCCGATGCGAAGACGGGCGCCATGCCGGTGGATTTCCTGAGCAACCTGGACACCACTGGCGGCAACTCGGGCTCGCCCGTGCTCAATGCCAAGGGCGAGCTGGTCGGTCTCAACTTCGACAGCAATTGGGAAGCGGTGAGCGCGAGCTGGATGTTCGACCCGCGCTACAAGCGTGCCATCCACGTCGACCTGCGCTACATGCGCTGGCTGATGGACAAGGTTTATCCGGCACCGCAGCTGTTGAAGGAAATGGGTGTGCCCGCGCACTGATTAGCTTCATTCCGCCCCTATAGACGCGCACAGATGCGCTTCTATAGGGGCGCGGTTGGAAGGGTTCACACCCGTTTCATCGCACCCAGCGCGAAGTAAGCAACTCATGTCGCTTCGGGGGCGTTATGAATCATCAAGACGAGAGCTGTTGCGCGGGTGCGGTGGACACCTCGCGCCGTACGATGCTGACATCGACTCTTGGTGCAGCTGCTTTTACTGTCATCGGTGGGGCGTCGTGGCTGCTGCCCGGACTCGCGCAGGCTGCCGCGCTTACCAAGGATCAGCGCGATGCGATGACGCCGGACCAGGTCGTCGCCATGCTCAAGGATGGCAACCAGCGTTTCCGTGCAGGCAAGATGCAGGGCCACGACTATCTGGCGCAGAAGCGGGCCAGTGTCGCCGGGCAATATCCCGCCGCAGTGATCCTTGGCTGCATCGACTCGCGCGCACCCACGGAGATCATCCTGGATACCGGCATTGGCGAGACGTTCACCGGGCGAGTCGCCGGCAACATTGCCAACGATGATCTGCTGGGAAGCCTGGAGTTCGCCTGCGCTCTCGCTGGGGCCAAGGTTGTGCTGGTGATGGGGCATACCGCGTGCGGTGCCATCAAAGGAGCGATCGACGGCGCCAAACTGGGCAACCTGACGGGGCTGCTCGACAAAATCAGGCCCGCGGTAGACGCCACGCAGTTCAGTGGCGAACGGTCGAGCAAGAACGACGCCTTCGTGGATGCCGTGGCGGCGACCAATGTCCGCCACACCGTTGACGAGATACGGCGCCGCAGCGACGTGCTTGCTGGGCTGGAAAAGGACGGCAAGATCAAGATCGTCGGGTCGATGTATCACCTGATGGGTGGCGAGGTGCAGTTCTACGCCTGAGGCAGCGCTGCTACGGGCATTAGTTGGGTTCACCGTTACAATGGGCGGATGCCGATCGATCAGCGCCCACTCGCCGTGTTCCTGATGGGCCCGACCGCGTCGGGTAAGACTGCGCTCGCCTGCGCGCTGAGTGACCGTTTTCCGGTCGATCTGATAAGCGTCGATTCGGCGCTCGTGTATCGCAGCCTGGATATCGGCTCGGCAAAGCCTGATGCCGCGACGCTGGCGCGCTACCCGCACCGGTTGATCGACATCCGCGATCCGGCCGCGCCCTATTCGGCCGCGGATTTCCGCGGCGATGCCGTGACCGCGATGCAGGACATCACGGCAAAGGGTCGGGTGCCTTTGCTGGTCGGTGGCACGGGGCTGTACTTTCGGGCCCTTCAGCAAGGGCTGTCCCAGTTACCGGAGGCTGATCAGGCCATCCGGGAGCGCCTTACTGCGGAAGCCGCGGTGGAGGGATGGCCCTCCTTGCACGTGCGTCTGCGGCAGCTGGACCCGGTGGCGGCGGAACGTATCGGGCCCAATGACGCGCAGCGCATCCAACGCGCGCTGGAGGTGATCGAACTCACCGGGCGTCCGTTGTCCGAGCAGCAGCAGGGCGGAAGCGGAGAGCGCTTCCCGTGGCGTGTGCTCAAGCTGGCCCTGGTACCGACCGACAGGGCGCCGTTGCACGCGCGGATCGCTCAACGCTTCGATGCCATGCTCAAGGACGGTTTCCTGGACGAGGTCCGTGCGCTGCGCGCGCGTGGCGACCTGCATGCCGATCTTCCCGCCATCCGGGCGGTGGGGTATCGCCAAGCCTGGGAATACCTGGACGGCCAAATGGACGCCGCGGAATGGCGTGACCGCGGTATTTTCGCCACGCGTCAGCTGGCGAAGCGGCAGATCACCTGGCTGCGCAGCGAGCTCGACGCGCGGGTGATCGATCCGGAAAGGCCGGATAGCCAGCGTATCGCCACCGATGCGATGGCGCTATTCGTAGGTAATTAGTGCATAGTGCCACGCAGCATTTTCTAAACGTCTTTTTCACACATGATGAAAGCGCGCATTTGCCCTTTCATCAACGATTTAAAAGTGGTTAATATTCCTCGGCCTTGGACCGGGGCGCGTCATGCGTCTTTTATCCCGGTCTGTCCGTTGCGAGGGGAGAACAAGAAATGTCCAAAGGGCAATCGTTGCAAGATCCATTTCTCAATGCACTGCGCCGCGAGCGCGTTCCGGTCGCCATCTACCTGGTGAATGGCATCAAGCTGCAGGGCACGATCGAATCGTTCGATCAGTTCGTCGTCCTGCTGCGTAACCAGGTGAGCCAGATGGTCTACAAGCATGCCATCTCCACCGTGGTACCCAGCCGCAATGTCCGCATGGGCAACGGCCAGGAGGGGCAGGGCGAAGGCTCGGCTACGGTAGAGCCGGAAGCTTGATTCAACGCGGGGCGGGGACGCTCTAATCCAATCCACAGGGTTGGATCAGCGCGTCCCAGGACCCATCTGAGTAGGGAAGGCGCCTCGGTGTTATCCGCCGACGGCTTATACACATACACTTTCCACTCCGATTCGCGCCGTGGGTCCGCCTGGGCTCAGGGCGCGGCGTCTCTATAAAGGTCTTTCCGCCCTCGTGTTTGATCGTCAAAAGAAAGGCGAACGCGCCCTCCTTGTTCTCCCGCATTCACGCGGCGAGGGCGATTCGGCCCGGCGCGCCGAAGAATTCGCCGAACTGGTCCGTTCGGCCGGCGCCGACATCCTCGGCAGCATTCCGGCACGTATCGACGTGCCCAATCCCCGTTACTACATCGGTACCGGCAAGGCCGACGAGGTGGCCGAGGCGGCCCGCGCCATGGGCGCCGACCTGGTGCTGATCGACCATCTCCTGTCGCCCGTGCAGGAGCGCAACCTCGAAAAGCACCTCGGTATCCGCGTAGTGGATCGTGCCGGTCTGATCCTGGACATCTTCGCCCAGCGTGCGCGTTCGCATGAAGGCAAGCTCGAGGTGGAACTGGCCCAGCTCAAGCACCTGGCTACCCGGCTGGTCCGAGGCTGGACCCACCTTGACGCCCAGCGCGGCGGCGCCATTGGCAACCGCGGTCCCGGCGAAACCCAGCTAGAAACCGACCGCCGCTTGCTGGCCGAGCGCGTGAAGATGCTGAGCAAACGCCTGGAGAAGGTGCAGACCCAGCGCGTGCAGCAGCGTCGTGCGCGTCTGCGCAACACCGTGCCAAGGGTCGCCCTGGTGGGCTACACCAATGCCGGCAAGTCAACCTTGTTCAACGTGCTGACGGAAGGCGAGGTGTTCGCCGCCGACCTGCTGTTCGCCACGCTGGACCCGACCGTGCGCAAGCTGGATGGCCTTTCCTGCGGCCCGGCAGTGCTGGCGGACACGGTGGGCTTTATCCGCGAACTGCCGCACGACCTTGTTGCGGCGTTCCGCGGCACCCTGGCCGAGGCGCGCGACGCCGACCTGCTGCTGCACGTGAGCGATGCAGCTGACGAGGAGCGCGAGCGCCTCGCCCATGTGGTCGACAGCGTGCTGGAGGAGATCGATGCGGGCGATTTGCCGCAGCTGCGCGTGATGAACAAGATCGACCTCGCCGGCACCGAGCCACGTATCGATCGCGACGGCGAAGGTCGTCCCACCACCGTTTGGCTGTCGGCCGCAAGCGGACAGGGCTTGGATCTGCTGCGGCAGGCGCTGGGAGAATTGCTCGGTGGCGATCGAGTCCAGTCCGAACTGCGACTGCCGCACTCTGCAGGGCGCCTGCATGCTCGCCTCAAGGCGGCCGGTGCCATTGTCGGTGAAGAAGTGGACGAGGAAGGCTGGCGCCTGACCATTGACGCGCCGCGTAGTGTCATTGCCCCGCTTAGCGGCGGGGGCGCGGCCGAGGCGGCGCTGCTCAAAGACTTACTGGGCACCGTAGAAGAGTCCGAGGTCTTGTAAGGTGCTCCTCATCGCTGGAAGGCGTCCTGCAAGTGAGGAATCGTCGTCCGGGTCTGGTAGAATCAACGGCGTTTGTGCGGCCATCAGGGCCTGGACGGCACACTTGCGACGACAAGCACCCGAGACCATGTCCCAACCCGTTCAAAGCGTTTTCCGGCCAAAGCTGCCGGCCTCCCAGCGGCCTCAAGGAGACTGACCATGGCCTGGAACGAACCCGGTAACAACGGGCAACGCGATCCGTGGAACAGGAATCGCCAGACCGGCAACAAGCCGGGGCTGGAGGACATGCTTAAGCAACTGCGCAACCGCTTCGGCAAGCTCGGTGGCGGGGCTGGCGGCATCTTCACCATCCTGCTGGCCTTCGTGATCGTGTGGGTCGGCATGAGCAGCTTCACCATCGTCGATGCCCGTCAGGCTGGCGTGGTGCTGCGCTTCGGCAAGTACGCCCGTACGCTGCAGCCGGGTTTCCACCTCAAGGCGCCCAGCCCCATCGAAACCGTCACCAAGGTCGGCACCACGGAGATCCGTTCGGTGTCGGACAAGGTGCGCATGCTGACCAGCGACGAGAACATCATCTCCGTCGACTTCAACGTGCAGTACCAGGTGTCGGATGCCCGCAAGTTCCTCTTCTCACTGAGCGGTCCGCCGGAAGAGACGCTGCGCCAGGCCGCTGAGGCTGCCGTGCGCACGGTGGTGGGCGCCAACGTGATGGACAACATTCTCACCAGCCAGGGCACCGAGGCCATACCGGCCGCGCCGGCACCTGCGCCAGCAAGCAGCGTGGCCGCTGCATCCTCGGCACCCTCGGTGGCGACCGCAATACCCACTGCCATCCCGGCATCCGCCAAGGCGCAGACCCGCGACACGCTGCAGCAGCAGACCCGCGAGATCCTGCAGGCCACGCTGGATGAATACGACGCCGGCTTGATGGTGACCGACGTGAGCTTCCAGAACGTGGCCCCGCCGCAGGAAGTGAAGGACGCCTTTGACGACGTCAACGCCGCTCGCGAAGACAAGCAGGGCACCGAGAACAACGCTCGCGCGTACTCCAGCCAGGTCGTGCCGGTCGCGCGTGGTGACGCTTCGCGCATTGCCGCCGAAGCGCAGGGTTACGCCGCTGCGCGCGTGGCGACCGCCACGGGCGATGCGTCGCGCTTCAATCTCATCCTCAAGGAATACAAAGCCGCGCCCGACGTCACCCGTCGCCGCCTGTGGCTGGAAACCGTCGAGGATGTGATGTCCAACAATCCCAAGGTGCTGGATGGTTCCGGCGGCCGCAACATGATCTATCTCCCGCTTGACCGGACGGTCGGCAAGGAACTGCAGGGCGTGGGTTCGGTCATGCAATCGGCGGGTAGCGACAGCAGCCTCGGTGGCGGCAAGGAGAAGCAGCCATGAAGTTAGGCTCAGCCATCATCGCCGTGCTGATCGTATTGCTCGGCTTCAACAGCCTGTTCGTGGTGCACGAAGGCCAGACCGCGCTTGTGCTGCAGTTCGGCCGCATCGTGCGCACCGGCGACCAGCCGGGCCTACACGCCAAGCTTCCGTTCATCCAGCAAGTGATGACGTTCGACAACCGCATCCTCACCCTGGAAGCGCAGCCCGAGCGTTACTTCACCTCGGAAAAGAAGAGCGTCAATGTCGACTTCTACGTGAAGTGGCGCATTGCCGACAACGCCGCCTACTACCGCGCCACCGCGGGCGACGAGCTGCAAGCAGCGAACCGCCTTACGCCCATCGTGAAGGATGCGCTGCGCTTTGAGTTCAACGGACGCACCCTGCAGGAGCTGGTCTCCGCCGGCCGCAAGGACGTGACTGAGCGCGTGCGCAAGCAAACCGACGCCGCCGCCCGCAAGAACCTGGGCATTGCTGTGGTCGACGTGCGCATCAAGCGCATCGACCTGCCGGACGAAGTGAGCGAGTCGGTCTACAAGCGCATGCGCGCCGAGCGTGCGCAGCTCGCCAACGAGCTGCGTTACACCGGTCAGCAGGCCGCTGAAACCATCAAGGCCGATGCCGACCGCCAGGCGCAGGTGATCAAGGCCGACGCTGATCGCGACGCCGCCAAGGTCAAGGGCGAGGGTGATGCGCAGGCCGCGGCCATCTACGCGCAGGCCTACGGTCAGGATCCGGAGTTCTTCGCGTTTTATCGAAGCCTGACCGCGTACCGTACCTCCTTCAAGGACGGCAAGGGCGTGTTGGTGCTCAAGCCGGATTCGGAGTTCCTGAAGTATTTCAACGACGGTGCATCGCCCCGTCACTGAGTGGTGACGAGTGATGTGGCGTGAACTGCTGGGCGCGTTGTGCCTGGTGTTGGTGATTGAAGGGCTGGTGCTGTTCGCCGCGCCGCGTGGCTGGCAAGCCACCATGCGTGAGGCGGTGAAACTCAGCCCGCGAGCACTGCGCCTGTTTGGCGCCGTGGCCATCGTTATCGGCCTGGCGGCATTGCAACTGATGCATTGAGTTAATGCGGCGGATGGGCCGCTCAACCCATCACGGTTTCAGGGATGCGTGATCGTCCTTCCGGTGGTTCGCGAGTGAGTGGACGCCGGTCGCCAGCCCGCGCTGGCAAGGTTGAAACGTTCCCTTGGCAATTTGGCCCCTAGGGGCACCCGATTCTTCAAATTGACGAGAGCAAGATCATCATGGGCAAGTCAGTAGTCATCCTTGGTGCGCAGTGGGGCGACGAAGGCAAAGGCAAGATCGTCGACCTGCTGACCGAAGAGGTCAAAGCCGTCGCTCGCTTCCAGGGCGGCCACAATGCCGGCCACACGCTGGTCATTGGCGGCAAGAAGACCGTGCTGCACCTGATCCCCTCGGGCATTCTGCGTGATGACGCGCTGTGCCTGATCGGTAACGGCGTCGTGCTGTCGCCGCAGGCGCTCAAGCAGGAAATCGAAGAGCTGGAAGCGCAGGGCGTGGAAGTGCGTTCGCGCCTCAAGATCAGCCCGGCCACCCCGCTGATCATGCCGTACCACATTGCTGTCGATAAGGCGCGTGAAATCGCTGCCGGTAAGAGTGCCATCGGCACCACCGGTCGCGGCATCGGCCCGGCGTACGAAGACAAGGTGGCTCGCCGCAGCGTGCGTGTCGCCGATCTGATGTACCCGCACGAGTTGCCGGAGAAGGTGAAGGCTGCCGTCGAGTACCACAACTTCATCCTCACCCAATGGTTGAAGGCCGAGCCGGTGGATTTCCAGACCGTGCTGGACGATGCCCTGGCCTATGGCGAATTCATCCGCCCGATGGTCGACGACGTCGCCACCATCCTGCACGACGTGCGCAAGGAAGGCGGCCACATCTTGTTTGAAGGTGCGCAGGGCGCGCTGCTCGACATCGACCACGGCACCTACCCGTACGTCACCTCGTCCAACACCACCGTCGGTGGCGCGCTGGCAGGTACCGGCGTGGGCGCGGGTGACATCGACTACGTGCTGGGCATCTGCAAGGCCTACGCCACGCGCGTGGGCGGCGGTCCGTTCCCGACCGAGCTGCACGACGAGATGGGCGAACGCCTGCGCAAGGTCGGCAATGAGTTCGGCGCTAGCACCGGCCGTCCGCGTCGCTGCGGCTGGATCGACCTTGTCGCGCTCAAGCGCGCCGTGCAGATCAACGGCATCAACGGCCTGGCCATCACCAAGCTCGACGTGCTGGACGGCCTGCCGACCATCAAGGTCTGCATCGCGTACGAATACCGCGGCAAGCGCCGTGAGCTGGCCCCGCTGGATGCAGATGGCTGGGACGAGTGCAAGCCGGTGTACCTGGAATTCCCGGGCTGGGACGAATCCACCGCGGGCATCCGCGAGTGGGACAAGCTGCCCGCCGCCGCCCGCGCCTACCTGCGCGCGGTGGAAGAACTGTCGGGCTGCAAGCTCTCGCTCGTCGCCACCGGCGCCGACCGCGACGACACCATCGTGCTGGATCATCCGTTCGCCTGATCGTCCCGTTCCATGGTCTGCGCTATTTGGTAGCTGATGCCCCAAAAGGGGTGCCGTGCGTAACTGGTTGAAAAGTCGAGAGGGCCCGTCCATATGGCGGGCCCTCTTTGCTTGTCCCTTTGGCCAATACCTGGCCCCGCGCACAGTTCTCTGTGGTAAGGGGCGTACGGCCCGAGCAATCGATTCCATGACTGAGCACCTGGCCGGATAGCTCGAGGCTTACCAAGAGGTAGGCCCAGTAGGGTTTGGCTACGTCCCCCGAGGTGCGAATTCGCAAGAAGATGTGGTGGCCAAGTACTGATACTGCCAATATTGGTTCCAAGCTGGTGAAATATTGCACATGGTGTGCGCTTGATACCTGGATTGGGGGGCGAGATGGCTGGAATGAGTAAGGATCTATTTCCGAACGTCAGCGAGAATCAAAAGAACGAGGCCGACGATCAGATAAAAGAAAAACAAAAAGAAACTGATTTTGATATCAGGGAATACCCCATTGAAGTCATAGTTTCAAAATTCACCACCAAGCTGGAGGACGACAGAGCCGAACTCTTTATTCCAGATTATCAACGAGAGATGATATGGAAAGAGCCACAGCAGGCGCGATTTATTGAGTCCATTCTCCTTAACTTGCCCATCCCCTATTTGTATGTTGCCGACGTAACCAGCGGTGAGAATGAGGGGCGACTTGAAATTGTCGATGGATCACAGCGTATCCGTACCCTCGTGCGGTTTATTGGCAATGAGCTGCAACTGCAGCGGCTTGAGCTACTAAATAAGCTCAATGGCTTCTACTTCGATGACCTCCCACTTTCGAGGCAGCTCAGGTTTCAGCGCAAAACGATGCGCATGATCGAGCTGATAGAGGTGGACGAGGAGGCGCGTCGCCAACTATTCGATCGCCTTAATAGTGGTGGCACCAAGCTGAAGGACATGGAAAAGCGATTTGGCTCTCGAGATGGTGACTTCATGCCACTAATTCGTGAACTGGCCGCATCGGAGAGGTTCCAACGCCTGTGTCCTGTTAGTGCCGTTCGCGTGAAGCATCGCGAATACGAAGAAATGGTCCTCCGGTTCTTCGCTTATCTAGATCGATACCAAAACTTCAACAAGCGCGTTGACGATTTCCTTGATGCATACCTTGATGAAATGAATGCCCATGGCTTCGATCAGGCCAAGCAAGTTCAGATCTTTGACAACATGCTTAGCTTTGTCGAACAGTTCTTCCCGTATGGATTCCGGAAAGCTTCGAACAATAGTTCGGTGCCTAGAATCCGTTTTGAGGCAATATCTGTTGGCGTGGCATTGGCCCAGGACTTAGGGTGCACATCTCCCGCGGATATGACGTGGTTGGATAGCGAGGCTTTCAAGGTCCTCACTCGATCCGACGCAAGCAACTCACGTCCCAAGGTAATCAACAGAATTCATTTCGTACGGGATAGCCTGCTTGGTGTTCAGCCGGCGCTTGAGTCTGATGACGGTCTGCGAGACGACAATGGCACCGACGAGTGATTCATTAGCGCTTCTTGAGGTTCGCGAGCTCTTTAGCAAGAGATGCGACGAGGTCCGTCGTTACCTGGATTTTGTCTGCTGTCTCACCGAGCACAGAGCGACGGGGGTTGCTCGTTATGAACCGAGTTCAGAAGTCCCGGTGGTCGTCGATGGTGTTATAAATCGCGAGTTAATTAAAACCATGCGAGCCAATGGATATCTGTTGCTATATAACTTGGTCGAGTCGACCATGACGAACGCAATAGATGCGATTCACAGGTGTCTGCTCAGCGATGAGTGTAGCTTCGACGAGCTAACCGAGGCAGTTAAAAGGATCGTACTTCTCAACTTCAAGAAAGCGATAAGCGGTGATGGAAAGTACGTATTGGAGAGCAACCATCCAATACACCGATCTATCGTCGAACTCGGCTACGACAAAAAGAAGCTTTTCTCAGGAAATATAGATGCCAGGGAAATAAGAGAAACCGCCGAGCGTTATGGGTTCCAAGTGGCCAGTCATGATCTTTCGTTGAGTCGCGATGGAGCACGGCTTCTCAAGATAAAAGAAAAGCGCAATGAACTGGCCCACGGAAGAGTTTCATTTGAAGACTGCGGCCACGATACATCGCTAGATGAGCTAATGGCGATTTCCAAGGAAACCGAGGTCTATTTGGACGCAGTGCTTGCGGGCATCGAAGCGTATATCACTCAGCGATCCTATCGCATGCCGGCTCGAAGCAGTGCGATCGCCCGGTCTTACACTGGTGTCCAGTGAAAATTTAAATGGGCGACGTATTCGTCGCTGATCGGAATAAATCAACCGCTGACCACATGGCATAGAGACGTAAATATGGATATGACGACATCAATCGAATCTCCCTATCAGATGACGATTGACCTCAATGTCTTGGATCATCTTGGTATAAATCTATATAGCAATGTTGCAGCTGTTTTGACGGAAATTGTTGCTAACGCCTGGGATGCCGATGCCAAGGAAGTCAAAATCGATTACAACAATTCGACTCGAGAAATAACGATTACGGACGATGGCATAGGCATGACCATCGACGATATGAATTCCAAGTTTCTCAAGGTGGGCTACAGGCGAAGAGCCAAGGAAAAAACAACCACCAGCCTTGGCCGCCACGTCATGGGGCGGAAAGGACTAGGGAAACTGTCTCTCTTTTCGATCGCGGACGAAGTGAGGATTGAGTCTATTAAAGATGGCGAGCTTCACGGCTTAATGATGAGCGTGCCAAAAATCCGAGAAGCCATTGAGGGGCAGCTTAGTCGATATGTACCCGAGCCTCTTCCCCGGTCGAACCTTGCAATTAATGTAGGTACAAAAATCGTTCTCTCAAAGCTCAAGAAGGGCCGCGTTCCGTCGACATTGACGGCCCTTCGGCGCCGACTCGCGCGGAGATTCTCTGTAATAGGTGGCTCCGATTTCAAGATCCTGATTGATGCGATCCCGGTCACCGCCGCCGACAGAGACGACATTCGCGCCGTTGAATATCTCTGGCATATTGGCTGTATTGACGAAGCTCGCTCAAAAGCCGCAGCGAATATGAGAAACGAAGCTACTCTACCTAGCAGCCTTGATGGCTGGCCTGCGGAATGGCAGGTCAGTGGATGGATCGGCACTGCCGTGAAACCCAAGATGCTAGTAGATGTCGATGGAAACAACCTAAATTCTATTGTGCTTATGGCACACGGCCGCCTCATTCAAGAAAACATTCTCGACAACATAAACGATGGTCGCATATATACAAAATATCTAACCGGCCAGCTTGAGGCGGATTTCCTGGACTTCGATAACGACGACGATATCGCCACCAGCGACAGGCAGCGAATACAGGAGAGCGATCCTCGTGCAGCGGCAATGTTCGCGTATCTGAAGCACCTTCTTTCGAAGATTGAGCCCCAGTGGTCAAAGTGGCGGCGTGATTCCGGCGCACAAGACGTTGCAGATGAGCACCCGGCAATTAAGGAATGGTTCGAATCGCTGGACGAGAGCTATCGCGATCAGGCAAAAGCTCTTATAGCCAAGGTCGCGTCATTGCCTATTGATAGCGCTGAGGACAGGAAGGCCGTGCTTCGCGATAGCATAATGGCATTCGAGCGACTGAAGCTCCGCGGCACCGTTAACGAGCTAATTGACGCTGTTGAGGTTGGGGCAGATAAATTAATACCACTGATTGCGCAGCGTGACTCCCTGGAGGCATCTTTATATAGAGACATAATCAAATCCAGAGTAGAGGTTATTCGCGTTTTCCAGAAATTAGTTGACGATAATGAGAAGGAGCGCGCCCTCCAGAATCACATGTTTGATCACATGTGGCTACTTGACCCCACGTGGGAACGTGCCGATGGCTCCGAGTTGATTGAAACTCGACTATTGGAAGATGGTGTAATAGTCGATGATTTAAGCGAGCAGGAAAAGCTTGGCAGGGTCGACATTAAATATAGAACCGTGCTGGGCAAGCACATTATTGTGGAGCTCAAGCGCGCGGGAAGGCAAATGTTGTTATTTGACCTTCAGAAGCAGGGCGCACTTTATGTAGACAAGCTCACTAAGATTCTGCGGGCGCAAGGTGAAACCAACCCGTCAATTGAAGTGGTTTTTGTTATAGGCCCTCTCATCGAAGAAGAGAGCACCAATCCGGCGCGCGTAAGATACGTTATGGACGCCATCTCACCTGGATCGAGAATAGTTCACTTCGATAGTCTTATTAGTGGTGCTCTCAGGGCCTACCAGTCTTATATTGCGAGCAATAAGGAGCTCGATCGCGTCGATAGAGTGGTGGCGCAGCTAGCCTGATGTCTCCAACAACGAGAAGCCAAATCATGCGCGCAGTGAAACGCGCGAATACCGGCCCTGAATTGAGCGTCAGACGCGCTCTTCATTTTTTGGGGCTTAGATTTCGCTTGCACCGCCGCGATCTCCCCGGCTCTCCGGACATAGTGCTTCCGAAGTATCGAACGGTAATCTTTGTGCACGGGTGCTTTTGGCATCGACACCCCGGTTGCAGCCGGACCACATCACCCAAGACGCGGCGAGACTATTGGCTGCCGAAATTCGCCGCGAATGTCGCTCGCGACTCACGAAAGGAGGACGAGCTCAGAAAATTGGGTTGGCGCCCGCTAGTAATCTGGGAGTGTCAAACAAAGGATAGGAAAGAGCTGGAGTCACGCATCAAGCGTGACTTCGGGCTTTCTCAACCATCTTAAGGTGTCGCTTCAAGCTCTTCCCGATCACTTCTCCAAGACGTACCGGAACAGCGTTGCCAATCATGCGACCAACAACTTTGAAGGTGATCTCTTCCTTCGGCATGAATTCGTAGCCAACCGGAAACGACTGCAGAGTCGCCGCTTCCCTCAAGGATATTGCCCGATCTTCTTTAGGGTGACCAAAGCGACCATTGCCAAAGCCGTAGCAAAGGGTGGTCATGGTTGGGCTTGGCTGGTCCCACCTCATTCGGCCATAAACGCTCGGGTAAGTCTTGCCGCTTTCTTTCCGATGACATTTGGCACGGAGTGCAGGTTTCCAATCCATCCATGTGCCTCCCGGCCTGGACTGGCGAATACGCTCCAAATTCAGCGGCGTTAACGTAGCTGCTCGATGAAGGGGATCTTTGGGGTCACATTTGCCAGCGGAAATTTTCGGCAGGTGGCCTATTACGTCCTTGACAGTTACCGGTTTGCCGGTATGAGTGGGCGGAATAAGCTCAATCGGGCCAAGCCTTGATGCCAGCAATACGTGGCGACGGCGCTGTTGAGGCAACCCATAGTCAACGCAGGCTACCCGTTCCGCCCAAACGTGGTAACCGCCGTCCTTCAATGCTTGAACGAAGTCATGGTAGACCTGGTGCTTCGTCACATCAGGCACATTTTCCATGGTCACCAGTTCGGGTTGAACACCTTCAATTAGGCGCTTGAACGCGTAGAGGAGTGGCCACTTCCTATCGCTACGCGTATCACGGCCCTGGTTGTACGTTGAAAAAGGTTGGCAGGGAGCACAGCCAGCCAGCAGCCTGATCGAATTAGGACGATACCAGTCACCGATCTCTTCGACAGTCACGTCTTCGACGCTCTTGGCGACGAAGGACGCCCGGTTGTTCTTTTCGTACGCGTATTCGCACATCCGGTCAATATCGTAACCGGCACGCACATGTACCTTTGCCTTAAGCAGGCCCGCGGTCAGACCGCCGGCTCCACAAAAAAGGTCTACCGCATCGATGTCGAACATGAATGTTGGCCTCCTACCGGAGGCCATTGTAGCTGCCCTGGGCGCGAAGATCGAGGCCGGTGAGTTACCTCCGGCAAATCAACCGCCGGCATCGGCGCTAAGCAGCTGCTGCAGTTGCTCCAATGTTAGCCACTTCCTCTTCGAGTGAACTACCCTGTGGCAATTGGCACAAAGCATTGCCAGATCGCTTAGCTTGGTGGTGTCCCCGGGGCGAAGCGTATGAACCGGTCGCAGATGGTGGATATCGATTATTCCCCGGCCGGCGGAGCCGTACTTCGCCGTAAAATCGAAGCCGCAGGCTTCACACTTCAAACAACCAAATTTTCTCAGCGCTTCGCTCTTTTTCTGCTCTACCAACTTTGAACTACGCTCGCGAATTCGGTGCATTCGTGTAAGGACGCTTCCTTCCATGGCTTCGATTGCGTCTCCGTCGTTCCCGAGTACTGAGGTGAGCTCTCTCATTTCTGGAGTAGCGCCCTCAATCGCCGTGCGGATTGCATTCGCTACTCTGGCCAACATCTCCGGGTCGCTCGCAAAATCCTCCCAGACCGCCTCTTCGTCCTTATTACCTCGTTGTAATCCGACGCGACCTTCCCTGGTGTACTCCGGGTCAAAGCGCCTAAAGTTATTCATTTTCATGTAGACGCCATTTGCGTTTCGATACGTCTCATTATCGGGAGCCCCTAATGCGGGCCCCATCTTGCCCAGTAGCGCAGAGAGTTCAATCACCTCTGGGTGCGACTTTGTAGGCAACGACGCCCTATGGCGTAGGTACAACTGTAGGGCAAGGATAAGCTCATCGCGGGACCAGGGAGGGTTCCTTCCAGCCGGCGAATTTGCAGATGATTGTTGGTGGTGACCGAGTTGAATCATCTTGAGTTCCTTGGCACTTATAGCTGGCCTACCTTGGCCTAATCAGTTGTCCAGGGGACATTTCTGGCGTGGTAGCCGTATCACAACGGAAATGCGATATGAGACATGCGATGGCTACTGCCAGAGCTGCCCGATCGTGAGAGAGGACCGCTACCCCCGATTCTTCCTCGATGACTCGGTCAGAATAGCCTCGAGTTGAGCAAGAACATCTTTCGCATCGACATACTTGCCTGTCTTCCGCGCGTTAGCGCCGGAAGCTAGTCCCCGCGCAATGAAGTCGCGGCGTAGCACGCGGCGATCAACACCCCTACGAATGGAAGATTCCACGAAGGACGATAGATCTTCCCCTTGGTGCAGCACGCTCTCAACAGCTGCTTGCAATTCATTACTGATGTGGAGCTCGGAACCGGACTTTGGTTTCACGGTTAAGACTCCGGTAGGCGGCAATGCGGTCCTAGATAGCATACCCGGTCTCCTTTCAGCGGATTGATCCAGTGCGGACAGCGGCGGACTACTCAGGCAACGCAGTTCCGTCAGCCACTTCTGGCCGCTGGTGCAGAAATACTTAAAGAAAGCTGCCATGGCTTAGAAGTTGCCTTGCAAAAGTACAAATCCGGAAAACTGCATCGCAAAATTGAAAAATGGCAAAGCAAAATCGTAAATTTGCTTTTCAAATCATGGAGTTGCAATCATTTCTTTGTTGACAGGGCGGCCATGCAAGCCTCAGGCTAGTCACTCGTCGTCATTCGTATACGCGAAGGAGTGCGGCTATGCCGAAATCTGCGCTCGAACTCGTGCTGACCCTGCAGTACGGGCCATTCATTACATCGGCAAAGGCCGCGGATTTACTTTCTTATCCGTCCTTGGCGGCCCTCACCTCCGCCCGACGCCGTGGCCGACTCCCCATTGAGATGCAGCAGCTGCCGGACCGCAAAGGCTGGTATGCCCGAACCGCAGACGTTGCCCGCTGGATCGAGTCGATTGAGGAAGTCGCAGATGTAACGATGCCTGCCCACCGTAGGCGGCAGGCGCCGCACCCGCACGCCTGATTGAGGCGAGCTAGACAGTCGCTCGGGAAAGGAGAGTTGAACATGGCCTGATTTCAATCGCTTTGAAATCCGGGTTCCAGACGTACAAAAGCCCAGCACCCTGGTAGGGGTCAACTGGGCTTTTGTAGGTTGCAGTTTTGAGCCGCTGCAACCCCATTCTGCGTCATAGCCCAGCGCTTTGCAACGTGCCCAATGAGGCGCGGCGGGCCGCTGTGCGCCCGGTGGTCGGTATCGACCCCGCCCACCCCCAACATCCATGCTGGGGGTGCACCCTTCGTCTGGTTCCAGGACCGGAGATGGCGCAGCATCACCTACACAGCAAGGGCGCAAGAAACTTTGCACCCGTTGTGCATGGCATGTCCGAAGATGTCGCAGAGTGCCTTCTGGCTGAGGTCAGGTGGGGCTGTGCGGACGCGCAGGTGTGCCCGTGGTGCGGTGTCATGCGCAAGCACTACAGAAGGCAAAAACGCCGGCGATGGCGCTGTGCTGAGTGCAACGGCGAATTCAGCGTAACGACGCATTCTCCTTTGCATGGTCACAGGCTTACTTTCAAGCAACTCATCCTGGCGGCGCTTATGTTCGCCAATAAGGTGAAGGGTTCGACGTTGTTGCTGATGAGTCGAGATATCGGTATCTCACCGAAGACCTGCCAAGTCCTTGCTGGAAAGATCAGGGAGTCGTTCCTCAAGAACATGGATCTCACTCCGCTTAACGGCACTGTCCATATGGACGGCGGCTATTTTTGTGGAAAGCCAAGAAAGCCAAATCGCAAGATAAAAATGCCCGCCGATGCCATAGCGAAACGCTTTGGGAAGAAGAAAATTCAAAACACGGCCGAACCCTGGGTGGAGGCCGGCATGACACGACGGAATTGGCTTAGACAAGCCGACAAGCGCGTCGTGATCTCCTTATGCTCTTCCGCAGGCTACGGCAACGGATCTGCTCGAACTCTCGCATTCGTTTGCCGATCGGAAAATTCAGTGGACGTAAGGCGGATCGCTGAGAAGCTAATTTCTCCTGGCGCGATCGTAATGACCGATGAGAACAGTGCCTATGGCGTTCTGTCCGGCACGTGGGAACACTATCCGGTATCGCATTCAAGGGAATTCAGCACGTCGGAAGGCGTTTCCAACAACATGGCAGAAACGTTCAATAGCCGCCTCCGACGAGGTGAGTACGGCGCATTTCACGGATTCCGGCCCAAGTATCTGCAGGATTACGCCGCAGAGTTTGCTTGGCGAGAAACGAATCGCCGGTTGCCACAGAGAGATCAGGTCATCGCCATTCTTAAAGGCCTACTGACGAAAGGGCGATCGGAATGGTGGTATAGGTACTGGCAAGGAAACCACCGAAGACATGAGCTTGGTCTCGACTATTTCCACAGTCGATTAGCTCAGATCTCCTAGCGGGGCGCATTCGGAGCACTTCAAGCGCCAGAGGCTCTGGTTTCCGCGATCGGTTTCGTTGTTCGTGGGAGACCCGATGATTCTTTCAAGCTCGCCTGCGCTCATCAGAGAATGCAGGCGGTTTCGCACTGCTTTGCGCGTGGCTTGATAAATGCCGCCCACCTCGGAAAGTCCAAGGTGCTCCATGATCGCTCGAGTGATCTCTTCGGTGGCCACCCATTCGCTGTGTTTGCGTTCGGCCAATAGGCGACGAATGTGGCGTCCCAGCTGACCTTGGGGTAGGAGTCGCTGACGCCGATGGGGAACGACGGGTTCGATCCCCGTCGGGTCTATTTGGATATCGTGGAGTAAAAAAGTTTGGTCCAGAGCCTCAAGCTGCTTTTTCAACCGCTCCACGCGGGCCGACAGTTGCTCAAACTCGTCCTTCGCAGATTCGAGGTCCGGCGCTAATCGTTCCAACTGACCGGACAACCTTGATCTTTTTACAATCAGCCATTTGAGCGACGGCGGTGTTCTCCAATTCATGCGTCCAAGCTATCCGTAGATAGCTTGGACGTCATGGGGCACCAGCTACCAAATAGCGATGGTCTGCTCAAAAAGCCCCGCGTAAGCGGGGCTTTTTGTTTGGGCGCCGGTCAGGCACATTGCTCTGCGATCGTGACTAACGGCGCTGCCCGGCGGGCGGTGCTTGTCGCATCATCCTGAGCTTTTGCCCTGTGCCCCGGGGATGGGGCCGAACCCACTTCGCAAGGACCCGATATGCGACTTCGATTGGTATCCGCCATTGCTCTGGCTCTGGCCGGCTTTTCGTCTGCTGGCGCTGTTTTGGCACAGGATGCACCGGCATCGGCGCAGGCCACCACGCAGTTGCCGCGTGACGTGCGCCCGACCCACTATGACGTTTCAGTGGTTCCGCACGCTTCCACGCTGAGCTTCGATGGCAAGGTCACCGTTGACGTCGACGTGCTGACGCCCACCAGCAGCATCACACTCAATGCGCTCGACATGCGCTTTGCCTCGGTGACGCTGACGCCAGTCTCGGGCAAGGGGTCGTTCAAGGCGCCGAAGGTGGTGGTGGATGACAAGGCGCAGACCGCCACGTTTACCTTTGACAAGCCAGTTCCTGCGGGCAGCTACAAGCTGGCGATGAGCTATACCGGCAAGATCGGTACGCAGGCCAACGGCCTGTTCGCCATCGACTACGACACCAAGGCCGGCAAGCAACGCGCGCTGTATACGCAGTTCGAAAACTCCGACGCGCGCCGCTTCATTCCGTCGTGGGACGAGCCCAACTACAAAGCCACCTTCAACCTGACGGCTACCGTGCCATCCGACCAGATGGCGGTGAGCAATATGCCGGTGGCGTCGAAGAAGGATGTCGGTCACGGCCTGAGCCTGGTGACGTTCCAGCCTTCACCGAAGATGTCGACGTATCTGCTGTTCTTTGGCACGGGTGATTTCGATCGCGTCACCACCAGTGAGGACGGTACCGAGATCGGTGTGATCACGCAGAAGGGCCTGTCGTCGCAGGGCGCCTTCACGTTGGAATCCGGCAAGGCGGTGCTGAAGGAATACAACGATTATTTCGGCGTGAAGTACCCGCTGCCCAAGCTCGACAATATCGCCTCGCCGGGCAGCAGCCAGTTCTTCTCCGCCATGGAGAACTGGGGTGCCATCTACACCTTCGAGTACGCGCTGCTGCTCGACCCGTCGTTCTCCACACTGCAGGACAAGCAGAACGTGTTCGGCACCGCTGCGCACGAAATGGCGCACCAGTGGTTCGGCGACCTGGTGACTATGCGCTGGTGGGACGATCTGTGGCTCAACGAAGGTTTTGCCTCGTGGATGGCTTCGCGCACCACGGCACGCCTGCATCCGGAATGGAACACAAAGTTGAGCGATACCGTTGGCGCTCGCGAGTCGGCGATGTCTCGCGACGCGGTGGTCACCACGCACCCGGTGGTGCAGCACGTGGAAACCGTGGACCAGGCCAGCCAGGCGTTTGACGCCATCACCTATTCCAAGGGCGAGTCGGTCATCGGTATGCTCGAAGCGTATGTGGGCGAAGAAAACTGGCGCACCGGCGTGCGCAATTACATCAAGGCACATGCCTACGGCAACGCGGTGTCCGACGACCTGTGGCGCGCGATGGATGAAGCTGCGCCGGGCAAGCAGATCACCACCATTGCACATGACTTCACGCTGCAGCCGGGCATTCCCCTCATTCGTGTGGAAGCGGGTGCATGCACCAAGCACTCCACCACGCTCAAGCTGACGCAGGGTGAATTCACCCGTGATCGCCCGGACAAGCAGCCGCTGCGCTGGCACGTGCCCGTCATTGCGCGTGCGGCGGGTGGCAAGGCGGTAAGCACCGTGGTCGATGGCGAAGCCACGCTAACCGTACCGGGCTGTGGCACGTTGCTGGTGAACGCGGGGCAGAGCGGCTACTACCGCACGCTTTACGCGCCGGCGCAGTTTGCGGCGATCAAGAAGGACTTTGCCAAGATCGCCCCGGTCGACCAGCTCGGCCTGATGGGTGACACCTGGGCGCTGGGCATGGCGGGCTTGCAGCCGGCATCTGGCATTCTCGATCTCAGCCAAGGCCACTCCGCTTGATGCCGATCCCCAGATCTGGGACGAGATTGCCGGTGACCTTTCGGGTCTGGATGAATACTACGACGGCGATGCGAAGCGCCAGGCCGCGTTCCGCGCCCTCGCGGTCAAGCTGCTGGCCCCCAAGTTCCAGCGCGTGGGCTGGGAGGCGAAGCCGGATGAAAGTGGGCCGACCACCATCCTGCGCACCCACCTGATCAGTGTGCTGTCCGGTCTTAACGACACGGCTGTGGTGGCCGAGGCGCAGCGCCGTTATGCAGCGCAGGCGACTGATCCCAAAGCGGTGCCCGTTGCGTTGCGCAAGACCATCCTCTCCGTGGTCGCGCATCACGCCGACGCCGCAACGTGGGACAAGCTGCACGAGGAAGCCAAGGCCGAGAAGACGCCGCAGGTGAAGGACCGCCTGTACACGCTGCTCGCCGTGGCCGAAGACAAGGCACTCGCGCAGCGCGCGCTGAGACCTCGCCCTTACGGACGAGCCGGGCGCCACCAACAGCGCGGGCATGATCACCGTTGTCTCCCGCAAGTATCCCGAACTTGCTTTTGACTTCGCGCTCGCGCACCGCGAGCAAGTCGACAAAGTCGTGGATGGCAGCTCGCGCAGCCGTTACTACCCCGCGCTTGGCCGCAGCTCGTTCGCCCCGGCGATGATCGACAAGATTAACGCCTATGCGAACCAGTACCTGGAGGCCGGTTCGCGTCGCGATGCCGAAACGGCGGTGGCGAACATCAAGTACCGCATCATGGTGCGCAACGATCGCTTGCCGGACGTGGATGCGTGGCTGGCGAAGAACGGCGGTTGATCTGTCTTCGTCGAATGACGAGCCGGTGATAAGCAAAAAGGGCCTCGCTTAGCGAGGCCCTTTTTTGTTGGGATATCGAGGGTCAGGCTGAGTGGTGCTGAACGCGATAAAACGTTGATCAGGCCATCGCCGCAGCCATCAAGCAGACTCAAGGGCAGCTTTGATCCAGGGCGTCGTCGTCTTCGCTGTCGGGGTCGAGCGACACGGTCTTGCCGTTGTCCATATGCAACTCACCGGCGTCGATCTGTTCGTGGTCGGCATCCGTCGTGGTGAATACGGCATCCACGAGGCCAGAGCCGCGCGTGCCACGTACACGAAAAGCGAAACCGTCCTCGCGCGAATCGTTTCCGGTGGCCACCATGTCGAACGAGACGTTGTCGATTTTGCCAATGCAGCGCTGGATGACGGGGTGCTCGGTCATGGCCGTGGTGGCCTGTCCGATGAACAGGTTTATTCCCCACCAGGCGAGGCCAGCGACCAGCAGCACGACGGCCAGCACAGCACCCAACAGGATGCCTACCCAGAGAGGCATGGCGCGACGTGGTTTAGGCGATGGTACGGGCGGGGTAGGCGGAAGGGGCCGGCTCGGGATGGGCGGCGGGGCGGGAAAGGGTGCAGGTCCTTGCATGGCGATACATCACTGGCTGTGGCGTAGGGGCGGAGCCGGGTCCGTGGTTGCCAGGGCTCCATGCGCTAGTTTGCAACAGTCTTGCGGTTGATGGGTTGAAAAGGTTCTACGGAGACGAGGGTGCACCCCTTAAGAAAACGGGCGCCGCATGTATGCGGCGCCCGTGGATGGGCAGAGGCCTAGCCGATCCCCTGCGCAAGCAGGGGCCGGTGCTCCTTATCGACCCAGGTCGCTCAGGAACCGCTTCGTGTACTGCAGCGGCGTGCTGGTGGACACGGAGTTGCAGGTCGGCGAGGCGGTGCTCTGGTTGCACGGTGTGTCGCGGTCGAGTGACCAGAAGTGGATGCCAGCCAGGCCGTTGGACACGGCGTAACTGGTGACAGCGTCGGCGTTGGCGACGCTGAAGTTTTCACTCGACACGTCGTTGACGCCGATCATCGGGGTCAGCTCGATCTTGTTCGGCGAAATGCCGTAGGTGTGTTCCAGGTTCACTGCGGCCTGGATGGCGGACTGGCCCATGTCGCACACTCCACCCGACACGACGCAGACGCTGGCGCTGGGGCCGCCGTAGTCCATCGTCATCAGGTTGATGGTGTAGTTGGTGAGCGACGATGCCTTGACCGCCTTCACCACGGAGTCGCCCAGGCTGTTCACGCCACCGTAGCTGCCGTCTGACGCGCCGAGCGTGGCCACGGTGAACGAGAATCGCAGGTTGGGATACAGCGACTGGCCATACACAGCGGCGGCGACGAGGTTGGTGATGTCGGCCTGCGATTGGCCGCCCTCGATGTCGAAGTCCACGCCCACCATCTGCGGCGACATGTAGCGCGACAGGAAGGTGGCGAAGTTTGCGGTGCTGCCGCAGGTGAAGGTGCCCGCCTGGCCACCGGTGGACACCACGTAGGGCAGGCCGGCGCTCGACAGTGCGGTGATGTTGGCGCTGGCAAAGGTCGCGCCCGGTATGCCGCCCCAGTTCTCGCTGCCGCATTCACCGGTGGCGAAGGCGAGGGTGATCGCACTGAGGTTGGTTACGTAATTGGAGTAAAGGCTGCCGCTGCCGACCACGGGGATCGACGAACCCGTCGCCGCCGCCGTCTGCATGATGTTGGTGTTCCAGTTGAGGTTGATCGTCACGTCCTTGTAGGGACTGAACAACAACTTGGAGCCGGTGCCGGGCGGATTTGCCGGGCCGCTGCCTCCCGTGCCGCCACCACCCGTGCCACCACCGCCGGTACCACCGCCACCGGACGAACCGCCCGTACACGAGCCTTGCGAGGTCCACGGCTGGCCGGAGCCCGAACCGCCACTGTTGGTGGCCGGGTCATTGCCCTGTGTCCACCAGTTGGCAACGTAATTGGTGCCGTTTTCGCTCGCCGTCATACCGGCGGTGTAGACGGAGCTGGCGCTCCACGCCGCGGCGCAGGTGGACTGTGCGTGCGCGGCTTGCACCGGAGCCAGCGTCATCAGGCTCATGGCCATGGCGCCGCCCGTAGCGGTGCCGATGGCGTTGAGTGCGGTGCGAAACCAAACAACCGACTTCTTCAATTGCATGGAAGCGTCTCCTGGTTGTGTTGCATCACTGAGGCGGAAGGTGTGTCCCTGGCAAACGACCAGCATCCCTTGGTAGAGGTCCCCTTAAGTCCCCTGCATCCCTGCTCGCCACGGCGTGCCAATGCCGGGCAATGTCGTTGAGGTTGTCCTTAAATGACAACGTTGTCCTTAATGGCAGGCACAAACTGTGACGCCCGTTGTGAATATGAAACACGGTTGTCATCGGCTTTGTGCGATGAAAATCAGGCCGTTTTTGAGCATTTTTCTTCTGCATTGCAGCGAAGTGATGCCGCTAAAAGCGTTTTTATCGGGTCAGTGCCTTGATGCAGTGCAACTCAAATCGGGGGCGTTTGGCCGTCCATCGGCTTTACGTAGGAATTGCCTGACAACGTTGTCTTTGCGTGAAGATTGGCCCGGCGGCCGGTTGGAACGCACGGTGGGCAGGTTGTAGCCTCGCCGGGCGGGCGCGCCTTGCCGTCCACGGAAAACCACGGGGGGAGAAATATGGCTACGCGTTACAAGCAGGAGCGCTGGTACTGGCCGTCATTCGGAAACATGGCAGATGCGGAGCAGGCCGCGAACCAAGGGTTCTGGGCCGCCGTATTCGTCGCGGCAGTGACGACGCTGTTTGCCACGATCAGTGCATTTTCCAGTCACAACGTGATGGGCATCGATCCGTTCGCCTATGTCGATGCCGTTGTGTTCGCGGTCATCGCATGGCGCATCCGTCGACGCTCGCGCGCCTTTGCGATTGCCGGGCTGGTTCTGTTCACGGTGGAAAAGATCTTCCAGTTCACCACGCAACCCCTGGCGCTGGTCGGCGTCCTCATGGCGATCGTGCTGTTCGTATGCTTCATCAATGCGGTGCGTGGCACGTTCGCCTACCACCGCATGCTTGTCGCAAGCGCGCAGGAGCCGGCGCCTGCGAACAGCTGAAACCGGGCGATCGCGTCAACGAAAAGGGCTCCGCATGCGGAGCCCTTTTTCGTTCTATCCGAAGAATGCTCAGGCGACGTTCGGTTCGCTGAAGGCTTCGATCTCACCCTTGAACGCTTCCACCGGCACGCAGCTGCAGAACACGTTCTTGTCGCCGTAGACGTTGTCCACGCGGGCCACTGGCGACCAGTACTTCTGGAACTTCAGGCTGGGCAGCGGGAAGGCGGCCAGCTCACGGGTGTAAGCGTGAGTCCACTCGGAGGCCGACACCATCACGGCGGTGTGCGGTGCGTGCTTGAGCGGGTTGTCCTCGCGGTCAAGTACCCCTTCATCCACGGCGCGGATCTCGTCGCGGATCTGGATCATGGCGTCGATGAAGCGATCCAGCTCGTACTGCGATTCGCTTTCGGTCGGCTCGACCATCAGCGTGCCGGCGACCGGGAAGCTGAGCGTCGGGGCGTGGAAGCCGAAGTCGATAAGGCGCTTGGCCACGTCTTCCGCACCGATGCCCGTGGCGTCCTTGAGCGGGCGCAGGTCGAGAATGCACTCATGCGCCACCAGGCCGTTACGACCGGTGTAGAGCGTTTCGTAATGCGGCGCGAGGCGCTTGGCGATGTAGTTGGCGTTGAGCAGCGCGACCTGGGTGGCGCGACGCAGGCCGCCTTCGCCCATCATGGTGATGTACATCCAGCTGATCGGCAGGATGGAGGCCGAGCCGAAGCTCGCGGCCGACACCATGCCCACGGAGCCTGCGCCGCTTTTTTGAGTAGTGCTGCCATGGATGGCAGCTTCTTGATCTTCGCCGACAGGGATGTCGGCATAAGTACGAGGCAGGAACGGGGCGAGATGCGACTTCACCGCACACGGGCCCACGCCCGGGCCGCCACCGCCGTGCGGAATGCAGAAGGTCTTATGCAGGTTGAGGTGCGAGACGTCCGAACCCCACTTGCCCGGCTTGGCGACGCCGACCAGCGCATTCATGTTGGCGCCGTCGGTGTACACCTGACCGCCGTGCTCGTGCACGATCTCGCAGATCTTGACGATGTCTTCCTCGAACACGCCGTGCGTGGACGGGTAGGTGATCATCAGCGCGGCGAGGCGGTCGCTGAACTTCTCGGCGGCGCGCTGAATGTCGGCCACGTCCACGTTGCCGTTCGCGTCGCACTTGGTCACCACCACCTGCATGCCACACATCTGCGCGGAGGCCGGGTTAGTGCCGTGCGCCGATTCCGGAATCAGGCAGATGTCGCGGTGGCCTTCGCCGCGCGAGCGGTGGTAAGCGCGAATGGCCAGCAGGCCGGCGTATTCGCCCTGGGCGCCAGAGTTCGGCTGCAGGCTGACGGCGTCGTAGCCGGTGCATTCCACCAGCATGGCTTCCAGCTCGTCGATGAGCTGCTTGTAGCCGGTGGCCTGGTCGGCCGGGGCCAGCGGATGGATGTTGGCGAATTCCGGCCACGTCACCGGAATCATTTCGGCCGTGGCGTTGAGCTTCATGGTGCAGCTGCCCAGCGGGATCATGGTGCGATCCATCGCCAGGTCCTTGTCGGCCAGCGAACGCATGTAGCGGAGCAGCTCATGCTCGCTGTGGTGCGTGTTGAACGCCGGGTGCGTCATGAACTTGGTCTTGCGCACCAGCTGGGGCGGCAGGGCGTCGTGCACGCTGGCATCGAGTGCATCGATGTCGGTGATCGAGGCGCCGAACACCGTGGCAAGCGCAATGACGTCGGCACGCGTGGTGGTTTCGTCAAGGCTGATGCCGACGCTACTGGCGTCGATCGCACGCAGATTGAAGCCGGCGGCACGTGCCTTCGCATGCAGCGCGGCGGCATCCACGCCGGTGACGTGCAGCGTGTCGAAGAAGTGGGTGTTGGCAGCGACGCCAGCCTGGCGCAGCGCCACGAACAGGATCGCAGCCAGGCGATGCGTGCGGCGGGCGATGCGCACCAGGCCTTCCGGGCCGTGGTACACGGCGTACATGCTGGCCATCACGGCCAGCAGCACCTGTGCGGTACAGATGTTGGAGGTGGCCTTCTCGCGACGGATGTGCTGTTCGCGCGTCTGCAGCGTGAGGCGGTAGGCCGGCTTGCCTTCGGAGTCGATGGACACACCGATCAGGCGGCCGGGCATCGAGCGCTTGTAGCTGTCGCGGCAAGCCATGAAGGCAGCATGCGGGCCGCCGAAGCCGAACGGCACGCCGAAACGCTGGGTGTTGCCGACCACGATGTCGGCGCCCCATTCACCGGGCGCGGCGATCAGCGTGAGCGCGAGCAGATCAGTGGCCACGCAGACCACGCCGTGGCGCGCGTGCACCGCATCGGCCAGGGCTTTGTAGTCATTGATCTGGCCGAAGGTGTTCGGGTACTGCAGCAGCACGCCGTAGCTGTCGATGCTGGTGGCTTCGCTGTCGTCGCCGATGTGCAGGTCGATGCCCATCGCTTCGGCGCGCGTCTTGATCACTTCCAGCGTCTGCGGGTGCACGGCGTTGGAAACGAAGAACAGGTTGGACTTGGATTTGGACGAACGCTTGGCCAGCGTCATCGCTTCAGCGGCGGCGGTGCCTTCATCGAGCAGGGACGCGTTGGCGATCTCCATGCCGGTGAGGTCCGCACACATCGTCTGGAAGTTGATCAACGCTTCCATGCGGCCCTGCGAGATTTCCGCCTGATACGGCGTATAGGCCGTGTACCACGCCGGGTTCTCCAGAATGTTGCGCAGGATGACGTTCGGGGTCAGTGTGCCGTAGTAGCCCTGGCCGATGAAGCTGCGAAACACCTGGTTCTTGTCGGCAATGGCGCGGATCTTGGCCAGCGCTTCCACTTCGGTGATCGCGGAGGGCAGGGCCAGCGGCGCCGGCGACTTGATCTTGCCCGGCACGATGGCGTCGGTCATCGCTTCCAGCGAGTCGTAGCCCAGCAGCGCCAGCATGGTGGCGACTTCCGCGTCGTTGGGGCCGATGTGACGCTCGATAAAGGCGTCGTGGTGCTCGAGGTCGCGCAGGGAAGGGTTGGCGTTCTGACTCATGGCAGGGGCGTCCGTAAGAAACGTGCAAGCCGCACGCGAAGCGCCCCTCTGTCCTTTTGCCTGAGAGTTTGGAAGACCGGGCTCAATGACCCAAGGCTTCGTGCCCCTTCGGCGCCGGATTCAACCGGTCTCTCCAGAGTGTTGGTGCGGGTGATGGTATGGGGCCTGAGCGATTACGGGCGTTGCGCCTTCGGCAGCGGTTCGCACCGCTTCTCCCACCACACGCTAAACGACGATTATAAGGCGGCTTGGCCCCGATTGCCTCCCCGGCAGGCCATGGCTTCAGCCACGGTGTGGCCAGGGTCTCAGCCGGCATAAGATGAAAGGCCCGCCTGGAGCCCCATCATGTCCAAACCCCCGTTCCAGCTTGCCCGGATCGATCACGTGGTGTTGCGCGTGGCCGACGTGGCCGCGATGCAGCGTTTCTATTGCGAGGTGCTGGGGTGCCAAGAGGAGCGGCGGCAGGACGAAATCGGACTGGTGCAGCTTCGCGCCGGTGATTCCCTGATCGACCTGGTGGCGCTGGATAGCAAGCTGGGTCGTCTCGGCGGGGCAGGTCCGGGCCCGGAAGGGCACAACATGGACCATCTCTGCCTGCAGGTGGAGGGTTATGACGAGGCCGCCATCGTGGCTCACCTCAACACGCACGGCGTGCGCGTGGGCGAGGTTGGCTCGCGCTATGGGGCGAAGGGCGAGGGCCCGTCCATCTACCTGCACGACCCGCAGGGCAACATGGTCGAGCTGAAAGGGCCGCCGCACGGCTAAGTGTCATTGGCAGCTCGGCACTGCACCTTTCACTTGGCGGCCGCAAAATCTTGCCGGTGATTGTCGGCCGTTGGTGCCCGTTCCTGGTAGGCCTTGGGGCAGGGATGCAGGCTGGGCTGGGCACGATGGGGTAGGAGCGCCAACGATCAGCCCTGCGGAATCCCCGTCATATCGGGCAGATGGTGCGCGATACCCTTGTGGCAGTCGATGCAGGTTTTCTCGCCCGTGCCCAGCCAGCGTTTGTGGATTTCGGCGGCGCGGGTGGACTGGCGCGTGAGATCCATCGACGTGTAGTTGTGGCAGTTGCGGCATTCCAGCGAATCGTTAGCCTTCAATCGCGCCCATTCGTGCTCTGCTAGTTCAAGACGGTGGTCGAGGAATTTCTCGCGCGTGTCGACGGTACCGAAGAGCTTGCCCCAAACTTCTTTGGACGCCTGCATCTTGCGGGCGATCTTGTCCGTCCACTTGTGCGGCACATGGCAGTCGGGGCAGCTCGCGCGCACGCCGGAACGGTTGGTGTAATGGATAGTTGTCTTCAGTTCCTGGAAAACGTTGTCGCGCATTTCGTGGCAACTGGTGCAGAACGCCTCGGTATTGGTGGTTTCCAGTCCGGTGTTGAACGCGCCCCAGAACAGCACGCCAGCAATGAAGCCGCCGAGCGTGAGAAAGCCCAAGCTGTAATGGATGCTTGGACGCCGAGCCGTTCGCCACAGCGCGACGAGCCAGCGCTTGAGTCGCTGCCACATGGTCAGTTCGCCTTCTTGTCTTGTTCTTCGGACAGGATGGTGTCGATGTCCTTGAAGGTGTTGGCGACGAGCGGCTTGGCGTCGGTCTGCACCACATGGCACTGGTTGCAGAAGTAGCGACGCGGCGAGATGGTGGCGAGGAACTGGTCGTTGCGGTCCATGTAGTGAGTCACGCTGACTGGCGGTGCCTGGAACTTGTCTGCGTTGGCGCGCGAATGGCAGAGCAGGCAGCGATTGGAATTCTTGTCGATCTGGTAGTTATCGATCGAGTGCGGGATGGTCGGCGGTTGCATCGGGTAGGCGCGGTTGCGTTTGACGTCCGTGTTCTCGACGCGCGCCATCAGTGGCGGTGCAATCTCTTGATTGATGGGCGCGCCGCGGCGGATGCCATCGAGCTGATCGCCAGCTGGTACGGGCTCTGCCGTGCTCGCAACGGCCGGATGGGATGCCGATTCCGTGGTAGCCACCTGTGGCTCTGATGCGGATTTCCTGCCCACGGCGAAACCGATAGCGGCTGCCACCAGAATCACCAGCGCCACGATGAGAGTGAAAGGCTTGCTTCGCATCGTCGTCTCTCCTGAGACAGCCACGACCTTGACCGCACACTTCTTGTAGTCGGTCTGCTTGGAGATCGGATCGGTCGCGTCCAGCGTGACTTTGTTGATCAACTGGCCCGCGTCGAACCACGGAACGAACACCAGGCCTTGAGGTGGACGGTTACGGCCGCGCGTTTCCACGCGAGAACGCATTTCGCCACGGCGCGAGACCACCTTCACTTCGTCGCCGCGCTTGAGTCCGCGTAAGCGGGCATCGTCCGGGTTCATGAACACCACGGCTTCCGGGAACGCGCGGTAAAGTTCCGGCACGCGCATGGTCATCGAGCCCGAATGCCAGTGTTCCAGCACGCGGCCCGTGGACAGCCACAGGTCGAATTCCTTGTCGGGTATTTCGGCAGGTGGTTCGTAGGGCAGGGCCCAGATCACCGCGCGTCCGTCGGGGTTGCCGTAGAACTGGAACTCCGTGCCGGCCTTCACGTAAGGGTCGGAGCCTTCGCGATAACGCCAACGCGTTTCTTTGCCGTCGACCACCGGCCAGCGCAGGCCGTGCGCCTTGTGGTAATCGTCAAACGGCGCAAGGTCGTGACCGTGGCCACGGCCGAACGTGGCGTATTCCTCGAACAGGCCTTTTTGCACGTAGAAACCGAAAGCGGCGGCTTCGTCGTTGTCGTAGCCCGCTTCCATCTCTGACGTGGGGAACTTGTCGACGTTGCCGTTCTTGAACAGCACCTCGAACAGTGTCTTGCCCTTGAATGGCGGATTAGCGGCAAGGATCTCCGCCGGCCAGCATTCGTCGGTGGTGAAGCGCTTGGAGAATTCCATGAGTTGCCACAGATCTGAGCGCGCTTCTCCCGGCGCCTTCACTAACTGGTGCCAGAACTGCGTGCGGCGCTCGGCATTGCCATAAGCGCCTTCTTTTTCCACCCACATGGCGGCGGGAAGGATGAGATCTGCCGATTGCGCGGTGACGGTGGGGTAGGCGTCCGACACAACGACGAAGTTGCGTGGATCGCGATAGCCCAGGTACGTCTCCTGCATCAGATTGGCGCCGGCCTGCACGTTGTTATTGCAAAGCACCCAATAGGCGTTGAGCTTGCCGTCGCGCAGCATGCGGTTCTGCTGCACAGCGTGGTAGCCAGGCTTGGGTTGGATGATGCCGTGCGGGATCTTCCAGATCTCTTCAGCCTGTTTGCGATGTTCCGGGTTGGTTACCACCATGTCGGCAGGCAGGCGGTGGCTGAACACGCCCACCTCGCGTGCCGTGCCGCAGGCGGAGGGTTGCCCCGTCAGCGAGAACGGGCTGTTGCCTGGCGTGGAAATCTTGCCGGTGAGCAGGTGCAGGTTGTAGACCATGTTGTTGGCCCACACGCCGCGCGTGTGCTGATTGAAGCCCATGGTCCAGAACGACACGACCTTGGTGTTCGGGTCGGCGTAGAGTTCGGCCACCTTTTCCAGCCAGCCTTTTTCCACGCCGGTCATTTCAACGGCTTTTTCCAGTGTGTAGGGCTTGACGAAGGCGGCGAACTGCTCAAAGTCGATGGGCTCGCTGGCGTTCGGGTCCTTGGCGTTCTTGGCCTTTTCTTCCAGCGGATTGTCCGGGCGCAGGCCATAGCCGATATCGGTGACGCCGCGCTTGAACGTGGTGTGCTTGTTGACGAAGTCCTTGTTGACCCGCCCGGTCTGGATGATGTGATTGGCGATGTAGTTGAGGATCACCAGATCCGTCTGCGGCGTGAATACGATGGGGATGTCCGCCAACTCGAAGCTGCGATGCTCGAACGTGGACAGTACCGCCACCTTCACGTTGGGATTGGACAGGCGGCGATCGGTGACGCGTGTCCATAGGATCGGGTGCATCTCCGCCATGTTTGAGCCCCACAGCACGAAGGCGTCGGTGGCTTCGATGTCGTCGTAGCAACCCATCGGCTCGTCCATGCCGAAAGTACGCATGAAGCCCATCACGGCGGAGGCCATGCAATGGCGTGCGTTCGGGTCGAGCGTATTGCTGCGGAAACCGCCCTTGAGCAGCTTGTTCGCAGCATAGCCCTCCCACACAGTCCACTGGCCGGAGCCAAACATGCCGACGTATTCCGGCCCCTTCTCCTTCAGCACGCGCTTGAATTGCGCGGCCATCACATCGAAGGCTTCGTCCCAGGAGACCTCGGTGAAGGTGCCGTCCTTCGCGTAGACACCGTCCTTCTTGCGCAGCAGAGGCGCGGTGAGGCGGTCGGCGCCGTACATGATCTTGGAGAGGAAGTAACCCTTCACGCAATTGATGCCGCGGTTGACCTCGGAAAGCTGGTCGCCATGCGTGGCCACCACGCGGCCATCCTTCACCGCCACGTTGACACCGCAGCCGGTGCCGCAGAAGCGGCAGGGGGCCTTGCTCCACTTGAGCTGGGTCATGTCCCCTTCGAGCAGCACGTTGGTGGCGCTGGCGGGCAGGGCCAGCCCTGCCACGTTCGCGGCCACCGCAACGGCCGAGTTACGGATAAATTCCCGTCGCGTCAGGGTGAGTGTCATGCGTCGGCTCCTTGGGATGTTGCGTCGACTTGCACTAAGTCGTCCATGACGGCGCGGGGTTCCACATGGTGGTAGATCAGCGATACGTTGATGACGCCAGGCAGGGCTTCCAGTGCGTCGATGTGGTCCATTACGGCGCGCTGGCTGTCGGTTTCGCACACCATCACGCATCGACAGTCGCCTTGCACGGCGATGTCCAGTTCGGGGTGAAGCGCGATGAAGGTCTTCAGTGGGCTGGCGGCATCGGGTCGATGCAGCACCACCAGGCTGGAGATGTGGTATTCGTCCTTCATGGCGTTCCCTTGGAGGGATGCATGAACGTCAGACATGAGGCGGCCCGCTCACGAACATCTGCCAGAACCACACGGTGAAACCGAAGGCGGCGATGAACATGACCGACAGCACGGGAAACAGCACGAGCAGCAGCAGGAACGTGGTGCGTTCCTGCTTGCGCGTGCTTATGTTGGTTGACGGCTCCATGCGCACCTCGTCTTAGCGGGACGGCTTTATCCACATCTGCGCTTAAACTAGAACGACGTTTCCCCGGGGCTGCTGACCTGGATCAGCTCGACCATCGATGTTGGCGATGGCCTATAAAGCATGCTTGGACGCAAACTCGTCCAATTTTAAGCACCACCGCTTTGACTCGCGGTGAAAGCGGTGTGAATCCTCCTTACAAATAAAATTGGAGCAGTGCATGGCAACGAGGTTGTCGACTAAGTACTTTTGCGGGAGCTTGATGCTCGCCGCCTGTCTGGCATTCACGGCAAGCGCCGCGGATGCACCCGCGGTTAGCGCGCCGGCTGGCGTGAAAGTGTTGGCGGATGGAAAGCCTCCGTTGAACCTGGACGCCAGTACTTTGGCTGGCATGCCTCACGAAGAAGTGACCGCATCGGCCCATGACGAGCCCGCCAGCCAGTGGCGTGGCGTGAAGCTGGAGGACGTGCTGGCGAAAGCGGGTGTGTCGCTGGACAAGCCGCTGCGCGGGAAGGCGTTGGCCTCCTTTGTTCGCATCACGGCGGGTGATCAGTACCAGGTGGTGTTCGGGCTCTCCGACCTCGATCCGACCCTGGGGCACACGCAGGTACTGCTGGTGGATACACGCGACGGCAAGCCGCTGGACAAGGACGGGCCGTTCCGCCTGCTTGTTCCTGGCGACAAGCGACCCGCGCGCTGGGTGCGCAATGTCACGACCATCGAAGTGGTGGATGGCGGTACAACCAGCCGTCCGTGATCGCCCTAGTCGGACGCTGCGGACAGCAGCCGGCCCGGATGCGTATAGACGTTATGGCTGCCGGGCCGGGCAAAGCCGATCAGAGTGATGCCGGCACTGCGGGCAAGCTCCACGGCTAGCGCCGTGGGAGCGGAAATGGCGGCGAGCATGGTGATGCCTGCGCTTGCGGCCTTGGTCACCATCTCGTAGCTCGCGCGGCTGGTGACCAAGGCAAAGCCGGAGTCCACGTCGACGCTGGCGCGATGGATGGCGCCGATCAGCTTGTCGAGCGCGTTATGGCGGCCGACATCTTCGCGGACGTGAAGAATCCGGCCGGAGGCATCGGCCCAGGCTGCCGCGTGCACCGCGCCGGTGGCGAGGTTCATCGGCTGACGTGCCTTGAGTTCGCGCAATGCCAGTTCGAGCGCATCACGGGATACGGTGGGGCCGTTGCCGACGGCGCCATCGTGGCGCACGGCGTTTTCCAGGTCGCGCGTGCCGCAGATGCCGCAGCCGCTGCGGCCCGGCAACAGGCGTTCCCGTTCCTTGTCCAGGTGAGCGCCCGGTGCATTGTCGGCGACCTGTATCGCCAGCTCGATGCCTTCGAGCAGGGCATGCGTCTCCAACTGCAGCAATTGGGACGCGTCGTTGATCAAGCGCTCGGTCAGCGAGAAACCCAGGGCAAAGTCATCCAGGTCATGCGGTGAGGCCATCATCACTGCGAAGGTCGCCCCGTTGTAGACCATCGCGATAGGGATTTCCTCGGCGATGAGGTCTTCCTCGTGCGATGACACACCATTCCGCCAGCGGTCGACGGCGCGGACGGCAACGCCCGGAGATATCTCTTCGCGCTCGGGCACGGGTGGTTCTCCTGCGGCTGCGGCGGCAAACGGTCGCGTGGTGGCCCGACTCGGACAGGGCCGGTCGACGGCATGCATCGTATCAATGTAGGTTGGCAGCTTGCATACCGCAGTCCTCACGCGGAGCATGTCGGGGCGGGCTGCCACCCGCGCGACGATACAGGCCACGACTCCGGATGATTGCTTACGACGAAGCCCTTCATCAGCTGCTGCGACATGCCCGGCGGCTCGAGGCGGTTTCGTGCCGGGTGGGCGAAGCGCTGGGAAAGGTGCTGGCTCGTGACGTGGTGAGTCCGATGGACTTGCCGTCATTCGATCATTCGGCGATGGACGGTTATGCGCTGCATGCGCCGCAATCGCTCGCGGCGGGTTCCGAGCATCCGGTCCAGGGCTCGCAGGCTGCGGGTGATGCGTGGCGCGTATCGGCAGGCATGGCCTGGGAGATCATGACCGGGGCACGTCTTCCCGCCGGGCTGGACACGGTGGTTCCGGTGGAGCGCACGGAACTGCTGGAGCGGCGGAGTGACGGCTCACCCGCGCGCATCCGGCTGCTGGATGCGGTAATGCCGGCGGCAAATGTCCGTTATGCCGGCAGTGACGTGGCGAAAGGTGCCGTGGTCGTTCGCGCAGGCACCCGCATCGCGGCTAGTCACTTGATGCTGTTCGCGGCGCTGGGCATCGCCAGTGTCGACGTAGTGCGCGCACCACGGGTTGCCATCATCTGCACCGGCAAGGAGCTGCAGGTGGGCCCTGCGCAACCGCTCGGCGATGGAGAGATCTACGCGTCCAACGGTCCTTACCTTGCGGCCGCTTTTGCCTCCTCGGAGGCCAGAGTGCTGTCGTGTGAAACGGTCGACGACACCGGGCAGACCTTCATCGATGCGGTGCAGCGCGCACGCCGAATGAGAGTGGACCTGATCGTCAGCACGGGCGCCGTATCGATGGGGCGCTACGACTTCGTGCCGGAGGCGCTGGCGGAACTCGGTGCACGCATGCTGTTTCACAAGGTCGCCATTCGCCCGGGCAAACCGCAACTGGCGGCGGCGCTGGACGATGTGCTGGTGTTCGCCTTGCCGGGCACGCCAATGGCTGTGGCGGTAGGGCTGCGCTTTTTCATCGCGCCCGTATTGCGCGCCATGCGTGGACAAGCCGCCGAGCCGACCTGGCATGCCATGCTCGATACACCGTTGCAGCCCAAGTCAGGTTTGCGCCATTTTCTGCGGGCCACCGTGACCCAGGACGAGACGGGGCGGCTCCATGCACAGGTACTCGCCCAGCAGCAGCCGTTCCGCATTCAGCCATTCGCTCAGGCAGGTGCCTGGGTGGTCTTGCCGGAGGATGCGGGCGAGGCCGTGACGGGCTCGCGGGTCATCGTGGCCAGCCTGCATCCCGACGAGCCGCTGCTCACCGGGACGGATCAATCAGGAGTCGGATCATGAAATTGCAGATCGAAGGGCAGAGCCTGCGCGTACGCATCGGCGAGGTGGAGCTGGCCAGCCTGCTGGTGGGGCAACCCGTCGTTTCCAGCACGCGCTTTACCCGCGACATGTCGCTGTCGTGCACGTTGCGGGCCGTAGCCGGCGCAGCGGCTCGCTTCAGTGGCCTTGCGGGCGCCTGGTCAATCGATCTTCCAGAAGACGCCCTGCGTGCGTACGCAGGCACGTTGCCTTCCCGTGAGGGCCTGACTTTCGAACTGGAAAGTGGCGATGGTGAACCACTGGAATTGCTGTTTGACGTGGATGTGCGCGACAGCGTGCGTCATCGTCGCACCAAGTAGACGTGCCGGTGCATTACCCTGAAATCCTGCGACTGACTCGGCGATAGGAGTGACACGATGATGATGCGTCGGCTGTTACAAGGCCTGCTAGCCATGGGGGCGGTGTTTGCGTCGGCATCGATGGCCGCGTCCGCCGACAATCACATCACGGTGGCAGCGGCGGCCGACCTGCACCAGGCACTCGACGACGTCGTGGCAGCGTATCGCCATGACCATCCTGATAGTCGCATCGATGTGGTCTACGGTTCCTCGGGAAACCTGTTGACCCAGATCGAGCAGGGTGCGCCATTCGAGATCTTCTTCTCCGCGGACAGTAACTATCCGCAGCAATTGGTGGAACACGGCAAGTCAGGCAGCACGCCCGTCCCCTATGCGTTCGGTCACCTGGTGATGTGGAGCGCGAGCATCGACATGCGCGGCGTGCAGGTGGCCGACTTGGCGCAGCCCCGCTTCGGGCGCATCGCCATCGCCAACCCGCAGCATGCGCCCTACGGCAAGCGCGCCGAGCAAGCGCTGCGCGCGGCGGGCGTGTGGGACAAGGTGCAGTCGCGGCTGGTGTTCGGCGACAACATCGCCCAGACGGCGCAGTTCGCGCAGAGCGGTAATGCGCAGGTGGGGCTGGTGGCTGAGTCGCTGGTAATCAACGCGCCGGTCAAGGGTACGTCCGAGCCGGTGCCGGCATCGCTCTACGAGCCGCTGAAGCAGAGCTTTGTGCTGACCAAGCATGGCGCGGATAGCCCGCTCGCCCGGGATTTCGCGAGCTACGTGCAGGGCGCGCCGGCCAAGGCCATTCTTTCTCGCTATGGTTTCAACTTGCCGGAAGACGGTGCGCACTGAGCGACGTTCATGGCCTTGCTGACGGATGCGGATATCGAAGCGCTGGGGCTGACGTTGCGATTGGCGACGACGGTGACCGTGCTTCTGCTGTTACTTGGCCTGCCGCTCGCGTGGTGGCTGGCGCACACGCATTCGCGTTGGCGGCGCCCTATCGCTGCCGTGGTGGCCCTGCCGCTGGTGCTGCCACCCACTGTGCTGGGCTTTTATCTGCTGATGTTGTTGGGGCCCAATGGTGCAGTGGGGCGGGCCATGGCGGCGCTAGGGCTTGCCGCGTTGCCGTTCACGTTCAAGGGGCTGGTGGTGGCCTCCATGCTGTATTCGTTGCCGTTCGTGGTGCAGCCCTTGCAAAACGCCTTCGAGGCCGTGGGTAACCGCCCGCTGGAAGTGGCGGCCTGCCTGCGTGCCGGGCCGCTGGATCGCTTCTTCAGCATTGCTTTGCCACTGGCCCTGCCAGGCGTGCTGACCGCGGCCGTGCTTGGCTTTGCCCACACCGTGGGCGAGTTTGGTGTGGTGCTGATGATTGGCGGAAACATCCCTGGGCAGACGCGCGTGCTCTCCATGCGCATCTACGACCATGTGCAGGCGGGCGAATACCATCAGGCCAACGTGCTGTCACTGTGCTTGCTGGTGGTGTCGTTCGCGGCCTTGCTCGCCATGTCGCTGTTGCGCACCCGCAGGCCGGCGCGTGACTGACTCCCCGCACGGGTTGGAAGCCAAGCTCGCCTGGCGCCGTGGTGCGTTGGCGTTCGATATCGATCTGAGTCTGCCGGCCCAGGGCATCACCGCTTTGTTTGGCCCCTCTGGCGCGGGCAAGACCAGTTGCCTCCGTGCCATCGCTGGCCTGGAGCAAAAGGCCTCTGGCCGGGTGAGTTTCGGTTCGGATGTCTGGCAGAACAGCTTGCACCGCGTGTTCGTGCCCCCGCATCGCCGCCGCATTGGCTATGTGTTCCAGGAGCCGAGCTTGTTTACCCACCGCTCGGTGGTCGGCAACCTGGATTTCGGCTACCGCCGCGCGGGGCGGCCGGCGCATCTGGATCGCGACGGCCTGATCGACCGCTTCGGTTTGCGCCCCTTGCTGGAGCGCCGTGTCGATAACCTGTCCGGCGGAGAGCGCCAGCGTGTATCGATGGTGCAGGCGCTGCTGTCCGATCCAGCGTTGCTGTTATTCGACGAGCCGTTGTCCGCCCTGGATGTTGCGGCGCGCAGCGATCTGATGGGTTGCCTGGAATCGCTGCACGGTACGCTCAAGGTGCCCGTGGTCTATGTAAGCCACAACGTGGACGAAGTAGCCCGGCTGGCCGACCATCTTGTTCTGATGGAGGCCGGGCACGTGGTGGCGCAGGGCAGTCTGCAGGAAACACTGACCCGACTGGACCTACCTCCGGCCTTGGGCGAAGCGGTGGGTGCGGTGATCGACGGGCAGGTAGTCGACTACGACGCGCACGATCAGTTGATTGCGCTGGAGTTCGTTGGTGGCCGGCTTTGGTTACCGTATCGCCACGAAAGCGTGGGCCAGCGGTTACGTTGCCGCATCGGTGCGCGCGATGTGGTGCTGACCAAGGCCCCACAGGAAGGCACGAGTGCGCTCAACCAGCTGCCTTGCCGGATCGTCGCCGTGGCCGATGCGGATCACCCCTCCCAGGTGCTCGTGCAGCTCGATGCCGGCGGGAGCACCTTGCTGGCCCGCATCACGCGTCGTTCCTGGCATGACCTGGAGCTGCGGCCAGGTGGCGAGGCCTGGGCGCAAGTGAAAGCCGTTGCGCTGGGGCTTTGACGGCCGCGGTATGCTCAGCGGCGTGAAGCCATTCTTCCTTGCCCGATGGGAACCATGAGCGACTTGATCAGCGTCAGTCAGGCGGAAGCCTTGATCGCCGAACATATGCCCTCGTTTGGCAGTGAGCGCGTGCCTTTGGGCGATGCAGTAGGGCGGGTACTTCGACAGGCCGTGCACGCTGAGCACGACCATCCGCCGTTTGATCGCGTGATGATGGACGGCATCGCCGTGCACTGGTCCGCTGCCTTGCCGCGTCGGTTGCGCGTGGCGGGTGCGCAAATGGCCGGCATGCGGATGCAGTCGCTGACCAGTGACGACGCCTGCCTCGACGTAACGACGGGCGCGATGCTGCCTGCCGGTACCGACTGCGTGATTCCGGTGGAGCAGTTGCGCCGGGATGGCGACAGCTATGCGTTGTCCGACGACTGCCGGCCCGTAGCGGGGCAGTTCATTCATCGGCGTGGCTCGGATTGCGTGCAGGGCACGTTGTTGCTCTCGCCAGGTATGCACTTGGGGCCCGCGGAAATGGCCCTGCTGGCGGCCAATGGCGTAGGGATGGTTGAAGTGGCGGCGGTACCGTCGGTCGCCATCGTGTCGACTGGCGATGAGTTGGTGGAGGTCGATGCGCCGTTGGGCGAAGGGCAGATCCGCCGTTCCAACGATACGGCCGTCCGCGCGGCGTTGCGGCTGGACGGTTTCGACCGCGTCGCCCTGGAGCATATCGTCGACGATGAAGCCGCCACGCGGGCGCGCATTGCCGATCTGCTGGAACGGCACGATGTGCTGCTGCTTTCCGGTGGCGTGTCCATGGGGCAGCGCGATTACGTGCCAGCCGCGTTGGCCGCAGCCGGCGTACGCAAGGTGTTCCACCGCATTGCGCAAAAGCCCGGCAAGCCGATGTGGTTTGGCATCGGTCCCCGCGGGCAGGCCGTATTCGCCTTGCCTGGCAACCCGGTTTCCGCGCTGGTGTGTGCCACGCGCTATGCGCGCCCAGCTCTGCGTGCTGCGCAGGGGGCGTCGGTGACGGCGCCTGAATACGTTTGTCTGGACGAGGCGGTGGATATCAATCCGACGCTGGCGAGCTTTGTGCCCGCACGCGTACAAACCGATACGCAGGGTCGCCTGACGGCCTACCCGGTACCTTCACGTACCTCGGGTGATTTTTCGTCTCTGCCGCGCACGCAGGGATTCGTGCAGTTGTCACCGGGGCAGGGCAAGGCGCCTGCCGGCACGGTGGCGCCGTTTTACCGGTGGTGAGATGAGCGCAATGGATGCCCGCGACGAGACTGCCGTGTTGCCGGTCGACCAACTGGGTCGGCCACTGCACGATTTGCGCATCTCGGTGATGGACCGTTGCAACTTTCGATGCCCGTATTGCATGCCGGAGTCGACCTATGGCGAACACTTCGCCTTCCTGCGTAACGACGAACGCCTGAGCTTTGACGAGATAGAGCGCCTCTGCCGGCTGGCTGCAGCACAAGGCGTCAGCAAGTTGCGCTTGACTGGCGGTGAGCCCCTGTTGCGGCCGCATCTGGCCGATCTCGTCGCGCGGCTGCGTCGTATCGATGGCATCAACGACCTGGCTCTGACCACCAACGGCGTGCTGTTGTCACGGCATGCCGGTGAGTTGCGCGAGGCGGGCCTGGACCGGGTCACCATCAGCCTGGACACGCTTGATCCCGCGCTGTTCCATCGCATGAGCGGCGGACGCGGTGCGCTGGACGACGTGCTGGCAGGTATCGAGGCGGCGCGGGACGCCGGTTTCCCGCACGGCGTGAAGCTCAATACCGTGGTGCAGCGTGGGGTCAACGAGCACACGGTGGTCGATCTGGTCGAACGTTTTCGCGGTAGCGGCATCGTCGTGCGCTTCATCGAATACATGGACGTGGGCAACCGCAACGACTGGAGCCCGGAGGCCGTGGTGCCTTCGGCGGAGCTGGTGAAGCGCATCCATGGGCGCTGGCCGCTGCGCGCCGTACCGCCGAAATACTCGGGCGAGGTAGCGACACGCTATCGGTTCGAGGACGGCACCGGGGAGATCGGCATGATCTCGTCCATCAGCCAGCCGTTCTGCGGCGGCTGCACGCGAGCCCGCTTGTCTTCGGAGGGCATGCTGTACACGTGCCTGTTCGCTACCCGTGGCACCGACCTGCGCGGGCTCCTGCGTGGCGGCGCCACCGATGCGGAGCTGACCGCTCTGCTCCGCGATACCTGGCTTCGCCGCCACGACCGTTACAGCGAGGAACGGGCAGAACACCATGGCAAGGCGCCCCGCAAGATCGAAATGCACTATATCGGGGGCTGATCGGCGTAGCGGGGCAGGAATATCGTGGTTTCTAGACGGTTTCTTAATTCTGCCCGCCCGTATCCGGCCGATAATCCTCCTCACGCCTCTCCGGAGTGTCATGTGACCGCGATATCCACCACGCTTTCCCACGTCGACGAACAGCAGCAGCCACGCATGGTCGACGTCGGCGCCAAGGCCGTGACCCGCAGGACGGCCCGTGCACGCGCACGGGTCACGTTTCCCGCTGACGTTGCACAGCGCCTTCACGAAGCCGGCTACGTAACACCCAAGGGCGCGGTGCTCACCGTGGCGCAGATTGCCGGCGTCATGGGCGCCAAGGCGACGCCGCAACTGATTCCGCTATGCCATCCGCTCAGCATCGACAAATGCGATATCGGCATCCGCATGGATGGCGTGGATGCCTGGATCGATTGCACCGTGTCTTGCAGCGGGCGCACCGGCGTGGAGATGGAAGCACTCACCGGCGCCAGCATCGCTGCGCTCACCATCTACGACATGTGCAAGGCGATGTCGCATGACATCGTGATCAGCGAGGTGCGTCTCGTCTCCAAAACAGGCGGAAAGCACGACATCGGTGGCGAGGAGAGCGTATGAGCGAGCAGCGTGCTCCCCTCTATGGTCTGCTGCTGAGCGGTGGCGCCAGCCAGCGCATGCGCCAGGACAAGGCCGCGCTAGCTTATCGCGGCGAGCCACAGCTATTGCGCGCGTGGCGTGTGCTGAAGGCGGTGACCGAGCGCACCTATCTGTCCGTGCGCGACAGCCAGCGCGACGACCCGCTACGCGCCGGGTTGCCTCAAATCGTGGACAGCTACGACGCTATCGGCCCTGTCGCGGGCATCCTGTCCGCGCAGCATCTTCATCCCGAGGCGGCCTGGCTGGTGCTCGCCTGTGACCTCCCCTTGCTGGACAGCGGCACGTTGCGGCGATTGATCGACGCACGCGATCCGCATGCTGCAGCAACGGCGTTCACCAGCAGCCATGACGGATTGCCGGAACCGCTCTGCGCCATCTGGGAGCCGTCCAGTCACGCCTTGCTGCTGCAGCGCTACCAGGATGGCAGCTACTGCCCGCGCAAGGCACTGATCCAGTCCGCCATCAAGCTGCTTCCCGCACCTGGCGACGCGCTGGATAACGTCAATACCCCCGAGGAACGGGAAGCCATGCAACAACGCTTGGAGTCACCGGCATGACGGTCGTCAACCTTCAGTACTACGCGCAGTTGCGCGAGCAGGCCGGCAAAACCAGCGAGCAGGTCGTCACCTCGGCCGTGTCATTGCGCGATCTCTATGAGGAGTTGCGTGCCTCGCACGGATTCTCGTTGGGTGCGGACGTGCTTAAGGTGGCGGTGAACACCGAGTTCAGCGCCTGGGATCGTTCCTTGCGTGATGGTGATACGGTCGTCTTCATTCCACCGGTAGCTGGCGGATGAGCCGTTTCGAACTTTTCGACTCGATGGTTGACGCGGCAAGCCAGCGCGACCGGCTTCGCCATCCGTCCAGCGGCGGCTTTTGTGCCTTCGAAGGTTGGGTGCGCAACAGCAACGAAGGGCGCGAAGTCGATGGCCTCTCTTACGAAGCCTATGCGGAACTGGCGATCGCGGAGGGCGAGCGCATCGTGGCTGAGGCCATCGCGCGCTATGGCGTTACCGACGCACGCTGCGTGCATCGCACGGGCGACCTGAAGATCGGCGACATGGCCGTATGGGTGGGGGCGTCCGCGTCGCACCGCGATGAGGCATTCCGCGCCTGTCGCTACATCATCGACGAGATCAAGCACCGGCTGCCGATCTGGAAGAAAGAGCACTACGTCACCGGCGATTCCAACTGGGTGGCCTGCATGCACGTGTATCGCGAGCACGAGCACGAAGACCATCATGGGCATCACCATCATGATCACGCGCATGCGAAGCCCTTCGTTCCCGACTACTCGCGTCAGGTCCGGCTGCGCGAAGTCGGCGAAGCGGGGCAGGCCAAGCTGGCGGCATCGCGCGTGTTGGTCATTGGTGCGGGTGGATTGGGCTGTCCGGTCATCAGCTATCTCGCGGGTGCCGGTGTGGGCATGCTGGGTGTCGTTGATGGCGACCGGCTGGATGCCAGCAACCTGCATCGGCAGACGATGTATGACGCGCGCGACGTAGGCGAATACAAGGCCGATCTGGCGGCACGACGGGTGGCGGCGCTCAATCCCACGGTCCGCGTGCAACTCTGGAAGGAGCAGCTGGACGCGCGCCATGTCCTCGATGTGTTTCGCCAGTTCGATCTGGTGGTGGAATGCACCGACGACATGCGCAGCCGTTATCTGAGCAGCGATGCGGCGGTTCTTACCGGTACGCCGCTGATCCTCGCTAGCATCTACCAGTACGAAGGGCAACTGCAGGTTGTCTCGGGCAAACCGGGTACCCCGTGTCTGCGTTGCCTGTGGCCACAGGAGCCGGCACCGGAAACGATCGGCAGTTGCACGCTTGCCGGTGTGCTCGGCCCCGTGCCCGGCGTGCTCGGAGCCATGCAAGCGACAGAAGCCTTGAAGGTTCTGTTGGGAATACCGCAACCCAACGCCGGCTCCTTGTCGCTGGTGAACCTGATCGAGCTGAGCATCCAGCACCTGCCGATCGATGCGGCGCAAGGTTGCGCCGAACATGGCGGATGCGTAGACGTCGCGCGCCGCTCACTCGCGCGTGCCGTCGAGGACGACGATATCGATCTCGTGTTCGATCGCCTGGACGATGCCGTATCCGCCGGGTTCCTGTTGGTGGACGTGCGGGACGCCGAGGAACGGGCCAGCGATCCGATGCCGGTGGCCGCCGTGCACGTGCCCTCGGCGCAAGTGACTGAGAGGGCAGGCGAGTTCGTGGATGGTCGCTACCTGCTGGTTTGCGCCAGCGGCCGTCGAAGCGGGCACGCTGCGCGGTTGTTGCGTGACGAAGGCGTGCGCCATGCGTACTCGCTGGCAGGAGGACTCAACGCGCTGCGCATCGTGGGATGACGATGTGACGGCGAGGCGATAGGGATCGTCATTCGAGCAGTTGCAACGCGTACTCCCGGCAAAAATCCAGATACGCGCGGACGATGGCGGAGGGATGACGATGCGAGGGATAGAGCAGATTGATTTGCTGCTCAGGCATAAGATGGTCTGGCAGTAGCGCGATCAGCCGCCCGTCCCGGATCCCCGCAGCCGCAAGAAAGGGAGGCAGTTCGGTGACTACTTCACCCGCAAGTGCACGGCTACGCAGGTGCGCATAGTCGTTTGCAGTCAGCACGGCCTGGGAATCCACCCGCTGTTCGCCCAAGTGCCAGGTGCCACGGGCGTGACCATCGACGCCCCATGCGGCACAGGGGAATCGATGCAGATCGCTAGGCGTATCCGGTAGCCCGAGCCGCGCTACCAGTGCCGGGCTCGCGACGAGAACATGGCGATAGGTAATCACGTGTCGCGCGACCATCGTTTCGTGCGTGATGATGCCCACGCGCAACGCAACGTCGATGCCATCCTCGATGAGGTCGACGCGCCGCTCGGTGGTGTGCACGTGCACGCGGATGTCGGGATAGCGCTGTTGAAAGCGGGCAATCAACTCCCACCATGGTTCGAATGTCGGTGGCAGCGATAGGCGCAACCGGCCCTTGAGCCGTGCCTGGTCGCTCATGACCGCGTGCTCGCCCTCGGCCAATGCTTCGATGCCGCGGCTTGCATGCTCGAACAACCGCGTGCCGGCATCGGTGAGCTTGGTGCCACGCACGGAACGTTCCAGAAGCTGCACTTTCAACTGCCGTTCCAGCTCCCGAATCCGGCGGCTCAATGTGGGCAGGGGAATCTCCAGGCGATCAGCGGCGGCCGACAGGCTGCCGGCTTGCACCACGCTGACGAACATCTGGACTGCGTTGAGGTCCACTGGGCCTTCCTATCAAATTTGATAGGCAAATTACCCCTGATGTGAATTCCCTGCCAGTGATGGAGGGGACAAGGTAGGTGTGCCCGCTGGCCCAAGGCCAGCTTCCCCCGCCACTGTGGAGCTCATCCCATGTCCATCCGCACCGTCCTGCAACGTTACGAAACAGCGCTCAACCAAAGCGATACCGATGCCATTCTCGACTTGTATGGCCGAACCCGTGTTCATGCCCCAGCACGCTCCCGCCTTGGTAGGGCGCACTGCGGTCCGGGCTGGCTATGAGCAGGTGTTCGCCCACCTCAAGCTTGCCGTCCGCTTTGATATTCATGAAATCGAAGAGGCTGGCAACGTGGCCTGGGCGCGGACCAGTTCCGCGGGTCGCACGACCCTTCTCGGTACTGGCATGGAAGTGACTGAGGGCAACAACGAGCTATTCGTGTTCCAGCGAGAAAAAGGTGAGTGGAAGATCCATCGCTATCTGTTCTCCACCAGCCAGCCGCGCGTTTGAGGTCATCGCCATGAAGGCCTATGTGATTGAAGAGGCCGGTGGTCCGGAAGCGCTTCAACTACGCGATATCCCGTCACCCGAAGCGACCGCGGATGAAGTGAAGATTCGCGTACGCGCTTTTGGTTTGAACCGGGGAGAAACCTACCTCCGTGCCGGCAAGATGGGCGCCATCACCACGCCGCGTGTGCCAGGCATCGAAGCGGTCGGCGAGGTCATTCATGATCCCGCGGGCGTGTTCCGCGCCGGGCAGCGAGTGGCCACGGCGATGGGTGGCATGCAATTCAGCCGCAACGGCAGCTATGCCGAGCAGGCGACGGTGTTGCGCAGCAACGTGGTGGCGTTGAGTGACACGTCATTGTCCTGGGAAGAACTCGCCGCGTTGCCGGAGGCGTACCTCACCATATGGGGTGCTCTGGACAAGAGCCTGGCGATCCAGGCCGGGCAGACTTTGTTGGTTCGTGGTGCGACCTCGTCGCTAGGTTTGGCCGCCGTTGCCTACGCCAAGGCACGAGGCCTGACGGTGATCGCCACCACGCGCTTGCAGGAAAACGCCGGCCTTCTGTATGAGGTGGGCGCGGATGAGGTGATCGTTGACAGCGGCGAGATTGCTGCGGCGGTTCGCCATGCAGTGCCTGCCGGCGTGGACGCGGCGCTCGAAGTCGTTGGTGCATCAACGCTGCGCGACACGATCAGAACGTTGCGGCCATTCGGTGCCGTGAATGTCGTCGGTCTGCTGGGCGGCTCACTTGCGCTGGAACAGTTCCATCTGATGCAGGACCTACCGGACGCAACAAAGCTGAGTGCCTTCTCCAGCAGCATGCTTGGCACGCCGGCCATGCCGCTATCGGAGTCACCGTTGTCGTGGGTCGCGAAGGAAACCGCCGCAGGGCGCATGGCCTCTCTCCTGGCCAGGACGTTCGACTTCGACGACGTGCGCCACGCCCATAGCTTGATCGAAAGCAATCGTGCGCTGGGCAAGCTCGTCGTTCGGCTCTAACGCACTCATCAAGGAGACGCGCCGTGCGTACCCTGCTAACAACATTGGCCTTCGGTGCATTGTTTCCCTTGGGTGCGATGGCCGAACAACCCTCATCGAGTAGTACGACCGCGACTCCCATCGAACAGCCACTCATCCGATATCAATAGGCACTCAATAGCTCAGACGTCGGTCGCGTCATGGTGCTTTACACCGGCGACCCAACCATCTAATCCATCGTGAGGGCGCTTTCATGAAGCTGAAAACGCAATCCTATGTCATGGTCTTGTCCCGCGTGATGATGTCGCTGATCTTTGTTCTTTCTGGCCTGTTCAAGATTGGCGACGCTGCCATTACACGTGCCTATATGGAAGCCATGCACGTTCCAGGCGCTTTATTGTGGCCAACGATCTTGTTTGAGATTAGTTCGGGCTTGCTGATCATCGTCGGCTATAGAACGCGCATCGTCGCCACGCTGCTAGCGGGCTACTGCCTGTTGACGGCGATGATTTTCCACATCCAGTTCGCTGATCAAACTCAAGTGATCATGCTGTTGAAGAATGTGGCCATGGCGGGCGGCTTTGCCTTGCTGGCGATTGTCGGGCCGGGTTTGCTCAGCATGGATGCGAAACGGGTATCAGCACCGTTGCCCCCGCGGTCACCTTGAAGGTGAGCGACACAGCTTCAATCGGGATGACGGGGTAACCGCGCATGGGTTGTCCCGCGTGACGTAGGTGCGCTCAATCCAGGTAGCAGTGCGTACCGGGTTACCTTGGAGGTGGGAATGGGAGTCGCACATACATACCAGGCGGAGCCACGTGCCTGATCAAATCCCGGAAACGAAAAAGCCCGCATCGCTGCGGGCTTCTTCTATAATTGGTGCCCAGGAGAGGACTCGAACCTCCACGGTTTTACCCGCTAGTACCTGAAACTAGTGCGTCTACCAATTCCGCCACCTGGGCAGGTGTCACGCGTCGCTAAGTGGTCTGCGTGAGCCGCGTAGATTAGGCATGTGTTGGCAGGTTGTCAACTATTCTTCACCTAGTTTCCCCCGGGTTGCGCCTCGTGCGGTCCGGAACCCCGATAAAACCAAGAAAAGGCACGGATGTGACCAAAAAGAAAGAACCGAGCAGCAGCAAGCAGGACGCCAAACGGGGGCCGAAACCGCCGAAGTCGGGCGGTGCCCGGCCGAAGCGTTCGGCGCTCGATCCGTCGCGGCAGCGCGCAGACGTCGGCGTGGTGGATGACCCCCATGCCGAGCGCGAAGCGCAGCGCTACGATCGACCGATCCCCAGCCGCGAGGCGATCCTCGCGCTGCTTGAACAACGCGGCGAACTCTTGACCGAGGCACGCATCGCCGAGGCGATGTCTCTTCACGACGAGTACGACCTCAATGCATTGCGCAAGCGCCTGGGTGCGATGGTGCGTGACGGCCAGTTGCTGCTCGGGCGTCGCGCGGGCTACGCGCCGGCCAACAAGCTGGATTTGATTCAGGGCGTGGTGCTCGCCAACGCCGAGGGCTATGGCTTCCTTCGTCCGGATGGCGGTGGCGACGACCTTTACCTTTCGCCTCAACAGATGCGCACCGTGCTGCACGGCGACCGAGTGCTGGCAAGCGTGGTCGGCATCGATCGGCGCGGGCGCAAGCAGGGCGCGATCGTCGAAGTGTTGCAGCGCCGTTCGCCGCGACTGGTGGGTCGCGTGGTGATCGAAAACGGCGTCACCCTGGTGGCGCCTGACGACCGCCGCGTCCACCAGGACGTGATGATCGTACCGGGCCAAGACATGGGTGCGCGCTCCGGCCAGATCGTGGTGGCCGAGATTACCGACCCGCCGACGCCGCACCGCGGCCCGATGGGTGCCATCCGCGCTGTGCTGGGCGAACGCCTGCAGCCATCTTTGTTGGTGGAAATGGCCATCGCCAGCCACGACCTGCCGCACGATTGGCCCGCTGAGGTGACGCGCGACGCCGCGCAGGTGGAGCCGCAGGTGACGGCCGCCGAGCGCGAGGGCAGGGTGGACCTGCGCTCGCTGCCGCTGGTGACCATTGATGGTGCCGACGCACGCGATTTCGACGATGCCGTTTATGCCGAGCCCAAGCGCGGTGGTGGTTATCGACTGGTGGTGGCCATTGCCGACGTGTCGCACTACGTCAAGCTGGGTTCCGCGCTGGACAAGGAAGCCTACGAGCGCAGCACGTCCACTTACTTCCCCGGTTTTGTCGTGCCCATGCTGCCGGAGACACTCTCCAACGGCATCTGCTCGTTGAACCCCAAGGTCGAGCGCCTGTGCATGGTGTGCGACATGGTGGTCAACGCCGAAGGCGAAGTCACCAAGTCCAAGTTCTACAACGCCGTGATGCGCTCGCATGCGCGCCTCACTTACGACCGCGTGTGGCAGGCCATTGGCCTCAATGATGCCGACGCGCGACACGAACTGGCCGATGTGCTGCCGCAGGTCGAGCATCTGCACGGGCTCTACAAATTGATGGCGGAGCAGCGCAAGCGCCGTGGCGCTATCGATTTCGAAACGCCGGAGGTGAAGTTCCGCCTCGACCAGCGCGGTGAAGTGGAGACGATGGGCGCCACCGAGCGCAACGACGCGCACAAGCTGATCGAGGAATGCATGATCGCTGCCAACGTGCAAGCGGCGCTGTTCCTGGAAAAGAAGAAGATCCCCGCACTGTTCCGCGCGCACGAGCCGCCGCCGGCCGAGAAATACGAAGACCTGCAGCAGTTCTTGCGCGAGTTCAAGTTGCGTATGCCTCCGGTGGAGGACGTGACGCCGGCCGATTACGCCGACATCCTGCGCCTGGTACGCGACCGCCCCGAGCGCGAGCTCATCCAGTCTGTGCTGTTGCGCTCGCAGAGCATGGCGGCGTATCAGCCCGACAACCGAGGTCACTTTGGTCTGGCGCTGGAGGCGTACGCGCACTTCACTTCGCCGATCCGCCGCTATCCAGATCTGCTGGTGCATCGCGCCATCCGCTATGCCGTGGCCGATGGCAAGCCGGCGGCCTATCAGTACAGCGCCAGCGAAATGGCGGCCATGGCCGTGCATTGCTCGCAGCGCGAGCGCCGTGCGGAAGAAGCCGAACGCGACGTGGACGAGCGCTTCAAATGCGCCTGGATGTCCAAGCATGTTGGCAGCGAGTTCGACGGCACCGTCACTGGCGTCACCTCGTTTGGCTTGTTCGTGGAGCTGGACGATTCGAAGGTGTCGGGGCTGGTTCATATCAGCCAGTTGTCCAACGACTACTACCACTTCGATCCGGTACGCCATCTGTTGAAGGGTGAGCGCAGCGGCGTGCAGTTCCGCCTGGGCGACCACGTGCGTATCCAGGTGCTGCGCGCGAGCCTGGAGGACCGCAAGATTGACTTCCGCCTGGTCTCACCGCGCAAGGAAGGCTTCACGCCGCCGCATAGCGAGCGGCGATACGACTACGCCGCGACGGGCGAGCGCTACTCCCTGCCTAAGGGTAAGGGCAACAAGGGGAGCGGCAAGGGCGCGGAACGACCTGCGACGCGCGATAATGCCGGTCCCGCCATATCCCTGCCGCCGTTGCCACCTGTGGGACGCAAGGCGACCACGCATGACAAGCCCATGGTCGCAAGTCCGTTCTCCAAGGCAAAGGCTGCGGCAAAGGGCGCGTTGGCCAAGGTGAAGAGCGTCGCCTCGGGCAAGAAGAAGGCCCCGGACAAGGCCGATACACACGTCAAGAAAGTCAAAAAGAACAAAGGCAAACGATGAGTGATAGTTGGATCGTCGGGATCAACCCGGTCGAAGGCGCACTGAGCAATGATGCTTCGCGCGTTCGTGAAGTGCTGGTGGAACAGGGCCAGCGCAACGCACGTGTGCAGGAGTTGGCGACGCGCGCCAAGGAACTGAATATTCCTGTGCATCACCGTCCACGCGAGCAACTGGATCGCGTGTCGGGTGAGGCGCGGCACCAGGGCGTGGTGGCGCGCTATGAAGCGCCGCCGATGGGCTCAGAGAACGACATCGAAAGCCTGCTCGAAGCGGCTGGTCAGAACACGCTGGTACTTGTGCTCGATGGCGTCACCGACCCGCACAACCTTGGTGCGTGCCTGCGCAGTGCGGCAGCCGCCGGGGCGACCATGGTCATCGTGCCGAAGGATCGCGCCGTGGGCCTGACGCCGGTGGTACGCCGGGCATCGGCCGGTGGCGCAGATCGCGTGCCGCTCATCGCTGCAACCAATCTTGCCCGTGCGTTGCGCACGCTCAAGGACGCGGGTGTGTGGATCACCGGTCTGGCCGGCGATACGGACGAAACCGTCTACGGCATCGACATGCGAGGCCCCGTGGCGCTCGTGCTGGGCAGCGAAGGCGAGGGCATGCGCCGTCTGACGCGCGACACATGCGATTTCGTAGCGAAGATCCCGATGCCAGGTGTGATGGAGAGCCTCAATGTGTCCGTGGCCACGGGCATCGTGTTGTTCGAAGCGCTGCGACAACGGAGTGACAAGCGATGACCTTCTTCTGGCATGACTGGGCCGGTTATATCGGTGTGTTGCTGGTGCTGCTGGCGTTCCTGCTGCTGCAGGCTCACAAGCTCCACGGCAACGGGTTGGTGTATCAGTTGATGAACGTGCTGGGCGCGCTCGGTGTGGTCCTGTCGCTGGTGTTCGGCCCGGCCATGAACTGGCCCGCTTTCCTGATGCAGGTGGCGTGGATCGTCATCGGCGTCTACGGCATCGTGCATTCGACGCGTGCACGTCGGGACGCGCGTGAACTGGGCAGCAAGATCTCACCCTGAAATGGCGTTCAGGCAGCATCTGTAGAATGTATAGTCCGGTCCCGCAATGGGACCGGTCTGCGGGGACGGCCCCGCAAGTACGTTCTTCCAGCGGGGACGACCCTGCTCTTCATCCAGAGGAGCGCATCATGCCCTGGATCTATCTGATGTTCGCCGGTCTGCTCGAAGTGGTTTGGGCGGTCGGGCTCAAATACACCGAAGGTTTCACCCGTCTATGGCCCAGTGTCATCACGGGCACAGCGATGGCGGCCAGCGTCGTGCTGTTGTCGATGGCGTTGAAAACGTTGCCCATCGGCACCGCTTACGCGATCTGGACAGGCATCGGCGCGGTGGGTGCCGTCATCCTCGGCATCGTGCTGTTCGGTGACTCCGCCTCGCCGTTGCGACTGGCCTGCGTGGGTCTGGTTGTGCTGGGTATGGTGGGCCTGAAACTCACCAGTGGCGCTCACTAAGCCTGCTCTTCTGCAGTAGCGCACATGTGCGCTACTGCGACGGTGGGACAATCCTAGTCGCACACAAGTGCGCTTCTACATGGCTTCTTCAGTCACGCTTGGCGCGCTGCGCCGTCAGCGGTTCTCCGTTCACCTGATGCCAGATGATCTCGGCGATGTTTAGTGGCGCGGCCGCCGATGCGCTCGATGTTCTTCGCGATGAAGAACAGGTCGGTGGATGGTGTGATACGGGTGGGTCTTTCACAGCCGACTCACAAGGGGCGGCGCATGGTTTGAGAGTTAGGGGTGTCGTCCGGGTTCGCCGTTCGCAGATCTCGGGCGTACTCGCTGGGGTTAATCACGTTAGGTCATTTCACCGCCGGCTTCGCCCGTTGCTTGGTGATTTATTGACGGTGCCGTGCAAACGGTGCGGTGCTCGTGGGCTCGCCTAGCCGTAAAGGGGCGGACTGTGAGCCGATGCGCAGAGCCTGTGGCAGCAGAACGGCCTTTTTGAGGATGAATTCCTTCTAGTCCGTGGAGGCGAGCCAATGACTTCCTCACTGCAATGCGTGTGTTCTTGTTTGGCTACGGTAATCCTTGTTCGGCGTCGATTGCACCAGGCTGCGAGCCTATGTCTTGGCGTCAGTCTCGGCTTCGGTGGTTTGGTGTATGCGCAGTCGACATCACCGTACTTTTCCATTCCGGCCGACGAGTCTCCCCACAATGCAACCATTGAATGGTGGTACTACACCGGGCACCTGACGGGTAAAGATATTTTCGGCGTTACGCACGACTACGGTTTCCAAGTCACCGATTTTCGCTTGGGTTTGGGCACGTATCCGCTGAGTTCGGGGTATATCGGTAACTTCGCAATCACCGATTTGAATCGAGGCGTGCACGAGAATGATGCGCGGGTCTCCATCCAGCCGGATGTTCTTCCTCCGGGAGGCGGATACAACATTCAAATAGACGACTGGAATGCCAATGCCCGTAGCGGATCCGGTTCAATGGCTACCGGAATGTACACTCTCGACTATCTGGCTCATTTGAGCGTGCAGCCGGAAAATTACGGCGTTGTCTGGAACGGCAATGGCGGGATCATGCCTCCGACGACGACCGGCGCTCTCAACTACTACTCATTTCCCAGCCTGAGTGCATCGGGCACCATCATCGATCACGGCCTTGTGGTGAACGTAACTGGCTCGGCTTGGTTCGATCACGAATGGGGCGCTGCTTTCTCTGCCACCTCACCAACTGGGTGGGACTGGTACGCGGTTGAGTTGTCCGATGGCCGCAAATACGACGTCTCGGTACTTAAGGATGCGAGCGGCAATACCACGCAGACCTACGGTACCTATATCGCGGCCGACGGCAGCTACAGCGTGATCGATCCCAGCGAAATCGACGATCAGTCAACCGGCGTGACCTGGACCAGTCCCAGGAGCGGGCTCGTTTATCACACCCAGCAAATCCTCAAGCTCCCAGGTGGACAGGTGACCGTGACGGCCTTGGTACAAGACCAGGAAATGGCCACCTTTGCTGGCTTGACCGGCGGTGTCGTGCAGACGTTGGCGGGTTCGGTCGGTGTTCCCAATACCTACTATTGGGAGGGCGATTCTACGGTTAGCGGCGTGGTTAACGGCGTGCCCGTTACCGGCAAGGCGTATCTGGAACTCAATCCACCACAGATTCTCCCTTGATGCGGAGTCAAGGTGGTTTTTGATGGTTTCATGCCAGATCAATGAAAGCGAGTGGGCGGCGCAATGGCACGGCACCGACGGTGTCATCCCCTGTGCTCAGCTCGATCCGTAACGATGCTGTTTGCCGGCAGGCCCGCTCGTCTAGCGGGCCTTTTGGAGCGACGCCACGTTTGGGTTAGTCCGGCTTGTGACCGAGCTTGGTGGGTTCCGGGTTCGAGGTGAAGTCGCGCTTGGCGCGCTGCGCCGTGAGCGGTTCGCCGTTCACCTGATACCAGATGCTCTCGGCAATGTTGGTGGCGTGGTCGCCGATGCGCTCGATGTTCTTCGCCATGAACAGCAGGTGCGTGCAGGGCGTGATGTTGCGCGGGTCTTCCATCATGTAGGTCAGCAACTGGCGGAAGTAGCCGGTGTAGGCTTCGTCCAGGTCCGCGTCGTCCTTCCACACCTTATAGGCGCGTTCGGCGTCGCGATCGCGATAGGCCATCAGCACGTCACGCACTTCCTTCGCGGCCAGCTCGGCCAGATAGCCCAGGCCGTTCGTCGGTGCGATAGGGGCGACCATCGACAACGGGATGGAGCGCTTGGCCACGTTGGCGGCGTAGTCGCCGATGCGTTCGATGTCGGCGGCGATGCGCAGCGCAGCGAACACGTTGCGCAGGTCGCCGGCGATAGGCGCACGCAGCGCCAGCAGGCGCACTACGTCGTGGCTGATTTCCTGTTCGAGCAGGTCGATAGCGTCATCGTTGCTGACCACGTGCTGCGCGGCGCGCTCGTCACGGCGGTCGATCACATCGAGGGCTGCTTCCAACTGGCTCACCGCAAGCTCGCCCATGCGGACGATTTCGCCGGTGAGACGGGTCAGCTCGTCGTCGTAGCTCTTGATGATGTGTTCTTTGCTGCTGCCGCTCATGGGAGAGTCCTGTCATTGGAAGGTGAGGCGGCGTGGCCCCTCACCCCAGCCCTCTGCCCCGTGCACAAATTTGTAAACGGGGGAGAGGGAGTAGCGTTACTTTTTAACCGAAGCGACCGGTGATGTAATCCTCGGTCTGCTTCTTGCCTGGCTTGGTGAAGATCTGTTCGGTGCGGTCGAACTCGATCAACTCACCCAGATACATGAACGCGGTGAGGTCCGAGCAACGGGCCGCCTGCTGCATGTTGTGGGTGACGATGACGATGGTGTACTCGCTCTTGAGTTCTTCCACCAGCTGCTCGATGCGGCCGGTGGCGATCGGGTCGAGCGCCGAGGTCGGCTCGTCGAGCAGAAGCACCTCCGGCTTCAGCGCGATGCCGCGGGCAATGCACAGGCGCTGCTGCTGACCACCGGATAGGCCGAGCGCGCTCTGCTTGAGCTTGTCCTTCACTTCGTCCCACAAGGCCGCGCTGCGCAGCGCCTGCTCGACACGGATATCCATGTCGGCGCGCGAGAGCTTCTCGTGGTGGCGAATGCCGTAGGCCACGTTCTCGAAAATGGTCATCGGGAACGGCACCGGCTTCTGGAACACCATGCCGACCTTGCTGCGCAGGCGGTTCATGGAATAGCGCGAATCGAGGATGTTCTCGTCGTCCAGGATGATCTCGCCCTTGGCTTCCAGCTTGGGGTAGATCGCGTAAATGCGGTTGAAGATGCGCAACAGAGTGGACTTGCCGCAGCCGGACGGGCCGATGATGGCCGTCACCTTCTTCTCCGGGATGTCCATGTTGATGCCTTTCAGCGCATGGTATCCGTTGTAGTAGAAGTGCAGGTCGCGCACCTTCAGCTTGGTGGGCGCGATGGGTGCAGGCGTGGCCGCGGACTGCGGGTGGATGCCGGCGGCAGCGGACTCAGTCATGTGACACCTTGGAACGGGAAAGGACCAGACGGGAAGCAAGGCTCAGCAACAGCACGAACATGGTCAGTACGAAGGCACCAGCCCATGCGATCGCATGCAAGCCTTCGCCCGGATCGTTGGCGTACTGGTAAATCATCTGCGGCAGGCTGGACATCTTGTCCGACGGATTGAACGTCATGTAGTTGTTGCCGAACGCCGTGAACAGCAGCGGGGCGGTTTCACCGCTGATGCGGGCCAGCGCCAGCAGCACACCGGTGATGATGCCCGAGCGCGCGGCGCGGATCAGGATCTGCGTGGTCAGCTTCCACTGCGGAATGCCCAGCGACAGCGAGGCTTCGCGCAGTGTGGAGGGCACCAGACGCAGCATTTCGTCCGAGGTGCGCACGATCACCGGCAGGGCGATCAGCGCCAGCGCCACACCGCCGGCCCAGCCGGAGAAGGTGGTGGAGCCGTTAGTCAACGATGTACTCGGCAACACCACGATGGTGTAGACGAACAGGCCGAGCACGATCGATGGCGCCGACAGCAGGATGTCGTTGAGGAAGCGGATCGATTCGCCCAGCTTGGTGCCATTGGCGTACTCCGCCAACCATGTACCGGCCAGCACGCCGATGGGCGTGGCGATAAGGATGCCGATGAGGTCGATGACGAAGCTGCCGACCATGGCGTTGGCCAGGCCGCCATCCTCGCCGTAGGCCGTGATCTTGGTGAATAGCTGCGGCTTGAGGGCGCTCACGCCCTGGCGCAGTGTTTCCCACAGAATCCACGCGAGAAAGATCAGTCCGATCAGTGTGGCCAGCACGCTAAGCGTCAGCGCCACGATATTCTTGATGCGGCGCTTGGTATAAATGAACGAGCTGGAGGCCATCAGCGGCCCTCCTTATGGGCGAGCTGGCGCAGCATCCAGCGGGCGATCAGCAGCACGATGAAGGTCACCACGAACAGCAGGAAGGCCAGCGCCATCAGCGTCGACTTCTGCAGGCCGGCGGCCTCGCTGAACTGGTTGGCGATGGTGGAGGCGATAGACGCACCCGGATCGAGAATCGACGCCGACAACTGCATCGCATTGCCGAGCACGAACGTCACGGCCATCGTCTCGCCCAGCGCGCGGCCAAGGCCGAGGAAAATGCCACCGATCACTGCCGAGCGCGTGTAGGGCAGCACGATGTCCCAGGACACTTCCCAGGTGCTTGAGCCCAGCGCATAGGCTGATTCCTTCAAGCGCGAGGGCACCGTCTGGAACACTTCGCGCATCACGGAAGAGATAAACGGGATGATCATGATCGCGAGCACGATGCCTGCGGTCAGGATGCTGGCGCCGAATGGATAGTCGCTACCGAACAGCTTGCCAATGAAGGTGTGCTGGGCCACCCATGACAACTTGCCGTCGTCCGGCTTATTGCCCAGATAGTTGGTCAGCCAGGGCTTGATGTGATCGGCGAAGAAGGGCGCAAAGATGAAAAGGCCCCACATGCCGTAGATGATCGAAGGAATACCGGCCAGCAGTTCGATGGCCGAGGCCACTGGCGTGCGCAGCCACGGCGGTGCCACCTCGGAAAGATAGAGCGCAACACCGAAGCTGATCGGCACGGCGATGACCAGAGCGATCAGCGAGGTCATGAGGGTGCCGTACACCGGCACGAGTGCGCCGTAGGTATCGGAGCCCGGATCCCAGGCATCGCTGACGAGGAAATGCCAGCCGAAGGTGCCGAAGGCGTGTCGACCGCCCCATAGCGTGGCGCCCGCAGCGCCAAGAAGGCAGGCGAGCACCAGCAGGGCGCAGCCCATAAGGAGCCAGCTGAACAGGCGGTCGTGCCGGGCGTCGCGGTGTGCGCGCTCTTCCTGGGTCGCGATGGCGGCAACGGCGCCTACATTGGCTTGCATGTGCGGAGGATTCCTCGGCATTCAGACCGGACGGTTGCAGGCCGCGCGGTCCATGGACGATGCGCCAGTTCCGGGCGCCTTTCAACAACAGGCCGCCCGAGGTTAGTCGGGCGGCCGTTGTCGTACGGTCAAGCCATCAGGTTAAGCCTTGCCGGTTGCTGTTGCGTGACCGGCGAGACGATTACCTTAGTGCTTGTACTCGGTGCTCCAGTAAGCCTCGATCTTCTTGACCAAGGTGTCCGGCAGCGCGACGTAGTCGAGCGAGGCAGCGTCCTTCTGGCCGCTCTCGAGCGCCCACTTGAAGAACTCGAAAGCCACCTTGGTGTGCTCGGCGTTCTTCGGCTGCTTGTACATGACGACCCAGGTGGTCGCGGTGATCGGCCACGCCTGCGCACCGGAGGCGTTGGTCATGATCACGTTGAAGTCCTTGGCGCTGCCCCAGTCGGCCGTAGCGGCGGCGGCGGCGAAGGCTTCAGCGCTCGGCGCCACAACCTGGCCGGCAGCGTTCTTCAGGTTCACCCAGCTGATCTTGTTCTTCACGGCATAGGCGTACTCGACGTAGCCGATAGAACCGACAATCTGCTTGACGTACTGCGACACGCCTTCGTTGCCCTTGCCACCCACGCCGGTCGGCCACTCGACGGCCGTGCCGAACTTGACCTTGGCGGCCCAATCAGGGCTGACCTTGGAAAGGTAGTTGGTGAAGTTGAACGAGGTGCCCGAACCGTCCGAGCGATGCACGACGGTGATCTTCTTGGCCGGCAGATTCACGCCAGCGTTTGCCGCGGCGATGCGCGGGTCGTTCCACATGGTGATCTTGCCGAGGAAGATGTCGGCGAGGGTGGCGCCGTCCAGCTTGACCTGGCCAGCTTCCACGCCCGGGATGTTCACCACCGGCACGATGCCGCCCACCACGACCGGGAACTGGCCCAGGCCGAACTGCGCGAGATCTTCAGCCTTCACCGGTGCATCGGTGGCGCCGAAGTCGATGGTGCCTTCCTTGATCTGCGCCACGCCGGCGCCCGAGCCGACGGACTGGTAGTTGAGCTTGTTGCCAGTTTTCTCGGCGTAGCCCGCGGACCACTTCGAGAGAACCGGGTAGACGAAGCTCGAGCCGGCGCCGGTGATGTCGGTGGCCTGTGCGGCCATAGTGAACAGCGACGCCGTCGCGAACACAGCGGCCGTGCCGATGCGAGTCAGAGATTTTGTTGAGATCAACACGGTAGCTCCAGTAAGGGTCACGGAGGGATTCCGCCCGCCGTTATTTCATGCGCGCCGTGTTGCAATGAAATGAGTTCAATGTTTCAGCGATATGACAGTTTGCAGATGACTGTCATAGCATGCTGATAAAAAAGGAATTAAATCGCACGGCCCAAACTGACGCGGAGCCACACCGCGTCTTTACATGGACTCAACGCCGATCTGGTCGCGCTCGAATTCTTCCAAACGGCGCCAGCGGTTGATGATGGTGCAGAACAGTTCGGCCGTGCGCTCGGCGTCATAAATAGCGGAGTGCGCCTCGCGCGTATCGAACGCCATGCCGGCGGCTTGCACGGCTTTGCTCAATACCGTCTGGCCAAATGCCAGGCCGCTCAAGGTGGCGGTATCGAAGCAGCTAAAGGGGTGGAACGGATTGCGCTTATGGCCTGTGCGGCGCACCGCTGCATTGAGAAAGCCGAGGTCGAACGCCGCGTTGTGGCCCACCAGAACGGCGCGCTGGCAATCCATGTCGCGCATCGCGTCGCGGATGGGCTTGAACACGTGGTCCAGCGCCAGGCGCTCGTCGAGCGCGCCGCGTAGCGGGTTGTCCGGGTCGATGCCGGTGATTTCCAGGGCCCGAGGGTCGATATTGGCGCCAGGGAAGGGATGTACGTGAGCAGCAACGGCTGGCATGGGCTGCAGGTAGCCCTCGGGCGTCATGCGCAATATGACGGCGGCAATTTCCAGCAGTGCGTCCCGTTCCGAATCGAAGCCGCCTGTTTCAACGTCCACGATGACCGGCAGAAAGCCCCGGAAGCGCTCGGCCATGCGGCCGGCCATGCTGTTGTTGAGGTTATCCATGCCTTCAAGCATACCAGCCAAGGCCACCGGGCCCGCCTCTACTGACTTGTAAGGAAGTCATTTCCGTACGCGTGCGAACGCATGTCTTCGTTTTGTCACATAACGTCCATCTAACGGTAAAGCCGCGAGCCCATCCTCCGCACCGATTGTGCTTGGACAGCCGGAGATCGAAGGGGATCAAAGGGGGCGGTCCAGGTGGTTCTTACCTACATGCGGAGAATATCCATGCGTTCCAAGTTGCTCGCGGTGGCGATTGCTGCCGGTTTGGGCGTTACCAGCATCCACGTCATGGCCGACCCGGCCCCGGCGTCGTCCTCGAAGACCAGCACCTCGCAGTCGACGCAGGCCGCGGAGATCGAAGCGCTGAAGGCCCAGTTGCAGGCCCTGCAGGCGAAGGTCGTCGAACTGGAGCAGCGCACGGATGCGCAGTCTGACATCAACGTGTCGACCGGCCAGGCCGTGGAGACCGTGCAGAAGCAGGTCGCTGCCACCGATGCACAGGTGAAGAAGTCGGGCGACAAGCTGTCCTACAAGGGCGTGAACATCACGCTGGGCGGCTTCCTCGCAGCTGAATCGGTCTACCGTTCGGCTCAGGAAGGCGCGGACATCGCCTCGAACTACAGCGCGATTCCGTACAAGAACGTGCAGACCGCGCACATGAACGAGTTCCGCATGAGCGCTCGCCAGAGCCGCCTGTCGGCCCTCGTGCAGGGTGACGTGAGCCCGGATACGCACCTGGCCGGTTACATCGAAATGGACTTCCTGGGCGGCGCCCAGACCGCGAACTCGAACGAGTCCAACTCGTTCAACCCGCGCATGCGCAACGTCTACATGACGGCCGATTGGGACACCTCGGGCCTGCACCTGTTGGCCGGTCAGAACTGGTCGCTGCTGACGCTCAGCAGCAAGGGCATGCTGCCGCGTAACGAACTGACCCCGCCGCAGATCGACGCACAGTACATCCCGGGCTTCACCTGGGCGCGTCAGGACCAGATCCGCTTGGTCAAGGATTGGGACAAGACCTACTGGCTCGGTATCTCGCTCGAGAACCCGCAGACCACGTTCTACAGCAGCCCGAACCTGGCCAAGGCACCGGTCCAGCAGACGGCTTACAACATCACCGCGGGTTCGGGTTTCGACTCGGCTAACACGCTGTCGCTGAACCACATCCCCGACGTCATCGTGAAGTTTGCTGCTGACCCGGGCTATGGCCATTACGAAGTGTTCGGCGTGGGCCGTGCCTTCTACAACCGCTACGCCATCAATGGTTCGTACCAGAACCACGACACGTGGGGCGGTGGTTGGGGCCTCGGCGTGGTCCTGCCGCTTATCGACAAGACCCTGGACTGGCAGTTCTCCGGCATGGACGGCAAGGGCATCGGCCGCTACGGCAGCGCACAGCTTTCCGACGTGACCTTCAGCCCGAACGGCAACATTGCCCCGATCAAGGAAAACATGCTCCTGACGGGTCTGACCTGGCACGCCAACTCCGATGTGGACGTCTATCTCTTCGGTGGTCGCGAACAGGCCAGCAAGAAGGACTTCAACAACGGCACCACGGCCCTCGGCTACGGCAACCCGGCGTACAACAACAGCGGCTGCGACATCGCTGGCAACACCAACTGCGTGGGCAACGCCCGCGAGATCTGGCAGGGCACCGCCGGCTTCTGGTGGAAGTTCTACCAGGGCAAGTTCGGCAAGATGCAGTTCGGTGCGCAGTACTCGTATACGCAGAAGGAAGCGTTCCCGGGTCAGGGCTTCATCAACGGCGTCAGCGGTCCGGTCGGCAATGGTCTCGCTTCGCCGAAGGCCACGGAGAACATGTTCTTCACCTCCTTCCGCTACTACCCGTTCTAATCGGATCGGCGGTACGGCTATCGCAAGGGAGTTCGACCCAAGGACGGAAAAACGGCGGGCATTGCCCGCCGTTTTGCTTTTTTATTCGCAGCGTTTTTTGCGCAATGTTCGCCTCGAACATGAATGCGCGCTGGCATATTTCTGAAGATGCGTGATTGATCTCGCGCAAAGTCTTGCGGCTGTCATGTGATTTCCGATACCTTCGATCCCATGACTTCGCGTCTCCTCCACTCCCGCTTCGCCATGTTCCTGGCGTGCCTGTTCGGCCTGCTTCTGCTGGTCGGCACGCCCGTGCGTCCGGTGAAGTTCTCGTCCGCAGTGTCGGGCGACAAGGCGGTGGCTGCGATGGTCGTGGTTGACGACGTTGCCGACACGGCGGCGGACGACAACACCACCAAGTCCTCTTTCGAAGACACCACGAACGGCGGTATGGATGACATTCTCCATCCGTTCGACGTGGCTTATCTGTGGGCGCCCATGCTCACCCAGGCTCCTATTTCGGTCAGCTACGACCTGAGCCTGCACACCCCTGCGCCCCAACTGCGCCCGCCAGAAGCCGTCTAACAGCGCTGCCGCTGATGCGGCAAGCGTTTCTGTGCGCGCACGCCTTGTCGGTCTGCCGCGCTTGATGGCTCCCTCAGTAAACTGATTCCGCGCATGCGGTGCGCTTCGTGCGTCCGCGCGTGGTTTGGGCCATCTGTTCCTTCTTCATCCCCAACGCCCAGTGCATGGCGCGCGTCGCGCCGTGGGCGTCATCTCGAATTTTGTCTGGAGTATTCGCATGAAGCGTCTGATCGAAGGTTTCGAACAATTCCGTAATGAAGTTTTCCCGGCCCAGCGCGAAGTGTTCCGCAAGTTGGCTGCGGGACAGAGCCCCAGCACCATGTTCATCACTTGCGCCGACTCGCGCGTGATGCCGGAGTTGATGTTTTCCGCCCAGCCGGGCGAGCTGTTCGTGTATCGCAATATCGGCAATATCGTGCCGCCGTATGCGCAGCACGTGAGCGGTGTGGTGGCGGCGATCGAGTACGCGGTGAAGGTGCTCAAGGTCAAGCACATTGTGATCTGCGGCCATTCCGACTGCGGTGCGATGAAGGCGCTGCAACACCCCGAGCTGGTGCATGACATGCCGTCGGTGGCGGCGTGGATGATGCATGCCGATGTCGCGCGCTACGTCGTCCAACAGAACGGCCCGGGCCTGCACGGTTCGGAAGGATTGCGTCGCCTTACCGAAGAAAACGTGGTGGGGCAGTTGGAAAATCTACGGACGCTGCCCACTGTCGCCGCGGCGCTGGCGAGTGGCCAGCTGCGCATCCACGGTTGGGTATATGACATCGAACACGCGGGATTGAAAGCGTTTGATGCGCAGCACGGTCGTTTCGTGCAGATCGAATCTGGCAGCGATGACATGCCGGAAGCGACGCCCCATGCGCGGTTCTCCATGCCTACCGCGTCGGCTGCCTGAGGATCGCCGTCGTGATAAGCAACTACTTTAAGCAGGGACTGTTCGGGCGTGACCTGCTCGGTTCCATCGTGGTGTTCCTGGTGGCGTTGCCCTTGTGTATGGGCATCGCCATCGCCTCGGGCATGCCGCCGGCGACGGGCCTGATCACGGGCATCGTGGGTGGCTTGGTGGTGGGCATGTTCGCCGGCTCGCCGCTGCAGGTCAGCGGCCCCGCGGCGGGCCTCGCCGTACTGGTGTTCGAACTGGTGCGCGAGCATGGCGTGATGGCGCTGGGTCCGGTCGTGCTATTGGCCGGTCTGATCCAGGTCGCTGCCGGCCTGTGTCGCGTAGGCGTGTGGTTCCGCATGTGTTCGCCGGCTGTCGTGGCGGGCATGTTGTCGGGCATTGGCGTGCTGATCGTCGCCTCGCAGTTGCACGTGCTGATGGATGCTTTGCCGAAGGCGCGTGGTCTTGAGAACTTCGCTGCGCTCCCCGGTGCAGTGATCGATGCGGTGCAGGGCGATGCGGGAAGCATGACGGCGCTGGCCGTGGGTGTGGGCACGATTGCCATCATGCTCGGCTGGGAAAAGCTGCGTCCGGCAAAGCTGCGTTTTGTACCGGGCGCGTTGCTTGCGGTGATCGCGGTGACGGCGGTGGTGCAGTTCGCCGGTTTGTCGGTGAAGACGGTGGACGTGCCGTCCAACCTGCTGTCCGCCGTGTCGTTGCCAACCTTTACCAGCATGGCTGGGCTACTCGAGCCGTCGCTGATGATCGCGGCACTGACGTTCGCCTTCATCGCTAGCGCTGAAACGCTGCTGTCCGCCGCTGCGGTGGATCGCATGCACGATGGTGTGCGCACCAAGTACGACCGCGAGCTGACGGCGCAGGGCGTCGGCAACATGATCTGCGGCTTGTTCGGCGCCTTGCCGATGACCGGCGTGATCGTGCGCAGCGCGGCCAACGTGCAGGCCGGTTCGGCCACGCGCATGGCGACAATCATGCACGGCGGTTGGTTGCTGGTGTTCGCGTCGTTGCTGCCGTGGCTGATGCGCATGACGCCGGTGGCGTGCCTGGCGGGCATCCTGGTGTTCACCGGTATCAAGATGGTGAACTTCAAGCAGGTGAAGGCGCTTGCGCAGTACGGCAAGGGCACGGCGTGGATCTACGTGGCCACCACTGCGGCGATTGTGGCGACCGACCTGCTGGCGGGTGTTCTGATCGGCTTTGCCTTGTCGCTGTTCCGCCTGGCGTTGCACTCGTCGCGTCTGAAGGTGGGCTTGGATCATCACGAAGAACCGGGTACCGCTTCGCTGCGATTGGAAGGCTCCGCGACGTTCCTGCGCGTTCCGTCTGTGGCACGTACGCTGGAACGCGTGCCGCCGAATACGCGCGTGCAGTTGGATGTGGGTGGTCTCCATCACGTCGACCAGGCGTGTCTGGAATTGCTGCGCGAATGGGGTAGAAATGCCTCGGCGCGCGGCTGTGAGCTGGTGGTGGACTGGCAGCAGCTCAACCAGCGCGTGGAAGGCGTGCGACGAGCGGCATAGGGCCGCTCGTCTTGAAAAGGAGCCTCTTGTGCCTCCCCTCCCTCTCCTCATGAGGGGCTCCTTAGATCCCCGGGCGGTCGTGACGGCGTAGGTACCGTCGCGTCAGCGGGCCTGGGACGTGCTGTCGGCCACTGTACTGGCGGTGGTCGGCAGCTGGGCTGAGTCCCAGCCACCACCGAGTGCACGGATCAAATCCACACTCGCCTGCAAGCGCCTTGTGCGCACCTGTTCCGCACTGCGCTCGGCCTGCAAAGCCGCTGTCTGCGCAGTCACGACGTCGAGATAGTTCACCGCACCTTCGCGATAGCGATTGGTGGAGATCGTCTGCGAGTCGCGGGCGGCGCTCGCTGCATCATCCTCTTGATGCGCTTCCTTGCCGAGCTGCTGGAGCAGGGTGAGGTTGTCTTCCACCTGCTGGAACGCGTTCAGTACGGTGCCGCGATACAGCCCGGCGGATGCATCCAGATTGGCTTGCGCGGCTTGCACCTTGGAGCGACGCAGACCACCGTCGAATAGTGTCATGGCCAGATCGGGCCCCAGCGCCCAGTAACGATTGCCGGCGCTCAAAAGGTTACCCATGCCGGTGTCCTGAAAGCCGAACATGGCGGAAAGACTCAAGCGCGGGAAAAACGCCGCACGCGCGACGCCGATCTCCGCATTCGCTGCGAACACGCGGCGTTCGGCGGCGGAGATGTCGGGGCGGCGTTCCAGCAATTGCGACGGTACGCCCAGCGGAATCGCCGGTACGTTCATTGGCGTGTTGTCGAGCGACAGCGAGAAGCGCGAGGCAGATTCACCCACCAGTGTGGCAATGGCGTGTTCGGTTAGCGCGCGCTGGGCGACCACTTCGGATACCTGTGCCTGTGCGTCGGACAGCTGCGTCTTTGCGCGACTGACATCGAGGCCTGAGGCAACGCCGCCCTGGAATCGTCGCTCGGTCAGGTCCAGACCTTGCTGGTAGGCATCCAGCGTGTCCTTGAGGATACGCTCCTGCACGTCGTAGCCTCGAAGGGCGACATAGAGGTCAGCGAGCTGCGCCTCTAGGCTAAGCTTCACCGACGCGAGATCGGCCTGCGCAGCCGTGGCATTGGCGTTACCTGCGGCGACTTCATTGCGCACGCGTCCCCACAGATCGATCTCGTAGCCCAGCCCAAACCCGAACGTGTTGGCACTGTATTCGTTCGGCTGGTTACTGCCGCGTAGTGGGCGATTGTTCGACTGGCGGTTGCGCGAGTCAGCGGCATCGACGCCCAGCGTTGGATACATGTCCGAGCGAGCTTCACCGAGCAGTGCACGCGCGGCATCGTAACGTGCGAGTGCAACCGCAAGGCTCGGATTGGATGTATCGAGCTGGTTCTCCAGCTTGTCGAGCCCAGGATTCGCATACACCGACCACCAGGGACCGCGCGACGCGGTGTCGGCCGGATGTGCCGGAGACCACAGGCCTTCCGCCGTCTGACCAGCGTAGCTATCGGGCACCGGGCCGACGTCAGGCTTCTTGTACGTAGGCGCTAACGAGCACGCTGGCAGCACAGCGACCAGAGCCAATGGCAGGAGTCGACGGAGAAAGGGCAGGTTGAGTGTCATGCGGTCACTCCGGTTTGGCGGCGCCATCGGCATCCGCGCGTGCGATCTGTACCACGTCGCCCTGCATCACCGAATCGGACGGGTGATTGATCACGCGGTCGCCGGGCTGCAGGCCCTTGTCGATGCGCAGGCGGTCGCCCAGGTCCGTCGCGATATGCACGTCACGCAGCACCACCTTGTTGTCGGCGCCGACCACGGCAACCTGCGGACCCTGCGCGCGGAAGATCAGCGTGGTGGCGGGCACCGTCATCGTGTGACTGTTGGCCGCCATCGGCAGATGCACTTCCGCATACGCGCCAGGCAGCAGCGCGCCCTTGGGGTTGTCTACTTCGAACTGCGCCAGCAGCGAGCCGGAAACCTGGTTCACCGCGCCGGAATTACCGATCAGGCGGCCGGTGAACTGTTCGCCCGGATGGTCGGGCACATCGAGCTGCACGCTCATGTCGGGCTTAATCGAGTCGGCGTAACCCTGCGGCACCTGCACGTACAAGCGCATACGGGTGGTGTCGGACACGGTGAATAGCGATGGTGAGCTTTCGCTGTTGGCGCTGATCAGATCACCGATGTCGGTATTGCGCGCCGTCACCGTACCGGCGAATGGCGCGGTGATGTGTTTGAACGCTTCCAGCGCCGCGATGCGATCGACATCGGCTTGCGCGCCGAGCACGTTGGCTTGCGCGGCCTCCGCTTCGCCAGCCTTCTCATCGGCCTCCTGCTTGGAGACGGAGTTGGAGGTGAGCAGGTTTTTCCAGCGCTTGTCGGTGAGCACGGCAAGGCGAGCATTGGCCTGCGCACGGGCGAGATTCGCCTTGGCCTGCTCGAACTGCTGGTCCAGCTCCGGCGTATCGATTTCGGCCAGCGACTGGCCTGCCGCCACTTGGCTGCCGATATCGCTGCTCCAGCTCTTGAGGTAACCGCTGACGCGTGCGTGGATGGGCGCGCTGATCCAGGCGTCCAGATGGCCGGGCAGCGTCATCGCCTGACCGTTGCCGCCGCCTTCGGCGGTTACCAGCTGGACGGTGGGTGTGATCTGTGCGTCGGTCCACTTCACTACGCGGTGGTAGTCGTAGGCACGTACCGAGATGCCGGCGATAGTGGCCAACACGGCCACGGCCAGACCGATACGCACCGCGCGCCCGAGCTTCGGCGTTCGCGCAGGCGTTGCAATGGTGGCGTCATGCGACATGGACGGGTTCTCCAAGAGCGGAATCGGATTGGGTTTGCGCTTGCTCGCGGCCATGCACGATGCTGAAAATCACCGGCACGAAGAGCAGGGTGGCGAAAGTGGCGAACAGCAGGCCGCCGATGACGGCACGACCTAGCGGCGAGTTCTGTTCCTGCGTCATGGCCATCGGCATCATGCCGATGATCATGGCGAGCGCGGTCATGCAGACCGGACGGAAGCGGGTGAAACCGGCTTCCAACGCGGCCTTCACCGCGTCGCCGTGTTCGGCGAGGCGTTCGCGGCAGAAGCTGACGACCAGGATGGAGTTGGCGGTGGCGACACCCATGCACATGATTGCGCCGGTCAACGCAGGCACAGATAGCGTGGTGTGCGAAAGGAACAGTATCCACACGATGCCGGCGAGCGCGGCGGGTAGGGCGGTGATGATCACGAACGGATCGAGCCACGACTGGAAGTTCACCACGATCAGCAGGTAGATCAGCACGATTGCACCGACCAGACCGAAGATCAGGCCGCTGAAGGCGTCGTTCATGGTACCGGCCTGGCCGTGCAGGCTGACCAGCGTGCCCTTTGGACGCGTAGCGGCGAACTGGTTGAGCACCTTCTGCACGTCGTTGGCGACTGCACCAAGGTCACGATCCTGTACCGATGCGTAGATGTCGAACGACGGCATGATGTTGTAGTGCGATACCACCGCAGCACTCGGCACACGCGTGAAGGTGGCAAGGCCGCCCAACACCTGGCTCGCGCCGGCGCCTGCGGGCGTGACGGGCAGCCCGGCGAGATCAGCCATGGTGTCCATCTTGTACTGCGGCGTTGCGGCGACGATGGGATACGACACGCCGTTCTTCGGATTGAGCCAGAACGTCGGCGCCACCTGCGAACTACCCGCCAGTGAAGCCACCATGGTGTTGGTGACGTCGCGCTCGGTCACGCCGAGCATGTCGGCGCGCGTGCGGTTCACCGTCACGTTGAGCTGCGGATAACTGGTGCTCTGCTGCAGGCGGACATCCGCGATGCCGGGCACTTGGCGCAAGTGCTTCATGATCTCGGTGGCATAGGTCTCATTGGCCTTCAGGTCGCGGCCGGAGATGGTGACGTCCAGCGGCGCCGGCGCACCGAAGTTGAGGATCTGCGAGCTCATGTCCGCGGGAAGGAAGGCGAACTCGGTGCCGGGGAATTCGCGCGGAAGTTGCGCGCGAAGTTCGCGCACGAACTCAGCCGTCGGTGCGTGGTTCTCCTTCAGCTCGACCTGGATATCGCCATCCTGTGGGCCGATCGTGCCGCTGGAGTTGTAGACCATGTTTACGCCGGACAACGGCAGACCAATGTTGTCGATGACCGTATCCAACTGGTCGGGCGGAACGACCTTGCGGATGGCCGCTTCGATGCGGTCGAACTCGGCGGCCGTCTCTTCCACGCGGGTACCCATGGGGGCGCGCACATGCAAGGCGATGGCGCCAGCATCCACGTCGGGGAAGAAGTCGCGGCCAAGGAGCGGAACCAGTGCGAACGAAGCCAGCACGAAGGCCATGAAGCCAATGATGAAGCGCTTGCGGTGGGTAAGTGCCACGGTCAGCGTTGCATGATAGACGTCGCGCACCTGGGCAAAGCGATGTTCGAAACGCTGCTGAAACTTGACCAGCGCGCCCAGGAAAGCGCTGCGCTTGCGCGACGCTGGCTGATCACCCTCGTGATGGTTGAGGTACTCGTCCTCCGGATGATCGCCTTCACCCTTTTCGGTGTGGTGGGGCTTGAGCAAGTACATCGCCAGCGTCGGCACCAGCGTGCGCGACAGGACGAAGGACGACACCATCGCGAAGATCACCGCCAGCGCCATCGGACGGAACAGGAAGCCGGCGATGCCGTCGAGCATGAACATCGGCACGAACACGATGCAGATGCAGAGCAGGGAGACGAAGGCCGGCGTCACGATCTGTTTCGCGCCATCCATGATCGCGTCATGGACGCTCTTACCCTGCTCGAGATGCCAGTTGATGTTTTCGATGGTTACCGTGGCATCGTCCACCAGGATACCCACGGCCAGCGCCAGGCCGCCTAGCGTCATCACGTTGAGTGTCTGGCCGGTGGCTGACAGCAGCGCGATGGCAGAGAGGATGGCGAGAGGAATCGATACGGCGATGATCACCGTCGAACGCCAGCTGCCGAGGAAGATCAGGATCATCACCGAGGTCAGCAACGCGGCGATGATGCCTTCGCGTGCCACTGAGGAAATGGCCGCCTTCACGAAGGTCGACTGATCGCTCAGTAGCGTCACCTTGAGGCTGTCCGGCAGCGTTTCGCGCACCAGCGGCATGAGTGCCTTGATGCCCGACACCACGGAAAGCGTCGAGGCGTCGCCAACCTTCAGTGCCGGCATCAGCACCGCGCGCTTGCCATCCACGCGTACGATATTTGTCTGCGGAGCCGCGCCGTCGCGCACGTGGGCCACGTCGCCAATGGTAATAGTGGCGCCATGCACGGTTTTCACCGGCAGCTGATTCAACTCGCTGATGGCTTCGGGGCTGTTGTTGAGCTGCACGTGGTATTCGTACGTGCCGATCTTGGCCGTGCCCACGGGGATGATCTGGTTTTGCTCAGCCAACGCGTTGCTCACGTCCTGCGCGGAGAGGCCATCTGCGGCCAGCGCACGCGGGTCAAGGTCCAGCGTGACTTGGCGCGCGGCACCACCATAGGGCGTCGGCACGGCTACGCCGGGCACGGATGTGAGCATCGGGCGCATCACGTTGAGGCCCTGGTCGAGGATCTTGGCCTCGGACATGCTCTTGCTCGACAGCGCCATCTGCAGGATGGGTACGGTCGAGGCGTTGTAGTTGAGGATCAGCGGCGGCGTGATGCCCGGCGGCATCTGCTTGAGCACCGTCTGCGAGATCGAGGTGACCTGCGCCGTCGCGGTGCGGATATCCACGCCCGGCTGGAAGAAGATCTTCACGATGCCCATGCCGGGCAGCGACTGCGACTCGATGTGCTCGATGTTGTTGACCGATGTGCTGAGCTGGCGTTCGTAGTAGTAAACGACGCGGCCTGACATCTGGTCGGGCGGCAGGCCGTTATAGCTCCACACCACGCTGATCACCGGAATGCCGATGTTCGGGAAGATGTCGGTGGGCGTGCGGAACGCCGCCAGTGGGCCAGCAATGAGGATGAGCACCGCCAGCACGATGAACGTGAGCGGGCGTGACAGGGCGATTCGGACAAGGCCAAGCATGGGACGGTTCCAACGTTGCACCAGCGCTCGGGGCGCCGTGGCGTGACGGTGAGGCTGTCACGGCATGGAAAGAAGGGGCGGGAAGCCCGTCAGCGAGGTGGTGCGGAGCAGATCCTGTGAAGCGGCATGGTGTGTCTCGCAGCGGAATAGGGGCAGGAAGCCCCGACGCTCGGCATGATCGCAGCGCAATCTTGTGGAAACCTTTTGGGTGGCTGAAGGTTGGCTGTTCGACGGAATGGCGACGCCAAGTGCCTGAAATGAAAGGTTCGCGCAGGGCGTGAGATGACGCGGGGCGCCGGTCGCCACGTGGCGTTGGCCCGGAAAAAGCGCGTGGGAAAGCTTTGAAGCTTTAGTGCAGCTGGCAGGCCATGCGGATGCGCACGAGCAGACCACGGCCCAGTGGCGATTCCAGCAGCTCGATGGATGCATCGTGCAGTTCGATGGCTCGCTGCACGATGCTCAGGCCCAGGCCGTAGCCACGGGTGGCGCTTTCCACTTCGCGGTGAAAACGCTGGAACACGGCTTGGCGCCTGTCCTCGGGGATGCCCGGGCCGTTGTCGCAGATGTCGATGATGGCTTGCCCGCTTTCTCGGCGGATGGAAACGTCGACCTGGCCGGCTGCCTCGGTGTAGCGCAAGGCGTTTTCGATCAGGTTGCGGAACATGGCGGTGAGCGCGACTTCGTGGCCAAGCACGACGATCATGTCCTCGTCGTGGGTCAGGCTGACCTCGATGTCTTTCTCGACAATCAGTGGGGCGAGTTCTTCGATCACTTCGGTGGCGATGCGGATAAGGTCCATCGGCGTGCGCTGCTGCGACGCTGCGCCGGCTTCCAGCCGGGCCATGGCCAGGATCTGCTCGATGCGGCGTCCGAGGCGCGCCATGCTCTGCTGGGCATTGCGCACGGTGAACTCCACCTCGGTGGGATCGTTGCTGATCATCGCGCTTTCGAGATGGATCATCGTTGCCGCCAACGGCGTGCGCAGCTCGTGTGCGACATCGGTGGCGAAGCGGTGCTCGCGATCCAGCGCGTCCTCCAGCCTTTCCAATTGTTGGTTGAGCGCGGCGATCAGCGGTTTGATCTCACTAGGCGCGAGTTCGGCGGGCATGGGTTTGCGGCTGCCGGGAGTACGCCGGTCCAGCATTTCCGTGAGCACTGCGACCGGGCGCAGGCCGCGTTTCACCGCCAGACTTACCAGCAAGGCGAGCAGCGGCAGACCGATCAGCAGCGGCAGCGCGTGCTCGATCACCAGACCGCGCGCGATGTCACTGCGGTTGTCGGATCGCTCACCAATACGGATAACCAGATTCGCGCGATTCTGCAGGGTGAAGGTGCGCCATTGCCGCCCTTCGTGCTGAATGTCGCGGAAGCCTCGCTCTTCGACAGTGGGCGGCTGCAGGTCGGCGAAGTTGGAGGTGGCGGCGATCAGGTCGCCCTGCGGATCGTAGGCCTGGAAGCCGACTTCGGGCTCGTAATTGCGTGGATGCACGGACACGACCACGCCGTGACCATGCTTGTCGCCGTTCTGCTGGATGGCCGGCAGGTCGGCATCGCGCAGTGGCACCTGGCCATGGGCGATCAGGGTGCCCAGCGTGCGGCCTGCCTGGGCCAGACGACCGTCCAGCAGCTCGTTCATTTCGCGTAGTTCGCGGCGGTAGCTGATCCAGCCCAAGGGAATGAGCACAGCGACCATCACCGCGATGATCAGCCAGGTTAGGCGAGTACGAAGGCTGGCCGGATGAGGGGTCATTGGGGCTCGCGCGGAATCATGTAGCCGATGCCGCGCACCGTGTGGATCACTTCCGGGCTGAGTTTGCGTCGCAACCAGTGCACCTGCACCTCGATGGCGTTGCGCTCCACGATGGTGTCCAAGCCGTAGACGGAGTTCTCCAGCGCTTCCCTGCGCACGATGCGGCCGGCGCGCTCCATTAGCACGCGGAGCAGGGCGAATTCGCGGCGCGTCAGCGTGACGCGCTCGCCACGGAACTCGACTTCGGCCGTGGCCAGGTTGAGGCGCAGGCCACCCACTTCGACCAGGTTGTCGGCCAGACCCTGGGTACGGCGGGTCAGGGAGCGGATACGTGCTGCCAGTTCACCCAGGTGGAACGGTTTGACCAGATAGTCGTCTGCGCCCAGGTCCAGTCCCCGGATACGCATTTCCAGTGCGTCACGGGCGGTCATCACCAGCACCGGCGTCTTCACGCCCGAGCGTCGGGCTTCGCCCAGCACTTCCAGCCCGTCCTTGCCAGGCAGGCCGAGGTCGAGCAGTACCAAGTCCACGGGGTCGCCGCGCAGGGCCTCCATGGCCTCGCGGCCATCGCGCAGCCAGGTCACCGCATAGGATTGGTGCTCCAGCGCGTGCTTGATCGCGCCGCCCAGTTCGGCATCGTCTTCCACCAGCAGAATATGCATGCCATCACACCCGTGTCGGACTCGGCAATGGCACCACGTTCACCGTGCCAGCCTCCATGATCCGCAATCTACCTTTTGTGGATCTTTTCCCGGCTACGAAGGCGGCCGGGTTTCCAGGGTGTCACGTTGGCAAGTGAGACGGGCCGCGTCAATCCGACAAGGCGAAAAGAAAACGGCGAGCCCGTCGGCCCGCCGTCCTCCTTCCTGTTTCAGCGCCTATGCGCGACGCTGTTGAAAGCGTGAAGGGAATGTATGTTCAGGGCGTCTTGGCGAGCGCGGCCTGCACGATGGCGTCACGTAACTGGGCTTGGTTGAGGGCGACCCCTTGTGACTCATCAATGGCTACCGCCTTGATCGACTGCGGCTTGAGCATCAGGTGGCGCTGCAGCTCCCAGCTGCTTGCCTGCTGCTGGGCGCGTGCATAGTCGTCCGGGGTGCTTCCTACAAACCCGATGACGGCGTAGCCATTGAGGTCGACGGTATAGGTTTCGACGGCGGCTTGCGCCTGACCAACGCAGGCGAGTGCAACTGCAGCCACGACAGCGGTGAGGATGAAGCGCTTCATGGTGGTGCCTCCTGACGGGGAGAGTTCCGGGGGAGGTTTGACCTTAGGCCTGCAGCACCTTTGAAGCTTGATGAACTTGCGCGAAAGGCTGAGGAATTCGTGAGGTTTCCTGCTGCATACCTCGCGCTGTATGCCACTTGTCATGCATTTTTTTGCAAAGTGGTGTCGTCTGACCGCAATACGTCGCTACACGCCGATGACATGGCGTGTTGGACTCATGACGTTCGCTTGTATCGATGCCTCAGTAGTTCACCTGTAGTTGCATGCGAAACAGATCGCCCCTGAGGACTGAATACGGCGATGCCGTGACATTGGTCCGTCGCATGTTGGCGTAGGCCATGGTGATCTCGATGGCATTGGACGGCTGCCACTCGACGCCGAGCTCCGTCTCGTCGACCAGCATGCGCGGGTTGTTGGTGTCGAACTTGGCCGCGCCTCGGTAAGTCTGCCAGCGCAGATCAGGGCAGCCACGTGCCGCTGTGGCGTGTGTCCAGCTTGTACATGGCTTGCACATAACCGCCACGCAGCGAGCGCGTGCGGATGATGCCCTTGCCGAAGTCCAGCTGCGGCCCACGCCCCACCGTCCATTCCGCCTGCAGGCCAAAGGGCTGCGGGTAGTAGATGGCGTGCACGGCAACGCGCTGGTCGAGTGTGCCGTTCTTCGACGATGTATCCACGGGCGTCACGCTGCGCTTGCCCACGGTGATGGGGGCGGGTGTAGCCACTTTGAAGCGTCCCGAGTAGGCATCGGCACCCACTTCGAGATACTGGCCATTGTCGAACTTGAATGGGTAGGTGAGATGCACGATGGCGTGCATCTCACCGTTGCGCTCGGCGCGGTTGGCACCTTGTCCGTTGTAGAGGCCTACGCCAACGACGCCATAGTCGCCCGAGCCTTTGAGGCCCGACTTCACCAGGTATTGGAAGCGGCTGCGGATTTCGCTGGGCGTGTAGTAGAAGAACACGCCCATATCACGTTCGTCACGGATACCCGCATTGAGCGCATCGGCGCGATCGAAGGCGAGGCGGTTCTGGCTGGACTGCAGGTTCTCCCAGCCATAGGGAATCTTGGACTGGCCGGCGCGCACGCGGTACTCGCGTTGCGGATCGAAGTAGATATCCGCATACGCATCGCGCAGCTGCGCGAAATTGGATGTGCTCGAACCGGTCGGCGTGCTGGCGAAATCCGGCTGCAGATAAATCGATACGTTGTCGGCAATGTCGCCGCTGATGACGAGACGCGCCCGACGCAGACCCATGGTTTGGTCGTCGCCGATGAAGCGATCACCCGGCGAGCGGAGCAACGAGGCGTCCTCGCCGATGCCGTGGTTGTAGCGCATCTGCAAGTAGCCGCGCAGTGAGAGATGGTCATACCACTTCTTGCTCGTGGCTTCCGTCTTGGCGGGTGCCGGTGCTGCAGCAAGTGCTGGCGCTACGACGGTCGGCGCTGGTGCTTGCGATGGTGGTGCGGGGTCGGCACCCGTGGCAGTGCCTGGCACCTTCGTCACGGTCGTCTCGTCGACCTGCACGAACTTGCCCAGGCGATCACGGCCGGGGCCGGGCTCGGCAAAAATCTGTTTGGTCTTGCGATCGACGAAGAACTCGATGGCTTCTTCGGCGAATGCTTCGCCTGAGGTCGTTGCGCCCAAGCCCCAAAGCATCGTTGCCAGTGTCTGTTTTTTCATGCCATCGCCCGGGTGGTGGGGCGATGCAATGCAGGCTCGCCCTTATATGGTTATCGCAAAAATTTGCGATTCGGCGATGCAACGTAAAGGGGCTGTGTGTCGGTGGCATGACAAAAGTGTTGCCCCGCCATCCGTTTATTACGGTTCCGCTCAGGCCGGCGTCTTGTCCTTGAAGCGGCACAGGTCGCGGATCACACACTGCGGACAGTCGGGCTTGCGTGCCTTGCATACGTAACGGCCGTGCAGGATCAGCCAGTGATGCGCATCCTGCTTGAACTCGGCTGGCACCACTTTCTCCAGCTTGTTTTCCACGGTGCGCACGTCCTTGCCGGGAGCGAGGCCGGTGCGGTTGGAGACGCGGAAGATGTGGGTGTCGACGGCGATGGTCGGCTGGCCAAAGGCCGTATTGAGCACCACGTTGGCCGTCTTGCGGCCGACGCCAGGGAGGGCTTCCAGTGCTTCGCGCGTGCGTGGCACCTCGCTGTTGTACTGGTCCACCAGGATGCGGCACAGCGCCATCACGTTCTTGGCCTTGCTGTTGAACAGGCCGATGGTGGCAATGTACGTCTTGAGCTTCTCTTCCCCCAGATCGAGGATCGCCTGCGGCGTATTGGCGACGGGGTAGAGTTTCTTGGTCGCCTTGTTTACGCCCACGTCGGTGGCCTGAGCAGAGAGCACCACTGCGACCAGTAATTCGAACGACGTGGTGTAGTCGAGTTCTGTGGTCGGGTGCGGATCGAGTTCGCGCAGGCGGGTGAACAGCTCGACGATGTCGGCTTTCTTCACTGAGGCTTTCCTTGTTGTTTCGCCTTGGCGCGAGCCAGCGCCGCCAGTACGGGATTGGTCGGTGTCTGCACCGCCGCCACTTCCGCCTTGCGTGCGGCAAGCTCAGCTTCTCGCTGTGCTTTTTCACGCGCCAGTCGCGACTCGCGACGTTGGAAGTGCACGCGGGCGGCATCGGCATGGACAAGATCGTCTACCTGCGCCTGTGGCATCGGTTCGAGCACGATGCAGTCCACCGGACAGGCCGGCACGCACAACTCGCAACCGGTGCAATCGTCGCTCACCACCGTATGCATCACCTTGGGCGCACCGACGATGGCGTCCACCGGACAGGCCTGGATGCATTTGGTGCAACCGATGCAATCGGCCTCAACGATACGCGCGAGCGTGCGTGGCTTTTCGATCCCATGCTCCGGATCAAGCGGCAACGCCGGCACGTTGAGTAGTTCCGCTAGCCGGGCGATGCCTACGGCACCGCCCGGTGGGCATTGGTTGATTCTGGCGTCGCCGCGCGTAATAGCCTCCGCATAAGGGCGGCAGCCGTGATAGCCGCATTGTTCGCATTGCGTCTGCGGGAGCAGTGCGTCGATGCGGTCGGCTAGCGACATAAGAAAGCGATCAGCGAACGGTTGCGCCCGGCGTCGCACCCTGGTCCGCGTCGAGCAGGAACAGGTCGCTGCCGCCGTCGCCCGCGGACAGGATCATGCCTTCGGACAGGCCGAACCGCATTTTGCGTGGCGCGAGGTTGGCGATGAACACCACGTTGCGGCCCACCAGCTTCTCCGGTTCGCCGTAGGCGGCGCGGATGCCCGAGAAGATCTGGCGCGTGCCCAGCGTGCCGGCGTCCAACTCAAAGCGCAGCAGCTTGTCCGAACCGTCCACGAATTCGCATGCGGTGACCTTGCCGATGCGCAGGTCGAGCTTGGCGAAATCGTCGATGCCGATGATGGCGGTGGCGTCGGTGGCGGGTGTGGTGCTGGCTTCAGTCATGGTCTTGGCTTGTTCTTTGGCTTTCCTGGGAGCGGGCTTGGCCTCGATCGGCGCGAGGGAATCCTTGGACGCCTCGACCATGGCTTCGACCTGCTTGGGATCGATGCGGCCGAGCAAGGGCTCGAACGCGTTGATGGTGTGGTTGTGGAGTTCCGCGCGCGCGTCGTCGAAACCGGTGATCGGCGCTGCAAGGAAGCGTTCGGCGGCTTCCACCGTGGCGGGCACTACGGGCTTCAGCACGCCGGCCAGCAGGCGGAACGCAGCCAGCGCGAACGAGCACACCTGGTGCAGCTCCCCGCGAAGTGCTTCGTCCTTGGCCATGGCCCACGGTGCCTTGGCCGCGATGTAGCCGTTCACCATGTCGGCCATGGTCACGAAGCGGCGCGACATTTCCGCGAAGTCCTTGCTGTTGTAGAACGCAGGTACGTCGCCATAGAGCGAAAGCAATTCGCGCCACAGTTCCTGTTCTTCCGCGCTGAACGCGGGTGCCAGGCGGCCGTCGAAAAATTTGTGTACAAAACCCGCCGTGCGGCTGGCGATGTTCACCCACTTGCCGACCAGGTGCGAGTTGACGCGTTCCTCAAAGGTCTTGAGGTCCAGGTCCACATCGACCGGCGCGTCGCTCAGCATGGTGGTGAAGTAGTAGCGCAGGAATTCCGGGTGCAAGCCCGAGTCCAGATAAGTGCGTGCCTTGATGAAGGTGCCGCGCGATTTGGACATCTTCGCGCCGTTGACGGTCAGGTAACCGTTGACGTGCAGCGCCGTCGGCACGCGGAAATTCGCGCCGTGCAGCATCGCCGGCCAGAACAGGCCGTGGAAGTTGATGATGTCCTTGCCGATGAAGTGGTGCATCTCGGCGCGACTGTCGGGCGAGAGGAAATCTTCAAACTTCAGGTCGGTGCGGTCGCACAGCGCCTTGAAGCTGGCGAGGTAACCTACGGGTGCGTCCAGCCACACATAGAAGAACTTGCCGGGTTCGTCGGGAATCGGGAAGCCGAAGTAGGGCGCATCGCGCGAGATGTCCCAATCTTTCAGGCCGCCGTCCAGCCATTCGCGAAGCTTGGCGGCTACACCGCTATTCGCCACCGGTTGACCGTTGGTGAACTTGCCGGCGAACCAGTCGCGCAGCAGCGTTTCGAACTTGCCCAGCTCGAAGAAGAAATGTTCCGAGTCGCGCAGCACCGGCGTGGCGCCCGACATCACCGAGTAGGGGTTGATGAGATCGGTGGGCGCGTAGGTGGCGCCGCAGTTCTCACAGTTGTCGCCGTACTGGTCGGGCGTCTTGCAGTTGGGGCAGGTGCCCTTGATGTAGCGATCCGGCAGGAACATCTCCTTTTCCGGATCGAACAACTGCTGGATGTCCCGGCGGGCGATGAAACCGCCGTCACGCAGGCGCGTGTAGATCAGCGAGGCGAGCTCGCGGTTCTCTTCCGAATGCGTGGAATGGTAATGGTCAAATGCCACGCCGAAGGCCGCGAAGTCAGCCTCGTGGCCGACGCGGATGCCTTCGATGTACGTCTCCGGCGACAAGCCGGCTTTCTCCGCTGCCAACATGATCGGCGTGCCGTGGGCATCGTCCGCACATACATAGATGGCCTCGTTGCCTTGCATCCGCTGCGCGCGCACCCAGATGTCGGCCTGGATGTAGCCCAGCAGATGACCCAGGTGAAGCGGGCCATTGGCATAGGGCAGCGCGTTGGTGACGAGTAGGCGGCGGCTCATGGGGTGGCAACAGTCTTGTTGGACGGGGTTGTCCATTATGGCATGCGTCGCCAGGGGCACCGCATCACAGCGGTTTGGACGCCCGTCGCACCATAAGCACGCAGACGGCGAGCACGGCAACCGGCAACCACACCCAACACAGCTCCGAGACGATCACATGCCAGCCGCGCTCGCTGAAGAAGCGTGCTCCGATGGGCGACACGGCGATGGGATGAAATGGCGCGAACCATCGCGCATCACTGAAGGGCCACCACAGGGCCACGCCGAGACCGCCATCGGTGCATGCATCGAGCAGCGGATGCGAAAGCGTGGCTAGCCCCACGAACCATCCTGCTCGTTGCGCCGTGCTGTTGAGGCTGCGATGGGCCAATGCGGCCAGTAGTCCCAGCAGGGCAGCAAAAGCGATGGAGTGTGTGGCGCCGCGATGGCCGAACGCGTTCGCATAGGGAATATGCAGATGGAAGGCGAGCACATCCGCGTCCGGAAGCATGGCGGCCAGGGCACCCGCAGCAAGCAGGCGACCGCTGATACGTTGGCGGCCGGCGGCTGCGCCGAGCATCAAAGGGACGACGGCGTGGGTAAAAACAGTGGTCATGCAAAACAGTCCTTGTTGTCGCGTGCGATGTCCGCGAGGGTGTCACACCCTTGGGGCAAACCCGGGGCAATCCGGTGGTGCGCCGGCAGTCGTCATAAATGACTTGCACGTTTGTGCACGATTTAATACATTTATATCCATTCTTGCAGATGGGTACGCCTGTGGACGTCACCACCGATACTTTACGTAGCCAGGCCGTTTCGACGCTGCCGGCCGCTAAGCGGGCCACCCGCCTGATTTTCCTCGTCTCCGGCATCGGCATGTCGGTCTGGGCACCCATGGTCCCGTACGCCAAGGCGCGGCTGGGGCTCGATGACGCTCAGCTCGGCCTTGCCTTGCTGGCATTCGGTGGTGGCTCGATGCTGTCCATGCCGTTTGTGGGCTGGCTGGCGCACAAGCTCGGCAATCGCACAGTGATCGTCGCTTCGGGCCTACTCATGTGTGCTGCGTTGCCCGCGTTGGCGATGGTGTCGAGCATTGCCGCGCTGGTCGCGGCCTTGCTCTATTTCGGCGTGATGCTGGGTGCGGTCGACGTGGCCATGAATGCCCATGCGGTGGACGTCGAACGCCATGATGGTGGCCGATTGATGTCGGGTTTCCATGGTCTTTTCAGCCTGGGTGGCCTTACGGGCGCCGCGGTGATGAGCGGACTGCTCGCTGTCGGCGTATCGCTGACGTTCGCCGCCAGCGCCATCGCTGTGTTGTTGGTGGTGATGGTGCTGTGGTTGCGGAGCGATCTGCTCGACGATGCGCCTGCTGCCGTTGAATCACGCAAAGAGCCGTTAGGCATGCCGCATGCGCTGGCCTGGCTGCTGGGCTTGTTGTGCTTTGTCAGCTTTCTCGCCGAAGGCGCCATGCTGGATTGGAGCGCGGTATTCCTGCGCGATTTCCGCGGCGTTTCGCCAGCATCGGCAGGATTCGGCTACGCCTGTTTCTCGGTGGCGATGGCCACGGGGCGCCTGACGGGTGATCGAATCGTGGGCCGCTATGGGCCGGAGTGGGCCGTGCGCATTGGTGCGGCATTGGCGGCCGTGGGCTTTCTGCTGGTGGCCTGCGTGGGTGGCGTGGTCGTGTCGCTGGCGGGTTTCGTGCTTATCGGCCTTGGCGCTTCCAATATCGTGCCGGTGATGTTCAGTGCGGCAGGGCGCTTGCCTGGCACGCCGCCGGCCATTGCCATTGCCACGGCGACAACGCTCGGTTATGCAGGTTTGCTCAGTGGTCCGGCGTTGATTGGTTTCGTGGCGCATGCGAGCAGTTTGCCGATAGCCTTCGTTGCCGTGGCGGGACTGTTGGTACTGGTGGGACTTTCGGCAAGGATCGTGAAGCGATGAACAAGCAAGTCGATACCGTGGTCTTCGATCTGGGTAACGTATTGATCGGTTGGGATCCGCGCCGGCTCTACCGGCAACTGATCGACGACGAAGCGCAGATGGAATGGTTTCTGCGCGATGTCTGCAGCAGCGAGTGGAACGAGCAACAGGATGCAGGTCGCCCCTGGGCGGAAGCGACCGCACTGCTGCGTACCCGCTTTCCCGAACACGCCGAGCTGATCGATGCCTACCATCTGCGCTGGGAAGAAACGCTGGTCGGTGCACTGGATGAGAGCGTCGCATTGCTGGCGGAGCTGCGGGCGCGTGGTGTGCGGCTGCTCGCGCTGACGAACTGGTCGCAGGAAACATTCCCCATTGCCCGGCAACGTTTCCCGTTCCTGCAATGGTTCGAAGGCATTGTGGTATCCGGCGAAGAAAAGCTCATCAAGCCCGATCCGCGCATCTATCAGCGACTCCTGGAGCGCTACGCGGTCGACCCGGCCAAGGCTTTGTACATCGACGATTCGGCTCGCAACGTAGCGGCGGCCGAAGCGCTGGGCATGCACGGTTGGTGGTTCCGCGACGCCGATGGCTTGCGTCAACAATTGGTGGAACTGCAATTGCTCGATACGCCACTCAGCGAGGTCTCGCATGGTTAAGTCGCCCGTGGTCGATAGCAGTGCGCTGCCGGAAGAGCGGCAGCAACGCATCCTTGAACGCCTGCGTGCAGAAGGGCGCGTGGTGGCGGCGGAGCTGGCCGTGGCTTTTGAAGTCTCCGAAGACTCCATTCGCCGCGATCTACGTGAGCTGGCGGCGCTGAGGACTATGCAAGCGCGTCTATGGCGGCGCGCTGCTGCCCGCCGTCACGCTTACACCGCTGAAGCAGCGTCGCCACGAACACTCGGCGCGCAAGGAGGCACTGGCACGCAAGGCGGCGAGTCTGGTGCAGGCCGGGCAGACGCTGTTGATCGACGCGGGCAGCACCAATGCGGCCATCGCGGCGGCCTTGCCTCGCGATGCACGGCTCACCGTGATCACGAACGCGCCGCACATCGCGCAGGTGCTGCTCGATCGCGAAGGCTTTGATGTGTTGCTCATCGGTGGGCGCATTGATGTCACGATCGGCGGCGCGACCGGTGCGCAGGCGGTGGATCAGGTGCGCAGCGTGCGTGCCGATCTCTGTTTCCCTGGCGCTTGCGCCGTCGACGCCGCGCATGGCTTGTGGGGATTCGACAGCGAGGAGTCGCTGTTCAAGCGCGCCATGATCGAGGCCAGCGACGAAACCGTGGTCGTGGCGACTGATGACAAGCTGGGCGCGGTGGCGGCACATCAGGTGGCCGAACTGGCGCGGGTGCAGCACCTGGTGGTGGAGCATTCGGCCGACAAGGCCACTCGTTCGGCATTTACGGCGCGTGGGGTGGCGGTGCATCGCGCCGAGGCCACGGCAGGCTGAGTGTTGATGCTTTCAAGCCGGAGCGCACACGTGTGCTCCGGCTTGAGATGGACTTACGGCTGGCGCTGCCACTCCTGGCTGCGGCCGAGCAGCGAGAAGCCGATATAGCCGCGGACGGTGAGCTTGCTGCCGTCATCGCTGGGCTGCAGCTTTACCTTGTAGATCTTGCCGGTCTTGGGATCGAGGATCTTGCCGCCGTCCCAGATGGTGTCACCGTCCTTATGGACGCCCCACATGATGTTCATGCCTTCGATCGGCTGGTCTTTCCGTTCGCCGTCGCAGTTCTTGCAGATCGGGTGCGGACCCTCGTCGGACTGCAGCACCTCCAGCACGGTGGCCTTCAGTTCGCCGCCTTCGTCGGTGATCTTCACGATCGACTTGGGCTTGCCCGTCTGATCGTCGATGGTCTTCCAGGTGCCCACCGGGGTCACGTCGGCGGCAAAAGCGGCGCTGGTGCCCAGCAGGAGACTGGCGACGATGGCGGCGCGGAGCAGTGACTTCATGAATGATCCTCCCGTACGAAAGCGTATGTTTGGAGCCTGACCGACCTTGCGCGAGCCCGTCAAGCTGCAATGCGAAAGCGGCGCAGGCGGCTTCCATGACCGGGCTGGCATAATGGGCGATCCTCACGACAGCCCTGAGATTTCGATATGACGCAGGCGAGCGAAGCTCTGGTCCGCCACATTCTCGGCGAACTCGTTGATTCCCATACCGGAGCCCCCTTTGCGGACACCGTGCGGGCCGTCGGCGTGGATGGTGATCGTGTCTCGGTGGACATCCAACTGGGCTATCCGGCCAAGGGTGTGGCCGATGCTGTGGCGACCCGCGTAAAGCAGGCGCTGGAGGCCGATCCGGCCATTGCCACGGCTGCGGTGTCGGTTGGCACACGCGTCCATGCACACAAGGTGCAGGGCACCCTGGCGCCGATACCGGGCGTGAAAAACATCATCGTGGTGGCGTCGGGCAAGGGGGGGCGTGGGTAAATCCACCGTCTCCGCCAACCTTGCGCTGGCGCTGGCCGCCGAAGGCGCCAAAGTGGGTGTGCTCGACGCCGACATCTACGGGCCCAGCCAGCCGCGCATGCTCGGCATCACGGGCAAGCCGCAGTCGCCGGACGGCAAAACCATCATTCCGCTGGAGGCGCATGGTCTACAGGCCATGTCCATCGGCTTCCTCATCGAGGAAGAAACGCCAATGATCTGGCGCGGCCCGATGGTTACGCAGGCCATGATGCAGATGATCAACGACAGCCGCTGGGAGCAGCTCGATTACCTGATCGTCGACCTGCCGCCTGGCACGGGCGACATCCAGCTCACGCTGTCGCAGAAGGTGCCGGTGGCCGGTGCGGTGATCGTCACCACGCCGCAGGACATCGCCTTGCTCGACGCACGCAAGGCGCTGAAGATGTTCGAGAAGGTCGAGGTGCCCGTGCTCGGCGTGGTGGAGAACATGGCCACGCACATCTGCTCCCATTGCGGCCATGAAGAGCACATCTTTGGCGAGGGCGGCGGCGCACGCATGGCTGAGCAATACAACGTGGCCTACCTGGGGTCGTTGCCGCTGGATATCCGCATCCGCGAACAAGCCGACGGCGGCACGCCGACCGTAGTCGCCATCCCGGACTCGGACCTCGCTGCGCGCTATCGCGAGATTGCCCGCAATGCGGCGGGACGCCTGTCGCGGCAGCCGCGCAACAAGTCGCTGGGCCTGGGGAAGATCATGGTGCAGGGCACACCGTAAGCCCTGAGCACGACTCTTTTTGCGGCCGTGGGGCAGGGCGAGGAGCCCTGTCTCATCCGCCATGACTGGCGGCCCACCTGCCATTTCCGCTATTTTTCCGATCTTTACGCCGAATGGCGTGACAGCCCAGCCCTTCGGGAGCCCGAGTGAGCATTAAATCCGACAAGTGGATCCGCCGAATGGCCGAGCAGCACGGCATGATCGAGCCGTTCGAGCCGGGCCAGGTCAAGACGCGCGACAACACCAGACTGGTGTCGTATGGCACGTCTAGCTACGGCTACGACGTGCGTTGTGCGCGCGAGTTCAAGATCTTTACCAACATCAACTCCACCATCGTCGACCCGAAGGCGTTTGATCCGTCCAGCTTCGTCGACGTGGAGGCGGATGTCTGCATTATCCCGCCCAATTCCTTCGCGCTGGCGCGAACGGTCGAGTACTTCCGCATTCCGCGCAAGGTACTCACTATCTGCCTCGGCAAGAGCACGTATGCGCGTTGCGGCATCATCGTCAACGTGACCCCGCTGGAGCCGGAGTGGGAAGGGCATGTGACGCTGGAGTTCTCCAACACCACGCCACTGCCCGCGAAAATCTACGCCAACGAGGGCGTGGCCCAGATGCTGTTTCTCGAGTCCGACGAGGAGTGCGAGACCAGCTATAAGGATCGCGGCGGCAAGTACCAGGGCCAGCAAGGCGTAACGCTGCCTCGCACCTGAACCAGTCGTTCATTGTTCTTCGCAAGAACGGCCAGATTCACCTGAATGGTTGCCTTTCGGATTCCCTGTACGGGGCCGAGGTGGCGCTAAACTCAACACGTTCACTTCGATGCATTGCAGGAGATCCCGCATGACCCGTTTTTCTACGCTGCTGACCCGCGTGGGCGCAGCCATCCTGCTGGGCAGCATGCTGGTGCTGGCCGGTTGCCATCGCGGCGGCACCAAGGACGAAGTGCGCACCGCAGATATGAAGAGTCAGTTCGATGCGGTGATCCAGGCTTATAAGAGCGGTCAGTTCATCGTGGACGGCGCTGTGCTGTCGGCGCTGGATACCGGTAGCCATTTCGCCTACCTCAAGGACCAGGGCAAGCTGCCCAAGACGGTGCTGCTGGAGCCGAGCGATGATTCGAAGGTGCGCAAGCAGCACCTGCAGTACATGGCGCGTCTGCAGATGGATTATGGCTTCACCGTCTATTACGACGACGGCGGCACGTTGAAGAAGATCAGTGTGGTCGATACCAAGGCGCGCGATCTGGAAGACTACAAGGCGCCGATAAAGGCCGACGCGCCCCCGCCGCAGCAGCACATGCAATAAGCTGCCCGGAAACACAAAAAAGCCCGCGGATTCCGCGGGCTTTTTTTTGAACGTCACTTCAAGGCGGTGCGCAACACCTGCAATCGCGAGGCCAGGACCTCTTCGTCATAGGGTACTGCGGCACCGCTGCCCCACACTGGGCCAGGCCACGCGGCATCGCCTTCACGACGTCCCACGACGTGCACGTGCAGTTGCCGCACGATGTTGCCCAGGGCACCCAAGTTGAGCTTGTCGAACGCATCGCGCGAGCGCAGCGCCTGCGAGGCCCGCGTCACTTCACGCCAAAGCTGTGCCTGGTCGTCTGGCGAAAGGTCGCATAGTTCGACCATGCCGGGCTGGCGCGGCACGAGCACCAGCCAAGGGAAGCGTGCGTCGTTCATCAGCAGCACATCGCACAGATCCAGCGAGGTGACATGACGCGTGTCGTTATCGAGACGCGGGTCGAGAGCAAAGGCTGAGTCGCTCATTCGCCGCGTGCCAGATGCTTGTCGAAAAACGCCAGCGTGCGCTGATAGGCCAGTTTCGCGCTCGTCTCGTCGTACTGCGGTCCGACATCGCGGTTGAAGGCATGGTCGGCCGGGTAGGTGAATACATCCATCTGCGGGAGCATGTCGCGGTGCTTCTGCACCATCTCCGCCGGGATGGATTTGTCCTTCTCGCCGAAATGGAACATCACCGGCGCCTTGGGCTTTTCGGCCAGGAAAGGCACGTTACGGGAGCCGTAATAGCTCACCGAGGGCATGCCAAGGCGCAGAGCCGCGAGCAAGGCAACGGTACCACCCCAACAGTAGCCGACAGTACCGATGCGTCCCGCTGACGCAATGGCTTCGGCGGCGCTGGCCACGTCCTCGACGGCGCGATCCAATCCCAGCTCAGTGATCAGTGCGCGCCCTCGCTGGTAGCCTTCCTCGTTGTAGCCAAGCTCCACCCCGGTCTCGAGGTGATCAAAGAAGCATGGCGCGATCGCTGTGTAGCCGGCCTCAGCGAAACCATCCGCGACGCGGCGGATATGGTCGTTGACGCCGAAGATTTCCTGGATCACCACGATGCCGCCCTTGGGTGTTCCTGCCGGTTGCGCCAGATAGGCGCTGATGCATTGCATCCGCGTGGTGTTGAGATTGATGGTCTGGCCCATGGCTCGTTCTCGGCGGCAGTGGCAAAGTTCAATTCTAGCCATTCAGGGATGAGGGCTTGGGTGCGATATAATGGTCCGTTTTCCGCATAGTTACGGTCCCCACGCCATGTCGCAGGTTTCGCCCAAAGTCGGTTTCGTCAGCCTGGGTTGTCCCAAGGCCCTCGTGGATTCCGAGCGCATCCTCACCCAGTTGAAGGTCGAGGGTTACGAGATCGTGCCCAGCTACGGTGCCGCCGATGCGGTGGTGGTCAACACCTGTGGTTTTATCGATGCGGCCGTGCAGGAATCGCTGGACGCCATCGGCGAGGCGCTGCACGAGAACGGCAAGGTGATCGTCACCGGTTGCCTGGGCAAGCGCTCCGAGCTGATTCGCGAGGCGTATCCGGACGTGCTCGCCATTACGGGGCCGCAGGATTACGCCAGCGTGATGAACGCCGTGCACTCAGCATTGCCGCCCCAGCGCAACGCGCTGCTGGACATCATTCCGGACACGGGCATCAAGCTCACGCCGAAGCACTATGCGTACCTGAAGATTTCCGAAGGCTGCAACCACCGTTGCAGCTTCTGCATCATCCCGTCGATGCGCGGCGATCTGGTGTCGCGCCCGGTAGACGAGGTGCTGGTGGAAGCCGAGCGCCTGGTGAAGGGTGGCGTGAAGGAACTGCTGGTGATCTCGCAGGACACCAGCGCCTACGGCGTGGACATGAAGTACGCCGAGCGCCAGTGGCGCGACAAGAGCTACCGCACGCGCATGACAGAGCTGTGCGAAGGCCTCTCCGAACTTGGCGTGTGGACGCGCCTGCACTACGTCTACCCGTACCCGCACGTGGACGAAGTGATGCCGCTGATGGCGGAAGGCAAGATCCTTCCGTACCTCGACATTCCGTTCCAGCACGCCAGCCCGCGCATCCTCAAGCTGATGAAGCGCCCGGGCAACATCGACAAGACGCTGGAGCGCATCCGCAACTGGCGCAAGGTGGTGCCCGACCTGACCATTCGCAGCACCTTCATCGTCGGCTTCCCCGGCGAGACGGACGCCGAGTTTGAGGAGCTGCTGGACTTCCTGCGCGAAGCCGAACTCGATCGCGTGGGCGCGTTCGCCTACTCGCCGGTGGACGGCGCCAAGGCCAACGAGTTGCCGGGCGCGGTGTCGGAAGAGCTCAAGGAGGATCGCCTGGAGCAGTTCATGGCGGTGCAGGCGGAGATTTCCGCCGCCAAACTGCAACGCAAGATCGGCCGCACTGTGAAAGTGCTTGTCGATGAAGCCGGCGCCAACGGTGCCGTCGCGCGTTCTGCGGCTGATGCGCCGGAGATCGACGGCGTGGTGCACATCGCCAACGGGCAGTTGCTCAAGCCGGGTCAGTTCGTCGACGTGGTGATTGAAGACGCCGACGAGCACGACTTGCACGCGCGCTTGGCCGGCTGATTTTTGGGGGCGTGATGCGTTACATCGCGCCGCCTCGCGATAGCGTCGCCCCTGAAGTGTTTGCGCGCTGGCCACTGTATGGCTGGCGCGAGTACGCCGCGTGGATGCAAAGCACCTATTGGCCATCCATCGATGAACTGAACGCCGTGCGTCCCACTGGCCAGCGCGAGCGGTTCGTCGCGCAGACGCTGGAACTGCTCAATGATGGGCTCCATTACGAACAGCGCATCGCGGAGCGAGGCGAGATTGCCACGCGTGAGGCGAACTGGCATGACCTGTTCAACGCGATGGCGTGGTTGCGCTACCCGATGCTCAAGCGCGCGTTGAATGTGCGGCAGATGGCCGACATTGCGGTGATGGGGCCGCGAGAGCGTTCGCGTGCCCAGTATGCCCTGACGCATTTCGACGAGGCAGGCGTGATCGTGACGCTACGCGATCGCTCGCTGCTCGACTTGTGGAACGAACACGATTGGTACGGGCTGTTCTGGCGTGAAAGGACCGCCTGGATGGATGGGCGTGCAACCGTTCAGGTGTTCGGCCATGCCCTGCTGGAGCACGCACTGACGCCAGGCAAGCTCCTCGTTGGCAAGGCGCTGGCGTGCATGGCGAGCGACGACGAGGGCGATGCGGTCGCTGCTTGCGCCCAGGGCATCGAAGCGGGACGGTTGTTATGCGATCCCCTGGAACTGCGTCCGCTGCCGCTTGCCGGTCTGCCGGGCTGGCACCCGGAAAGCGACATGGAAACGTTTCACCTGCATACCCCGTGCTACCAGCCTCGCCGCGACGGCCGCGCGTATCCGGCATCGCTCCTGCTCTGACTCTTGGCGCCGCTTTTGCGGCAAATTGCGGCGGCCCTCCAATCGCGCTACAAGGAGCGCAGGGGCACTGGGGAGCGGGCATGAAAACGGCTTGGCGGGTGCTTTGTAGGCGGCTGTGTAACGGATGGCTCTGGGCGATCTGGCTGGCTTGCCCACTCGTGCCTTTCGCTTCGATCCGGGCGGACGAGGTCGTGCAGGCGCCGAGCGATTCCAGCATCCGCTTCGGCATTCTTCCCATCGGTAGCGCGGCGGAATCACGCGACCAATGGCGACCATTGCTGGAGGACTTGGAGCGCAAGCTCGGCCATCCCGTGACCACCGTGTCAGTGAGTAGCTACGCAGGGCTGTCGAGTGCCATCGGCGAGCAGCGCGTGGACGTGGCTTTCCTGTCGGGGCGTCTGGCCATAGAGGCGGTGGAGCACCAGCATATGAGCGTGGTGGCGCAGTTCGTGCGCAGCGACGGCGCCAAGGGCAACGTCGCCATGCTGATCGTGCGTGCCGACGGTCCGATTCATTCGCTCAACGAGCTGCTCGCCAAGCCGGAGCATTGGCGTTACGCACGCGGTGAAGCCTTGTCAGTTACCGGCTACGTCGCGCCTGAAGCTGAGGTCTTCGCGCCCAATGGGCTCAATTCCGATACGTTCTTCGCCAGCGTTCGCGTGGGCAATCATCAGAACAACGCGCTCGCCGTCAGCAATGGCGAAGTGGATGTGGCGACCTGCAACAACCCCGATCTTGACCTGTTCCAACACAACTTTCCGGCCGAAGCTGCGCAATTGCGTGTGATCTGGCGTTCCACCCTCATCCCATCGGGTGTGCTGGTCGTGCGCGAAGGCATGGCGGAGCCGTTGCGTCGCCAGTTAACCGACTTTATGCACGGTTATGGGCATGCGCCCGGGGCGGCGGGCGAGCGCGAGCGCGCGAATCTCGCACGGATTCCCGATCTTGCCGGCTTTGCGCCCGCCGACAACAGCGTGCTTCGCCCGTTCGTCGACATGGAGTATCGCCTGATGCGCGAGCAGGCCATACACGGCCGGTGGGTCAATGATCAGGCCAGGAAGGCCCGGCTCGAGCAGATCGACGCGGCCTATCACGTGGACCTGAAGCAACTTCTGCGGGACTGAAGTGTCATTCAAGCACCCGATGATAGGGTGATGCCTTTGCTGGAGATTGACGATGGTCGCTTCTGATCGTGTTCTTGTTGCGTGCCGACTGGCCGTGATCACCTTGGCGCTAGGTGCAGCGCCGCTGGTACATGCCCAAGCGGAGCAGGCCCAAACGGAGCAGGCCCAATCCGTACCGGCCCCATCGCCGTCGGCCCAGGCAGCGCCGACGCGGGGGGGGACCGCCCAGCTTGCCGCAGGCGGACAAGCAACAGATCAAGCAGTACAAGCTCACCGACGATGTGTTCGGTCGCCTCGCTGCGGCGACGCGCGAGGCGCGCGCCTCGGGTATTCCGCCGCAGGCAGCACCGGATGCCTCCAAGGTGCGTAGCCTGGATGATCTGACCAATCAGGCCATGTCGGCCGATCCGCGTATTCCGGTGCTGGTGAAGAAGTACGGTTTTACACCGCGCGAATTCATGCTTGCCAACATCGCCCTGATGAACGCGATCATGGCAGTGCAGGCGCGCAACGATCCATCGCTGTCAGGCAATCTCAACCAGACCTGGGTCAACGCGGACAATATCCGTTTCATCGAGTCCCATCAGGCAGAAGTACAGGCGCTGCTCAGCGGGCAGTGATCAATAGCTGACGCCCACGATCACAAAGTGCGTGCGTCCGCCGGGCAATTCGGCAGCGAACTCGTCGTCCACGCGTTTTTTCAGCGCTGCACGGGCGAGCGGCGAATCGATGCTGATCCAGCCTAGTCGTGCGTTGGTTTCATCCGGGCCGACGATGCGATAGAGCACGCTTTCGCCTGAATCGACGTTCTCCAGCTCGATGTTCGCCCCAAAGAACACCGCGTCACGATCGGCCGGCGCGCCCTCGGCCACCTTGAGCGAAGGGATGCGTTTGCTCAGGTAGCGTACGCGCCGGTCGATTTCGCCCAATTGCTTCTTGCGGTAGGTGTACTCGGCGTTCTCCGAGCGGTCACCTTCCGCCGCGGCCGCGGCTAGCGCCTTCACCACTTCCGGGCGCAGCGTGTGCCAGAGATGGTCCAGTTCGGCCTTGAGCTTCTCGAAGCCCTCGCGGGTGATGATGGCGGTGGACGTGGGCGAGGGTGGGCGCCAGCGGCTCATGTGCGGGGTGATCCATTACGTGATGCGTCTGGCGCATGTTAACCGGCTTGCACGTCGCGGCGATCGTGCCTGCAGGTGAGGCGAAGGCACGGCGGTGATTAGGGGCTTCGTGCGGTGTTGGTGGTTCGTTGCATCTGTGATGCAAGCGCCGCGAGGGTGGGGTGTAAAGGGTGTTCCTGCCACGCTGCGGCGAGCTTGCCCAGCAAGACGGCTGCCTCAGCGTGCAAGCCGAGGCGTTCGGCCAGCTGGTTGGCGGCAAGCAGCCCGATGCGCGGGCAGTCAGGCGATCGCGGCCAACGGCGGAGGAAGCCGCGGCAAAGTTTCAGAGAGAGTTGGGTCATGCCCGAGCTGCAGGCGCGTTCGGCCAGGGCCGCCACCGTGCCGGGATCATCGGGGAGGAAGTCCGGGTCGATAGCCACGCATTCCTGCGTCAGTGACAGTGCGCGACGCGTTTCAGCTTGCGTCATGAGGGCCGCGATCCAGATGTGCCCATGTTCGAGCAGGCCCGCGGTCAAGCCTTCCTTTCGCAGCAGCTCGCGATACGCCTGATGCAGCGAGGCCGGCGCGCTGCGTCCCTGCATGCGCTCTACCAGCATGCCGATGGCCGCGCGTCGGTCGACGATCGCCATGTCACGCACCTGGACGAGCAAGCGTTCGTCTTCGTCTTGACCACTCTCGCGCACCAATGTTTCTGCTTCAGGCTTCAGATCGAATTGCTCATGGCGTTGATGGATCATCGCGCCCATCAAGTGCAGGTTGAAAATGATCAGGTAGGTGTACGCGAAGGCGAACAGTGGCAGCGATGCCCACATCGGCATCCACGACAGCGTGCGCGACGGCAGTAGGACCAATCCGCCGATCAACAGGTTGATGATCACCGGGATGAAATAGCCGACGCCGAGTCGCCCGATCACTGCCTGCCAGTTCAGCGGATTGAACGCGACCAGCGGATTTCCATCGAATGCCAGCGACATGTCGATGGCCGGCAAGGTGAGTGCGAAGAACAGCACCAGCGGCCAGAACATGGCGGGGTAGAGCGCCGTGCTGGCAGCGCAGACGATGACTACCGCCATGTGGACGATGGTGAGCCAGTGACCGGCCGCCGGGTCTTCCTCGATGCCGACATCCGGAGGGTCGGCGAAACCGTTAGCGGTGTGCAGCATGCACGTGGCGGCGTAGCGCCATGTCGCCGTCCACAGGGCAAAGCCGACGAATATGCCGACATAGGCGGGAATCATCACTAGGCACTGGCCCAGCGCCAGAACCACGCAGGCTGCCAACCCGCCACCACGCAATGGGTAGCTCAGGCCGGCGACGATGCGTTCGGCAAGTGGCGTATCGACTGAAATCGTTTGGATGCGCGGCATGGGATACCTCGCCTCCCCAGGCATGGGAGGCGTCGGGAGAAAGGGTTGCTCAGCGCTTGCCGCCGAAGATGCCGCCGAGCACGCCGCGTACGATCTGCTGGCCAAGCTTCGAGCCCACCGCACGGCTGGCGGATTTCGCCATCGCCTCGATCATGCCCTGACGGCGGTTGGTGCCGAGCAGTGCATCGCGCACGGCATCGGTCCAGCCGGGTTCTTCCTTCGTTGCTGTGCCGCCGGGTGCCGGCCTGCCGATGGTCTGCGGATCCGCGGCCTTCGTACTCGCTCGCTGGGCGAGGATTTCCGCGGCCGATTCACGGTTGATCGGCGTGTCGTATTTGCCGCCGACGGGCGAGCGCTGCCGCACCGTGGCGCGTTCGGCATCGGTGATTGCGCCGATGCGCGCGGTGGGCGTCGTCACCAGCACACGCTCAACGGGCGAGGGCACGCCGCCATCGCGCAGGGTCGACGCCAAGGCTTCGCCAACCCCTAGTTGCGTGATGGACTCGCTCACATTGAGCTTCGGGTTAGCCACGAAGGTCTCCGCCGCTGCCTTGACCGCCTTCTGGTCGCGCGGCGTGAATGCGCGCAGCGCATGCTGCACGCGGTTGCCGAGCTGCCCCAGGATATTGCCGGGCACGTCGTCCGGATTCTGCGAGCAGAAGTACACGCCCACGCCCTTGGAACGGATCAAGCGCACGACCTGTTCCACGCGCTGTTGCAGCGCTGACGGTGCGTCATCGAACAACAGGTGCGCCTCGTCGAAGAAGAACACCAGTTTGGGTTGGTCAAGGTCGCCCACTTCCGGCAACTGCTCGAACAGTTCCGATAGCAGCCACAGCAGGAAAGTGGAATACAGGCGCGGCTTCAGAATCAATTGATCAGCAGCGAGCACGTTGATCACCCCGCGACCGCTCATGTCTTGTCGCATCAGGTCGGCTAGCTCCAGCGCGGGCTCGCCGAAGAACTGGTCGGCGCCGTCCTGCTCCAGTTTGAGCAGTGCGCGTTGGATCGCGGCGATGCTCTGCGTGCTGATCAGACCGTAGTGCGCCGAGATGTCCTTCGCGTTCTCGCTGGCGAAGCCGAGCATGGCGCGCAGGTCGGGCAGGTCGAGCAGCAGCCAGCCTTGGTCGTCAGCCACCTTGAAGATCACTTCGAGCACGCCTTCCTGCGTGTCGTTGAGTTCCATGATGCGGCCGAGCAGGGTGGGGCCCATCTCGCTGATGGTGGCGCGCACCGGATGGCCGAGCTTGCCGTAGATGTCCCAGAAGATCACCGGGTTGGCCTGCGGCTTCCAATCGGTAAGATGGAGCTTGTCCAGGCGCGCCTTGAGCTTGTCACCCGGTTCGCCGGCAGGCATGGAGAGACCTGCGAGGTCGCCCTTGGCATCAGCGAGGAAGCAGGGCACGCCTAGCTTCGAGAAGCCTTCGGCCAACGCCATCAACGACACCGATTTGCCGGTGCCGGTGGCACCGGCGATCATGCCGTGGCGGTTGCCGTAGCGTGGATCGAGGCTGACGCTGGTGTCGTCGTTGCGGCCGATAAGAATCTCAGTCATGGCGTTCTATCCTTAAGATGCTCTGCGATTGTAGCTAGCCATCAGGTTCTTGCGCCGTTACGTGAGCGTAGCGGCATACGCTGGCACGACGTGGTGGTTTTTTCGGTTGAGTCGACACGGCCGGGCGCAGTAAGGTCGCCCTTTCGGCCCGACAGTGAAGTCGTCCATGGTTTCCCCTGTTTTTCCCCGTTCGTTGCGCATGGCTCCCCTGGCCGGCGCACTGTTGTTGCTGGTGGGTTGTTCAAGTGGAGGGGGCACGAAGCCCGCCGCCACGCCGCAGGCCAACCAGCTGTACGCGCAATTGGACCAGGCCAGCAAGGGCTACGAGACGGCGCTCGCGCAGGCGCGCGCCGGCAACGCCCAGGCCTCGCAGCAGACGCTGAACACGGCGTTGGATCAGTTGAAAAACGCCTCCGCGCATTGCCCCTCGACACCAGGCTGCGATCCGCAACGCTTCTTTTCCGTGTTCGATCGCTTGCTGCGTCTGAAGGACGGCAACTTCGATCTGGGTGACGACCTGGGCAGCATGGGCAACGATCAGCCGGAAGGCAGCGATGCCGGCAAGACCGGAGCCGCCAGCCTGCCGGAAGCGCAGCGCAGCGTGACCTTGCTTCGCGGTCAGCAATTGTCGCAACTGATCGCCATGAACGGCCCGGTGAAGGCCGCGCTGGAGATGTGGCTGACGCAGTGGCGCGGCAACCTGATGGATGCCTACGTCAACTATCAGTTCCTGCGCTATCAGATGTGGCCGGAGTACCAGAAGCAGGATCTGCCCGAAGCGCTGTTGTTCGGCATCATGGCTAAGGAATCGGGCGGCAAGGTGCATGCGGTGTCGCGTTCCGGCGCCGCGGGCCCGTTGCAGTTCATGTATGCCACCGGCCTGCGCTTTGGCCTTAATACCGAAGACGGTTTCGACTCGCGCTTCGACCCCGCCGAATCCGCCCGCGCCAACGCGGAATACATGGACGAACAGCTCAAGGCGTTCAACAACAACCTTGAGCTCACGCTGGCTGCCTACAACGGCGGCGAGGGTCGCATGCGTCGTCTGGTGGGCGACAACACTTCGGTGAGCCTGTACGACCCGACCATCTACAACCAGCTCTCGCAGGAAACGCGCGACTACGTGCCCTCCGTGCTGGCGGCGGCGTGGCTGTTCCTGCATCCGGAAAGCTACAACCTGCGTTTCCCGCGCGTGGATGGGGCGCAGGGCAGCGTCGTGCTGAAACGACCGGCATCGCTTACCGAGCTGACGGTGTGCCTGGGCTCCGCGGCAGGCATGCAGGATGGCTGGTTCCGCACGCTCCGCAACCTCAATCCGCGCCTGGACCCACAGGTGGCGCAGCCGACGGGGGTACGCATCATGGTGCCCAAGGTGTTGGAGAAACCGTACGAGGCACGCTGTACCGATGGTCCATGGCCGATTCTGGCCAATGACCTGCATACCGCCGTGATACCGGTGGCACCACCTGCGCCGTCTCCGCCGCCGGCATCGTCCTCGCGCAGCTCCAGCAGCACGTCGCGCACGCGTAGCTATGTGGTCAAGCGCGGTGACACGCTGACCAGCATCGTCAGCAAGGTGGGGTGCTCGTCGTTGCAGGAGGTGTCGGACATGAACGACCTCAAGCATCACCAGATCAAGCCGGGGCAGGTGCTCAAGCTGCCGACCTGCCGCTGACGCCATCGCGCTAGCGATCAATGGTGCTCCAACGAAAAACGCCGCCTTTGAGGGCGGCGTTTTTCGTGAGGCGGGCGAGGAGCTCAGGCCGCTGCGGTGGTTTGCATCCAGTCGCGCATGGGGTCGGCGCGATGGTCTTCTTTGAGTTCGCGCAGCAGGCGCATCAGGTCGCGGTGGTGCGGCTTGATGTTCTGGTGCGGGGTGTTCTTGGTTTCGTGGTACGCCACGGCCAGCCATAGGGCGATGCCGCGCATGGCGACTTCGGCATTGTCCGAGCGGGCGCGGGCCAGGCCGACATCCGTGCCTTGGCCCCACGGCATGTAGCGTTCTTCCGGCGGCGTGCCGTACAGATGGGGGAAGTCGCAGCGCGAGGCCTGGCCGATCTCCCGCAATGCCATGGTGCCCAGACGGGCGCGGCTGCGCTTGGGTAGTGCCTGGATCTGGCGCTCGATCTCACGGAACTGCTTGCCAAGCTGGCGTCCGCGATTCATGGCGATGAGTCGGGTGACGATGCGCACGGGCTCTCCTCGATCTGACCTGGGGATGGCACGCGCAAGGCGCCGCCGGGCCGGGAGCATAACTGCGCCCGGCGGGTGGTTGCGCCAAAAAGGTCACAAAACGACAAAATGCGTCACTCGGCGCGTCAAAAAATTGACGCGCCGGCTCGGTCAGCCCTGGTGCTGCTCGCCGAGCCGTTGGCCGACCTGCACCGCCTGCTGCGGTGTAAGCCCATCTAGTTCTGCCATGCCTTCGGGGAGCAGCAGGATGACGGTCGAGCCCATGTTGAAGCGGGCCATTTCGCCAAAGCGCTCCAGCGTGATGTTCTGCCCGGCGAAGGACTTGCGGCGGATGGAGGAGGCGTACGGCGGGATCACCAGACCATCCCACACGGTGGCCACGCTGGACACCAGGATGGCGCCGACCATCACCACCACGAACGGGCCATGCTCACCGTCGAAGTGGCAGACCAGTCGCTCATTGCGCGCGAACAGGCGTGGGATGGCCTCCACTGCGAACGGTGCCACGCTGAAGATGCGGCCGGGCACGTGCACGGTTTCCCTCAGCGTGCCCTTAAGCGGCATGTGCACGCGGTGATAGTCACGCGGCGACAGGTAGATGGTGGCAAAGCGGCCGTTGCGATACGGCGCGGCGCTGGCCTCGTCACCGAGCAATTCGGCGGCGGTGTACTCCTGGCCCTTGGCCTGGAAGATGCGGCCGTCGACGATCTTGCCCATCTGGCTGATCTTGCCGTCTGCCGGCGAGATCAGGGCATTGGGATTGGCGTCTGCATGGCGGGCATCGGGCCGCAGCTTGCGGGTGAAGAACGCATTGAAATGCTGGTAGGCCAGCGGATCAGGTTGCGCTGCCTCGGCCATGTTGACCTGATAGTTGCGCACGATGGTGCTGATCAGGAAGTTCTTCCACGGCTTGAAGGTCCAGCGCGTGGCCCAGTAGACCACCCGCGACAACGCACGGTGGGGCAGGATGTATTGCAGGAGTACGTTGAAAGTCATCCGCCAAGTATGAATGAAGCGCGCGCCGATTACGCCTTGCGGCGCATCGGGTCCCTTCGCGGGGCGCACGGGGTTGCACCGGCTATACTCTGCGCCCCCTTTGATGCTCCCAGTGCCCGCCGTGACCCACGAACTCGCCTCCATCATCGACTTCATCCGCTACGGCGCCAGCCGGTTCTCGGCGGCGGGGCTCACCTTTGGGCACAGCCACGACAACCCCATCGACGAAGCCACTCATCTGGTGCTGGCGAGCTTGCATCTGCCGCCGGATATCCCGCCAGCCTACGGCGCGGGCCGGCTCACTACGGAAGAACGCGAACGCGTGCTGGCGCTGATCGAGCGCCGCGTCAACGAGCGTCTGCCGGTGGCGTATCTGGTCGGCACAACCTGGTTCGCGGGGCTGAAGTTCAAGAGCGATCGTCGCGCATTGGTGCCGCGTTCGCCCATCGCCGAGCTTATCGAGTCGGGCTTCCAGCCGTGGCTGGATCATCGCCACGTGGAGCGCGCGCTGGATCTGTGTACCGGTTCGGGCTGCATTGGTATCGCCATGGCCGAGTACAACCCGGACTGGCAGGTCGACATTGTCGACATCAGTGACGACGCCTTGTCGCTGGCGCGGGAGAACATCGTATTCCAGCACGTGGAAGGTCGCGTTGAGGCGGTGAAGTCGGATCTGTTCAATGGCCTGAAGGGTCGTCGCTACGACCTCATCGTGTCGAACCCGCCGTACGTCACCGAGGACGAGTACGCCGCGTTGCCGGGTGAGTACAGCCACGAGCCTAAGCTCGGCCTGACCTCGGGCGAGGATGGCCTGGACATCTGCGTGCGCATGCTCGACGAAGCAGCCGATTACCTGACGGAAGACGGTCTGCTCATCGTGGAAGTCGGTGAAAGCGAGCGTCAATTGGTCGAGCTGCTGCCGGAAGTGCCATTCGTGTGGATCGAGTTCAAGGTGGGCGCGATGGGTGTGTTTGCGCTGGAACGCCGCGACCTGATCGAACATGCCGCGGCGATTCGCGCGGCGGCACAGGCCCGTCACGGTCGTTGAGCCTGATGGACCTGTCGACGGAACGACTATGGTTCGATGCCTTGCGCGAAAGCGATGCGGCGGCGTTGTTCGCCTATCGCGCGGATCCGGAGGTGTCGCGTTACCAGGGATGGCTGCCCGAGACTCTGAGCGAGGCGAAGGGTTTCATTCGTAACCAATCGGGTATCGCCGAGCCGTTGCCGGGTCAGTGGTTTCAGCGGGCCATTCGTCGCATTGACGACGGCAGCTTGATCGGCGATCTCGGGTTTTGCCTCTCTGATGACAAGCAGGCCGAGTTCGGCATTACGCTGGCGCCTTCGGCGCAGGGCCACGGCTTTGCCCGCGAGGCCTTGGGTGGGTTGTTCCAGGCGTTGTTCGGCAGGCTGGACGTCCATCGCGTGCACGCCTCCGTCGACCCGCGCAATGCATCCAGCATGGCGCTGCTGAAGGCCGTCGGCATGCGTCAGGAAGCCCATTTTCAAGAGAGCCTGTGGTTCCGGGGTGAGTGGGTCGACGACGTCATCTTTGCCATGCTGGCGCGTGAGTGGCGCGAGATTCACGCAAGGGGCGCAGGATTTGCTGCGTCGCGGTAAGCTGTGAGGGTTATCCCTCGGACGACCCGCGCACCGTGTCCAGCAATTCCTTCGGCAAACTCCTCACCGTCACTACGTTTGGCGAGAGCCACGGTCCGGCCATTGGCTGTGTGATCGACGGATGCCCCCCGGGGCTGCCCATCGCCGTGGAAGAGTTCCGTGCCGATCTGGATCGCCGCGCCACCGGCAAGAGCCGCCACACGTCGCAGCGTCGTGAGGCGGACGACGTCGAGATCCTTTCCGGTGTCTACGAAGGCAAGACGACCGGCACGCCGATCGCGCTACTGATCCGCAACACCGATCAGCGCAGCAAGGACTACGGTGACATCACCCAGACCTTTCGCCCCGGGCACGCGGACTACACCTATTGGCAGAAATACGGCATCCGCGATCCTCGCGGTGGCGGCCGCTCCTCGGCGCGCGAGACGACCATGCGTGTGGCGGCCGGCGTGGTCGCCAAAAAATGGCTGGCCGCGCGCTATGGCGTGCGCGTGCGCGGTTATCTCGCGCAGATCGGTGATATCACGCCCGGCTCGTTCGACTGGGATGCCGTCGAGCAGAACCCGTTTTTCTGGCCGAATGCACATGAGGTTGCCACGCTGGAGTCCTACATGGACGCCTTGCGCAAATCGGGCGACTCGGTGGGCGCGCGCGTCAACGTGGTGGCCGACGGCGTGCCGCCAGGGTGGGGCGAGCCGATCTACGGCAAACTCGATGGCGAACTCGCTGCCGCGCTGATGTCGATCAATGCCGTGAAAGGCGTGGAGATCGGTGACGGCTTCGACGTGGTCGCACAACACGGCAGCCAGCATCGCGACGAGATGGCGATGGACGGCTTTGCATCCAATCATGCGGGCGGCATCCTCGGTGGCATCAGTACGGGGCAGGCTGTGTTGGCCTCCATCGCTCTGAAGCCGACCTCGAGCATCCTCATTCCCGGTCGCAGTGTGAACCTCGCCGGCGAGCCGGTGGACGTGGTCACCAAGGGGCGCCACGACCCCTGCGTCGGCATTCGCGCGACGCCGATCGCCGAGGCGATGGTGGCCCTCGTTCTGATGGATCAAGCGCTTCGTCACCGCGGCCAATGCGGCGATGTTGGCGAGGTATCTCCCCGCATTCCCTGAAACGCGTCAGTCCGCTTGCGGGCTGGCGCAGCACGAAGAAGTGCATGCAGATGACAGTCAAACCGAAAGTATGGGTCTCCCGCCCTCTGTTTCCCGACGTACTGGCCCGCCTGGCGGAACACTTCGACGTTGACGCCGAGGCCGTGGAGCATCGCCACTCGGCCGACGAACTCAAGCGCAAGCTGGCTGGTGTCGATGCTGCGGTCGTGGGTCTGGGCGATCGCATTGACGCGGCGGTGCTTGAGGGCAACACGCGTCTGAAGGCAGTCGCCAACCTGGGTGTGGGCTACAACAATCTTGATCTCGAGGCGCTGACGCGCCACGGCGTTCTCGCCAGCAACACGCCGGACGTGTTGAGCGAGAGCGTGGCCGATTTCGCCTGGGCACTGATGCTGACGGCGGCCCGCCGCGTGGGTGCAGCGGAGCGCTGGCTGCGGGCGGGGCAGTGGCCGGGCAGCAACATGCGCTTCGACGATTGGATGGGGCTGGATGTGCACGGCCGCACGCTGGGCATTCTCGGCATGGGGCGCATCGGGCAGGGCATTGCGCGTCGCGCCGCCGGCTTCGACATGAAGGTGCTGTATCACAACCGTTCGCGCCTGCCGGAGATGGTGGAGCGCGAGTGCAAGGCCACCTTGGTGGGCAAGGCGGAGCTGCTGCGCCAGGTGGATTTCCTGGTGCTGGTGCTGCCGTTCACGCCCGAGAACCGCCACGCCATTGGCGCGCCGGAGCTGGCCCAGATGAAATCGTCCGCCGTGCTGGTCAATGTTGCCCGCGGCGGTATCGTCGATGACGCGGCCTTGGCCGTGGCGTTGCGCGAGGGCAGGCTGGCGGCGGCTGGGCTGGACGTGTTCGAGGGCGAGCCGCAGGTTCATCCGGACCTGTTGGCGCTCGACAATGCCGTGCTCAGCCCGCATATCGCCAGCGCCAGCGAAGAAACCCGCCGCGCCATGGCCAATCTGGCGGTGGACAATGTGATTGCCGCGCTGGGCTTCGGTGAGGCGGCGGGAAAACCGCCGACTCCGCTCAATCCGGCGGTTCTGGCCCACCGGTCCGTACATTAAAGCGTGATGACATTCACGCCCATGCGTGTTTGTTGTTGTTTTGCGCGCCGCCCCGGCTGAGATTTCCGCAGATGCGGAGATCGGGGCGGTTCTCCCCATCCTCCAACCTGATTACGGGATATGAGCAAGAAGAGCAGCTACAAGGTGGCAATGGTCGGCGCAACGGGCGCCGTGGGTGAAACCCTGCTGGCTATCCTGGCCGAGCGTGAATTCCCCATCAGCGAGCTCGTGCCGTTGGCGAGCGAGCGTTCGGCGGGCGAGAAAATCTCCTTCGGCGGCAAACAGGTCACCGTGCGCAACCTTGCGGACTTCGACTTCAACGGCGTCGACATTGCGTTCTTTTCGGCGGGCGGTTCGGTGAGCCGCGAGCATGCGCCGCGTGCCGCTGCGGCCGGTGCCGTGGTGATCGACAACACCTCCGAGTTTCGTTACCAGGACGATATCCCCCTGGTGGTGAGCGAGGTGAACCCGCATGCCATTGCCGAGTACACCACGCGCGGCATCATCGCCAACCCGAACTGCTCGACCATGGGCATGCTGGTGGCGCTGGCGCCGATCCACCGCGCGGTGGGCATCGAGCGCATCAACGTGGCGACCTACCAGTCTGTGTCGGGCGCGGGTCGCAGTGGCCTGGAAGAGCTGGGCAAGCAGGCCGCCGCGTTGCTCAGTTTCCAGGAAGTGGAAACCCAGAAATTCTCCAAGCAGATCGCGTTCAACGTGATTCCGCACATCGACGACTTCCAGCCCAACGGCTACACCAAGGAAGAAATGAAGATGGTGTGGGAGACGCGCAAGATCCTCGAAGATCCCACCATCCAGGTGAATCCCACCGCGGTGCGCGTGCCGGTGTTCTACGGCCACTCCGAGGCGGTGCATATCGAGACCCACGACAAGATCACCGCCGAACAAGCGCGCGAGCTGCTTGAACAGGCCGAGGGCGTAGTCGTGATCGACGAGCGCAAAGCGGGTGGCTACCCGACGCCGGTGAGCGATGCGGCCGGCAAGGATCCCGTCTTCGTGGGTCGCATCCGCGAAGACATCTCGCACGAGCGCGGCCTGGACCTGTGGGTTGTTGCGGACAACATCCGCAAGGGCGCGGCGCTCAACGCCGTTCAAATCGCTGAACTTCTCATCAAGGACTATCTGTAATGAAGCATGTGCTGACCGGGTTGGTAATGTGTGCGCTGGTGTTCGCTCTACCTGCCCGGGCGGCACAGCCGTCGACGACGCCTGCTTCGCCGGCCGGCGACCAGAAGCAGCTCGACCAAGCCATCCAGAAGCAGCAGGCGACGGTGAAGCAACTGCAGGGCGATGTGGCGAAGGAGGAGGGCAAATCCCACGACTCCGATGCCAAGATCAAGCAGCAGGACCAGACCATTGCCGAACTCCAGGCCCAGTTGAAGGCCCTGAACTCGACATCCCAGCCGACCGGGCATTGATGCAGGCGATGCCCCCGGGGAGCGGGTTTTTGGTTTCCCGGGAGGCATCGTCCTACGAGAAGAAGCGCCAGCAAGGTGCTGTAAATACTGATCAACGCTATTGTTGATTGGCTTGTATCTAACTAAAGTGACGCCTCGTTGCGGGTGCTGCCGTGTTTCGGTGTGCCGATAAGAATGTCACGGGGTCGTTCGGGGGAAAACACGATGAATCGTTCGCTGAAGCTGTCGATACTGCTGGCGCTCGCCCTCGGCAGTAGCCAGGCAGCCGCTCTGGAGCTGGGCCAGATCCAGGTGAAATCCGCCCTCGGACAGCCGCTGCTGGCCGAAATCCCGATCAATCCCGACAGCCCCGCCGAGCTGCAGAACCTCACCGCCCGGCTGGCTTCCTCCGAAGATGCCGCCCAGGCTGGCGTGGCGGCGGCCCCGACGGTTTCCCTCCAGTTCTCGGTGGTCGACGGTGCCAACGGCAAGAAGGTGATCCGTATCACCAGCGCCGTGCCGGTCAACGACCCCTATCTCGACCTGCTGGTCGAAGTGAACAACGCCTCGGGCAAGAGCCTGCGCGAGTTCACCATCCTGCTCGACCCGCCCGGCAGCGCCGCCAGCAGCGTCCCGGCGACCCGCGCGCCGACGCAGTCCGGCGGCAGCAAGTCGTCCCACCGCGCCGCGCCGCCGGCCACCGCCAGCAGCGAAGCGACGGCCGCGACGCCTGCGCCGGAAGCCAAGCCAGCCCGACCCACCCCGGCACCGCGCGCCGCTGCCAGTGGCACCTACACTGTCGAAAGCGGCCAGACGCTGTCTACCATCGCGCATGAAACCGCGCCGGCCGGTGTGGACATGAACCAGATGCTGATCGCCCTGAAGACGTCCAATCCGGACGCCTTCTACCGCGACAACATCAATGCGCTGAAGAGCGGTGCAGTGCTCCGCGTCCCGTCCAAGGACGACGCGCAGGCCATGGCCGCCGCGGCCGCCCTGGCCGAAGTGCGTCGCCAGAACAGCGATTGGCGCTCTGGCGCCGCCCGTGTGCCAACCACCGTTGCCGATGCCGGTACGCGCGCGAACGCCTCATCGGCGCCCGCTGCTGCTGCCGCGGCTGGTGATCATCTGGCCCTGGTTCCCGCCAAGGAAGGTTCGGACAACGCCGCCGGTCACGGTAGCAAGGGTGACAAGGCTGCCGCCCAGCAGGGCATGGCGGCGTTGCATCAGGATCTGCTGCGCAGCCAAGAAGCTCTGACCTCGCTGACCAAGCAGGGCGATGAGCTCAAGTCGCGTCTGAAAGACCTCGAAGACATCAACGGCAAGAACGAGCGCCTGTTGTCGCTCAAGGACTCCGAGATCGCCGACCTGCAGCACAAGCTTGCCGACGCCCGTAAGGTGGCTGGCCAGCCTGCCGTCGCGGCAACGGCCGCGATGGCGCCCGCCAAGGCCGCATCGGTCAAGGCGCCGGAAGCGGAAACGGTAGTCAAGGCCAACCAGCCGGCCGCCGCCGCAAGCGCGCCAGCGATGGCTGCGGCGGTGACGCCAGCCTCTGCTGCGAGCGCCCCGGCCCATGCCAGTTCGGCACCGGTGGCTGCTGCCAAGCCGGAAGCCGCGAAGCCGGCCGCCAAGCCTGCTGCGGCGAAGCCGACACCGGTTGCCGAGGAAGAACCCTGGTACATGCAGACCTGGGCATGGGGCGCCGGTGCCGGCGTCATCCTGCTGGGCCTGCTGGCCGCCCTGCGTGGTCGCAGCCGCAAGGCCGCCGCTCCGGCATCAGCGGTTGGTGCGTCCTCACTGGCCGACCGCTTCGGTACCGTGCCGCATGACGGTGTCGATGGCGTGGACCACGATCAGGACGAGCTGCTCGACCAGCTCGCCGAGCATCCGGACGACATTGGCCTGCATCTTGAGCTGGTCAGCCTCTACTACAGCCGTCGCGACGTTGACCATTTCGAGGCCGCAGCGGAAGCCATGCATGCCCACGTCACCGATCCGCAGCAGCCGGAATGGGTAGACGTGATGCACATGGGCGAAGACCTGGTGCCGGAGCATCCGTTGTTCGCCCACGCCGCGCCGCGTGCGCACGCCGAGGGCGGGCATGAGGCGTTGGACCAGTTTGACCTGGGCGCCTATGCCACGGATCACGACGACGAGATGCCGCCCATCCCGACGCCGTCGGTGCAGCATGCGCCGAAGGTCAGTGGCTATCACTTCGATTTCGACCTGACCCCGAAGCCGGCCCAGTCGTCTGCCCACACCACGGCGCCGACGGAGCACGAAGCAGAGCAACTGGAACACGACGCCCATGCGTCGACCTGGCGCTTTGCAGAGACGGAAGTCGATGAGGCGCACGAAGAAAAGCCGGTGGCTGTGCACAGTGCGGATCATGGCTTTACCCACGAGAGCGCCGACAGCGATCTGGGTCATGAGCTGAACCACGATCTCGGCGGGCATTTCACCGACGACCCGGTGGACACCAAGCTCGACCTGGCCCGCGCTTACCTCGATATGGGCGATCCGGATGGCGCGCAGGCCATGCTGGAGGAAGTCATCCACGAGGGCACGCAGATGCAGAAGGACGTGGCCAAGCGCCTGCTCGAAAGCATCCGCTGATACCCGCTTTCCAGTGACGCGATTACACGGGCCGGCTTTTGCCGGCCCGTGTGCGTTCGGGCCTGCTAACCTTTGCGCTTCTGTTGGCTGTTTTCCTGGATTTCATGCGCATCGCCCTGGGTATCGAATACGACGGCACCGAGTTCTCCGGCTGGCAACGGCTGACCCACGGGGAGACCGTGCAGGGTGCGGTGGAACGCGCGCTGTCGTTCGTCGCGGCGCATCCCGTGGAAGTTACCTGCGCGGGGCGGACGGATGCCGGCGTGCACGGGCGTTGCCAGGTGGTGCATTTCGACACCGAGGTGCAGCGCGATATGCGCAGTTGGATATTGGGCGCCTGTTCCAATCTGCCGTCGACGGTCGCGGTGCTGTGGGCGCAACCGGTGGAGCCTGCCTTCCATGCGCGGTTCTCCGCGCGCAGCCGCCGTTATCGCTATCGCATCCTCAACCGCAAGGTGCGTGCAGCGCTAGACGCACGCTATGTCACCTGGGAACGTCTGCCGCTGGACGCCGCGCGCATGCATGAAGCGGCGCAGGCGCTGGTGGGTGAACACGACTTCAGTGCGTTTCGTGCCATGTCCTGCCAGGCCAAACACGCGCGACGCGAGGTGTTGGCCGTGAGCGTGCGTCGCGAGGACGAGCAGGTTATCGTCGAGATCGAGGCCAATGCCTTCCTTCACCACATGGTGCGCAACATCGTCGGTTCGCTCCTGCCCATCGGTCGCGGCGAACAGCCGGTAACGTGGATGCATACGTTGCTGGAAGGACGAAACCGGGAAGTGGCCGGGCCAACGGCGCTCGCTTCAGGGCTGACCTTTCTCGGTCCGCGCTATGAAGCGCAATGGGGTCTGCCTGCCGAGGCAAGCCAATGACACGCATCAAGTGCTGCGGTATGACGCGTGTCGAGGATGCCTTGCTCGCCGCGCAGTTGGGTGCGGATGCCATCGGCATGGTGCTGACGGCGCGCAGCAAGCGGCGTGTTTCCGTGCAGCAGGCGCAAGCCATCGTGCGCGCCATGCCGCCGTTCGTCACCACCGTCGTGTTGTTCATGGACGACGATGCAGGGTTCGTACGCGAAGCTATCGATGCGATCCAGCCGGATCTGGCGCAGTTCCACGGCGCCGAGTCGGACGCATGGTGCGCGCAGTTCGGGCGCCGTTATCTCAAGGCTATTGCCATGGGTGAGGGGCGTCTGCACTGCCACGCCTGCAACAGTATCCCGGCGCATCCGGCCTGTTGCTGGATGGGCATGGCCTCGGCGAAGCCGGCGGCAGTGGCAAGGCCTTCGACTGGTCGCTGATGCCGCGTGACGTGGCGCAACCCTTGATCCTCGCTGGTGGCCTGACGCCAGACAATGTCGCGGAGGCCGTGCGCGTTGCGCGCCCCTGGGGCGTGGATGTCGCCAGTGGCATCGAGTCGGCGCCCGGTATCAAGGATTCGCGCAAGCTGGCGGATTTCATCCATGCCGTCCGCGAGGCGGATGCGTTGCTCCAGCAGAACGCGGCTCGCTGATAGCATCATCGTTCGTCGCTACCTCTGATCGCGATTTGCACGCGCGGCGCCGTGCGTGTTTTCCACAGCAGATGTGGATGCACACCGTAAAAGCCTGTGGATAGGTGTCCTATCTGCCTGATGCAAAAGACATCGCGACGCGTTGATGCGCAAATGTTCAACGTCACCGCACATGGGCGTGATTCGTGGGCACGTGCCCTGTCCGCATTAGCGCAGATCGACACAGCAAGCACTCCATGTTTTCCACAGCGAATGTGGACGCACACTGGGAAACGCTGTGGATAGGTGTCCTATCTGCCTGATGTGAAAGACATCGCGACGCGTTGATGCGCAATTGCGCAGCGAGTGCTGTCGCGTGCGGTGTGTTCATGTCGATGAGTGCCGTATTCGCGCGAGCGTTCCCCGAGAGCGAAGGATGCTGATCGGCTTGGCAATCCATCACGTTTTCCACAGCGATTGTGGATGCACGCTGGAAAACGCTGTGGATAGGTGTCCTATCTGCCTGATGCACAAGACATCGCAACGCATTGATGCGTCATTGCGCACTTCACGCGATGGTAGGCGCGTTGCGCCTTCAGGTTGCGTGCGGGTCGCGGCGTTGCCGATCCTCGAATGCCGCCTTCAACCAGGCCGCGAGAGGCTCGGCCCTGACATCGGAGATGCGAGCGGGCGTCGCCAATATCCATTGCGCGCGAATGTCCTGAAACCCCCAGGGCGCCACAAGGCGACCTGAGGCCAGATCGTCGGCGACCAGCGGCTCGGGAGCGATGGCGACGCCACGGCCGGCCACCGCTGCTTCGATCATGTGGTAGAGGTGCGGATAGCCCTGTCCGGGCTTCAATCGCTTGGCCGGCAAGTGCATGCTCTCAGCCCAGCTTGGCCATGCGTCGGGCCGCGAGAGCGTGTGCAGCAGCGCCTGATCGTTGAGCGCCTGTGGGCGGCTACGCACCAGGCGATGTGCCTTGGCGAACGCGGGACTGGCGACAGGGCCAATGCGTTCGTTGGCCAGCGGGTGCACGCGCCAGCCCGGCGGCCACGGCGGCTCGCCGGCCATCACAGCGGCGTCGAGCCCGGCGAGCGACTCGTCAAACGCGGTCTCCTGCGGTCGCAGATGCAGATCCAGCTCCAGCTCCGGCATCTCGGCCATCAGGTGCTCCAACCGGGGAATCATCCAGCGGGCAAGCAGGCTGACCGGGCAGCCCAGCACAAAGGGCATGTGGGCGGTGCCCGTGCGCAGTTCTTCGCAGGTATCCCGCAACTGGGTGAACGCTATGGTGCTGGTGTCGCGCAGGCGCTGCCCCGCGGGGGTTAGCACCAGGCCGCGCCCCTGGCGCTGGAAGAGCGCGGTGCGCAGATCTTCCTCCAGGCCGCGAATATGCCGACTGACAGCGCCATGGGTGACGTGCAACTCGGTGGCGGCGCGGCTCACGCTGCCGAGGCGGGCGGCGGCCTCGAAAGCGAGCAGGGCATTCAGCGAGGGCAGCGCTCGGGCCATGGTATGTGTGAGTTTTCCTGACGGATGCCGGCCATGATATCGCTTTTTGCAGCCAGCGCTTTGGGGTACGTTGAGCGCCACCTTTTGTGACTTTCACGACGCACTCATGAGCAAGATCGACTTCAGCGCCTACCCCGACGAACACGGCCGCTTTGGCAACTACGGCGGCAGCTACGTGGCCGAAACCCTGATGGCGCCGCTGGCCGAGCTGACCGAGGCATACCTGCGCCTGCGGCAGGATCCCGAGTTCATCGCCGAACTGGATCGCGACCTGAAGTACTACGTGGGCCGTCCCAGCCCGGTGTACTACGCCGAGCGACTCAGCCAGCACGTGGGCGGCGCGCGCATCCTGCTCAAGCGTGAGGATCTGAATCACACCGGTGCTCACAAGATCAACAACACCATTGGCCAGGCGCTGGTCGCCCGCCGCATGGGCAAGCCGCGCATCATTGCGGAAACGGGCGCGGGCCAGCACGGTGTGGCCAGCGCCACCGTAGCGGCGCGCTTTGGCCTCAAGTGCGTGGTGTACATGGGCGCGGTGGACATCGAGCGCCAGAAGATCAACGTTTACCGCATGAAGCTGCTCGGCGCGGAGGTGGTGCCCGTCACTTCCGGTTCGAAGACGCTCAAGGACGCGCTGAACGAAGCCATGCGCGACTGGGTCACCAACGTGGCCGACACGTTCTACATCATTGGCACCGTGGCCGGCCCGCATCCGTATCCGCTGATGGTGCGTGACTTCAACGCCATCGTGGGCCGTGAAGCACGTGAACAGGTGCAGGAACAGTTCGGTCGCCTGCCGGATGTGATCACCGCTTGCGTGGGTGGCGGCTCCAATGCGATCGGCTTGTTCCATGCCTTCCTCAACGATGACGGCGTACGCATAGTCGGCGCTGAAGCGGCAGGCGAGGGCATTGCTACCGGGCATCATGCGGCGTCGCTGGCTGCGGGTCGCCCGGGCGTACTGCATGGCAACCGCACCTACGTGCTGTGCGATGACAACGGGCAGATCACCGAAACGCACTCCGTTTCTGCCGGGCTCGACTACCCGGGCGTGGGGCCCGAACACGCGTTCCTAAAGGACGCTGGTCGCGCCGAATACGTGGGCGTGACCGACGACGAAGCGCTGGAAGCATTTCATCTGTTGGCGCGCACCGAAGGCATCCTTGCCGCGCTGGAGTCCAGTCACGCAGTGGCGCAGGCGATCAAGCTGGCGCGCGAATACCCGAAGGATGGACTCGTGCTGTGCAACCTGTCCGGCCGCGGCGACAAGGACGTGCACACCATTGCTGCCCGCGAAGGAGTGCAGGTATGAGCCGCATCGATCGCCGTTTTGCCAAGCTGAAGAGCGAAGGCCGCACCGGCCTCATTCCGTTCGTGACGGCCGGTGATCCGTCGCCGCAACACGCCGTGGCGCTGATGCACGCGCTGGTGGATGCGGGCGCCGACGTGATCGAACTGGGCGTGCCGTTCTCCGACCCCATGGCGGACGGCCCCGTGATCCAGCACGCGAGTGAGCGCGCCATCGCCAAGGGAGTAGGCCTCGGTGATGTGCTTGGCTGGGTTGCGCAGTTCCGACAACGCGATGCGGATACCCCGATCGTGCTGATGGGCTACCTGAATCCGGTGGAGATCCACGGCTATCAGCGTTTCGCCGCCGAGGCTGTCGAAGCCGGCGTGGACGGCGTGTTGGTGGTGGATTGCCCGCTGGAGGAATCGGCTGTGCTGGAGCCGCTGCGCCAGGCCGGCCTGCAACAGATCCTGCTGGCTGCGCCCACCACCGCACCCCAGCGTATGGTGCAGTTGTGCGGGTCGGCGAGGGGTTTCCTGTACTACGTCTCGTTCGCCGGCATCACGGGCGCGGCGCGATTGAGCACCAGCGACATCGCCACCCGCGTCGCGGATATCCGGTCGAAATCGAAAGCGCCGGTGGCCGTAGGCTTCGGTGTGCGCGATGCGCAGTCGGCGAAGGCCATTGCCGGCTTTGCGGATGCGGTGGTGATCGGCAGTGCGCTGGTAGAGCGTCTGGCCGGCGCAGAAGGCGTCGATGACGTCACCGCGCGGGCCAAGGATTTCCTGGCGCCCATCCGTGCCGCGCTGGATGCGCATTGAGAACACGCTGCGTTCATGACGCGGCGTCGCGTCATGAACGTTTGAGGTGTTGCGATGAACTGGCTCCAGAAAATCATGACTCCCCGTGCCCGCACGGAAGCCGCCGGCACCGCCGGCAAGGGCAAGGTGCCGGAAGGCGTGTGGGAGAAGTGCAACGGCTGCGGCACGGTGCTCTACCGTCCGGAGCTGGAGCGCAACCTGATGGTCTGCCCCAAGTGCGGACATCACCACGCCATCGATGCGCGTGCGCGTCTGGACGCACTGCTGGACTCGGGTTCGACGCAGGAGCTGTGGGCCGGCATGGAGCCGATCGACCCGCTCAAGTTCCGCGATTCCAAGAAGTACCGCGACCGCGTCATAGCGGCGCAGAAATCCACCGGCGAAAAGGACGCGCTGTTGGCAATGAGCGGTCGCCTCAAGGGTCATCCGCTGATGGCGGTGGCCTTCGAGTTCTCGTTTATGGCCGGCTCGATGGGCTCGGTGGTGGGCGAAAAGTTCACCCGCGCCGCCGAGCGTGCATTGGCCGACCGCAGCGCGCTGGTGTGCTTCTCAGCCTCTGGCGGTGCGCGCATGCAGGAATCGCTGTTCTCGTTGATGCAGATGGCCAAGACCTCGGCGGCACTGGCGCGTCTGCGTGATGCCGGCGTGCCGTACATCAGCGTGCTCACGGACCCGACGACGGGTGGCGTGACGGCGAGCCTGGGCATGCTGGGCGACATCAATGTTGCCGAGCCGAAGGCGCTGATCGGTTTCGCCGGCCCGCGCGTGATTGCGCAGACCGTGCGCGAAACACTTCCCGAAGGCTTCCAGCGCTCGGAATTCCTGCTTGAGCACGGCGCCGTGGACATGATCGTCGACCGTCGCGAGATGCGTGACAAGCTGGCGGATCTGCTCGGCATCTTGATGAAGGCGCCGCGCGTGGCGTAATCGGCGGCAACTTTCGTGTGCAGAAAACAGCGCCTTCGGGCGCTGTTTTTTTATGTGCGGGTTTTCCACAGCGAGTGTGGATGTACGTGGGAGAAGCTTGTGGATAGGTGGGCTATGTCACTGACATCAAAGAAGTCGTGACGTGTTGATGCGCAAATAGGCAGCAAGCGCTGAAGCCGTGCCGCGCGCAAGTGCGCTACCGTCGATGGGAGGGCCCATCATGTTTTCCACAGCACATGTGGACTCCATCGGCATAAGCCTGTGGAAAACCGCATCGAGCGCCTTTATCAACAACCACTTGCCACACTGTGACTACTTTTTAAGCACCGGGCGAGTGTTTTCCACAGCGATTGTGGATGTCGGTAGAGCAAAGCTGTGGAAAAGCATGGCAACTACTTGCTGCATAAGGTGTTCGCGACACCGTGGTCAAGAACTGAGCAGCATGGTGCGTTACGGGCGCGTAGCGTTTTCCACAGCGGATGTGGATGCGTGCAGGAAAAGCCTGTGGATAGGTGACCTATCTTGCTGATAGCAAAGCGATGACGACGCATTGGTGCGCAAATGCGCAGCGCCGCGTACATCGTGATGTTGCGTTGTGCCCGCTCAGGCCAGCAGCGAGTGGAGCGGTAGCAGCCACAGCGACAGCGCACCCAGCGCGCTGCCGATGGCGGTAGCGGCGATCACGTCGCTCGGATAATGCAGCCCAAGAATCACGCGCGACGCACCCACCAGCGCGGTGAAGGTCAGCAGCAGCGGCGCCAGCAATGGATACCACGCAAGCGCCACGACGGTGAAGCTCACTGCCTGCAGCGTGTGGCCGGAGGGAAAGCTAAATTCATCCAGCGGCGGCACGTGGGCGATCACGCCAGGGCAGGCACGGAACGGACGCGGGCGTCGCGTCCAGCGCTTGAGCAGGCGATACAGCAGTAGGGCGGTCAGTCCAGTGATCGCCATCTGCGCGGCGGCCAGCAAACCACGACGTCCATCGACCAGGGCGAGGACCGCCATCAGCGAATACCAGAAGACGCCGTCGCCCAATCGGCTGATGACACCGAAGAAGACGCCAACGGCGCGGCGTGTGCCCCAGCGATTGGCGGCGACACACATGCGACGGTCAATGGCGAAACGAGGGCCGGCGGGTAACTCAGGCGTGTGCAGCGGAGGCATGGTGCTCATGCGCGTTCTCCTTGGCCAATTCACACAGCAGGTTTTCGAACTCGTTGATGACAGCGTCGGGTGAAAGGTGGGCAATGCCCGCGTGTGCGGCGCGCCCCATGTGACGGATCAGGCTGGCGTTGGAAGCGAGCATTACGGCGGACTCGATGAAACCCTTCTCGTTGCCGACGTCGATGCGGTAGCCGTTGCGGCCCGTGTGCAGGTGCTCGCGCGCTGCGCCTTCTTCATAGGCGACCACCGGCAGGCCAGAAGCCAGCGCTTCGAGGATCACGTTGCCGAACGTTTCGCTGAGGCTGGGGAAAGGGAACAGATCGGCGCTGGCATAGTGCTGGGCCAGATTCTCGCCGCGCTGCATGCCGGCAAAGATGAAATCGGGATTGGCTTCCTGTAGCGCTGCGCGTGCCGGGCCATCGCCGACCCACACATAACGTGCCTTGGGCACTTCTTGCTGGATCGCGCGGAATGCACGCACGGCAAGGGCGAGATTTTTTTCCGCCGCAATACGGCCCACGTAAAGGACCACCGGTGTGTTGCCGTCGACCTCCCACGCCGCGCGCAACTCGGTATTGCGATGGCTGGGATGGAACAGTCGCGTGTCGACAGCGCGGCGGAGCAGCCGGGCGGTATCTACGCCCAGTGCGGTCAGCTCGCTTGCCAAAGCGTCGGTCGGCACCAGCGTGGCTTTCGCACGGCGATGGAAGTTGCGCAGATAGTTGCGCACGACCGGCGTGAGAAAGCCCACGCCATAATGATCGGCGTAAGCGTCGAAGCGGGTGTGGAAGCCGGTAGCGGTCGGGATGCCCAAGCGCTTGGCTGCGCGTACGGCAGACCAGCCGAGTGGGCCTTCCGTCGCGACGTAGATCGCGTCGGGGCGCAGCCGAGTCCAGCGTTCGCGTAGCGTGCCGCCGGCGGGCAATCCGAAACGAAGGCCTGGGTAGCGGGGCAGCGACGCACCGCGTACTTCGAGGGTGGCGATGCCGGGCTCGTCTTTGAAGGGCTGTTGCTGGCGGGGACGGATCAGGTCGACCGTGTGCCCCTGCGATGCGAGGCCGGCGGCGAGGCTGTGCACGGTCAGTGCCACGCCGTTGATTTCGGGTGGATAGGTTTCGCTGACGATGCCGATGCGCACTTGAACATACCGTTGGCTGGCCCTGTGCAGATTCCTCTCTGGGCGTTGCCGGGGCGTGGCGTGTGTATGACGCCAGCGTGACGGCGGTAACAGGTCATGGCGCACCATGACGCGTGCCATGCGGTTTCACGGGTACACTCCGGGGACTTGTCACCGTGGAGACATGTCGATGAAACGCTTTTTGCTTGCAGTTGCGCTCGCCGGCCTGGCTGGCGCGGTTGTTGCCGCCGATGCGCCGGGGCCTCCGGTGACCAAGGCGACGGCGGGTGCCGAGGTTTACATCATTTCGCCCAAGGACGGCGCCGTCGTCGGCCCGGAAGTCACCGTGCAGTTTGGCCTCAAGGGCATGGGCGTGGCCCCGGCCGGAGTGAAGAAGGAAGGCACGGGTCACCATCACCTGCTGGTGGACGTAAAGGACCTGCCTGCCGCCGGACAGCCGATCCCCAAGGACGAGCAGCACCTGCACTTCGGCAACGGCCAGACCGAAACCACTCTGAAACTGGCGCCGGGCAAGCACACCCTGCAGCTTGAACTGGCGGATGAGAACCATATTCCGTTCGACCCCGCCATCGTCTCCAAGCCGATCACCATCACGGTGAAGTAAGGCAGCAGGGCTTCCCGCACTTGGCACACCGCCGGGCGCCATACGTCCGGCGGGTTGGCACGGGAGCGCCTTCCGTGCCTCACGCTGACCCTGGTGCGGGCGGGTCGGGTGCACGTCGCGGCCTTCGGTCGGTTCTTTGCGCCGTATCGGCTAAAATTCCGGTCTTCTTTCGCTCCAGTCCAGGCAGACCATGACCGTCCGCACCCGTTTCGCCCCCAGTCCCACCGGTTTCCTGCATATCGGCGGCGCCCGTACGGCGTTGTATTGCTGGCTGGAGGCGCGTCGTCGCGGTGGTGAATTCGTGCTGCGCATCGAGGACACCGACCGCGAGCGCTCCACCGAAGAGGCCGTACAGGCCATCCTCGACGGCATGAGCTGGCTGGGTCTGCGCCACGACGAAGGCCCGATCTACCAGACCGCGCGCCTGGAGCGCTACAAGCAGGTGGCCGACGAGCTGCTCAAGGCAGGCCTGGCGTACTACGCGTACGAGTCGAAGGACGAGATCGAAGCCATGCGCGAGGCCGCCTATGCCAAGGGTGAGAAGCCTCGTTACAACGGCTACTACCGCGACCGCAACGAGCCCTACCGCGACGATCCGAACCGCGTCATGCGCTTCAAGAACCCGCAGGAAGGCTCGGTAGTGTTCGAGGACAAGGTGAAAGGCCGCATCGAGTGGGCCAACGCCGAGCTCGACGACCTGGTGATCTTCCGTTCCGACGGCTGGCCGACCTACAACTTCGCCGTGGTGGTCGACGACATCGACATGGGCATCACCGAAGTGATCCGCGGCGACGACCATGTGAACAATACGCCACGCCAGATCAACATCTACAAGGCACTCGGCATGCCCGTGCCGGAGTTCGCGCATCTGCCGATGATCCTCGGCCCCGACGGCCAAAAGCTCAGCAAGCGCCACGGCGCGGTAAGCGTGATGCAGTACCGCGATGACGGCTTCCTGCCGCACGCGCTACTCAACTACCTCGTGCGTTTGGGCTGGTCGCATGGTGACCAGGAAATCTTCTCCGAAGAGGAGATGGTCCGCCTGTTCGACGTGGCCGACGTCAACAAAGCCGCCTCGCGCTTTGACGTCACCAAACTCTCGTGGCTCAACCAGCACTACCTGAAGACCGAAGATCCTGCGTCTATCGCGCCGGAATTCGAATGGCACCTCACGCAGGCAGGCATCGACTTCAGCAAGGGCCCCAACCCAGCCGACGTCATCGTGGCGTTGCGCGATCGCGTGCAGACGCTGAAGGAAATGGCCGAGCGCGCGAAGATCTGGTACGGCCCGATCGTCGAGTGGGATGAGAAGGCTGTGACCAAGCATCTTCAGAACGACAGCGCTGTCGCCGTGCTCGAAGCGGCGAAGGGGCTATTGGTCGACGTTGAGTGGAAGCCGGAGCCGATCCATGGCGTGATCGAGCAGGTCGCGGCCAAGCTGGAATTGGGCATGGGCAAGATTGCTCAGCCGTTGCGTGTGGCGATGACGGGGACGCAGGTGTCGCCGTCGATTGATCACACGATTTATCTGGCCGGGCGCGAGGTGGCGCTTAAGCGTATTGATGATGCGGTGGCGCGGGCGAAGGGTTGACGCGCTTTGGTTTGAGGTTTCGGGGTATTTCGCCGGGCCATGCTTTTCTCCCTCTCCCTTTCGGGGAGAGGGTTGGGGTGAGGGGTCACTCTTGCCTTGCCGCTTCAAAAGCGCCGTCACCCCTGCGCAGGCAGGGGTCCAGTGACCTTGCTTTCGGTTGTCGCGTAGTCGCGATCTGGCTCGCCTGCGGCGGGCTTTCGACCTCCTGCCGGAGGCCGAGTCACTTTTCTTTGCTTGCCCAAGAAAAGTAACCCAAAGAAAGGGCACCCCCACTTGGCGCTGGCCGGTGAAGCCGGCCAGTTCGTGAGGGGCGGCCGGGCTTTTCGACAGGGCATCCTGCCCTGGCGAAAAGGGATCGGCATCCATGCCGATCCCCCCTGCGGGCCTGATCGTCCACCCCTCACCGCCGCACAGGGGGCCCGAAGGTCAAAAGCGAAAGCCGACGGCTCGTGCAGCGGAGCTGCACATCGCATCGCGGCAGGTCGCGTTGCTCCTGCTCCAGGGCACAAAGTCGAGGCAGAAGGGAAAAGCAAAGCCGTTTCGTGGCGAGTTCTCCACAACGGTCGGGAAGCGTAGCGACCTCTTTACCTTGCTCCAGTGGTAGGAAAGCGTAGCGCTCCCTTTACCCAGCCTCGACGATAGGAAAGCGTAGCGTCCACTTTCCCTAGCCTCAGCGGTCGGGAAGCGTAGCGAAGCCTGCTTTCAGTCCTCTCCGCATCGGCGAGTTGCGAAACGCTCCGACGTATGCGCTGTGTAGCGGCAAAGGTGGCCAAGCAACAAACCGCCTCACCCGTTCGGGCTTATCCCCATGGAATGCTGCGGGCGTTGGCTTGTCAGGCCATTTCTTCGGGTTACTTTTCTTTGGGCCAACAAAGAAAAGTGACTCGAGCGTCCCACGGGACTAGCTTCGCGTCGTTGGCAGACGATCGAAACGCCCGCTGCGTAAGCGGCCAGGTCGCGGTAACGCACGAGGCGACAGCCGACCACTGACGAACCTGGATCCCTGCCTTCGCAGGGATGACGGTTTCATCGAAACAGTGTGGCGAGCACCCACCCCTCACCCCAACCCTCTCCCCGCAGGGGAGAGGGAGCGGTACTGAGGCGTTCCGCACATGCATTCAAGCCGATGAAAAATCAGGAGCGGCGCCCCGCCGAAGCGCAAAACGCTCAGTTCGACACCACCGAACCCTGCCACCCCCCCCCAACGCCTGAATCAACGCCGCCGTATCACTGAGCCGCGCCGCCTGCGCCTGCACCCTTGAAATGCGCGCCTGCTGAAACGCCTGCTGCGCATTAATCAGCGTCAGCACGTTCACGTAGCCAAGCTGCTGCTGTTTCTGCGTAAGCGTCAGCGTACGCGAAGCAGCCTTCTCCGCATCATCGGCAGCGGCGAGAGCACGTGCGTCGCTGTCAATGGCATACAACGTATCGGCAACATTCTGGAACGCACCAAGCACCACGCCGCGATACTGGGCGGCGGACTGTTGCAGGGCGGCTTCCGCGGAGCGCTGCTTGTGCTTGAGCGCGCCGAAGTCGAATACGGTCTGGCTGACGCTGCCGGCCAGCGTCCAGAACACGTTGTTGTCGGTGAACATGTGGGTGAACGAGGTGGAGCTGCCGCCGTAGGCACCCGACAGTGTGAACTGCGGCAGGCGGTTGGCCAGAGCTACGCCAACCTGGGCGCTGGCGTCGTGCACGCTTTCCTCGGCGGCGCGCACGTCGGGGCGCTGTGTGATGAGTTGCGAGGGCACAGCCTGCGGTAGTGATACCGGCAAGGTGAGGTGTTCGAGGTCGAACTCGGGTGCGCCGGCCTGGTCGGGCGTGTCGCCGCACAACACGGCAAGCAGGTCCCTGTTCTGTTCCAACTGTTTTTCGAGTGGCGGCAGCGATTGGCGAGCCTGCGCAAGCGCGCTTTCCTGAGCAGCCACGTCGAGCCCGGAGGCATAACCTAACTTCGCCTGGGCATGCAGGATCGTCAGCGCTTTCGTCTGCGCGTCGATGACGGCCTGTGTGGCTTCGATCTGCGAACGCAGCGAGGCTTCCTGGATGGCCGCATTCACCACGTTGGCAGCCAGGGTCAGGCGAGCTGCTTCCAGTTGGTAGCGCTGGTTGTCGGCCTGCGCCTGCAGCGATTCCACGGTACGTCGGTTGAGTCCGAATACGTCGGGCGCGTAGCTGATGTTGAGCTGGGCTGTATGCAGCGTGTAGTAGGTCGCGTTCGACGTGAGCGTCGGCGCGAGTGTGCCCACGGCATCGCGCTGACGGGATGGCGAGTAATTGAGCTGCGCGGAGGGAAAGAACGTGGCGCGCTGTGCCGCTACGTTCTCCTGCGCCTGCTTCAGCGCGGCGGTGGCGGCGTCGAGATCAGGGTTGTGCGCAAGCGCGCGTTGGACGCGGCGATTGAGTGCATCCGACCCGAAGACCTCCCACCAGGTTTTCGCAATGGCCTCGTTGGAGGACCACTGCTGGGATACACCGCTTGCGCTGCCCGCCGTAGATGCGAGCGGCTGTCGTGTGATCTGCGTTGGCGTCGGCGTAGTGGGGCGCTGGTAGTCGGGACCGACGGCGCAGCCGGCACAAGCGGTCAATGCAGCAGCGAGCACATACCAGCGCGATGTGTTTCCGGCGCGGATCATGGCGTGCCTCCTGCGTGTCGGCGCTTCCGTCGTTTATGCGACCACTCCACCACCAGTACCTGCAGCGCGGGCGCCACGACCAGCAGCATGACAGGACCGATCAGCATGCCGCCGACCACTACGGTGGCGAGCGGACGCTGCACCTGGCTACCAATGCCAGTGGATAGCGCCGCTGGCAGCAGGCCGATACAGGCTGACAAGGCGGTCATCAGCATGGGGCGCATGCGTTGCTCTGCGGCCTGCGCCATCGCTTCCACCGGAGACAAACCAGTGAATAGCAGGTGATTGAAGTAGGTGATGACGAGGATGCCGTTCATCACTGACACGCCGAATAGCGACACGAAGCCGATGGCGGCGGAGATGCTGAAATCCAATCCCGAGAAATACAGCGAGATGATGCCGCCGGCGATGGAGAAAGGAATGGCCGCCAGTGTGAGCAGGCTGTCGCGGAACGAGTTGAACAGGGCGAACAGCAGGGCGAGGATCAAGCCCATGGCAATCGGCAACACCACGGCCAGACGTTGCTTGGCCTGCTGCAGATCATTGAACTCGCCCGCCCACACCAAATGGTAGCCCGGCGGCAGCGGCACGTGTTCGGAGATGCGCTGTTGGGCATCCGCCACCGTGCCGCCCAGGTCGCGACCACGGACGCTGAATTTCACCGGCACGAAACGCTCGTTGCGTTCGTGATAGATGTACGAGGCGCCGGTGTCGAGGCTGATCTTGGCGACATCGCGCAGTGGTACGTAGCCGGTGCCACCGTTGGGCAGGTTGTAGCCCACCTGGATGTTGCCGATGTCCTCGATGCTGCGCCGGTACTTTGGGGCAAGGCGTACGACCAGGTCGAACTGGCGATCACCTTCCAGCACGGTACTGGCCGACGTGCCTCCGGCCGCCGCTTGCACAACGGCGTTGATATCGCCCGTGTTGAGCCCGTAGCGCGCAGCTTTGGCCCGGTCGATGGTGATGTTGAGGTTGGGCTGGCCCAATACGTGGAACACGCCAAGGTCTTGTATGCCGCGCACCTGTTGCATCTGGTGCATGACTTGGTCGGCAAGGCGTTCCAGTTCGGGTAATTCGGGTCCGACGATCTTCACCGAGTTGGCGCCCTTCACGCCGGATAGTCCTTCCTCGATGTTGTCCTGGATGTACTGCGAGAAGTTGAACTCGACGCCGGGCAGCGCGTTCTCGAATTCGTGTTGCAGGTCGGCCACCAGCTTTTCCTTGGTGTGGCCGCTGGGCCAATCGTCCTGCGCCTTGAGTGGGACGAACAGCTCCACGTTGTAGAAGCCGGAGGCGTCACTACCGTCGTCGGGGCGGCCATGCTGCGACACCACCGTTACCACTTCGGGATGGGTGAGCAGGATGCGGCGCAGCTCGTTCACCTTGTCCTGGCCGGCCTCCAGCGAAATGGTGGGCGGCATGGAGGCGCGTATCCACAGGTTGCCTTCCTCCAGCGCCGGCAGGAACTCGGTGCCCACGCGCGTCAACAGCAGGGCGGCGAGCAGCAGAAAACCCACGCCCAGGCCCACGGTGGTGCGGCGGCGTTCCAGTGCCCAGCGCAGCACCGGTGTATAGACGCGGCGGATAGCCCGCACGAACAATGTCTCGGTTTCCTTCACGTGCTTGGGCAGCAGCAGCGAGGCCAGCACGGGCGAGATGGTGAAGGTGGCGATCAGTGCGCCAGTCAATGCATAGGCATAGGTGCGCGCCATCGGGTTGAAGATCTGGCCTTCCACACCCTGCATGGTGAACAGGGGGGATAAAGGCCGCCACCGTGATGGCGGAGGAGAACAGCACCGCGCGATCTACCTGCATGGCGCTGATGAAAAGCAAGCGCAGGCGATCGGTCCAGCCGTGGGTGGCGCCGCCGCGCATATAGGTGCCCAGGTCGCTCTGCGCGGCTTCGTGCAATATCTCGTGTTGTTCTTCGCGGCTCTTCTGGAAGTTGCGGAAGATGTTTTCGATCAGGATCACCGCCGAGTCGACGATGATGCCGAAGTCCACCGCACCCAGTGACAACAGGTTGGCCGAGTCGCCCATCAGCACGAGGATGATGATGCTGAAGAACAGCGCCACCGGGATATTGGCGCTGACGATGATGGCGCTGCGCAGGTCGCCTAGGAAGATCCATTGGATCAGGAACACCAGCAGGCAGCCGAAGATCAGGTTGTGCAGCACGGTGTGGGTGGTCACCGAAACCAGCGTGGAGCGATCGTAGAAGGGCACCAGCTTTACGCCTGCCGGCAGCGTGCCGTCGCTGTTGAGCTTTGCGACCTCTTCCTTGACGCGTGCCACCACTTCATTGGTCTGCAGCGTGCGGTTCATCACCACAATGCCGGTAACTACGTCGTCCTGCTTGTCGCGCCCGGCACGACCCAAGCGCGGCACGGCGCCCACCTCGACCTTGGCCACGTCCTTCACTAGCACTGGCGTGCCGTTGGACTGGTTGAGCACGATGTTGCCGATGTCGCCGACGTCCTTGACCAAGCCCACGCCGCGAATGTTCACCGACTGCTGGCCGATGTTGATGGTGCGCCCGCCGACGTTGCTGTTGGCGTTGCCGATGGCGGTGATGAGCTGGGGCAGGGTGATGCCGTAACCCTGCAGCTTGTGCAGGTCGGCCTCAACGTCGTACTCCTTGGTAGTGCCGCCCCAGGTCACCACTTGCGCGATGCCGGGCACTGACAACAGGCGGCGCGTGACCACCCAGTCCTGCAGGGTGCGCAATTCGGTAAGGCTCGTCGACGGCGGGCCAACCAACTGGTAGCGGAAGACCTCACCGACCAGGCTGGATGCCTGGATTTGTGGCTGCACGTTGTTGGGCAGGGTTACGTTCTGCTGCAAGGACAGCGCAGCCTGCGTGTAGTCGAAATAGTAGTCAGTGCCGTATTTGAAGGTGACGCGCACAAACGACAGACCGTAGAACGAGGTGGAGCGGATGCTTTCCACGCCCGGCGTGGTCGCCAGCCCCACTTCCATCGGACGCGTATAGGTGCGCTCCATTTCCTCGGCGGAAAGCCCAGGTGCCTGCGCAGTGATTTCCAGGATCACCGGCGCGGGGTTGGGATAAGCCTCGATATTGAGCTTGGCGTATGCCACCAGCCCGGCGATAGTGAACGCCGCCAGCGCCATCAGCACGATGGCGCGGCGGGTCAGCGCGAAAGCGACAAGACCACGAAACACATTCGGTCCTTATGAGATTTGCGGTGCTTACTGCGATTGCAGTGCCAGCGCGTTGCTGAGGAACAGCGCGCCTTCGGTTGCGATGCGTTGGCCGGCGGGCAGGCCGGATAGCACGGGGTAGTAGCCGTCCTGCGGTGGCCCCAACTGCACGGGGCAACGGGTGAAGCGCAACCCGTCGGTCGTGGTGAACACCACCATGGCGCCGGTGCCTTCGCGCACCACGGCATCGGCGGGCACGGCTTCGTGACGCGCGGGAGGCGCGGTAAAGATGCGGTAGTTCGCCAGCATTTGCGGACGCAGGCCCTGAGGTGGCGTGTGCAGTATCGAGCGCAGCGTCACTCGATGCGTGGCGGCATCAGAACTGTTGCCCACATAGTCCACGGTAGCCTTGATGGCCTGTTGCGACAGCGCGGGCAAGGTCGCGCTTAACACATCACCCACATGTACCTGGGTGGCGTCGTCCTCGCTCACGTTGGCGACCAGCCACAGGCTGTCGTCGTCGGAAATGGTGAAGGGTGCGGGGCTGTTGCCCGGCTGCACCAGATCGCCAGCAGCGATCGTGCGTGCGCTGACGTGGCCGTCGATCGGGCTGTCGATGCGCAGCTCGCCGTCCACGCGTCGCGTGGCGGCAATGCGGTCGATATCCGCGTCGCTCTTGCCAAAGATGTGCAGTGCGCGTCGTGCCGCCTGGTAATTACCCTCGGCGGTCTGCTGGTCCGATACCGCCTGTTCGACATCGCGCGGTGCATTGGCCTGCGCCTGCGCCATGCCCTTGGCGCGCTCAAGCGCCGCGGTGGTTTGCACACGCGAAGCGGCGGCGCCAACCAACGTGGCTTCGGCCTGCGCCAGATCCGGGCTGTCCACGGAGAACAACGACTGGCCCCGCTTTACCGCGTCGCCGGCCTTGGTGAACACCTCACGCACGCGCCCCGCGTAGGGCGAGTTGACCTGCGCCAGATGGTCCTGGTTGAAGTCGACGTAACCCACAGCGTCGACACCCGGCGTGAAGTCGCGCATGACGATCTGCGCAACACGCACCTGATGGGCCTGCTGCTCGTTGATGGTGACGTTCTGGGGATCTTTCGGAGCAGCCGGTGCGTTGGTGTCCGCCGAGCTGGAGGGGGAACGCAGGAACACGGCCAGCAGGATAGCCACCAGGAGGCAGCCACCGGCGATCAGTCGTCCTTGATGCTTCTTCATGAAACCTACGGCTTGTCGCACGGGAACAGAGGGAGCCGCGGTGGGATGCCGCGCGGTGACATTCCATGGTCCCGAGGCTTAAGAGCTGGCCGGCGGGCAGGGAAAGCCCCGCCACCCTAAGGCAGGCAGGTGCCCAGCAACAGTTACGGTTTGGAAAGGTTGGCGGCGGGCAGTTCGATGCCTACTCGCAGGCCCGGCGAGGTGTTTTCCAGCGTGAGCCGGCCACGGTGCAGTGCGACCACCGCCGCCACGATGCTCAGGCCCAGCCCGTTGCCGCGTTGGTGACGGCTGCTGTCCACCCGGAAGAAGCGTTCAGTGGCGCGGGATAGTGCCGGTTCCGGTATGCCAGGGCCGTCGTCTTGCACGCTAATGCAGACCCACTCGCCGTTGGATACGGCCTTCATGGTGACGCGGGCACCTTCGCCTGCGTACTTGAAGGCGTTGTCCAGCAGGTTGGCCAGCACGCCAGCCAGCAGATGGCGATCAGCCATCACATAGGGATTGCCTTCCACGATGGATTGCAGAGTGATCGAACGCAGTTCGGCGGCCGGTTGGTACAGCTCGACGATATCGTCCAACAGGCCAGCCAGCGGCAGCGCTTCGAAGCTGCCGCGTCGCACGCCCGATTCGGCCTCGGCGATCTGCAGCATCTTGTCCAGCACCGTGATCAGGCTATCCACCTCGTCGATGGCGTACTGCGCGTCGTGGGGCAGGCGGGTTTCCCGTTGCGGCGAGCGCAGCGCCTGCTCCAGCGCGGCGCGTATCCGCCCGAGTGGCGTGCGCAGGTCGTGCGCGATGGCGTTGGAAACCTGGCGCGTGTTGTCCATCAAGCGCTCGATTTCGTCGAGCATGTCGTTGATGTCGCGGGCCACGATGGCGAATTCGTCGCGCGAGCGCCCGACGACGACGCGACGGTCCAGGCGGCCGGCGGCGATTTCGGTGGTGGTGCGGTGGATGGCCTTGAGCTGCCGCTGCAACTGCGAGCGGAACAGCATGGCGCCGCCACCGGCGAGCAGCAGCGCCAACAGGCCGCCGATGCCGAAGGCCACCACGATCCGGTGCTCCAGCGTGCGCACGTCCTGCATGTCGCGGCCCACCAGCAGGGTGCTGCCGTCGGCAAAGCGGTGGGTCAGCAGGCGGCTGGGCGAATGGTGGTCCAGTCGATCCACTTCAAGTTGGTGCATGCCGTCGGTGACGACCGCAGCGTTGGGCCACGCCGTAAGGTTGCCGATGATCGTCTTTCCGTGCGGGTCCAGCAGCAGGTAGATCTCGGTGTCGGTGTCCTGGTTGTCGGTGAGTAGGTCGTGGATATCGCTGGCCATGGCATCCATGCCGCGCTGCTGCTCTTCCTGCACTAGGTGACGGGTGCGGCTACGCAATTGTTCGTCGATGTTGCTGCGTAACAGCCCTGCGGTGCCAACATAGAAAACGGCGGCAATGAGCACGACCGAAACCAACAGCAGCACGCCATAGCCCGCCGCCATGCGAAACACCACGGAATGGCGGAAGTCACTCAGCGACATGCAGGTCGTCGCCGTCGGTGCCGATAGTGAAGCCGACGCCGCGCACGGTGCGGATCAGCGGCGGCGCTCCGTCTTCGTCGATCTTGTTGCGCAGGCGGCTCATCTGCACGTCGATCACGTTGGTTTCCGGATCGAAGTGGAAGCCCCACACCGCGGCGAGCAGCATCTTGCGCGTCACCACCTCACCTTGGTGGCGCACCAGGTATTCGAGTAACTGGTATTCACGCGGCTGCAGCAGCACGGGGCGGCCGTTGCGAAACACACGTCGCGTGCGCGGCTCCAGGGTCAGATCACCCACGCTGAACACATCCGGTTCCGGCCGCTGGCCCGCACGGCGCGCGAGGGCTTCCACGCGGGCCAGCATTTCGTCCAGGGCGAATGGCTTGGTCAGGTAGTCGTCGCCACCGCTGCGCAGGCCACGCACGCGCTCGTCAAGGCTGCTGAGCGCGCTGAGCACCAGCACGGGCGTGTGGTCGTCGCGCAGGCGCATGGTGCTGAGGATATCCAGGCCGTCCACGCCGCCGGGCAGCATGCGGTCCAGCAGCACTAGATCCCATCGCTCGTTGCTGACGCGGTCCAGCCCGGCGGCGCCGTCGTGGCAGGCCTCCACCTGGTGTCCAGCCCCGGCCAGGCCCTCGCGGATCAGGTCCGACGTGGGGATGTCGTCTTCAATGAGCAGACAGCGCATGGTTCAGTGTGCTCTGGTACGTGTTGGGAGGGGGCATGCAGGCGTGCCGCCGACGCTTCATCATCTGCCTATCGTAATCAGTGGACGAACCTGCCGTGGAGCAATGGTTGGATAAGGCAACGCAGGGAGTGGATCCGGACAGCCCCGATGCCTTCCTGCATATCTTCCTGAATCTCATGGGCATGGTGCCGTGGGTGGCGCTGCTGTGGTGGAACGTGGTCTTCATCGCCGTGGGCGCGCTGCTCGGCTGGTGGAAGGGGCGCACGGTGGAGGGCATTGTCTGGGCCGCCGTGCTCGGGCCTATCGGCTGGATTGTCGTGTTGGTGAGGCCGCGCCCCAAGGCGCCGGCCGTGCCGCCACCGCTTCCAGGACGGCGCTGAGCAGGCGCTTGCGATCATGCGTCGCAAGCCTCACATCGGTGGCGGTGTATGATGTACGACGAGGTGAATCCATTGAGTCATGCCGCTGACAAGCCGCACACGCACCACCATCATCATGACGACGCGGAGAGCTTCGTTCGTGCGGTGGAGCATGCCAGCGAGGAACGTGGGCTGCGGTTGACGCCGCTGCGCAAGGAAGTGCTTGAACTCGTGGCTGCCGCCGGCAAGCCGGTGAAGGCGTATGACCTGTTGGACCAGCTGCGCGAACGCCACGGCAACGCGGCTCCGCCGACGGTGTATCGCGCACTCGATTTCCTGCTCGAGCACGGCTTCATCCACAAGCTCGAATCCATCAACGCCTTCGTGTCCTGCCACCACCCGGCAGAGGCGCACCAGGTGCCGTTCCTCATCTGCGATAACTGTTCCAGCGCCCAGGAAGTGTGTGACGAGCGCGTGGCGGAACTGATCGAGGCGCAAGCCAAGGCCTTCGGCTTCCGGCCGCAGGCGCAGACGCTGGAAGTGCACGGTCTTTGCAAGAACTGCCGCAAGAGCTGATCGGGATGCCCGCCTGAACGGTCCCGTTCTCCGGGCTTGCGTTCGCGACGTTATAATGTAACATGCGCCGAACGGGTCACTCCAAGGCCCGGTATGTGCTCCGCTCCGGCCCCGATCCGATGGAAGCTCCCCGACTGAACAAGAAGCGCTGGTGGTCCCTTGCGGACCGGATTGGCGCGACGGCGTCATTCCTATGCGCCATCCACTGCGCGGCGCTGCCGTTCGTGCTCGTGTTGCTGCCCGTACTCGGGCTCGGCTTTCTGGCCGATCACGCGTTCGAGCGCGGGTTTGTCATGTTTGCCAGCGCGCTCGCGCTGTTCAGCCTGATCAGCGGCTATCGCCACCATCACCGTCCGTTGGCGCTATTGCTGGCGCTGCCGGGGCTGGTCCTGTTGATCGTCGGCGTGACGTTTGCCGAGAAATATTCGATCGGCTTGCACAGCGCGATGGTCACTTGCGGTGGTCTGTTGGTAGCCGCGGGGCACTTCGTCAATCTGCGCACGCATCGCGCCATGCACGTGCATGGTCCGCAATGCGCTCACTGACGGTCGCGACGAATGGCGTCGTGATTGTGTAACGGGGCCCCGGGTTTCTAGCATTTACGCATGAGCTCCACGCACGCGCACACTCACAATCATCACGACCATGACCATGCCAACGGTCATGCGCACGATCACGCCCACGGTCATGACCATGCGCATGGTGGCGTCACCGGTCGGGAAAAGAAGCTGATTTTTGCCTTTGTGCTCACCACTCTGATGATGGTGGTGGAGATGGTGGGCGGCTTCTGGTCCGGCTCGTTGGCGCTGGTGGCCGATGCCGGCCACATGCTGATCGACGCACTGGCGCTGCTGCTCGCCGTGGTCGGCGCGTGGTTCGCCCGCCGCCCTGCGGATGCGCGGCGTAGCTACGGTTACGGACGGCTGGAGGTGCTGGCGGGTTTCGTCAACGCGCTCACGCAGTTTGTACTGGTCGCTTTCATCGCGTACGAGGCGATCACCCGCCTGTTCGAGCCCACGCACATCCTCTCGGGCATGATGCTGGTGGTTGCGTTGATCGGCCTGGTGGTAAACGTACTGGTGCTGAGCACGCTGCACGGACACGCGCACGACGACGTAAATCTTGCCGGTGCGACGTTGCACGTGCTGGGCGATCTGCTCGGTTCCGTGGCCGCCGTGGTGGCGGCACTGCTCGTGCGCTGGATGGGCTGGAACTGGGCCGACCCGGTGCTTTCGGTGCTGGTGTCGCTGCTGATCCTCAACAGTGCATGGCGCCTGCTGCGCCGGTCCTCGCACATCCTGCTGGAGGGCGTGCCGGAAGGCGTGAACACTGGCGACGTCGAGGAGGCGCTGCGCGGCGCGGACGAATCCATTCGCGACGTGCATCATCTGCATGTGTGGCAGCTTGCTTCGGGTTCGCGCATGGCGACGCTGCATGCTGAATTGCACGATGGCGCCAGCAGCGCGCCGGCCATCCAGGCGATCAATCAGGTGTTGGCGGAACGCTTTGGCGTCCAGCACGTCACCGTACAGATCGATGCCGAAAGCTGTCCCGATGGCACACGCGGTTGCGCCGGCCCAGCCTGTCGTTAAGGGACGCTGATTCGCCAGGTGGGCTTAAAGGCCTCAACTATTGCGCTTTGGGCGGTCGCTGATACGATGGTCGGCCGTATTCAACCCAACGAATCAAGGAGTTCCCCATGGGCAAGGGCGATCGCAGGACCCGTCGTGGCAAGACCTATCGTGGCAGCTACGGCAACAGCCGCGCTCATTCGGTGCAGCCGGCCGTGGCCGGTGGCAAGGCGACTGTGACCAAGTCGGCAGCCGCCAAGAAGGCAGCGCCGAAGAAGAAGTCGGCCTAAGCCGTCACGCTTCGCAAAAAGCCCCCGCCAGTGCGGGGGCTTTTTTTATGGGCGTGGCGGGCGCGTTCAGGTGCTGGGAGGCAGGGCCGCGCCGCCGACGAACAGCTTGCGCAGGGCATGGTTGCCGCCGATCCAGTAGCACAGCTCTGCCGGCTGCCTCACGTTCCAGATGGCGAGATCAGCCCGTTTTCCCGTTTCCAGCGTGCCACGGTCACTGAGACCCAGCGCCTTGGCCGCATGGATCGTCACACCGCGCAGCGCCTCTTCGGGTGTGAGACGGAACAGCGTGCACGCCATGCCTGCAGCCAGTCGCAGCGAGAGCAGGGGGGATGTACCTGGATTGCAGTCCGTCGCAACGGCCATAGCGACGCCGTGATGGCGGAGACTGGTGATGGGCGGCAGCTTGGTCTCGCGTAACGCATAGAACGCGCCGGGCAGTAGCACCGCCACCGTGCCCGCCTGCGCCATGGCGCGGATGCCGCTGTCGCTGAGGTATTCCAGGTGGTCGGCAGACAATCCCTGATAACGGGCGACCAGGGCCGCGCCGTCGAGGTCCGACAACTGCTCGGCGTGCAACTTCACGGGTAGGCCAAGCTGCGTCGCGCGGTCGAATACGCGGCGTGTTTCCTCCGGCGTGAAGCCGATGGTCTCGCAGAAGGCATCGACCGCATCGACCAGGCCTTCGCCGGCAAGCGTCGGCAACACCTCGTCGCACATCAGCGCAACGTAGCCGTCGCGATTGTCACGGTATTCCGGTGGCAGCGCATGCAGACCAAGGAAGGTTGTGCGCACCGTGATGCCCAGCGCCTTGCCCAGGCGCCGTGCCACGCGAAGCATGCGGCGCTCGGTGTCCAGGTTGAGTCCGTAACCTGATTTGATCTCCAGCGCGGTGACGCCGTCGCTCATTAGCGCATGCGCACGCGGCAGCGCCTGGGCGAAAAGTTCGTCTTCACTTGCTTCGCGCGTGGCCTTGACGGTCGAGACGATACCGCCGCCAGCACGTGCGATCTCTTCATAGGTGGCGCCGTTGAGGCGCATGTCGAACTCATGCGCGCGGTTTCCACCAAACACGAGATGCGTGTGGCAGTCGATCAGCCCGGGCGTGACCACGGCACCGCCGAGATCGTCCACGTGCGTGGCCTGCGTCGTGGCATCCGCGGGAAGCGCATTCTGTGGGCCGACCCAGGCGATGTGTCCTTCATGCAGCGCTATGGCGCCGCGTTCGATCAGGCCATAAGGCGCGTCACCCGCGAAGGTGGCAAGCGTGGCATTGGTCAGCAGGTGATCCCAGCGTGGCGTCATGAGCTTCGATGGTCGGTGGGTGGAGTGGGCGTGTGCGGCGGTTCGTCGGACAGCGGGATGGGCGTGGCCGGATCTTCCACCATCGACAGTTCGGTCCACGCGCTGTGCGCATCGTCGCTATCGTCCATCGATGTCTCCGCGTTGCGGCGCGCCAGTTCCCGCTCATAGCCTTCGATCAGCTTGTCAGCGAGCGCGCGATACACCGGCTTGCGCGACAGCAGCGATGAAGCTGCACGCGCCAGCAAGCAGGTCGCCATGATCGGCAGCACCATCTGTTGGTTCGCGGTGAGTTCCATGGAAATCACCGTGGCCGTGAGCGGCGCCTGCGTGACGCCGGAAAGATAGGCCGCCATGGCCAGTAGCACCACCGCCGAAGGGTCTACACCCGGCAGGATGGCGCACAGGTTGTTGCCGAGCCCCGCGCCCACGGCGAGTGCAGGCGAGAAGATGCCGCCCGGGATACCCGCCCAGTACGATGCGATATTGCCCATGAACTTCAGCACGCCGAAGCTCTGCACCGTATCCGTATGGCCTTCCAGAATGTCCCTGGCCTGGGCGTAACCGGTGCCATAGAGGCCGGTGTGCGTCAGCTGGCTCAGCAGCACCAGCGCAAGGCCGCAGGCAGCGGCGAACACCACGGGCTGGCGTGCGCGCAGGCGGCCGACGAAACCACGGAAGCCGGTATCGTGGGGCACGATAAGGCGGGCAAAGAAACCGCCGGCAAGACCGCACACGATGCCCGTGGCCAGCACCGCCCACCAAGCCTTGCCCAACGGCAGGCCAATATCGAAATGCCCGAAGTAGGCGTAATTGCCGAGCACGCCTAGCGACACCAGGCCGGCCACGAACACGGCGGTGAGCAGGATGCCGCTCATGCGGTGTTCGAACGAGCCGCTCATTTCCTCGATGGCGAAAACGATGCCTGCCAGCGGCGTGTTGAAGGCGGCAGCAAGGCCGGCAGCCGCACCGGCAAGGATGAAGCGCCCCGCTGCAGCGGGCTCCGCAAAGCCGAAGCGTCGCCCTAACGAGTAGAGCAGACCGGCGCCGACGTGCACCGTCGGGCCTTCGCGTCCTACCGATGCGCCGCCGAGCAAGGCGGCAAGCGTCAACGCCATCTTGCCGATGGCCACGCGCAGCGAAAGCAGACTTCGCCGAAAGCCTTCGTCTTCGATCTTCAGCGCGGCGATGGCCTGTGGAATACCGGAGCCCCGCGTGGGCTTGAGCGCACCCTCGGTAAGCCACGCCAGCAGCGCAAACATGGCCGGCGTGATCAGGAACGCCCAGTACCGGTTATGCGTGACCACGCCGTGGAAAATGTTGAAGGCCCAATCCGCCGCTCGGGCAAAGCCGATCGCCGCCAGACCCACCAGCACGGCACCGCCCCAGAACAGGATGCGTCGGCGCCATTGCACCGGCGAGAACAGATCCGAATTGGCCAGTTGCTGGAGGCGCCCCTTGGCGGTCGATGCCGGGCGCTCCTGTTCGTCGTCCGGGTGGCTCACGATTTCGTCTCGGATTTGCGGGTCCAGCGCGTTTCGTAAAGGTCGAAGCGGCGGTCTTTGAGGTTTTGGACGGCGCCGGCATTACGAGCACGGGCCAAGCTTTCCAGATGCAGATCGGCGAACAGTACGGTTTCAATGTTCGGTGTGGAATCGGCTGCGATGCCGTCGCGCGCGAACGGGAAGTCGCTCGGCGTAAGGATGCAGCTCTGGCCGTACTGGATGTCGAAGTTGTTCACGCCCGGCAGATTGCCCACGTTGCCCGAGAGCACGACGTAGCATTGATTCTCGATGGCGCGGGCCTGCGAGCAGTAACGCACGCGCAGGTAGCCTTCGCGCACGTCCGTGCAGAACGGAACGAACAGGATCAGCGCACCCTGGTCGGTGAGATGGCGCGCGACCTCGGGAAACTCCGAGTCGTAGCAGATCATCACGCCGATGGGGCCGCAGTCCGTCTGGATGGTGGCCGCGGTGTCGCCGCCAGTGATGTTCCATACCGTGCGTTCGCTCGGCGTGGGGTGGATCTTTTCCTGCTCATGGATCGAACCGTCGCGCAGGCACACGTAACAGACGTTATGGATGTCGCCGTTGGCTTGTTCGGTCGGGTGAGAGCCGGCAATGATGTTGATGTTGTAGTGCACAGCCAGGCGGCTGAAGAGCTCTTTCACCTGCGGCGTGTACTGGCTGAGCATGCGGATCGACTCGACCGGCGAGAGTTCCTCGTTCTCGATCGACAGCAACTGCAACGTAATCAGCTCGGGGAAGGTGACGAAATCCGCGTTGTAGTCCGCCGCGATGTCAGTGAAATATTCCACCTGCGTGGCGAACTCCTCGAACGAACGGATGCGGCGTTGCTGGTATTGCACTGACGCCACACGCACCATGTCAGGCAGGCGTTGCGTGGACGGAATGGACGGAATGTCCGGTTGGTCCAGCAGTTGTGGGTTGCGCCACACCAGGTGCGCTGCGTAACCCAACGACTCATAGTCGGAAGGCACATAGCCGCGCAACAAGCCAATCACCTCGAACTCGTTGCTGAGCTGGAAACTCAGTGTGAGATCGCGGCGCTTGCCTTCGGTGACTGCCTGCACGTAAGCCTCTGCGCTGCCGTAGCGGTGCAGGTTGCGGGCAAGGCCGGGAATACGCCCGCCGAACACGATGCCGCGCAGTTTCAGGTCCGTACACAGGCGCTTGCGGGCCTGGTACAAGCGCTGGCCGATGCGCATGTTGCGGTAATCCGGGTGCACCACCACTTCCATGCCGTACAGCCAATTGCCGTCACGGCGGTGACGCGATGCCATGCCGCCGCCAGTAATCTGCATCCAGGTGTGCGGCGCCAGCGCCGTGGCCTCGTCGATACGGAAGGTCGCGCAATAACCGACGACTTTCCCTTCGTACTCGACGACGAACTGACCCTCGGGAAAGTGCGTCTGCTGTGAGCGCAACATTTCCGCCGCATGCCCCCATTCAGGGGTATAGACGCGGGCGGTCAGGTCAACCAGTGCGGGCACATCGGCGGGTTTCGCCTGCCGCACCAGCAGCTTCGGAGTGTGTTCCTGGTTTTTCTTGGCCATCGCCACATTATGCCGCACCGATGTGAACGTGACGGCGTCGGTTACACTCGATGTCTGTTTCCCAGGAGTCCGGTCATGGCAGGCACTATTGCGACCCGTTACACCGCCGATCGTGTCTGGACGCCGCAAGGCTGGACGCCGGACGTGCTGCTGGAAGTGGATGACGGCGGCATGCTTGCCGGCGTTGGGGCAGGCGAGGGCGAGCGGCTGGGGCGCTGGGTACTGCCTGGTATGCCGAACCTGCATTCGCATGCGTTCCAGCGTGCAATGGCGGGCCTGGCCGAACGCAAGGGCAAGAGCGATGACAGCTTCTGGACCTGGCGCGAAACGATGTATGCCTTCGCCGCTACTGTCGGGCCGGATGAACTGCAGGCCATCGCCGCTCAGCTTTACGTGGAGATGCTCAAGGCCGGCTACACGCAGGTTTGCGAGTTCCACTACCTGCACCACCAGCCCGATGGCACGCCGTATGCGCAGCCAGAGGCCATGTCACTGGCGTTGATCGAGGCCGCGCGCGAGGCGGGCATCGCGCTTACCTTGCTGCCGGTGCTGTATATGAGTGGTGGCTTCGATGGCCGCCCGCTGGCGCCGCGCCAGCGCCGCTTCGGCCACGATGTACCGTCCTACTTGCGATTGCTGGAAGCCCTGCGCGCGCACGAAAGCGATCGGCTGCGCGTGGGCATCGCACTGCATTCCCTGCGCGCCGTGCCGGAAGAGGCCTTGCGCCAGGTGCTTGCCAGCGATGCCGCCACGGTTTGCCCCATTCACATCCACATCGCCGAGCAGATTGGTGAGGTGCAGGATTGCCTCGCCACACGCGGTGCGCGACCGGTCGAATGGCTGTTCGATCATGCGGAGGTCGATGCGCGTTGGACGCTGGTGCATGCCACGCATCTGAGCGACAAGGAGATGGTGCAGATCGCGCGTAGCGGCGCGGTGGCGGGCCTGTGTCCCACCACCGAGGCGAATCTTGGCGATGGACTGTTTCCGTTGGCCGACTTCATCGATGCGAAAGGCACGCTGGGCATCGGCTCCGATTCGCACATCTCCGTGTCGCCGGTCGAAGAACTACGCTGGCTGGAATACGGACAGCGCCTGTCCACACGGCACCGCAACATTGCCGCTCGCCATCAGGGTGACAGCGTGGGCGAGACACTGTGGCGCGCCGCGTTGCGTGGTGGTGCGACGGCGTCGGGCCTATCCATTGGCGAGCTGCGCGCATCTGCACGCGCGGACCTGCTCGTGCTCGATGATCGTGCGCCGCTACTCGCCGCGCGCGACGAACGTTCAGTGATCGACAGCTTTCTTTTCGCCGGCAACACGCCGTTGGTGCGTGACGTCATGGTGGGCGGCGAATGGGTGGTGCGTGGCTTCACGCATCGTGACGAAGACCGCATCGCGGCACGCTATCGCACGGTGCTGGAGAAGTTGTCGCCACGCTGATGTGGACCTATTTGGAAGTAGTTCGGCGAGAGGATATGCCCTATGCGAATTGAACTGGCTTTGTTGGAAGCACCTTTGATCGGCGGCCGTTGGGTCACCGTCCTTGTGTTTGACGCCATGGCCACCGATGGCCAGAAGGCTGCATTGTTGGAACAACTGGTGGGAGCGGCGAAGCAACAGATTGGCGTGACTGCGGAGCTGAATGTCCTCGGCTATAAGGAGGGTGACAAGCCCACCTACTACGGTGAAGAGGCGCTGGTCGCCTATCTGCAGAAGCACGGTGTGCCGCGCTGGACGCACCATATCGAGGTGTAGCGCACGCCTGTTCGCGCGCGCTGAATGTCAGCGCGGCTACAGGTTAAAGACGTCTTGCAGAGGGATCGCGCTGACGATCGTGCAAGCTTCATGTCAGCATGAATGGATGCTGCGATTTGCATGAATCGCAGCCATCAGCTTTCAGGTGTTTCCGTCATCGCCGTTTTGAGACCGGCGTTTTTCGGATCAAACCCACCCGAAGGAGAACGCCATGCGTCGACTCATGCTGATCGGACTCGGCCTTGCCGTTATGTCTGGCGTGACCCTGTCACTCACCGGTTGCATCGTGGTCGCACCACGCCCTTACGGCGCGCGCGTCTGGGTGCCTGCCTACTACGCACCGAGCGGTATTTACGTTTCCGGTCACTGGCGCTCGTGATGGGGCGTCATGACGTCGCGGCGACGACCGTGCCCTGCGCGATGGCACACAAGGTTTCCGTGCCGTCGTCACCAACCGCGACAACGTCGCACAGGCAGACGGCCTGACGTTTGCCCTTGCCCTTGGCGTGGGCCCGCGCAATCAGGTGTGTACCCTTCGCAGGCCGCAGATAGTTGATCTTGTATTCCGACGTGAGTGCATCGCCGCCGTGCACGAACCCGTGCTGCTGTTTCAGGTGATCGACGATGCGCAGGGTTATCTCCGCATGGCCCGGACCACAGCTCGCCAGTTCTGCGCCGATATAGCGGGTGAACGGTTGGGCTTCGAATACTTGATGGGCGAAAACCTGAAGATCGTCCATCGTGTGCTCCTTGGGTTTCGTCGAGTTATCGACTGGCAGCAATGTGCTGCCGAAGATGCTCGATAAAGGCGCGCAGTTTCGGCGGTACCTGCAAGCGACTCGGATAATAGAGATAGAACCCGTCAAAGGGCGGTAGCCACTCGTCCAGCACAGATTCCAGTTGTCCCATGGCCAGCGCGGCGCGGACCGAGGGCTCCACCATATGCGTCAAGGCCAGGCCGTCGACGGCCGCGCGTATCGCCATGCTCGGGTCATTGGTGGTGATGGGGCCGTCGACGTCCAACTCGAACCATTGCCCTTTGGATGCACCCGATGGGTGCGCAAACTCCCAGCGATAGATCGCGTTGCTGCTGAAGCGGAAACGCACGCAGTCGTGCGCGGCCAGATCGCGTGGATGCATGGGGCGACCGTGAGCGGCGAAGTAGTCCGGCGACCCAACCACCACCGCACGCTGCGGCCCGCCCAGCGGGATCGCCACCATGTCCCGCGCCAGCCGCTCGCCCAGGCGGATACCGGCGTCGAAACCTTCGGCGATCAGGTCGGTCAGGCGGTTCTCGACCTGGATGTCCAGCTTTACCTCCGGCCAGGCCCGCATAAAAGGGACGACACAAGGGGCGATAAGGTGGTCGAGCACCATCTGTGGCACAGCGATGCGCAGCGTGCCAGCGGGCCGGTCGCCATGCTGGCGCAGGGCATCGATGGCTTCGTCGATTTCGTTGAGGGCCGGCGAAATGCGTTCCAGGAAGGCATGGCCGGCCTCGGTGAGCCCGACGCGGCGCGTGGTCCTGTGCAGCAGGCGCACGCCGACGTGGTCCTCCAACTGGCGCAGCGTCTGGCTCAAAGCCGAGGCGGTGACCTCCAGCTCGGCGGCGGCGCGGGTGAAGCTCCCATGGCGGGCGATCAGGCGAAAGGCGCGCAGCGCGGAGGCGTGGTCGAGGGACATTGTTTAGTCCTGCTTAATAAAGCATGCACACGATCCCGATTTTTCTGGGTAATGGCAAGGCGCAGACTTCGTCCATCCGGTCCACACCTCTCATGTACAGGAGTTCGCCATGTCGCTTGATGCCTACTACACCCTCGGTCGTTCCGGCCTGCGTGTCAGCCGCCTTGCCCTGGGCACCATGACCTTCGGAGACAACTGGGGGTGGGGCGCCGCGGAAGATACCGCCCGCGCCATGTTCGACCGCTACCTGGCCGCGGGTGGCAACTTTTTCGACACCGCCGACCTGTACACCGAGGGCGCCAGCGAGGAATTGCTGGGCAAGTTTGTCGCCGATAGCGGCACCCGCGACCGCGTGGTGCTGTCCACCAAGTTCTCGTACAACGCGCAGCCCGGCAATCCGAATGCGGGCGGCAATGGTCGGAAGAACATCCTGCGCGCGGTAGAGGGGTCTCTGCGTCGCCTTCGTACCGACTATATCGACCTGTACATCCTGCATACCTGGGACCGCCTGACGCCGGCGGAAGAGGTAGTACGCACGCTCGACGACTTGGTACGCGCTGGCAAGATCCGCTACGCAGGCCTTTCCGATGTGCCGGCCTGGTATGCCTCGCGGGCGCAGACCTACGCGGAGGCCCATGCGCTGACGCCACTGGTGAACCTGCAACTGGAGTACTCGCTGATCGAGCGGCATATCGAGCATGAGTTCGTGCCCATGGCAGGCGAGCTGGGCATGGGCATCACGGCATGGAGCCCGATGGGCATGGGCCTGCTGTCAGGCAAGTACAAGCCGAGCGAAGCGGGTGGCGCGGGTGACGGCCGTCTGTCGAAAATCTCAGGTACCCCAGGCTTCGACCGCTTCACCGAGCGCAACTGGGCCATCGTTGCGGCGCTGGAAGAGGTCGCCGGCACGATGGGCAGGCCGATGGCGCAAGTGGCGCTGAACTGGGTGGCCACGCAGCCGGGCATCGCCTCGGTGATCATCGGTGCGACGAAGCTGGCGCAGTTGGACGACAACCTATCCGCGCTGTCGTTCGAGATTCCGGCTGATCTGCGTGCGCGACTTAACGAAGCCAGTGCGCTCGAGCCGGCCTTCCCATACTGGTTCTTTGGCGACGTGCAGCAGTCACGCATCCACGGTGGTGTGGCGGTGGGCAGCAAGCCAGAAAGTTATGCGCCGCCGGTCTACGTGCCAGCGCAACAGCAGGCAGGCTTCAAGAGCGATTGATCGTTCGCTGACTTGGGAAGCGCACCCTGTGCGCTTCCGGCAAGGGCGGGGGCTCGCCTGCGCACAGGGTGTGCTTCTAGGGCCTGTTAACGCTATTCGCGTAGCCCGCGTTGCTTGTCCGTAGCTGGTCGGTGGTAGTGCGTGGCGCCGGCCTGGCTGGCTGCCAGGTCAAGCCGTGCGCTGCCGCCGGGCGGCTACGGACAAGCAACCCTTCGGGCTGGGTCTTTTTGCCCGCCATACGGCGTCATCACTCAGTCGTGTACGGACGTACACTCCTTCGTTCTTCCTTGTCTGGCGGGCAAAAAGATCCCAGCGCGGACCACGCGAATAGCGTTAACAGGCCCTAACCGTCATCCGGAAAAAGAACGGCGCCAGCATGCAGGCTGGCGCCGATGTTGTTGCGGGTACCGAAGCGATACCGTGGTTCTTATGACGTCGTCCGAACTGTTACTGGGCCGAGGACGAGCCCGACACCGGGTGCTGGGCCTTGAACTGCTGCCACTGTTCGCGGCGAGCCTGCTGCTGAGCCTTGAGGGTAGCCAGCTGAGCCTGCTGGGCAGAGGTCAGGATGCCGTAGACCTGGGCGCGAATGGCAGCGCGCTGCTGCACGCGAGCCGTGGTGGCGGCGCCTTCGGCCTGGGCAAGGGCGGTAGCCGCGGCCTGGTAACCGGAAGCATTCGGGGCCATCTGCTCGAAGGCTTCACGCTGCTGGTGCAGCGTCTCACGCTGAGCCTTACCCTGCGAGAAAGCGGTCTGCATGATCTGCTTGATGCTGGCCTTCTGGGCGTCGGTCAGGTTGAGCTTGCCGTACTGCTCGAACCCGCCATGGCCATGTCCGTGGAAGCCGCCATGCGAGCCACCGTCCTGTGCGGACGCGATGGCGAACGGAGCGAGGGCAACAGCCGAAGCGAGCACCAGAGCGAGAGAGATGTTCTTACGCATGGGGTTTACCTGTGTCGTTGGGGGTTGGTCTTGCTTGGTGCCTATTTGACGACAGTGTTATGTGTATGTTCTTTGCGGGAAGGTAAAGAACAGTAAAGCCGGTGGAGCAAGTTCCTTCGCACGGCTGAAATGGCGGGCAGATACGTAGGGTCCACCCAGAAGACATGTCCAGAATTCTCATAGTCGACGACGATCGCGCCTTGGCCGGGCTACTGGCGGAATACCTGCAGCGGGAAGGTTTTGTCGTGGACGTTGCGCATGACAGCGCGGCCGGCCTGGCACAGCTTCATAACCCGTCCACTCGCCCGGACCTGTTGATCCTCGACGTGATGATGCCCGGCCGTGACGGCCTGGATACCTTGCGCGAAGTGCGCCTGAAGCACAGGCTGCCGGTGATCATGCTGTCCGCCAAGGGCGAGCCGGTTGACCGCGTGATTGGCTTGGAGCTGGGCGCGGACGACTACCTCACCAAGCCCTGCCTGCCGCGTGAGCTACTGGCCCGCGTGCGCGCCCAACTGCGCCGTAATGCGCCGGTCAATGCGAGCAGCATGCAAGTGGGTGTGTTGCGGCTGGAGCCGGCCGAGCGTCGGGCGTATGTGGGCGATCAGGAGCTCTCGCTTACCGGTGCAGAATTCCAGTTGCTGCTGGCGCTCGTGCAACGTTCCGGTGAATTGGTGGACAAGGCCACACTTACGCGCATGGCGTTGGGTCGCGAACTCGAGCGCTTCGATCGCAGTATCGACGTGCACGTGAGCCGCCTGCGTCACAAGTTGTCGGAGGCCTCGGCGCAGGCGCCGCGGATCGAATCGGTGCGTGGTGCCGGCTACAGCCTGGTGGCGGGGGCGGCGTGAGTCCATTCAAGAGCACTCTGTACTGGCGCGTGTTGATCAGCTTTTGCGCCGCCAACTTGTTGGCGCTGGGGTTGGGCATCTTCTTCACGCAGAGCTTCATCGAATTCAGCACGGCGGTGGAGATCAACTGGGTAGCCCTCGCCCAAGGCGCCGACCAAGCCTATGAAAGTGGTGGCTCGGCGGCGTTGACCGATTGGTCGCGACAACAGCGACGCGAAGGCATCATCGACGCCACGCTTTACGAGAATGGACAGGCACTGGCGCCCATACGCCTTTCGCCAGCGGTGCAGGAATCGTTGCAGACTTGGCTGGAAGAGAAGCGTGATGTGGTGCTGCAGCCGTGGCCCAACCTTTACTTGGCCGTGCAGCAGGTGCAGGGCAGCGACGGACAGGTCAGGCAACTGGTGGCGTTGAGCCGCACGCACTCGCGTCTGCGCCAGGGCACGCGGCAAACCATCTTCCTTGCTATCCAGGGTGGATTCTCACTGCTGTTCATTGGCCTCGTCGGTTGGTGGGTTGCGCGCAGCGTGGCCAAGCCGGTGGAAGCGATCAGTCGCGCCACGCGGCGAATGGCTGCGGGCGAGTTGTCGGCGCGCGTCGAAGCGCCGGGGCGCCGTGCGCCGGAGGAGCTCAACCAACTCGCCAACGATTTCGACGCCATGGCTGTACGCATCGAGGCGCTGGTCGCCCATGACCGTAGTGTGCTGCAGGATCTCTCCCACGAGTTGCGTTCACCGCTCGCGCGCCTGCATCTGATCCTGGATCTTGCCCAGCGCAGTGCAACGCCCGAAGAGGCGGCACGCTATTTCCTGCAGGCCGAGCAGGAGATCAGCCGGCTCGACAGCATGACCGGCGAAATGCTCGCGTTGTCGCGCCTGGAAGGTGGCATTCCCGGGGTGAACCGCGAGCCAGTGGACGTGGCCTCGCTGTTGCGCGAATGCATGCAGCGCGCAGAGCTGGAAGCACAGGCACGAGGCATCACGCTCCAACTCACCGATAGCGGGCCTGCGGTGATTTCCGGCAATGAACTGCTGCTGGAACGGGCGTTCGACAACCTCATCGGCAACGCGATCAAGTTCAGTCCCGAGGAGGGGCGTGTCGAGCTCGCGGTGCAGGCAGCGGCGGGCAAGGTCGATATTTTCATTCGCGATAACGGTCCTGGCGTGCCCGAAGCGGAGATGAGTTCGCTGTTCCGTCCGCTGTTTCGCGGCAGCAATGCTTCGCGCGCGGATGGTCATGGCCTGGGGCTAGCCATCGTGCAGCGCGTGGTAAAGGCGCATGGCGGCGATATCCACGCGGAGAACGGCGAGAGCGGCGGGCTCGTGGTGCGCATCCAGCTTCCCTTGGCGCCGGACGGGGCGGGCTAAGCCAGCGCGGCCAATTCATGGCCGCGCGGATCGCCGGTCTTCGAAAACGCCCTAACGTCTGCGACACTCAACGCTCTTGAACCACGGATCAACGCATGCGCTCCAACGCTGTCGCCGCGGTGGGACTGGCGCTGTGCGCAGCCTTGTTCTTCACCATGACCTACGTGCTCAACCGCAGCCTCGTCGCGGGTGGCGGGCATTGGGCGTGGGCGGTGATTCTGCGCTATCTCATCACCTTGCCGCTGCTCGCCGTCGCGTTGCCGTGGCAGGGTGGCCTTGGTGAGCTTCCCGCGGAACTCCGGCGCTACCCGCGCACTTGGTTGCTGTGGAGCGCCGTGGGTTTCGTGCTATTTGGCTTACCACTCACCTGGGCCGCCAACAGCGGACCTTCATGGCTGGTGGCGGGTAGCTTTCAGACCACCGTACTTGCCGGGCCATTGCTCGCGCCCTTCATCTACCGCGACGCGCGACGCCATCTGGCGTGGCGCAGTGTGGCGATCGGCGTGCTGATCGTGGCCGGCGTGTTCGCTTTGCAGTGGGGCCATGCGCAGGGCCAGCTAAGTGCCGCTGATTGGCTGGCGATAGGCGCGGTGGTGTTTTCCGCTTTCGCCTATCCGCTGGGCAATCGCATGGTGCTGCTGCATCTGGAGCAGAGCGGCACGCGCATCGGTGCTACCCAGCGCGTGTTCGGCATGACGTTATGCAGTTGGCCGCTCTGGCTGGTGCTTGCGGTGGTGACGTGGATAACGGTGGGGCCGCCGGGATGGCGCGAGATTCTGCTTGCCGGTGGCGTAGCCCTATCGTCGGGCGTCATTGCCACCGTGCTGTTCTTCCGCGCCACCGACATGGTGCGTACGGAGCCGACGGCGTTGGCGGCAGTGGAGGCGATGCAGGCGGCCGAGCTGCTGTTCGCCACGGTGATCGGCGCGGTCTTCCTTGGCGAAACCTGGCCGCATGGATTCTCCGCATTCGGTGCGGTGATGATCATCGTGGGCATCGCGCTGTTCGGTTGGGTTAGCGGGCGCTCCGCCGCGGGGCATGAGGAAGAAGTACGCACGTTGAGGACGGATCGCGGCGCCTAAGCAGCTGCGGCTTCGCGTAATGCATCAACAAAGTAAGGTGCCGCCCGTCGTCGATGGGCCTTTCGGAACTTGCCCGTTTGTATCGCCTCGGGTTAAACACCCTGTTTCCGCGCTCGCAAGAGCTGCCGGTTTTGGCTATCTGGGGAGAACAGTGTGCATCGACGTAGTGCTTGGATCATGGCCGGTGCTCTATGGGGCGCCACATGCGCAACGCATGCGCAGACACCGGTGACGCAGCAAGCGTTGCGCTGGAACGCGGACGCTTTGGGCAATCACCGCTATCTGATTCAGGTCGATGCCCCGGCTGCGGCCGTGCAAGTGCTGATTCCGTGGCGCCGTCGCGATGCGCATCCGGAGAACGTTGCCATCATCGTGACTGCGCCTGACGGTTCCACGGTTGCCAATGTGCGACGTGGCCGTATCGACCAGGCCAGCGGTGAACTGGTGTTCCAGGCGGCGCAGGCCGGTACCTACGCGGTTTACTACCAACCTTACGTGGGCAAGGGGCGCAGCAATTATCCGACCGTGACCTACGCTGAGCCCAAGGACACGGCGGATGCCGCATGGGCTGCCAAGCTGGGCGATGCCAAGCGGTGGTCGCGGCTTCCGCAGGCGAAGGTGCTGCGCTACGAAGCCGTGGACGACTTCGATGCGTACACCTCAATGGAGCGCACCGCGACACCCGCCGAATTGGATGCCTTGCTGGCGAAGCACGCGTCCGAGGCATTGCTGTTGTTCCCGGAGATCCGCGAAAACCCGATCCGCATGTTCGATACGTTGCCGGAGTCCTGGGCTGAACGCGGCCCGGGTGGCACGCTGAAGGACACAGCGCTGCGTGGCGAGTACCTAAGCTTCCAGATCGGTGCATGGGCGCCCGGCGCAGCAGTGGGCAATCTGCGCGTGAGCTTCGGTGACCTTCGCAGCGACGACGGCTCGACTATCCCCTCCAATGCGCTTACTTGCTTCAACCTTGGTGGCATCGGCTACGACGGCAAGCCGTTCACGGCGCGCGTGGATGTCGCGCAAGGGCGCGTGCAGCCACTGTGGATGGGGCTGGACATCCCTGTGACCGCGAAGCCAGGCACGTATCGTGGGGAAGTCTCGGTAACGGCGGATGGCGTGGCGCCGCAATAGATTCCACTTGTGATCACCGTGGGCGAGGGCGAGGTCGTCGCCCACGGCGACAACGATCCGTTCAACTTGACCCGCCTGCGCTGGCTTAACTCCACGCTGGCGCAAGACGATTCGGTGGTGAAGCCTTTCACGCCGATTGCGGTGAAGGGCAATACGTTGGGCATCCTGGGCCGAGAGATCGCGCTCGATGCCAGCGGCCTGCCGGCGCAGATCACCAGTCGATTCGATGAACGCATGACCGGCTTCACCAGGCAGGGCAAGGCGCTACTCACCGCGCCAGTTCAACTGATGGTGGAGGATGCTACCGGACGACATGCGCTGAGCGCGATGCAGGCTCCACACGTTCAGGTCGATGGCCCTGGCAAGGTGCATTGGCAGGTGGATGCGAATGCCGGATCGCTGCAGGGCGACGTGAAAGCCAGCCTCGAAGCGGATGGCACGATGACCTATAGCATCGCGCTGACGGCGCGGCAGGATGTATCGCTTCAGGACGTCCGCCTGTCGATTCCGATGCAGCACGATGCGGCCCGATACCAATTGGGGCTCGGAAGGCAAGGCGACGCAGCGCCTGCCGATTTCAGTTGGAAATGGCAGGTCAAGAACAACCAGGATGGTGCGTGGATTGGTTCGGTGAATGCGGGCCTGGAATTCCACTTGCGCGACGAAAATTATAGGCGCCCGCTGAATACGAACTTCTACCAGCAACAGCCGCTGCGTATGCCCACATCGTGGGACAACAATGGGCAGGGTGGAATACGGCTGCGCAGCGAGGCGAAGGACTATCTGGCCGAAGCCTACAGCGGCCCCCGCCAGATGAAAGCCGGCGAGACGCTGCACTACGACATCGTCATGCGCGTCACGCCGTTCAAGACGATCGATCCGTCTAAGCACTTCGCGGAGCGCTTCTTCCACAAGTACGGTGACCTCGACGCGATCAAGGCCGACGGCGCGAACGTGGTGAACATCCACCATGCCACGCCGATCAACCCGTGGATCAACTATCCGTTCCTGGAACCTGGCGCGATGCGCGCTTACATCGATGCCGCGCACCAACGCGGCATGCGCGTGAAGATCTACGACACCGTGCGCGAACTTTCCGACCGCGCGCCTGAGTTGCCCATGCTCGAAAGCCTGGGCCATGAGGTGATCAGCGCGGGTAAGGGCGGCGGCTTCTCGTGGTTGCAGGAGCACCTCGTTGGCGATTACATCGCCGCGTGGCATGTGCCGGAGAACCGCGATGCCGCGATCATCAACGCCGGTCAGAGCCGTTGGCATAACTACTACATCGAGGGGCTGGACTGGCTCGCGCGCAACATGGGCATCGATGGCCTATACCTGGATGATGTCGCGTATGACCGCACCACCATGAAGCGCGTGCGCAAGGTGCTGCAGGCGCGCCGGCCCGATCCGCTGATCGACCTGCATTCGGCCAGCCAGTACAACCCGCGCGACGGCTACATCAACAGTGCGCTGCTGTACATGGAACTGTTCCCGTACATTGATCGGCTGTGGTTCGGCGAGGAATTCGACTACGAGAAAACGTCGCCTACGTACTGGCTCACCGAGATCTCCGGCATTCCCTATGGGTTGATGGGCGAGATGCTGCAGAACGACGGCAACCCGTGGCGCGGCATGTTGTTCGGCATGACGAGCCGGCTGGGCTGGTCGGAGGGAAGCGACCCGCGCGGCCTGTGGAAAGTGTGGGACGCGTTCGGCATCGAGCAGGCGGACATGGTCGGCTGGTGGGTGCACGACACGCCGGTCAAAACAAACCGTGATGACGTGCTGGCCACCAGTTATGTGCGCAAGGGAAAAAAGACGCTTATCGCTGTCGCATCGTGGGCACCACAGAAGGTGGACATCAAGTTGATGGTGGACTGGAAAGCCCTGGGCCTGTCGCCGACACGCGTGACGTTGACGGCGCCTCAAGTCACCGGCTTCCAGCCACAGGCGACGTTCAAGGTAGGGGAGGCGATTCCCGTGGAGCCCGGCAAGGGCTGGTTGATCGTGGTGGAGTGATGCTCATGCGCATGCATCGGAAGAGTGTGACGGCATGCCTGCTTGCGGGACTGATGGGTTTGGCATCGATGGTGCACGCAGCAGATAGCGTCGCAACGCCACCGGTGAAGCTCGTCCTAAATGCCCCGGCGTTTGCCCCGGAGCAGATCAACGTCACCGTGTACCTACCACCGGGTTACGCGGTGTCCGATGCTCGCTATCCCGTGCTTTACGCGAACGACGGGCAGGACATGGACGCCGTGGGTCTGCGGGACACCTTGGCAGCGCTTTATGCGCAGCACGCCATCCGGCCGGTGATCGTGGTGGCCGTAGATATGCTCAAGGATCGCGCTTCCGGATATGGATTGTTCGATCGTGCACGGCGGCGCAGCGTCGTCGGCGGCTCCCGTATCGGCCCCATCGGCACACGTGCCTATGATTACTCGGCGTGGGTGGTGAACGAGTTGGTGCCGTATGTCGACACGCACTACCGCACGCAGGCTTCCGCACAAGGTCGCACCATGCTGGGTTGGTCGCTCGGCGCACTCCAAGCCTTCTGCCTCGGTTGGGAGTACCCGGACGTCTTTGGACAGGTCGGGGCGTTCTCACCCTCGTTCTGGCTGGCGGCTGATCGCAGCGATGCGCGTGCGGTGGAAAGCACTCGCCTGGCGCAGGCGATGGTGGCGCGCAGCGGGGCGCGCAAGCCAGTGCGTTTCTGGTTCGCGGTGGGTGGCCGTGAGGAAACCAACGACCGAAACCACAATGGCGTTATCGATGCCGTCGAGGATCTGCAAGACTTGATCACCGGCTTCACCGCGTCCGATGGCACGCATCAGGGCGGCCTGCGTGACCTGGGCTATACCGTCGACATGGACTACGCGACGCATCCGGAACGGGCGGACGATGTCGCGTACGATCTGTTCCCCGACGGCGAACACAACCAGGCGACATGGAAGCGCATGCTGCCGGTGTTCCTCACCTGGGCCTATGCAGCGGAACCCGCGACGCAGCCCCGGTAAGGCGACGGGTGTTCAGCCGGCGACCGCGGTGAGCGATGCATGCGCAACCACGCAATTGCGTCCGTGCGTTTTGGCTTGATAGAGCGCGGCATCGGCGCGGCCGATGAGATCGTCCACCGTATCCGTGGGGCCGAGCAAGCTCGACACGCCCATGCTGACGGTGGTCTGCAAGGTGTTGCCACGGGCGTGGACCTGCAGGACGTCGATGCAGTGACGAATGCGCTCAGCCACCGCCATCGCATTCTCCTGCGTGGTGCCTGGCAAGATCGCCACGAATTCTTCGCCACCGTAGCGGCCAAGGCTGTCCGAAGGGCGCAATTCATCCGTGATGGCTTCGGCCACAGCACGCAGGCAAGCATCACCGGTCGGGTGACCATAGCGATCGTTGACCGACTTGAAGTGATCCATGTCGAGAAAAATCAGCGCTAACGGTTGATGCTGCGTGCGTGCCAGTGCGACGGCATCATGCAGGCGCCTGACCAGCGCCCGACGATTGAGCACGCCAGTCAATGCATCGTGGTCGGCCAGGTGGTGCGCCATGTCGCGTTCGCGGCGCGTCCGCAGGGATAGGTCGGCCAACCCCACCGTCATCACCACGCAGCAGAACGCCATCGCCGTGGGCAGGCCATATTCCAGCCAGGATGGTAGATCCAGCGACAGCAGTACCTGGCCCAGGCGCAGGATATTCAGCAACACCTGCGGCAGCCATGCGATCAGGAAGATACGCGCCGGCTGCCCACCTCGGATCACCGCCAGGATCACCGCTGCGAGTGCCCACAGCAGGGATGTGGTGTACCAAAGGTTGTACACGCTCGCAGGCAGATTCATCCGCTCGGCGAACGGAAAGCACAGGAGCAGGGCAATGCCCACGTAGGGCCAGCGCATAGCGCCCAGCACACGTGCCGCGCGCGGCGTGATCGTGCGCAGGTCGCAGAACTCGATGATGAAAGAGAACAGCAGTGGCGCGCCGAGCACGACGAGCAACCACAACGCATGTGTGCCCAGTGGCACCAGCAGCCACCCGCCAGGCAGCTCGTATGCCTCGCCGCTCATCAGCAACTGCGCCATCCATTGCAGGCTGGTATAGCCGAAGAAGTAGAGCAGCACGCGGTCGCGTAACACCAGCCAAAGGCAGAGCGCGGCCAGCAGCATGGTGAACTGCACGCTGGAAAGTAGCGTCACCAGGCGGACATGGTTCAGGTCCTGGGCCTGGTACGTCGCCAGGTCGGTGATATCGACGCGAATCTGCCGAGTGAAGTTGTCCGCAGCGATACGTACATAGACGGACTCACCGGCGCGTAGATAGTGTGGCAATACCAAGGCCAGATGATGGCGGGAGAAACGGGCTGGCTTGCCGCTCTGCGCAAACCAGAGCTCGTGCGGGCGATAGTCCGGCGGGGCGTACACCGTGATGGGTATGTAGGCCGCCCCCGTAAAACTGAGCACGGGGGCGCTCTCTTCCTGCCAGTCGCGGTCGATGGTCAGCCGATACCAGCGCTGCGCCTCAACGGCGTTGGGCGTATGGGGCGACGTGCTAGGCATGAAGTCGGCATCCATGCCGCCATGGACGACCTGCGTGGGTAAGGGCGCCGGCACGACGGGTGCCAGTGCCGAGACCTGCAGTGCAGGAAGGCGCGACGGTACAGGTGCTGCCTCCACGGTCAGCACGGACAACATGGCGCACACCCACGCGACGAGAACCACTACGGGTCCGCGAAAAGGCATATCCCCCCCTTTTTTGATCCACCGGTCCCCTGTTACCGGCTTGCAGGGTTGTCCTCTCCCGAGACGCTCCCCGCTGGGCCCTTATGTATCACGTCCGCCTTGTGACATGCGCTTTGTGTCAGCCCTGGGCAGCCACGCTGAATGAGGCGCTCGGGGTCGGTGCCGCGGGTCGAACACCATCGCGGCAAGTCTTACTGCTTACGCCCCTGCAGTATCGAGGCGGCAGCAACATGGCAAGGCGGGAAAGCGTGGAACCGGTGGCCCGGGCAGGACATCGGCCGGAGGCCGGCGAACTTGAGTCGCACGATTTCATCCGCCACGGCACGCCAGTATTCCGACGTACCAACCTGGCTCTGTTCGCCGCTGGCCTGGCCACGTTCGGCCTGCTGTATTGCACCCAACCGTTGATGCCTGAGTTCAGCAAGGACTATGGGGTTAGCGCAGCCACCGCAGCGCTGTCGCTTTCACTCACTACGGGCGTGCTGGCCTTTGCCATGCTGTTTGCCGGTGGCGTGTCGGATGCCTGGGGACGCAAGTCCGTGATGACAGCATCGCTGGTGTCTTCCGCGTTGCTGGTTTTGCTGACGGCGCTGGTGCCGGACTGGAACATGCTGCTGGTCCTGCGTGCATTGCTTGGGCTGACGCTGAGCGGCTTGCCCGCCGTGGCCATGACGTATCTCAGCGAAGAGATGCACCCCGAATCCATAGGCCTCGGCATGGGGTTGTACATCAGCGGCAACGCCATCGGTGGCATGGGCGGGCGCCTGGTGGCGGGCGTGCTTGCCGAGTTCGTCGGCTGGCGCATCGGTGTCGCCACGGTAGGTGTGATCGGTCTGCTTTCCGGCCTGGTGTTCTGGCGCATCCTGCCGCCTTCGCGACACCACGTTCGCCAGCCCTTGCACGTCGGCGCACTAATGGGGCGCTTCGCCGCGACCTTTCGCGATGCCGGCCTGCCGTGGCTGTTCGTGGAAGGCTTCCTGCTGCTGGGCGCGTTCGTCACGGTCTACAACTACATCGGTTATCGCCTGCTCGCGCCGCCGTATGGGCTGAACCAGGCCGTGGTGGGCGCAATCTTCAGCGTGTATCTGATCGGTACGTTCAGTTCCGCGTGGATGGGGCATCTCGCCGGCAAGCTGGGGCGGCGCAAAGTGCTGTGGACGGCGTTCGCGCTAATGCTGGTGGGTCTGGCACTTACCGCCACCAAGCCGTTGGCGTTGATCGTGCTCGGCATCGTCGCGGTGACGTTCGGTTTCTTCGGCGGGCATTCCGTCGCCAGCAGTTGGGTCGGTCGACGCGCAGGCAACAACAAGGCGCAGGCGTCGTCGCTCTATCTGTTCTCGTACTACATGGGCTCCAGCATCGCTGGTGCCAGCGGTGGCTTGTTCTACGCATCGCATGGTTGGAATGGCGTAGCCATTTTCGTCGGCGCATTGATCGTCGCCGGCCTGTTGATCGCCTTGCGCCTGTACCGCCTGCCGCCGTTGGTGAGCCCGTCGCGGCCGGAAACCGAACCCCCGATTCCCCAGTGAGGCACGCTATGAAAATCGATGCGCTTGACCATCTCGTATTGACGGTAGCCGACGTGGCTGCCACCTGTGCGTTCTACACACGCGTACTCGGTATGGAAGAGGTGACGTTCGGCGCGGGGCGCAAGGCGCTGTCGTTCGGCGCGCAAAAGATCAACCTTCACCAGCATGGCAAGGAGTTCGAGCCGAAGGCGCAACATCCCACACCGGGCTCGGCGGACCTTTGTCTGCTGACGTCGTCGGCACCGACCGACGTGATCGAGCACCTCAAGCAGCAGGGCGTAGTGATCGAAGAAGGGCCGGTGCGGCGGACGGGCGCGCGTGGGCCGATTGACTCAGTGTACTTCCGCGACCCCGACGGCAACTTGATCGAGGTGAGTCGTTACGCGGATTGAGTATTGCGGTGGGAGCGCGTTGCACGCTCCCACCGTAGTTTGCTGACGATTTACTGTGCTTCCGGCTTGAGCATGCTCTTCACGGCGTTGTAGTCGCCATCGTTCGCGACGGGCTGAACGTCGAGCAGATGCGTCATCAACGGATAGACGTCGACGTTCGGGAACGACGGCACCTGCAGGCCCTGTCGGAACGCCGGGCCGTGCGCCACGAACAGTGCCCGCATCTCCGGCGCGGCATTGTCGTAGCCGTGTTCACCCAGCGTGGGTTTCTTTTTCTTCGCCACGTAATCGCTGGTGGAAACGCGCCAGCCCACGTCGGCAAGGCACAGCAGCTGCGGCACGCGTGGGTTGCTGCCGTAGGCGAGGCGTGCCGGCACGCGGGTCTTGTCCCAGCACGTCATGTGCTTCTGCGGCTTTTCCAGCGTGGCTTCGATCTTGGCGAAATCGAAACCGGGCTTCGGGTTGAAGCCAGCAAGTACGCCCATGCTCACCACGTCCACTTGTTTGAGCGGAATGAGCTTGTCCGCCATGACCATGTTGTGCGCCGGCGTACTGGCCATGCCATGGTCCGCAACCACGATGATGTTGATGCGATCGAGCAGCCCACGCTGCACCAGGCCCTTGACCAGTCGGGCAAGCGCGGCATCGGTATGGGTGATGGCGTCGTTGACCTGCGGCGTGTCCGGGCCGTAGGTATGGCCGGCATGATCCACTTCATCGAAGTACAAGGTGAGGAACATCGGGCGTTCGCTCGCCGGCAGGTCGAGCCACGACAGCACCTGATCGACGCGCTGGTTCGGCGTCACCTCGCCGTCGTAGGGCTTCCAGAAGTTGGGATGCTCGCCATGGATGTCCGCTTCAGAGCCCGGCCAGAACATGGTGGCGCTCTTCATGCCTTGCTTCTGCACGGTTTCCCACAGCGGCGTGCCTTCATTCCACCAGCGGCCGTTGCTGACGGCGTCGCGGTTGCTCAGCGAAAACTTGCCGAGTACCGGGTCGGTCATCGTGTTGTTAACGATACCGTGGTGATCCGGACGCAGACCGGTGACCAGGGTGTAGTGATTCGGGAAGGTCAGCGAAGGGAACGACGGCTGCATGCCATCGGCCGCGCGCACACCGCCATCCGCCAGCGTCTGCAGTGTTGGGCTGAGTCCACGCGCAATATAGTCCGCACGATAGCCGTCGATCGAAATCAGCAGCAGGGGCATGGGCGCCGGCTTTACGGCGACCTGCGCCGGTGGCGTGTTGGCTGGCGGGTTGTGCGTGGTGGCGCAACCTGCGCCAAGCGCGATCAGCGAGCAAAGCAGCGGGCGAAACAGGATCTTCATACGGAAGGCTTTAATATCGATACAAAGCCCGTATGATCGCCCAGGCGTATGACCATTACACGTCTTTTCTTTTACGCGACTTTAGCCACTTGCCCGCTATGGGGAGGTGCGGCGTGGGCCCATCCGACGCTGGATGGACTGCCTGCTGCCGCCTCAAGTGCAGCCTCACCGGCAGCGCCCGCGCCGAAGGCATCGACGCTTCACGCGCAGCCGCCTTCGCCACATGGCAAATCGAAAACCGTTCCCGCAACGAAGGTCGTCAAGGGTACGGCGGCCCGGCAGGCGTCGACGGCGGGTGCGTATTCGCTTTCGCACCAACCCCATCAACTCGATTCGTACCAGAAAGCCGTGACGCCACCGCCGGTGACGACGGACCGCTGAACCGACCTGTTTGTGGCTGGGGTGCCGTTGTTCAGTGCGCGAGGCCCCGTACCGGCACGCCGAACAGGTCGCCCTCGATCGTTCGACTTTCCAGCGACAGCAAGAACTGCTTGGTCGGCAGCCCGCCACCAAAACCCGTCAGGCTGCCATTGGCGCCGATCACGCGATGGCAGGGCAGAACGATGGGCAGCGGATTCCTGCCGTTGGCGGCACCGACCGCGCGCATGGCGAGGGGTTGCTTGATGCGGCGCGCCAGCTCGCCATAACTGATGGTGGTGCCGAAGGGAATACGCGACAGCTCCCACCACACCTGCACTTGGAATGGTGTGCCGAGTGGATGCAATGGCAGGTCGAAGTGCTGGCGTTCGCCCGCGAAATACTCGTCCAGTTGCTGCCTGGCCAGCGCCAGCGGTTTGCTTGCGCGAATCCAATCCGCGTGCGGTGAACGCTGGTGGCGGCCGGTGGAGAACCAAACCTCGCGCAATCCCACCTCATCGGCAACCAAGCGCAGTAGGCCGATGGGCGTCTGCATTTCGTCATACCAGATCGTTTCGTTGGACATCACGCCACCTTCTTGTTCGATGCCTGCGCCGCATCGGTTGCACTGCGCCAGAGATACATGACCGAGTACGCGCGCCATGGACGCCAGTTCTCGGCCAGTGAGGTCAACGCTTTTGTCGACAGCTCCGGACCGTTGCCTGCGGCCGCACGCCGAAGGATCAGGTCCGCGGCCGGGAAAGCATCTGGATGGCTGAGTGCGCGCATGGCCATGTAATGCGCCGTCCATTCGCCAATGCCGGGGAGGGCGACCCATCGCTCGACGAACTCCTCCAGAGGTTGTTCGCTGCGGAAATCGATGCGCCCATCCAGCAGGGCCTGTGCCACGCCCCGTACGGTCGCCGCGCGCGCCGTGGTGAGGCCGATGGAGCGAAGATCCGCGTCAACCAGCAGCTCGGGACCGGGAAACAGGCGCTGCAGTTCCGGCACGGGGGATATCACTGGCGTGCCGAACTTTTGCACGATACGCGTCGCCAGCGTTCGCGCGGCGGCCACGCTGACCTGCTGGCCGAGGATGGCGCGTACGGCGATCTCGAATCCGTCCCAGCCTCCGGGCAGGCGCAGTCCCGGGCGCTTACGCAGCAAGGGGCGTAGCACCGCGCTTTCCTTCAGTACGTCGCCAATCGATTGTGGACTGGCATCCAGGTCGAACATGCGGCGCAGCTTGTTGACCACGCCGAGCATCTGAGCCGGTTGCGGGCAGTGCAGCTCCAATCGCAACGCGTGTTCGCGGCCGGGCCATTCACTCAGGCGCAGCCACCCCGGCGCTTCCGGTGTGCCGAAGACGCGGGCGTAACTGTGTTCATCGACGTGCTCGACGCCGGGCAGGGCGCGACCGCGCAGGAACGCCAGGATGGCCTCGAAGTCATAAGGCGGGCGGTAGCCGAGTCGCAAGGTAATCGCGTCGCCTGTCGCCGTGGTCGGATGGCGACGCAAGTCGCGCGGGGCCATCCGGTTGGACTGTAGGAATGCCGCGTTGAAGCGACGTAGGCTGCCGAAGCCCGAGGCCAACGCGACCTCCGTAACCGGCATCGTCGTTTCCGTCAGCAACTGCTTCGCGAACAACAAACGTCGCGTGGTGTGCACGCTGATCGGCGGCGCGCCGAGGCGTTCCACAAACAGGCGACGCAGTTGCCGCGAGCCCAGGCCGACGCGTTCGGCCATGGTTTCTACCGAGCACTCATCGAATGCGCCGCTATCCATCAGCTTCAGCGTGCGCGCGATCACGTGGTCACCGCGTTGCCATGCATCGTTGCCCGGCGACAGTTCGGGGCGGCAGCGCAGGCAAGGCCGGAAACCGGCCGCTTCGGCCGCCGCCGCGCTGCCGTAGTAGCGCACGTTCTGCGGTTTCGGCGGTGGCGCGGGGCATACCGGGCGGCAGTAGATGCGCGTGCTGGTGACGGCGGTGAAAAACAGCCCGTCGAAGCGCGCATCGCGGCTCAACCGCGCCTGCTCGCAGGTGTGGGTGTCGAGTGGCGTGTCATGTCGGTCGGTCATGCATGCAGGCTAGCACCGCACCTGCCGCATGACTCGCCGTTTTCGGACATCAATGGCGAAATGCCTCCAGGGCGTTTATTTCACCGGTGCCATCAGGTGCTCGTAGGGTGTACCGGCCCACATGACATACGGCGCACTAGTATCCGGATCCACGTTCTTCGGATAGTTGTCGTAGAACGCCGGATCGGCACCGACCACCATCACGTGCGCACCTGTTCGGATCCAGTGGTTGCCTGTCGCGGGGCCGCTTGCATAAGGGTCGGTGTTGCTCGCGTCCGTTCCGCCCTCGAGCATATACATCAGGCCGACTTTCCCTGCCGGTGGTGGTTTGTGGGCCATATAAGCCGCTACCCATTCCCAGGCGTTCTTGTCCATGCACATGGGGTCCGGGCCAGGTGTGGCAGGGTTGTCAGGCATGCAGGTGAAGCCGTTCTTGCCCTGGCGCAGCGTGCGCATCTTTCCCTGGGCATCCACCGCGACAATGGTCGCGTCTTTGGCCACGCCGGGCGGCGCGGCGCGCATCGCACTGGCGATGAGTTCCTGGTCGGAGGGAGTGCCTTTTTCGGCAGCGGTTGCGCCAGCGGTGGCTAGCAAGGCCAGCGTCAGCATGGCGGCGGGGTAATTCGCGTTCATAGGAGGCCCCACAAGGTCGTGTCGGCCAGGCTGGATACCCCGCCGCAGTCTGGGCGCCTCGCAACCGGCGCTCAATCGACCAGATGGCTTAAGGCTGCCAGCAAGCGGTTAAGCGATCTCTGATTTCCATGTTCTTGAGGTGGGCCACCCTGCGGACCGATGGTAGGGTTCTGCGCAATCACTGGAGGAGTCAGGGGATGAAATCCACAAGGCGTGGTTGGCCGATGTTGGCCTTTGTCGCTGTAGGGTCCGCAGCCGTCATGGGGGTGGCGATGCCGACCGGCTTACTCGCAGCCCAGGTGTCGTCGCCGGCCAAAAAGGTCGAGAAGCCATTGCCGGACGGCGAGCACCCGTCGCTTGCTGTCAAAGGACATTTGTTCGATCGGCAAAGTGTCTATGCGTTCCTCACCACTGCCAAGCAGGCGGAGGCAATGGCTGATCCTTTGCAGCGCTGCCTGAAGTATCCAGATCCACCGGGCAGCCATTGGTCCGCCGTCGCGGTAGAGGCGTATTGCCGTTACCGGACGCATCAGGTAGCGCCTTTCGAGGAAGTGCGCAGCCTGCTGCAGCGGGGCGAGTTTGACGAGCTGGAACGTCGCCTTGCGTCGCTTTTGCAGGACAAACTGAACAAACCCGACATGCGGAACGTGCTGGATCACTCGTTCGAGAGGTGGTTTGCTCGCTCGGACCTGGAGCTTCGCCCCCTACTGGAGAACTGGAAACACGCGAAATCACAGAGTGCGTTCGCCTATGCCGCCAGCGGCATCTCCTACGTTGCCATGGCCCAGCAGGCGCGAGGCGGGCAATACATTAAGGACACGCCAGCAAGCAATATCGAAGCCATGGATCGGTTGATCGCACTTGCCGATGTGGATCTTCGCCACGCCGTTGAACTGGACTCAAGGGTGACGCCTGCCTATGTGGCGATGATCCGCGCAGGCCGTTACAGCCTGGGCGATGCTTATCTGGAAAAGGCGGCAGGGGCCGCTTTGCGCGCCGACCCAGCGAATTTCGCGATTTACGACGAGCTGATGTGGGCCCTGCAACCGAAGTGGGGTGGCTCGCTCAAACAAATGACGCTTCTTGGAAAGCAGGCGATCAAGCACGCGGGAGAGAACCCGGTGCTACTGCTACTGCCGGAAAAGGAGCTTGCCTACGAAGCGGATCTGGACAGCGACGATTGCACGAAGCCTGGCCGATGGGATCAGTTCAGCGTGATCTTCGACCAAGCGGCCGTAACGAGCCAATTGCTGGATGCAGGGACCGCCGCCGCGCGGTGTGGCCAGCTGGAGCTTTCCGTCGTGTATTACTCCGAAGCGCTTCGCTTCTATCCGGAAGACGATGACACTCGCGTCGCCCGCGCAAACCAACTCAGCGACTTTGATGAGTCGGCGTGGGCGCTGAAGGAGATTGGGCACCTGCTGCTGCAGAAACCGCATGAAGCGCGTTATGTGTTTGCGCGTGGGTACGCGTACGAGGGTTTGAACGACTATACGAATGCCGAGAAGGATTATTTGGCGGCGCTGGCGCTCGATCCTGGCAATCAGACCATTTACGCCCAACTAGCCGGTCTTTACGTCAACGACATGCACGATTGGGAAAAGGCCTGGAAACTTGACGAACGTCTGGTCGAGCTTTACCCGAACGAGCCTTACGTCTGGCTGTTGCGCGCGCATATCCAACAAGAGCAGCCGCGACCTGGCTTGAAGGACACGGCGGATTATTTCCAGGCTCATTTCGATAAGTCGCCAGAACTGCACCAGGCATTGCTCAAAATGCGTGCAGCACAGGCGCTGCAGGAAGGCAAGGCGCATGCGGCAGCCAAGGCGACAGGCCAATAGCCGGGTTTGCCGCAGTGCAAGGCGTAGGACCAGCAGGAGCTGACCTATACTCGGCGTTCGACTTGTTGGAGCCCGTGCCCATGAATGCCCCCACCCGCATCGACACCACCCGCACTATTCGCGCGCCGCGCGGTTCCGAGCTGAGCTGCAAGAGCTGGCTCACCGAGGCACCGTTCCGCATGCTGCAGAACAACCTCGATCCAGAGGTGGCCGAGAACCCGGCGGAGCTGGTGGTTTATGGCGGCATTGGCCGCGCTGCACGCAACTGGGAGTGCTTCGATGCCATTTTGCGCGCGCTGCGCGAACTCAACGACAACGAGACGCTGCTGATCCAGTCGGGCAAGCCGGTGGGCGTGTTTCCGACTCATCCGGATGCGCCGCGCGTGTTGCTGGCCAATTCCAATCTGGTGCCGGCATGGGCGAACTGGGAGCATTTCAACGAGCTCGATAAGAAGGGCTTGATGATGTACGGCCAGATGACGGCCGGCTCGTGGATCTATATCGGTTCGCAGGGCATTGTGCAGGGCACTTACGAGACGTTTGTGGAAATGGGGCGCCAGCATTACGGCGGCAGCCTCAAGGGCAAGTGGATACTCACCGCGGGCCTGGGCGGCATGGGCGGCGCGCAGCCGCTGGCGGCCACGTTGGCGGGCGCATGTTCGCTCAATATCGAATGCCAGCAGAAGAGCATCGACTTCCGCTTGAAGACGCGTTACGTCGATGAGCAGGCGACCGATCTGGACGATGCACTCGCGCGCATCGCCAAGTACACCGCTGCAGGCGAAGCGAAGTCGATTGCGTTGCTTGGCAACGCGGCGGACGTGTTGCCGGAACTCGTGCGTCGCGGCGTGCGTCCGGATGCGGTCACCGACCAGACCAGTGCGCATGACCCGGTGAATGGCTACCTGCCGCAGGGCTGGACGGTGGAGCAGTGGTTCGAGCGCCGCAAGAGCGATCCGACCGGCACCGCGAAGGCGGCCAAGCAGTCCATGAAGAAGCACGTGGAAGCCATGCTTGCGTTCCATGCACAAGGCATCCCCACGTTCGACTACGGCAACAACATCCGCCAGATGGCGAAGGACGAGGGCCTGGAGAACGCGTTTGCCTTCCCCGGTTTCGTGCCTGCCTTCGTACGTCCGCTGTTCTGCCGTGGCGTGGGTCCGTTCCGCTGGGTGGCGCTGTCGGGTGATCCGGAGGACATCTACAAGACCGACCAGAAAGTGAAGGAGCTGATTCCGGATGATCCGCACCTGCATCGCTGGCTGGACATGGCAAAGGAACGCATCAGCTTCCAGGGCTTGCCGGCGCGCATCTGCTGGGTGGGCCTGGGCCTGCGCCATAAGCTGGGCCTGGCGTTCAACGAAATGGTGCGCAAGGGCGAACTGAAGGCACCGGTGGTGATCGGTCGTGATCATCTCGATTCCGGTTCCGTTGCCAGCCCGAATCGCGAAACCGAAGCGATGCGCGACGGTTCGGACGCTGTGAGCGACTGGCCGCTGCTCAACGCCATGCTCAACGTCGCCGGCGGCGCAACATGGGTCTCGCTGCATCACGGCGGCGGCGTAGGCATGGGCTATTCGCAGCATTCGGGCGTGGTGGTCGTATGTGACGGCACTGAGGCGGCGGACAAGCGCATCGCACGTGTGCTGTGGAACGATCCGGGCACCGGCGTGATGCGTCATGCCGACGCTGGTTACGAGATCGCCATTGAATGTGCGAAGGAGCAGGGTCTCAATTTGCCCATGCTCTGATCGGGTGAGGGTGCCTTGCGCGTGGCGCAGGGCACCGCCCGGGGTTGTCCGCGTGCGGGCAGGTACTTGCCCCCGATTTGCCACGGTCGGCTGCCAGAGTGTCCGGCGACAAACCTGACGACAAGGGCTTTCCATGGCTTTCCCATACGTGCGTCGCACGCTCGCTGCGGCGGTTTTGGCACTGGCATGCGCGGGTGCATCGCATGCGCTTTCCGCGCCGGAACCAACCGCGCCGGCTAGTACGAACGAAACGCTGCAGCACTCGCTTGAAGCGCTCGCTCAACGCGCTCACCCCGGTGTGCTTGGCATCGCGGTGCTGGATCTGAATTCCGGTGCTTCCGCACGCGTCAACGCTGATCAAGCCTTTCCGATGATGAGCGTGTTCAAGGCACCGGTGGCGGCGGCCGTGTTGTCGCACATCGACAGTGGAACGCTATCGTTGCAGCAGCCGGTGACGATCACGCGTGACCAGGTCATGGGCGGCTCGGCCATTCCTTCCATTGGCGCGAATTTCCGCGGCGAACGCATGACCTTCACTGTCGAGCAGTTGCTGAAGGCAGCGGTGAGCGAGAGCGATAACACCGCCGTGAACGCGTTGATCCGCACGCTCGGCGGCCCGTCGGTGGTCACGGACTATCTGCGCGCGCACGGCATCGATGGCATGCGCATCGATATCGACGAGGCCGTCGTGGCTCAAGTGTTCGATGGCCTGCGGCCGGGCGAGAAAGAGCCGTTCGATGAAAGCCATGCCGCCGCTAAAGAGCGTTACGAGCACGGGTATCAGGCCTTCCTGGCCGATCCGCGCAATCGCTCCACGCCAGATGCTGCCATCGTTTTTCTGCACAAGCTGGTCGGGCGTGAGTTGCTGTCGCCAGCATCGACGCAGCGTCTGCTCGCGTTGATGGAGGCGCAGACCATTCCCAACCGCCTGCGTGCGGGACTGCCGCAAGGTGTGCGGCTTGCCGACAAGACGGGCTCCTCGGGATCACTGGGTGAACGTCGGGCGGCTTACAACGACATCGGCATCGTCACCTGGCCAGACGGCCACCGTGTACTGGTTGCGGCTTTCCTGCTCGACTCGCCGGGGTCAGATAAGGCACGCGATGCCCTGTATGCCGATATAGCGCGCAGCGTGGTGGCCGCGACTCATCCCTGAGTCCGGCAGTGGTGCCCCGCTGGGGCCGGGTGCATGATGTCGCCACATCCAATCCGGAGGTGCGACATGTCCGTCGAGCTCAAGATGTTGGGATGGTCGACCGCGCTGGGGCTGGTCTATTTGCTGTTCGCCACGCTGCTGTCGCTGACGCAGCGTGGCATGGCCTGGAACGCAGGCAATCGGGATGAGCTAATCCCGCTGACCGGCCTGGCCGCGCGAGCGGACCGGGCGAGCCGGAATTTCCTCGAGACCTTTGTGTTTTTTGCCGCTGCCGTGCTGGTGGTCGTGTTGGGGCAGTGCACCAACACCCAGACGGCACTCGGAGCCCAACTCTATTTCTGGACCCGCGTTATCTACCTGCCGGTCTATGCGATCGGCATTCCCTACCTACGGACCCTGGTCTGGGCCGCCTCGGTGGTGGGGATCGTGATGGTGCTGTCGGGCGTGTTCTGTACGCGCTGAGTCGCCATGCCTGCGACCCTGCCGTTGCGTGACGTCAACGTGAAAACTTGGCCACTGGCAGGGGGCCTGGTCTGCTGTGAGCGTCAAAAGATTGGCGTTCGTCGATTTTTTGGCACTGTTTTTCCGCCGCTCTTGCGTTGCGGGTCAACGCGGTGTTCTTAATTTTTCAATGCTCATCAATGGGTTAAGTGGTTTCAGTAACACGACCAAAAAGGGGCGTTCGCAAGCTCTCCAAGGCGTGACCACTATGCAGGTCCGGCGCAACACGCGTCGGGCCGCCGGCAGGGTCTGGCGGTATTCCCTGATTGATGACTGGAGAAATTGCATGAACACCAACACTGTACGCACCGGCTCGCTGACCGAACTGTCCAGCTACCCCAAATGGGCGCGCGACATGATTGAAGCCTGCGAACCTGCCCGCCGGAGCGTTCGCGACCACGTGATGTGGGACATGATGAGCGCTGGCAGCATTGATCCGCAGACCATGCGCAACTTCATGGTCGGTACCTGGTCGCTGATCGAGCGCTTCCCGTCCTTCATGGCGCTGAGCCTGCTTAAGACGCGATACGGAAGGAGCGCCGGCGACAACATGGCACGACGTTGGCTGGTACGTAATATCCGCGTGGAGCAGAACCATGCGGAGTATTGGCTGGATTGGGCCGAAGGCGCCGGCGTGCCGCGTGAAGACGTTCTTGACGGTATGCCGCCGCGTGGCACCCAGACGGCCGCTGACTGGTGCTACGACGTCTGTGGCCGCGATAGCCTCGCGGCGGGTATCGCCGCCACCAACTACGCCATCGAGGGCGTTACTGGCGAGTGGTCCCAGAAGGTGTACGACAGCGTGGCCTACGCCAACAGCCTGCCGGAGACCGGGCGCAAGGCCACCCTGCGTTGGCTTCAGCTACACGCGGCCTATGACGATACTCATCCGTGGGAGGCGCTGGAAATTGTCTGCACCCTTATGGGCAGCCAGCCCGCCCCCGAAGAAGTGGAGCATGTGCGGGAATGCATCGAGCGTAGCTATGTAAGCTTGCACTACGGCCTCGAACGCTGCCTGATGCGGCACGCGGTGGGCGAGGTGGAAGAGCAGGCGGCATAACGGAATCTCGTCGTCGACAGAATGGCGGGACGAGATGTAGCTTTACTAGGTGGTCGTGTAAAAGGACGCCATGGATTTGATCCGTAGCACCTCGCCAAGACCGCTGTCCCGTCGCTTGAGGCCATTGGCCTACGGGCTGGTGGCCGTTATCGGCTTGATTCTCATACTTACCTTGGGAGCACTCCAGGTCCAGGTCACTCTCGCCGGTTTCCTCAACGGCGAGAGTGTCTGGAGCAAGGCGCAAAAGCAGGCCGTGGTGGACCTGCTCGGCTACGCCAACAGCGGCGACGCCGCACGGCTGAGCCGCTTCCGCCAGAACTACGAATTGCTGAGGTCCGACGGCTGGGCGCGCGACGCCATTGCCTCGGGCCAGTACGATCGCGGGCAGATCCATCAGGCTTTCGGGCGCGGCAAGATTCTGCCGCAGGCAGAGCCGGGGATGATCTTCATGCTGCGCTTCTGCACCGACGCGCCGCACATGCGCGACGCGGTGGCCTTGTGGCGTGCGGCGGATCGCCCGCTGACCCAGTTGAACGCCGTAGCGAAGGAGCTGCAGGACGCTTATGCGCGTGGGCAGCCGGAGCGCCCATGGGTGCAATGGCAACTGGACCGCATCAATGGGCTGAACAACGAGCTCGAACCGCTCACTAACGGGTTCTCCCTCGAAGTGGCACAGGGCGCCATCTGGTTGGGACGCGTGCTGTTTGCCGCCGTCTTCCTCACCGCCTGCGCGGCGTCGTTGCTGTGGCTGCGCGTGGCGCGGCGCATCCTGCTGCGCATCCGGGGCACCGAGGAGCGCTATAGCGTGCTGTTCAACAGCGCCGCCGACGCCATTCTGATGGTGGACGAGGAAACCGGTCGTATCCTGGAAGCGAACCGCACGGCGCTGCAATGGACCGGGCGCGACGTGGACAACCTTGCCGGCGAGGAACTCTCGACCTTCTTCTCGCCGTTGCTGCATCGCGCTGATGGTGCGGTCACCGGCGAGTTGCGGGGGGGCTGGCGATGAACTGCGGCCGGTAGAGATGCGTAGCAGCGTGACGCACTGGGGCACGCAAAGCGTGCGCCAGTCCATCATGCGTGACATCACCGAGCGCGTGAACCTGGAACAGCAGCGGCGCATCGCATCGGAGGCTCTGGCCAGCATCGCCGAGGGCGTGATCATTGCTGATGCCGATCGCCGGGTGGCGCGCGTCAACGCCGCCCACATCCGCATGACCGGTTTCACGGTGCAGGCCTTGCTGGGGTTGCGGTTCGATGACCTGCGCTGTCTGGCCGACGGTTCGCCGTTGCCCGACTCGGTATGGGAAGTCATCGAGGCGGAGGGCAACTGGGTAGGTGAGGTGCGCAGCCGCCGCATGGATGGCACCAGCTACCCGGAACTGCTCAGCATCAGCGCCATCCGCAATCCCGAAGGCGAGGTGCAGCACTACGTCGCCGTGATCAACAACATCAGCGCGGCGAAGGCGAACGAACAGCGCCTGCAATACATGGCGGCGCACGACACGCTGACCGGCCTGGCCAACCGCGCCGAATTCGAGCGACGCTGCGTGCAGGCGATCGTGCGGGCCGACCGCGATCGCGGCATGGCGGCGATTGTCTTCATTGACCTTGATGCGTTCAAGGCAGTGAACGACAGCTACACCCACGCCATCGGCGATCAATTGCTGGTGAAGGTGGCTGAACGCATTGGCTACGAACTAGGCGAGAACGGCGTGGCGGGGCGCATCGGTGGCGATGAGTTCACCGTACTGTTGTCGGACCTGCATTCGCGCGAGCAGGCCAGCGCGTTGTCGGGACGATTGCTCTCCGTGTTGTCTGCGCCCTTTGCGGTGGGGGATTACGAACTGGCGCTCAGCGCCAGCATCGGCATCGCTTGCTTTCCACTCGACGGCACCGACGTGCCTACCCTCATCACCAATGCCGACGCGGCTATGTATGCGGCAAAGACAGAGGAACGCAACGCGTTCCGCTTCTATTCGCCGCGTATGCAGGCGGATGCGCGGCGGCGCATCGCGCTGGCGTCTGAACTGCGCAAGGCGCTGGCCGAAAGCGAGTTCCGGCTCGTGTACCAGCCCACGGTGGAAATGCGCACCGGGCGCATCGTGGCGGTGGAGGCGCTGCTACGCTGGTTCCATCCGCAACGCGGCCTGATCGCACCGGGCGAGTTCATTCCCATGGCGGAAAAACTGGGACTGATCCGACGCATCGATCAATGGGTGCTGCAGGCGGCTTGCCAGCAGATGTTCGACTGGGATAAGGCTGGCTTACCACCATTGCGCATGGCGGTGAACGTGTCCGCCAATTGGTTTGGCCAGGCCAACTTTGTTGACGAGATCCGCTCGCTGCTGGATGCGCGCCGGCTGGCCCCCGAGCGGCTGATGCTGGAGATCACCGAAGGCGCGATTCTGCGTCTGGGTGAAGAGATGGAGCGCACCCTGCATGCACTGCACTCGATGGGCGTGGGCGTAGCCATCGACGATTTCGGCACAGGCTATTCATCGATGAGCTACCTGAAACTGCGAGCCATCGACTATCTGAAGATCGACCAGAGTTTCGTCGCTGGCCTGCCGGACGACAGCAGCGACGGCGCCATCATCGAGGCGATGCTCACGCTGTGTCGTCGGCTGGACATCAGCCCGATCGCCGAGGGTATTGAAACGGAAGAACAGCATCGTTTCCTGCTGCGCGCCGGATGCGTCGAAGGGCAGGGTTTCCTTTACTCGCGTCCGGTCGAGCCGGCCGTCATTGTCCAGTTGCTCACCCCGGGGCGGCGCCAAGGCAACTCGCACTTGCGCCTGGTGCCGCCCGAGGCCAGCTAGCGTGCCCGTCTAGTGCAGCACGACGCTGACCACCTCGCGGTCGGGCTGATACAGCGCGGGGAATAGCTGCTTGAGATGCGTCACCTTCGGGGCGTCATTGAACACGATGTACGAGTCGTCAGGGTGCCGCTTCGCATAGTCCTGGTGGTAGGACTCGGCGACGTAGAAAGCCTTGAGTGGTGCCACCTGCGTCACGATGGGATCGTCGAACGCGTGGGCTGCACCAAGTTGCGCAATGTAGGCAGAGGCAATGCGCTTCTGTTCGTCGTTGCCGTAGAAGATCGCCGAGCGGTACTGCGTACCCACGTCCGGGCCCTGTCGGTTGAGCTGGGTCGGATCGGTGGCGACCGAGAAGTACACCTTGAGCAGTTGCCCATAGCTGATCTTGCTGGGGTCGTAGACGATCTTCACCGACTCGGCATGCCCGGTATCGCCATCGCTGACCCGGTCGTACTCCGCCGTATTGGCTGCGCCGCCGGAATAGCCGGCCAACACTTTCTTCACGCCTTTGACGTGCTCAAAGACGGATTGCAGGCCCCAGAAGCAGCCGCCGGCCAGTACAGCGACCTGATCGCCCTGGGCGGGTGCAGCGTCCACAGTGGGATCGGGAAGTGGTGCAGTGGTGCTGCCGGCCGTGGCCAGCGTGCAGGCGCCCAGACCTGCCATGAGTAGCATGCCCGCGAGGGCAGGGAACAGCGTGAATCGGCGGATGCTCATGAAGGAACGCTCCATCGAAAGGAGGGACGGACTGCCCGCCACGGCCGGCGCGGGTCCTGATTCCTTATTCGTCGCTGGACCGCTTTCGGTTACCTCCATGCTGACACGCCGTGACGATTGGCGTGCGAAAGCCGCGCCAACGCGGTGTTATGGTGCGGCTCCCCCTCTCAGTGGGCATTCCCATGGCGCACAGCCTCGATCTGGACGGCTACCTGCAACGCATTGGCTTCGTCGGCGAGCAGAGGGTGGACGTCGCCACCTTGCGTGCTCTTGCGACCGCGCATATCGCCGCCATCCCGTTCGAGAACCTCGATCCCTTGCTGGGCACGCCGGTATCGCTGGAGCTCGCGGCGATTGAAAACAAGCTGGTCAAGAACCAGCGTGGCGGCTATTGCTTCGATCAGAACGGCCTGTTCATCGCTGTGTTGAAGGCTATCGGATTCGACGTGACGGGCCTGATCGCACGCGTGCTATGGAATAAACCCGAGGACGCTGAGGTGGCGCAGTCGCACATGCTGCTGCGCGTGGAAGTGGAGGGCGAAAGCTGGCTCGCCGATGTGGGCTTCGGCAGCATGGCGCTGGGTGGCGAGTTGCGACTGGTGGTCGACGAAGCACAACCGACATCATTAGAGCCGTTTCGCCTGGTCACGGACGGCGTCCAATGGCGCACGCAGGCGCTGGTGCGCGACGAATGGCGCACGCTGTATCGCTTCCGCTTGCAACCCACCGAAGCCATCGACTACGTCGTGGCCAATCACTTCACCTCGACATATCCCGAATCCCATTTCCTGCATAGCCTGATCGCCGCGCGCACGCTCGCCGACCGCCGTCTTGGACTGCGCAATCGCGAATTCGTGGTGCATACGTTGGGGCAGGAGTCTGTGCGCCGCACCTTGCAAGGTGCGGCGGAGATCAAGCGCGTGTTGGAAGAGCAGTTTGGTATCCGGCTGCCGGTGTCACCGGTGCTCGACGCGAAACTCGACGCGTTGCCGATGGCAGAAGTCTGATCAGTCCAGCCCGTGCACACGGATGACGAAGTCTTCCACTTGCACCACCTGGCCCACATGGATCTTGCAGGTTTTGCGCAGCTCCTGTTGGCCGTCCACGTAGACCACACCGCTGGCCACGATGGCTTTGCCGGCGCCACCGCTGTCGCACAGGCCCACCAGTTTCAGCAGCTGGTTGAGTTCAACGTAGTCGCGGTCCAGTTCAAATTCGAGTTCTTGCATAAGTGATGTCAGATTCAGGCGTCGGTATCGTCGAAGGCGCTTTCAGGCAGCGCGAAGAATACGAAGAACGGGGCAGGGGCTTCCTGCCAGTAATCGACCGCTTCCTCGAGGATGTCGAGCAGCGTGTCGAAGTCTTCTTCGTTGCGATCGCGCATGTCTTCCGCGCGATCAAACAGCAGGATATAGCCGGTGGCCTTCAGCCAGGAGAGATCGCGCATGCTGTCGGCCAGCGCGTCCCAGTTGCGGCCGAAATCCGCGGGTAGGCGCAGTGCCTGGGTCAGGCGGTCGAACAGGGCATCCCGGTCGGCGACGTCGGTGAGGCTGACGCGGCATACGCGCAGGCCTTGCATGCCAGCGGCTTCGGCCAGTGGTTCCAGGTCTTCGCTGGTGACAAAGAAGATGCCGCCGTGTTCGGCATCGCCAAAGTCGAGATCAAACTGCGCATTCATCGGGATACCTCGAACTGGCGAAACGTGCGGTAGTGGTCATCGGTGTAGTAGTAGATCTGCGGTGGCGTGCCGCCAGTAATGATTCGGCGCGCCCCTCGGTAGTCGAGTCCCGGCGTGTCCACGGTGTACTCGTGGTAGTAGCCCTCGGGCATGGACGGAAGGCGGCTTTCGCGGTTCTGGAACACCACGCCGTCCTGGCGGTGTTGGAACGGGCCTCCGCTTGCAATGAGGCGCAGGGTATCGGCGGCTTCCGGCGGGAGGAACGAGGGCAGGGTGGTGCCGCTGGTTCCGGCCGTGCGAGGGGGCGGCGCGTGCTGCGGCAGCGCGGTGCCTTGCGGTGCCACCGTGCCCTCCGGCGTGGGCCCTGGCGAGTGGCGACCCCACAGCAGGGCGGCGATAGCCAGCACCGCGAGCAAGAGCAGGGGTTTCATTGAGCGCATGACGGACGACCTGGGCGGAGTGGCGCGAGTGTAGTCCCTGGGAAGCACGCCGGCATCAGCCGGCTGCATCGACTCTCTGTTGCAAGGCCATGGCGGCGGCCGGGTTTCGCTCTTTGGCGCTGCTGATGAAATACACGAACACGTCCCGCTTGGCCTGTGATTCCCTTGGCGTTGCCATATGCGGCAGCTCCGGCAGATCGATGCCTTCCGACCAGGCGCGCGCACGGCTGCTCCATGTATCAAGATCGGCGGTCGCATAGCCCGTATCGAGGTGTGATTCGCTGCGCATCAAGCGTGCATAGGCAAAGCCACCCGTCAGGTCCGCCAGCGACGGATACTGCGGGGAATCGGTGAACACGGTGGGGATGCCGTACGAGCGCGCGAGCTCCACGTAGTGCTCGTGGAGAAAGCTGCTGTGGCGCACCTCCAGCACATGCCGCATCGGGTGACCGTTGAGTTCGCGCGGCAGCAGGTCCAGGAAGGCGGCAAGATCGTCGGGATCGAAGGCACGCGACGGCGTGAACTGCCAAAGCACCGGGCCAAGCCGGTCGCCGAATTCGGCAAGACCGCCAAACACGAAGCCGTCAATGCCCCGGCCGGCATCAGCCAGCCGTTTGCTTTCGGTGACGTAACGCGGAGCCTTCAGTGAAAAGACGAAACCGTCTGGTGTTTCGGACGCCCATTTGGCGTACGTCGCGGGCTTCTGCGCGCCGTAGTAGGTGCCGTTGATCTCGATGGCCCGAAGATGCCTGCTCGCGTATTCCAGTTCGCGCCGTTGCAGCAAGCCTGTCGGATAGAAGTTGTTGCGCCAGGGGGCGAAGTTCCAGCCGCCGATGCCGACGCGGATGCGCGAGGCCGGGCCGTGGGCGGGCGCGGGCGAAAACAGATCGCTAGACATGTGAGGGGCCTCGCTAGGGGGAGGCATGATGCCACGGCGAAAGTGAAGAGACGCCTTAGAGCCACCAACAAAACGACTGCGCGACCGTCAGGCGGGCGCTCGATACGTTTTGTTCGCGACGCTTAATCCAGCGGCAAGTGATTCGGATATGGTCCGCGTGCGGCCATGAAGGCCGTGGGCGTCATGCCGGCAAACTCGCGGAACTCGTGCACCAGATGCGCCTGGTCGCCGTAGCCACCGTCGAAAGCGACGGCGCTCCAGTCCACGGCACCAGAGCGGTACACGGCGTCCACCACGCTACGGAAACGCAGGAGTCGCGCATAGCGTTTTGGGCCCATGCCCACTTGGCGGCGGAACAGGCGGCCAAAGCGGTATTCGGATAGGCCGGTGTCGCGCACCAGCGGACCGATGCGCGTCACCTGCGGTCGCGCGCCGATCTCGCCGAGCGCGTACAGCACCTCGGGCGCGAGTTGCGGCATGCGCAGTATGCGCAAGTAGCCAGTGCTCCAGCAGCGCAAGGCGCTGCTGCGCGCAGGATGTGTCCAGCAGTCGTTCGCGCAGCGCGTGGGCGCTGCTGCCGAAGATGTCTTCGAGCCCGATGTCCTGGGCAACTAGGGTCTCGTGATCTTCGCCGGTGAAGGCATGCGCGCCGCCAGGGCGAAACACCACGCCCATCACGCGCACTTGTTCGGCGGTGTCGATGATCTGGCTGCGCAGGCAGGGGCCACCGATGACCGACGCAGCCGAACGAACGCAACGTCGTTCCACATCGTCGTTGTAAATGCGGGTTTCGTTCTCGTGCAGGTTGATGATCAGTGCCGCGCCTGGCACGGGCAGCACACGCTCATAGTGATGCGCGGCCGGCGGCATGTCCCAGTCCGACAGGCGGGCGACCAGGGCATCGAGTGGTGGCGCAGGTACGACGGCGTGGTGTCCCATCGGCAGGCTCCGGGTATGTCGCGAGTCTAGGCCGATGGGATGCGAGTGTCAGGTCTTCTGCCCGGGGATCACCGTGGTCGATGGCGCCGGTGCGGTGGCCGGGTCGGGGTGCATGGTGCGTACCACCATGTCCTGCGGCGTGGAGAGGGGCTGGTCGGCCTTGCGCAGGCGGTCAATGATCTCGAACAGCAAGTCGCTCTTCACCGTGCCGGAGTCACGCGGATTGCTCACGTAAGCCGTGCATACGAACATCATTGAGCCCGAGTCGATGCTGTCCAGCGTCACACTGGGCGAGGGCGCATTCAGTGTCACCGAGTGGTTACGCAGGATGTCGAAAATGATCTGCCGCACCTTGGCAGCATCGGTGCTCAGTGGCATGGGTAGGCGGATCTGCACGCGACCCTGCGCATTGGCCAGGGTCACATTGCGCACGTTCTGGGTGATCAGCTGCGAGTTGGGCACGATCACGGTGGAGCGGTCGCTCTGCTGGATTTCGGTGGCACGCACGTTGATGCGTTTGATATCGCCTTCCACGCCGCTGATGCTGACCCAGTCGCCCACCTTCACCGGGCGCTCTGCCAGCAGGATCAGGCCGGAGATGAAGTTCTGCACGATGGCCTGCAGGCCAAAACCGATACCCACCGACAACGCGCTGGCCACCCAGGCGATGCTCTGCACATCCACCTTTAGTGCGCCCAGCACCAGCACGAACACCAGAATGCCGCCCACGTAGCCGAGCAGGGTGACGATGGACGTTTGCATGCCTACGTCTAGCGAGGTCTTGGGCAACAGCTGGTGGCTGAGCCAGCGCTTGATCAGGCGCACGATGACGCCGCCCAGCACCAGCACGATCAGCGCATTGAAGATACTGGTGGGGCTGATGGTCAGCGTGCCCAGCGACAGACCGCTGAAAATGCGCGTGCCGCGATCGACTAACTCGTTGGTGCCGGCACCGTAGGGCGCCAGGATCAGCGGGATGGCGATCAGCAGCAGGAACGCCCGGCTGACGCCGGAAAGGATGGTGGCCGTCTGCTCAAGGCGGGGTGCCGAGATGCCGAAGTTCTCCTGCATGCGCTGGCCAGCGCGCGATTCCGGCGAAAGCAGCGACTCGCACAGGTCGTTGATCAAGTGCATGAACACGTAGAGCGCGGCGATCAGGAAGCCGGCGCGAATCATCTGTCGTGCGACGTAGAAGCCCAGCGCGATGTAGCCGGTAAGCACTGAGAGCAGGATGATCAGCACCCCAAGGAAAGCACACAGCACCAGCAGGCCCACCCATAGCGGGCGTTCGGCCGGCGTTTCCCCTGCGGCGAGCAGGGCGCGCCGGGCGCGGCTCATCTGGATCAGCCCATAACCCACCAGGCATCCGATCAGCGTGGCCGCCAGGGCATTGGCTGCCATCGCGGTGGCGAGGCTGGCCCCGATGTCGTTGGTGACGCGTTCGATGATGCCTAGCAGCAGCGCGCTATAGGCCATGGTGGTGGGGAACGGCCACAGGCGCTTGGCCAGGTCGTCCGAGATCGGCGGTAGGCGCCATGACGGGTGCTTGACCATCAACAGCGCACGTCCGAGGCCGGCCATGGTGGCTACATAGAACATCAGCCGCACCAGCGGACGTACGAGATCGTCCAGGTCCTGGTCGAACACGCCGTTCCAGTTCACCGCGAGATACAACAGCCACGCAGCCATGCCGTAGACCAGCATGGTGGCGATGGTCACCAGCACGGCCATGGCGCTCCGGCGCAGGTGGCCGGATGGCAGGTAACGCGCTGCCATGTCCAGCATCTTGTGCTCAAGCAGGCGACGCCCGCCGGCGAACAAAGCGATGGCGGCGAGCAGGCACACGATGAACGGCAGGCGATTGGCGGGCTGCCAAGCCTGGGCGATGGCGGCTTTCAGCGATACCCAGAGCTGGCCAAAGCCGACCCGGTCATCGGGAACGCTCTGCGCGATGCGGGTCCAGAACTCGCCGCTCAGCGGCGAAGCGCTGCGTTGGCTGATCTGTGCGTTGAACAGGTCGCGGCGCAGCGCGCCAATCTCCGTCAGCAACTGCTGGCTGTCACGGCTCAACAGCTTCGATTGGGTGATCTGGCCGGTAAGGTCGGTCTGTGCCTTCAACAACAGTTTGCGCTGGCTCGCCACTTCCGGCGCTTCTGCCGGCGCGCCTTTCTCCGGCGCGGGACCCAGCACGTCGAGTTTGCCCTTGAGTGCGTCGGCCTGCGGGGCGAGGCTGGCGGTGAGCTGGTCGGCTTGCTGCTGCACGTTTTGCGCGCTGGTGCGCGCGGCCGTCAGCGTCTCGTCGGTCAGCTTGGTTTTGTCGGTCAGCGTCTGCTTGATCTTGTCGAGCTGTGCGCTCAGCTGGTCGGGCGTAGCGAGCGGCGCCTGCTGTATCTGCGCACTGCCCTGCGCATCTTGGGCAAACACGGGAGTAGCGCCAGCGATGGCGATAAGGAGAACCAGCAGAAAGCGAAGCAGAATAGGCATGCGACGCATGATCCGGGCCGACCCCTGAACCGGTCAATGAATAAATGTCTCGGAATGCAGCTCTTGACGGTTCATTGATTCCCGGGCATTCACGCTGTCGTGATGACTTCGATCGACATGACGCATGCGGTGCCGCCGTGGGACGGCAACGTGGCAAAGGCCCGCCTGCTGCAAACCGAACTGGCTGCGAGGGTGCGGTTGGAAGACGACTATCCGCCGCTGCGACGCGTGGCCGGTGTGGACGTGGGCTTCGAGGAGGGCGGTGCGGTAACGCGTGCAGCCGCAGTACTGCTGGACGCACACACACGGGAGCCCGTGGCCGAGGTGGTGGCGCGGCAACCGACGCGGATGCCTTACATCCCGGGCCTGCTTTCCTTCCGCGAATTACCTGCGGTGTTGCAGGCGCTGTCCGAGCTGCCGGAGTCGCCGGACTTGGTGTTCGTCGACGGACAAGGTATCGCGCACCCGCGGCGGCTGGGCATCGCAGCGCACCTGGGCGTGGTCACCGGCCTGCCGACCATCGGCGTGGCGAAGTCGATCCTGGTAGGCACGCACGAAGAAGTCGGACCGCATCGCGGCGATCGCCAGCCGCTGGAATACAAAGGTGAGGTGATCGGCTGTGTCCTGCGCAGCAAGGATCGCATCCGGCCACTGATCGTTTCGCCGGGGCATCGCGTCAGCCTGGCGACGGCGCCGGAACTGGTGCTGGCGTTTGGCACAAAGTACCGATTGCCCGAACCGACGCGATTGGCCGACCGGCTGGCGTCGCGTCGCGGCAACACGCGTCGCTGACGCGTGTTTCAGGTGGTCACGACCGGCACCAATCGGTAGCCGAAGGCTGCAGCAAGGCGGGCCACGGCGGCGATGGCTTCGGTGTTCTTCGTGGTCGATTCGGTAGACGACCCCACGCGCCAACGCGAGCGTTCGTGCGCGATGGGCCGCGAGCTAGCCAAACCGTGTTGTTCCAGTTCGCGCAGGAACCGATAGACCGTGCCGAGGCTGGTGCGTGGTTCGATCCGTTGCGCCCGGCACAGCAGCTCCACCGCATCGGGCTCATCGGTGGCATCGTGCAGCGCCTGCCAGATGGCCAGGCGCGGTGGCGTGGCGCGCATGCCCACGCGCGCCAGCAGCGGTTGGATGTCGGCTGGCGCGGTGGTCATGGCCTCAGGCATCTTTCTTTCCCTTGATGATTTCATCCACGGCCCGCTTGATGATGTCGACAATGCGCTTCACTTCCTCGGCGTTCCACGGGCCGCCGTGCATGAACAGGGCGCGCTTGAGGTTGTGCATCGCTTCGCGCAGCGCCATCGGCGCGGAAGCGCGGGCAAACATCTTGGCGGTCTGCTCCATGCGAGACATCACTGCGTCCACCGCTTCCTTGTTCTCGGCCAGGAATGCCTTGCCTTCCTCGGTGATCGTGTAGAGCTTCTTGCCGTCGTTGCTCTGCACGCTGGCGTGGCCCAATTCCTCCAGCAGGGTGAGGGTGGGGTAGACCGCGCCGGGGCTGGGCGCGTAGGCGCCATCGAACATCTCCTCGATGGTGCGGATCAGGTCGTAGCCGTGGCGCGGCTGTTCGGCGATCAGGGCGAGCAGGATGAGCTTGAGGTCGCCGTGGCCGAACATGCGTCCACCCCGGAAACGACCGCCCATGCCGCCCCAGCCGCCTTCGCCGTCGTCATCGCCTAAACCGCGGCGACCGCGTCCGCGACCGATGCCCATGGCCTCGCGGGCCCAGGCTTCGCGGCCTTCAAAACCATCGCGGCAATGGCCGTGGCGGCTGTGGTGATGGTGGTGGTGCTCAAAGAAATGACGAAATCCCATGACTAACTCCGATATATCGTAAGTAACGATCTTAAGATATATCGTAACTTTTCGGGATTGCAAGTGTCGTTGGAAAGTTTTTGGCTCTACCGACCTAAAGGCGCTGGATTCCGGCCTACGCCGGAATGACGGTCAAGTGCTTCCAGACAGAGCGTCTTTTCCACCTTGGGGCGTGTACGTTGAAAGGATCAGCAGAACCGGGAGCTTCGGGCTTCCGAATACCTTGATGGCAGTCATTCCGGCGTAGGCCGGAATCCAGCGCCTCAATGCAAGATCAGGGCGCTGCAATCCATCGCCATAGCGATGGAAACCTTGAAACGCCCCCTTCGCGCCTTCACCCACAAAGCACTCCCCGTGCGTTTCCCCCAAGGACGATCCCATGCTGCTCCGCTGGTTCGAATCGCTGATCGACGCCTTCAAGGAGCCCGTCGATGGCATGCCGCCGCAGTCGGTGTGGCGGTTCTATGTGTTCTACCTGCGCCAGGTGTGGCCTTTGTTCGCCGCCGCGTTGGTGGTGGGCTTCGGCGTGGCGATGGTGGAGGTGTCGCTGTTCGGCTTCATCGGCAGCATCGTGGACATGGCCAAGGGGGCGCCGGTAGCTGACTTCTTCCACCTGCACGGCAACGAGTTGCTGTGGATGGGCTTTGTGGCGCTGATCGCGCGCCCGGTGCTGATCGGCCTGCACGATCTGCTGGTGAACCAGGCCATCGTGCCCAACCTCACCAATCGCATCCGCTGGCAGAACCATCGCTACGTGATCCGGCAGAGCCTGGGTTTCTTCCAGAACGACTATGCCGGTCGCATCGCCAACCGCATCATGCAGACCTCCGGCGCGCTGCGCGAATCGGCAGTGCAGATCGTCGATGCCGTCTGGTACGTGGCGATCTATACCGGCAGCGCGATCATCATGTTCGCCAAGGCTGACTACTGGCTCGCCGCGCCGCTGATCGTATGGCTGGTGGCCTATGTAGCCACGCTGCGCTATTTCGTGCCGCGCACCAAGGAGCGTTCCTGGCGCCAGTCCGAGGCGCGTTCGCGCCTGATGGGGCGCATCGTGGACGGTTACAGCAACATCCTCACGCTCAAACTGTTCGCGCATACGCAGCGCGAAGAACAGTATGTGGCCGATGCCATGGGCGAGCAGATCACGCGCATGCGCGCCATGACACGCCTGACCACGGCAATGGACGCCGCCATCACCACGCTCAACGGTTTCCTTATCGTGGGTACCTCCGCGCTGGCGTTGTGGTTGTGGAGCCAGGGCAAGGTCACCGTGGGCGCCATCGCGCTGAGCACCGGGCTGGTGATCCGCATCAACAACATGTCCGGCTGGATCATGTGGGTGATCAACGGCATCTTCGAGAACATGGGCACTGTGCAGGATGGCATCGAGACCATTTCGAAGCCGCGCACCGTGCAGGATCGCGATGGCGCCATGCCGCTGGAAGTTACCGAAGGCAGCGTGCGTTTTGAGGACATCCATTTCCATTACGGCAAGAAGGGCGGGGTGATTTCCGGCCTTGACCTGAATGTGCGTGGTGGTGAAAAGATCGGCGTGGTCGGTCCCTCCGGCGCGGGCAAATCCACGCTGGTGAACGTGCTGCTCAGGCTCTATGACCTGGAAGGCGGGCGCATCCTCATCGACGGCCAGGACATCGCACACGTGGCGCAAGAAAGCCTGCGCGCGCAGATCGGCGTGGTCACCCAGGACACCTCGCTGCTGCATCGCTCCATCCGCGACAACCTGCTGTATGGCCGTCCGGATGCCAGCGAGGCACAGGTGATCGAAGCCGTACGACAGGCGCGCGCGGAAGAATTCATTCCACAGCTGGTCGATGGTGAAGGGCGAGTTGGTTACGACGCTCATGTTGGCGAGCGTGGCGTGAAACTCAGCGGCGGCCAGCGCCAGCGCATCGCGATCGCGCGCGTACTGCTGAAGGATGCGCCGATCCTCGTTCTGAGACGAGGCCACCTCGGCGCTGGATTCCGATGCCGAGGCCGCTATTCAGGACAGCCTCGACGTGCTGATGCGCGGCAAGACGGTGATCGCCATTGCGCACCGTCTATCCACCATCGCGCGCATGGATCGCCTGAGTGGTAATGGATAAGGGCCAGATCGTGGAAACCGGCACGCACGCGGAGCTGATCGCGCGCGACGGCCTGTACGCGCGTCTCTGGCAGCGACAGACAGGCGGTTTCGTGGCGGTGGAAGACGCGGCCGAGGACAGCGCCCTGGCGTAACCATGTGTGCATGGCTGTATCGCCGAGTGCTGTCGCAACGCTCTCTGCTATGCGCATGAACGCTCAGCGAGGGCTTGAGGTTTATTTGTTCCGCCTTTCACGAGAGGCGCGGCAGCATGACGCTTCACCGTCACCGGAGCAGCGATATGCCTACAGAACGAGCCCTGGCACGCGCCCGCAAGGACAGGCGCGAAGGCAAGTCGGCGAGCACGCAGGCCGGCGAATTTGTGCGCGAAGAAATCGAGCGCATTCGCCAAGGTAAACATGGCGCCCGTTCGCCGGAACAAGCCATTGCCATCGGGCTTTCGGAGGCACGGCGCGCCGGTATCGCCGTACCGGCGAAGAAGGGCGCACACAGCGCCAAAAGCAGCCGCAAAAAGCCAGTGGCGAAGAAAACCTCCGCAAGCAAGGCTGCATCGGCCAAGCGCAGCCGCGCCGCGCTGGGCGCGCTGAAACGTGAAAGCAGTGCGGCAGCTTCGAAAGCTGCCTTATCTGAGCACGCGAAGGAAGCCGCTGCTCGGCGCACACCGACCGAGCGCTCCGCGGCCGCCAGAAAGGCCGCGCGCACCAAGGGAGCTACCAAGCGCAAGGCCGCCGCGAAGAAGGCCGCAGGCACGCGAGCTACGACGCGAACCGCCGGTGCGACTCGCGCTGCGCGTACGCGCGCTATGCGTAGTCGCACACGCTAGCGGTCGAACACCAGCAACGTAGATGTCGCCGAGCCGTACAGGCGGCCTTCGGCGTCGAGCAGACTGGCTTCGGCAAACGCCACCCGGCGGCCAATGCTGCGCACGTGACCTTCCGCGCGGATACGTCCGGTGTCGTGCGTCATCGCTTTGTGGAAGGCGACTTTCAGCTCCAACGACGTATAGGCCTGTTGCGCGGTCAGGCGCGAATGCACGGCGCAGCCGCAGGCCGAATCGAGCAGGGTCGCGAAGTAGCCGCCGTGCACGATGCCCATGGGGTTGTAGGCATGTGGGCCCGGCGTGCCCGCAAAGACAGCGGTACCGTCACCCACTTCCACGAGATCGAAATCCAGGGAATCGCCGATGCCTGGGCGCTGACCGGAAGCCATGAACGCGCGCAATTGTTCCAGCCCGTTCAGGCCCTGACCGATCTGGTTGATCATGCTCATGCGGTGGGTTCCAAGGCCAGTCGGTGTTTCAGCTGTCGGCGCGAGTCGGCAAGAATGGCATCGGAGTGCTGCGCATCCGTTTCTGCACGGGCCAGCGACAACGCGCCCACCAGCTCCGATACGGTGGAGCGGGCCAGTGCCTGCGGATCGGGATACCCCATGGCTGTGAACTTGCCGGCCATGGTTTCGGTGAGTCGGCGGGCACCTTCCGCAAAAAGCGTGCGGGCATCTTCAGGGAGGCGCGGCAGGTCTGATGCCAGCGCCGCGATGGGGCAGCCCGCGCCACGCGCATCGCGATGTTTTGTCGACAAGTAAAAGTCGATATAGGCGGACAAGCCATCGGCGGGACTACGGCCCTCCATCTCACGCTCAAGGCGCGCGCGCGATTCCTCGAACATCTGCCCGATAGCCGCGGTGACTAGTTCGTCCTTCGACTTGAAGTGCGCGTAGAAACCGCCGTGGGTCAGGCCGGCCTCGGCCATGACGCCAGCCACGCCTATGCGATCCGGGCCATCCTTACGGATGGCCTTGGCGGCGACTTCCAGTACTTTGGCTCGGGTTTTCTGTTTGTGTTCGGCGTCGTAACGCATGGCCGCTCCACGCAATTTGTATGATGTAAATCATACTATTGACATGGGGCACCGCAAGTGCCGTGACGGCAAGTCGGGATGTTCGTTCACGGTGGAGGCACTTCACTGGAGCGCGGTGACGGTTCTGTGGGTGCGGGCGCGATGATGACCACCGGCTCCGAGGCCACAGGTGTAGCCATTCCCCTGGATGGGAATGTCATGCTCGGTAGCACGTCATCGCGTCGAATCAAGCCGTGATAGAGCGCTGCCCCCATGTGCCCGAGCACAGTAAAGAACAGCAGGTAGGCCAGATAACGATGCGACTCGCGCAACCACGCAAACGTTTCGCCGTTGGCGGAAAGGATCGGCGGTAGATGCAGCGAACCGCCCAGCGAGATCGGATAGCCGCCCGCCGACAGCATGGCCCAACCCACCAGAGGCAGGGCGAGCATCAGCGCGTAGAGCAGCCAGTGCGACGCATGCGCGGCGAACTTCATCAGTGCCGGCATATCGGCTGGCAGTGGCGGCGGAGGGAAACGCAGGCGAACGCCGAGGCGGATCAACGCCAGCACGAAGATAAGCGCACCCAGCGGCTTGTGGATGGCGAGCAGCCACGTGTGTTTACCGGACACGGTGGACACCATGCCCACGCCGATAAACAGCATCGCCAGGATGAGCACGGCCATGGTCCAGTGCAGCAGTCGCGCCAGCGGATGGAAAGCGTTGGGGGCGTTCATTACGGATGCTCCGAAGGCGTGCTTGCATGCGCGGTGCCCGGAATATGGGCTTCCTCGCCCGTGCGGCGCAGATACGAATCCGCATAGGCGGATGAGCGCGCCGGCAGCAGCGGGTCGTCGGAGATCTTGATGCCCGACGGCAGGATGGTCGGGTCGTAGTTCAGGTCGCGGCAGGGGCCGCTTTCCTGCGGTTGTTCGCTTTCGATCACCACTGTTCCCGCATCGATGACGCGCCGGTCCGCGGGCCACACTTTGGTGGCATCGTTGGTCGGGTCGTCCGGCGCGGCCAGCGTCACCAGCAGGCGCCAGCGCTGCGGGCCTTGGGCCAGTCGGTGTTCCAGGTCGCGGGCAAGGTAATCCTTGTCGCCGGCCTGCGGGCCGGTGCCTGCATCGTCCGTGGCTTCTGGCACCACCTTCCAGCGCACGGCATGGCGCTTGCCCATGGCGTCGATGAAGTAGAACGCGTTGAGTCCTTCGTAGGTTTCGGTCACATAGCTGGCCGAAGGCTTGGCCGTCTTCACCCAGGCGAGAAAGGCGCCGGTTTCAGGGTGTGCGGCAAAGAAGGCCCCCACGCGTTTGGGGTCGGGTTTGCCGGTGGCCGGGTCGGGCCGCGTCGCCACCAATTGCTCGTAGAACGCTTCCGGCGTCGCTACGGGAAACACCGGCATGCTGTTCATGCCGGTGCGCCACTGTTCGCCGTTGGGCAAGGCAAAGCGCAAGGCGAAGCTGCGGATGGGAACGCTGCTGTCCGGTGCATACGGATTGCCGCCGGGCAGGGCGAAGCGACCGACCACGGGCGTACGCCCCTGCGCAAACACCCCGGCCTTGGAATAGGTGGCCGCCGCGCCGTTGCTTTCGAAGTAGCCGGCCACGCAGACGCCCTTGGCATGGTTGCGCCGGTAGCCGGGATAGACGCCGCTGTTGTCCTGCAAGGCATTCACGATGCGGTGCGCGGTAAGGCGCTGGGGCGTGATCCAGCCGGCGACGTAGGCGAAGGCGGCGGCCAGCACCGCCACGGCGAGGCCGATCACCGCCCACCTCCAGGGCTGATGCGATGGTGACGGTCGGGACGGATCGGTCATGCGGCACTCCCTGGATAGCAGGTTGAATGTCCTGACTTCGTCCGGTGGCGGCCGATGGTTACCTCGGTGCTACGCGTCGGGCTGCCGCCGGATGTCCCGCTCCGGCGCCGGATGGTTGAAGGCCGCTATTGTTGGCTCGGAGTCATGCTGCGCCACGTGAAGAAAGGGCCCGCGCCGAGCGGGCCCTGTTTCGTCACTTTGCTGCCTGCTGGTTCCAGGTAGCGACCTTGGCGCGTGTCTCGTCGAGCATGCCGTCCAGCGCGTGGCGGTCATAGACATGGCCGCGCAGGATCACCGTGTCGATGTCGCGTGTGGCGTCGATGTCCTTCAGCGGATCGCGCTTTAGCAGCACCATGTCGGCGGCATGACCCGTGGCGATGGCGCCATACCTATCCAGCTTGCCGAACCACGCCGGGCCGGCACGCGTGGCGGACGATAGGGCCTGCGCCGGCGTCAGGCCGTTCTTTACGTACAGGCTCAGCTCGTCGTGAAGGCCAATGCCGGGGTAGTCGAAGGAGTTGAGGAAGCCGGCATCGGTGCCCGCCATGATGGTGACGCCCGCCTGCTGCAGCATGGGCAGCACCGCGGCCAGTTGCTGGTAATGCGTGTGGCGGGTCGCGATCTGCTCCGGCGTCGCCTTGGCGGCGCGCTCGATGCGCCAGTCGTAGGTCTTGCGCAGCTTCGGCCCGATATAGGCGAGGTAGGGATCGTGGGCGTGGTCGTCGGCGTCCAGAAAGTCGAGCACGCGGCCGCCGTTGAGCGTCGGTGTCACGAACACGCCCTTGTCCTTGAACATCCGGTACGCCTTCATCGCCGTCGCCTGATCGAAGCCGGCATCGAGGCGACGATTGGCTTCCGCACGCGTGATGCGTCCCGCGGCGAAGTCGGCGGCGATGGCGGCCTCATCCTTCACACCCGCCTTGTACGCATAGTCGATGTGCTCGATGGAACTGATACCGGCGTCAACCGCCTGTTCCACCGTCAATGCCATGGGGATGTGGCCCGACGAGCGGATGCCGAAACTCTTGGCCTCCGACACGGCATAGAGAAACAGTTGCGGGTCGAGCGTGCTGTCCGTGATCTTGACGAAGTCGACCTTGTCCTTTTTCAGCTTCACGAACGCGGCGTCGACGTCTGCTTTGCTGCCGACTTCGATGGTGCCCTTCCATACCGGATGGATGCCTTCGATCTTCGCGCCCGAGGTAAATAGCTGCGGGCCGAACAGCGTGCCGTTGGCAATCTCGCCGCGCCAAGCGAGTACTTGATCAGGCAGGTCGCCGGAGCAGTCGCGGATGGTGGTGATGCCGTGCGCGATGTACAGCGGAAGCAGTGCCTTGTTCTCCTCGATAAGATCCGGGCCGCCACCAAAATGCACATGCATGTCCCACAAGCCGGGGATCAGGAAGCGATGGTTGCCATCCACGGTCAGCCCTGCCTTCCACGCCTTGGCGATGTCCGCATCGGGCCCGACGGCGACGATGTCGTTGCCGCGCAGCACCACGGCCTGGTCGTCGATGGTCTTTGCATGCTCGACGTCGACCACGTTGGCATGGCGGATGATCACGTCACCGACGGACGGTGCCGCAAAGGCAGGAGATGCCAGGGCCACCGCGGAGGCGATGGCGACTGAAAGAAGCTTCTTCACGCGTGATGTTCCTCGACGGGGGAAAGCGGGCGTTGCCCGGTGCCTTCATCGATGTTAGAAGTCGGTCCTGTCATTTAGAAGCCAAATATTCAAATGGCTACCAGTGCAAAACCAAATAGGGCGTTGTTCGACCTGGACCTGCTGCGGGCCATCGTCACCGTGGCCGACTGCGGCAGCTTCACCACGGCCTCGGCGCATCTGCATTCCACGCAATCGACGGTGAGCCAGAAGATCCGACGCCTGGAGGACATGGCGGGCCACCCGTTGCTGGTGCGTGGCAATCGCGATGTGCGGCCCACCGACCAGGGCGAGAGGTTGCTTGCGTACGCGCGGCGCATGCTGTCGCTCAACGACGAGATGCTGGACGCCCTGGCAGGCGCGGCCGTGGCGGTCACAGTGCGGTTAGGCGTGCCGGAGGATTTCGTCGTCGGCAGAACGCCGCAACTGCTCGCCTCGTTCAATCGCCGGCATCCCGACCTAAAACTGGAAGTGACCACGGGGCTCAGCCGCGATCTCGCACAGGGCTACGACCACGGCGAGCTCGATCTGGTCATCGTCAAGCAGCGGCGGAACAGCCGTGAGGCGGTAGCACGCTGGCAGGAGAAACTGGTGTGGATCGACAGCGCGAAGAACCCGGCCGTGGATCAGGAACCACTACCGTTGGTGGCGTTCCCTCCGCGCGGCCTGTATCGCGAGGAAATGATTAAGGCCGTGGAAGGGCGCGGGCGAAGCTGGCGCATCGCCTTCACCAGTTCCAGCTTGTTCGGCGTGCAATCGGCTGTGGCGGGTGGTCTCGGTGTGAGCCTGATTCCGGCGCGCGCGGTCACCGCCGAGCACGTTGTGCTCACACGCCGGCAGGGCCTGCCTCCTATCGGTACGATGGATATCGCCTTGCTGCATCGGCCCACGGCGGACCCGCTGGTTAAGGAACTCGCGGCGGAACTGGGGCGAATGCTGCAGCGATATCGCGGCTAGGTCACGCGCCTCGCCTGACCACGGTGCAGCCGATCACGTTTTATTCGATAGTGCGTGTCGAGCGCTGTGATATGGTCAGATCGAGTCACGCGCAGCAGCGCGTTTCGCGAGCGTTCTCCTATGAAATTGCAACACCTGCGCAGCTTGGTGGCCGTATACGAATCCGGCAGCCTGCAACAGGCGACCAAGCGCCTACACATCAGTCAGCCTGCATTGAGCCGCACCTTGCAGGCACTGGAAGAAGAGCTTGGCGTGGCGTTGCTTGTGCGTTCGAGCCAGGGCGTGACACTGACTCCATTTGGCCTTCGCCTGATCGAACACGCACGTCATGTGCTGGAAAGCGTCGGCCGCGCGCAGCGCGATATCGAGGAAATGAAGGGGGACGCCGCGAGGCGAGTGTCCATCGGCATGACGGCGGTGGCGGCGCTATCCATGTCGTTGGAGGATGCCTTCATCGCGTTCCACGCCAAGTTCCCTGAAACCCGGTTGAGCGTGCACGAGTTGCGTCCATCCGCGATCACCGCGATGTTGCGCGAGGGTACGCTGGATTTCGCCCTGAGCACGCACCCGCCGGAAACGTCGAGCGGATTCGACGTCTCGACGGCCTGCCATATCCCTTTGCGGATTTCCGCACGGTGTGGCCACCCACTACAGCGCGCCAGGCATCTGGCCGAACTGCGCGAGGCGCTGTGGGTGACGTCGGCGTCCGGTTCGCAAACTGTTTTCCAGCAGTTTTTCCTGCAGAACGGGTTGCAGCCACCCGAGCGTGTCTTCGAGTGCTCGTCGCTGACTATGGCTTTGGACGCCATGGCGGGCCTGGATGCGCTGGCGATGGGTCCGCAAATGAGCGCGCGGATGTCGTCGTCATTGCACCATCAGATTCGGCCGCTGGAGATCGAAGAGTCGCTGCCGGATCGTCCGCTACTGATGATCAGCCTCAACCGCGAGCTACTCCCGACGTCCGCCGAACTGATGTTCAAGCTGGTGCTGGAATCATTGCAGCGTAGCCACCCTTCCACCTGAGACAGGCGGAAGGGTGGGCCACGCTTGCTCAGCGGGTCGGGAAATGCAGCACGCGCCGCTTAGGAGTTCGGCTGCATCGCGCTCATGACGGCAAGCGTCATCGCTTCAACGCCGGTGCGGATGGTCGGCTCGGGCACCGGGGCGTACATGGGCGAGTGGTTGACGGGCAAGCTTTCGCCCTTCTTCTTCGCCTCGGCGACACGCTCGGGTTCATAAGCGCCCACGGCGAAGTACAACGAAGGCACGCCGGCTTCGATGAACTCCGAATAGTCCTCGCTGCCTGACATCGGGCTGGGCATTTCATGCGCCTTGTCGCCGAAGACGGCCTTGAATACCGACGCCGTGCGTGCGGTCACTGCAGCGTCGTTCACCACGGCATCGTAATTGACGCCGCTGTGCACGCTGACGTCGGGCGCGGGTGCTCCCGCCATCTGCGCTACTCCATTGGCGGTGCGCGTGATGCCCGCGAACAGTTTTTCGCGGACTGCGGGATCGTAACTGCGGATGGTGCCACGTAGGAGGGCGGTGTCCGGGATGATGTTGCCGGCGCTGCCCGTCTGGATGGCACCGACCGTGATCACGCCGAAGGCGGCGGGATCCTTCTCGCGGCTGATTACCGACTGTACATCTTCGACGAAACGCGCAGCCATCAGCACGGGGTCGATCGACTCCTGTGGCATCGAGCCGTGCGATCCCTTGCCGTGGAAGGTGACGAACAGATCGTTGGAGTTCGACGTCAACACACCCGCCCGGTAGTACACGCCGAACGGCATGGGGCCGTTGTGCAGGGCGAAGCCCACGTCGGGCTTCGGGAAGCGCGTGAACAGGCCGTCGTTGATCATGGCCTTGGCGCCGCTGATGCCATCCACGGCGGCCTCTTCGGAGGGCTGAGCAATGAACATCAACGTACCGTGCCACTGGTCTTTCATCGCCAGCAGCGCCTTTGCCGTGCCCACCCACGTCGCCATGTGGATGTCATGGCCGCAGGCATGATCGACCGGAGTGTCCTTGCCCTGCCAGAGCTGCTTGGCCTTGCTGGCATAGGGTAGGCCGGTCTTCTCTTCCAGCGGGAGTGCATCTAGCTCGGTGCGGACCAGCACGGTGGGACCGGCGCCGTTCTTGTAGATCGCCACGAGGCCTGTCTTGCCGACGTGCTCGGTCACGGTGAAACCCAGAGCGCGCATCTGCTTGGCCAACGCTGCCGCGGTGCGTGTTTCTTGAAAGCCGAGCTCAGGATGCTCGTGGATGTCCTTGTACAGCGCGTCGAGGTGCGGATAGTCCTTGTCCAGTTCGGTATCGATGCTGCTCTTGGCCGCGACGGGATCAAAGGCGAGGCAGGTTGCAGGCGCGGCGATGGTGACGAGCATGCCGAGAGCGAAGGCTAGGCGGTTCTTGCGGATCACGAGGTTCTCCTCTGCAGCGATGTTCAGAATGAAAAATACAGGGTGGACATCCATACCAGCGTGGCGGGGTGCTGCGGCACCAGTACCGGATGATTGGTATAGGAAAGCGAGTTGTTGAAGTAAAGGCCGCGTATGACGTGGAAGGCGTAGCTCAGCGTGTAGGTCTGGCTGTTATCGATGGGCTGGAGCCCGGTGGCATGCGCCAACGCCAGGCGCGTCCATGGGCTGATCCACTTGTACTGGTAGCCGAAGGTAGCCATGTCGTAGGGGCGGGCCTTGAACGGGCCGATGCTGTAGAGCGAGAACAGCACGTCCTTGTCGTACACGTTGCGGCTCGATGGTGCCTGGTCCAGCTTGATATCCGTATACAGGCCACGCACGGGGTAGCTTGGATCCGGCTGCGTGTACTGCTGCGTGTACGCCACATAGACCATGTGGTTGCTGACGGTCGGGTGCCCCACTTTGTAGTTCATGTAATCGCTGGTGTTGTAGACACCGCCGGCGCGTATCCAACTGGCGAACTGGTCGGGCTTGGGCATCACCCGATAACCCACTTCATCGATGTACAACACCTTGGCGCCGGGCACGGTAAGGCTTAGGCCGGTGGGGTTCTGCTGCGAGTCGTACTGGAAGCCGCGAGGACTCGTGCTGCGCGCCATGCCGAAGTGGTTGTAGAAACGCTGGCTCGGCGAGTAAAGCCGCAGATCGAGTGCGGGCGTGGGCTTGAATCCACCCGTCACCACGCCGGCTTCGTACATCAGGCCGCTGGTTGGCCCAAGTGCCGACGCGGCTGTACTGGTGCCCAGCACCGCGCCGTAGAATTTGGCGCCGATACTGTAGAAGCCGTATTCCAGACGCACGCGGCTGTTAGCGAATTCCTGCTCGATGGAGAGCTGGTTGACGAACGCGCCGCGCAGGCCGTTGCCGAGGTAGCTGTTCTGGTTCCACGTCACCTGCGCCCCGAACTGCGCGTTCTGGCCGAAAAAGCCCACTCGCGACAGATCGTAGGTGATGGTGAAGTTGGTGTTGGCCTGGAACGTCGGTCGCTGACCGCTATAGGTCTGCGGCACGTCGCGATCGGCGTGGTTGAGGTCATAGGATTCGGTGACCGAACTGTAGTTCTGCACCAGCCAGCCGCTGTCGATCATGGACTTGCGCAGGCCGCCCAGGTCGGGCGACAAGGTATCGCAGGTCGTGATGATGGCCGTTTCCGATCCGCGCAATCGGTACTTGTCGTACCTGGCGCAGTCGGTGGTCTTGGCTGCCTGGGCAATGCTGTCGTCGGCATGTGCCAACGGTGCCCACGCGGACGCTGCGATGGTGGTGCCGAGCACGGGTACCGCCAAACGCAAGGCGAAGTGAACCGTCGCGCCGCGGCGCGATGCGTTAGTCATCAATGTCTCCCCCTCAGAGTGGTGCTGCCTGCGCGTCCTGCTGGCGGCAGCGATCAGGTCGTTGCCCGAAAATCGGCGTGGATCGGCTGGCCGGGTGCGCCCGTTCTGCTTGGCGAACCCAGCGTGTAGCGAACCGTCGAAGCCAACGCCGTAGTGGGTAGATCAATGGATACCATCGCGACCGGCAGGGCGCGTAGTTCCATTTATGGATGGCTATGCAAAAAAGTTATAGCCCGATGACGGCCGGGCAGCCTATGGGGGCGATGAGGCCACCGAAGCGGCACGCGAGAGCGGGTGCCGTCGTACCGGTAAACGCAGCCTATTTGAAGAAGGTTGACGTGAAGATGACACCCAGCGCGTTCTGCGCTGCCTCTTCCGACAATTCTTTTGGAATGGTTTCGTTGAAGAAACGCATGCCGTCGATCAGAGCCATCGTGGTAAAGGCCAGATCTTTGGGTGGGGCGGGCGGCTTGGTGCCACGCATCTGGTAGAAGCGCTCAATGACGTCGGCGATGTCGTCGCGCTTTTCCAGGCAGTACGCATTGAGCCGTGCGCGGAACTTGGCATCGCGCAGCGCGAGCAAGCGCGCTTCAGCCCACAGGATGAAGTTCTTCTCATCGCGGTAGACACGCAGGTAGTACTGCGTGATCTGTTCCTCGATGGCTTCCAGCGACTGCGGCGCATCCAGGATCTGGTGCAGGTCCTGGCGCACGCATTGGTGGTCCTGGCTCAGCAGCTCAATGAACAGCTCGGCCTTGCTTTTGAAGTTCGAATAGAACGCGCCGCGCGTGTAGCCCGCCTGCGCGGTGATGTCTTCGACGCTGGCCGCCGCAAAGCCCTTCTTGGCGATGACAAGCGCCGCCGCCTCCAGCAGGCGCTGGTGGGTCTGGTCGCGGCTTTCCTCGCGGGTGAGTCGTTTACGGGCCATGCGCCATGGTAACACCTGTGCCGAAAGTCATCATTTGAATGCTTATTTGAATTCAGATACAACTATGTATTAGAGTTCATTGGCGTATGAAGGGTGTTCCGGCGGAGCTGGCGCACCTGAATCCCCCATCCCCATCAGGAACGGCTCGTGAACCTTCCCGACTTCCCCGTGCGCGGTTTCGCGCGCAGATCCGCGGCGTGGCTTGGCATGGCGGCAGCGCTGGTCTTGCTGTCTGGCTGTGGCCAATCCGCCCATGACGCCGAAGCGGCGCGCCCTGTCATCGCCTTGCCGGCTCTGGCGGCAGATGGCGCCAACGTGCTGCGCTTTCCCGGCGACATCCACGCGCGCTACGAAATGCCGTTGTCCTTTCGCGTGCCTGGCCAACTGGTGTCGCGCGAGGCGCACCTGGGCGACACCGTAAAGAAAGGGCAGGTGCTTGCACGCCTCGATGACGCCGACGCCAGCAAAAACGAAGCTGCCGCGCGCGCCGCTCTGGACGCGGCTGAGCACCGGCTGGTGTTCGCCACCCAGCAGCGCGATCGCGACGAAGCGCAGGCGAAGGAAAACCTGATCAGCCAACTGCAGTTGGAGCAGACGCGTGATGCCTATACCTCCGCCTTGGCTAACCAGATACAGGCCCGCCAGCAGCTCGAACTGGCGCAGAACCAGCATCACTACACCAGCTTGGTAGCCGACCGCGATGGCGCGATCACCAGCGAACAGGCGGAAGTCAGGGCAGGTGCTGGCGGCGGGCCAGGCCGTGTTCGGCTTTGCCTGGTCGGGCGAGCGGGACGTGTTCGTAGACGTGCCCGAAAGCCGCATCGGTGAGATCAAGCCGGGCCAGTCGGCGAGCGTCGTTCTGTCCCCGGCGGATGGCAAAGCGCTGACGGCGCACGTGCGTGACATCGCACCAGCCGCCGATCCGGTCAGTCGCACCTACCGCGTCAAACTGGGTCTGGATGATGTCGGGCCGCAGGTGCACCTGGGCATGACAGCGGCGGTCGCGCTGCAAATCTCCTCACAGACCAGCCCCTCGGTTCGCCTGCCGGCCACCGCGTTGTTCCACCAAGGCGAGCAACCGGCCGTGTGGGTGGTGCGTCCGTCAGATATGACGCTGGAGCTTCGCCCCGTGACCGTGCTGCGCTACGGCGAGCGCGACGTGTTGGTAAGCAATGGCATCAAGGCCGGTGAGCGCGTGGTGATGCAGGGCGTGCACACAGTCAGTGCCGGCGAGAAGGTTGCGCCGATCGATCCGCCGCATCCCGAGGACCGCCCGCTATGACGGCCCCGGCCCCCCACGAGGAAGGTCGCTTCAATCTCTCGGCCTGGGCGTTGCGGCACCAGTCGTTGGTGTTCTTCGTCATGGTGATGGTCGCCGTGTTCGGCATGCTGTCGTACAGCCGGCTGTCGCAGTCGGAAGATCCGCCGTTCACCTTCAAGGTGATGGTGGTGCAGACGTTCTGGCCCGGTGCGGATGCCAAGCAGGTGCAGGAGCAGGTCACCGACCGCATCTCGCGCAAGCTGCAGGAAACACCGTCGATCGACTTCCTGCGCAGTTACTCGCGTCCAGGTGAATCGCTGATCTTCTTCAACATCAAGGATTCCGCTCCGGCTTCCAGCGTGCCGGATACCTGGTATCAGGTACGCAAGAAAGTGGGCGACATTGCCACGCAATTGCCGCCGGGCGTGCAGGGGCCGTTCTTCAACGACGAGTTCGGCGACGTCTATACCAACATCTACGCGCTGGAAGGCGACGGTTTCTCGCCGGCGCAATTGCACGACTACGCCGATCAGTTGCGCGCCGAGTTGTTGCGCGTGCCGGGCGTGGGCAAGGTGGATTTTCTGGGCGACCAGAACCAGCGCATCACCATCGAGATCGCCAACGCGCGCCTGTCCCAGTTAGGCATCACGCCGCAACAGATCGCGCAGGCCATCAACGAGCAGAATGCCGTGGCCTCAGCCGGGGTCATCACCACCGGCGACGATCGCGTGTTTGTACGCCCCACGGGGCAGTTCAGTGACGTTGCTGCATTGGAGAACACCCTGCTGCGCGTCAATGGCCAAAGCTTCCGTCTGGGCGACGTGGCCACCATCCGGCGCGGCTACGACGATCCGCCGACGCAACAGATGCGTTTCATGTCGAAGGACGTACTGGGCATTGGCATCACCATGCAGCCCGGCGGCGATGTAGTTCACCTGGGCAAGGCCTTGGACAAGGCCACGGTGGACCTGCAGAAGCGCCTGCCCGCTGGCCTCAAGCTCAATGAAGTGACCAGCATGCCGCACGCGGTGTCGCATTCGGTGGATGACTTCCTCGAATCGGTTGCCGAAGCCGTCGGCATCGTGCTGCTGGTCAGCCTGCTCAGCCTAGGCTTGCGCACGGGCATGGTGGTGGTTATCTCCATCCCCTTCGTGCTGGCGGCCACAGCGCTGTGCATGGAGCTGCTTGGCATCGGCTTGCACAAGGTATCGCTGGGTACGCTGGTGCTGGCCTTGGGCCTGCTGGTGGACGACGCGATCATCGCGGTGGAGATGATGTCGGTGAAGCTGGAGCAAGGCTGGAGTCGCCTGCGTGCCGCCGCGTTTGCCTACACCAGTACCGCGTTTCCCATGCTCACCGGCACGCTGGTGACGGTGTCCGGCTTCCTGCCCATTGCGCTGGCGAAATCCGGCACGGGCGAATACACCCGCTCCATCTTCGAGGTCTCCGCCATCGCCCTACTGGTGTCATGGCTGGCGGCGGTGATCGTGATTCCGCTGCTGGGCTATCACATGCTGCCCGAGCATCACGCGCGGACGAAGCCGGGCGACGAGTGGTGGGCGCGTTTTCTGCCAACACGCTGGCGCGATGCACGTCGTGCGAAGGCGCTGGTCGCGCCGACGCACGGTGGCGATATCGACATCTACCAGACGGCGTTCTACCAGCGCTTCCGTCGAATGCTCGACGCCTGCCTGAAGCATCGCGTGCCGGTATTGGTGGTGACGGTGGCTTTTTTTGTGGTGTCGATGGCCGGTTTCGGGCTGGTGCCCAAGCAGTTCTTCCCGAGTTCGGATCGGCCAGAGTTGCTTGTCGATCTGCGGTTGCCGGAAGGCGCCTCGTTCGAGGCCACGCTGGCCCAGGTCAAGCGCATGGAAAACGTACTGAAGGATCGCAAGGATGTCGCCAACTACGTCAGCTTCGTGGGCAGCGGTGCGCCACGTTTCTATCTGCCGTTGGATCAGCAGTTGGCGCAACCCAACTTCGCGCAGTTCGTGGTAACGGCCAAGGACGTGGAAAAGCGCGAGGCGCTGGCGGGCTACCTTGATGGCGTGCTGTCGCGTGATTTCAGCGCTGTTCGTACTCGCGTCAGCCGTCTCGAGAACGGTCCGCCGGTGGGCTTTCCCGTGCAGTTCCGCATCGATGGCGACGACATTGCGACGGTGCGTGGCATTGCCGAGAAAGTCGCTGCGGTGATGCGCGCCGACCCACGCACGCGCAACGTGCAATTCGACTGGGACGAGCCGGCCGAGCGCTCGGTGCGTTTCGAGATCGACCAGGCCAGGGCACGCCAATTGGGTGTCAGCTCGCAGGATGTGGCCAATTTCCTGGCGATGTCGTTGTCGGGCACTACGGTTACGCAGTACCGCGAGCGTGACAAGTTGATCGCCGTCGACCTGCGCGCACCCAAGAACGAGCGGGTGCATCCTGACCAGATCGAGCAGCTCGCGCTGCCCACGTCCAACGGACAGGCGATTCCGCTGGCCCAGCTCGGCCATGTGCGCTACGGGCTGGAATATGGCGTGATCTGGGAGCGCGATCGCCAGCCATCGATCAACGTACAGGCCGACACGCGCAACGGCGCGCAGGGCTTGGACGTCACCAACGCCATTGATGCAAAGCTGGGTGAGTTGCGCAGCCAGTTGCCCGTGGGCTATCGCATCGAAGTGGGCGGTTCGGTAGAGCAGAACGCCAAGGCGCAGGGCTCCATCAACGCACAGATGCCGCTGCTCGCCATTGCGGTGCTGACGTTGTTGATGATTCAACTGCAGAGCATCGGCCGCACCTTCATGGTGGTGCTCACCGCACCGCTGGGCCTGATCGGTGTGATCGTGTCGCTGCTGGTGTTTCGCCAGCCGTTCGGCTTCGTGGCGATGCTGGGCACCATCGCCATGTTCGGCATCATCATGCGCAACTCGGTGATCCTGGTGGACCAGATTGAGCAGGACATCCGCGACGGCCATTCGCGCTGGGAGGCCATTGTGGGCGCCACCGTGCGCCGCTTCCGGCCCATCACGCTCACGGCCGCTGCCGCGGTGCTCGCGTTGATCCCGCTGTTGCGTAGCAACTTCTTCGGCCCGATGGCTACGTCGCTGATGGGTGGTATCACCGTGGCGACCGTGCTCACTTTGTTCTATCTGCCGGCGTTGTACGCCGTGTGGTACCGCGTGCGTGCTGACGAAACGCCGAAGGAGATCGCCCCATGATGCGCTCTGTTCCTCTACGCATGGTGACGCTTGGCGTGGCCATCGCATTGGCCGGCTGTTCGTTTGCGCCGCCAGCGCGGCCGTCAAAGGCACCGGAACCGGCCAGCTATACCGCCACACCGACACCCCCCACCAGTGCGGAAGCCGCGGGAGTGGCGCAAAAGTTCAGCCTGGGTACGCGCGCCGTGCCGGAATGGTGGAAGGCTTACGGTTCGAGCGAACTGGATGCACTGGTCGATGAAGGCCTACAGCACAGCCCTTCACTGGATGCCGCACGCCACACGCTGGAATCGGTGCGTCAGCAATATCGCGCCCAAGTGGGTGACGCGTTGTGGCCTTCGCTCGACGCGGCCACCCAGGTGGGTCGCCAGCGAGCGCTAGGCCTGCCGAACTTCGGCAGGCCCACCAACGTCTACGATGTCTACGCCGGACAGCTACAACTGAGCTACGACTTCGATCTGTTCGGCGTTTCCCGCAACGAAGTGAAGCAGGCAGCAGCGCAGGTGGATTCGCAGTCCTATCAGTTCGATGCCGCTAAGCGGGCACTGGCCGCGAATATCGTGATCACCGCCGTGCGGGCGTCGGCATTGGCGGAGCAGGTGAGTGCCACCGAACGGCTCTCAGCGCTTGCGCGCGAACAGATGGCCCTGTCCGGGAAGGCGCACAAGCTCGGTGCGGTAGCGCAGGAAGACGTGCTCGCGTCCCAACGTAACGCCGCCTCCATCGATGCCAGCCTGCCTGGCCTGCGTGCGCAGGCGCTGCACGAACGCCATGCGCTTGCCGTACTGCTGGGGCGCACGCCGGACCAGGCGCCTGCGCCGTTGTCACTGGCCAGCTTGACCTTGCCCGCCGAGGTGCCGGTGCTCGTGCCTTCCGATCTGCTGAGCCAGCGACCGGATGTGCTGGCCGCGGAAGCGGCGGTGCGCGCGGCTTCTGCACAGGTCGGTGTCGCTACCGGCAACATGTTTCCGCACCTCTCGCTGACAGCTTCGCTGGGTACGGGTGCGTTCGACAGCGCCAAGCTGTTCACCGGCGCCGGGACCATCTGGGGAGCCACCGCGGGAATCACTCAACCGATCTTCCACGGCGGCGCGCTGCGGGCGCAGCGCAAAGCGGCGGTCGCGAGCTATGAGGCTTCCATTTCGCAGTACCGGCAAACCGTGCTGGGTGCCTTCCAGAACGTGGCCGACACGCTCACCGCACTCGATCAGGACGCGTTGGCGTTGCGTGCAGCGCAGAACGGCGAAGTTTCCGCGCGCCAGTCATTTGACGATACGCAACGACGCTATCGGCTGGGTTCGGCGTCCTATCCCGTGACGCTCGCCAGCGAATCGGGTTGGCAGAATGCGCGCGTGCAGGCCATCCAAGCTACGGCGACACGCCTGATCGATACTGCCGCGCTGTATCAAGCGATGGGCACACCCAACGATGAAACGGCTGACATGCAGCGAGGCGCTGCGCGATCGTCGGGTGCGCAACCTTGAGTAGAAGGAGAGCGGGCCAGTCGCTCACGCGACCGGCCCGCTCAGATCTTGCGTCTGGACTCAGAACATCCAGGTCAGGCTCATGCGCGCGGACTGGTCTGTCGCCTGGTGGCCGAACTGGCCGCCGTAGGTCGCGTCCACCGTCACGCTGGGCGTGACCTGGAAGCTGATGCCACCACTGATCGCCGCTGCGTTCTTGGCCAGCGGCACACCCGACACGGAGAACACATTGCCACCGGCAGCGAAGCGCTCATTGGCCACAGGCGTCACATCGCCGGACGCATGCTGCCAGCCGGCGCTTACGTTGGCGCGCAAGCCGCCGCGATCATCGAGCTGGAAACTGCCGCGCACACCGAGTGTGCTCACGGTGACGGTGCTGTCGTCGCTGGCGACATCCAGCGCGGCCACGTTCCCGTTCTCATGGACCGCATCGGTGCTGATGCGGTCGTAGGCGATGTTAGCGAACGGTGCAATGGTGGAGCGGCCCAGCGCGAACTCGTAGCTGGCATCGGCAAACACCTGCGTGGTGTTTGCGTTGTAGCGACTGTCAGCGTTTCCGTTGACGTTGCCGAATGCGAGCGTGCGGGACGTGTTGATCTTCTGCCAGCCGTACACCGCGCCACCCTGCAGACGGACAGCGCCCAAGGTCGTGTCGCCGTAGAGGCCTGCGTAGGTGTCCAGATGATGCGCCGAGGTATCGGGCGTCGTGCTGCGCGCGGTTCCCTGGCCGGATCCCAATATCGTGCCCAGGCGACTGTTGCCCGCGACACCGAGATCCGCGCCCACCACCACGCCACTGCCATTGCTGTCCAACGCAGTGGTGTTGTCGTTGCTGTCGTGCGAGCCCCAGTGGCCCCACGCCGACGTCCAGGCGGTGACGCCAGCATCATTGCTTGCCGTCTGGCTGGTCGCGTGGTTCGACACGCCCTGCAGATGGGCGCCAATCGCGTCGCGCACGTATCGGTCGTTTTCCAGGATGGCCGTGCGGGTACTGGCGTGGATGTCGCCCTGCAACTGCTCGAACGCCTTCACCGCCGTAGCGTTGTCCAGCGTGACTACGGTGTCATAAACGGCTTGGCCCGCGCCCAGTGACTCCGCTGCCGAGGCAACCGCCTTGGCATTGGGTGTTCCTGCCACGGAAGGGAAGGTGACGTTGTTGCGGGCGAGAGTAAGGCCGATGTCGTTCTGCCCGTATTGCAGCGTGGGATTGACGAAGGCGAAGTTCGAGGACACGGTGGCGAACTGCCCGGTAATCGGACCGGTCGCCGTCAACAGTTCATAGTTGGTATTGGCCTTCCAATCCGAGGACGGCAAGATGAGCAGGGCACTGCCGCCCAGCGACACGGCACCGTTGACGACCAGGCGACTGCCGGTGCCATCCGCAGCGGTATCCACCTGGAACTGTCCGGTGCTGGTCTGGGTAAAGTTGCCGTTGATGGTCAGCGTACCGATGGAGCCACCGGGGCGGACGACGCCGTTGTTCACGACGTTGCCGTTGATCGTGCCGTGTCCGCGCAGCGTGCCCTGGTTACCTACATTAACCGCGCCACCCAGCGAAGCTCCCGGCGTTGCCGCGTCACCCACTTCCAGCGTGCCAGCAGTGATCGACGTCACGCCAGTGAAGCTGTTCTGGCCATTGAGCACCAGCATGCCGGTGCCGGACTTGGTGAAGTTGCCTGCACCGGAAAGCACGCCTGCGTAGATGCCATCGCTTGCCTGGTCAAACTCCAGGTTGCCGTTGTCGACGATGTTGCCTTGCAGGCTGACCGTATTGCCCTTCAGCGTACCGGCGTTGATCACCGTGCCACCGGTATAGGTGTTCGCACCGGTGAGGCTTTCCGTGCCGCCCTGCAGAATCAGCTCGCCACTGCCGCCGATCACACCGCCGAAGCTGCCGTTGGCCTGCGTCAGCGCGAGCGACTGCTGGCCGAGGCTGACATTGCCGCTACCGTTGAGCGAGACGATGGACGCGCCGCTGGTGGTGCCAGAGATATCGAAGCTGGCGTTGCCCGCCACATTGACGCTGGACGATTGCGCGATGCTGCCGTTTCCGGACAGCGCCAGCGTGCCGGCGCTGATGGTGGTGCTTCCCGCATAGGTATTGGCGCCGCTCAGCGTGAGCGTGCCGCTGCCGGACTGCGTCAGCGCACCAGCACCCGAGATCGCTCGGGCGAAGTTCACCGCATTGCTACGGTTGAACACCAGCGAGCCGTTGTTGGTGACATTGCCTGCGATCGAGCCGGTGGTGCCGCCGTTGCCGATCTGCAGCGTGCTGCCGCTGCCGATGGCGGTGGTGCCGGCAAACGTGTTGGTGCCGGTGAGGATTTCGGTGCCACCCGCAAGGTTGAGGCCGCCAACGCCGCCGATGACGCCGCTGAAGCTGCCCTTGGCCCCGGTCAGCGTGAGCGATTGTCGGCCCAGATTGACGTTGCCGCTGCCGTCCAGCGAAACGATCGACGCGCCGTTCGTTGTGCCAGAGATATCGAACAGCGCGCTGCCCGTGACGTTGACGTCCGACGAACTTGCCAGGCTGCCATGGCCCGAGAGCGCCAGCGTGCCGCCCGTGATCGAGGTGACGCCGCTGTAGGTGTTCACGCCAGTGAGCACTTGCGAGCCGTTCTGCATGATCAGGCCGCCAGTGCCGCCGATCACGCCGCCGAAGCTGCCGCTGCCCTGGGTAAGCGTGAGCGACTGCTGCCCCAGGTTGACGTTGCCACTCCCATCGAGCGACACGATGGACGCGCCATTCTTGGTGCCCGAGATGTCGAACGTCGCGTTGGCGGCAACGTTCACGTCGGAAGAGTGCGCGATGCTGCCAGCCCCCGACAACGCCAGGGTACCACCATTGATCGCGGTGATGCCGCTGTAGGCATTGGTTCCGCTGAGCGTTTCGGTGCCGCCCGTGAGCGTGAGGCTCCCGGGGCCGGCGATCACACCGGCGAAGCTACCGTTGGCCTGGGTGAGGGTCAGCGAGCGCAGGCCAAGCAGGACATTGCCGCTACCGCCGAGCGAGACGATGGAGGCTCCGCTCGTGCCCGCGATGTCGAAGGTTGCGTTGGACGCGATGTTCACGTTGGACGAGTCGGCGATGCTGCCAGGGCCCGCCAGTGCCAACGTGCCCGCGCTGATCGTGGTGCTGCCGGTATACGTATTGGCACCCAGCAGCGTCAACGTACCCGCACCGCTCTTGGTGAGCGCACCGCTACCGTCGATGGTGCCAGAGGCAAGGAGGTCAGCATCCGTTTGCAGGGTGCCGTTGCCCGCCAGGTTCATCGATCGAGTCGTGAAAAATGCGGTCGTGTTCTCCAGCGTGCCACCCTGGAATGTGATGCCGACTGCGGCATTGCCCAGATTGGCGTCGCTGGAAATGGACAGCGTGCCGCCATTGATCGTCGTGCCGCCGGTATAGGTGTTGGCGCCACTCAGTACCAAGGTACCCAGGTCGGCCTTGGTCAGGCCATCGCTGCCTGCCACGATGTTGTCGATGCGCGCCGTCATGCTGGCGCCTGCACTGGATCCGTCGCCAACGCGGATCACCGGTGCGTTGCCGTTGCTGCCCACGAGCGTGAGCGTGTCGCCGTTCAACGTGTATCCATTCACGGCGAACTGTATGCCGGTGGCGCTGACGCTGCCTGCGCTGCTGTCCACTGTCACCGTGCCTGCCGTGCCGCCAAAGAGGGCGAAGCCCGGCTGCGGCTGCATGGCGCCGTTCGGCAGGTTGGCGGTGACGGTGGTCCACATGGGCGAGGTAGCGGACCAGGTGCCGCTGCCACCGCCCATCTGCGTTGCCGACGCCTGGCCGTTGGCGTTCCACGCATTGAGCGTGAAACCGGTGCTATCGATCAGGTTGATCTGCTTCTGTGACGTGAGGTACTGCAACTGCAGCTGCTCGCCAGCGGGGGCGGAGCCAAGCGTCAGGCCGCCATTCGCCGCGGTGAGCGTGCCGCTGTAGCCGAACAGGTTGTACAGGCCAGCACCCATGCCGCCGGCATTGGTGATGTTCAGCGTGGCGCCGTTCAAGCTGAGGTTGCCGCCGACGTGGATGCTGTCGCCGCTGCCGAGGGTCTGCTGAGTGGTGCCGGGAGCGCCAAACGAAAAGTTCAGCAGGCTGCCCTGCGCCGCGCTGAAATCGCCGTTGACGGTGAGCGTGCCGATGGAATCGCCCGGCTCCACGATGCCGCCGGACAACAGGTCGACATTGCCGCCGATGGTGCCGTGGCAACGCAGCGTAGCGTTGGCATCCACCGTGACGTTGCCGCCCAGCGCTGCGCCATTGCCGGCAACGCTGCCGATTACCAGGGTGCCCGACGACACGATGGTGCTACCGCCGAAACCGCCACTGTTGCCGTCAAGCGTTAGCGTTCCACTGCCGGCTTGAGTCAGCGTGCCCGTACCGGAGATCACGCCGCTGAAATCCACCGCATCGCTGCGGTTGAACACCAGCGCGCCGCTGTTCGCCACATTGCCGGCAATCGAACCGCTGGTGCTGCCATTGCCGAGCGTCAGCGTGCCAGGGCTGCCAATGGTGGTGGCGCCGGTATAGGTGTTGTTTCCGGTGAGCGTTTCCGCACCCGCTTGCAAGGTGACACCACCTGAGCCGCTGATCACACCGCTGAAGCTGCCGTTGGCGGCGGTCAGCGCAAGCGACTGCTGGCCGAGAGTGATATTGCCGCTGCCATCGAGCGAGCTGATCGACGCACCGTTGGTCGTGGTCGAGATGTCGAGTGTGCCGGCGCTTGCCACGTTTACGTCGGACGAGCTGGCGATGCTGCCGCTGCCAGACAAGGCCAGCGTGCCGCCATTGATCGCGGTGATGCCGGAGTAGGTGTTGACGCCGCTGAAGGTTTCCGTGCCGTTCTGCAGGGCCACGCCACCGCTGCCGCTGATGGTGCCGCTGAAATTGCTGTTGGCGTCGCCGCTGGCGTTGTTCAGCGTGAGCGTTCGCTGGCCAAGAACGACGCTGCCGTTGTCCGTCAGCGACGTGATCGATGCGCCGGCAGTGGTGCCGGAGATGTCGAAGACGCTGTCGTTCACGTCCACAAAGGAGGAGTTGGCGATACTGCCACTGCCCGACAAGGCCAGCGTGCCGGTGCCGATCCAGGTGAAGCCGGAGTAGGTATTGATGCCGGTCAGAGTCACCGTCCCTGTGCCTTGCAGAACCAGTTGGCCGGCACCGGAGACGATGCCGCCATAGGTGTAGTTGCTGGTGAGATCGAACTCGAATGCGCCGTCGTTCGCCACGTCGCCCATGATCGAACCGGTCTGCCCGCCGCCGCCCACCCATACGAAGCCGGCGCTGCCAATCGTGGTCAGGCCGGTATAGGTGTTGTTTCCTGTGAGGAATATGGGGCCATTAAGCACAGTGAGGCCGCCCGTGCCGCTGATTACGCCGTAGAAGGGTCCGTTGACGGCGGTCAGCGTAAGCGACTGCTGGCCGAGGGTGACATTGCCGCTGCCGCCGAGCGAGCTGATCGACGCACCACTGGTCGTAGTCGAGATGTCGAGCGTGCCGCTGCTTGCCACGTTCACAATGGAAGAACTGGCGATGCTGCCGCTGCCCGTCAAGGCCAGCGTGCCCGCGTTGATCGTGGTCACTCCGCTGTAAGTGTTGTCGCCCGTCAATGTCAGGATGCCCGTGCCTTGCTGCGTCAGCGAGCCGCTGCCGGAGATCGCGCCGGCATAGCTCACGTTGTCGCTGTGATTGAAGATCAGCCCGGTGTTGTTGGTTACGTTGCCGGTGAGCGTGCCCGTGGTGCCGCCGCTGCCTACCTGCAAGGTGCCGCTGTTGATGGTCGTACCGCTGGCACCCGAGGCACTCATGGTGCCGGCGAGCACGGTGTTTCCGGCGGCATTCAATGTGACGGCATTGCCGTTGACAGCACCCTCGATCGACAGTGCGCCAGCGGCGCCCAGCGCCACCGTGCCGGTTCCTGTTCCCACCGTACTGGCCGGACTGATGTCCAGTGTTCCGCTGGTGGTGCTCACGCTTGTACCACCCGACCCACCGTCAACGTGACCGACCACCGACAACGCGCTGCCGTTGGTCAGGCTGAAGCCGTTGGCGGCAATATTGCTCAGTTGAGCGATGCTGTTGTTGCTGGACGTCAGCGTCATCGCGCCGGTGGATGTGCCGGCCATACGTGGCGTCGCGATGAAGCCCGTTCCTGTCTGCACGATATTGCCGCCCGAGCACAGCAGCAGGGGGCCGCTGGCGTTGATGGCGCCGAGCGTCAGGTTGCTCGCGTTGTAGAGGGATATGGCAGTGCCCGTGGCCGAGAGTGCGCCAGTGAAGTTGTTGCCTGTGTTGGCCAGCGCGATAGCGCTACCGCTGTTGAGCGTGATCGATCCCGCGCTGGCGGCTTGTGTGATCGCAGTGCTGGCGGATTGCGATATACCGTTGCCTGATAGCGATAGGGAACCGTTGCCTACCGTCACATTGCCGAGTGTCAGCGGTCCGCCATTGGTCAGCATCACGTTGTTGGCGCCGGTGTTGCTCAGGCTCACCGCACCCGTGAACTGGTTGCTTATGTTGTTCAACGTGATCGCGGCGTCTCCAGCACTGAAGGACGACGCGCCCGCCACGGTAAAGCCTTGGGACTGGGTGATGGCACTGTTGAGCGTAGTGATCGACAGAGGGCCAGCGATGTTGAGCGCGTTAGTTGCAGTGAAACTTCCGCTGTTCGTGGAAAGACTGGTCAGTCCGCTGATCGCGCCACCGAAGCTCACTGCTCCACCGGTGTTCGCGTTCAGTGCGTAATTGCCGTTGACTGTCGAGCTAAAATTGATCGCGCCATTGCCGGCGCTCGTGGCTGTCACGTTGCCCAGCAGCGTCACACCATTGCTGTAGATCTGCGCGCCCGTCGTGGTGACGTTTCCACCCAAGGTAATGCCACTGTTGCCGCTGACGCTCAGGCTGTTGAGCGGTGTAAGGCTGCCCACCGCGCCACCCAGGGCTGCGTTGCCCCCGGCATGGATGGTCAGCCCATAGGTGCCGTCGACGCTGGAGGAAAGGGTGACGTTCCCACTGCTGCTGCTGAGCGTCGTGTTGTTGTCGAGTGTCACCGCAGCGTTGTACGTCTGCGCACCCGAGGTGGAGACATTGCCGCCCAGCGTGGCGCCCGTGGTTGCGGTGACGCTCAGCGAGGTCAGCGCGTTGCTGCTGCCAATGGTTCCACCAAGGGTGGTCATCGGCGCGGTGATCGCGAGGCTGTAGCCGCCATCAAGCGGGGATCGCATGGTGATCGAGCTGGCGCTGGTCAGGCTGAGGTTGTTGCCCAGCATCACCTGACCCACGCCATAGGTTTGATTACCGATGCTGGTGCTGACGTTGGCGTTGAGCGTGAGAATGCCGGGCCCTTCGGCATTGAAGTTTCCGCTGGTGCCGTTGATGGGTGAAGCCACCAGCAGGTTGGCGCCAGCGTCCACCCGCAGGTTGCCACCGCCATTGGCGCCCAGGGTGAGGGCGTGACTGAGCACGAAGCTCTGGGTGGCTTCCAGCGTGCCGCCCTGGTCAAGGGTGACCGCGCCAAGCGTGCTGCCGAGCGCACCATCGCTCGACACCGCCAGTGTTCCCAGTTTGATGGTCCACGGTGTCAGGGCTCCGGTGGTGCCGTTCAAGGTCCACACGCCGGTGCCGTTGACCTGATAGCTGTTGAAGCCGTAGTACTGCGTGGAGCCGCTGTAGGACGTGGGTTGCCCAGGGGCAATCGCTGAGGCGTTGAATGTGCCATTCGCGACGCCACCCAATACGAGTGTGTCGCCGCCATTGAGCGTACCGCTCGTGCTGATCACATTGCCGGTGAACGTGTAGCCGTTCTGCAGGGTCAGCGTATTGCCGCCGCCGGACAGATCTACCGCATCGGCCTGCGCACCCGTGCCGCCGCTGGCTTTGCCGCCCTGGATGGTGTTGCTGTTGGTGATTGACGAACCACCCGTGGTAACGACGCCAACGCCACCATTGCCCACCGTGCCTCCGGTGCCCCCGTTGCCCCCGTTGCCGCCATTGATGACGCCGCCGTTTGTCAGGCTGAAACCGTTGCCACTGACACCCGCGCCGCCTGCACCACCACGAGCGACGCCATAGCCGCCCGTGCTGGTGCCGCCGTTGCCGCCAACGCCACCGTTAATGGTGCCACCGTTGTTCAGGCTGGAGCCGCTGCCGCTGATGTTGACACCGGTGCCGCCACTGCCGCCGCCGCCGCCGGCGTAATAGGCGCCGCCACCCGCGCCACCGGCGCCGCCGCGGATGTTGCCCGCGTTGGTCAGGCTGGTATTGAGGCTGCTCACGTTGAAGCCGGTGCCACCCGCTCCGCCGGCACCGCCGCCTGCTGGGTTCATCCCACCGGGCGCGCCGGCACCGCCAGCGCCGCCATTGGACGATGCGCCGCTGGCGACGCACAACGTTGCGTTGTTGACGCTGCTGCCGTAGCCGGCGGTGCCTGGGGCGCCGGTGCCACCGGTGGTTCCGGTGGCGTTGATCAGTATCGCGCCCGTCGGACACGTCACGGCGGACCATGCCGGCGCCGCCCAGGCGGTCGATGCCAACAAGGTGACGCAGGCCAGCGCCAACGGACGGCGACGCTGCAGCGTCACGCTCGTTGTCGTGCAACCGCCACGCGGCGCATAGGTCAGTTCGGAAGCCACTTGCATGACGCGCAGCGCGCGATTCCAGACAAGCCGGTAGATACGGTTCATGAGACTGCCCCTGTAGAAGATGTGCGAAAACGCCTGACCGCCGATGTCGGTCAGCAGGCGTGTGCGTCAGACGATGCGTACGCCGTGCGGATTGAGATTCGGATCGCGCCAGAAGGCGTCGTTTTCGAAACGGCGGAAGAGGTCCGGCGGAAGAAGCGTGGGACGCTCGCGCGCCTCCACGCGGGGACGCACCGCATGCAGGCCGGGCGTGCCGGCCTTGGCGTCGAACTCGGAGGCGTCGAAGTCCACATGTTCCGTGTTGTGCGTAAACGCCGGCTCGCCGATGAAATCGTAGATCGCTGCCAATGCCATGGCCGGGTTGCTCACCAGCGTTTCGTATTGCACCAACAGAAGGCGTTTGGCGTGTTCGCCGTAGAACGCTTCTTTCAGCGCGTCATACGCGTAGCCCAGCATGCCGTCGGAGCCGGCGATGCCATTGACGCGGGAGTAGACGGTTCCGCCGGCGCTGTAGTTGAAAATGGAAGAGGGCAGGAAGGCGTTCTTCTGAACCAGTCGCTCCACGCTGTCCAGGATCCACGGCACCTGACGCACGCAGGCGATCACTCGGCTGTCGGGAAACAGCGTGGCCAGGGCAGGCAGGCGCGCGCACCAGGCGCGACTGGTGTCGAATATCACGCTCGCCGGCTGGTCGGCATAGAAGTTGTCGAACAGGCCGCGCAGCAGACGCTGACGCTTGGCGTCGTCGATGAATACCGAGAACTCATTGCGCCCGCTCATCTCGCCGAGCATCGAGGTGAACAAGCCGGCCAGTGGACCGCTCATGTCCGCATGGAAGCGAGGATTCTGGCGCAACAACGCGGCCAGCAATGTAGAGCCGGCCCGTGGCAGGCCGGAAATAAAATGTATGCGTTGGAACATGGGCCCCCTCCCATGAAGTTGCACGGTCGACAGCCTTGTCGCCCCCCGTGTGACACATTTCACAGTATCAAAGACGGTGGTACCTGGAAATCCCGATATCAGGGGTAGCGGTCATGCTCTCGTCGTATTGACTTCGCCACGAACAGGCGCGTGTGGGTGAACGGTGCCATGCGCTCGCGACGTTGTTGCACGTGCGTCGGTGTTACTGGCAAAACGACGGCGCATGTCACCTGATGTCCGTCGCCTTCGTTTTGTGGGTGGCTACTTGGTCACGCGCATGCAGCGTTGCGTTGAGTGTGGTCGCCTCGATGCCGGTCACAGCGACGCCGGGTGACACCACGTCCGGCAGGGCGGATAGCCACGCGCCCCATGGCACATGGACGTCCTTTATAGCCTTGTCCCCACCCTTAAGTGGGCCAGCGGACAAGTCTGAGGCGAAAATTTCTACGCCCGTCCGAGGCCATCCTTCTGCGGCCTCGGCGTGCCTTGGACGAAGTCAGACACCCGGATTGGGAGCTGGCCAATACCTGGTTACGCGGAAAAGTTGGCTCCGCGTCAGGCAACTTATGACCTATTGCCAAGGCCTTACCTCTCGATGGCATGCTCATCGGGCAGTGATTGACTAAATCTACTCATCAGTATCAAAATGAGAATGATCATTCACCCTCATTTCTGAACTACCCGTCCCCACGGGTACAAGGCCCCCGCCATGTCGCTCGCACGTAAATTTTTGCGCCCTCTTTTGGGGGGCGCTCTGGCGTCCGCCACGCTGTTGCTGGCTGCCTGCGGCGGTTCGGCCGAGGCGCCCCAGAGCGGCCCCGCCGAAGTCACGGTGGTGACGCTCAAGCCTCAACAGGTCACCGTCACCCGCGAACTGCCGGGACGCACCAATGCCTTCCTGATCGCCGAGGTGCGGCCGCAGGTCAACGGCATCATCAAGCAGCGTCTGTTTGAAGAGGGCGCGATGGTGAAGGCGGGGCAGGCGCTCTATCAGTTGGAGGATGCGCAATACCGCGCCGATAACAACAACGCCAAGGCGGCGTTGGCCAAGGCCAAGGCCGCGCTGTACTCCGCGCAGCTCAACGCCAAACGCACCAGCGAGCTGGCGCGCATCGATGCGGTGAGCAAGCAGGACAACGAGAATGCCACCGCGGCGTGGCAGCAAGCCGAGGCGGACGTGGCGGCGGCGCAGGCTTCGGTGGAAAGCACCGGCGTGACGCTCGCCTTCGCGCGTATCGTGTCGCCGATCACCGGTCGTATCGGCAAGTCCAGCGTCACGCCGGGTGCGCTGGTCACTGCCAATCAGTCCGAGCCGATGGCGCGCGTGCAGCAGTTGGATCCGGTGTTCGTTGACGTCACCCAGTCCAGTGGCGAGTTGCTGGCGCTGCGGAAGCAGATCGCTGCCGGCGCGCTGAAAGAGTCGGACGGCACACCAGTAAAGATTTTGCTGGAAGACGGCACGCCGTATACGCACGAAGGCAAGCTGCAGTTCTCCGATGTCAGCGTAGACCCCACCACGGGCAGCTTCGCGCTGCGTGTGATCGTGCCCAATCCCGAGCATGCGCTGTTGCCCGGCATGTATGTGCGCGCCGTGCTGGACAAGGGCACCAATCCTAAGGCGCTACTGGTGCCGCAGGCCGGTATCGCACGCGACCCCAAGGGCGGTGCCACCGTGATGCTGGTGGACAAGGACGGCAAGGTCGCGCTGCGCGACGTGCAGGTGAGCCGCACCATCGGTGACCAGTGGTTGGTCGAGAGCGGTTTGTCGACCGGCGACAGGGTGATCGTGGAAGGCTTGCAGATGATCCAGCCCGGCATGCCGGTACACGCCGTTGAAGCGGGCGCACCTGCTGCAGCTGGCGCGCCTGCCGCGTCGGCACAGGCATCGACGGCCCACTAAGGACTTCTACCCATGGCCAGGTTTTTTATCGATCGCCCCATCCTTGCGTGGGTCGTCGCCATCATCGTCATGCTTGCGGGTGCGTTGTCGCTGACACGCTTGCCTATCTCGCAGTATCCGGTGATCGCGCCGCCGCAGGTGACCATCAACGCCAACTACCCGGGTGCCTCCGCGCAGGCGGCGGAAGACTCGGTGGCGCAGATCATCGAGCAGAACATGAAGGGCCTGGACGGCCTGATCTACATGTCCGCCACCAGCGACTCCGATGGTTCCGTGCAGGTGACGCTTACCTTCGAGAACGGCACCAACCCCGACATCGCCCAGGTGCAGGTGCAGAACAAGCTGCAGCTCGCCACGCCGCTGCTGCCGCAGATCGTGCAGCAGCAGGGCATCAACGTGGTCAAGTCCAGCTCCGGCTTCCTGATGGTGGTGGGCTTTGTATCCGAGGATGGACGTCTGGATGGCGAAGACATCTCGGACTTTGTCTCTGCCAACGTGGTGGATCCGCTTAGCCGCGTGGAAGGCGTGGGCAATATCGAAGTGTTCGGCTCCAAGTACGCCATGCGTATCTGGCTGGACCCGAACAAGCTCGATACCTACAAGCTGACACCGGCGGAAGTGGTGACGGCGTTGCGTGCGCAGAACCAGCAGGTGGCCGTCGGCCAGATTGGCGGCAACCCGGCGGTGAAGGGTCAGCAACTCAACGCCACGGTGATTGCGCAACAGCGCATGCAGACGCCGGAGCAGTTCCGCAACATCGTCGTTCGCAGCAACACCGATGGTTCGGTGCTGACGCTGGGCGACATGGCGCGCGTGGAGCTGGGCCTGCAGGACTATGGCTTCACCAGCAAGTTCAACGGCAAGCCGGCCACCGGTATCGCAATCTCACTCACCTCCGGTGCCAATGCGCTGGCAACAGCGGAGCGCGTGCAGGCATCGTTGAAGCAGATGGAGCCTTCGTTCCCGCGCGGCGTGAAATCGGTGATCGCGTTCGACAGCACGCCGTTCGTGAAGGTGTCGATCAAGGGCGTGATCAAGACGCTGCTGGAAGCGATCGTGCTGGTGTTCCTGGTGATGTATCTGTTCCTGCAGAACTTCCGGGCCACGCTGATCCCGACCATCGCGGTGCCGGTGGTGCTGCTGGGCACGTTTGGCGTGCTCGCGGCCATGGGCTACTCGATCAACATGTTGACCATGTTCGCCATGGTGCTGGCCATCGGCTTGCTGGTGGACGATGCCATCGTGGTGGTGGAGAACGTCGAACGCGTGATGAGCGAGGAGGGGCTTTCACCGCTCGAAGCCACGCGTAAATCCATGACGCAGATCACCGGCGCACTGGTGGGTATTGCGCTGGTGTTGTCGGCGGTATTCGTGCCCATGGCCTTTCTGAGCGGCTCCACGGGTGTGATCTATCGCCAGTTCTCGGTGACCATTGTGTCGTCGATGGCCTTGTCGGTGCTGGTGGCCCTCGTGCTGACACCGGCGCTGTGCGCAACTTTGCTCAAGCCCATCGCCAAAGGTCACCACGTATCCGAGCGTGGCTTCTTTGGCTGGTTCAACCGCAAGTTCGACCAGGGCACGCTGAAGTACGAGCGCAGCGTGGGCGGCATCATCGCGCGCAGCCGGCGTTTCCTGCTGGTGTTCGTGGCGATGAGTGCGGCGATGGTGGTGGTGTTTCTGCGCTTGCCCACCTCGTTCCTGCCGATGGAAGACCAGGGCTTTGCTTTCACCATTGTGCAGGCGCCGGTAGGTGCTACCACCGAGCGCACTGCCCACGTGATGGCACGCGTGGAAAAGCAGTTCATGGACGATCCGGCGGTCGACTCGGTGTTTTCGGTGCAAGGCTTCAGTTTTGCCGGTGCCGGCCAGAATACGGGCATGGCCTTTGTGCAGTTGAAGGACTGGAGCGTGCGCCACAAGGCCGACCTGAGTCTGGATGCGGTGATCGGGCGCGCCATGGGCGCCTTCAGCCAGATCAAGGAAGCGATGGTGTTCGCTTTCGCGCCGCCGGCCGTGCCGGAGCTGGGTAACTCAGCGGGCTTCGACTTCTATCTGAAGGACAACGCCGGCCTCGGCCATGCGGCTCTGGTGGAGGCTCGCAATCAATTCCTGCAGGCAGCGGCCCAGAGCAAGTTGCTGGCCAACGTGCGTGCGAATGGCCAGGACGACACACCGCAGTTCCGCATCGACGTGGATTACCGCAAGGCCGCAGCGCAGGGCCTCGCCATTGGCGACATCAACGACACCCTCACGATGGCGTGGGGCGGTCAGTACGTGGACGACTTCATGGATCGCGGCCGCGTAAAGCGTGTGTTCGTGCAGGCCGACGCGCCGTTTCGCATGGCGCCGGAAGACTTCGAAAAGTGGTCGGTGCGTAACGCGAGCGGCGCGATGGTGCCGTTCCGCGCCTTTGCCAACACACGTTGGGATTTCGGCTCGCCGCGTCTTGAGCGCTACAACGGCGTCTCCGCCATGCAGATCAACGGCGAGGCCGCGCCGGGCGTGAGTTCAGGTGATGCCATGACGGAGGTGGAGAAGCTGGTGGCGAAATTGCCGCGTGGCGTTGGCATGGAATGGACCGGTCAGTCGTATCAGGAGCGTGAGGCCGGGGCACAGGCGCCGCTGTTGTACACGCTGTCCGTGCTGGTGGTGTTCCTGTGTCTGGCCGGCCTGTACGAGAGTTGGACGATTCCAACGGCTGTGCTGCTGGTGGCGCCGCTGGGCATCCTCGGCACGGTGGTGGCGGCGTATCTCGCCGGCTTGGATCGCGATGTGTATTTCCAGGTCGCGATGCTCACTACGGTGGGTTTGTCGAGCAAGAACGCCATCCTGATCGTGGAGTTCGCCAAGGAGAACCTGGAGAAGGGCATGGACCTGATCGCCGCGACGTTGCTAGCGGTGCGTACGCGTCTGCGCCCGATCTTGATGACCTCGCTGGCTTTCGGCCTGGGCGTGTTGCCGCTGGCGCTCGCCAGCGGCGCAGGTTCGGGCGCACAGCGCGCGATTGGCACCGGCGTGTTGGGCGGCATGGTCGCCGGCACGGCGCTGGGCATCTTCTTCGTGCCGCTGTTCTTCGTGATGGTGAGGCGCGTGTTCGGCAAGAAAAAAGCTCCGGTCAGCGACATGCCGGCGGCGGGAGAAACCATCCATGAGTAAGCCCATCCTGGCCGCGTGCTGCGCGGCCATCGCCCTGGCCCTCGGCGGCTGTGTGAGCATGGCGCCCAAACTGCCGGCTGCGCAGGCTGGTATCCCGGCGTCGTGGCCCTTGCCGGAAGCTACCGCCGCCGAGCCGGGTCGTGCAGAGGACATCGGCTGGCGCCAGTTCTTCACCGATCCCAAGCTGGCGCGCTTGATCGAGCTGTCGCTCGACAACAACCGCGATCTGCGCGTCGCCGTGCTCAATGTGGAGAAGGCGCGCGCTCAGTACCGCATTCAGCGCGCCGACCGCGTGCCGTCGGTCAACGTCACGGGCCAGTCGACGCGCACCGGCGTGAGCGGTCAGCCGTTGAGCGAGCAATATCGCACCGATCTGGGCACGACCAACTTCGAGTTGGATTTGTTCGGTCGCGTGAACTCGCTCAGTAATGCCGCGCTGGAGCGTTACCTGGCTCAGGACGAATCGCGGCGCAGCACGCAACTAAGCCTGATCGCGGAGGTCGCCAACGCCTACCTCACGCTGGCGGCGGATCAGGAGTCGCTGAAGGTGGCCCAGGCCACGCGTGACAATCAGGAAGCCTCGTTTGAGCTTACGAGCAAGCGGCACATCCTGGGCGCAGCCTCGCAGTTGGATCTGAGCCAGGCGCAGACTACGGTGGAAAGTGCGCGCGCCGATATGGCTCGCTACACGGGGCTGGTGGCGCAGGACACCAACGCGCTGCGTCTGTTGGTGGGCGCACAGTTGGACGATGCACTACTGCCTGACGGATTGGATGGCGATGTAACCATGCTGGGTGCATTGCCCGCCGGCCTGCCTTCCGAGGTGCTGTTGCGCCGGCCGGACATTTTGCAGACGGAGCATTTGTTGCGCGCGGCGAATGCGGATATCGGCGCGGCGCGTGCGGCTTTTTTCCCTTCCATCCAGCTCACTGGCAGCGTGGGAACGGTCAGCAACGATCTCTCCGGCCTGTTCAAGAGCGGCAGCGGCACATGGACCTTCATGCCGCAGATCACCGTGCCGATCTTCCAGGGCGGTCGACTCACCGCACAGTTGGCGGGCGCCAAGGCCGACCAGCAGATTGCGCTGGCGCAGTATGAGAAGGCGATCCAGACCGGTTTTCGCGAAGTGGCTGACGCGCTTGTGCTGACGCGCACGTTGGCCGATCAACGCCAGGCACAGGAGGCCTTGGAGAGTGCTGCGGCACGAGCGGACGAACTGTCGAAGGCCCGTTACCGTGCAGGGCGCGACAGCTACCTGGAGTCGCTGGTGACGCAGCGTTCGTTGTACAGCGCGCAGCAGCAACTTATTGCGACGCGACTGGCCGAGCAGACCAATCGGGTTACTTTGTATAAAGTGCTGGGAGGCGGCTGGAACGAACGAGCACCATGAGTCAACGCAAGACATCCGACGACAAACCCCTGAGCGAACGCGCCAGGGAGCAACGCGAGCGCATCCTCACGGCTGCGCAGCATTGCTTCGTCAAATACGGCTTCCACGCAGCGAGCATGGCCAACATCGCTGAAGCGGCCGGGATGAGCGCGGGACTTATCTATCGCTACTTTCCCAACAAGAGCACCATCGTGCTGGCCATCATCGAGCGCCAGACCGAGATCGAGTTGGAGGACATGCGCGCCTTCAATGCATCGATGGACATGACCGAGATGCTGGTGGAGACGTTCGACACCTGGACGCATCCCAAGCCCGACATGCGCATCACCAATGCTGCGCTGTTTCTGGAGGCCAGCGCGGAAGCCACCCGTGACAAAGCGGTGGCGAAGGCTATGCACCAGACCGATCAGCTGTTCTGTACTGAAATGCAGGCGATCTTGATGCGGCCGGTGGCCGACGGTGGTTTTGGTATGTCGGCAGAGCTGGCGCGCCAGCGCTCGCTGGTGCTGACCTTCCTGTTCGAAGGCCTGTCCGTGCGCGCGGCGCGCGATCCGGGGCTGGACATGGACTGGCTGCGTTCGGCATTGAACGACGTGATGCCGCATTTGCTCTGGAAATAACTGACGTACCCGCCGCGCTGATCGCGGCGGGACATCACGGCGGGTTACCAGCGATAACGCGCGGAAACGGTGATCTCGCGCGGGTAGCCGTAGTAGCACCAGATAGCGCTGTTGCACGCCGATACGTACTCTCGATCGAACAGGTTCGCCGCCGTGACCTGGAAGCGCCAGTTCTGAATGTCGTAGTGCGCATTGGCGTCGAACAGTGTGTAGCCGCCGGTGCGGTACTGGTTGAACGCATCGCCGTAATGCTCGCCGATGAAACGGACGCCACCACCGAAACCCAGGCCGGCGAGAACACCCTCGTGGACTCCATAGTCGGCCGACAGTGATGCCTGCTGCTTGGGCACGAATGCGACTTGCTTGCCTAGCGTGGCATCGTTGGCGTGAGTGACCTTGGCGTCCGTATAGGCGTACGCAGCGGTCATGCTCAGGTGGTCCGTCACGGCTACATTCGCCTCCAGTTCCGCACCACGCGTGCGCGTCTGTCCCTGCTGCAACTGGAAGAACAGGTTATTGGGATCGACCGTGAGCGAGTTCTTCTGCGTGAGCTGGTAAACGGCGCCGGTGATCAGCGTACGTCCGTCGGGCGTCTGGTACTTGAGGCCGGCTTCGTACTGGTCGCCTGTGATCGGTTTGTACGCGTTGCCGTCAAACGTGGTGCCCACCGTGGTCTTGAACGAGTGGGAGTAGGCGACGTACGGCACCAGCCCGATGTCGGTGGTGTAGTTGACGCCCAGGCGACCGGAGAACGCGTTGTCGTTCTGCTTGTCGCGCGTGTTGGCGATCAGGTCCTTCACGTCGTTGCTGACCCAGTCCTCGCGGCCGCTGGCAACGATGCCCCATTTGCCGATGGTGATCTGGTCCTGCACATAAGCGCCCAGCTGCTCCAGCAAGCTGTTGGTGTGGAACGTGTACGGTGCCGGTGCGATGGGCTGCCCGTAGACCGGGTCGAAGATATCGATCGGCGGGGCCGAGGCATAACCCGACTTGTAATCGTTGTGGCTATGCAGATAGTCCACGCCCATCAGCACGTTGTGCTGCACGTTGCCCTGGTCGAATTTGGCCTCGACCTGGTTGTCCACGGCGAACACGTTGGCGTGGTCCACCAACGGATAGTTGTAGCGGTTGAGCGTGCGCAGGTCGTCCTGCAAGCCCAGGCTGCCGATGGAGCGGTGGTCCACCTTTTCATTCTGCAGACGCAGATCCTGGCGGAACGACCAGGTGTCGTTGAAGCGATGCGTAAAGGCGTAACCGATCGATTCGTCGGTCTTCCAGTAGTGGTCGTATCCCGGCTCGCCGGGATTCACGTCACGCGGAATTTGTCCGTTCGGGTTGGGGTAGAGCGTGCCCTGCGATGGGAGGAAGCCGCCCACGCCGTCGGACAGGGCGCGCTGGTAGCGCGGCAGCAGCGTGAATGACGTGTTGTCGTCCGGTTGCCAGGTCAGGCTGGGCGCGAAGTAGTAGCGATCATCCTTCGAATGCTTGATGTTCGAGTCGCCTTGCCGGGCCAGCGCTACCAAACGCCACAGCCAATGGCCGTCGCTGTCGAGCTGTCCGCCGGTATCGCCAGCCAGTTGCTTCTGACCGAAGCTGCCCACGGTCGCGATGATTTCGTGCGGAGCATCCAGGCTAGGGCGCTTGCTCGTCATGTCCATCATGCCGCCGGGTGGCAACTGGCCATACATGGCTGACGACGGGCCTTTGTTCACTTCGACGCGTTCGAGGCCATACGGCTCGATGCGTGAATCCGCCGTCCACGCGCCACTGGGCAGCGCCAGGCCGTCGAGGAATTTGGCGGGGTCGTAACCGCGCACCAGGATCCAGTCGCTGCGCGGGTCAGCGCCATAGCTGCCACCCAACGCGCCAGCGAGATAACGGACGGCTTCGTCCAGGCCCTGCATGCCATACAACTGCATACGATCAGGCGTGACGGTGCTTACCGACTGCGGGATCTTGACCGCGGGGGTTTCCGTCTTGGTCGTGGAGTACACGACATTGACAGCCTCGAGGGCGACGCTTTTCTTGTCGTCCTTCTGGGGTGTCGTGGATGCAGGCGTGGTCGCGTTGTCGGTCTGGTCGTCGGCATAAGCCGGGGAGGCCAGGGCCAGAGTCATGGCTGCCAGAAGCGCGCTTCTGGAGAAGAGGGCGGACATCAGTCGTTGTTCCCGGGGCGACGTGGCCGTGGCTCGGATGGGGCACGGCTCATGGGTTGCGAAGCGCAAGATGATAATGATTCCTATTTTTGAATCAACTTCTTGCTGCGTGTCTGCGGCAATGGCTCCCTTGGGCCTTGTCACGATGCCTGCAAGTTCTTGCGAAAGCGTGGACTTTTACCGCGCGTTGCCGGAAGTTGACTAGTAATGCGAATGATTCGCGAAAGCGTTCTGATCTATGCTGCGCCGCTCAAGTTGGGGACAAGCTTTCTGCAAAGGGGCAGGCATGTTTCGAAAGCGCAGTCGTAAAGGGACGTTGGATGGGCGCAGCGCGTCTGCTGTGTTCCTGGCAGCACTTGGCGTGGGCTCGGTGGGCCTGGTCGCAACAGGCGACGCGTGGGCCGGTGTTCCGCCGTTGTCGGTGCCGATCAGCTCCGACCAGGTCAATGGTCAATCCAAGAACCTCGCGAGCTTTCTGGGTGATCTCAAGCGAAGCAACTTTATGCTTGGCGACATGTTTGGCTTGCGCAGTGGGCTGAGCAAGTACGGCATCTCACTGGCGATCCAGGAGACCAGTGAAGTGTTGGGCAACGCGACGGGCGGTACGCAGCGCGGCGCCCAGTACGACGGCCTCACGCAGATGATCATGCAGTGGGACACGCGCCGTGGCATCGGCTGGTACGGCGGCTTGTTCAACATCAGCGCGCTCCAGATCCACGGCCAGAACCTGAGTGCCAACAATCTCTCGACCATTCAAACCGCCAGCGGCATCGAAGCAGATCGCGCGACGCGTTTGTGGGAGATGTGGTACGACCAGAAGTTCCTGGAAGAAGATCGGCTGGACATCAAGGTTGGCCAGCAAAGTGTCGATCAAGAATTTATCGTCAGCAGCAACGCGTCGTACTTCGTCAATACGATGTTCGGCTGGCCCGCGTTGCCCTCGTACAACATGCCGGGAGGCGGCCCTGCCTATCCGCTGTCGGCGCTCGGTGTCAGGTTCCGCTATCGCCCCGTGGATTCCATCAACCTTCTGGTGGGCGTGTTCAACGGCAGCCCTACAAAGAACAACCAAGGCGATCCGCAGCAGACCAATCCTTCTGGCACCAGTTTCCCGCTAGGTGGTGGGCGATTGATCATGGCGGAATTGCAGTACGCCTATCCGTCGCTGGGTAGCATGGTGTATCCGGGCGAATCGGCTCCACTGGCGCGCACGTATCGACTCGGCGCCTGGTACGACACCGAAAGCTTTGCGGATCAGCGATACGACACGCAAGGCGTGGCGCTGGCGAACCCGCAGAGCAACGGTGTTGCGGCGAACCACAAGGGCAACTTTTCCTTGTATGCCGTTGCCGATCAGATGCTCTGGCGTAGCAGCACCGATCCCAATCACACCTTCAATGCGTTTGGTCGCGTGATGGGAACGCCGCAGAACGATCGGAACTTCATCCGCTTCAGCATGAACGCGGGCGTTGTGCTGCACGAACCGTTTCGAAACCGCGCGGACGATACGTTCGGCGTCGGCATGGGTTACGTGCGTGTCTCCACAGGTATCGCCGGGGCTGATCGCGACACGGCCTACTTTGCCCAGCTGATCGACCCCAACAGCTACAACCCGATCCGCAGCTCCGAAACCTATGTCGAGATGACTTACCAGTATCAGCTTCGGCCGTGGTGGCAGTTGCAGCCGGATCTTCAATACGTCTTCAACCCCGGTGGCGGGATAGCCAACCCTAACGAACCCACGCGTCGCATCGGCAACGAGCTGGTGCTTGGGTTGCGTACCAATATCCTGTTCTGAGGTGTCGCGGATGAATGATTCGATCTTTAGTGGAAAGGGTGGGGCGCTGATCCTCGCGGCGGCACTCATGACGTGTGCGGCGCAAGCGGCGGCGGATGAGCCCAAGGGCATGCTGGAGTCCATTCATCGTCATGTGACGTTGACTTCGTCGGTCACGGAAAACGGGGACTTGAATCCCTATGCGGTGGTCGTAGCTCCGGTGTCTGCGGGCGCCATCCAGAAAGACGACGTGCTGGTCGACAACTTCAACAACCTGTCGAACTTGCAGGGCACAGGCACGACCATCATCAACTATCGCCCCTCGACCAAGCAGACCACGCTGTTCGCCAAGCTGCCGCAGAAACTGCCGGAATGCCCGGGTGGCGTGGGTTTGACCACGGCGATGACCATGCTCAAGAGCGGTTGGGTGATTGTTGGCAGTACCCCGAGCACCGACGGCACCACCGCCACCAAAGGCGATGGTTGCCTGATCGTGTTGGACCCCAATGGCAAGATGGTGGCGGCATGGTCGGGCCCGACCATCAACGACCCCTGGGGCGATATGGCCGTGGTGGATCGTGGTGACACCGCCACGTTGTTTATCAGCATGGCGGGCTTTGGACTGCGCAGCCCAGACGTGATCGATAAGGCCACCGGCTTTCCGGAAGTCATTCACAAGGCGACGGTGCTGCGCCTGAATATCAAGATTCCCGAGGGCAAGCCGCCGGTGCTGGTCGATCAGACCGTCGTGGGCGATGGTTTTGCGCAGCGCGCGGATCGCGACAACTTCCTGCTGGGTCCGACCGGGTTGTCATTGGGGCCGGACAATACGCTTTACGTGACGGACGGCCTGGATAACGTCATCACCGCCATTCCGGACGCCGTTGATCGCACGACCAGCGGGGGCACTGGCAAGTTGGTGACCAAGGACGGCTTGTTGAGCTGGCCGCTTGCGATGGTTTACACCCCGGCCGGGCATCTCCTGGTTTGCAACGGCAAGGACGGCCAGCTCGTGGAAGTGGACCCGGCCGGCGGCAAGCAGATCTATAGCCAGTGGATTGATTCCGATCAGGCCCAATCGCCGCCTGGCAATGGCGATCTTTTTGGTATTGCCCTGACCCCGGACGGCCAAGGCTTCTATTACGTCGAAGACGACATGAATACTTTGGTGAGAGGCGGAAAATGAGCACCACCGACGATTCCAGGTTGCACGGCCGGCGTCGTTTTCTCGCATCGGCAACGACATTGGCTGCGGCCGCTTCCGTAGCGCCTGCGCTGTCCTACGCACGTAATCGGAATGCACCCGATGCGAGTGCCAGTGACGCTGATGTCGTGCCGTTCTTTGGCGAACATCAGGCAGGCATCGCCACGCCACAGCAGTCCCACGTGTATTTCGCCGCTTTCGATGTCGCTACGGAGAAGCGCGACGAGCTGATTGCCTTGCTGAAGACATGGACGAATGCAGCAGCGCGCCTGACCCAAGGTCAGACCGCCGCACCACTCTCCAACGATCCGGGCAAGGAGCCGCTTGATTCGGGAGAGTCGCAAGGACTGCCGGCCAGTCGCCTCACGGTGACCTTCGGATTTGGCGCAACGCTCTTCGTGAAAGACGGTAAGGAGCGCTTTGGCCTTGGTGATCATCGGCCCGCCGCACTGGTGGACCTTCCGCGTTTCAACGGTGACCAACTTGTCGCGGAGCGCACTGGCGGCGATCTTTGCATCCAGGTGTGCGCGAATGATCCGCAAGTGGTTTTCCATGCCGTGCGGCAGTTTGCGCGCCTGTCCTATGGCGCTGCCAAGTTACGCTGGGCGCAGACGGGCTTTCTTTCGGCAGGCAAGTCCGCGCATGAAACACCGCGCAATCTGATGGGGTTCAAGGACGGCACCATGAATCCCAGTGCGTCTGACTCCAAGGCCATGAGCGACTTTGTGTGGGCGGGCAGCGAAACGGCGTGGATGCAGGGTGGTTCCTATCTGGTGGCGCGGCCCATCCGCATCGCTCTCGAACATTGGGACCGTATGAAGCTCGCGTTCCAGGAGCAGGTGATGGGGCGCCACAAAGACACCGGTGCCCCATTGGGTAAGACGGGCGAATTCGATGCGCTGGATCTCGAGGCCAATGATGCCGACGGCAACCCTGTGCTGCCGGAGAACTCCCATGTGCGGCTGGGTGCGCCCGCGGTCAATGACGGTGCGCAGATTCTTCGTCGCTCCTACTCCTACGACAACGGTCTGAGCTTTACAGCGGAGCGTTGGCCGCCGTGGCACCAAGGCATGGAGTTCGACGCAGGCCTGATGTTTCTGTGCTTCCAACACGATCCGCGTCAGGGCTTCATCAAGATCTTCGACAAGATGTCCAAGTTCGACATGATGAATCAGTTCGTGACGCATATCGGCGGTGGTGTGTTCGCGTGCCCGCCGGGTGTGCGAGAGGGCGGATACGTGGGCCAAAGTTTGTTTGGCGTTGCTTGAGAAGCTTGATTCGCGCGTCGCGTCTGGTTGCGTGGGGTCGCAAGTGCCAAGGTCTGGCACTTGCGGCTATCCAGGCACGCCGACCTCAGTGTCTGCGCGGTGCTGAAAGAGACGGACCGAGTAGTACGTTGTCGTTCTCGTCATGCAGCGCGGCCTCCAGCATGTCGACGACCTGCTCGCCTTGATCGGCGAAAACCATTTCCAGCGCCGTGTGTCCGTCAAATCCGTCGATGTGCGTATGAAGCAACCAGTCCCAAACCGCGGTTCGGTTGGGCTCTAGCTGTTCAGCCAGTTGGAAGATGCGTCGGAAGATGCCTTGGCTCATGTTCAGAAGATGTAGCTCAGGGAGATGAAATAACTCTCCGTATGATCGGCGTCGACCATGGGGCTGTCCTTCACGGCGTCCGGCAAACGCGCATAGCGCACGCCAGCCGACGTTAGCCAGGATCGAGATAGCTTGTAGGTGGCCGACATGCCTAGGTACGGCATGGAGCCGCTGCCGGCGCGATAAAAGCTCAGCCCGCTTCGAGAAGCATCGGCTGCGCTTATGCCGTAGTAGTAATTATTGATCGCGCCCGTGTCGTACGTGACGCCCAAGGTCGGCGTCAGCAGCAGACTTCCTTCCTTCATTGGGAAACTGTAGTTCGCATCAAGCACTTCGCCGCCACCGTGGCCAGTGAATTCCTTTTGCGCACTCGCTTGAAGAACACCCCAGTTCGCGCGATGCAACCATGCCACGCCGACGATGCCGGAAATATCACGATCGGAAAGACGACGAAGGCGTGGATCGTTGGTGTCGTCATGCATGAAACGATTGCCCAATGGCGATGCGATAACGGAGAACTCGTCCGACCCGGTGGTGAATAGCCGATACCCGAGGCTGGCTCCCCGCACGTAAAACGACTTGCCTTCATAGCTGACCAACGGCATCGGCCATGCCTTGTTGCTGTAGTCGCGATAGGGACTGGGGCTCCAAATGGCGCCCATACCTATGGTCCACGTGCGGTTTTGCTCTGGCGACGATTGCGCAGCGGCATCGGTGCAATAAATGGTGCCTATCGAAACAACGACCAGGCTGGCGAGACGTCGGGAAATAGTTGGCATGGGATGCAGGCTGATAATCCAAGCGCCGCATGCTGGGGAACCTACATTGCCCGAACATTGCGCCGGCTAAGCGGCCCAACTGCTAGAGTCATCGCCCCGGCCATGGCGGGCTGAGAAGGAGCAACCGCCTCACTATGCGTATCCTGCTGGTCGAAGACGAACCAGAAATGGCCATCGCCTTATGCGCGGCCTTGCAGCGCCACGGCATGCTGGTAGATACCGCACCGGATCTGTCGCAGGCGAGTGAAGCCTTGCGTCAAAACGTCCATGATCTGCTCCTGCTCGATCGCCAATTGCCGGATGGCGACGGCATCACGCTCATTCGGTTGGCGCGCAAGTATCGGGCAGATCTGCCTGTCATCATGCTGACGGCGCGTGGCGCGCTGCCCGATCGTGTCGCTGGCCTTGATCTTGGCGCGGATGATTATCTGGTCAAACCGTTCGCCATCGAGGAGTTGTTGGCGCGCATCCGCGCGATATCCCGACGCCCCTCACAACTGGTCTTGCCCACGGCAACCGTTGGTAACCTCACGTTCGACTTCTCCACACACGAAGCCTTTGTCGAGGGCGTCCTATTGCCGCTTCCACGACGTCAAATGCTGGTGCTGGAGGCACTGTTTCTGCGGCATGGCCGTACCGTCCGCCGCGAAGTGCTTCAGGAGTCGGTGTATGACTTCAATGACGAGATTCAGTCCAATGCGCTGGATGCTCACGTTTCAAAATTGCGCCGTTCATTGGCCGAATCCGGTGCGCGTGCCGATATTCATGTCATTCGCGGCATCGGCTATCTGCTGAAGGAGCGTCCCGATGTTCGCGAGGAGTAAATCGCTGGTCTTTCAGCTGTCGTGGCGAATCATCGGCTTGCAGTTGTTGGCGGTCCTTGGCCTGATCGTTGTCGTTACGTTCTCGTATCACCAGGAAAACGTCTCTTACATCGACGACAGCGTGCCCCGTGTCATTCAGGATGCCTTGCATCTTGATTCGTCAGGGCATTTGGCCCTCGCTGATGATAAAGACGTGCAGGCACTCTTACGCGCGCAACCGGGCTTGTGGTTTGTGGTGGAGGACGAACAGGGGCGCCGACTCGAGCATGGCGAGGTGCCAGCGATTTATCGTTCACTGGCGTCGTCGCTGTCACATCTGGGGGGCAACGGAGATCCACGATAGTCGCCCGCCGTACACGCTTACCATGCGCACCCGCCTTGGTGAGACCTCGTTTGGACAGGTGCACATCATGTGCGGCGGCGTCGCGTCGGTGAAGCTCGGACCTGTGCTCGTTGGAGTGGCCAGCTATCTTGCCTGGCGCATGACGTTGCCGCTTATATTGGCTACGTTGGTCGTCATGCCATGGCTCATTCGTCGCGCCATATCAGGCGTCCGAGAGGTAGCCGAGCAAGCGCGGGCGATCAATATTGATGAGCGTAGTGCGCGATTGGCTGACCAGGCGGTACCCCGCGAGCTGCAACCTATGGTGCAGGCCTTCAACGCAGCGCTTGAGCGACTCAATGAAGGCTACGAAGCGCGTGATCGCTTCCTTGTCGATGCCGCGCACGAGCTGCGCGCACCGATTGCCATCCTGGAAGCTCGCATCGAGACACTGGTGGCTGGCGCATCCCGGAGCCGGCTGCTGGCCGACGTGGCACGGTTGTCCAATCTCGCGGAACAGCTGCTCGACCTGCAACGACTGAGCCGGCCACAAGATGCGTTCGAGCCGCTTGACCTGGTGGCTCTGTCGAGCGAAGTGGCTGCGGATGTGGCGCCGATGGTTGTTGACGCGGGCTACGAACTGGCCTTGGATGCACCGGATGCCCACGTGATGGTCATGGGCGATCGCATGGCCTTGTCGCGCGCCCTGACAAATTTGCTTCAGAACGCCATTGCCCATGGTGGCGGTCGGGGCGTGATCACGATTGTCGTTAAGGAAGACGGCACGCTTGGCGTGAGTGATCAGGGGCCTGGTGTTCCCGTTGATGAGCGACACCGCATCTTTGACCCTTTCTATCGCCTGCGTCCCAGCAGTACCGGCGCGGGGCTCGGCCTGCATTTGGTGCAGGAAATCATCGTGCTGCATCGCGGACGAGTGGAGGTGACCGAAGCGGATGGCGGCGGCGCATGCTTTCGCCTGTGGCTTCCCCGTTGCGGGGATACTGCTTAGGCAACGGGCGTGATGTCACGCCCATTGCCAGATCGACGCGGATCGTTTCAGTGGCTCACCAGTCATAGGTGGCCGTGAGCATGGCGGTGCGGCCGGGGCCGTAGATGCAGCGAGTGGCGTCATAGCAGCCGGCGACATACACCTTGTTCGCCAGGTTGCTCAGATTCAGAGCCAGGCGCCACTGCGGCAACTGGTAGAACGCCGTGGCGTCGATCAGCGTGTAGCCAGGCACGCGCAACGAGTTGTCCGGAGCGCCGCGCGACGAGCTGGTATAGCGCGCACCAGCACCTACGCCCAGGCCCGCCCAGTCACCCTGTGGGATGGTGTAGTCGGCCCATACGGAAGCGAGTTCGTGCGGGATGGGAATGGAGGTCTGCCACTTATTCAGCGTGTTGTCGTTGGCCTTGGTGTTGCGCACGTCTTGATAGGTATAGGCACCCAGCAGGTTGAAGCCGTCGCCGAATGCTGTGCGAGCTTCGAGCTCCACGCCACGCGAGCGCACTTCACCGGTCTGCAGCGAGCCATTGGGGAAGTTCAGCTGGTCTGGGTTCGGCGTAAGCACGTTCTGTTGGTGGATCTGGAACACCGCTGCAGTAAGCGAGGTGCGACCGCCCGGTGGCTGGAAGCGCAGGCCTGCCTCGTACTGCTTGCCGGTGGTCGGTCGGAACGGTGCTCCGTAGGCGTTTGGTGTGGTGGTCGGGTTAAACGATTCCGAATAGCTCAAGTAGGGCGCCAGACCGTTGTCGGCCAGATACACCACGCCTGCGCGGCCGGTGAACGCATGATCGTTCTGGCGTGCCGTCGTGGCATCGGGTACGGCATGGTCAATCGAACTCAGGCGGCTCCAGTCTTGACGGCCTGACAGCACGAACACCCAGTGGTCGGCGTACTTGATCTGATCCTGCGCATAAAGGCCCAACTGTTTCTGGGTCTGGCGGATGTCCTGTGGATAGTTGGCTCCGCCAGGGGCGAAGATCGCCAGATCGATCGGCAAGTACACCGGGTTGTACAGATCGATGGGTGGCGCCAGAGCGTAATTTTCCGGGTCATCGGTGCGCTGATGCTGGTAATCGACACCCACCAGTACCGTATGCTCGAAAGCGCCTTTCTGGAAATGGCCTTCCATCTGATTGTCGATAGCCAGGCGTCGGTAGTCGGGCTTGGCGATGCCTGCGTAGCGATCGATGCTGTGACCATCCTCGGCCATGCCAATGCCGTAGACCATGTTGTTATCCAGCCAGGTACGCGAGTAGCGCGTGTTCTGCCGGAAGGTCCAGATGTCGTTGAATCGATGCTGGAACTGATAGCCGAAGGCGTATTCGACCTTGTGGTACTTGGTGAAGTCCGCATCGCCGGTGTACGTGTGCGGCGAAATGCGACCATACGGGCTGGGCAGAATGGTGCCTTCAGCCGGCAGGAAGTTGCCGGCGTAGTTGGCATGGTCGCGCAGGTAGTTGGCGGTGATGACCAGTGATGTATCGGTCGACGGTTTCCAGGCCACCGAGGGCGCCAACATCACGCGCGACGAACGAAACGGCGAGTTGGCGACGTCCTGATTGCGGCCTAGTGCGACCACGCGGTACGACCAGTTGCCCGCGGCGTCGAGATGGCCTCCATAGTCGGCAGCCAGCTGTTTGCGTGCGTGATCGCCCAACTGGAATTGCACCTCGTGTACCGGCGCGCCACCGGCCACTTTGCTTACCATGTCCACTGTGCCGCCGGGTTCGCCCTGCCCATAGAGTACGGAAGAGGGGCCATGCAGCACGTCGACGCGTTCCAACTGATAAGGGTCGGTGATCCAACTGGCTAGATTCATGGTCACCGGCAGTTGCAGGCCGTCCAGATAAATGGACGGCCAAAAACCGCGAATGACGGTGTACCAATCCGAACGCGAATCCGGACCGTAGCCGGCAACGCCTGCGGAATAGCCCAGTGCCTGAATCACGCTCTGCGCACCGCGCATGCGCATCTGTTCCTGCGTGACCACCGATACCACCTGGGGTGTTTCGATGAGTGACGTGCGGGTTTTTGTCGCCGAGTCAGCGGTTTGCGCATCCAGCGTGGTCACACTGGCTTGCACGTCCACGGAAGAAAGCTTCTTGGCCTGACTTTCCGAAGCGGGAGCATCGGCCGCCTCGGTGGATAGCGGGTTACCAGTGACGGCGAGAGCCGCGTGAGGAAACAGAAGCGCAGCCAGCACGGCGCCGGCCAGAAGTTTGATGGTCATGAGAACGAATTGCCTTGAGATCCATGCGCGTCGCTTCATCCATCGGTGGAGGCCGGAACCTGTTGCCAGGGAAGCGAGGGGCGGGCGAGTAGAGGGTGTTACTAATGATAATCGTTATTGTTTGATATGCAATATATTGCGATTGGCCCCGGGAGGGCTTGACTCTAGACCTTGATCAAAGGTCTAGACTTGACCCCATGAACACTCCCAACAGTTCCATGACCATCGGGGCGGTCGCGCGGCGGGTCGGCGTGGCGATCGACACTATTCGTTACTACGAGCGGGAGGGGCTGTTGCCGGAACCGTTGCGACGCGCGTCCGGCTATCGCAGCTATGACGAGGGCGCGGTGCGCCAGTTGCGTTTTATCCGGCGCGCGAAGGATCTGGGTTTCACGCTCGAAGAGATTCGCGATCTGCTGACGCTATCTGCCGATCGGCAGCGCGGCGTGAAGGCGGTGAAGAAGCGCGCGGAAGAACGCCTCGCCGCTATCGATGAGCGCATTGCGGAACTGACTCGCGTGCGCGATGGGTTGGAGCAACTGATCGAGGCCTGTCCAGGTCACGGCTCGCCGGAGCAGTGCCCAATCCTCAAGGCGCTGACGGACATGGAGGGCGAGGCATGAGTACGGAAGAGCACGCCTGCTGCAGCACGAAGCCGCAACCCGAGCCTGAAGCGAAGGCATCGTGCTGTGGCGGCAAGGCCGCAGCGACTCCTGCGCAGCATCACCACGAACATCACCACCACGACCACGGTGCACACCACGACCATGCCGTGACAGCGGCGAAGGATCCGGTATGCGGCATGAGTGTCGATCCTGCCACCGCGAAGCACCAGGCTGAGCATGAGGGCCAGACGCTCTACTTCTGCGCTCAGCGCTGCAAAGAGAAATTCCTCGCCGATCCTGCGAGTTATCTAAGCCCGCCCAAGGAGCCGGCACCGGTGCTCGCGGGCGCTATCTACACCTGTCCCATGCACCCGGAGGTGCAGCAGGTGGGGCCGGGGCGTTGCCCAAAGTGCGGCATGGCGCTGGAACCGATGATGCCTAGCCTCGACGAGGACGATGGCCATGAACTGCGCGCCATGTCGCGTCGTTTCTGGACACTCGTCGCGTTGACGCTGCCGGTGTTCCTGCTTGCGATGGGGCCACATCTATTCGGCTGGCATTTGCCGTCCCCATGGGATGGCGTGGCGGCGTGGGTTGAGGCCGTGCTGTCCACGGTGGTCGTGCTGTGGGGCGGCGCGGCGTTCTTCGCGCGTGGCTGGCAGTCGCTCAAGCCGTGGTCGCCGAACATGTACACGCTCATTGCGTTGGGTACGGGCGTGGCATGGCTCTATAGCGCCGTGGCATTCCTTGCGCCATCGCTGTTCCCGGCGGGCTTCCAAGATATGCATGGTCGCGTGGGCGTGTATTTCGAATCGGCCGCAGTGATCGTGACGCTAGTGACGCTGGGTGATTTCCTCGAACTGCGTGCGCGCCGACGTACGGGGGCAGCGCTCAAGGCCTTGCTGGAACTGGCGCCAAAGACGGCACGCCGCGTGAGTGCCGATGGAAGCGAGCACGACGTGCCGCTTGAGGACGTGCATGCTGGCGACACATTGCGTGTTCGCCCGGGTGAGAAGGTGCCGGTGGATGGCGTGGTGCTTGATGGCAACAGCCATGTCGACGAATCCATGCTCACCGGCGAACCGCTGCCCGTAGGCAAGGCCAAGGGTGACCGGATCACCGGCGGCACCGTGAATCAGGATGGTGCCTTGCTGATGCGCGCCGAGAAGGTGGGCGCCGAAACCATGCTGTCGCAGATTGTCTCGCTTGTCGCTCAGGCGCAACGCAGCAAGGCGCCACTGCAACGCGTGGCGGATCGTGTTGCGGCGTGGTTTGTGCCGGCTGTGGTTGCCGTGGCCGTGTTGGCGTTTGCGTTGTGGGCCTGGCTTGGTCCAGACCCTAAGCTAGCGTATGCGCTGATCTCGGCGGTGTCGGTGCTGATCATTGCCTGCCCGTGTGCGCTTGGTCTTGCCACGCCGATCTCCATCATGGTGGCGAGTGGTCGGGCGGCGCAGAACGGTGTGCTGTTTCGAGACGCGTCAGCCATCGAGTCGCTGCGCGATATCGATACGTTGGTGGTGGACAAGACCGGCACGCTGACTGAGGGCAAACCCACACTGAAGGATGTGGTGAGCCTGGGCGGATATCCGCGAGCGCAGTTGCTCGCGATGGCGGCGGCATTGGAGCGTCCCAGCGAGCATCCGTTGGCCCGTGCGATTCTCGCTGGCGCCGCGTCGGAAGGGTTAGCGGTTCCGGCGGTCGCGCATTTTCGCACTTTGACCGGCGCAGGCGTGGAAGGCGAGGTGGATGGCCATGCAATTGCACTTGGCAATCTGCGTCTGCTGTCGAATGCGGGTGTGCAGCCTGACACGGCCGTTATGGCGAAGGCCGATGCGTTGCGTAGCGAGGGTGCGACAGTGATGTTCCTGACGGTCGACGGCGCGCTCGCCGGCCTTATCGCCGTAGCGGATCGCGTCAAGGCGAGCACGCCGCAGGCTATCCGCGACCTGCATGCGGCTGGTCTGCGCATCGTGATGCTGACCGGCGATAACCTCGCCACCGCGAAAGCTGTTGCCGGTTCGTTGGGCATCGACGAAGTGCATGCGGACGTCTCACCGGCCGACAAGGCCGCGGTGATCCAGCAGTTGCGCGCACAGGGGCGGCGCGTGGCGATGGCCGGCGACGGTATCAATGACGCGCCTGCACTGGCGCTGGCAGACGTCGGCATCGCCATGGGTACCGGCACCGACATCGCTATGGAAAGTGCGCAGGTCACGTTGGTGAAGGGCGAACTCACCGCCATCGTGCGTGCCCGGACGTTGTCGCAGGCCACGGTGAAGAATATCCGCCAGAACCTGTTCTTTGCCTTCGTTTACAACGCCGTGGGTGTGCCTCTCGCAGCTGGTCTGCTGTATCCACTGATGGGCGTGATGCTGTCGCCCATGGTCGCAGCGTTGGCAATGAGTCTGTCTTCGGTGTCGGTGGTCAGCAATGCGCTGCGCCTGCGCCGCGTGGCCTTGTGATGATTGTCACCTGCGATGATTGACGCTGCGCCCTGCCTGGGAAACAGGGCAGGGCGGATGATCCTCCTGCACCGATGGGGTGCGGGAGGACTTCATCATGAACATCATCAACGACACGCGCAGCACATTGGAAAAGCACATGCCGCTCTTGCTGGGCTTGCTGGTAGCCCTGCTTGCCGGGCGCGCCCTGAAGAAAATGTTCTGGACCGCGTTCGGCATGTATTGGGCGTTACGGGCGAGTGGCGTGCATTTTTGATCGACTGGTCGCAGCGGGCTGCTGCAGGCGCTCACCGTGACGGCACATGCATTAAGCTGTGCGCCCCTTGCTCCGCAGGAAGCTTCCATGTCCTCCAGCATCGCCCTGGTCGCTCGCTACTACGACGCGTTCAATCGTGGCGACTGGGAAGCCATGCTCGATTGCCTCACGGATGACGTGGCGCATGACATCAACCAGGGTCATCGTGAAACGGGCCGGGACACGTTCCGCACGTTTCTCGGCCGCATGAACCGCTGCTACCGCGAAGAGCTGCGTGACATCGTGCTGATGGCGAATGCCGAGGGCACGCACGCAGCCGCCGAGTACGTGGTACACGGCCAGTACCTGGCCGACGACGAGGGGCTGCCGCCAGCGCGCGGCCAGCGTTATGTATTGCCGGGCGGCGCGTTCTTCGACATCCGCGACGAGCGCATCGCGCGCATCAGCAATTACTACAACCTGCAGGACTGGATCGCGCAGGTCTCCGGTTAAGCCATGACGGTGCGCATCCTCACCTGCGTCGGCGAGGCAGTGCGGCCGCACCTTAAGGCGCTGGCCAATTTGCGCATCGCGGTGTTCCGTGACTATCCCTATCTCTATGACGGGGACATGGCCTATGAGCAGCGTTATCTGGATGCCTATGCGCGTTCCCGACGCAGCGTGTTCGTTCTGGCGCTGGATGGCGAGGACGTTGTCGGTTGCTCGACAGGCATTCCATTGGTTGACGAGATCCCCGCCATCCAACAGCCGTTTATCGGTCGCGGCATGATGCTCAGCGAGGTGTTCTACTTCGGCGAGTCGGTACTGTTGCCGGCGTACCGTGGGCAGGGCATCGGGCATCGTTTCTTCGATGCGCGCGAGCGCCATGCACGCGCGTTGCCCGGATATGGTTGGACGGGGTTCTGCGCGGTGGAGCGCGCCGCGAATGATCCACGCCAGCCTGCGGGATACCGCCCTAACGACGCGTTCTGGATAAAACGCGGCTATTGGCGGCAGGACGATATGTTCTGCACGCTGGATTGGACCGAAATCGACGCCCTCGAATCTACCCCTCACCGCATGCGCTTCTGGCTGCGCCCACTGGATGAAAGCGTCTCCCACCCATGATCCGTACTCTCGACGAATGGTTGTCTTATCAGGAGCGCGTGAACGTGCGCAGCATCGAGCTGGGGCTCGATCGGGTACGTGAGGTGTGGCAGCGCATGGGGGCTCCCGTGCTGGCGCGGCGTGTGATCACCGTAGGCGGCACCAATGGCAAGGGCTCGACGGTCGCCATGCTGGAAGCGATGCTCGCAGCCGCCGGCCTGCACGTAGGCTGCTATACCTCGCCACACTTGCTTCGCTATAACGAGCGCATCCGCATCAATGGACACGACGCCAGCGATGACGTGCTGATCGCGAGCTTCGAGCGCATCGAAGCGGCACGTGGCGAGATTCCACTGACTTACTTCGAGTTCGGCACGCTCGCTGCGCTGGATCTGTTCGCGCGGGCTGAGCTGGACGTTGCCGTGCTGGAAGTGGGGCTGGGCGGCCGGCTCGATGCGGTGAACATCATCGATGCCGACGTCGTGGTGATCACCACGGTCGACCTGGACCATATGGACTGGCTGGGCCCAGACCGCGACAGCATTGGCAGGGAGAAGGCCGGCATTGCGAGGGTGGGACGGCCGGCCATCGTGGGCGAGATCGATCCTCCGGCTGGCCTGCTGCAGGCGCTGGAGCGCATTAGCGCTCACGTTGAGCGGGTAGGCACGGATTTCAGCGTGCAACGCGATCCGGTGGGTTGGCGCTGGCGTCACCGAGACGGGCTGGTCCTGTCGCTACCCGATCCCGCATTGGCGGCGCCCGTGCAATATGCCAACGCGGCGGCATCGATCGCTGCCTTGCACGCGCTGCAGGGCGTGGATGCAGCGTTCGGCGCCCTGGATCTCGGCGCGGCTGCCGCCAATGGCATGCGCTCGGCGCACGTGACGGCGCGTCTGCAGGTGCTCGGCGGCGATCCTCCGCTGGTGGTGGACGTTGGCCACAACCCGCAAGCCGCGCGAGCCTTGGCCGAATGGTTGGACGCTCGGCCCGGCGTCCGCGTGCATGCCGTCTATGGCGCGCTCGCTGATAAGGACGTGGCGGGTGTGATCGCGGCACTCGGCGAGCGCATCGCACATTGGCATCTGGCTGGGCTGGAGCGGGATACGCCGCGTGGACTTGCTGCCGACGTGCTCGTCAGCCAGCTCAAGTCCGTGCTGCCTGGAGCACTTTTCGACGCGCATCCGGATGTGTCCAGTGCGCTCAAAGCAGCGCAATCCTCGGCGAAGCCGGGCGAATGCGTGCTGGCTTTCGGCTCGTTTTTCGTCGCCTCCGTGGTGCTTGCTGAATCAGGCGGACGGAATTCGGCCTGAGCGGCGGTCCGGGCAGGTATAATCGCGTCGTTCTCGCATCCCCCGTCGTTTGGAGCCCGTCTTGAAAACACGTCTGCTGGGAGCTGCCGTTCTCATCGCGCTGGCTGTGCTTATCGTGCCGATGTTCATCTCCAGCAGCCCTCCAGCTACGACCGGTGACGAGTCGGTCAGCTTGGCTATCCCCCCGGCACCCGATCGTGACCTGCAGACCAAAACCATGAGCCTGACGCCCGGCGCGGCGCCGGCCTCGACGGCAGCACCGGCTCCGAAGCCGGCCGCCTCGGCTGCCCCGGTGGGTTCGGCCGACCAGTTGGCCACGGTGAACATCGGTTCCAGCCGTCCGCGTGACGTGGAGACGGACCCGGCCGCCGGGCAGAAACCGGAGCCGACCACGGTGACGCGGCCCGGTTCGAGTGCCGCCCAGCCGGTGATCCCCGTGCAGGGCAAGGCTGCCGCTGCGGCGGTCGTAGCCGGCGCCGTCGCGACGACGGCGGGCAAGTCGACCGTTCCGGCGCAGCAGGAGCCTGCTTTGCCGGCAGCGACTGCCGCCCACGGCTCCTATTCGGTCAATCTCAGCGCCTATGCGTCGACCGCCAGCGCGCAGAGCCTGATCCAGCGCGTGCGCGGCCTGGGCTATCCCGCCAATGGCCGCGCCATCAACCAGGGTGGCAAGGCGCTGACCATGGTTACCGCCGGTCCGTTCGAATCCCGTGCCGCTGCTGAGGCGGCCCGCCTGAAGATCACGCAGACCATTCCGGGTGCACCGGCCCGCCTTGAAGGCGGAGCCTCCACGCCGACGCAGGATGATCCGCCCGCCGCCAAGCCGGCGGCTGCCGCGGCCAACACAGCGGCGGCGCCGTCGTCGCGTGCCGGTGGTTGGGCCGTGCAGGTGGCTGCCATGGGTACGCAGACCGATGCCAATGCGCTGCGCGACAAGCTGCGCGCGAACGGCTTCGATGGTTATGTGGATACGGTCAATGCGAATGGTAAGCAGCTTTGGCGCGTGCGCGCCGGTCCGCAGACGCAGCGCGCAGACGCCGTGCGCATCCGCGACCAGATCAAAGGCAAGCTGGGTGTCGATGGCAACGTCGTCACTGCGCCCTGAACACAAACCTGAACCCACCACGGTGACCCGGTGAATTGGGCCGACTACATCATTCTTGCCGTCCTGGGCGTCTCGGTCTTGATAGGGCTGTGGCGCGGCCTCATTTCCGAGGTGCTGGCGCTGGGTATTTGGGCCGCCGGGTTCTGGGTGGCCTGGGCGCTCGGACCGAGCGTCGCGGGCTATTACGAACACTGGATCTCGTTGCCGTCGGCGCGGATCGCCGCGGGTTACGCAACGTGCTTTGTCACGGTGTTGATCTTGGGTGCGCTGGTGCGCTTCCTGGTCGCCCGGTTGGTGGAAGGTACCGGGTTGTCCGGCACCGACCGTCTGCTGGGCATGATTTTCGGGCTCGCGCGAGGCGTGTTGCTGGTGACGCTGGGCGTGTTCCTGCTCAACTTCACCGCGTTGACGCGTGATCCGTGGTGGCACGATTCCACGTTATTGCCGCAGTTCAAGGGAATGGCTGGGTGGCTGGGTGAGCAGGTGCCGGACAGTGTCCGCAACCATCTCAATCCCCCGGCGCTGCTGAGACCATTTGCCCGCCTTGCCGGCGGGGTTCCCGGGCGCTTTGCCAGCGACTGGACACGAGAATCATCCCGCGACCGCAACCACGGTCGCTCCGGCAACCAGTTCCTAATTACAGGCTTTCAATCATGTGCGGAATCATCGGCATCGTCGGCACCAGTGAGGTCGCCGCGTCACTCTATGACGGATTGACGGTATTGCAGCACCGCGGCCAGGACGCTGCCGGCATCGCCACCGTGGATGGTGCGCGCCTGCGTCTGCACAAGGGCAACGGCCTAGTGCGCGACGTGTTCGGCCAGAACGCGATGAGCGGTTTGCGCGGTCGTATCGGCCTGGGTCATTGCCGTTACCCGACGGCCGGGTCTGAAGGTTCGTCCGAAGCGCAGCCGTTCTATGTGAATTCGCCCTACGGCATCGCGTTCGCGCATAACGGTAACCTGGTGAACACGGAGGCGTTGCGTCGCGAGATGTTTGAGGACGATCGCCGCCACATCAATACGGATTCCGATTCGGAAGTGCTGCTCAACGTGCTGGCGCACGAGCTGCAGATCCAGGACCGCATGGCGCTCACGCCCGATCACATCTTCAAGGCGGTTGCTGGTGTGCATCAGCGTGCGCGCGGTGGCTATGCCTGCCTGGCGCTGGTCTTGGGTTATGGCCTGCTGGCTTTCCGTGACCCTAACGGTATCCGCCCGCTGGTGCTGGGCGAGCGCATCACATCGGAAGGCCGTGAGTATGCCGTGGCCTCCGAGTCGGTGGCGCTGGACATCCTGGGCTTCAAGCGTCTGCGCGACGTGGAGCCGGGTGAAGCCGTGTTCATCACGGACGACGGCCAGCTGCACGCGCGCCATTGTGCCGACGCTGCAACGCATGCGCCGTGCATTTTTGAATACGTGTACCTTGCCCGCCCGGATTCGATGATCGAGAACGTGTCGGTCTACAAGGCGCGCCTGCGCATGGGCCAGAAGCTGGCCGAGAAGATCCTGCGTGAGCGTCCGGATCATGGCATTGACGCGGTGATCCCCATTCCGGACACCGCACGCACCGCTGCCTCGGCGCTGGCCGAGGCGCTGGGCGTGCCGTTCCGCGACGGCTTCGTCAAGAATCGTTACATCGGCCGTACCTTCATCATGCCGGGACAGGGTGAGCGCGTGAAATCCGTGCGTCGCAAGCTCAATCCGGTGGAACTGGAGTTCCGCAAGAAGAACGTGCTGCTGGTGGATGACTCCATCGTGCGTGGCACCACCTCGCGCCAGATCATCCAGATGGCACGCGACGCCGGTGCTAAGAACGTGTACTTCGCCTCCGCTGCGCCGCCGGTGCGCTACCCGAACGTGTACGGCATCGACATGCCGGCCGCCTCCGAACTGGTCGCCGCCGGCCACACCGAGAAGGAAGTGCAGGAAGTGCTGGGTGCGGACTGGCTGATCTACCAGGATCTCAAGGATCTGGTCTGGGCAGTGCAGGACGGCAATGAGCAGCTGAAGTACTTCGACACGTCGTGCTTCTCGGGCGAATACGTCACCGGCCTGGATCAGCAGTACCTGCAGCAGATCGAGATGCTGCGTTCCGACGACGCCAAGGCAGCTCGCCGCAGCGCGTAATACCTTTTGCTCCCTCTCCCCTCCGGGGAGAGGGATGGGACGGGTGCTCGCGACGACTTTTCATGACGACTGACCTCCACGCCGCCGCCAAGCGCTGCCTTGATGCCGCCGATCCTGCAGAGAAGCTGCGTCTTACGCATGCGACGTGGGAGGCATTTCTCGCTAGCGAACTTCGGCCGGATGACACGTCGCCCGCGCCAGAGCTGATCGGCGCGCCGGGACGTCCCGAACGCCCCTTGCTCGTGCCGCAGCGGCAGGTGCCGCATCGTGGCCTCGGCTCGGCCGAAGGTCGGGCTGCACTGGTGCACGCGGTGGCGCACATCGAGTTCAACGCCATCAACCTCGCGTGGGATGCGGTTTACCGTTTTCGCGGCAAGCCGCTCGACTATTACCGCGACTGGGCTAGCTGTGCGCACGACGAGGCGCGCCATTTCGCCATGCTATCCGGGCGACTCGCCGAGCTGGGTCACGCGTATGGCGATTTCGATGCCCACAATGGCCTGTGGGAAATGGCCGAGAAGACGGCGCACTACGACACGGCGCGCATGGCACTCGTGCCGCGCGTGCTCGAGGCGCGTGGGCTGGATGTAACGCCCGGCATGATCGAGCGCCTGCTCTCGGTGGGCGACGAGCCCACCGTGGCCATTCTCGACGTGATCCTGCGTGAAGAGGTGGCCCACGTGGCCGCGGGCACGCGCTGGTTCCGCTATTGCTGCGAACGCGATGGCCTGGACCCGCGCGAAACCTTTCTCGACCTGTTACGCGACTACATGGGGCGTCAACTGCGTGGTCCGTTCAATCGACCGGCACGTCTAGAAGCGGGCTTCGACGACGAAGAGCTCGATCGCTTGACCGAGCTCTCCATCCAGTCGTAGCGACAGAGCGCCTCACCTTTCGCTCGTCATTCCGGCCTGCGCCGGAATGACGAGCAGAAGATTGCGCCGATCTCACGGCGTTGCTGTTTTCCACACCAGCGCCTGCGCCGGCGCCAACGGCACTTGGCCATGCACGATCTTTGCCCCAGCCGGCAACACTGGCTGGAACGGCGCGGGGTTGTAGTTCACCAGGAAGTCGTAGCCACCGCGCCATTCGTGGAACACGCCCTTAGGCAGGTCTTCAATGGCCACGCCAGCACGCTGGTAGGCGCTGCGCACGATGTCGCGCTCGAGCGCCCCATCGTCGGTGGATACGCCGATCATCGTGACGGTGCCTTTGCCAAGCTTGCGCGTAGTGGCGGCTGCCTTGCCCGCGTAGTAGTGGTCTGCGTAGGTGGCGAGCACCTCAGTGCCGGGGCGAGGCGCAAGGATGTCCGCCCAGCGGTGCCATTCATGCGTCTTGCCATCAGCCGACACTTTGCCGTCCGCGCTCGGCGGCAGCATGTCGAACGCTTCCACGTCATCGCCGATGAGGTCGAGAATGACCGCTGACCATGGTCCTTCATGGAAGTGGCCCAGTTCGTTCTTCTGGCCCGTGCGGCTGGTCAGGATCAGATGGCCACCTTGTTCCACGTAGTGCTTCCACTTTTTGGCTAGCGACTCGCTCACCATGTCGTAGGCAGGAGCAATCAGGAACGGGTAGCGGCTGAAATCATCGCCCTCCGCCACGAAATCCATCGGTGCGCCCGTGCTCTTCACCGCCAGCGTGTAGCCGTTGCGGTAAGCCCAACTGTTCCACAGCGTGGTCTGGGGCTGAGCTTCCAGATCCCAGAACACATCATGGCTCCACAGGTAGCCGGTGTAGCGGGCGGCGAGGGTGGTGGGTAGCTTGGCATTGGCGTCCAGCTTGGTTTCCAACGATTGGATCTCGTGCATGGTGTCGACGAATTCGCTGCCCGTGCGCGAGAGCGTCACGCCGTCGGTGCTGACGATGCCTTCGTGGTACATCTCGCTGCCGCGCAAGGGATGGCGGTAACGGTACGTGCTGAGCAGCGACGCACCCGAAGCGAAGGCGTGCCACATCCACATACCGACGGCGCCGGGCATGGGTTGCGGGTTGATCTCGCCCCAGTTCACCTGGCCCGGCTGCAGCTCCATCACACCGAAGGTGCCGGTGATGGGGCGGAAGTACGCAGCGGCTTCCATCAGGTTGGCGGGCTTGCCGATGGCGTAGCTGTCGCCACCCAATGCGTTGGTGCCGGCTACGGGATAAAGCGTGAAGGTGGTGAAATCCAGCCCATGGCTGCGTCGTGGATCGGTTGCCGTGGTGACGTTGGTGTAGTTGGTGGTCACCCACTGCGCGGGCGCTGCATATTTCTTGATGATCGCCGCCTGCCCATCGAGGAAGTGCGCTGTGACATCCGCCTGGAAGCGCGCGAGATCCACCAGCGCATGCGGACTCAGCTTGTCTTCCGCGGCCAGCGTGGCGTTGGGTAGCAGCACTTGTTCAAAGCTGGTGTAGCGCGTGCTCCAGAATGAGCCGCCCCATGCTGCGTTCATACCATCGATGGTGCCGTACTTGTCCTTCAGCCACTGCTGGAAGGCCATGCGCGCGCTGTCGCTATAGTCCGCAAAGCTGCTGGGCTCGTTGTCCACCTGCCAACCCCACACGCGCGGATCGTGACCATAGTGCTGCGCCATTGCGGTGACCAGGCGCGTGACGAAGGCCTGGTATTTCTGATTGGAAAGGGAAACTTCAGCGCGGATGCCATGCTCGTGGCGCTGCCCGTGTTCGTCGACCCGGTAGACCTCGGGATAGTGCTCACCCATCCATGCCGGTGGTGCGCCCGATGGCGTACCAAGGATCACGCGCAAGCCCGCCTTGTGTGCCAGGTCGATGGCGTCGTCCAGCCACTTGAAGTCAAAGCGGCCTTCCTCGGGTTCCAGGTAGGTCCAGCTGAACTCGGCCATGTGCGTGAAGTTGAAGCCGAGCTTGGCCATGCCGTTCATGTCGCGCTGCCACTGCGCGCGCGGCCATTGCTCGGGGTAATAGAACACGCCGACGCTCATTGGCTCGCGCTGCTGGAGCAGGGCTGCGCCCTGGGGGCGAGCGGCATTCCCGGCATCGCCGGGTGCGGCGGAGACGCCACCGATCATCACCACTGTGGTCAGTACCGCTGCGAGCAAAGGCCGGAACATGAAGAGAAGCCTGTGAGTGGGTTTAATTGTCAAATTATCCTACCATTGGGTCGACTGCAATCGAGGAGTGCTCCGGGGATGCACAGTGCTGTCCGATGCCATAGACATGATGTACCGAGCATTCCGCGCTTGGGCAAAGGGTGCAACCGTTCGTCGTTCGAGGTGAGCCGGGTGGTGGATGCCGCATGGACATGCTGACACTCGCCGAGGCGTCGACGCTCGCGGCGCGTCATTGGGGCATCGAGGGCGAAGCCAGGGCGCTGCCTTCCTATGCAGACCAAAACTTCCGCATTCGCACCGATGGCGATGGGTATGTGCTCAAGGTTGCGCATCCTTCGTGGTCGGCGCCGGATATCGAGCTGGAAAACCTGGCGATGATGGAACTCGCCAGGCGCGAGCCCGCGCTTGGTTGCCCGCGCGTACAGTTCGCGGGCAACGGCGAACACCTGCTGGCGCTGACCGTCGACGGACAGACCTGCCTGGTACGCATGCTGAGCTACGTGCCCGGCACCACCTATGCCGAAGCCATCAACAGTCTGCGCCCACGCGAGTGCGAAGCGCTGCACGAAAGCCTGGGGCAGGCCGTGGGACGACTGACGCGCGGACTGCATGATTTCCGTCACCCGGCCGCCGACCGTTTGCACGACTGGAACATCATGAGTCTGCCGCGGCTGCTGGACGAAGTTCCCCATATCGAAGATGCCGCATTCCGCGACATCGTGCGTGAGCACGCCGCGCGCTTCTGCGATGCCTTGCCGGCATGGCGCGCCACCTTGCCGATATCCGTGCTCCATAACGACGCCAATGATCTCAACATCATCGTTGACGACGATGCGGAAGGCGGAAAGCGGGTAAGTGCGGTCATCGACTTCGGCGATATGTGCACCAGTTTCCGCTTGGCCGACCTGGCTATTGCGTGTACCTACGCCATGCAGCATGAGTCCGATCCCGTGGCGTGCGCACGCCGGATCGTTGGTGGCTACCTGGCCATGCAACCGTTGCGACGCAGCGAGCTGGAACAACTGCACGCCTTCATCCTGGCGCGGCTTTGCCACAGCATCCTTATGGCGACGCGTGCGCATCGCGAGCAACCGGACAACCCGTTCGTCCTCGTCTCCCAACAGGGAGTACGAGGCCTGCTTCGCCAGCTTGTGGGCGTGGAGCCCGACGCCATCGTGCGACCCTATCTGGAATCGAGCCATGACTGACCGAATGACCGCCGCTGTTCCCACACGCAGCAACGAAGAGATTCTCCGGTTGCGCAGGCAGTACCTGAATCCGACCTTGAGCGTGGCCTATCGCGAACCACTCAAGATCGTCCGCGGCGAAGGCGCATGGCTGTACGACCAGCATGGCCAGGGTTACCTGGACATGGTCAACAACGTTTGCCACGTGGGCCATTGCCATCCGCGCGTGGTGGCGGCAGGGCAGGCGCAGATGGCGCAGCTCAACACCAATACTCGCTACTTGCACGACAACATCGTGGAGTACGCGCTGCGGCTCATCAGCACGTTGCCTTCACCGTTGTCGGTGGCCTTCTTCACCAATTCCGGGACGGAGGCGAACGACCTTGCGCTGCGCCTGGCGCGGGCGCACACGAAAGCGAAGGGCGTGGTGGTGATCGATCATGCCTACCATGGCAACTCACCGACGATGGTCGAGCTCAGTCCATACAAGTTCAATGGCAAGGGCGGCGAGGGGCAGTCACCACATATCGGCGTGCTGCCCATGCCGGACGTCTATCGTGGCTCCATCGGCGCTGCGCCGGATGCGGGGCGCAAGTATGGGCAACTGGCCCAGCCCGTGATCAACGAACTGCGCGGACGCGGCAAAGATACCGCTGTGTTCTTTGGTGAGTCGCTGCTCGGCTGCGGCGGGCAGATCGTATTGCCGGACGGCTATCTTCCCGAAGTCTATGCGGAGATCCGCGCTGCCGGGGGCGTGTGTCTTGCCGACGAAGTGCAGGTTGGCTTCGGTCGTGCGGGTGAACACTTCTGGGCATTCGAACGGCAGGGCGTCGTGCCCGATATCGTCACCATGGGCAAGCCGATGGGCAACGGTCATCCGATGGGGGCGGTCGTCACTACGCCTGAGATTGCCGCGAGCTTCGTTACCGGCATGGAGTACTTCAATACATTCGGTGGCAACCCCGTATCCTGTGCGATCGCGCTGGCCGTGATCGATGTCATCGAAGAAGAGGCATTGCAGGAGAACGCGCAACGCGTCGGTCAGTTCATCATGGATGGCCTGCGTGAGCTACAGGCGCGCTTCGAAGTGATCGGCGACGTACGCGGGTGCGGCCTGTTTATCGGTGCCGAGTTCGTCACCGATCGTACGGCCAGGACACCAGATAGTCTGCGCGCTAAGGCTGTCGTCGAGGCGATGAAGGCTCGCCACGTGCTGCTGTCCACCGACGGTCCGGACGATAACGTGCTGAAGATCAAGCCGCCGATCGTGTTCAGCCAGGCCAACGCAGAGGAATTTCTCGGCAAGTTGGAAGAGGCGTTAGGCGGGCTGTAACAGCCCGCCACTGGCGCTTCGTATTCAGGAGGCCTTGCGCAGGCTCTTCTTGCGGCGCTTTTCGAGATTGGTGCGCGAATCCACAATCATGGCCTGCATGGCTTTGCGGGCCGCCTCATGCTGGTTGCGCCGAATCGCCTCCAGCACTTTCTGGTGGTGCGGCAGCGAGTACTTGAAGTTGCCGGCGGTTTCCGCCGAAAGCACGAAGAACATGCCGAGCACGCTCTCAATGACGGAGAACAGCGAAATCATCATTTCGTTGCCGGTCGCCTGAAGCACAGCCTTGTGGAAGCTCAGGTCTGCCTTGGCCCACTCACCAGAATCCTGTGCCGCCTCCATCTGGCGATACGCATGGTCAATCTTCGCCAATTGCGCGGCTGTGCGGCGGCGAGCGGCCGCCGACGCGGCGGCAGGCTCGATGATCTCGCGCATCTCGATGAGCTTCTCGATGAAGTCGTCGGTGGGCATGGATTCGCAGCGCCATGAAAGCACATCGGCGTCGAGCTGGTTCCACGCATCCGTAGGGCGTACGCGTGTACCAGTTTTCGGACGCGCTTCGATCAGGCCCTTGGCGGAGAGGACCTTGAGCGCCTCGCGCAACGCGTTGCGGCTCACCTGCATGCTTTCCGCAAGGGCGTCCTCGCGCGGCAGTACATCGCCGGGCTTGAGGTCGCCGGCAACGATCCTTGTGCCCAGTTCACGCACGACCTGGCCGTGCAAACTGCGAGCATCCGAAGATTTCATGATGGATTTCTCTCCGCCGGGAGCTTGTCGATAAAAAAATCTGCAGCCAATTTTATGCGTCGGTAGCGGCGCATGCTGCGATGCAACGTTCTTCGAAGCCTACTATAAACGCAGCCCGAACGAACGCTGAGTGACGCGTTCCGATCCACAAACAGGTGGCGTCCGCTCGACGTGCTAGCGATAACCGCGACTCGTCCTTTCTCATGGCTTCGCACACGCCTGAAGTGCACTCGTGCACCTTCCGTTCGCATTGTCATGGTGCGGCGCAACCGCAAAGTGGAAGAACTCTATGACCTTTGACACATAGTTATATAGTAGGACAATTAGAAAAAAGTGCGCTAGGATTTATCCACGCTCCCGGACTGGAGCTCGGCCGAGAGGGCACGAGGCGACGGCGTGGAGTGGTGGGCGGTGGGCGCGGCGATGTGACCGATACGGGTGTGCACTGCCGCTGCTAGGCCGGGCCGCATTCGCAACGAAGGCAGCATTCCTAATGTTCCGGGGAGGAACTTTCGAAATGAAAGGTTGGAAGAAGATCGACAAGCGCGTGCTGACTGCCGCTATCAGTGCCGTACTTATGACCAGCGCGCTTCACGCGCAGGACGCACAGACGCCAACGCCGGTGCCGCAGTCTCCGGCGCCCAAGGCGCAGAACAACGCATCCGTCGAGCAGCGCCAGCAGGCCGCTTCCGCCGGCAAGACCGTGCAGAGTCTCGATCAGGTGGTGGTGACGGGTAACTCGACGGCTGGCGGTATCCGCAAGATCGACGCGAGCTATTCGATTACCACCGCGACCTTGCAGCAGATCAAAGAACTTAACCCCGTCAGCGTTGCCGATCTTCTGAAGATATCCCCGGGTGTGTATCCGGAGTCCTCTGGCGGTCAGACTGGTGCGAACATCGAAGTCGCCGGTTTCCCTTCGGACAGCGGCGCGCCGTTCGTGACGATGCAGCTGAACGGTTCACCGTTGTTTCCCAAGTGGGATTACTTCACCGATGCGATGGTGCGTCTCGATGACACCATCGATCGCCTTGAGGCAGTGCAGGGCGGTACGTCGGTGCTGTACGGCAACGGCCAGCCAGGCATGATCGCTAACTTCATTTTGCGCGAAGGCAGCAGCAAACCCTCGGGCGACATCGGTGTCACCTTGGGTTCCGAGGGAATGTACCGCATCGATGGCTTCTACGGGTTCCCGCTCGGCAAGGACAGCGGTTGGTACGGCAGCATCGGCGGCTTCTGGCGCAAGTCGGACGGCGTGCGCGATCCGCAGTTTGCCGCCGACAAGGGCGGCCAGCTTACCGCCACGTTGAGCCACGATCTGGACCATGGCTCGATCATGTTCTTCGCGCGCGTGCTGAAGGACAAGAATCAGTGGGTGACCGACACGCCCATCTTGAACCCCTCAGCCGGTCAGTTCTCGGCGTACCCGAACTTCAGTCCGCTGACGGGTACGTTCGGCAGTAATGCCGATCGACGCATGTTCCTCCAGCTTGATCCGTGCAATGGCGCAGGCTGCTCGCCGACCGGCCAGAACATCGACATGGCCAACGGCCAGGGCGGCAACGTGCGCATGTTCGGCGCCAACCTGGACCTGGATTGGGACAACGGCTGGTCGCTGTCGGACAAGCTGTTCTTCACCGTGGGTGACATGGATACCACGGCGTTCTACAGCACCGGCGCTAACCCGGACACGCTGGCAAACACCATTGCCGGCATGGCCTCGTCATTTGGCTTGCCGTCCAACCTCACCGCGAATGCCACGTACACCAATGGCAAGCCGGCGAACATGAACCAGAACGTCACCATCCAGAACCCGGAGTACATCCACAAAAGTATCAACTCGGTCAGCAACGAGTTTCGCTTGAGCAAGGAGCTGTTCGAGGGCAACACGCTCACGTTCGGCAACTACACGGCGGTGTACTCCGAGCACCACACCGAAGAAGACGGCCTGAACATGCTGATGCAGGCCCAGAACAACCCGAGCCCCATCGTGGTCAACATGACCGACGGCGTGAACAACTATGCGCTGACGGACAAGCAGGGCCTGTTCTGGAATTCTCAGCCGCAGCCGTGGATGGCGTTCAACGAGAGCTGGCACGCTACTACCTGGGCGTTCTATCTGGCGGACGTGTGGAACGTGGGCAACTGGCGCTTCGATGGCGGCATGCGCATCCAGCATGACGATATTGGCGGCTGGTTCCAGAACACCGCGTCGGGCGATCTCGACAACAACCCGTACACCGTCTACAACAACAACGCCGAGTACCTGATCGACAGCAAGCAGCATCCGTCCAGCTCGCGTAGCGCGCCGTCTTGGACGCTTGGTGCGAACTACACGTTCAACGATCACATGAGCGCTTACGCGCGCGTCAATGATGGCGTGTTCCTGCCGGGCTTTGACGATGTGGTGAACCTCGATCACCCGCCGATCGAGAAGATCCACAACATGGAAGTGGGCTTCAAGTACCAGTCTCCGTGGATCTTCGCAGACGTATCGGCCTATCGCCGCCTGTTCCATGGCATCCCGTACTCGATCGACCTGCCCACGGGCCAGATCAACCTGGTGTATGGCTCGGTGACCAAGGGTGTCAATGCCGCCGTGACGGTCAAGCCGTTCGAGAACTTCTCCGTTGCGCTCAGCGGCAACTACATGGACGGCCATTACTCCGATTACGAGGGCTGCGTGCCGTACGTGGCGCAGGATGGCAGCCAGCAATGTGGCGCGATTAGCGGCAAGCAGATCGACCGCCAGCCGAAGGTGCAGTACCGCCTGACGCCGGGTTATCTGATCCCCACCAGTTGGGGCAGCCTGAAGTTCTGGCTGACCTATGAGTATGTCGGTACCCGTTACGGCGATCAGCTCAACCAGCAGCCGCTCGGCCACTACTACGACTTCAGTGCCGGCGCGATGGCCAACATTGGCAAGAACTGGGTAGTGAGCCTGCGTGGTACCAACCTCACCAACGAGATCGGTATCACCGAGGGCAATGCACGCCTGTTCGGCTTTGCCAGCGGTGGTGGTGTGATTTTGGCCCGCTCGATCGAAGGGCGTGAGGTCAACTTGCAGGTCAAGTACCAGTTCTGATGCACCGGCTGGTGCCCTGCGTGGGACGTAGCTAGTCTGCAAAGCGCCGGTTGCGAGAGCAGCCGGCGCTTTGTGCATGTGCGGCGCACGCGTCGCGTGTAAACAGATCGACGCAACAGGAGCTTTACGTGATGGGTTTTCGTACCAAGCATCTTCGTCTTGCGGCGCTGGCTTTTGCGCTGGCGCTTGCAGGTTTCGGCCAAAGCGCCGCCATGGCCGAGGATGCCGCAGGTGCCGTCGCGCCGTATCTCGATATGCTGGACATGCACGGTTTGCCGAAGACGCCCGGCGATCGGAGCTTCAATATCTTCTTCGATGCTGGCGCTTGGCATGGCTACAGCCTGCCGCCGTCGGGAGATGCTTCGTCCGGCTTTGTCGGTCCGTTCGTGCATAGCCTTGCTGGCGGGCAGTGGACTGGTGCACGCTTTGCCGCGCTGACGCTGCGTGATGCGAAGAGTGGCAAGGCGGTGGCGCTTACGCCTGGAGAGTCGCATGCCGGGCCAGGCTTCCTCATTCGCGATTTCACAGCGCCGGGATTGACGATCCGTCAGACGCTGTTCTTTGCCGATTCGTCACGTACCGTCGCGAGAATCGAGATGACGGCGACCGATGCGCGCGCCGTCGAGCTTTCGATCGAAGGCAACACCTTCCACGCCAATGGTTCCCGCCTTAGTAAGGATGGTGACGCCGTTGTGCAGTCCTTCGCTAAATCACCATCACGGCTGGTTACTACGCTGCATACGCCAGCGGGTTCCCTGGGAAGAAGCAACGTCAGCGGTGATCGCTACAGCATCGCCCTGGCACAACCCCTGCAACTCGCGGCAGGGCAGACGATGAGCGTGTTCGTCGACCAGACGTTGCTTTACGACGCGAGCGCGCAAACTCCTGCCGTGGATGATGTGGCGGCTTGGTCAGCAAACCGCGAACGTTGGGCGGGCTACCTGAAAACTGTCCCGGCCTATCACCTGCAAGGTGTGGCGGACGATGTCACCCAGCACGTTGCCGCCAAAGCCATGATTATCATGCTGGGCAACTGGCGTGCCGCACGTGGCGACCTGCACCACGACGGCGTCATCCCTTCTTACTCCAACCCCGATTTCAACGGCTTCTGGGCCTGGGACTCGTGGAAGCATGCCGCAGCGCTGGCGCTGTTTGCGCCGGACCTGGCGCGCGACCAGATGCGCACCATGTTCGACTACCAGGCGGCGGACGGGATGGTTCCCGACTGCGTGTTCCTCGGCAAGGCGGAGAACAACTGGCGTGACACCAAGCCGCCGTTGGCGACGTGGGCGACGTTGGCGATCTACCACGCCACGCATGATCGCGCGTTCGTTGCCGAGATGTACGACAAACTCGTGCGCTATCACCGCTGGTGGTTCCAGGCGCGCGATCACGATCACGATGGCTTGGCCGAATTTGGCGCCACGGACGGCACGCGAGTCGCCGCGGCATGGGAAAGCGGCATGGACAACGCTGTGCGCTTCGACGGCGCCAGCATGATTCGTAACGGTGAGGGGGCGTGGTCGCTCAATCAGGAGTCGGTGGATCTCAACGCGTACCTGTATCGCGAAAAGCTTGAGCTGGCGGAATTGGCCGGCGTGCTCGGCAAAACGTCGGATCAATCCATGTGGCTGAAGGAAGCGGCGGAGATGAAGCCGCTGATCCAGCAGCGCATGTTCGATCCGACGGCGGGCTACTTCTTCGACGTGCGCCTACCGAGCCATGAGCCGGTGCGCGTGTACGGCTCGGAGGGCTGGGCGCCGTTGTGGGCGGGCGTCGCGACACCGGAACAGGCGCAGGCGGTCAGTCGCGTCATGCTCGATCCGAACAAGTTCGCCACCGTGATGCCTTTCCCCACGCTGGCCAAGGACGATCCACATTTCTCGCCGATCAAGGGCTATTGGCGCGGACCGGTCTGGATGGACCAGGCGTACTTCGGCGTCGAAGCGCTCAGGCACTACGGCTTCCGTAGCGAAGCCGATGAGATGGCGCGCCGGCTGGTGCTCAACGCCCAGGGCCTGACCAGGCAGGGGACGACGTATGAAAACTACGATCCACTGACCGGTCACGGCTACCAGTCACCCAATTTCAGCTGGTCGGCGGCTAGCTACCTGATGTTGCTGCATGAGGGCGACGACGCGCTCACGCCTGTTCAGACTGAAGCTCGCTGAGGCTGAGGGCACCAGAGTGCCATTACACGGTGCCGCGGGCGCGGGGTGGCATTGAATGCGAGACTGATCGGAAAGATCGAGACGCTCTACACCCGTTCCGGCGACACAGTTTCGCTGCCGATCTGTCACTCGTACAGTTGGAATGGCGCTACGCGCATATTTCAGTTGCTCAATGGGTTCCCTGCACAGTGGCCGCCGGTGAAGTGTCCGGATTAGCGATTCGCCTCATCGCATTTGCATCAAGACGAAGCAGGCCAAATGCGGTGCCGTACAGGAAATGGCCCTGTAGATCGACCTTGATCGGCGAGTACATGCCATTGAAGATGGGGTCGGTACCGCCGCGGATGGTCATCACGGTCTTCCCGGTATCCAGGTCCATGCCGATATATTGGCGATCGTTCCAGCGCTTGGTGAAATAGCCATCGATGATCGCCATGTGGCTACCGCCGCTGATCATGGGCACCACCGAGATGGACGCGACGTCCGGGCGTGCCCAGAGCTGTTTCCAAGCATGCTTGTCTTGCTGCCAGATCATGGTGGCGGCGCCGGCGCCAGCAGGGCGGGTAGCGCCCAGTAGAAGGTTGACGTAGTAAGGCGCTGAGTCGAGCGGCGCGCTGCGGGCGTCGTCCGGCGCAATATTGTTGACGACGAAGGCATAGTTGCCGAACACAGATACCTGTTGTTCGGACTGCACGACGTCGATGCCGGGGCCCAGATCCACTTCGCGCTGGTCGGCGATGCGCGGCGACAGCATACCGGGCTTCTGCTTCCAGCCGGCGGGAATCTGGTCGCGCCAGAACGCCACGAGGTGCATCTTCTTTGCGCCATCGGTGATGACCACCAGTTTGTCGTCCTTGGGGCCAAAGCCCATCAGGCTGGGGGTGGAGCCGGTACCGTCGGCAAGCTTGGGCGGCGGCATGCGTTCGCCACGCTCGTATGGCGCCTTCCACGCACCGCTGGCTTCGTCGTCGTGGATCTTGCCATGAGCATCCACCACCAGACGGTACATAGTGGTGTTGGAGGCAACGTAGACCGAGCCACCATGCGCATCGGCGCCAGTGGCGAAGCTGTTGAGGAACAACTCGTCGTTGCCGGCCACGGTGTAGCTGTCGATGACGTCGAGCGTATGGCGATCCAGTGTGATGACCTTGCCGCCCAGCGTGTTCACCACCAGGAAGCCGTTGTGCGTGATGGACAGGCCAAACAGCATGTCCACCGGAAGGCGCGTGCCGTGCTTGGCCTTTTCGTTGTCGAACAGGTTGGCGGGCAGGGTGATGAGCTTGGTCAGCTTGAGCGGTGAGGCGGGGTTCTTCGTGTCGGCCGAGTCGATGCGGAACACCGTGCGTCCGCTGCAGCCAATGAAAGCATCGTCGCGCGTCAGCACCGCATACACCGCGCCATTGGCGATCTGGTCCGACGCCGCCGAAAGCATGCGGTTGGGTTGGGACTTCATGTAGTCCAACAGACCCTTCTCGTCCTTTGTATCGAGGAAAGATTGTACTTTTGCCGCCTGCTCGCGCCGCTGCTCCGGCGTGACGGGCGTGTAGTTGGGAAGCTTGACCGGAATGTCGGCGTGAGCCAGTTCCACCAACTGGCCATGGTCCTCGGTGAGCTTGCGGAGCGAGAAGCCCGCCCACCACCAATACACGTCCTTGCCGTTGACCTTGTCTGAGAGCAGCGGCAGGCTCACCGACTCGTTCGGCACCAGTTGCTCCGACGCTGGCGTGGCGTCGTAGAAGCCGCGCGGCACCGCGATTTTGGCGTTCTGCGCGCCGCCATGATCCCAATGCGTGACGCTGTTGTACGACTGGGCAAGGTAGGGGTTGCCTGTTTCCGCGATAGCAGGCGGGACGACGATGGCACCTGCCAGGGCCATCGCGCCCCACAGCAACGACGGGCGTGCGCGCGATACGGTGCTCCGGGCAGCGTAGGTCGAACCAGAAAAGAGCATGCATGGCTCCTGCATAAGATGGGTAAGGAAGCGCTTAGGCAGCGCTGCGAATAAGGTCGGCCGCTTTCTCGCCGATCATCATGGCCGGTGCATTGGTATTGCCGCCGATGAGGGTGGGCATGATCGAGCAGTCGACGATGCGCAGGCCTTCGGTGCCGCGCACGCGAAGCGACGGATCGACCACGGCCATGTCGTCCACGCCCATCTTGCAGGTGCCCACGGGGTGATACAGGCAGTCGGCATGACTGCGGGCGAAGGCACGGATGCCGTCGTCATCGGCCATGTATTCGCTGAGCATCTGGTGTCCGCCAAAGTTGGCGAGGGAGGGTTGCGTGAGCACGCGGCGCAGCAGTTTGATGCCTTCGACCAGGCTGTCCAGGTCACGTGGATCGGACATCAGTCGCGTGTCGATCAGCGGTGTGTCGCGCATGTCGGGAGAGCGCAGCTTGACGCGGCCGCGGCTATGCGGACGCAGCACGCAAGCATGCGCCGAATAGCCGTGCCCCAGCTCTCGGCGGCTGCCCATGTTGCGGTTGCCGATGAGTGCGGTGACGAAAACCAGGTTGATGTCCGGTCGTTCCAGTTCCGGGCGAGTCTTGGCGAATGCGCCCGCCTCGCAGAAATTCGAGGTGACCATGCCAGTGCGATGGCGACGGTAGCGCAGAACTTCGCCAGCCAGTTTCAGTGCGCCGCGCAGCGAGGCACCGAACAGTTCGGTGGTTGGCAGTTGCGTGTTGATGACGACGTCGAGATGATCCTGCAGATTCTCACCGACGCCCGGCAGATCGTGCAGTACAGGTACGCCCATGGCGCGCAGTTGCGTCGCGGGGCCGATGCCGGAGGCAAGCAGAAGTTGCGGCGAATTGAACACGCCGCCGCTGATGATCACCTCCCGGCGCGCGCGCAATACCTGCACGTTGCCATTCCGAACTACGGTCACCGCAACTGCCCGCTTGTCTTCGAACAGGATGCGCAAGGCCTGTGTTTCGATCAGCACGTCGAGGTTCTTTCGCCCGCCGTTGAAGGTCCGATCCTTGGCGTCGCCGCGATGCAAGTATGCACGCGCGGCATTCCAGCGTTCGCCGTTGTACTGGGTGACCTGGTAAAGGCCGGCGCCTTCCTGCTTCGGGCCATTGAAGTCGTTGTTACGCGGAATGCCCGCCTGCACCGCCGCTTCTATGAATGCCTTGGAGAAGCGGTTGGGGCTGCGAAGTTCACTGACGTACAGTGGTCCGTTGCCACCGTGCAGCGGATTGTCGTCGCGCCCGCGGCAACGGTCGTTGTTCTCGCTGCGGCGGAAATACGGCAGTACGTCCTCGAACCCCCAGCCGGTGCAGCCAGCGCGTGCCCAGTCGTCGTAGTCGCTGCGGTCACCGCGGATGTAGACCATGCCGTTGATGGACGAGCTGCCGCCCAGTACGCGGCCGCGCGGTTGGTACGACGTGCGATCGTTGAGTCCCGGTTGCGGTTCGGTGTAGTAGCCGTAGTTGTAGGGGCCGGGGCGCACCACCGTCTTGGCAAGGCCGATAGGTGTCCAGATCGAGTAGTGATGATCGGCGGATCCTGTTTCGAGCAGGGCGACCGTAACGCCGGACGTTTCGGCCAGTCGTGCGGCAACCGCGCATCCGGCGGAGCCGGCGCCTACCACGATGTAGTCGTATTCGCCTGCGATGGCGGGTGACGGGTCAGGGTGGCTCATGGGTGTTCCCTGTGTATGGCGTGTGGCCGGCAGAACTGCGATCAGGCGGCGCCGGCCAGCGATTTGTATTCGAGGAATTCGGCCAGGCCCGCTGTGCCGAATTCACGACCATTGCCGGAAGCCTTCATGCCGCCGAAAGGCGCGGTGAGGTCGAGGCGTGCGCCGTTGATCTGCACAGCACCGGCACGGATGCGACGCGCCACGCGGCGCGCACGCGCCACGTCGGCGGACCACACATAGGCGGCCAGCCCGTAGGGCGTATCGTTGGCGATGGCAATGCCATCCTCTTCGGTGTCGTACGGCATGATGACCAGCACGGGACCGAAGATTTCGTCGCGTGCAATCGTCATGTCGGTGGTGACGTCCGCGAAGATGGTGGGACGCGCGTAGTAACCGCGCGTGAGCCCCGGTGGACGTCCCGGGCCACCTGCCACGATGCGTGCGCCTTCCTTGATGCCAATCTCGATCATGTGCTGCACACGCTCGTACTGGCCCCTGTTGGCGATAGGGCCAAGCTTGCTGGTGGGTTCCTTCGGATCACCCACCACGAGGGCATGGGCGGTCGCCGCGGCGATGGCCAATGCCTCCTCGTAGCGCGAGCGCGGCACCAGCATGCGCGTTGGTGCAATGCAGGTCTGCCCGCTGTTGATCATGCAACTGATGACGCCAGCGGACACAGCGGTTTTCAGGTCCGCATCGTCCAGGATCAGGTTGGGCGACTTGCCGCCCAGTTCCTGTGTGACGCGCTTGACCGTTGGCGCTGCCTGCGTGGCGACGTCGATGCCTGCGCGGGTGGAACCGGTGATGGAGATCATGTCCACATCCGGATGGCGGGCGAGGGCGCTGCCTACGACTTTGCCTTCGCCGTAGATCATGTTGAACACGCCGGCAGGTACGCCGGCCTCGTGCACGATCTGCGCAAAAATCCGCGCGTCGAGCGGCGTGATCTCCGACGGCTTGAGCACGACGGTGCAACCGGCAGCCAGTGCCGGCGCCACCTTGGCGGCCATCTGGTTGAGCGGCCAGTTCCATGGCGTGATCAAGGCCACTACGCCCACGGGTTCGCGCACGATCTGCGTGGTGCCTTGCACGGTGTCAAAAGCAAGTTCGCGCAACGCCGAAATGGCGGCCTGGATCTGCACCAGCCCCACGGCGGCCTGCAGTTCGTGGCACAGCCATAACGGTGCACCCATTTCCGTGCACACAGCCTGGGCGATTTCCCCGAGGCGGTCGCGATAGAGCGCGGCCATTCGTTCAAGTATCGCGATGCGTTCCTCGCGGCTGGTCTGCGCCCACGCCGGCCATGCGGCGTGGGCGGCTGCGACGGCGCGATCCACGTCTGCTTCGCTTCCGAGGGAGAGTGTCCCGATCACACTTTCATCGGCAGGATTGACGATGCTCGTGGTAGCGGCGCCGGCAGCTGGAGCCACCCACTGACCGTCGATATAGAAGCTGTCCAGGGTTTCCATGGGGACCCGCATCGTCGTTGGGGAAAGGGTGCCGGACCGTTGGGCGAGCACCTGAACCACGGTAAGCGGTGGGTGATGGGGGGCAACCACCCAAAACAGGTGGGATGAGTAGGCGGTGTCATCCCCGCGCGTACCGGAGCGCGTTCTTTTGCCCCCCGGCGGGGGTGGTCCGTCCATGACCACCCTTCTGGCGTACTGGCTTTTCAGACTTGGGTTGTCTGGGAGGCGTTGGGAACATGGGTGTACTGAGCGGTATTCGGGTGCTGGAATTCGAAGGGATCGGGCCCGGCCCGTTTGCCGGCATGTTGTTGGCGGACATGGGGGCCGATGTCTTGCGCATCGATCGTCCGGTGCCGCCTGAGGACCTGGGACCCAGGCGCTCAGGTAAGCGCATCGACGTGCCCGCGCGCGGGCGACGCTCCGTCATGCTGGATCTCAAGCGGCCCGACGCGGCAGATGCTGCACTGTCGCTCATGGCGCGGGCAGACGTAATCATCGAGGGCTATCGACCAGGCACGATGGAGCGTCTGGGGCTCGGGCCCGATGTAGCCCTGAAACACCATCCGAAACTGGTTTACGGCCGCATGACGGGATGGGGGCAGAGCGGGCCGTTGGCATCGTGTGCTGGTCACGATCTCAACTACATCGCCTTGTCCGGCGTGCTGTCGGGCATCGGCCGACGCGGCGAGGCGCCGGTGCCGCCACTCAACTTGGTGGGTGATTACGGCGGTGGCGGCATGTTGCTGGCGCTCGGCATCGTCGCTGCACTCCTGAACGTGCAGCGCGGCGGTGGTGGCCAGGTGGTGGACGCCGCCATGAGCGAAGGCGCAGCCCAGCTTGGCGCCGTCATCTGGGGGCTGCTTGCCGCAGGGCACTGGAAGGAGGAGCGGGCCAGCAACCTGCTCGATGGCGGCACGCCTTGGTACGACAGCTACCGGACGCGCGATGGTGGCTACATGGCCGTCGGTGCGGTCGAAGCACGCTTCTACGCCAGCCTGCTCGACAAACTGGGCCTGAGCGGTGTCGATCTGCCCGAGCAACATGATCGCGCCGGCTGGCCTGTGCTGCGCCAGCACTTCGAGAACGTCTTCGCCAGTCGCACGCGCGACGAATGGTGCGCAGTGTTTGATGGCAGCGATGCCTGCGTGTCGCCCGTTCTCGCTTTTTCCGAAGCGCCCGGACATCCACACCACCAGGCCCGAGGCAGCTTCGTCGAAGTGGACGGCGTGGTGCAGCCCGCGCCCGCACCGCGCTTTTCCGCAACGCCTTCAACCGTGAAAGGGCCTGCGCCGGCGCGGGGCGAAAGGGGGCTGGAAGCTCTCATGGATTGGGGTTTTGACGAACAGGCCGTGACGCAGTTGCGCGAACAAGGCTTGGATTACCGGTTGTGAAGTCAGGAGTGAAACGATGAAGGTATTAGTCGCGGTCAAACGCGTGGTGGACTTCAACGTCAAGATCCGGGTGAAACCTGATGGTTCAGGCCTGGATCTGGCCGGCGTGAAGATGAGCATGAATCCCTTCGACGAGATCGCCGTCGAAGAAGCGGTGCGCCTGAAGGAGCAGGGCGTAGCTAGCGAGGTGATTGCCGTATCGTGTGGCAGCGCGGCGTGCCAGGAGACGCTGCGAAGCGCGCTGGCATTGGGGGCCGACCGCGCCATGCTGGTGGAAACCGATGTCGAACTGGAACCGCTGGCCGTGGCCAAGTTGCTGGCCAGCATTGCGGAGCGCGAGCAGCCGCAGATGATCATCCTCGGCAAGCAGGCGATCGACGATGACTGCAATCAGGTGGGCCAGATGCTGGCGGCGCTCACCGCCATGCCGCAGGCTACTTTCGTCAGCAAAGTGACGGTAAATGACAGACACGCCACGGTAACGCGCGAAGTCGACGGCGGGCTGGAAACGCTGCGCTTGCGGCTACCCGCCGTGATCACCACCGACCTGCGCCTCAACGAGCCGCGCTACGCCACGCTGCCCAACATCATGAAGGCGAAGAAAAAGCCTTTGGATGTCCTTACGCCTGCCGAGCTTGGCATTGACGTGACACCGCGACTCGCGTTGCTCAAGTTGGCCGAACCGCCGCGTCGCAGCGCGGGCATTCGCGTGCCTGACGTGGCGACGCTGCTGGAGAAGTTGAAGAACGAAGCCAAGGTCATCTGAGGAGAACAAACATGACGGCGCCCACGAAAGTACTGGTGATCGCGGAGCACGATCACGTTTCCCTCAAGAAGGCGACGCGGCACGCCGTAACGGCGGCGCTGGCCTGCGGCAGCGACGTGCACGTGCTGGTGGCAGGGCATGGTGCGGAAGGCGTTGCGCTTGAGGCCTCGCGCCTGTCTGGCGTCAGCCATGTGTTGCATGCCGATGGGCCTGCGTTGGCCGATCACCTCGCGGAGAACCTATCCACACAGGTATTGGCCCTCGCGCACAGCTACTCCCACGTGCTGTTTCCTGCCACGAGCAATGGCAAGAACGTGGCTCCCCGCGTGGCTGCCTTGCTCGACGTAGCACAGATTTCCGACATCATCAGCGTGATCGATGCGCAGACTTTCGAAAGGCCAATCTATGCGGGCAACGCCATTGCCACCGTGCGCAGCGGAGACAAGGTCAAGATCATCACCGTGCGTACCTCGGCGTTCGATGCGGTCGACGCAGAGGGCGGTGCGGCCAGCATCGAGCGGATGGTCACCGTGGACGACAGCGGACTATCGACGCTGATGGGACGCGAAGTGGCCCGGAGCGAACGGCCCGAACTGGCGAGCGCGCGCATTGTGGTCAGCGGTGGCCGTGCGCTGGGCAGCAGCGAAAAGTTCCTGGACGTGCTCACCCCGCTGGCGGACAAGTTGAACGCCGCGCTGGGCGCCAGTCGCGCCGCGGTCGATGCCGGCTATGCGCCCAACGACTGGCAGGTGGGGCAGACCGGCAAGATCGTTGCGCCACAGCTCTACATCGCTTGCGGTATCTCCGGCGCCATCCAGCATCAGGCCGGCATGAAGGATTCGAAAGTGATCGTGGCGATCAACAAAGACCCGGAGGCGCCGATTTTCGAGATCGCCGATTACGGTCTGGAGGCGGATCTGTTCGACGTCGTGCCACAGTTGGCGGCTGCACTCTGAGTGCACTCCTCGAGTCTGCGATCGCCCCGTTTACATAACGGGGTGGTCGCAGACAGTGGTGCTTAGGGTGTTTCGCCGCGACCCAAGGCCATGTAGCGGGCGAGGTGATGATCTTCGTCGCCCAGTTGGTGATCGATCATGACCAGGCGTTTGGCGTAGTGCGACAGCGGCAGTTCCCATGTCATGCCGATACCTCCGTGCAACTGGATGCACTCCTCGGCCACTCGGGTGCCGATGTGACCCATGCTGACCTTGGCGGCCGATAGTGCACGCTCTCGTTCGTAGCGGTGACCGTGCATGGCTGCCGCGGCATTGATGACAGCAGAGCGTGCCTGTTCGATCTCGATCAGCAGGTCGGCCATGCGATGCTGCAATGCCTGAAAGCTGCCGATCGGCTGCCCGAACTGTTTGCGCGTGCGCAAGTAGTCGAGGGTCTGGACCTTGGCGACCTCCATGGCGCCCAATGCCTCGGCGCAGAGCGCCAGCACGCCATAGCCCTGCACGTATTCCAGCACGTCGCTGCCGAGACCGACCTTGCCCACCACGGCGTCATGTTCCGCCCGCACATGGTTCAACACGACTTCTGCGGTGCGGCCACCATCGATCTTGGGGTAGTCGCGCAGTTCAAGACCCGCGGTATCGCGTGGTAGCAGAAACAGGGTGATACCTTGTTCGCTCTCCGTATCACCCGACGTACGGGCAGATACCAGCAAGTGTGATGCCGTATTGCCATGCTGTACGACCGCCTTTGCGCCCGTGATGAACCAACCGTCACCAGCTGCCGTGGCTAGTGTGGCGACCCGCGATGTTTCGTAGTGGCTGCCTGGTTCGTCGTGTGCCCAAGCCAGATGCGTCTCGCCATGGATGATGGCGGCAAGCAGCGTCCTCTGGTCGGTATTGCCGAACCGAGCGATCGCTCGGCCGACCATGAGGCTGTCGAGGAATGGCTCGACTACCAACGCCCGGCCCAATGCCTCGAAGACCATGGCGATATCGAACGGATCACCACCGTAGCCCCCATTCGATTCGTCGAAGAGTGCGCCGATGACGCCAAGCTCGCCGAACTGACGCCACTGATCGACGTCATATCCCCTCTTGCTGTGCGCAATGCGGTCGCGCGTGGCAAAGTCGTAACGGGTGGCGATATAGCGACCCAGGCTGTCGGCGAGAAGTTGCTGGTCTTCGGTAGGCTGAAAATTCATGGCGTAGCCTCACAGTCCAAGTATGGACTTGGCGATGATGTTCTTCTGGATCTCGTTGGATCCGCCAAAGATCGACAGCTTGCGCAGGTTGAAGTACGCACTGGCCGCCGTGGTTGCGTCCGGTGGCACCACGGCATCGCCGCTGTGGTCTGCAAGCAGCGTGTCGTCGATGAAAGGCTGTGCATGGACGCCCATGGCCCGGCGCAACAGCGAGGTGATCTCCTGTCGGATCTGCGTACCGCGGATCTTGAGCATGGAACTCTCGGCACCCGGTGCTCCACCGCCGGCAACCGCGGCGATCACGCGCAGGTTTGTGGTCTTCATGTTCTCGAGGTCGATTTCGATGCGCGCCATGCGGGCCGCGAACTGTGGATCCTCCGCCAACGGGCGACCGTGGCGATGCTGGCGGGCCGCGACGGCCTTCAGACGTTCGAACGCCGCAACGGAGAAGCCGACCCCGGCAATATTGGTGCGCTCGTAGGTAAGCAGGTACTTGGCGTAGGTCCAGCCCCTGTTTTCCTCGCCCACCAGGTTTTCCACGGGCACGCGCACGTCGGTGAAAAACACTTCATTGATTTCGTGCTCGCCATCCAGCGTGATGATGGGGCGTACGTCCACGCCGGGCGTGTTCATGTCGATCAACAGGAAGCTGATGCCCTCCTGCTTGCGTGCGGTGGGATCGGTGCGCACCAGGCAGAAGATCATGTTGGCGTACTGGGCCAGGGTGGTCCAGGCTTTCTGGCCGTTGACGATGTAATGGTCGCCGGCATCGTCGATGCGGCGCACGGCCGTGGTCTTGACGGCGGCGAGGTCCGAGCCGGCACCCGGTTCGGAGTAGCCCTGGCACCACCAATCGGAGCCATCGAGGATGCGTGGCAACCAGTGCGCCTTCTGCGCGTCGTTGCCGAACTTGATCAGCACCGGCCCCAGCATGTTGACGCCGAACGGAACGATGCGTGGAGCACCCGCCAAAGCGCATTCGTTTTCGAAGATGAACTTCTGCACGGCACTCCAGCCCGGGCCGCCATGGGCTTTGGGCCAGTGATTGGCCAGCCAGCCCCGCACATTCAGCGTGGCATGCCAGCCAGCCATATCCTCGCGGGTAAGGTGCTGCGCATGGCGCACTTTCTCGGCCAGTCGGGGCGACAGGTTGGACTGCAGAAACTGCAGTACCTCCTGGCGGAAGGCCTGCTCCTCGTCGGTAAAGCGCAGATCCATGATGTTCTCTCAGGCTCTCAGTAGATTTCGAACAGGCCTGCCGCGCCCATGCCGCCGGCAATACACATGCTGACGACGGCGTACTTGGCGCCACGCCTGCGTCCTTCGAGCAGGATGTGGCCGGCGAGGCGGGCCCCCGTCATGCCGAAGGGATGCCCCAGCGCGATGGAGCCGCCGTTGACGTTCATGCGCTCGCCGGGAATACCCAGGCGCTGCTGGCAATAGATGGCTTGCGAGGCGAAGGCTTCGTTGAGTTCCCACAGGTCGATGTCTTCGACGGTCAGGCCATGCCGGGCAAGCAGCCGCGGCACGGCGTAGACCGGACCAATGCCCATTTCGTCGGGTTCGCAACCGGCCACGGCAAATCCACGGAATGCACCCAGGGGCGTCAAGCCTGCGCGTTCGGCGGCGGCGGCTTCCATGAGCACGCAAGCCGAGGCGCCATCGGATAACTGCGATGCATTGCCCGCCGTGACGTATTTGTCCGCACCCTTGACCGCTTCAAGTTTCGCCAGTGCTTCGTAGGTGGTGCCGGTGCGGTTGCAGTTGTCGGCGGTTAGCGTGACTTCGCGCTGCGTCGTTGTGCCCGTGCTTTTATCGGTGACGGACATCAGCGTGGTCACCGGCACGATTTCCTCGTCGTAACGCCCCGCTTTTTGTGCAGCCTCGGTACGGTGCTGGCTTTCGCAGGCGAAGCGGTCCTGGGCTTCGCGGTCGATGCCATAGCGTGCGGCGACTACATCGGCCGTATCGATCATTGCCAGGTAGAGATCCGGCTTGTGCGTGGCGATCCACCGATCGACGCCGCTGCTGCCGTCTTCACGCGTGCGGATGCCCGACACGCTTTCTACGCCGCCGGCGATCGCTGCGTCCGCACCATCCATGACGATGCGCGAGGCGGCCATGGCCACGGCCTGCAATCCGGAGGCACAAAAGCGGTTGACGGTGGTGCCGGGAACGCTGACCGGCAAGCCGGCCCGCACAACAGTTTGCCGCGCCACGTTGCGGCCGGTGACGCCCTCGGGGTAACCGCAGCCGAGAATCAGGTCTTCGATCATGGCGGGGTCGATGCCGGCGCGCTTCACGGCGGCATCCACGGCAAAGGCAGCCATGGTGGGGCCCGGCGTGAGATTGAGTTCGCCGCGGTGGGCCTTGGTGATGGGGGTGCGTGCGGTGGAGACGATGACGGCTTGGCGCATGACAGTACTCAGAAAGCAGCGTTGAGGCTGGCGAAATCCGCGCCGCGTTCGGCGAGGCCGACCAGGAGCGGCGACGGCCGCCAGAACAGGGGATCTTCAGCAGCGAAACGGCGCAGGTCGGCAAGGATGCGGGCCAAGCCCTGTTCGTCCGCATGCTTCATGGGACCACCGCGATACCGCGGAAACCCGTAGCCGTGGACGAGCACAACGTCAATGTCGAGTGGACGCTGCGCTACGCCATCTTTCAGCACGTTGGCGCCTTCGTTGATCATGGCAGCGAGATAGCGGCGCACGATCTCTTCGTCGTTGAAGATGCGTGGCGTGATGCCCGCGCGCGCGCGTTCCTCCGCGATGATGGCTTCGACCTCGGGGTCGGGTTCGCCCTGGCGCGAGCCTTCGGGATAACGGTAATAACCGCGCCCGGTTTTCTGGCCGAACCAGCCGCGTTCGCACAGTCGATCGCCGATCTGCACGTAGCGCGCACGCGGATCGCGCGTGGCGGCTTTGCGCTTGCGGTTGGCCCAGCCGATATCGCCGCCCGCCAAATCGATCACCTGGTAGGGACCCATGGCGAAACCGAAGTCGCGCAGGGCGCGGTCGATCTGATACGGCGATGCGCCGTCTTCCATCATGAAATCGGCGGCGGCGCGATATACGGCGAGCATGCGATTGCCGATGAAGCCGTCACACACCCTGGCTTTCACCGGGATCTTGCGAAGCTTCTTGGCGAGCGCCAGTCCCGTGGCTACCGTTTCCGGCGATGCGTTGGCGGGAACAACGACCTCGAGCAACTTCATGACGTTTGCGGGCGAAAAGAAATGCAGCCCAAGCACGGATGCCGGGTGCGACGTGCCGGCGGCGATGGCGTCGATATCCAGGTAGGAAGTGTTGGTTGCAAGCACTGCACCGGGCTTGCACACGCGACTGAGTGCTTCAAAGACGGACTGCTTTACCGCACCGTCTTCGAAGACGGCTTCGATTACCAGATCCGCATCTGACAAGGATTCGTACGATGTGCTGCCGGTAAGGCGTGCCATGCGCGCGGATTTGTCCGTCGTCGCAAGGCGTCCCCGGGAAACCAGGCCTTCATAGACTTTCTCGATGCGGGCGTGGCCCTGGGCCAGCGCGATGTCGTCTCGCTCTATCATGGTGACGGCGAGGCCACCATCCAGCAGTGCAACAGTGATGCCCGCGCCCATGGTGCCACCGCCGACAACACCGACGGCTTCGAGCGGAAGCGGTTTGGCATCGCCTAATCCAGGGAACCGCGCCGCTTCGCGTTCGGCAAAGAAGGCGTGTACCAAGCCGCGTCGCTGCCAGCTATTCAGGCATTGCAGGAACAGCGATCGTTCGAGCTGCAATCCGCGTTCAAACGGCTCGTCAAGCGCTGCTTCGACCGCATCAATAGCGCACCTTGGCGATATGAGATCCTTTGGTTCGCGCTCCATCTGTTGGCGGGCTGCGGCAATGGCTTGACGATGCGCAGGGCCGTCGACATGGAGTGCCCTGGCATCGCATGTGCGTCGCACAGGGGCGTGTGCGCCGATCAACTCGTTGGCGAAGGCTAGCCCAGCGACCAATGCATCGTTGGTCGCTGTGACGCGATCGACGAGGCCTAACCGGAGGGCTTGCTGCGCATCGATGGGGCGACCCGCGAGGATCAGGTCAAGCGCTGCTTTCGTACCGATGAGGCGCGGAGTGCGCTGTGTGCCGCCGGCGCCGGGTAGCAAACCCAGCGTGACTTCGGGCAGGCCAAGGCTGGCATTGTCCAGCGCGAGGCGATAGTGCGCCGAAAGCGCGATCTCCAGGCCGCCGCCGAGCGCAGCGCCGTGGATGGCGGCGATGACCGGCTTGTTGCAATCCTCGATACGCTGGCATACCTCCGGTAGCAGCGGAAGCAGTGGCGGCTTGCCGAACTCGCGGATGTCCGCGCCAGCAATGAAAGCCCGGCCAGTGCCAACGATCAGCACGGCTTTGACGGCGCTCAGCGATTCGGCCGCCTGAATGCCGGCCAGCAGTCCCCAGCGAACATCGGCGTTGAGTGCATTGACCGGAGGGTGGTCAATGGCGAGCACAAGGACGTCGCCTAGCACTCCGCGCCGAACACGTTGGATGGGGGTGGTGTCGTTCATGCCGGTTTCCGTTCGTGACTGGGGTGACCCGGCGCGCCGGTGGCTGCTTCGTGCGTCAGCCTGTACCAATGCGTGCCGCCGCAGCGCCGTTCGCGGCACACCTCGCCGCGCGCGATGAGATAGTTAAGGCAGGCCAAAGCTTCGCCGGTGGCCAATGTGTATTCGCTGCTGCGCGAAGCGATATGGCGGGCGAACAGCGCACGGAAGACGTCGATGACGCGTCGTGGCTTTGCCAGTGCCTCGCGAAGTCGCTGCAACGCGCGTTCTTGTCCGCGGAGAAGCTGGTCAATGCGCACGTGCAGGCCGTGGAAGCAATCGTTGTGCGAAGGCAGTACAAGTACGTCCGCGGGCACGCTGCGTCGCAGGTGCTGCAGGGCGTCGATGCGCTGGGCCAGCGGATTGGCGTCGGGTTCCTGCGGCATCACCGACACGTTGGATGAAATGCGTGGCAAGACCTGGTCGCCGGCGATGAGCAACCGGAGCGAAGGACAGTACAGGCAGGCATGCTCGACAGAGTGACCGCCGCCCGTGATGACCGTCCAGTCGTGATCGCCGATGCGCAGCACTTGGCCGTCCTGCAGGCGGTAGTACTGCGAGGGGAGATTGAACATGTAGTCGGCGTAGTAGCCGTGGCGTTCGCGGTAGTGAGCGAGTGCGTCGGCTTCCCACCCGGCACGGCGGTAGAACATCGATACCGCGGGGGAGGGTGGTGCCTGGCATTCCCACAGGGCCATTCGGGCGGCCAGGTACTCGTCGTTGGTCATCCAAAGTTCGCAGCCATACCGGCTCGCGAGCCAGCCGGCCATCCCCGCATGGTCGGCATGCCGATGGGTGAGCAGTACACGGCGGGGCTTTCGCAATGCAGGCGGGTCGAGCATGTGCTCCCACAGCGCTGCACTCTCGAAAGAGCGCACGCCCGTGTCGACGATCGCGAGCCCATCGTGCTCGTCAATCAGCCAGACATTGATATGGTCGAGTGCGCCGGGCAGTGGCATGCGCAGCCATTGCACGCCGGGAGCCACCGTCAGGCATTCGCCTGGGCGTGGTGGCTCGTCAAACGGGTAGCGCAGCTCGCCGACGGGTTGCGGCTTGCGGAGACGGGACCGTTCCATCAGCGATTGGCTCAGTGTGCGCCGTCGTGCAAGCCCTACTGAAGATTGCCCGCCACCACCAGCGTTTGCGCCGTGATGTAGTTGGATTCGGGCGTACACAGCAGATAGACGCCGTTGGCCGCTTCCTCTGGCGTGCCGCCACGGCCAAGCGGATTACGCGCAGCGTGGCTCTTGAGCATGTCCGGGTTCAGGCCAACGCGGATTTCGCGGCCTTCGATGGTCACGGTGGCGCCAGCCTTGGCGTCAGCGGATGTCATGCGCGTGTGGATCAGGCCGAACGCCACGCAGTTTACGTTGACGTTGAAGCGGCCCCACTCGCGTGCCATGGCGCGCGTCATGCCGATGACGCCGGCCTTGGCCGACGAGTAGTTGATCTGGCCGGCATTGCCGTTGAGCGCGGAGACGGAGGAGATATTCACGATTTTGCGGTATACCTCGCGGCCCGCTTCGACATCGGCGGCGTGCAGTGCCTTGACGTGTGGATAGGCGGCGCGAAGGATGCGGAAGGGGGCCGTCAGATGGCAATCGAGGATGGCGTACCATTGCTCGTCGGTCATCTTCTGCACCACGTCGTCCCATGTGTAGCCGGCGTTGTTGACGAGGATGTCGATGCTGCCGAAATGGCTCATCGCCGCGCCGATGAAACGATCGGCGAAATCCGGAGCGCTGACGTTGCCCGGCACGGCTACTGCGTCGGTGCCCATGCGCTTGAGTTCGGCCACCGTCTCGTTGGCCGGTTCGGCATCGAGGTCGTTAATGACCAGGCGCGCGCCCTCGCTGGCGAGCTTCATTGCAATGGCATGGCCGATGCCGCGGCCGGAGCCGGTGACGAGAGCGACCTTTCCGTCGAGCTTACCCATGGTGTACTGCTCCAAACGCTGAGTGATAGATCAGAACGCGACCACGGCGTCGCCGAGAATGCGCGGTTCGCCGTACTGGTTGGCGGTCTGTATTTCCAGGCGTACGCGCTTTTCGCCGTCGGTTTCGAATTTTTCGACCACCTTGCCGGTGCAGGTCACCTGGTGGCCTAGTTGAGTGATGCCGACGAAACGGACACCGAACTGGCGAAGCTGACGCTGGTCTACCCATTGAGTGAGCAGGCGGCCGAGATAGGCCATGGACAGCATGCCGTGGGCGAACACGTCGGGCATACCGGCGCGGCGCACGTAGTCGATGTCGATGTGCACGCGGTTGTGGTCGCCGGAAGCGCCGGCAAACAACGCTAGCGTGGTGCGATCCATGGGCGGAAGGTGGAGCGGTGGCAGGCTGTCGCCGACCTGGAGTGCGTCGTAGGTGATCTGGCTCATCGGTTGCTCCTGGCCTTAGCGCTGCACGATCACGCTGCGCAAGTCGGCCACGTGGTCGCCGCGCTGGTTGGTCACGCGTGTCTCGCGCACGATGAACCAGAGTGCGCCCCCTTTCTTGTCGTAGATGTCGGCGATGCAGCTGTCGAACTGAAGTACATCGCCGGCATACGCCATGCGGTGATAGCTGAAGCTCTGCTCGCCGTGCAGAATGCGCGCCATATTGAGCCCTACATCGTCGCGCCATCGCGTATCGGGTTGTTCGAACTCCAGCGAGAATAGAAACGTTGGCGGTAATGGCAGCGACGGATGGCCCGCATCGCGCGCAGCTGCTTCGTCGAGGTAGATCGGGTTGGTTTCGCCGATGGCTTTCGCGAAAAAGCGCAGGCGCCACGCATCGGTGCTGGCCTTGAAAGAGGGGAGGCGTCTGCCGATGTGCTTGGTATCGATCATGTGCGTGGCTCCGCCTGACGCCATGGCGTCAAGCCACCTTCTGGTAGATGGTGACTACGCATGCGCCGCCGAGGCCGACGTTGTGCGCCAGCGCGTTGCGAGCCCCCTGCACCTGGCGCTTGTCGACATCGCCGCGCAACTGATGCGTGAGTTCGAAGCATTGCGCCAGACCTGTGGCGCCGAGCGGGTGGCCCTTGGACAGCAGGCCGCCGGACGGATTGACCACCCACTTGCCGCCATAGGTGTTGTCGCCGTCGTTGACCAGCTTTTCGCCGGCACCCTCGGCGCACAGACCGAGACCTTCATAGGTGATCAATTCGTTTTGCGCGAAGCAGTCGTGCAACTCGATGACCTGGATGTCTTCCGGGCCGATGCCGGCTTGTTCGTAAGCACTCTTGGCCGCGGCGCGCGTCATGTCGAAGCCGACCACGCGGATCATGTCGTGCCCTTCATAGGTGCTGGGCGTATCGGTGGTGATGGACTGGCCGCCGATCAGCACGTCGGTACGCAGGCCATGCTTCCTGGCGAAGTCTTCGGAGACGACGATGGCAGCTGCGGCACCACAGGTCGGTGGGCAGGCCATCAGGCGGGTGAGCACGCCTTCCCACAGCATCGGTGCGGCCATCACGTCTTCGGTGGTGACCACATTGCGGAATACGGCGAGTGGGTTGTGTTCCGCGTGGCGACTGGCTTTGGCGCGAATGGCGGCGAAGGTTTCCAGCTTGGTGCCATATTTCTTCATGTGCGACATGCCGGCGCCGGCGAACTGGCGGATGGCATTGGACATTCCCTCGGTCTTGCCGATCAGCTCGTCGGTGGCGTCGAGCGCGCGTTCCAGCGCGCTGGCGCGATCGGTCCATACCGAACGCAGCGCGCCCGGGCCCATGAATTCGAAGCCGACCGCGAGCGCGCAATCGACCGCTCCGCTGGCCACCGCCTGGCGGGCGAGAAACAGCGCCGAGGAACCGGTGGCGCAGTTGTTGTTGACGTTGATGACCGGAATGCCGGTCATGCCGACGCGATACAGCGCCTTCTGCCCGCAGGTAGAGTCGCCGTAGACGTAGCCGGCATAGGCCTGCTGCACGTCGTCGTAAGCCACCCCTGCATCGGCCAGTGCCTGACGCACGGCAGTTTCGCCCATCACGTCGTACGTATCACTGGTGCCGGGCTTCTTGAACGGGATCATGCCCACGCCAGCGACGTAAACCTTGCGACTCATATCGTTATTCCCCGGGTGCGTTGGAATTACAGTTTGCGCGAGATGAGGTCGCGCATGACTTCGCTGGTGCCGCCGTAGATGCGCATGACGCGTGCATCGGCAAAGGCGCGGGCCACTGGGTACTCCAGCATGTAGCCGTAACCGCCGTGCAACTGGACCATTTCGTCCAACGCCTTGCCCAGCGTTTCGGTAGCGCAGAGCTTGGCGATGGCCGCTTCCTCCAGCGTGAGCCGGCGGCGCATGTGTTCGCCAAGGTAGTAGTCGATCAGCAGGCGCACCGATACGGCTTGCGCCTTGATGTCAGCGAGCTTGAACTTAGTGTTCTGGAAGTCCCACACGGTCTGGTTGAAGGCCTTGCGGTCCTTGACGTAGTTGAGCGTGTGTTCGAGGCAGGCTTCGAGTTTGGCGGCGGCCCCGACGGCAATGGATAAGCGCTCCTGCGGAAGCTCCGCCATGAGGTAAGCGAAGCCTTTGCCTTCTTCACCAAGCAGGTTGGCAACAGGTACGCGGACGTTGTCGAAAAACATTTCAGCCGTGTCTTGCGCGTGCTGTCCCACTTTCTCCAGCTTGCGCCCACGCCGGAAGCCGTCGCGATCGGCTTCGACCACGAGCAGGCTCACGCCTTTGGCACCCGCGGCGGGATCGGTCTTGGCGACGACAATGATGAGGTCGCAGTTGAGGCCGTTACTGATGAAGGTCTTGCTGCCATTGATGACGTACTCGTCGCCTTCGCGGATGGCGGTGGTGCGAATGGCCTTGAGGTCGCTGCCGGTGCCGGGCTCGGTCATGGCGATGGCGAGGATGTATTCGCCCGCGCAGACCTTGGGCAACCAGCGCTGTTTCTGCTCCTCGTTGCCGATGCGCGCGATGTATGGCGCGATGATGTCCGAGTGCACTGCAAAGCCAAGCCCGCTGACGCCGGCGCGCTGCAGTTCCTCGTTCATCACCGCGGCGTGGCCGAAATCGCCGCCGCCGCCGCCGTATTCGGTGGGCAGTGTCAGGCAGAGCAGGCCTTCGCGGCCGGCCTTCAGCCAGGTTTCGCGGTCGACCTTGCCGGCCTCGTCCCATTCGGCCTGATGCGGAACGCATTCGCGCTCGAAGAAGCGGCGCACGGAATCGCGCAGCATTTCATGATCGTCACGGAAGACGGTTCGGGTGACTTGCATGGTGGTTTCCGGATATGCGGTGGGCGTAACAACGTTCAGGACATGCAGGCGATGTGCGCTGCCGGTTCTGCTTCGTAGAGTTGTTCGATGAGCGGAGCGCGCCGGGCGCGGGTCACGGCCTGGTTCACGTAACCCTTGTCGGCAATTTCATTGGCGTCTGCCGAAGGCGGTTCGGCCATCAGCATCACGCGCTTGATGGTGAGACTTGCGCCTGCGGAGGCTTGTCGTTGCAGCCGCTCGCGCAGCGCCGATACCAGCAGGGGATGGCGGACCAGTTCCTCGACGTCGAGCTCCGCGAGCGAGGGATCCAGTTGCCGGCAGCCAGCCACGTTTGGCCAGGCCAGTGCCGTGACGTAGGCGTTGTCGTGGCCGCAAATCACGGCGTCGCTGAGCAATGGCGCGCATTGATCGAGCAGAGTCAGGCGCATGGCACCGGTCTGCACCCACGTGCCGTTGATCAGTTTGAAATCCTCGACGACGCGTCCAGCAAAGAGCATGCCTTGTGAGGGATCTTCCTCGTCGGCCAGCCGTACCGCATCACCCAGCCGGAAGTAGCCTTCGTCGTCGAAAGCTGCGGCGGTAAGTTCGGGCTGGCCGACGTAGCCGCCGAACAGGTTGGCACCACGCATGCGGATCTCGTATCGACCCGTTTCGCTTTCGAGCGGGAGCAGCTTCACTTCCGAACCGGGAACCGGCACGCCGACATTGCCGTTGCCATCGGTAGGCCAGCCGCAGTACGTGCCCATGCCGGTGGTCTCGGAGCAAGCGAGGCCCGTGCAAAACATGATGCGCTCGCCAACTGCTTCTTCGGCGACGCGCTGGATGCGGCGCCATACATTGGTCGGCAGGCTGGCGCCGCCGTAGCCAAGGAAGTGCACGCGAGAGAACAGGCTCTGCGCCAGCACCGAGTCGCGTTCCAGTTCGGTGGCCAGCATGGCCCATGCGGAGGGCACGCTGGTGAAGATGCTGGGCGATACGTCGCGCAGATTGCGCACGGTTTTTTCGATCAGGCCAGGTAGTGGCCGGCCGTCGTCGATGTAGTGGGTGGCGCCAAATTGCACCGAGCGACCCAGATTCAGTACGCCGCCCAAGCCGTGATACCAGGGCAGCCAATCAAGGAAAACCGGGTGTTCACGACCAAGCCAGCCCAGGTTGTCGGCGTAGTAAGCGGCTACCGCAGCGAAGTTCCCGTAGGTGAGGTTCACGCCCTTGGGAGCGCCGGTGGAACCGGAAGTAAACAGGATGCGCGCCGTTTGCTCGGGGCGGATAGCGCGGTGGGCCGCTTCAACCGTGCTCAACTGCGCCGCAGTGAGTGTCTGGGCGACGAGGTCTTCCCAGTTCAGTTGACCGCGGGAGTGGCCGTGTACGGCGAGCAGGGTGGCAGGATCCATATCCAGCACGTCCAGTGCGCGTCCAAAGGCCGTTGTGTCTTGTACGAATACGGCGGCGGGCGGTACCCGCTCGCCGATGTCCCGCAGGCGCGCGTGGTCCTTGCTTAGCAAGGAATACGCGGGCGATACCGGTGCGGTAGGAATGCCGACGTATTCGCATGCCAGCAGAAGCACCGCTTGCTCGATCGAATTGCCCGACAACAACATGACCGGGCGAGATGAGCCCAGGCCGCGTTCAAGCAACGTGGCGGCAACCGTGACGACCTGGCGCCATAGCGTCGACCAGTCAATGGATCGCCATGCGCCGTTCGCGTCGCGTTCGCAGAAGGCTGCGTCTTGGCCGCGTTGAGCTGCCCACGAGGGAATGAAAGCAGCGAAACTCTTTTCTGCAAGCATCGGCGGCTGGGTGGCCGAGCGCAGCAGGATGCTGCCATCGGCGCGACGCTCCACCAGCGTCTTCCGTTGCGGAAATGGCACGGCGCGGAAAGGTACCGCCGTGCACTCGTTGACCTTGAGCGTCGCCATTGCGCCTGTTTCTCCGGTGGATGCCGCGCAGGACACCCCGTCCCGTTACCCGATCGGTTTGGCTAGTACCGTTGCCCAAACCTCTTCCATCGCAGGGTAGTCGGCGCCATGACCGGCAGGACCACCCGAGATGGGTGGCGCACCCGGTGCTCTGGTGGCTCAGTACAGCGTATCGCTTGCAGACAGATCAGCATCCAGATTGAGGTCACGCACGCGCGCAACCGCTTCGTCCCGGCTGGAAACACCCAGCTTCCCGTAGATGTTCTTCAGATGCCACTTCACCGTTTCTGGCGAGATGCCCAAGGTGCGCGCGATCTTCTTGTTGGGGAGTGCTTTTGCCAGCAGGCACACCACTTTGGATTCGCGTTCACTGAGCATCTCGGCAGCCGGCAGGTGACGTCCACCGTTGGATGTCGCGATGGTCCCATCCGGCGGCTTGGGAAAGGGCTGCTGGGCGGCCTGCAGACGGCTGAGATAGAAAGAGAGCACCGGGTCGTGAGGTTGCCGCTGGATGACCTCGGTCATCAACGACAGTGCATCCGGGCTCGTGTCCAGCAGACTGCGCACCAGGCCAAGGCGGCTGCCCCGGCGCAGGATATCCATCACCGCCTCATCCACCGACCTGTCTGCACCGTTGCGATGTTCGACGAGTGCCGCATAAAACTGGAACTGGGCCGACTGGCGCTGCCAGCCACGTCGTTCGCTCAGGGCAAGCAGTGGCCGCAGTGCCTCCAGGGTTGCCGGGTCATCGGCGTGGAACAGGTGCCAATGTAGATGAGCACATTGCGTCGCCAGCTGGATGTCATCATAAAAAATGGACGTTGGCGACGCGCCGGATGCAAGTTCATCCAGTCGTGTCAGGCCGCGCTGCGCCTCGTCGACGGCCCCCATTTGCAGGTGCCGCTGGACCTGTTGCGCTACGCTGTGGACCATGAGCCGTCGCCATTGATGGCGGGACGCGTAGTCTTCCAGGCGCCTGAGGTAAGCAAAGGCTTCCTGATGATGTCCCGCAATCCAGTGGATGGACGAAAGCACGGTGAACAGCCGAAGAATGGAATCGGGGATGGAGATACGCTCGAGCACGTCCACGCGCTCTTCGAGCAGCTTGCGTGCAGCGGCCAGTTCATTCGACTCGTAAAGCAACTCCCCTAGCAAAGCCGAAGCCAGGCAAGCGGACTCGGATGTCGCCGCACCTCGCTGATTGGCTTCGAACAGCGCATCGCGGCAGACACGCTCCGCCTGGACGATGCGCCCCTCCAGCGCGAAACTGAGCGATGTGAAACAACGGGCATTGAGCAGGCCGGCCGAGGTACCGAACAGTTCATTGCCATCGACCAGAAGCTTGGGTGACTCCGCATGCACTTGGCGTGCTGCGTCGTAATCGCCCTTGTGCATGAAAAGCCACGACATCAGGTTGTTGTGGGCTCCAATCAGGAGGCCATCGGCATGAGCCGGGGGCGAATGAAGGGCAGGCATGAGCGCGGCGACCGTATCGGGGTCGTCATGCTGTACGGCCAGGGCGGCCCTCAACAGGGTCAGCTGGTAGCGCGTGTGATCATCGTCCGCGGGTAGATCGTTTTCCAGCGTGGCTATGGCGGCAGCGCAAGCATCGAGGTCGCGCGCATAGAGGTGGAGCATCACCATCCACAGGCGCAGATCGATGCGCGCCAGGATCTCGCCTTGCGGCAACAATCGCATCAACCCGGCCAGCTTGCGAAACTGCCCCTGCAACCGCATCCCGCGCGCCGCCTGTTGCACTAGTTCTATCGCCGCCGCCGATTCACCAGCGAGCAGCGCGTGGCGAACGGCGTCATCGGTGTGCCCGTGCTCGCTGAACCAAAGCCAGGCAGCACGGTGAACGCTGCGCTGGTAAGTCTCGTCGCGCATGCGGAAGCGATCGAGCAGCGTTTCGCGAAAAAGTGGATTGAGCCGGTACCAGGATTGGCCGCCTGCCTCCGGCGCGGGTTTGACGAACAAATTATCTGCTTCCAGTTTGGCGAGCAGATCGATGGCTTCCGATGTGGGCGGCTGGTCGCCGACCAGTGCGAGGCAGAGCGGCGCACACAATCGCGCGCAGGCCGACATGCGCACCAGCAACTCCACTTCGGCATCGGCCAGGTGGGAAAGCACCTCGTGATCGAAATACTCGGCGAACGCGCCTGCATCGAGCAGATAGGTGGGTGCGGCGTCCGAACCCAGTTTTTCCTGCCTGCGTCGCTTCAGGCGCATCGCAAAGAGCTGCAGCCCCGCAACCCAGCCGTCGGTGAGTTCGTGCAGGCGCCGGGCTTCACGTGGATGGACGTCGCCGAGCTGGGAGCGCAGAAATTCCAGTGATTCGGCGGCCGTGAAGCGCAGGTCGCGCATGTCCAGTTCAAGCACAAGGCCGAGATCGCGGATCCTACCCAACGACAGCGGGATCGTGCTACGCGAGACGAGCACGATATGGAGATTTTGCGGCGCGTATTCCAGCAACCACTGAAACACTTCGTGGCCCTCGGGCCGCACCAGGTGTTGCACATCGTCCAGCACCAGCACGATGTCTGCCGAATGCGCGGCGATGCCTCGTACCAGGGAAACAACCACGCCCTCGGCCGCTTCATCGTCCATGCCTCGTTCGAACAGCAACGCGGCCTCGCGGCTGATGTCTGGATCAACCTGTGCCAGGCAGGCGATTAGGTGATCCAGCCCGCGCGATAGTTCGTTGTCGTCAGGTGTGAACGTTTGCCACGCCATGCTGTAGCCGAGGGGAAGCAGAGACTCTCGCCATGCCAGCAACAGTGTTGTCTTGCCGCTACCAATGGGACCCTGCAGCACGATGCAGCGCTTGCGGCGCGCCTCTCGCAACTGCGCAAGCAGGCGATCTCGTCCAACGATCCGGGGCGTGCCCCGGGGAGGCTGGGCCGTCGTCTCGGCGCGAGTAATCGGCGGGCTGGCCTCGGATGCCACGCTTTCCGCGTTGAGGGGGATAGTGTCCTTGGATGACAGGGAAAGCCTCGGTTTGAGCGATACGTCCTTGGAGGGATGGACGATGTAACGTGGCGAGTTCATTGCGACGTAAAGACTCGATATTCGTGAACGCGATGGCACATCTATGTGCGTTGCGCATGGGTCGATGTCATCGTCCTTGTTGTTACCCCTTCCATCCTCTCGGTAGGAACGGGCAGCTTCTCTATGAATCATCTATCTGGCGTGTGACGCAACTTGCAGTGCAGCAATCCATCGCACGGTGAGCCGCCATCATCCCCGTCTTCCGATAGGCGTGTACGCATACGTATGGATCGAGCGGAGCGCTGTATATGCGCCTTCTGCGGGTTATCCACGCGTCGGTGAGTGAACGCGGGCGCCCCATCTTCCCCCGCGCTCGCCTCGCGACGCATATGCCTCGCAACGCAGCAAGGGAAGTCTGATGCGTGGTCGGGCTATCCCTCTCCCCCCTATTGCGGGTGGGGCACACGGGGCCGGTGATCAGGGAGATTCGGACCCGTGGAGTGGCGGGACGCTACGGGTGCGCGGAAGTTGGCGCCTTTTCGGCTGCGACGTCGAACTCCTCCTGCAGTGGCGCCTCGTCGGGGGACGGGGCATGAGCTGTGGTGCGGGCGCTTCGAATCGACGTTCGTTTACACGAAAAGACTTGGGGAGAGACATGTTCCGCAACAAGTACAAGCAGGCGAGATGGAAAGGGTTGCGCTACACCGCACTGGCGGCAGCGCTGGCAGGCAGTTTGCTCGCATCGGAGGGGGCGCTTGCGGCCAAGATCGGATCGTCGTCGGACTGGGATATCAACTGGGACAACACGGTCACCTACAACCTTGGCGTACGCGCCACTGGCATCGACAGCAAGATTGGGAACAATCCCAACTACGACGATGGCGACTACAAGTTCGGCAGCTCGGGCGACGTGGTGACCAACCGACTGTCGCTGTTGTCGGAGTTCACCGTGTCATACCAGAGCCTAGTCGGGTTCAAGGTGTCCGGCTCGACCTGGAAAGACTTCGCGTACAACAGCGACGACAAGACCAACCCTGGCGTGTTTGCACCGGGTGGCGGCGGCTTGCCGCCGGTCACCTACAAAGAGCTGCGTGCTTACCCTGGCGGTTCCTACAGTTCCTACACCAAGCGTTTCTACGAACAGGGCGGCCAGTTGCTGGATGCGTTCGTGTTCTACAACCCGCAGGTCGGCAATATGCCGATGTACTTCAAGGTGGGTCAGTTCACGGAGTACTGGGGCAACTCATTGTTCTTTCCGTATCAGGGCATTTCCGTGTCGCAAGGTGCGGTGGACCTGATTCGGGCCCTAGCGACGCCGGGCACGCAGACCAAGGAACTATTGTTGCCTCGTCAGCAGGTGAGTGTGACCGCGCAGATCACGCCAGAGGTGTCTCTGTCTGGCCAGTACGCCTATGCGTGGTCGCCCAATCGCGAACCGACCGGTGGCACGTACCTGGGTCCTTATGACTTTTATGCCGAAGGGCCGAGCAACCTCTTTGCAGCGGTACTGCCCGGGCAACTGCTAGGTTTGAAGGGCGGATACGTACCGGTCAATGTTCCGCAGGGTCCGTCGACAACGCCGCCCGATACGCATGCCAATTTTGGTGTGAAAGTAGGCTGGACACCCACGTTCATGGCGGGTGCCATGGGCTTCTACTTCCGCCAGTTCGACGAGACCCAGCCGTGGTTGCTGGCGGACTTCAACCGACGCGGCCTGCCTACCGATTACCACCTGTCCTACAACGAGCACGCCAAGCTGTACGGCTACAGCCTGGATATGACATTCGGCAGCGTCAGTACGGGTTTCGAGGCGTCCTACCGCAGGAATACCGCGCTTAGCAGCAGCCAGAACACCAAGGTGCTATCCGAGCCCGAGGGCGCCAAGGGCAATGTCTTCAACCTGATTGCCAACGCCATCGTGCCCCTGTCGCGTTCGGCTCTGTGGGACACCGGTACGTTGACGGCGGAAATGTCGTACACGCAGCTGCTCTCCGTGACGCAGAACTCGCCGTTGTTCAACGGCGTGGACTATGCCGGCTGTCCCACGCATGACAAGTGGAATGGCTGCTCCACCAAGCAATACGTTGGTTTGGCGGTGGCTTTCCAGCCGCAGTGGTTGCAGGTTTTCCCAGGCGTGGATCTTTCCACGCCCATCTCCGACACGTTCGGTGTCTATGGCAACAACCCGATCAACGGCACCACCTCGGCGCAGCAGGGCACCAATAATCTCTCGGTAGGTGTACAGGCCAATTTCCGACAGCGCGCCACGCTCACGCTCGCCTACAACGCCTATTTCGGGCGCCCCAACGTTGAGTCAACTTCGCCCAGCGGATTGAAGTACTACTCCTCGGGCAATGGCCTTTACAGCCTGGATGATCGTCGCTGGTTGTCGTTGACCTTCCAGACCTCTTTCTGATTTGCAGTGCAGGAGATAACGATGAAGCTTAAGGTGCATCTGGCATGGGCCTGCACGGTAGCGTTGTGTTGTGCCAGTGCGATGGCGGCCAACCCTTCCGGCAAACCAGGTGGGGACATCACCGTATTTGGCGCCGAGCATGCGGGCAATGCCGATGGTGGTATTCCCGCCTATGACGGCGGTCTGGTCACGCCGCCCGCGGGCTATGTGGCCGGAAGCGGTATATGGCCCGACCCGTTCAAGGGCGAGAAGCCATTGTTCAGCGTGAACGCCGCCAATGCCTCGCAGTACGGTGACAAGCTTACCGGTGGCATGAAGGCCCTGCTGGAGCGTTTTCCGACCGAACGCATGGACGTCTATCCGTCCCATCGCACCATGCATTACCCGCAGTGGGTGCTGGACAACACGGTCAAGAATGCCAGTGCAGCCAAGCTAACCGGCAAGGTGGAGGGCGATGGTGTCGAAGGGGCCTTTGGCGGCGTGGCGTTTCCCGAGCCCAAAGATGGTTATCAGGTGATGTGGAACTACCTACTGGCCTTCGAGCGCACGCAGTATGCGGTCAAGAACGCCGGCGCCTATCTGGTCGACAGCTCGGGCGCCAAGACTGAGTTGCCGGTACTCGACTGGGTGGAGTACCGCCCGTACTACGACCAGAGCATTGGACGCGACAAATTCAAGGGCTCTTTCGATCGCCTGTGGGTGCAGACGACGACACCACCAGTCACCGCGGGTACGGCCGTGCTGATGAATTACCCGATCAACTACGGAGACGACGACCAGACCACGTGGGCGTACTTCCCCGGTCAGCGTCGTACGCGTATGGCGCCCGACTACAAATACGACACGCCCGCTTCAAACTATGGCGGCGTGCTGTTCTGGGACGAAACCAACTTGTTCCGCGGACGCATGGATCGCTTTGACTTCAAGTTGATCGGCAAGAAGGAGGTCATCGTTCCCTATAACGACTACTCGTTCTCGCAGTTGCCGGTGGCGCAGGTCTATGGCCCCAAGCATATCCAGCCCGATGCCATCCGCTGGGAGTTGCATCGCGTGTGGATGGTCGAGGCGACGCTGAAAGCCGGCGCGCGGCATGCGTATTCCAAGCGCGTGTTCTATATCGACGAGGACAGCTGGGCATTGCTGGAAACGGATGGCTACGGCCAGGACGGCAAGCTCTGGCGCGTGGGTCTGGACTTCCCGTTCGCCTTCTACGATGGCGGTGGCGGCATGTTCACCGGTTCGTACGGCTTCTACGACTTGCAGAAGGGCAACTACTTCGTTCTGTACTCCACCGCCGCCAAGGGCTCGCCGCGAGTGACGGTATCCGACAAGCTCGAGAAGCCGGCTCTGTTCACTCCTGCCGGCATGGCAGGCACGGGCCTGCACTAAACAGCGGGAGAGAAACGGCAGGCTCGTTGTACGCGGGCCTGCCGTTGTCCCGCCTTTGCAGTCCAGATCATGGCGAGCGTTTCAGGTTTTGAGGGTTGATGATGTATCCACCACGAAGAGCGGGAGCGCTAACCCGCCACCTCCGACTTTTGCTGATACTCGCCGCGGCCACGGGCGTCTTGTCGGCGTGGTCGACCACAGCCGCGTGCCGCGTTGCGGGCGATCCGTTCGTTGACCCTCTCGATACGCCTTCGGCAAGCATGCCGTCGCCGCAGACCCAGCCACTGCTATCCATTACACGGGCAGGCCAGCGACTGGTTGGCGTGGGCATGCGCGGCCTCATTCTGCTGTCCGATGACGACGGCAAGCACTGGCAGCAAAGACCCTCGCCGGTGGCCACCGATCTCATTGCCGCCGCTTTTCCCACGCCGTTGCAAGGGTGGGTGGTTGGACACAACAATGTGGTGCTGCATACGGCAGACGGCGGTCTTTCATGGACCAAGCAGCTTGATGGGCGCCGTGCCGCCATCGTGCTGGAAGCCGACTATCTGGAGCGCATCCGCGCCGGCGACACCTCGCTGCAGCCGTTCCTCGACCAGCTTGTGCTCAATGACAAGGCAGGGCCTTCGCTGCCGTTGCTGAGCGTGTGGTTCAAGGATGCGCTGCACGGCACGGCAGTGGGCGCGTTTGGCATGGTCATCCGCACCGATGATGGGGGCAAGACCTGGCATCCATGGCTTGACCATGTCGACAACCCCCAGTTTCTGCATCTGAATGCCATCGTCGAGATCGACGGCGAGATATACATCGCCGCCGAACAGGGGGCGCTGTTCCAGTTCGATGCAACCAGTAGTCGGTTTCGTCTGGTCCAGACTGATTACGCCGGTAGTTTCTTTGGCATCACGGGCAGCAAGGATGTGCTGATTGCCTATGGATTGCGTGGCACGCTTTATCGCAGCACTGATCGTGGCGCCAGTTGGCATCGTTGGGAGAGCCCGTTGCATGCCACGGTTACTGGTGGCGTTTACGATGCGTCACATGCTTCGTTTGCCTTCGTGACCGCCGCCGGCGAGATCGCCGTGAACTCCGCTGCCACGACGCCACTTCATCTGTTGCATGCGCCACGGCCGGCGCCATTCACTGGCATTCAGACGGATACGCATGGTGCGCTGATCGCCTCAAGCCTTGCGGGCCCCATTTTTATCGGCTCGCCTTGACGACGCCCAGGAATTCCAGATGACTGCCAACACGTCCGTGGAGCGCGTCGATGCCATGCCCATCGTGCGTAATCGCCTTGATTTCGATGCGCGATCGGGCTCAACGCTAGAGCGGCTGATCTTCAATCACCGTCGATGGGTCATCGCATGGTGTGTGCTCTTGACTCTGGTATTCGGAGCTGCCGCAACGCGTACGACCATGAGTGCCAGCTATGAGCGGATGATGCCGCAGTCCAGCCCATTCATCCGAAATTATCTCGACAATGCGGGGTCGTTGCGCGGCCTGGGCAATTCGGTTCGTGTTGTGGTCGAGAACCGGAGGGGCGACATCTACGATGCGGCGTATCTGAAAGCATTGCGCGAGATCAACGATCAGCTTTACACCATGCCGGGTGTCGATCGGCCCTTCGTAAAGTCGCTGTGGATGCCGGTGGTTCGCTGGACAGAGGTTACTGAGGCCGGCTTCCAGGGTGGCCCGGTGATGCCGGATGACTTTGATGGCTCGCCTGCGAGCATCGAACAACTGCACATCAACGTCGCCCGTGCAGGTATTGCCGGATCGTTGGTAGGCAACGACCAGCGCTCGAGTATGATTTTTCTGCCGTTGCTGGATCGCTATGCCGATACGGGCAAGCCGCTCGATGCGAGGGCGGTGCACGATGCGATCGAGCGGATTCGCCAAGCGCATGAGAATAGCGGCATCACGTTGCATGTGATCGGTTTTGCCCAGCTGGTTGGTGATCTGATCCATGCGTTGTTGCAGATCGCCCTGTATTTCGCCCTGGCCGCCGTTATCGTTGCGATCATCATCTATGCCTATACCCGCTGCTTACGCAGTACGGCCATGGTGATCGGCTGCTCGCTGGTAGCTGTGTCGTGGCAGCTTGGCATTGTTCATCTACTGGGTGTGGATCTGGATCCGTACTCGATCCTTGTGCCGTTCCTGATCTTCGCCATCGGCGTATCCCATGGCGCCCAGAAAATGAATGGCATCATGCAGGATATCGGTCGGGGCACCGACCGTTACGTGGCAGCACGCTACACCTTTCGCCGCCTTTTCCTGGCGGGCTTGACCGCGCTGATTGCCGATGCCGTGGGTTTTTCGGTGTTGATGCTGATCGATATACCGGTGATCCGCGGTCTTGCCATTGCCGCCAGCATCGGTGTCGCCGTACTGATCTTCACCAATCTCGTGTTGTTGCCGGTGCTGCTGTCCTATACCGGTGTCAGCGCCAGAGGGGCTGCGCATAGCCTTCGCGCTGGCGAGCGCCGATCGTTGGTCGAGCGCCTGCTGTTGCCGTTGACCCGCAGGGGGCCTGCGACTGCTGTTGTATTAGTCGCAGCGGTATTGGCTATCGGAGGATTGGTGATTGGCCGGCAGCTGAAGATCGGTGACCTCGATGCGGGGGCGCCAGAGTTGCGGCCACAATCGCTCTACAACCGCGACAACGCGTACATCACCCATCACTACAACCTGTCGACGGACCTGTTCGCCGTTATCGTCAAGACGCCGGAAGGTGGTATCGCCAACTTCGAGACCTTGCTGGAAATGGATCGTCTCGAGCAAACCTTGCGTGCCCTTCCGGGAGTACAGACCACCACGTCGATCGGCGGGCTGGCGCGGCGTAATACCGCCGCCAGTTTCGAGGGAGATCCGCGCTGGATGACACTCAGTCGCGATCCATATATTACTACCGAGGCTTTAAACGACGCTTACGTGGCTAATCCGGAGCTGGTCAATGGCGCCCGCTCCGTTGCGCCAGTCATCGCCTTTCTCGTCGATCACAAGGCGGACACTCTGGAGCGTCTGGTCAAGACGGTGGAGGTTTTTGCAGCAACACATGACGGTGGGGGTCGGGTGTTTCTGCTCGCCGCGGGCGGGGCAGGGATCGAGGCTGCTACCAATAGGGCGGTGGAGAAGGCCAATCGCCTGATGCTCCTATTGGTCTACGGTGCGGTGATCGTCCTGTGCTTCGTCACGTTCCGCAGCTGGCGCGCGGTGATTGTGGCCGTGGTGCCACTGATGATCACCTCCATTCTGTGCGAGGCGCTGATGGTGACATTGGGCATTGGGGTCAAGGTGGCTACCTTGCCAGTAACCGCGCTTGGCGTCGGCATTGGCGTGGACTATGCGCTCTACCTGCTCAGCGTCCAGCTCAATCTGCAACGACAGGGCGCCTCGCTGGCCGAAGCCTATGCCAGCGCCGTGCATTTCACCGGCAAGGTCATTGCGCTTATCGGCCTGACGCTCGCGGCGGCAGTGCTGACGTGGGCGTGGTCCCCGATCAAGTTCCAGGCGGACATGGGCATCCTGCTTACCTTCATGTTTGTATGGAACATGCTCGGCTCGCTCTTGTTGGTTCCAGCCTTGTCGAGCTTCATCCTGCTCGACGCTATATTCCGTGGAAATAATCCCCGGCAGCTCGGTGAGGCTGAGCCCTCCATGTCCGTTCAGAGTACGGCATCGACTTGAGCGCTGTCGGGCTCAAATCATGGTGCGCCGTAGTGGCATTGAAATTAGTCGGCACCCATCGGCACTCTCTTACGCTGCCACACCTGCAGCTTTGTCGCCTTGTGCTATCGCGGAAGGGCAGGAGGAGCGATGAAGAAGTCGAGATACACCGAGGAGCAGATCGCCTATGCACTGCGATTGGCGGAGTCCGAAGAGGTGGTTGCTGCCGTCTGCCGGCAAATGGGTGTCGCGGCTGAAACGCCGCCTGCCGAACCGGTACTTATAAGTGACCGGCACCTCATCGATAAGTGCGGCCGCCACCACACATGGGGCATCGACTCTTGACCAGATCCTGTCGGATTTGGCCGGATTTGTTTAGAAATTGCCCAAAAAAAACCCTGAAAGTACGCTGTGAAGCGGATTTCAGGGTCTTGACTACTTCGAATTTTGGTCGGGGTGACATGATTCGAACATGCGACTTCTACGTCCCGAACGTAGCGCTCTACCAGGCTGAGCTACACCCCGTGGGAGCCGCGTATCTTAATGACCCCCAGGAGCCTTGGCAACACTTTGTGAAAAAAATTCTTCACAAAGGTCAAAGGGGCTGTCGCAACCCCTTTGAGGAGGGTGTGGAAGCGGCCTTCTGCTAACCTATACGGCTCTGTCGGACCGTACGCCAACAGGCGGCTGGCCGGCCTCCCACACCGCTTAGCTGAGGACTTCATGGCGCTTACCCAGGCCCGTACCATGCCCGGCGTGCTCGAGCTGCTGCCGCTCGACCAGATTGCGTTCCAGCGCATGCTCGACGTGATCCGCCGCAACTATGAGCGCTTTGGCTTTCTGCCGGTGGAAACACCGGTGATGGAATTCTCGGATGTGCTGCTCACCAAGACGGGCGGCGAGACCGAGCGCCAGGTGTATTTCGTGCAGTCCACCGGCGCGCTACAACATGAAAGCTTCATGCGTGCTCACGACGCTATGAGCGGCTCGGAGTTTCCGCGTCCAGTTGCGGTGCCCGAGCTGGCGTTGCGCTTCGATCTCACCGTGCCGCTGGCCCGCTATGTAGCTGAGCACGAGCACGACCTTTCCTTCCCGTTCCGTCGCTATCAGATGCAGCGCGTGTATCGCGGCGAACGCGCTCAGCGCGGACGCTTCCGCGAGTTCTACCAGTGCGACATCGACGTGATCGGCAAGGACAGCCTGTCGGTGCGCTATGACGCTGAGCTGCCGGCGGTGATCTACAGCGTGTTCCGTGAGCTGAACATCGGCCCGTTCACCATCCACCTCAACAACCGCAAGCTGATGCTCGGGTTCTTCGGAAGCCTAGGTGTGACCGATGGCGAGCAGCAGACGCTGGTGCTGCGCGAGGTGGACAAGCTCGACAAGCGCGGCGCCGACTACGTGCGCGACACGCTTACCGGTGAGCAGTTCGGTTTGAGCGCGGATACCGCGCAGAAGATCCTCGATTTCGTGCAAGTGCGCTCGGTCTCGCTGCAGGACGCCTACGACAAGCTTGACGCGCTGGGCCCTGGCCCGGAAGCGATGGAGCAGGGGCGCACTGAACTCAAGGAAGTGCTTGGCCTGATCCACGCGTTTGGCGTGCCGGAATCGCACTACGCGCTGAACCTGTCCATCGCACGCGGCCTGGATTACTACACGGGCACGGTTTACGAGACCACGCTCAACGATCACCCGCAGATCGGCTCGATCTGCTCGGGCGGTCGCTACGAGAACCTCGCTGGCCAGTACACCAAGTCGCACCTGCCGGGCGTGGGTATTTCCATTGGCCTGACGCGCCTGTACTGGCAGCTGCGCGATGCGGGCCTCATCGGCACTGCGCGCAGCACCGTGGATGTGCTGGTGACGCAGATGGATCCGGCGCAGTTGCCGGCCTACCTGGCCTTAGCCAGCGAATTGCGCAGCGCCGGCATTGCCACCGAGGTGGTGCTGGACGGCGGCAAGCTGGGCAAGCAGTTCAAGTACGCTGATCGCGCCGGCATCCGCTTTGTGATCGTGCTGGGCGAGGACGAACTCGCCAAGGGCGTGGTCACCGTGAAGGATCTGCGCCGTGAGGACCAGTTCGAGGTGTCGCGCGCGGAACTCATCAAGACGTTGCGCGTCGAACTGGCGCAGGCGGAAATCAGTCAATGAGGCATTGGGCAACCGTGGTGATGGCAGCCATGTCATTGACCGGTTGCCAGATCGAGGAGACATCCGCCCGGAAGATCCGGCCGGGTGTCTACGAGATAAGCCACCTTGCTTGCGGTTTTCGCGCGGCGACCCCTGATGCTTCGCCAGACCCGCTGATCGACAGCATGCGACCGGCCATTGAAGAGCGCGCCGCACGCTACTGCCCGGCGGGCCACAGTCTTTCGGATGTGCAGCTGAGCAACTCGGGCATGCGCGGATCGGCCGTGACGGGCGAGTGCCCTACGGTGATGCTGAGTGCCACGGTGCGCTGTGAAACTGCGCCTGCACATGATTAAACACTTTTCCATTCGTTGCGGCCGCCTTTGAACGGCGAGTCGCTGACATTCCCTTGATGGCCCGTCCGGGCTGGAGCCAAGCATGACCGCAAAGACCATACTCCTGGACGGCAATAGCCTCACGCGCGAACAGCTGGTGGCCGTTGCCCGGCAGGGGCTGCGCGTGGAGCTGGACGAAGCGCAGCTCAAGCGCGTGCAGCGCGCCGCCGATTTCCTTGCGGACAAGGTGAGCTGTGGCGAACCTACCTACGGCGTGACCACGGGCTTCGGCAGCAACGCCGACAAGTTGCTGGGCGCGCATCGTCTGCGTGATGAGTTGCCTGGCGGCCACCCCGACAAGCCGGAAGGTACGCTGCTGGAAGAGTTGCAGCACAACCTGATCACCACGCACGCCGTGTGCGTGGGCAAGCCGTTCGCGCCGGACGTGGTGCGCGCGATGCTGGTGATCCGCATCAATACGTTGATGCGTGGCCATTCCGGCATTCGTGTGGAAACGCTCAAGGCGCTGACTGCCATGCTCAATGCGGGCGTGGTGCCGGTGGTGCCTGAGAAGGGTTCGGTGGGCGCCAGTGGTGACCTTGCGCCGCTGTCGCATCTGGCCATCGTGCTGCTCGGCGGTGGCGAAGCGTTCTATCAGGGCGAGCGCCTGTCGGGCGCCGAAGCGCTCAAGCGCGCGGGTCTCACGTCGATCCGCCTGTCCTTCAAGGAAGGCTTGGCGCTGAACAACGGCACGGCGCAGATGCTGGCGACCGCTACGCTCGCGCTGGACGAACTGGAACATCTGCTGGAGCTGGCGGATCTCGCGGCGGCGATGACGCTCGATGCTTTCGCTGGCCGCAGTGGCGCGCTGCGACCGGAGGTGCATGCGCTGCGCCCGCATCCGGGACAGGTCGATGTGGCTGCCAACGTCCGTGGCCTGCTCGCCGGCAGCACCCTGGTCGACATCCCTTATCACCTCGTGCCGCGCTTCAAGCAGTGGTCGGCCGAGGCATGGGCGGATCCGGCGGATCAGGCGCTGACCTTCGACATCGGTTGGGACTGGGTGCCGGCGAACCAGCGCCACGGTCGCGAAGCGTTCTATGCACGCTTCCTGCCGTTCAAGGGCGGCAAGAAGCACCAGCCGCAGGACGCCTACTGTCTGCGCTGCATGCCGCAGGTGCACGGTGCAGTGCGTGATGCATGGGCGCAGGCTTGTCGTGTGATCGATATCGAACTGAATTCGGTCACCGATAATCCGCTGATCTTCCCGGATGCCGAGGACGCGGAGTTCATCGAAGAGCAAGTGATCTCTGCGGGTCACTTCCACGGCATGCCGTTGGCATTGGCGATGAGCTACGTAAAGGCAGCCATCCCGGTGCTGGCCTCCATTTCGGAGCGTCGCCTCAACAAGCTGGTCGACCCGGCCACCAATGATGGCCTGCCGGCGTTCCTCACCGGCAATGAAGACGGCACCGATTCGGGTTTCATGATCGTGCAGTACACGGCAGCAGCACTGGTGAACGACCTGGCTACGCGTGCGCATCCGGCCAGCGTGTATTCCGTGCCGACCAGCGCGAATGCGGAAGACCATGTGTCGATGGGCGCCAACGAGGCGCGACACGTACTAGAGATGATGGAAGACCTCAGCTACGTCGTTGCGCTGGAGCTCTACACCGCCGCGCAGGCGCTGGATTTCCGTCAGGCCATGCTCAATGCCGCTTGCCGCCTCGCCGCACGTGGCGACTGGCAGGCGCTGGCGGGCAAGGTGTCCAATGCACCGCGCGAAGATCATGCGCATTACGAGCAGTTCGTGGGCGAGGTGCAGCAACTGAAGGCCGCGCTGGCGAACGTCGGCGATTTCCACGCAGGCTCGGCTGTGCGTGAGGCGCACGACACGCTGCGCAAGCACATAGGCTTCATGTCGCGCGACCGCGCGATGGATGGCGATGTGCGGACGGTGTGCGAGCTGGTGCGACAGCGCGTATTCGAGCAGTAGTGATCAGAAAGGGGCGCTTCGGCGCCCCTTTTTCTTTCGATGTGTGTGCCTTGCGCTTTGGGTCAATTCGGCTGCGCACTTGCCGGGCACAATTGGCGCGCCGCCCACGCAAGCCACAGCAGGATCAGCACGATCAGTGCCTTCTGGGTAAGCCCCGGTGGCAGGCCCTTCCAGAGCGCCAGAACCCACATCTGCACAAACGCCAGCCAGGCAAGCACGACGCCGGTGTAGCGGTTGCGCTGCATGCGTGCGTCGCGCAGCCATCGCGTCGATAGCAGAAGCATGCCCATGACCAGACAGAGGAACGTGGTCTGTGCTGCTACGCCATGGAGCAGGCGGGCGAGATTCTCGCTTGGCGTGTTTTCATAGAGCACCGTGGCCCCGACGACGGGAAGGGTAATGGCGGCTACGACAAACAGCGCGCTAGCCAGCCCGCTGCGCAAGCTCTCGCGCGTAACGCGATGGCCGGCCCATGCGAGGCAGGCCAGTGCGCTGGCCATCAGGTCGTAGGCTCCGCGCAGCCAGACACCGCCAGGACCTCGAAGGTAGGCGCTCAATGGCATAGCCATAGCATCGAGATCTGCCCGGATCCATTGCAAGGCGCCTGCGGTGACAGCGAAAGCCACAGTGGCAATCGCTATCCAGCCGGAACACAGCGTGACGTGTAAATCGCGCCGCGGAGCGATCATCGAACGTCCTTACTCGGCGACAGGGGCAGGTGAGGCGTGATGATGATCGTGCAAGGGAATCTCCGGCAAGAGCAGGATGAGCACGAACGCGCACGCGACGATGCACGCACCTATCGTGAAGGTCGACGCGATGGCATGGCGGTACATCATGACCGCGGCATCGGCCGCGTGCTGCCACGCGGGATGGGCGACGCCGCCCTCTGGCATGGCGACAATGGACGGCGCTGTTGCGTTGCCGTGGCTGCGCATCTGCCACGCGAGAATGGCGCCGGAACCTGCCACACCGATGAGGCCGCCCAGTGAGCGGAAGAAGGTAAGCGTGGCCGTGCCAACGCCGCGGTGTACGGGTGTCAGTGCGCTCTGCACCGCGATCGTCACGTTGGGCATCACCAGGCCAAGACCCAGGCCAAGTACGAAGATGGATGGCTCGATAATGCCCAGGCCCTGCGCCGTCGCGGCACTCCACGCCAGCACGCCGAACGCCAACGTGGCGACGGCAAGCCCGATCACCACGGTGGGCTTGTAGCGGCCGGCGCGCATCAAAACTCGCCCGTTGAACAGCGCGGAGATCGCGATGCCCATCATCATCGGGCCGGTCAACAAGCCAGAGCGCGCCGGGCTGACGCCCATCACCAACTGGAAGAACAACGGGAAGAACAGGCTTGCGCCCATTAGCCCCATAAAGGTCAGCGCCATCACGATGCTGGCGATCACGAACACGCGGTTATGGAACAGGTCCAATGGCAGCACGGGCTCCGGCTCGTGCTTTACGTGCCGGATGAACAGCACACCCGTGACTAGTGCGAAGGCACTGAGCGTAGCAATGGGCGCAGACAGCCAAGGCCATTCGCCGCCGCCAAGCGTCAGCACCAACAACAGTGCGACGGTGCTGACGGTCATCAGCAGCGAGCCGAGGTAGTCGATGCGTCGTGTATGCAACGGGGTGTACTGGCGCAGCGAGCGGGCGAGGATCACCAGTGCCACCGCGCCGACGGGCAGGTTGACGTAGAAGATCCAGTGCCACGACAGCACGTCGGTGATCACGCCACCGATCACCGGCCCCACCACGCTGCACAGTGCAAAAATACCCGCCGCAATACCTTGTCGCTTGCCACGCTGCGTGGGCGGCACCATGTCGCCGATGATGATTTGCGACAGTGGCAACAAGCCACCTGCACCGGCGCCCTGGATGGCGCGGAAGATAATCAGCTCAAGCAGATTGCGCGCCGCGCCGCTCAGCACCGAGCCGAGCAGGAACATGAAGATGGCGAAGTACATCACCGGCTTGCGGCCGTACTGGTCGCTCAGCTTGCCGTAGAGCGGCATGGTGGCGGTGGAGGCGAGCACATAGGCCGTCACCACCCAGGACAGATGGCTCATGCCGCCGAGATCGCTCACGATGCGGGGCAGGGCCGTGGCGACGATGCTCTGGTCGATGGCGCCCAGCGCCAGCACGATCACAAGGCCGGCGAAAACCCGGTTGATCTCCTGTTCGTCGGGACGATGGACGGTCTGTGAGGGCGCGATGGTTGCGGTACCGGGAATGCTCATGCGTCGATCTCTTCCAGTTCAACGTCGTTCAAGGCGGGTATGGCCGCCCACAGTGCTGCACGCGAATCGGGCGACAACCGGGTCAGCGCTCTAGTTAGCTGGTCGGTACGCCGTTTGCGCTTGGCGTCGATCAGGGTGTGCCCGTGCGGCGTCACGACGAGGCCGATGCGGCGACGGTCACCCTCACTGGGTTCGGTGCGTTTCACCAGTCCCGCGGCCACCATGCTGTTGATGTGCCCGGTCATGGTCGGACTACGCAGGCCTTCCATCTGGGCCAACTCGCCGACGCCGATACCCGGGTTCTCCAGGATGGTCATCAGCAGGGGCGCGTGCAGTGACGAGATGGGTTCGTTGCTGGGCTGCCGTCGCAACTGGCGTACAAGGCGGCGCAACGCGGGCCGCAGTTGCTCGGCCAGTTCGCGTGCATCGGCTTCAGCCGAAGTGTTCGCGCTCACGTCGTTCTCCAGGAGAGTTGGGTAGGTAGGCTACCTATCTAGTTTACGCCGATCGGGTGCCGTTGGCGAGTGCCGGCTTCGGGGCGAGGTTCGCGGGAGGGCATCGGGACGGCGCGGGGCGCATGGAGCTGGATCGGTTTCGTTCAGGCGGGGAGTCCTGCGGGGCGCAGGGCATGGCGCGGGCTGTCGATGCCGAAGTCCCCCGTAGAGCGCCTGGTGCGGCCCTTGGCCGAGCGCAATACCTTGCTGTGGCACGCCCATTGTCGGGATGGCCGCAGCGCGGCGGCACGCGTTGGATGGGTTGCCTGTGTGATTTTCGCCGGGTAAGATGCGCTCCACTGTATTAACGCATTAGTACATTATGAAGCGCCGATCGATCGATCCCGAGATGCCTGCCGAGTCCGCCGAGCTCAGTCTTTGCGAGGCTCTGCTTTCGCTGAAGAACGCCGATGAGATGTCGGCCTTCCTGCACGACCTTTGCACGCCCGCTGAGCTGGAGGTCATGGTCGACCGCTGGCGCGTCGTGCCTTACCTGCTTGAAGGGGTGTCCTATCGCGAGATTCACGAGCGCACGGCGGTAAGCATCACCACCATCGGGCGTGTGGCGCGTTATCTCAATGCTGGCGCGGGCGGATACCTCGCTGCGGCGGCTCGTGCGGCTCGTCGACGCTCAGCAAGTAATAAGGCCAAGGCATGAAGGCGCGCGACCGACTGCGTATTGCGATGCAGAAATCCGGCCGACTTACCGAGCCGGCATTGGAACTGCTCAACCGTTGTGGACTCACCTTCCGCCAGAGTCGCGACAAGCTTTTTTGCTTCGGCGAAGGCGAGCCCGTCGACCTGCTGCTGGTGCGCGATGACGATATCCCCGGCCTGATCGCGCAGGGCGTATGCGACCTCGGCATCGTCGGGCGCAACGTGCTTGACGAATACCGTTTCACGGCGGGCCTGGGTGGCCCGGCACTCGCCGAATGGCGACCGCTGGGCTTCGGCCGCTGCCGGTTGTCGGTCGCTGTGCCACAGGAAGTCGACTACCGCGACGCATCGCAGTTGCAGGGCATGCGCATCGCTACGTCGTATCCCGGCCTGCTGGGCGAGTGGTTGCGCGAGCGCGGTGTCGACGCGGGCGTGGTGACGCTGGCTGGCTCGGTTGAGATCGCGCCGCGACTTGGCACCGCGGATGCCATCTGCGATCTGGTGCAGAGCGGCGGCACCCTGGTGGCCAACCAGTTGCGCGAAGTGGATGTGCTGCTGGAGAGCGAGGCCGTGCTGGCCGGTCCGCAGGCACTGCCTTCGGATGAGCGTGGCGACATGATTGAGTTGCTGCTCAAGCGGCTCGACGGTGTCATCCAGGTACGCGAATCGCGTTTGCTTCTGCTGCAGACCTCGCGCGGCTCGCTCGATGCGGTCATCCGGCTACTGCCTGGCGGACCGCAGCCGACGCTGCTACCGGTGGCGGGACAGCCCGACCAGCTCATGCTGCAGGCGCTATGTGCCGGTGAGGTCAGCTGGCGACAGCTGGAAGAAATCAAGAAGGCTGGTGCACGCGAAATGTTCGTGCTGCCGGTCGAAAAGATGCTTGCGTAACGCAGGCGGACTGAACGAGCGAAACCTATGAATCGCCTGGACTGGAATACCTTAGATACGCGAGGGCAGTGCGCGGCGCTGTCACGCCCGGTGCAGTCGCGCGCTGAAAGCCTACGTGCCGGCGTGGAGCAGATCATCGCCCGCGTGCGCGCTGACGGTGACGTGGCCTTGCGCGAACTTACCGCGAAGCTTGATCGCTGTGCGCTGCATGCCATCGAGGTATCGCAGCGGGAGTGGAACGAGGCGGAAGCCCGGCTTGCTCCTGAGTTGAAAGCCGCCATCGACGAGGCGGCATCGCGCATCGATGCCTTCCATCGTGCGGCTGCACCGCAACCAGTGGCGCTAGATACTGCCCGTGGTGTACGCGTCGAGCGCATGCTGCGCCCCATACAGAGGGTGGGCCTGTACGTACCCGCTGGCAGCGCGCCATTACCCTCCACCGCGTTGATGCTGGGCGTGCCCGCGCGTATTGCGGGTTGTGCGGAGGTGGTGCTGTGCTCGCCGGTGCGGCCGGATGGTCGCTGCGATGACGCTGTCTTGTACGCCGCACGCGTCACCGGCGTACACCGCGTCTTTAAGCTCGGCGGCGCGCAGGCCATTGCGGCCATGGCGTATGGGACGGAATCCGTGCCCAAGTGCGACAAGCTGTTCGGCCCCGGCAATGCCTGGGTCACCGAGGCCAAGTTGCAGGTATCAGCCGACCCTGAGGGCGCCGCCATCGATATGCCGGCTGGCCCGTCCGAAGTGCTGGTGATCGCAGACGACAGCGCCAACCCGGCGTTTGTCGCGGCGGACTTGCTCTCACAGGCAGAGCACGGCCCCGATTCGCAGGTGATCCTGCTCAGCCCCTCGCTCGCGATGTTGGATGCGGTCGAGGTGGAAGTGGCGAGCCAGTGCGCTGTCTTGCCCCGGGCAGGCATCGCGGAGCAAGCCCTGTCGCAGAGCCGCCTCATTGCGGTGTCGTCGCTCGCGCAGGCGGTGGAGGTCAGCAACCGCTACGCGCCGGAACACTTGATCGTGCAGGTCAACGAACCGCGTTCGCTGCTTGGCTCTATTGAAAGCGCGGGCTCGGTGTTCCTCGGCCCGTGGACCCCTGAATCCGTCGGCGACTACTGCAGTGGCAGCAATCATGTGTTGCCGACCTACGGCTATGCACGCAGCTACAGCGGCGTCTCCGTGGCCAGCTTCCAGAAGCAGATCACCGTGCAGGAATTGTCGCCGGAAGGCTTGCGCGCCATCGGCCCCTGTACGGCGACCCTGGCGGCCGCAGAGCAGTTGGAAGCCCACCGGCGTGCAGTAACGCTGCGGTTGGCGGCGCTGGAGGACGCAGCATGAGCGTGCTCGATCTTGCGCGTGAAGAAATCCGCGCGCTCCAGCCGTACTCGTCCGCGCGCATGGAGGCCAGTGGGGGACGCGTCTTGCTCAATGCCAACGAGTCTGCATGGGCGCCACTGGGTGATCATGACCTGTCGTGCAACCGTTACCCAGATCCGCAGCCCGCGGCGCTGGTCGATGCGCTTGCGCGGCTATACGGAGTGCGCGCCTCGCAGGTGCTGGTAGGGCGGGGTAGTGATGAGGCGATTGATCTGTTGGTGCGCGCGTTCTGTCGCGCCGGACAGGACGCCATCGCCATCCAGCCGCCGACCTTCGGCATGTACGCGGTGAGTGCACGTATCCAAAACGCCGGCGTCGTCACTGTGTCCCTCGATGCGGACTTCAGGCTGGATGCGGATACGGTGCTGGCCACCATGACGCCCGCGGTCAAGCTGGTGTTCGTATGCACGCCCAACAACCCGACCGGGCAGCTGGTGCCATTGAGCGACGTGGAGCGTCTTGCGCGCGAACTGCGTGGCCGTGCGCTGGTCGTGGTCGATGAGGCATATATCGAGTTTTCCGATGCTCCGAGCGCGGCATCGCTGCTGGACCGATATGACAACCTCGCCGTGCTACGCACGCTTTCGAAGGCCTGGGCGCTCGCGGGTGCGCGCGTGGGTATGCTGTTGGCGAATGAGGACGTGATTGCCTTGCTCCGTCGCATCATGGCGCCGTATCCCTTGCCGAGCCCATGCGTGGCCTTGGCGTTGGAGGCATTGTCCGAAGCCGGGCAGGTCGCAGCCAGATCTCACATCGCCATCGTGCTGGAGCAGCGCGAACGCATGGCGCTTGCGCTTGCTGGTACACCGGGTGTGCGGCAGGTGTTGCCTTCGCAGGCCAATTTCCTCGCGGTGCGATTCGACGAAGCAGGTGCGGTATATCGGTGCTTGCTTGATGCCGGCATTGTGGTGCGCGACATACAGCGCTACCCGCAACTTGAAGACGCACTACGCATCACGATCGGCAAGCCGGAGGAGAACGACCGCGTGCTCGACGTTCTGAACAATCAGGCATGGACTGCCCGCGAACAGGCCAACGGAACGGTGACGGGATCATTCACATGAGTCGCAAGATTCTTTTTATCGACCGCGATGGCTGCCTGATCGAAGAGCCAGAAGACTTCCAGATCGACAGCTACGAGAAGTTCGCGCTACTGCCGGGCGTGATCGCAGCGCTGCAACGCTTCATCGCTGCAGGCTACGAGTTGGTCATGGTCACCAATCAGGATGGCTTGGGCACGAACAGCTTTCCGGAAGCCGATTTCGTCGGGCCGCACGAGCTGCTGATGCGCATCCTGGCTTCGCAGGGCATCGCCGTGCGCGATGTGTTGATCGATCGCAGTTTTCTGCACGAGCGTAAGGACACCCGTAAGCCGGGCATCGGCATGATGCGCCACTACCTTGCCGACGATGGCTGGAGTCGCGCGGCGTCGGCCATGGTGGGTGATCGTGAAACGGATCTGCAGTTCGCCGCCAATATGGGTGTGCGTGGCTTTCGGGTCGGCTCGCACGGGCTGGCGTGGGAGGAGGTTGCGCACCAGTTGCTCGATGCTCCGCGCATGGCCACGGTGGAGCGCAATACGCGGGAAACGCGCATCACGGTGAGCGTGAACCTCGACAAGACGGTGGAGCCGCAGGTGCACACCGGGCTGGGCTTTTTCGACCACATGCTGGAGCAGATCGGCAAGCACGGCGGTTTCGCGCTGGCACTGCGTTGCGATGGCGACACTCATATCGACGAGCACCACACCATCGAGGATTGCGCGCTGGCCTTGGGCCAGGCGTTGCGACAGGCGCTGGGCGACAAGCGTGGCATTGGCCGGTATGGCTTCGTGCTGCCCATGGACGAATCGCAGGCGAGCGCGGCACTGGATCTTTCCGGTCGACCCTACTTTGTCTTCGATGGACAGTTTCCGCGTGAACGCGTCGGTGACATTCCCACCGAACTGGTCCCGCATTTTTTCCGTTCACTTTGCGAGACGCTGGGTGCCAACCTGCATTTGAGCGTACGCGGTGAGAACGCGCACCACATGGTGGAAGCCTGCTTTAAGGTGGTGGCCCGCGCGTTGCGCCAAGCGATACGTCGCGAAGGTAGCGAACTGCCGAGTACCAAGGGAGCACTTTGATGAGCGTGGTGCTGGTGGATGCCGGCGGTACCAATATCGGCTCGGTGCGCTATGCATTGCAGCGGCTGGGTGTGGATGCCGCGCTCACTTCGGATCCCGTATCCATCCGCTCGGCAGACAAAGTGATTCTGCCCGGCGTGGGCGCAGCCGGTCCTGGTATGGCTCGCCTGCGCGAGTTGGGTCTGGTGGAGTTGATGCGTTCGCTGACGCAACCCGTGCTCGGGGTTTGTCTGGGCATGCAGCTCCTGTGCGAGCGCTCGGAGGAGGGCGATACCGCTTGTCTTGGTGTGATTCCGGCAACCGTGACGCGTTTTATTGAGCAGCCGGGCCTGCGCGTGCCGCACATGGGCTGGAACCGCCTGCAGCGCCGCCGTGAGCATGGCTTGCTGCAAGGAGTGACCGATGGCGATTGGGCGTACTTCGTGCACAGCTACGCGGTCTCTACGGGGGACTACTCCCTGGCCACCACGGAGTATGGCGGTGAGTTCGCTTCGGTGATCGCGCGCAGCAACTTCCACGGTATGCAGTTCCACCCCGAGCGTTCGGCCCAGGTCGGCGCTCGCCTGCTGAAGAACTTCCTCGAGCTATGAGTTTCACCGTCATTCCCGCCATTGATCTGCGTGCTGGTCGCGTCGTTCGCCTGAAGCAGGGCGACTATGCGCAGCAGACGACATACGATTTCGATCCGCGTGCGCTGGCCCGCGACTATGCAGCGGCGGGCGCCGATTGGCTGCATCTGGTCGACTTGGACGGTGCGCGCGGAGGCAGCCTTGAAAACCTTGCGGTGATCGAAGCGATTGCCCGCGACGGTATGCGCATACAGGCCGGCGGTGGCGTGCGTTCCGAGGCCGACGTGCAGCGCCTGCTCGGTGCCGGTGTGTCTCGCGTGGTGCTTGGCAGTCTGGCCATCCGTGAGCCGGAGACGGTGGAAGGATGGCTGGCCTCGCGTGGTGCCGATAGGTTCACGCTTGCACTGGACACGTTGTATCGCGATGGCGCGTGGACGTTGCCCAGCGCTGGCTGGACGGAAACGGAATCGCGCACGCTGGATGATCTCGCTCCCTGGTACGCGGCGCATGGGGCTACACACTTGCTATGCACCGACATTGATCGCGACGGCATGCTGGCCGGTTTCAATCTGGATCTCTACCGGTATCTCGCCGCGACGGTGCCGACCATGGCGGTGCAGGCTTCCGGCGGCGTGCGCTCGCTGGACGATATTCGCGCGGCGCGCGAGGCCGGGGCGCGAGGGGTGATCCTTGGCCGAGCCCTGCTTGAAGGCCGCTTCAGCCTGAAGGACGCATTGTCATGCTGAGCCGTCGCTTGATTCCCTGCCTGGACGTGCGTGACGGCAAAGTCGTGAAGGGCGTGCGTTTTCGCGATCACGTGGTGATGGGTGAGATCGTTGATCTCGCGCTGCGCTACCGCGACGAAGGCGCCGACGAACTGGTGTTCTACGACATCACGGCCAGCCCGGAAGGGCGCAGCGTCGACCGCGGCTGGGTAGAACGCGTGGCCAGCGTGATCGATATCCCGTTTTGTGTCGCGGGCGGCATCCGCAGCGTGGATGAGGCGAGGGCAGTGCTGCATGCCGGTGCCGACAAGATCTCGGTGAACTCGCCGGCGCTGGAGCGTCCCGGACTTATCGACGAACTGGCTGCTGCATTTGGCGTGCAGTGCGTGGTGGTGGGCGTCGACAGTCTGCGCGATGCCGATGGCGAATGGCGCGTGCGCCAGTACACCGGCGATCCTTCACGCACACAGGCACTGCCGCGCCGTACGCTGGATTGGATCGTAGAGGCGCAGCAACGCGGCGCGGGCGAGATCGTGCTCAATTGCATGGGCAGCGATGGCGTGCGGCAGGGCTACGACCTGGAACAGCTCATGGTGGTGCGTAGCCTGTGCAACGTGCCGCTGATCGCCTCGGGAGGCGCCGGCGCACCGGAACATTTTCGTGATGCGTTTGTTGAGGCGGACGTTGACGGCGCGCTCGCGGCGAGCGTGTTCCATTCCGGCGCGATCACCATTCCCACGCTCAAGCAGGCGCTGGCCGACTGGGGCGTGGACGTAAGGTTGTAACCGAACAACGACTTGTTGCCCCGGACAGCCGAGAGGGGCGAGTTAACGTGGCCGAGGCATGTCCACCGGTCGCCGATCAGCCCGTTTTCAGAAGAGATTCGCCATGAACGCATCCACCCTTGATCCCTCCCGACTCGACTGGGCTAAAGGCGACGGCCTGCTGCCTGCCATCGTCCAGCACTGGTTGACGGGCGAGGTGTTGATGCTGGGCTACATGAATGTAGAGGCGCTGGTCGCCACGCAAAAGAGCGGCCACGTGACCTTTTTCAGCCGCAGCAAGCAGCGCTTGTGGACCAAGGGAGAAACCTCTGGCCATGTGCTGGCGCTCAAGTCCGTGCGCATGGATTGCGATGCCGACACCTTGCTGGTGCTCGCCGAACCGCATGGCCCTACCTGCCACAACGGTACCAGCAGTTGCTTCGGCGACGAGGTACAACCACCGCTCGGATTCCTGGCTGAACTGGATGCGTTGATTGCACAGCGACACGCAGAGCGGCCGGCGGGCAGTTACACCACCAAGCTTTTCGAGGGTGGCATTCGCCGCATGGCGCAGAAGGTGGGCGAGGAGGGCGTCGAGACAGCGCTGGCGGCTGTGGCGCAGGACGACGATGCCCTGCTCGGGGAGGCTGCCGACCTTGTCTATCACCTTGCCGTGGCCTTGCGGGCGCGCGGGCTGGGTCTGTCCGACGTCGCGGGCGTGCTGTCGCAACGTCATGCGGTTCGCGTCGCGTCATAACCTCTCGGGAATGAGGTGCGCTACAAGTCCACGTATGACTAGCGCAGCCTTAACGGATGCTGTGGTTTCTTAGAGCCTGTTCAATGTCTCCACGTGGCCCGCGCCGGAAGCTGTTTGCCCGCAGGACAAGGAAGAACGAAGGAGTGTACGTCCGTACACGACTGAGTGATGACGCAGACCTGTGGGCAAATAGACCCGGCCCGAAGGGTTGTCCACCAAAGCGCCCAGCGAGCAGTCCGCAGCTTGACCTGACCACCAGTCAGGCGCGGCGCTACGGCCCGCTCGCTGGGCGCTTTGGGTGGACAACGCGGGCCACGTGGAGACATTGAACAGGCTCTTTTTCCCGGGCACGCTGATAGGCCGGGGATACACCATGCCAGATCGTTTCATGAGCCGTTGAGCAAGGTTGAGTCACCCGGCTGCCATGCGATGTGAAGGCAGCCTTCACCCGAGATTTCTTTCCAGGGGACGCAACTCGTAGTGACCTGCCGAGAGCAGATCGCGTGGGGTTCGTGTCCCCCTTTTGAGGACGGCGTTATGGCAGATGTCGCAGTGATCGGTGGTGGGGCGGCGGGTGCCGCAGCATTCGGCGAACTGCTCGCGCGGTTCGACGGCGGCACGGTGCACTGGATCGTGGGACAGCACGCGCCGGGACGGGGCGTGGCTTACGGCACCGGTGAGGATCAACATCTTTTGAATGTACGTGCTTCGGCGATGGGGGTTTTTCAGGAGCACGGTGAGGATTTTATCCAGCACGCTTCGCGCCAACTGGGTCAGGTGAAAGGCACAGATTTTCTGCCGCGACGCATCTTTGGTGATTTCATCCAAGCCCAGGTGGGCGCGCGCATCGATGCGGCGCGTCGTGCGGGACGCAGCTTCCGCATTCATCCGGAGAGTGCCCGCGAAGTTGTCTCTCGCGGGCCGGGCGGTTATGCCGTGCGCGTCGGTGCCGATCGTTGGCTGGAAGTGGGCAAGGTGGTGTTGGCGGTGGGCGCATTGGCGCAGCGTCCGTTGCGCACGGTGTCCACCACGGCGCTGGCTAGCGGGGCCTATGAACTCGATCCGTGGCGGCTGGATCGACATACCCAGGCACCACGCCGGGTGATGGTGATCGGCACGGGCCTGACGGCGGTGGATACGGTGCTGTCAGCTGCGCTCAGATGGCCGCATGCGGAACTGGTTGCGGTGTCGCGCCACGGGTTGTTGCCCTTCACCCACTCTGCCTTGCCACTGGCGCCGTATGCGCGACAGGACGCGCTCAATCGCGCGCTGCTGGCCAGCGACGGCCCCGCTCGAATGTTCCGTCAAGTACGTGAAGCCTTGAGCGACGCCGAAGGCCCTGAATGGCGCAGCATCATCGACGGTATGCGGCCGATCAATGCGCAGCTGTGGCAGGAACTCTCGCACGCGCGTCGCCGGCAGTTTCTCCGCCATGTGCGCTGGATATGGGAAGCCGCGCGGCATCGGATGGCGCCGGCGACGGGCGAGGCGATCTATCAGTTGCAGGAGGAAGGTCGTCTGCAGGTGCTCGCCGCACGCGTGTTGGATGTGGACGGCACGGCACCGCTGCAGGTGACGCTGCGCGAGCGCTCCACGCAATTGGTGAGCGCGCTGGAAGCAGATCTGGTCATCCAGGCGACAGGGCTGGACACGGCCGTGGCTTATGGTGCGCACGACTTGCTTTCGCAGTTGCTGCGCGATGGTTTGGCGGCGGCAGATGCCCTGCAACTGGGTGTGCTTGCTCAGCCCGACGGACAATTGACCGATGCCGATGGACGCCCGCTGCCCGGTTTGTACGCCATCGGCTCGCTGGTTCGCGGCAACCTGTGGGAGTGTACGGCCATGCCGGAAATTCGCGTGGCGGCGCATCGCTTGGCGGTACAGCTGTCGCAGGCAAGTACGTTTCCCCGCGAAAGTGCGAACGAGTTGCCTTGAGATAGATGCACGGCGTCGGTACGCCTTCATGCGCAAATCAGACGCTTCGGTGCTGATGTTGCGCAAGGTCGCGACATGACGATATGCCATATTGCGATTTCGAAGCTTTGCCCGCCGACGTTAGTCTGCGGCTCCATTGTTCCGCAGGAGGCGCCATGAAGAAGTTCTTCCTCGTACTGCTCGCCGCCGCCAGCGTACTGCTGTCGGCTGCCGCCTTCGCCGGGGACGTAGCGCTGCTCAACGTCTCCTACGATCCGACGCGCGAACTGTATCGACAGGTCAACACGGCGTTTGCGGCGCAATGGAAGGCGCAGCACGGCGACACCGTCAACATCCGGATGTCGCATGGTGGTTCGGGCAAGCAGGCGCGCTCCGTGGTCGACGGGCTTCCCGCTGACGTGGTGACGCTCGCGCTGGCCTACGACATCGACGCGATTGCCGATCGCGGCCTGCTGGCGAAGGACTGGCAGAAGAAGTTGCCGGACAATGCCACGCCTTACACCTCGACCATCGTGTTCCTCGTGCGCAAGGGTAATCCCAAGGGCATCAAGGACTGGGCCGACCTCGTGCGACCGGGCATCCAGGTAGTAACACCGAATCCGAAATCCTCCGGCGGTGCGCGCTGGAACTTCCTCGCGGCCTGGGGCTATGCACTGAAGCAACCGGGTGGCAGCGACGCCACCGCCAAGGTTTATGTGAAGGAGCTGTACAAGCACGTGCCCGTCCTGGACACCGGCGCACGCGGCGCCACCAACACGTTCGTGCAGCGTGGTGTCGGCGACGTGCTGATTGCGTGGGAGAACGAAGCGTTGCTTGCGAAGCGGCAGTTGGGCGGTGACACCTTCGAGATCGTGGTGCCGTCAGTCACCATCGTGGCCGAACCGCCGGTGGCCGTGGTGGACAGCAACGTGGACAAGCACGGCACGCGCGCGGTCGCGCAGGCTTACGTGGAGTTCCTGTACTCCCCGCAGGGGCAGGACATCGCCGCCAAGAACTTCTATCGCCCGCGCTCGCCGGAGGTGGCGGCGCGTTATGCCAGCCAGTTCCCAACCACGCATACGTTCACCTTAGGTGAGTTGTTCGGTGACTGGCGCCAGGTGCAGGCCAAGTTCTTCAGCGATGGTGCGATCTTTGATCAGCTGGGGCCGGGAAGCTAACGTCATGCGAAGGCGCGTGCTTCCGGGATTTGGTCTCAGCCTCGGCTACGCGGTGGCTTATCTCGGGTTGATCGTGCTGCTGCCGCTGGCAGCGTTGGCGTGGAAGGCGTCCGGCATCGGGTTCGAGGGATTGGTGCGGTTGCTGTCGGCACCGCGCACGCTGGCTGCGCTGCGATTGAGTGTGGGCGGCGCCGTCGTGGCGGCGCTCATCAATGTCGTGATCGGCCTGCTGGTGGGCTGGGTGCTGGTGCGCTATCGCTTCCCCGGGCGACGCCTGTTCGATGCCCTGGTGGATCTTCCTTTCGCTCTGCCAACGGCGGTGGCCGGCATTGCGCTGACCACGCTTTATGCCTCCAACGGTTGGCTGGGGCGATGGCTGGAACCGTTGGGCATCAAGGTGGCCTATACGCCGCTCGGCGTATTTGTCGCCATGGTGTTCGTCGGCTTTCCGTTCGTCGTGCGTACCTTGCAGCCTGTACTCTCCGCGCTGGAGCGCGATGTGGAGGAGGCCGCGGAAAGCCTGGGCGCGCAGCGCTGGCAAACTTTTTTTCGCGTGATCCTGCCCATGCTGGCGCCGACTCTGTTGACAGGTTTTGCATTGGCGCTGGCGCGCGCCGTGGGCGAATACGGTTCGGTGATCTTCATCGCCGGCAATATTCCGATGCGTTCGGAAATTGCGCCCTTGCTGATCGTGCAGAAGCTTGAGCAGTTCGATGTGGCGGGCGCCGCGGCGCTGGGTGTGGCCATGCTGTTGCTGTCGTTCGGCTTGTTGGTGCTGGTGTCGCTGTTGCAACGCTGGAGCCGGCGTTGGGCGGAGCGGGCGGCATGAATGCCCGGAAACCTTCGCGTCCGGTAGCGTGGCCCCGCCGCGTGGTGCACTTCGTACTCATCGTGCTGGCGTTGTTATTTCTCACGCTGTTCCTGCTCTTGCCGTTGGCGACAGTTTTTGTCGAGGCATTTCGGCAGGGCGTCGTGCCTTACCTTGACGCCATCAAGGAGCCCGAGGCGTTGTCCGCGATCCAGCTGACGCTGCTGGTTGCGGCGATTGCCGTGCCGATGAATGTGGTGTTCGGTGTTGCCGCTGCCTGGGCCATGACGCGCTTCGAATTTCGCGGCAAGGCGTTGCTCGGGGCCTTCATCGACCTGCCGTTTTCCGTGTCGCCGGTGGTTTCTGGCTTGGTCTATGTGTTGCTGTTCGGTGCGCAGGGTTGGTTCGGACCGTGGCTGGACAGTCATGGCATCAAGATCATCTTCGCCGTGCCGGCGCTGGTATTAGCGACCATGTTTGTCACGTTGCCATTCGTTGCGCGCGAACTCATTCCACTGATGCAGTCGCAAGGTAGCGAAGAAGAAGAGGCGGCCCGTGTACTTGGCGCCAGCGGCTGGCAGATGTTCTTCCGCGTCACGCTGCCCAACATCCGCTGGGCGCTGCTGTACGGCGTTCTGCTGTGCAATGCCCGCGCCATGGGCGAGTTCGGCGCGGTTTCGGTCGTGTCGGGTCACATACGTGGGCTGACCACTACGATGCCGTTGGAAGTGGAAATGCGTTACAACGAGTACGAATACGTCGGTGCCTTCGCGGTCGCCTCGTTGCTGGCCTTGCTGGCGCTGGTGACGCTGGCGGTGAAAACCCTGCTGGAATGGCGCTACGGTGATGAGATCGCCGCGCACGCTCCCGGCGGGCATTAAGAGGGCCACGCGGTGCTTGAATTGTCCCGACTCCATCGCCGTTTCGCGGGTTTCCAGGCGTTGGATGACGTCAGCCTGGACATTGCGCCGGGCGAATTCCTCGCCTTGCTCGGGCCTTCGGGCTCGGGCAAGACGACGTTGCTGCGAATCCTGGCCGGCCTCGATTACCCCGACAGTGGCAGCGTGCTCAGGAACGGCGATGACTTCCTCGCCACGCCAGCGCGCGAGCGCCGCATCGGCATGGTGTTCCAGCACTACGCTTTGTTTCGCCACCTCACGGTGATCGAGAACATCGCCTTCGGTTTGCGTGTGCGGCCCTGGCGTACACGGCCGTCGCGTGTCGAGATCCGTGCGCGTGTGGACCGGCTGTTGCGTCGCGTGCAACTGGATGGCCTGGGTACGCGTTACCCCACTCAGCTTTCCGGTGGTCAGCGACAACGCGTGGCGCTGGCTCGTGCGCTTGCGGTGGAGCCGGACATGCTGCTGCTGGACGAGCCATTCGGTGCGCTCGACGCGCAGGTGCGCGTGGCCTTGCGACGCTGGCTGCGCGAGCTGCACGAAGAGCTCGGGCTTACCAGCATCTTCGTCACGCATGACCAGGAAGAAGCCCTGGAACTGGCCGACCGCGTTGCCGTGATGAATAAGGGACGCATCGAGCAGGTGGCGCCACCCGAGGTCATCTACCAGCAGCCTGCTACGCCCTTCGTCTGCGAGTTCATCGGCAAGGTGAACCGCTTTTCGGTACGCCGGCACGCTGGCGGGTTTGCTGCTGGTGGATGGATGGCGGAGGGTGATCCATGGCAAGGGCGCTTCACCGAAGCCGTGGCTTATGTACGACCGGAGCAACTGCGGCTGGCAACGCCGTCGTCGTCGCCGGCGTGGCAGGCGCATCTAAGGCATATCTATTTAGCTGGCGGTGTCGCCCATCTGGATCTCCACGTCGCCTCGCTCGACCTTGCGCTCGAAGCGGACGTGGCTAGCGAAGATCTTTCGCGGTTCGGGCTGCAGCCGGGCATGGATCTACGCGTGGCGCCGCGCAACGTGGTGCTGTTTCCACTGGATGGGAGGGGCGAGCCGCTCAGCGAGGAGCGCTGGATCTGGTACGCACGCAGCCCTGTGCCCGCATGAACGCAGCTGGGCGGCTCAGCGAGCTTCGCCGGGGCGGCCCAGTATCGTTGCGGGGACAGCCGGCTTGAAGGCGACGACCGGCCCCGGCGTGATGTGCTTGCGCCACAAGGCGAGCTGTTCGGCAATACCGGTGCCCACGCTCATCTGCGGCTCCGACGGTGTCAGCTTGTCCTTGGTTTCCCATTTGGCGATTTCGGAAGAGGCCTGGCGGTAGGCTTCCATGAAATCGGTGGTGTGGTTGAGCCCATCGACCAACCACGCGTGCCCGAAATAAGTGATGTCCGAATCGCTACCGCAACCGAACGAGCTGCGATCAGCGCGTGCCGCCGTGATGACCAGCGTGCCAGGGCCCTGAAGCGATGGCACGAAGCCGCCGGAGTAGCAGGCATTGACCACCACGACCTTCCACTTGAAGGGGCGCTTGGACAGGATGCCGGACAGATCGTCCGTGCCGATCTGGTCCAGCGGGAGTGGATCCATATCCACCAGCAGCGTGTGGTCCTCACCACCATGCGTGGTGAGATAGAGCAGCAGGATGTCCTCGTCCGGCTTCATCAGGCTCGCGATGCCGTCGAGGGTTTCCTCCAGATTGCTCCAACTGGCGAGGGGGTGTCGCTCCAGCGAGCCAGGATTGTTCTCCAGCACGACTACGTGTGTGTCGTGGCCGAAGCGCTCTGGAAACATCTTCGCTGCGTACTCGGCCTCGTTGCGGAAGACATCCTCACCACCATCGCCGCCGAAGGCCACGACATAGAGATTGGGTCGACCCGGCGTGCGCGGGCCCAGCTCGGCCAGCGCCTTGTGCACCATGTTGCGCTGGGCGTACATGACTTGTTCGGGTGACGGTGCCTGTTGGGGCCAATTGTCCGAGGGGGAGTTGTCGTCGTCCGTTTCCGCCGTGCTGGCGGGTGCGGGTGCGGTCGTGCTTTGCGCTGCCTGCTCCAGCGCGCCGGCCGCCGGAGCAGGAGGTGCGTGATGAGACAGGCCCACCATGAGCAATACGCCGGCTGCAAAGGCGAGCAGTGCGGTCAGGGCAGTACGCATGGCGGCAACCCGAAAGGTCAGAGGACGATGTCGTCGAACGTGCGGTAGGCCGGGTGACGCGGTGCGTCCGGTATCTCCAGCGGCTCGCGCAGCAGCCAGCCGGTGCGGAATCCGGCGGCACGCGCGGCGTCGAGTTCCTCCACGATGTCGGACAGGAACAGGAGGTGCTCGGGCAATTCGCCGATGGCGTCGGCGATCAGCTCGTAGGAACGCTGTTCGCGCTTGGGCCCAGTCTCGGTATCGAAGTAACCAGAGAACATCGGGGTCAGGTCGCCCGCTTCGCTATAGCGGAAGAACAGCTTCTGCGCAGGTACTGAGCCCGACGAATAGACGTACAGGTGCAGGCCGTCGGCGCGCCACTCATGCAGCTTGGCCGACACTTCGGGGTAGAGGTGTGCCTGGTACTCGCCACCGGCATAGCCTTCTTGCCAGATCATGCCCTGCAGTGCTTTCAGCGCGGTGGACTTGCGGTCTTCCTTGATCCAGCGCAGCAGCAGTTCGATCACTTCCTGGCGCGGTGCTTCGACGATGCCCGCCTCTTTGGCCGCCTCGTGCAGCCAGTGCTGCACTTCCGGCGTGTCGCCATGCGTTTCGATGAAGGCAGGCAGGCGCTTGTAGGCGTACGGGAACAGTACGTCCTTGACGAAGCTGATCGAGCTGGTGGTGCCTTCGATATCGGTGACGATGGCGCGGATGACAGTCATGCGGGAAGGCTTGATAGGGGGAGCGACAAGCTTACCCGGCCCCCACCCCTGGAGCGAGGGGCGGTATGCCGGTTCATGATCCGGGTCACCCGGCCGGGCCGGTGCAAGGCTCAGGCGGCCTGCGCGGAGGTGTGCGGCGTCATGCGGGGGAACTGTGTGGCGATATCCTCGCCGGTGAATTGCGCCACCCAGCCATCCTTGTTGGTGAACAGGCGGATCGCCACGAAGTAGGGGGCTTCGCTCATGTCGAACCAGTGGCGGGTACCGTCCGGCACGCCGATCAGGTCGCCTTGCTCGCACAGCACGTCGTAGACCTTGCCGTTGAGGTGGAGGGTGAACTGGCCGGCACCGGCAACGAAGAAGCGCACTTCGTCTTCGCTGTGCGTGTGCTCGCTGAGGAACTTCTGGCGCAGCGTGGCCCGATCCGGATGGTCCGGCTTGAGGCTGATCACGTCGACGGCCTGGTAGCCCTCTTCGGACATCAGGCGGTCGATGTCGCCGCGGTAAGCCGCGATCACTTCGTCCTGGCTGGCGCCCGGTGCGATCGGCTGGTTGGCTTCCCATTGCTCGAAGCGCACGCCGACTTTGGCCAGCTCGCTGGCGATGTCGCTGTGCTCGGTGTGGACCGATAGCGGGGCATGGGGCTGGGTGTCATTGAAAATGCGCAGACGGCTCATGCCGACAACCTCCGGAGATCAAGTTCGCAACCGAGTAGGAATTCGAGCGCTTCCAGATGACGGCGCGTCTCGGCCATGTCGCGGCCCCAGGTGTAGATACCGTGGCCGTTGATGAGATAGGCATGCAAGGGACGACCGCTGTCCAGCCACGCATCCACCTGCGCAACCAGCTCCGGCATGTGCTGCGTGTTCGGGAACACCGGGATTGCCAGTTCGGCGTCGTGTGTGGTCTGCCCGGCGATGGCCTTCTGCAACTCCCACCCTTCCAGCTTCACCACGCCATCGGGAGCGAACAGGCGCGAGGCCACGCTCTGGGTACGCGAATGCGTGTGCAGCACCACGTTGATCTCAGGGAAGCGACGGTAGATCTGCGTGTGCAGTTCGGTCTCAGCGCTGGGACGAGCGCTGGTGCCGACAGCCTTGCTGTGCATGTCGATCAGCATGATGTCGTCGCGACCGAGCTTGCCCTTGTCGCGGCCCGAGATGGTGATCGCGGCGTGGTCGCCATCGATGCGCATCGAGAAATTGCTACTGGTGGCGGGCGTCCAGCCGGCGGCAGCGAGTTCGCGCGCAGCGTCGGCGATGGCGTCGGAACGCTCGGCGAACAACGCGGGCGAAATGGTGTCTGGGAGAACCTGGCTCATAATGTATGGACGTCCAAACGGGGTGGCACTATACCACGCCCGTTTTCCTCGATGCGCCGAAAATGCGATCCATTCTCACGACTTATCGACGGGACGAGTAGGATCGGCGAAGGTTTGTCACGGGCGTGGCGAACATGAATGCTTTACGACGGAGGTTGGATCCATGTCGCAAGAGAAAGATATCGAATCGCGCCGCCGGTTTCTCAAGGCCGCAGCCGGGACGGCTGTCGCAGCTGCCATGATCGGGACCTTGCCGCGCGTCGCGCGCGCTGCCGATCTGCCGCACCTGGCTGATTCGGATCCGACCGCCAAAGCACTCGGTTACGTCGAAGACGCCAGCAAGACGGCCGACGCAAAGCACAAGGCGGGCGACTCTTGCGCCAACTGCCAGTTCTACTCCGGTGGTCCGACGGGTTACGGTCCGTGCCAGTTGTTCCCAGGCAAGGCAGTGAGCTCGAAGGGCTGGTGCGTATCGCACGCGCCGAAGAAAGCCTGATCACTGCGTTCGACGCGACACAGAAGGCCGGCCACCACGCCGGCCTTTCTTTTTTTATGACGTGCTCGTCACACACACGATCACGTTTTGCGTGATGCGCATGTTGTATTCGCAAAGGAAAACTCGAACCGAAGAACTCGGTGAGAGAAGGTGCTGCCCAGACGCGTCAGGCCGAGGAGCTGACCCGCCTGACGCGCCGGGCGGCAATCCGGGGCCCACTGCCAAGTGATCAACCCACGGAGCACAGATAATACTCCTGGCAGGGCATTTTGGGGCCCGGGGGCCTCAAAATTTTCTCGAAAAAGTCTCGTTAAAATGATTAAAATCAACGAGTTGTAAGTTTATTAAAGACTGGGCCTCACGAATCCTTGCCGGGGACCAATCATTCGTACCCAGGAGGTGATGTACCCCCTGGCGACATTTTCGGCGACGTTGGCGGCAAATCGCCGCCAAAGCCCGCTTAACCCTGTTTGGCCTGCCGGTGGAGCCGGCTGTGGCGCATTCCGTAGCCGAAGTAGATGGCCATGCCCAGCACCGTCCAGATGATCATCAGGAGCCAGTTGAACCAGCTCATGAAATAGAGCAGGGACAGGCAGCTGATCACGCCCGCGGGGCAGATAAACCAGGCCCAGGGCACGCGGAAGCCGCGGTGCAGGTGGGGCGACGTATAGCGCAGGATCAGCACGCCTGCACAGACCGCCACGAAGGCGATCAGCGTGCCCATTGACGTCAGGTCGGCGAGCAGATCCAGCGGAAACACCGCCGCCAGGACAGCGATGCCGATACCCGTAATGACGGTGTTGATATGTGGCGTGCGGTACTTGGGATGGATGCGGTTGAACACCTTCGGCAGCAGACCATCGCGGGACATGATCATGAAGATGCGCGGCTGCGCGATGATCATGACCAGGATCACGGACGACAGGCCGATGAGCGCACCGATCTCAACCACCAGTCGCAACCAGCCGAGTTGCGGGTAGTTCTTCACCGCCGTCACGACAGGCTCTGCCGTGCCGAGCTGGGTGTAGGAGAGCAGGCCCGTGAGCACGGCGGCCATCGCGAGGTAGAGCACCGTGCAGATCACCAGCGAGACCAGCGTTCCGAATGGCAGGTCGCGCTGGGGGTTCTTGCATTCCTGCGCCGCAGTGGATGTCGCCTCGAAACCTATGTAGGCGAAGAACACCATGGCGGCGCCGCGCATGATGCCCGACCAGCCGTACTTGCCAGGTGCTTCGTTGGCCGGAATGAACGGGTGCCAGTTGGCCGGGTTGATATAGCGATAGCCGGCGACCACCACGATGATGATCAGGCCCACCTTGAGCGCCACCATGAGGACGTTGAGCCCGGACGACTCCTTGATGCCCACGTAGCACAGCGCGGTCAGCGCCAGCACGATCGCCACTGCAGGAAGGTTCATCAGGTGACCCGTAGCCACCAGATGACCATCAGTGAAGGCTAGTGGGGCTTCCGTCAGCGACACCGGCAGATGGACACCCATGCTGTCGAGCAGGCTGGTGAAATAGCCGGTCCAACTCGCCGCCACCGCGGAGGCGGAGATGCCGTACTCAAGCACCATGTTCCAGCCGATGAACCAGGCCACCAGTTCGCCTAACGTCGCGTAGGCGTATGAGTACGAGCTGCCTGAGATTGGGATCAGCGTGGCGAACTCGGCGTAGCACAGCGCGGTGAAGGCACTGCAGATCGCTGCCAGCATGAAGGAGATCAGCACGGCCGGGCCGGCGTGTTCCGCAGCGGCCTGGCCGGTCACCACGAAAATGCCGGTGCCGATGACCGCGCCGATGCCCAGCGCAGTGATGCCCCAGGGGCCTAGCGTGCGGCGAAGGGTAGGGCCGTGAGAAGCGTCGTCGGCGTCGGAGAAGTCGGTTTTGCGAGCGAATAACTGTTTGAGCATGCGTCGGCCTGGTGCTGCGGGAGGCGCGGGGTCAAAACGAGAGGGCCGGCGCTGGGCCGGCCCTTCGTGTCGGATCAGGAGTTTTGCTTGCGGAGCTTGCTATGGGAATACCCATAGATGGCATAGATGAGCATGCCGATGGTAGTCCAGCCGAGCATCAGCGGCCAATTGGCGCGGAACGACTGCCAGAACAAGTAAAGGCAGATCACCGACCCGGCCACGCTCACAAACCAGATGCCAGGCACGCGGAACGAACGCGGCAGTTCAGGGCGGGTATAGCGCAGGATCAGCACGCCGATGCACACCGTGGTGAACGCCAGCAGTGTGCCCATCGATACCAATTCACCAAGGATGCTCACCGGGAACAGGCCGGCAATCACCAGCGCCGCAACGCCACCAATGATGGTGGCCACGTGCGGCGTGCGGTGCTTGGCGTGCACGCGTGACATACCCTTCGGCAGCAAGCCGTCCTTCGCCATGCTGAAGAAGATACGCGAGGTGCCCAGCAGCATCACCAGGATCACTGACGACAGGCCGGCAAGCGCGCCGAACGACACGATGGCCTTCAGCCAGTTCAGCTGCGGGTAGAGGCTCAGCGCGGTAGCGACCGGCTCCGGTGTGCCCAGCTTGTAGTACGGAGCAATGCCGGTGAGGGTCAGTGCCATCGCGATATACAGAACGGTGCAGATAGCCAGCGAGCCGAGGATGCCGATGGGCATGTCGCGCTGCGGATTCTTCGCTTCACCTGCCGCCGTCGACACGGCGTCGAAGCCTACGTAGGAGAAGAACACCAGTACGGCGGCGCGGAAGATGCCGCTGGTGCCGAAACGGCCCGGGCCTTCTTCCGGCGGAATGAACGGATGCCAGTTGGCCGGATTGATGAAGCGGAACGCGAAGATCAGGAACAGCGCGATGACCACCACTTTGATGGTCACGATCAGCGAGTTGACGAAGGTCGACTGTGTGATGCCCACGTAGCAGAGCCAGGTCAGGCCGCTGACGATGAGTACCGCCGGCAGGTTGATCAGTGCGCCGGTGGTGACGATCTGGTGCGTGTCGGTGAACTTGAGCGGCGCGGTCGACAGATAGTCGGGCAGCGCCAGCGATAGTCCAGTCCAGTGGCCGAGGATGGAAAGACACTCGTTGAAATAGCCGGACCAGCCGGCCGCCACCGTTGCCACGGCGAACAAATATTCGAGGACGAGGTTCCAGCCGATGAACCAGGCGACGATTTCGCCCAGGGTTGCGTAGGAATAGGCGTACGCGCTGCCGGAAACGGGAATCATCGCCGCGAATTCCGCGTAGCACAGGCCCGCGAAAGCGCAAGCAATGCCGGCGACGATGAAGCTGATGATCAAGGCGGGGCCGGCGTGTTCGGCGGCGGCCTGTCCGGTGATGACGAAGATGCCGGCGCCGATGACCGCGCCGACGCCGAGCGTCACCAGATGGCGGGCGGTAAGTACGCGCTTGAGGCTGGCTTCGCCTTCCAGGCTGTCGTGCGGCAATTCGCCTGCATCGACGTGTGGCGACGCCTGAATCGGGTGCGTCGCGAACAGGTTTTTCAGCATGTTTCTCCCCTACCGCCGGATCTGTCGTTTCTTATGAACTTGCCACCGTGACTTTCGCCACGGTCCATGCATGCGTCGCCTCCCCAGCGACGACAGGCCACCATAGCCCAGCGGACCTTGGCGGTACAAGTTGCACTGCGGTCGCCTGCGGCCCGCTTCTGAACTGGGTCAAGCCCGCCCATCTCTGAAATAATGCAGTTCGGCGGCGACGTAGGTACGCGGCCACTTCTTTATGTTCTTACGCAATGGACGATCCATGAGCGCACTGCTCGCACAGTTTCAGCATTACGGCCAGCAGTGGCCCCATGAGGGCGATGTCTCGCACTTCATCGATTTTTTGGCAGGCGGCCAGCAGGTGTTTCTGCGCGAATCCCTTGAGGGACATTTCACCGGATCGGCATGGCTCGTCAGTGCCGATGGCGAACGCGTCCTGCTGACCCACCACCGCAAATTGAGTCGTTGGCTGCAACTGGGCGGCCATGCTGACGGTGATATGGATCTTTCGCAGGTTGCCTTGCGTGAGGCGGAAGAGGAGTCCGGACTCACCGGTCTCAACGTCGAGCTTGGGCCATTCGATCTCGATCGCCATCGCATTCCCGCCCGCGCGCAGGAGCCGGAGCACTGGCATTACGACGTGCGTTACGTCGTGCGTGCGGGTGCGAACGAGGCCTTCGAAGTCAGCGAGGAATCACACGCACTAGCGTGGCGCTCCATTCGGGAAATCGCCGACGACCCTGCGAGCGACGAATCATTGCGCCGCATGGCGAGCAAGTGGCTGCAGCGTAGCTGAGGCCGCTGCTTAGGCGTACTTCGCGGGTGCCGGATTCAGGTGCCCGCATTCCACGCAAGTGCGGGCATCGATCGAGCGGTAGAAGCGTTCGAACACGGGTGGAAAATCCTGCTCGATGCTGTCGAGGGTGAAGTACTCCTCGTACAACTTGTGGTTGCAGCGCTCGCAGTACCACATCAGGCCGTCTTTCTCGCCGGCGAGGCGTCGCCGCTCGATCACCAGGCCGATGGATTCGGGCATGCGTTGCGGGGAGTGCGGCACGCAGGGCGGCAGGTAGAACATCTGGCCGGCGCGGATCGGTATATCGCGCAACATGCCCTCGTCCTGCACCTTCAGCACCATCTCGCCTTCGAGCTGATAGAAGAATTCCGGACCTTCGTCGTAATGGAAGTCCGTGCGCGCATTCGGGCCGCCTACGATCATCACAATGAAGTCACCGTCCACGATGCACTTGTTGCCGACGGGCGGCTTCAGCAGGTGACGGTGTTCGTCGATCCAGCGTTGCAGGTCGATGGGTGGCGTCAGGGCCATGTAGGGCTCCGTCGGTGGGGAGGGCGACAGGTGGGGAGTGTAAGCACCGCGGCTCAGTCGATCCAGCGTCCTTCGCCGAGCACCGTTTCCAGACGCGAGCGTTCGTCGGGCTGATGGAGGCCTTCGCGATCCAGCCAATTCCTGTCGTAATAGCTGCCGCTGTAGCGATCGCCGCCGTCGCAGATCAGGGTGACCATCGGGCCGTGTTCACCTCGTGCTTTCATTTCAGCCATCAGTTGTAGCGCACCGACCAAGTTCGTGCCGGTAGAGCCACCGCATCGCCGCCCGAGCAGCATTTCCAATAGGCCAAGGGCGGCAATGCTGGCGGCGTCGGGCACGCGCAGCATGCGGTCGATGACGCCGGGCATAAACGACGGTTCCACACGCGGACGACCGATGCCTTCGATGCGCGAGCCGCGCGATAGTTGCAGGCACGGATCGCGATGATGGTAGTAGTCGTAGAACACTGAGTGTTCCGGATCGACCACGGCCAGTTGCGTGCGATCAAGCTGGCCGCCGCGATAACGGATGTAGCGGCCGATGGTGGCGGAAGTGCCGCCCGTGCCGGCCGGTACGACGATCCAGCGCGGCGTGGGATCGGGCTCGTGCTGCATCTGCCGGAAGATCGATTCGGCAATGTTGTTGTTGCCGCGCCAGTCGGTGGCGCGCTCGGCATAGGTGAACTGGTCCATGTAGTGGCCGCCGATCTCGTCGGCCAGCCGTTGCGCGGCGCCATAGACGTCGGTGTCGTCGATGAGATGACAGTGGCCGCCGAAGAATTCGATCTGCGTGATCTTGTCGCGTGAGGTACTACGCGGCATTACCGCAAAGAAGGGCAGGTCGAGCAGCCGCGCGAAATAAGCCTCGGAGATTGCGGTGCTGCCGCTGGATGCTTCCACCACGGGGCGTCCCTGCTCGAGCCAGCCGTTGCAGATGGCATAGAGGAACAGCGAACGTGCCAGTCGATGCTTCAGGCTGCCGGTGGGGTGGACCGATTCATCCTTGAGGTAAAGCGGAATGCCGGGAAAGGCAGGCAAATCCAATCGGATGAGGTGCGTGTCCGCCGAGCGATGGGCCTCGGCGTCCAGCGTCTGGATGGCGTGGCTGATCCAATGGGCGTGCATTCGGCGAGATTAGCACCCGGTCGAGTGAACGCCTTGTCCCCGATCATGGACAAGGCGTTGTTGCCTTTGCGATCAGGGCGACCAGCCCAGGCTGTGAGCCAGCGAGCGGCCGGTGAGCCGATAGCCGTCCGGGCTGAGGTGGATCAGGTCGTGGCCCATCAGACTGGGTTGCGCATGCGCCCAACCGTAGCTGCCGCCTTGTCCGCCCATGAGGTCTTGCCAGCTCCAGGCCGCACAGCCGAAACGGCTGCCTACGTCTCGTTGTACCTGCTCGATGCGCTGGTGTACGCGACTGTAGGTGAGCAGCGGCAGCGTGCCGCCCTTGCCTTGGCGCAACACGCCGCGATCGGGTGGCCCCACCAGCACACACGATGCCTTGGGAAATACTTGTCGCATATTGCCGAGCGCGCGCTCCAGCATCGCGGCGTACTTCTCGGTGTCGAAGTCAGGGTCCGCGCCTTCGTTGGTACCGAATTCCAACAACACGCCGTCGTAACTCACGCCATGCAGTGATTGGGCGAACGTGCTCGGATTGACGTTGGCCCAGCCCTTTACCGTCGCGGAAGGCAGGCCGAACACGTCGAAGCTGACGTCGGGCATCTGCGGTCGGTCAAGGATGAAACCCTGCAGCACCAGCTTGCCCTGCGATACGCGCAGCTTGATGGTGGACATGGCGCCGTTGGTGCCGAGCGCTAACGCCTGGCTGGTATTCGATGCAGGCAATGTCACGGTGCGCTGTGCGCCATCGTCGATCACGTAATCGATGGTCGCGCCGGCGGGTGCGCTATAGATCACCTGGAGCTGTCGCACATCGGCTTGCCGCGAGGGATTGCGCACGTCGAGCCAGACGTAGCTGTCCGGCCCGGCGTCGACGACACGGTTAGCCAAGCCTGGCCCGATGTCGAGCGGCGATGGCGAGGTGTAGGCGATGTCGGTCGTCCAGCTCGAGCCGATGCAGTACGCGCGCAAACCCGGTAGCACCACATTGGCGCGGCCCATCGTTGGCGGCAGTAAGCGAGGGGCGACGCTCAGTCCCTTGTCGCGCAGCGACTGGATCAGCGTCGATGCAAACGGACCACCGGCGATATGGCTGTCTCCCCAGATGGCGATGCGTCGCGGTTGCTCGCTGTTGCCCGGCGCGAATCCAGCAAGGGTCTGTGTATCAACCAGGGGTTGCGGGCGGATGGTCGTCCTGGCCAGCGGGCCGAGTTCGGCGTCGCTGGGCATCTGGGTGCCGCTCATGTTGACGCGGGCGGCGGGGCGGCCCGCTATCGGCTTGGGTGGCGCTGGCGGCGCGTTGGGGCAGACAAGGTCGCTGACGCCGTCGAGCGACGAAGGGGCATCCTGTGCTTGAGCGGGAAGGCTGCAGGAAAGAGCGGAAAGGCCAGCGCACCAGGCACTGATCATCAAAAAACGTGTTACTGGTGCCATGCGCCATATGCTCCGGTCATTCAAGAATCCGTGCCCGCGAGGTTCTCGGGCAGGCCATTCTGCTTCAGATACGCAAGGTGTTTCTTGCGTAGCTTCATGGTGTAGATGCCATCGGGTGTTTCGGTGAGGATCAGCTGCAGATCACGCACGACGTCGCCGCGCTCGCCCAGATGGAACGTCTGCGCCAGCACGCTATCTCGCGTATACGTGTTGGGTGAGGCGGAGTGCGGGCGACCCAATGCTGCCACGCAGCGCCAGCGTACGAAGCCGATGGGTTTGACGATATCGCCCGTGTCATTCGTCCAGCCCTGCGTCGAGATGCGATTGGCGACTTCGATCTGCTGGGCGGGCGTAGCTTCGGCCGGGGTAGGGGCAAATTGATTACCACCCCAGGTTTTCCAGTCGTCCACCGACATGCCAAGGCCGCCGGAATGACGACCGCCGTTCTGCCAATTGGCATCCGTCTCGCAACGGGCCATTTTGTTCCAGTAGTCGTCGCTGGCCGCCGGTTGCGGGGCCAGTTCGAGCGTAGGTGAAAGATCGCCCGTGGCATGGGTCGCCGCGGTCTCGGTCGTGTCTGCTGCTGCGGTTTCCGCCTTGTCACGCGCCAGATGACCTGTGCGCATGATTTCCGTGATGAAGGCGCGCTGGCCGATGGTGGTCAGGTGAACGCCATCGGAAACGAAGTAATCGGGCTGGTTATCCGACGCATCGTTCCAGCGCACAGTAACCACGTTCGGATAGTCGGGCGCCACTTGGTCGATCAGTGCGTTGTTGGCTTCCATCCAGCGACGCGGCACGTGCGTGTTGACCAGCACCACGCGCTTGCAGTCGGACAGCATGGAAAGAATCTGCCGCAGCTGATCCTCGGTGACGTAGCCGTTGGTTCCCAGGTGTACCAGTGCCACTTCGCGCACGGCGCCTGCGCTCTTGAGCGTCTTGATCTGTCGGATGACATCGGCGGCCTGCCAGCCCATCGTTGCGTGCACGTCCGCGCCGGGCAGCGTGGCCTTCAGCAGGCGGCTGGAGCCCAGCAACACGGAGTCGCCCACGGCCGTCAGCTCGTCACCGGTGAACGCCTCCACGGCGGGTTGATCCGGTTGCGTGTCGACTACCGGTGCAACCACGGGTTCGACAGGCGCTTCCACCGACACGGCTGCAATGGGTGCAATCGTGTCCTGTAGTTGGATTGGTGCTACGGGTGCAGTGAGGTCGAGCGCATCGCGCACGTCTTGCGCGGGCTTCGCTTGCGCGGGCGCGTGCCAGAGCGAGACGCCCATGGAGGCGAATACCAGCACCAGCGTAGCGATCACCGCCACGCGTCCCGGCCATGCGTGGCGGCGCGTGCTGGTGAAGATGCGTCCGAGCGCACCGCGACGAATGGGCATTTCCAGATAGCGGTAGGAGAGCGCTGCCACGACGAGCGTCAGCACGATGCGCACGACGAGCACCGAGCGGTTGTCCAGCGCGCGCAGATCCATACCCGGGCGCGTCAGCATGAACACCGGCCAGTGCCACAGGTAGATCCCGTAGGAGCGCTCGCCGATCCAGCGCATCACGGGGTTATCAAGGCAGCGGCCGAACGCCATGCCCGGATGCGTGGCGATCATGATCAGTGCGAGCGACGTCGCCGCAGCGGCAAGGAAGCCCCACGGATAAAGCCTGGGCGTGTCTTCGCCCATCATGGCGAACAGCGCGACCATGCATGTCAGTGCGATCAGACCGAGCAGCCAGCCGGTGGCGCGGGCCATCACACCTGGGCGATCCAGTTCGGGTGACGGCTGCCAGAGCAGGCCCAGGGCCGAACCGAGCAGCAGGGCAAAGCCGTGGGTATCGGTGCCGAAATACAGGCGCGACGGATCACCCTGTCCGGGATAGCCGATCTTGTGCGCCAACAGCGCCATCCATGCGGCGGAAGCCGCGGCAAGCGCGATGGCGATAACCGCCATGCCTCGACGCTTCATGCGCGGTAGAAGAATGAAGGCCAGCGGCGCCCACAGGATGTAGAACTGCTCTTCGATGGCGAGCGACCACAGGTGCTGCAGAAGCGGTGGTCGGCCCGTGGCCTCGAAGTAGGAGGTCTGGCTGCGCAGCAATTCCCAGTTGGTGACGTAGGCGAGCGAAGCGACGACGTCGTTGCGCAGATGGGGCAGTGCATCGCGCGCGACCCACGTGGCGATCGCCACCACCACGGCCATCATCAGCCACGATGCGGGCAGCAGGCGTTTGGCGCGACGCCAGTAGAAGTCGCGCAGATCCAGCCGACCCCTGCGGTCCACTTCACGGGCCATCAGCCCCGTAATGAGGAAGCCGGAAATGACAAAGAACAGATCGACGCCGAGGTAGCCACCTCGCGCCCAGTAAAAATCGGCATGAAAAAGCACGACGGCCGACACCGCGATGGCCCGGAGGCCATCGAGTCCGGAAAGTCGTGTGTGGACGGATGGAACGATCTGCGTGGTGACTGTTGCCACATCCGGGTGGCCTTCCACTTCCTGTGGATACTCTGCGAGTAGCATGGTGCCGTTCTTGGTTAGGGGCCTTGTCCATAAGCATGGCCGTCGTTTGTGCTGCAGCGACGGCCAAAACGGGCAAATCCGGGGCGACTTGCTGCGCCCCTGCGGTCAAACCTCCAATGTCGCCAGATCGCCCTTTTCCTCGAGCCACGCCTTGCGGTCGCTGGCGCGCTTCTTGGCAAGCAGCATGTCCATCAGCTTGGTCGTGCCATCGTCGCCATCCACGGTGAGCTGCACCAGGCGGCGCGTGTCCGGATGGATGGTCGACTCGCGCAACTGGCCCGGATTCATCTCGCCCAGACCCTTGAAGCGGGTGGTGCTGACCTGGCCTTTCATCTTTTCGCGTTGCACGCGCTCGAGCATCGCGTTCTTTTCGTTTTCGTCCAGGCAGTAGAAAACCTGCTTGCCCACGTCCACGCGGAACAGGGGCGGCATGGCAACGAACACGTGCCCTTCGCGGACCAGCGACGGGAAGTGCCTGAGGAACAGCGCACTGAGCAAGGTAGCGATGTGCAGGCCGTCGGAATCCGCGTCGGCGAGGATCACCACCTTGCCGTAGCGCAAGCCGGACAGGTCGTCCTTGCCGGGGTCGCAACCAATGGCGACGGCGAGGTTGTGCACTTCTTCGGAGGCGAGCACCGAGCCGGACTCGACTTCCCAGGTGTTGAGGATCTTGCCGCGTAGCGGAAGAATGGCCTGGAATTCCTTGTCGCGCGCCTGCTTGGCGCTACCGCCCGCCGAGTCGCCTTCCACCAGGAACAGCTCGGTGCGGCTAAGGTCGGTGGCGGTGCAGTCGGCGAGCTTGCCGGGCAGGGCGGGGCCCTGGGTAATCTTCTTGCGCACCACCTGCTTGGCGGCCTTCAGGCGCGCACTGGCGCGCTCGATGGCGAGCTGGGCGATGCGCTCACCCAGGTCCACGTGCTGGTTGAGCCACAGGCTGAAGGCATCGTGGATGACGCCTTCGACCATGCCAGCCGCATTGCGGGAGGACAGGCGCTCCTTGGTCTGGCCGGCGAACTGCGGGTCTTGCAGCTTGGCCGACAGTACGAAGGCGAGGCGCTCCCACACGTCTTCCGGCGCGAGCTTCACGCCGCGCGGCAGCAGGTTGCGGATGTCGCAGAACTCGCGAATGGCATTGGTGAGGCCCGAGCGCAGGCCGTTCACGTGCGTACCGCCCTGGGCGGTGGGAATGAGGTTGACGTAGCTTTCCTGCACCAGCTCGCCTTCAGGCAGCCAGGCGAGGGCCACGTCGAGACCATCGGCCTCGCGCTGTACGTGGTGCACGAACAGCTCGGCCGGGATGGCCTCGGCGTTGGACAACTCGTCGCGCAGGTAGTCGCGCAGGCCGTCCTCGTAATACCACTCGTTGACGTCGCCCGTGGCTTCGTCCACCAGCTTCACGTTGAGGCCGGCGCACAGCACGGCCTTGGCGCGCAGCAGGTGGCGCAGCTTGCCCAGCGAGATCTTCGGCGAGTCGAAATACTTCGGGTCGGCCCAGAAGCGCACCGTGGTGCCGGTCTTTTTCTTCGGCACCGTGCCAATGATCTCGAGCTCACTGGCGCGGTCGCCGTTCTCGAAGGCCATGCGGTATTCGTTGCCGTCGCGGCGGATGGTAACTTCCACGCGATTGGACAGCGCGTTCACCACGGACACGCCGACGCCGTGCAAGCCACCGGAGAAGTTGTAGTTCTTGCCAGAGAACTTACCGCCCGCGTGCAGACGAGTGAGGATCAGCTCAACGCCCGGCACGCCTTCTTCCGGGTGGATGTCCACCGGCATGCCGCGGCCGTCGTCGCTCACCTCGACCGAGCCATCGGTATGGACGATCACCTCAATGGATTTGGCGTGGCCAGCGAGGGCCTCGTCCACCGAGTTGTCGACCACTTCCTGCACCAAGTGGTTCGGGCGGGAGGTGTCCGTATACATGCCGGGGCGGCGCTTGACCGGGTCAAGGCCAGAGAGGACTTCAATGTCGGCGGCGTTGTAGCGACTGCTCATGCGGGAAAGTGGACAGCGTGGTTAATCGCGGGAGGATGAGTGGCGGGCGCGGGGAGGTCAAGCATTGACACGATCTTGCGGTGCTTCCGGGGCATTGAGGGATCCGCCGGCCGCCCCCGCTATGGCGAGCTGCCAGGCCGTCGGACCACTTATATACATATAGTCAGGGTAGTTAGCGGCCGCCCGTCCTGCCGGAGGCGATTAGTCAGGGTAGGTCTTGCCGATTCAATGCCGGGGCGTGAGATAGATCCCGGCGGTGTAGGAGCGCGGCTCGCCATGTGCGCTGAGCTGGCCCCAGGGCAGCTCCCAGGTACCACCGAATGCTGGCGCATGAGCGAACGTGGCGTGATCGGCGGCCCGGCCCAGTGCGGCTTGCGCCATGCGTACTAACAGCTGGACCTCCCGCTTGAGCAGGGCCTCGCTGACCCGGTTCCAGTCTAACGGGCTCAGGGGGCCGTTGGCGAGGTGCATGGACATGCCGGCCCCACGGCCCCGGTAGAACGTGAGGGCTACATACCATCGGTGCGCTTCGATGGCTTCCTGCCAGCCCTGGAATGTGAGCAGGTCTGGCACATGCGGATTGGGGTGGCAGGTGAGCCGGGCGTAGGCCCGGGTCTGCTCAAAGGCGGTCAGTTCGCTATCGACGGCCAACGTTTCGCCGTCACCGAAGTCCACGATGCCGCTGGGCAGGTCAAGCATGCTGGCGTCCGCCCGTCAGAGTGGTGCGCAGTGCCGCTCGAGCCATGCCAGGTCAGCGTCCTCCAATAGCGGCGCCAGCGCGGCGCGGACGGTGGCGTGGTAATCATCCAGCCAGGCGCGCTCTTCGGGGTTGAGCAGGCTCGGTTCCAGCGCGCGGCGGTCGAACGGGCACAGGGTCAGCGTTTCGAACCCATAGAACTCGCCGAACTCGGTCTTTTCGGCCTCGACCACAACGGCCAGGTTCTCGTGGCGAATACCGTGTCGCCCCGGCTTGTAGAGGCCCGGTTCGATCGAAGTGATCATGCCCGGGTCCAGTGGCACCAGTGTGGCGCCGGAGGCGGGCGGGCGGATGCCGTGCGGCCCTTCATGGACATTAAGGAAGTAGCCCACGCCGTGGCCGGTGCCATGGCCATAGTCCATGCCGCTGGCCCAGAGCGGTGCGCGCGCCAGCGCGTCGAGCTGCGGGCCGCTGGCCCCTTTCGGAAAGCGGGCGCGACTGAGAGCAATCATGCCCTTCAATACGAGCGTCCCGTCGCGCCGTTGCTCGGCCGTGGTTTCGCCCAGGGCAAGCACACGCGTGATATCGGTGGTGCCACCCAGGTACTGGCCACCGGAATCGACCAGCAGCAGGCCCTGGGCCTTGAGCGTGCTGTGCGCCTCCGGCGTGGCCCGATAATGCGGCAGCGCGCCGTTGGCCATATAGCCGGCGATGGTCGAGAAACTCTCACCGACGAAGTTCGGTTGGGCCGAGCGTTCCTCGCGCAGGAGTGTGTCCACGTCCAGCTCGGTTTGCGTCATGCCGGCGGTGACGCGTTCCTCCAGCCGGCGGAAGGCGCGTGCGAGTGCTGCGCCGTCCCGGCGCATCACGTCGCGAATATGTTCCAGCTCGGCTTCCGTCTTGCGCGCCTTGAGTAGTGTGGAAGGGTTGGCCGCTTCGACCGGTCCCGTGGTGCTGGGAATGGCGGCGGCCACGGCCACCACGACGCGATTGCTGTCGAGCAGCAGGCGATCCTGTGCACCGAGCTCGGAAAGCGCGTCTGTCACTGTGCCGTAATCAGCGATGCGAATCTGATCAGTACCGAGTGCGCTTACGAGCGCGTCGGTGAGCTTGCCGCGATCGACAAACAGCGTGGCGTGACCTTCTGCCTGCACCAGCAGATGTGCGAGGAACACCGGATTGCACTCAACATCGCTGCCGCGCAGGTTGGTCAACCAAGCGATGTCATCCAGGCTGGACACCAGGTGATGCGTCGCGCCCAGTTTGCGCATGGCGGTACGCAGGCGGCCGAATTTGTCGCTTCGCGGCTGGGTCGCATAACGGATGGCGTGCTCAACCACGGGAGCGGAGGGCAGGGTGGGACGATCCGGCCAGATCAGTCCGGGCAGGTCCAGGTCGGTGCGCAGGCGGGCGCCGATGCGCTCCAGGCGTCGCTCGAGCTGTCGTGCGACGGCCAGCGGAAAACTGTCACCGGCCACGGCGAGGGTTTGTCCCTCGGACAGATGGTCCAGCAGCCACTCGACGTGCTCGGGCGCGTGGGCTACGCGCTGCTTCATCAGATCAACGCCGCTACCGGCCAGTTCCGTCGCGGCCTGCGCGAAATAGCGGCTGTCGGTCCACAGTCCCGCATGGTTGGCGGTGACGACGAGCGTGCCGGCCGAGCCACTAAAGCCAGAAAGCCATGCGCGAGCCTGCCAATGGGCGGGCAGGTACTCGGACAGATGTGGGTCAGCGCTAGGGACGAGGCAGGCGGCAACGTCGTGCTGCTGCATGGCTTGCCGCAAGGCGACCAGTTTCGCGGGCGTGGTGTGGTCCATCGACGCATGGTAGCAGGGGCGTCGATCCGTCGATTTTCGGGGTTCTGCTACGAAAGTCGGCGTGCGAATGCGGGTGCGCGCACTTGCTTTTTTTAGTCAAGTGGCCGCAGGCGTCTGCGCAAAAAATTACATGTGCGGCATTGTGTCTCAAAGAAGTACCAACGCGAACCTAACATGGCTACCATGCCGCGTCCCCACGCTGCACCCCAGGTAGTCAGTGAACATGCAAGCCCTTTTTTCGCGCCTGCGTTACGCAGGCGTTGGCGTCGCTGTGTTGCTCAGCGGCTGCAACTTGGAAGTCCTCACGCCCAAGGGCGATGTGGGTGCCCATGAGAAGTCCCTCATCCTGATCGCGCTGGGCCTGATGGCCGTGGTGGCGATTCCGGTGATTGCGATGACGCTGTGGTTCCCCTGGCGCTACCGCTCCTCGAACAAGAAAGCTACCTACGCGCCGAACTGGTCGCACTCGAACAAGATCGAGGTGGTGGTGTGGACCATCCCGGCCATCATCGTGGCGATTCTTGCGGTGATCACCTGGACGAGTTCGCATGCGCTTGATCCGTACAAGCCGCTGGAATCGGAAGCCAAGCCGATCACCGTGCAGGTGGTCTCGATGGACTGGAAGTGGTTGTTCGTTTACCCGGAATACGGCGTGGCCTCGGTGAACGAGTTGGCCTTCCCGACCGATCGCCCGGTGAACTTCCAGCTCACCTCCGATTCGGTGATGAACGCCTTCTTCATTCCGCAGCTGGGCAGTCAGATCTACGCCATGGCGGGTATGGAAACCAAGCTGCACCTGATCGCGCGTGAGCCGGGCACCTATGCAGGCCTTTCGACCAACTTCAGTGGCGAAGGCTTCTCGGACATGCACTTCAAGGCCATCGCGACCTCCGAAGACGGCTTCAACGAGTGGATCGCCAAGGCCAAGGCCTCGCAGGCGAATCTTGATGACGCGGGCTACAAGGCGCTGGCGCAGCCCAGCGAGAAGGCTCCGGTCACGTATTACGGCAACGTCACACCCAACCTCTTTGTGGGCGTGATCAACCAGCACATGGGCGGGATGTCGCATGACGCCGCCAAGCACGGCGAGATGCAGATGGAAGGCATGCATCACGACGCGCCGCAGGAAGGCATGCAGATGGACATGCACAACCACGAGGGCGGGGACGCAGTGTCCTCGAACATCACCCCGGCCAAGGCAGAGAAGTAAGCCATGTTTGGAAAGCTCACCCTTGACGCGGTCCCGTATCACGAGCCAATCGTGATGGGCACGCTCGTTGCCGTCATTCTTGGCGGTCTGGCGATGCTCGCCATCATCACCAAGTTCCGTCTATGGGGTTACCTGTGGAAGGAGTGGTTCACGTCTGTGGACCACAAGAAAATCGGCATCATGTACATCATCGTGGCGCTGGTCATGCTGCTGCGTGGCTTCTCCGATGCCATCATGATGCGCATGCAGCAGGCCATGGCCGCCGGTGAATCGGCCGGCTATCTGCCGCCGCACCACTTCGATCAGGTGTTCACCGCGCACGGTGTCATCATGATCTTCTTCGTGGCCATGCCGTTCATCACGGGCCTGATGAACATGGTGGTGCCGCTGCAGATCGGCGCGCGCGACGTGGCCTATCCGTTCCTGAACTCGCTCAGCTTCTGGCTGTTCATGTCGGGCGTGGTGCTGGTGATGGTGTCGCTGTTCGTGGGCGACTTTGCCGCCACCGGCTGGCTCGCTTATCCGCCGCTCTCGGGCATCAAGTACAGCCCAACAGTAGGCGTGGATTACTACATCTGGTCACTGCAGCTGTCTGGCCTGGGTACCACGTTGAGCGGTATCAACTTCATCGTCACCATCATGAAGATGCGTGCCCCTGGCATGACGCTGATGAAGATGCCGGTGTTCACGTGGACTGCACTGGTCACCAACATCCTGATCGTGGCCGCGTTCCCGATCCTGACGGTGACGCTGGCGCTGCTCACGGCTGATCGCTACCTCGACATGCACTTCTTCACGAACGAGCTTGGCGGCAACGCCATGATGTACGTGAACATGATCTGGATCTGGGGTCACCCGGAGGTCTACATCCTGATCCTGCCGTGCTTCGGTGCGTACTCGGAGATCGTCGCGACGTTCTCCAAGAAGCCGTTGTTTGGCTACAAGTCGATGGTCTATGCGACTTCGTGCATCGGCGTGCTCTCGTTCGTTGTGTGGTTGCACCACTTTTTCACCATGGGTTCGGGTGCCAGCGTCAATGCCTTCTTCGGCATCACGACGATGATCATCTCGGTGCCCACGGGTGCAAAGCTGTTCAACTGGCTGTTCACCATGTATCGCGGCCGCGTGGAATACAACGTGCCGATGCTGTGGACGGTGGGCTTCATGGTCACCTTCGTGATCGGCGGCGTCACCGGCGTGCTGATGGCTGTGCCGGGCGCAGACTTTGTGCTGCACAACAGCGTGTTCCTGATCGCGCACTTCCACAACGTGATCATCGGCGGCGTGGTGTTCGGCGTGTTCGCGGCAATCAACTACTGGTTCCCGAAGGCCTTCGGCTTCCGCCTCAATGAGTTCTGGGGCAAGGCGTCCTTCTGGTGCTGGCTGGTCGGCTTCTGGATGGCCTTTGCACCGCTGTACGTGCTCGGCCTGAAGGGCATGACGCGTCGTATGAACCATTACGCCAACCCGGATTGGCAGCCGTTCCTGATCGTCGCCGCCCTCGGCGCCGCGGTCATTGCGGTGGGCATCCTCTGCACCCTCGTGCAGTTCTATGTCTCCATCCGCGACCGCAAGAGCCTCACCGATCCCAGCGGCGACCCGTGGGGTGGCCGCACCCTGGAGTGGGCCATCAGCTCGCCCGCGCCTTTCTACAACTTCGCCATCGTTCCCCAGGTCAAAGAGCTCGACCAATTCTGGGAAGACAAACAAAACGGAGTCGCCTACGTGCAGCCTGCCAAGTACGAAGACATTCACATGCCCCGTAACACCGGCGTCGGTGTGGTCATGGGCGCATTCGGTACGGTCCTGGGCTTTGCCCTGGTGTGGCACATCTGGTGGCTGGCGGCCGTGGGCCTGCTGGGCATGATTGGTGCCTTCATCGTCCGCGCTTACGACCGCGACATCGATTACTGGGTGCCGGCGGCCGAGGTCGAGAAGATCGAGCGTTCGCGTCACGCGCAGCTCAAACAGTTCCAGACCACGCAGGTGGCTCCGGTGGCCGCGCCGCAGCGTCAGAAGGTGGCGTAACCCATGAGCAGTCCTGCAGCAAGCGCCACGCATGGCGCGCTCGACGGCGTCTCCCATGGTGGAGACGCCCATCACCACGACGATGGATCCAAGACCCTGCTGGGGTTCTGGATCTATCTGATGAGCGACTGCCTGATCTTCTCAGGCCTGTTTGCAACCTTCGCCGTGCTGGGTAACAGCACGGCCGGCGGCCCGACCGCCAAGGAACTGTTCGAGCTGCCGTATGTGCTCGGCGAGACGATGCTGCTGCTCTTCTCGTCGGTCACCTTCGGCATGGCCATGCTTAACATGCATGCCGGCAAGAAGGGCGGCGTGGTGGCTTGGCTGGCGGTGACGTTCCTCTTCGGTGCCGGCTTCATCGGCATGGAAGTCTACGAGTTCGCCAAGCTCATCCATGAAGGCGCGGGCCCGAGCCATAGCGCGTTCCTGTCCAGCTACTTCACGCTGGTGGGCACGCACGGTCTGCACGTCACCTGCGGCCTGATTTGGCTGGTGGTGATGATGGATCAGATCCGTCGCTTCGGTCTGACCGATGCCACCCAGCGTCGCCTGTCGTGCCTGAGCCTGTTCTGGCACTTCCTGGACATCGTCTGGATCTGCGTCTTCACCTTTGTGTACCTGCGGGGGGCCATCTGATGTCCGGCAACCACCATTCCCACGACGCCCACCACGGCGCCGAGCATGCCGATCACGGCAGCACCAAGTCCTACGTCGTCGGCTTCGTGCTGTCGGTGGTGCTGACGCTGGCGTCATTCGGCGTGGTCATGAGCGGCAAGGTTCCGCACGACCTGATGATGCCGGGCATCATCGTGTTCGGCGTGGCTCAGCTCATCGTCCAGCTGAAGTATTTCCTGCATATGGGTCTGTCACCGTCCCAGCGCAGCAATTTCGCCATCATGCTGTTCACTCTGCTGATCCTGGCCATCGTGGTGGTCGGTTCGCTGTGGGTGATGCACAACATGAATGCGAACATGATGCATCCGACGTCCCAGATGATGCCGGTCGAATAAGGCGGCTCGTCAGGGTTCGCGACGGGGCGCCTTCGGGCGCCCTTGTCGTTTCTGGGGCTGGGTGGGCGGCTTCAATTTTTCGATCCGTCATTCCGGCCGGCGCCGGAATGACGAGCAAAAGCAGCGCCGACGTCGCCCCAGGGTGCCGCCAGCGCCCCTAACTTGAACGCGCCAGTCATTTACACCCCCGCAAACCCTCGCGGCCAGCCCGTTCTTCCTCTAAAATACATATTTCCAGCACGGCTGCATCCCATGACCCCCCCTGATTTTCGTCACCGGCGGTGTGGTGTCCTCTCTCGGCAAGGGCATCGCCGCGGCGTCGCTGGCTTCCATTCTGGAAGCGCGTGGCCTGTCGGTCACCATGATGAAGCTCGACCCGTACATCAACGTGGATCCGGGCACCATGAGTCCCTTCCAGCACGGCGAGGTCTACGTGACCGATGACGGCGCGGAGACTGACCTGGACCTGGGCCACTACGAGCGCTTCGTCAACACGCGTCTCACGGGCAAGAACTCCATTACCACGGGCAAGATCTACGAATCGGTGATCCGCAAGGAGCGCCGCGGCGACTACCTGGGCGCCACGGTGCAGGTGATTCCGCATATCACCGATGAGATCAAGCACTGCATCCACGAGGCCACCCGTGGCTACGATGTGGCGATGGTGGAGATCGGCGGCACGGTGGGCGACATCGAGTCGCTGCCGTTCCTGGAGGCCATCCGCCAACTGCGTATCGAGCACGGCCCGGAAAAGGTGATGTTCATGCACCTGACCCTGGTGCCGTACATCAAGGCTGCCGGCGAGATCAAAACCAAGCCGACCCAGCACTCGGTGAAGGAGCTGCGCTCCATCGGTATCCAGCCAGACGTGTTGCTGTGCCGCTGCGAGCAGCCGCTGCCGGACGGCGAGCGCCGCAAGATCGCCCTGTTCACCAACGTTCCCGAGAATGCCGTGATCAGCGCGGCCGATGTGGACATCATCTACAAGCAGCCGTTGTGGCTGCACAAGCAGGGCCTCGATGAGATCGTGGTCAAGCGCTTGGGCCTGCAGGCGGGTCCGGCCGACCTGTCGTCGTGGCAGCGCACGGTCGAGGCCGTGGAGCACCCGAAGGACGAGGTCAACGTCGCCATTGTCGGCAAGTACGTCGAGCACAAGGACGCCTACAAGTCCTTGGGCGAGGCGCTGCGCCACGGCGGCATCAAGCAGCTCACCCGCGTCAATCTCAGCTGGGTTGATTCGGAGCAGGTTGAGGCCGAAGGCGCCGCCAAGGTGCTGGGCAATGCCGACGCCATCCTGGTGCCAGGCGGCTTCGGCAAGCGCGGCTTCGAGGGCAAGGTATTGGCCGCCAGGTACGCCCGTGAGAAGGGCGTGCCGTACTTCGGCATCTGCTACGGCATGCACGCCGCGGTGGTGGACTTCGCGCGGAGCGTGGCGGGTCTCACCGAGGCCGATTCCAGTGAGAACGACCGCAACAGCCCGGACCCCGTCATCGGCCTGATCACCGAGTGGACCACAGCCACCGGCGAAGTCGAGACCCGCACCGAGCGTTCGGATCTGGGTGGCACCATGCGCCTGGGTGCGCAGGAATGCCGCCTCAAGGCCGGCACGCTGGCCCGCGAGCTTTACGGCCAGGACGTGGTGCGCGAGCGTCATCGTCACCGTTACGAATTCAACAACCGTTACCGCCAGACGTTCGAAGACCTCGGTCTCGTGATCTCCGGCAAGTCGATGGACGATCTGTTGGTCGAGATTGTCGAGCTGCCGCAGCAGAAGCACCCGTGGTTCCTCGGCTGCCAGGCGCATCCGGAATTCACGTCCACTCCGCGCGATGGCCATCCGCTGTTCATCGGCTTCGTGCAGGCCGCCCGTGAGTTCAAGGCGGTGCGCGAGGGTGAGCGTCTCGCCAAGGAGTCTGTCGCATGAAGTTGTGTGGATTCGAGGTCGGCCTGGACAAGCCGCTGTTCCTGATCGCCGGTCCCTGCGTGGTCGAATCCGAACAACTGCAGATGGACACCGCCGGCAAGCTCAAGGAAATCACCGGCAAGCTCGGTATCAACTTCATCTTCAAGTCCAGCTTCGACAAGGCCAACCGCTCCTCCGGCACCAGCTTCCGCGGCCCCGGCATGGAAGCGGGTCTGAAGATCCTGGCCGAAGTGAAGCGCCAGCTTGGCGTGCCGGTGCTTACCGACGTGCACGAATACACGCCGATGAACGAAGTGGCTGCGGTTGTCGACGTGCTGCAGACGCCGGCCTTCCTGTGCCGCCAGACGGATTTCATCCGGAACGTGGCGCGCGCCGGCATTCCGGTGAACATCAAGAAAGGCCAGTTCCTGTCGCCGTGGGACATGAAGAACGTCGTCGACAAGGCCAAGGCCGTCGGCAATGACGACATCCTGGTCTGCGAGCGTGGCGCCAGCTTCGGCTACAACAACCTGGTGTCCGACATGCGTTCGTTGAGCGTGATGCGCGACACCGGTTGCCCGGTGGTGTTCGACGCCACGCACTCGGTGCAGTTGCCGGGCGGGCAGGGCACCAGTTCGGGCGGCCAGCGAGAGTTCGTGCCCGTGTTGGCGCGTGCTGCCGTGGCGGTGGGTGTGGCGGGCCTGTTTGCGGAGACGCATCCGGACCCCTCCAAGGCGCTCAGCGACGGCCCCAATGCGTGGCCGCTGGACAAGATGGAAGCATTGCTGGAAACCCTGCTCGAGCTCGATCAGGTCACCAAGCGACATGGCTTCCTGGAAAACACGGTCACCGGCAGCCAAGCACGCTGATGTCATCGCAAGAGCCGCTGATCGCGCTACTGACCGAGATCCGTGATCTCCAGCGCGAGCATCTTGAGCTCTACAGGAAACAAAGCGAGCAGGCAGAGGCCAGGGTCCAGCAGGCCTTGGCCAAGCAGGAGCAAGCCCTTGCCGGGCAGGGGCGCGCACTGGAATTCATCGAGCGCTTTCGCAAGCGCGGCCGCCTGCTGGCCATCTGTATCGCTGTTATTGTTATTGCATTAGTCGTACTTCGTTTGCTACCTCACTAAATGCCAGCAGGGATTGAGTTAATGACGACCCAGATCACCCATATCCACGCACGTGAAATCCTCGATTCCCGCGGCAACCCCACGCTCGAAGCGGAAGTGACCCTGGCGGGCGGCGGCTTTGGCCGTGCAGCCGTGCCGAGCGGCGCGTCGACGGGCTCGCGTGAGGCAGTCGAACTGCGTGACGGTGACAAGTCGCGTTACCTGGGCAAGGGCGTGAAGAACGCAGTGCTCAACGTCAACAATTCCATTGCCAGCGAGCTGAAGGGTTTTGACGCTGCAAACCAGGGCGGCCTGGACGCCAAGCTGATCAACCTGGACGGCACCCCGAACAAGGGCAAGCTGGGCGCCAACGCCATCCTCGGCGTCTCTATGGCCGCCGCACACGCCGTGGCCGCGCAGAATCGTCAGCCGCTGTGGCAGTACCTCGCCACCATCAACGGCACCACCGGCAAGCCGGGTGCGCTGCCGGTGCCGATGATGAACATCATCAACGGCGGTGCGCATGCAGATAACAACGTGGACGTGCAGGAGTTCATGGTGCTGCCGGTGGGCGCGTCGAGCTTCGCCGAGGCGCTGCGCGCCGGCGCGGAAATCTTCCACGCCCTTAAGAGCGTGCTCAAGGGCAAGGGCCTGAACACGGCCGTGGGTGACGAGGGTGGTTTCGCGCCCGATCTGCGCTCGAATATCGAAGCGCTCGACACCATCCTCGAAGCGATTAACAAGGCCGGTTACAAGGCGGGTAGCGATATCCTGCTGGGCCTCGATGCCGCCAGTTCCGAGTTCTACAAGAACGGCAAGTACGACCTGGCCGGCGAAGGCAAGGTCTACAGCTCCGCCGAATTCGTCGACTTGCTGGCCGGCTGGGCGAAGCAGTATCCGATCGTCACCATCGAGGACGGCATGGCCGAAGGCGACTGGGATGGCTGGAAGCTGCTGACCGACAAGATCGGCGACCGCATCCAGATCGTCGGTGACGACCTGTTCGTGACCAACCCGACGATCTTCCAGGAAGGCATCGACAAGCACATCGCCAATTCGATCCTGATCAAAGTGAACCAGATCGGCACGCTGTCGGAGACGCTCGAAGCCATCGCGATGGCCGATGCGGCGAAGTACTCGGCCGTGATCTCGCACCGCTCGGGCGAAACGGAAGACACCACCATTGCGGACATCGCCGTGGCAACCACCGCGACCCAGATCAAGACGGGTTCGCTGTGCCGCACCGATCGCGTGGCGAAGTACAACCAGCTGCTGCGCATCGAAGAGGCACTGGGCTCGGCCGCAGTCTATGCGGGCCGTAACGCCTTCCCGAATCTCGCCAAGCTGCCGGGCTGAGGAGACGCTTAGCCCATGGTGCGTTGGGTCGCCCTGATCCTGATCCTTCTGCTGATCGCCCTGCAGGTAAAACTGTGGAACGGTCATGGCGGCGTGCACGAAGTGGAAACACTGCGTGCCGCCGTCAAAAAGCAGGGTGAGGACAACGACAAGCTGACCACGCGAAACCAGGCCCTGGGTGCGGACGTGAGCGACCTCAAGCATGGCGAGCAAGCCGTGGAGGCTCGCGCCCGCGCCGAGCTCGGCCTGATCAAGCCGGGCGAAACGTTCTATCAGGTCGTCGAAAAGCCGGGCACCGCCGAAGCGCCCGCGCCCACCAGTTCGACCAGCGGTAACCCATGAGTGCGGGCCTCTGGTGCGTGGTGCCTGCGGCGGGGCGTGGCACGCGTGTAGGTGGCACCATTCCCAAACAATACCTGCCGTTGACCGGTAGGCCGCTGATCCTGCATACGCTGGAGCGGCTGGCGATCCATCCCCGCATCGCCGGACTGATGGTCGTACTGGGTGGCAACGACGGGCACTGGCCCGGCGTCGATAATCTGTACGGAAAGCCCGTACTCACCACCTTGGGCGGAGCCGAGCGCTGCGATTCCGTACTGGCTGGCGTTCGCGCCTTGCCCGGTGACGTAGCAGAAGACGCCTTCGTACTGGTACACGACGCCGCGCGTCCGTGCGTGCGCGAAGCCGACATCACGCGACTCATCGACATCGGTGTTCCCGCTGGCGGCGGCCTGCTTGGCGCACCGTTGCGCGACACGCTCAAGCGTGCGAATGGCGAGGGGCGCAGCGAAGTCACCGAGCCGCGCGACCACCGCTGGCGTGCTTTCACGCCGCAGATGTTCCGTCGTGGCGAGCTGGCTGCAGCACTGCAATCGGCTTATGCAGCCGGCGTGACGGTGAGCGACGAGGCCATGGCGATGGAGCGCGCAGGTTTTGCGCCGTTGCTGGTCGAGGGCGCCGAAGACAATATCAAGGTCACCACGGCAACGGATTTCGCATTGGCCGAATTCCTGTTGTCGCATATGAAGTGAAAGCCCAAACGGCTGCAAGGAGTTTCCCATGATGCGGATCGGACAGGGCTTCGACGTCCATATCTTCGGCGAAGGCGACCACGTGATGCTTGGCGGTGTACGCGTGCCGCACACACGCGGCATCGTGGCCCACTCCGATGGCGACGTGGTCATCCATGCACTGTGTGATGCCATCTTCGGCGCGCTCGCACTGGGCGACATCGGCCGGCATTTTCCACCCAGCCAAGAACAGTGGCGCAACGCGGACAGCCGGATATTCCTGCGTCACGCGGCCAAGCTGATGCGTGATCAGGGGTATGCGCTGGGTAACGCCGACGTCACCGTCATTTGCGAAGCGCCCAAGGTGGGGCCTCATTCCCTCGCCATGCGCGAAGCCGTTGCCGAAGAGTTGGGCTGCGAGCTCGACCGTATCAGCGTTAAGGCCACGACCACTGAGAAGCTCGGCTTCACGGGTCGCGGCGAGGGCATCGCGGCGCAAGCCTGCGTGTTGCTGGTTCTGGCGTAAGCGAGGCCGGCGGCCGAAGTTCGGCCTCGCGCCTGCACAACCAGCTTGATGAGATCAGCGAAATCACGCTCGCACGTGCGCGGCGTCTGTAGTGCAAGGAGATCGCCGTCACCCTGATCAACGGCTGACTCGGGCGGGTTCTTCACCTTTCTCGGCCTCGCCACACTGTTCCTGATGTAATGCGCTGCTCGCGCGATCTTTCTTTTGTTGCCGGCGATGCCGGTGGAGTCCTATGTCCGATCTCGAACTGCCTTATGCCTATGGCAACCCACCGCTGACCGCAGTCCTGCGCAGCACGCCCGACGATTTCCAGGTCGAGGAAATCCTCGGTTACGACGCCGACGGCGAGGGTGAACATGCCTTGCTGTGGGTGGAGAAGCGCGGTGCCAACACCGACTGGGTGGCCCGCGAGCTGGCGAAATTCGCGGGCGTTCCACCGCTGGACGTGGGCTATGCGGGACTCAAGGATCGCCACGCGGTGACGCGCCAGACGTTCTCGGTGCAGCTGGCAGGCAAGCCTCATCCGGACTGGACTGCCTTTCCTGGCGAGGACGCGAAGGTATTGGCCGTCACCCGCCACAAGCGCAAGCTCAAGCGCGGCGCCTTGCGCGGCAACCGTTTCGTGCTGGTGCTTCGCCAGGTCGACGGTGATCGCAGCGTGGCCGAGCAGGTGCTCACGCAGATCGCGCAGCGCGGCGTGCCCAACTATTTTGGCGAGCAGCGTTTCGGACGCGAGGGTGGCAACGTAGCGCAAGCGCGCGCCATGTTCGCCGGTCGTCGAGTGGATCGGGACAAGCGCCACTTCCTGCTGTCTGCAGCGCGTTCGCACATCTTCAACGCCGTGCTCGCGGCGCGCGTTGAGCGCGATGCTTGGGATTCTCCGATGGAGGGTGAGATCTGGTCGCTCGCCGGCTCACGCTCATGGTTTGGACCCGAGCCGTTCGACGCAACGTTGTCGCAGCGATTGGCGACGGGTGATATTCATCCGTCAGGTCCGTTGTGGGGGCGTGATGAAACGCCAGCGAAGGATGATGTCGCGGCGCTAGAGAATGCGATTGCGGCTGAGAATGCGGATCTGGCTGATGGGTTGGTGGCGGCGAAGATGGATCAGGAGCGTCGGGCGCTGCGGATGATTCCGAAGGACCTGAAGTGGCGTTGGTTGGATGACGCTGCGTTGGAGTTGAGTTTTGAATTGCCGGCGGGGGCTTATGCGACGACGGTGGTTCGGGAGTTGGCGCGGGCGGGTTGAGTTTCTGCTCCCTCTCTCCTTTTGGGGTGAGGGGACACCCTTGCCTCATTACTTCAAAAGAACCGTCACCCCTGCGTAGGCAGGGGTCCAGTGACTTTGCGCTTGGTTGTCGTGTGATCGCGACCTAGCCGCCTACGCGGCGGGCGTTTCGCCCTCCTGCCGGAGGCCGAGTCACTTTTCTTTGCTTGCCCGAAGAAAAGTAACCCAAAGAAAGGGCACCCCCACTTGGCGCTGGCCGGTGAAGCCGGCCAGTTCGTGAGGGGCGGCCGGGCTTTTCGACAGGGCCTCCTGCCCTGGCGAAAAGGGGTCGGCATCCTTGCCGATCCCCCTACGGGCCTTCTCGTCCGCCCCTCACCGCTGCACAGGGGGCCCGGAGGTCAAAGGCGAAGGCGGACGGCTCGTGCAGCTGCGCTGCACATCGCATCGCGGCAGGTCGCGTTGCTCCTGCTCTGATGCTCAAAGTCGAGGTAGGGGGGGGCGATGCCGTTACGTGGCGAGTTCTCCACAACGGTCGGGAAGCGTAGCGTCTTCTTTCCCTTGCCTCTGCGGTAGGAAAGCGTAGCGAAGCCTGCTTTAAGTCCTCTCCGCTATGGCGCGTTGCGAAGCGCGCCGAAGTACCCGCTGTGTAGCGGCGAAGGTTCCAAGCAACAACGTTCCTCATCCGTTCGGGCTTATCCCAACGTAATGCTGCAGGCGTTGGCCTGTCAGGCCATTTCTTCGGGTTACTTTTCTTTGGGCCAACAAAGAAAAGTGACTCGAGCGTCCCACGGGACTAGCTTCGCGTCGTCGGCAGACGATCGAAACGCCCGCTGCGCAAGCGGCCAGGTCGCGGTAACGCATGAGGCGACGGCCGACCACTGACGACACCTAAACGACTCACGCGCACTCCGCATACGCGACAAGAAACGACAAACAGAACCCCACATTAATCACCATTACCCCTTCAAAAGCACCACCACCGCCCCCGTTCCCCCCTGCATCGGCCGCGCCGAAGCAAACGCCACCACATCGTCCCGTCGGCGAAGCATCCGATCCGTCAGTGCCTTGAGCACGGGACCGGCCGCCCGCGACCGCAACCCCTTGCCATGCACGATGCGCACGCAACGAATGCCCTGGTGCTTCGCTTCCGCCAGGAAATCCACAATGCAGGCTTGCGCGGTGGCTGCGTTCATCTGATGCAGGTCGATCTCGTCCTGGACGCTGTATTGGCCGCGCTTGAGCTGGCGCAGCAGCTTGGGTGAATAGCCGTCTCTGAGGTAACTCAGTTCCTCGCCCACCTCGATCAGCGTTGGATCGAACGCCATGTCGAGTAGTTCGCCCGGCACGGCGGCTTCGTCCGCTTCCAGCATGTACGGATGCGGCTCAGGCTTGGGGGCGGCCGGCGCTGGCGCGACCGGGTCGAACGGTTTGACGTCGCCGATGGCCTCGCGGAACAGGCGGGTGTCGTCGTCTGAAACCGGGGTGGGCGGACGATGTTTCATGTCCTGAATCCTAATGCACCCGGGGTGCTGGCGCGTCGCGTCGCGGTTGAGTCGCTGCCTGAGTTGGGATGCATCGGAAACGTGAGCCGGCGTGATGTGAAACCGCTGCGCCGGTCCGGTAGACTTCAGGCTTGACCCGGCGAGCGCTGCCTACGCAGCGTTGCCGCGACTGGCCTTGAACGGATCATCATGCGAGTTCTGGTTTCAAACGACGACGGGGTGGATGCACCGGGCATCCGCGTGCTCGCCGAGCGCCTTGGCGCGATCGGCCAGGTGACCGTAGTGGCGCCTGATCGCGATCGCTCCGGCGCCAGCAATTCCCTCACGCTGGATGCGCCTATCCGTGCGTTGCGCATGGACAACGGCTACTACCGTGTTGCTGGCACGCCGACCGACTGCGTGCACTTGGCGCTGGCGGGCATGCTCGACCATGAGCCCGACATGGTGGTATCTGGCATCAACAATTCCGCCAACCTTGGCGATGACGTCATCTATTCGGGCACGGTGTCGGCCGCGATGGAGGGGCGTTTCCTCGGCTTGCCGGCCATCGCGGTGTCGCTGGTCAGCAAGGATCACAAGGGCGAGCACTACGACTCGGCCGCCAACGCCGTGCTGCTGCTCATGCAGCGCCTGCGGGTCGATCCGCTTCCGGCGGACACCATCCTCAACGTCAACGTGCCCGACCTGCCATGGGATCAGATCTGCGGTTTTGAGGTGACGCGCCTGGGCAAGCGCCATCGTGCGGAGCCGTGCATCAAGCAGACCGATCCGCGTGGCAAGGAAATCTGGTGGATCGGCCCAGCCGGTGACGTGGATGATGCAGGCCCCGGTACGGACTTCAACGCTGTGCGTCGCGGTTACGTATCGGTCACGCCCATCCATGTCGACCTGACGCGCTTCCAGGCATTGGAGAAGGTCAGTAGTTGGGTGGGTGCATTGAACCAGGGCGTGGCAGCCGGCAAGCCCGCCGACGAGGCAGCATGAGGGCATGAACGTGCATCCGTTGCCGCCATCTGCATTGAAAGGCGAGGGCATGACCTCGCAACGCGCGCGCGATCGCCTTGTCGTGAAGCTGAAGGACGAAGGCATCCGCGATCAGCGTGTGATCGATGTGATCCGCAACACGCCGCGCCATCATTTCATCGATCAGGCGCTGCATTCGCGCGCCTATGAGAACACTGCGCTACCGATCGGTCATGGTCAGACCATTTCCCAGCCGTGGGTGGTAGCGCGCATGACCGAGGCGCTGCTCGAGTTTGGAGTGCCGCAGAAGGTGCTGGAGATCGGCACCGGTTCGGGTTACCAGGCTGTGGTGCTGGCGCAGATCGTGCCCCAGGTCTTTACGGTCGAGCGTATTGAGGAACTGCTGCGCCAGGCGCGTCGTCGTTTCCGCCAGCTCGGTCTTAACAACATCCGCTCGCGCCATGACGACGGCAAGTTGGGTTGGGCGGATGAAGCACCGTTCGACGCCATCATTCTGACGGCAGCCGGCGATGCGATTCCGCATGCCGTGCTGGACCAGCTCAGCCCGACCGGTGTGCTCGTGGCGCCGGTGGGTTCACCCAGCAACCAGACGCTGATCCGCATGCGTGGCGACGGGCAGGGCGATTTTGTCCAAGAGGAACTGGCCGCGGTCAGTTTCGTGCCCCTGCTCGGCGGCATCGGCTGATGTCACAAGGAAGCTACTAAGCATGCGTCTGTTTGGACCGTTGTATGCGCGCGCACTGACGTGGGCGCGCCACCCCCGGGCTTTGTATTACCTGTGCGGCCTGAGCTTCGTCGAGGCCTTCATCTTCCCGATCATGCCGGAAGTGATGCTTGCGCCGATGATGCTGGGCAAGCGCCACAAGGCGTTTTTCTACGCCAACATCAGCCTGCTGTTCTCGCTGCTGGGTTCGCTGGTGGGCTATGCGCTGGGCCATTGGGCTTTCCATGCCTTGTCGCCATTGCTCGACAGCCTGCACTTGCTCGCGCCCATTGAAAAGGGCGTGGACAACCTGCGAATGCAGATGAACCAGCATTGGCTGGGTCTGATGGTGGTGCTGGCGCTGGCTGCGCTGCAGCCGGTGGTGCCGATGAAGTTCGTCACCTGGGCGGCGGGTATCGTCGGCGTGCCGATCGTCCCGTTCCTGGTGTGCATGGCGGTGGGGCGTGGCAAGCGCGTGTGGTTGCTGGCGCTGCTTATTCGTCTTTTCGGCGAGCGTGCCGAGCGCATCCTGCACAAGCACATCGAGCGCATTGGCTGGGCGGCGCTGATCATCCTGGCAGCGTTGGCGGCATGGTGGTTCCTGTCGCGCTGAACGCTGGGCGGCAGGTCCACGTGCCTGTCAGCAGGGTACGCATGAAAATACCGTCTCGCCTCGTTATGCTGACCACCATGAATGGATATCTCCGGTCGCTGACCCTCACCTCCGCCATCCTGCTGGTTGCCTGTGGCACCCAGCGGTCCGTCGTCGTGGAGCCGGCAGCCAATAGCTCGTCGCGCGTTGTCGCCCCTTCAGCCCGATCCGCACCGGGCGGAACCTACAAGGTGATGAAGGGCGATACGCTTTATTCGATCGCCTTCCGCAATGGCGTGGACTTCCGCGACCTGGCCGGCTGGAATCACATCGATTCGCCCTACACGATCTGGCCGGGGCAGGAGCTGCAACTGGCTCCCGCCAACGGCAGGCCGCCTGCCGCGGCAGCCATGCACACCGCTGCGGTCGTGACGACCGCCAAGCCGGTGGCATCCGCTGGCCATGTCGTCTCGTCGACCCAGGACACTCAGCAGGGCGGACAGCCGGCAGCAACGGTGGCGGCCGATGTGGCGTCGGTCGGAGCTCCCGCAGCGGCCGCCAGCACAGCGGCTCCTGCACATTCGGCAACCACGCCAGCGGCTGCGACCACCCCGGTGGTTCCGGTGGCTGGCGCGCCTGCTGCCACCGCCAGCAATACACCCCCGCCGGCACCGCCTGTGCCAGCAGCGCCCGGGGCAACCCGCAGTAATGGCGGCGTGACCTGGCGCTGGCCTGCGGACGGCACGCTCATTAAGCGCTTCCAGTCGGGTGATGCCATTCCTGGCATCGAGATCGGCGGCAAGACGGGCGACCCTGTGCGGGCAGCGGCCGATGGCGTGGTCGTGTACAGCGGCAACGGTCTGGTGGGCTATGGCGAGTTGGTCATCGTCAAGCACAACGACAGCTACCTGTCGGCTTATGGCCACAACAGCAAGCGACTGGTGAAGGAAGGCCAGCGCGTCACGGCGGGTCAGCAGATCGCGGAAATGGGTTCCACAGGCTCGTCGCGCGACGAACTCCAGTTCCAGATCCGTAAGGACGGCAACCCGGTCGACCCGATGGGCTATCTGCCATCGCGGTGATGGCGTGTGCGCTTACTGCGAGGGCGCACTCCATGCGCCCTCGTCGTTCAGAGCCCGGGTTATTGGGCCGGCAGAATAAAGGCCACAACCACCCGCCGGCTCTCGCCGGCCAACAGGTCATAAGTTCGGGCCGCAGCCGCGTTGTCCATTACTTCTATGCCTACGCCCTTGCGCAGTAGGCCGGCCATGAAGGCGTGAGCGGGAAAGACCTGTCGTTCGCCCGTGCCTAGAAGCACCACTTCGGGCTTCAGTTCGAGGATCGCGTCGACATGGCTGGCCTCGAGTTCGCTCGCGGCCGTTACCGGCCAATTCTCGATGGCGCGCTCAGGCGAAAGAAGAAAGCTCGTGGTGAGCTCGCGATCGACAACGAAGATCGAACGGGGGCCGACCCGCCGAACGAACAGGTAATTGCCGGGACGATCGAGCGACAGGTCCATCAGCCAACCCCTGCTTAGCGGGGCAGGGCGAGCTTGGGCTCGTCCTCGTTGCGGCGGAACAGCACCACGATATGGCCGATCTGATGCACATTCTCCGCCCGGGTACCTTCGGTGAAGAAGTCGATCTGGGCCTGGCGCTCTTCCTTGTCACCGCCTGACAGCTTCACCTTGACCAGCTCGTGGTGAGACAGCGCCAGGTCTAGCTCCTTGAGCACGGCTTCAGTCGCACCCTTGGCGCCCAGCAGGATGACGGGGTTGAGATCATGCGCAAGGCTGCGCAAGTAACGGCGCTGCGAGGGGGAAAGTGCCATGCGTTCAGTCTCGGATTCGCTGCGATAGGACCGCTAAGGGTATCATGCGCCATCTCCCCGTATCTGTGGCTGTTGCCAACCCATGTCTCGCAGCAAAAGTAGTTCCCGCTGGCTGCGGGAGCATTTCGATGATGTCTATGTGAAGAAAGCCCAGGCCGAAGGCCTGCGCTCGCGCGCGGTCTTCAAGCTGGAAGAGCTGATCGATAAGGATCGCCTGCTCAAACCTGGCATGCGGGTGGTGGACCTGGGCGCCGCCCCGGGCGGATGGTCGCAGCTGGTGCGTCAGCGCCTGGGCGACACCGGGCACGTGGTGGCTATGGATATTCTGCCCATGCAGGGCATCGGCGGAGTAGATTTCCTGCAGGGTGATTTCCGCGAAGAATCGGTCCTGCGGGAGCTGGAAAGCCGTCTGCTTGGCCAGCAAGTCGATCTTGTGCTGTCTGATATGGCCCCCAATATGAGTGGTGTGGCCTTGGCCGACCAGATCCGGGCTATGGGTCTGGCTGAGCTGGCGCTCGATTTCAGCCGGCAGTGGCTGAAGCCGGGCGGGTCGTTCCTGATCAAGTTGTTCCAGGGGACCGGCTTTGACGAATACATACGCAGCTTGCGCGCAGACTTCACCCGCGTAACGATGCGTAAACCTAAGGCCTCCCGCGCGCGTTCGCGGGAGGTGTATGCATTAGCCGTGGGGCGAAAGGTCCACGGCGGGCAATCGGGCGAGAACCGTGCATGAATGAAATGGCGAAAAACCTCCTGCTCTGGCTGATCATCGCAGTCGTACTGCTGACGGTATTCCAGAGCTTCAATCCGCACGGTGGGGCGTCTTCGGATATGCCCTATAGCAGCTTCGTGCAGAGCGTGGACAACGGCAACGTGGCTTCGGCCAACATCAGTGCCGACCAGCCGGCCGCCATCAGCGGCAAGCTGAAGGACGGCAGCACGTTCCGCACCGTCGCACCGGTCCTGGGCTGGTCCACCAACTCGGTGGTCAAGCAGATGCAGGACAAGGGCGTGGAGGTTCGCCAGGAGCCTTCCAATAACGGCTTCTCGCTATTGGGCCTGCTGCTCAACTGGCTACCCATCATCCTGATCGTTGGCGTGTTTATTTGGTTCATGCGCCAGATGCAGGCGGGTGCCGGCGGACGAGGTGCCATGAGCTTTGGCCGCTCGCGCGCCAAGCTGCAGGGTGAGGACCAGATCAAGGTCAACTTCAGCGACGTCGCCGGTTGCGACGAAGCCAAGGAAGAAGTGGGCGAGCTGGTCGAGTTCCTGCGCGACCCGGGCAAGTTCCAGAAGCTGGGCGGCAAAATTCCCCGCGGCGTGCTCATGGTGGGCCCGCCGGGCACCGGTAAGACCCTGCTCGCCAAGGCCATCGCCGGCGAAGCCAAGGTGCCGTTCTTCTCGATCTCCGGTTCGGATTTCGTGGAAATGTTCGTGGGCGTCGGCGCCAGCCGCGTGCGCGACATGTTCGAGCAGGCCAAGAAGCACGCGCCGTGCATCATCTTCATTGACGAAATCGACGCCGTTGGTCGCCATCGTGGCGCCGGGCTTGGTGGCGGCCATGACGAGCGCGAGCAGACGCTGAACCAGTTGCTGGTGGAAATGGACGGTTTCGAAGGCACCGAGGGTGTCATCGTCATTGCCGCCACCAACCGCCCCGATGTGCTCGACCCTGCGTTGCTCCGTCCGGGTCGCTTCGATCGCCAGGTGGTGGTCGGGCTGCCGGATGTGAGAGGGCGCGAACAGATCCTCAAGGTGCATATGCGCCGAGTGCCGACCGCAGCTGATGTCGACCCCATGACGATTGCGCGTGGTACGCCCGGGTTTTCCGGTGCCGATCTCGCCAACCTCGTCAACGAGGCGGCGCTGTTCGCAGCGCGTGAGAATGCCCGTGACGTGCGCATGATCCATCTGGACAAGGCGCGCGACAAAATCCTGATGGGTACCGAGCGTCGCTCCATGGCGATGAGCGAGGACGAGAAGAAGCTCACCGCGTATCACGAGGCCGGTCATGCCATCGTCGGTCGCCTCGTGCCAGAGCACGATCCGGTCTACAAGGTCACTATCATTCCGCGCGGTCGCGCGCTGGGTGTGACCATGTACCTCCCGGAAGGCGACAAGTACAGCATGAACCGCGTGGCCATCGAGTCGCAGCTGTGCTCGCTGTATGGCGGTCGCGTGGCCGAGGCGCTGATCTTCGGTGAGGACAAGGTCACCACCGGTGCGTCGAACGACATTGAGCGCGCCACCAAAATGGCCCGCAACATGGCCACTAAGTGGGGCCTGTCCGACACGCTTGGTCCGATGACCTATGGCGAGGAAGAGGACGAGGTGTTTCTGGGTCGTGCCGTAACCCAGCACAAAAACGTCTCCAACGAAACCGCGCGCAAGATCGACGAAGAAGTGCGCGCCATCCTGGATCGCGCCTATTCGCGCACCAAGGATCTGCTCACCGGCAACATCGACAAGCTGCATGCGATGGCCGATGCGCTGTTGCAGTACGAGACCATCGACGCGCATCAAATCGAAGACATCATGGCTGGCCGCGTTCCGGGCCCGCCAGCGGATTGGTCGAAGAACTCCAATACGGGCTCCACGCCGCCACCTCCGCCGCCGCGTGGCGATAGCGGCGCAAAGGTCGGTGATCCAGCAACGCAGAGTCGCATCGCCGATCGCTGATCAGCTTGTTGCGGCAAATTGAGAAAAGGCGGCCATGGGCCGCCTTTTTTCTTTGTAGGGTAGGGCGTGCGCCTTGCGCGTTCAGAACGTACGTGCGCTTGACGATAGACGGCATCATTGGAAGGTGCCGACAGAGCGCAGGCATGAATACCGCCTGTAGCCTCTGCTTCACATATGTGAAAAAAATCATGCAAAGGTCTAGCCGAATGTGAAACAGATGGCTAAACTACTCGGCTCGAGTGAAGTGCTTTCATCGCCGAACGTGAAGATTCTCAGACGGCGATGAAAAAAATCTGAAAAAAAGTATTGACGCACGACTCTCAAATCTGAATAATTCCGCTTCTGGCTTCGGCGCTTTCCACTCCGGTGGTTAAGCGACAAAGCAAAAGTTTAAAAAACGCGCCCGTAGCTCAGTTGGATAGAGTACCAGGCTACGAACTTGGTGGTCGGGAGTTCGAATCTCTCCGGGCGCGCCATTTAATAGCAAGGTGTGATGTTCGCATCACCACTTGCGCCGCAAGGCAGTGAATCGCCAAACGGGCCGGACATAAGATATAAAGTTCGGTGTGCTTTGATACGGATTGACTAGACTAGGCGTCACCCGTAGCATTTCAAGGCTTCAGTCCGCGAAAGTGGTTGAGGGTTCGAAATCGGGGTATAGCTCAGCCTGGTAGAGCGCCAGCTTTGGGAGCTGGATGTCGGGGGTTCGAATCCCTCTGCCCCGACCATGCAGATGCTATGCACACTGTGCACGAGCGCCTGTAGCTCAACCGGATAGAGCATCGGCCTTCTAAGCCGACGGTTGCAGGTTCGATTCCTGTCGGGCGCGCCAGTTCAAGGTTTGCGGTGGATGTAGCTCAGCTGGTTAGAGCATCGGATTGTGATTCCGAGGGTCGTGGGTTCGAGTCCCATCTTCCACCCCAGTTGATGTTGCAAGTACAAAAGTTTCAGGGCCGTTAGCTCAGTTGGTAGAGCAGTTGACTCTTAATCAATTGGTCGTAAGTTCGAATCTTACACGGCCCACCAACTAAGACAGGGACTTAGCGAAAGCTAAGTCCCTTTCTTTTGCCTATCGAAAAAATGCCCGGAAAAAGCGGCCACCCACCGCCTCCAGCATCAATGAATGCATGGCTGGTTCCGACACAGCGGGGCAGACGGGGGTGAACGTCAGCTCTCGGCTGCACAGCGTTAGCCTGGTCGATCCAAGGTCAATGGAGTTGATGCGCAGAAGGGGCGCCTGATGGAGGCGGCAGAGCGCGCGAATCTTCGCGTAACATCATGTCGCCATGCAGCGCACGCACGCACGGCGTGCTGGGCGCGTGTACGCGGCCTCGCCACGATACGCGTTTCGTCACACCAAGCAATCTCGACATCGTTAGCCTCAGAGGTGATGCCCGGTGGAACCTCAAGACCTGTCAGTAGGCGAATTCTCCATTGCTATGGCAACGCCAACGCACGGCGGATCCTTCTGCATTGGCTATGTGATCAGCGCGCTTGATCTTCAACGCGAGTGCAATCAGCGCAGCATTGGTTTCGAGACACTCTTTGTCGCTCACGTCAGCATCATCGAGCACGCGAGAAACCGATTGGCCAATTTGTTCCTGTGGACCACCAGTGCGACGCATCTGCTGTTCGTCGACGACGACATGGGCTTTGGCGTCCCCGAGCTAATGAAGATGTTCGAATGGCGGCGCGCGGATGTGGTGGCCGCCATGTGTCCCAAGAAGTCCATCGATTGGGCGCGCATCAGGCGGGCCGTACTTACCCACCCAAATATCGATCCCGCCGTACTTCCCGCGCTAGCGGGCAACTACGAGAACATGTTTCGCGTGGCGGATGACGAGCCGACCGTCGTTATTGGCCCGAAGCCTACGCGTGTTTCCGCCATCGGGGCTGGCATCATGCTGATCTCGCGAGAGTGCCTGATGCGCCTCGTTGATACGGGCCGTGCCCCACGCATCGAGAATGCCGACTTCCCCGCGATGGCGGCCAAGGACGGGCGCGCGCCGTATTACCAATTCTTTCGTACCGAGACGCGCGAGGGTATGACGATTGGCGAGGACATGTATTTCTGCGAGCAGGTCCGCGCCACCGGCGGTGAGATCCTAGGCTGCTCGTGGATACCGATCACGCATACCGGCAGGTACGACTTCCGCGGAGACCTTCCTGGCATTGCAGCCTATCGGGTATGAAGGCTTAAGCACTCGCGCGGCTTTTTGATCCGGCCAACCCATTCGCGTCCTCGTTGCGTTGTATAGGAAGTGCTGCCAACGGAGTGATATCGGTGAAGGATGTTCCGCGTTCTACCCATGTGCATGCCATGGTCTTGGCCGGACTTCTAGCCTGCAGTTCCCCGTCGGCATGGGCTCAGGTGGGTGCCGCGCCGCATGTGCCTTCGCAGGACGTCGGCGCGGCGGTGCTCAAGGCTTCGTTGCCCTCATCCTCAGAACGCGAAAAGTTGCTCGCCGAGCATTTCGTCGAGGTACGCGACATCACCGCGTTCCCCTCAAGTTGTAAGCGCGGATTTTCCGCGTTAGCACACACGCCAGATTTCGAATTGGCCAATCCAGGGCAGCCTTATCAGGCGACTGATGTCATCGGTCGCGGCCCTCGGTTGCCTTGGCGACGATTGCTCATCGGTGGTGTGTCGAGCGATCGTTGCATCATCTTCTATGTGATAGGCGGCTTTGCGCCCTTTCGCGCAGCGGTTGTTCTGGATATCTCGAAGAAAGATCCGGTGTTGGTGTGGGGCGGTGCGGGCGGAAAGGATCCCGATGATCTGCCTGCGCTGATCTCACAGATTGCCGGAGGCGCCTTTACCCAGTCCCCCGGATACTAAAGGGGGACAACCCCGCGCGTGATACTTGCACCTGAAACCTTCTCAATGGCCGCTTGACCGATTGAAATTACAGCCGATGGCGGACATGCCGGCAGCGAATGTTGAGTGGACAGGAGGGGTGGTGAATCAGTTCGTAGTTCGGCCCGCGCTGGATGGAAGTGGCCGACTGATTCTCGAGTTTCGAGGAGATCATCGGGCGGAGGGTTTTCCGTCCGTGATGTCCATTCTTGACCGTCAACTCAGCGGATTCATGGCATCGGGATCTGAGCCGGCGCCCGATGATTTTCTATGGGTCTGTTCATACCTGGGTGGCTCCTTTGAGATCTCCGATGATTGGTGCGGTTTGTTCATTCTTCCGCGGAGCCATCATGCGGTGGTGCTGGTGGATGTCACTGCCGCCCTTGTGGCGTCAGGCGTGTTCGAGCGGGTCGCCAGCAACGGCTAGCGTCGACCGAGGTTTGCTTTCGGACGGAAGATCGCACGGGTACGGATGTCGATTTGCCAGTCCCTGGTTCGTCGTTTAGAGGCAGGGTTCTTAGATGCAGCCACCAGCGGCTGGCTCGGTACGCCCCAATAACCTCGATTGGCGAACGGCATAAAGGAGCGAGAGATGAAGAGTGAAGTCCATGGCTTCCGCTGTCTGGTCGCGATTTGCATGCTCTCTGCGCTTGTTGTCAGCACCGTCGCGGCAGCTCAGTCGTATTCTAATTACCCGCGCATGGCGCCGTTACCGCGATACCTGATGAACGACCGTGCTGCGGAAATAGCGTTGGCGCGAAGCGCCGCGCCTGCGGCGATCTCTGACGCCGCAGCTATCCTGGTCCTCGAGCCGCATGGCTACGTCACGGCAGTCGAGGGCAAAAATGGCTTTGTGTGCGTGGTCGAGCGGGGGTGGATGTCCCCATTCGACGCTCCCCAGTTCTGGAACCCCAAGTTGCGGGGGCCTGTCTGCTTCAATCCAGAGGCAGCCAGATCGATCCTGCCCATGACTTATAGAAGGACAGCCCTGGTGCTGGCCGGGCAATCAAAGGAGGAGATCAAAAAGAGCATTGAGGCCGCGCTTGCCGCCAAGCAACTGCCGCCACTGGAGCCGGGGGCCATGTCCTACATGATGTCTCAAGCAAGGATATCTGGACGATCAGGCCGGTCACTGGATTCCCCACCTGATGTTCTACACGGCCACTGGCGTGAACTGGGGTGCGGACCAAGCGGGGTCCCCTGTCATGCTGAATCCACAGTTTCATGGCGCCCCTGAGCCGATAAACGTGTTCATGATGCCTGCCGGCAAATGGTCTGACGGCACCGTTGCGCCGAGCATGTAGGTGGGAGGGCGTGCTTGCAGCACGAGCGTAACGCTGGGTAGCCCCGCGGTTGGTTCACGTGACCCCGGAATGCTGTTCAGTCACAACGGAATCCACACCTAGGCTCTACCCGGGCTTGCGACAGATTTGGTGTAACCTGAACGGGACCAAGGGCGGTAACGGAGGTCGAACCGATGGCTGTAGAGTCCGCCTCTGCTGCGTGGATGGCGTTCGGCACGATCGAGATCGACACCCTAGGCCATCGTCTGTTTGTCGATGGCGAGGAAGTCGGGCTCGAGCGCAAGGCGTTCGCCGTGCTTGTCCTATTGGCGCGCGACCCTGGCCGCGTGTTGAGTCGTGATGAGATTCTCGACGAGGTGTGGGGGCATAGCCATGTCACGCCTTCCTCCCTCAGTCGCATCATCGCGTTGCTGCGCCATGCGCTTGGCGAGAGCGGTGAAGAAAACCACTATCTGCATACCGTGCATGGCGTTGGCTTTCGCCTCGATGCCGAGGTGCAATTTGCCTCGTCGCGCGAGGGGTTGAGCACAAACAAGGCACTGGTCGCCCCCGAACCGGTGTTCGTGCCGATCCTCGCCCATGACGTCGCCGTGCCTGAGGCGGCAACGGCCACGAACCCGGCAATACCTCAGCGACCAGATAAGACACGCAAGTTTGGAAAGCTTCTCGTCGCGGTGATCGCAGGTCTGCTCGTGGTGGTTGCCGTATTGCTCGGTCGTCACCAGCTCGTACATCACTCCGCGGACGCAGCGTCAGTGGTCGATCTCAAGTCGATCGCGGTGCTGCCATTCGAGAATCTCAGTACAGACAAGGGCAACGCGTATTTCGCCAGCGGCATGCAGGACATGATCCTGACCCAATTGGTGGGCATTGGCGGCCTCAAGGTGATCTCTCGCACCTCGACAGAGAAGTACCCCAGCCATCCGGAAGACATCAAAACCATAGCGCGACAGTTGGGTGTGGCTACGCTACTTGAGGGCACGGTACAAAAGGTCGGCAATCAGGTGCTGATCAATGTGCAGTTGATCGATGTAAGCAGTGGCAATCACCTTTGGGCGAAAGCCTACACACGCACGCTGGACAACGTTTTCAATGTGGAAGGCGAGGTTGCGCAGAACGTTGCGGAGGCGCTGAAAGTACAACTGACGTCCGCCGAGACCGCGCGTATCGACACCGTGCCAACCCGCAACGCTGGCGCCTACGATCTGTACCTGCGAGCCGGCGTGCACGCGAACCGCGCCTACGATGATCCCACGCTGTCATCGTCCGAGTTGCCCACGGCGATCTCGATGTATCAACAGGCGTTGGCCATGGACCCGGACTTCGCGCTCGCCTCGGCAGCGCTGGCGCGGGCTCACATGCAGATGTATTTCTTCGCACCTGATCGCACAAACGCGAGATTGGCTGAGGCGAAAACTGCCGCCGATCGTGCGCTGGCGCTGCAGCCGAACCTGGGCCAGGGACACTACGCCCTCGGCTTGTATGACTACTGGGGGCACCGGGACTACGCCGGTGCCACTACCCGACTCGAGTTGGCACGGCAGACGCTACCGAACAGTGCCACGGTCGAGCTGCTTATCGCCGCGATCGCGCGGCGCCAGGGGCGCTGGGATGAAGCGTTGACGCGCTTTCGCGCAGCCACTGTGCTTGATCCACACAGCGAATATGCATTCAACCAACTCGGCGTGACCTATCAGAGCATGCGCCGTTACGCAGAAGCGGATCAGGCTTATGCCGCCGCTTTCGCGTTGAGCAAAAATCCTGTCGGCGAACGTATGGCTCAGGTCTTCAATGAGCTGGTGTGGAAGGGCGATCCGGCAGCGATGCATGCCGCGCTAGCGGCACTCAAGCCGGGCAGCGATGCCTACGCTGCCAATATCATGTCCATGTATTTCGAGCGCGAGTTGGCTCGCGACTATGCAGGCGCCGTCAAAGTGGCTGAGGCGGACAAGGCAGAGAACTGGGACGATCCGGACAACGTTGTTTTACCTCGGCGCTTGTATCTAGCGTGGGCCTTGCAGGCCGCTGGAGACACGGCCAAGGCGGCAGAGGTGTATGACGATGTAGCCACGCATGCTCAAGCTGCGCTGGCTGAGCGGCCGGACGACGCGGACCTGCACCTCACCCTGGGATTTGCCTACGCCGGGCTTGGACGAAAGCCTGAAGCCGTTGCTGAAGGCGAGCGTGCTGTTGCCTTGATGCCGGTCGCCCAAGATGCCCTCACGGGTGCGGACATGCTCGCGTACCAGGCGCAGCTTTACGTGCGGGTCGGTCAGCCCGATCAGGCTATTCCTCTGATCGAACGCGTGCTGTCCATGCCGGCTGGGGCCATTCTGTCGAGCGCATTGCTCCAGCTCGATCCCCTATGGGATCCGCTGCGTGACGACCCACGCTTCAAGGCGCTGCTGCGGAAGTATCCCGTCGGTAGCTAGTCTGCCATTCGCATGGCTAGCTTAGCTGGGTCTTAAAAGGGGCTATGGCGCGTCGACGCCGTTGCTACAGGGATGCTCAGTCGAATTTGTCTACAAGGCGCCGGCGCGTTTTCGCCGGCGCCCCCGTTGAGATTCAGCGCTTGCCAGTAGTCGACTTAATGGTGATCGTGGTCACGATCGTCCGAGTCCTGATCCGGTGTAAACGAGATGCCACGGAGCACTTCTGCAAAGTTAGCGGTGCGCAGTGTCACGAACTTCTCCTGCGCGGCGACAGTGGCATTGCTGTTCTTCAATGTGTCGCGAATGGCCACTAGCTGATTCGGGTCGGCACCTATATCGCCATTGCCACTGACGGTAGATGTTGTGGCCCAGATCGTCACGCGACCATCGCGATCGACGCGACCCACGAGGTTGCGCAGTCCGTCGGTGGCCGGCGACCAAGGCAGCTCGGTGGCGGCGTTGATGCCGGTTGGATAGCCACCCACCGTATAGGCGTGGCCAAGATTGAGTCCCGCCTGCAAGGTATAAGCCAGTACCCACGTCTTGCTGCTGCTGTCGTACGTCCATTTCTGCAGACCCGCCGTCGTCTGTGCGGCAGCGTGTGTGTACAGATCGGCGCCTCCCACATAGCCGTCTCCTTCGTCGGCCACATAAAGCGTATTGGCGTCGGCAAACCACAGCGAGAACGGGTAAGCCAGCGTCTTCGCGGTCTTCGCGGGCGTGGTCGGGAATCCGGCGAGGATGCACATATTGGTCGGCAGTCCATCGCTCAGCACGGTGCTCGCGTTATAAGCCAGCGGTGCACTGGGTAACGCGGCGCCGAGCACCGGTACGCCGACACCGTTGGGGCATGCCGTGCCCGTGGTATCGACGAAATACACCGTATTCACGCCATTGCTTCCGCTGCCCTTGGTGAAGTACACAACGTCGTCGTGCACGGTCATGCCGCGAAAATTATCATCCTTGCCAATCTTGTCGGCCTTCAGGCCAAGCGCAGCGATAGAGAAGCTGGCCAGTGGGGTAGTGGCGACGGGGTGCTGTGCAATCTCCGGCAAGTGTGTCGGCGTGATGAACTGCGCGCCTGCCCCAAGAACGACTCCGGCGGGTTGCGGATTGCTGCCATTGCCGGCATTGCCGGCGGTGAAGAAATAGTCGGCACCGTCGCGGTTGAGCAGGATGGCAGCACGGCCGTTGTTGCCGCTGTAGGCATTGGTTTCCGTGAAGTTGAAATGGCCCTTGCGATCAACTGTGGCCACTGCCCGGTAGATGCTTTGACCATCCGGATTCGTCAGATCAACCGCGCCGGGTGTATTGGAATTGGAGACGTCGATGGCATTCACCGGTGCGACGTAACCCATGAAACTGAGGTACCTGTGATCCTGCGACAGATGCAGCGCAAGCTCGGACTTTGAACTAAAGCTGGTCACCAGCTCGCCTTCGGGTGCGGTCGGCAGCAGGCTATTGGGAACTTGCAACGAATCGATCAAATGACCGTCTAGTGTGAGCTGGTCGAGGTAGATACGTGCCGTGATGCCAAAGCTGCCATCGTACAGGTCGTTGTTCCACACATAGGGGTACGTGCCATCGAATGGAGCGCCGCTGGCAGCGCCGCAGCCACCTGTTGTGCTGGCGCAATTCACGGGAAGGACGGTACCGACCTGTACGTTGCTTGCCTTGTTGTCGTACACACTGCGACTCAGCACAAGATTGCCTGGCCAAAAGTGGAAGTCACGCCGATTCCATGAATCATCGGCATGGGCAACCATGCCGGTGCCGAACAAAACGAGCGCAAGGGTCGCGCCAATACGCTGCCGAGCAAAACGATTTGTCATGGTGGTCTCCAGAAGGTCTGGCCCGCCCAGGGTTGGGCGGGCAGGGCCACGCTAGTGACCACCCATGAAGGATTCTTGACAGGTTTCTTCGGATTAAATTAGCAAGCAGGACTTCTATACGTCCGCATCACAAAGCGAATTTTGCACATCGAAAAAGCCTGCGTCGCATGGGCTTTCGAAAACGGTGGCGAGTATCAAATTTGTTCGCTGAATCGATCAAAGCCACCCCGGCACATGGCTAAACCCAATGATGTCATCATGGGCCATGGCGAAACTTTTTGCGTCGCGAAGCTCATTTCCGCATGATCCGTTCCCGCGATGGGTGCGGTCTCGACGGCATGTCATGTTTGTGTTGAGTCGCGACGTTCATATTTCTCCAACAACACTTTCTCGAGCCAAGACGCTCGCTCTTATCCGGTGATGGCCATGAAAACGCGGCGTGATTTTCTAAAGCAATGCTCTATGGCGGCGGGCGCCTTGTATCTGGGCTCGATGGGTGAGGAACTTGTCGGTGGCGCCTTTGCCTCGGAGTTCAAACCGTGGTTCATGCCGGATGAAGGTGAGCACCACAAGGCAACGTGGATGGCCTTTGGCCCCAGCGAAGAAGTCTGGGGAAGAGATCTTCTGAGCGGCGCTCAACATGCGCTGGGCGCTATCGCGAAGGTCATTGCGGCCCATGAACCGGTCAACATGCTGGTGCGTGAGGATGACTACGATCTCGCACAGGAGCTGTGTGGGTCCAGCGTCCATCTTATCGTCCAGGATATTGATGATCTTTGGATGCGCGATACGGGCCCAGTCTTTGTGAAGAATGGTCAGGGCGAATTAGCGGGCATTGAATTCAACTTCAATGGTTGGGGTGGCAAGCAAGAGCATGATGCCGACGCCTTGGTGGCAAGCGCCGTCAATCGGCTGGCCGGAGCGCAGTCGCTGACGACGCGGCTGGTACTGGAAGGCGGCGCCATCGAAGTGGATGGCGCGGGAACGGCCATCTTGACCGAAAGCTGCATACTCAACCGTAACCGCAATCCTGGTTTGACCAAGGCGGCATGCGAGGCCGAGCTGAAGCGACTTTTGGGATTGGACAAGATCATCTGGATCCCTGGCATTGCCGGCAAGGACATCACCGATGGTCATACGGATTTCTACGCACGATTCGCTAAGCCAGGTGTCGTGGTGGTCGGATTGGATACCGACATCTCGTCGTACGACCATGCCGTAACCAAGCGTCATCTCGACATTCTTCGTAGTGCAGAGGATGCGAAAGGACGCAAGTTGGAGGTCGTCGTGTTACCTGCGCCATCAGCCATTCGACCGCAGTATGAAACGAAGGACTTCGCGGCCGGCTACGTCAATTTCTATGTGTGCAACGGCGCGGTGATTGGCCCCGAGTTTGGCGATGGCAAGGCTGATAGAGATGCCCGGGCCATGCTTCGCGAGCTGTTTCCCTCTCGCGAGGTGATACAGCTTAATATCGACGCCATTGCCGCTGGCGGCGGTGGCATTCATTGCACAACGCAGCAGCAACCTGCTTGAGCGTAAGGCTCAGCGTTATGCATGCTCGCTCTTGAACTAGTCAGGCGTGGTCAATTGGACCGAGAGGTGTTTCTCTCGCTTGATCACTGGCTATAGCTCCATACCTTTAGGTGACTCATGTTGAACAAGTACATTTGGACAGTTCCTCTCTGCCTCTTCGCATCCTTCGGGGTGATGGCTGCAGAAGCCGGGCAGGGCGGTAACGCGCCCAAGGTCATCACTCCCAGTGATCTGCCTTTTGTGCAAGTGTCCGAGGGTGTGCGGCTGAAGGAGCTCACGGGTCATGCGGCCCCTGATGGCGCCAAATCGAAATTGGGCAGCGTCGCGCTATTTGAACTCGATCCGGGTCATGCAAGCGCGTGGAGCCACAACAAGGCTGGCGAAGAATCCTTCTTCATTCTGGAAGGGCATGGTGAGGTTTGGACGGGTGGTGTGGCTCATCCGGTAGGGCCGGGCGACTACATCTTGATTCCACCCGCGGTGGTCCGCTCTATTCGTGCCAGCAAAGGCGAGGTTCTTAAGTTCTATGCCATCACGACCCCTGCGTGGAGTAAGGATGACGATGTGCTCGTGCCCGCGCCCAAGGGAGCGCCCGGTTCATAAGGGCTATTGGGCTACGGGTGCCGATGGCATGGTGCATTTGTCCGCGTAGCGCAGCGGTGCGCCTTCTCGCCAGGGATGATAGTCATGGGCCATCGTGATCCGCTCGGCGATGGACGGATGCGTATAGAAGAAGGCGCGGGCGAACGCATCGGGTTGCACCCAGTCCGTGCCATCTTGCGCCCACGATGCAAACAGAAGAGCGGCAGCGTTGTTTTCGTGCGAAAGCTCCAAGCCAAAGCGATCAGCTTCGCGCTCGATATGCCGATCGAAGGCGAGGAATGCTGGTGTCACCGCCAGCCACAACGCAGTGATGCAGAGGATGAGCAATGGCAGTGATGCCGGGTCCTCAAGGCTTGAAAAGCCCATGCGCCGCTGAAAGCGCCGTGTCGCCCAGTGGCCTACCTGGTAGGTGATCCAGAACCCGAGCAGTGCTAGCGCGACGGCGACAGGCAGCAGTTTCCAGTTGTCGCCCAGCACGTAATGCTTGAGCTCGTGGGCAATCGTGAAGCGAATCTGGTCCGGCGTTTCCTTCTTGGCTATGTCGCTTTCGAGAAAGATGCGTACCGTGGGGCCGACCCCATAGACCGCCGTGTCGCTGCCGCCCACCACCACGGCCACATGTGCGAGGCCGCACCGTGATGCGAGATCGTCGATGGATGCGCGCAGGCTCGTGTCCGCCAGCGCCACGTAGGGCGTTGTCAGCGGTTTTATCCATACCGGTTGTGCGATCAGAAAGAACACGGTGATGGGGGCGGTGGCTACCGTTGCCCAAAGCCACCAGCGTTTCAGACTCCGGCGCATCAACGCATAGGGAATCCACAGAAGGAGCATGGCCGCCACGATCCATGGAATCAGGCCCAGTGCCTGCGCCCACAGCCATTGCCCGATGGTTTCGCCGTGCAGCCACCCCAAAGACATCGGAAGCCGGTAATGACGTGCGTAGTCCAATGGCAGGCTGAGCAACGTGTACAGCACCATATAGACGCTGCCGAACACGCCAATGGTGAGAAAGCGCGAGCCGCCAACCCGCCCGGCCAGCCAGCGACATAGACGTGCGCCATATCCGCTGTAAAGCAACACCCATGGCAGCACTAGCTGTAACACCTTACTGCCCAACCAATACGCATCCAGCAGTCGATTGACGCTCGCCTCATGGAGCGGCGCCGGAGGAATAGAAACCTGGGCGTGCACCGTCGCGGCAACGCCGGTCAGCCCCAGGACAGCCGCTATGCCAGAGGTCCGCCAGTACACGTTCGTCTTCTTCGCCATGCTTCGCTCTCGTAGACATCACTGGCCAAGCCTATGATTCGGCTTGGCTTGTACCTGAGACCGGCTCGCCACGATTTCGGCACGACTCGGCACAAATCCGGTCGAGTGCCCCCAGGGATGGACGGTGTGCATGGCTCGCGGCAGACTGCGCGCATGGATGCCACCCGGGCGATGATTCACCCCGTGCCTCCCCCGTGGTTGCGCCAGGGGGCGTATGGCTTCATCTACTGGCTGGCCTTTCTGCTGGTGCTGGAGCCGGGCAACCTTATGCGCGCGTCGGAGATGGGCGCCCATCTGGTTCTGTCACATGAGACAGCCAGGATGCTTGGGGCCGCCCTGATTGGCGCGATGACGACACCGGCCATGCTGTTGCTGGGTGATCGCTTTCCAATCAGTGGGCAGCATCGCCTGCGCAACCTGCTTTTTCATGGCCTGGGCGTCGCTGGATTTGCATTGGGCCTGATCCTGCTTTCCTGCGTATTGGCGGCCTGGGCGTTTTCCCACACGTGGCTGCCCACCCTGGGGGAGATCTATTGGCAGGTGGCAGACAACTGGCTGCTGCTGGTTTATGCCTTGATCGGCCAGGCTGCCGTGGCCCGCTTGTTGAGTAGGGTGCGGACGACGGACGACGACGCACCCTCGACTTTAGCGTCTACGGCGGCTCGCCCCTTGTCGCATGTCACTACCAAGGTCCGTGGACGCCAGGTGCAGGTGGCGCTGGATCAAGTGGATTGGCTGGAAACCCAGGGCAACTACCTTGCCTTGCATGTGGGTGATGCCACGTATCTCATCAGGCAAACCATCACAGCTTTCGAAGTGCGGCTCGACCCTCGACAGTTCGCTCGCGTGCATCGTCGGGCCATGGTGTGCCTGCATGGCATCCAGGATTTGAAGCCGCTGACCAACGGGGATGCGGAATTGCGTCTCCGCACGGGGCAAGTCGTACGCGTCAGCCGGAGCTACAGGAAGCAGCTCGCGGCAAGCATCGAGCAGATAAAGGTCATCGCGGATAGTTCGCGCTCGTTCTAGTTCAAGCGCCTGATCGTTCGGGTAATCCTGCCACGAACTTTGGACCGTACTTCCAACGCTCGCTCAATGGCTTTCGCGTAGGTCCGCACAAGAAGATATCTGGAGCGCAAAGTCGTGCAACGGGCCGCTTGATGCGATGGGTATGATGCGAAGCGCAGCATAAATACCGATGACGAAGCCCCGCGGACGCTCAAGGAGAGCGTTCAGCAGCGCGGAAATCAACGCTCATGAAATGCTTCGGGACCCCGTGCTCGGCAGGGGCTGCCTTGAGGAAGGCCATCTCAGTGGCCTGGCCCTTCAGATAGGCGTTCAAAAAAGCCAGGGTGTAGCGTGCCACCCACCCATAACTGATGTTGACGTCCTCCCGGCCATAGTCTTCCATCTGATTCTCGGCGAACTTCTGTTCGCTACTGGCGCGCTGATACATCGAAGCAAAGGCAGGGTGGGACATGCCAAGCATGTGGACGGTCAAAAGATCCCCATGCGTCCACGCATTGAGCACACTGGGCCCTTCGTTATCGGCAGTGGCATAGCGATTCCAATCCTCCAGAGACAAATATCCCCGCGTAAAGAACAACAAGGGGATGGTCATGCGTTTGGGATGAATATCGCCGGATTTCTTTATCAGGCCAGAGTAATAACGCATGCTTCCATCCAGCGCGACCAGCGCCTTGATCCGGCTGTCGTGAGTGGCAGCAAAGAGATTGGCGATGCCACCCCAGCTCCATCCGGCAACTGCGACCTTGGCCATGTCCACATCGGGAAGCGTTTTTGCATAGCTGATCAGGAACGATATGTCGGTCGCTGCAGCATTGATATCGTCGAGGTTGTCGTCGGCATCCCGCGTCGATTTACCGAGTGAGGGGCTGGCAACAACGACATACCCGTGGCTCGCAAGATACTCACAGATGTCCGCATTGTCCCAGGCCACGGATGATTGGCCAGGTGCATAAACGACAAGTGGAAATCGCCCCTCGACCATGGGCGCATCACGTTGTGCCCAAAGTAGTGTGTTCGCTGACGCAGCCAGCTTCGACACCCACCGGTTGTTTTCATCGGGTTGGTCGAAATCAATTTCTGTCTTCGCAAGCTGTGCGTAGTCGCCAGCGGTCATTGCTTTGGCGTTGTGACCGGAGGCGGGGTACCACACCAACGTCTGGATAGGGCGCGGACCCGTGTCGCTGACGGAGGGCGCCGCATGGTTCGTGGGATGCAGAGCGAACTTCCTGGATCGGTCGTATTGATTGACTACTTTCAATCCAACGGCATAAGGCCCGGGTTTCTCAGTGAACTGGAAATCCGTCGGCTGCGTCTGCGCCAAGGCCGTAGAAATGGGGATAACCAGCGCTGCCAGTACGGATAACGCAACGGCCAGCAGTGAGTGTGACGCGTCACGCTTTTCCATGTTCAATCCTTTTTAGGTTCCATCGCCTGGAAGGCTGCAGACACCCGTGACTCGTTGCGAGATGCCAAAGCGCAGCCCGCCATAGCATCGCCTCACATGGCGTCCGGTTCCTGCTCATTGCTCCACAAGGAAGGCTAGCGCCACTGCGATTGACGACAAATGTGTCGTTGGTCATTGCTGTGCCCCGGCCAGCGTTCCGCCGGAAGCACGTGGACGTCTGTTGCTATGGGTGAGCAATGCTTCACGGCGATTGATTTGAAGAGCCTGTCCAAGCAGGTCCTGGGACAATATGGACGCCGGGGAACCGAGCCAAAAGCGGGGCGTCGTCGCGAACCCTTTATTCTCGGTGTACAAACAAGCTGTGTGCAGACCAAAAACAGACATTCCGTTTTGAGGTCCTGGGGATGGGAGCCGCCATGGATACGAGTGAGCTTTTCCAGTTGATGTGGTTCCCTGACCGGAGGCATTCCCGGGAAATCCGCAACGAGTCTAAGCATGCATTCCAACCTTTCTTCTTGCCTGAGGATCCCCATGCACGCCCACGACGATAACCTTCAGCGGTTCGAAGTACAGGGTGCAGCCGCGCTTCCGCCGGAACTTGCATCGGCCTACATCGATCACGACGGCGCCCGGATCTGGTACGCAACTTACGGCGAAGGCCCTCCGGTCATTCTGCTCCACGGTGGCTTAGGTCATAGTGGCAACTGGGGTTATCAGATCCCCACTTTGGTCGAGGCGGGTCACTGTGTCGTGCTGATCGACAGTCGCGGGCATGGCAGGAGCACCCGCGATTCGCAGCCTTACTCGTACGAGTTGATGGCTTCCGATGTCCTAGCTGTGATGGACATCCTGCGGCTTGAGAAAGCGGCACTCATCGGTTGGAGCGATGGTGCGTGTATCGCGCTCATCGTTGGCATGCAAGCGCCTGAGCGGGTGGCGGGAGTCTTTTTCTTCGGGTGCAATATGGACCCGAGCGGTACGAAGGAGTTTGTGTCCACGCCGCTCATTGAACGCTGTTTCAGTCGTCATGCTAACGATTACGCACAACTCTCCAGCACGCCCAACGATTTCAATGCTTTCGTTGGATCCATCACTGAAATGATGAAAACGCAGCCCAACTACGGTGCTGATCGCCTCGCCACGATCCGCGTACCGGTCGTGGTGGTGCAGAGCGAGCACGATGAATTCATTAAACCTGAGTATGCCGAGTATCTGGCGCAGAGTATTCCGGGCGCAGAGTTGATCATTTTGCGGGGTGTGAGCCACTTTGCGCCGCTGCAAAGGCCGGACGAGTTCAATCGCGTGGTGCTCGCCTTTCTCGCGAAAGTGCTTCCCTAGTACGCGCATCGACGACTCACAAAATCCTTCGGTCGACGTGACGGCGCGTCGCTGGAACAGCGGTCTGACATCGCCGCGCGTTTCTTATCCGTGCGTCCTAAACCTGAGACGCACAGACATGTCCCTCCCTCTGCCTATCACCTAGCATCCCCGCAAGCCCAGTGGGCGTGATCAATTTCACATAAATGAACGGCGCGATGCGGCGGGGGCTGGTCGTGTCCGGGGTTTTTTGCCAGAGCTTTCAGGGGAGCTAATGGATCGCCGGTTTCACTTTATTTCGGGCCTGCCCAGGTCCGGGTCAACGTTGCTGTCAGCCATTCTGAGCCAGAACCCGCGCTTCCATGCGGGCATGAGTGGCCCCATCGGCGGCGCCTTCACCACGATGCTGGGCGAACTGAGCGGCCGCAACGAGTACTCCGTATTCGTTTCCGACGAACAGCGTCGCCGCATGCTCAAAGGCCTGTTCGACAACTACTACGGTCCCGAGTACAGCGCCGAAGTCGTGTTCGACACCAATCGCGCCTGGTGCAGCAAGCTGCCTCAGCTCAAGCAGCTGTTCCCGCAGGGCAAGGTGATTGCCTGTGTGCGGCATGTGTCGTGGATCATCGACAGCATCGAGCAACTGGTACGCAAGAACGCCTTCCAGCCTTCGTCCATTTTCAATTACCAGGCCGGCGGCACCGTTTATACGCGCGCTGAAGGTCTGGCCAATGGCGACGGCATGGTGGGTTACGCCTACAACGCATTGAAAGAAGCGTTCTACGGTGACGACACCACCAACCTGATGCTGTTGCGCTACGAGACGCTGACCAGCGATCCGGCGCGTGCGATCGCTGCCGTGTACGACTTTCTCGGCGAACCCGCGTTCGCGCACGACATCAACAACCTTCGCTACGACGCCAGCGAGTTTGACGCCAAGGCCGGTACGCCCGGGCTGCACGCTGTGCGGCCGCGCGTGAAAGCCAATGAGCGCAACACGATCCTGCCACCGGATGTGTTCAACCGCTTTGCCAACGACGCCTTTTGGTTGGATCCGAACCTTAATCCGCGCGGCGTACGCGTGGTCTGACGCTTGTTTGTCATTCCTTGGTTTCTGCACTGCCTGACTTGAAGTCGCTCGATCCCCGCGCTCGCCGGCATAGCGAGCGAAAAAACCAACGCCAACAACACCGCAATATCACAGGGGCTACACCATGAACCGCATCTACCGCATCGTTTTCAATCGCACGCTCGGCGTGCCGCAAGTGGTCTCCGAGCTGGCGAGCGCACCCGGTGGTGTGGTTGTCGGTGGCGTGGATACGTTGCCGAGGCTTGGCCTGAAGTCGCGCCTGCTGGCGGCGGCGGTGGGCCTCGCACTCGCTACGGTGACGTTGCCGACCTTGGCGCAGACCTGCACACAGACGTCGGGCACGTTGACGGGCTCCTGCACCGGTTCGACCAGTTCCATTGGCGGTGCGGGTGGCTCCGGGGCGGCTGGCTACGGGGCGGGCGGAAGTCCGTTGGCAGTCGGAAGCGGCACGGGTGCGATTTTTTCGAGCCCGGGCGTGGGCGGTGCTTTCGGTGGCAATGGTGGGTTCGGTGCCAGTGCCGGATTCAACCGTGTTGGCAATGGCGGTGGTGGTGGGGTTTATGGCGGTGGCGGTAGCGGCGCTGGCGGCGGCAGCGGTAATACCGGCGGTGGCGGCGGCAATCCAGGCATCGTCGCCACGGGTAGCACCACCCTTGGCAGCGGAGTGATGGTCATTGGCGGTGCCGGTGGCGATGCTCCCGCGATGGGGGCTGGTCAAGGAAGCGGCGCCGCATGGGTCGTAGGTGGCGGCGGTGGTGGCGGCGGCGCCGGTGTGAGCGTTGCTATCGCCAATGCTTCGGTGACGAACGCAGGAACGATCACGGGTGGCAAGGGCGGCGCTGGCGCCTACAGTGCCTATACCGGCGGCGGTGGCGGCGGTGGCATGGGGCTTAGTCTCGGTGGTGCCGGTAATCAGCTGTCCAATAGCGGCAGCATTGTTGGCGGCCAAGGTGGCGATGCGGGTGTTGCCAAAGCTGGCGGACAGATCGGTAGCGGTGGCGCAGGTGGCGCCGGCTTGAGCATCACGGGCAACAGTAACTCGGTAAGCAATACCGGCAGCATTGCCGCCGGTGTGGGCGGTGGTGGCTCCGTCGTTGGGCCTGGTGGTGTTGGCGTTGGCATTTCAGGCAGCAACAACACGCTGGCTACCAGCGGCATTATCAGCGGCGGTACCGGCGGCCTGGATTCCTCGGGCAACTACCAGAACGATGCCGTGGATATCACCGGCACCAACAACACGCTGGAGCTCGACCACGGTTATAGCTTCACCGGTACGGTGGTTTCCGTATCCGGCAACGGCAACACGCTCGCACTGGGCGGCAGCACCAACGCAAGCTTCGATGTGTCCAGCATCGGTAGTGCAGGCAGTCCGTTCACGGGTTTCGACAGCTACGCAAAAACCGGCACCAGCACCTGGACCCTGACGAATGTCACCGCCGCGGTAACACCTTGGACGATCTCCGGCGGCACGTTGTCGGTGTCCTCCGACGCCAACCTCGGTGACCATGGCGGCAGCCTTACGTTCGATGGCGGCACGCTGCAATTCGGCAGCAGCTTCAACCTTGCCAGCACGCGCGTGATCACGCTCGATGCGGGTGGCGGCACCATCGACACCAACGGCAACGCCACCACGATTTCTCAGTCGATTGCTGGCGTGGGCGGCCTGACCGTGGCAGACAACACGGGCGGCGGTAAGCTGACGCTGGCGGGCGCCAACGCGTACACCGGCGGCACCGCGATCAACGGTGGCACGTTATCGGTGTCCTCAGATGCCGCCCTCGGTAATCCCAACGGTAGTCTTGCGTTCAACGGTGGCACGCTGCAATTGGGCAGCAGCTTCAATCTCGCCAGCACGCGTGCGATCACGCTCGATGCCGGCGGCGGCACCATCGACGCCAACGGCAACGACACGGGGATCTTGCAAGCGATCGGCGGCACTGGCGGCCTGACCGTGACGGATAGCGCGGGCGGCGGCGCCGTGGCGCTGGCGGGCGCCAACACTTACACCGGCGCCACCACCATCAATAGCGGCACGTTGCAGTTGCTGTCTGGCGGCAGCATCGCTGCGTCGTCTGGCGTGTACGTCGCCAATGGCGCCACCTTCGACATTTCCCAGGGCCATTCGACCTCGATCGGATCACTCGACGGTGCCGGCACCGTGAGCCTGGGCAGTTATGGACTCACGCTCCACCCGGTCAATGGTTTGTTCAACGGCGTCATCAGCGGCACGAACGGCTACCTTTCCCTTGCTGGCGGCATGGAAACCCTCAATGGCGTCAATACCTATACCGGCCCGACCGGCGTGGGGACCGGCGCTACCTTGCAGGTGGGTGATGCCTCGCACACCGGCGCCACGTTGGCCGGCACCGTGCTAGTGAATAGCGGCGGCACGCTGGGTGGTCATGGCGGCGTCGGTAGCGTGACGCTGGAAGGCGGCAGCTACCTGACCCTGGGCGGCGCAGGCATCGCTGGCGATACCTCGCTGAGCAGGTTCACCGTCAACGGCTCCCTCGTCGCCAACGCAGGCAGCGCCTTCAATCTTGCATTTGGCGCACCGGGCAGCAGCTTCCAGAGCGCAGGCATCGGTGACAGCATCCAGGTAAACGGTGGCCTCACCCTGGCGGGCGCCACGCTCAATGTGATCAATGCCGGCAACATGGGGCCGGGCATCTATAACGTATTCACGTACACGGGCGGCCTCTCGCAAAGTGGCTCCGGCCTCACGCTGGGCAACACGCCGGTGGGGCAAAGTCTGGCCTTGCAAGTGCTTACCGGGCAGAACCAGGTCAACCTGATCGACACCACCGGCTACACGCTCAACTACTGGAACGCCAATGGTCAGGCGAACGCCACGCAAATGGGTGGCGGCAGCGGTACGTGGGGCATCTCCGGCGCCAACACGGGTAATTGGACGAACGCCACCGCCGCCATACCCAACGGCCCGTGGACACAAGACAGCTTCGCTGTTTTCGGCGGCACGGCGGGCACGGTAAGCGTCAACACCCTCAGCGTGAATGCCACCGGCATGCAGTTCGCCGTGGACGGCTACACACTGTCCGGTGGCGCGATCCAGCTGGATCCCACGACCAGCAACGGCACCAGCGTCGCCCCGATCATCCGCGTGGGTAACGGCAGCAGCGCCAGTGCGGGCATGACCGCCGTCGTACAGACCCAGCTCAGCGGCAACGACGGCTTCACCAAGACCGACGCGGGCACCTTGGTGCTCGCCAATTACGAACCGCTGCAGGGTGTCATCACCGTGCAGGGCGGTACTTTGCAGATCGGTAACGCCCAGTACCAAGGCCAGCTGGCCAACCTCTCCATCGCCATGGCTGCCGGCACCAACCTAGTGGTCAACAACGGCTGGTTGTTCGGCAGCAACGGCAACGCGGGCGTTTCAGGCGCAGGCTTTACCGCCACTGTCGCCACCGCCGGTTCACTTCAGGGTGGTAATGCCGTATCGAACGGCGCCGGTAGTGCAGGCGTCCATTTCGGGGCCAGCAGCATGGGCAACACGCTGAACAACAGCGGCCTGGTCGAAGGTGGTGGGGGCGGTTACTCCTCCAGTAGCACGGGCAGTGCGGGCGCGGGTGGCGCGGGCGTGACCGGCGCCGGGTTTACTGTGACCAATGCCAACCGCATCGAGGGAGGTAATGGTGGCAGCAGCCTGAACACCAGCGGTGCTGCGGGTGGCGCGGGCATTAGCGGCACTGGCTTCACCGTGACTAATGCCGTGCGGGCGCGCGTTACCGGTGGCGGTGGCGGTTACACCTATGGCCAGGGTATCGGCGCCGCGAGCGGTGGTGCGGGCGGTGCCGGCGTGCAAGGCAGTGGCTTCACCGTGAACAACGCCGGCAATCTGATAGGCGGCAGCGGCGGCTATACGCAAGGCACCGGTGGTGTGAGCGGCGCGGGCGGTGTCGGCGGTGCCGGTGTCGACGGCAGCGCCTTCAGTTTGACCAATGCCAGTACTGGCGGTATCGACGGCAGTATTGGTGGAGGCAACAACGCCTACGGTGACGCAGGCGTTGGCGGCGCAGGTGTCATGGTGGAAGCCAGCAGCACTCAGTCCACCATTACCAATGCGGGCGGCATCTTTGGTGGCGCGGGTGGCGGCGGCGACACCGGCACCAACGGAGCGGCTGGCAACGTCGGCAGCACCGGCGCAGCTGGCGTGCCGGGCGGACTCTTTAGCGGAAGCGCCGGCGGCAATGGTGGCATCGGCGGCAATGGCACGGCTGGCGCCAATGGCGGAAACGGCGGCAATGGCGCCACGGGCGGTGCCGGCGTCAGCGGCAGCAACTTCGCCCTGGTCAACACCGGCAGCATCTCCGGCCGGATCGGCGGCTATGGCGGCGATGGCGGTAACGGTGGCAGCGGCGGCAATGGTGGTTTCGGTGGCAGTGGCGGTGCAGGCGGCTCGGGCACCATGGGCACCGTTGGTACTCCCGGCTTTCTCGGCCCAGGTGGAATCCCATTCCCGGGCACGCCAGGCGGTAACGGTGGCGCGGGTGGCAATGGTGGCGATGGCGGCGTCGGCGGTAACGGCGGCGTCGGTGGCAATGGCGGCAATGGTGGCAACGGCGGCACCGGTGGTGTCGGCGTCGCCGGCAGCAACTTCACCCTTACCAATACAGGCAAGATCTGGGGTGGCGATGGTGGCGGGGCCGGTGTGGGGGGACAAGGCGGTGCCGGTGGCGGAGCCGGTACCGGCGGTACGGCGGGTATAGGTGGTGCTGGCGGCCCCGGTGGCGCGCTTGGCTTTCCCCCCTGGCGCCACGGGCCCCAGTGGCAGCAATGGTTATGGCGGTGCGTATGGTGCTGCCGGCACAACAGGTGCCAATGGCGCCAGCGGCATCGCGGGCCTGGGTGGTGTGGGCGTGGTCTCCACCGGCGGCAGCACGGTGATCAACGCCGGCATCATCGAAGGTGGTGTTGCCAACGGCGGCAAGGGCGCGCAGGCCGATGCGGTGAACTTCTCTGGCGGCGGCAACACGTTGGTGCTGGAAAGCGGCTACAGCTTTATCGGCAATGTGATTTCCACCAGCGGCAGCACAAAGGGTGGCGATACGCTTGCTTTCGGCGGCAACACGAATGCCACGTTCAACGCGTCGCAGATCGTTGCCAGTGCACCGACTGGCTACAACGGCAGCACCAGCCAGTACTACGGCTTCAACACCTACGAGAAAACCGGTAGCAGCACCTGGTCTCTCACCGGTACGTTGGTGAGCGGTCTTGCCTGGAACGTGCAGCAGGGCACGCTGGATCTCTCGGCGATCACCAGCAACGTGGTGCTGGGGTCCTTGACCGGCACTGGCACCGTCACCACCGGCAGCCATGCGTTGACGCTGAGCACGGGCGGTAGCAGCACCTTTACCGGCACGGTCATCGCCAGCACGCTCGCCGTGCAGGGTGGCGACACGCAGATCTTGAATGGTGTCGACACCATCGCCGGCGCCACCACGCTCACCAAGGGCACGCTGGAAGTTGGCGACGCCAATTCCGGCAGCACCGCCAAACTCACCACCACGCAAGTGAACGTGGAAAGCGGCGGCACCCTGCGCGGCCACGGCACGATTGACGGCAATGTGATCAACGATGGCATCGTGTGGCCGGGCGGCTCCGTTGGTGTGCTCACCATCAATGGCAACTACACGCAGAACAGCGACGGCGCATTGCAGATCGATGTAACCCCGACGGCGGCTTCGCAGTTGCTGGTGAACGGCAACGCCAGCCTCGCCGGTACGTTGAACCTGATCTACGCGCCGGGCACCTACAACAGCACGACGTACGCGCTGGTGCAGGCCAAGGCAGTGAGCGGGCAATTTGCTTCGGTCAACGCCACCGGTTCGGTGCCGACAGCGCTTGATCCCAAGGTGAGCTACAGCGCGACGCAGGTGGATTTGACGTTGGCAGGCGATGCAACGACGCCTCCGACCACCACGCCTCCGGCGACAACGGTCAAGGTGATCGCACCGGCTGACGGCGGTCTGTATGCCAACCTGATGCGCAGCGTCAACCTGGTGGGTCAGCAATCGCTGACGAGTGTGCTCGACGCGACGCTGCGCTCCACCGAAGTGGCATGCGGCTCCGCGAATGCCGCGCACAGCAATACCGTTACCTCCGCATGCAACAGCGGTTTGTGGGTGCAGTACAGCGGCAGCAGCGATTCGCTTACCGGCAACAACGGTTTGAACAGCACCGTATTTGGTTTGCAGGGGGGGGCTGGGATCATGCGGTAGCGGACGTCGCGCACATCGGTGTGGAAGCAGGCTTTAATCGCATCAACGGCAATGACCGCAACGGCGGCAACGGCTCCGTCGACAGCGTGCACGGTGGCTTGTACGCGTTCGGCAGCGTCGGGCCGGTGGTGTTGTCGGGCACGCTCGACGCAGCGCGTGACAGCTACCGCGTGAATCGCCAGACCGGCTTGGGCCACGGCGTGGCCTCGCCCGATGGCGACATCACCTCGGCTGCGGTGCAGGCTGCATGGCCGCTGGCGGCGGCACAGTGGCAGATCACGCCGGCCGTGGGCGCGCTGTATCAGCACCAGACACTGGACGCGTTTAGCGAAACCGTGACGAGCACCAGTCCGCTGGCCTCCGCGTTTGGGGTGAATGGTGCGCACACCACCTACAACACCATGCAGCCCTACGCAAAGGTGTCGTTCGCCACGGCGTTCGTGGCGCAAGGCGTCAGCTACGTACCGCAGTTCGACGTGGGCTATCGCTACGACACGCGCAACGGCAACACCCCGGTGGTGCGGGAAACCACGCAGGATGGCACCGTGTTCGCGGTGCCGGGTGATTCCCTGGGCCGTGGTGCAGCAACCGTGGGCGCACGCATCAGCGCCAAGGCTGGCGCATCGTGGAGCCTGTATCTGGATTACCAGGGCCAGTTCGCCAGCCACCTCAGCGACAACGCGTTGAGCGTGGGCTTTACCAAGGCGTTCTAAGCCGTTTCCCCGCAGCCGCGGCACAAGGATGTGTCGCGGACTTTGCCAGGGCGATTCCGCGCTTCACAGCAGGTGGCAGATAGGGCCGCAGCATGCGACGTTTTATGAGGTAGCGGGAAGTTCCACTTGTTGGTGCAAGGTGCGTGCGCGCAGGCGTGGGGTTACGAAGTCGAAAAAAGCGCGCAGCTTTAGTGGCAGCGGCACTTGCCCTCGGTGTACCAGATGGATCGGTTGGGGCGCCGACTCGAAGGAGTCGAGCACCACAGAAAGCGCGTTGTCACGTACGGCGTCGGCTACCTGGTAGGACAGCACGCGTATCAAGCCGACACCAAGGATCGCGGCGGCGATGGCGGCCTCTGCCGTGTTCACGGCAAGTCGTGAATGCACCGGCACCGACAACTCCGCCTTGTCCGAATGGAATGTCCACGCGCGTTTGGATTCGAGCACCTCGAAACTGATGCACTGGTGTCCGGCGAGGTCGTGCGGACGAGTCGGTACGCCATGGGCCGCCAAATAGGCAGGGCTCCCACAGATCACCCGGCGAACCGAGCCGACACCGGTTGCCATCAGCGTGCTATCGGGCATGTCGCCGATGCGCACCGCGACGTCGATGTTCTCCTCCATCAGATGCATGACACGATCCGTCAAGATCAGGCGGATGTCGATCTGCGGATAGTGCGAGAGAAAGTCGGCCACAACAGGCACAAGGTGCAGGCGCCCGAAAACAATGGGAGCCGTGACCACCAGCTCGCCCTTTGGCGACGCGTACTCTCCCGTCGCCGCGCGCTCGGCCTCGCCGATCTCCTCGAGGATGCGCCGACAAGCAGCCACGTAGGACGCTCCCGCTTCAGTCAACGAGAGTTGACGTGTTGTGCGGTGGAGCAGGCGAATTTTCAGATGCGATTCCAGTTGGCCCACCTTTCGGCTGACCGTTGCCAGCGGCAGGTCCAGGCGCCGCGCGGCGGCCGACAGGCTGCCTGAGTCGACCACGGTGACAAGGATGGACATGGACTCAAGAAGGTTCACGCGCCCTCTCACTTTCTGGAAGGATCATTCTTAATTTTGGCAGATTATCTTGCTGGGTGTGGGCAGTTACCGTTGGCCTGTAGTTCCCGCGCTGCGGCTAGTCGCTCCAGTGGCGGGAAGACCCCACCGACAGGAGAGCGCCATGAGCGACCTAGCGAGCACATCTGAAAGCCCGTCCCCGCCAGCGACCGTGTCACGCGGGAAGATCTTGATGATGGCGATCATCGCCGGCGCGGTGATCACCAATATTTATTGCACCCAGCCCATTCTGCCGCTGATCGCGACAGGTCTGGGTGTGGACCTGACAGCCGTCGACCTGGTCGCGGGCGCGGCACTACTCGGATTCTCGACGGGCCTGGGTTTGCTGCTACCGCTTGGCGATCGATTTGACCGACGCAAGCTCGTGCTGGGGCAGATCGCACTGGCGTTTGTTCTGGCGGGTGCGGCGGCCGTGGCGCCCGGCATCTGGGCGTTGATTGCGGCATCGTTCGGTCTTGGCATCGTCAGTTGTGTACCGCAGCAACTCGTGCCCTTCGCCGCGACCATGTCAGAGCCTAGCGAGCGCGGTCGTTCGGTGGGGACTGTCGTCAGCGGCATCATGGTGGGCATCCTCACCGGGCGAACGGTAGCGGGTCTGGTCGGCGCCACGTGGGGCTGGCGTGCGGTGTACGGGATGGAAGCGGCCTTCATGATTCCCGTGTGGATCGCGGCTGCCTTGATGTTGCCGCGCGGGGTGCCGTCCACCAGCCTCTCTTACGGACGCTTGTTGGCGTCGTTGTGGCCGCTGGTGCGGGATCATCGCCCGATTCGTGAATCCATGATGGTGCAGGCATTGCTGTGGGCCTGCTTCAACGCCTTCTGGGTGAACCTCGCCGCGCTGCTCGCGAATGGCCCGTGGCATTTGGGTAGTGCATGGGCAGGTGGGTTCGGCATCATCGGCGCCGCCGGCGCACTTGCCGCCTCGCTTGGCGGGCGTGCTTCAGATCGACGCGGGCCGCGTAGCGTAGTGGGCGCAAGCATCGGCATCGTTACGCTGGCCTACGTGCTACTTGCGGGTGCGAACAGCTCGCTCGTGCTTCTTGTGATGGGTGTCGTTGTGCTGGACATCGGCGTACAGGCCGGACTGGTATCCAATCAGACTCGCGCGTTTGCCGTCGATCCGAAAGCGCAGGGTCGCATCAACAGCCTTTATATGACGGCCACGTTCTTCGGTGGCGCGGTAGGCACCATGGCAAGCGGCTGGCTGATGACGCGATTCGGCTGGAGTGGCGTGGTTGCTTTTGGCATTGCGCTCGGGGTCATCGCCTTCGGCTTCCACCGTCTCTCCGCACCACGCAGCGTGAGCGGCGCGCACGACGCGACGGCAGTGAAAGCAGTGCAGACATCGACAAGTGCTTCTTGAGGCAAGCCCATGCAACGCCGATCAGGTGCGCCGCGTGAGGATGCCGACAGCCGTGTTTCAACCCGTGGCGTTTGCACGAGCCCTGCCACGAAACAAGCATTGCCAGACATCATCAGCACGAACCTCGATGTGTTGTTCTGCGGCATCAACCCAGGGCTGATGGCGGCAATGACAGGACATCATTTCGTGGGAAGGAGCAATCGCTTCTGGCAGGTTCTGCATCAAGCAGGCTTCACTCCAGAAGAGTTATCGCCTCAGGATGATCATGGCTTACTCAAGTACGGATACGGCATAACCTCGGTCATACAACGGCCCACGGCGAACGCATCTGAGCTCTCCCCAAGGGAATTCACCTTGGCCGCGCGTGGCTTCGAGCAGAAAATTGCACACTATCAGCCGCGCTTTGTTGCCTTCCTGGGCAAAGCTGCGTATGCGGGGATGGGACGATTGCGCAGCGTCGATTGGGGGCTTCAACGGGATCGCATGCACGGCGCCGCGGTTTGGGTATTGCCCAATCCCAGCGGAAGAAACCGGTCATTCTCGCTAGACCGTCTGGCGGCGGCGTACCGCGAACTCTATCTGGAAGTGCTCGCTACGCGCGACGGGAGCGGGGCACCGCATCGACCAACGCCTAAGGCGCGGAGGTAGGGCATCCGAGCATGCATGCTCAGGGTAGGGGGGCGTGTACGTCGACTGGCCGATATTGAACTCCGCCCTGTCGTTCCGCAGGGCGGTACAAGATTCCGTGTGTAGCGGCTCAGACGTGAGATGGAATCAGGCTTCGGTGGTGATCCTCTCAGATCACCACTGATAGCGCGCTGTTGCCATCACTGTGAGCTTGGCTCCGTAGTAACAGAACATGTAGCTGGAGCAATAAGAGACGTAAGTCTTGTTGAACAGATTGTTGGCGTTCAAGCCAAGCATCCATTGGCCAACGGCATAGTGCGCAGAAGCATCGACAAGGGTATGTTGCGGCACAGTCAGCGTGTTGTCCGCGCTTCCGTAGCTCTTCCCGACGTAGCGCACGCCCATGCCGAATCCGAGCTTGTCCCATGTGCCACCGTCAATGGTGTAGTCGCCCCATGCAGAAGCCATTTGCGTTGGCTGCGAGGTCGGGTGTTTGCCCTGGTCGCCATCGTTGGAGCGAAGCACGGTCTGGTAAAGGTGCGAGTACGACGCCAGCACGCTGAAGTTTTTTGTGATCTCCGCGTGTCCTTCAAGCTCGATGCCGCGCGAACGCACTTCGCCCGTCTGCACCTGGTAGTTGACGTGCAGCGGATCGGCAGTGAGGACATTGGTTTCCCGCAAGTCGTACACCGCAGCGGTGATATACGCACGCATGCCGGTCGGCTGGTATTTCACGCCGAGCTCGTACTGCTTACCCAGCGTGGGAGCGAATGAGCTGCCTGTCCAACTGTTACCGGTCTGCGGCTGGAACGACGTCGAGTAGCTGAGGTAGGGCGCGATGCCACTGTCGAACTTGTAGTTCAGGGCCGTTCGCCACGTGAACGCATGGTCGCGCTGATCGGTGGATGAGGACACCGCACCGGTGGTCGCGCTTTGCTGCGTGTCCAGGGTACGGGCCCAGTCGAATCGGCCACCCAGCGTGAGCAACCAGCGATCAAGGCGTACCTGGTCCTGAAAGTAGCCGCCCAGTTGAGTAAGGCGGGTGGACTGGTTTAGCGAAACGGGCACGCTAGCGATCTCGCTGAAGTCTGGATCGTAGATGTCGATCGCGTTCGCGCCGAAGTACGCACCGCCTCGATGAATATGGTTGTAGAGGTATTGATAGTCGACGCCGGCCAGCAACGTATGTTGCAGATTGCCGGTACTAAAATCGACCTGCACTTGGTTGTCCAGCGTGAACTGGCCCATGTGCTCCTTGTTGATGTTGCCCCAGTAGTAGCCAGTGCGATTATCGGCGTTCAACAAGCTGGACAACGACGTCTGGTAGTAGTCGATATCGTCGTGCAGGTAACGAAGGTTTTGACGTACCTGCACGGAGTCGTTGAAGCGATGTTCGAACAGATAGCCGATGGAGTACTGAGTGCGCGTGAAGTGGTCGCGCTGGGGATCGCCCAGATAGTGATCGGGGTTGATCTTGCCATTGGGGTTGTAGAGCACCGTGCCGTACGCCGGTAGGGGATTGAAAAGCCCGCCCTGCGGATCACGTTGAAAGTTGCTGAGCAACGTCAGGCTGGTGGCTTCACTGGGCCGCCAGGTGAGTGCCGGAGCGATGCCGAGCCGTTCGTCGCCGATGTGATCGGTCTGCGTATTGGCATTGCGGGCCAAGCCGGTGATGCGATAGAGCCACTGGCCACTCGCATCCAGGGGGCCGCCAAAGTCCACGCCCAACTGCCGGCGGTCGTAGTTGCCGATGCTGAGCAGCACCGAATGGAAGGGGTCGTCGGTGGGCCGCTTGCTCACCATATCGACGACGCCGCCCGGGCTGGCCTGTCCGTAGAGCACGGACGCGGGTCCGCGCAGCACGTCGATACGCTCAAGGAAATAAGGATCGATGCGCGGATTGGCAAACCAGGTAGTGCGGTTCAACTTCGTGCCATCGAGATATGAGTCCGCGTCGAAGCCCCGGATGCTGAGCTGATCAAAGCGCAGGTCGTTGTCCTGGCTGGATGCAGCCGGCACGTAGCGGAGGGCTTGGTCCAGCGTCTGCACACCTTGTGCATCCATTTGTTCGCGCGTGATCACCGTGATCGACTGTGGGTTGTCGATCAGTGCGGTATCCGTCTTGCTGCCTGCGCTGCTTCGCGTGGCGACGTAGCCGGTCACCGGCTTATCGGCCTTTTCCTTGTCAGTCTTGCCGGTGACATGGATGGTGGCCAACTGTTGTGGGTCGGCCTGCTGGGCCGATGCAGAAGTGGTCCAGCAAGCCAGCAGGGCAAGGGTGAGGGCGGATGTCGTGAACGTGCGGCCGGTCGTCAAGCAAGACGGCATGGAGGGTACCCCTGGAAGAAAGCGAAATAAGAATCTTTCTTATTTAACTTGATGCTTCCAAAGCCGTGTGGCCAAATAACGATGACAACTCGCCAAACATTGGCGTGTTCACATCCTTTCTTTGAAACGGCTGCACATGGACAACCTCTGGCGGCAACGCTTCGCGGCGGACTACCAACGGCAGAAGTGGCCGGTGATGGCCTGGGCCAACACCTATCAAGGTGGCGAGCGCCAGATCTGGCACAGCCACGAGCAGGGACAGTTGGTTGCCCCGACCCAAGGGGTGGTGCGCGTGCTGACGTCGGTGGGGGCGTGGGCAGTCACTCCCTTGCACGCGTTGTGGATTGCGCCAGGCGTCGACCATGAATTGCATATGGTCGGCTCAGTCACGCTGAGCACCTTGCGTGTGGAGCCCGATGCCGCGCCCTGGTTATGGCGCGAGTGCAGCCTGATCGTGGTCACTCCGTTATTGCGCGAGCTACTACTGAGCATGGCGCGCGACCCCTTTGAATACGATGCGCACAACGATGCCGCCTTGATGGCCCCCTTGGCATTGCGTTGTCTCGAAACGGCACAACCCGTCGAGCATGGGCGGCTTCCTTTGCCACGCGACAAACGCTTGCTACAGGTATGCGAACTGCTGATTCAAAGCCCCGGCAGCGAAAACACGCTGGAGCAAATCAGCGCCCAAGTGGGTGCGAGTACGCGAACAATGACGCGGCTGTTCAAGCAGGAGACCGGATTGACCTTTGGTCAATGGCGGCAACAGGCGATGCTGTCGGAGGCTGTCTGTCAGCTATCGCTCGGTTCAACGGTTTCCAGGGTCGCCCGCCACCTTGGCTACACTAATGCCAACGCGTTCAGCGCCATGTTCCGTCGCGTACTGGGCGTGCCGCCGCTTCGCTACATGCGGGGAGCGACATAGATCGTCCCCGAAGCAAAGTGCTGGGAAGAAGCATCACGGGGTGATGGCGGCCGTGCAAGGTCAGCCGGACGTCTTCAAAAGGTGCGTGACACCGGGCGTTGTACTTCTTTGCGGGGCCGGGCCAGCCACAGTCCTGCGGCGACCGGCACGGTTAGCGACAGCCAGCCCATGGTCTTCCAGACAACATGCTCCCCAAGAAGCGCAGAGAGCAGGCCGATGAGTGTGAGCGCGGACAGCAGCAGGGGCACCCCCCAGACTTTGCGAAAGGATGGCGTGCTCTTCATGGGGCGGATCCTTTCGCTTCGCCGGACTGGTGCGCGGCGATCAAGTGGGCGATGCGTTCGGCATGCGTCTTCCGACGAGCGAACCACAAATACAATCCGCTCCCAAGCACGACAATGGTGATGAGATCCAGCAGCGCCCAAAGAATCTTGAGGGGCAGGCCGCCATAGTCGCCGAAGTGCAGGGGCCGCGACACTTCAAGCGCGCGCAGGTACCACGGCATCTTCACCACACCGCTCAATTCGCCCGTATGCGCATTGACAAGGACAGGACTGAATAGGCGCGACGTTAGCGTGCGATCACCCTTGGCCCATAAAACATAGTGGTATGGACTTCCAAACGGGTTGCCGGGATAGGCGATGCTTGTGATGGTCATGCCAGGCACCGCGCGTTGGGCCGTTTCCAGCGCAGCCTGTACGGAGGGGAGGGCATCCCCTGGTGGGGTGGCCTGACCTTCGTAGGAGGCCAGCAGTTGCCTGACGTCGGTCTGCTGCCACAGGCCGAAGAGCGGCGTCGACAGCTCGTTCAGCACGCCGGTGGCGCCCACCACCAACGCCCAGGCCATAGTCACAATACCCAGCAGTTTATGCAGATCTAGCCACTTCAGGCGAGTGGCGCGTCCGCGGCGCACCGTCCCGAAATCGAGCTTCTTCATAAACGGTCCGTACAGCACGATGCCCGACACGATGGCAATGACAAACAGCAAAGCCATCACACCAAGAAACAGTTCGCCGGGCAGGCCGACAAACAGGTCGGTGTGAAGCGCAAGCATGATCTCCATAAACCTCTTGGGCTTTTCGGTCCCCGGTTGGGACGTCTCCAGCACCTCTGCTGTACGCGCATCGAAACGGATGGAGTACATCACATGCGGGTTCGCCTTCATGGCATCAAACGACGGCACCATCCACACGTAAACGGCGGGCTCGTCGTCATCCGCAAACATCGAGGCGATGACGTCGTTGGGATGAAGATGGTGCGCGGCTTCGGCGAAGCGGTCGAAGCTGGCGTTGGGCGTGCCTTCCGGCAGCGACGCATAGTGGTGCGGCTCAAGCCAACCGTCGATCTCCTCGTGAAACACAAGAGGCAGGCCGGTCAGGCAGACGAGCAACAGAAATGCCGTGCAGATCAGGCTGGTCCACTTGTGGACGCTGTACCAGCGTTTGAGTGAGCGGGCGGCCGTCATGGCCATTTAGCCGTGGCGAGTGGCGCTAACGCGTATCGGGCGACGCACGCCATGTAAAGAACTGCCCTGCGCCACGCGCCTCCGTCGCCAACCACTGCCATGCCGGTCCCTCGGTCAATATTGAGAATAATTCTCATTATTGACCGATCTGATCGGGCCTGGAAAGCCCCTCTGGTGCGAAACGCCTCGTGTTCGCTGCCCTGCTGGGCACATGCCCGTCAGCATGGGCAGGCAGTTGATACTCCGGCAACTCGTGTTGCCTCTCGTCCAGGCCCGCGCAGTTACAGCTCGGAGTTCTCGCCGAAGCATGGCGTACAGTTCAGCAATTCCAAGTACCGTTGGCAGGTCCGTTTTCGATCCTAAACGGACTTCAGGGATGGTCACGTATTTGACTTGACGGGGAACACATGGCGACGCTTGAACGCGCAATAGCAATAGCGGCTGAGGCCCACGCCGGCCAAGTAGACAAAGCTGGGCAACCTTACATCCTGCATCCGCTTCGCGTGATGCTTCGCATGAGCACGTCGACAGAGAGGATAGCCGCGGTACTTCACGATGTTGTCGAGGACTCCAGCGTGACACTGGACTTTCTCAGGGCGGAAGGTTTCCCGCCGGAAGTCATATCCGCTGTCGATGCCCTAACGAAACGACAGGGCGAATCTCGGATCGACGCCGCACACAGGGCAAAGCAAGACCCCATCGCCCGCTTGGTGAAGCTTGCCGACAACGCGGAGAACATGGATCTATCGCGGATAGCCGAACCGACAGAGCGAGACTATGCAAGGGTCGAAGAGTACAAGGTTGTTCGGTTAGTTTTGCTTGGCGGAGAAGACTAGGTCGCCATCGTAAGGTCTGCTTTCGACGGCGGTCTCAACCGGTCGATGCAATACTCCTGCTGCTTGCACAGTCGTTAGTGCGTTGCATGGACCGGTTGATGCCGCCACCCGAAGCTTATACTCAGATGCAAGCTGAGAAATTCGGTGCAGTAGGAGGGGTGGATGCCGACGTTTGTGCTGGTTTTGCTCTGGATAGGCGCGATCGTTTCACTGATAGGTTCGTGGATAACCTGCACGATGCTTATTTTTCGGCTAAGGGAAGGCTACCCGGACGTGTACGCCAAGATAGGTTCACCCAGCGCGCTCTCAAGAAAGGCCGAGTTTCTTTGGCAACTAAAGGCCCATGAGAGTGGGCTCAACTCGGATACGCTCAGACTCAAGAAGGTGAGCGTGCGCTTCGTTCTCGCATTTGCGGGCTTTGTGCTCGTCTTTGTCGGAAGCGTTATAGCTAGCGCCCTTATTGGTGGCCTATAACGTTCTCCTCCAAGAAATTCGTACGATTAGGAGGTCCACTTTCGACCCGAAGCGGACCTTGCCGGGCCCAGGTCAAAGAGGGAAAAAGAGTGATCGATCAGGAAGCTCTATGTTTGAAGGCGTCGCGCTTACGGAAGATTTTGGGCGATCTTTCTCCGTCCGTAGAAGCAGCCCGGGCTCTGCTGGGCGAACTGAACCCGCTTCTTAAAAAAGCCATCAGTAAGCAGGTGACGGTTCCGCCGGATAGGCAAATTCCCGGCGGATACATGGTTTGGTCGGACGGCGCATTTCATGAGTTCCCCGAAGTGGAAGAAGCGTACGCTCAGTTTCAGAACCAAATTCTGGGTGGACGCTAAGGCCGGGGTGGAGGCGTCTGTTGCGGGTACGATGTCCGCTTTCGACCCACAGCGGCCCCCGGGAACATTCGACAAGGTTGCCCATGCGCAATGACAACAGGTTTGGCCTGATCGTATCCGTCGTTGCTCTTTTGGTCTTCCTGACGCCACGCCATGCGATCGGGCAAAGCGCGTCTGTCGGCGAGAAACCGGAGAATACGTCTCAGATGTGTATGAGGGGATTGTGGAAGGCGTTGATGCCCTTGGTTGATGCTCATAACGGCTATATCGTCGCCGGGGACCTGGAGCGTATCGCGAAGATCAAGCTTCCTGCGCCCGTTTCCATCAGCTCTACCGACACCATCAGTAGTCTCGAATGGAAGGCGCCCTATTCGGTTCCCTCGGCCGTCCCGGGATGGCCCGCAATGACCGGGGGCGCCCAACTTTCGATGCGATTGGAGCTGCATCATGACCCGTCTCCCACACCGCATCCGTATTCCTGGCAGCGGATGCAGCGTCGCATCAATGGCACCCGATCCTCGAATCTCGACCTGACGTGCATAGGTGGTGCCGATACCCTGACCCTTAGAGAGGCCGAGGCGGACCTGGAGGCGATAGGCCTTAAGCGGATCGGCACCCTTTCCGAGCCGCAGCCAGTCGAAGTCTTCTATCAGGGAATGAAGGGGCGCGTAGACCTGTATTACGACACCCCGGTAGCGACAGTTCCAGCCGTCATCTCCGTGCACGTATCCGGCACAGATATGACGCGGACATCAGCGCAATCGAATTCGCCGTAAGTCCGCTTTCGACCCGGAGCGGACACTTTATACGGGGGATTTTGGCCATTACGGATGTTCTCTATCGCTTAGCGAGTCGGCGTCGCCGGCAACAGTCGCGCCGACAGATCCCTGGAGACGGAATGCCAAGACTTGTTTCTGCCGCCGTTCTTTTGGCCGCCGCGTGTTCGGCCTCTGCGCGTGACGATAGTGAGGTTCACCCTTCGTATTTCGACGGCAGCCGGCACAGGTACGAGTACACCATTACGGCCGAAATGGTCGATCTGGCTCCGAAATGGAATCAGGCAACGCAGCCAAATCCTCCGCTGTCGGCCTCCGAGGCCATTGCTAAGAGCCGGGAATGCATTGCCAAGATCCCTCCGGGCCAAGTTGACCTGGGTGTTCTGGGTAATACGGGTAAGGAATATTGGGCACTAACTGAAGTCAGTCTGCGAAAGGTCCTAAATAGTTGGGCATGGGTCATCACGTACGGGCTCACCCCGGCAGGCCCAGCAACGGGTGCCTGGCCAACGATGGATTGCTGGGTACTCATGGACGGAAAGGTCCTTAAGCCTGGTCCCGTCTCAATGTGGTCACATTGAGTCCGCTTCCGACCCGAAGCAGACCTAAGAGTCGACCGCCCCGATGTAGCTGAGAAACATCCGGGCTAGTTCGCGCTCCAGAAATTGATCGTCGGTAGGGACCATCGACTGCAATTTTTCTGCGTTATCGCCGGCTACCAGGAGCTCTACAAGCGTCGCCGAGACCATAAGGAAGGCCATGGTTAACGCCGACTTGGGGTGCGGGTGGCTCATGTGCTTCTGATGGACCATCAGCACATCCGAAAAGTAGTCCATGGTGTCGTTTTCCAGCTGCATCGCCTGGCGTTTGAACGCTAGATGATCGGTGGCCTGCACGAACTGCCGCAGTGCCCGGATCAGTCTGGCGTTCTTTCGATAGCTTGCGAGCATGGTGCGCGTGATGCCCTCAACCAGTGCTCGGAGGCTGCTTTGCTGTGCAACTTCCATGGTGAACACCTTTTTCAGGTGTACCAGTTGGTCTTCAAGAATACGAATGATGCATCGCTCTAGCAGCGCGTTCTTGTCGGGGAAGCGGCGGTAGATTGCTCCGGGCGTAAGGCCCGCATATTCGGCGACGCGCGGAACGGTTGCGCCCTCCAGACCGTACTGCCCCAGCACCTCCACGGTCGCTTTGATCAGCTTCGTTTCGGATTCACGACTGCGTGCCTGGCGGGGGGCGAGGGGTGTTTTGGTCATCGGTCATTCCTGGTCGACCGGGGTAGTAGACAGGCTAAGAATGTAAATGTAAATTTGCATTTACATCGATTGAGGGGTGGGCCATGGACCTTGAGCACGCCGAAGCCGCTGGGATTCCGGCGAATAGTGAGCATCCGCTGCGGAACGCCGCCTTTCGCCGTTGGCTAACAGGCAGCACCATTTCGCTGTTGGGGGATCAGTTCTACCTCGTCGCCTTGCCTTGGCTGGTGCTGGATAAACTGGGTTCGGCGACCACGCTGGGCAGCTTGATGATGGCTGGCGCGATTCCCCGTGCCGCGCTGCTGTTAGTCGGCGGAGTGATTGCCGACCGGCTTTCCGCGCGATGGATCATGCTGACGACCGCCGTCATTCGCGCGCTTTGTGTGACGCTGAGCGGTGTACTTGCAGCGCAAGGTCACCTTCATCTGGCACAGCTATACCTGCTGGTAGTGGCGTTTGGCATCGCCGACGCCTTCGCCATGCCGGCGCAATCGGCCTACCTGCCCTGGCTATTGCGGGGCAACCAACTGGTGGCCGGCACGGGTCTGAGCCAGGTTGCCGGGCAACTCACATCCATCCTTGGGCCTATCGCTGCGGGTTTGGTGATTGCGAAGCTGGGCGTTGCCTCGGCGTTCTACATCGATGCAGTGAGCTTCATTGTCGTGATCATCGCTTTGATGCGATTGCCAGACCCCCAACGAGTGGCGTCCTCTACTCATCCGATCGAGGCCATGAAGCAAGGCATCTCCTATGTGCTTGCTGATGCGCCGCTATGCGCCATGATGCTGCTGGCGATGGTGGTGAACCTGTGCGTGACCGGGCCTTTGTCAGTAGGTATTGCGGACCTGGTGAAAACCGAGCTTGGCTCGGCGAGTACCTATGGCGTGCTGCTATCGGCGGCCGCAGCGGGTGCCCTTGCCGGCGCCGTGCTGGCTAGCGTGTGGAAAGTTCAACGGCGAGGTTTGCTGATACTCGGAGGTAGTGCAGCATTGGGCGTATGCCTCGTCGGTATCGGTCTGCAGCACACGGGGGTTTACTGGCTGGCGTGCGTGCTGGCGTTGATCGGATGCGTGGCGGGATTCGTCAACGTGCATATTGGCGCCTGGGTGATGCAGCGTATCGACCCTGTAGTGCGCGGCCGCGTATCCAGTGTGCTTATTCTGGGTTCGCTAGGCATAGCGCCGCTTTCGATGGGTCTGGCAGGCCTCGCGTTGTTGGTGAATGTCTCAGCGTTGTTCCTTCTGGCAGGTGGCATTCTGATCTGCATTAGCGCAGTCGCCGCAAGAGGTACTTCGATAAGGAACATCACTTGATCACCCAGATTAATCAGGGGCTGGAGATGTCCTTGTTGATGCTTCGCAAGGTCCGCTTTCGACCCGAAGCGGACAGATTTCAAAGGGAGAAACATGGCCGAGAAGGACGACGGCTGGTTGACCGATCAGGCGGATCACCTGATTGGCGTCACGCTCACATGTCGCGAATGGGCACCGGCGTACGCCGAAGACGATCATGACCATTGCGCTCTCTGCTGGGCCAAGTTCTCGAAGCTCGGCCTCCCGGGCGAACTACGGGTAGGCTGGTGTACAGCAGATGGGCGTTACTGAGTCTGCCAGCAGTGCGTCGACGATTTTACGGTTCGTTTTCAGTGGACTTTGAACGACAACCCGAATCTTGTGATTGTTTAACATATCCGCTTCCGACCCACAGCGGACATCGCGCGGGCAACCATTTGCGCCAATCAATGAGTGACGAACTGTGTGATCAACGATGAGGCGAACGCTCGGCGGTCTACCTTCGTCGACTGTCCGGGTGGTGTCCGCAGGAGTGTCCGCGGACGCTGCGACACACGATGGGACGTTGCCGTAACTCTATGATTCGGATGATCGCTCCTCTCGATCTAGAGATGGCATATCGTTTGCTCAGTCACTAGGACTGCGATCCGGTGATTCTGGAGAACGATAAGGATGAGCAAATGAAATGGAGTCTCGCCTTTTGCCTGTTAGCTGTATCGACCGCTGTCGGAGCCGTTGTCATCAGAGCAGACGTTGATGATGCCAAGTATCGAGTCCAGGCTTCCGCATTTCCCGCATTGGTAGACATGCCTGGTGAGGGACATGGTGTCCTGATTGCACCTCAGTGGGTCGTCACCGCGGCTCACACGGCGCCAATGCAAATGCAAGACATGGAGGATGACGTATCTATTGGCGGTGTAGCGCGCAAGGTCAAGCGCGTCATCATTCATCCCGGTTACAAGAAGATGCCCGATCAGCTGATCAAGGAGGCACTGGCATCTGGTGATTTATCCAAGGTGCATGCATTTCTGGACTCATCTGACGACATTGCGCTGATCGAACTCGCGTCGCCGGTCACGGATGTAACTCCTGTTCCTATCTATCGTGGGAACAAAGAAGTGGGGATGACCGCGGAGCTTGTGGGTAAGGGCGCCACGGGCAATGGCACCAAAGGCCAGGACGCTCAAAGCTCGCATCGCACCGTTCTGCGACATGCCTTCAACGTGATTGTTGGTGACGACGCGCGCTATGTTTGGTATCGATTTGACGCGCCATCGTCCGCCCTTCCGCTTGAAGGCATCACGGGGAGCGGCGACAGTGGCGGCCCGTTGCTCATCGGGGAAGGGAGCTCAACGCAACTCGTCGGGCTGGCCTCTTGGAGCAAATATCCTCCGGACCATCCATTCTTGAAAAAGTGGACATCAGATCGCCCATTCGTGGAGGGCCTCTACGGCGAAATCGTGTACGCCGTTCGCGCCTCAAGCTACATCCAGTGGATAGAAGGCGCGATGTCTGCAAGCGCTAATCCGTAATGTCCGCTTCCGATCTATAGCAGACGTTTCAAGGGTCCAGTAGGCACCTACGTAAAACGTCCAGTCCGGGCGAGAACGGATCCTATCGATCGATTACAAAATAGTAGTGGCCGCCAAGATGTAGTTCATGCCTTTGCCTCCCCCTTATGGATAAAGGAAAGCGCCAGTGGCTCATCGTGCAAAGATTGTCGCGGCATGTGCGTTTCTATGCATTGCCAATGGCCCTTTATTTGGTCAGGCGATTCCAGGCACTACCCATGTTCCGACTGACTTGGGGCGACGGATCAATGAAATTGAATCCTGTCTTCCGGATCCTGTCATCGTCAAGGGCGAGCCACCTTCCTGTCACACGCTCGCGGAGCGGATGCAGGAGTTACATGTTCCTGGAATAAGCGTTGCTGTTATTCACCATGGGGCCCTCGAATGGGCAAAGGGCTTTGGTGTTGAGCGGATTGGCGGAGAGCCCATCACCCCCGAAACGCTCTTTCAAGCGGGATCGATCAGCAAGCCGATTTCGGCCATGGCTGCTCTTCATCTCGTCCAACAGGGCAAGCTCTCGCTCGACTCGGATGTGAATAGCGTGCTCACGACGTGGAAGGTTCCGGCGAGCCCCGCCGCACCTGGCGCAGCGGCGACCTTGCGTGAACTTCTCACGCATACGGCAGGGTTTACCGTGCATGGCTTTCCCGGTTACGCAGCCAATACTCCCGTACCAACGCTTGTTCAGGTGCTGAATGGCGAAAAGCCCGCCAACAACGAGCCCATTCGACTGGAAAGCGTGCCGGGTAGTCAGTGGAAGTATTCCGGCGGTGGTTACACCGTCATGCAACAACTTCTTTTGGACGCATCAAAACGACCTTTCGCCGAGTTGCTTCGCGATACGGTGTTGATTCCGATAGGCATGATCCATAGCACCTATGAGCAGCCCCTGCCGGCTTCGCTCAAGGCCGAGGCGGCGACCCCTTACGGTGTCAATGACGAGCCCATTCCCGGCGGCGCACATACCTATCCGGAGAAAGCCGCCGCAGGTCTGTGGACCACACCATCCGATCTCGCTCGGTATGTGCTTGAGGTCCAGCAGTCATTGCAGGGCAAAGCCAACCACGTGCTCAATCCAGACTTGACGAAGCAAATGCTTACTCCTGGCAAAGGACATTGGGGCCTTGGTCTTGAGATCGGCGGCTCCCCGACCGAGCCCTATTTTTCCCACGGAGGTGTGGATGAGGGCTTCGAGAGCCTCTTGGTTGGATATGAGCACAACGGAGAAGGCGCGGTCGTCATGACCAACGCCAAAGGGGGAGGACGACTCGCTTCGCAGGTCATGATGGGCATTGCGGCTGCATACGCTTGGCCGGATTTTCAACCCGTAGTCCGCACAGCCATCGAGTTGGATCGGTCCGTTCTTGCTCGTTATGTGGGGACATACCAATTGGCACCGGACTTCAGCCTCGTCTTCACGCTTGAGGATGGACAGCTGATGGCCCAGGCCACGAATCAACACAAGTTTCCGGTTTTTCCAGAATCGGAAACCAGGTTCTTTTGGAAAGTTGTGAACGCCGAGATTGAATTTTTTCCAGACAGCGCGGGGCACGTAAAATACGTCGTGTTCCACCAAAATGGCCAGGACGATAGAGGCGTCAAGAAGTAATCATTTGACGCAAACAGTGGCGTGCCGCCAACGTCCGTTTTCGACTGGGATTTCATGGTCAATGCACGGTTGTGTCGCACTGGGAGCCAGAGCATGAAGCGGCGGAAAGGGGATTGATGAGGCTTGTCGACCTGTTTGTTCGAACGCATATGTGGGGCGATGTTGCGACAGCGCACCGCGCGAATGGACGGACCAAGGTTGGTACTGGCCAAATTTGGTCTGTCAGATGGACAACTACAGCGGCCCGGGTACCGGTGAGCTTAAATTACTGCAAGGCTAGATCACCGATTTGATGTGGCTGTAAGGTCCGCTTTCGACTGCGAATTCAGCCACCTGTTCATGGAACGAGCGGAATGGTGGCGCGTAACAAGGGCCGCCACCGATAGCGGAAAGAGGAAGTACTTGGATGTGATGGATAGCAGCTGTGACACCAACCCATAGTCACCACTCGTGCCTTCACCACCGTAAAAAACGAAAAGCCAGTAACCCGTGAGTGTGATGATCAACACAAGTCTGACGTCCGATTTCGCCGCGGCGGAATCAAGGCACTGGGGCAAGAATCGAAAGAGGCAGTGCCAGACAATATGGAGTGAAAGTGGAAGCAGGCATAGTCCCATCACCCACGTTTGCAGGTGCAAGCCGCTCGCCGCAATGGCTATGTCGGCATGGGTGGTGAAACCGCGTATGGGAACGTATCCCCACACATTGCCCGCGCACATCAAGGCGAGGGTGAAGATGCCAGCCAACAGAGCGGGGCGCGTCATCACCAGGCGAGTTCGGGCGGCCAGGAAAAGCATATAGTAGAGAGCGGCGTTTCCGATGAGCATCCCCGCCAGGGCGATCGCTACCACCGCCAGTCCATGGCCGCCCGCAAGGATAGGCGCGTAGTTCACATTGTCCGAAACGCCGCCCAGGAAGATGATGTTGTAAAGCGTGGGTGGCCCATAGTCGATCGCCAGGGGATTGGCCATCCATCCCAGCGCCCAGGCCGTGAAGGAGTGAGCATATTCATGCGTCAAGTAAGCGATGGCATGCGCCACCACCACGCAAATGCAGGCGGCGATACCGAACAGGATGTCTTTGCCGTCAAAGGGCTTCGCTGGCGCTGTCGAGGTGGCGTTCAAGTACATCTCCCCGCTGAGGTTCGTAAAGTCCTGCGTTAGATGCGCTATCCCAAGGAAGGGTTGAAACGCCCTGTCTGGCAGTGACTGGCCAGGCCTGCTTCGGCTGGAATATGAAATAGCGTCTGCGCCCGCTCAGTTGCAGATATTGCATCCAACGATGATGGAGGCAGGCATGGTTCTATTTGTACTCACCAAGCATGGCTTGGCACAGATGCTCGACCTCGCCACAGGGCGTAAGGCACCGATCTGGGTGAATCAAGGCTTCTTGGATGACTAGGCTCAGCTGGCAGGGCCGCGCACTACTTTGAATTCAGGTATTGGCCTGGGGAGCAACCGATCATTTTTCGGAAGTCGTTTTGGAAGTGCGCCTGGTCGAAGTAGCCAGTGTTCTGTGCGAGGGTAGCACCCGCTGCGGGCTCGCCTACAGTGAGTTGAGTGAGTACGTCATATACGCGATAGCGCTTGATCACCCAACGTGGGCTCGCACCTATATATCGTTGAAATAGTCGCTGAAGTTTTCGCTCTGACAGGCCAAAACGGGCGGTGAGATGCTCCACGCGTGTTATCTCGCCATCGTTCACTATGGCCTCAACGATAGCGCGCGCGACCCCTGTGTTGGGATCGAGAGCTGGCAGATGGGCGATCAGGAATTTGGCAGCGGTATCCACCATGGCCTGATCATCGCCACATGCCAGGACACGTTGCTCAGCGGACAAAGCATCGGAAAAAACGTGTTCTGCGGCCATCGACGAATTAGCGATCAGGCTGATCGGCTTACCGAAAAACGGATAGAACGCGCCCGGACGAAATTTGATGCCAAGAATGGTGGCCTGTCCACTCAGTTCACGCGCAAAGCGACGCAACTGCACGCCGTAGATCTTTGAGCGGCCGGGTGCAAACGCGAGATGTACGCTCGGGTGTGGAAGCACGACCCTCGCCTGCGGCGAGCCATCCCGAAGATCCCACTTTTCCAGCCAGAAGTGCTCGACCCACTCCATCAGTTCATCCGGAGGGGCATGGCGTGTGTGCTGGTAAGTGCCTGGTGGAGGCGAATGGTGCAGGACACCACAGCCTTGTCCAAAAGCGCCTCGACCAAGCTGGTCGTTTGCAGCGCCGGGCTGCGTATCCATTTGTCGGCTTTTTACAATCATCTTGGCGTGACCCGCGATGCAATAAAAGAACCAGCTACCGGGGTATTGCTCGGCGATGGGCCCCAGCGTGCTGCTCATCCTACTACCAAGCGAACCGAGATCTCATGCTTATGAACATAGTGAAGATGATTCTTCTCACTTGCCTTGTATGTGGCGTCATGAGTTCGCCGTCGCCGGCCATCGCAGGTCAAATGCCGTCCGGTCCAGGTGCGCCGGAGATCGAGCCCATACGAACGGTCGAGTTGAAATTTTCGGCATTCAATCGACACGACGCGGGCGCAATCGAAGCTCTCTATGCCAGAGATGCCATCTTGCACAGCCCGGACTACCCTGAGCTTGCTGGCAACTCGAAGATCGCCGATACATACCGTTGGATTTTCGATGCCATACCTGACGCCAAAGACAGCATCGTCACCATGGAAAGTACGGCGAACTATGTCTACGTTCAGTTCGTTCTTTCCGGCCATCTGAAAGGTGCAGAAAACAAACCCGTCAGCATTCGAATCATGTCGGTTTACACGATCAAGGATCACCTGATTGTGAGTGACTCAACCTATTACGATCGAAAGGCACCGTAGCAACGGCTGCCTTCCGGGCGATAGATTCGATGTCTGGTCAGCGCACAGGTTTGAAGCCGCTGCTCTGGTCCTGGCTGCGTTGCTAAGCGACAGCGTCGGATGATGGATCGTCGGTGTGTTCGTGTTGCCACGTGTTTTCGAACACGAGCGCTTCCAGTGGTTGTCGCGTGGCCCAGTTCTCCTGTTGCAGCATGGGCTCGGTATAGAACGCTGGTACGTGTCCCAGACACAGCACAGCGACGGGTGTTGCTCCTGGCGGCAAGTGGAGCAGGGCGCCCAGTGCTTCCGGGTCAAAAAGCGAAACCCAGCCCATGCCTATGCCTTCCGCGCGTGCAGCCAGCCACAGGTTTTGGATGGCGCAGGCTACGGAGGCTAGATCCATCTGCGGCATGGTGCGTCGCCCGAAGATGTGATGTTCGCGACGGTCCATCAAGGCGACCACGAGTAGCTCGCCGCATTCACGGATGCCCTCGACCTTCAGGCGCATGAAGTCGTCCTGACGTTGTCCAAGTGCGGCGGCGGTGTGTTGTCGTTCCTCGTCCACCAGTGCGTGGATACTTTGGCGCAAGCTCGAATCGGTGACGCGGATGAAACGCCACGGCTGCATGAAGCCTACGCTGGGGCCGAGGTGGGCGGCGCGCAGCAGGCGTTGGAGCAGGGCAGGCTCAAGCGGGTCGGGCAGGAAGTGGCGCATGTCGCGTCGTTGCTCGATCACGCGGTAAATGGCGGCGATATCGCCGTCGTTGTAGCGGTTCATGGGGCTTGGGGCCTGCGGCAATAGCGGAAACTTTGGCGGGCTACGGCAAAGGTCCTGCGATGATACCGCTGCTAGCGCTGTGCTCCGAACGGGCTGGCGATGTCCCGCGCGGGTGCCGCCGGGTCTGGCGTGCCGGCCCCGAATCTGTCACGCCACAGGGGCGATCCATCAGCGTCGCAGGCAGAGACACACCCCGTTGTCGACGGACGGTGTGAGTTGCCACTAGGCGGGCCATGGGTGCGGATGCGTAGAACGGTGGCACGCGTGCCTGGCGGATCGGGCGATGGGGTTGTGATATCGCAACAAACGATTTGGCCGAGCCCCATCGTGCACCGCGCTAAAAGTCTTGGGGATGGCGGGCGCATCTACTTACAAGGGCACGTCTCGGCGTCACTTTGCACCCCGCTTTAGCGCATTAGAGCTAAAAATGGATCGTGACAAATTGTGATGCACGTCATGCTTATAGCGTCGATGATCGCTCACAAGATTTTTCGTATGGTGCCATGCTGCACCTGCGGCAGCCGTACTTCAGTTTGAAGCAGTTCCGCGTGTTGCATCGCGGCAGTTGGGGCTGAAGACAAGGACGTCGCACCCGTAGAACGAGACGAATCAGGCTGAATCCCCAGTCATGCCGTTTTCGTTTGAGTCCTCGACACAAAACAGGGGTTGTGCAGGGTTCTTAGTAGCCGAGCGCATCGCGTCGATTCCTTTTTCTTTGAAAACATCGTTCACGCCATAGTGTGAGCGCAGGGGCACTTTCGTCCCGCGCTCAGGCTCACGCGCGCGCGGATGATCCTTTGCGCCCAGCACTTTTGTCTCCTGCTCATCCCTGATGCCGAATCAGTCATAAGGGAGTGAGGCATGAACAAGATTTACAACAAGGTGTGGAACAGCGCGTTGGCGCAAGTCGTGGTCGCCTCGGAGTTTGCAACGGGGCGCGGTGGCGGCGTGGTGGATCGACGCGATAAGCGTCAGCGACTTTTGCCGAGCCGCCTGGGCCTGGGCATTTTCACGGCGCTGGCAGCGCTTGGTGGAGCAGGGTGGATGGAGCGGGCTCACGCACAGGCAGTGGACTGCACCCCGTTGCCTTACAACGCGTACAACAGTACGGCCTCGTGCATGGGCTATGGGGCTACAGCCAGCGGCACCGGAGCCACCGCGCTGGGGGCGAGTGCCAAGGCGGATGTATTGGGTGCATTGGCCGTGGGGTATGCCTCCCATGCCGCCGGGCAAAACAACATCGCGCTCGGCTTTCAGGCCTTAACCGCAGGCACCAATTCGATCTATCTGGGTGCGCGTTCGGCGGCGGGCACGGGTGCGAATGCGGATGGAGCGATAGCCATCGGCACGGACGTAACGGCCTCTGCCGCCAATGCGGTTGCTATGGGGTCGACGTCCAAGGCGTCGACCATATCCGCGGTGGCCATTGGCACCAATGCAGCTGCATCGGGTGGCACGGCCGGCTTGGCGGTGGCCTTGGGCGCAGGCGCCAAGGCCGTATCCACCAACGGTGGTTCACCCATTGCGATCGGCGCGAACTCCAATGCGAGCGGAAGCGCCGGCGTGGTGCTTCCGAATGGCGCCACCACGACGACTTTCGAAGCGGCCGCGCTAGGTAACCAGGCCACGGCGACGGGTATGCAAAGCGTGGCCGTGGGTAATCTGACGGCAGCCACCGGTATATGGAGTACCGCTGTCGGCTCCATCGCCAATGCGTCCGGCGGAGAATCCACCGCCGTCGGCCAGATGGCGCAGGCGACCGGCACGTATGCCACCGCGCTGGGTGTGGGCGGCACCGCCGCCGCCACAGCGGTAACGGCATCAGGTGCGGGTTCGCTTGCGCTGGGCGGCAACGCCGTGGCGGGTGCAGTGGCGGCTGGTGATAACGCCATTGCCATCGGCGGGCAAGCCACGGCAAGCGTGGGGGGCGCGGCGGCGATTGGCCTGCGCGCGAATGCCAGTGGAGTGAATGCCTTGGCAAACGGCGTGCAGGCGACAGCTTCGGGTTTGTCGTCGGCAGCGGTTGGCGTGAATGCCAACGCTGCGGGGCAGAGTGCTGCGGCGGTCGGAAACTTGGCCAATGCCTCGGCTGATTTCGCACTGGCGCTGGGTAATCAGGCCGTGTCGAGCGGTATTGGTTCGGTAGCCGCCGGCTCTGGTGCGCTGAGCTCGCAACAATCCGCCATTGCCGTAGGCAACAACGCGGCGGCGACTGCCGCGCTCGCTTCCGCGTTGGGTGCGGGTGCGGCGGCAAGCGGCCAGAATGCGGTTGCACTGGGCGCACTCGCGAAGGCCTCGGCGAGCAATGCCACAGCGATAGGTAATACCTCGCAGGCGCTGGCTGCATCCACGGTGGCGCTTGGCGATAGCAATACGGTTGTTGCTGCGGCGGGAACGGGCTCCATTGCCGGCGGCCACAATTCGAAGGTGTCGGGTGGCACGGGTGCGGTGGCACTGGGCGAAGGTCAAGTTGCCAACGGCAACGGTGCCGTGGCGATTGGTGACCCGAATTCCGCGACGGGTAATGGCGCAGTCGCAACCGGTGCCAATGACACGGCCAACGGTGATGGCGCGGTGGCCATTGGCAACAACAACAATGCGCAGGGCGTGGGCTCGGTGGCGCTGGGCAACGGCAGTAGTGCGCTGGGTGCCGGCTCATTGGCCTTCGGCAACGGCGCTGCCGCCAATAACGCGAATGATGTCGCGCTGGGCTCTGGATCCAGCACGGCCACGGCCGTGCGCACGCCGAGCACCTCCATCAATGGCACGACCTATACCTTCGCAGGTACCAACCCGACTAGCACGGTGAGCGTGGGTGCGTTGAACACGGAGCGCACCATCACCAACGTTGCCGCAGGCCGCATCAGTGGCTCCAGCACGGATGCGATCAATGGCTCGCAGTTGTTCGCGACCAATTCGGCGGTGACCTCGGTGGGTACCACGGTAACCAACCTGGGCAACACCATTGCGACCAGTATTGGCGGCGGGACCACCTACAACTCCAGCACGGGCGCACTGACCACCAGCGTTACCTATGGTGGCAACACCTATAGCTCGCTGCAGAATGTGTTCAATCAGATTAGCGGCGTGGTGGATGGCGGTGGCATCAAGTATTTCCACGCCAACTCGACACTGGCGGACTCCACCGCCGGCGGTGCCAACAGTGTGGCGATCGGTCCGGTGTCCACGGCCAGCACGGCCAATGCCGTTTCTATTGGCAACGGTGCCAACGCGGGTACGAACGTGGGGGATGTGGCGCTTGGCTCGGGTTCGGTCTCCGGCGCCGCCGTGGGCACGCCGAGCACTTCCATCAATGGCACGACCTATACCTTCGCAGGTACCAACCCGACCAGCACGGTGAGCGTGGGCGCGTTGAACACCGAGCGCACCATCACCAATGTCGCGGCCGGGCGGCTAAGTGGCGCCAGCACCGACGCGGTGAATGGCTCGCAGCTGTTCTCGACCAATCAGGCGGTGACCTCGGTGGGCACCACGGTAACCAACCTGGGCAACACCCTTGCGAGCAGCATAGGCGGTGGTACCACCTACAACTCGAGCACAGGCGCATTGACCACCAGCATCACCTATGGCGGCAACACCTATAGCTCGCTGCAGAATGTGTTCAACCAGATCGGCGGCGTGGTGAACGGCGGTGGCATCAAGTACTTCCACGCGAACTCCGCGTTGGCCGATTCAACGGCCACCGGCGTCAACAGCGTGGCGATTGGCCCGGTTTCTAACGCGGGCACGGCGAATGCGGTCTCCATCGGCAATGGCGCCACGGCGGATACCAATGCTGGTGATGTAGCGCTTGGTGCAGGCAGTGTGACCGGGCCGGTCGTGCAGACGAAGGGCGCCACCATTGCCGGCACCGCTTACACCTATGCCGGTACGGCACCCACCAGCACGGTGAGCGTAGGTAGCGCGGGCATCGAACGCACGATCACCAATGTGGCGGCAGGGCAGGTGACTGGAGGAAGCACGGATGCCGTCAATGGTTCGCAGCTTTTTGCCACCAATCAGGCACTGGATAGCTTGAACAGCAGCGTGACCGCCAACGCGACGCACTACTACAGCGTCAATGACGGTGGCACAGCCGGCAGCAACTACGCCAACAACGGCGCCACCGGACTGAGACGCCTTGGCTGCCGGTGTAGGAGCCAGTGCGACAGCTGCCAGTGGCACCGCCTTGGGTCAGAACACGCAGGCTACGGTGCTGGGTGGTGTGGCGCTGGGTTCGGGGGCGGTTTCTGACCGGGCCATTGCGCCCACCTCGGGCTCCATCCTCGTGGGCACCAATGTCATCCCGTACAACACGACGGATCGCACCTTGCTCGGCGCGGTATCCGTGGGCAATGCCACCGCCTTCCGACAGATCACCAATGTGGCAGACGGCACCCTGGATCAGGATGCAGTGACGCTGCGCCAGCTCAAAGGGGCGATGAGTTCGTTCTCGGTCACGCCGATCAAGTACTTCCACGCCAACTCGACCGCTTCTGATTCTGCGGCGATCGGTGCGAACTCGGTGGCGGTCGGCCCACAGACCACGGTGAATGGCGACAACGGCATTGGCATGGGCAACGGCGCCATTGTTCAGCAGACCGCGCCGGGCGGTACGGCCATTGGCCAGAATGCGACGGTGAACCTGGCCGATGGCGTCGCACTGGGCACCAATGCCACGTCCAACGGTATCCAGGCGCTCGCACTGGGTGCCGGTACGCAAGCGGCGTATGCCGGCAGTGTGGCTCTGGGTGCGGGCTCGGTGACGGCGGCTCCGGTGGCCACCACCAGCACGACGCTCAACGGCACGACATACCAGTTCGCGGGCACAACGCCGGGCTCCACCGTGAGCGTGGGTTCGGCGGGAGCGGAGCGCACTCTGACCAACGTGGCGGCGGGACGCATCAGTGCAACCAGCACGGATGCAATCAACGGCTCGGAGTTGTACGCCACCAATCAAACGCTGCAGCAGTTGGGGTCGCAGGTGATCAACCTCTCCAACACCATCCGCAACTTCCCTCCGGGCGTGGGTGGCAGCACCACCATCAACACGTATCAGACCAGTGGTGACAACAACACGGCGTCTTCAGCCACGGGTGGCAACTCAACCGCAGCGGGTGCTGGCGCTACGGCGTCGGGCAACAACAGCACGGCGGTCGGTGCCGGTTCGACGGCGAGTGGTGACAACAGCGTTGCGATTGGTAATGGTTCCGTGGCGTCGTCGAGCAACACGGTATCGGTGGGCTCTGTTGGCCACGAGCGAACGGTTACCAACGTAGCCAATGGTGTCGGTGCCACCGATGCCGTGAACGTGGGGCAGCTTAGCGATGCCATTGCCGAGGCCAAGAACTGGTCGAAGGACTATGTCGACCAGCGCTTTCAAAGCGTAGATCAGGACCTCAACCGTATTGGCAATCGCGCCAACGCGGGCATTGCCTCGGCCATGGCGCTGGCCAGCTTGCCGCAGGCCTATCAGCCGAATCAAAGCTCGGCGGCGGTAGCGCTGGGTGCATTCCATGGCGAGACAGGCGTTGCCGTCGGTATGTCTGCGATTACGGAGAGTGGTCGCTACGTGTTCAAGCTCAACGCCACCACCAACTCGCGCGGCGATGCCGGTGCGGGCGTTGGTGCGGGCATGGTCTGGTAATGGACGCAGCCTGGCGCTATGCGCCGCGCTCGTCTTCCATCGCATGAAGGAATCAACGATATGAACAATCCCTGGAAACAGATCATGGTGGCGGCAACTGCCGCGCTCGTGCTTGCGGCCTGCGGTAACGTGAGTCGCAACGTGGCGAAGGACGGTAACTCGGCCAGCGAACTGGTGTGGCCAACACCGGATAACGTCACACCGATGCACAAGGGTGGCACCTTTCCGAACCTGGCCAATTTGCGGCAGGTTAGGGCGGGGCTTATCAAGCCTCAGATATCCGAGTTGATCGGGTATCCACATTTCAGTGAAGGCTTGTGGGGCGTGCGCGAGTGGAACTATCTATTCAATTTTCGCAAGCCGGGCAGTGACGAGGTAACGGTGTGCCAGTACAAGGTGCTGTTTGATGAGAACAGCGTGGCGCGCAGTTTCTACTGGAAGCCTGAATCTTGCGCTTCGTTGCTGAAAGAGCAGGAGGCGGTTGCTCCGCTTAGTGAGGAGGCGCCGCATCGGTTTACGCTTTCTGCCGATGCGCTCTTTGCCTTTGGCAAGTCGGATGTGACCCCCGAAGGAAAGAAGGCGCTGGCCGACTTGGCGACGCAATTACATGAACATCTGGCGCAGATAGGAAGCATCCGCGTCACCGGCTATACGGATCGCCTCGGCACGTCCGTCAGCAATCGTTACCTATCCGAACGCCGCGCGCGCGCCGTCATGGACGTGCTCGTCGAGGATGGTGTGCCAGGTGCGAAGATCCGAGCCGAAGGGTTGGGCGAAAGCGATCCCGTGAAAGACTGCCTTGAGGGCCCGCGTGCGCAGATGGTGGCATGTCTCGCCCCCAACCGACGTGTCGAAGTAAGGGTCGATCCGTAACCTCTGATGCGTGATAGGCGGCTGATAACGCCGCCCCGGCCATGGCAGAACCATGGCCGGGATCAAGCACGGAAGCTCGTTGGCGTATCGACCCGGTGTGGCTTCCGTACACCTTCTGTCTGGGTTACATCGTCGGGGCCAAGGTGCACTCTTGCGGGCACCGTGGCCCATCAGTGGCCCAACGTCAGTCGAGGTGGCTATGCACCGCATGACCTGGTTGATTTCCGCCGCGTTGATCCTTCCCATGACCACGATGGTGCCTGCCGAGGTCGCCAGGGCCGCCCAGGACAATGCAGGCGATTGCGTTTCCAGGCAGGGAACCAACTTCGTGAACCGGTGCGATTTTCCTGTGACGCACGAATGGTGCGTTTACTCAGAGCCACGTTGCCCCGATCACTACACCCACAAGGCCACCATTCCGCCGCATGGGTCCATCGGCACTGCTGCCGACCGCAACACCGGAACACGTAGCGGGCGCGTCTGCCGAGGCGAGGACTCCATTCCGTCGGACAACGCGGAAGGGTGCAAGTAGGTTGGAGTTGTAGGTTCCGCCTCCGTTTCGGCGTTCCGGCACACAGCGAATATCTGCTTCGGGTCGAGAGCGAATATTTGGACGGCTACTCGGCTTTGCTAGCCAGACCTCGAAAGCAGGTTGCGATGGGCTGCATGGTGGCCCGCCCTGTCTCGAATATGGAGTAGAAACACGGGCCTTCTTCTGGCTTCGTCAAAGACCTTCGACTTTTGTGTAGCGGGGTACTTCCAAATGATCCTGGCTACCCTGGGGAGAATCTTGAGTTCCGGACACCCTTCGGGGAGACCGGGGCGGGAGCGAAACAGGTAGGGAAGACTCCGCCAAGCCACCCGTAACATGCACAGAGGTCGAGGCACATCGAGAAGGACAATAGTGTCTGCAATCTGCAGTAACTCTTCCGAGACACCGTCTGCGATCCAGCATGCTTGACTGGCGATGGATTTTTCGGCCTCTCGTCGCTCGGCCGCCGGTGCTTTCTGCCAGCCCGGCCGCCAGACGATGCTATCCAGGCCGAAGTATGGCAGTCCGCTTTGCGCCGCAAGCTCGCGAGAAAATGTAGTCTTTCCTGAGCCAGCGTTTCCCGTCACCAAGACTCGTTTCACTACATTCGCTCCATGCTCGATACGCGTCGCTGATGATGAATCTTGCAAGGGTCGCTTTTGGGTGGAGGGTGGCCCCCACAAGACTACCCAATAAGATGGCCACGCCACGCTAATAGTACGTCGACGACCTCCGCATCACGATGAGGGTTGGCACCCGCGCCGATGTGGTCAGCACTTAGCCAGTGCAGGTGCTGGGCGACGTCCCTTCCGTCGACAGTCCCTTTGAGGAGCCGAAAGACCTCTGGAACGTAGCTTTCGTACTCATCTCTGGCTTGTGGGGTGCCAGCCACTCCAATGGGGTCCCACATGTAGTGGAGGACTTCGTCGGTCCTGCGGAAAAGCTCTTTGTCTTGTGGCGAAAGGCTCAATGGGACATTCCTTGCTGAATTTCTAGCGATATCCGCTTTGAGTTGAAAGCGAACTTTTTATATCGCGTGGATCACGTGGTTCCCTTTTGCACGAATGCCTCGCCGGAGGTAACCGATCACCATCGCTGTACCGCAAATCATTTACCGGATACCGCTCGTCACAGCAAAGCGACCTTTCATCCTGCTTGTGCCGACAGGTTAGCGTCACCCTGCTAGCGTGTAACACGCCAATTCTAGCCAAGCGAGTGCACCATGAAGTCGTCACTTCTAGCAGCTTCACTTATGTCTCTCGCCGGAGCCGCCAGCGCCGATCACCCGTCAGGCGACCGCTATTTGACGCCGCAGTTCAGCGCAGGCCAGAACTACAGTAACGTCTTTTCCATCTTGCGATCGATCAAGGCGGATGGCTATGACGAACATGCTTCGCGCAACGGTGGATCGGCCGACTACAGCATACTTTCAGCAAGTAACGATGGCTGGGTGACCCGGGCAAAAGGGCGCTACGACGGTCAGGCGAGTGGTGATGACTCCGTGGAGTTTCGGGACAATGGCCGAACCTATTGCCAGTTGAACGCCGGTGGCAAGACGAGCTGCAATGCGTACCTCGAGGGAAGCGGCCTGACCTACAACGCGACGATCTGGGGTGTTCCGCCAAAGCAACTGGTGCAAGGGATGAGCTGGACGGTGGATGTGAAGCAAGCGTGGGAGCTCGGCGGCTCGAACGGCACCGAGAAGGTTACCGTCGTCAGTGTCGATGCTGCGACAGATACCGCGATCCTGTTGCGTGAGGGTGCGTCGGAAGGGTTCTATTCGGAGAGCGATGCTCATACCGTTCAGCTCACCCATGACGGGCACACCGAGACACTAGAAGTAAAGCCGGGCACGTCGCACTGGAAGGGGTATACCACCTTCGTGAAAGGCGTGGTGTTCAGCGATGAACTTGTCGTGACGCGCCAGGACCTACTGGTAAGCAAGAGCGGCAGCTCGGTCAATGCTACTGAGCGCCGAGTGATGTTGCTTAACGCTGCGCCGTTCCCCACGCTTTGATCGCAACCATCAAACGGTGGTGGATCACTGTTTTCCCCTCCGGAGAAACGCGCGGCCAGCGAGCCGTAGCCAAGTAGTCCGCTCCGCGCCGAACGTGGAGGTTTCCTGCTCGCTGGCGGGCAGACTTCCCCGCAAAGTCGTCTACCTGCTGATACGGACTTCATCCGTATCAGCAGGGCATTGACCAAAGACAATGCCTGACTTGATCAAGGTCGCCTTCGTCCATTAATGACGCGGGCGTCCTTCCCGACAGCGCTGGAACCGAGCGTTCCGTCCAGTTGACGGAGTCAGCCCTGAGATGGAAGTAGGTGGCCCAAGCGATGTCTTCGTGCCCTTGGCACGCCCGAATCAGCAGGTCTTGAAAAGTACAGCTCCCGAACTCGTCCTGGCATACCTTCGCGAACACGTTCCAGTGTGGATCCATTTGGTTGAGTTTCCTATCCAGTACCGTTGCACGATGTCTGCTTTGGGGCGGAGGCGGACATCTGAATACCGCACTACTATCACCAATGCCTGCACAAGCGCAGCAGCTTGCAAAAGCGGTCAGGCAAGGTCGGAGGAGAGAATCAAGTGACCAAGACAGAAGTGATCCATGGTTCTTGCCGCTGCGGTACGGTTCAATGGCGCTTCAAAGGAATACCCGAGTCAGCGACGGTGTGCAATTGCACCGCATGTCATCGCTACGGCGCGCTGTGGGCCTATGATTTTGAAGGGGATGGTATTCACGTCTCGGGCCCGACTCAGACCTACACACAGGGTAGGTGGGTCGTGTTTCATTTTTGCTCGGTATGCGGCTGTGTCGCGTACTGGCGGGGTTTGAAGAACAGCAGCAACGGGCAGCGCCCCATGGGGGTCAACCTGCGGCTGGCCGACGTCGAGAGTGTTGCGCAAATTCCCGTTGTCCGTCACGACGGACTCGATACCACTGATGACCTGCCGCAAGACGGTCGATGCGTCATCGACTATTGGTTCTGAGTCGTCCCTCTGTCATGAGCCAAAACTGGGGTCGGAGAGAACTTTCCATGAATGCTGACAGCAGCGGCCGACTCTGACCCCTGTTCTAATAACGGCGTCCCCGGTCATGGTGATGTGGCCGGGTTTGAGCACGCCCCCCGCAACAGTGTTTAGAGCTGCAACGATCGGCTGAATCCGCAGCCGGAAACAGGCATTGAAACGGCCTTCCTTTGCGAAGGTGAAGTCAGTACTTCAAATTCAATTCGGGTACGCGTGTTCTGTTGAGCTCGAAGAGGTCTTGGAATTCCTCTTCTGTCAGTTCGTCAGGGGCGTAAACAGCCACCGGATCCCAGACGCGGTCAGTCTGCCGCGGTTGGCGCGGGCCAGCGCGCAACGAAAACCAGCGCCCATCGCGTTGGAGTAACTCGGGCGCTTCCTCCATGTGCTCGGTTTTCGCGTCATGAGAGGTCTCAAGGAACACGGCGAAGATCATGGGCAACTCCTTGTGAAGCGTGGTCGGATGTACCGATGGAAAACAACGGATCCTATCTCTGTGCAAGGAGGAGATGGACCGGGAATGGAAGCGATCGCGCGCAGTGTGGATTTTCTTAGGGCTTATAGCCGGGTTGCCGGAAAGGATGCGCATCGGCAAACGCTGGGAGTTCGAAGCAGTGCTGGCTTAACGTCGCTACGTTCGGAAAAGGCGCCATATCCAGTTTATAAAGCGCGGCGAGAATAACCTGGCCGGCGATGCAGATGTCGGCGATCGTCGGGTCGCTTCCCAGTGCGAATGGAGCCGCCGGGCGTCGACTGAGCAGTCGCTCGTAGGTCGCCAATCCTTCCATCACCCAATGCTTGCACCAGGACTCGATCGCCGCCGTATCGGCGCCGAAGGCTGCCTCGAGATGTTTGCGAACGCGCGGTACGACAAGGGGGTGGGCGTCGGCAACCGAAACAAGCGCGAGCGACCGGGCATAGGCACGTTCTTTTACGTCTGCCGGCAGCAGGCGCGGTTCCGGCTGGATGTCGTCGAGATACTCCATGATCGCCAGCGACTGAAAGATACGATGCCCTTCATGCACAAAGGTGGGCACGACGTGCTCCGCGTTCACCTCGTCATAGTCCGCGTCGAACTGTCGACCCGACAGAATGTCGACTTCAATCTCATGGAAGGGGAGCTGTTTCAGCGCAAGCGCGACACGGACGCGGAAAGCTGCATTGGAACGCCAGAAGCCATAGAGTTGGATGGTCACGGGGCTAGTCCTTTATTCGGTTTTCTGGGGATACCTTATGGACGTCGGGCTGCTCGTGAAAACGATTCATGGGATCTCGCCTAACCGGGATGTGGGTGGATTGTGCGGGGCATTGGCCTGAGGGGAAGGCCATCGTCCGGGGCAGCGGCGACATACGATTGCAATTGCAATCGATATCAGTCGATCATGCCGCGATATAATTGCGATTGCAACTCAATGGGCAGGAGACATCGCATATGGCGAACAAGGAGCCGGATCTCTGGTTCTCATTCGTGCGCTCGCATCGCGCACTGATTCGGGAGATCGAGCGTCGACTGTCTAACGCCGGCTTGCCTGCCTATGCCTGGTATGACGCACTGTGGGGCGTGGAAAGCGGCAAGGACGGCACGCGGCGCATGCACGAGCTGGCCGACACGCTCGTGATCGAACGCTACAACCTCACTCGCCTGGTGGATCGCCTGGAGCAGGAAGGCCTCGTCACGCGTGCGCGCTCCCCCGACGATGGGCGCGCGGCCTATGTCTCCATCACGGATGCGGGTCGAACGTTGCGCAAACGCATGTGGAAAATTTACGAAGCGACGGTGACTGAGCTTTTCCTCGCCCAGTTCGACGCAAAGGCACAGCGTGAGGTATCGAGTGCCCTTGATCGCGCCGCGCTGGCCGCGCGGCAATCAGGGCAGTGACGAGTGGCCGTTATCCAAAGTGACTTTCCTGGCACCAAGATCCGCTGGATAGATCACGCTGGAAGCTGACTGAGGGAGTTCCGCTATGGTCCGCTTTTGCTCCACGGAAGATCTCCTTTTCGGCGTTCGCTTCGGGGTGCGGATTCAACCAGTCGTTGCAACACACTAAAGACTGCGCGAGCAGCGTGAGTGTGTTGCAACGACTGGTTGAATCCGCAGTCGAAAGCAGACACTTGACCGACCTGTTTCCTTCGACCAAAGGGATATCGTCTTGGCGTGCCTTGTTTTTTGAAGATTGGGCAAGTTGCTTCTGCCAAAGAAGCGAATCTTCTTTTCACGAAGAAGAATTGCCGATCCACTACTGGCCGCCCGTTCTGGATCCTGATGAAGGCACCCATAGCGCTTACGTCGACGGTGCGACCGGCTTTTGAGCGGAGGAAGTATCTCCGAGGGTATTGCCGATGTAAATGCAGGTGGCAATATTCACGTTGCTCGCTTGAGCTCCTTGCGAAATGCCGTATCCATTATTACTACAAAAAAAACAGCTGCTGACGATAATGTTGGAGGTGGTGCCCAAAAATAGTCCGTCGCCACCGTTCGATCCAACACCATTTCCAATGACACCAAATGGCCCGGCTGACCCACCGAAGCGGAAGCCAATGAACGAAATTCGCGATGCGCCGTTGTCAACGGATACACCGTGACTGTTATTTACAAGTGCCGCGCCGCCTGTAAATGTGAGATCAACCACCTCTGGGCCGCTAAGAAGAAATCCACCTGCCCAAATGTTTTGAGTGGTGCTCTTTTGCGTTGAACCCCAGCAGTTATTAAAGAAGGCCATATGGCAGTTCGTGATATTCCAATTAACTTGTTGGCTGGTATCGCCAATGCAATCCGTGAACCATAGATTTTCGTTACCTCGTCCCCCAACGGTCACGAGCCCCCAGGCAACATAGTTACCCCAGGCTGCCAGGTTACTAAAGTAGAACCCTTGGGAATCTTGAATGAGAAAGCCGGTGGCTCCATTTGAGTTGGAGAGGCAATTTACTGCGTACATGTCGACGCAATTATTCGTCCAGCGAAACCCATTGCTAAGGCTACCAATAGCCTCCACTCCGCTAAAGAATAGCGCTGAGCATGCTTCGAATACGTATGCTTCAAAAAGAGGGCCGGGATAGTTTTTGCAGGTGCATCTCTCAATAAACGTCTGATTCACGTTGACGAACAGAAGGCCACAATTTCCGGACCCTGCGCTCACACTTGTCGCCTGCCCGAAGCCAAGATCAAAAATACCACAATCGTAGTAGCTTCCCTGAGTATCGCCCAATTGGATCGCCGGCGCAGAAGATTGGCCATTAATAATGCGGCTTTTATAGCCTACGCCTTGAATGCGAATGGATGACTGCGCTACAGCAGCGGTGCTATTTAAAAGATAGTCTCCCGCGGGTACGAAGAGAGTCCCCCCCAAGGGCCGTCTTCAATGCCTGAAGTGCGCCATTAAAGGCCCCGCTATCATCCGTCTGTCCGTCACCTTTGGCTCCAAAATCTTTCACATTAATGTAGCTGCCGGTCGTTGTCTGTGCCTTGACTGGTGCTGAAATTGCACCAGTTATAAGTGCTGCTGACATGCCACCAATAAAATGACGACGCTCCATGACTATCCTCCATTTTGGATTCGATAACAGGGTCAGGCTCACTTACAAGACAGTCAAAAGCGAACCTGACCCGTTTTCAATCCGTTCTGTTTAGCGCACTGATAGGATCGTTGTCGCATCTGCCTGCCGGGAGGGAACATCATTCAAGCAGGCTGATACTCGGTAGTACTCGAATCGGTAAGTCGAGTTGCGAACGATCCACGGGATATTGATGTTAGTCGCCAATCCGCCACAAGTGACGAGCTTTCGCACTCCGTCAGGCCCGGAGACGAACAACTCAATATCCTGCATGCCATTGGCTGGCGCGTAGGCCATGTTCGCCTGCAAAGTACAGGGGTTGCTGGTAGTGCTGGCGCAATTCACATCACTGAAGCTCAACAGGGAGTCGTCTGAATTGTCCGTGACCACGCGATCGGCTAGTGGTGCGTAGTTGGATAGCTGGGTGGTGGTGTTCAACAGTTGGATCGCTGCTGTTCTTACGGCAGGGTCACACCCACTACATTCTACGGCTCGCGTATTTGGCCATTGATTCACGGCGATCAGATTGATCTGTGGATTGGCTTCGAGCACGGTTTGCAGCTCGCCTTCCGTCACCGAGTCATTCTGATACGTCTCCATCAACATGATGGGCTTGCCTCCCTCGGATCCCAGTGCCTGCCAGGCCGGGACGAGGTCGCGTTCGACGTTATAGACATCGAAAGCATAGATCTTCGGCTTTACCTGGCCGTACCAAGATAGGCCCGCAAGGTGAGCAGCATCAGGGATGGTTGAGAAGCCGACTGTGTCGTCATTGCCAAATGAGAACGTGTAATCGGACCATAGGCGCTGTACGTACGCCTGCATATTAGTGCCGCCCAGTGCCTCGCATCCGAGGTCATACAGAACGTTTGTCAATCCACCGCTCATCTGCTGCTGAACAAGACGATGCGTATTGGCGATAAGGTTCCAGGCCTTTTGATACTTGGCTTCTTGCCAAGACGCATATCCCGCGTCGTAGTCCGCAAATCGAATGACTACGGTTCTGAATCCAGCGGCGCGAACCTGATTGAGAATCGCAACCAGATTGGCCTGCTGCATCGGTCGCAGTTGCCCCTGGCTATCATCGACCAATTCCCCCCCACACCCAGTTAGCGGGATAGCCGTCATCACAGCCTCCATTCGACTTGCAGGTAGAGAGATCTGCAATCGCGATGTGGATCACGATGTAGTCCATTCCCGCGGCGCGCATGTTGGCTATCTGCGCGTTCACCTTGTCCGGCATCAAGTTGTAGAGGCCAACTGGCGTCTTAAAGTTTTCCCCGGGGTGGTACCAGTTGTTGTTTGAATCGGAGACTGGGATTTCCGTGTTGTAGGTCCCCAGATCGTATGCAAAATAGACCTGTCCCCAGCCTGGAACGCCAGCCGCACAGCTTGTGGCGATGACGCACAGCGCAAGAAACGCGCTGAAGAGGTATCCGTACTTCATTTCGACTTTCTCCCTGTTGGCGTGGAATGCATTCCAGCGTTTCACGTTTCGATCGACCCTACAGCAAATGTCGTTACAAATGCCCATTCTCAATGTCAATGGACACACTAAACATGCACCGTGCGCGTCACCGGTAAGGTCCCGGCGCCGATGCATGCATACGAGAGCGCGACAACTCGTAACTTGTTGGCCTCTTTCGAAGTGTAGAGCGAATGCCGTGCGCTTGGACGATCGCAAAAGACGAGCAGAAACCACCATTCCAAGCTGCTTCGCTCCCTAGGCTTTACCTATTCACGTCAAAGGTCTGATTTTATTTGACCAACGACGAATATCACTGCAGTGCGCCGGGCGACGTCAATAGGCTTCTTGGTGTACCAGAACCCAAGCCGAATTCATCTTTATTGCAATACGAGGACAGCACGCCGTAATTCATGCGAGGCCCATCAATTGTCGGCTCTAGTTCGAGAGATCGTCACTCTGATCGGGCTGCCTGATGATGTGCGCGATGGTTCGAAAGCAGACCTCAGCCAAACTAGTGCTTAGGCTCCCAAAGCTCGACCTTGTTTCCCTCAGGATCCAAAATCCAGGTGAAGCGGCCGTTGGGGTCGCTGTCGTCACGCTTAAGGATCGTGACGCCCTTGGATTGCAGTCGCGCGAGCAAGGCATCCATATCATCCACGGCGTAGTTGATCATCCATCCACTGGTTGATGGTGCGAAGTACTTTGTCGACGCGGGAAACGCGTTCCATCCCAGAGCGGGCGGGTGCTTTGGTGCGTCATAGCGAAGAGCTGCGCCTCCCCAGGCTTCCACCGGCATGCCAAGGACATCGCGATACCACGCCGCGAGTGTCTTGGGATCTTTCGCCTTGAAAAAGACTCCACCGACGCCGGTGATGTGTCCGGCGGGAGGCGCGGACGCGGCAGTCGCCAGGCTGGTTATCGAAAGCACGATTAGACAAAGCAGGAAAATCGATCGGCTTTTCATCCACGTTCTCCCAGGTTGTATGGCTTGCTGCATTCTGACTGCTGGTATGTCCGTTTTGGAGCGAAAGTTGGCCTGACGACACCGGTGACAAGTAGCGTCCATTTGGCTTGGCCTCATGGTGCCAAGCCACAACGTATTCGCATCTTATTGCGATCACCATGCGACATAGATTGCAGCGCCGAAGCGACGGCTGCGTGCTACATTTCTAGCACTTCGCCTGCAGCCTCCGCCATCTACGTGTTGCGTCGTAAAGCCCATCGACAGATCGTCACTTGGCTAGCCTGGCTGGCCATAGCGCTTGTCGTCGTTGCGCCCCTCGTTTCGCGTGTCATGCCGGCACACGGATCCATGCCTGGCATGGCTGGCATGGCCGGCATGATGGGCAGCGATTGCCCGCATGTGGTGGTAGGTGGCGACCATCCCGACCGCCCGGCGGACGCAACGGATCGTTGCGGCTACTGTGTCTTGCTGGATCATCAGTCGCCACTTGCGGCACATGTGATCTTGCATTTGCTCCCTGCGCTACCTCGCGCCTTCATGTCCGTTGCCCTTCACGAGGCAGATGTGCGGAAGACTGCGTATGAGGATGCGCGCCCGCGCGGGCCTCCACGCTTCGTCTGATGTACCGGCGAGTGTCTGCGCGTACTTTGCGCTGAGCTGACCTTTTGCCGCCAACGCCAGCGAGGCTCCGGCCGCCGGATCACGTGCGAGACCACGTGCCCGAACGCGGCCGCGTGAGCATTCAAATACATCCGTACCGAGCGAGCCACCCTGCGTTCGCGGTACGTTATTGGAACACGCACTATGCGCGTCACCCTGTTCTCATTCGCTTTCGCGCCTCGCCGCTCATCTCTGCGGTTGGTGGGCACGACCAGTGTCTTGTTATGCCTTGCCGCCGGGTTCCCGCAGGTGGCTCTTGCTTGCGCTACGTGCGGATGCACACTTAGCACGGACGCTGCCACTGGCTATTCAACGGCCAGCGGTTGGCGGTTGAATGTCGATTACACGTTCATCGACCAGGATCAGCTTCGCCACGGCAGCAGCAAAGCTTCGCCGCAGCAAGTGGTCAATCAGCCATCCGATCCAACATTGGGTGGGGGAGAGATCGAGAAGCAGACGATTAATCGCTACATCAACGTCGGCGCGACCTACCGCTTCAATGCGGATTGGGGCCTCACGTTTGTGGTGCCTTACGTTGTTCGCGATCACGACACCTACGGCACGCAACTTGCGCCCTATACATCAAGCGAAACAGCGCCCGACCAGGTCAGCAACGCCCATGTCGCCGGCCTTGGCGACGTAAAACTCATCGGCAGTTACCAGGGTTTTCTGCCCATGCACAATCTGGGCATCCAGTTCGGCATCAAGCTTCCTACTGGTCATTACGGCGGTGAGACGGACGATGGAGATCTGGTTGGTCATCCGACGACGTTTCGCTCCGGTCCTGGCCTCGGGCAGTCGCTGGATAGCAGTCTGCAGGCCGGCACGGGAAGCACGGATCTCATTATCGGCGGCTACTACTATCAGCCCGTCAGCCAAAATTTCGATATGTTCGTGAATGGGCAGTTCCAGGCCGCCGTGAGCGAGCGGATGGATCAACCGGGTGCCGACTTCCGGCCGGGCAACCTTGCCTCAGCCAGCTTTGGCTTGAGATACGAGGCGCACGCAAACTGGGTGCCGCAACTGCAGATCAACGTCATTCGCCGCAGCGCCGATCAAGGCGCATTCGCTGACCGGCCGGATACGGCCGGCACAGTGGCGTACGTCAGCCCCGGCATCAGCGCGAGCCTGACCAGGAGCATCCAGTTCTACGCGTTCGTACAGGTACCGGTATACAGCCATCTGCAGGGATATCAGTTGTTCCCGCACTGGACGGGTACGGTCGGTCTCAGCATGAAACTGTGACCTTGCTTGCACACAAGAGAGCATGGTCGTCAACGCGACCATGCTTTAGCAACCCGAGGAACGAACCTTCAATGTTTGCAACGCGACACGCTCGAATGAAACACCTGTGCTCATCCATCATGGCATTCCTGCTGTTGATCAGTGCATCCGTGGCATGTGCCAGTGACCTTCGCGAAGGGCAGCCGGCGCCAACCATTGCGCTCGATACGCTGGATGGGCGACACATCATCGCTCGATGAGCTCCGTGGAAAAACGGTCATCGTCACCTTTTGGGCAACGTGGTGCGAACCCTGCCGCGATGAATTGCCCCTGCTATCTCGCTACGCACAGGAGCATGCAGGCGACCATCTTGCCGTACTGGCTTTTAGCCTTGATACGCCGGACACGTTAGTGCAAGTGAAGAGGATCGCATCCACGCTGAGTTTCCCAACGGGTCTTCTCTGTGATCCGCACGTGCCGGGGTACGGCCGTATATGGCGCCTTCCGGTAAGTTTCATCATTGATCGGAATGGCCTTCTCGTCCATGACGGGTGGAAAGACAAGCAACCCGAACTCAATCGCGATCGGCTCGAGCAGGTGGTAACTCCACTGTTGGAGAAGCCGTCTCACTGATACATAAGCTGAGGTGGCGCACCCGATGTGCAGCAGTAGCTCGCTGCTTGCAATGAAAGTGTCCGTCTTCCTGCAAGGGCAGCGTTATCCGCGCCTGGCAAAGTAGCGGCTTGGCGTATCGCCAAAGCTTCGACGGAACATGGCAATGAAGTTGCTCGGTGTGGCATAGCCCAGTGCATCGGCAATCTCTGCCACAGAAACATCATTCGCGAGCATTTCCAGCGCGAGGGTCAAGCGTGCCTGCTGGCGCCATTGCGCGAAGCTGAGCGCCGTTTCAGTCAGAAAGAGGCGGCTGAGGGAGCGAACGGACAGGCCCGCCCAGTGTGCCCATTGCTCGATGGTTCGCGCATCGTGCGGATGCTTGAGTATGGCCTGTGCAATACGAAGCAGGCGGCGATCGCTGGGCATGGGTAGGTGCAGTGGTTCGTGTGGCGCGTTGCGGATCTCCTCAAGCAACACAGCCATTATGCGTTTTTGCGCCGTCGCCAGCACGTCCTGATCGGACCACACGACTGCTCTGCGCACCAGCGCAAGCATGAGTTCGTTGAGGCCCATGACACACGGTTGGCGGGGCAGGGCACGACAGGCTCGCGGGGCTATGAACAAGCTCCAGCCCCCCCGTTACGCCGCTGATGCTCACTTTGTGTGGCTCGCCTGGTGGTATCCAACCCGCGCGTTGCGGCGGTAGTAGCCAGGATCCATGGGTGGTGCGCACGTGCATCAGGCCACTCTCGACGCAAAACACCTGGCCGCGGTGATGGTGGTGCCAATCCACCTCGCGCGTACCAAGCCGGAAGTCGCCAACTGTTGCCGCGTCGCCACGAGTAGCGATCAGGTCAGGGCCGTCCGTTCGCTCACTGTGATCGATGAGTGCTTCGACAAGGCGTTTTTTTGTCATGACCAGATTTCATTATTTTCTGTCCATATAACGTTATCTGGTTTTTGCTGGCTGGCCCACCATGGGTTCCTGTCGCGGATTCACAGCGAACTACGCGCGCCCTCGTTCTTGCCATCTGATAGGTCTTCCCAATGAACCCCATGGAATCGTTCTCCATTCACGACCTGACGTCTTTCCCGCTGGTGAGGATGAAAGATGACGCAGCGATGCCCGGTTACGCCGCGCAATGGGCGAAGGAGATGGATGCACTGCTTTTGCTTTCTCGTCCTTTCGTGATGCTGCATGGCTCCGGCGAAGGCGGCGAAGCTCATGAGGACAGGAAGGAGCGGGGGCTCTGGCTGAAGCGCCACAAGGAACAACTGGGTCGCTATTGTCTCGCCATGATTGGCATCGAAGCCGATCCACTCAAACGCCAGGCCATGAAGGCCATGTCCGCGATGGCAACCAAAGCCTTTGGCACGCCAACGTACGTCGTGGAAAGTGATCAGGAGGCGGTCAAGCTGGCTAACCGCTTGCTGGGTGCGTTTGACGGGAAGGAGGTCGTGAGCGATGCGCGCTGACGTTCTCCGTGTCGCCATTGTGGGCGCAGGCCCTGGTGGGTTGTGCCTTGCGCAAGGCTTGAAAAAGCGTGGCATACGATTCGATGTGTTCGAACGCGATCACGCCGCCAACAGCCGAACTCAGGGCTATCGCATTCGCATCGATCACACCGGGCAGAAAGCATTGGCAGCCTGCCTTCCTAATGCGTCCTACGAGTTGTTCCAGCGCACCTGTGCACTCCCTGCCGTGGGCGTCAATGTGCTGGATGCTCAATTGAAGGACGTTTCGGGACGATGGGTGAGTGCCTGGCGAAAGACGCCATCGGATGCTGATGATGCAGATCGATGCGCCCATCGGCAAACGATGCGCGAAGTATTGATGCACGGCATCGAGCGACACGTCCAGTTCGGCAAGGCCTTTTCCCACTATGAGGAAGGGCGCGACGGCGTGACCTTGCACTTTACCGACGGCAGTACCAGCGACGCCGACGTACTGGTTGGTTCGGACGGTATCCATTCCGCAGTGCGAGGCCAACGACTGCCTGGTCATGACCCGATGGATACGGGGTCTTTATGCATCTATGGAAAGGCCTGTCCGGAGCGGATGAGGGCTACGCGCGGGGTGGAAGCGCTGCACGACAAGACATCCATCGTCTTTGCGGACGGCATGTCGGTAATCATGGACGCCATGCCATTTGATCCATCGGCGTTCGAGTCACCGGAAGGTGGCGTGAAGCTCACTCGCGTCGATGACTATTTTTACTGGGCCATCATTGGCACGCGGGCGGCCTTTGGGCTTGCCGACGGCGCGTCGCTTTCGTTGGGGCGAGAGGATATCAAGGCCTTGGTTGGCAGGGCGGCGCGGCCATGGGCCTATCCGCTGCGGGCGGTGTTTGAATGCAGCGACGCCGCAAGCTTGGCCATTGCATCAGTACACAGTGCGGCGTCGCTGCCGTCCTGGGAGACGGGTCGGGTTACTTTGCTGGGCGACGCTATCCACGCGATGAGCCCGGCCGGTGGTTTGGGTGCCAACACGGCATTGCGGGATGCCAACGTGCTCGCGGAGTGCCTGGCTGACTCGTGCGCAGGAGGGGTGTCTGTTCTGTCGGGGATTGGCCGATACGAGGCGGCCATGCGCTCCTACGGTACAAGTGCCCTGGCTGCTTCTGAGTCGAGCGCTCGCGCCTTGTTTGATGTCAGTGGCGAGGCTTGAAAGAAGAAGGATGTTGACGGGTGTATTGACGTGGTAGCGGTGGATCCACGGACGTCCGCCTCGGGTTGAAGGCAGCCCGACAGGAGCGATCGTTGCAGTGCCCACCGCTGACTCTATTCACGCGGGTGGAGAGTCGCGGCGTCGCCGGCGTGGCAAGCCCACCCCGGCGACGCGGTGCGTCTGGGCTTTGGAGATTAGGGCAGCGCGTTCACATCCACATCCGGCTTGTGGTTCACCGGCGTGCGCGTAAAGGTCTGGCCTGATGGCACGGAGTTGCTGAAGAAGCCATCGTTACGCAGGTAGAACTGGTTGCCGATAACGCCGCCGGCAAAGTCGAGTCGCTGGCGGTTGAGTCCGGTCGGGTCGACGTCGTAATAGGCGGAAGTGATTTCCGTCCATTGACCATCCGCACCCACCGCCCATTGATTGCCGTAGTGCGCGGAGCGGCCCATGTAGCCGTGGTCGGGGTCGAACGATTCCAGGAACGAGTACATGCCTTTCAGGTAGGTGGATGTGCCGGGGTACTTCCACGTGGCGATGAACTTCCAGTCGCAGCCATCCTTGTGCGCATCGGCGTGGCGATCGTGCGGTGCGCGGCTGAACCACGCGGAGAACAGCGTGTTGCCGTTGCCGTCGGGTTGGGCGCGGGTGATGAAGCGATACGTTTCGCCGGCCACCCAGGGATAAACCAGATGGCTTTGGCCGCCCGTACCTTCGCCGCCGAAGTTGTCGACGATGACGTGCGGACCCTGCTTGACCAACGTCGTGCTGCCTTGCGTGGGATCCCACACCGAGAACAGCACCCAGCGCTCAGTGGCGGAGACCGTTTGCATACCGAAGTAGCCCACGTTGAAGCCGTCAGCCATGTAGTAGGAGCCGATGGGGTCCTGGCCATCGGGCACGGTGACTTCGCTGTAGAAGTACTCCGTGTTGGCGGGCACGTTGAAACCCAGGTGCACGGAGGGGCCGCGACGTGACCAGTAAAAGTTGCTGGGGTCGTTGGCGAATACCGTGCCCGTCGCGGTGGCGCTGCCTGAAATCTGCAAGCCCGAGATGTCGCCGAAATAGCCCCCGTCGCTGGAGATGCCCTGCAGATCGACCTTGACGTAACCCGGCTTGCGGATAGTGAAGTTACCCACCGGAACGACGGGTGACGCGACGGAGGACAGTTTGACCACGCGTGCCTGGTCGCCAATCGAGACCTTGATCGCGCTATGGCTGCCGCCGTTGAGCGCGCCCACCAGCGCAAGGTTCAACTCGCCCGCTTGTTGTACGTCGAAGTACACGCTGACGACGGCCTTGGGCGAATCCCAGTTGTGCAGGCCGGTGTCGGTAATCGTCTCGTCGCCTGCGGGCGACGGGTGGGTGACGTAGGCGTTGCCGCCCAGCGGTACGGTGGGCGCGGCGTCCTGCGCGGTTGCCGTGCTGGCAAACAGGCACATGCCCATGCTTATCCCCAAGCCTAAAGCCAGGTAGCGCATAACTGCTCCTCTCGGTTGAGATGGTGGTGCAGCGATAGACCGCCCGGAAGTGGCAAGGCATGGGCGGATGGAAGCCTGGGCTACCCTCGGTCGCCCTTTCGTTGGACGGCTCAGGATAACCAATCGAAAGTATTCGACAGAATTAATAATGAAATGAAATGCGATTGCAAGTGCCTGGCCTGCAATCCGCCCTCAATGGCGGGCGCGCGGGTTCCGCAAGGCAGGGCAGCGCACCCCGGTCGCGGGGCTCGATCTCTCAAGCCCGGTGCCCACAGGTTGCGGGCGATGTGTATGACTTGGGCGGCCGGCTTACACGTACTGCATCTTGATGGTCATGCCGCCATCGACGACGAAGTGCTGGCCGGTGATGAAGGACGACTGTGCCGACAGCAGGAGCACGACCAGTGCACCGATGTCCTCAGGAATGCCGACGCGGCCTGCGGGATGCTGCGCGTGGTCGCGACGGCTGAGTGAGGGAGCCTGACGCTCGGCAGGTTTGCGCCACGCATCGGTGGCGATCCATCCGGGAAGAATGGCGTTAACCCGGACGTCAGGGCCTGCGCTTATCGCGAGTGCATGCGTGAAAGCGAGCAGGCCACCCTTGGTTGCGGCATAGGCTTCCGAATCTGCTTCTGATTGCAGTGCACGCGTGGAGGCGATGTTGATCACCGCACCTTTGTGTTGTTTCAGGTCGGCCAACGCGTGCTTGCTGCAGAGAAAGGGGCCGGTGAGGTTGGTGGCCAGGTAGCGATTCCAGTGATCGAGCGACAGTTCATCAAGCGGGCCGGTGTGTGGGTTGGCGATACCTGCGTTGTTCACCAGTCCGTCGATACGGCCGAAGCGTTTGCGTGCGGCCGCCATCCACCGGCGAACGCTGGTTTCGTGTGACACATCAAGCACGGCGAAGGCCGCACGCTTGCCGACGTTCCATTCGTCGATGCAAGCCTTGCCGGCTTCCGCATCCAGATCACCGATGAAAACGTTGCCGCCCGCGCCGAGCACGGCCTGCGCGATGCCGCGACCGATGCCTTGCGCACCGCCCGTGACAAGGACGGTCTTGCCCGCGAGCGGCGCAGCGTCGAACGGGGCGATGGAGGGCGTACTGATCATGGTGGGCGTTCCCGGTGTAAGGCGGTGCGGGCGCATAGCCCGCATAGGCTAAGGCGTGGCGATCCCATGGGCGAGCGTCACCGATGCGCCCGCACTGTGCTGGCGAGCCATCGGCCAAACGGCCTAAATCTCAATGCGGACACGCCACGGATTTTCCGCAAGGGTTTTCGTTCCTGTTGCCACGCGGGCATCGACAAGCCTTTGAGTGCCGGAGGTGATTTCACGGCTTGCGTTCTTTTCGCCGAATCCATGTGCGGCAAGACATAGAACCAATGGTTTTGTCAAGTTTTGAAGGGGCGTGGATATACTCGCAAGTGACGCAGTTCACACTTTTTGTGTACAGGGGCCCGCCATGAAAGTACTTCCTCTGTTGTTCGCCGTTTGCGTTACCGCGTTGCTTTCTGCCTGCGCGACAGGCGGTGGCTCAACCGAGGCGCCGAAGATCGATCCGGGCGCACAGGCGGTGTCCACCTATCTGATCGGAGTCGATGACCAGCTGCAGGTGACGGTCTGGCAGAACCAGGACCTGAGCGTGAGCGTGCCGGTGCGACCGGACGGCAAGATCACCGTGCCCTTGATTGGTGACGTGATGGCCGGCGGCAAGACGCCGGAAGAAGTCGCCGCCGCGATCAAGGAAAAGTTGGGCTCGTATGTTCGTGATCCGCAGGTGGCCGTGATCCTCACCGCGCTGCGTAGCCACGAATACCTGTCCCGCGTGCGCGTGACGGGAGCTGTGCGCCAACCGGTATCGCTTCCTTATCGTCAGGGCATGACGGTATTGGATGCCGTGCTGGCAGCGGGTGGTACCACGGAATTCGCGGCGCCTGATCGTACGGAGCTGTTTCGTGAAGGCAAGGATGGCGTAACCACGCCCTATGCCGTGCGCTTAGACAAGGTGCTGCAGAAGGGTGATCTGGACACCAATTACCCGGTGCAACCGGGGGACGTAGTCACTGTGCCGATGCGGTCGTTCTGAGGCCGCCAGAAGGTTAAGGGGAGGGCATCGCCATGAGCGGAGAACTCAGGCCGATGGCAAGCCTGGTACCAGCGTTGATCAACGAGGCGCGTCGTCGCCGACTCGCACTGGGTATCGCGTTTGCTGTGATCGCATTGGCTGCTTTGACGGCCGGCATGTTGTGGCCGCGCAAGTACGTCGCGTCGACGACGATCCTTGCGCAGGAAAGCAGCATCATCACGCCGTTGATGGAAGGCGCTGCGGCGCCCACGGCCAACAAGAACCGCGCAAGCATGGCGCGCGACGTGATCTTCAGCCGCAAGGTGATGGCGAAGATCCTGGATGCCGGTGGCTGGATGGCTACCAACCCTACGCCGGTGGAGCAGGACCGTATCGCCGAGGGCATCAAGTCGCGTACGCAGGTGGACATCACGCACGACAACCTGATCACCATCACCTACAGCGACAACAATGCTCGGCGCACCTATGAAGTGGCGCGTTCGTTCGCCCAGTTGTTCATCAGCGAAAGCCTGGCATCGAAGCAGCGCGAGAGTCGTGAGGCGTACGAGTTCATCAATAGCCAGGTCGAGGCCTACCGCGCCAAGCTCACTGACGCGGAAGACAAGCTGAAAGCGTATCGCGATGCCAACGCCGACGCGCGGCCCGGTAATGAAGCCGACACGGCAGCACGCATCAGCCAGTTGCGCACGCAGATCGAAACGGCGCGCATGGACATGATGGAGCGCCGTTCGCAGGAGGGTTCGCTGGCCTCGCAACTGAATGGCGAATCCGAAGTCAGCACGGTGCAGACCACCGGTGGCGTGCTGCAGGCGCAGATCGGCGAGTTGCAGGCGCAGCTCAACCGATTGCAGTTGACCTATACGGACTCGTACCCGGATGTGGTGCGTGTGCGGCATCAGATCGAAGATCTGAAGAAGCAGCTCGCTAGCGAAGACCAGCGCGCGCAAGCGGCGAAGGCCTCCGGTACGGCGACGGCCCTGGACAACAACGTAAGCTTCAACCCCGCCTATCAAGAGATCAAGACACAGCTGGCCTCTGCGCGCGCCGCCAGCGCCGCCGCCGGGGCGCGCATGGGTGCGAGCGAGTCGATGCTGCAGTCGGAACTAGACCGCGCTGCGCGCATAGCCAGTTCGGAAAACGTTACGGCCGAGCTAACGCGCGATTACAACGTCAATCGCGATGTCTACCAGGATCTGCTCAAGCGCCGTGAAAACGCGCGCGTGTCGATGAACCTGGATGCCGAGCAGCGCGGCCTGACCTTCCTCGTGCAGAACCCGGCCGTGTTGCCACTGACGCCATCTGGCCTGCGCTTCATGCACTTCGGCATGGCCGGCATGGGGCTGTCCGTGCTGCTGCCGCTGGGCCTGCTGCTTGCGTTGGTCTGGTTTGACCCGCGCGTGCGCTCGGTGTGGCAGCTCGAACAGGCCATCGGCGCGCCTGTGCTGGCCACCATTCCGTTCTATCCCACGCCGGGCGATCGCCGCCGCGACCGCATGCGCAACATGACGGTGGCCTTGATCGTGGCCGGCGTGATCGCCGTCTATCTCATTGCCGTGTGGATCCGGCTGAAGGGATGACCATGAAGAATCTAGAAGACGACAACATGTCCGATCGCATCAGCGAAGTGCTGGAAGCGGCTGCCCATAGTCTGGAGATACGCAAATCATCCAGCCAGTCGATTGCACGCATGCACGAGGAGGGCGGCGCACTGGCGCCGATCCAGCTCGAACAGCGGCGGATGATTCATCGCGAAGAGTCGGTGCGTCAGCAGTCCGATGCGTTCCGTGAAATCCGCACGCGCTTGCTCGCCATGGGTGGTCACCAGAATTTCGTGACGCTGGTGGTGGCAGTCAGCCCGCACTCGGGAAGCAGTTTCGTGGCGCGTAATCTGGCCGCGGCCTTCGCGTTTGATGAGGCCAAGACCAGCCTGCTGGTCGACTGCAACGTGCGCTACCCGAACCAGCACAAGGTAATGGGTGTAGAGCCCGCGCACGGTGGCCTGAGCGACCTGATGGACCACCCGGCGATCGGCATCGAGTCGATCATCTATCACACCGGCGTGCCGCATCTGCGCTTGATCCCGGCTGGCAAGCCGCGCGAAAGCAGCAGCGAATACTTCACGTCGCATCGCATGCGCGCGGTGATCGACTCACTGCGCTCGCGTTACGCCGATCGCTATCTCTTCCTCGATGGCCCGGCCATCAAGGGCGCTCCCGATGCCCGCATCCTCGCTGACCTCGCCGACTTCGTCGTGGTGGTGGCCGGCTATGGACGCGACACGCCGGGGGCGATCAGTCAGGCATTGAGTCATTTCGAACCAAGCAAGCTCGCAGGAGTGGTGTTCAACCAGGCGCCCTAGATGGATAGGGAGAAGGAGATGCCGTCCCTGGAAGGAACGGCATCCCGAGGGGGAAGGGTCAGAGGAATGGATATGCCGGCATACAACAGGCTTGCCCGCGCCACCATGCTCGCGCTGGTCGTGGTGCCCGGCTGTTCGTGGGCTGGGGACTTCGCCTATTCGCTGTTCACCAGTGTGGAGCACAGCGACAATATCGCCCTGTCCACCAACAACCCGGTGAGCAGCAATGTCTTCACCCCGGGCATCAACTTCGCCTATCGACAGATCGGCTCGACCATTCAAGCGAATGTGATCGGCACGGCGGAATACCTCGATTACAGCAGCAGCCAGTTCGATAGCCAGGCGCTGGGTACGCTCAGTGCACAGGTGAACTGGTCGGCGATTCCGCAACGGCTGGATTTCACCGTAGAAGACGACGCCGGCGTGCAACCGGTGGATACGCTCGCCAGCAACGCGCCCAATAACCGACAGCAGACCAACGTGCTGTCGCTGGGCCCGGTGTTGCACTTCGACTTCAACGCCGCCACGCGTGGCCAGGTGGAGCTGAAGTACGTCAACAGTTACGCCTCCAAGGTGGACGACTTCGATTCCTCGCGTGGGCTGGGTGCATTCCGCGTGATTCGCGACGTGAGTCCGACCACGCAGGTGTCACTGAACCTCGAATCGCAACGCGTCGATCTGAAGACCGCGACCGCTGGCCCCAACTACACGCGTGACGAGATTTACGGTCACTACGTGCACACGCTGAAGTATTTCGACGTGGATGCCCTGGTGGGTTGGAACTATGTCGACTTCAACAGCGCACCGAGCGCATCCAAGCCGATGACCCGCTTCACGGTGGGCTGGCGCCCGAGCACGCAGAACAGTTTCACCCTGACCGGCATCTACGAGTTCTCGGACGCCGCCCAGGACATGTTGCTGCAGCCCGGACAGACGATCGTGGATGCCATGACCAATGTGTCCAGCAACCCGCTGGACCTGATCAACGATCCGAACCGTGGCCTCAATACCGGCACCGTGGTCATCGATTCGACGGTGTACCTGGACAAGAGCCTGCAGGGCACTTACAGCTACCGCGGCGACCGCCTGTCGATCACCGTGGCCCCGGTGTACCGCAAACTCGAGTACCTCAACACGCCGACCTTCAACCAGAAGGAAAAGAGCGTCGATATTGCTGTTGACTACAAGTTGCGGCCCAACCTGACGCTGACGGGTTTTGGCGACTACCAGCACATCGACTACACGGCGCTTACCCGCACGGACAAGACCACCCGCTTCGGCGTGGCGCTCAGCGACGAGTTTACGCAGCACTGGAGCTGGCGAGTGAGCTATACCCGGCAGTTGCGCGCCAGCACCGCCGCCCTGCAGAGCTACCACGAGAACGAGATCATGGTGGGCGTGGTGTATCGCCGATGAAAGCGCGTATCGAAGCCGAACTGCCGTTTTACTTCGGGTCGGGGCGCGAGCTGTTCGGCTTCTATCATCCGGCTGCGCCGGTCACCGGCACCGCCGTGTTGCTGTGTCCGCCGTTTGGCGTGGAACAGATTCGTTGTCACCGTCTGTATCGCCAACTGGCTCATGGGCTGGCGGAGAGTGGCTTGCCCGTGCTCCGCTTCGATTACTTCGGTACCGGCGATTCGGCGGGTGATAGCCGTGAGTTCGAATGGACGCGCTGCCTGGCCGATGTCGTTACCGCGGCTGCCGAGTTGCGCACGCGCCACGGCGGCGGCCGGGTATTGGCCTTCGGTGCGCGGCTGGGCGCCAACGCAGCACTGGCCACCGCGCAGGCGGCGCGGCTGGCTGGCGTGGTGACATGGGATGCCATTACCGATGGTGCGGCGCTCGTGCGCCAGTACGACCGCATGCAGGAAGCGCTAAAGGTCGATCTGAACCGCTTCGAATATGCGCGCCCCGAACTGGATGTCGGCAGCCAATGGCCTGGCTTTGAACGGGGCGATGGCCTGCGCGATCAATTGCAGGCGTTGCGTTTGCTCGATCCGGGCATGGCGTCGGTGTGGCTCTCGTCGGCGGTGATCGACGAGGCCTCGCAACCGGACGAGCGCTACGCCAGAAAGCGAGTCAGCGTAGACGTTGCGCCGCGCTGGGACGAGGTCGATTGCCTGGAGCTGGCGATCCTCTCGCATCCGTTGCTCGATGCGGTGAAGCGTCACCTGAAGGAGATGGCGTGATGCACGAGCAGGCCTTCCGTTTCGGCGTGGCTCGGCATCTGGTCGGCGTAGTGGGGCTTCCTGCCGTAATCGATCATGGAGTCGGCGTGATCTTCCTCAACGCCGGTATGGTGTATCGCGTGGGCCCGTTCCGGCTGCACGTCGACCTGTCGCGGCGGCTCAATGCGCTGGGGTATCCGACGCTGCGCTTCGACATGTCCACCATCGGCGACAGTGGCGCCAGTGGGCAGCGGCTGTCGCGCCCCGAGCAGGTGGTGGCTGATGTGCGTGATGCGATGGAGGTGCTCAAGCAGCAGTCCGGCTGCACGCGCTTTGTTCTATTCGGCCTTTGTTCTGGCGCGCAGAACGCACACTCGGCGGCGCATGCTGATCCGCGCGTGGCGGGCGCCTTCTTTCTCGATGGCTACGGGCACCGTACTTTCGGACAGCGCGTGCGCCACTACCTGCCGCGCCTGCTGAGTCTCTCAACGTGGCGCAATCGGTTGCTGCGTCGGCACGTGGAGGCATCGCCGCGCCCGGCCGAGCCAGCTTTCGTGGTCGAGCCGCTGCCACCTAAGCTGGTACGCGCTCAGCTCACCGACATGCTTCAGCGCGGACTCAAGCTCGACTTCGTCTACAGCGGCGGGGTGACGCGGTATTTCAACCACATCCGCCAGTTCCGCGAGTGCTTTGGCCGGCTGGCCGACCATCCCGGCGTTGATGTCAGCTTCTTCAAGGAAACGGACCACACCTACGTTCTCAGCGGCGACCGCCAGCGACTGATCGATCACGTCGTGCAATGGATGGGGCGCCACTTTCCCATCACGCGAGCAGGAACGTGAGCATGCACAAGACACTTGTCACCGGGGGAGCCGGCTACATCGGGAGCCACGTCGTCCAGCAATTGGCAGCGCGCGGCGAGCATGTGGTGGTCATCGACAACCTGAGCACGGGGTTCCGAGAAGCCGTTGGTGCTGCCGAACTGGTCGTAGGCAACGTTGGCGATACAGAACTCGTCGAGTCGGTGCTCAAGGCACATCGCATCGACGCGGTGCTGCATTTCGCGGCACACACGGTGGTGCCAGAGTCCGTGAGCAACCCGCTCAAGTATTACGGCAACAACACCTGCAACACGCGCAATCTATTGGCGGCCTGTGCAGCGTCGGGCGTGGATAAGTTCATCTTCTCGTCGACGGCGGCGGTCTACGGGTTAACCGACGAGGGTGTTGCGGATGAAGACACGCCGACACATCCGGCCAACCCCTACGGCATGTCCAAACTCATGTCAGAGATGATGTTGTGCGATTACTGCGCAACCGGCCAGATGCGCCACGTCATTCTGCGCTACTTCAATGTCGCTGGTTGCGACCCCAAGGGGCGCATCGGCCATTCCGCGCCGTCCGCCACGTTGCTGATCAAGGCCGCCTGCGAACATGCCGTGGGCAAGCGCGAGTTCATGGCCATTTACGGTACCGACTACAACACCCCAGACGGCACCGGTATACGCGACTACATTCATGTAGAAGATCTGGCTTCGGCCCACTTGCGCGCGCTGGATCATCTGCGCGCCGGCGGCGCTTCGCTCAAGCTCAACTGCGGCTACGGCCACGGCTATAGCGTGCGCGAGGTGCTCGATGCGGTGGCGCGCGTTGGTGGGCATCCGCTGAATATCGTCGAGTTTCCTCGGCGGGACGGTGATCTCGCCATGCTCATCGCCTGCAGCGACCGGCTGAAGCAGGTGCTTGACTGGCATCCGCAGTACGACGACCTGGATTTCATCGTGCGTACGGCGTTGACGTGGGAGCGCAAGATGGTGAGTCAGCACGCCCCACTGTCGTCGGTGGCGTGATGATGCCCGTCGTGCCCGTGGTCGGGGGGGGCCCTTCGCAAAGCGGGCCGGTTAGTCGTGACGTTGGTGCTGGGGTTGGTGTTTGCGTGCTCGCCGCTCGCGGCGTGGTCGGCGTCGCATTCGCATCACACATCGCCGGACTCGCCGGCCAAGAGCCAGGAACCTGCCGGGCCGCAGGCACCCCAGGACAGTACGGCCGCGCAGCGCATCGTTGTCCATAAAAACGTCGGCGATGCCACGGATGTGCGTGTGTCGGTGGGCATTCCGTTTCCGCCATCCGTGCTCCGCGATGTTCAGCAGATACGCATTCTCGACGCGTCGGGCAACGAGATTCCCTCGCATGTCACGGCCACTCTTCTGTGGTACGCCCGCGATCGCAGCATCCGTGCGGTGCGCGCCCAGTTCCAGGCGCAACTGGTGAAAGGCGAGGGCACCTATTACTTCGCGATGGGCAAGCCGCGGACCAAGGACATACCCGGTTGGCCTTACGTGCAAGAGCTGGTGCCGGATGCGAACGGCGTGCGCGTGGCTGCTGCCTTGGCGACGCTTGAGCCTGCATGGCTTTGTGCGTCACTGATCGCCGGGCCACAGGTACCGGCGCCCAAGGGCGAGGCCTACGCCAACTATGTATCCACGCAATTTGAGTGGGCACGCAAGCTGCCTGCCGACGATCACACCGCGTGGCTGTTCGATCGGCCGAGCACCTTGTTCAAGGCCTATATCCGCACGGGACGACTCGACTACCTGCAAGCGGCGGACGAGAGCTATCACTTCTACATGAAGTACATCAAACGCGACGGTATGCCGTTCAGCCCGTTCTGTGGCGGTGGCTGGACGTACGGCAAGGAGCCGTGCGACGTGAAGTACGTGTACATAGAGCCCATCTTGCTTGCACTGGCCCTAACCGGTGACGACAGCGAGCACGATGCGGAGCTGGTCGACAAGATGGTCATCCTGTGGCGGCATAACGGTTGGAGCGGCGAAGCCGGGCCGTACACCGAGCCGGGGGAGCGCTTTACCGAGCGTCTCGCGGGCCTTGGCCTGCTGGCCACCATCAATGCCTATGAACTGACCGGTACGACGCATTATCTGGAGCTGGCGCGCGAACGCGTGAACTGGCTATACGACCATCAGCGCAATAACCCGGACAAGCTCGGTGACGACGGCTCATGGCGCAACAGTTGGAACCTGCACGAGGACGACTCCTGGAACCCGGATCGCGATGTGCGCGGTACCTCGCCGTGGATGAGCGAGAACATCATCGACGGTCTGTGGCATACCTGGCTCGTAACCGGCGACAAGCGCATCCCTGAAATGATCACCGCATTCGGCCGTTACATGGAGCGCTACGGCTGGATCGACGTGAGCACCATCGTGCAGGGACACGACTGGCGCAACCCATGCTCCGGTTCCAACGGGCAGATCGCCTGGTACTGGGCGTCCTCGCAGGCCAACCACAAGAAGCTGGCCGACATCGAGGATTCCGACGGTTGGTACAGCGATGCGCACAACGTCGAACTGGTGATGCCGATGGCAGCCGCCTACTACTTCGAGCGTGACCCTGCGCAGAGCGCCGCCTACAAGAAGCGTATCGACGCGGTGTCCACGTCCTACAACACCGAATGCGGGCAGATCGGCGAGACGCTGCGCCGCTTCAACTGGAACAACCGTGGCGCGGGCGTGGCGATGTGGTTCCTGCAGCAGCCGCCCGGCAGCGGCGCAACGGCGCCCGTCGCGACACATACGGCGCCTTAGGGCACCTTCAGGGAGTGGGCATGAACAGGGGCAGGTGCAGATGAATCGTCGGATGGCAGCACTCCGCAGCGTGGCGCTGGTATCGGCGTCCACGTATGTGGAGTACGCGCTGGGTTTGTTCATCAGCGTGTGGATCGCCCGCGCGCTGGGCCCGGCGGATTTCGGCCGCTACGCCTTCACCGTGTGGTTGTGCGGCTGGCTGATGACGTTTAGCAATCATGCGCTGACCACTTCGTCGACCAAGTTCATTGCCGAAGCGTACGGCGCGGACACCCCCGGTGTTGCCTCGCATATCTCCTACCGACTCGCACGCAACCAGGCATGGAGTTGCGCCGCGGTGATTGGCCTGTTTTTCGTGGGCGTGGGCATCATTCGACCGCAGGAGTGGACAGGCTCCATCCTGCCGATCGCGGTGCTGGTGGCCATCGGTGTCGTAGCAAAGGCCAATTACAGCCTGTGGGTAGCCATTTCGAAAGGGCAAGAGCGATTCGAGCCGGTGTCGATCGCCACCGTGATATCCGGCGTGATCATGCTGACGCTCGTCGTGTTGGCCACGGTGTTCCATGCAGGCCTGCTGGCCTTCGTGGGCATCTTCACCATCTCGTGTCTTACGTTGAACGTGATCAATCGCATCGCCTATCGGCGCTATTGCCTGCCATTCGGCCCAGGCGATGTGCCTGCGGATCTGTCGAAGCGACTGACCCGGCACCTGCGGCTTACCGCCGTGCTGATCCTGCTGCTTGCACTTAAGAGCAACACGGTCGAAGTATTTCTGCTCACCACCTATACCAATTCCACTGCGGTAGGCTTCTTCGCCATCGCCGGCACGTTGACGCGCGGCGCCGTGGAGTTGTTCTCCGTGGGCCTGACGACAACATTGCTGCCATACATGGCGCGTGCCTTCGGGCAGAACGGCCAGGGCCAGGCGACACGCGTGCTGGCTGAGGCCACCCGATTCTATTGGGCCACCGGCCTCATGATCGCGGGACTTGGCTTTGTTACCACGCCAGGGCTAGTGACGCTGATGTATGGCAACAAGTACGTAGACGCCATTCCCGCCATCGAGGTGACTTTGGTGCTTGCCGGCCTGCTGCTGATCACCAACAGCATCGCAGCATTCCAGGTGGTGACCGATCGTCAGTGGGATCGCTTGCGCATCTCCGGCTCCGCGTTGGTCATCAACGTAGTGCTCGGCTTTAGCCTGATTCCGCACTTTGGCCTGCTTGGCGCGGTGCTCTGCTATGCAGGCACTCGATTGGCGGAACTGGTGATCTGCACCTTCTACATCCGCCGCGTGGCGAGCGCTGGCTTGCCAATGGCGGTGATGGCGAGGCTGTTCGCCGTGGGATTGGTGGCGACTGGTGCGGGATGGCTCGTGGCGAATGTGACGCCGGGGCATTTTGCATTTCTGGCGGGGGCAGTTGTGTTTTCGGCGGTGTTCTTGCCGGCCAGTTTCCTGGTGCGGTATTGGAGTGACGCGGATTATCGGTTGATGGGGATGATTACGGATAAGTTGGGGCCGGTGGGTAGGGTGGCGAAGCGGGTGATTGGGGTGTTGCAGGGGCCGGTGGAGAGGGTGGCGCCTTAGGTTCGGGTTTTGCTCCCTCTCCCTTTTGGGGAGAGGGTTGGGGTGAGGGGACATTCTTGCCTCACTACTTCAAAAGAACCGTCACCCCTGCGCAGGCAGGGGTCCAGTGACGTCGCTTTCGATTGCCGCGTAATCGCGAGCTGGCTCGCCTGCAGCGGGCGTTTCGACCTCCTGCCGGAGGCCGAGTCACTTTTCTTTGCTTGCCGAAGAAAAGTAACCCGAAGAAAGGGCACCCCCACTTGGCGCTGGCCGGCGAAGCCGGCCAGTTCGTGAGGGGCGGCCGGGCTTTTCGACGGGGCTCCTGCCCCGGCGAAAAGGAATCGGCATCCTTGCCGATTCCCCTGCGGGCCTTCTCGTCCACCCCTCACCGCCGCACAGGGGGGGGCGAAGGTCAAAAGCGCGGAGCCGACGGCTCGTGCAGCGGAGCTGCACATCGCACTCGGAGGTCGCGTTGCTCGTGCTCTAGAGCAAAAAGCTAAAGAAGACGGACGCTGCCGTTAGGTGGGGATAGGCTCGAACCGGTGAGGAACGTTGTCGCTTGGCAACCTTCGCCTATACGACGCGAAGCTAGTCCCGTGGGACACTGCGAGTAGTTCGGAGCGCTTCGCAAAGCGCCTTGGCGGAGAGGACTTAAAGCAGGCTTCGATACGCTTCCCGATCGCTGAGGCTAGGGCAAAGAGGACGCTACGCTTTCCGACCAGTGTGGAGAGTTCGCCACGGGACGGGATCGTCTTTCTTATCTGCCTTGGCTTTGTGCCCTAGAGCACGAGCACAGCGACCTGCTGCGATGCGATGTGCAGCAACGCTGCACGAGCCGTCTGCTTTGCGCTTTTGATCTTCCGGGCCCCGTATGAGGCGGCGGGCGGGTGGAGAAAAGGCCCCGCAGGGGTGGCTGGCATGGACGCCAGCCACTTTTCGCCGGGGCAGGAGCCCCGTCGAAAAGCCCGGAACCCGCGCGCGTACCTGGAGGGCCAAAGGCCCGGAAGGCGCCGATTCCGGGGGGGGGCCTTTCTTCGGGTTACTTTCTTTACTCCGGGCATCCTGCCCTTCGCCCTTCGGGCCGGCTTCGCCGTTCGCACGCGCTCCTGCGCGTGCGTGGGCAAGCAAAGAAAAGTGACTCGGCCTTCGGCAGAAGGTCGAAAGCCCGCTGCAGGCGAGCCAGCTCGCGATTACGCGGCAATCGAAAGCAACGTCACTGGACCCCTGCCTGCGCAGGGGTGACGGTTCTTTTGAAGTAGTGAGGCAAGAATGTCCCCTCACCCCAACCCTTTCCCCAAAAGGGAGAGGGAGCAAAGCGCCTCGCCACCACCGGCGGCCACCAAAAAATCACCCCACGACAGCGCAACCACCCCACCTACGCCATCCGCTTCCGCACCGCCTCCCACGCGTAATGACACATATGCGACGACGACGACAACCATCCGAGCCGCGCAAAATCTCGATAAATCCGCCACTGCCAACACGCCGCGCGCCACTTGTCGGCTGAGACCGAATCCTCGCGCACGCGGTAATACGCCAGCGGTTGGTCGCCAGGGACGCACGTGGCGTGTCCAGCGCGCCGCACCATTTCCAACCAGAACACATAGTCCTCGTGCCCCACGGCAGGAAAGGCAGCATCACCCAGGGCGCGGTCGTAGAGGCCGGTGAGGTTGCCGATGCGGTTGCTCCGCAGCATCTGTGCGTAATCGACGGATGCCGGTGGGCGTACCCGCGAGAGCAGGTGGCCATCCTCGGTGATGCGGTCGTAGCAGGTGTAGCAGACGCGTGAGCGCGTTTCCTCCATGTGTTCCATCTGCCACTCCAGCTTGCGCGGATGCCAGCCGTCGTCACTGTCGAGGAAGGCAATATGGCTGCCTAGTGCGGCATGGATGGCAGTGTTGCGGGCGGCAGCCACACCACCGTTAGTGCGGGCATGGATGACGCGAATGCGTTCGTCGGCATCGGCCAGGGCGTCGAGCAGGTGGGGGGGTTTCGTCGGTGGAGCAGTCGTCCACGATCACCAGTTCCCACGATGGGTAGGTTTGCGATAGCACGGAAACCACCGCGCCGCGGATGTATTTGGCGGCGTTGTAAGCGGGCATGACGACGCTGACCAGTGCGCTGCTCATGGTGTGGCATCCCGTGGCTGCTTGCGGCCGATGAAGTCGATGGAGGTAACGCACAGGCGTTCCGGGGGAATGTGTGCGAACTGGGGATGCACGTGCATCGAAGCCAGTTCGGCCATACGGTTTTCCCGGGCGCATTCGGTGTTCAGGACAATGTCGAAGCCAGCAGCGAGCGCGCGGTCGACGAATTCATAGGCGCGCATGCGGTTCTGGTAGAGGAAGGCGTTGTCCCAGCGTCGCCATTGGCGATCTGAGTACTGCAGGTAATGGAGCTGGTTGATTGTGCGGTCGACGTAGGCGTAGTGGTCACCACAATTGACTGAATGGAACATCACGCCACCGGGCGCAAGGATGCGCATTGCTTCGCGGAAAATGCCATCCACCGCCGTCGGCACTACGTGTTCGAGCACGCTGTTGGAGAACACGCAGTCGAGTTCATGCGCAGGTAGGGCCGTGCTCGATGCATCCGCGGGTGCCTGGTAAACGACTACGCCATCGGTGGCGGTGCCGATGTCGTTGCCCTTACGCAAATGGTCGGCCAGGTGCTGCTGGCGTCGCTGTACGTCGGCCTCTGGCACGCCGCAGGCCTCGGCGATCAGCGCGGTGTGACGGGCGAGGTTGTCGGCGCAGTCGAGCACCAGATCAAGCTTGATATGGCGGTTCAGATCCACGGTGATGATTCGCTTCGCGCCGCCGAGATAGCAGGCGAAGGGAAACGTGGGATACCAGCCGCTGCCGATCTCGAACAGGCGTGCGCCGGCGATGGGCAGGCCAGCTTCACGCAGGTGGCCCGCCATCAGTCGCCAGTCGTCCATCTTGATGTCGAACTCGCGGGTGAATCCGCGCAGTCCGCCGAAGCGGCGCTGGAGCGCGTAGTGCGCTTGCTCGCCACCGGGCATGTGTCCCAGCAGCTTCTGCAGTACGCCTTTGGCTCGCCAATGCATTGCGTATCACCCCATGCCAGGAACGTCAGCCATGGCCTCAGCCTCATCCAAGGCGGAGTCCTGGTGCGTCCATTTCGTTACGCCAGGCGGCGGCGCCAGTTCGAAGTCGCGATAGCGCGCGGGGTTGCCTTCCATGCCGGCTTCGGCGGCCTTGATGATGTTGTAGGTTTCCCGCGCGGTAACGTAGTGAAGTACATAGCGCCGACCATCGTTGTAGTGCTTCTCAAGATGGTCGTGCATGGCATGCATGGGATCACCGAGCAGCGTCTCCATGTCGCGCTCTTGCGTGCCATGCGTGTGGATCTTGATGAAGATCCAATCGGGACGACCCTCGACGTGGATGCCGGTGCGCACCCACGCATCGACACGCTCCGGCGTCGGCGGACAACTGTGGCGCACATCGGCGTTTTCGATGCGCGGCATGATCAGCTTGCGCCGACGCTTCCAGTCCAGTCCGAGCGGCCCCTGCACAATCATCAGGTCGCCTGTGGGTGTACCGTCCACCCGCACGGGCGTGCCCGTATTGTGGGATTTCGGGTGGCAGGGATCGTCGGTGGCGTAGTAGATGGCGTTGATGGTGCGTGTCTGCGTTTCGCTGGGCGCGGAGGGCAGGGTGAAGTCGGCGTAGCAACCGAGCTCGCGCAGCAGGATCAATTCGTTGTTGATCCCGCACCAGCGGCCATCGGCACGCGAGTTGTCCAGCGACCAGTTGCCGTGGATGAAGCCGAAGCGCAGCTGCCCGGTGTGCCGGTCGCGCGATAGCGCGCCATGGCGTGCGTGCAGCAGTTCGTTGAAGCGGGAGATGGTGTTGCAGAAATTCTTGGGCGTGTCGTTGTCGTGGTGCAGGTGGATCTCGATTTCGCCGTAGCCATCCGCGCAAAGGCCGGCGATCTTGTCCAGGTGCTCCGGCAGGTATTCTTCTTCGGGGTAGAAGAAGCTGTGTTGCGGCGGGCGGCCATCGGCATCGCGATGGCGGGATGCCATGGCGGGGTAATCCTTGTACCAACGGTCGACGCGGCGGCGCTGGGTTTCCAGGTCCACGCGGCCCCACGCTGGTTCGTAGTGGTCCACGAAGCAGAACATGATGTGGGTGGGGCCTTCGACGGCGGGGCGGGGGCGCTGCCGCAGATAGCTGCCTAGCCATACCTGCATGTTGCGCGAGCGGATGGCCATCCACGCCACCGCGCAGAACAAGACCACCAGCGTCGCCAGTACCAGCACCACGATGACCAAGGTTTGGCTCATCACATGTCCCCTGTTAGTGCTTGCGGTGCCAATGCGTGGCGATCCACAAGCTACGCTTCGCCATGCTCACGCCGGCAACGCGCGAAAGGTGAAACCGTGCTGCTTCCACTCCGGCAGCAGCAACTCGAGCATCCGTAACGAGCAGTCGCTGTCGTCATGCATCAGCATCACGTCACCAGCGCGAGGCGGTTGCGCGCGCAGGCGATTGGCCAGCTCATCGGGTTCCCGTCCCTGGTAGTCCAACGTGTCGTAGGACCAGTATGCGAGCTTGCGCCGATTGAGCGCAAAGCGCAGCGTCAGCAGCAGGGAAAACACGCCACGCGGCGGCCGAAAACCGTGATGGCTGCGCCCGTCGAAACTGGACAGCACCTCATCGGTGCGTTCGACTTCCACCCACTGCTCGGTGTGCGTGAGCGCATCGAACATGGGGTGGCTATAGGAGTGATTACCCAGCACGTGTCCCTCTTCGACGATGCGTTCCACAAGTTGCGGATAGCGTTCCGCCTCGCGGCCGATCAGGAAGAACGTCGCCTTGGCACCATGCTGGCCGAGTAGTTCGAGCAGGGCAGGCGTGTGGTCGGGATGCGGGCCGTCATCGAACGTGAGGTATAACGCTTTTTCTTCTTTCGGCGCGCACGTCGATACCACCCCACGCGGCAGGTATTGCAGCAACTGCATCTTTTTCGGTCGGAGCGTCATGACGACTTCACGCACGGAAAGGACAGAAACGAGCGGCGGGCGAAGCGGCGCGCGGGCGCCACTTTCATGGTTAGCACTGTGTCGCCAAGTGGGCCCGAGTTCCATTGGGCACATAGTCAGTACCGCATGCGACCGAAAGGCTATGGCGAACGGCCGATGGCCCTTGCCCGGCAGGCGAATGGCTGTGCCGGACAGCGGAAAAAGCTGCTATTTACCGTGCCGCCTTGGCAATTCGACTTATGTGAGCGCGAGGGGCGTTGCGCTAGGCTCATCACGTCGATACAGGCCGGACCCGACGTCCGGGCAGACAGGGCGACGCAACCGGGGTTGCATGCGGTCTTCGCCCCTCGTGATCAACCTGGACAGGGGATAGCCATGGTGGTTTCACACCCGGCCCTCGCTACGGAGCGGGCATGTTAGAGCGCTACGGCGTCGTCTACTTCGGCAACGACTGGTTTGCCGAGAACCGCACGAGTAGCCATCACGTGGCCCAGCGGCTGGCCGCGCACATGCCCGTGCTCTACGTGGATTCACCGGGCATGCGTGCGCCGCAGGCGAGCGGGCGTGATCTGCGCCGCGCACTACGCAAGCTGCGTGAGGCGCTGTGCGCTCCACAGCGCGTGGGGGATAGTCTGTGGCGCTGCACCGTTCCGCAGTTGCCGTTTCGCCGCGTGCCGGGCGTGCCTTTGTTCAATCGTCTGTTCAGCCAGTGGGCGCTTCGGCGCGCTATGCGGGTGCTCGGCGGGCGCCAGCGCATATCGTGGTTCGTCACACCGCACCCAGGGTTTCTTGCGCGCCAGCTGGGTGAAAGCCTTTGCGTGTATTACTGCATCGATGATTACGCCGCGCATCCCGGCGTGGATGCGGAGGTGATCGCCGCCAGCGACCTGGCGCTCACCAAAGCCGCCGACCTTGTCTTCGTCGCGCCGCCCGCGCTGGTGGCGGCCAAGCAGGCGCAGAATCCACAGACGCGTTTTTCGCCCCACGGCGTGGATGCCAAGCTGTTCGCTCAGGCGTCCGACCCGGCCACCGAACTGCCGCCGGCGGCGCGGGGTTTCGTGGGCCCTGTGGTGGGCTATTTTGGCTCGATCCATGAATGGATCGACGTGGAACTCATCGCGTGGCTGGCGCAACGACGACCGCAGTGGACCTTCCTGCTGGTGGGCTACGCGGCGATCAAGGTGCCTGATCTGGATGCATTGCCGAACGTAGTGCTGGCCGGTGCGCAGCCCTACACAAGCCTGCCGGCATGGGCCAAGGCATTCGACGTCGCCATCATTCCGTATCGCCGTAACCGGCAGGTGGAAAACGCCAACCCGCTCAAGCTGCGCGAGTACCTCGCCACGGGAAAGCCCGTGGTCGCCGTTGGCAATCCGGAGATTGCACGTTTCGCTTCGCTGGTGCGCATTGCGGATGGTCGCGATGACTTCCTCGCCGCGCTCGATCAGGCCATTGCCGATGGACCGCAACACGGTGCCGCCGAACGCATGGCGTCGGTGGCGGACCAGACCTGGGACCGCCGGGTGGAGGACGTGCTGCGCGAAGTCGCCACGTCGCTCGCCACGGCGGACATGACTCTTGCCGATCGTCGGGTGACAGGATGAGCCTTATCGTCGACAAGCGCTTGCGTATCGGCATCGTCGGTGCCGGTTATGTCGCGCGTTATCACATTGAGGCGCTGAAGCGGCTCGACGAGGTCGAGATCGTGGGTGTCTGCGATCTGGATTTCGACGCAGCCAACAAGCTGGCGCAGACCTATGACATCGGCTGGGCCACGTCGGATCTGGCCGAACTGGGTAAGCGGCGACCGAACGCGATCTTCATCCTGACGCCGCCGTCCAGTCACTGCGCATTGACCTTGCGCGCGCTCGATATGGGTTGTCACGTGTTCGTCGAAAAGCCTATGGCCGATTCAGTGGCCGAGTGCGATGCGATGATCGCCAAGGCGCGTGAGAAGGGCCTCGTGCTGTCGGTCGATCATTCCGACCTGTTCGACCCCATGATCATGCGCGCAAAGGAGCTGGTTGCAGCCGGAGCTTGTGGCGATCTCGTCGCGGTGGACGTGTGGCGCAGCTCCGACTATCCGCCCTATGGCGGCGGTCCCTTGCCGGGAATGGTGGCGCAGGGCTCGTATCCGTTCCGCGACCTCGGCGTGCATGGCCTCTATACGATGGAGGCCTTCCTGGGCGAGATCGCTAGGGTGGATATCCGTTACCGCTCCACCGGTCGTTCGACCACGTTGAAGTTCGATGAGTGGCAGGCGTTCGCTGAATGCGAGCAAGGCACGGGTCGCGTGATGCTGTCGTGGAACGTGCGACCGATGCTCAACCGCATCGTGGTGCAAGGCACACGTGGCGTGATCGAAGTCGACCGTTTCCTGCAGGTCTGCCATGTACGTCGTGTGCTGCCGGGACCTAAATTCATCGGCATCGTCATGGGGGCATTCGTTGGCGCGTTGCGCGACGTGTTTCGCATCCCATGGAACGTATTGCGCTTCGCCACGGGAAGCTTGCGGCCGTCACCCGGCATCCAGTCCGGGGCTGAATCGTTTGCGCGCGCACTGCTCGACGGCACGGCGCCGCCGGTGAGTGCGGAAGATGGTCGACGCCCGATTGCCCTGATGGAAGCCGCTTGCCGCCAAGCCGATGAGGAACGCCGGCAGGAACTGGAAGCGCGCATCGAAACGCTGGAACCTGTGGATGCGCTGGTAACCGGTGCTTCGGGCTTTCTCGGCCGCACGCTGGTCAATGCCTTGCGCCGCAAAGGGCAGCGCGTCCGCGTGCTGGTGCGTCGCCCCGACCCACGGCTAGCTGGCATAGCGCAGCAGGTGGTGCTGGGTGACCTGGGTGATCCGCGCATCGTTGATCATGCGGTGCAAGGCGCGCGCGTGGTTTACCACGTAGGTGCCGCGATGGGTGGTGGCCCGCGCGAGTTCGAAGCCGGCACGGTGTGGGGCACGCGAAACGTCGTCGACGCATGCCTGCGTCACGGCACGGAATCCCTGGTCTACGTCAGCTCGATGAGCGTGCTTGATCACGCCGGGCGCAACCCGGCGGAGGCCATCGACGAGACATCGACGCTGGAGCCTCATCCGGATTGGCGTGGCAGCTACACGCAGACCAAATTGACGGCCGAAACCTACGTGCGTGATGCCATTCGCGATCGCGGCTTGCCGGCGGTGGTGATTCGCCCCGGACAGATCATTGGACCCGGTTCGGAAAAGGTCACACCCAACGGCACGCTGGGCATCGCCGGCCGATGGATCGCTGTGGGATCACCGTTGCAGACGTTGCCGCTGGTGTACGTGGATGACGTAGTCGATGCGTTGCTGCTAGCTGCGCAAACACCTGGCGCCAAAGGGCAGGTGGTGCATGTGGTGGATCCGGCCATCGTCACGCAGGGTGAGTACCTGGAGCGGGTGCGCGGCAAGCGTGGCAAGGATCTGAAGCTGATGCGCTGGCCGACCTGGTGGCTGCTCACTTTGTCGGTGGGCGTGGAGGGGTTGGGGAAGGTGTTGCGCAGGAATGTGCCGCTGACGCGTTATAGGGTGCGTTCGTTGCGGCCGTTGGCGAATTTTGATCAGCGGGTGGCGCGGGATGTGTTGGGGTGGGAGCCGAGGGTGGGGTTGAGGCGGGGGATGGATGTGATGTTTGGGGGTGAGGTGGGGGTGTCGTCGGGGGTGGGGGAGGCGGTGTCGGATAAGTAGAGGGTGAGGTGCTTGGCGCTGGTGCTTTGGCTCCCTCTCCCCTAGGGGGAGAGGGTTGGGGTGAGCCCCGAAAAGGGGGTAAAGGTTGGGTGCTCGCCTCGCCGCTTCATTCTTTAGCCGTCATTCCTGCGAAGGCAGGGGGCGCTTTTCAACAGCCGAAGGGCTGGTCATCCAGTTGCACCAGTGGTCGGCTATCGCCTCGTGCACTCCCGCGACCTGGCCGCTTACGCAGCGGGCGTTTCGACCTTCTGCCGAAGGCCGAGTCACTTTTCTTTTGCTGGCCCAAAAGAAAAGTAACCCGAAGAAAATGGCCTGAAAGCTCCGGCAGCTTGTGTTGAATACAAGCCTTGGGGCTTGGGGTAACCGACGCTGGGCGATCTCTTTATTGAGCGATACGGCTACACCGCAAGGCACCGATACACTGAGGAGCTCTGCATGGCGTGAGGATAAGCCCGAACGGATGAGGAATCGTGGGGTTTGGCAACCTCCGCCGCTACACAGCGGGTACTCCGAAGCGCTTCGCAACGCGCCGAAGCGAAGAGGACTTAAAGCGGTCTTCGCTACGCTTCCCGATCGCAGAGGCTAGGGAAGTGGACGCCACGCTTTCCGGCTGGTCTAGAGAACTCGCCACCTAACGGCATGGCCTTTCTCTTTTTCCTTAGCTTTGTGCCCTAGAGAAGGACCAACGCGCTCCATTGCGGTGCGATGTGCAGCTCCGCTGCACGAGCCGTCCGCTTTCGCTTTTGACCTTCGGGCCCCCTGTGCGGCGGTGAGGGGTGGACGATCAGGCCCGCAGGGGAATCGGCAGGGATGCCGATTCCTTTTCGCCAGGGCAGGATGCCCTGTCGAAAAGCCCGGCCAGCCCTCACGGACTGGCCGGCTTCACCGGCCAGCGCCAAGTGGGGGTGCCTTTCTTCGGGTTACTTTTCTTTGGGCATGCAAAGAAAAGTGACTCGGCCTCCGGCAGGAGGTCGAAAGCCCGCGGCAGGCGAGCCAGATCGCGATCACGCGACAATCAAACACCGAGGCTCTGGATCCCGGCCTACGCCGGGATGACGGCTAAAGATGAAACCGTGCGGCGAGCACCCAACCTTTACCCCCTTTTCGGGGCTCACCCCAACCCTCTCCCCGAAGGGGAGAGGGACAAGAGCAGCGCGCTGACTCATGGCGCCAAATACTTCACCTGCCCCGTACGACTCATCGCCGCCGCCTCAAGAATCCCACCCAACCGCTGGATATTCTCATCCCACCGAAACCGACCCGCATGCGCCGCAATCTGTCCGCCATCCCACGACCTGCCCAGCGCGTCGACTAACGCACCTTCCAGCCCGATGCGATCATGCGCATCCACCAGCACGCCCGCATGTTCGGGCAGCACTTCGGGAATACCCCCAACGCGCGTAGCGACGACGGGTGTGCCGCAGGCCATGGCTTCGAGTACGACGTTGGGTACGCCTTCGTTGTGGCTGGGTAGGCATAGCAAGTCGGCGGCGCGGAACCAGTCGCCCAGGGCGAAGTGTTCGATGGCGCCGACCAGCCGCACGCGGTTCTGGCAGCCGAGGGCGGCGGCGCGTTGCAGTAGTGCTTCGCGGGAGGGACCGGCGCCGATGAACAGCAGGTTGGCATCGGGGTGGGTGAGCAGTACGCGGGGGAAGGCTTCGAGCAGGTCGAGGCAGCCTTTGGTGTCCTTGAGGTTGCCTACGTAGAGGATGATGCGTTCATCCTGCGGCAGTGACAGTTTTGCGCGGGCTTCGCTTAGCGAGCCGGGATGAAACAGGTTGGGTTCGACGCCGTTGTAGATCACGTGTACGCGCGACGGATCGACGCCTAGTTCCACCACCTTGTCAGCCAGCGCCTGGCTGACTGCCACTACGCCCTGAGCACCGCGCAATGCGTGGCGGATCTGTGGCCGCAGTAGTGGCTGCGTGGCTTTGACGTTCAGATCGGTGCCGTGCACCTTGACCACGTACGGGATGCCCAGGTGGCGCGCGACCCAGCTCGCCGCGGCGGCATCCGGGTACGCCCAGCTCAGCAGCATGCAGTCGTACTGTGCGCGCCGCAGGCGGCGCAGCTTCTGGCTCAAGAGCGAGATCAGCCAGAAGGCAGCGTGCATTGAGCGGCCGATCACCGGTGGATAGAAGAAAACGAAGTGGTCGGTGTTGACGTTGTTAGCGCGGAACGCCGTGGGTTTGCGGCCAAAGCGTTCACGGAAGTCCACGGCGGTGAGCACATCCACCTCGTGTTCCCGGCCGAGTCGCTCGAACTGTTGGCGGTTGAACGGGCTGCGCAATGGGTCCCAGGGCGATGGGAACAGATTGGTGAGTACCAGCACCTTCAGGCGCATGTCTCGCACTCCATGTCGAGGTACAGGCGTTCGTAGCGAGCCGCCATGGCTTCCAGCGAACCGTGCTTCTCCACCCATACGCGCGCCGCGTGGCCGTAGGCTGATGCGCGGTGCGGCTGGTTCAATAGCGACAGCATGGCTTCCGCCAGCGCATCCGGATCGCCCGGCGGCACTAGTTGGCCGGTGCGGCCGCTGTAGATGATCTCGCCGTTGCCGCCGACGTCGGTGGCGACGATGGGCAGGGCGACGGCGCAGGCTTCCAATAGCGCCATCGAATAGCCCTCGCTGGCAGAGGACAGCACGAAGAGGTCCAGTCCCTGCAATAAGTCACGCACATCGTTGCGATCGCCAAGGAAATGCACGGCATCACGCACGCCTTCCTCTATGGCGCATTGCTCCAGATCGGCGCGTAGTTCGCCGTCGCCGATCAGTAGAAGAACCGCGGATGGATGCTGTGCGTGGATCTGCCGAAACGCGCGGATCAACCCGGCCTGGTCTTTGGTCCAGTTGAGCCGGCCGACGTTGCCAATGAGGAACGCGTCATCCGGCAGTCCAAGCATCTGCAGTAACTGTTCGCGCATGGGGCTAGACGCCGGCCGGAAACGTTCGACCGCGATGCCGTTGGGCACGACGCGTGTCAATTCCTGCGGAAGCATGCCGCGTGAGATCCCGTTGCGGCGCGCCGCTTCGCACACCGTCACTACGATGTCCGTGCGTGCCAGTGAGCGCCGGTATAGCCACTCCTTGCGGCCGGTGCGTTGTCCTGCACCCATGCCGTGGCGCGTGTTGAGGATGCGCAGCACGCGCAGGCCGCACGAGGCCAGCACGGCCTGGTAATGCGCCACCGCGTTGTGCGTATGCAGGATGTCGGTGGCGTGGCGATCGATGGCCCAGCGCGCACGCGCCAGTGCGCGCAGGTCGATGCCGCGCCCTTTGTTGCAGGCGATGACGGGAATGCCGGCGGCATCCAGTTCGTGTGCGAGAGAACCCGTTTCGTACAGGCAGACCACCTGGCACTGGTGTCCCTGTTGCTGCTGTCGCTGCACCAGGTCGAGCACCATGCGCTCGAGGCCTCCGCGATTGAGGTTTTCGACCACGTGGGTGATGTTCACGGGGAATCGGACCTCATTGCGTGGCCAGGTTGGGGCATGGGCTTCCTCGTTTTCTCAAGGGTTGTTGGTAGCCAGTGACCGGCGTGGTGGACGTGGGCCATGGCGATCAAGCTCCCGTCAGTTCCGAACGCGTGACACGGTGTTTGCCGCTGCGCGTGAGCGGGATGTCGTCCACGAAGCGATGGTCCAGCGCCACCTCGTTGCCGAGCACCTTGGCGGTCTCGCGTCGGATGTAGGCGATGGAGGCGTCGTCGAAGTCGTCGCCGCGCACAATGGACAGCTCCAGTCGATGGAGCTCCCGTTGCACCAACTGGAAGCGCGTGAGGCCCGGCACATCCTTGAGCATGTACAGGAAGAATTCGCCCGGCAGGATGCGACCATCCGGAGTGCGGATGGCGTCGAGCACGCGTCCTTCCACCCGCTCCAGCAGAGGCAGGCCGCGTCCGCACGGGCAGCTGTAAGCAGTGGATGCGGTGGCGAGGTCGCCGTTGAGGTAGCGGATGAACGGCATGCCGTAGTTGGACAGGTCGGTGATCGCTACTTCGCCGGGACCATTGGCGACGCGGCTGCCATCGGTATCGAGCAGTTCGAGCGCAAGATGGTCGGCATTGATGTGCAGGCCATGGTGATGCGCGCATTCGGAGGCGATCAGCATGAACTCGCGGCAGCCGTAGGTGTTGTAGACCGGGCAACCGAAGGCTTTGGCAATGGTGTCGCGTTGGTGGGGGTGAAGTGCCTCGGCTGCGCCGATCACGGCGTCGGGGCGATGCATCTTGCGTCCGGTCTCCACTATCCATTTGGCGAGCTGGTTCAGCGGGTTCACGTAGCCGACGATGATGGCCGGTCGATAACGATCGATGGCGTCGGCATAGGTGGACAGGTTCGATTCGGTCATCTCGAAGCTGTTGAGCATGCGGCGGGCGAACAGCGTGTTGTAGACATCGTCCTTGAACTGGTGCACACGGCCCGGGGTGCCTACCGCGCCCGCCCATAGGTATAGCGTGCGGCGTCCCAGCCGCGATCCCGCCCAACCGTAGCCGCGCCACATCACAGCCATGCGGCGTTCGTAGCTTTCATGCGTGTAGCCCAGCTTGAGCGGCTCGCCGGTGGAGCCGCCAGTGCGCTTGAACAGCAGACGGTCGCGCCAGGATGTGGCTTGTAAGTCGTCGAAGTTCTCGCGAATGTCGGCCTTGGTCAGCACCGGCAACCGCGCATAGTCGTCCATGCTGCGGATGTCTTCAGGGAGGATGCCCAGCTCGCGCCAGCGCCGGCGGTAATAGGGCACTTCGCGATAGCAATGTTCGATCAGTGTCTTGAGGCGCTGGAACTGCAGCGCCGCGAGGGCCTCCGGCGAGTACCACTGGTCGCGCTCATAGGTATCCAGCCAGGACAGCGTGCTGCGGCGACGCAGGCCGCTCTCATAGGCCGGGTAGAGCACACGGCGGAAAACCCGTTCGTACCATTCACTCATGGCAAATCATCCTTCCGTCCTCAGCAGGATGCTGACCAGCACAAACAGTCCTGCGATGCTGCCGATGGCGGCGGGAACCCAGCGCATGCCGCTTTCGCTCATGCGGAAGGAGGGTAGGTCGCCAATGCGCTCGCGCGCGCCCAGGTAGAAGCCGGTGACGATAGCCAGCACCACATACAACACAATCATGTAGCTGCGACTGAGGAAGAACGCGCAGGTGAACATGCCGCACAGCGACAGCAGCAGGGTCAGCGCCATCGGCCGCTCGATGCTCCAGGCGGCATGCCGCTCGGGATCGGTAATGGGATCAGGCTTAAGGCGCAGCACGGTCGCCACCATCCAGAACGTGTAGCCGATCAGCATCAGCCACAGCACGTAGCCGACAAAGCCGGTTTCCGCCAGCACCAGCACAAACGAATTGTGCGCGGTGAGCGGGTTGTAGTCGGTGAAATTGCCGGGGCCCACGCCGAGCAGCGGGTGGGATTTGAACATCTGCAGGCCTTCATACCAGGCGTCCACGCGGCCGCTGGCCGATTCCTCGCCGGCATCGAGTTCCTGCATGCGCGACGAAAGCATCTTCATCACCGCAAGGCCGGCCGCGCCCAGCACGCCCGCGACGATGGCGCCCCGGCGATACCAGATGTAACCACCAGCGACGACCAGCACACCCAGCATCGCGCCGCGTGAATTGGTGAGACGCACACCGTAGAGCAGGGTCAGGATGCAGGCCAACCAGAGCAGCTTGCCGAAGAAACCCGCGCGCTTGAGCAACAGGCAAGCCATGGGAAGTACTAAAACGAACAGCATGCCCAAGTCGTTCGGGTCGTTGAAGATGCCCACGTACTGGATGCGGCCGTCATCGCCAAGCGGAATGCCGGTCCAGCCGATGCCGGCGCTGGCTTGGCCGATGCCGTGCATCGCCAGCACCGTGGCGCACATCACCATCACTGCCATAAGCACCAGGATGCGTCGCTGCGTATTGCATGCTGCGGCGATCATGAAAAAGGTGAGCACGACAGGACCAAACTTGCCGAGCTGATCTTTCACGCCACCGACCCAGCCGTTGGCGACTTCCGACAGCATCAGTACGGCGAAGAAGGCCAGCAGTATGACGAACTGCGGCGCACGCGGCCTGCGCGCGCCCGAGGTGAGCCATGCGGCGAAGGCCAGTGCCAGCACAATGGGCAGCACGGGCACGCCGAGCAGCGCCGGTATGTATTCCTGCGGCCTGACGATGGTCAGGACGACGTAGCAGAGGATCAGTGGGAACATGGCTGAGCCTGTTTATGACCTTCGCACAGCCCGCGCCGGGAGCTGTTTGCTCGCAGGCCAAGGAAGAGGGAAGGAGTGTATGTCGATACACGACTGAGCGATGACGCCGGCCTGTGGGCAAACAGACCCGGCCCGGAGGGTTGTCCTTGAGTGGCCGCCATGCGGCAGCGCGCGGCTCGACCTGACAGCCAGTCGGGCGCTGCGCCACGCACTACCACCTGGCGGCCACTCAAGGACAACGCGGACTGCGCGAAGGTCATAAACAGGCTCCCTCATCCGTTGTGGCCAGATGGGCGGGCGTCGGATAACCGACCACGCCAGGCATGGCCAGCAAAGCGGCGAACCAGGCTTTGCCGTAATAGCGCTCTACGGCGATGCGGTACAGCGAGTAACGATTATCGGCTGGTCGCGGGTTGGTGCCGCTGATGTAGCTGCAGGCCAGGTCGAAGCCTGCATCGCGGGTCACCTCGATGACCTGCCGGTCGAATGCGCGGTTGCTGCCCACCGGATAGGACATCAGCAACGGCATGGGGCCGAGTTCGCGCAGCAAGGCATTGCGGGAGTCGAGAACCTCGTGCTCCAGCTCCTCACGCGGCAGTTTGGAGAGCATCCAGTGATTCACGCCGTGCGAGCCGATCTCCAGACCGGCGGCGCGCATTTCGCGTAGCTGATCCCAGCTCATCGGGCGACAGTCCGCCGGCCGCGCATGCTCGGAGGGCATCTGCCACGCGTCTTCCAGGCGGCGGATCATCGCTGCCTGTGCCAGCGCGCTGATCTCCTTCATGTTGTCGAGCACGCGACCCGCCAAGGCGCGGCGTTCGTCGCGCGTCGCTGGCATCGGCACATCCATGCCTAGCTCGGGAAGTTCCAGCCGCGACGCATCGCTGAGCAAGATCAGGTGCACCAGCCAGTCGTACGCATACGGACGACCGCTATCGATGTGACCAGTGGAAATGAAGAAGGTGGCCGGGACGCCGAGTTCCTTAAGGATCGGATAGGCAATGCGGTAGTTGTCGTCGTAACCGTCGTCAAAGGTGATCACCACCGCATCGGGCGGCAGCGGATGGCCCGCGTTGATGGCGGCGGCCACGTCACTGAGGCGCATGGGGCGATAGCGGTCGCGCACCAGTGTCATCTGTTCGCGGAACTCTTCCGGCGTGGTGCTGACCAGCTCCATGTCGAACTCGTACTGCTCCGGATCGGGTACCGGCATCACGCGGTGATAAGCGAGGATGCGCAGGTCTTTCTGCCACCATGCGCGCATTTTCTGCAGCGGGCTGAGCAGGCCAGCGCTATAGCACAGCTCGCCTAGCCGTTCACGGATGCCAGTGTGCGGCGTCTGGCTCACCATAGTTGTTCCCCTCGGCTGCGCGCATAGGCGATGGACGCCTGCGCCGCGTAAAGATTGAGATAGAAGAACGCGACCATCAGGCGCACCGGCAACCAGCGCCCCGCCGTGGGCCGAGCACGTTCGATGGCGACCAGCCCGACGCCACCCAGCAAGACGGCAAGCACGGCGCCATACGCCAGTTGGTGACGCGCCAGATAGGCGGAGGACAGCAGCAGCGACAGCAGCAACCACGGCGCCAGCAGGCGAAGCATCTTGTGGCTCATGAACTGGAACCACAGCGGGTTGCGGGCGGGTGAGAGCAGCCACGGCGCCACGTCGATCAACTGGAAGCAGCCGACCATGGCGCGCATGCGACGAGCCTGTTCGTCCAGCGGCGCCTGTGCGGTTTCGCCCCAGGCGACGGCGCGCGGTTCGAACACCACGCGCCGGCCGTGGGCGGCAACGCTCATGGGTACAAGTACGTCGTCGAGCAAGGTGTCGGGTGGCAAGGGCCTGTAGTACTCGGCGCGCACGGCATACAGCGCCGCACAAACGCCCACCGATGAGCCGCAGAGGCTTTCCTGTCGGCGGATGAACTTCTCGTAGTGCCAGTAGGCATTCACACCGTGGGCGAAGGTGCTGCTCACGTTTTCCAGTTCCAGGCTGCCGCTGACTGCACCTACCTGCGGATCGCCCAGGTTGCTCACCACTTCGCGCAGCGCCAGTGGCGACAGCTTGTGCTGGACGTCCGTCATCAGCAGGATCTCGCCGCGCGCGGTGGCCACGGCGTCGTTGAGGCACAGCGCCTTGCCGCGTGACACGGGAAACTCGAGTACCCGCACGCGTGCGTCGTGCGAGTGGCGCACGAGAGCGGCGGTGCGGTCCTTGCAGCCGTCGCAGGCCACGATGATCTCGATGTACTCGGCCGGGTAGTCCAGTGTGCGCAGGTTCTTCAGCTTGGCGCGGATATGCCTCACGCCGTCGCGCACCACAATAATGATGGACACGGTGGGCAGCACCGGCTGCTTGCGCACCGGGCGATGCATCAGCTTGCCGCACAGCCAGGCGATCAGCGGGTAGCCGATGAAAATGTAGAGCAGCATCCAGAAGCTGCCCCTGCATACCCATGTCGCCATTGTCGTCATGTCCCGCCCCCTGTGGTCACGCGCGTTCACCGTCGGCCGAACAGTTGCCGCAAGCGTCCGCCCAGCGAGGCGCTCTTTTGCGGTTCCGTCAGGTCGCCTTCCGGCAGGGCCGCCGCCAGTGAGGCCAGCGGGCTGGTCGCGACGTCGAGCAGGTTGAGCTTTACCCCGGTTTCCTTGCGCACCAGCGTGACCATTTCGATCGCGAGCAGCGAATGGCCGCCGATGTCGAAGAAGTTGTCGCTGGCCCGCACGTCGTCCGCGCCCACCAGCTTGCACCAGACTTCGCCGAGGTAGCGTTCGCGCGGGTCGTCGCTGGCGCTTACGCCCGGTTCGGCGTCATCAGTCGTCAGCGTGGTGTTGAGGACAGGTGGCGGCAGCGCCTTGCGGTCGGTCTTGCCGTTCGGCGTGCGTGGCAGCGCGGACAGGCGCACCAAATGTTGCGGCTGCATATAGGCGGGTAGACGGGCTGCCAACTGTGCGCGCAGCTTTGGCCAAACGAGTTCTTCGTCTTCCGTGCACACGGCATACAGCACGAGGCGTTCGTCATTGGGGGCGATCTCGCGTACCACCACGACGCAATCGAGCACGCTGGGTTCCATGCGCGCGACGGCTTCGATCTCGCCGGGCTCGATGCGGTAGCCGCGCAGCTTTACTTGGAAGTCGAGGCGGCCGAGGTGTTCCAGTGTGCCGTTCGCCAGCCAGCGTGCACGGTCGCCGGTGCGATAGAAGTGCTTGCCGGGTGCAAAGGGATCGGCCGGAAAACGTTCGGCGGTCAGTTCCTCGCGATGCAGGTAGCCGAGCGCCACACCGTCGCCGCCGATGCACAGTTCACCGGGTACGCCGATGGGGCAATGCTGGCCGTATTCGTCGAGAACGTGGATGGTGGTATTGGCGATGGGCGTCCCGATGGAGATGCCGCGCTCAGGCTGCTCGACGCGCCAGCAGGTGGACCACACCGTGGTTTCGGTGGGGCCGTACATGTTCCACAGTTCGGCACCGCGTGCGAGTAACTGTTGCGCCAGATCGGCGGACAGCGGCTCGCCACCGCACAGTGCACGGAAACCAGCTGCCGGCTGCCAGGGCGTTTGCAGCAGCAGGCGCCAGGTGACGGGCGTGGCCTGCATCATGGTGGCGGCGTGTGCGTCCAGTAGTTGGCACAGGGCATCGCCGTCCATCGACTCCTCGCGTGTGGCGAGCAGTACTTCGCCGCCGACGCTGAGTGGGCCGAACAGTTCCAGCACGGCGATGTCGAAGGACAGCGTGGTGACGGCAAGCAGGCGTTCGTTCGCATGCAAACCTGGGCGCTCCGCCATGCCGGCCAGGAAGTTCACCACCGCGCGGTGCGGAATGGCGACACCCTTGGGGCGTCCGGTGGAGCCCGAGGTGTAGATCACGTATGCAACGGATTCACCGTCGAGCGTGGCATTCGTCGGCAGGCGCGTACCGGGCCGGGATGCGATCTCGGCGGCGGCTTCGTCCAGCAGCAGTCGTGCGCCGCCGTTGTCATCGATACGCGCAGCGATGGCCGACTCGGTGACCAGTACAGCGAGCTGGGCATCCTGCGCCATATAGGACAGGCGGTCGGCGGGGAAGTCCGGGTCCAGCGGTACGTAACCTGCGCCGGTCTTGAGCACGGCCAGCACGGTGGCGAGCATGTCGAGGCTGCGCGTGAGGGATACACCGACCAGTGCGCCGTGCGCCGCGCCGCGTTCGCGCAGGGCATGCGCAATGCGGTTGGCGCGCGCATCCAGTTCGCGGTAGCTCAATGTGACGTCACGGCAATGGATGGCCGCGCGTTCCGGTGCCTTGTCGCATTGCTGCTCGAACAGCTGGTGGAGACGGGCGTCGGGGACGTTCAGCGAGGTCTGGTTCCACTCGGCAAGCAGGGCGCTTTCGTGCTCCGGCAACAGATCCAGGCGCGCGACAGTCTGGCCAGGATCGGCCAGCGCGGAGGCGAGCAGGCTCTCGTAGCAATCACGGAAGCGCGCTGCCGTTGCCGGGTCGAAGATGTCGGCGTTATACGTGATGCCACCCAGCAAGCCTTGTTCCTGTTCGAGGAACCACAGGCCGATGTCGTCCGCGGCGCCGCGCTGGAATACGGGCAGATGCTCATGCGACAGCTCGCCCCAGGACACGATGCGACGGCGTGCATCCTGGAAGGAGAACATCGCCTGGGAGATCGGCGGTCGGCTTTCGTCGCGCGCCAGTCCCAGCGAGAACACCAGTTGCTCGAACGGTACGTCGGGATGCGCGAACGCATCAAGCACTACCTGTCGCACCTGTTTCAGCACGTCGCGGAACGGGGCCTCGGGATCGACCGTTACGCGCAGCGGCAGCGCGTTCACGAACAGACCCATGATGCTTTCGGTCTCCACGCGGTCGCGACCACGGACCGGCGTGCCGACGATCAGGTCGCGCTGGCCGCTCAGGCGATGCAGAAGCACGTAGTACGTCGCCAGCAGCACCATGAATGACGTGGCTTCTTCGCGTTGCGCCAGGGCATGCACGGCGGCGGCGCGCTCCACGGGGATGCGGACCCATTCGGTGGCGCCGGCGCCCGACATGCGCGCAGGGCGTTGGCGGTCGGTGGGAAGTTCGAGCGGTTCCAGCGCGCCGTCTAGTGTTTTGAGCCAGTGCGCGAGTTGTTTCTGCACGGTGTCGGTGCGCATCCAGTCGCGATGCCATGCGGAGAAGTCGGCGTATTCGATCGGCAATGGCGGGAGGCTGGCGCCGTCGCCAGCGCAGCGCGAGACATAGGCGCGCGACAGATCCTCGTACAAGAGGTCGAATGACCAGCCATCCCACACGATGTGGTGGGCCATGAAGAAGAACACATGGTCGTTGTCGTCCAGCCGGAACAAGCGCGCGCGATACAGCGGCGGCTGCGCAAGGTCGAACGGCTGGGCGATGTCGGCGTCGAGCGTCTGTTTCAGCACGTCCAGGCGCGTCTCGGCAGGCAGTGTGGAAAGGTCTTCCAGCACCAACTCGGGCAGGAGTCCGGCATGAATCCGCTGCAGCCCGCCGTTCTCGCCGGTTTCGATGGAAGTGCGCAGGGCTGGCTGGCGTTGCACCACGTCGCGCAAGGCCTGACGGAACGCCGCTACATTCATGGGACCGCGCAGACGATGCGCGGAGGGCGTGTTGTAGACCACGCGGCCGGGGTGCAGTTGTTCCAGGTACCACAGGCGTTGCTGCATCGAGGACAGCGGTGCTACGTCGCGATTCGCGAGGCGCGGGATGTCCGCCGATGGCGTGGCCGTATCCGGTGCGCGATAGCCGTCGATGGTCTGGGCGAGTCCTTCGATGGTCGGTGCGTCGAACAGTGTGCGGAAGGACAGCGTGATGCCGAACTCCCGATTCAAGCGTGCGGTGAGTTGTGCGGCAAGCAGCGAGTGGCCGCCCAGCGCGAAGAAGTTGTCGCGTACGTCCAGCTCCGGCAGGGCGAGCACGGCTTCCATCGCGGTAGCCACGCGGCGCTCGGTGTCGGTGCGGGGCATAAGGCGGTCGCGGCGCGCTTCGGCGGTGGGTTGCGTAGGTGCGGGAAGCGACTTGCGGTCGATTTTGCCATTGGGAAGCAGGGGAATAGCCGGCATCGCCACGAAGTGCTGCGGCACCATGTAGTCGGGCAGGCGTTGGCGCAGGGGCGGGCACAGATCGACTGTTTCCAGGTCCGCGCCTTCGGCGGCCACCACATAGGCGACCAGACGCACGTCGCCGGGGCGGTCCTCACGCGCCATCACCACGGCACGGGCGACTTCCGGCAGATCGGCCAGCGCGGTTTCGATTTCACCCAGCTCGATGCGATAGCCGCGGATCTTCACCTGGAAATCAAGGCGACCGAGGTGTTCCAGCTCGCCCTTGGCCAGCCAGCGACCACGATCACCGGTGCGATACATGCGCGCATCGGACTCGCCGGAGAACGGATCGGGCAGGAAGCGTTCCGCATTGAGTTCCGGGCGGTCGAGATAGCCTAGCGTCACGCCGTCGCCGCCAATGTAGATTTCGCCCGGCATGCCCAGCGGACAGGGCGCGCCGTGCTCGTCGAGCACATGGACGGTGGTGTTGGCGATGGGCTGGCCGATGGTGATGCCTGCACGCGGGTCGTATGCGCGCCACAGCGTGGACCACACGGTGGTTTCGGTGGGGCCATAGGCGTTCCACAGTTCGCCGCAACGCGCCAGCAAGGCTTCAGCCAGATCCAACGGCAGCGGCTCGCCGCCTGCAATCGCCTTGAAGCCTGCGTGCCCCGCCCAGCCCGATTCCAGCAGTACCCGCCAACCGGCCGGCGTTGCCTGCATGATCGTGGCGCCGCTGCGTTCCACCAGCTCGCGCAGCGCGCTGCCGTCGCGTACATGATCGTGGTCGGCCAGCACGATGGCCGCACCCACGCTGAGCGGCAACATCAGCTCGAGGAAGGCAATGTCGAAGGACAACGTGGTCACCGCGACCAGGCGGTCATCCTCGCGGATGCCGGGTTCCCGTTGCATGCTGCTGATGAAGTTGGATGTCGCGCGGTGCGGCACCCGCACGCCTTTGGGCTTACCGGTCGAGCCGGAGGTATAGATCACGTAGGCGACGGATTCCGGCGTGGCGGAGCCTTCGTCACGCGGCAGGCGCTCTGCGCTCGCTGCGTCGATGAGCGCTGCGTCGCGCTTGAGCGAGAGCACATTCGCTGCCGGGAAATCAAAGATGGCCGATGCTTCATCGTCGACGATAAGCGCGGCGAGCGAGGCGTCCTGCGCCATGAAGGCGAGGCGTTCCGCCGGAAAGCCGGGGTCGAGCGGCACGTAGCCAGCGCCGGATTTCAGCACCGCCAGCAGCGCGGCGATCATGTCCGCGCTGCGGCTGAGTGACAGGCCGACCAACTGGCCCCGCTGCACGCCGCGCCCGCGCAACAGGTGGGCGATGCGATTGGCGCGGGCGTCCAGTTCGGCGTAGCTCAGTGGTGCATCGCCTGCGATGGCGGCGCGGGTGGGGACGCGATCAGCCTGCTGTTCGACGTATTCGTGCGCCAGTCGTTCCGCGGGATACGCTGTGCGCGACGGCTGCAACGCTGTCAGGGCTGCGAGCGCCGATGGCGAAGCAAGCCCGAGCGCGCTGCCGGCCGCCTGAGGCGCCGCTGTGGCGTGCCGCAGCAAGGTGGCATAGGCGTCCAGCCACGCCTGGATGGTGGCGGTTTCGAACAGGTCGCTGTTGTACTGGCATTCCAGGCGGATGCCGTTCGGCAACTGCACGGCGTTGACGAACAACTCGAAGTTCTCGAACGCGCGCGGGTTGCCGGCGAATTCGAAAGAGAGTCCGGGGAAGCTGACGGTACGCTCGTCCAGCGCCTGATCCAGATTGAACAGGACGCCAGCCAGCGGCAGCCGGCTCGGGTCGCGCGGCAGGGCCAAGCGCGCAAGCAGGCTGCCTAGCGTGTACTGCTGATGGTCGAAAGCATCGAGCAGGTCGCCGCGCACTTGCTTGAGGCTGTCCTCGAACGGCGCGGTCGTATCGAGCATCACGCGCAGCGGCAGCACGTTGACGCAGTGACCCACCAAATCCTGGTGGCCGCCTGCGGCTTGTCCGGCCGAGGGGATGCCGATGACCACGTCGTCCTGCCCGCTGAGCCGTTGCAGTAACAGGCCGAAACCGGCGAGCAAGGTTGCGTACAGGCTCGCGCCGCGCTGCGCACCCATGCGCTTGATATCGGCGACAAGCGCGCCGTCGAGCGACAGGTCTTCGCGGCGCGAATGGAAGCTGCGCTGGCGCGGGCGTGGATGATCGGTGGGCAGGTCCAGCGAGGGCGTGGCGTTGGCGAAGCGGGCGAGCCAGTAGGCTTCGTCGTCCTTGCCGGCGGCGCTCTGTGTGTGATCCGCCTCAGCGAGTGCGTAGTCGGCGAACACGTCGGCGGGCGGCAATTCCTCACCCTTGCCGATCTGCTGCGCATAGAGGGCTGCAAGGTCGCGCACGATCACGCCGAACGACCAGCCATCGCACACGATGTGGTGCGCGGTGAACACCAGCAGGTGTTCTTGCGATGACAGACGCAGCAATTCGGCGCGCACCAGTGGGCCGGTGTCCAGGTTGAACGGTTCGCTGACCACGCGCGCGAGCGTGGCTTCGATCTCGGCCTGTTGCTCGTCGGGCCCCAGCCACGAGAGTTCGCGCAGCGGGCAAGGCAGGTCCAGTTCCGCAGCAATGCATAGCTCGCCGCCATCATTGGCGAAGGTGGCGCGCAGCGCTTCGTGGCGCTCCGGCAGTTGCCGTAGTGCTGTCTGCAGGGCCTCTACGTCGAGATCGCCGTGCAGGCGCAGTGACACCGATTCGTTGTAGGCGAGCGAAGCCTCGGGCTCCAACGTGGAGGCCAGCCACACTTCGCGTTGCGGCGCGGTGGCGGGTACTACGCGAGCCAGCGCCGCACCGGCGAACGGGTCGTAGTCGACGGCGATCGGGCTGGCGTCGGTTGCCTGCGCGGATTCATGCGGGTTCATGCATTCACCCTCATGTATTTGCCCGGCATGTCGGGGTTGGGCACGAACCAGGCTGGGTTGCCTTCGTGATCCTTGCCCAGCCGCGCGCCGACCACGGGTGGGCGATTGGCATCGATGGCCAGTGCTTCCACATTCTTGTTGCGCGGCAGGAATTCGGCTTCCTGCATTTCGAGCACGGAATCTTTGTAGGCCTTGGCGATGGCCTGGAAGTCCTGCTCACTGTGCGCGGTAGTGAAGAAGCAGGGGAAGTTGTCCAACAGATGGATGCCGCGGCTGCGGATCATGGCGAACAGCAGGTCCTGCAGCGGATGGTCTTCGGTGAAGTTGGTCTTCCACACCGACGCGAAATGCACCAGTTGGATGGGCGCACCGACGCTGGCGCAGAAGGCGTTGAGTTCGTCCATCAGCAGGCTGGTGCGCGCGTTCAAGCGCTCCTGCAGTGCGGCACCATTCTGTTTGAGGTGGTTGAGCACGGCATGCGCGGCAGCCAGTGCCAACGGATGGCGCACGAACGTACCGGCGAAATAGGTGACGCCGACGGTCGGGATGGAGGCATCGCCGTACTGCCAGCCGCCACCGTCCAGCGCGTCCATGTAGCGGCGCTTGCCGGCGATCACGCCGATGGGGAAGCCGCCGCCCACCACCTTGCCGTAGGACGCCAGGTCGGCATCGATGCCCAGCACCTGTTGCGCGCCGCGCGGATGCGAGCGGAAGCCGGTGACCACTTCGTCGAAGATCAGCAACGCGCCGGCGTCGGCGGTAATGGCGCGCAGCTCCTTGAGGAAGTCGCGCGGTTGGAAATCCGGGCGGCGGCTCTGCACCGGTTCGACCAGTACGGCGGCAATAGTGGATGCGCGTTCGCGGATGATCTGCAGCGTTTCGGGTGTGCCGTATTCCAGCACCAGCACGTTGTCGGAGGTGTTGCGCAGGATGCCCGGCGCGGCTGGCACTGAGCGCAGCTTCTTGGTGCCGCGCACGATGACTTCATCGAAGATGCCGTGGTACGAACCGGTGAAGATCACCAGCGTGTCGCGACCGGTGACGGTACGGGCGATGCGGATGGTGCCCATCACCGCTTCCGAACCGGTGTTGCACAGCGCGGCGCGATCGAAGCCGGTGAGCTCGCACACCTGCTCGGCCACTTCGCCGGCCAGTGGGTGCTGCGGGCCGATTTCGTAGCCGGCATCGAGCTGGCGGCGTACGGCGTCGAGCACGAAGTCCGGCTGCCAGCCGAACAGGTTCATGCCGAAGCCGTTGAGTGCGTCGACGTATTCGTTGCCGTCCAGATCCCACACCTTGGAGCCTTTCGAACGGTTCACCACGATCTGGTAGATCATTTCCTTGAGCAGCGGACGGAAGCCGTTCACCACGCGCGGATCGGCCAGATGGTCGCGATGACGCTGCGTGTATTCCTTGGAGGCCCGCGTGCGGTCGATGTAGCGACGCATGAAAGCATCCAGGCGCGCATGCTGGCGATCGGTCAGGTCCGTCTGGGTGGAGTGGATGCGGGCAATGGCCCCGAAGGCCTTTTTCACGTCATAGGTGGTGTGGGCGAGCGTCGCTTCTTCATCCTGCGCGGGCGGCTGAGCGACTGCGCTAGCGACCGGGGCGGCGGGTGCAGCCGGCGCGGGTGCCACAGCGATGGCTTGCACGGGTGCGGGCGCGGCGGGTGCCACGGCCATGCTTGCACCGGCGAGCAACGCCAGTTGCTGCTGCATGATCAGCATCTGTTGCTGGATAAGGTCCTGCACAGCGTTGCCGCTGGCGGCAATCTGCATGACCGGCGCGGCGATGGCGGCGGGAGCCACCGACGCGCCGGATGCGGCGGGAAGAACCGGGTTGGCCGGAGCGGGCGTGGCAGCATCCGGCGGCAGCATCTGATCGATATGCATGGCGAGGCGCTCGAATGAGGAAAACGACTCCATCAGTTCGCGGAAGGTGATCTTCAGCGCGAAGGTCTTCTGCAACTGCAGCGCGACCTGAGTGAGCGATAGCGAATCCAGCCCCAGCTCGACGAAGCCGGCCGTGGGCTCGACGCCTTCCAGCTCGGCACCCGAAACGTCTTCGAATAGCTCGGTGAGCTGGGCGAGCAGGCGGGCGTGACGGGGCGAGCCGGCATGGGCGCCGGAGACGTTGACATCCATGGGAGGCTCCACAACAGAGGCAGGCGAAGAGGCGAACAACGGCACGACGTTGTCCACCAAGGGAATGGGTGTGGTGGCGATGGGCGTGGCGGCGGCCGGTGCTGCGGCTTCCACCCAGTAGCGCTTGCGCTCGAACGGGTAGGTGGGCAGGCGCACGCGGCGGCGATTGGCGCGGCGATCGAGCGAGCACACGGCGACGGGCAGGCCCGCGCACCACAGCTCGCCCATGGCGGCGACCCAGGCGGTGCGCTCTGCCAGTTCCGCATCCGCGATGCTGGACACTACCTGGTGCTTGCGGCTTTGCGTGTGCTGGCGTGCGAGCGTGGTCAGCGCGTTGCGGGGGCCGACTTCGAGGAATACGCGCGGCTGTTCACCCATCTGCGTGAGCAGCGCTGGCGAGAAGCGCACCGTGCCGCGCAGGTGGCGCGTCCAGTAGTCGGGCGAGGTGGCGTCGGCAGCGTCGAGCAGCTCGCCGGTGAGGGTGGAAATGATCGGTAGAGCCGGTGCCGAAAGCGCGATGCGCGCCACTTCGGCGCGGAACGGTTCGAGCACCGGATCCATCATGGCGGAGTGGAACGCGTGCGAGGTCTGCAACAGGCGGCAGGCCACGCCTTCCGCTTCCAGTTGCAGGCGGAAGGCTTCGACGTCGGTGGTTTCGCCACTGACCACGCTGGCGTTGGGACTGTTCTCCGCGGCCAGGTGCAGCGACGTCGGAAGACGTGCGCGCAGTGCATCGGCGCCGAGTCGTACGGAGAGCATGGAGCCCGCGGGCATCGATTGCATCAGGCGGCCGCGACGGGCGATGAGGTGCGCGCCGTCCGTCAGGCTCATGACGCCGGCGATGACGGCGGCGACGAACTCGCCGACGCTGTGGCCGATCATCGCGACTGGCGTGATATCCATGGAAAGCCACAGCTTTGCCAGCGCGTATTCGATGGCGAAGGTGGCCGGCTGGGTCAACGAGGTTTCACGTAGGGCGGCGGCATCGCCGTCGAACAGGCGTTCGCGCAGGTCGAAGCCCAGTTCGTTGCGCAGTGCCTCGGCGCAATCGTCGATAGCGGCGCGGAAGGTGGGCTCGCTGGCATACAGCGCCTTGCCCATGCCTGCATATTGCGAACCCTGGCCGGGGAACAGGAAGACCACCTCGGGTGCTGGCTTGGTCGCTTCGCGCACGTTGGCGGCGGACAGATCATTCAGGCGGGCCACGGCTTCATCGGTCGTCGTGGCAACCACGCATGCGCGATGCGCAAAAGCTTTGCGGCCGTGCAACAGTGTGCTGCCGACGTCGGCGAGATTGGCATCGGGTTTGGTTACCAGGTGGCTGGCCAGGCGCGCGGCGGATGCCGCGACAGCCGATGGCGTACGGCCGGAAAGGAACAGCAGTTGCGGTCCTTGTGCCGCATCTGACGGAGTCGTCGCCGGGGCCGCTTCCATGATCACGTGGGCGTTAGTGCCGCCTACACCGAACGAGCTGACGCCTGCGCGCAGCGGTTGCTCGCTCGTTGGCCATGCGCGCAACGTGTCGTTGACCACGAACGGTGAGCCGGCGAAATCGATCTTGGGATTGGTGGTCTGCACGTGCAGCGAGGGCGGCAGCAGCCGTTCGTGCAGTGACAGTGCCGTCTTGATCACGCCAGTGGCACCCGCCGCGATGACGGTGTGCCCGACGTTGCTCTTGACCGAGCCGATGGCGCAGTAACCGCAATCGTCCGTGTGCTGGCGGAACGCGGTGGTCAGGCCTTCGATTTCGATGGGGTCGCCCAGTGGCGTGGCGGTGCCGTGGGCTTCCACGTAGGAGATGGAGCGCGCGTCCACGCCGGCGTCGGCCAGGGCCATCGCAATGACGGCCGCCTGACCTTCGCTGCTGGGTGCGGTAAAGCTGGCCTTGCCGCCGCCGTCGTTGTTCACCGCTACGCCGCGGATCAGGGCGAGCACGTCGTCGCCGTCGCGTTGCGCATCCGGCCAGCGCTTGAGCAGCACGACCGCTGCGCCATCGCTGAATACCGTGCCCTGCGCTTGTGCGTCGAAGGTGCGCGTATGGCCATCGGGCGACAGCATGGAGCCTTCCTGCGCGATGTAACCACTGCGTGGCGGGCAGGTGATGGATACGCCACCGGCGATAGCCATCTCGCATTGCCCGGCGCGCAGCGCGGCCACGGCCTGGCAAATGGCAACCAGCGACGTAGAGCAGGCGGTGCTGACGTTGACCGCCGGGCCAGTGAGGTTGAGTTTGTGCGCCACGCGGGTGGCGAAGAAATCCTTTTCGTTGGCCAGCGACACCTGGAATGCGCCGAGCTTGTCGATCAGGTCCGGGCGATGCGTCAGGTGATGCTGGAAGTAGGTGGCGTGGTACATGCCGCCGAACACGCCGACCGGCACGTCGTTGCGGTCCGGCGTATAGCCGCCGCGCTCCAGGCATTCCCAGCACAGTTCAAGAAAGATGCGCTGCTGCGGATCCATCAGCTCCGCTTCGCGCGGCGAGATACCGAAGAACGCGGCATCGAAATCTTCCACGCCATCGACGATGCCGCGCGCGGCCACGTAGGCAGGATCGTTGCGCAGGGAGGCAGGGATGGATGCGTCGAGTTCCTCTGCGCTGAAGTGTGTGATGGATTCGCGCCCTTCGCACAGATGGGACCAGAAGGTTTCCACGTCGGCCGCGCCGGGGAAGCGTCCTGCCGCCGCGACGATGGCGATGGGCTCGTTGGCGTCGCCCTGGCGTCCGCGCGACAGGCGCGAGGCAAGGGCGGAGCGCGCGCCGCGCCCTTCGATCAGCGCGGCTAGCGCGGCGGGCGTCGGGTCAGCAAAGAAGGCAGGGATGGTGGGTGTCGCGGACATGTCGGCATGCACGCGTTCCATCAGGCGGACGGCGAGCAGCGAATTACCGCCAAGGTCGAAGAAGTGATCCAGGCGGCCCACCTGATCGATCTCCAGCACGTCGGAGAACAGTGCGCATAACCGTTGCTCCAGCTCGCCGGACGGCGGCACGTAGCGGTCGGCGAGTTCCGGGCGGCCACGGCCGGGTGCGGGCAGGGCGCGGCGGTCCAGTTTGCCGTTGGTGGTCACTGGCATGCTGTGCATACGCACATACGCGACAGGCACCATGTACTCGGGCAACGTCTTCGCAAGCGCTGCGCGCAGCGTGCGTGCCGTGACGGCGGCATCTTCAGCGACGAAGTAGGCCACCAGGCGCTTCTGGCCAGGCTGGTCTTCGCGCGCCAGCACAGCGCTCGCACGCACGCCGGGCAGGTTTTGCAGCGAGGCTTCAATCTCGCCGATCTCGATGCGATAGCCGCGGATCTTCACCTGTCCGTCGATGCGGCCGATGAAATCGATGATGCCTTCCGGCAGCCAGCGCACCAGGTCGCCGGTGCGATAGAGCTTGCCGCTACCGGCGAACGGATCGGCGACGAAGCGCGCGGCGCTGAGTTCCTCGCGCGCCATGTAGCCGCGTGCGACGCCTTCGCCGCCGATGTACAGCTCGCCGATGACGCCAGGCGGTACCAGTTGGCCGCGGGCGTTCACGACGTACAGCGTGGTGTCGGCGATAGGGCGGCCAATCGGAATGGAGCGTGCCGTCGCATCCAGGCTTGCCGGTATGCGGAAGGTCGTGGCGAAGGTGGTGCACTCGGTGGGACCGTAGCCGTTGATCAGCGTGGTGGTCGGCAGTAGCGACTGGGCCTTGCGGACATGCGGGACGGACAGTGCTTCGCCACCGGTGAGCAACTGTTCCAGACCACTCAAGTGGGTGCCGTCTTCGTCGACGATGGCGTTGAACAGGGCTGCCGTGAGCCAGGCGATGCGCGCGTCGTGCTGGCGAATGGTGCTGGCCAGCCCACCGCCGCTGGGCACGCGTTCGTCGTGGACGATGCAGATGCCGTTGTTGAGCAGGGGGGGCCCAGATTTCGAGCGTGGCAGCGTCGAAACCGAGCGGAGCGGCATGCAGCACGCGAGGAGCGTCGCCAAAGTCGACGTAGTGGATGTCACGCACCAGCCGAATGATCGAGCGGTGGCGGATCTCCACGCCCTTGGGCGTGCCGGTGGAGCCAGAGGTGTACATCACATAGGCGAGTGCGTCGCCGTCGAGTGCGGGCAGGGTGGCGGTGCCGGTGGTGTCGATCAGCGAGGCGATATTCCGCATCGGGGCAACGACGCCCGGCAGCGGCTCCGTGCCGATAGGGGCAATCAGCAGCGCGGCTTGCGCATCTCCGAGAACGAAAGCGAGTCGTTCTGGCGGATTCGTACGATCCAGCGGGAGATAGGCCGCGCCCGCCTTGAGGATGCCGAGAATGGCGACGATGGCTTCAGGCGTGCGATCCAGCAGCAGCCCGACTGTCGAGCCCGGCGTGACGCCTGCCAGGATCAGGCCTGTGGCGACGCGTTCGCTGCGTTTATCCAGCTCGCGATAGCTGAGCTTGCCGAGCGGGCCGTCGAGCGCGGTGGCGTCGCTTAGGCGGGCTGCCGCATCGCCGAAAAGGCCATGCACGGTATCCGCGATGTTGCGCGGTACGGTTGTATCGTTCCATGTGGACAGCAGGCATTCGAAGGTTTCGCTATCGAGCGCCGATACGGACTCGATGGCGTCTTCATGTGCAAGCGAACGCAGTACGTTCGACAGGGCACGGGCGAGCGTGAGCACCATGGCTTCATCGAACACACCGGTGTCGTAGTCGATCTGCACATGAACGCCTCCCGGCAGGAGGGACCACCGGATCGGAAGCGATACCGTCGGCAGGGCGTCGTCGTTCCACGCGCCAATGGCGCTCGGGCTGCGTTCGTCAGCGGGAGTGGGCACGGTGTGCATGAGCAGCCATGCGTCGACGCCACTTTCCATCGGGATGGTGTGGGACACATTGCCGGACTGCGTAGCCAGCGCGATCTCCGCTTGTCCCGTAAGGCGCGAATCCACCAAGGCAAGTGCGGCGCGGCGAAGCTGTACGGGCGAAACATCCAGGCGCGCTGCCCGCGCGTCGATAGCGTCGATCACGGTCGAGTCGATGGCGACGGTCCGCTGTGCGCGCGGATTCTCGGTCGGCGCCGACGTCTGACGGCTCAACACGTCGAGCAAGGACAGCTCCGTGCTGGCGGCTGACGTGGATGGGATGTTGGGATGATTCATGGGCGTTCACCATGCGCGGCGCGTTGCGCGATCGTTCAACAGACCGCGGCGCGGGCCGGGTCGTCGGGTTCCAGCAACGGGCCGGCGGCCGGGTATCGCATCGCCTGTCGTGGGCGAGGATCGAAAGCGTCGCTATCCACCTTCATCAGCCGGCCGGTATCGGCGTTCATGGCTTCTTCCCCCTGCACAAGCGTGGTTCGCATCGCAGCGACATCGCATTCATCTCGTGGCGAGTGTCGCTGTTCCTGCGGCGTGGGCCGATGGCGAGCCGATCGCGCGTCGGTGGCGCCGTCCCCCAGAGCTGCATTCCGATGGGCGTTTCTGCTAACCCGGTGATACATCGGAACAGGGTTAGTCTCCGTCTCGCGCGCATGGGTGTGAATACGCCCAAAGCAGCAGAAGCTCGCGACGAATCAGATGCGACAGCGCCGACGGAATAGGCTGTTAGGGGTAGCGTTGGCGTGGTGTCGTGGCAACGGTTGCCGCGACAAAAGAAAGCCCGGCGATGGCTGGGGTGAAAAGTGATACAGGGATGTAACAGGTGTGGCGTTGATGCGCCTTATGGCGCCTGGAAAGCGAACAGCCAGAGGATGGCCCCCTGTGCCGGCGTACCGCTCCAGGTAACGGAATAGGTGCCTGCGGCATCCACCTGCCGAACGGCGACGGCGCCTTGCACGCCGCTGTTCGGCGGCAGGTGCAGATAGCTGTCGATGACCTTGAAGCCTTCGCTGGGAACCGCGGTCATCGAGTAGATGTAGGCATCGCCCAGCCAAACGGCGACCAGTGTGGCGGGGCCGGTCGTTGTTACCGTGCCACTGGTCAGCAGGCTGTTGGTGGTATCCGGGCTGCCCACTATGCCTTGCCAGGCGCGCGTCAGCTTGTTGGCCGCGCGGGCCGGCACGCTGGGCGTTGGGTAGTTCTGGGCGACGTCCTGCAATTTGCCGGCGTGGAGGATCTCGACGAAAGGTATGGTGATTTCGCCATTGGGCGACCCGGCTTTCACGACTTGTACGGTGTGGTGCTTGCCGCCGTGTGCGCCGATGGCGAGGTAGGCACTGGCGTTGAAGCGACCGTCGTAGCCGTCGTAGGTCACCGGATCGCCGATGCGCTTCCAGGTATTGGCATAGCTGTCGGTGGGGATGGCGTCGTTGTCGGCGTGGCCTGCCACCAGCACCAGGAACGAGCTGCCTTCCTCTTGTGTGTGTATCCCTGCGGTGACGGCGGGTGAGCTGCCGTCGCTTTCGGACTGGGTGAGCATGGTGTGCGCACCGAGCGTGGGTGCTATTTGCATGACCGGCATGGCGTCGTCGGCGGCCGCGGGCAGGGCGAAGGCGAGGAGTAGCATGAGCAAGGCAGCTCGGCGGCTGCGAGGGTAGGTATGGAACGAGGAGAAACCGGCTTGCATATGCGCATTCTCCTGTCGTATTGGAACGATATTGTGATTCGGTTTATGTCGTGTCAAGCTCGCCAAGTGCATTGAATGGACGGCCAAACGATGTAGAAATACTGGCGAATGTTCGGCGGCAAGTCCTTGTGGGACGACGGTTCGACGCCATGGTTGGGGGACGGTGGTGACGCACGAAACCGATTTTCTCGATTTGTATCGCCGCCTGGGCATAGACCCCGGTTGTGACTTGGCCGAGCTTAAACAGGCTTATCGCAGGCATGTCGCCGCCTTGCATCCCGATCGTCATCAGGGGCGCCCCGTTGATCCACGCGCGGCGGCGCGGCTGCAGCGGCTCACCGCGCAGTATGGCGCTGCGATGGAATTTCATCGTCGGCATGGCCGGTTGCCTGGAGCGCCGCGTACGGCGCCCGCCAGTGGGCCGACCGTATCCGTTGGGCGGCCCGGTGCCATCCATGAGGCCGCCGATCCGTTTGCCTCCCGGCGCAGCCATGTTTCCCACAACACGGTGCCGCATGAGGCACCGCCTCCTGCAAGGTCGCGTTCACGCGGAAAGCTCGTCGCCTTGCTAGTCATTGCTGCGCTCGCCGTGCTGGGATGGACGGTGCATGAAACCTCGCTGCAGAACACGTCCGATAGTGCCGATGAAGATGTTCCCACTCAGGTGGATGCCGTCGGCGTCTCGCACGAGTCGGTGGCGACAGATGCTGTATTGCATGTCGGCATGTCCACGGACGATGTGCGCACGCTGGAAGGTGAGCCAGTCGCCGTGCATGGTGACCTATGGGAGTACGGGCCGTCGTGGGTCCGTTTCGACCACGATGAAGTCGTTGAATGGCATAGCTCGCCATTGCGACCGTTGCGTACGGATACGGGTCTGACAGCTCATTGAAGACTGACTGCACGGGTCGCCAGGCGGCTGTCGCGGGAGATCTGCGGTAGGTCAGATCGCGTCGCGAGCTTCCGCCACCCGGCGGCCGGTGCAGTCAGCGTTTCTCACCGCGCTCCACGGCCGAACAGCACTACTTCCACGGTCTGGATCAGGATGAGCATATCGAGCAGCAGGTTGTGGTTCTTTACATAGAACAAGTCGTACTTGAGCTTCTCCGCGGCCTCCTCGACGGTGGCGCCGTAGGGGTAGCTGAGTTGTGCCCAGCCGGCGAGGCCGGGCTTCAAGCAATGGCGCAGGCTGTAGTAACGGATCTGGGTGGCGAGATCGGCCACGAATTGCGGCCGCTCGGGGCGCGGCCCGACGATGCTCATGTCGCCTTTCAGTACGTTCCATAGTTGCGGCAATTCATCGATGCGCAGCTTGCGGCTGATGCGGCCGACACGGGTGACGCGGTCATCGTTCTTGGCTGCCCAGCGGGCCACGCCATCGCGCTCTGCGTCGGTGCGCATGCTGCGGAACTTCATCAGGAGGAAGGTGCGCCCGTGTGCGCCGACGCGCTCCTGGCGATAGAGAACGGGCTGACCCGCGCCGGACTCGATGCGGATGGCCAATATTTCCAGCAGCATAAGCGGCCAGCAAAGCAGCAGGAGCAGGGTGGCAGCGCCGAGGTCGAAACAGCGCTTGCTCAATTGGCGCAGGGGCGTGGTGTTGAAACCGCCGGAGAACACTAGCCACGAGGGATCGAGAATGGTCAGCTGCAGGCGGCCGGACTCGCGTTCAAAGAACGACGTGAGATCGGTGATAGTGATGCCCAGTTGGCGGCATTCGAGCAGGTCGTCCATCGGCAGGTGGCCGCGACGGTCGTCCACACCGACCACGACTTCGTCGATCTGCTCGCGCTGCACGAAGACATGCAGGGGCATGTGGGTACGGATGAGGTGATCCTCGGGCACGGCAATCGTTTCGTTGGCGCGCGGCATGTAGCCCACCACGCAGAAACCACGGCGATCGGTGCGTCGGCGCATTTGGTTGTGGATCTGCGCTGCGCGGCTGCCAGCGCCAAGGATCAGCACGCGGCGCTTCAACGCCTCCACTTCCACCAGGTGCAGAAACAGCATGCGCAGGCCAAGCACCAGGATGAAACCCAGCGCCAGCGCGATAGCGAGTACGCCGCGGCCGACATAGGCCTGGGGCACGATGTAGTAGCCGACGACCAGCAGGACGCCGCCCAGCACGAAGGCCACAAACTGGCGTGCCACCAGCCCAAAGCGCGTCATGCGGATGTGCGCCTGGTACTGACCCAGGGCCATCATGCCCATCAGGATGATGACGGCGAACACCAGCGAGCGCTGCGGCAGATGCACGGTGAACTCGGCGAGTTCATCGGGGTTGTAGGCGTAGCGAAGATAAGTGGCAAGCGTCAGCGACAGGGCCAGGAGCACGAGCTCGCAAAAGCCGAGAAGCACCAGCCAACGCATGGATTGTCGACGTAGAAAACGAAGCATCCGATCCCCCTACTTCCCCTTGGCAGCCACGTCCGGTGACTGAAACGAGGCTATCGCGGCGCCTTCATGCATGTCGATGCAACTAACGGTTTACCGATGGCACAGCCTGTTCGGCTGTCTCAGGGGTGTTACATGCGGAAGCTTCGCGGAGGCGCGCGGCCGTATGAATCAGAGCCCGTTTCCAATCTAGCTTGAGCGTCTTTCATTCCTCACCGTCATTCCGGCGCAGGGCGGAATCCAGTGGCGACTGCGTTGATCGTGCTCGACGGTCAGCGGCATTCCTCGAATTACTTCGCGAAAACCTAGCGTGGCGGCCACTGGATTCCGGCCTGCGCCGGAATGACGGTGAGGGGGATGAGCTAAGCGGGAATCGTGGAGAAGCTCTTAGAGGTGATGCAGCGAGTAGTGCTCGATGTCGCCGGTGATGGCGAGAGATCCCAGCCAGCCCACCGGCATCGATAGTGAGAACAGGCGGCAGGACGGAGCGTCCTTCGCTTCGTCGGGTGGATCGATCAGGCCGTCGAGGTGTGCCTCGATGGTGGACGGCGGTACGCGCAGGCCTACGCCGAAAGCCTTCAACAGGGCTTCCTTGCGCGTCCACAGGTCGAGCAGTGCGCGGCTACGCGCTTCGCCGTCCAGTTCCGACATCGCTGCGGCTTCCTGGGGTGTGCATAGTGCGCCGGTGAGGTCGTGCAATGGCGTGCGCGAAGGAAACCCTTCGATATCCACGCCGATAGCGGCACCACGGGCGATCGCCACTGCGACCATCGTGCCGCTATGGCTAAGGCTGGTGCAAAGGCCGCTGTCCGGAAGCAGGGGCTGGCCGTGTGCCGAGCGGACCAGCTCCACGGCGGCTGGATCAGAATTCAGCGCCGCGCCCAATGCGACGCGCCAGAAGGCGTGGGCGATGGTGTAGGTGTCGTGGTCCAGCGCGTGGCGGAAGCGCGCTGCGCGGCCGGCTTCATAGGTCGAAAGCAGGCTCGCCGCGTCCTCGCGCAGCGGCCACCACGGCGCGCTGTCGAAGACGATGACGCGCGCTTCGCCTGCGGCGGGTGGGGCGAACCGGCAGGCGCGCAGCGCGGCGGCTACACGGTGTGTGAAGCGGGAAAACGTCGTCTTCGGGAGCATCGCAGCGTGCATTCCTTTGCCTCGCACTACAAAAAGCCGCTCATCAGCAGGACGCGCAGTTCATCGGCAAGGCGCAGGCTGAGGGCGACGATGGTGAAGGTGGGGAACGCCCAGCCCCCGGTGGGAAAGACCGAGCTGCCGGCGACATGCAGATTGTCCATGCCATGCACCTTGCAGTCGCGATCCACCACGCCTTGGCCGGGGTTGTCGGACATGCGCGTTGTGCCGATGTGGTGGGCGGTGCCGTGGATGTCAGGTTCCGCACGACCCGCGTCGGCCAGCCATGGGGCCAGGGCAAAATGTCCGTTGCACGAGCGGGCGAGTTCGTTACCGAATAGCGTGGCGGAACGGCGATAGGTGTGGTGATCCAGCGATGTAAGGCGCCAGTCCACGCAAACCTTGCGCTGCCCGAGCACATCGGTGTCGTTGCTCAGCGTGATGCGGCTTTCCGGATTGGGCGCCTGCTCGAAATAGCCGACCAGCTCGACATGACTATTGCGTACCGCTGGTCGGTCGGTGAGCTTGTGGACGAAGGCCTTGGCGATGTCGCCGACGCCCAGGCCGAGTTTCAGCGCGGTGAGCCCGAGGCTGGACGGTGCGGTGATGACTTCTCCGGGCGGCGCGTTGCGCAGCGCTTCGGAAAGGCGCGCTTCCAGCAGCGCGTTTTCGTCCTGCACCGTTTTGCGCATGGCGGTGCGCAGTTCGCGCAGTGCGCGGATGCCGCGCGGAAGTGGGCCTTCCACGCCAAAGGGATGGACGCGCCCGTTGAGTACGCGTTGCGAACGCTGGTAGGCCGGAGACAATGCGATCTCTGGAAACGACGAAGGTGCGTTCTTGCCACGCAGGCGCTCATAAGGACGCGTGACGCGGTGCGACTCGTCGGCCGTCAGCGTGCCCAGCGTACCGCTGGGGTGGTCCATGAAATACCGACCGACGACGTCGCGCTGATTGCCCAGGCCTTCCTGCACGACGGAGTTGGACAGCAACAGCAAGCGTGCATTCTCGATACCGCCGGAAGCCAGCACGTAGTGCCGCGCCCGTACGTGTCCGCGCTGACCGCCCAACGAGCCGATGACGGCTTCTTGGACATGCACGCCATCGGCGGAGGGCATCAGTTCGAGCAGGTTGGCGTGCAGCAGCACCTTGATGTTGGGTGCGCGATCGAGCGTGTCGCGGTAGGCATCGCCAAACAGGATGCTGCAGCGTGCGAACAGCGGGTTGATGAGCTTGTCGTCATCGAACGGAAGCACGGTGCGCGCGGTGGGCTCGGTGAACGTGCCCTCGGTGAAGGTGATGTCACCCAATTGGCAGAACGAGCGTGCACGCGCGTAGTAAGGCTCCAGCTCGGCATAGCTGATCGGCCAGCCGCTGTGCGGCACCCAGTCGCGTGGCTTGAGGTCGTCGCTGCTCAGCGGGATGCAGCCGCCACCCCACAGATTGCAACTGCCACCGAACACGCGCATGCGCGATGTGCCCGGATCGAATTCCACATGGCCGGACGAGCTGCCTTCGCAAAGTGCCTGGCTGCGGTCCTCGCCACCGAGTCCGCCGCTTTCGAGTAGGCACACTTGTACCGATGTGCCGATAAAGCTGTGCGCGATGGCAATGCCGGCGGCACCCGCGCCGACGATGCACAGGTCGGCTTCCACATCCTTCGGATGCGCACCATTCAAGTAGTCGATGATCACACCAACCCCCTACGGATCCACGTCGTTTACTGCTCTGTTGATCGTGGATCAGGTCCTTGGCGTTACGCTCAGTCGTTCCGGACTGGTGTTCGCCTTAGTCGATCACACGCGGTAGTACTCCTTGTACCAGCGTACAAAGTTGGCGATGCCTGTTTCTACCGACACCTGCGGCCTATAGCCAACGGCCTGTATCAGGTCCGTTACATCCGCTTCGGTGTCTGGCACGTCGCCGGGTTGCAGCGGAAGCATCTCCATAATGGCCTTTCGGCCGAGGCATGCTTCGAGCACTTCGATGTACTTCAGCAATTCCACGGGCCGCTCGTTGCCGATGTTGAACAGGCGGTACGGCGCGACGCCGCTGCTGGCCGGGTCCGGCTGATTGCTGTCCCAGCGTTCGTCGATGGGCGGCACTTTGTCCAGTGTGCGAATCACGCCTTCGACGATGTCGTCGACATAGGTGAAGCTGCGCTTGTGCTTGCCATGGTTGAAGACGCGAATCGGTTCGCCCGCAAGGATGGCGCGGGTGAACAGGAACAAGGCCATGTCCGGGCGACCCCACGGACCGTACACGGTGAAGAAGCGAAGGCCCGTACAGGGAATGCCGTACAGATGCGCGTAGCTGTGCGCCATCTGCTCGTTCGCCTTCTTGGTGGCGGCGTAGAGCGTGAGCGGATGCTCAGCCGACTTATGTTCGGAGAAGGGCATGGCCGTATTTGCGCCGTACACCGAGCTGGTGGAGGCGAATACGAGATGCTCCACGCCGTTGTGGCGGCAGCCTTCCAGTATGTGCAAAAAGCCGGTGACGTTGCTGCTGGTGTAGACGTGCGGATTCTGCGCGGCATAGCGCACGCCCGCCTGGGCGGCCAGGTGGACCACGCGTTGCGGGCGGTGCTCGGCAAACGCTTGTTCCACGGCGGCGCGATCGGCCAGGTCAGCCTGGATATGCGTGTAGCCAGGATTGTCTGCAAAACGCGCCAGTCGCGCCTTCTTCAGGGTGACGTCGTAGTAATCGCTGAGGTTATCCAGGCCTACCACTTCGTCGCCGCGCTCGAGCAGACGCTGCGCAACGTGCGAACCGATAAAGCCTGCCGTACCCGTAACCAACACTTTCATGACGCAACCCCTTAGAGACGACCGTCGACCGCTTCGCGCGGCAACACATATTTGACGTCGTAAATCACGGACGATCCTTTGCCGAACGCGCGGATGCCTTCGGCCCCCCATGCGGTGAATTGGCGATGGCCCACGGCGATGATCACCGCGTCGTAGTCGCCGTGGCTGGGGGTTTCGATGGGCGTAAGCGCATATTCGTGTTCGGCTTCGGCTGCATTGACCCATGGGTCGTGCACGTCGACCTGGGCGTTGTAGCCGCGTAGCGCCTGCACGATATCGACCACGCGCGTGTTGCGCAGGTCAGGACAGTTTTCCTTGAAGGCCAGGCCAAGAATCAGCACACGCGCGCGCACCGGGTTGATACCCTTGCGCACCATCAGGCGAATCACTTCGCTGGCCACGTAGGGCCCCATGCCGTCGTTGGTGCGGCGGCCGGCCAGGATGACATCAGGATGGTGGCCGACCTCCTGTGCCTTATGGGTGAGGTAATACGGGTCCACGCTGATGCAGTGGCCGCCCACCAGGCCCGGCCGGAAGGGCAGGAAGTTCCATTTCGTGCCAGCAGCCTGCAGTACCTCAAGCGTGTCGATGCCGAGCTTGTTGAACAGGATGGAGAGGTCGTTGACCAGGGCGATGTTGAGATCGCGCTGCGTGTTCTCGATGACCTTGGCGGCTTCGGCCACTTTCAGCGAGCTCGCCCTGTGCGTGCCAGCGGTGATGATCGAGCCGTAGAGGCGATCCACGAAATCGGCCGCCTCGGGCGTGGAGCCGGAGGTGACCTTGAGGATGCTGGTAACGCGATGCTGCTTGTCACCGGGATTGATGCGTTCCGGGCTGTAGCCGGCGAAGAAGTCGCGGTTGAACACCAGGCCCGAGCCTTTCTCAAGCAGGGGAACGCACACTTCCTCCGTGCAACCGGGATACACCGTTGATTCGTAAACCACGGTGTCGCCGCGCTTGAGCACCTTGGCCAGGGTTTCGCTGGCGCGAATCAACGGGGTGAGGTCGGGGCGCTTGGCCGAGTCGATCGGCGTGGGCACGGTGACGATGTAGACGTTGCGGTCGGCCAGTTCCGACAGTTGCGAGGCGAAGCGCAGTCGTTTGGCTTCCGCCAGCTCTTCGTTGTTGACTTCGAGCGTGTGATCGATGCCGCTGCTGAGTTCGTCGATGCGCCGCTGGTTGATGTCGAAGCCGACGGTGTCGTAGTGCTTGCCGAATTCGACGGCCAGCGGCAGGCCGACGTAGCCGAGTCCAATGATGGCGAGCTTGGTGTCTTCCAGGTTCTGCATGCCGTTCTTCCGCTGTCGGGTGGGAGGCGTGAATTCGACCCGCAGGGTATCCGATGGATCGCCCAACGCCGTACGAACGTACATGCCCCCGATGAATGCATAGCGTGCAAGCCCGTGAAGGGCGCGCGCGCTCGTGCAGGCGGCGCAAGGCTAACAGGGTCGCATCGGTTTTCCGCTAGGCCAGAGGATGCTTGCCGGATGGCGTATGCGTAGATGTGAGGTGGTGCGCCTGGGCGATCCTCGACTGACGCATGTGTTCTAGCGCGACCGGACGTTCGGTGAGCGCGGCAGGGGTGGGTGCGCAGGGGCGGCGAGTGTGGTGACGGAAGATATTGCGAATCATTCTCAATATTGTTACCGTAAGTTCATGCGAAACGTGTAGGGCATGACCCTCACGCTCCCACCTTTCCCCTCAACCCGACGGCGAGCGGCTGCCCTGAATCTGGGCGGCCGGTGTTCGCCTGCGCGAAGGATCGAGCATGACCCCCCAAGACGTTTGTCTCTTCTTCGGCCAACCCGCCGATTCGCCTGATGGCCAGTGCCCTTGGCCTGGCGCTGGTATCGACTTCTGCCATGGCTACCGGCGATGCCCCAGCTGAATCGGTTGCCGATCCACAGGACGCGCAGAACCTGGACAGCATCAAGGTGCGTTCTACCGTAGTGAATGCCACCTCGCCCAAGTTCACGGCGCCGCTGCTGGATACGCCGCGCTCGGTCACCGTGGTGCCGCAGCAGATCATCCAGCAGACGGCAGCGACCTCGCTGCTGGACGTGCTGCGCCAAGTGCCCGGCATCACGTTCGGCGCGGGCGAAGGTGGTAACCCGAACGGCGATCGCCCGATCATCCGCGGCTTCGACTCCGAAAGCTCGGTGTTCATCGACGGCGTGCGCAGCTCTGGCTCGCAGTCCCGCGAAATCTTCGACATCGAGCAGGTCGAAGTGATGAAGGGCCCGAGCTCGGCCTACACCGGGCGTGGTGGCGTCGGCGGCAGCATCAATCTGGTCACCAAGGCGCCCAAGGCGGAGAACTTCGTGCGCGCTACGGCGGGTGTCGGTACCGACAGCTATTACCGCGGCACGGTCGACTGGAACCAGATGGTGGGCGCGGACTCGGCCGTTCGCCTCAACGTGATGGGACACAGCAATGATGTGGCCGGCCGCAACGGGCCCGATATGTCGCGCTGGGGCATCGCCCCGTCGGTGACCTTTGGCCTGCACTCGCCGACCAACGTCACGCTCAGCTATTACCACCTGCAGAGTGATGACACGCCGGACAGCGGCATTCCCTACAACAACCCGTTTGCCGCCACGAGCCCGTACGCCCGCCTCAACGGCGATGGTCGCCCGTACTCGGTGGCGCGCGGCACGTACTACGGCTGGCTGGATCGCGACTACCAGAAGCAGTCCAACGACATTGGCAGCATTCTGGTCAGGCACGATTTCGGCGATGGCTGGCTGCTGCGCAACACCACGGTTTATGCGCGCTCCACCAACGACTACATCTGGACCCAGCCGGATGACAGCCAGGGCAACTTCCTGGTGAACGGCGGCGTGTGGCGCCGCAACAACAACCGCGACAGCAACACGACCAACATCACCAACCAGATCGACCTGACGGGCGAGTTCGAAACCGGGTCGCTCAAGCACAGCCTTGCTGCGGGCATCGAGCTGAGCAGCGAGAAGACGCAGCGCACCAGCTATCTGGTCGATCCGGCGAAGAATGCCAGCGACACCCACAACACCGGTTCCATCGTCAACGGCGCTTGCAGCAGCAAGTACGGCATCGGTGCGCGGTCCAACTATTGGTGTACCAGCGCGCAGGATCCGACCCCGCACGATCCGTTCAACGGTGCGATCGTCGGCGGACAGAACCCCACGCGCATCGTTACCGACACGCGTTCGGCATGGGCCTTCGACACGGTGGCGTTCAATCCGCAATGGTCGGTCAATGGCGGCGTACGCTTCGATAGCTTCAGCACGCGCTCCACCACAACGACGACGACCACCAGCGCGGTGAGCCGGGTCAGCAATGACTCCAACTTCTGGAACTACCAGTTGGGTGTGGTCTACAAGCCGGCCGTCAATGGCAGCGTCTACGTGACGTGGGGCACCTCGTCCAATCCGCCGGGTGTGGATGCAGGCGACGGCGCGGATGGCATCGCGCTGACCAACCAGGACCTCAAGCCCGAAAGCAGCCGCAATATCGAGCTGGGCAGCAAGTGGGACGTGTTGGACCAGCGCCTGTCGCTGACAGCAGCCGTGTTCCGCAGCGAAAAGACCAATGCCCGTGTGGCGATGGGTGGGCGCGGTAGTCCGCAGATCAATGCGGGTGAGCAGCGCGTGGATGGTGTGGAGCTGGGCTTCAGTGGTCAGGTCACCGACCGCTGGAATGTCTATGGCGGCTATACCTACCTCGACAGCGAACTGGTGAAGACCGGGCCGGGCGATGCGGCCAGCCAGGGAAATGTGTTCCCCAATACGCCGAAGAATAGTTTCACCCTGTGGACCACCTACGCCATCACCTCGCAGTGGACGGTGGGCGGTGGCGCGTATTACCAGGACAAGGTGTTCGGCAACACGGCCAACACCAAATGGGTGCCGTCGTATACGCGGTTCGACGCCATGGTGTCCTACGTCGTGAACTCTCATTTGTCGCTGCAGCTCAACGTGCAGAACCTTGCGAACCGTTACTACTTCGACAAGGCCTACGCGTCCCACTACGCATCGGTCGCCCCGGGACGGGCGGGCATTCTCACGGCTAACATCAGTTTCTGATACGGTCGTGAGCCTCGGCCGTGCCCTACAGAAGGGCACGGCCGATACGTATTGAGGAAACACGATGCTGCTCCACGTCCCTGAGGTACTGAACGCCGACGAGCTCGCCCAATGCCGGCGACGCCTCGCACAGGCACCGTGGGGCGATGGCCGAGTCACCGCCGGGCATCAATCCGCGCTGGCCAAGCACAACCTGCAGTTGCCGGAAGGCTGTGCAGAGACCGAGGAATTGGGTGCGTTGGTCGAGGCTGCATTGGCCCGCAACACCACCTTTTTCGCTGGGGCGTTGCCGCGCCACATCTTTCCGCCGCTGTTCAATTGCTATCGCGGCGGGCAGTCGTTCGGTATGCACATTGACAACGCGATTCGCTATGACCGTCGCGGTGACACCAGCGTACCCGTGCGTACGGATTTGTCGGCCACGCTGTTCCTCAACGACCCCGAGGAGTACGACGGCGGCGACCTGGTGATCGACGACACCTACGGCTCGCACACCGTCAAGCTCGCCGCGGGCGACATGATTCTTTATCCCGCCAGCAGCCTGCATCGCGTGGAACCGGTAACGCGCGGCGAGCGCGTGGCGGCGTTCTTCTGGATCCAGAGTTTGGTACGCGACGAAGCCCAGCGCCGACTGCTACTCGAACTGGACATCTCTATCCAGAGCCTTGGGCAGGCGAATGCGCCGCAGGCGGACGTGCTGCGCCTTACTGGCGTGTATCACAACCTGTTGCGCGCGTGGTCAGCGACATGACGGCCGCGCACGGTGCCCGCGATGACTTTCCGCAGTTGCTGAGGTCCGATCCTCCGAGCGCGCTGCACATGCTGCGTGTGCAGGCGTTGGCCGGTGATGGCCCCTCGCAGCTCGCGCTGGGGCAGATGTACCTGGAAGGCATCGGGTGCGACCGCAATGGCGCGGAAGCGCGCTACTGGTTCCAGCATGCCGCGCACCATGGCGAAGCCATGGCCATGAACATGCTGGGACGCTGCCTGGAAAACGGCTGGGGCGGGGCGGTTGACTACGAGCTTGCCGTGGTGTGGTACCGCGAATCGGCCGAGCATGGCTCCGATTGGGGCATGTACAACTACGCCCACGTGCTCGCGCAAGGGCGGGGTGTGAAAGCAGATCGCGCGGCCGCCTTCCTGTGGTTCAGTCGTGCGGCGGAGCGCGGGCATGGCCGCGCCATGCATTTCCTCGGCCAGTACTACGAGTTCGGCTGGGAAACCGAGGCCGATCCCGAGCGCGCGCGCGAGCTCTATCGCCTTTCCGCGGAGAAGGGTGACTATCGGGGGCAGTGCAGTTGGGCGTCCGTGCTCACGGAGCAGGGGCGCATTGATGAAGCCTGCATTTTGTTGCGCCGCGTTATGGCGGCAGCGCCCACCTATTTCGTGGAAGCGCTGCGCGAGGACCTGAGCCGATCACGGCACCCGCAACTAAGGGCACTGGCTGGCGCCGACCCCCTATAAATGAAACGCCTCCCCAAACGGGGAGGCGTTCATGCGTCGACAACGGCGAGCGGGTTACGCCCAGTTGTTGTCGTCAGATCCGCTGTCGTCGAAGTCGTTCGACGAATTGAAATCATCGTTCGGGGCGAAATCGTCGCGGTTGTGGTCGTTGTCGAGGCGATCGTTGTTGTTGTCGTAGTAGGTGTTGTTCTCGGTGATGTTCTCGACCACGGGCTGCTGTCCGCCACCGAAGAAGCCACCGCCGTGGTGGCCACCCATCAGGCTCTCGATGCCGTCGAACAGGAACATGCCGCCCGCGACACCTGCGGCGGTAGTTGCCGCTTGCGACAGGAAACTTGGCGCGGCGGCCGGTGCGGGCTGCGCGGGGGCGCCGCCAAACAACCGATCACGCCAACCGGGCGCGGCTTGCTGCGGCATGGGCTGTTGCGGCATCGGCGGAGGCACGGTGCCCCAGGCCGAGGACGCGGGCTGGCCGCCAAGGAAGCTACCTCCGCCTTGCTGTGAGGCAAGCTGCGACTGAAGCTGGGCGATCTGGGCCTTGGCCGCATCGAGCGCCTGCTGCTGCAACAGGCTGCGTTGCACGAGGAGGTAAAGCGCATCGGGTTGCGATGCCAGCCGCTGGCGGATCAGGCCATCGGCTTGCGGATCCTTCATCACGCTACCGGCGGCGGCGAGCCGCTGGAGGAAATCATCGAGTAGTTGTTGTTCCTGCGGGGTCATGACAAACAAATCTCCGTGGGACGGCAAGTGACAATCACTGTGGCGGCCGTTTTTTCCGGCGTGCAGTGCCGGAAGTGTGCCCTCCACGCGTGACATCAAGGGGCAAGCCGCTGTCGTTTTCCTTGCAGTCAGCCAATTCGCAGGATATTTCGATGGCGTGAGCCGTCAGCCGTGCTCCTTCATCCGCTCTAGCAGGAGAGGTGAGGGCAGGCGGCATTCGGGATGCATGCGGTTGAAACTGTGCACTGCACCGGCCAGCCCAGTCATGAGCCCCGGCGTGAATGCCGCGCGCGTCATGCCACCGATGACGCCGCCGTGTTCTTCAATGGCGGAGATCACCTGAGATTTGGTTTCGTCCACATCGCATGCACAGCCTTCGGGATCGGCATGCGCCGCACGCACGAACAATTCCCAAAGCGAAAAGTCGCCGTGGCAAAGCGTGTGATTCGCGCCCCATCGGTTGCGGGAGGCCGCAACGGCGCGACGCAGGGTGATCTGATAGCGCGGGTCTCCGGTGCGGGCAAACAGATCCGCCGCCGCGAGGCCGATGCCGACACTGCCGTTGCACCAGGTGTGGAAGCTTTTCACGCGAGTCAGTTGGCGGGCGTCGAGCCAGTTTCCTAGTTCCTCATCGAAGAGTGAGTCCTGGAAAGCGAATGCCTTTTGCGCGAGCGTCTGCCATCGCAGACGATCATCCTGCGTGCCGGCCTCCGTCAAGGCCAGACGTGCCAGCGCCCAGCCGATGCCGGTGGCGCCGTGCGCGAACCCGCCGATGGGGTCGTTGAATACCAAGGTGTGCCAGCGGGCTCCCCGATCGTCGACCACGGCTTGCGCTTCAAGATGGCTGGCTGCTTTTGCTGCCAGCGCATGCCAGCGCGAGTCGCCGGTGGCGTCGGCCAGATGGCACAGGGGAATGATGCTGCCGGAGGTGCCATCGAGATAATCGAGCAGGCGATCATCATCGAACCCCTTGGCCTCAAGCATGCCTGCGCAATGCTCGGCTCGCTGTAGCCATTCGGGGCGGCCGGTCAATTCGTAGAGGGCCAGCCAGGTCCACAGGCGGCCGCCGAAGCCGCTGAGTCCACCGAAGGTAGCCGGTGGTTCGGCCTCGTCGAGTGCCTGCATGACGCGCAGGCTGCCATCGACGATTCGGTCGAGCCCATCGACAGGGTTTGCGCGCCCTTCTATGACTTCATGTTGGTAGCCGACCAGCGCGAACAGCACGCCGCCCAGCCCGAAGTAGCTGTCCGCCTGCAGGGGTTGAACGGTCCACCCCGCGTTGGTGGTTTCCGGGGTGATCCAGGTGACCGAGTCGTCATCGCCACGCACGGACAGTTTGATTAGTCGCTCCACTGCTGCAGCCGCCAAGGTTCGGCGACGCTCGTCAAGGTGGCGGGTATGGGGGTGTCTGGCGAAATAGAGGATGTCCCCCTGTTTCTCGGATTCGTCCGCGCCGACATTGAGTTCGGTCACGACGAGAGCGCTGCGTATCGTCATTTCCTCAAGCTCGACGCGTATGGACCGCCAGTCGGTTAGTGCGGTGTCGATGCGATCTCGACCCAAGGGCGCAACGAAAACCGGGATGTCGCCGAAGCGCAGGTCGCGTATCTCGTCCATGATCTCTTGGTGAGACGAAGGCGCGATGGGCACGACGAGAGCGTTGCGCGCGAACAGGTCGCGGGCGCGTTCGATGGCTTTGGCTTCGTCATGCAGCGATGCAGGGTGCCACAGCATGCGTCCAATCTCGCTGTAGGCCTGGGTGGGGCGGCGAATGTCGCGAATCAGGCAACCTTCGAACGCATCGATGAGCGGCGTCAGCTCGCCACGGCTGTCCATGTCCTTGAAGATCGCGGTGGCTTCAAGAAAGCCTTCGCTGATGTGGTTCCAATAGAGCGCGACCTGCGGATTGGCGCTTGGATGATTCTGTGCGACGTTCATGTCGACACTGACGATTTCCACGTGCGCATCTGTGGTGCCTTCATTGGCAATGAAGGGCGCGCTGACTTGTGGCTGCTGGTTGGGCAGGGCGCCGGCGGCTGACATGTCCACGCCATCGAAACCCAGTGCCGGTGCGCGGTAAGGCACCATGCCGGTGCGCAGGACGGAACTACGCACGATCGATTCGGCTAGATCGTGGGCTTTTCCATAACCCGATGACGGGACCTCGGGCAGCGGCGAGAACAGACTCTCCACGTCGATGACGATCGGTGTGGGGCCGTGCGCAATCAGATTTTCAAGATGGATGTCGGTACCACCCAGTAGGCGCATGACGGCCAGCCAATGGCCGAGTCGCAGGTAGAACAAGCGAAGCTCGTCGTCGCCCTCGCAGTAGCGATGCTCGATGAATTCGGCCCAGCCGTAATCGTCCCGCTCGACCACGCGAGGCACGCGAATGCGCGCGCCGGATTTGAACGTAGCGGCCAGCAATCGATCGAGCACGGCGTCCACCCGCAGCGAGCGCGGCTTGTACATGGCGATGCCATGTTCAAAGGTCAGTCGTGCGACGGCTTGCCCGCCTGCATGCAGGTCGCCATGGCCCAGGCCCAGGGCGATGAGTCGACCCGGTGGGCGTCTGAGCAGCGAGGCAATCGCGGCACGGTCGTGCACCATTCGTTGGACGATCGCTTCGATCGCCTTTTCCTGCTGACTGAGCGAGGTCTCCAGTCGCTCCAGCAAGGGTGGGTAGCGACGATCGAGGTGCGCGGCGAACTCGGGGCGACGACTCCGTTCGACGAAATCATCGAATCCGTCGTCATCACCGCTCGCCGTCAACTCGCCCGCCAATTTGGCGGCATGCAGTTCGAGCAGAAGCACGCGATTGAGCTTTAGCCTTGCCGCATCGTTCAAGGCCTGCGTCGCCGTGGCGAGAATCATGGCGGATTCCCCGTCGCGGAGTTGCACCGCCTTGCCCGCGAGGAAGGTTTCCAGGCGTGTTCGCGAGGGCGACGTGAAGTGCTCGATGATTGCGGCAAAGGATTTGGTGGATGCGGTATCAGCCATCATTCGCTCGACGCCAGTGCGTAAGGGAAAGTTCGCGGGAAAATCGGCGTGCAACCGATCGGCGGTTGCACGCCGACTCAGTCACGCATCAACAGCAGGCGCAACCACCGCCGCTCGTGTGGATCGAGCAGGTCGAGCACGTCGTTCCGACCGAGGTGAGCATGCTCTTGACGGTTTTGTCGCTCGTCAATGCGGCCTCGGTAGCTCCAGCTCCCTGGATATAGAGCGGACCGGCCGGATTGGCGTGGCCGCCAAAGCTGTCTTCACCATTCAGCCAGCTGGAAACGATGTCATCGAATTGCATAGCAGAACTCCATGTTGGTTTGACAAGTTGATTTCGGGCCCCATCCCCTGGAGATGAGTGCCCGCTCCCACATGCACACTTGCAGCACGGTACGGGGCCGCTACAACAAGCCAATGGATAGCTAACGAAATTGCCCCCGGGTGCGGTGTGCGCCACGAGAGTGGCTCGCGCCACTCAAGTTCTTCGTGCGCCGGCGTGCTGTCCATGGTGGCCGGCGCATTACACGTCGGCCTATATCGGGGAGAGCGCGTGAGGACAACGTGAGCTAATTGAGCTCACGGCTCCGACGCTTTGATCCGCGCAACGATGTGACGCGCTGCCGAGTATCGGGAAGAAAATGCTGCAAGGGTGTTCTGCTTTGAGCGTCGGGTACAGAGGGTCGTTGCGCAGGGACGCCACAGCGCGTGCGCGTCGAAAGTGGGGGCGGGACGCATCACTGCTGTCGGTATCTGTCAGCAATGGACGCGAGCGCGTGCCTGAGGCAGTGGGCTTCGCAAGGGTGTACAGGCATCATGTTGTCATTGCATCGCTGAGGCCCTCCCCATGTCCTCACGCACCACCCTAGGCCCGGTCGCGCTCGCGATCGGCGCGTTGTTGATCAGCATGGTTTCGTATCAGTGCGGTGCTTCGTTGGCCAAGCACTTATTTCCGGCTGTTGGCGCGCAGGGTGCAACCGCGTATCGCCTGGGGCTCAGTGCGTTGATCCTGCTGCTTTGGCGACGGCCGTGGCGGCGCTTGAATGGCACGAGTTGGCGCTCGTTGTGGGCCTATGGGCTCGCCATGGGTGCAATGAATCTGGTGTTCTACATGTCACTGCGGACCATTCCGCTGGGCATTGCTGTGGCGTTGGAGTTCACCGGGCCGCTGGCGTTGGCGGTATTCAGTTCGCGCCGCCTGATCGACTTCGCGTGGATTGCACTGGTCGTCGCGGGCTTGGGGCTGTTGCTGCCATTGCACGGCGAGGTGCAAACGCTGAGACCCAGTGGGCGTGGCCTACGCACTCGCGGCGGGTCTCGGTTGGGCGTTGTACATCGTTTTCGGCAAGAAGGCCGGCGAGGCTCACGGTGGGGATGCGGTCACCTGGGGTACGTCGATCGGCGCCTTGCTGGCGATTCCCTTTGGTGTCGCACACGCGGGTAGCACCTTGCTGTCGCCTTCGCTGTTGCCCTATGCGCTCGGCGTGGCAGTGCTCAGCTCGGCGTTGCCTTATTCACTGGAGATGGTTGCGTTGACGCGATTGCCTGCACGCACGTTCAGCACCTTGCTGAGTCTCGAGCCGGCCGTCGCGGCGTTGGCGGGTGCAGTCCTGTTGAGCGAGCACCTCAGCCTGCTGCAGTGGCTGGCGATCGTCGCCATCATCGTGGCCGCTGCCGGAACGGCGTTGAGCGTGCGTCGCCCGGTGGTGAGCGAACCACCGCTGGTGAATTGACGATGGCGCGCGCATTCCCTGCATGGCGTTCCACCCTTGCGGAAGCGATCGACCGGCAGCCTGTGGTCGCCCAAACAAAACAGCGCTTCATGCCGGGAGGCATAAAGCGCTGTTCGTTTTATAAGAAGTGGTGGAGCCAGGGAGGATCGAACTCCCGACCTCGTCATTGCGAACGACGCGCTCTCCCAGCTGAGCTATGGCCCCACATGAGCCAAAGATGTTACCAGCGATCTTTGGCGTTCGCCAAGCCCCTGGCTCATGCTCAGGGAAGCAGGCGGCTCAACGGCTCGAACAGGGCTTCGCGGCGCCATCCCTCAAGGAAGTCAGGCCATTTGGCGGTGACTACGTATTCCTCCAGCACCTTGCGCGGGCACAGTAGGCCGGGGGGCAGGTCCAGTTCGCCGGCACGTTTGTCCACGCAATCCTTCATGGCTGTGAGGGCGCGCTTTGCTTCGCCCTGCGGCGACTCGGGAATGGCGTCGGTGGCAGCGACCTCGTCGGCATCGACTGCCTGCTGCAGCAGGTCAAGCAGTTCAGCCCGCTGCGGCGAGCGCAGCGCACGCTGACCACGCGTACGTGTGTCGAGCTCGTTGGCGGAGCGCGGCGGTTGCTGCACCAGGCTCATCGCGGCGGCATCTTCGAGCAGCCAGGGCCGAGGCCGATCGAGTGTACGTGCGGACTGGTCGCGCCACAGCAGCACGCGACGCAGCAGGGCGCGTTGCTCGGGACGCCAATCCGAGGCGCTGCGGAAGCCACGCTGCGGTTGCGGATCGCCCCCGCGATAGCAGGCGCGCTGCTTCAGGCGTTCGCAATCCTCGGCATGCCATGCCGTGCGGTCGCGCTGCGCGAGTCGTTCGGCCAATTGTTCGTGCACGGTCTTGAGATAGACCACGTCCAGCGTGGCATAGGCGCACTGCGAATCGGTGAGGGGGCGCTGCAACCAGTCGGAGCGCGTTTCGCCCTTGTCCAGTTCCGCGCCGGCCAATTCGGCCACGAGTGCGCGATAACTGATGCCCAGCCCCATGCCCACAAAGGCGGCGGCGATCTGCGTATCGAATAGTTGGCGGGGCCCGTGGGCAGGAAGGGGAGAGCGCTTCGAGGTCTTCGCTTGCACTGTGCATCACGGTGACTGCATTGCCATCGCCGATCTGCGGGCGCAGTACGTCGCCGATGTCGAAGGCTAGAGGATCGATCAGCGCGTAACGCCCGTTCCAGCCCATCTGGATCAGCGCCAATTGCGGATAGAAGGTATTTCGGCGCATGAATTCGGTGTAGAAGCCCAGCGCGGCATCGTCCGGCAGAGCTGCCAGCCAGGCCTGCAGGTCTTCGCGCCGCTGGATCCAGGTGGCGTCGGGCGCGAGAGAGGTTTCTTGTTGCATGCGTCTTCCTGGCGACGCAGGACGTGCACGTGTGCATTGTCCTGACATCGGTTTGTGCCTATGGTTTAGACCGCCACCATAGCAGGCCACCCAAGGACGCCCAACATGCCGAGCAAGGAAACCGTACGACGACAGAGATCCTTCGGCGGTGCCGTGGGTGTCGCCGTGCTGGGGCTCGCACTCGTCTATCACTTTTTCCCGCGGGTGTTCCACGTCGAGCCGTCGGCCACTGCTACGCATCGCGCGATGAATCTTGGCCCGATGACGCCGGTAGCGCCGGCATCGTCGTCGCGCCTGCCGGAGCCGTCGGAGGTGGATGCGGGGCCGCCGCTGACCTTGGCGCCCACGGACGTCGTGGTGGCGCGCCTGAGCAAGAAGAACACCAACCTTCCCGATCAGCTGAGTGCAGATACGCCTGAGATCGAGGCGCTGATCGCGCGTGCCGATAAGGCACTGAAGGCCGGTCAGTTGGCGGGCGATCCGAGCAGTGCCGCGGCGCTGTTCGCGCTGGCGCTCAAGGACAAGCCCGATAGCCGCCGGGCCGCCCAAGGGCTGTTCGAAGTGCGCGCGCGCCTGGTTGCCGAGATCAACCAGGATGTCGCCGTGGGTGATGCGGATTCGGCCGGCGACCTACTCGATACGCTCAAGCTCATTCCAGATTCCACGGACGACGTGAACCAGCTTCAAGGCAAGCTGAAGGTGCTGACCCAGGTCCGTCCGTTGCTTGCGAAGGCGGCGGCGTTGTTGCAGCAAGGCAATGCCGACCAGCCGGCCGGGAACAATGCACTGGAACTCTATCGGCAGGTCCAGCAGCTGGATCCGGATAACGCGGTGGCCTCGCAGGGCACTCTGCAGGTGCAGCGCGCCATCCTCGATCGCGCACTGGCCGCCGTGGCACAGAACGACTTCAAGGCCGCTGATCAAGCGCTGACCGAGGCGGGGCAGATGGCACCCGATTCACAGGCACTACGTGACGTGCATGGTCGCGTCGATAGCATGCGGCAGGCGCGGGCCAACGGCTTGCTTGCGCAGGCGCGCTCAGCGCTTGATGCGGGCAACCTCGCGCTGGCACAGCAATTGGCGGACCAGGCCAAGGTCATCAGTCCGGATCTGGCGGGCCTCAACGAATTCGCCGAGCGGCTCACCAACGCGCGCCTCTATGCAAGCTACAAGCCGGGGCAGGTCTTTACTGACCGTTTTGCTGACATCCCGGGGCAGACGCCGTCGATGTTGGTTATCCCTACTGGCAGTTTTCAGATGGGCGCGCCTGACAACGAATCCGGGCGCGAGGATGCCGAGACGCCGCAACACGAAGTCACTATCGCCAAGGGTTTCGCGCTGTCGCGCACGTCAGTCACCGTGGGACAGTTCCGCGAGTTCGTTCGGGCCAGCGGCTATCAGCCTGACTCGGTCAAGCTGGGTGGCGCCAGCGTGTACGACGAGGGCACCGGCGCCATGCGCGACGATTCCAGTGCTACCTGGCAGAACGACTACGCGGGCAAAAACGCGGATAGTCGACTCCCCGTGGTCAACGTGTCCTGGAACGACGCCAGGGCCTACGTGGACTGGCTAAGCCAGCGAACCGGCAAGACTTACCGCCTGCCCAGCGAGGCCGAATTCGAGTATGCCCTGCGCGGTGGCACCACGACCCGCTATTGGTGGGGGGATGGGGCACCAACGGGCAAGGTGGAAAATCTCACGGGCTCGGGAGACCGCTCGCCTAGCGGTCGGCGCTGGAGCAATGCCTTCCAGGGGTATCGCGACGGTTACTGGGGGCCTGCGCCGGCCATGAGCTTTGCGCCAAATGCTTTCGGCTTGTACGACATGGACGGCAATGTCTCCGAATGGGTGCAGGACTGTTGGCACGATAGCTACCTGCGCGCGCCCCGCGATGGCAGTGCCTGGGTCAATCCGGGGTGTGGCGTTCGGGTAGTACGTGGCGGTTCGTGGGGAAGTTCGCCGGATCAAGTGCGCTCGGCCTATCGGCAGGGCGCCGACGCGAGCGTGCGCAGCGGGCGCGTTGGCTTCCGTGTGCTGCGGGAGTTGTGACGTATTTGCTGATGCTCGAGAAGGCTAGTCGTTGCGGTACTGTCGCGGCGGTTGCCAAAGAGTTCTTGCCCCGCTTGTGCTGCCGCCCACGCGAACCGTAAAATGACCCGCTTTCGTGTAAGGGAATCATCGACTTAGGGGCGGAGTGCCCGGAAGCTGGCGGGGCGGGGTGTAACGGTTTTTTTGACTCGTTTATTCCCTTGGAAATCCGATGCTTACGGACATTTCCTCTTTGTAGTTCTGATGCGAAAGTGGCGGAATTGGTAGACGCACTGGATTTAGGTTCCAGCGGGTAACACCGTGAGGGTTCGAGTCCCTTCTTTCGCACCATCCCTTGGATTTTCTTTATTTGCAGGCGGCCCCGGGCCGCCAGGCGCCTTTGACGGGCGCCCTTACCGGTACACCAGGAGACGTCATGCAGGTTTCGGTTGAAAACGTCGGCAAGCTCGAGCGCAAGCTCACGGTGAAGTTCCCCGCGGACCGTTTCGAGTCGCAGGTGAGCGCCCGCATCGCCGAGATGGGTCGCACGGTGCGCCTGAAGGGCTTCCGCCCGGGCAAGGTGCCGACCGCAGTGATCCAGCAGCGTTTCGGTGATCAGGTGCGTGGCGAAGTGCTCTCCGACCTGATCGGTAGCACGCTGCGCGAAGCCGTCAACCAGGAAAATCTGCGTCCCATCGCCAACCCTGCGATCGACACGACGGGTCGCCCGGAAAACGGCGAAATCGCCTATACCGCCACCTTTGAGGTGATGCCGGAGTTCCCGGAAGTCGACATCGCAAAGCTCGAGATCAGCCGCCCGGTGGCCGAAGTCACTGATGCCGACATCGAGAAGATGATCGAAACCCTGCGTCTGCAGCGTCGCAGCTTCGACCCGGTCGAACGCGCCTCGGTCGAGGGTGATTTCGTGATGTTCGAATACTCCGCGCAGGCGGGTGACTACCGCTTCCCGACGGAAGGCCTGGAGCGGGCCGGCAGCGTGCTCGGCTCGGGCAACCTGTTCAAGGCGCTGGACGACGTGCTCACCGGCCGCAAGGCTGACGAAGAGTTCGATGCCGACGTCGTGTTCCCGGCCGATTTCCGCAATGAAAGCCTGGCCGGCAAGACCGCCCAGTGCCACTTTAAGGTCATTAAGGTGCAGGAGCCGAAGCTGCCGGAAGTGGACGGCGACTTTGCCCAGTTGTTCGGTATCACCGACGGTGATCTGGAGAAGTTCCACAAGGAAGTCCGCGCCAACCTTGAGCGCGAGCTGAAGGCCACCCTGATGGCTCGCCTGAAGTCCGAAGTGGCGGAGAAGCTGGCCAACGCCCATCCGGACCTGGATGTGCCGAACGTGATGGTGCAGTCCGAGGCCCATGCGCTGGCGCAGGGCAGCATCCCGCGTGGCCAGCAGGTGCCGCCGCAGCTGCTCGATGCAGCCGCCCCGGTTGCTCGCAAGCGCGTTATCGCCGGTCTGCTGATGGGCGAGATTGCCCGCAAGCAGGCGCTGGTCATCGACCGCACCCGCATCGCCGAGCAGCTGGCCGCCATTGCCTCGACCTACGAGGAGCCGGAGAAGGTTGTTGAACTTTACAACCGTGACCCCCAACTGATGTCCGGGCTGCAGAATCGCGTCATGGAAGATCAGGTGGCGGAGTGGGTGGCTGATCACGCCACGACTACCGTCCAGAACCTGGGCTTCGACGAGGTGATGCGCCCGGTCAGTGCCTGAGGCATCCTTAGGCCCATCAACCGGAGAGCGACAAAGCATGGCTATGGACCCGATCCAAAACCTTAACCTGGTACCGATCGTCGTCGAGCAGACCGCCCGCGGCGAGCGTTCGTACGACATCTATTCGCGCCTCCTGAAGGAGCGCGTGATCTTCCTTGTGGGCGAGGTGAACGATCAGGTCGCCAACCTGCTGGTCGCGCAGATGCTGTTCCTTGAGTCGGAAAACCCGGACAAGGACATCCATCTGTACATCAACAGCCCGGGCGGTGCCGTCACCGCCGGGTTGGCGATCTACGACACGATGCAGTTCGTCAAGCCGGACGTAAGCACCATGTGCATCGGCCAGGCCTGCAGTGCGGCCTCGTTGCTGCTCATGGCGGGCGCCAAGGGCAAGCGCTACTCGTTGCCCAACTCGCGCGTGATGATTCACCAGCCGTCGGGCGGTGCCCGCGGCCAGGCGACCGACATCGAGATCCAGGCCCAGGAGATTCTGTACCTGCGCCGCCGTCTGAACGACATTTACGTTCAGCATACCGGTCAGCCCCTGGACAAGATCGAGCGGGACATGGAGCGAGACCGCTTCATGAGCGCCGAGGCGGCCAAGGAGTACGGCCTGATCGATCAGGTGCTCGACCGCCGTGCCATCGAATCGGTGAAATCGGGCTGATTTCAGGCATTTGGTCCCGGGTTTGCAAGTCGTTCCGCGCCTGGCTGCAGACGCGGAACGCTGTGCTATTCTCAAACCGCAATCGATTTACTAGCAGGATCCAGGCATGAGCGACGACCGGCAGGGCCGTTCCAACGACAGCGGCAAGATTCTCTACTGCTCCTTCTGCGGCAAGAGCCAGCATGAAGTGCGCAAGCTGATCGCGGGTCCGTCCGTGTTCATTTGCGACGAATGCGTAGAGCTGTGCAACGACATCATCCGCGAAGAGCTGGAAGAGAAGGCCGCCTCCGGGCGTAGCCAGCTGCCCAAGCCGCGCGAGATCATGGAGACGCTCGACCAGTACGTGGTCGGTCAGACGCGGGCAAAGAAGGCGCTCGCGGTGGCCGTGTACAACCACTACAAGCGTATGGAGTCGCGTCAGAAGAGCGATGACATCGAGCTCGGCAAGTCCAACATCCTCCTGATTGGCCCGACCGGCTCGGGCAAGACGCTGCTGGCCGAAACGCTTGCGCGCCTGCTGAACGTGCCGTTCACCATCGCCGACGCTACCACGCTGACCGAAGCCGGTTACGTGGGCGAGGACGTGGAAAACATCATCCAGAAGCTGCTGCAGAAGTGCGACTACGACGTCGACAAGGCGCAGTCGGGTATCGTCTATATCGACGAAATCGACAAGATTTCCCGCAAGAGCGAGAACCCGTCGATCACTCGCGACGTGTCCGGCGAAGGCGTGCAGCAGGCGCTGCTCAAGCTCATCGAGGGCACGCTTGCCTCAGTGCCGCCGCAGGGCGGTCGCAAGCATCCGCAGCAGGAATTTCTGCAGGTCGACACCAAGAACATCCTGTTTATCTGCGGTGGTGCATTCGCGGGTCTCGAGAAGGTGATCCAGCAGCGTTCCGATACTGTGGGCATCGGCTTCTCGGCCGAGGTCCGCAGCAAGGAGCGGAAGGAAAACCTGGGCAAACTGCTGTCGGAGGTCGAGCCGTCGGATCTGGTGCGTTACGGCCTGATTCCCGAATTCGTCGGTCGTCTGCCGGTGGTTGCTACGCTCGATGAGCTCGATGAGCCTGCGCTGGTGAAGATCCTCACCGAGCCCAAGAACGCCGTCACCAAGCAGTTCAAGAAGCTGTTTGAGATGGAAGGCGTGGAGTTGGAATTCCGCCCAGAGGCTCTGCAGGCTATCGCTCGCAAGGCCCTGAAGCGCAAGACCGGCGCGCGCGGCCTGCGCACCATTCTCGAGCAAGTGTTGCTGGACACCATGTACGAGCTGCCGTCGCTGGAACACGTCAGCAAGGTCGTGGTGGACGATGCTGTCATCGAGGGCCAGGCCGAGCCGTACCTGATCTATCGCGGCAACCTCAAGCAGCCGCGTGCGGCAGGCGAGGGCGGCGACGCCGCCTGAGCAGTTCAAGCGCAACAAGTGACTTGAATGGCCCTGGCAGAAATGCCAGGGCCATTTTGTTTGCGTGGTGGTTCATGCACTTGAGTGCATGCCTCCGAGCCACCACTTGACGTACAGATGCACCCGGCGCAGTGTCGGTGCAAAGACGATTTCATCACGAGAGATTCTCTTCGATGGCAAAGACCGCCCCCAACCCCCCAAGTCACCGGAGCCACGCTGGACGCACTGCCAGTCTTGCCGCTGCGTGACGTGGTGGTGTATCCCCACATGGTCATTCCGTTGTTCGTCGGCCGCGACAAGTCCATGCGTGCGCTGGAGCGCGCGATGGAGGGCGAGCGCCAGATCCTGCTGGTCGCACAAAAGAGCCCGGACATCGACGATCCCAAGATCAGCGACCTGCACGAAATCGGCACGCTGGCCGGCGTGCTTCAGTTACTGAAATTGCCCGATGGCACCGTGAAGGTGCTGGTCGAAGGCCAGTCGCGCGTGGCCATCGAGAACTACGACGAAGAGGGCGGCATGTTGACCGCCACGTCGCGTGTCATTGAGCCGGTCTACAGTGCAAAAGAGCGTGAGCTCGACGTGGTGTCACGCACGCTGGTGTCGTTGTTCGAGCAGCTGGTCAAGCAGAGCCGCAAGCTGCCGCCAGAAGTGCTGGCAACCCTGTCCGGTATCGATGATCCGTCACGCGTGGCCGACTCCATTGCGGCGCACTTGTCCGTGCGCATGGCCGACAAGCAGAGGGTGCTGGAAACGGCCGATGTGGGTCAGCGTCTCGAGTTGCTGATCGGGCTTGTCGATGGTGAGATGGACCTGCAGCAGGTGGAAAAGCGCATCCGCGGCCGAGTGAAGTCGCAGATGGAGAAAAGCCAGCGCGAGTACTACCTCAACGAACAGATGAAGGCCATCCAGAAGGAGCTCGGTGAGAGTGAGGACGGCCCGAACGAAATCGAAGATCTGCAGAAGAAGATCGAAGCGGCGGGCATGCCCAAGCCTGTGCTGGCCAAGGCGCGTCAGGAGTTTGGCAAGCTGCGTCAGATGTCGCCCATGTCTGCCGAAGCCACGGTGGTGCGTAACTACCTTGACTGGCTGGTAGGCGTGCCGTGGAAGAAAAAGAGCAAGGTCCGCAAAGATCTCCAGCTCGCGCAGGAGGTGTTGGATGCCGATCATTTTGGCCTGGAGAAGGTCAAGGAGCGCATCCTCGAATACTTGGCGGTGCAGCAGCGCGTGAACACCATGCGTGGTCCGATCCTGTGCCTGGTCGGCCCGCCGGGCGTGGGTAAGACCTCGCTCGGGCAGTCGATCGCTAAGGCGACCAACCGCAAATTCGTTCGCATGAGCCTGGGTGGCGTGCGTGATGAAGCCGAGATCCGTGGTCATCGCCGTACCTATATCGGTTCCATGCCGGGCCGCATCGTGCAGAACCTGAATAAGGTGGGCTCGAAGAACCCGCTGTTTGTGCTGGACGAGATCGACAAGATGTCGATGGACTTCCGTGGCGATCCGTCCTCGGCGCTGCTTGAGGTGCTTGATCCTGAGCAGAACCACGCATTCAACGATCACTATCTGGAAGTCGACCTGGATCTTTCCGAGGTCATGTGGGTCGCTACGGCGAACTCTCTGAACATTCCCGGTCCGCTGCTGGATCGCATGGAAGTCATTCGTATCCCGGGTTACACCGAGGATGAGAAGCTCAATATTGCTCAGAAGTATCTGCTGACCAAACAGTTGAAGGCCAATGGCCTAAAGCCGGAAGAGCTGAGCGTGGACGAAAGTGCCGTGCGCGACATCGTGCGTTACTACACGCGCGAATCGGGCGTGCGCAACCTCGAGCGCGAAGTGTCCAAGATCTGCCGCAAAGTGGTGAAGGAGTTGACGCTGGGGCAGGTCAAGAAGGCGGCTTCGAAGGAGGTGGCGAAGAAGTCGGCCACAGCCGTAAAGACGGCCAAATCGAAGGCTAAGGCACCTGGTCGCGTGATGGTGAACTCAGAGAATCTCGAGCATTACCTGGGTGTGCGTCGTTTCGACTTCGGTCGCAAGGAATTGCAGAACGAAGTGGGCCTGGTGACGGGTCTGGCTTGGACCCAGGTGGGCGGCGACCTGCTCAGCATCGAAGCCTCGGTGGTTCCTGGTAAGGGGCGCCTGGTGCATACGGGGCAGCTCGGCGACGTCATGAAGGAATCGATCCAGGCCGCTTTGTCAGTGGTGCGCGCGCGCGCCGAGCGCCTGGGTATTGAGGCGGACTTCCACGAGAAGTACGACATCCACATCCACGTGCCGGAGGGCGCTACGCCGAAGGATGGACCGAGCGCGGGCATTGCCATGTGCACGGCCCTGGTGTCGGCGCTGACCAAGGTGCCGGTGCGCTCCGAGGTTGCCATGACGGGTGAGATCACCCTGCGCGGACGTGTATTGCCGATCGGTGGTCTCAAAGAGAAGCTGCTGGCGGCTCACCGCGGCGGCATCACCACGGTGATCATTCCTGACGAAAACAAGAAGGATCTGGCGGACATCCCAGAGAACATCACAGCGTCGCTGGATATCCATCCGGTGCGCTGGATCGACGAGGTGCTGGATATTGTGCTAGAGCGTCCGCTGCAGCCGCGCCAGGCTGCCGACGGTGATAAGCCGAAGGTCGATGCACCAAGAGAGGAGTCGCCGGATCAGGAGCCCTACACGCGGCCCCACTGAGTTGTGATGGAAGTCAGCGAAAACGGGCGGTTGACCGCCCGTTTTCGTATCTGGATCACATGGGCGAATGCTGTTGTCGCTTAGCGTTTCAGTACGTACTTTGCAAGCATTCGAAATGATGCTGAACCGTGCGAAGCCTTGGTATTCCTTGTCATTGCGGACCCTAGGGGCCACTGGTATAAAGGCGGCACCGCAGCCTGACGCCAAGCAAGGTGCGCAGTGATGCGGGATTGCTTGGTGATGTCCCGGTGCCTAGTCTCGAGGCGACGTCGCCTGGTCCCAGAATGACCACGCGGGCTGCATAACCGTTTAAGGGAGTGTCTCAATGAATAAAACCGATCTGATCAATGCCATCGCCGAGAAGGCTGAACTCACCAAGGCTGACGCCTGCCGTGCTCTCGAAGCGTTTTTCGAGACCGTGCAGAAGGCGCTGAAGAAGGGTGAGGACGTGTCGGTGGTCGGCTTTGGCACCTTCACTGTGCGCAAGCGCGCCGCCCGTACCGGTCGCAATCCGCGCACCAACGAGACGATCAAGATCAAGGCCTCGAAGGTTCCGGCGTTCAAGGCTGGCAAGACCCTCAAGGATGCCCTGAAACTAAGCGACTACTTGCTTAGTTTCGGGTGCTTAGCTCAGCGGTAGAGCGTCGCCCTTACAAGGCGAGGGTCGTAGGTTCGATCCCTACAGCACCCACCAGTAACATGCGGAGCGGTAGTTCAGTCGGTTAGAATGCTGGCCTGTCACGCCGGAGGTCGCGGGTTCGAGTCCCGTCCGCTCCGCCACAGTTCGCAAGGGCGCCCGTGTGGCGCCCTTGCCATTTGAGTACCCCGCACTTTAGTGCACCGAACAACGAAAGCCCGGGAACATTTCCATGCTGCAGGCATTGCGTAACAAGCTTCACGGATGGCCTTCCATTGTTATTCTGGGCATTTGCGTGTTCGCTATTTCGTTCTTCGGCATCGAGTCGTATTTCGCCTCGCGTACCGACACTTACGTGGCAATGGTCGGCAAGCACGAGATCAGCCAGCGCGATTTCCAGGAACGCATGAATGATGCGCGCCGCGACGCCATGGCGCGGATGGGCGACCAGTTCGATGCCGCAGAGTTCGAGAAGCCGGAAACCAAGCGCCAGATCCTGGATCAGCTGATCAATGAGCAACTGCTCCGTCAGGCCAATGACGATCTCGGCATGAAGGTGTCCGGCGCCGAGTTGCGCGATCGTATTGCTAGCCAGCAGGCGTTCCAGGTCAACGGTCAGTTCGATCCAGCCACATACCGCGCCATCTTGGCTGCGCAAAATATGACGCCGGCGATGTTTGAGAGCAGCCAGCGTGCTTCGCTTGAGCCGGGCGTGCTGCCGCGCGCGATCATCGCCAGCACAGTCATCACTGACACCGACATGGATCGCTATCTCGGCCTGTTGTACCAGCGCCGTGACTTGCGTTGGTTTGCCGTGCCGCGCCCGACGCTGACGGATACCGAAGTCACGGACGCTCAACTTGATGCCTATTACAAGGCGCATCAGGCCGACTTCATGAATCCGGAGCAGGTCTCGCTGAAGTACATTGAGGTCAATGGTGCCGATCTGAAGATCGATGCACAGCCGAGCGAGGACGACCTGAAGAAGCGCTACGAAGACCAGAAGCAGCGCTTCGTACAGCCCGAGCAGCGACTGGTGTCGCATATCCTCGTCAATGTTCCGAAGAACGCTACGCCGGACCAGCAGAAGGCTGCGCTTGCCAAGGCAGAGAAGATCGCCGGCGAAGCGACGCCAGAGAATTTCGCCAAGCTCGCGGCGGAGGACTCGGAGGACCTGGGTTCCAAGCGCTCCGGCGGTGACCTGGGCTGGCTGGAAAAGGGCGTGACGAATGCGGCGTTCGACTCCGCGTTGTTCTCGCTGCAGAAGGGCCAGATCTCCAAGCCCGTGTTGTCCGACGAGGGCTACCACGTGTTGTGGCTGCGCGACGTGCGTAGCGGCGACGCGAAGCCGTTTGCGGAAGTGCGCGATCAGATTGCCAAGGATTACCTGTCGACCGAGCGCGATCGTCAGTACAACGAACTTGCCGGCAAGTTGACCGACCAGACTTACCAGAACCCGTCGACGCTCGATCCTGCTGCTCAGGAGCTGAAGCTACCGATCAAGACGACCGATCTGTTCTCCCGCAAGGGTGGCGAGGGCATTCTTGCGAATCCGAAGCTGGTCCAGGCGGCGTTCTCTGACGATGTCCTCACGCAGGGCAACAATTCGGGTCTGATCGACCTGGGTCAGGACCATGCTGTGGTTGTGCGCGTCGACAAGCATGTGCCAACCGCTGCGCGTCCGTTGGCCGAAGTAAAGGACGATGTGCGCAAGAAGATCCTCGACGAGCGCACTGCTGCCGAAGAGCAGAAGCATGCCGATGCATTGCTGGTGCGTCTGCAGAAGGGTGATGACATGCAGGCAGTGGCATCCTCTGTCGGCGCATCCGCGCAGACCGTGGCTGACGCCGTGCGTATGCAGCAGGGCGTGGCGCCGGAAGTGCTTGAGCAGGCGTTCCTGCTGCCGCACCCTGCAGCTGGCAAGGCGCAGTTTGCCCGTGTCGCCATGCATGATGGCAACTACGCTCTGGTGGCCGTGGATAAGGTGCAGGAAGGTGACCTGAGCAAGATCACCCCGGATCAGCGCAGCGCGCTGCGCGACCAGATGTCCCAGGCTTACGGCATTCTCGCCACGCAGGGTTTTCTCGATGCGCTGAAGGCCAAGACGGAAATCAAGATTGCAGCGGATCGCATGTAAGCGCGGCCATCAACGAAAAAAAGAAGGGCGACCACTTGGTCGCCCTTCTTTTTTGATGTGAGCAGGAACGGGTGCCACTCCGACGACAAGATCAGCTCGGAGCGCTGACCCTGAGCACTTGCCCCGGCTTGACGCCAGGCCCTTGCAAGTGATTCCAGAGTTCCAGCTGCTTGATGTCCACCGAATATTTGTGGGCGATGGACCAGAGGCTTTCGCCGGACTTCACCGTGTGGGTGCGTTTGTTGGATGCGTCGCCATCGTTGTTGTCGGCGGCGCTCAGTGCTGCCCCGAGTGGTGGAAGCGTCGCCGTACCGGGCACACTTTGTGCACCGCTGCTGCCTTCCGCCAACAGCGAGCTCCGGAATTGCTGGACCTTGTTGCTGGGGAGCAGCAGATATGGAGATGCGTTCTTATCCACCACGCCGTTGCGGAAGGCGGCGTTCATGTCTTTCAGCTCGTCCGTCGACATGCCTGCGTGGCTAGCAGCTCGGGCAATCGGCATGGAATTGTCAACGCTCACGGTCACCAGGCGCTGCTCCGAAGGCAGGGTGGGTAGACTCACGTTGAAGCGTCCAGGGTCGCGAATGACGCAGGCGATGGCCAACAACTTGACCAGGTGCTCTCGTGTCACCGGCTTGACCGGCATCTTGGGGATCACGGGCTCGTCTGGCGGCGCGCCGTGCTGGCTGATGACGCGCTTGATGCCGAATTCGCCGGCGTTAAAGGCGTAGTCAACGAGGCGCCAGTCACCCAGGTCATCGTGGTACCGGCTAAGCAACGCCATGATGGCGTCGGTGGCGGCAGGGACGTCCATGCGGCCATCGAAATTCTTGTCGACACGAATGCCCATGGCATTGGCGGTCTGCGGCATGATCTGCCACATTCCGGCTGGCATTCCCTTGCTGCCTGCAATGGGGCGGTATTGGCTTTCGACCCAGGGAATCAGTGCGAACTCACCCGCCACATGGTGGCGTGCAGCCACTTGCTGGACATAGGCGATTCGCGGTGCGGCGGCGGCAATCTGGCTTTCGAAGAGATCTGGATTGCTGGTATAGCGACGCGCCCATGTCGTGATGTTCGGGTCGGCATCGCAATCAGCCATAGCGAAGTTGCTTCGCAGGTTTTGCCAGATATTGCCATCGTCTGCTGCATTAGCAGGAGCGGATGAGACTTCTGGGTGCGATGCAGTCGAGTGTGATGCATCTTGTTGCGGTACTGGTAAAGGTGTCGGCGGTTGCGCCGGCCTCTGTGCTGGGCCAGAGGCGCACGCCGCCAGGAAGATGGACGTCGCCAGGGGAAGAGGGCGTAGGTGTCGAGTCGTTTTCATCCGGTGAATACGTCCTTGTTGGCTCGCAATGCGGCGAAACGCGCGATGCGATCGCCATCCACGCCTTGCTGTCGGCTCCAGGCGATAACCGCTTCGCTATCTGTACGCAGAAACGGGTTGGTAGCCTGCTCCATGGAAAGCGCCACCGGCAGGCTGGGCTGGTTGTCCGCGCGCAACGCGGAAACCTCTTGTTGGCGCGCTGCGAGCGAGGGGTTTGCTGGTTCTATCGTCTGCGCGAAGCGACCGTTGGCGGCGGTGTACTCGTGCGCACAACAGACCAGTGTGTTGCCCGGTAACAACGCCATGCGGTCGAGTGAGGCCAGCATCTGTGCGGGCGTGCCTTCGAACAACCGCCCACAGCCCATGCTGAAAAGCGTGTCGCCGCAAAGCAGGACACCTTCGCCGGTATAGGCGATGTGCGTGGTGGTGTGTCCGGGCACTGCGATGACGTTGAAGGTCGCGGCAGGTGTTGCCAGCTGCACTACGTTAGCGTCGCCCACGCGATGCGTTGCCCGAGCGATGCGTTCGTCGTGTGGGGCGTAGACGGGCACGTCGTGGCGAGACAGCAGCTCATCCACGCCGCCGATATGGTCATGATGATGATGTGTCAGCAGGATGGCGCGCAGCCGTAGGTGGCGCAGCGCGAGCGCTTCCTCGACAGGACTGGCGTCACCCGGGTCGACGACGATGGCGTTTCCTTTCTCGTCGTGGAGCAACCAGATGTAGTTGTCGGCAAGCGCCGGTAGCGGTACGACGTGCAAGGAGTCGTCCTCCGGGGTTTCGTATCGACTGACGCAGGCCCTCTCCCTGGCTTGCGCGAAGTGGCAGACTATAAAGCCCTAATGTGGCTCACTCGTTAGTGAGACGTTAATGCGCTGTAGGGGTATTCAGACTTGTGGTGTCAGCCAGTCTTGTGGTGTCGACCAGGGCACGTTGTGGGCGGGCTCCCGTTACACTGTCGATATCGTGACGACCGGTCGGCCCTTCATGTCTCAGCGTGACCAAGACATCTACAGCAGCGCCCCGTTGCGCAACCTGCTGGCCGAGGAAACGATCGCCCTGGCTCCAGGGTTGCAGCGATGCAGCGGCCCCCACGCGCTCCTCGTGAGTGCGGCCGCGGGCGATGCACCGCCGGTGTTGCCTTTGCTGGGGAACTGGACGCGTCTGAACGTGGCGTCCCAGCGCTACGGTGGCGATGTGAAGGCTCGGATGGATGAGCCGCTTCCCTTCGTTGACGACGCGTTCGACTTGGTGCTGCTCCGGCATGCGCTGGAGGTATCCGCGACGCCGCAGGAGATGCTCGAGGAGGCCTCGCGCGTGCTGGCGCCGGGCGGAGTGCTTGCGTTGACCGGGCTCCATCCCTTCAGTGGCTGGTTGCCATGGATGATGTGGCGCACGCGCGGAAACGCACCGACGATGCATTCGCCGCTGTTGCTGGAGCGATGGGTGCGCCGACGGGAGTTGGATATCGAGCGCATTGAGCGCGTCGGGAGCCTGTGGCCGAGCAGTCGCGTGGGCATGGATACTGCTCACGCGTTTGGCGGAGGCTACCTTCTGATTGCGCGCAAGCGACGCCGCATGGCGACGCCCATACGATTGAAACCCAAGACCTTGCCAGCCACGGTCAACGTGAGTCTGGCGCCGGGTGCCCGACGCAACGCGGCATCCTGATTTTTCTATGTATCGATGGCGACAATGACTGAAGTACAAGCTTTTACCGATGGTGCTTGCCTGGGCAATCCCGGGCCAGGTGGCTGGGCAGCGCTGCTGCGTGCAAAGGGCACCGAGCGCATGCTCTCAGGGGGGGGGAGCCGGCTACCACCAATAATCGAATGGAACTGATGGCAGCGATCGGCGCGCTTGAGGCGTTGACGCGCCCATGCAATGTCGCCCTTACCACCGATTCGCGCTACGTCATGCAGGGCATCGAGGAATGGGTGCCTAAATGGCGTGCAAACGGCTGGAAGACGGCCGACAAGAAGCCAGTAAAGAATCAGGATCTGTGGGAGCGCCTTTCCAGTGCAACGCAGATGCATCAGGTGCGTTGGCATTGGGTGCGTGGCCATAACGGTCATGTGGAAAACGAGCGCGTGGATGTGGCAGCGCGTGAGCAGGCCGAGCAATTCAGGAGCAAGGCATGAGGCAGATTGTGCTTGATACCGAGACCACCGGTCTCGAAGTCCGTCAGGGCCATCGCCTGATCGAAATCGCGTGCGTGGAGATGATTGAGCGCCGTCCCTCCGGACGTCACTACCAGACCTACCTGAATCCCGATCGTGCCATCGACGAGGGTGCTCGTCAGGTTACGGGCATCGAGGATGAGTTCCTGTTGGACAAGCCGCATTTCGCGGACGTGGTGGAGGAGTTCCTCGCCTTCATCGACGGCGCAGAAGTGATCATCCATAACGCGGCGTTCGACGTGGGCTTCATCAACGGTGAGCTGGCGCGGCTGGGCGAATCGTTCGGCCGCCTGGAAGACCGTTGCAGCGTGCTCGATACGCTGATGATGGCGCGCGAGCGCTATCCGGGCCAGCGCAACAGCCTCGATGCGCTCTGTAAGCGCCTGGGCGTCGACAATTCAGCACGCGATCTGCACGGCGGCCTGATCGATGCGCAGTTGTTGGCGGATGTCTATATCGCAATGACATCCGGCCAGGTCGTACTTGACTTGGGTTTTGAAGGTGCGCAGGAGCGAGGCGCTGCCGTGACGCTTGCACCGGTGGTGCTCGATCGTCGTCCTCGAGTGCTGCGTGCGGATGCCGACGAAAGCACGGTCCACGAAAAGCGGCTTGATGCGCTGGACAAGAGTGCAGGTGGCGCGTCGGTGTGGCGCCGCGAAGGCGCAGCTGTCATCAACTGAGGTCGTTGGCTCGCCTCAGTTGATGCGGGCCAGGATCACCGTGACGTTGTCGCTGCCGCCGCCGTCAAGCGCGGCGAGCAGCAAGTGCTCCACGCTTTCCTGGGCGGAAAGCTCCTGTCGGGACACGATGCTTGCGATGGCGGCATCACCTACCTCTTCGGTGAGTCCGTCGCTGCAGAGCAGAAAGCACATCCCATGCTAGAGCTTTCCTCGTGCCATCCCGATATGCAATTGCTCGGCGGCAGTGATCCCCAGTGCCTGGGTGATCACGTTACGATGCGGGTGGCGTGCTGCCTGTGTTGCATCGAGCGTTCCCGCTTCCACCAGCTCCTGCACGAGCGAATGATCGTGACTGACCTGGCGCAATGCTTTTTGCCAGAGATAAACGCGGCTGTCGCCCACCCACACCACTTCGTAGCTGTCTGCATGCAGGCGTAGCGCAGCGATAGTTGTACCCATCGGACGTGCATCACGAAAGCCACGGCTGTGCTGGATCAGGCGCTCGTCGGCCGCGCGCACGGCCTCTACGAGACTGTGCCCGCGGGTGACAAGGTCGGCAACGGCATCACGAACCAGCGCAGCGGCTACCTCGCCATGCTGATGGCCGCCCATCCCGTCGGCGACAAGAAACAGGCCAAGCGAGGCATCGGCGTAGTAAGTGTCTTCATTGCGCGTACGACGCAAGCCGACGTGTGTTCCGTGTCCAAACTCGATCATGGGATGCCTGGTGTGGCGACGCGATACGAGCATGACGGATAGGGGATGAATGCGTAAAGAAGAAAAGGACGGGAAGGGGTTTTAAAACAGCTTGGGTGCATCGGGCGGGCGTTACTGCTGGAAAAGCGAGACGCCTTACTTGTGGGGTCGGGTGGGATTGTCGGGTCCATCCGTGGACCCGACCCCTTCGCGCTTGCGCGCTACGGGGCCAGCCTGCGGCTGTCCAAAATTGCTCCAGGCAATTTTGTCGAACCCGGGTGGGTTCTCACCCAGCCGTCACCACTAGAAAAACAAAACGCCCCACACGGGGGCGTTTTGTTTTTTTGGCGGAGAGGGTGGGATTCGAACCCACGGTACGCTTACACGTACGCCTGATTTCGAGTCAGGTACATTCGACCACTCTGCCACCTCTCCAAAGATGGTGCGTGTGGTCCACGCGAGCCGGTAATTCTATGTGGTGAGGCGGGCACTGGCAATGGGGGAAGGCAATTTTCTTGCTGCTTTCTGGTTAGTGCAGCGTGGCGCCCCAGCGATCGCTGCGGGGTAGGTAATGGTTGTCTGGGTCAAGGGACAGGGCGACCCGTGTGGCTCGGCCGGTGATCTCCTTACGCGGGAAGAAGCCGAAATAGCGCGAATCGGCGCTGTGGTCCCTGTCGTCTCCCAGCAATAGGTATTGGTTGGCGGGCACGGTGACGGGGCCGAAATCGTTGGTGTGGCCCTGGGCGGCGAGCGACCAGCGGACGGCGTGCTGCATGGCGCCGGTATCTTCGATGGCATAGATGGCCGGATCTTCCCGGTCGGCATGGATGCCACTGACCTGGATGGGGCGATAGTCCGCAGCCTTGCCGTTCACGTATAGGTGGTTCTGCACCAGTGCGATCTGGTCGCCGGGCACGCCAATGACGCGCTTAACCAGGCGCTCATCAGCCGTTTTCGAGTCCAGCACGACGATGTCGCCTCGTTGCGGATCGGCACGATGCAAGAGCGAGACGTGGGTGAAGGGGAGGCGAATGTCATAGGCCGCCTTGTCGACAACGATGCGGTCACCGATCTCGATGGTCGGTTGCATAGAGCCGGTCGGAACGACATTCCAGTCCGCAACCGCACTCCGGAACACGAACATGCACAGCATGAACGTGAGGAAGCCTTTGTTGTTCGCCAACAGCCTTGTCAGTCTTTGCATGGGTAGTCTCCGCCAGGGTCCGTATCCAGGTGGACCCTGCGGGTGATGCAAAGGTTCCGTTGGGCGGAAAAGAGCAAGAGACGGCACGCACCACGGGTTGCAGGCGTGGAGACTGCGGTTACCCCAATCGTGCCGAGGAGATCCTCATGAATCTGGCGAGCACCATGCTCCTTGCCGTAGCCATGACCGCGACGAGCGGTGCAGCGCTAAGGCCCGAATCGGTCGTGCTGGCGATGTTCGGCGCTTTCAATCGGCACGATGCCGATGGACTGGCGCACCTCTATGCGAGCGATGCCCAGCTAGCTTCCTCGGATTTCTGCCATCCCAGGCGAGGGCGGGCGGAGGTGGCAAGGAGCTATCGCGAGCTGTTTGCTGAGTTTCCCGATGTACATGATGAGATCGAGCAGATGGTTGCGCAGGATGACCGAGTGGCGGTGCGCTTCGTGGCAAGAAGTAGCGAGGGCGTGCGCTCACTGAATCTGCCCATATCCACTTTCCTCGTTGTGAGGCAGGGTGAAATCCGTTCTGACGTCAGCACGTTTGATACCGGCGGACGGCCCTGTACGCCTTGACCGTGCGAGCAAGAAAAAGGGCGGTGTCGCCACCGCCCTTCGTGTTACGCATGTGGCAAAGCTCAGGCTGCCTTGCGCTTGGCCAGGCGCAACCAGGTGTCCACGACCGTATCAGGGTTAAGCGATACGGACTCGATGCCCTGATCCATCAGCCACTCAGCCAGGTCAGGGTGATCAGACGGCCCCTGGCCGCAGATGCCGATGTACTTGCCCTTTTCGCGAGCAGTCTTGATGGCGAGCGCAAGCAGCTTCTTCACCGCAGGGTCGCGTTCGTCGAACAGGTTGGCGACGATGCTCGAATCGCGATCCAGACCCAGCGTGAGCTGGGTCAGGTCGTTGGAGCCGATGGAGAAGCCGTCGAAGATGTCGAGGAACTCATCGGCGAGCAGTGCATTGGACGGCACCTCGCACATCATGATGACCTTCAGGTCGTGCTCGCGCTGCTTGAGGCCGTTCTTGGCCAGCACCTCAATGACCTTGCGACCTTCGCTCAGCGTGCGCACAAACGGAATCATCACCCAGATGTTGTCCAGACCCATCACCTCGCGCACGCGCTTGACCGCCTTGCACTCCAGGCCAAACGACTCAGCGAAACCCGGGTCGACGTAACGGCTTGCGCCGCGGTAGCCGATCATCGGGTTCTCTTCATGTGGCTCGTAGCGCGAGCCCCCGATGAGGCCGGCGTATTCGTTCGACTTGAAGTCGGACAGGCGTACGATCACCGGCTTCGGATACACCGAAGCGGCGATAGTGGCGATGCCTTCCGCGAGGCGATCAACATAGAACGACACCGGGTCGGCGTAGCCGGCCATGCGCTCGTCGATCTTCCTCTTGGTCTCTGCATCCTGCTTGGCGTATTCCAGCAGCGCCTTTGGATGCACGCCGATGTGGCTGGCAATGATCATTTCCAGGCGAGCCAGACCGATGCCGGCGTTCGGCAGCATGCCGAAATCGAACGCACGCTCGGGGTTGGCCACGTTCATCATGATCTTGAGCGGCGCTTCGGGCATGTCGCCGAGGTCGGCGGTCACGCGGTCGAACTTCAGCAGGCCCTCGTAGATCATGCCGGTGTCGCCCTCGGCGCAGGACACGGTAACTTCCGCGCCGTCCGGAATCAGTTCCAGCGCATTGCCCGTGCCCACCACGGCAGGCACACCCAATTCGCGGGCGATGATAGCTGCGTGGCAGGTGCGGCCGCCGCGATTGGTGACGATGGCGGCGGCACGCTTCATCACCGGCTCCCAATCGGGATCGGTCATGTCGGCGATCAGTACATCGCCCGTCTGCACCTTGCTCATATCTGCAAGCGAGCGGATGACGCGCGCTTTGCCGGACCCGATCTTCTGGCCGATGGCGCGGCCTTCAGCGAGCACCTTGCCCTTTTCGTTGAGGTGGAAACGCTCCAACTGCGTGGCATGCGCGCGCGACTTCACCGTTTCCGGACGGGCCTGCACGATGTAGAGCTTGCCGGTGTTGCCGTCCTTCGCCCACTCGATGTCCATCGGGCGGTCGTAATGCTTCTCGATGATCAGCGCCTGCTTGGATAGTTCCTGCACGTCTTCATCGGTGATGCAGAACTTGTTGCGCAGTTCGGCGGGCGTTTCTTCGATACGCACGCGCTCGCCGGGCTTGTTCGAATACACCATGCGCTGCTGCTTGGCGCCGAGGCTGCGTCGCAGCACGGCCGGCTTGCCAGCCTTCAAAGTGGGCTTGAACACGTAGAACTCGTCGGGGTTCACTGCACCCTGCACGACCATTTCCCCCAGGCCATACGAGCCGGTCACGAACACCACGTCGCGGAAGCCCGACTCCGTGTCCAGGGTGAACAGCACGCCGGAAGCGCCGACGTCGGAACGCACCATCAACTGCACGCCAGCGGAGAGGAATACGTCCTCATGCTTAAAACCCTGGTGTACGCGGTAAGCGATCGCGCGGTCGTTGTAGAGCGAGGCAAAGACTTCCTTCACCTTGTGCAGCACGTCCTCAATGCCGACCACGTTCAGGAAGGTCTCCTGCTGACCGGCGAAAGAAGCATCCGGCAGATCTTCCGCGGTGGCGGAGGAGCGCACTGCCACGGCAATGTTCTCGGCGCCGGCGTCCTTGCAGAGCTTGGCGTAGGCGTCGCGGATGGCCTTGTCCAGATCCGTCGGCAGCGGCGTCTCAGTGACCCATTCGCGGATCTCCTTGCCGGCAGCCGTCAGGGCCATCACGTCATCGACGTCGAGCGAGGCGAGCCGTTCCTGGATGCGCTTGGCCACGCCACTCTTGTCGAGGTATTCCTGGAACGCGTCGGCGGTGGTTGCAAAACCACCCGGCACTGACACGCCGAGCTGGGCTAGATTGCCAATCATCTCGCCGAGCGACGCATTCTTGCCGCCAACCTTGCCCAGGTCGGTCATGCGCAGCGTGTCGAGCCAAAGCACCAGATCGTTCAAGGGAGTCTCCTCGAGAGCTCGTAGGGTTTCAAAGACGGTCGTAGCTCCGTTTCGGCAAGAAATCGGGCTACAAAGAACTGGTATTGTCCGCTGCCGATGGTGCGCAGCACAAGAAGACCATTCGGGCGAAAACAAGCGCCAACGCAATACCAGTCAGCTGTGAATCAAGCAAAGACAGGCTTTTCACCTTGCGCTAAGGTGATGGTCAAGAACCACCAGGGACTTTGGATTAGCCATGCAGCGAACCGTTTTTTATATCTCTGATTCCACTGGTATTACGGCGGAAACGATCGGCAACAGTATTTTGGCCCAGTTTGAGGGCGTGCAGTTCGACAAGCACCGCTTGCCGTTCATCGACGACGCCCAAAAAGCCGAGGCGGCGGCGCTGCGTATCAAAACCCGTTATGCGCAAACCGGCGAGCGTCCCATCGTGGTCAACACCATGGCGTCGCGCGAGCTGTGCGAGATCGTGGCCGAGAGCGGCGGACTGATGCTGGACGTGTTCGCGCCATTCATCGGTCCGCTGGAAGAGGAGCTGGGCGCCAAGCGTTCCGGTGCGGTGAATCGCTCGCACGGCTTGGTGGACTTCGACAAATACGAGGCTCGCATTAACGCTACGAACTATGCGTTGTCACACGACGACGGTATAGACGTGGACTATGCTCAGGCCGACTTGATCCTGGTGGGGGTGTCGCGCTCCGGCAAGACGCCAACATGTCTCTACATGGCCTTGCATTACGGTGTCAGCGCCGCCAATTACCCCCTGACTGACGACGACCTCGACAAGCTAGAACTGCCGGCGCGCCTGCGCCCGTATAAGGATCGGCTGTTTGGTCTCACCATCGACCCCATGCGGTTGGCGCAGATTCGCGAACAGCGGCGTGCCGGCAGCCGTTATGCGACGCTGGAACAGTGTCGCTGGGAGTTGGCGCAGGCCGAGAAGCTGATGCGTCGCGAAAGCATTCCCAGTCTCAACACCACGCACGTGTCCATCGAAGAGATTGCCAGCAAGATCTTTGACCGCTTCGGTATCGAGCGGACCATGTTCTGAGGAGTTTCTGCCGCCCATGAGTGCCGTATTAGACAGTCGCCAAGCCTTGTTGCCCGGACGTTTCGGCTTCCTGATGGGGCTTTACGCCGAGAACTATCATCGGCTGGTGCGGCTGTTTATGCCGCAGGAGCTACCGCCGGGGTTCTATCTGTCCAGCGTGGATGATGGCCTTGATGTGCGTTTGCAGGTGCAGGAGCGGCACCCGTACACGTTGGAGCTCGAGCTCACCTACAACTTTGTCGATGCGCACACGGGTCAGCCGTCGCCGTCGGCGCAGTTGCGCATGTACACCGACGCCCATGTGGCCGAGGCCTTGCATTGCCATCCGGGCCGCCATCTGTGGCAGGTGCTCGGCCCGTTTCCGCCGGCCCACACGGTGCTACAGCATCGTTTGCGGATGAATGGGTTTCTTTCTCGCTGGTTGGAATACCTGGCGGAGCAGGGGCATTCGAAGGGAACGCTGGAGCGGCTGGAGGATCATCGCTCGCCGGATGAGACTCTGTAGGGGCGCACCCTGTGTGCGACTCAGGGGAGTCCGTGGTCATCGCTTTGTTGGCAGGTCGCGCACAAGGTGTGCTCCTGCAGCGACGGGGCAAAATGCGGGCAACAAAAAACCCGCCAATGGCGGGCTCTTCGTAAAGTGGCGGAGCGGACGGGACTCGAACCCGCGACCTCCGGCGTGACAGGCCAGCATTCTAACCGACTGAACTACCGCTCCACATTTTTACTTCTTCCAGTACTACACCAACAGATTTCATCCTTGACCACTCTTAGGTTACGCCGGAAACCGGTTTGCCGTTAGAGTGGCGTCCCCACGGGGATTCGAACCCCGGTCGCCACCGTGAAAGGGTGATGTCCTAGGCCTCTAGACGATGGGGACGTATCTAATTTTGGTGGAGCCAGGCGGGATCGAACCGCCGACCTCCTGCATGCCATGCAGGCGCTCTCCCAGCTGAGCTATGGCCCCGAAGTGCCTCTGGAAGCCCGAAAGAATAGATAGGGTTGGCTATTTCGTCAAGCATTCGTTGTGAATTTCTTTCAACTTTTTTTCACGAATGAATCACAACAAATAGTTACAGGCGTTTTGATGCGGCGCCGTCAATGCGGCAAAACGCCGTTGTGGTGAGGGAATGATCAGGGGCGTCATGTAGGGCTGTGCATCTCGCCCGTGGTTGTTAGTCTTGCGGGACGTTCTTGCGGATTTCTCTGATGCACGATTTGCACTTTATCCAGGACCTCGCGACCGTCATGTTGATCGCGGGCCTGACGACGGTGATCTTCCAACGGCTGCGTCAGCCAGTCGTACTCGGATACATCATCGCCGGCGTGCTGGTCGGCCCTTATACGTTTCCCGTGGTCTTCATCCACGACGAGCAGACGATCCGCACGCTCTCCGAGCTAGGCATGATCCTGTTGCTGTTTGCTTTGGGGCTGGAATTCAGCCTGAAGAAGCTCCGCGAAGTTGGCGGCGCGGCGCTGGTGGCGGCCCTGTGCGAAATCGTGCTGATGGTCTGGCTTGGTTACGAGATAGGGCGCTTCTTTGGCTGGACTTCCATGGATGCGCTGTTCCTTGGCGCCATGCTGTCCATGTCGTCGACGACCATCATCATGAAGGCGCTGGATGGCCTGAACCTCAAGCGCGAGCGTTTCGCGCAGCTGATGTTCGGCATCCTTATCATCGAGGACGTCATCGCCATTGTGCTCATGGCGTTGCTGACGGGCATTGCGAGCACTGGCGGCCTGGAGGCGGCCGAAGCGGCAGCGGCGGTGGGGCGGCTTACGCTTTTCATGGCGGTGTCACTGGTCGTCGGGTTGCTGCTGGTGCCTCGCGTGGTCGACTACATCGCGCGCGTGAGTCGCGACGATGTGCTGCTGGTTGCGGTGCTTGGTCTGTGCTTCGGCTTTTGCCTGCTGGTGACCGAGATGGGCTACAGCGTGGCCCTGGGCGCCTTCATGATCGGCGCCATCGTAGGTGAGTCGCAGAGCGTGATGCGGATCGAGCGCATCATCGGACCAGTGCGCGATATGTTCAGCGCCATCTTCTTCGTTGCCATCGGCATGTTGATCGACCCGGCGATGCTCAAGCTGTACTGGTTGCCGATCCTGGTCGTTACCGTCGTAGTGGTAATGGGCAAGGTAATCACGTGCAGCTTCGGAACCTTCATCGCCGGCAATGATGGACGCACGTCGCTGCGTGTAGGCATGGGGTTAGCGCAGATTGGTGAGTTTTCGTTCGTCATCGCGTCGCTAGGGCTGACTCTGAAAGTCACCAGCAGTTTCCTCTACCCAGTGGCGGTGGCTGTGTCGGCTATAACGACCTTCCTCACGCCGTACCTCATCCGTGCCTCAGATCCGCTGGCCGACGTGCTCACGCGGCGCCTGCCCGGCGGCCTTACCAGTCTTCTGAGCGCCTACACGGACTGGATGGGCAATGTGAGTCTGGGCGGGCAGGGGGCTATCGTGGCCAAGATGATCCGCCGCCTTGTCTGGCACGTGATCATCAACATGATGCTGGTGGTGGCCGCTTTCCTGATCATGTCTTACCTGTATCGCCGTGGCTTTTTCCACTGGGATTTCCTTGCGGATAGCCCTCAGGTAAAGCGCAGCCTAGCGTGGTCCATCGCCGCTCTGATCTCACTGCCGATGATCGTGGCGGCGTATCGCAAGGCATCGGCCCTCGGCATGTTGCTGGCGGAACTGAGTATTCCCGAACGCATCGGTGGCGCCTACAACATGCGTATCCGTGGCGTGCTGGCGCGCTTCATTCCGCTGGCGACCATGTGGATACTGGGCCTGCTGGTTGCGGCTCTGGCGTCGACTATTCTGCCGCCACGCGAGGTTGCCATTGTCCTGGTGCTTGTTTTGCTGTTGCTGGCATGGCTGTTGTGGCGTGGTCTGGTGCAGGTGCATGCCCGTTTGCAGGCGGCTTTGCGCGATACGCTTGATAAGCCCGGGCGTTCGGACGACGGACATTCCTGATCCGGGTGTCGGTGCGTTAGCCGACTCGGCGTGCAGGATTCGTAAAAATCCGCGTTTTTGACAAGAAGCGTGAACTTTTAATCACGACTGACGGTCAGACGCCCCACATCGTTGCCAAGACTCAGCAAGCACCGCACAATGCGAGGCCTGCCTCCATCGGGGGGGGCTTTGAGTCCGGTAGCGCCGGTACATCCAAATACGAGGGAGTTCCACATGAAGCATTTTCTGCGTCCCACGCTGACGGCGGCCGCGCTCGCTGTTGCACTGGGCATGACCGCTGGCGTGCACGCACAGGCCGCGAAGTCCGCCGCCCCTGCGACGGCCGCCCCGGCTGCGGTCGACAAGACCAAGGCCAGCTACGTGGTCGGTTGGGACCTGGCGAGCTCGCTGCCGCCGCTGGTCCGCGAAGAAGTGGATCCGGCCACCGTGGCTCGTGCGCTGCAGTCCGCGCTGTCGGGTCAGAAGCCGACCATGAGCGAAGCCGAAGCCAAGCAGGTCCGTGACGCATTCGTTGCCAACCTGCAGGCGAAGGCGAAGGCCGAGTACACCCAGGTCGCCTCCAAGAACCAGACGGAAGGCGCTGCTTACCTGGCCAAGAACAAGTCTGCTCCGGGTGTGAAGACCACTGCTTCGGGTCTGCAGTACCAGGTGATCAGCCAGGGTACCGGCGCCCGCCCGGGTCCGAACGACACCGTGCAGGTGAACTATGTCGGCACGTTCGTCAGCGGCGAAACGTTTGACGATTCGTCCAAGCACGATCCGGCAGGCCCGGCCTCGATCCCGCTCGCTGGCGTGATCCCGGGCTTCCGCGAGGGTCTGCAGCTGATGCAGGTCGGCGGTCACTATAAGTTCTTCATCCCTTCGAACATCGCCTACGGTGCGCAGCCGCAGAACGGCTTCCCGCCGAATGCGACGATCATCTTCGACGTCACCTTGGTCAAGACCGGCCCGACGGCTGCTGGCGATCAGGCTGGCGGCGCGAAGTAATCATCGCGCGGGACAGCTCTTTAGAAGCATGCACGGGGCGCGAAGCGATTCGCGCCCCGTTCTTTTTTAAGGGCGCAGCCGGTGTTGCGGGCGAGGGCTGGTTCTCCTGCCGTCCGATGCCATATCCAGCCTGATAGAATTACGGGCCTTGCCTCTTGGAGTTTTCGCGACAATGAAGGTCACGATCTTCGGTACCGGCTATGTAGGTCTGGTCACCGGTGCCTGTCTGGCAGAGATGGGCAACCATGTGGTCTGCGTCGATATCGATGTAGCCAAGGTGGAGCGTCTGAAGAAAGGCGACATCCCGATCTACGAGCCGGGTTTGGAACCCATCGTCAAGCGTAACCACGCCAGCGAACAGTTGGACTTCACGACCGATCCGGCCCCGGCCATCGCCCATGGGCAAGTGGTCTTCATTGCCGTGGGTACGCCGCCGGATGAAGACGGCAGTGCCGACCTAAGGTATGTGCTCGGTGTGGCACGAACCATTGGCCAGCACATGGACCGCTACACGGTGGTGGTGAACAAGTCGACCGTGCCCGTCGGCACCGCCGACCGCGTGCGTGAAGCGATCGCCAGCGAGCTGATCCAGCGCGGCGTCGCCGTCGATTTCGACGTGGTGTCCAATCCGGAATTTCTGAAGGAAGGCGACGCGGTGGAGGATTGCCTGCGTCCCGATCGCATTATTATTGGCAGCTCCAGCGAGCGTGCCATCGGCGTACTGCGCAAGCTCTACGCGCCGTTCAACCGCAACCACGATCGCACCGTGGTGATGGACGAGCGCTCGGCCGAGCTGACCAAGTACGCGGCCAACGCGATGCTGGCCACCAAGATCAGTTTCATGAACGAGATCGCCAATATCGCCGAGCGCGTGGGTGCGGACGTGGAGCTGGTGCGGCAGGGCATTGGCTCGGATCCGCGCATCGGCTACCACTTTATCTATCCCGGCGCCGGTTACGGTGGTTCGTGCTTCCCCAAGGACGTGCAGGCACTGGAGCGTACAGCGCGCGGCGTTGGCTATCAGGCCCGTCTGCTCGGTGCGGTGGAGGCGGTGAATCACGATCAGAAGACCAAGCTGTTCGATTTGATCTCGCGTCATTTCGATGGACAGCTTGCCGGCAAGACGATTGCGCTGTGGGGCCTGGCCTTCAAGCCGAACACTGACGACATGCGTGAAGCCTCCAGTCGCAACCTGATGGAAGCGCTATGGAATGCTGGCGCCAAGGTGCGGGCTTTTGATCCCGAAGCACGCCATGAAACGCATCGCATCTACGGCGACCGCGACGATCTTGCACTTTGCGACAGTGCCTACCAGGCACTCGATGGTGCGGACGTACTTGCCATCGTCACCGAATGGAAGGCGTTTCGCAGCCCGGATTTCACGCGTATCCGCGGCTTGCTCGCCGAGCCGGCGCTGTTCGATGGCCGCAATTTGTATGACCCCGGGGCAGTGGAAGAGGCGGGGCTGGCGTATTACGGTATCGGTCGCGGCCGCAGTCTGAGGCAGTGAGCATGGCGGACGATTCCTTGCAGCAGCGTCTGACGGAGCTTGAAGTCCGGCTCACCTTTGTCGACGATACGGTGAACGCGTTGGCTTCCGCCGACGCCGAGCTGTCGATGCGCCTGGCGGCGCTGGAAGATGTCATCCGCGGATTGCGCAGCGAGCTGTCGTCGCTGCGCACGTCGCAGGGGCATGATCCGCACAGCGAGCCACCGCCGCCGCATTATTGATTGTTACCCTTTTCGTTTCAGTACGACGCAAGCGAGTTCCAACCATGGCCGAATCCCTGCGCGATCAACTGCTCAAGAGCGGCATCGTCAAACAGGTCCGTGAAGAGAAGCGTCCGTCGGCGCCACAGGGGGGGCAAGTCCTTCCCGCCGCGCCACGGTGGTTCGCCGTCCAAGGGCGGTAAACCCGGACAGCACAACAAGCCGCACGGCAAGCCTTCGGGCGGCAAGAGTCAGGAAGAGATAGACCTGGCCAAGGCTTATGCGATCCGCGCGCAAACCGAAGCCAATGAACGAAAGCGCGCCGAGCAGGCTGCCGCTGAAGAGGCGCGCCTGCGTCGCGAGCGCAAGCTGAAGATCCAGCAGTTGCTGGAGGGCAAGGTGTTGAACAAGGCGGATGTCGAGCACGTTCGCCATTTCGAGTACGGCGGAAAGATCCGTCGCGTGCACGTCGACGCTGACCAGCTCAAGGCGATCAATGCCGGCGAGCTTGCCGTCATCCAGCAGCAGGGGCGTTATCTCGTGGTGACTCGCGAGCTAGCCGAGCAGGTCAAAGTAATCGACGTCCATCAGGTCGCCCTGCTGGTGGAGCCGGGCAGCGAAGGTAGTGTTGGCGAAGACGGTGTCCCGGACGACTTGATGTGGTGATTCCGGCACGTTGATTGCGCCAAGAAAAACGCCCGGCTATGCCGGGCGTTTTTCGTTGTGATGACGGATCGAGATCAGGCGTCGGTATCGACACCCTGCGCATCGTCAGCCGGCAGGTCGAAGCCGGTCTTGGTAAGCGTTGGCAAATCCCAGCCGCTCTTTGGCGTGAAACGTTCGCCGTAGCGTTGTGCGAGGCGTTCCAGTTTGCCCTTGATGACAGTGGCGCCTTCGCTGCGCACGTATTGGATCGGGCCGCCACGGAACGGCGCGAAACCGGTGCCAAAGATCACGCCTGCATCAAGCAGGTCGGCGTCATCCACGACGTGCTCGGCAAGGCAGGCGACAGCCTCGTTGACCATGGGGAGGATCATGCGGTCCTGAAGGTCTGCAGGCACGGCATAGTCGGGGTCGACTTCCGGCTTCTGCGGCTTGCCGTCCTGCCACACATAGATGCCCTGGCCGTCCTTCTTTCCGCGCTTACCGGCGGCGAGTTTGTCCTCAAGGCCGGGCGGAAGCTCCAGGCCCAGGAAAGGAGCCAGCTCCTTGCCGACCGAGGCGCACACATCCAGGCCCACGGTGTCGGCCAGTTCGATCGGCCCCATGGGCATGCCGAACTTTTTGGCCTCCTTGTCGAGCACGGGGGCCGGCACACCTTCGCTGTAGAGGCGCATGGCTTCCAACAGGTAGGGCATCAGGATGCGATTGACCAGAAAGCCCGGCGTTCCCTTGACCGCAACCGGCAGTTTGCCGATGGCTTTGCAGAAGGCCAGGGCGCGTTTCTCCGCGTTGGCATCCAATTGGTCATGACGCACCACTTCTACCAGCGGCATCTGCGCGACGGGATTGAAGAAGTGCAGACCGAGAAAGCGCTCGGGTGCCTTCAGGCCGACACGGAGCTCATCCAGCGGAATGCTGGATGTATTAGTTGCGAGTAGTTCGTTGGACTGGAACTGCGGCTCGATGATTGCGTACAAAGCTCTTTTCGCTTCGGCATTCTCGAAGATTGCCTCGATGGCAAGATCGGCGTTGGCCACGCCTTTGCCTTCGACATCCGCGCGCAGGCGTCGCACGGTGGCTTCGACCTTATCGGGGGTCTTGAGCTTCTTTTCGTAGAGCTGGCGGGCGCGATCCAGCGCAGGCTGGATGAACTTCATCTCGCGGTCTTGCAGCGTCACCTCGAAGCCCTTGAGCGCCGCCCAGGCAGCGATGTCGCCGCCCATCACGCCGGCACCCACGACGTGCACATGTTTGATGCCGTGATCGATGTCGCTGCCTTGTCCCTTCAGGCGCTCCTGAAGGAAGAAAATGCGGATCAGGTTCTGCGCCGTTGGGGTTTCGGCCAGCTTGGCCACCGAACGCGCTTCGAGCTTCAGTCGCTGCTGGATGCTGGCACCGCCGCGCTTCCATACATCGATCAGCGCAAAGGGGGCCGGGTAATGTTCCTTGCGTACCTTGGCGCCCGTCTGCTTGATGACCATCGGCGCGAGGATCTGCCGCGCCAGCCAGGTATTGGTAGCCCATGCCTTCGTGCGCTGGGCAAGTGGGCGTACATGCGGACGACGCAGCAGGGCGCGCGCCTCGGCCAGCAGCTCGGCCGGTGGCGCAAGGCGGTCGATGACGCCCAATGACAACGCGCGCTTGGCCGACAAGGCCTTACCCGTCAGCATGACGGGCAAGGCTTCGGTGGCGCCGATCAAACGTGGCAGTCGGGCTGTGCCACCCCAACCGGGATGGATGCCCAGCATCACTTCGGGCAGGCCGATGCGGGTCTTCTCATCGTCTGCGGCAATGCGTTGGCGACAAGCCAGGATCAGCTCCGTGCCGCCGCCCATGCAGGCGCCGTGGATGGCCGCGACCGTAGGGCAGGGTAGGCGGGCCAGCGATTCGTACACACGCTGGCCGTTTTCGATGTTCTCCAGCACCGTGCCGTGTTGGGCATAGGTGACGAATTCCTTGATGTCAGCGCCGACGGCAAAGCCGAAGGGCTTGGCCGAATGGATCAGGACGCCGGCAGGCTTCTCAATGGCGAGTCGTTCGACGATCTGCCCCAGTTCGTCCAGCACCTCGCGGGAGATGGCATTGACGTTGCTGCCAGCGCGGTCGAGTGACAGGGTGACGATGCCGCTGTCATCCAGGCTCGTCTTCCAATGATTGAAGCGCAATCCTTCGAACATGGGGGTAAAGAATGTGGCCATGAAGCCTTGCACCATACCCTCCCGTAGCGAGGATTGCGAGACGCTGCGGGGCGGGCTACTGGCATGAATGAACGACCCGTAAAAACGCGAGCTGTGCGCTGCCGCATGAAATGCGCAGCGGTTTCCGGCAAGGCTTGATTACTCCCTATGCGAAGCGCTCCTGAGCACGTAATTTAGACCGGCATGAATACGTCCATCGCCACTCCCGTCAGTCCTGCCCATGCGGGTGCAGAGGTCCTCGAGCGCATCCTGGCCGCGCGGGGCAGCTTGATCGCGCTCGACGGTGGCGAAACGGCCGGCCTGGTCGGCCAACTGCGCCCTCTGGTTCGGCGCAGCGGACAGGCCGTTTACCTATGGAATCCTGAGCTCGGCCTAGGCAATCTGCGCGAAGAGCATGTCGCGCTGCCCGGATCCCAGCGCCTCAACATTGCCTTGCGTTACATGCTCCAGAGCAACCATTTCGGTGTCTATTTCCTCCAGCGGCTGCCGCTGCCACTCCTTATGGCCGATGCCACTTTGTTGCGTCAGTTAGCGCGCGCCGCGACGGGGCATGTGCGCCGGGTGGTATTGCTCGACCCGCCGGAGGCGCTGGTGGCGAGTTTCAACGACGTGTTGGTGCGCCTGAGTTGCCAGTCCAAGCCAGCACAGCGTCCGCGCTTGCGCGACGGTCGTTGGATGCTCTGATATGGCGAGTCCTGCAGGCATTCTCGTCGTTGCGGCACAGCGTGAGCTGCGTCGTGCCCTGTTCGATGCGTTCGATCGTGACGGGCATTTCGTGGTGCATTCCGCGCGTGACGCTACGCATGCGGGCATCCTGCTGGAAGGTCGGGCACCGCTGGCGTTGATCGTCATGGTTTTCGAGGGCGATGGTCGCGAGGCCATGGCCGGTATCGAGGTGTTGCGCGGCATGCCAGCCTGCGTCGGCGCGCCCATACTTGCCGTGCTTGATGATGGCGCCGTGCTGAAGCCGAACGTGTTGCCGGCAGGTGTCGCGGACTGGCTGTACGCCTCGCAGATCGAGCACGAACTGCTCTCGCGCTGGCAGCGCGTGCATCGCATGGCGGTGCGCCTGGATGGTGCGGAGAGCGGCTCGGCCTCCGGAGACAGTGACTACCGGTTTGCCTTTGAAGAGATCGATGCCGAGTGGCTGATCGTCGACCCGGCGCGGGGGCTGCTCTTCGATTACAGCCCCACAGTTGCGCGCAACAGCGGGCTGGGCGATCACGAATTGCGCGGGCGTCCCGTCAAGGAACTGCTGGCGTTTACCGACACGACAGTGGAGCAGGTGATTGCCGAAGGTTCGCGCCAATGGCATTCGGGGCGGCGGCGTTCCTCGCGCGGAGCGGACTCTGGTGAGGTCAGTGCGCGCGCCGTGCGACACGCGGGCCGCGACGCGGTCGCCTTGATGTTCCGTAGCGATCGCGCGGGAGCGCGCGCTGAGGTGGCTCTGGCCTTACTTGCCCGCATGTTTGCTTCCGGCGGGGGTGACGAAGGGATAGCCGAGGCGGCGCGCTTGTTGTACGAGGAGGTGGGGTTGGACTATGTGGCCGTATGGTCGGCCCGCCCCGATGAGGGCGGCGCACCCATACAGCTCGTGCAGCACTGGCGTGGCGACGAACAGCTTTGGCCCGGGCCGCATCTGCAAAGCTCGCTGCGACTGGTGCTCTCTGGTCAGGCCATGCTGCACCAGGCCGACGCGGCACGCCTGGCGCCGATGGATCCCTTACTTGCCCAGCTGGGCCTGGCCGGCTTCGCCGGATGGCCCTTGCAGGACGAGCGTCGCACCGTACTTGGGGCGTTGCTGATAGGCACCCGCCAGCCGTTGCCATCGTTGGCGATCGTGCAGCCGGTATTGCGCGTCGCAGCGTCGCGCTTCGCCCATGCATTGGAACTGCGCCACACGCGCGAGCAGGGGCGCGCTGAGGGCCTGCTCGATGCGCTGACGGGTCTGCCAAATCGCCTGCTTTTCAATGATCGCCTCGATACCGTGATGCGGGAGGCCAACCGCACCGGCGAATGCTTCGCGCTGCTGTTCGTCGACCTTGACCGCTTCAAGACCATCAACGACACCCTCGGCCATGCCGTGGGCGATCAGGTGTTGCTCACCACCACGCAGCGGCTGCGCAGCACCGTGCGCGCGTCCGATACCGTGGCGCGCTACGCGGGTGATGAGTTCGTGGTGATCCTCCGACACATCGTGAAGAACGAGGATGTGCTGCGCATTGCCGAAAAGATCGTGCAGGTGATGGGTGCGCCATTGCGCATTGATGACGGCACGGAGCTGCAGGTGACGGCGTCCATCGGTGTGAGCTTCTTCCCGGACGACGCGCCGGACGCCGATACCCTGCTCAAGCACGCGGATGAGGCTATGTATGCCGCCAAGAGTCTGGGTCGCAACAACTACCAGATCTTCGAGGGCAGTGCCGAACAGTCGCAGCAACAGAATCTCGCGTTGAAGTCCGGCTTGCGGCACGCCGAGCATAAGGGTGAGCTGCGCGTGTTCTACCAGCCGCAGGTGGATGCGGTCACGGAGGACATCGTGGGCATGGAGGCGCTGGTGCGCTGGGAGCACCCGGAGCTTGGCTTTATTGGTCCGGGCTTCTTCATTCCGCTGGCGGAGGAAACGGGTCTGATCGTTTCCATCGGCGAGTGGGTGCTGCGTGCGGCCTGCCGGCACGCGCAGGAATGGGAGCGTCGCTTCGGTCTGGGCCTGCGCCTTGGCGTGAACCTGTCGGCGGTGCAGCTCATGCAGCCCAACCTGCTGGAGATAGTGGTGGCGGCCCTGGACGAAAGCGGACTGGACGCCAATCTGCTGGAAATGGAGATCACCGAGAGCATCAGCATCAAGGCGGCGCCGAATCTGGTGGAGAACCTGCAGGGTTTGCATCGCCTGGGCGTGCGCATCGCTATCGACGACTTCGGCACCGGCGCTGCTTCTTTGGACTACCTGCGCAAGCTGCCCGCCGACCGCATCAAGATCGACCAGAGTTTCGTGAAGAACATCGGCGTCGATCCCGACGACGAGGCCATCGTCCGCGCCACCATCGAGATGGCGCATCGCCTCAAGCGGGGCGTGGTGGCCGAGGGTGTGGAGACGGAGCAGCATATGGAGTTCCTGCGCGCCAATCATTGCGACGAACTACAGGGCTACCTGTTCTGTCGCCCGCTGCCTCAGCCGGTCTTCGAAAAGCTGTTGCTGGAGCGCCAGCGCCTGCTCGCCGGGGTGGGTGAAACCGCCGCCTGACTTGCAAGGCGCGCGCCGAGCCCCATACTTCAGGCAAGGGCGCTTGAGGCGTCCATGGGCCGTGCCCCTTGGGGTGGTGGCGGCCTGTTCGCCATAACGGGTGCTCCGTAGGCGCGCCCGTGCGTTTCCATCATCGGTAACGCAACGGGCGCACTTGCCGTCCCGGGATGAAGCTTGCTGAACTAGAGCGCTTGGTTCTTGTCTGAGCAGTCCGCTTCCATCCTCAAGACAGCCCGGGGCGCTTGGCAGCATCGACGAAGGAGATGGCCCGGATGGGCGAAAACGAACTGGACAGTGCGCTGGTCGAGCGCGTCCAACAGGGTGACAAGCGGGCCTTCGATGTATTGGTGCGCAAGTACCAGCACAAGGTCATCGGCTTGGTTTCCCGGTATGTGAAGAACTACGCCGAGTGCGAGGACGTGGCCCAGGAGGCATTCATTCGTGCCTGGAGGGCCATTGCGTCCTTCCGTGGCGAGAGTGCTTTCTATACCTGGCTGTACAAAATTGCCGTGAACACGGCCAAGAACCATCTGGTAGCCCTGGGGCGTCGCCCGCCGGCCGACGACATCGCCATTGACGATGCCGCTTTTCTGCCCGGCGCGGACCGCATGCACGAGAGCGCCACCCCCGAGCGCGAGCTCATGCGACAGGAAATTGAACAAACGGTGTTTTCCACTGTCCAAGCGCTGCCTGAGGAATTGCGGACCGCGATCACCCTGCGTGAAGTGGACGGCCTCAGCTACGAGGAAATCGCCGAGGCGATGGGTTGTCCGATCGGTACGGTTCGTTCACGTATTTTTCGGGCGCGCGAAGCTATCGATGAAAAGTTGCGGCCGCTATTGTCTGACCGCGAGGACAAGACCCCATGACTGATAATCAACGCGAAAACCTTTCTGCCGGCATGGACGGCGAGCTGTCGAAGGAAGAATTGCGCTTCCTATTGCGACGGCTCGACCACGAAATGCCGCTCCAGCAGGCTTGGTCGCGCTATCACATAGCCCGGGATGGCCTGCGTCGTGAGCTGTCCCCGCTGGCCTCGGACGGTTTTGCCGCCCGAGTGATGCTGGCCATCGAACAAGACGGCGTGGCAGTACAGCAGGGCAAGCGTCGCCATTGGTTGCATTGGTCGGCAGGTGGCGCCATCGCCGCTGGCGTGGCCGTGGCAGCTCTGATGGTGGCGCAGCCGGCCGGGCAGGGGGCGGATCACCTCTCCCCTCAGGTGGCATCGACACCGTCGACGACGACCATGGAGACCAGTACCGCTCAGGCTGCGCGCTCGGATTCCCCGGCCGTGGCTCCCCCCGGGGCTGAACGTCTACTCGGAGGTCCCCTACAAGATCAGCCAGCAGGCCTCGGCCACGGTGGATGGCGACAACGGCAACACCCTGCTGTACTCCCGCAATAGCCTGACGCCCTATCGGGTGGCGCGCTATCCCGCGGTGAGCAATGGCGATGGCAGCTACCTGATTCTGGTTCATCCGGACCAGCAGCAGCCTGCCCAGGCGGCGGGTCCGCAGTAACCGGCGGCCGTGTGTACACCGCCACGGCCTGATCGTTTCCCTTTTATCTGACCGAATCTGTCCGCATTGCGGACCGGTTCGGTGTGCCTGAAACGCCGAAGGAGACGTGCATGAACCGACTTGCTCTGCGAACGCTGTCTTGCGTTGTGGTCATGAGTTTGGCGCTGGCTGGCGGCGTACAGGCCCAAGCCGCGGCGCCCGCGCTATCAGGGTTGCCCGATTTCACCGGCATCGTGCAGAAGAACGCGCCTGCCGTCGTGCACGTCGAGGCTAAATACAGCGGCAAGAAGCAGGTCAAGGGTCGCTCGGGTGCGCGCAGCATGCCGGGGGCGCCGGGCGATGACGACAGCGACGATCCGTCGATGGAGATGTTCCGTCGCTTCTTCGGCATGCCGATGATGCCGTCGCCGGAGGAGCAGGCGCGCACCTCTTTGGGCTCCGGTTTCATCATTTCGCCGGACGGCTATGTCCTCACCAATACGCATGTAGTGGATGGTGCTGACACAGTCACCGTTCGCCTGCAGGATCGTCGCGTGCTCACCGCCAAGGTTGTGGGCAGTGATCCGCAATACGACATCGCGCTACTGAAGGTCGATGCGAAAGCGGCGCTGCCCGCCGTCAGCATCGGTGACTCGCGCTCCCTCAAGCCGGGACAGTGGGTGCTGGCGATCGGCTCGCCGTTTGGCTTTGACTACACGGTAACCCAGGGCATCGTGAGTGCCGTGGGGCGCAACCTGGGCAGTCAGGATCAGCCGTACACGTCGTTCATTCAGACTGACGTGCCGATCAATCGCGGTAATTCCGGCGGGCCGTTGTTTGATCTGCAGGGGCGCGTCGTCGGTGTCAATTCGCAGATCTATTCCAACACGGGCGGTTACCAGGGCGTGGCCTTCTCCATTCCGATCGATGTGGCCATGAACGTGGTCAAGCAGATCAAGGACAAGGGCTATGTGTCGCGCGGGCAGCTTGGCGTGATGGTCCAGCAGGTCACGGACGACATGGTCAAGGCACTCAAGCTGGACAATGCCAGTGGCGCGGCGGTGACCCAGGTGAACAAGGGCAGTGCGGCGGAAAAGGCCGGAATTCGCCCAGGTGACGTGATCCTTAGCTACAACGGCCAAAGCATCAATTCGAGCGCGGATCTGCCGCCCTTGGTGGGTCAGACGCCTCCGGGCACCAAGGCCACGATCGAGATCCTGCGAGACGGTAAGAAAGAGAGCGTGCCAGTTACGGTGGCTGAAATGCCACGTGACAAGAATGCCGTAGCAGCCTCTGGCGACGCAGACCAACCTGCGGCCCGTGCCGGTGTCAGCGCGCTTGGCTTGGCGGTTCAGGAGCTGGACAGCGATAGCCGTCAGCAACTGGGCCTCAAGGCGGGCGAAGGCGTAGGCATCAGTAATGTCACCGGCCCCGCGGCGACTCGCGCCGGGTTGCAGCCAGGTGATGTGATTCTCATGGTCAACCAGAAGAAGATTGGCAGCGTTTCTGCATTCCGAGACGCTACGAAGGACGCAAAGGCCGGTGACACCGTGCTTCTGCTGGTCCGCCATGGCGATCAGAGTGGTTTCATCGGGCTTACCGTGCCCGGTGGCAAGGACGAATGAGGTCGTGGTTCGCGGCGAATGGCAGCGCAGCGGGCCGTGACTTTGTCGTAACCCGGTCGTTCAACGCGACCGGGGCCGGGGCGATGGGCGCTTGGGCTACCGTCGCTCCGGATGCAGGGAGGGTCGCGTGACGCCCCCTTATCGGGGCGTTCCGATCCCGCCAGCTACCGTGGGTGGCTAACTTTCCAGGGTGCCCGAAGGCCCCTCGTTCCATGCGATAATGCTGGGTTCGTACGACCATCCCGGTCTTGCGCTGCCTGCGAGTACCGCAGGTCAGTGAACGCCTCTAGCGTGCTCCATGGAACTGATCCGAAACTTCTCCATCATCGCCCACATCGATCACGGCAAGTCCACGCTTGCCGATCGCATCATCCAGATCTGCGGCGGACTGACTGAGCGCGAGATGGAGGCGCAGGTGCTCGACAATAATCCGATCGAGCGCGAGCGCGGTATCACCATCAAGGCGCAGTCCGTCTCATTGCCGTACACGGCGCGGGACGGCAAGACCTACCAGCTCAACTTCATCGACACCCCGGGTCACGTCGACTTCTCGTATGAAGTCAGCCGCTCGCTGGCCGCATGCGAGGGCGCGTTGCTGGTAGTGGACGCCGCCCAGGGTGTGGAGGCGCAATCCGTCGCCAACTGCTACACCGCCGTGGAGATGGGTCTGGAAGTGGTGCCCGTCCTCAATAAGATCGACCTGCCGACGGCCGACCCCGAAAAGGTGAAGGGCGAAATCGAAGCCGTCATCGGTATCGATGCCGATGACGCCGTTGCAGTGAGCGCCAAGACCGGCCAGAACGTGATCGAAGTGCTCGAGGCCATCGTTGCGCGCATTCCGCCGCCGAAGGTGGGTGATACCGATCGCCTGCAGGCGTTGATCATCGATTCGTGGTTCGACAACTACCTCGGCGTCGTCTCGCTGGTGCGGGTGGTGCAAGGTGAGATCAAGCCTGGCGACAAGCTGCTGGTGATGTCCACCGGCCGTGCGCATGAAGTCAGCGAAGTAGGCGTGTTCACGCCCAAGCGCAAGAAGCTCGAAAAGCTCTCGTCGGGCGAAGTGGGCTGGATCACCGCATCGATCAAGGATGTGCATGGCGCCCCCGTCGGCGACACGCTGACACTCGCCGCCAAGCCTGCCGACAAGCCACTGTCGGGCTTCCAGACCATGCAGCCGCGCGTGTTCGCCGGCCTGTTCCCGGTCTCCGCTGACGACTATCCGGCCCTGCGCGAGGCGCTGGACAAGTTGCGCCTCAACGATGCGGCGCTGTTCTTCGAGCCCGAAAGCTCCGAGGCAATGGGCTTCGGTTTCCGCTGCGGCTTCCTTGGCATGCTGCACATGGAAATCGTGCAGGAGCGCCTGGAGCGTGAGTACGATCTCGATCTGATCACCACCGCACCCACCGTGGTGTACGAGGTGCTCAGGAGCGATGGCTCGATACTGATGCTGGACAACCCGGCCAAGCTGCCGCCCGCGCATCTGATGCAGGAAATCCGCGAGCCGATCATCGTCGCGAATATCCTCACGCCGCCGGACTACATCGGCAACGTCATCACGCTGTGCGAAGAGAAGCGTGGCGTGCAGCGTTCCATCCAGTACCTCGCCACGCAGGTGCAGATCACCTACGAAATGCCGTTGGCCGAAGTGGTGCTCGATTTCTTCGATCGCTTGAAGTCAGTGTCGCGCGGTTACGCCTCGATGGACTACCACTTCGAGCGCTTCGAGGCCGGTCCGTTCGTGCGTGTGGATGTGCTGATCAATGGCGACCGCGTGGATGCGCTAAGCCTGATCGTGCACCGTGTCCACGCCGAGCGTCGCGGCCGTGACCTGGTTGAGCGCATGAAGGACCTGATCCCGCGCCAGCAGTTCGACGTGGCGATCCAGGCCGCCATCGGCGCCCAGATCGTCGCCCGTTCCACGGTGAAGGCTTTGCGTAAGAACGTGTTGGCCAAGTGCTACGGCGGCGATGTGAGCCGAAAGAAGAAGCTGCTGGAGAAGCAGAAGGAAGGCAAAAAGCGCATGAAGCAGGTAGGCCGCGTGGAGATTCCGCAAGAAGCCTTCCTTGCCGTGCTGAAGGTGGACAAGTAAAGCCGGTCCCGGAAAAGTAGCGGACAGGGCAGGTATTCCGCTGCCTTTTCCGATACGGTTTGACTGCAGCAACCCCGTTCCCTGCTCCTGAGGAGCTTTCAATGGATTTTGATTTCTCGGCGATTCTGCTTGGCCTCACCGTGTTGTTCGGTGTCATATGGGGCCTGGACCGCCTGTTCTTCTATAAGCAGCGCAAGGCCAAAGCAGAGGCTTCGGGCAAGGACATGCACGAACCGGTCGCGGTTGACTGGGCCCGCTCGTTGTTCCCGGTGGTGCTGGTGGTATTGGTGCTGCGTTCGTTCGTGGCCGAGCCGTTCCGCATTCCGTCCGGTTCGATGATGCCGACGCTGGATGTTGGCGACTTCATCCTGGTGAACAAGTTTGCCTACGGCCTGCGCATGCCGGCTTTCAACAACAAGTTTGTGAGCCTGGGCGAGCCCAAGCGTGGCGACGTGGTGGTATTCCGCTTTCCCGGTTATCTGTGCGAGGACGGCGGCAAGTTGGTGCGCAGCGGTGACCAGAGTTGCGTGGACCCGCATGCACCGGTGCCCAACCAGAACTGGATCAAGCGAGTGATCGGCCTGCCGGGTGACCGGGTGGAAATGCACGGCGACCAGCTGATCGTGAATGGCCAGCCGGTAGCCGCTGATCTGGTCGGTCCGTACGAGGGCGACCCCAAGCGCGCCGAATCCCGTCTGATGTTGGAAATGGGTGCCACTGTGTGGAACGAGCACCTGCCCAACGGCGAAGGTGGCGTGGTGAATCATCTCACCGCGCGCATGCCCAACTATGCCGTGCCACCGCCGTTGCCGAATCCGCACGTGCCGCTGGTGGTGCCGCAGGGCTGCTACCTGGCGATGGGCGACAACCGTTACAACAGCACGGACAGCCGCTGGTGGGGTTGCCTGCCGGAGCAGAATCTCGCCGGCAAGGCGTTCCTGATCTGGCTCAGCTGGACTGGTTCGGGCGTCGCGTTCCATCGCATGGGCACGGTCATTCACTAAAAGCGTGACGGCCATGGGTATGCGCCCGGTGACGTCCTTGCGGACTTGGCGCGACAATAAGCGCGCCAAGTCGCTGCCGGAGCGTCTCGGTGGCGCCATGCCAGTCAGCCGGAAATCGCCGCAAGGCGGCATAGCGAGGGGACTATGAAATCGAAGCAGACGGGCATCACCCTGATGGGGTTTCTTATCGTGCTCATGGTGGTGAGCTTTTTTGGCTATATGGCGATGAAGCTGGTGCCTGCCTATACAGAGTTCATGGGCGTGAGCAAGGCCATGGGCCAGTTGGCGTCGGAAGGCACGGCCAGGACGCCCGGAGAAGTTAAGAGCGCCTTGATGAAGAAGCTGGATTTCCAGTACGTAAGTGATGACACCATTACGCCGCAGGACATCAGCTTCAAGCGCAACGGCAACGCAACGCAGCTGAGCGTCAGCTACGACAAGCGTATTCCCTTTATGTACAACGTCGACTTCCTGGTGCACTTCGAAAAGAGCGTAGAGTTGCAGGGCAATGTCGACGGTTAAGCACAGGCTCTGGATTTGACCAAGCTCGACTATCGATTTCTTGACCCCTCTCTTGCGCAGCTGGCACTGACTCATCGCAGTGCCGGTCGGCCGAACAATGAGAGGATGGAATTCCTCGGTGACGCCCTGTTGGGCGTCGTCGTGGCCGAACTGCTGTACGAAGCCCATCCCAACGCCAGCGAGGGCGAAATGTCCCGGTTGCGGGCGCAGTTGGTAAATGGCCAGGCGTTGGCGGTCATCGCCCGGGAGCTGGAGCTGGGTGACGAGCTGAAACTTGGCTCTGGCGAATTGAAGAGCGGTGGTTTTCGCCGCGAGTCCATCCTGGCTGACGCCTTTGAGGCGCTGATAGCCGCGGTGTATCTCGACGCCGGGTTCGATGCCTGCCGCGCGGTGGTGCGCGGGCTGTTCGAGCCACTGGTGGCGGCCATTCCGCGGTCCTCCAAGGACGCCAAGACGCGCCTGCAGGAGCTCTTACAGGCGCGCGGCTGGCCCTTGCCGCAGTACGATCTGATCGATAGCCATGGCGAAGACCACGCCAAGACTTTTGACGTGTCCTGCGAAATCAATGAACCCGCGCCGATTCGCGCCGATGGGCGCGGCACCAGTCGCCGAGCCGCCGAACAGGACGCTGCCGAAACCGTGCTGCGCCTATTGCAGGAACTGAATTCATGAATGACAACGACCAACTCAATCTCGGCGCACCGGCCGAACTTCCGCACGACGATTTCCGCTGTGGCACCGTAGCCCTGGCTGGCCGCCCCAATGTGGGCAAGTCGACTCTGCTCAATGCATTGATCGGCTTCCGCCTGTCCATCGTGAGCCCGCGCCCGCAGACGACGCGCCACCGCATCCTGGGTATCGCCACCAGCGAGGCGGGGCAGATCATGTATGTGGATACCCCGGGCCTGCATCGAGGCGCCAAGCGCGCCATGAACCGTAGCCTGAATCGGGCGGCACGCTCGGCCATCAGTGAAGTCGACGTGGTTGTGCAGGTGATCGAGGCTGGCCGCTGGACTGACGAAGATGAGGCGCTCTACGACGCACTCGTCGAGCAGAAGGTGCCGCGCCTGCTGGTGATCAACAAGGTCGACCTCGCGAAAGACAAGTCGACCATGCTTCCGTTTGTGGCCGAGCTGATGACTCGCCACAGCTTCGATGACATTTACTATGTCAGCGCCCTCAAGGAAAAGGGCCTCAAGGAACTGGAGGCTGGCATCCTCAAGCGCTTGCCGGTGCAACCGCCGGTGTACGGTGAGGATGAGGTCACCGATCGCAGCGAGCGCTTCCTGGCCGCGGAGATGGTGCGCGAACAGTTGATGCTCCGGTTGGATCAAGAGCTTCCCTACGCCACTACGGTAGAGATCGAGCAGTTCAAGGATCGCGAGGACGGTGTCGCGGAGATCCACGCCATCATCTGGGTCGAACGCGACGGTCAGAAAGCCATTGTGATCGGCAACGGTGGTGCCCAGCTCAAGGCCATCGGCACGTCGGCGCGTCGCCACATGGAGCGAGCCTTCGAGCGCAAGGTGTTCCTGCGTCTTTGGGTAAAGGTGCGTGAAGGTTGGGTCGACGACGAGACCATGCTGAAGAAGTTCGGTTACACGGATTGATCGCGCCTGCGCCAGGCGGGCCGGCGAAACCTCCACTCGCGACAACGGAATGACCTGGGCGCGCCGCTCACGCCATGCGCATCGAACAACAACCGGCATACGTTCTTCACTCGCGGCCCTACCGTGAGACGTCGCTGCTGCTCGAGTGCCTGACGAGAGAACACGGGCGGCTTGGGGTGGTTGCGCGCGGGGTGAGGCGCGAACGTGCGCGGCTGCAGCGCGCGCAGTTGGAGCCTTTTCAGCGCTTGTCGCTGGACCTGATGTTGCGTGGTGAGCTGGCGACACTGCAGTCGGCCGAGGGCGTGGGGGCGCCGCTGCGCCTAGTGGGGGATGCGGGGCTCGCCGGCCTCTATCTCAACGAATTGTCGGTCAGGCTAACCGGGCGGCAAGACCCGCTACCCGAGCTGTTCGATGCTTATGCCCGCACCTTGCCGCGCCTCGCCCAGGGCGAACCACTGGCCTGGAGTCTGAGGCGTTTCGAGCGCGACCTGTTGGAAGCGGTAGGTTACGCACTTCAGTTGGAGTTCGAAGCGGAGTCGGGTGAGCCTGTGGAGCCTGCGCAGCACTATCGCTACGTGGTCGAGCAAGGGCCGGCGCCGTGTCGTCCAGGTACGCCCCATGCGTTGCGAGGCGCCGACCTGCTCGCGCTGGTCGCCGACGTGATGCCGGATGCTGCCGGCTTGTCGGCGTTGCGGGTCATGATGCGGGAGGTGATCCGTTTCCATCTGGGAGGCGGCGAGCTGCGCGCGTGGCACGTGCTCGGCGCCGCGATATCGCGGCGCTAAGTCTGGCTCTTAGGCCGGATCTTCGGCAGCCAGCGCCTCGATGGTGGCCAGCAGGGAGCGACGGAAGCGCGACAGCGGCACGGATGTCCCCGAGTGCCCGAGCTTCAGGTGACGCTGCAACACGGTCGTCTGCATGCCCAGGGCCGCTGCGCCGCAGAAGCCGCAGGACGAACGCAATCGATGCAGGCGGTCAGCCAGTGCCTCGGGGTTGTTCGCAAGGGCGTCGAGATCCTGGTAAAGGCCGGTCAACTCCACGCGCAAGAGTGTGCGCATAGCCTTTACCACTTCCGCATCGCCCATGGTGGCGATCGCCTGTGCGTCATCCAGCAGCGGCGAGGTGGTCGCGCCCGCTTGCACCAGGGCCAGGATGCGGCGCAGGTCCGCCAGGTTGCAGGGCTTCTGCAGGACCTCGCTGAACTCGGAGGACAGCAGGCGTTGCCGTTCCTTCACGTCCATTTCGGCGCTGGTCGCGACGGCGGTGCAATCGCTGGAACGTGCGTCTGGATCGCTACGGAGTGCGGCGAGTACTTCTTCCGCGCCAGCGCCGGGCATCCGGCAGTCCAGCAGAAGCAGGTCGAAGGCCTCCTGGCGGGCGATGGCGATGGCTGAGGGGCCGTCATGGCAGGCCTGGGCGTCCAGGCCAAGGCTGCGCAAGGCTTCCACCAGGAAAAACCGGCTGCTCGGGTCGTCGTCGGCCACCAAAGCGCGGACCGCGTCGGGCATGCCCCGATGGCCCGTAGGGGTCTTGGAAGACGGGTGTTGCATGACGTGTCCATGTCGTTCAGCTGATTTTGGCAGAATGGCGCGTCATGCGTGCCAACTCAAGCCACCTGTTGCTCAGCCTGCTCATCCTTTTTGGGGTGGGATTGTCGTTGCCGGTCCGCGCGGACGTGGCGCTGGGCGCCAAGACGGTGACCGTGCCCGGCCTCAAAATGCAGGGTGTGCAATCGCGGATCGGTGAGGACGGGCAGGGCGGGCTCAAGCTTGGTCTGAAGGCCGCCAAGGCCGATGTCCCATCGATGGGTTGGAAACGCATTGGTGTGGATCTGCAGGGCACTCTGCAGCGAGACACCCACATGCGTTGGTTGTTTGATGGCGTCGCCCAGTTGTCTGGTGCGCAAGGCGGTGCGCTGAGTAATGCCAAGGTGTCGATGGTGATCGACGAGGCCGCCAACACGCTGGAGATCGACATATCGCAGGGGGCGATCCAGGCCAGCACCGCTCTTCCGCTCGACCAGCCCACGCATGCTCAGATCAGCCTCAAGGGTGTGCCGCTTGCTTGGCTGCAAGGCGTGCTCAGCACGGTGTGGTCGGGCCGCGTCACCGGCGGCAAGCTCGATGCAGACATGGCGCTGGATCTGCAGGACAAGGGGTTGCAGGCCTCCGGGCAATTCGCGCTGAGCGGTGGTGGCTTTGACACGCCAGGCGGTGCATTGGCGGGGCAATCGGTCAATGGCAACGGGCGTCTCAATATCGATACGACCAGCGCGCCGTCTCGCATCGATCTCGATGCGGGTTTGCGCGGCGGCGAGTTGTTGCTCGGTCCCATTTTCGCCCGGCTACCGGATCACACGGTTCAGTTGAGCCTCGCTGCGGCGATACGAAATGGCGCCGTCGATTTCAACCGCCTGCGCGTGGCGGATGCCGACGCGCTGCAACTGGAAGGCTCGATGGCCTTCAATGCGAAGGGTGACCTCCAGCAGCTCAAGCTCGATCGCTTGCAGTCGCGCTTCCCTGCCGCCTACCAGCGCTACGGCCAGGCGTGGCTCACCACGCTGGGTTTACGCGACGTGCGTATCGAAGGTCAGTTGAGCGGCAACCTGGATCTCGGTGCGGATGGCCTGCGCAGTTTCGCCTTTGATACCGACGGGCTCGATGTCGCGGATGGGGAGGGGCGCCTGGGCGTGAAGGGGCTGCGCGGTGGTCTCGACTGGAATGCCAATACCGATCGACCTGCGACCACGCTGAGCTGGCAGGCCCTGCAGGTCTATCGCATGCCGCATGGCGCGGCGCAGACGCGCTGGCAGAGCCGGAGCGGCGCGCTTAGCCTGCAACACTCGGTCGACATCCCTCTGCTCAATGGCCGTGTGCACGTGGGCGACCTGGAATGGCGTCCGGCCGCGTCCAAGGGGCGTCGACTGGAAACGTCGCTGGCTTTCGCGGGCATCGACATGGCGGCGTTCTCGCGTGCCATGGGGTGGCCGGAGTTCCCCGGCACCCTGGGTGGCGCCATTCCTGCCTTGCGTTGGGTTGATGATCGCTTTGAGCTCGAGGGTGGCCTCTCGATCAATGTGTTCGACGGCTTCGTCGATATCACGCGCCTGACATTGCAGAGTCCTTTCGGCCCCAGCCCCGTGCTGACCAGTGACGTGCAACTGCGCCAGCTTGATCTTGGCGCGATGACCAGCGTGTTCGATTTCGGCAACATCACTGGCCGCATGGACGGCTCCATCAACGAGCTACGCTTGGTGAATTGGAATCCGGTGGCTTTCAAGGCCAACCTGCTCGCCGGCAGCGGTGGTCGCATCAGCCAGCGCGCCGTGAACAACCTCACCAGTGTCGGTGGCGGTGGCGCGGCGGCGGGTTTGCAGGGCGCTGTTCTCAAGCTCTTCAAGACGTTCGGGTACAAGCGCATCGGCCTCAATTGCACCCTGCAGGCCTCCGTATGCCGTATGGGCGGTCTCGATGACGATGCCGACGGCTACACTATCGTCGAGGGCAGCGGACTGCCGCGCCTGCAGGTGATCGGTCACCAGACCCAGGTCGATTGGCCGACCCTCGTTCGCCGGTTGAAAGCCGCCATTGAAGGCAACGGACCGGAAGTCCACTAGGGGCGCCCTGAGTCGAATCAGGTGCCTCCAGCCACACCCCATCCCCGAAGGAGTCGAAGATGCGCAAGCTCGTCTATGGATTGCTGACCATGCTGTTGGTCGCATTGGTGGGGTGCGTCACCATCAACGTGTATTTCCCTGAGGCGGCGGCTCAGAAAGCGGCCGACCAGTTCATCGGCACCGTGTTGGACAATGCGGCGCCTTCGTCGCCCGCCAAGAGCAATGAGTCTGCCCCGCCGGTGAAGAAGAGCGGGCAACCGTCCGCCATGCTGCTGGATCTGCTGATTCCAGCCGCCTATGCGGCCGACGCGCCGAACCTGCTTATCCAGACCGCGACAACGGATGCCATTCACGGGCGCATGCAGGCGCGCTTCCGCGACACCCTGACACCTTTGTTCAACAGTGGCGCGGTGGGTTTCACGCAGGATGGCCTGGTGGCGGTGCGTGACGCCGGCAAGGTGCCACTGGATCAGCGTGCTGGGGTGAGCGCTTCGGTGGCCGACGAGAACCGGGATCGCAACGCCCTGTATCGCGAAGTGGCCAATGCCAACAATCACCCCGAATGGGAATCGCAAATCCGCGCCACGTTTGCCAAGGGTTGGATCGAGCGGGCGCGTGCGGGCTGGTATTATCAGGATGCCTCGGGCGCCTGGAAGCAGAAGTAAGCCGTACGCCCACCCCTGGCCCGTTCATGGTTCCGCCGCGATGCGGGCCAACAACCGGGCACCAGCCCGATCACCGCGCCCGGGTCCCCATGATCCGGGCGTGCGCGTTTCTGGAAGACAGCACTCACGATGAACGAACTCGAAGCCACCATCACCGATCTTAGCCATGACGGCAAAGGCGTAGCCCGCATCGACGGCAAGGCCGTCTTCGTCAGCGGCGCGCTGCTGGGCGAAGACGTCAAGCTGCGCATCCGCAAACGGCATCGTCATTACGACGAAGCCGAGGTGGTGGAGCTGTTGACCCGATCGCCGCATCGCGTCGAACCGCGTTGCCGTCATTTCGGACAGTGCGGCGGCTGTTCGCTGCAGCATCTCGATGCCGTCTCCCAGATCGAAGTGAAGCAGCGTGTGCTGAAGGACAACTTCGAGCGCATCGGCAAGGTGACGCCGGCCACGTGGTTGCCGCCACTGACGGATGAGCCCTGGGGCTATCGCCGCAAAGGTCGCCTGTCGGTGCGCTCCGTGGCCAAGAAGGGACGCGTGCTGGTGGGCTTCCGTGAGGAAAGCAATCCGCGCTTTGTAGCCGACATCACGCACTGCGAGGTCGTGCATCCGGCGCTGGGCCCCAAGATCGGCCTGCTGGCTGAGCTCGTGAGCGGCATGGATGCGGCGGCGGATATTCCGCAGATCGAGTTCGCGGCCGGCGACGACGTCGTCGCGCTGGTGTTTCGCCACATGGCGCCGCTGAGCGAGCGCGATCAATCCGCGCTGATCGAGTTCGGCAAGCAGCATGGCTTTGCCATCTACCTGCAGCCGGGCGGCGTGACCAGTGTGCATCCTTTGTGGCCGGAGGCGCCGCGCCTGGCGTTCCGCATCCCGAGTGGCGATGCGGCGTTCGAGGACGTGGAGCTGGAATTCCGCCCGCTCGACTTCGTGCAGGTGAATGCGGGCATGAATCGCCGCATGATGGCGCGCGCCATGGAGCTGCTCGATCCGCAACCGACGGATCGCGTGCTCGATCTGTTCTGCGGCCTCGGCAACTTCACGCTGCCCATCGGGCGTCGCGTGGCGGAGGTCGTCGGCGTGGAGGGCGAGCATGGCCTGGTCGAGCGCGCTGCGGAGAACGCCGCGCGTAACGGCATCACCCATGCACGGTTTGAAGTCGCCAACCTGTTCGAGGACCAGCGTCATGCGCATTGGGCCAAGCAGCCGTGGGACAAGCTGCTGCTCGATCCGCCGCGTGCTGGTGCCGACAAGGTACTGGAGTATCTCCCGCATAAGGAAACGCGCCGCATCGTCTACGTGTCGTGCCATCCGGGCTCACTGGCCCGCGATGCCGGCATCCTGGTGGAGAAGCATGGATTCCGCTTGAGTGCCGCAGGGGTGATGGATATGTTCCCCCACACGGCGCACGTGGAGTCGATCGCCTTGTTCGAGCGCTGAGCCGCCCGGCGACCTTCACTACTCCGTCACACAATCCCCCAATCATCGGGCGAAGCATGGGCATCGAAATCGAACGCAAATTCCTCCTGGGTCACGATGGTTGGCGCGACGCCGTCAGCGAAAGCGAGCGCATCGCCCAGGGCTATCTGGTCAGTGCGCAGGCGCTGCACGACGGCACCGCGCGCGCTTCGGTGCGCGTGCGCCGCACCGGTGAGCGCGCCTGGCTCAATATCAAATCGGCGCAGTTGGGCATCGAGCGGGCCGAGTTCGAGTATCCCGTGCCCATCGCCGATGCCGAGCAAATGCTCGCTGAGCTGTGCGACGGTGTGGTCGAGAAAATCCGCCATCACGTGATCGTGGACGGCGTGCTGTTCGAGATCGACGAATTTTTCGGCGAGAACGCCGGCCTCGTGGTGGCCGAGGTCGAACTGCCTTCGGTCGATGCATCGTTTCCGCGGCCATCATGGCTGGCGCGCGAGGTCAGTCATCTGGCTCGCTACTACAACGTCAACCTCATCGCTCACCCTTATGCGCACTGGACACAGGAAGAGCGCGAGGCAGCAGGAGACCCGCAGTCATGCTGATGATCGGCCTGGCCGGTACCACGCTGGCGCCGTCTGAGCACGCGTGGCTGAAGGCGCGTGGTGTTTCGGGTGTGGTGCTGTTTTCGCGCAACTACAGTTCGCGCGACCAGTTGATGGCGCTGATCGATGATATTCGCGACGTCGGTGGCGAAGAGATGCTTATCGCCGTGGACCAGGAAGGCGGCCCCGTCCAGCGATTTCGTGACGGCTTCACCCGCTTGCCGCCGCTCTCTACCATCGGTGCCGTATACGACCGCGACCCGGAAGATGCGATCCGCTTGGCGGAGGAGCACGCCTGGGTGATGTCCAGCGAACTGCGCGCAAGCGGTGTCGATTTCAGCTTCGCCCCTGTGGTGGATCTGGCGCGTGGCAACGCGGCCATCGGCCTGCGTGCATTCCATGCCGATCCGACCGTCACCGCGGAGCTTTCGCAGGCCTATGTGCGCGGCATGCACTTGGGTGGCATGGCGGCCGTGTTGAAGCACTTCCCCGGCCATGGCTCGGTGGCCGTGGACACGCACAAGGCGACGGCGGTGGATCCGCGTCCGTTGGATGTGATCCGGCGCGACGACTTGGTGCCATTCGCCGAAGCGCTGGCCGCGCATGCGGAGGCCGTGATGGTGGCGCACGTGATCTATCCCGAAATCGACGACCAGCCGGCGGGTTTCTCGTCGCGCTGGATCAAGGAAATCCTGCGCAGCGAACTGGGCTTCACCGGCGCAGTGATCAGCGACGACATCAGCATGGCAGCGGCCGGAGCGGCCGGCGGCGCAGCGGCGCGCGTGAGCGCGCACCTCGACGCGGGTTGCGATCTCGTACTTGCCTGCTTCCCCGACGTGGTGGACGAGGCGATCGCCGCCGTGCAAGGACGGGCTGCCGCCTCCCCTGAGCGCATTGCCTCGCTGCGTGGCGCGGTCGCGTCCACCTGGGACGGCCTCAACGACAACCCCCAGCGCGAACGTTTCATCGCGCGCATCGCGGCGCTGCATACCGCGGAAGGACAAACTCCGGCATGACTGCTTCTACTCCCTCGCTAGCAACTGCGCTCGCTGACGCTGACTTGTTGTTCGACCGCGCATCGCTGGAAACGGTCATCGCCGCCATGGGGCGCGATATCGATGCATCGCTGGATGGCGAGCGCGCGGTCTTCCTCACCGTGATGAATGGCGCACTGATCTTCGCGGGCCATCTCGCGTTGGCGATCCGCACTGATGTTGAATTCGACTATGTGCATGCCACCCGCTATCGCGGCGCGACATCGGGCAGTGAGCTGCACTGGCTGCGCGAGCCTGCGGCGGACCTGGCTGGGCGCACTGTATTGCTGGTGGACGACATCCTCGACGAAGGCCACACCCTGAAGGCTGTCCGCGACGACTGCTTGCGTCGTGGTGCGCGCCGCGTGCTGATCGCCAGCTTGTGCATCAAACAGCATGATCGACTGGTGGACGGCGTTGCATCGGACTTCAATGGCGTCGAGTTGCCGGATCGTTATGTGTTTGGCTTTGGCATGGACTACCACGAGCAGGGTCGCAACCTGCCGGGCATCTACGCACTGAAGTAAAGCTGGCGTGCTCCTTTGGGGCGTTGCACAACAGGAGTGGCCTATGAATGTTTTAGGGATTTCCGGCAGCCTGCGGCAGGCCTCGTTCAACACCGCACTGCTGCATGCCGCCCAGGAACTGGCGCCGGCGCGGATGAACATCGTCACTCATGGCCTGCATGATCTGCCGCTGTTCAATCAGGACGTGGAAGAGCAGGGTGATCCTGCGCCGGTCGCTGAATTCAAAGAGGCCATCGAGCGTGCGGATGGCCTGCTGTTCGCCTGCCCCGAGTACAACGGTGGCATTACCGGCGTGCTGAAGAACGCTGTGGACTGGGCGTCGCGCGCCGGCAAGGGGCGCAAGGTTGCCGCATTGACGGGCAAGACCATCTGCATCATTGGTGCGAGTCCGGGTATCACCGGCACCGTGCGTGCGCAGGACCAGCTTCGCCTGGTGCTGCGCCGCGCAGGCGCTCGCACCGAGCCGCAGGGCGATGTGCTGGTGTTCCAGGCGCATACCAAGATTATCGAAGGCCGGCTGACCGATGAGCGGACACGGGAGGCGCTGGGTCGCCACCTGCAGGGATTCGCCGAGCGGCTGGCCGTCACCACCAACGACATTTAATTCGTAAACAGGAACGCATCGTGACTATCGACCTGGCTGTTATCGGCGGCAGCGGCTTGTACAACTTCCCCGGGCTCGAGAACACCTCGCGCCACCGTATCGACACGCCGTATGGCCCTGCATCGGGTGACGTGGTTACCGGTGACTTCGCCGGCCGCAAGGTGGCCTTCCTCGCGCGTCATGGCGAAAGCCACACGATTCCGCCGCACCGGGTGAACTACCGCGCGAACCTCTGGGCGCTGCACTCGCTGGGTGCGCGCAAAGTGATTGGCGTGAATGCGGTAGGTGGCATTCGGGCTGACATGGGGCCGCGCGTTATCGTCGTGCCGGATCAGGTCATCGATTACACGCATGGTCGCTACACGAGTTTTTGCGATGTGGAGGGTGCCGAGGTCCGTCATATCGATTTCAGCGAGCCCTACACCGAGTCGCTCCGCCGCGAGTTGATCGATGCGGCCGGCGCGGCAGGTATCGCCGCGATTGATGGTGGCTGCTACGGCGCCACCCAGGGGCCGCGACTGGAAACTCGGGCGGAGATCGCACGCATGAAGCGCGACGGCTGCGATTTGGTCGGCATGACCGGCATGCCTGAGGCCGTACTCGCCCGCGAACTGGAGATGGATTACGCCTGCCTTGCGCTGGTGGCCAACTTTGCCGCGGGCTGCGGGGACGAAGCGGAAATCAGCATCGAAGAAATCTTCGCCCACCTGGCGGCGGCTACGGCAGAGGTACCTCGCATCCTCGGCGTTTTGCTCAAAAGCTGAGCAGCCGGTGGGGGTTTTAACGTGCCAGTGCATCCGCCGTATTGCGCTTTGGCATAAAACATGTTGATACTTCTCTGGTGCCAGGGGCGGCGGACCAAGGGGTCAAGGTGGTTCATCGCTATCCGTGGTGCATCCAGTCCATGATTCAGAGGTTCACGCAATGCGTTTCGGTACGGTCAAGTGGTTCAACGATGCCAAGGGTTTCGGCTTCATCGCGCCCGAGGACGGTGGGGAGGACGTGTTCGTCCACTTTTCGGCGATCAACGCTAAGGGCTTTCGTAGCCTGCAGGAAGGTCAGCGCGTGCAGTTCGAAGTCACCACGGGGCCGAAGGGCGCCCAGGCTTCGGGCGTCGAGATCGCTGGTTGATTTCGGTGAGCCGGCGCCTGCGTCGGTCATCGATCTAAAAGAAGCCCCGCGCCGTAAAGCGCGGGGCTTCTTTCATTTTTGGGTGAGCGCACGATGGCTGATCGTAGAGATTTTCTGAAGGCATCCCTGCTTGGTGCCTCGGCCGTGGCATTGGCGGGCGGAGCCAACGCATTGGCGGAAACCAAGGGTGCAAAAACAAGCGGCACTGCGCCGCGGGTGGTGTCGACGTGGGACTTCGGCGTTGCCGCCAACCAGGCAGCATGGGGCGTGCTGTCCAAGGGTGGCGGCTCGCTGGATGCCGTCGAAGCGGGCGTCATGATCCCGGAGGCCGACCTGAAGAATCACAGCGTGGGCCGTGCCGGTTATCCGGATCGTGACGGACACGTGTCGCTGGACGCCAGCATCATGGACGCCGATGGCAGCTGCGGCGCCGTGGCGGCGCTGGAGCATATTGCTCATCCCATCCAGGTGGCGCGCCGTGTCATGGAGCGAACGCCGCACGTGCTATTGGTCGGCGATGGTGCACTGCAGTTCGCGATCGAGCAGGGCTTCAAGAAAGAAGAACTGCTCACGCCCGAATCCGAGGCGGCGTGGAAGGAGTGGCTGAAGACGGCCCACTATCAGCCCTCGGCGAACAGCGAAGTACGCGACTACGGCAAGACCGGCATGCCTGGCGGCAAGGATAACCACGACACCATCGGCATGCTTGCCATCGATGCCAACGGACGACTGGCGGGCGCCTGCACCACCAGCGGCATGGCGTGGAAATTGCGCGGCCGCGTGGGTGATAGCCCGATCATTGGTGCCGGCCTCTATGTGGATGGCGATGTTGGCGCGGCCACGTCGACGGGCGTGGGCGAGGAAGTGATCCGCAATGTGGGTAGCTTCCTGGTAGTGGAGCTGATGCGGCAAGGGCGTTCACCGCAGGACGCATGTCGCGAGGCCGTGATGCGCATCGTCAAGCGCCGTCCCGCGGCATCGAAGGATTTGCAGGTGGGCTTCCTCGCCATGAATCGCGAGGGTGAGGTCGGCGCGTTCGCTATCCAACCCGGCTTTTCGTACGCCGTGTGTGACGCGAAGAAGCAAGATGGCCTGCTGCCATCGAAGAGCGTCTACTGATGACGAAACCTTTGCTCGAGATCGCAGCCAATTCGCTCGCCTCCGCCCTGGCTGCGCAAGCAGGTGGAGCGGATCGCGTCGAACTATGCACGGGTCTTGAGCTGGGTGGGCTGACGCCGTCGGCGGCGCAGATCGCGCAGGTCCGTGAGCGGTTGAGCATTCCCGTCTATGTGCTTATCCGCCCGCGGGCAGGGGATTTCCTCTACAACGACGATGAACTGACCACCATGCATCGCGATATCGAGACGTGCCTGTCGCTTGGTTGCGATGGTGTGGTGTTCGGTGTCCTCGATGCCGATGGACGTGTCGATGTGCCGCGCTGCAAGCCGTTGTTGTCAGCAGCCGGTGGCATGGGCGTGACGTTCCACCGCGCTTTCGATATGGCCAGGAGTGCCGCGCAGGCGCTAGAGGATGTGATCTCGCTAGGTGCCGAGCGCTTGCTTACCTCGGGCGGTGCCGCGTCTGCGGTGGAGGGGGCGGTGGCGATCCGTCACTTGGTCGAACAAGCGGCTGGGCGCATCGCGGTGATGCCGGGCGCAGGTGTCCATGCATCGAATATCGCGGACTTGGTCCACGCAACCGGTGCGACGGAATTTCACGCGTCCGCCAAGGCCGGCCTTCCCTCAGGTATGCGATGGACGAACCAGCAACTGCCCGATATGGCCGGTGGCGAGATTCGCACGGACGAGCATGAAGTGCGGGCGCTGGCGAGGGCGTTGGCACCGCTACGCTGATAGGGCGGATCCGGTCGTTGGCAATCGGGGAGATGTCGTTTTAAGCTGAAGACTTGCGCGTCATCCACACCCAGCGAGCCAATCCCATGGGCGAGCGGAACGATCGGCAAGCATACCGGCCAGCCTTGGCCTTTCTGGCGGGAGTGAGGGCGTGAATGCGCCGCACCAAGTGGCGGTGCCTGCGGCGCAGGTCCTGAGTCGCTGGCCGCGCCTTCTCTCCACGGCCGCCGTGATTGTGGCGGCCACCATCTTCGGCCTCAGTTACAGCCTTTCCGCGCCACTGATCGCGATGAGCCTTGCCGCTGGCGGGCACTCTGGCACCTATATCGGTGTGAACGCCGCGATGCATGCCTTAGGCGTGCTGCTGATCGCCCCGGCCATGCCTGCACTGGCGGCCCGCTTCGGCGCGCGGGCACTGGCCGTGGCCGCGCTGGTCGTCACCGCCGTCGTGCTGGCCGCATTCACTCGTGTGACCGACGTGGCATGGTGGTTTCCGTTACGCATCGTGCTGGGCATGGCGGCGGAGACCTTGTTCGTCATGTCCGAGACCTGGACCAACGTGCTCACGACGGAGCAGGCCCGTGGACGCACCATGGCCGTCTATACGGCTGCGTTGTCGCTGGGTATGGTGCTGGGGCCGGCCTTGCTTTCGGTGTTGGGTGTCGACACGGCCGCTTATTTGGCAGGCGCCGTCATTGCGCTGGCCGCGGTCGGGTTCGTCCTGCCGCCCTGGGTCATTGCACCGGGGCGCAGCAAGCCTGAGCACGCGCACCCTATGCGTTACCTGCGCCTTGCGCCCATCGCCATCGCTACCACCGTGCTCAATGCGGGTGTGGAGACGGCGGGCCTGTCTTTCATTTCGCTCTACGCCACGCAGTTGGGTTGGACGGCGGCGCGCGCCATGCAGCTGATCTCTGTGCTGATGCTAGGGGCCATCGTGCTGCAATTGCCCATCGGGTGGTTGGCGGACAAGGTGAGCAAGCGTCGGTTGGTGTTGGCGCTCGCGTCGATTTCCGCCGCAGCCGCCCTGTTCTGGCCGTTTGCTCTGCGGGAAACATGGTTGGCGTTCGCCGTCGTATTCGTCTGGGGCGGTCTGTTCGTCGGTATTTACACCGTCATGCTGGCGATGGTGGGTAGTCACTTCCAGGGCGGTGATCTGGTGGGCGTGTACGCCGTCATGGGGCTGGCGTGGGGCCTGGGTGCATTGGTCGGCCCGGCACTGGCCGGTGTGGCCATGGGGATGAGCGCGCTGTTCGGTCTGCCGGGCGTGATCGCATTAGGGTGCGCTGTGTTTGCGGTGTTCATGGCGGTGTCGCGCAGCGAAACCTGAGGGTATCGGGCGCAGAAGGTTGTGTTCCCACCGGCGCAATGAATGACGGAGCCGTCATATGGTGCAACTGGGCTTGCTTCTGTTAGGTAGCGATTTTATTCGGCGGCGCTGGTTGATCCTCGCCGTCGGCGGCGCGCTATGGGCTGCACTTGGCGTGGCGATCTTCATCGATGCGCTAGACAACGTGCTGTATTTCCCGCTGCACGTGTTTGGTTACCTGCTGCTGGTGGAGGCCGTAGTCACGCTGGCGGTATCCGCGCCGCGACAGGGCACACCATCTGCACTGCGCAAGGCGCGTGGCGTGGTATTTCTGATCCTGGGCCTGCTGATCATCGACCAGCATCATGCCGCCAGCGTGATCCTCGCCATGGCGTTCGGGCTCGCTTTTCTGGCGGATGGGATCTTCCGCATCGCGGCTGCCGTGGTGGTGCGTTTTCGCGGATGGCGGTTGTCGCTGTGCACGGGCTTGCTGGAGGTAGGCTTTGCCGCTTTCATGTTCGAGCCTTACCCGACGTTCTACACGGGCACCGTGCCGTATTGCATTGGTATGGGCTTCTTCCTTACCGGGTGTGGCCTGCTCCGGCAGGCGTGGCGATTGAAGAAATTGCCGGACCACGCGGTGCTCTCCTGGCTGCTCATGCGTGACGCGGCGGTGAGTGATGCGGGGTTCACGCCCGAACCATTGGATGATGTCGCCAGCGATCTGGTGGTCTACGTATGGACGCCATCGGGTTCCGTCGACAATGCGGTGCCGCAGCCGCTGGTGGATCGCTACATCGCCGCAGTGGATGCCAAGGGCGTGATCTCGACGGGGCATGCGGCGCTGGGGAGTGCGCCGGATATCTATGTCAGCCACTACCCGGCGGTTGAAATCGACCGCTCCACGGGCGATTTCGCCAGCATGCTGCGCGCCACGGTAGCCAATAACGTGGCCGGCAAGTTCCAGCCGAGCTACGAGGCGGAAGCCGCCGGCTGGTGCGAATCGAACACCGAGGTGCGTTTCGATCACTTCGACCGCCAACGCCTGCGGGCGTTCTGGATGCGCTACCGCCAAGACACGACATACAACCTGACCAACCGCAACTGTTCCAGCAGCGTGGCGCATTGCCTGGAGGCGGCGCTGGAAGGGTCGTCTGCAAAGCGCGGATTTCTGCGCACCATGGTCAACCCTGATTTGTGGGTGGCAGCCCAATTGAGAAAGCGGGCAGAAGCCATGGCGTGGACGCCCGGCCTGGTGCTCGATTACGCGCGTGCGCTCAAGGTGGCCATCCAGCCGACGCCGCTGGGTTGGTACACCCTGGTGGCGTCGGCAGGGCGCTTCTGGCGTTACGTGCTGGCCTTCTATCGCGGAGGTCGCGTGGGTGGCGTATCGATAGATGACAAGTCGAGCGCCCACGCACCGCGTAAGCGCTCGATCGAGTGAGTTCCATCAAGCCGTGAACTGCAGTCGAGCCAGTTCCGCGTAGAGCCCGCCTTCGGCAAGCAGGCTCTGGTGTGTGCCTTGCGCGACGATGCGTCCGCCGTCCAGCACCACGATGCGGTCGGCGCGCTGCACGGTGGCGAGGCGGTGGGCGATGACCAGGGTGGTGCGGCCCTTTTCCAGTCGTTCCAGCGCTTGCTGGATGGCAGCTTCGGATTGCGCGTCGAGGGCGGAGGTGGCCTCGTCCAGCAACAATAGCGGTGCGTCGCGAAGAATGGCGCGGGCAATCGCAATGCGCTGCCGCTGGCCGCCGGAGAGGCGCACACCGCGTTCGCCTAGCTCCTCAGCGTAGCCTCTGCTCATGGCGTTGATGAAATCGTGCGCCTCCGCGGCGCGGGCGGCATCGCGCACTTCGTCGTCATCGGCGTCCTGCCGGCCAAAGCGGATGTTGTCGGCAGCGGTGCCACCGAAGATCACCGTTTCCTGCGGCACTAGCGCGATGGCGCCGCGCAGCTCCGGCAACGTGAGTGCACGAAGGTCGACACCGTCCAGCGTGATACGACCGGTCTGCGGATCGTAGAAACGCAGCAACAGGGCGAATACGGTGCTCTTGCCCGCGCCGGAGGGGCCAACCAAAGCAACGGTTTCGCCGGGCCGGATGGTCAGGTCGAAGTCGTAGAGCGCCGGTGCGTCGGGACGCGTCGGATAGTGGAAGCCCAGGTTCTCGAACCGCAGCTCGCCCTGCACTGGTTTCGGTAGCGGGGTCGGCTTGGTCGGGCTGGTGATCTCTGCGCGTTCCTCGAATAGCTCGCCGATGCGCTCCATGGCGCCGGCGGCGCGCAGCACGTCGCCCCACACTTCGGACAGGCCAGCGAGCGAGCCGGCAGCAAAGATGGCGTACAGCACGAACTGGCTGAGTACGCCCGCACCCAGCGTGCCCGCGATCACGTCACGCGCACCAGCCCACAACACCAGCGTGATCGCGCCAAAGAACAGCACGATCACCGTGGCAGTCAGCATCGAGCGCATGCCGATACGTTTGCGCGCCGTGGCGAGTGCGCGGGTGATGGCGCTCGCGTAGCGCGTGCTTTCGATGTCCTCGCGTGCATACGCCTTCACCGCCTGGGCGGCGTTGAGGGTTTCGTTGGCGATGGCGGCGGTGTCGGCAAGACGATCCTGGCTGGCGCGCGAAAGTTTCTGCACGCGGCGGCCAAACAGGAGAATCGGCAGCATCACCGCGGGGATTACTAGCGCCGTCAGGCCGGCGAGGCGCGGACTGGTCCAGATCATCATGGCGCTGGCGCCCATCAGCATCACCACGCTGCGTAGCGCGACCGAAATGCCCGAGCCAAGCAATGCCTGAATCACCTCTGTGTCGGTGCCTAGTCGGGAGATCAGTTCACCCACGCGGCTACGCTCGAAGAAGCCCACGTCCAACCGGATCACGTGCGCGTAGAGCTTCGAGCGCATCGCTGCCAGAGCTCGCTCGCCCAGCAAAGTGATGCAGTAATAGCGTGCCGCGGTGGCGAAGGCCATCACCAGTGCCACGCCGAACAGGCCGAGGAAGGTGGTGTTGATGGCGGCCGCGCTGGAGTGGACGAAGCCCTGATCGATCATGTGTCGCACCGCCATCGGCAACACCAGGGTGGCGCCGGAGGAGATGCCCAGGAACACCAGCCAGCCCAGGGCCAGCCCGCGATGGGGTTTCACGAAAGGCCAGAGGCGCGCGAGTGCGCCGATGCGGCGAGCGGGGCGTGGCGTGGCGGCGGTATCGCTCATGGAGTCTCGCGTGCAGTGGAAGGGGCATCCGATCCCTGGCCTCGGTGATCTCTATCCGGAGGTCGAGGAAGCATCGTGGAACTCCACCAAGGTGGGGCGGATCGAGAGCGATTCAATCCAGGCGCCGCGCCGCGTGTCGCCCGCGACTGATATCTGTGACGCGCGCCTGGGCTTCGTCCACGCGATGGGCCGGCAATAAGATCTCAAGGTCCACGCCCTCGGCGCCAAAGTCCTCGCGCGTAATCTCAGCCTCCAGCTCCCGCAGGCGTGCCTTGAGCAATGCCAGTTCTGCGAAGTCGCAGCGCAGGCCCAGTCGCGCCATGGCCACGATGGGCACGCGCTCGGCGCGACGCAGGCACTCGGCTGCCGTGCCGCCATAGGCGCGCACCAGGCCGCCTGCGCCGAGCTTGATGCCGCCATACCATCGCGTCACCACCACCACGGCGAGGTCAATGCCCTGGCCCTCGATGGCCTGCAGGATCGGCCGACCCGCCGTACCGCCGGGTTCGCCATCGTCGTTGAAGCGGTAATCCTGGCCAATGCGATAGGCCCAGCAATTGTGTGTGGCGGCTAGGTCGCCCACCTGTCGCACAAAAGCGAGTGCCTGTTCGGGCGTCTGCACCGGGGCGGCCTGGGCGAGGAAGCGGCTTTTCTTGATGTCCTCACTGTGCTGGCATGCACTGGCGAGGGTATGCAGCGTGTCACTCATGATCAGGTAGCTGCGCTCGCAGGTCGTCGGGCAAGGCCATGTCCGGGTGCGTCTTCTGGAAGGCCGCGAGTCGCTGCAGGGCCTCGTCACGGCGATGCAGGGCGAACAGCTGGCGGATCTTGTCCAGCTCCTGAACCGGTGTATCCGACGGATTGGCGGCAGTGGCGTCCGCTGCGGGCATGGGTGCGGGCGCCGCCATCACCTTCATGGCGGTAGCGCGATAGGCCTGTCGCTCGGACAGACCCCCGACGACCGCAGTCGGCGCGGAATTGGCCATGGCGGAGGGCGCCGCCGCTATCGGCGAGGGTGGTGCAGGCGGAGGTGGCGCCGGGGCAGGTGCGGCGGCGATGCTTTCCTGTGGCGACGGTTCCACGGGCATGGTGGATGCCTCGGTCACCGCTGGCGGCGGGGCGGGTGCCGGCATGGCGACAGGCACCACAATCTTCGGTTTCATGGCAGAGCGAATGTTGTCCTGTTCGGACAACGGGGATGGCGCCGCGCGCCGGGCCATCTTGGGGGCGGGGGCCGCAGCGGGTTCGGGCGCAGTCACGATGTCGGGCGCCGGAGGTGCGGGAGGCGTTGCGGGTTGCGCGGGCATCGGTGCCGGGGCAGGTGCCGCGCTTGCCGGCACGCTGCTCGCGCTCGGTATCTGAGGCACGTTCGACGGCTGCAACATCATGCGCCAGCCCAGGCCGGCAGCCACCACAAGCATGGCGACGCTGGCAACGGCGACGGGCCAGCGCGGCACGGAGTGGCGTTGCGCGGGGCGCACGGCGTCCGCTGCCGCGCGTTTGATCGCGCGATCGAGTGCGGGCGACGGCTCCTTGCGCGGCAGGCTGCGATAGAGCGCCTTCAGCTCGTCTTCGCCCGGCAGCGCGTCGTTGTCGTGGTCGTGCGTGCTCATTCGGCCAACTGCTCGCGCAAACGGTTCATGGCATAGCGCAGTCGCGACTTGGCGGTTTCGCGCCCCACGCCGGTGATTTCGGCGATCTCCTCTACGCTCAGGTCGTTCTCCAGTCGCAGCAACACGGCGGTGCGCTGCTCATCTGGCAGCTGCTCGATGGCCATTTGCAGGCGCCGCCGACGCTCGAACTCCGACAACACATGTTCTGGCTGCTCGTGTTCGTGGGCCGCGGCTTGTTCGAAAACGCGCTCCGCCTCGTCGCCGGTAGCCACCGGGCGCTTACGCCGATGGTTGTCAATCAACAGGTTATGCGCGATCTGCAGTAGCCAAGTGGTGAATTTCGCCTGCGGCGTATAGCGCGTGCGCGAGGCGATAACCCGGCTCCAGGTGTCCTGGAAAAGCTCTTCGGCCAGTTGCGGATCACGCGCGGTGCGCAGCAGAAAACGATACAGGGCCCCGCGGTGGCGCGCGTACAGCGTGTCGAACGCCGCCGACTCGCCCCGAGCATAGGCAAGCATCAGCGTCGCGTCGTCGTCCACAGGGGCATCCATGGGCGGCGAGGTTAAGGCAAACCGGCCTTGGCGGTAAGCGTCAACGCGCGATGGGGCATGAAATGGCCGTGGAGCAGCGGGCATGGTGCATGGGTTTTATCGACGGATACATGTCGATGGAACGCATGGCAGAGCGGGGTGGGGTTAATCCCCGGTATAGCGGGGTTACTGGGGCGAATAAGCCCACACCTTAGATTCCGCATCAGTGCTCAGGATGCGTCCATTGCGACGAATCAGGTGCTCGGTGGTGCGCTCGCGTGCCAAGGTCATGTCGCCAAGCCGGGCGGTGTACACGGTTTCCACCGTTGCGAGCTTGCGGTTCACCGTCAGCTCAATGCTTTTGATCTCCAGCTCAATGTCCAGTTCGATCAGGCCGCCGCTGGCCGCGCTAAGTCGCTTCATCAGGTCGAGGTTTCGCCGCATCTGTTTGCACAAATCTTCCTTGCCATAATGCCGCTGCACGCTCTGTTCACCTTGCCGCAGCGTCTCGTCGCCGACAAAGTCCTCGCTCATGTGCGCGCAGATCGCGTCGGCATCGAAGCGACGAAAGGCATCTACGTGGTCTGCGTAGGCGGCATTGATCTGCCTTTCTGTCATGCGATGGCTGTAGTCGAAATGCCACCACGCCGCGCCAGCGAGTATCACCAGCAAAATCCACTTCACCATATTGCCTCCCTGTGTTGGCTAGCCGATCGCCGGCCTGCCGCGCCTGCCATCCGTGGATGCGCGTAAATTCTTGCGACTATGGCATGGGGCGTGGGAGCTGTCAGCTAGGACGAGCGGCTATCACTTTCGTCAGGGGACGATGGCGCCGGCCTCAGGATGACTGAAGTCCCTCGGCTTGGGCGACCGGGTGAGCCGGAACACCCCCTCCCGTACCAAACGCGGTAGCACAACATCCAGCACGGTGGTCTGGTGCGGGGCGAGGATCTGGAGAAGATCATCCTTTGCAGCGGTCGTGGCGATCGCATGGTGCACGAGGCCGCTCAGGTCGCCGGGTTCGATGGCGGCGCTGTAAGGGCGATGGCTGCTGGTGGCCGCGCGCAGCGTGCGACGGCTGTTGTTGGGATCTGCCACGCGCGGCGCGCCAGCCAGCATGGCGTGGTTGAGCAGGAACGTGATCACGTGGCCGTGGCGGCTGTTGGCCTGTCGATCGAGCATGAAGCCCTGCGGCATCCAGTCGGGGTTCGGTGGCGTTCCCGCTTTCAGCAGCCACCGCGCGCCCACCAGTGGCTCGCCAGCTTCGTCGGTGAGGCGTACGACCAGCATGCTGCGCGGATCGTGGATGTGTACGCGCGCGGGGAAGGGGCCTGCCGTTTCCAGTTCGACCCGACGTGCATCGCGCTGCGCGTTCTCGTCATCGAACGCATCACAAAGGCTCCGATAGCCCTTCGCATCATGTACTCGCATACAGCGGAGCAGGGCATCCACGGTGGCGACTGGCGCTGACGCCATGATGCCCTGGTCGGTACCGGAGTGAGATGCCCCAGGTATCAGCTTGAACGCCGTGCGCGGTGCCGTGGTGACGTTGAGTGCGAGCGTGTCAGGGGCACCGCCACTTTCCCTGGCGAGCACCGCGTGCTGCGCGTTGAGGTTGGCTGCCGCCATGCGAACGACACCGTCGGAGCCATCTTCACCGGTGTAGGTGTTGATGTGATCGTAGAGTGCGCGGTCCGGGCGGTCGCCAGTAAGCACGAACAGGAACTGGTTCCGCTCGCTGGGATCGCCACCGTGGATGTGATCGAGATTGAGCGACAGCGATTCGGGGCTGCCCAGTTCCAGCCAATCGAGGATGCGCCGTCCAGGCTCCACGCCGCCGGCCCATGCCTGCACGCGTGCCAGCATGCCCTTGCCGAGCTGGGCGAGTGCGGAGCCGAAATTGGCGGGCGCCAACATCATCAGATGCGTCAGGCGGATCGTGCTGAAGGCATGAGGGCGCTCGCGCTGGGCGCGCAGCCACTCGCGCACCACCGGGCCACCGGTGGAATGGGTAATGCAGGCAAAGCTGGCGTCGTGCAAATGTAGATCGCGCAGGGCATGGTCGAAGGCGCGCACCACGTCGGGCATGGTGACCGCGTCGTCGAAGCTCACGTACTCGGATAGCCAGATGTCGGTCACGTTCAATGCAATGCCTTCCGCAGCAGCTTGTGCCTGCAATTGCCGCGGCAGCGCGCCATACGTCGATGTGTTGGTCACGCTCCAGCCGTGCACAAAAACAAGTGTGGTCATGAACCGGTTTCCCGTGTTGCTCCGTTGTCCACTCGCCTAATGCCGGCCGTGTCCATAGGCCGACAGATGACAAGGTTATGAGCTATCGCCTCGCCGCGGCGTAAGGCCCTAAGATGCCATGCCTTCCATGGAGCGGGGAATCCGCATGCTGACTGTCCTGTTCGTGCTGTTGCTGGTGTCTGTGCTGCTGTATCGCCGTCGTTGGCGAAAGATGGGGCGCGCACTGCTGGCATTGACCGTGCTGTTGTTCTTTGGCATTGGTTGCGGTGCGCTACCCAGGTTGCTGTCGGACAGCCTGCAGCACGGTTATGAGGTGAGCCCATCTATTGCCTGGGCGCCGCGCAATGCCATCGTGGTGCTCGGTGCGGGCACGGCGGTGGTGGAAGACCAGCCATTGCAGCCATCGTTCTTCGTCGACGGGCGTTTGTTGCGGGCCGCACAGTTGTATAGCGCGTGCAAGGCGGCGGGAAAGGAGTGTCGTCTGGTAGCCAGTGGTGGTGACTCGCAAGCGCATGGCGAGGCGGAGGCCGTGGTCTACGGCAGGGCGCTGCGCGCGCTCGGCATTCCCGAGGCGGATATCTCGCTCGAGTCCCGCAGCATGAGCACGTGGCAGAACGCGCAGTTCACTCGCCCCATGCTTGCCAGCTACGCGCCCCAGCACATCGTGCTGGTGACATCGAGCATCCATTTGCGCCGCTCGCTGTTGTACTTCGCCCACTTCGGCATCGTGCCGCAGCCGGTCGCGGGCGACTGGGTCAATGCTCGTCGTGAAGTCGCCCCCGATTCGTGGGATTTCTTCCTCATGGATGCCACGCTGCACGAGTACTTGGGCATCCTGCGTTACCGCGTTTACAGCGTGATGGGATGGAACGCACCGAAGGCGCCGCCGCTGGGTCTCTAGCGCGAGATTTTCCGTTCATTTTCCAGCCAGCTACTGAGCTCATATCCGCGTAACCTTGCGCGGATTTCCTGCCTACCGGCCTTCCTGATGCACCCCGATAAGTCTTCCGACCCGCACTCGCGTGCGGCGCTTCCGCTCGCCCCGTCGTTGGACCCCACACTCAGCGATGCCCACATGCCACGCCGTTTCCGGCCGCTGGGGCGGCGGGTGTTGTGGATCTGTTTTCTGGCGATGGTGCTGGGTTCGGTCGTGGCTTTGGTCGCCCGTGTATTGACCGGTTTGATCGGACTGGTGACCAATCTCGCCTTCTATGGGCGTATCAGCACCGAGTTCAGCAGTCCCGCAGGTAACCATCTGGGGCTGTGGGTCATCGCCGTACCGGTGGTTGGTGGTCTGATCGTCGGGGGCATGGCGCGCTGGGGTTCACGCGCTATCCGTGGCCACGGCATTCCCGAGGCGATGGAGCAGGTGCTGCTCAACGAAAGCCGCATCCCGCCGCGCATCACCTGGCTCAAGCCGGTCTCCTCCGCCATTGCCATCGGCACGGGTGGTCCCTTTGGTGCGGAGGGTCCGATCATCGCAACCGGTGGCGCGCTGGGCTCGCTGGTTGGCCAGTTGCTGCACGTCACCGCCGACGAACGCAAGACGTTGCTTGCCGCTGGCGCCGCGGCGGGCATGGCGGCGGTGTTCTCCGCGCCGATTTCCTCGGTGCTGCTGGTCATCGAGCTGCTGTTGTTTGAACGCCGCGCGCGCTCATTGATTCCCGTGGCGCTTGCGGCGGTCATCGGCACGGCCGTTCGCTACATGCTGGAGGGGAACGAGCCCATGTTCCCGATGCCCGATATCGCTACGCCGGCACTTGGCGCCGTGGTGGCCTATATCGTCATGGGCATCATCACCGGTGTGGCGAGCGTGGGTATTACCAAGCTCACCTATGCCATCGAGGATGGTTTCGAAAAGCTGCCGATCCATTGGATGTGGTGGCCAGCCATCGGTGGCGTGGTGGTGGGTGTGGTGGGTTACTTCATGCCGGCCACGCTGGGTGTGGGCTACACCAATATCGCGGCGCTGATTGCCGGGCAGATCGGTTTCGCCGGCATGCTGGCGCTGTGCCTGATGAAGCTGCTGTCGTGGTCGGTTGCCTTGGGTAGCGGCACGTCTGGTGGCACGTTGGCGCCACTGTTCACCATCGGCAGCGCCCTTGGTGGCGTGCTGGGCTTGCTGTGCGTGAACTGGCTGCCGTGGTTGCATGTGGATGCGCGCGTGGCTGCGCTGGTGTGCATGGCCGCCATCTTTGCCGGTGCGTCTCGCGCCTTCCTCACGTCGGTGGTATTTGCCTTCGAAACTACTCAGCAACCGCATGGCCTGTTGCCCTTGCTTGGCGCGTGCGCCGCTGCGTATCTCGTTTCCGGCTTGATGATGCGCAACACCATCATGACGGAGAAGATCGCCCGTCGCGGCGTTCGCGTGCCGGCCGAATACGCAGCGGATTACCTGGAGCGCATCTCCGTTGGCGAAGCCTGTAGTCGCCAGGTGGTGAGCCTGCGGGCATCGGAGACGGTGGGCGAGGTGCGGGCATGGCTGGCCACGGAAGCGGCACCAGCCAACCACCAGGGCTTCCCGGTGATCGATGGCGAGGGTCGTCTACTGGGTGTGGTAACTCGTCGGGATCTACTGCGCACGGCTGCGCCCATCGATGCCGCGGTGCAGTCGTTGCTGGGGCGCCCGCCCATCGTGGTGCGCGAGGATCACACCTTGCGCGAAGCCGCCGATCACATGGTTGAGGCCGACGTGGGTCGCTTGCCGGTGGTGTCGCGCGATGGCCGGATGGTGGGCATCGTCACGCGTGGCGATCTGCTCAAGGCACATGCCCAGCGTCTGCGCGAAGCGCACGAGGCGAGCCGACACCTTGGTGCAAAAACAAAACCGGCTGTGTAAGAGCCGGTTTTGAGGCATCCGGGCGGACTAGTCCGCCCGGGATGTTTCATCAGGCCGCTTTCAACGACGCGATGTCGATCACGAAGCGATAGCGCACGTCGCTCTTGATCACGCGCTCGTAGGCGACGTTGATGTCCTTCATGTCGATCACTTCGATGTCGCTGACGATGTTGTGCTCAGCGCAGAAATCCAGCATTTCCTGCGTCTCGGCGATGCCGCCGATGGCGGAACCGGAGATGGAGCGGCGGCCCAGCAGTACCGACACGGCCTGCACCGGCGGGTCGAGCGGCTGTAGCTGACCGACCAGGCACAGCACGCCGTTGATCGCGAGCGTGTTGAGGTACGGATTCAGATCGTGCGGGTTCGGCACCGTGTCGAGGATGAACTCGAACTGGCGTGCCACGGCCGCCATCTGCTGCTCGTCGGTGGAAAGCACCACGTGGTCGGCACCCAGGCGACGCGCTTCCTCTTCCTTGCCCGGCGAGCGGGTGAACAAGGTGACGTCAGCGCCCATCGCCTTAGCGAACTTCAGGCCCATGTGGCCCAGGCCGCCGAGGCCGATCACAGCGACCTTGCTGCCCTTGCGCACGTTCCAGTGACGCAGCGGCGACCAGGTGGTGATGCCGGCGCACAGCAGCGGCGCGGCAGCCTTCAGGTCCAGCTTGTCGGAGATGGACACCACAAACTTGTCCGACACCACGACGCGCTCGGAATAGCCGCCGAAGGTCAGTGAACCATCCTGGCGGTCCTTGTCGTTGTAGGTCCAGGTGGCGCCTTGCTCGCAGTACTGCTCAAGCCCGGCATGGCACGAGGCGCAATGCTGGCAGGAGTCGACCATGCAGCCGACGCCGACGGTGTCGCCGACCTTGAACTTCGTGACCTCGCTGCCCACTGCGCTGACGCGGCCGACGATTTCGTGGCCGGGCACCATCGGGAACGTGCTGCTGTTCCACTCGTTGCGGGCCTGGTGGATGTCGGAGTGGCAGACGCCGCAATACAGGACGTCGATCACCACGTCATCCGGGCGGGCGGCGCGGCGCTCGAACTGAAACGGCACCAGCGGCGTGGTGGCGGACTGAGCGGCATAGCCGCGGGTAGGAAACGTCATGGCGTGACTCCTTGGGGATGGAACGGCGAGGCCGCGAAGTATGGGTGCCGGACAGGGTCGCCGGGTAGCCGGATCCTGCGAAATGATTGCCTGATTCTGCAGTGTCTGCTGCAAAAGACTCCCCATGCGGCGGAGGAACGGGCAAGCTTGTCCTGCATAAAAAGGTGGCAAGTCCATGAACGAAAAGCTTTCCCGTCTCGACGTCCCAGCGCGCCTGGCGCTGGATGGCGAGGAATTGACAGCACGGGTTGAACGATTGGCGCCGGCCGAAGGCGTGTGCGGCACCGCTTGGCCGGCGCTGGTTCTGTATCGGGCCAACTCGACCGGCGTGCCGACGTGCGCGATGTACGAGCCCGGTCTGGGTCTGGCCCTGCAGGGCGCCAAACAGATCCTGCTGGGCCAGCAGTCCTTTCTGCACGAGCCGGCGTCGTACATGATGACGGCAGTGGATGTGCCCGTGTCGGCCCAGGTGGTGCGGGCCTCGATCGACGAGCCATGCCTGTGCCTGACCTACCGGCTCGATCTGCAGCGCATTCGCGAACTGCTGCCCGAGGTGCAAGGGCATCGGGGCGCGGCGGTCTCGGCGCCCGGTCTTTCGATGAGTCCGCTGGATGGTGGGTTGCTCGATCCCCTGCTACGACTGGTGCGACTGCTCGACACGCCGCATGACCTCGCCATGCTGGGTCCGCTCATTGAGCGCGAACTACTGTATCGCCTGCTGACCGGCGAGCAAGGCGCGCGGCTGGCGCAGATCGCCACGTCCGGCAGCCAGGGCCACCAGATTTCGCGTGCGATCGAATGGTTGCGCCGCCACTACGACGAGCCCTTGCGCATCGACGAGTTGGCGATGCGGGTGAATATGAGTGCGTCGTCGCTGCACCATCATTTTCGCGCCATCACGGCCATGAGTCCGTTGCAATATCAGAAGCAGTTGCGGCTGCAGGAGGCGCGCCGCCTGCTGTTGGCCGATCAGTGCGATGTCGCCACGGCGGCGCATCGCGTGGGCTATGAAAGCCCGTCGCAGTTCAGTCGTGAATACAGTCGTCATTTTGGTGTGCCGCCATTGCGCGACGTTGCCCGTATGCGCGTTTCGGATGCCGGAACCGCTGCCTGACGGCACTTGACTGCCGGCATCCGTGTGTCGACGCGCGCCGCGCGTGCAGGAGATGCCCGCGCGACAGGCTGCCAGGGAGCTTCATGAATCTCGCTTTGTTCGATTTCGATGGAACCATTACAACGCGGGAGATGTTTCGCCCCTTTATCGAGTTTGCCATTTCGCCGCGCCGCCGCGTCATGGGTACAGCCTTGCTTGCACCGATGGTGCTTGGCTACAAGCTTGGCTGGGTGTCTCCCAGCCTGATGCGTCGCTGCGCTGTGCAAGTCGGTTTTCGTGGTGTGCCGGAAGCGGACGCTTTCGCGCTGGGTGAGCAGTTCGCCCGCAAGGAGCTTCCCGGCGTGCTGCGCACGCAGGCGCTGGAGCGCATCCAGTGGCACCGGGAGCAGGGCGATCGGATTGTCGTTGTCTCCGGCGCTTTGGACGTCTATCTGTCCCACTGGTGTAGGGAGCACGGGCTCGAACTGCTGTGTTCGCGGCTGGAGTCGTACGAAGGCCGCCTTACGGGCCGCTATCGTGGCGAGCAGTGCGTGAACGCCGAGAAATCGCGTCGCGTACGCGATGCCTATGATCTGGCGAGTTATCCCGTGGTGTATGCCTACGGTGATACGAAGGAAGACCACGACCTGCTCGGCATCGCCCAGCGCCGCTATTTTCAATGGCGGGAACAGATGTAACCGGCTGCGGGCGCCCGTGGGGCGGTGACTCATGGGCGTCAGATGCAGCCCGTCCGGCGGGGCTTCTGCCCCATTAGTCATTCTTGCGAGGGGTAAGCCGTGCAGGCGACAGTAGCGCGGTCATCGATCTCGTTCGCGCTCGTCGCGACAGCCAGGAGGGCGTATGGAGAACCCGCATCGGATGGTGCTGGCGGAGACTTGATAGGGGCGCGTCATCGAAACCTGGAACATCGAGGGGAAGGGCTCATGAGTACGCTCAAACGTGACGCGCGAATCGCCGGGCTGATTTACCTGGCACTGACGCTGGTGGGGCCGTTCCGCCTCGTCTACATTCCGGGCGCATTGTTCGTCCATGGCGATGCAGCGGCGACCGTGCACAACATCGCGGCACACGACATGCTATTTCGGTTGGGCATCTTCAGTGACGTGGTCACGGGGACGATCAGTCTGTTTCTGACCTTTGCGCTGTATCACCTGTTTAAAGGCGTGAACAAGACCTTGGCTGCACTGATGTTCGTGCTCGGCTTCATGGATACGCCGCTGTACCTCTTCAACGTGCTCAACGACGTGGCGGCCCTGATGATGGTACAGGGTGGCGATTGGCTGGCGTCGTTCGACGTGTCTCAGCGCAATGCGTTGGCTTCGCTGTTCCTGCGCTTGCACGGTGAAATGATCACCTGTGCGGAAATGTTCTGGGGACTGTGGCTGTTCCCGCTAGCCCTGCTGGTCATTCGCTCCCGCTTCCTGCCGCGTTTTTTGGGGTACTGGCTGATCCTCAATGGGGCCGCTTACCTGGCCTTGTGCGTGTCGGGACTGCTGCTGCCTGCTTACGAAGATGCCGTTTCCAATGTTGCGTTCCCGCTGCAGTTCGGCGAGGTGGCTTTCATGCTGTGGCTGGTGATAGTGGGTGCGCGGCCACGCGCTGACGCTCCCATGGCATCAGCACAGGTATAGCGCCAGCACCCATCGCAAGCCCTTGACCGTGCCTTACGGCACTGGTGACGTCGTGCCGCTTGCCGCATCTATGGCCGTTCGCCCGTGCGTGCCGCCGGGCTATTCCCATGGGTCTATGCGTGAGAGTGCCGATGAAATCTGATCTACCCGTTCTGGGTCGTTTCGCCCGTGTGGGGCGTGGAGCCGTGTGGTGCGCGGCGGTGTTTGTACTGGGCGTCGCGGTAGCCCCCCTGGGCTGCCCATGCGGCGGAGGGCAAGGACGCCAAGCCGGCCGCGGAGGCCGCTGATAAGAAGGCCGATGCTGAACTGCCACCGCTGCCTGCGGACAAGACGATCAAGCAGAGCGTGCGCGTGGGCGGCCGCACGGTGTCCTACGAGGCGACGGTGGGCACCATCCCAGTGCGCGACGCCAAGGGCAAGAAGATCGCCGACGTGGTCTACACCTCGTACGTGGTGCCGGGGAGCGATCCGCACCGGCCGGTGACCTTCGCCTTCAACGGTGGCCCGGGTGCGTCATCGGTGTACCTCAACATGGGCGCCATCGGCCCCAAGCGCATCCAGTTCGGTGTGGACGGCGATGCGCCATCTGACGCCGCCATCACCAAAGACAACCCCAACACCTGGCTCGACATGAGCGACCTGGTGTTTATCGATCCGGTGGGCACGGGTTTCTCGCGCTCGCTGGAAGACGACGAGCAGACCAAGAAGGATTTCTACTCCAACGAAGCGGATATCAAGTACCTGTCACGCGTGGTGTATGACTGGCTGGTCAAGCATGGCCGTCTGCGCGCGCCCAAGTACGTGATGGGCGAAAGCTACGGCGGTTACCGCGCACCGCGTATTGCCTATGAACTGCAAACGCACATGGGTGTGGGCGTGAATGGCTTGGTGATGGTGTCGCCGTACCTCGACCCCGCCGCCATTGGCGATGGCGATGCGCTGTCACCGCTGCCGTGGATGATCAACCTGCCGTCCATGACGGCCGCGCATCTGGAAAGCGAGGGCAAGCTCACGCCGGCCGCCATGGCCGACGTGGAGAAGTACGTTCGCACGCAGTTCGTCACCGATTACCTGTCCGGCCGTTCCGATCCGGGCGCCATCGGTCGCATGGTGCAGAAGGTGTCGGCCTATACCGGCCTAGATCCGGCGGTGGTGTCGCGTCTGGACGGGCGCGTCGACATCGGCACGTACCTGCGTGAAGTGCATCGTTCCGACAAGAAGATCGGCAGCGTGTACGACTCCAACGTCACCGCGTTCGATCCGTTCCCGGGTTCGGCAGAGCGCCAGTCCGGCGACCCGATCCTCGAAGCGCTGCTGGCGCCGACGACCAGCGCCATGGTGGATTTCGTGACGCGCGAAGTGGGCTGGAAGACGGACGCGCACTACGAGGCCTTGTCGTACGCGGTCAACAAAGCGTGGGATCGCGGAAACGCGGATGACAAGCCGGTAGCGGATCTGCGCAAGGCCATCGGCAACGACCCGAACATGAAGGTGCTGATCGTGCACGGTTACAACGACTTGTCGTGCCCCTTCTTCACCTCGCAGCTGATCATCGACCAGATGCCGACGTTTGGACAGGCGCAGCGTGTGAAGCTGTCGGTCTATCCGGGTGGCCACATGTTCTACAGCCGTCCGGGCAGTGCGGAGTCCTTCAAGGCGGATGCCGCGACGCTCTACGGCGCGAAGTAAATCCCGTTTGTTCCATGAAAAAGGCCGCGCCTCGACGAGAGGTGCGGCCTTTTTTGTTGGTGCCTTGCGTGCGCTACTGCTGTACGCCGTCCGGTGCACGAACGATATAGCCACGCTGCTTGAGCTTGGCCAGGTAGCCGTCGGTAGACAGCAACTGGTCCATCGAAAGGATCGCCACCGTGTTTCGGTTGCGCAGGATGGCTTCTTCCGCAGCCTCCATCCATGCCGCCTCGATGCGCTGGGGCAGGTCGGGGATGTGCAGTTGCTTTTCGAAGTCGCCGTTGATCGACGATACGATGCACGGTTCGTAACTCTTCTGCGGCATCAGGCTTTGCAGTGTGCTCATGTCGCCAGTGGACCAGGCGTTGGCGCGCTGAGTCAGCTTGGGCAGGTCGTGCTCGACCAGTTGCATGGTCTCGTTGAGGCAGTCGATCCCTTGTTGCTGGTCGCTGTCGGCGGAGGTGGTGGGCGGGGCGCGGGTGACGATCAGTTGATAGCGCACGCCGATGATGCGGGTGCCGTGGTGGCGCGCGAGCTTCTCCACCATGTCGGACACGTCGACGTCGTTGCTCAGGTCGCTCGCGGCTAGCGCCTTCTCGTACAGCTGCTGGGCCACGATGATCGGGCGCATGTACTCCAGAGCGTCGTCGTCACCCAGGTATTGGTGGCGCAGCGCAACCCAGCGCTCATACATGTCGGGCGGCAGCAGTCGCGTCAGGGTCGCGCCACCGGGATTCAGTTTGGCCGATGGTTGCAAGGCGAGGCGCGCAAACAGGCTGTGTGGCATCTGCAGGCGCGCGGACGGTGCTTCCAGTAGTTCGGAGGAGCGGGCCAGGGCCTGCTCCAGCTTTGCCCATTGCCACTCGGCATGCTTGGGCAGCGGCGTGAGCGTACCGACGATCCATAGCGTGTGGTCGCCGCGACGCACCTCCCATAGCGCCGGCCCTGGTTGTTGGCCGTGCACAGTAACGGTCTGCAATTGCACGGCGGCTGCCGGTGCGGACACCGTCGTGGGCGGCGTGGGGCCGTTTTGCGCCCACGCGGACGTGGCAAGCGTCAGTGCGCCCAGCCACAGAACGGTTTTCACGTGCATCCGGCAAGCTCCTTGAAAGGACGCGACGGCTACAGCCCGCCGTGGCGGGCCTCATGATTGAACAATAGCCGTGATCGCGACGCCAGATGTGACGCGTGAAGACCACCATACAACCGAACCGGGGCGGCCGATCGCGTCCGCCCCGCCAGCGTTAACGCTTAGAAGACTTGGCGGAGGACAATGTACAGGCCGCCGGCCAGCAGGATAGAGGCAGGCAGGGTCAGTACCCAGGCCATCAGCAGATTGCGCACGGTGGACCATTGCAGTCCGGAACCGTTGGCGGCCATGGTGCCGGCGACACCCGAAGTAAGCACGTGGGTGGTACTGACCGGCAGGTGGAACATGTCAGCGGCTTGGATCAGCCCCATTGCCACCAGTTCGGCCGAGGCGCCCTGCGCATAGGTCAGGTGCTCCTTGCCGATCTTCTCGCCTACCGTCACCACGATGCGCTTCCAGCCAACCATGGTGCCCAGGCCCAGTGCGAGCGCGACGGCCACCTTCACCCACGGCGGAATGAACTGGATGGCCTGAGTGCCCAGGCCACGCCAGGCGGTCAGCGTGGCGGTCTGTTCCTTGCTGAGCCCCGGTTGCGCCAGCACCAGCGGAATGGCGGCGTTAGCCAGGTAGATGTCATTGCGCACGTTACCCATCTGATCGGGCGGCACGGATTTGAGTGAGGGGCGGTTGCCGACTTCATGATCGATCTGCCCGATGAGTTGGGCGAGTGCCGGTGCCGTCGTTGGTTGCGCCGTATGCTGCTGCACGGCGGCGGTAACGATGGCGCGCGGGTCACCATCGAACGTCACGCTGCCTGCGATGCCGCCAAGCACGCGTTGCGTGTCGACGGAAACCTGGTGGAAGGTCTTCACCTCGCCGCCGGATACCGCGCCATTCAGCGCGTACGCCGTGGGCACGGTGCCGATCAGAATCAGCATGATCAGGCCCATGCCTTTCTGCCCGTCGTTCGAGCCGTGGCTGAAGCTCACGCCGGTGCAGGTGAGCACCAGCAGGGCGCGGATGGGCCACGGCGGCGGCGTCTTGCCTTCGGGGGCGCGGTACAGGGCGGGAATCTTTACCAGTTGCTTCAGCAACAGCATCAGCAGGCCAGCGAGCAGGAAGCCAGCAATGGGGGAGAACACCAGCCCCCTGAACACGCCCATGGCGGCGTCCCAGTTCACGCCGCTGGTGCCACTGCGCGTGGAGATGAGCTGGTTGGCCAGACCCACGCCGATGATCGAACCGATCAACGTGTGCGAGGAGGAATTGGGCAGACCGAAATACCAGGTGCCGAGATTCCACAGAATGGCCGCGATCAACAAGGCAAACACCATGGCGAAGCCCGCTTGCCCGCCAACCTGCAGAATCAGCTCCACCGGCAGCAGCGATACCACGGTGAACGCCACCGCGCCTGATGAAGTGAGCACGCCGAGAAAGTTGAAGGTGCCCGACCAGATCACCGCCATGTTGGCCGGCATCGAGTTGGTGTAGATCACCGTCGCCACCGCATTGGCGGTGTCGTGGAAGCCGTTGACGAATTCGAATGCCAGGGCGATCAGCAGCGCCACACCCAGCAGAACGAAGGGCGCGATGGATTGCACGTGGATGCTGGATAGATCCTGCATCAGATGCAGTCCGGCATAGCCCGCGCCTACCAGCAGGATGACGCCGAATATCAGGGCGAAAATTCGACCGCTTCCTGGTCGTGCTGTTGCGGTGGAGACGACTGCGGCTTCGGTCTGCATGACATGCCCTTATGGTCGGTCTTGCGCAAGCTAATCACTCGCGCAAGACAGAGACATGACAGGAAAAGAAGCATGTGTTTCAACGCTGTAGCGGGAAATGACGAGATGGCAAATCCCGTCCTAAGCGCCGGACGTGACCATGGCGTCGAGCGTTTTTTCATGCGTTAGGTGTCGAGGCGGGTGCATTTCTCCGGACCTTGGGACGTCGATAGGCATCACGTTTCGCAACATTCAGACCGATCCGATAGATGTTGCCTGGGTCTCATCGCTACCGTCACCCGGCTTTGCGCCCGGCAGTCACGCCGGGCGTATGTGCATGCCACGGAGGATGTTCCACGATGTCCCGTAGTGCCGATGTTCGTTTCACCTTTCAACCATCCAGCGGCCTCGCCGTTCAAGTGGTTGAGTTTCGTCTCGAGGAATCCCTGTCCTCCCCCTTCAAGCTGACCGTTGACCTCAGCTCCGAAAACCCCGCCCTCGACTTCGGCCGCCTGCTGGACCAGCCTGCCTTACTCACGATCTGGCACGGCGAGCAAGCCGTGCGTTATGTCCACGGCATCATTTCCAGCGTCGAACAGGGCACGACAGGTTTTCGCCGGACGCGTTATCGCGTCCTTGTGGAGCCACAACTCGCACGCGCCGGCCTTCGCAGCGATTGGCGCATCTTTCAGCAACAAACCGTTCCGCAAATTCTGCAAACCGTGCTCAAGCGCAGCGGTATCACCGACATCGAACAAGCGCTTGCGAAAGAACACCTGCCCAGAGAGTTCTGCGTCCAACCCGGGGAGAGTGACTTGGATTTCTTCGCCCGCCTCAGCGGGGAGGAAGGTCTTTACTACGCCTTCGAGCACAGCGCCCAAGGCCACAAGCTGATTCAGGGTGACATGCTTTACACCCACGGCGTGATCCCCGGTGGCCCCGTCACCTACAACGCCACGCCGGGCGGCGATCAGGCCGAGCCCTGTATCGATTCCCTGCGTTATACCGAAAATGTACGAACGGCGATTCAGAGTCAGGCGGATTACAGCTTCAAACACCCGCAGTACGGTCAGCGCCACACCAGCACCGGCAACAACCTGAGTCATCAAGCCACGGATTACGAGCGCTTCGACTGGCCGGGGCGTTATAAGGTAGATGAGGCTGGCAAGCCTTTTACGCAGACACGCCTGCTGTCGCTTCGACGGGACGCGCAAGTCGCAAAAATTTCAGGCAATGACCCTAGACTTCAACCGGGGTATGCCTTTGATTTGGACGGCCATCCGCGCAACGCGTGGAACAGCGGATGGCGCACGACGCTCATGGTGCACACCGGCACCCAAGCCACCAGCCAGGAAGAAGACAGCGCCGAGGCCACGGTAGGCACCCACTACAGCTACACCGCCGAGATCATTCCCGACCGTGTCGAGTGGAAGCCGCCGATTATCCCCAAGCCACACATCGACGGCCCGCAGATGGCCTTCGTCGTCGGTCCAAAAAATGAAGAGATTTTTTGCGATGAATTCGGGCGCGTACGGGTCCAGTTTGTATGGGATCAGTACGGCAATCGCGACGAATACAGCTCCTGCTGGGTACGCGTGAGCCAGAACTGGGCCGGTGTGGCGTGGGGCCATATGGCGATACCACGCATCGGGCAGGAGGTGATCGTCGGCTATATCGATGGCGATTGCGACCAGCCGATTATCATCGGCCGCACGTACCCGGCGACCAATCCGCCGCCCTACGAATTACCGCGCTACAAGACGCGGATGACCATCAAAAGCCAGACCCACAAAGGGAAAGGCTACAACGAGTTGGCGTTCGAAGACCAGAGCGGCGCTGAAGAAATAATAGTCCACGCGGAGCGTGACCAAAATATCACCGTCAAGAACGACGAAACCACGCAGATCGGTAACGACCGCAAAGAAAACGTCGCGCGTGACGAAACCATCAGCATCGGTCGCGACCGCACGGAGAGTGTGGGCGACAACGAACAAGTCACTATCGGCAAGGACCGCCGTCACACCGTGGGGCAGGATGCGTTCCTTACCATCGAGCGCAATTACACCGTCAACGTCGCGAAGGACCGCGTCGAGTCGGTGGGTAACAACCGCCGCGACCAGACCACCGCAAACCATATCAGTGACGTGGGCGGGCACGTTGAACAGAGCGTGCAAGGTCATCACAAGCTTAGCGCGGGGCAGAGCATCCAGCGACAAACCCAGCACTATGAGTTGCAAGCCGGTGAAGTGGCGACGATACGCGGCCCGGGTGGCAGCATCACCATTGACGACAGCGGCGTCACCCTCGAAGGCTTGGCCATTCGTCTAAAGGGCCCCATCGTCAGGGAGGGCGGCAAGGGCAATGTGTGGGGCATCCACGGCGTGCCCCATGTGGCGCAACCGGGCGACTTCTGTCTCGAATGCTTTCTACACGCGGCCGCGTCGGGCGGCGGGCTGGTGCCGGTATGAATAACGCATACCTTCTTGACGGTGCGCTGCTACGGCAACACGGCCTAACGCTCGATACGCTGGCGCTTGCTGACACCGCCTATCTTTATAGCGACCTAGGGCAAGACGCCGCTAGCGTGGGGCCGATTCTGCTGCCGGAAACCCCGGCGGCGCTGGCCTTCGCCAATAGCTTGATCAACGCCGAGGACAGCCGGCGCTTTGCGACAAGCTTGCTCACGTATCGCGGCCCTCTAGAGAGCCTGCGCGATCACTTGTCGCAGCTTCGCTACCTCGAAACCACCCACGACAACCCACGACACTACTTTCTGCGCTACGCCGATATGCGCGTGTTCGAAGTGCTTGCTGGCGTGGTTACGGCGGAACAGTGTCGTGGCCTGCTAGGGCCCATTGTCCGCTGGTCCTTCGTGGCACCGGACAAAACGTTCTTAGAGCTCAGCCCGCCCGGTCCACCGAACGGCGCCATATCTGCATTGCCGCTGCGCGTTTCCCCGAGCCAGCTCGACAGCTTTCTCCGCAACAGTCGCTATCACGAATTGCTTCACGCCACGCTGGCCCATCGCCCAGGTCTGGCCCAGCGCGGCAATCTGGGACAACAACATGCATGGACACAGCAAGCGCATGACTGGTTGCTGGAACAACACATCCAGCACGGCGGCTTGCAAGTTGTCGTGAATGAGGCCGTGTGGCGGACGCATGGCGCGGCGTTGTCCTCAAGCGAGTTCATCGCACTGGTGCAACAAGGTACGGACGATCGACAGCTTGAGCGCGCGCGGGTGTGGTCCGCAAAGCACGCGGTGGCGTGATGTGTATCAAAGAGCCATTGATGGCCTCGACGCCGCGATGCGGTCGCGTCTGCGCGCGGGCTGGGCTTCTCCTGCTTGTGGTGATGGGCTTGACCGCGTGTCAGTGGTCGCCGCCCGCCGAGCCGAAAGAAGAGGTGATGCTCACGGGCATCGACCATCTGCCGGATCACCTGAGCGTGCAGGATTTCACCGTCGATGGCACGGAAGGCTTTCAGGCGGGCAAAGGGGGAAGCATCGTGTGCTGCGCCCTCCTGCCGGCGCACTGGACGCCCGGCTTAATGGTGCGGGTGCGCTGGAGCGAGGACAACTGGCGGGACTGCGGTGGGGTTTGGCACGAAGCCAACGTGCCGGTCGCGCGATACGACTACCCCGCGCATATGTACGTGCATTTCATGCGCGACGGGTCGGTGCGAGTGGTGTCCACCGACAAGGGCTACTGGCCGCCGGGTTATCCCGACCCGGATAACGATATCCCTCAGAAAGAGCCGTGGGACGTGTGGCAGCCGATGCAGCATTGCCCGCAGTCGTTTTCTCACCCCGATATGCACGAGATGTAAGGATGGAACCTAAATGGACCTGAAAATTGGCATGCATCCCCTTGGAGCGACGCCGGGCATCGTTCATGTGTTTCCCTCGCGTATTCCACGCACGGAGCACTGCGAGGTGCCGTTGAATATTGCTGTCTTCATGGATGGCACCGGCAACAATAAAGACGACGACGAGGGAGGCAAGGCAGGCTCACAGCTTGTTCGGCGCAAGCAAAGCAACGTGGCCCGCCTGCACGCGGCTTTTCCCGATAAACCCGAGCAGGGCTATTACCGTATCTATGTCGAAGGGCTAGGCACTCCCTGCCGCGCCATCGGCGAGAACACCGCAACGGCGTTAGGCAACGCTGCGGGCCAGGGCGGCGAGGGGCGCATACATCTGGCGCTGCTGCAGCTATTGAATACGGTGGTGCGCGCCGCCTCGCCGGGACAATTGGCGACCGTGTTCGATGAGAAGACCATTAAGGCGCTGTGCCGCAACGGTTCCCGGGGATTGTCGCCGGGCTTGGCGGACGTCCGGACGAGCAACCCGTCATTGATCGTGCCCGGGTTGGGGCCGGCGGTACACGAGGAATGGTCACCGTATGCCGGCCCCGATGACGAGGACGCGCTTCGGGGGGGTGAAGCGCTCCATGGTGGGCGGTTTGCTGATGGATGGCCTGAGCACGAACCGCGAGCGGGCGACCAGTTTCTATCAGGTACAGATGCGCCGCATCGAGCAGATGATTGCGCTCTCGCCGCGGCCCAAGCCGGTAGAGATTTTGCTAGAGGTGTACGGGTTTTCGCGCGGCTCCGCGCAAGCGCACGTGTTCGTAGCATGGCTGTGCGAGCTGGCCGCGAACGGCATGCTGTGTGGCTTGCCGTTGACGATTCGCTTTGTGGGCTTGTTTGATACGGTGGCCTCCGTGGGCGTGCCGAATGCACCGGCCAGCACGTATAACCTGACCAACGGCCATATGTCATGGGCGCAACCGCAGTGGCTGCGCATGCCGGCGGCGGTGAAAAACTGCCTGCACTTGGCGGCCATGCATGAGAACCGCGCCGCGTTTCCGGTGGAGCTGTTGCGCACCGGTGGGGGTCTGCCCGCCAACTGCCAAGAGTTTGCATTCCCCGGCATGCATTCGGATGTGGGCGGGGGCTACGCGCCGGACGACCAGGGGCGCGGCACGCTCCAAGGCAGCTTAGACGAACGGGATAGCGAGAAGCTGTCGCAGGTGTCGTTGTCGATCATGCTGAGAGCGGCACAGGCGGCGGGGTCACCCATGGATACTAGTAACGCAGTTTCACAAACCAGCGCCTATAACCCCTTTTTAGTGCACGACAAGATCAAGGCGGCCTACCAAAACTTTCACGGCACCTTCAGCGGCGAGGCACGCCAGATGGGCAATTGGCTGTTGGCCTACTTGGCGTGGCGTTATCAGGTGCGCGACCGGTACGCACAACTGCCGTGGCGGCGACGTGCCAACGCGGAAGATATCGACGCCCTGGAGGGTGCGAACGCGCTGTTGCGTAACGATATCGCGGCACTGGATAACACCAACAGTATTTGGAAACAGATGTATGCAATGGCCCGCACGGCGTCCTCACCGTGGGGCATGTTTGTGCATAACGACCTGGGCACCGTGCGCCGTCTGGCGCCCGAGGCGCGTGAGGTGCTGCAACGCATACGCGCTTACCCCGCCGTGAGCGATGCGGAAGCGCAGCTATTTAGCACGTACCTGCACGACTCGGTCGCGGGCTTCCGACCGTGGGACAGGGTGAACCAGGCCGTCCACGCGAAGGTGGTCTCACCGTATCTTCTGCTAGAGGGTTACCTGCGCTATCGCCGTTTTTGGACGGGCGACAATCAGGCTTTGACGCTGGCGATAGAGCCGCCCGATCCCGACTCCTACGAGGAAAAGGCCAAGGCGATGCAGCAGGAAGTCAACATGAAAGGGTACGGCGTGCAGGACATGTTTCCGCCGGGCGGTTGGCGATAACGCCGTGACACCCACCATGGGCTACGCCCCACATGACATGCACATTTCATAGAGGAATCACGCCATGCGCGCCATTGTTTTAGTTGGCCATCGCCACGAATGCCCTATGCACGGCACCGGTACAGTGGCCAGTGGTGACCCCGAGGCCACCAGCGATGGCCGCGCCATCGCACGTATCGGCGATACGACGAGCTGCGGCGCCACGATCACCACGGGGTCCACGGACTTCACGCTCAATGGCCGAGGTGTGGCTCGCCAAGGTGACCGCACCAGTCATGACGGAATCTTGCCTGAGGGTGATCCCGACATGATGACCGACTGACGAGCCGATTCACTTGAAAGCCTGACTCCATGGGTGATTCCCATGGAGTCGATTGTCGAAATCAGCGCTCGCGCATCACCATGAGACGTAGCTCGGTCATGTCCTCGATGGCCCAGCGCACACCTTCGCGGCCGATGCCGGAGAGCTTCACGCCGCCGTAGGGCATGTTGTCGACACGGAAGCTGGGCACGTCATTGACCACTACGCCGCCCTGGTCCAGCTCATTCCACGCACGCATGGCGTTGGAGAGGCTGTCGGTGAAGATGCCGGCCTGCAGGCCATAGTCGGAGTCGTTGACCATGGCCACGACTTCGTCGAAGTTGCGGAACGGTGTGAGCAGGGCGAACGGGCCGAAGGCTTCCATGCGATGTGCCTTGGCGCTGGTGGGTACGTTCTCCATCAACGTGGCTTCCAGCATGGCGGCTTTGCGTTTGCCACCGCACAGCACGTTGCCGCCACCCTTGCGTGCTTCCTCGATCCAGCCGTGCAGGCGTTCGGCGGCGGCCTCGTCGATCATCGGGCCGAGGAAGGTGTCCTTCTTCTTCGGGTCGCCGGCCTTGAGCTTCTTCACGGCCGCAACCAGCCGCTTCTTCAGTTCGTCATACAGCGATTCGTGCACGTAGATGCGCTGCACGCTGATGCAGCTCTGGCCGGATTGATAGAACGCGCCAAATACGAGGCGGTCGATCACATGATCGAGATGCGGCCCCTGGTCGGCGTCGATGATGCACGCGGCGTTGCCGCCGAGCTCCAGCGTCACCTTCTTGTGGCCGGCGCGCGCCTTCAAATCCCAGCCGATCTGGCTGCCGGTGAAGGAGAGCAGCTTGAAGCGCGGATCTTCCACCAGTGGGCCGGCATGCTTGCCATCCAGGTTGAGGATGGAGAACGCGCCTTTGGGCAGATCGGTTTCCGCCAGCACCTCGCCAATGATGAGTGCTCCGATGGGCGTGCGCTCCGCTGGCTTCAGCACGAACGGACATCCGGCGGCGATAGCGGGCGCAACCTTGTGCGCCACCAGGTTCAACGGAAAATTGAACGGTGTGATGAACGACACCGGGCCCAGCGGCACGCGCTTGGTGTAACCGTGGTAGCCGTCGAGGCGTTTGGCGATATCGAGATTGATCGTTTCGCCGTTGATGCGTACGGCTTCTTCCGCCGCAATGGAGAAGGTCTCGATCAGGCGCGTGACTTCACCGTCGGAATCTTTGATCGGCTTGCCTGCTTCGACGCACAGTGCATAGGCCAGTTCCTCGCGGCGCTCTTTGAAGCGTTGCACGCAATGCTGCAATACCTCCTGTCGGGCCCAGGGCTTGAATTCGCGCATGGGGATTGTCGCCTTTACTGCGGCGGCAATGGCCTTCTCGACGGCCTTGGCATCGGGCACGGCCACCTTGGTGGCGACCTTGCCGCTGTACTTGTCCAGGACGTCCATCGTTTCCTTGGACGTCTGCGGCTGGTTGGCGAGGTAATAGGGGTAACGCTTGGCAAGCATGGGTGACTCCGGCACGTTAGCTCAGACGGCTGCACTGAGCCGCGGGATTTCTTCGTTGAGAATGCGGTGATTGTCCGAGTAGTCGATCGCAAGGTCGATAAGGTGCACGCCGCCCGCGTTGAAAGCGCGCTCCAGCGTTGGCAGGAATTCGTCGGCGCTCGCGGGGCGATGCCCATGCGCGCCGTGGGCTTCGGCAAAGAGGACAAAGTCGGGGTTGCCAAACAGCATGCCGTAATCGGGATAACCCATCTCCGCCTGCTTCCAGCGGATCATTCCGTAGGCATCGTCGCGCACCAGCAGAATCACCAGGTCGAGCTTCAAGCGCACTGCGGTTTCCAGCTCCTGTGCGTTCATCATGAAGCCGCCGTCGCCGCAGATGGCGAGCACCTTGCGCTCCGGGTACACCATTTTTGCGGCCATGGCCGAGGGCAGGCCGGCACCCATGGTGGCCAGTGCGTTGTCGAGCAGAATAGTGTTGGGTTGACGTGCGCGGTAATAGCGCGCGTACCAGATCTTGTACATGCCGTTGTCCAGACACAGCATGCCGTCGTCGGGCATAAAGCGGCGCGTGTCGTCAACGATGCGCACCGGGTGCATGGGGAAGCGGTCGTCGCGCGCGTGGTCCTGCAGCTGTTTGTGGAAAGCGTTTCGCACGCGATTGAAGTAATCGAAGTTCCAATGCTCCTGCGGCTGCAGTGCGTCGGTAAGGCGTTCGATGGTGTGGGCGATGTCGCCGACGACTTCGATCTGCGGGAAGTACACCGCATCCACTTCCGCGCTGGAGAAGTTGATGTGGATCACTGTGCGTCGGCCCTTGCGCATGAGGAACGGCGGCTTTTCCACCACGTCATGGCCGGCGTTGATGATCACGTCGGCGGCATCGATGGCGCGATGCACGAAGTCGCCATCCGATAGCGCGGCATTGCCCAGCCACAACGGGTGATCTTCGTCGATCACGCCCTTGCCCATCTGTGTGGTGAAGAACGGAATGCCCAGCTTGTCGACGAAGTCGCGCAAGGCGACGGTGGTCCGCTGCCGGTTTGCGGCAGCGCCGATCATCAGGATGGGATGCTTCGCGCGGGTGATTGCTTCGGCGGCCTGCACCAGTGCCGCATCGTCGGGCGCGGGGCGGCGGGCGTATTCGGTGGGAAGCAGGATGGCCTCGTCGACTGTGTCGCGGGCGATATCTTCGGGAAGCTCCAGATGTACGGCGCCGGGGCGTTCTTCTTCGGCGCGGCGAAAGGCTTCACGCACGCGCGCCGGAATGGTCGGGGCGGACACGATCTGCCGCGTGTACTTGGTCAGCGGCTGCATCATGTCGACCACGTCGACCAGTTGGAACAGACCCTGCTTGTGCTCACGGATCGGCTTCTGGCCGGTGATCATCAGCATGGGCATGGCGCCCAGCTGTGCATACGCTGCCGCGGTCACCAGGTTGGTGGCGCCGGGGCCAAGGGTGGACAGGGCAACGCCGGCTTCGCCGGTGAGTCGTCCCCACGTGGCGGCCATGAAGCCCGCGGCCTGCTCGTGACGGGTGACGATGAGACGGATGGAGGATTCGCGCAATGCTTCGACGAAATCCAGGTTCTCTTCGCCGGGTACGCCGAAGATGCTGTGCACGCCTTCGGCTTCCAGTGCTTTCACGAACAGTTGCGCTGCCTTCATGCCTCGCTCCTCGCATTGAAGCGCGAAGGATGCGATATGGATCGTTCAGGGCGCGTGAGGCGTGACGGGACGCTAGGCGTCCTTCTTGGTGACCACTAGTGGCAGCTCGCCATCGGCGAGTCGTGCTCGCACGGGTGTGCCTTCGTTGATGCCAGTGGCCGACCGCAGCACTTTGCCGTCCTTGTCGAAAAGGATGGAGTAACCGCGCTCCAGCGTGGCCAGTGGGCTGATGGTATGCAATGCACGCCCCGTCTGTCGGAGCATGAGCTGATCGCGCTCCATCTTGCGCTCGATGGCATGACGCAGGCGTTGCATCAATTCGGCCGAGCGCCGCTGTAACAGCGTCAGCCGTAGCTTCGGATGCTGCGCGAGAAGCTTCGCGTGCGTGCGCTCCAACTGGCTTCGACGAATCTGCGCCTGCTCGCGTTGCACGCCCAGCAGGCGCCGATGCAAGTGGGTCAGGCGTTCGCGGTCGCGGGCCAGTCGTGCTTGCGGTCGCTGGGCTTGCAGGCGCGCGAAAAGATGGTCCACGCGTTGGCTGCGCGATTGCAGTCGTCGTTGTTCCAGCGTCACCAGTCGTTGTTGCAACTGGTGCAGGTGACGTTGCAATGCATGGGCATCCGGCACCAGCAGTTCAGCGGCGGCGGATGGTGTGGGCGCGCGCAGGTCGGCCACGAAGTCGGCAATGCTGAAGTCGATTTCGTGACCCACGGCGGACACCACGGGCACTGCGCTGGCGTGGATGGCCCGGGCGACGTGCTCATCGTTGAAGGCCCAGAGGTCTTCCAGCGATCCGCCGCCGCGCGTCAGTAGCAGTACGTCGTAGCGTCCGCTCGCCGATGCCCGGCGCAGCATCTGCACGATCGCCGGCGGCGCCTCGCGACCTTGCACGGGGACCGGCAGCACCTCCACGTCGGCGAGCGGCCAGCGGCGGGACATCACGCTGAGCACGTCGCGAATAGCCGCGCCGGTGGCTGAGGTAATGACGCCGATGCGTCGCGCATAGCGGGGCAGGGCGCGCTTGCGGGCGGGATCGAACAGCCCCTCCGCATCCAGGCGCGCCTTGAGTTGTTCAAACTCGCGTTGCAGGGCGCCTTCGCCAGCCGGCTCCATATGCTCGGCGACCAACTGGAATTCGCCGCGTGGCTCGTACAGCCCCACGCGGGCTCGCACCAGTACATGCATGCCGTCGCCGGGGCGGAATTTCAGCCAGGTGGTCTTGGGGCGAAACATGGCGCAACGCACCTGGGCGTTGGCGTCTTTCAGGGTGAAATACAGATGCCCTGAAGCTGGCCGAGCAACGTTCGACAGCTCGCCTTCAATCCAGATCAGCGGCAGTGCGTCTTCCAGCAGATCCCGCACCAGTCGGTTGAGCGAACTGGGCGTCAGGATCTGGCGCGGCGGCGGGCCGGCCTGGTCGGGGCTGTAGTCGTCGGACGAGCGCATGAAGGGGCGAGCCTAGCATGGGGAATGCAGGGATTACATTCGCTTGCCCCATCAAGCGCAGTCGCGGCCTAAGGCATAGCGCCTATCTCACTGTATTCATTGGGTGTTGGCAGCTACCCTGCATCGTCGAGTTCAGCGGCGCGCCGCTTGAAGCGCCTGCGCAGACGCCATGCCCTGGCGCCGAAGTTCATGGCGAGCCAGGCCGCCAGTATGGCCAGGGGCCAGCCGATGACCGCAGGCCAAAAAACGGCCACGACCGCCAGCAGGCTCAGCACGATAGCGCCGGTCAACAGCGGCCCTGTCGCGGTATCGCCCAGCACGCGTCGATCGGTGAGAGCTGCGCCCATGGTGTTGGCGATACGCAGCGCACCGGCCGCGGCGCGTCCGGAGCTGCCGCCTACGTGGCGGGTGCGAGGCGGTCGGTCAGCACTGGTTTGCACGTGGTCGGCATGGCGGCGCCAGCGTCCCGGCGCAAGCACGATCTCCGTGGCGTTTTCCAGGTCGCGCTCGTATTGCTCGGCGAGCTGTTGCGCAAAGCCGGTGTCTTCGACCGCCACATCGATCTCGCGATTGCTCAGCCAACTGGCGAGGTTGAGGTTGGAGGAGCCCACGCGTGCCCACAACCCATCCGCGACGGCGGTTTTGGCGTGCAGCATGGAGCCGTTCCACTCGAACACGCGGATGCCCGCCTTGAGTAGGGGGCGGTAACCCGCGCGTGACATGCCAGCCACGACCGGGATGTCGCTGCTGCCGGGTACCAGCAGGCGGACATCCACGCCGTCGCGCGCCGCTGCGGCCAACGCCTGCACGTAAGGGGCTACGCCGATGAAGTACGCATCGGTGAGCCATAGCGTCTTGCGTGCCATGGCGGCGATGAGCTGATCCAGGCGGTACATGCCGGCGGTGGCCGGCTGTGTGGCGATCACCCGTAGCGCCACGTTGCCGGTGTCGTCGCCCGCTGCCGCGGCAAACGGTGAGAGCGGCGTGCCGATGTTGGCCCAACTTTCGGCGAAGGCATGTTCCAGCTCAGCCACTGCGGGGCCGAGCAAGGCGACTCCGGTGTCGCGCCATGGGGCAATGCTCTTGGCGGGATCGCCCAGCCACTTCTCGCTGATGCATACGCCGGAGAGAAACCCTTGCGTGCCGTCGACCACCAGCAGCTTGCGGTGGTCGCGGCTTATCCAGCCGAACGGCTGCCCGAACTGGGGCGGGTTGAATGCGCGCACCTGGCCGCCAGCGGCACGCAACGGCGCCCAGAAACGATCCCGCGACTGTCCCTTGCAGCCTAGCCAGTCGTAGACTACGGCCACGAACACGCCGCGTTTTGCGCATTCGACCAGGGCCTCGCGAAAAGCCTGGCCGATAGCGTCATCGCGGATGATGTAGTTCTCCAGCAGCACGCGCTCCTTTGCTCCACGGATCGCGGTCAGCCACGCGTCGTAGTGCGCGGCGGCATCGATCAGCAGTTCGGCGCGATTGCCCGTCAACAGGGGCGCGCCCGCGGCTCGACTCAATGCCTGTTCGGCGAGCAAGCGGGCATGGACGGGGGCGGCATGGTGGCTCATGGGCTGAGTGTAGGACATGGGTTCGGGGCTTCTTCAAGCCGTATTCACTTCAGGCGTGTCACCAATACGCAATATCGCCCCTGCCATGTGGATCCATGTCGCCAGAGCAATGTCATACCGACACCGAAGCATGCGCACAACAGATCGCCGAGAGGATTGGTCCGGACTTGCGCGTGGCGGCCCCCTTGGGGCTTGGCAAGCCGCATGACCTGCTCAATGCGCTCTATCGCCTGACCAGGGCGGACACGTCTCGCTCGCTAGCGCTCTACACCGCACTGTCTCTTAGGCGTCCGCACCCGGCGCCCGGCTTGGAGGCGCGTTTCGTTGTGCCTTTCGTGGAGCGCCATTTCGGCGCGGACGCCGTCGATCCGGAGTACGCGATCGATCAGGCGCGCAACCAACTGCCGTCCAACGTCGCGGTGCATGAGTTCTATATGCAATCGGGTGCGCTGTTGCGTTCGGGCAGCGCACAGCGCAATTACATCAGCCAGAACTACACGCATGTCGCGCGAGACCTTGCCGTGCAGGACATCAACCTGCTCGTGCAACTGGTGGCGCGCCGCGAGACGCCGGCAGGCGTTCGGTACAGCCTTTCGTGCAACCCGGATCTGACGTTCGACTTCATCGATCGCGTGGTGCAATCGGGCAAGCCTCGGCCACTGTGCGTGGCCGTCGTCCATCCGGACCTGCCGTATATCAGTGGTCACGCCGAAGTGGAGCGCGACTATTTCGACGTCGAGCTACATACGGAAAAGGCACCCCCGTTGTTTGCCTTGCCCCGTCAGCCCATTGATCTGGTGGAGTATGCGCTGGGCATGCATGCCAGTGCGCTGGTCCGCGACAGTGGCTGTCTGCAGATCGGCATCGGCGCGCTGTCCGATGCATTGGTCTATGGGTTGCGCTGGCGTCAGGAGGACAACACGCAATGGCGGCGCGCGCTGGTGGCGCTCGATCCGCGCGGTGGCACGCATGCCATGGCGTCACGCATGGGCGGGCTCGCACCATTGCGCACGGGTCTGTACGGCGCCAGCGAGATGGTGATGGATGGTTTCATGCACCTGCAGCGCGCGGGCATCCTCAAACGTCGCGCTTGGGACAACATGGCGTTGGAGCGTGCGGCCGCCTGCGGCAGGTTGTCATCCGATACGCCGGGTGGACACTACCTGCGCGGGGCCTTCTTTCTTGGGTCGCGCGAACTGTATCAATGGCTGGGCGAGCTCGATGCGACCGATCCGGATGCGCTGGACATGTGTCGCGTCTCCAACGTCAATCAGTTGTATGGCGACCACCAGATGCTCGCCTCGCTGCAACGTCGCGGTGCGCGCTTCTTCAACACCTGCATGATGGCGACGCTGCTGGGTTCGGCGGTGTCTGACGGGCTCGAAGACGGCGAGGTGGTCAGTGGCGTGGGTGGCCAGTACAACTTCGTGGCGATGGCGCACGAATTGCCGGAAGGTCGCTCCATCCTGATGTTGCGCGCGACCCGGCAGGGGCGTGGTGGCGTCGAGACCAATATCCGCTGGAACTACGGTCACACCACTATTCCGCGCCATCTGCGCGATTTGTTTGTCACCGAATACGGCGTGGCCGAACTGCGCGGAAAAACCGACAGCGAGTGCATAGAGGCCATGCTTTCCATTGCCGATGCGCGTTTTATTGACGCCCTCTGTGCGGAAGCGAAGGCGCACGGCAAGCTGGCCGCCGATTTCCAGATTCCCGAGCGGTGGCGGAACAACCGTCCCGAGCACCTGAAGCAGGCACTCGCACCGTGGCGGGCCAAGGGTCAGTTGCCACCGTTTCCCTTTGGGAGTGATTTCACCGAGGTGGAGCAGCGCCTGCTGCCGGCGCTCGACTGGTTGAAAAAGCGCAGCGTGACATGGCGCGGCAAGACGGAAATTTTTCGCGCCGCGCTGGCTCCTGGGCAGGTGGCCAGCGGCGAAGACGAGGCACTGGAGCGAATGGGGCTGACCCGGCCGGCTTCTTTGGGTGATCGTGTCCAACAGCGCTTGCTGAAGACTGCCCTTCGCAGGGCAGCCGAGTGAGGCAAACGCCCTAGTGCATCAGTAGCGACAGGCCCTGTTCGCGCAGCGCGGGCAGGTCGAGGATGTGCAGGCCCGTGCGGTCGGCGCGTATCCAGGCGCGTTCGCGGAAACGGCCGAGCAGGCGGCTGATGGTTTCGGTGGTCAGGCGCAGATGGTTGCCGATATCCGCGCGGGACATCGGCAGCGGCAGGTAGTCCGATGGCAGGCCCAGTATGGCGCGGCGGTCGCGCATATCGACGAGGAAGGCGGCGAAGCGTTCCTCGGCCATGTAGTTGCCGCTGCTCAATTGCAGGCGCGAAATGCGCTGGCTTGCCGACTGCACTAGGTGCCAAGGCACCTCCGGCTGCTGTGCGGCAACGTGCCGAACGGCCGAGTAGGGGAAACGGCAGAACTGCGTCTTACCGAGCGCGACCACGGCGTTGTCGTGCACTTCGCGCTCCACGGCATCCAGACCGATCATTTCACCCGGCAGATGGAAGGCGAGCACCTGTTCGCGTCCGGCCACGTCCACTGCTACGGTCTTGGCCATGCCGATCTGCACCGCATATAGCGCGCGGAACGGCGACATGGGTCGATAGAGGTATTCGCCTGTGCGCATCGGTCCGACGCGTTCAGCTATATGACGCAGACCTGACAATTCGGCGCGGTCGTAGCCGCTGGCCTGACAGACGGCGGCATGACCGCAGCCTGCGCAGGAGGGAGAGGGCGACATGCGTTGGGCGCCGTCCTGGCGGGAGGTCTGAAGCATGGGGATGCACTCCTGTTTCCGTGCGTTGGGGCAGGGCTTCATGATCGTTGCTCAAGCACTCGGAATGGCTCCAATGCGCGGTTTTGCCGCATCGCGCGGGGCGGTGCGACGCTTGCTGAGGAGTGCCCGGTGGTTCGGGTATCCTTGCCCCGTTGCCGTCCCACATCGCGATCCCATTACATGAGCGACACGACTCCTTCTCCGCGTCCCGCCCAGCCCGCCTCTCGCCGTCCCGGCGTTGGCGTAAAAATTGGCAAGATCACGGTGGGTGGCGGTGCACCCATCGTGGTGCAGTCGATGACCAACACCGATACGGAAGATCCGGCGAGCACCGCCAAGCAGATCGCTGAGCTGGCTCGCGCCGGTTCCGAACTGGTGCGCATTACGGTGAATACGCCGGCCGCCGCCGCCGCGGTGCCGCGCATCCGTGACAAGCTGGCGATGATGGGTGTGGACGTGCCGATCATTGGCGACTTCCACTACAACGGCCATCAGCTGCTGGAAGCCGAGCCCGGCTGCGCCGAGGCGCTGGCGAAGTACCGCATCAATCCGGGCAATGTCGGCTTCGGCAAGAAAAAAGACACGCAGTTCGCCTCCATCATCGAGATGGCACTGCGCTATGAAAAGCCCGTGCGCATCGGTGCCAACTGGGGCTCGCTCGATCAGAGCATGGTCGCCACGTTGATGGACGAGAACCACAAGCGCGCCGTGCCGTGGGATGCCTCGCACGTGGCACGCGAAGCGCTGATCCGCTCGGCGCTCGACTCGGCCAAGCGGGCCGAAGATATCGGCCTGCCGCGCGATCGCATCATCCTGTCGTGCAAGGTGTCGGGCGTGCAGGAGTTGATCGCGGTGTATCGCGACATCGCCACGCGCTGTGACTATGCATTGCATTTGGGTCTGACCGAGGCCGGCATGGGCTCCAAGGGCATCACCGCTTCTGCTGCGGCGCTTGCGGTGCTTTTGCAGGAGGGCATTGGCGACACTATTCGTATTTCGCTCACACCGGAGCCGGGCGCCTCGCGCACGGGCGAAGTCATCGTGGCGCAGGAACTGCTGCAGACCATGGGCCTGCGTGCATTCACCCCGCTGGTGACGGCGTGCCCTGGTTGTGGTCGCACCACCAGCGAATTCTTCCAGGTGCTCGCACGTACCGTGCAGGATCACGTGCGCGAGCAGATGCCGCTGTGGCGCGTGAAGTACGACGGCGTGGAGAATCTCACGCTCGCCGTGATGGGCTGCGTGGTAAATGGCCCAGGTGAATCCAAGCACGCCAATATCGGCATTTCGCTGCCGGGCAACGGCGAGGCGCCGTCGGCACCGGTGTTTATCGACGGGCAGAAGGCGATGACGCTGCGTGGCGACAACATCGCCCATGAGTTCATCGGCATCCTCGACAACTACGTGGCGTCCAAGTACGCCAGCCGCGCTGGTTGACGCCTGGATGCATGCCAGCGCGGACGAGGCACTGATTCTCGACGCCTGGCAGAGCAATGCGCAGGCCTGGGAACAGGCCGTGCGCGAAGGCCGCATCGAGAGCCGAAAGCTCGTGACCGACCAGGCCATTGTCGATGCCGTGCTTGCGCATACGCCGCGTACGGTGATCGATGTCGGCTGCGGCGAAGGCTGGCTGGCCCGGACGCTGACGGCGTTGGGCGTAAAGGTGATCGGGGTAGACGTTATCCCGGCCTTGATCGAGTCGGCCCGTTCGAAGGGCGACGGTGATTTCCGCGTACTGTCCTACGAGGACATGGCGGCCGGTGCGCTCGCTGAGCGGGCGGACGTGGTGGTATGCAACTTCTCCCTGCTCGGGCAGGAGTCGGTCGATGGCTTGCTCGCTGCCATGCCCGAGTTGCTTGAGCCGGGTGGCACCTTGATCGTCCAGACGCTGCACCCTCTCTTGGCTGCCGAACCCTACGCAGATGGCTGGCGCGAGGGTTCCTGGGTGGGTTGCGGCAATGGCTTCGGCCAGGCGGCGCCCTGGTACTTCCGCACGCTGGGCAGCTGGGTGTCCGCGTTCGAGCGGGCTGGCCTGAGTCTTCATGGCATCAATGAGCCGATACACCCTCACACTGGACGCCCTGCCTCCGTTATCTTCATGGTCGGGGAACGCCAGGGGAACGGGGATGAACAGGCATCGCGCCGTAGCATTTCGCGCCACCGTACATAGCGACCAGCGGCCGTGGTTGGTGCCGCTGCCGTTCGATCCGGTCAGTCAGTGGTCCACGCCGGCCAGGCCGCTGTGGAAATGCGGCCACGGGCATCGCGTTCGCGGGAGCCTCAATGGGCAGGATTTCCGTGGCGCCGTAGTAGAGCGGGCGGGATCGTTCTGGCTGCAACTCGAGGAAGCCACCGTCATTGCCGCCGGGCTGAGCACGCTGGGCGCTGGCGAATGGGTAGACGTGCTGATCGAGCCCGAAGACGCCTGAGCGTTGCCAACCCGGTAACAGCATGAGGCATGTTGATCTGGTTATGCTCCGTCGTGCCCCGCGTGCGCCGGATCACCGGAGACGACGCGGACGGGAGGCGCGGTGACGGTCAAACCCCAATTTCGCATTGTCGCCATCTACGTGTCGGTGGCCCTGCTGTGGGTGCTCTTTTCCGATCGCCTGCTTTTTTCGCTAACGGCGGATACCCGCACGCTGAGCCTGCTGCACACGATCAAGGGCTGCATCTATGTGGTGGTGACCGGCGGCCTGCTGTACTGGCTGATTGGCCGCGACGTCCGCCGTATGGATCGCCTTAACCATCTGCTGCTGACCGGCAATGAGCAATCGTTGCGTGCGCTGGTGTCAGCGATGGATGTACGCCACAAGGAAACGCGCGACCATTCTGAGCGCGTCATGCGCATGACGGTGGCGCTAGCGCGCCGCGTGGGGCTGGATGGCGACGCACTTCGGCATGTGCGCTTTGGCGCCCTGCTACATGACATCGGCAAGCTGGCCTTGCCCGACGCGGTGCTGATCAAGCCCGGACCGTTGACGCCCGATGAGATGACCTTGATGCGCACGCACCCCGTGCTGGGCAGGGATCTGCTCATGCGGACGGCGTTCTTGCGACCGGCCATCGACATTCCCTATGCGCACCACGAGCGCTGGGATGGCACGGGCTATCCGCGCGGTCTGATCGGTGAGGAGATACCACTAGCTGCACGCATCTTCAGTGTCGTCGATGTGTGGGATGCGTTGAGCTTCCCGCGCGTCTACAAACCGGCGTGGCCTGAAATGGACGTCATGGACTATCTGCGCAACGCGGCCGGCGGCCAGCTCGATCCCGGTGTCGTGGGGCTATTCATGGAGCACTACGACGAGCTGAAGGCGATCGGTCTGGGACAGGCGCCGGATTGAACTAACGGGTGCGTTACACTGCGGCCTCGCCCGGCATGGGTGGGTCGAAAGGGGAACAGGGTGTTGCCGGATCTTTCCACGTTGCCTGCGTTTGCAGCGTACTTTGGGTTGGGTGTCCTTTTTCTCGCCATCTTCTGCACGGTGCACATCTGGCTGACACCGCAACGCGAGATGGCGCTCATTCGCCATGGCAACCAGGCCGCCGCGATCAGTCTCGGTGGCGCCCTGATCGGTTTCATCGCGCCGCTGGTCAGCGCGATGTCGCACAGCGTGAACCTGCTGGACCTGGCCTTGTGGGGACTGGTGGCGCTCATCGTGCAATGGTTGGCGCACCAAGCCATTCACCTGCTGATTCGTGACCTTGCCACGCAGATCGAAGAAGACAATCGTGCGGTGGCGATCTTCGCCGCGGTGATCGCGATTGCCGTGGGTCTGGTGAACGCTGCGGCGATGACGTGGTGACGGGCGATGAGCACGATCGACAAGAAGCCCTCGCGCGAACTTCGGCCCGGCATGAAGCCCCAGCAGCGTCACGATGCGCAGTTTCGGCCCGTGCCGCCGCGTAATCAGAAGCGCTCGCTGGCCGTGCCGCTGATCGCGCTAGGTGGCGCCACGCTGGTCGGTCTCTCCATGCTCGGTCGTGGGCAGGATGTGCAGCGCAACCGGTACGACAGTTACGAAGATTGCGTGCACGACTACTCGAGTGGGCAATGCCAGATCGATGGTCCAGTGAGTGGTGGCTCCTATAGCGGTGGCTTGCACTACTACGGCCCCTGGTATCGGAGCGGAGGCGGTGCTGGCGCGGGCGATCCGGGTCCGGGGCGCGCCTTGGTTGCGGGTGGTCGGGTTGGTGGTGGTGACGGCGTCAGTGGGCCGCGTGGCGTTGAGTTGGGATCGCGTGGTGGATTCGGTTCTAGCGGACGCGTATCAGCGCGAGGCGGTTGACGATGCGGCGCGTGACGAGCACGCCGCGCGCCGATTGGCAGGCGCGGTTGGAGTCGCAGGGTTTTGCCTTCCACACCATCGACGGCCAGCCGTACTGGCGCGAGGACGTCTGCTACGTATTCGACGAGGCTCAGATCGACGGGCTGGAAGCAGCCACAAATGAGTTGCACAGCCTTTGCCTTGAAGCGGTCGATCGCGTTGTGCGTGGCGGACGCTACGCGGATATTGGGTTGGACGAGCGCGCCGCCACGTTGATCGAGCGCAGCTGGTGGGACCGAGAGCCTGCACTCTACGGCCGCATGGATCTGTCGTACGACGGCTCGTCGCCGCCGCGACTGCTGGAATACAACGCGGATACGCCTACTGCATTGTTCGAGGCATCCGTGGCGCAGTGGTACTGGCTGCAGGACGTGGCGTCCGACGCCGATCAGTTCAACTCCATCCATGAGGCGCTGGTCGAGCGCTGGCGCATGCTGCCGCCGGCGTCGCATGTGCATTTCGCCGCCTGCTACGAAAGCAGTGAAGATGCGTTGACCTGCGATTATCTTGTCGATACCTGCATGCAGGCGGGTCACCGCGCCACGGCGTTGGATGTGGAGCAGCTCGGCTGGTCAGGCAAAGACTTTATTGATCTTGATGACGCGCCGATCGAACGGCTGTTCAAGCTCTACCCGTGGGAATGGATGTTGTCCGAGCCATTCGCGGTGCACCTGCCGCAGACGCGTCTGCGCTGGTTTGAGCCAGCATGGAAGATGGTGCTGTCGAACAAGGCCATCCTGCCGCTGTTGTCGGAGTTCTTTCCGGGGCATCCGAACCTGCTGGCGGCGAGCCGCCATCGCACGGATGTTGCGGGGGCTGTGGTGCGCAAACCGTACTGGGGCAGGGAAGGTGCCGGGGTGACGGTGCTGGAGTCTGGACAGGTGGAAGGTCCGGTGACCGAGCCATGCATCTACCAGGCGCTGGCGCCGCTGCCGGTGTTCGATGGCCGGCATGCGCTGGTGGGGTCCTGGGTCGTGGGCAACAACGCCGTGGGCATTGGCATGCGCGAGGATGTCGATCGCGTCACGCGCAACACGAGCTGCTTTGTACCGCACCTATTTCGCTGAGTACTTTTTGATGTAAGGCCGGAGTGGGTGGTCTTGGCGCTGGCCCTATGGGCTATCTATGGGTGTGCAGTTCGCCATCAACGGCGTGCACGATCTGCTGACGGCGTGGGGCTTCATCGCGGCCTGACGCGCGTATCAGTTGGTGGTGGCCTGATGGGTCCATTGAGCCAGCGGCGTGAATTGCGCCCAGTTGCCGGGCTGCCCCGGTAGCTGGGACAGATGCGCCACGGTACGCAGGAATTCGGTGCGCGGATATTCCACCGCGCCCAGCTGCATCAAATGGGCGTTGGTGACCTGCGCATCGATCCAGGGAAAGTCCCAGCGCCGCAGCAACGTCGCCAACGCCATCAACGCGACGCGGGAGCCACCGCTTTCGCGGCTGAACATGGATTCGCCGCAGAACAGCCGTCCAACGGCGATGCCGTAGATGCCGCCGATCAGACGGTCGTGCTCCCACACCTCAACACTGTGCGCGTGTCCCATCGCGTGCAGCTGCTCGTAGGCTGAGATCATCGCCGGAACGATCCAGGTGCCGCTCTGGCCGGGCCGCGGTGCGGCGCATGCCGCCACCACGTCGTGGAAGGCGTGGTCGACGGTAATGACCCAATCTACCTGGGCAAGGCGCCGCCGCAGGCTGCGGTTGGGAGTCAGCGTATTCGTGTGGAACACGCAGCGCGGGTCGGGCGACCACCAGAGTAGTGGTTCGTCCTCGTTGAACCAGGGGAAGATGCCCTGCGCATAGGCGGCCAGCAGGCGGCGTGGCGACAGATCGCCGCCGAAGGCCAGCAGGCCGTTCGGATCGTTCAATGCTTTGCGCGGATCAGGGAAGTGTTCCGGCCTGGTCGCGTCGAGCAGGGGCAATCGAATCATGGGGTATCGGGCGGCGGTCAAACCAAGTCAGGATGTTTGGTACATGCTACCGGCACGGAGATGTGGTTAGCATGCCCCACCTTCACTAGCCCATGGATCTGGCATGCGTCGTCGCTTCTTGTGGTGGATGGTTGCTCTGGCCCCGACGGTGGTGGCTGCGTCGCCCGACATGGATTCCGCGTTGGCCAAGCGTATCGACAGCGATGCGCAGACCGTGTTGCAGCGCACGGATACCCCGGGCGCGACCATCGCCATCTATCGCGATGGCAAGCCGCTCTATGTGCACGCCTATGGCTTGAGCGATCGCGAGCGTAAGACGCCAGCGACGACGTCGACCTATTACGAGATCGGCTCCATCACCAAGCAATTCACGGCGGCGGCTATCCTTCAGCTGCAGGAGGTCGGGAAGCTCGATATCAACGCCAAGCTGGCGACCTATCTGCCCGACGCGCCGCACGCGAAGGAAGTCACGCTGAAGCAGTTGCTGTCGCACACCAGCGGCATGCCGGAGTACCTGGACGGGCCGGACGTTGAGCAATGGGCGGTCAAGCCGACCACGTTCGATCAGATCATGGCGCGCATCAAGGACAAGCCGCTGGATTTTCAGCCGGGCAGTCGTTGGTCGTATTCCAATAGCGGCTACGCGTTGCTGGGCCGGGTGATCGAGCTGACATCGCACGAGTCGTACCTTCACTATGTAAAGACGCACCTGCTGGTCCCGGCCGGCATGACCCATACCTATACGGTGGACGACGAATCTCGGCTGTCGGGCATGGCGAAGGGTTATCGACATGCGAACGGGAAGCTGGAAGCGGCGCCCACCATCCATGCCACGGTCGGCTGGGCGGCGGGTGTCCTGGTGTCCACCGTGGACGACCTGGAACGCTGGAATGTCGCGCTTCGCGGCGGCAAGATCATTCGTCCCGCCGACTACACGCTGATGGCGACGCCGGTGGAGGGTAGCAACGACTACGGCCTTGGCCTGTTTATCGACACGCTGGACGACCAGCCGCGCATTGGTCATACCGGCGGTTCGTTCGGTTTCACAACGTCGAATCAGTATTTCCCGAAGCAGGGTATCCAGGTCATCGCCTTCACCAACGTTGGCGACAATCCGGAGCCGGGCCAGATGCTGGTCACTGCCACATTCGAAGCGTTGTATCCGGATATTGCAGCGGCGGCGCGCAAGCCTGCGGCTGGCGAGGATGCGACGACGACGGCAGCCGCACGCAAGGCCTTCGCGCAAATGCAGAAAGGCAATGAAGACGCTTCGATGTTTGGCGACAAGCTGAAGGCCAAGATGGCCGCCGGTTTGTCCGGTCGACTGGCCAAGCAGTTGTCACCATTTGGCGAGCCGTCGTCTTTCATCTTCAAGGGACGGCGCCAGGACAAGGACAAGACCTGGAACGACTACGTAATCGAGTTTGGTCCCGGCAACTACCTCGAGTTCGGCGTGGAGCTGGATACCGAGGGCCGGGTGGCTGGCATTTCGCTCGGCTAAAGCGTCAGGGCGACGACGTATGCGCGTAGGGGCTGTGTTGCAGCAGGTCCTGCGCGTATTCGTCTATGGCCTCGGCTTCGTTGGTTAACGCCTGGCGCACGGCGTCGCGAAAGCTGTGGTTGACCAGGTAGTGCCGTGAATGGGTTCGCACGGGAAGGAATCCCCGCGCCAGCTTGTGTTCTCCCTGCGCGCCGGGCTCGAAGCGCTGCAAGCCGTGACGGATGGCGTATTCGATACCCTGGTAGTAGCAGAGTTCAAAGTGCAGGCCTGGTACGTCGACGTCCGCGCCCCAGTAACGCCCGTATAGCGTGTCGCTGCTCTTGAGGAACAGCGCCATGGCGATGATCCGCTCCTCGTGGCGGGCGAGTGCCACCTGCACGCGGTCGCCGAGGATGTCGCCCATGCCGGCGAACATGCGCCGCGTCAGTGCGGCATGGTTGCCCTTGGCGTCGAAGGTGGCTTCGTACAGGGCGTGGATCTGTCGCCACTCTTCGTGGCTGAGCGTGTCGCCGCCGCGTATCTCGATATCCAGGCCCGCTTGGGCGACATGGGCGCGTTCCTGCCGGATGTTTTTCCGCTTCTTGTGATTCAGTGCGGCGAGGAATTGCGCAAAGTCAGCGTAGCCACGGTTGTGCCAGTGAAACTGCACGTCCGAGCGGTCCAGCCACGGACCATCGAAGGCAGCCAATTCGTCGTCACGCAGGAAGTTGGCGTGCACGGAAGAGAGGTTCATGCGCTCGGCAAAGCTGCGCATGGCTGTCGCCAGGGCGCGCTGTCGCTCGCCGGTATGTGCGTTTTGGCCGGCCAGTAGGCGTGGCCCAGGCACAGGCGAGTAGGGCACGGCATTGAGCAGCTTGGGGTAGTAGTCGCCGCCGGCTTGCTCCCAGGCGCTCGCCCAGCTCCAGTCGAACACGAACTCGCCGTGGGAGTTGCCTTTCAGGTACAGCGGCGCGGCGGCAACGAGTTCGTCGCCTTCATAGAGCCCAAGATGATGGGCTTGCCAGCCCCAGTCGGGACGGACGCAACCGGTTCGCTCCAGCAGCGCGAGGAAGGCGTGCGAGACGAACGGGTTATCGTCCGGACGAAGCGCATCCCATGCCGCGGCAGGGATGCGTTCGATGCTGTCGTGGAAGCGTGCTTCGATCACGTCAGTTCAGATTGCCTCAGTGTTACATCGCCGTCATTCCGGCGCAGGCCGGAATCCAGTTTCCGCAATGTCCGGTTGTCGCTGCCACGTTTAGCCAACTTCGACGTTAGCCGCGACAACCGAACATTGTCGCTACTGGATTCCGGCCTGCGCCGGAATGACGAGCAGGAGGGCTTAGCTCGCCGGGCCCTGCTGGTCCAGCCAGCGCTCCGCGTCCAGCGCCGCCATGCAGCCGAAGCCGGCGGAGGTGACGGCCTGGCGGTATACGTGGTCGGCCACGTCACCGGCGGCGAACACGCCTTGCACGGAGGTCATCGTCGCCATGCCGCCCAAGCCGCTGCGGATCTTGATGTAGCCGTCGTGCATGTCCAACTGGCCATCGAAGATGCCCGTGTTGGGGGTGTGGCCGATAGCGACGAAGAAGCCCGTCACGGGGATATCGCGCGTCGCGCCCGAGTTCACGTCCTTCACGCGCACGCCGGTCACGCCGGAGTTGTCGCCCAGCACTTCATCCACGGAGTGATTCCACACCAGCTCGATCTTGCCGGCGGCGGCCTTCTCGAACAGCTTGTCCTGCATGATCTTTTCGGCACGCAGCTTGTCGCGGCGGTGCACGAGATAGACCTTGCTGCAGATGTTGGACAGGTACAGCGCCTCTTCCACGGCGGTGTTGCCGCCGCCGATCACGGCCACTTCCTGCTCGCGGAAGAAGAACCCGTCGCAGGTGGCGCAGGCGGACACGCCCTTGCCCTTGAAGTGCTCCTCGCTGGCGATGCCCAGATACTTCGCCGTTGCGCCAGTGGTGATGATCAGCGCGTCGCAGGTGTACTCGCCCGAGTCGCCTTTCAGGCGGAACGGGCGCTGCTTGAGATCCACGCTGTGGATGTGGTCAAACACCATTTGCGTCTCGAAACGCTCGGCGTGCTGCGCCATGCGCTGCATCAGTTCCGGACCTTGCACGCCCTTGTCGTCGCCCGGCCAGTTGTCCACCTCGGTAGTGGTCATCAGCTGGCCGCCCTGCTGCAGGCCGGTGATCATCATCGGCTTGAGGTTGGCGCGGGCAGCGTAGACGGCGGCGGTGTAGCCAGCGGGGCCGCTGCCCAGGATCAGCAGGCGGCTGTGCTTGGTGGGTGCGTTCATGCGTTCCTTCTATCCGCCTTGCTGGCGGTGGTCTTCGTGGAGGGTGGAATGCCGATTCCGCCGCTTGGGCCATGCTGGGGCGCATGGCCTTCCGGCGATCGCCCTTATATGTGGGCTGTCAGCTGGTTTTCAGCAGGATGGGCTGTATCTCTTTGACTTTGCTGCAACTGCGCAAAGGTGGTCTGGTTGCGCGGCGTTGCGGGAATGTGAAAACGGCCTGCCCATCATGGTTATAATCCTTCGGGTTTGCTGGCGACTTGTTGAGTCATTCGCTCCCTCGCGTGCCGCGGTTTCCTGCCGCTGCTTGGCAAGAACGGAGCGAGGCGTCCGAACCCGGAAGCATGGGGAAGACGCGGGGACGATTCAAGGCTGCCGGCACAGGTATTGCCAGGCCACCTGCGGTCCGGCGTCGTTGCCACCTCACTTCCCCATCAGGATCCACTCCCCATGCGTATCGGTATTCCTTCCGAAACCAAGACCCTTGAAGGTCGTGTTGCCCTCATTCCCGCCGCTGCGTCCGATCTGGTGCGCCGTGGCCACGAGGTGTTCATCCAGTCCGGCGCCGGTGAGAAGAGCGGCTTCTCCGACGAGGCATATGCCAAGGTCGGCGTGAAGGTCGTAGCCGATGCCGCCGCCCTGTATGACGCCGGTGAGCTGATCGTGAAGGTCAAGGAGCCGATCGCTGGCGACCTGGCCCTGCTCAAGAAGCATCACCTGCTGTTCTGCTACCTGCACCTGGCCGCCGAGCCGGCGCTGACCAAGAGCCTGCTGGACATCGGCCTGACCGGCGTGGCGTTCGAGTCGGTGGAAGAGAACGGCGGCCTGCCGCTGCTGCTGCCGATGTCGGTCATCGCCGGCCGCATCGCTACCCAGATCGGCACCACGCTGCTGCATCGTCCGCAGGGCGGCAAGGGCAAGCTGCTGGGCGGCATGGCCTCCACGCCGCGCGGCAAGGTCGTGGTGCTGGGCGCCGGCGCTGCCGGTGGTAACGCTGCCGCGTTGGCTGCCGCTGCTGGCGCCAACGTCGTGGTGTTCGACAAGCGCCAGGATCGTCTGGCCGAGATGATGGCCATGGGCCCGAACGTCACCGCGCTGTATGCCTATGAGTCGAGCGTGGCTGAAGAAGTCGCCACGGCCGACCTCGTGGTCGGCGCCGTGCTGATCCCCAGCGCCAAGGCGCCGCGCGTGGTCACCGAAGAGATGGTCAAGACCATGGAGAAGGGCAGCGTGCTGGTGGATATTTCCATCGACCAGGGCGGCTGCTTCGAGACCTCGCGTCCGACCACCTGGAAGGAACCGACCTACGACGTGCACGGCGTGACCCACTTCTGCGTCACGAATATGCCGGGTGCCGTGCCGCAGACCTCGTCGGTGGCGATTTCTGCCGCTATCCTGCCGTACGTGCAGCGTCTGGCCGCCGGTAACGAATGGCGCCAGTTCGAACCGCTGCGCGGGGGCATCAACGTCGACGGCGGCGAGCTGGTTCATCCGGCGCTCAAGGGCATGATCTAAGGTCTTGCCTGCCGCTTCGGCGGATGTAACACCGTCCGGCCGCCCTTGGCGGCCGGACTCATGCTTGAAGACAGGATAAGGACCACGGTGCCGCGTACCGCCAACGTCAAGAAAGACAAGAACGAGCGCGAAGGCCTCAGTGAAGAACTGAAGCGCCGTCTGCGCGAAGCTGGCGCGTTGCTGCTGCTGCCGCTGGCGTTGTATCTGCTGGTCTGCCTGTTCAGCTACAACGACCAGGATCCCAGCTGGGGTCATGCCGGCACCGTCGAGCACGCCCGCAATTTCGGTGGCGAGGTTGGCGCGAACATCGCCAACGTCCTGCGCTACATCTTCGGACTGGTGTCCTACTGCTTCCCGCTGCTCTTGCTGGCGCTGGGCGTGCAGGTGCTGCGCCATCGCGGCGAGCGCACCGTGCAGCCGTGGGAACCCTCGCTGCGCCTGATTGGTTCGGTGTTCTTCTTTATCACTGCGCCGGCGCTGCTGTATCTCAATATTGACGAGCCGATCCTCCCGCAGGGTGCGGGCGGCATCATTGGCATGTGGGTTGGCCGTGGGCTGACACACGCACTGGGCGACAAGGGTGCCCCGCTGCTGCTGCTGGCGCTGTTCCTGGTCGCGGTGACGCTGGCCACCGGCCTGTCGTGGTTCAAAGTGGCGGATGTCACCGGCCAGGGCGTGCTCAAACTGGCTGGCTGGTTCGGCGGCAAGCTGCGCGAGGCGCCGGAAGTGCTCGCGGCCCGTCAGGCGCGGGCCGAGCGCGAAGTGGTCAAGAAGACTGAGGCCGTCAAACAGGCCAAGCGCGAACCCGTGCGCATCGAGACGGCACCCGCTCCCGTGGTGAAAAGTGAGCGCGCCAAGCTGGAAACGCAGATCCCGCTGTTCACCGGCGCTGCCGCGCCGGGCGAGCTGCCGCCACTGTCGCTGCTGGACGAGGCGCCGGAGCAAGGTCCGGGTTATTCGGAGGAAACGCTCGAGGTGCTGTCGCGCCAGGTCGAGCTGAAGCTCAAGGATTTCCGCATCGAGGCGAAGGTGGTCGGCGTCTATCCAGGCCCGGTCATTACGCGCTTCGAGCTGGAGCCCGCGGCTGGCGTGCGCGGTTCGCAGGTGTCGAGCCTGGACAAGGACATCGCGCGCGGCCTGTCCGTGGTCAGCGTGCGCGTGGTTGACGTGATTCCGGGCAAGAACGTGATCGGCCTGGAAATCCCCAATACACGCAAGCAGATCGTCTATCTCTCCGAAATTCTCCGCTCGGACAAATACGACGCCATGAAGTCGCCGCTGGCGTTGGCGTTGGGCAAGGACATCGCCGGTCGCCCGGTAGTGGCCGATCTCGCCAAGATGCCGCATCTGCTGGTGGCAGGTACCACCGGCTCGGGTAAATCGGTTGCCGTGAACGCCATGGTGTTGAGCCTGTTGTACAAGGCCAGCGCCAAAGACGTGCGCATGATCATGATCGACCCGAAGATGCTGGAGCTTTCGGTTTACGAGGGCATTCCGCATCTGCTCGCGCCGGTTGTGACCGACATGAAGGAAGCCGCCAACGCGCTGCGCTGGTGCGTGGCCGAAATGGAGCGCCGCTACAAGCTCATGGCTGCCGTGGGCGTGCGCAACCTTGCCGGCTTCAACAAGAAGGTGAAGGACGCCGAGAACGCCGGTCAGCCGCTGCTTGATCCGTTGTTCCGCCCCAATCCTGAGATGCCGAACCTAGCGGCAGAGCCGCTGGAGCCGCTGCCGTACATCGTGATCATCATCGACGAGTTCGCCGACATGATGATGATCGTCGGCAAGAAGGTCGAGGAACTGATTGCGCGCCTCGCGCAGAAAGCGCGTGCGGCCGGCGTGCATCTGGTGCTGGCGACGCAGCGTCCATCGGTGGATGTGATCACCGGCTTGATCAAGGCCAACATCCCGACCCGCATCGCGTTCCAGGTGTCCAGCAAGATCGACTCGCGCACCATCCTTGACCAGTCCGGCGCCGAGGCACTGCTGGGCCACGGTGACATGCTCTACCTGCCGCCGGGTACGGCGACGCCAGAGCGTGTGCATGGCGCCTTTGTGGACGACCACGAGGTGCATGGCGTGGTGAACTGGCTCAGGGCACAGGGTTCCCCGCAATACATCGAGGGCGTGCTGGAAGAAGTGCAGGCGACCAGCGACGGCAAGTTCATCAACGACTCCGGCCTGCCGCAGGACGGCGAGGAAGGCGGCGACGCCGACGCGCAGCTTTATGACAGAGCGGTTCGCATCGTGACCGAGACGCGGCGTGCTTCGATTTCCGGCGTGCAGCGCCACCTGCGTATTGGCTACAACCGCGCCGCCCGTCTGATCGAGCAGATGGAGCAGGATGGCGTGGTCAGCGCACCACAGCACAACGGCAACCGCGAAGTGTTGGCTCCGCCGCCGCCGAAGAACTGACAGGTTTTGCTCGTCATTCCGGCGCAGGCCGGAATCCAGTGGCGAAGCTGCTCGATTGTCGCCATGCCTCCATCTTTGGCGAAGATTGCGCCTTACGGTTACTGGATTCCGGCCTGCGCCGGAATGACGCTCTAAAGGCTTCGCGGCGTCAGACGGGATTCACTGTTAAGCCTTCTGGTCGCACAATTCGTTCAATCGCCTCACTTACAAGGCATCCATGAAACGCTTGCTTCTCCTGGCTGCAGCCACTGTCGCACTATCCGTCAGCAGTTTCGCCATGGCCGCTGGCCCGGCGCGCAGCAAACTCGACGCCTTCACCAACGGCATGCATTCGCTGACCGGCAACTTCTCGCAGACCCTGAAGGACGCCAACGGCAACGCAGGCAAGCCCAGCAACGGCACGCTCGCGCTTGAGGCTCCGCGTCAGTTCCGCTGGGAAACATTGGCGCCGTCCAAGCAGACCATCGTGGCCGACGGCAGCCGTGTGTGGCTGTACGACCCGGATTTGGAGCAGGTGACGGTACGCGTGCAGAGCTCGGAGGAGTCGCATAGTCCGCTGACCGTGCTTACCGACGTGAAGCAGATGGACAAGGACTTCAATGCGGTCGAGCAGGGTGATCACGACGGCCTGAACTGGCTGCGCCTGACCTCCAAGGCGAAGGATCCGCAGTTCGACTACGCCGATCTCGGTTTCGATGCCAACGGCCTGGCACGCATGGTCTTCCGCGACCAACTGGGCGCTGTCACCGACATCCGCTTCTCCGACTGGCATCGCAACGTGGCCATTTCGCCGGAAACCTTCAACTTCGTGCCGCCGCCGGGCACCGACGTGATCGGCGATGCGCCGGTGATCCAGACGCAACCGATCAAGAACTGAGCGGGACGCCTGCGTCAGCCGTTGCGGTGAGCTTGAATGTGTCCTGCGAGTAGCCGGCTACACCATGTACCGGCACGGCACTTGAACTGAGCGTGCGCCTCACGATGCGGCGACGCAGCGATTGCGGCCGCCATGCTTGGCTTCGTACAGCGCACCGTCGGCGCGGGTCAGCCATTGCGACAGGGTTTCTCCCGCGCGATACGCGGCCACGCCAATGCTGACCGTGACCACGATGGTCTGCCCGTCATGGGTCAGTGGTTGCTCCGCCAGCGCGCTGCGAATGCGTTCCGCGGCCACCATGCCTTGTTCCAGGGTGCTTGCGGGCAGGCAGGCCAGCAGCTCCTCGCCGCCGTAGCGGCCGATAATGTCGGTGTCGCGGCTCTGCTCCTGCATGATCCGGCAGGCGTGGCGGATCACGGCGTCGCCGGCGAGGTGGCCGTAGGTATCGTTGATTCGCTTGAAGCGGTCCAGGTCGAGCAGGGCGATGCAGGCTTGGCCGTCCGGGCTTTGCGCGCGCACTTCCTCGGCTAGCTCCAAGAGTCGTCGCCGATTGCATGCGCCGGTGAGCGCATCGGTATTGGCCAGTTCGTCCAGTCGCTTGTTGGCGACTAGCAGATCCTGCGTGCGCAGATCGATCTGGTGTTGCAGTTGCCTGGCTTGTCGGCGCAGATAGAGGGTGCGCAACTGGATGACGCCGACAATCGCCACGAGGGCCAGGATGCCGGCGGCGACCAGTGCCTGGATGGTCTCGTACCAGCGCGGTTCGACACTGACGTCGACGGTCGACTCGATCAGGTGCGGCTGCATGCCGTGCGTCTGCGCGCGCAAGCGGAGCTTGTAGTCGCCGTGGGGCAGGTTGGTGTAGATCGCCGTAGGCAGGCCGCCGTGCGGGATGTCGATCCAGTCCTCGTCAAAGCCCTCCATGCGATAGCTGTAGCTGGTCTCGGGCGGAGCCTCGTAATCGAGCAGGGCAAAATCCACGCGCAGGCTGCGATTGCGCGAGCGTATGGCCAGCGACTCACCGTTCCGGGGCAGCCTGCCAAAGGCCAGTGGTGCGCCGTTGACCGCCGCATAGGTGATGGCCAGTGCTGCATCGGGTTCGTCACGGGGCTGCCATGACGGGCGCACGACAGTGAGCCCGCCCAGCCCGCCGAACATCAGCTCGCCACCCGGCGCGCGCGCCGCTGCCGCGTAGACGTAGCTGGAGATGCGCAGGCCGTCGCGCACGCCGAGGGTGTGCACGGTATGGGTATTGGCGTCGATCATCGCCAGGCCGTTGGACAGGCTCACCCACGGATTGCCGTAATCGTCCGGTTGTACGGCGTTGACGTTTTCGCTGGGCAGTCCATTGGCCACGCCGATGGTGGTGAACCGGTAAGGATCACCCGCGCTGCGCGGCTGCAGTATGGCCAGGCCTCCATAAGTGCCAACGAGCAGGTTGCCTTGCGGGTCCATGGCGATGGAGCTGGCGAGGTTGTTCGGCAGACTGGTGTTGTCGCCAGGGCGATGGAGCAGGTTTTCGAAGTTGCGAGTCTGCAGCGGACTGGTCGCGATGCTGATGCCTCGTCCGGTCACGTACCAAATGTCGTCGTCGATGCGCGCAATACGGCGCACCGTGTCGCTGGCGAGACTGCCGGTGTCGTTGGCATCGTGGTTGAAATGCGCCAACGCCCGCGTATGCGTGTCGTAGCGGTAGACGCCGTCGTAGGTGGCGATCAGCAGGTGGTCGTCATCGGGCAGCAGGTGCAACACCGGCTTGTCGTCCATCTCCGGAATGGCCGAGCCGTGGACGGCCAGCGTGTCGGGGTCGATTTTCGCCAAGCCCTGCGTGCCGACCCAGATGGTGCCATCCGGCATTTCGGTGAATGCCTGCACGTCGCGGCGTGTCTGCACGCCGTTGAGCTCGAGATGACGGATGGCGCCGGCCGAAAGGTCGATGACGTCGATGCGCCCGGAGCTCATGCCCAGCCATATGCGCTGGCGACTGTCCACGAAGATGCCGCGTACGTTGGTGTTCGCCAGCGAGCGATCATCGCTGGTCGATGGCTGCAGCGCGAACGCCTTGCGGGCATCGGGGTCGTAGCGTGCCACGCCAAGGTCGGTGGCGACCCATACATTTCCCGAGTTGTCCTGCAGCAGGTCGCGCACCGAATCACCGGGAAGTGAGGAGGGTCGGGCGGTGTCATGGGCGACAGCGTGCAAAGTGCCTGCGTTCACGTCGTAGGCGAGTACGCCGTCGCCATCCGTGGCGATCCAGATCGTGTCGCTCGCCATTTCGTTGAAGGCGCGCACGGTGGCGCGACGCGCGTGATCGCGCTGGTAGCCGCTGAAGCCGGCAATGGCGTGCCAATGGCCCGCGGCATCCCGATAGGCCGCGCCGGATTGCGTGCTGCCCACCCACAGCCGACCCTCGCGGTCTTCGAGCAGAGCCCAGATGCCGTCGCTCAGCACTGCATCGACATTGCTGTCATTTGCGGGATGCTCCGCGCGCGCGAAATGAGTGTCGCCTGCGTGACGGACGAACAGGCCGCTGTTGTTGCCCGCCCAAAGGTTGCCCTCGCGATCCTGCAGAATGCTGAAGCTGCGCGGCGACATGCCCTCGCTCAACGGCACCGCCGTGATGCGATTGTTGGCGAGGTCCAGGTAGTCGATGCCACGTTCCGTGGCGATCCATACACCGCGGCTGCCGTCTGGCGCCATGGCGTAGATCTTCCTGTCGCTGGTGCCACCACGACCCACCGGGTAATTATGGAAAGTGTTGTCGAGCGGATTGAGGCGGCTCAGGCCGCCGGCATTGGTGCCCACCAGCAGGCCGCCGTCCGGCAGCGTGAGCAGGCAGCGCACATAGGCGTCGGGAATGTCGGCCTTGCCGCCCGCGGCCGTGAAGACCTGCATGCGGTAGCCGTCGTAGCGCACCAGGCCAGAAAGCGTGCCGATCCAGATCAGTCCGCGCCGATCCTGCTCGAGCGTGGTGGTGATGGAATGTGGCAGGCCGTCGTTGACCCCGATCCGATCGAACCAGGGTGCATCGAACGGCGCCCACGGGTCCTTATCGCTGCCCAGGCACAGCGCCGGCAGGATCAGCAGGCATAGCAGCGCCACCATCCGCGCCGCATTCCATCGCGAACGATGGGCGCCGAAGAACGTCGCGCTTTCCTGGACAACCTGCTTGCTTGCTCGCCCCAGCCGTTGCGCCACTTGCGGACTCCACCCCCGACTACGCCGCGACATGATAGCCACGGCGATGGCCGTCATAGTGCAGAAATATGCGTATTTCCTGCACGAGGTGCGTTCGGGTGGCGTCACGAACGTGTCACGCCACGAATGAAATTGTCTAACACGTGGCTTGTTCCTTAGCATTCGGCCTATGTCACCCCGTTCCCTGCCACTGCTGAGTCGCCTGCGCCGCCATCGCGGCCTGTGGGTATTGGTGGTGGCTGTGCTGCTGATCAAGCTGGTCAGCGGTGCCGTGTGCCTCGCTGATGGCGGCGAGCGCGACACGTTCCGGGCGCAGACGTATGCTTCCGTAACCATGTCAGCCGAGGCTGCCCCCATGACACAGGGGGCCGACGCCGACTGCCTGCTGGGCGAAGGCGAGTCCTGCCATTGCGCCTGTGCGCATGCCGCCACGTTGCCCGTTTCCATTGCACTGGCCGTTGGCGTGCCTGAGGCATCGTTCGCCATCCCCTCCATTGACGCAGGCCGCGTGCCCGACGCGACGCGCTCGCTTCTGCGCCCACCCATCGCCTGACAACGACCGCCTGACGTGCGCCCTCACGGGTGCATTCGCTGTGATCGTTTTCAGGAGATTTTTCCATGTCTTTTCTACGTGCAGCCCTTGTGGGGGCTGCCTGCTTGTTATGCGCCGCGACCGTTGTGGCTTCGCCCGGCGACGGTGCGGCGACGCCCGTCGTCGCTTCGCCGCTCCAGGGTGCAGTGCGTGCCATATGGGGCGCGAGTCCCGAGGTCCAGGCCGCCCGTGCCGACGTCGAGGCTGCGCAGGCGCGGGTTCGCGCGGCGTCGCAACCTGTTTACAACCCGTCGTTGTCGCTCGATGCCGAGAACGCCGACGTTGACCGACGCACCGCTGGCCTTTCGCTACCACTGGATCTGTCAGGCAAGCGGCGTGCGCGCACCTCGCAGGCGGATGCCGAATGGCGCAGTCGCGAGGCGACCTATGAGCTCCTGCGAAGGGAGGTCGCGTCGCGCTGGTTGAAGGCCTGGTCTGGCGCTGCGCTGGCGGGGCGTCAGCGTGAGCTGGGCGCGCATCGTGTTGAACTGATGCGCCGTTTTGATGCGCTGGCAGCGGAACGCCTGGCAGTGGGTGACATCAGTAGTCCTGAGCGCGATCTGGCAGCGCTGGCCTTGGGTGAAGCCCAGATCCAGCAGGCGTCGCTGGCCGGCAATGAGGCGGCGACGCTTGCGTCGCTCGAAGCCATTGCCGGTGATGAGGTGAAGTCACCGCCGCCTTTGCCGGCAGGGCTGCCGCCGCTGTCGAACAGCATTGTGCCGCTATCAATGGATGACCGGCCCGAGCTGCTCAAAGCGCGGGCCGATGAGGCGGCTGCACAGGCTGGTATCGATGTGGCCAGGCGAGCACGTATCCCCGATCCCACCGTCAGCCTTACCGGTGGCCGCGTCCGCACCGGCGTAACGACCGATCAGGTGATCGGCCTCAGCGTGACCATTCCATTACCCGTACTCAACAGCGGCCGCGCCGAGGTCGACGCGGCACTCGCTGAGGCGGGTGCGGCTGCGGCGACCGTGCGCTCCCGGCAACTGGCGAGTCGCGCATCACTGCGCGAGGCCCAGGCGCGCTATGACGCACTGCGCGACTCGGGACAGGCTTTCAGCCAAGGGCGTGCCGCCGCCTTCGACGATCGCGCCGCCTTGCTCGAAAAGCTCTGGCGAGCAGGGGAGATCAGCACCTCCGACTACCTCATCCAGCTCAAGCAGAGCCTGGACACCGCGCTTTCCGCGCTCGCACTCGAAAGCCAAGCTTGGCAGGCCTGGTTCGACTACCTCACCGCTGCCGGCCGCCTGACGGACTGGCTCGACGGCCGCACACAGGAAGCTGCTCCATGATTCGCCTATCCATCTATGCTGCCTGCGCGCTGGCGTTGGCCGTCACCGCCGCGAACGTCTCGGCGCAACAGGCGGGGAATCCGCTCGCGCTCGATGCACGTGCCGTGCAGGAGGCAGGCATTGTCGTTTCAAGACTGACCACCCGCGAGCTTGCCGACGAGATCAAGTCGCCGGGCGAAGTGAAGGTTGATGCCTATTCGACTGTGCTGGTGTCACCACGCATTGAATCGATGGTGTTGTCGCGCAAGGTGAAGCTCGGCGACGTGGTGAAAGCGGGTCAGCCGCTGGTCGTGTTGTCCAGTGTGCAAGTCGCGGAAACACAGGGTGCGCTCATCGTGGCCGAGCAGGAATGGCGGCGCGTGTCCTCGTTGGGGCCGCAGGCGGTATCCGGGCGCCGCTATACCGAAGTGCAGGTGCAGCGGGATCAGGCTCGTGCACGGCTGCGCGCCTATGGTCTGTCCGACGGGCAGATTCAGGGCGTCTTGCGTGCGGGTTCGGCGAAAGCGGATGGAAGTTACGAACTGCTTGCACCCACCGATGGCCGCATCACCACCGACTCGTTCCTGGTGGGTGAGCGGGTCGATGCGGGGCGCATGTTATTCACGCTGGTGAAAGAAGACTCCGTGTGGGTGGAGGCGCGCATGCCGCCAGCGGAGGCCGAGCGCGTCGCGCAAGGCAATGCGGCGCGCGTTCTGATTCACGGGCAGAGCTTGCCTGGCAAGGTGGTGCAACGCTCACACCAGACCGATGAAAAGACCCGCACTGTGCCCGTGCGCATTGCGGTGGACAACAGTCGCGACTTGCTGCATCCCGGCGAGTTGGTCGATGCGCGCATCGCGGTGGGTGGTCGCTCTGTGCTTGCCGTTCCGGCGGAATCGGTGGTGCTGTTGCAAAACCAATCCACCGTTTTCGTCACCAGCGGAAATGCTGCGTTTGAACCGACCGCGGTGGACGTCGGTGAGACGCGCGACGGCTGGGTGGAGATACGCCAGGGCCTGAAGCCCGGTGCCTCCTATGTGAGCAAGGGCGCCTTTGCACTCAAGGCGCGGTTGCTGCGCTCGCAGTTGGGAGAAGAATGATGCTCGCACGTCTTGTCGAACTCTCGCTGCGTTACAAGCTGCTTGTCATCATCGCGTTTCTCGTTGTTGGTGTGCTCGGTTACCAAGCCGTGCGCAAGCTGCCCATCGACGCCTTTCCTGACGTGACGCCGGTGCAGGTGAATGTCTATACCGAAGCGGCGGGCCTTGCCGCCGAGGACGTGGAGCAACTGCTCACCACGCCGGTGGAGTCGGCGCTGGCCGGCTTGCCCAAGGTGGAAGAAGTGCGCTCGGTGAGCCTGTTTGGCCTGTCCTATGTCTCCGTGTATTTCAGCGACGACATGGACATCTACTTTGCGCGCCAACTGGTCAATGAACGCCTACAGCAGGTGGGGGACCGGTTGCCTGCCGGCTATGGCAAACCGGAGATGGGGCCGAACACCTCGGGCCTGGGACAGGTGTTCTGGTACACGGTGGAGCGCGCTGACGATGCATTGAAAGGCGCCCCTGATGACCGTGCACTGCGCACCCTGCAGGATTGGTCCATCCGCCTGATGCTGCGCACCGCACCCGGTGTGGATGACGTCACCTCGTGGGGCGGTCAAGAGAAGCAGTATCAGGTGCGCATCGATTCGATGAAGCTGATCGCGCATGGATTGGGCTTCAAGAACGTCATTGAGGCCTTGCAGGCCAATAACGCTCAGGTTGGCGGCAATTTCGTCGACGTGGGGCGCGAGCAATACCTCGTGCGCGGACTGGGGTTGGTGCAGAACGCCCGCGACATCGGCCAGATCGTGCTGAAGACCGAGGACGGCACGCCGGTCTACATACGTGACGTGGCCACGGTGGAAGAAGCCGGTGCGCCACGCACAGGTGCTGTCACCCGCGATGGCAAAGAAGTGGTGATGGGGCAGGCGTTGGCGCGCATCGGCGAAAATGCGAAAAGCGTGGTCGATGCGGTAAAGGCCAAGCTGGACACCGTGCGGCAAGCGTTGCCGGAGGGCGTGGTGGTCAAGCCGGTGTATGAGCGCACCGACCTGGTGAATAAGGCGGTGGGTACGGCCGTGCGTGCGCTGGTGGAAGGCTCCATCCTTGTCGCCATTGTGCTGTTCCTGTTCCTTGGCGAATTCCGCAGCGCGCTGGTGGTGGTCGTTGCCTTGCCGCTGGCCATGCTGATTGCTTTTATCTGCATGGAGCAGGCGGGGCTGTCGGCCAACCTGATGTCGCTGGCAGGCCTCGCTATCGGCATCGGCATGATGGTGGACGGCGCCGTGGTAATGGTGGAAAACGCCTTCCGCATCATGGCCGAGCGTAAGGCGCACGGCCTGCCGGTAGATCGCAACGCTGCCGTACTGGCGGCGGCGCGCGAAGTGGCCACGCCTATCACGTTCGCCATCGTCATCATCATCGTGGTGTTCCTGCCCCTGTTCAGCCTGCAAGGGCTGGAGGGCAAGATGTTCAAACCGATGGCGTTCAACATCAGCTTCGCCATGGCCGGTTCGCTGCTGCTCGCCTTGACGCTGATCCCCGTGCTTGCCGCACTGGTGCTCAAGCCGAAGGAAGAGCGTGACACGTGGCTCGTGGCTTTCCTGAAAGAAACTCTATGGCACCGTGCTGGCCTGGTCGCTGCGGCGGCGCGGGCTGGTGTTGGGCATAGCGGGCGGCGCTCTGCTCGGCAGCCTTGCGCTGTTCCCGTTCCTGGGCAAAGAGTTCATGCCCAATCTCAAGGAGGGCGCCATCATGTGGCGCATCACCTCCATTCCTTCCGCGTCGCTCGACGAGTCCATCGAGATCTCGCGACAGGTTGCCGAGCGCATCAAGGCGTCGTTCCCGGAGGTGGATACCACGCTGGCCATGATCGGCCGTGCCGAGAAGGGCGAGACGGCGGATGTGAACTATATGGAGGTGTATACGCCACTGAAGCCGCGCGAGCAGTGGCGCAAGGGGCAAACGCTGGAGAGCATCGAGACGGACATGCAGCGTGAACTGTCCGATGCTTTGCCAACGGCCGTAGTGAGCTACACCCAGCCGATCCAGATGCGTATCGAAGAGCTGATCTCGGGCGTGCGCGCCACGCTGGCGCTCAAGCTCTATGGCGACGACCTAGGCGAGCTCGATCGCCAGAGTGCACGCATCAAGGACGTGCTGGGTGGCGTGCCCGGGGTAGCGGATCTGGCGCTGGAAGCCAACCTGGGCAAGCCACAGATACGCATCCGTGTGGATCGCGAGGCGCTGGCGCGTTACGGCCTGAATGCGGATGACGTGCTCACCGTGGTGCGCAACGGTATCGGCGGGGAGCCCGTCACCACGCTGATCGATGGCGTGAAGCGTTTCGACATCGCGGTGCGTCTGGACGATGCGGACAAGCGCTCCATGCAGGCCATCCAGCGCATTCCCATCCAATCACCGGGTGGCGCCATCGTGCAACTCTCGCAGGTGGCCGAGGTGACAGAGGCCGAAGGGTATTCCTTCATCCGTCGCGAACAGTTGCAGCGCTATGCGGTGATCCAGATGGACGTGCGCGGCCGCGATATCGACGGCTTCGTGCGGGAGGCAAACGCAGCCATCGCGCAGAAAGTAAAGCTGCCCACCGGCTACTACACCGAGTGGGGTGGGGCCTTCGAGAACCAGCAGCGCGCATTGAAGCGCCTGTCATTGATCGTGCCGGCCACCATCTTCTTCATCTTTATCCTGCTCTATACGGCGTTTAACTCGATGAAGTACGCGGCGCTTATCCTCGCCAATGTGCCGTTCGCCACCATTGGCGGCATCGTGGCGTTGGCAGTCACGGGGCAGTACCTGTCCGTGCCCTCGGCGATTGGCTTTATCGCCGTGTTTGGCGTGGCGATGCTCAACGGCATCGTGCTGGTGAGCTTCCTCAACGAGCAGCGCGCCAAAGGCATGGGCGTGCGTGACGCGGTGGTGCGTGGCACGGCCTTGCGCCTGCGGCCGGTATTGATGACGGCCAGCGTGGCCATCCTGGGGCTGGTGCCTATGCTGCTCTCCAGTGGCGTAGGCGCGGAAACCCAGCGGCCCCTGGCTACGGTGGTGGTGGGTGGCCTGATCACCTCCACCCTGCTCACCTTGTTGCTGCTTCCTGTGCTGTATGACTGGATGGAACAGCGTGCGGAACGGCGTCAAATGTAGGAAATATCTGATAGTCGTGACGTACATCGCCCGTAGCATGCGTCCCTCGCGTCTTGGCGCCTAGTCGGCCATGGCACACTTGGGGTGTAACGCCCCCTGGTGGGCGGAGATGGACAGGCATGATCTTTCTATGGATGGTGATTGGTGCGGTGCTGGGCGGGCTGGTGTCATCAGCCAGCCTGGCCGGCATCGTGGGTGGTGCGGCGGTAGGACTGCTCTGGGGCAGGCAGATGGAGCTGTCCCGTGAGCTGGGGCGCATCCGCCAGCAACTGACGGCGGCCAAGCCGGCACAGCCTGTCCCGGCCGCTCAGCCGGAGCAGGCACCCGCCGAGCGGCCATGGATGACCGCCCAGGAGGCCCGCGAGGCGCTGCACGAGCCAGTGCCGCCCGTGGCGCCGCCGGTCGCGGCGGTGTCGCGTCCGCCCGTCCAGGACGTGGAGGTTCCGCCACCGGTACCGTCCTTGGAACCCGCGCCGCGGCCGATCGCGCCACCGGCGCCCGCCATGCCGCGTCAGCCCTCCGGCTTCGACCGCCTGATGCAGCGTGTGTGGGGCTGGTTCACCGAAGGCAATGTGCCGGTGAAGATCGGCATGCTGGTGTTGTTTGCCGGCGTGGCTGCACTGCTCAAGTACGCGTCCGATGCCGGCATGCTGCACGTGCCGGTGGCTCTGCGTGTATCCATGGTGGCGCTGGCTGCCACGGGTGGCCTGTTCTTTGGCTGGCACAAGCGCGAATCGCGGCGTGTGTTCGCTTTGTCCCTGCAGGGTGGTTCCATCGGCGTGCTGGTGATGACGGTATTTGCCGCCTTCCGCCTCTATGACTTGTTGCCCGCGAGCGCAGCGTTTGGGGTGCTTGTGGTGCTGGTTGCCGGCATTGGCGTGTTGGCAGTCATGCAGGATGCGTTGGCGCTGGCCGTACTGGGTTTGATCGCGGGCTTTGCCGCGCCCATCCTGGTGTCCACCGGCAATGGCAGCCATGTGGCGTTGTTTAGCTATTACGCAGTGCTGAACCTCGCCATTCTCGGCATTGCCTGGAAGCGCTCGTGGCGCGTACTCAACCTGCTGGGCTTTATCGCTACGTTTGCCGTGGGCAGCGCGTGGGGCGTGCTGCGCTACGACCACAGCTTGTTCGCCAGCACTGAGCCGTTCCTGATCCTCAACTTCCTGTTCTACCTGTTCATACCGTGGCTGCACGTGGTGCGCGCGCCTGTCGATCGGCGACTGGTGATCGACGGCTGCCTGATGTTCGGCAATCCGCTGATCAGCCTTCTGCTACAGGGCGCGTTGCTGAAATGGGATGGCCAGGCATTGGCCATCTCCACCTTGGTTGCTGCGTCGGTCTATGTGGGCGTGGCCTATCTGTCCCGTCACCAGCCGGGCATGCGCCTGATCCGCGACACCTGGGCGATTCTCGCCGTGGCCCTGGCGACACTTACCGTGCCGTTGGCGCTGAGCGCCGATGTCACTGGCAGCATTTTTGCGCTCGAAGGCGCGGGCTTGATCTGGCTGGGCCTGCGTCAGCAGCGCTGGCTGGCAACGTGGAGCGGCATTGCGTTGCAAGTGTTCGCGGCATGCGCACTGTTGGTGGATCGCGGCATGCACGGCGGTGTTCACGTCGCATGGCCGGTGCTCAACCGCGAATGCATCAGTGCGCTGATGCTGGTGATCGCGGGCTTCGCCAGTGCTGGCCTGTTCGCGCGGTTGGGCAATGGGCGCGTGTTGCATCGTGTGCTTTCGGTCGTTCTGTATGCCTGGGGCATGCTGTGGTGGGTGGTTGCCTGCGCGGAAGAAATCTCGAACTTCGTGCCGGACGCAAACATGTTCGCCGCGTGGTTCGCATGGCTTGCCGTCACGGCCTGGGGTGCAGCGGAAGCTTCCAGGTATCGCAGTTCGCAGGAACTGGGCTTTGCGCTGCGGTGGACTCCGGTGGCCTTCATGGCGTGCATGCTGGTGCTCATTGCGCTCGTCGTCGGCAACCACCAGCAACCCTGGCACGGCTGGAACCTGTTGGCGGTAATCGCAGCTGCCGTGCTTGGCTGGCGCACGCTGCTATGCGTACGTTCCGCGGAGTGGGCTGGCCCGGCAGCGCAATGGATGTGGTTGTGGCGCTGGGTCCTGCTGGCTGGATTTGGCGTGGCGGTGGCGCTGGATCGTCTGCGCTGGTTGTCCGGCAGCTGGGTCGCTGCTCTGAGCCTGACATCGTTGCTGCTGGCATTTGTCGCGGCGCACTGGCGTCCGCGCCTGATAGCGCCACCTATGACGCAGAGCCTGTCGCGCTGGTTGCCGCCGCTGAAGTATTCGCTGCTGATTGCACTGGGTTTGGCGGGTGTATTCGCCTTGTTCATGGATGGCGATGCTGCGCCGCTGCGCTACGTGCCGCTGTTGAACCCGGTGGAGTTGCTGTTGCTGGCCATCGCTGCGATGTTCGCCGCTTGGATCACCGATCCGTCGCTGCCCGCCGTGCTCCGGCATGCGCGTGGTCCGGTGCTTGGCTCCATCGTGCTGGCACTGGTTACCAGTTTCACCCTGCGCGCGGTGCATCAGCTGGGCGGCGTGGCGTGGAACGCCGATCTGGCGGATTCAAGCCTCGCGCAGATGTCGCTCACGGTGGTGTGGAGTGTGCTGGGCCTGTTTGCCTGGGTGTGGGGATCGCGGCGCGGCCATCGTCTATTTTGGCTGGCTGGCGCCATCATCATGGGCGTGGTGCTGGCCAAGCTGATTCTGGTCGACCGCCGTCAGCTGGGCAATCTGTTTGGCATCGGCTCGTTTATCGCATTCGGCCTGCTGTGCAGTGTCATTGGATACCTGGCGCCGGCTCCGCCGCGCCGTTCATCGTCTATGGAGGAAACCGGGCATGCGCCTTGATGTTCGTTGGATTGGGCTGGCCTTGATGCTGCCCGTGGCTGCTGCCCAGGCGGATACCAATGTGGAATACGCCTATGCGTTTCCGCTCGACACGAAAACCACCAGCGAGGCCTATCGGGTGGTGCTGGGGCCGCAGGTGTACGCGGCGGCCAGTCAAACGGCCCACCTGCACGATGTGATCGTGGTGAATGCGGCGGGCAAACCCGTGCCATTCGCACCGATGCCGCCGTCACCGCCGGCCAAGCACGATTTCGAAACCACGGCGCGCCTGCTGCCCGTGCCGGTTGCTACCGCCAACAACAGCGACAGCGTGAAGGTGGAGCGCAACGCCAACGGTGGCATCGTCATCAGTCAGGACGATCGCGGCGCCACCGCACAGCACCCGGACAGTTGGCTGATCGATGCTGGCCGGGCCGCGAATATCGACAGCATCGAACTGGACCCGTCGACCCTGCAGGAAGATTTCCAGATCCACGTCACCGTCGAGGGCAGCAACGATCTGCGGCAGTGGAGCATGCTTGCCAGCGACGTGGGCCTGACCCGCGTGCATGGCGACCAGGATCAGGTCGAGCAACTGAAGATCGACGCCACCAGCAGCGAACCGGAGCGCTATTTCCGTGTACACCTGAGTGACGGCCAAGTGGACTGGGGTGCGGGCCATGCACCCACCGTCAAGCTGGTTGGTAGCTATACCGATGCGGTCGCCGATCGTGCATCGCAATTGCAATGGTTGGAGCCGAAGCAAAACGGGCAGGTGTCGGGTGATTATGTATACGAGCTACCGGCCGAGCTGCCGTTGATCTCGTTCAAGCTCACCCTGCCTGCGGGCAACAACGCGGCAACCGTGCATGTGATTCAGGACAACGGCGACCAGACGTGGTCGGAAGTGACCTCGCTCAATTTGGTGCGCACGGGCGGCAAGGGTGGCGAAGACACCGCCAACATGGATCAGCCATCCAGCACCCGGCGCATCCGCGTGCACAGCGACACGCCACTGTCCGGTGCGCCAGCCCTCAGCGTGGGCTGGCTGCCGCCTCAGTACGTGTTCATTCCCGAGGGCAATGCGCCGTTCCGCTTGCTGGCCGGCAGCTACTCGGCACGGCGTGGCGAGTATCCCGTGGATGAGGCGTTGAGCCGTCTGCGCAGCACCAACAGCGACGACTGGCAGCCTGCGCTGGCTGAGCTGGGCGCGCGCGCGGATGAAGCCGGCCCCTCGGCACTGGAAGCGCCCAAGGTGCCCTACGACTGGACCAAGCCCTTGCTGTGGGTAGTGTTGGCACTGGGTGCGCTGGGTGTGGCGGCCATGGCCTTCAGCCTCTTGCGGCAGGGGCAGCGGGACGAACCCAAGTCCTGATGGAACGCTGAGAACTTTTTTGCTCGTCATTCCCGCGAAAGCGGGAATCCAGCGGCTTTCAGTCCGGCAAAAACCGAAGGCACTGGATTCCCGCTTTCGCGGGAATGACGGCTCTTTCCAGGCGCCCTGGTGCTTACAGAGCAGGGCGCGAATGAGCCGCCCGCCGGCCCAATGCCCTATCATGCGCAGCATGTCACGCAGCGATATGTTCGACGCGCCGGGCCTGTTTACCGAGTCCGACGATCTAAAGCCCCTGGCCGAACGCATGCGGCCACGCACCCTGGATGAAATCGTGGGCCAGCAACGCGTGCTGGCTCCCGGCAAGGCGCTGCGCCGCGCGCTGGAAGCCGGTCGCGTGCATTCGATGATCCTGTGGGGCCCGCCCGGTTGCGGCAAGACCACGCTAGCCCTGCTGGTGGCGCGCTATGCGGATGCCGATTTCCGCGCCATTTCCGCCGTGCTATCGGGTCTGCCCGATGTGCGCAAGGCGCTGGTCGAAGCCGAGGTGAACTTCGCACAGGGTCGCCGCACCGTGCTGTTCGTGGACGAGGTGCATCGCTTCAACAAGGCGCAGCAAGATGCTTTTCTGCCGCACATCGAGCGCGGCGTAATCATCTTCATCGGCGCCACCACCGAAAACCCCTCGTTCGAACTCAACTCCGCTTTGCTCTCCCGCTGCCGCGTGCACGTGCTGGAGTCAGTAACGGTGGACGACATCGCCGTGGCGCTCAAGCGCGCATTGGAAGACAGCGAGCGTGGCCTTGGCGACATGCAGTTGGAAGTGGCCGACGAGTCGCTCAAGCTGATCGCGCAGGCCGCGGACGGCGACGTGCGCCGCGCCCTCACCCTGCTGGAAATTGCCTCTGAGCTGGCCGAGAACCATCGCATCGACGAAACCACGCTCACGCAGGTACTGGCCGACCGCACGCGTCGCTTCGACAAGGGTGGCGAGCAGTTCTACGACCAAATCTCGGCACTGCACAAATCCGTGCGCTCATCCGATCCGGATGCCGCCGTGTACTGGCTCACCCGCATGCTTGATGGTGGCGTGGACCCGCTCTACCTCGCCCGCCGCATGACACGCATGGCCGTAGAAGACGTGGGCCTCGCCGAGCCTCGCGCCTGGCGCATGGCACTAGACGCATGGGACACCTACGAACGCCTCGGCAGCCCCGAAGGCGAACTCGGACTGGCCCAGCTCGCCATCTGGCTGGCCATCGCACCCAAGAGCAACGCCGCCTACAAGGCCTACAACGCCGCCCGCGCTGTGGTGCAACAGACCGGCACGCTGGACGTGCCCATGCACCTGCGCAACGCACCGACCAAGCTCATGAAAGGGCTGGGCTACGGGCAGGGCTACCAGTACGACCACGACAACGAAGGCGGCGTGGCACTCGACCAGCAACTGCTGCCCGATGCGATCGATGGCACCGTGTTCTACGAGCCAGTGGAGCGCGGGCTGGAGCTGCAGCTGCGCGAGAAGCTGCTGAGTCTGCGCGAAGCGCGTCGTGAGGCGCGGGAGCGTAAGCGGTAGTGGCTATCAGCCCGTTCAACTCTGGCAAGCATGTTTGCCTATACGTAGAAGGTCGCGTTAATCAGTAATGGATGGTGAGGCGAGTTGATGGGGCCACTTTCGGCATATCGGTATGTCGCGTCGCGTATGGCGCTTATGTCTTTGGCGCCGGCATTTGCGTATTGGTTTGTCGCAGATTTCTGGGTCGGCCTGAAGATGTTTCTTGGTATTCAAGTGGTCATGCAGTCGACTTTCGCCTGGATTTTTCGACGTGACTTGATGGCCGCTTTCCGTCGTGACCGTTCGCGCTGATGCACTAGCCTTTCATGGAGCACGGCGGGACGGGGGTTAGTCCTTTTGCCCAACTTGCGGCTCGCTTCACGACGGGCATAGAGTCATCGCCGCGCACAATCAATCACGGGGAGGCACGGTCATGCGAGTACTCGTTGCAGCATTGATGGGTGGCATCGTGATGTTCATCTGGGGCGCCGTAGCGCACATGGCGCTGGGCCTGGGCGACATTGGCATGCGCCAACCGGTAGCAGAAGACACTGTTCTTGCCAGCTTGCGGCCCGGCCTGGGCGAGCAAGCGGGCGTGTTCCTTCTGCCCTCGATTGACCCCGCCAAGATGGGTGACAAGACGGTTATGGCGGCCTATTCGGCCAAGGCCAAAGCATCGCCTTATGCCTTTATGGTCTATATGCCGCAGGGTGACGACCTGTCCGACATGAGCGGCCGGTTGCCCCGGGAATGGGCCTCGGACACCTTGTCGGCCTTGATGCTCGCCTTTGTCATGGGGTTGGCTGCGTTTAGCTTTATGACTCGCTTGAGCATTGCGTTGGCTGCCAGCGTGTTTGCCTGGCTCAGCACCATGGTGCCGTACTGGAATTGGTACATGTTTCCTACCAACTTCACGGTGGCGGCGCTGGTGGAGCAGGTTATTGGCTGGTTGCTAGCTGGGGCGGTGATGGCGTGGTGGTTGGGGCGGAGCAAGCGGCGCACGCTTTGAATCACAGGTGATTGATCGCTCGGCCGGTGTCGCGAGTTCACTCGCGCGCCGCCGTGTGCTCCCGCGCGTACCGCGCCGGTGGCAAGCCGACGTGCCGGGTAAACGCCACGCTGAAGGTACTCGCCGAGCTGTAGCCGATACGCTCCGCTACGTCGGCGATGCCTACACCATCGCGCTGCAGCAGGCGTTTCGCGAGCGCCATGCGCCATGCGAGCAGGTACTCCATCGGTGGCATGCCTACGGCACGGCTGAAGCGCTCGAAGAACGCCGAGCGCGACAGCGCCGCTTCCTTCGCCAGTTGGGCCACCGTCCATGCGCGGGTCGGGCTTTCGTGCATGCACCGTATCGCGGCGGCGAGTCGCGCATCGGCGAGTCCGTTCAATAGACCCGGCGAGGCCGTCGTGCCTGTGGTGGATCGCAAGGCCTCGATCAGCAATACCTCTAGCAGCCGCGAAAGAATGACCTTGCGGGCAGGGCGTTGCGTGCGTGATTCCTCGATTACCAGTTGCACCAGCGTGGATAGCCGTTGCTGGCCGCGAACATGTACGAGTTTCGGTAGCAGCGACACCAGCAACGCGGCATCCGGCGATCCAAACGTGCAATAGCCCACCAGCATGCGAACGTCTGGCGGACCATCCGGGTGGCCGAGCCGGTACTCGCCGCCGGGCAGCATTGTCGGTACGGAGTCGACGTCGCGTGCCGGTGGCGATTTGCTCGACATGGCAAAGCCAGAGGAGGCCGGGATCAGCAGGAAATCCCCCGCTTCGAGAATCAGCGGTTCACGCCCTTCAATGGCGAGGCGGCATGCGCCCTCCAGAATCACGCCATAGAACGGCCGCCCAGCCTCGACGCGGCGCACCTGCCAAGGGCCGGCAGCGCTGGAGATCTTGGAGAACGCAGCCTCTGGCTGGAGCAGGGTGACGATTTCCGAGAGCGGGTCAGTCATTGCTGGACTATAGCCAACAAAAGATGGACTTTCGATGGTAGTGAGTCCGGATGCTGGCGCCTATCGTGGGGACAGTTCCTCTTCACCCCACGCCTGGAGTCTCTGTGAAAACCATCCTGATCACCGGCTGCTCGTCCGGTTTTGGCCTTGAGATCGCCCGCGATTTCCTTGATCGCGGCTGGAATGTCATCGCGACCATGCGCACGCCGCGCGAAGACCTGCTGCCACCTTCCGAGCGCCTCCATGTGTTGCCGCTCGACGTGACCGATCCGCAAAGTATTCGCCGGCTTATCGACGCCGCCGGCCCCATCGACGCGCTCGTCAACAATGCTGGCATCGGGTTGCTCAACGCACTGGAGGGCACCTCCATGGACGCCGTGCGCGAGCTGTTCGAGACGAACACCTTGGGCACCATCGCCATGACGCAGGCGGTATTGCCGCAGTTTCGAGAGCGGGCGAATGGCGTCATCGTCAACGTTACCTCCACGGTCACGCTGAGGCCTTTGCACCTGTTGTCCGTGTACACCGCCAGCAAGGCCGCGGTGAATGCGTTCACCGAGTCGCTGGCGTTGGAGCTGGAGCCTTTTGGCATCCGGGTTCGGCTGGTGCTGCCCGGGCGGGCGCCCGGGACGCGCTTTGGCGATAACGCGCGGTCCCGCATGAGTGCGGGTTTCCCTGAGGCGTACGTCGGCCTGGCCCAGGGCGTCATGAATGGCTGGGCGCAGTCGACCGACCCGGTGACCTATGCGACTGACGTGGCCGAGGCCGTATGGCGTGCGGTGACCGATCCCGCCAGCTCCATGCGGCTGCCGGCCGGCGCGGATGCCGTGGCCTGGGCTGCCGCCTAAGGCGTTGCTCCAAGCGGAGCGCCTGCCATATTTCTGCGCGGCAGGCATGCTCCGGGGTCTGAGCACGCGCCGCATTGCCCCTCCGGCGTTGCCGCGGTGATAATCCAAGGTTCCAAGTCATTTATCTGGACCCGACATGCTGGACCCCGCACTGCTGCGCTCGCGCTTGGCCGAAACCGCTGCGCGCCTCAAGGAGGCCCGTGGCTACGAACTCGACGTGGCCTCCATCGAGTCGCTGGAAAGCCAGCGCAAGCAGCTGTCTACCGAGACGCAGGAGCTACAAAACCTGCGCAACACGCGGTCCAAGGCTATCGGCCAGGCCAAGGCCAAGGGCGAAGACGTCGCCCCGTTGATGGCCGAAGTTGCCGGCATCGGCGACAAGCTCAAGGCCAACGAACAAGCGCTGGCCGACGTGCAGGCCAAGCTGGCCGACATCACGCTGGGCGTTCCCAACATCCCGCATGAGTCCGTGCCGCTGGGCAGCGACGAAACGCAGAACGCCGAACAGCTGCGCTGGGGTACACCGCGCACGTTCGACTTCGATGTGAAAGACCACGTCGACCTCGGCGCCCGCCATGGCTGGCTCGATGCCGACGACGGCGCCAAGCTTTCCGGCGCACGTTTCACCGTGCTGCGCGGCCAACTGGCGCACCTGCACCGCGGGCTCGCGCAGTTCATGCTCGACCTGCAGACCGGCGAGCATGGCTACCTCGAGTGCAACGTGCCGCTGATCGTCAACGCGGAAACGATGAAGGGCACCGGCCAGTTGCCCAAGTTCGAGGACGACCTGTTCTCCACCGAGGTCAATGAGGCGAAGCGCTATCTCATCCCCACCGCGGAAGTCGCGCTGACCAACCTCGTCGCCGACAGCATCGTCGAAGCCGACGCACTACCCATGCGCCTCACCGCGCACAGCATGTGCTTCCGCGCCGAAGCCGGCAGCTACGGCCGCGACACGCGCGGCATGATCCGTCAGCACCAGTTCGAGAAAGTCGAAATGGTGCAGATCGCCACGCCTGATCAACCGCATGCTCAGCTGGAAGAAATGGTCAGCCACGCCGAAAAGGTGCTGCAGCTACTCCAGCTGCCGTACCGCAAAGTGCTGCTGTGCACCGGCGACATGGGCTTCTCCGCCATCAAGACCTACGACCTGGAAGTGTGGCTGCCCAGCCAGAACACCTACCGCGAGATCTCTTCGTGCTCCAACTGCGGTGACTTCCAGGCCCGCCGCATGCAGGCCCGCTGGCGCAACCCCGCCACCGGCAAGCCGGAGCTGGTGCACACCTTGAACGGCTCCGGCCTGGCCGTAGGCCGCACCCTGGTCGCCGTGATGGAGAACTACCAGAACGCCGACGGCACCATCACCGTGCCCGACGTGCTGCGCCCGTACCTGCGCGGCCAAGAACAGCTAGCCTGAGGCCATGACCATGAGCAGCACGCGCTGGGATAAGGTTGAACTCACTGCCAGCTACACGCTGCTGACCATCCTCGCCACCGAGCTGCTCACGCGCCTGGGGCTGATCACCATGTTCCCCATGCCCACGGTGGATCTGGTGCTCAGCATCCTCGCCACTGTGCTGGTCATCGGCGCCTTCTGGTTCGCCCGGCAAAGCCGCGCACTGCGCTTCGGCATCATCACCTTCGCCGCTGCCACCCAGTTGGTACCCATGGTCATCCGCTCGCCGGTACTGCTGCTTCCGCTGGTCGGCGCAGCGGTTCCGGTGGGCATCATGTTGTGGGCGGTGTTTGCCTTGTCGAAGAAAGGGCGGGGAACGGCGAGTCATTCCTGATAAGATTCAGATCTTGTCATTCCGGCGAAGGCCGGAATCCAGTAGCGAAAGCCATTGGATGGAAAACAACCAAACAAGGAGAGATGGCCGAGTGGTTTAAGGCAGCAGTCTTGAAAACTGCCGTAGGTGTAAGCCTACCGTGGGTTCGAATCCCACTCTCTCCGCCAGAAACGAAAACGCCCCCAATATGGGGGCGTTTTCGTTTCTGATTGAGCGACTGGGTGAGAACCCACTGGTTCGACAAATTCGTCAGGAACGAATTTGGACAGCCGAAGGCTGGCCCGTCGCAGAGCTGCCCCCGATGGCATCATTCCCCTGGACTATCCAGTCGATCAGCCCGGCAGCCCGGATGAGCCTTGCCGGAGGCGACGCCTTCGCGGTTGACGGTGTGCCGCTCGCCCGCAATACGAAGGTGCTGGATACGGGGCTGTCGGTACCGATTGCCCGCGACGCCAGTGTCACACTCGCGTACAGCGGCCAGTTGGGGCATCACGTCGTGGAGAGTGGTTTCCGCGGCGGTTTTGTTTGGAAGCTCTGAGTACGAAAGCAGCCCCGGGAAGTGTTTCCCGGGGCTGTTCAGGTGATGCCGAGCACCGCCGTTTCCCGATGGTTACGTGCAAGCCGCCGCGCAGTCCTGGCCGTTGTCAGAGCAAATTTTGTTGATGGCTTGCTTGATGGGCAGTTGAACGGCCTCGTCTTGGCAGGCTTGTATCGCCTGTTCTTTCAGAAACGTAGTGCCATTCAAGAAGTTCTTTTGGTTGTTGTCACTCTTGGAGAATGTGATCCAGCGGCTGTCACAGTGGAGGTGGGGGTAGATACTCCCGCCGTCGTCACTGGCGCCGTCGTTCGTGACGAATTCCGCGTCGCCGCAGTACGTTTTTTTGTATGAAGCGGCCTGCGCCTCATGCGGAAGTGCCGACGAAATGAGAAGCACGCAAAGGGCAATCGCAAAGGGACGCTGCGTCATGGGATTCTCCTGTCGATGAAAACCGTGCCATCGTTGCCCCTGCTGTACAACGGGCGGTGACTCCTGCCTCACGCCCTCTATGGTATTCCGTTCCGGGGTGGCGGCGCCCCGCGCACGGTTTTAATGGGGCTATTTTCCTGATGCCTGGCAAGGGGCGCGAAAGCCCCCTTTGTGCGCCACGCTGACCTGATGAGGCGGGTCCCGTCATTTCTTGCGTCAACGGGGCGATGCGCCAATCGTTCTTGCTTCGTGGTACCTGGACATGAGAGTGGCCAAGAAGGCATCTACTCGACCAGCATCACCCAACAACCCTGAGTAACGCCCTGGTTCATTCGCGATGACTAAGCCGTCCATCTACATCTGCACCGTCCACTACAGGACCGAACGATGGATCAGGCCGCAGCTGTTCTTCTTGAAGAAGAATATCGACGCCGATTACAAAGTGTTCGCATGCGTGCCACCGTCGCGGAAGAGGAAGGATTTCCACCTGGAGAGCAGCTATGCGCCGCAGAGCTCCAGTGGGCAGAATCACGCCGACAAGTTGAACTATCTTGCCCAGTTGGTTTGCAACGAGGCAGATGATAACGACATCCTTGTTTTCCTCGATGGCGATGCCTTTCCTATTGCACCTGTCGCTCAATTTTTGACGGAAGCGCTGCGGACGCATCCGTTCGTGGCGGTGCAGCGTTTGGAGAATGGCGGGGACGATCATCCACATCCATCTTTTGCGGCGACTACCGTTGGCCTCTGGAAGAAGATAAGCGGGGACTGGTCCGTGGCTTCCTACACCAATAGTCATGGGGCAGAGGTGGCCGACACGGGTGGCGCTCTGTTCAACAATCTGACCGCTCGCCAGATACCGTGGCGCGCCATGTTGCGGTCAAACAAGCGCAATCCACACCCCTTGTGGTACGGCATCTATGCTGACCTTGTGTACCATCACGGCGCGGGCTATCGGGCGCCGGTATCGCGGATTGATTCGATAACGTCCGGCAAGCGCGAAGATGCGTTTCTTGCGAGCCGCGCTTACAAAAAGAACAAAAGCATGCACAAAAGGATGCTTTTCAGCATCCGGTACAACCCCTGGTTTTATCGCAAACTGATATGACGATGCAGGGCGGCAAGGCGACTTTCTGCCTGAATGATCACGTGGTGCGCGTCGTTGCTACGGCGCCCGCAATAATGAGCTTCATGCTCTCTTTGTATCGTCGGTCAAACTGATCGAACAGCACCGGACCGGCCTTCCGCATGAAGGGCAACTTGGCGGCATCAAGTTGCTTTTTGCGTTCTTCGATGTCGTAGTCGGGCGATCGTTCGCCGGGGCGCGGGAACACGGCTTGTTCTTCCACTACGAAGCTCAGCGTAAACATGTAGACGGTGCTCATAAGCACGACGGCCTGTCGGTGCGTGAGGCCTGCTTTGATCAAGTGCGCGCCAATGTTCTCGGTGGTTTCGTGGAACAGCGCGTTGGTTACGCAGCGTGCTCACGCGCTTGCCGGAGCTTCTCAATATCCAGAATCTCAATCGCACCTCGATTCCGCTGGATTGCTCCAAGCACCTCAAGCTCCCGCAGGGACTGATTCACCGTTTGCCGTGATAGCGACAGCATGAGTCCGAGCTGCTCCTGCGATACGCCAATGATCCGTTTGCTGCGGTCAGACCACGTGCCGTAGCCACTGGCGATGGTGATGAGTCGGGCGGCTACGCGAGGCGTGGCTGGCAGCAGAGTGATTTCCTCGACGGCCAGGAAGGTCATGCGCAGTTTTTGGGTGAGCAGGCGACCCAACTCCCGCCAGCCTTGTGGAAGGCGCGCGACGGCATTCAACACGGATTCCTGGGGGATGCGGAGAAGTTCGCATTCGCCCTCCGCCCAGGCATCGTGCGTGCGCGGTGCGCCGTCAAACAGGGCGATCTCCCCGAACCACTGCGGCGCTTCGAGCATGGCGAGCAAGGCCTCGTGACCGCCTTGCGTGATGCCGGTGATGCGAACGACGCCCCGCAACACGCAGTAAATGCCGTCCGGCGCGTCGCCACGTGCGAAGAGCCGCTGGCCGGAGGCGAGGACTAGTGGCCGGGCATCAGCAAGCAGTGCTGTGGCAAACTCGACGGGCAGGGCGGCGAACCAGGCGCCCGAGCGCACCGTGCGTTCCCAGTCGTCCCTGAGTGGTTGCGCGTTGGGCATGGTGTCTCCTGTGGATTCATCCGGCTAGCGTGGGTCTTATGTCGTTTACCCGACACAAGGCGCGATGTCACCCCGGGACAATGGCAGCACCGTCTCTGGAGAGTCCTTATGAAATCACTCGAAGACCAGTTGGTTTCTTATGCGGCTTACCACCGCGACTCGCGCAATATCGCCACGCACTTCGTGGGTATCCCGATGATCGTAGTGGCCGTGGCGGTACTGCTCTCGCGCCCGGTGTTCGCCGTGGCGGGCTTCCCGCTGTCTCCGGTCATCGTGGTAGTGGCCCTCATGGCGCTTTACTACCTGCGGCTTAGCCGGGGGCTTGGGTTGCTGATGACGGCACTGCTAGCACTTGCAGCCTGGTTTGGTGCGTGGGCGGCTCGGCTACCTGGGCCCGTTTGGCTTGGCATCGGTATTGGCGGCTTCGTGGTCGGCTGGGTTTTTCAGTTCGTGGGGCACTACTGGGAAGGCCGCAAGCCTGCTTTCGTGGACGACCTGATGGGGTTGGTGATTGGCCCGTTGTTTGTCGTAACAGAGGCGATTTTTATGGCGGGGCGTTTGCCAGAGCTGATGCAGGCTGTCGAGGCACGCGCCGGCAAGGTGCGTCGCAGTGGCGCGGATGTAGCGCATTAATGCGGAGCTTAGGGCCGCACGATCACTCAACGAGAATCGCATGCGAGCTCTTTGTTGAACTGGACCGAGAATCAAGTTCTGCTGAAAAACGCCAAAGGAAGTGACCAGCGCATCGCTACCTTTCGGCTGGCTATCGAAATCTAGCCATCTCAACGTTTTCTGTTTTTACCTTTTGACCCATGGCTGGACAGCGCTCTATGCTTCACCCGAGCACGGCGCTCGATTGAGTCATTTAGTGACAAAAAAGCGCATGCGTGTACGGGTGGGGACGTGGCAACACGCGTCGTGCAGCGACGCTGGGGGGGCAATGCGAGGCTCTCGATGGTCGCTGCGATTTCACAATGAAAGTCTCGCGATAGCTTCGTGCCTCCGAGACTCACTGGCACAGTATCTGCAGGTACGCATCACGGAACGATGCGCCCATTCGAACGAGAATCCGCACCATGGAAGGACTGAAGCTACTGTTGACTTACGACCTGGTGGAAAGCCCCGCCACGCTCTGGGTTCGCGGGCTGTTTGGCCGCTTGTTCGACTACGTTCTGGCACTTCAGTATCGATCAGGTCTGTACACGTTACTCCGCTGCGGCGGCGGGCTGGCGTTGAGTGCTGTCGTGGCGCTGACGGTTTTCGTGATGGCCGCATTGCGGACGCCACCGCCGACATACTTTGTGCTTAACGAGAAGCACACCGGTATCGCCGCGCCGAGTTATCCGGCATGGCATCAATTCAGCAACTGGGTAAACCATCGGAAGTTTGCCGTGCTGACTTTCGATGACGGCCCCGCCGGTGACGTCATGGATAGTCAGTTCCTTGCCATTCTGCGCAAGCATCATGCGCATGCCATTTTTTTCCTCGTCTGCAACAAGATCAACGGCGACACCGCGCCGGCGCTCGGAAAAATGTTGCGCGAGGGCCATCTGATCGGCAATCACACGCTCGATCATCAGCACGTGAGTGCGCTGCCTTACGAACAGGCCCTGCATCAGATTGATGCGTGCAATGAGCGCATCGCCAGCGTCACGGGGCGACGCCCTTACTTTTTCCGGCCGCCGTTCGGGCATTCGTCGGCGATCGTTGCCCAAGCGTCCAGCGCGGCGGGCGTGCAGCAGGTGTTCTGGAATGCCAGCAGTTACGACTATATGTATCGCAAGCCAGAGAAGATCGCCCAGTTCAGTCTTGAAGAGACGAAGGACATGTCGATCCTCCTGATGCATGAGCGCAAAGGCACGGCGGCTGCTCTCGATACGCTGCTGACCAAGTTGGAGGCTGATGGCTTTACCTTTGTGTTGCCAAAGGAGGCGCTGATGTAAGCGTGCCAAGCGGATGGGTTGCTCGTGCTTCTCTGACTACCTTTCTGCACGCCAGGTGCAAGGCAAATGCGATCCGATTCACAGGAATCGCAAGTTATTCCAGTCATAACCGCAAAGTCATAGACCTGACATCCGTCGTCAGTAGGTTCCTGCGAACCACATATTGACGGGGAACACCATGCCACGCTTTGGCTCTTGGCTGCTTGCGGTCTGTTTCTTCGTGTCTGGCGGTGCGTTTGCCGGCACGACGTGTCCCAACTTCTTCATCGCGGGCTCTGCGCCCACGCTGGATGCGTCGTTGCTGAGTCGCACGACGGAGGTGTGCCATACCGAGTACGTGCTCTTCGCGTCAGGCGTGACCAAGGGGCCGCTGTATTCGGCGGAGCATTTGACCGCCGCGCAGATTGCTGGCGCCAATTCGATCAGCCGTAGTGGTTCCTGGCATCAGGAAACCGGCATTCCGACGGCGGATCGTTCGCAGTCGTCGGACTACACCAACAGCGGCTACGACCGCGGCCACATGACGCCGGCTGGCGATGCGTCGACGCTGACCTCCGAGGGCGAAACGTTCTCGATGGCCAACGTGGTGCCGCAGCTGCATAAGCTGAATGCGGGTGAATGGGAAAAGATCGAGAACTACGTACGCAATATCGCGACCCAGCAGGGCGAGGTGTACGTAGTGACGGGCCCTGCCTTTGACCCGACGACCATTCCGACCATTGGCAAGGACAACGTGGCCGTGCCGGCCTACACCTGGAAGGCGGTGTACGAGCCGGGCGTAGGTGCGGCAGCATTCCTCTGCACCAACGCGGACAACTACACGTGTGCGGTGGTGTCTGTGGATGATGTGAAAACCATGTCCGGCGTCGACCCGTTCCCGGCCCTGTCGGCGACGATGAAGTCGAACCCGATCGGTCTGACGCTGCCGTAAGGTAGACGCAAGGTCGATGTCCGCGGGGCGCTTGAGGTGTGCTTAAGCGCCCTGAGGTTCGTCAAAGAAACTGGCCGTGCCACGGCTCGCTCAGCTTCGGCATGTACGGCCAGTCGATTCTGTGCAGGAGGTCGGTTCGGGCGGCCAGGGCGAGTTTGAAGGTGAGGAGCATGCCGCCCAGGTCGTTGCTCCTGTGATTAGTCGACGATCAGGTCGTCCAGTCATCAAGCCGCAGCGTATTCGCCGAGACGGGCAAGCGGTTGTACCGTGACCGTGGTCTCCCCATCCATCAGCTGAATTTCGCCGTCCTGGATCAGGCACTGCAAGCGCATGCCGCGATTGAGCAGGGTGGTCAGTTGTTGCACCGTGGCTTCGGGAATGTCGAGTACGGCGAGGTTCTTGCTGCGGCCGAGCGAGCTGGCCGCCTTGTTCCACCAGATATCCGCACTGCGGCCGCCGTAGTTGATCACCGCCACTTGCCGTGCCCGGCCGCAGGCCTTGCGGATGCGTGCTTCGTCCGGCTGGCCTACTTCGATCCACTGCTCGATCTCGTCGGCGTACAGCGCGAACGCGAGCAGGCGCACCATCAGGCGCGCCTCCGTCTCCGACGGATGTCGCGCCAGCGTCAATGCATGGGTGGCGTAGTAATGCCGATCCATGTTGCTGATCTGTAGCTCGACTTTATAGATGGTGGCATTGAGTGCCATGAGCGTGCCCGGAAAAGGTAACCGCTCATTATACGCCCTGGATTGACCCAAACCCGGAGATGGAGCGATGACGCCCCATGTCCGCAGAACTCCAGAGGTTAACGACTCAAGCCGCGGTGGACTGCGCAGGGACTTCCCACTCGTGCTCGGGGTAGTAGCGATGCATCATGCGTGCGGCATAAGCGACCAGATTCGGATGGCTTTCCGCGGCCCAGCGCAACGGGGTCTCGAAGAACGGCGTAAGCACCGAGGCGACCACACCAAACGCTATGGCGTCTGCGGCATGGGGCTTTTCGCCGAACAAGTACGGTTTGTCGCCAAGCAGGGTGGCTAGCGCGTCGAGCGAGCGTTTGCCGAGTTCGGCGATCTGTTCTGGCGTATGCCGACCCAGCCCGTGGCTATGCAGTTCACCGACCTTGCGCGCCTGCATCTCCTCGCGGATTTGAGCGCGCATCGACTCAGGTGCCCGGTCGGCGAAATGTGCAGGGCCCTTGGCGAAATTGCCCGTATCGACCCAGCGGAACCACACCATGGCCCAGTAAAGATGGTCTTCCATCATCCGCTCAATCGCCCATGACTCCGCACGTTGGCGCGCATCCAGGCCAGCATCCAGATCCACGTGGTACTTGTGCTCGATATGCGTGCGAATGTGGGTTGAATCTGTCACGACATGCCCCTCATCTTCGACATAAGGCACTTTGCTTCGTGGCGCATTTGGCGGAATGGTGAATTCCTTGCGATAGGCCAGGCCGGCCATCTTCAACTGCACTTCGGTCTTGATCACGAACGGGCTGGTTTCCGGCATGCCGAAAGCTGCACCGGTAGCGTAGAAGGTGATATCCGATGCGGTCATGGTGACGTTTCCAGTAGATGAAGTAATGCCAGTCTGGCGATGTGCTGCTGACAACATCATGTCAGCAGGGTGCGAGCAATCAGGGTTTTGGCAGTACATCGCCATGCAACGGCCTGTCGCTCTTGAGGGCAACGCCCGATAAGATCCTGTCAGAAGCCACCTGACTGTGGGAGGGAACCCATGCGTGTCGAGAACATTGAGGAACTGAAGGAACGCCTGCAAACGCTTTTCGGCGAGCCTGGCTTGGTCTTCAACGATTACCAGAACTATGGCGTGGTGTTCGATCGCATGGGCAAGGCGAAGGCGTTGATGCTGGAGCTTCAGCAGAAGACGGGGGCGTCGTCCTGGGACGGCGAGGCAGGACATTGGTTTTACCGGAATGATGAGGAGAACTGGGCGCTGATGCTGCGCTCCGTTCCGCATAGCGTGTGGTGCATGGCCACCATTACGAGCCTGCACCAGGCGCACTTGCAGCGACACCTTGACGAGTTCCAGGCCCATAACGCCGAGTAGGTGTGCCGGAGGCCTCCTCTGACCGAGGCCGGTTTCACACGGCCGGTTGTTCACGCGCAGGCTCCTGCGGTGCCTGCCGGGTCGCCGATTAGAGGGTGGTTCAAAGGTAGATTTTCTTCATGGAACCCGGACACGGCAGCGCGTCATAATGCGCGCCTGCATTGGCCCGGGGCGGGTGGCCCTGGCAGGGGGAAGGGTGACTCGGAAACTTGGCCCAATATTCTGGTCGGCAGCCGTACTGGTGCTGTCGTGGGGCATCACTGCGGCTGCGTGTTGGCAACTGTTAGCCAGGAACCACCGTGCGGTCGAGCAGCGGTTGAATCTCACCGCCGATCAGATATCCCGGGATTTGGAGGGGCGGTTTCGCCTCTACGACTACGGCCTTCGGGGCGTTCGCGCGGCGATCATCGCGGCGGGCTTCAGTGATGTCAGCCACGACACGTTTTCGCGAGCCATGCAGTCGCGGGACTTCGATACCGAGTTTCCAGGTTCGCGCGGTTTTGGCTACATCGTCAGGGTGCGCGAGGGCGACCTCACCCGATTCGTGGCCAGGGCGCAGCTGGACCGTCACGCGCCTTTTCATGTTCGTGAATTGACCACCACGACGGGCGACCGATTCATCATTCAGTACATCGAGCCGGAGCCGTCCAACGAAGCGGCGATCGGGCTCGACATTGCGTCCGATCCCAATCGACGGACGGCCGCATTGAGTTCCATGGCATCCGCGCGCGCGACCCTCACCGGGCCTATCACGCTGGTGCAGGCCACCGGGGCCGAGAATCGCGGGGCCTTGTTCCTGCTGCCGATCTATCGAGCGTCGCAAACGCCGCCGCTCGCTCAGCGGGATGCGGACCTGGTCGGCTGGGTCTATACGCCCCTGGTCACCGACGAGATCCTGGCGACCTTTGCGCGCTCCTATCCTGGCATGTCGCTCAATATCGCCGACGTGTCCGGTGGCGGTGATGCGGAAAGCGTGTTCACCTCGACGCCAACGCGAGCCCGCGGCCAGGCAGATCACGAGATCACCCGCGACATCTCGATATATGGCCGCACGTGGCGTCTGGCCATTGCGCCCAACCCGGATTTCATCGAGGGCTTGGGGCTGCCGGACCCGGTGGAGCAGACGGTGTGGATGGGGTTGGGTGGTGCTTTGCTCGCGGTGATCGCGGCGCTGGTGGCGTACACCACGTCGCGGCGGCGGCGCTCGCTGGCGCAGCGGGCGCGACTGGCCACCATCGTCGAAGACTCGCACGACGCCATCATCGGCACGGCGCTCGATGGCACCATCATCGAGTGGAATCGCGGGGCTACGCGTCATTTCGGCCATGACGCTGAGGATGTCATGGGCAAGTCCCTTGCGGACCTCATCGTGCCAAGACGGTACCTGGACGAGGACAAGGACATCCTGCGGCGGGCTTCCACGGGCGAGAGCGTAGCGGTCGGTGAATCCGTGCGGCGACACCGTGATGGCTCGACGCTGTATGTCGAAATTTCCGCGTCCCCGATTCGCGACGAGCGGCAACAGGTGGTCGGCGTGGCCACTACGCTGCGCAACATTACCGATCGCAAAGCCGCCGAGCGCCAGGTGCGTGAACTCAACGCCACGCTGGAGCAGCAAGTTCAGCAACGCACCAAGGAATTGAAAGCGGTCTCCTCGTTGCACAAGGCGATCCTGTCGAACGCGGGTTTTGCCATCTTTGCCACGGATGTCCAGGGGGAGATCACTCTGGTCAATCCGGCAGCCGAGGCGATGCTCGGCTACAGCGCACGCGAGTTGGTTGGCAAGGGGTCGCCTCTGCAGTTTCATGACGACACGGAGATCATTCTTCGTGCCGAGGAGTTGGAGGCGGAACTTGGCCGCCCGGTTCGCGCGGGCTTCGAGGTGCTGATCGCCAAGGCGCAGCATGCACCCGATGTCCACGAATGGACCTTTGTGAAGAAAAGCGGTAAGCGCCTTCCGGTGCTTCTCAACATCAGCGCCATGCGGCGCGAGGACGGCTCGATCGAGGGTTACCTCGGCGTGGCGGCCAGCCTGGAGGAACTGAAGCGGCGCGAAAATGCGCTGGCCGTTAACCAGCGCAAACTGCGCGGCCTGTTTGAGCTTTCCCCTTTGGGTATCGCGTTGACGGATGAGTCAGGCAAGCTGGTCGAGTTCAATCAGTCGTATCGGAACCTGACCGGTTATAGCGACGCAGAGCTCATGGACATGGACTACTGGCGCCTGACCCCGTCGGAGTACTTGTCGCAGGAGCAGAACATCATCGCTGTGCTGGAGCAGACGGGGCGGTACGGACCGTATGACAAGCATTACATACGCAAGGACGGCCACCGGGTGCCGGTCCGCCTGAACGGTGTGACGCTCCGTATCGACGACAAACCGTATATCTGGTCTATCGTCGAAGACACCACTGACCAGCGGCTGGCCGAGGCGGTCATGGTGAATGCCATTGCTGCAGCCGAGGCGGCCAGTCAGGCGAAGAGTGACTTCCTCGCGAATATGAGTCACGAAATCCGCACGCCGATGAATGCCATCCTTGGCATGTTGCAGTTGCTTCAGAAGACGTCCCTGGATATCAAGCAGCGGGACTACACGCAAAAGACCGAAACGGCCGCCACAACACTACTGGCCTTGCTCAACGACATTCTCGATTTCTCCAAGATCGAGGCAGGGCGTTTGACGTTGGAGATGCATGAGTTCGACCTCGACAAGTTGTTGAGGGAGATTGCCGTCATCGTCAGCGCGAATGTTGGTCACAAGGATATCGAGGTGGTTTTCGATATCGATCCGGGTATCCCGAGCTGGCTGGTAGGTGACTCGTTGCGCTTGCAGCAGGTGCTCATCAACCTCGCCGGTAATGCGGTCAAATTCACCGAGGTCGGCGAGGTACGGCTTCAGGCCAGATTGGTGCGCCGAACGGGTGGTAGTGTCGGTGTGCATTTCGAAGTCCAGGACACCGGCATCGGTATCGCCGACAAAAAGCTTTCGTCCATTTTCGAAGGGTTCTCGCAAGCCGAGGCGTCGACCACCCGTCGCTTCGGCGGCAGTGGGCTCGGTTTGGCCATTTGCCGCCGCCTTGTCGAAATGATGGGCGGCCAGCTGCAGGTCGAGAGTCAGCTTGGCGTGGGTAGCCGCTTTTATTTCAATGTGGACGTCCAGACGACGGAACGGCCGGTTAGCGTATCGGCGGAAGTCATTGGGCAGCTACGCGAACTCAAGGTGTTGGTGGTCGACGATAACGCCAGTGCGCGCACCATTCTTGCCGAGATCGCCACATCGCTTGGATGGCAATGCGATGCCGTCGCCAACGGTGCGGAGGCCCTGCGGCAAGTGGCTGGCAGTGGCGATCAGGTCATGATCTACGACGTAATCCTGATGGACTGGTCGATGCCTGGCATGGACGGTTGGGAAGCAGGTCGCCGTATCCGTGACATTTGCCCGCCTAACCAGTGCCCATTAATCGTGATGGTGACGATGCACGAACGCGAGGCGGTGGCACAGCAGATGTCCTCGGCAAGCATCGTGATGGATGGCTTCCTGGTTAAGCCCGTGACGTCATCCATGCTGCTCGATGCAGTGGCCGACGCGTTGGCCTCCCGTACACCGGCGCTGGCAGCGCAGCATGACACTAGCTGGCGGGAGCAATTGCGTGGCCGCCTGGAGGGGCTGAGCATCCTGGTTGTCGAAGACAACGCAACCAATCAACAGGTCGCGAAGGAGCTACTGGAATTTGAAGGCGCCGACGTCGATGTCGCGAGCAGCGGCCTGGATGCGCTCAAGATGCTCGAGGGGGATGTGCATCTGTATGACGTCGTGCTGATGGATATCCAGATGCCGGTGATGGACGGCTTTACCGCGACCCGGCACATACGGGGCACGCCCGGCATGGAGACGCTACCTATCATTGCCATGACGGCCAATGTGCTGGAAACGGATCGCCTTGCCTGCCTTGAGGCCGGCATGAATGACCACTTGGGTAAGCCATTCGATATCGACGTGCTGGTCAGCACGATTCTTCATTGGACGAAAGGCCGCGAGTTGGTCGCGGCCGCGGCTGCTGCGCCCAAGCCGAAGCAGGCGACGAAAGGTTGGGTTGATGCAGACCTCGACGATGCGGGGGCGCTTGCGCGCTTCGGTGGGCGCCAGGTGTCTTATCAGGCCGCGCTGAAAAGCTTTGAACGTTCGATGCAAGATGCCCTCACTGATATTGCCGCTGCGCTGAAGAACAACGATGCCAAAGAGGCCGTCAGGGTTCTGCATGCCTTGAAAGGGGCGGCGGCAACCATCGGAGCCAATCGCCTGTCTGCCATTGCGGGCTCCTATGAGCGCGAGGCATTGGCCGAGTCGCCCTCGTGGAACGAGAGTGGTGTCCTGGATCACTTGAGGGAGTTGGCCGAACGCACCTTGACGTCGATCCGAGGGGTCTCGCGTGAGCGTGCCGAGCCCAGGGAATCGCCCGTTGACCAGACACTGGATCGCCAGGCACTTATCCAATTTGCGGAGCTCTTGGCAGCGTCGAACATGCTCGCCGTCGATCATTACGAAGGGATGCGAGGTCAGCTTACTTCAGCGCACCCGGATATCCGGCAGCAGTTGGACGATGCCATGTCGATGCTGGACTTGAAGACCGGCTTACGTATCTGCAATGCATTGCTTGAGGCGGAGAACAAGGATCGCCCCCATGAATGACATCTTCGGTTCGACTCAACCTCGGCCAGTCGTCGCCATGGCCAGGCCAAAGCTGCTCATCGTTGATGATCAGCCAGTGAATATTCGCGCATTGCATCAGATCTTCTCGGGCGACCACGACGTCTTTATGGCCACGAACGGGGCGGATGCCATCGCGTTTTGCGAGGCCTCGCAGCCCGATCTGGTTCTGTTGGACGTCGTCATGCCCGCGCTGAGTGGCCTGGATGTCTGCCGCACACTGAAGGGCAACCCGGCGACTGCGGACATTCCGGTGATCTTCGTGACGTCGCTCAATGAGCCCGAGGAAGAAGGAGCCTGCTGGGACGTTGGCGCCGTGGATTTCATCACCAAGCCGATCAATGCCAAGACGACGCGTAACCGAGTGCGCGCCCATCTCACACTGAAGCATCAGGCGGACATGCTTCGCCAACTGGCATGGGTGGATGGCCTGACGGGCATCCCTGAACAAACGGCAGGTCGACGCGCGTTCGGAAGATGAGTTTCGACGCTGCAAACGTGAGGCCTTGCCGCTGGCTGTGGCCGTCGTGGACATCGATTACTTCAAGGCATTCAACGATACCTACGGTCATCTGGCGGGCGATGATTGCCTGCGCAGCGTGGCGCAGGCCATTCAATCATCCTTGCAGCGCCCCGGTGATTTCGCCGGGCGCATGGGTGGCGAGGAGTTCATTGGTATCTTTCCGGCAACGGGCTTGCAGGAAGCGACGGAGCTAGTGCGTCGGATAGACAGCGCCATACGCGCGCTCCGCATACCTCACGTCGGTGGCATTGATGGCCAGGTAACCGTATCCATCGGCGTGATCAGCGCGGTGCCACACGGTGAGTTGTCGGTTGCTGCATTCGTTGAGCAAGCGGATAAGGCGCTCTATCAGGCCAAGCAGCAGGGTCGTGCGCGGGTATATGCGGTTGAAGGTGATGTGTCGAGCATGGCCTAAGCCGGGTGCTTTCTCGCCGGCTGCGATCAACCAAATCTGCCTGTTGTTTTGATTTCACCGCCAAGAAACACCACGGCAAGGCAACCCAGGCCGATGGGTAGAACCCCGAGTATCGAGCCCCATAGTGCGAAGAACGTATCCGCGCGCGCCGAGCCCATCGGATCGCTCGGATCATAGGCAACCGGCATCGGCGCACCGGGCTTGCCCACCGCGCCGCCATTCTGGACGAACTGAACGGACGCGCCGGCCTCCGTTGTGAAGAGTATGAGTGGATGCCCGGAGTTCTCGATAATCACGCCCGTCGTACGGCTGCATCGAGCGAGGAAGACAGCCGTTTGATAGGTTTGAACCAGCGCCCACGCGAGCACCACCGTGGCAACCACGCTGACCGCCACCTTTTCCCAGTTCCGCAGCGGTCGCCAGTCGTTCCGGGATGGCGTTGTCATGTGGTCGCTTCCTTGATGATCGATCCGCCTATGCATGATAGGCGTCCGTGCCAGGAATGGCATGCGAAATCCCGAGGTGCCGGGTTCGCATCCGGTGGGCAGCTGATGCTGTGTTCCGTCGATGCCTGGAATCACGACGGTGTCTCCCGCGTCGATCCCGCTGATCCATTTGTTCCGTGGCGGATTTGTATCTGGTATCCAATCGCGCGCAGTATAGGCTGGCTCGACTGTGACATTTTTGCGCTTGAATGCCAGGAGTATCGATCCGGTGAATCCGTCAGAACGCATTGATCAGCTAATTGAGGGTATCGAGGATTGGCGCGGCAAGACCCTGACAGGTCTTCGCGAGACCATCCTTGCCGCCGATAAGGCGGTAATCGAGGAATGGAAGTGGATGGGCAGCCCGGTCTGGTCGTGCGACGGCATGATTGCCGTAGCCAATGCGCACAAGGAAAAGGTGAAGATCACCTTTATGCATGGTGCCCAGCTTGAAGATCCCGCCGGGCTGTTCAATGCCGGGCTTGATGGCGGCAAGTGGCGCGCGATTGATTGGCACGAGGGTGATTCGATCGACAAGCCCGCATTGAAGGCGCTCGTGCGTGCCGCCATCGCTTACAACCGCGCACACCTGAAGAAGAATGCGCCAGCGCGCAGCCGGACAAAAGCAGAGAAGGGCGCCTGAGTGGCGCGGTGCTTACTTCAAGCTTCGGTCGAGGCTCTTGAGGTAGGCACAGAACATGGCCGCCATGGCTTCCGAGTACGCGTCGATCTCGCTTTTCGTGCGCGGCTGTTCCGAGAATTCCTTGCCGGCAGCACCGAGCGTCCTGGTAATCAGGTCGCTGGCCAGCGCCTGAGTCGACTCTGGCGCTCTGGGTAGTACCTCCTGCATAAAGCGGTTGATGATGCCGCTTCCCGAAGCCTTGGCCTCGCGTGCCTCAGGCGCGTCGCGATAGAGCGGGGCGGCGTCGTTAAGCGCCGTGCGCATACGTGCTTCCTCGCATTCGGAGTGGATGAAGGTGTGAACCAGGGTGCGCAGCCGGTCGAGCGGCGACTTGCGCACGTCCTCGAGAATGTCGCGCAGCAGGCCCGTGGTCTCTCGCCATTCGTCGCTCTGCAGGCGAAACAGGATGGCTGCCTTATTGGGAAAGTATTGGTACAGCGAGCCGACGCTGACGCCGGCTTTCTCTGCGACGCGTGCGGTGGTGAAGCGGTGCGCGCCTTCCTTGGCCAAAACCTGAGCAGCCGCCTCAAGAATGGCTGCGACGAGCTCGGTCGAACGAGCCTGTACGGGCTTTTTTCTCGTGGAAAGGCGGGAGTTCTGGCGACTGTTCATGGGCACCACGTAATGCGAATAGGAAACGCGATGAATTCGTCGCATTCTAGTCCGGCACCCAGACAAACGCACTTTTTATTGGAGATTTACATGACAACGCTTACCCATGCGCCCTTGGCTTCGCTGTTGGATCGCCTGTTCGACGAGGCTGACGCGACTTCGCCGGCAGCGATTCCTGCCGTGGCCGAGCTTTCGTCCGAAGAGCGCTCGCGCCTTATGCGAAGCAAGACGGATTACCGCGCTTTCTATGCACACTTGAAAGACTTGCCGCTGGCTGTGTCGCGCGAGACGGGTGTGTTGCTCTACATGCTGGGGCGTGGTGGTCGCGCTCAAACCATCGTGGAGTTCGGCACGTCGTTCGGTATCTCTACCTTGCATATGGCGGCGGCGCTGCGCGACAACGGTGGCGGCCGATTGATCACGACCGAGTTCGAGTCGTCCAAGGTAAAGCGTGCTCGCGAGAACCTTGTGGCGGGCGGCCTTGCCGACTTGGTGGAGATCCGCGAGGGCGATGCGTTGCAGACCTTGGCAGTCGACTTGCCCGAGCACATTGACTTGCTTTTGCTAGACGGCGCCAAGGCGCTTTACCCCGAGATCCTGCATCTGCTGGAAAGCCGCTTGCGGCCGGGTGCCTACATCGTCGCCGACAATGCCGACTACAGTCCCGAATACCTCGCCTATGTGCGTGCACCGGCCAACGGCTATCTCTCCACGCCGTTCGGTGATGATGTCGAGCTGAGCATGCGAGCCCGCTAAGGCCATTCCTTCCGGCACTGTGTCGCACACGGAAACGTTGCGACATTGGCGCGTCCGACGGACGCCATTCGGTGCTCGTCGTGGAACGTTGTGATTCGTTCCTTGTGATGTGCAGTCTTGCGCACACGAGGAAAAGATCGCCCGTTCTCATCCGCCAGGAAGGAGTTCATACATGCGTCGCCTCTTGATGTCGCTGGGCGTGTGGTCGATGGCCGTGACAAGCGTTTGCGGTGTGCAAGCACGCTCCGCGGATCGCTCCGTTGATCCTCAGGTCGCCCTGAGTGCATCGCCCAACGGGCACGACACGGTACCGGTCTACGTCAACGGCAAGGGGCCGTATCCCTTCATTCTCGATACCGGTGCTGATGGACCGGCTGTGTACCAGTGGTTTGCCGATGAGGCGCGCCTGCCCAAGGTCGCAGGCAAGGAGCAGGATCTATCCGGGCAGACCGGGTCGGCGAAGGTGTCGATGTTTCGCATTGACGATGTGTCACTCGGCGGTTTGCACTATCACGGCGCGGAAGCGTTCGGTCTTCCTGATCGGAAGGACGGCGGTCAACAGGCAGGTGTGCTTGGCAACGACTTCATGGACAAGGCCGTGGTCGTTTTCGACTTTCCGTGCCGCCAGGTCACAATCTATCCCACGCCTACGGATGTGCAGAAGATTCTCGGCGGTGCACACGTCGTGCACGCCGGTGTCGACGAAGGCACCACACTGCTGACGTTGCCCGTGACAGTGAACGGCGCTCAAGGTATCGCCGTGCTCGATTCGGGGTCGCGGCAAACTCGCCTGACGCCGGGTTTTGCGAGCAAGGCGGGCATCGATGTCGCCTCGTCGACATTTCACGACGACACGGCGATCTACGGCACGAGCGGGAACAAGCGGGTGCCGCGCACCGGTCCCGTGGGCGAGGTGCGGTTTGCTGGCCTTACGCTCACCAACGCCACGGCCCAGGTCGTGGACCTGCCCATGTTGGCGGATGATTTCCATGGTGAGCCGGCCATGCTGCTCGGGGCCGATTTGATCGGCCGGTATCGGCTGATTTACGACCATGCGTCGAAGACCGTCGGGTTCGATGCTTCGCGTTGCGAGGCGCATTGAGGGGCGCGGCAACTCGCTAGTAATGGTCGCGGGCGACGCAACGCCGCACCCGTCAACCCGTACCCTGATGTTATCGATCGTGCGATCATGTCTGGAGCCCACTCAAGGGTTGGGGAAAGGCTTGATTCGACGCAGGACATCACGACGCTTTGTTGCATGGCTGGCTCTTGCCGCCATGTGGCTGCTCGTGGCTGCGCCGACCGTTTCGCGTGTGCTCCCGGCCTTGGTTTCTGTAGATGCAGGGGCTTGGTGCGCCAACCATGGCGACGATCATGCCGACATGGCTGGTATGCCCATGCCTGGCATGCCGGATATGCCCAGCGATCCGTCGCTGCACATGGATCAGTGCGGCTACTGCGCCATGCTGGCGCATACGCCGCTGCTTTCGGGCGGAGTCGTCGCCCTTCTTCTTGCTGCTCCTCTACCGGCCGTTACGCCGGACATGCGCGCCATGGCGCCGTGGCATGCGCAGCCATTACTAAGCGCGAATCCGCGAGGGCCACCGTTCGTCCTGCTGGGATAACGGTCTAGCGGAGTGGCGCGCGTCCTGCGACGCCACCCGAATGGATGGCAAGACAGGGGACGGGTGTGGCGACACGCCCGTATGCCCGTGCTTGCCTGTGCCTCAGTCCCGCGCCGCGTCGCGGGACATCATGGAATTCATGTCATGCGCTTTTCCTTCATGCGCGGAGCGGCCCTTGGATTGCCGCTCACGCTGCTTGCTTCCTCTATTGTCATGGCTCAATCGGGTCCCAGTGATTCGCCGGATCAGACAGCGCCGGACAAAAAGGTCACCAGTCTGGGTGCGGTCAAGGTGTCCGCTGCCACGCAGAAACTGGTGGCGCCAGGTTTTCCGGCAACCCTGGCCTCGGTGCCTGCCGAGCGCGTCGAAGCCACGATCAATGCCGTGGATGTGGAGGATGCGGCGAAGTACCTGCCGAGCCTGTTCGTGCGCAAGCGCAACTACGGTGACACCCAACCGGTGCTGGCTACCCGCACGTGGGGTGTCAACTCCAGTGCGCGCACGCTGGTCTATGTCGACGACATCCCGATCTCGGCGTTGATCGCTAACAACAACACCATCGGTGCGCCGCGCTGGGGCATGACCTCACCGGAGGCCATCGACCACATCGACATGATGTACGGCCCGTTCTCTGCTGCCTACGCGGGCAACTCGATGGGCGGCGTGATGCACATTGTCACGCGCATGCCTGATAAGACCGAGGTGACCATCAAGCAGACGGAGGCGGTGCAGTCCTTCGATCTGTACGGCACGCACGGCAACTACAGCACCAGCCAGACGAGCCTCACGGCGGGCGGGCGCAGCGGCAACTTCGGCTGGTTCTTCGGCGCCAACGCGATGAACAGCTTCAGCCAGCCGCTGTCCATTATCACTGGCAGTGCAACGCCTGCCGGCACCGGCGGCACCATTCCGGCGCTGAACAAGTTGGGGCAGGTGGCGAACGTCTATGGCGCGGGTGGCTTGCTGCACACGAGCATGCTGGACCTCAATGGCGAGTTCACTTACGACATCACTCCGCAATGGAAGGCGACCTATTTGGTGGGCTACTGGCACAACCACGGCCAGTCGAGCACGGACACCTACCTGACGGACACGGCCGGCCATCCGACTTACGGCAAGGTGGCGGGCTTTGCCAGCAATGTCTATCAGCTCAGCGCGGACCACCTGATGCAAGGCTTGTCGGTGAAGTCGGATACCAAGGGTAACTACGACGCATCGTTCGTGGTGACGCACTACGACTTTCTCAGGGATAACCAATGGCAGCCGGCCGGCGTAACCACCGGGACGGGGCTGACCACCAATGGCCGATTGGCGAGCTACGGCGGCACGCGGTGGTCCACGGTCGATGCCACGGGTATCTGGCGTCCGCAGGGGTATGACGGGGCGCATGAGGTGTCCATCGGCGCACATGCGGACGAGTACAAGCTCAACAACCCGACCACCAATCTGAGCGATTGGCAGGATCCGGATACCCTCACCGCGCTGTACTCGACCGGCCGCGGCAAGACGCAGACGCAGGCCTTGTGGCTACAGGATGCATGGCACTTCGCGCCGAACTGGCTGCTGACATGGGGCGGCCGCTACGAATGGTGGAAGGCCAGCGACGGCTACAACTTCAGCGGTAAAACCGGCGTGCAGCAGCCAGTGGAAAAGGCGAATGGCTTTTCGCCCAAGGCCACCCTGCAATGGAACGTCGCAGCCGATTGGCGCATCACCAGTTCGCTGGCCAAGGCCATCCGTTTCCCGACGGTGGGTGAGCTGTACCAGTTGGTGCAAACCGGCTCGACCTACAGTGTGCCCAATCCCGACCTGAAGCCTGAAACCGCGCGCAGCGGTGAACTGGCCGTGGAGCACGCGATTGACCAAGGCATGCTGCGCCTGTCGCTGTTCCAGGAAAACACGAAGAATGCGTTGATCTCGCAGACATCGACCCTGCCCAACGTGGCGGTGCCGGTGACCTATGTGATGAACGTGGGCAAGCTGCGCAATCGCGGCATCGAGCTGGTGGCGCAGAAGGACAACGTGCTGATCCAGGGGTTGGAGCTATCCGGCAGCGTGACCTTCGTGGACTCGACCATCCTCTCGAACGATAGCTTCGCGAGCACCGCGGGCACCATTTCGGAAGGCAAGCACGCTCCCTATGTTCCGCGTTGGCGCGCGACGGCTGTAGCGACATACCGGCCCGACGCCGCATGGGCATTCACGCTAGCCGGGCGTTACAGCGGGAGGCAGTACTCGACGCTGGACAACACCGACAACACGCCGCACGTGTTCGGTGCCTTCGACAAGTTCACCGTGTTCGACGTGCGCGCGCACTACCAGATCAACGACCATCTGGCGGCTTCGTTCGGCATCGACAACATCAACAACGAGAAGTACTACCTGTACCACCCGTTTCCGCAACGGACGTATGTGGCGGATCTGAAACTGAGTCTGTGAAGCTGAGTGTCGGTGCCGCGACATCCATCGCGGCACCGATCGCATGCAGGATGCGGCGCGAAGCTCGGTCAGTGGCAGACGAGCACGGGCACGTTGGCGCGCAGCAGCACCTTGTGCGTTTCGCTGCCCAATAGCAGGCGTGTCATGCCGCGCCAGCCGTTCGAGCCCATCACGATAAGGTCGGCCTGTTTGTCCTTGCAGGCTTGCACGATCGTTTCGTAAGGCTGGTCGCCGAATTCGGCGACGCCCTCGAATGGCACGCCAGCCGCTTCTGCCAGCCCCTTCACCTGCTCGAGATAACGCTGGCCGTTGGCCTTGGCTTCTTCGTCGTAGGCAAACTCGGTGGCAGCCAGGATGGCGCCCATATAGGCGATGGTCTGGAACGGCGAGATCACGTGGATCGCGGTGACTTTCCCCTTGGTTAGTACGGCCTGCTCGATGCCGGTTTTCGCGGCGCGCAGGGAGACGTCGGAGCCATCGATGGGGATGAGGATGTGTTTGAACATGGGTTCCTCGCTGGTAGCCGCAGACGCGGCGAAAGAGGGCGTTCATGGACGCCGAAAGCCAGCGTGACGCCGCTGCCGTGCAGCGCCCGTCACGGAGCGTGCGCTTACCAGCTTAGGGCGTGGCCCGGTGGAACGGCGGCTTGGCGGCAATCCGCCGCATGGCAGGCGTGCACGTCACGCAAACGCCGCGGGACTAAACTTGGAGCCGGGAAATCACGGGAGGCCAGGTCATGTTCAAGAACATCCTTCTGCCGGTCGATGGTTCCGAATCCGCACTGAAGGCGGTCGACACCGGCATTCAGTTAGCCGCGGCGCTGGGCGCCACGGTTTTTGGCGTTCATGTGCTGCCGCCACTTTCCACGGTGTCCTTCATGTCGGAGTTGTTGCAGCACAAGCCCTGTTATTCCGACGCTGCCAAGGTGCGGGCGCAAGCGTTCCTTGATGAAGTGGTCAAACGCGCCGACGCGGCCCATGTGCGATGCGAAACCGAGATCGCCTGTGACCTTCGCCCGTACGTGGCCATTGTGGCGGCAGCGGCGAAACACCATTGCGATCTCATCGTGATGCGGTCGCGCGGCCATGACGGCGTGGAGCGCATGCTCCTGGGCAGCGTGCCGCACAAGGTCATGCTGAGCTGTGACATACCCGTACTGGTGTGCCACTGAGCGGCGAGGTTGAGGGGCATCGAATCGGGCCGGTAGGTGGTCCCATGTGATGGCATTCATGCCCATGGGGTGGGCCCGGAAAGCGCCCAGGGCGGGCTTGTTCTGTACCGGCCGGGGTGCCGACTCATGGCGACGCGAAAGTCTTAGCCAAAGTGTCACGACGCGTTAACGGCGTGGCGGGCAACGTAGTTTTCCCTCCCGGGACAAGGCGGTGCCTTCATGGAATGGGATCGCGATAACGACCTGCTGAGTCGCGCCTGCGACGAGCTGATCGAGCAGAATGCGCTGCTGCAGCAGGAAGTCGAAGTGCTGCGCGCGCAGTTGCGCCGGCATCCGACCGGGGAAATGCAAATTCGCGAAGCCCGCCGCCAGATGGACGAATGGCTGGAAACCATGCATGGGCATACGCCGTTTCCTTCGGATCGGCAGCCGGACGCGGTTTACTGAGCGAAGGGGTGGTGTCTCGCTAGAGGGTAAGCACGATCTTGCCAATGTGCTGGCTGCTCTCCATGTGCCGATGAGCATCGGCGGCGCGTAGCAGCGGATAAGTGGCGTTAATCAGTGGCAGGCAGCGCCCTTCTGCCAGTACCGGCCACACATGCTCCCTGAGTGATGCCGCGATGCTGGCCTTCTCCTGGGACGACCGAGGACGCATGGCCGACCCAGTGACAACGGCGCGCTTGGCCATAATCGCGTGAAGGTTGACGTGCTCGGCCATGCCGCCGCCCAGGAAGCCGATCAGCAGCAAGCGACCGTCCCGCGCCAGTGTGGTGAGGTTGTCCGAGAAATATGGCGCGCCCATGATGTCGAGGATGACATCGGCGCCACGCCCTTCGGTACGCGCCAGCACCACCTCCGCAAACGACTCTTGCCGGTAGTTGATCGGCTCGCCGCCCAGTTCGCGAATCGCGTCGCATTTCTCCTGGCCACCCGCGGTGGCGAACGCACGTATGCCGAACTCTCGGCAAAGCATCAGCGCGGTGGTGCCGATACCGCTGGTGCCTCCATGTATGAGCGTCACCTCCCCATGGCGAGCGCGCCCCAGTTGAAACAGGTTGGCCCATACGGTGAAAAACGTTTCTGGAATGGCTGCCGCCTGCTGCGTGGAAACGCCCCTGGGGATCGGCAGCACTTGCCCGGCAGGCACGACGCAGTACTCGGCATAGCCTCCGCCATTGGTGAGCGCGCAGACGTCTTCACCGATGGCGTGTGCGGTGACACCGTCGCCGACTGCTGCGACGGTGCCGGCAACTTCCAGGCCGGGAATCGGGTTGGCACCGGGCGGAATGGGGTAGTTGCCTTCGCGTTGCAGCACGTCAGGGCGATTCACCCCGGCCGCGCGTACGTGGATCAACACTTCACCGGGCTTCGGCGCAGGTACGGGCACCTGTATCGGTTGCAGCACATCGGGCGCGCCTGGCGTGCTGATGTGGATCTCCGTCATCGTCGCAGGAAGCGAAGGGTGCATGAAGCGCTCCGTTGGAAAGATTCAAAGGTGACCGGCACGGGCGTGGCGTCGGCGTCTGAACCACCAGCGTAGGGAGAGGGCGATGACGATCAGGAGAAGAATGGCGATCGTGCCTGCCACTTGCAGCATGCGTGTCTGGCTGTACATGACGAAACGGCCGGACTGGCTGTAGAACCCGTTGAACGCCGCGAGTACCTGCGGAAGTTGTGCAAGGTCCTCCTTGCCGAGCGCGAGTGGCGCTTCATCTGGATGCCAGGTCGAACCCATGGGTTCAGCCTGTCCGCTTCGGTCGAGTTCGACGTGGCCGCCGAGCACATAGGTGACGGGGCGATCGTGCAGAAACTGATTGATGCGCAAGGCACTGGCGCGATCCGCGTCGGTGTCGTCGATGATCAGACGGCCCGGCAGCAGGAAGTCGCCAGTAAATGCCAGGCCGGTGCTGTTGTCGTAGAACGATACGTGTGATGGGTAGTGGCCGGGCGTTGCGATCACGTCGACCGTGCGGTTGCCCAGATCAATGTGCGCGATGTCGTTGGGCCAATCGCGAAAGCCGAAGCCATCAATGACGTGCGGCAAGTCGGTACCGACAATGGCAACGTCAGGCGCGCTGGCAAACTGGCCGTCGCCGCTGCGGTGGTCCAGATGGCCATGCGTGTGGGCAATGAGCAACGGGAGGCGCTTGCCGTTTGTGACAGGGAGCAGCCCCAATACGGTCGATGCTAGCGGCATTTTGCTGGCGTCCGTCACGTCGCCGGTATCGATGAGCAGCGCACGCGACGAGCCGATGAGCAGGTAGATGAAGGGCCCTTCGTAAGTCTGGCAAAGGCTCTCTCGCAGGATGTAGGTGTTCTGGTCGTAGCGGTGCACCTGCAGCGGTTTCGGTGGGCGCGTCTGGCAATCGGCGGCACCGGGATCCCAGTGCACGTTCATGTCACCCGGGGCGGGTTGGGCAAGGGCCGGCATGCCCAGTAGGCAGGACATCCAGCACAGCACGATCAATGCGTATTTCATCCATGCCTCGACAGGTAGGGGCGCGACCAGCCGTCACGCATACAGCGAGTCCGATGCGGGTGGATGCGAGAGGGTTTAGGCCGCCCTGTGGGCGAGCGGCCTTCCGTTCAGGAAGGCAAGGGAGGGCGTGATGTGTAGAGGCGCCGCTATTTCAATCGATGCGTTAGTGGGGCGTGGCCACTTTTCGCTGCGTTATGGCCTCGTGATGGCCATGGACAATCACGGCACCGATCCGGCGCGGCACCTCTAGCGGGAGGCGCCCCGGTTTGCTGGTGAGCCCCGCAAGGAGTCGTGCAGCAGCAGCGTCACGCTGACCAGTGGATCGAGGTCGCGAACATGCACGTCACCACCATAGATGTGCGTGCGGTCGCGGATCGATGAAATGCCCAGCCCACTCGCGCCGAGCAAGGTCATGGCCTGTTTCCAGGGTTCGTTGTCGACGGCATGGATGGGATCCCGGTCCGGCATCGGCGCCTGGGACGACGCGCGCCTTCCCTCGAGTCGCATGACGACCCAGCGCCGCCCATGGGTGTGGCCGCCGCGCAGGCGTAATTGGATATCCTGCATAGGGCCACGCGAGAGCACGTGGACCAGCACCTCACAGGCCAGCCGGTAAAGCGCCATATGCACGTCGGGCGCGAGCTGGCTCAAGCCGCGGCCCGAGAGTTCGCAGGCATATGTGGCGCCCGCCATATGGATGGCCTGCGCGAAAGGGCCCTCGCGCAACGTCGCAGGCACGCCGCGCTCGCGCCATCCGCGCGGATACAGTGCATTGGCTAGTCGGTGCATTTCATGTTGGGCCTGGGCTACCTGTCGCGCGTAAGTGCGTTCTTCGTTGGACGGCAATACATGCCGAAGTCGGCCGAGCAGGCGGCTGTGGTTCTCGCGAATGGTGTGGCCGATATGTTCGAGGGTATCGGCGGCTTGGCGCAATCGAAGTTCTTCGAGATATAGCCCTTGCTGGGCCAGCTGGAAGCCGCGCAAGGCATCCGTTTGGTCAGGCTGGTTCACCTGCGCCTGCTGCACAATGCGCGAACCGAGCATGAGCAGCGTGGTAATGGCGAAAGCGATGAGCGCTTGCGCTTGAATCACCGCCGGATCACGCACAATGGATGAGGTCATGGTGACGGCCACGCTGGCCAGCGTGCCGCCTATCGCGGCACCTTGCCAGCCATGGCGGGAGGTGAGCCACACTACGGGAAGGAACATGGCGATGCGGAATATTTGCATGCTGTCGCCTTGGCTGCTGAAGACCAGCCCCATCAACACCAGCAGCGGGATGAGCACGCCGACAGCGGCATCCTTGGCGAGCCGGTTGCGCCACCGTGGCGTTTCCGTGGCATGGTCCGCCAAGGCGAGAACGAGAGCGATGGCCGCTGGCGCAATGGCCAGCGCACCGAGGTAATTGCTCATGAAGTAGCCGAAGATCGTCTGCGCATCGAGCACCGGAGCTGGCTGTCCCGCCGGCATCTGCACTGCCATGGCCACCAGGACATCATCAAGCGCGATTAACACGGCGCTGGCGAGAATCAGGCCGAGCAGCATCGGCATATTGATCTGGTGACGATCCAACAGCAGGCGTGCATGTCGACGAACCCAGGCAGTCATGGCCATCAGCGGCAAAACGGGAGGTAGGGTGGCCAGCGCGAACCAGCGCCAGCCGAACTCGCCGACGCCATGCCAAGCCTGATAGCCCACCGGAATGCATTCGCCGACCAGCAATGCGGGCCAATAGCGATAAGGGAACAGCAACAGGCAGGCCACACGCAGGCCGGTAGGTAGGTTCCAGTGAGAAACAAAAATGCGGCCTAGCAGCGCGTAGGTGAGGGCGTAGCCGAGGCAAACAGCCACATGGCGGCCCCAGGTGCGTGGCGCTAAAGCTTCCCGCATGACTACCTTCCCCATGATGACCGTGACCCTTTGTACTCACGTGGGCAGGAGATTGTACGGGCGATGCGGTGTGTTCGCGCATCGCCGCCACTTGCTCCGGGTCGGGTGTCGGCTTACCTACCGGTGCACGTCCACCTTGGGCTAGCCATTGGACTGCATTTCGCTCCGTGCTTTCGATTCAGGTCGATGGAGAGATGTCGCCGCGACGGCTGGCAATGTCCACGCCTTCGCGCATCGCCTTGGTGACCGGTGTATTGGCGACGATCTCCAGCAGGCGATCCCATTGTCCGTCCGTCAACGGGCCGGTGGCGTGCAGTGTGCGCATGACGTGCAAGCGTCCCTCATCGTCGCGATCGAGCTGGAGCTCCGCACGGAACTCGCCAAGCTCCCAGCCCTTGCGCTCGGCATACATGCGCAGGGTGATCGCCGTGCACGCGGCGAGTGATGCCAGGTAGTAGTCGAATGGCGCTGGGCCCGTGCCTTTCCCGCCGAGTTTCACGGGTTCGTCGGTATCGAGTTTGAAATGGCCGGCTTCGATGTGATGAAGGTAATGGCTATCCGTCGAAACAATGCTGGCAGACGAAACTTTGGGCATGCGCGTGGGTTCCTTGCGTGACATGTGGCGGGGCTCGGCAATGGCGAGCATCGTGGGCGGCCCTTGAGGTTAAGCGGGCAGGGCCGCGTCGCCAAGTGCGAGCGTGCTCGCCAGGGCGCTGGCAATTGGACAAAAGTAGAGGCCTGGTGGCGGTGTTTTCGCGCGAAACCGCGCTACGCACCCTTGAGACGCAGCGATATAATCGGCATATAAGTGAGCGCTCGCGTCCGTTGCGCGATGTTCTCCGCAACGAGCGCCGCGCACTTCTGCGTCTTCTTTTCCGGATATCCCGCCATGCGTTCCATTGCCCTTCCTGCCGCCATTGCGCTCAGCCTCGTCCTTGCCGGTTGCGCGACCAGTCGCGGCCTGCATACCACGGGCACCATGACCGACCCGGGCAACCTGAAATCCGAGCGCAGCCTGGCCGATGTGCAACTCAGCCCCACCGCGTGGCCGAAGCAGGATTGGTGGGTGGGCTATGGCGATCCGCAGCTCACCGCGCTGATTGAAGAGGCACTGAAGAACAACCCCAGCCTGGACCAGGCGCAGGCGCGCGCACGGCAAGCACAGGCTATCGCCGACAGCGTCAACGCCAGCCGCAAGCCGCAGGCGGGTTTTGATGCATCAATCACCGGCGCCGACCTGTCGAAGAAGAACCCGCTCTATCCCGAGTATGTGCTCGGCAAGTTCGCCTGGAGCAAATCGCTCACCGCGGATTTCTCATGGGATCTCGACCTGTGGGGCGGCAAGCGAGCCGCCTGGGAAGGCGCGTTGGGCCGCAGCCGCGCGGCCGAGATCGATGCTTACGCCGCACGCATCGAGTTGTCGGTGAACGTGGCTCGCGCCTATGTGCAGCTGAGCTATGCGTTTGCCGAGAAAGACGTGGCCGACGCTGAACTCGAGCGCTCCAGCCGCACCCTTGATGTCACGCGCAAGCTGGTGAAGGGCGGCCTCGACACGCCGCAGCAGGAACATCTCGCTGACTCGCAGTTGGCGGGTGCCGAGCAGCAGAAGGTGGCTGCTGACCGTGCTATCGATGCTGCGCGCAGCAGCCTGTCGGTGCTGTTGGGGCAGGGGCCGGATCGCGGTCTCGCCATCGAGCGTCCGCATATGGCTGACCACGGCCCGGCCGTGCTGCCCGACAAGCTGCCGGTGGATCTGCTCGGTCGCCGTGCAGACCTGGTGGCGGCGCGCTGGGAAATCGAAGCATCCAGCAAAGAGGTCAAATCCGCCAAGAAGGAATTCCTGCCGAACATCAGCGTTTCGGCCATGGCCGGGCTGATCGCCGTAGGCGCGAGCACCAATGTGCTCTCGCTGCAGGCGCGGCAGTACGCGTTTGGCCCGGCGCTGAGCCTGCCGATCTTCGATGGTGGCCGTCGCCGTGCGAACCTGGCAGCAGCGGACGCGGGCTACGACGCCATGGTGGCTCGCTACAACGGCCTGCTGATCAGTGCGCTCAACGACGTCTCCGATCAGGTCTCCGCGCTCAACTCCGTCCGTCAGCAGATCGTGCTGGAGAAGCGCTCCGTGGATGACGCCCAGAAGAGCTGGGACGATGCGTTGAAGGCCTATCAGGGCGGTCTGCGGGGTCCGCTGACGCCACTCACCAGCCGCCAGCAGTTGCTGGTGGCACAGCAGCGCCTTGCCCTGCTGGAGAGCCAGCAGACCGACATTTCCATCCGCCTGATCGAGGCCCTGGGTGGTGGTTTCGATGGCAGCAGCGACGTGGCCGAGATCAACGGGTCCACGGCAGTGCCGCCACAGGCATCGACCACGCCGGACGCCGCGCGTTGATGTCCTGGCACCTGCACAGCATCGATGAGCCTGATGCCGCCGATCGCGACGCCATTGCCGCTCCCTTGCTGGCCTATAACCAGAGTAAGGTACCCACGCTGGACATCCGGCCGCTGGTGATCGCGCTGCGCGACGAGCATGGCTATACGGTTGGCGGCCTGTGGGGCGAAACCGCGCTCGACTGGCTGCACGTCGATCTCCTCGCCGTCCCGGAATCCATGCGTGGCCAGGATGTCGGCACGGCGCTCATGCAGCGCGGCGAGCAGATCGCCCGGGAGCGTGGTTGTGTGGGGGCATGGCTCGACACCTTTGCGTTCCAGGCGCGCGGTTTCTACGAGAAGCTGGGTTACACCGTATTCGGCGAAATTCCGGACCATCCGGTGGGTGGCGCACGCTACTTCCTGCGCAAACGGTTCTGAACCGCGGATAGCCTCTACTGCCCCAAGGGGTGGAAAAAAGCCTTTGCGGCCCTACATTTAGCCGGTGGCACCCTGGCGGGGTCACGGCAAGTATGGGAGGTGGCAGCCATGGCAACAGGTTGGGCCGGCGACGGCGCCGTGCAGGATCAGATCGACGCGACCGTGGAAGATGCGGTGAAGCGTGCACGCAGCCGTCTGCAGAAAGGCCCCGGGCTTACTCATTGCGAAGAGTGCGACGCAGCGATCCCGGAAGCGCGGCGTCAGGCGGTGCCGGGCGTGCGCCTGTGCGTCAACTGCCAAACCACGCACGACCAGGAAGACGCATTCAGCGGGTATAACCGCCGTGGCAGCAAGGACAGCCAATTGCGCTGAACGATGGCCGCCCTTGCAGTCCACATTTCACCTGATATCCACACCGCAAAACGCTTGCGGTATTGACACGTAGCCGTGTGGCGAGGGTCAATGCGGGTCTTTCTGCAGACTCAGGATGCGTTTTCGCATGACCACGTCTTACCGCTTGAGCCAGCCTGTTTCTGTCGTCCGGGACGGGGCGCGCCGATGAGCAGTCGCCTCAGTTCACTGGCCGGCAAGTCGGCTCCCGAAGCCCAGTTGGTGGACGTTGCCCGACTGCGTGGCGCTTACATCGATCTGCGCCCTGATGTGGGCGTGCCCAGCCAGCGCGTGGCCTTCGGCACGTCCGGCCATCGCGGCAGTTCGTTCGATCACAGCTTCAACGAATGGCATGTGCTGGCCATTACCCAGGCCATCTGCGAATACCGCGCAGGGAAGGGTATCGACGGCCCGCTGTTCATCGGCATCGACACACATGCGCTGTCGCAACCCGCGCTGGAAAGCTCGCTGGAAGTGCTTGCCGCGAACGGCGTGCACACCATGGTTTCCAAGGGTGGCGAATACACGCCGACACCGGCGATCTCGCACGCCATTCTCACTTACAACCGCGGCCGCACGAGCGGGCTGGCCGATGGCATCGTGGTGACGCCCTCCCACAATCCGCCCGATGGCGGCGGCTTCAAGTACAACCCGCCCAATGGCGGTCCGGCGGATACGGACATCACAGGCTGGGTGCAGAAGCGCGCGAACGCGTTGATCGAAGGCGGCTTGCGCGACGTGCGTCGTGTGCCACTGGCCGAGGCACTGCGTGCATCGACCACGCACGAGCATGACTATCTCGACGCCTATGTTTCCGATCTGGCAAACGTGATCGACTTCGATGCGATCCGTGCCAGCGGTGTGCATCTTGGCGTCGATCCGCTCGGCGGCTCCGGCGTGCATTACTGGGCGCCGATCGCCGAACGCTACGGCATCGACCTGACGGTGGTCAGCGACGTGGTGGATCCCACCTTTCGTTTCATGAGCGTCGACTGGGACGGCAAGATCCGCATGGATCCTTCGTCCTCGTACGCCATGCAGCGCCTGATCGGTCTGAAGGACAGCTACGACGTGGCCTTCGCCTGCGACACCGACCATGACCGCCACGGCATCGTCACGCGCAGCACAGGGCTGCTGCTGCCCAATCACTATCTTTCCGTGCTGGTGGATTACCTGTTCCGCCATCGCCCACAGTGGCGCAGCGACGCCGCCGTGGGTAAGACGCTGGTCAGCTCCGCACTGATCGATCGGGTGGCGAAGCGGCTCGGCCGCCGCCTTTACGAAGTGCCGGTGGGCTTCAAGTGGTTCGTTGACGGTTTGTTCGACGGATCGCTCGGCTTTGGCGGCGAAGAAAGCGCGGGCGCGTCCTTCTTGCGTCGCGATGGTGGCGTGTGGAGCACCGACAAGGACGGTATCGCCTCGGCGCTGATGTCGGCGGAAATCGCTGCGCGCGCGGGCAAGGATCCGGGCGAGCTGTATCGCGAGATGACCCACGAGTTGGGCCGCCCGGTATCCGAACGCGTTGACGCGCCGGCCAACCCTGAGCAGAAGGCCAGGCTTTCGAAGCTGTCGCCCGACCAGGTGAAGAGCACGCAGCTTGCCGGCGAAAAGATCGAGGCGGTGTTGGATCGTGCGCCGGGCAATGGCGCAGCTATCGGCGGTATCAAAGTCGCCTCGGCCAATGGCTGGTTCGCCGCGCGTCCGTCGGGCACCGAGGACATCTACAAGATCTATGCGGAAAGCTTCAAGGACGAGGCACATCTGCAGCGCCTGCTGGAAGAAGCGCAGGCCATGGTGGATGAGGCGCTCAACGCAGGCTGAGGTTTGCTGCGGGAAGACAAAAAGGGCGCCCCGATGAGGCGCCCTTTTTGATGCTAGTTACACTGGCGAAGGATTGCGCTCTTGGAAACCCTGTTGGTGCCAGTACGGGTATGCCGGCGTCACGGCACTCGCGGCATCCAGCTTCGCCACCTGTTCCTTGGTGAGGTTCCAACCCACCGCGCCGAGGTTCTGCTTCAGTTGTTCCTCGTTGCGCGCGCCGATCACCACGGTCGACACCGTCGGGCGCTGCAGCAGCCAGTTCAGCGCGATCTGCGGCACGGTCTTGCCTGTTTCTGCCGCGATATCATCCAGCGCATCGATCACGCGGTAGAGATATTCGTCGCTTACCTGCGGCCCCATATCGCCGGTCTTGTGTAGCCGGCTCGTCTCGGGCAGCGTGGCGCCACGACGAATCTTGCCGGTCAGACGGCCCCAGCCCAGCGGGCTCCACACGACAGCGCCAACACCTTGGTCGATACCCAGCGGCATCTGTTCCCACTCGTAATCGCGACCGATCAGCGAGTAGTACGCCTGGTTGGCGACGTAACGCGGGTAACCGTAGCGATCGGCCACGGCAAGGGACTTCATCAGGTGCCAGCCGGAGAAGTTCGACACGCCCACGTAGCGGATCTTGCCCGCGCGTACGAGGTCATCGAGCGTGGACAGTGTTTCTTCCACGGGCGTCTTCGCATCGAAGCCGTGCAATTGGAACAGGTCGATGTAATCGGTGCCCAGGCGCTTGAGGGCGGCATCGCAGGACTTCAGCAAATGGAAGCGCGAGGAGCCCACATCGTTTGGTTCGTCGCTGAAGCGGAACGTGGCCTTGGTGGAGATAAGCACGCGATCGCGACGGCCCTTGATGGCCTCGCCAAGCACCGATTCGGCCACGCCGTTGGAGTAGATGTCCGCGCTGTCGAACAGGGTCAGCCCGGCGTCGAGACAGATGTCCACCAGACGCTTGGCTTCCGCGACGTCGGTATTGCCCCAGGCGCCGAAGAAGTCGCCTTTGCCACCGAACGTGCCGGTGCCGAAGCTGAGTACGGGCACTTTGAAGCCTGATGCACCCAGATGCCGATATTCCATGGGGAACCTCTTTACGTGTGTGAGGGAGGGGAGTGATGTTCTAAAGTTCAAAGATACGGAACTATACCCAGTCAAGCAAACCCACCCCTCTATCGTCGCGCGGGCGATGCAAGGACTTTGTGTGCGTCGCGCGACCGCCCGCTGCTAGAGGTAGGAAGCCGCAGACCCGGGTGGCACGCGGGTGTGCCACAGAGCGAGAAGTCGGGTCATCTCGGCCTTGTAGTCAAAGTCCGGCTCCGGTCGCTCCTCGATCTTCTCCAGCACCTCGAACACAAAGCCTGTTTCACCGTGTGCGCGCCAATCGTCCATGAGCGCCTTGTTGCGATGGCTGCCGAGCTTCAGCTCAGTCCGATGGCGATTGAGGGCGCCGGTCAGGTTGGTGCTCTGATCCACCAGCATTCGCCCGCTGGCCAGATTCCGAACGGCGTAGATGCCCATTGGCGGCAGCGCCAGCTTGTAGGACTGGGTGAGTGCCTTGCGCCTTGAGCGATCCATCACGTGCTCTCTTTGCCGATGACGTTTACCTGCGTTGCGGCCAACAGCGCGTTGATGTGCGTGCGCACAGGCGCGGGCCAGGACGTCATCTGTTGCTGCAATCCATCGGCGTCGTTAGCGAACATCGCGCGAACGGCTTCTTCGAAATGGGGGCGGTCGCCCGCCATGTCACGCATGTACAGGTAGCACTCCTCCTTGATTCGCACTGCGCGGAAATAGCCGTCCATATCCCGGCTGGCCATTTCCACCAGCAGGCGCAAGCTCGCGTGGACGCCACGCGGCTGCGCCTCAAGCCACGCCCAATGACGGGGAAGCAGGCGGACATTGCGTTCGTTGTGTTGTGCCATGTGCGGTTGGTTCATTGCGTTCTCTCCATGAACCCTTGAGTCGCATCCGTGAGCGGCAGTAGGCGTGAGTCTTCCAGTGCCGCCGTGCGATGCCCCATCCCCGCCAGGTAAGCGTCATGTGAGGCAAAGCCAAGGACCGACTCAACGCTTTGCTGCCAGATGAGCATCGCCATGTCCCAGCGTTCGTCAGGTGGTCCGATCAGAAACGGCCCACCTTCACCGAGGAAGGCGACGTCGCCGCCGGACTCGTGCAGAAATGGCAATGTGTGGGCGATGTACCGCCGAAAGGCTTCCTCTCCGGTGATCGGTGAGGGCGGAGCCAACTCAGGTGTTGCGGTGTAGTCGGCGACGTTACGGAAGCGCAGCAAGTTGAGCATGACGACGTTGCCGGTGAGGCCGCGCATGACAAAGCTCCGGCCGGCAGCTGCGGTTGGCTCGAGGTATGGGGTCTGGGACATGCGAATGGTTCCTTGCGCCCGGTTGGACGCGACGGGCGCAAAATATACCCGGGTATATTTATTCGAGTCAATAACACCCGGGTTAAATCAGGGCTACTGGGGCAGATGCGGTCGCCAGTGGGCAGCAGGTGTAACCCGTGGATGGAGCGGGGCTTTTGCATCGCAGCAAGCATCCGGGTGCAAAAGCGCGTTACAGTCCCGAAGCGTCCTGAAGCAAGGGTCACCATCGCGTGGCCCTTTTTTGGGTGGGGGTTTTAGATCGATCTAATTTGTGATTAGATCAACGAGCGAAAGCGAGGGAAGGGGAAATGCGGAAAGTGCGGATGGACGTGAGCCGTTGCATGTTGGGTGTCGCCATTTCCCTAAGTCTCGCGGGCATCGCGCACGGCGCGATAACCACCCCGGGCTTCGTCACCTCATTCGAGGCGGGCGATGCCCAGCCGGTATCGGCCAGCGTCCAGGGCTGGCGAATGAGCGTGGTACCCGGCCCCGGCAAAGAGGACTCCCTCACCTCTCGGCCGGGCGCCGGCTTTACTGGTATCCGCAGCCTGCGATACGACGCCGATGCCGTCACGGATGGACGCGAGCGACGCGCCACGCTCTATCGACTGAAGCAGCCCGTTACAGCCTCCACCCATTTGTCGTATGTGGTGCTCCCCGCGGATGCTTCCGGGCAGGCACGCGGTTACGCGCAATATGTGGCGGTCGATCTGGTGTTTACCGACGGAACGCGCTTGTCGGCGCTCAATGCCATGGACCAGCATCGTGTGCACGCAAGCGCCGCCGCGCAGGGCAGTTCCCGCGTGCTACACGACAATCAGTGGAACGCCCTGGACATCGACCTAGGTGCGGTGGCTGCCGGCAAGACTGTGGCCGCCATCGAGCTAGTCGAGGATGCGCCCAAAGGTACGGAAGCGTTTCACGGTTACCTCGATGACCTGCGCCTTGTCGATATGGCGCCAGCCCGTGCCGATGCTGCGCCCAACACCTTTGTGGATACGCGACGCGGCACGAATGCCAATGCGCATTTCTCGCGCGGCAACAATTTCCCCGCGGTGGCGCTGCCGCATGGCTTCAATTTCTGGACGCCCACCACGCAGGCGGGCTCCGACTGGATTTACCAGTACCAGGATCACAACGGTGCCGATAACCACCCGCGCATCCAGGCGTTTGCGCTGAGTCACGAGCCCAGCCCGTGGATGGGTGATCGACAGACCTTCCAGATCATGCCTTCGGCCACGGCATCCGGTGCGCCGCCGCTGGATCGTGATGCCCGTTCACTCGGCTTTACGCACGATCACGAAATTGCCCGCGCCGACCTTTACCAGGTCACGTTCGACAACGGCATCACCGCTGCGATGACGCCCGCCAATCATGCAGCCATGATGCGCTTCACCTTCGCCGGCGATCGCTCGCAACTGGTGTTCGACAATCGCAATGACAAGGGCGGCATCGAGCTGGATGCGGAGCACGGCAGCATCAGTGGCTACTCGGATGTAGCGAGCCACTTGTCGACCGGGGCCACCCGGTTGTTCTTCTACGCAAGCTTCGATCAGCCCATCACGGAAAGCGGTCGGCTGAGTGGTCAGGGGCGTGACCACGTGGCTGCGTGGTTTGGCTTCGATACCCGTGCCAACAAAACCGTGACGATGCGCATCGCTACCTCGCTGATCAGCCTGGAGCAGGCCAAGCGCAATCTCGCGCAGGAAGTCGCTACCGACGACACCTTCGACAGCGTGCAGGCACGTGCCGCGCAACGCTGGAACGAGATGCTCGGCCATATCGAAATCCCCGGGGCCAGTACGGGCGACAAAGTCACGCTGTATTCCAACCTCTATCGCCTGTTTCTGTATCCGAACGAAGCCTTCGAAAACGTCGGCACGCCACAGCATCCGGATTATCGTTACGCCAGCCCGTTCTCGGCCGCCACTGGCGCCAGCACGGCAACGCAGACCGGAGCACGCGTGCTGGCCGGCAAGCCTTATGTGAACAATGGTCTGTGGGACACCTACCGCACCGCGTGGCCCGCGTATGCGTTGCTAACGCCGAAACAAGCCGGTGAGATGATCGATGGCTTCGTGCAGCAATACCGCGACGGCGGTTGGATCGCGCGCTGGTCCTCACCCGGTTACGCGGACCTAATGGTCGGTACCAGCGCCGACGTGGCCTTTGCTGACGCGTGGAACAAGGGTATCCGCAACTTCGATGTGCGCTCGTTCTATCAGGCTGCCCTGAAGGACGCGACTGTAGTCAGCGACATACCTGGAGCGGGTCGAAAAGGCATCGCCCGATCGGTGTTCAAAGGCTATGTCGACAACAGTACCGACGAGGGGCTGTCGTGGTCGATGGCAGGCTATCTCAACGATTTCGGCATCGCTGAGCTCGCGCAGACACTGTCGGCCGATCACGACGCTGCCGACCCTTACGCGGCGCACTACGCAGACGATGCCCGCTATTTCCACAGCCGTTCGCTCAACTACGTCAATCTGTTCGATGCGGCAACAGGCTTCTTTGTCGGGCGAAGGCCGGACGGCGCATGGCGCATCGACGCCGACCATTTCGATCCGTTCGCCTGGGGTGGTGATTACACCGAGACCAACGCCTGGAACATGACGTTCGACAGCGTGCAGGACGGACAGGGGCTAGCCAACCTTTACGGCGGCATCGACGGCCTGGCGAAGAAGCTCGATGCCTTCTTCGCGGCGGGCACCCAGTTCCACACCGGCGCCTACGGCGACATCATCCACGAGATGCTAGAAGCGCGTGACGTGCGCATGGGCCAGTACGGCCATAGCAACCAGCCCTCGCACCACATCCTCTACATGTACGACCTGGCCGGCCAGCCATGGAAGACGCAAGACAAGGTGCGTGATGCGTTGTCGCGCCTCTACACGGGCAGCGAGATCGGGCAGGGCTATCCCGGCGACGAAGACAATGGAGAGATGTCCGCCTGGTGGGTGTTCAGCGCGGCTGGCTTCTATCCGTTGCGCATGGGCACGCCGACGTATGCCATCGGCGCGCCGTACTTCCCGCACATGATCATCCACCTGGACAACGGCAAGACCATCGACATCCGGGCACCCGAAGTGAGCGATCGCAATCGCTACATTCAGGGCATGACGCTCAACGGCAAGCCTTATGACCGTAGTTGGCTGGCACATGCCGACCTTGCCAAGGGTGCGGCGCTCGACTTCCGCATGGGTGATACGCCCTCGGCGTGGGGTAGTGCCGAAGGCGAGGCACGGCTCCCCTCGATCACCACGGGCAGCGCCGCGCCGGCGCCGCTGGTGGACCTCGCCGATAGCGCGGGTGCGCAGGTGCTCGTGGCTGGCGACACGGCTGCTGCACGTGCTTTGAGTGACAACACTTCGGATACTGAAGCCTTGCTGCGTGGCAGTGAGCCAGCCGTTCAACTGGATCTGAAGCAGCCGCGGCAAGTGGCCATGTATACCCTTACGTCTGGCGCCCAGGCGGGACGCGATCCTCAGGCATGGACGCTGGAAGGCTCGAACGACAACGTTCACTGGATGACCCTGGACGAGCGGCGCGACGAAAGCTTCCCCTGGCGTCGACAGACACGCGCATTCGGCGTGGCGCATCCGGGGAACTACAGCCACTATCGCTGGCGGGCTGAGCACGCGTCATCGCACGGCATTGCGCTGTCCGAGATGGAGTGGCTCGGAACGCTATGACGTTGTAGGGGTGCACTTTGTGAGTGACTCTTGCGCTACGTTGCCGCTTTCGTCGCCCTAAAGAAAGCCACCCGTTAGCGGGTGGTCAAAGGAATGTGCAATCCAGGCGAAAGCGCCTTCGCCAAGTCACGCGCGGCTTTACCATGCGGTCGCCTCGCACTCATATTCGGTTCTGCACGCCGGAGTATTCGGAGCTCGCTCCATCTGGCCGACGCACCATGTACGACTCAAGTATTTGTGCGTGCTGTCGTCATTGCGAGAGAGTAAATGCCCGTCCTAGCCACCTCTTTCGGGCGATCAAGGAAGGCAAGCGCTGTCAGCACAGCCCATGCTCATGCGCATAGGTGTAGAGCTCCGGATCATTGCGCAGCCCCAGCTTGTTCATGGCGCTGATCTTCTGGTGGCTTATGGTCTTCACACTTCGCCCACGCAACGCGGCGATTTCAGAGACAGTGCGGCCAGAGGCAAACAGGCGCAGCACCTCGGACTCACGATCTGTTAACAGTGCGCCTGGCGAGCCAACGTCACGCCGCGACGACTTCAGAAGTAGCCGCTTGGCATTTGCACTAACGTAGTTGTCACCGGCAACGACGAACTGGAGCGCGGTTGCCAGCTCGCTCATACCATCAGACTTCACCACGACGCCCGCCACGCCACGCTCATGGATAGCCCGGAGCAGGGCTGAGTTGGTGAGCATGGTTAGGACGATGATAGGCCACTTGGGCCGCAGACGGCGGATGGCGTCAATCATGGCCAGCCCATCCTCCTCGGATTGGCTTGGCATGTTGAAATCTGTCACCAACAAGTCGCAAGACCCCTCTCGTACGAAGTTCATGAGCTCGTCGGCAGTTGATGCCTCGCCAACGACACTAGCTCCATCCAGGCGGCTGGCTTCCATATGGACGCTACTGCGGACAATGGGGTGATCATCGGCGATGAAGATTCGTAGTGACATAAGCGGCGCACTGCCCGGGGCTTCTGATTGCTCAAGTCAAAGGATAGCCGTCCAAGCCACATGGAACGTCCTCTTACTAAGTAATTCGGATAGTTCTCATGGAGGGGGCTTGTTTGCGACTCTTATCCTAAGTCTGCGAGTTAATGACATCCGGAGTGCCTATGAGTCGCAGTCGTCCTACGGGCAGTACTGAATCGAGCACCTCGTGTCCGAGGAGGCATGGATGGGGAGCATTCCCCGCCCTGTTCAGCGGGCTCTTCATGTTTCTTCTGACCTTCCTTCCTGGCTCATCCAGCCATGCGGCCAGTCAGGGGCAGGTGGCGCTGACTCCAGAAGAATCGGCATGGATCGAGGCCCACCCTGTTATTCAGGTTGGTGTGTTTGCGGGGAACCACTTTCCGGTTGAGGCCTGGGTCGCCGGCTCGCCGGAAGGCATTGGGGTCGATTACGCGAAACTGTTGGCCAGCCGCGCGGGTCTACGGCTGCAGTTTCGTCCGTTCACCGATTGGAGTGGCGTGACATTCGAGGACTCCAGCGAACCCATTCCGTTCGATCTCTTGGTAGGGCAGCCGTATGGCCGTAGCGACCGCCTTGACTACCTGAAGCCGTTCTTGGAATCAGGGTTTGTGATGGTCGCCCGAAAAGGCGATCTGAAGATTCTTGGAGAGGAGAGCTTGGTAAATGCGCGTATTGCCGTTGAGAGGGTTAGCAAGTACTACACGCAGCAGATCAAAGATCGCTTTCCAGCTGCCACCATTGTGTTCGCTGATGATGTGCACGAAGCCATGGACATGGTCGCTGATGGGCGGGCTGACGCATTTATCGGCTCCCAAGGCCGCACGCGCTGGGCACTCGCGGAGCGTGAGCGCGATGATCTGGTCATTCTGTCCCGATTACCTGACCTGGGCGTGATACGGGTCTCTCTGGCAGTGCCGCGTGACCAATCGATGCTCGTCTCCATCTTGCGAAAGGCAGAGACATCCATCAGCAGTGACGAGCTGGACAACCTCAAGGCGCGATGGGGGCTCAATGTCGACTTGTTAGCGCCGATTCCGCACGGTCAAGGCGTGACTGATGATGACCTGCACTGGCTTGCCGGCCTAGGGCCGATTCGGGTGGGCTACGAGGCCGATCGTTTTCCTTATAGCTTCACCAACAAGGACGGAGCACCGAGCGGTCTGGCTGCCGACTATCTGTCCTTGGTCAAGAACAATCTTGGCTTGCGGCTGGAGTTCGTGCCAGCGAGGGACTTAAACGAATTGCAACGTCGCGTTGCCGCCAAAGAGATCGACATGGTGGCGGCAGCCATGCCGGCCGACTACGACCCATCGAGCATGACATTCACTCGTCCTTACGAGCATTTTCCGGTAGTGATCGTGGCGCGCATCAATGGCCCCGCCATTGCCGGACCGGAAGATCTTCGTGGAAGAAAAGCAGCAGTGCGCGAAGAGACCGGGTTGATCGAGAGCCTCAAGATGCTCATGCCGAAGACCCAACTAGTACCGGTGGCGAGCAACGAGGCGGGGCTCTTGCTGCTGGAGCGCGGCGAGGTTTCGGCGTACATCGGAACCTTGCCAGCCATCGACGCGCTGATTCGTGACCGCTACGCCGCGACGTTGCGCGTAGTGGCACCTGCGGGCCTGGATCAGGACTTCTCCTTTGGCGTCAGTCGGGATAAAGCCCGTCTTGCGCCGCTGGTCGATGGGGTGATCGGAGGAGTGAAGGACAACCAGCGACAGGCCATGCGTAGTCGGTGGTTGCGCGCAAGCTATAACTATGGCGTGCCGTGGGGCTGGGTTCTTCTAGGTCTCGCTATCAGTGCCTCTGTGGTAACGATCATAGGGTTCGCTTACAAACGGATGCGTGACGCTGAGGCGCGAGCCCGTGCCTCGGAGCAAAGGCTGATCGACACCAACGAAAATCTACCTGGTGTCGTGATGCGGCTATATATCGATGCGCACGGCCTGCGCACTTACGAGTACGTCAGCGGACCCACACAGACCCTGTTTGGCATGTCTCGTGAAGACATACTTTCCGGTCGCGCCAATTCGCTGGATGCCATGCGCAAGGAGGATCGTGACGCAGTTCGCTCGCTGATCGATCAGTTCTATCAATCGCAACACTCAGAGACTATCGAGTTCTCCGTTCACGTTAATGGGCGAACCCGTTGGATACGTGCGCTCGGTGGCGAACTGAAGCCGGCGGGGCGGGGCGGCTATTTCTGGAGCGTTTATTGCGCCGACGTAACCACGCTGAAGGAGCAAGAGCAGGCACTGCTGGAGGCCAAGGCAACCGCCGAGGCCGCCGTTGCGGCCAAAAGTGCCTTCCTCGCCATGATGAGTCACGAAATTCGTACGCCCATGGCCGGCGTGCTCGGGTTGGTGGAGTTGCTCTCGAAAACACCATTGAATACCGAGCAGGCGCATATGGTTGGCATGGTGGAAGACTCCGGAGTGGCTCTATTGCAGATCCTGGATGACATCCTGGATTTCTCGCGGATCGAGGCGGAGAAGCTGGAACTTGAGCCGGAGCCTTTCGATCTTCGCTTGTTGGCGGATAGTGCCGTGGGCACCTTTGCCGCGCGAGCTCAACAGAAGGCGCTTCAGCTGTATCTGGTGTTGGACTGGCGCCTTGCTTCCGAGTATCGGGGCGATGCCAATCGCATACGGCAGATCATCAACAATCTCTTGAGCAATGCCTTGAAATTCACTCTTTCGGGCCATGTAAAGCTTCGCGTCGACATGGCGGGGGAGGTCGCGGGTGGGCAACGGCTGCGATTCATCGTCACGGATACCGGGGTTGGCATTTCGCCCGATCAGCTGGCTCGGTTGTTCCAACCATTCACGCAGGCTGAAGCCTCTACGACACGTCGCTTTGGCGGCACTGGGCTCGGTCTTAGCATCTGTCGCCGCTTGGCTCACATGATGGGTGGCTCCGTTCAGCTGAGCAGTGAGGCGGGTGGTGGTACGCGCGCGATATTCGAGGTGGTGCTTCCCGTTCTGCGCGGCGCGTCAACCCTTCCCGATTTGGATGGAAAGCGAGCGCTTGTCTGCACGCGGGATAACTTCATCGAGAGGGAGTTGGCCAATGCGCTTTCGTCCATGGGGCTGGCCGTTATGGAAGTCGACGCTGTGGATATTCCGGAGTTTACGCTAGAGGACGTGGATCTCTTTATCGCGGATACGTCACTCATCCGGCAGGGCGTAAGCGTCATTGGCGTGCCGACTATCCACGTGTTTCCGGATACCGATCCCCGTGGGTTTTACGTGGATGACGACAGAATCATGCTGTGTGGAAGCCCGTTGCTGTGGCGATCAGTCACGGATGCTTGTCGCATGGCGCTGGGTCTTCTCGATGAGCGGAGGCCGGCATTGGTTGCGAAGGCTGCGGGGGCGTATGCAGTGCGCGTGCTTGTAGCGGAGGATCACCCGATCAATCGTGCAGTGATCGACCGGCAGCTCGATCTTCTTGGGTATGAGCATGTCGTCGTTGAGGATGGCCTGGGTGCATGGAACGCACTGATGGCTGATCATTTCGATGTGCTTATTACCGATTGCCACATGCCTGTGCTGGACGGTTATGCCTTGACTTATCGCATCCGCGAGTCAGAAGTCAGCACTCAGCGACACCTGCCCATCATTGCGCTATCGGCCAGTGCCTTGCCAGAGCAGGTGGAGAAGTGCCGAAGCGCCGGCATGGATGATTTCCTGGCTAAGCCCGTACAGCTGGATGCTCTGCGGGCAAAGATTGAGGGCATCTCGGGCGGCGCGACGGTCGTCCGGACCTCACCGGGACAAGACAAGCTGTCGTATCTGGCAGGGATATTCGGCTCGGAAGCCCAGGTGAAGAAGCTGCTCGAAGGATTGCTGGCTGCGGGGCAGGCCGATGTCATCAAGCTGGATTCAGCCATCGTCAACGGCGATACCGAACAGCAACAGGCTCTTATTCATCGTCTGGTGGGCTCCCTGCGATTGATCGATCCCGGGACCCTTGAATCCAACGACCAGGAAACATCATCACAACGCCGTGACGCCATTGTTCGGCAGCTCGCCGAGATTCATGCGCTGGTTGAACAGTTGCACATGGGTACCTGAGTAGTCGTTCGGGACTTGCGGCTATTCCGCAAGCCCCCTTCGCGCATCGATGAAAGCTGGCTGCCGGCAACATCGAGTGCACGCTTGATTCACGGTCCATGGCGACAAATACGTAAAGCGGCGTCGGCATCTACGGCATAAGGAGCAGGCATGAGGCTTCGAATGATGGCTGGGCTAGCGATATGGGTGGCAGGGCAAGCCTTGGCATTTCAGGCGGCGCCAGCGCCTACGCATCAGGCAGCGTCGCAGGTACACAGTTCGGCAGACGCACAGCTACAGGCATCCGTTCGGCGCGCTATCGCGAATGATGCGTTGCTTTCGGACGCGGGGCATCGCGTCGTTGTCATTGTCTCGGACAGCGCTGTGGTGCTACGTGGTCGAGTCCAGGATGATGCAGAGAAATCCAGGATCGACATGCTCGTGCGGAGCGTAAGCGGTGTGAAGGAGCTGACCGACGAGCTTGACGTGAAACAATAGGCGCCATTGTCTGTTCATGAGGGACGATGAGTGCGGGGTGTGCCTCAGTGCACATTCGAGCTATGTGAGCCCCAAGACGAGGCGATTGCGTTAGATCTTCCGTTACAGGCATGCTGACGGAGCTGTTATCGCCATGCGGCGCGATCGTTGATTTCGTTCTGAGGGGGTCAAGCCATGTCCAGTAGCCCACCAGATGGCCTTCCTAGGTACCGCCTGCTCACCGGCAAGGACGACGCTTCGTTCTGTCACAGAGTATCGGAGGCGCTCGCGCTGGGTTACGAGCTCTACGGCTCTCCCTCAGCAACATTCAACGGGCAGTACGTGGTCGTCGCGCAAGCCATTCTTTGGCCGGATAACGACAAGTAGTTCATCTCCACCGAACATTGCCGCCGTGGCGGCACGTGAAGGTGGCCGCGTCTCCCTTGCATTAAGCATCACGCGCAAAGGCCATCGGCCTCCTGAGTGCTGTCGACGGCGGCAATCTCCGCAAGAGTGCAATGGCGCAGGCAGCCTGCTGCCGCGCTTTAATCCGCGTGTCGATTTGTCACAGCGCACATCGGCGGCGTTGACGATTCAGTCATGCCATCATGTCGCAAGTTTTTGTGGGACTTGGCATGGATCGCAGACGCGCTCGGCGAAAGTTTGTCGCTTGGCTCGCCTTGTTGGCGACATGCCTGCTGGTGGTCGCACCCAGTGTTTCCCGCGTCGCGATGGCAGCTCCCATGGCGGCCATGTGTGGCGGAGATCAGCACGCAGCCCCCGACCCCGCCAGAGATCATCATCACGCCGATGCGCTTGATGCGTGTGCCTACTGTGCACTCGTGTCGCATGGCACCGTTTCCTCGGGTGCATGGGCTCTCTCTATTCCGGCCATTCCGCCGGCGGACGCTACCGCGCCATTCGCATTGCCAATCGGCACGGCGCACCTCGTGCAACGCCAGCGTGCGCGCGGGCCTCCATCCTGGTTCCTGGGCGCTTTCGCTGGCTAACTGAGTCAGCGCATCTCGCGACATTTCAACGCTCTTTATCCCCGGACTCATCGTGCGGCCGGCGCGTTCGTGCGCGCGGCACCTCTGGCGCTCAAGCGTCGGATGGCGCGCGCCTGCCTGACGCCAGGCGATCGTCGGCCGCATCAAGGACATCGACACCATGCCCAATTACCTCCTTCACTCCACGGCGTCGCGCTGCGCGCTGGCTGCGGCTCTTGGCATCGCGCTTGGCCATGCAGCACACGCTGGCGACGCAGATCTCGCGACCACCCCCTCGACTACGCTCACGCCAGTGGTGGTCACGGCCACCATGCAGGACAGCCCGCTCACTATCGTCGTGGATCCCAAGAAGCCGCGGCAGCCCGTGCCAGCCAGCGACGGCGCCGACTTCCTCAAAAGCATTCCCGGCTTTTCCACCATCCGCAAAGGCGGTAGCAATGGCGATCCGCTGCTGCGAGGCATGAGTGGGTCGCGGCTAAACATCCTCATCGATGGGGGCATGATCGCCGGTGGCTGCCCCTCGCGTATGGATCCGCCAACGGCCTACATCGCACCTCAGCTCTTCGATCGCGTCACGATCATCAAGGGCCCGGAAACCGTGCTGTACGGGCCGGGAAATTCGGCGGGCGTTGTGCTGTTCGATCGCGACTTCAAGCGTTACACCCAATCGACGCTTGACGGTGATGCGAGCATCTTGTTCGGCTCGGCAGGCCGCAACGATCAGAACCTGGATCTGCGTGCCGGCAACGCTGCTGGCTACATCGGCGTCAGCGCCAACCACACGCATTCACAAGACTATAAGGACGGCGATGGAAACCGCGTCCACTCTCAGTACGACCGCTGGAACGCGGATGCCACTATTGGCTGGACGCCCACCGACGACGCCCGTATAGAGCTGACGGCGGGCAAGGGCAACGGCGATGCGGCCTATGCATTCAGCGGCATGGACGGCGCACAGTTCCTGCGCGAGAGCGTGGCACTCAAATGGACGCAGGAGCACTTGACGACGCATTGGGACAAGCTGGAAGTGCAGGCCTACACCAACTACGCCGATCATGTAATGGACAACTACACGCTGCGTGAGCCAGACCCTGGCAGCATGATGCCTATGGCGATGGCATCGGATGTGGATCGCAGAACATCGGGTGGCCGTGCCGTGGGGACTTGGCGTTGGGGCGACGCACTGGAACTTCAGGGCGGTTTCGACGGTTCGGTCAGCGTGCACGACAACCGCATGGGCGGGCCGCCGGGCAGCAGGATGGGCTATTACAAGGACAAGCCCCGCGTGCGCGATGCACGCATGCAGGACATTGGCACGTTCGCTGAGGCGCGCTGGGCGTTCGCGCCGTCACAGCGCCTTGTCTCCGGCGTGCGCATGGACCGGGCTCAAGCGCGCGGATACACGTTGGACGCGGGCTTGGGGGGTGACGACAGCATGGGTGGCATGGGGCATATGTCCACCATGCCTGCACAGGTTGCGGCCAGTCGTAGCGATACGTTGCCGTCGGGTTTCGTGCGATACGAACATGATCTGGCAAGCCAATCAGCCACGTTCTATGCCGGTATTGGTCACGTGGAACGGTTTCCGGATTACTGGGAGCTGTTCGGCCAACACGTGGAAGGGACACAGGAAAGCTTTCATTCGCTGAAGCCGGAGCGCACCACGCAGTTGGACGTTGGTATGCAGTACCGCGACGATCGCCTGAAGGCCTGGGTCTCGGCGTATGGCGTCGTCGTCGATGATTTCATCCTGATGCATTACCCAGTGAGTGCGATGGACGTGGGTTACGCCAGCAACGTGCAGGCACGTATTGCGGGCGGTGAGGCGGGTGCAAGCTACGCCATCGACAGTCATTGGAAGACAGACATCACGCTTGCCTACACCTGGGGCGAGAATCGCACGGAGCACCGTCCGCTGCCGCAGATGCCGCCGCTTGATGCGCGCCTAGGCTTGAGCTACGAAGCATCGCATTGGTCGGTGGGTGCCTTGTGGCGACTGGTGACCGCACAGCATCGTGTGGCTGAAGGCGAGGGCAACATCGTCGGCCAAGACCTTGGGCCCAGCGCAGGCTTTGGCGTCTTTTCGCTCAACGGAGCCTATCGCATCGATCGGCGTTACACGCTGAGCGCCGGCATCGACAATGTGTTCAATAAAACCTACGCCGAGCACGTCAATGCGGCAACCGCGGGGCTAGCCGGTTACGTCAACACCACACGCGTGAACGAGCCGGGTCGTACGTTGTGGATCAAGCTGGACGCGAAGCTCTGAGTGGTTCCATGCCCGTATCCCGGCCACCTTCATGGCCGGGATACGGGATGTCTACCGCGGACGTCCTTCTCTCGTTCCATGAGTATGCATAAGCCGGATGGAATGGCGCGATTCATATCGTGGCGAGGGACTAAGAGGGGCGTCACGTTCATGTTCGCCTGCAGCAAGCGTTCAACCGCCAAGGCGAAGGTTGCCCATCTCATTGGCCCGCTAAATCACCCCAAAGATGAGCCGGATGCAAAGCTTCTCACGCATGATGGGCTCCCTTTGGGTGAGCGCGTACAGGAAGGCCATGTGATTCTTACTGATTGATTGACCGTAGTTTTACGGTGGCTTGACTTGTAAAACGCAGCTTATTGTTGTGCCTCCTATCGCACAGCGGGGGTCGGCCGTGTTCAAGGGAAGAATCGTTACGCTTGCTATCGGCATGGCCTTTGCGGCCTCAACGCCGATAACGATAATGATTACGCACGCTGCGGACTCGGTTGCATCACCCTCGCCATCAAGTCCACAGGCGAGCGTGAGATCAGAAGCGCTACCTCCAGGCCCGATTGCTGGTACCCGGATCACCGAAGAGTACGCCCGCATGGTTGCCCGCGAAGCCTACTTTTGGGCGTGGCCTATGCTCAATATTTACAACCGCCGGCAAGCCTTCAAGGACCTGCCCGAGCCTGGTCGTATGGGCGGGATCGTGCCAGTGGCACCGCTCAATCAGCTGACCATGCTGACCGACTACATCGAGCCGCAAGAGCGACTCGTCGCCTGCCCAAATCAGGACGTGGTTTATGGTGCAGGCAGCATTGGCCTCGACGTCGAACCTGCAGTGATCCAAGTGCCCGACTTTGGCGACCGCTTCTGGGTCTATCAGGCCGTCGATCTTCGAACCGATGCCTTCGCCGATCTCGGTGCCATGTATGGCAGCAAACCAGGCTTTTATCTGTTGGTGGGTCCTGACTGGAAGGGGCAGGTACCCAAAGGCATCGCGGGTGTATTTCACTCCAAGACCAACACGGGCTTCGTAATTCCCCGCGTCTTTCAGGATGACACTGCCGAAGACAAGAAAGCGATTCAGCCATTGATCGACCAAATCGCTATGTACCCGCTGTCGATGTTCGACGGCAAGATGAAGCAGCGCGATTGGAACAAGGTGCGAACCTACCCGTCGCAGTCCTCCGGTAAGGAAGAGACACGCTGGGTATTCCCAGAAAAGTTCGTCGATGAGTTGCCGTTGGTACTGAAGGATGCTCCGCCACTACCGGGCGAAGAAGCGCGTTACGCGGAGGTGCTTGCCGTTGTCGCCGCAGCGCAGAAGGATCCAAAACTTAAAGCCGCCATGATCGATGAGGCCAAGAAGGCCGATCAGGATCTGATCGGGCCGCTGCTGCAATTTCGCAATTACGGCTTGCCGCTTCCTAATGGATGGACCACGCAGAACAACGGCGCCCAGTTCGGCACCGACTACTACACCCGTACGGCGGTGGGACGATCCAACATTTTCGTCAACAAGCCGAATGAGACGAAGTACTTCTATCAGGACCTCGACGAAGCGGGCATTCGCCTCAATGGCGGCAAGCGTTACACGGTGACCTTCGCCAAGGGTCAGCTGCCGCCGGTGAAGGGCTTCTGGTCGCTAACGTTGTATGACCAGTTTCACTTCTTTGCGCCGAATGCGATCAAGCGCTTCTCGCTGGGTACAAAGAACAAGGACCTCAAACTCAATGACGATGGTTCGTTGACCATTTATGTGCAACCCGATCCGCCAGCCGAAGCGCATCACTCCAACTGGTTGCCATCGCCCAAGGGCGGGGACTTCTCGCTGTATGTGAGGGCTTACTGGCCCCAGGCGGCGGTGACCGATGGGCAATGGGTGCCGCCTGCCGTGGTGGTCGCCAAGTAGCGCCCAGCACTGGCATTGCCATGGCGGCTCATCGGCAATGCCAGTGTCGCCTCCGTGCCGCGGCGGAAATACATCGTTCAAACACGACAGAAGGATGGATCACATGCGCATCGCTTTGATTGCGGCAATAGCCGTGGCGCTGGCGACCGGCCAGGTGGCATTCGCTCAGACACATCCGGCGACTAAAGCTTCACCGCACGACGCGTCGTCGCACTACACCAGCCTGGCGGACATCCCGTTTCCAGAGGGTTATCCCTCGTTGAGCGACATCAATAAGCTGCACGATGAGCTGGCCTTCCAGCGCGGCGTGCAGAGCTACATCTGGGCGCTGCCGGCACTCAACGTGTACGCCATGAAAGAAGGCTCGGAAGCGAAGTTCGGCGCGGGCTATAACGTCCTTCCCATCTGGAAGGAGCGCCTGAATGCCAAGACGCTGGTCACCACACCCAACTCGGATGTGATCTACGCCATGGGTTATCTGGATCTCAAGAAAGATGGCCCTATGGTGATCGAGGCGCCGCCGGGGTTGCAGGGTATTCTCGATGACTTCTTCCAGCGCCCAATCTGCTCTATCGGCGAGATTGATGGTCGACAATGGTGCGGCGACGTCGGCCTGCCTGGACCGGACAAAGGCAAGGGCGCCAAGTACCTGATCGTGCCGCCTGACTACACGGGCGAGATTCCAAAGGGGTATCTGCCTTATCGTTCGCGGACCTACAACGTGTTCGTGTTCTGGCGTGGCTTTTTCAAGGATCCGAAGCAGCTCGATGGGCCGGTGAAGGTGATGGAGCAGACGCGTATCTATCCGTTGGGCAAAGAAGCCTCGGCCAAGCCGATGCAATTCCCCGATGCCTCCGGCGTGCCCGTGAACATGCTGTACCCGAGGGATGCCACAGCGTTCGATATGCTCTCGCGCTTCATCGATAGCGAATACGTCGACCCGGCCGACATGGAAATGCGTGGCATGTTGGCCGCACTTGGCATCATCAAGGGTCAGCCATTCCACCTTGACGAACACACGCGCTCGCTGCTAGATGCTGCCGCGAAAACGGCCATCAAGATGGGGCTCGCAGGCTCGTATCAGCCGCAGACGATCGTACCCAACGGCAAGTGGTACGACGACCGACGCTGGCTCAATGTGTTCCCGGGCAATCCCACTTTCACGTCGGAAACCTTCAATTTCATTGATCCCCGCACGGGGTTCTTCACCAATGCCTATTCCGCTAGCCCAGTAATGGCGGTCAACATCGAGAATGTGGGCGCCAAGTATCCGGCGACATTTGTTGATTCGAAGGGTGAGTTTCTACGCGGCCAGAACCGTTATCGACTGCACTTGCCCAAAGGCATTCCCGTCGCTCTGTTCTGGTCAGTGACGGTGTATGACTCGGTCACGGCAGTTGGTGTGGATAGTGGCCAGCCATTTCCTTCCATCAATATGATGGACAAGCCCGTCGAAAATGCCGACGGTTCTATCGATGTCTACTTTGGCCCCGATTCACCAGGCGCAGGAAAGAACTGGCTGAAGACGATACCTGGCAAGGGCTACTTCGTGATCTTCCGCCTGTACGGCCCCACCAAGGCCTTCTTTGATAAGACATGGAAGCCTAGCGACGTGGAGAAGCAAGGCTGAAACCAGTCACTAGGTTCAGGGTTACGCGAAATCTATAAGGAAAAATGGGGCGGCACTGAGATCGTTGGTGCCGTCTCTTTGCTCCGTGCGGGGCTGCTTCCTGCATGGAGATCGGCTCGCAGGCGCGACAGTCTAACCGGCAACGCCGACAGCTAAGACCAGCAGCGTCGTCAGATTGATGCAGCCCCATCAGCAGTCCCAGATGAGCTGGAGAAGGCTCGACAGGCCCTCTCCACCTCATCTACTGGAGTTGCGATGCATGTTGCTTTCGGTACTCGGCGGGCGTGACGCCTACGTGCTTATGGAAGGCTCGGCGCAGCGTGTCAGCGTTGGCAAAACCGCACTTGGAGGCGACGAGCTTGGGTGTGTCGTGCCCGTTTTCCAGTAGCGTTCGGGCGGCAGCAATGCGGGTGGTTTCCACCCAGGCGGCCGGCGTAATGCCCACTTCGGTATGAAACAGGCGTGCAAAGTGTCGAGGGCTCAGCCCGGCGCGCTTGGCCATGCTCGCAATGCTGTGGTCCAGGTCAGGCGTTGTCGCGACCCAGCGTTGCACCTCCTGTAACACGGAGCGCCCCATGGGATGTGTTTCGCCCTTTCGGCTGAACTGCAGTTGCCCTCCTGGGCGCTTGAAGTACATGACCAGCTGCCCGGCGACCCGCTTGGCGATATCGCGGCCCAGGTCTTCTTCGACCAGGACCAGCGCCAGGTCCAGCCCAGCGGTGACGCCAGCAGCCGTACGCAGCTTCCCGTCGCGCACATAGAGTGCATCCTCGTCGATCTGGAGCGAGGGATAGGCGCGGTTTAGGTCATCCACTGCAGACCAATGGGTGGTGATATGGCGCCCGTCCAGCAGGCCGGTGGCGGCGAGCGCGAACGCACCCGTGCAGATCGACCCATAGCGCCGGCTACGCACGGCGGTCGTCCGCAGCCATTGCAGAATGTGTTGCGGGAGAGTGCTCCGAGCAGCGTGCGGGGCGCCGGCAACCAGCAGGGTGTCCACGCGCTCGCTCCATTCGCCCGCCATGCCATCGGCCAGCAGGCGCACGCCAGACGAGCTGTGGATGGGGCCCCGCTGGCAGGCAATGACCTTCAGTGCATAGAACTCCTCGCCAGCCTCAATGTTCGCCTGCGCAAAGACATCCAGGGGTCCTGAAACGTCTAGCAGTTGCACGCCCGGCAGGGCGACGACGGCAATGGTTCTGGTCACGACAGTGAAATTCCCATGCGTCCGCATGACGCGTGAAATGGCAGTATATGGCGTATCACGCCGATTGATGACATTGATGGGGTTGCTGAAAATGGATCTCCCTAGCCTATGGAGATCCAGCATGTCCCTCAGCATCAACGGCGTTGCCATTCCTGACAGCCAGTTCGCCCGTGAAATCACGGATATGGTGCGAGATACAGAATCACCGCTGCTTTTTCACCATTCCAGTCGCGTCTATTACTTCGCTGCGCTGGCCGGCAAGCAGCGGGGACTCAGGTTCGACCCGGAACTTCTTTACTGCGGCTGCATGTTCCATGACATGGGATTGACGCCGCGCCATAGCAGCCCCAATGAGCGTTTCGAAGTGGACGGCGCCAACGCCGCTCGCGATTTCCTGAGGCGGCACGGCATACACCAGTACGACATCGACACGGTATGGGCGGCCATTGCGCTACACACCACACCGGGGATTCCACAGCATATGCATCCCTTGATCGCACTGGTGACCGCCGGCGTGGAAATGGACGTGCTTGGCCTGACCTACGCCGAGTACAGCGATGCCGAGCGCGATGCTGTCGTGAAGGCGCATCCGCGCGGACATCAGTTCAAGGAAGACATCATACAGGCCTTCTACGACGGCATAAAACACAAGCCTGATACGACATTCGGTAACGTCAAGGCGGACGTGCTTGCCGATAAGAATCCGCACTTCCATGCCGGCAAGTTCTGCAGCGTTATCCGGGGATCGAGCTGGCCTGCGTGAGGCTCTCGATACCAGCGAGAGGTTTCGCCTCGAGGGATCAAACGATGCCGGCCATGCGCCGGCATGCAATCCATCACTGAGAGGATGGTCATGAAAGACACATCACCATGGCGAAAGGCACTACTTGCGTCGCCGCTTTCCGCGTTGGCGATCTTCAAGCGCCAGTTCGATAAATGCGCGGAGGGCCGCGCTTTGATAGGCATCCTTGCGATGCAATAGCGCAGCCGTGCGCTCAAGCAGGCTAGGGGAAAGCGAAATCGCAGAGAGCTCCGCATTCTGTTCGGCAATGGCCGCCGGCAGCAGGGTGGAGAGGGCGGTACGTCGCACAATCTCCACCACGGCGCTGATCGAGTTGGCCTCGATGGCGACATGGGGCCTAACGCCATGTTGCCTGCAATAGCGGTCAATCTGTTCGCGCGTGGCGAACTCGCCCGAAAGCAGCACCAGCGACTCATCGTTCAGGGCGTGCAGTCCCATGGTGCGTTTACCCGCGCATGGATGCTTTTTACCCACGACGAGCGCCAATGTTTCCGTGAGCAGCGGCTGGGTGGCGATGTCGGGAGAGCGCACCGGATCGAAGGCGATGCCCGCATCGAGCTGGTCGTCATTCAGAAGCTCCTCCATCTGCTCCTGGGGCATTTCGCGCACAGTCAGGGCAATGCCCGGATAGCGCCCGTGGAACGCCTCCATCAGCGGGCCGACCAGATAGGCGGTGAAGGTGGGGGTTACGCCGAGCCGCAGTGTGCCGCGACTCAGGTCTTGCACGTCGTGCAATGCGCGTTTGCCCGCATCGAGATCCAATAGCGCCCGTCGCGCGTAACGCTGATAGACCTCGCCTGCATCCGTCAATCGCGTCGATCGCCCGCTTCGATCGAACAAGGGTGTGCCGAGGGTTTCCTCCAACTGCCGGATCTGCTGCGACAGTGCAGGCTGCGAGACATGGAGCGCCGCCGCCGCACGGGTGAAGCCACCATGGTCGGCGACCGCCAGGAAGTAGTGAATGTGGCGCAGGAGCATGATGCCTTACCCATAAGGTGTGCCTATGCATTCTATAGGAAATGGATCTTTTACCTTATGAATGGCGCGGCGTACCGTGTGCTCCGTCGACCCGCAGGGTCCTGGAGTGACTGCCATGAAAGACATCATCGACGGTTTCCTGAGGTTTCAGCGCGAAGCGTTTCCCACGCGCGCCGGGCTCTTTCGGGAGCTGGCCAATCATCAGGCACCGCGTGCCTTGTTCATCTCGTGCTCCGACAGCCGGTTGGTGCCTGAGCTGGTAACTCAGCGCGAGCCCGGCGACCTGTTCGTGATTCGCAATGCGGGCAATATCGTGCCGTGCTACGGACCAGAGCCGGGTGGTGTATCGGCCTCGGTGGAGTACGCGGTTGCCGCACTGAAGGTCTCTGACATTGTGATCTGCGGCCACTCCGACTGCGGCGCGATGACGGCCATTGCATCCTGTACCTGTCTGGATCACATGCCGGCCGTGCGTCACTGGCTGCGATACGCGGACTCGGCGCGCGTGGTCAACGAAGCGCGACATCACCCGGGCGCTGCCGAGCGCGTGCAGGCGATGGTGCGCGAGAACGTGATCGCTCAATTGGCCAATCTCAAGACGCACCCCTCCGTGCGACTGGCGCTTGAAGAGGGTCGCCTGACCCTGCATGGCTGGGTGTACGACATCGAGTCGGGCGCCATCGATGCGCTCGACGGCATGACTGGTCGCTTCGTTTCGCTTGCGACGCATCCATACACCTCCGCTATGCCCGCTGCGCACGCCAGCGCCGCCTGATTCCCTTGCCATCCACAGAGAGCAAAACCCCATGATCCAGTCGCAACATCACCCGTTCGCCCGCCAGGCGCTGGCGGAAACCATCGTCGCCGCCAAGCTCAAGAAGGACTTGTCCTTCGAGCAACTCACCGAAGGCACAGGCCTAAGCCTCGCCTTTGTCACGGCGGCACTGCTCGGACAGCATGCCTTGCCGGCGGAAGCCGCACAGGTCGTCGCCGCCAAGTTGGGTCTCGACGGCGATGCTGTCGCGCTGCTTCAGACCATCCCGCTGCGCGGCAGCATTCCCGATCGCGTGCCGACCGATCCCACCATCTATCGCTTCTACGAGATGCTGCAGGTCTATGGCACCACGCTGAAGGCGCTCGTTCACGAGAAGTTCGGCGACGGCATCATCAGTGCGATCAACTTCAAGCTGGACGTCCAGAAGATTGACGATCCGGAAGGCGGCTCCCGCGCCGTGATCACGCTCGACGGCAAGTACCTGCCGACCAAGCCATTCTGATTCACCACCGAATTGAGGTATCCCATGGATTTTGTAAAGCGCACCATCGACCTCGCCATGAAGAACGTGGAGGAGGGTGGACGCCCCTTTGCCACCGTGATCGTTCGCGATGGCGAAGTCATCGCCGAAAGCCCGAATCGGGTGGCCCAGACCGGCGACCCGACCGCACATGCGGAGATCCTCGCCGTTCGCGAAGCCTGCAAAAAGCTGGGGACCGAGCACCTGACCGATTGCGACTTCTACATCCTGGCCAGTCCGTGCCCGATGTGCCTGGGTGCGATGTACTACTGCAGCCCGCGACAGGTGACTTACATCACCACGCGCGAGGATTACGCGCCGTTCTATCGTGACGACCGCAAGTACTTCGAGCTGGATACGTTCTATGCCGAGTTCAGCAAGCCTGTTGGTGAGCGCCGCATGCCGATGATCCAGCAGAAGAGTACGGAGGCGATCAAGGTCTATCAGCGCTGGAAGGAACTCAACGCGAAGTAATGCCTCGCAGGTATCCGTGCGCGGCCTCAGGCGAGACGGCTGGGTCTACTCGAGCTTAGCCCGTTGACGGGTCGCCGCGCTCGGTCTGCCAGGCGTTGTAGTCGTCCGGTGTGTCGATGTCCTGAAACGCTGCAGGCAAGTCGAAGCTTTGGACATCCGAAGCATGCCGGTCGAGCAAGACACGCGCGCCCTCTGAGCCGCTCAAGGCCATGAGCTCGTCGACGTAAGTCAGAGGGAAGATGCATGGCGGCGCGAAGTCGCCTTTGTTGTGACACGCAAGGATGCGGTTGGGCCGGGCAACATGGGTCGCCAGCATGCGCTCCAGGTCGCCCACCTTGATCGCCGGCTGATCGGCCAGCATCACCATCAGTGACTGCAACGGCGCCGCCTGCGACATCAATGTCGTGACGCCCGTGGCCAGTGAGCTGCCCATGCCCGTAGCCCAATCCGGATTGCTCACGGCACACACATCCAGATTGCTGAGACAGTCGGTGACGCGGTCGCTTTGCGCGCCCACCACCACTACGACCGGATGCAGACCGGCCGCCAGCACGTACCTCGTGATGCGTCGAACCATGGGTTCGCCATCAATGGCGATCAGTTGCTTGAGCGCGCCGTAGCGGCTGGAACTTCCGGCAGCGAGGATCACGGCGCCAGTATGGGCATGCGATGAAGTCATGGATGTATGGGCGCCTGCGAACGGATCAGCGAGCCGCCGCTGCGACCATTGCGCGTAGCGAGAATTTCCGCGGCGATGGCGAGGGCGATCTCCTGCGGTGTTTCAGAGCCGACATCGAGACCGGCGGGCGCGTGCAGACGATCGTCATCCGGAAAGGCCGCGCGTATCTGTTCGGCGCGCTGCCGGGAGCCAATGACGCCGATGTAACGCACGGGCGTTGCCATTAGTGGCGCCAGATAGGCCAGGTCGCGCTCCAGGCGATGCGTCATGACCACCACGGACGTCAGGCTGTCGAGCGTTACAGCAGCTGTCAGTGTGGCTGGCGTAGCGAACACACGGTGCACGCCACCATCCTCCGAGTTCGCTGTTTCGCTGGTGCCCACCAGTGTGGTGTGCCAGCCGAGTTGATGGGATAGGCGGGCGAGCATGCCTGCACCGACGCCGTCGCCGACCACGACCAGGGCATGCGGGGGCTGCAGGCATTCGAGCAGCACATCGTGATGCCGTTCGGCGTCGTGCAGGCGGGTTGCCATGGCATTGCCGGGCAGGGTGGTGGTCTGCGCCAGGTGCGCAAGAATTTGCTGCTCCAGTGCCGAATGGGTGATGTTTGTCCAACGGTCGCCATGACTCTGGACCAGGCGCCAGGGGCGCCGCGCCACGGGGAGGTCGTCCGTAGCGAACAACGACGCCATGATGCCAGGGATGCGCCGCGTCCTCAGCGCCTCAATGGCATGGAGGAAGCGCACGTCATCCGGCTCCCGCCAAGGCTCGATCAATACCTCCAGCTCGCCACCACAACCGGTTTCGATCATGACGTCGTAGTTGCTGTCGCGACCGTACGCCACGATGGCCGGCTGGTCCGTTTCCATCGCCCGTTGCGCGCGCAGCACAATATCCCGCTGCGGGCACCCACCCGACAGCTCGCAGACCATGCGGCCGTCGCGATGCACCAACATGCTGGCGCCAGCCCGGCGAAAGGTGGAGCCGCGAGTACGCGTGATAGTGACGAGCGCGGCCTCGCCGCTATCACCACGCAGGTCCAGCGCCTGGGCGGCACGGTAGAGCGGCTCGAATTCCTGGGCGACGTTCATGAACGCAGTCAGTAACGGGACGCGTCGATGTTCTATCAAGCCGGGCAGGGACGCCAGCGCAACCGGTGGCTTGCCAGGTGAAAGCGTCTTCACTTGTCTTTTCGTCGGCGGAGAGGAAGATCATGCGTGTTCATGACGGTGCTGCGACGCGGCCTGGGTCCATGGCGCTTCCGGTAGCCCGTTGCCACCACATACTTGCCTTGCCCGGGAGACCCTGATGATCGTTCTTTCCATCAACGGCCAGGACACCCAGGTCGACGTGCCCGACGATATGCCGTTGCTATGGGTATTGCGCGACGTGCTGGGCCTCAACGGCACCAAGTTTGGATGTGGCATGGCCCAGTGCGGTGCGTGCACCGTGCATCTGGATGGCGAGGCTGTGCGGTCGTGCGTGTTACCCGTGACAGGCGCCGTAGGCAAGAAGATCACCACCATCGAAGGCCTGAACGCCACCGACCTCGGCAAGCGCGTGCAGCAGGCATGGCTGGGTATCGAAGTGGCGCAATGCGGTTACTGCCAAACCGGCCAGATCATGTCCGCCGCAGCGCTGCTGACGCAGAAGCCGACGCCAACCGACGAAGACATCGATGCGGCCATGTCGGGCAACCTCTGCCGGTGCGGGACCTACGTGCGTATTCGTGCGGCGATCAAGCAAGCCGCTACCGGTCAGATCACGCTGCCGCAGACCATCGCCTGAACCTCTGGCATCCCATTCACTGCCGACTGTCGAGACTTCGCCATGATGCTTCGCGTGGATCCCGCCCAGGAAGAGATCGAACTACAGAACCCCGCGCGTCGCGAATTACTCAAGCGTGGCGGGCTGGTGGTGGCCTTTATATGGCTGGGTGGTGCGAGCCGGGTGTGGGGTTTCTCGGAAGGCACGCGACTGAACGCGGATGATCCACGCTTCGCACCCAATGCGTTCGTGCGCGTGGGGAGCGACGGCAGCATTCAGCTGGTGATGCCGTGCATCGAGATGGGGCAAGGCGCCTATACCGGGCAGGCCACCTTGCTTGCCGAGGAACTGGACGTTGGGCTGGATCAGATCACCGTCGAGCACGCGCCGGCGAATCGCAAGCTGTACGCCAACCCGTTGCTGGGTGATCAAGCCACCGGTGGGTCGACCACCATCCGCTTTTGCTGGACCAGCCTGCGCGATGCCGGCGCCGCCGCGCGCACCATGCTTGTGGCCGCCGCCGCGCAACGCTGGAAGGTAGACGCATCGCAATGCACCGTGGCGCGCGGTGTGGTCACGCACACGGCCAGCGGACGCACGCTGCGATACGGTGAACTCGCGGACGCTGCAGCGGGCATCGCGCCACCCGCCAAGCCCGTGCTGAAAGACCCCAAGGATTTCCAGCTGATCGGCAAACCGATGCGTCGCGTAGACACACCGGGGAAGGTCGATGGCACCTTGCCGTTCGGCATCGACATCCGCGTTCCCGGCATGAAGGTGGCGACGGTGCGGGCGTGCCCGACATTCGGCGGCACGCTGGCATCGGTGGACGATACGCGCGCTCGGGCGATTCCCGGTGTACTCAAGGTGGTGAAGCTGGATAACGCGGTCGCCGTCATCGGCGAACATTTCTGGGCGGCGAAGAAAGGATTGGATGCGCTGACTATCCAATGGAACGCGGGTGCCAATCACCAATTCACCACCGAGCAGTTGTTCAAGGACCTGGCCGATGCGTCCGAACACGGCACGCCTATCCTGGGGCGCGAGGTCGGTAACGTCGACAAGGTCACGGGCAAGGTCGTTTCCGCCACCTACCAAATGCCCTTGTTGGCTCACGCCACCATGGAGCCGATCAACGCCACGGTGCACGTGCGTCCGGACGGTTGCGACATTTGGGTCGGTACGCAGGTGCCGGCGCGCTGCGTCGATGTTGCCATGCGGGTGACCGGCCTGCCGGCCGAGCGCATCCAGGTGCACAACCAGTACATGGGCGGCGGCTTCGGCAGGCGATTGTTTGAGGATTCCGTTGGGCAGGCGGTCGGCATCGCCCGACAAGTGGATTATCCAGTCAAGGTGATCTGGACGCGCGAGGAAGACATCGCGCAGGATCGCTATCGTCCCGCCTACTACGACCGCATCTCCGCCACGCTCGACGACCAAGGGCGACCCTTGGCATGGAAGGATCGCACCACCGGTGCATCGGTTCTGGCGACGTTCGCGCCACCGGCCATGGGCAAGAACGGCCTGGATTCCGACCTGGTGGAGTGCGCGGCCGAACTGCCCTACGAGGTGCCCAACCTTCGCGTCGACTGGGTGCGGCACGATATGCCCGACGGTGTGCCGATCGGCTGGTGGCGTGGCGTGGGGCCAACACATAACGTGTTCGTCGTCGAAAGCTTCGTCGACGAACTCGCGCACACCGTCGGCAAAGATCCGGTGGACTATCGGCGCGCGATCCTGGGCGACAATCCCCGCGCCAAGGCGGTGCTAGAGCTGGCCGTAGAGAAGTCCGGCTGGGGCAAAGGCGATGTGCCTGCGCGTCACGGTCGTGGCATCGCACTCGCTGCGCCCTTTGGCAGTTACCTCTGTGTAGTGACGGATGTCGAGGTGTCACCGCAGGGTGAAGTCATGCTGCGCCGGGCCGTGGCGGTGGTCGATTGCGGTACGGTGGTAAACCCCAACACGGTCGAGGCACAGATCCAGGGCGGACTGGTGTTCGGCTGGAGTGCGGCCATGTACAGCGGCATCACCTTGAAGAACGGCGCCGTGGAGCAGCGGAACTTCAACGATTACCGGGTGCTTCGACTTAACCAAACGCCGCCCATCGAGGTTCATCTGGTGCCGAGCAAGGAGTCACCGGGTGGTATCGGTGAAACCGGTACGGTGATGGCCATGCCTAGCCTGACGAATGCGATATTCGCGGCAACGGGCGTGCGCTTGCGCACCTTGCCTATCGATCGTTCGGCGCTCGTGCAAGACAAGGACGCACTGAAGTCCGTGCTGTCGGCAACATCGTCGGCCTCGCCGATGGGGAGGCTCGCATGAAGATCGGGCGAGTAATCGGGACACTCGTCGGCGCGATCGTCCTGGTCGCGGCCGGATTCACCGTCTACGCACTGGTTTCCGTCACGCACAGCGGTAACGAGCAGGCGGCGCAGCCCGCTGGGGCGGGGGCACCGGCTGATCTTCCGGCGCAGATGGCGCACGGTGAGTACCTGGTGCGTGCCGCCGATTGCGAGGCCTGCCACACAGCTCCGGGTGGACAACCGTTTGCGGGTGGCGTGGCATTCAAGCTGCCATTCGGCACGATCTACTCATCGAACATCACTGCAGACCCGGAGACCGGCATCGGTAACTGGAGCGACGACGACTTCGTGCGCGCATTGCATGCCGGCGTCGACAAGGAAGGTCGCCCGCTGTATCCCGCGTTCCCCTATACCTCGTACACCGCACTCAGCCGCGATGACATCGTGGCAATCAAGACCTATCTCTTCAGCTTGCCGTCGGTACGTGCACCCGCGCGCCCCAATGATTTGTCTTTCCCGTTCAACCAACGCTGGACGCTGAGCTTGTGGAATGCGCTGTTCCTCAAGAAGGAGCGGTTCCAGCCGGAGCAGGGCAAATCAGAGGCGTGGAATCGTGGCGCGTATCTCGCCACAGCCCTGGGGCATTGCGGCGAATGCCATACACCTCGCAACGTTGCATTTGCCATGGATAGCGGCAAGGCCTTGGCAGGCGCCGAGTTGCAGGGCTGGAAGGCTTACAACATCACGTCCGATAAGGAGCATGGCGTTGGCTCATGGAGCGACCAAGAGCTGGTCGACTACTTCTCGAAAGGCCATGCTGCAGGTCGAGGCACCGCCTCCGGGCCGATGGGCGAGGTGGTGGGTTACAGCCTGCAATACCTCACCCCATCCGATCTGTCCGCACTCGTCACTTACCTGCGTGACGTCAAACCCCAGCAGGGTGGTGCAGCGATGCCGGCCCCCACGACTGCCGTACCGGCATCAGCCGTCGCGACCACAAGCCTGGGTGAGCAGCTATTCGTGGGGGCTTGCGTGGGATGCCATACGCAAAGCGGTCAGGGGCGCGAGACCGACTATGCCATGTTGACCGGCCTGCGTTCCGTGCGCGATCCGCACGCCACCAATCTCACTCAAATCATCATCAGCGGCTCGGTACTGCACGTGGGCGGTCAAGAGATCTTCATGCCGTCGTTTGGCCGCGCTTACTCGGATACCGAGATTGCCGCGCTGTCCAACTACGTGGTCCAGCACTTTGGCGACCAGCAGGGACGACTCAGTGCCGCCGACATCGCCGCGCGACGTCAGCCGTGAGCGGCTGACGCCTGATGGTGCCCGAGCGTGTGGCCGTGCACGTGGGCCGAAAAGGATGACGTCCCTGGCTCGGCATCACTCCTGAAAGCCAGGCCACAGGCGAGTGCGAAAGCAAACACCATGACGATCGCGAAACGAATGTCACCGACGTGCCGATGTCGCGAGCGATGCAGTGTGGCGTAGTTCGCGCCACTGGTGTGGCGGCCGGGAGAGCGCCAGCATTCTTTGGTTTGCATGGATGCACCTCGCATGGAACATCGTAGGCAAGGCCACTCTGTATGGGCCATGGGTATTAGCTACGTCTGTTGTGTACGGTAGGCGACGAGTCGGCCAGAGTGAAGTCGATTGATTGAATGGCGGTGATAGATGGCGGCTATCACCTGCATCGAGCGGCATTTAGAGCCAAACCATTCATCGAATGGCTTGGCCATGATCACAACGAAAAGACATCCGGCGGCGTCACTCTTATGCTGTACCGTGGCTTGGGCGCCCTTTCCCTAGGATGGTGTTATGCCGATCTTTCATGCCCGGAGGGGCCAATGGTCTCGCTGGGCGTGCCCGCTCCTGCTCTTGGCGGTCGCATTTCACGCGCGAGCGGAAGAGGCCGCCATCATCCAGGTCGACCCGCAAACCCAGGCCCGGGTGACGTTATCGCCCAATCGCATCGTGATTCGCTTTCTGCTGAGCGGAAAGACGCAAACGCTGAATATCAAACCGACCGATGCGGACGGCGGCTACCGCCTGGCAACGGACGATTTCAATTTCGATGGCCATCAGGATGTCGCCATCGTCGATTCCTACGACGGTGTGACCGAGGGCTACCAGATCTTCCTTTTCGATCCAGCGGGGCAGCGCTTCGTGCCGCTGGAGGTCAAGCAAAGCGGTAGCTGCGCAGGCCTTTCGAGCGTCACTGTCGACCCCAAGAGCCGCACGCTGTTCAGCGCGTGCCGCGGGGCGGGCTGGAACCTGGATGCTTATCGCTATGCAGCCGATGGTGGGATCTATCTCTATCAGTCGACCGAGGACGCCGGTATCGACAGCAACCCGGCGCTGGAGCGGCTGTTTGGTGTCAAGCAAGGAGACACGCCCATCGGTCGCTTGCTGACCTACGACGACCGTGGCCGCGTGATCGCACGCGTCCTCGCGCATCGCGACAGCTTGGCGATCGTTCACGGCAGTGCGCAGGTGATCGCGCCTCACCTACCGATGTATGACAAGCCAGGCCATGGCACATCGGGGCGCCATCTTGTGCGGGGAGATCATGTCGACGTGGAGGACGTTTCCGCGGATCTGCATTGGGCTCGGGTGACGTATCGCAACGCCACGAAGGGAAGCATCGAGGGCTGGGTCAATATCAGCGGACTTTCGCCGCGATGAATTCCATCGAACGGCTATGCCGTGGCTGATGTCGTTCAATGCGGAGGCGCGTCGATGTCACCGAGCGTCCATCCTAATCCCGTCCTGGCGATATACGGTGCAAGCGCGGATTCATCATCGCGCAACGCGTTGCGTAGTTGCAGAAGGTGAGACAGGGCCGGCTGGCAGCTCGCGCGCGCCTGCGGCAAGGCAAGGGACGCGAGCTGGATAGCGCGCTCGACGGCGTGATCGGCCGCTTGCCATCGCGCTACATCCGGCGCATCGTACAACTCAGCCAGTGCCCGTACGGCCTGTTGCACGGAACCGCGTACGATGACGGGGAGTGCTGCGTGCTGTACGTCCTGGCGAAGCTCGATCAGCGTGCGGCCGCAGTCGTGAACCGCCAGCCCCCAGGCCATCAGGCTGCGTGATTGCGCGCTACCATGGCGGGTGTGCTCAACGATCTGGTGAAAGAGATCGCGATTACCGCTTTCGAACGCATAGAGCAGGCCGTGCGTGGGTGCTGTGGCAGCGAGTTGCACCTGTCGTCGCAGTTGCTGCATCTGGCGTTGCCGCAGCCAGTGAGAGCCGACAACGGCAGGGATAAGCATGAACGCTATGCCCGTGACCATCAGGCCGAACATGGACGCTAGCGCTTCGTTGATGAAGCGATCCGGGTCGTACACCATCGGGTTCTTCAGTGCCAGGGTGAGTACGAAGCCCAGCGTGTACCCCGTGCCTACGCCGGGCAGAGTCGCATTGCGGGTAGTCAGGTAAGGCCCAATCATCAACAGCGGTAGCGTTCCCAGCACCAACATGGTGAAGCCGTCGCTACCGGGCAGCAGCCAGAACGAGGCGATGTATGAGGCCACGACGCCAAGCGCGAAGCCGCCTAGCGTGTTGGCCGTGACAGCTACCGGGGCGCTCGTGGTGGCTAGCAGCCCGCTGAATAGCGTTGCCAGCAACATGGCGGTAGTGGCCAATGGCCAATCTGTTGCCAGCCAGAACACGCTAAGGCCCAGCATGGTGATGAACGTGCGCGCCACGGCAATCAGCGGGGCAACCTTATCGTTGGGGCGCTTGAAAGTGACCTCCTCTATCTCGCCTTGCAGATGCCCCTGTGTCTCGCGCAGGGTCGCCTCCAGTGCGGCAAAGTCGCGAAGTTCACCGGCGAAGCGGGACAGCAATGCGGCGCCGCTATCGAATTGCAGCAAAAGATCCGGATCCTGGCGCAGGGTCGTGCGCAGTTGCATCGCCAGCGAGGGGAGCGCTGCTTCGCAAGTGTCCAGGCGGGCGGCAAGCGGCCTCAACGCTGGGGATGCCATGGGTGCAAGCGCCGCGCTGACTGGCGCATAGAGCTGGGTAAGCGCTCGCGCCGTGCGACCGTGATGGTTGCGCTCCAGGCGATTGACCAGATGATGCAGGGACTGAAAGCTGGTGGCAGCCGCCATGTAGCGCAGGTTCAATAGCCGCATGCGGCTGCTTCGCACGCGCGCCTGTGGATCCTCGAAGATCACGGAGGCGCGCAGATCCTCCAATTGCACCGCAGCGCGCACGCAACGCAGGTGGGCCTGTTCCAATTGTTCGCGAGGGATGCCGCCGAGCAGGCCTTCGCGCGCAAAGGCAATGAAGTCATCAAAGTGTTCGCGCTCGGTGCGCTGCAACACATCGCGCAAGCGCTCCGGCCAAACGATATCGCTGACCAGCGCGGCAATGACGATGCCTAGCATGACCTCGCTGACGCGAAGCATGGCTGTGTCGAAGACTCGATAGGGGTCGCTAACCGCAGGCAACGCCACCACTGCCGCGGTGTAACCAGCCAGCACAAAGCCGTAGGCCATGAAGTTGCGATGGAGCACGGCGCCCCCTGAGCACAGGCCCACCCATAGTGACAGGCTGAACACAAACAGCTCGCGCTGCTGTGGAAACGCAGCCATCAGCAGAAGCGCGAACACGCTGCCAGCCACTGTGCCGATGGCGCGATAGAAGCTCTTGGCGAGCACCATGCCACGTTGCGGATGCATCACGATGGCGACAGTGATCATGGCCGTCGCGGGCTGCTTCAGTTGGAACAGCATCGACAGCCATGCGGTGAGGTAGAACGCCAACAGGCACTTGAATACGAAGATCCACGCCTGGCGCTCGCCAGCGAGGAACAACGCCATGCGGGAACCTCGCCGCATCGCGGGGCGATCCATCGGCACCGAATTCATCCTGTCCCTGCTGCTTGTGACGTGTTGAATGGCGAAAGCAGGGGCGGCAGAGCGGCCGATGCCGCACGGTAGCCGTGCGGCATCGGTGGTGCGACACCCGTGTTATGCAGAGCCGCCAACGCGATCGCGAGGCGGCGGCCCGCATCACCCCTGAATCTGGTAGGCCTCGATCTGGCTGCGGGAGATGCCGATCAGTGCGAGCTTCTTCAGGTTGTCCACGCGCTTGGGAAGCGTCGACACCGGCGTCTTGGTGGGATCGAGCGGCGTGCGCAACGAAACCACCAGGCGCGCGCCGTCGCAGATCGTCAAGGTCATGGCGGTCTTCGTACCGGCGTTGACGGCCGTTTCCTGCATCGGCTTGCTGCAGTAGGCCTCATCCTGAGGCTTGGGGCCCTGGCCCAATTCCACGATCAGTCGCGGCGATGCCAGGTTGGCAGCGCCCACGGCCTCGCTGTTCGGAATAGCGTCGGCGATCTGCTGATTAGTGGCATCCGGCAACGCGCCACGCACTTCAATCGGCAGGCTCGGCATGGCCTTCTTCCAGTGATCCACCGTGTCGTCCGAATTCGCCCATCGCGCATCGACGGTGGCATGGCAACCGGCAAGCATCAGCGTGGCAGCGGCGAAGGCGAGGGCGGTCAGTCGGGAATGGATGAGCATGGTGATAGGTCTCTGGGGTGGCAGCGCGGGGCGCGCGTCAAGGGCGCATCGCTTGACGCGATACGGTGGCAAGTACGGTTCAGAAGGCGCAGATGCCCAAGCGGCTTGCATCGCCGCGTGGTACGTCAGGTGACTGTGGAGTGGCTCAGCGGGTGGCTTTACCCGTGCGCGGAAACGTCAGGACGACGCGTCGGGCTGGGATCGCGGTGCAGACTGGGTATATCGGATATGCGGAAGCGCTGGCGTCATACGTTCAACGGAGCGCCATGGCCGTGCGGTGAAAACGGAAGCAGTCATTGCCTGAAGGTGCGGGGATCAGCGAAGGCGCCAGTGTTATGGATTCGTTCGCGTCGATAAATCACCTGCAGCGCCCGGCACATGGTCCTGTCATTCCCCAATGCGCGTCGCCTGAGGGTGAGACATCCGCGCCGGGCGGTCAGGTATGCGGGGCAATGGCCGAATCCCACGGCGCACCGGCGCCCCAGCGCTCCACGAGAAAATCGATGAATGCGCGAGTCCGAGGCGTTAGATGGCGTTTGCTCGGATAGACCAAGCGGATGGGATCCGGTGGCGGACGGTACGCGCGCAAGACTTCCACCAGCCTGCCTGCACGCAAGTCGTCGCCGATGACGTAATTGGCCAGATGGGCAAGCCCGAATCCCGCCAGGGCCGACTCGCGTACGGCTTCGGAGTTGTCGATGTTTATCCGGCCCGGACCCTCGTACAGGAAGGGACCATTCTCGGTTTGCAGGCGCCACGGTCGTGGCCGCTCGGCGTTGATGTAAACGATGGTGTCGTGGTCGGCCAGCTCAGCGGGATTCATCGGCGCGCCGCGCCTGGCCAGGTATTCCGGCGATGCGCAGACGATGAACTGCTGCCAGGCCACCGTGCGAGTCAATATCAGCGAGTCCTGCTTGGGAGTGCCGATGCGCAAGGCAATGTCGAAGCCTTCTTCGATCAGATCCACGAAGCGGTCAGTGAACCACAGCTCTGCGCGAAGCTCCGGCCATTGCTTCAGGTAGTCGTGGATCACCGGCATGATGTGGCGCTGACCAAAGGACGGTGGCGTAATCAGCCTGAGCGTACCTGTGGGGTGGCTGCGGCGCAGCGCCATCGTGGCGTCCACGTCCTCCAGTTCTTCCAGAATCTGTCGCCAGCGCTCGTAGACGATGCTGCCTTCGTCCGTCAGGCTCAGCTTGCGCGTGGTGCGATGAAGCAGTCGCACACCAAGCTGGCTCTCCAGGCGCGCGATGCTCTTGCCCACGGCGGAGCGTGTGAGTCCGAGACCGGTGGCGGCGGCCGTGAAGCTGCCGGACCTTACAGCGGCCACGAAGGCGGCGATATCGCCAAGTCGATAAGGTTCCATGTGCGGGAGTCGTTGTTGTCGATGTGCAGCAGACTTCGTCTACGAAAAGCGGGTTTGCCAATGCGCAGGGAGCGCATGCGAACCGATGTCAGCCATGCGTTGGCTCGTATCGTACTAGGAGCCGTGGCGGCATTGCCGCCAGAGCGCTGAATCAGCCCAGAGCACCATCCGGGCATTCCAACCATGAATGCCCGCGAGAACCACGTACTCAGTTCGGCATGATCGCCTGGACTTTTCCGTCAGGAGCCTGCACCACGGACATCCCCTCGGCTATGTCCCCATGGTCCTTGCCATGAGCGGGATGGCCTTGTACGGGTCTGAAGACCCATGCACCGGGGTATTTCTCGCGCACGCCGCGCAGGCCAGTGGAGACCGCCGTTCCAGCGGGGTAGCTGATGTCGCCGAGACGGGTGTCGCGCGCCAACACAGCGTACTCAACGGCCAGAACGTTGCGTTGCCTGTCCAGCCGCAACGTCGGGTGACGCAGCGGCAGTCCTTCTAGCTCGAAGACGCCGTCATCGACTACATCGATGCGCCAGTAGTCATTGTCGCGCAGGCCATCGCCATAGGTTGTGGTGCTGCGAATGAGCCTCGACCCATCAGGAATCGGCGATTGGGCCACCGCATTGCCTGCCGCCAGTTGGCACGAATACAGCGTCTTGATCCGTGCGTCATGGCGTAGCACGACTTCCAAAGGCTCGCTTGCGCCGCAGGTCCAGCCATCGACCATCTGCGTGCTGGTGATGGTGAGCGCCATAGCGGGAAGATAGGTGGGGGATGGCGCATCTTGCGGCGCCTCATCGTCGCCCTCTGAGCGAACGCTCAAGGCGATTGCGGATATAGCGAAGACGCTGACAGCATGGGGGAAATGAGCCTCTTCCAAGGAGGTCATGTCAGTCGCGTCACGGAGTGACAGCTGCGTGCCCACCGGCATGTCGACGCCAAGCAAGGTGGCGGGTGCCGTCAGCGTGGGATGCAACGCAGCCTGTTCCTTCCTGGATTCCAGATCGACCCCCAGCCACACGACGGCCGCGCAGACGAAAAACAGGCTGGCCGTACACAGCACGGCGAGAATGCCGATGGAACGTCCTCGATGCCTGCCAAACGATCGCCGGGCCGCGGGAATCAAGGCCAGCGCGGCGCCCCAGAAAACAACAGCGATGGTCGCCAGAAACGAGAGGCCAAGGATAATGAAGAAGGCGCCAGAAAAAATCGGAACGGGAATCATGGAGGAGCGGGTTTCTCGCCGTGCTTGGTGATGAAGCTTGCCAGACACGGGATTTCGGTCGGCCTTGTGGGCCGCTGGCGATCCATGCCGCGTCTATCAAAAATGCGTGGATACGAGTGTCGTCGCGAATCCATGGCATATAGTGCCATGCCCGTGCTGCATGATTGGCGACGCCACAACCGGAAGCACCCGAATAGCCTCGTCGTGAAGTGACAGCGCGATGGGCCATGGATCTGTCCTCTCGTGGCCCATCGCATTCGCCGATATGTCAGACGTTTTCGCGTACCAGCTCCAATACGTCACTGCCCCGGCCATGCAGGATCGCACGCGTGGTGTACAACGCCATGCCCAGCACGGGCTTAAGTTCGACAAAGGGTGGTTTAACCAATTCCAGCGGGCTCACCCGGACATTGAGCAGGGCAGGCCCCGGCTGCGCCAGCCACTCCTGTACCGCCGCCTCGATCTCCGACGCCTTGCTCACCGTCTTGCCCCATAGGCCTATCGCTTCGGCTACTTTGCCGAAATCGGGATTCTTCAGGCGCGTAAAGGTGTCGAGCATGCCTTCGGACTTTTGCTCGATCTCTACGAATCCAAGTTTCCGGTTGTCAAAGACGGCAATCTTGATGGGTACGTCTTCTTGGATGATGGTGAGTAGCTCGCCGAGGAGCATGGACAGCCCACCGTCTCCGCATAAGGCAATCACCTGTCGATCGGGCGCCGCCTTCTTCAAGCCGATCGTATTGGGCAGCGCTGTGGCCATGGTTCCATGCAGGAAGCTGCCGAAAATACGGCGCTTTCCGTTCGCCGTGGTATGCCTGACCGCCCAGACGATGGGTGTGCCGTCGTCACCGGAGAAGAGGGCATCGTCGTCCGCATAGCGATCGATGACCGACGTGAGGTACGACCCGGGAATAGTGTCGTCATGGCCTGGCACCAGGTGGCTCTTCCAGGACGCCATGGCCTTGGCGAATCGCTCCACGTATTCCCGCTGGAACGATGCATCGTCGCGCTGTTCCAGGCGTGGCAAGAGCGCGCGCAAGGTCGGCTGAATGTCGCCCACGGCGCCGATGGTCACGTGATGGCGCCGCCCGAGATGCGTGGGATCGATGTCAATCTGCACGATTTTGGCATGATCCGGATAGAACTGACGCCACGCGAAGTCCGCACCCAACAACAGCAAGGTGTCGCAATCGAGGATCGCCTTGTAGCCTGCCTCGCTGCCGAGCAGTCCGGTCATGCCCACGTTGTACGGATTGTCGTGCTCAAGAAAGCTCTTCGCCCGCGAGGTATGAGCAACGGGCGCCTTCAGCTTCGCCGCCACCTGCTTGATCTCGTCCAACGCATCCTCGCAGCCGCTGCCTGCGTAGATCGTGATTTTCTTGCCGCTGTTGAGGATGCTGGCGATCTCGCTGAGCTCCCCATCGTTCGGCGTCACCACGGGTTTGGCGTGGTGGACCCGATAGGGGAAATCCTCGTGAACTTCGCCGTGGGAGATATCCACGGGAACGATCAGCACGGCGACACCTTGCTTGTTGAGCGCGGCCTGGCACGCCATCACAGCCTTCTTTCGCGCTTGCTCTGGCGTAAGGATCATGTCGCAGAACACGCTGCAGTCTTTGAAGACCGCCTTGAAGTCGACCTCCTGGATGGATTCGAAACCTAGGTCGCTCATCATGATCTGACTGGCGATGAGGATGACCGGCGCGCGATTACGATTGGCTTCGTACAGCCCGTTGATGAAATGCAGGCTGCCAGGCCCACAACTCCCCGCGCACGCCGTCAGGTTGTTGGTCAGTTGTGCCTCGGCGCCGGCGGCAAAGGCCCCAGCCTCTTCGTGACGAACGTGCACCCAGGCGATGGGGCTGCGCTCCAAATGTTCCGCGAACAGATTAAGGGTGTCACCCACGATGCCGTAACAACGCTTCACGCCGGCTTGTTCCAGGACTTCGATCAGTATCTCGGCAACTTTCTTGCTCATGTCGTTCTCCTCGAGTAGATACCAAGCAGGGCGCTCCACCCTCGACAAAGCGGGCTCGTCCATACCGCGCGTGTAGTGACTGGTGACCAACGCGTGTGCGCTCCCAGGCCTCCTGGCGCCACGGAGATGAAGCTAAGACCCCATCTCACCCAAAGAGCGCGGCCTTTGTGGGCAAGGCGCATCCGAGCTTGCGGCGATTGGAAGTAAATCCACCACTGCCCCAAAGACGACACTCTCCGCAGGTCGGTACTGCAACAAGTAGCCAGTGACGCTATCGAGAAGGCCGTGATGGTCTAGAGAACGCCGTTCCAAACGCTCAACTCAAACGCCCCTCAGAGGCCTGCAGCTGATCACAATGCCGCTGAGTGGGCGCCTGGGGGCACAGCATGCTGCGGGCTCAGAAATGTGATCCATACTTTTTACACTTGCACCCTCGAGCTAGTAAGGCAAACTTGCCGCTTTCGTGGATCGATTCCACGGACACAGTGCTATCTCTTCGCCGTGCCATTTCACGGTCACGATGCGAGAAACGGGGAACCATGTACGCGATATTGCTGGTGGACGATCACGCGATGTTTCGTGAGGGAATACTGCTGACCATTACCAGGGCTCATCCAGCCCTGGAGATCCATGCAGCCTCGTCGGGCGCGTCCGCCTTGGCGACACTGGAAGCGCATCCGGGCATCGGACTGGTCGTGACAGACTTCTATTTGCCCGATATGCCAGGAAGTGCCCTTGTGCGCCTGTTGCGTACGATGCGCCGCGACATTCAGATCTTGGTGGTCTCCGCCTCGGAAGATCCCGCGGACGTGCATCGGGCGCTGCAGGCGGGTGCAGGTGGATTCATTCACAAGACCGCCGGCAGTCAGAGCTTGCTGGACGCGCTCTCGCGCGTGTCGGCTGGGCTGGGCTATCTGCCGGATACCTATTCGCCCACCGGTGAAGGCGCGGCGCCACGCGATGAGGCTGCATTGCTGGCCAGGCTGACGCCACGACAAACGGATGTGCTGCGCCTAGTGTGCGAGGGCATGCGTAATGGCGAGATATCGCAACGACTGGGCATGACGGAAAAAACTGTCAAGGCCCATATGTCGGTCATCCTCAGCGTGCTGGATGTACCCAACCGCACGCAGGCAAGCCTGTTGGCGCGTCGCGGGGGTTTGCTCGGCAAACCCAGCTAAATTGAAACGAGCGGGGCGATTCCATGGGTGATGACAACGGGCGGCCCGGGCGGTCATACGACGCAGCGACCATGACCGTGGCGATCGATGCCGACCATGTTCGCGAGATCCAGCTCGCCTCGTTGCGGCGAAGCTTTCCGTTCGCTCTGTTCGGCTCGACACTGGTCGCCTGCATGACGGCCAACGTGCTCTATCACTCTGTGCCGGTGGCCGAGCTATGGGCCTGGCTCGGCATCTCGTTGTTCACCTCAGCCTGCCGGCTTGCGGCCTTGATCCGCTACTCCCGCACACTAGCGCAGCCCGGGGCAGGTGAGCGCTGGCTGCGGCGTATGACGATGGGCAACCTGGTGTCGGGAATGTTGTGGGGTGGCGGATTTGCCTACTGGTCGTTCACGGTGCCCATCGAATACCAGCTGTTCTTCATCGTGATCCTGTTTGGGCTGGGCACGGGCGTCATCTATTCCAACTACATGATCCTGCCCGTGGCGTATGCCTTCCTGTTGCCGGCGTTCGCTCCTCCATTTATCGCGCTGGCATTCAAGCCATCAGCCCTGCATCTCGCACTGGTCACGGGCGGCATTGCCTATCTCGTGGCCGCCATTGCCTTCATCCATCGGATGCATCGAACGCACATGGATGCGCTGAGGCTGGGCTATGAAAACCTGGCGCTGCTGAAGCAAGTGCAGAAGGAGAAGGAAGCAGCCGAACGTAGCGATCTGGAAAAATCCCGATTTCTTGCGGCAGCAAGCCACGATCTTCGGCAGCCGGTGCATGCCATGAGTCTGTTCCTTGAGTTGCTGGTCAAGGAGAGCCTGTCCGACCATGGCCGCTACTTGGTAAACAACATCACCAGCGCGACCGCTGCTATGGGGCATCTGTTTGATGCGCTGCTGAACATCTCCCGCCTGGATGCCGGCGTGGTGCAGCCAGCATATCAGTCGTTTCCACTGGACTGCCTACTTGAGCAGCTATGTGCCGAGTACTCTTTACAGGCGCAAAAGAAAGGGTTGGAACTTCGTGTGCGGCCAAGTTTTGCCGTGGTTCGCACGGACCCCATCCTGATCGAAGTCATCGTACGCAACCTCATCAGCAACGCCATCGAGCACACGATCCAGGGGCGGGTGCTCATTGGTTGCCGCAAGCGTGCTGGGCAGGTATGCATCGAAGTATGGGACACGGGCCCGGGTATTCCTGAAGATCAACAAGAGCGTGTGTTTTGGGAGTTCCATCAGCTGGGTAACCCGGAACGCGACCGAAAGAAGGGGCTTGGCCTGGGCCTGGCCATCGTGAGGCGCACGGCTCGCCTGCTGGACCACGGGCTGACACTGTTCTCCGTGCCGGGACGGGGCACCATGTTCCGCTTGAGCGTAGGTCTTGATCAGAAGCACAAGGTGGATCAAGGCCACCTGGCCGCCAACATGACGAGTGAATCGCACGCAGCGCCCTATGGCAGAGGTGGAGCCCCAGCGGTTGAGCACCTCGTGCTCGTGATTGACGACGACGCGCAGAATCGCGAAGGCATGCGGTTGCTTCTGGAGAGCTGGGGGCATCGGGTCATCTGTGGGGCTAGTGGCGAGGAAGCACTGGCGAATGTCGTCCATCAGCGATCCAAGCCAGCACTGATCATCAGCGACTACCGGTTGCGTGACCATGAAACGGGCATTCACGTGATTGATTACCTGCGTGAGGAATACAACGACGCAGATATCCCTGCGTTGCTTATCAGTGGAGACACGGATCCTGTCCGTCTGATTGAAAGCAGCGAGCGCGGCATTCCTCTACTGCATAAGCCCGTGCAGGTCGAGATCCTTCGCGCCTGGGTGAGTCGCATGCTCCATGGCGAGGCGTCGCCTGCTGCACAGTAATCGCAGCATGGAGATTTCGCCTATCACGGCCTAGGTCTTTGGTCGCATGTCGCTCGTCGCACACGGCCTCGTGATGGCGCGCATTAGTCGACAGCATGTGTGCAAAAAGTGAGTGAAGAGATCCGCATCTGCGGATGCGAATGAGCGTGGCTGACCCATGAGACGGAATGACGGGTAGTCGTTGTGGTTCGGTGCAAGACTCAGTCTTCATCGAGCCGTTTGTCGTTGCGTAGAGCGTCGTGATTTCCATCACCTCGCTCGGCGTGTCGCAACGCATCGAGCAGGAATTCCGCCCAATACGATGGGAGACTCCGTATGGCTACCAAGAGCAGCCAAAAGTTCATTGCCCGTAATCGGGCTCCGCGTGTGCAGATCGAGTACGACGTTGAAGTCTACGGTGCACAGAAGAAGGTGCAGATCCCATTCGTGATGGGCGTCATGTCCGATCTCTCCGGGGCAAATGCCGGCGAGCTTCCTTCCGTGGAAGAGCGCAAGGCACTAGAGATCGATGTGGATAACTTCGACAGCCGCCTGCAGTCGATGAAGCCGCGTGTGAGCTTCGCCGTACCCAATACGCTGACAGGTGAGGGCAACCTCAGCGTGGACGTCACCTTCGAGAGCATGGACGACTTCTCGCCCGCTGCGTTGGCGCGAAAGATCGCTCCGTTGGCCAAGTTGTTTGAAGCACGCTCCCAGCTCGCCAATCTCGATACCTACATGGACGGCAAGGCTGGCGCCGAAAAGCTGATTGCACAGGCGTTGCAAGACCCCGCGTTGCTTCAGTCGCTGGCCTCTTCACCCAAACCGGAAGGGGAGTGATTACCCATGGCCACCGAGAGACTGGCTGACACAGGCGCTACCGCCGAAACCGTTGATGTCAATGAATTCGCCTCGCTTCTGAGCAAGGAATTCAAGCCCAAGAGCGACCGCGCCAAGGAAGAAGTCGAGTCAGCCGTACGCACGCTGGCCGAGCAGGTGCTGAGCAAATCGGACATCGTTTCTGAAGACGTATCGCAGACGATCAAGGCCTACATCGCCGAAATCGATCGCAAGCTCACTGAGCAGATCAACCTGGTCATGCATCACGCCGACTTCCAGAAGCTGGAAGGCGCCTGGCGGGGACTGCACCATCTGGTGAACAACACCGAGACGGATCAGCAGCTGAAGATCCGCGTGATGAACATCTCGAAGAAGGACCTTGCCAAGACGCTCAAGCGTTACAAGGGCACGGCCTGGGACCAGAGCCCGATCTTCAAAAAGCTGTACGAGGAAGAGTACGGTCAGCTCGGCGGCGAGCCTTATGGCTGCCTGGTCGGCGACTACTACTTCGACCATAGCCCGCCGGACGTGGAACTGCTGGCAGGCATTGCCCAAGTGTCGGCTGCCTCGCATGCGCCATTTCTGGCCTCGGCCGGTTCCACGCTGATGGGCATGGACAACTGGAACGAGCTCGCCAATCCGCGCGATCTGGCGAAGATTTTCTCGACGCCTGATTACGCCGCATGGCGCTCCCTGCGCGAGTCGGATGACGCCAAGTACATTGGCCTCACCATGCCGCGTACGTTGGCGCGACTGCCCTACGGCGCCGCGACCAATCCGGTGGAAGATTTCGATTTCGAAGAAGACACCTCCGGCGCCGACTCAGCGAAGTACACCTGGCAGAACGCAGCCTATGCGATGGCGGTGAATATCAACCGCTCGTTCAAGGAGTACGGTTGGTGTTCGCGCATCCGTGGCGTGGAGTCTGGTGGTGCAGTGGAGGGCTTGCCCACGCATACCTTTCCGTCAGACGACGGCGGCGTGGACATGAAGTGCCCTACCGAAGTGGCCATTACCGACCGTCGTTCCGCCGAGCTGGACAAGATGGGCCTGATGCCGCTCGTGCATCGTAAGAACTCCGACATGGCGGCCTTCATCAGCGCGCAGTCGCTGAACAAGCCGGATGAATACGACAACCCCGATGCGACCGCCAACGCGGCGCTCGCAGCACGCTTGCCCTACATGTTTGCCTGCTGCCGTTTCGCGCATTACCTCAAGTGCATCGTGCGCGACAAGATCGGCTCCTTCAGCAGTCGCGAGCAGATCCAGAGCTGGCTGACCAACTGGATCCTCAACTACGTGGATGGCGACCCCGCCAACTCCAGCGAGTCCTACAAAGCCTCGCATCCGCTGGCCGCCGCCGAGGTGGTGGTTGAGGAAGTGGAGGGTGCGCCGGGGTATTACAGCTCCAAGTTCTACCTGAAACCGCATTACCAGTTGGAAGGCCTGACCGTGTCTTTGCGACTTGTGTCGCGCTTGCCATCGCAAGCCAAGGCTTGAGCTTCGCACCGTCCTGACACTTCGCCCGTGCTGGATGGGTGAAGCAACGACATCGTCCGAGTTACATCGAGATAGGAGTGGGTTTCATGGCATTTGACATGCACATCAAGTTTGAAGGGAAGGCCGTCACCATCGATGGCAGCTCCGCCCACAAGAAGCACAAGGGCGAAGTGCCCGTGCTGGCCTGGTCGTGGGGTGCCTCCAACTCGGCCGACCTGCACAACAGCAAGACCGGTGGCGGTGGCAAGGCGCACGTGCAGGACATCTCGGTCACCAAGTACGTCGACTCGAGTTCGCATGCACTGCTCCAGGCCTGTTGCACCGGTGCCAGGCTGGATAAGGCCACCCTGGCGGTGACCAACGCCACCGGCGAACAGACGGACTACGTCACCATCGAGCTGAGCGAGGGCGTGATGGTCACGTCGGTGTCCACCGGCGGCTCCGGTGGCGAGGATCGACTCACCGAGAACGTGACCCTGCATTTCGGCAAGTTCCTCTACAAGTTCCAGCCGCAGAAGCCCGATGGCAGCGCGGACGGCGCCGCCAAGCCCTTTACCTACAACATGCAGGAAGTGGCGGCGGGCTGATCGCCGGCGAAACACAGGGAGTTACGGATATGACGCCAGAAACACTGCTGAAAGCCGGCGATGTCGAGGGTGCTCGGCAAGTGTTGATGGCGCATATTCGGAGCGAGCCGGGCGATGCGCGTGCGCGTATTTTCCTGTTCCAACTGCTGGCCGTGCTCGGCCAGTGGGAGCGGGCAGGCGACCAGTTGGTGGTGAGTTCCGAGCTGGACCCTGCCAACACATTGCTCGCACAGGCCTATGGCACGGCAGCGAGGGCCGAGGTGGATCGCACCTCGGTGTTTGCCGGTCGCAGCAAGCCCACGGTGATTGGCGAGCCGGAGCCGTGGGTGGCCTTGCTGCTGCACGCGCTCAAGCTTCAAGGGGAGGGTCGACATGTCGAGGCCGCTCAGCTGCGGGAGCAGGCTTTCGAGGAAGCGCCCGCTATCGGCGGGACGATCGACGGTCTGCCGTTCCAGTGGCTGGCCGATGCCGATTCCCGCATGGGGCCTTGCCTGGAAATCATCGTCAACCGCGGCTATGCCTGGTTGCCGACCACGCGAATCAAGTCGCTGGTCTTCGATGCGCCGTCCGATCTTCGCGACAAGGTATGGGCGCCTGTGCAGGTGACGCTCTCCAACGGTGGCCAGATGATGGGTTTCGTGCCTGCGCGTTATCCCGACACCGAACGTTCGGACGATGGCGAACTGCTCATGGCTCGCAAAACAACATGGCTGGATGTCGGGGCGGACAACTTCCTCGGTGTCGGACAACGCATGTTCATCACGGATGCGGGCGACCACCCGTTGCTGGATATCCGTCGTATTGAATTCGATACGTGAGGCAACCGCGCCGTGGCCGAACTCACCACCCAGGAAAGGCTGCAGCCTTCGCTGCTCGATCGCCTGACCGACGATGAGCCGGCCAAGTCGGAAGAGGGGCGCGACAAACGCGTGATTTCTTCGGCCCGCCTGCGCGAATGCGTGGCGCGGGATATGTCATGGCTGCTTAACTGCGTCAATCTCGAGGCAAGCGTGGATCTCGAGCTCTATCCCGATGTCGCGCGTTCTGTACTCAATTTCGGCATCCCGGATCTCACGGGCGCTGCGCTTTCTGGCATCGACACCGAGAAGCTGCAACGACGAATCCGTGAAGCCATCCTGGCGTTCGAGCCACGCCTGACGGCCAGCAGCTTGCGCGTCACGGTACGCGCCAACTCGGCCCGCATGGATCGACGATCGCTGATGTTCGACATCGAGTCGGAAATGTGGGCGCAGCCGATTCCCTTGAACCTTTACCTGAAGACCGAGATGGACCTGGAAACGGGCAAGCTCGCCGTCTCGGAAAGCCTGGGCTGACGCCATGGACCCGCGATTACTCCGCTACTACAACCGCGAACTGCAGCACGTGCGCGAAATGGGCGGCGAGTTCGCGCGTGAGTACCCCAAGATCGCCGGGCGCCTGGGCCTGGAGGGTTTCGAGTGCGCTGATCCGTACGTAGAGCGCCTGCTGGAGGGATTCGCCTTTCTCGCAGCTCGCGTGCAACTCAAGTTGGACGCGCAGTACCCCGTGTTTACCCAGCATCTGCTGGAGATGATCTATCCGCATTACCTGGCGCCTGTGCCCTCCATGGCGGTGGTGCAGTTGCATCCCGATCTGAAGGAAGGTGGCCTGGTGGCTGGGCACACAGTGCCGAGGCACACCGCACTGCGCAGTCTCACCGCACGAGACGAGCGCACGGCCTGCGAGTACCGGACAGCGCATGACGTCACGCTGTGGCCACTCAGCATCGTGGACGCCAAGTACCTCGAAACCCCCGCAGCCATCGCCGCGGCCGGCATTGAGCTTCCCGCCGGCAAGAGTGTACGCGCCGGCTTGCGCCTGAAGTTGACGGTGCCAGCCGGTATGCAGGTGAGCATGCTGTCCATGGATGCTTTGCCCGTTTTCATCGCCGGCAGCGACGAGCAGCCCAAACGCCTCTACGAGCAGCTGTTGGGCAATGCCGTGGCGTGCGTGGTCCGCGGGCAGGGTGCAGACGGCCCCTTCAGTCGCAAGCTGGACGCAGCGTGCATTCGTACGCGCGGCTTCGACGACGAGGATGCGCTTATTCCCTATGACGGCCGCTCATTCAGCGGCTACCGGCTGCTGCAGGAATACTTTGCCTGTCCGGAACGCTTTCTGTTTGCCGAGTTCACCGGCTTGCGTCCGCTGCTGGCCCGCATGCAGGGTAGTGAGTTCGAGCTGGTCGTGCTGTTTGATCGCAGCGTCAGCAGCCTGCATAACGCCGTGGATGCCAACAACTTCCGCCTGTTCTGCACGCCGGCCATCAATCTGTTCCCTCGTCGCGCCGACCGCATCCACCTGCAGCAAGGAAAGGCCGAGTATCACATCCTGGCCGATCGCACGCGCCCTATGGATTTCGAAATCCACAGCGTGGATCAGGTGGAGGGCTTCGGCGACCTGCAAGAGCCGGAGCAGCGCTTTCAAGCGTTCTACGGTGGCGACGAACGCACCTGGCACCAGCGTCAGGCGGCGTTCTACACCATTCGTCGCGAACCGCGTTTGCTCTCGGCGCGCCAGAAGTTGCAGGGGCCGCGCTCCAGCTATGTCGGCAGCGAAATGTTCATCTCGCTGGTGGACGCCAATGATGCACCGTATTCGAGCCGGCTTCGCCAGCTTGGTATGCAACTGCTGTGCACCAACCGCGATTTGCCACTGCATATGCCGATTGGGAAGTCGCGGACCGATTTCACCATGGATAGCGGCGCGCCCGTCGAGAGCGTGCGCTGCGTCGCCGGCCCCACCAAACCACGGGCACCACGCGCCACGGGTGAAACGGCATGGCGTCTACTAAGCCACCTGCAGCTCAATTACGTGTCCCTGCTGGACGAAGGTGCGGGCAAGGGCGCGGCTGCACTGCGCGAGATGCTTCTGTTGTATTGCGATGAATTTGACTCCGCGGCGCTTCGCCAGATCGATGGCATCAAATCCGTAGGCTCCCGGCCCATTGTCCGGCGCATACCGGTGCCGGGCCCTATTGCGTTTGGTCGCGGGCTGGAAATCACGCTGACCTGCGACGACGGTGCCTTCGAAGGTACCGGCGCCTATCTGCTTGGCGCAGTGATGCAGCGATTCTTTGCACGCTACGCCTCCGTCAATGCGTTCACCGAAACCGTACTGCGCACCCTGGAGCGCAACGAGGTAGCCCGATGGCCGGCGATGCTCGGCACACCCCAGATCCTGTAGCGCTGCACGCAGCCCTGCAGGCAACGCCGGAGGCCTTCGAGTATTTCGAGGCGCTGCGGCGGATCGAATGCGCGCACCCGGAAAAACCGCGGCTCGGCCAATCGGCCAAGCCGTCGGATGACCCCGTGCGCCTGTGCCACACGCCTTCGCTGGCCTTCGCACCGCGCATGATCGATCGCTACGAGTTGCGCGACGCCGGCCAACCACCACAGCTACACGGCTTGTTCTTTGGCCTGTTCGGGCCGAACGCGCCGCTGCCGCTGCATTTGACCGAGTACGCGCTGGATCGCGAACGCAACGCCAAGGACTCGACCCTTGTCGCCTTTGCCAACATCTTTCATCACCGCATGATGGGGCTGTTCTATCGCGCCTGGGCCAACGCCCAGCCCACCGTGCAGCATGATCGGCCGGCCGACGATGGCTTCCATTTGTATCTGGGCGCCTTGGTGGGGCAGGCGACGCCGCATCTGGATGCGCGTGACGCTTTACCCGACAGTTACCGGCGTCATTTCGCCGGGCGCTTGTGGCAGCAGGCGCGCAACTCGGAAGGCCTGCGTGGTTTGCTTGAGCGCTTCTTCCACGTGCCGGTGGCCGTAGTCGAGTTCGTCGTTGAATGGATGCGGCTGCCGCAGGGTGCTCATCTGCGGTTGGGTGGCGGCATGAATGTGGCAAGCCTGGGCCAGACTGCTGTGATCGGTGCGCAGGTGCGCGGGGGCCAGCAGCGTTTCCGCCTGCGCTTGGGCCCTCTCGATCGTCTTCAGTTCCACCGCTTCTTGCCCGGTGGAGAAGCGCTAAAGCAACTCACCGCCGCCGTGCGCGCGTATGCGGGCGACGAGAAAGCCTGGGACGTACAACTGGTGCTGCATGCGCATGACGCGCCTGTCGCTCAATTGGGGCGACAAGGCCGCATGGGTATGACCACCTGGATGGGCAAGCCGCGTCATGGCGCCACGGTGGACGATGTGATTCTTCATCCGATGAGCTAGGGCGCTTGCGCCCGTGTATCCGATGTTTCCAGAGAGTGGGCGATGAGCATGAAGGCGGCAATCCCCCAGACGCATGCCTTCGGCCCAGGCCGCTCCATCACTTTGAAAGGAAGTCGCCGTCATGGCTGAAATCAGTCGCAGCGCTCTATTCGGCAAGCTCAATAAGCTGGCCTATCGCGGCATCGAAAGCGCCACCGTGTTCTGCAAGCTACGGGGTAACCCGTACGTCGAACTGGTGCACTGGATTCACCAGATTCTGCAGCTACAGGATTCGGATCTGCATCGCATCGTCAAACAGTTCAACCTCAACCCGTCGAACCTGGCGCGCGACGTCACCGATGCACTGGATCGCTTGCCGCGCGGCTCCAGCACCATCTCCGACCTGTCGAGCAACGTGGAAGAGGCTGTCGAGCGCGGCTGGGTATTTGCCACGCTCATGTTCGGCGAAGCGCAGGTGCGTACTGGTTATCTCATGCTCGGCATCCTGCGCACCCGGCACCTGCGCAACGCGCTGGTGGCCATCTCGACCGAGTTCGACAAGATCAAACCGGAGGCCCTGGGCGAAAAGTTTGCCGACGTCGTTGGCGGTTCGCCGGAGGATGGCCAGAACGCCAATGATGGATTCCGCCTCGGCGGCACCGCACCCGGCGAAGCCAGTGGCGCGATGGGTCCTGCCCAGATGGGAAAACAGGAGGCGCTGCGCCAGTTCACCGTGGACCTCACGGAGCAGGCGCGTAGCGGCAAGATCGATCCCATCGTCGGCCGCGACGAGGAGATCCGCCAGGTCGTGGATATCCTCATGCGGCGCCGCCAGAACAACCCGATGCTGGTCGGTGAGGCTGGCGTGGGCAAGACGGCCGTGGTCGAGGGCTTCGCCTTGCGTATCGTGGCGGGCGACGTGCCGCCGCCGTTGAAGGACGTGGAGCTGCGCACGCTGGATGTTGGCCTGCTGCAGGCCGGCGCCAGCATGAAGGGCGAGTTCGAGAACCGCCTGCGTCAAGTGATCGAAGAGGTCCAGTCCAGTCCCAAGCCCATCATCCTGTTCATTGACGAGGCGCATACCCTGGTCGGTGCAGGTGGTGCCGCAGGCACGGGCGATGCAGCCAACCTGCTCAAGCCCGCACTGGCCCGCGGCAACCTGCGCACCGTCGGCGCCACCACCTGGGCCGAGTACAAGAAGCACATCGAGAAAGACCCCGCGCTTACCCGTCGCTTCCAGACGGTGCAGGTAGACGAGCCCAGCGAAGAGAAGGGCATCTTGATGATGCGCGGCGTCGCCAGCGTGATGGAGAAGCATCATCGCGTGCAGATTCTCGACGAAGCGCTTGAGGCCGCGGTGAAGCTCTCGCACCGGTACATTCCCGCGCGCCAGCTTCCCGATAAGGCCGTGAGTCTGCTCGACACCGCCTGCGCGCGCGTCGCCATCAGCCAGCACGCCGTGCCGCCCGAGGTGGACGACACGCGCAAGCGCATCCAGGCCTTGGATACCGAGCTGGGCATCATCGCCCGCGAGCGCACCGTGGGTATCGATGTGGCTGAGCGTGAGGCTGCAGCCTGCGAGAAACTTGCCTTTGCCAAGGCGCGACTGGAAACGCTGGAAGCCAACTGGCAGGCAGAGAAATCACTGGTCGAGCGCATCCTGGCGTTGCGCGCACGCCTGCGCGCTGACGCCTCGGTGGTCGAAGGCACAGGGAGTGCGTTGGAGAAGGCCGCCGATGCGGAGACGGATGTCGCGGTTCACGAACCCGTGCTCGACGAAGTGGCGCGCGCCAAGACACTGGGCGAACTCAAAGCATTGCAGACCGAACTGGCTGAACTGCAGGGCGATGCGCCGCTGATCCTGCCCACCGTCGACTACACCGCCGTAGGCGCCGTGGTTGCCGACTGGACCGGTATTCCGGTCGGGCGCATGGTCAAGAGCGAGCTCGAAACCGTGATGAACCTCGCCAGCCTCATGGCCCAACGCGTGATCGGACAGAACCACGCGATGGAGATGATCGCCAAGCGTATCCAAACCTCACGCGCTGGTCTGGATAACCCGAACAAGCCCATCGGTGTGTTCATGCTCGCCGGTACATCCGGTGTCGGCAAAACCGAAACCGCGCTCGCGCTTGCCGAGGCTCTGTACGGCGGCGAACAGAACCTGATCACCATCAACATGAGCGAGTTCCAAGAGGCGCACACCGTCTCCACGCTCAAGGGCGCGCCTCCAGGCTACGTCGGTTATGGCGAGGGCGGTGTGCTTACCGAAGCCGTGCGCCGCAAGCCGTACTCCGTCGTGCTGCTGGACGAGGTGGAGAAGGCGCACCCGGACGTGCACGAGATCTTCTTCCAGGTGTTCGATAAGGGTGTGATGGAGGATGGCGAAGGTCGCCAGATCGACTTCAAGAATACCTTGATCCTGCTTACCACCAATGCCGGCACCGACCTGATCGCCAGCCTGTGCAAAGATCCGGAGCTCGTGCCCGATCCAGAAGGGATGGCCAAAGCCCTGCGCGATCCGTTGCTCAAGATCTTTCCGCCTGCGCTGCTGGGGCGTCTGGTGACGATTCCGTATTACCCACTGAGCGCGGAGATGCTTGGCGAGATCGTCAAGCTGCAGCTCAATCGCATCAAGAAGCGCGTCGAGGCGCGCTATCGCATTCCTTTCGACTACGACGATGCCGTGGTGAGGCTGGTGGTAAGTCGTTGCACGGAGAGCGAGTCCGGCGGACGGATGATCGACGCGATTCTCACCAACTCGATGTTGCCAGACGTATCCCGCGAATTCCTCAGTCGCATGATCGAAGGCGTGCCGGTGGCAGGAGTGAAGGTCGGTATAGATGATGCGGGGTTCTCGTATGGTTTTGCTTGAAGGGGAAGATCACACGTAAGTCTGGCTACATGAGCGGACTTGCTTCCGAGGCTGTTCTTCAATCGCCCTGTGCGACAGGTCGTCAACATTGCAGCATGGGATTTCAGCCGTGACCATCATGACTTTTGCCGCGTTCAAGAAACTCACTGCAAAGAACTTCAGTCTCCGCAACGGTGCGATAGGAGACATTGATACCGCGCTCAAGACGTATCACACACCGCCGGCCACGAAAGATAAGTTGAATACGCTCAAACAAGCGATCGATGCCTTTAAGCAGGTGAAGAATCTAAAGCATGGGGACTACACCCTGAGCGGAAGGGAGGGAAAGAGTGGCGTCACGTTGCTCGGGACGCAGGTTGAAGAAGCGCTAAAGCCGGCGCCTCTTGTGACAGCCAGCACATTGGTTTCGGTTCACGGCAACCTTCGGCAGGTCCAGCAAGGGCCGGTGGGTGCATTTCCTTCCGGGACAAACTACCGAGTGGGTGCAGAGAACACGCGAATGGAGGGCTGGTCTTATGCACCATTCGACCCCGTCGAGTTCTCTTGGACATCTGCGATTACCTCCGGCTTCCATGGCGCACTCTCGCTTTCACAGACGTCTCGCGTCACCGAGGCGCTGCGCCGAGCCAAGATGGCGCTTGGCTTTGCCCATCGGGCAATGATCCGGATTAGCAAGGTGACGAGCTTTTCATCCCCGGCAACCACGGAAGAAGCGCTCTATATCAGTTCGTTCGGGAGTTACGATGCCAAACGCATTGCCAGGGTTATGCGCAACTTCACGGTTCTGAAGCTCGCGATTGACCGAGGGCCGCGCATCGTCGATATGCGCGATACTGACTATGGATTGAGATGCTATGCGGCCTGCTTTCGTGGAACGTTGGGCCAAACGGATGGTGGTACCGGTCAGGTCAGCGTCTTGTCTGCGCTTACGGTTTTCCTGGGTCGAGCCTTCTTCGTCTCGGGCACGATGAACTACGGGGACTCGACCGATGCAACGGTCGGAACGCTCGTTCACGAATTTGCTCATGGCGCTATCAATGCAGTCGATGTGCCTCCTGTCGATGCGTCAGGTACCTGGTTGCACGCGCGCGAATCGGATATCCCGACCGATCCAAATTTCGGTGCGTCGACGGACAATTCGGTCCAGGCGAGTACCGCACCCACCGTCAAGTTGCTCGGTCAGCACAAGCCCGACTACGCGATCGTGAACGCCGACAGCTACGGCCAGTTTGCTTCAGGCATGCTCCGGCATTACGGCGGCTAAGGATTGGAGAAAGGACCTTCGCGGACCACGACTGGCTTCACCCACGTAGAAAGGACGTCCCATGGCTCAGTTCCGGGGTCATCCATCTCTTTGCGGAAGAAAATTCTATGGATACAAAATCAATAGCGGTGAAATTCAATATTATCGGTATCGACGATAAGTTCTATGTTCAGCTCGATACGTACATGGATGGCGCATCTAGCGATTGGTTGAACCAGCATGCCGGCCTCTTCATAAAGTCGGTGAATCAGGAAATCAAAAAATTCAATTTGCTGGCTCGATTCATTGGCAAGGGAGGCGAGTTGCGTAAGAGGTGCGAGTGCTTGAGGGTGACTGCCACGCACCTGACCGATAAGCTCGATCTCGCGACCATTGCTCACCTTAATCTGGACAACTGGGCTCTTCTGTGTGGCCGTGTCGAGCCCCTGGTGCTTGATGACAGGAATCTGCTTCGTTCCTTTTGTGGCACGCGAAAGATCTCTGATCTCCTTGGTTTGATATTTCCGGTTGGTCTGGTGGGGGATGCTGCGGCTTATGCGTCAAGATCGCTGGTTGTGTTGCTGTACGCCTTGCGCAATGGCGGCGATCCGAAATGGCTGTCAGGAGACTCGATGAAAAGTCTCGTTGCCTTGTTTGATGCCGGGCGCACGCCGAAATCGGGATTTCATAGTTTCACGCAATGGGGGGCGGCGAACTACAACACTGTTCAAGAGAACATCGATGGGCATTTCTTGAAACATGTTTGCGCTTATTCGAACAAGATGCCGGCGGAAGCTGTTTTTCCCAGTGAGGCAGCTTGGTGGTGGAAGAAATTTGACTTGAGCTTGCGCTATGACCAGGTGTTGCCGTGCATCACGGACCCTGGCGACAGGAATGCGCTACAGAGTTTCTTCACTAAGTCGGGTGACATTGATCGAGGCAAGCTTGAGTCGTTCCTTAAGACGGAAACCATAAAAAATAGTGCGCAACTTCAGAGCATGCTTATCGGAAGGGGCGCCGATATCTATAGAAAGTATGCGTTGTCCCTCAGCAAGGTGATGGCCACGGTGGCGGTGACTTGCTCAAGCGGCAAAGCGTTCGTGTGTGGATATCACTTGGCCGATGAGATTTTTATATGCGGAAGAATTGACGCCAATGGCTTCGGTATTTCGTCATGTTACAAATCACTGAATCTCCCCAAGAAAATGAAGTCGGACGAGGATCAGCGCATGTGGTTGCTTCGCGCTTGATGGAAGATAGGGGCGCGCACCGCCGGATCTGAAGCAGGTAAATAGCTGCGCTATGCCGTATTGCCATCAAGCAGCCCGGACTGGCTTGAAAGGGGTCATGGGATTCGCTGCTTGAATCCGCACTACACACTGGAGGACCCGTGCAACCCGCTGCTCGCCTCACCGATCTGCACACCTGTCCCATGGTGACGGGTGTGGTCCCCCACGTTGGTGGCCCCGTGTCCGCCCCGGGTGCTCCGATGGTATTGATCGGTGGTCTGCCAGCCGCCCGCCTGGGTGATATGGCAGTGTGCGTAGGGCCGCCGGATTCAATCATCGTGGGCTCGCCGACCGTGCTGATCGGTGGCCAGCCCGCGGCACGCCTGGGAGACAGTACGGCGCACGGCGGGGTCATCGTACTGGGATGTTTTACCGTGCTGATCGGGTGAGATCGGCCTGCGTGGATCATGCGTGAAGCGGCCTTCACATAAGCGTCCAGCGATGGGTGATGTGCCAACTTGCGGACGTGGATGCCCGGCGCTGTGTCGGGCTGCGAGGGCGCAACGTCCTCGAGCCGGACACCCCCATTTTCGGGGGTAACCATGGCCTGCGCGTATAGCTCAGTCTCGCCAGGATGCGGCCGCAGCCTGCCGCACCCACCGCGTGAGACGAAGTGACGGGCAGTTCGACTCGCCTTTCGCTATCTATGTGGTTTGCCGGCCGCGCCATGGCGATAGGACGGCGCACCCTGGAAACCGAACGATGGCCCACGCGATCACTCTGTCCAGCGACCTCGGCGACAAGCTGCTGTTTGCCAGCATGCGTGCCGATGAGCAGCTGGGCCGTTTGTTCCGTTATGACATCGAGGTATTGAGCCAGGACGACAAGGTAGACCTGCGCGGGCTGTTGGGCACGTCGATGACGGTGAAGCTGGTCACGACGGATGGCTACACGCGGTACTTCAACGGCGTCGTTGTGGAGGCGGCCCAAACCGGGTTCCGCACGGTCGATAAGCTGAGCTATGCGATTTACCAGGTGGCCTTGGTGCCCAAGCCTTGGCTGCTGACGCGCAAGGTGGATTGCCGCATCTATGTCGACCAGAGCGTGCCGGACATCGTGCGCGCCGTGCTGGGAGAAATCGGCTACGGCGATCTCAAGCTGAGCCTGAGCGGCAATTACGACACGCGTGAATACTGCGTGCAGTACCGCGAGGACTATTTCAATTTCATCAGCCGCCTGCTGGAGCAGGAGGGCATCTACTATTTCTTCACGCACTCCGCCAGCACACACACCATGGTGCTGGCCGATGCACTTGGTGCGCACGCGCGTACGCCGTCATTCGAGAAGATCCCGTATGCGCCGCCTGTGCAGCAAGGCAAGCGCGATGCGGCGTCCATCGAGGCATGGCAACAGGTGCGCGGCGTGCACGCTACCAAGGTGCAGCTCACGGACTACGACCCGCTCAATCCGAAGACCTCGTTGTTGGCTACCGAGGAGATCGGGCATGCCGACGACTGTCACGAGATCTCGGGCCTGGACGTGTTCGATTACCCGGGTTCGCATGTTGTTTCGACCACGGGCGGGCATTACGCCCTGGTACGCGCCGAAGCGAACAATGTTCGCCGCTCGCGCTACGAAGGACGTACCAACGCCTGCGGCATGATGATCGGGGCGTTGTTCGAGTTGAAGGATTTTCCGCTTAGTGCCTGGAACCAGGAGTATCTGGTGACGGCCACGCGCATCCAACTGACGGAGAGTGGCTACGCCTCTGGCGACAACGGCGCCGAGCCTTTCACCTGCGAACTGGAAGCGATCGAAAGCAAGCTGCCGTTCCGCAGCCTGCCACTGGCCATCAAGCCCGCCATCGTGGGTCTGCAAACTGCCGTGGTTGCCGGCGATACCGCCGAAGACATTGCGGTGGACAAGCACGGCCGCGTCCAGGTCATCTTCCACTGGAACAAGCTGGATAAGCCTAACGGCCGGCAGTCCTGTCCGGTGCGCGTGGCTTCGCCGTGGGCGGGCAAAAGCTGGGGCGCGGTGAGCATTCCGCGTGTGGGGCAGGAGGTGGTGGTGAGCTTTCTGGAGGGCGATCCGGATCGGCCGCTGATCATCGGCAGCGTCTACAACGCAGACAATCCGCCGCCCTACAGCCTGCCCGACAACAAGACGCAGAGCGGCATCAAGAGCCGCAGCTTGCAGGGCGGCACCGAGGACTACAACGAAATCCGCTTCGAGGACAAGAAAGGCAGCGAGGAACTGTTTCTTCACGCACAAAAGGACATGCGCGAGGAGGTGGAAAATGACCACGTCGTCGAGATTTCGCACGACCAAACGGTCACGGTGAAGAACGACCAGACCGAAACCGTGCAGCACGATCGCAAGCTCAGCGTGGGCAACGACGACAAGCTGGACGTGACCCAGAACGCCACCACCAGCGTCGGTCAAACCTTCAAGCTCACCGCGGGCACCGAGATCCAACTGGTGACCGGCGCGTCTAGCATCGTGATGAAGAGCTCCGGCGAGATCGAGATCAAGGGCGTCAACATCAAGATCAGTGGTGACGTGAGTGTGAAGGTTGAAGGTCAGGTCGACGTGGGCGTGAAAGCCGGAGCCACCATGGACATCGGCGCGGGTGCGAGCCTCAAAGTGCATTCGGACGGCATGCTGGAGGTCAATGGCGCTGCCATGACCACGGTGAAGGGCGCCATGCTCACCTTGAATGGCGAGGGCATGGCCAAGCTGGGTGGTGGCATCACCATGATCGGCTGAGGAGATGCCCATGTCCGTCTTGTTGCAAGCCGCCCGCCAGATGGAGCTATCGCCTGACGCCATCGCGCGACTGCGGTCGGAAATGACGCCGCAGTCTGCCGTGCGCGATCTGCTGGATGCCGGCTTGACCACGGATGCCCTGAAGTTGCTGGCGAGGCTGCTGCCTAAGCGCTATGTCGTGGCTTGGCTGTGCCAATGCGCACGCGAACAGCGCCTCGACGGTGAGGGAATGGCAGGCGCTTCACTGGCAGAAAAGTGGGTGCGCGATCCGAGTGAAAACAACCGACGCGCTGCTTTCGATTTCGCGACGGCGGGTGGATACGGCTCGCTTGGCGCTTGGATTGCCGCTTCGGCGGGTTGGGCGGGCGGGAGCCTTGCACCGGCGGCGCAGGCCACGCCCGTGCCACCGGCGGACCATTTGACGGCACGCGCCGCGGTAGCCGCCATCAACCTGTTGGCCGCGCTGGTGTCGGACGCATTTGAGGTGCGGCGCATCGCTTTCATCGGGCATGCCATGGGCTTGCTCGACGTAGAGCGTGTGGGCGCATAGGCCTACGCCTGCCATTGACTGAAAGAAGGGAACTGAGTGTGTCTAAGACCTTGATCCTCGCTGTCGTTGGGCAGCAGGCTGCGCAATTCGGCAGCCGCGGCCAAAAGGCGTTCGAAGAGCAGGGCGGCAGTATCGGCCGCTCGGAGGACAGTGCCTGGGTGCTTAATGCATCCGGTGTGTCGCGCACGCACGCCATGATCCGTTTTCTCAATGGCCTGTATTTCGTGGAGGATCGCAGCACCAATGGCATGCTGCTCAACGGCGCAGCGCTGGCCAAAGGCGAGCCATCCGCACTGAATCACGGCGACCGTCTGCAGATCGACACCTTCGAAGTAGAGGTGGCATTGCAGGATGGTACTGCCGCCGAATCCGATCGGACCCATGTCGCGCCGACACCGGCGCTTGCGCCATCGCCACCGCCCGCGCGCGAGCCTTTCGATCTGGACATGCTCGACCTCGGAGTAAGTCCTGGTCGGCTCTCCGCCATGGACAGTCTGATCGACGGCCCGAGTCCCGCGATGCCTGGCGGCAGCCTGGATCCGCTGAGTTTTCTGGACGCACCGCCCGCGCCTTCACCGCAAGCCAGCACGGCTCAGGCATCGCCGAGCTGGAACCATACGCCCGGTGTGGAGGATCACTTTCGTCCACCCGGCGCCGTCGGGCAACGACCGGCGCTGCCAGAGAACTGGGACCTGACCATGGGTGACTTTGCATCGCCACCGGCGGTAGCGAGTCCGACGCCAACCCAGTCAACGCCACCGCCCGTGGCCGCTGCACCGATGTCGGCGGAACTCGAGCAGATCTTCCGCATCGTAGTGGATGGCGTGATGGATGTGCTGCGTGCCCGCGCAGAGATCAAGAACACGTTTCGTCTTCCGGTCACCATTATCCAGCGCTCGGAAAACAACCCGCTGAAGTTTGCGGCGACGTCCGAGGAGGCTATGCAGAAAATCATGGCGCCACCCAGCGCAGCCTTCCTGGCCGGCAGCGCCGCGTTCGACGATGCCTTCGACGACATTCGCTGCCATCAGATGGCCATGCTGGCCGGCATGCGCGCCGCGTTCGATTCCTTGCTGTTCCACTTTAATCCCGACCGCTTCGAGCGCGAGACCGACAGCGCCGCGCGTCGATCGGCATTCTCAGGCAAGGGCCGCTATTGGGACCGTTATCGGGAGAACTTCGATGAGTTGTCGAAAGATCCCGATGGATGCTTCCGCCGCCTGTTTGGTGATGAGTTCGCACGTGCCTATGAAGCCCAGCTAGCGCGACTCAAGTCAGCGCGGCGGGCGGCTATGGCGCCAACGCGACGCTGATCGGGCGACCATCAAGACAGGGGACGAAGAACGTGTCTGCCATCCTATTGATCGACGACCATGCCATGTTCCGTGAAGGCATCGCGCTAACTATCGCGCAGGAGTTCCGAAATACGCCCATCCATGCCGTATCCACCGGCAAGGAGGCGATGGCTGTACTGAGTGCGAACAAAGAGATCGACCTAGTGATGATGGACATCTATTTGTCTGACATCGCGGGGAACGTATTGCTTCGCTATCTGCGCCAGTTACGGCGAAGGCTGCGGATTCTGGTGGTGTCGGCATCAAGGGATCCGGTGGATGTCCATCGTGCGCTATCGGCCGGTGCGCACGGGTATATCCACAAGAGCTCGGATAGTCATGGGTTGTTGGATGCCATGGCCTGCGTGCTGTCCGGGCACGACTATGTGCCAGCGGCTTTCGCCCAGGCGGGCGCCCAGGCCATGCGCGCGGATGACGCCGTGCTGCTCGGCAGGCTTACGCCGCGACAAACCGAGGTGCTGCGTTTGGCGTGCGAAGGCCTGCGAAATGGCGAGATTTCAAGCAGGCTCGGCATGGCCGAGAAGACGGTAAAGGCCCATATGTCGGCGGTACTCGCCGTGCTCGATGTTCCCAATCGCACCCAGGCGACGATTGTGGCCAGGCGCGGCGGTCTTCTGCGCAACTTGATGTAGTGATCAAACGGCGTGTGAAGCAAGAGAAGGTGTAGTTGACGTGTGAAATGGTTCTTCCGAATCGCTTTCAGTCGCGTGATTGAAAGACGGAAGCGTGTGTCCGCAAGAGTGTCGTTATCAGGGTTTGCGTAGGACTTTTTGCCGAATATCCGTATCGATCTCAGGACTTTGGTCCGATGCGGAAAGGCCACCACAATTCTATGCTCTCAGACGAACAAGAAGCGATGCGACTGACGCGCTGCTTGTTTTGAGGCTAGTCATCTCTCTGATCCGCCCACAGATGATTTCGCCTCGTACGCACTGCCTTGGGATAGGTGGTGCGGTTCCGTCTAGCGACAGGGGGCTAAACATGAGTGTGGAAAGAGCATGGCGCACGCCGTGTGTGACGGCGTTTGCGGATGAAATGGTGCACGCCTCAACGACTATGGCCAGTGACATGGCGCTGGTCGGTGCCGTGGTGTATCCGGATTTTGGAGTCGATCTGCATCGGCGCATTCGCGCCTATATCGATGCAAACCTTGGCGACGAAGCGCTGGGTATCGCCTCGCTTATTCGCGCGTTCGGCGTGTCCCGATCCACCTTATGTCGCCTGTTTGGGGACGAGGGTGGTGTCAGTCGATACATTCGCCAGCGCCGTCTTGGTTATGCGTACAAGCATTTGATGGATGAGCCACGATGCAGCATCACCTGGCTCTTGTACGAACTCGGGTTCGCCTCTGAGCGCCAGTTTCAGCGAGCGTTCCACGCGACCTACGGCATCTCGCCGGCGCAATGGCGCAAGCGTTGCCGTGGCACGTGCCTGCAGGCGCAAGCAGCGTGTATCAAACAGGGCGAGGGTGACGGAGACGAGTTGTACGACACCACGCTGGCGTCGGAAGGCATCACCTTCGCATCCGACCGCATGAGACGGAATGCCGGGTGCGGCTCCAAACCATGAACCACACTTGCCGACAGTCGATCGTTCGTTCGCGCCACGTGTCCATTCGCGGCGCCTGCCGGAGTGGCCGGGTGCTGCGCGCGACGACCCGGTGACTATCGCAATGGACGGGCGCGACTGATGACTCAGAACAACAAAGTTGTTTGGAGCGAGGGTCTGTTCCTTCGTCCGCAGCACATGCAGCAGCAGGAACGTTATCTGGAGCGTTTCGTAGCGCTGCGCAGCGAAGCCTTGCGACCCTACGCATGGGGCTTCACCGAGCTGGAGTTGGAAACCAACTTGCTCGCCATGGGCAAGTTTGGCATCCGTCGCGCGCGCGGCGTGTTTCCGGATGGCACGCCATTCGCCATGCCAGGCGACGACCCGCTGCCGCCTGCGCTGGATATCGATCCTAACTGGCGCGACCAGACCGTTTATCTCACCTTGCCGCTGCGTTCGCCGTCGCAGCCGGAAAGCGGTTGGCCCGATGCACCAGACGACAAACTGTTCCGCTATCGCGTGCGTGAAACCGAAGTGGGCGATGCCTCGGGTAGCGTGGAAGGTACCGCGCTGGTGGAGGTGGGAGGGCTCAGTAGTCGTCTGCTGCCTCATTCGCATCCGCTGGAAGGGCTTTCGCGCATTCCACTGGCGCGCATTGTGGAGTGCCGATCCGACCAGCGAGTGGTGCTGGACGAAAGTTTCATACCCAGCGTGATGAGTTGCCTGGCGGCCTCTCGCCTGAGTATGTTTCTGGTCGAATTGCTTGGCTTATTGCATCAGCGTGGCGAGGCGCTTGCCGGTCGCGTGACGCAGACCGACCGTGGCGGTGCGGCTGAGATCGCCGACTTCCTCCTGCTGCAAGTGGTGAACCGTTATCAACCGTTGGTCGCACATTGGTCTGCGGCGCCGGTGGCGCATCCCGAGGACCTCTACCGCATGCTGGTGGAAATGGCGGGCGAGCTGGCCACGTTTACTTCCACGGGCAAGCGTTCCCCCACTTTTCCGGCCTATCGGCAGGACGCGCTGCAGGAAAGTTTCGAGCCAGTGTTGATGGCATTGCGCCAGAGCCTCAGTGCGGTGATGGAGCAGACGGCAATTCCCATCCCGTTGCAGCAGCGGAAATACGGTGTGTGGGTGGCGATCGCGTCTGACCTTAGCCTGCTGGACACTGCGGCTTTCGTGCTGGCTGCTAAAGCGGATCTCAAATCGGAAGACCTACGCCGACAATTGCCCGCGCAGGCAAAGATCGGCCCGGTGGAGAAGATCCGTGATCTGGTGAATCTCCAGTTGCCAGGCATCGTGGCGAATCCGCTTGCCGTGGCGCCACGACAAATTCCCTATCACTCGGGCTACGTGTATTTCGAGTTCGACAAGAACTCACCCATGTGGCGCGAGCTGAAAACGTCGGGGGGCATCGCCTTCCATTTCGGTAGCGAGTTCTCCGGTCTAGATCTGCAGCTGTGGGCCATCAGGGGATGAGCAGATGAACATCGAGCGGCCTTACGACGATGATCCGATGCGTGACGCCACGATAGTGCGCCCGCGCCAGCATGGTGCGCCGGCAGCGTCGACGCCGGCACCAGCGCCAGCGCCCAGGCCGCCCGCAATGGAACCCGAGCGTACAGACATCAGCGAGTTCCTCGGTGGCGGCATGAATCCACTGGTGCAGGCTGCCAGTCCCTTGCTTCTGCTTGGCGTGCAACTGAGGCACAGTGCGGCGCCACCCAATGCGACGCATCTGCGCGAGCAGGCGGTGGTGCAGGTACACAAGTTCGAGCACCGCGCGAAAGAAGCGGGCATTTCCGCGCAAACCATGACCGCGGCCCGCTACGTGTTGTGCACCATGCTCGACGAGGCCGTACTCAGCGCGCCGTGGGGCGACCAGAGTGGCTGGTCGCAGAAGACCCTGCTGGTGACGTTCCATGGCGAGAGTTACGGCGGCGAGAAGTTCTTCCAGATCCTCGAGCGGCTATGTAACGACTTCACCACGCATATCGACTTGATCGAGCTGATGTACGCCTGTCTTGCGCTAGGTTTTGCGGGGCGCTACCAGGTTGAAGCCGGGGGCCGCGCCAAGCTCGCCGATTTGCAGGAGTCGCTCTACCGCCAGATCAAGGCAAAGCGTCCGCCGCCGGCCGACGAGCTTGCGCCGCATTGGCGAGGCATCGAGGATCGGCGCAACCCGCTGATGCGCTACGTGCCGCTATGGGTCGTAAGGGTTGCGGCTGCCGCCGTACTGGTGGGTGCCTTCGTGTACTTCCATGTCCGCCTGAATGCGGTATCCGCACCGTTGAGCGCGCAGGCAGCACGCATCGGCCTGTCGTCGGCCGTACCGCCCGCAGACACCGCGCGGCCGGTGGCGGCGCACAAGACCCTTAAAGAACTGTTGGCCGCTGAAATCCAGGCAGGGCAGCTTGGCGTTGATGAGCAATCGGATGGAAAAGAGCTGTTGCGCCTGAACGCGGCGACCATGTTTTCCTCGGGCGGTGTCGACGTCGATTCGTCGCAGTTGCCGTTACTGCGGAAGATCGCCGAAGCGCTCAATCAGGTGCCCGGTCGCGCCATCGTGGTGGGTCATACCGACGACCAGCCGGTGCGCTCACTGAAGTTCAAAGACAACTACGAGCTATCAGCGGCGCGTGCGAAGGCTGTCAGCACCATCCTCGCTCAATCGCTGGACAACCCGGCGCGGCTGGAATCCAGCGGTGCCGGCGATTCGCAGCCGATCGCGCGCCCGCCGGAGCTGCCCGCCAACCGCACGCGCAATCGTCGCGTCGAGATTCTGTACCTTCCTGGGAGTTGAGCCGTGAAGAACATCCTCTCACTGCTCAAGGCAGGCTGGTTCATCACCCTCGTGGGCGTGGTGCTGCTGGCCCTACTGATATGGCTGGCAGGCCCTTACCTCGGCTTCGGTGCTGTGCAGCCATTGGCCAGCGTCCAGGCGCGCCTGGTGCTGATTGTGCTGCTGGTCGTTGCATGGGCAGCGTGGTTACAGATCCAGCAACTCCGTGCGCGCCATCGGCAGCAACAACTGTCCCAGGAAATCTCGGGGCACAATGCGCGCAGCGCGCAGGACAGTGGCGATCGCAGTGCTGCCGAGCGGGTGCAACTGCAGGCGCGATTCCAGGAGGCCGTGGACACGCTCCGCAAAACGCGTCGCGGTGGCGCCAATCTCTACACGTTGCCGTGGTACGTGGTGATTGGTCCGCCGGGATCGGGCAAGAGCACGCTGCTGCAGCATTCGGGCCTGCAGTTTCCGTTGTCCGATCGCTTCGGCAAGCAAGCAGTGCGGGGTATCGGCGGCACCCGCAACTGCGATTGGTGGTTCACGGACGAAGCGGTATTTCTGGATACCGCGGGTCGTTACACCACGCAAGACTCCGATCGCGGCGCTGACGCGTCGGCGTGGAGCGAGTTCCTCAAGCTGCTTCGTCGTTATCGGCGCCGGCGCCCAGTCAACGGCGTCATCGTCACTGCGAGCCTTTCCGACCTGCTGACCATGGACGAGGCCAGCCGGGACGAACACGTACATCTGATTCGCCGGCGCCTTGACGAGCTGGTGGAGCATCTTCGTATCAGCGTGCCAGTGTACCTGGTGTTTACCAAGTGCGATCTGGTGGCTGGTTTCACTGAATACTTCGATGATCTCAACCCGGAGCAGCGCAGCCAGGTGTGGGGTGTGTCCTTTCCTGTTGGCAAGACGATGGACGGGGGCGCGGCGCGCATGTTCGCCGACGAGTTCCGGCTCTTGCTGGACCGTCTCAACACGCGCCTGTTGGATCGCCTGCATAGCGAGCGCGATCGAAACCGTCGCGCGGCCATCCTGACCTTTCCGCAACAATTCAGTTCACTGGGTGATGTGGCGCGGCAGTTCGTGGAGGGCGTGTTCAACGGCCATGCCTATGGAGCACCGTTGTTGTTGCGTGGCGCGTATTTCACCTCGGGCACGCAGGAAGGCACACCCATCGACCGCATGATGGGCGCGGTAGCGCGGACGTTCGGGCTGGAAGCGTCGCGCGTGCACACGCCGGGTGCGCAGAGTCGCACCTTCTTCGTTGAGCGCCTGCTCAAGGGTGTGCTGTTCAAGGAGTCCGGCTTTGCCGGAACCAATCCGACGCTGGAGCGCCGCAAGCTGCTGCTGCACGCGGCCTCGTACCTCGCTGTCATCGCCGCCACGTTGCTGTTCCTGCTGGGTTTCGCGGGGAGCTATGCGCGCAACAGCAGCTATCTGTCACAGGTGCAGGCAGCGCTGAAAGACCTTCCGGATCAGGCGGACATGTCCGGTGCGCATGACCAGAAGACGTATTTCGCCCTCGCTCTGCAGCGGCTGGAGAGTCTGTCCAGCGTGGTGGACATCGCACAGCAGTATCGCGGGCAGGTGCCACTGTCGATGCGGTTTGGGCTGTACCAGGGGCGCGCGGTGGGCAGCGAGCTGCAAGACGCCTACGTGCGCGAACTGAACGGGCTGCTGTTGCCGGGCGTGGCGGCACAATTCCGAGCCGGGCTGGCTGCCCATGCGTCCGAACCCCAGGCCTTGTACTACTACCTCAAGGCTTACCTGATGCTGGGCCAGCCCAAACGCGGCAAGGTGGACGAGCTGGCCGCGTTGACGCAATTGGAATGGCGGCGAGTGTTTCCGGACGATCCGGTGCTGCAGAAGACACTGGAGCGGCATTTTCAGGTGCTGCTGGACGATCCGGGCAAACTGCGCGCTATCACCTTGGACAACGGCCTGGTGGAACAGGCGCGCAATACGCTGCGCTCGGCCGATCTGGCCAGCCTGATCTACGGCAACTTGCAGCTCACCACCGAAGGTACGGACCATGCGCCCGTGCAGCTCGACAAGGAGCTGGGCCTGCTCGGCACGGTGTTCCGCCGCCGTAGCGGCACGCCGTTGTCGCAACCTCTGCCTGCGCTCTACACCCAGCCGATGTTCGCGGAGGAAGCTGGTCAGGGTATCGAGAAGGCGGTGGAACGCTTCGCCAAGGACGACTGGGTATTCGGTGCCCAGCCCATCGACGCGTTGCAGCGTGCACGCTTGTCGCAGCAGGTGCTTGCGCTCTACCAACAGGATTACATCAAGGCATGGGATGCCTTGCTAGCCGATCTGCAGTTGCAGCAGGTGAGCGACATGCCATCTGCCAGCGCCCTGGCGGCGAAGCTGGCCGGACCCAGTTCGCCACTGAAGCTGTTGTTGAAGCTGGTGCGCGACAACACCAGCGACCTGATGCGCCAGCCACCGCCCGATGCAACCGACAACGCCGTGGCGGCTGCAGCCAGTGCCGCGCAGAAGAAGGCCGCCAGCAATGCCTTGGCGGCGACCCTGGCCAAGGCGGCGGGCGGCAAGCCGGAGGCGACGACGGACAAGCCTGGGCAGGCGATCAGCGACCATTTCGAAACGCTCAACAAACTCAGTGAAGGTGCACCTGGCACCGCACCGATCGATCAGACACTCGCCGCGCTGGATCAGCTGAGCAAGACCATGCTGACCATGACGGACTTCAGCAATGCAGCCGGCCAGCCCAATCCGCAACTGCTGCTTGCGCGACAGCAGGCGTCGCAATTGCCGCCGCCGGTATCGGACTGGGTGGGTTCGCTTGCCGGCAAAAGCGAGGCGTTGGTGGCCTCGGGCGCGAAGGGCGCGCTGGATGATCAGTTCCAGCAAGCCGTAGCCAAGGATTGTGGAGACTTCATCCGTGGACGCTATCCGTTCTCACCGGACAGTCGCAGCGATATTCCTGTGCAGAACTTCGGCGAGATGTTCGGCTCTGGCGGTCGCTTCGACACGCTGTACAAGCAGAGCCTGGACAAACTGATCGACGCCACCGGCAAGACATGGCGCTGGAAGGACAGTCCAGGCGTCGTTCCTGGCTCGCCGGCCATGCTGGCCCAACTGCAGGCGGCCGACCGCATCAAGCAGATGTACTTCCGTGGCGGGAATCTCCCCGAAGTGGATTTCACGGTGCTCACGCCCGTGCTCGATGCGGGCATTGCGCGACTCGTGGTCGACATCGACGGACAGAAGTACGATTACCAACCCGGCGGTGCGTCCAGCATGGCGATGAAATGGCCAGGCCCGACGCCGGGGCACGTCACCGTCGCCGCCTATGACGCCAGCGGCGGCCTGCTGAGCAGCTTCGACTATCAGGGCGACTGGGCCTTCTTTCGTGCACTGCAGGCGGCGCAGTTGCAGAAGCAGTCGGACCTTCGTTTCCTGGCTACGTTCGACTTCGGTGGACGCGGCGCCAAGCTGGGCATCCAGGCGAGCAACTTGCGCAACCCGTTCCTCAACGACGACGTACAGCGCTTCCGCTGTGGTGGCTAGGCCAATGACCAATGCCGACGCCGCGGGATTCTTTGGCAAGTTGCCCAGCGCGGGAGACTTCGTGCAGCGCCGCCTGCCAGTCGCCTTTGTGGATGCCTGGGATCGGCATTTCGAATACGCCATGGCTGCGCTTCCTGATGCGCTCGGCGGCGTATGGAAACACAGCTTTCAGGCAAGCCCGCCATGGCGCTTCATGTTGCCGCCGGGCGTGTGCGGTGGTCACGCCATGGCCGGGGTGATGCTGCCGTCGAGCGATCGGGTAGGGCGCTGCTTTCCCCTGGTGATCGCCACGCGTATCCCGCATGCACCGGGGGCCGGCGCATGGCACGAAGACCAGGGTTGGTATGCACAGGCCGAACGCATGGGTGTCGACGCATCAACCGATCCCGCATGGGGTGTGGAGTTGTTCGACATGCAGGTGCGCGCGCTGACCGATCTCTCTGACGAAACCGCCATACCGGGCCGCCATCCGCCTATCGATGTGGACTGGAGTGCTGCCGATCACTGGCGCTTCCCGCTGCCACGCCACGCCGACGCGACCCCCACATTGCTGGGCTGGTGGTCGCGACTCAGCGAGCTGTCGCAGCCCTGGTGCCTGTGGTGGTCAGGCGGTGGTGCGCGCGTGCCGGCCAGCGTGCTTGCCACGCGAGGGCTGCCGGCGCCTGAGGCTTTTGCGGGTTTCATCGACGCTACGCACGCTGGCCGAGCCTGGCGCTCGCCGGATGCCTTGATGCCTTCGGAGGCACACCCATGATGACGCGCTATCAGTCCGCCGGGCGTACGGTGACCGGCAAGGTCCGGGCACACAACGAGGACGCCATCCTGCTGCGCGACGAGGCGGGGCTGTGGGTCGTGGCGGATGGTCTCGGTGGGCATGCGGCCGGCGACTATGCCAGCTCGATGATCGTTGAGCGGCTGGCCTCCGTGCCACGCCAGGGCAATGTCATCGATTTCGTCGAGGCGATCGAAGATGAGCTGCAGCGCGTCAACGGTGACTTGCTGCAGTCCGCGGCTGCGCGAGGCGTCGACCTGATTGGCTCCACCGTCGTGGTGCTGGTGTACGACGAGGAATACATGTTGTGCGGCTGGGTCGGCGACAGTCGGGCCTATTGCTACGAGGACGGCCAGTTGCGTCAGATCACCCGTGACCACGTGCACGGAGTGAAAGACGACGTGACGCAGATCCACCATGCCACGCCAACGCCTTCACCGGGTGCGCTTACCCGCGCGGTTGGTGCTGAGCCGCAGTTGTTCGTCGACTGGGTGGTGGCCGCTTCGCGCTCCGGTACGCAGTTCGTGCTCTGTACCGATGGAATCAACAAAGAAATGTCAGATGCCGAGCTGGACGACGCCTGTCGTCGCGCGCAGGAACCGCAGGCCCTGGTGGCCAGCTTGTTGGACCTGGCGATGAGTCGGGCCGCGCGCGACAACGTCTCGGCCGTCATCGTGCGCCTGGAGGAATGACCATGGCCGTACCGCGCGCACTGCCCCTGATTGAGCTAGTGGATGAACTCCGTGCCGGACGCATCGCCTTGCCTGCGTTGCTCGACGCGGTCAAAGCACGTGGCGTGCTGGACGAGGCCGACTATCGCGCTGAGGTGGCGCAGTTGGAACAGATGGGTGAAGCCGGCGAACTGGATGCCGACGTGGTACTTGCACTGATCGCCCGCTTGGGCGCCATGCGGATTATCGCTGCGCGCGCACCGGTGGACGCCGATCTCACCGTGATGATGCCCGCCGCGGCCAAGCCGCTGCAAACACCGGACCCAGAACTGACCATCGTGCAGGTGCCATCGTCTCCTGCATTGGTCGACGAGATGACTGTGGTCAAGCCGCAGGCACACGGACCGACGCAAGCTGCCCATAGTCCCGGAGACACATCGACGCACGGCACCACCAGTAGCCTGTCCAGCCTCGGTAGCTGGGAGAGCATTGCGGCGAAAGAGGGGGGCGACTACGTCACCGTGGGCTCGCTGTTGAAGGGGCGTTTCCATTTGGAGCGAGAGCTGGGCCGTGGCGGCATGGGCGTGGTCTATCTGGCGAAGGACGAACGCAAGGTGGAGGCCCGCGACCGCGATCCCTATGTCGCGGTGAAGGTGCTGAATGACGAGTTTCGCCGCCATCCCGACTCGCTGATTGCCCTGCAACGTGAGTCGCGCCGTTCGCAACTGCTGGCGCACGACAACATCGTGCGCGTGTTTGACTTCGATAAGGATCGCACCATCGTCTTCATGACGATGGAGTACATCGACGGCTCGGACCTGAAGAGTTTGATCCGGGAGCGCGCCTACAACGGCATGCCGCTGGCCAAGGCCCGTCCGCTGATCGAGGGCATGGCGCGGGCCTTGGGGCGTGCGCACGCCGCAGGCATCGTGCATTCGGACTTCAAGCCAGGCAACGTGATGGTGACGCGCGACGGCCTGCCTAAGGTGTTCGACTTCGGTATCGCCCGCGCCGGCAAGTTCGCCGGGGACGCATCGGGCGAACAGACGCTGTTTGACGCAGGCACGCTGGGCGCGCTGACGCCGGCCTACGCGAGTCTGGAGATGATCCGCGGCAGCGAGCCGTCGCCCAACGATGACATCTATGCGCTGGGGTGTGTGTGCTTCGAGCTGCTGACCGGTAAGCACCCGTTCGACAAGGTCAGCGCCGAGGTAGTGCAGAAGGAAGGGCGCAAGCCGCCCGCCGTGCCGGGGCTGACCCGTCGCCAGCACAAGACGCTGTGCGACAGCGTGGCATTGACCAGCGATCAGCGCCTGAAGAATGCCGAAGCGCTGATCGAAGGGCTGCGCGAGGTAGGCCTTAAAGAACGGATGGGCCCGTATGTGCTGGGTGGTTCGCTCGCACTGATCCTGCTGGTGGGCGGGGGCTGGGGCGTGAGCCGTTACATGCATAGTCATCACCTCGCCAAGGTGATCGCAAGCTTCTCCGCCACGGGCAAGCAGCGCTACGCGAACGAAGTGCAGGCCATGCAGGCATTGGCGACGCTGGACGAGGACGACCGCAAGCGCGTCATCATCGACCAGGGAGAGGCCATCCAGAGTTACCTGCTCAGCCGCATTGACACCTACTGGCAGCCGTCGCAGCAACGGTTTGATTACGCGGGTGCGCAGCGCGTGCTGGCCCTGCGCGACCAACTGCGCTTATATTCACCCGCGCTGGACATGAAGCGTGGCGAGCTGGAGCAGCAGCGCAATGAACTGCTCAACACGCTGGACACGCAGTTGACCCGGCAGATCGATGCGGGCGCCATCTTCGAAGACCAGCCCGACAATGTCGTGACCACACTGGCGCGCATCCGTGCGGTGGACCCCGGCAGCGCGCTACTGAAGAACGCCGAGCTTGAGCTGAAGTACGACGCCGCCATCGGCCAGTCACTGGCCGCCGACCGGCTCGACGAGGCAAAGCAACGGTTGGCGCTGGCCACCACGTTGTTCCCCGGCTCCGCCCGGCTGCAGCAGCGCGGCGTACAACTGGCAGCGGACGAACAGACCGCCTCGTTGCAGCAGATCGCTACGGCAGCGCAAGCAGCGCCGAGCACGCAGAGTCTGACGGACGCACGTCGTGAACTGGCCGACCTTCTGGCCAAGCCCGCCAGCACTGTGGATTGGGAGGCTGCGATCACGCGCGTCGCCACTCCGTTGAAGAACGACAACGCGCCCGAAACACAACGCCTGTTCGACGCCCTGGGCAACACCGTGGCCGACGAAGCGGCCAAGGTCACCGACCCAATGCAGGCGCAACGCACGTTGGCATGGGTGAATTTCGGCCTGCAATATGTGCCGCGCTCGTCGCGATTGCTTGAGCAGCGCGGTCGGCTGGATGGACTGCAGCAACAGCTGGAAGCCCAGCTTGCCAAGGACAGCGTGGCGGCGGAGATCGACTCACGCATTGAGTCGATGCGTCGTGCGGCGGCGGCCAATGACGTGGCCAAGGCGCAGGAGTCGCTGGATCGTGTGCGCACGCTGCAGCCCAATGCTCCCTTCCTGGCCAACGAGGGGCCACAGCTGCTGGCGACGGCCTATCTCGGGCAGGCCAAGGATGCTTTCCAGCGCGGGCGCTATCAGGGCGCGGCGGACATTGCGGGGCAGGGCACTCGCGCCTTGGGCAGTCGCGCGGACCTGCGCAGCGCGCGTGAGCGCTACGCTTTCGTATCCGACCTGATGCAGGGAGGCACCAGTGCGCTGACCGATGCGGACTATGACCGCCTGAAAAAGCAGCTTGGCGATCTGCGCAAGACGGACAGCGCGACACTGGAAAGCCTTGAGACAGACATGAAGCAGCGTGGCCAGCTGCCGCAAGGCTCGTTCGCCGCGCGACTGGAAGCACGCAAGCCCGCTGCGGCACTGATAGTTACGCCGGCAACGGCAAGCTCGGCCGCTCCAGCGATAGCGCCAACAGCGAACACCCCTGCGGCGCAGACGGCCAAATCCACGGCCGCTGCAGTGACTGCCACGCAAACGACAGCAACGAAAGCCGGTGTCGCCACGGGTCCGGATCCCTGTGGCGGATCAGCGCTGGTTGGCGCGGGCAAGGTCTGCTCCGATGTGCTTGATGGCAAGCGCGGCCCGTCGTTGGTCGTGGTGCCTGGGGTAGGCAGCGGCGCTGCGTATGCCATGTCGCGCGCGGAAATCACCGTCAACGATTTCAACCGCTTCTGCACAGCTAGCGGGCAGTGCCATGCCATTACCGTCGATGACCCCGAGCTTGGCAGTCTGCCCGTGAGCAATATCAGCCTTGTGCAGGCCAAGGCGTACGCAGCCTGGCTCACCAGCAGCACGGGATTTACCTATCGCTTGCCGAGCGATGCCGAATGGCTGCATGCCGCACAGGCCGGCCAGAGTTGGAAGCAGTCCGAAGACAGCAACTGCATCCCACCGACCAGTCAAGGCGCAGACGTTGCCGGTGCACCAGTGGCTGCGCGGGGGCGCGAACCCAATCCATGGGGGCTGGTCAACATGTCGGGAAACGTATGGGAATGGGTGACCAATGATGGCGCCACACTAGTGCGCGGTGGCAGCTTCAACAGCTATTGGTCCGACTGCACGGTGGAGGCTCGCCGCACGGACAGTGGTACCCCGCAGAAGGACGTGGGCTTCCGTGTACTTCGGGAGCTGAAATGAGCGAGCGCGAGTGGGGGGTCAACGAAGGGCTGCGCGCGCTGGACGATGCGCATCGCATGGGACGCCTGACCCGCGACGAATATCGAGCGCGCCGCCGCAGGTTGCTGGGCACGCTGCAGGGCGGCGATAGCGCCATCACTCGCCGCACCGCGACGAGTACGCCGTCCCAGCAAGACCCGCCATCTGCCTACGATGGTTCCGCGCAAGCGGACGTCTTGCCGTCGATGTTTCCATCGCGACCCTGGTTGTTGAGTGGGCGTCTGTGGGTTTGGGCGACGGGCGTTCTTTTGTGTGCACTGCTGGCATACTGGCTGCTCGCCGCATGACTCGGCCGAGCCAGACCGCCTTGGTACGTTGCCGGCCACTCCTGTGGCCGGGTACCCCGGCCACCCTGGCAGGGACCACAGGGACGGGGCGATTTCTACAGGGGAAATCTACAGTGCGAATGGCATGCCTTGCCGCTGCCCTGGCGTTAGCCATGGGCAGTGAGCGACTTTATGCGAACGACATGGACGCCGCGACGGCATCGCCGACGCCTGGCAATAGCGAAGACATCGTGCCGCCCGTCAAGGATCGCGAGCCCGTCGCGGCCGCCAAGATGGCCGTGCAAGGTTTTCGTGTGACGGGTGTCGGAGAGCACGCGTCCGCGCACATCACGCCCGCCAGCATCCAGGCGTTGGCCGACGAACAGTACAAGCAGATGGCCGGTACGGCCGAGCATCCGCGACTGAGCATTGCGCAGATGGAGAAGGTGGCCGCGGCCATCACCCAGCGCTACCGCACCAGTGGCTTCATCGTGGCGCAGGCCGTGGTGCCGGCCCAAACCGTTGGCGCCGACCAGATCGTCGAGATACGGGTGCTGGAGGGCACGATTGGCAAGGTGGTGGTGAAGGGCGCTAAACGCTATAGCGCAGACATCATCGCGGCCCCGGCCGAACACCTCAAAGGCCAGTCGCTGCAGAAAGGCGATGTGGATACCGCATTGCTGTACGCGCGTGACCTGCCAGGCGTAGCGATCACCTCGACCTTTCAGCCCGGCGAGCAAACGGGCGAAACCGACTTGATCATGGTGGCTCAGGAAGAGAAGCGACCCTATGTGATCACGGTGGGTGGCAACGACTACGGCACAGATGTGACTGGCCGCTATCGCGCGCAGGTCGGTTTAGCCTGGAACAGTCCCCTGGGCTATGGCGATGTCTTCAACGCCAATCTTGATTACGCGTTCGCGCCCGCCCAGAGCCTGTTTGGCGCTTTGAGTTATCGCGCCCCTATCGCGCCGGTTTCTGGCCTTACAGCCGTATTTGGTGCGACGCGCAGCCAACTGGAAGTGGATAGCGGCATCTTCGCTTCGCTGCACGTGCACGGCCCCACGTCGACCTGGTACGGCGGCGCCGACTGGAAGTTCATCAACACGCCGAACTTGCAGGCGATGGGTACGTTCCGTCTGATTCGCGAGGAGTCCAAACTCAACAGCAGCATCCTGCTGATGTCGGACGAGCGCTTCGACGTGGCCGAGTTCGGTTTTTCGATGAACCACACCGACACGCGCTTTCATGGCATCGACCTGCTGCAGGTCGCCGTGCGCCAGTCGATCAGCGACCGTTCGCCATCGCAAGTGGATCTGGTGAGCCCCGGGCACGACAGCAGCTTCACGGTGGGCAAGGTCGCCTATACGCGTCTGCAATTCCTCACCCGCACGCAACGCCTGTATTTCAAGTTCACCGGCCAATACACCAACGATGCGCTGACGCCCATGGAGCAGTTTGCCATCGGTGGCCCGGACACCGTGCGCGCCTATCCGATTGCCGACGTGCTCGCCGACCGTGGGTATTACTCCTCGGTCGAGTATCACGTCGATGCGCCCGGTTTTGCCGACAAGGTGTCGCCGTTCTATGCGCGCCCATGGCGCGAGCTACTGGAGCTGGAAACCTTTGTCGACTACGCCAAAGGGTGGCCGGTGGGTGGCAACCGGCTCAATGGCGGAAAGATGCAGGAAGTTAGCGATATCGGTGCGGGCTTTGTGTTCCGCCTGCCGCGCTTCCATCGTTTTGAACTGCACGTTGACGCCGCAAAGGCATTGAGTTCGCTCGACGCCTCCGATGGCAAGGGCTATCACGTGTACGCGCGATTTGGTTTTACGTTCTAAAGGGGTGACGACCATGAACCGGATCCATGACCGCACGCATCGCGCCGCGTCCCCTCTATTGCTGCGCCTGAAGCGTAAGGCCTTGCCGCTGAGCCTGTCCCTGCTTGGCATGGCGGCGGGCTCCTGTTTTCCCGTTGGCAGCGCGCTGGCCGGCGGACCGGCTGCCAATGCGTTGCCTACCGGCGGCACGGTCATCACAGGCGTTGCCACGGTGTCGTCCAACGCAAACACCATGACGATCAATCAAACGAGCGCCCAGGTATCGATGAACTGGACGAGTTTTGATATCGGATCGGGTGCAACGGTGATGTTCAACCAGGCCCAGGGTGCGAGTTCGGTAGCGCTCAATCGCATCGGTATCGGTTCTTCCTCGCCTGTACCGAGCCAGATTTACGGCGCTCTCACGGCGCCCGGCCAGGTGTTCCTGATCAATCCGGCGGGCATCGTGTTTGGCAATGGCGCCCAGGTTTCTGTCGGCGGCTTGGTGGCCAGCACGCTGGATGTCAACGGAACCACGGCATCCAACGGGCACACTTACTACGACCTGCTCAATAGCGGCGGCTCAGCATCGATCATCAACCAGGGAACGATCAGTGCCGCCAGTGGCGGCGGCGTGATCCTGGTAGGTGGCAATGTCGTCAACAGCGGCCAGATCATGGCCAGCGCCGGGCATATTTTTCTGGATGGCGCCGACCGGGTGACCGTCGATTTCGACGGCAACAACCTGGTCAACGTCGTACTGACGGGTGCGCTTGGGACGGGCCCCGGTACCGGCGCTGCAGTGACCAATAACGGCACGCTGACCGCGGATGGCGGCACGATTGTGCTGCAGGCGTCTGCCACGCCAGGCTTGTTCACGCAGATGGTGAACAACACTGGCGTGGTTCAGGCCAACAGCATCAGCGGTACCGGCGGCACGGTGCAGTTGCTTGGCACGGGTGGCGATGTCGATACCAGCGGAACGATCAGCGCGACTGGCGGCAATATCGCAATCACCAGCGATGGTTCCATTGGCCTGAACGGTGCGGTCAACGCCGGCAGTGGCCAGGTAGTCCTGAGCTCGCAGCAAGCGATCACTCAGACGGCGAATTCGGGATCATCACCCGCAAGCGTCATTACGGCCGGCACCTTGTCTGGCAGCTCCGTCAACAGCACCACGCTGACGCAAGCGAACCAGATCCAGAACGTCAGCAGCTTCAGCTCGGGCAGCAGCTTCAGCCTGACCAACGGCGCGGGCGCATCGTTGCAGGTGGGCGGGCTGACGGTCAGCGGCGGCTCGGTGGCGCTGGGCACGGCTGCGGGATCGGACCTGACCCTCAACGGCAACGTTAACGCGCAATCGCTCTCCCTGAACAGCGGAGGCTCCATCACTCAATCGGGTGGTGCGCTTACCGTGGCGGCTTTGAGCGGTACGTCGAGCGGCAGTACCACGCTGGCCCAGATCAACAACATCACCGCGCTCGGCAGCTTCAGCGCAAACGGTTTCAGCCTCAACAACAGCGGCGCACTGGCCATCAACGGGGCGTTGAACAGCGGTGCCGGCACGACCACGTTGAACGTGACCGGCGCCATTACCGAGGGTGCAGGCGGAAGCATCACGGCCGGCACCCTTGCCGGCTCGTCGACAGGCAGCACCACGCTACTGAGTCTGGCTAACAACATCACGGCGCTTGGCGGTTTCAGCGCCAGCGAATTCAGCCTCAACAACAGTGGCGCGCTGGCCATCAACGGGGCGTTGAACAGCGGCACTGGCACGACCACGTTGAACGTGGCCGGCGCCATTACCGAGAACGCGGGTGGAAGCATTACGGCTGGCACTCTCACTGGCTCGTCCACTGGCCTTGCTGCGCTATACCAAACCAACAACATCACGACGCTTGGAAACTTCAGCGCCAACGGCTTCAGCCTCAAGAACGGCAACGCACTGGCCATCAACGGGGCATTGAACAGCGGCGCCGGCACGACAACGCTGGCCGTGACCGGCGCCATTACCGAGGGCACGGGAGGAAGCATCACGGCCGGTACTCTGGCCGGCTCGTCGACCGGAAGCACCACGCTGGGCCAAGCCAATAGCATCACGGCGCTTGGCAATTTCAGCGCCAGCGATTTCAACCTCAAGAACAGCAACGCACTGGCCATCAATGGGGCGTTGAACAGTGGCGCCGGCACGACTACGTTGAATGTGGTTGGCGCGATCACCGAGGGTATTGGTGGAAGTATTACGGCGGGCACGCTGACCGGCTCGTCGACGGGAAGCACCTTACTTACCCAGGCCAACAACGCCATAACCTACGTGGGTACTTACTCCAGCGGCGGCGATTTCAGCCTGCTCAACACGAGCGGCATCGCGCAGTCGGGAACGGATACGCTCTCCGTAGTGGGCAATACGACGTTGAATGCCGGCACCAACGCCATATCGATGGGCAACAGCAATCAGCTGAATGGCACCGTCAATCTCACCGGTACCGGTATCACTGTCGTCAATCAAGGCAACCTGAGTGTGGGTGTGCTGAGTGATGGCACCAATGGATCTTTGAGTCTGACCTCGCTCAACGGCGGCTTGAACCTCCCTGGCGGGTCACTAAACACCGGTACCAGTGATATCACCCTGGTGGCGGGCGGTAGCTCGTTCACGCCGTCGGGCGATCTGGTTGGGCGCAATGTTTCGCTGCAGTCATACGGCGCACTCACACTGCCTTATAACGTGACGGCGACAAACACGCTGAGTCTGACCAGCAGCAACAGCGGGATTACGCAAAGTGGCGGTGCGCTCACCGCTGCCGTGCTGACAGGCAGCTCCCAGGGCGTCACGTCATTGGGCCAGCTCAACATGATTGGACAGCTTGGCAACTTCACCGCGAACGGTTTCAGCTTGTCCAATGCGCAGACGCTGACCACCACGGGTACGATAAACGGTGGCACCAGTGTGGCATTGGCGACCACTGTCGGCGACTTGGCGATTAATGGCGGGATAAGCGGAGTGGACGTCTCGCTGATGTCAGCGGGTGCCATCACAGAAGGTGCCGGTGGAAGTATCACCACTACTGGAACGATGAACAGTCTCACTGGCTCGTCCATCGGCAGTACCACTCTGAACCAGGCCAACCACATCAGGACACTTGGCGGGTTCAGTGCCAACAACTTCAGCCTGACCAACGCGCAGACACTCACCACCACAGGTGCACTGAATGGTGGCGCTGCTGTTGCGTTAACCACCACAAATGGTGGCGACCTGGTATTGAATGGCACGACGACTGGCAGTGCTGTTTCGCTGAATGTACAGGGCGCCATCAGCGAAGGTGCGGGCGCAAGCATCGCCACAGTGACGCTCAGCGGAAGATCGGGCGGCAATACCTCACTGAATCAGGCAGGCAACAGCATCCTCTCGCTTGGCACTTACACCAGTGACGGCGATTTCAGCCTGACCAACAACGGGGCCATTACGCAATCCGGTTTGCTCACCGTACTGGGGAATACCACGCTCAATGCGGGTACCAACACCATCACGCTGGGTAGCAACAATCAGCTGTATGGGGCGGTGAGCCTTACTGGCGGCAACACGCTGGTCACCAACGCCCGTGCACTGAATCTTGGCAAGAGCAATATATTCGGCAATCTGACTGCGACTACGGGTAGCAGCGGCGCCGCGATCAGCCAATTCGGTGCGTTGACGGTGACAGGCACAAGCGCGTTCACGGTGGACACAGCCTCAGGCAGCGGCTCTGTCAACTTGGCCGATGCGAGCAATGCCTTTGGATCAACCGTCAGCGCCACCGGCACCGGCATCACCATCCGTAGTGGCGGTGACCTACGCGTGGCGAATTTGATCGATGGTGCGAACGGCGCCGTCAGTCTGATCGCAGGCGGCGCGCTGTATTTGCCGAGCACAGCTATCGATACCGGTTCGGCGAACCTGACGCTTTCCGCCCTTGGTGGCTCGCTGATGACAGCCGGAAGCCTGAAGGGCACCCACATCTCCCTCTCCGGCAGTCAGGGCATCTCGCTCGCAAACAATGTCTCCGCAGCCGGCGTGTTGAATCTCACGAGCAGCGGTGGCGCGATTACCCAGACAGGTGGCGTGCTCAGTGCGCCGCTACTTACCGGCAGCTCGCAGGGTGTTACAACGCTGAATCAGGCAAACCAGATCACGCAACTTGGCAGCTTTACTGCCAACGGATTTAGCCTTACGAATGCGGGCGCACTGACCGTTACGGGTTCTTTGAACGGTAACGGCAGTACGGCACTGACCACGACCAATGGCGACCTGACGTTGCAGGGAACGGTGAGTGGTACGGATGTATCGCTTACGGCAAACAACGGCGCAGTGATTCAGTCTGGCGGCGCGATTAGCGCGGGAATGCTTAGTGGCTTTTCGAAGAGCTCTACGTCGCTTATGCAAGGCAACACGATCTATAGCCTCGGTAATTACCACAGTGGTGGCGACTTCAGCCTGGCTGACGCGAATTCGCTGATCGTGTCTGGCGTATTGAGTAGCGTAGGTAACATTGCGCTCGCCAGTGGTGGGAACATCACGCTGGCCAATGCCGTAAATGGCAGGAGAGTGGCGCTGAATGCGAGTGCCGGAACGATCAGTCAGACCGGCGGTACGCTGACGACAGGCGCGCTGACGGGCCAGTCCTCGGGAGCCACGCTGCTTACCCAAACCAACCAGATCGGCAGTCTGGGTAACTACACCAGTGGCGGTGATTTCAGCCTCACCAATGGCACATCCATCGTCCAGAGCGGCTCCCTGCAGGTGCAAGGAGCAACGGCGCTGAATGCCGGAACCAACGCCATCACCTTGACCAACAGTGCCAACAATCTGCGTGGCGCAGTCAGCCTCACGGGCGGAAACACGCAGATTGCCAACACTAGTCCGCTGGTGTTTGGCGCGAGCCAGATCAACGGTAACCTGAGCGTCACCAGCAACGATCCGGCCATTGGGCAGGTGGGTGCGCTCAATGTCACGGGCAGCAGCTATTTCAATGCCGGTAACGGCAGCATCCAGCTGACGAATGCAAGCAATCAGTTGGCTGGTCCAGTGACTGCCATTGGCACCGGCATTGCCATTACCAATGCTGGCGATCTGCAGATTGCTTCGCTGACCAATGGCACCAATGGTGCTGTCAGCCTGATTTCCCTCGGCGGTTCGTTGTTCTTGCCCAGCACGGCCATAAACACAGGCAGTTCGAATCTGGTACTGACGTCCGGCGGTGGCTTGCTGAGCACGACAGCGGACCTGAGCGGCGCGAACGTGGCGTTGACGGGTAGTGGCGGCATCAACCTGGGTAATGTCGTTACGGCGGCCAACAACCTCAGCCTCGTGAGTGGCGGGGCTATCAATCAGAGTGCAGGCGCGTTGAATGCGCGCACGCTGACCGGCAGCTCGTCCGGCGCCACCAGCCTGATGCAGGTCAACAGCGTGGCTAACGTTGGCAACTTCAGCGCCAACGGTTTCAGCCTGACCAATGCGAATGGGCTGACGATCGCCGGGCCCTTACTGAGTACCGGTGGCGTAACGCTTATGACCCAAGGCGGCGATCTGGATGTGACGGGTACGTTGAGCGGCAGCCGTGTCGTGCTCAACGCTGCAGGCGCGATCAACGAAAGCGCGACGGGCAATATTGTTGCCACAACGCTGAGCGGCCGGGCAGGTGGTGCAACCTCACTGGGGACGCAGAGCCAGCCCATCGCCAATCACATCAGTACGCTGGGCGGCTTCCAGTCGCCGGCTGGCTTCAGCCTCACCAACGGGCAAACGCTGACGCTGGCGTCGGTGGACGGAAGTAGCTACACGGTGGATGCGGGCACGTCCGCGCTTTACCTCGCGGTGCTCAATGGCAGCCTGCTGCAGACCGGGACGACGCCGCTGTACAACGGGCAGGGCATATATGCGGCCAGCGAGCATATCGGCCTGATCACGGCGCCTATCTACGCGTTTGGCACGCTGCCGTATGTGGTCGAAGCCATTGGCCTTCCGCCCGCGTACTTCTATGCGCTGGACCGACAGGGCAATCCGCTGCCGGAGGCTGGCCTGCTGTCGATCAACCTTCCCACCACCATGTCGACCAGTCACGCGCAGAACGGCAACAACCGCCTGGACTCTTACATCGACGCCAGCATCATCACGGCCAGCTACCGCGCGTACGGCATCGTCCCCTCGGGTATCCGCCTACCGCCCGACCAGGAGGCCTGCGATCCGGAGACGGCGGACTGCCAGGGCGAATGATGGCCATGTGCCGCCTGCGCCTCAGCATGGTGTTGCTTGCGCTGGCCGTCACGGCGGGCGCTTGCGCGCAGAATGGACCGCGCTTAAGCGGGGGCGCCGTCATCGCCGAACTGCAAGACGTGCGCTCGAAACTGGAGGTGCGCGAACAGGCACATCCCGATAAGTCGCTGAAAGCGACCGCGCAACGCCTGAGCCAATGGCAGGACGCGCTGGAGAAAAACCTGGGTAACGATGCCGCCCAGCCCGTGGAGCTGATGGGCGACGCGCGGCGCGCCCAAGCCATGCGCGCCCACGCAGCTGTCTTGCGCACGCAGGCCTATCTTGAGAGTTGCACGCGCTGCCTGGATGGTGATGCGGCCACCATGGCGCAGGCGCTGGCATTGACGGTCGAGCGGCTGGCTGAGGCGCGTGATGCGCCGTCCGCCGCGCCACCGGTGATCGAGGCCGTGGAGACGCCGGACCGACGAGCGATCTTTGCCATACATGGCGGAGAGGCAGAGCGGCACCTTGTACTGGTTGGCAAGAACCTGGCAGACGCCCAGTGCGCCGACCCGAAGGTGATCGCGACAGATGCCGACGACAAACCTTTGGCACTGCAACCCACGTTGGTGAGTGCTCAGCCGACGCGTATTGAACTGGTGCTTCCGGGTGGTGACGGCATCGCGCCTGGAAGCTATGTGCTGCATGTCAAAGCCCAGCGCAAAGCCTTTCTGGTGGGCTGTGTCGCGCAGCCTGAAGCAGTGGGTGTAGTGCAGATGGCTTCGCCGCCGCATTTTGCCGTGACCTACACGCTGGATGCCCGTTGCTCATCAGGGCAGGGCGGGGCGTCGGTACGGAGCGGAAGCCTGCCCGTGCTGACCGCCTTTGGTGCGACGCAAGTGGCTCAGGTGGAGCCTGACGCTTGTGCGACACCGAATGGTTTCGCGCTGTCCGCGCAGGTGACCTACGCAGATGGCAGTCATCAGCAGATCGGGCCGATCTCTCAGCCCGCCGACACCACCATCACCGCCGGCTTGCCGGGCGGCTTGTCGCTGCAATGGAATCCTGCGGTGCGGCAACTGGTGCTGCGCAGCGCCGCAAACGCATGCGACGGCTTTTATTGAGCGGACGCCAAGGGCATCCACTCACCAGCGTCACTCATCATCACCGTGGCCGGACACTCGCTGTAACTCGTCGAGCCCGCCAGGCGCGAGATCCTTCAGCAGGTCGAGGAAGTTTTTGCCTACCAGACGCTGGGCACGGCGCAGCAACAGCGGCACCGGACTGGAGGGCTCCTCGCGTGCGTAGTACTCGCAAAGGTCATCCAGGCAACGCAGCACGTCCCGTGTGTCCTGAATGCCGACCTTTGCGACCACGGTGGTAACGGCGGTCGTGCCAGCGGACACCTGCTCCGCCTCCTCGGTCGCGCCATCCGTCGACGTCTGAGGGCTGCGCAAATTGCGCTGCGCTTCCAGGAAACTCTTCAGTTCATACGCGTCGCTTAGCAATGGCTTGAGTTCTGGGCCCGCCGTGCCGACGCGTTCATTGAAAATGGCGTCGATGGCCTTGGCATGCTCCAGCGCTTCCGTCACCGCGCTCGCTGTCGCGGCGAGCTGCTCATAGGGGCAATCCAGGCAGCAGGCCTCGATCTCCGTCTGAGTGGGCAGTCCGGCTTGGTCATCGCCGTCCGTCGCGGAGATCTTCAGGCTGCCGTTGGCGATGCGCAGATCGCGCAGACTGAAAGGACCCAAGCGCGGCGATTGCACGAATGGCGTGGTGCGGACATGACTAAGCAGGCTCAGTGGATCGGCGATCGGCGCCACGGAGCTGACCCGGGTAGTCGGATCGTCATGGTCTTCCGCGTCCAGCTGGGGATGGACGGTATCCCAGTGTTGCTCGAGCAGGCCGCGGATCAGAGCCAGGCCGGCGGTCCAGCCGGGCAGGCCGGCGGTGCGTGTCCATGCTGTAGTGAGGTGCGTCGCAAGGCGCAGATCTTTGGAGCGCGCAAGCAGAGCCTGCGAGCGTTCTGCCACCCGCTCCCAATCCGGCTCTTCCGCCTGCTTGACGCTGTCGCCGACCACGCGTTCGGCTTTGACCGTCGCGGCCCGCTCAAGAGCGAGGAAGTCAGCGTCGTATTCCAGGTTCTCGCCCGAGGGAGCGTCGTCTGAGATCGGAGCCAGGAGGGGTTCCAGATCGTAGATCGGCATGGCGTCGAGACTCGTTGAGCGAGAACCTGATGGTAAGCACCGCCCGCCGGTGGCACCCGTCATTTCGTGTCGTTGGTGGAGCGGATTCGCCATTGCGAGCCAGAAGAGTGGCAAACCGCTACCGCGGAAACTACGAGATGCAGCAAGCGCTGCTTCGACGGCCGAAGGAGAGCACGAACGAGCGATTTACTTGACGTGTGCCGCGGCCCGTTCGAGTGACGGAATCACCGCTTCCAGGCGACAGAAACCCTCCTTGCTCGTCGGGCAGCCTGCCGGATTCAAAAGCAAAGTGGCGGGCTTATCCGCACTGAGCGAGCGCAACTGCGGCAAGGTCTGCGCCTGATAAAAGACGCGAACATAGCGCTGGCCCGTGGCTGGACGACGCCATAGTTCAATGCCGAGAGCACCACCAATCGGCGGGTCGTCCTGGCCGTAACCCGGCATCTTGAAGTGAATACCCAGCACGCTTGCGAGCGCGACGATATTGTTGTCGCTTCCCACCATGACACTCAGGCGAGGGGCATCGGCATCTTGCAGCGTCGAGACGATCCGCTTGCTCATTAGCGACGCGACTCGTTCCGCCATGTAGCTTGGGCGCGCGTAAATATCGAACAGCAATGAATGCAGACGTGAAAGCTCCTCAAGCTTGGCAGCGTCTGTTCGCCCCCAGCCCACATCGCTTAGCGCGCGTCCCTCCGCATAGGCCATGAGCATTACTTCCGCGGTACCGGAGGTCGTTGCAATAGGGCCGGTCAGCACCATGTGGCTTTGGTCTGGCGAGGTCGCAAGACCGCCGTGCCACGTGCTGGAGTCGCACAGGGGTTGCGTACTGCCGGGTTTGCAACCCAGCACCGATGCCATGGTGGCCAACGCCTCTCCATGGGGCGCAGTCAGTGCATCCGGGCCGCCGGTCTGCGCTTGAATGGATGCCACCGCATCCCCCGCACTCCAGTCGACCGCCTTCACCTCGATGGGGTGAAATAGAGGGTCGTCATCGCCCTGGGGAAGATGCCCAATAGCGATAGGGCAACCCGGGGCGAAACCCTGCGCGAGCGCCTTGGCGCTTGCGATAGTGCGTTGGTCCGTATTGGCCCAGAACCAGATGCTGGACGGCGCAGGGCATCCTCTCGCAGGGAACAGGCCCGCGCTAGCGAGGCGTTCGCGGTCGTACACGCCCATGCGCTCGGCTCCCTTGGCGCCATGCGGAGTCAATTCACTGGGGGCTTGTTTCCAGGTTGGCCAAGGCTTTCCGTTGACCTCGTTGGCCTGGATCTCACCCGGAAGTGGCGTGCGCACACCATGCCGGTAAAGAAGGATGACGCGCTCCAGTTGCATATCGTCGCTGGCCATCGCAGTGACGGATGCGAACGCCATCCAGGTCGACATGATCAACACAGTGATGGCACGGCGACGGTAGCGAGGGTTTTTCATAGGCAAGTCCATGCGGTTTCGTTTGCCGCTGAGAAAACTAAGCTCGTGCACCGATCATGCGGGTGCGCTGCATGATCGGTGCATCATCGGAGTGTCCGAGCGTCAGAACGTATAGCTCAGGTTGACCATGTAGACGCGGCCCGTATCCACGTACGCACCATCCGCACCCGGGTCGTAGGCCAGGTAGTGCTTCGATTTGCCTTCCGTCTCATAGAAGGTCGCTTCGTTAAGCAGGTTCCTCACCGAAACGCCAACATCGACACCATGGGGCAGGTGATAGGTGGCGTTGAAGTTGAGCGTCTTGACCGGCTGCAGGTAGTAGTCGAGCCGGTCGCTGGTCAGCCCGATCAACTGCAGGCCGGTGTAGTTGTAGGTCAGATCGGCGCGAAGCTTCGAGTCGTCATAGAACAGATCCGCGTTGTAGATCTTCTCCGGTGCGCGCGGTAGCCAGGTGCTACCTGGGTGATCAATACGGCCGCTTTCGGCCGAGCTGTGTTGCAGTGTGACATTGCCACTGGCGCCGAAGTGGCTCCAGAAACCCGGCAGGCTCACGAACTGTTTGCTAGCGGCCAGCTCCGTGCCGAACAGCGTGGTCGTGCCACCATTTTCGGGCGTGGTAACGGGCACGCCGTTCTCGAGGATGGTGCCCGTCGGCACATTGCCGCCCAGCGTGCTGTCGTTGGTGGTGTTCGCCTGCGAGGTATAGACGAAGCCCTTGATGCGCTTGTAGTACGCCGATGCGGTGAGTAAGCCGCCATTGGCGTCATAGAACTCGGCGGAAAGGTCAAGGTTGTCTGCCGTCGTAGGCTTGAGATCCGGATTGGGCTTGGAGATGCCGAGCACTTTGCCCGTCGTATCGTCGATCGAATACACGGTTTCGCCGGAGATGAGGCCGAAGGCCGGCCGGCTGAAGCTGCGACGCAACGACGCGCGATACACCGTCAGGTCGTCCGGCCGGTAGTTCAGGCTGATACCCGGCAACACTTCGCCATACGTGCGGCCATTGTTGACGAACTGACCCGTGGCGTCATCGCCATTCGACTGCCAGGAACTGGCCGAGTAGTGGGTCAGCTCATAGCGCACACCAGGCAGTATCGTCAGCGCGTCATAGTTCACCGTCGCCATGAAATAGGCGGCATAGATGTTCTCGCGGCTGGACGTGGTGTTGGCGTTGTAGTCGTTGGCGGTGTAGTTGCCCGCACCGTTGGGATCATTCACGTACTGATACGGCAGTGCCTGCGCAAGCACCCAGTTGCGGTCGATGAGCTTGAACGGACCGGCATACTTTCCGCCGAAAGCGCCATTGATAACCTGACCTGGCAGGGCAGCAAGCGTGGGGCCGCCCGGCGCGTAGTAGGGGTAGCTGGGGCCGCCGAAGTAAGTGCCGCCGTAGACGAAGTTGTTGTCGTCGTGGAAGAAGGGGTGATCGTACGCATTGCGCTTGGACGTATCGGCGGAAAGGCCAAACTTGATGTTCTGTAGCGCGCCATCGTCCAGTTGATAGGTGCCGTTGGCATGCGCGTTGATGCGCGTGTCCTTGCTGCCGGCATTGTGACCCTGCACCTTCCAGAACGAATCGGTGCCCAGGCTGTAGAAATTGTTCTGAAGCGACGCTGGGTTGCCGGCAATGCTCGGATAGGTCGGATTGCCAAGGCCGAACGAGAACTGCCCCGGCACCGGTGTGCCGTAAAGGCTGGCTTCCACATAATCGGGACGATTGCGGTTGCCGTAACCGAACGATGTGCCGTACTCAAGACTAAGGCGATCGAGTCGACTATCGCCGCCCAGCTGCAGCGACGCCATCTTCTCGTCGATATCGCGGGTGTTGAAGTAGCCGCCGCGGAGAATCTCCGTCGCATTCTGATTTCGCGCCGAGGCCTGATTCTGCTCGCCCTTGACACTGTAGGAGCCATAAATGGCACGTGCATACAGCGATGTCGTATCGCCATGCCAATCCAGCGAAACATTGGCGCCGTAACGTTTGATCTGGTTGGTGTAGATGCTGTACTTGTATTGCGAGCTTTGCAGCGGACCGGCATATCGAAGATCAGTCGCGTTCGCCTCCGCTGAGTTCACTGGCGTGTAAGAAGAGTTGGGCGCAACCGCCTCCGCCGCGTTGTTGTTCTTTCCATAGTACGCGGCGGCATAGATGCCAAACGCCTTGTTCTCGCCGAACCGACGGGCGAACTCCTGCTGTACCGTACCGCCCTTGTTGGAGACGCCCAAATCGGAAGCCAGGGAATTCATCTGACCCTGCACCGTGGTCTTGGCATAGGTGTCTTTCTCGAAATCAAAGGCCGTCGGCGTGCGCATGTCGATGGTGCCGCCGATAGAGTCACCCGGCATATCGGGCGTGGGCGCCTTGGATACCTTGACCGACTGGATGCCAAATGGCGCCAGCATGTTCAGTGAGATCGCGCGGGTGGAAGAGTCGGTTTCCGGCAGCGCAAACCCATTGACCGTATAGGCGTTGTAGCTCGAGTCCAGGCCGCGGATGGTCACGTACTCGTTCTCGCCGGTGGCGGCCTGCCCGAGATGCATGTCGCTATAGGCCGACAGCCCTGGCATATGGGACACCACGTCCGCGATGTTGGCCGAAGGAACCGCATTCATCTCCTGCTTGGTCATAACGGTACTGACACTGACCCCGAGCCTCTGTTCATCAATTGTGCCGGTAGAGGGCGTGCCGTCGGCGGTCACGCTCACCTCGGACAAGGTTTTGGTTTTCTTGTCGGCATCATCGTCCGCGTAGGCAATGGAGCTCAGGCAAAGGCCGAGGCATACAGAGACAGCAAGTAAGTTGAGCTTGTACGGCTGATTCATGGCGGGGAGGGTCCTGGGGGAAGGGCAGAGCTTCTTTCTGAAAATCTGTAGTGCTTGTGCTGCGCCGGGCAGCAGGGTGCCTTCCGCCAACGAATGTGGCGGTGTGGCTTCTTCCGTAGTGCGTACGGGTACTTTGAGCGCGACCCACCTTCCCCTGGGATAACCCGTTCAGTCCGGGCTTCAACCAAGGAAGTGGGTGATTGGCATCACCAGCTGTCGCCTATTGCGATAGGTCGACCCCAATGCAGTGCGCCTCGTTGATCTGCGGATTGCAGCGAGCGCGTGCATGACCAGGAAAGCTCACCATATAGCCGGAGGCGGCCGGCTCATGATCGGGATAGTCCGTGCTTAGCAGCTGTGCGCCACTGGAGAACATGGCATCCCGACGTGTCGTGTCGTTACGCGCCGGCTCCTTGAGGTTGGCGTCGGTGCGGGTTCGCACCAGATAGCCCGCCTTCACCAGCTTGGTGATCTCCTCGGCGCTTCCGTCGTTGAGCTCAGTAAAGGCAGCATCGTCATCGCCTGGCGCGGCATTGGTGAACAGCACTCGGTTGCGAAGCGAGGGGTGCCCCGTCAGGTACGCCGGGCCTACCGAACGTTGATCGAGCAGGAAGATCACCTTGCCGCGCGCCTCTGAGAGGTGCGGCCAGCCGTGCGCGAGAATGGCGCTATTAAGCGTGGTTGCATCGCCGCGAACATCATCGGGGCTTAGATACTCGTGGCGATCGAATACCGAGCGGATCTCGGCATCCAGCGCGTCGAGCGCCGCGGTATTGAACGGCTCCGGCTGCACGGTAGGGAAGGGCATCTTCAGTGGCGACTCTTCAGTCTCCAGCAAGATGAACACGGGCAGATGGCCGGGGTGCGCCTTTGACCAGGCGCGTACTTCACGCAAACACGCGACCAGCGGCTCGCAATTGCTGCGCTGATCCATGTCCTGAATATGCATGACCTTGAACCCGGGTTTCTGCATGATCTTCGGATCGGCGAACGGGGTATCCGCAGGTAAACCCGCCTTGGCTACTTCGTTGACGACCGCCGGACGGGCGTATCGGCCGCCCTTCGCATCACCCCAGATATCGAGTTCGATCTGTCGCACGCCGTCATCGAGCTGCTGGGTCAGCGCCGGGTGCGTGTAGTCGAGAATGGCGAACATGTCGGGCGCCACGCGCTTCCATATGGCAGCTTCGCCGGCAGCCAATCCAGCGTGGTAACTGTTGTGGCTACCGATGTACTGCAGTTGATTCAGGCGAAGGTCGTGTTGATCCGTCATCGCCGCACAGGACGCCGATGCTGCAAGCATCAGCAGAAAAAGGCGTCGTGATCCGCGCATCGTCGCGGAGCGCGGTGGTGCGCCGTGGTGTTGTCGATGCGTCGGAAAAAAATGCTGAATTTTGAGCATGGCAACCTCTCGCCGGCACGATCATGGGGTGACGGACAGTTCGCGCGAATCGCAAAATGTCATCGAGTTAAATCGATCCAAATTGTCGGTGAGGATTCTTATCCGATAGTGTGTCCAGGTGGTGACGGTGGCGTGAATTGCCGTCCGAAGTTTGGACGTCTATACGGACGTCTTGTAACGGAAATGTATTGCGCGAGGCAGGGGCGGCATGGAGTACCCCGTCACCGTGCGACACGAAGAGTCTTCTGCAAGCTTCGCGTAGGCGTCGCCAAGGGCAGGGGGTAGATTCATGGAGGAGTTGCGCTCAGTCATCGCTTTGACTTCGGGCGGACATGCGCTCCAATTTATGCTTGCCGCGATCGCTGCAGTGAAAGGCCTGCTCAACCTTGATGGCGTACTTTCTGTAGAGGCGAGCCTTTTCACTCGGAGTTAGACACGTTGAACGTTCTATTCAAAAGCCTGGGCTATTCCATCGGCATGTCGGTCGCACTGGCATTGATCGCGCCGGCGGTGATGGCGAGTTCGTTCGTTCATCCGGGTGCCTTGCATACCCAGGCCGATCTCGACCGCATGAAGGCTCAGGTGGCGCAAAGCGCGCAGCCTTGGACGGATGGCTGGGATGTGCTGATCAAGAATTCCCATGCGTCACTGAAGTGGACCGCGAACCCCCAAGCCATTGTCTATCGTGGCTATGACGGCACTCATCGGGAGAACTATGCAGCGCTATTCAACGACGCCGCGGCTGCGTATGCGCTTGCCCTACGCTGGAAGGTGAGTGGTGACGACGCCTATGCCGACAAGGCCATCGCCATTCTGGACGCGTGGTCTAAGACCTTGACCGGGATCGACGGCACATCCGACAAGTTTCTGGCATCAGGCATTTACGGCTACCAGCTCGCCAACGCGGCGGAGATCATGCGCAGTTACAAGCGCTGGCCGGAGCAGGATGTCGCTCGCTTCAAGACCATGATGCTCAACGTCTTCTACCCGATGAACCATCAGTTTCTGGTGCATCACAACGGCCAGAAGATCGATCACTACTGGGCCAACTGGGATCTCGCCAACATGTCGTCCATGTTGGCCATCGGCATTCTGACGGATCGCCACGATATCTACGACGAGGCCGTCGAGTATTTCAAGCACGGCGCAGGCAATGGGGCCATCGAACACTTCGTGTGGAAGATCTACCCTGATGGCCTTGGGCAGACTCAGGAAAGCGGGCGCGACCAGGGGCACAGTACCCTCGACGTGGCGCTATTGGGTGCGTTCTGCCAGATGGCCTGGAATCAGCACGACGACCTTTTCGGCTATGACGACAATCGCGCACTCAAGGGCGTGGAATACATCGCCAAATACAACCTCGGGCAAGACGTTCCTTACACGACCTATAGCAACAGCGATGTAACGCAGCCAATCATCTCAAGTGGCGGGCGCGGCGATATCCGCCCGGTGTGGGAGCTGTTCTACAACCACTACGTGGTGCTCAAAGGACTGGACGCTCCTTATCTCCGCATGGCCGCCGAGAAAGTGCGCCCCGAAGGTGGTGGCGGCGACTACGGCCCCAACAGCGGCGGATTCGACCAACTTGGATATGGCACGCTGACTTATACGTTGAAGTAGCGGCAAATACGATGCGTTGGCACCAAGCTGTTTGAGTGTCTCAACCAACTACCGATTGCCAGCCAACGCAGCGCGTGATTCGGATACACAGTGGAAGGGCAGTGCGGTTGCTAACGACTACACGCCGCCCCTAGTTGCCGCATGGCCCGGTTCGTTCGGATTGGCGTCCAGCCCACTGGTTCGGGCTTCTCAACCCTCCCGCCAAACCCGCTTTTGCTACCCTGGCCGGAAAGGACAGGGAAATGTCATGCGCAGGATTGACGTGCTGAATTACACGCTGGCTGCCGTCTTGGTGGCCGCGAGCGTGCCGGTGTATCAGTTCATCCTTGAGCAGCGCAGCGTTGCTGACGATAGTCGCCCAGATCGATTACCTGTGCCCGTCGCCGTGGCGTGTACTCCGCCTCTGAGGCACGGTCCGCATCCTGCACTGGTTCAACAGGTTGAGTGCCGCAATGGCGTTCTTTATTGGCATGCGGACGTAGGGGTAAAGCCAGTTGAGGCGATGAATCATTTTCCGGACGCTGGGCGATGCGAGATTCATCTCGCGACACCCGAAGAAGCTCGCCGGGTGTCCAGCGCCAGCCCTTCGGATCAGTGAGCCATTTGCCACGTACACGCCATCCGGCCCAAGGGCCGGTGAGGTCGTATCTATGGTGGGTGCGATTTCGCGAACGGTGACGGCCCAGACGCTCGGGGCGCAAAGCAGGTCCATACGCGATTTTACATAATATACAGAGTCGGCTGATTTCGCGAAATTGCCGGCCTCTGCGCGAGCGGTGGAGTGGGGGCCAAAGACGCCCACTGTCAGCGTGATCGCCGCAGCCATTTGAGCAAGTCGAAGCCAGACCTTTTTGTCTGCGTCGGTGCGGCATCGCTCCGATTCGATCAGCGGCAACCATTTCGCTAATGACTCGCCCGTCGCCTTGCACATGTCTGCAATGGCTTCGGCGTTGGGGTGCGACTTCTCGTTCAACCACATGCTTACCGTGGGCTGTTTCACGCCCAGCTTGTCAGCGATGGCCTGATTCGTTTTTAGCGATAGGCGTTGTCGATAGATACCGAGCAACTGATTGGAACTATTCATTGTAGAGGCCCTTTACATTCACCCTGTAGAGGGACTCTACTACGCCTCATTGTAGAGAGTCTCTATATTCGTTGAAGGGGCACAAATGGACGTTCTGGGCTACGCCTGTGTTGCTGTAGCGGCCTTCTGGGTCGGCTACCTCGTTCGATCCCTTCGCGATCTCGCCGCCCGTCAGGCGGCCACTCTGAGCGGGGTGACGGCGTGAACCGCATCCTGCAAGCCGACGTGGTCCTCACCCTCAGTGCCGAGCAGGCTGAAGGCTTGCTCAAGCTCTGTGAGCAGTCCAAGCAGGAATTCTTGTGGACCGAAAAGATGTGCATCGGCTTCGTCGCGCTGCGTGATCAGTGCGCCAAGCAGGGCGTGCAGCTGTGAGCCGGCTGACGTCGCACGTTTGCGTGCTGTTCTTCTGGATCGCGGTCGCGATGTTGATGCGCGCCGCTGTGCGTTGGGGCTTTCACGCGCTGGGGGTGTCCCTGTGACGCGCGCTGGTGTCTCGGATTTCTTCTGGCGTGTCGTGTCGCGCCAGTATTTCTGGTTCTTCGTGGGCGTGGTGATCGCTTGCGTCGCTGCAAGGTGGGTCGGCTGATGCGCCGCCCTGAAGAAGCTTTCGACTTTCCCTCGGTCCGGGCGCGCGAAAGTGTAGCGAGTGAAAAGGGCCCGGGAACTAACAGGGGCCAAAAGGGTAGGGTGACCGGCTTCGCTGTCGGAATCGACTGGCTCACGGCCACCTTTCCCCTGGCCCGTCTCGAAGAATGCTCTGTTACTGACCTCACGCAGGTTGCCGATTTCATTTTCGGTGGCTCTGCGATGTTGAAGGTCATGCGGCCTACCGGCCGTAAGTTCCAGTTCTACGACAACTACTGCGTGATCCTTGATCGTGAAGGCGAACTGGCTGGCCGAATTTGTTTCGGCGGCAATAACGACACGATGCAGGTCGAGCTCACGGGCACGGGTTGCCATTGGGTGCAGAACTGGTCGCATGTGCATTTTCAGCTTGAAATTCTTTGCGCGCGTATCACGCATTGCGACGTTGCGGTTGATGATTTCGCTGGCGTCGCTGTGGGTATTCACCAGTTGAATGACGCCGCGCGCTCCGGCGCATTCGCCGGGCAGGGAAGGCCGCCCAAGACACGTTTCGAGGATGATCACGGCCATGGCACCGGCTGCTCTGTCTATGTCGGTAGTCGCAATCACAAGCAATTTTGCGGCTATGAGAAAGGCAAGCAGCTGAAGGATGAAACCTCGCCATGGGTGCGCTTTGAGGTGCGGTTCTACGCGAAGCACTTCGGGAAAGAAAACGAGTTCGGTGAACTTCCAAGTCGCGGTGTTCCCCTGGACATCCTGCTGCATCCGTTGCGGTTTTTTCGCGGCGCGTATGAATACCTCGCTGACCTTTGCGAGCGTATCGGCCTGACTGATGCGACGAACAAGTTGCTCGTGGTGAAGGCCAAAGTCGAGGCCACCGCTAACGCGATGGTGAAGTGGTTGCGCACTCAGGTTGGTCCGTCTCTTCGCGTTATTCGTGACGCGCTGGGAGAGGACGCCTGGGAGTACGTCGATAAAAACGTGACGCGGGAAGGGCGGCCTTCGCGTTGGAAGTCTATTGGTGCCGCCGATCAACTCAATCAACTCGTGAGGCAACAACTATGCCCCGTATCAATGTGAAGGACACGAACGTCCATGAGCGCACCTTCAATGGCAAAGATGGCAAGCCGCAGATCATTCGCGAACAGCGCGCTGCGCTCGATCTCGGCGACGGCTATGAACTTCCGTTCCGTGTCGGCCTCGGTTCTGGCCCCGTCTATTCGGTGGGCGCTTACGACGTCTCTCCGGAGTCGTTCTCCCTCGGTCGTTTCGGGGATTTGGAGCTGTCCCGTTATCTGAAGTTGGTGATGGTGAAGCCGACCGGCGCGGTCGCTCCGAAAGCGGCGTGATTTAAGGGGGGATGACGGTGCAGAGCGTTTATCTGTCTTGCGTGCAATTCGACACTGATGGCGTGACGTGCACGCAAACGCAGTGGGTAGAAGCGCCGTCGTTCCTCCCAAGTTTGAGCCTCGGTGATGGGGCTCCTATAGGCTTCGCAATTCTGACCTGCTGGTGCGCGGCCTATATGTCCAGAGCTCTCCGGCAGGGTGGAGGAAATTGACATGTTGAAGTTCGTGAAGAATGTCCGCTTTGGCGCGGAGAAGGTGGCTGTGGCGGCCGGTGGCCTGCTGATGTCTGGCTTTGCGATGGCGGATGCTTCTGCTGATCCGACCACGACGATTACCGGCACGCTGGCGACGTACGCCACTGACGTGGGCCTTATCGCGGTGGCCGTGCTGACCATCGTGTACGGCAAGAAGCTGGTGTCGTACCTCCGCGTCTAACGCGGTTTCGGTGTGCGGGGTGCAATGCCCCGCATGCCTTTTCGGAGGCGTCGTGGACATTTCTGGTTACTACGTGATTGTTGCGCTACTGGGGGCTGGGTGGATACTTTTCGCGCCGTCGTCCGACGACTGATTTTTTGCGTGTTCTCGCTCGCGCTTGCGTCGGTCGCTATGCCATGTCTCGCTGACTCGTGCATGACGCGGGGTGCGGCGATGTCCGCTTGTCAGGCCGATATTGTTGGTTCTCCCTCGCTGGGCTGCTACGACCCAGGCCCTCAGACGAATGGAACCGGCGCTGTTTTGGAATATTTTGTTCCGAACGTGACCAACGTTGGTGCAACTTTTTCGTACTGTGCTGGGCCACCAACACCGAACGTCTGCCAAGCTAACGCACCGCACGCGAACCAATGGAGGCCAGGGAAGATTCTCAACTCGTACCAGACGGATCAGGCTGTCGTTGATCCTTCGAGCGGCAAGACGGTGATGTGTCGTATGGCGTTGAGTCCGACGACTCCGCCTATGGCTAATAGCAGCGGTGAGTGGTTCACTTTTATTAACCTTGCCCCTGTCGGTGCCAGCGCGGACGGTCAGCCGTTGACAGCGGGTCAGGTAGCGGATGCCAATGGCAACCCGGTTGTTCCGCCGCCTCCGCCGCTTCCTGCGTCTGCTTCGTCAGTGGCGTCTTCAGCGGCGCCACAGATTTGCGGCGGTGTCAGTTGCTATAACCCGAACACGGGTGATGCGTGTGCTCTCGTGAACGGTGCTCAGGTCTGTATTAAGGGTCCTACGTCGCCCGGGCAGCAGGGCGGTAATTGCGCTGTGATGGGCGACGGTTCCTTGTGTATGGGCAATCCCGCGCCGTCGCCCCCGCCTAACGTGGTGGCTGATCCTGCCACCGCTATTAAGGGCAGTGACAACTATACGATGGCCGACCCAACTACCGGTGCTAACGCCAATCAGACGGTGAACGTGTATGCCGGTGCGGGTGGCACGGTTTCTAGTGGTCAGAAGACCGGTGACATTGGGCCGGCTCCCTCGAGTAGCGCGGGCGGTAACGGCGGAAGCGTCAACGGCGGTCAGGATTGCAACACGCCGCCGGCGTGCTCTGGTGACGCGGTGAACTGCGGCATTGTTCGTCAGCAGTGGTATTCGATGTGTTCCGCCAAGACGAGTTCGGATGCGCTGTACAAAGCCGTTGCGGGCGATGGCAATGGCCCTCCCACGTTTGCGAGTGATAGCACGAAGTACGGGCAGAGCGCCGTCTGGGTGCAGCCAGACACGTCGCAGAACGGCACGGTGGGCGGCCAAGCGAATTCTGGCACGTACGATCAGAGTGGTTTTGGCTACGCGCGTACTTGCCCGTTACAGGACATGTCGCTGTCATCCGTTCCGTTTCTTGTGAAATTTTCCATCGGTTGCGACGTTCTCACGTACTTCGGCTATGGCTTGGTGGCGTTCGCGCTGTTCGCTGCGGCGTGCATCACGGCGGGGAGTAATCAGTAATGCCTGCACTCGTCGCATGGATTGGTGAAATGTTGTTGTCGGTGGTCGGTCAACTCGCGATCACGGCGTTGGTCTCTGTGGGCATAGGATTTGCGGCTAACGCGGGCGTATCGGCGATCATCGATAGCTCAAGCATTCGTTCGATGATGGGTGCCGCTGGTCCGTTGTTGGGCTGGGTGGCGATTCTTCGTATCGATCAGTGCATCACCATTGTTTTGAGCGCCTGGGCTGGTCGCAAGATCACGGATGCGGCAAAGGTCCGGTTGACCGCCAATACTGGCAAGACGAAGTAGGGGATAGGGTATGCCGGTTTCATTGTTTACGGGTCTTCCTGGCTCAGGCAAGACCGCGTCGCTGGTGAAGCGCATTACCGAGCTGCTCGAAAAAGAGCCCGGGCGGCCTATTTTCCAGTACGGCATCAACGGGCTGAAGGAAGGCCTTGCGATTACTCTTACTGAGGAAATGTTGCACAAGTGGTGGGAGCTTCCGGCAGGCTCCATCATCTGCCTGGACGAGTGCCAGGAGGACGGTTCGCACCCCGGCACCATCTGTCTGATGCCGAAAGACAATGGACGTCCATCTGAGTGGGTGCAGCGCATTACCAAGGTCCGCCACTACGGTATGGACTTCCTGTTGACTACACAGCACCCGGCCAATATGAGTGCCTACGTGCGTCGCTTGGTGGATAGCCACGTGCATTCGGTGATGCGTGCCAAGGGCGTTCGGCAGACGTTCTCCTGGATGCGTTGCATTGACGATCCGGACTCTCGTCGCGAGAAGAAAGTGGCCGAAATGTCGTTCGCGCCGCTGCCCAAAGAGGTCTTTGAGCTTTACAAGTCGAGTTCGCTCCATACGATGAAGGTGAAAACGCCTCGCATCGTGTATATCGGAGGTGCGTTGGTTCTAACTGCCGTCGCGCTCGCGATCATTATTCCGTACCGCATCCACAAGCACACCGAGCCCGTGAAGCCTGTTGTTGCGGGAGGCTCTTCGGCCGATGCTGTCGCTGCCCAGGACGTCGCGCTGAGGCAGTCGGATTACGTGAAGTGGATGAAGCCGCGTGTTGCCGGGGTGCCTTGGACCGCGCCGGCTTTCGATACGCAGACTGTGAAGTCCGAGCCGCGCTTGTTCTGCATTGCGGTCGATGACGGCCGCTGCACGTGCCTGACGGAGCAGGGTACGCATTACGAGGTCGAGGCCAATATGTGCCGCACTGTCGCGCGCGAGGGCATCTACAACCCGTTTGTGGCGGCTGTGGGCGCCGATCAGTCCTATTCGCCGTCGGACAGTCAGTCCAGGGGCTCGCCCCGTCAGACAGCGGCTTCGCCGCCTGACGGGCGAGCCCCGCTCCCTGGCGGGATGATGGCGGGGGACGTGGCGTCCTCGCAGCTACCGCACGCCGAGCGTCAGACGGCTACTTCGTACACGCCTCCCGAGTATCACGCTTGGAACTCTGATCCGTTTGGCGGTGCCAACAAAGCGGGTCGTTAACCGCTTCTGCTGGACGCACGTCCGGTGACGCCTTGCTCGAGGAATTCATCGGACAAATCGGGCAGGTTTAACGGTTTCTCGATCGAGGTTCGATCACCCTCCCGCCAAACCCGCTTTTGCTACCCTGTTCTTACAGGACAGGGGATAGCCATGCGACAAGTGGACGTTGTGTTGAGCGTGCTCACGCTCGTGGCCGTGGGAATGGGTTTCGCTGCTTACCGGGCTTGGTATCCGGATCGGGATATTAGGGAGCCTGCCGCCGATAGTCGGCCAGCTGTACCACCTTCGCTCGGGCCCTTGGCTCCTGTCTTGGCTCGGGTGCGTGCGCAGCAGGCTGAGCAACAGGCCGGTCAACGGGCTTATGCGGAGTATCGTGCGTGTCAGGCTGCTCATAGTGCGTGCTGGTGGACGTATTGCAAGGATGGCGTCCTGTGGGTTCACGCGACGGGTTTTCCGGACGCTCAAATGGGCGGTGCTCGTCCGGGTGAGTTTGCTCGCTGTGACATTCATTTGGCGACGCCATCAGAAGCGCGGAAGGTGTCCAGCGCTGGCCCTTCGGACCGGTGAGCCATTTACCGCGTATTCGCCAGCCAGCCCATGGCCCGGTTAGATCGTGTCGGCAATACACGCGGTCTTGTAGCCACGTGGCGATTTCGCGGACGGTCACTGTCCAGCCGCTGGGGGCAGAAAGTGCCTGCTTGTGCGCGTCGAACGTCCAGTTAAACCGCATTCGCTGCTTCTTGCATGACCGGGATCATGCGAGAAGCAAGGCGCTTGCCAAGGCGGCGTAGGCGCATCAAGAATTTTACATAATATACATTATGCGAAGTCGGAGAAGCCTCGTAAGCGTCGCCCGGTGCGCCCCTGGTACGTCTCTGCCGAGGGTTTCCGGGCCCTTCGCCACAGCTGCTTTCTGAGTCGTGAGGCCTGCGCCAAGTTGCTTGGCGTGAGCGTCCGGACGGTCCGTCATTGGGATGCGGGTCGCAATCGGGTCCCGTGGTCCGTGGTTCGGCTGCTCCGGCTGCGTCGCCGTGGTGACATCGGTGCGCTACACGACGCCTGGGCGGGCTGGGTGCTCAACGAGCGGACTGCGGAGCTGGTCAGCCCCAACGGTTACAGCTTCCAGCCGGGCAAGCTTGAGGTGTGGCCGATCCTTTGTGAGCAGGCCCGTTTCTGGCGGGACGACTTCCGGCGGCGGTCCGCCGTCGAGCGACTGCAAGGAGCGTCCCCAGGTGCAGCCGTGCAGCATCCTACCGGCGAAAGCCTATCCTGCACCGCACTCGCTACGGCCGATCCTGTGGCCGAGACCCCTCCTCCGGCCACCGCTCTTTTCCTCCTGCCGGTTGCCGCTGCGTCCATCGATCCCTCGGTGGTCGCGGCGGCAGCTTTGGCATTGCCGGCACTGGCCAATGCTGGTGTTTTTCTCGCTGATCCCGCTATCCTGGCCGCGCAGTTTCCGGCGTTGGTGCAAGGCCAGCCCTCTACTATTGATAGCAATCTGCTATCACATTACCATCAGATTGGTGACTTTTCCCCGGCTGGATCGGGGATAAGCCATGCCTTAGGCCCAGACGCTAACAGGGGCCAAAAGACCTTTCCTGGAGAAAGCTGATGGCTGCTTCTACGACTCTCCGCCTCCCTGAGGCCCTCAAGGCCGATGCCGACGACTACGCATCTCGGGTTGGTGTGTCCCTCAATGCGCTCTGCCTCATCGCCCTGCGTGACTACCTGGACGCGAGGCGTGGGATTGCGCCGGTACGGCCAGGGCAACGGGAAGCGGCTTCGCCGCCCGATGCCCTGGCTGAGCCGGCGCAAAATGCGCGGGCGGAGGAAGTTCGTAGGGAGATGGAGAAGGCGCAGCAGCGCTCTGTGTTGTCCGTGCCCCGGGTCGGGGCCAATCAGCCGTGCCCGTGCGGCAGCGGTGAGAAATACAAGCGGTGTCACGGGAAACTCTGACGCCTGATTGAGGTGCGACACCCGGCCACGTTTCGAAGGCCTGACCGGGTGCCGCGATTGCAACAGCAACCGGGGCTTGAGCCCCAAGGAATGATCGCATGCGCAAGATGAGGAAGCACGCCAGCTTTACCGCCGATCACGCTATCCGGATGGCCCTCGGGGCTTACTACAACGCCCGTGCGGCTCGCCCCTTGGATGGGGCCGCCATGGTCGGCGCCTGGATGTTGGAGATCTCCCGCAAGCTCGCCGGAGATGACATAACGCGGGGCGACTACGCCGAGATAATCGGTCGCTGGAATGCCGAGCAGACCCCCCTTCAAAATCGGGTCTGATAATGAACAGTTTGCCGCCCTAGATAACCGCTCCCATAATGACATCACGTCGGGGGCGGAAAATGGCTGAGCGGCAGACCAAAGATATACATTATGCGAAATTCTTGATGGCTGGCATGGCTGTCGCAGTCCTCTTAATTCTGTCTGTCGCAGTCCTCTTAATTCTGTCGTTTGTCCGTTAATCGTGTCATGTCCGCTTATTCGGTCATCTTTTGACACCGTGCTATTTGATTGCAGCCATGAAAGTTGAACCACAACGACCGACAACTTGCGCCATGTGTGCCTAAAAACTTGGGGCGTCGCGTGTAATGGCCAGCAAGATTGGACCAACACCGTTGGACTGCCAACAATGCAGCGCCACTGCTTGCTGCCTTGAGGCTTGTTCTTCGCTGAGAAACCGCTGCCTCCACGGCAGAAACCCGAAGCAAATGGCCCTGACATAGAGTGACGTGCTTCCGCGCCAAGCGAGGCGATCATTCCGTGGCCCGTGTGGCTCCCGGGCGCCATGACCTGATGTTTCGATGGCGCCCGGCCTGACCGCTCGAACCATTTGCATGGCACTTTCGGCGTCGGCGGCTGCTTTAGTATCGAGAAGCTGCCAGATGCCCGTCATGGACACCGCTTGTTTCTTGCCGGGCGCAAAGGTCACTCCAATGGCGCTTCCTTTGTGGCCAATAGCAATCGTGGCAATGCAAAGAGGGGGACTTTGACTCGTACGTATAAGATTCAATGCCCCTACTCCTAAATTTTTTGACTACAGCCATCAAACATGGATCGCGGAGCAGCCCGGGAGGCAATCACGAGTCACGCTCAGTATTCGGCGGCACCCCAGTCACCGCAATCCAGGCTGCGCGAGTGTATAGCTCCATTTCGGCTGCGCAGACCGGTGTTGTTGATCAGTAGAACCAATCGGCGATGATCAGCCCATTGGCATCCTGACCAGTGCGAGGCCACCGGCCAGAATCGGCCATAAGCAGAAGTTGAACGCTGTAGTTAAGCGGCGGCGTAGCCGTCAGCCTTGAACGAAATGTTAGACGTCATTGGTAGGTCGAGGTTGGTTGAGCTCATGGCGTCAGAGCGGCGTCATGGCTTCTACTCCTGCAGTGCGGCGGTGAGCTTGTCGGCCCAATACTTATGAATCTGCTTGCCGTCGTATTCGTCAGCCTTCGGGTTATACGCACGAAGCTCAGCAATCACCTCGCGCACCTTGGCTGCGTCGATTGCATGGACTTCTGTATGGACTTCACTCCTAACAATTTCAAATGCCCTATTCATACTGTAAGTGCAAGCCGGTCCAACTACGGCCGCTACAGCACGCAGTCCAGCTTCGAGTTGCGTGTTGGTTAGAGTGCTCACAAATACTCCTTAAGCCGTGGGGCAGAGGCAATCATGGCCTTAGCCATGAGTCGGTAGCGATCATCTGAATCGCTGTAGTGCTTAACCCAGAGGCCATGAACGCTCAGAACCTCTATGTCGCCCTGGCGCGTGGTGCCAAAGGCCTGGTCGTGTGCGCATCCAGCCCAATTCTCTTTCCACATTGATTAACTATTTGGCGCTGATGTGCCCTTCAGTCAAGCCGGTGAATGAGGCTTAGGTCGTTCGGGTCAAGCCTTATTCGCAAAGACAAAACTAGACGTCAGAGTCATCGCTGTAGTCAAGTTCGACCTCACCAAGATCTACATCGATATGGCTTGCAGTCAGCTCGATGTCATCGAACTTAAGAGAAGGCTCGCCACTCTCAACTGAGACTTCTAAGGTCATCAATGTGTCGAACCATTGCGTCAGATCTCTGAGCACGCTCTCAGATCCAAGAACAACATAGTCTTTATCAACCGAGTCGTAGACGCTTAGAGATACGCTCGCTTCGACACTTATATCGACCTGGACTTCCCAACTGACAATCAGCCGACCTTCTTCGTTTCGTATGATGGAAAGATCCTCTGCTTTTAGATCACTCACATCAATAGATTTAACGATGACCTCAACCACTTCTGCTTCAGCATAGTGATAGCTGTGCGCATCAGCGCGTATATCCATACCCGAAATATTATCTTCAAGGCGTTGCTTGATGGATTCATAGCCGTCTCCTCTTATAAGCGCAGCTACTGCCCGCAGCAGCACAACGTCTGGATCTTGGGTGGCTACCAACAGCTCCTTGAGCGACACGCCCGTAAGCAACCGCTTACTAGATTCAGCGAACCTGTTCCAGCCGGCATCATCTGAAACGACGACAACAAAGCTGCCTTCTGCTTCGGCCCAAGACTCCAGTGCGCTCAGAGCGAACGCATCGGGAAATTCCGCCTTCTTCTTGGACTCGAACGGGGCTTCCAGATTGAAGTATCTATCGATAACCGTTGAGAGGCTGGCAAACTTTGCGACTTGGATTTCTAGTGCGTTCGTTCTATGAACGTAGCTAGTCAGCCTGTCTGAGGCCAGTTGTCGGTAATCTACGTCACCGGACGGTATTTGCTGTTCGATAGCTTCGGTGGTCAACCCATAGTTGCAGGCTAAACGCGCTGCTTTCCGCAAATCATTCAGCCCTTCGGGAAGCTTGTCTCTCAGGTGATTAACCACCTCAAACGCGACAACGTCCGGCATCACAAGCCGAATGCCGGATCGTGTGAGCGCTGGTACTTCAGCTAGCAAGCCTCGGTGAAACGCAAATTGTTGTTGCTCGTAAATGTTCGTGTCGATGCAGACAGCAACCGTCAGTTCAGACAGGATCAGTTCGCGAAGCTTTCCTTGATCAGTTTTAGCCATTTCCGTTGGTCTCTCTACTCATCATTGTTTTGCACGGCTACATTCTCTACGCGAGCGATATTCTCCGCCGCCGACATCGATCTCGAGTAGAGCAGTCTCAGGTAGCATTGCTTCACAACGTGCCTCATCTTTATGCTGGGCAATAACGGCTGTCCACGGATAAGCGCAAACGTCAAAGTTTGAATACACGCAAAGGATGTCAGCTGGACGTCACAACACGCGTGGCTCTTCTTTTACCCTCGTTTTCCTCGAAATCATGGTCTCCATGTAGGCAGCCGTATCTCAGGAAAAGTGGGGTTTTCCGTATAGTTCCGACTTCGTCAATCTAATTGCAGGATTTACGCTTTGCAGGGCCTCTTGAATCACGACATGGGTTCCGTGATCAGCCCGTGGCCCGGTCATAACGTCAGTGACTGCACTCCAGTCAAAAGGTAGTCGCAGCCGCATGGGCAGATAGGCTATGCCGCCATGATTAACGCGACCGACGCTGTTTGCATCGAAGTAATCGGCCACCATGGACCTTCCGGCCTCCGACGGCGTTACCCCACTTTGAAACAGTAGGCGTACTTCCGCCTCATGGGCAAATGCTTGCCGCTTAACCAACAATTTTCGAGCTACGCCACATCCGTCGGAGGTCATGACGTCTTCCAAAGGCGCGCCCATCGTGGATTGGTAACTGCTTGGATCGGGATAGCTAACCTGGCCAAGGTAAAGAAGGATGTTAGCGAAGTTAAGCAGCACTGGCTTCTCACGGTCCAGTGGTCGAAGGATGCCCTCGATCAGCGCTCGTGGCGTGCTCTGGATGCGAACTGACCACCCGTCTGGGTTGTAAATCCGCCAAAGGGCATCAGATTCCTCGGTCGTCGACCAACACTGTCCGAACCAGTCTTGTGCCAACCCAAAAAGGCCAGTGTCTTCACCCTTAGGGCCAAAAGGCACCGTGCGATTAAAATAAGCGGCCTCATGGGTATCCTCCCAGCCGATCACGCGCGACAGCGTAAGCCGACTATCTAGAATATCCGGAACGAGATACTTGAGAGGCAGAACACGATAGATTGGGGTGTCCTCCTTCATGCCGTCACCAAGCAGCGGGTTGCTACTAAGGAGCGCATTCAAAACGCGATCGACACAATCCTTGCTCATTGTCGCTCCATATCTGGGTTGATGTCGGATTTTTACCCTGGGTTGAAATTCTATCCTACTGCACATGGCGTAGCCTCTGCATTTCGCACTGAGGCTCAAGCGAGCTATGCCGATTAAATTCTAGCGATCGCTAAATAACCTAGCGCTTGGTTTACTTGAAGCCCGAGCGTCGATTTCTGTGATCTTCCCTGGCGCGAATTCCAGAGGTAGGCAGCCATCCCTGAGACCAGGTGTACGCAGATACTCGAGTGTCTCTACCCTCGATAACACGGGCTAATCGCCCTGCCCTTGCCCTTCCATGGCAAGCGCATAATTTTTGACGGCTTCGCCCCCATGATCCCCGTCGGACTAGAGGTACCCTGGCGCCCCCTCGGTGAAACCTTTTGGGTTGGGCACGCATCACATCGTCATCCATTGGTCGGTAAGATCACCTCAATGAGGAAGAGATGAAGAACTGCGCCCTCGCTTTCTGGCTCATGATCACGGCCTTTTCCCCGGCCTACGCTCGTCATTTCACGCAATCCGATCTGGCCTATCTAAGTCAGATCGGCGACGCCACCGCCTCGATCGACGGCAAATGGCTGGTATGGGAGCAGGCCACGGATGATCCGCATATAAAAGGGACGCAACACGTGCTGTGGCGACTCGATCTCGCCAACAGCGGCAGCGAACCGGAGAAGATGGCGTTTCTCGACGACTCTGCACCGTCCGCCCCTGCGTTCTCGGCTGACGGTATGTTGTACTTCCTGTCGGAACGGCCGTCGGCGATGCCGACGATCTTCCGTATGTCGATGGATGACACCAAGCCGACTGCGGTGCTGGCATCCGAAGGTCTCGCAGGATTTAGGATCTCTCCGCGTGGCGATGCAGTGCTTGTCTGGGCGCGTAGACGACCGCATACGCGATTCCTGGATGACAAGACTGGGATCGTCCAAGCCAACGGCGGCGCCCGGGTCTTCGATCAGCTCCCCATAAGACATTGGAATCAATGGGAGGATGGCAATCGATCCCAATTATTCCTGCTGCCTCTGCATGACGGACAGGCAACTGGACCCGGGTGCGCGGTCGCGCCGACGCTCGTCGGAGACGTACCGTCACAACCCAGCGGAGGAAAGGAGGAGACAGCCTGGGGCGCGGATGGAAAGACCATCTACTTTTCGTTGCGAGCCGCGGGTCCCATCGAGCCGCTTTCCACCAATACCGACATCTACGCCGCGTCAGCGGACTGCGCGAACGAACCCATCGATCTGACAGCAGCCAATGCGGCTGCGGACCAATGGCCCGCGGTATCGCCCGATGGGCGGTGGCTGGCCTGGCTCGCCACCTCGCGGCCGGGATATGCCGATGACAGGCGCGTGGTTTGGCTTCGCGATCTCGCCACCGGGAAGGCTCACCCACTCACACAAGCATGGGATCGATCGCCGGATGCGATTCTGTGGTCCCCGGACTCAACCACGCTCTACGCTACGGCCAACGACACGCTGGACCATCCTGTCTTCAGCATTGACGTTGCCGATGAGGTCGTTCGGCGACTGACGACCGCTGGGCACTTGGCGCTTATCGCGGTCGAGCCCGACGGGTCGCTAATCCTCAAGAAAGATGGACTGGTGGAGCCTCCGAATCTGTGGCGCCGCAGCGCCAGAGGCAAACTCACGAGGCTCACAAACGCCAACGCTGCCAAGCTGGCCGGCGTCGAGTGGCCGCAGGTACTGCGTTTCAAGTTCGCCGGTGCCGGGGGCGACGAGGTCAGTGGCATCGTGCTGCGCCCACCCGGACTGGCACCAGGCAAGAAAGCCCCTGTCGTCCTCATTGTGCACGGTGGCCCGCAATCCTCCCTCGGCGACATCTGGTACCCGCGATGGCCACTGAATCCGGCGCTCTACGCGGAACATGGGTACGGCGTGGTGTCGGTCGACTTCCATGGAAGCACGGGATACGGCCAAGCGTTCACCGACTCGGTCAATCGCAACTGGGGTGGCAAGCCGCTTGAAGACCTCCAGCTTGGTCTCGCGACGGCGATCGAGCGCTTCACATTTCTCGACGGGGACAACGCCTGCGCGGTCGGTGCTTCTTACGGCGGATACATGATGAACTGGATCGAAGGCCATTGGCCTGGCCGATTCAATTGCATCGTCCAGCATGACGGCATCTTCGACGAGCGTGGCATGACGTACGAGACGGACGAACTCGCCCAGGATCACTGGGATTTCGGAAACAGACCGTACTATGTCGATCCCGTCGAATACGAGCGATGGAATCCTGTCAATGCCGTTGCCCAATGGCGAACGCCTCAACTTGTGATCACGGGCGAAAAGGACTTCAGAAGCCCGACCGGACAGGCAGTGGCAGCGTTTACGGCGCTGCAGGAGCGAAGCATTCCTTCCCGGTTGCTCGTGTTTCCGGACGAAGGCCACTACGAAGCCAGGGCGGTGGACAGCATTCAATGGTACGACGAGGTCTTCAAGTGGCTGGACGAATGGACGTCCAAGGCTGCAACCGGAGCGCAAAGCACTCAATCCACACCATGAAGCAAGCTGCCTGCCTTGGGAGCGGACGGCCACGCCACCCTTGATAACTTGACCTAATCGCGCGGCAGGTCATGTCCTTGCTTCCATCGAAGCGCAAGGCAGCAAGCATCGCCTCGGTCAGAAGGAGCGCTAGCGCGGCGATAGCCGGTACGACGGATGATTCAACCCGGTCGGAGGATAGAGCTCATCGTGCGTGTAGGTGAAACCAAGCTTCAGAAGAAACTTTCGCGACATCTCGTTCCGAGGGTGATGTCCTGCAAAAAGCGCCGAAGCGTTCAGTGAATCAAAGCCATAGTTAATCACCGCCCTGCCCGCCTCTATGGCCAGGCCCTGGCCCCAGAACTTATGGCGCAGGTGTACTCCCAACTCGTAGACCTGCTGATCCACGTCATAGGGACGCAATCCAGCGCATCCCGCGTGCTCTCCGCTTTCCAAGAGGAAGATCGGCCAGTACTGCACGTGATGTTCCTGCATGCAAGACATCTCGGTAGATAGGCGTCGCGCTATCGCTTCCTCGGTAAACGGGCCGCCGATCAATGCAGTTACTTGCGGATCGCCCCATAACGGCAACGCCAAACTCAGGTCGTCTGAAGTCCAGCAGCGAAACTCCAGTCGTTGGGTGGACGGGGGATAGTTCATGTGGCGACTCTCGGGGGATGGCAAGGCAACGGGTTTCTTTTGGCAGCAGCCCTCTCTAGGGGAATGTCCGCCACGGGTCGAAAGCAAGCCTCGCCAGTGTACCGATGCACCACTTCGTGCCGGAGTCTTCCAGTGCCCGGAAGAACGCGTCGGCGGTCTACAGCAAACCTAGTTGCGTTGCTTTCAGGGTGGCTGCGGCGCGGGTGGTGCACTCGAGTTTGCGAAACGCACTCTCGACGTGAGTGCGTACGGTGCTTGGGCTGATTCCCAGTTTTTTGGCAGCCTCCTTGTTGCTGGCGCCTAGGCTGATCCAGCGCAGCACGTCGCGCTCGCGCTGCGTAAGCAAGCTGGTCAATGCGGCGACAGCTGGCTTGTTCCTGTTTGTCCGTGGCTCCTTCAGCAATGCGCGGACAACGTCGGCGTCGTGGCGTCCAGCGACGGCCTCGGCGGTCATCAAAGCCTGCGCGGCGCTTTCGTCCATGGCTTCTCGCCAGGGGCGCGCCGCACGCAAGGCAGCCAATGCCGATGCAGCGGAGAGGATGCGTCCTTCGAGGGGAATGTTTCCGGTTCTGGCTTCCCGGTAGTAACCGGAGCCATCCGGCCTTTCGTAGGCGTAGGACGCAATGTCCGCCTCGCCGGCCAGGCTGCCGAGTTGTCGCGCCGCTCGTCCGGTCCAGTAGGGAACAAGGCGTACGCGCTCCCACTCCGGTTCCATCAGTTTGCCTGGCGTATCCCAGACCATGTTCGGTACGGCGGCGCGACCGATGCCATGGATAAGGGCCGCCCGATACACCTTCTGCTGGCGGGCTTCATCCAGTTCTAGCGCGATGGCCGTGTTCTTCGCCAACTGCGCCACGCGCCGCGAATGCCCGGTCATCCAGGGTAATTTCAGGTCGATGATGTCGGCCAGTATTTCTAGCGATGTCGTACGACCGGCGAACACCTCGCCGAGCGAACACCGACCGCATAAGGTCGGGTCGTTGTCGAGTTCGGCCAGCCAGCGCGAAGCGTTTTCTATCAGCAGCGACGCAAGGCCGACGGGATACAACACATCGGCGCGTTGGCCAATCAGTTGGCACGCCTGCTCAAAACCATAGAGGCGGTGGAAGATGTCGAGGTCACCGGCAAGCGACGCCATGTAAACAGAAGCGGGGATCTGTTCGCCTTGCAGGCCGTCCGGGGCGCCAGCGCCGTTGTGGCTTTCAAACAAATGGCGCAGCGCGAACTGCGCCGTCTCGCTCAAACCCAGTTCTTTGGCGATGTCTCCGGAGACTTCGCAATGGATGCGCGACAACGAGTGGAATGCCGAGCCATTGCCCTTGGTGCCCGCGCGAAAGCCGCTGCCGGGCGACTGGAGAGCAAGCAGCGCCTTGCGCGCACTTATGTCGTCACCGACCAGTCGCGCGAACTCAGGCGCATTGGCGGTACAGCCGGACCAGCGCAGCAATGCGACGGTAGCGGCCTCGGTGCAGGCCACCTCATCGGCGCCGGCGGCCTTGGCCAGTTGCCCGGCAATCCAGGCGGCCCGCGGGGAGTGATCGGTCGGCTGCCCCATGGCGAGGTCGCCCACAAACGCGATCGAGCGGATCACGTCGAGCAAGGCAACAGCGGACACCTCTGCGTCAGATCGGGACATGTTCATGGGCAGGGAGCATAGCGCCACCATTCTCGCCACGGCCTCGGTCATTCATCCGATGGTTTGCGCAAACCCCGACGCGCAAGCTGCGCTCCAAGGTCGACAGCACGACCTGTCTTCCCCCGCGATGTATGTCCCTGCTTCGTTCCGTCAAATAACCTTTGGAGATTCTGATGAAGATCAAAGCTTTCGGTCTCGCCGCCCTGGCCGCCATGACCCTCGCATCTGCTGCCCATGCCGCCACCGACATGGCGCCCAAGTCACAGGAATCCATCAAGAACATCGTGCTCGTGCACGGCGGCTTCGTAGATGGCTCCGGCTGGCAGAAGGTGTACAACATCCTCAAGAAGGACGGTTACAACGTCACCATCGTCCAGAACCCCACGACCACACTGGCCGATGACGTCGCCTTCACCAAGCGCGCCATTGCGCAGCAGAATGGCCCCGTAGTGCTCGTCGGCCACTCTTACGGCGGCGTGGTTATTTCCGAAGCCGGCACCGATCCCAAGGTCCAGCGCCTGGTCTACATCGCCGCGTTTGCACCGGACACCGGCGAGTCGGTGCAGAGCCTGATCGCCAACCCGCCCCCGGGCGCGTCGCAGCCGCCGATCCTGCCGCCGCAGGATGGCTTTTTGTTCCTGGATCGCGCGAAGTTCGCGGCTGCCTTTGCCGGCGACGTGCCCGCTGCTGAAGCCAATTTCATGGCGGACTCGCAGGTGCCGTGGGGCGTTCAGGCCTTGGGTGGGCAGGTGACAGTGCCTGCCTGGAAGTCGAAGCCGAGCTGGTATCTGGTTACCAAGGATGACCACATGATCCCACCCCAAGCGCAGCACATGATGGCCAAGCGCGCGGGCTCCACGGTGGTCGAAGTGGCCGGCAGCCATGCCATCTATGTCTCCAAGCCGGAGGTTGTCGCCAAGCTCATCGAGCAGGCGTCCTACGGCAAGAAGTAATCGTGGCGAGGGAGCGGAGCGCAGCGGGCGCTCCGCTCCCTTTCATGTGCAAGGCAAGCATCGAGCGAAGCGCGAATGGTTTGTCAGTAACCCCCACCCTTCTGCAATGCAACAAGCGTCGTGCTGCAAAAACGGGTTAGAGTCCAGCCGGGGCACGGATCACAAAGCGTCCGGACATCGGGGCCATCACGACATGGCCCTTTTTTTGGCACCATGTATAGATCGATCTAAATGCATGCCCTTCGCAGGGCGTCGACCAGGGTGCGCGTGGCACTGAACACGTTCATGGGATGGGGCAACGGGTGCAAAGCAAATGGTGAACAGCTCTAACAAGAAGGGAATCATGCGGTGCCTGTTGGCCGGCATGCTGGTGTTGTCGCAAGGCATGGGGGCTGCACCCGCGTCCCCTCCGATGGCCGATCGCACGGCACCAGCACAACGCCCGCTGGACGAACCACAACCACCTTCAGGTCCCGGCCCCAGCGCCACCACGATCGATGCGTGGCAGGACCGCAAGTTCGGCATGTTCATTCACTTTGGCCTGTATTCGCTGGCGGGCGGCATGTGGGACGGCCATCGCGTGGATAACGGCTACAGCGAGCAGATTCTCGCCAATGCGCCGATTCCGCCTGACCAATACGAAGCGCTGGCCCAGAGCTTCGATCCCGTGAATTTCGACGCCGATGCCATCGCCGCCCTCGCCAAGGCCGCGGGCATGAAGTTCGTCGTGGTCACGGCCAAGCACCACGATGGATTCAATCTGTTCCAGACGGCGCAAACGCCGTACAACGCGGTGGATGGCACGCCCTATCACCAGGACATCGTCAAGAAGCTTGCGGATGCATGCGCGCGGGCAGGCCTTAAGTTCGGCGTCTATTACTCGACGATCGACTGGCATCATCCCGGTGGCAATACGTATATCGAAGGCAACAGCAACCCGATCACGCCGGCGCAAGAGGCATTCAATGTTGCGCAGCTGCAGGAGTTGATGAGCCACTACGGCCCCATCTCGGAAATCTGGTTTGACATGGGCAAGCCGACGCCGGCGCAGAGCACGCACTTCGCGCAGACCGTGCATGCACTACAGCCGCAAACCATGATCTCCGGTCGTGTCTGGAACAGTCGCGGCAACTTTGCCGTTATGGGCGACAACAGCGAGCCCGACGTGGCGATGGAGCTGCCCTGGCAGGCGCCGGCCTCTATGTTTCCAGAAACCTGGGGCTATCGCTCCTGGCAAGCAAGAGCCGATCTACCCGCCAAGATTCGCGAGAACATCACGCGACTGGTTCGCGTCGTCAGCCAGGGCGGCAACTACATTCTCAACATCGGCCCCGAAGGCGATGGCTCCGTCGTGCCCTATGAAGCGCAGGTATTGCATGGCATCGGCACATGGCTGAAGCGCAACGGCGACGCTATCTACGGCACGCGCAAGCAGCCGTTTGAAGCACTGGACTTCGGCTATGCAACGGTGGGGCCGCATGCGATTTACCTGTTCGTGGCGAAAACCCCGGCAGATCACCAGCTTCACCTCCCGGGCCTGATCGACACTGAACTGGGTCGCGCCTATCCACTGGGCTCGCCCGGCACCATGATCGACGCACGGCACGATGCTGACGGTGTGACCATCCCACTGGATCGCTTCACCCATTGGCCTGCCGCGGATTCCAGCGACGCGAACGTGGATTCGTTCATGCCGGTCGTTGTACTGCCTTTCAAAGGCACGCTACATGTTCGCCCCAAAGCTATTGCCGCCGCGAGCGACGGCAGCGTTCACCTGCCATCCGTGCAGGCCGCGCACTATCTCAACTACAACGGTGAAGGCTATGAAGATCCCGCCACGCTTTACAAGCTGACGTGGAAGGTCGACGCCAACGCATCCGACTACACGTGCACCGTCCACTACACACCGCGGCCACAAACAGCGCGGATTGACCTATGGGTCGATGGGCAGCGTTACTCCTTGGATCTGGCGGGCGCAGCCTCTGACACAAAGGAAATCACCAGCCAGGCGATACATGTACACCGAGATAGTGTGGCGCCCCCCTATGCGATGCAGGTGGAGATCACACCACCATCGCCGTTCGAGCAGGGTAGCCGTCTGCCGGTATCCATACATTCTGTAGAGCTTTCACCGACGCGTTGATCCGCATCGATCAGGTGAGGCCCTCGCATGGGCGGGCCTGTCTCGGGGCTAGGGCAACGATATCAGGTAGGCCATCGGAGCCTGAGGCATGGCCCACGCGATTTCACATCAATCGAGACTTGCGCCGGTCAGTTGCTCGCTGAGCTGCCAGAGCCGTCCGGCCGCCACGGGATCGATGGCGCGCGGTCGCACGCCGTGCAGATCCGTGCTGTCATCGCTCGGGAGAGCGTTTGCAATGTCGCAATCGGCGCAATAGACACCGCCCATGCCCAGGAGCCGCGGACTCGTCGCGCACCACACTGTGGTTGATGCACCCTGCGGGATGGTCTTCTTGTTGTTCTCCGGATCAATGATGGGACTACCGTTCTTATCGATGATCTGGCCGGCCTCAAGCTGCTCTCGCGACATGTAGCGAACAAGGTCCGTGATGATGGCGCCTGGGTGCACAGAGAATGAGCGGACACCCTGGTGCTGGCCGAGGGAGTCAAGCGCCACGGCGAACAACGCATTCGCCGTTTTTGACTGCGCATAAGCCAGCCAAGGGTCATAAGGGCGACGCTCGAAATGGATATCGGAGAAATCGATGCCGCCTCGGCGATGTCCGTAGGAACTGAGCGCGATGACGCGCGCATCCCTGCTGCGAGCGAGCGCGGGCCACAAGCGGCAGGTCAGTTGGAAATGGCCTGAGATGATTGGCCGAAACTGCGACTCGTAGCCGCGGCCGTCTCGCATGAGTGGCGGCGCCATGACGCCTGCGTTGTTGATAAGGAGATGGAGTGCATCCGTTGTGTCGAGTACGCGTTCGGCAAAGCGATCGATGGATGCAGGGTCGAGCAGATCCATGCCGTGAACAACGACATCAGGCATGTCGCGCAAGGCTTGCTCAGCCTTCGCTATGTCTCGTGCGGGAACAAAAATCTTTGCGCCGGCCGACCGCAAAACGCGAACGGTTTCCAGGCCGATGCCGGAGTATCCGCCAGTGACAACGACGTTCTTGCCGCGCAGGTTGATGCCATGAATGACATCTTGAGCCGTCGAGGCGGCTCCAAAGCCAGAGCCGATAGCGTTCTGAGGTGTGGACATGAATGGGGCTCCCTAGTGGTACTTGCCAAGGTAGGCCCAGAAGCTCGTATGAAGAATGCTTGTTGATGCGCTTTTTATGCGTGATAGTTCAAACATGGCTTCCGACCCTCTCTCCGACGTACTCGAACTCGTCCAGGCGCGTTGCATCGTGTCCGGCCGCCTTCTCGCTGGTGGCGCCTGGGGCCGACGCTGCTCCAATCTGGATGCCATCAAGTTCTGTGCGGCGATTGAAGGGGGTTGCTGGTGCTACATGGACGGGATGGCCGAACCAGTCCGTTTTGACGCGGGCGATGTCCTGGTGACGAACGGCACGCGGTCTCTGATTCTGGCTAGCGATCCAGCCTTGATAGCAACCGCCGTAAACACCCCGCTTGTCGCGGATCAAGACGGCATCTACCGCCTTGGAGCCGGGAGCGACCTTGCGATGCTGGCTGGGTTCGTGCACATCGACGACAGACGCCAGTCGCTGCTTCTGGATGGGTTGCCACCCATGCTCCATGTACACGGCAGCATGCCCGACGCGGCCATCATCGCCTGGCTGCTCAAGCAGCTTGTGCGCGAGATGGAGCCGGCGGAGCGCCCTGGCCGAACCGTCATCCTTGCTGAGCTTTCACAACTCCTATTCGTCAACACGCTTCGCGCCTATCTTGCGCACGCGCCGGAAGATGACACAGGATGGCTGAAAGGTCTTGGCGACAAACGACTTGCGTGCGTGCTTAGTCGAATGCACGCAGCGCCTGAACGCGCCTGGAGCTTGGAGGATCTTGCTCAGGTGGCGGGTATGTCACGCACGTCCTTTGCTGTTCGATTCCGTGAGGTCATGGGAATGCCTCCGCTGACTTACCTCACCAACTGGCGCATGCACGTCGCCGAGCGGCAACTACTCGCTGGCGCGACGGTAGCCGAGGTGGCAGATGCGATTGGCTATACATCGGAAAGCGCCTTCAGTCATGCCTTCAAGCGCAGCATGGGAATAGCCCCAGGCAGGTATCGCAAGACTGTTGAAGGCCCACACGAAGCGCGGCGTGAGCTCTACGAAGAGGATTCGATGGCCGACTCATTCTGAGTTGGACGTGAGCGTTCACGTTGAAGGAGGAGAGTCTGCTTAGGGTCGGAGCGAACATTAGACACCTTAGCGAATAGATCGCTGCCCTACCCCCGATAGCCTTCCCTGATCATCCTGGGCGCCTTACGTGCGGCGATCGACTCCATTCTCACGACTGCAGGCGGCGCGACGGACTCCTGACACTAGATGCCGGCGTACCATTCGTAGCCTTGATCCTCCCAGTAGCCGCCCTGGCCATCACCGATATCCTCGAACGAGCTGACCAGTTCGATGCGTGCCAGGTATTTCGCCTGCTTATAGCCGAGCTGACGCCCAATCCGCACGCGCAAGGGCGCACCGTTCGGCACGGGAAGCGGCTGGTCGTTCAAGGCGAAAGCCAAGAGCGTCTGCGGATGCCTGGCCTCCGCAAGATCAATGCTCTCGTAGTAAGGCGTGTCTTCTTCCATGTCGTCAAAGCAGTGGAACACGACAAACCGCGCCCTCGGATCGACGCCGACATAATCGAGTACGGCAGACAGTAACGTTCCCTGCCATTTCCCAATGGCGCTCCAACCCTCCACACAATCGTGCCTAGTAATCTGCGTGCGCAGGTCCAGGTGTTTCAGGTCATCAATGGAGAGCATCGCCGGGCGGGTCACCAACCCATCCACTTGCAGTTTGTAGCCACGAAAGTTGTCAGCCATCAGGGTCTGATAGGCAGGCGTGGTGGGCATGGTGGTGCCATTGGGATGGAATACCGGCGATATATCAGCTTCGGCATACTCCTTCGCCATGCTGCTCGATGGCGACAACAAGGCCTGCACGCGGCGATTCAAACCCTCCGCTTTGCTCAACACATTGGGCCCCCACAGCGTCTGCGAGATGCGGTCACAACCGGCGACGAGCACTCCCGCCGCCCCCACCATCGTTATGCGCAGGAACGATCTGCGATTACTCATGAGAGCGGTCCTCCGATGGCTCGGAATCACTCGGTGCTTCCTCGACCTGTGGCTGTGTCTTAACTGGCGTGGCGTCGATCGCGTAATAGCCGGTGATCATGCCCCGAAGCTGGTTGAACACGCCGGTGATCAACACTTCGAACAGGTGAATCAGCACAAAGGCCACGAAGCCCCAGGCGATGATGAAATGAATAGTCCGCGCCGATTGCCGGCCGCCGACAGCTTCGACCATGGGCGAAAGCACCGCGTCCATGCGTGGTGACATGGCCAGCCCCATAAGCACGATGCCCACACCGAACACGAAGATGACAGTCAAGTACGCCAACCGTTGCAGAATGTTGTAGCGCAGCGCCGCTTCACCGTGCGGGTGCTTGAAGCGCAGATGATCGATGACGGATCGCCCGATGCCGCGCCAGTCCGCACGCGTAGGCCACAAGTCCCGTTGCAGGTGCCGGGTGACCAGTGCGTAGCCGACGTAGCACAGCCCGTTGAGCACAAACACCCACGCGAAGAAGAAATGCCAGCGACGTCCCATCGACAGCCACTGCGAGCCTGGCACCGTGAGCCATGACGGGAACCCGCGTACCTGGGGACTGCCATCCTTCCCGTTCGATACGCCAAGGACGCCGGTCGTGTTGAACTCACGCGTTCCGATGCGCGTGATGCCTTGCAGGTTGCCTGCCGGATCCTGGTGAGCGCCCAACGCAAAGATGGCCGTGCCTTCGTCGGATCGATTGCCCCAGTAAAGACGCGGATGCGCGTTGAATATCTGCAACCCGCTGAAGAACATCAGCGTCAGCGCAACTACATTGATCCAGTGCATGATCCGGATCGGCAGCGGGTGCCGATAGACGAGCCTGCGCGGTTCCGGAACCACCAAGGTAACCGGAGGAGATGCGCCAGCATCGAGGCTTTCCGTACTCATGGCCATACTCCAGGGAAGCAAGGCGAACTGAACGGTTTGGCGATTAGTTTACTCGCGCACCGGTGCTGGCGAGCTGACCACACACGATCGCTGGAAAGAACCCGGATAGCGCTTAAAACCAGCCGGGCAAGATTTGCGTTTCAACCCAACGTGTCTGCTTCGATGCTGATGCTTCGCGTCGAAGCTACTGACTACTTCGTGCCTGCTCGTACGCCGGTTACATCGCGACAGCCGCGCCTCCTTTCCGGGAGACGAGCGATGTAACCCCGCGAACGCAACGTTCGAATACCTAAAGACCGATGCGCACGGTCGCTGTTGGGAGCGCGTCGTGGCAACACACGATGCCGCAATTACCTACGATCACATCAAGGATTGGTCATGAAAAGAACTATCTGTGGGTCAGCGCTATTGGGATTGATGGTCGTCGGAACGGCTTATGCCCAAACCGACCCGGCATGGAACGACGGCGATCTTGTTGTCACCTCATCAAACACTGCCAGCAACGAGCTACTTGTCTACAACACACGCGGCGTGCTGGTGGAACAATCCGAAACCGGAGGAACAGGCGGAGTGGCCGGCAATGCCGGTGGCATTGCTCAAAACCGTCGCCTGCTTGCTGTGGTGAATTTCGGATCCGGCAACGTGTCGATCTTTCGAAAGCTCGATGGCGGCGTTCCGTTGCAACGGATGAAGGTCGTGCCCGCCATCACCAATCCCGTCAGCGTCGCCTTCGGTCGCGGCCACCTCTATATCCTCACGACCACACATATCGAATCGCATCCGATTGACCGCTACGGCGTGGAGCCTACGGCTGATGGCTCGGCGCAGCTGGTGATTGCTGATGGCTCCGCCGCCCAGGTAGGCGTGATCGATGGAGAACTCGTCGTCACCGAGAAGAGCAACGCCATCGAAACCGTGCATCTGACAGACCAAGGCGCCATCACGGGCCAAACCAGGCTGGTGGCCAACATCCCTGCCAACGTCAACGCGCCCTTCGGGCTGGCCACGCGTGGTCGCGATGCCTACGTCACCATCGCCCATGCCAACGAGATCAGCCTGGTACGGGATAATGCCGTGTTGACGGTGACCGGCTCCGGCACACAGATGGCGCCCTGCTGGGTCGCGCTCGATGGCTCGTTCTTATTCTCGGCGAATTCACCGAGCCACTCCGTATCGCGTTACTCCGTCTACAACCGCAAGATTGTCCAGGACGCGGCCGTCGTCGCCACATTCAACAGCAATCCAACCGACATAACGTACCGCGACAACCTCGCCGCCGTGGTGGATGGCAACGGATCGGCATCCCATGTATCCATCTTCCATGTCGATGGCGACGGAAATTTCGACCTGAAGAGCAGCGTCACCCTCAATAGTGGCACCACGAACGGCATTGCAATCCTGCATGCAGGAGATGATGTCGACGACTGATTGAGGCTCCCGCGCCGGAGATCATCGCCACATTCCGGCGCGGAGTTCTTCAAACGAATGAAGGTGGCCATGGTGTCTCGCAGCAGCTAGTGGCACCGCTACCAGTCAACGCGCCATGCAGAATCCCATTCCGCATGAGGCGGACTGATGGCTACCTCAATGCATTCCGACCCACGTTTCCTCGATGTCATCCATCACGGCCCGCTTCAAGTCCGGATCAGACAGTTCACTAATGGCGAACACGCGTCCATGACGCATGCCCCGATAGATCCCATCTTTTCGAAACGTTGCAGCCCAAGTCACGCTACTCATCACCGCCAGCTCGTATTGCGCGGTGTAATTGAAGCCATTGCTAGTAGTTCCGACGCAGTCGGTCATGGCTACGAAATCCCGGGCGTGGTGGATCTCGACGCTACTCGCTCTGCGGGCATCGCATGTGAAATTTTCACGTCACCGCCGAGCCGTTCACCATCTGCGCCGCCCTACGTGACGCCCCTGGCTCAACTGAAGGTTCAAGCCATTGCCTTTCCAGAAAAAGCAACGGTGTGTATGAAGTGACGTCGTTACGTCGCTTGCGACAGAGATTCACGGGAGACATCGAGTCACCGTTTAGCCGGCTTCCTTGATCAAGTTGACCAACGCCCGCAGCGGCGCAGGCAAATGCAGGCGCCCGGGGTAGTACAGCGCCAGTCGGTCGAAAGGCGGTGTCCAATCGTCCAGCACCCGCTCCAGTCGTCCTGCTGCGAGGTCGGCTTCAGCGTCGTATTCGCTTACGTAAATCAGGCCCAGTCCGGCCAGCGCTGCCTCGCGCAACAAGTGAGGCTCGTCCAACGTAACGACGCCGGGCACGTCAACAGCCAGAGTTTCTCCCCGGCGCTCGAACTCCCAATGGTAGATATGGCCCGAGGGCAAGCGCGCACGGATCGCGACATGGCGAGCCAGATCACCGGGATGACTGGGTCGGCCGTGCTTTGCGAAGTAAGCGGGAGACCCGACCACCGCATGGCGAATGGGCGGCCCGACAGGTACGGCCACCATATCGCCCGGCACGATATCCAGCGTGCGGAAGCCGGCGTCGTAGCCGTCCCGCACAATATCAATCAGGCGAGCTTCGGTGGCCAGCTCCAGTTGCACTTGGGGATAGCGCTGCATGTAAGGGATCAACAGCGGCTTCATCAGACGCCTAGCTGCGCCGACCGATGTGTTCAAGCGCAGGGTGCCGGTAGGCGCGCCGGCCGATTCGCCAGCCCGCTCCATCGCGCCGCGGATGCCAGCAATCGCCGGAGCCACCTCGGCCACGAAACGCTCCCCTGCCTCGGTCAGGCGCACGCTGCGGGTGGTGCGATGGAACAATCGCGTGCCGAGTCGGGCTTCCAGCGCTGCCACCGATTGGCTCAGCGCGGATGTGGACATCTCCAGCTCGGCTGCGGCGGCACGAAAACTGCCGCGCTGGGCCACCGCCAGCACCGCCTCGAGTTCAGTGAGGCCACTACGCATTATCCGCTCCTGCTTAATAACTCATCCCCTTTTGTGCAGCTTATCAAGGCAATGGGCAGCCCGCATCCTTGGAAGGCCACCCTTTCAGGAGAACTGCCATGTTCAGCATCGACCAGATCTATATCGACGGCGCCTTCGTTACCCCGCACGGCGAGGAGCGCTTTGAACTGTTCAATCCGACCACCGAAAACGTGATCGGAACCGTCCGCCTTGCCGACGCCGACGACGCACGCCGCGCCATCGCGGCGGCCAAGCGCGCCTTGCCCGCCTGGTCGCGCACTACGCTGGCCGAACGGGCCGCCCTGTTGCGTCGAATGCATGCAGCCATGGCTGCCCGAGAGGATGAGCTATTTGCCGCCGTGGTACAGGAATACGGTGCTCCCGTCGCTTTTGCGCGCTGGACGTCCCGATATGCGGCCCAGGTGTTTCTCGACGCCATCGACGCCATGGAGGCGCACGACTTCAAGCGCCAACTTGGGACAGCGCGCGTGGTGATGCAGCCGGTAGGCGTCGTGGGGATGATCACGCCGTGGAACAGCAATGCCGGCTTTATCGGCAGCAAACTCTCCATGGCGCTGGCCGCCGGATGCACGGCGGTGATCAAGCCCAGCGAGATGAGCGCGCTGCAGACGCGCATCGTGACGGAGGCCCTGCACGAGGCCAACGCTCCTGCTGGTGTGTTCAATATCGTGACCGGGCGTGGCGAGGTCGTGGGCGCGGCCATTGTGGAAAGCCCGGACGTGCGCAAGATCTCTTTCACCGGCTCCACCGCCGTGGGCAAGGGCATCCTGCGCGCCGCCAGCAATGACGTGAAGCGTGTGACGCTGGAACTCGGCGGCAAATCGCCCACCATCATCCTGGACGATGCCGACTTCGCCACTGCCGTACCCATGGCGATCCAGGCGGGCTTCATGAACAGCGGACAGGCGTGCATCGCCGGCACGCGCATCCTGGTGCCGCGGGCTCGCCTAGCGGAGTTCGAAGCGCTTGCGCAGGCTGTCGTCGAAACCACGGTGGCCGGTGATCCGGCGAATGCCGACACCAGCGTCGGCCCCATGGTCAGCCGCAAACAGTGGGAGCGCGTGCAGGGTTATATCCGCAAAGGCATCGACGAAGGCGCCCGGCTGCTGGCTGGTGGCGAGGGCCGTCCAGATGGCTACACGCGTGGGTGGCTAGTACGCCCCACCTTGTTCACGGGCGTGCGTAACGACATGACTATCGCCCGCGAGGAAATCTTCGGGCCGGTACTGTCGATCATCGCGTATGACGACGAAGACGAAGCCATCGCCATTGCGAACGATACGTCCTATGGTTTGTCAGCCTACGTAGCTACGACAAGCGCTGAACGTGGCGCGCGCGTGGCTGCCCGCATCGATGCCGGCCGGGTCATGGTCAATACGCTCACTCATGAGCCCAAGGCGCCGTTCGGCGGCTTCAAGCAATCCGGCATCGGTCGCGAATATGGCGTCTTCGGCCTGGAGGCCTACCTGGAACCGAAAACCATTATTGGCCTTTAAGTCTGGGTCGGGATCCAGCCAACCCTCTGACTACCAGGTAGCGAGTCGTGAAAAGAAGGCCCCGACAGGGGCCTTCCAGCGCTGAGCGCCTCAATCACTTGGAAGACGTTTCCACGCTCTTGGCCGCTTGTTCGATAATCGAGGCCTCCACCTTCGAGTTTGACACGTACTCAGAAGGCAAGAGAAAGGGAATCTCCGCCCTTACCCATCAATGCCACCACTTCGGATCGTTTACGCGCTCGCCTTCCGATACTTCACGCTTGGCGCTGTACTTTCGTTGCTCAAACTCTGCCGCCAGCGCAGCGAGGACAAAACCACCGATCAGGGCAATATGCTCGAAGAATCCATTCGTTGCCATGAAGCGTTCTGCGCCTGACATCTCCCAGAACCTATTAGCCAGGAGGTTGGCGATAAAGGTGAACACGGCCAGCGCTCCGGCCCCCAGCCAAATGAATCGCCCAGTGAGAATCATCACAGGGCCGACAACCTCCACGACGATCGTGGCCAGCGCCCACGGAAGGCCTGGATGAAGTCCGAAATGCTCTTGCTCAAGAATTGCCGCTGGCAAGTTACTCAGCTTCATCAGTGCGCCGACGATAAACGGTGCGGTCAACGCGAGTCGGGCGATCAACCATGTCCAACGCCAATCCAGTATGGCGTCGACCCATATCGGGTCCGTTCGTCCGAGGCTCTTGAAGCGCGGCGACAACATGGTGGCTTCCCCAAATGGATGATGGAGGCGCGCGGTATTGCGCCCGCTACAACAACGGCTCTGTCACTCGTGAGAGAGCCATGACAACAGGATCGGTCGACCGACATCGCCAACCGTCAGGCTGGCGCAGCGTCTGCAAAGGCGGCCCGACGGTTCGCGAGAAGTCAGGCCGCCCCACCTACGCCTACTTCTTGTAGCTGGCCGCGATTTGACCGACGAGCGTCGCCCAATCCATGTCGAGCGCACCATAAACCGCACCCGCTTCCGGGCTGCTGTTGAACTTCAGAATCTCGACCATCAAGGTGCTGTAGTCCGACAGAATGACGCCGGCCTGCTGCATGCGCAGAAGGTTCACATCGTGTTTGGTCTTGTTGAAGGTGCCCGAAGCGTCAACGGCGACGTAGGCGTCGTATCCACGCGCCGCCGCCGTCATGGCCGGAAGAGCGGCACAGACTTCCAGCGACACGCCAGCGAAGATCAGCTTCTTGCGGCCCGTAGCGTCGATAGCCTTGGCGACCTTGTCGTCGTCGTACGCATTGACGGACATGCGATCAATGATCTGCACCCCCGGCAGTGCTTCAACCAGCTCGGGGAACGTCGGACCCCACATGCTGTCGCGTGCGGTGGTCGTCACGACAATCGGCAGGCCGAGCGCCTTGGCGGCCTTGGCCAGTGCGACAACGTTGTGCTTGAGTTCCGCGATCGAATAGTCGCGAACGCCCGACAGAAGGCCAACCTGGTGGTCGACCAGGACAAGGGCGGCGTTGTCGCGGGTGAGCGGCTCGTAGGTGCGCTGCGTCATAACAGTCTCCAATGGCGTTGGTGGTGCCTAGGTAACCGGGGAAATCCCGGATCACGATCAGGTGTCGTGGTGGAGACAAAGCTACGCACTGGATCATCCGCCCAGAAGTCGCCAGACTGCGAACCCAGCGTCCCACTGGTTGGACGATGCGGGTGAGGCCATGCTCGATCTCAACGACTTCTTCTTGTTCGTGCAGGTGGTCGACCGCGGGGGCATCACGTCGGCCGGCAGGACGCTACGCATGCCCAAGTCAACGATCAGCCACCGCATGCAGGCGTTGGAGGCCCATCTGGGGGTACGACTCCTCAACCGGACATCACGGCATTTTGGCGTGACTGACGCCGGCCAAGACTTCTACCGGCACGCCGTCGTGATGCTTCGCGAAGCCGAACTGGCTGAAAGCGTGATCCGGCAACGTCTGGGGGAGCCGAGCGGAACCATTCGATGCACGGCAGGCGTCGCAACCATGCAGTTCGCGCTCGCAGAGGCCATTGCAGGTTTCTTGGCGCAATTCCCCAAGGTCAGCATTGAGGCGCACGCGCTGGATCGCACCGTCGATATTGTCAGTGAAAATTTTGACCTGGCTATCCGCGCGCATTCAGGCCCCCTCCCCGACTCCAATCTCGTACAGCGCACCTTGGCACCGGCACCTTGGTATCTTTTCGCGGGCACGGAATTCCGATCAAGGATCTAAAGGACGGCGCTCATATCGTTGGCAAGACCATCGCAGAGCTTGGCTGGGGAAGTGCACCCGTAGACATGCTTACATTCGATGCAGGGCACGGGCCGATGGTCCTGCTCACGAACTCCCACAAGTCTGCTGACCTGATGTCCGTCGATTCGATCGCGTCGGCCTCGGCCAAGCCAGGGCTCAGTACCCCGATAAAAGTCCCGAGTGATCCCTTCGAGGGGCTGAAATCAACCTACATTCCTTTGGCCGGTGTCGCACAGATAGGCTCTCAAGATAGTGATTTCTTTGGTGCGCTTCGCCGGAACGATGAAACCGGTGCTATGGAGTTAGTGTCGATACGCAAGGTCGCTTTCCTACGGCTAAGCGACTTCGTGAACGAGTACGACTTCGCAGATTTTAAATATGGCCCCCATGATCCATGGATCGGCATCCACCACTTGCTACGTACGGACGAGGGCTATCCGGACCTAGCCGCTCGTGCCAAGCCATGAGACCGCTTTTACTCTCGTTGGTGGCGATGCTGCTCTTTGGATCGCAGGCGGCTTGGACTTACGAAGCTCGTCCTTCTGGGGCGATCTTCCCTTCAGGCGACAGCGTCCCTGAAAACCTCTTGCACATCGAAGTCCAACTCTCGTCCCCGCTGGGATCGCCTCCTGAAATCAACCATGTCAGGCTCTATGACAGTCAGGATCGAGAGATCAAGAATGCTTTTCTCGACGAGCTATTGTTGAGTTCGGATGGTCAGCGGGTTACCGTCCTCCTTGATCCCGCACGCGTGAAATCAGGTGTTGCAGCGAATCTGGTAGCGGGGCGTGCTTTGCATGCAGGAACGACGGTAACGTTAGTAGTCGATGACCCGAGGTTATCTAGAACCATCCGTAAGTCATGGAAGGTCTCTCCTTTCAATGCGGAATCGCCTCTTCCTGTCCTTTGGTCGCTCACGCACCCGCGCGTGGGAAGCAAGGACCCTCTAACTCTCCGTTTGAACTCCCCTATTAGCGAAGCTTCCGCGCATATGGTGGCCGTTCGTGATCCTGCAGGAAATGCTTTCTCCGGTACCGCTGCGCTTGAGAACAACGAAACCGTTTGGCTCTTCAAGCCAAGCCAATCGTGGCGAATAGGCCCGTACGCCATCGTTGTCCGCCCCGAGCTTGAGGACCCGGAAGGAAATAGGCCGTGTGGATCATTCGAAACCATTGCGGCTAGCCAGCTCCGCTGCGACGATGAGATCGTGATTGAGTTTCGGGCGACGTAGTACGCCGTGATCTGGGACGGATCGCTTCCGGGCGGCCAACGTAATTTCCCTTTATCGAGTTATCGAAAGTAGCCAACCGTTTGAGATGCAACGGCCCCGAAGTTGATTGAATACCGGCCGAATCTGGTCGCGGCACGTGCATATGCCGCGAGCTCAACACCCAAGCCATGCCACTGCATGTGCCGCGGAATTCAAGGAGATCGCGATATGACCCGCTTACTTTTGACCTTGTTTGGCGCCCTGGCGATATGTCACTCCGTCGCCGCTGAGGTAAGGCCTTATCCCACTAACTTTCACAACGAGGAGATCCAAGCGGATGGCGCCACACTCCACGTACGAGTGGGCGGCAAGGGACCTGCCGTCGTGCTTGTTCATGGCTTTGGTGACACCGGCGATATGTGGGAGCCATTGGCGGAGAATCTCGCTCGCGACCACACCGTCGTCGTTCCCGACTTGCGTGGTATGGGTCTGTCATCACATCCGGCTGGCGGCTACGACAAAAGAACCCAGGCGGCGGACATCCGGGCGATCCTAACGCAACTGCATATTGATCACTCGGTGGTCGTTGGTCATGACATTGGCACCATGGTTGCCTATGCCTATGCCGCACGATACCCGGACAAGACAGATCGCTTGGTCGTCATGGATGCGCCGGTCCCTGGCATTCCACCGTGGGATCAGATCGTTCGTTCGCCCAAGCTGTGGCATTTCGATTTCGGTGGGCCGGATGAAGAGCGCCTCGTAGCTGGCCGCGAGCGCATTTATCTAGACCGCTTCTGGAATGAATTTGCCGGTAATCCAGCCAAGATCGACGAGGCCACCAGGGAGCACTACGCCGCCATCTATGCGAAACCAGGCGCGATGCGATCGGCCTTTGCTCAGTTCAATTCAATCCGGCAGGACGCCGAGGACAACAAAGCGTCGATGGCCAGCAAACTCACGATGCCCGTGCTGGCCATTGGCGGCGAGAAGTCGTTTGGATCGAACGAAGCGGTGGTCATGCGCAACGCGGCGAACAATGTGACCGAGTTGGTGATTCCCAATGCTGGCCATTGGCTGATGGAAGAAGCCCCGGATGCCACGATCACAGCAGTTCGCAATTTCATCGAACAAGAAGATCCGGGCAAATGATCGGCCCCCGGTAATCTTCGCATTGCCGATGCAGTTGTGGTGGTCAACCTCAGGGAGCTTTGTCAGGGCTTGCCAAGCGTCCCTGAGGTTGCGCTAACAGAAGCGTCAACCAGCGAATCAACAGTCAGATGTGAGCGATCGCCACGCGTTTCGGCTTTGATCTTTAGCTTAGTCCATCAAAGATAAAAGTTAAGACAGCGCGATCAAGACCGAGCAAGGATCTCGGACCAAGCTCAAGCCATTTTAAATGAGCAGCGAGTCATGACCAAGACGCAATCGAATCTGAGGGCTGACGGATCCGCACTGCTGTCGCTGCTTTTGTCTGTGTACGTGACCGATCCCAGAGATCGACTTATATGTCCAGTAACAGAAGGCCGCTACAGCACCGTACTCGGCCTCATTCCTACTTCACTTGCAGTCCTGAGGGTTGCGGCGGAAATCGAAGCGGATCCGGCCGAACTTGTCGAGTGGTACCTTTACGTGACCATCTCCGAGCTTGGTCACCTGACTGCTAAGCAGCTTGTATCCATGGGACGGGCAGAAGACATCATCCTATTTCTTCGCTCTGTTCGAGATGGTGAACGTGGCTAGTCAGTGGCAATGGTCGCTCCAGCGCACACTTTGCCTGTCAGTTCCCCCTATCGTCCAACAGGGACCGCGCCCTGTTTCTCAGCCTCTGAAAAAGGGGTTGTGTTGACTCGGTCATGTGTGCCGGATGGCGTCGCGTTCTGCTGCATCGCCCGATGCGACGTTCGATCCGCGTCATTCGAAAGTTCGCAGCCTTGCCATCAAAGTACAAATTTCGTATGCCAGGAACGCAAGCCGTCGTGCCCGGCACAAGGTCCGGACACAACGCTATCAGCACGCCCGACGCTACTGTTCGGCGGCTGGGACCAAGGTTACGATGAGGTCATTAGCGACATCGTCGATCGCTGCATAGTTGAATGCCACGTTTTGCACCGAAAGCACGGTGGCAACACCGAATGCGCCACCTTGTGAAGCATCCACGTTGGATTCGGTGACATAGCCACCGGTGCGCGTGAACTCCACGATCTCGCTTGGATGCAGAGGGTCTGCATTGACCGCGTCGCCATTGGCCGTCAGTAAATGTCCATTAGGGGCGAATGCCAGCGCCAGGGGGCCGCGCAAATGGGGGCTTACGAAAACGACACGACCCTTGTTCACGGCCGCACTACGTCCACCCGCACTTGGCACGGCGAAGATCGCATTGTCCGCGGTAGACGCAACGAACAATGTATCCGAGCCCTCGTCGTAAGCCAGCCCCGTTGGCCCCAGCACAAGCGCTGCGGAGTTGGGTAGATGGGAATACCCCACAGCGATCTGAACCCGCTTGGTCACCACGAAACCCGCCGTACCCATGGTCACGTCCAGTCGCGACACAGTGCCACTAAGCACATTGGAGACGAATATCTGCGCGCGGTAGCCCTGGTCGTTGATGGCCAGATCCCAGGGACTATCCAGGAATCTGCTATCCGACAACGTCGCGACCAGCTTGCCGCGGCCATCGATAACTTGAAGAGCACCCTGTGAAATCGTGGTTACCGTGCCGTCCGTTGTAGGTACGTTCCCGACAACGACGAAACCGCGGCTGAGAACACCAAGCGCAGTCGTAAGGCCACCGAGATGGCTTTGGAAGAAAGTCGTCGCGTTGCCGCCGGTGCCTGCGGCGACACCTGGGGCTAGCTGACCTGTGGGCGTCAACTTGATAATCGTTGTACCCGTGCCCTGAAGATTGCTGATGTTGTTGAAATTCGATACCAGCACGTCGCCGGGAGCGATGGCCCCACCTCGCGGGAAGTTCTGCGGCACGAAAGCCACGCCATAGGGATTCAGGTCGCCGTTCGTCGGTATCGTCGATGACGTGATGCTGCGCGGAAGGAAGGCATCCTGTGCACTGGCCGTCTGCGTGCCGCCGAAGGAATGGAGGGTCAGAAACGCCAGCCCGATGGCGGACAGGCGAGTCATCCTTTGCATACTCGTGCTCATGGCTAGCTCCTGCTTCACTAGGAACGCCAGGACCTCTCCACTCCCCTGCACAGTGTGGTCCTGATGAGCGGCGCATACTTGCGTGGCCTTTCAGACTGGTTGCACGGCAAAGACGTGCACCGCCGCATGTGATTGCTCTCTCCGCGCGAAACGGTTCATCAGGTGTCGCCTGGTGTTTAGGACATGTTCACCAAGCCTGACACGGCGCACCCTGCCTCCGGACCGCGATACCCCGGCCCCATCATCGCAACTTTCATTGGCCAGCATGGCACTCACGGGGTGCCAAAGAGGTTCGATCTGATGGCCATTCCTGCGCTTTCTTTTGCTGGCGCGAGTTGAGGCGACAATCGCGAAGAAGGTGGTCAGCGGCATGCATACCGGAGAGCAGTACCACCAATTCTTTCTGACCTCCCGCCGGGACGTAGCGGTGCGCAGCCGGTTCCAGCGGATGGCGATGGAGCTGCTACCGCATGGGGCAGACATACTCGATTTTGGGGCGGGAACGGGCATTGATGCCAGGACCTACGCGGCTCATGGGCACCGCACGTTTGTCTATGAACCTTCATCCGCCATGCGCGATCACCTGTTGATGTACTGCCGCGAAGAACTCGATCAGCGAACCATCATCAGTATCGATGAATCCAACGAATGCAGGGTGTTCGCTGTGACGGCGAATTTCGCGGTCTTCAACCATTTCGCGGATCACACCCAACTCTTCGATGAGCTATCTCGCACGGTCCGCAAGGGCGGCTTTGTGCTGACGAGCATGCTCAACCCCTATTACCTGGGCGATGCGCGCTACGGCTGGTGGCTGGCCAACGCTTTCCATCTACTTCGCCGCGGCCATTACGCCATCCCAAGCGAAAGCCGCATCCATCGTTTTGCGCCGCGCGTCGTGGCTCGGTCAGCAGCGCCGCACTTCCGCCTGGAGCGGATCGAACCTGGCGGCCTCGGCATGGCGACCCAGCTCTACATGTTCCTGTTGTTCCGGCGCATCTGACATGTGGAAAGACTGGATACGTCCCCTGGTGCGTCCGCTCCCGCAATGGTCGACGGTAGCCATCGCCGCTCCGCAACACGCGGTTGCTGCGTATCTGCACGGGGATGACGGCGTGACCGATGTCACTGCGGATCACACCGTGGCTTCGCTCAAGCCGCTGGTCATCGCGACCAGCATCGATGCAGGTCAACGAACGGCCATCGAGTATTGCGACAAGCTCACGGGCAAGCGGGTGGGAAGCCTGCGGCTGACACGGATGGTTTCACTGGGCATCGCTGAGCATGGTTCACCCACGCTCTATCGCGTCACAGCGGGCGAGCATCATTGCCTCGGCTGGCCGAGAAGCGCCTGGAACCGCTGGTTGCAAAATCGCCTGATGCAGCGGCAACCCTCCGCACATCATGCGTTGATGGCTCCCGTTGCGGTACAGCAACTGATGGTCGCGTACCTGTGCCCACGACCGGTCGTACTCGTCTCTATCGACACACCTCATCACCGGAACATGTTCCCGATGGACCTGATCGGTCCGCTATCGCGGAGCGGACTGTATTCACTCGCCTTGCGCAGTACCAACGTCTCCGCGCAGATCATGCGTGAAACGGGCCGCGTTGCGCTGTCCTGTATTCCCGCTGACATGAAACCCATGGCCTACAAACTCAGCGAGCACCATAAAGTGCCGCTGAAGGACTGGGACGCCCTGCCGTTTCCCGTGCGCCTCTCGCTGGAACTGGGCATTCCGGCGGTGGCTTCGGCGCTATGCGTGCATGAGCTGACCCTGCTGCACAGTCAGGAAATCGGCTCCCATACTTTCTTTCTCGGCCGGATCTTCTCTGACGAACCGCTCGCGCACGGCGATCAGCTCCATCACACGCCAGGCTACTATCAGACCTATCGTCGCCGGCAGGAAATGCCGTTCGCCGAGGCTTAGTGCGAGGTCATTCCCGCACGATCTCAGCTCGGAAAGCTGCGATAACGTGTTCGTGCTGTCGCCAGATTCGATCGACTCCTTGATGGTTGCAACCAGATCGGCGCCGATTGTCAGGCTCCGGTCCGCCAGGCTGGCAACGCCGGCGCGATGTGAGATGACGATAAGGATCGTATCCGGCAATCGTTGCCTGACTATCGTCAGCACCCGCGCCTCGGCTGCCGCATCCAGTGCGCTGGTCGCCTCGTCAAGAATGGCCAGGGTCGGTCGCCGCAACAATACCTGGGCCAATAGCAACCGCTGGATCTCGCCTCCCGACAACCGGCCCGATGAACCATCCAGGGTGGCGTCGAGTCCGTCTCTCGAAGACGCGAGGCGCTTATCGAGCCCTACGTCCACCAGGGCTTCGTGCATGGCTTCTTCACTGGCGTCCTTCGCAGCCCAGCGCAGGCAATCGCGTACCGTCCGTTGCCAAGGTCGTACGCTCTGGCTGATATAGGCCCCATTGCGGACCCATGCGCGGTAGGCGTCAAAGTCCATGCGGCGTGCGCCCAGCCATGCTGTAAATGCCGCGGGACGAATCATGCCCGCGAGCACATCCGCCAGGCTGGTCTTGCCGATACCTGAGTCGCCACGGATCAGAAGCAGTTTGCCCGGGTAGAGCCATAGATCGTTTACGCAGAACGTCATGGGATCGGCGATCGACAACAACTCGATGCGCAGAGGCTGCGCAGCTGGAGCTGCCATCGTCTCCGTAGTTGCGGAGGGCGTCGTACTTGCATACCTGCACCACAGCGCGAAAGCCGGTATGGCGGATGCAAGCTGGTGAACGCTTTGCCGAGTGGAGACAAGATACGGAAGCAAACGCCCCAGCAGCAAGCACACCGCGATCAGTGACGCCTGGTCGACGCCGTGCCATCGATGCGCTACCACGAGAATCGCAGCGATACCCACGGCTGCAAGCACTTCAATCACCAGGCGCCCGGATGCGATCAACTCCAGTTGCCGACGATATCCCTCGCCCAGTTGCCCTGACGCCGCTGCATGGTGCTCCTTCTCCGCTTGCTCCTGTCCAAACGACTTGATATGTCGCCAGCGTCGCGGAAAGTCTTCGCTCATCCAGAACAGCCGTGTCATATCCGCCACATAGCGCCGACTCACCGCTGCGTGTTCGAGACTGCTGAAGTGCGCGGCAATCAACGAACACGCCACGAGGACCGGCACCGCCAACACGAGCGGTGGCGATACCCAGAGCGCAAACGCCAGGCTGACCAGGGTGGTGATTCCCGCGACCAATAATTGCATCAGGGCATTGAAGCCCTGCGTCACGATCTCGACGTTGTGTGTCAGCACGTTGGCCAGCTCAGCCGAGGTGGCATCCGCCAACGATGCGAGTGGTGCCTCGATCAGGCTTTCGTGCACGCGGCCACGGAGCTGCATGCCATAACTGCTGGCGAGCCCTGCGGCCAAGCGCGCTGCCTGCCAACGCATCAGCGCAAACACCGCGGACGCCATCACAAAGAGCAGTGCGTGCATCTCCATGCTGGCGCTGGGCACTTGCCACCGGCTACCGAGCCAGCCCACGGAACCGGGTTGAATCATCGACGCCACCAGCAGGGCTGCGATGCCGCCAGTCAATGCACTGCCTAGCGACAACGCTACGTACGCTGCGATCCGCCACAGCCCCAGGGGCCGCAACGTCCCAAAAAAGGACCGCGGCAGGCCATTCGCCCGCTCACGCAACAGACCCCGCCATGCACTCGGCATGCTCAGGCTTCCATGCTGCTGCGCGACCGCGCCTGCCGCGGTTCAGTTGGCACCTGATGACTGTGCAAGACCCCACCCGATTCAGCCGCTCCTGTCGATGAGTGCGGCCCGGAGGGAAAAGGGTTGCTCACCGCGTGGGTGGAAAGCGGTCAGTCCAGCAACTGCCGGAGCATGCGGACTGATTCCAGCGGATGACGCCCGCGAATCAGCTCGAATGTCTTCAGTCGTGCCACTTCATGCATAAAGGTCACCCATCCCTGCTGACTGGCGGCATACGGTTGCTCGACGGCAAGGCGAGCAGCCACGCCCTCCCTGCCGACCGGGCGAAGCTGCGCCGTGGTTGTCGCCGGACCGGGTGAAGCAACAAACACGATACCCGCGAGCGCGAGTGGCGCAGCCAGTCGCGCTGGCCCATGGCGAAGATCGATCTCGAATTTCTCCACCCCACTACGGCGCGTTATCGTCGGCGAGCTGCTGATCCATTGGCGATATTGCGCGTCGTCCACCCAGGCCAACCCATCCTGACGCACATGGAGATAGTTGGGAACGCCGGTGGCACGCAAGCTTTCCGCGTGCACAAACACCGCATCCTCGGCGAGAAGTTCCAGCCCCTCCAACATACCGTGCAACGCCAGTGTCGACTTACCTGCCCCACTGCCACCCATGATCAGAAGCCCACGGCCATTCAGGCCAAGACAGGCCCCATGCAGGGGGATTAAGCCCTGCACGCGCGTAGCCAAGGTGAACACCGCGAACTCGATGAGTTCGTAGCGCAGGTGATAAGGGAAGGCCAGCATGTCCGCGGATGCCACGATGAGTGCATGGCCGGTCGCAGGGGAAATCACGACATAGTTGGCTGCATCCACGACCCCGCACAACAAGCCAGCCCCGGACTGCATGTGCACCGGCGGCGGCTCGCCCGCCCACTCGCTGCGAAGCGACGCCACGCGCAGTTCGATCTGAAGCGGCGTCGGGTCTGCCGAAAGCGCATGCGGAGGCAGTCCTGCATACGTGGCATCCACCAAAGCAAGCAGCGCCTCACTCTCACTGGTGAAGCGAAAGCGACGCCCCAGGATCCAGTGCTCGACCGATCGCCCGCGTGCAGGTCGCTCGAGGAAGGGATCGGCGAGCAGGTCGCTCGTCTCGGGCTCGGATGTCATGGCACGTATCGATGATGTCAGGCGGCTATGTGATAGCACACGCCAACACGAATGGACATCCAAATATTTCAGCAAGGCAACGCAACCGCTGAACCCCTTCGCGGCACTCACGCCTGACGAGCGTAAAACGCTGGAGGCTTGATCGCCGACCTGCCGTGGATGCGCCGGAGCAGCTCGCCCAACGGCAATGACGGAGATCCTTCCAAGATGCTAACCATTCAGGTCGGTCACTCCTACTTCCTGAGGTTCGACCGCAAGCAATGGGAACGCGGCAAACCCTATCCGCCTCTCGCGACCATCCATGTGGCCGCGCTGTTACGTCGCGTAGGCCACCAGGTTTCCCTGTTCGACGCCATGCTTGCCGAAGGCGTCGAAGACTATGCCGCGACCTTGCCGACATCCAGGCCCGACGTTGTCCTCATCTACGAGGACAACTTCAATTACCTGACCAAGATGTGCCTGGCCCGCATGCGCGATGCGGCCTGCGAGATGATCGCCATGGCCCGCGCATCGGGTGCGCGCGTGATCGTCGCGGGCTCCGACGCCTCCGACCAGCCAGACGCCTTCCTGGCCGCGGGTGCGGATGCCGTATTGATCGGCGAAGGCATTGCGCCCTTGGTCGAACTGATCCGTCGGCTTGACCAGAATCCATCCATCGACGCTCATGAATGGGTAGCTGGTCTCGCCGGTGTGGCGTCGATGGAACGCGACACGCTGCAACTGAAACGCATCGGCGCCGCACCACCCGATCCACGCATCGTCGGCCATCCCGCGTGGGATCTTATCGACGTGGAACGCTACCGTACCTTCTGGGTGGAGCGGCACGGCCATTTCAGCCTCAATATGGCGGCATCGCGCGGCTGTCCGTTTCGTTGCAACTGGTGCGCCAAGCCCATCTGGGGTAACCATTACAACCGTCGATCCGCCGAGGATGTCGCGGCGGAGATGGCGTACCTCAAACACACTTTCCACGCGGACCATATCTGGCTCGCCGATGACATCTTTGGATTCCACGTGGACTGGGTCGAGGCGTTTGCCGCGCACGTCAACCAGATCGGCGGCGCCATCCCCTTCACCATCCAGACCCGCGCCGACCTTATCAGCGACCGCATGGCGACGGCACTGAGCCACGCGGGCTGCACGGAAGCCTGGATCGGCGCAGAAAGTGGAAGCCAGCGCGTACTGGACCATATGAACAAGGGCACCAAGGTCGCTGATCTGATCACCGCTCGCGAGCGATTGGGTGCGCTGGGCATCCGCGTGGGCTTCTTCATCCAGCTTGGTTATCTAGGTGAGCAGCTCGAGGATATTCTGGCTACGCGTGATCTCATTGCACGCGCCGCGCCGGATGATATTGGCGTCAGCGTCTCCTATCCGTTGCCCGGCACGCGCTTCTACGAACAGGTGAAGGCGCAACTTGGTGAGAAGACGCATTGGCGGGACAGCGACGACCTCGCCATGATGTTCCAGGGTGCCTACGACTCGGAGTTCTATCGCCGCGTGCGCGATCTGCTGCACGAACAGGTCATTGTGCAGCAATGGAAGGTGGTCGACCTGCCCGACCGGCACCGTCAAGCCTCCCGCACCCTGGATGGCCGTTGGCGCTCACTGATCGAGACAGAGGTCTCGCATCGCACGACTCCCCTGGATGCGCCACTGCGCGCAGGAACGTCACAACATGCCTGACGGACGCACCACGCCACGCGCCCAGCCCTCGCTTGAACGTATCAAGGCTGGCCTGCTGCGCACCACCGAAACGCTCGCCATCGAGCTCGCACATCCCACGGGCGACACGCCCGACTGGAATGCGCTGGAATGGCGACTGGCCACTGCGGCTGCAGTGGCTCATGGTGTCGCCGGGCAACTACACACCTACGTCCATTGGAGCAATCCCGAGTGGACGCGGTTCCTCGAAAGTCAGCACGACCATGTGGCGCGGCGCCACGAGCGCATCGATACCTTACTGCAGCGTATCGACACACAGGCACGCGGCATAGGCGTGCCATTGGTGGCACTCAAGGGAACGGCACTCCACGCCATCGGCATTTATGCGCCGGGCGAGCGTCCCATGGCGGACATCGACCTATTGGTGAGCGAGGAAAATCAGGAGTACGCCGGCGCCATGCTCGAAAGCATGGGCTATGTGCTTTCGTTCGCCGGCTGGAAGCACCGGGTCTACAAGCCGGCGGACAACGCAAACGTCGTCTGTCTTGGCGAACACCGCGACACACCGATCAACATCGAACTGCATACGCGCATCCAGGAACGGCTTCCAGTAGCCACCGTGGATATCACGAGCTGCATCTACCCGCGCTCGCCGGCGCCAGGCATCAACTCGTATCCGTCGCATGGCGCGCTGATGAGCCATTTGCTGCTGCACGCGGCGGGTAACATCTGCAATCGCACGATGCGGCTCATTCATCTGAACGATATTTCGCTGCTGGCCGCCCGTATGGTGCGTAGCGAGTGGCTGGCGCTCTGGGGTGACGGCACCACGGAATCTCCCTGGTGGGCTCTGCCTCCGCTGTTGCTGGTGTCGCGCTACTACACCGGCGCCGTTCCGCCCTCGCTGCTCTACGAGCTTGAGTCCGAATGCCGTGGCCCACTTCGCTTCGCATCCAGGCACCTCACCCTGACCAAGGCCTCCTGCTCCGAACTATGGCTGCATGCGTGGTCCGGCATCGAATGGTCGCGCTCGGTCCGCGAAGCCGGACAATTCGCCCTGAACCGCGTACGTCCATCGGCGCAAGCACGACAGGAACGGGCCGACATGGTGCGCACACAACTCTGGCTGCAGGCGTCACCATGGGTAACGGCCACGCTGTGGCGTCGCGCACTCGCCTGGCTCAAGCACCCGGTAACCCGCATGGACACCATGTACGTGGTGCGTGCTGCGCTTGAGCAGACATCGCCCGCGTGGACTCAGCGCCCCGGGCCCGCCGTCACTACTTGAAGATAGAGCGCCTGGAAGGCTCGCGCCGTGTGGTCGGCGTCCTCCGTCACGGCGCGGCGATGCGCTGATACCGCGAGTCGCAGGCGCAGCGCGTCATCCTCCAGCACACGTCGAATGGCTTCTGCCAACGCCGACCAGTCGCCTACAGGCACGGCCATCGCGGCAGATGGCGACCACTCGGCAATATGCCCCACGGCCGTGCCAACCGTAGGTACACCCACCACGGCAGCCTCCAGCGCCACGAGCGGCCCTGCCTCGTGAAAGGACGACATCACCAACAGATCAGCCGCCTCCATCATGGGACGCAACTCGCGCTGCGTCTTGAAGCCGTGGAAATGCACATGCTCATCGAGCTCCAGAGCATGAGCCAGCTGCTGCATCTCGCCATCGAGGGTGTCCTGCCCAACGATATCCATCTCGAAGTCCACGCCCTGTTCGACCAGCACGGCAAGCGCACGCAACAGCGTCGGTTGATCCTTCACACGGTTGAGGCTGCCCACATGAATAAGCCGCGCACGACTCTCGCGCCGGCATTTTGGTGGCTTAGGTGGCCAGCAACGAAGATCCACGCCCAATGGCACCCGGCGCGCCCGCAGCCCTAGTGTCCGCAGGGAATCGATGATGGGCGCGCTCGCCGCGGTCACCGCGTCGGCTCCGCGCAACACAAGTGCTTCGCGCAACCGCCCCTTCAGGAAACGGCGGCCGCCATAGTCGATCTCATGCATGGCGACCAGTTCGCCGCCCGCGATATGCACCAGACTCGGCACGCCGAGCCATACAGCAGCCACCACCGCAACGAGGCTGCACGAACCCGAGAAGATGGCATGCACCAGATCGAATGGCGCCCGTTGGTGCTCGTCGCGGATGGCGCCGATGGCACGCAGGCGCGGCCAGCCATCACCGATATTGTGGATATGCGCACCGGCGAGCCGCCAACCATCCGCGGCGGCCTCCTGTCGCAACGCATACACGTGCACTTCATGCTCGCAGGCCAGTCGCCGGATCAATGCCAGCAGCACGGGAATCACACGGAACTCCCCGGTGCGGTCGACGCCCCCTGGCACCACCAGCGCGAGCTTCACGATGCATCTCCCTGGCGATCGCTGACCAGTTGCTCATAGGCATCAACCCAGCGCTGTCCCACTGCATCCAGCGACAGATGGCGCTCGAAGTGGGCTCGCACTGCTTGCGGGGACGAGGGAAACGCCGCTGCCTGGATCAGCGCTTGCGCAAACTCGTTACTGTCACCGGGCGACCACAAACGGCCAATCTCGCCTGTCAGCGCTCGGAATGAAGGAATACGGGTCACCACCGGCGTCACGCCACACGCCATGGCTTCCAGCAACGCGTAGCCACAACTCTCCGCACGACTTCCAGAAACAAAGATATCGGCCGCCCGCATCAGCGATTGCACGCGCTCATGCGGCACCTTGCCGAGCAGATGAACGCGCGCCCTCAGGCGAGGATCACTCGCGATACGTTGCTGGACCTGCGACAGCAGAGGGGCGTTACCGAAAGCACACCACAGTTGCATGTCCGGCAAGGCCTGAGCGGCCTCCGCCGCACCGGCTAACACCGTCAACGGGTCCTTGCCGGACTGCAAATGTCCGACCCAAACCACACAGGGATTGCCGTACAGGCCCGTTTCGGACCATGCATGTGCGCGGCTCCCCGGGGTGAAGCGGCTGGTGGATTCGGGAATGGCAAACAAGCGCGTCGATGCACCGAACAGCTTCGCGGACATGTAGGGCCGCGCCAGTTCGTTCGCTGTGAACACCACGCCACGGGCCGACGCATACCAGTGCCTCCAGCGCGAGCGCCGCCACCATGTCGGCACGCGGTCCGCATGATCCTGCAGAAGCATTGGAACGCCTGGCAGTGCTCGCGCGAGTGCATGGGCCTGGGCGGCGGCGCTCAGGCTATGGACATGCAGCACGTCCGCTCGCAAGTCGGCCAGCAGATTCGCGATGGTGCGGGCACCACCATCATCATGATCGTTCGCCACCACAAAGTGATAGTCCACGCCATTCCGATGCAGGTGCTCCGAGTGCGCCGCCCGCTGGATCACCGTAATCCTCGCCCCTGCGCCGGCTGCCGCCTCCGCGATGTCGACCAGCGATGGCCATCGCGTCAAGGTGTCAGTCAGGCCCTGACCTGCCGGCGTGGGATGAAAGTTGATCTGCGCGACATGGAGTGGCGACACGGATTAAAGCCCCGAAACCTGCGGTACACGCAAACGCACTAATCGGCTCGCCAGATTCAGCTCCCACGGACGGTCGTACCGGCGCAGCCGGTAACGCCACGAGGCCGCCGCGGCCAGCGTGCGTTTTGCCCACGGCGGTGAGCGCAGGTCCTGCACGGTGGGGTAACGGCAACGCAGCACGGTAACGAAATCATGGATACGTTGGCGTAACCGATCACTCAGCCATGGCGCATCCGCATGGCAGGCGTAATCCACCCATTGCTTCTGCGTCCACTCCTCCGGTGTGGCAGGAAACACCACGGGCTCACCATTGAGATCGAGCAGCGGCGTGGAGGGGCGTCGACTGCGATCCTTCTCGTGGCGACTGCTTTCGGGTAGCGGCGTGTAGATGTAGACAATGATCTCGGACTGCGGATTGATACGCTTGAGTTCGCGAATGAACTCGAACGTGTGTTCGGTTTCTTCTTGAGTGTTCTCCGGCGGCGCCACCATGAAGGACAGTTCCGGAATCACCCCGTGGCGCCGGCATAGCTCCGCCACGGCCAGCGTCTGATCCGGTCGCGTACCCTTGCGGATCTCCTTCAGCATGGTCGGGCTCGCCGATTCTGCGCCGATATAGGCCATGCGCAGCCGACTCTTGCGAACCAGCTTCCATGTGCTTTCGGACAAGTTGAGCAAGGCATCCGCGCGCGCATAGCACCACCATGGCAGCTCGTAACGCGCCATGATTTCCAGCAGCGGAATCATGTCCTCCTCGCGATCGAAGAAATTGTGGTCGAAGTACTGGATGGAATCCGCGCCGAGCTCATGCTTGAGATAAGCCAGATCCCGCTCCAGCCGTGCCATCGGCGGCAAGGCCGTGGCACCACCGAACATTGCCGCCACACCGCAGAACGTGCAACGGAAGCGGCAACCCACCGATGCCTGATGCGCTGCCGTACGGCGACCGAGAAACGTGCGCGCCAGATAGCGGCGTGGATCACCCAGCTTGTCGTACGGCAAAACCACCGGTGGGCCGTTGCGTGAGAACGGACGGCCCGGGTTGTGGATCGGGCCACCCTCGCCTTTCCATGACAAGCCATGAATCGACGCCAACCCGGCCGCATCGCCGGCATGCAATGCAGTCACCAGCTCCGGCAGGCTGTCTTCGCCTTGCCCGCGAATGGCGTAATCCACATAGGGCGCAGACAGCGCCGTGTCCGTATAGAGCGTGGGGAAGTAGCCACCCCACACGATGGGCACATCCGGACGGTGTGCGCGAATGGCGCGTGACACGGCGATGGCCGGCTCTATCTGCGGGCCACCCATCACGCTGACGCCCACTGCGCTGCACGCGCGTTCGTCTAATGCGTGCAGCGTGCGCTCGATGAAGTCGCGATCCATGTTTCCATCGATGATGCGGCTGCTGCCGGTGCGATCGAGCGAAGTGGACAGATGGAGCAGCGACAGCGGGAAGCGCGCGCTCGACTGCGATGTAATCGTGGGGTTGACCAGCAGCGTATGCGGCCCCCGACTCATGGGAACGTGAATAGGCAAACTCATGGCCTTCGCCACAACTGGAAAACAAGAGCCACCGGCACATGCAGTGCCGCGGGATCAAAGTGCGCCCCGGCCGGGATATCCGCGGGATCGATCATGGGCTCCAGCACGCAGCCGATCTCCAGATCCAACGCCGCGCACGCGGCATGCCAGTGGCTGTAGAGATGCGCGGTATGGCGCACGGCATAACGACGACCTTCGGCCTTGAAGTCGCGCAACCAACCCAGTGCGTGACCGATGGGATGCACGTCGCTGCACAACACCATGCCGCCGGGTTGTGTGACACGACTGAGCTCCGCCAGTACCGGCTCGAGCTGCTCGGCATGCCCGACGGCCAATCCACAGACGGTGAGATCAGCCCAGGCGTCGGCCACGGGCAACGCATCCAGGCCGCCCTGCATAAGCTCCACAGGCACGCGCCTGCGTTCGTTGTGCAACTCGGTGTCGGCGCGCAGCAACATGTCGCGCGATAGATCCACCCCTAGCAGTCGAGCAGCGCCGCGTTGCAAGGCGTAGCGCATATAGCGCCCCGTACCACAGCCGGCGTCCAATACGTTGCGGCCGCTCAGGTCCTGCGGCAGCAGAGCGAGCATGGCCCGCTCTTCCGCCTGCATCACAGGATTGTGCGCGTGTGGCGGATAGCTGGGCGCCCACAGCGCATAGGCTTCAGCGGGATCGAGAATCGGTGTGTGCAACATCAGTGACATGCCTCAAGGGAAAGCGCCGCGCCGCTGTACGCGGGCAGCAGCTCAAGACCGGGCTCCAGTGCGATCACGTCTGGATCCGCCAACGATTTGGCGAGCAGCTTGGGGCAGCCATCCAGCACGACAGGAACCGTTTCCACGCCAGCCGCGTCGAACCAGTTCGCGAGATCCGGATCGGCGATGCGCGGCAGGCCATCACGCACCACCGCGCGCAGTTGCGCCCGGCCGATACCGGCCAGACTCTGCACCGGATCGCCACCGCGATCCTCGACCACGACGAGGTCGGCATGCGCACCCACGTGTAACGCGCCGCGCGATGGCATGCGCAACATCCGCGCCGCGTCGGTCGTCACCAGTCCCAGCCATTGCCTCGGCGCGAGCGCACCGCAGGCGGCGACTTCGCGCAGCTCCTCCAACAGGTCACGCGATCCGCTCAGGCGCGAGTCCGTACCCAAGGCCAACTGTCCTGTGCCGGCCAAACGCCGGGGATCCAGCGTGCGGCCCAGTAACCGCTGGTTGCTGCTCGGGCACCACACCACACCAGCTCCAACGGCGATGATTCGATCGATGTCCCGCTCTCGCATCCCCACGCCGTGAATCAGCACGCTGCGTGACGCGAGGCAACCGAGTTCATCCAGCTGTGCCAACTCGGCCTGCGCCGTCGCATCGATCCCTTCGGCCAAATGGATAAGCCAGGGCCGATCCATCGATGTCCGCGTAAAGCTCTGCTGCACCGGCGGACCGTAGGCACGCCAGCCCAGTGCATAACTCCAGCCGTAATCGCGCAACAATGCCACGGGAAAATCGCTGGCATCGAGCACCTCGTGCCAGGGATCATGGTGGGCAACGCATGTGGTCCCAGCCAGCAGATTCTTCAAACCACCATGACGCAGGCGCACTGCCTTGGGCACCTGTAGCGCGGCCTCGACGGCAGGATCGGCGAAGTGCGCCTGGAACGCGTTGATCCAGGCGTAGCTGTTGGCGAACACATCGGTCGTAGCGAGCGGCGGCACGGCATTCACATGCAGGTGATCGTGTGCGTTGATCAGCCCGGGGAAGATCAGGTGGTCGCGCAGATCGACCCGGCAGGCCCACGCCGGCACGGAGTCGGCGATGTAGCCACCGCGCATCAGCAATGGTGCACGCGACAGCCCTTCGGGCAGCACACAGGCCGCGCCGCACAGGCTGGCGTGGATGCGTGCAGATGGCGCAGCCATCACGTCACCGCCTGCGCATGACAATCAGGAAGTGGTCGCCCATGTCACGCAGCAAGGGCAGCGCCCCCATGCGATCATCGAGGCGACCGAGCCGCTCATACCAAGGCCGCCGCTTGCGGTAGTAATCCACCAAATAGGGCGGCGGCATGAACAGGCTCAATGCGCGGTAGCTTTCCAGCGAGAACAAGGGAGCAAATGCGCGGTAGAACTCGCGCGGCAGGTAGTAGTACGTCCATATGGTGTGTTTGTTCATCCCCACTGCCGCCGGCCCTCGCGTGCCACGCACGCTGGCGCGACGGAAGCGTCCGCGTAGCGCGTAGTGCCCCAGTTCCCAAGGGCAGATACGACCGATCACAGAGAACACCAGCTTGCCGCCCGGTTTCAGCAGGCGCGCGCATTCTTCCGCCACCCCACGCAGGTCCGGCGCGCAATTGAGCGGCCCGAAGTTGGAATAGATACCGTCGAACTCTTCATGCAACTGATCCAGCTGCTGCACGCCCAAATGCATGGCGACCACATGGGATTCCAATCCAGCCACGGCGGCGCGCGAGCGCGTTCGTCCAATCATGGCCGGCGACCAATCCGTGGCGATCACCTGATGGCCGCGCCGCGCGAACTCGATGGCATCCAGGCCAGTGCCGCAGCCAATGTCCAGTAATTGCGATCCTGGCGACACCTCCCGGCAGACGGTGTCCCACAGCGTGGTACGCATACGCTGGATCAACTCGTTGTTGCCACGCGGACCGTCGTAATCCTCGGCAACACTGTCGAAAGCCCGCTGCGTGTCGAGTAACTGCGCATCGTTCAAGGATGCCTCCGGCGGACGTCGGCTTGCCTGCCCCATCATGGATTTCTCACACCTGCATGCGGATTGGATGTTGCGGCGTCGCGCCCTGCTGCTGCGCCACGACCGCCATGTGTCGGTAGGTGCCTTGTGTCGGTTGTTTGGTTGAACGTGACGGTGACTGCATGTGCACGTCGAACAGCGTGCCGCGCGATCGCGGCAAACGCGCCCAGCGCCAAACCGAACAACACGCCGACGCCCCATAGCAACGGGAGATTCGGAAACGCCGGCCCACGGGGTACATAGACGGGCCACATCAACGAGGTGTCGTACGTATAGTTCGGGCTGAGTCGTACCGCGAGTTCACCCCGGGTCTGCTGCAAGGTGTGAATCTCCGTGTTCGTGGTGGCCAACAGCATGGAGGCGACTCCGGCGGTCTGCGCGTTCTTATCGCGCGCATCATCCGGCGTAGCAGCCAGAATCAACTGCCTGCGCTGGTTCTGGGCGATGTCGAGATCGGCCTGCACCTCACCCAGTCGCGCCTGAGTCAACGCCAGCGGCCCGGCCTGCAACTGCTGATGCAGCGTTTGCAGCTGCGCCACGGTAGCCTCGGCAAATTGACTGGCCTGCTGGGGTGACCAGCCCCTCACGGTGAACTTCACCAGCGGGCCGGCATACGGCAGCGGCTCAAGCTTCAGGCTCTTGCGATACAGCCTCGCCTCCGGTGCGCCTTCGCCGATGCCCATGCGCGCCATCACCTGATTCTGGAACGGCACAAACTTCAGGCGTTCAAGTACCCGTGCCAGCGGTTCGACCTTCGGATCCTGTCCCTGCAGAACACCCGCGACCTGACCGATCTGGAGGTAGCCTGTGGCCTCCCACTGCGGCCGTGCCGACTGAGCAAAGGCAAAGACCGCCGCGATCACCACCAGTAGTCCTGCGACAAACCATGGCCACTCGCGGATCAGGATCCGCGACATGTCTCCTACGTAAACTTCATCTCGTTGCATGATCCTGACTCGTCAATGGGTGGAGGGGGATGCGCCGTGGCCGGCGGGCATACCGTGTTCGACAGGCGGCCCCTGAGTACGGCGATCAGGTAGCAGCGAGGAGACCAGTTGCAGCAACAGGCATAACGCAATGAAGCCGAAGCTGGTCCAGGTGAACGCCTGCGGTGCGAACGGCGCCATCACGGCCGTGTAGGACACACGCAGGAAGATGAGCAGACCGAACAGCGGCACCGTCGGCTGCACGCGTCGCACGCTCCACAGCAGCATCAGATACAGGCCGACCATGGAGGCGATGGCGCCGCCCGGCCCCAGCGCCATAAGGAAGGGGAAAAACTCCGTGCCCACGTTGATGTTGGCCGCATCCAGCGGAATGCCGGTGTCCGCCGTGGCGATCGATCCGGCCATCGGCACCAACTGATTGATCAGGAAATGGGTGTCGTTGTACTGCTTGGCCAGGATGGAGGCGAAGTTGTACGGCCCGGCGCTGGCATACAGGAGTAGCCACTTCACGCCTTGTGGCGCGCCCCGATACATGTCGCTGAAAGGGAGTGTCACGTAATCCAGCGTGCCCGAGCGCAGGATGCCGAGCACCGAGAACACTGTCGTGCCACCCACGGCCAACAGCAGCACCCGTTTCCACGGCAAGGCCTTTGCCTCGTGACGCCGCAGCAGCACGACGAGCGCCACGGAGAACAACGCCGCAAAGATCCGGTTTCGGTCAATCACCAGCACCGGAAAGACAAGGCCCGCCAGCACGAGCGCGGCACGCAGCCATCGCTGGCGTGCGCACAACAGGCCGATCGGCGGCAGTACCCAACACATGTCCGACACGTGCCGGATATGGTCACGGCCACCTTCCATGTTCGCGTAGGAGGTTGGAGACGCAAACAAGGGCACCGGGAACAGCAGCAGGTCCAACAGGCAAAACAACACAATCACGGCGGCGAAGACCAAGGCCACGAAGGCGTCGCGCGTTCCCGTGTAGTCGCGCGCAAGGAATGCCTCGCTACGCGGCAAGCGAATGCCAACGAAGGTGTCCAGAGCCAGAATCGCCATGGCCGCCGCCGCAAGCAGCAGCAGGCCTTCCATGTAGTCGGATGGCAGGTCATAGGTGAGCAACGTCAAGCCGCAGGCCACCAGCAGCGGCGCACTCAGGTAGAACGCAGGCAAGCGAAGGAGCTGCTTCATGTGCGTGCCGCCAGTCGATGGGGTGGCCCACTCTTCATTCGAGACACCTGCGTCAGCCATGCGTACGCGGCCATGTGCGCGGCGACGGCTGACAGGCGTCGCTGCAAAAAGGCGATCTTGGCGCCGATATGGTGGGACTGGGCGAGCAGCAGCGTGCGATACGGCTCATCGAACATACCCATCCGCCGAATCGCCACGTCACGGGCTTCGATGAGATTGTGGATACGCGCGCGGGTGTCGCGCGTGCGACTCACGTTGGTGTCGTGAATGCGATAGGCGCACACAGGTCGGTCGATAAAGCCAATGGCATCGTGCGCGGAGAGGCGCAGGAAGAAATCCCAGTCGTCGAATCGTAGCCCTTCGTTCCAACCCGCCACCCGCTCCAACGCGCGGCGACGCACCAGTGTCACCGGGCCACCGACGGCCCATTGCGTGATCACCGCACGACGGATGCCATCGCCTGTCTGGTAGAGCCTCATGTCCGCGTGGTGCAGGTCACGCATGCCGCTGTCGTGCAGGTGCCGGCCATGTCGATCCACCACCAGCGAATCACCAATCACCGCCCACTTGCCAGGATGCGCCAGCAGATAGCCCACCTGGGCCTCGATGCCGCCCGGCAAGAGGTAGTCGTCACTGGCGCCTGAGACGCAGGAAGTCTCCGCGCGCACGCGCCGCTAGCTCGTTGAGCGTGGCCGCAATGCCCTTGTTCTCCCTCCGCACATACTCGACGGGTACCTCATCACCGTGCCGGGCGATCCAGGCGGCAATGCGTTGACCCGTGGCATCCGTCGATCCGTCATCGATGATGACGACTTCCTTCGCCGGATACGGTTCCTCCAGCACACTGTCCAGGCAACGCTCCACGAAGTCTTCGTGGTTGTACGCAGGCACCAGCACGGAAACCAGCGGCTGGCATCGCACGACTTCGGGCACATCTCCGTCCCTCGTCATAGTTCCCCCAGGTAGCGACGCACGACGATGACGTTGAAAACCAGGTAAAGCACATAATTCACAGCGAATGCGTACATCGCGCCCACCAACCCGAAACGCCCTGTGAACAGAAACACCAGCGCGACATAGCTGATGGCAAAGACGATCTCGGAAGCCACGAACCATCCCGTCATGGCCTTCGCCAGCATCACGTACGACAGCACGAAGGAAGCGATCTTCACGACGTCCCCAATCAATTGCGGCGCGTAAAGCGCATTGGCCGCCGCAAAGCCGTCACTGAATAGAAGTGACGTCACCCAGCCCCGACACAGGTAGACCGCCGCAGCAAGCAGCACCACGGCCGGCATGACGTAGCGATAGGCAAGGCGGAGTTCCGCCACCAGCGATTCGCGCGCATGCGTCGATGCCAGCTTGGGCAGGTAGTACACGTTGATCGCCGTGGTCAGGAACAACAGGTAGGCATCAGACACCTTACCCACCGCCTGCCAATAGCCCACATGCTCCCAGCCGAAGTGGGCGGCCAGATGGTCTCGCACAGCGATATTCACCAGCGGCGGTAGCAATGCCGAGGTCAACGTCATTACCGAGAATGCGGCCAGCCGCAACGTCATCTCGCGATCGAAGCGCATGCGTAACATGCGCCGATTGAAGTACGGGCTTCGCCACCATGCGGGAAGACCCACGGCGAGCACCAACAACTGGCCGACCACCAGCGCCAGCAACGCACCGTACAGATGCAACCAGCGCGACAGGCACAACGCCAGCGCAATACTGAGCAGCGACCCCAACACCTGGATGCAGGCAAGCCGCTTCACATCCATGAAGCCGTTGATGACGGCGAGGATGTAGTTCACCAGGGCAATACCCAGTTGCACGGCGGCCAGCACGGCAATAAGGCTTTGATAACGGACGTCACCCAGCAGCCAGCCGGCAATCTCCCGGCTGAGCAACAGCCCGCCGGCACCGATCAGGCATGACGCGCAAAGTGCATACCACAGTGCGGCGGCCAGCAAGCGGGACAACTTCTGCGGATCGTCGCGATACTCGGCGACGTACTTCACCACACCTGCACTAATGCCGCCGCCGGCCAACACCGCCAGCACCGACATCAGGCTCATGAATTGGCCGAGGCGGCCCACGCCCTCGGGCCCCGCCATCCAGGCCACCAGCTTGATGATCACCAGCCCAGCGAGCAGCTTGGCCGCCGTGGCCACCGAGGCGTAGATGCTTGCGCGCGCCATGTTCATGGCGCGTACTCAAAGGCGTTGCACGCATCGATGACGCGCACGATAGCCTCATTGCTCATGACCGGACTGATCGGCAAGCTCAACACTTCGCGATGCAATCGCTCGGTCAGCGGAAGCTTCATGCCATGCAGCGACGGGTAAGCCGGCTGGCGATGCGCCGGCACCGGATAGTGCACCTGGCTCTGTACGCCATGGGCCGCCAGATGCGCTTTCAGCGCGTCGCGCCGGCCGGAGCGAACCACGAACAAATGCCAAGCGTGCGCGTCCTCCGCCTGCACCTGCGGCAGCTCGATGTGCGGATGACGTATGGCTTCCCGATAACGTTGCGCCACCCACCGGCGACGCGCGACCTCGTTGTCGAGGTGGCGAAGCTTGACCCGCAACAGGGCCGCCTGCATTTCGTCCAGTCGCGAATTGACGCCTTGGTACACATGGTGGTACTTCACTTCCGAGCCGTAATTCCGCAGAGCCGCCACGCGCTTGGCGAGCTCGTCATCAGCGGTGACCACGGCGCCGCCATCCCCCAACGCGCCGAGATTCTTGGCTGGAAAGAAACTGAACCCTGCGGCATCGCCAAAGGCACCGGCGCGGCGGCCTTCGCTGCTTGCGCCATGCGCCTGGGCTGCATCCTCGATCAGCAGCAGTCCGCGCCGACGGGCGATATCCGCCAACGCGCCCATGTCCGCCAGCTGGCCGTAGAGATGCACCGGCATGATCGCGCGTGTCCGCACACCCAGCGCAGCCTCGACTCGCACCGGATCAATGTTGTAGGTCGCAGGATCCGGCTCGACGGGAACCGGCACCAACTGATTGGCGGTGATGGCAAGGAACGAGGCGATGAAAGTGTTCGCCGGAACGATGACCTCGTCACCATCGCGCAACCGACCCATCTCCTTGTAGCCACGCAGGATCAGCGAGAGCGCATCCAGCCCATTGCCCACACCGACGGCATGCGCAGTACCGCAGTAGGCGGCAAACTCGCGCTCGAATGCCGCCAGTTCGTCACCCATCACGTACCAGCCGGAATCGATTACCCTCGCCGCCGCAGCCTTGAGCTCGTCGATGTAAGGGGCGTTAACGTCGCGCAGTGAAAGGAACGGCACATCCATCACAGCACCCACTCGTAAAAGTCGTGCACGACGCCGCGCGCACCGAAGGACTCCTTCTGCGCGACCAGACCACTGTTGAGCACGGTGCCGTTCCGCTCGGTAGAGATGCCCAAACTAAAGTAGCTGCGATCGGCGTACACGCTGCCTACTAACGAACCAAGCAGCAGACTGAGTGCGTCGACGCGCCGGCCATCCTCCGACGCGGCGATGTACTGGGCGTGCACGGTGCGCCCGAAGTCGTAGACCAACACCCCAGCCAGCAACTTGCCGGCCTGGCGCGCCTCATGCAGCACGATCTGCCCCGGAAACCGGGATTGAAGCAGGGCAAGTTCGGCGGCACTGTGCGTTGGCACGGCTTCGTGTCGACGCAGCACCTCATTGAGCAAGCCATGATAGGCCAGCAGGTCCGTGCCCTGTCCTATTTCCACGCTCGCGCTTTCGGCCCGCCGAATGGCTCTTCGACGCATGTCGGAGAACCCTGCGGCATGACGCAGCGAGATCACTGAAGAGATATCACGTCGACTCAAGCGTGCGCCCACGCGCTGCAGGGCGTAGAGATCCTCTTCGGTCGGGTATGCATGAAAGACATGCGGCACCGGTTTGTAGACCACACGTTCCACGCCGTTGCGCCGGTAGTACTCGCCGATCAGCTCGAAGGTGTGCAGGGTGGACTCGGCACGCAACTCATGCGTTGCGATAACGCCCGCATAGGTGAGTCCTCCATGGCTGCTGACCACGTTGGCGCGGAGATTGGCCGGAAAGACTGCGACGATCTCCTGCCCCCGCTCCACCAGTAACGAGCAATCGGCAAAGCGGTCTGCGTGATAATCCATATAGCCACGTCGGTGCAGGAAGTTGCCGTTCCGCGACCGCGCCACGACGGCATCCCAGGCATCGGCGTCCGACGGCTGGTAGGGGCGCACCTTAAGCATGGATGGCCTCACCAAAAAGGGACTGGCGCGCTACCGCCACGCCAAAGCCGTCCTGGCCCATGTCATTGCCGTTGTAGAACATCAGGACGTCATCGCCACGAGGAATCAGCGCCGGATAGCAAAGCGTCCGTGAATCCCAGCCGCTGTCGGAAAGCCCGATGCCGAGCGCCTCGTCGCGGCGCGCCCAGTCGCGCCCGTCATCGCTGAAGGCCATCCCGGGCAAGTACTCGCCGGTGATGTTGCCGCGCGTAAAAAGCATCGCGTAACGATCACCTACCTGATACACACGCGGACGTCCGATGCGGTACTCGCTGTCCCGCGGCAGCAGGCAGACGTGATCGTCGCGAGGAATATCCGTGAGATCGCGCGTTGTGACACAGCGGATGTGATAGCGCGGAAAGGGGCGTCCGCCGATCCACTCCCAGTCGTCGCCCACCGCATACCAGAGGCGCCATTGCATCCCATCGAACATCGCAGTGTGTACGGCCCCGATGGTGCTTCGGCCGGGGGCGCGATCGAGGATGGGGGTTTCCTGCACTCGCTCGAAATGCTCGCCGCCATCGCTGGAGATGGCGAGCCCGGTGAAGGCCAGGAACTTCGCGCGGGCCACTTGCTGGAAGCCCACATAGAACAGGTGGAGGCCGCCGGGCGCATCAATCACATCGCCCAGGATCATGCCGTTGTCGTCAAAGCAACCAGCGCGACCCACATCAAGCACAGGTTGCTTGCTGACGCGAAGAATGATGGATGGTTCTTTCGCAAGCACATCGACGTAGCCGATGCGACTCACGCCATCGTCGTCACGAAAACCCGCGTAAACGCGGATCGTAGACTCGTCGATAGGCCATGGCGTCGGGGTGAGCGCCGAGTGACGCATCCACCCGCCCACGCCCTGCCGCGCGGTGTCGAAGACCAACCCCTGCTTGCGCCAGATGGTCATGGGCAATCAGAGCTTCACGTCAAAACTGGACCGACCAGGCACCGCCTTGGCCGGCGACCCGACGTAGACCTTCCCCGGTTCCGTATCCCGATGAACCAGCGCGCCGGAGCCGATCACGTTGTCCGCCGCCACCTTCACGTGGTCGTTGAACGTGGTGTTGACGCCAATGAAACTGCTTTCGCCGACATCGCAGTAGCCCGAGATAACCGCGTGCGATGCCACGAAGACATGGTCGCGAATCACCGTGCGATGCCCGATATAGTTACCACTCCACAGGATGCAGTTGTTGCCGATGCGCACAAACGGCTGAATCACGTTGTTCTCGAAGATGAAGCTGTTCTCGCCCACCTCGACGTTGCGCCATACGAAGGCGTGCGAGCTCACGTAGGTCGCGAAGCGATAGCCGCGGCTTTTTGCGTCCAAATAGAGGCGCGCGCGCAGGCGGTTGAGTTGGCTCGCCGGCACCGCCACGAAAGCCTCAAACTCAGCCGGAGGATAGAGCGAGTCCAGCACTTCGTACGGGACCACCGGCCGCCCCGCCAACTCCGGCTCAGTCAGGTACGGACTCTCCACGCTGAAGGCCGCAACCTCATAGTCGCTGTCGTGCTCGAAATACTCACAGGCGATCTGCGCCAGTTCGCCCGCACCGATCAGGACTGAGACGCTTTGGCATGCCACCCGCCCGTTCGGATAAGCAAGGTCTTTCACCTCGCTCAAGAAGACGTCGTAATCGGTGATGTAGTCGGCTGGATCATAGAGATGGTCCGCCAGCACCATCAGCACGCAGTCGTCGCTGAAGTCGTACAGTTCCCGCCATACCATGCAGCCGAGCAGTAAACCCTGGGATGGATCGTTGAGCACCACCTCGACCGGCCCCGTACCATCATCGAGCAGCATGGTCACCGACCCGCGCACGGCCACGGCCAACTGATGCAATTGCCGGTGGGCGTGCTTGCCACGATGCACATCGTGCTGTGTCGAAAAAATGTAGTACACGCGGCGGATCACGAAAGGCACATTGATGTCCTGTTCGAGGGCAATGAGCATGCCGCCGTGATCACCATGCTTCTGCAATTGAACGCGTTCGATTTCCATGCTCCCGGCCCGGCGTGTGGAGTCGTCATCGGGGACTCTCAGGGACTGAGTGCCATCCTCCACGCACAAGGTTGCGTGGCACCTCTTCCGCGGTGGCGGCACACCGGCACAACCTTTCCGTTCGGACCGGGCACTCACGCCACAACGCAGGCTCGCCCCTTGCGGCCATCCTTTCCGTTTCACCGGGACGGATGGACGCATGGACCGCGCGAACCATCGAGGCGAGGCACAGAGGTTCGTACATGGAATGGCAGAACAAGACTCCGTCGACGACAGACGACAACCAGGCGCATGCATCCGGTGACGCCCATGCCGATGATCCGCCGGCACGACCGCGCGCGCTGGTGGCCTTGCACTGGCTGACGGCGCTGTTCCTCGCCATAGCAGCCGCCCTCATCGTGGTACGCGACGAAGTAGACGGCCGCGCGTTGCGCATGTGGCTACTGGAAGGCCATCGTCACTTTGGGCTACTGGTGCTGCTGCCGTTCGTTGTGCGCGCGGCGCTTCGTTTTCGGCTGGGCAAATGGCCGGCCGAGGGCGACACGTCACTGTTGATCCGCTTCGCCGCTGGCTCGACCCATTTGGCTCTGTATGTGCTGCTGTTGATTCAGCCCTTGCTTGGCTGGGTGCTCAGCAATGCGCAGGGCAAACCGGTGCACTTCTTCGGCCTCACGCTGCCCGCCATCGTCGCCAGTGACGAGGATCTTGCCGACAGCCTTACCGATTGGCACCAGGGCGTCGCCTGGCTATTGCTCGCACTGATCACGCTGCATGTGGCCGCTGCGCTCTGGCACCACTTCATGCTGCGCGATCGCACACTTCGCCTGATGCTGCCCGGGCGGCGGCGCTCATGAACAACGCCCACTTCCCCGCGCAAGCCCCGTCGAGACCAGGAGATCTCATGCCGCCTGCCCTAATCCGCCATTGGCGCTTGTGCGCCGCTTATGCCGTCGTTGTCGTGCTATCCATGCTGGCCGGCAACAGCGCGCATGCGGTGCCCGCCTACGCACGCCAGACGGGGTCCGCCTGCGCGGATTGCCACGCAGGTGCGTATGGCCCCGCACTGACGCCTTATGGCATGCGCTTCAAACTCAACGGATACACCGACACGGATGGACAGGGCACCAAGATCCCGGTGGCTGCACAGCTCATCGGCACACGCACCATACCGGAGCGTGGCGACAACACCACACAGCTCACGGAAGCGGATATCTATCTGGCGGGCCGCATCAGCGATCACCTCGGCGGCTTCGTCAAGGTGGAAACGGACAATAACGGCAAGGATCAATTCAGCACCAAGCTCAGCAACCTGGACCTGCGCTTCGTCGCCAAAGATCTGAAGATCGCGGGCAAAGACACCATCGTCGGCGTAAGTATCAACAACAGTCCCGGGTTCGACGACCCTATCGGCGCCCTGCCCAACGCATCGACGCTCGGGCCGCCGGCGATATCCGGCACGCTGCTCAACTTGTCCAGCCCCAACTCGCTCAACAACCGCGTGATCGGTGGCGGCGTGTATGCGCTGTACGACGACAACTGGTACGGCGAGATCGGCACCTACAACGCGATGCCAACCTCGACGCAAGACCACCTGGGCTACAACACCTCCGGTGATCCCGGCCGGCTCAGCGACACGGGTTACTTCCGCTTTGCGTATATGAAAGATATGAAGCGGCAGTTCTTTTCCGCCGGCGTCGTGGCACTCACGACGAAGCGTCAACTACCGCGCAATGCGCAGAGCGACGACATCACCGACCTCGGCTACGACCTGACGTACCAGTTCCTTGGCAATCGCGATCACATTGTGCAGGCGAGCTTTGTGAACATCCTGGAACAACGGAACTATGGCAGCACGCCGACCATCAACGGGCTAGCGGCCAAATCGCACGGGGATGCACACGACCGCACACTCAGCGTGACCTATACCTTCTTGCAGAGCTATGCCCTACAGGTGGCCCACCTGGCAAGCACTGGCACGGAGGATCCCGCGCGCTATCCGCCGTTTGGCACACCGGACAGCACCGCCAACCTGATCAGTCTGTACTGGACACCGTTTGGCAAGGATGACTCGTTCACATCGAAAGCGAACCTGAAGATTGCCGCCACCTGGTTCCGCTTCACGCGCTTCAACGGCGTGAGCGACAACATCTTCGGTGCGCCACCCGGCGTGCCCATGACCCAAGCCAAAGACCTCGATGCTTTTACCTTGAGCGCAAGCGTTGCGTTCTGACACCTGCTGGAGCCTGGACGTGACGATACCCAAGCTGGGGAGAATGGCGCGCAGCGCCTTGATGACGATGATGCTGTTCTACGGCGCAGGCGCCCTGCCCGCACTGGCTGGCGACGCCAGCGCCGGAGCGAGCGTATTCAAGCAGGAATGCGCCGAGTGCCACACCACGAAGCAAGGGCACAACAAGAAGGGCCCCAGCCTGTTCGGCATCGTGGGCCGCCACGCGGGCAGCATCGCCGATTACAGCTATTCGGATGCGCTGAAGAACGCCGACTGGGCATGGACCGAGGACAAGCTGCACTGGTACCTGTCGCAGCCGGCCAAGAAAGCCAACCCCGGAACCAAGATGAAGTACTCGGGGCTCGACGATGCCGGGCAACTCGATGACCTGATCGCCTATCTGCAGTCGAACCACTGATGCGCGGAGGGGCGTCCACGTATACACGGCTCTTTCCGCCCACTAACCTAGGGCGGCACCGACGCGGATCAATCCTGGGACCGATGTTGCACGGCGAGGCTCCTGCCAGCAGTAACCGGCCATGTCCGCCCGCGGCGTTTTCCACGCCGCTTCGCGTGGATGCCTCCCTATCGAGGCGCCGATGAAACAAGGCACCGACCAGCCACCTGCCCGTGCCGACACACACCGGCGACATCAGCTCGCCATCGTGCTGTCGACCTTGCTCGCATGCGCCTGCATGCCATGGGCGGCGCACGCGCAGTCGGGAAATGTCAGCGGCACAGTCGCACTGAGCTCACAGCTCGTGGACCGTGGCCTGGCGGTCACCCCTGACACTGCGGTTCTGCAGGGGGCGGCGTCCTGGGCACTCCCGTCGGGCTGGTCATTCGGCGTCGCCGCCAGCACGGAAGTGCGCAACGCGACGCCGCTCGCTGAAGCGTTCGCCCAGGCTTCCCGCGCCTGGCAGATCGCGCCGGACTGGCAGTTCATCGCCGGCCTTGCCTATTACGATTACCCGGGCCGGGGCAATGGCGCCTTCAACCGCGCCGAAGGCAGCGCCAACTGGATCTATCGCGACGTACTCACCCTGGGGGTCACCGCCCTGGCCCCCACAGGCGGCGACGACCACCGGTTGCGCGGCGCCGCCGACGTGGATTTCCACTGGCCACTGCCCTTCCATTTCTCCGTTTCCGCGGGTGCCGGCTATGCCCAGGCCCAGGTGCCTTACTACCGCGTCTACAACGATGAATACGGCGCTCACCGCTATCGCAACGGCGACCGCGTAAACTCCTATGGGTACGGACACCTCGGGCTTATCTGGGGCCAGGGGCCGTGGCGCGTGGAAGTGGACCGTGTCCTCGTCGACGCGACCCTGCGCCAGGACAACCTAGCCGCCTCGCCCTGGGTCGCGACGATCACGTGGTCGTTTTAGTTCAGTGCAACCATTTCGGTCTTTTCGGGCACCTACCGGGTAACACCCTGCCTTCGCCTCAGCCATGAAAGATGCCGATATCGATGCCGACGAGACAGATCGCCTGCTGCTCCAGCGCACGGCGGCGGGAGACCGCGCGGCACTGGCTACGCTGTACCGCGCCTATCACGGTCGGTTATGCAGGTTCCTGACTCGCCTTACCCGCCGGAACGACGTCATCGAAGAGGTCATCAACGACTGCTTCTGGATCGTGTGGCAGAAGGCCGGCGCCTTCAACGGTGACTCTCGGGTATCGACCTGGATCATCGGCATCACCTATCGCTGTGGCCTGAAAGCGCTACGCCAGCGCGGCGATGAACCAGTGGACGATGAAGGCCTGCCCGAAGATCGCACCCCGGCCTTCGACCCTGGCGAGGACCGCGAACTGCGTGACTGGCTGGGCAAGGCCATGGAGCGCCTGTCGGCTGATCAACGCGTGGTGGTGGAACTGGTTTATGGCGTGGGCCACACGCTGGACGACGTCGCGACCATCATGCAGTGCCCGGTTGGCACCGTGAAGGCGCGGCTGTTCCACGCCAGGGTGAAGTTGCGCAATATCTTGCCGGCACTGGCTGGCGACCCGATCACGCCCAAAGAGAACCGCGTGCCATGAAGTCGACGAAAGATACTGACCAGGACTGTGCCCGGGCGTGGGACGCCATGCCCTGGGTTTTGCAGGACAGTGCCCCTCAGGAGCAAAGCGCCTGGCTCACCGACCACCTTGCGCGCTGCGAAGCCTGCCGCGAGGAGTTCGCTCAACAGAGTCGGCTGCGCCTTGCGCTGGCCCTGCCCACCGGCACCCAGCTTGATCCCGAGGCCGGCCTCAAGCGTCTGATGGGCCGCATCGACGCGAGTGAAGCCAATGAAGCGACGCCTCGGGCGCGCGTTGGCACCTGGCTCACCCGCGCACTGGTGGCCGCCGTGCTGGTACAGGCGGTGGGTATAGGCATCCTCGGCGTGGAACTCTGGTCGTCTGACAGCGGACACTCGCCTTACCGCACATTGAGCAGCCCTGCTCAACCGGTCGCGCCGGGCGCGATTCGCGTGGTTCCCGATACGAACATGAAGCTCGCCGACTGGAATACGTTGCTGCACTCACTGCAGCTCGAGGTGATCAATGGCCCCAATGACGTCGGCGCCTACACCGTGATGCCTACGCATACGTCCACGGTAGAGGTAGCCCTTCAGCAATTACGCACCACGCACGGTATCCGCCTCGCCGAGCCCGTCGCCGCCAGCCCATGAAGTACGCTGCACTGCTGCTCCTGTTCGCCGCCAGCCTGCTGGGGGCCTGTGCGCCTTTGCGCCCGGATCAGCCGACGGGCGCAGCAGTCGATCAAACCACTGCCAATAGCCATGCCATCACTGCGATGAACAGCGAGCGCGACATCGTGCTCGCCGTCGCCAATCCCCAGGACCCGCCACCCACGCACGCGGGCTCCACCATGCTCGGCTATGTCCCTACCGCAAACTACGGTGCCGGGCAGCGCGCCATCTCGGAGCTGCAGGCCATGCGGCAGCACTACGGCTGGCACGAAGTTGTCGGCTGGCCCATCAAGGCGTTGAACCTGTACTGCATCGTGCTCGAGCCGCCGCCCGGCATGACCCGCGACGAGCTGCTCGCCGTGCTGGCCAAGGACGACCGCGTCGCACTGGCGCAACCACTGCAGGATTACAGCGTGTATTCGCAGGCGCAGAACAACGCGCACGAATACAACGACCCCTACGCCAATCTGCAACGCGGCTTTGTCGAAACGGATGCCGCCTTGGCGCACAACGTCAGCCAGGGCGATCGCGTGCATATCGCCATTGTCGACACGGGCGTTGATACCTCGCACCCGGACCTGCAGGGGCGCATTCACGACACCAGCAACGAAGTCGATGACAATGCCCCAGCCTTCAATCGCGATCCGCATGGCACTGAGGTTGCCGGCATTATCGGTGCCGTCGGCGACAACCACGTCGGCATCGTCGGCATCGCTCCTCACTCCATCATCAGTGTCTACAAGGCCTGCTGGTATCCCGCCAACAGCCCCGACGGCGCGCACTGCAACTCGTTTACGCTCGCCAAGGCCCTGGCTGCGATCCTCGACACCGATGCACGCATCATCAACCTCAGCCTGGGCGGTCCATCCGACCCCTTGCTGGACAGACTGCTGAAGCAGTTGCTGGGGCAACAACGCATTATCGTTGCCGCCATGCCACCCGATGGAAGCCATGCAGGGTTCCCCGACAGCGCACCCGGCGTGCTCGTGGTACGCGTCAGCAACGCCTCTAGCGCGCCAGCCGGCGTGCTCAGCGCGCCAGGCAACGACATCCTGACGACCCAGCCAGGCGGGGGATACGACTTCACATCCGGCTCGTCCATGGCTGCTGCACACGTGAGCGGCATCGTTGCGTTATTGCTCTCGCTTTCCCCGAACCTGGATGCCCACGACGTCCACGATCTGCTTTTGCACAGCAGCAGGATGGTGGGTGGCGCACAACAGGTCGATGCCGCAGCGGCGGTCAGTGCGCTTGGCCAAAGCCGCGCCGCTCCGCATCACTGATGCATAACCCCATGCCATCAGGGCCAACGTGAAGCAGATCCCCGAACCGCTCTCCCTCATGCCCGACGTCCATGCCGAACCCGTATCCAGCGGGCCACTGGCGTGGGTGGGCATGGAGGACATCCTCATGCCCATGCGCATCGCTACCGGCCCTGATTCCACACAGCAGGTCATCGGCCGTGTCGACGCCTTTGTCAATCTTGTCCGGAGCGATCAGCGCGGCATCCACATGTCGCGTCTGTACCGTCTTATCGACCAACACCTTGGCGATACACCGCTCGATGCCCGCACGCTGGAGCAGCTGTTGCGCGCCTTCCTGCAATCGCACGAGGAACTTGCCGACCGCGCTCGTATTCGCCTGCATTTTGATCAGGCACTACGCCGCAAGGCACTGCGGAGCGATCTCCACGGGTGGCGCGTCTATCCCGTCACCATCGAAGGCACACTGGACGAACGTGGCCTGGACATCACAGTAGCCACCGAGATCGCCTACTCCTCAACCTGCCCCGCGTCTGCAGCGCTGGCACGGCAAGTGATTCAGCAGCACTTCGAGCAGCGTTTCTCTTCGCAACCCCTAGTGCCCTGCAACGTGGCGTCTGCGTGGCTGGGCAGCGAACAGGGCGTACCCGCCACACCGCATGCACAGCGCAGCATCGCCCACGTCTGGACCCGGCTAGCTCAGGGCACAGCATGGGATGTCGCTGCGCTCGTCGATCGTGTCGAGGCCTCGCTTGGCACGCCTGTGCAGACGATCGTCAAACGTCAGGACGAGCAAGCCTTCGCGCTGGCCAATGGCGGCAACCTGATGTTCTGCGAGGATGCGGCGCGACGAATCCAGCGGGCGCTAGACACGGACTGCAGCATTGCGGACTTTCACGTACGCATCGTGCACCAGGAAAGTCTTCATGCGCACAACGCAGTTGCGTACGCGAGAAAAGAGCAGGAAGTTTCACTACCGCAACGCCAATAGCCTGCCAAGGCCTCTCAACGCGAGTGTGTGCCGTATAGCCAGCACCAACCAGCGACAGCGACTTTCAATTTCCACGATGACATCATGATCGGGAAACGGAAGCCGTGCCGCTGTTGACGGTATCGATCCAGGCATTGATGCGCGCGTCCAGCACGTCCAGTGGCAACGCCCCGCCCCCGAGGATCTCGTCGTGGAAGGCGCGGATATCGAAACGACTGCCGAGCGCCTTCTTTGCGCGCTCACGCAGCTCCAACATCTTCAGCTGGCCAACCTTGTACGCCAATGCCTGACCTGGCCAGGTTATGTAGCGATCAGTTTCGGTCTGAATATCCGCTTCGGCCACGCTGGAGTGGGCGCGAAAGTAATCCACCATCTGCTGTCGCGTCCAATGCTTGTAGTGCACCCCCGTATCCAGCACGAGGCGATCGGCGCGCCACAGCTCTCCTGTGAGGCGGCCGTAGTCCGACAGCGGGTCCTTGTAGAAACCGATGTCTTTGCCCAACTGCTCGGCGTAGAGCGCCCAGCCTTCGATATAGGCGGTGTAGTCCGCCTGTTGGCGGAACGGCGGCAAGCCGGGCAGCGTCTGCGCGATGGAAAGTTGCAGGTGATGGCCGGGAATACCTTCGTGATACGCCACCGATTCCATGTCCACCGTCGTGCGACTGGCATAGTCACCGGTATTGACGTAGAGCTGCCCCGGACGCGAGCCGTCCGGCGTGCCCTGCTGGTACGAGGCAATCTGGAAACCCTTCTCGCGATAGGCTTCCACCGGCACCACTTCCAGCGGTGTCTTGGGCAGCAGTCCAAACAACTTGGGCAATTGTGGCTGCATTTGTGCAATGAAGCCGCGATAGCGATCGAGAATGTCCTCGCGCGATCGCGCATGCACGTTCGGATCGTCTTTTAGCGCTGCGCGAAAGCTCGCCAGGTCGGAATAGCCCTGCGCCTTGGCGATTACTGTCATCTGCGCCTCGATGCGCGTCACCTCCGCCAGTCCCAGTGCATGGATATGCGCGGGCGTTTGCTCGGTGGTGGTCATCTGCTCCACGGCGAAACGGTAGATCTCGTCCCCTCTTGGCAGCTGCCATATACCGGGCTCGCTTCGCCCGTGAGGCGCGTATTCCGTGGACACAAACTGACCGAGTTTGCGATACGCAGGACGCACGTCGTTGTCGATGGCAGCGGTAATCGCCGCCCGCAGGCGTGCCTGATCTGCAGGCGACACGCTGGCCGGGAAATGTTTCAAGGGCGAAGCAAACGCATTATCGGCACCTGTCGGCTTGGCGATGCCGTCAATCTGGACGGCCACCTTTTCCAGCAGGAACCGCGGCGGCATCATGCCGTCATGCATACCCTGGCGGGCAACTTCCGTGGTCTGTTGCAGCACCCGCGGAATCGCCTTCAGACGAGCCAGGTAGTCCTCATATTCCTTGGTGTTGTCGAACGGAATGGAGCTGATCAAGCCAGGCAGCTGCAGCTGTATGCCGTGGTGGTAGTCCAAGGGCATCTCGTACAGCTTCAGGTCGATGGCGCGCAGATCCTGCTTCAGCTGCCGCACCATGAGCTGCTGGTTGAGCTTCTCCTCGTCCGAAAAGCCCTGGGTGTCCACCGCCTCGAAGCGTTTCAGGAAATCCAGGCTAATGGTGCGCTCGCTCTGCACATGCGCCAGTGAGGCATCGCTCCAGCGATCGTTGTAACGCAGGTCACCCAACGTCGTCGCAGACTCGGGACTGGCTTCCAGTTGATGCTGCCATTGCTCGGCCAGCAGCGCGTCGAATGCCTTTACGCGTTGCGATACATCACTGCCCAGCGCCGACATGCCAATGGCGCAACCCAGCAGCCCCGCCATCACCCGCCAACGTTTCATACCCATTCCAATCCCCACTCAAGGCGTCCCCACGTCGGTACCGGAATGGCGCATGGCCAAGCCCTGCTCCATCGAACCCTTCGATACTGACACATGAGGGTTGCCGACACGCTGCCATACCGATACGGCCACGCTGTCGCTACCGGGCTGAGGCGGCACCTGATAGCTCAGCTCGTCACCGGTCAACGTGTACGGGCGCACCTGCGCGGTACTGTTCCATCGCTGGATATAGGACTGGTCAATCTGAAACGTGACCGTGTGCGCCTGGGTATCCAGCTTCACGTGGCCGTAGTGTGTGCTGGCCAGCTCGGCAGGCTTGAACTCCTTGCGCGCACCGTGTTCATCCACAGCGAAGGTCGGTTCGTTGCTGCGAAATACCTGCAGGGAGTATTCACCCTGCGCACCGACGATCAGGATTCCCGTGGGCTTGGATCCAAAGCCGAACGTCTTGCTGCCGTCCTTGTGCAGGTCGTATGCCGACTTCAGGGTCCATGTGCCGGCAAGGGGCGAGGTCATCATGCTTTCCATGGCGAACGCCGAGGAGCTTGCAAGCAGGGTTGATAGCAAAAGTCCGGACAAGACGCGCATGTGACATACCCCGTTGTTAGATGGTCCGCATCCTCAGGGAGCCTCTTTTCCGGTTGACAGGCGATGCGGAATATTTCTGCCATGCGCTTTATCAATACCGCTACACCAGCACGGCGCGCAGCGTGCGGATCGAGCCGTGATGCATTCACATATCACGCCGCGATGACTGAAATATCGTACACGGCCTGTTTCGCCATCCTGCGGCGACTTACCTTCCTCGGCGTACTGATGGGGTTTGCGGAACCAGGCGCGGGAGCGCCGACGGCGGCCAGCTATAGGCCACGCCATCCATTCTGAAAAGAGAGCCGCGCGCATGAAGCAAGAGGACTCGCCAGCAAACAAAGCACCGCCCCAGATGTCACCGTGGTGGGCCGAACCCTCGCCACTGGTTGCCGCTCACGCATCCCTGCTCCTGTTTACGCGGTTGATCGATGCTTTGCGCGATGCGCGACGAAAAGCTCCTGGCGCATCGACAACGGCCCGCGCTGAACCCGATCACCAGCATCACGCCTGAGTCAGGCCTTTGAAAGCCACACTAAGGGTATGCAGCGCGTTGCGTGAACGCCGGTCATGTAGCGCCGTATAGAGCACGGCTTCCTGCGTGGGCAAGTTCGGCAGCGACAGTGTCGGGCCAATGTCGATCGTGCCGCTGGGTGCACTCCGTCGTGCCAGCACTGCCACGGCCAGCCCTGCCGCGGCGGCGGCGCCCACCACCGAAGCGCCCTTGCCCACGAACACTTCCGTCCAGGCAATGCCGGCCTGGTCGAGCGCGTGCACGGCGCCCGCGCGAATACTGCATGACTCACCCTGTGTGGACAGCGGCAGCGGCTGGCCGGCACGGGGCTGCCAGTCTGCAGCGGCGATCCAGGCGAACGATTCGGTAAACAGCGCTTCGCCATTGCGTCGCTGTTCGCGCGCCTGCAGCACCAGCGCCGCGTCCAGCGCGCCCGCCTCGTAGGCCTGGCTGATCTCGCGAGAACCGGCCACGCGAAGCTCGATTACCAAGTGTGGGTCATGATCATTCATGTGTCGCAGCAGCGCGGGCAACTCGCTGCCCACCAATTGGTGGCTGATACCAATGACCATGCGGCGCTTTTCCACATCGAACGAGGCAACCGCCCGATCATGCGCACAAACCAGGTCACGGGCCGCCTCAAGAAAGGCAGCGCCCTCGGAAGAAAGACGCACCTGTCGTGGCGTTCGCTCCAACAGGCGCCGTCCCAATTGTTCTTCCAGGCGCCGTAGCTTGATGCTGACAGCCGATTGCGTACTGTCCAGTGCTTGCGCGGCCCGCGTAAAGCTCTGCAATTCAGCGGTCAGTACGAACGCCTTGACGGCGTCGAGATCGAGCTTTTTCATGATGAACCCGTTGCGTGGCGGATGGCCCAGGATGGCACTCAGCTGGCTTCGTATGCGCCAGACGGTGCTAGTCGCCTAAGCCTTCGCCCAGAATATACGTGCCGCACCTTGCCGTCATGCCTTGAAGGTCAAAGGCATGACGACGGGCGGCGCGTGCCGCAACGAAAAACGCGCCACCTCATGCACGCACGGGCCGCAATCGTGCCGCGTGCGACTTCCACTCAGCAACCTTGGACGTGTTGGAGTGGCAACCAACTCAACGGGGCTTGCGGAACTTCAACACGAATTGGTCCGTATGACCCTTGATCTCCGGCGCGAATATGATCTGTTCGTGGCTGTCCATGGGATTGCCGAGGATGTCGCTGCGTGCCTCCAGCACGAAACCTGCCGCACTTGCCTGGGCGATGACGACTGCCGGGTCGATGCGGTGCAGACTCTTGGCTTCAGGCTCGCCTGAGCCCGCTTTGGCCACATGGTCCGTCACCAGGTAGATGCCACCGGGCTTCAACGCCTTGAAAGCGGCAACGTCCATGATGGCCGCCTCCTGAGCGCCGGTTGTGCCGGGCACGGCGAAAACGCTGACGGCGCCGTAGACGTCATGGTAATTCTGCGATGTCCAGACCACGTCCAGCGGTTCGTCGCCGCCAATCTGATCATAGGGTCGGATGGCAAGCGTGACATTGCTGTACGCCGGATCGGCAGCCAGCGCCTTGATACTGTCGAGCTTCTTTGCAGCGCCTTGGGCAACGCTGGCCGGAATGACGGCGTACACATGCCCTTTCGGCCCAACGACCTTGCTGAAGATGCGCGTGAAATAGCCGCCACCAGGAAGCAGGTCAGCCACTTTGTCACCGGGCTTGATCCCCGCCAAGGCGACCAATTCAGCCGGTTTGCGATCACCATCCCGCGCTGTATCGACATCAGGCCTTGCATGATCGGCAACCGCCGCGGACACATACGCCGGCAGCGTGGGTGCGTCGGCGTGAGCCAGCGTGGTGGCGACAAACAACAGGGAACCGAACAACAAGAACTTGTTCATGGATCGTATCGCTCCGGAAGCGTGGGGTTGAAGTGTTTGCACCGAATCAGTTTCTCAGGCGACGCCACACCATGACGCCGCGCGCATCCGCCGACGTACCACCGGACGGCTTATCCAAGGCGTAGGTCAGCTGGTCGCCCTGAAGCTGATAAGCGGCATCGGTATCCCTGTCGTCCCAATACGGGGATGACGCGCGTGCGATGTGCGTGTGCAGTTGTGCGCCATCAGCACGTATCCAGCCGTAGTTCGAGCTGACATCCATGGACGCCGCCCGATAGTCGGCGGACATGCTCGTGGACGTGTCATTGGCAGCGGCGCGTCCGTGCTCATCCCGAACGATCTGCATCACGTAATGCCCCTGGCCATCGATGATCCACAACCCTTCCGGGCTGGGTCCGTACGGTTCCGCGAGCCGGCCATCCGGATAGACGCTGTCACAGCGCACCAGGACCCACGTTCCCACCAGCCACGCGGGCACACCGTCGCGTGTGGCCAGGGGTGTCTCGGAGCGAGTGGGCGCCGTGTCCGCGCGTTGCACCGCTTTCTCAAAATCCGTCGCGCCGGCCACAACGCCGTGCGAGAGCGTCAGCCCCAGGAAACAAAGCGCGGAAATCCATGGGTATCGATGCATGACGGTCGCCGGGGCACGTAAGGCAATGACCGAGCGTAGCCGGCCATCCCGGGGCGATAAATCCATCGAACACGTATTTCAGTCATTGCGAAACAACATGACTGCACCGGCCATGGATGGCTACATCGACTAGCCGCCCGACGGAGGCTTCACAGTGCCTCCCTGCCCTTTACTCACATAGCGCGCTATATCCACGATAACTCATGCGTGAGGAGTGAGCGCGGGAGCGCTGGAAAAACCCCCGCTCTTATTCGCCCCAATACGTCACCTTGGATGAAAGGATCAGTCAAATCCCTTCTGCACCTGAACCCACAGCCTGGACTTCGTGTCGACGTTGCGCAGAATCTCCGGCGTGTTACCGATGGGCTTGGCGACCGAGGCCATGGCCATCCAGCCATTGGCTCCCGCCCAATGCAGGCCGATACCCGCACTGCTGAGTCGACCGCTGTTGATGCCCTGGGTGAAGGGGTTCTTGTAGACCTCGACGCGGCCAGTATCGGCAAACAGTGACGCCTGCCACCGCCCCGGCACGCCGGTCACACTGAAGTCGTGCCGGAACTCTGCGGTGAACAGATTGCCCTGCGAGCCGGCGAGCACGCCCGTGTCATAACCACGAACCGTATTGGAGCCACCAAGAAAGAACTGTTCCGACGTATCCAGGTTCTTGTTGGCCCACTGCTGCGTGTAACCGGCATAGATGGCGTCATTGGCGCCCAACTGCTGCAGGCGGGACACCGACAGGCCGTACTTGGTATACGAGCCCTGGGTGCGCGAAGTCAGCATGTCGATGAGCTCGGCCAGGTCGTTGGTATAGGTGATCTTGCCCCGCGAACCGCTGATGTTGAAGTTGGTCACGCCATGGTCGTCGCGCTGATCGCCGGCAAGGGTGGCTACCCACACATTGGCCTGACGATCGTTGTCGATCATCACCACGCCGATATCGTCTTTCAGCAGCTTGTGGTCGAACTCCAGCTGCCCATACAGATTGCCCGCGGTGTTGCGGATGATGGGCTGCGTCAACGTCACGCTGCCGACCAGCGCAGATCCGTACGCGTCGAGCGGCGCAAGATCATCGCCCAGATGGTAATGCAGTGACGACACACCCACGCGCAAGGTGGTGCCCTGGCCGTTGAGCAGATAGCGATAGCCACCTTGCACGTAGTTCATGCCGCCGCCCGAGCTCACTGCGCTGACATCCAGCAGATCGCCACGATGCAGCAGACCATTCACGTCGAAGTTGCCAGTAAGGCGTGCTCGGCCGGTATAGGCGTTGCCGAAGTCGTCCATGCCCAGGGTGCCCGTGTAACGGGGCGCCGAGGTCACGTCGACGACAAGGTCCGAGGTGCCCGCCTCATCGCCCGGCCTGATCGCCGAACTGGCCTGCGCACCCGGAATGTCCGAGAGCAACAACAGGCTACGTTCCAGCGCGTAGTTGGATACCGGCTGCCCTGCCTGCAATGGGGCCAGAGTCGCCTGGAGAGTGTCCTGCTTCACTGCGCTGTCGTTCTGCAGCACGATCTTGCCGTACCGAGCTTCGACTACCGCGAGCTTCACTATGCCATCGCTCAGGGTCTGGGCCGGCACGTAGACGCGCACCAGAGGGTATCCCGCCTTCAAATAAGCGGTGCTGATGCGATCAGCCAGGCCGTCGAGATCCGTCAGCGTCAGTTGCCTGCCTTCGCTATCGGCGACGAGTGCATGCAGCTTGTCCGTGGACAGCAGGCTATTGCCCACGATCTGGATGCCTTTGACCAGGAAAGCATGCGAGTCGCCCGCAGGCCGATGCTCCGAGCGCAGCATCCGCAGATCGAGATCCGATGGCGGTACCGTCGCGGGTTGCTGCGGCACTTGCTGCAGCAGCAACCCGGCGTTGGGCAACTGCACCGGCGCGCCTGGAAATGCTTGCTGGGCGCTCGCTACACCGGACAGCGCCAACGACATCATGGTGACCAGCGCGCCCAGGCGCGGTGCGGAATAAGACTTGGTATTCATGAGTTCCATTCGAAAACAGTTGACTGACGAAAGACGCGGTGTCGAAGAAGGGTCACCTGCATCCTTCATGGCAGCGCCTGCACTGGCACGCGCAGGCCACCATCAATCACCCTCAGGGACAGTCCGGAAGTGAAATCGTCACGCGATACATTGCGCTCCACCGGGTGATGCAGCTTCTTCTTGTTGCCCGTATAGGGCCCCACGGTGTCCTGAGCGGCCAGGCCATAAGGCGTTGGGAGTTCGGCCGGACCGACCGCGCTGGATAGCTGCGCCAGAAGGCCATCGTCGATACCGAAGGCCGATGGGCGCGCACCAGTGATGCTGGCCCGGGTCGTTGTTGCGGTGCTGGACAGCACGTAGTTGCCCGCATCCGCTCCGCTCAATTGCAGGCCGGTCACCGAAACAGTCTTGCCGTTGGCGACGCTGGGATCAAAGAAGTTCGCCGCCAGCTTCCCGATCTGTACCAGGTCACCCGTGAGGATGTCCTGACTGCCAAGCGTTACCGTGTCGTACGTATTGCCGTCGAACATTTTGTCCGTGCCCGTGGCATTCACGACAACGGTCTTGGGCGTGATGGTAAGCGTGTCGGTACCACCGACCAGTGTGTAGTTGCTGCCCAAGCCGCCATTGCTGCCGTTGGACAATGCCAGCGAACCTAGGTCGGCGAACGCCTTGTTGTTGCCCACGCTCCTATCGCCCACATGGCCCGTGCCGCCCAGGTTCACCGTCTGGCCGTTCAGGCCCGTCAGCACGCCATTCGCACCGAACAAGTCCGCACCCGCGTTCACCGAGCCGTCGTACACACGCGTGCCATTGAGGCTAAGCACATAAGGTGTGATGTCGGCCGTGGTCGTGGTCGTCGTGTTGGCAAGCGTGTAGTTACCGGCGTCAGCACCGGCTTTGGTAAGGCCGCCGACCGTCACCGTTTTGCCATTGGCGGCATTAGCGTCGGAGAAATTTGCCGAGCCAAAACCGAAGCTCACCGCGTCACCGGCAATCAATCCATTGCCACTGAGTGTGGTCACAGTGGCGCCCGCCGTGGTGTCGTACACCTTGTTCGCCGCAGTCGCGGTCACGTCGATCAACTTGGGTGTCACGTTGGCGGTGATGCCAGTGGCCGTGGTGAAGTCGTAGTTACCTGCATCGGCGCCGCCGATGGTCATGTTCGTGGTCACGGCCTTGCTGTTGCCCACATTCTTGTCGGCGAACGTACCTTGGCTCGCGTTGTTCAGCGCGACCTGATCGCCGCCCACCAAGCCCACCAGGCTCGCACCGGTGAGGCCGGCGATCACGGTGCCGTCGTACACGCGATCATTTGCGGTCGCCGTCGCGCCCAGCGCCTTGGGCGTGATGGTGAGCGTGTCGGTGCCGCCGACCAGTGTGTAGTTACTACCGAGGCCGCCATTGCTGCCATTCGACAGCGCCAGCGATCCGAGGTTGGCGAACGCCTTGTTGCTGCCCACGTTCTTGTCGCCTACGTGGCCGGCACCACCCAGATTCACCGTTTGGCCGTTCAAACCGGCCAACACGCCATTGGCACCGAACAGGCTGGCGTCGGCGTTCACTGTGCCGTCGTATACACGCGTGCCGTTGAGGTTCAACACGTACGGGGTGATGTTGGCAGTGGTCGTGGCCGTCGTGCCGCTGAGCTGATAGTTACCCGCGTCTGCGCCGCCCAGCGTCAGGCCATTGACCGTTACCGTCTTGCCGTTCGCTGCATTGGCATCGGCGAAAGTTGCTGCACCCGAACCGTAGGTCAGTGTGTCGCCCGCGATCGTTCCGTTGCCGGTGAGAGACGCCACCGTTGCCGCATCCGTGGTGTCGTACACCTTGTTGTTCGCCGTGGCGGTTACGCTGATGATCTTGGGCGTGATGGTGAGCGTATCGGTACCGCCAACCAGCGTGTAGTTGCTGCCCAAGCCGCCATTGCTGCCGTTGGACAACGCCAGCGAACCCAGGTCGGCGAACGCCTTGTTGTTGCCCACGTTCTTGTCGCCTACGTGGCCAGTGCCGCCCAAGCTCACCGTCTGGCCGTTCAAGCCGGCCAGCACGCCAGCGGTGCCAAACAGCGAGGCATCGGCATTCACCGTGCCGTCGTAGACGCGCGTACCGTTGAGGTTAAGCACGTACGGCGTGATGTTGGCGGTGGTCGTGGTCGTCGTGTTGGCAAGCGTGTAGTTGCCCGCATCCGTGCCGCCCAGTGTCAGCCCATTGACCGTCACCGTCTTGCCGTTCGCCGCGTTGGCATCGGCGAAGGTTGCCGCGCCCGAACCGTAGCTCAGCGCGTCACCGGCGATGATGCCGTTACCCGTCAGCGTGTCTATCGTCGCCGCATCCGAGGTGTCGTACACCTTGTTGTTCGCCGTGGCGGTTACGTTGATGGTCTTGGGCGTGATGGTGAGCGTGTCGGTGCCGCCGACCAGCGTGTAGTTGCTGCCGAGGCCGCCATTGCTGCCATCGGACAGCGTCAACGAACCCAGATCAGCGAACGCCTTGTTGTTGCCTACGTTCTTGTCGCCTACGTGGCCGGCACCACCCAGATTCACCGTTTGGCCGTTCAAACCGGCCAACACGCCATTGGCACCGAACAGGCTGGCGTCGGCGTTCACTGTGCCGTCGTATACACGCGTGCCGTTGAGGTTCAACACGTACGGGGTGATGTTGGCAGTGGTCGTGGCCGTCGTGCCGCTGAGCTGATAGTTACCCGCGTCTGCGCCGCCCAGCGTCAGGCCATTGACCGTTACCGTCTTGCCGTTCGCTGCATTGGCATCGGCGAAAGTTGCTGCACCCGAACCGTAGGTCAGTGTGTCGCCCGCGATCGTTCCGTTGCCTGTGAGAGACGCCACCGCTGCGGCATCCGTGGTGTCATACACCTTATTGTTCGCCGTGGCGGTCACGCTGATGGTCTTGGGCGTGATGGTGAGCGTGTCGGTACCACCGATCAGCGTGTAGTTGCTGCCGAGGCCGCCATTGCTGCCATCGGACAACGCCAGTGAACCTAAGTCGGCGAACGCCTTGTTGTTGCCCACGTTCTTGTCGCCCACGTGGCCAGTGCCGCCCAAGCTCACCGTCTGGCCATTCAGGCCGGTAAGCACACCACCTGTGCCGAACAGCGAGGCATCAGCATTCACCGTGCCGTCGTAGACCCGTGTGCTGTTGAGGTCAAGCACGTACGGCGTCACCGTATACGAAACATTGCCGATGACGTAGTTACTGGCGATGCCGCCGTTGCCGCCATTGCCAAGGCCGAGGCCGTCGCCGGCCTGCCAGGCATGGTTGTACGTGCCTGCATTCGAACTGGCGAGCGTGTAAGGACCATTGAGCGTCACCGTTTCGCCATTGACGCCTGCCAGGGTGCCGCCGCCATTGAAGGTACCGACACCTGCCTGATTGGTGGTGTCATAGACGCGCGAACCACTCAGGTTCAGCACCACCGGGGTGATGTTGCCGCCGGCTGTTGCCGTGGTGTTGATGAGGTTGTAGTTGCCCGCATCGGTACCACCCACCGAAATGCCCTGGACATTGATCGTGTACGAGCCCACGTCCTTGCCGCCGTAGCTTGCGGAGGTATCGGCGTAGGTCAGGTTGTCGCCCGCCACGCCATCGCTACCCAGGGTCACGGACGCGGAGGTATTGCCGTCGTAGACCTTGTTGCTGCCGACGGCGCCCACCGTAAGGTCGCGCTTGGTGATATCCGCGGTGGACGTGCCATTGGTGAAAACGTAGTTGCCGGCGTCCGCACCGGACACGCCCATGGCACCCGTCACGGTCTTGCCGGTGCCAACGTTTTTGTCGGCGAAGTTGCCCGCCGCCGGATTGGTCAGGCTGACGTCATCACCCGCGACCAGGCCACTGGTCAGCGAACCATTGGCATCCACGAGAGCGGCGTTGCTGAGCGAGTCGCCCGTGTTGCCGTCGTAGACCTTGTTGCTTGCGTCAAACGTGGCCGTCAATGGACGCGGCGTGATGGTGAGCTTGGCACTGTTCAACTGATAGTTGCTGGCCAGGTCGCCGCTCGAGCCGTTGGACAAAGCCAGCGTTCCGAAGGCAACACCCTTGCCGTTGCCAACGTTCTTGTCCGCCGCAGAACCAATCCCCGACAGCGTCAGTGTTTCGCCGTTGACGCCCGTCGACAGCACGCCGTTGCTACTGAACAGTGCATAGCCAGCGCCCACGGTGCCGTCGTACAGGCGCGAACCGGTCAGATTGATCAGGTAAGGCGTGATGTTCGCCGTCGTGGTGGCACTGGTATTGAACGTGTAGTTGTTCGCATCGGCACCGCCGGCCGTAATGTTGTTGACGGTGATGGTCTTGCCGTTGGCGACATTCGCATCGCTGAACGCCACCGAATTGCTGGCGAAGTTGATCGTGTCACCGGTGAGCACGCCGGCGCCGGCCAGCGTCAGGCCGGGATCATTGGTGTTGCCGTCGTAGACCTTGTTCTTGCCGGTCGCCGACACGGTGATGGCAAGGGGCGTGATGTTGGCGGTGGCTGTGCCATTGGTGAAGATGTAGTTGCCCGCATCGGTGCCGGTGATGCCCATGGCGCCCGTGACCGTCTTGCCGTTGCCCGCGTTCTTGTTGTTGAAATTGCCGGCCGTCGGATTGGTCAAGTTGACGCTGTCCCCGGCGACCAGGCCGCTGCTGGTCGAGCCGTTGTCGGCCACGAGCGCGGCATTGCTCAGCGTGTCGGTGGTATTGCCGTCATAGACCTTGTTGCTCGCGTCGAAGGTGGCCGTCAACGGGCGCGGTGTAATCGTCACCCAGTCGGTACCGCCGACCAGCGTGTAGTTGCTGGCGAGTCCACCGTTCGAACCATCGGCGAGCTGCAGCGAGCCCAAGCTGTTGAAGCTCCACTTGCTGCCGACGTTCTTGCTGGACAAGGTGCCGCTGCCGTTCAACCCCAGCGTTTCGCCATTGACGCCCTGCAACGGACCAAACAGCGATGCATTGGCGTTGGATGTGCCGTCATAGATGCGCGTAGCCGTCAGGTTGAGCACCAGCGGCGTGATGACGCCATTCGTGCCAAAACCCGTCGTCGGAAGAATGTAGTTGGCCAAGTTGGTGCCGCCATTGGCGACGAAATCCGACGTCACCAAGGTGGACTCCACGCCCAACCCGGTACCCGCGTTCTTGGTCACGTAGCTCGCCGTCGCCGACTGCGGAACGCTTGCACCATCGGTGCCCACGAAGCCCTGAAGCTGATAGTCGCCAGCGGTCAACGTGGCCGAGTTCGTGCCGTCGTACACCTTGGTCGGGCTGCCAGTGATGATGGCCGTCAGCGGTGCGGGATTGATCGTCGCCGTCAATCCGGCCGGTTGGTTCAACTGGTAATTGCCTGCGTCCGTACCGGTCAGCGTGAAGCCGCTCGTGGTCACGGCCAGGTTGGTGCCGGCATTGGCGGTAACGAACGTGGCGCCCTGCCCGCTGGTGTCGAATCCAACGGTGTCGCTGCCGAGCACGCCGTTGAGTGCCGCCGATCCACTGACGGTGAGTGTCGCGGCGTTGTTGCCGTTGTAGGTCTTGTTGTTGGCGGTCACGCCCGACAATGTCAGGGTGGCTTTGTTGATATCGGCGAACAGACCCGTAAGCGGTTGCAACAGATAGTTCGATGCCTGACCGCCGGTGAGGGCGAAGCCGCTGGCGGTCACCGCCAGGCTCGTGCCGACGTTCTTCTGCGCAAAGTTGGCCGATGCACCGCTCACATCCAGCGACACGTTACCCACGTCCGCACTGACCAGTCCCGCCAGGCCCGCCGCAGCGGTATTGAGCGTGTCCTTGGTGGTGGTGTCGTAGATCTTGCCGGTCGCGTATACGCCAGTGATATACAGCGGCGCCTGGGTGATGGTGCCAGCGCCACTGGCCGAGTAGACCAGCGTGTAGTTGCTGAGCTTGGTATTGGCGTTCGTCACATAGTTGCCCGGCGCCAGTACCGCCGTGACAGTGCGCGCACCAGCATTGATCGAGTCGTATTGTGCTGTCGCCGTGGGATTGATCGAGCCACCTTCGCCGGTTGCCGTCGCCCAGCCAGTGACACTGAAATTGGACGAGGTCAGCGCCGCATCGATACTGCCGTTGTAGACCTTGGTCGGGTTGCCGATGATGCTGACGATCAACGGGGCGGGCGTGATATTGCCCACCCCGAGGGACGGCGCAGCCAACGTGTAGTTGTTGAGGTTCGTGCTGCCCTGTCCGGACAGGTCGCTCATATGGAGCGTGGCCGACAGCGGAATGTTGGTGCCCACATCCGACTGGCCAAACGTGCCCTGGATGCTGGCGCCGCTGTTCACTGTGGCGTTGTCGCCGCCGACAAAGCCGCTCAAGAGGAAGTTGGCTGCACCCAGCGTGATGTAGACGGTGCCGTCATAAACCTTGGAGGCGCCGGTGATGCCCGCCGTGATTACCTGCCCGGAAAGCGGCGCGGGGACAATGGTGCCCGAGCCGGTCCAGGCGACGGGAAGAATGTAATTGGATAGCAACGTGCCGTTGCCCGCGGTGAAGTCGCCCGCCGGCAGGTTGCCGGCAGTCACCTTCCAGGCACCTGCATTCGCATTCGCATAGGTGCCCGACTCGGTGCCGCTGAAGCTGGCCGTGATGCTCTGCCCGGGCAGCAGCCCCTGCAGCAGCAGGTTGGACGCGCTCAACGATGCATTGGTGTTGCCGTCGTAGGTCTTGGTCGGGTTGCCGACGATCTGGCCGATAAGCTGCAACGGATCGATCTTGCCCAGACCGGAGCCGACGACGGTGCTGGCAAAGGTGTAGTTGGACATCGACGTGCCGGAAGCCGGCGTGAAATCCGATGGCTGCAGCGTTGCCGTCACATCGATATTCGAGCCGGCATTGGGCGTAGCGTAGGACGCCGAGCTTTGGAACACCGTCGCGTGCTGCGAACCGACGAAGCCGGTGATATTGAAATTCCCCTGCCCCAGCGTCACGGCCTGAGTGCCGTCATAGGTCTTCTCAGGCGTCCCGGTCATGCTGATGGTCAGCAGCGCTGGCGTGATGTTGGCGTACAGCGTCGGCTGTATCAGCGTGTAGTTGGCAGCGGCCGTGCCGCCAAGGCCGAAACCGCTGGTGCTGACCGCGAGGTTGTTGCCCACGTCCGACTGGCTGAAGTTCCCTGTGGCGCCAGCGCTGCTGAGCGTGACGTTATCGGTGCCCACCACACCGAACAACGATCCCGAGCCCGTGTTGAGCGTCGCGGTGGTGGTGCCGTCGTAGGTCTTGTTCGACGCCGTGACCTGACTGATGGTCAACGCCTTGGGCGTGATATTGGCAGTGAGTCCGCTAGGCGCGACCAGGTAGTAGTTGCCGGCCTTGTTGCCCGTCAGCTGAGCGGCACCGGTGCCGACACTAACGGCGATGCCATTGCCCACGTTGGACTGCGCGAAAGCGCCGGTCAGCAGACCATAGTTGAGCGATACCTGCCCCACGTCCGGCTGAATGATGCCGTAGAGCGAGGCGCCACTGGTGACCAGTGATGCATCCGCAGTGCCGCTGTACACCTTGTTGCTCGCCAGCAGTCCACTGATCAGCAACGGCGCCTGGTTGATGTAGCCCAGCCCGGTGGCCGCCGTAGGCAGGATGTAGTTGGAAAGGCTGGTGCCGTTGTTGGCGTTGAAGTTGGTGACCGAGAAGGTGGCGTTCACCTGCTGCGATCCCGCGCTGGAACCGGCATAGGCGACCGAGCTTGGCTGCGATACCGCCGCACCCTGGCCACTCACGAAGCCATCGATCTCGTAATTGGACGAGCCCAGCGTGGCCGTCGTGGTGCCGTCGTAGATCTTGGTCGGCGTGTCGATGATCTTCGCGGTCAACTGAGCAGGCGTAATCGCACCAACGGCGGCCGAGATTGGCGAGCCGCCGAGCGCGTAGCCGTACACCGGTATGCCGCCGTTGGTGATCACGAAACTGCCGATTGCTCCCGGCGAGGTGACGGTGATGCCGTTACCGACATTGACCGACGCGTAGCTGCCGCCCGTCGCCGAGCTGATCGCATCCCCGCCCAGCAGGCCGGTGGCGTTGAAGTTGGCGCCCGCGAAGCTGGCCGCTGCGGTGTTGTCGTACACCTTGCTGACCGTGCCGGTCAGCCCGCCGATCGTCAGCGTCGGCGCCACGCTGTAGAGCAGCCCGTTGCCGCTCGCGGCCAGCGTCGAGCCTTGCGTGGCGTTGTATTGGATGTAGTTCGGGGTAATGCCGCCCAACGTGTTCGCCGCGGGATTGACGGTGTACAGCATCCACTTGGCGCCCAGCGCCGAGGACGAGCCGTTGTTGACGAAGGCGCCCGTGTTGATCGTGGCGCCGCTACCCGCGGACACGCTGCCCGTGCCGGCGATGGTGAGCTTGCCGGTGTTGCCGCCGTTGCCGTAACCCGTGTTGAGTGCCACGCCGCCATTCGAACCGGTGATGGCCGCGTTGACGTTGATGTTGCGGTAAGCATCCAACGTGAGCGTGGCGGCGGAATTCCAGTTGATCGCCGCATTGACGTTGATGTCGCCGCTGCCTGCAACGGCATTGCCCAGGCCCGATGAACCAGTCGACGTGGTCTGCTCGGTAACGCTGGTTCCACCGTTCAACGTATTGGAGATGGTGGTGGCAGCGGCGCCGTCGATAGTCAGGTCGACCGGATCGACCAACCACGTGCCCCCTTTGCCGTAAGCCGAAGCTGCCGTGATATGCGCGTCACCCGCCAGAACAAAATGCGCCGCGGAGGTTTCGATGGTGCCGCCATTGCCGCCTTGCGGAGCACTGGCGTCCAGAGTGCCGCCCACCTGCACAGTGCCGGCCTCCATGCCGCCGAGCAGTGTGATGGTGCCATCGTGTTCGGCCACGCTGTGCGCCTGCACCGTGCCCGTGTTGTTGACTACGCTGTCGATCAGTGACGCACGCGCGCCCGCCGTCATCAGCACACTGCCGCCGTCGGCGACGATCAACTGACGGTTTTCGACCAGGCTGCGGACCGTGTTCTCGTTCACCACCAGATGCATCAGGTGGTTGTCCTTGAAGGTCAGCGTCATGGCAGTGCCGCCGCCCAGGGCCACGGTGCCCAACTGCGCACGGATAACGCCCTGGTTCGAGACCTGATTGCCCAGCAGCGCCACGTAACCGCCCGGCGCCGCAGAGATACTTCCCTGGTTCACCACCTTGCCGCGACCGTTGCCAGCGAAACGCACGTTGTCCGTGCCCAGCGTGCTGTCGTCCAGATCTAGCGTGGACGCCACGATGCCACCGACATTCACCTGAGCGCCCTTGCCGAACAGGACGCCGTTGGGATTGATCAGCCATACCTGCCCGTTGGCATTGAGATGGCCTTCGATGTCGCTGGCGGTATTGCCAAGAATCCGGTTGACCGCAATGGAGCTGGTGCCGGGCTGCTGGAAATTCACCGTCTGTCCCGCGCCCACATCAAAACTCTGCCAGTTGAGCGACAACGTCTGGCTGTTCTGCTGAATGGTGGTGACGTTGCCGGACTGCTGGATCTGCCCCGAACCCGCCACGACCTGCCCGCCCGTGGGCGCGACACCTGCCCAGGCAAGACCGGTCATTCCCAGCGATACCGACAGCAGCGAAAGCATGAGGGGCGTGCGTGCCGCCGCGCCGCGGCGAGTGACGCCGACGGCCTTGCCCTTCGCCAGCTCGGAGGCCGGAACCCATGCGCGCAGTGCGCGATTCCAACAGAGTCGATAGATATGGTTCATGGCGAAGCGCGTCCTGTTCTTCAACAAAGAAAAATACGGACACACAGAGCCACTGCCCGGCCATCGCAGATGGTCAGGAAACAGTCGTCAAGGAGAACTCCTGCTGCGAAAAAACGTGCAACGCCCGTCGCCCCGATTCCACTGAAAGCGGAAAGGCGTTGCCGCATACGCTATGCGATGTCGAAGGCAACCGACGTCGTCGTTTGCCGTGTTCCCCTGTTTCTCGGTGGTGGGTCTAAGGCCCCTGTGAATCCGTTTCCAATCGTCGATGCGCACCGCTATGGGGTGCCATCAATCGCCAGCAAATCCTTCCGCGTGACAGCAGATCGAGCCGAGGGTGGCAATCAGACGTATCGGTCGACGGCAAGCATGGTAAGTGAGACTCAGGTCACACAAAAGATCCAAGGGCAGGACTCTACGTCACGCCTGACGCGACGACTGGGCCTTTGTCCAAAGCGAGTCGGCAAATGGCGCGAGTGTCATGACGATGCGAAACGCCCCGCCCTTATCGCTGCCGACATGCGCGCGACAGTGCGCGATGCTTTGCCGGAGGGAGCGCCTCTTCTATCGCGCGAGGGCGATCAATCCTCTTCACTACCGCTACCGGCCTGTGCACTCGACCGGAACATCGTGGGCGTCACGCCTGTGCGCTCACGGAACGCAGTGGTGAAGTTGCAGGCACTTCGAAAGCCGACCTGTTCGGCGATGTCCTGCATGCTCATGCGCGAGTCGGCAAGCAGCTCGCGGCCGCGACGCAGCCGCTCTTCCCTGATCCAGTGAAACACCGTCACCCCAAGCTGCTCGCGAAAAATCACCGATAGCCGCTTGCCGTGCGTCCCCGCCTTGCCGGCGATCTCCGCCAGCGAAGGCAACCCGGCGAGATTGGCATGAATGAAGCGCATGGCCGCCCGCAGCGTCACCTCGTCCGGTGATAACAGGGCATCCGGCTCCGTCGGCGCTTCGGCACTGGCGGCACGGGAACTCAGCTTCAGGTGGATGCGTACTCGCGCCAGTACTTCCATGGGCAGGCACGGCTTGAGAATGTAATCCACTCCGCCGTTGACCAATCCTTCCAAACGTTCCCCGTCGGCATTGGCCGAGCTGAGGAAAATGACGGGTATGTCCTGCGTGCGGGGGTTCGCCTTCAGCATGCGGCAAACCGCGAAGCCGTCCTGGCCCGGCATGCGCACGTCCAGCAGGATGAGGTCAGGCCGCAGCGCCTGCGCGCGTTGATAACCCTGTTGCGGATCCGTGGCGAGATTGACGCGTATCGACTCCGCGCGCAGCAACTCCGTCACCGCGCGAATGCCTTCCGGGTGATCGTCGATGATCAGTACAAACGGCTGGTTCTGCGCCAACGCACGATTCCCCTTGAACACCCGCCCCGTCGCCGGCAACGGACGACCCGCTGCACGTTATAGACGCTTCCGGGCGCTCCGGCAAAGGTGCCGTACCTTCCGGCAAAAGATCGTCCCACCCAGCGCGACTACCCTAGCCCAAGGGGTGCATTTCCGGCGCCATGGTCGCGCCGCGAAGGACGCAGCAATGAACGAAGCAGACAATCTGCTGGATCTTTACCTGTACACGGTAGTCGTCGAAGCAGGCGGTTTCTCGGCGGCCGCGCGCCAGTCCGGAACCACCAAGTCGCGTCTGAGCAGACGCGTCATCGAGCTGGAAAAACGCCTGGGTGCGCGCCTGCTGCATCGGGATGCCCGACGCTTCTCCATGACGCCCATGGGCGAACAGGTCTACCGTCACGCCCTGCACCTTCGTGACGCTGCCCAGGCTGTGGCGGCAACAGCCAAAGGCGCACTGGGCGGACATGTCCGTATCCATGCCAGCGACGCGCTGCTTGGTCTGGTGAGCGGCATGCTTGACGCGTTCAATACCCAACATCCCGATACGCGCCTGAACGTGATGCTGAGTGGAAACGGTTGGCACGCGTTGCTCAACCACCACACCGACGTGGCGCTCCATGCGGGCACCGATCTTCCGGACAGCGCCGATATCGTGGCGCACCCGCTGGGCGCTCTACGGCAGGTCGTGGTGGCCAGCCCTCGCCTGCTAGCGCAAGCAGGCCGACCCGATAGCCCTGGCTCGATACCCGATCAACAGCTTATCGAGTTGGTTGGTTGGGAGCCCGCAAAGTTGTCGGTATCCCACGGCCGCCGATCATCGCCACGCTTTGCCAGCAACCAGGTGAGCTCGCTCATGGCCGCCGCACGCGCCGGGCTGGGCTTTGCCTGTCTGCCGCTCTATCTGTGCCATGACGATATTCGACAAGGGCAACTTCAGGTCGCCTGCCCGACCGACGCCATGCCAATACGGCCCTTATATGCACTGACGCGACAGCGCGAAGCCGCAGGCCATGCCACGCACGACATGATCCGATTTATCCGCAAGCACCTTGAAAAGGCATCCATCGCGGGCGTTGAGCCAGCCGCGATCATGGCCTGACGCCTTCGAGGATACGGCGCACGATATCTTGGATGTGAGCGGGCATCACGAAGGCAGCGCATCAAGCCGGCTCACGACAACCTGCAACAACAGGCGAACGCTGATGGGCTTGATGAGCACGGCGTCGAAATCCAGGTCTGGCTCGCAGCCGGCAGGACGACGAGGCGGCGCAGCGGAACAGAGCACCACGGGCAAATCCGGCTGCGTCCTTCGCAGTGCATCCAGCAGCACCCATCCATTCATGCCATCCATGTACTGATCGGTGATCACCATGGCCGGCGGGTGCTCCTCGATGATCGCCAGGGCTTCGTTGCCGTCACCGGCCGGGAAGCTCGCAAAGCCGTAGCTATCGAGCAGATCGCAGATCATGTCGCGATTCTGCTGCTGGTCATCCACGACGACGATGACCCGGCCGCGGCCATCGAGGCTCTCGTCCATGGGGTCGTCATCCAGCAGATTGGAGGTCGCTTCCGACTCGTCCGCCAGGTCGAATGTCACCACAAAGATGAACTCGCTGCCGCCGGTCGCCAATTGACGCACATCGAGTCTGGAGCGCATGCGATCCAGCCACTGCGCGACGATCGACAGGCCAAGTCCGCTGCCTTCCCGATGTTCGACATTTGCGCCGCGTACAAACGGTTTCATCAGGGAGTCGATCTCTTCAGACGCAAGGCCGATGCCGTTATCCCTAACCGTGAAGCGCACGCGCACGCGCTCCTCTTCGTGCGCATCCACGCTGACATCGAATTCGACAAGCCCTTCGTGAGTGAACTTGGCCGCATTGCCCAGCAGGTTCGTGAGCACCTGCCGCAACCGTCGAAAATCGACCTTGATCAGGATGGGAAGGCGCTCATCAAAGCGATAGACGAACCGATTCGATCCTCGTTCGGCCATCAACCATGCCTGCGCCGCAACTTCCGTCAGGAAGGCATGCAAATAGCCTCCCGTCTCCTCCAGCTCCGCACCGGCATGCTCGTCCTGCGCAAATTCCAGCAAGTCATCGATCAAAGCGATTTGCTGCCATACGCTTTGTTCGATGATGCGGGGGTAGTCGCGCTTGGCGTCACCGGCACGCCACCGGTTGACGCATTCGATGATGTTGGAGAGCGGCGACCGCAGGTCGTGGCTGATCCTCGCCAGCAGATCATTGCGCGCATGAAGCGCGGCCCGGAGCTGAGCCGTGCGGCGCTCCACGATCTGCTCAAGTTGCCGGGTCCTGGCAATCAGGGCACTGCTTCGCCAGCGCCACATCAGAACGATGGCTATAAACACGATGGGAAGTACCAGCAGTGCTGTCCATGGGGACTGCCACCAGGGCGCCGTCAACACAAACGCCCAGGCCTCGGGGGCAGATATGCGCCCTCGATTCAAATCGATGGCCTGCACCTCGAAACGAAACGTACCGGAACTAGGCAGCAGGTAACTGACGGTGCTGTCGTTGGTTTCCCGCCAATCCTTGTCCACGCCCTCCAGGCGGTAACGATAACGAACCGGATTCCCTGTGCTGTTACCGAGTACAGCCACGCGCAACGAGAGGGTCTTGCCCTCCTCGAATCGCGCCGACGGCGTAGAGAAGAGATCGCCCTCGCCATAGTCCGCCGCAATAACCTTGGCATGCCACGCTGGCGGTGCGAGCAGTCGAGCGGGATCGATCAGATGCGATAGACCAGCCTTCGAATTGATCCATACCGAACCGTCGGTTTCGGCATGAAAAGCCATCACACCCGACTCATCCAAAAGCAAACCATCCCGTGAGGCCAAGCGCGACCAGCGGGTGCCATCGAAGATATCCAGGCCCATGGGGCTCCCCACCCAGAGCCATCCTCGTGCGTCAGTTTCGAGAAAATCCAACCTCGACACGTCGCGCAACGCATCTCTGCCCACCGGCTGCATGACCAGATCGTCGGAGGCAGTTGCTTCTCCCACGAGTAGCTCGGCGTGTGATGTTCCGACCCACAACCTGCCGTCTGGTGTAATGGTGATGCTCTCGTAGCCGTCGGCATTGTTCACGGGTTGCACGACGACGTGATTCCACACGCCGTCATGGCGATAGATCCCCGTATTGCAGGCCGCCCACATGTAACCGGCATGGTCTTCCGCCACGCCGAAACAGCTCGTGCCAGGCAGCAAACCTTCGTCGTGCGTCACCGCTGCCGTCTCTGGATTCAGAACATCGATACCGCCCTGTGTATAGATCCAGAAGTCGCCCGAGCGACTCGTCTTGACCCCTCGGATGTAGCTTTTCAGGCTGACCACCGGCGACGTTCGGGTTTCACCGGGCCGGCGTCGCGTGATCCGGCCATCGAAGTGAAACGTCCACACAGAGCCGTCCTTCGCGGTTCGCTTCATATGCGCCTGCCCCGGGGGTAGCGAGGTCAAAGGCCATCGGCGACTGCGCTGGTCACCCGGACCCGATGGAAGCTCACCATCGTCGGGAGTCCAGAGGGTAAGCGCGTCCACACGACTCAGCGCCGCGGGCTCCGGCCCATCCCATCCTTGCCAGGAACTCCAGTTCTCGACGAAGCGGCTTGCACTCCAATGCACGACGCCCCAGCCGTCGTTTCCTATCCACAGGCTGCCATCGCGGTCGGTGAGCAGCGTGGATACTGGTTGGATGGGCACCGGCATGAGCCCAAAGGCATTGCCGAAAACTCTCCAGCCGTTGCCATCCAGGCGCAAAAGACCTGTCTTGGTGCCGATGACCAAGCTCCCTCGCGCATCTTCCGCCAGCAAGCCGCTGGCTCCGTCCAACCATGACTGCCCTGCGGGAATGTCTTGCTGGATAAAGGCATTCGCCCCCGGCGCCCGGCGAAGCACCGTGCCCTGACCTAGCGCCCACAAGCTGCCATCACGTGCCGATAAGAGGCCCTGCCAATGACTCGGGCGCACACCCTCACCAGCGCCAAAATGGCTTACCAACCCCTGGTTAAGGCGGCACAATCCGTCGCCACAGCCAAACCAGATGGCATCTCCCTGCACCGTTACCGTGCTAACCCGATTCAGCGTCGGATCTTCCTGGCGCTGCTTTCGAGAAAACATAGGCCGCACCCGCCAGCCTTCGCTACCCTTCCGAGTCACAACCAGCAACTGGTGCTCACTGACCACCAACAGCCTGTCGTCAGACTGCACGACAAATGTCTGACCGCGATCGGCCACTAAGGGCATGCCCCCAGGATTGAATGCGGAGAACCGCCCCTGCTGGCGCACCTGCATACCCGCAAGCGTCGCGACCCAGAAATCGCCAGAGCTGCCTTCAGCCATGCCGATGACCTCGGCGGACTGAAACCCCTGTGCATTCCCCATTTGCAGAAAGCTTGAGCCATCGAACACATACAGGCCCGTGCTCGTGCCAACCCAAACGAACCCGGCGTGATCCTGATAGAGGGTTCGTACTTCCTGCTTATCCAGGCCGACGTCCCGACCTAGCATGGCAACAGGCAATTGCACGGCAAGGGTCGCGTGCGTGCTTAGTAAGCTCCACGCCAGGAAGAACAACAACGCGAAGCTTCGCCCTCGCCCAGGCCGGAGGCGCCTGACGAACTGTCGTTCAGATCGGTTCGTGACAACGCTGCACATTCCTGCCGACAAGCTCCGCCTTGAATGTCCCGAAATTCACAGTAGTTAAAAACCTGCTCGCCCCAGGAGATGTCTCCCTAGCTGGATCCGTATATGGCCCCCCCCCTTCGCCAAGCATCGCTTAGCTCTAGCGTTCATGTCGAATGCACACGGACGCTAGGGCACGGGGCCCTTGCAGAGGGAGTCCATAGTACGGACATATCGCCCGATGACGTTCAGCCATGGCAGCCGCCCAAATCCCAACGCAGACGTGGCGAATTGCGGTGCTTCGAGGCATGGGCGTGCTTCCAGTACAAACATATGACCGCTCCTGGCCGATTCCGGCACATGGGCCAACGCTGATCAAGACCCTGGCGCGCCGATCACGATCCATGGGTTCGACTGATCAACTTCGTCGGTGTGCGTACTCACCACTTGGCACTAACCATTGAGTCGCACCTGGAAAAACCAAGACGTAAGAACCCAAAAGCAATGCCATAGCCAAGACTATTGCCCTTGCGCACGCATCGTCGCGTTTTGATTCCACGTAGTGACTTAGCCATCCGGACCGGTGTGCGTATGGAGCAGACCGAAACCCATGCCCGACTCGCGCACTTCTTCTTCCACGCGTAGAACATCGCCCTGGCAATCCCCGTGTGCCGACAGACGTCGGCAACCACCGTTCCGGACTCCGCCAGCCGCCCAGCTGTCGCAAATCAGACTGATTCCGTCCAGTGGTCTTGCAACATGCGCCTTAGCCGCCCAATCGCCTGTTTGTGCAACTGGGACACGCGGCCTTTGGTGACCTCCATGCGCTCAGCCAGTTGGATAAATGGCAGGTGATGGTAGTAGTGCAAAACGAGTATCAGGCGCTCTCGTTCTGGAAGCGCAGCAACGCAATCAGCCAGCAACGCGTCTCGCTGCCTCTCCTCAGTCACCGCATAGGCATCCGGTTGAAGGGATGCCAAGGGTAGCGACTGGGCTTCAAGTAAAACGCCCAATCCAAGCCCGACAGCGGTCGCAACGAAAGCCTCCAGAGGGTCAACCGGCACATCATCCTGAATCGACTCCACCCGCTCCCGGACGACCTCGTTCCGCGCCTCTCTTCCGACAATTCGTTCCGGGCCTTGCCGCAACAGCCTCAACCCGTTGAAAACACAACCGCGCACGCGATAACGCGCGTAGAGCTCGAAATCAATGCCCCGCGCGGGGTCGAACCGGTCGATGGACTCCAGCAAGCCCACCAGTGCGTTCTGCGCGCAGTCCTCCCACATACCGGAGAGACCGTAAACGCGACGATAGATGGACCGGGCGATCTGGCGCGCCCAGTCCGAGTGTCTGGCCACCAGCTCGCCTCTGGCCACGTGGTCCTGGCCACCCCTCCAGCGCTCCCAAAGCTGGTGTTCGTGTGCGTCCAATACTCGACGCCAGTCAGTGGTAGCTACTAAGCAGCGCCTGGGCAAGAAGTGCCCAGCCATTGACCAGAAGGAAAAGCAGGATCTTAAGAGGCAGGCTTATCGTTGTGGGTGGAAGCATGATCATGCCAAGCGCCATCAAGATCGCCGCAACGACCAGATCGATCAACAAGAACGGAAGGAAGATGACGAAGCCGATCTGGAAGGCCGTGCGCAACTCGCTCAGCATGAAAGCGGGAATAAGCTGGAGGGCCCCAACCTCGTCGATTGACTTGGGCATCGGCACCTTGGCCATCTGCACCACGGCACGCAGATCCTCCTCGCGGGTCTGACGCACCATGAAATGCTTGAACGGCTCGAACCCTTTGGCGATAGCCACGTCAGCGGAAATTTCGTGTCTGCTGTAAGGCTCAACCGCGGATTGCCTGACCGCCTCGAAGACGGGATTCATCGAGAACAACGTCAGGAAGATCGCCAGCGTGAGCAGCACGCTATTGGGTGGCGTCTGCTGCAGTCCGAGCGCGTTTCTGAGCAGGGACAGCACCACGATGATTCGCGTGAAGCTTGTCAGTGCAATGACCATCAGCGGGAGAAATGCCAGCGCCGACAGCATGATGAAAGAGCGAAGTACGGGCGAGTAGTCATCGCTGGCCAGGCGACTGAAGAATCCCGGCAGCGGCTCGCTGTGAAGCATGCCGGTGGCGAACAGGCAAGCAAAGCCACAAGCCAATAGAGCCCAAGCGCGACTCTTCACGGCGAACGCTCCTGAGCTTCGCCGGCGAATGGCACCGGCAACATCTGAACCTGCGCCGTGGCACCACGAACGGATTCTACGACCACGAATTCGCGATCACCGTGTGCAAGCACGTGAACGGATGTAAAGGCTGAGATGCGCCGGGATGTCCGCAGAGACAACTCCGACCGACCACCCTGCCCTTGCCCCGTTGAGGCATGTGGCGCTATGCGGTTCAACCAGCCCTTCTTGCGAGCAAGGTAAAGGGCGGCCACCAGACAGACCAAGACCAGCACAAGCACCACCATGGCGAGCACCAGACGATCCATCGAAACGGCGGATTCCGTGCGAAACGGAATTCCGCCTGAGGCTGGCGCCGCCTGGAAGATCGCCAGCGCGATGCTTCCGCATCCGAGCATGTCAGAGGATCTCCGAGATCTTGACGCCAAACTGGTCGCCCACGGCAACTAGGTAGCCCATCGCGACAATCTTTCCATCCAGGCGAATCGCAACCGGCGCATCCATGTCCGCATCGAGCGTTACCACATCGCCCTTCGCCAGGGAGAACAGTCGATCCACCGAGACGTTCGCCTGCCCGACCACCACGTCCAGCGCGACATTGACGTGGCCAAGCAGCGAGAGATTGCGCTTGATAAGCGGGTGAACTTCGGGCGCCTCCGTTTTCGTGGTGATGGCCTCGGCGGCAACAGTATCTTCGTTCATAGGGGTGTTCCGAGTTCAGATGGAATGAGTAAGCGTGACAATGCGGGACGATTGCCCGACACCGAGTTTTGCGAGAGCCACTGCACCCGATCCAGCCGCGCGCAGCTCAACAGGCGCAGTCAACAGGGCGTCTCCGACGAGCACCTCACCGACCTGCAGGTTGTCCAGTTGCGAGAGCGAAGAGGTGCCGAGCGCGATGCAAACTTCCAAAGCAACGCTCGCACCGCCTATCGCCTGCGCACGCCCAACAAGCGTCGTCTTCTCGTGCTTTTTAGGAGGAACCAGCAGGTCCACCACCGTGCGGTCCATGGCCATGGCAAGGGTGTGACTGCCCAGCGAAAGTGTGGCCATATAGGCGCCGAGTTCTGGCCGATGACAAGCCGCTGCCGGAGCGGCAATCGCCGTGGCTGCATGGGCGCGCACCGCCGCACGCTTAGCCACCCTTGCGATCAGGTCAGCCAATGCGCGCGCGCCTATTCGCTCAGCAAGAGCGGAGGCATCGGTGCTGCCGGTGGCCGCAAGATAGGCCCCCAATGCGGCCTCACCTTGATGCGCGTGAAGCTGGAACCAGCCCTCGCCCATCCGCCAAGTGGAAACCTCGCTATCGACAGGCAGCCATTCATCGAGCGGGTACACATCGATCGCGGCGGAGGAATGCTCCAGCCACCAGTCCCTGGACCATTCGGAGACTTCCCGAGCCAGCAGTGCGTGCAGCGGTATGCGCCGCGATTCACCCAGCCAACCAAAACGCAAGGCATCGGTCATCATCCACCTCGCGTGGAATCGTAGAGCTGCTGGAGCATGTCGCTGGACACAGTCATGACACGGGAGCTCGCTTGATAACCGCGCTGAATGACGATCATGTCAGCCAGTTCCTGGGTAAGGTCCACATTCGACATCTCCAGGCTGCTGCCGTCGATCTTTCCGAAAACAGTGGAGCTCGGCTTGCCAATCTGAGCCGTCTGTGTCTGTGGCTGCAGGTACAAATTGCCCTGAATCATCGTCAGGCTCGATTCGTCCTGAAATGTCGCTAGCGCGAGCTGCGGGCCTTGCTTGGTTTCGCCATCCGCATAACTGAGCTGCAACGTCCCGGTGGAGTCAAAGCTCTCCGAACTAAGACCCACCACGCCATGGCCGTCCTTCACCTGCGCAGCTAGCGTTGCTGTTCCACCGGAGAAGGTCGTAGTACCTGACAGGCCTCCGGCCGTGCCGAAGTTGAAAGTCAGTGCCTGAGGACCAGGTCCCCAGTTGCCGGTGGCGGTTACCGTCGTGTAACCGGCCTGCAATGTTCCATCCGTACTGAAGCGGATTTCGCCGCTGCCTAGCGACTTGCCGCTACTGTCGGCAATATTGACGGCCCAGCTGCCTGTCGTCGTTGTACTGTTCGTCAGGCTGACGCTGAGCACATGCGAATTGCCCTGCGCGTCATAAACGGTCACGTTGTTCACGGTATCCGGGGTGCTCGGCACGATATTTCCCGCCATGGATATCGAAGTCGTCGCTTGCGCCGGAAGCTTCTGCAATGACGAGATATCGATCGGGCCATAGCTGCCGTTCGTGGCGTAGCCCTGAACCACGTACTGATTGACCGAATCAACCAACTGACCCTTGTCATTGAACTGGAACTGGCCGGAGCGCGTGTAGTAGGTGACACCCTGTGGGTCTTGCAGAATGAAGAAACCCTTACCATCAATGGCGACATCGGTGGCCGTGCTGGTCTGCTCGATCTGACCTTCGCTCAGATTCAGGCCGGAGCCCGCCACCTTGGAGCCATCGTCGTCCAGCACGTTCTCAAGAAACGAATCACTCCCGCGAAAGCCGGGCGTATTCATGTTGCTCACGTTATTACTGATCGTATTCAGCGTTTGGGAGAAGCTGAAAAGCCCGGAAACACTGTTGTACAGAGCCTGCATGATGCTTGGCATGGGTCAATCCTCAGGGAGTGACGAGCTGGATCTGGGACAGGCCGACATTCGTCACCACGTTGCTCGTGCCTGTGGAGATAGTCATCTGCACACCATTGCTGGTGTATTGAATGCCGGTCACCTTGCCCGTGGTCGTCGAGCCATCGGCGTTGGCGACCTGCACGGTGTGCGAGAGCAAGCCTAGCGATTGATCGGACGAGTCGAGCGTCAGAAGGTTATTGATACCGCTGACCTCCTCGCTTTGCTGTTCAATGCTCACGAACTGCGCGAGCTGCGTGAGGAACTGGCTGTTGTCCAGCGGCTGCATGGGATCCTGGAACTGCAGCTCGCTGACGAACAGCTTGATGAAATCCTGCTCGTTGATGCCCGAGCTCGACAAAGCGGATGGATCGGACGTACTCAACGAACTGCCGATGGCTTCGACGGACATGTCACTCTCCTTGACTGAGGTTGTTGGATGACCAGAGTTCTCGGCCGTTCCAAACGATGCTTTGCAGGGAAATACCCTGGCTGAGCCAATGCCGAACGAGCTCAACGGACAAGTACCGGGCTTCGTCTTCTGAAAGCGTGTAATCGCGCAACCACGCCACGTGCTTCCCGCCCGCCCTTTGGAACAGGCGAACAGAGCGCTCCTGCCAGCGGGTTTCGGTCCATGCTGCTGCGCCCATCATGGCTTGCATGGCCATCGCGTCATCGTCTGGCGTGCCAAGCAATGACTCCACGGGTGATTCGAGGCCGACAAAAAGGCCGCGCTCATCGACATCGGATACCGATGCAAGCGGGCGTCCCGCCATTTCCTCGGGGTCGTTTATTGCAATTTCGGCCTGGCTCGTCGCCGCGTCATTGACGACCGTTTCGCGCTCATCCGATGGCGTGGTTTGCGATGTCGACAAGGCGTACTCAGACAGATAACCCGATGCCGTCAAGTGCAACCCAAACACCCGCATTGACAACACCTGCTCCACCGTCGCGATATCCGATGCCGACAACACACTGGATGAAACAGCGAGCGCCGCGCGTACCTCGCTCGATTCGTCTGGCGATGCCAGACCTTGCCGCGAAGCCTCGCCCTCTGCCTCTTCACGCCGCGCGATGGCCACCGCCGACTCATCCTGTGTTCTGGATGACGGCTTTTGTTCAGGCTCTTTCTTCAACACATCGGCGAAATCCGCAGACGATCCCTGCGCGCTATTGAAGTTCGAACTACCCGCGGCACCGAGCACCGGCAGAAGATCCATCAGTCGCCCTCCCTGGCGTTGACCCAAAGGTCGAGCGAATCCGCGAGCGACCGCCCCTCACGCACCGACGCGAAGGCCTGCCGGCTTACGGTCAACTCATCCTCAACGCGATCGACGAACCGACCCGCCATCGCAGCGTGCTCGGCTTTCGCCAGACGGCGCTCCGCCGCCTCCTGCAACGCGCCATTGGCTGCAGCTTCGCGCTCATGCAGCGAATCACACAGGGTCGTCAGCAAAGCGTATTCGCCCATAGGCATGCCACCGGGCACATGAAGGCAGCGATAGCGCGCATCCGCTGCGGCAACACGAAGCGCCTCGGCTTCGGCTGCATCCTTTGCCGCCGCATCCTCGACGCGTATAGCCGCCGCCAGTTCAAGCGAGGCCTGTGACTCGCGCACGTGAGCCAGGCGACGCATGACCTCGTAGGAACGAACCTTACGTGCGTTCATTCCGCGCCCTTTGTCATCAGCTCGCGAAGCATATGCATGCTGCGCTCCTTCGTGGTCCGTTCACCGGGCATCTGGCGAATGAACTCGACCATATCCGGATGGCGTCGCAGGGCCTCGTCCAGCGACGGGTTCGCGCCCGCTTGATATGCCCCCATGTCCACCAGGTCACGCGAGGCTTCATGAACTGCGATCATGGAACGAACGCGTTGCATCAACTCAAGCTCATCGGCCTGACATACCTTGGACTGCAGGCGACTGATGCTGGAGAGAAGATCGATCGCTGGAAGCTGCCCACGCGATGCCAGATCACGCGAGAGCGCGATATGGCCATCGAGAATCGCGCGCATGTGATCAGCGACGGGCTCGTTCATGTCGTCGCCTTCCACCAGCACGCTGTAGATGGCGGTGATCGTCCCGGAGCCCTTCAGGCTTCCTCCACGCTCCAGGATCTGTGGCAACAGATTGAACACCGACGGCGGGTAGCCGCGAGATGTCGGCGGCTCCCCCGTGGCCAGCCCCACTTCGCGCTGAGCCATAGCGAATCGCGTGATGGAATCGATCACCAGCAGGACGTCCTTGCCGAGATCCCGGAAATACTCGGCCACGGCATGGGCAGCATGGACGGCATGAGTACGCTGCAGCGCCGGCTGGTCAGCGGTCGCCACGATCAATACGGAGCGTGCCCGCCCCTCCTTGCTCAGCGCATCGTGGAGAAAGTCCGCGACTTCGCGACCACGCTCCCCGATCAACCCAACCACGATGACGTCTGCACGGACATGACCGGCGAGCATGCCAAGCAAGGTGCTCTTTCCCACGCCACTGCCCGCGAAGATGCCAACGCGCTGCCCCTTGGCCAAGGGCACCAAGGTGTCGATGGCACGAACGCCAGTTTCGAGGCCCTCGCTCAGTGGTGCACGCGCCAAGGGATTGATGGCACTTCCATACAGGTCCCGGTCCGTCTCGGCGCGGAACGGCGGCTTATCATCGAGCGGATTGCCGAAGGCGTCCGACACTCTGCCGATCATGTCGCGCCCTACAGGGACACGCAGTCGACGACCGAGCGCCTCCACGACGGCTCCCACCGGCTTGCCACGAAGGTGACCGAACGGCATTAACAGTACGCGGCCTTCGCGAAAGCCCACCACTTCGGCAAGCACCGGCGCTTCATTGGCATCGCCGAAGACATGGCACAACTCGCCGATCACCGCATCCGGACCCTCGGCTTCGATCACCAGGCCATTGAACGCCACCAAGCGTCCAACGCGACGCACCCAGGTAGCACTGGCAAGGATACGTTCGAGCTTCGCCACCGCGGCACCCATCAGGGTCCTGCCCCTTGGAGCGAATCGACCATGGCCTGATGGATGGTCGTCAGGCGCTCGGCGATGGACGTCTCAATGCGCCCGCGCTGAGTGACCAGCGCACAGGAGCCTGGCGACATTGCGGGATCTGACTCGATAGCCATGCCGTCGATTTGCTCGGGCAACAGCTGTCTGTCGCTATCCGCCACCTGCAGACGCACAGCGTCCGAACGAAATTCCTGCACCATGCCGGAGACCAGGCGGCCGATAAGCGCCTGATCGCCATCACGCTCGCCAAACGCTTTTGAAATGCAAAGCAAGGCGATCTCGAAGGCTGCGGCCTCCATCGCCATCACACGCTGGGCTTCGGACTCTGCCAGCCGCTCCAGAAGGACGGACAGGCGCTCGCGCTCGGCATGTAGCAATGACTCAGCCGTTTCGAATCGACCGCGCAGCTCATTCTCGATCGCAGCCAATCTTGCTTCGGCTTCGCGCCGACTATCTTCATCGCCCGCCTCGAATCCCTCGCGGTAGCCGTCGCTATAAGCCTTGGTGTCTGCGGGCGCCACTTCCGGCATTGCGGAAGACGCAACCTGCGTGGGCAGATAGGGCATGGCGCTATCTGCACCCATGGCATCGGACAAACGGCGGATCATGCGGATGCCGCCTCAGCCTGATTGGCCATCAAGGACAGCTCCTCAGCAAGACACTGCGCCAGTGCCGCGGGAAACTTCTGCGGCAACGTCATCAGTTCGCTGCGTATGCCGATGGCGCGCTGCCGGAAACAGGCGGCGAGATAGATTTCCGCGTGATCCCGCGCAGCACCGGCGATCATCCGCGCCGCCCATGGTTCATCGAGCGTATTGATTGCTCCGATCAAAAGGTCTGGCGTGGGCACTTCAATAGCATCGTGCTGATCCTGCTCCGCCAACAGCGCGTGCAGCGATTCAGGCATCGCGCGAACCAGAGGCTCTGCTTCTTCGGCAAGCGCCCACAACTGTTGCGCCGACGCCACGGGCAACTGCGCCAACAACCAGCGTCGATCCGTTGGATGCAGCGACGCCAGATAAACCGCCGCCTTGCGCATGCCCGCTGCATTCACGACTTCACCTCAGCCGTGGAAATCCACTGACGGAGTCGCTGGAGCGCCTCTTCGCGTTCCGGCGCGGTAAGCCGGCGGGGGCGGGGGCGCGTGCTAAAGGCCATCCACAGCGCGACCAGCAGGAACGCTCCCGCGCCAAGGGCGAGATAGGCCCAGGTAGGCATGCGACTCACACGCATGGCGTCACCCCGGGCTTGCTGCGCACCATCGGTATCGTCCACCGACGAGGTCTCGGCCGAGGATCCGTTCGTGCTCGCCACATGAGGCTTGTCGTTCGCCAGGGTCACCGGCGGCGCGATGGATGCGATATCCACCTTGTCGCCCCGATTCGGATCCAGGCCCAGACCCGCGGAGACCACATCCGATAGTTTGGACAACTCGCCCGAAGGCATGGCGTCTGGCACCACGATGCCCACGGAAATTCGCTCAATACGCCCAGGCGCCTGCACGATCTCTTCTTGCTCGCGTCCGTGCGCATACTCCACTTCGCGGTCAGTGCTCGACGAGCCGGGCTTCAGGCGATCGGGATCGGAGTCGTCGGCGGACTTACCGCTGGATCCGGTTTTTTCCCTGACCAACAGCCCGTTACCGTCCTTACCCTGTGCAATAAGGCGCTCGCGCACTTGCTTCACGTGGTCGTAGTTGAGGCGAACATCCACCGACACGGTGAAATCGTCGTTGGCGAGTGCGCGGTGCAGCAATGTCGACACCTTCTGGCGCAACTGCAACTCGAGATGCGACTGCTCGTCCATGCGGTCGTCTGCGGCAAAGCCAGAGCCATCCACAGCGTGCGCGGACAGCACCGTGCCGTTGCCGTCGAGCACCACCACGGCGTCCGACGTCAATCCTTCGACCGCGGATGCGACAAGGCGCTGCACACCCACCACCTGGCGGGCATCCACGTGCTTGCCCGGCTTGATGGCAATGCTCACGGAGGCTTTGGAGGCATCACCGTCGTGCGCGAACAGATCGTCCCGCCGAATGGTCAGGTGCACGCGCGACGACGACACCTCGTCCATCGCATCAATAGTGCGTTCCAGCTCGCCCTGCAACGCGCGCTGGAAATTCACGCGCTGGGCGAATTCCGTCACGCCATAGTCCGAATCCTTGAACAACTCGAACCCGACGCTCCCACCCTTGGGAACGCCTTGAGATACGAGCTTCATGCGCGTGTCGTACACGGCATCGCCGGGCACCAGGATCGAATGCCCGCCATCCGTAATGCGATAAGGAACCTGCATCTGGCCCAGCGCCATGGTGATTTCGGCGGCGTCCGCATCCTTCAGGTCGCGAAATAGCACGCCGTAATCAGGGTGGCCCAGCCACCACGCGGCTCCGCCGGTGATCCCCACAATAGCGAGCGCCCCCAATGCGAAGGCGACGCGAGAACGTCGGGATAGATTAGAGAAAAACTGCTGCATACCTGCTCCGGGCATAGAACTGCCGTCCACGACGTACGATTACAACTGCATGTTGGTCAGGTTCTGGTACGCATCCACCACTCGGTTGCGCACCTCCACTGCCATCTGCAACTTCAGGTGCGCCTGCTCAAAGGCGATCATCACGTCGTGCACGGGCACCTTATCGCCCGCAGCCATCTGCCGTGCCAGCGAGTCGGCCTGCGAAAGATCCGCGTTGATGCTGTTGAGTCCATCACCCAGGGCATCGATGAACTTTTCTCCCTGGGTAAGGTTAAGTGGCGTAGCCTCGTGCGCCGCGTCGATCTTTCCGATCGCAATGGGGTCAATGGCCGCGATGCTCATGCGCCACCGCCCAGATCCAGCGCATGCAGCGCCATGCCACGCAGCGTATTGAACGCCCTGACGTTTGCCTCATAGGCTCGGCTGGCGTCCATCAGTTCGCTCATTTCCTGGACCATATCCACTTTCGGGTAGCTCACCATGCCGTCCTTGTCCGCGGCCGGATCCGACGGATCGTGCACCTTGCGCTCGGCAGCTTGCGTGCCAACCAGCATGGCGCGCGGCCAATGCCCGGCATCCGCGCCCTGCACGCCCACATGCGGAAGAAACGTGGTGGATACGCGCATCAACTGCGAAGACCGCGAACTGTCGCTGGGCGTATTGGCGACAGCAATGTTGTGGCTCGCCGCCTCCAGCCTCAGACGCTCGTACTCAAGGCCGTAGCGTGTCGCCGCAAAAATCTGATCCACCATGATTAGTTCCTGCCTGCCAGCGCAAGCTGCATGAGTGAGAAACGACGGGAAAGCACAGCCGTCATCGACTGATAGTCCGTGCTGGCGGCCTCGAGATCGGCCACCTCGCCATCAAGCTGCACGCCCGCATCGTCTGCGTCCGATCTCGTGACTTTCGAAGCAATGTCCCGCTCCCCTTCCACACGTAGCGTCTCGCCACTCATCTCGGCATGGGAGGCGGCCTGCTGCAGAAGTCCCACGGCCTGCCCGAAATCCGCGCGCTGCGCGCGGTACCCCGGGGTGTCGACATTGGCGATATTGGCGCTCGCCACTTCCGCGCGTGTTCGCGCCAGCCCCATGCTCAGGCGCAAAGCCTCAGTAGTCAGATCCATGGCATGCCTCACTGAATAACCAGGTCGCCGTGCAACGCGCCGGCGGCCTTGATGGATTGAAGAATGGTGATCACGTCCCGCGTCGACAGATGGATGGCACGCAGTGCCCCGACCAGATCGGCCACGGTGGCGCCGTTGGGCATGTTGACCATGCGGGCCTCCGGGTCCTGCACGCGGATGGTCGACTGCGGCACGACCGCCGTGCCGATATTGCGAGAGGGGTTGATAAGCCCCTCGGGCTGCGACACGAGGTAGTCGGTCTGCACCGAGACGCGCAGATCGCCTTGCGAGATGGTCACGCTGCCAAGTCGCACGTCACCGCCCGACACCACGGTTCCGGTGCGCTCGTTGACCACCACGCGAGCAATGGCATCGGGCACCACCGGCACGTTCTCGATCATTGAAATGGCCCGCACCATGTCAGTCTGCGGCGAGGGAAACACCACCTTTACCTTGCCGGCGTGTTCCGCCACGGCGTTGACGCCTGCGTTGCGACGCAAGGATTCAGCCACTCGCTCGGCCGTGGTGAAATCCGGCTGGTAAAGCACGACGTCCAGCGTGCGGCTGTCCGTATTGAGCCCCAGTGGCGCCTCCCTTTCGACCGATGCACCATCTGGCACGCGGCCCACCGTGGGGTGATTTTTCTGCTCCACGCTGCCGAACGAGCGCACGTCGTAACCGCCGACGGAAAGCGCACCCTGCGCGAGGGCATAAAGCTTTCCATCCGGGCCGTTGAGTGGCGTCAGCAGCAATACGCCGCCCGACAGGCTGCGCGCATCACCCAGCGAGGACACCGACACATCCAGCTTCTGCCCTGATTCGGCAAACGCCGGCAATGTCGACGTCACGAGCACAGCCGCCACGTTGCGACTATTGAGATCATCGGGGCTGATGTTCACGCCAAAGTGGCTCAGCGTACTGGCCACCGACTGCACCGTGAGGTGGTTCTTGCTCGTATCGCCCGTACCGGCCAAGCCGATCACTAGGCCGTATCCTGTCAACGGGTTATCGCGCACGCCCTCGATGCGGGCGATTTCCTTCAGGCGGACGCTGACAGCATCCGCGTGCACGGGAAATGCGGTTATGCCCAGCAACGCAATGACAAAGCCAAGATATTTCATATGAGGTGCAACCAGCGCGTAATGCGATAAAGGATGCTGCGGCGCTGGGCTTCGGATACGTCGCCCTGGCCGGTGAACTCGATGTTCGCTTCGCTGATCCGATTGGAAAGGATCACGTTTGTGGACGAGATGTCCTCCGGCCGCACAAGTCCCGTCAGCGCGAAGTGTTGTTTCTCGCCGTTTACAACCACGGTCTGCTCACCGCGAATGCGTAGCATCTCGTCGCCTTCCACGGCCATGACGCGCACCGTCAGCTGCGCCTGTAGCATGCCGGCGCGGGTCGTCTTGCCTTCACCCGCATCCGAACCTGACAAACCGACGCCGTAGTTATGTTGCGAACGCTTGCTCTGCACGTTGGCAGCAAGCTGTACGCCGCTATCCGCATCGGTATTGGCGCTGGCGGATGCCTGCGCCGTCTCGGTGACCACCACGGTGAGGGTGTCCCCCACCTGATGGGCACGCCGGTCGGCAGCCAGGCCCCGATAGGTATCCGGCTCGATCATCGAGCCGTCGGCATGCTGAGCATGCAAGCGCGGCGCCATCAGCACGCAGGCCAGAATGAGCGCAATGACGTGTTTACTGGACAACTTCGACCACTCCCTTATCGGTAACCCGAGCACGCACCGGCACATCGGCACCATCAACCAGCACGGGAACCACGTCCCCCGCATTCCCCGTGCTGTTGGCGACGCCGTGCGTCGTCAGATGAATGGCGCCGTAGCTCGCGAGCACACGCACCTTCTCCCGTCGATCGACGTCTGGAATCTTTTCAAAATCACTCGACAGAACGGGCGCGCCCGCCTGCACCGGCCTGCGCAGGCGCAGGCCATCTAGTGCTTCGGGGCTTTCGACTGGCGTTTCCTGGAGCGCCGCCATGTCAATGTCGGCGGCCTGCGTACGCAGGGACTGCGCCGGCACACCCATGGCAGCGTCCTCGCTGTAAGTGAGCGCTTTGCCGCGAACGCTCACGGCAAACCACACTGTGGCAGACCGAACAACCCTGCCATCGACCAACACATCCACCGGCACGCCAACGCGCGAACGCGGCCAGCGCCCGCTGACGTCGCGGGCTTTGATGCTCACCGCACCGGTGGGTACGCGAACGTCCTCCGGCGCCCCCATGGTGGACAGCGTCGCATCGCCGTTGCCCGGCAGGCGCTCGCGCAGCACGATCTGGGCCGCATCGACCAGTCGGGATGCGACCACTGTCTGCTGCGCATCCCCGGCCATAAGGCGCAGGGGCAACAACAAGATGGCGAGAGCGAAAAGAAGCAGGCGCATGCTTACTGCCGGAGATTATTGATGGTGTCGAGAATCTGGTCAGATGCCTGCAGCACGCGTGCATTGAGCTGATAGGCCCGTTGCGCGATCACCAGCGAAGACATCTCCGACACCATGTCCACATTCGAGCTCTCCAGTGAGCCCTGCAGAATGCTGCCAGTGCCGTTCTCGTTCGCCTTCTCCACGCTGGGGTCACCCGAGGCCTGCGTGGCTGAAAAATTGTTGCCACCCACCGATTGCAGCCCGTCCGCAGAAGGGAACACGCTCAGCTCGATCGTGCCCAACAATGTTTGCGTGGCACTGCCGCCGACGTTCGCGTAGATCTGCCCACTCTGGTTGATCTGAATTTGCGCGGCGTCCGGCGGAATCTGGATTTCCTGCGCCAATCGATTGCCATCGACCGTAGAGAGGTAGCCCTCGCTATCCACGTGAAGTTGGCCGGCGCGGGTGTACAGATGGTTGCCGTTACCGTCCACCACCTCGAAGAAGCCGCTGCCCTGAATGGCGAGATCCCAGGTGTTGTTGGTCTGCATCACCTGACCCTGCGAGAACAGCGCTGTCGTGGCAATAATTTCCGAACCGGCGCCTTCGCTCTCCGGCGAAAGCCCTGCGGCCACCTGGGCAGGCGACATGGTCGCGATGTCGCCGAACGCAACGCGCTTGGCCTTGAAGCCCGGCGTCTGCATGTTGGAAATATTGTTGGAGAGCGTATCGATCTGGCTCTGCTGGCTTTTCAGGCCGGAGGTAGCGATATAAAGCGCGTCGATCATCTCGTGCTCCTCAGGCGTTGTCGCCAAGGTGGGAAATACCGCCCTGCATGGCGGCGTCATAGGCCTGAATGGCGCGTTGCACGGATTGCGCGTGCCGAGTCACTTCCATCAGGCGCACCATTTCGGTGCCGGGGTCGACGTTGGAGCGCTCCAGTGCACCCTGGTGCAAGGTGCCGTTCCAGTCGCCGGTCGCACCGTCGTACGCATAGAGGCCATCGCCGATCTCGCGCAAGCCATCGGCGTTGGCGATGCCGACGATCCTCAGCGTGTCGATCTCTTTGTCGCCATCCTTGATGGCGCCATCGACACCAATGTGTACGGAGGCACTGTCGAGCGTGATCGGCCCAGCTTCGCCCAACACGGGGCGGCCCATGGCATCCACCAGCTGGTGATCGGCGTCGATATGAAACTGCCCATTGCGCGTCAGGCGCTCCTGGCCGTTCTGGTCCACCACGAAGAAGCCCGCACCCTGAATGGCGAGATCCAGCGGCGCGCCGGTCTTGTCGAGGTTGCCATCCAGCATGCTGAGGGCGCGGTCATCGGCGCCGGTCGCAGTACGGAAGTCACCCTTGAGACGCTCGGTGCGATAGCCGGCCGTCCGCATGTTCGCGACGTTCTGGCCGATGACATCGAGCGACTCGACGTCCCGGCTGAGGTAACTGGCAATACTGGAAATGACGTTACTCATGGACTCCTCACTGCGTCGCCGTGACGACGCCAAATGACTTCACTGCCAGGGAGGCCGGCACCTCGTTGATGCCGAGCACGGTGATATGGGGAAGGCTGCGCTGGACGAGCGCGCGAAGATGCCGGCGCAGCGCACTGGGGCAAAGCAGCACAGGCAGATGGCTACGAACCATCATCGCCTCGGATTGTTTGGCCAAGCCGCCAAGCAGCGCCTCCAACTGCCCAGGATCGCTGAGCAACAGGCCAGCGCCCTCGCGTTGGCGCAGCGCCGTAACGATATTGCGCTCCAGCTCTGTCGCCAGCGTCAGTACGTGCAATTCGCCCTGCGCATTGCTTACGCGCTGGCAGATCACCGGCCCAAGCCGCTCGCGCACGCGCTCCACCAACTCGTCGGTCTGCTTGAGCGTCTTGCCCGCGTCGACCAGCACTTCGAGGATGGCCTCGATATTGCGGATGCTGACCTGCTCTCGCAGCAACTGTTGGAGCACCTTTTGGACGTCTGTGTAAGACATGACACCAGGAATCAGTTCATCCACCAGCGATGCCTGCTGTTCACGCACGCGCGTGACCAGCCGTTCGGTTTCCGCGCGGGTCAGCAGCTCGGGCGCATACCGCTTCACTACTTCGCCCAGATGGGTGATCAACACCGTTTCCGGATCGACCAAGGTGTAACCCGCCCCGCGAGCGAACTGCCGCTGGTCCGGGGATATCCATAGCGCAGGCAGGCCATAGGCAGGGTCTTTGGTTTCCTTGCCTTCCAGGCGCGGACGCTTGCCACCCGGATCAATGGCTAGCAACGCATCGAAATGCAACTCGCCCTTTCCCGCCCGTGAACCTTGCACGTGCAGCTCGTAGCCCCGTTCGGGCAGCGGCGCCTCCTGGATCAACTTCACCTTCGGCAGGATGAAACCTGCCTCCAGCGCGTACTGCTTGCGATACGTGGCGATACGTTCGCCCAGATCCAGATTCTTGGCTTTGTACGTGGCCACGATCGCCGTACCGAGATGGATCTCGATCGGCTCGACCGCCATCAACTTGTAAATGTCTTCCTCGGAGCGAGCAGCCGGTGTTTCGGGCATCGCCTGCTCTTGCTCATCTTGTCCCTTCGACTGCTTGCTGCGCACGGAGAAGAAAATCAACGCGCAAACGCCTGCCAACACCACCAACACCGGCCATGCCGGCAGACCGGGCAGCATCAGCACGCCCAGCAACGCCAACGCCACGATCAGCAGCGTGCGCGAGTTGGACAGCACCTGCCGCGTCACCTCGGTACCCAGCTGCGCATCGGAGGCCGCGCGCGTGATGATGATGCCCGTCGCTACCGCAATCACCAGCGAGGGAATCTGCGTCACGATGCCGTCGCCAACCGTGAGCAAGGTGTATTGGTGGGCTGCATCCGACCAAGGCAAGCCGCGCTGGGCCATACCCACGGCAAGCCCACCGATGATGTCGATCAGGATGATCATGATGCCGGCGATGGCATCGCCCTTCACAAACTTGGTCGCGCCGTCCATTGCGCCGTAAAAGCTAGCCTCGCGCTCAACCAGGGCACGGCGACGCTTGGCCTCATGTTGATCGATCAGCCCCATGTTCATGTCGGCGTCGATGCTCATCTGCTTGCCGGGCATGCTGTCCAGGGTGAAGCGCGCCGCCACTTCCGCTACGCGCTGCGCGCCACTGGTGACCACCACGTACTGCACTACCACCAGAATCAGGAACACCACCAGGCCGATCACGTAGTTGCCGCCCACCACGTACGAGCCAATCGCGTTGATCACCCGCCCCGCATTGCCCTTGTCCAGAATCAGGCGCGTCGCCGAAATGTTCAGCGCAAGGCGGAACAGCGTGGTGATCAGCAGCAGTGACGGAAACGTGGAGAAGCTCAGCGGCGTCTCGGTGAAGAACGTAATGAGCAGCACCAACAGTGCCGTCGTAAAGTTGAGCACCAGCAGAAAGTCGAGCAACCCCGGCGGAATGGGCGTGAACAGGATGATCAGGATGCCGACCATGCCCAACACCAGCGCCATGTCGCGCTTGCCGCTCCATATCTGACCGAAGAGCGTGTTCACGAGAAAATCCTGTTGCCGGGCCGACGCATGAGCCAGCGATACACCGGGGCCAGCTGGCTATAGAGATGATCGGGAACCGTCCGATCCACGCCACATTCGCGGAACAGCGCACGGGCCAGTGCCGGCGAGCGCAGGCAAGGCACGCCCGACACGGCGGCCTTGCTGCGCATGGCAGCAGCCACGGCATCAGTGCCTTTGGCGAGTACCACCGGCGAACGCATGGTGCGCGGCCGATAACGCAACGCCACCGCAAGATGCGTGGGGTTGGTAAGCACCACGTCCGCCTCCGGCACACGGCGGATGGATCGCGACTGCTTGAGCAGCTCCACCATCAAGCGCTTGCGCTTCTGGCGGATGTCCGGGTCGCCTTCGCGCCGTTTTACTTCGTCTTTGATGTCGTTGTGGCTCATGCGCAACTTGCGCAGGTACTCGCGGCGCGAGAACAACAGATCCAACAGCGCCACAAACGCCAGCGCGGCCAACGTCCAGACCGTGACCCGCACATACACCGATTGCAGCAGCACGCCCGCCGCCCTGGGTGCCGCATTGGCGGTCGCCAGCACCTGGTGCTGCAGCTTGCCGGCCAACAGCCAGGCCAGGCCGCCGAGCAAGGAAACCTTGAAGGTCAGCTTGAAAAGATCCCACAGCAGGCGCATCGAGAAGATCCGCTTGAAGCCCTGCGCCGGATTCAGGCGGGAGAAGTCAGGCTTGAGCGGCTCGGTGCTGAACACCGGCCCGGTCTGCACGAGGTTGGCCACCACGGCCGCGATCACCAATGCGATCACCAGCGGCACCATCGCCTGCCATACCGGGTGAAAAGTGGCGCCAATCCAGCGCATAAGGCCGACTGAAGGCGCCGGTGCATTGCCCGCCATCAACATCATGCGCTCGAACGAGCGGCCCCAGGCATGCGCCAAGGTGTAGGCGGTGATGCACAGCGTTACGCTGAACACCAAGGTCACCACCAGGCCAGTCATCTCCGGGCTACGTGGTACCTGCCCCTTCTTCCGCGCCTCCTCAAGACGGAACGGCGTCGGTTGCTCGGTCTTGTTCTGATCGTTCTCGGCCACCTCAGTGGCCTCCCATCATCGGCAACGCAGCAAAGGCGTTGCGGAACAACCGTTCGATCAGCGGCGGCGCAAAACTCAACGTTGCCGCCAGCAGCGTAAAGCCGGCCAGCAGCTTCAACGGAAGCGCCACGAAATAGATGTTGGCCTGCGGCATGGAGCGACTTGCGTACGCCGTACCCAGATCGATGGCAAACAGACCCAGGATCACCGGCAGCACCACCATCAAGCCAAGCAGGAACTGCGTCGACAGCAGGCCGAGGAACGTTCCCGGAGAAACCACCACGCTGCCGCTGCCGATGGGCACCAGCTGCATCGACGACACCAGCCCGCGCAACAGCACCACGTGCAGGCCGAGCGCAAAAAACACCACCATGCCGCTCCACTGAATCACCGTGCCAAACAGTGATTCCGTTGTGCGGGTGGAGGGGTTGAGCACGCTGGCCGCCGCCACGCCCGACTGCATGTCCACCATGCGGGCTGCAAAGCCCAAGGCAGCCATAGGCAGCACCGTCGCCAGCGCAAAGGTAAGCCCGACCAGGCTTTCGCCCGCCATGGCGAGCCCGAACAGCCAGGGCGACTCCGTGACATGCGCCTGGATGGCGTGCATGTCCGCCGAACCGAGCGCAATCACGCTCAACGCCGTCAGCATGATCACGCGCACATACCCCGGCACCCACGCCAGCGGGCCCAGCGCGGGCACCATCAGCAAGGGCGAAAAGCGCGCCATAGCCAGCAGAAAAACAACAAGATCCGTATCCATCTTCACTGCGCTTACATTCCCGCGACCAGGCCAAACAAATGCCGCGTGAACTCCACCACCACCGCCATCATCCAGGCGCCCGTGATCACGAACATCACCACCACCACCACGAGCTTCGGGATGAAGGTCAGCGTCATTTCCTGAATCTGCGTCACCACCTGCACGATGGAGATGACGACGCCCACCAGCAACGTGGCGACAAGAATGGGCGCACTCACCTTCGCCGCCGTCAGCAGTGTTTGTGCGAGCAAATGCATGGCGACATCAGTGTCCACGGCTGCCGCCCTGCTTCGGACGCAGCAGGTCGCGCAGCGTATTGACGAAATCCGGCGAAACCAGCGGACGCCCCGCCTGGGGCGATGCCACCAGATCCTGGATGATCGACTGCGCCTCCGCCTCCCGGCCCTCATCCAGCAGAAGCACGCTCTGCGCGTAGCGCGCATTGCGCCCATGGGGATCGAGCCGTAGCGCACGCTTGATCGATTCGCTGGCCGCTTCGCGCTCGCCGCGAAGCGCGTGGATCAGGGCTCGACCACCGTGTGTTTCGCCAAACGTACGATCCAGCGCAAACGCCTGATCAAAGCTCCGCTGCGCATCGTCCAGCTTGCCCTGCAGCAATTGGCACCACGCCAGCGCATGCCACGTACCGATGTGATCGGGCATGTACGTCACAGCGCGATCGAGCACGGCCGTGGCCGCCACGATATCGCCGGACATCATCAGCCCTTCGCCCAGGCCAAGATAAGCCCGTCCGACATTCGGCCGCATGGCGACCAGTCGCTGAAAGATCGAAACCGCATCCTCGTGCCGCGCCGACAATGCCAACGAACCGCTCACCAGCCCGGCTTCGAACTGCGCTGGATCCAGCGACAACGCGCGGGATGCCTCACGCGCTGCATCGGATACCTGGCCATGGTCCAGCAGCAACAGTGCACGCAAACCGTCGATCTCGGCCTGTCGCGACGGGTCATGCAAACCATCCAACAAGGCAAGCGCCTCGCGAATGCGTTGCTGGCGATGCCAGATGCGCGCGGTCAACAGTGCAATGGAAATGACGTCATCACCTTCGACGGCCGACGCCCTGCTCAACGTGCGCAACGCCTCATCGGGCTCACCCAGCGTGAACTGCGCATAGGCCAAGTCATGGCACAACCCGGCCGGTGCCGGCTGCAGCGCTGAAACCAGCGGGTTCAGCAGCGCAATGACTTTGGGCAGATCACCCTCGACCAGCGCCAACCGTGCATCGCGAAACACCACGCCCGGCATGGCACGCAGCGCCTGCGGAGCCCGCTCCAGCCGCTCGCGAGCGCGCTGAACCTGCCCCTCCAGCACCAGGCTGTCGAGCAGATCGCAAAGAAGATCGGGATTGGTTGGGTCGCGGTCCGCAAAAGCTTCCAGGGATGCGACGCGACTCATGCGACGACCCTAAACTTTCGATGCTGCCCGCGGATAGATACGAAGAACTGGGCGAAATGCCGCCCGGCGTCCGGAATGATTTCGTACACGTAAATCCATTTACGCACGGCGAAAAACCGTACGCCCCCTAGCATTCCAGCCCCTCAAAACAGCGCCCCCGCGCTGTCCAGCAGATCCGTGATGTTGATCTGGGCTGCGACGCGGCGAGACTAGGTGCGCTGTCAAGAAGCTGTCAATAAGCCAAATGGATCGCAATATATTGCGCTATTAAACTCCGTAAAATCACTTGCATGAATTTGACGTTCGCAAGTTCTGGCGGCGGCCGAGGCAGCCAGATGCCTGTTGCTTCGCCGCTAAGACCCCGAACAAGTCCGGCAAACACCCCTTGCAGTGCACCGGCGACCCACTCGTCCGCACCTTCACCGTTAAACTCACTGCGTTGATCGCACCAAGGAACCACAGCATGCCGACCGACCGCATCACCCCAGGCTCTTCGTTACTGGAAACGATGCGTGCCCTGGCTCAGGGCAAGGCCAAGTCGACGGGCTCCTCCGCCACGGCATCGCCAACGTTGCTCACCGGCAAAAACCAGGCTGCAATAACGCAAACACACTCCATCGAACAGCTGCGTCAGCGCCTGCGAACACTGCTGGCCAACGTAGATCCGGATGACAGCGATTCCACCAGCCGCGTGCGGGAGCCGACGCTACGGGAAATCATTCTGTGGGAGTTCGGTGGCGAGTTCAGGCAGAACACGCAGTTTCAGCCGATGATCGAGCGGATCAATCAGGCGATGGATATCGATGAGCGATTCCATGCGCAGTTTGTCGAGATGATTCGCAGCTTGAAGAAGTGATGGGCTTGGGTGGTAACACCGGCGCCTGCGCGCGCTTGGTGGCGCATCCTGCGAGCTAGTCCTGGTCAAGCTACGCCACCCACACCGCAAGACAACAAGCTCATCTACTCGCATGCCAGCTACCTCTCACTCGGCAACACGCAGGCCGAACGCTGCGAGGCTTACCGCGCCCTGGTAGACGAAGTGCTATCTCCCGATGACCTCGGCAGCATTCGGCTCCATCTTCAACGTCAGCATGCCTTGGGTTCCGAGCGGTTTCGCGCAGCGATCGAGGCCCAACTCAATCGGCGTGCAGGACCGGCCAAAATTGGCCGACCCCGCAAAGGGGCTCATGCATCAAAAAGTGCACTCTGACCCCTGTTTTCCAGCAGGTCATCGGTACGGCCCTCGGCGACCAGCTCTAGGGCAGTTTTGCCTCCGAACGTTGCAATCGGTTCCTGCAGCCAGGCCACCGCTTTGTCGTGATCGCCCGATATCGCTTCGACTGACGATATGACTCTGGCTACAGAGGGGCTAACGTCAGGAAACACCTTTCATCACCCTTGCACGATGTGTTGGACGCAGACCATCAAAACATGTGTCACATCAAGCCTCGGCCTCGTGAGCAATAATTGTGAAATTCATCTGCAAGTTGAACTTACCTGGCACATCCATGTTTGTTGCTTGATAGCCGTGCCTAACTTGCAATTTCCAGCGCCGTCCATCCCCTCCCACAACACGAACCGTAATCGGGAAAACCACGCCAAACTGAGTAACGATAGCTTTGTCACCCGACCTATCTGGCTGCAGCTTGGTTTCGTACTCCGGTATCCCGCAATCAACGGAGAGCAGCTGAGCACCTTGGTCCTGGGCATAGAGTTCCGCCTCGACGTCATTCACAACGAAGCTGCGGAAATCCTTTCCGCGCCGGAGCCACTCGATCATGTGAAGGCTTTCATCCACCACATCAAACCCCGAAATATTCACCTGCATAGGCACATGCAATGAGGGGACCTGGCCACGACTCTGCTCCATTTCGCTCACTTCCTCAGGCTATTTTCTAAAATCAAACGATTCGAGCGACGCCAGAGACTCGATCCTCCGGTGACTCTCCCAGAAGAATCAAGTCAAATACAAATTCCAACCTGCCTGCCATTTTAAGCATTGCTTCCGTCTCTGGCTTGATATGAGCGGCCTCTGCGCGAAGCACCTTCGAAGTCATATGCAGATCGTTTAGCAGTGCCTTGGAAACTAGCTCATGCGACTTCAACAGTCGTGCCGCGTCGTTTGCTCGCGCAATCACCTCTTCAAAAGCGCGGTGATCCACATAGCGCTCCGTCTGGATCGGAAGAAGAAACCTGAATAGTCTCTCCTTCAGATCCTCCTGCATTTCCCGCATCTCGGTCATGGTGTCTTCACCCATCCGATAATTGCATTCCTGGGAATGGCCTGATTCACCGTTACTTCCTGCGCGTACAGAGAACGCCAATAGGGAATGGACTGTGGACCACCCACCAATGTCGGAGGAGCTTGCTTCCACAGCTCAACGTAAGGTGCATCCACCTTGCTCAGATCAATCGCCACAATTCCATTCCCTCCCTCGTAACCCTGCGCAACCTCAAGGGATCGAGTGGTCGATATCCAGGGGCTATTTGCAGCAGCTCCACCAGTACCTGGTCCTGCATTGGCAATGTGCTCAGCAGCCGTCCAGGTTCCGTCTGGCGCCTTCGCTGACAATCCACCGCCTGCATCAAGAGCCGCCGCATCATCGGCATTCAGTGCGCGATAGACAATGTTTGGGCTTCCCGTGTTTGGAACTGAGCCCGCCCGAATTCCTTCGATAGCTCCCGGCACCACCCACATCGCCGCGTCCACCGTCGACGAACCCAGCCGCTCCATGCCGCCCATCGTATCCTTTTCGTTGAGCGCTTTGATGAAACCCACGGGCGTGGACATCACAAGTCCGTGAACCGCACCGCCCGCATCCTGTAGCACGGCGTCACCCAGTTGGCCCTGGCTATAGGCTTGGGTGTAGCGATCACTCAGCTGGTTCACCATCTGAGGCAACACGACCGGCATCGTCAGCGGATTGACCATCATCGAGCTAGTCGCCATTCCCTTGAGTTGGTGCCCCACACCACTCAGGAACTGACCTGCCCGATTGAAGGTAAAGAATGCCTCCGTGTCGGAGATGCCATGCGTACCGCCAAACTCGTAACCACCACCGGCATTTCCAAGGCCGGCAGCTGCCATGTCCTCCGCCGTCGGTGTCACATTGACCGTTGCTAGGGTCTGCGCATCAGGCTGATAAATCCCTAGCTGGCTGTAATCGTGCACATACGACTCGACCTGATCGGTCGACATTGTGCTGAAGCTCACCTGGGGAGCGCCGGTGGCTTTAAGCTCCTGGGCAGCGCTATACAAGTCGTCGATCGACGAGGCCTTCAGGCTCAGGTAGTCCCCGCCTGTATCGCCACCACCGTTGACCGCTGCCACGGAAGAGCTGCTATTCAGTGCATAGCTCATCGCGGCATTTTGCTCCCGCCAACCTGACGCACCCTCTGCATTGTACGTGGATAGCGCGTTATTCCAGTCCGGACTTGAGCCCTGCCGGATAGATGTCTGTGCTGCGCCTGGGCTACTCATCCCCGCGATGGCGGCATTCCCCAACGCATTCCCAAACGGAATCGACTGACGTGTGTTCGCTCAATGCGGCGCGATTTTTCGTCGTGGCAGCAAGACGTTAGGCAAGGCGGAACGCGCAAAAAAGGGGTGGCGAAAACTCGCCACCCCCGACGTGCGTTTTTTGCCCCCCAGCGATCGCCAAGAATGTGCACCGATGGATCAGTCGATCGTCGGCACCTTCGCCAGGTTCAGCATCACCGTCAGCGGTTCGATCGGTGACACGACGAAGCCGTGATGCAGGTAAAACCGCTTGGCGTCTTCGTTGATGGCATGGCACAGCAGCGCGCGGATGCCCATCTCCTGCGACAGCCTCAGGGCGCGCAGCACGGCATCCTTGAGGAGCCCGGCGCCGATGCCCTGGCCCGACCAGTCCGCGTGCACCGCGAGCCGCCCCAGCACGATCACCGGGATCGGATCGGGCATGTTGCGGCGGACGTTGCCCGGGGCCTGTTCATGCGAGACGGCGCCGGCAGCCAAGGCGTAGTAACCCACCACGTCCTCGCCGGCACACACTACGTAGCAGCGCGAAGCACCGTCCAGTTGGTTACGTCGGGCCCGCTGTTTCAGCCAAGTTTCCAGCGCCGGCTCGGTGCACCGGAAGTCGTCCAACCGATGGGCATCGGCCAGTGGCGCCGGCGCCCGGAGCGGCGGTCGCTTCACGCCTCCCACGGCGCCTGCCGGCGCAGCAGCTTGCGCAGAGCCGCACCGTGCGCCACGGGCGCATCGAGCAGCGCCTGGAAGCGCTTGAAGCGTGTCGCATCCAGGGCAAACACGGTCTGGTCCAGCAACACCTGCTGGGCCTTCTCGCAAGCTGCTTCCAGCATGAAGTCCGTGCGGCTCTTGCCGGCAACACGGGCCGCCTGGTCGATCAGGCTGCGCTGCGGCGCCTGGGCGCGCAGGTTGATGGTGGTTTGGCGAGCAACGGTGGTCATGGCGGCATACCTCTGTGTATACACATTGTACACACACGGTCAACCGGACGCCACCCCGCCCTCAGCCTTCTTCGTCCGCCTCAAGCCTTCTTCGTCCGCCTCGGCCTCAAGCGCGGCGAACAGCTCATTGGCGGTGGCCGGCTCGCCGGTGCCCTTCGCCGCCGCGCGGCGCGACTTGGCCGGGTGCGTGGCCTCGTGGATGGCCTTCAGTTGCGTGACCGCGACGTGGGTGTAGATCTGTGTCGATTTGAGGTCGGCGTGGCCGAGCATGGCCTGGATAAAACGGATATCGGCGCCGTTCTCCAACATCAGCGTGGCCATGGTGTGCCGGAACAAATGGCAACCGCCCTGCTTGCCCAGGTTGGCCTTCTGCACGTACGCCGAAACCGTGGTGGAGAGCCACGCTTCGTTGAACGGCACACCGGCACGCGTCAGGAACAACGTGCCGTCGTCCGGCGGCATCACGATCTGCGGGCGCACCTGGTCGAGATACGTTTGCACCCATGCCATCGCCCGCTCGCCCACCGGCACCCAGCGATCCTTCTGCCATTTGCCTTGGTTGACGAACACCAGGCCGCGTGCCCGATCGATCTCGTACACGCGCAGGTTGGCCAGCTCCATGCGGCGCAAGCCGGTGGAATACAGCACCTCCATCATCGCCCGGTCGCGAATACCGATCGGTGTGCGCACATCGGCCAGTGCTAGCACCCGCTCGGCTTCCGCCTCGGTCAGCACGTGCCGCGGCAACACGCGCTTCAAGCGCGGCAATTCCAGGTCGCTGGCCGGGTTGTAGAGCAGGTAATTTTGCTTGGTCAGCCAGCGAAAAAACCCACGCAGCGGCACCAAGGCGCTGCGCTGACTGAACACGCTGAGCGGCTCGCCGTTGTCCTTGCGGTGATAGAACAAATGCCGCTGGTAGCGCTCGATGATCGGCTTGGTGATTTCGGTGGGCCGTGTCAGCGCACGGGGTTCACACCATCGAATGAATGCGCGTACGTAGCGCTCGGTGTTGTGGATACCGGCTTCGGTGTAGCCCTTGATCCCGAGGTGTTCCAGGTAGCGCTGCAGGTAAGCGAACAAGCCCTCGGGATCGGCGGGGTTGCCGACCGGCGTCAGGAAACGCGAGCGGCGCGCGGTGCGGCGAGCCATCGGATCACGCCGGCACAGCAGCTAAAGAAGAAGCCCCATCACTACGATGCGATGTGCGGCGCGTGCCCGGACGTGCAGTTTCCAGCGATTGCATCGACGGTGTGGCAAAAACGGCGCTGTCATTGACCTGCGCCGTGATGTCAGGTGACCGATCCATGGCCGATGCCGTGCCGACAGCGGGCCGATCCGACCCCGACCATGCATCCGTTGCTCCCGACTTTTCGTCGTCGTAGGCGTACAAGGTGGCTGCATCGATCAGGCCCATCAGGTGCGGCGCATCGCTGGCTACCTCGCCATCAAAACGCAGCTCGTAGGCGATCCCCTTGCCGAAGGGCTGGCGATGCACGGCGAGGTATTCCATGTCTTCCAGGCGGCCCAGATGGACCTTGAGCTGGGTTTGTCCCCAGCCCGTCACATCACGCACCTGTTTGCGCGTGAAACGCAACGCGGACGGCGCGCAGCCCTGCTGCGCTGCTTCGCTGCGCACCCATGCGGTGAGCAAGCCCAGCAGGCGCCGCGTTTGCGGCGGCAGCTCGTCCAGCGTGCTGCCCAGCACCGCGTGGGCAAGTCGGTTGGCCAGGGCGATGTCGGCCACGCTCACCTCGACGTACTCGATGACGGCGCCGTGATAACTCTCGCGCTTCACCTCGCGCTGGCACTGGTGCAGCAAGGCGATGGCGTCGATCAGGGCCAGGTATTTCTCGTGGTCGCGGCGCATGCGGGTCTTGTCGCTGAGAAAGGTCAGCCGTTCGGCGTACGGATTGACCACTTTCAGCGGGCGCAGCAAGCGCTGCGCGTTCTGGTGCAGCGCGGTGAGTCGGGCCTTGTCTTCGCTGGCCCTCAGGCCATCGAGCGTGCGGCGCAGGCGCTGTTGCGCATGGATGGCCTGGGTCTGCTCGCGCGATTCGTCCACGCTGAGCACGAGGCAGCGGTTCAACAGCTCTTCGTCCAGGTCGATCGCGGTGGTGGTGCTGAACAGCATCACCGGGCCTTCGACACGGTATTCCTGGGTTTCCAGCTGGCCTGTCTGGGCGTTCTTGCCGGTGCTGGCTATCGATACTTCGCCTTCGGACTGCAGCAGTTTCAGCGCATAGCTGGCCTGACTGGCGCCCTCCTCCTCGCTGATCGCCAGGATCTTATGGCGCAGATCCTTGTCGCCCAGATAGAACAGGCTTTGCCCGGTCATCGCGCTGTACTGCACGCGTTCTTCCGGCGGCACGAAACGCAGCACCGCATCCATCAGCGACGACTTGCCGGCGGCGCTGGAGCTTTGCACCATCACGGCCAACGGACGATCGAGCTTGCGCGAAACAGCGGCTAAATAGACGACCTGCTTGTTCACCGCTTCACCCACCACGCCGCAGCGGGAAAAATCGGTCAGCACGCGATCCATCAGGTCCGGCGTTTGCAGCAGCTCCAGCGCGGCGGCGCGATCGGTGTCGCTCAGCGTGGCCTGCGCTTGGGCTTGGCGGGCCTGCACGAGTTGCTGCTCTTGCCAGCCTTCCAGCGCGAGAATCAGCTGACCCAGATCCTTCTTGATCGCCTCCTCGCTCGCGCCCACTTCCAGGCTGGCTTGCTTGCCGAACACCTGGCGTTGCCGCGCGCTGTAGAGGTCCACCGTATCGACGTAATAGCCCTCGCTGGCCGGGTCTTTGACCAGCAGATTCACCTTCAGCTGCTCGGGCAGCGGTTTCGTGGGCAGGCCACGCACGCGGTAAAAACGGTCGCCCAGCAACAGGCGCATTTCCTCACCGACGACCTGATAGGCCGGCGTCGCGGACGTCGGCGCGTCGGGCAGTGGTGAGGCCGGTAACACGGCCTCGGTTGCCGGCTCGGCCTCGACGGTCGGTGCCGCCGCGTCATGGCCTTCCTCGATCACAGCGGACGGCAGATCAATGGCGGCATTGAGCACGCGCGGCCGCGTCGGCGCACGCCCCTTGCCCATCCATTCGGCCTGGCGCAACGCCAAGCCCAGACTGCGACCGGCCGGCTGCACGCGCAACGCGTACGCGTTTGCATCCATGCCCTTCGGAAACAGCACCCGATAGCAGTCGATGCCGACAGCCATGAGCTTTTCCGCGAGGGCCTCGGCGGACTGGTTGCCGGCGTCGTCGCGGTCGTAGGCGATCATCACCCGCTCGACCCGGTGTTGCTGAAACGCGGCCAGCATCTCGTCGGTGAAGCCGTGCACGCCGTAGGCGGCGGTGACGTGACGATAACCGGCACACCAGAACGTCATCGCGTCGATCAGTGCCTCGCATAGGATGATCTCGCGCGAGGACGTCAGTGCGGCGGCGTTCCACACACCGGCATGTGGGCCGGGCAAATACAGGTGCTTGGGCGTGCCCGCACGCAGGTTGTCCAGCAGCTTGCGACCGTACAGCTCCACCACGCGCCCCGTCGCGTCGAACACCGGCACGACCAGCGAGCCGTTGAAGTGCTCGTGCCCGCTCTCGCGAAGGATGCCCAGCCGTTGCAGCTGCGTACGCATCGCCGCGCCGGCGCTGCGGTTCTTTTCCGGCAAGCGATAGGCCAGGGTGCGGTTGGCGTAGCCGAGCTGAAAATGATCGATCAATTCCGGGTGATTGAGGCCGCGCGCCGTCAGGTACGCCAGGGCGTCCTCGCTGCCCTTCAAGGTCTGGTGATAAAAACCGACCACACGCTGCAGGGCTTCGGCATCCTCGGTGTCCGTGGCCAGCGGCGCGGTCAGCGTGCGCACGGTCGAACGTGACACGGGTGCCGCCTCCACCCCGGCGGCTAAAGGAAGACCCTCGCGCAACAGCTCGACGGCGTGCCGGAAGCTCACGCCACGGCGCTGCATCACCCAGTCGATCGGGCCGCCGGCCGCATTGCAGCCAAAGCAGTGATACAGGTTCTTGGTTGGCGTCACGATCAGCGAGGGCGTCGCCTCCTCGTGGAACGGGCACAGACCCGCATAGTCCTTGCCCTGCTTGGCTAGGGCGATCCCATCGGCCTCGATCAACCGAACCAGTGACACCTCGCGTTTGAGCTGCTCGATCTCGTGTTCGGGAATACGGGCCATCAAAAACGGCCTCCGGCCGAAAAACCTGTCAAGGGGGTTGGGAGAAAAATAACTCGCTGGCAGAGTACCCGTAATACGAGTATTGTCAACTCGTCACCCGAGGATCACCGCCTATGCTCGCCAGCACGTCCTTTCTGCCAGATACCCTCATGGCCGCCGCTGACCGCGCCTTTTACGAACAACTAGGCCAACGCATCGCCGAGCACCGCAAAGCGCGCGGCATCACGCAGGTCGAGTTGGCCAAGGCCTTGGGCATTGCTCAGCAGACCCTGGCCCACTACGAGGGCGGCACCGTGCGCATCGGCGTGGAGACGCTGACGATGGTGGCGAAGGCGTTGGATGTCGCCATGGAAGACTTGCTCGGTAGCGCCTCGGCAAAGACAACGGGCAAGCGTGGCCCTGCTCCCAAACTACAACGGCAGTTGGAGCTGGTCAGTCAGTTACCTAAAGCCAAGCAGCGCCTCATCACGGAAGTGCTCGATTCCATGCTGGCTCAGGCGGGCCGCTAAGCGGCAAAGGCGCCGAGTTATATACCTTTACCGGTGTTTGCCTATCCTGCACTAGCTCCATCCCACTCGCGGCCTTTCAGTACACTGAAAACGTCCGTGTCGGGTCGATGAGCGGCTAGACGATAACGATCCGCCCACGGGCAGGCATCGCATAGAGCCCACCGCACGGGCCGCGACAGCGGCCTGAGCGGTGGGTTTTCTTTTAAGATAAAGACCATCTCACCGGCACGTCATCCGGGAGGAACCACCACCATGTCGAGTGATGACCTGGACCGCCGGCTTGGCGAGCGCAACCTCGCTTACCTGCACAAGACACGCTGGGCGATGCGAGCTGGTGAACTTCGCTTGCTCGTCCAGGCCGAGAAGGCCAAGCCGTACCCTGATGCCGAGCGCCTGGCCGCCCTGATTGCCGAGCAACGCGCTTGGCAGCGGCAACGCCACAACGTGGACGTGACCCGCCGCGCCCTACTCGATACGCGCGACTGACCTTCCCTCTCAGCCTTCGCGTGGCCACGGCTGCGCCGTGCGCCTTGCCGTGCGTGCTTTCCGTCGAGTGCGCAGCGCGAGTAAGGCCCGGTCATGTGGGGCCACTTTGTGGGCCCACATGACACATCTTGCCGTCTGTTCCTTTGCGCTCATCCGCGACAACGTGCGCCGATGCGCGATCCGGCGACCGATCGCACGTCGTCGCATACAGTCGCAGATGTTCGCGCATAGTCGCGCATGTTCGCGGACGGGCTGTATAACGCATGTTTACACCGAAATGGCGTCAGATAAGGCTTTGCGGGGTGTCGTGTATAAGCCGTGTAAACATCGCGTCGTGCATCATTTCTGCATATATGCCGCGCGATCAGGCACTTGGCGCACCCGCAGAGGTGCGTATGGTGTATGGCGGATCGGCTTAAGAGTTAAGGGCAAAAATCGGCCCAAAACACCCAAAAAAAGCCGCCACGCACACGCCAAGAAGGTCAGACACGATCACGTGGCCCAGCGGGCCACGGCGTGATGCACGGATGATGCGATATTGCTGCAACGATGATGCGAGAATGACGCATCGTGATGCAGATATGCGGCAAAAATGATGCAGCGATGATGCAACTAGTCAGTGCGCTGCCGGTGCGCACCATGCGCGCACAAGCCGACCGTAGAGCACGCGGGCACGCGTGATCACCGCACGGTCACCTGCCTGGACGGCGCGGATGTCGTCACGCAGCTGGTCCAGCATGCCTTCCAGGTCAGCCACGCGCCGCGCATCGGGCTGGCTGCTCGATGCCTCCTGACGGATCTCGCCTAGCAGCTTGCCTCGGCATAGGTAGAGGATCTCGCGGGCGCTCGACATCTCGGCATCGTCGGTGGCGTAGCTCATCCATCTTTCTCCCGTGCGTGACATCGGTAGCGGATCATCGCGCTACCGATGTCACGTGATCGTTGTGGGCCATCCGCTCAACCGACGTAGCCGGATTCGAACGAGGCTAGGTAACCCAGCAGATCGTCGGTGCGGCCTTCGGCGACAAGCTCCAGAGCGGTCTTGCCGCCGAACGTGACGAGCGGTTCCTGTAGCCACGCAACCGCTTTGTCGCGATCACCCGATATCGCCTCGACGGCCTGCAGGACGCGCCTCACACGTAGATCATCAACGATCGCCACGCAGCACTCCGTCGAAAGACCGAAGGCCATCATAAAGAAAAACGTCCGCACGAGGCGGACGCTTCTCAGCGACAAACGAGCCTTATTTAACTACCTCCGGCCCCTTATCGGCTTATCGGCACGAGGCGTGCGCCTATTAAAACATTCGCTACTTAGGAGATCTTGCCTTCATGCGATCGCGCATCTCCCTCATCGTAGCGCCGTCATCGAAGTGAACCATGAAATGGCGTTGATCAGCAGGACACTCAATTCCATGTAGGGGGGGTGCCTTTTACCCAATGCTCCGGAACCGTCTTGACGGTTGCATTGCAGATGGGACAGTGCAACTCCCATCCTTCGCCAATAAGCTTTACCGTCTCAGCACTGGAAACCTTGCCTGCGATCAAAGACTTCATGGCTGACCTCCAAAAGGATATTTACCCTGAGGAAGATCAGGGTAGAGCTGTTGCACGTCGTTCCAAATGTTCATCCGCTCGTTCAATGGTGGCCTCACGCCGTTCTGGAACAGGTATTCGTTCCTAAACGCCTGATACTCCGTGTACTGAGTATTCTGCGGAATGCCATTGAAGAATCCGTTCTGATGCGTGGCCTCATGAACAATAGTGGACGCAGCATCCTCCGGTGAGGAGTGTAGCAACATATTCACTCGCACCTCATTGGCATTGGGGTCAAACCATCCCATGGATGCCATCTCTGGATCATTCACAAAGACCACATTGGTACCTTGGCTTTGTAGTCGCGCATAGCTCGCGGAGCCCACTGGATTATCCGCCAGGATTTGCCCCGTTCTGACAGAGAAATTCTTGTCTACAACGTTTAGCGATGGATCGAAAGTCAATTTTGATGCCGTGTTTTGAACTCCATCGTCTGCAGTCTTCTGAAAGGTGCCTCTCAAGAGGGAGGCAATCGATTCAAGGCCATCCTCTGCTGCGGAAACGCCCAACACCGCGATATTTGCCGCGACATTGAAGCGTGTATTTTTGACATCCGCAGCATTGATTGACGCCTGCGTGAATGGATTTGTGCCCTGCAGCACCCCTCCGTAGGAGGATGCGAAGAGGCCTCCCCAGAGTTGACCTATGCCATCCAGCACCTTCGGCGTCAGACGCGTTATACCGGCCATTCCCGGCGTATAAACCTCGTCGGCCACGGTCAGTGCATCAGCACTTGCTTGGGCGCTGTCGTACATCCTGCTTGCGAAGGTACTTGGCGTAGCGCTGAATCCCCCAATCTCCATCTGCGCGCCACCTGCATTCGTTGTCGGATACAAGGCATCGAAGTGATCCGGCATGGGGAGATCCGTAACTCCATTCACGGTAACCGGTGCAAGATCCGTTATGGCATTCCCTTGAGGGATAGGCAGAAGCTCCGAGTCATCGCCCCCTCCACTGGAATAGCTGACCTCCTGCTGATGCTCGGTCCAGCTAATGTGAGACCCATCGGCGCTCCATTTGAAGCGCGTCACGTCGCCAGGCTGCACTAGCGTGGGCTCATCGGTGGATTGCACCTGCGGTAAATTGCTCAATGGATCTTGTGATTGACCGCCATAACCTTCGGCCAAGGCAACGTTGCCATCGATCGCGCTGGCCATCGTGTCGCCTACACCCTGCCCGCCCTTAGTGAAGTCGAAACTAAAGCCCTGCTGCGCGGTGCTCGGGCTGTTCATTCCTGCGATAGCGGCATTCCCCAACGCATTCCCAAACGCATCCTCCAGAGTCTGGCCCCAACTAGCCACATGGTCGTCACCCAACAGCTTGGTGGTCTCGCGACTCACTCCACTGGACAGAATGCCCGCCGCCAGATCACTCCCGAACGACCCCGAGCTAAGCCCCATGCTCTGTAGTGGCTCGCTGACCAGACCCGCATCAGCGGTAATCCCCGAGGTGACCGCAGTGGAGATCAATCCAGCCCAACTGAAGTGCGACGCCTGACCGGTGACCTTCGAAACCAATGAATTACTTGCATATTGGCCTCCGGCCAGAAGCCCGGCGCCGACCGGCTCTAGATGACCTTGACTGTTGGCAACAATGGAGAAGTCATCGCCCTGACCACCAATCGCCCCGCCAATGCCTGCAGTCAAGCCCGACGCAAGGCCACTGGTGAGGGCCGCTGCCAGTGAGAACCCATGGCTGACGCCCATTGCATCGCCAGCCGCCTGCCCTGCCAAGCTCCCCACAAAACCACCGGCCGCGGCTGCGGCCATACTCGCACCGACCCCCGCAGAGCTCGCGCCAGTCATCGCCGCCGCACCGGCCGCCCACGTAGAGCTTGCTGTTGCGCCCATGGCTTCTGCTGCAAGCCCTGCCGTGTAAATGCTTGCAACGACGATAACTGCCGCCACCACAATCTCCGCCAACCCACTGCAATGACTCGACGGCGGCGGCGGAGGAGCCGCCGGCAAACTCGGCGTCGTACTGCCAATAATCTGCCCCGGGTTATACGGCTTGAACGTGGTTGATGTATTCGCATTCGTCGTCACCGACGGCACAGTGATCGCCTGCCCGACTACCAGGCCGCTATCACTTGTGAGTCCATTGGCGGCAGCAATGATGTACGCCAGGCTGCTGTTGCCGTAGACCGACTGGGCGATGCTTTCCAGCGTGTCGCCGGAGGCCACTACGTACTGCGTGGGGTTGCCGCTGCTGAAACCGGTGAGCGTGCCGGAGACGTTGATGTCGCCAGCTTCATCCATGTCCCCGATCTGTTGGCCGTTGGCGTAGACATAGTGGTCGGTGCCGTTGCCACCATTGGGCGTGAACGTGCTGCCACTGGAGGTGCCGGTGCGACGCTCAAGGATTTCTCCGGTAGCGTTATAGGCGAACACGCGAGTGACGTTCTGGGCGTTGCCGGCACCGTTCTGGCTGGTCTGCGAGACGGCGATGCGCTGGCCGAAGGCGTCGTAGTAACTGGTGTCGGTAGCGGGCAGATATCCGCTGACGGTCGGCGTGCCAGCCGTGCTTTGCTCCAGATAGCCATCCTTGCGGATGTAGCTGACGGTGTAGTTGGCGCCGTAGGCCGGATTGCCACCTGTCACGCCCGGCTGGTAGAAGCTGTAGGAGGTGACGTTGTCCTCATGGTCGAAGGCGGTGTACGTCGTGGTGGATGCCATGACGGCCTGGCCGTCGCTGGCGGTCGTGGGCACGGCCGTCTGCCCTTCATCCGGCATGGGGTTGCCGTTCTCCCAGATCAGGCCCAACTGGTGCCAATCGCGCGTCGGGCCGCCCCAGCTCACCTGCTGTGTTACCTGGCCATCAGCGTTGTAGCTTGTGGCCGCGCCATACTCGAGCCACCCGCCAATAGGCATGTACATGGTGCCGTTCGGCATGTCGGGCAGGCCTTGCTCCGGCTCGAGGGCATTGGATGCAAAGTAGTTGTTGTTACCGATCTGATGACCGTCAGCGTCATACCAATACTTGGTCTGCACGCCCAAATTGCTCTGGCCAATGGTCGTATCAACGAGGTAGTACGACTGCGCCAGTTCGTTGCGGCCGTCGTAAACCATCTGCTGGCTCAACAAGTCGCCAGCGTTGTAGGTCACGTTGTGGGTAAAGGTCGGGGTATATGCGACCGAATTGACGGAGTTACGGATGACGACGTTACCGGCGGCGTCGTACTGGTTCGCGAACGAGGGATCTTCGTACGTGCCACCCGTGAGCACGATCTGTCCATTGCTCAGCGCGCCGTTGTTCACGACGGTGCGATTGTCTGCGTCGTAGGTGAACCAGAAGCTCTGGAGGTCGGGCACACCAGCTTGCGCGGCCTGGACCGCTTGCACGGACTGCGCCTGCATCGCCATGGAGTTGACCCCGGTGGACTTGCCCTGGTAGCCGATGGTGAAGGTGATGCTGGTGGACAGGCCGTTGTTGGCGTCGGTGGCGGTCAGCGTGATCCCGTACGTCAGATAGCTGTCGCGCAGGATGTTGGGGTTGCCCGTGAACGTCAGGGTTGACGCGTTGAAGTACAGCCACGACGGCACGATCCCGCCAGTGGACGATGAGTATGTGTAGTTGATCGCCGCCCCTTGCGGGTCGATGAACTGGTTAGCGATGCTGATGGATACAGCCTTCGGATAGGCGAAATCAAAGAGCTTGCCGTTCATGGTGCCGACGTACTGCGGCGGCTGGGGCTGGGCGGAAACATTGACCGTGAATGTCTCGTATACGCCCGCGCCATGGGAGTCAGTGGCCCACATCGAAAACGTGTAGCTGCCGGGGGACGGCGGCGTGCCAGTGTAGGTGTGGGTGGATGCGTTGAAGCTCACCCAGGAAGGCAGCCCGGTCCAGCTTGAACCGTTCCAGTAGCCCGCCATGTAGGTGATGGCATCGCCGTTGGCGTCAACAGCGCCGGCCGGCTGATAGGTGAAGGCCTGGTTCTGCATCGTCGAAATATTGGTTGCGCCGGCAGTGAAGGCGGGCGGTACGTTCGCGACATTGACCGTAAGCGTGGTGCTGGCGGTGTTCCCCGAAATGGGGTCGCGCGCAGTGACCGTGATGTAATACGTTCCCACTGGAGCGGACTGACCGTTGTTGCCGAAGTAGCCATTGGTGTAAGTCATGAAGCTCGGCAGATTGCTCACGCTATACGTCAGCGTGTTGCCGGTGGGGTCGTAGAACACGTTGGACGGCATGGTGTAACTGAAAGCCGTGTTTGGCGTATACGTCTGCGCCGGCATGGGGTTGGCTACAGTAACAGGCGCATACGTATTGTTCAGGGTGAAGATGCCCGAGGCCGCACCACCCTGTGCATTGGTCGCGGTGATCTGGATCTGGTAGCTGCTGATCGTTGCGTAAACCGGGGTCGAGAACGACGACGTTTCGTACCTCATGGCCACCGGCACGCCAGTGACCGCGCCGGTTGAAGCATTGACACTCAGTCCCACGAAATTCATCGTCACCCACGAAGCAGCCACCTGGGTATCGATGGGCTCGCCACCCCGGTTGATGGTGAGCGTATGCGCCGGAATGAGCACCAAGCCTGTATAGGTGAGTGCTCCGCCATCCGACTCGGTGAACGCATTGGGTGTCAGCGGCAGGTTGAGCGACGCACCGCCAATGACGCCCGACTGGTTGGCCAGGTTGCCGTTGTAGACCGGCGGCGGCTGCACGTACTGGGCAACGGTAACGCTGAAATAGCCCTCGACGTACTGCCCTTGCGGATTCTTGCCCTTGACGTAGATGTTGAACGTTTGCCCCACGGCACTCTGTGGCGGCGTGCCGCTAAACGTGAGCGTGTTGGTGTAGAACGTCATCCAGTCCGGCAGTGGTGAGTCGTTTTCCGTGACCGGCTCGCCCGGAATGGTTTGCATCTGGTACGTGCCGGCTGTGTAACTCAGCGTGTCGCCGTCACTTTCGTAGAACGCGCCGGTATTGAAACCGAAGGCGAACTGGCGCGTGCCGTAGACCGTCTGGCTGCTGAGCGTGCCGTTGATGACGGGCGGCGTGGACTGCACGTTGAGCGTGAAGGTCTCCGTGGTCACGCCGCCATTGGCTGCGGTAGCCGTAACGGCAATGGTGTAGGTGCCCACACTGCCCGGCACGGGCGTGCCGGAGAACGCCAGCGTGCTGGCGTTGAAGCTGAGCCACGAAGGTAGTGCCCCACCGCCAGACTGGCTAGCGCTGTAGGTGATGGCGGCGCCGTTTGGATCGGTGGCACCCAGCACGCTGAAGTTGAGCGCGCCGCCCACGCCGCCGATCTGGTTGGCGGCGCCAGCACTGAACACCGGTGCCGCGACGGGCACGTTGACCACGACATTGGTGGTCACGCTCTGGCCGTTGACGTCGGTGGCGGTGACCGCCACCGTCCAACTGCCGGCTGTCGTGGGTGTGCCGCTGAATACACCATTGCTGTTCAACGACAACCAGCTCGGCAGGCCGGTGGCGCTGAAGGTCAGCCCGAAACCGACGTTGTCGGTGAACGTGCCACTGATGTTGGTATTCCAGTAGCTTCCCGCCGGTGCCGTCTGCGTACCAGGACCGCCCGTGGGCGGTGCGCCACTGCCACTGATGGCCGCGGCATTGCCGTAGGCGCTCTGCACGAACACCGCGCGACGGTTGCCGGCCGCGTCGTAGTTGTAGACGGTACGGGTACTGGCAACGCTGTTGTCCGGGTTGACCGTGGTTACCGTGGTGATGCGGTTATGGCTGTCGTAGTTGGTGCTGGTGGCGTTATGCACCGCCAGCCCGCCGCCATCCATGGTGTAGGTGGTGTCGTTGGTTTGGTTACCGTTGGCGTCGTACTGATAGGTGTCCCACTCGGAGGTCGCGCCAGCGACCTTTTGCGTGAGTTGCTGGACCTGTCCGTCCGCGTAGTAGCTGTAATCCTGCTCGCTGCCACTGCCGGTAAGCTGGCCCGGCACATAGCCTGGATTGCCCTGCCCGCTCGGCGCCCAGTTGCTGACCTGCTTCACCAGCAGGCCGGAGCTGGCGTCATAGGTGTAGGTGGTGGTGGCGCCGCTCAGGTCGACGTGCGACTGCACGCGACCGAAGTAGTCGTAGTTCCAGCTTTCCGAATTGCCGTTGGCGTCGGTGTAGCCGATCTTGTTGCCGCTGGCATCGTAGGTGTAGCTCTCCTGCCAACCGCTTTGATGCTGGATGGCGGTTTGGCTGGTCAGTACGCGATGCTGGCTGTCGTAACTGTAGTAGCTGGTATTGCCCAGCGCATCGGTGACCTGGATGCGGTCGCCGTTGGAGTCGAGTGCGTACGTCTGCTGCGCCTGCTGCGTGCGACCGTTGCCAGTGCTGTTGAGCAGGAAATCACCCTGCTGCACGATCTGGCTGAGCGCGTTGTAATTGGTGTAGGTGATGCGTGCGTAGGTGCCGGTGGCGGTGTTAGTCGGCGGGTTCTGCTGCGCGACGGCACGACCCAGCGAGTCGTAGCCGGTGTAGGTGCGATTGCCCACGCCATCCTGCGCAATGACCACGTTGCCCACCGCGTCAACGGCATTCCAGCTCTGATTGCCGTTTTCGTCGATGGAGCCGATCTGCCAGCCATCAACGCTGTAGTACCACTCCTTGGTCGGCTGTTGCCACGTGCGTACGCCGCTGGCCGACACGACAAGCACATTCGGCTCCACCTGCTGAATTAGGCGGTTTTGGCTGTCGTAGTAGAAGTGGGTGGTGTTGCCGTTTTCGTCGGTCTGCGAGCTGACATTGCCCCACCTGTCATACGTGAAGCGCTGGCCCGTGCCATTGCTGCCCGTGGACGCCGAACTGCTCGGCGTGGTGCGCGACACGACCCGACCATCCAGATCAAGGGTATTGACCGTCCAGGTGCGCTGGCTGCCACCCGTTACATAGATGCCATCCACACCTTGATGGCCTGCCAGGTCATATCCGTAGGTATGTATGGCGCCGCTCTTGGCATCCGGAGCCGTGCTGAGCTGACCCGCATTGTTGTAGGTGTACTGGGCCTCCAGACCGTTGTTGTCGCCGCGCGCAATCACTTCGCCGAACGCGTTGTACTGCACCTGCGAGTAGGTATCGCTACCGCCGACGCCACTGCGCTGCGTCACTGTGCTCAACTGTTGGTTGTTGGCGTCGTACGTGTAGGTGGTGGTAACGGCCACCGAGCCCGCATTGCCGGTGAGTGTCGAGCTCTGGGTTAGGACATTGCCATTGTTGTCGTACGTGGTGGCAAACCAGTTGCCCATGGTGTCCGACTCACCCGTCTGATGATTGAGTGCGTCGTAGAAATAATGCGTGACCTGCGACTGCGAACCCGCAGAAACCGTAGTCGTGAGCAGGTTGCCGAGTGCGTCGTACAGACTGGTGGTGACCGGGCTGACCGTGGTGTACAGGCTGCTGGTGGTCAGGTCTAGCGAGGTACTCGCCAACTGGCTCTGCCAGTTGTCGACCAAGACCTGACGCGAGGGCCCCGTGACGCTGATCACTCGACCGGCCGCGTCATAGGCAGTGGTCGTCGTACGTCCGTTTACGGTAAGGCTGGTGAGGCGGCCTTCGCCATCGTACCCATAGGTGGTGACGCTGCTCGCCGTGGTGGCGCCAGCGGACCAGTTGAACTGGCCAGCCGTACCACCCACTGCATCGTATTCACCGGTGTCGGACTCGCTGGTTTTGCGACCGATGGCGTCGTAGCCGTAAGCAATGACCCGGTCATAACCGGTGGCATAGGTGCCTGCCGCAGGCAACCCTGGCTGGGCGGCCGTGGTGAGGCCACTGGTACCAATGGCCTGCGCATACTGCGTGACACGGGTTATGCCGCCGAAGGCATCGTAAGCGGTCGTGGTGACGTAACCCACGGGGTCAACCGTCATCACCTGGTGGTTCAGTGCGTCGTAGTAGTTGTACGTGGTGGCCCAGACAGCCGATGAGCTGGTGGAGCCCACCGTCAATGCCGGCTGGATCAGTACAGCGCTGCTGGTCTGGTTGCCATAGGCGTCGTAGGTGAAGGTGGTTGTGGGCGAGCCGTTCGCCCCTTGCCCTGCCAAGGGACCCACCGTCAGCACGATGGCGATCGACGATTGCTGGACCTGGGTTTTCTGGTTCAGCTGGTTATAGGTCGTGGCAACGGTGCGATCGCTACCCGATGCAACCAGCCCTTGCTGCACCTGCGCCAGGCTTAGCGGCTGGCCGGCACCCCAGCCACTGATGGCGCCGACGTTGAGCGCGTTGGCGTAGCGCGTGGTGGTGAGTGCGTTGCCATAAGCATCGTACGCAGTGGCGGTAACGTAGCCATCGCCGTCGATGCTGTAAGCCAGTTCGCCATCGGCGTTGTATGCCTTGTACTGGTAGTGGCCGTCGGCATCCTGATCCACCACGGCCTGCCCGAGCGCGTTGTACGTCACATGCGTACTGGCCACACCCGCGTAGGTCGTGCTGGTTTGGTGATTGGCGGCATCGTAGCCGTAGTTTGTCGTGTACAGCGTGGTTACATGGGCCGAATCGGGACCGGTGCCCTGACCGATCGCCGTGACGTTACCGACGCTGTCGTAGCTGTAGGTGGTGTACAGATACTGCGTGGCGGTCTGGTACTGCTGCGTACTGCTGTTGTAACTGCCAACGGTGACAGCGGGGCTTTGCTCGAGCGTCTTACGACCCGCCTTGTCATAAAGCACGTAGGTCTGCTGACCGTCGCGATTCGTGCGGACAGTCTGCAGACCGGTGGCGTCGTACTGGAAACTTGCATTGGTGCCCAGCGCATCGCCCGTCGCGGTGACGCGGCCGGCGGCATCGTAGGTCGTCGTGGTCAGCCGTGCGCCACTGGTGCCGCTGTTAGCAGCACTCACCGCACTCGCCATCGAGGCTACCGTCGCTGTACCCGGCAGGGTGATGGCGTTGGCATAGGCGATGGTCGCGGTAACCCTGCCATCAACATCGTACTGTGTTTCGGTGACATGGCTGGTGGCGTCGACGCTGTAGCGCAGGCGACCGGCGTTGTCGTACACCTGCGCAGTGACATGGCTCGGTGCACTAGCCAAGGCCTGAGCCACACTACTGGTCGACCATTGCAAAGCCAGCGACTGGCCAGCCGAAAGCGTCAGCAGGCTGCCGTATTGAACGGCGGCAGTGACGCGACCCGCCGCGTCATAGCGCTGCTCGGTTACCTCACCCACAAGCTGGCCATTCACCGTGTTCTGTTGCACGGTGAAGCGCTGACGGCCATCCGCGTCGTATAGATGAAGCGTCGCCTGGGCGTTGGCATCGGTATTGCCGGCACCGCTGACCAAAGGAGCAAGCGAAGCCAACGCTGTGCCTTGCTGCAAGGCTGCTGCCGTGCTGGCGGAGACGGTGGCAGCGTAGGCGTAGGCAAGCACTTCGCTTACGCGATCCGCGCTGTCGTAACGCGTCTCCGTCACGTAGCCCGATGGATCGATGCTGTAACGCACCTGACCCTCGGCGTTGTAAGCGGTGTAGGAGACTTGATCCGCCCCCGTCGCCGTGAGATCGGCTTGAACCTGCGCGAGGCTTGGCGCACTGCCCAGCGCACTCAACTGTGCGCTCGTCAGCGGTGTGGCATACGCGTGCACGGAAGTGATGCGACCATCAGCGTCGTACGTCTTTTGCACCACGGCGCCGGTGGCGCCGACGCTCAGGACGGCCTCGTCGGCTTCGTTGTAAACGGTACGCGTGATGTTCCCATTCGCATCCGTGACGCTGGTGAGATTGTCGTTGCCGTCGTACGTGTAGCTGGTCGCGAGGTGCAGGCCGGATGGATCGACGATCGTCTGGCTCAGGCGCTCCAGGTTGTCGTACACATACTGGGTAGTCCGTGCTGCACTCGTGCCCGCGCCCACGGTGACAGTGAGCTGTCTGCCGGCACCGTCGTACGTGTAGGTGGTGGTGAGGTTGAGCTTGCCGGTACCGGCATCCTGCACCTGGGTTAGCACATGGCCGTCGGCGTCGTAGCTGTACGCGGTCACCGAACCGGTGGGATCGGTAACGCTTAGTTCGCGGCCTTCACCGTCATAAGCGTAGCTCGTGACGAGATTCAGGCCTGACGGATCGACCGTACGAACCAACACGTGGCCGCTGGCATCGTAGGTGTAGGTAACGACGTGGCCGGTAGCGTCCGTCGTCTGAGTCAGGTGGCCGTCCGCGTCGTACTGATTGCTGCTGAGGTTGCCCAGCGCATCCTTGGTGGTGAGCAGATTGCCGTCGCCGTCGTACGTGTAGGTGGTGACGTCGCCGGCACCGTCCGTGACGGTCACCACATCGCCAAAGGCATCGCGCACCGTGGTCACGGTGACGCCATCGGCCGTGGTGACGATGGTTTTGTGATTGGCCAGGTCGTACTGGTACGTGGTGACGTTGCCAGCACCATCGGTCGTGTACATCACGCGATCAAACGCATCGTAGGTCGTCTGCGTGGTGCGTGTCGCGCCCTGCACGACCTGCGAGGAACTTACCTGGCGGCCGAGATTGTCGTAGCTGTAGGTGATGGTGTTACCGCGCGCATCCGTCGCGCTTATCAGGCGACCAAAGGCGTCGTAGGCGTTACTTGTACTGCTGGCAACGGCGCTGCCTGCACCATCCGTTTGGCCAGTGCGCTCGCCACGCGCGTCATAGGCGTAGGTAGTGATGGTGCTATTGGCCGCGGCCAATGCGTTACTGGGGCCACTCAACTGCTGTTGCTGCTGTATCAGGTCACCGAAGGCGTCGTAGATGCTGGCGGTCTGGTAACCGAGTTGATCGATCGTGCCGGCGACCTGGCCGTCGAGCGTGTAGGTATAGGTTGCAGTGCTATCCGTGGCCGGGTTGGCCAGCGCAGTTGCCGCAGCGGCCACCTGCGCCGTGGTCGCGTTTGCAGCATTAAGTGTGCTGCCACTGCTTGTGCCGGTAGTAAGTGTAAGCATGCCGGCGTAGCGACGCGTGCTCGCCACCTGGCCGAACGCGTTGTAGGTATAGGCGACCAGGTCGCCATTCGCATTGAGCGTGGCACCGCTGGGCTGACCCTGCACCGTGTATGCGACGCGACCATCGGCGTCGTAGTAGGTCCAGGTGGTGTTGCCCAGGGCATCCGTGGCTGTGGTGCGCTGGCCCAGTACGTTGTACGTATACGTGGTGACCTTGCCATTGCCATCCGTAGCAGTGGCGACATCGCCGAAGGCGTCATAGGTGGCGCTGGTTGTGCGTGCGCTGCCCTGACCACTGGTAGGCGTGCTCGTCTTGGACAACAACTGGCCGACGGTGTTGTAGCTGTATACGGTTACCGTTCCATCCACCGCGGTGAGCTGGGACAGCCGCCCATCGGCGTCGTAAGCACTGGTGGTCGATTGGGTGGCGGGCGATGAGCCGAGCAACGCCACGAGAGCCGCGGTGCTCTCGCTGCCGGTGAGGGAGCTGAGCTGCGCGGAGGTCAGCGCGGTGCCGTAACGCGTATCGACAACGGTGTGCGCGGTCTGGTCATAGGACGTCGTGGTCAGGTAACCATCCGCGTCGATCTGCGCAACAACCTGGCCCTGGTCGTTGTAGTACGTACGAGTGGTCTGGTCAGCCGGATTCGTGGCGATGTCCGCCTGCACCGCAGCTAGCGCCGGCGCGGCACCCAGGGCAGTTAGCTGGGCAGAAGTCAGCGCAGTGGCGTATGCCGTGGTCTTTACGATTCGACCGGCCGTGTCATAGGTTGAGACGGTGACGTAGCCGGCAGCATCGACGCTCGCCACCGGACGATTGTCGGCGTCGTAAATGATGTGCGTGGTCCGATCGTTGGCGCTAGTGACCAGGTCCGCCTGCAAGGCGCTCCAGCTCGGGGCTGCACCAAGACTCGTCAATTGCGTGCCGGTCAGCGCCGTGGCGTAGGCCGTGGTGCCAAGCGCATTGCCCTCACCATCGTACGCGGTGGTCACGACGTTACCCACCGCATCGATGGTGGCAATGACGCGACCTGCTGCGTCATATAGCGTGTGCGCGGCACGGTCGTTTGCGGTGCTCGTGGGCACCGGCAGGCTAGCGGGGTAGCTGCTGGTAAGGGCGCCGCCACTGACCCAGCCAACGGTGCTGAGCAAGGTCGCGTACCGCGTGGTGGCGATGACATGCCCATCTGCGTCGTACGTATAGGCGATCACCGCGCCCGTTGCGTCCACCGTACCGGCAACGCGGCCATCCGCATCGTAAAAGGTGTAGCTGACGTTGCCGGCCGGATCGATGGTCGCCACCGCCTGCCCGGCAGCGTTGTACAGATACGACGTGACGCGACTGGCCTGCCCGCTGGCCGATTGAGTGCTACTGACCAGTTCGCCGGCACTGTTGCGCACCTGCGTGGTGATCAGGCCATTCGCCTGGGTGATGGCCAGCTGGTTGCCGCTGTCGGTATAGACATAGCTGGTGACGTTGCCCACCGGATCTGTGCTGCTGAGCAGGCGACCAAGGCCGTCGTAGGTGTAGCTGGTGGTCTCCAGGGTGGTGCGGTTGCTACCGCGCGCCGTCGCACTCTGTAGCAGGTGCCCCTGGGCGTCATAGGTGAAGCGGGTGACCGTGGCGCCGACATCGCCACTAAGCGTGCCCAGCCCGCTGCTATTGAGCACATCCCACTGGATTGACTGGCTCAGCTGGCCGCGTACGTCGTAGCTGTAGTCTGTGCGCACCATTTGGCCAAGCACAGCTTGTACGTTGCCGCCCGCCACCCAGCCCTGCAGTTGCGCCAGGGTCGGCGGCGTGCTCGGACTCAGCCCTGCCAGGGCGTAGCTCACACCCACGTATTGCTTGGTGCTGGTCAGCACCGTTAACCCACTGCTGGTGCCGTAGTCGTGCTCGGTGACGTTGCCCACCGGGTCGATCACATAGTTGAGGCGATCGCTGGCGTCGTACACGTAGTACGTGGTCTGCGCACCGCTGGGAGCCACGTAGCCGCTCTGCCCGGGCACGCCCTGGGCAGCCACGCTGTAAGTGGTCTGGCTGGTGACCTGGTTGTCTGCGTTATAGGTGTAAGTAACGGTGTGACCGGTCGAGTCTTCCGCACTCAGGCGATTACCGTTGGCATCGTAGGTGTAGCTAGTGATGCCGCCGTTGGCGTCGGTGACCTGCAGCACGTTGCCATTGGCGTCGTAGCTGTACTGGGTGGTTGGGCTGCCGCCGTTCACGGCCGGCGCCGCCACCTGCACGAGCTCACCGGCGGCGTTGTACGTGTAGGTGGTGATATTGCCGAGGCCGTCGGTCACCGTGGTGGTGTCGGTGACTAGGTTGTAGCCCAGCGTGAGCGTTTGCGCCGCGGCGCCCGTACCAGTGGTGATGGTGGCGACACGTTCGGTGCCATTGCTGTCCGCGGCGTAGGTGTAGCTGACGGTGGTGCCGTCACTCTGGGTCACCGAGGTGACACGGTCGCTGGTGCCGTCGTAGGTATAGCTGGTGCTGTAGCTGGCGGTACTGCTGCTATGGGTGTCCGAGGCCAACGTGGTGGTGACCGTCTGCAGGCGGCCCTGGCTGTCGTAGCCGTAGGTCACCTGCTGGCGCACGACGGCGGTACTGCCGCCCGGCGGAATCTCACTGATCGTCAGGCTGGTCAGAGCGCCGTTGGTGTATCCCAACTGCAGTTGATCGCCGTCGCTGGCGGTGATGGTGTTCAGAGTGTTGCTGGCGTTGTAGCCAAAGCTGTAGCTCGCGCCGGTCTCCGGGTCGCTCAGGGTCTGCAGCTGGCCACTGGCGTTGTAGGTTTCCTGCACGCGACTGGCGCCGTCGGTCCAGGTCCAGTTAGACGTGGTCGCGTTCCATGACAACGTATCGCCGGCGCTGCTTTGCCCTTGGCTCACGTATACGCCCAGGGTGGCGTTGTAAGCGTAGGTGACGGTGGAGCCGTCATCGGCAATGCGCGAGAGCGTGCTGCCTGCGGTATTCAGGGTGCCGGTGACAGCACTCAGGTTGCGCGTAAAACCAAACAACCACCCCTGGTTGCCGCTCGCTTGCCCGAGGCTGTTATAGGTGCGCAGCAGATTCAGAGGGAGCCCGTCGACGATGAGGCCTTCATCGGCGTTCTGCAGCACCAGGTTGCCGGTGGCCAGGTTGAGGTATTGACCGCCCCCGGCTTGCCCGATGGACGCCTGTCCTCCTGACGTTTGCCCCAACTGGGTCAAGGACGTGTTACCCAGACCCAGACCGTTCCCCGAAATGACTGCGACCATTCGACCAATCCCCAGATAGGCTCAGTAAGTAGGCCCCACGCAAAGCTGGGCCTCTGATGTCTATCCAGGATGAAAGGAAGAAGTTTAGGGGTCCGATCGTTTTTTTCTTCACCCCCCGAAAGAAGCCGCGGGGCATTCCCCAGGTGACACACGGGAGCCCTCCTGTGAGGGCCGCGCCACCAGAGGCGTCGTTTGGGGCAGCCAAACTGGCTCTGCAGGTCGAGAGCAGCCCCGCCTCACCCACGATAACGCCCGCCACCAATTACCCCCAGCCACTACCCCGAATCCCCGCCCTCAACCGAGGCGACCATTCGGGCGCTTCAGGCTCAAATCCATCGGCAGCCCAGCATCCACGACTAATGATGGCCCCGGGGTATACAGCGAACCGCGGATGCCCTGGCTCCGCCCGTTGGAGTCAAGCGACACGCTCGACATGGGTGTCGGATAAATCGACAGATGAGCGCATCCACCCAATCGAGTACGCGATCGATACGAGGGCCGAGCAAAGCAACGCAACCTATCAGACCAGCAGCGACGCTCTTGCAGATGAAAGCGTCAGGCATTCATGCCGGTAACGCGATAAGTAAGGCGGCCTCGAAGCTAATGTCCGCTGCGGTTCGAAAACGTAATCTGCAGCTCGTTTCGCCAACACATGTTCGTAGTGTGTGCGAACGCGATCGCATGAAGGGCATACAAGGTCCGGTCGCGTGCGAGGCAACGCTACGCGCCAATGGCCGTCAGTGCTCGTTGACCCATATCTCCTCGATGTCCTCCATCACGGCGAGCTTTACGTCAGGACTCTGCCGTTTCGAAACGTCGAAGACGCGTCCGTGCCGCACCCCTCGATAGATCCCGCTCTTCCTGAAGGTAGCGGCCCAAATGACACTATCCAGCGCCGCCGCATCGTACTGAGCGGTGTAATCAAAGCCATTGCTGGTGATGCCAGATAGATCATGCATAGCCGCCCCTCCACGGAATACCGTGAACTGACACTACTCCTCCGATGAAGGTTACATGTGAAGGTACGGGATGGCCCGGAAGCGCTCTCGCATGATGCCCGCGTGGAACATAAAGCGAAGAAACTAACACTTGGCGATCCACAAGGGCGTATGGTGGGCTAGTTCACCCTACTTCTCCGCGCTCACTCATATGACAGTGTGCACGGAAGTTCGCGACCAAGAGCGCATGATCACGCATCAAACCCGGGGTTTGAGTTGCAAGCAATGGGCGCTATTGAGTGAGGTCGTAAAGCGCTGTCCGTTGTCGCTGTACGCCATTGGACATGTTGCCGATCTACGCCGTCTCCGCGAGGCTGATTTTGTTACCGTGGATCGGGCGGTGGTGTGCGCTACTCGCCTTGGCATGGAAGCGCTTTGGTATCACAGCCTTCATTAGTCGATAGACCGTTTTCTTCCATATCGATCACTCGAACTCGAGAGATCGATATGGCCTGTGCGTCCCCCGATTGCCAAGGAACTTGCCCATGGCGCCACCTACCAAGCCGATCTCGCTATCTGATATCCATGACGTTTACCGCGGCTCTGCAAAGAAGCGCGATACAACCGAGGTGGAACACAACTACCGGAAAACCGATCGTTTTTCGCGCGATGCAGGCCATTCCGGCGCGACCTCCAATCGCACGCCATCATCTACTGGACGCAGGATGCGGTAGCGCGCGATTTGAACCATGGGCAACGCCGTCGCTTACTCGATCAAGGCCAACGCCAAGTCAGGTCAAGTGTCGGCTCATGACGCGAGTCACCTGCGTGACGCGAGGTGTACTGTGAGTTACGCAAGTACATCCTCGTCTCTCGTGTCATGATTGGCCTGTTGGGCTACATGCCTCGCTCCCCTCTTTCACCTCGCCCTCTTTGAAGGGCCTCTCCGGGAGCATCAATGCAAGTCTATGCAACCCGCAACGAGCAGCTCTCTATCGGTGGCCACACGTACCGCCTGCGGGTTCTGAGCGATAAGCAGCAGTTTTCCGACCCCAAAGGGCACCGTAAACACACGGGGCTTTCGGCTACGCAATGGGGGCTTTTCGGTCAGCTCTGGCCATCGGAGCGTCTTCTCGCCCAGGCCATGCATCGCTTCGCTCTAGACGGAAAGCGCATCCTCGAACTGGGGTGCGGCATCGGATTGGCCTGCCTTGTCCTCAAGCGTCGTGGCGCCGATATCGTTGCATCGGACGTACACCCCTTGGCCAAGTCCTTTCTTAGCTATAACGCAGCACTTAACGCACTACCCACCGTTGACTTCCATCGACTCCCCTGGGATGCCCCCGAGCTATCGATAGGTCGCTTCGATGCCATTATTGCGAGTGATGTGCTGTACGAATCGGCACAAGCGCGACTACTCGCCGAAGTCGTCAAGCGGCACGCCTACCCATCGGCGGAGGTGGTGATTACCGACCCCGGCAGTGACCACAGTCAGCACTTCACCCAGCTATTGGCAGAGCAACACTTCGTACTGACCGAAGAGCGCTGCCCCATGGATGACCGCGATACACCACCGTACCGTGGCAACCTTCTGCACTACATTCGAGGCGGAGAGCCTTCTTGCACATGATTCAGACAGCCAACGCCGCCAAAGACCCTGCACAGTGCTCCTTGTGCGAGGCCGTTTGCTGTCGTCTCACGGTCGTCCTGCAACCGGAAGATTCCATCCCTAGCCACCTCACCACCCACTCGCCAGAAGGCTTGCATGTGATGAAGCGAGGAGAGGACGGCTGGTGCGTAGCCTTGAACAGCGTACGCATGAACTGTGGAATCTATGAAAGCCGTCCCGCTGTATGCCGCCGCTTTGTGATGAATGGACCCTATTGCAAGAGCGTTCGCGCCGAGTACAACGACCCCGTAGCCGTCAGCGCACGGTACGAATCGGCCGCGTAGGTTCTACTGCGCCCTAGCCACACGTCGAACCACTCTGCCGCCCAGTAGCGGCCGGACCCCAACCTGGCCGGATTGAAGCCGCTCGCCCGAAGGATTTCCTTCCTGGCGTGGTCAAACGTCTTACTGGTGAGAGGTGGTCTTCCTACGCTCACCCCGCATCCGCGTACCCGCCGCCAAGTATTGGCTTTCGTTCGCGGTTATGGATGTCACCTCTTGCCTTTAAATCGTTAGTCTTGAATGTGGCCACGGTGACAGTGATGCCTTTAAGTCAAAACCAAATAGATAACGAAATTAGATACTTGGCAGCAATCGTTCCATGTATGCTGCAGCCTAATGGCAGCGCAAAGTATTGGATCGAATTTTTTGACCGCGCCAATGCGATCAAAGACCGGGTTCCACCCGGTCAGCGGGACTGGGTAAGGGAAAAGGTCTACGACCTGCTATCGAGAAGCAACCTCTCCCCGCCCTGGAAAAAGGCGCGAAGTGGCGGAGCGGACACGGGCAAGGTTTATGCGTTCCCGACAGGCTTGCGCATTGCCTGAGCGCAAAGAGCAATGGATCACCCTCGTCGCCGCCAAGCGCACTGGGTTCTCCGTAGCGGATCAATGATCCGCTACGACCCCACTCGCTCGAACACCACACCGGCCGCCTGCAGATCACCGCGGACGTCTAAGCCGATGCCCTGGTTCATCCAATACGTACCACTGGCTTCGACGGGTGTGCCTTCTACCGCTTCGCCATGAATCAGGCGATGGCGGTAGCGCGCTTTCGGATCTAGTCCGCGCAGGCGCAGCGTGGGATACGGCTCGGCTTCGTGGCCTTGCCGCTGGAAGGCGAACAACACGGCCTGGCTTCCGTCGACGGCCACCGACTCAGTAGCTGATCGCGGCGACTCGTCGCGCGGCGACAACACGCGGTACAACAGGCCGCGCTGCACGGTAGTGCGGATGCGCTTGTACTCAGCCACATAGCGCTGCGCGACGGCGCTTTCTTCCGACGTCCATTCAAGGATGTTGGCGCCAATGCCGAGCCCGCCCTGCATCGAAGACAAGAAACGGAAGTCCAGCGAACTGCGCCGGTCGTTCACCCAGTTCGGTGAGCCGGTAACCCAGGCCATCATCACGCCGGGCGCATAGGCGTAGGTGAAGCCATCCTGGATGGACAGACGGTCTGACGGATCGGTGTTGTCCGAGGGCCACACCTCGTCAGTCAGGCCCATAATGCCCAGATCCACGCGCGCGCCACCGCCGGAACATGACTCGATCTCCACACCGGGATGCCGCGCGCGCAGCCGGCGGATGATGTCGTACAGGTTGTCGGTAAAGGCTACATAGACTTTCTGCTGTTCCTCCGGCGCAACCTCCGGCCAGCCCGGCTCGGTCCAGTTGCGGTTGTAGTCCCACTTGAGAAATTGAATGTCGTTGTCTGACAGCAAGCGATCGAGCTCGCCATACACGTAATCGGCGACGTCTTTGCGGGCGAGGTTGAGCACGAGCTGGTTGCGCCCCTCGCTACGCGGACGGCCATCGAAGTGCAGCGCCCAATCCGGGTGCGCGCGGTACAGATCGCTGTCGGGATTGACCATCTCCGGCTCGACCCATAGACCGAAGCTCATGCCCAGCCCATGCACCTTGCTGATCAGCGGTGCGAGGCCGTGCGGAAATTTGTCGCGATTGACCGTCCAGTCGCCCAGGCCTGCGTGATCACTGTTGCGCGCGCCAAACCAGCCGTCATCAACGACGAAGCGCTCTACACCGAGCTTGGCCGCCGCCTCCGCCAGCCTCTCCTGGCCGGCTTCATCAACCTTGAACTCGGTGGCCTCCCATGAGTTGTACAACACCGGCCGAAGCTTGGTTTCGGCACGCTCGGGCAGCACGGTGTTCATCTCGAAGCGGTGCATCAACCGCGATGCCTCACCGACACCGCCCGAGGTGTAGCCCGCGTAGAACACGGGTGTTTGCAGCGACTGCCCAGGGGCCAGCCGATAGGCGAAGTCGAACGGATTGAAGCCACCGGTGACGCGCACCTGATGCAGCACGTCCTGGTCAACACGGATGTGCCAGGAGCCACTCCAGGCCAACGCGCCGAACCACACGTCGCCGTGCTCCTCATTCCACTGACCGCCACGCTCAATGGCGAACCACGGGTTGTTCTGGTCGCCAGTGGTGCCGCGCCGGCTACCAAGCTCGGTGGCGCCCGGCACGATGGCACGGGTCTGCAGATGCCATTCGCGCGCCCAGGCGCCAGTGAGGTAGCGCAGCGAGTAGTCGTCGCCTGCCGGCAGGTTCCAACTCGCTGCCGAGGCCTCATCGACAGTCATCGCCTGCGCGGTGCGATTTTCGATGCGCGCGGAGCGGCCGATGATGCCTGTCGCCGGATCGACTGTGTAACGCAGCCACACTGACACATCGAGACGGATATCACGCAGCTCCACCTCAAGCGCGTTGCCATCGATGCGATGACTTGCGTAATGCATCACCAAATCGCGATTGCCGTCAGCGAAATGCGCTTTGAGGTCCGGCGCGATGGTGATGCGACCGCCCCAGCCTGCGTACTCCTGGGGCGACGTGCTGCCCGGCGAGTCGAACGAGGAGTACCCCGGCGATACATGCGCAGGGCCCAGAGGATCATCCGCAGCCAGTCGCGCACCCCAATAGAGCGTCTGCAACACACCCTCAGGATCCATGCCAAAAGCGTAGGTGACATGTCCCGCATCGATTCGGAACAACTTGTGCGCAGCGTCGTAGCGGATCACCGATCCAGCATTAGCCGCTGCTTTTGCTGCAGCGGGCGCGGCCGCCAGCGACATTGGCGCAGCACCGCCCCATAGAAAGCTCAACACGAGTGCCGTGGCGCACATCTTGCCGCTGGAATGTCGCATCACCTAGCGCGCTCCTCAAAGATTGTTGCAGCCGTCACGTCATCGTGCGCGGCGATTTTGAATAGACGCCCATGACGCAACACGCCGAGCGAGTGGATTCATGGATGCAAACATATTGTATGACCATTGGCAACAAGTCATCGATAAATAGGCGATAACCCGTCCTTGCTTCTTGTCTTTTTGTATGACAATTTACAAAACAAGACGCACATGCCACACCCACTCGGGCGCACCCTGCCCGCGGAGCCGATGTCCTCATGCATAACGATTTCTCGATGCCGGGCACCCTGCCCGACAGCGCCGCCGTCGCACCCACCGCTTACCTCTGGCTGATCTGCCTGGTAGCGGCACTCGGCGGGCTGCTGTTTGGCTACGACTGGGTAGTGATCGGTGGCGCCAAGCTGTTCTACGAGACTTACTTTGGCGTGCGCAACCCAGCTATGTCCGGCTGGCTGATGAGCTCGGCGCTGGTCGGCTGCATCGTTGGCGCCATGTGCGCAGGCATGCTCGCTGACCGCTACGGCCGCCGCCCCTCGCTGATCATCGCGTCGGTATTGTTTGTTGTCAGCGCGATCGGCGCCGCCGAAGCAAATGACGCACTCTCGTTTGCAGCGTTCCGCATCGTCGGCGGCATCGGTATCGGCCTGGCTTCCGGCCTGTCACCGATGTACATCGCGGAGGTCAGCCCAGCGGCAGTCCGTGGCCGCCTGGTTGCGATCAATCAGCTAACTATCGTGATCGGCGTACTAATCGCTCAGCTGGTCAACCTATGGATCGCCCGCCCTGTACCGGCGGGCATGGACGCCGCAGCACTATTGCAATCGTGGAACGTGCAGCACGGCTGGCGCTGGATGTTCCTTTCCGGCGGCGTGCCCGCAGTGCTTTTCCTGCTGCTTGCACTGACGATTCCCGAGTCACCGCGCTGGCTGAGTCGGCGCGGCCGCGATGCTCAGGCCGCCACCGTACTTGAACGCATTGGCGGCGCAGATTACGCGCGCGAAGTGCTCGCCGCGATCCGAGCGACTCACGACGGGGCAACCAGCAACGCTAGGCGCTTTTCACTGTTGGCACCTGAAGTACGCCCCATCCTGGTGATTGGCGTAGTGCTGGCAGTGTTTCAGCAGTGGTGCGGCATCAACGTGATCTTCAACTATGCGCAGGACATCTTCGCGTCAGCCGGCTTCGACGTGAATGATGCGCTCAAGTCCATCGTCGCCACCGGCACGGTGAACCTGGTGTTCACCGTGCTCGCGCTGCGGCTGGTCGATAGCTGGGGGCGCCGCCGCCTGATGCTGGTCGGCGCGAGTGCATTGGCCATCATCTACGCACTGATCGGCGCTGCCTACGCGCTGCACGTGACGGGCCTGCCCGTGCTACTGCTGGTACTGGCGGCTATTGCGGTGTACGCCACCACACTGGCGCCAGTGACCTGGGTGCTACTGGCCGAGATCTTCCCTGACCGCATCCGCGCGCAGGCCGTGGCATTGGGTGTGTTCTCCCTATGGACCGCCTGCTTCGTGCTTACCTACAGCTTTCCCTGGCTCAATGCGCGCCTGGGGCCTGCGGGCAGCTTCTGGACCTACGGATTGATCTGCGCGAGCGGCTTCGTGTTCATTCTGCGACGCGTACCCGAAACGACCGGCGTACCGCTGGAGGCGATGGAAGCGCGATTGACGGGCCGCTCGGATTGAATCGTCGCCGCAGCCCGGCTTGAGACCAGACTGGCGGGAGCGATCTCCCGCCTTCCAGCAGAGCAAGTGCTCAGTCGTGGTAGATCTGGCTGCGCCCACCATCGATCAGCAGATCGGTGGCATTGATGAAGCGCGCCTCGTCACTGGCAAGAAACAACGCCGCATAGGCTACCTCTTCCGGCTGGCCGATGCGCTTGCACGGCAGTAGCTCTGCCTGCCGGCGACGTTCCGCTTCCGGATCGGGACAGGACTGGAAATAGCGTTCAGCCGCCGGCGTCATGATCAACCCCGGCGAGATCGAGTTAACGCGGATGCCGCGCGCGGCATATTCAATACCCAGCGAACGAGTCAACCCGATCAGCCCGTGTTTTGCGACCGGATACGGGAACGCGCCGGGAATGATTTTGTGTCCGTGCACCGAGGCAATATTGACGATGTGGCCGTAGCCCGCCGCGAGCATGGATGGCAAGGCTGCGCGGATGCAGTGCCATGCGCCTGCGAGGTTGGTATCCAGGCAGCGGCGCCAGTCCTCTTCCGTCGCCTGAAGCGGATCGCCAAACACGTTGACGCCAGCGCAGTTGATCAGGATATCCAGCCCATCGAAAGCGCCCAGCGCCTCGGCAAACGCCGCCTCCACCTGCGCCAACGAAGACACATCCGCACTCACCGTAACGATGCGGCGGCCGGTCGCCTGTATCAGCCACTCACCGACCTCCATGGCGGGAGGCACGGTGAGGTCAAGCAGAACGAGATCCGCACCTTCACGCGCGAACAGTTCAGCGATGGCGCTGCCTATGCCACTGCCCGCACCGGTGATCAGTGCGCACTTGCCCCGTAGACGCGGCTGACCTGTGGCGCTGAAGTGGTGGGTGCTTGCATTCATGGAAAGTAACCTCGCAACATCAGGGGCCAAAGGGAGAAGGCGGCGCAGCGTCCGCTGCCAACGGGCGCACACGGAATGCAACATGCCGTGTCAGCCGCTCACCCGGCGCCAATCGCGTCATGCCATTGGCGAACGCACCACCAGGGCGATGCACAGCATCGATGCAATGATCCACCGGCTCAAAGCAGAAAAAGTCAGTGCCCGCTGGCGTGTAGAGAATGAAGGCATCCATATCAGCAGCAAGGTCGAGCGCCAACCCTAGCCCCGGCCACTCGATGGTCGCCCGGCCATTCCATCCGACGAAACAGTGGTTGATCTCATCGTCGGGCAGCGCACGGCCGGTGCGAAAATCCCAGGCTGACGGCACCGCGACACGTTCGACCGGAATCGGGGAATGGCCATCATTGAGCCACACCTGCGTCGCCGCAGCGCGCAAGCGCGCACCGTCATGATGCAGGAAAAACGGATGTAGCCCGAGTCCGAACGGCAGCGGCGCTCCACCCTCGTTGCGCACCGTCAGCGCTATACGCAGCGTGTCGCCGCGCAGTGCATAGCGCTGCTCCGCCCGGTAGGTATAGGCGCCCGGCGTCGCATCGTCGAGCACGAGCAAAGCGCCGTCCGGCCCATCTTGCTCCACCCGCCATGCCCGCTGCCAAGCGGTGCCGTGAATCGGATACGGATCATCCGCACGGTTCGGCAACAGCGCGACATGCGCGCCATCCACCTCAAAACCGCCGCGGTCGATGCGGTTACTCCAGGGCACCAACGGATAGCAGGCCAGTCGGTTCGGCTCGAACGCACCCGGCGACATCGCGGGTGATCGTAGCGGCCGCATCAGCGGAACCCTGACGCCCTCGCGCCACGCGTCGAAATAGGCCAGGCCGCCGCCGAATGGCGGACTAATGCCTGCCGCTAACGCCATGCCGCTCAGTTCGATCATATCCATACCCTTCATGATGCAAGCGGCCGCGCCCTGATGGACGCAGCCGCTCGATACAGTTCGCCGCAGATACGCCACGAACTAGGTCAAACCAGCTTACTTCCAGTCGATATGCACGCCAGCAGCAATCGTCCGGCCATCGGCCTCGGCGTAGCTTTCGCGATCCAGATACACCTGATACTGATAGATCTTCTCGTTATTGAGGTTGGTTGCCTGCAGGTAGAACGAGACGTTCTTGTTCAGATGGTAGGTGCCACTGAAGTCGAGCTGCCCATAGGACTTGACGGTGGTCGGCTGACCCTGCGCACCGGCAATCGAGTTCAGGTAGGCCTGGCGCCAGTTGTAGGCCAGACGCAACTCCACCGGACCCTTCTGGTAGAACAGGCTCGCGTTGGATGAGTTACCAATGCCAGGGATGGCGAACTTGCCAGTGGTGCTGATCTCGCTACCACTGGCCGATGCACTACTGGTCACATAGGTGTAATTGGTCGCCACACCCAGACCGTCGAACGGCGATGGCAAGTGGGTGAACTGGTAATTGAAGGTGAACTCCGCGCCCTTGATGGCGGCGCTATTGAGGTTCACAGGCTCAGTCAGCAGGAACGGAAAGCCGAGCACCTCGGTGGTGCTGGTCACCAGCGTGCTGAAGTTGTCCACCTTCTTGTAGAAGGTATCCAGCGACACGTAGCTGGTATCGGCAAAGTACCACTCCAAGCCCAGGTCCAGGTTTTTGGAGAGATAGGGCTTCAACTCCGCGTTGCCCTTGGTGATGGTCTGGTCGGTGGGACGGAAATCGTAGCCGACCGCAGCAGACAGGTTGCTTAGATCCGGACGCGTGAGCGTCTTGGACACAGCGGCGCCGAACAGCAGGTCATCACGCAGGTTCAGGCGGAAGCTCGCCGACGGCAGTCAGTTGCTGTAGCTACCGTGTGCGCTGATCGGCGATATCGAGCCGTAGGTCGGGATCGCATTGGTCGGGTCATTGGGATTTACTACCAGCGACACCAGCGGTACCGAATAGGCCTCTGAGGTCGTATCGGTCTTGGTATAGCGCAGGCCCAGGTTCAATTCCCACGGCATCTCGCCCATGTTGCCGTCGAGCGTACCCATCGCGTAGGCCGCGCGCACCAGTTCGTGGATGCGGCTGTACTTCTGTGGATCGGGGATTGCACCAAAGCTGCCGCCATTGGCGTCCAACTGCGCTTTGAAAGCGTCGGCGTTCGGCAGCTGATTGTACGCGGCAGGCGTGGCGAGATAAGCGAACAGCTTGTTGACGTCATAGTCGACCCACTGCGACGGGAAGCCCGGCGAGACGCCGCCGACCAGCGAGCCGAAATTCGCCACGTGCGCGCCGATCGCTGAAGCAGGGATGGTCGCTACGTAACCACAATATTCCGCACAGCCGAAACTGTTGGGCGTGTTGTAGGTATCCATCGTCTTGGTTTGGGACGACTGCTCCAGACCAAAGTCCAACCGGGACAGCACGCCTTCCTGGAACGTGTGCGAAAGGTGCAGTCGGTTCGCAAAAATGCCGTTGCTCACATTCGGGCTCTGCGTACCCTCGTTGGTCACGTGTGCATGCAGATCATTGACGTCGGTGGGCGAGAGAAAATCGGTGTAGCTGGGTAACAGGCTGTCGCCGTTATTGGTCCAAGCCGGATTGACGCCGATGTTGCGCGTACCCACCACCACGAAGTAACCGTTCGCCGATTGCTTGTTCCAGGCGCGCGAAACCGAGGAATCAAGATCGATTTGCGTGTCCTTGTCGATCTGGTAGTTCAGATTGAGGCCAAACTGCATGTTCTTGGAGTCACGTGGATTGGACTCCTTGATGTAGTCGTTTGACATGCCGCCCGTCGCGTTCTCGCTGAAGGATTGCGCGGTGTTGTTTGCGCCCGGAGTGATGGAGTCGATCACATACGGATTGGTATACAGGCCGAAAGCGTTGTAGCCGTAGTCCACCTTGTACTCGGAGTACAAGCCATCCACTTTCACAGTGAGGTCGTCGATAGGCTTCCAGTCGATCGCACCACTGAGCGCCTGGCGAGTGCGCTTCTCGTGAGTGACCGAGCCTTGCAGGCTCTGCGGAAGATAGACGTCCGTGTAGTTCGGATTTACCCACGGGAAGCCCATATGCATCCAGCCGGAGGTATCCACCGACTGGGTCTCGTGGTCGCGCTTGTAGTAAACCGCCGAGACCAGCCAACCGAAGGTATGGTCGGCGTTGGTATTGCCAATGATGCCCGACACCTTGGGCGTGACCTTGCCGCCAGCCGAGGTGTCGTTCATGCCACCCGCGCTCGCAGAGGCGTGGAAGCCGTTGAAATCCATGGGCTGCGCAGTCACCAGATTGACGGTGCCACCGATGCCGCCCTCGTCGAGGTTGGCCATGCCGGTCTTGTAGACCACCGCCTGCTGCAATAACTCCACCGGCAGCACGTCGAAATCGAACGCGCGGTCGGTTGAGGATGAGGCCATGTCACGCCCATTCACCAGCACGTTGACGAATTGCGGGCCAAAGCCGCGCACAGTGATCTGGGAGGATTCGCCTCCACTGCGATTCACCGACACACCCGGTACGCGCTGCAATGCATCGGCAACATTCTGGTCAGGGAACTGGCCCGCTTCCGCAGCGGACACCGAATCGACCACGCCGATGTCATCGCGCTTGGTTTCTTGCGCGCGCAGCAGCGACTCCAGCTGACCGGTCACCTGCACGGCATTGAGATTGGTTGCGTTCTTTTGCGCATCAGTGGCGGCAGCGCCCCCATCCTGCGCGGCCGATGTCGCTGGCGCAGGCGCAGGCGCCGCAGCGGACGTCGCGACCTGCGCGTAAAGATCGTTCACCCCCAACCCGCATGCGGCGCCGAACGCGCACAACAACGCATTGCGGATGCCCACCGTGAGCTTCTTCGTCTGCATGATGTCTTCCTCTCCCAAAGACGCTGTTCTTGTTTGGTAGCCGTGCCACCAGGTGATGGCAGCGACCGCCGAGGTCGCTCGAGTTCACCGAAGCGAACCCTCTGTGCGACGCCAACCGACAAGAAGGCCGGTCCGCGTGGATCGGCATATGAGCATATGGTATGATTAATAACAACACGAACTTGCCGCCACCTAGAGCGACTTTTTAGGTGCGGCGCAACAGCACCGATGCCAGCACGGCGAAGAAATAAGACATATCCTCCGGATATAAAGCGAAAATTGTCATCATCAATGCCATGTGGCGACGCATCACAAGTCGCAAAAAAATTTATTCGCCCTTGCCACAAAGACCATTAGTAGTATTAAAGTAGTGCAAAGAACGCGACATAGCGCCTTTGCTAAATAGTTTCTTGTGTGACAATTAGGCCGACTGCCATGCAGAGGTGCACCCCATGACCAAACACTCCAGCCCACCCTCCTCCGTACGTGCACGCCGAGCACGGGCTGCAACCACGCCCACTCGCAGCCTGCACGGCCATGTGGTTCACGAACTCGGTCAACGCATCATTGGTGGCAGCCTCAAGCCCGGCGAACTACTCCCTCGCGAGGAACTGCTCGCCGAGCAGCTTGAGGTGAGTCGCACAGCGCTGCGCGAGGGGATGAAAGTGCTCTCCGCGAAGGGGCTGGTTGAATCGCGCACCAAGGTTGGCACCCGCGTGCGCGACGCACGCTCCTGGCAGCAGCTCGACGCCGACGTGCTGGCATGGCGCTGCGAACTGATGCCCACCGAAGACTTCGTGCGCAAGCTGGCAGAGATGCGCGAGGTGATCGAACCGGGTGCCGCCGTTGCTGCCGCAAAACAGCGCACCTACGAACAATTGCAGCAGATCGACGAGGCCTACGCGGCCATGGAAGCCGCCGTCGACCTGGAGGCCTGGGCGGTCGCCGATCTTGCTTTCCATGAGGCCGTACTCAATGCCACCAACAACGAGCTGATGATTTCGCTGTTCACGGTGATCGAGAACGCACTTGGCACATTCTTTGTGCTGTCCGCGCGTACCGCCAAGAACTTCAAGTCCGCACTGCCCGCCCACCGCAAGGTGCTCGAAGCGATTCGTCGCAGCGACCCAGAGGCGGCCCGCCTCGCCATGCTTGGCGTGGTGGAGGAGTCGCGCGCCAACATGCAGAAGGGCCGCTCGGCAGAGAGCTGAATCGATGATGCGACTGATCGGCCTGGACTGGGGCACCTCCAGCCTGCGCGCCTTCCTGTTCGACGCCCATGGCGAGGTCAGCGAACGCCGCCATCGCACCTGGGGTGTCCGCCAACTTCCCCATGGCGGCTTTGCAGGCGCGCTGGCTGACGTACTCGCCGGCTGGCCAACCGGCCTGCCACTACTGAGTGCCGGCATGGTTGGCAGCCGTCAGGGCTGGCTCGAGGTGCCTTACATCAACGCACCCGCCGACCTCGGCGCGCTGGCAGCCGGCATCCGTTCGGTAGACGCTGGCGACGGCCGCTCACTACACATCGTGCCCGGCGTGCGCGATGTCACTGGCCCTGACGTGATGCGCGGAGAGGAGACCCAGGTATTCGGCGCACTACCCAGCGATGCCACCGGCGAACGCACACTGGTGCTACCTGGCACGCACAGCAAGTGGGTAACGACGCACGACGGCCGCATCACCCACATCACGACGCTGATGACGGGCGAACTATTCGCTCTATTGCGCCACCACTCCATCCTCAGCGCAGTCGTGTCCGACGGCGAGAACAGCGACATCGATACCGAAGCCTTCGACGCCGGTGTGCGTGCCGCCCGCGACAGCGGCGAAGCCGGCGCACTGTTGCGCCTCTTCTCCGCGCGCACACTGGTACTGGATGGACAACTCTCGCCAACCTCGGTGCCGTCGTACCTGTCCGGCCTGATGATCGGCGAGGAATGGCGCATTGCCTCCACGCAAGGTTGGCTGCACGCGGACGCACCACCACTGCTGGTCGGCGACACGGCACAGCGCACGCTTTACCACCGCGCCGCCGCCCTGTTCGGCATCCACCCTATCGACGCGGCGGACGACGCCGCCGCACGCGGCCTGTGGCGCCTGGCTATCGCCGCAAGACTGCTCGAACCCGATACATCTCTTGCAGGAATTTCTCACTGATGCAGTTCCGCGACTGGCTGGATCCGCTGCCATTGGTAGCCATATTGCGCGGCCTTCGTCCCGACGAAGCGGTCGCCATCGGCACCGCCATTGCCGATGCAGGCCTGCGCATTATCGAAGTACCCCTTAATTCGCCGCAGCCGCTGGAGAGCATCCGCCGGTTACATGCCGCACTCGGCGAGCGCTGCCTGATCGGCGCGGGCACCGTGCTCACGCCCGCAGCGGTGGAGGAAGTTGCCGCCGCAGGCGGCCGAGTGATCGTCATGCCGCACGCCGACACGGCGGTGATCGCCGCTGCCAAACGCGCAGGTCTGTTCTGTGTACCCGGGGTATCAACGCCCACTGAAGCCTTCGCCGCACTGCACGCCGGCGCTGACGGGCTTAAGGCCTTCCCCGCCGAACTCGTCACTCCTGCAGTACTGCGCGCGTGGCGCGCAGTACTTCCGAACAGCACACCTCTGTTGCCCGTAGGTGGCATCACGCCCGCCGGCATGCAGGTCTATCTCGATGCCGGCGCCACGGGTTTCGGCCTGGGTTCCGCCCTCTACAAGCCCGGCCAGGATGCGGCCACGGTCAGCGCTGCCGCGCAGACCTTCGCTCGCGCCTGGCCCAGCCATACCTAAGGAAATTCCACGATCATGAAGATTACCCGCCTGACCACCTTCCTGGTCCCGCCGCGCTGGTGCTTCCTTCGCATCGACACGGACGAGGGCATCAGCGGCTGGGGCGAACCGGTACTGGAAGGCCGCGCACACACCGTCGCCGCCGCCGTGGACGAACTGTCGGACTACCTGATAGGCAAGGATCCACGCCACATCGAGGATCTGTGGAACGTGATGTACCGCGGCGGCTTCTATCGCGGCGGCCCCGTGCTCATGAGCGCCATCGCCGGCATCGACCAGGCGCTGTGGGACATCAAGGGCAAGGATCTTGGTCAACCCGTGCACGCATTGCTCGGCGGCTTGGTGCGCCAACGCATCCGTGTGTACTCGTGGATCGGCGGCGACCGACCGGCCGATACCGCCGCTGCCGCGAAGGCCGCCGTAGAGCGTGGTTTCACCGCAGTAAAAATGAATGGCCCTGAGGAGCTGCATTACGTCGACAGCTACGACAAGGTCACACGCGTACTGGAGAACGTGCAGGCTGTGCGCGATGCAGTGGGCCCCAACATCGGCCTCGGCGTGGACTTCCATGGCCGCGTACACAAGCCGATGGCCAAGGTACTGATGCGTGAACTGGCCCCGTTCAAACTGATGTTCATCGAGGAGCCCGTGCTCTCCGATCACCTGGAAGCACTGCCGGAGCTGGCTTCCATCTCACCCGCGCCCATTGCGCTGGGCGAACGCCTGTACACACGCTACGACTTCAAGCGTGTGCTGCAGATAGGTGGTGTCGACATCATTCAGCCCGATCCTTCACACGCGGGTGGCATCACCGAAACGCGCAAGATCGCCGCGATGGCCGAAGCCTACGACGTAGCGCTCGCCCTGCACTGCCCGCTTGGCCCTATCGCCTTGGCAGCCAACCTGCAGCTTGATGGTGTTTGCCACAACGCTTTCATCCAGGAGCAGAGCCTGGGGATTCACTACAACACTGGCAACGACTTACTGGACTACGTGACCGATCGCAGCGTATTCGCCTACAACGATGGCTACGTGGATATCCCCACCGGCCCCGGCCTTGGCATTGCAGTGAACGAAGACTACGTCACCGAGCGCGCCAAAGTAGGCCACCGCTGGCACAACCCAGTGTGGCGCCACGCCGACGGGAGCGTGGCCGAGTGGTAAGCGCGACCAACGCCAGAGTTCTCCAACGCAAGCTCGAGCAAGTAGCGGGCGGCGAAGAACTCATCGAGTCCGTCTACGGCGTCGGTTACAAGCTCGCGATCTAGCGCGCCATTTCTGCATAGATGCCGATACCCATCATGCAGATTTGAATACCCGCCCGCTCCCCACCGCATTGATTTCCGAACCTCTGCTCAGCTGCCGGGCGAATCTCTCCAGCCAAAGGAAGGCGATCAGTGGCGCCGCCGGCGCATCACTACGCGTAGTCGCCACCTGATTCAGCAACGCCAGTGCGGCGCGGTGATCAACAAGGCCGAGGTCCGCCAGCGCGCACTCGCGCAATTGGGACGCCAATGTTTTTGCGTGCCGCGAGATCAGCTCGGGAAGCACGCGCGCGAACGTCTCCTTGACATAGTGCAAAGGGAAAACGTCGTCACCAAGGCGCGTACCTAGATACCCCCGCATCGTGGCGCGGCCATGTCGGCTTGCACGCGGAAGCCGATGGCAAAAGGCCACCAGCCGGGGATCACTTAGGGGATTAACCGGCCATAGACCATGCCGAAGCATATGAGGCGCCTGGCAAGCGCCCGCAAGCAACGAAGAGACCGGCACGGGCCCGGTGGGTGCATCGAACATGCGTGACGATTGAATGGCGGACCGCGCGCGTGGCGTCAGCAGCTTGCCCGCGTACTCTCTCGCATCTCCCACCAGCGAGCCATCGGTGCCCGTCTTTTGTACGGCCTCGTCCTGATAGGCGGGGAAAAGCTCGTCGCCACCCACACCAGTAAAGAGCAGTTCGCGCCCCTGCGCTTTTGCGCTCCCCGAAAGATTATCGAACGCCTCGATGTACAACTCGGCGTGCGGATACACCATTCGCTCGCCCGGCTGGAGATCGAGCGTCGGCAGATGAGCATCGATATCCACGGTTTGATCACGCAGACCGAGCCGCTGAGCGATCTTCTCGCGCCGCTCCACCTGGATCGTGCGCTCATCACCACTCAGCAGGATTCCGCGACTGGCAACCGCGCCATAGGCTTTCGTCAATGCGCTGGCAACCGTCGCCGAGTCCATACCGCCGCTGAGTTCGACGGCGATCTCATTGGCCACTGCGGGGCGCGCCATCACGATGCCGTGCAGGAGCTTCCCGAAGGCCTCCTCCGCCTCATCCGCATCCAGTTGCGCTGGCGACGCCACGGCCATATCGACCGCAGCAGGGTATTGATAGCGCGCCTTGCCAGGCTCCACAAAAACCGACGCTCGCTCGGTAAGCATCGTGATACCGGAGCAGATGTGCTGCGCGGAGTAGATCGAGCCGAGCGCGAGAAAGTGGCTCGCAATGTCGATATTCATCGAAAGAGGGGGCGCAAGAAAATCGGCCAGGTCCCAGGAGATCGCCAGCGCGTTCGTTGTCGTGCGGCAATAGACAGGAGCGACACCGTAGGCACCTGACCGGACCCTCATCCGATGCCCTGCCTGTGCCACCTCGACCATCACGTAATCGAGAGGCCACACGAGGCATGCGCGGTAGATTTCATCGAACCGCTCCGCACTGACGGGGCCGGTGATGTCCATCTCAGACGTAGATGCAGTGGCGTGACGTTCGCGAACCACCAGTAACCACTGCCCCTCCGTACATACAAACAGCGTTTCCAACGCAGCATGCAGGTGAGGCTTTACCCAGCTATCTCCTATCGCCAGCACGCCATTATTCCAACTCGGATGGCATGACAAGTCATGCAGCGCGATCTCAGCCTTGAGCATAGAAACTCCCTGAAGACAAAACGCCGCCCCCAGAGAGGGACGGCGCTACATCGCTAGAACAAAAACTCAGTGAACCAAGCGCCCTCTTAACCTCCGCTGTAATACCAGCGGGCATCCTGCGGGAAGCCCATTGGCTTCAGTTCCAAAACGCCGGTCACAGCATCCTTCTGCATCGGACCGTCGATTTGAATGGCAAAAAGATTGCCCTCGCTGACCACATCCTCGATCTTGGTTTCTAGCGTATTCATAACGTCACTCCATTGAGTTGGTTAGCCGCCACCCGGCGGCACTGGCGAAGCTAGCACGATGGACGGCCAACTCACCAATGCCCCAAAGAAGTTAAGTAGCCGACGCAACGCCTGCACGCCTGACTCTTCGCATAACCATCACCAATGTGAAAGCATCGACGGTGCTCTGCGGCATGCGCACAAAAGTAGACCTAGTCGAATGGCGGCCTTGCGTTGCGACTTCATCCTATCGCTGTATCTCACTCGTGCTTTTCTCAGGTGAAACGTAGCGGCGATGCATCGCCCGAATCAAAAGAGGCATGGCGTGGACCTCGGCCTTCTGCAATGCAACAAGCATTGTGGTGCAAGAGCAGGTTAAAGTTCGCCGTCAGCACTGCTTTCCGATTGTCTGGTTATCGAGGCCATCGCTTTATGGCCTTTTTTTAGATTTCAAATTTAGATCGATCTAATACGGGGAATAGTAGTGCTCCGGACAAAATATGGAGGGGACTCCATATCGATTCGTCCGCACAAATTTAGACGTCTAAACATCCGCAAAGATGCACGCTTCCGCGCCGGATCACCGCCCACGGACCGGTCGCGCTCAGTCGAGGGTCCGCCCCTCGTCCCTTCGTGGGTATCCGACAGGAGCACTCCTGATCATGAAGCTCGAAGCCATACGCATACGAGTTCGGACATGGCTGGTTGTAGTCAGCCTGATCATCACAAGCGCCACCCTCCCTTCGATCGCTGCCGAACAAATCTATCCGGCCAATCCACAAGCCGACGGGTCGACAGCCGTCGCCCGCGCGCGAGTGGCGGCGGACGTATTGATGAGCTCCTACGACCCGAACAAGGCCTGGTTTCCGTCGAGCTGGTGGAATTCGGCGGTAGCACTGCAAACCATCGGCGACTACATGCAGCGTACCGGTGATCGCCGTTATCTCGGCCAGCTCGACAACACCTTCGAAAAAGACAAAGGCGTATTTCCTGCCGGCGTACTGTCAGGAGATCCCCTGCTGGGCAACTTCACCAGCCGAGCCATCGATGATTCCGAGTGGTGGGGCCTTGCATGGGTGCAAGCCTATGACCTGACGAGGAACCCGAAATACCTGGATATGGCCGTCACCATCGCCAATTACGTCGACGGCTACTGGGACACAAGCACCTGCGGTGGTGGCGTGTGGTGGAATGCGGAGCGCACGTACAAGAACGCCGTCACCAACGGTTTGTGGATACGACTCACTGCCGAATTGCACAACCGGATTCCGGGTGACCACGTGTGGCTGACCCGATCCCGCACTGCCTGGGCGTGGTTTCAGGGCAGCGGCATGATCAATGCCAACGGCCTGGTCAACGACGGCCTCACTGATTCCTGCACCAACAATGGCCAGACTGTGTGGACCTACAACCAAGGCATGGCGATAGGTGCCGGCCTGGAACTATGGCGTGCCACCAGAGATCCGCAGATTCTGGCAAGCGTGCGACGCCTGGCTGATGCAGCGATCGCTCCGAACGCATTGGTGACCGATGGCATCCTCACCGAGAGCTGTGATGCTGCGGACCAGACCTGTGATGACAACGGCAAACAGTTCAAGGGCATTTTCATGCGCTACTGGACTGACCTTGTCGACACCACCCGCGATCGCCAGTACGCGGCATTTCTCGACGCACAGGCAGAAGGCATCTGGAACAACGATCGCGATGCCGCCGGCCGGCTTGGTACGCGCTGGTCCGGCGCCACCAGCGACGACCACCCCAATGTATTCGATTGGCGCACTCAGGCCAGCGCGCTCAGCGCCCTGGTCGGCGATGTACCGGCATTGACGCCACTGGCGTCGTTGGCCGCGACGATGTCTCCGGCACAGCCGGTGGTCATGCCGTCCGCGTCAGGTGCCACTGCTATTGCGATCGATCTCCGTGCCTCGGCGACCGGATTTTTCCCGCTGCAAGCGCTCGCCTCCATCGACCCACCTGCCGGGTGGAATATCTCCCCGCGAGCCAGTCTGATACGCCTGCAGCCGCACGGTAACGCCGCCCCAGCAAGCGACACGCTTTCACTGAAAGTGACCGTGCCGAGTTCCGCAACTGACGGGCATCACCTGATCACCGCAAACCTCGCCGCGATCGGACTGCACTTCACTACCCAGGCCGATGTGCTGATCGCGCACAAGATCGACTTCGACACTGGCACGGTCAACGAGACCCCGTGGCTGTTCGACCCCGACGGCTCGCAGAGCAACGGCGTGCAGAACCGCTTCGCCGACGGCACGGCCCACTTCACGTATCGATTTCCCTTCCCGGCCGATACCACCTCGGCGCAAGTCATCCTCACCATCGACAACGAATTCATGGTGCAAGTCAGCACCGACAACGTGCACTGGACAACCGTGCTGCAAGAGATGCAGCCGATCACCGACGGCTCGAACAAGGCCGCTCGCGGCATCGATCTGACACCATACCTTGGCGTCGCCACCGATGGCGCCAAGCCGATTTACCTCAAGGTGTCCGATGCCTTCCCCAATGATGGCTGGGGTGGTCGCGTGTATCACGTCACGGCGAATATCGTGGAGTAGCCGTGTCGACGCCACCGTTCTCGTTCACGCGAGAGCGGTGGCACTCACCATCATCAAAAGCCCATTGCGCTCGCCCACCCCAGCGCACACCAGGCCAACTTTTCGCACAAGGCTGGCCGGGTGGCTGGCGTGATCCGGGACATTGATGGCCAGCCGCAACTGACCCTGAGCATCACTGGGCCGCAGCATGGCCCCGCCCCGCCGGCATTTTTTCACCCATGCTGCGCCACGGCTTGACACCGGTGTCAATGTCGTTACAGGCTGATAACAGATCCAATGCGAGAGGGCGCGCTGGACGTGGCAACAGATCATTCAAACCGACTGACGGGGATTCCGGCGGCGCCGTTTCTGGCGGCCGATATTGGCGGCACGCATGGGCGTGTTGCGCTGATGCGCGCCTCGCACGATGGCGCCGGCGGAGTACAGACGCTCGCCTATCGCGTATTCGTTTGCGCGGAGTTTCCGATGCTGTCGGAACTGCTGCAGGCCTTTATCGACGCCGACGTGAAGATCCCGGTGAAGCACTGCGTACTCGCTTGCGCCGGCCAGATCATGGGCAACGAGGTGGTGAACGACAACCTTCCCTGGCCTATTCACCTGCCGCAACTGCGTCACGTGCTGGGGCTGGAAGAAGTTGCCGTACTCAACGATTTCGAGGCGTTGGCGTATGCACTCGATGACGCTTCTGCCGACGGCGGGCGCCACTTGTGCGGGCCCGCCACACCTACCGGCGGCCCGACCCTGGTGATTGGGCCAGGCACTGGCCTCGGTGCAGCGGTACACATCCCCGCCGCAGGCGGCGGCTTCGTGCTGGGAACCGAAGCTGGCCAGATGGATTTCGCACCAAACTCGCTTCGCGAACGGCAGATTCTTGCCCACCTGGCGCCGGATGGCGGCTATGTACCGTTCGAGCACGTCGTGTCGGGTCCGGGCCTGCTGGCGGTCTACGTGGCACTGTGCGCCATGCATGGAGACGCGCCGAAGCTGGCAGCGCCCGAAGCCGTCACCAAGGCAGCCATGAAAGGCGACGATGCCCAAGCAGTGGAAGCCGTGGAGATCTTCTGCGCCTCATTGGGAAGTTTTGCCGGCAACCTCGCGATGACCTTCATGGCTACCGGCGGCGTCTTTCTGGCCGGCGGCTTCCTGTCATCCATTTTCGAGCTGCTCGAGCGAAGCGCCTTCGAGGAGCGATTCCTGCATGGGCGCAGTGCGCGCGCATTGCTCTCCCAGATACCAGTACGGGTAACCGAACACGGCCTCCGCGGCGTACACGGCGCAGCCAAGTGGTATCTCAGGCATAGCGTGCCCGGCGTGGGCGCGCCGATGCCCATCGCGGCAGGCGGGGCCGGCGCATGAGCCGCAGCGCGACATTCAGGTTCTTCTGTCGAATGGCCGTCGCGTGGCTGGTCACGACGGGAGCGGTCGTCGCCACGCCAGCCACTCCCGTATGGTCGTTACTCCCGCAGCCCGCGAAGGCCACTCCGGCCGTATCGGGCGCGACCAAGATCACGGATGGCGCCTTGATCGCCGTGCGCGGCGCGGATCGCCAGCAAGTGCAGGCCATCGCCGAGCAATTCGTGCAACGTGTGGCCGACACCCAGGGATTGCATCTGCGCATGGCATCCACGAGTGATGCGCATCCGGCGATCACGTTCGACGTCAATGCGAGCGCCGAGGTCACGGGCGATACCGGCTACCGCCTAACCATCAATGACGACGGCATCCTGGTCACGGCACGCACGCCACGCGGCGCGTTTTACGGAAGCGTCACCCTGTGGCAATTGCTGACACCGGCCGGATGGACGCATGGCGCGCCCGTCGAGGTTGCTCATGGCGTCATCGATGATTACCCGCGCTTTGCGTGGCGCGCACTTCTGCTCGATTCCGGCCGGCACTACCAGAGCGTGGCCGACATCAAGAAGCTGATCGACTGGATGTCGCTCAACAAGCTGAATGTGCTGCTCTGGCACGTCACCGAGGATCAAGGCTGGCGCCTCGAAATCCCCAAGTATCCGGAACTCACGAAAATCGGCGCGTGCCGCAAGGCGGTGGGTCTCGACAGCGAACTGACCGGTTCTGCCGACCTGCCCTATTGCGGCTTCTATACCCAAGCCGAAGCACGTGACATCGTGCGTTATGCCGCCGAGCGCTATGTGGACGTAGTGCCAGAAATCGATCTGCCCGGGCATTCGCAGGCAGCTATCGCCGCCTACCCGTGGCTGGGCGTCACCGGCAAGCGTCCCGAGGTGTGGACCGACTGGGGCGTCAGCCCGTGGCTACTCAAGCCCAACGAGAAAACCTTGCAGTTCGTCGATGACGTGCTTGACGACGTGATGCGGCTGTTCCCTTCTCGATACATCTCCATTGGTGGCGATGAGGCCGACAAGCAGCAATGGAATGCATCGCCTGAAGTGCGTGCACAGATGCACACGCTGGGCTTGAAGAACATGGATGAGCTGCAGGGCTGGTTCATGAATCAGGTCGCTGCGCATCTCATCGAACACGGACGCACCCCGGTGGGCTGGGACGATGAACTGGTTGCCGGTGCGACGCTGCCGGCCTCGCAAGTGGTGATGTCCTGGCACGGCGACCACAATGAGCAAGTGGCGCTCGCTGCGATCAAGCAAGGCCACGACGTGGTGATGACACCGCAGGAATCGCTGTACTTCGACCACTATCAGTCCGACCTCCCGGATGATTGGCCGGGGCCGCCACCCGCAGCGACATTGCGGCAGGCCTATGACACCGTCGTTATCCCAAACGGTGCGAGCGCCGCAGAAGCCCAGCACATCATCGGGGTACAGGCCGGCCTATGGGCCGAGCAGATGCCCACCTTTGCGCACGACCAGCATGCAATATTTCCGCGCGTCGCGGCCCTGTCCGAGCTTGGTTGGTCACCTGCGGGCACACGCGACTGGCACGACTTCCTCCAACGCCTGCCGGCAGAACTGGCGCGCTACCGCGCGCTAGGCATCCACTACGCCGACAATGCCTTCGCACCCACCTTCCAGGTAGCCGCAGCCAGCCATGGCGCGTTACGGGTCGAGCTTTCCAACCAGGCGGAATTCGGCACGATTCGATACACGACGGATGGCTCCGAGCCAACCGCGCAATCCACAGCCTATGCTCAGCCGCTCACACTGCCGGGCAACACCACCTTGCGTGCCGCAACGTTTGCGGAGGATGGCTTCGAACTTGCCGCGCCGCGCAGCCAAGTGCTGGATGAAACCACCCTACTGAGTCGCGACAGCAGCGAGCTTGCCACCTGTTCCAAGCAGCCCGCCTCGCGTCTGGAGGGCAGCACGCCAACGCAGGGAAGCAGGCCCGTCTACTCCGTCGACATCGGCAACGCGTGCTGGCTTTGGCCGCAAGCGTCGCTAGGTGGCGTCAAACAGGTCGTGATCACTGCCGAGCGCATCGCATGGCGCTTCGGCGATGAAGCCAAGGATGCCGTGGTGCGCCGCAAGATCAGCGCAGCCGGCGAACTCGAGATTCATGCTGATTCCTGCACGGGCCCGCTGCTTGCGAGCTTGCCATTGGATGGCGTCGCGCAGGCGAAGGGGCAAGTACGTCTTGACGCAAAGGTTGGCACGCCGGCGGGGGCCGGCGTTCACACCCTATGCGTCTTCGCTACCGGCGATCCACGCGATGGCCAGTGGGCGTTAGGGCGAGTGATGTTTTCGAAGTAAGTGATACGCGGAGTCTGGGGTCCGCGCAGTAGCACCACGTAAGTCTCTTTGGCTCGCAAGGCCAAAGTTGGGGACAACGAGCAGTTGCATCACAACGGCGTGCGTATCGCAGGCACCGCCGCGCGGTACGCGTTTTTCCGAATTCCACGGAGCACCTGAGGTTCGACAGGCAACACCAACGAGGGTAAAGCCCATGTCCACCGTACTTCGCAAGCATCCATTGTCATTTGCCGTCACCATGTCGCTGTTCGCCGCCGTGTCGACGACGGCATCAGCATCGACATTTCTTGATGTCCAGACAGACGGCCAGGCGGCGCAAGCCAGCCCGGCCCAAACTGCTACACCGCCGGCGCCTGACGCCAAGAAAGCCGACACCAAGGCTGACGGCAGTGACGCACAAAAGAACGCAGCCACGCTTGGGGCCGTGAATGTCTCCGGCGTTCGTGCGTCGCAGATGCGCGCCATCGACCTTAAACGCGATGCCGCAAACATTCAGGACAGCATTACGGCCGAGAATATCGGCGCATTGCCTGATACCACCATCACCGACTCCCTGCAGCGCGTGACCGGCGTACAGATCAATCGCGACGCAGGCGTAGGTACTTCGGTGGATGTGCGTGGCCTGCCGCAGGTCGGCACCATGTTGAACGGCGAAGTGTTCATCACGGCGGATCAAATCGATTCGCAGCAGCCCGACTTCACCATGCTTCCCTCCACGCTATTCCATGGCGTGGACGTGGTGAAATCATCCACCGCCAACGAGACCGACGGCGGCATCAGTGGCGCCATCGACCTGCATACCTACCGCCCCTGGGATCTCCCCAGCGGATTTACCTACAGTTACTCCGCCAATGGCGAGCGTGGCACCACCACCAACCATTTGGGGCCGGAGGCTAACGGGCTCATTTCGTACAACGACAGCGGCCACTGGGGCCTGTTGATCTCGGGAGATTTCTCCAACACCCGGCGCTTTAATTCCACCGAAGGCCTCGACCAGTACGGTGTCGTGCTTAACGGCGAGAACGCCGCCAGCGCGGGCGGCTACAACGGCTTCCTGACGCCATGGAATGGCGCGCCCATTCCGTCGAAGATCGTCCAGAACGCGGACGGTAGCGTAGACGTCAATGGCGACGGCAAGTCCAATGGCGTCTTCATGGGCAGCCAGGACATCGGCCTCAATGACATCATCACGCAGCGCAAGCGCAAGTCAGGCAATGCCTCATTCCAGATGGACCTGGGCAGCGGCTTCAGCGTGACCAGCGACTACTTCTATTCGCAGCAGCGCGAGTACGACCGCAACTACGGCATCCAGTTCAACTCCACCAACTGGCAGGGCGCGACCTACGTGCCGTTGCAGTCACGCAATACGGGAAGCCCTGCCCTTGGTGCCTACGGCACGCCGCAGCCGGGCTGGGAAGGCTCGCAGTTCTACACCACACAGGTGTACGAGAAGTGGCCTGGCGATGTGGAGTCGTACTCGCAGATCATCCAGAAGAGTTCCGTCGCCAAGAATCTCAACCTGCAACTGGACTACGACGACGGCGGCCCGTTCACGGGAAGCGTTCGCGGCATCCACGACACCGCATCTCAGTCGAACCAGGAAACCGACGTCAACGTGTCCGATTCCGATGGTGCGTTGTGGCCGAACGTGCTGATGGACGGCGTCGATCCGAACTCGGTGCCGCCGGGCACCATGGTCTATCCCGCGCAATTGGGCGGCAATCGCGTGTTCAACGCTAACGGCATTCCGCAGAACACGGTGCCGATCGTCGCCAACTTCGGCGGTCGCTACCTCACGGTGAGCATGCCCGCCTCGCTGGCTTCCGATTTCGCCAACCCCAACGGCTGGACGATGAAAACGCTGGAGTCTTCCGGCGACTACGACCGGAAGGTGGCACTCAACGCGCTGCGCTTTGATGGCAAGTTCGATTTCCAGGATGGCTTCAAGCTGGAGTTCGGCCTGCGCAACAGCATCCGCAGCGCGAGCAACGACGGCTGGACCCTGGAAACGCCGGTCTATGGTGGCATGGGTGCCACCGATCCAAACGGATGCCTGGTGCGTTATGTCGGTGCCGACGTGGTCATGGATAGCGGCTCCTGCACGGCAGGCAACGCCACGGGCTACTACCGCGCCGGCCCGCTGTCCGCCGTGCAGATGCCCAATGCAGCCGCCCCGCTATCAGGCAACTTCAAGCAATACACCAACCTGCTCGGCTCGGGCATCAACTTCTGGGCGGTCAACCCTAACGCGATGGTCAATCCCATCTCGTTCTGGAAATCGCTCTACCCCGACACGGTCCAGGTGGCGGAGCCAGGAACGACCTGGGCCGTGCAGCTGAAGGAGTTGTCGGGCTACTTGCAAGGTGATTTCGACGGCACCCTCTGGGACATGCCGTATGCCGGCAATATCGGCGTGCGCATGATCCACACCAATCTCGATGTCACTCAGCACCTGAGTGGCGCTCCGGGCTCTTACGGCGACGAACCGGTCGACGCGGGCACCGCCCAGACCAAGCGCAGCTATCAGGACGTGCTGCCGTCGGCCAACTTCTCCCTGGATCTGACCGAGAGCCTGAAGTTCCGACTGGCGTATTCCAAGAACATGATGCCGCTGGATCTCAGCACCTGGGCCGGTGGTTTGCAGCTGAACTACTCGCTGGCAGAAACGCCGCAGGGGCCGATCTTCCGTGTTGCCAATGGCACCTCGACGGGTAACCCGAACCTCAATCCGTGGCGCTCCACCAACTATGGCGCATCGCTAGAGTACTACATCAACCCCACCAGCATGCTCAGCCTTGCGTTGTTCCGCATCGACGTGGACAGCTTTATCAAGAACGGCAGCGTGACCAACTGTACGCTGCCGGATGAGGACGGCGTCGTTCGTGATCATTGCATCGTGATCACCCAGCCCGTGCAGGGCACCGGCAACAGCATCCATGGCGCCGAGTTCGATTATCGCCAGGGCTTTACCTTCCTTCCGAGCTTCCTGTCCAAGACGGGCATGGAGATAAACGGCACCTACGCACCCAGCAACTCGGGCGAGACGGATCTGGCCGGCCACAAGATCCCGTTCCAGGACAACTCCACCAAATCCGGCAACTTCATCCTGTGGTATCAGGACGATCACTTCCAGGCTCGCGTTGCGTACAACTATCGTTCGCGGCGCGCGGTGATGGACAGTGTGGGTGGCATCACGGGCATGGAGATGTACGAAGCGCCACAGAAGTACCTCGACGCATCGATCTCGTACAAGTTCAGCAAATACGCCGAAGTGTTCCTCGACGGCACCAACCTCACCAATGAATACCAAAAGTATTACTTGGTGTGGCCGGACCAGCCTGCGCACTCGACGTTCTCCGAGCGCATGTTTATGTTCGGTGTGCGCGGGCAGTGGTAAACGGAGCAACCTCTCGCACGGACCTAGGCCTGGCGGCATCCCCACACCCGCGTTTGCGGGTGTGGGGATCGCGCGACACGGGTTGAATCGAAAGCAACACGATCGTTTTCACGGGCAACCCCATGGACACTCCGTTCGAACCCCATCACGACAAGGCCAGCATGCAGGATTCCAGCGCGCCCCAGCCCGTTCGCGACAACAGCTTCCACCGCTCTATCGGCTTGTTCTCGGGAACTGCCATCAACATGACGCAGATGTGCGGCATCGGGCCGTTCATCACCATCCCGATCATGGTCGCGGCCATGGGTGGACCGCAGGCGGTCATCGGCTGGATTGCCGGCGCCATCCTCGCCATGGCCGACGGCCTGGTCTGGGCTGAACTGGGAGCGGCCATGCCGGGCTCCGGCGGAACCTACGTCTACCTGCGCGAAGCGTTCCAGTACCGCACCGGCAAGTTGATGCCCTTCCTGTTCATCTGGACGATGCTGCTGGCGATTCCCCTGCTGATGTCTACGGGCATCATCGGCATGGTGGAGTATCTGGAGTTCTTCTTCCCCAACCTGGGCTGGTGGTCGGTGCACGCGATCAGCCTGGCGGCAACCGCTGTCGTTACCTGGATGCTCTATCGCCGCATCGAATCGGTGCGTGCGATCACGATCGGGTTGTGGGTCATCATGCTGGTTTCCGTCATCGGCGTGTCGGCTGCGGGCTTCTCGCACTTCCATGCGGATTATGCCTTTGCCTATCCGGCAGACACGTTTGGCGGCAAGTTCTTCATGGGCCTGGGCGCCGGACTGATCATCGGCATCTACGACTATCTCGGTTACAACACCACGGCCTACATCGGCGACGAACTGCGCAACCCGGGACGAACCATGCCCGGCACCATCATCATCTCCGTGATCGCGATGATGGTCGTCTACCTGCTGCTCAACATCAGCGTACTTGGCGTGGCGCCGTGGCAGGAAATCGCCCAATCCAAGTCCGTCGCATCGCTGGTGGTGGAGCGCAGTTGGGGGCATCTGGCTGCCGCCGTCATGACCGTCCTCATCATCGTGACTGCGTTCGCCTCGGTATTCACCGGCCTGCTGGGTGGGTCACGCGTGCCGTTCCAGGCTGCGCAGGACAAGGTGTTTCTTTCCGTGTTTGGGCACCTGCACGCTAAGCACGGCTTCCCTCACGTGGCATTGCTCACGATGGGCGTCGTGACGGCCATCGGCACGTTCTTTGACCTCACCGAAGTCATCAACATGCTGTTAGCCGCGACCATCATCGTGCAGTCCATCGCGCAGATCGCCGCACTGGTCGTGTTGCGCAAGCGCCAGCCGAATCTTGAGCGGCCGTACAAGCAATGGCTCTATCCCGTGCCCTGCATCATCGCACTGGTGGGATGGGTCTACGTGTACGTGTCGGCCTCCACGCTGTCGCTGGTGCTGTCTGGCCTATGGATCGCCGCTGGCCTGGTGGTATTTGCCATCTGGGCCCGTCTCAACCAGTCCTGGCCATTCGCGCCGGTGGAAGTACGCGAAACCTATCTCGGGAAGCACTGACGCCATGCAAACGCCAGCCAAACACACACTCTGCATGATGGTCGCGATGGCGGTTTTTTTCGCGCCGGACGCACACGCCCAGACGCCCTACGCCGCCACCAAAGTGCCGGTCGACGCGGGCATCGTCACCGCCATCGATCATTGGCAAATCCAGGACAGCGCCAAGGCGCAGGAAGGTGGCGCCGATATCTCTGCGACTGGTTTTGCCACCAAAGAATGGTATCCCGTCAGCGGCCGGGCGACCGTCATGGCGGGCCTGCTGGAAAATCACGCATTCAAGAACGACGTGTTCTATAGCGACAACCTGCGTGCCGTGCAGGTGCCGGACGCCAGCGGCAACCTCTTCGTGACGCCATGGTGGTACCGCACCGACATCACGCTGACGAAGAATCCCGCAGGACGGCACACACTGCTGCGCGCCAATGGCCTGATCGCGAGTGCCGACGTCTGGCTTAACGGCCATCAGGTCGCTGATCACGCCGACGTCGCTGGCGCCTATCCTGTCTACGAGTTTGACGTAACGCGCTGGGTTCACGCGGGCGCGAATGTCCTCGCCATGCAGATACATCCCGCCGATCCGAGAAAGAGCCTGTCGATTGGCTGGGTGGACTGGAACCCGACGCCACCGGACAACAACATGGGGCCATGGCGCGGCGTGGATATCGTGCAAACAGGCCCCGTCGCCTTGAGCTACCCAGAGGTTCTTTCGGCGCTATCGCTGCCGGATCTCTCGCACGCCACGCTGACGGTGAAAGTCACCGCAAAGAATCTCGACACCGTGGCACATGACGCGACGATCGCCGGCACCGTGGCCGGCGTCGCTTTGCAGCAAACCGTCCATCTCGCATCTGGGCAGACGCAAGTCGTTTCATTCTCCCCCGCCACCACGCCAGGACTTGCACTGGACCATCCAAAGATCTGGTGGCCAGTGGGCATGGGCGACCATCCGCTGTACTCACTGGAGATGACCGCCGCCGTCGAGGGCACCACCTCCGACCGGGCAACGGCGACGTTCGGTATACGCAGTGTCAGCTCAAGCCTGACCAAGCAGGGCTATCGGCAGTTCTTTATCAACGGGAAACCGCTGTTGATCCGCGGTGGCGGCTGGGCGCCAGACATGTTTCTGCGCGACGACCCTGCTCGCATGGACGCCGAGTTCAACTACGTGCTCAACCTCGGCCTCAACACCATTCGCAGCGAGGGCAAGCTGGAAAACCAGCGGTTCTATGACCTTGCCGACCAGAACGGCATTCTCGTGCTGGCAGGCTGGGAGTGCTGCGACAAGTGGGAGTCAGCCGCAAAGACCGGCGGTTCGCCATGGACTGCCGCCGACCTGAAAGTCGCTGAAAACTCCATGGCCAGCGAAGCGCGCCTGCTTCGCAACCATCCCTCCGTGATCGGCTTTTACATCGGCAGCGACAATGCACCTCCGCCGCCCATCGCCAAGATGTACGTCGATACGCTGCACGCGGAGGATTGGTCGCTCCCCATCATCTCGGCGGCGGCCGATCAGGGTACCGCTGAAACCGGCCCTTCCGGCATGAAAATGGCCGGGCCGTACGACTGGATTCCGCCTGCTTATTGGTACGCGGATAAGCTCGGCGGTGCGTTTGGCTTCGATTCCGAAGTCAGCGCGGGCGCGGACATCCCGCGACTGGAGGACGTGCAGCGCATGCTGTCGCCACAGGAGCAGGAAGCGCTGTGGAAATACCCCGATGCAAGGCAATACCACGCATCCGCGGACTGGTCGGAATTCGCCGTACTTACGCCGTTCGACAACGCGCTCGCGCATCGTTACGGCACACCTACCAGTCTGGCCGACTACGTCGCCAAGGCGCAGCTCGACAACTACGACAACGTTCGCGCACAGTTCGAGGCGTTCAACGCACGCATGAATGCCGCGAAGCCGGCCACGGGCGTGATCTACTGGATGCTCAACAACGCCTGGCCCTCGCTGCACTGGCATCTGTACGACTACTTTATGAACCCTGCCGGCGCCTATTTCGGTGCGAAAAAAGCCAACGAGCTGGTACACATTCAATACTCGTATGACTCGAAGGACATCGTGCTGGTGAACCATGCGCTTGACGATGTCCATGGCCTGCAGGCGGGCGTCCGCGTGCGCAATCTGGACGGCAGCGTGCTCTACGAGAAGCATCTGCAAGGCATCGACCTCGCGGGGAACCACGCGCAGCCACTGGCAACGCTGCCGACCATCGCCAAGCTGTCACCCACGTACTTTATCGAGCTCGACCTCACTGCTTCCGACGGCAAGCCAATCAGCCGCAACGTCTATTGGCTATCCACCCGGACAGACGTGCTCGACTGGGCGAAGTCGAACTGGTATCTCACCCCGCTGACGCAATACGCAGACTTGACGGCACTGGCATCACTGCCGGCCGCGACCAGTGAAGTCCACGCCACGACGCGACGCGAGGGCAATGACAACGTGACCACAGTCACCCTATCCGTGCCCGAATCATCCAAGGCTGTGGCGCTCTTCCAGCACGTATCGATCAGACGCGGCGCGAACGGCGACCTTGCACTGCCCATACGCTGGACTGACAATGACATCACGCTTTGGCCGGGTGAATCGATCGTCCTGACTGCGCAATACACTGCACAGGGAACCGCCGATCCTGTCGTCGAAGTGACGGGCTGGAACGTTTCCACCCAACGTGTTGCGACTGGCGCTACACGAGGAACAGTTCATTGAAGACACAGAGGCCTCCATGTCACGCGTGACCATCAATGACGTCGCCCGTGCTTCGGACACCTCGAAGAAGACCGTATCGCGCGTACTCAACAACGAGCCAAACGTGCGCGACTCGGTGCGGGAACGTGTGCTGGCCGCCGTAGCAGAGCTGCACTATCGGCCACTCACATCAGCGCGGAGTCTGGCGACAAACCGCTCCTTCTCCATCGGCCTGCTCTACGACAACTTGTCGCCGAGCTACATCATGGAAGTCCAGGCCGGCGTACTGGAAGCATGCGAAGCCAGGCAGTACAGCATGATGGTGCAGCCCCTAGTGTCCACCGCACCGGATTTCGTGGAGCGCGTCGAGGGCATTCTTTCCCGACACCAACCGGATGGACTGATTCTTACGCCGCCCATCACCGATCACGCGAAGCTGCTCAAGTACCTGCGCGAGAGTGAGCTTCCGTTTGCGTCGATCGCCCCGCGCCAACCCAAGGACTGCATCGGCGTGATGCTGCACGAACGCGAAGCCGCTGCGGAAATGGTGGCACACCTTGCGTCACTGGGGCATCGTCGCATTGCGCACATCCTTGGCGACCCCAAGCACGGCGCAGGCATCTGGCGCCTCGCCGGTTATCGCGACGGCATGAAGCGCGCGGGATTGAAGGAAGACCCTGCGTACATGGTCCAGGGCCAGTTTTCTTTCGAGTCCGGCGTGGCCGCCACCCGCCACCTGCTCGCGCTGAAACGCCGACCCACTGCCATTTTTGCGGCTGATGACGATATGGCCGTTGGCGCAATCTGGGCCGCTGCAGAGGCTGGGGTTTCCGTTCCTGGCGAGATATCTATTTGCGGCTTCGACGACACCACCATCGCGACGCAGGTGTGGCCGCCACTGACTACCGTTCATCAGCCTGTGCGCGAGATGGGCAAACGCGCTACCGAGGAGCTGCTACTTCGCGTATCGGGCAAGGGAGAAGCCCGCATGGTCGAAGTCGGCTACGAGATGCGCATGCGCGCGTCAACAGCACCAGCCCCTGAATCGAGGGCGATCTTGCAGCCCCGCCACTGATCACTAGGAGATTGTCCGTATGCCTGCTACGCCAGACGCCAGCCACCCGCCACGGAAGTTCCATTTCATTTCCGGGCTGCCGCGCGCCGGCACCACGCTACTGGCCGCCATTCTCAATCAGAATCCGCGCTTCCGCGCAGGCATGACCAGTCCGCTCGCCGACATCATGGGCGTGGTGATCGCGGAAGCCAGTAGCAAGAACGATTTCTCGTTCGATGTCTCCGACGAGCAGCGCATCGCCGTGCTGCGCGGGCTGGTCGAGAACTTCTACTCGATTCAAGCGGATGCCGGCGTGGTGTTCGACACCAGCCGGCTGTGGTGCAGCCGGATGCAGTTGCTCAACACGCTGTTCCCTGGAGTGAAGGTCATCGCGTGCGTGCGCCAGCTAGCGTGGGTGCTGGACAGCATGGAGCGATTGGTACAAAAGCAGCCGGTCAGTGTCAGCAAGGTATTTCGCTTCGACACCAACACCACGGTGTACTCGCGTATCGAGGCCTTGACTGATCCCCGGGGCATGGTGGGCTTCGCCTACCAAGCCACCAAGGAAGCATTCTACGGTCGATATGCGCAAGAGCACTTGTTGATGCTGACCTACGAAAGTCTGGTAAGTGACCCGGGCACGGCGATGCGTGCGGTCTACCAATTCCTCGGCGAACCCTGGTTCGAACACGACTTCGACCAGATTGAGTACAACGCGGATGAGTTCGATGCCCGCGTCGGCATGCCCGGGTTGCATTCCGTTCGACCCAAGGTGGAAGCGATGGAGCGCCAACCCACCCTGCCGCGCGACATCTTTGGTCGCTTCGCGAACGAAGCGTTCTGGCTGGACCCCAAGAACAACGTCAATCAAGTGCCCATCGTGTAAAGGCTTACCATTGATACGAAGAACAAAGGCCGCTTACGCGGCCTTTGTTGTCTTTGGGGGAGGCGCACTCACCGGAAGGCATACTTCTTCTGGCCATTCGCCATCATTCTGAGCGAAGCAGACGCGGTTCATTTGGACGCCAATGAGACATTTGGATCGAGTATCCCTGCCAACAGAAACGGTATTAGGGAGGCAACAGGAGCCGGGAGGAGGTCTCAGTCCCAACGGAGTCATCACCAGGACGAATGACTCATTCGAAAAAATTGTTGGCCTGCCCTTCATCGTTGGGTGATAGATTTCTGCCTCGAAACATGGATTGCGTTTCCATCAGCCCATAAGGGGTCCTTTATGCGTTTGTTGTCACGTGCAGTTCTCGCGGTGTCGCTCGCCACCCTCACCGGCGCCGCCATGGCAGCCACACCGGCCACTGGCCTAGGCCAGGCGTGGCCAAATGCCTCCGACGTCAGCACCAACCCGCATTTCCACGTGTACGTCTTTGCACTGGGTGGCATCAACTACATCCAGGTCAACGACACGAACGGCAATGTGCTGGGCAGTGTTGGTACCGGGGGTGGTCAGTTCATCACGCTGCCGATCGGTCGCTTTGCGCAACAGGTGACCACGCCCAACCAGCCGGCTGCAGTTCCCACCACGGCCACCGCTACGGCAAACCCGGCCAACGTTTACAACGATGGGCAAACGGCCGTGACGGTCACACCCCTGAGCGATGGAACGCTGCGCTTGAATGCAGCGACGGCGCAGGGCACCTGCGATCCGATCGACTGCAATATCAAAGGCATCCAGGCTCAGAGCAGCAGCGCGGTACGCTTGAATGCGGCCACACCGCAGGGCACCTGCGATCCGATCGAGTGCAATATCAAAGGCATCCAGTCACTGGGTGGCGGCACGATGCGCGTGAATGCACTGACGCCGCAGGGCACCTGCGACCCGATCGAGTGCAACATCAAGGGCATTCAGTAATCCGGCAATTCCCATACCCCCGCGATCAGTCGCGGGGGTGCGGTTCGTGCAGTGATGCGATCAATCGACGGCCATGGCGCAAGGCTCGTTCCCGCACCTGGCCGCCGAACGTGGCGGCACGATCTTCGATAGCCTTGCGCCCCAAGCCCGTCGCACTAGCCCGAAGCCGATGCGCCAGCGCCCAGTCGACGTGCTGCATTCTCACCGGGTGGCGCTTTGTCTCGATCATTAGAACGATCCATCCGCCGTGCCGAGTACCGCAGCGGATCTTCACCAACACATCGGACGCATCCCGCGTAAGCAGCGCGTCGGCGATGGCTTCGCATGTCATGCGATAGACGGCCAAAGTCATTGACTGCGGAAAGAGGCTCACTGGACCACGCAGGTCGCACCAGTATTTGACACCGGCCTCCTGGAGGGTCTGCGCCAGGCTGCCGTGAACCAGCGCCGCCGGGAGGCCGCGCTCCCGGAGCTGGGAAGGACTGAGGCAATCAGTCAGCAGATAGATCTGCTCCTGCGCAATCTGAGCCTGCCGGCGAAAGCCTGCGTCGTCCGCTACAGGCTGCAAATGCCGCAAGCGCCCCAGCATCATCCCGAATACGCCACCAATGGAGTCGCGCAGTTGATCCAGTGCCTGAGCGGTGACGCGCAACTGCGCCTCACCCAGGGCCACGTTGCGCTGGGCCAACGCCATCGCCATGCGCGTGTCGAACCGCTCTTCTTCCGCACGTCGGTCGAGATGGGACGGCGCGCCCCCACTAGCAACATGGTGGATATGGCCATGGCAACCAGTGTCTCGGCCTGCAGTGTGGCGTGATCGTTGGTGGCCGGCATCAGCAGCACCGTGCCGATGCTGGCTATCGTGCCGGCGATCGCACCGCCCTGCCAGCCATGACGGAACGCCATGACGATGACCGGCAGGAACATGGCCATCTGCGCCACGATGCGCGTGTGATCGTCGTGTTCACCGATCCACGCCAGAAACCCCAGCGTCGGCACCACCATGAAGACGCTTTCCAGAAAGAGCCGACTGTCCAGGACCTGGTGAATCCAGCTGGATACACGATGATTCGCGGCGACGAAACTCTGGTAAATCACCAACGCAAAAGGCGTGATGGTCAGCACGCCCATGAAGTTGCCCAGCATCAACCGGGCAATCACTTCACCGTACTGTATGTCGTAGCCCGGCGGCAGCGGCGCGAGTTGCACCTGACCAATGGTTTCCACGGTGGCGATGGCCGCGATGACAAGCGCGCACGCAACGAAGGCCACCATGTTCACTGCGCCCTTCGCCGGGAACAAATGCCAGCGCTCGCGGAACCACCACACGATCGGCGCCTCGTACGCGATCGAAGGAATGCTGTTCGCTACCGCCCAGAGTGGGCCGTATTGATCCAGGCATGTAAGGCTGATGTAGGCCAGACGAACGAAGTCACCCACAAACAGCGCTGGCCAGTACCGGTACGGTACGAGCATCAGAACCGCCAGGTGAAATCCAGTCAGCAATATCCAGTGTGGGATGGAAATCTGACGAAACAACATGAGCGCGACCAGGTAGATCGCAGCCACTCCGGCTTGTCGCAAAAGGGCCCCCGCCCTCGGTCCTACGTGCATTGCTCCCCTCCAAAGTCCAATTCGACCCTGTACGCACGCGCAAAGTATTGATGACAGCGGTTCGGCTGTGAAGCGGCAGTGAAACACCCCCGCCTTCAGGAAGACATAAAGCGGCGAGTACGCAAGATGTGCTCCAGTACCACGTCATGAGTGTCATGTTCACCACATAAGTGACGCGCGAAGGGACATATCAGCACGCCACTGACAGCAGACAGATATCAGTCTTTGGTTATGCACATTGTGAAGCAGCGCCGCCGTCCGCACGGCAGCCGGCCCAATGCTTGATATGATAATCATTCGCAACTAGGATGTGCGACTTTTCGTAAGAAGTTGCCTCCTCGCCATGCCCTCCCTTCGACGCGCCGTCCTGCTGGCGCTTGCCGGCACCGCCTACACCGGTGTTGCCAGTGCCCAGCAAGAACCTGCCCCGCTACCCGCCTCCACCGATGCCAAGAAGCCCGCCAACCTGGAGGGCGTCACCGTGGTGGGCGACTGGCTGAGCGAAGCGAACCAGAACGTGGTGGCCAACCATCCCGGCGCACGCACCGTCATTCGTCGCGAAGACATGCGCGAAGCCGGCGCCGTGAACCTGCGCGACGCATTGCGCAAAGTGCCGGGCGTGCAAGTACAGGAGAGCAACGGCACCGGCGGCAGCGATGTGTCGCTTAGTGTGGGCGTGCGCGGATTGACCTCACGCCTCTCACCGCGCTCGACGCTGCTGCTGGATGGCGTACCCATTGCCGTGGCGCCCTACGGGCAGCCTCAGGTCTCGATGGCGCCGGTGGCGCTGGGCAACCTGCAGGCCATCGATGTGGTGCGCGGGGGCGGCTCCGTGCGTTATGGGCCGCAGAATGTCGGCGGCATCATCAACTTCGTTACGCGCGACATCCCGCAGAACTTCGGCGGCGATGCGGGCGTGCAGTTGCAGGGCGGCGAGTACGGCGGCATCCGCACACAGAGCAACCTGTTCCTTGGCGGCACCACAGCATCGGGCCTTGGCCTCGCCTTGCTCTACAACGGCTCCCTCGGTCCGGGCTATCGCGAGAAGGAAGACAACGAAAGCATCGACGATCTCATGCTGAAGGCAAAGTACGCTCTCAGTTCCACCGATGAGATCAGCGGCAGCCTGCATTACTACGACGGCCAGGCAGGCATGCCCGGCGGCCTCACTCAGGCCGACTACAACGCCGACCCGTTCCAGTCGCGCCGTCCGTTCGATGACTTCCACGGTCGCCGCCAGGATGCCGTACTGCGCTACAGCCACACCGATGACCGGCGCAGTTTCGAGGTGCAGACGTATTACACCCAAAGCTTCCGCGGCAGCCATATCGAAACCATCACGCAGAACGCGGCCACGGGCCTGTACACGCACCAGCTCAACGCCTACCCGCGCAATTACCACACCTTCGCCATCGAGCCGCGCTACTCCCAGTTGTTCGACTGGGGGCAGTGGACGCACGAGATCAGCGTGGGCTATCGCTATCTCACCGAATGGATGAACGAGCGCACGCTGCGCAACAACAAGTTCGTCTCGCGACTGAGCTACACGCCATTCGACAGTGGCATCTATGAGGCGCCCTACGTACTCACGGGCAACAACACCGGCTCCAACGAAGCCAACGCGCTCTACGTGGACGACACCATCAATGTCGGCAACTGGACCATCACGCCAGGCCTTCGCTATGAGCGCATCAATAGCTGGTGGCAGGCGCATCCCAGTAGCACCGTTATCGTGAAAGGCCCGACCTTCCGCCGCGAGCACTACTCGCAGCCCCTGCCCTCGCTCAACGTGATCTACCACCTGACGGACGCGTGGAAGCTGTATGCCAACGCCGAAACGTCATTCGGTGCCTTGCAGTATTTCCAGATCAGCCAGAAGGATTCGAGCAACCAGTTCGCTCAGGGCCTGGAGCCCGAGAAGGCACGCACGTACGAGATAGGCACGCGTTACGACAACGGAGCCTGGGGCGGAGAACTCACGCTGTTCCGCATCAATTTCGACCACGAACTCCAGTACGTGGGCAAGCTGCCCGGCGTGCCGGACTCGGTGGATGGCTGGACCAGTCTCGGCGCCACCACGCACAAAGGCATCGAGTCCGGCGGGCATGTGGATCTAGGTGCGTATGACCCCCGCCTACAGGGCCTAACCCTGTGGGGCACGGCCACCTATACGCATGCCATGTACAAATACGGTTCGTTCGCGGGACGTGACCTGCCGTTCTATTCGCGCCGCACGGCCAACCTTGGCCTGCGCTACCAGCGCACCGCATGGACGTTCAATCTCGATGCGTTCTCGCAGTCGCGCCAGCATTCCCCAGGCTCGCCGAGCTTCGATCCCGCGCACCCCACGATCTACCAGACGATAGGCACGCCAGACGGTGACCTCGGCAACATCCCCGGCTGGACCACCTGGAACGTGCGCGGTGAATATGCCTTCGGGCCGTCACTCTCGAACCTCAAACTGGGCCTGGGCGTGAAGAATCTTTTCGACCGCCGTTACTTCACGCGGTCCACCGACAACAACGACGGGCTTTACGTGGGGCAGCCGCGCACGTATTACGTGCAGGCATCATTCGATTTCTGAGGAAGGCTTCATGAGCGGCACGCCGCAAGCACACCAACGGCGGCGTTTCCGCCACGCGCTGAAGACGCTGCATTTGTGGCTTGGGCTTAGTCTCGGTGTGCTCTTGTCCCTGGTGATGCTGGCCGGTGGCGTGTTGCTGTTCGAGCGGCCACTGCTTGCCATGACGCATCCCGAGCTCATCGGTCGCACCGTTCCCGAGCAGACGGGGCTTGGGCCAGCGCTCGAACAGATACTCGCCACCAGTGAAGGCAAGCAACTGCGCGGCATCGCCCTGCCCGGTGATGGATTGACCGCGTTTGAGGGTGTCGCAAAGAACGGCGACCGCCACTATTTCGATCCCGTCGACGGACACCCTTTGCTGGTGCGTGCCGCGAACCGCGACGTGCTGCTGGTTCTGCTGGATTGGCACACCCATCTGCTCTCGGGTGACACGGGCGAAACCGTACTCGGCATCGTGGCATGCGCCGGACTCTTCATGCTTGCTTCCGGCCTGTGGCTTTACTGGCCAGGCCGACGCCGGGCCGTTACCCACCTGAAGCCGCACGCGCATCCGCCCATCCTGCGCTGGGCAAGCTGGCATCGCATGGTCGGCGTGCTCGCGTTTCCCCTATTGCTCGTAACCATCGGCACCGGCACCACCATGGCGTATCGCGGCGCGGTGCGCACCGGGCTCATCCAGGCCTTTGGCGAACCGCAGCCGGCTCGGCCGCCCAAGGTAACCAGCGATGGCGGCGACGTCCGCTGGCCCGACTTGCTAGAGGCCGCACACGCGGCGGCCGCGGACGCCATCATCACGCGCATCAGCTTGCCGGTGCGCCCCGGCGCTGCGCTCGTCATGCGTGTGCGGCGCCCAGGGGAATGGAACCCGAGCGGCAGGAGCACACTTTTTCTCAACCCTTACACCGCCCAGGTGCTGGGTGGTGAAGATGCCACCCGACTAGGCCCCGGGGCACGCCTGGCCAACGCGCTCTTTCCCATCCATTCCGCCGCTGTCGGCGGCGGCATATGGCGTGCGCTGCTCGCCATTGGTGCCGCGCTACCCACCTTCATGCTCGTCACAGGGTTTCTGTTCTGGCGAGCGCGTCGCCGCAGGCCAGCCATGGAACGGGCCGGCTGAAAGGGGCTGATCGCTCGTTGCCGCCAAGACGATCGGGCGCATCTCACTATGCGGGCGGAAACCCCGCCCGGACGACAGAAAGGCAGCCCCTCCCCTCAATTCGTCCGCATCGCAAAAAGATGCGGCATGAAGCCCCGTTGCCTTGTTCCAGGGCGGTTTCACCAAAGCTTCCAGCCGCTATATAGTGAAGGTGATATCGATAGGATCCTGCGTTTGTACGGTCGTCACGCGCGCCTGCGCTGTTTCGGCAGGCGCTCCCATCACCGCGGCTCAGAGAAATGAAAAGGGGTGTTTATGCGCAACTCCCGCTTGTGGATGCTCTCCGCCTGCGTTATCGCGGCATGCTCATCAGCCCACGCAGACGATAGCTTCAACGACCTCTTTACCAACGGCCATGTGGACGGCCAATTGCGGTTATACGATTTCAACCGCATGTACGACGCCCGCACCACGCCCGATGCGCATGCACTATCCCTTGCCGCCCTGATCAATGCACAAACCGGCACGGTGCTCGGCGGCCTGAGTTTCGGCGGATCGTTCGTCACGGCCAATATGCTTGGCACCAAGAGCGACAACCCGGCGAAAGTAGACACCTCGTTGATGGGCCCCAACAGTTCGCTGGGCGCATGGAGCCAGGCGTTTGTGCAGTACAAGCGCGACTGGTTTCTCTTCCGCGGTGGCTACCAGTATTTGGACACGCCATGGATGGGCAACAACGACTCGCGCGTCATCCCTTCGTCCTACAACGCGCTATTGATGGGCTTCACGCCGGTAACGGACTGGAACATCTACGCCATTCGCGAGTACAGCTGGAAGAGCCGCACATCCAACGGCATGTATGCGGACAACCTGTATTACCCGTCCAAGTTCGACAGTGATTCCATGTACGGCAACAACGGCTCCTTGCCCATCAACTCACCCAAGACGCCGGGCACGTGGGCGGCAGGCACCAACTACGTCAACGGCGGCCTGAAGGCCGAAGCGTGGTACTACGACTTTCTGCGCTTCGCGCACATGGGTTACATCAACGGCAGCTACACGTTCACTACCGAAACGCCTTTCAATCCGTTCATCGCCGTACAGGCACTCACCCAGAACGGTAGTGGCAGCGACAACATTCTGGTCGAGACGAAGACCAAGCTGGTGGGCGTGGCGGGCGATCGCGTCAAGGCGCAAGCCTGGGGCGCCGATATCGGTACGTCGATCTACGACGGACGCATCGATTTTGCCTACAACAAGCTGGATGGCGAATCGGGCGCCGTTGGCGACGGTGCATTGATTTCACCGTACACGGTGAACTACGGCACCGACCCGTTATTCACCACCTCGATGATTCGCGGCCTGGTGGAAATCGGCCCGGGACATGCCTGGAAGGGTCGCGCGCTGTACAACTTCTTCGACAAGAAGCTGCAACTGGTGGCTGCCTACGCGAAGTACACGGCACTTGAGCGTGGCGACAGCCACGACCTGTACCTGGACATCATCTACAACTTCGACGGCGCGCTCAAAGGCTTTCAGTTGCGCGACCGCTGGGAACGCTCGGTGGGTGGCATCGCCAACCTCAATCCGGGCAATGAATCATTCACCTACAACCGGCTGATGATCTCTTACAAGTTCTGAGCTAGCGATGCAGGACCAACGGCGTGCGGGAACGCGTAGCGCTCCGCACGCCGCGAGGGTCATTCCAGCGTCCCCAGAATAATGCTCGATGCCTTGACGATGGCCATTGCATCCAGGCCCTCGCGCAACCCAAGCGCATCCACGCTGGCAAGCGTAATGATGGCTACCAGTACGGTGCCGCCCTTGAGCTCGATCCCCACTTCTGCATTGACCTCGCCACGCCGAATGTAAGAGACAGCGCCGGCCAACTGGTTGCGTGCCGAAAGCCGCACGGAGCCGTCAGGGATCGCAACAATGACCGAGGATGCCTTGATCAAGGCAAACGCTTTTTTTCCGGGCGCCAGACCCAGGCTCTTGGTGCTCTCGCTCGTCACGGCGGCCACCAACCGCTGCCCGCCCTGAATATCGAGCTGTATCACGTCGTTGACCGCACCAGCCTCTACCGACGCCACCACGCCAGCCAGTTGATTTCGCGCACTCGTCTTCATCAGGAATCGCCTCACAAGGTCGATGTCGGAAAGGGGATCATCAGCGAAAGCACTCAGTTGCTCCATGAATCGTTGATGCAACGCCTCCATGTGGCCAAAGACGCCAATCAGTCGGCGCGCGCGATCCGTCAGGCCAGCACCGCCGCCGCTACGCCCGCCCACAGCGCGCAGAACGAGGGGCTCGTCTGCCAGATTGTTCATGGCATCCACAGCATCCCAGGCCCCTTTGTAGCTCAAGCCAACCTCTCTCGCTGCCGCAGCGATCGAACCCAGCTCACCTATCTTGGCCAACAGGGCGATGCGATCGTGTCCGCCAAAGTTTCGCCCGTCCGACTCTAACCCCAGACTTCCCTTGATGATCAGCATGGCGTCGCTCCTGGTGGCGTGACACAAAGATCAGGCTCTCATCCATCGACCGTGGCCGCCCGCATCGAAAGCGCCCATCCCGGATCACAGCATTACCTCTAAAGCCGTCACTTGCCCAGTCCCGACACGCCCCATGGAGAAACAGACGTGATAACGCAAGCTATCCGGGAGACGACAGCAAAAACCGGTGGCACGTGGATCTAGAATGGATGCGAAGCGCCCCGCGCCACCACCTCCCCATCCGGCTAGGCAAGCGTCTTCCCGGGAACCCTATTGAACTCCGCACTCGCCATCGACCGCATCGTTTCCGTCGCAAACCCCAGCGGCGCGTGGACGTACTGGAGCCCGGGCATCGAGGACATCGTGGAGCTTGCGCTGGTGCACGGCACCGAGGTGGCACTTCCCGATCATTTTCACGATGAAGACCAGATCACTTTCGTGCTCACCGGTCGCAGGCGTTTCATCATTGGCGGCAAAGTGGTCATCGTAAAGGCCGGCGAAGGCATATGCATTCCATCCGGCCTGCCCCATCGATCCTTGCCACAACCACACGGCGTAACCTGCCTGAACATCTACACCCTTGCCCGCACTCTAGACGTGGCTGCATTACTTACTCGCCTGAAGGGTGACTGGCGCAACGAGGAGAACTTTTCGCCGGCAATACTTTTTCATGCATTCCCCGAGCATCGCGCATCCTCTGTCGAAAGCACGCCGTCATTGCCCAGTGACTTTATGACCCCAGTTCACCTCGCCGCCACGAACATCGGCATGAGTCGCGAGGGCTACTCACGGGCATTCCGACGCGCTCATGGCATGCCACCCAAAACCTTTGCGATGACTTCCAGACTTAACGACGCACGAAAGCTCCTTCGCGCGGGAACGCCACTCGTCGACACCGCGGTCATGTCCGGGTTTGCAGACCAAAGTCACCTGGGGCGCTGTTTCCGCCGCGCCTTTGGCGTGACACCTGGGCGCTACCGAGCCCGATAGCGCAGGTCACATTCGTTCCAGACAGTGCGGCCAGTGAAGCCTACGCTTCTGCACACAGCCCCTCTCGTGCCGGAACCTTCATGACCATCGCACTCAATGCCTGCCTTTACCTGCTCGTGATCGGCGCGGGCATCAGCATGGCCGTGCAGCAAGTACTCAATGCCAATCTGCGCGCCGCGATCGGATCTCCATGGTGGGCGGGCTTTACCAGCTACCTGATCGGCACAATGGTCATGCTGATGCTCGCCCTGGCAACCAAGGGTCCTCGCCTTGGCGACATGCTGTTGGCCCGGACAACACCCCTGTCCTGGATGGGTGGCGTCTTCGGCGCGATCTTCGTGGGCACGGCGATTCTGATGATTCCACGACTCGGGGCAGCCACCGTGCTGGCCCTTATCGTGGTGGGACAGATGACGGCGGGCATCGCCATTGATCACTTCGGCCTCTTTGGCGTGCCGCAACATATCGCCCATCCAATCCGATGGCTCGGCGCCGCCATGCTCATCGCCGGAGCCGTCATGGTCCGGCGCTAGAACTCTCGCCATGCGCTTGATGCCCGTCGGATTTCATGTAACTATCGTTGTTACGTGAAATCCGACAGCCGCCTTTCCTCTGTCTTGCACGCCCTTCTGCACATGGCGGAGCAGGATCAGCCCATGACGTCCGGTGCCCTGGCCGATTGCCTCAGCACCAACCCGGTCGTTGTTCGGCGAACCATGGGACTGCTGCGCGACGCGGGACTCGTCACGTCAGATCGAGGGCATGCCGGCGGGTGGCGCATTGCCGCCGACCTCTCCCGCGTCACGCTGCTTCATCTGCACGAAGCACTCGGCGAACCGGCGATCTTCGCTATCGGCAATCGAAACGAAAGACCCGAATGCCTGGTCGAGCAGGCCGTGAACGCCGCGCTGGCAGACGCCATTTCTGAAGCGGAAGCCGTCCTGCTAGAGCGCTTCGCCCACGTCACTCTTGCCGACCTTGCCACCGACTTTGCGCGGCGGCACGCACAACAACGGCGCACACGAAAGGTTTAGAACATGCACGATGTCATCGTGGTTGGAGGCAGTTATGCCGGCATGGCTGCGGCACTGCAGTTGGTACGTGCCCGCAAGACGGTACTGGTGATTGATGCCGGCCAGCGACGCAACCGTTTTGCCAGTCATTCGCACGGCTTCCTTGGACAGGACGGCGCGAGCCCCGCTGATATCGCGACCGAGGCGCGTCGCCAGTTGCAGGCTTATCCATCACTGCGCTGGATTGATGGGGTGGTCACATCAGCATCCGGCAGCAAGGACGATTTCAGCGTGATGCTAGATGATGGAGAGGCCCACTTTGGCCGACGCCTGCTGTTTGCGACAGGCGTGTCCGATGAACTCCCCGCCATTGACGGACTGGCCGAACGCTGGGGAAAGGCGGTGTTCCATTGCCCTTATTGCCACGGCTACGAACTCGATCAAGGCCGTATCGGCGTCATCGCTACCGGGCCGATGTCGGTACATCAGGCGCAGCTGCTTCCGGAATGGGGGCAAGTCACCTTTCTGACCAACGACTGTGTTTCCCTCGACGCAGATGCGCGACGCGACCTGATCCAGCGCGGCGTAGTCATCGAGGAAGCACTCATCGACAGGCTCGATGGCGACGCCGACGTGCTGCTTGCCGACGGACGACGACTGCCTTTCGCCGGACTGTTCACCGCCTCGCGCTGCACACCATCCAGCCCCGTCGCCAGCAACCTGGGTTGCGAACTGATGGATACCCCCATGGGCAAACAGCTCTGGACGGCCGAAACCAAGGAAACCAGCATCCTAGGCGCCTTCGCCTGCGGTGATGTGGCTCGAGCGCCGCACTCGGTATCTCTTGCTGTAGGCGACGGTGCCTGGGCGGGAGCGCAGATCCATCGCTCGCTTGTCTGGCCGGAAGGCTGAAGCGGCAGCGACGGTCCATCAACCTGACTAGCTCACTTCATCGGGAGCACATCGTGTCCTCGTTTTCCGACCCCGACGCCGTTGCCCGATACGCCGAGGGACCTGTCAGGCAAGTCCCCGGCTTTCACGCCCTTCAGCACATGGCATCACTCCTTCTGGCCGAGAGTGTCCCGACGGATGGTCGCGTACTCGTCCTCGGCGCGGGTGGCGGCCTTGAACTAAAGGTGTTTGCCGAAGCACATCCCCAGTGGCGACTGCTAGGCATCGATCCGTCAGCGGAGATGCTCAAGCTGGCGGAAAACACACTGGGGCCGCTCGCTTCACGCGTGGAGCTGCTGCAAGGTTATGTCGGCGACGCTCCCGATGAACGCTTCGACGGTGCCACCTGCCTGCTGACCCTGCACTTCCTCACGCCCGAGGAACGACTGCACACACTCACGGCACTACGACGCCGCCTGAAGCCAGGGGCTCCCTTGGTGGTGGCACACCACAGTTTTCCGCAGGAAGCACCCGACAAGGCCCGCTGGCTGGCCCGATACGCAGCGTTCGCGATGTCATCCGGCATCGCGGAGTCGAATGCGAAAGCAGCCATCATTGCTATCGATGCCAAGCTTCCGTTGATCTCCCCGGAGCACGATGTGGCTCTGATGCGACAGGCTGGCTTCACATCCATCGAATTGTTCTATGCGGGCTTCACGTTCAAGGGATGGATCGCCTACGCACCCGCCCAGAAACCACCTTGATGCGCCACTGGCAAGCGAGTGATTGCTGAGCGTTGTTCACAAGTGAATGCAGGCGGACGTGGATTATCACGCCATGATTCCGGGCATACCATTTGACCAAGAACACGTGATGCGTTGCGCGGCAAGCGCAGCGACGCGCGCGTCGATATCAAATGGAGTCTCCGCATGAAGATCACCCGAAATGGTTCGCGACCGTCTGTCAAAGGCTCAGCCGACTTTTTTACCGGCTCCGTCCGGATCGACAGCTTCTTCCAGGCCTACGAGCCCGCGCGAAGCGGTGGCGCGATCGTCACGTTCGAACCAGGCGCACGCACCGCGTGGCATTCCCATCCACTGGGACAAACACTGATCGTGACCTACGGCGTGGGCTGGACGCAGTGCGAAGGCGGCCCGCGTACGGAGATTCGCGCCGGCGACGTCATCTGGTGTCCATGTCAGCGTCGCCACTGGCATGGCGCCACCGACACCACCGCCATGACTCATGTAGCGATCACCGAAATGCTCGACGGCACCAATGTGAATTGGATGGAACCGGTCACCGATGAGCAGTACCTCTCAGGCCCGATCGTCAGGGACTGACCCCCATACTGCGCGGCCAGTAGGCGCGCATACCGACCAGCTAGCCGAGCCCTACCAGCCCCTGCGTGCTGAGTACGGTTCGAAGCCCGACCGCCTGCCTTATCGAACCGCACCGTCCCAAGGTCCGCTCAGGGTTGCGTGCTCAATGGGTCAACGCAACACCCTGGCGATATGTCAGCAATGGGCGGGCTGATTGATCGTTTGGAAACTAACCCATTGCATTAGAACCAAAAAGATCGAAGTGCCCAAATTCCCGCGACGAACTGGACATGTTGGCCCAACCTTGAGTCACCTCGTTCTAGCGGCCTTAGGCGCAGCCGACGAGGCCAACCTCTTCAAACCGTTTGCAACGATGGCGGCAAAGACTTTGGGATCACCATAAGCGCGTGCCGTCAGCATGGCGCCATAAACCATAGCCATGAACGATTCCGCCTCCTGTCGGGCCGAACCCTGCAGGTGGTACCGGCCCATCTGCGCGCCGCGCGTAAGAACGATCTCAAGCCAGTTGGATAAATCCACGAAGTGCGCGCGTACCGACTTGCCAAGATCGTCAGGCAACGTCGGCAATTCACTGGCGAGCATGCCGGCAACACAAAAGGGCGCCGAGGCATCGGTGATGCACTTCTCCCGATAGCCGGTGTACATCCGCAGCTGCGCCTCGGGATCAAAGTTGCCCGCGGCCAAAGCGGCTGTCTGCTCAAGGATCAGCGCTCGCGATTGCTCGACCACAGCGAGCGCCAGATCGGACTTGGCTGGAAAGTGGTGGTGAATGCTGGCCTTGCGTACCCGCACTTCTTCAGCGACGTCGGCGTAGCTGAATCCGTTGTAGCCACGCATCTGGATGAGTCGCCGGGCAGAGTCGATGAGCTTCTGTTTCGTCGCCATGCGGTCATCCTACCACTAGGTAGATATGTCATTGATTTTCCAGGCCATCAAAAAAATGTCGGCGCTAGGAGTAACCGTGGCGGTCCAGTCGACGAAGTACCTACCTACTAGTCGGATATCTCACCGCCACATGGACCCGCTCATGAACTCACTTCGCAACTTCTATTTCCTTCGTGCAGGCGTCGCTTTCGCATGGGCTGTCCTCGCCGTGCTCTTGGGATCTGCACCCGTGGCCGTCGTGGGCGCGCTGTTGGTGCTCTACCCCGCTTGGGATGCGGCCGCCAACGTGATTGATGCACGACGAAGCGGAGGGCTGCCGGCGAACCCGGGGCAAAAGTTCAACGCGCTCACTAGCATCATCACGGCGGTATGCATGGCCACGGCCTTCGCGTTACGCGGCAATGCTGGAGCGGTGCTGGTATTTGGCGTATGGGCACTCCTTGCGGGGCTGTTTCAGCTTGCTGTGGGTATTGGCCGCCGAAAGCTGGGCGGGCAAGTTTTCATGATCATCAGCGGCGCGCAATCGGCTCTGGCCGGCATCATCTTCGTCAAGCAATCCTTCGGCAATGCGCCGGGTATTGCACAACTTGCACCCTACGCAGCGTTCGGCTGCCTGTATTTCCTGCTGTCTGCGCTATGGCTGACTTTCAGGAAAAGCCAGATTCCTTCGCTGCGCGATCGCGAGGCCTCTTGAACAGGCTGTTTCTGCAGGTGCGCTGCCATTGACGACGGAGGTGTTCGTCCGCTTCGGGTGGCGGCCTCAACCGATCGATGCAACACACTAGCGACTGCGCAAGCAGCAGGAGTGTTGCATCGATCGGTTGAGGCCGCCGTCGAAAGCGGACGTTAGATGTATCGCTTGAACTATTGTGTAGTTTTCACGGTTGCCCGCCGAACAACTTCAAGCACCTTGGCTGGATCGCAGCCATAAATGCCGGCACCCCACGCGGCGTTCTGCTCAACGCAAGCCCAGCCTTTACCTTGGATATAGCCAACATCGATCACCGTTGCCTCAGGTAGGTCAACCAGGGGGTCGGCCAGCAACCCAGCCACAAAATCCTCCAGCTCTCGGTCTTCAGCCATTTCACTTTGAAATTGTGTGTCACGCTGAAGCTCCCCATTCCTCGCATAGATCGAATAGGTGACCAGCGAACGGTCGAGGACAAAGCACCGAAACTCGGATTCCCACGCCACGACATCCGAAACAAGTACCGACATATGGTCGTCGTATTCGGTGGGCAAGGATCCCCTCTCATACACGCTCGCCGGGAAGCTCTTGTCATTCGGTGGTTTAACGAACGCCGCGGTTTCCAACCCTCGAGCTTCACTAAGCGTGGTGAGGCGTATGTTCCGATGCTTGTATGCATAGGGCAGCCGCACCAACCAATCCTCTGGTGGACTCAGGAGCTCCAGTCCCAGTTGCTCCGCAATCGTCTGTGCAAATAACGCCTCCACATAGAGTGCAATGTCGTCCCGTGACCGAAAGTGGTCTGGCACGCGCCAACCGCCCAACCTCTCAACGGTCCATCCCAGCTGCGACGCAGCTCTCCAGAGCGCTTGTGTATCGTCGGTGTATCGGGGTGTCAGGATAAGTGTCGTCATCTTGCGCCGCTGGGTTCCTTGCATCCTTGATACTCGCCCTAGATCACGGGCAGCGTTTTGACCTATAGCCGAATCAACTATTGGAGTCCGCCATGGGTCGAAAGCGGTCCTTCCGTCCCGGCCCGTCGTTTCAGTCCTGCTTATCAAGGTTCGAGACGGGATCACCAGACCGCGATGCCGTCGCCGATTGAAATACGCGTCGGAGTTCCAGGGCACCAGTCGGAGAGCGACTGCCCGGGCGGGGCTGATTCGGATCCGCGACCACCCAGTGAAAGACCACCTCGGCATCTACGAACTGGCGTGCACCTGGTCCAAGATGCATTACCGCATCAACAACGGTCTGATCAAAACGCTTTACCGAACCATCCACGTCGCCTTGCTCAACACCAAACAGAATAGAACACGCATCGTTCTTCAGATCGTAAAGCCAAGCCCCATGACGGAAATCAGTGGCGTACATCCCCCGAACTCGGAACGCGAGTCCTTCACTATCGGCCCCGAGATGGGCCAAATCACAAACAGTTACCGATTTGGGCATGCTTGAAGCTGCCACGGAGGAACAGGGCCAAGACGCCACCAAGAGCGCCAGGGCGACAATCGCATTTCCGGGTTCTGTGATCATGGTCGCCAACTGATCTCGCCAATGCCCCATCGCCATCCATGTCCGCCGAGGATCGAAGCGGACACTCCCAGAATGTAGCCGTAAGCGCTCGTCGGCATCCCTGATCACCAGCAGTAGGGCCGTCGGCGCTCACCGAAATTGATGTTCAGCCCGACCGGAATCCGCAGGCTGCACTGGCGCAGCCCTCGTCGTCGTGCGTCAGGCCCATCGACGTGATATCGATCACGGCAGCTCGCGAAGCTTCGCAATGGCCGACATCGCACTGGGCCAACCGGCATAGAACGCCAGATGCGTCACCATCGCCGCGAGTTCCTCCTTGCTTACACCGTTCTCCAGGGCGAACGGCATGTGAAAGCTCAGTTGCTCGACCTTGCCTGTCGCCACCAAGGCGGCGCAGGTGATCAAGCTACGGTCGCGCTTTGACAACGCGGCGTCTTCCCACACCTGACCGAACAGCACATCGTCCGTAAGTGCCGCTAACTGCGGCGCGACGTCGCCTATGGCATTCCGAGCGCGTCCGGCCTTATTTGTTTCGTTCATGTCGATGACCTCGTGGCGTAGCGGGCACGGGGATGGCCCGCCCTCTCCCGCATCAATGTAGGCCACGAAAACCCGCAGAACTGAGACGGGAAGGACCGCATGGGCTTTTGAGCTAAGTTCATCAATGCAGCAAGATGCATCACGCTTTCGCGCCGCGCCCCTCCGACTTCAGCCATGCAGGCCTTGCCATGCGCCAGAACATCAGCGATCTGCTCGCCTTTCTTGCCGTTGCCCGAGAACGCAGCTTTACGCGCGCTGCAGCACAACTGAGGGGTTTCTCCGTCGGCACTAAGCCACACACTGAAAGGACTGGAGAGCCGATTGGGCGTGCGCCTGCTGACCCGCACTACGCGCAGCGTCGCACCCACGGAAGCCGGCGAGCGACTGCTTCAAACCATTGGGCCACGCTTTCAGGACATCGAGCATGAGCTCGCCGCATTGACCGAGCTGCGCGACAAACCGGCAGGCACCATCCGCATCACGGCCACAGACTACGCCACCAACAAGGCGCTTTGGCCAAGACTGGCGAAGGTACTTACCCAGTACCCGGACCTGAAGGTGGAGATCGTCATCGACTACGGTCTGGTCGACATCGTGGAACAACGATTCGACATCGGTGTGCGCCTTGGCGACCAAGTCGCCAAGGACATGATTGCCGTGCGCATCGCACCCGACATGAAAATGGCCATCGTCGGCTCGCCGTCCTACCTGACGAACAGAGAGGCTCCCCGTTCGCCCGCCGACCTGACGGCGCACAACTGCATTGGTCTAAGACTTCCAACGCATGGCGGGGTTTACGCGTGGGAACTGAAAAAGGGAAAACGCGAACTGCAGGTCCGGATCGATGGTCAACTCACCTGTAATGGTTCTTACCAAATGCTCCGTGCCGCCATCGACGGCGTCGGACTCGCCTTTCTACCCGACGACATGGTCGCGGAGCACGCCAATGCCGGGCAACTTGTGCGGGTACTGGAGCCGTGGTGCTCCACGTTCCCCGGGCTGCATATCTTTTATGCGAACCGCCGGGAGATGTCGCGCGCCATGAGCGTTGTCATCGACGCGTTGCGCTATCGCGCCTGATGCAGCACCGCTTGCACAGTCAACCTTATAACCAGCTTAGAAATACAATTAACAACTCTTATAATTCTCTTAGAAAATCCATTTAACAAAACTTATAATCGTCTTAGCGAAAATAAATACGATTATTAACCATATTATCGAATAATCATTTTGTTGCTAAGTTGTCATATGCCCGGACTACGGTGTCGCCCCGTTAAGACACCCTCTAATCCATCCAACGGGCACTCCATGACACGGCACACTTTGGCGCTACTCGGGCGCTCCCGCACCACGCTCGCACTCTGCCTGGCCGCCGCGATTGCCTCACCCGCATGGGCTGGTGACAACGCCGCCACCGACACCAGTGCTACGCCGCAGCAGGCCAAGAGCCTGGATGCCGTGCAAGTGACGGGCACCGACACCGTGACCAATGTCGCCCTGTCGCAAGGCTCCATGGTGGCCACGCAACCGCAATCGATCATCGGCCGCACTTACATCCAGGAAAACGTTCCGCCCACCGGCGACTACACCGACATCGCGTCCATCGCGCCGAGCGTCTACACCGTGACGCCGAACGGCTCCGGCCTGATGGAAGCGGCAGTCGTCTCCATCCGCGGCTTCCAGGACGGCCAGTACAACGTGACGTTCGATGGCATTCCGTGGATGGACTCCAACGACTTCACGCACCACTCCACGTCGTACTTCACGAATCAGCAGACCAACTCCGTCACAGTGGATCGCGGCCCGGGCACGGCCGGCACGCTTGGCAATGCCACGTTCGGTGGCACTATCTCGGTGGATTCGCTCAACCCGCAGAAGCAGTTCGGCATCAACCCGTACATCAGTTACGGAAGCTGGGACACGGCTGTGGAAGGCGCGACCATCAACACGGGCGCCTTCACCAACAGCGGCACCAGCGCGGTGATCAATCTGCAGAACAGCTCATCGGACGGCTATCTCACCTATTCCGGCCAGCGTCGCCAGACTGTTTTCGCCAAAGTGGTTCAGCCGCTGAGCGACAACACCACGCTGACCTTCGTCGGCATGGCGAACTACCTGAACCAGTACATCCCGCCCGGCGCCACCAAGGCGCAGATCGCGCAGCACGGTGTCAACTACGCCCTGAATGACGATCCGACCAGCCAGTCCTATTACGCCTACAACAAGGACGAGATCAACACCAATTTCGGCTATATCGGCCTGCATTCGGAGTTCGACGGCTGGACGATCGACAACAAGGCTTACACCTACGGTTACAACCACTTCGGCTTCAACGGCGAAGATCCGAACGGCGAGACGCCGAACGGCACGTTCTATGGTGCCGACAATGTTCCCGGCCAGCACATGCGTAACACGAACCGCTCGTGGGGCGACATTTTCCGCGTAGGCAAGGAACTCGGCCCAGGCGAGTTGCGCGCCGGTGTGTGGTACGACCACCAGGACGACATCCGCTGGCTGTATGAGTTCGACGACACGCTCAACCAGCTCAATCCCGTGGTCAACCCCGGCGCGCCCACGCTGCAGGATGCAGCGGCAGACCGCCGCATGAATGACACGCTGATCACGATCCAGCCGTTTCTCGAATACCAGTGGAACATCACTGACAACGCGTATGTCATTGGCGGCGTGAAGTACAACAACTTCGAGCGCGATCTGGACGCCTCGGTGAACCAGAAGACGGGGACACCGCTCACGTACTCCAAGAAGTGGGAAGCCACCCTGCCGTCGACCTCCTTCCACTATGCGTTCACCTCCAACTGGACGGCTTATGCGCAGTGGGCCAAGGGCTATCTGGCACCCAACCTGAATTTACTGTACGTGCCCAACCCGGCGGTTTCCGATAGCGCAGTGGCGCCGGAAAAAACCACCAACATCCAACTTGGTACCACCTGGACCACTGACCGCCTGACGCTGTCGGGTGACGTGTACAAGATCGACTTCAACAATTTCGTGCAGAGTCACAAGGTCGGCGGCATCACCGAGTTCTACAACGGCGGCGGCGTGCATTACAAAGGCCTGGAGTTGGAAGGCACGTACATGCTTGGCGCCGGCTTCAGCATCTACGCCAACGGCTCGCTCAACCGCGCGATCCAGACCTCGGACAACCAGTGGAACGCGAACACGCCCCACAAGACCGCCGCGATGGGCTTTACCTACAGCGACGGCGCCATCTACGCATCGCTGGTCGATAAGTTCGTCGGCAAGACCTACTACACAGCCAACGCGGAAGACGACACGCCGATTGGCGGCTATGCCATCACCAACTTTGCCGCCAGCTACAAGTTTGACCCGCACATGGCCAACGTGAAGGACTTCAAGATCGGCGTGCAGCTCAACAACCTGTTCAACAACACCCACATCAACGCCCTGGCCGGCACCACGGGTGCGGACGGCACGCCGCTGTACTGGACCATCCCTGCGCGCAACTTCAACTTCACGATCTCGGCCGACCTGTTCTGATGAAACGACCTGCACTCTTATTGCTGGCGCTTTTGGTCAGCCAGTCCGTGATGGCTGACGGTGGTGATTCGGATCACGCACTCATCGCACTGTCGACCGTGTTACCGCCCCCGCCGGCCGCAAGCTCGACGGAGGCGCACCAGGATCTACAAGCAGTGCTTGCCGTGCAGCAATCCCGATCCGCCGACGAACAGTCGGCGGCCAAGGCGGACACGGATCGTTCCGTATTTCGCTTTGCGGACGCACTCGATTCGACGATGCCACCGGCCTCCTTGCCGAAGACCACCGCGTTCTTTGAGCGTGTCGCCAAGTTGGACAAAGCCGAGGTGACAGATGCCAAGCTGTACTGGCGACGGCCCCGCCCCTCGGTAACATCTGACCAGGTGCATCCGCTATCCAAGGAGAAGCCGGACGACTGGAGCTATCCGAGTGGACACGCCACGTTCGGCTATACCACGGCGATTTTGCTGGCCAACATGGTGCCGGAGAAGCGCGCGGAGATTTTCGCCCGCGCCAACTTGTACGCGCAGCACCGCGTGGTGATGGGTGCGCATTTCCCGAGTGACGTGGAAGCCGGCCGGCTGGCGGGAACCGTGATCGGTGCAGAGCTTTTGCATCAACCCGATTGGCAAACGGACTACCAGACGGCGCGTGCGGAACTGCGCGCGGCGCTGCATCTGCCCGCCACGCCCGCGCAAACCCTCTGACACAACGGCCCACGCCGATCGAACAAGGGACGCAGCGTCAGAGACGCTGCGGATAGATCACTGACAATGCCGCGGTAGCGCGCATCTTCTGAATAAATGCGCTGACGGCCGCCGAACGCTCCTGCCGACGAAAAATACCCGCCACACCGGAGATAACCGGCTTTCCGGCAAGCGGCTTGAAGCGCACGCCCGGCATGTCGATGACATCCTTGAGCACACTGGGAACAATCGCCACGCCCGCGCCGACCGACACCTGGGTGAGCACGGCGATCAAACTGCCAGGCACGGCACCGATGCGAGGCGTGAAGCGGCCGCGACGCCCTATCTCATACGTACCCAAGGGTTGCTCGGGAACGATGAAGGTTTCGCCCGCCAGCGCCTTGGCGTGAAGCGGGCCTGCCACCTTCAACAGCGCATGCCTGGACGGTAACACCGCGCAGAACACATCGTGCACAAGCGCATGCGCCATGAGCGCACTCGGCAACTGCATCGGTATGCGAACGAAACCGATATCGACCCTACCCTGCTCCAGCATGCCGGGCAATTCGTCCATAGGTTGTTCCGTCGCCACGATCTCGACATCAGGCCGGGCGGCACGAAAACGCTGAATCTGCGTCTGTAGCGCACCGGAGTAGGCAGCCGAACCCACGTAGCCGATCTCGATCCGTCCTATCTCGCCACGCCCCGCGCGCTGTCCGACACTTTGCGCCCGCTCGAACTGCGCCAGCGCTAACCGGGCTTCACCAAGAAACGCTTCGCCAGCCGGCGTCAATGCCACCGATCGCTTGGACCGCGTGAACAGCCGGGCCCGCAGCGTGTGCTCCAGCTCCTGGATCTGCACGGTCAAGGTAGGCGCCGAGATCCCCAGGCGCTCCGCCGCCCGCGCAAAATGAAGCTCTTCCGCGACAGCGATGAAGTACCGCAGGTGCCGAAGCTCCATGCCCAGTGCCTCATTATTAGGTGGTACCTAATTGTATGCCCGGAACGCCGCAATGAAATGAAATCGTCGAAGCGCTTGAATAGCACGACCAAGCCGACCGAGACCGACCCATGAATGTCCGCTTCTGCTCCATGGCCGCCGCCACCTTGTTGAGTACCGCAGCCGCCCTACTGCCCGCGGTAAGCGTTGCCAGCAACCTGCCCTTGCAACCTGTGCTCACACTGGATGCGGCCAAACGCATCGCCGACGGCGCGCAGGCCAAAGCCAAGGCGCAAGGCTGGCCCTGTGTGATTTCCATCGTCGACGCCAGCGGATTGCCGATCATGCTGGTGCGGATGGACGACGCTGCCGTGCTTGCCGGCGTTGACCTGGCCCCAGGCAAGGCGCGAACGGCCGCCTTGTTCCGTCGACCGAGCGGCGCACTGGAAGATGCCGCCAATGGCCAACGACCTGCCGTGCTGTCCGCACGAGGTTATGTACTCATGCGTGGCGGCCTGCCTATCGAGGTGAACGGCCGTATCGTTGGCGCCATCGGCATCTCGGCCGATACGCCGCAGCATGACGAAGAGATCGCCAAGGCTGGCATTGCTGCGCTGGCAAACGGCTGAAACGATCCATAAGGACTTTGCACGACATGAAGCCCCACACCCACACTGAACGCGTCGCCATCTTCGATCTCGACGGCACCCTCGTGGACTCCGTGGATGGCATCACGAACGCCGTCAACCGGAGCCTTCAGACCAACGGCATCACGCCATTGCAGCGCGACGAGGCCATTCCGCTGCTTGGTGATGGCCTGGCGGCATTCGGCCGCCGTGCTTACGCCTTGCGCGGGGCGTCACCGTCCACGCAAGACATCGACGATTTCCTGCAGGACTATCTGAACCATCCACCGGGCGGCGCGGCGTTGTATCCGAACGTCCGCGTCACGCTGGATCACCTGGCGCGAAGCGGCTGGCGTCTGGCGGTATGCACCAACAAGATTGAAGCCGCCGCGCTTGCCCTCCTCGACAATCTGAACGTGCTCGATCGCTTCGACGTGGTCTGCGGCGGCGATACGGTGGAGCGACAGAAGCCTGACGCCGGACATATTCACGGCACACTGCAACGCGCCGGGCTCACCGGTCTTCCTGCCGTCATGATTGGCGACAATCTCGTTGACCTCGCCGCTGCTTCCGCCCACGGTATTCCGGCCATCTTCGCTAGCTGGGGATATGGGCGGTTGCCGCCTGATGTTCATGCGCCCTTTACGGCTACGCAATTCTCGCAGTTACCCCAACTGCTCGATGCAGCAACGGCGCAAATTTCACCCTAGCGTCTCTCGATTTGATCCGGACCGCCCCCATAATCAGGAGCCGTTGATTCACCTTGCGCCGTCTACTCCGTGTCCCAATTCTCCCTGTTCGCCCAATGCCCGCTCGTACTGCTGGATGACGCCAGCGGCCGGATCACGTACGAAGAAGACGTCATCGACGCGCCGGAGGCCGCCCAATGGCACGAGCGTCTGCTCGACAGCCCCTTCTGGCGACAGCAGCGCCGCATGATGTATGAGCGGGAGCTGGATGTGCCGCGCCTGACCGCCCACTTTTTTGATGACACGCCCGACCTACCATGGCCACTGGGCACCGCACTGGATCGCGTCCGCAACCTGACCGGCGAGTCATTCAACAGCATCGGCCTGAATCTGTATCGCAACGAACACGACAGCGTGGCGATGCATAACGATCGACTGGACGATCTGCAGGAGGGCCAATCGATCGCCCTGCTTTCACTAGGCGCCACGCGGCGGATGCATATCCGAAGCAAGAAGCGCGCTGCGTCCCGACGCCTCGATCTCGACCTGGCAGCCGGCAGCCTGCTGCTGATGGACTGGAATACGCAACTGCACTACGACCACGGCATCCCCAAGCAGAGCCACCCGATCGGCCCGCGCATCAGCATCGCGTTCCGTATGCGCAAGCCAGCGTGAGACGGCGTGCGCGTGATCACGTATCGCCCGCATTAAACTCGGTTCATACGATTCCTTGATCTGGCCATCACCGTCGCCCTCGCTACCATGCCTGCAAGCGCCACGCCGGCGCTGGCGAGGGAAAAGCGCATGCGACCATGGGCTACGCGGGAACGGAGCATCCCATCACTCGCCGAACGGCCAGCCTTCGATGAGGCTGTGGCGATCTATACGCGAAAGGTGGCGGACTGCAGGCGTCGCCGACTCGGCGCGGACCTGTTACTGGTGCTTGCCTGCCTGATACTGCTTGCCAGCGGATTGTTTCCGCCGGTGCTGCGCTTCGCCGCGCTGCCACTTACCTTCGGCGTGGCCTGGGCGGGCATCCACCTGGGTGAACGGGCGAGCCGGGCGCGGGCGCGACTTCACTGGTGAGATGGCACGCCTATTTCAGTTCAGCGCACGCCACGCCAAGGCGCTATCCGGGAAAAAACGAGCAAGCGGCAAGCCAACCGCCTCGCAGGCATCCATCACGTAGCGTAAGGAGTGCGCTGCGTCGCCTCGCTGAAGCACCGCCGGCACGTTGAAGACCTCGTATTCGATGGCCTCGAGCAGCCGCAAAGACCACTCGTAAAGACCGTCCCCCTGACTCTCGAACCCTTGCCGCACCCAGTCGCGCAGAGAATGCAGCACGAACCCCTCGCGATCGGCGATCGCGCGCAGCTCCGCCGTCACGTCCGCCTCCACGCCACGAAACCATTCACTGTAGCCGGCCGCCGCATCCGGCACGGCCAGCGGTGGCGGCGAACGATGCTCGGCATGCCGCAGAATAAGGTCGCGCTCGATCCGGCGTGCCTGCGCTAACCGCTCGGTTTCCAGCAAGCACCCGCGATCGAGATCGAACACATCGAAAAACCGCCGATGCAAGGTGCGCAGGCGAACCAGCGGCTGCCGCGAGAAGCCAACCTTCAGCAGATCCTGCTCGCGCCAGGGAAGCATGTAGACGTAGGTACGCCCTTTGCCGAGCGTCCTGGGCATAAGGAACTCGTCCATGCTCACGATAGTGTCATTAAACGCGCGTCACCGCAGGCAACGCGAGCCGACGAGTGTGCCTCAAGATGCAGGCGAGGCAGCCAGCCGCTCGCGGAAGGCAGCGAGATCCAGCCTCTCAATGTAATGAGGGATGTTCTTCCAGATGGAATGGAAGCCATAGCCGCCATGCAGCAGCTCGTCCAGGGCTTCTTCTTTGCTCCAGCCCTGATAGATCATGCGGTACATCGCCGAGACCAGGCCAGTGCGGTCCGCACCATGCTGGCAGTGGATCAACACGGCGCCATAGGTTTCCGCCGTACGAATGTGGCGCAAGGCTTCCTCCACTTCGCGGTCACGGATGCGCCACGTATGCATCGGAATCCTGTGTCGGCGCATGGCCGCCTCTTCCAGCAGCCGCCAGTCTGAATGAAACGCACGGAAGCTGATGACCGTGGCAACACCCAATGATTTCAGCAGATCGATGTGACCTTTGAGCGGCTGCTCGCTGCGATACAGCGAGTCGGTCATGCGGTGAAGGTTCCCGCTTCGATCGACAACGGAAGCCCAGCGTGGATTGCGTTCGGCAGTCATAGAGGTCTTGTGCAATAGGCGTGTCGGCAAGATAACGCCACCCATGCGGATAGCGTCCGCACCGACACATGCCAGTGATTCAGAGGTAACGGCTTCGTTTCGGCCGGCTGGACAGATAGAACATCAGCAAAGCAACAGCGAGATACACCCAGTAATCCGTCGGCGCCGGGCCCAACCAATGCTTATGCCAAGGAACCCACTGTGGCGAAAAGTGCCCCAGGCCGAAGGCTGGGTTCAATGCGAACCAGAGAAAATCCTCGCTGACCCAGAACATCATGACGCACCCGATCACCCGCGCCTCCGCCCGCCACGACCAATGAGCGTCGAACGCCAGCGGAAAATGGAAGAACAACGCCATGCAGGGAAAGACCCATGCGTGGTAGCCGGTCATCGGGCGCCCGCCCCAGAAAAGATCGAGCATCCAGTGATGCTCGATGCGCCAGGTCGGAAGATTGGCGGCCCATCCGGCAGCACCTTCGATCTGCACCTCCACCTTCGCGAAGAAGAAGGAGAGCAGCAAGGTCCACAGAACAGCAAACACGAGCGCCCGTCGCGACTGAAAACCCTTGGCCATCAACCCGCGCGCCCGGCGAGATCGGCAAACACCACGTCCAGCACAGCGCCAGCGGCCTGCGGGCGACCCAGTGCCTTGGCGCTACGCCCCATCGCGGCGAGCTTGTCCGGGTGCCGGACCAGATGGCGAACGCGATAGACAAGACCAAGCTCGTCGACCGCCTTCAGCGCGGCGCCCTGCTCCAGCAGGTAATCCGCGTTGTGCTCTTCCTGCCCGGGAATGGGCGCATTGACGATCATCGGCAAGCCCACGGCGAGGCATTCGGACGTGGTCAAACCGCCGGGCTTGGTGATGACGGCGTCGGCGCAGGCCATCAGCCGCTCCACTTCCTGCGTAAATCCCTGGGGAAACAGACGTTGCGGGTACTGTTCCGCCAAGGTCTTGAGCGCGGCCAGTGCCTTGGCGTTGCGGCCAGCGAGCACGATCAACTGGAAGTCGCCCTCGGCAGACAGAAGCTCTTTCGCGACGCCATCCAGGCCACCCACGCCCGCACCACCACCCATGAGCAGAAGGGTCTGTCGTGCCGGATCGAGCCCGAACTGCGCAGCGCATGCCGCGCGCTCCAGCGGTCGCGAAAAGGCAGGCATGATCGGAATGCCGGTGACGTGGATCTGCTCGGCAGGGATGCCATTAGCCCGCATGCGGAAGGCGATTTCGTCATTGGCCGCAAAGTAGCCGGTCATGAGCGGGATCACCCACATCCGGTGCAGATCGAAATCGGTCACTTGCACCCATACCGGGACATGTAAGCGATCGCGGCGGATTTCGTGCATCAGGAGTTCGGCGGGAAGGAAGTGCGTGCAGACGATCGCATCCGGGCCAAATTCCTTGATGGCTTTGAGCAAGGCGCGCGTACTGAGGCGCTCCGTCGTGCGGCGGACCTTTTGCACCAGGGCCGTCGGCTTCATGTCCGAGCTGCTCTTATAGAGCATGCCCCACAGGGTCGGATGCGCATTGACCAGCTTGATGTAGGAGTCGGCGTAGATCGCGCGGAAACTGTCCGGCACATAGTCCATGACGTCGAGATGCAACGTCGACACATCCTCGTAGCCATCCGCGCAGGTGCGCAGCGCTTCGGCGGCGCGCACATGACCGGCGCCTGCGGAAACGCTCAAAAGTAGAATTCGCTTGCTCACTCAGTGTCCTTCCCGGTGTGGTAACGATGCTGGCCCCGGATGGATCACTGGACGCCATGCAGGCGCCCACAATAGCCGGGACCAAGGCAAAAGCCTGGCCGATGATGCTAACCGCTAAGCCATGGGCCCTGCACCGCCCCCGCCAGAGCACCGACCCAATGCGGCCCAGACACGCTATCCGTCGCAGGATTTTGCCGGCGAGCCCCTGACGGGCACCCGCACGGACACGGCGACAATGCCCCGCCGATCCGCGCAGGTCGCTACCCTAGCCCCAAGCAGAGTCGCCTCAATGCCGGGGCCATAGCCCTACTAAGCTGAACGCGGCCACCGCCACGCGTACCAGACGATCAACAGGGAAAGCACGATCTCGATGACGCCGAGAAACAGATAGAACGTCCAGGCACCCGGCATCGACACGGCCATGATGATCGCGTAGAGCAGGCCCAACACCACGTTCACCACCCGACCTGCCAGCGGCCTCATCACCAGCGACAGAAAGACCATCACGCTGGGCACTGCCATCAGGATGGAGGTGCCCAGCAGCACGCCCTGCGTCGTGGGCCCGAGCGGCCCCATTTTTCCTTCCAGCATGCTTTGCAATGTGCCTGGCTGAAAGAGCCCGAAATAGTCGCCGTAGATGTAGCAGAACATCAGGCTTGCCCACAGCGCGGCAAGCTTCAATTTGACGGGAACCTTCCAATCCTCAAGGGCTGTCTTTCCAGATGCGGGAGATGCCATGCGTGTGCTTCCTTGTCGATATGTCTGTATGGATCCATGGGACACAAAACGGCGCGGCAATGCGTCAGCCTTCCTTGCCCAGCCTCAGGTCATTGAATTTCCGCCGCTCGATCAACGCGCTGACCTTGCCGTGCTCGTCGCGCTGGAAGACCAGCAGGTTGCGCTCGTCGTCGGTACCCATGAAGACATCCTTCGCCACGGGCTGCAGCGTGTTCACGGGGCCGCCGGGTCGCGTCACGTAACCAAGCACGCCATGATCGACGGAGACGACCCATGCGCGCCCCGGCGCATAGCGAAAGGTGCCCACGTAGTCATCCAGCACGAGGCCGGGAACGTCCAGCCTGGACGGTGGCGTGGGAATGGTGACGTCCTGGGCGCCAGCCAGTTTCCATTGACCACCCTGCTTAACGAAGGTGAGCAGCGACCGGTAGCGCACCACGAACGACTGGCCAAAATAGGATTCGCGCTCGTACTCCTCGACACTAAGCAAGGCACTGTCGCCGTGCAGCCAGGCATGCGGATCGCGCATCTCCATGCTGCCGGTGACGCCAGAGGGAAAATGGCGCAGCGATGCAATGGTGTCGGCCTTGCTCGCCACCCGGCCGAACTCGTCGATGATTACCGCGTCGTCCGTGACCCATTGCTCCCAGGGCGTCTTGTCGCCCACTGGCAACGCATCCATCAGTGCTTGAGTGGTTTTGACCAGCACATCGCGCAAGGCTGCTGGCGCTTCTTCGGCATGCGCCGACACCACAACCATGCCCAAGGCCAAAAGCCCGCCTGTCAGTAGTTTTCGAATCATGACCCTCTCCCTGGCGTAGAGCATGCGCCGGCAAGCGGGGACGCACCCGTGCATGAAGTCATCGTGGACAGCCGGGGCAGCACCTGCGCGCAAATCTGACGCAGATCAAGGCGCGACGACCAGGACTGCTGTTGGTGCTCTACACCGCCCTGCAGCTGGTCGCCTTGATTCGCATAGCCGGCGAATACATGTCACCACCGTGGCCGTGGTACATCGCCGCGGCAGCGCTCTGGCTGCTTGCACTCACGCCCTGGGTGGCGCGATCGTTATGGATGTACCTCACGCCAGGGCGCGATGGCGCACCGGGCTAGCACGCCTCACTGAGACGACGTTCACTCATGGCACTTTTCCCTGCTGCAAACGAGGTCGGCATCGCGACGCTGGTCGACCGCTTCTACGACAAGGTCCGCGCAGACGAGGAACTGGGCCCGGTGTTCAACACCGCTATTCACGACTGGACCGCGCACAAGCACACGCTGCGCGACTTCTGGTCGTCCCTCATCTTGCGCACCGGGCGATACCACGGCAATCCAATGGGCGTGCATCGCGCGCTGCCTGCGTTTCCACAGGCGCTGTTTCACCGTTGGCTGGCGTTGTGGGGTGAAACTGCCCGCGAGGTCTTCGACCCGCCCACGGCCGAGCTTTTCATCAGCACGGCCGAGCGTATTGCCCAAAGCATCAGCCAGGGCATCGGCCATGGCCGGCTGGCACTGGAGCACCCGTCCCGGATCCTGGGACCACTGCATATCACATCGTAACGAGAGTACACTTTACAAATGAGAATAGATCGCATTTGTAAAGTGACCCGGAAGCTCGCAATCCTGCTCCTTGCCTTCGGACTCGGCGCATCACCTGCGTTGGCGCAACAAGCCATCGACGACCCCACGTCGAGTGTGCCGCAGACCTGGCAGATGCTCGATTACCTCGCGGCGGACTACGCCGGCGCAGTCAACCACGGTGAAGTCGTGAGCGCCTCGGAATACGCCGAGATGCGAGAGTTTGCGCGCCATGCGCGCGAGCGCGTACTGGCCCTGCCGGTATCACCGGCCACACCGGCACTGCGACAGCAAGCTGACCAGCTGGTGTCGCTGATCGATGCCAAGGCACCCGAGGCCGATGTGGCGCGGCAGGCGCATGCGCTCACGGACACGCTGCTGCAGGCCTACCCCATTCCCACGGCGCCGACGAAAACACCCGATCTGACACGTGGCGCATCGCTTTACCAGGCGCAGTGTGCGGCCTGCCACGGCGCCACCGGGCATGGCGACGGCCCTGCAGGACTCCAGCTCTCGCCTCGCCCGATCGATTTCACCGAGGTGAGTCGCGCCGACCAGCGCAGCCCGCTGTCGTTGTACGAGGTGATTACCCAGGGCGTCGCCGGCACGCCGATGGTGAGCTACGCCCAAGCGCTTTCCAGCGACGACCGCTGGTCGCTGGCCTATTACGTGGGCACGCTCGCTTATCCCGTGACTGCGACGCGGGGCGAGCAAGCGTGGCGGGACGATGCACGCGCCCGAGGCGCTATCGCCTCGCCGAGCGAATTAGCCCGTGCTCGCGCGGCGGGCTTGGCCGACACACTGGGCGTTGCACAGGCGCACCTCATCATCGGCTACTTGCGTGCCCACCCCGGGGCCGTGCATGAGGCACTCGCCGGCATACCGCTGGCGCGTGCTCGACTGGCGGACAGCCTGGAAGCGCATCGCAACGGTAAAAGCGAAGAAGCCAGGCAGCTCGCTCTGTCGGCCTATCTGGACGGCGTCGAGCCGGTCGAGGCGCAACTGGATACGCGCAATGCCTCGTTGCGTGCACGCATCGAAACTGCGATGGGTGCGTACCGCACGACGCTGTCGCAATCCCCTAACGATGATGCCGTGACCAAGCAGGCGCACGAGGTCGACGGCCTGCTCGGGCAGGCGCAGACCGTGCTGTCCGAAACGGCAGCCAGCCCCATGACGACGTTCATCGGTGCGTTCACCATCCTGGTGCGCGAAGGCCTGGAAGCCCTCCTGGTCGTCGTCGCCCTGCTCGCCTTCCTGCGCAAAGCGGATAGGCATGACGCGACACGTTACGTGCATTGGGGTTGGACACTCGCCTTGTTGGCCGGCGCCATCACCTGGGCGGCGGCCAGTTATGCGATTTCGATCAGCGGCGCCAGCCGCGAACTGACCGAGGGCCTATCGTCGCTGTTCGCCGCCGCCGTGTTGCTGGGCGTGGGCCTGTGGATGCACCAAAAGAGCATCGGCGGCCGCTGGCAGTCCTACCTGAAAGCAAAGATGGCGACGGCCTTGAACCGGCGTTCGGCCTGGTTCGTGTTCGGCCTCACCTTTATCTCGGTCTATCGCGAGGTGTTTGAAACCATCCTGTTCTACACGGCGCTGTGGAACGAGGGTCAGGGTGTGTGGCTGCTCGCCGGGCTGGCTGCCGGCGCAGTCATGCTCGGCGTCATCGCCTGGGTGCTGCTGCGTACCAGCCAGCGCCTGCCACTGGGGTTGTTCTTCTCTGTCAGTTCGCTGGTGATCGCCGTGCTCGCCATCGTGCTTACAGGCAAGGGCGTAGCCGCCTTGCAGGAGGCGGGATGGACAGCCGTCACCGTGGCGCCAGCACCATCCATTGACCTGTTGGGCATCTACCCCACGTGGCAATCCTTGTTGGCACAGTTGGCCGTGGCGCTGATGCTTGCCTTCGGCTTCGCAGTCAATCGCTGGCGAGCACGTAGCGCCTGAGCAGCCACGCTCAGCGAATCAGGAAAGCCCGCTTATGCGGGCGGCCGTCCCAGTCGGCGGCGTCGAACATGGCCGGAATCTTGGCGTTGATGACCGGCCACTGCTTGGCGAGCTCGGCATCTCCCCGGCGACACACTGAAACCGTGCACTCAATGGAAGTCACGCGAACGACTGTCCAGCGAACCCAGCAGCTCGCTCAGGTCATGCAGGCGATGCGCGATAAGGTGACTCACGCCATCCACGTGCTCCCAGCGACCGTCCACGCCGAGCAAGCGTGACTCCAGAAAAATACGCCGCTGCCGCTCAGCCACGTGGCTCCACACCACGACATTGATGGGACCGTACTCGTCTTCCAGGGTGATGAAGGTCACACCACTGGCGGTCTGCGGGCGCTGCCGCTGTGTGACCAAGCCCGCAGCGCGCACGTGACTGGCGTGAAGGCAGCCCTGCAAACTACGTGAATCCACGCATTTGGCGGCGCGAAGACGCGCGCGAATCTGCCGCAGGGGATGCGGCCCCAGGCTGAGCCCCATGCGCGCGTAATCGGCCAGCGTGCTTTCACCCTGTGACGGTGGCGGCAAGGCCACGTCGTCCTCCTGCGGACTGGTGTTGCCGAACAGCGGCAATTGCGCCTCGATGCCCGCCATCGCCCAACGCGCGCGATGACGGTGCCCCGCCAGGCCGCGCAATGCATCCGCCTCGGCCAGCGCCTCCTGCTGATGGCGGTTGAGCCCGGCGCGGGCGCATAGGTCGGCCACGTCGTCGAATGGCCGACGGGCCCGCGCGATCATCAACTGCGCCATCACTTCCTGGCGGCATCCGCGCACTTGTCGGAAGCCCAGCCGAAGCGCAAAACCACCCTTCGACGAAGGGTCGTCCTCAAGCATGTTGTCCCAGTCGCTATGGCGCACATCCACCGGCCGCACCTTGATGCCGTGACGCTGTGTGTCCTGCACGATCTGGCTAGCGTCGTAGAACCCCATTGGTTGCGCATTGAGCAAGGCGCACATGAAAGCCGCGCGGTAATGGCATTTGAGCCAGCAGCTGGCATACACCAGCAAGGCAAAGCTCGCCGCATGGCTCTCGGGGAACCCATACGAGCCAAAGCCCTTGATCTGCTCGAACAGACGTGCGGCGAACTCCTCTGTGAATCCATTTTTCAGCATGCCGGCCATCAGCCGCTGGCGATGAATTTCCATGTCGCCGTTGCGTCGCCATGCAGCCATCGAGCGGCGCAGTTGATCCGCTTCGCCGGGCGAGTATTCGGCCGCCTCGATAGCCAGCTTCATCACCTGCTCCTGGAACAGCGGCACACCCAAGGTGCGCTCAAAAACGCCACGGAGCTTTTCAGAGGGAAAGGTGACTTTCTCTTCCCCACGCTTGCGACGCAGGTACGGGTGCACCATGTCTCCCTGGATCGGACCAGGACGAACGATGGCCACCTGGATCACCAGGTCGTAGAAATTCTCCGGCCGGTGCCGCGGCAGCATGGCCATCTGCGCACGCGATTCGATCTGGAACACGCCGATGGTGTCGGCACGCTGGATCAGCTCATAGGTCGCGTCATCATCCGGAGGAATCGACGCCAGCGTTTCCACGCGACCATGGTGATGCTGCAACAAGGCCAGACACTTGCGGATGCAGGTAAGCATGCCCAGTGCCAGACAATCCACCTTCAGCAGGCGCATGGTGTCCAGATCATCCTTGTCCCATTGGATGATGGTGCGATCGGGCATGGAGGCGTTCTCCACCGGCACCAGATTCGACAGCGGCTGATCGGAGATGACGAAGCCACCCACGTGCTGGGACAGGTGGCGCGGAAAACCCATCAATTCCGCCGTAAGCACGAGCACACGGCGTAACAGTGGACTATCAGGGTCGAAACCGCGCTCGCGCAGGCGGCCATCCATCGGGTCGTCGCCGTCCTGCCACGCAAAGGTGCGCGACAACAGATCGATCTGGTCCGAGGGCAAACCGAGGGCACGCGCCACGTCGCGCACGGCGCTGCGGCCGCGATAGCTGATTACCGTGGCGGCCAGCGCGGCACGCTCCCGGCCGTACTTTTCGTAGATGTGCTGGATGACCTCTTCGCGCCGCTCATGCTCGAAGTCGATATCAATATCCGGCGGCTCGTTGCGCTCTGCAGAGATAAAGCGCTCGACCAGCAGCGTGGTCGTGGCCGGGTCCACCGCCGTCACGCCCAACGCATAGCAGACAGCCGAGTTCGCCGCCGACCCGCGCCCCTGGCAAAGAATGTCCTTGCTGCGCGCAAACGCCACGATCTCGTGAACGGTGAGGAAGTACGACTCGTACTCAAGCTTCTCGACCAGCTTTAGCTCGTACTCAACCTGATCCCTCACCTTCTTCGGCTCACCCTGCGGCCAGCGCCACTTCAGGCCTTCCTCCGTCAAATGCCGCAGCCATGTGGTCGGCGTCTCGCCCTCCGGCACCAACTCGGCGGGATAGCGATAGTTGATATCCGTCATCACGAAATGGCAGCACTCGGCGATGCGCACGCTTTCGGCCATCAGCTCCGCTGAGTAGATCGCCGACAAGGCTTCGCGTGTACGCAGATGCCGCTCGCCATTGGGAAATAACAGGTCGCCTGCTTCGGCCACGGTGCGGCGATGGCGGATCGCCGTCATCACGTCCTGCAGGGCGCGACGGCGGCGCACGTGCATATGCACGTCGCCCGTCGCCACCATCGGCAATGCCAGCGCCTCGGCCAGCGTGCGCAGTTCTTCGAAGCGGCGCGCATCATCCGACCCGTGATGCAGTTCGACGGCCAACCACAGGCGCCCATCGAACAAGGTCTTCAGCCAGGCACCTCGCTCCTGCCGCAAATCGCCTTGCGGCAACCACAAGGCCAGCGTACCCGGCAGGCCATCAGCAAAATCATCGCGCGTCACGCGATACGTACCCTTCTCCGCCACGCGACGCCCGCGCGTGATAAGGGCGCACAACGCCGTATAGCCTTGCAGGTTCTCGCACAACAACACCAGCTTCGTGCCACCTTCGATCTGGAACTCGGCACCGACGATCAGAGGCAGCCCCGTGTCACGCGACGCCTCGTAAGCGCGCACGATACCGGCCAACGAACATTCATCAGTGATCGCTAGCGCACGATAGCCGCACTCCTTTGCCCGATCGAACAGTTCACGCGCGCTGGACGCACCACGCTGGAACGAAAAATTCGACAGGCAATGCAGCTCGGCGTAGTCGTTCATGCGAACCACCCGTGAAGCATCCAGTTCCCTTGCTCGCCCGGTGCGCAAAACACCCAGGCGCATTGTCCTTGCGTTGTGCGCACCACGTAGTAATCACGCCGTATGTCGCCACCATCCCACCAGCCGGTTTCGAGGCGCTCAGGGCCGGCCAGCACTTCGGGCGGCGGGCCGCGCAAAGGGCGCGGCGTATCCAGCAACCAGGTGGGACGCGGCAAGGTTTCCGGCGACGTTGCCCAGGTGGATGCCGCGGACGTGCTTTGCGCTTTTTCGGGCCGCGGATCCACCGTGCGGCGCAGGTGTTGAATGGCCTGCTCGCCCAACCGTGCGCGCAAACGTTCGCGCAACTGCTCCAATGGCACCGCATGAACCGGGCGCGTATCGAACAGGTCGCGGCCCGCCGGCACGAACGGCGGCAATTCGCGCGCCACCAGTCGCATGGCCATGACCGGTTGCGGCAGCTCAAGTCGCTCGATGCGACCACGCGCACAATCGAACAGCAACGCGGCATCGCGCGCGGCGGTGAGCATACCTACCGCAACATGTGTCGGCGCACCGCTGCGATGTTCCAGCTCGAGTTCGAAACGCTGCACACCACCATCGCGGCCTGCGAGATACGCCGCCATGTCGCCGGTCAGGCGGCGCAATGGAAACATCAAGGCTTCAACGTGCTCGATCTCGTGCGTCCACTCCATGCGTTGCTCGAACGCGTCGGGCGGACGGTAGCTTTCCATGGGTGTCGGCTCGTCACCGGTCAGGCGATCAAGCTGGGCCACCAAGGCCTCACCAAAACGCCGCTGCAACCCGGCACGCGGCAGCTTGAACACCTGCCCCAGTGTGCGAATACCCATCGACGGCAAGCCTTGCGTGGCCTCCGCCGGCAAACGCGCACGCGCAATGGGTACGGGAGACAGTGCCTCCCGAAGCATCTCCGGCGAGGTGACGGCCAGACCATCGTGCACACCCGCCAGCACATAGGCGGCGTGCGGCGTCGGCGCGAGTGCAACGCGATGACGAAAACCCAGCTCTTTCAGGTCATCGCGGAGCAGCGACTCAAAACGCGGCCACGGTCCAAATAGATTGAGGCTGCGACTGACCTCCAGCACCACGGCATGCGCATACAGGCCGACCTCGGCGCTATAACGGTACGCCCAGGCAGCCAACAGACGATGCCAGCGTGCCTCGTCTTCCGCGTCGTGCTCGATCATCACGAACTGTTGCAGCAGCGCCTGTGCCGCGACGAGCTTCTGCCCGCGATACATGCCCGCCGCACGTGCTGATGCATTGGCTGCATGCACGATGCGCGCCTGCGCGGGGCCACTCACCAACACCAGCGGCTCGTCCGAGGGTGGCCGTCGCCGGAGGACACCGTCCAGCGCCAGTTGCGGCAGCAGTATGCAGGCCCAGAGCACGATAGCGTCCCGTCACGACCAGCCAGAAGCCAACGCCAGCGATACCGCCTGCATCGGCGGATTGCCGCCACGGCATTTGCGTACGCGCACCTGCCACTCGGGTGTGCTTTCCAATTCCAGGCGCAGGGCGGCCGGCGAAGCCTGCACCGCATGGTGGCGATCACGAAATACAAAGGCCAATGCTTTGCCGGTATCGGCGGCTACCTGCAGGCGGCGCAGCGAACGATCGTCCGCTTTCATGGGCCATGCCAGCACGGCAGCGCAACTGGCCGAGCGCAGACACTGCTCCGCAGCCCACAGCACGTCGCGCTCGTCGGCCTGCACGATATCCACGCGCGACATCACCACACCACGCGCCTCCCATCCCGCCACGTAAGGCACGTAGGGTGGCGCGATCACCATCACCGTGCGTTGCTCGCGCGTCAGTCGCGCCAGCGTGGGAAGCACCAACTGTAATTCGCCCACGCCATCGGCAGGCAGCAGGATCTCGGTCATCGCATGCTCGGGCCAGCCACCGCTCGGCAACGCCGCATCAAGCATCGGCCAGCCAGTGGGCTGGGTGCTGGACGGCGCTGGAGCGGCACGCCCTTGCCAGACCTGGCGGCTATGGAGGAGCGAATCGAGCGCGACGACCTGACCCATGACACGGTTACCGCAAGGTTCGCAGGCAACGCGTAACGACGCCCCACACGCTGAGCGTCTCGCCCTCACGGAACACAATGGGCTTGAAGTGCGCGTTCTCCGGCAGCAACGCCACGTGCCCATCCACCTTGCCCAGGCGCTTGATGGTCAACTCGTTATTGACCACCGCCACCACGATGTCGCCCTGGCGCGGCGCAAGCGCGCGATCCACCAGCACTTCATCGCCATCGAAGATGCCCGCGCCGATCATCGACCAGCCCGACACGCGAATGATGAAGGTGCTCGGCTCATGCCCAGGCAGTACCAGATGCTGGTTGAGATCGACCACTTCGTCGACGTCGTCATCGGCCAGCGTGGGCACACCGGCCGGCACCCGACTGAGGAAGGCCGTCAGCGCGACCGTCGACGGATCCAGTGAAACGGGGCGCGGCGCCTCCAACGAGGCCGGGCTGCGGTAAGCCTCCAGGTAGGCCAGCACCCCTGGCACCTGGCTGTCAGGCACACGAATGCGCTGGCTCGGTTCGCCAGCGGGGCGACCGGCGCCGGAGCGGCGTCCACCGTGTTCTGAAGGAGGCATGGAATGACTTGATTACCGGGACGGTAATCAAGATACCACGACGGCATTCTCATGGATCGAGATTCAGCGGGTCGCGCCTAAAATATAAATCATTGATTAAAAAGAAAATCACACACCCGTACCGTAGACCCGCCCCTTCCATTGGGAGCGCACGCCACGCCAGTAACGGATTGCCGAACTCCAGGTCATGCCTAGATACAGGGCCGCACCCAGCGGCAGCAGCAATGCCCACCACAGAGGCATCCGGTAGTACCGGAGCATGGGCAGATAACCCAGCATCATCGCCAACAAGGCCACCCAGGCCAGCGGCCAGACATGCAGCGCCCCGAGCAAGGCCAGCGGCACACCGTAAGCCAGCAGGAACAGGAACGTCACCACCAGCAGTAACGCGGTCGAGTAGCCCAATTGGGTAAACGCCGAGCGCGCGACCATGCGGTGGATGGAATCGAAACTGCCGTACGGCCGCAGGCTTACCACGTCACGACTCAGCCCGATCCAGGTACGCCCACCCGCCCGTTTTATCTGACGCGCGAGCGTGCAATCGTCGATCAGTGCATCGCGCAAGCTGGCAAAGGCGCCGATGCGCTCCAGCATGTCCGTATCAACCAGGATGCAGCCGCCCGCCCCCGCTGCCACCAGCGTGGAGCGCGAATTGGAAATGGCGAACGGATAAAGCAGCTTGAAGTAATAGACGAACGCGGGCAGCAGCAGGCGATCCCAGAAACTGGTGCGGCGCAGATCCGCCATGATCGACACGAACTGCCGCTGCTCACGCTGCTTGTGTGACAGCAGGGTCGCCAGCATGCCAGGGCGCAACTCGATGTCCGCATCCAGCAGCAAAGTCAGCGGCGTACGCACGTGTTGCCGGCCCTGCTCCAATGCCCAGAGTTTGCCCGCCCAGCCATCCGGCAGAGGTGCACCGGAAACCACGCGAACATTCGGGAAGGCACTCGCCATCGCCGCCGTGGCATCGGTCGATTGGTCGTCGATCACGATGACCTGCAAGCCCTCACCTTGCGCCTGCAGGCCACGCAGCGTCGTACCGATCACGTCGGCCTCGTTGCGTGCGGGAATCAACACCGTGATGCCGTCGAGCCTTAAGCCCGACGGTGAAGCGGCCTCAAGATGCTCGCGCGTGCTCCAAGGTCGCCACGGCACGAGCAACAGTCCCAGCCACATCAAGGCCGGGACGATGGCGCAGATGAATAGCCACATGAACTAGGGTCCACTCAAGAGCCACATCTCAAAGCACCGTCATTCCCGCGAAAGCGGGAATCCAGTGCCCTTAGGTTTCGCCCGAGCAAAGACGCTGGATTCCCGCTTTCGCGGGAATGACAGCGAGGAAAACAGGCGCGCCCTCAGTGGCCAGCATCTATCCCAGACGAGTTCCGACGCTGGATGGCACTGATGGGAATGTGGATGGCCGTTGCATCGTTGCGATCGCCGTACAGCACCGGTAGATCCGGCGCCATCGCGCCGTCTGTGCGCGGACCAAACGTCGCCACGCGCGCGGCCTTCAACGGATGCGCAAAGGTGTCATCCACTGCCGTGCCTTCGAAACCGCAGTGCGCCATGCAGTTATCACACTTGGGGTTGATGCCGACGCCGTACTTGTCCCACGCGGTGTCTTCCATCAACTCTTTGTACGAGCTGGCATAGCCCTCATCGACCAGCAGATAGCACGGTCGCTGCCAACCAAAGATGTTGTAGGTGGGGTTGGACCACGGCGTGCACTGATAGCTCTGGTTGCCCGCGATAAAGTCCAGGAACATCGACGACTGATTGAACACCCACTTGCTCTTGCGTTCCTTGCCAACACGGAACACGTCGCGGAAAAGATTCTTGCTTTCCGTGCGCCCAAGGAACACATCCTGTCGCGGCGCATGCTGGTAGCTGTAACCCGGCGAGACCGTGATGCCCTCGATGCCCAGCGACATGGCGAAGTCGAAGAACTCGGCGATCTCTTCCGGTTTCTCGTTATTGAATAGCGTGCAGTTGATGGTGACGCGGAACCCGCGGGACAACGCCAGCTTGATCGCTGCCACTGCCTTGTCGAACACGCCCTCCATGCACACGGACTGATCGTGCCGCTCCTTCAGTCCATCCAGATGGACGGACCAGGTGAAGTACGGCGACGGCGTGTACTCGTCGATGTGCTTGGTCAACAGGAGCGCATTGGTGCACAGGTAGATGAACTTCTCGCGCGCGATCAGACCCTGCACGATCTGCGGCATCTCCTTGTGGATCAGTGGCTCGCCACCGGGAATCGACACTACCGGTGCATCGCACTCGTCCACAGCACGCAGGGCGTCTTCCACGCTCATGCGTTTCTGCAGAATATCCTTCGGATGATCAATCTTGCCGCAACCTGCACAGGCCAGATTGCACTGAAACAAAGGCTCCAACATCATCGCCAGCGGATACCGCTTCTGTCCGCTCAGCTTCTTGCTGATGATGTAACGCGCGATCTTGGTTTGCTGAATAAGAGGAATGCCCAACGGAATCTCCTCATCGATGATCGATGGATCGTTACGAGCCGCGCCACTGGCGCGAGCCACAAAATTCCAGACGTTTACATCGTTGAACCAAAGTATAGGCGCTCAGGACGCCAGCGTCGCCGGCGGCGAAAACACATGCGCATGCTCTCGCCGCAATCGATCCCACTCGATCTTGAACCACGGCGTGAAGCGTTCCGGATGGGCAACGATCTCGCGATCGAGTGCATCCGGCGCCACATAGCGCAATGCGGCGATCTCATGGATATTGGCGACAGGCGCCACATCCGTTCGACCGGCATAGACCCAGCAGAGTTCATGTTCCGCACCTTCCGCATCGAATTGCGCCTGATACTGAAACTTGAACTGAAACTGGAACTCGCACTGCATGCCCAGCTCTTCGCCGAGCCGGCGGTGGATAGCAGTCTCCATAGTCTCGCCGCGACGCGGATGGCTACAGCAGGTATTGGACCAATACCCGGGCCACAATCGCTTGCCTTCGGCGCGCTGCTGGAGCAACAACTCGCCATCCGTGTTGAACACGAATAACGAGAACGCACGATGCAGGATGCCCTGCCCGTGGTGTGCGGCAGCTTTGTCGAGGAAGCCAGTTTCGCGGTCGTGTTCATCGACCAGCACCAGCGGCTCATCCTGGAAGGAAACCACGTCCCTTGACCAGACTCTTTCGTTGTAGTCCAACTCGCGGCTAGCCAAGGCTCAAACCTCTCTCTTCCGGTGGACAGCGATACACGCCCGGTCATCACATCTTCGTCACAAATGGCGTAACGCGCTTCCGACCGTCAAACGAATGCCCACTCAGGCTAGCAAGGATGAGCGAAGCCGAGTAGCCCCTCGCAAACATTTGCGCCGCGTCGCCCGTCGTCAATTCGTCGAATGAACGCTGCTTGCCGGTGCAGGAAAGGGCTCGTGTGTACGAGTCCATGTCGTGCTTCCGCCCAGCAGCGGGATACCGATGTAGCCACGCAGTACGAGGCGATCGGGTGACGGCACATGAACCTCGCAGTGGTATTCCTTGCCGTTGTCCGAGTTATAGACATGGCCATCCACCCAGGCTTGCGCGTCGGCGTCATAACGCAAGCCCCACAATAGGCGCAGCCCCGTCAACGGACGGGAGCGCAACGCAGGATCGGGATTGTGCCGATCCGTGACCGTCTTGCCATTGAGCTCCGGCCCATCCTCGGGACCGTAGGTGTCATGCAGTTGCCAGACGATGGTGCCGACAAAGGCATCACCCTGCGGCTCGATGCGGATAATGGCGTCACGACTATCCACCAGCCAGTCGCCCGTGATGGCCGCAGCAGCGGAGCCGTCGCCGGAGGGCGCCTGGGCAAACGCCGCGCCACACGACAGACCCCATACCAGGAGAAACCGGACAGCCCACTGCCATCGGGAAAGATAGGCTTTCACAAAGTGCATGCATTAACTTTGGAAGGAATGATGGATCGCGTCCGAGCAGACTTCATGCCGTTCCATGCCTCCGTTACAACACCGCTGTCATGGCTGGGCATCGCACTGGCCCTGTCCGCTACGGCATACGCCTGCCTGAGCCTGTGGGCCTGGTTCCGCTGCGAACGTGTGCGCAAGCATCGGCGAGCGAATGTGAACGATCAGGCAAGCCGACCGGTCAGCGTTCTCAAGCCGCTGCATGGCGCCGAGCCAAGGCTTTACGAGAACCTGCGCGGCTTCTGCGAGCAACACTACGCGCACTATGAACTTCTCTTTGGCGTACGAGACCCGGAGGATCCGGCTATCGCCGTGGTGCAACGACTGCAACGCGAATTTCCCCAGTTGCCCATGGCGCTGGTGATCGATCCGATGGTGCACGGGGCCAACCTCAAGGTCAGCAACCTGATGAACGTGCTCGCGCAGGCACGGCACGACTGGCTGGTGCTGGCGGACAGCGACATCAGCGTGACGCCGGACTACCTTTCGCGGGTCACCGCACCGCTGAACGATCCGCGCGTAGGCATCGTGACGTGCCTCTACCATGGCGTATCGCATGCCGCACTGAGCTCCCGACTGGGCCAGCTGTTCATCGACGACTGGTTCGCACCTTCCGTACGGCTGGCACACGCTTTCGGCTCTACCCGTTTTGCGTTCGGCTCCACCATTGCCCTGCGCCGCGATGCTTTAGAGGCCATCGGTGGCTTCGACGCGCTGAAGGACACCCTGGCGGATGACTTCTGGCTGGGTGAACGCACGCGCCAACTGGGCTTGCATACGGTGCTGAGTGACCTGGTCGTGGGCACCGATGTCAGCGAAACGCGGCTCGCCAGCCTTTGGCACCATGAATTGCGCTGGCTGCGCACCATACGCGCCATTTCCCCGCTGGGATTCATCTTCAGTTTCATTTGTTTTACCTGGCCCGTGCTGCTGCTCGCCCTGCTGCTGTCGCCCTCAGTGCCCTGCCTCGTCATCGCCCTCGTTGGCGGAACGGCACGAACGGTGCGCTATCTCGCATCGTGGCGGAGCACCGCAAGACCTTCCCGTTGGCATGACTTTTGGCTCACCCCTTTTCGCGACGCGCTATTGCTGGTGGAATGGGCAGGTGCGCTGATCCACTGGCGGGTGGATTGGCGAGGACAGGTATTGCATGCGCGCGACCACGCGCCATCGCGGTATCCTTAATGAACGCAAGGCCGAAAAGTGCGATGAACCACTCGTTGCAAACGCAGAACAAACTGCTGCAGGAGCTTGGCAATCCCATGAAGACGCTTTTTCTACAAGCCCCTTCGTTTGATGGTTTCGACGGCGGAGCCGGTTCCCGTTACCAAGCCAAACGCGAGATCAAGAGTTTCTGGTATCCCACCTGGCTGGCGCAGCCGGCCGCACTCGTCCCCGGATCGCGCGTGCTCGACGCCCCGGTGGAAGAACTGTCGGTGGAAGACACCCTTGGCATTGCAGGCACCTACGACCTGGTGATCATTCACACCAGCACGCCATCCTTCCCCACCGACGCGAAATTCGCGGAGCTGCTCAAGGAGCGTCACCCCAACATCCTTATCGGCATGGTGGGCGCCAAGGTGGCGGTGGAACCGGATGCTTCGCTGCTCGCGTCGCAGGCCATCGATTTCGTGGCACGCGAGGAGTTTGACTACACCTGCAAGGAAGTGGCCGAAGGCCGCGCCTTCAAAGACATCGCCGGCATCAGCTACAAGCTGACCGACGGCAGCGTGCAGCACAACCCGTCGCGCGCCACCATCGAGAACATGGACGATCTGCCCTTCGTGGCGCCGATCTACCAGCGCGATCTGAAGATCGAGCGCTACTTCATCGGCTACTTGATGCACCCGTACGTGTCGATCTACACCGGACGCGGCTGCCGATCCAAGTGCACGTTCTGCCTGTGGCCGCAGACGGTGGGCGGCCATCGCTACCGTGTGCGTTCGGCCGCCAACGTGCTGGCTGAAGCGAAGTGGATCAAGGAGAACATGCCCGAAGTCCGCGAACTCATGTTCGACGACGACACCTTCACCGATAGCTCCAACATGGATCGCGTGCACGACATCGCGCGCGGACTGCACGCCATGGGCTGGACATGGAGCTGCAACGCCAAGGCCAACGTACCGTACGAGTCGCTGAAGATCATGAAAGAGAACGGCCTACGCCTGCTGCTGGTGGGCTACGAGTCGGGCGACGACCAGATCCTGCACAACATCAAGAAAGGCCTGCGCACCGACATCGCGCGCACCTTTACCGAGAACTGCCGCAAGCTCGGCATCGTCGTGCATGGCACCTTCATCCTCGGCCTGCCGGGCGAAACCAAGGAAACCATCGCGCGCACCATCCAGTACGCCAAGGAGATCAACCCGCACACTATCCAGGTGTCGCTGGCCGCACCCTACCCGGGTACCTCACTGTACAAGCAGGCCATCGAGAACGGCTGGCTGGAACCCAATAACTCCGCTCACCTGGTCAACGAGAAGGGCGTGCAGCTGGCGATGATCAGCTATCCGCACCTCTCTAAGGAAGATATTTTCCACGGCGTGGAAACGTTCTACCGCAGCTTCTATTTCCGGCCCTCCAAGATCTGGGAGATCGTGAAGGAAATGGCTGGCAGCTGGGAGATGACCAAGCGACGATTGCGCGAAGGCGTGGAGTTCTTCCGATTCCTGCGCGCACACGAGGCATGACCGCAAGGCCTGCGCTGTACCGATGACTGCTCCACCCGCACCCGCGCGCCCACGATTGATCGTGACGGCCGACGATTTCGGCCTGCACACCGCCGTCAACCAAGCGGTCGAGCGTGGCTATCGCGAAGGCGTGCTGGGCGCGGCCAGCCTGATGGTCACGGCACCGGCCGTGGCCGATGCCGTGGCGCGCGCCAGACAGATGCCGGGCCTCGCCGTGGGCCTGCATTTGGTGCTCGCGGATGGACAATCGGCCTTGCCGCCATCACGCATACCCGATCTGGTCGATGCACGAGGAAACTTCGGCGATAACATGGTGCGCGACGGATTTCGCTTCTTCTTCCTGCCGCATGTGCGCGAGCAACTGGCCGCCGAGATCCGCGCCCAGTTCCAAGCGTTCGCCGCCACGGGCTTGCCGCTCGACCACGTCAACGCCCACAAACACTTTCATCTTCATCCCACTGTGCTGACCTTGATGCTTTCCATCGGCCGCAGCTACGGCCTGCGCGCTGTGCGCTGGCCGGCCGAACCCAACGCCAGCCCCTGGCTCAAACCCTGGCTGACACTCATGCGCCACCGGCTGCGCCGTGCCGGTGTACGCTCCAACGATCATGTATTTGGCATCCAGCACACGGGCGCCATGGACGAAAAGGTGCTACTGGACGTGGTGCAACGACTACCCGACGGACTGAACGAGATCTACCTGCATCCGGCTACCCATGGAGAGCTCACGCCTGCCATGGCCGATTACCGGCATGCCGACGAACTGGCCGCCCTGCTTTCGCCACGCGTACGACAAGCCGTGGCGGAACACTGCCAACTTTGCGCGGGCTTCAGCGATCCGGCGGCCGCATGAAGTACTTCGTCTATATCGCCGGACTGCTCGGGTTGGTTGCCGCGATCATCCTGGTCACGCACCAAAACTGGTCAGCCATTGAGGGCGCCTTCGACCATGCAGGCTGGGCCTTGCTCTGGCTGCTACCTTTCCACGCCCTACCCTTGTTGCTGGACGTATTCGGCTGGCGCGCACTACTGGCCCCAAGCGACCCGCAGCGGCGAGCCGGCGCGCCCTTCCTGTTTTGGGTTGCCACGGTGCGCGAGGCGTGCAATCGCCTGCTTCCGGTTGCCAATATCGGCGGCGAAATCGTCGGTATCCGCCTGGTCAAATGGCGAGGGCTAGACGGTGCGCCCGTAGCGGCCAGCGTCGTCATGGAAGTGCTACTGACCCTGGTCAGCCAATACGTCTTCGTTGCCCTGGGCCTGTTGTTGCTGATCGGCATGGCGGGCCATATCGGCACACTCAATTCAGTGATCTGGGCGGTGGTGGCCACGCTTCCGCTACCCATCGGCCTGATCTGGATACTGCGGCATGGCCAGATGTTCTCGCGACTGGAAACGTTTGCGGAGAAGCTGCTCGGTGGCCCCTCGCGCTTCACCGAACTATTGGATGGCGCTCGCCTGGACGAGGAAGTCCGCAAGCTCTACGGCAGGCCCGCACGACTGGCCGTAGCCTGCGCATGGCAGGTGGGCGGTTTTGTGGTGGGCAGCTTCGAAAGCTGGCTGGCTTTGCAGTTGCTGGGCTTTCCCATCTCCGTGTGGGATGCGATCGCCATCGAGGCGACCACCCAGGCCGTGCGCCACATCATCTTCTTCGTACCCGCGGGCCTGGGCGTGCAGGAAGGCGGGCTGGTGCTGTTCGGCAACATCATCGGCTTGCCCGCCGATGCCGCCATTGCACTGTCGCTGGTCAAGCGTGCCCGCGAAGTAGGCTTTGGCGTGCCCGCCCTGCTGTCGTGGCAGTGGGCGGAAGCGCATCGCATGCATCGCCGTTGGCTCTCGCGCCGCAAGCCAAAGCTTTCCGAGACACCGTGAATCGACTGAGGTGAGCATGTCCCATGACGCCGTAGCCGCCGCCGACCACATCATGCGCCACTGGGCAGGCAATGAGCCGGGGCGCATCAAGATCGGTTCCGACGCACACAAGCGTCTGTTCTGCCGGATGCTGCTGGACACGCACAACCCCTACAAGCCGGCCGTGATCGACTGGCCCACGCTAAGCGCCGATGCCCTGCACCGCATTACCTCGCTGCCGATCTGGGACATCGCCGTGCAGACCGAGGGCAAGGCCAAGCTGCGCGTCGCTACCTACACAAACACGGTGGCCGACCCACTACTGCACGAAGCGCTCACCATGGACGGCGACGAAGAGGCACGCCACAAGGTGGTGCTCAGCAAGATGGTCGCGGCCTACGGCATCGAACTCGCGCCGGAACCTGAGTACGAGGTGCCGAAAGACCCCGAGTGGGGCTGGCTGGTCACCGGCTACAGCGAGTGCATCGACAGCTTTTTCGCGTTCGGCCTGTTCGAGTCCGCCAAGCAAACGGGTTACTTTCCTGCCGAACTGGTGGAAACCTTCGAGCCGGTCATGCAGGAAGAAGCCCGACACATCCTGTTCTTTGCCAATTGGGTGGCGTGGTATCGCAAGCGACTGCCGTGGTGGCGACGCCCGGCGTTCGAACTCAAGGTGATGCGCGTATGGCTGTTCCTGATCTGGGAGCGCATCGGCATCGCCAAGGGACTGGATGGCAATGGCGAAATGCAGGACGCCAACTTCACCCTGACCGGGCATGAGCAGATCGGCCTGGATCTGAAGGTCGGCGAACTGATCGACCTTTGTCTGGCGCAGGACAGCTTCCGCATGGGCGGTTATGACGAACGCCTGCTACGCCCAACCTTCGTCCCGCGCATGGCACGCCTGGCGAGGCGGTTTGTGAAATAAACCGCTGTGAAAGTCAGCGGTGCAGACTGAACCAGGCCACCGCATCTTCCAGCGCCAGACGCACAGGCCCCGCGGCGTAACCCAACTCCCGCTCGGCCTTGGCACTGCTGAAAAACATGCGCTTGCGGGACATGCGCACCTCTTCCACCGTGGCGATCGGCGGCTTGCCCGTGAGTCTTGCCCACGCTTCCGCCACATAGGCCACCGGCATGACCGCGCCATGCGGCAAGCGCCAACGCGGTGGCGGGCGGCCAACAATGTCGGCGATCTCAAACAACAACTCGCGCAGGCTAAGGTTGGTGCCGCCAAGCACGTAACGTGCACCGACCGTACCGTTCCGGAAGGCCAGCCAGTGCCCGTCGGCCACGTCGTCAACATGCACAACGTTGAGTCCCGTATCGACATACGCCGGCATGCGGCCCGCCATGGCGTCGCGCACGATGCGCCCGGTGGGCGTCGGCTTGATATCCCGCGGGCCAATGGGCGTGGACGGATTCACGATCACCACCGGCAAGCCCTGCGCCGCGTACTCGCTGACGAGTTGCTCCGCCAGGAACTTGGAACGTTTGTAATGGCCCACCATGTCGGCCAGGGACACCGAGGTCGCCTCGTCGCCGGGCGTGCCGTCCTTGGGAATGCCCAGTGTTGCCACACTGCTGGTGTAGATCACGCGCGGCACACCGGCCCGCCGCGCGACATCCAGCAAGGCGCGCGTTCCTTCGACGTTGGTCTGATACAACTCCTGCGGCCTGGGTGCCCACAGGCGGTAATCGGCGGCCACGTGGAACAAGGCATCGCAACCGTCGCAAACTCCTGCAAGCGACGCGGCGTCGGCCAGATCGGCTTCCACCACCTCCACATCCAAACCCTGCAGGTTGCGCCGGTCGGAACCCCGCCGCGCCAACACGCGCACGCGATGATCCTCGCGCAACAAGCGCCGCACGACGGCAGAGCCGACAAATCCCGTGGCGCCAGTAACCAGTGACCTCACCGGCTGGATACCGAGGTATGCCCGACCATCGCCAGCACAAACTCTGGACACATAAGTGTGCTTATCCCTGAACTCGGGGAGGAGTTGCGGTTCATTATGGACGAACCGCGCGCACGGCGGCATCGCATCCCGTCACCGTAGCCACCTCTCGGCGCGTCACACCAGTGCCAGGCGTTTACCCCGCCCGCTTTCCCTGGGAATGCTGTGATCTATTCAACGTGCGTGAACGTCTCGACAAACCGAAGACATTTGCTCTGGTCAGATGGCTACGTCTCACAGGGACAGGGTGATACCATGCCGACGTTGCTGGTTTCTCTGTATGTGAATACTAAGAAGGCCCAGGCATGCCAATGTTCGATGCAAAACAAGCCGCTGAGGTCGCCCCGAGCAACGCCAGCGCTTACCAGGAAGCGATTCTTCCAAAGGTTTCACGGACGTTTGCGCTGACGATCCCGCAGCTGCCGCCGGCACTGCGCGACGTCGTTGCCAACGCGTACCTGCTTTGTCGCATTGCCGACACCATCGAAGACGAGCCCGCTTTCACCGCGGAAGAAAAGGGTCGCTACGAAAACGCCTTCGTCAGCGCCGTCACCGGGCACGTGGACGCACGCGGATTTGCCGCCGACATCGCGCCACGCCTATCCAATGCCACCTCGGAAAGCGAACGCGATCTGGTGTTCAGGCTGCCATTGGTGCTGGAAGTCACCGACACCTTCAACCCCACGCAGCATGAAGCCATCGTGGAATGCCTGCGCGTGATGTCGCAAGGCATGCACGACTTCCAGCGTGTCGTAGGCCCGCAAGGCCTGGAGACGCTGCGTGACATGGATCGCTACTGCTACCACGTCGCCGGCGTGGTCGGTGAAATGCTCACCAAGCTGCTTATCGACTTCGAACCCGAATTGGTTCCGCAGACACGCACGCTGATGCGCTTGGCCATTTCGTTCGGCCAGGGCCTGCAGATGACCAACATCCTCAAGGACCAATGGGAAGATCGCAGCCACGGCGTGTGCTGGCTTCCGCGTGATGTCTTTGCGCGTCACGGCGTGGAACTCCGCGACCTCACGGCCGGCCAGCAAGATGCCCGCTACGCCAACGCCATGATTGAACTGATCGGCGTTGCGCACTCTCACCTGTGCCGCGCTGTGGAGTACACCCTGCTCGTGCCCGCGCGCCACGCCGGGTTCCGTCGGTTCTGCCTGTGGAGCATCGGCCTGGCCGTGCTTACGCTGCGCAATCTGCAGGATCGCCTGGATTTTTCGTCGGGCACAGAGGTCAAGGTTTCGCGCGCCGCGGTTGCCCAGACCATCGGTTTGACGCGCCTCAGCGACAAGTACGATCCGGCGGTCCGTTTTCTGTTCGGCGCAGCGGCCCGCAAGTTGCCACTTACACCGCTAGGGCCAGAGTGGGATGTGCCTCAGGCAAGGAACGTAGCGTGGCCGTGGCGACGAGCGTCGGACTTCAAGAACGCACGATCGTTATGACGGATACGCCAGCCACCATGGCGCCTCCTACCCTAGCCCCCTCGCGTCAACCGCAACACAAAAAAGATCGCATCGACCAGGCCATCGACCGCGCGCGCCACGCGCTCATGGCCCGGCAGCGGCCCGACGGCCACTGGTGTTTCGAGTTCGAAACCGACTGCACCATCTCCTCCGAGTACATCCTGATGATGCACTTCATCGACGAGATCGATGACGTGCTGCAAGAAAAGCTGGCGCGGTACATCCGCCTCAAGCAACGACTCGATACGCATGGCGGCTGGCCGCTGTATCACGACGGCAAGCTCGACATGTCATGCACCGTCAAAGCGTATTACGCCCTCAAGGCCGCCGGCGACTCGCCCGATGCGCCGCACATGCGGCGCGCTCGCGAGGCCATCCTGGCCCAAGGCGGTGCGGCGAAGAGCAACGTCTTCACACGTATCCTGCTCGCCATGTTTGAGCAGGTGCCGTGGCGTGCTGCGCCATACGTGCCGGTGGAAATCATGCTGTTTCCGCGCTGGGCGCCATTCCACCTCGACAAGGTGTCGTACTGGGCGCGCAGCACGATGGTGCCGTTGTTCATCCTGTGCTCGATGAAGGCGAAGGCAAAAAACCCGCGCAACATTGGCATTGCCGAATTGTTCGTGACGCCGCCCGACCAGGAGCGCCATTACTTCGGCACGACTACCTTCACCAGCAAGCTATTTCTCGTGTTGGACAAGCTGGGGCGAACTTGCGACCCACTGATACCGTCCTCGTTGCGCCACAAGGCCATTAAGCGCGCCGAAGCATGGTTCCTGCCGCGCATGAATGGCGAGGACGGCCTCGGCGGCATCTTCCCGCCGATGGTGAACGCATTGGAGGCGATGGATCTGCTGGGCTACGCCAAAGATCACCCCGCGCGTGCCACCTGCCTGAAGTCGTTGCAGAAGCTGATCGTGCATCGTGACGATGGCACCGCGTTCTGCCAACCCTGCGTGTCACCCGTGTGGGACACCGGTTGGGCCGCCTTCGCTTTGTTGCGCGCCTCGCCCGATGAGGCCACGCAAGATGCGGTGACCCGCGCCATGGAGTGGCTCGCGCCCTTGCAAGAACTCGAACTCAAGGGCGACTGGGCCGAACAGGCGCCGGATCTCGCGCCGGGCGGCTGGGCCTTCCAGTACGCCAATGCGTACTACCCTGACCTCGACGACACCGCTGTTGTCGCTGGCCTGCTGCACGTCGCCGTGCGCGGAACCCCGCGCGAAGGCGTGTATCGCGAGCGCATCGAGCGCGCCGCGGATTGGCTTATCGGCATGCAGTCCGACAACGGCGGTTTCGCGGCATTCGACCGCAACAACACGCACTACCACATCAACGAAATACCCTTCGCTGATCATGGCGCCATGCTCGACCCGCCGACGGAAGATGTCTCCGGACGCGTACTGGCATTTCTCGGCGCGCTCGGCCGCCCGCAAGACAAACCCGCCATCGAACGCTGCCTGACGTATCTCCATGGCGCACAATTGCCGGATGGCTCGTACTGGGGGCGCTGGGGCACCAATTACATCTACGGCACGTGGTCCGTGTTGGCCGGCCTTGCGCTGGTCGGCGAAGACATGCAGCAGCCGTGGATTCGTCGATCCGTTGACTGGTTACTCGCGAAGCAGCATGCCGACGGCGGCTGGGGCGAAACCAACGACAGCTTCTTCGACCCTGAATTGCGCGGCACCAACGGCGGCGTAAGCACGCCTCACAGCACCGCGTGGGCGTTGCTCGGCCTGTTCGCTGCGGGTGAGCATGCATCCGACGCGGCGCGGCGCGGCATCGAGTGGCTGCTCGACCATCAGCAACCACAGGGCGAGCAAGAGGCGGACCTCTGGTATCACCCGAGTTTCAACGCACCCGGATTCCCCCGGGTGTTCTTTCTGAAATATCACGGCTACACCGCTTATTTCCCGCTATGGGCACTTACCCGTTATCGCCAATTGATGGCGCGCTCGCGGCCGAGCCGGTGACGCCGAACACCGTGGGCATCGTGACAGCGCTGGCCGCCGAAGCGCGCACCTTGACGCGCCGATTCGTGCCGGTGTGCGCAACGTCGACGCTCGATACAGGGGAGTTCCTCTGCCTCACCGGCATGGGCCAACAGGCCGCACGCGAAGGAGCACAGGCGTTGATCGAGGCGGGTGCCAGCGCACTCGTCTCGTTTGGCGTAGCCGGCAGTCTTGCTCCCGGCCTGCGGAGCGGCACGTTGTTCTGCCCGTCCTGCGTGCTCGACGAACGCAGTCATGACTACCAGCCCGATCCGGCGTGGCGCGCATCGCTCATCCGCTGCCTGACGGCGGCCAATCTTCCGCTGGTGGAGCAAGGCAGTTTGTTGAGCCTGCCCGAGCCATTGCTTTCCGTGGAGGCGAAAGGTTGGATGCGTGAACGCCACCAGTCGCTTGCTGTAGACATGGAGAGCGCCGCCATCGCGATCGTTGCCGCAGAGCACCGAATACCCTTCATTGTGTTGCGTGCGATCGTCGACGAGCGCGAGGACAACGTACCCGCCGAACTACAGAGCAGCATCGATGCCTGGGGTCGCCCTCGCAGCCTGCGCATGTTGGCCACCTTACTGCGTCACCCTTATCTACTGATGGAGCTGCCAACCCTGGCTGCACGCATGAGCAAGGCGACACGTGCCTTGCGCGCGGCGGCACAAGCGGCAGGTGCGGGTCTGGCGCGCGACGCGGCCCGGTCCTGCTAATCTTCAACCATTGTTTTCGGATGTCAGGCTTGGCCTCGACGTACGGCCGGCGGCATCGTAGCCCGGAGGTCCGACGGCGTGTTCAAAGCGATTCATAAAGGCCTGGTTTGGACGGTGGACCGCAGTGGCCGGCATCACTATGTCGTCCTGCTGCTGACCGCCCTGTTTGTCATGCTGAGTCTTTGGGGTGCATCGCGACACCTGAGCATCGACACCGACTCGGACCATCTCTTTTCCGACAAGCTGCCGTGGCGGCAACAGAGCGCCGCCTTTGCGCGCCAGTTCCCCCAGTTCAGCGACACGCTAACCGCTGTGGTGCGCGCACCTACGCCCGAAGAAGCTCGCATTGCCGCGCAGGCGCTCAACGCCAAACTGGTGGCTGACAAGGAACATTTCCGCTCGTCGTCCACGCCGGGCATCAGCCCCTTCTTCAATCGCGAGGGCCTGCTACTGCTTCCCCAGGATGAACTGGAAAGCACGCTCGACAGCATGCTGCAGGCACAGCCTCTGCTCGGTCCGCTGGCCAAGGATCCGTCCGCACGCGGCCTCTTCAACGGCATCAACCTTATGGTTGAAGGTGTGCGTCGCGGCATGGCGGATGACCTGTCCTCGTACGATCCGGCGCTCGGCAACGTCGCGCAAACCATGGAAGACGCAGTGGCGGGCAAGAACGCACCGCTCTCCTGGCAGGCGCTACTGACGCCCGATCTGGTCAACAGCAACGGCGGGCAAGAGTTCATCCTGATCCACCCAGTGCTCGACCACACGGCGCTGGAGCCGGGACAGGCCGCCACACAAGCGATGCTGCAACTGGCCCATGAACTGCCTGAGGTGAAATCGGGCCGCGTGCACATCAACTACACCGGCTCAGTGCCGTTGGCCGATGAAGAGTTCGCCTCGCTGACCGATCGCGCCGGGCCCATCGCTATCGGTAGCAGCCTGCTGTTGGTGTTCTGGCTGGTGCTGGCGCTAGGCACCTGGCGACTGATCGTTCCGGTGGTCATCACATTGGTGGTTGGCCTGATTTACACGCTGGGCTTTGCCGCGCTTTCCGTCGGCCGACTCAACCTGGTTTCCGTGGCATTCGCCGTGCTGTTCGTCGGCCTCGCGGTGGACTTCGGCATCCAGTTCGGCGTGCGCCTGCACGCCCGCCAGTACAGCGACCGTACGTTTGACGACTCCCTGCATGAAACGGCCAATCGCGTAGTCAGCCAGGTCGGGCTTGCCGCGCTCGCCACGGCCTGCGGCTTCCTCGCCTTCGCACCGACCGACTTCACCGGCGTCGCGGAGCTCGGCATCATCGCTGGCGTCGGCATGCTGCTAGCACTCATCTGCACGCTCACTGTACTGCCTGCGTTGCTGCGCCTGCTGGCAAAAGGATCACCGCACGCAGAAGTCGCGCTACCCGGCAGCGTCGCTGCGGATAAGTGGTTAAACCGCAACCGCAAAGCCGTGCTGACGGTCTTTGTCGTGCTTGGCGTCATCGGCATCTGGTGCGCGGCCACCATCCCGTTCGACGCCAATCCGCTGCACACCAAGCGCGCGGATACCGAGGCAATGCAAACACTCACGTCACTGATGGACGACCCGAACACCAACCCGTTCACCATGGACGTGCTGGCAAAAGACCTGCCTGCTGCAAAAGCCCTAAGCGAGAAGCTGGGCAAGTTGCCGGAAGTGGCGCAAGTCGTATCGGGTGTCGACTTCGTTCCCACCGGTCAGGACGACAAACTGGAGCAGCTGCAGCAAGCATCCGACCTGATGTACGCCGTACTGAACCCTGGCGAGAAAGTCGCAGCACCTACCGCCGACGAGATGCGTGACGCCGCCAAGGAAACCAGCGACGGCATCGCCAGTGTTGCCGACAAGCTGCCAGCCAACTCGCCGCTGCGACGCATCGGCAAGGCACTGGCTGCACTGGCCCATGGCAACGACCAACAAATGGCGACAGCGAACGACGCGCTGACGAAGTACCTGCCCTACACACTCAACCAGTTGGCCGACTCGCTATCGGCCACACCCATCACCATGCAGAATCTGCCGGACGACCTGCGCCGCGATTGGTTTGCACCGGATGGGCGCGTGCGCGTGCAGGTAACGCCCACCACCAAGGCACAGAGCACTGCCGGCCTGCGCGATTTCGTCCAGGCCGTGCAGAAGGAAGCCCCGGATGCCGCAGGTTCCGCCGTCGATACCATCAGGGCGGCCGACACCATTCTCATCGCGTTCCGCGAGGCGGCGATCTATGCCACCGCGGCCATCGCCATTGTGCTGATACTGGTGTTGCGCCGCGCACGCGACGCCGGCCTGGTGCTGGCAACGCTGCTGATGTCTGCCCTGCTCACCGCGCTGCTGGCACGCTTGTTCGGCATTGCCATCAACTTCGCCAACATCATCGCGCTGCCGCTGCTCTTGGGCGTAGGCGTGTCGTTCAATGTCTACTTCGTAATGAACTGGCGCCACGGCATGCAGTTGTTCCTTGGCTCGCCCACGGCACGCGCCATCCTGTTCTCTGCGCTCACTACGGGAACGGCTTTCGGCAGCCTGGCCATCGCTCGCCACCCAGGCACGGCGAGCATGGGCGGCGTGCTGTTGCTCAGTCTGGTGGCCGTGCTGCTGTCCACCTTCGCCTTCCTGCCCGCCATGCTTTACTCGATCGGGCTGTGCAAACAACCCTTCAGCCACACTTGATCCCCGTCGCTTTGGAGTCACCGCATGCAACTCAATCGTCGCGTCGCGTTCGCCACTCTCGCCCTGCTCGCCAGCCTCAACGTCAGCGCCCACGCCATCCTCACCGACAGCACGCCCAAGGCCAACGGTAGCGTCGCGGCCGGTCATGTGGCACTGACACTCAAGTACAACAGCAAGATCGACCAGGGGCGCTCACGACTGCTACTCGTCGCCGCCGACAAGAGTGAAACGCCGCTCGCCATTACCGCCAGTGCAGACAAGCCCAACGAGCTGGACAGCGCGACGGACCTGAAGCCCGGCGCTTATGTCATCCGCTGGCAGGCACTGGCTCTGGACGGACACATCACGCGCGGCGACCTGCCGTTCAACGTGACGCCCGCGCCCTGAGCGCGGCAATCAACGTCATCGCAATCGTTAGCCACCGCTGACCAACGGGGGTACCGTGGCACTGCTCGTCGACATTTTTGGCTACCTGAGCGTCATCCTGCATGGACTGGTGATCGTCGCCCAGTCCATGACATTGGGCGGCCTGCTTTTCCTTGTGTTCCTGCTGCACCCGCTGAGCTCACGACTGGTACAGGGCGACGCGCTGGAACAACGCATCGTGCGCCTGACCCGCTGGAGCGCCTGGGGACTGGTGCTCGCCGAACTGGCGACGACCGCACTGCAGGTGTCCGTGTTGATGTCGACCGTCGACCTGCCCTTCTCCAACGTCATGCAGGCGTCGTTCGCCGTGGCGGCCAGCGTCAAGATCCTCTGTGCGCTCGCCATCGCCTTTTGCCTGGGCCAACGCACCATGGCGCGGTCGATTCCGCGCACGCTACTGCTGCTGGTCGGCCTGATCGAACTGGCCGCCGCCACGGCCACTACGCATGCCTATGCGCGCCTGGACGACAACACCCTGCTGATGCTCGTGGAAGGCCTGCACCAGTTCGGCGCCGCGATCTGGATCGGTGCCATTCCCTGCTTTGTGGTTGTACTACGCCACCTGCAGGACGCTGATGGCTTAAGGTTGGTCGGTTCGCGCTTCTCCCGTATGTCGATGATCGGCGTGGCCTGCGTCCTGCTGTCCGGCATCACCATGTGGATCTTCTACGTGGGCGACGCGCAGGGTTTCTACGGCACGGCCTACGGCGTCATGGTTGGCGCCAAGGTGGCGATGTTCATCGGCCTGCTGGGCCTGGGGCTCGGCAACTTCTTGGTCACCGAACGCCTGCGCAAGGGAGGCGATGCCTCCGTGACGCGCATGCGTCGCTTTGCCGAAGTGGAGATCGGCATCGGCTTCACCATCTTCTTCGCGGCGGCCTCGCTGACGTCCGTACCACCTGCCGTCGACCTGACCACCGATCGCGTGACACTGCACGAAATCGCCGTACGCAATGCGCCGGCATGGCCGCGCCTGAGTTCACCCGATCACGACACGCTAGCCATTTCGCAATTGCAGACCCAACTGGATCAGGACGCCGCGCGTGATCACCAAGTAACGCAGTCGGCCACGACGCCTGGTTCCGGCATCCTGCCGCCGCGCAATGCCGAAGATATCGCGTGGTCCGAATACAACCATCATTGGGCAGGTATCTTCGTCCTGTTGATCGGCTTCCTCGCCTTGCTCAGTCGCGCGGGCATGCGATGGGCGCGCCATTGGCCACTACTGTTCCTGCTTATGGCGGCCTTTTTGCTGCTCCGATCCGACCCTGAGGTATGGCCACTGGGTCAGGAGGGATGGTGGGTGGCGTGGCGCGATGTAGAAGTGGCGCAGCACCGATTCTTCGTATTGCTGATCATCCTGTTCGGCACATTCGAATGGTCCGTACGCACTGGCCGCCTGAAGAGCGAGCGCGCGGCGCTGGTCTTTCCGCTACTGGTCGCCGTAGGCGGCGCCATGTTGCTCACGCACAGTCATCAGATTTCCAACGTGAAAGATCAGATGCTGATTGAATTGACCCACACGCCGCTGGCGCTGGCCGGCGTGGCCGCGGGTTGGTCGCGATGGCTGGAGTTGCGCCTGCCCGGTCGCGGCGGGCGTATTGCGGGCTACGTGTGGCCGGCGTGCTTCATGCTGATCGGCGTGATCTTGCTGTGGTATCGCGAGGCGTGAGGCGCCCCGCGATACCCGCTCAGCGAATGCGATGCACCACCATGTCGGCAAGGCCATGCAGGTGCGCGGCGCGCTCACCCAGCGGAGCCAGCGCGGCGCGCGCACGCTCGCCCAGGTCCTCCGCCAACTTGCGCGAGGCATCCAACCCAAGCAGCGACACGTAGGTCGGCTTGTTGTCCTGCGCGTCCTTGCCGGGCGTCTTGCCCAGCGTGGCCGCATCGGTAGTCACGTCCAGAATGTCATCGACCACCTGGAACGCGAGCCCCACGGCGCGCTGGTAACCATCGAGCGCTGAGTGGAGTTCCGGCGACATGGCCAACGCACCGCAATGCGCACCCATGAATACCGCCGCCCGCAACAAGGCGCCCGTCTTCAATCGATGCATCTGTTCGAGCTGATCGCGCGACAGCACATGCCCCACGCTTTCCAGGTCGATCGCCTGCCCGCCCACCATGCCCTGTGAGCTGCTTGCGGCCGCGAGCTCCTTCAGCAGTGCCACGCGCTGAGTCGCGCTGGCCGGCATGTCACCGATCACGGCGAAAGCCTGGGCTTGCAAACCATCACCAACGAGGATCGCCATCGCTTCGCCATAGCGCACGTGCACGGTCGGCTGACCGCGGCGGAGCAGATCGTTGTCCATCGCTGGAAGATCGTCGTGCACTAGCGAATACGCGTGGATCATTTCGATCGCACTGGCAGCGCCATCGAGAGTCGCCGGGTCCGCGTCCACCAGTTCACCCGACGCATGGCAAAGCAGCGCACGCAGGCGCTTTCCGCCGCCGAGCGTGGCGTAGCGCATGCCGTCATGCAGCGTCGCCGGTACGGTATCGACCGACGGCAGATAATGCTCCAGTGCCCGCTCGGTGCGCTGCAGGATCCGTGGCATCCAGGTTTCCAGCGGCTCGGCGTGTGCCGGCGCACCGGACGAAGCAGGCCACAGTTGAATCGCTTCACTCACGCACTCGTCTCCGCATCACATCAATGAATGGTTGCTACGACAGCGCGCGGCGCTGATAGCTTGGCAATAATTTGGTGAGCCGTCGCACGCGCCCGCTCGTCGGCGGCAAGGATATCGTCCAGCTGCGCGGTGGCAGCCAGTGCCGGCAACTGATCAAGCGTGCGCTCCACCACGCGCGCGATATCGGTGAAACGAATCTGCTCCCGCAGAAACGCGTCCACCGCAATTTCATTGGCGGCGTTCAAGGTCACGCTAGCGCGGCAACCGTCACGCAACACCTGCAGACCAAGCCGCAGGCACGGAAACCTCGCGAGATCCGGCGCATAAAAACTCAGGTTGGACATGCGTGTGAGGTCCAATGGCGCCACGCCCGAGTCGATACGATCCGGATGCGCCATGGCATGCGCAATCGGCGTGCGCATGTCGGGGTTGCCCAGTTGCGCAAGCACGGACTGGTCGGCGTAAGCCACCATCGAGTGAATCACGCTCTGCGGATGAATCAGCACCTCGATACGCTCCGCCGGCATGTCGAACAGCCAGCGAGCCTCGATGACTTCCAGCCCCTTGTTCATCATGGTGGCCGAGTCGACCGAAATCTTGCGCCCCATCACCCAGTTCGGATGCTTGCAGGCCTGGTCGGGCGTCACGGCATCCAGCGTATCCAACTCACGCTGCAGAAACGGACCACCTGAGGCAGTGAGGATCAGGCGCTCGACGCCTGCCCCCGTGCACGAGCCCGTACCAAGGCACTGGAAGATGGCGTTGTGTTCGCTGTCCAGTGGCAACAGCGTGGCGCCATGCTCAGCCACGGTGCGCATGAACAGAGCCCCTGACACCACCAGGGCCTCCTTGTTCGCCAGCAGGATCTTCTTGCCGGCGCGTGCCGCGGCCAGCGACGAGGCAAGACCCGCCGCGCCGACAATGGCAGCCACCACGGTATCGCAAGCCGCCGCGCTAGCCGCCGCGCTCAACGCCTGCGGACCGTAAGCCACTTCGGTGGACAAACGCGCCGCGCGAAGCTTCTGCTTCAGTTCCGCGGCACCCTCGGCATCACCCACCACCACGACTTCCGGCAGGAACGCACGACACTGGTCAAACAACCGATCGATCTGGCGATGCGCCGTGAGCGCAAACACGCGGAAGCGATCCGGATGGCGCGCGACCACATCCAATGTGCTGGTGCCGATGGAGCCAGTGGAACCAAGAATGCTCAAGCGCTGCACGTTCATGACACGGCCTCCAACACCACCGGGAGAGGAAACACCGCGCGCTCGCGGCGTCCGTCCATGGTGACCAGCTCCACCGGAGCGAGTTGCCGCAAGGCACGAAGTACATCATCAACAGACGCTTCCGGTGCCGACGCGCCCGCCGTGAGTCCGACGATACGCGCATCGGCCACCCACGCCTGCTGCAGTTCGCCACCGTCGGCAAGCAAGTAGCTAGGCACGCCCAACTCTTCGGCGATTTCCTGCAAGCGACGCGAATTCGAGCTGTTCGGCGAGCCGACCACCAGCATCACTTCCACCTGCCCCGCCAGCTCGCGCACCGCGCTCTGACGATTCTGCGTGGCGTAGCAAATGTCGCCCGTGCTCGGGCCGGACAAGTTGGTGAAGCGCCGGCGCAGCACGTCGATGATGCGCCGCGTGTCATCGACACTCAGCGTGGTCTGCGAGACATAGGCGAGCGGTGCGTCCGCAGGAAAGTCGAGCGTTTCGGCCTCCCCCACGTCCTGCACCAGCACCACCGGCCCGGGAATCTGGTCGAGCGTACCAACCACTTCGGGATGACCGGCGTGGCCGATCAACACCACCGTGCGCCCTTCCTGTGCGTAGCGCTGGCCCTGGTTATGCACTTTGGTTACCAGCGGACACGTCGCGTCCAGCACCTGCAGACTGCGTCGCTCGGCCAGCGCTTCGACGGAACGGCCGACGCCGTGCGCGCTAAAAATGGCGTGCGCGCCTTCCGGCACGTCGGCCAGGTCGTCAACAAAGATCGCGCCCTTGGAGCGCAAATCGTCGACTACGTGCCGGTTGTGCACGATCTCGTGATGCACGTATACGGGAGCGCCATAACGCTGCAAGGCGCGCTCGACGATTTCAATGGCGCGAACCACGCCTGCACAGAAACCGCGTGGCTGGGCAAGAATCACTTTCATGGAGAACGGGCCTCCCGCGCGACGGCGCAGCTTGGCTTGGCAGCCAGCACCCGGTCGGTGAAACGCTGGATGGAAGCACGAATGCCCTCCGCATCCAGCCCGTAGTGATTGAGCAACGTGGCCGGATCGCCGTGTTCGACGAATTCATCCGGCAGACCCAGGCGAAGTACCGGCACCACCGTACCCGTGTCGGACAAGCATTCGACGCAGGCCGACCCGGCGCCACCCTGTAGGCAACCTTCTTCCACGGTCACCACCGCATCGTGCGTCTGGGCTAGCTGCCGCACCAACGCCTCGTCCAGCGGCTTCACGAAACGCATATTGGCCACGGTCGCATCCAGCGCTTCGGCGGCGGCAAGGCTGGGCGCCACCATCGAACCGAACGCGAGGATAGCCACGCGCTGACCCGGTGCTTTTCCACTGTGCCGCCGCAACTCGCCCTTGCCGATAGGCAACACGCTCATGACCGCTTCGGTAGCCACGCCCGGCCCGGTGCCGCGCGGATAACGCACCGCGCAAGGTGCATCGTGGTTCACGGCCGTATGCAGCATCTGGCGGCACTCGTTTTCGTCCGAGGCAGCCATCACCACCATGTTCGGAATGCAGCGCAGGTAGGCTAGGTCGAAGGCGCCCATATGCGTAGCGCCATCCGCGCCAACAATGCCAGCACGATCGATCGCAAGGGCCACCGGCAAATTCTGCAACGCGACGTCATGGATCAACTGGTCGTAGCCACGTTGCAGGAAGGTGGAATAGATCGCCACCACCGGTCGCAGCCCTTCCGTCGCCAGGCCGGCCGCGAACGTCACCGCATGCTGCTCGGCGATGGCGACGTCGAAATAGCGATCAGGAAAGCGCTTCTCAAACTCGACCAACCCTGAGCCTTCGCGCATGGCGGGCGTAATGCCGACGATGCGCGGATCCTGCGCCGCCTCGTCGCACAGCCACTCGGAGAACACTTGCGTGTAGCTCTTGCGCGCGGCCTTGGCAGACGAGACCAAGCCGATCTTGGGATCGAACTTGCCTGGGCCGTGGTATTGGATGGGATCGGCCTCGGCCAGTTTGTAGCCGTGCCCTTTTTGCGTAATGACGTGCAGGAACTGCGGGCCGCGCAACGTCTTGATGTTCTGCAGCGCCGGAATCAGCACGTCCAGATCATGACCATCGATCGGCCCGGTGTAGTTGAAGCCGAACTCCTCGAACAAGGGTGACGGCACCACCAAGCCTTTCATCTGCGACTCCAGCCGCGATGCCAGATGGCTGATCGGCGGAATGGGCCGCAACGCGTAATGCACACCCCGGCGCGCGTGCTGGTAGAAGCGGCCGGAAATCAGCCGGCCGAAGCAATACCGCAGCGCACCCACGGGGGGCGAAATGGACATGTCATTGTCGTTGAGCACCACCAGCAGGGGCAGGTCTTCCGCCACGCCGGCATTGTTCATCGCCTCGAACGCCATGCCCGCGCTGAGCGCTCCGTCACCGATCACCGCGATGCTGTGGCGCGCGTCGCCAAGGATGCGCGCGGCATGCGCCATACCCAGCGCCGCCGAAATCGACGTACTGGAATGCGCCGTACCGAAGGTGTCGTATTCCGACTCGCTGCGCCGAGGGAAACCGGAGATGCCTTCAAGCTGTCGAATGCCGCCCATCGCCTCGCGACGGCCGGTGAGAATTTTGTGCGGATACGACTGGTGACCGACGTCCCACACCAGACGGTCGCCTGGTGTATCGAATACATAATGCAGCGCAATGGTCAGCTCGACGCTGCCGAGGTTGGAGGAAAGATGCCCGCCCGTGTGGGAGACGCTCTCCAGGATGAATACGCGCAATTCGCTCGCCAACTGATGCAGCGCCGGCATGTCCAGCTCGCGCAACTGCGCCGGTGAATCAACGGTTCGTAGCAGATCGTACACGACGGACTCTCCTCGGGGCTTTCGGAGTCTCTATCTAGACGTTTTTAGCCAAGCAAACGTGCCTGCCGTCACCAGCAACAGCACCACTGGAACACCATCGGGCGATGCCTGCGACGGCACCGCCACGCCATACTGCATCCTGCTCACCTGCATTCACCTTTCGACAAACGCACGCTCGATCACATAGTCGCCCGGTTCACGTGTGCGCGGCGAAACCTGGAAACCGCGACCGTCCAACAAGGCACTCGTGTCATCCAGCATCGCCTGGCTGCCGCACAACATCACCCGATCCGTTTCCGGATTCAGCGACGGCAGGCCAGCGGCATCGCTCATGCGTCCGTCGACAATCGCATCCGTAAGACGCCCGCGATGGTGAAATGGTTCACGGGTGACACTGGGGTAATAGACCAGCTTCTCGCGCACCAGGTCGCCAAGGTAGGGGTGGCCCGGAAGTTCGTGCTCCAGGTATTCCGCGAACACCAGGTCGCTGATCCGGCGCACGCCGTGCGCCAGCACGATCTTGTCGAAACGCTCGTAAGTTTCCGGGTCACGCACAATGCTCAGGAAAGGCGCCAGCCCCGTCCCCGTACCGAGTAGGTAAAGGTGCTTGCCGGGGCGAAGGTCGTTGAGCACCAGCGTGCCGGTCGGCTTGCGACTGACGATGAGCGGGTCGCCGGGCTTGAGGTGCTGCAAGCGCGACGTCAGCGGCCCATCGGGCACTTTGATGCTGACGAATTCGAGGTGTTCTTCGTGGTTGGCACTGGCGATCGAGTACGCACGCAGCAGCGGCTTGCCTTCTACTTCCAGCCCAAGCATCACGAAATGGCCGCTATCGAACCGGAAGCCCGGATCACGCGTGGTCCGGAAACTGAAAAGGCTATCGTTCCAGTGATGAACGTCGATCACGTATTCCGTCGCCAATGCCACCATCACAGCCACCGTTGCCAAGTGAATAGTTGCTTGCAAGCGACCAGACCATCCGACGCGCATCACAGGTCTGGCTGGCGTCGCATGGCTTGACCGTAAGTATCTAGGTACAAGTACGGACCGGTCGAAGTCAATCCTGCACCCTGATCTCTTTCGTCTATTGCACAATCCGCGCAACGTCCTTGCGCAAACATGCAAATCGTCACGCATCGATCACGTTCTGCCTGCTAGCCGACACGTGTTCCGCACGGTTGTCGCACAGGTGCAATGCGCGCCCGCTTGCATGCGCGCATGCACATCGCGTCGCGGAGCAAATCGCGCTCGAGAGACCAGGACGGAACGTCGCGCCGGGTTGCACCCTCGCCACGGCGCCACCAGATCTTGGGGTGTGATGGGCGCCTGCCACCCCAACGGGAAAGGCAGGCCGGCTTGGAGACGGTCACCCATAGTCACCATCAATGACCATCATGCCAACTATCAATTAGACCTATCGCCATCCTTCCCGTATTCTTGTCTACCAATTCACCACAACCAACGGAAAAACAACGATGTCGTTGATCAATACCGAAATCAAAGCGTTCAAGGCCAGTGCTTTCAAGGACGGCCAGTTCATCGATGTGACCGATGCCACGCTGAAGGGCAAGTGGTCTGTGGTGGTGTTCTACCCCGCCGACTTCACCTTCGTCTGCCCGACCGAGCTGGAAGACCTTGCTGATCATTACGAGCAGTTCCAGAAGCTGGGCGTCGAGATCTACGGCGTGTCGACCGACACGCACTTCGCACACAAGGCATGGCACGACACCTCGGATGCGATCAAGAAGGTCAAGTACACCCTGATCGGCGATCCGACCGGCACCATCACCCGCAACTTCGACGTCATGATCGAAGAAGAAGGCCTGGCGCTGCGCGGCACCTTCCTGATCAACCCGGAAGGCCAGATCAAGCTGTGCGAAATCCACGACAACGGCATCGGCCGCTCGGCTGCCGAACTGCTGCGCAAGGTCAAGGCCGCTCAGTACGTCGCTTCCCACCCAGGTGAAGTGTGCCCGGCCAAGTGGCAGGAAGGCGACAAGACCCTGAAGCCGTCGCTCAGCCTTGTCGGCAAGATCTAAGTTAGACCCTGTAGCACTGTGTTGCGGCCCGCTGCATCGGGCCGCACCGGACCCGGCGTTCTGCCGGGTCCTTCTTCCGAATACGAAAGCACGCGCAACACCCCGGCAACCCCAGGGTGCAGGCAACGCTCACCCTGAATAAACGACGGAGTCACCATGCTGGATGCCGATCTGAAGTCCCAATTGCAGGCCTACCTCGAGAAGGTCGTACACCCGATCGAGCTTCTGGCCTCCCTCGACCACAGCGAGAAGGCGCAGGAGCTCAAGGCCCTGCTGGAAGATATCGCCCCGCTGTCGGACAAGATCTCGCTGCGCCTTGACGGCACGGCGGCACGTAAGCCGTCGTTCGCCATCAACCGCGTCGGTACCGATGTGGGCGTGAGCTTCGCCGGCATCCCGATGGGCCATGAGTTCACCTCGCTGGTGCTGGCACTGCTGCAGGTCGGCGGCCATCCGTCCAAGGCCTCGCAGGACGTCATCGAGCAGGTGCGCAACCTCGACGGCGAATACCGCTTCGAGACGTTCATGTCGCTGTCCTGCCATAGCTGCCCGGACACCGTGCAGGCACTGAACCTGATGAGCGTGCTCAACCCGAACATCTCGCACGTCGCCGTCGACGGCGCGCTGTTCCAGGACGAAGTGAACGAGCGTCAAGTGATGGCCGTTCCCACCGTGTTCCTCAACGGCGAATTCTTCGACACCGGCCGCATGGAGATCGAGCAGATCGCCGCACGCCTGGATACGAACGCGCATGAGCGCATCGCCGAGCGACTGAACGCCAAGGCACCGTTCGAGGTGCTTGTGGTCGGCGGCGGCCCGGCCGGCGCAGCGGCAGCCATCTATGCGGCGCGCAAAGGCATCCGTACTGGCGTAGCAGCCGAACGCTTCGGTGGACAGGTGCTGGACACCATGGCCATCGAAAACTTCATTTCCGTGTCCTACACCGAAGGCCCGAAACTCGCGGCCTCGCTGGAGCAGCACGTACACGAGTACGACGTGGACGTGATGAACCTGCAGCGCGCCGAACAACTGATACCCGCCACCACCGAAGGCGGCCTGCATGAGGTCCGCCTGACCAACGGCGCCACACTGAAGGCGAGGACGGTGATCCTTTCCACCGGTGCCCGCTGGCGCAACATGAACGTGCCGGGCGAACAGGAATACCGCAACAAGGGCGTGACCTACTGCCCGCACTGCGACGGCCCGCTGTTCAAGGGCAAGCGCGTGGCGGTGATCGGCGGCGGCAATTCCGGCGTAGAAGCGGCCATCGACCTGGCCGGCATCGTGGGTCATGTCACGCTGCTCGAATTCGACGGCAAGTTGCGTGCGGACGACGTTCTGCAGCGCAAGCTGCGCAGCCTGCCGAACGTGGACATCATCGTCAGCGCGCAGACCACCGAAGTGACGGGTGATGGCCAGAAGGTGACAGGCCTCAACTACGCCGATCGTGCCGGTGACCAGAATCATCACGTGGCGCTCGAAGGCGTATTCGTGCAGATCGGCCTGCTGCCTAACACTGATTGGCTGAAGGGCACGATCAAGCTGTCGCCGCGTCACGAAATTGAAGTGGACGCACGTGGCGAGACGTCGGTGCCGGGCGTGTTCGCCGCCGGCGATGTCACCACGGTGCCCTATAAGCAGATCGTCATCGCGATGGGTGAAGGTGCCAAGGCATCACTGAGCGCCTTCGACTACCTGATCCGCCTACCGGTAGATGAGCCGGAACAGGAAACCGTCGCCGCCTGACAACGTCGCTCCAACGCCCGGTCCCGCGCAGCCGCTCCCCTCACGGCTCGCAGGGCCGGGCTTTTTTTGGAGAAAAACCAGGTCAGTCGCTCTCCGCCTTGCCCGCTACGCGATATCGACGGCGAGCCTTGGACTTACGCTGAGCAATCAGCGCCATATGTGCACACTCTGCGCACCAGTGACCCGCGCGGATACTCCCAAGCGTCGCATACCACGCATGGCCGCGATGACACAGCCAATGCATCCTGGCATTGGCGTTCTCATACTCCGTTGAAAGGCATTGCCCGCCACGCTCGCGTGCCACCGCGTGCGCTGCATCCATCCCGAGACGCCTACCCCTGTCGAAGCAGATACGGCACCAGCCGCCATCCAGAATGCTGGCGCCCGCCGCCTGCCATTCATGCCCCTTGCCGCAACGGAAACGATAGCGGGCATTGGTGCCCTCATAGGCAGTATCCAGGCATTGCCCACCACGTTCCTGTGCTTTCGCCCGTATGCGCATCATGCCGTCCTTGAGGAACTTGCGCTCCGTGCTTTGCTCCACGAAGCAGGTCTTGCACCAGACATCCTGGTGCAAGATTGCCGTTCCTATCGCACTCCATAAATGGCCCTGCGCGCAGCGAAACGGATAACGACGGTCCGTTCCGTTGTAAATCGTCGCGAGACACTCGCCACCCCGCCTCACCGCCGCTTGCCGCAACCGCGTCAGTCCATCCTCCAGCAGCATCTGCGAGCGCATGGCATCAATGGAACACCGTGGGCAACTCAGTACTTCTTTCCATAGAAACGATTTCCCAAGGCACTGCCACTCATGCCCATGACGGCAGCGAAAACGATGCATTACATCGCCACCCAGCCATTCCGACATCAAGGGCGTTATGCCGGCCTCCCGGCTCATCGCATGAAGCCGCTCCGTGCGTTCCGTCTGAACGCATTCTGTGCAACGTGGCTTTACTGCAACGATCAAACCGCGCAGATTCTTCGTAAACACATGTCCACGGCGGCACTGAAAGCGATACAGAGCGCCCTGCCCCTGCCACACCTGATCCAGGCAGGTAAAGCCCAATGCCACCACTTTTGCTGACGCCCCTTTGCAGTGATCGAGCACCGGATGCGCTAACCCGTCGTGAACTTCCTTGTGCGGCATGTACCCACCCATCCTTCAACTACCATCCAATGCCAGTTCAACCCTGAAGGCTGGCTAGCAACAAAGCGCCGCAACTGGTGCGGTGACCATGCAGCGCCACCGATACACCTGCCATCCGCAGCAGCGGATCACCTTCCACAATGGTGGTATGCCCGCATGAAGGGCACATCACGGCGTCGCCAACCTGCACAACGCGGCGACCGCCGATCCGCCAAAGATGCGATGCATTCAACACGGTGCCACCGTGCGTTGTTGTATCGCCCTCGCGCACGGGGCGCTTACCTGGAAACAGCACGTGAACCTCCTCAAAGAGTCCGTTGGCTACAACTCAGTCAACAGATCTGACATCAATGGATAGCCCCAGAAAAGGACTCGGAAAGATCATCAAGGTCGCTCGGATGCCAGAAAAGCAGATGCTCGAACATGCACCGAGCATGGCTCCATGCCTCCACCCACGATTCTGCCGGCGCCATGAACGCGACCCATCGAAACTCGTCATACAAGGCATCACCCATCAGCATCAGATGTACGCCATGTGGATACGGCTGTTTCCCGCGAAACGTCGCGAACAATTGAACGGTGTTCGGGCTGGTCGCCACATCCCGTGAGAAGTGAACGTCCTCGCTTGCCCGAATCTGCTCCATCGCCTGCCGCGCATGCTCAATCGGCGATACACCCCGGCGCTGCGAGAAACCGGAAATGAACTTCACAAACAACCCCCGATGGAATCGCCCCTCCTCGTTGGGCTTGTCCTCGGAAATGGTCAGCAGCGAAAAGTCCCTTGTCACGCCCTCATGAACAAACCAGCCATCGGGCACCAAGGCCTGCGTCTGGACCATGCGGGACACGTGCCAGTGATAGCCATCAGGAGCATGGAGAGGAAGTAAATCCATCGTATTTCCTTACTGGAAAGGTGCAGAGAGATCATCGGCCATCACCGCGCCGAAGCATGTCGCTCAAGGTGAGTACAAGCCGACGTCCGAATCGATGGGGCGCATAGTCGTCTGGCGCGCGGTAGCCTGTAGCCACGGTGCTGCCCAGCGGTTTTGAATCTCGCCGATCGGCTTCTCGCTGCTGGCGGTCTGCGGCAGCAGGTTGACGCCGAAGGGATCGCCAGCGGGTTTCTTGCCCGGTGTGGCGGAGGTGATGGTGATCAGCGTGGCCTCGTCGTTATGGCGCAGCGGTATCACCACGCTGGTATCGGCGTTGAGATAGGTGGCCATGGTGGCCAGTGCGATGCCCACGAATGGCGAGGCCGCACCGGTGTCGCCCAGACGCTGAGTGAGGTCGTAGCTTTCCTTGGAATCGAGCAGATCCACGCTGCTGCCGGCGACTTTGAGGGCGGGCGTCAGTTCAGCCAGCGGTGGGGCTACGGGCTTGGGGCCACCGTCGTAGAACACACGTGCCGGTGATGGCGTGACACCGTCGATGGCTTTTTTCCAGCCATCGGCCAATGCCGTTACAAGCGCTTCGTTCTTCAGGCGTGTGCCGGGCTTGGCGGGGTTATCCAACGACACAGTCACCGGACGATGCAGCACGGCGAGTGTTTTCAGCGCATCCCATTGCTCCAGCGCGCGCTTGGTAAAGGGCTGGGGGATGTAGGTCGTCGATACAAAAGTTTGCTTGGGCGGGCGCGCCCAACCAGTGAACTCCGGATCGATCGGGTTCTTGTTGACTTTGGTGTACGGCGCATAGAACCGCAACCAGTTGATGCGTTCGCGGCGCCCCACAACGAGAGCGACCATGCTGTCGGTGAGTTCACCGGATTCGCGGGGGCCTGTGCCGCCTCCTTTGATGGACCTTAGACTCACGTTCTTACTAGACAGTGCAGCCTGCATGTTGAAACCGTCAACGGTATAGATCAGCACCGCAGGCAGATCAGGACTGCGCTCGAACAACTGAAAGATGCTTTCGATAACAAACTCAGGGTCGTCATCGCAAGCAATACCATTGGGCAAGCTGCGAATACGGTGCCAGTGCAAACCAGCATCTGGGCGTAAGCCATCGACCATCGTGGTGAGCATCTCATTTACGTCATCCGCCGTGAGACGAGGATTGGGTGTCTCCGGGCTCCAGCCACGCACCACTGTAACCGTGGGGATCGACCATTTTTCGGGAAAATCCCGCAAAGCAAGCTCTAATGCATCGAGCTTTCGCTTGCTGTACGCCATATCCTTATCATCGGCCGTGACAGGATATTTCTTCGAGTCCATCGGCAAAGCAGACCCAACGTGAAGGCTGCTGGCCTGCACCGCATCCTGCTGCTGAAGCGCACCCAACGCCTGCCCCTGACGAAACACATCCACGCTCAAGCCGACGCTAAGCACATCCAGCGTTTCCAGACGCGAGGTATCGGTGGGCGCTTTGTACTGCAGTGAATCGAGCATAGATGTGGCCTCCGTCGCCGGCAGTGCGGAAGGGGTCGCAGAAGAAGGCGTGATCACACAGGCAAGCTTTGCCAATGGATCAGGGGATGGCGCCGCGTACGCCGTGACACTAGCGAGCGCGCAAAGCGCACTCAGACCCAAACGCCACCCCAGCAAAGACTTCAACGTCATGACCTATCTCCGTGGTCGGGCCAAACGCTGCCCACACCATCCAGCGAAACCGTGGATTCATCATTCCGGCGAAAGCCGACATCTCATGCCTTTCGTACACGGCCCATGGGATTCACCCATGGATATGCCCGCCCTCAAGGCTTGTCCAAATCCACGCCCGGCCCACCGGCAATAAAGTCGTCCAGCGCCTGCTTGTCGCGGGCGATCTGCTCCTGATCGATGGGGCGTATGGTGGGGTTGCGGCGGGCTTCTTCCTGGCGCCATTGATCTGCCAGTTCGGCGCGTATGCGGGCGGAGGGCTTCTCGCTGCTGGCAGTCTGCGGCAGCAGGTTGACGCCGAAGGGATCGCCTGCGGGTTTCTTGCCTGGTGTGGCGGAGGTGATGGTGATCAGCGTGGCTTCGTCGTTGCGACGCAGCGGTATCACGATACTGGTGTCGGCGTTGAGATAGGTCGCCATGGTGGCTAGCGCGATGCCGACGAATGGCGAGGCCGCACCGGTGTCGCCCAGGCGCTGGGTGAGGTCGTAGCTTTCCTTGGAATCGAGCAGATCCACGCTGCTGCCGGCGACTTTGAGGGCGGGCGTCAGTTCAGCCAGCGGTGGGGTGACGGGCTTGGGGCCGCCGTCGTAGAACACGCGTGCCGGTGATGGTGTGACACCGTCGATGGCTTTTTTCCAGCCGTCGGCCAAGGCCGTGGCAAGCGCTTCGCTCTTCAAGCGTGTGCCGGGCTTGGCGGGGTTATCCAGCGACACGGTCACCGGGCGATGCAGCACGGCGAGCGTTTTCAGTGCATCCCATTGTTCCAGCGCGCGCTTGGTAAAGGGTTGGGGGATGTAGGGCGTCGGCACAAAGGTTTGCTTGGCCGGCCGTGCCCAGCCAGTGAACTCTGGGTCGACCGGGTTCTTGTTGACCTTGGTGTACGGTGCAAAGAAGCGCAACCAGTTGATGCGTTCGCGACGACCCACGACGAGGGCGACCATACTGTCGGTGAGTTCGCCGGGTTCGCGCGGGCCATCTAACCCACCTTTGATGGATTGAAGGCTTACATTTTTGCTCGACAGTGCCGCCTGCATATTGAAGCCCTCATCAACGTAGATCAGCACCGCCGGCAAATCAGGACTGCGCTCGAACAACTGAAAAATGCTTTCAATGACAAACTCCGGGTCGTCATCGCAAGCAATGCCGTTGGGCAAGTTGCGAATGCGGTGCCAGTGCAGCCCTGCGTCCGGACGCAAACGATCCACCAATGTGCCCAGCATGTTTTGCGTCATATCGATAGGAACGCGCGGGTTGGGAATATCCGAACTCCAGCCGCGCACCACCGTCACCGTAGGGATGGACCACTTTTCAGGAAAATCACGTAACCCCAACTCCAGCGCATCAAGCTCACGCTTCTCATACGCAACATCCTTGTCGTCAGCGTTCGATGGATATTTTTTCGGGTCCATCGGCAAAGCGGAACCCACGTGAAGGCTGTTGGGCTGCGCCGCAGCCTGCTGCTGCAACGCACCCCACGCCTGTCCCTGACGAAACACGTCCACACTCAGACCAACACTGAGCACATCCAGCGTTTCCAGACGTGAGGTACCGGTAGGTGCTTTGTGCTGCAGTGAATCGAGCATGGATATGGCCTCCGTGGCCGGCGATGCGGGAGTGGTCGCAGAAGAGGAAGGTGTGATCACACAGGCAAGCCTGGCCAACGGATCAGGGGATGGCGTCGCAGATACTGCATGCCCCGTGACACTGGCGAGTGCGCAGAGCGCACTCAGGCTGAAGCGGCACCATGATGAAGGCCGATGGATCACGCCTTATCTCCTTTAGGTGGTGTTCCGCCGTATTGCAGAGGTTTACCCAACAAGCGCCCACCGATGGTCTGGCCGGCCACCAGCTTCGGCATATCGATGTCCATCTGTGCCGGTGGCTTACCGGTTTGTCGGTAGCTGACTGTGTCGTCAATCAGCCTCTTGAACTCAGCAGTGGTCAATTGTTTGTCGTTGTAAAACGACAGCACCTCTGGACTGGCAAATCCTCAGCACCAACAGGTGTGCTGGTCTTTTTTTGATTCGTCCAGCCAGCATTGGTTTTCTGCCAATCCAGCCGCCAATCCGCCACGCGGCACAGGTACGCATAAAACCCCTCCTCCATCACGCTAAGCGTAGGCCCTATCGCTACGTCATAAGCCAACACGCGCTGGCTATGCATCGGGTTGGCCGGAATAGCCGAGTGAAACGACAGTGGCACTTCCACTCTCTGCCAACGTCGCGCTGCTTCGTTGGGCGTTTCGCTGCGGATAATGTTGACCTTGCCATTGCCAAGCATGATGACTCGCTTGACCTGAGTGCGATCAGCGACGTCCATGCCTTCGTTGAGCACAGCTTCGACATCCTCCGCGCTGCGCCCCCGAGCGAAGGCTTTGCCTTCGTCCATCTCGGTGGTGAACAAGTCCTTGTCGGGGTTCCAGCCGCTGGATCGGGTGATGGCAATGCGCGCGTCGACGGGGTCCAGATGCTGGTTGGCCTGATACACGCCACTGGCGGTATCGCGCTGGGTGACATCCGCACCGTTGGCAAAATCCGCCGTCACCGGCAAAGGCAGCGCGGCGCTGTTGAGGGTCACCGCCTGCCCGGCCGAAAAGCTGGCGCGTCCAAAACGCGCCGTCCAGTCCATGCCGGTGTCTTCCCAGGTTTTTTCGCCGTCGCGCAACAGGATGTAACGGTAGCCGGCCGGTTGCGCACCCACTTGCTCAACGGCATCGTTGCGACGACGCAGGGTAAATACGCGCTGGCTGAAGCGCGCGCCCAGTTGCGACAGCACCAGCTGGCTGCCACGGGCATCGGGTATGCCTTGCCAACCGATGCCCTCCACGTTGGACAGGCCTACGGTTTGGTCTTGCGGCGTGAAGTACAAGTTGACCCAGCCGCGGTTGTCGCGCTCGGTAAGGTTGACGGGTTGACCATCGATGCGCGTTTGGCAGGTGCTGCCATTCCAGTTGGCTCCGCCCACACGGGTGTTGACGTCGTTACCGGCCATGTCGGCCAGCGAGACGGTGGTGTTGGGCTGACTGGTCATGAACTGGACGATGCCGCTCAGCGTCGCCAGGCGCGCCTCGCGGGTTTGTTGCTGAGTGAAGCTTTGCAGGGTTTCGGTGAGCGGCTCATTCAAGCTGTAGGGTGAGTTCATCATCACGAACCCATCGACCGGGCGCTGCCCCTTTTCGCTGAGCAAGGCATTGGCTAACAAGGTGAGCATGGTGCCCTGGCTATGCCCAACCACGTTGATGGTGTCGCCGGGGTAACGGCTGCGGATGATTTGCACCAGCATGGCCAGCCGCTGGGCGCCGAGTACCATGTAGCGGCGATGCGCGGCAGGTAGCAGCGGGTGCGTGGCGGTGCCTGCCACGGCATCCACCGGTACAAAACCAAACAGGTAGCCGCTGAAGCCGTTGCCCCACATGTCCGGCAAGGTGGTGGTGGCGTTGGCGAATGGGCCACCTTCTTTGGTGCCGGCCTTGTCCAGCCGATTGCCGTGGCGATCCAGCCACTCGCCATGCGGCTTGTCTTTCTGGATGGCGTGCTCTTCTTCGCGGTAGCCCCAGTAGAACGGCACCACGATGCTGCAGATGCCGTCCTCGCCACGCCGCGCACTGCCGAACTTGCGGCGGTAGTAGATAGCATCAGGGTTGGCGGCCTTACCTTGATCGTCCTGCGGCAGGCTGTAAGTGGCGGCCATCAGCCGCCCGGGGTTATCACCGGACAGTTTGCCGGGCGTGAGCAGATCCAGCCGTTCGTTGAGGCCATCGCACAGCCCTTTTTCGATGTCGGCATAGACACCGGCGAGATCGTTTACGCCGTGCACCAGGATGGTGATGCACGGGCGCTTGGGGCCAATGGGCATGTAGTGATCACCACCCTGGGGGATGGTGATGCCTTGGGCGCGGGCTAACGCGGGGGATGGGGCGTCGGGCATGACGATGAATCTCCGGAAGCGGGCACGAAGGCGCGCCGCTCGCAAATGCAGATAGGCGTTATTTGTTCGCGCTCTATGGCTTAGGGCGGTTAGGAAGACGAATGGTTTCGATATCGCGCCCCGCCGGCAGGGTGTTCACCGCGACAGGACCGGCCATTGCATCCGCCTGGCCGGGGTAGCGATAGACCAGATAGCGTCCTGCCACCTCTTGCCCGCCATTGGCGAAGATCACCGACATGCCGCTGGCTTCCAGGTAAACCGCGATGGGACGCGTGCGCTCGGCAAAATCGACCCGCTCCCAACGGTGCATGGCGGTATTGAAGCGAATGGCGACGCCCTGCAAAAAGTTGGAGGTGAATTCGCCAGAAATCACCAACACTTTTTCCGGTGCACCAAGGCATTCGATCTGCACATCCGATCCGCGTGACGCATCGAAGTTGGGGTCGTCGCTGTCTGCCCTGCCCGTGCTGTCGAACAGCGCCACCGGTTTGTCGTTGCCTACGCGCAGATCGTAATGGCGCGTATCTGCAACGGGGCGCTTGCTCGTGACAGCAACGACGTGGGTGCCATCACGACCCAGTGGACACGACATATTTTGTCCCTGGGAACTCGCCCATGCCATGCAAGGCGGAAGTGCAAGCATCAAAAGACACCATGCAGGCTTCATTGCACCATGTCCTGAAGGATCTTTACGTTGTCCGGGTCGTTACGCAGCTTGTCGGCGGCTGCTTTTATCTTTTTGTAATAGATGCCGTTGGGAACGCCCCTGTAGTCTTTAAAGCCCTCAGCAACGGGGTCATCCTTCTTTTGTCGCGTGCGGTGATCAATAAGGCGCTGCAGGTACTCGGTTCCCGCTTGAATGTTGGTGGCCTCATCAAGCAGCGCCGTACCATCGTGATATGCATCGGCTTCTTGATAGACCTTGGTTTCGGTACGCCTCTGCGCCGCCGGTTTCTCAAGCTCCCTCAAACGGTAAAGCTCACGAATGGGGGCTTTGAGAAGCTGCATCAGGCCCTTGGCGGAGCTCTTGTCGGACGACGCCTTCGGGTCGAAGCGCGACTCCATGTAGATCTGGCAAATGATGACGTCAGCACCCTGGAGGGACTTATTGTTGGCAACCACAAGCGCCCTGATCTGCTTGAGCCGGGCAGACAGGTCAACGGAGACGGCAACGCGTTGCTTGTCCGACTTTGGCGTGGTTTTCGCTGAATGTTTTTTGAGCGGCGTCTTTTTGGCGGTGCTCATGTCAGTTGATCCCACATCGGATTCAGAGGTTGAGCGATGTCGTAGACGGCAACCGAAACATCCGTCGCCTGATCGGTGAAGATAGGCTGTGTATACCCTTGTGCATCAGCCACGCCCGAGATGTTCTGCCCGTCAGCCGTGGTCACTGTGTACGGATAGCCTGCCAATGGGCTGCCATCACGCTCGTCCTGTAACAGGAATTGCTGGCTATAGGCACCATCCTGCTTTATCTGGGCCAATGAACTGACACCCGTGGAAGGTGTGATCTGAGCTTGCGCAGGACTAAACAAATGGGTTTGTACAAGATGCATGGCGCCCTTCTGCAATTGAGATGTTGCGCCGCCGGCATCCGTCGTACCTTCGATGAGCTCGCCATTGGCAAGTCGCATCTTGTAGGGGATCTTGGCCATGGGTTGATCGCTACCGGCCATCAACGCAACAAATCGCCGCTGCGTGTCACCCACATCGAACTGCGGCAGCTCACCATGCATGCTGCCTGCGCCCTCCATGTCATAGCTGGCAGCCTTGAAGCGCATGCTTCCAGGGCACCCAAACTCAATATCGGGACCGTCCAACTTGACGTACGCACCTTCAGTGGTCATGAACGTGACGTGCTTCTTGGCAACACCCAGGATGTGATCATCAGTGGCGTAGAACTCCACGCTCTGCTTGGCCTCCACGCGTACATTGGTCTGCTGCGCTTGCAAGCTCAGGTCACCCTGATGAGCGATGTGTTTGAGTTCGCCGCCGTGGGCGAACAGCCCTAAGCCCTGCCCTGCATTCATGGTGAGCGTTTGACCTGCGGTGAATTGCTGGTTCTGCTGCGCCACGCTATCGATATGCTGACCTGCGGCCAGGGTGATGGATTGAGGCGTGCCGGCGGCGATGCCTGCGGGACTACTCAAGGCGATCAGCGGCTGTCCACCACTGGCACCGGCTTTCTCATCGTTGGCCCCGTGCCCCAGGTCACGCACGGCATGGCTCAGGTTCTGCTGCGGCTGCGCGTCGTGAGAAAGACCCTGATGCTGGCCTGCGTAGTCACCCAGTTGCTTGGCCAACTCCAGCGCGCTTTCCAGGCACTGCACCAACTCGGCACGACTGAGCTGACCGCCCTCCGCCTTGGCTTGCCCATCGGTGGATAGGAACAAGCCTTTGGCCGCACGCACGGCACCGTGTTCGTCGGTGCGCAGCTCGAAGCCCTCACCACGCGGCGCACCGCCTCGCGGACGTGGGTGAGTGAGGTAACCGAGGTGCAAGGCGGTGGCGCCGTGATCGCTCATCAGCGCGGCGCTGATCTGCTGTGAAGTGTCGTCGATGCGCAACTCGTTGCCACGGTTGCCTTTGAGCTCTTTGCTTTTGACGGTGTGGATCGCATGGAACTTGGGCAGTTCGTAGGGAGGCGGATTGCCGGGATGGTGCGCGGCCGCCACGACCATCGGCTGGTCGATATCCCCCGCCAGCATGACGACGACGACCTCATGCCCAACGCGCGGCAGTGCCTGCATGCCGTAGGCAACGCCCGCCCAGCCCTTGGCGACACGCACCCAACAGGAGCTGGCCTCGTTGCTCTTGCCGTCACGATCCCATGGGAATTGCAACTTGATCCTGCCCCACTTATCGACCCATACCTCCTCATTCGCGGGGCCTACCACGGTCGCAATCAGCGGGCCGTCCATGCGTGGCTTGGGCCATAGCGGGGCTTTCCATTCAAACTCGCGCACCACGAAGACGACGGTGTTGCTGTAGGTGGTAGCACCTTCGGTAGCGTCTTCGCCTTGGCTGGGGTGTTGGGTACCTTCGTGGTGTATGCGTACCGCTAGCCATTCACGATCCCACGCGTCACGCGGATGGCCTTCTAAGGTGTACGACGTGCCTGGTACGAGAAACGCGGCATCGCCCGCGCCAAAGGCTTGGGCCGCCTCGCGCCGCTCGGCGTTGAGGCGGGTACGCGTAAAGGGCTTGCCTACCTCATCCTTCTTGTAATCGGCGGGGTAGCGGTAGCGCTCGTAGTTTCCCCCAGATGCCCCTGACGTGCTTGGCACGGATGAGGCGTACTCGCTGGACACCTCGTCGTCGGACGTGACCCGCCCCAATTTCGCCTCGGACGCGTACGGTGCCGCCTGATGCTCCAAATTATATTTGGCGTTCCAAAATGTGTACTCGCGCCCCACGGTACTCGTCGGGGCCATGCGCTGGCTGTAGCGGAATTTGCGCAGGCTGGGTTGATCGGCGGTACCGCCGGCTTGCGGTTCGTAGATCAACGCGCCGCCCTTGGGCAGACTCTGCGTGGTGTCGGTGAAGATCAGTCGATGCTGATTCGCTTCGTGCTCAATCGATAGCAGGATGCCTTCATCGGCTGAAATTCTCTGCACAAAGGCCCAGTCACTCTCATTCCATTGGCATGCAAACTCTCTGGGCAGGTGCGTACCCGAGAGGTTCCACTCCACACCCAGCAGGCCGTGCTCTTTGAGCAGCGCCCCGATGATGTCGGGCACCGACAGTTGCTGAAATATTCTGCAGTTGCTGCGCAGCGTGAGGCGGGCGAGCGCGGGTTCTAAGACCGCGCTATAACGCGTTCGGTGTGTGCCGCTATCAGCCTGGTCCCAGGCCGTGACGATGCCATGGACATGTCGTACCACTTGGCCATCACGCCAGATGGCGAAATGGGCTGGAGCGTCAAGCAGTGTGGAGAAGTCGACGTTGTCGTCGAAAGAAGATAGCTCGACGCTCAAGCGATAAGGCAACGGGGCGCCGTCAGCGGATGGGAGCCCATCAGCCGAGAGGGACTCCTCGAGCCCAAAGCTCACCACTTCAAAAGCGGTAGACGAGGCTGCTGGGGTGAAAGTGAAGCGAACATCGGCACTGCGGGACATCGTTGCAACATCCTCCGTGACTGTAGTGCGAGCACAGCGAAAGTGCGGAGCGCGCAGCCAAGCGACGTTAACGATGCCGAGAAAGTCATGTCTACTGGATATGTCTGAATGTGCAGAGCACTCTCATCCGGAGCCACCATCGATGTAGCGCTGAAGTCACAAAAGCACGTCAAGCCTTCCGTGCGCGCAAGAGTAGGAGTCAGGAATCAGTACGCATTTACTTTTGCCTATCACCCCACACGCCCGTGAATACGCGGCTTATAACCATAAGTTCTGTCGACATGAGAAACCTTCATCTGCCGACCTCTTTCAATCGTTCATGGTCCGGGCTTTCATAGATCCACCCATCGACATCGGCGCAATCTTGCACCCATGATATCGAGGCGCCGGAACGCCCCGCTCCCGGCAGGGACCCTTTCTCCGAACGCTGCCGCCGACGCGAAAGTCGTCGACTCCCGCACGGCGCAATGGAAGCGTGCGGCGGCAGTACCAACATCCCGCCCATGAAACAGAGAGCCGACGTCATGCCTCAGACCCACCGCCGCATGAAGAATCCGCTGCTTGCCTCCTTGCTACTCGCCATGCTCCCCAGCGTCGGCGTGCACGCAGCAGATGCCAAGGCGCCACTCACCATCGACGAAGCCCTGAAGGTGTCTGCCGAGCAACATCGCCCAGTGCTGGTCGATTTCCAGGCGGTGTGGTGCTACTCGTGCTACTACATGGCCAGCCACGTGCTGAACGGCCCGGAATGGGACGCTGTGCAACGCAAGGCCATCGTGGTCGAGGCCGACGCCGATTCGCCGGATGGCCAGACTTGGATGAAGAAACTCAATGCATCCTTCCTGCCCAGTTACGTGGTGCTGGACGAGCACGGCAATGAGCTCGGCCGTATCTCGGCGGAGCAGCCGCGCGAAAAGTTCTATCCGAAGGTCAACGCCATCCTCGCCACGGGCAACACGCTGGATGGCCTGAAGCAGAAAGCACTCAAGGGTAGCGACGACGATATCGCCAGCGTGCTCGAGGCGTATCAGGCGCGCTCCGAGGGCAATGAGGGCCTGGACTGGTTTGCAGCCTTACCCACAGCGCGGCAACAGAATGCCCGCAAGAACAGCCGCACTGTCGTGGCGCTTGATCAACTCACGCTGATCAAGGCTCTCGCAGCCAAGGACAACACTGCAGTAATCGCCAGTGCACAGAAAGTGCTGGCGCAGGACATCGGCTGTCAGCGCCCGTACGTACTCGACAATCTGCTCGATGCCACCGACAAATTGCCTGCCGCCGAACGCAAGGCCCTGCTCGCCACGCAGCGCAAACCGCTCGACACTTACGTCAGTACACAGGTGCTCGTTGCCAAACCCGCCTGCGCTGACCAGCGCAGCGCCGTGCTGACCAGCGCTGAATTGGACGAAACGCTTGGCGATCAGGCTGCTGCCACGGCCCTTCTTGATCGCGCCATCACGCAGACACGCCAGCGCCTTGGCAGCAACCTCGCCAGCGATCGCAATCTCGCCGACAACCTGCGCATCTACCTGACACGCGCCAAGCGCACCGCAGAGCTGGATGACTATCAACGCAAGCTGATCGCCGCCTATCCGGACGACTACGTCTATGCGTACCGTTACGGCCGCAGCCTGGTGGATACGGGCAAGCCTGCCGATGCATTGCCTTATCTCGCACAGGCCGCCAACAAGGCTTATGGCGCCAACCGCCTCGCCGTAGCGTTGCAGCGCGTGAAGGCACTGAAGGCTCTTCATCGCGACGATGAAGCCAAGAAGCTTGCCGATGGCGTGCTGGAAACCAATGGCCCGTGGTTCCCCAAGCAAGCTGAAGCACTGAAGGCCGCACTCAAGGCCTGATGTCGCTTAGGGCGGCCTGCATGCGTGGTTCGGTGGCCCAGACACCGCCGGACCCGTTGCTCTAGCGAAGCAAAACAAACGCACACGACCGCCACCTGGGCGGTCACGAATTCGCTCATGGCGCGCAGCGATCGCCGCGCAAGCCACCCGTTATGACTGCAGCTGTTGTAGCAAACGCTCCAGCTCGCCGCGCAACTGCCTCACCTGCGACAACGCATGGTCACGTTCGCGCACCACGTCGCTGTGAACCGCCAGCGATACGGCATGTATCGATAGCGTCTTCTTCCTCGCCCTGTAACGACGCGCACGCTCCGCTGGCGTCAAGGCATTGGGCTTGCGCGGACGTCCGCGCGAACGCTTGAACGTCAGGGGCAAGGCAAGCGTGCCCGGATCTTGTGGGTCAACCATGGTGCGCCCTCCTCATTTGCGCCTATTTTACGTGACGTCACGTAAAATACAAGAAAAATCCCACGAAAAAACAGCCAAAAAGACCATTTTTTTCATGTAGATCCGCTTATTGGCCGTGTCGGCCGAAGTGGGCCCCGTGCGTTCACGTGACGAGGAGATTTCTGTCGCTACCGTGCAACATGTCGGCTACTGGGAAGGTGGCCACGCGGTGCCGGGGCGAGTACGCCCATCAAGAAAAAAGAGGGAACACCGAAGATGGATTCGCTCTATGAGCTGTCGTCGCGGGCCATCCGCCGCCTTTACGACGCACGCATCAATACGCCACCCGTACTCGATATCGACACCTGCTTCCCCGACGGCCACCGCTTTCACGACGCATGGGAGGTCATCCGCGGCGAGGCGATGGCCGTGCTCGAGGGCGCCCAGCCCATTCCGCGTTTCCACGAAATCATGCCAACCCAGGCCGAGATCTCGGCCACCGATGGACGTGACTGGCGCATGTTTCTGCTCAAGATCTACGGGCAGGACATCCACGCCAACCTGGCGCGCTGCCCGTTTCTCGCCGAGTTGCTGGCCGCCTGCCCCGGCGTACTGTCGGCCACGCTCTCCTTCCTTGCCCCGCACAAGCACATACCGCGTCACAGCGGGCCGTTCCGGGGAATCCTGCGCTATCAGCTCAACCTGGAAGCCCCACTTGCCGAGGACGGACTTCCCGCCGCCGTGTTATGGCTGGCTGGCGAAGAACATCGAATGGGCAGTGGTGAGCAGCTGTTGTGGGACGACACTTATCCGCACGAGGTGTGGAACCGCTGCGAGCAAACGCGCATCGCCTTGCTATTGGACGTCTATCGCCCGGACATGCCGCTCGACCTGCGCCTGCTATCGAGCGCTGTCACCAAAGGGGTCGGCATGGTCGCGCGCTGGCGCGGCATCGCCTGAGCGATCCAGCTCAGCAGGAAACTGCAACAACAGAGTTGGCCGCGACCGTTGCCGGTCGCGGACAATGCCATCAGGAGTGACGGCTGGTCTCGAACAGGAACCACACGCGGCGCTCGGCCTCGTCGATCCAGTTCTCTAGCAAGCTGGCCGTGGCGACGTCGCGGTACTCGTCGCAGAGCTCATGCGTGGCGCGCATGTAACCGGCCAGGCGCTGATTGTCTTCGCGCAGCTCGGCCAGCATGTCGTCCGGCGTCACGAAGTCCGCGTCGTTGTCGGACAGGCGAGCCAGTCGCTTGGCGTGCCCGAGCGAACGCAGCGTGGTGCCGCCCAGCTTGCGCACGCGCTCGGCAATAGGGTCCACCGTGGCATAGATCTGGTCCGACTGCTCGTCGAGCAGTAGGTGATAGTCGCGGAAATACGGCCCGGACATGTGCCAATGGAAGTTCTTGGTCTTCAGGTACACAGCCAGGACATCAGCCAGCAGCGCATTCAGCTCTGCCGAGATATCGCGCGTAGCCTTTTCACCCAGCGCCGATGGCGTATTGAGGGGCGCCTTTTGGCGGACCTTCGCACTACTGGTATCTGTCTTGGCCTTGCTTGTCTTGCCCATGAGGAATCTCCGCGGTTGACCGGTTGAGTATGGCCCGGCAAATGTCATTACGATGTCGGCATTGGCTCGGGATCGGCATCGCCATATCGCAACACCGCCGCCACGCTCAGCAAGGGCGGTACGACAAAGCACCACATGCCGCCAAAGGCATAAAACAACGCACCCGCCGCACAGCCGATGGCGAACGCCAGCACGGCAAAACTCATGCGCCTGAGCCGACCATTCAGGGCGGCCTGCTGCGCCGCAGGCACGCCACGAATGCGATCGGCCACGTCCAGCATGATTTGCGTGGTAGTGCCCGTCATCAATGTCGACGGCGGCGAGCTGCCCAAATGCACGCGGTGCACGGCGTTCTGGATGGCCATGGCGCCCACCAGGGTCATGCCGGTCAACGTCGCAGCCCAACTGTCACCCTGCGGGAAGGGCCCGTAGTAGATGGCCAGCACCATCGCCGCCACCAACAACGCCAGCTTGATCGACAGCAGCGAGCGCACCACGGGCTGCCCGGCATCGATCAGGCGATAACGAAGCAGTCGCGCACCGATAACGAAAACGCAGAACACCGGCAGCGCCAGCAACTTGGCCACGATGCCCGACGTTCCCGACACCAGCGCCGCCCCGATGGTGACAAAGTTGCCCGTGACATGCGCCGTGAACAGACCGTGCAGCGCCAGAAAGCCCGCCGTATCGACATAGCCGGCTATCACACTGAGGATGGTCGGCAACAAAGGTTTTTCATTCATACACTCATCCTCTCCCGGGGTCGGGTGTGTTTTTTCGTAACGTCACCACATGAACTTCCCTTCGACGCCGACGTAGTCGGCGTCGCGTCCACCGGCCATGCGTATCGCACGCCCCACGTCATAATGCACAGCCTCTACCGCACCGGTGAAGTTGGCGTTGAAGGCGTAGTCCGCGCGCACCTGGCCGTACGCACCGGTCCATTTGCTTCCCTGTCCAGCCGTGCCGGGCAGCGGAATATTCGGCTGCACGTAGATGGCATCGGCAGTGGATTCGCGCCATTGAAATCCCACTGCAGCCATCAGTGTGAGTCGGCTCACCGGCTTGATGGTCACACTGGGTTTGACGTGCCGCAGATTGGTGTAACCGGTATAGGCCGCTAACGTGAAGTAATAGCCATTGGGAAACAGGGGATTGAACGTACCCACCGTGCCATCACCCGGATGACGATCCCCCGAGGCTGCATCCATCTGTAATCCGATTCGCGGTGACCAGGTGACAGGCCAGGTGTAACCGACCCGCGCGCCGGTACCCCAGGCGTCAATATCCTTCGCACCAACATGGCCGCGCTGCGCCATGGCTTCCAGATCCCAATCCACGCCCGATTGGTTGCCAGCGAAGCGCACGTCATACACGTCGCGATGCTCATCGCCCACCGCGTCGAGATAGTGCGTGTTGTCCCGACTGTAGAGCGAGTAATAAGCCGAAAGCTCGTCCTTGCCCCATAGCAGACGCTCGACGCGCAGCGTGTGGAAACGGAAATGGTGGCTGGATATATCGTCGAACGGGTGCTCGTCGTTGTATTGCACAGGCTGACTGAGAAAGCCGATAAAGCGCCACTTGCTGCCCTCCCAATCGGCCCAGATCGCATCGAACGACTGCCGCACGTTCGGACCATCGCGCAACGACACGAAGCGCTGTAGGTCAAAGGCAAAATCCTGGCGACCCACGCGCGCCTTGAAGGTGCCGCCGGCGAAGGTCCGCACATAAGCGACGAAGGCCAACCGCAGATCCCAGGGATTGCGGTCGGCACCGCTGATCACCTGTTTGTTCATGGTGCGCGCATCCTCAAACTGCACGAACGCCTGCCAATAGCTGGCGAAATGCAGATCGGCGTGCAGCTGGAAGCGTTGCAACAGATAGGTGTTGTTCGGGTTGTGGCCGATGCCGAAGCTGGCGGCGTCCTGCATTTCCGTTCGCTCACGCAAATTCACGCCGAACGACAGATAAGTCTTCGTATCACTATTACTCAGCGACAGATACTTGAGCGCATCGCCCCATTGCGTGCGCAACGAAGGATCAGCCAGCACCGACCAATCCTCCTGCCAGCGATTGCTGCGCAATGCGGGTCTCTCGGCCACATTCTGGACGGGCGTCACTTGTGTCGAATCCGCACTAACCTCTTGCGCGTTGACCGCGACCGACGCAAGACCCAGGCCGAACATCATCCCCGCCGCCATGGAGCGTGCGGGAGCAACGATCGCCCCCGCACCGATACATGAAGGGCTCAATGCCCTTCCCGCCTCTTTCATGGTCTTCAGTGGCTGGCGCTAGCGTGGATTTCAGCCACGTAACCACCCGGGAATTCCACCACCGTCGATTCGCGACCTTCGCTGGTATACGGCTCCACCAACACCTTCACGCCATGCGCCTTGGCCTTGGTCAGCGTGTCGGAAAGGCTCGTCACTTCATAGCCGGTCATCTCATGGCCATACGGATACGGCAGGTGCCCGTCGGTGACGAGCACCGTCATCTTCCCGAAGGTGGACTCGATGCGGATGCGGTGGAACGTATCGCCACTCCGGCCGATTTCCACGCCGGGCGCCTTGGCATCGTCAGCAACCACCTTGCCGTGCGAGAACGTCAGGAAACTCTTCACGAATGCACCCGCGCGATCCGGCGATACGTAGACGCGGTTTTCCGGGACAGTCTGGAACGGCGCGTAGTTCGGCGGCGTGGTATGCCAGTAGAGCTGCATATTCACGCCGCCCGGCCACTGGATGACCACGTCGCGACCGATCGGGTCGGGAAAGGTCTGTACGATGACATCCGCGCCGGCCGCACGGGCCGCCTTGACCGCCACGTCGATGTCGGTCACCAGATAACCCGTGCGTTCATCGCCGAACGGATGCGGGATCGGCGTGCGGAAGCCGAACAGCGACACCGTGCCTACCGGCGTTTGCAACAACTGGGTGCTGGTGCTGCTGGGCGTGGGCGTCACCGTTGCAATGCCTTGCTTAGTGCTCTGACCACCGAACGTGGCGAGGAAGCTCTCCACGAAGCGATCCACATCTGCCGGAGCAACGTAAACGTGCGTGGTGTCGTACTGCGACCCCACCGCCACCATCGGCGTGGCCGGCGCTTCCTTGGCAAAAACGGGCAACGATGCGACCCCGGCCGCACTGAAGCCAAGGGCGAGAGCGAGAAGCTTTGAATACGTGCGCATGGAGAAACTCCCTTGGATGATCAGTAACCAGCGGATGAAGAAGGTGTCGCCCGGTCGCGCAAGTCATGCCATGCCACCAGCAGGAAGCCACCGACCAAGCCGAGGTGTTCAAAAAAAGCGTTCGTCACGCCAAATCGCTCCGCGACGGGCACCGCCCAGAAACGATTGGCCATGAAGGTTGCAGCCAACGTGAAGGCCGCGAGCAGCAATGCCCCCACCCAACGCCCACGTCCGCTGAGAATGGCCAGCGACGCGCCAAGTTCCAGCACGATCACCGCGAACGTCACCGGCCCCGCTGGCGACATTCCGAAGTGGGCCGTTTCGGCGATGGCCGCCGGGATATCCATGCTTTCTGTAACCCACCCTGCAGGTAAGCCGCGCATAGGCCGAGCAAGGCCAGCCAGTGCACCAGCGGCGAGGCAAAGCGCTCCCGCCAACCTTTCGATGAGGATGTCGCGGTGGCCATGGTCACACCGCCCAGCACGCGCAACCCAGTGCGCCCCAGAACGACTTGAGGTCCGATACCGGCAAACGACTCGACCACGCACCGACGTGATCGTGGCCATGCACCGAGCATCCGTGATTGCAGGCGCAGGTTGCGACAGATACAGCCGGCGTCGCATCTCGCTGCTGCGCCCAGGCACCGTATCCGCCATAGGTCCGCACCGGCGACCACTCGGGCATCGCCGGCGGCACGGTCACATCCTCGAACGAGGAGAAACCGCCGCTGCCGTACACCACGCGGCCACCGACGATGGTCAGCACCGAGGTGGTGTCGGCGATATCCGCTTCGGGGCAAGCAAAGAAGTCGCGATCGGGCACGATCAGGTCAGCGAGCTGCCCCGCTTTAATCTGGCCCTTCTTACCCTCCTCATTGGAGAACCACGTGACGTTCTCGGTCCACATGCGCAGCGCCGTCTCGCGATCAAGACAGTTGCTACGCGGATACAAGCTCAGCCCGCCAACCGTTTTTCCGGTCACCAGCCAAGACAGCGACACCCACGGGTTGTACGACGCCACACGCGTTGCATCGGTGCCCGCCGAGGTGCGCAAACCCTTTTCCAACATGCGCTTCACCGGCGGCGTCGTCTGCGCGGCGGCTGGGCCATAACGCTCGACGAAATACTCGCCCTGATACGCCATGCGATGCTGCACGGCCACGCCGCCACCTAGCGCGGCGATGCGGTCGATGGAGCGCTCGGAAATGGTTTCCGCGTGGTCGAAGAACCAGTTGAGCCCCTGCAGCGGGATGTCGCGATTGACCTTCTCGAACACGTCCAACGAGCGGCTGATCGTTTCGTCATAGGTGGCATGCATGCGCCAGGGCCAACGGTTTTCGGCCAGCACACGCACGACCTCTTCCAGCTCGCCTTCCATCTGCGGCGGCATGTCCGGGCGTGGCTGCCGGAAGTCCTCGAAGTCCGCTGCCGAAAACACCAGCATTTCACCCGCGCCATTGTGGCGAAAGTAATCGTCACCCTGCTTGTACTTCGAACTACTCGTCCAGTTGAGAAAGTCTTCCTTCTCCTGCTTCGGCTTCTGCGTGAACAGGTTGTAGGCGAGGCGAATGGTGAGCTGGTTTTCTGCTGCGAGTTTCTCGATGACGGCGTAGTCGTCAGGGTAATTCTGGAAGCCGCCACCCGCATCGATGGCGCCAGTGACGCCAAGGCGATTCAGCTCGCGCATGAAGTGGCGCGTGGAGTTGAGCTGGTAGTCGAACGGCAGTTTCGGCCCTTTCGCCAACGTCGCATACAGGATCGCAGCGTTCGGCTTGGCCAGCAGCAGGCCAGTGGGATTGCCGGCGCCATCGCGCATGATCTGCCCGCCCGGCGACTCCGGCGTGTCCTTGGTATAGCCCACCGCACGCAGGGCTGCACCATTGAGAATGGCGCGGTCGTACAGGTGCAGCAGGAACACCGGCGTATCCGGTGCAACAGCGTTGAGTTCGTCGATGGTCGGCAAGCGCTTCTCGGCAAACTGATGCTCGGTAAAGCCACCCACCACGCGCACCCATTGCGGTGCTGGCGTAATCGCCACCTGCTGCTTGAGCATGGCCATGGCGTCGGCGAGCGAGCGCACGCCATCCCAACGCAACTCCAGGTTGTAATTGAGGCCACCGCGGATGATGTGCAGGTGATTGTCGATTAAGCCCGGCAAAACGCGCTGACCCTTGAGGTCGATCACGCGCGTGCGCGGCCCCGCCAGCGGCATGACCTCGGCATCGCGCCCCACGGACACGAAGCGGCCATCGGCGATGGCCACTGCCTGTGCCTCGGGCAGTCCGCGATCGAGCGTGGTGATGCGTCCACCATGAAGAATCAGATCGGGTGCGTTATCGCCGGTGGTCATGACTTCTGCTCCGTAGAGTCGCTCTTGCGCGCGGCGTGATGAGCCGAGGGCAATTCACCGCACATATGCGGCTTGACCTGTTCGCGCAGCCAGACGGTCGGCTGGGCCTGACGATGCAGGATATTTTTCACCAACGGAGGCAACTGCTCTCCGCACAAAATACCCAACAGACCCACCAGCGCCACCAGGGGCGGCGCCGGTGAGCGGACCTGCAACAGGGCGTAGATGACGCCGACCAATACGCCGGCAGCTAGCGAGATCACGTAGATTTTCATGGCCATGCTCCAGAGGCGCCCAGCAATCAGCCTTCGTGGGCCCCGAACATGCTCTTGGCGTAGGTAATGCCAAGCCCATAGGAACCGCCGAAGCGCCTGGCGATATCCGTGGTGCTGTCGTAGCTTTCGGTGCGTGCCCAGTCGCGCTGGAGTTCCAGCAGGTACTGCAGCGACGTCATCGGGCGAGCACCTGCCTGGATCATTCGTTCGATGGCGCGGTTGTGTGCCTCGGCCGATACGTCGCCGCACGCGTCGGCAATCACATAGACCTCGAAGCCTTGATCCAGCGCCGACAGTGCCGGGCCGACAATGCACACCGAAGTCCACAGGCCAGCCAGCACCAGCCGGCTCTTGCCGATCGCATTGACGCGCTTGATCACCGCGGCGTCTTCCCAGGTATTCATGGACGTGCGATCCAGCAGCGCCTGGCCCGGGAACGGATCGGTGATCTCGCTATACATCGGGCCGGAGAAGGTCTTCTCGGCCACCGTGGTCAAAATGGTCGATACCTTGAAGCTGGCCGCCGCGTTCGCAACCAGCGCCGCGTTGTTGCGCAACACGGTCGGATCGATCGAGTGCGTGGCAAACGACATCTGCGACTGGAAGTCGATCAGGATCAGCGTGTGGTCCGTCGGGGTGATCAGTTGCTTGCCCGGGGTCGGCGTGGCGGTGATGGACATGGGAGTACTCCAGGGTGCGAATAAAGGGCACGCCGGCCTGAGGCTGCCGGCGCGCCTCGGGAGGGTCAGGAACGGATGAACTCGAGCAGATCCTTGTTGACCTGCTCCTGGTGCGTGGCCGTCAGGCCATGCGGTGCGCCGGGATAAACCTTGAGCGTGGCGTGCTTGACGATCTTGGCGGACAGACGGCCTGCGTGATCGATCGGCACGATCTGGTCGTCGTCGCCATGAATCACCAGCGTGGGCACCTCGATCTTCTTCAGGTCGTCGGTGTAATCCACTTCCGAGAACTGCTTGATGCAGTCATACAGGCCCTTCAAGCCGCCCATCATGCCCTGCATCCAGAACGAGTCGCGCATGCCCTGGGTAGCGTTGGAGTTCGGATGATTGGCGCCGAAGAACGGGCCGGACAAGTCCTTGAAGAACTGCGAACGATCGGCCAGCGTCTTCGCACGGATGTCGTCGAACACCTCGATGGGCAGGCCACCGGGATTGTTGGCTGTCTTGACCATGATCGGCGGCACCGCACCGATCAGCACCGCCTTGGCGACACGCGCGTTGCCGTGACGGCCGATGTAGTGCGCCACTTCGCCGCCACCTGTCGAATGGCCAACCAGCACGATGTTCTTCAGGTCCAACTTCTCGATCAGTGCGGCGAGGTCATCGGCATAGGTGTCCATGTCGTTGCCATTCCAGGGCTGACTGGAGCGGCCATGGCCACGACGGTCGTGCGCGATGGTGCGGAAGCCCTGCGAACTGAGGAAGAACATCTGCGCATCCCACGCATCGGCGGACAGCGGCCAACCGTGCGAGAACACGACGGGCTGCCCCTGCCCCCAATCCTTGTAATAGATCTCGGTGCCGTCTTTGGTGGTGATCGAGCTCATGTTGATTTTTCCATGTGAGGGATAGGAAGACGCGCTCGCCCGATCACGGGCAGCGCCAGTGCAGCCGATGCCGTCGCCATGCCGCCAGAAAAGACGCGCTTGGCGGAGTCGATCTCCGGACGTTGATCGCTCATCGACACGCGGGCTCTCCCGATGAATCCGTCGAGCGCGGCACATCAGGCTGCGGCGAACCGTATCCTGCGTAGAGCCATGCGCGCGTGACGGAAGTGGTGGGGTTTGTCGGGCCTGCGAGTGCCCTCGCCGCCCACTGACATTCTTCCCATTACGCGCCAACTAGGTATCCCAATCGCGGCAAATCTTGCCTACCCGATCAGGTAGTTGATGCCTTGGAAGAAAACGCAGACGCAGCCACGCCGCGTGTGACGCGGAAAGTGTGTCTTGCGTGTTACAGGGGAGGCGACGGAATCAGCCGTCGAAGAAGCCGCGATTGCGCGCCAACGTCACCGCATGTGTGCGGTCGAGTGCGCCCAGCTTGGTCATGATGTTCTTCAGTCGCGCCTTCACCGTGTCTTCGGAGACGCAAAGAATGTCGGCGATACGCTTGTTGGTATGGCCCGTCGCTACCAGCCGCAATACGCTGAGCTCGCGATCACTCAGCATTTCCGACCATGCATGGGAGGCGATGTCTCCCGCCACTTCCACCGCCATCACGCGCCGCCCACCCATGACCGAACGGATGCCGGCAAGGATTTCATCGCGCGTGGCCGTCTTCAGCAAATAGGCGTTGGCGCCAAACGTCAACGCGCGCTTCACGCGGGCATCGCCGGGATAGGACGTCAGCACGATGATCCGCGCGTCCGGAAACTCGGCGCCCAGCGTTGAAATGGCTTGCAGGCCATCCACGCCCGGCATCTGCAGATCGACCAGCGCTACGTCCGGACGCAGTTCGCGGTAGCGCACGATGGCTTCCGCGCCGTCAGCCGCCTGCCCCACCACGTCCATGTCGGGTGCGCTCTCGATCGCCGCGACGATGCCGTCGCGCATGATCGGGTGATCGTCGGCGATCAGGACCCGGATGCGTGTCGCATCAACTGTCACGATATGGTCCCTCGACGTATGACTGGGCGGACCTCATCGGCAGGCGCGGGGAGACCGGCCGGGGGTAACGGCTCGAACTATAGCTGGCGCGACACCATGCTGAGCAATGCCCAATCGGGTGATTCTGTGTTCGCCGCGCAACACCTATGGCTGCATGTCCCGTGGCGATATGCTGTACGCATCGCCGCCGGATATCACCGGCCAGGCTCACACGGACTACCTATGACGATGCTCGGATGGCCGGCCTTCGTCCGTCACGTTGCGCGCTATCTTGGCGCAGCGCTGTTGACGGCGAGCGTGCTGCTCACCGCCCATGCCAGTGATTCACCAGGCTTTCGCCGCCGGTTGTGGACCACGGAAACCGGCACGCCCGCCGATATCTGGGCCATGACGCAGAGCAAGGGTGGTTACCTCTGGCTGGGTACTGGCAGCGGCCTATATCGCTTCGATGGATTTCGTTTCGAACGCTTTCAGCCAGCTGACGGCGAGCGTTTCCGCTCCAACGACATCACCGCGATGGGCTCCTTGCACGATGGCTCGCTGTGGCTCGGCTTTTATTACGGCGGCGTGAGCGAGCTGCAAGCAGGACACCTCCGGCAATACGCGCCCGGCAAGGACTTCCCGCCCGGCTTGGTGTTGGCGTTTGCGCAGACGAGCGATGGGACTGTCTGGGCCGCAACGGAAGGTGGCCTTGCCCATTTTGACGGCAGCCAGTGGCGGACCGTAGGTGCCGACTGGGGTTACCCTTCGCATCGCGCCGATTGGCTCATCACCGCGCGCGACGGCACGCTGTGGGTGACCACGGGCGAATCGTTGATGTTTCTTCGCCCTGGCGAACATCGTTTCCAGCCGACCCATGTGAGCATGGCCAAGTACGGCATCGTGGCGCAGGCGCCGGATGGAACGCTGTGGCTGTCCGATCACGACCATGGCACCCGCGCCCTGCCCGGCCTTACGCCCGATCACCCCAGCGTCACCGCCGCGGAACGCCCGGGTGACACGGACTTTGCCTGGGCCAATCGCCTGCTGTTCGATCGCTACGGCAACCTGTGGGGCACCCTGGTCGATCGCGGCGGTATCTATCGCGTCGCCGATGTGGAGCACTTGGCCACGGGCCGCTCCTTGCGCGCACAGGATCTTGCCGAAGTCATCGGCAAGGCCAGCGGACTCGTTTCCGAGCGCGCCGTGCCCTTGCTGCAGGATGCCGAAGGCACGATCTGGGCCGGCACGAACATGGGCCTGGCCAGCTTCCATCGCAACAGTTTCCAGGTGCCCGGACAGGTTCCGCTCGGCATGGCCGCCGACTACGCGATGGCCGTCGATGCATCAGGCGTGATGTGGGTTGCCAATGGCGGCACGCTGTACCGTTCCGACGGCAACGGCGATAAGGTCGTGCGCAGCGATTTGCACGACACCAGCGGCATGCAGTTCAACCATGCCGGCGACCTGTGGATGGTCGGCCGAAACAAGCTCTATCGCCTGCACGGACAATCCATCGACAGCACCGAGTGGCCGGTTTCGTCGGACCTGACACGCGTCAATGCCTTCGCGCTCGACAACCAGGATCAGCTCTGGCTCGCGCTCGCCGAGCACGGTCTTTATCGACTCCGGCAGGGACAGTGGCAACAGGTCATTCCGACGCGAGCATTGATCGACGATACGCCCACGGCGCTTGCCAGCGACAACCGCGGCGCGTTGTGGATCGGTTACGCCGATGATCGTCTGGTGCGCCTTGACGATCACTCCGCCCAGCTCTACACGGCCGCCAACGGTCTGCACGTGGGCACGGTCACCTCGATCAAAGCCGGCAGCGGCGACGTACTCATTGGTGGCGAGCACGGGCTGGCACGATGGCGCGATGGCCGTATCGCAACCATGTCCGTGGCCGACAACGACGCATTCAGCGGCATTACCGGCATCGTACGCACGTCCAGCGGAGACATTTGGCTGAACACCGGCAAGGGCGTCCTGCGCCTTGATGCAGCCGAGGCCGCCACCAGCTTCGATCAGCCCGATCACGCGCCGGCCTATCGCTTGTTCGACTACCGCGACGGGTTGCCGGGCATCGCGAAGCAGGCCGCGGTCGTTCCGACGGCTGTCGTGGATGACCTTCAGCATCTGTGGTTCCTGACCAACCAGGGCCCGGCCTGGATTGATCCCAACGAGCTCGGCAGCAACCTGTTGCCGCCGCCCGTCGATATCGCATCGGTCATCGCCAACGGCAGGCACTACGCTGCAGCCGGTCAAATCGACCTACCCAAGGGCACGACCAACCTGCAGGTGCAGTACAGCGCGGCAAGCCTCGCCATACCGGATCGCGTGCGCTTCCGTTACCGGCTGGATGGCGTGGATGCGGGCTGGCAGGACGCGGGCAACCGCCGCGATGCGTTCTATTCCAACCTTGCCCCCGGCACTTATCGCTTCCACGTGATCGCGGCCAACGACGATGGCGTGTGGAACATGCAGGGCGCCGAAACCCGCCTGACCATTGCGCCATGGTTCTATCAGGCACGCTGGTTTTACGCGCTGTGCATCGTCGTTATCGTCACGCTGATCGCCGCATTCTTCCTGTGGCGCACACGCCTGGCCGCCGACCGGGTGCATCTGCAGTTGATGGAACGCATGAACGAGCGCGAGCGTATCGCGCGCGAAATCCACGACACCCTGCTCCAGGGTGTGCAAGGCCTGCTACTGCGATTGCAAGCCCTGATGGCCCGACCGGTGCGCGACCAGGCCCATGGCGACGCGTTGAATACCGCCATCGAGCAGGCACGGCAAATGGTGATCGAGGGGCGCGGCAAGATCATCGCCTTGCGCGGCGATGGTCCGCAGGACAATGAGCCGGTGCAGTCGATTCTCGCCGTGGGTGAGGATCTGGCCTCGCTCTATCCTCACGTAGCCTTCCGCCTCACGGCAGAAGGCAAGCCACGCAGGTTGCTACCCAGCGCACGCGACGAAATCATCGACATCGTCCGCGAAGCGATCCGCAATGCCTTTCTCCACGCGCAGGCGAAACACGTCGAGGTCCACGTGGATCATCAAGTGCACCAGTTGCGTATACGCATTACCGATGATGGCACCGGCATGGACGAAGCCATCGTGCGCTCCGCCGCACAAGCCGGACACTGGGGCATTGTCGGCATGCGCGAACGCGCGCAGCGACTGGGCGCCAAACTGGCGCTGAGGCGTGCGCACCCACGCGGCACGGAATGGCTGTTGAGCATTCCTTGCCGCGCGGCCTACCGATCAGCGTAGAACGCCACGCCGTGAGCGCGAAACGGCTCACGGCGTAAGCGTTGAGACATTACTTCGCCTCTTTCTCCATCAATGTGTCCACCAGATTGGCGGGCACTTCCTCGTAGTGGTCAAACTCCATGGTGAACGTGCCACGGCCTCGCGTGGCCGAACGCAGGAAGTTGATGTAGCCGAACATTTCCGCCAGCGGCACAAAGCCCTGCACGAATGCCTGCGTGCCACGCTGCCCTTGCTCATTCACCGTGCCACGTCGCCGATTGATGTCGCCGATAACGTCACCCAGGTAATCGGGCTCCATCGACACTTCCAATCGCATCACCGGCTCAAGCAGCTTGGGCTTGCTCAGCCGCTGGGCCTCGCGGAAACACTGGCGCGTCGCTATCTCGAACGCGAGCGCGGACGAATCGACGTCGTGGTACTTGCCGTCGATCAGGCGGGCCTTGAAGTCCACCACTTCGTAGCCGGCCACCTGGCCTTCGCGCGACTCAACATCTACCGCGTGCTCCACCGCCGGGATGTATTCGCGCGGCACGCGGCCGCCGACGATCTCGTCGGAGAAAACGACACCGCCACCGGTCGCCAGCGGCTCGAACACCATGGTGACTTCGGCAAACTGGCCGGAGCCGCCCGATTGCTTCTTGTGCGTATAGGTATGTTCGACCGTACGACCAAAGGCCTCGCGGAAGCTCACCTTGGGCTTACCCATGGTCGCGTCCACGCCAAGCTCGGTGCGCATGCGGTCGATGGTCACTTCCAGGTGCAGCTCGCCCATGCCCTTGAGCACGGTCTGCCCGGTTTCTTTGTCCATCTCCAGCCGCAATGAAGGGTCGGCCTTGACCATCTTGTAGAGCGCCGACGACAGCTTATCGACGTCGTTGCGGGTCTTGGGCTCAACCGACACGCTGATGACCGGATCAGGGAAGCGCATGCGTTCGAGCAGCGCAGGATGCGCCGGGTCCGACAGCGAATCGCCGGTTTCCGTTTCTTTGAGCGAAACGAAAGCGACGATATCGCCTGCGCGTGCTTCGTCGATTTCCTTGGTCGCATTCGCCTGCACCTCCACGATGCGGCCAATGCGTTCCTTCTTGCCACGCGTGACGTTGAGCAAGGTGTCACCCTTGCTGACCACGCCCGAGTAAACGCGGCAGAAGGTAAGCGTGCCAAACTGGTCGTTGATCACCTTGAAGGCCAACACGCGAGCCGGCGCTTCGTCCACTACGCCTTGCTCGCCGGTCACGTGGCCGTCTTCGTCAACCAGCGCAATGCCGCCGTTCTCGCCCGGATACGGCATATAGTCGATCACGCCATCCAGCAACTGCTGCACGCCCTTATTGCGGTACGAGGAGCCGCAGAATACCGGCACCAGCTTGCCGGACACACAGCCCTTACGGATGCATTCCTTCAGCTTCTCAGGATCGAACTCGCCCGTTTCGATCAGGCGATCGAAGGCTTCGTCATCCATCGCCAAGGCGTATTCCAACGTTTCCTGGCGCAGCTTCGCCAGATTGGCGACCCAGGCCTGGTCACCGGCCTCGGAGAACGTCACACGCCCGGCGATCTCATCGAGCGGCACGGTATCCCAGGGGCTGTCCTTGTCGTCACCCTTCCAGATATAGCCCACGCCGGCCACCAGGTCGGCCATGCCAATGAACTCGTCATGGCTGCCCAGCGGCACCTGGCACAGCAGTACGTTGGCGCCGAGGCGCTCGCGAATGCCTTTCACGCAGTGCTCGAAATTGGCGCCCGTGCGGTCCATCTTGTTGACGTAGCACACGCGCGGCACGTTGTACTGGTCAGCCAGACGCCAGTTGGTTTCCGTCTGCGGCTCCACGCCCGCCACGCCGTCAAACACGACGACTGCGCCATCGAGCACGCGCAGGCTGCGGTTCACCTCGATGGTGAAGTCCACGTGGCCTGGCGTATCGATCAAGTTGATCTGGTGACCCTTCCACTCGGTGGACACCGCCGCCGACTGGATGGTGATGCCGCGCTTGCGCTCCTGCTCCAGGTAATCGGTGGTGGTGGAACCCTTGCCGTCCTTGGTGTCATGCACGTCAACGATCTGATGCTTCTTTCCCGTGTAGTACAGGATGCGCTCGGTCGTCGTGGTCTTACCGGCATCGATGTGCGCAATGATGCCAATGTTCCGATACAGCTGAAGCGACTTCTTACGTGCCATGGGTTCCGCCTTGAATGAAGGTACCTGCCAACCGGACGGGGTCCATCAATCCACCCTGTCCAGGGATCCGCTCAATATAGGGTCGTTCAGCCAAGCATCAATGTCGCGTGAAGTCGTTTGAAATCAGCGACTAGCGCCAGGCGACATCCATCACCCCAACGCCAGGCACCCCTCTAACTGTCCCCTGGCTGTCGCCTCACTCGCCCAACTGGCCTGCTGCGGCCGAGGTGCTCATGCCCTGAGGTTATGAGCTGAAAACCAATAGTCATTGGACATGTTTAGACGTCTATACCGCTGTTGACTAGAACTTACGAACGCTATTAGCCTGCAATTGCTGCATTGCGTCACTGCTCTTCTTTCGACTGGGGAACCCACTACATGCATAAGAACGCCGTCGGCCTTAAGGCCGCGCCAAGCATCCTCGCCGTTGCGCTTCTTTCCATCCTCTCGCAGGCCTCTGCGCAGGACGCGACACCGGCGCCGTCCACCGACAACGCGAAGAAGCTCAGTACCGTGATTGTCACCGGTACGCGTGCGGACAACCGGACGGAGAGCAGCTCGCTCACACCGATTGACGTCGTCTCGGCGCAGACACTGCAACAGACCGGCACCACGGAACTGACCACGGCACTCGCCCGCATCATCCCGTCACTGACCTTCCCGCGGCCTTCGGCATCCGACACCGCGGATTCACAACGCCCCGCCCAATTGCGCGGCCTGTCGCCGGACCAGGTATTGGTGCTGGTGGATGGCAAGCGCTGGCATCCCGGCGCCATCCTGCTCACCAACGGTGTGCTCGGCCGCGGTTCGCAAGCGGTGGACCTCAACACCATTCCCATCGGTGCCATCGATCACATCGAGGTGCTGCGCGATGGCGCGTCCGCGCAATACGGTTCGGACGCCATCGCCGGCGTGATCAACGTCGTGCTCAAGAAGGGCGCGCAAGGCGGCGAGGTCGACCTGAGCGGTGGCCAATACTCTGCAGGCGACGGCCGCCAGTGGCAGGGCTCGGCCAACTTTGCGCTGCCATTGAGCGATGACAAGGGCTGGATCCGCTTCACGCTGCAGGACGGCAACCAGGATTACACCAATCGCTCGCAACCCAACCGCACGCGCCCCTGGGAAGGGACCACGCAGCGCTTTGGTGACCCGGCGGTGAAAGACCACAACCTGTTCGTGAATGCGCAGTTCGACCTCACGCCCAACGTTCAGCTCTACGCGTTCGGCCACTACAGTGACCGCGACACCACCTCACCGGCGTTCTTCCGCAACCTGGCGAACAGCAACTCGGTGCCGTCGCTCTACCCGAACGGCTACCTGCCGCTGGAGCACGCCGATTCCACCGATCGATCGCTGGTGGTGGGCATCCGTGGCAAGACGGAAAGCGGCTGGCGCTGGGACATCAGTGGCAACTACGGCGGTAACCGTGTGTCGTACGCCACGGAGAACAGCGTCAATCGCGCCTTCCTGCATGATTTCGGCTACAGCCCCACCGAATTCCACGACGGCATCCTCAAGGCGGCGCAGCAGTCGTTCGATGTGGACATCGCCAAGGAGTTCTCGACCAGTTGGCTGCCCAACCCGGTGACGTTGGCGTTTGGTGCGGAATACCTGCGCCAGACCTATGCGATCGATGCGGGCGACCTGACCTCGTGGTACACCGGCAGGTCGGGCGTTTCCGGCGGAGCCCAGGGCTTTGGCGGCTATCAGCCCACCGATGCGGGCTCCTACAGCCGCCACGACGTGGCTGAGTATGTCAGCCTCGAATCCAACCTCACCGATCGCTTCAGCACTTCGCTGTCTCTGCGCCACGAGGATTACAGCGACTTCGGCAACACCACTTCCGGCGCGCTCGCGGGCCGCTTTGACTTTACCGATCGCTTCGCCCTGCGCGGCAGTGCGTCCACCGGCTTCCGCGCGCCGTCATTGGCGCAGCAGCATTACTCGTACACGTCTTCGCTTTATTACGGTGCGGGCAATTCGCTACACCTGCCGGCCGGCATCTACAATACCGGCCTGGTGCCCGTGAACAGCGAGATCGGCACCTTGCTCGGCGCCCAACCGCTGGAGCCGGAGAAATCACACAACTACACGCTGGGCGCAGTGTGGAACCCGGTCGATGCGCTCAACCTGAGCGTGGACATCTACCAGATCACCATCGACAACCGCATCACCCTGTCCAGCAACCTGGCGACGACCTCGCCGACGGTGCAGTCCTACCTTGCCGCCAACGGCGTCACCGCCAGCAACTACAGCGGCATCGCCTATTTCACCAATGCGGTAAACACACGTACGCGCGGCATCGATCTGGTGACGAGCTACCTGAGCGACTTCGGTGACGCCGGCACGCTGCAGAGCACACTGAGTTACAACTACAACAAGAACAAGGTCACCGACATCAAGGCCAATCCGGCCATCCTCAATCAGCTCGGCGTGAACCTCAAGCGTATCGACCGGCGCGACCAGTACGGCCTGCTGGCCGATACGACGCCGCGCAGTAAGCTCATCCTCAACGAGCTCTACAGCCTTGGCCACTGGAGTTTCAACGGCACAGCCACGCGTTATGGCAGCTTTGTGTCCTATAACTCCACCACCGCTGCGCTGGACCAGACCTTCGGCGCGAAATGGATTTTTGATTTTGCGGTGAACTACAACCTCGACCGCTGGACCTTCACCCTCGGTGGCGACAATGTGTTCAACACATACCCCGATCGGGTAATCCCAGCCAACGACAACAATGGCACACTGCCGTACTCGGTGTTTTCGCCGTTCGGCTTCAATGGCGCCTATGTGTACGGCAAGGTGGCCTATCGCTGGTGAGCGTACCGTGCTGACCCGCCCTGGCGGGTCAGCACGCAACCCCTTCACCACGCGCGAACGAGCCATGTGCGATAGCTCCGGGCATACCTATTCTTACGGAGTCACTTCCCATGGCCGCAGAACCTACTCTTACCCCTGAATTCATCGCCCAACAGCGCAAGCGCCTGGAGGCTCTACGCCGGCAGGTGCTGGGCGGCGAACTCGACGTCAATGCGCGCAAGCGTGCCTTCACCGAAGAACACGGCGACGAGGCGGAGGAGTTCGAAGACGAGGCGCAGAGCCTGGCGCAGGAAGAAGTACGCCAGGCCCAACACGACGTGGACGACCAACGAGTAGCCGACATCCAGCGCGCCCTCGAGAAGATCGACGAAGGCACCTATGGGGTATCGGACGAAAGCGGCGACCCGATACCGAAGGCGCGACTGGAGGCTCGACCCGAGTCGGTGCTCACGGTGCAAGGGGAAGAAGCTCGCGAGCGTCAGCGCTGACCCCTTGAGGCGGGCGCAATTGCCCCGACTATGAGGACTCCCGGGCTTCCGCCCCGGAGTCGTTGCCGAGGAGATCACGCTGTGAGCCATCGCTCCATCTTCGACCTGTCCCCGCCCACTCCGCAGCAATTCGACGCCCTTGCCGCGACGCTGACCGCCGATGAGCGTAAGGTGCTGTTGGACCACGGCACCGAGTCGCCGTTCTGTGGCGTACTGCTGACGGAGAAGCGCGCAGGCGTTTATGGCTGCCGCTTGTGCGGCCTGCCGCTGTTCCTGGCCGGTGCGAAGTTCGACAGCCGCACCGGCTGGCCCAGCTTCACTACTCCCTTCGACGACACACACCTCAATTACGTGCGCGATGCCAGCTACGGCATGGTGCGCACGGAGATCCGCTGCGCACGCTGCGGTAGCCACCAGGGTCACGTGTTCGACGACGGTCCGCCGCCGAGCTATCAGCGCTACTGCATCAATTCTGTGTCGCTCGAATTCGCAGCCGCCACTGATCCGCTGCCGGACAAACTCGGCCGTGGCGCGCCCGAGGGCGCGGTCTGGCAAAACTTCCCCGCCTGATTTCCTCAACCGCATCGTCAGGACACATCCATGTCGCTGAAATCACGTTACGGTCGTCCCGTCTGGCTGGCCTCTGGCCTGCGCACGCCCTTCGCCAAGGTGGATGGCGCACTCGCTTCCTACGACGCCATCGCGTTATCGGTGCCCGTGGTGCAACGCATGCTGGCCAGTCTGCCCGATGGTCAGCGCCCCGATTTCGCCGCCTGGGGCACGGTGGTGCCCAACCTCACCTGGAGCAACATCGCGCGCGAAGTGCTGATGGACGCCGGTGCTCCGGCCACCATTCCCGCCTTCTCCACCATCATGGCCTGCTCCACCAGCATGATCGGCATGATCGAAGCCGCCGGCATGCTGGACGATGACAGCCTGCAGCTCGCCCTGGTGGGCGGTGTGGATAGCCTCAGCCGCGTGCAGTTGGGCTTGCCGCAGCGCCTGTCCGATTGGATCCGCCAGTTTCAGAAGGCCCGCTCGCTCGGCGAGAAGGTTTCGCACGCACTGTCGCTGAAGCTGGGCGATGTCAGCCTGTATATCCCCGGCATCGTGAACCGCACGACGGGGTTGAGCATGGGCGAGCACACCGAGATCACCGCCAAGGACTGGCACCTGCGTCGCGAAGACGAGGACACCCTGGCGCTGGCCAGTCACCAGCACACGGTGGCAGCGTGGAACAACGGCTTCTTCGACGACCTGGTCATTCCCGTCGGCGAGTTCCGACGCGACAGCATTGCTCGAGCCGACTCCTCGCTTGAGAAGCTCGCCAAACTCCCGCCCGCCTTTGACCGCACCAGCGGCCAGGGCACGCTGACTGCGGGCAATTCGTCGCCACTGACTGACGGCGCAGCTGGTCTGTGGGTCGCCAGTGAAAAAGGACTTGGCCGCATTCCCTCGCACGTGCCGCGCGTGAAGCTGGTGGATTGGGAAATCGCCGCGGTCGACTTCCGTGTCGAGGGCCTATTGATGGCTCCCGCGTTCGCCATTCCCAAGCTGCTGGCGCGGCACGGATTGCGCTACGACGACGTGGCGCTGTGGGAAATCCACGAGGCGTTCGCCGCGCAGGTGCTGTTCCATATGGCAGCACTGGAAAGCCGTGAGTTTCTTACCCGCAAGGCGGGCGTCGACCGCGACTTTGGCCCCTTCCCACGCGATCGCGTGAACCCCAACGGCGGCAGCCTCGCCATCGGCCATCCATTCGGCGCCACCGGCGCGCGCATCCTGAGTCAGGCGGTGAAAGAGCTCGCGGCGATGCCTGCTGGCACGCTTGGCATTGTCAGCATCTGCGCCGATGGCGGCCAGGGCACGGTGGCGTTGCTCGAAGCGGGTTGATCGTCCGGCAACGTGACTGGCAGGATGCTCCCTACGTTTGAGATGGGGGAGCATCCATGACGCTGAAACGCACGCTATTCGCCCTTGCCTTCGCTGGCCTGCAGGTCACGGCATCCGCCTCGGCGGCTGATAGCAAGCCGCCGTCGGACAAAGATTTTGTTGCCTACGACCAGCCACTGGTCGCCTTCATCCACGCCACCGTCGTGGACGGTACCGGCGCAAAGGCCATGCGCGACCAGACGCTGGTGATCGACAAGGGCCGCATCACCGCGCTCGGCAGGAGCAGCAAAGTAAAGGTGCCGCAGAACGCCAAGGTCATCGACGCCCAGGGCAAGACGCTAATGCCCGGGTTCGTGATGGTGCACGAGCACATGTTCTATCCAGCCGGTGGCGTCGAGTACAACGAGATGAGCTACAGCTTTCCGCGCCTCTATCTTGCGGGCGGCACCACCACGATGCGCACGGCGGGCTCGATGATGCCGTATGCCGATATCAACGTGCGCGATGCCATCAACGCAGGCAAGGTGGTCGGCCCGGACATGGACGTGACCGGACCCTACCTCAACGGCCCTGGCCTGCCGATTCCCGCCGTGCACGTACTCAGCGGCCCCGACGATGCCGAACGCACCGTCAATTATTGGGCGGATGAAGGTGTCACCTCCTACAAGGCGTACATGCAGATCACGCGTGATGAATTGAAGCGTGTGATCGATACGGCGCATACCCGCAAGGCCAAAGTCACAGCGCACCTGTGTTCGGTGACCTATCGCGAGGCGGTGGACATGGGCATCGACAATCTGGAGCACGGATTCTTTGTGTCCAGCGATTTCGTGAAGGACAAGCAGCCGGATCAGTGCCCCAAGAGCCCGGCCGTGTCCGCCTCGCTTGCTGCAGTCGAGGCGAACTCCACAGAAGTGAAGTCACTGATGCGCGACATGATCGACCACCATGTGGCGCTCACCTCCACCCTGACCGTCTTCGAGACCTTCGTACCCGGGCGCCCCAAGGCACCTCAGGGCGCATTGGACCTGATGCTTCCCGAAGTACGCGCACAGTACGAGGCTTCCTGGAACAAGGTGCAGAGCAGCAAGGGGCGTATGACGCCAGAGACTTACCTCAAGCTCGCCCGCATGGAGAAGCAATACGCCGACGCCGGCGGCCTGCTGCTTGCCGGCACCGACCCGACCGGCTATGGCGGTGTGGTGCCAGGCTATTCATCCAAGCGTCAAATCGAGTTGCTGGTCGAAGCCGGCTTCGCGTTCGAGCAAGCGGTAAAGGTCGCCACGTACAACGGCGCGAAGTACCTCGGGCGCGATGCCGAGGTGGGCACGATCGCGGTGGGCAAGCGCGCCGATCTCGTGGTGATCGACGGCGATCCGTCGAAGACCACCACCGACATCGAACACATGCCGTATGTGTTCAAGAACGGTGTGGGCTACGACACGCAAAAGATTTTCGAGGCCACCCACGACACAGTCGGCCTGCATTGATCACGCATTGCTGGCACTCCCTCACGGGAGCGCCAGCAACATCCATCAGAAGTACACCTGGGCGCGCACTTCGAAAATGTGCGGATCGACCTTCAGGTTTCCCCGGTCACTGAAAGCCCACACATAGTTGGTCTGCAACTTCAGGTGCTCGCCCAGGTACCAGTTGGCGCCGGCCGTCCAGTCGTGCTCCTTGCCGCCGGTGATGGAGCCGTCGTTGAGATCCAGTTCGCTGTAGCGCACCGCTAACTCCACGGCACCCCACGCATGGGTGGGCCGCACCGCCTGCAGGTCGCGGCCGTTGTAACGGCGATCAGCGACGTTGCCATCGCTGTAGGCACGCGACTCGCCGGTCAGCGTCCAGGTCGTAAACACATAGAAGCCGCTGGCGTCGTAGTCGGGTTTGCCGTGGTAGCGGTCGACCTGTGCCTTCAGGTACTCGCCCTGCAGCGACCAAGGCCCCTCGATCCATAATGATTCGAAACCTTGGCGGTTCACGCTCTTGCTGTAAGGCAGGTTGCCCGAGTCGACCAGACGAACCGGCGACAGACCATCCTCCGGACGAGCGCGCAGCCGTGCGGACGGTGGCACCGTTCCATCATCCGCCCAGTCCAGTTTCTCCCGCGACGCGGAAACGCCCAGATGTAGCACCTTACCGGGAGCGTTGAGTGGCATCCATGCCGCACGTCCGGCCCAGGTGCTGCCCGGGTTGTTGCCGTCGAAATCCTTGCGCCAGAAGTAGTCGCCGATATTGATGATGAAATGCGGCCGCACCAGCGCCCAATCGAACCCTGCACGGCGCCCCTCCCAGACCGCCTGCGTGGGCAGCGCGGTTTCGATGAAGGTGGTGGCGGAGCTGCTGGTTACGCCCTCGAAACCCACCGGCGTCTTGGAATAACCAAAGCGGAAATTGCCCACATCCTTACCGATCACGCCGCTGCTACGGAAACGCACGAAGGCATCCGCCCACTGCTTGGCCTGGAAGTCGTACTGCGCGATCGCGTCGTAAACACCGGGCTTGCGCAGATACAGGCCGAAGTAACGGCGACGATTGGTGCCTGCATCGTCGAATTTTCCGTTGTCGTGCGAGAACTGATTGACGTCGTACTGATAAAGCACGGCCAGCCCGAAATCCGTACCGTCGGATGCCGTCACATGGGTAGGCCAGTTGCTGTAGAAGTCATAGCCGTCCGCAAGACAACACACCGGCCATGCGCACAGCAGTGCGCCCGCGACTAGCGCACGGCGAAAGACACTGACGGTGTTTGCAGGCACGGTTCGGTTCATGGTCTCGCCTCCCAACGAGTAGATGGATGCTGTCCAACCCCTGTCATGGCGGGAAATGACTTTTGCGCATATGCACATGCCCGGTTTCCGCCGCGATGCACTGCATGAAATCTAACGATCCGCGTACGCGGCGCCCTGATCAAACGGCTTGACGTCGCCTAAACACGCCAGCGCTTACACCTGAGGGCGGGGGTGGTTTGGCATCAAGGCGACACCCATGGCTGTCTATCCGACGCTTATCGTCCACAACGCGAAGATCCATACCGGCGTCGCGCATCGGCCCGAAGTGCAGGCGTTGGCCGTCAGCGGTAACCGCATTGCTGCGGTGGGTACCAATGGCCAGATACGTGCGCTCGCCGGTCCGGCGACCATCCTCATCGATGCGGGAAGACGCCGCGTCATCCCCGGTTTGATCGATGCCTGCCTACCCTTGGTCGCCACAGGCCTGGGCTACAACCAGCAACTGCGTTGGGATGGCATCCCGACACTGGACGAAGCGTTGCGCGTACTGGCTGAACAAGTGCGGCGCACGCCGGCTCCGCAATGGGTATTCGTGATCGGCGGTTTCTGCGAACACCAGTTCGCCGAACGCCGGCTATCGACACTGGACGAACTCGATCGCATCGCGCCATCCACGCCGGTCTATATCCAGCACCTGCAGGATCGCGCTTTGCTCAATGGTACCGCTATCGCTGCCTGCGGCTACGATGCAAACACCCCTGACCCACCCGGCGGGCATATCGAATGGGACGCTGCTGGCGCGCCCACCGGGTTGCTCATCGCAGCACCGTCCACGGAAGTATTCCAGCAGGCGCTCGCGCACGCGCCCGGGCTTCCTCACGAATACCAGATCAACAGCACGCGCCAGTTCATGCGTGAACTGAACCGCCTCGGCATCACCAGCGTGATCGATCCCGGCTCGCCACAGCTGCGCTACCCGAGCGACTACGCCACCGTGGAAGAACTGGCGCAGCACCATCTACTCAGCGTGCGCGTCGCCTATCATCTCGCCGCCCAAACACCCGGCGCGGAGATCGCCGACTACCTGCACTGGTCCACCATCCATCGGCCTCGCGACGGCGACGATGCATTCCGTTTCAACGGAGCCGGCAGCGTGCTCGTACACGCCGCCCAGGATTACGCCCATTTTCGCCAGCCGCCGTCGCCCATTCCCACCCAGGCGGCCGCTGATCTTGAGGACGTCATAAGCCGGCTGGTCGCACGCAATTGGCCCTGGCGCATGCACGCCAGCTATGACGAAACCATAGGCATGGTGCTGGACGTACTCGAACGCATCGATGCAAAGCTGCCGCTGCAGTCAGTCCCCTGGTTCATCGACGGCGCAGAAACGATCGACGACCACCAGATCGCACGGATGGTCCGTCTCGGCGGAGGCATCTGTGTGCAACCCAACATGGCTTATCAGGGGGTGTACTTCATCGAGCGACACGGCGACCACGCCGCCGCACGGACGCCGCCACTACGCCACATGCTGGACGCTGGCCTGCGTGTCGGTATCGGCTCCGGCGGAACAGAGCGGTCAAGCATGGATCCCTGGGTGACGCTGTCCTGGCTGGTCACGGGGTGCACGCTTGGTGGCGTCGCGCTGTATCCCGCCGAACAACGGCTGGATAGAGCTACGGCGCTTGCGCTGCACACTCGGGCCAATACCTGGTTCTCGGGTGAGGATGGCCGCAAGGGGCAGATCGACATCGGCCAACTGGCGGATTTCGCCGTGCTCACACAGGACTATTTCGACGTCGCTGATGAAGACATCCGGCACATCAGCGCAACGCTCACCGTGATGGACGGGCGCGTTGTCTTCGCCGACGGTGACTTCAGCGCGCTGGATCTGCCGCCACCGGCGCCACTGCCGGTCTGGTCAGCCCTGCATCACGGCTATGGCGTCTGGAGGCCACCAGCGTGTGGACACGCCGAACAACGTACGGCCCCCTCTTCCCGTGGCGCCCTGTCCTGAACGCCGAGGTCGCCAGCCCCAGGTCGGCAGCACCGTCCAAATCCAGTGTTTTCTGGGAAAATGACCCCATCTGACTAGTTGGTCTGGCGCGGTGGATGGATGAGCAACGTGATTGAATTGGTAGGTTTCGACGGCGACGACACGCTGTGGCACAGCGAGGGCTATTACCAGTCGGCGCACGGCGAATTCGAACGCATTATCGGCGCGTACGTGGATCTGGCCGATGTGCACGTGCATGACCGGCTGCTGGCCACCGAGCGCCGCAACATCAAGCTGTTCGGCTACGGCGCAAAGGGCATGACGCTATCCATGCTGGAATCGGCCATCGACATCACCGAGCAGCGCATCAGCGCGACCGACCTGCATCGCATCATCGAGCTGGGCAAGCAGGTGCTGGCGCATCCCGTGGACCTTCTGCCGGGGATTCGTGCAGCGGTGGAAGCCATTGCGCAACATCACCGCGTGGTGCTTATTACCAAGGGCGACTTGTTCCACCAGGAACAGAAGGTCGCGAGCAGTGGGCTGGCTGACCTGTTCCATCGCATCGAGATTGTTTCGGAGAAGGACGAGCGCGCTTACCGCAACGTGCTGGAAGAGTTCCAGCTCACGCCTGCGCATTTCGCCATGGTCGGCAATTCGTTGCGCTCGGATATCGCGCCGGTGGTTGAGATGGGCGGCTGGGGCGTTTATATGCCCTACCACGTGACCTGGGCGCACGAAACCGATACCGACTTTGTCGACCGTGCTTCGCGCGTCATACAAGTGGAAGGCCCTGGCGGCATCGCTGGCGCCATCGAGGAGTTACAAGGCCGTGCTGCAGCCTGACGCGACCATCGCTGAATCTACGATCGAACCCATGCGCGATATCGCACAGGATCAGGCGCGGCTGCGCGAATTTATCGAAGCGCATCCACGCCTGTTTGTACTGACGGGCGCGGGCTGCAGTACAGATTCGGGCATTCCGGACTACCGCGATGCCAACGGCGGTTGGAAACGACCGCAACCGGTGACCTATCAGGCCTTCATGGCTGAGCAGACCACGCGCCAACGTTACTGGGCACGCAGCTTGGTGGGTTGGCGCCGCTTTGGGCGCGCCCTACCCAATGCCACGCACCATGCATTGGCGCGACTGGAACAGCAGGGTCGTGTTACCGCACTGCTCACCCAGAACGTCGACGGACTTCATCAAGCAGCCGGACACCGCCAGGTGATCGACCTGCACGGACGCCTGAATGAAGTGCGTTGCATGAACTGTGCTGTGCACTTGCCACGAGACACCTTTCAGCAGGCGCTGGTCGAGCTCAATCCCGACTGGGCGATGCTCGACGCGGGTGATGCACCGGACGGCGACGCCGACCTGGACGGCCGTGATTTCTCGTCCTTCGCAGTGCCGCCCTGCCCGCACTGCGGCGGCATCCTCAAGCCCGACGTGGTGTTCTTTGGCGAAAACGTGCCCCGCGACCGCGTTGACGCCGCCATCACATCGCTGAACGACGCGGACGCCATGCTGGTGGTCGGTTCGTCGCTGATGGTCTTTTCCGGCTACCGGTTCGCAGCCGCCGCCGCGCGCGACGGCAAGCCGATTGCCGCGGTGAACATGGGCAAGACCCGGGCGGATCCGCTGCTCAGCCTGAAAATCGAACAATCCTGCGCTGAGGTGCTGGCCTTTCTGTCATGAGCGTGCGGCGGGAGGCCGCTCGCGCATTATGACAATTTGATGCAAAGTAGACGTCCCGGTCGTCCGGAATCACTGCATGAATGCCAGGCTCCAGCATCGCGTCACCCCATCGCGCGCATCGCCGGCTCCCGCCAGGAACCGCCCGGGCACAGTTTCGGAATTCGATCGCATCCGGCAAACCCTGGATGGCTATTTGGTCAAAGCAGCCGAATCGCGCAAGCGACTGCTGGAAGAACCCTACGATCCCAAGTTGCTACACGCATGGCGCGTCAATCTGCGCCGCGTGACCGCCACGCTGAAAGACGTGGCTACCCTGTCCGACGATGACCTGCACGACGTATTGAGCTATTTGCGCTGCTGCCGCGAAGCCACCGGGCAATGCCGCGACATGGACATCCTCGCCATGGAAACGCTGCCGATCTTCCTGGACAAGGAGCACGGCGAACTCGACGAGACTCAGGCCGTACGCAAGACGCTCAGCGAGCGGCAGCAGCAAAATCACAAGGGCGCACTCGTCCAGCTTAAAAAGTACGGTCTGACCACGCCGATACGGGCTTGGCGTCATTGGGTGCATGTGCTGGAACCACCCAGCGACAAACGCGTGCGCGAAGTTGCCGCCGCGGTTATCGAAAAGCGCTTTGCCGATCTGAGGAAGCGTGCCGACAAGCTGGATGGCGGCCAGAAGCGCCTGCATCGGCTGCGCAGCGCTACCAAGAAACTCCGCTATAGCATCGAGTTGTACCAGCACGCCTTCCCCAAGGCTGCCACCATGCAGTGGTTGAAGCGCCTTGCCGACCTGCAGGGGCACCTGGGTCTGGCGCATGACCGCATGATGGCGCGCACGTTGATCGGCGAGGTGGCGACCGGTGACAACACCAAAGCCAAGCTCAAGGCCTTCCGGCGCTGGACCAAACGCACGGCCTATGAGGCTTCGGAAAAAGCGTTGCAGTCACTCGCCAAACTGGAGCAACTGAAAGCCTACTGGCGCGCTGCGGCCCACTAATTCGCGCCGCACGGGAAATGGCATGGCAGCAACTAGCGCCGGGCGCGGAAAAACTCGCGCAGCATGGTCGATGCGTCATCGGCTAGCAAACCACCCTCGACCACCACGCGATGGTTGTGGCGGTCGGAAATCAGCGTATCGAACACGCTGCCTGCCGCGCCTGTCTTGGGATCGGTGGCCCCGTACACCACACGCCCGATGCGCGCGTGCACCAGCGCCATCGAGCACATCGCGCACGGCTCCAGCGTCACGTACAGCGTCGCGCCTGGCATGCGGTAGTTGGACAGCTTCTCGCCTGCCGCGCGCAGCGCCATGATTTCCGCGTGTGCGCTGGGATCGTTGAGCGTGATGTTGCGGTTCCAACCCAGCCCGATGATCTCCTCGCCCTGCACCAGCACCGCACCCACTGGCACCTCGTTCTCGGCGTCACGCGCGTGCGCAGCCAGTTGCAAGGCGCGGCGCATGTAGCCCTCGTCTTCGGCGGAAAACTGCTGCGGCAGGGGCAGGAGGGTGTCGGTCATCGGGACGGCTACAGACAGCGGGCCGGTCATTCTATCGCCAGCGATGCGGGCTGTGCCGAGGCCGTGATGTCGATGACGAAATCGAGAAAGGCGCGGACCTTCGCCGACGGATGATGGCGAGAGGGATAAAGCACATAGAGCGGGAAGCGCTCGTCCGGCCAATCGGGAAACAGTTCGACCAACTGCCCGCTTGCGACCAGAGGCCCGGCGGCCACATCCATGACCTGCGCGATGCCATAACCGGCCACGCAGGCGGCATGCATGGTGCCGCCGTCGTTGACGATCAACCGACCGGTGGTTTTCACGGCAAGCTGTTCGCGTTTGCGATGGAACTCCCAGGGAAACGTGCGGCCGGTCGCAGGATCGCGAAACTCGATGCAGATGTGCTTGCCGGCTTCCAGTTCCTGCGGCCGGGCCGGGTGTCCGTAGCGATGCAGATACGCCGGCGCCGCCACGGTGAGGATGCGTGTATCCAGCAGCTTGCGCGCTACCAGGCTGGAATCCGGTGGCTCGCCAAAACGGACAGCCACATCGAAACCATCGGCCACGATGTCACCCAGCTGGTCACGCGTCGCAAGCTCCACCTCCAGTTGTGGATAGGCCGTCATGAACTCACCCAGCCGCGGCGCCAGCACCAGGCGTGAGAACAGCGGGTCCATGTGCACGCGCAACCGACCGCGCACGCTGGTAGCCCCTTGTGCGGCATTGGCAGCAGCTTCTTCCAGCCCCGACAGCAACGGCAGCACCTGCGCGTAAAAGCGCCGCCCTTCATCCGTCAGGCGGACCGAGCGCGTGGTGCGGTCGAAAAGGCGGATGCCCAGTCGAGCCTCCAACCGGGCGATGGCGCGACTGACGCCGGGCGGAGACATGTCCAGCGCCTCGGCAGCGGCGGCAAAACTACCGCCATCCACCACGGCGGCGAACACGCTCATCCCGTTAAGCATGCGCTCGTCGAAAGACATAATTGATGCCTTTTCGTCACTTATCTATTGTCATTGATGTTATCGCGAAACGAGTTGCACGCATCCAGAATCGCCTTCGAACGCGGCGCATTGCCGCCAGAATGAGGATTCCGGGCATGTATGCAGTAATGGGTGTCACCGGCCAGGTTGGCGGCCAGGTAGCCAACGAATTGCTGGCGGAGGGCTATACCGTTCGCGCGATCCTGCGCGACGAGACGAAGGCGGGCCGCTGGATGGACCGCGGCTGCGAGGTCGCGCTGGCGACAGCCGGCGATCCGGACGCACTCGCCACAGCCTTCGCAGGCGCTGACGGCGTCTTCCTGATGATTCCGCCCGACTACGACCCAGCCCCTGGGTTCCCCGGCGTCCAGAAGATCATCGCGGCCGTGTGCCAGGCTGTGGATGTTGCGCGTCCGGACAGAGTGGTATTCCTGTCCACGGTGGGTGCCCATGTGGAGGCATTTTCGTTGCTGAGCAATTCGCGCATGGTTGAGTCTGCGCTACGAGAATTGCCGATACCCACGGCTTTCGTACGCGCCGGCTGGTTCATGGAGAACGCCGCGTGGGACGTCGCCGCTGCCCGCAAGGGGCTCATCCCCAGCTTTCTGCAACCGCTCGACCACCCTATTCCCATGGTGGCAACCGCCGATATCGCCCACACCGTAGCGGGAGCCCTGAGGGACCGTTGGCAAGGCACGCGGATCATCGAACTGGAAGGGCCGCGCCGTTATTCGGCGCTCGACATCGCCAGCGGCTTCGCTGCCGCTCTCGGACGTTCCGTAAGCACCGAGCCTGTACCCCGCGATACGTGGGAAAACCTGTTCCAAACGCAAGGCATGCAAAACCCTGATCCCCGCATGCGTATGCTCGATGGCTTCAACGAGGGCTGGATCGACTTCGAGCAGGGCGAGGCGGGCTCGCTCAAGGCGACAACAACACTGGAAAGCGTATTGCGCGATCTGGTTGAACGGTCTTCCTGAGGCCAACTGACGGACGGTTCCATGACATCGAGCAAGCATCAGACGCAGCAAACCGCGCTCATCGTGGGCGCTTCCCGCGGACTTGGCTTCGCGTTGGCCGACGAATACCTCAAACGCGGCTGGCAAGTCATCGCCACGGTTCGTCACGAAAAACCCGGGCCGCTCCATGAGCTGGCTGCCAGCGCCGACGGCCGGCTGGAGATCGAGCTGCTCGACATCAATTCACCAGCGCAACTGCAGGCGCTTAGCCAACGCCTTGCCGGGCGAGATCTCGACTTGCTGTTCGTCAATGCAGGCGTCGCGATCGACGCAGAAAAACCCATTGCCGAGATCAGCACAGACGCCTTCGTCGACACCATGGTGACCAACGCGCTGAGCCCGATGCGCGTGATCGAGACGTTGGCCCCGTTGGTCGCCGTCAGCGGCAGCATCGTAGCGATGTCCTCTGACCTGGGCAGCGTCGGCAATAACATCGATGGGGGATGGGAGGCCTATCGCGCCAGCAAGGCAGCCCTGAACACGCTGATGCGCAGCTTCGCCGCACGCCACGCCGGCGATCCCCGCTCGTTGCTGCTGATCGCCCCGGGCTGGGTACGCACCGATATGGGTGGCCCGGAGGCCGTGTTGTCCGTTGAGGAGAGCATCCCATGCGTGGTCGACGTCATTGCCACGCACGCTGGTCATCACGGCCTGAAATTCCTGAACTACCTGGGTATGAGCGTGCCGTGGTGACTCGGTTCGTTCGCCCATAAAAAAGCCCGAACATCAGGTGGTTAGAAAATACACCTCATGTTCGGGCCGTATTATGGAGCGGGAGAACTCACTCCCACTCGATAGTGGCGGGCGGCTTGCCACTGATGTCATAAACGACACGAGAAACACCACGCAACTCATTGATAATACGATTTGAAACTTTGCCAAGGAAGTCGTATGGCAAGTGCGCCCAATGCGCCGTCATGAAGTCGATGGTCTCCACCGCACGCAGTGCGATCACCCATTCGTAGGCACGTGCATCGCCGACTACACCCACCGACTTCACCGGCAAGAACACGGCGAAGGCCTGGCTGGTCTTGTCGTACAGGTCCCAGGCGCGCAGCTCTTCGATGAAGATGGCATCGGCACGGGCGAGCAGCTCGGCATACTCCGGCTTCACCTCGCCCAGGATGCGCACACCCAGGCCCGGGCCCGGGAACGGATGACGGTAGACCATGGCGCGCGGCAGGCCGAGTTCCACGCCGATACGGCGCACCTCGTCCTTGAACAGCTCGCGCAACGGTTCGACCAGCTTGAGCTTCATGTGCTCCGGCAGGCCGCCCACGTTGTGGTGGCTCTTGATGACGTGCGCCTTGCCGGTCTTGCTGCCGGCGGACTCGATCACGTCCGGGTAGATGGTGCCCTGCGCCAGCCACTTCACCTGGCCGTGCCCGCCAGCGGTGACCTTGGCCGATTCCTCGTCGAAGATCTCGACGAACAGGCGGCCGATGATCTTGCGCTTGGCTTCCGGGTCGGCCTCGCCTTCCAGCGCCTTGAAGTAGCGCTCGGCGGCGTTGACGCGAATCACCTTAACGCCCATGTGCTCAGCCATGGTGGCCATCACCTGGTCGCCTTCATTCCAGCGCAGGAGGCCCGTGTCGACGAACACGCAGGTCAGCTGGTCACCGATAGCCCGGTGCAGCAGCGCGGCCACCACGGACGAATCCACGCCGCCGGAGAGGCCCAGTAGCACGTGATCGCTGCCGACCTGCTCGCGCACGCGGGCGATCTGGTCTTCGATGATGTGCGCGGCGGTCCACAGCGTCTGACAACCGCAGATTTCCGTGACGAAACGCTGAAGCAGCGCTGTGCCCTGCTTGGTGTGGGTCACTTCCGGATGGAACTGCACGCCGTACCAGCGCTTATCCTCGTTCTCCATGACCGCGACCGGAATGCGATCCGTGCTGCCCGTGATGACGAAGCCCGGCGGCGCCTTGGAGACGTGATCGCCGTGGCTCATCCAGACATCCAGACGGTGCGCGCTGTCGTGGTCGCTGAGATTGGCGAACAGGCGGCTGCTGGAGGCGATATCCACTTCCGCATGGCCGAACTCACGCGCGTCGGCGGCTTCGGTGGCGCCGCCCAACTGGGCGGCCAGGGTCTGCATGCCGTAGCAGATGCCAAGAATCGGTAGGCCTGAATCGAATACTTCCTGCGGTGCGCTAGGCGCGCCCGGCAGCGTGGTCGATTCCGGGCCACCCGACAGGATGATGCCCTTGGCGCCGAACGCGGCGATCTCGGCAGGGTCGTGGTCCCACGCCCAAATTTCGCAGTAGACGCCGATCTCGCGCACGCGGCGAGCGATCAGCTGCGTGTACTGCGCGCCGAAGTCGAGGATGAGGATCTTGTCGTTATGGATGTCGGTCACGGTCCGGCTCCGGTGCGCGACAGGTTCGCCCTGCACTTCGCGCTTGAATCGTTGAATGCGAAAGCGACGCGTGTGAGCGTCGCCTTCCGTTGAAACGAATGCGCCGGCCATGAGGCCGGCGCGTATCCATCAGGAATTGAGCCGGTAATTCGGCGCTTCCTTGGTGATCTGGATGTCGTGCGGGTGCGCTTCGGTGACGCCGGCGCTGGTCACTTTCACGAACTGCGCCTTCTGGCGCACGTCGTCGACCGTGGCAGCACCGAGGTAACCCATCGAGGCGCGCAGGCCGCCGATCAGCTGGTGAATGATGTTGCGCAGCGAGCCGCGATACGGCACACGACCTTCAATGCCTTCGGGCACCAGCTTGTCGGCGTCGGCTTCGTCCTGGAAGTAGCGATCCTTGGAACCCAGCGCCATCGCGCCCAGCGAACCCATGCCGCGGTAGCTCTTGTACTGGCGACCCTGGAACAGTTCGACGTCGCCCGGCGACTCTTCGGTACCGGCAAACATCGAGCCCAGCATCACGGTCGATGCACCGGCGGCGAGCGCCTTGGGGATGTCGCCCGAATAACGGATACCGCCATCGGCGATCAACGGGATCTCATCCTTCAGCGCCGTGGCGACGAGGTCGATGGCGGTGATCTGCGGCACACCGACACCAGCGACAACGCGCGTGGTGCAAATCGAACCAGGGCCCACGCCCACCTTCACCGCATCGACGCCGGCATCGAGCAGCGCGCGCGCCGCTTCACCGGTGACGATATTGCCGGCGATCACTTGCACCTGCGGGTAGCGCTTCTTCACCCAGCCGGCGCGTTCGATCACGCCCTGCGAATGACCATGCGCCGTGTCGACCACCAGCACGTCCACGCCGGCATCCACCAGCGCTTCAACACGCGCTTCGGTGTCGCCGCCCACGCCCACCGCGGCGCCAACCAGCAGACGCTCAAGGCGATCCTTGGCGGCGTTCGGGTTGTCGCGGGCTTTCTGGATGTCCTTCACCGTGATCAGGCCACGCAGCTGGAAGTCGTCATTGACGACCAGCACTTTCTCGATGCGGTGCTTGTGCAGCAGCTGCAGCACTTCGTCCTGACTGGCGCCTTCACGCACCGTCACCAGCTTCTCCTGGCGGGTCATGACGTTGCGCACGGGGTCTTCATGCTTGCGCTCGAAGCGCAGATCACGGCTGGTGACGATGCCGATCAGCTGTTCGCCATCCACCACCGGCACGCCGGAGATGTTGTGCGCGCGGGTGAGCTGCAACACTTCGCGGATGGAAGTATTCGGGCCGACCGAAATAGGACTGCGAATCACGCCCGCTTCGAACTTCTTCACCAGACGCACTTCGGCGGCCTGCTGCTCGGCGGTCATGTTCTTGTGAATGATGCCGATGCCGCCCTGCTGGGCCATGGTGATGGCGAGGCGGGCTTCGGTGACCGTATCCATGGCGGCGGACACGATGGGGATATTCAGGCGCAGGTTTCGGGTGAGCCGCGTGGAGGTGTCTACGTCACGTGGCAGAACGGCCGAATGGGCCGGAACGAGGTAAACGTCGTCGTAGGTGAGAGCCTCGGCGAGGATGCGCATGCGTTTTGTCCCGCTGCAAAGAGGAGATTATACGCAGAAGGCCTAGGCCCCGCTACTCTCTGCATGAACGAAAAGCCGGTCAGACCTTCTGCGGGAAGGCTCTCTGCATATGGTTTGACGCCGCAGTTTCAAGGCCCGCGCAAAACTCATGAGCCGCGTTTTCGTGGCGCGCCGCGATCAACCGTGATGGGCTGCGTCGCGCGCGTCCGCCGCTTCCAGCGTGTTTTCCAAGAGCGTCGCCACGGTCATGGGACCGACGCCACCCGGCACCGGCGTGATCCAGCTAGCGCGCTCGGCCGCGGGCGCAAAATCCACATCACCCACCAATCGACCGTCTTCGAGTCGATTGATGCCCACGTCGATCACCACCGCGCCCGGCTTGACCCACTCACCCTTGACCAGCCCAGGCTTGCCCACGGCGACGATCACAATATCTGCCTGACGCACGAAGCCTTCCAGGTCACGGGTGAACTTGTGGCAGCAGGTGGTGGTGCAGCCGGCGATCAGCAATTCCAGCGCCAGCGGACGCCCCACGTGATTGGAGACACCGACGACCACGGCATGCTGACCACGCACAGGGCGGTCGGTATGGCCCAGCAGGGTCATCACGCCACGCGGCGTGCACGGGCGCAGGCCGAAGCGGCGCAGCGCGAGGCGGCCTACGTTGACGGCCTGGAAGCCGTCCACATCCTTACCCGGATCAATGCGGTCGACCAGGGCGTCCTCGTCGATATGGTCGGGCAACGGCGACTGCACCAGGATGCCATGCACGGCCGGATCGGCGTTGAGGCGATCGATCAAGGCAAACAGCTCGTCCTGCGTAGTGCTGGACGGCAGGTCGAAATCGAACGAACGGAAGCCAACCTGATGGCAGGCTTTGCGTTTATTACGAACGTAGACGGACGACGCGGCATCGTCACCGACCAGCACGACGGCCAGACCGGGCGCATCTTGCCCCTTGGCCGTGCGTTCGGCGACACGCCGCCCGATGCGGTCCATCAGCTCCTGCGCGATGCGTTTGCCGTCAAGGATACGTGCGCTCATGGTCCGGGGCCGCCTACAAAGAGACCTATTATCCCGGCTCGGCCGCACGCACACAAACGAAACCGCATGGCTGATACAACCGCTTTGACCGCCCGCATCGAACTCGACGCCCAAGGGCTTCGGCTACGCCCATGGCAGCCCGAAGACGCCGACTCGCTGTATGAGGCCGCCCGAGAATCGCACGCCACCGTGTCACCGTGGATGTCGTGGCTGCGCGATAGCTACAGCCGGGACGACAGCGCAACGTGGATTGCGACGTGCCAGTCCAACCGCGAGCGTGGCGATGCCTATACCTTCGGGATCTTCGACGAGAGCGGCCGCGCACTGGGCGATATCGGCCTCAACCGCATCGACCACACAAGGGGTAGCGCCAACCTCGGTTACTGGGTCCGCGAATCAGCCCAGGGCCAAGGTGTCGCCAAGCGCGCGGCGCGGGCCATCGCTGCGTTTGGTTTCGAGGTGCTGGGCCTGGCCCGCATCGAGATTGTGGCTGCGGTAGAAAACGTGGCCAGCCGCCGTACTGCAGAGAGCATTGGGGCGCATCTCGACGGTATCTCGCCCAACCATATCCTTCTGCGCGATGAGGCCGTTCCCGCCGCGGTGTACTCGCTGCTACCGCCGGAGCAAGGCGATGCCTCACCTGGCCCCGTGCTGGAGGAAGGTACGTTGCGCCTGCGCCCGTTTCGCCACACCGACTTGCCAGCGCTCCACGCCTCCCTGCACGAGTCGATGGACAGCATCGGTCGCTGGCAAGCGTGGTGCACGCCCAAATACAGCATGGAAGATGGCGCCCGCTGGATCGCGCAGACGCGTCTGGCGTGGCAAGGCGTCGGCGACGAATGCGCATTGGCTATTACGGACCGGGCGACCGACGAACTCATCGGCTGCATCGCGCTCAATCACTGGCAACCTGAGTACGGGATGGCCAACCTGGGCTACTGGGTCCGCCAGAGCAGACAGGAGCAAGGCATTGCCACGGCAGCTGTGTGCCTATTGGCACGCCATGCGCTGCGTGTAACGGATTTGCGTCGACTGGAAATCGTAATCGCCGAGGACAACGTCGCCAGCCGGCGCGTTGCGGAGAAAGCTGGCGCGCGATTCGAGGCCATTGCGCGTCGCCGTCTGCTACTGCGCAGCGAACCGCAGGACGCCGCGATCTACTCGTTCATCGCAGACGACTTGCGCTGATCAACCCGCCGTGGCGCAGAGCTGCACTAGATCCTCATACCCATTGAATGTGGCGCCGTCGCCGCATCCCGGGCAGCCAGGATCGCGCGGCAAACGCGTCTCCTTGAAACGCATGCCAAGGGCGTCGACGTTGAGTAACCGCCCCACCAGCGGCTCGCCGATGCCGAGGATCAGCTTGAGCGCCTCGGTTGCCTGCAGCAAACCCACAATCCCTGGCAGCACGCCAAGCACGCCGGCCTCGCTGCAATTGGGTGCATCTGCTGCTGCAGGCGGCTCCGGAAACAGGCATCGGTAACAGGGCGACTCCGTTCGGCGCGGATCGAACACACTGACCTGTCCCGTAAAGCGCTCGACCGCGCCATAGACCATGGGAAGTCCCAGGCGCCGTGACGCGGCTGCCACCAAGTAGCGCGCAGGAAAATTGTCAGCACCATCAATCACTAGATCGTGATCAGCCAGTAGCCGCTCGACGTTGTCCGCTTGAAGGCGCTCATTGCGAATCTCAATGCGCACGCGGGGATTGAGCGCGGAAAGCGCGATGCGCGCCGACTCCGTTTTGTACATGCCGACACGGGCATCGGCATGAATGACCTGTCGATGCAGGTTCGAACGCTCGACTCGATCGTCATCGATCAGGGTGATCTGCCCCACGCCGGCCGCTGCAAAATAGAGCGAGGCCGGCGCACCGAGACCGCCCGCCCCCAGCAGTGCCACGCGCGCGGCTGCCAGCTTGGCTTGCCCTGCCTCGCCCACCTGAGGTAGCTGCAGTTGCCTTGCGTAACGCTCGGCGGCATCGCTATCCAAGGCTCCCGCCGCGATAGGCAAACCCTCCGCTTTCCAGCGCTGGTATCCGCCTGCCACCGACACCACCTGCTCGTAACCCATGCGCTGCAGAGCTTCCGCGGCCAGCAGCGAGCGCTGCCCGCTACCGCACAGAACCAGGATGGGATGCTGGCGATCGGCCTCGATCTGCTCGATGCGAAGCTCAAGAAATCCACGGGACAGCCCCACGGCGCCCGCCGGCGTGCCACTGGCCCGCTCACCGTCTTCACGCACGTCGATCAACAGGCCACCTTGCGCCTGTCTGGCGAGTGCATCGACAGGGGGGGGATTTCGGGAATGCTGGCCCGCAGGGATTCCAGCCAACGGTCGCGATTGAGGCTCGTCATTGGACTAGCTTACGGCGAAACGGGGGATGAGGCGCGGGCTGCCAGACCTTGGCTAGCAGCAGTACGCCGCCCGGACCTCAATCTCAGCGATCGCGCTTCTTCATCTCGCGGATCATGCGCTGACGCTTACGCTTCTGGCTGTCCGTGAGCACGTTCTTCTTGCCGGCGAAGGGGTTTTCACCGTCGCGGAAAAGGATACGCACTGGCGTGCCTTCCAGCTTGAATCGCTTGCGGAAGAAATTTTCCAGATAGCGACGATAAGCGGGCGCAATGTGTTTCGTGCGGCTGCCGTGGATGACGATGGTCGGCGGATTGTTGCCGCCAGGATGCGCAAAGCGCAGCTTGGGCGCATGACCCCGCACCAACGGCGGCTGATAGCCTTCGTAGGCCATCTCGAGTGTTTTTGTGAGTTCGGACGAACCCAGTTCTTTCGTGGCAGCGTGATGCGCCCGCACGACACCCTTCATCAGCTCTCGCAGGCCAGAGCCATGCAATGCCGAGATGAACACGGTCTTGGCCCAGTCGACGAATTGCAGGCGGCGCTCCAGCGCTCGCTGGCACTGCTCGCGCTGATAGCTGTCCATGCCGTCCCACTTATTGACGGCGATCACCAATGCCCTGCCCTCGTCGACGGCGTGACCGATCAGCGTGAGGTCCTGGTCAGCCAGGTTCTCGCGCGCATCGACCATCACCACCACGACCTGGGCGGCGGCCATTGACTGGAGTGTCTTGATGACACTGAACTTCTCCACCGCCTCCTCCACGCGCGCCTTGCGGCGAACGCCGGCGGTGTCGATCAGGGTGTACTTGCGACCGTCACGCTCAAGCGATACACGAATGGGATCGCGCGTCGTACCGGCTACATTGGAAACGATCAGGCGATCCTCGCCGAGCAGGCGATTGATCAGCGTGGACTTGCCTGCATTCGGACGGCCGACGATGGCAACACGAATGCTGTCCGCTTCGCCCGGATCGATTTCTTCGTGCTCTTCCTCGGGCAGCAGCTTGATGGCCGAGGCGACGAGATCTTCCGTGCCGCGATTGTGGGATGCAGCGAGCGGCAACGTGTTGGCGATGCCGAACACCGCGAACTCCGCCATGGCGTTCTGCAGGTCGAGGCCATCGGTCTTGTTGACGCCGGCGATGATCGGCTTGCCGCTACGACGAAGCTCATCAAGGATGGTCCGGTCCTGCGGCAACAGGCCGTCACGGGCGTCGACCACGAAGACCAATACGCTGGCCTCTTCGATAGCGAGGCGAACCTGCGCCGCGGTCAGGCCATCGATGCCTTCCTCTTCGCCCGACAGGCCGCCGGTATCTACCACCACGAACGGGCGCGTGCCGGTGCGGCACACGCCATAGTGTCGATCTCGCGTGACGCCCGGCATATCAGCCACCAGGGCGTCACGACTGCGCGTCATTGCATTGAAAAGGGTCGATTTACCGACATTAGGGCGACCGACCAGGGCAACGACGGGCAGCATTATTTAGACAACCTTTGATTCGATCAGCGGCCGCCGAGACGGTAAGCGCCGATGCGGCCCTTCTCATCTTCGACGTACACAATGTCACCCACAACCAGTGGCTGGGCGCGGATGGCCTTCTTGGACAAGCGCTCGCGTGCAGCCAGTGCACCATCACCGGTCTGCAGGAAGTGCACGTAGCCCTCGAGATCGCCGACTACGACGTAATTACCCAGCACGGCCGGGCCCGTAAGCCAGCGGTACTTGAGCGCGTCGTTCTTCCACATGTCAGCGCCGCCGCTCTTGTCGAACGCCCACACCTGCGATTCGTCATTCACGCCATAAATGGCGTTGTCGGTGACATCCAGCGCGGTGAAAGTGGAGAACGGACGGCCCCACAGCGGACGGCCACTGGGGCCATCAATGGCAGCCAGATTGCCGTGGTAGGCAGCACCATACAGGGTGGTACCGGAAAGCAGGATCGCGCCGTCGGCATCAGCCAAGCGGTCGATCTCGGTGCGGCCTTCGCCGCTGGCGAGCGTCTGCTCCCAGAGCTTCTCGCCGTTGTCCTCGCGCAACGCCACCAACTTGCCGGCGTCGTTACCGAAGAACACCACGCCATTGGCGGCCAGCAGCGGGCCGTTGCCGCGCAGGCTGAGCAGCGGCACGTTGTCCTGGTCGTACACCCAGTGGCGTTCGCCGGTGGCACTGTCGAAACCGTACAGACGGCCGTCCTGGGTGCGGGCAATCACGAGGTTGCCGGAGATGACCGGCGAAGAAATCACTTCGGAATTGACGACCGACTCCCAGCGCGGGCTGCCGTCCTTCGCGTTGATGCCGTACACGTGACCATCGAGCGTGCCGACCACGAGCAGATCGCCGGACACCATCGGACCACCGGCGTACAAGGCATCGGCGCGCTTCTTGTCGCCCCAGCCGAACCAGCCCTTGGTACGCGAGCTCTTGGACCACAGCGTCTTGCCACTGGTCGCGTCGATGGCAGCTAGCTTGCCGTCAGTGCTACAGGCATACAGCACACCATCGGCGAAAGCCGGGCGCAAACGGACGCCGCTGTCGCCAGCACCATCACCCACGCTAGTAGTCCACAGCTTGCTGACCTGGGCGGTCGGCTTGAAGTCCTTGGCCAACGGGGTCGGCGGCTGGACATTTTCCTTCTTGAACGAGTGGCAACCGGCAAGGACCACCAGGGAGGTCAGCGCCACCAGCCAAACGCGCTTCATCGCACCGCGCTTCTTCACTTCAGCTTTCATGCACCCTGCTTCCCGGCCACGGCCAGATCATCGATTTTCATCTGCACGCTTTGAGGCGCGTTCTCACCCATTGCCGCCTTGGCGGCTTCGTACGCCTTGCGAGCATCGTCCGGGCGCCCAAGCTTGACCAGCACATCGCCGCGTAGTTCCTGAGCGACGCCCGTGTAAGCCTTCGGCGGCATGCGATCCAATGCGGCCAGCGCGTCCGCGCCCTTGCCCTGTGCCAGCTGGACGCGCGCGATGCGCATCTGGGCCAGCGCCTTGAGGTTCGCATCAGAGGCATGGGTCTCGGCCCAGCTCAGGGACTCGATAGCCTTATCCAGTTGCTTGGCCTGGACCTGACGCTCCGCGCGATCGCTCACGGCGAAAACGGCATAAGCGGAGTCGGTGTAGTCCTTGAGCAGCTGATCGGTCAGCTGGTCGGCGTTGTCTGCCTTGCCAGAGGCCGCGGCCACCTGAATCTGCGCATAGATGTTTGCAGCATCAGCCTGATGCGCAGCCTTATGGTCGTTCCACTTGCCCCAGCCGAAGATGCCGACCAAGCCGATCGCAATGCCGACGACGATGGACAGGCCGTTTTGGCGCAACCACTGCTGTACGCGTTCGCTCTGTTCGTAGTCGTCGTACGCTTCAAATGCCATGCAATCACCCTAAGGGAGCCACACATCAAGGGCCTCTGGCGGCACCCGTCATGCGGAAAAGAAATCAGCCCGACTTGCCCGCTCGTCACCGAGCGGACAATGGGCAAGCATAACCGATTGCGCCAGACCGCACAGGCCCGGCGCGCGACTCAGGCGCCGGCAGGCGCTGCCTTGCCGTCGTGCATTTCTACGCGGAAATGAGCGACGTTCGAACGGCGGTAGCTGTCCAGCGGCATGGGCTGGCCATCCAGCGTGACCTGCGCGCCATTGGCATTACCAATGCGCACTTCCATGGCCTGATCGCTGTGATAGGTCTTGGAGATGCCAGCGGAGAGCAAGCCGTATTCAAGACGCGAGCCATCCTTGGTGGTGATCTCGACCCAGCTGGCACTCTGCAGGTTGAGCACCAGGCTGTGCGAACCATTGCCCACAGCATCCGAGGCCACGGGCGCTGCGGCTGCGTGCGTATCGCCACTCAGATTGGGGAATGGCGTCATGGATGCCATCAGCGGCTGATCTTGCGGGGTGGCGTTTCCTGAGCCACTTGCTGCTGAGGGGCAGCGGCGGCGACATCAGCCGTACCATCCTGCGATTTCACAGGTGCAACAGCCACGGCAGCCACAGCCGCACTGGCGCTGCTCGCCGGCGCATCCACCTGCGCTACAGGGGCGGCGTCCAGCGGCGCCAAGTGACTGACGTCGCGATCAAGGGTGCCACGCACGCCCAGCCAGATGGTTGGCACCACGATGGCCGCCGTCAGCACCACGTAGGTCGCGGCGCGCGCGTAGTTCTCGAGCAGGTAGCGCGAATGCGAAATGCCGCCGGTGGCAACCAGCGACGGCTGAGCCAGCCTGATCTGCTCAAGCTCCGCCTTCACCTCGGTCTCGTCGACACCCAGATAGCGCGCGTACTTGACGAGATAACCCGCTAGGTAGACTTCGTAGTCGATGCCACCGTATTCGTTGCTCTCGATCTGCTTGAGCACACGGGTCGGCAGACGCAGCGCATGCGCGCACGCCTCGACACCAAGCCCACGGGCCTCGCGCGCAGCGCGCAAACGCCCGCCAAGATTGCCCTTGATCGCTTCCAGCGGAGAGGGTTCGGTATCCATGGTGACATCAGGTGCTTGGGTGAAAGGAACTTCTCGGTTGCCGCTGTCGGCCGGATTTGACTGCTGAGAGGTCATTGGCGTGCGGTTGCGTCGAGGGCGCGCGCCTGTTCCGAATCCGGGAACTGGCTTTGCAGTCGCCTACTGTAGTTAAGAGCAGCATCCCTGTTGCCCAACCGTGATTCTATGTCGTGCCCAAGCTTGAGTGATGCCGCGGTCGGCTGACCCAGCGCATCGAATCGCTGGATGAAGGCACGCGCGCGGAACGCATCGTTCTGAAGATAAAGCACATTGGCGAGCTGATACAACGCCCCACCGTTGTTTGGATCGATTTCAAGCGCCTTGCGGAAGTCTGCCTCGGCACCCGGCAGGTTCTGTGCCTTCTGCTCACAGATGCCAGCGTTGTTCCAGGCCAACGACGGGGTCTGGTAGAACGGGTCGGCCACGGCCTTCTGGAAATACGGCAATGCCTCGGCCGTCTTGCCCTCACGGCTGCACAGGAACCAGCCGAGGTTGTTATTGGTGTCACCCTTGTCCGGAGCCAGCGACTGCGCCTTGCGATAGTGCAACTCGGCATTGGGCATGTCGTTGATGCGCTCGTAGATCACCGCGGCGACGGTGTGGGCGGGCACGTAATTAGGGTCGAACTGCAAGGCCTTGTTGATCTTGACCAGTGCATCTTCCAGGTCACCGTTGACCAAGTATTGCTGGGCCAGCTCAGTGTGGACGCGAGCACCCTCTTGCTTCTGCTCCGCCTTGGTCGTGCGCGGAATCTTGTCCGGAGGCGGTGTGGACGTATTGGTATTGGACACGGGCACGCAGGCCGCCATGAGCATGGCCGCACCCGCACTCAGCAGAATTCGATCAAGCCGCATGGCTCGCCCCTTCGTCCAGACGCTTTAGAAACTCGGCCTGACGACGGGTGCGATCCAAAACCTGCCCTTTGAGCTGACCACATGCCGCATCGATGTCGTCGCCTCGGGTACGGCGCAACATGGTGAGCACGTTGGCATTGAGCAACTGGGTCTGGAAGGCGCGAATGGTTTCGACGTCGGAGCGCTCGAAACGCGTGCCAGGAAAAGGATTGAACGGAATCAGGTTGACCTTGCACGTCGGCATGCGACGCATCAGCTTGATCAGCTGGCGCGCGTGCTCGGGCTGGTCATTGACACCCTTCATCAGGGTGTACTCGAACGTGATGGACGTGCGCGGCTTGCGATCCAGCCAGCGCTGGCAAGACGCCATCAATTCGGCGATGGGATAACGCTTGTTGAGCGGCACGAGTTCCGTACGCAGCTCATCGTTGGCGGCATGCAGCGACACGGCCAGCGACACATCGATGGTTTCGGACAACTTGTCGATCATCGGCACCAGGCCAGCGGTGGATAGCGTGACGCGCTTGGACGCAAGGCCAAAGCCCAGATCATCGCGCATCAGGCTCATGGCCTTGGTGACGTTGTCGAAGTTCAGCAACGGCTCGCCCATGCCCATCATCACCACGTTGGTGATGCGGCGATTCTGGTGCGTGACGTTGCCGAGGTATTTGGCCGCCACCCACATCTGTCCAATGATCTCGGACGTGGCGAGGTTGCGGTTGAAGCCCTGCGTCGCAGTGGAGCAGAACTGGCAGTTCAGGCCGCAACCCACCTGCGAAGACACACACAGCGTGCCGCGGGTGGGCTCAGGGATATAGACCGCCTCAACGGCGTTACCGCCGTCCATGCCGAGCAGCCACTTGTGCGTGCCGTCGGCGGCGCCCTTGTCGAACATCGTCTTGGGCACACCGACGTAGCAAGACGCTTCGAGCTTGGCTCGAAGCGTCTTGCCGACATCGGTCATGTTTTCGAAGTTGTCTTCCAGGCGGTGGTAGATCCACTTCATCACCTGCTCGGCGCGATACGGCTTCTCGCCGAGTTGCGCGAAGAAATCCCGCAGGCCCTGTCGATCGAAATCGAGCAGGTTGACCTTGTCGGGCGGATTGATGATGACTGCCTGGTTCACAACTGCATGCCTCAGCGCGGATGAACTTCCGTCGTCGCGAAGAAGTACGCGATTTCGACGGCAGCCGTTTCGGCGGCGTCGGAACCATGCACAGCGTTTGCGTCGATGGAGTCGGCGAAGTCGGCGCGGATCGTACCCGGCGCGGCGTCCTTCGGATTGGTGGCGCCCATGAGGTCGCGGTTCTTCAGGATGGCGTTATCACCCTGCAGCACCTGGATCATCACCGGGCCAGAGATCATGAACTCGACGAGCGCGTTGAAGAACGGACGCTCCTTGTGCACGGCGTAGAAGCCTTCGGCTTCGGCGCGCGACAGCTGCTTCATCTTCGAAGCGATGACCTTGAGGCCTGCCTTCTCGAAGCGTGCATAGATTTCACCGATCACGTTCTTGACAACGGCGTCGGGCTTAATGATGGAAAGGGTGCGCTCCAGCGCCATGTGGGTCTGCTCCGGAAAAACTGGTATCTGAGTGGGCGGTCGGCCGTGTTACCGGCGAACTTACGCCAAATCCTGTCTAGATATACGGATTTAGCTCACGAAAGTTTGACAGATTCTACCTGATACGCAAGCCGGGCGCTGGTTTTGGGGCACTGTCTGAAACGACCGTTTGACGAGCGTAAATCGACCCGCGTATCCTCAAACGATCGTTTGATTCCTGACCAGGGTTGCGAACCATGCCAGTCTCCAGTGCTTCCATGCCCACCAAGGAACGCATTCTCGGCGCGGCGGAGGAATTGTTCGCCCGCCACGGCTTCGAAGGCGCCTCGCTGCGCCAGCTGACCTCTGCCGCCGGAGTCAACCTGGCCGCCGTCAACTACCACTTCGGCTCCAAGGACCGCCTGATCGAAGAGGTGTTCCGCCGCCGCCTGGATCAGCTCAACGGACGCCGCATGGCGGCCCTGCAGAAGGTCACCGGGGAGCCCGATACCACCATCGAGGACGTGCTGGCTGCCTTCATCGTGCCTGCACTGGAGCTCTCCCACGATGGCAATGGTTCGCTCTTCATGCGTGTGCTGGCCCGGGCGTTCGCCGAGCATGACGACACCCTGCGCAAGTTCTTGTCGGACAACTACGGCCACGTGATGCGCCAATTCACCGCCGAATTCGCGCGCCTGCTGCCGAACCTGAGCAAGGAGGAGCTGTACTGGCGCGTGGACCTGGTGACCGGTGCGTTGACGCATGCCATGTCGGGCTTCGGCATGATCCAGCGCAAGAGCGACGTGCCGGAGCACCGTCACCGCGAACAGACCGCCGAGCACCTCATCCGCTTCGCCGCCGCGGGCCTCAAGTCCCCCTGATCACACACCACCGAATTCTTTCGGGCGACTACGGCCGCCCGTCTCACTACCCAACGTTCCATCACCCCCAGCGTTTCGCACTACGGAGAAGCCAATGACCGCTCCATCCATCCCCAAAGCGCTACGTATCCGCAAGGCCGCGGTACTCGGCGCCGGCGTCATGGGCGCGCAGATCGCCGCGCACCTGAGCAATGCCGGCGTCGAAACCGTGCTGTTCGACCTGCCCGCCAAGGACGGTCCCAAGAGCGGCATCGCGCTGAAGGCCATCGCCAATCTGCAGAAGCTTTCCCCTGCCCCGCTGGCTGACAAGAACGTCGCCGCGACGATCATCCCGGCCAACTACGACGAACATCTTGATCATCTCAAGGACGTGGACCTGGTGATCGAGGCGATTGCCGAACGGATGGACTGGAAGCTGGATCTCTACAAGAAGATCGCTTCGCACCTGTCGCCGACCGCCGTGATCGCATCCAACACGTCGGGCCTGTCGATCAACAACCTGGCCGAAGCACTGCCGGAAGAAATGCGCCATCGCTTCAGCGGCGTGCATTTCTTCAACCCGCCGCGCTACATGCACCTGGTCGAGCTGATCCCGACCAAGCTCACCGACAAAAATGTGCTGGAAGGCCTTGAGGCGTTCCTGACCACGGCGCTCGGCAAGGGCGTGGTGTACGCCAAGGACACGCCGAACTTCATCGGCAACCGCATCGGCGTGTTCTCGATGCTGGCCACCATGCACCACACGCAGCAGTTTGGCCTGGGCTTCGACACCGTCGATGCGCTCACCGGTCCGGCCGTGGGTCGTCCCAAGAGTGCGACCTACCGCACCGCCGACGTCGTCGGCCTGGACACCATGGCGCACGTGATCAAGACCATGGCCGACACGCTGGCCGATGATCCGTGGCACGAGTACTTCAAGGCACCGGTGTGGCTCTCCGCCCTCATCGAAAAGGGTGCACTGGGCCAGAAGACCGGCGCGGGTTTCTATCGCAAGGCCGGCAAGGATATCGTCGTACTCGACGTGGCCAAGCAGGACTACCGCCCGTCCGAACAGAAGGCGTCTGACGAAGTCGCCGCCATCCTCGCCATCAAGGATCCGGCCGAGAAGTTCGGCAAGCTGCGCGCGTCGAATGACCCACAGGCACAGTTCCTGTGGGCCACGTTCCGTGACCTGTTCCACTACAGCGCCTATCACCTGGCCGACATCGCCGACACCGCGCGTGACGTCGACTTCGCCATCCGCTGGGGTTACGGCTGGAAGCTCGGCCCGTTCGAGACCTGGCAGGCCGCCGGCTGGCAGCAGGTCGCCGGCTGGATCGCTGAAGACATCGCCGCCGGCAAGGCCATGAGCAAGGCCCCGCTGCCTGCGTGGGTTACCGACGGCCGCAGCGGCGTGCATGGCAAGAACGGCTCGTACTCGGCCAGCGCCAACACCGACAAACCGCGTTCGCAGCACCCGGTCTACCAGCGCCAGCTGTTCCCCGATCCGATCCTCGGCGAGAAGTTCGACCAGGGCACCACGGTGTGGGAGAACGACGGCGTGCGTCTGTGGACGCTGGGCGACGACGGCGTGGGCATCATCTCGTTCAAGACCAAGATGAACACGGTCAACGACCACGTGCTCAATGGCGTGCAGCAGGCCATCGATGTCGCCGAGCAGCAGCTCAAGGCCGTGGTGATCTGGCAGACCGGCGAGCCGTTCTCGGCTGGCGCTGATCTCAAGGGCGCGCTGGGCCTGCTACAGGCTGGCAAGTTCGACGACTTCGAGAAGATGGTCGCCAACTTCCAGGCCACCAGCATGCGCATCAAGCATTCGCTGGTGCCGGTGGTGTCCGCCGTGCGTGGCCTCGCCTTGGGGGGCGGTTGCGAGTTCCAGATGCACTCGGCACGCACCGTTGCCGCACTGGAGAGCTACATCGGCCTGGTCGAGGCGGGCGTCGGCCTGCTGCCGGCTGGTGGTGGTCTACATGAGCTGGCCATCCGCGCCGCGAAGGCCAACCCGGAAGATCCGTTCGAAGCTCTGAAGAAAGTGTTCGAGACGATCGCCATGGCGAAGGTGTCGGGCAGCGCAATGGAAGCCAAGCAGTTGGGCCTACTGCGCGACAGCGACGTGGTCGTATTCAACGCCTACGAACTGCTGTTTGTGGCCAAGAAGGTTGCGCTGTCGCTGGCCGAAAGCGGCTGGCGTCCGCCGATGATGGCTCGCAACATCCCAGTCGCTGGTGATGTCGGCACCGCTACGTTCCAGGCCTCGCTCGCCAATCTCGCGGAAGGCTATTTCGCCTCGCCGCATGATGTGGCCATCGCCACGCGCATCGCGGACACGCTGTGCGGCGGCAAGATCGAGCGCGGTTCGCAGGTGGACGAAGAGTGGCTGCTCCAGCTGGAGCGCAAGCACTTCGTGGAGCTGGCCAAGACCGAGAAGACCCAGGCCCGCATCGCGCACACCATGACCACTGGCAAGCCGCTGCGTAACTGATAGCGCGTCTTTCCCGCGACCAAAAAACTTTGAGTGCGTCGCCGCGAATCACGCGCGACGCCACGGAGCAAAACTCATGACCAAGCAAGTGCAAGACGCCTACATCGTCGCCGCCACCCGCACGCCGGTCGGCAAAGCGCCGCGCGGCGTGTTCCGCAACACCCGTCCGGACGACATGCTCGCCCACGTGATCCGCGCCGTGATGGCGCAGGCGCCGGGTATCGATCCGCATCGCATCGAAGACGTGATCGTCGGCTGCGCCATGCCCGAAGCCGAGCAAGGCATGAACGTGGCGCGCATCGGTGCGCTGCTCGCCGGCCTGCCGTACACCGTGCCGGGCGTCACCATCAACCGCTTCTGCTCGTCGGGCGTGCAGGCGATTGCCATGGCTGCTGATCGCATCCAGCTCGGCGTGGCCGATCTGATGATTGCAGCCGGCACCGAAAGCATGAGCATGGTGCCGATGATGGGCCACAAGGTGGCGATGAATCCCGCCATCTTCGCCAACAAGGAAGATGTCGCCATCGCCTACGGCATGGGCATCACTGCCGAGAAGGTCGCCGAACAGTGGAAGGTCACGCGCGAGCAGCAGGACGCCTTCGCCGTGGAAAGCCATCGCCGCGCGCTGGCTGCCATTGCCGCCGGTGAATTCAAGGACGAGATCACCCCGTTCCAGCTCGATGATCATTACCCCGACCTGGCCACACGCGGCATCACCACCGACAGCCGCCTGATCGACACGGACGAAGGTCCGCGCGCCGGTACCACGCTGGACGTGCTGTCCAGGCTGCGCACGGTGTTCCGCAACGACAAGTTCGGCGGCTCAGTGACGGCCGGCAACTCCTCTCAGATGTCTGATGGTGCGGGCGCGCTGCTTCTGGCCAGCGAGAAGGCGATCAAGGAGTTCAACCTCACCCCGATCGGCCGCTTCGTCGGCTATTCGGTGGCTGGCGTGAAGCCGGAGATCATGGGCATCGGCCCGAAGGAAGCGATTCCGAAGGTGCTCAAGCAGGTCGGCCTCACCAAGGATCAGCTGGACTGGATCGAGCTCAACGAGGCGTTTGCCGCACAGGCGCTGGCCGTCATCGGCGATCTGGGCCTCGACCCGGCCAAGGTGAATCCGCTGGGCGGCGCCATTGCGCTCGGTCACCCGCTGGGCGCCACGGGCGCTGTCCGCGCCGCCACGCTGCTGCACGGCATGCGCCGTCGCAAGCAGAAGTACGGCATGGTGACCATGTGCATCGGCACCGGCATGGGCGCAGCAGGCGTGTTCGAAGCGCTCTGATCGCGGCCACTAAGTGGGACATGAAAACGGCGCCGTAGTGATACGGCGCCGTTTTTTGATGCGATTTAGCTCAGGTTCGAGTGATGGAAACGCCGCCATCCACGAGCATCGCCGTTCCCGTCACAAAGCTCGACGCATCTGACGCTAGATAGAGCGCGGACTGCGCAATCTCTGCCGGTTTAGCCAGACGTTTCAACGCATGTAGACCCTGTACAAAGGCAAGCGACTCGGGGGTATTGGCAACTGCGCGCCCCATCGGCGTATCCGTGCCTCCCGGCAGGAGCGCATTCGACCGAATGCCCTGCGCGCCGTACTCGGCCGCGATGACCTTACTCAGGCCGATAAGCCCAGCTTTGCTCGCCGCATATGCTCCCATTCCCGGAAAACCCACCGTGTGGCCCACAAAGGTGGATGTAAAAATCAGTGAGCCGCCGCCCCTGGTCAACATGGCGGGAATCTGATGCTTGGCACCCAGAAACGCCGCGGTGAGATTGGTGTTCAGCGTTTCGCTCCACGACGCGATCGAAAGCTCGTGGACGGGGTTTGCGTCACCCGTCATGCCCGCATTGTTGAATGCGATATCCAGGCCACCGAAGGTGCCCACGGCCACTTCAACCAGATGGCGAGCCACAGCCTCGTCCTGAATGTCGCCGGCCACCGCCATGGCCTGCCCGCCGGCACGCTCGATCTCGGCGACCAACGCGTCAAGCTCCGCTTTTCGTCGCGCGCCTACAACAACCTTTGCCCCTTCCTTGGCAAACAGCTTTGCCGCTTCGTATCCAATACCCGAACTGGCGCCGGTGATGATGGCGACCTTGTCCTTGAGTTGATTCATGCTCACTGCCCTTCTCGTTTCATCGGGCAGGGCAAGGTAACTACGTAAACAGCTGCGTTATATCCGGATCTTGCGCTTCAACTCAGTGCCGCAATCTGCCTGGCCACGTATCCCGTGAGGAAGATCGCCATCAGCACGAGCAGTATGGCCATCGCCCGCGCCACCCAGGAATCCCCGTACATCGACGACTCCGCCGACTCGATCGCGCGCCGGTTGCGATAGAAGCGCAGCGTGGCGCCGACGATCATCAGCGCACCCACCAGCAGCAAGCCCAGCCCCAGCCATTGCGAGGCACGCGTATGAAGCCCCTCGGCTGCGCGTTCGGCGGCCCGCGTGGTGAAGAGCAGGAAGATATCGAAGCGCTCCAGCAGAAAGCCGAACGCCATCACCGAGATCGCAGTACGCACCCAGGCCAGATAGGTGCGCTCGTTGGCCGAATGATCGGAGAAACGCGGTATCACGGCATGTCCTTTTCATCGGGCGCCGACGCCCCTGCCCAGGTCATGATGCCACGTACGATCTCGCCTCCGCCGAGCAGGTCAGCCAGAGCTGTCGCAGAACGGCGCTACAATCTGCGGTCAGGCTTCCCGGAATTTCCCATGCGCAACCCTCTACAGGAACAACTACTCAAGGCCGGTCTCGCCAAGAAGGGCAAGGTCGACCAGATAGCGCGCGAGCAGGTCAAGCAACGCCAGGGCAAAGGCATGGCCTCGCCTCCGGAAGAGAAGATCGACGCGCAGCGGCTGCTGACCGAAAAGGCCGAGCGTGACCGCGCCCTCGCCGCCGAACGCAATGCCCAGGCGCAGGCGCGCGAAATCGGCGCGCAGGTACGCCAGATTATCGAGACCAACAAGGTCAAGCGCGAAGGTGAGATCAGCTACCGCTTCACCGATGGGGACAAGATCCACAGCATGCCGGTGAGCGAAACCCTGCGTACCCAACTGGCCAAGGGCGTGCTGGTGGTTGTACGCGCCGGCGATAGTTATGAGCTGCTGCCGCGCGGTGCCGCCGACAAGATTCGCGAGCGCGACGCTTCGCTTATCGTGCTGGATCACGGCAAGTCGGCTGAAAACGCCACAGCCAGCGAAGACGACGAGTTCTACAGCCAGTTCAAGGTGCCCGACGACCTGGCTTGGTGAGGCTTAGGGCTACCGGAGATACCGCGCATTACGGTTGCCTTCGGTACTTCAAAATTACAAATATCGAATTACCCACATCAAAGGCCACAAGCAACCCATAAGAAAAAATGGAGTACAAAAGCGCCTCAAAAAAAATTGAGTGAATATTCTCTAAAATAAATGGAACTTTTGATCCACGAATGATTAGAAATACAACGCAAACAAATATCAGTGAAAGCTGCTCCAACAATGACCACTTCATGCTTGCAATTGCCTGACTAAAATCAGCACTTCGCTCAAAATCGATAATTTGACTCATTCTGGTCAAAACGAGACCCAGCGTAGCACAATTGACCGCAAAGAGACCGGCCAGTATAGCAAGTAGATTTAATGCAAGATAATCAGAAACAGTGGTGGACTTAAAAAGTATCTGAGTAAACGCAAGCATGCACCCTAAAGAAAATGCAAAAACAAGCGACCTAATTGTCGGAAGAACGTTTTTCATTCCGTCGTCAATATTTCTTTTAGCATATCCACGACAGCCTCCGGAGCACCATTCATGATGATTGAGTCAACCTCAATTTGACGAATATCCTTTTGTGCCCGCATTGTTTTCTTCACCCCTCTGATCTTCAATGTGACGTCGCCACCTCCCTTGCTCGCATAGTCCACAAGAGATGTTAGGCCGGGATTATTTGAATCAACATTGAGCACCGCAGCTTGGTCAGGCTCAAGTGTTAACTTCGTCTTCGCCGTATTGGTACTTTTAGCCAAATTTTTCAAGTCATCATCGAGCGAAGCCGAGATGTTTGACATATTCGGTGTTACGAGCTCGAAAGTAAGGCGCTTAATTCGCGACCCGTACTCATTTACGAGCTGCCAAAACGCACGCTCTTCGAATAGAGGTTCCACATGTGCACGCAGCCCCCACTTCTCCAAGTGAACGTTGGCTGTGCCTTCAATAATCTTCGCAGGAGTCATTGCAGCAGCGAAAGCAGTCACCCGCTGTTGCACTGCAATAATCTGTCTATCGGGATCATTCCATATTGCGACATATACAGCAGGCCAGTTATCCAAATCCTCCTTCTTGAAATCCCTGGTTTCACGGCGAAGATGCCGGTTCGCCGCCATCTTAAAGAGATAAAAATCCCCGACCTGATGGACTAGACTGTGCTCTACGCGGACTCCCCTAGATATGAGACGCTGAGCGGAAAGAAGCGCCTCTGAGAAGTAATCGTTTTTCCTCGCCAAAAGAGCGCTAACATCCGACGAACCTTGGAAAAGCCCATCAGTGAGGTTTCGATTGATCGGAAGAATCTGGTACCTAAAAAGGCAAAAAAGCGCGTTAGCGTCCTGACCCAAAAGCATTTCGAAGCTCCATGATAAATACGATTAATCTCATTCTTTAAGATCGCCCCAAAACCAAGTCTGCCTTTGAGTCCCGCTGAGGTCAAAAGCCAGGGTGCCGAGATAAGTCTCGAGAAGGACTACTTGGCAACCGATGCACCATAGTTAACACTTCTTAGCGGCATGAAGCCTCAAATCTTGAATTTCTTACGATACGCGTTCATCGCTATAGGTAGCGATCAGGCCGCCGCCGCAGAGCCTCGAGCCGATCGTCGCTTCCGAGCCGAGTCGCCATTCGCCACAGAACCTTTGCGACCGCAGCCTGCACTACAGGTGCCCGACGACCTCACCTGGTAATCCAGCCGTGCCACTTTTGGCGCAATCGGATTACCCGCCGCCCCGGCCCGCCTCCTAAGGTCTGTCTACCCACATGACCCCAGCAGGAGGTTACCCATGTCCCAGGTTTGGCTTATCACCGGTAGTTCGCGCGGTTTCGGCAAAGCATTGGCGGAAGCCGTGCTTGACGCCGGCCACCAGCTCGTCGCCACGGCCCGCCAGCCGGCCCAGCTCGCCTCGTTGGTGGAGCGCTACGGCAGCCAGGTGAAAACGGTTGCGCTCGACGTGACGGACGCCAAAGCGGCACAGGCTGCCATCCAGGCAGCCCTCGACGCCTTCGGACGTCTCGACGTCGTGGTCAACAACGCCGGCTACGGCAACCTGGCCACGATTGAGGAAGGCAGCGATGCCGATTTCCGCGCCCAGGTAGAAACCAATCTGTTCGGCACCGTAAACGTGACCCGCGCAGCCCTCCCCGTGCTGCGCAAACAGCGTTCCGGCCACATCATCCAGTTCTCGTCGATCGGTGGACGCATCGGCGTGCCGGGGCTTGGTGCCTATCAGGCTGCCAAATGGGCAGTGGAAGGTTTTTCGGAAGTGCTGGCCAAGGAAGTCGCCGGTTTCGGCATCCACGTGACGCTGATCGAGCCAGGTGGTTTCCGCACAGATTGGGGTGGCCCGTCCATGACGGTGTTCGAGCCAGCGGCCAATTCGGAATACACCGCCGTACTCGCTCCCATGCTCAACGCGCGCCGCAGCTACGTGGGCAACGAAACCGGCGATCCGACCAAGGCTGCACAAGCCATTTTGGCCATCGCGCGCGAACCGCAGCCGCCGTTGCGTCTGTTGCTGGGGTCGGATGCAGTATTCCTGGCCGAACAACAGTCCGCGAAGATGGCTGCTGAGGACGCAAAATGGCGTACGCTCAGCCTCTCGACCGATTTCGACCTGACACCGGAAGCCGCCGAAGAGCGCGACCGGATGGTGCAATCGGTAATCTGATCACATCCGCTCGGGTAACCCAACAATGAGAGCCGATCAGATCCCGCTCAGCCGTGGCGCCTTCGTGCGCATGACCGAGATCGGCCTCGACGTGCCCGCGGTGCTGACGCACGCGGGCCTGTCGCTGGATCTCATGGAAGTGCCGCGTCCGGTGGTGACCACCGCACAGTTCTTCGCGTTCTGGCATGCCGTTGAGACTATCTGCCGTGATCCATTGCTGGGCTTGAAGCTCGGCGACGGCACGCGGCACGAGGTCTACGACATGGTGACCGCTGCCGCCCTGCACGCCAGCACATTGGGCGACGCCCTCGACAAGCTGGCGCGCTACAAGCGTCTGACCTGCCCCGAAGATGTGGTGGTAGAACTCACGCGCGATGAGGCTGCGGTGTCTATGCGCTGGATGTTGGCGGAGGGCCATGCGCCGCAGTTGCTCGTCGATGCCATCTTCGCCTCCAACTTTGCCCTGGCCGAACGTGGCACGGGGCGCCCCCTGCACTTGCGTCGCATCGAACTGACCCGGCGGCCGGTCGACGGCGAGCTACTGCACGCGCACTTCCGCTGCGAGCTGCGCTTCAACGCGCCGCAAGATCGCATCGTCTATCAGCGCTTAGACCTGGAATTGCCCTTCGTCACACACGACGATGGATACCTCACCGACCTGCTCCCGGTCCTGGAAGGCTCCCTGCGCGAACAGACCGCCGCCACACCGTTACGGGATAGGGTGTGGAACGTGCTCGCGCGAGGCATGCGCGGCGGTCACTTGCGCATGGCCCAGGTCGCCGACACCCTGCATCTGAGTAGCCGCACGCTGCAACGCCGGCTCGGTGAAGCCGGTACGAGCTACCAGCAGGTGCTTGATCAGGTTCGCCACCATCTCGCACGTCGGCTACTGGATGCCACCGACCTGGACACGGGAGAAATCGCCTTCCTACTGGGCTTCGAGGAACTCAATTCGTTCAATCGCGCCTTCCGCCAATGGGAGGGCGACACGCCCACACGCTGGCGCTCTGCAGCCCCAGGCTGAACATCACCGCGGGGGGATTCTTGCGCAGCGCAAGAACCGGATGTTCATGAGTGCCGTACGCGTACATGCTGTGTCGATGCACGCCAGAGCCATCCTATGATCATGACATCCATCAGCCCTTCACTCGCGCAGCGTCTGCACGATAGTGATTGGGGTGCGATCACCGAACAATTGAACGCAACGGGCAGTGCGCGACTGCCAGGCCTGCTGGAAGCCGGCGCGTGCGAAGCGATATCGACGCTTTACGCGCAGCAGAACGGTTTCCGCAGCCGCGTGGTGATGACCAAACATGGCTTCGGGCGCGGTGAGTACAAGTACTTCTCCTACCCTCTGCCTGCGCTTGTGCAACAACTGCGCACGCTGTGCTATCCGCATCTCGCCCATGTTGCCAATGCATGGCATGCGCAATTGGGCATCAACACGACGTTTCCCGATACGCTCGACAGTTTTCTCGCCCGCTGCCATGCCGCGGAACAGCGGCGCCCCACGCCCCTGCTGTTGCAGTACGGCCCCGGCGACTACAACTGCCTGCATCAAGATCTGTACGGCGAACACGTATTTCCGTTGCAGGTGGCCATTCTGCTGTCCGAGCCCGGACGTGATTTCAGCGGCGGCGAATTCGTACTCACCGAGCAACGGCCGCGCATGCAGTCGCGCGTCGAGGTGGTGCCGCTTCGCCAAGGCGACGCGGTGATCTTTGCGGTCAACCATCGCCCAGTCAGCGGTACGCGAGGCACGTACCGGGTGGCCATGCGCCACGGCGTCAGCCCGATCCGCGACGGGCAGCGCCATACGCTGGGCATCATCTTCCACGACGCGCAGTAAGGCCCCGGCCAGTTAGCCCGGCCAAGAAATCATAGGGCCTGTTAATCCTATTCGCGTGGCCCGCGCTGGGATCTTTTTGCCCGCCAGACAAGGAAGAGCGAAGGAGTGTACGTCCGTACACGACTGAGTGATGACGCAGTATGGCGGGCAAAAAGACCCAGCCCGAAGGTTGCTTGTCCGTAGCCGCCCGGCGGCAGCGCGCGGCTTGACCTGGCCACCAGCCAGGCCAGCGCCACGCACCACCACCGGCCAGCTACGGACAAGCAACGCGGGCTACGCGAATAGGGTTAACAGGCCCTAAGATGGCCCCTTCCGCCAAGCTTCCGAGGGGACCGGGCCGCCGATGCAGAGCCACGATACTGCCGTTGCCACCGAAGGCACCGAGCACCACCTGCAGCGCAATTTGCGCAACCGCCACCTACAGCTGATCGCCATTGGTGGCGCCATCGGCACCGGCCTGTTCATGGGGTCGGGCAAGACCATCAGCCTGGCTGGCCCTTCGGTGATCTTCGCCTACGCCATCATCGGCAGCGTGTTGTTCTTCATGATGCGCGCGATGGGCGAGCTGCTGCTGTCCAATCTGCATTACAAGTCGTTCGTCGATTTCAATTACGACCTGCTCGGCCCTTGCGCTGGCTTCTTCACTGGGTGGACCTACTGGTTCTGCTGGGTGGTCACCGGCATCGCAGATGTGGCCGCCATTACGGGCTACATCCAATTCTGGGCACCGGGCGTGCCCCTGTGGCTGCCCGGCGCAGTATGCATCGGGCTATTGCTCAGCCTGAACCTGCTGACAGTGAAGCTGTTCGGCGAGATGGAATTCTGGTTTGCGCTGGTGAAGATCGTCGCCATCGTGGCGTTGATCGCCGTTGGCATCGTGCTGATCGCTATCGGTTTCACCTCGCCTTCGGGTGCCAAGGCCGCGGTATCGAACTTGTGGGCCAACGGCGGGTGGTTCCCGCACGGCGGCAGCGGATTTATGGCGGCATTCCAGATCGCGGTGTTCGCCTTCGTCGGCATCGAGCTGGTCGGCACTGCGTCGGCTGAGGCGCGCGATCCGGAGAAGACACTGCCGAAGGCGATCAACTCCATTCCCATCCGCGTGATCGTGTTCTACGTGCTCGCCTTGCTGGTGATCATGACGGTGACGCCGTGGAACGAAGTGGTGCCGGACCGCAGCCCCTTCGTCAATCTGTTCATGCTGATCGGCATTCCGATCGCCGCCAGCCTGATCAACTTCGTGGTGCTCACCTCCGCCACATCGTCGGCCAACAGCGGCATTTATTCGACGGGACGCATGCTCTACGGCCTTTCGGCCGGCAAACTCGGACCGCGTCCGTTCGCCAAGCTGAGTAGCAACAACGTGCCGGCCAACGGTCTGGCCTATTCCTGCGCGTTGCTCTTTATCGGCGTGTTCCTGCTCTACCAGGAAGGCGATGTCATGAAGGTCTTCACCATCGTCACCACGATCTCCAGCATCTGCTTCATCTTCGTGTGGTCGCTGATCATGATCGCCTACATGCGCTACCGGAAATTGCATCCGGAGCGCCACGCCACGTCGATCTTCAAGATGCCCGGCGGTGTAGTGATGTGCTGGCTGGTGCTAACGTTCTTCGCTTTCGTGCTGTGGGTGTTTGCACAGAAGGCGGACACGCTACAGGGGCTGATCTATACACCGCTGTGGTTTGTGTGCCTTGCCATCTGCTATCCGTTCTATCGGAAGCAGGCGATCGAGCATCGCAAGCACACGCACTGATAGTGCCGACTCGTCGGGCTCATTGCTCGCTCGCAATGAGCCCGCTTGGCGATCACCGCAGAGGAAGCACCTGGTGGTGAGCCATAAAAAAAGCGACCCGGAGGTCGCTTTTTTACTGATCGCGATGCATCGATCAATGAAATCTGGAGCGGGAAACGAGACTCGAACTCGCGACCCCGACCTTGGCAAGGTCGTGCTCTACCAACTGAGCTATTCCCGCATCGGAGTCGCGCATTGTAATGGGTAATGCGCGGCCGTCAAGCACCTGTCACAAACAATATTCAGTCTTCGCTCCGCGGCAACGGATGGCCCGTCGCGTCTCCCCGGAGGCTGGGCCAGGCCGCGCGCAGGTAGTACAGGCCCGACCAGATGGTGAGAATGCCGGCGACCACCAGCAGCGCCTCGCCAATGTGATACAGGCGCAGCGCCTCGGCGCTCTTCTCGTGCTGCACGATCAGCACCACCAGCGCCACCATCTGCATGGCGGTCTTCAGCTTGCCGATGAAAGCCACTCTTACCGTCGAGCGCATGCCGATCTCAGCCATCCATTCACGCAGGGCCGAGACGCTGATTTCACGCCCCACGATCACCGCCGCCGTTATCGCCATCAGGATGCCCGGCCAGCCGCCGCGATGCGTCTCCACCAGCAGAAACAGGGTGACCGCCACCATCAGCTTGTCAGCCACCGGGTCGAGAAAAGCCCCGAAGGCCGAGGTGAGATTCATGCGCCGCGCCAGGTAGCCGTCCAGCCAGTCGGTGATGGCCGCCAGCATGAATACGATGGCGGCCGTGATGTTGTGGCCCGGAAACTGCCAATAGAACACCACCACCATGACCGGCAATAGCAGCACACGGAACAAGGTCAGCCAGGTGGGCAGGTTGATGTGCATAAATCCTTTCCGGGTTGAAGCAGTCAGCAGAGTGAATCGGCCATCATCGAATCGGCTGAAGCCCTGCCTTCGATCATGCGGGATTTTGGCTTTCGCTGAAATGACGGATCACACCCGGATCCGCGTCGATCAGCCATGGAGTGCAGCATAAATGCGTTCGGCTAGCCCGCGATCAATGCCTTTCACACGAGTCAGCTCCTCCACGCCGGCCGCCTCGACACCTGACAGGCCACCAAAGGCCTTCAACAGTGCCGAGCGTCGACGCGCGCCCACTCCTGGGACATCTTCGAGCACGCTGCGTTCCCGCGCTTTCTCGCGCCGCTTGCGATGCCCGGTGATGGCAAAGCGATGCGCCTCGTCGCGCACGGCCGCCACCAGGTGCAGGGCCGGTGACGCCGACCCCGGATGCAGGTTGCGTCCGGAGTCGGCCAGTACCAGCGTTTCCTCGCCCGCGCGGCGGCCCGGCCCCTTGGCCACGCCGACCACGTTGATGCCCGTTACGCCTAGCTCCCGGAGCACATCCAGCGCCTGAGCCACCTGCCCGCCACCGCCGTCGATCAGCAGCACGTCGGGCTTGGCCCCATCGCCCTCCGCGACCTTGCGGAAGCGTCGAACCAGGGCTTGATGCATCGCGGCGTAATCGTCGCCGGGCGTGATGCCAGTGATGTTGAAGCGGCGGTAGTGCGACTTTTCCGGACCTTCCGGTCCGAATACAACGCACGATGCGACGGTCAGTTCGCCCTGCGTATGACTGATGTCGAAGCACTCGATGCGACGCGGCGGCTCACCGAGTTCCAGCAGCTTCTGCAGATCGTCGAAGCGGGCTCCCAACGTCTGGCGGCTTGCCAGCTTGGCCGTGAGCGAGGCTTGGGCATTGCGCTCCGCCATTTGCAGGAACCGCGCGCGCTCACCACGCACACTCGACTTCAGCTCCACCACGTGACCGGATTGTTGCGCCAACACCTCACCAAGGATCTGCTGGTTCGGCAGCGTCTCGCCCAGGATCAGCTCGCGTGGCATAGGGCGATCAAGGTAGTACTGCGCGATGAACTGCTCCAGTACATCGGCCGGCTCGGCGTCCAGCGGTAGGCGCGGGAAGAAGTCGCGCGTGCCGAGACTGATGCCATCGCGGAAGAACAGCACGCTCACGCAGGCCATGCCCGCCTCGATGCGGCACGCCAACACGTCCATATCCGCGCTAGCACCCTGCACGTGATGTTCCGCCTGCAATTTGCGCAGGGCCGCCACCTGATCGCGCAGCGACGCCGCCCGCTCGAATGCCAGCGACTTGCTGGCCTGCTCCATCTGCCCGGCCAATTCGTCAATCACCGCACTGCTGCGCCCCTCGAGGAACATCTCCGCGTGACGCACGTCGTTGCGGTAGTCATCCACGGTGATCAGCTTTACGCACGGCGCCGTGCATCGACCGATCTGGTGCTGTAGGCAAGGCCGTGAGCGATTCTTGAAATAGCTATCCTCGCACTGCCGCACCTTGAATAGCTTCTGCATCAGGTTGAGGCTTTCGCGCACGGCGAACGTGCTCGGGTACGGTCCGAAATAGCGCCCCGGCATGTTACGTGCGCCGCGATGGAACGCGAGCCGTGGGTACTCTTCGCTGCCCGACAGATAGATGTACGGGTAGCTTTTGTCATCGCGCAGCAGAATGTTGTAACGCGGTTTGAGCGACTTGATCAGCTGCGATTCGAGCAGCAGCGCCTCACCCTCAGTGCGCGTTACCGTGATATCGACGCGCGCGATCTGCGACACCATCGCCGCAATACGCGGTTCCATGCGCGGCTTGAGGAAATAGCTACCGACGCGCTTCTTCAGGTTGCCGGCTTTTCCCACATACAACAGGTCGCCTTCCTCGTCGAAATAACGATAGACGCCCGGCGACGTAGAGAGGTTTTTGACGAAAGCCTTGCCGTCGAAGGCTTGCGGCGGCGGAGTGGACTGCATCGCGTAATTCTATCCGCTCACCCGCGCCGCAGGCGTGCGATCAGGCCATCCACGCCCTGCTCCGCCAGCGCCACGGCATGACGGAAGCCTTCCTCCGCACCAAAGTACGGATCGGGGAATTCCTCCGGCTCGGTCACGCTCGCCCAGGGCAGAAACAGCGTAGGTTCCACCCCGCGCCCACGGCGGGTCTCTTCGAGGTACGCCAGATTGTCCCGGTCCATGGCCAGCACCCAGTCAAACTCCACAAAGTCCGACGTCCGCACCTGGCGCGCCCGATGCGGCGCAAGGTCGTACCCTGCGGCAGCGGCGGCCCGCACCATCCGGGGATCGGCTCCTTTGCCAGCGTGCCAGTTTCCCGTGCCGCAGGAGGCTAGCGTCAATGCCAGGCCCGCCTCTGCACTGCGTTGGCGCGCCACGGCTTCCACCAAGGGGGAGCGGCAAATATTGCCCATGCAAACGAAAAGAATGGACAGACCTTCGCGAGTTCTCATCAGAAACAATGTTCCTCTCAGGCCCTTATGGCGCGAATGTCGACAAACCAGGCGCAGGACTCTACGGCCCGCCTTGCGCAATTCATTCTTATGGCTGCGCAACAGGCCACTATCAAGCCCGCCCGCTGTGCCAGAGGACATGATTGTTGCCAAGCGCACAGCCCGACTATGCTTGGGTGGTTAACAGGGGGGAAGAACGTGAAGAGCAAGCTGATGACGACAGCGGCCTGCGTTGCCGCGATCATCCTGGGTCAGGCGGCTTTCGCCGGGACCGCTGCACAGGATTCATCCGCGCCAGCGGCCGCATCATCCGCCGCGAGTCATGCCGACAGCGTATCTGCCGACCGCCCAGCCAGCGTCGACGAGGATCGCCCCCAGCCCGCGCCCCGTTATTCCACCGCCATGAAAAACGCCGGTGTCGCGGGCACGGTGGTGGTGATGGTGCAGGTGGGCGCCGACGGCAAGGCAAAGTCTTTCCACGTGATGATGTCATCCGGATCGACGGCACTGGACGACGAGGCCATCCGGACGGTGAAAGCCTGGTCGTACAAACCGGCGATCAAGCAGGGCGCACCCGCCGACGGCTATGTGCAGATCCCGATTACCTTCAACAAATAGCCAGAATCCGCCCGTTCTGCGCGACGCGTCGCGGCGCAGGGGACGGAAGGAACGGTAGAGATACGCATGGGCTGTTTGCCACTACCCATTCTATTCGTGCTCGGCTTCTTCATCGGCCGCCTCATCGCCGGCAACAACGGCGCCCTTTGGGGCGCCGGTATCGGGCTTGTCGTGGGCCTGGTGCTCGGCGGTTTGTTCGTGATGCTCGTACGCCGTCGACGCTGATCGATCAGCTGCCGCTCAACCAGCGCTCTGCGCGCTCCAGATCAGCCTCAGTATCGATGCCCGGCGGAAACGGTTCCGGCGTCAGGCGGGCGGCGATGGGGAAACCGTGCTCAAGCACACGCAGTTGCTCCAGTGACTCCGCCTGCTCCAGTGGTGTGCGCGCCAGCGTGGTGTAGCGCTTCAGAAAACCCGCCCGATACGCATAGATGCCGATATGGCGCAGGAACGGCACGCCTTCCGGCAGAACATCACGATGAAGCGCGAACGCATCGCGCGCCCACGGCGCCGGTGCACGACTGAAATACAGCGCGCGCCCACCGACCGAGCGCACCAGCTTGACCACGTTGGGATCGAACAGCTCGTGGGCTTCCGTAATGGGTGTAGCCAGCGTGGCCATGGGGGCATCGTCGTCGGCCAGTGCGCGGGCTACTTCACGGATGCCGGCAGCGGGGGCGAATGGCTCGTCGCCCTGAAGATTCACCACGATGGCATCGTCGGCCCAGCGATAGTGTTCGGCACATTCAGCCAAGCGATCACTACCGGACGCGTGATCGCTGCGGGTCATGCACACATCCACACCCTGCCCCTGCAAGGCATCGGCGATACGCTGGTCGTCCACGGCGACGATCACCTGCGCAGCACCTGCCTCCAGCGCGCGCTGTGCCACACGCACCACCATCGGCACGCCTGCGATTTCACGCAGCGGCTTGGCTGGCAAACGCGTAGAGCCGTAACGGGCGGGAATGGCGACGATGAAGGAGGGCGTGGCAGCGGACATGGTCACCTCGGGACGGAGCGCCAAGCGTAGCGGCTACATCTCCACAGGGCGAGTGACAGGCTCTCCCTCGCTGAAGGAGAGGGTCAAGCCTAGCGAAGGTCGAACCCGCAACCGTTCGCCAGCTCGAGGAAGCCCGGGAATGAGGTCGCTACGTTGCCACAGTCATGGATCTGCACCGGGCCGTTGGCGATGAGCCCGGCCACCGCAAAACTCATGGCGATGCGGTGATCCCCGTGACTGTCGATGACGCCACCGCCCAGCGGGCCGCCTTCGATCGTCGCGCCATCCGGCACCTCATCGATGGTGGCGCCGAGTGCACGCAGGCCCGCCGCCATGCTGGCAAGGCGATCCGATTCCTTCACGCGCAGCTCCGCCGCACCCCGCACCACGGTCTTACCCGTGGCCGCGGTGGCGGCCACGAACAGTGCGGGGAATTCATCGATCATGTCCGGCACGAGTGCCTCGGGCAGTTCGATGCCATGCAACGGCGCGTACCGCACTACGAGATCACCGACCGGCTCGCCGCCGCTCTCGCGCTCGTTCTCCACGCGGATATCCGCGCCCATCAGGCGCAAGGCTTGCAGCAGACCAGTGCGACGTGGATTGAGACCCACCGCCGGCAGATGCAGCTCGGACCCTGGCACGATGCTACCGGCGACCAGGAAAAACGCAGCCGAGGAAAAATCCGCAGGTACATCCACGTTCGTGGCGCGAAGCGAGTGCCCACCCGTCAGCCTCGCGCGGCCGGGCGCGAACTCGATAGGCCAGCCAAACGCGGCCAGCATGCGTTCGGTGTAATCGCGCGTCGGGTGCGGCTCGATCACCTCCGTCGCACCCTGCGCGTACAACCCAGCAAGCAGCAATGCCGATTTCACCTGAGCACTGGCCACCGGCAATGTATACGCGATGCCGGTAAGCGATTGGCCGCCATGAATACGCAGCGGCGGAAGACCATCCTGCGTATCGATCTTTGCCGCCATGCTGGCTAGCGGGTCGGTTACCCGACGCATCGGGCGCTTAGACAACGATTCGTCGCCCACCAGCGTGCTGTCGAACGCCTGCCCCGCCAACAAGCCGGCGAGCAGACGCATGCCTGTACCAGCGTTACCGCAATCGAGCAGCGAGGTAGTGCCTTGCAAGCCATGCAGGCCCACGCCATGCACCACACGCTCGCCATCAGCCGGCGCGTCGATGCGCACGCCCAATTGCTGAAGGACGGCGGCGGTCGCACGCGTGTCCTCGCCTTCCAGGAAACCACGGATATGCGAAGTACCTTCGGCCAGCGCACCCAGCATGAGTGCGCGGTGCGATACGGATTTGTCGCCCGGCACGCGCACGCTACCTTTCAGCGCACGGGCATGGTGACTGGTCCAGTCGAGTCGGGTCACGGGGATTCTCCAGGGGCCGCCCTGCGGCGGCCCGATACATATCAGGGCAGCGCCACCGGGTAAGAGCCAAGCACGCGCACCTGCGCGGCGGCCTCGCCCATTTCCTTCATGGCGGCCTGCATCGGCTCGTCGTTGATGTGGCCCGACACGTCGATGAAAAACGCGTACTGCCACTTGCCCGAATGGGCGGGACGGGATTCGATGCGGTTAAGACTGATGTCGTGTTCGGCGAACGGCTTGAGCACATGATAGAGCGCGCCCGGCTTGTCGTTCACCGTGATGAGCAGCGACGTGCGGTCGTTGCCCGAAGGCGGGAACAACGAGCGCCCAATGACGAGGAAGCGCGTCGTATTGTCCGCGCGATCTTCGATGGCCTGCGCCACGGTCTTGAGACCATAGACGCGCCCGGCCGTTTCGCCGGCAATAGCGGCGGCATCATCTGCGTGGCGGGCCAGACGCGCTGCCTCCGCATTGCTGCTCACTGCGACGCATTCCACGCCGGGCAGATTGATGCGCAACCAGGTCTTGCACTGCTGCAACGACTGCGCATGCGCATAGACACGCTTGATGCCTTCCAGCTTGCCGTTGAGCGAATGCAGGCATTGGTGGACGCGCAGTTCCACCTCACCGCAGATAGTGGCTTCGGAGGTGAGGAACATATCCAGGGTGACCTGGATCATGCCCTGCCCGGAGTTCTCCACGGGCACCACGCCGAAATCGGCATGGCCCGCCGCGACCTCCTGGAACACTTCCTCGATGCTGCCAAGCGGCAACCCATACGCGGCGTGACCGAAGTGCTTGCGCACAGCCTGTTCGCTGAACGTGCCTTCGGGGCCGAGGAAGCCGACCTTGAGGGGATCTTCCTGCGCCAGGCACGAGGACATGATTTCGCGGAAAAGCCGCACCATCTCAACATCGGTAAGCGGCCCATCGTTGCGATCGACCACCATGCGCAACACGTGGGCCTCGCGCTCCGGTCGGTAATAGTCGATCGCCGAGAGCCCTGCGCCCTTCACGCGCGCCACCTCCTGCGCCCAGCCGGCGCGTTCGGAAATCAGCTGTTGGATCTGCTGATCGATACTGTCGATGCGCTCGCGCACGTCGGAAAGCGAGGATTTCTTGTCGGTCATGTCGTAACGATGCGGAAGGAAAGAAGTCCAAACGGGGAACGCGGGATAGTCCCGCATACCCCATCACCATGCAACGGTTTCATCCGTGACGTTTGGCAAAGTCCTGCATGAAGGCCACCAATACCTGCACCGCTTCGGGCGGCACCGCGTTGTAGATCGAGGCGCGCATGCCGCCAATCGCCTTATGCCCTTTGAGTGCGAGCAGGCCAGCCGCCTCCGATTCCTTGAGGAAATCGGCGTCCAACGCGCTATCGTGCAGGGTGAATGGCACATTCATGCGCGAGCGCGAGGCATGCTCGATCGGATTGCGGTAGTAGCCACCGGAGCCATCGATCGCGTCGTATAGCAACGCGGCCTTCGCCAGGTTTCGCTCGCGCATTGCCGCCAGCCCGCCCTGCTCCTTGAGCCATTGGAAGGTCAGGCCAGCCAGATACCAGCCCCACGTATTGGGCGTGTTGAGCATGGAATCGTTCGCTGCGTGATCGGCGTAGCGGAAGATGCGCGCCATCGGGCGCGAGGCACGTTCAAGCAGGTCGCGGCGCACGATCAGGATCACTAGGCCCGAGGGGCCGATGTTCTTCTGCGCGCCGGCATAGATCAGGCCGAACTTCGACACGTCGACGGGGCCGGAGAGTATGTCCGATGACATATCCGCCACCAGCGGCACGTCGCCGACATCCGGAATGTCATGAAATTCCACGCCGTGGATGGTTTCGTTCGGCGTGTAGTGTACGTAGGCCGCACACGGATCGAGCTGCCACGTCTCGCGTGGCGGCACTCGCAAGTAGCTCTCGTTTTTGCTGCTGGCTGCCACACTCACCCTGACGTACGGAGCCGCTTCACTGGCGGCCTTTTCACCCCAGTGACCGGTGACGACGTAATCCGCGCTGTCGCCCTCGCTCGCCAGATTCATGGGGATCTGGGCGAAATGCTGGGTGGCCCCGCCCTGTAGGAATAGCACGGCGTAGTTCTGTGGAATCGCCAGCAGATCCCGCAGATCGGCCTCGGCCTGCTGCGCCAACCCCATGAACAGTTTGCCGCGATGGGAAAGCTCCATCACCGAGGCACCGCAACCTTGCCAGTCCAACAGCTCGCGCTGGGCGCGTTCGAGTACCGGTTGCGGCAGCGCGGCTGGGCCGGCGCTGAAATTCCAGAGTCTGCTCACTGACGACGCCTTTGACAGGATGGTCGCCGCATTATGCCGCGTCGCAGCAACGCAGCGTTAACCCGGATAGAGAGGCCAGCAAATCGCCCGCAAGCGACCTCAGAAGCGCACCAACAAAACCACTGCAATACCCAGCGCCAGCACGGCCGCCGTGGCAATCAGCCACCAGACCTCGCCACGTGGACCGGCGTCTTCCTCGGGCAGATGTTGCTTCTCGGGCTCAGGGGCCGCGATCTCCGGCTCGGGCTCCAAGCCCGGGGCATCGACCACGAAACGATGCATGCCGAGGCCGACCTGGTCGCCGGGCCGCAGAGTCGCCTGCGTTACGGGTACGCCATTCACGCGTAGCGGGTAACGCGTGGACTGCTGCCCTGCCTCCAGCATCAGTTGACCGTCACGCCAAAACACCGCCAGCGACGCCGTCTCACCTTGCGGCAATTCGAGGGGGATACGTCCGTGCGGGCCCAGTTCCAGCTTCTCCTGCAGCGACAGTACGCGACCGGAAAGCGGCCCCGCCACGGCACGCAAAGCTACCGTGCAGCGCCCTTCGGCCGGCACCGTCACGGGCAGGTTGTGCGCAGGCCCTTCTTCGGCCCGCAACAACATGCGGCAATCGCCCACGCTGAGGACGTCGCCCGCGCGCAATAACGCCTTCTCGCGCACTGGGCGCGCGTTGACGTAGATGCGATTGCCTTGCGGAAGCACCTGAAGTATCCAGCCGCGACGATCCAGTTGGATGCGCAGGTGGTACGCGCCCGTCTGATGCGCGGCGAGAATCAGATCGTTGTCCGGCGCACTGCCGATGCGCAACGCAGGGCCGTCCCAGTGAAAGTCCTCGCGGGGCGAATTGGGAAACTCGATGCGCATCAGTGAACCAGTCGATGGACGGCCGGGACTCTAGCAGATGCCTGCGCGATTAAGTGCTCGTTTTAGGCAATAGGACGGCAGTCAGCCTACGATCGGCCATCTGACATACCATGCCCGTTTCGCCTCCAGAGGAACCCGTCCATGCCCAAGATCGATATCCACCGCCCGCACCAGCTCTCCGTGGCCGAGGCTCGTGCGGTGGTCGACAAAGTGGCGGCGCGCATGCAGGAAAAGTTCGGCATGGAGGGACAGTGGCAAGGCGACACGCTGCGCTTCGCTCGCCCGGGCGTGAACGGCAGCATTGCCGTGGGCAGTGAAGCCATCCAGGTGACCGCCGAGCTCGGCATGATGCTCGCGCCGCTGAAGGGCATGGTCGAGCAGGAGATCCGTCGCAAGCTCGACGAGCACTTCGGCTGATGACGGTTTAACCCCACGGCATGCCCAGCTTCAGTCAGCACAGGCCGTGGGGCGTACCGGGTACGGACATGAGTCGAAATAAGCGATACCTGGCTTTGATATCAATACGTTGGCTCGCCTCGGCCAGCCCGTATCCCGGCGACGGACCTCCCCGAAAGGCGGCCATGACCCGCCGCTGAAAAGCGCCGCTGAGGCCCGGGCTGAATAGAAGAAGAGCATCCCGCGAACTTCCGTGGCATAATCGACGGCTTGCGCGGCCATGACGGCTGCCCCCTGCCCTCACCGGAACGCATGGCCAAAGACGACGTCATCGAAATGGAAGGCACGGTCCAGGAGACCCTGCCCAACACCATGTTCCGCGTGCAGCTGGAAAACGGCCACGTCATCACGGCCCATATTTCCGGCCGCATGCGCAAGCATTACATCCGCATCCTCACCGGCGACAAAGTGAAGGTGGAGATGACCCCGTACGACCTGACCAAGGGCCGTATCACCTACCGCATGAAGTAATCCTGCCCTGTGGAGCCCGTGTTGAACGCGGAGCTGCCCACAAGGCAACGATGAAACCGATGCTCCGGAGGTCGCGCACAGGGTGCGCTTCTGCAGGAGAAAAAAGAGGCCGCGCATTGCGGCCTTTTTTTGTTTCCGTGACGTGTCCTGGTTGCCTGCTCAAAACGTCCCTTCTCGCCATTCGTCATCCGCGTGAAAGCCAGAAGCGCTTCACGACAGCCGCTGACCGGACATGCGGCACCTTAATGCTGATTGGTGAGCATCCGACAAACTCGCTCGTGATGACGGCGCAGCACGATGGCATCTACCGTGGATCCAAAGACCAAGGCAGAGAGACCACGATACGTTCGGACAGCGGCGTGGAGTTCACGGGGACGGTGATCATGCGCCGGCCGCGCGATGCCGCTATCACTCCGGCGTTCACCGCGAGGGGAGGTCCGTGACAGAACGGCTTCGTCGAATGCATCCATGGCAAGCCGCGTGTTGAATGGCTCAACCGCGAGTGCACCGGGGCGAAGGTGCTTACCGAGCGGCAGCCGCAGTTCTATAAAGAGCAATGACCGCATAGTGCGCCAGCTTCGCCACTGCCGGCATCCGTCAGGCCAGCATGACATCGGGCCACTATCACCGCTGAACTCACCGCCTGATTGACTACATCTTTTCGACGCAGATCACCGGCGACCTCAGCGACCAGGTCAAGAAATTCCATACCGACTGATCCAGCAATCGCGGGTAGTGGCGATGTACTTCAGCTCTTGGGCCGTACTCTCTGCACGGGGCAGCAGCCAACGCACATGTGATGCATCGGCGCCGATCTGTTCGGTACTTAGACGAGACCCTGAGTGCGCGCATACTCGAACAACTGTACTTCACTGCTCAAGCCAAGCTTTTTCATGGCCGCTCGCTTCTGCGAACTGATGGTGGTCACCGATTTATTTGAGCGACGGGCAAGTTCCGATACGGTTAGTCCACTCGCCAGGAGGCGAATGACCTCTATCTCGCGGTTTGACAACAGGCCACCGCGTCGCCCCGAAGAAAATTCCAGCAATTGCTGACGCGTTCGCTCACTCATATACGGCCGTCCTTCCATGACCGTATCGATGGCGGTGAACAACTCAGTGGCCACCGCCGCTTTGTTGACAACGCCCTGTATGCCGAGCCGCATGGTGCTATGAATCAACTCGGCATTGTCGATCATGGTGAGAACCAGGATCGGGAGTTTAGGGTAGTTACTGCGTAGCTTTCGCAGCAATGCCAGACCGTCGTCGGAGTCCGCCTCGTTGGGCATGCTGAAGTCAGTGATCAGCAAATCGCACGGGTTACATTTGAGCTTGTCGAGCAAATCCTTGCCGCAATGTGCCTCGGCTTCTACCCGGAAGGTGGCTCCGCGGTAGCGCAACATCTCCGCAAGCCCCAACAGTACGGCGGGGTGATCATCTGCAATGATTACACGCATGGTACGTTACTCATGAACTGCAATTTAAAGTTAAAACGGCATCGATTAGCTTCGTCCATAACCGGCGTGAAGAACGGAACTCCACACCTGACCGGCGAACTCCATCACCGTATGCATCATGTGAAAACGATGTCGAAGTGAAGTCTACACGATGCTCGTATGCGAGCATGGCCACGCGGTGATGAATGAGCACCTCTGCACGGTATAAAGTCTAGCGCTTGCGAATAGTTTGATAAGACGCCGCGTCCGGTTTTGACTGTCCCAGCCATAGGACAATCGATCATGCAGGACCTCAACGACATGATCTTCTTTGCCGAAGTAGCCGAACGTGGTGGATTCGCCGCGGCAAGTCGCGTGCTGGGAGTTCCGAAATCACGCTTATCACGGCGCATCGCCGAACTCGAACGCGGACTGGGTGTGTTGTTGTTACAACGCACCACGCGAAAGCTATCGCTAACCCCCGTCGGCGAAATGTACCTGCGACATTGCAGGGATATGCGCGATGCCGCAGTCGCGGCAACAGAAGTCATCGCGCAGCTACAAGGCACGCCGAGCGGCACGGTGCGCATCACGTGTCCCGTCACGCTGGCGAGAACCACCATAGGTCCCTTGCTGTTGCGGTATATGGCGCTGTATCCAGACGTGCATCTCGACGTGCGACTCATCGACCGGCCAGTCAACCTGGTGGAAGAAGGGGTTGATATTGCGATACGCGTGCGATCCGCGATCGAAGATAGCGTCATGTTAGCCGTCAAACAGCTAAACGTGATTCATCCCTTGCTGGTGATCAGTCCTGCGCAACTGGAGCGTCAAGGGCCGGTACGCGATCCGGCTGACCTGTTGCGGATCGATACGCTCGACCGAGGCTCGGATGACAATCAAAATGTATGGCGACTCATGAATCCTGACGGCCATATCCAGATAGTGCGGCACATGCCACGTCTCATCATGAGGGATCTACCCTTACTAAAAAAAGCCGCGGTGTCCGGTTTAGGTGCCGCGATGTTGCCGGACTACATGCTTCACGCTGAACTGGCCAATGGGACGCTGATCGAACCACTACGCAACTGGAAAGGGCTGACGAACATCGTCTATGCGCTGTTCTCCCCTCGCAGCGCGCTTATGCCGGCGGTTCGCAAGCTCATCGATTTCCTATATGAGCATGCAGCAAACGTCGTTCCCACGGAGGACGATCCGAGGCCGTAAGGCAGCGATGATCTTGCCCCTGTTCCACGAGCACCCGAATATTCGCGAATGCACCGAGCAGCGGTTACCCAACGACAACCCAAACATTTTCCATGACAGCCTGGGCGAACTGATGCCCACTGGGTTTCGACATCGAAACGAGCCGAAGGCCTCTAGATCTACGTGACACTGACAGGCGAGAGGTCGACGGCGCGCCTTTGAGCCGCCCCAAAAAAAGCGGCGCCGTATCGCTACGGCGCCGCCCTCTTCCGATATGCAAAGACCGGATTTACCAGACCATACCGGCGCCAATCCCCGCGCCCGCGCCAGAGTGCTGGGCACCCGTAGCGCTGACCTTGAAGATGTAACGACCGCTTTCCGAGATGGCAGACATACCGATCGACACCGCGCTCTGACCCTGATACGTACCAAAAGCCACACCCGCGCTGTTCTGGCCCGGCTGGTACGCCTGCGGCAAGCTGGCCACCGCGATGGCCGAAGCACTACCCGCGCGTGCCTGACGGCTCACGTTGGCCACCTGATGGTCGGTGTAGTTCTTCGCCCAGTTCGCCGTCTGCTGCATGGCGTCGTTCACCTGGCCCACCGTCGCCGCATCCGAGGACACCTGACCGGCCGCCACGTTATGGATGATGGCCGGGTCGCCACCGGAGTTCATGGTGACGCTGGTGCTGCCGTCGGTGTTGTTGTCGTAGGTCACGGTCTTGTTGGTCGAACCGTCGCCGTTGATCACACCTGCCGACTTCAGCTGCGACACGTTCACCGCATCCGTGTCGGCCTTACCGGCCGCCACGTTGGTGATCTGACGCTCCTTGCCTGCCGAGCCCACCGACACCGAGTTGTCGCGGTCGGCCACGGAATCCGTGCCGATCGCCACGCTGTTGCTGCCCGTGGCCTGCGCACCGTTACCCACCGCCGTGCTACCTGCACCCGACGCCACCGCACCGTTGCCACCCGCCGTGGAGCGCGTGCCCGAAGCCACCGGCTGCGTGCTGTTGCTCTCGGCGCTGACCTGGAACATACCGCTCTGGCCGCTCGACATGTTGTTGGTGATGGTGTTGACCGTGTTGGTGACGTTGCTCAGGTTGTTCTCGACGTTACCCATGCGGCCATCGAGCTGGTTCACCGCCTGGTTGGTGGCGTACAGCTGGCTGCCGTTCACCGCGTCCGTGCTGGTGGCCGAGACCTGGCCCGCGGCCACGTTGGTCACCGTACGCTCGCTGCCCGCGCTGCCCACGCTCACCGTACCGGTCGGCGTGCCGCCCGCGTAGGTGTAGCTGGTGCCCGCAATGGTGGCGCCCGTGGTGGCCGTCACCGTCGACGTGGTCGAACCCGAACCCAGCGCCACGCTGTTGGCCTGCGTGGCCTGCGCACCGCTACCTACCGCCACCGCATTGCTGGCCGACGCCAGGGCATTGCCACCCACCGCCACCGCGTTCACGCCGCTGGCCACCGAATCGGCCTGCGTGGAGTTGCTGTGGAAGTACTTGATGCCCGCACCGTTGTTGGTGATGTTGTCGATAGTCTGGCTAAGGTCCGTGATGGCCGTGGTGTTGCTGTACGTACGGCCGTCGAGGTTGGTGATCGCGTCGCCCACGTTGTTGACCGTCGAGGTCGAGCCGTCGTTGTTGGTCACCGTGTAGCTCGGCGCCGAGATGGAACCATCGCTATTCACCGTGGAGCCGCCGCCAATGGCGTTGGCCACCGACTGCGAGACACCGTGCAACTGACCGCCGTTCACTGCGTCCAGGCTGCCATCGGCCACCGTGCCATCGGCCACGTTGATCAGCTTGCGCGCACCCGCCGTACCGGCGAAGTCCACGGCCGCACCATCGGTGTCCTTACCCACCGTCAGGTTGGCACCGGCCGACGCCTGCTGCACCAGACCGATCGTGCCGCTGTTGATCTGGTTGGTGACGTTATTGATCGCCGTGGTGTTGCCGTACGTGCGGCCATCGATGTTGGTGATGGCATCGCCCACGTTGTTGACCGTGCTGGTCGAGCCGTCGACGTTGGTCACCGTGTAGCTCGGCGCCGAGATGGAACCATCTCCGTTCACCGTCGAACCACCACCGATGGCATTGGCCACCGACTGACTCACGCCATGCAACTGACCGCCATTCACTGCGTCCAGGCTGCCATCGGCCACCGTGCCATCAGCCACGTTGATCAGCTTGCGGGCACCCGCCGTACCAGCGAAGTCCACAGCAGCACCGTCGGTGTCCTTGCCCACCGTCAGGTTGGCGCCGGCCGAGGCCTGCTGCACCAAACCGATCGTGCCGCTGTTGATCTGGTTGGTGATGTTGCTGATCGACGTGGTGTTACCGGCGATGTCGCTGGTGTTCTGTGCCACTTGCTGATTGGTCGCGTACAGCTGCGAGCCATTCACCGCGTCGCTGCTGGATGCCGACAGATCACCGTTCTTGATGTTGGTCAGCTGCACCGGCGTACCGGCGTTGCCCAGGGTGACCTTGTCGTGTGCGGCCGAGTCGTACATCACGGCATCGCCCAGCTGACCATTCATGGTGTTGATGGTGCTGTTGATGGTCGAAATGTCACCTTCGTTGGTGGTCACACGGTTGTCGAGGTTGCTGATCGACGTGGTGTTGCCGGCGATGTCGCTGGTGTTCTGCGTCACGTTGGCATTGGTCGCGTTGAGCTGCGACATGTTCACCGCATCGGTGTCAGCCACACCGGCCGTCACGTTCTTGAGCGTACGGGTGGCGCCGTTCTTGTCGGCAAAGTCCACGGCTACGCCGTCGGTATCCTTGCCAACGGTCAGGTTGGCACCGGCCGCCGCCTGCTGCACCAGACCGACAGTGCCGGTGCTGATGTTGTTCTGCAGGTTGGTGATGTCGGTGGTGTTCTGCGTCACTCGACCGTCGAGGTTGCTGATCGACGTGGTGTTGCCGGCGATGTCGCTGGTGTTCTGCGTCACCTGCGTGTTCAGCGTGCCCAGCGCCGCATCGACCTTGCTGAAGCCCGTGCCCACGTTGGTGGCCGCACCGGTGGTGCCGGCGATGGTGTTGGCATTGGTCAGCGCATAGCTCGGACCCGTGACCGCACCGGTGGTGGCGTTGAACGCCGCGCCGCCGCCCAGCGCAGTGACCACTGGCATGAGCTGCGAGACGTTGACCGCGTCGGTGTCCTGCGTGCCGGCGGCCATGTTCACGACCTGACGCAGATTGCTGGACGAGCCCACCGAAATCGTGTTGTTACGGTCGGCGACGGACATCGAACCGAGCGCAACCGCGTTCGAACCCGTGGCCTGGCTCCCAGTCCCCAACGCCATCGCGTTACGGTTGCCCCCCGGAAACGTCAGCACCTGCGCCGATCGCGATGTTGGTGAAATTGGCGTTAGCATGGTCACCGATGGCGATGGCGCCCCCGCCCTGTGTGGTCGCGGTGTTGCCGATGGCCACAGAGTTCTGGTAGCTGGTGGGGTTGTATCCAGAAGCTGTGCCGTATGCCTTGGCGTTGGCACCAATGCCTACAGATGCACCGCTGATCGCAGCATTGTCCGTGCCATCATTCAGACCACCCGCCTTGAAGTAGCGGTTGGTGTTGGTTGCCAGCGTGTTGGTGTTGGTTACCTGCGTGTTGAGTTTGCCCAATGCCGCATCCACCTTGCCGAAGCCCGTGCCCACGTCGGTGGCTGCGCCGGTGGTGCCGTTGATGCTATTGGCGTTGGTGAGCGCATAGCTCGGGCCGGTGACCGCGCCCGTAGTGGGGTCGATGGCCGCGCCGCCGCCCAGTGCACTCACCACCGGGGTGAGCTGCGAGACGTTCACCGCATCAGTGCCCTGTACGCCCTTGGCCACGTTCACGATTTGACGCTGCGCGCCCGCGCTGCCCACCGAGACGGTGTTGTCCCGATCGGCCACCGCGTTGGAACCCAGCGCCACGGCATTGTTGGCGGTGGCGGCCGACTGACGGCCCAGCGCCATGCTCAGGTTGGTTCCGGCCGCGACCGACGCCTGGGAGCCCAGCGCCACAGAGCGATCGCCCGCCGCATTGGTTGCATAGCCAAGGGCCGTACCGAAGTTACCACTCGAGGTCGAGGCATAACCTACGGCAACCGATTCATTGTTAGAGGCACTGGCACCACCGCCCATCGCCAAGCTGTACGTTCCGGCGGCGTTGGCGTTGCTGCCAAATGCCGAACTGTTTTGCCCCGAGGCATTGGCGCCCGTGCCAGTCGCCGTGCCGTTCACGCCACTGACAGTGGCACCGATACCCAGCGCGGTGCCGTAGTTCGCCGACACCACGGTGTTCGCGCCCACGGCCGTGCCACCGACCACGTTGGCGGTGGCGCCATCACCCAGTGCGGTCGCGTAGCCCAGTCCATCCGGGCCATCCGAGAGCTGCCCCGCACTGGCGTTACCGCCGATGGCAACGCTGTGGCCGTAACTCGCCGTGGCATTGGCACCGATCGCAATCAAGTTTTGCGTTTGGGTATGGTAAGCAGCGACCGTAGCCGCTGCACCGGTGCCAATGGCGATGGAGTTTGCTGCGCCGGAAAAGGCGCCGCTGCCAATGGCCATGGCCCCGGGGGTCAGGTTGCCAGTGCCGGCGACCGCGCCGCCGCCGATGGCGATCGTCTCGACCCCATTGGTCACGGAATCGGCCGCCGTCGAGTTGGCGTGGAAATACTTAATGCCGCCACCGCCGGTGATGTTGTTCACCGTAGTGGTGACTGCGCCGATATTGGTGTTGAGCGTACCCAGCGCCGCATCGACCTTGCCGAAGCCCGTGCCCACGTCGGTGGCCGCGCCGGTGGTGCCGGCGATGCTGTTGGCGTTGGTTAGCGCATAGCTCGGCGCGCTGATCGCGCCGGTGGTGCTGTTGTAGGCAGAGGTGCCGCCCAGGGCCGAAGCTGTGGTCGTGCCTTGCTGGTTGACCTTGCCGTCTTCGGACTGCAATTGGCTGACGTTGACTGCGTCAGTCGCCGCCGAACCGGCAGCCAGGTTAGTCAGACGACGTTCGCTACCCGACTTACCGATGGAGACTTCGCCATTGGCGGTCGAAGCAGCGCCCGATAGCGCAGCGCTGCCCGGGTTGTAGCCCGCCTTGGTCAGGTCGGTCGTGGTGGTGGAATTGGCACCCAGTGCCACCGAATTGGTAGCCGAGGCTTTGGCGCCCACGCCCAGCGCGGTGCCGTTGTCCGCCGACACAACGGTGTTCGCGCCCACGGCCGTGGCACCAATCGCATTGGCGGTGCTGCTATCACCCAGAGCGACCGCGTACCCGAACCCATTCGAGCCATTCGGAGACGGCGATGCACTTGCGTTACCGCCGATGGCAATGCTGTGACCGTAGCTCGCCTGAGCATTGGTACCCAGCGCAATCAGGTCGGCCGTGTTGGGGTAAATGGAGGTACCAATCTTTGCATTGGTGCCGATCGCGATAGAGTTCGCTGCAGGAGAGAGCGCGTTGCTACCTATGGCCAGCGCCCCCGAAGGGAGAGTGGCAGCAGAACCCGCAACCGCACCACCGCCAATGGCGATCGTCTCGCTGCCAATGGCCTGCGAATCGGCCGCCGTCGAGTTGGTGTGGAAGTACTTGATACCACCGCCATTGGTGATGTTGTTCACCGTAGTGGTGACTGCGCCGATATTGGTGTTGAGCTTACCCAGCGCCGCATCGACCTTGGTGAAACCCGTGCCCACGTCGGTGGCCGCACCGCTGGTGCCGGTGATGGAGTTGGCGTTGGTCAGCGCATAGCTCGGCGCGCTGATCGCGCCGGTGGTGGCGTTATAGCTCGCGCCGCCACCCAGGGCCGTCGCCGTCGTCGCACCGAGGTTATCCACCTCGGCGTCTTGCGACTGCAACTGGCTCACGTTGACCGCATCGGTCGGCGCCGAGCCCGCGGCGAGGTTGGTCAAGCGGCGCTCGCTGCCGGATTTGCCGATCGAGACTTCGCCGTTGACCGTTGAAGCGGTGCCCGACAGCACAGCACTGCCGGGGTTATAGGCGGAGAGGGTCAGGTTGGCCGTGGTGGTGGAACCGGCGCCCAGCGCTACTGAATTGGCGGCACTGGACTGGCTTCCCTGACCAAGGGCCACGGCATTGTTGTTTGTCGCGCTGGCACCGCCCATGGCCAGGCTGCCTGAGCCCGATGCCAAGGCGGAGTTGCCCACGGCGGTGGAGGCATTGCCGCTGGCAGTGGCCCAGCCACCCAGTGCGGTGGAGTAATCTTTCGTCACCGCGGCGTTCGCACCCACGGCCGTGCCACCAGTCACATTGGCGGCGGCGCCATCACCCAGTGCGGTCGCGTAGCCTAGCCCATTCGAGCCATTCGGAGACGGCGACGCACTGGCGTTACCGCCGATGGCTATGCTGTGACCGTAGCTCGTGGTGGCATTGGTGCCAATCGAAATCAGGTTGTTCCCTTCAGGAGCAGCGTAGTTATTGGCGACCGCATTGGTGCCGAGGGCAATGGAGTTCGCTGAAGCGGCGTTGGCATTATTGCCAATGGCCATAGCGCCCGCTCCGGTAGAACTGGAAACGCTTACGCCGGCGACCGCACCGCCGCCAATCGCGATGGTGTTGCTGCTCAGGTTCTGCGAATCGGCCGCCGTGGAGTTGGTGTGGAAGTACTTGATGCCGCCGCCATTGGTGATGTTGTTCACCGTAGTGGTGACTGCGCCGATATTGGTGTTGAGCGTACCCAGCGCCGCATCGACCTTGCCGAAGCCCGTGCCCACGTCGGTGGCCGCACCGCTGGTGCCGGCGATGGTGTTGGCGTTGGTCAGCGCATAGCTCGGCGCATTGATCGCGCCGTTGGTGCCCAGCGTGGTGCCCAGGGCAGATGCTGTCGTGAAGGCCGTATTGAACAACTGCGAGCCGTTGACACCCTGCACGCTGCTGCCGTTGATCGCACCGGCGGCCACACCGTTCAGAAGAACGTTATTACCCACGGCGCTCATCGTCAGCATCGATGTTTGGTTCGGCGCAAGCGTGATGGTCTGCTTGGTTCCGTTGAGGTCGAACTGCGTATTGCCCGCGTATATCTGTGAAGCGTTGTCATTCGCCTGGTTGGTACCGTCCCACCAGCCCGGCGTCGCTCCGCAGGTGTTGGTAACGCCCGAATTGCTATCGAGCGCTTTAGGGGAGCCACCGTTGGTGACGCAAATACCGGCAGCCATGGCGGCGCTGGGCCATAGCGAAATGCCGCTGATGCCCATACCGATAGCGAATAGACCTGCGCCTATTTTGCTCACACTCGCCGAGCCGGACTTTTTGCGGCCCGTGGCCATTTCGGAGGCGACGACCCAACGGCACGTAGTGGCGTTCCAAACAATGCGGTAAATCTTGTTCATATAAATACCCAGGCAGAGATGACATAGAGCGAGGAAAAGCCCCCGCTTTCATGGCCCGGAAGATTAGGTATTCGTCGGATGAATCAACATCAGAGACATCTCAAAAAGCCGTAAACACAGGCTTTTTTGTTTAATCGAAAAACTCTCATTTACTTCACCAGAGAGAAGTGAGTGGCTTTCAACGCAAGCCGAAAACATAGTTTTTGTTACTTACTCGAAAACTCTCATTTACTTCACCAGAGAGAAGTGAGTGGCTTTCAACGCAGGCCGCAGGCGAACGATGGACAACAAAAAAGGGCGCCCTTGGGCGCCCTTTTTTTTGGCTATTGCGAGAAGTGTCGCGGCGGTCAGCTAACCGTGGCGGGCAACTTTTCCGCCGCTTCCGTGGTTACGGTCAGCTCGCCCTCGTTTACGCTCAGGCGCACCTTGCCACCGTCGGCCAACTTGCCGAACAACAGCTCGTCGGCCAGCGGACGCTTCACCTTTTCCTGGATCACGCGTGCCATGGGACGTGCGCCCATCTGCGGGTCGAAACCATGCTCGGCCAGCCAGCGGCGGGCATCGGCATCGACATCCAGGCTCACGTGTTTCTCGGTGAGCTGGGCTTCCAGTTCGATCAGGAACTTGTCCACCACGCGCAGGATGTGATCGAAATCCAGTGCATTGAACTGGATGATCGCGTCCAGGCGGTTGCGGAATTCCGGCGTGAAGCTGCGGCGGATCACTTCCATGGCATCCATGGAGTGGTTCTGCTTGACGAAGCCGATGCCGCGACGCGAGGCCTGCTGAGCACCCGCGTTGGTGGTCATCACCACCACCACGTTCTTGAAGTTGGCTTCGCGGCCGTTGGTGTCGGTGAGCACGCCGCGATCCATCACCTGCAGCAGGATGTTGAATACATCCGGATGTGCCTTCTCGATTTCGTCCAACAGCAGCACCGCGTGCGGATGCTTGGTGACCGCTTCCGTAAGCAGGCCACCCTGATCGAAGCCGACGTAACCCGGAGGTGCGCCGACCAGACGCGAGACCGAATGCGCTTCCATGTACTCGGACATGTCGAAGCGGATCATCTCGATGCCCAACTGCATGGCCAACTGCTTGGTGACTTCCGTCTTGCCCACACCGGTGGGGCCGGCGAGCAGGAAGCAACCGATCGGCTTGGATGGATCGGCAAGGCCCGAACGCGCCATCTTGATGGAGGCGGCAAGCGCTTCGATGGCTGCATCCTGGCCGAACACCACCATCTTGAGATTGCGCTCCAGGTTCTTCAGCACGTCGCGATCCGACGCCGACACCTGCTTGGCGGGGATGCGCGCCATCTTGGCGACGATGTACTCGACCTCGGGTACGTCCACCTTGCCCGTGCGCTGGTCGGCCGGCAGCAGGCGCTGGCGGGCGCCGGCCTCGTCGATCACGTCGATGGCCTTGTCGGGCAGCAGGCGGTCGGGGATGTGCTTCACCGACAGATCCACCGCGGCCTTCAGGGCCTCACTGGTATAGGTAACGTTGTGGTGCTCCTCGAAGCGCGAACGCAGCCCTTTGAGGATCTCAAGGCTATCGGCCACGGTCGGCTCGACCACGTCGATTTTCTGGAAGCGACGGGCCAGCGCGCGGTCCTTCTCGAAGATGCCGCGGAATTCCTGGAACGTGGTGGAACCGATGCAGCGCAACTCGCCCGAGGCCAGCATAGGCTTGATCAGGTTGCTTGCGTCCATGGTGCCGCCCGACGCAGAACCCGCACCGATGATCGTGTGGATCTCGTCGATGAACAGGACGGCGCCCGGCTGCTTCTTGAGCTGGCCGATGACCGCCTTCAGGCGCTTCTCGAAATCGCCGCGATATTTGGTGCCAGCCACCAGCGCACCCAGGTCGAGCGACCAGATGGTGGCGTTTTCCAGCACTTCCGGCACGTCGCCATCCACGATGCGCTTGGCGAGGCCTTCGGCCAGCGCCGTCTTGCCCACGCCCGCCTCACCCACGTAGAGCGGGTTGTTCTTGCGGCGACGGCAAAGCACCTGGATGGTGCGTTCAATTTCGTCCTGGCGGCCGATCAGCGGATCGATCTTGCCTTCCAGCGCCAGTTCGTTGAGGTTGCTGGCGTATTCGCTGAGCGGATTGCCCTTGGGCTCGCCGTCTTCCGATTCGCGCTCGGAGCCGGGCATGCTCTGCGACGGCTCGTCGCCGATCTTGGCGATGCCATGCGAAATGTAGTTAACCACGTCGAGGCGCGTGATTTCCTGCTGGTGCAGGAAATAGACCGCATGGGAATCCTTCTCGCCGAAGATCGCCACCAGCACGTTGGCGCCGGTGACTTCCTTACGACCCGAGGACTGCACGTGGTACACCGCGCGCTGCAGCACGCGCTGGAAGCCCAGCGTGGGCTGGGTATCACGTTCGTCCCCGTGCGGCAGTACCGGTACGGTTTCGGCAATGATCTTTTCCAGCTCGCGCGTGAGGCGCGGCAGGTCGACGCCGCAGGCACGCAGAGCGCCCAAGGCCGACTGATTTTCGGTAAGTGCGAGCAGCAGGTGTTCCACCGTCATGAATTCATGACGCTGCTCGCGGGCCTGCTTGTAGCACTGGCCGATGGTGACTTCGAGATCCTTGCTGAACATCCGGACCTACTCCGCTATGTGGCACGGCGGCAATGCCGCGATGGCACCAAAATGGGGTCGTTTAGAGCTTTTCCATAGTGCACAACAAAGGGTGTTGATGGGCACGTGAATATTCGTTCACTTGGGTCACCTTGGTTTCAGCAACCTCCCGGGTAAACACCCCGCAGACTCCCTTTCCGCGTGTATGGACGTGCAGCATGACCTGCACCGCCCGTTCCTGATCCAGGCTGAAGAAGCTCCGCAGCACGTCGACCACGAAATCCATCGGCGTGAAATCGTCGTTCAACAGCACCACTTGAAAGAGTGGCGGCCGAGCCACCTCCGGGCGGGAGGTTTCAAGCGCCAGACCGTGACCATTACCTTGTTCGTGTTCGGGTTCGTGAGCCATGGTTCTACGTTAAATTTCCTTGGGGGAAGTATACCGCCCAGGCCCTGCGGGCATCGTCAAAGGCAGATCGCCTTCAGGTAATGGCACAATGACGGCTTTTCCAGTGCCGCATTCGCCGCCATATGTCCTCAATGGCCGATCCCGCCCCTATTCCCCTGCAAGTCTGGTGCCCACATGTGACCGTGGCCTGCGTGGTTGTCGATGGTGACCGCTTCCTCATGGTCGAAGAGGAGGTGAACGGCCGCGTTGCCTATAACCAGCCGGCCGGCCACCTGGATGACTACGAGAGTCTGGCCACTGCGGCCGTGCGAGAAACGCTGGAGGAAACCGGCTGGACGGTGGCACTGGATCACCTGCTCGGCGTGCACCAGTGGCGCAGCACCGAGCACGGCGACGGCGTCATCCGCTTCAGTTTCGCTGCCCGTGCGATCAGCCACGATCCGGCGCGGCGTCTGGATGACGGCATTCGCCGTGCCCTGTGGCTCACTCGCGACGAAATAGTGGCACTAGGTGACCAATTGCGCAGTCCGCTGGTGCTGATGAGCATCGATGCCTGGCTGGCTGGTCAGCGCTATCCACTGGACCTGCTGCAGAGCCTGCTTGCTGAGGACCGTTACCCGTGAAGGTGATGCTGGGTATTTCCGGTGGCGTGGACTCTTCGGTCGCGGCGTTGCTGCTGCAACAGGCGGGGTACGCGGTGGAAGGCCTGTTCATGCAGAACTGGGAAGAAGACGACCGTGACGGCCCCTGCACCACCGACATCGACCGCAAGGACGCCGTGGCCGTGTGCGGACGACTGGGTATTCCCTTCCATGCGCGCAATTTCGCCGCCGAGTACTGGGACGGCGTATTCGAGCACTTCCTTGCGGAATACCGCGCAGGCCGCACGCCAAATCCAGACGTGCTGTGCAATCGCGAGATCAAGTTCAAGACCTTCCTGGACGAGGCGCGCTTGCTGGGCGCCGACAAGATCGCTACCGGCCACTACGCCCGCGTCGACTTCCACGAGGGGCAATATCGCTTGCTGCGGGCGGTCGACGCATCCAAGGATCAGACCTATTTCCTGCACGCCCTTGGTCAGCAGCAGCTAGCGGCCACGCTGTTCCCGGTCGGCGAGATCGAAAAGCCACAGGTGCGCCAGATGGCCCTGGATGCCGCGCTGCCGACGCATGCCAAGAAGGATTCCACCGGTATCTGCTTCATTGGCGAGCGCGATTTTCGCGGCTTCCTGTCCCAGTACATCCCGGCCCAGCCAGGCCCCATGCGCACGCCTGGTGGCGAAACCGTGGGCGAGCACCAGGGCGTGATGTATTACACGCTAGGCCAGCGCAATGGCCTGGGTATCGGCGGCCGCCACGGCGCCAGTGGGGAGGCCTGGTATGTGGTTGGCAAGGACGTCCCCCGCAACGTGCTATACGTGGCACAGGGCGGCGAAAACGATTGGCTGTACTCGCGCCGCCTGCATGCCGAGCCGCCCAGCTGGGTGGCTGGCCAGCCGCCCGCGCAGCACTTCCGCTGCACGGCCAAGACCCGCTATCGCCAGCCCGACCAAGCCTGCGAAGTGTTCCTGCTGGACGACGGCCTGGAGGTGGTGTTCGACGAACCACAGCGTGCCGTCACCCCTGGTCAATCGGTGGTTTTCTACGACGGCGAGGCCTGTCTGGGTGGCGCCGTGATCGACCGCACCGACGCTCCCTTCGGCGGCTGGAATGATGCCGCCTCCCTCCCCACCACGTGTGAGTCCTTATCCGGTGTTTGACGCTTTTGCCATGAACGAAGAACGCGTACTGGCGCTGGCCGGCCTGTTTCAGGCCACGACGCTTGCCCAGCAGTTGGCCAATGACGGCCGCTGCGATGACATCGCCATGGCGGCGAGCATGGCCAGCGTGTTCCGCATCGACGCGCCATCCGTGGTGGGCGTTTACGGCGACGTATCCGCCGTGCGACTCGGCCTGCGCCAACTGATCACCTTGCTGGACGAGAGCAACCGCGATGTCGCGGTGACGCGCATGGCCTTCACCGTCATGCGCCTGGAGCGCAGCCTGTCCCGTCACAGCGACCTGCTGGACCGCCTGCAACAGGGTGTCGTTGCCGCACAACGACAGGTCGAGCACTTCGGCCCGGACTCCCCGCAGGTGGTCAAACGCCTGGCCGAGCTCTACGCCAATACGCTGTCCACACTGAAGCCCCGCGTGATGGTTACGGGCAATCCGCAGCAGCTCCAGCAACCGGCTGTTGTGGAAAAGGTGCGAACCAATCTGCTGGCCGCCGTGCGCTCCGCCGTGCTGTGGCGTCAGGTGGGCGGGCGTCAGTGGCAGATGCTGCTCTACCGTAAGCAGTGCAGCATGCTGGCCCGTGGCCTGCTGACCGGCTCGACCATCAATAACGCCTGACGGTCCCCGGTCATACGGGGCGCTGCTGACTCAATCTGTCAGCTCGCCCCTGCCCCGGCCATTCCCGAGCAACCAGAGCGCCGCCAGCACGCTGACCACGGCGGTGATGGCGACATAGTGGGCCGGCGCCATGCGCCCAGCCCGTTCGGCCAGGTAGCCAATCAAGGTGGCCGTGCTCGCCCCAAACACGGCGTAGGCGACGTTGTACGCAAAGGAAAGGCCGGAATAGCGGATCGGTGCGGGAAACGCGGCCACCATGATCGTCGGCACCACCGCCACCGTACCGACCAGGAAGCCTGTGAGCGCATAGAGCGGCAGGAAATGCGCGCCGCCCGCGGCCAGATCGCCGAACAGCCCGTACGTCACGGCCACTAGGGCAACCGAACCGAGCAACAAGGCCCAGGCGGCGCCGATGCGATCGACCAGCCAGCCGAAGGCGATACAGCCCACGCCCAGACTGAAGGCCGCGATGCTGTTGCCGAGAAAAGCCACATCGGGCGCCATGCCGAACGATTTCTGCACAAGGCTCGGCAGCATTAGGATCAGCACCAGAATCGCGGCGGTAAGCATCCAGGTTACGGCCATCGAAAGCACCACGCTGCCGCCATGACTGGCCAACACGTTGCGTAGAGGCAACTCGCGGCTAAGCGCCTTGCGCTCGCGCAACTGGGCAAACACCGGGGTTTCGCTCAACCAGCGACGCAACCACACGGCGATAAAGCCAAATACACCGCCCAACAGGAACGGTGCACGCCAGCCCCAGGCCAGTACTTCCGCTGGCGTCAGGTGGTGATTGATCCATGCTGCGGTGAGCGAGCCGATCAGGATGCCGACCGTGAGGCCGGAGGTCAGGCAGGCGCAGGCAAAACCCACGCGACCGCGCGGCGCGTGCTCGGCCACAAATACCCATGCACCAGGCACCTCGCCGCCAATAGCCACGCCCTGCACCACGCGCATGATCAGCAGTAGCAATGGAGCGAGCAATCCAACGCTGGCGTACACCGGCAGCAAGCCGATCGCGAGCGTGGGCAGCGCCATCAGGAACACGCTGAGCGTGAACATGCGCTTGCGTCCCTGCCTGTCACCGAAATGCGCCATCACGATGCCGCCGAGCGGGCGGGCGAGGTAGCCCGCCGCGAAAATGCCGTAGACCTGCAACTGCGCCAGCCAGGGCGCCGTGTTCGGCGGAAAGAACAGGTGGCTCAGTGGCAGCGCGAAGAACACGAAGACCACGAAGTCGTAGAACTCCAACGCGCCGCCCAGGGACGCCAGAAACAACGTCTGGATGTCGCGCGCACCCAGGCGGCGGTCGGGAGATACCAGTGCAGCGGTGGTCGGCAAGGCTTGCGTCATCGGTGGTCCCGCAAAGGCAGATAAGTGCGACGGGGCAGCATATAGCCAGACAATTCCGATTCAAATGCATCGACCTAGCCACTAGCATGCGCCGCGATCGCAACCCGACCGAACAGTTTTGCTCAGCCTAGGGACACCTGGGCCCAGCACTAGCAGCCTGTTTCAACTCGGGATGGTCGTGAAAGTCACGCAGGGACGCCGCCCAGGCCACCCCCTGAAAATCTGGCAAGGAGATCCTCATGAGTATGGGCAAGCGTTTGGGAGCGGAGTTCTTCGGTACGTTCTGGTTGGTGTTCGGTGGCTGCGGTAGCGCGATCTTCGCTGCAGCCTATCCTGATCTGGGTATTGGTTTTGCGGGCGTCGCCCTCGCCTTCGGCCTGACCGTCGTGACCATGGCCTACGCCGTGGGCCACATTTCTGGTGGTCATTTCAACCCCGCAGTAACCCTTGGCCTGTGTGCCGGCGGGCGCTTTCCTCTCAAAGATGTAGTGCCGTACTGGATAGCCCAGGTCATTGGCGGCCTCGTGGCCGGCGCCGTGCTTTACCTTATCGCCAGTGGCAAGCCGGGTTTTGAAGCCGTGGCGGGCTTTGCGTCCAACGGCTATGGCGATCATTCGCCCAGCGCCATCTGGGAAAACGGTTCGCTGGTGAAAACGGGCTATTCGCTGCAAGCGTGCATCGTTGCGGAGTTCGTACTGACCGCGTTCTTCCTCATCGTGATCAATGGCACCACCCACAAGCTGGCGCCCACGGGCTTTGCCCCGCTGGCCATCGGCCTCACCCTGACGCTTATCCATCTGATCAGCATCCCGATCACCAATACCTCGGTGAATCCCGCTCGCAGCACGGCGGTGGCGGTGTTCCAGGGAACCTGGGCGATCCAGCAGCTTTGGATGTTCTGGGTGATTCCGCTGATCGGCGGCGCGGTGGGCGGACTGATCTATCGACACCTGCTCGACTCACGCGAAAGCTGAGCGCATCCCGCTTCACCTAAGAAGAACCCGGCCGCTCGTGAGAGCCGCCGGGTTCTTCTTTTTCAGGCCCGGTCGCGAAGCGTCACGCTTCGTATAGTTCGATGGGCAAACCGTCCGGATCAGCAAAGAAGGTAAAGCGCCGGTCGGTGAATTCGTCCACGCGCACTGGCTCGCACGTAACGCCCCGTGCTTGCAACGTGGCGATCACCGCATCGACATCGGGCACGGCGAACGCCAGATGGCGTAGGCCCTGAGCCTCCGGCCGGGACGGGCGACTCGGCGGCGAAGGAAACGAGAAAAGCTCCAGGCTGACCCCGGGCGAGACTTCCAGATCGAGCTTCCACGAATCGCGCTCCGCCCGGTAAACCTCGCGGATGATGCGAAAACCCAGCGTCTCGCTGTAGAAGGCCTTCGACCGAGCGTAGTCCGAGCAGATCAGCGCCACGTGATGGATCGCGGGCAACAAGGTAGATGCCATCCGCTCAGGCCTCCGAAAACGGGTACGTCAGCACATCAGCGATGGCATCCGTGCCGATCAGGCACATCAGCAGGCGCTCGATGCCCAGCGCCACGCCCGCGCAATCGGGCATAGCATCGAGCGTCTCGATCAGACGCTCGTCCATCGGCACGACGGGTTGCCCGCGCGAACGACGCACATCGTTGTCACGTTCGAAACGACGACGCTGCTCAGCGGCATCGTTGAGCTCGTGGTAGCCATTCGCCAGCTCGTAGCGCCCCAAGAACAACTCGAAGCGCTCGGCCAGCGGTGGATCACCCGGCCGTACCTTCGCCAGCGCGCATTGCGACGCCGGATAGTCGTGGATCACGGTAATGCGGTTGGCCGGGAACAAGGGCTGCAGCCGATGCGTGATAAGCAGGTCGAGCCAATCATCGCGCGTGAGGCCATCCGGGTTGATGTTGAACTCGTCGAGCGGAAGCCGCAGCTGGTCGATGGGTGCATGCGCCGGATCGATGCCAAGTTCGTCAATGAACAGCTGCCGATAGCCTTCGATCCATACTTCCGCGCGCGTGCCCATCATGGCGAGCGCCACTTCGACCAGCGCGATGGTCTCCTCCATCAGCTGGCGATGATCCCAGCCGACGCGATACCACTCCAGCATGGTGAACTCGGGATTGTGGCGACCACCCGCCTCGCCATTGCGAAACACCCGGCCGAGTTCGTAGCAGTCACCCACGCCCGCAGCCAGCAGGCGCTTCAACGGATACTCCGGTGACGTGCGCATCCAGCGCACGCGTGCACCGGCATCCACATGCCCACTGAAACTCGTACTGAAACTTTCGATGTTCGGATCGGTGTTGCCGGCCGCAGAAAGGATCGGCGTTTCCACCTCAAGCACGTTGCGTTCCGCAAAAAACGCGCGGATCAGCGCGTACACGCGTGCGCGCAGATGCAGGCGACCGGCCATATGCAGGTTCATGCACCGCCCTCATGCGTGGCGAGCAATTCGATCAGGCGTGCCTCATCCCACACCTCCACACCCAGTTCCTGCGCCTTGTCGAGCTTGGAGCCTGCGGCCTCACCGGCCACCACGAAACTGGTCTTCTTGGATACCGAACCGGCGACCTTGGCACCCAAGGCCTCCAGGCGCTCTTTGGCCTCGTCGCGGCTCAGCGAGGTGAGTGTTCCGGTCAGCACGATGGTCTGGCCCTCCAACGGCGCGGCGACGGCTTTGGTCGATTTCGGAATCGCGTCGAGCAATTCCCACATCGCCACATCCGCCTCGCGCAATTGCTGGAGGCTCGCCTTGTTGTGGAGGAATGCCTCCAGATTGGTCGACGCCGCCGAGGGCAGGCCCGCGGTGACCCAGTGTGCAGGGCCGGCGGCGATGAGCTTGTCCAGCGAGGGGAAATGGCCGGCCAGCAACTTGGTGCTCTTCGGCCCGAGCTTGCTGATGCCCACCATATCCAGCAGCACCGCCAGGTCGAGGCGCTGGTGCAACTTGGCCGAAGGATGGGTTTCGTCGGAGAACACGATGCCGGACGCCAGCAACGCATCGACGACCTTCTGGTTACCCTCCTGCGCAAAGAAGCCGGCAGTCGAGCGCGCCACTTCGTCGCCGATGTCTGGTAACACACGCAACACCGCTGCCGGCATGCGACGGATCATGGCCAGGCTACCCAGCCACGCCGCCAGCGTTTTCGCTGTGCTTTCACCGATATGCATGATGCCGAGTCCAAACAGGAAGCGTGGCAGCGTGGTGCGCTTGCTCGCCTCGATAGCCTCGATCAGATTCTCGGCCCACTTGGTGGCCACCTTGCCCTGCTTTACCGTCTCGGGCGTGGTGCCATCGCGCTCGTCTGCGCGCCGCTTCATCTCCAGGAAGTCGTCAAGCGTCAACGTGTAGAGATCGGCGGGCGTATGCACGTAACCGAAATCCACCAAGGCATCGACAAAGCGCTCGCCAATGCCTTCGATGTCCATCGCGCGCCTCGCGGCAAAGTGGATCAGGGCTTCCTTGCGCTGCGCCGGACAAACCAGACCACCGGAGCAACGCCAGGCCGCCTCGCCTTCTTCGCGCAGCAGTGCCGAGCCGCACACCGGGCAGTGTGTGGGCATATGCCATGGGTGGGTATGGGCGGGACGCAGGTCCGGCATGATGCGCACGACCTCGGGGATCACGTCGCCCGCGCGCCGCACTACCACCGTATCGCCCACCCGCACATCCAGGCGGGCCACTTGATCGGCGTTGTGCAACGTCGCGTTGGTCACCGTGACGCCAGCGACCTGCACGGGTTTCAGGCGCGCCACGGGCGTGGCCGCACCGGTGCGCCCGATCTGGATCTCGATCGCCTCGACCGTCGTGGTCTGTTCCTGTGCAGGGAACTTGTGCGCGATGGCCCAGCGGGGTGCACGCGAGACGAACCCCATCGCGCGCTGGCCTTCGTAGTCGTCCAGCTTGTAGACCACGCCGTCGATGTCGTACGGAAGCTTGTCGCGCTTGGCACGGATGCGGCGGTAGTAGGCAAGGAGCCCCTCAAAGCCCTTCGCCGTATCCACTTCCGGCGACACCGGAAAACCCCAGTCGCGGAGTTTCGCCAGCGTCGTCGAGTGCGTGGTGGGCAACTCGCCGCCCTGCACTTCGCCCACCGCGTAGGCGAAGAAACTCAGCTTGCGCCGGGCGGTAATAGCGGGATCGAGCTGGCGCAGCGAACCGGCCGCGCCATTGCGCGGATTGGCCAGCGTCTTCTCGTCACGTGCCCGGGCATGCTCGTTGAACGCCTCGAAATCCTTGTGCAGCATGATCACTTCGCCACGCACTTCGAGCACACGCGGCCAGCCTTCGCCACGTAGCCGCAACGGGATGGCACGTACCGTGCGCAGGTTCGCGGTGACATCCTCGCCGGTCTCACCGTCGCCACGCGTAGCACCCTGCACAAATACGCCGTTCTCATAGCGGAGGCTGATGGCCAGCCCATCGAGTTTGGGCTCCACCGAAAACACGGGGGCGCGGCGGTCTCAGTGTTTGCTCGATGCGCCGTTCGAACTCGGCTACTTCGCGGAAACGCTCGCGATCGCCCTCGCCTTCCTGCTCGAACGCGTTGTTGAGCGAAAGCATGGGGATGACGTGCCGCACCTCGGCGAAACCGCCTTGCGCGCGCGCGCCGACGCGCCGCGTGGGCGAGTCCGCTGTGGCTAACTCAGTATGGGTCTGCTCAAGCGCTTCCAGTTCCCGCATGGCGCGGTCGTACTCGGCGTCCGTCATTTCGGGATCGTCGAGTACGTGATAGCGGTAATTGGCGCGATCGATCTTCTCGCGCAGTTCGGCGGCCTTGGTGCGCCAGTCGTGGGCCGGGCTCTGACTCATGCGGGTATCCTCATGAGCGGAAGTTTACCGAGTCCCAGCGGATTTCGGCCTATAAACCAGCCCATCGCGTCCACGATGTGAAGAACACGTGGACGCGAGCGCGCGTCAATCAGCGATGCAGATCGCCGGATGCTTCGGGCTGGTACTCGATCTCGAGCACGCGCAACTGGCGGCGGCGACCATCCGGCGTGGGCCACTCGATAGGCTGGCCGACCTTGAGGCCCAGCAAGGCGCTGCCGACAGGCGCCAGGATCGACACCGTACCCGGCACACCCGCCCCCGAGGGGTAGACAAGGCTGATCGTCAGCTCGTCCCCGGAATCGTCGTCCTTGAAGGTGACGACCGAGTTCATGGTGACCACGTCCGCCGGGATGTCCGCCGGCTCCAGCACGTCCGCCCGGTCCAGTTCGCCGCGCAGCGCCTGGTACTGCGCGGCCTGTGTCGGCGGCATACGCTCCAGCAACGCTTCGATGCGCTGCAGATCCAGCGAAGAAATGATGATGGCGGGCTTGCTGCTCATGGGGACTCCTGTCGTCCGAACGGGGTGATGCATCGACCATAGGGGTTCGCAAAAGACGACGCGCCGGGACGATGCCGCCCCGGCGCGTTCATTCCTTCGCTGTTTGTCGCTCATCCGTGCAAGTCGGGCTGCCGCGCGATTGACATCATCCGCACAGCCAAACGTCAAAGATGAAACTGAGCGGACTTTGGACGCGGCGACCCACAAAAGCAAGTTGCCATAGCAGTTATCATAGACAGAGATGCCCGAGAATTTAGCCGCCACCGAAACCAACCTTCCTGTTACGCCTCCCGGCGAGGAAGCAGCGGTTCCGGCACCGCCCACGGAATCTTCACAAGACCGTTATCGCGGGCTCATTTGGCTGGTGGCCGCCGCCTTCTTCATGCAGGCCCTGGACTCGACCATCGTCAACACGGCCGTGCCGGCGATGGCCGAAGCGCTCAACGTCACGCCACTAGGTATGCGCACCGCGCTCACCAGCTACGTGCTGACCCTGGCTATTTTCATTCCCGCCAGTCCGTGGCTGTGCGACCGCTTCGGCACGCGGCGTATCTTCGCCGCTGCCATCGCCACGTTCACCATCGGCTCGCTGTTGTGCGGCCTCGCACAAACGTTGCCGCAACTTGTCGCGGCACGCGTGCTGCAGGGCCTGGGTGGTGCAGCGCTTATGCCGGTCGGTCGTTATGTGCTCGTGCGCAGCATCGACAAGCGCGAGTTCGTAAGAGCCATGAGCACGGTGGCCACAGTAGGCCTGCTCGGCTCGGTGCTGGGTCCACTGCTCGGCGGTGCGCTGGCTCAATACACCTCCTGGCGCCTGATCTTCCTGATCAACGTGCCCGTGGGCGTGGTGGGCATGTGGATGAATCGCCGCGACATGCCCGATTACCGACTGGACGACGTCCATCCGTTTGACCTGATGGGCTTCCTGCTGTTCGCCGCCGCCTCCGCCATGTTGCTCACGGCCGCAGAAGTCGCCAGCGGCGGCGGTGGCCAATGGGTGCGCATCGCCATCTATGGCGTGCTCGCCATCGTGTTCGGTGCGACTTACGTGTGGCACAGCCGCCGCACCGACCACCCTGTGGCGGATCTCAACCTGTTGCGTGTGCGCAGCGTGTGGGTATCGCTGGCCGGCAACCTGTTCACACGCCTGGGCGTATCGGGCATGTTCCTGCTGCTGGTGCTGTTCCTGCAGGTCGGCTGCGGCTGGTCGCCGCTAATGGCCGGCCTGATGATGGTGCCGCAGGCATTGGGTTCGATCACGGCCAAATGGGGCATCAACCGCTTGCTGCAACGCTTCGGTTATCGGCGACTGCTGTTTACCAACACCTTGATCGTCGGCGCGCTACTGGGGTCGTTCGCACTGCTCGGCAAGGGTTCGCCGATGTGGGTGATCGCTTTGATGGTGTATGTCTACGGTGGCTTCATGGGCATGCAGTACACAGCCATGAACACGCTGATCTACAACGACCTGGATGTGAAGTTCGCCTCGCAGGCCTCGTCGATGGCATCGACGGCGCAATACCTGTCCATGAGCTTCGGCATTGCGCTGGCCTCGCTATTGATGGAAGCACTGCTGCAAGGCCATGCTCACGACGACTACATCCCCGCCTTCCGCTGGACCGTACTGCTGCTTGCCATCGTGACGGCCACCGCAAGCTGGGTATTCAGTTGCTTGAAGAATGAAAGCCCCATGCGTTCGGGACGAGCCGCCGAATAGGGCCTGTTAACCCTATGGGGACGTGCCACGCGTCAAGCATGTAGCATGCAACGGACCTGACACGGAGGCCGCCTCTTTCCATGCACCACGCCAGCGACATCCTGCTCACACTCTTCATCGTCTTCCTCGCCGCGCAGATCGGCAGCGAGATCGCGCAACGACTGAAGTTGCCCGGCGTCGTGGGCGAGATTGCCGCGGGCTGCGTGGTTGGCCCCTCCCTGCTGGGCTGGATCACTCCGGATCTGACTGCCGCGGGCACGCCGTTGGACGTGCTCTCGGAGATCGGCGTTGTGCTGTTGCTGTTCTCCGTAGGCCTGGAAACCCGCCTCGAAGACTTGAAGAAAGTCGGCAAGGTGGCCTTTCTCGTTGGCGTGCTGGGCGTGCTGGTGCCATTCGGCATGGGCGGCGTATGGGCACATGCGAGCGGATTCGATTGGAGCCGATCACTGTTCATCGCGGCTGCTTTCGTCGCGACCTCGGCCGGCATCACGGCACGCGTGCTGCAGGAATTAGGTGCGCTACAGCGCACCGAGAGCAAGGTGATCCTGGGCGCGGCCGTCATCGACGACATCCTCGCCATGCTGCTGCTTGGTGTCGTGGTATCGGTCCAAGGCGGCGAAGGGATCGACGTGACGCACCTGATCGCCGTGCTCGCGGGCGCCATCGGCTTTATCGCCATCATCGGCATTGGCGGTGCACGCATGATGCGCTGGAACTCCAGCTGGCTCGACAAGCCGCAGAGCCCGCATTCGGCGCTCGCCATCGTGCTGGCGCTGTGCCTGGGCCTGGCCTACGTGTCCACGCTATTTGGGCTGGCCGCCATCATCGGCGCCTTCCTTGCCGGCATGATCGCGTCGGAAACGCGCCAGCAGCATACGCTGGAGAAACAGACGCAGCCTTTGCTCGCTCTGCTCACGCCGTTCTTCTTCGTCATCACCGGCAGCAAGATCGACCTGCATCAACTTATGAATGCGGACGCGGCCATCATGCTATTGGTAGTCACGGTGATCGCCATTGCATCCAAGCTGATCGGCGGCTTCCTTGGCTCGCTGTCGCTCGGCGCACGCAGCGCAACCATGGTGGGTTTCGGCATGGTGCCGCGTGGTGAGGTCGGCGTGGTGATCGCGAGCCTGGGTTTGACCGCAGGCGTTTTCAGCGACCGCATCTACGCCATCATCGTGGCCATGTCCTTGCTCACCGCGATGGTGACGCCGCCCGTGCTCGCCTGGATGTTACGGCGCGACAAAGGCACCGCGGCTACCGACGAGACAGTGTGAGGCTACGCGTTCCGCATACGCTGATAGGCGTCCAGCGCCGACTGGCGCGTCCCGCCAAGGTCGACCATCGGCGCGGGGTAACCGCTGCGTTTCAGCAGCCCGGCGTCCTTCCATGGTTCGTGCAATAGCGGCAATGGCGCGGAGGACAGTTCAGGCAACCAACGACGGAGGTAATGCCCTTCCGGGTCGAACTTCTGCGCCTGCGTCACCGGATTGAACACCCGAAAATAAGGCGCGGCGTCGGCACCACTACCCGCCACCCATTGCCAACCCATGGTGTTGTTGGCGAGATCGGCATCGACCAGCGTGTCCCAGAACCAGCGGGTGCCGTGGCGCCAATGCTGCCGGAGGTTTTTGGTAAGAAAGCTGGCGACGATCATACGCACGCGGTTGTGCATCCACCCGGTATGCCAAAGCTCGCGCATGCCGGCATCCACTAGTGGAATGCCCGTGCGACCCCGCTGCCAGCGCTCGAGCGCGACGTCGTCATCAGCCCACGCAAACCGGTTGAACCGGTCATTGAAGTTCTCTGTGGGCGTTCCGGGAAAGTGATACAGCAAGTGATGCGCAAATTCGCGCCAGCCCAGCTCGCGCAGATACGGCTCGATGTCCGGTCGTCGACGTGCATCGGTGGCGGCAACCCGTTCCGTCAGCCGATAGTGAATCTGCCGAGGCGATATCTCGCCGAAATGAAGGTGCGGCGACAGCCTCGATGTGCCGTGCCGCGCGGGCAAATCACGCGCTTTCGCATAGTCGCTGATCGCATCGTCCAGGAAAATGTCCACGAGCTCCTGCGCTCCTGCTTCTCCCGGCTGCCATGCATTCTGCAGACCGGCATCCCAGGGAATCCCGGGAAGCAGCCCGAGTGCATCGATCGGCAGGCCTCCATCGATATCCACACCACGCAATGACGAAGCGATCGGCAACGGTCGCTGCGTATCGAGACGCTGACGCAGATTCTTCCAGAACGGCGTAAAGACGCGATAAGGCTCGCCCTGCTTCGTTTCGATCTGCCAGGGCTCGTACCAGAGCAAACCGCCGAAGCTGTGTGCCTCGATGCCCTGCTCACGCAGCGCAGCCTTGACGGCGCTGTCGCGTGCGATGGCAGCCGGCTCGTAGCATCGGTTCCAAAAAACCGCGGTGGCGCCCGTGCGCTCGATCAGGTCGCGAAGCACCGGCAAGCTGTCGCCCTGCGCCAGATGCAAGGCATTGCCATGACCGCGCAGTTGCGCGTCAAGGCGGGAGAGCGAGTGATGCAACCACCACCGACTCGCGGCGCCTGCTGGCCACGGATCGTCCTCGTGCGGCGCATGAATGTAGACAGGGATGATCCGCTCGAACGCCTCGCAGGCGGCGCTCAATGCGGGGTGATCCGCAAGACGAAGGTCGCGGCGGAACCAGACGATGGCAGTGCTCATCGCGGCAGCTTAGCGGGAGCGGGCGGCCTTGTATGCCTTGCCCGCGGATCGGGCCGGATGCCACTTAAGCGGCATCCGGCAACCAGCGATCAGAGCTCGACGACGTCGAAGCGACGATCCGAATTGACGTCTTCTTCGTAGTTCACATCGTTGCGGCCGAAGCCGAACAGGCGCAGAAAGTCGCTCTTGTAGCCAGCGTAATCGGTCAGTTCGTTGAGTGTTTCAGTGGTCACTGTCGGCCACAACGCCTTGCATTCCTTCTGCACGTCTTCGCGCAGCTCCCAGTCGTCCAAACGCAGACGGCCTTCGTTGTCGGTTTCCGGTGCCGTGTGATCCTTGCGGTACATGCGGTCGCGGAAGAGGCGATTGATCTGTTCGATGGTGCCTTCGTGGATGCCCATTTCCTTCATGACGCGGAAGGAAATGGCGATATACAGCGGCAGCACTGGAATCGCTGCGCTCGCCTGCGTAACCACCGACTTCATCACGCCCACGTAGGCGTCCAGATGCTCCGCCTTGTGCTCGGCAACCAGCTGCCTGGCGGTGTTGTCCAGGTGCTGCTTGGCTTGGCCTAGCGTGCCGTGCCAGTACATCGGCCAGGTGATCTCGGTACCGATATAGCTGTAGGCGACCGTTTTGGCGTGGTCGGCCAGCAGGCCGGCCTTGCTCAGCGCGTCGATCCAGAGCGTCCAGTCCTCGCCACCCATCACGGTGACGGTGTCCTTGATCTCCTGCTCGGTCGCCGGCTCCACCGACGCTTGCACCACCGTGTCGCGATTGGTGTCGATCGAGTTGGCCGTAAAGGTCTCACCGATGGTCTTGAGCGCCGAACGCACCACTTCGCCCGTATCCGGCAGCTTGCGCACCGGCGAGGCGAGCGAATAGACGACGAGATCGATCTTGCCGCCCATCTCGTTCTTGATCATCTCAATGGCGCGCTCGCGGGTTTCGTTCGAGAACGCGTCGCCATTGATGGAGCGGCTATACAGGCCCGCATCCTTGGCGAACTTGTCGAACGCAGCGGAGTTGTACCAGCCCGCCGTGCCGGTCTTGGTGTCGCTGCTGGGCTTCTCGAAGAACACACCCAGGGTCGCGGCACCGTAACCGAAGGCCGCCGTAATGCGCGAGGCGAGGCCATAGCCGGTGGAGGCGCCGATCACCAGCACGCGTTTGGGGCCTTCGCCCAGATCGCCCTGCGCCTTGGTGATGTTGATCTGTTCGAGCACGTTGCGCTCGCATCCGACCGGATGGGCCGTCACGCAGATAAAACCACGCACCTTGGGATTGATGATCACTCGAAGACTCCTGAGAGGGCATTGCAAACCGTCATATTAACCTACGCGCCTTGCCATGCGCTTCCGTAGGGAGCTTCGTTCCGGGGGTCAGCCCGCCTGTTTACCGACAGCCGAAAGAGACGGCAAAGCAGTAATTTTGCGGTTCGCTCTTACAGACCAAAGCCTTACGATCCCGACATTATGGACATGGGACGGCCGGGCGTGGAGCACTGGCGCGCAGGATCAATGGCGGCATGTGGCAAGAGGACGTCGGGCACCATGGTTGATAGCAGGCGCAAGACGCTGACAGGTCACGGCCTGGCGTCCATCGTTGCCGGCCTGGCCTGCGCCACTGCGGCAGGTTGTGTCCACCAGGCCCCGAAGACATCGACGCCCGTGGAGACGACGTTGCAAGCTCCGACTCAGGCGCAGGTGCCCTCGGCATCGACGGTGGGCGATGGTGGTGCCACGGTGGATGCCCTGCGCCAGTTGTCGCTGATGCGCCCCTTCGAAGGCGGCATCGACACCCCGTTGACCCATATGCAGATCCACGGCTACGTGATGATCGATGCGGCCAACCACAACGGAGGGGGCGGACTTGGCCATACCGACTTCAGCCTTCGGCGCGCCGACATCATTCTCGAGCGTGAACTGAAGTTCGGCTGGCTGTTTTATTTCGATGGCCAATTGAACGACGGTCACGTGGAGCTGAAGAACGTCTACGTGCGCAAGAAAACGCAGTACCTCGGCGCTATCACCATCGGCAACCAGCAAGAACCCTTCGGGCTCGAGCAGTACGGCAGCTTCCGCAACACCACCTTCCTCGAACGGGCGACGACCAACGCATTGGCCCCCAGCCGCAGCGTCGGCATCGCTTCCAGTGATTTTCATGGCCCATGGGTGTGGAGCTACGGTTTTTTTACCGCCGGCCCCCGTGACGAGGGTCGCGAGCAGCGCGGCGCGGCATTGACGGGTCGTCTGGCGCACATCTTCCAGACCGATGGCGGCATCTACCACTTGGCGACGTCCTACTCGACCCGCCGATTCGGCCCGGGCAACGATCAACGATTCGACTCTCCGCCTGAAGTCGCCTTGCAATCCGGCCCCGATTTTCTCGACACCCATAGCATTCCCGGCTCCAACCGGGTGCAGCGCTACGGCCTGGAGGCGGCTCATGTCAGCGGCCCATTCTCTTGGCAGGCCGAGTACATGGAAACCCATCTAGAACGTAGTGACGGCCTGCCCTCGCTACGGTTTCGCGGCTGGTACGGCTATGCCAGTTGGATGCTCACCGGCGAAAGCCGTAACTACAACGAGAGCAATGCGACATTCGGGCCGGTCGTGCCCCACGCGTCATGGAACGGGCACGCCGGTGGTGCGCTGGAAGTAGGCGCACGTTTGAGCATGACTGACCTCAACGATCGCGACATCAGCGGCGGCAAGGAAACCAATGTCACGGTCGGCATTAACTGGTACCTGGACAAATCCGTGCGTCTCTCCGCCAACCTGGTACACGCCATTGACCTGAACAAGCCAGGCAATCCGGACAATGGCACGCACCCAACGGCCATCGTGGGGCGCTTCCAGTACCAGTTCTGAGGCGTTCTTCAACGCTGCTCGGTTATGCATCCATCGCAAGCTACTTGCGGTTCGCGGTTGACAGCCCTGCCATCAAATGAGAATAATTCTCAATATTGCGATGCAAAACCCCGGCGTCTAGGCCCCGATGTGATCACCCTGCTTGCCCTGTTATTGACCCTGTCGGGCGCTGCGCTGATCTACCTCGCCAGCGCCCAGCAGCGACTGCGTGCGTCCAGCCTGCCAGCCATGGCAAGGTTGACTGGCTGGTTGTTGGTGGCTGGCGGCACGGCCTGCTGGTGCTACGAGGCCGGCATGGGTGCGGGCATTACGGCCGCCCTGACGATGCTAATGCTCTGCTGGGTCGCCCTGCCCTACGCGGCGTGGTGGCGTACCGCGGTGAGGGACACCGTGGAATGATCGCCCGTTGCCTTGCCGGCACCCTGCTCGGCTTTCCGCTCGCTGCACTGTTGCTCGCCCTGTTGTTGCACATGTTGCCCAACCACGGCGACGCTTTTCTGATTCCCGCGCTGATCCTGTTCTTCCCCTTGTGGACGGTGTTTATGGCCGCTGCCTACATGTTCCGCAGCGGCCCTCGCGCATGGCTGGTGATGGGGGGGCGCCAACATGGCTGTGTTCGCCGTGCTGTGGCTACTGCGCCTACCCGGCTGATACACGGACGTTCCTGATGAAAGCCTCCACCATCCGCACATTCCAAACGGTGCACACCTGGACGGGACTGCTCGCCGGGTTTGCCTTGTTCGTCGCGTTCTACGCTGGCGCGCTGACGGTATTCCACGACGACATCGCTGCGTGGCAGAACCCGCCCTGGCGCGCAGTGGCCGACGCCAACGTGCCGATCGACACTCTCGTCGATCGCCTGCTCGCGCGTCATCCCGATGCCCGCGATGACTTTGGCATCATCTTGGCGCATGACAGCTCGCACGCCGCCTACGCCTATTGGCAGGCAAAGGACGGCAGCCGCTTCGCCACCGCCAGCCAGGTGGAAGCGCCGCGCACAGAGGGCGCCGAGAACGAGCTCGCCGATTTTGTCTACGCGTTGCATGACTCGCTGGGTCTGCCAGTGGTCGGGCTGTACCTCATGGGCATCGTCAGCGTGCTGTACGGGCTAGCGTTGCTGTCGGGCATCCTGATTCACCTGCCGCAACTGGTGAAAGATCTTTTCGCCATGCGCGTGGGACGCAACATCAAGCGACTCTGGCAGGATGCGCACAACGCCATCGGCGTCATCAGCCTTCCCTTCCATGTGATCTTTGCGGTCACGGGCGCATTGTTCTGCCTGTTCACCATCACGCTCGCTGCGCTCAACACTGTCGCGTTCGACGGCAAGCTGTTCGAGGCGTTTGCCAAGGCGACGGAAACCACGCCAACCGTCACCGTCAGCGGCACACCGGCCACCATGCTGTCCACCGATGTTCTGATTCAACGCGCCCGCGCCGAAGCCCTGAAGAACGGCGTGACTACGTTCGAGCCGGACTACATGCACTTCGTACACTACGGCGACCGCAATGCTGTCGCGGAAGTACGCGGGCTCTCGCAGCACACGCTGGGCTCCTACGGCACCGTGGCCATGTCCGCGCATGACGGCACCGTACTCGCCACGCATGTCGGCGACCGCTACAGCCTCAACGGCATCAGCTACGCCTCGCTGTTCGGCCTGCACTTCGGCAGCTTCGGCGGCCGCACGGTGCAATGGCTGTACTTCATTCTCGGCCTCGCCGGCGCCTTCCTGTTCTATTCCGGCAACCTGTTGTGGATCGAGTCGCGCCGCAAGCGCAGACACCTCGACCAACCACGCAAGACGCTGGTCATGGCGCGAGCCACCATCGGCGTATGCATCGGCACATGCCTGGCGATCACTGGGGCATTCGTCGCGACCTGGATCGCCATGCGTCTTGGGGTCGAAGCGGCCATACCGCAACGCGTGGCGTGCTACGGGCTGTTCCTGGGGGCCTGCGCCTATGCCTGCTTGCGCCCCATCGCCAAGGCAACGATCGAATTGCTATGGACCACATCCGTGCTGACTATCGTGATGGCGGTGGTCGATCTGGCATGCAATGCATCGGCCATGACGCAGACAGGGTCTCCACTTGCATGGCGTGTCCTTGGAGTAGACCTGACGGGCATCGCACTGGGCATCGTATTCGCCCTGTTCGCGCGCGCTGCGTCCCGGCGGGCACGCACAGGCGACGCCAACAGCGTGTGGGCCCTGCGAGACACGGCTCACGCCAAGCCCTGATTCCTCAGCCACAAACCGGCTCAGTACGCCATGCGCGCTGGGCTCATGCGTGCCGATGCGGGCGCATCGCTCAGCAGCGCAATCTCGTCCCAGACGGTGTCCTCCTCGCCATCGGCGAGCAGTTCGTACGCGGTGCGCCCACTGAAGGCGTTCTGGTGACGGCACATCCAGCGCACTGCGCGCTGACGCTCGCCGAGGCTCTGCACCAGCATGGCCGCCAGCGTGCCATGACGCTGCTCGAGCACGACAAACGCCCGCTCCATCACGTCGTCCCGCAACGCGTTGATCTGGGCTAGCTCCGTGGCGACATCCTGAAACCTGATCGTAACCTTGCGCATGCGTTCACTCCCTTTTTCCTCCACGCCGTCAGATCACGTCGTCCGGGTCGCCGCCGCCTCGGCGTGTGAGCAGCGCCTAGACTCCTATCGCTCTTCCCTGAGCCTCGCAGTGCTCGATGCATGGTGCCTACCCACTCGAGCGGGCGCTCACCATGCGGCCCGATCATGCTCAAGCAAATGCTGAAATTGCGTGAATTCGAAGGCTTATCCATCTACGACTTTTGGGGTGTATCCGAACGATGCGGACCCCACCTATGACAGAGCCGGCAGCCGCCTGCCGCGCATCAAGGCTGACGCAGAATCTCCACGATCTTCTCCAGCACTTCGTCGTTGAGGTAAAGCTGGTGGCCGTCCTTCACGATAGTCGTCGAGGTGGCGCCCGGAATCAGCGCACTGGCCAGCGGCACAAAGCCGTCGCTGGGCGGATGCGTGCCGGGTAAGTGGCCTGCGAAGGTGTAATAACGCACACCCGGCACGGGCATCAGCGACTGGGCCGCGCGGCTGACCGGCTGCGTGGAGCGCAGCGTGCTGATGCTACTGAGACCGTTGCGCTCGTAGTCCTCCGCCAGCAGCGGGTTTTCGTGGCTGCGGTTTTCAGCCGCCACGCGGAGCAAGGCATCCAGTTCCGGCGTATGCGCGTGTATCACGCGCTGCGCCAGCCAACCAACGACGCTGTCGACGTAAGGGCTGCCCAGGTGCGGCGACGCCAGGAAAAACGCCCGCGTCACCCCGGGGTAGGCCTGGAAGCGGGTGACCGACTCCAGCGTGGCGATGTCCGTGGGCGCACCGTGCAACTGATCGGGTGGGATATCGAACACCGCATTCCACACGACATCACCGCTGTTAGACACCAGCAGCCGCGAGATCACGCCACCCATGCTGTGGCCGATCAGCACCATGTCCTGGTGCGCTGGCGCTGTGCCATCAGGATCGAGGATGTGCCACGCGTTATCCATCATGCGCTGCACGTATAAGCGGTCGAGCAACAGGGGCGTATTGGTCGGGTAGACGATGTGCCACACCTGGTAACGGTTGCGCAGTTCGGGCGAGCCGTCGATGAGGTTGGTCAGCTTCGCCCAGATCATGGGGCTGCGCCCCAGGCCGTGCACCATGATCAGCGGTGTCTTGGCCGGGTCGTAGTCTTCCAGCAGATAGAGCCCCTGGCGCTGCGCGAATTCATGGCCGCCGATAAGGCTCCACACCGCTGCACGGTTGATGTGCGAACGATCGAACAGGGCGGCGTAGGCGGCCGAGAAATCCGCCGCCAGCGGCACATCGCGGTGACCGATGGTGATGGCCGGATGCTTGCGCGTACCGGCCACCACCAACTGCGCAACACCGTCGTCACCAGGCTCCACCCAGGCGGTGAGCGCCCGCGTCACGCCATCGGGCGGGTCGAGCACGCAGATGGGCCGGTCATGGCACTGCGCCTGCCATCCCACCAGGGCCACGCCGTAACCCGGTGACGTGTAACGTTCGCCCATCACGACGGGAACGGTCACCTCGTCAGCACGCGCCAAGGCCAGCGGACCATCGTCCAGACTGCTCGGCAGATCGCGGAACACCACCCGTACCGACTCATCCAAGACCTGGATGGTGTGGGGGCGCCAGGCTCCAGGCTCCTGGTCCAGCAAGTAACCCATCAGCTGGTGCGTGCAACCATCGGCAATGGATTGGGCTTCCGCCTGGCGTGCGGCCTCGTCCGAATCCGACGCACGATAGGCTGCCACGGCGCAGCGCAGCCAGTTGCGCGCCGCGATGTCCCGACGCTGGGTTTCCGCAGTGTCGTGCCACAGTCGGCGAGCGACGAGCAGCTGATCCTCTTTCGGGGGACCCGCGGGTCGCAGCGTTCCGCTGCACGCCGCCAACAAGGCCACGCCGACAACCCAGCCGGTGCGCCACCAGCGGTGCGAGTGCGGTTTGCCAGGAACACGTGAACCGCGCATGCAGGCACTCGTTACCGGACAGGTGGCAGCCAATGCAGACCTGTCTGGACAGGCCCGCAGCCAAAGGAACGCCGCGTCACGCTACGCCATTCGCCCGCTTGATGCATCTCCCACCCTACTGCGCTGTCAAAGCAGACTTTCGATCGGCAACAGACCGCCCATGTTCACCTTGAAACGACGCCACCAGCTGGTATCCGGCGCATGGTCGTAACGGATCAAGGGTTGATCCGGCTCCTTTCCCTCCCAGTACACGCGCCCCTTGTCGTCCAACTGCACCTGATAGCTGTGGATGGGCTTGGTGGCGTCGGCGAAGATCGCCAACAGCGCGTGGGCAAGCACGGGCGAATCGACGATCACGCCGTCTTCCGTGTTCAAGTGCATGGAACGCGGGTCGAGGTTCATGGAGCCAACGAAGGCATGTTGCTCATCCACCACCATGGCCTTGGCGTGCAGGCTGTTGCTACCGGCCGACGAGCCGAAGAAATGACTGCTGTGCCGGCCGCGCCGCGCATCTGGCTTCAGCTCGTAAAGCTCCACCCCGGCCTTGAGCAGCGGCACCCGATACGACGCATAGGCTTGGTAGACATCGCCGGCATCCGTGGACGCCAGCGAGTTGGTCAGCACCTCGATCGTCACGCCGCGCTCGCGCATGCCTTGCAGATAAGCCACGCCCTTGGTGCCAGGGATGAAATACGGGGAGATCAGGGTAAGGCGATGCTGTGCACTATCCAGCCAGGCACGGATCTCGGGCGCCATGTGCAAGTCCTTGCTGTCGGCCGCTGGATTGCCTTTGTCCGGGTCGTCGGCCAGATAGGTCGTTGGCCCCCAGGCCCAGTCGGTCGCGGGCACCTCATGCGCCAGGTCGCCCACGCGTGCCACCAGACTCTGCGCATAGCTGCTCTGACTGAACTGGCGTGCATTGGCCGCCATGGTCTTGCGTAGTTGGGCCAGTTCCCCGGGACCGGGTGTGCGGTGATGGAAGGCGCCGATCGGATACGACTGATCGCTGTTCCAGTAACGATCGAACATCTGCCCCACCTCCGCCACCACCGGGCCGACGGTCAGGACGTCCAGGTCGCGGAAATTGAGGGTGTCGTTGGCGTCGAAATACTCGTCGCCAATGTTCCTGCCACCGACGATGGCCATCGCCCCGTCGGCAATGAACGCCTTGTTGTGCATGCGGCGGTTAAGTCGCGAGAAATCGCCGGCAAACTGTTTGCCCATGCCCCACAGCGACGGACTCCGTTCCAGGAACGGGTTGAACAGGCGGATCTGGATATTCGGATGGCCATCCAGGATACGCAGCACGTTGTCGTTGCCCGCTACGTGCAGATCATCCAACAGCAAGCGCACGCGCACGCCACGGTCGGCCGCCGCCAGCAGGCGCTGCGCCAGCAGCCCGCCGGTGGCGTCGCTATGGAACATGTAGTACTGCAGGTCCAGCGAGTGCATGGCGCGATCCGCGAGCGCGATGCGGGCCAGCAGTGCATCATTGGAGTCGCTGATGAGGCGCACGCCGCTGTCGCTGCCGTGTCCCGCGGTGATGCGGGCGGCATACCCCGCCAGCGGTGCATCCGGCTTAGCCGGCAGGACGGCACTTGGGACGCGCGGATAATCGGGACGCAGGTCCGAATGGGTGCAGCCGGCCAGCGCCAGCAACCCAAGACAGGCAAGGCGACGCAGCAAAGTGCAGGCCATGTTCCCTCCGTGGATTGGACTCTGTCCGAGGCGGGGAGCCAATGCAACAGCGGCGTTCGACCCGGCGCCTGATGCCACATGCCACTTAGCCTCACCTACCCGTCATTCCGGCGCAGGCCGGAATCCAGTAGCCGAGTCGATAGGTCTTCGCTTCAGTGTTACCGGCCCGAACGGTATCTCGATAGTCCAGCATGGCCGCCACTGGATTCCGGCCTGCGCCGGAATGACGGGCGAGTAAAGCCGACGCGCCCCACAAGCAGCCCCTCCGGAGAGCTCACTTTCCGAAGGTGATTTCCTTGCCTTCGTGGTCGCGGTCCCAGCCGCGCAATTCGTCGCGGATGTGCGCCACGCGCTGGCGCCCCAGGGCATTGCGTTCCTCGTCCAGCACTTGGCCGTCGAGCAACTCAGCCAAGCGCTGAGCCGTGGGCAGCATGGCGTCCCACGCGTCCAGCGCAGAGATTGGCGCCGGCAACGTCATGAAGAAGCTCAGGCCCGGCGTGCGCATGGCGTCGACACGGGTCACGTCGAAATTACCGGGCTTGACCATATTGGCCACGCTGAAGATCGGCCCCAGTTCGCGCTTGCCATCCACCAAGCGGTGGTAGATGCCCATGTCACCGAATTCCAGACCGGCCTTCTCGGCGGCGACGATCAGGTCGGCGCCATTGAAAATGCTGCCCTCACGCGCCACCACAAACAACGTGACGATGCGTTCGACCGGCATACGCTCCGGTCGACGGCCAACGTCAGAACGCGGCGCGACGCGTGGCGCTTCCGGCTCAGGAGCCGGAGCCTGCGCAGCAACGGGGGCCGGTGCGGGCGCCGGCGCTGCCACCGGCTCGGGCTCCGATGCACGCGGCAGGTGGACGTGGTCCGCACCCGTCGCCTGCGCCAGGCTCTGCTCGAACTGCTCGGGTGGCGCGCGTAAAGCGTCGACGATGGAGGCGGCCATACCCTGCGGCTTGCCGATCGTTGCGGGCTCTACGCGCCCCTTGTCGCCGGCGAGCGTGGCACCGAGGCGTTCCAGCTCTTCGCGCAAGCCGACATCCAGCTCGCCCTGCTTCGGGTTGCGAACATCCAGCGGATCCATGTGGAAGTCGTCTCGTGCGTTGAATGCGGGCTCACCGGGCTCCTCGCCTTCACCACCGAACGTCGGTTCGCGACGCTCACCTGCCGCATTCGCCACCACGCGCCGCTTGCCTTGCTCTTTCCTAGGTTGGCCGAACAACCACATCGCCGCGAGGACGATCAAGCCAAGAATAAACATCGGAATGCCAACGGCGGCATTCCAGGCAAAGGCAAGTACGGGTTGCGCGGTCATATTCATTCCTCAAGCTGCGCCCGCAAGTTTAGCTGCTTCGGCAAGATCCACCTGCACCAAACGCGATACGCCCGGCTCGCGCATGGTCACGCCGCATAGCTGGGAAGCCGCTTCCATAGTGGCCTTGTTATGGCTGACGAAGATGAACTGCACCTTCTCGCTCATCTCCTTCACCATGCTGGAGAAGCGGCCCACGTTGGCCTCATCGAGCGGCGCATCCACCTCGTCCAGCAGGCAGAACGGCGCAGGATTGAGGCCGAAGATAGCGAACACCAGCGACACTGCGGTCAATGCCTTTTCGCCACCAGAGAGCAGCGTGATATTGGACACGCGCTTGCCGGGCGGGCGCGCCATGATGGCCACGCCGGTATCGAGCAGGTCGTCGCCGGTCAGTTCCAGATAGGCATGGCCGCCGCCGAACAGGCGCGGGAACAGTTCCTGCACGCCAGCGTTGACGCGATCGAAGGTTTCCTTGAAGCGCTGGCGCGTTTCGCGATCGATCTTCTTGATCGCTGCCTCCAGCGTTTCCATAGCGCTGACCAGATCGGCGAGCTGGTTGTCGAGATACGTTTTGCGCTCGCTCTGCTCGGCATGCTCCTGGATCGCGGCAAGGTTCACCGGCTCCAGGCGAACGATCTTCTGACCGATGTCGACCAACTGCGTGCGCCACTGGCTGGCATCGGCGTCTTCCGCCAACTCCGCCAGCAGGGGCTCCAGCTCGAGACCGGAAGCGACGATGGCCTCGGCCAACTGCTCGGCGCGCAATTGCAGTGCCTGTGCGGCGAGACGCTTCTGCGAAAGGCCTTCGCGCAGCCCGTTGAGCAGATGCTCGACGCGCTGGCGCTCCTGCTCCAGGCGGCGGAATTCGCCATCGCAGTCTTCCAGCGCGCGGCGCGCTTCCACCAACTGCTTGTCGACCAAAAGGCGTTGATCGAGATAGGTCTGGCGCTCGGCTTCCAGCTCGGCGATGGGGTCGGAGCCTGCCGCCAGCTGTTCGGCGATTTCGGTGCGACGTGCCTCGATCTGGCGCAGCTGCGCGTCCATACGCGCCAGCGACTGCTCCAGCGAGGTCAGCGAGGAGCGCTTGGACTCCATCGACAGCGCCAATGCATGCGCCTGATCGGCCGCCTCGCGCACGTTCATGCGTGCTTCTTCACGGGCCTCAAGCAGTGCGCGACGTTCGTTCTCCAGCTCGCGGCGCTCATCTTCCAGATCGCCCATGTAGCCGACGGATTCATCCAGGCGCGCACGCGCTTCGCGTGTCTGCGTTTGCAGCTCGTCAAGCTGGGTGACCAGATCAACGATTTCGCCGGTCACTTTTTCCGCGCGGGCTCGGGCTGTTTCCATCTTGCCGCGATGGCTTTGCAACTGCCCGGCCAGTTCTGACTGTCGGCGATGTGCGTTGTACAACTCGCGCTGCGCATCGTCGCGCGCGCGTTCGGCCTCGAACTTGTTCGTGCGCAGGTCGTCCAGCGTGTTGGTGGCCTCTTCGATGCGGTCTTCCAGCACGAGGATCTGTTCGGCCAGCGTGCGCATCTCGCGTTCGCGTGCCAGCACGCCCACCTGATTGCCCTGCGCGCGACGCACGCGTGCCCAGCCGGGGCCCATCCATTCGCCATTGCGCGTCATCACCGACTGGTACGGCGCCAGCGCGGAAAGGCCGGCGACGACCTGGTGCGCGTGCTCGATGGAATCGGCGGTCAGCACATGATTGAGAATCGACAGCGCAGCCGCCGGACCACGCACATGCGCCGCCAGCGTGCCTGCCGTGTTGGCACCGCCTTCCGCGATGTTGATCAGGGCGACGTCGGCATTCTCCAGCGCGCCGAATTCCGCCGCGAGCGCGTGCGATTCGTCCACCAGCACGGCATCGAGAAAGCCGGCCAGTGCCGTTTCAACCGCGGTTTCCCAGCCGGCCTCAACCTGCAGCGACTCGCCGAGACGACGCGACTTGTCCAGCCCCAGCCGCGCCAGCCAGCCGCTGGCTGCACTTTCTTCCTGACCCAGCGCCGCATGCTGCAGTGCCTCCAGCGAGGCCTGACGGCCACGCGCGGTCTGCAACTGCTGACGCGCCTCGTTGAGCGCGGACTGTACCTGGCGCTCTTCGTCCTGAACCTTCTCGTGCGCCAGCTTGTGCTGATCCAGCAGGCTGCCCAGCGATTCCACGCGCTCGCGCTGCGTGTCGTGCTCGGTATCCAGCTGTTCGGCGGCGGCATCGAGCGCGGCGATGTCGGTGGCCTTCTGTTCGGCTTCCAGCGTCTCGCGGCGACGCGACAGGTCGACGGCCTGACGGTCGAGGTAATTAAGCTTGGTGCGCTCCACTTCTGCGGCACGGCTGGACTCGCCCGCGGTGCGTGTATGTACGTCCCAGCGCTGCTGCCAGTCCGCCAGTTTGGTTTCGGTTTCGCGCAGCGACTCAGAGGTGTCGTCCTGCATCTGCTGCAGCGCTTCGAGCTTGGGCTCACCTTCGGCCAGCGCCATGCGCAGCGTTTCCACCTGCGCACGGTCATTACCAATATGTTCGGCCAGTTCGGCGTGTTCGCGTTCGGTCTCGCCCTGCGTACGCTGCAGGCGGTCGGCCGTTTCGCGATTGAAGCGAACCTGCTGCTCCACGCGGGCGATCTCGGCGCCAACCTTATAGACCTCCGCCTGCACCTTGTTCAGATGCTCGGTCGCTTCGGTGTGGCGCTCGCGCACCGTCTCCATCTGCGCCTCGTGATGGCGCTGCTGGGCGACGTGCTTTTCGATCTCCACCTCAGCCGCGTTGAGGCCCGAGCCTTCCTTGTCGTGCTGGCCCTTCAGGCCGCGGTACTCGAGTGCGCGTAGTTCGGCTTCCTTGCGGGTCTGCTCTTCCTTCAGGGCCTTCCAGCGCTCGGCGGCGCGAGCCTGCCGGTTGAGGTGTTCGAGCTGCTTGTCCACCTCATCTCGCACATCGCGCACGCGGTCGAGGTTTTCGCGGGTGGCCTTGATGCGGCTCTCGGTTTCCTTGCGGCGCTCTTTGTACTTGGAGATGCCAGCGGCTTCCTCCAGATGCATGCGCAGTTCGTCGGGCGCTGCCTCGACGATCTGGCTGATCATGCCCTGCTCGATAATCGAGTAACTGCGCGGGCCCAGGCCGGTGCCGAGGAACAGGTCGGTGATGTCGCGGCGGCGGCAGCGCGCGCCATTGAGGAAATACGCCGATTGACCGTCGCGCGTCACCTGGCGCTTCACGGAAATCTCGGCGTACTGGCCGTACTCGCCCTGGATGGTGCCGTCGCTGTTGTCGAAGATCAGTTCGACCGTCGCCTGACCCACCGGCTTGCGCGCGTTGGAGCCGGAAAAGATCACGTCGGTGAGCGAATCACCGCGCAAGCGGCTAGCCGCGCTCTCGCCCATCACCCAACGGATGGCGTCGATGATGTTGGACTTGCCACAGCCGTTGGGACCTACCACGCCGGTCATATTGGTCGGCAAATGCAGAGTGGTCGGGTCCACGAAGGACTTGAAGCCGGCGAGTTTGATCGTGGTCAGGCGCATGCGGGCGTCAGCAGCCAAATAGGTGAGGCCCGAGGGAAATCGGGCGATGGGTCACTGTGCCAAACGCAGGTCCCAGCCGCAATGCGTTCGGTGACTATGTTTCACTTTAACACTGACGTGTAAGCCAATGTTATGAAAGCGTTTCTATAGAAGAGATTATCGACCGCTCCGGCAGGGGCGGTCGATGGTCGAGCCCCGGGTCACCGACTGGTCAAAAAATGACCAACTCTGGACCTATCAGGGGCACCCGAGCCGCTTATTCGCCCGGGGCCTTCGCATCGATGGAAAGCGCATGGATGCCGTTGTCCATCAGGCCCTGCAGGGCGGCGTACACCAGGCGGTGCCGCTTGATCGATAACTGGCCCGCGAAGGCCGCGCTGACGACGCGCACGTGGAAATGCCCCTTCCCATCGTTGGCGTGTCCTGCGTGCTCGTGGCCCTCGTCCAACACCTCAAGGGCAACGGGATCGAGCGCCTGCTGCAGGCGCTCGCGGATCTGCTCCACCATGGCCGCGCTCATGCCGGCGGCAACGCCTTGCGGAACGGTTTGATGCTGACGCCGGCGTAGACGCCGGCCGCCACGTACGGATCGTCCTTGGCCCAGGCTTCCGCCTCAGCCTGCGACGGGAACTGGGCAAGGATCAGGCTCCCGGTGAAACCCGCCGGGCCCGGGTCTTCCGATTCGATGGCGGGAAAGGCGCCCGCCACCAACAGGCGGCCTTCGTCCAGCAGCTTCTGCAGGCGCTCGATATGGGCCGGCCGGGCCGCCTTGCGCTTCTCCAGCGAATCAGGGACGTCGGTACCGACGATGGCGAACCACATGGCGAGCTCCTGCTGAGGTCAATCGCTGAGTTTAGCCGACTATGCCGCGGGGCACCTGCGTATCGGCCCGGGAAAGTCCGCGGTTACGGCTGCAGGGGCCAGGACAGCAGTAGAGGTGATGAATCCAGCGACATCGCTGCCTCGCTCCCGTCCGGCCGAGGCGACGCCACGGCCCCCGCGCCCGCCGCCCAGGCACGCTCGCGACCCAACGACAGTCCCCACAACTCAACGCCTTGCAACTTGCCCTGAGAGGCCTTCACCACATCCATCCACAACGCCCAATGCCGTCCAGCATCGCTGCTGTGGAAGATCAGGCCATCGCGGGTCAACAGCCAACCCTGCTGGGCATCGCGCATCAGTAGTTGGGTGATGGCGATCCTTTCGGACGTATCGACGTTCGCGGGCACGGCAAGTTCGGCAGCTTCCCAGTGCACGCCACCATCCGTCGTGCACCAAACCTTGTAGCCACCGCCGATACAGCCGTGCGCAGCGTCGCTGAAACTCAGGCCCATCAGGTGGACTTCGCTGTCACCCAACGACACGGCGGTCCAATGCGCGCCTACATCATCGGTACGTAACACCGTTCCGCTGCTGCCCACGGCCCAACCGTGTTGCTTGTCGGTGAACTGCAGGCGCTGCAGGGCAACGCCATCCAGCGGCTGCGCAACCCGCTCCCAAGTCTGCCCTGCGTCAGCGCTGCGCAGGATGCGCTGCTCGCCCACCACCACGCCATGTGTCGGGTCGGCAAAGGCGATGGCATAAGCCGCGCCTTCGAAGGTCAGCGCCGCACGCTGCGGATCCTTATACGACGCAAAGGTGCTGTTAAAGCTTTCCCAGTGCTCACCGCCATCCCTGGTACGCAGGATCAGCCCGGCCCCGCCGACAGCGAAGCCCAGCTTGTCGTCCAGGAAGGTGATCGCATTCAGAATGTCGGCAAACTCGGAATAGCTGGCGACATGCCATGTGGTGGCCGTATCGCTCGGCGCCGCCGCAATAGCCAAGCCTGGTCCGCCAACAGCATAAAGACGCCCCGAAGGCTGCACCATAATCCCGTTGAAAGCCACGTGGCTTCCGGTAAGCGAGGTGGCCACTGCCGAATGCCCGCCTGCCTGCAAGGGCAGGTCGACGCGCTTCGCGTCGACGGCCGAAAACTCATAAGGATTCAGCGGATCGTGCAGGTTCGCGCACTCCGCAGCGCGGGCGTCTTCTTTGCAATAGGTATAAGCCGATGGCGCCGGCGTGGGTGCATTGGCACTGACCGATGCGCCCTGCCCGGATTGATCGTGTGCCTGACAGGCACACAGCCCGCATGCAACGGCGAAAGCAAAGCACAAGCGCAATGCCACCATGGCGTCATCCTTAAAGCCGCTAGAGAGACCGGATGGTAGCGCAGCCAACCACCGCATTCCCGTGCGGCGAAACCCTGTTAGAGCCGCTAACAAAACGTAGCGAGCGGCCGTCAGACGGGTGCGGACGGCGCGGAGGAGCCGGAGTGTACTCGTCGTACATGAGGATTCCGAGCACCGACCGCGCCCGTCTGGCGGCCGCGCAGTAGTTTTGTTAGTGGCTCTTAGTTGATGGGCTGGAAATCACCATCGGCCAGATCCAGTGCATCGGTGGTCAACTGGCCACTGGCGCGATCCAGCTTAAACGAGAACAGGCGTGGCGACGTATTGGGGTCGCCACCGCACTTGGCGTCGTGCTTTTCGTGCACGTCGATATCGACCGTAGCGCCATCGGAATCATCGACCATGTAGTCGATACACTCGTCCTTCAGCGAGGTGAGCTTGTGCTTCCTGATCACCACGCTCACCCGCTCGATCACGGCATCATCGGCGTCCGCATCGGCGTCGGTCCCCGCCGCACTGGCGGCAGTTGCCGGCATCGCCACCGTGGCGGCGGGCGCGGGCGAAGCCGCGCCTTCCGTATGATCGTCCTGCGATTGCGAGGGCGATGAGCACGCCCCCAGCACCAGAATGACCAGACCCGCCCCGAACAGGCCGGGCAACGTGTTCCGCGGCAGGGAGCGAGTCGTCATCGGCTTATGCCTCCGGGCGCATGTACGGGAACAACAATACGTCGCGGATCGACGCGGAGCCAGTCAGCAGCATCACTAGACGGTCGATACCGATACCGAGGCCACCCGTTGGCGGCAAGCCCACTTCCAGCGCGCGAATGTAATCGGCGTCGAAATGCATGGCTTCGTCGTCACCGGAGACCTTGGCTTCCACCTGCTTCTGGAAGCGGGCGGCCTGGTCTTCCGGGTCGTTCAACTCGGAGAAGCCGTTGGCCAACTCCTTGGCATTGACGAACAGCTCGAAGCGGTCGGTGATACCTGGATTCGTGTCGCTCTCGCGCGCCAGCGGCGAGACTTCCACCGGGTGATCGGTGATGAAGGTCGGCTGGATCAGGGTGTGCTCCACCGTCTTCTCGAAGATTTCCAGCAGCAGGCGACCCCAGCCGAACCCACTCTTCACCTGGCAACCCAGGCGCTTCGCGTGTGCTGCCATGGCGTCGCGGTCGCGCAGTTCTTCGCGGCGGATTTCCGGGTTCAACTCGAGCACGGCGTCTTCCATGCTCCAGCGACGGAACGCCGGGCCAACATCGATCTCGTTGCCTTCCCACACCAACGTGGTGGTGCCGATGACATTCTTCGCCGACTCGCGGATCACCTCTTCGGTGATGTCCATGATCTCAGTGTACGTGGCATACGCCTGATACAGCTCGAGCATGGTGAACTCGGGGTTGTGCCGCGTGGACACGCCCTCGTTGCGGAAGTTGCGGTTGATCTCGTACACGCGATCGAAGCCGCCGACCACCAGACGCTTCAGGTACAACTCCGGCGCCACACGCAGGTAAAGATCCATATCCAGCGCGTTGTGGTGCGTGACGAACGGACGCGCGGTGGCGCCACCCGGGATCACGTGCATCATCGGCGTTTCCACTTCCATGAAGCGGCGCGGCTCGGCTTCGAGCCACTTGCGGATAAAGCCGATGATCTTGGAGCGCTGCGCGAAGGTGCGGCGCGCTTCCTCGGTGACAATCAGGTCAACGTAACGTTGGCGATAACGCTGCTCCACGTCGGCCATGCCATGGTGCTTGTCCGGCAGCGGGCGCAGGCTCTTGGTAAGCAGACGCAGCTTCTCCACCTTCACCGACAGCTCGCCGGTGCGCGTGCGCATGAGCACACCTTCAGCGCCCACGATATCGCCCATGTCCCAGGTCTTGAACGCCTTGTAGGTGTCCTCGCCCACGGTGCCCTGGTGGATGAACAGCTGGATGCGGCCGTTGACGTCCTGCATCTGCACGAAGGCAACCTTGCCCTGGTCACGCTTGAGCATCACGCGGCCGGCGACTTTTACGTGACGACCCAGCGCTTCGATGGCTTCCGCCGTCCACTTCTCGGCATCGGCGAACTCGGCCTGCAAGTCACCGGTGAACGCATCGATCTTGTAGTCGTTCGGAAAGGCCACGCCCTGCGAACGCAGTGCCTTCAGTTTCTCGCGACGCTCGGCGATCAGCTTGTTCTCGTCGATGGGCAGGGTTTCGTTCGATTCGCTCATGATAATTCCGTGGGTGGAGGTGCCGGCGAAGGCACCGCGTGTCTGGACGACTCAGTTGCCAAACAGCGCTGGGTTGTTCTTTTTCAGGATGCCATAGGGGATGAACGACCACTCGGGATTGTCGCAGGCTTTCTGGACCCGTGCGAAATACGCCCCGACATACATGCCCTTGGCAGTCAGGTACCACGACCCGAACTTCCAGACGTCCGGATCGGCATAGTTGCAACCGTCCTCATCGCCAACCGGCTTCATCTCTTGCGGGTAGAGCCGCCCGAGCAGCTTCACCATGGCGGGGCCGAACACCTTGTCGTGATACTTCATCCAAGCATCTGAATTCGGGGCGGGCTTAGCACCCGTGCCGAGCCAGTACAGGTCTTCCTGCGTCAGCTGCTTGCCGGTCTGCGCGTCGATGGTGGTGCCGCCCGTCGCGAAATCCGGATGCGCCGCACCCGCACAAAACCAGCTGCTTGAAACGGCGTAGCTCACGAAGCGGTCGTTCAGGAAATAGTCCGAGACCTGCATCGTGTCCGTACCTGGCTTGCCGGTCTCGTCGGAGCAACCGAAATAGCCGCTGAGATTCCCGTAGAAGTCGCTGTCGATCACGGTGTTGATGGACGCGATGACCGGTTCCGGGTAGCCACTCACCACGCGGAACATCGAAACCTTGGAGTGCGGCTCCGTGTACCACTGGATGACGTACTTGCCGCCAACGGTTTCCTTCTTGCCAGGCACGAAGGTCAGGTCTGCCAGTTGCAGCTTTTCGTAGTCGCCCAACTCACGGGAAAAATGCAGCCCGGACTTGGGTTCCGGTACCGATCCGGGTTGAACGATATGCAGCTCCACCGGCAACGACTTGCCGTTGCCGCCCGTGAACGTGCCTTTCACGATGTCCTTGGTGCGGGTCAGCGCGAAGTGGTCGGCGTTCTTGTCATCGGCGTCGAAGATCGCCGAGCTCAGCGCGTAACTCTGCCCGTCGACCTTCCCGCGCAATGAAATGTCCTGCTTGTACTTCTCATAGAAATACGAGCCGGACGCCGTGCCGTCATCCGCGTCCAGTTTCATCACGACCGGGTACTTGCCCACGCTGCCACGCAGCAGCAGCGATTCCGCGTGCAGGCCGCCAGCAAGCAAGCCAATCGCCAGCAGGAAAAACGAACGCGACGCTGCTCTCATGGCCTGTCCTTTAAAGCAGCCGAGCGGAGAACGCGTCGGCTGCCTGCGTGTTACATCCCATGCCGGCGATCAGGCATCGATGCGCTTGGCGCCGGCGTCCAGGCCCGACTTCAGACTGGCCTCGACGAATTCGTCCAGGTCACCGTCGAGCACCTTCTGTGTATCCGACCGCTCGATACCGGTGCGCAGATCCTTGATGCGGCTCTGGTCCAGCACGTAGTTGCGGATCTGGCTACCCCAGCCGATGTCGGACTTGGTAGCTTCCAGCGCATCCTTCTCGGCATTGCGCTTCTGCACCTCCAACTCATACAGCTTCGCCGCCAGCATTTTCATGGCGCGATCGCGGTTGGCGTGCTGGCTGCGCTCGGTCTGGCAGGCCACCACCGTATTGGTCGGAATATGCGTGATACGCACCGCCGATTCGGTTTTATTCACGTGCTGACCACCGGCGCCGGACGAACGGTACACGTCCGTACGCAGATCGGCCGGGTTGATGTCGATATCGATGTCGTCATCCACTTCCGGCGACACGAACACCGAGGTGAAACTGGTGTGGCGACGGTTGTCGGAGTCGAACGGGCTCTTGCGCACCAAACGGTGCACGCCGATTTCGGTCTTCAGCCAGCCATAGGCGTAGTCGCCTTCGACGCGGAACGTGGCGGACTTGATGCCAGCCACTTCGCCGCCGCTGACTTCCATCAGCTCAGCCTTCCAGCCGCGCGATTCGGCCCAGCGCAGGTACATGCGGAGCAGAATTTCCGCCCAGTCCTGCGCCTCGGTACCACCGGCACCGGCCTGGATGTCCACGAAGGCGTTGTTGGCGTCCATCTTGCCGGAGAACATGCGCTGGAATTCCAGCTTAGCCACCTTGGCCTCAAGGCCGGCCAGATCGGTCACGACGGACTGGATGGTGTCCTCGTCGCTGTCGGCGGCAGCCATGTCCAGCAATTCGCCGGCATCGATGAGGCCGGCCGTCAGCGAATCGATGCCGTTGACGATGGTGTCCAGGCGGGCGCGTTCGCGGCCCAGTTCCTGTGCGCGCGGCGGATCGTCCCACACTGTGGGGCTTTCCAGCTCGCGGCTTACTTCTTCGAGACGCTCACGCTTGGTAGCGTAGTCAAAGATACCCCCTAAGCGACTCGACGCGGCCCTTCAGGTCCGCGATCTGCGCAAGGATCGGATTAGTTTCGATCATGGATGGGAAATCATGGGAAAACGGTCGCCAATGATAGCAGAGCCCCGGCCTGTCAGGACCTAGGCTCCACCCCTGGCGCTGCATGAAACCGACATAGGGGAATCCCTATACTCCGGCCTTCTCACCCCGCATGGATGCATCGGATGAAGTCTTGGGCACTGCTTGGCCTGGCTGCTCTGGCCACGGCCACGATGGGGACATCGCAGGCCGCGACGAACGCTACGCCGGCACCGGCCACCTCGACCGCCACCCCTGATCCGGCCACCCTGACGGCCGAGCAAGCCGTGCGAGCCGTCAACGCCGCCATCGCGAAGGCTGATGTACCGGCCATGGCCGCCATGTACCAGCAGAATCCCGACCCGGCAGCCCACGTGCTGGCGGCCATGGCGCTGGAGCGCATCCACTACAACCTGGACAAGGCCACCGAAGACGCACGCCTGTGCGAGAAGGAGCTAATCGCCACGCAGCCCATGGTGGCGCTGTACTGCGCCCGCTTCGCCAGCGGCAACATGCGCCTCGCGCGGGGCGGCAAGGCAGCGGACGCGGAGGAACTGGACATCGTCAAGCGCTTCGCGGGCCGCGTTCCCCAGAGTGAGCTCGACCGCATGACCAGCTACGCGGCCACGCAACGCGACATTCCACCCTTCCACCTCGGCAAACCTGAAGGCGATTTCACCCTTGCCCTCCTGAAGGCCGCTTATGACCAGCGCGGCGCGGTGATGTTGGAAGCCGCTAACGGCGCTTCCGTGCGCATGACGCTGGATACGGGAGCCGGCCCGATCATCATGGATATGGACACCGCTGTGAAACTCGGCGTCCGCTCGCTAGGCACCGATGGCAAAACGCGGGGCCTGCTGTCCAAGAACGTGCCCGTGACGCACGGCATTCTGGAACAGGCTCACTTCGGCTCGATCACGCTGGAAAACGCGCCCGTGGAGATCGTGCCGAACAATCGTCGCCTGATCGGCTTGGACATCCTGCGTCAGCTCGGCGCGTTCCGCTTCACCCAGCGCGAACTCCAGGTTTATGGCAAGGGCGGCGACCGTCCGGCTTGCAACGAGCCGATGCTCGTCTCCTCGGACATGTGGGGTAACACCGTGCGCCCGGTGGTAGCGCTTTCCATCAACGGCAGCTTGCGGACGACGCTGCTCGATACTGGCAGTGCGTTCTACCTCAGCGGCAACCAGGCGGCGATGGATGAAGTACAAGCCAGCGCGCACAAGAGCATGCGCATCCGCGATATCGGCGCGGAGCATGTCGCTCGCGTCAAACAGGCGAGCGCCGATGTGATCGTTTCCGGTCAACCCATCCAGATGACCTTTGGCGTATTCCCGGATGCGGATCTCGCGTGGAGCTATATCCTGGGCAGCGGCGCCCTCGGCGATATGGACTTCTATATCGATTTCGAGAAGCAGCACACCTGCGTGCTCGTGCACCATAACCTTCACTGACAAAGCCAGCGCCTGATTCCGGCCAGTACCGGCGTACTGGCCACCTCGCGATTCCGTCCCAGCAATTTCTTTACAACCGCCCCCGGGCTTCTGGGCATGATGCCGGCGTCGCCGCTTCGTGGATCCGAATGACCAAGTCAAGGAAGACCGTCCCCATGGCGACCGGAGCGTCGCTGCCCTTGCGTTATCGTCTGGTCGCCTGGCTGTTGCGCAGCCTCTATTTCGGGCGCATCGATGTGGTTGGTGCGGCTCAACCAGCCAACAAAGCCCGCCTGGTGGTCAGCAGCCACCGCAACGGCGCCATCGACGGCTACACCGTGCTCCGGGCGTTTCCACGCGCCCAGTTCCTGATATCCGTCCAGTTGTTGCGCAGTCGCTTGCTGCGTTGGATGTTCACGGGCATTCCCGTAGTGCGCGACAAGGATCGCGAACGCTATGGCATCCAACGTTCTGCCTTCGACGACCCCGTAGATGCCGGCTGCGCGCACCTGCGCGCCGGCGGCGACCTGGTGGTTTTTCCCGAAGGCAGCAGCGAATGGGGCCATCGCCCCCTGCCCTATCAACGCGGCGCCGCCCGCATGGCGTGCCGTTTGTTGGTGGAGGGCACGCCCGTCTCGGTACTGCCCGTCGGCCTGCACTACGTGCGACCGGACGGCTTTCGCTCGCACGTGGAAATCATGCGGGGTCCAGCGATCACTCTGCCTGCACGCGAAGACGGTGAAGCCCTGCGCTCGTGGGAGAACCGCGCGCATGAAGCCATCGGCCACGCACTGGATGCCATCTCGGTGAACTGTCGCGATGAAGCCCAGTTCGCCAGCGCCGAAGCGTGGGCGCGCCACCGCCTTGCCGCTGGCGAATCCTATGCGGAAGCCTTGCTTACCGCACAGGCAAAGCCAGAACTCGCACCTGCTCCGCCAGCAGCACGGTCCAGTCACGTGCATTGGCTCTGGGATGCATTGCCGCTCGCCAGCCTGATCCTGACCTGCCTCCCGATCGCGTTGGCGGCAGCAGTGACGGGGAGCAAGGCCGATGCCCGCAACACGGTGACGTTCTTCCGCATGGCCGGGGGGGGTTCTTCGCCGGGCTCATCTGGTTGCCGATGATCGTGGCGCTAACGATTTGGCATCCACTACCCGCGCTGACATTGATCGCACTGGCCGCGATCGGCTGGTGGCGCTATCCGCACATGTTTCCTCAGGAGTAATACAAAGTGACGATGGAACGTTGGGGCCGATGGATCGGCATACTGTTTCAAATCGAGTTACTGCTGCTTCTGCTCGCGGGCGGATTCGCCGCGTGGCAGCTCGACGACCGCATGTTGCACGCCACGGTCGTGGTGGGTGCCGCCGCATGGCTGGTGGCGGCGACGACTCTGCGAGGAAACGACACCTCGCTCATGCGCCAGTGGCGCGGCACGCTCCAGTTCGCCGCATGCTGGTTGATCTTCCCGTTGTTCAAAGCCATCCGCGCGGTCTACATCACACATCCGGCGGACGCCGCACTACTCGCACTGGATCGTCGGCTATGGGGCGGCGCCAGCTTGCCCGAACACATCCTGGGCTGGGAGCACGCATGGCTCTCGGAAATCCTCAGCACGGGTTATTTCCTGTTCTACTTCGTAGTGCTTTTACCGGTTATCGGTTTCAGCATGCGTCGCCGCAGCAATGAAGCGAAGGCGTTCTTCATCGGGCTCACGCTGATGTACCTGCTGGGCTTCGTGGGTTATGTGCTTGTGCCGGCAGGTGGGCCGTACCTGGCTTTCCCGCAGACATTTCCGTATCCACCGCAGGGCGGTCCTATCACAGCGTTCCTGGTGTCCGTCGTAAAGAACGGTATCACCGGCATGGATGTATTTCCCAGCCTGCATGCCGGCATCGGCACCTATGTTCTTGGCTTCTTCGCATTGGGCGGCTACCGACGCATCGCGGTAGTGCTGGCCCCAGTGGTGACGGCGTTGGTCATTGCCACGGTTTATCTGCGCTATCACTACGGCATCGACGTGTTGTGCGGCCTGACGCTGGCCGCCGTGGTGCTCACCTTCGTCCAGCGTTATCGCAAGGAGTGCTCTGTATGACGTACCTGTTCGCCCTCACCGATCCCCGGGCTACTGATGTCGCACGTAGCGGGGGCAAGGGCGCGAGCCTGGCGCAGGCGGCCCAACACCTGCCGGTGCCACCCGGCATCGTGGTCTCCAGCGATGTCTATCGAGCGTTCGTTGCACCGTTGCGCGACGACCTGGCCGGGATACTGTGTGACGACAAGCTGGATCACGACGCGCGCAGCCAGCGCATTCGCGCCCTGCTGCTCGCCCATCCCCTGCCGGCAGGTCTGGAACAAGCGTTAGCCACCGCTATCGACGACGCCGGGCTGCATGGCCCGGTAGCCGTGCGTTCCTCCGGCACCATGGAGGATCTTCCGGGCGCCGCCTTCGCCGGGCAACACGACACCTTCCTCGGTGTACGCGGTACAGCCGCCATCGCCGAGGCCATTCGCGCGTGCTACGCCTCGCTGTGGAACGCGCATGTGCTTCCCTACCGCGAACGGATGGGACTGAACCACCTGGATGCAGCGATGGCCGTGGTGGTGCAATCGCTAGTGCAGGTCGGCGTGGATGAGGCCGCCGGCGTTGCGTTCTCCATCGACCCGGTGCGCGGCGAACTCGATCAGGTACTGATCAACGCGTCCTTCGGCCTAGGTGAAACCGTAGTCGCGGGCGAGTCGCCCGTCGACGAATTCCGCCAGCACCGTAGCGACTTCGGCGATACGGAAGCCTCTGTCGCCGAGAAGACCCATGCATTGATAGCCGATGAGGCCAACGGAACACGACACGTCGAACTGCCCGCAGAACAACGCCAGCGCGCATCGCTGGACGAATCGCAACGCCAAGCCGTCGCGCGTCTTGCGGTCGCGGCAGAGGCGCACTTCGGTTTTCCGCAAGATATCGAATGGGCCTGGCAAGACGGTTCGCTGTACCTGCTGCAGTCACGCGCCATCACCCGTGTTCCTGCACGCTGGACGCGTGACGAATCGGCGGAGCGGTTTCCCAACCCGATGACGCCACTCACCTGGGACCTGTGCGAAGAAGGCTTCCACGCGTCGCTCAACCACAGCTTTCGCCTGATGGGCTTGCCGCCGTTCGGCGACAAATGGTTTGTCATGCGCGACTACTACATCTACGGCAACCAGAACGCCGTACGCCTTTACAGTGGGCGCACACCCACGCGCATGCTCAAGGACGTGGAAAGCGTGCGCGCCGCGCTGCCGCAGATCGCCAGCCAGTTCGCCTGGGTGCAGGAGCTGCCGGTGACATGGATGCGCGACCTGGACACCTATCTCATCGAGATCGGCTCACTGATGCGCGAGTCGCTCGAAGGACTGCCGCTGCCGGCGCTATGGGATTACGTCATGCGCATCAATGCGCTCGGCACCCGCTACTTCCTGCCCAACATCGCCATCTCACTCACCCAGCGCACCTTGTATACCGGTCTGCTGCAAATGCTCAAGCTGGCCCTCCCGCCCGAGCAGGCACAGGAAGTATTCGACCGCCTGCTCGCTGTCACCGACACCAAGACCGGACAAGTCAACGCAGAGTTGTGGGCGCTGTCGCGACTGGCGCGGGCCGACGCCACGCTCGCGCAGGCAATGGAAACCCTTTCCGGGCATGAGCTGGTCCAGCTCCTGCCTTCGCACCCCACCTTTGCGCGCGAGTTCGCGACATTCCTGCAACGGCATGGCCACCGCGAGCTGGATTTCGATGCGTACCACCCGACCTGGATCGAAGCACCGCACATCGTGCTGGATCAGCTGAAAATCCTGTGCCAGCGGACGGACGAAGATCGCGCCGCCACCGAACGACGACAGAAGATCGCCCAGGCGGACATGGAACATCGCGTGCTCAGCGAGGCCCCAGAAGAACTGCGCTATCTGGTGCACGAGGTCATTCGCCTCGCACGCGTCTATACCGCACTGGATGATCTGGAGCATTACCAGACCACGCGACTCACCTTGCCGCTCCGTCGTGGCCTGCGCGCCATCGGCGAGCGACTGGTGCAGGCGGGTGTGCTCACTGATGCTTCCGACATCTACTTCATCCCGCTGCGCATCCTGGATGTGGCCATGCGCGAGCAGCATCTGGAAGCCATCCCCGCCGCCGTGGCCGAACACAAGCAAGGCTACGAAGCCGCAGGGCAACGCATACCCGACTGGGTCCACGGCGAGCACGAAGAACCCGACACCGATAGCAATGCCCTGAAAGGCCTGGGCGGCAGCCCCGGTGTGATCGAAGGGGACGTGTTCGTGGTGAACGGCCCCGAGGATTTCGCCCGCTTCCCCAAGGACACCATCCTCGTCGCGCGCACCACCAACCCGGCCTGGACACCTTTGTTCTACCAGGCCATCGGCATCATCACGGAAAGCGGTGGGCCGTTGTCGCACGGCGCCGTGACGGCCCGCGAACTGGGGCTACCGGCGGTCATGAGCGTGCGCAACGTGACTCGCTTGCTGCGCAATGGCGAGCGTGTACGCGTGGATGGGCGCAACGGCCAGGTAGTGCGTCTGGACGTCTGAATGTGCTGGCGCCACGCCGTCCTCCGGGGCAGCGTGGCGCCGCAGCCTTACGCCAGCGCCTGCTGGTGCACGCCACGTACAGCCCGCCCCGACGGATCGGCAGCTGCGGCGAACGCCGGATCCCACGCCAGCGCCGCAGGTGAAGAGCAGGCAATGGATTTGCCTCCCGGTACCGTCTCTGCACAAGCCGGCCCTGGATAGAAGCGCTCAAAGATGCGCCGATACAGATACGCCTCCTTGGTAGCCGGCGGGTTATGCGGGAAGCGTGTCGTCGCTGCGGCGAACTCGCGATCGCTCACGGCCTGCTCCGCATGGGCCTTCAGGCCATCGATCCAGCCATAGCCCACGCCATCGCTGAACTGCTCCTTCTGCCGCCAGAGAATGTCATCCGGCAATGCGCCCTGGAACGCCTCGCGCAACACGGCTTTCTCGATGCGTCCCTGCCCCGCCATCTTGTGGCGTGCATCCATGCCCATCGCCACGTCGAGAAATTCCAGGTCAAGAAACGGCACACGTGCCTCCACACCCCACGCCATCATCGATTTGTTGGCACGCAGGCAGTCGTAGCTGTGCAGTGCGTCGAGCTTGCGCACGGTCTCCTCATGGAAAGCTTCTGCAGAAGGCGCCTTGTGGAAATACAGGTAGCCACCAAAGATCTCGTCCGAACCTTCGCCCGACAGCACCATCTTCACGCCCATGGCCTTGATGCGGCGTGCCAGCAAGTACATGGGTGTGGAGGCGCGGATAGTAGTCACGTCGTAGGTTTCGACATGGCGGATCACCTCCGGCAACGCATCCAGCCCTTCCCAGAAGGTATAGACAAAGCCGTGATGCACCGTACCCAACGCGTCGGCCGCAATCTGTGCGGCGGCGAGATCCGGTGAGCCTTCCAGCCCGATCGCGAACGAATGCAGGCGTGGCCACCAGGCTTCCGCACGGTCATTGTCTTCCACGCGATGACGCGCGAAGCGCGCGGCGCAGGCGGCCACCAGTGAAGAATCCAGGCCACCGGAAAGCAGCACGCCATAGGGCACGTCGGTCATCAGCTGACGGTGCACCGCCTGCTCGAACGCCTCGCGCAGCGCCGGCAACGACACATCATGTCCCTGGGTAGCCGCGTAGTCGCGCCATGGTTTCACGTAGTAGCAGCGTAGTTGGCCGTCCGCGCTGTCGTAAATATGTCCCGGTGGAAACGGCGCAACGTCATGGCACAGGCCCACCAGCGACTTCATCTCCGAGGCGACGCACAGACGCCCATCGCCATCGTGTCCCCAATAGAGCGGGCACACGCCGATGGGATCGCGCGCAATGACGTAACGCGACGCCGCGCTGTCCCACAGCGCGAAGGCAAAGATCCCGTTGAGGCTGGACACCCATTCGGCAGGCGTCGCGCCATCCTGATGCAGCGCGTTGATCACCTCGCAATCGGAACCCGTGGTGAAGTCGTAGTCGCTGGCCGCTCGAAGCTCGCGGTGGTTGTAGATCTCGCCGTTCACCGCCAGCGCCAGTACACCATCGCGCGAACGCAAGGGCTGCGCGCCGCTGGCGGGATCGACAATGGCGAGGCGTTCGTGCACAAGGATCACCCCTGCATCGACGAAGACGCCACTCCAGTCCGGGCCGCGATGGCGCTGCCGCTGGGACAGTTCCAGCGCCTGCTGGCGCAAGGCCGCCAGATCATCGCCGGGTTGCAGATCGAACATGCCGAAGATCGAGCACATGACTTGGATTTCCTGATGATTTTTCGCGTGGCTGAAAAACAAAAAGGCCCGCTGGGAGCGGGCCTTTTTGCGTGTGTATGTGTGTTGCTTCTGCTTACACGCCGGCCCACCCGTTGATGCGGGTATTGTTATTGGCGTTATTGTTGTTCAGTGCGCGCAGGCACTCGCCGGCCGACGCGGAAGCGGCGGTCATGGCGACGAGTTTGGCGCAGATGCTGGACATGAGCTCGACTTCACCACATGTCACGCCGGCTGACAAGCACTGCAAACAGTTTCATTTGTTCCCATCGTCCTCGGCGGCCCTGGGCTCGCCTATCCAGGCAAAGGCCTCGTCGAACTGAGCGTTGTGGAACAGCCTGAACTCAGCGGGCACGGCAAAACCCATGGCGGAAGCCGCAAGGCGCAACCACTGCACATCGCTCACCAGCGCCACGCGATCCCACCCGCTGAAGTGGCGAAAACCCAGCTGCGCGTCTTCCCACATAGCACCCGCGTCGAACCCCGTGAACTCGGGGCCGACATGGTAGAGCAGGCGCAACTTGCGGTTCAACGCAAAGGCCGCCTCGATGTCCGGCACCAATATGCGCGAATAATCCGTCGCGGTGACCTGCCCGCTCGCACGGAATCCCAACGCACCCACCGGCAATCCGGGAATCTGTTCGATCATGATCAACGCCCCGATGACGTGAGATATCTGTATCGCAAACTACGCGTTACGGAGGCGTCACGGCTGCAACACAGGCCTGGCACCTGATTGCGCATGCCGTAGCAAGGCATCGAAACGACGATTGCCATGCAGCGGTGCGTACAGTTCATCCTGTAGCTCGCTGCGCGCCCATACGGGGTTCGTCGCTACGAACGTAGCCAGGCAATCGAGCGCGCGATCGGTATCCCCCATCGACATCGCCAGACGCGCACCACGCCGCCACACGCGATCCCAGCCGTGGCTACCTTGCAACGCAAGCGCCATCGATGCACGCGCATCGGCCGCGTGCCCCTCGCGCCACTGCCGTTCGGCCGTCACGATCGCCTGCCATGCATAGTGCTGATCCAGCAGTCGGCGCAGATCCGTCAAGGGTTCCGCCGAGCCGTCCGCGCGCAGGTCGATGTCTTGCCACCCGCCGTCCACCGTGCGCACCAGCAGTGCGGCAGACATTCTGCCGATGGTTTGCCCACCGGCGGCCTGCGCTGCCTCCAGGCCGGCCATCAAGCGCGCGCCGAGGGCTCCATGTGCAGCGAGAAAGCGCTTTTCCATCGCCTCCAGCACCGACGCCCCCGCCAATCCATTGCCCTGCACGGCGTATCCCTCGCCATGACGCGCCCCCGACCAACTCGCGGCCAAAGCCGCGTCTCCCGAATAGCTCGCCGAGCGGCCGGACGCATCCACGATGCCCACCTGACGCTCCGCAATGGTGGTGCCATCGAAATCGCCATCGCCGTCCAGCAACCGCTGGATCACCGCGTCGGGCGCTATACCCGTTGCCAACAAAGCCAAGCCCCTGGGCCCGTAGCTCGGGTTCGTCTCGAACTGCGACACCAATGCCCCGGTACGTGCTTGCGCGTACGGCACGGTGGCCCCCACCGCCAGGTTGTCGGTCGCGACGGCTACGCCGCAATTGCCCGCCGGGTCGCAAGCAACAATGGAGAAGGTGGCGGATGCAGGCAACGGCATGACCCACAGGGCGAGGCAAAGCACGCCCATCCATGACCCCAGGTATACGCGCACGGAGTACCCCCAACGTGGGTTGAAACGTCTCCGCTTGGATGCCCCCGCTAACGAAAACGTTGCGTCCTGGGCGCAGGACTCAGTGGAGCGCCTTCGCGTGCGCCTCCAACCAGGGGCTCAACGGGATTTCCCAGATGTTGTACTTGCCGTTGTCCCAGTCCGCTCGCACGGTGCCAGGTGCAATATCCACCAGACGGTCGCTGGCGAAATACAGCGTCTGGTGGTCCGGACTCAGGCGTGCCTCCGCATCGGAGCCGGCGCTGTTTACATCATTGCCCAGATGAATGGGTGTACCCCATTCACCCTGGTCACGAAACACGATGAACAGATCGATCTGCCGAGCCGGCGAGCGGCTGGAGCCGAACACCACGAAGGACTCATCCGGCGCCACCGCCGGGTCGACGTCGGTGACATGCCCATCGCTGAAGGGCAGCGCCTGCGGCTCGTCATAGGCATTGCGATGCCACCCTGCGCGGAACAGTTGGAAGTGCTTCGGGTCAGCGGCTGGGTGCATGAAATACAGGCTGCCATCAGCCGCCACGGCGGGTGCGAACGTCGAGTCGCTGCGGTTGACGATGTCCGGCAGGCGCGCGGGCTCGCTCCACTTGCCGTTCTCCCACGTCACCTTCCACAGATTGCCGCCGTGGCCCGGAAAGCTGCGCCCCATAAAGAAGCCGTCCAACGGTCTACCGCCCGCCGTCTTGGGCCGATTGGATACGAAAACCAGAAAGCGCCCGTCCGGCGACATGGCGGCCTCCATATCGCTCCATTGCCCCGAAAAGGGCGCGGTTACCGGCGCGGACCAATGCCCGTTGTCGAGGTGACTGACCAGAATGCTGGAATTCGCGCCGTCACTGCGCGTGAAGTACACCGTGTGGCCATCCGGCGTGAACGCCGGCGCGCTGTCGTGTAACGGCCCTGAAATGATGCCGGGAGCGAAAACCGTGGGGGTGGCGTCCTGCGCTGATATATCGGCGGACAGGAGGGCGAGCAAGGCAATGAACGCACAGCGCAACATCGGGACACCTCGCGTAAGGATCGGCGGATGCTAGCGTTCCCGCTTCCGCCGGCACAGTGCGATTAGTCCTCCTGCTCCGCCTTCCGGCTGACGCGACGCTTGCGAACCGGTTTCTCGGCCGAGGCTGCAATCAGGCTCTGCAGGTAGGCAATGCCGTCTTCCTCGGGGAAGAAAGCCACTACGTCCGCAACGCTCAAGTGGTAGCGCTCACGCAGGGCCAGGAACTCTCGCCGGGCGCGCTCCATCGGGGCTTCGCCGGTTTCCTTGCGACGCGTGTCCTGCGCCTTATCGAGTGCAGCCAGTTCTTCCTGAAACTGGCGGTAAGCGTCTTTGTTCATAGCCATCGCAACAGCCGTCGCGGCGCGGAAGGGCAGCCATTCTCGCACGCCTCACCAACCAGCGAGAAACACAGCGCCAGTGAACGTTCGTCACGCAGCGACGGCTTTGCCATCGTGTCGTCATCAATGCGTCAAATACCCCGCAATTCCTAGGAATTTCATAAGAAATGCGTTCGCTGAAACGGCCCTACTCTTTAACCACCCGCCAACGAACGCCTCGCTAGGCTGAACTTCCCACGCGACAACCATTAGGAGTGCATATGGATCCCATGACCCTTGATGCGCCGATTGCCAGCGCGGAACACCCCCACGCCCGGGGCGTTTCACCCGAGCCCACCGAGGGCTACGTATTGGACCCGTGGTCCGGCCTGTACCGGGAAACGGACGCGACCTACCACAGCCGCCTCCAGTCACTGGCCACGCTCAGCGCTTGAAACGAAAACCCCGCACAACGCGGGGTTTTTCTTATCCATCCGGCCATTCCGGGTCTGGCGGAAGATCACCCGCCATATCGAACCATGATGCTTTCGACCGGATAAAGCGGAAGCCATCTGGAGACGGCCGAGATGGTGGGTCAGTTATTGCCCTTCTGGGTCAGCATGTGCGCGGATGCCGCGCAACATGATCTCCGCCTGGATCTGTCCCGCGATGACAGCATCGTCGGACGCATGGCCGTCCAGTTCCTCCAACAGGGTGGCAAACCCATACAGCCAGGCACGCCAGTACACCGACTCACCACGCTCGAAGACTTCGCAGAAGACTTCGATCGGCTGGCCAAGTTCATCAACAAGTGTGAAGTTCATTTCCATCGTGGCAACCACAGATCCAGGCAAAGCCGCCCCGTCACTGCGTTAAACGGCAGTGCCCGGTACGTCGATGCTCCATGCGGGGATGTTGTTGTTCTCTACTGGGAGAGAATCAAGGATCGTGCCAGCGAAGCGTGAACAAGCCAGTCACCCTGCCCGGTCGATCATCGGATAAGGCACACCCGCATGGCCGAAGGCATCGAGCGCCGCTATGGCTTCACGAACTTCAACGTCATGCGGTCGGACTCGCCGATCGCTTTCATCTTCGCGTGCTCACTTTCCGGGCCCGACAGATCGGGCGGCAGACGATGGACATTGATGTCTTCGGGATCGTTCGGATTGGCATTGACCTGCGACACATCAGCAAGCCGGAAACCTGCTTTGGTGGCCTGCGAAATCATGTAATCCTCGGAGATGCGATGCAGCGCACCAGCCGTGGCCTGCCCATCGGCGAATGGCTTGGCGCGGTGCTCCTCAATACCGAGAACGCCACCAGGCTTAAGCACGCCATACGCGGCGTTGAACACCGCCGCGAGTGTGTCCGGGCTGTTGATCAACCAGTCGTGCGTGTTGCGAAACGTGAGCACCATATCCGCCGACTGGCTAGCGCCCAGACTCACCTGATCGGGCGGCGCGAACGGAATCACCTTGGCGATATGGCCGAACACAGCGGGATTGCTCTTGAGCTTGGCGTTGAACTTCTCAGCCTTCGGCGGTGCCGCTTCAATCAGCTGACCATGCGCAGCAAGGTACGGCGCCAGTATCTCGGTGTACCAACCGCCGCCCGGTGACAGCTCAATCACCGTCATGCCCGGCTGGATGCCAAAGAACTGCAGTGTTTCCACCGGATGTCGATAGACGTCGCGCGCTTTGTTGGCATCGGAACGCCAACTACCGTTGACGGCTTGTTGTAGTGACATCTCCGCTGCCGGCGGATGGGTATCGGCCGCTTGTGCCGCGGCTGTGAGTGAAAGCAGGACGGGAAGCAGAAGCAAGCGCTTGCAGGTTCGGTGGAACATGGTTCGACCCTCCTGGCGATGAGGCCATCAAGCCTACGCCGAAAACAAGTCGCGGGAAGAACTTCACTTATCACGGCGGCCGACGGGCAACACAAGCGCCAGCGCCGTGGGGTACCAGGGATCGACGGCGACAAACCTTGCCTCCTTCGCGGCGGTATACGATGACCGGCACCCACACCGCCTGGAACACGCTATGCGCCCATCCGCCACATGGACTTGGCTGGCCATCGCCGTATGCCTTTGGTGGAGCGCAACCTCACGCGCTACGGACTTGCCTGGCTTTGATACGGGCCCGCAACAAGCGGTGATCCATCGCCTGCTGCCGCATCAGGCTTCGCAGTTCGAGCTAGGCACGCTCCCAGGCGGGAGCGACCGCGAACATTTCCGCATCAGTAGCGCGAACGGGCATATCCGGGTGGAAGGAAGCACGCCCAGCGCGTTGCTCTTCGGCGTGAACTGGTACCTGAAGTACGTGGCGAACGTGCAGATATCGCCCAACGGTGACAGGGTGGGCACCGAAGCGTTTCCGCTACCGGCGAAGACCATCGAACGCGAAGCTGAGTATGCGCATCGCTATGCGCTGAACGAGAACGTCGATGGCTATACCGCCCCCTATTGGAATTGGACGCGCTGGGAGCGCGAAATCGACGTGCTCGCACTTTCCGGCATCAATGCCATGCTGGTCGAGCGCGGCATGGATAGCGTGCTCTACCAAACCTTCCGCGACGTCGGCTATTCGGATGCCGAGATCCGCCAGTGGATTACTCAACCCGCCCATCAGAACTGGCAATTGATGGGGAATCTCTGCTGCTTCAATGGCCCGATCAGCACGGACCTAATGCAGAAGCGCGCTGTGTCCGCGCAGAAGATCATCGCCCGCCTGCGTGAGCTCGGCATCACGCCCGTGCTACCTGGCTTCTATGGCATCGTGCCCGCCGACTTCCAGACGAAATTCCCCAAGTCACATGTCGTGCCTCAAGGCGAATGGGCCGGCTTCACGCGTCCGGGTTGGCTCGATCCGCGCGATCCGCTGTTCAGGCGGCTGGCTACAGCCTTCTACAAGCACCAACGCGCACTGTTCGGCGAGAGCGCCGTCTACGATATGGAGGTATTCCAGGAAGGTGGCGAGTCTGGCGATGTACCGGTGCCGGAAGCAGCCCGAGCCGTGCAACGCGCGCTGCACGATGCGCATCCCGATGCCCTCTGGATGATGCTGGCCTGGCAAGGCAATCCACGGCAGGACCTGCTGAGCGGCGTCGATCGCCGGCACCTGCTGATCATCGATATCGACCATGACCGTGTGCCGCGCGACGACCGCCAGAAAGATTTCCAGGACGCACCATTCTTGTTCGGCGGCATCTGGGAGTTCGGCGGCCGCACCACACTCGGCACCAACACGCGCAATATCACCGAACGGCTGCAACGTCTTGGTCGCACCAACCGCAACATGGTCGGTACCGCAGTTTTCACCGAAGGCATGGATACCAACCCCTTCGCTTTCGACCTGTTCACCGAAATGGCCTGGCGCGGCGAAGCTGTCGACGCTGGCCCTTGGGCAACCGACTATGTGCGGCGCCGCTACGGTTCCGCCGATCCGCATGCACTCGCTGCCTGGAAGGTGTTGCTCGCCACCGCCTACGACATTCGCATCGACAGCGTGGTATTCAACAGCGAGCGCGACGCGGCGCAGGAGTCACTGTTCAACGCCCAACCCAGCCTCATTGCGAACCGTGCCTCGAACTGGTCTCCCGAGGGCATGCGCTACGACGCCACCCTGTTCAAGCAGGCCCTGCCCGAGATGCTCAAGATCGATCCGGCGTTACGCAGCAGCGATACCTACCAGTATGACCTTGTGGATATCGCCCGACAGACGCTCGCCAACGAAAGCCGCCTGCTATTGCCGCGCATCAAGTCTGCGTATGACGCCAAGGACCGTGGGCAGTTCGAACACCTCGCGCAGCGATGGCTACAACTGATGGACTTACAGGATCAGTTGCTTTCGACCAACCGCTATTTCCTCGTGGGAACTTGGTTGGCGCACGTCGATGGCTGGGCCTCCTCGCCTGAGGAACGCACGCGACTCGACTATGACGCCCGCTCCATCCTCACCACCTGGGGTGATCGCAAGGCCAGCGAGGGTGCCAGCTTGCACGACTACGGCAACAAGGATTGGGCGGGACTGACGCACGACTATTACCGCGTGCGGTGGGCAACGTTCTTCAATGGATTGGATCAGGAGCTTCGTGCGGGTGTGCCTGCGAAGCCGGTCGACTGGTTCGCCCTGGGCGACGCCTGGAATCACGCAAGGGACCCTTATACGGACCAACCCACGGGCGACGCGCACACCGTGGCAGCACGGATAGACGAAGTGCTCCGCACCCCCTACTGAGTTGCTCACATACGCGGACCAGAGCAGTGGCGCGCGTGCCGAACCATGCCATCCACCGGCTTGCGCATGTAGCGATGGCCTGCCACATCCACTCTGTCGATGGTGTCGCCCTGCATAGGTTTGATGGACGTTCGAAACGGCGGCTCACACATTCAATGTGCGCGTGCTCACCCGATGATCTGTGACGGCCGTCGTGACAGACCTGTCAACGCGACACACGGTTTATTGATGGCTTGTCTAACTTCTTCGATGTGAAGTTTATTGACGATTCATTCGCTTCGTCGCGGCCATGTGAAACGAAAGATCTCGTTGCTTGAGACTTGTGACATGCGGCACCAAAACCCTACGAATATCGCAAGCTCATCACGCCAGTATCACTTAGGTGATCGCAAGTAATTGCCATTCGAAAGTTCGCGCATGCGGTTGTCATGGGCTACGCCACGCCCTTACAAATAACCCGCTACGCCAGGGCACGCCTTACCGCCCATCGCACTGCCTCCCAAGTTTTTGACTGCATTCCGGCCGGCCTTACGGGGAGGTAACCGTGTCTTTTTTCGAAAGCGACGGCGTTAGCAATGAGCCGTTCCTACGGCGCCGCAGGTCATGCAAGTAGACAGCGAGTGCAGCCCAGCAGGGTGCTGCACCTTCACTTCCCAAGGGAGAAATGGACTGTGAAATTACTACCGCTCAGCAAGGAAATTCGTCGCTCTTTCAGCCTCAAGCTGGCCATGCCAGCCATGGCGTTCGTCTGCGCTTTCGCCGCAGGCGCCAGCGCACACGCCGCCGATGTCGCAAGTACGGGCCAGGTGCATATCCTGCGAACTCAAGTGCCCGAGATCGTGTCTTCCGGTGGAGCCGCCGTTACCGGCGCGCTGGCCGGATCGCAACACTTGAAGTTGGCGCTCAACCTGCCGCTGCGCAACGAAGACGAGTTGGATAGCGTGCTGCAGCAGCTGTATGACCCGCAGAGCCCGGGCTATCACAAATATCTAAGTGTCCAGGAGTTTACCGACCGCTTTGGACCGACCCAGCAGGATTACGACACCGTCGTCGCCTGGGCCAAGGCCAACGGCTTCACCGTAGTTAAAACCACTGCCAACCGCCGTCTGGTGGATGTCGAGGGCTCGGTGGATACCATCAACCGCGCGTTGCACATGCAGTTGGCCACGTATCACCATCTGTCCGAAAACCGCAATTTCTATGCGCCGAACCGTGAGCCCACGGTGGATCTGGGCGTACCGCTGTTGAAGATCACGGGCCTGACCGACGTCAACCCGCGAGTCAACCATCTGATCCACGGCAATGCCCAGCAGCATGCCAATGCGCTGAAGCATGCCAATGGCTCGGGCCCCTCGGGCGAGTATCTGCCCAGTGATATGCGTGCGGCGTATTACGGCTCAGGCTCGCTGACTGGCGCGGGTCAGACAGTGGCGATCTTTTCCTATGATGGCTACTACTCCAGTGACGTCGCCCTTTACTACAGCCAGACCGGCATGAGTTCGTCGGTGCCGGTCAACAACGTGCTGGTCAATGGCTATAGCGGCGTCTGCGATGCGGGTGATGGCAGTGGCACCTCGCCCTGCGACGACGGCGAGCAGGTGCTGGATATCGTCAACGTCATCGGCATGGCGCCGGGCCTGACCCAGGTGCTGTTCTACGAGGGCTCCAGCGCCACCGACATCCTCAACCAGATGGCCACCGACAACACCGCCAAGGTGATCAGCTCCTCGTGGGGTGGCGGTGACTTCGGCAGCGCTGACGATCCGATCTACAAGCAGTTCGCTGCGCAAGGCCAGACCTTCCTCAACGCCACGGGTGACTCCGGCGCCTATAACAGCCAGACGTGGGCAGCTCCGTCACTCGACCCGAATATTCTCGATGTCGGTGGCACCGATCTGAACACCACGGGCCCTGGCGGCGCCTGGAGTTCGGAAACCGGCTGGAGTGGCAGCAGCGGCGGTTACTACAAGGCGGCCGGCTATTCGATTCCGGCTTACCAGAAGACGGCCGGTGTGATCACCACCACCAACAAGGGTTCGACCACGCTGCGCAACGATCCTGACGTGTCGGCGGAGGCCAACTTCGACAACCCGACGGTGAGCAACGGCAGCTTCGAAACCGGTTATGGCGGCACCAGCTTCGCTGCACCGCGTTGGGCCGGTCTGCTGGCCCTCGCCAACCAGCAGTCAGTGGCCGCCGGCAATGGAACGGTTGGCTTCGTCAACACCAAGCTGTACACGCTCGGCCTGGGCTCCACCTATCACAGCCTGTTGCATGACGTGACAAGCGGCAGCAACCCGCCTCAGGCAGGTAGCGGCTCGGGTTTCAAGGCCGTGGCTGGCTTCGACTTGGTCACCGGCTGGGGCAGCCCGATCGGCGCAGCTTTCATTAACGCGCTGACGACTCCGTAAGCGAAAGGCACAGACGTGGGGCGGGCGCTTCGCAAGCGTCCGCCCCATGTCCTTTAGTTGAGTCCCCTTACCTGCCCATCACCTTGGCAAGTTCCGAGACCTTCTTGTTGAACGCCGCATCGCCGCCGGTGGCACTCAACACGCCGGATGCATTGTTCCAATGCAGTTGGGTCGTGGTGCTCTTGCCCGCTTCATAGCCGTACGACGCACCGTCGTCGTCATAGAGCGCAAAGCCAGCATCGTTGCCCGGATAAACACGGATCTCGGTGATCGACTGCTTCGATGCAGTCGACTGAATATCCGAACCCAGCGGCACGATGGACCCGGCGCGAACGAACACAGGAATCTGGTCGATGGGCGCGGCCACCTTGATCCAGCGCCCGCCGGTCAGCTTTTCGTTGGTCCAAAAGTTGTACCAATCGCTGCCAGCGGGAAGATAGATGTCTTTCTCCGTCTGGCCTTGCTCGGTGATGGGCGCCACCAGGAAAGCCGGTCCGAACATATATTCGGTACCCAAGTTGGCAACGTTGGCATCGCCCGGGAAATCCATCCACAACGGCCGCATGAAGGGCGCGCCCGTGTCATAGGTTTTCTTGGCCTGGCTGTAGATATACGGAATCAAGCGGTAACGAAGTTTGTCGTACTTCGCCATGATCGCTTCGGCTTGATGACCGAACGCCCAGATTTCCGTGTGCTTGCGATCGCCGTGCAAACGCAGGGTCGGCAGAAAGGTGCCGTACTCGAACCAGCGCGTGAGCAGTTCCGGATAGTCGTTGTTCTGCCCCACCGTGTCGCGCGCATCGGAAGGATCAAGCAGCGGTGCCTTGGTGGCGCTGGTGGTCTGCGGCAAGTATTGCCAACCGCCGATGTCGTTGCCCCAATACGCAATGCCGGAGGCGGTCATGTTGAGGCCCGTGGGAATCTGGCGCTGCAGCGCCTCCCAGGTGGGGTCGATATCCGACGACCAGAACAGCGCGCCGGTGCGCTGTGAGCCCAGGTAGGCTGCACGGGAGAGTATCAATACACGTTCGTCCGGCTTCCATGCGCGCATGCCCTGCGCAACGCCTTCCACGTGCACCAGCGGAAAAACATTGTGGTAGCGATCGCCGGAGCCGATCGAGAAGAAGTAGCCGTCCGGCACGAGATCCGGCTCGGTTTCGTCAAGCCACGGATAGTCGAAGCCATGCGAGCGAATGTTGTCGCGGGCGTGTTCCCAGTACCACTGACGTGCTGCGGGGTTGGTCGAGTCAATCAGTGCGCCGGTGCGATCTGAACGGAACGGCAGGCCATCAACCGTCTTGCCGTTCTTGTCCTTCAGAAAATAACCCTTGGCATCAAGCTCGCTGAAGTAACGCCCGGATCGCTCGAAGCGCGGCCAGATCGATATGATCGACTTCATGCCCGCATCATGAAGCTGCTTGTTCATGCCATCGGGGTCGGGAAATTCCGCCGGATTGATGTCCAGCTGACCCATGTGCGTCCAATAGAACCAGTCCACCACCATCACGTCGAGCGGATAGTTCTTTTCGCGATACGTATGCGCAACGCGCAAAACTTCAGCCTGGCTGTCGTAGCGTGCCTTGGACTGGATCAGGCCGAAGGCGGCCTTGGGCGGAATCGGCGTTTTGCCCGTCACCCGTGCATAGGCCGAGTAGATCGCGTCGGGCGTGTCGCCCGTCACCACAAAGAAACTGACGCGCTCCCCTACTTTCGACTGGAAGCTCGTGCGGCCGCGAATGCCGGCGACAAAGCGTGTATCCGATGGGTTGTCCCAGATGATGCCGTAACCCTTGGACGACACCATGAAGGGTACGCAGACGGTTTCCCCGCTCGGTGCGTCGTACCAGTGCTGGCAATCGATGACGCGACCGCGCAGATCGAGCGGGCCGAGGCTGTCCTGATTCTGGCCCATGCCGTAATAGTGTTCGTCCACGGGAGCGGAGAACGTGGCACCCACCTGATAGGTGGCTTCGCCGGCCACCTCGTGCGGGTACATCTCCCAGCCGGTCATGTTGACGACCGTCGCGCCCTTGGCGTTCTTCACTTGCAAGCGGACTGGCGCCAGGTCCGGCGCAAAGTAACGCTCCGTGATGCCTGGCGTATGCGGCGGCGGCGCAGCGTTGACATGCAAGGTCAGCTCGGGCGATGCAAAGGTATCGCCGCTCGCGTCGTGGGTTTCACGGAATGCGGAATGGTCGGCGTGATCGGCAAGAATCCCGTAACCGGGCGACTTCAATGCCTGCGCCTTGTCGGCGGCAATCGTTATATGGACCACGTTGGGGCCATACGCTTCGATGCTTACCCATGCGCCGTGGCGATCAAGCGTGACCGCTGGTGCAGCGTTGGCGGCGGTAACCGCCGTGGCGAGGGCCAAGGCCAGACTAAGCAGTGAGATTTTCTTTGAGGTCCGCATGTCAGCCCTCCATCTCTTCCAGTTCCTTGCCGCGCGTCTCGTGCACATAGCGCAGCACGAAGACCACCGATAGTGCGGCCGCCAGGGCATAGAGACCGTACGCACCCGCCAGGCCAATGCTGGTAAGCAGCATCGGGAAGGTCACAGTGATGGTGAAGTTGGACACCCATTGCGCGGCGCCGGCCACGGCAAGTCCCGAGCCACGGATCTGGTTAGGAAACATTTCGCCGAGCATCACCCACATCACGGGGCCCCACGACATGTTGAAGAAGATCACGTAGAGGTTTGCTGCCACCAGTGCGAGCGTGCCCTGTCCGGCGGGCAGGATGAGCTTGCCGCTGGCGTCGACGCCGCCGTGCGCGAAGGCCCAGGCCACCAGTGCGAGCGTGATGGTCATGCCGACCGAGCCCACCCACAGCAGCGGTTTGCGACCCACCTTGTCGACCAGCATCACCGCGACCAGACATGCGCCGATGCTTAGCGCACCGGAGAGCACGTTGATCAGCAGTGCGTCGCTTTCGGAAAAACCCACCGCCTGCCACAGCACGGCACCGTAGTAGAACACCACGTTGATGCCGACCAATTGCTGGAAAGTGGCAAGACCAACGGCCACCCATACGATGGGGCGCACGCGTCTGGTTGCCTTGTCCAACAGGTCGGAGAACTTCGGGTTGTGCCGGTCTTGCGAGAGCGAGGCACCGATATCCGCCAACTTGGCCCGTGCTTCCTGCTCACCGTACAGGCGCGTGAGCACCTTGGCCGCTTCCTGGTCACGCTTGCGCACCACCAAGAAGCGCGGGCTCTCTGGAATGAACAGCAGCGAGACAAGGAACAGTGAGGACGGCAGCACCTGCATCCAGAACATCCAGCGCCATGCGTCCTGGCTTAGCCACAGCATGCCGGTGGAGCCACCCGCCGCTTTCGCCAGCAGGTAGTTGCTAAGGAAGGCGCTGAAGAGGCCACTGATGATGGCGATCTGCTGCATGGTGGCCAGCCTGCCGCGGTAACGCGCAGGCGCCACTTCGGCGATGTAGGCCGGTGCAATGACGCTAGCCGCGCCCACCGCGAAGCCACCGGTGATGCGGGCCGCCACGAAAAACGCTGCGCTGGCTGACGCGCCTGCGCCCAATGCCGACAACAGGAACAGTAGCGCCGAAACGATCAGCACCGAACGCCGCCCCCAGACATCGGCCACGCGCCCGGCGAAGAACGCGCCGAAGGCGCAGCCCAGCAGCATGGACGCCACCTGAAAACCGATGGCCGCCGAGCTCGAATGGAAGGCCTGCTTCAGGCCATCCACCGTGCCATTGATGACGCCGCTGTCGAAGCCGAACAGGAAGCCGCCCAAGGTGGCGACGCAACTGATCTGCACGATGAGTCGGGTGTTCTCTGCCTGATTCGCGGCAGCCGGGCTATCAAGCGCAATGCTGTTCATACTTTCGGTATCTCATGTCGTTTCCGGTCTTCCCCGCCGACAAGGCACACCCCCGTGTGCCCTGCCCGCCCCCTTGATACCGTCAACGCAGCAGATACTGGTTGATCAAGTTCTCGTAACGCTCCTGCTTGCCACTCTGCCGTGCTGGCTCGCCATGCTTGACGGCGTAATCGTGCAGATCGGCGAGACTGAGCTTGCCATCGGCAAAATCGAGCCCGGCACTATAGTCGAAACTCGTATAGCGGTCCGCGCGCCACTGTTCCAGCGGCGACTGATTCAGCAGCGCATGAGCCACTTCCAGCCCGCGGGCAAACGCATCCATTCCGCCGATGTGGGCAAGGAAAAGGTCGTCAGCATCGGTAGATTCGCGGCGCGCCTTGGCGTCGAAGTTAAAGCCACCCGGGGCGATGCCGCCCTGACGCAGCACTACCAGCATGGCACCCACGGTGTCGTACAGATCGCTCGGGAACTGATCAGTGTCCCAGCCGTTCTGCGCATTGCCGCGGTTGGCGTCGATACTGCCGAGCATGCGGTGATCGGAAGCCACCTGCAGATCATGCTCAAAGGTGTGGCCGGAAAGCGTGGCGTGGTTGGCTTCAATGTTGAGCTTGAAATCCTTGTCCAGGCCATGCGCCTTGAGGAAGCCGACCACAGTGGCGGAGTCGAAATCGTACTGGTGCTTCATCGGCTCCATCGGCTTGGGCTCGATGAGGAAGTTGCCCTTGAAGCCGATGCTGCGGCCGTAGTCACGCGCCATGGTGAGGAAGCGCGCGAAGTGGTCGAGCTCACGCTTCATGTTCGTGTTGTGCAGCGAGGCATAGCCTTCGCGACCACCCCAGAACACGTAGCTCTCGCCGCCCAGCGCCACGGTGGCATCAAGCGCAGCCTTGATCTGCACCGCGGCACGCGCAACCACCGCGAAGTCCGGATTGGTCGCTGCGCCATTCATGTAGCGCGGATGGCTGAAGAGGTTGGCCGTACCCCACAGCAGCTTGATGCCGGTGGCCTGCTGGCGTTCCTTGGCAAGGCCCACCATATGCTTCAGGTTGGCTTCGTACTCGCCGATGTCGTCGGCATCCGGCGCCATGTCGATATCGTGGAAGCAGTAGTACGGCACGCCGAGCTTGGTGAAAAACTCGAAGGCCGCATCCATTTTCGCTTCGGCGCATGCCAGTGGTGTCGCTTCCTGGTCCCACGGGAAAACGCGCGAGCCCGGACCGAAGGGGTCGTGGCCCGCGTTGCAGAACGTATGCCAGTAACACACGGCGAAGCGCAGGTGCTCGGCCATGCTCTTGCCGCCGATCAACTTGCCGGCATCGTAATGCTTGAACGCCAGCGGGTTGTCCGAGCCCAGCCCTTCGAACGGAATGCGTCCGATGCTGGGGAAATATTCGCGCTTGCCGATGAAGGGAGTGCTCATGGTGTCGGAATCCTTGTCGGGGAAATGAAGCAGGTCCGGTTGGCCGTCACGCGGCGCTCGTGACCATGGGGTGGGTGTGTAGCGACCTGGCCACATCGAGGTGTCGCAGGAATATCGGGTAGTGCTGCCGGTAGGCGGCAACGCTGGCCGCATCCGGGCGCGTCGACAGACCAGTGGCGATGACAACGTGCTCGCTCGCCAGATCGGCGATATCCGCGTAGCCACCGCGCGCATGGTCGTTTGCCCACGCGGCCTGCAATGCCGCACCAAGCGCGGCACCTTCAGCCTGAAGCGGCACTTCCACTGGCAGGTTGAACACGTCGGCGATCATCTGCCGCCAGGCGGCGCTGTGGCTGCCGCCGCCGGTGAGCCGGATCGCATCGAACCGCAGGCCCGTGGCCAGCAGTGCGTCGTAACCGCTGCGCAACGCGTAGGTCGCACCTTCCATCGCGGCGCGATACATATTCGCGCGCGTCATGTTGCCCAGGTCCATACCGTGCAGGCTGCCGCGCGCATACGGCAGATCCGGCGTGCGCTCGCCGTTGAAGAACGGCAGCATCACCAGTCCGCCCGCGCCGGGCAGCGTGCCCGCCATCACCGTGTCGCCATCGCGCGCACTGAAGCCGAAGGCCTGCGCTACCTTTTCGGTGGCGAGCGTGCAATTCATCGTGCAGATCAGCGGCAACCAACCACCGGTGGACGAACAGAACGCCGCCCAGCGTGCGTCTTGGTCAACCACGGGGTGATCGGCATAGGCGAACAGCGTGCCCGAGGTGCCAAGGCTGATGCTGAGTACGCCGGGCCTGACGTTGCCGGTGCCGATGGCGGCCATCATGTTGTCACCGCCGCCAGCAGAGACGCGCACGCCGCGCGACAGACCCAACTCGTCGGCCATGCTGTCTTTGATTGGGAAACTTGCGTCGGCGGCCACCAGCGGCGGCAGGCAGGCCAACAGGTCGCGCCCGGCATCGGTCGCTTCGAGCATGGCCTTGGACCACTGGCGCGTGCGTACATCCAGCCAGCCGGTGCCCGAGGCGTCGCCGCATTCCATCCAGCGCTCGCCGGTGAGCCAGAAGTTCACGTAGTCGTGCGGCAGCAGGATGGTGGCGAGCTTTGCGTAGGCGTCCGGCCGATGCTTGCGCGTCCAGGGCAATTTGGAGGCCGTATAGCCGGCGAGAATCGGGTTGCCGCCCAGTTCGACGCAACGCTCCGCACCACCGGCCGCCGCCATGATCTCTTCGCATTCCGGTTGCGTGCTCGTGTCGCACCACAGCTTGACCGGTGCCAGCACGTTGCCGTCAGCATCGAGCGGCACGAAACCGTGCTGCTGTCCGGATACACCGATAGCCACAATCGCTGCGCGCAGCGACTTGGGCAGTTTGGCGAGGCAGGTACGCACGGCGTCGATCCACCACTCGGCGATCTGCTCGCGACTGCCATCCTCACCGGCGATCAGCTCGATCGACTGCCCGTGGGCGGCAACCACGCACCGCGAATCCATGTCGTAGACGACGAGCTTGACGCTCTGCGTTCCCACGTCGATGCCAGCAACGAGGTTCATGGGCGCGCGCATCACCATTCCGCCACGCTGCCATCGGCGTGACGCCATACCGGGTTACGCCAGCGATGCCCGACGATGGCGCGCTCGTCCACGTAGGCCTGATTGATCTCGATGCCCAGGCCCGGCCCCTTCGGAATAGCTACATAGCCTTCGTGATAGGTGAAGACGCTGCGATCGACCACGTAGTCAAGCAGGTCGTTGTCAGCGTTGTAGTGGATGCCCAGGCTTTGCTCTTGAATAAAAGCGTTGTGGCACACCGCATCCAGTTGCAGGTTAGCCGCCAGAGCGATGGGGCCTAGCGGGCAATGCAGGGCCAGCGCTACATCGTAGGCTTCGGCCATGGCGGCGATTTTCTGGGTCTCGGTAATTCCGCCCGCATGGGATGGATCGGGCTGAATGATGTCCACACCACCCATGTCCAGCACGCGCTTGAAGTCATAGCGCGAATAGAGCCGTTCACCCAGCGCGATAGGCGCGGGCGACAGCGCCGCCAGTTCCGGAATGGCCTCCAGGTGCTCAGACAGCACCGGCTCCTCGATGAACATGAGCTTGTACGGCCGCAGCTCGCGCATCAGCACTTTGGCCATGGGCTTGTGCACGCGGCCGTGGAAATCCACACCCAGGCCAATGTCCGGGCCCACCGCGTCACGCACGGCCTGCACGTTCTCCAGCACACGCTCAACCTTGGCGTGCGTGTCCACGTACTGCATTTCCTCCGTGGCATTCATCTTCACCGCGGTAAAACCGCGCGCCACCGCATCTTTCGCGGCGCGCGCGGTATCGGCCGGACGGTCGCCACCAATCCACGAGTAGGCGCGGATGCGTTCGCGCACCGGGCCGCCCAGCAGCTCATGCACGGGCACGCCCAACTGCTTTCCCTTGATATCCCACAGGGCCTGGTCGATGCCGGCCAGCGCACTCATCAGGATCGGGCCGCCGCGATAGAAACCGGCGCGGTACATCACATTCCAGTGATCCTCTACCCGGCGCGGGTCCTTGCCCATCAGGTAGTCGGACAGCTCGTCGACCGCAGCGGCCACGGTGTGCGCCCTGCCCTCCACGATCGGCTCGCCCCAGCCACTGATGCCAACGTCGGTGTCGACGCGCACGAACAGCCAGCGCGGCGGCACGATAAAAGTGGTGATGGCGGTGATCTTCATGCGTAGGTTTCGGCCCAAAGCCTGCGGAGTGGCGACACCGGCCGCGACACGTGGCGCCCGGGAGTGGCGTCCAGGGCCACTTCAAACAACGCCGGGATGCTGCAATCAGGCCGTGGGGGGCCGCAATTGCGAAATCCGCCAACGTGGCAGGTTTTTTTCCCTGTCGCGTTGCGTCATGCCCGGTGCCGCGAGAGCTGGTAGCGTCGGCTTTCCTGGGCTCTTTTCATTACGGCCCGAATAGCCAGACCATGTCTCCACACCGCATCGCCCTGCTCTTCAATGCGAACAAGGTTTATGACCGGCAGATCATTGCGGGCATCGGCCAGTATTTGAAATCCACGCGCGTGGAGTGGGACCTCTTCATGGAAGAGGACTTCCGCAGCCGCACCCTTGGCATTCACCACTGGCGCGGCGACGGCATCATCGCGGACTTCGACGACCCCGTTGTGGCCGAAACCCTGGCCGACATACCCATTCCCGTGGTGGCCGTGGGCGGCTCCTATGCGGACGTGAGCCAATACCCACCGATAACGCCCTACGTGGCGACCGACAACGTCAAGTTGGTGCGGCTGGCGTATGACCACCTGATTGAACAGGGCCTGCAACGTTTCGCCTTCTATGGGCTGCCGCCCAATCCAGGCAACCGTTGGGCGCAGGAGCGCGAATCCGCCTTCCTGCGAATGATCGAGGCAGATCGGCTCGAGGGCCTGGTATACCGCGGCTCGCCGACCAGTGCGGGTGGCTGGGGCCGCGCACAGGAAGACATGGCTGCGTGGGTGAAGTCATTACCCAAGCCCATTGGCATCATCGCAGTGACGGACGCGCGTGCGCGTCAGCTGCTGCAGGCCTGCGTGGTGGCGGATGTACCGGTGCCCGAGCAGATCGCCGTGGCGGGCATCGACAACGACCCCTTGGCGCAGCTCCTGAGCCGTATCCCGCTGACCTCGGTGACCCAGGGCGCGGAGGAAATGGGCCGCATGGCCGCGCAGGTGCTGCATCAGATGCTGCATGGTGGCGTGTCTGCGGGTACGCGCATCCTGGTACCGCCGGCTGGCCTCAACATCCAGGCCAGCAGCCTGCACAAGCCGATGAAGAGCCCGCATGTGATGCGCGCCTGCCACTACATCCGCCAGTACGCGTGTCTGGGCATCAAAACCGAACAGGTCGCCGATTACGTGGGCATCTCGCGCACGCTGCTTGAAGAACACTTCAAGCGTGAGCTGAAGCGCACCGTGCACCAGACCATCCTGGAGCACAAGCTGGAGATGGCGCGCAACATGCTCAAGGACACGTCACGTCCGCTGGCCGACGTAGCCGTGAGCAGCGGCTTCACCTCGCTGCAGTACATGTACGCCGTGTTCCGTCGTGAATTCAATTGCACGCCGCGGCAGTTCATTGAGAACGCGCGCTCTTAGGGCGCCGCCCCTACGATCTTATGGGGACCCCGGAAAAGCGACATGTCTTGCTCGTCATTCCGGCGCAGGCCGGAATCCAGTGACCTCTGTATCCGGTTATCGCGAAAAAAGTCCCGGAATATGGCCAACCATCGCCATCATTGAACGTGGTCGCCACTGGATTCCGGCCCTTGCCCCCTTTTCGGGGTACGCCGGAATGACGGCGAAGAAAATCCGGCGCTCATGCAAGATCATAAACGAGCTCTTGAACACCACCGGGGCACCTTCCGACCCGGTGGCTATTCCAGATGATTACAGGGGCGAAAGCGCAGACATCATGGCTGCTTACCCATCGTGAAGTCCGCGCTCAGCGGCGTCTGGTCGGAAGCATCGCCCACGTAGACGACGAAACGACCCGGATCAACTCGCCAGTCATGCTTGTCGGCGTCGTACCAGGCGAACGCGCGCCGATCCAGCGTCAGGCTGACATGCTACGTCTGCCCGGGCGCCAGCCGTACTTTGCGAAACGCCTTGAGTTCCTTCTGCGGGCGCGCCACGCGTGCCGACGGGTCGCCCACGTACACCTGTGCCACCTCGGCACCCTCGCGCGCGCCCGTGTTGCGCACGTCGAACGACACCGTGACATCACCATTCGCCGCCACGGCGGAGAGCGCGAGCTTGCTGAAGGCGAAGCTCGTGTACGACAAGCCATGACCGAACGCGAACAACGGCTGCGCGTCGCGCGGGTGGCTGGTGTACCAGCGATAGCCGAGGAACACACCTTCGCCGTAGCGCACCGTGGGGTGGCCGTCGGCAGCAGGATGCGCGTCGTAGAAATCGTGGGTCGGATTGTCCTGCCAGTGATGCTCGAAACTGATCGGCAGCTTGCCTTCCGGTGAGCGATCACCGAATAGCACTTCGGCAATCGCCTGCCCGCCCTCCTGGCCCGGGTACCAGTTCTGCAGCAGCGCCGGCACGTGGTCGAGCCAACCGTCGGTGGCATAACCGCCGCCGGAGGTCACGGTGACGACGGTGTGCTTGTTGACGGCGGCGACGGCCTCGATCAGCGCCTCCTGCCCCCAAGGCAACTGGAAGCTGCGATCAAAGGCCTCGCTTTCGGAGGTGCCATCGAAACCCACCGCGACCACGGCGGCATCGGCCATGGCAGCCATCTTGCGGGTTTCCTCGGGGATCATCGCATCCACGGCGATGGCGCCCAGGCTCATGCGGCTGTAGCTCACGTCGGGGCGATAGTCGAGGCGGATGTCCACAGCCTTGCCCGCCGTCATCGGCAACACGACGTAGTGCGGCGCCTGGCCTTCAAACACCGGCTGCTGGATCACTGGCTTGCCGTCGACGTACAGCGTGTAGCTATCCTTGCTTGCCGCGGCAGTGAGGAACAGAAACTTGCCACTGCGATCAGGCACGAAGCGACCGGACCAGCGAATGCTCTGGCGCTCCGCCGCGGGCGTGGTCCACAGCTCTGGCTTCCACTGGTCCACCTTGGTGTTGACCATGCGCTCGACCGGCTTGCCGGTAAAGTCCGCGTTGCCGAAGGTTTCGCGAAGCAGGCCGGTCTTGCCATCCGTGGTCACGAATACTTCTTTCGCGAACACGTCTGCCGTACTGGGCAGGCCACGGCTGTAGAGCACGTTCACCTTATCGCCCACGCGGTCGCTGATGCCCGAGAGAATGCTTTGCGTGCGAAATGCATCGATGTGCGAGCTACCGCCGGCACTGGCCGCGCCCGGATACGCCATCGGTCCGATCACCGCGACCGATGTCATGTGCGAGGCATCCAGCGGCAAGGTCTGCGAGGCGTTCTTTAGCAGCACCAGCGATTCGCGCGCGGCATCGAGTGCGGCATGTGCCGACGCGGGATCCATCAGGGGAATGGCATAGTCGCGCAACGGACGATCAAGGAAGCCGAAACGCACAGCGGTGCGCAACAGGCGGCGCGTTTTGTCGTCGAGATCGGCGGTGGACAGGGAGCCATCGCGCAGTCCGCTCTCGATCAGCGCCGGCTTCATCGCATCCGGCGTCGGCATCTCAAGATCGAGCCCGGCCTTGAATGCTTTCACGCCATCGTGCGCGGCTTCCCAGTCGGACATGTACAGGCCGTTGAAACCCCATTCCTGTTTGAGGATGTCGTGAGCGATGCGGCGGTTCTCCGCCAGATACTCGCCATTGACCAGGTTGTAGCTGCTCATCACCGCGCCGACATGGCCTTCCTTCACGGCCATCTCGAAGGCTGGCAGGTAGATCTCACGCAGCGTGCGTTCGTCGATCAGGCTATCTAGGTGCCGGCGGTCGTACTCGGAATTGTTGGCGGCGAAATGCTTGACGGTGGCGACCACGCCCTGCCCCTGCACACCTTGGATCAGGCCCACGGCGATCTTGCCGGCGAGTAGCGGATCTTCGCCGTAGTACTCCATGTTGCGGCCGTTCTGCGGCGCGCGATACATGTTGACGCCAGGGCCCAGTAGGAAACTCACGCCGCGAGCACGCGCATCGCGGCCCATGGCCGTACCCACACGCTCGGCCAGTGCTGGATCCCAGCTCGCCGCCAGGGCAATGCCCGCGGCGTAGGCGGTGGAAGGTCCGGGTGCGCGCACGCCGATCGGGCCATCGGACATGGCCAGGCGCGGCAGGCCAATAGCCGGCACGTCACGGGTATAAAAGTTATCGACGCCACCGAGCAAGACAACTTTCTGTTCGACAGTGAGCTTGCCGAGCAGGCTCTCGACGCGCTGTTCCACAGCGGCGGTATCGGCGGCGGGCACGGCATCGCCGCAGGTTGCAGCAGTGGACATCCCCAGCGCACATAGCGCCAGGGCAAGCATGGTCTTGCGCATGAACATCCTCAGTAGGTAGCCAGCCTGACGCGCAGTACCTGCGGCACGCTGGTGAAATTCAGGCCGTAATCGGTCTGGTCGCCGTTCCACAGCCGTTTAAAGATCCACTTGCCATTCTCGTAGTGGCCTTCCTCGACGCGGTCGAGCAGGAAGCGGCCGTCCTTGCCTCGCCGTCCCGGTTGAAAGCTCACGCGCACGTTGTGCCCGGTGACGAGGTATTCGTTGTCGCCAAGCTGCGCCACGATGGCGCCGCCATCGGTATCGGCATTGCCCTTGGGAGGATCCACGCCGAACTGCAGTTGCCCGTAACCGAGCTGAACTTTCCAGTCACCGAGGTCGAGCGTCTGCGCGTGCGTATCCGTGGGTTCCGCCGCGCCCCACAACTTGCCGGCCAGTCCAGCCGCGGCGATCTCGCTGCCCATCGGCGCCAGCGCGCTGTAGTTGACGCCAAACGCGTCCACCGCGGCTTCATCGAGTTGGCGCACGCCCAGCGGGTAATTGCTGTACTTGGTGAAATCCATGCCGAACGGCGAGAACCCGATGCCGCCATGACCAAGCGTCGCGTAGACATAGCGCGCATAGGCGTGGGCATTACCGGTTTCAGCCACGAACAGCGGATTGTCCTTGCGCGCGTAACGGTCGAGCACAGCGATGTAGCGCGTGTAGTCGGGCAGGTAGATGTCGGGCGCCAGCAGATCGAGCGACGGCGCGCCAGCCTTCCAGATATCCAACACGTTGTCGGTGGGGCCGCCCGTCTCGTAGCTACCGGGCTCCCCGGGATGGAAGGGGTCGCGCAACGCAGCATTGGCGTACATCGGCAGGTTGTAGGCTGCCTTGCCTGCCGTGGCGACCTGGTCGATAAAGCGCGCGATCGACCACGCGTGGAAAAACTCCGCCGCGTCCTTGCCAAACACCTGGCTCCAGTTGCCGGCCGGCTTGCCGACGGCATGCAGCAACGCGTCGGGAACAGCGCCAGCAAACAGCTTGTTGGCCTCAGGCGAATGGTCACGGTCGGTGTTGTAGGTGCCCGACTCGTTTTCTACCTGCACCATGATCACGGTGTGCTTGTCGCCGTCGGCAGCACGCAGGTGCGTCATCAATTGCACGAACGCCTTGCGATCCGCCTCCATGGTGGCGGTGGCATGCGGCGAAAGTGAATTGAGCAGCTTGCCCGAGCGCGACACCAAACGCGGAAAGCGCTGGTTGTCCAGCTTCACCCACGACGGCGCATAGCTGGGCCCGTTGTTCTTCCATGTGGCGAACCACACGAGCACCAAGCGCACATGGTGGTCGCGCGCTTGCGTGAGTAGCGTATCGAGGAAACTGAAATCGAACTGCCCTTCCTTCGGCTCAATCTGCTCCCAGGCGATCGGCACGCCCACTGTATTGGCGTGCATGCGTTCAATCGCCGGCCAGACCTCCGGCAGCATGTCGGGCCATGCGCTGGAGTTGTTCACCTGCGCGCCGAGTATCAGATACGGCTTGCCATCCACCATGAGCGCGTGATGGCCATCCTGCTGGACGATGCGCGTCAATTCGCCGGCCTGTGCACCCAAGGTCATCAGGGCGGCGGACAACACCAAGGCGATACGGCGTAAGAGCGTCGCGCGCATAAGGGGCCTCACGGTGATGGCGTGGTGCGGAACGGTGATGCGGGCAAACCGTCGCCATTGATCAGGTTGGCGTCGACGGGGTTATCGCTCCAGCCATAGCGCACAGCGGCTGGATGCGATACTGCTGCACTGGACACCACGACGTTCCCGCCATCGATGCGTGCCTGCGCAGATTGGTAGCGGCCATCAGCACCGGCAACCTCGAAGCCGCCCACGGTATCGCCGCCACCACGCACGGCGAGCGGTGCGCCATCGGTATTGAACGACACCACCGCCTTCGCACCGTCGACATGCCATTGGCGATACACGGGGCCGGAGGCCACGATGTTGTCGCCCAGCACCACGCGGCGCGCGGCAAGCGCAAGTCGGTGTCCCACGTCTTGCTTATCGGTGGGATGAATGTCGTCGGGGTTGCCGACATCGATGGTGACGGCCTGGCCGGTGTGCGGCAACGAAAGCACCGCGGACTGTGATTCACGCAGTTCCGCCCACGGGCTTTGGTCTGGCGTGTCGCTACCGCTTTTGAAGTTCGCCAGCTGTACCCAGAAGAACGGCAGCTCCGGCTGCTTCCACGCCATGCGCCATGCCTGGATCATCGCACCGAACTGCTTGCGATACGCCATGGCGTGCGGCGCCGATGCGTTGGACTCGCCCTGGTACCACACCACGCCGCGCATGGGATAACCCAGCAGCGGCTGGATCATGCCGTTGTACAGCAGCGTAGGCGTCAGGTGGCGAGTCGGCGTGCCCACCAGGGTCACGTTGGCCGTGTGGAAATGCCAGGTGCCAGCGAGCGGTCGGCGCGCGCCATCTGCCATCTGCACGTACAGTGCGGCAGCATCGCCATGGATGCCGCCGTTGTTGCCAAGATCATCCACACGTACGGCAATGCTGTTGTTGCCGGCATGCAACGCACTGGCCGGCACCTTGTAGACGCGCGGCTTGTTCCACTGCTTCTCGGTTTCGCCAATCAACTGACCGTTGACGTAGCTGCGGTCGGAGTCATCGACGGCGCCCAGGCCCAGCGTCACGCCCTGCGCCGCTTCCGCCGCGCTCAACGTGAACTCGGTGCGATACCAGGCCACGCCATCCATGTCGTCGTAGCCCACGGTTTCCCAGTAGGCGGGCACGGCAATGTCCGCCCAGGCCGATGTGTCGAGCTTTTCCGCAGCCCATGCTGGCTTGCCGGCCGCATCCAGTACATCACCCTGCTGCGCGGGCCAACGCGCCAGGCGCTGACGGGTCTGGTCGAGCTTGGCTTCTTCGGCAGCATCGTCCTTCTTGATCGCGTCAGCCAGCGCCTGCACGTCCACGTTGCCCGTGTGCGCGTCGGTCCACGCTTCCACGCTGCTGCCGCTCCAACTGCTATTGATCAGCCCTTGCGGTACGCCGGTGCGCGCCTTCATGTCACGCGCGAAGAACCAGCAGACGGCGGAGAACGCGCTCACCGTAGAAGGACTGGCAGCCACCCAGGTGCCACCTTCCAGGCGATCCTGCGGCTGCAGCGACCAGGTGTGCGGAATCTTGAAATGGCGGATGGCCGGATCGTTCGCCTTCGCCTGCTCGGCGGCGGCATCGCGCACGTCGGCCATGGTGAACTCCATGTTCGACTGTCCGGAACACAGCCAGACATCACCCACCAGCATGTCGCGCAACACGCGATGCTCGCTGCCGTCGTCGATGTCCATCGCGTACGGGCCGCCCGCAGCGTGCTTGGGAAGCGTTGCATCCCAGCGCCCCTTGGCATCCGCCTTCGCCGTGGCATGGGCGCCATCGAAGCCTACGGTGACTTGGGCGCCGGGCGTGGACCATCCCCATACATGCATGGGCATGTCGCGCTGGAGTACGGCGCCTTGCGAAAACATCAGTGGCAGCTCGAGCTTTGCCTGAGCCGCCACGGGAAGCGACAGGAGTAGCGCCAGTGAGGCACCAACATGAATGTGTTTCAAGGGGTGGACTCCACCGGTTCGCCATAGATCAGGCCGCGCCCACTGGTCGCGGCATAGAAACGTCCAAACACGCGCGGATCACCACTAAGCAGGCCGATGTGCCCGTAACGATGCGCGTCGTCGTCGACACGCTGCCAACGCTGGCCACCGTCGATGGAGCGGAAAATGCCCTGCTGCCCATCGCGCCGCCCTGCGACGAACAAGGTAGGTTCGCCGCCGCCACTGGCTGGCTTGCCGAAGCCGAATGCATCGACACCCGTGATGCCGGGTAGGCGCTGCAGCAGATGCCCCTGCGCGTCGCCACGCAGCAAGGGCAAGTCGGGTGCGGCAAGCCACAGCATGCCGGCCTTGGCAGGCGATGCTTCCAGTTGCACCTCGCCATGGCCACGCGCGGCATCGCCAAATTCACCCGGGATCGGCGCAAACGTCGCGCCGTTGTCGTTGCTGGCGAACAAGGCACCGGTATGCGGCGAGAAGGCGTAAAACCGCCGCGCATCGATCCGGTCGGCAAGCACGCGCAGGCGTTCGCCCAGTCCTTGTGCCACCTGCCAGTGCTGGCCACGATCACGCGTGAGATAGACGTGTCGCGCATTGCTCGGCGCCCACACGACAGCAACGCCATCCGCGGCCACGGCAATACTTCCCGCGCCCTCGCCTTCTGGCGGTTCGCCAGCGAAGGCCTGCCAATGCTCGCCGCCATCCTCGGACCACGCAGCACGCACGGCGGACCCAAAGGGCTGACGCAGGCGTCCGCTACGTACGATCAGTAAGGGGCGTTGTTCGGCGTAGTCAATGCTCTCGCCATTCGCATAACGCGGTGGTGGCGTGAACTGGAGTGGTGCCACGTTGAGATCGTCGTGGCGGAAACCGTCCAGATCGCCCACGGCGCTGAGCAAGTGCGCGCCCTGGGGAGGACTGATCACACTCAGTGGCACCACTTCTTCCAGGCCACGATCCTGGAACCACCAGTGCACGGTGCCGCCCTTGTCGAACCCGCGCATGTCCCGCGAGGCCCAGACGCCATAGCCGGTAACGAACATCACGTGATCAGCGTCGAAGGGATCGATCGCTACCGTGGTCATCCAATGCGGCGTAAGCGCGCTGGTCCAAAGCGCCGCGGTGTGATCGAACGACGAGTGCGCGAAAATCTCGCTCCAGTCTTTGCCCCCGTCGGTGCTGCGGAAAAGCACGTCATGCGGTTCATAGCGATGATGCGTGCTCGCGATCAGCACCTTAGGGTTGGATGGGTCCACCGCGACGTCGCCCCAGCCGAATCCTGATGGCGTGCTCTTGCTCGATACCGGCGTGATGTCCGTCCAGTGATTGCCCGCGGGCTGCCAGCGCCACACCGCGCCGTCACTCATGGTGTCCGGGCCGGGTTCATCGCCGTAACTCAGCACATAGCTGCCGTCACTGGCTCGGTGCATGTGGCTGGGTCGCAAGCCCGTGGGCTGCCCCGGAATGGCACTCCAACTGCGGCCGCCATCGGTGGAGCGAAACAAGCTGGTTTCGCGCGTCGAGACGCCGGCATACAACACCGGCGTAGGTGCACCGGGCTTGCCACTGGCAGGCTCGAACACCACGAACACGATGCCGATGGATTGCGGGCGCCAGCTGTTCGTCGCGGTCGCAGCGGGCGACGTCGCGACGGCGGGAAAACTATCGGCCTTCGACCAGTGTGCGCCATGGTCGTCGCTGCGCCAGAGTCCCGCGTCACGCGAACCAAGGAACAGTACGCGACCATCGTGCGGATCGACAGCAAGGCGCTCACCATTGCCGCGCCCCAGCTCGTTGCCGCCCAGCTTGAACGGTAGATCAGCACGTTCGAAGTGGGCGCCGCGATCGTGCGAGCGCAGGACGGCGGCATTGCCTGTGGTCGGCGTGGTGTAGGTGCCGGCGGCGAGGTAGACCCATTCCTTGTCGGAAGGATCGAGCGCTAGGCTATCGATGCCGAGCAGATTGGTGTCTTTCGCCTCGATCCAGTCGGTGAGCGACACCCACTGCCCGCTGGCCTGATCCCAGCGGTAGGCGCCACCCACGTCGGTACGCGCGTAGTACAGGCCGCGTTCGGCCGGGTGAAATACCAGCCCGCTTACGTAGCCTCCACCACCGATGCGCACGCTGGCGTAGCGATAGGCCAGTTCGTCATCGCTGGCGCGCGTTGCGGTGCAGGCGCACAGCGCCAGCACCGCAAGCAGCGTCTTCCCCAACGACAGCCGGTGAATCCGGCTGCTTGCCATTCCCCCGCTATTCCTCGCCATGATCAGAAGGTGGCGCGGAACACGAGCTCGTAGCGCCGATCGGCGACGAACCAGCCGCGGTTGTACAAGCGGTAATCCACCACGCCGTCGCCATAGCTGGTCGGTCCCATCAGAGTGCGTACGACAGCGTTGTTGAGGTTGTTCATCTGCAGACCGACCTGCATGTTCTTGTTGAGGCGATAGAACACGGAGGCGTCCAACTGGCCGTAGTTGTCGGACCACGTCGGCAGATGCGTGGATGCATCACTGGTGGTCAGCAGATAGCGCGAGCGCCAGTTCCATGCCAGACGTGCCGACCAGTCGCCCTTCTCGTACATGGCCACAAAGTTGTAGCTGCGCTTGGAGATGCCGGTCATCGGCAGATCCACGCCGGTCACGGTGGCGTTGGTGTACGGATTGGTCGCGCTGTTGACGCCACCATCGCTGTCCACGTAAGTGAAGTTGGCCTGTACGCCGAAGCCCCTCATCCAGCCCGGCAGGAAGTCGAAGAACTGGTTGTAGCCTACTTCTGCGCCGCGCACCTTGCCGGTGCCGATGTTGTACGGGCGAGTGACTTCGAACTGCTGACCCTGATAGGTCTCCGGAGCGGTTTCCTGCGCGATGTAGTCGTGGATGTCTTTGTAGAAGGCAGTTGTGTACAGCAGGCCGGTGGGCGAGAAATACCATTCCAGCGCGGTGTCGAACTGGGTGGCGCGCTGCGGCTTGAGGTAGGGGTTGCCGGCCAGGCCGTTCCACTGCGTCACCTGGTTGTTGTTTGCGTTCAGCACATAGCCCAACTGCACGAACGACTGCATATCGGCGAAGTTCGGCCGCGAGATCGCCTTGGATGCTGCGATACGCCACTGCAGATCGTCGGTCAGCTTGAAGCGCAGATTGAGGCTGGGCAGCGCGTCCTGGTAGTGCGTGCGTGCAGTGAGCGGCTGATAGCCACCGTTCCAGATCGCCTTCTCGGCATCGGGCACGCCGGTACCGCTGAGGTTGAGAAGCTGCACCACGCCACTGGTATCCACGTCGGTACGCACCAGACGCAGGCCGATATTGCCGTCGAACGGGATGCCAAGCGCCGTCTCGTTGCCGAAGTACAACACGCCGTAAGCGGCCTTGGTCTTCTCGCCCTGATCATTGAGATCAGCCGGCGTGATCTGCACCGGGCTCCAGCCATATGACACGCCCATCGGATGCAAGATGCCGTAGGCCGAGCCGTAGTTCTCCACCAACGAACTGCCGGGGAAGTACAGCGGGGTCGGAATCTTCACGTTGCCGCGGAAAAAGTTCGAGAACGAGTACAGCGACGCGTTCGCCGGGTAATAGTTGACGCTGGCTACCGTGCTTGGCGTATTCACCGGTGCCCAGCTATCGGTAATCACGCCCCAGTTGTAGGGCGTGCTGGTGTTGTTCTCGCTGCGGTCGGTGGCTCGCAGACCCACCTTGAGGTACTTCAGCCAACTGCTGTCTTCAAAGTCGTATTCCAGATCCATGCGGTAGGCGCGACTCATGCCCACCTCGTCCTCGCGGTGATCCATCGCCGCGGACCAGAAATAGTTCGCGGGATTGGTGGTGTAGCCGGCCGGGCTGGCCGACACCAGCGGCATGCCACCGCTGCCTGTGGTGTTGAGGTACATGCCCGGCAGGTAGGTCGCCTGAAACACCGTGAAATCCAGCTCGTCGCTGGTGGACTTCACGAACTGGACGTCACCGCTCAACAACATATGGTCGTTGATGTTGTACTTGAAGCCGTTCGAAAAGTCGGTGGTGACGGTGGTCTGCGTCTGATAGCGCGTGTCCGTATCAAAACGCACGCCACCGTTGCTCAGGTTATTGCTCCAGGCGTTGGAGCTTAGCGAGCCACGCTGGAACACGCCCTGGCCGTTGTAGTCGAACGTGGTGCCACTAGCCGGATCGATATCGAAGCTGGTGTCACTGAAGATCGCGCCGTGCTCCAGCCAGGACATGTCGTAACGCGAGCGGATGAACTGGGAAGTGATTTCCAGATCCTTGGTCGGACGCCACTGCAAGGCGCCGGAAATGCCGATGCGGCGACGCTGGAAATCCAGCGTGCGCCAATCGGCGCCGCCGGGCACGTAGACCGTGCTCAGGCCGCTGCCGGCGGTCGCTGCTGCATCGGAACGCATGGTGTACGGCTCGAGCTGGATGCCGTCGGTGCGGGTAGCCAGCTCTGAGTAGGAGACATCGATCAACGCGCCGAACTCACCCCAGTTCTCCGTCTTCCAGCGGTTGCTGTAGAGGAACGACGTGGATGGCTTGCTCTTCTGCGACAGGTCGCCTTCGTTGATGCCGTAGGAGAAACCGATCACTTGCCCTGGCGCATCGAATGGCAGGCGAGTACGCAGGTTGACCGTGCCGCCGATGCCGCCCTCGATCAGTTCCGCCGAGGGGTTCTTGTACACGTCCACGCCGGCCATCAGCTCGGCCGGCACGTCCTCGAAGTTCAGCGAGCGGCCGCTGTTAGCGGAAAAGGTGTCACGGCCATTTAGCAGCGACTCCACCTGCGTAAGGCCACGGATGGACACGTTGCTGCCTTCGGCCGAGGGATGATCCGGATCATTGGCCGAGAGAAAGTGGTCGATGGTGACGCCGCTGATGCGCTGCAGAGTCTCGGTAACGCTGCGATCCGGCAGGGCATTGATGTCGACCGCGGTGACCGAGTCCATGATCTGGTCCGCGTTCTGCTTCAGCGATTGCGCCGACTCCAGGCTGGCGCGGATGCCCGTAACGGTGACGCCATCGAGATTCTTGGCGTCCTTGGCTTTGGCGTCTTCTGCTTTTTTCTTGTCTTTCGCATCAGCGGCCTTGGCTTGATCCCCCGCCTGGCTCTGCGTCTGGTCCTGGGTGGTGGCTGCCTGCTGGGCGTGTGCGTTCAGCGGCGCGTAGAGCAGCGCCATGCCAATGGCCACGGCGGCGGAAAGACGCGCCAATGGCAAGGAATGCTGGGCCGTACAGGCGATTTTCCCGTGCACAGTCTGGATCATGGTCAAAAGCTCTCCCCGTCTTGTTATTGGCCATCGGCCGAAACCGCAGGCTGTGTATCCCCAGGCCCCCACGACCCGGTGGTTGCGTCAGGCTGGCTCACCGCCCCTGGCAACTTCACGTCCTGCTTGGTGGTGGCGCATGCTGGATTGCGCCCACGCGCCACACAATTACGAAATTGATGGGCGCGAGTAACGTTTCTTCGTTTGCGGTTGCCACATCGGGCACTGAAAGCGGTACTCCCCTGCTAATTTTCCGTGCCATCGACAGCCACGGAACTGCAGATGAACCGTCGCACCAACCCAGCCCGGCGTTGCCTGGCCGCCTTCATCCTGCTGTGCGCAAGCATGCCGCAAGCATCCTTTGCCTCGGCGCCAACAGCGGGAACCATCACGCCGCAACAGGCCGACCTGATCTGGCGAAAAGCCACAGAAGGCTATGCGCCGGCACGGGCCGCACTGGTGGCCAAGGTGGAGGAAGGTGCCGCGTTGGGGCCGTTTCGGCCCGACTGGGCATCGTTACGAAATTACCGGGAACCGGCATGGTTCGACAACGCCAAATTTGGCATTTTCGTTCACTGGGGCGTCTATGCCGTGCCGGCCTTCGCCAACGAGTGGTATCCACGCAACATGTACGACCGCACCAGCGCCGAATACGCGCACCAGGTGGCCACGTACGGCAGCCTGGCGCACGCGGGCCTGAAGGATTTCATTCCGCAATTTCGTGCTGAACACTGGGATCCGAAGGCCTGGGCCACGCTGTTCAGGCAAGCAGGCGCGCGCTATGTCGTGGGCGTGGCGGAGCACACCGACGGCTTCGCCATGTATGACTCGAAACTCACCCGCTGGACCGCCGTGCAGATGGGGCCCAAGCGTGACGTCATGGCGGCGCTCGGCCGCGCGGTGAAGGACGAAGGTCTGCGCTTCGGGTTGTCCACCCATCGCGCTGAACATACATGGTTCTTCGATCACGGGCGGGAAATCGATTCGGACGTGAATGATCCCGCCTACGCTGACTTTTACGGTCCCGCCCAGCAACACATCTCACTGAACGGCGACCAGGATCTGGCCCAGGACTGGACCTACGTTTCACCGGCCTGGGTCGAGGACTGGATGGCGCGCACGGCGGAACTGGAGGCGTATTACCACCCCGATCTGATCTACCTCGACTGGTGGGTGGGTCATCCATCCTTCCGCAATGCGCTCGCGCAATGGCTTGCGTACTACTACAACGCCGGTGCCGCGCGCGGTGGCGTGGTGGTCAACTACAAGCTCAACGCCCTGCCCGAAGGCAGCGCCACACTGGACGTGGAACGCGGCCAGCTCGGCGCCATCCGCCCGCAGCACTGGCAGACGGACACCAGCATCAGCAACGGCTCATGGGGCTACGTGGAACACGACACGTACCGCCCGGCCGTGGATATCGTGCGTTTGCTCGCGGACGTGGTCAGCAAGAATGGCAACCTGCTGCTGGATGTCGGCCCCAAGCCAGATGGCAGCATCACCCCGCAGGAACAGGCCGTGCTGCACGAGATCGGCGCGTGGTTCGCCGTGAACGGCGCGGCGATCTACGACACTCAACCTTGGCGCGTCTACGGTGAAGGCCCCACCGTACCGCGCTCGGGCTCGTTCACGGAAGACAAGGGGGCGGCAACCTATACCAGCGCCGATTTCCGCTTCACGCAGAAGCCGGGCAAGCTTTTCGCTATCGAAATGGCTTGGCCCGAGAGCGGCGTGGCGGTCATCAAGAACATCGCGCCAAGTGATCGCGTGCGATCGGTGCGCCTGCTTGGCACTTCCCGCCCGGTACGCTGGCAGCAGACGCCGCAGGGGCTGGCCATCGGACCTGTGCAGCAACCCGATGGCATGGCGGTCCCGGTGTACGAGATCGACCTCGCCTCAGCGCCTGACGCCACCACCGTCAAGCGCTGAGTCGCTCGTTCACCTTCAAGCGATGGCTTGGTACGTGAAATCCCGCACCACCACACTGCCCTCACCCGCGCTGTAAACGCCAATTTTCAGGCTCAGGAATCCACCAAACACGTTGTGGTGGATTCCCGAAACCTCCATGCGGAGGCCGTGAAGCTGCCAGGTTTTTCCGTTGTCGACCGAGTAGTGATACGTCACAACGTGATCCTGGTTGGTCACGCGTATGCGCAGACTGGATGCCTGCATCGGCACACGCATCCAGGATTGCTCCCCCGCGTACTCGAAGGTCTTCAACACGTGCTCGCGCCGCGAAAGGCCGATGCCGACGAAGGCCTTGGGGTTGTAGAACAGCAGCAGACCGCCTTCAGCGTTACCCACCAGATCGAGAGTGACCTCGGCCACATAACTGCGGTCGCCCGGCTGGCACGTCAGCGGCGAACAATCCACCGGCGAGTTGCCCTTGGCTTCCAGGCGCAGACCGCCCGCTTCGTAGCTCACCCGCTTCATTTCCTCGGGCTTCGGATCGAACAGGCTCCACTGCACGCCAAACTTGCGACGGCTGAAGTCGTCCGACAACGCAAATCCGTTCGGCCCGCTCACGCCGCCTTTCGGCTTCGGTAGCGGCCGGGATAGATCACCGCCCTTAGCCCGAAACCAGCCATCGGCGGTCCACTCGATCGGCTCCAGCAAGGTCTGGCGCCCGAGCGTGCGGAATCCATTTTCGTAGCCGTGATAGACCATCCACCAATCGCCGGCCGGCCCTTCCACCAGCGTCGCGTGCCCGCGTGACCACCATGGCTCGGCGGCGCTGGTCGTGCGCACCAGCGGGTTGCGCGGGCAATGCTCCCATGGGCCATGGATGGAGCGGGAACGCGCCGCGATCACCATATGACTGGTCGGTGGCCCCGCAGTGCCACCGACGGCCGTGACCAGATAAAACCATTCGCCATGTCGCAGCAGCTTGGGACCTTCTGGCGCGAAGTCCTCCACTATCCAGTCGTCGGGATAGCGCCATGGGCTGTAGGCCGGCTCCAGCTTGCCATCCGCGGCGAGGCCATCATCGGTGAGCCGCACGCGGCGGATGCCGTTGACGAACAGGTAGCGCTTGCCGTCCTCGCCCACGACGTGCCCTGGGTCGATGCACCCATCGATATGCAGGTCGACCGGATCGCTCCACGGCCCTTCGATGTGGTCAGCCCAGATCACATACAACGCCCAGCCGCGGTCGCCAGCGCTGGCCGGGATGTAGATGAAGTAACGCCCGTTGTGCTTGCACAGATCGACCGCGAATACGGTGCCCAACGGTTTGGTCAGCGCCGTAGTGACCGGCGCCCAGTTCACCAGATCGGTGGAATGCCAGATCACCAAGCCCGGGCAGGAATCGAACGACGTAAACGTCATGTAGTAGTCGCTGCCATCCTTGAGGATGGTGGGATCGGGATGATCCCCGGCAACGATCGGATTCACATAGGTGCCGTCACCCAGGTCAGCCATTCGCTGCCCTTCGATACCCGCGCGCTGCTGGGCACCCTTCCGGGCGGCTGGCGGGGCGGCCATGGCCGCCCCCATGGAAAACGGCGCAGTGGCCGCACCTGCCAGCATCAGCTTGATGACGTCTCGACGAGAACCATCCACCATAGAAACTCTCCACCATGCTCAATCCACAATCGCTGGATTGTGCATGGCGCGGGGAAATGATCCGCTTATGAAAGTCGCCGCACGCGATTACTTTTTTTCAACCCGCTAGTGCCGGGCCTGATCAGCGTTGCCATCGAGCAGTGGGTTGCGGACTTTCCGCATACATGGCGCGCGCAAGACCGAAGACAAGCGGGTGATTGAAATCACCGTCGCCCGTCATCGCAGTACCGCGCATCGTGATAACGACGACACTCGTCGTAACGATCGCGCCGTTGATCACGATGGTCGTCGCGACGATCAACCGCGATGCATCCATTGAGCAGGACCATGCAAGTAAGACCAAGCAGGATGAGCTTCTTCATCGTTACTGATTTCCGTGGGTTCTTGGCTGCCACAAGCGGCCATGGGAGGGAGGGGTGCGCATGCAGAAGGCAGCCCTGAAGGCTTCTGCGGCGACGGATTGAGGATGACCGACCCGTTTTAGGATCTGATTAAGCGTTCGACGCAAGGCCACGCGCCTGCGTTCGCTAATGCTCTTTCCGCGACGGAGCTCTCGCGGAAGCTGGCTATTTTTCTCTACGACGGAGTCGACGACGCTTCGGCTGCATCCCAGATAAGCCGTGAGTCAAAACTGTGCGCAGCGAACATGGCCAGGATGACGGACCCACCAAAGAGAAATATGCCCGCACCCGGCTCGATCTCGCCCAGCGCCTGAAACTGCACCAGGCTGCCGAGGATGCCGACGACCAGGACATCGAGCATCGACCAATATCCAATGATCTCCAGAAACCGGTGAAGCCTTGCTCGCTCGAGGCGCGCAAACCCAGTTCGCCACTGCACGGACAACAACAGGCCGGCCAGTGCGATGAACTTGGCACATGGCAAGGCAACGCTGGCGACAAACACGACGAATGCGACGTCATAAGCCCCGTCGCGCCATAGGTCGAGGACGCCGCCGATAATGGTCAGCGGTTGCCCGACCTGCCCGAGAAAATGGATCTTCATCACCGGCAAGAGGTTCGCCGGCACGTAAAGCAGCGCCGCTGCCACCAGCAGCAACCACGCCCTTCCCAGGCTGTGGCGCCGCCTGCGATGAAGACACGTACCACAGCGCGGGCATGCCGCATCGTGCTGATCGCTTGGAAAGGCGAGGACGAGGCCGCACACATCGCATCCAATGACGCCCAACTGGTCGGCTCGTGGCTGCGTATTCACGGCATGGCATCCTTGATGCTGCGGGACAAAGCGACCTGCCGAATGTTGCGCATGGCCACGACACTGCCTCGGCCCATCGCAAGCAAGACGTGCCATGTGCCAAAGCCGAGGGATGTCTCAGCCAAAACGAAAAGCGCCACGACGAGGAGCGAGCGCAGTCTGCGTACAGAACGTGGATGATCCAGCGCCAACTCACTCGCACGACCAGAAAAGCCCACCATGTGCGGGGCGCACGGCGTCATACGCATCATCACAACGCACCCGCCAGAACGTTCCTCGCTTTCGCATCAGTGACGTTCCACAGCCAGCGCACGTCGCGTTTGGTGGCCAGTGCTGCCAGACACACCGAGCCGAGCATGGTCCAGCTACCTGCACCCAGCGACACCTGGGCCATGCTGGACAGCTTGATGCACGCAATGACCACGCCGAGAAACGCTACCTCAGCCATGCTCCAAGGCTGGACGACTTGCAGAAACCGCATGAGTGGACGAAATCCCGGCGCCCTTTTTCCGTGCCAGGCAAAGACCAGGATCCATCCAAGCAAGACCATCTGCAGAAAGGGAGCAATGATGGCGACGACCGTGGCTGGCAGCGCAAAAGGTATCCAGATGCCTTGCGCCAGCGAGGTCGTTGCCTGCCAGAGAGTCACGTCGCTCTGGAAGTTCTGCACTCCGATGCTGATCACCGGAAAGGTATTGGCGAGCACGAACAGGATGGCCGTTGCCAGCGTCAGCGCAAGCCACTTGTCGACGGATGGATGTACCGAGCGCCAGACGATCGCGTCACACACGCAGCATCGTGCCACTTGGCCGTGCGTTAGTACCGGGCGTCGGTAAACCGCATCGCAACGCGTACATACAACGACGCTAGATAGAGCTTTCATGGGGACCGGCGCTTGCCATGGCTATGGCCGTGGGGACGAATCATGGGCAGGGGCCGGCTATCGACGCCTCGCCCGGATGACATCACTTACTGGAGACCCGCAAGCAGGCCATCCGCACCCTTGTCGATGCCGCGCCGGGAGGCACCCAGCTTCCCGAAGGTCGCCTTCATGTTCATCGCATTGGGATACTGCTTGTCGACGTACGCCTTCAGAAGGCGACCGGTGGAGGCGTCGTAGACTTCGACGGCATAGCTCACCGAGCCGGTCATCAGACCCTCCCTTCCACGAATGGCCTGTACAGCGTTGATCGGCGTACCGCCGACATCCATGCGCGTGAAAGTGGACAAGAACGCCGTCGTTCCCTTGGCGCCAGTGAGCGTTGCGCGAATACGCAATGTGCCGCTGGTGGGTGTGGAGACCAACGCATAGCGCTGGCGCAGCTTGTCTTGAAACTGCTGCTGCATGTAGCTGGCAAGTTCCTGGCGGTCCTGCTCAGTGATCTTCGTGTCGAACTGATTGTCCGAGCCGCGATAGATGGCAACGGGATCCATGATGAAACTGTCGTAGTGCTTCCAGTCCACGTTGGTGCTGTAGGCATACGGTTCGTGGCCGCGCCGGGCCTGATCGTTGGGGCGCAGATAGCTCGATGAATCGATGCCGGCATAAGGCTTGGGCTGCGTCGATGCGCAACCGGCCAATGCAACGCTGGCACCGATGAAGAAAAAGCACGTCGCTTTGTAAGTGATACGCATGGTCCGTTCCTGATTCTGTGGCGGCATGGTGGTAGCCGCGCGGGATCGATAGGCAAGGGAAACGCAGTCCGCGCTGCTCCTTGTCGACCATGCTAGGGAACGGTTTTTAGGAATTGATTAGGGTAGTGATGGCAGGATGCGTATCAAACCAAACCGGCAGACAACGACGCCGCACCATGCCAATGGGTGGCACGGCCCCTCAATCGCGGCCGGATCCGGTGTGTGGGAAGAGGATACGAATGCTGAAACCTCTGCCATCCCTGCCCTGTCCGGTTTCGACGCGGGCATCGTGGAGTTCGGCGATGGCGGCGACCAGCGAAAGACCGATGCCGCTCCCGCGCGCAACACTGTCCGATGCGCGGTAGAAGCGCGCGAAGATCGCTGCGTGCTCATCCCCAGGCACGCCAGGTCCGTCGTCGCGAACCTCAAGCGAGGGATGACGCACCTTGTCCCGCATCACATCGCCACAGACGATTTCCACCGTACCGGCATCGCGACCATGCCGGATCGCGTTGTCCACCAGGTTGCGGATAAGAATGCCCATCTCATCGACATCGCACCTTGCCATGCACGAAGTACCCGACAGAAGCAGGCGTGTGCCACGGCTATCGGCCTGCACGCTGAATTCGCTGATCACGTGACCGGCGAGTTCCAGCAGGTCGGTGTCGTGCAAACCCGTCGAATGGAGCCCTGCATCTAGCCGCGCCAGGTCGAGCAACTGTTCGGCGAGGCGATGCGTTCGATGCGAGATGCCCAGCAGTTTGCGCAGCGCATCGTCCTTCCCTTGCAGCGCCTCTGCACGCAACGCCACTTCGGCCTGGACATGCAATGCCGCCAGAGGCGTACGCAACTCATGCGCTGCATCGGCGATGAACTGACGTTCCGCACGCATAGCCGTGTCTACGCGTGCCAATAGCGAATTGAAGGCCAGGATGAGCGGCCTAAGTTCATCCGGCACCTGTTTGACCGATAACGGTTCGGAGTCAAATGCCTTGCGTCGGGCGAGATTTTCCGACAGCGAGCGCAAGGGTCGCAGCGAGGCAACCACCGCCCACCACATGAGGATGCCTACGATGGCCAGTTCGACGGTGTTGAGGACCATCGCGGTGAGTAAGCCGCCAGGCTCGCTGGGCACGGGCTGCGCCGAGCTGGTCGGCATCTGCTTTCCCTCAGGCAATCTAGTCGCGACGTCGTCCTGCTTTCGCACCCAGTCGTCGGGCAAGGCCTTGACCAGGGTATCGCCCAGCGAGGACAGACCCGAACGCCACGACGTGGAAGGCCCCGCGTGCAGATAGGAGATGTACATCGCAATGGAGATGCCCCACGCCAGGGCAATGACTAGACCGAGTGCAGCGAGCATGCGCCATTGCAGCGATTTCAAGGCGCGCCTCCGATGGTGTAGCCATGGCCATGAACCGTGGCGATCACGTCGTCACCCAGCTTTCGCCGCAACTGATGCACGAAGACGGATACCGTGTTGCTTCCCACCGCGGCGCGATCGCCATAGATCGCACGCTCAAGATCGTCACGCGTCACCACATGACCGACGCGTTTCAACAGTGCCAGGAGCATCTGATATTCATGGGCACTGAGGGCCACATGTTCACCGGCGCGCGTGACTCGCCGCTTGATCGGGTCCAGCACCACTTCGCCGTGGCGGAGCACGGGAACGACCTGCCCTTCGCTGCGTCGTGTGACGGCACGGACACGCGCAAGCAACTCGTCCAACTGAAATGGCTTGACCAGATAGTCGTCGGCACCTGCATCCAGGCCACGGATGCGGTCGCTCAACTGACCACGCGCGGTAAGGACAATGACGGGAATGGTGTCGTAGCGTTCGCGGAGAAAACGCAACACCGTCAGGCCGGAATCACCTGGCAAACCAATGTCGAGCAGGATCGCCGCATAGGCATGATCCACCAGCGCTGCTTTCGCAGCGCCCGCATTGCCGACATGATCAATGTCCCACGCGTGCTGCCGCACGCCATCGCAGATGGCTTCGGCGAGCATCGTATCGTCCTCGACCAGCAACAGATTCACGGGCAACGCTCTTTGGGAAACGGGTTTCGGGACAGAGAGCATGAGCTGCGCGGATTAGGATTTCATTAATGCCGCGAATATCCATTAATTCACTGATATTAAATAACATTTAGGCGGAGGCCAGGATAATACTCTAAGCCCAATAAGGAACCGCGATGGAGACCTTTTCAAAGTAGAACGATCGACGACTGGTTGACGATTGTGGTCAATCCTCGACCAGTGCGCTACCTCACGAACATCGTCGAGACGAGCGAGCAGATGCTGATCCAGCACCGGCTCGCGAAAACTACGATTGCAGCGAACGCCCAACGCATGCCGCCATCGGCTGCTGAATTGATGGTCGCAGAACGGGGCCATCCATGGCCCCTTCGTTTCCTAAACTCAGAAGTGCTTGGTGAAGCCGAACGTCAATGCGTTGTCATGCATATGGCTGGCGAACATACCCTGGTAATCCAGGTACACGTTCCACGACGCACCCGCTTCTGCCGTGATGCGCGCACCCACGGTACCCAGCCCACGACCCAGCGCGACACCCGGCTGTGCGAACACCGTGCCGTCTTCAGAAGTCATCTGCACCGTCGGCGAACTGTTGCTGCGCGTGTTGTAGCGATAGCCCACGTTGAACTGCGGGACATAGGTGATGTCCTGGAAGCGGAACGTGTTTGTGAACGACACCGCGGCATACGGTTGCAATGTGTTAGCCGTGCTCCGTGAACCCTGCACCGTAAAGGCCGGTGCCAGCGGGTTATTGCTGGGCAGGTTTTCATCAAAGCCGTCCAAGCTCTGGTGCTGATACAGCGCACCGAGTTTGGGCACCACCTGCCACGACACGAGCTGCATCGGCCAGGCGGCCTGTACACCGGCGGAGGTCGCATTGCCATCCGGGTTGGCCACGGCATGACCGATCCCGGTTTCACGCGACACACGGTAGCTGTTGTGGGCCACATCGGCGGTGGCCGAGAGTACCAGCGGGCCAGCATCGGCAAAGGCATACACGCCCGCGTGAGCCTGCTGCACGCGACCGCTACCGCCCAGCGGATCGGTGGCGTTGGTCTGCCCCACACCCGCTTCCACACCGAGATGAATCACATCGCCGACCGCCCGATCAGCCCCCGCCAGCAAACCAAAGCCGGTGGCGTTCACACCGCTCGATCCATCCACGGAGAGGCTCGACCCGGTGGACTGCATCCACAACCCATCCTGGCAGGCCGACGAAGATGCGTTCTGTACCTGACACGACGGTGCACGACTCAGCAACGAGGCATCCAGCACCGAGCTCAAATTTCGCTGAGCGGTGAGGTTCTGGGTCAGCAACAGGTTGCCGTACAGGCCCGCATCACGCGGAGCCACACGCACCGGCGAGGTGGGAGTTGTCGGCGGCGTCGCGGTCGTTGTCAGCACAAGGTTGGCCTGCGTACCGGTATAGGTCACCTGCGCGGGGCCCGTGCCAGTGCTGTTCACTGTCGCAAAAGTACCGCTGACGTTTTTTGCCTGCACCAGGGTGTAGGTGCTGTTGCTATAGGTACCCGGCGCGTAGATCAGATCCAGCGTGCCCGCCAGGCTAGCCGTGCCGTTGACCACCAGCTGCGATGCCTGGGTCGGTGTCAGGTCGATCTGCAAGGTGCCGTCGGCGTTCTGCGTGTAGTTGCCATTGATGGTCAACACACCCATGGAGCCGCCCGGCCACACCGTGCCATCGCTGGTGACATTGCCGTCGATGGTGCCGTGACCGCGCAGGGTGCCGCCAGTATTGACGGTGACATTACCGCCCCAGACCGCAGTGGCGTGCTCGGCATCACCCACTTCCAGCGTGCCCGCATCGACCGTCGCCACACCGGTGGCGGTGTTGATGCCATTGAGGATCAGCGTGCCACTGCCTTGCTTGACTACGGAACCGCCCGAGCCGGACAACACACCAGCGAACGTCGTGTTGTTCGACGTACCCAGCGTCAGCGTCTTGGCACCCAGATTGACGCTACCCGCACCGGTGAGGTCACCGATCGTTGTGCCCGAGCCGCTGATACCGGCGATATCGAAGATACCGCTGGCGTTCACCGTCATGGTGCTGGTTGCGCCCAGCGCAGCGTTACCCGTCAGGGACAACGTGCCCTGATCGATGCTCCATGCGCTCACGGCCGTAGTGGTGCCGGTCAGCGACCAGAGGCTGCTGCCGGTTTTCTCGAACACGTTGAAGCCCTGGTATTGCGCACTGCTGCCGACGGCGCCGAGCTGCGCCAGATCGAAGCTATTGCCACCGGTCGCATTGGTGCTGCCACCCAACGCCAGAGTGTCACCACCGTGCGTAGCGCCGCTGCGGCTGACTACGTTGCCGGTAATGATCGAGCCCGCTTCGATCACCAACGTGTTACCACCGCCAGAGAAGTCAATGGCATCGACTTGAGTACCGGTACTTACCGCAGCGCCGGTAGCCGCAGAAACAGGAACGGAGGCCACTACGAACGCCGGACCGGTGGGATGAGTTACGGAAACAACACCTGCCTTGCCGCCACTAATCGTGCCGGCGTTGATCACCATGGCGTTACCTGTAGCGATGATGCCTACGCCGCCAGCGCCCACGTTGCTGCTAGTGGAGCTCTCGCTGCCGTTGCCGCCAACAACGCTACCGTTGTTGGTCAAGGTGAAGCCCGAACCGCTGATGCCGGTGCCACCGTTGCCGCCGAGACCATTGGTACCGACAGGCGTACCGCCACCAGCCACGCCGATGGCACCGCCATTACCTCCGGCAATGGTCCCGCCGCTGCTATTGATAACGGCAAAGCCTGTACCGCTTACGCCGGAACCACCCGCGCCGCTGTTACCCCCATTGCCACCGTTACCGCCGTTGGCGCCAAAACGGCCCAGCCCGCCAGCACCGCCCTCGCCACCGCTAATCGCTGCGCTGTTGGTAAGGGTAAAACCGGTGCCGTCTACGCCAGAGCCGCCGTTACCACCGGTGCCACCGTTACCGCCATTGCTACGGGTGGTGCCCCCCCTGTGCATTGACACCCGTTCCGCCCTGACCGCCCACGCCACCCGTTATGGCTCCGCTGTTAGTGAGGCTGGTACCCGTACCAATGACATTCACACCCGCGCCGCCGTCGCTGCCGTTGCCACCCATGCCAGGCGCAGCAGATTCCTTATTAACGTCGTCACCGTATTGGCCACCGCTGCCTTCGCCACCGGTGATCGTTCCACTTGAGTTATTCGTGAGCGCAAAACTCGAGCCGCTTATACCGGCGCCACCCGCGCTGCTACCGTTGGCGGCGTTACTGCTATTGCTATAACCGCTATAACCGCCGCTACCGCCAGTGATGGCTCCGCTATTGGTAACCGTGAAACTTGAACCGCTGATGCCCGCACCAGCGAGGCCGGCCGCACCATGGCCAGCATTCGAGCCAGCGTAGCCGCCAGTGATCGACGCATTCGCGTTGTTGGTCACGGTGAAGCCGGTGCCGCTCACGCCCGCGCCGCCGTTTCCAGCGTTACCGCCCTTATCTCTGCTGTTCCAGGCATTGTCGCCACCCGAGCCGCCGCCATTACCGTTGATGGCCCCGTTGTTGGTAAGGACGAATCCCGTACCGCTCACACCCGCGCCGCCGTTACCGCCTTTACCACCGTTACCAACGCTGGTGCCGTTGCTGCCACCAAAACCACCGTAGCCACCATAGCCACCCTGGATGGTTCCGAAGTTGGTAAGCGCGAAGCCCGTACCACTCACACCCGCACCACCATTACCGCCGTTACCACCGTTGCCTCCGGCTCCTGGGGCACCACCGGTACCACCAGCGCCACCATTGCCACCGGTACCGCCAGACCCACCCTGGCTACCGTTGATATCGCCATTGTTGGTAAGGGATGCGTTCTGACCCAGACTGACGCCCACTCCTCCCATGCCACCGTCACCACCGATACCGCCAGCGCCTCCCGCAGCGGCCTTCGTGCCCACGGCATTACCACCGATACCGCCAGCCCCACCGGCACCACCAGCGCCACCGATACCGCCATAGATGATCTGATTATTGGTGAGTGCCGCACCCGCCAGCAGAAGCGCGCCGGCACCACCCTGACCGCCGCTGGCGCCGGCATAACCAGCAAAGCCAGCAAAGCCCTCGGCGGAGTTAAGCTGGCCTGGATTGCCCATCGGCGTGCCCACGCCACCCGCACCGCCCTGACCACCGAGCAGGTTGCCAGCATTAGTGGCCACGATCGGCGATGCGCCCAGAATCAGGGCTGTGCCACCCGCGCCACCATTACCAGCCGCACCGGTGGGGCCATTGCCTGACGACGCATTTCCACCAGCGCCACCGGTGCCGCCAATGATCGTCGTGTAGCTGGCATTGTCGAAGGTCGCGTTGCTGCCCATGCTCACGCCGACACCGCCCTGCCCACCGGCACCACTGGTGCCCGCCGACATCAAAGCGCCTGACTGCGAATCGGTGGGGGGCGTAAATCCACCCACGCCACCGACCCCACCCGTGCCACCGGCGCCGCCGCTCACGGAACCCGTGTTGGTGAAACTGGCGTTGTCGCCCAAGCCGGCACCGACACCACCGTTACCGCCCGCTCCGCCAGCACCACCGATGCTGAGTGCGGTCGAGTCAGTAAGCAGCCCATTGCCAATGCCACCGCTGCCACCCTGACCACCATTGCCGCCATTGATGTTGCCGGCATTCGCCACAACGACCGTACTGCCACTGACACCCATACCACCCGCGCCACCGTTGCCGCCGGCGACGGCAATACCTGCGCTACCGCCCTGTCCACCTGCACCACCAGAGGCCTGACCGTTCAGGGTGTTGGTGAATTTCGTTCCGCTGGCCAGGGCTACACCGGTGCCACCATTCGTTGCGGTGGTTTCCATTGATGTGCCGTCACTACCACTCGTGCCGACGAGGATGGAATAGCCCGAAGACTTGTTTCCATTGCCAAGCACCAGCGCGCCGGCCGCAACCGTGGCCCCGCCGTTCAGCGCCCCCATGCCGGCCAGGGTCAGGCTGCCGCTGCCCTGTTGGGTCAGGCTACCGCTGCCGCTAATTCCACCCGTAAAGATCACGTTGTCGCTGTGATCGAACACGAGGGAGCCGTTATCAATGATGTTGCCAACCATGGAACCGGTCGTACCGCCATTACCGATTTGTAGCGTGCCGTCGCTGATCGTGGTGCCGCCGGTATACGTATTGGTGCCGGTAAGAACCAGCGTGCCGTAACCGGACTTGGTAAGACCGGCGCTGCCAGCCAACGCGTTGTTGATGACCGCCACATCGCTGGCGCTGACCGCGGTGCCATCACCCACATTGATGATGGGCGCGACTCCATTAGTGCCGACGAGCGTCAGCGCACTGCCGTTCATCACATAACCATTGGTGAAGAACTGCATGCCGCTGGCGCTCACCGCACCAGCGCTGTTATCGACGGTAACCGTGCCGGCCGCGCCCGCAAATAAAGCGAAACCCGGTTGTGGCGACATCGGTGCCGACACATCGGCATTGGCATCGGTCCAGTTCGGCGATATCGCAGACCAGGTGCCGTTGCCACCGCCCATCTGTGTCGACGAAGCGAGACCATTGCCGTTCCAGAAATTCAACACCATCGATCCGGTGTTGAGCAGATTGATCTGGTGGTCGCCGGTCAACGTCAGAACAGAAAGCGCGGCTCCCGACGGTTCGTTGCCGATCGTAAGACCACCATTCGTCTCCGTCAGCGTACCGCTGTACTTGAGGATGCTATACATCCCTGGCCCCATGTTGGCGGCGCCGCTGACGTTGACGGTGGCGCCATTAAGAGCAAGGTTACCCGTCACGTTCACGCTGTCGCCGCTGCCCGGCATAGACAGGGTAGCGCCTGGAGTGCCAACCCCTATGTTGAGGGCACTGCCTTGCTGCATGGTCAGATTGCCGCCTACGTTCAGCGCGCCCACGACCATCGTCGTCACGCTCTGATCACCCGGAGCGAGCGTGCCGCCACCCTCAATCGTGACGTTGCCGCCGATCGTGCCATAGCCACCCACGGTGGCAGCCGATTTCACATCGACATTGCCGCCGACGCTGCCATCGACAGTCAGCGTGCCGGCGTTAACCGCGATATCGCCGGTGTAAGCGCTGTTATTACTGGTCAACGTTTCGTGGCCCCCGGCCAGCGCGAGACTGCCGCTGCCGCTGAACGAACCACTAAACCTATCGCCCGCATTGGCCAAGGTAAGCGCCTTCGACCCGAGATTTACTACACCAGCACCACTCAACGAATTGATCGAAGCGCCACCGGCCACGTTGCTGATATCGAACGTGCCGTTGTTGATCACGCTACTCGACGTGGCGATGCTGCCAGCGCCGCTGAGTGCCAACGTACCGTTGTTGATCAATGTACTGCCGGTGTAGGTGTTGATGCCTGCAAGGATCAGCGTGCCGCCGCCATTCTCGACCAACGAACCCGTGCCGCTCACCACACCGCCGACGGAGAAACTCGTACCAGCATCCGTTATAAACGTGCCACCGGACACACCCAATATGACGGCACGGTTGGATGTACCGTTTGCGGTCGTCTCCAGCGCACCGCCGTTCAAGGTCAACCTGCTCCAACCGAGGCTGGTGTCTGCGGAAATAGTCAACGTACCGGCGTTGACCGTTGTACCGCCGGTGTAGGTGCTATTGGTGCCGGTCAACGTCTCGTGGCCGCCGGCCAGCGTGAGGCCACCGGTTCCGATGATCGAACCGCTGAACGTATCGCCCGCATGGGTCAAGGTCAGCGTCTGCGACCCAAGATTCAATACACCAGCACCGCTCAACGAATTGATCGAAGCGCCACTGGTCGTGTTGCTGATATCGAACGTGCCGTTGTTGATCACGCCACTCGACGTAGCGATGCTGCCAGCGCCGCTAAGTGCCAACACACTTGCGTTGATCGTTGTGCTGCCGGTGTAGGTGTTGGTACCCGCAAGAGTCAGTGCGCCGCCGCCATTCTCGACCAACGCCCCCGTACCGCTGACCACACCGCCGACAGAGAAACTCGTACCAGCATCCGTTGTAAAAGTGCCACCGGACGCACCCAGTATGACGCCACGGCTGGATGTGCCGTTCGCGGTCGTTTCCAGCGCACCGCCGTTCAGCGTCAACGTGCCGCTACCTAAGCTGGCGTCTGCGGCAATACTCAACGTGCCGGCATTGATCGTCGTACCACCAGCGTAGGTGCTGCTGGTGCCGGTCAACGTCTCGTGCCCTCCGGCCAGCGTGAGGCCGCCAGTTCCGATGATCGAACCGCTGAACGTATCGCCTGCGTTGGTCAGGGTCAGCGTCTTCCCACCGAGATTTACCGCGCCAGTACCGCTCAACGATTGGATCGACGTGCCGCCGGTGGTCATGTTGCTGATATCGAGCGTGCCGTTGTCGATCACGCTGCTCGACGTGGCGATGCTGCCGCTGCTGCTTTGGAGATACAGCGTGCCGCCGCTGATGGTTGTGCTGCCGGTATAGAGGTTGGCGCCGTTCAAATACTGGTTGCCCGATGCCAGCGTGAGGCCGCCTGTGCCAGAGATCTGACCAGAAAATCCAGAGCCATTGAGCAAGGTCAGCGTCTGCGACCCGAGAATCACATTACCCAACCCGGTCAACGAATTGATCGAAACGCCGCTGCTGGTCGTGTTGCTGATATCGAACCAGCCGCTGTTGATCACACTGCTCAAGGTGGAGATGCTGCCACTGCCGCTGAGTAACAACCGCGAGTTGCCGCTGATCGTTGTACTGCCGGTGTAGGTGTTGTTACCGGTCAAAAACTCGGTGCTATTGGTCAGCGTGAGGCCGCCGGTGCCAGTGATCGAACCACTGAACGCATCGCCCTGCGCGTTGGTCAGGTTCAGCATTCTCGCCCCGAGATTCACCGTACCACCACCGCCCAGCGACTTAATCCAAGCGCCACTGACTGCGCCGCTGATATCGAACGTGCCGTTGTTGAACACACCACTCGACGTAGCGATGCTGCCGGCGCCGCTGAGTGCCAACACGCCAGCGCCGATGGTTGTGCCACCGGTGTAGGTGTTGATGCCCGTAAGCGTCAGTGTGCCGCGGTCATTCTCGACCAATGCCCCCGTACCGCTCACCACACCGCCAACGGTGAAGTTCGTACCAGCATCCGTTGTAAAAGTGCCGCCGGATGTACCCAGTATGACGCCACGGTAGGATGTGCCGTTTGCGGTCGTTTCCAGCGCACCGCCGTTCAACGTCAACGTGCCCGTGCCGAGACCGAGGCTGGCGTCAGCGGAAATAGCCAACGTGCCCGCGTTGATGGTCCACGGCGTGAGCCCGGTCGCCGTGCCCGTCAGGGTCCAGGTGCTCGCACCGTTTTTCTGAAAGTTATTGAAGCCTTGGTACTGGGCTGCGCTGCCAACGGAGCCTATCTCCGCAGCGTTGAAGGAATTGCCGTTGCTTGCATTGCTATCGCCGCCGAGCACCAACGTATCGCCACCGTTGGCGCTACCGCTGGTGCTGACCACGTGGCCGCTGATCTGGGAGTTCGCTTGAATTTCCAGCGTATTGCTGCCACCACTGAAGTCGATGGCGTCCGCCTGTGCACCGCTACCGCCATTCGCAACGCCACCTTGGATCACGCCGCTATTGGCGATGTAGTCGTTGCCGGTGCCGATGAGGCCCACACCGCCTGCGCCGCCAGCACCATTCACACCACCGCCGGTAGCCGCGCCACCCGTGCCACCCCTGCCACCACTAATGACGGCGTTATTGGTCAGTGAGATGCTATGGCCAAGGCTGACACCGACGCCGCCAGCGCCACCCGAGCCACCCGAATAACCGTTACCACCATTGCCGCCATTGCCGCCTTGGAATGACACTCCCAGGCTGGCCGCAGGTGACGAGCCCGTCGTGAACTGGGCTCCAAAGCCGCCGGCGCCGCCACCACCGCCGCCGCTGACCACGACGCCATTACCACCGCCTCCACCGGCGCCACCCACGTAGGTGCCCGTTGTAGTGATCGTGGCTCCGTTCCCGAAAAAACCCACACCACCGCCGCCGCCACCGCCGCCACCGCCGGTGCTGGGATTTGAGGCTTGATATGCACCGTTGCCCCCCGAACCACCCGCGCCACCCGTGTGCGTCGCACCAGCAGTAATGGTTCCGCTTCCAGCGCTGCCTGCTGCACCTCCCCCACTGCTGCTCAAACCGCCGTTGCCACCAGCGGCACCTGCACCGCCACCGCCACCGCCACCGTAATAACCGCTGCTACCACCAGCGCCATTCGCTCCGGCAACACCAACGGCGCCGGTGCTACTGCCGCCGATGCCACCAACAACATTGCCACCAACGCCGCCGCCATTGCCCCCTGCAATCTGCGTCTGCGCCGCAGCGTTTACAGGCGCTATCGCTGAGACAACACTCAGCAAGGCCGCTGCACAAGCGATCGCCAGCGCACGACGCGGACCGGTCGGCGAAGAGGATTCACCTTGAGTACTGTTGTCCGAGCAGGAATGCGCAAGCTCGGAAGCAACCTGCAGTACACGCAACGAGCGATTCCAAACCAGACGGTAAATACGGTTCATTGAAAAGATCCCCTGTTTAAAGACCTAGCGAGACGTGCTCGCTCGAAAAAATGGCGCACGAAGTCCTAGGGCACGGCGATGCCGTACCCTTCATGCGGTGACTTAGAAACGTTTTAGAAAACTACGCATGCGAATCAGTCGCTGCGCAGTTCGACTTAAATCACCCGAACTCCACGCAAGTTGAGTTGCGAATCGCTCCAGAAGGCATCGTTCTCAAATCGTCGAAAAACATCGGGAGGCAAAATGCTGGTTCGCTCGCGCAGCGCGACCTTTTCGCGCACGGTATGTAGACCAGGCGTGCCAGCGCGCAGATCGAACTCGTTAGCGTCGTAGCTCACACGCTCAAAATCATGCGTGAAGGTTGGCTCTTCGATGAAGTCGTAGACCGCCTGAATCGCGCGAGCCGGATCGCCGACCAGCGTTTCGTACTGCAGCAACATCAAATTTTCGCTGTCTTCGCCGTAATACGCTTCTTTCAGCGCGTTGTAGGCAAAGCCGACCATGCCGTCGCCATTGGCAACGCCTTCGCTGCGCGAATAAACAGTGCCACCAGGCTGGTAGTTGAAAATCGACGAGGGCTGGAACGCATTTTTGCGGATCAACTGCTCGATGCTGTCGATAACCCATGACACGTGGCGGACGCAGGCGATCACCTTGCCGTGCGGGAACAACGGCTTAAGCTGGCCCAGCTTGCTGCACCAGATGCGATTGGTGTCGAACACCACGTCAGCACTGAACTCAGGCCCGTAGTACTGATCGAACAGGCCCTTGAGCATGCGGCGGCGCTGTTCATCGTTGATGAACACCGAGTATTCGTTGCGCCCGCCGAGTTCGCCCAGCAAGGTATTGAACACCCCGCCGATCGGCCCGCTCATACCCGCGTAAAAACGCGGATTTTGACGCAGAATGGCCGACAGCAAGGTAGACCCAGACCTAGGCAGACCCGAAATAAAGTGAAACCGACGCTCCATCCATCCCCCTGAGCGCATTCGCTGCGCTGCGCTTCTTGCGCATACCCGTTACGTTGTCGCCTTGACCTTCTACGAACAGATGAAAGACGTAGTCCCGTCGAGCATCGGTGGAAACGCGCGCAACCGTTGCGAAACCGGTACATCGACGACATGCCCCAATCGTTCGCGCCAAGCCAACTATTGCTTGTCGGAAGCCAGTGCCTGCGTACTAAAGCGGCTTGTCATGATGGGAGAGTTAGGCGCATCGCCATGAACAGGTCGCAAGAACGCCCCCCGATAATTTCAGCAGCTCACCCAGGCGGACTGCGCTACGGGTGAGTAAATGTGTGACTTGCACCTGACTTACATCACACCAAATACTATAGGCAGGGTTCTGTGCCCCCTATAGTCCATTTGGATTGATCAACGCCAAAACGGCTGTAGAGTGTTGGTCTTCGAGTTCGATGAGTACGCCGTGAGCCCCACCCGTTTCCTGCTTATCGACGACCACACGCTGTTTCGCTCCGGCATTGCCATGGTGCTAACCGCCGGCCTGAAGGACATCGAGATCTTTGAGGCCGCCTCCATTGCGGAGGCTCTACGCACCCCTACGGATACGCTCGACCTGCTGCTACTTGACGTGCAGTTGCAAGGGCTCAATGGCCTGGAAGGCATTGCGTTACTCAAGCGCAAATGGCCGGAGGCCAAAATCGTAGTGGTGTCAGCCCTTTACGACCCAGAGGCAGTACGCGAGGCGCTGGAACGAGGAGCCCATCGATTTATTTCGAAGGCTCAAACACCGGATGCGATGCTGGAGACCATCACCGCGCTGCTGGACGACCACTCAGCGGCGCCGGAGGGCACCTCCTCCGCATCAGCAGTGCGCTCAGCCAAACTCACCCCGCGTCAATGCGAGGTGCTCGATCTACTTTGCCAGGGGCTGTCGAACAAAATGATCGGCCGACGCCTGAACCTTTCAGAGAACACGATCCGCGGTCACGTACAGGCCATCTTGGCGGCATTGCAGGTATCCAGTCGCTCAGAGGCGGCCTTTATGTCGCGACGCTTGGGGTTGATCGGTTGAGCGCGCCCATCACTGACTTGCGCGAACAACAGATACGCGTCGAACAGGTTCGTCTGTTACTGGGTGGCGTCAAAAGCTCGCTGGTCTCCAGTGTGCTGATGGCATCCGTGCTGGCCTGGTTCCTACGTGGAAGTACAAGCCTGCCGATCTTGCTGACGTGGTATGCCTCGGTCGTGGGCTGCCGGCTGGTCGGCATTGGGTATGCCCGGCATCTGGTCAGTCGTGGCATCACGATCAAGCAGACCCGCAGGATTATTTTGCACCTGGTGATATTAAACAGCCTTGCCGGAGCTGCCTGGGGCTCACTCGTTTGGATCGCGCTGGATCATGCCGGCGTCGCGGGCAGCATCTTGGTGATGGCCTCCATGGCTGGCATTGCGGGTCACGCCATGTCCATGCTGGCGCCGGTAACACCTGTCTATATCGGCCAGGCCATCGCCATGCAGGGCGTCGTCGCCAGCAAGTTATGGCTATTGGGTATGGTGGACACGCCTTATAGAGGGCTCGCGTTTGCGATAACACTGTACGCGGTCGGCTTGATTGCCTTGGCGCGCAATACGCACCAATCGATCAGAAACACGATCATCTTGCGTTTCGAGAACGTGGAACTGCTTGAGCTCCTACGCGTGGAATCAGATAACGCGCAGCTTGCTCGAGACAAGGCGGAGCAAGCCAACCTCACAAAATCCAAATTCCTGGCCGCCGCCAGCCATGACCTGCGCCAACCGGTGCATGCTCAGGGCATGTTTCTGGAAGTGCTTGCACGCAGCGAGCTATCCGACAGCCAACGCAAGGTGTTGGACAATGCACGCGCGACAAGTCAGGCATCCGCGGAAATGCTCAATACATTGCTGGATTTCTCTCGCATCGATGCGGGTGTGATCAAGCCGAACATGCGCTCGTTCCGTTTGCAGCCGCTCTTCAACAAGCTGGAGACCGAGCTAGGGCAGCACGCTGATTTCAAGGACATCGTCTATCGCAGCCGGGAAACCCATCTGGCGATATTTTCAGATCCGGCGTTACTCGAACTCATGCTGCGCAACCTCATATCCAACGCAATTCGCTACACCGAGCGTGGCGGCATTCTGGTGGCTTGTCGCAAGCGTGGTGGCGAGGCGGTGATCGAGGTCTTCGATACCGGAATTGGCATCGCGCCACATTTGCAGAAGGAAGTTTTTCGCGAGTTTCATCAACTAGGTAATCCCGAGCGAGATCGCCGCAAAGGGCTCGGCCTGGGCTTGGCCATTACCGAAGGCTTGGCCCGCTCGATGAGGCACGCTGTAACCTTAGCCTCGCGCCCCGATCGCGGCAGCGTGTTCCGCGTAAGCGTGCCATTAGCGCAAGGCGCCTTCAGCGAAGACAGCTTCGATCTACCCATCCACCTGCCGCTTCAACCTGAGGCCTATATGGCAGGACGACGGATACTGGTAATCGACGATGACGAAGCGGTGCGCCTGGGCATGCTTCAACTGCTCAGCAGCTGGGGATGCCATTGCTTCGTCGCCGAGTCGTACGACGAAGCGCTTCAACTCGCACGTAGCCACGGCCCGGAGTTGGTGATCAGCGATTACCGCCTAAGAGAGCGCCAGACAGGCGCGGAAATCATCGCTGCATTGCGAGCCGAACTCAGCAGCGAACTGCCAGCGCTCATCGTGACCGGTGACACGGCACCACAGCGACTGCGTGAGGCCACTTCCAGCGGAATTCCATTGGTACACAAGCCGGTATCGCCCGTGCAGCTGTATCACGCGATGGTAAGTATCCTGATGATCAAAGAGGTTGAGCCGGTGATCGGTCGCGAAGAAGAAACTCTGCAGCCAGGTTAGGCGACAAGGCGTGATTGTTTCGCTCGTCAGTCCGGCGCCAAGCTCAGAATGATGAGCGAGATTCGCAACCGCACCGATCTAGCTTGGACGATTCCACCTCCAAACGAAGAAGGCCGAAACCTTACGGTTCCGGCCTTCTTTCTTTGTGATGCCATTGCGAATGCCCTTTCGCTAAGACGGTGTCATGGTGGCATCGTAACGCGCGCCGCCTGGAGCGGCGGCGCGGATATGGGCGGCGCCCCTCCCCCAGCGTGATGGCCTTGTCGTCTGCCATGCCGGGGCCATTCGTTGAGATGGGCAGTCAGGATTGGAGCACCGCTCGCCAGAGCGCTTTCGAAGGCTCGTAATTGTGGCCTGACGAACAATTAGGCACCCATCAGCAACCGAAGACGAAGCCGGGTAAAGAACTGGCCTACCACGCCACCCTATTCCCTGAACGCCTAGTTCTGGATGGGGGGGTACGATGACTACCGTATGCACGCCTTCTCGTTGTGCCAGGCCTGGACCGAACTGCACGACCTTCCCGTCCTGCATCACTACGGTGTAGTCGGTGTGGCCGAGCGACATACGCGTGCGGTGACGGGCCAGATAGGTGTAAACCTCGTAGTCGCCGATCACACGTACCGCATCGGGACGCCCCAGCGTTTCACGCACTTCCACTTCCGAGTTGCCGGTATAGAGATGTGCGATCTTTCCGCCAGTGGTCTGGCAGGCACTCAGCATGCCAGCGGCCACGACAGCCGCTGCTGTACAAAGCTTCTTCACGTCCAATCCCCCTGACTAAATCAAAGTATCCCGAGTGCCGGTGGAACGATCATCATGTCACCGGCATCATTCTGTTTTGCCACCCCCGGGCCAAACGCCACGAGTTGGCCTTCTCTGAAGACCACTGTGTAATCGACATGATGCAACGAGCGAAGGCTGCGGCGATGGCGGTACGTATAGACGTCAAACTGCCCATCGGTCGTTTTGTCGTCGGGCTGTCCAAGCGCGGCAATGACGCGGTCCGGTCGACTGCCGGGCGTCAGGTTCGAGACCTTTGTTGCAGAGGTTTGACAGCCGCCTAGCAAGACCGCCAGCGCGATCGCTCCGATGATGCGCTTCATGTTCTTCCCTGTAAGAGTAGGCCGTGCGGCATCGCATCCGGCTTGTCGTGATGGTAACCCAGCACATCCTGAACATACCTGTCGTAAAACTGAAGCCAGCATCCCCCGCGGCATACTTGGCATGGTCGACGAGGCGATGCGAGAATGAAAACGTAAAGCGCAAAGAAGGCGCCGTTGCCCGCGCAGATGGGCACTGCAGTCGCACATAGCGACATCAGCAGTAGGTGATCCTTCCTGACAGGGGACAACAAAGGGATTTGTGTGGTGCTTCAAGCTCGCCACGTTTTGGGTGGTAAAGCCGCTTCGTGCGGCTATGGTAGGCACTTGGCCCGCTTTCGCGCAGGGCGGAAGACGCGCCGTGCATAACCCAGGGTCCGGTCCCTGCTTGCGACGGCACTGGCCCCTCATGCTAGCCACACTGTTGCTGGTGACAACGCATGCCCACGCGACGGAAGCGCAGGTGACGACGCTCGGCGAGCTGTTTGCGCTAGCGCACGAAAGCGAGCCAGGCTATCGCTCCGTCAAGGACGATGTCGATGCGTCACACGCCAGGGCTCGCCAGGCATGGGGCGCCATGCTCCCGCAGCTCACGGCAACGGCAAACAGTAACGGCAATCGCCGTCGCTATGAATCGCAGGGCAACGTTCCTCCGGTGATGCACGATCGCTACCACAGCAATGGCGATCAACTGAGCTTGAACCAGGCCCTCTGGCGTCCGGCCGATCTCGCGTCGTGGCGGCAGTCGAAAGAGGAAGAGGCACAAGCCAGCGATCAACTGGACGATGCGGAGCAGCAGCTTTACCAGAAGGTCTCTACGGCCTGGTTTGACTTGATGCAGGCCCGCGATCAAGTGGAGTTCACCACGGCGCAGCGCGATACCCTCCGCGCAAAATGGGACATCGAGAAGAAGGCCGCCAGCCTAGGCCAGCAAAGCGAGCCCAAGGCCGAGGACGCACATGCAAAGTACGAGGACGCGGATGCCGACAGGGCTTCCGCGGAACTGGACCAGGACACCAAGCTTGCCGCACTGGAGCAGTGGATCGGATCGGCGGATGGAATGCAGCAACCCTATTTGCGCAACGACGCCAAGATACCGGACCTGGTGGGAGGCAACCTGGATGAGTGGCTGGAACAGGTCGATACGCACTGCCCTGCCCTCCGCGCCGCCGAGCGCGCCATTGCCGCCGCCAACGAAAACGTCAAGAAGCAGCGCGCCGGCCATCAGCCCACTCTGGATATGGTTGCCACCTATGGCGACACTGATCAGGCCGTAGGCAACTTTCCCGGCCAGCCGGGTTATCACATTCGTCAGCTTGCGGTCGGCCTGCAGTTGAGTGTGCCCCTCTATTCGGGTGGTACGCAGTCAGCGAAGGTAGAAGAGGCCCTGGCGCAGCGCGACAAGGCGCTGAACCAGCGAGATGCCGCCCGGCGCCAGGCGATCCTCAATGTGAAGTCCGCTTTCTTCAGTTGGAGAGCGGGGCGTGCCAAGGCTTCTGCCGCACGCACGGCGATGGAATCCGCCAGCTCCTTGTTACAGGTGGCCCAGAAGGGTGTTGCGCGCGGCCTGAATACCGAGGCCGATGTCCTCGATGCCCGGCAGCAATGGATTACCGCGCAAAGCAATCTGCGCAAGGGCAGCTATGAGCAGCTCTCCGCCTACGTCAAGTTGAAATCCACCCTGGGGGAGCTGAGCGCAGTCGATCTGGATGAGCTCGATGCCCTGTTCATCAATCACGAAAGCAATGCGGATCCAGTCGCAATGACTGTTGCACCGAAAGCGCCATGAACCTACCCATGTCCATGGAACAGGAAGAGGCCTCGCCCGAGGGCGAGCTGGTCCAGGACAACTGGGAGCGCTTTGTCAGGGCGCGCACGTCCGATGCGTTCTGCAGCGCCTGGCTTGCGCTGATCTGCGAAAAATTTCCCAACGCGCGTCAGGCCGCCGTACTGGTCGAAGCCCAGGGTGGTCAGGCGTTCGTGCCGATTGCTGTTTGGCCTACCGCACACGCCGAAATGGCGCGAATGAGTGCCGCGGTGCAACGCGCCATCGGCGATCGACGCGCCGTCGTGCTGCCGGTCGCCGACCAGCCCGGCTTGCTGCATGTGGCAACACCGCTCTCCGTCAATGAGCGCATCGCGGGGGCCGTCGTCCTGGAGATGATAGCGGATGCCAGCTCCGTTCCCTCACTGCTGCGCGAGCTGCACTGGGGGAATGCCTGGCTCAGCAATCTGCTGGGTAAGCGCGATCACGACGCGGCTGTGGAGGCGAGCACGCGGTCGCTGGGCGTGCTGGAAGCCATCGCCACCACCCTGCGGCATGAGCGCTTCCAGCAGGCTCTGTTCGATCTCTGCAACGAGTTGCGGCACCGTTTTGGCTGCACGCGCGTGGCCATCGGCTTGGTGCGCGAAGCGAAGGTAACGCTGGTCGCACTGTCCGAAGCGGCCACGTTCGAGAAGTCATCGCCACTGGTGCAGGCCTATGTGGCAGCTATGGGCGAGGCCTGCGACCTGGCCCAGCCGGTGGAGTCGCAGGAAGGTTATCGCGCGCATGCCGCATTGTTGCAGCGCACGGGTTCATCGACGGCGCTGTCGTTGCCTATTGCTCAGCAGGCGCGATGCCTGGCGGTACTGACGCTGGAGCGCGGCGATGACAGGCGCTTCACCGAGGACGAGCGCAAATGGCTGGATGCATTCGTCGCACTTTCCGCACCAGTAGTCGCGCAACGACGCGATGCGGAACGCAACTCACTGCAACGCCTAGGCGACGAAAGCCGACGTGTTCTGAAGCATCTGCTCGGACCTCGCTACCTGGTTTGGAAGGTTGGCGCCACGCTGGCCATGATCGCTCTTGCTTTCCTGATCTTTCTTCCTATTTCCTATCGCGTCACTGCCAAGACCATGACGGAAGGAGAGATCCAACGCGTAGCAGCCGCTCCGTTCGAAGGCTTTCTCACCGCAAGCTTCGTGCGCGCCGGTGACACGGTGAGCGAAGGCCAGGTGCTGGCGCAGCTGGACGATCACGACCTGCAGGTGGAGCGCACCAAATGGGCGAGCGACCGCGATCAGTACGACAACAAGTTGCGCGAGGCGATGGCGCAACATGATCTCACCGCGATCCAGGTGGTCAGCGCTCAGCGTGATGAAGCCCAGGCGCAACTGGACCTGCTGAACGACAAGCTTGCACGCACGAAAATCCGCGCCCCTTACAACGGCGTGGTGGTGAGTGGTGACCTCAGCCAGCAGATCGGCACGCCGGTAGAGATTGGCAAGAAGCTGTTTGAGGTCGCACCGCTGCACAATTACCGAATCATCCTTCAGGTCGACGAGCGCGATATTGGCGCGATCCAGGTCGGCCAGCCGGGCGAGTTGGTGATGCATGGGCTAGCCGGTGCGCCCATGCCGTTCACCGTGGCGAAGATCATGCCGGTGGCTACCGCTCAGGACGGCAAGAATGTCTATCGCGTGGAGGCACAACTGACCCACGGGACGGCTTTGCTATTGCCTGGCATGGAAGGTGTGGGCAAGGTCAGCGTGGGGCGCCGCACGCTGGGATGGGTGTTGCTACATAGCCTGTTCGATTGGCTGCGGCTCAGTCTCTGGAACTGGGGGTTATGACGGCGCGCTCGCCCTTCAGTCCTTCCTGGCATAGCGTCGCCGGACTGCGGCCACGTCTAATGCCCTATGCCACCGTGCAGCGCGTGATCTTCCGCGGACGGCCGTGGTACGTGGTGCAGGATCAGACCGGCGGCCGTGTCTATCGGTTGACGACCGCCGCCTATGCGCTCATCGCCAGCATGGACGGCAAGAGCACGGTACAGGCGCTGTGGGAGCGGGCCAATACCTCCGAATCCCGTGATGCTTGCACGCAGCCGGAAGTGGTGGATTTGCTCACCCAGTTGCACGCCGCCGATCTGCTGCAGACCGACGTCACTCCCGATTCGGCGGAATCCCTGGATCGCCATCGCCGCAAGCGCTGGGAGACGGTCAAGCAGTGGCTGCTCAATCCCATGAGCCTGAAGCTGCCTTTGCTCAATCCCGATCGCTTCCTTGGCGCACTTACTCCCTATCTACGTTGGTGTTTCGGACCGATCGGCGCCCTGCTCTGGCTGGCCGTTGTCCTCCCGGCAACAGTGCTTGCCGCGCAGCATTGGCACGAGCTGACCGACAACCTTTCCGATCGGTTGCTGTCATCCAGCAACCTGCTGGTGATGCTGGCGGTATATCCGGTAGTGAAGCTGCTGCATGAACTGGGGCACGGGTTTGCCGTGAAGCGATGGGGTGGTACTGCCCGCGAACTGGGCCTGATGTTCCTGATCTTCGCACCAGTCCCCTACATCGAAGCCTCCTCCTCGGCGGCCTTCCCTTCCAAATACCACCGTGCCCTGGTGGCGGCGGCAGGCATCCTCACGGAGGTATTCCTGGCATCGCTAGCGCTGTACGTGTGGCTGGCGGCCGAACCTGGCGTGGTACGCGCCATGGCCTACAACGTGATGATGATCGGCGGCGTTTCCACCCTGCTGGTCAATGGCAATCCACTGCTCCGCTACGACGGCTACTACATCCTCAGCGACCTGATCGAAATTCCGAACATGGCGCAACGCGGACAGGCTTGGTGGACCTATTTGCTGGATCGCTACGCCTTTGGCTCCATCGACGCCGTCAAGCCGGACGAAACGCATGCCGAGCAATGGTGGTTGTCCATCTATACGCCGCTAGCTTGGTGCTATCGCACGTTCGTCAGTGTGTCGGTGATGTTCCTGGTCGCCGGAAAGTTCTTTGTCTTCGGCGTCGCCATGGCCTGCTGGAGCGCGGTCAGCCTGATCTGGATGCCTCTGCGCAAGGGCTGGCAGCACCTGCGTGGCGCCGCGTCCCTGCAACATTGCCGTAGTCGCGCGATGCGCCGCACGGCCATGGCCGCTGGTACGGCGCTGGTGTTGTTGTGCTGCGTGCCGATCCCGCTGTACACGCCGGCACTAGGCGTAGTGTGGCTACCTGACCAGTCGATGCTGCACGCACGTGAAAATGGATTCTTCGCCGACTGGCTGGTGGCACCCGGGCAAATCGTTCATGCCGAGCAGCCGGTGTATCGCCTGAGCAACCGGCAGCTACAGGCGGACTTGGCGGTGAACGGGGCCAAGTATGCGCAGGCAAAGGCCCGCTACGATGCAGATCAATTCAACGATCCGGTCAAGGCCGCCGTATCCGGTCGCCAGTTGGAAGAAGCGGGCGACGTGCTGGAGCGGACTCGGCAGCGCGCCGAACGCCTGGTAGGGAGCTCGGGCGACGATGGCCGTCTCGTTGCCACCACGCCACAGGACATGCCGGGGCGCTATTACAAGAAGGGCGACCTGATTGGCTATGTTCTGGACCGGCAAGCGTTGATTGTGCGCGTCGTGGTGCAACAGGACGATATCGACCTGGTGCATGGGCACCTGACGGGTGTGCGTTTGCGGCTCAGCGATTCGCTGGACCAGACCTATGCCTCGCAAATCGTGCGCAGTTTCCCTGGCGGGGTTGAGGAACTACCTACCGCCGCCCTCGGCCTCAACGCCGGCGGCACGGTACCCACCCTGCCGAGCGACACGAACGGCTTGAAGACCCTGCAGCGCGTATTCATCGTGGATCTCACTCTGCCCGAGAGCGTGGCACCCGCTTTTGGCGAGCGCGTGCACATACGCTTCGAGCATGGCTCGGAATGCCTGGCCAAGCAGGGCTGGCGACGATTACGGCAAGTGTTTCTGAGTCACTTCAGTGTCTCAGTGATGTCCGAGCCTTGCTGGCGGGTCGCGACACCCCGCTAGGTGATGGACCCTATCTCGAACGCCTGAGACCCCAGGCGCTCGGTGTGGGAAGAGTATCTGCGTGCGTGGTTCGACCGATGGCCACGCATGGATCGTACGGAAGCGTTCCTGGCGACCGCCGCCGCTCTTGAGAACGAGGCACAAGCGGCCAGCGACACAGCGTTGCGGGAGCGCCTGTGTGGAATCGCGCGACAGATGCACCGCAATGGATTCACCGACCCGCTGCTCGCGCAGGCCTTTGCGCAGATTCGCGAAGCGTCGCGTCGCACACTGGGTATGCGACACCACGATGTGCAGCTTCTGGCCGGCCGCGCGCTGATGCGAGGGCGCCTGGCAGAAATGGCAACCGGCGAAGGCAAGACCCTTGCGGCCACACTCGCAGCCGTTACTGCTGCGATCACGGGAGCGTCCGTCCACGTCGTCACTGTTAACGACTACCTTGCCGAGCGCGATGCAGAACACAACACGGCGTTGTTTGCCTTCCTTGGGCTTAGTGTCGGCGTGGTGCTGCAGGACATGGATATCGCCAAGCGGCGCGAAGCCTACGCCTGCGGCATCGTCTACGTATCGAACAAGGAACTCACTTTCGATTACCTGAAGGACTGCATCGCGCTCGGCGAGGCATCTCGCACGCACCAGCAATTGCGCGAGTTGGCCGGCAGTCGTCGTACCGAGCCACCGATCCTTCGCGGCTTGCACGTTGCCATCATCGACGAAGCGGACAGCGTGCTGATCGACGAGGCCAGTACCCCACTTATCATTTCCGAAAGCCTGCCGGACGATCTCGATCCGGCCATCTATGCGCAAGCGATCGATCTGGCGCGAACGCTTGAGCGCGGAGTGGATTTTGTGCTGGGCCCGCGCCGCGATATCTGGCTGACCGCAGCGGGTCGACAACGCGTGCGAGAGCTTACCCACGAACACGGCGGGCTATGGCGCTCCACGCTATGGCGTGACGAGTTCGCGCAGAAAGCACTCTCGGCAACGTACTGCTTTCAGCGTGACCAGCACTACATCCTGGCCGAGGACAAGGTGCAGATCGTCGATGAGTCCACTGGCCGTGTCATGCCAGACCGTACATGGGAACGTGGACTGCATCAGATGATCGAGTCCAAAGAGGGCTGCGAAATCACCGGCCAACGTCGCACGCTCGCGCAGATCACCTACCAGCGCTTCTTCGGTCGCTACTTGCACCTGTGCGGAATGACCGGTACCGCCCAGGAGGTTGCCGCGGAGATCAAGCGCAGCTATGACTTGTCGGTCACCCGCGTCCCCACCCACAAACCCAGCAAGCGCAGACGCCTGCCCGATCGTTTGTGCAGGGATACAGACCAACGCTGGATCCACGTTGCCAGGCGCGCCAGTGAAGTGGCTGCCCAAGGCCGTGCCGTATTAATCGGTACGCGCTCTGTAGAAGCCTCCGAGCGATTGAGCGCCGAACTGGACCGCGCGGAGGTCGCCCATATCGTCCTCAATGCCCGCCAGGACAAGACCGAGGCGGAGACGGTGGCGCAGGCAGGCCAGGCAGGACGGATCATGGTGGCCACCAACATGGCTGGCCGAGGCACCGACATCAAGCTCGCCGACGCGGTGCGCGAGGCCGGTGGCCTGCATGTGATCCTCACCGAATTCCATGAGTCGGCGCGCGTGGACCGTCAACTATTTGGTCGCTGCGCGCGGCAAGGCGACCCGGGAACCACCGAAGCCATCGTCAGCTTTGACGATGAATTGTTCCGCAGCTTTGCGCCGCCAGGCATGCGCTGGTTGTTGCGCGCCATGATCGGCAAGCAGCCACCCGGGTTTCGACGAGTCGTGACGTGGATGCAGGATCGCGCGGAGCGTCACTTTCGCAAGCAGCGGCTCGATACGATGAAACGCGACGAGCAATGGCGACGAGCGCTTGGATTCGTAGGCAAGACCCGGAAGTGAGGTCACGCCATCCTCTGCCCGCAACGGGAACCGGAGGATATCCACGGATTGGGAATAACACGAACAGCACTCGCAAGAAATTACATTGCATTCGTATGCCTTGAATGGATTCAAGGATATGCCGCAATTACTTCGATAAATAAGCAACAATATCTTACGAATTAGGTTGGACAAATCGGACCTGACTGCACAGTCAATGCCTTTCGATGCGCGTTTATTTGATGCTGTCGCCGATGGATTAATGATTATTTTTCTCCAAAAAAATATCGTTAAATCATGAAGTTAAACATAATCGTTGCGCTAGACAGGCCAACGCTTACGACAACCCTTCATGTAACAACGCGGCGTCGCAAAATCACAAGACTGCAATAGAACTTCTTATTGCTGTCCGCATTAACACGCGGTAATTTGTTGCCGTCATGACAGGGGGTGCCGGGTCACCGGTGCTATGGCAGCGCTACAGGGAGAGAGTGCTCGTGAAACCCATCTTTGGGTTAGTTCTTGAGCAATGCAGGAAGCGGAGCAAGGCGTTGAAAGCTATCGCCCCAGTCGTTCTGGGGGCCATGGCAATCTTCACTCCCGCGCCGTCGAGCGCAACAGATTCGTATGACTGCCTGATCGAGCCCGCACAGACGGTGGAACTCGGCACGCCGGTCAGCGGATTGCTCGAACGCGTCACGGTGAAGCGCGGCGACAAGGTCGCGCGCAACGAAGTATTGGCGACGCTGGAATCGCACGCGGAACAGACCGCCGCGGATCTTGCACGCTACAAGTCTCAATTGAATGGCCCCACCGAGCTTGCGCAAAGCAAGATCGAGTTCTCGCAGCGCAAGTTCGATCGTCGCCATGAGATGTCCGAAGCGAAACTCATGGCCAAGCAGGAAAGCGACGACGCCGAGTCGGAGCTGAAGCAAGCGCAGGCCGAACTGACCGAGGCGAAGGAGAACCGCGAGGTCGCTCGCTTGGACTATCTGCATGAGGCGAGCCAGCTGAATCTGCGCACCATTCGCAGTCCGTTCGATGGCGTGGTGGTGGATCAGATGATGTGGCCAGGCGAGATCGTCGAGCCTGGCGCCAGCAAGCACGGCGTACTGAAGGTTGCCCAGTTGAATCCGTTGCGCGTCAGGGTCGTCATGCCCTTGCGCGCCTTTGGCACGCCGCGTTCCGGCATGACAGCTACGGTGGTTTCGGAACTCGATTCCAGCACGACGTATACCGCCACGATCAGCAGTATCGACCGCATCGTCGATGCGGCGAGCGGCACGTTCGTGGTCTTCATGGATTTGCCCAATCCCAAGCTTGACCTGCCTGCCGGCGTCAAGTGCAAGGCGACGCTGCACCCGAAGTAGCAGGACGACCCATTTCGTAGCGCGGTGTTCGACGCGCCACTCCGGCTTGCGCAGGTAACGCGACAAGCCGCCAAGACATTCTTCGGCAGTCTGCAAGGGCTGCGACAAACAAACAGGGAACCCGTATGGAAAACGGCGGCATTGATAACGCGCAGAAGGCCAACCAGGACGGCGCAGAGCATCGCACCCCAGCCATTCGCTTCGAAGCGCTCGAGCCACGCGTGCTGCTGTCGGGCGATGTCAATCCCGCCGCACTTTCCATTACCGGCTCGCTCAGCCAGCCGGGGCAGCAGAACCACTATCAGTTCACGGTGCAGAACGACAAGCACGTCGTTTTCGACAGCCTGACCAATCGCAGCGATATCAGCTGGACGCTCAGCGGCCCCAATGGACAGGTGGCCAGCCATAACTTCTCCGACGACAGTCAGCCATTCCTCGACCTGACTGCCGGCACGTACACCATGACCATCAACGCATCCGGTGACGCCACGGGTGCGTATGCGATGCGCATCGTCGACGCCAGCGCGGCGGCCAGCCTTACGCCAGGCACCCAGATCAATGACACGCTGACGCAAGGCAACGAGATCAGCGTTTACAGCTTCGACGCGACGGCAGGGCAGAAGTTCTTCTTCAACGCTGGTGGCGTCAACTCGACGAATGGCAGCTATGCGAACGTCAACTGGCGTCTGATCGACCCCTACGGGCGCCAGGAAGGTTCCGTCAACGATCTCAGCTCCAACAACGGTCCGTTTGCCGTGCAACGCAGCGGTGAGTACCTGCTGCTGGTGGAAGGTGCTCAGACCAACACCGCGCCCGTCAACTACTCGTTCACGCTCAATCCGGTCAACGATACGCAGAGCGCGTTGACGCTGGATCAGTCCACTACTGGCGCCATCACCCAATCGGGCCAGACCGCCAATTACAATTTCAACCTCGGCGCCACGACATCGGTACTGTTCGATCGACTGAGCAACGCCAACTTCGACTGGTCGTTGCTTGGGCCCAACGGGCAGATCGTACAGAGCCGCCACTCGTATCAGGAGCAGCCGAATGCGCTCGAGCTCGGCGCCGGCAATTACACCCTTTCGATCAACTACGACAACAGCACTACCGGAAGCTATGCCTTCCGCCTGCTCACGGCGGCATCCACGCAGGCGCTCAGCACCAACACGGCCGTCACGGACAGTCTCGACAATCCTTATGGCTCGCACCTCTACAAGGTCTCGCTGAGCCAAGGGCAGAAGCTGTATCTGAACGGCCAGGCGCCCACCAGCGGTAGCGTCGGCTGGCGACTACTCGATCCCTATGGTGTGCAGGTAAGCAACGGCACGCTGGGAAACAACGGCGACCCGTTCACCGCCACCGTTGCTGGCGACTATTGGCTGGTCATGCAGGGCAGTAGCGGCAACGCTGCCACGGCCGCGGTGAGCTATGGCTTCCAGTTGGACAGCGTGCCGGATCTGGCGGCGGTATTGACGCTGGGCGCCAGTGTTTCTGGCAACGTCGCCCTGCCCGGCCAGTCCACGGTCTACAGCTTCCATCTCGCCGCGGCGACACAGCTGGCATTCGACACGCAGAGCACGCGCAACGACATCCTGTGGTCGCTCAGCGGCCCCAACGGACAGCTGGTGCAACGTCGCCCGCTGGGCCAGAGCGATGGCAGCAGTGCCTACAGCGTGGTGACCGTGCCGGCCGGCGATTACACGCTGACCGTCCAAGGTACCGGCAATGCCACAGGCGCCTACGCCTTTACCTTGAACGATCTGGCCGCAGCTGCCACGCTCACACAGGGCACGCCGGTGAGCGGCACGCTCAATCCGGGCAACGCCGCCACGGCCTATCACTTCACCGCCGTAGCCGGCGACAACGTGAAGTTGCATAGCATCAGCGTCACCGGCGGCAGCGCCACTTGGCGCATTGTCGATGCCTATGGGCGCGACGTGGCCGGCGCCAACAACCTGGCCAGTGACAGCAACGCCATCGGCCTTACCCTGGGCGGCAGCTACACGTTGTTGATCGAAGGTGCGGCAGGCAACACCACGCCGCTCAATTATCAGGTGGAACTGGACACCACCGGCAATGTGGCGCCGACGCCGCTGCCGACGGGCGACACGCTTAGCCTGGGCAGTGCCACCGCAGGCAGCCTGGCGACATGGGACGCGACCAAGACTTACCGTTTCACGCTCGGCAGTGCCACGCAGCTGCTGTTCGATGCCACCTCCCCGAGCAACAGCAGCACGGTGTGGACACTCACGGGGCCGCGTGGCATCGAAATCAATCAGGGCAATGTGTTCGGCAGCGCATCCATCCTTGACCTGCCTGCCGGCGATTACGCGCTGACCCTGCAGGGCGCGCAGTATTCCTGGAGCTATTCCGGCGGCGGCTCGTATGCGTTCCGCGTAGTGGACACGTCCACCTTGCCCATGGCGACCTTGGGTCAGGCCACCTCGCTGACCCGCACCCCGGCCAGCGCCACTGCCGGTTGCCGCATTCAGGCCAGCGGCGGCACCAAACTGGTGCTCAACGGCAGTTTCAACTACTACAACACCTGGGAACTGATTGACGCTTACGGCCATGCACTGCCCGCGCAGCAGGGCGACACGCCAGGCAATATCTACAGCATCCCGGCCGACGGCATCTACACCCTGCTCGACGTCGGCTACAAGTACGACGGCACGGCGTCGCGCACCGACACTGTCACGATCAGCCAACAGGATGTCACCACCACACCGCTGAGCTTCAACGACACGCTCAGCGGCAGCCTGACCGGACGCCAGAGCCTGGCCACGTACACCTTTACGTTGGGCCAACCGCAGACGCTTACGTTGGACGCATTGTTCAACGCGAACGGCCAACGCCCCACCAATCTGCAATGGCTGATCCGTTCCAGCAACGGGACCAGCTACGGCTGGAACAGCTTCAGTGCAACCCAGTCGCAGTTCCTGGCGGCGGGGCAATACACGTTGGTGCTGGGGAATACTGCTGACACGCCCACCAGCTTCTCGTTCCGGTTGCGCAATCGCGATTCCGCGCAGGCACTCACACTCGATACGCCTGTGCAGACCACGGTGGCGGGCGATCAGGCGAGCATCTACCGTTTTACCGCCAACGCCGGCGATCACTACTACTACCAGGCCAGCCAAACCGGCTACGGCGTGTACTGGTCGCTGCTGCGCAGTGACGGCACGACCGTCAGCAGCGGCTACACCGGCAACAACACAACGGACATCCCGATCACCAGCACGGGTGAATACACGCTCGTCTTTAATCACTACTACTATTCAAGCGCTGCTGCGACCATCGGCTTCACGCTCGGCCATCGCACCACCACGGCGTCAGCGCTCAGCCTGGGTGCAGATACCACCGGCAGCATCGCCCAGCCCGGTCAAAGCGTGCAATACAGCTTCACGCTGAATGCACCGACCACGGTACTGATGAATCCCGGCCAGTACGGCTACAACCTGCAGTGGAGCCTCACCGGGTCACGCGGTACGGAAGTGTCGCTGCTGGGCTTCAACAACGGCACCAACCTCATGTCGCTCCCCACCGGCACGTATGTGCTGACGGTGGCGTACAGCGATCTGTCGACCGGCAATTTCGATTTCAGCCTCACCGATACGTCGACCATGCCGGTGCTTGCCGCCGACCAGACGACCCATGCCGCTTTCACCAGCAGCGGCCAGGGGCAGAGCTTTGTGCTCAACGTTCCGGCTGATGGCAACTACAGCATGGACGCTCTCTACGCCGGCTCCAACGCGGAGTGGCACATCCGCAACCTGCAGGGACAGAACGTCATCAGCAGCTGGCTCTCCGGTGGGCCGAGCAATCCCTTCCAGCTGATCGCCGGGCAGTACCTGGTGACCTGGGACTCGCCCAGCAGCGCCAGCATGGGGGTGGATTTCACCCTGCGAAACGTCGTTACCGTCGCTCAGCCGCTGACCCTCGGCACGGCCGTGAGTGGAAGCATCGGGGACATCGCCCAGCGCCAGGAATACGACTTCACACTCAGTGCTCCCACGCGCGTCTTGTTCGATAGCCTGAGCTCGCGCACCGATATCACCTGGCAGCTGACCGGTCCTGACGGAAACATCATCAATCCGACCACGCTCGGGGGAACGCAAGGCAGCGTCGCCGCCGATCCGATCGCATTGAACGCCATCGGCAACTACCGCCTCCTCATCGTTCCGGTGGCTCACGCCATCGGCAGCTTCGCCTTCAACCTATTGGACATGGGGGCCGCGCCCGCCTTCGTTACGGGCGTCGCGCAATCGATCAAACTGGTGCCGGGCAACAGCAGCACGGTGTACACCGTCAATGCCCATGCCGGCGACTACCTCAGCCTGCATGTCGGCGGCCTGACCGGTGGCAACGCCAGCGTCACGCTGGTCGACGCCAACGGCAACAAGATCCTGGTCACCACGGCACTTACCGGCGCGGACAGCTTCATGCTGGCGTTGCCACACGATGGCGCCTATCAGCTGATCGTTGCCGGCGCCGTGGGCAACACGGCCGAAACCGACATCACTTACGACGCCCAGCTGACCACACCGCAGCAGGGGACCGTGAACCCGGGTACGGATATCAATGGCACCACCAGTACGGTGGGCGTGCCCGATTCGTACCGCCTGGCGCTCAATACACCCACCAAGCTGTTTGTCGATGGCCTTGCCGGCCTCAACCAGCAATGGGTTCTTCGCGCGAGCAACGGCAACATCGTTGCCTCCGGTCAGCTTGGCGCCATTTCACCCGTGGTGCTCACGCCGGACGTCTATACGCTGCAGGTTTTGGCCAACAGCAGCAGCGCACTGGGCGCCTATGGCCTGCGAGTGGTGGACCTGTCCACCGCCACCGCCCTGCCCCTCGGCCAAGCCACCCAAGGGAATATCGTTGACGGCCATGCGCTGGTCTACAGCGTAACGAGTACCGCCGATCAGGCGGTGCTGTCCTTGCAGGTCGCCGCCGCAGCCAATGCTGGCGCGCAGATCCTCGTCTACGATGGCGCCTGCAACCTCATTGCATCCGGCACGAACGCGCTGGCGCTCACCAGCATTGCCAATGGCGTTGCCAGCGGCATGACGCGCTACGTTGTGATCGCTGGCGGCAACGCCGCCAGCTACACGCTCACGGCTACGCAAAGCACCACATCGGCCACCGCATCGAGCGGGCTTGGCCTGGGCGCATCGCTCAATGGCAACCTGGCTGCCATCGGCGACAGCACGACCTATCGCCTTACCGTCGGCTACGCGCAGCAACTGCCCTTCGCGCAGTTGCTGCGTGATCTTGGCTCCAGCGGCATTCACTGGCAGCTCACCGCCGTCGGCGCGGCGACTGCTGCACCGTGGCAGGACCAGAACGCCGCGTACTACCAGAGCCTGATGCTCGCCGCTGGCGACTACAACCTCACCATCGCTGCCACCGCCAATAACGCCAGCTATGCGCTGGAGACGATCGACAGTGCGCAAGCGCCCACGCTCAGCAACGCTACCGCCAGTGGCACGCTGGCCATCGGCCAACAAGCGGCTGTCTTTCGCTACAGCCAGGACAATCCCGCCGCCTTGAGCATCAGTCTCAGCGGCGCAGACAGCTGGACACTGTACGACACGCAAGGCAATCAACTGGCAAGCGGGGTGGCTGGCAGCCCCATCAATACGCCGTTGCTTACCGATGGCAACTACATGCTGCTGATCAGCCGCGCCTCCGCCGCGGCCAGCACCAACTACACGCTCAGTGCCGCGCCTCAGTCGCTGCCCGTGGCCAGCGATTCGGCACCGATCACGGGAGCACTGACCGCCAGTGCACCACTGAATGTGTATAGCTTCGACCTCGCCACGTCCGCGCTGATGCAGCTGCACGATGCGGGCTCCGATCAGGGGCTGCGCTGGAGCATTGTGCCGGTCGGTAGCGCGCCTTCATGGAATACGCTCGGCACCGATTCGCAGCCGCAGCGGTATGCCGCAGGCGATTACCAATTGTGGGTCAGTGGCAACGGTGCAGCAGCCAACTACATACTTCAGCTGCTGAACCTCAGCGCCGCGCCGCAACTAACGGCAACAACAAGCGGCACGCTGGCCGGCGGAAAAAGCGCGGCCGCTTACGGCATCAATCTCACCCAGGCTTCGGCCATCCACCTGAGCTTCGGCACGGGTACGCCGCCGGCCTTGCAATGGGCGCTGTTGAACAACTCGAACGGCTCGCAGATCGCATCAGGCCAGACCGGTGCCGACGTGGATGTGGCCGCGCTTTCCACGGGCCAGTACACCCTTGTCATCGAAGGACAGCCTGCCGCCGGAGCCACGGCGGCCGATGTGGCCTATACCGTCACGGCAACGCCCTTCACGCCACCCGCGTGCGTCCCTGGTCAGGAAATCAGCGGCACGCTGGACAGCAATAACCCGCAAACCAGTTATCACCTCAGCCTGCCCACCGGCGGCCAGGTGTTGCTGTACGACACGGGCAGCGACAGCGGCGTCAGCGCCTATATGCTGCAGGACGTCCAATCCTCGACGTCCATCGGCAATGGCGGGCTCTACACCCTCACTCCGGGTGATAACGACATTGTCATCAGCGGCAGTGCCACAGGCCTGCACTACCAGTTCGCCGTACTGGATTTCGCCAACGCCCCGGCATTGCCGGTCGGCACTGCGGTGCCCGCGCAATGGAATGCGGGACAGAATGTTTCCGTCTACAGCTTCACCAGCGACGGCGTAACGCCACTGAGTTTTGGTGCGGCAGCCACCGCTGGCACAGGTATCGGCTGGACGGTGTACAACAGGCAGGGCAATGTCGTCACCAGCAGCAACCAGGGCGGCGACGTTTCGCAGTTGTTGCAGAGTGGCGACTATCGCCTGGTGGTATATCGCAGCCCGGCCAGCACCGGCGCCCTTGCCTACTCCACCACGCTCAATCCGGTGGCCATTCCCACCACCGCACTCACCCTGGGGAGCACCCAGTCGCTCGCGCTCGACCCGACAACGGCCTACCGCGCGAACTATACGTTCACGCTCACGTCGTCGGGCCGCTTCATCGTAGTGGCGCCGGATGTGTCCACCGCCAATGTCAACTACAGCATCGTCGATGCACAGGGCGTGCAATACGCGATCGGCCAGATTCCCTACGGCGTCAGCTCGCCGGATAACATCGTGCCGATCCAGCTGCAGGCCGGCACTTATACGCTGCGTTTCGACGGCAGCGAGAACAACAGTTCGGCCGTTGCCACCGATTTCCGCCTGATCGATATGGATGCGGGCGCCACGCTGTCCGTGACCTCTCCGGCCACGGTGTCGTTTATTTCGGAGGACGATCTCAGCACCATGCATGTCGCCGCGAATGCCGGCGATACGCTCGATCTCTCGATCTACATGAGGGATTCCAAGACCGCCAACTCCACCGACTATGGCAACTGGTGGGTGATCGATCCGAACAATCACGTGGTGCTCAGCGGCCAGGCGCGCCAGGCCACCAGTACCGCGACCCTGCAACTGACCGAGAGCGGCAACTATGCCGTGCTCGTGAGCTACGCCGACCCGGGCTTGAGCGTTACGCTCAGTGCGACGCTGGCCAGCCATACCGATCTGCCTGCGCCCACTACGTCGACGCTGGTTCCCGGACAGGAGGTGACGCAGTCCGTTGCGCAAGGCACGCCGGCGCTCTACACCTTCAACCTGAGCCAGACATCCCTGGTTTCCCTCAGCGGACTGGCAAGCACCGGTGCAGCGCAATGGCAGCTTTACGATGCCAGCGGCTCCCTGCTGACTGGCAGTTTCTCGCAGAACCAGACTTCGTCTGGCATCGTGCGCCTGGCCGCCGGCTCCTACACCCTGCAAGTGAGCGCGAGCCCGGAAGACGCTGCTCCATCGGCAGCCAATGTCGACTTCACCTTGCTCACCCAAGCCCAGGCTGTGGTGCTGGCATCGGGTAACGCAGACGTACCGGCGACCCCGGGCATGTATGCCCTCCCGGTTTCCGCAGAGCAGGATTACTACTTCAGCAGCCCGGCACGTTTCCAGTACACGGTCTACCGTCAGGATCTTTCCGTGGCCTATACAGGCTATAGCGACAGCCTGCAGAAATTGCATGCCGACGCGGACAGCACTTGGTACGTGGTCATCAACCAGGGCGGTAGCAGTGGTAGCTCCGCCGCCATGAGCATGGTGGCCAGCACCACCACCAACACCGGGCCCACGCTGCATATCGCGACGGCGACCGCGCTTTCACTGGGACAGATCGCTAGCGGTTCGATTGCAGCCATGGGCGCGAGCGTCTACAGCCTGTCCGTAAGCAGCGATTCCTTCGTTAGCATCGGCGTACCCACCTTGCCAGGGCTCTCGTTTGTCCTGAGTGGGCCTGATCTCAGCGAAACAACCTTGTCCAATGGCAGCGACCCCATTCACCTGGGTCCCGGCAACTACACGATCGTCGTGACGAACAGTGGCGGTACCAATGCGACATACAGCCTTCTGTGCCAGGCACTCGACGGCACTGCACCGCAAGTCACACTCAATGCAGCAGGCAGCCTGACCTTCAATAGCGCGGGGCTGGCGGTCTATCGCCTGCAAGGTTCGGCCAACGAGCAGTTGTACTACGCGCCTCAGGATGGTGAAGACGGCAAGGCGCACTGGACGATCTATGACGCCAACGGCGCTTACGTTTGGGACGACGCCGCCAACGCTACCGATGCGCTTGCGCCGTTGCCCGCTGACGGCACCTACTACGTCGTGTGGAATCTCGACCCGGGCAGCACCGACCTCAGCGGCGGCAACGTCAGCTACGGTTTCCAGTTCAACACCACACCGCCGCAGAACGTCACGCCGATCACCCTGGGCAGCACGCAATCCATCACTGCCAGCAGTAACGCTACAACCCAGACCTACAGCTTCACGATAACTGCGCCGACTCGCATCGTGCTTGGCAGCCAGAGCGCGGACGCCTCGTTTGGCTGGCTTCTCAATGGTCCGAACCAGTGGTCTACCGGCGACTGGGACGCCAGCAGCACGTCACCGCAAGTGATCGAGCTCCAGGCGGGCACGTACCAGTTCAGTGTGCGACCCGACGCCAATACGGGCGGCCACTTGTCGTTCCTGCTTGCGGACGCCGCCAGCGCCACGATGGTAGGCATCAATACGCCGATCACCGATACCCTCACGCCGGGCAGCACCCGGCTCTACAGCTTCGACAATACAGCAGGCAGCACCCTGCACTATTCGCCCACGAGCATGGGCGGTCTCACCGGCAGTTGGACCATATACAGCCCGACGGGCAACGCCATCGCCAGTGGCGACATGGCTACTGCGCAGGACATTGTCTTATCCGCCAGCGGTCGGTATCTGTGGGCATGGCACGTCAACAGTGCGGCCAGCGCCACACCGGTGGCAGCACAGTTTGCACTCACCACCAGCACCCTGGCTCTCGGTACCTGGCTCTCGCCAAGCTCTCCGCAGAGTTATGACTTCAACGTCCCGGCCGCAACGCATCTGCTGGTCGACATCGGTCAGCTTTATTACGACAACTTCCCCTGGACCATCACCAGCCATGGCCAGGTGATCGCCAGCGGCAGCCTGCACACCACGCAGCAGAATGCAGTTATCGCACTGCCGGCCGGCGACTATCAATTCAACATCGCCAGTTCGCCGAGCGGCTTCTACGGCGTGAAGTTCCGCCTGCTTGATCTCAGCACGGCAACCGCGCTGACCTCCGGCACGGCGATCAGCGGTAGCGATACGATAGGCAGCGCCGAGATCTATCAGTTCAATGCCAATGCCGGCGACATGGCGACGCTCGCCAGCAGCGACAGCAACTTCAACTGGTCGGTCTACGACGCGTTTGGCAACCTGGTGCAGCAGTTACAAAGCGCGGGGTCGATCACCAACCTGCCGCGCACCGGCACCTATTACCTGGTGCGTGATACGCAGGGCAATGGCAGCGCCACCACAGTGGCCTACAACTTTACCGTCACCGTCAGCAGTCAATTGCCATCGCTGACGCTTGGGCAGTCCTTCGCCGCCACGCTGCAGAACGGCAGCACCAGCTACAGCGTGGCGGTGCTGCAACGCTCGATGCTGTGGGTGAGCACGAGCGATTACAACCCCAATGTGAACGTGCAGGTCTTCGACGCACAAGGTGCGTTGATCTACTCGGGCACGCCCAGGGCTGAGAACGATAGCGGCGCCGCGAACAACATGGGGATCGTTCTTCCCAGTGCTGGCACGTACACCTTCAAGATCAGTGATGCCAACGGCAATACCTCTACGCGCAATGTCAACCTGACAGTCAGCGACATCACCAGCGCGCCGGTCCTGTCGACGGATACGATGACCAGCGGCACGGTGAATAACCCAAGTGTCGTGGCGTACCAGCTGAACCTGACGCAAGCCGGCAATTTTTCTTTCAACATGTCGGGCAGCAGCTACTACACGAGGCTTCGCCTGATATCGGCGTCCGGCAAGACGCTGGCATTCAAGTGGATCTACGACAACTCCGGCTATCTCCCGCTGGATGCGGGCAGCTACTACGTGCTGCTCGAAAGCGTCTATAGCAACAGCAGCTACAACTTCTACGTCGACACCAGCGCGCCGCCGCTGCCGCTCAATACGGTGGTCAGCGGGATCCTGCCGACGCATCAGATCGCCACGCACTACACGGTGCATCTGGATCAACCCGGCATCCTGGCCTTCCATGACCTGAGCACGAATGGCAGCAACTACTGGTCCCTGGTGAATGCCAGCGGACAGGTCGTGCTGTCCCCCAACAACAGCACGTCCGGTCTGCTGGCTGCTGGCGACTATGTGCTGACGATCGTCAACAACAGCGCGGATGCGCAGCCCTATAGCTTCGCAGTACTCGACCAAAGCACGGCCACGCCGATAACGGCGGGCACGCCTGTCGCCGCCAATACCACCGACCCGCGCGGCATACAGGTCTACACTTTCGATGCGCAGGCCGGCGCGCAGTACTTCCTCGACGTGCTCGCAGGAAGCAGCACCGGCACCAACAACTACAGCGTGGCACCCAACTGGACCCTGTTCGATCCAGAAGGCCGCGCCGTGATGAACATGGCCAGCATGGCCTATGAGGCTTACCGGGGCTCGCCCACCTACTACGTAGCCGGTGGCTATCCGTTCAACCTCGGTACGCTGGCCGCTGGCGGCCGCTACACCTTGGTGATCAATAACCCGAGCCCGAACAACAGCGCGATCCCGAATCTGGCGTTCAACCTGATCCAGGTGCAGAACCCGCCCACCGTGGTCCTGAACTCGCTGGTCGCCAGCCCGTCGCCGGCGCTGGCAGTCACCTCGGTCACTGTTTCGCCGAACACAGGCCTGCAGACCGGTCAGACCATCAACGTGCAATGGGTGGACACCAACCAAGGCACACTGCCCACCAGCGGCAACTGGAACGATCGCATCATCGTGCGCAACACGGCGACTGGCGCGATCGTTGCCGATGTCACCGTGCCGTATGACGCCAGCGTCTCCGGCAACGGCGTTCTGAACCTCAACGACGCGCGCAATCGCCAGCAGCAGATTCGCCTGCCCGATGGCAACCTGTCCGCCGGCACGCTCAGCGTCACGGTCATCGCTGATTCCGACAACATCTTCAAGGAAACCAGCGCTACCGCCGCGAGCACCCAGATCAGCGTGGCCCTCGCGCCCTATCCCGACCTGCAGGTGCAGAACTTCACGCTGCAGCCAGCCGCGAACTTCCAGCCGGGGCAGACCGTCAATGCCTCCTGGACGACGATCAACGACGGCACGACGGACGTCACGCAACCATGGAGCGAGTTGCTGCAGGTGACCAACCTGAGCACGGGCGCCGTGGTGGCGACGGTAACGCTGCGCGATACGCAAGGCACCCTCGCCGTGGGCGGCACCCGCTCGCGCACCACGAGCTTTACCTGGCCGAACGGCGTCGATGCCTCGGGCAATTTCTCCATCAAGCTGATTGCCGACAGCCTCAACGAGATTGCGGAAGCCAGCCCGGTCAAGACCGACAACACGGCTGAGATCGATCAGGCGGTCGGCCCCGCGCTGCAGGTAAAGAACCTGCAGGTCACCAGCACCACCATCCAAGCTGGTGGACTGGTCACCATCACCTGGGAAGACTGGAACATGGGCAGCAGCGCGACCGGCGCTGCGTTCAATGATCGCATCCAGGTGACGCGCGCCGACAACGGCACGATGCTGCTCAACACCAGTCTGGTGTACGACCCCACGGCCATCACCAATGGCCAGGCCAATGGCTCGATCGTGGCGGGTGACCATCGCCTACGCAGCTTCACCTTCCGCCTGCCGGATGGCCTCGTCGGCGCCGGCAGCCTTGGTATCACGGTGACGGCCGACAGCAACGCAGCCGGCGTGCAGCAGCTGTTCGAAACCAGTATTCAGAACGGCACAGCGACGACGTCTGTGGTATCGGCAACCACGCCGTATGCGGACCTGAAGATAAGCAACGTCAGCGTGCCCGTGACCGGTATCGGCGGGCAGCCCGTGACGGTGAGCTGGACAGTCACCAATAGCGGCCAGGCGTCCACCAGTGACGCATGGAACGACACGATCATGCTCGGCACCAGCGCCACGCCGGGAAGCAACGACATCGTGATCGGCACGGTGCGCCATAACGGCGCGCTTTCGGTCGGTCAGTCGTATATGCAGACCGCGGCGCTGAATCTGCCCATGCTCAATGACGGGCACTATTACATCTACGTCGTCAGTGACTCGGGCGACGAGGTGCTGGAACCGGATACACGCGCCGACAGCACGAGCAGCACCCACCCGATCGCGGTGGCGGCGGCCTACTCCGACCTGAGCATCACAGCGGTCAACGCGCCCACCAGCGTGAACAGTGGCGACAGCATCAACGTCAGCTGGACGGTGAGCAATACTGGTAATGCGCCCACCAGTTCGCCGTTGTGGAACGATCGCATCGTGCTGGCCAAGAGTCCGACGCCCTCGGCGGACGATATTGTGCTGGCCGGCGCCATCACGCACACCGGCGTGCTCACCAATGGCGGCAGCTACACTGGCAATGCGACGCTGAGCCTGCCGCGCGACCTGACCGGCGACTACTACATCCTGGTCTACAGCAACAGCGACGGCATGGTCGTGGAGAACGGCCATACCGCCGACAATCTGTTGGCCAGCAGCGTGATGCATATCGCGCTGGCGCCGGTGCCGAATCTTACCGTCACCAATGTCGCAGGCCCGGCCACGATGCGGCCGGGCGATGCGGTCACTGTGAGCTATACCGCCAACAACACCGGCAACGCGGCAACGACCGGTGCCTGGCGTGATCGCATCTACCTGGATCCAGGCAATGGACAGCTGATCGAAGTCGCCAACCAGCTCTACACCGATGGCATTGCAGCCAATGCCAGCGTCAACCGCAGCGTGACGTTCACGCTGCCGCCTGGCTTTGCGGAAGGGACGTATACGTTCGTGGTGCGTGCCAATGCCGACGGCACCATCTACGAACGTGGCGGCACCGATCACGACGTCGGTCGCGGCAATACCGTGACGGTGGCCAGGCCATACCTGGCGGTCGGTGCCGTGACTGGCCCTGCCACGCTGATGTCGGGCAATGATCTGCACGTGCAATGGACGGTGACCAACAACGGCGCCGTCGCCACCGGCAACTGGATCGACAGCGTGTATCTGGTCCACAACGGACAGACCACCAAGCTGGCCGATGTACCCCAGACCGGCCCGCTCGCGGCCGGCGCGAGCTACACCGGCTCGTATGATTACCAGCTGCCGCTCGCCGCGAGCGGCGAATACGACGTACTGGTAGTTGCCGATGCCAATCACGTGCTCAATGAGCACGCCTACGACCAGAACAGTGCGCAGTCGAGCACGATGGTCTCGCTGGCCCCGTATGCTGACCTTGCGGTGAGCGCCGTAACGGCGCCGACGCAACTGATTGATGACCCCGCGTCGATGGACGTGAGCTGGACGGTGACCAATGCCGGCACCGGCGCCGGCAACAGCACCGAGTGGGTGGATCGCGTGGTGTTGACCACCCACGATGCGCCGGGCAACAGCGACGACCTAGTGCTCGGCACGGTCGAGCATGATGGCGCACTGGCCCAGGGCGCCAGCTATACCGGACAGCTGCACGTGATGCTGCCGCCGGGCACGAGCGGCCGCTACAAGCTGTTCGTCATCAGCGATGCACTCGGTCAGGTCTTCCAGAACAGCCTCACTGCGGTCAACACGGCCCAGGCTTCGCACACCATCGACGTGATGCCCAAGCCCTATGCCGACCTGCAGGTGCAGTCGCTTACCACGCAGGGCAGCGCCAGCAGTGGCCAGTCGCTGGCGGTGAACTGGTCGGTGATCAACAACGGCATCGGCATCACCGACAGCACGCAGTGGTCTGACCAGGTATGGCTGAGCAGCGATGCGGCGGGCAACAACGTGGTGGCGCAGCTCGGCAACGCCGATCATCTCGGCCAGTTGTCGGCGGGTAGCACTTACGCGCGCAGCATCAACGTGATGTTGCCGAACGGCTTGCAGGGCACGTATTACGTCAATGTGCGCACGGCTGCTTCCGGCATGCCGTATGAATTCATCTACGGTCAGGACAACGTGGCACACATCGCGGTGCCAGTGACGCTGTCGCCCTCGCCCGACCTGAAGGTGGAATCGGCCAGCTTGCCGCCGACCGCCATGGAAGGCCAGTTGGTCGATGCGACCTGGACTGTGATCAACCAGGGCCAGGCCGATGCCGTGGGCCCATGGACCGATTCGCTGAAGCTTGTTTCCGTTGATGGCAGCAGCCCGCCGATCGACCTGGGCAGCTTCACCTACGACCAGGTGCTGGCACCGGGCATCAGCTATACGCACGACAAGCAGGTGCTCCTGCCGCTGCACCTCCAGGGCGCCTATCGCCTGGAGGTCATTGCCAACTCCGACGGTGGCATTTACGAGGACCCCGCCGTTCGCGCCGATGCCACGCTGCTCAGCAGCACCGCCTGCACGGTCAGCCTGCAACCGCGTCCCGACCTGATCGTGAGCAGCGTTACCCTGCCCGACCACGTCAAGGCCGGCACCGATGTCGGCATCCAGTACACCATCCAGAACACCGGCAGCGTGCCAGCGACCGGCCAGTGGCAGGACCAGGTGTACCTGTCAGCGAGCGGCCAACTCGATGCCACCGCGCAGCTGGTCGGCACGTTCGCCAACACCAGCGCGCTGGGCAGCACCGAGAGCTACAGCAATGTCACCGGCAGCATCCATGTGCCGATCACCTTCAGCGGCGACTACTACCTGATCGTGGTGGCGAACGGCAACCGCGTCGTCGACACCATCCCCAACCAGTCGAACAACAGCAAGGCCGCGCATTTCTACATCGACTCGGTGCCGTTCGCGGATCTGGTCACCAGCAACGTGACGGCGCCTGACCAGGCCGTGCATGGCGCCAGCATCAATGTCAGCTACCAGGTGACCAACCTGGGCAGCGCGCCCACCAGCGGCCTGACGGCGGATGTCAACAGCTGGACCGATACGGTCTGGCTGGCGAAGGATCCAAAGCGGCCGGGCGCCAACAAGGGCGATGTGCTGCTGAGTTCCAGCACGCATACCGGCAATCTCAATGTCGGCGACAGCTACCTGGGCAACATGCAGGTCACCATCCCCGACGGCACGTTGAGCGGCCAGTACTACATCACCGTCTGGACCAACAGCTACGGCACCATCCTGCAGAACGAGCTGGCGTCCAACACCAATACGGACGACGCCACCCAGATCAACAACGACAACTACAAGGGACGCGCGATCAGTGTGCTGGGCGTTACTCCGCCCGACCTGGAAGTGACTCAAGTGACGGCGCCGACGAGCACCGATGCCGGCGGCAACTTCAGCTTCAGCTACACCGTTCAGAACCAGGGCGATGCCTTCACCGGCAATTGGATCGACAGTGTCTATGTCGCTGACAACCCGGACCTCACCAAAGCCAGGAACATCTGGAAGCTGGGCGACTACAACCAGAGCAGCACGCTCAACAATGGCCAGAGCTACACCGTCAACCAGACCGTACAACTCAGCGCCGGACATCACCGGCCTCTACGTGATCGTGCGGACTGACGGCGATGCCTGGACGCATGCGCCCGAAGCCCAGGTCATGCGCAGCAAGGCCGTGGCCAGCACGGTGGTCGCGCATCCGGCGAACCTGCAGGTCACCGCCGTGCAGTGCCAGCCGCAGAACTACTCCGGCGAGACTACGCAGATCAGCTGGACGGTAACCAACAACGGTCAGACAGTGTGGCCGGGCAGCACCGGCTGGGTGGATTCGGTGTACATCAGCACCGACCCCACGTTCATTCCCTCCCGCGCCACGGCCCTGGGTGCGTTTGCTCACTACAACACCAGCGGTCTCGCCGCGGGCGGCAGCTATACCGCGACAGCCAACGTGCAGTTGCCGCCGGGTACCGATGGCACCTACTACATCTACGTGATCGCCGATAGCGATTACTCCAGCAACGGTGGACTGAACGGCCCCGCGCCCAAGACAGCGCCGCACACCGACGACATGAGCGGCGGCACCAACAGTAATGAACTGAACTACTACGCCTACCACGCGTACGAAGGTGGCAATACAGCCGGACGTATCGGCAGCGGCTCGCTGAACATCACGTACCGCGAGCCTGACCTGCAGATCCAGAATGTCAGCATCTCCAACGCTACGCCGGACTCGGGCGACCTGGTGACGCTCACCTGGACCGTCACCAACACCGGCACGCGCGCCACGCGCGCCACCAGTTGGAACGATGGTGTGTACCTGTCTACGGACGGCTCGCTGGAGTCCGGTGACTATCCGCTGATCGAGGGTTCGCTCTACAACAACCCCGCCCGCGTTCAGGCCGTGTCGATCATCGGCCCTGACGGCAAGCCGGCCTATCTGCAGCCGGGCCAGTCGTACACCGAAACCGCCAGTTTCCATATTCCACAATCGATCGGCGGTAAGTACTACGTACTGGTGAAAACCGACACCACGACGGTGAAGGACTGGCTGTACAGCACGCCCAGCGCCATTCGCGAAGGCCTGGATGTGGTGACGGGCAGCGGCCAGGGTGCCGTGCCCGTGTATGAGAGCACCGGCGCAGGCCGCATCTCGTCGATTCCGATCAACGTGGTGCAAGTGACGCCGCCGTATCTGCAGGTGGCCACGGTCACCGCACCACAGGCGGTGACGGCTGGTCAGAGCTTTACCGTGAACTACCACGTCGACAACAACGGCGGTGCCACGCCGGGCGACCAGAGTCAGTGGTACGACATGGTGTACGTGTCACGCGACCGCACGCTGGACCTGCAGCACGATCGCTACCTAGGCTACATAAGCCATACCGGCGGCCTCGCCGCGGGTGCGGGCTACGATGGACAGTTCACCGTCACCGCACCGAAGGACCTGGATGGTCCCTACTACGTGTTCGTGGTGACCGATCCGGCCAATGTGTTCGGCAGTGGCCCCGATGGTCATGTGCTGGAGTTCCGTCAGGACAAGAACAACGAAACCGCCGCCGCGCAGCCGATGCTGATCAACGCGCCGCCGCCGGCCGACCTCGTAGTCGGCACCGTGACGGTGCCGCCGACGGCAACGGTGGGCGACCAGGTCACGGTCACCTACAACGTCACTAACAACTCGGTGAATCCGGCTACCGGCAGCTGGACCGATGCGATCTACCTGTCGCAGGACAACACCTGGAGTGTGGGCGACATCCTGCTCGGCAAGGTGGTGCACAGCGGGGACGTAGTCAGCAATGCGGGCTATACGGGAACACTGACTGCGCAACTGCCGCCGCTGAAGGACGGCAGCTGGCGCATCATCGTGCGGCCGGACATCTATGAGGAAACCGGCTCGCCGGAGACGATGACGGCATCCGCAGCCGCCATTCAGACGCAGGTGCCGACGCTCAACATCGCCAGCCCGCTGCAGACCACGCTCTCCAATGGCGACGTGCAGTTGTACAAGGTCAGCGTTGCCGCGGGACAAACCCTACGCGTGATGCTCGATGCGCTGGAAAGCAGCGGCGACAACGAGCTGTATATCCGTTACGGCGATGTACCCACTACGTTTGCCTACGACGCCGCCTACAGCAATGCGTCCTCCGCCGATCAGCAGGTGGTGATCCCCAGCACGCAGGCGGGTGATTACTACATTCTGGTGCGCTCCCGCAGTGGCACCAACGTGCCAACGACGCTGCGTGCCGATCTGCTGCCGTTGTCCATTACCCAGGTTACGCCCGACAGTGGCGGCGTGAGCGATGACGATCATCGCTGGGTGACGCTGGATATCTATGGCTCCGCCTTCCAGGCTGGCGCCATCGTGAAGCTGTCGCGCCCCGGCGTGTTCGAAGCCGAACCGTCCCGTTGGCAGGTGCTCGACGCCACACATATCCGCGCCATCTTCGATACGCGCAACTTCCCGCTGGGGCTGTACGACGTCACCGTCACCAACCCGAATGGACAAAGCGTCACCGAGGCGGATCGCTACCTCGTGCAGCGCGGCATCGAGGACGATGTCACCATCGGCATCGGCGGACCGCGTACGCTCGATCCGGGCAGCGAAGGCACCTACAGTGTCTCGCTGCAGAGCCTCACCAATGTCGATACGCCGTACGTGCGCTTCGACTTCGGCGCGGCGGAAATGGGCTACAACAAGGACTTGCTGGACAGCCTGAACCTGCCGTACGCGGTGTTCGCCTCGAATGTCGGCGGCTCGCCGTTCGGCAATGTCGATGGCGCGCCGGCCAATACGCAGAATTACGGTCAAACGCCCGGCACGCAGACGCGCACGGATATTCCGTGGGCCTCACTGGACGGCACGGAGAACACCTTCGGCTACAACCTCGCCCCGGGCTACGCGTTCGACGTGGCCGACCAGGGCACGGTCAGCATGACCTTCCAGTTGCAGACCTACCCGGGTCTCACCGCATGGCTCAACGGCGACTTCAACGCCCTGCGCCAGGCGCTGTATGCCACGCATCCGGACTGGCAGGCGGAAGGTCTGCTCGACAATGGCGTGAGCGACCTGGACAAAATCCAACAGGGTCTCACCGCGCGATTCAACAATCCGAAACTGCGTGCACTCGACGATCAGGAGGCACTGTCCGAATCGTTCCAAATGAACATCGTCGGTGCCGCCACGGCGCTGACACGCGACGAATTCATCGCCGAACAGACCACGTACGCGCTGAAACTGCGCAGCGCGATCCTGGCCGACCAGAGCGCCCCCACCGCGCTGAGTGTGCTCGCCGCGGATGCGTCGCAGTGGGTAGCCGGCTATCTGGCCGCGCTGGAACAGGCCGGCATGCTGCAACCCGCCGACCAGGCGCCGCCGATCAGTACCGATCCGCAGGTGGTCAGCCTCAATGCCACCCTGGCGGCCAGCATCCTGTTGTCGAAGGGCGGCGACAGTTATCGCACACAGGCTGACATTGCCGGCTTCTTCAGCAAGGTACAGCAGTGGTATGGCAACACCGCTTCCTACGCTGGTGACCCCAATGCCGCACAGGACGGCATCGATCATTACGAAACACGCACCGACCAGCAGGGCGATAGCGTGGAAGTGCCGGTGCCTAAACTTGCCGATCCGTCGAGTTTCAACCAGAACGCTGGCGTGACGCTGCAATTCGAGAACTTCCGCGTCTTCGTCGGCAACCAGTCTGAGCTGGAATACCTGCGTTCAGAAGGCCTGCTTGACCAGCAGTTCAACCCGCTGCCGGGCAAGAGCCTGAATCTTGCGCAGTACCTGCAACTGGTGGCGCAACAGAAGGGCGCCACGCAGGCGGCCATCAGCGTGCAAGGTCCGCAAGGTACCTCGGTGGCCAGTGATGGCTCGGTCTACGTGCCCGCCGCGACGCCCCTGCCCTACAGCTTTGCCTTCAGCAATCCCGGCGCCACAGGCGTGGGTCAGATCCGCATCGTCACGCAGCTCGATCCCAGCCTCGATCCGCGCTCGCTGCGTCTGGGCGATCTCAAGATCGGCGACATCAATATCCATGTCCCTGCCGACCGTGCGAACTTCCAGGCCGATTTCGATTTCACGGCGAGCAAGGGCTACATCCTGCGCGTGAGCGCGGGCATCGACGTGGCTTCGGATATCGCCACCTGGCTGATCCAGGCGATCGACCCGAACACCGGTGAGGTGATGCAGAACGTCACCAATGCCCTGCTCGCGCCAGTGAGCGGTCAGAGCGCCGCGCAAGGTGGCTTTGTCAGCTTCACCGTCGCCGCGCTGGGCAGCGCTACCACGGGTGCGAAGATCACCACGCAGGCGCGCATCTTCTTCGATGGCGCTCCGCCGATCGACAGCACACCCGTCGCCACCACGCTCGATGCCAAGGCGCCGACCACGGCGGTGACGGTCACCTCACTGGGCAACAACACCCAGGGTGCGCCCACCTATGACGTGAAGTGGAACGCGCAGAGCGACGCCAGCGGCATTCGCTTCGTGACCGTGTATGTCGCCACCAATGGCGGCGACTTCCAGATCTGGCAGCGCCAGGTCGATCCGGGCACCACGGAGGCCGTGTTCACTGGTGTCGCCGGCAACACGTACGAGTTCCTGGCCGTCGCCACCGACAACGCCGGCAACCGTGAAGCGGCCAATGTCACCAATGCAGTGCTGCCGGATGACGGCGCGCGGCAGGCCGTGCTGGATGGATTGGGCGTCACCCCGACGCTGGACCAGACCACGCAGACGCCACAAGCCCCGCAGGACCGCACCTACAACAGCAATCCTCTGTTCCAGCAGGCGACACAGTTGCTGCCGGGCAATGTGGCGAGCAACAACCCGGGCGATCTCACCAGCGTGCTGGCGCCCTTCAGTACGCGCAGCATCGCTGATGGCTTCACCACCAGCGAAGGCGACATCGGCGCGATGGCGCTGGTCCAGTTGCCCGATGGATCGCTGCTGGTCAGCGCAGGCACGGAACGCAATGCGGTGTACCGCTACAGCAAGGATGGCGGCCACAGCACGACGCCGCTGTTCACGCTGGATCAACCGGTGCTCGACATGGCGGTGGACTCGCTGGGTCAACTGTGGGTGATGACCGGCAATGAGTTGCTGCAGGTCGATGCCAACAGCGGCACCGTGCTACGTCACATGCAGGGACCCAGCGGTCAGCCGCTGACGCATGCCCTGGCGATCCAGCCGGGCACCGGCGACATCTATGTCTCCGATGGCAGTGGCATCGAGGTGTTCCACCCTAACGTTACCGACCCGACCCAGCAGTGGCAGCACTTCAGCAACACCCGTGTGTCGTCGCTGGCCTTCGGGCCGGATGGACGACTGTGGGGCGTGCAGTGGAGCGGCAGCGAGATCACCGCGGCCGATCCCAATGGCACGACGAATATCATCAGCTTCCCGATGAGCGGCCCCACGCTGGGTCGCGCGGAGCTGGAATACAGCATCAACGGTGTGGTCGACCACATCGCGTTCGGCCAGGCGGGCTCCCTGCTCGATGGCTTGCTGATCGCCACGGGCGGCCTGCCGCAGCACGTCCAGATCAACGGCGTCACCGACAGCACGCACGGCTCGGCCGTGTGGATGATCGAGCTGCAATCGCGTCGCGTGCTGCAGGTCGCCAGCGGCGGCACGCAGGGCGAAGGCGTGATCACCACGGCGGACGGCCGCATCCTGGTGGCGCAGACCGGCAGCGTCGACGAGATCGCACCGGCGCACGCGCCGAAGGTGATCGCCACCAGCGTACCGGATGGTGCGCTGGTACCACTGCCGCTCAACCAGATCGCAGTCCAGTTCGACCAGGACATGTGGCTGGGCAGCGATCCGCAATCGGCGCTGACTGATGGTTCGTCGGTGCTCGATCCGTCCAACTACGTGCTGCAATCCAGCGATACCGGTGCGCAGGCGATCTCGCCGACATCGGTACGTTGGGATGCCGCCACGCATACTGCGTATCTCGACGTCAGCGGCCTGCCGGCCGGTCACTATCAATTGACGGTCAGCGGCAACCTGCGCAGCGCCGCGCAGTTGCGCATCGGGCAGGACAGCATCACCAGCTTCACGGCGCTGCTGGACATGAGCAGCGCGGTGAAACTGCAGTTCACCAATACCCGCGCTGACGACAGCACGGGCGCGGTGAGCTATGACGTCAGCGTGACCAACATCGGTACCGAGGATCTGCATGGCCCGTTGATGCTGCTGCTCGATCCGGGTGCTTACTTCGGCTACACCATCGCCGGCGCGACCCAGGGGACGGGTGATCAATCCGACCTGTGGGCGCTGGATCTCACCAGCGCGCTGAGCAACGGCAAGCTTGCCGTGGGTGCCACGCTCGCGAACCAGACCATTACCGTTGTGCCAGCCAGCCAGCTGGGTATCGGCGGCCTCGCGAACCTGGCCAAGTTCAACCTGGGCCATGGCATCTATGCGGTGCCGACAGCCGCCCTTCCTCCCAGCATCGGCATCATTCCTCCGGCGCCCGCCGATGACGGCAGCACCGACGGAAGCACTGATGGCAGTGATGCATCCGCCGTCGACGGTTCCGATGTCGCGATTGACTATAGCGGCAACACATTCGCCACTCCCGCGACCATAGGCCAGGCATGGACGGCACAGCTGGACGCGGTCGACCAGACCAGTACGGCGTTTTACTGGCAAGTCGTGCAGGCACCAAAGGGGCTGACGCTAACGCCTACGCCCGGTTACACCACCGATGACAATGGGTACTACCACGGCACAGCCACGTTGAGCTGGACGCCGAACGCATCCGCCGAAGCCGACACACTGATCGTTCTGCGCGTGCAGGATGGCCATGGCGGCGTCTCGCTGCGCACGCTGCATATACCGGTGAGCAATGGCAACAACGACCCGGTGCTGGCTCCACAAGAAGACGTCACGATCAATGAAGGCCAGGCCTGGTCACTGCCGATCATCGCCTCCGATGCCGACGGCGATCCGCTTACCTTCAGCATGAGCAACCTGCCGCCCGGCGCCTCGTTCGATGCCCGTACGGGTACGCTCAACTGGACGCCGACTTATGATCAGGCCGGCACGTATCGGAACGTCACGGTCAGCGTCACCGACGGCAAGATCACCACCAGCGAAAGCTTCGATATCGTGGTCAATACCGTGTGGGCGCAGCCGGTGCTCGCACCGGTGCAGCCGCAGACGGTACGCGAGGGCGACACGCTTGGCCTGCAGCTTTCCGGAACCGTGCCGGGCGGCCTGAAGCGTGCCGACGGCACCGCGGTGAAGCTGAGCTACAGCGCGGCCTACCTGCCGGCCGACATGACGCTCAACAGCGGCACCGGCTGGCTGAGCTGGACGCCGGACTACGATGTGCTGGGCGCGGTCAACGTGGCGGTGACGCTTACTGCCACGTACACCAATCCCGATGGCAGCACGCAGCAGACCAGCGTGCAGCAGACGGTTGCGTTCAACGTGCTGCATGCGAACGGCGCATTGCAGTTCGACAGCAACCTGGGCCAGCCATGGACCACGCTGGAAGGCCAGCCGCTGAGCATCAGCGTGTTCGCCTTCGACCCTAACAATCCGCTATTTGCACCCGAAGAACGTCTTGCGCCGAACGCGCCGCCTGTCGATGAGAACGGCGGCGCGGTGCCGGCGACCGTGACCTACACGGTGACCGGCCTGCCGCAGGGCGCCACCTTCGATCCCGACACGTTGCAGATCAACTGGACGCCCGGCTACAACCAGGCGGGCCTCTACAAAGTCACCGTGGTCGCCAGCAAGAACGCTGATGGCACGCCGATGACGAGCACGGTGACCATCCCGATCACCGTGGTGCAGGTAAACCTGCCGCCCACCATTGCGCCGATCGCCGACGCCACCATCGCCAAGGGTGGCACGCTGGATATTCCGGTGAGCATTGCGGCGGGTGCAGGTGACAACCTACAGGTGACCATCGACGGCTTGCCACGCTTCGCAACCTTCGCGCAGAACGCGCCGACCGCAGATGGCCATATCACCGGCACCATCCATCTGGCACCGGGCGACAACGACCGCGGCGACTACACGCTCACGGTGGTGGCGCAGAACACGGTGACCGGCGTGGCTGCCGCACAGCGTTTCGTAGTCACGGCCACCAGCTTGACCGAGCCGCCGGTATTCAACCTGCCGCAACAGATCGTGGCGGTGATCGGCCAGCCGCTGAGCCTGCCGTTCTCCATCAGCGACATGGACCAGGATGGCCTGCACCTGAGCAGCAGCGGCCTGCCAGCCGGCGCCACGCTGACGCTGGGCACGCAGTACGGCCAGGCACTGCTGAACTGGACGCCGACGGCCGCCGACATCGGTCCGCACGACATCACCATCACCGTCACCGACAGCGGCTTGCCGCCGCAGAACCAGGGCTACGTCAACCCGGCCAATCCGGTGCCGAACGTGGTGACGCACACCATTCACGTGGTGGTGGTGACGAGCGATACGCCGCCGCAACTGCTTGGTCTGCAGCTCAATGGCACGGCCGTGAATGACACGGGCGATGCCGCCACGCCGGTGATGCTCAACACCAATGAAGGCAACCCGCTGGCGTTGAACCTTTACGCCAACGATTCGGCTGGCCATCTGATCAACTGGACGGCAACCGGCCTACCGCAAGGCATGACGCTAAGCGTACCGGCAGCAGGCAACGGCAACCAGGCCACGTTGAACTGGACGCCGGACCTGTTCGCCGCCACCGGCGGCACCAACAACAAGGGCATCTACACCTTCACGGTGACCGGCAGCGACGGTGCGATGAGCTTTACACGCACGATCCAAGTGCAAGTGGCCGCCGTGGCGCAAGCGCCGCAGATCGTGCCGCTGCCCATGCAGTTGGTGGACGAAGGCAACACGTTGTCGTTCGGACTGCACAGCGTGGATGCCAGCGGCAAGCCGGTGCACCTGAGCCTGGTCTACGACGCCAACACGCCTCTCGGCGTGGCCTTCGACCCAGGCACCGGTACGTTCGAATGGACGCCGGCCTATGGCACGGTGAACAAGGCCATCGCGAACACCAGCGATTTCACCTTCCACTTCCAGGTGACGGACGGCACGCTCACCAGCACGCAAACGGTGCAGGTCCGCGTCATCGGCGTGTATCGCGCGCCGACGCTCGATGCCAGCAGCCATGCCGTGGTGGTCGGCCAGTCCCTGAGTCTGCCGATCCAGCTGGGTGGTACCGACACGCACCAGGGCATCTATGCCAGCGACCCGGATGGCGGTGCGCTGACTCAGGGGCTCACGGTGAGCTTCACCAATCTGCCGCAGGGCGCGACCTACGATGCAGCGAACCAGCGCCTGAACTGGACGCCCGGTCCCGGCCAGGTGGGCGACTTCGTGATCATGGCGAATGTCGATGACGGTCACGGCAATGTCGTGCAGCACAGCTTCACCGTACGTGTGGTGGCCGACGCGGCAGCCAATGCGCCACAGGTGCTGATCGACAGCGTGCCAAGCACGCCTGCCCTGCCCGGCCAGGACATCATGGTGACCGTGCGTACGAGCAGCTTCAGCCCGATCGCCAGCGTGGCCGTGCAGGTGCGCGGTACCGGCCTGGGTTCGAACCAGTGGCAGACCGTGACGCTGGACAGCAGCGGACGCGTCCATCTGCAGGCCACGCAGCCGGGTACGATCGACGTGCGCGTCGTCGCCACCGATGCCGATGGCTTCAGCGCCACGCAGGACAGCTACCTTCTGATCAAGGACCCCGCCGCGCTCGCCCCTGTGGTTACGTGGAGCGGCGTGCTTGCTGGTGCGACCTTGAGCAGCAAGCCGGTTGAGATCGATGCGCTGACCTCGCTGCAGGCCAACCTGCAGGAGCTGCAGCTGATGGGCTACAGCCTGCAGGTCGCCCCGGTCGGTAGCAGCACCTGGCAGAATTTGGGCCAGCAGAGCTACAACGCCGGCAACATCAGCCAGGCGGTCAACCTCGCCTCGCTTGATCCGACAGCGTTCGCGAATGGTGTCTATCAGCTGCGTCTTACTGCATGGGATTTGCAGGGCCGCACCTCCGAAGTGGATGCGCGCGTGGTCATCAACTCCGCGCAGAAGAACTTCGGCCAGAACAGCGTGGCCGACGTCACCTACCTGCTTGGCGGTCATGCGTTCACGGTCAACCGCAGCTTTGTCGGTGGCAGCGGCCTTGCGTTTGGCAACTGGAGCATCGCGGGCTTCGACGCGGGACTCACCACCGATCAGCCGGCGTCCACCACTTCCGGTGCGATCGCGCCCTGGACCGTGGATTCACGCGTGTGGTTGTCGATCCCCGCCAATCTTGGTGACGCCAATGCGGCGCTGCAGAATCTGAGCTTCACTCTGGGTGCGGACGGCGTGGCCATGCTGGGCAGCGCCAACGCACCGCTGAGCTACAACGCCGACTTCGGCAGCAGTCAGGGTTGGCAGCTACAAGCCACCAACGGCACGGCGCTGCAGCGCCAGGGTGGCCATCTGTACGATGAAACCACCGGGTTGCCGTGGGTGCCCGATGGCTATGTGCTCACCGCGCCCGATGGCACGCAGTACAACCTCGACGCCACCGGCAAGATCACCGGCGTTATGTTCACTGATGGCAAGCAGTGGCTCGTTTCCGATGCCGGCATTGCACTGGTTGGCGGCAGCGCGAGCGACCGCATCGACATCCTGCGCAACACCAGTGGCAACATCGTGCGCATCGGCGGCCCGCTCGATGCCAACGGCAACGCGCGCAGCATGGTGTACGCCTACGACAGCCAGGGCCATCTGGTGCTCGCCCGCGCGCTCGACAGCAGCGGCATGGGTACGCCTTATGGCTACGATGGCCAGGGCGCGCTGCTGACCGACACGATCACCGCCAACCTCGGCACTTCCGCCAACTGGATGGGCAACAGCACGGCCAATCAGTGGAGCGGCTCGCTGCAAGCCAACCAAACCACCAGCCTCGCCTTCACCGTCCGCGACAGCGAGCTTGCCTCGACTATCAAGGTACCTGGCAGCAGTGGCGCACTGATCGTCGCGATCAGTGCCAGCTTCAGCGATCCCGGCACCACGCTACAGGTGGTAGGCGGCGACGTGCTTGGCGACACGGTCTACAACGGCGTGCACACGATCCTTGTGCGCGTCACTGATGCCGGCATGAAGCTGCTGCATATCAGCGGCACCGGCACGGCCAGCATCAGTGTGTCCATTGCTGGTGATCTCAGCCATGACGGCAAGGTCGACGGCAACGATGCCGCGACACTCGACCAGGATATCGCCAGCAAGAATCTGGCCGGCGATATCAACGGCGATGGCGTAGTCGATCAGACCGATCGCGAAATCCTCTATGCCAACTACGGCTTCCAGGCCGCCCTGCCGCCGCAGGCAACAGCCAACCTGCCGACCACACTGACGCACGTAGGCCTGAGCACCACGATTCCGCTAGATCAAGTGGCCACCGATTACAACGGTGACGCGATCTACTGGCGCATCACCGGTGTCACAAATGGCACGGCCACGCTGAGCAGCGACGGCAAGTCGGTAATCTTTACGCCGACCGCCGGCTATAGCGGTGCAGCCACCGTCACAGTACTGGCGGATGATGGCTATGCGGCCAGCGCGCCGATTACGCTCAACGTCAATGTGAGCGCAGCGAAGCTGACGGCCATTCATCTGCAGCCGGTAGGCAATCTCAGCCCGGGCCAGGCCGCGCCCATCCAGGCCATTCTGGACTTTGCGGATGAGCAAGGCGTCATCGCTGAGCCGGGCTACCTCACTATCTCCCTCGATGACCTGAGCGGCATCGGCATGGTTGGCGCGGCATCGGTCAGCCTTGATCCGACGCAAAGCGAACTGCTCTGCCATGGCGCCGGCCCTGCGCTGCTTGACGTTAGCCACACCGACGCGACGGGCGAGACCGTGCGCGCCGTCCAAGCGCTCAACGTCGTCCCGGTCGATGGCAGCGCGCCACCACCGCCGGTACAGACGGCCGTCTATCCCGGCTCACTCAGTCTCGCGCCGGGAAGCACGCGCCAGATTGAAGTGGTTGATACCACCGGCCAGGCCAGTGCGATCAACGCCGCGTACCCCACCACGGTTCGCTACGTCTCCAGTGACGCCAGCATCGCTACGGTCGACGCTAACGGTGTGATCACTGCCGTCAAGTCCGGCAGCGTCACCATCAGCGTCCTGCGCCTGCAAGGCCAGGTAAATGCCAGCGGCACTCTCGGGATGCAGGCGATCGGCCAGAGCGATATCACGCTGAACGTCACAGCCCCGCAGGTGGAGACCACCGATCCCGCCACGAATGCCGTGCAGGGCATCGAGGTCAACCAGGGACAGGGCGCAGTGATCAGCGCGGGCACCGGCGAAACGGTGATGATCGGCGCGGGCACTTTGCCGCAGGACACGCAGGTTGCGATCCAGCGCATCGATCTGGCGCAACTGGCGAGCGTCACTGGCATGACCGCACCCACGGGGGCTGCACTCACTTCTGTCGGGGCATTCAGCCTGGACATGGGCAGTACGGTCAGCACGTCGCGCTTGCAGTTGGCCATACCGCTGCAAGGCACGGCAAACGCGGGCGACGAAGTGATCTTCTTGCGTCGCGGCACCGTGATGACACCCAACGGCGTTCAGAACACTTGGTGGCTCGTCGACAACGGCTATGTCGGGACGGATGGCATCGCGCGCACGGCCAGTCCGCCATGGGCCGGTCTCGATAGTTCAGGCCAGTATCTGGTTTGCAAAGTGGTTCCGGGCAGCGTGCCGCCCTACAGCTTCGGGCTCGATGCAGGTGACTGGATGACGCTCGGCGGCCTGGGCATCAGCGTGAGTGGCGGCTTGAGTGGCGCCACCATCGCCTCGGATGTGTTGTCGATACTTGCTACCGAAGCCACCAGTCTCTCGGCTGGCAGCTACCACTTCGGCGTGCCTCAGTTTGCCAACTTCACACTGCCCAGCTATTCCGCCGGCCAGAACCTCGACACCCAGCAGCTTGAAACGTCCCTTGCGAGCGTCCTGCCGCCCACGGCGACGCCTTGGGGCAACGTGGTGGTGCCCACCATCCAGAACGCATCCATCACTGACGATGGCAACATCCAGCTCACTGTTGGCAATGCCAATCCTGGTCAGTTCACCGGCAAGATCGTTGTCCGCATGGTCCAGGCCGATGGCTCGACCGTGGATGTGCAGACTGTCGATGGCGCACTAGCCGATGGAAGCACCATCACGGTGACTCCGCCTGCCCAGGTCGCCATCGGCACCGTGAAATGGGAGTTGGTGCGGCAAATTTCTATGGGTGAATTCACCGGTTCTGGTGAAATGAGCAATGGCGACCAGCCGCTCGAATTCACCGGTAATCAAGTGCCGCTGAAGCCGCTGCCGGACATGGCTGCCGTACTGACTCGGACGGGCCTCACGCTGCTGCGCGAGGACCAGACCGTAGGCAGCGTGGCCCTGGCGGACATCCTTGGCAGCTCCAACGACCTGGGCGGCACATATCAGTACGGCAGCAAAGTGCAGCCAGTGGTGTTTACCGCCGACAACACGCGCATCTTCGTCGGTGGTCGCGGCGTGATCTATGAGATTGATCCGCTCACCGTAAAGCTGATCAATACGATCACACTGCCTGATGGTCAGGACATCACCAGTCTTGCAACCGTCGGCGATCTCCTGATGATTGGTGAGAGTGGCCCCCACGGTCAGTTGCTGGCGATGAACATCGCGCCGGGGAGCAGCAATTTCGGCCAGTTCGTCGCGATTCAAAGTAGCGATGTCGCCAAGGCAGCAAACGGCATCGGTGGTATGACCATCGGCCCGGACGACCATACGCTGATCGTCAGCCTGCCTGTCGAGGCCAGTACGCTCGCCCTGGGTAACACAACCCAGCGCGGCAACGTACTTGTTTTCGACCTTTCCACGCTCGACATGACTACCGGCACGATCGCCGCTCCAGTGATTGCGCAGCTGCCGGATGACGGCATCAGTGGCAAGACGCCACTCACCATCTCCGCGACCCAGGACCCGAACCGCTATCTGGTTTCCGACGTCCACGACTACGACAGAGGTCTTGCTACGCTCACTCTCACTCGGGACAGCAAGGGCAACGTCGTCTCCGCTGTGATGAAGAGCCTTGACCTGTCGCAGCCGAACCAGGATATCAACGTCGATCGACTCAATATCCAGCGCGCGCAAAGTGCCGTACTGGTAACCGTGGGTGGCGTGGAATACGCCATCGTGTCCGACGACAACCTCAATTATCTCGACCCTTACTACGAGGCCATGTTCACGCCTCCGGACTATGAGTTCCTGTTGCCTGGCGCTCCGCCTACCGCGATCGGTGGCTCGGCCGATGCGAAGAAGGTCAATGTCGGCGGCAAGCTGGGCATTATCAAGGATCCGTTCGGCCTGCTGGGCACTCCCCAGTATCTGGAAGCCACCCTCCCGTTGTCCGGTTACGGCATCGAAAACCTTGCCCTCTCTCCGGACGGCAAGGTGTTGATCGGACAGTTGGCCGGACGGTATCAGACACCGTTCGACATGACGCAGCAGCCAAGTCAGGCCCATGCGTGGAATGTGGATGCGCTGATCAGCGCCGCCTTAGCCAATAACGCGGACCTGAGCAACCACATCAGCTTGCCAAGCAACGCAGAGCAACTGATCAGCGACCAAACAGCGGCGCCGATTGGGTCGTACTTCGACAATGACATCATGACCGTTTCGGTCGTCGGCAATATGGGCGATGTCGTCGGCGTGGATCTACGCGAACTCGTTGCGAGACAGCTTCTGCTGAAGGATGGAAAGATCAGTCAGACGGCCTACGGCGCCGCCTGGGCTCAGCTTTCAGTCAATGATCGAAATACCATCTACGCGCGCATGCAGCAGCTGACGGGCTTCACGCTGTCCGCCGGTGAAGCTCAGCAGCTGGCGTCCTCCATGGGCATGAAGCTGCTGACGGTGGCTGGCGACCCGAATACGCCGCTTTCGCGCGGATTCGACATGACCAGTGGCGATCCCTCCATGTCTACGATGAACGATAGCTTCGCAAACTCGGGCATTTTGTACTTCGTGCCTCAGATCAGCGAGGCCGACGAAGCCAAGCTCCGATCCGGACAAACACTGGATCAGAAATCCGTGCCTGAGTTTGAGTTCACCTACCTGGATGGCGTGAACGCGGCTACCAGCAACATTCCAAATAAGTGCAAGGCAGACGTGAGTGCCAAGGACTATGCGCAAGCAGCCAGTGCCCTTATGGGCGACAGGCCCTTGGCTGATCCTGGCTATAGCTCGTTCCAGCTCAGAGGCAGCGTGGGCACAGGACAAACAAACGACGTGCTGGACGTCTATCGCATACAGCAGCGTTTGCGTTACCTGGGCTACGGTAATGCCGATCCCAGCACAATCAACGGAGCTGGGGAAATTACCGTCAATGGCACATTTGATTCAAAACTGGCTGCCGATCTCCGCCAGTTCGGCGAGATCGTCGACGGCAAAACCAAAGATGACAATGGATCCAGGCCGGCAACCGCGAAAAGCAAGAAGCACCCGGCCACACCGGCAGTGCCACCTACTCCCATATCGGTCGGTCAGAACAGCAACAATGACTGGCTGAGTTGGCTCAACGCCTATAACGCCCCACATTGGATGACCTACGCCATCGGCGCGAACACAGCACTGACCGGCTGGGCTGTGCCGCCTGGCCAAAATGTCTCGATGCAAGGCACCAGCTGGGTCCACGACCTGATGCTGGTCAGTCAACAGAACAACAAAAAGACGGACGGCACGTACAAGGACACCCTGCTGTTCTCCGGCACCAATGACCTTGGCAACCGTCTCAACCTTGGCATCAACACCCAATATGTGAGTGCCAACAACCAGGCGGGTGTTGATGGCGGCGACATTGTCCTTGGCTTGCTGCCTACTGCCGGGACGTCAGGCAGTAGCTCCATCCCCAATCAGGGTGCGTATGACAACAAGACATGGAGTCTCGCCAATGCCAACCAACTGGCCGGCCTGCTCTCCGATCCCACGAACGACAACACGCAAGCCCCGGCCAACAACTCACAGGGTGCGAATCAACAGAACCTGGCCTTTAATGATTTCCTGGCTGTCTACTCGGCCACGCAGCTAGATGGATACTGGAATCAGATCCAGCTGCAGAACGCTGGTGCCAAGCAGGCCCTGTTTGGTGGTGGCACCCAAAACAACGAGATGATCAGCAACAACATCCTGGCGGGAGGCACGGCCACGCCCGTTGGAGCTGCGCTCACCGGCGATTCCTTAGCAAGCCTCATGGGCTCGTCGGCCAATGTGGACTATTCGCAGTGGGTTGCGCCGCTGCAAGCGGCATTGACAGCGGCCAACATAACGACGCCATCGACGACCGCCAACATAACCACGCCTGAGCGGATCGCGGCATTCCTGGCTGAAGCCAAAGTGGAAACCGGTGGCCTGCAGGCCATGAAGGAGGATGTCAGCTCCCGTTACCAGCTCCTTACCGTTCTGAATCTGTTCGTCAAACCGTTCAACAACAACGGAAGTACCACGTACAACCTGAACACGCCAGGCAACGAATCCAATCTGAGCGCCCATGACAAGATCATCGCTGAGATCAAAGCTCGCTTTTTGAACGTCAAAGACTTCGTAAGCAACGAACTCAAATCGCACAACCTCGACAACGTCACCTGGGACGACTTTCAGGTCCAGTTCTGGACGACCCCGGACGGCAAAGAACACCACAAGGTGGTCTATGCTCCGGGCCAGGGCAACATCTATCTGACCACGGCCGGGGAATGGACAGGTCAGATTACGGAACAGGTCAATGGAAACTCAGTTCAAGAAGAGCGATACAACGTCTTCTATGACTGGATCTACTCCGAAGATGTTGGCAACGGTCTTCAGGGAGACGGCACGTACGCGCAACATACGGCCCACCTATGGGTAGGCCGAGGCGTGCTCCAACTTACCCATGAGGCGACCTACGCTAAATTTGCTGATTATATTCAGGCGAACTACCCGAGCCTGGTGACTCCTGCCAGCGGCAAGACCGTGGCGCAAACCTTGCTGGCAAATCCCGAGTTGATCTCGGAAAATTCCGCGAACGGGCGCATGTTGTCTGCACTGGCAGGTAGCTGGTTCTGGCAGATAAACAACATCAACGCGTCGGCAGATGCCCTTACGTGGACAAATCCTGCACCACAATCCGACCAAGCCAATTTCAACAACATCAGCAAGAAGATAGGAGACGCTGCATGGCCTGATCGCTGGAACAATTACACTCAGAATGTCACTAGCGAGCTTACAGGTGGCAACCCATTTGAAGACATTCGTGCGGTCATGGCATCGCTTGGCTTGTCCGCAGAAGGAGCAGCTGGTTATCAACAGAAGTTCGGCTTTACCGTGAGCCTGGCGCCGGTAGCCATCGGTGGCAACGACGCTCATTTGTTGGCTGATGTCGATGGTGCTGTAAGTGGCCAGGCGGCGCTTGACACTGTTGCTCCACCATCGATCAAGCTGGTCGAGGCGGGGATTTCACTGCCCAGCACCCAAGTCCAGTTTGGCGATCTTGGCGGGGCGGCAGTTGGGCAGGAAAGTACGAACGGAACGGCGACGACCATTACTCTGGATACCAGTGCTGCTGGCCATGGCTGGTTCACTGATGAAAACCTCGCGGATACTTCGGCCTATTTCCTTCCCACCTCTGATCCGGACGTCTGGATGGCCAAGCCAGGCACAGCCGCATCTGGTGAAATGGACTTACTGTCTGTGCTTCTGCACGAGTACGGTCACGCCCTGGGCTTCGAACACAGCTCCGACAACAGCGACTTCATGGGGCCTGAACTTCAGCTAGGCGAGCGCCGACTTCCGTCGCCGTCAGAACTCGCCCTTATGGCCAAGCTTGTCGCTCAATTGAACGGTAGCGGTGTCGTCACCAGCACTGCGGAGGCCTCAAGCGACCTTCCTTCGACGGGTACCCCCGCGACAATCGACGCCATTAGCACCCACGGAGGCGCGACGGATCCGGATCTGAACAGCGCGCGACTTAAATCACAGGATTTGCTGGTCACGAACCCCTCTTTGACCAACGGGAGCTTTGGCAACAGCGTTGGCTGGTCGATGCAAGGACCAGTGCAGATTGATCAGAACGGCGCCACACTCAGCGAAGGCTCAAGCAGCCAGACGCGTCTTAGTCAAGCCTTCACACTTGGCAGCAACGATCGCTTCCTGCGCTTCACGCTCAGCAACGTCGCGCTGCAAGACCTTGGGGATCGTCCTGAAGATGCGTTCCAGGTCGCTCTGCTCAACGCCTCCACCGGCGCTTCGTTGGCCGGTGCGCTCGACCTGAGCCAGACCGATGCCCTGTTCAACCTGCAGGGCGATGGCAGCTCACACCTGGCGCAAGGCATCACAGTCGTCAATAACGCCGATGGCAGCCGCACGTACATCCTCGACCTGCGCAACGTGCCCACCGGTACGGCGGTGAACCTGTCCTTCGACCTGATTGGCTTCGAGTCATCGGGAAGCCATGTCACGGTCAGCGATGTCGCTACCTTCGCGGTGCCGCATGCGAACGATGCTTCGTTCAGCGGGCTGGAGGATGGCACGGTATCCGGCAATGTGCTCGCCAACGATACGGATGTCTTCGGTGCCACGCCGAAGCTGGTGACGGGACCTGCCCATGGCACGGTCACCCTCAACCCCGACGGTACGTTTACCTATACGCCGGGTTATCCGTTCTATGGCAATGACAGCTTCACCTACCTGCTCGACAACGGTGCCTCGCAGTCCAATACGGCAACGATTAACCTGAGTATCGCTCACGTCAACCATGCACCGACCACGACGGGCGAGACGCTGAACCTGCTCGAGGATGGCAACCTCCAGGTGAACCTGTCGACATCTGCCAATGATGCCGACGGCGATCCGCTGACTTTCCGCATCGTCAGCGGTCCGCAGCATGGCACGCTGACCCAGAATGCCGACGGCACGTTCACCTATACGCCGGGCTACCTATTCTACGGTAGCGACAGCTTCAGCTACGTCGCCAATGATGGACAGCTGGACTCCAATGTATCCACCGTGAGCCTGTCCGTCACGCACGTGAACCATGCGCCCACCACCACCGGCGAGTCGCTGAACCTGCTTGAGGATGGCAACGTCCAGGTCAACCTGTCGACATCCTCCAACGATGTCGACGGTGATCCACTGACTTTCCGCATCGTCAACGGCCCGCAACATGGCACCCTGACCCGGAACGCCGACGGCAGCTTCACCTATACGCCGGGCTATCTGTTCTACGGCAACGACAGCTTTACCTACGTCGCCAACGATGGGCAGCTGGACTCCAACGTATCCACCGTGAGCCTGTCCGTCGCGCACGTGAACCACGCACCGACCGCCGCGGCTCAGTCGCTGAACCTGCTTGAGGACGGTAGCGTCGGCGTTGATTTCCGCACCTCGACCAACGACGTAGACGGCGACCCGCTGAGCTATCGCATCATCACGGGCCCGCAGCACGGCACCGTGACGCAGAATGCAGATGGCACGTTCAGCTACAAGCCGACCAACCTGTACTACGGCAGCGACAGCTTCACCTACGTGGCAAACGACGGCCAGCTGGATTCCAACGCCGCCACGGTCAGCCTGAATGTCGCCGTGGTACCGCCGACGGTCAGCAACTTCAGCTTCTGGCTGCACAACAACTGGACGCGCACGCTGAGCCTGTCGGACGACACCACGACGCTGCCCGGCACCACGCTCAGTTTCCGCATCGTCAGCGCGCCACAGCACGGCGACCTGATCCTCAATGCGGACGGAACCTATACCTATCGTCCGAACCCGTGCTACGTGGGCAGCGACAGCTTCAGTTTCGTCGCTAGTGATGGCCAGGCCAACTCCGACACCGCCACCGCCACCATCGACGTCAAGCCGCGCAATCGCCCGCCAGAGGCGTGCGGGCAGCAACTCTACGTGGCGGAAAACGAGTCGCAGCAGATCGACCTCATGAAGGACACCTGGGATCCGGATGGTGACCCGCTGACCTTGCGCATCGTGCGTGGCCCGCGCCACGGCAACTTGTCGCTGAACACGGACGGTACGTACAACTACACGCCGAATGCGGGATTCATCGGTAACGATAGCTTTGTCTTCGTCTCCAACGACACGCAGTACGACTCGAACATGGCGGCGGTATACATCGATGTCGATCCGCGCCCCGTGGCGAAGGATGAAGGCGTCAGCGTGCGCACCGGCAAGTGCGTCACCGTTCCTCTGGTGCCCGACAATGATGACGGCAACTGCGGCGATGACGGGCTGTACGCCAAGATCGCCACCCAGCCGCAACATGGCAAGCTGGAGCAGGACGATGATGGTCGCTGGATCTATGTCGCAAACGCCGGCTTCATCGGCACCGACACCTTTACCTACGTGCTAAGCGATGGCGAACTCGATTCCAGACCAGCGACGGTCACCGTCACCGTGCTGCCGCCGAAGCGTCCGCCTGTCGCCAACAATGCCAACGTCAACGTGCCTTCGGAAACGCCTTCGCGCATCGACATCCTGGCCGATACCAGCGATCCGGATGGCCAGGCACTCACGGCACATATCGTCAACGGTCCCTGCCATGGCTGCCTGCACCGAAACGACGACGGCAGCTTTACCTATGTGCCGCAGGACGAGTGGTACGGCGACGACAGTTTCAGCTACTACGTCACTGACAGCGAAGCCAGCTCGAACATCGCCACGATCCACATCAAGGTCGTACCGGTGCCGACGGCCCAGAACGCCCAGTTCCGTGTGGACGAAGATGGTAGCGTCCGAATCGATCTGCGTTGCTTGGTGGACGATCCGAACGAAAGCACCGAGGCGACGCATGCAATCAGTATCAATGCGCCGGGCCACGGCCAGCTGACCCGCAAGGACAATGGCGTCTACATCTACACACCAAACCGCCACTTCACTGGCGTTGATACGTTCACCTATACCGTCACGGATGGCACCTACAGCACCACCGCCGTGGTCACGCTGGATGTTCGCCGGGACGATGATGACGGCTGCGGAGACGGCTGGAACAGTTGCACCATCTTGGTCTCAGCGGGAGCAAGCGATGACAATGATGATCAGGATGGTGGCTACATCATCGTCAAGCGAGGCCAGCACGAGAACGCCAACGAAAAACATCTCTTGCCACAGCTGAACTGGAGCGGCAGCCATGCCGATGTCGGCGCAACAGATGTCGCGAGCAGTGAATGGTGGAACACGCTGCTGGACGAGCCGCTGCTTGGGGTGGCTGACTTGGGCAAGCAGAGCGGTTTGATTGTAAGGTTGTGAGATGGGGCGGCAGCGGCGCGACCAAGGATCTCTTGATCGCGCCGCTGTTGCGTTTGGTGAATCTCGTTCCAAGATTGAACTTGATTGAAGTATATGAAGCAAGAAATATCATGCGACCGTTGTTGCTTTTCCTAGCTCGACTTCCGTCCAACAGAAGTATGTTTCGATACATCAAGATCCGTCGGTACGGGTATGTACCCATCACTTGCAGGGTCATGCCGGCGAATTCGGGTTCACATGCAAAGGAGAATCATGCAATGCCGCTGCGCCGCCGCAAATGGACTACCGACCTAGCTTCCTGTGCACTCGTGCTGGCCACGAGTGTTCCGAATGCGCATGCCGGCCAGTATGCGGCAGGGGTATGCAAGGTTGCTGATTTCCGCGTTATAGGGACAGACACGCCCGGCACATCCGTGCGTCCCACGTACGATGCGGGCGCTTATATGTCGGAGTACCAAGGGAGAAGCGATTCACCACTCAAGGAATTCGCTACCGATAAGTATCCGTTGAACGAAGCCAAGACCAGGGTTTTGGTGCCGCCAAAGAACGGAGAGCTGATACTGGACCCAGGCACGCCCTCCAATCTCTCTGCCGCCAGGGAGGGCTATTATTATTATGTGACTAACAAAGGCTATTCAGGAGAGGACGCCTTTGTCATGCAGGTAGAGAAGTACGGGATCAAGATTGAGATCCATTACACCATCGAGATCCCCGATGTTGGTGAGTCACCCAAAGGCCTTTGCACCATGGATCATTGGATGATCTCCCGCGTCGAGGGCGGATCTGCTCGTAACGGCTAGATTCTTTGATTCATCGGTGTAAGAAACTGGCATTTTGTTCGAAGACACTGTGCCAAGTGGCGCCAATGAGGCGTTCACGCAATCCTAAAGGCAATCGCCAGGGAGACCAATCAAAACCCTTGATATGCCTACTAGGCCCCCTTCGTGGCGATATCATCATCAACCGCGGTCATCACAAGAATGACAATAGTGGTGAGCAATGAAGCGCATGATCGCTGGAACGCTACTGCTTGGCCTTCTGCTTATGCCGTCACTGTCGGCCGCAAGTGGCCCGCCGGCAGGAATGAGCCACATTGAAGGATTGTCTTTCACGAAAATATACAGCGATGACAAGGGGCGCTTAATCGCGATCATCCCGGAAGACCAGACGGCGGACATCAGCCAGGCCTGTGAAGCACACAAGCCATTGTGGCTCTACGGCAAGCGAATCACTCAATATTGAAGAGAAAGCAATGGCACAAAATCACAACATGCTGCTGCAGCAACGGCTCCTTGGACTACAGGCGTTGCTCAATGCTGTTCACTTCTCTGGAAGTTTGGATGCCAACGCAGTCAAAGGCGCCGCGCGCGAACACTTCGTTCGATATTTTTGGTCTGAATTCTTTCCCGCCAACCAGCGAATGAGCAGCGGCCAGATCATTGACTCACATGGGAACGATTCGGGTCAGGTCGACATTGCCATCGAGTTCGGCTTCGGGCCTAGCTTTGCGTTGGGAGATCAGCGTCTCTACCTTGCGGAATCGGTCGCGGCTGTTATCGAAGTGAAATCCAACCTGGCAGCTCAATGGGGGGAAGTGATCACAAAAGCCAATCAAGTCAAGCAGCTAAAGCGTGACATTGCCTACCTCCAGACACACGACACCACGCAGGATAATAAGCACCTCAAGGATATCCCCTTTGTCGTGGTTGGATATGATGGATACGGTGATATTGATGATTTGGCACGCAAGCTACTTAAGGCAAACCAGGGCCACGAAAGTCCCCTGATTGATGCCGCCCTTTCCATCAGAAGAGGTGCCTTTGTAACGAGTGACGGCAGCCTCCAGGCTTCTGGCGGTCATTCACTTCTTGGCTTATGCGCGTTTATCACGAAGCAGATCGGCGCGGTCTCTAGAGTGTTGCCAAGCTTCGACCGCTACGTGAAATCTACTCCCATTCCAACATGCCCACCGGGCCAAGGAACATCTGCGGGCCGCATTATTGGTGATGGTGGGAGTTGGTCCCCAGTATAGAAATATTCTATTGGGCGAAGTGAGGGGCAAGCGCCCGCTATGATGTTGAGAAATTTCATCGTGGCACTTCATCACACTTTGCGATTAAGCACGTCCCACGCCCACAACCTCTAGGCGTGGGCTGCTGTTCTCCCCTAGGCTTCGCGGACTTGTTGGATTCGGCATGCGCCAGCTGACGCTCGATGGCGTCCGCGTTCCACCCCATTTCGTTGAGTCGGGTACCCCCAGATATACCCCCAGAATGAGCGCGCTTTCAAGCGACGACATGGGACGATCCTGGACAATCAGCCATAAAAAAACCCGCCAAGCAGCGGTTTTCTTTACTGTTTCTGGACTGTATGGGACGTCCTGAAACGTACATATGGTGCCAAGGGGAGACCATTAAATCTATATATGCCATTGTCTTTATTGCATAAAGACACAGGAAAAAGGAAATTTATACCTAAATTTATACCCAAGATTGACCGACTGCTTCAGATTTACCTCCTCACCGCGGATCAGTCCTTCATCGTCCATGTGAGTCCTCGTTTGGGCATAGCCTGTCGTGCTGCGCCACAGCATTTCATAGCGTCAGGCAACACGGCAACGGTCGCATGCGGAGCGTGTGATGAGTATCTGCGCCACCCCAGAGGCTGGCTACTCACAACGGCGGTGAGCTGATGTGAAATGGCCGAAAAGACAAATGCGGCGAGCGATAGGATGCGCTGAAACGGCATGGTCAACGCGACGCTTCTGACGCGCTTCGCCAGATGCCGGTACTCGAGGGATCAATTCGCAAGCGCCGGGCCACGGCGCCTAGCTTGGCCTCACCTTAGTAGCCCAGGAAGGTCCGCTGTGTGGCGGAAGCGGACCTTCCCAGACTATAGCCGCAAGCGCTCGTCGGCATCAGTGATCAGCAGCAGGGTGGTCAGCGCTTACCGGAATTAATGTTCAGCCTGACCGGAATCCGCGCCCTTGGTATGGCCAAGGACATCGTGAGTGCCGAAGCTGCTTGCCTATGACTTGCGTGATCGTGGCTCGCACATGACCATGTGCGCATTCATCAGGATGGGGAGTTCACGCATGTCGTTGCCCATACCAGTTGGTCATCTGTGGGTGTCCACCGTGACGCTTCCCGTTTCGCGGGATAGTGATGAGTGGTATGGACGGTGGTTCATTTATGACCGCCGTCCCGATCTGGAGAAGAACGCCGAGGTTTTTCCTCTGGAAGAGGGAACCACGGGGACCTTCCCCGACGAGCGCGATGCTGACCGGGATGCCAAGATGGAAGGGCGGCGCAGAGCGCTAGCCATGCAGAACTGACATCACGCTGCCTCCCTTCTTCTGAACTATGCTGGATCTGCCTTTGACTGGGAGTTCTGCCATGGCAACGACCGGCCATGCGTTCGTGCATGCGGGCCACCGCTTCTACTACGTACTTGTGGTGGCGGATAGGAGCTTTAGCGCTGAGGTTACCTGCGATGGCGGGTCACGCCATCGATTTACGAGCCCCCTCAACTCCTATGCGCTAAGCACCGATTCAGTAATGGATGTCTGCAAGAGGCTGGTCGAGAATGCCATTCGAGACAAGGTGATTAGCTGGCAATGAGACCATCGCGCTGGCTGCAGGGCGCTTTGCAGATTTACCATGGGCTGCCTCCGTGACGTTGGTAACGCGTATGTTGCGCACCGCACAGATGCGGGATGAACCATAACGCAGCATAGCCACCAGCAGAATCGAGCGCGATCGGGCTATGGTGTCAATGGGCATGTCTATGAAGGATGCGCAGCGAGTCCCTTGAGGCCAGAGTGGCATTGATAAAGGGCGTTACTGGCTTGCAATGAGCGGTAGCGTTTTGGGCGAACGGATACCTTTCGCATATCGTGTCCGGCGATGCGAGAGGCGCGCTGAAATACCTCGGACACTGCAAGAGGCATCATCTTTTCAGACCTAAGAGTACCCACAGAGCTCGTTGCTTGGATTCAAGGTATCAGATGAGGGTTGTAAGGATGTCCGATATCACCGGAATCAGAAGTAACGGTTTCAACTACACGGCTACGTACGATCCGGATGTCACGGGTAGCGTTGAATGGATGGCGACGTTCCGCTTGGTCGACGTCTATTGGGGCGTACGCCGTGGGTATTTTTCTCAAGTTGAAACGCTGACCCAGGCAGACCTTTTTTGGGCCGTTATGGCAGACATCGAGGAGCCATTGGTCGGCACGCACTGATGCATTAGCCATGGGATGCCTCCGTGGATTGAATATTGAGACGCTCTGCGCCGAAGCATTTACGTGAGCGTATATCGAGAGTAGTACGGTGAGTCCTCAAGTGCTCCTGGAGGCGCAGCGATGAGCGTCATTTCGGTTTCCGGCGTAGATGACGATGGCCTGGTATTCACGGGCAAGTACGTCTCTGGCATCCCTGGACGAGTGTTTTGGAAGGCCGTGTTTAGTAACCGTGGGAAGTTCATAGGAAACCGCTCCGGTGAGATTCGAATCGGCCCGAAGACCAATGCTCACCGAACGCTGGAGCAGGTCATGAGGGCCATCGAGAAATCGTGGGGTCCAGGGTTGTGAAGTTCCAACCCTTGGCTGTCCTGCAACTCTTGTGATTTGGCGAAGGAATTAGGTAACGCCGATGTGACCTTCACATTCGGCGCTGGCGACAGGAGTAGCGTTGATGGACGCGCCATCCTCGAGGTTCATTCCATGTTCGACGTAGCCGGCAAGTTCAGTGATGGAGTGAGCTTCACAGGGATGTACACCCGTGCTGCATCCAACAGCGTTGTTTGGGCTGCTACTTTTCGGACGAACGGCGTCTACAGCGGCCGTCGTAACGGAAAAGTCTTCGGCGTCGGCACCACTACTGTGGTTGAAACAGATCGAGCTGTGAGTGACGACATCGAGCACGTATGGTTCGGACCCAGATGAGGCACGCGGATGGGGCTCGGCCATGGGCCACATGCAAGGCTTCGGCGAACACAGCGCCCAAGTACTTCAAGATCGCGGCAACGAAGCGCGCGTTGATGTTGTTGAACAACAATACCGACTTCCCTGGAAGGATCCGAGTTTAATGACATCGCCCCGAGGAGCTGACACGCCCCTTCGCCCACGCCGGGTCTGTAACCGCTCGACTGGCCGCCAGGCGGCCTGAGGCGGAAGGATCTGCCTGAGCGATCTAGGCAACCTGCTGGATGGGCTGTTGGATCGGCTGTACCGCGCCGAGTCGGCGCTGTAGGAGCCGCCACTGTAGGAAACAAAGACGACGAACGACATTGCAATCGTGATCTGGCTGGGGGATGCGGCCTAGAGTCGCGTTGCTAGTCGTTGTGTTCATCGTGATCTTCATACCAGTGATTGCGAACTGGTGGTGCAGGCGAAGATAGCCCCTATTGTCCATCGGCGGCCTATGTAGCTCTACCCACGACTATGTTGCGCAACGTACAGATGTCGAACGATCCAAGGCGCACCATGGCTTTCTCTAATTCCGAGGAGGTGCCATGCGCATTCGCGATGTGCTTGAACAAGACGATATCAATCACCTCTTCTGGCTTGGTTGGGGCCAGCTGAAGGTAGTGCCCATGGTCAACGCGCGCAGACTGGTGGCTAGAAATCTTCTTGAGCCTGCATTGAGTTTCGACGGCGCCTCGGTTGCGGGAATCATCAATTACTACGTGCGGATCACGCGCGCAGGTATGCGCAAGATGGACGACGTTAGCGCCGGTCGCGATATTCGTTTCTGCGCGCCTAACGTGTAGGCGGCGCATGACATTCGCCAACAGCGGGAGGTGGGCGCTATGTACTCCATGCTTCTAACAGTGAAAGACACACGTGGCGAGCCTTTCGAGGCCCGTGTGGATATGATTAGGAGAAGCAACGGGCTGCAATGGACAGCTGCGCTATGGGCGAACGGATACCCGGCGCACATCGTGTCCGGGGATGCGAAAAGGTGCGCCGACATTGCCCGGACGCTGCAAGAAGCGATTATCTTCTCGGACCTTCGAGTGCCCACTGAGCTAGTTACTTGAAGTGAGGTCACTTCTTCACCTTCCCGCCATGGACAGACTCGAATGTCCACTGAGCTCTCTCCAAACGGGTCAGGGCCACAGGGTCGCGCCTGATCATGACCTGAGGGATACGGGTAGATACTCGAGGCAATGCCATGTGCACCACCAATCAGATGAACACGCTCTATTTCTATCCGCACAGGCCGCACTTCTGCCCTGCTCCGGATGCGGCATGCAACAAGGATCGCTACCACCGGTTTCCCGACCACGACGTACCCGCCGCATCAACAAGGGCAAGAGCTGCGAATAGCCCTGTGGGCGATTCGCGCGTGTCAGAAAGAGATCAGCAAGAAGTGAACGGAGTTCGCATGGACGACGACGGTACTCCAACACGAGCGCTTGGAGCGGCGATAGGCCAAGGCATTCAGTTGCTCAAACCCTAAAACTGTTCAGGCCATCACGAACAGAAACGAAGGCACCAAGTCACCCCAGGGGCAATCATCATGACCAGCATTTCGGGCAAAACTACCAACGGCTTCACGTATGAAGGTGATTACGAGTATGCAAACTCGGATCGTGTCAGGTGGACTGCCATTTTTCGCCGCAGCGGAGTCTTCTTCGGCATGCGGCATGGTCGCATCAACGAACTCAATGGCGCCACTACAGGGGAGGTCAATGAGGCCGTACAAGACGACATTGAGCTTGTTTGGGTCCAGGCACGATAAGTGACGCGGCCGCGCACAGAGGCAAATCTTTTGATTCGATGCCGGTCGAGCGCGGAGCCGTCGGCGGGACCTCAGATAGTCGCGAGCTAGATAGGGGCGCGCAAACACCTCGGCGCATGCCGGTCCATAATTGCGTAGAGTTGTCCCCACCACCACAATCGATCCCGTGAACTAACGGCGTGATTCGGCATTTTGGCTAGGCGCTCGAACGCTAGCCATAACACTTCCTCTTGCTCACCGCTGGCCTCAAGCGCGAGCAGCTCCAGATCTAAAGCTTTGAACTCATTTGTCAATTGCTCTCGCGTTCGGCTCATGCGGTGCCTTCTGAATGTGTGGCGCAAACAACGGTAGCTCAAGAACCATTCGATTCAGGCTTTCTTGTCGGAACGAAGCTAACTGCTACTCACTGTTTGCTACTCGCCATGGGGTGTCGGAGGAGACACCGCCTCACTGGTAACTACAGCGCATTGCTATGCCAGCATGAACAAGGTCGTGCACCGGAGACCTTCCATAGTGTCTATACAGGAAGGCTCCGGCTTCTATGTCGGAGGCTTTGGTGCACTTGCCTACGCCGGGAGCGGAGATGCGAGGCAAATACTTCCCGACCTTCACGCGTTAGTCAGTGCTTTTTATGCTCGTCACGCACCTTGCCTACGTCCCTCTGAAGCTTTCCAGCGTCCTTCTCGAGGCGGCCGGCCGCCTCTTTCACGTGATTCCCGGTCATCTTGCCAGCAACTTCTTTCAGTGCGCCCTTGACCTCGTGCTTGGTGCCCTGGATTCGATTCTTGTCCATGATGAACTCCTGTCGCCGGATTGCGACATCACTGACGATAGGCAAACTACACCCTGGCCAATACTCGCTCTGTACGCCGGCGAACACTCGAGGAGATAGCGTCGCCACCCAAACCGGACCCGCTTACGAGGCTTGCCACGCCACACCTAATCTTCCACGAAACGGAGCATTTCGGTGCTAAAATCTGTGAAAGAGCGCAACGAGGACAGGTATGACTGCTGCTCCCGACCCGCGACAGAACCAGCTGCTTGCGGCATTACCAGGGGCCGAGTGGGCTCGATGGGCGCCACACCTTGAGTCCGTCGATATGCCACTCGGCAAAGTGCTCTACGAGTCCGGTAGCCGACTGAGCCATGTGTATTTTCCGACGACTTCAATCGTCTCATTGCTCTATGTGATGGAGGACGGTGCCTCGGCCGAGATCGCCGTGGTCGGTAACGAGGGCATCGTCGGCATCTCACTGTTTATGGGCGGCGAGTCCACGCCAAGCCGGGCACTGGTGCAAAGCGCCGGCCAAGGGTTTCGATTGAAGGCAGACCTTATGCTGCAGGAGTTCAACCGCGCAGGCCCCGCACTTCATCTGCTGCTGCGATATACCCAGGCCCTGATCACTCAAATGTCACAGACAGCGGTGTGCAATCGCCACCACTCGTTGGATCAGCAGCTGTGCCGCTGGCTGCTACTGAGCCTCGATCGCCTGCACTCCAAGGAATTGGTGATGACACAGGAGCTAATCGCCAACATGCTAGGGGTCCGCCGCGAAGGTGTTACTGAGGCAGCTGGTAACCTGCAGCAGGCAGGATTGATTCGCTACCAGCGAGGACATATCACCGTGCTGGATCGCGCTGGGCTCGAGAAGCGGACCTGCGAATGCTACGCCGTGGTCAAGAAAGAGTATGACCGCCTGCTGCCATCATCCACGAACCTGATTATTCGCTCCAGCGGGACTATCGATGCCCCTCTCTAAACCTCAAAGCATGCTATCCAAGGGGAGCATCTGCAGCACAAGTACCTCGACTCGACGCCCCCTGGTCGCGCCTGGCTCGCTGTCTGCATCAAGTCCAACACCTTTGTCACTATAGAGCCACCGCATCTGCCAGGGGTAACCAACTCCTTCCGGCACTTGGCGAAGAACGACGTGAAATGCGTTTTCCGGGAGGGTGGCCGTATCGAAGAACTGTTCGACGGCGCTCGCCAGAGGGACAGAGTCGACGATGAGCCCCATTTCGGTATTAAGCAGCTTGGAGCGCTGATCCATGTTGAGGGAGCCGATGAACACGTGCTCGCCATCCACTACCATGGCCTTTGCATGAAGACTTATGCCGGACGATTGTCCGCGTGCTGTTATCCGTTGCGCCACGCCCTGATTCGGGCGTAATTCGTAAAGCGCCACCCCGCCCTCCAGTAACCGAGTACGATAACGGGCATAACCAGAGTACGCGGCAGGCTCATCGTTCGACGCGAGAGAATTGGTAAGCACCTTTACCCGAATGCCGCGCTCGGCAATACCGACAAGAAACTGCGAGCCATCTCTGCCTGGCACAAAATAGGGCGATATCAGCAGCGCCTCCTCGCGCGCACCCGCGATCATTGCTTTTAGCTTCGGGCCAATACGGAATGTCGGCATGTCCCCATGCATGTTGATCTTGTCCGGGCTATCGGAAACCAGTTCGGCGCCCCCCCAGAACCAATCGCCACGCCTGTCGGATGTGGGTCCTTCGGGGAAAGCCTCCGAGACCGCTTCGGCATAGTCAGACCGCGCGAATGACCTAGCGTCCCTGAGCGAGGGCAACCCTCAGCTTTGCCAAGTCATCTTGCGTATCATGCGCTTCTCGGAACGCCCTCACCGGATAGGCTGCATCGCAGTTCCAGTAGGCGTCGAACGAATGCGATGCCTGCTGTACTACCGGCCCGATCGCAATGAGGTCGACATCACGAAAGTTGGTTTCGTCGCTCGCATCAAAGTAGTCATTGCCAATGTTTCGCCCACCAATGATGGCGACCGTGCCGTCCACGACGAGGGACTTGTTGTGCATCCGTCGGTTAAGCCGGCGACCTTCCACGATGAACTGTCTGATCTTTGAAGGTGTGGACGGTGCACGGGTACGAAAAGGATTGAACAGCCTCACCTGGATGCTTGGGTGTGCGTCCAATGCACCAAGCATTCGGTCCTCGTTCGTCAAATCCATGGCATCAAGAAGCATGCGGACGCGAACACCACGATCAGCAGCTGCCAGGACATGCTGCGCTACCAGTCGTCCTGTCGCATCGTTCTTGAAAATGTAGTACTGCATATCGATCGAATGCCTAGCTTGATCGATGATGGCAATGCGGCTCATCAAAGCATTGGAACTCTTGGTGAGGAGCCGGAAACCTGATTGACCAGGATGCTGAGCTAATTCCACGCCGATATAGCGCGCCGAAGGAGTGTCGGATATCGCTGGCAATGCGCTGGTGGGCTGTTTGATGAAGTCTTTACTCAAAGACGAACAATCCGTCAGCGCAACGCCCATCGCAAGCACTGCTAGAGAACAACCAGCCCACCTCGTGCATAGCACGCCTGGGACAAAGCAAGGCCAGAGGTTTATGGACATGCGTTCACATCAAAGGCTGGGTGCCCATCGAAGCCGATCACGCTAGCCTTCAGGTGCGATTCCGTCTACCCATGAGGAACGACACCACGCATAGAACAAGGAATACGAAGAACAAGATCTTAGCTATGCCATAGGTTGCGCCGGCGATACCTGCGAAACCAAGAAACCCAGCAACTAATGCGATAACGAGAAAGATGAGCGCGTAGTACAACATGATGACACTCCCTAAAGTGATCAAGCGGCATCATCGCGGCGGCAAACACCGGGAGCTGCCTTTGTGTTGACCGGGAGGCTGATCAAAGGTACCCCCGATCGGGCCATGGTGGAGCACATCTGTGATCGAATGAGCCCGGTAGCCACGTTTCGCCTGGGCCACCTGACTGATCGCGTACCAATGTACTCGCCTCTTCTCACTCACTCGGTGCGCTATCACACATCGATTCTGGCTCCCCATCTTAGTTACCGCCATTGCTGGGACGCGGACATCCGACTCAACCACATAAGCCGGCCCGAGTGCCGAAATAGTGTGTGTCGCATCGCACATACAGCCGGCATGATGTGGCCGATGATGAGGCTATGTGCTTGCCATTCCAGGCGCAGCCCTCCCCTCATGAGCCGTCGTTTGGGAGCACAAGTACATTCGGTGACCGGCGCTCCACGGAAGTGGATCGGTCTACAAAGACACAGAACGTCTCTGTCACCACTTAATGTGCGCCGTAGTCGTGACAAGGCGGCCATAGGACATACACCATGAAACGCAATCTTCTCGCATTGAGCTCAATCGTGATCATCGCAGCCATGACTGTGCACCCAGGCACGGTTCAGGCCGAGCATCCCGCCGACCTGGGCTGCAAGATGCAGTTCTCTCTTTCAACTTGGTCAATTATCTACAAGCAGTCAGAAGGACATGGCCTCATTACCTGTCAGAACGGGCAATCCATGCATGTCAAAATTGTCGCGAGAGGTGGCGGCCTGACGGCGGGCAAATCTCACATTGACGACGGAACGGGCCGCTTCACCGATGTGCGCTCAATGTCAGAGATCCTCGGTCACTACGGTGACGCAGAAGTCCATGCCGGGGCCGGTAGAGCGAGCGAAGCACAGGTGCTAACGAAGGGCGAGGTCTCGCTTGCCTTATCAGGCACCGGCGAAGGTATCGATCTTGGCATCGATGTTGGAGAGGTCACGCTTTCGCAAGTCAAGTGATGAGATCCGGGCTACCCGAAAAGTAGGACGCTAGCTACAGATGCCGTGATTCGGCGGTGTTTTTCCCGGCTGTCATTCAGACCGTCGCAGTACGCCACCGACACAAGCATCAACTCGCTAGCATCTACACCATCAACGCATATCACGTTGATGGTGTAGCACATACTTCCGCTCATATTTGGTTAGGTTTGAGGATTAGTGAATGTCGTCGCTCTTCTTCGCAGGCGATTTCTGGGTATCCACTCTTACACTGCGCATCTCTCAAGATAGCGATGAGTGGTATGGCAGATGGTGGATCTACAATCGTCGGCCTGACTTAAAGGAGAACGCGGGGATGCATTCCATGGCTGAGGGTGCCACTGACGTTTATGCTAGCGAATGCGATGCCGACCGAGCAGTAGAAAAGGAAGGCCGGCGACGCGCGCTGATAATGACGCGCTAAATGCGACAGGAAATGCCGCGAGGTATCCATTTCCAACCATACAAGGTGGCGCGGTGAGTAACCGTCTTGGCGAATATACAAAGGGCGGCGACGCGCCTCCTTTGTGTAAGTAATGTGAGCGTTTCTCTTCAAAGCTAGGCAGGTCTATTGCCTCTAAATAATCACTTAAAAGTGGATCTGTTTGTTCTTGGACTAATCCTTGGTGCCCCTCCACCGGACCTGCCGCAACTGGTCGATCAGTCTTATCCGCGATAACTTGAGCGAATCACCTAATCTTATAGCCCGTACGAACGATCGGCGTGGACCGGATCAACGCTCGCTCGGCCGAACGCCAGTATAACGACACTTTCCGCTTTGCCGTCTAATTTTAATATCGTCGGGCTCGAAAACCACAGGGCAATGATGCAAAAGCCCGCAACTAAAGCTAGTTGGTCATACGCCCTAATAACTTACCCAAGCCTGACGTAAACATGGTGTTCGCATCCGTCATCGACAAGTGGGATCTGATTCGTGCCGATTGTCTCGCCATCTAGCTCAATCAAAGCTACGCCATAGTTGACGCGGTCTGGATTCTCGATCGCAATCACGTACCGCGTGAGGCCGTGCTGACCACCACGATGGCGATAGATAATGTCGAAGCGCGGCCAGGACTTGGGAATGCAAGGATTGATTCGCAGGTGCCCGCCAAGTCGCTGAAAGCCTAGGATAGCCTCCAGTCCAGCGCGATAGAGCCAGCCCGCCGAGCCGGTATACCATGTCCAGCCGCCACGACCGATATGGGGACTCTCTGAATAGAGCATCGGCGCAGGCGACATACGGCTCAACTCGATAGCGGGCAACTGCATCCGCCGTTTCGGTGCGGCGGATGGGGTTGAGTATGTCGAACAATTTTGCCGCTCGATCACCCTGCCCGAGCATCGTGTAAGCGAAGATCGACCAGGTGGCGCCATGAGTGTATTGACCACCGTTCTCACGCATCCCGGGCGGATAACCTTTGATATAGCCGGGGTTCAATGGCGTGTGGTCAAACGGCGGCGTAAAAAGCAGCGCAATCTGCTCATCGTCCCGTATCAAGTATTTATCGACAGCGTTCATCGCCTGCACCGCATGGACCGGATCCGCCGCTCCAGACATCAGGCTCCACGACTGCACGATGACATCGATCTTGCACTCTTCACTCCCGTTCGAACCTAGGGGCGTGCCATCGTCGTAGTAACCCCGCCGGTACCATTCACCATCCCAGCCAGCCGCGCCATTAAGCGCGCTCTGTAAGCTCGCGGCATATGCCTGCCAGCGATCTACTCGCAACTGCTCGCCACGGACGCGGGCATACGGCAGGAAGTCCCGGATCGTCGAGAGCAGGAACCAGGCCAGCCAGGTGCTTTCGCCGCGCCCTTCCGCACCGACGTTATTCATACCATCGTTCCAGTCCCCCGTGCCCATCAGGGGAAACCCATGCGCGCCCAGTGTCATGCCGGAATCGATTGCACGCGCAGCGTGGTCGTATACACTGCCACGCTCGCTGTCGATGCTCGGCTGGTAGAACGCATCGGTGTCGCCGTCCTTGATGAGCGGCCCGTCGAGAAATGGCACGATCTCGTCCAGAACCGAGTGATCGCCCGTCGTCGTCACATAGTGGGCGGCGACGTAGGCAAGCCAGATTCGGTCATCACTGATCCGTGTGCGGATGCCCTGACCCGATGGCGGAAGCCACCAGTGCTGCACATCGCCCTGCACGAACTGTCGCGCTGTAGCCCTTAGCAGGTGCTCGCGCGCTAGATCTGGACGAGCCACACACAGGGACATCGCATCCTGCAGTTGGTCGCGGAATCCATAGGCACCGCTCGCCTGGTAGTAAGCCGTGCGCGCCCACATACGGCACCCAAGCGCCTGATAGAGCAGCCAGTCGTTAAGGAGAATGTCCATTGCGCGATCTGGCGTGGTGACCTGTACGGTGTCGAGCAAGTCACACCATTGCGATCGAACGTCATCTAAAACAGCATCGAGGTCGATCACCCGGTATTTCTGCACCAGCAACCGCGCCTCCGTGATCTCCAAGGCCTCGCCAAGCATGAGCCGCAGGTCAATCTGCTCGCCGGGTACCAGCTCAATAGCGCACTGCAGCGCCCCGCAGGGATCCAGTCCGGCGCCCAACCGCCCAGACAGTGGTGAGTTGCCAATCAGGGCGAGAGGACTATCGACCGCGCCAAGCCGACCAAGAAACTCCAGGCGGCTGCCGGTCATGGATTGCTGCAGGCCGCCGAAATCCATGAAGGCCACTCTGTCGCTAAATTCGGTGCGCCAACGATTGCAGGCGAAGAGCGCCCCGGTCACTGCATCACGCGAGGTTGACACGAAGGGGGCCGGCACGGTGCCGTTGGCACCCAGTGCCCATGCTACGTATGCAGTAATCGACAAGCGTCTTTTGCGACTCGAACCATTGCGGAGGCGAAGTCGAGAGAGCTTGATCGGATCGTGCGTCGGCACGAACTGCAGGAGATCAATCTCGATGCCATGCGCAGTATGGCTGAAACGACTATAACCCTTGCCGTGCTCAATCAGGTAGGTCGCATTGGCGACGCGGATGGGAGCTGCGGTGGCGCTCCACAACTGACCACTATCCTTGTCGCGCAGATACAACACCTCGGAAGGAACATCGCTGACCGGATCGTTTGGCCAGGGCGTCAGTGGATTTTGTTGGCTGTTGCTCGACCAGGTATAGCCACCGCCTTCGGCCGAGACAAGAAATCCAAACTCCGCATTGGCAATGACATTGACCCAGGGGCTTGGCGTGCTCCGACCCCCCCTGAAGGGTGACGGTGTAACTACGACCGGCACTGCTGAAACAACCCAGGCCATTGTCGAACTCACCCGCGGGTATCGCAGCGACTGGCCGGGAGGCAGAAGGGGCGCCGGAAGCCCGTTGCACGAACCGCGCGGGCATCTCACCGATAGTAGAGCGCCGCTGCGTAACCGAATCCGGGAGACCGGTCGCGGCGTCCACCACGATACGTGCCGCAGTAGCGAGGCCGTTCCGTACCGCTTCGGAAGTGTCATCATGACGAAGCACAAATGCCTGCGCCCTGATGTGCGCACTGTGACCCTTGAGCCAATCGTTCTGCGCACCAACCCGTTCGCTCAACATCACATGCAATGCGGCGCCATCCCTATCACCAGCCTCCAGCACCACAAGGTCAATACCCAGCTGCTTCGCGTGCCAATAGCGCTGAGCGAGAAGCAGCTCCTCGACACATGTCATATCGGAGCTGTGGGTGATCCGCAGCAGGATGATCGGCCGGTCACCGGAGATGCCGCAACTCCACAGCACCGGCGCTCCACCAACGCCTCGTTCAAGCAACGCTGTGGTCGATCTGAACGCAGAGGTGGCATGCAGCAATGCTGCTGTGATGCCATCGAAACGCTCGGCCAGGTATGCGTCGATTCCCAGGCGAACCTGCTCATTTCTTGCATATGCCGCCGCACCGGCGAGTATGTCGTCATCCGTCACGCGATCGCCCAACGAGCGGATCAAAGCGAGCACGTCAGCACGCGAGTTGGCCAGCGCAGTTAGGAATGTAACCTGCACACTGGCGCCGGCCGCTACGCGCACTTGGCGTCGAACACTGAAGACAGCATCCAGCACGCTGCCATGGGTCCCCGACAACACGGCACTCGCCTGCATGGCATGGGCGTGGCGAAGCGTTCGGCCACGGCCAAGAAAGCGCATGCGGTCCGACTCATATTCGCCACCGTTGTCGGCGCCAGGCGGAGCCACGGCCCGATGAGCGGCCCATAACTCGGGTTCACCGGGTGACCGCCGTCGACGCGTAGCCAACAGTATCCCATCCTGCTCTACCCACTCTGTTTGCACGAACATCTTAGAGAAGGCAGGGTGGGCTGCATCTGCACCGGCCGGCCCAAGCACCAGTTCCGCGTACGATGTCAGAGAAATTCTGCGTGCGCGCTCACCCGAATTGGAAAGTGTGACGCGCCGCCATTCCATGTCCCTATCCGAAGCCACCGCGATATCCAGCCGGGCGATCAGCGATTCCTGCTGGCACGTCATGCTTACGTGACCATCGCAAAAATTATTCGCGTAAATGCCGTCAGCGATACCGTATGGCTGGAGCGTCGGTGACCAGGTTTCGCCGCTCTCCTCATCCCGCAGTAACAGGTAGCTTCCCCAGCTATCACCCACGGGCTCTTCGCGCCAACGCGTGATAGCAAGCCCACGCCATTCGCTATAACCAGATCCCACTGCATTCAACATCACTGTATAGCGCCCGTTTGAAAGCAACTGCGCTCGCGACGATGTGTCCAGGGATGGCGACGAGAGTGGCGGCATGGGGCGTCGTAACTCCAGAGGCGCGACGGTGAGTTGGATTTCGCGCCGCGAGCAGCCGAGCATACGGCCGGATGGGAGTAATGCCGTGTGAAGTCTCCAGTGTCCCGGGACGGTTATGTCGAGAAACAGCGTCAACAACAACGTCTCGCGTGCCTCCTACACGCGACACATGCACCCTTATGCGACATCATCCCTGACCATCATCCGGATGATGTTGCGAAGCTCAATCTGTTCAGGCGCCCTATCAGGGACTCATTCGATGGCACCGCTGACCACACTCACGGATGAAGCCATGCTCGATCGACTGCAGCATGCGGCGTTCGAGTACTTCCTGCTGAACACAAACCCAAGCAACGGATTGGTTGCTGATACCTCCCGCCTCGGGTCGCCTGTCAGCATTGCCGTGGTGGGCTTCGCGCTGTCTTCGTATCCCGTGGCCGTGGGGCGAGGCTGGCTGGATCGCCGCGGCGCAGTTCAGCGCTGCCTCGCTGCTCTGCGCTTCTTCCGCGACAGCGACCAGAGCGGGAGCCCCGAGGCCACAGGCTACAAGGGCTTCTACTACCACTTTCTCGACATGCAGAGCGGCGCACGCGTGTGGCACTCGGAGCTGTCGATGATCGACACGGCGTTACTCATCGCCGGCATGCTTGCAGCGAGTATGTACTTCTCCGCTGCGACGGAGGATGAAGCCGAGCTGCGTGCGCTTGCCGACTTTCTCTATCAGCGCATCGACTGGCGCTGGGCGCAGGGGGGCGGCGATACCATCCGGCAAGGCTGGAAGCCCGAATGCAGTTTCTTGCATTACGGCTGGGAGGGTTATAGCGAGGCTATCTTGCTCTACGCCCTGGCAATGGGATCGCCCACCTATCCCATTGCAGGAGCTTGCTACAAGTCCTGGACTTCCACCTACCAGTGGGAAAATCTTTACCACAACGACTACTTGTATGCCGGCCCGTTGTTCGTGCATCAGTTTTCGCACGCGTGGATTGATTTTCGCGGCATCCACGATCGCTTTATGCGCGAGGTGCGCTCGGACTACTTCCAGAACTCGTGCAAAGCTGTCGCCATCCAGCGCGAGTATGCGCAACGCAATCCACACGAATTGAAAGGCTACGACGAGAGCTGCTGGGGCTTGTCTGCTTGCGATGGCCCCACCGACGAGCAGCCCGATGTGCACAACGCGCCCCGACGACTGTTTGGCTATGCCGCGCGAGGAGTGCCCTATGGCCCCGACGATGGCACGCTGTCCGCCCCCGCCGTCCTGGCATCGCTACCGTTTGCACCCGATGTCGTCCTGGATTCGATACGCCACATGATCGATCGGTATCCCGAAATGCTGGTGGATGGCCGCCTAGCGAGCAGCTTCAATCCGTCACACGTCAATGGACACGGCCAACCCTGGGTATCGGCGGGGCATTACGGACTCGATCAGGGCATCGTGTTCATGATGATCGAAAACTACCGCACTGAAGGGCTATGGCAGTTGATGCACAACTGTGCCTATCTCAGCAACGGACTGCATCGCGCCGGATTTCGCGGTGGCTGGCTGCCACCAGGCAACCTTCATGACGGAGAGTCACGCTGATGTCGCAGCCGCGCAACCCTTCAATCAGTGCGCCTCGCGATACGTATGAGCGCGAGCGCATGGCTCATGTGCGCCCTCAGGCCTGGAGCAATCCGAGCGTCTCGGGGCCTTATCATCTGGTCGTGATCGGTGCAGGTCCTGCCGGGCTCGCCGCTGCCGAGGTGGCCAGGGCACTGGGTGCCCGGGTGGCATTGATCGAGCGCAACATGATTGGAGGCGACTGCCTCAATGACGGTTGCATCCCTTCGAAAACTATGATCCGGACTGCACAAATGTATGCCGAGATGCGCGACGCGAGGCGCTACGGCGCCCAGGTACCATGCAATATCACCGTCGATTTCCCTGCCGTGATGGAACGAGTCAGGCGCATACGGACCCATCTCAGTGGCGACGATTCCGCTCAGCACCTAGCCAAGAACGGCATCGACCTTTTCTTTGGTGACGCCCGCTTCTCTGGGTCGGATACCTTGACAGTCAAGGGAGAAGTGCTGCGCTTCGAGAAAGCACTGATTGCGACGGGTGCCAGCCCGATGATTCCGCCGATCTCCGGTCTGGCGGAAGCAAGCTATCTAACCAACGAGAACGTGTTTGACCTGACTGAATTGCCGCGCCGCCTTATGGTGGTTGGCGGCGGCCCGCTTGGCTGCGAGTTGGCTCAGGCATTCTGCCGACTCGGCTCTAAAACCACCATCGTGCAGGACATGCCATTGTTCCTTGGAAAGGAAGAGCGCGATGCCGCCCAGATCCTCTCCGATGCGTTTGCCCGCGACGGCATAGAGGTTCGACTGAACACCACCGCCATTGCCGTACGCGTGGAAAATGGCGAGAAGCTGGTTGACCTGGTCAGTGACGACTATCGGAGTACGGTGGCCGTGGACGCCATCCTGACCGGTACCGGTCACGCGCCCAACGTGCAGCAACTGGGCCTCGATGCAGCAGGCGTCGATTACGACCTCAACGACGGCGTCCGTGTCGACGACTTCCTGCGTACCAGCAATCCCAATATCTATGCCGCCGGCGACGTGTGCCTCGAGCACAAGTACACGCATACGGCCGAGGCTGCGGCGCACATCGTCGTGCAGAACGCCTTGTTCGGCGGCCGCGAGCGACTAAGCGAACTGGTCATTCCGTGGTGCACCTTTACCGACCCGGAGATCGCGCATGTGGGCCTCTATGTGCGCGAGGCTAATCAGTTGGATATCCCGATAAAAACCTTCACCATCCCCATGCACGAAATTGCGCGAGCGGTGACCGATAGCGAAGAAAACGGTTTCGTGAAGATCCACGTCAAGGGCCGCACTGACAAAATTCTTGGCGCCACCATCGTCGCCCGCCATGCCGGGGACATGATCAATGAGATCACCCTCGCCATGGTGGCAGGCATTGGCCTGCGTACGCTAGCGCGAGTCATTCACGCCTATCCGACGCAGGCTGCGGCGATCCAGCAGGCCGCAAAGGCATACTACCGCGCGCGCTTCACGCCAGGCATCCAGGCCAGGGCCCGCCGCTGGCTGGCCCGATAGCGGCTGACGAGGATGGCAGCGGTCGCCCTGTCACGTGACCTTGTCCGGCGCAGGCGCATCGTGTATTGGCCTGTGGCAACGCTGCACCCTTCACACCATTCCAGGAGACGTCATGAAGATCGGCATGATCGGCCTCGGCCGCATGGGCGCCAACATGGCCCAGCGCCTCGTGGACGGTGGACATCAGGTGGTGGGTTTCGACCCCAAGCCCGAAGCGCGCAAGGACCTGGAAAGCAAAGGTGCCACTTCCGCTGATTCACTGGCCGCCCTGGTGGCGGCGCTGCCCGCTCCTCGTACGCTATGGCTGATGGTGCCTGCGGGGGACATCACTGATGGCACGCTTAAGCAACTGCTGTCGCTACTGGCTCCTGGCGACACCGTCATCGACGGCGGCAACTCCAATTACAAGGACACCATGCGCCGGGCCCAGACATTTGCTGGCCAGCAGTTCCATTACATCGACTGCGGGACCAGTGGTGGTGTCTGGGGCCTGTCCGAGGGTTATTGCCTGATGATTGGCGGCGAGGAGTCGGCCGTCGAACGCATGCGGCCTATCTTCGAAACACTTGCGCCGACCAAGGATCAGGGCTGGGGTCGGGTGGGCCCCGTCGGGTCAGGCCACTTCACCAAGATGATTCACAACGGCATCGAGTACGGAATGATGCAGGCCTATGCCGAGGGCTTCTCGATCCTTCAACACAAGCACGAGTTCGCCCTGGATCTGCACGAAGTGGCGGAGATATGGCGCTACGGCAGCGTGGTGCGCTCATGGCTACTGGACCTGACCGCAGCGGCGCTGGCGAAGAACCCGAGCATGACCGGCATCGCACCCTACGTCGCCGATTCAGGCGAGGGTCGATGGACCGTGGATGAGGCCATCGACCTCAATGTGCCTGCACCGGTGATCACCCAGTCGCTGATCGAGCGACTGCGCTCGCGCGACAACGACTCATTCTCCGACAAGCTGCTGTCGGCCATGCGCAACGAATTCGGCGGGCACCCCATCAAGAGCGAGTGAGTCGTTCGCCTGGCGCCTCATTCATTTCTTAAGCAGCGCCAAGGCGCGGGCGCAGACGTTGTCGACTGTGAAGCCATACTCACGCAACAGCACCTCTGCCGGCGCCGAAGCTCCGAAGTGCTCGACACCGAGCATGTCACCAGCTGCGCCAATATAGCGTTCCCAGCCCTGCGATACACCCAGTTCTATGGCGAGTCGCGCGCTGACCGATGGCAACAGCACGCGATCGCGCTCCGCTTGCGGCAACGCTTCAAACAGCTCCCAGCTCGGCATGGAGACGCAGCGTACAGCGATGCCCTGCCCTTGCAGGCGCTGCGCCGCCTCAAGCATCAGGCACACTTCGGAACCGCTGGCGATAAGTGTCAGCTCGGGCTTGCCGGAAGGCGCATCGCTCAGTACATAGGCGCCCTGGCGTAAGCCATCGGCGCTGGCATAGTGCTGACGATCGAGCGTGGGAAGATTCTGCCGAGTCAGTACCAACGCCACCGGACCATGCGCCTCCACCGCCACCCGCCAGGCAACCGCCGTTTCGTTGGCATCCGCTGGGCGGATCATGATGAGGTTGGGAATCGCCCGGAGGTTCGCCAGCTGTTCCACCGGCTGATGAGTGGGACCATCCTCGCCCAGTGCGATGCTGTCATGGGTGAACACATGTACGACATGCAGCCCCATCAGCGCGGCGAGCCGAATGGGCGGCCGCATGTAGTCGGAAAAGATCAGAAAGGTCGAGCCGAACGGGATAAAGCCACCATGCGCAGCAAGGCCATTCACGATGGCGCCCATTGCGTGTTCGCGCACACCGAAATGGATATTGCGTCCCTGCCAACTCCAGCCCGCCGGATCGGAGCCTTGCTTGTCCTCGTTGTTCGATGCCGGCGGATTGAAATCGCCGTGATCCTTCAGCGCCGTCTTGGTTGATGGATTGAGGTCGGCCGAGCCTCCGGTCAATGTCGGCAACCCTTGCGCTATCGCGTTCATGACCCTGCCGGATGCATCGCGCGTGGCGAGGCCCTTGGCATCGGCGGCGAACACCGGAATACCGGCGTCCCAGCCGCGTGGTAGCTCACCTGACAGACTGCGCTGCAATTCGACAGCAAGCTCCGGAAAAGCCTCCGCGTAAGCGCGCCGCCGCTCGTCGAACGCCGCCTCGTGATCGGCGCCCCGATCCACCGCCTGGCGGAAATGCGTCAGTGCTTCGTCCGGTATCAGGAAGTCCGGCTCGGTGGGCCACCCCAGTGTCTGCTTGGTCTTACGCACGTCGTCCACGCCAAGTGGGGAGCCGTGGGCCTTGAAGCTGTCCTGCTCGGGCGAGCCGTAACCAAGGTGCGTCCGCACCAGGATCAACGACGGCTTGTGGCGTTCCTGATGTGCGGCATGCAGGGCTGCCTGGATGGCATCGAGGCCATTGCCGTCGTTCACCCGCACAGTGTGCCAGCCGCAGGCTTCGAATCGCCGCGCGCGGTCCTCGGAGAACGTGATGTCGGTACCCGCGGAAAGGGTGACGTAGTTATCGTCGTAGAGGCACACCAGCTTGCCGAGCTGCAGATGTCCAGCCAGCGAAACGGCCTCCGATGCCACGCCTTCCATCAGGTCGCCGTCGCTGACGATGGCGTAGGTGTGATGATCGATCACGGTATGGCCAGGACGATTGTAGCGTGCCGCCAGTTGCGCTTCGCCGATGGCCATGCCCACGGTATTGGCCATGCCCTGCCCCAGTGGCCCGGTGGTGGTTTCGACGCCCGGCGTGTGGCCGCGCTCGGGGTGCCCCGGCGTCTTGCTGCCCCATTGGCGGAACTGCTTGATATCGTCCAATGAGAGATCGTAGCCCGTCAGGTACAGCAGGCTGTACAGCAACGCCGAGCCGTGTCCAGCCGACAGCACGAAGCGATCACGATCCTCCCACGCAGGGTTGCGCGGGTTGTACCTCAACCATTGGGTCCACAGCACATAAGCCATGGGGGCAGCCCCCAGCGGCATGCCGGGATGGCCACTATTGGCTCTTTGCACCATGTCCACCGAAAGGGAGCGGATGGTATTGATGCACAGCTGATCGAGTTTGGTGAACATGTCGGCTACCTGGGGGGCAAGAAGGAAGGATCAGCGCTGGGAGTCAGGTCGCACGGACCTTGAGTGCCGCATCGACGATCTGCTGCGCCTCTTGCAAGATCGATTGCAGATGCGCGCCATCCTTGAAGCTTTCGGCATAGATCTTGTAGATGTCCTCAGTGCCTGATGGCCGTGCGGCAAACCAACCACTGGCAGTGGAAGCCTTGATGCCGCCGATGGGCGCGTTGTTACCGGGTGCGCGGTCGATCACGCTCTCGATCTTCTCACCGGCCAGCGTGGTGCTTGGCACCTGTTCGGGCGAAAGCCTGGCTAACAGCGCTTTCTGCTCGGCTGTCGCGGGCGCGTCGACGCGATTAGCGACGGGCTCGCCCAAGGCTTGAACGAGTGCCTGATATTGCTCGGCCGGATCGCCCTCGCGGCGAGCCGTGATTTCTGCCGACAGCAAGGCTGGCACGATGCCATCCTTGTCGGTGGCCCATACCTCGCCGTTACGGCGAAGGAACGACGCACCGGCGCTTTCCTCGCCACCGAACCCCAGCGACCCGTCAAGCAGGCCATCCACGAACCACTTGAAGCCGACCGGCACTTCATAGAGTCGCCGGCCCAGCCGCTTGACGACACGATCGATCAACGCGGTGCTTACCAGGGTTTTGCCGACGGCTGCCCTGGCATCCCATTGCGGACGGTGGTTGAACAGATAGTCGATCAGCACCGAGAGGTATTGGTTTGGCACCATCAAACCGCCGCTACGCGTGACGATGCCGTGGCGATCATGATCCGTATCGCAGGCGAAAGCCACGTCGTACTTGGACTTCAGCCCGATCAACCGCTGCATGGCATAAGACGACGATGGATCCATGCGGATCTTGCCGTCCCAATCGACGGTCATGAAACCGAACTGCGGATCCACCTCCTCGCTGACCACGGTGAGGTCGACACGGTAACGCTCTGCGATCGGTGCCCAATAGTGCACGCCAGCACCGCCAAGCGGATCGACTGCCATGTGGATGCCGGCACCACGTATCGCGTCGAAGTCGATCATGCTGCCGAGATCGCCGACGTAGGCATCGAGGAAGTCAAACTCATGCGTGGTCGACGCATGGCGGGCCCGCGTGAACGGCATGCGCCGCACCTCGTGCATGCCATCCCTCATCAGGGCATTGGCCCGCTCCTGGATCCAGTCGGTGATATCGACGTCGGCCGGGCCACCGTTGGGCGGGTTGTACTTGAAGCCACCGTTGTCGGGCGGGTTGTGCGAAGGCGTGATGACAATCCCATCGGCTAGCCCGGCGCTTCGCCGGTAGTTGTAGCCCAGAATGGCATGGGACACGGCGGGTGTCGGCGTGAACTCGCCACCCCAAGCGATCATGGTTTCCACGCCATTGGCGGCCAACACCTCCAGCGCGCTTTCGAAGGCCGGCTGCGATAGCGCGTGGGTGTCCAGGCCCATATAGAGCGGACCGCTGATCTGCGCGCCCTTGCGGTACTCGCAGATCGCCTGGCTGATCGCCAGCACGTGCCACTCGTTGAAACTGCGATCGAACGAGTTGCCCCGATGACCGGAGGTGCCAAAGGCCACCTGTTGCGACGGCAGCGACGGATCGGGGCGAAGCTCGGTATATGCAGCCAGCAGCTTGGCCACATCGACCAGCAGGGAAGGCGACGCCAGCTTTCCTGCCAGCGGACTGACGGTGGTACTCACGATCGCACCTCGCGTAACCGACGATACCGTCGAATCAACGCGTTGGTGGAACTGTCGTGATTGAGACCACTGGCGTCTTTGCTGGCGATCTCACCCTCCACGCGCTTGGCCAATGCCTTGCCAAGCTCCACGCCCCACTGGTCGAACGAGTCGATGTTCCAGATCACGCCCTGCACGAACACGCTGTGCTCATACAGCGCCACCAGCGTGCCTAGCGTGTAGGGGTCGAGTCGCTCAGCAAGAATCGTAGTGCTCGGCCGATTTCCTTCGAACGTTCGCTGGGGCACCAGATCGGGAGCAGTGCCTTCCGCCTTCACTTCATCAGCGGACTTGCCGAATGCCAGGGCCTCGCTCTGCGCGATCAGGTTGGCTATAAGCAAGTCGTGCTGGTCACCGCCGTGTCCGTTCGGCAGCAGGTTCAACGGTTGGCAGAAGCCGATGAAATCGCACGGGATCAAACGGGTGCCCTGGTGAATCAGCTGATAGAACGAATGCTGTCCGTTGGTACCCGGCTCGCCCCAGTAAATCGGACCGGTTTCGTAGTCCACCGTCGCACCGTCGAGCGTCACGTGCTTGCCGTTGCTCTCCATCGTCAACTGTTGCAGGTAGGCTGGAAACCGCTTCAGGTATTGCTCGTAAGGAAGCACGGCTACCGTCGAGGCGCCGAGGAAATTATTGTTCCAGATGCCGAGCAACCCCATCAGCACTGGCAGATTGCTTTCCAGCGGCGCCTGACGGAAATGCTCATCCATCGCGTGGAAGCCGGCAAGCATCTCGTGGAAATGGGCCGCACCGATGGCCAGCATCGTCGACAGGCCGATCGCGGAATCCATCGAGTAGCGGCCACCCACCCAATCCCAGAATCCATACATATGACTGGTATCGATGCCGAACTTGGCGACCGCTTCGGCGTTCGTGGATACCGCTACAAAGTGCTTGGCGATAGCTCCGCCATTATCGGCGTCGGCGCCCCCCAGTCCGCGCAGGCACCATTCGCGCGCCGCATGCGCGTTGGTCAGCGTCTCCTGCGTCGTAAAGGTTTTGGAACAGATGATGAAAAGCGTCTCCGCCGCATCCAGGTCACGCGTTGTCTCGACAAAATCCGTCCCATCTACGTTGGAGACGAACCCGAAGGTCATCTGCCGCTGGCTGTAGTAGCGAAGCGCCTCATAGGCCATGACAGGCCCAAGGTCTGACCCGCCGATGCCGATGCTGATGACATGGCGAATGGGCTTGCCGGTATAGCCGAGCCACGTTCCGTCGCGTACACGTGCCGCCAGATCAGCCATGCGATTGAGCACATCGTGCACCTTCGGCACGACATTCTTTCCGTCGACATCAATGCGCACTCCCACCGGTGCGCGCAAAGCAATATGCAGGACAGCTCGCCTCTCGGTGGCATTGATCTTGTCGCCCCGAAACATGGCTTCCATGCGTTGCTTCAAACCACAGGCGTCGGCCAGCTCGCGCAGCAAGCGCATTATTTCATCAGTGACGCGTTGCTTGGAGTAATCGAAATACATGCCAACGGCCTCGACATGAAGCCGCTCGCTGCGAGCCGGATCAAAGGCAAACAGTTCACGAAGATGGTTACGATCCATCTGCCTGGCGTGCTGCAATAGCGCCAGCCAGGCCGGCAGCCATGTCAGGCTCGCAGCGGCTGATGTGATGGGAGAAGGCATCATGACGCGGCTCGCTGAGTGGCCTTGGAAAGCCCGGCACCCTTGTCCACGATACGCTGCAGCAATTGCTGCCAAGACCTGACGAAGGATTGCGCGCCTTCGCTTTGTAACCGGCTTGCCAGCGCATCAATGTCGATACCCGCCCGCTCAAAGCGGGCCAAGACGTTCTCGGCATCGCCGCCGTCTACGTCCATAACGCCATCCGTCGCGCCGTGCTCAGCAAAGGCCAGCAAGGTTCTCTCCGGCATGGTGTTGACGGTGTCCGGAGCCGCCAATGCCTTGATATATAGCGTGTCCGAAGCCTTGGGATCCTTCGTGCCTGTGCTCGCCCACAGCAGGCGCTGGGGCAATGCGCCTGCGTCGGCTAGCTTGCGCCAACGCGGCGTGGCGAGCAGCTCGCGATAGGCGCGATACGTAAGTTGGGCAACAGCGATACCGAGATTGTTGTGCAGCTCGGCTGGTACCTTGTCGTTGGCTGCTACATCCCAGCGGCTCACAAACACGGAGGCCACCGAGCCGATTCGTGGATCCAGTCCGGCTTCAATGCGCCGCTCGATGCCGCGCATATAGGCCTCTGCGGCGGCAAGATATTGTTTGCAGGAGAACAGCAGCGTCACGTTGATCGGTATGCCTGCGTAGATGGATGCCTCAATAGCCGGAAGCCCCTCAGGGAGGCCTGGGATCTTCACGAGTAGATTGGGCCGAGTCGCTTGCGTGTGAATCCGCTTCGCCGCCTCAATGCTGCCGGCGGGATCACTGGCAAGCAATGGCGACACCTCCATCGAAACCCAGCCGTCGACATGGCCACTGGCCTCGTACACGGGCCGGAACATATCGGCGGCACGGCTGAGATCCTCCAGCGCCAACTCCATGAACAGGCTTTCGCCAGATTTCCCGGCCTTCACTTTCTCGCGGATGGCTGCATCATATGCTTGGCCGCTGCCAATAGCTCCATCGAAGATGGTGGGATTGGAGGTGAGGCCGGTAATCGAGAGATTATCGATGTAACGACGCAAGATGCCGTTATCGAGAATCTCTCGGGTGATATTGTCCAGCCACAGGCTCTGGCCGAGATCGTGCAGTCGACGGGTGGGTTTCATGGCTACTCCGGAGGGGCTGCCTTAGTGGTGCCGCCGCGACTGGCGCGGGCGATATGGAGATTGGCGATGGCGGGAAAATCCGCGCGCGCCAATCCCCACAGATCGCTGATGTGGTCGAAGGTGTAGTCGGGCTGGAGGTCGAGCGAGACCTGCGTCGCTTCAGCCGCGTGGTATCCCTGGCGAACGAACACAGTGCTGACTCGGCCACTAAGCACTCGCTTGACCGCAGCTAGCAATCCCGGCTTGTCATCGACCATGACGTAATGTGCAGCGGGATAACGCTGCAGTGTCGCGTCGATCATGCTCTCCTTGTGCACATGGACCAGCACGCGGCCCTCCACGGCATCCCAGAGACCAGCGCGCTGGATCTTGCGCGGCTGAAACACGATGTCGCCATCGGAAAGAATGACGGATGTACCAATCGCTTCCAGGTATCGAATGGCCTCTAGTGCGTGCGGATAGACCCGCTCAACGAAGGGGTAATCGAGCAGAAAGAACGACAATTGCAATAACGCCGCTTCGTTACCGTTGTCGGGGCGGAACTGCTGTAGCGCGCCCAGGTAATCGGCGTAGCCCAGTGTGTCCCGCAGACTGGCGTAGATGGACCAATAGCGTTCGCGCTCTTCCTTGCCGAAGTCGCAATCGAGCCGTGCCGCGAGGTCAGCCGCAAAGCGGTCATTGTCGAGCAAGGTATTGTCGACATCGAGCAGGAACACCAGTGGACGCGTCGTCAACATGGCGCCGTCGCCTCCGCCCTCGGATCGTGCCAATCCCCTCCCTTCGTCACGAGATCGGCCGCCAATGCGGGCCCCCAACTGCCGGCGGCATACTCATGCACAGGCTCGGCCCCGCCCAACGCAGGATCAATCACGGCCCACGCCCTCTCGACACAGGCGTCGCTGGTGAACTGCGAGGCATCGCCACGGATGGCATCGCCAAGCAGTCGCCGATAGGGCTGTTCCTCCTGCGAGGGCTGATGCCGCGCTATAAGCTCCACGGCTTCGCCGCGCATTGCCTCGCCCGCCTGCTTGACGCGCGCACCAGCCGATATCACAACTTCGGGACTGAGCCGAAAGCGAAAGTAGTTCGACTGCGCCGGCGTGATCTCATCGAACACGGATAGCGGCGGGCGCTTCAGATTCACCATGACCTCGGTGGTCGTGAGCGGAAGGCATTTGCCGGCACGGATATAGAACGGCACGCCAGCCCAGCGCCAGGTATCGATATGCAGACGCAAGGCCGCGAAGGTTTCGACCTGGGACTTCGGCGCAACACCTTTCTCCTGGCGATATCCCTTGAACTGTCCTCGCACGACTTCCCGGGGATCTAGTGGGCGCATGGCCTGGAATACCCGAAGCTTCTCGTCGCGCATCGCGGCGGCGTCATGGCCGATCGGCGTATCCATTGCAAGTAGCGCAGTGATCTGCAACAGATGGTTCTGCACCACGTCACGAAGGGCGCCGGTTTCTTCGTAAAAGCTGCCGCGACCCTCGACGCCAAAGCTCTCAGCCATGGTGATCTGCACGCTGTCGACGTAGGTGCGATTCCAGATCGGCTCCAGGAAGGTGTTGGCAAAACGGAAGTAAAGCAGGTTCTGCACGGCCCCCTTGCCTGGATAGTGATCGATGCGAAAAATAGACGACTCGGGGAACACCTTATGCAGCGTGCGATTCAGCGCCTTGGCCGATGCCAGGTCGCGCCCGAACGGTTTCTCAACCACGATCCGTGCGCCTTTAGTGCAACCCGCCTTTGCCAGCCCCTGCGCCACCGTGCTGAACATGCTGGGCGGAATGGCCATGTAGTGCAGCGGGCGTTGTGCTTCACCTAGCGTCTGCCTGAGCTGGCTGTAGGTCGCTGCATCGTTGTAGTCGCCGTCGATGTACTTCAGTTGCGCGGTGAGCCTGGAGAATGCAACGTCGTCGAATCCACCGTATTCGTCCAGGCTGGACTTCGCACGTTCTTGCAGTTGCTCTCGCCCCCAGCCGGCATGGGCCACGCCGATGATCGGCATGTCCAGCTCACCCGCTTGAATCATGGCCTGCAATGCCGGGAAGATCTTCTTGTACGCGAGGTCACCGGTCGCACCGAAGAAAACAAACGCATCAGAGGAAGGGCTCGTCATGATGGGTTGCGGGTTCCTTTATGGCTTTAGGCGGGCAACCGCTATAGCCAACGCGGTTGACGAATCCTGAGCATGGCCCATGTCGCGTTAAGATCGGGCATCTATGACCTTGCCATGATGTGACGCTTGTCCTAGGTAGCCAACCGGCACCACACATCGATGTAATGGTCTATGCCATCGTCCGTCAGCAAGATGCATTGGCCACCCTGAAGTTCACCATCAAGACTGATCTGATCGCCACCTTCGCCGTCGTCGTCTCGGGTGACAGAGATGTGGTAATCCGTTTCGGCGTGACGATAATCAAGCTTGAACGACTGCCAGTCGGCCGGTAACAACGGTGTAATGTACAGATACTCGCCTTCCATGCGCAGGCCAAGCAGCGACTCCACCAGTAGTCGATACATCCAGCCTGCCGAGCCGGTGTACCAGCTCCAGCCGCCGCGTCCGACGTGGGTGGCTGCAGCGTAGACATCCGCAGCAATCACGTATGGCTCGACCTTGTAAATCTCCATGGTCTCGGTGGTCTGGCTATGGCTGACTGGATTGATCATGCGCTGCAGCTCCCATGCCCGCTCGCCGTCGCCCAGCTTGGCAAAGGCCATGGCGGCCCAGATGGCGGCGTGGGTGTATTGTCCGCCGTTCTCGCGCACGCCCGGCACATAACCCTTGATGTAACCGGGGTCAGATGTGGAGCGATCGAACGGAGGATCCAGCAATTGGACCAGCCCAATGTCGCGACGCACTAGTCGCTGCTCCAGCGATCTCATCGCCTGTCTCCGCCGAGCATCATCTGCAGCGCCCGACAGCACCGACCAGCTTTGTGCGATGGAGTCAATCTGGCATTCGTCGTTGTCCGCCGAGCCAAGAGGTGTGCCGTCGTCAAAGTAGGCGCGCCGGTACCATGCGCCATCCCAGCCATGCTGTTCGAGGTTCCTCTTTAGCAGCACAGCCTCGCTTTCGCAGCGCGTTGCAAATCGTGCATCACCTTGAAAGCGCGCGATTGGAGCGAACTGAAGCAACACGTCGTAGAGGAAGAAGCCGAGCCAAACACTCTCGCCGCGCCCGTGCTCGCCCACACGATTCATGCCATCGTTCCAGTCACCACAGGCGATCAACGGCAGGCCATGTGAGCCGCGCGGAGCGGCGTGTTCAATGGCCCGAACGCAATGCTGATAGAGCGTTTCACGCAGCTCCGACCGTGCGGGCAAATCGTAATAGGACTCCTCGTCCGTGTTAACCAGTCGACCTTCTATATAGACGGCCATTTCGTCGAGCACACCACGATCCCCTGTCGTGACGACATAGCGACTCGCTGCCAGGGGCAGCCAGAGATAATCGTCCGAACAACGGGTGCGCACGCCCCGATCCAACGGCGGATGCCACCAGTGCTGAACATCACCTTCAGGAAACTGGTGTGCGGCACAAAGCAACAAATGCTGACGCGCGCGATACGGAGCCGCGTGCACCATGGCCATCGAATCTTGCAGTTGGTCACGGAAACCGATGGCGCCACCGGACTGGTAATAGCCGCTGCGTGCGAGAAAACGACAGGCAATGGTTTGATACATTAGCCAGCCATTGACCAGTACGTTGACCGCTCGATCCGGCGTATGGACCTGAACCTTGCCAAGCGTCCAATGCCAATGAAGTCGCACTGCATCAAGTGCGGCCGCGGCGCTACCGAGTCCACGACATCGTTGCACGAGCTCAATCGCCGCTTTGGTGCCGGCGCCCATTCCGAGCCGGAAGATAATTTCGTACTCATCGCCATCATCCAGTTCAAAGGGGATCTGGATGGCCCCGCAAGGATCCAGCCCAGCGCCCACCTGGCCTGATAGGGTTGCATTTTCCATTCCCGCTGGATTGCGCATACTGCCATTGCGGCCAAGGAACTCACTGCGATTGCCGCTCACGCTACGCGCGGGGTTGTCGACGTCGAAAAATGCCACGCGATCGGGAAACTCTGTGTTGCAGGCATTACACGCGAGCATGGCGCCAGTCACCGGGTCCGACTCTGTAACCACATGCATGCCCGTCCGCGAGTGCAGGTCGCCAAGCACCCACTCGACATAGCCTGTAGCAGATAGTCGCCGCAAGCGACCCGAACCATTACGCACCTTCAGCACCATGAACTTCACCGGCATGTCCAGCGCGACGTAGATCCATAGCTCGGTGCGAATTCCGGCCTCTTGGTGCTCGAATACGCTATAGCCAAAACCGTGCCGCGTTAGATATGCGCCCTCGCCTCGCCGTGGCAACGGTGTCGGCGACCAGTAGCGCCCGGTCTGCTCGTCGCGCAGATAGATGGCTTCGCCACTGGCGTCGGTAACCGGATCATTGCCCCAGGGTGTTAAGCGGAATTCGTGCGCGTTTTCCGCCCATGTATAAGCACCACCGCTTTCAGAGACGACGGTGCCAAACTGCGGGTTTGCCAATACGTTGACCCATGGGGCTGGCGTGGACTGGCCCGCCGCCAAAGTGATGACATATTCGGTGCCGTCGGCACTGAATCCGCCATAGGGGCAGTTCAGCTGCAGGCTGTCAGGCAAGGCATCGGACGTCGGGGTAGTCTGGTCAAACTCGGAAATCCAGCTCTCTGTGATTTGCAGGCGCGCCGGGCTTGTGCGCAACTGGCGACGCCCGATTTGTTCTACAAGGCTGCCTCGATTGTCTGTAAGCACCAGGCGCGCAACTGCCTGTACCAGGATGCGATCCTCATGGGAGAGTTGCTGGGCTGAGCGCACGAAGATGCCGCCGGGCCGATCGATCAGGCTCGCCTCGACCCCAGATGCGATCAAGCCCATGATCTGATCCTGCAACTGTTGCCGATAGCCAGCGTAATCCTCATTCCAAATCACCAGATCCACAGCCAGGCCCTTGAGTCGCCAATACGCGTGCGCCTGGACCATTTGGCGTACCAGCTCGATCCGGGAGGCATTGGAGACGCGCAAGAGCACAATGGGCAGGTCGCCAGAGATCGCCTGCCCCCACAAACCAGATTGCCCTCGTCGATTGGCACGCAAAATTCCTGCCTCCGCACGCAATGGCGCGCTGGCGTAAATGATGGAGGCGGCCATCTGCTCATATAGCTGCGCGTCGGCCAGACTGGCATTGAGTTGCCGCAGCAAAACCTGGCTATGGGTCCAAGCTAGGTCGAATACACGATCGGCCAGATGCCGGTCGCGATACTTCTCGATCAGGTGTAGACAAGCTTCTCGACTGTCAATGACTCCCGTGACCATATCCACCAAAGCAGACTGCTCCGGGTCAAGCGTGATTCGGCAGCGAATGGCTACGATCGGGTCGAGTACTGCCCCCTCACTGTCCGATAGACGACCAGTGCCGTCGGCGGATGAGTCCATGGCGGCAGGGTCCGCTAGGCTATGGCCACGGCCGATAAAGCGGGCACGATCAGTCTCATACGAGATCGCATCAATATCCGCATCATGCACCGCCATCAGGTGACACATCCAGAGCACAAAGTCGCTACTGGAGCGCGGCCGCCTCGTGCAAATAATCGCCTGTAGCGCGCGTATCAGCTCAGTTTGCACAAACAGGTTACTAAAGGCTGGGTGCAATGCGTCGGCGATGGCCGGCGTCAGAACCACCTCGGCGTAGCTGGTTATCTCGATGGTGCGCCTCGCCCGCCCCCGGTTAGTCAACCGGATACGACGAAGCTCAATATTGTCTTCGGGCGACACGACGATCTCGGTATGCGCATCGAAATCGCACTGGCGCACGCGAAACTCCGCGCGCGCGTCTGAAAAAATCGCCTCGTAATGGTCCGTCTTCATCAGCATCGGCTGGTGCATGGCGGACCAGCATTCCCCGCTGGCCACATCACGCAGATAACAAAACATGCCCCAGTTATCGCGGCTGATGTCCTCGCGCCAGCGCGTCACGGCCATATCCCGGCAGCGACTGTAGCCACCCCCTGCGCTGCTCACCATGACGTGATACTGACCATTGGAGAGCAACTGCACCGCCGGCCTCATCCGATCTGGGTCGGTAAACACGCGAAGGGTGGACTCCGCTGCGGGCGCCGGCCCTTGCACATTGGAGAACTCGGCGGTGTGCAGATACTCCATCGCTGTCTTGGGCATGCGCTCCTGCAGCAGGAGCAGCGTCGCCTGCAGGCTCGGGTCGGACTCGAACCGCCTCTGCATGGGCTGCTGCCGAAGCACGTAATCCAGCGCCAACAAACTCATGCCCTGATGGTGGGCCATGAAAGAGAAGATCACCGCCGAACTTTGCCCACGTGGCAAACGAGCCGGGGTGTAGTCGATCGCCTCATGCAAACCGAAGCGTCCCTCTAGTCCTTCACTGGCAAGTCGCTGCAGATTGGCGCACGCCTCCTCGGGTGCCACCATCAATGCCAGTGCCGTGGCGTACGGGGCCACCACCAACTCTTCACCCAGGCCGCGCTTGAGACCCAAGCCAGGAACGCCGAAGGCGCGGTACTGATAGTTCATGCGGGCATCCATCGCGTTGTACCCTGATTCGGAGATGCCCCAGGGCGCACCGCGCTGATTGCCATACTCGATCTGCCGGGCTACGGCGGCACGGCAGGTCTGATGAAGCAGGCTGCCCTCGTAATTTGGCATCACCAGCATGGGCATCAGGTATTCGAACATCGAGCCCGTCCAGGAAAGCAGCACCGGCTCGCCACCCGCCGTCGTCAGCAAACGGCTGAGCGTGAACCAACTCTCCTGCGGCAGCTGCTCCTGCGCGATGGCGACAAAGCTGGTAAGCCTAGCCTCGGAGGCGAGCAGATCGTAATAGCCCGCATCGAGCCGACGCTCGTCCAGGTTGTAGCCAATGGTCAGCAGATCGCGGCGCGTATCGTAAAGAAAGCCGAAATCCATGGTGGCGAGCTCACCCAGCTGCCTCACCAACCGGGCAATCAGCGCCATGCATTCCACGGCTGCCCGCTGCGCCTGTGCTGACACCTGCGACGGAACACCCGTGTCCCGTCCCATCCCTCCCCCCGCCAGCTGCCGCAGGGACGGGATACTGTTCTGCCAGACGCCTTCATCATCAGCCGGACCGGACACGAAACGGCCAAAGTAGACACTGGCATCACGACATTGCATAAGCAATGCCACAAGCCAGAAGCCGGGCTCGTCTTCCGGATTGAGCTCCAAAGACATCGCCACGGCCTCGCACTCCGCAAGCAGTTGACTCATGCAGGCTTCCGCCTCAATGAGCGACACCGGTGGTGCTGCACGAGCACCATCAAGCTGCAGTTGGAAATCGCCTAGCAGACGCGTATCGATACCACGTACCGCAAATTCGCTCAGCAAGATCTCAAGCGTATCGACCAGTCCATCGAGAAGGCGCGCATCAAATAGTGGGTCATCCGCCAATGCCGACAGGCCAGCGCGGAGCGTCAGTAGATGACCGGCAAGATTGCCGCTATCGACGGCGGAGATGTAATGCGGGGGAAGTGGCAGCAGCGAAAGGGTGTCGTACCAGTTGTAAAAATGTCCCCGATGACGCTCCATGCACTGCATAGTGTCGAGGGCACAGGCGGTGCGCTCCATCAGCCGAGCTGACGTCAGGTAACCAAAATCGTAAGCCGCGAGATTCGCCAGCAGCGCCAAACCCATATTGGTAGGCGACGTGCGGTGCGCAACGGTTGGCGAAGGCTTCTCCTGGATGTTGTCTGGTGGCAGCCAGTTTTCCCGTGGCCCGACATGCGCCTCGAAGAACGCCCAGGTCTTGCGCGCCAGTACGCGCAAGAAGCGTAGTTGGTGCTCGGCGGGCTCAAAGTCGATGCGCGCGGGAGGCTTGCTCAGCCACCACGCAATAGCCGGCGCAACCAACCACGACAGCAGAATGGGTCCCGCCACGCCTAACGCCACTGGCCGTCGCATTGCCAATGCCAGGATAACGATCACCGCGAGACACGGCACCACCCACATTCGCCGATAGATCCCCGCCAACGAAGTCGCGCTGGCACGTTCGATTTCCCGGGATGCACTCCACTGCAACAAGTGACGCCGCGTTATCAGCACACGCCACAGCGTTCTTGCGACCGCATCCAGGCTATAAAACGCTTCGTGCGGCAGCCACACCAATACGAGCAAGGCACGCACGAAATGTTGAGCCGCGGCATGCAGCGCCACGCGAAGGTGTTGATCCAGCGGCAAGTCCCTCGATTTCTGCAACAGGCCGAGCACCGACGTCAGCCACGGCGGCAGCAACAGGACTGTCAGCACGCCAATTGTCCACCAGGCCACGGATGACATGGCAAGCCAGCTCAATAGGAGCAACGCCAGCAACGCGGGTGGAACCAGGCTGCGCCGCAGGTTATCGAATATCTTCCAGCGCGATAGCGCCGACAATGGGCTTGACTTCGTCGCCCCGTTCGGCGCCAGTGCACGTGGAAGCAGCCAGGGAATCAACTGCCAATCGCCTCGGATCCAACGATGTCGGCGCTTGGCGTCCGCGCTGTAGCGCGAGGGATACTCCTCATATAGTTGCACGTCGCTGATCAGGCCCGATCGCGCATAACAGCCCTCGATCAGGTCGTGACTGAGAATGCTGTTGTCTGGAAAGCGCCCCTGCATCGCGCGCTCGAAGGCATCGAGGTCGTAGATCCCCTTGCCGATGAACGACCCTTCTCGAAACAGATCCTGGTAGACATCCGACACGGCTCGCGTGTAGGGATCAATGCCCGCATCACTGCCAAACAACCTTGCGTAGACCGAGCGCACGGCGCTGGGCAGGCTGATGCCCACCCGCGGCTGGAGAATGGCGTAGCCCGCCACGACCCGCCGCCCATCCGTGTCGAAGACCGGGCGATTGAGTGGATGGGCCATGGCGCCGACGAACTGGCGCGCCGCGCCTCGTGGCAGCTGGGTATCCACATCCAGGGTAATCACATACCTTACATCCATGAGCCCGGCGATGCGGCCGACGATCAAGGAAAATCGACCCGTATCGCCACTGCGAAGCAAGGCATTTAGATCGGCCAGCTTGCCGCGCTTGCGCTCGGCGCCCATCCAGACCTTGTCGATGGCATTCCAGCGGCGGGGGCGATGAAAGAGGAAGAAGCGATCGATATCCGTCTTCGCATAGGTCTCATTGAGCTCGTCGATTCTGCGTTCCGCCATCTGAAGCAGTCCTGCGTCTTGCTCCGTCACCTCCACATGCGCGTCCGTGAAGTCAGTGAGCAATGCGAAATGAAGATGCTCGTCGCGATTGGCGAGAAAACGAACCTCAAGACCCTCGATCAGCTCGTCCACATCTTCCGCACTGGAGAACATCGAGGGCACTACCACCAAGGTACGCATTTCGTTGGGCAGGCCCTCCGAATAGTCCATGCGCGGCAACATCTGCGGTTTGACCACGATGGACGCCAGCCAGTTGACGAGACTTATCGAGAGCTGGCTAGCTATCAGGGCTATGGGCAAGGTGACCATCAAGCGCCAGAGACCATGGATGCCGCTGTTCGCAAGACTAGCCAGCAGAGGCCATGCCAGCGCCGCCGTCAGGAGCACGGTCGTGCCGAGATAGAACGTCAGCGGCGCACGTTTAACCCGTTGCTGCCAGACGGCGCCATAAGGCTGTCTTACAGCGATACGCTCTTCGAGTACAGGCAATCCCCGATCAACCAGGTAAAAGCCGACGTGCGCCTCTACTTCTCTGTTTGCCCCCGCCTGCGCGCGCGCCCTAGCAAGCTCGATAGACATCTTCGCCACGTCGGTCTCGGATAGCTCGCTATGCCGTGCCAACCATTCCACGACATGCCGATAGTGATCGCGCGTAGCGAAGTCCATCGATGTATAGACGCCCGCAGGATCGTCTTGCAGGATGTGCTCGACGACACTCGTGGCTTCCACGAACTCACGCCAGTCCAGGGCGGAAAGCATCCGCAGGCTAGCAATGCTGTTGCCAATGGAGACCTGGTCGGCCGCCTGTTGTTGCGCCTCCATCTGCACGAGCCGCTCGATGCTCAAACCCGATTCGGCAAGGTGCTGTTCGATCCAGTTCAGGGGCAACGCCAGCGCAGGCCCCTGCCCCTGCAATCGCCACGTCAATTCGGCCACGAAGGAGCTGGCCAGGGGCGGATGGGATCGCGCCATGTCGGCCACGGCGAGCACGACACTTTTGGGATCGCGCTCGGCAATCTCCGTCATGCGGTCGGCCCACTGATCGGCCAGGTTGCGGTCATTCCAATCGACCATCACGCGGGAAGCCACGCGCCGAAGGTTCTCGATCAGGGCCAGCCGAAGCATGATCGGAATTGCCCACAATTCACCCAGCGTAAGTGGCCTGACGCTCTGGTAAGAGGTGACAAAGCGGCTCAGGCTTTCACTATCAACGCGCCCATCACCATGGGAAATTGTCTCCAGCGCAATATCGTAGACACGCGGTAGCCGGGCCGACGGCCCGGTGAGCAATCGTGGTAGTTCAAGACTGTAGCTCTTGGGGAGATGTCGCTGAGCGATGCGAATCTGCTCTTCGATCAGGTAGTAGTTGTCGAGCAGCCATTCGGCGGCCGGTGTGATGCGACGATCCGCACGATGGGCATGAGTGAGCCTGGCACAGGAGTGCGCGAGCACAAACTTATTGTCGGCGAGACGGGCCAACAAGGAATTGTCACGCGATTTGGCGCTAGACCGATGCGCATTAGCCAGCGCTGTGCCGTACAGATCCATCTGATCGGCACTGAACAACTCCGAGCGCAGGGTCGGCTCCGGCGTGTGCTCGATATGTCGCCGCCATCGCAGCTGCCGGCGGAAGGTAGCCCTGAGGCGACGGAACGAGAACGAAGCGAACGGATTGCTGATCTTCAAAAGTCACCGTCCCTCTAGAAATCATGCGGAGCGGCGAATCAACGGAAAATAAGGCCTGCGGATGCCGCAGCCCTCTATCCAGCATTGACAGTTTTACCCTGCAGGCAGGGAGAACCACGTGAAGGCGAGACACATGCCACGCCCTAGAGCGCCATGAACGAATCCAGATCACCCGAGCCAGGGGATATGCAACCAAGCACGTGGGTACCTGCGGGCTTAACCGCCAGTACAGCCAAACCTAGATCGCCAACCTACGATCTCAGGCCGGCAGTGAACTCACACGATGGCGTGCAAGGCCTTTAGGTGGCCCGCACGGATATATTCATGGCCGGACAGACTCAATGCTGGCCCTTGTCATTGCCGCCCTCTTCTTTCGTGCCTGACTTCGCGGGCGAGGCAGGTCGCGACGCCTTTTGCTCAGAGGCTGCGTGCACTGAAGGTACCTGCAGTGGACTGGCCTTCGCCTGTGTAACAGTGTGTCCAGCAGCGACCGCGTGGTACTGTGACGCTGCAGTCGGCGCTCCCGTAGCCTGATGTGTGGTGTGTGCGGCGGGCGTGGTACGCGCGGCAGATGGCCCTGTCTGACTGACAGAAGCAACAGGATTGGCATGAGACTGACCTGCGTCATTTGCCGGAGCGCTGTGCACCGCACCCTCGCCGCGGCGATAGTCCTTAGTGACCGCCACGGGACGATAGTTGGGAGTCACATGACTCCAATGCTCTCGCTGACCGTACCACGGACGATTGCGGTAGTAGTTGTCCCAGTAGGTTCCAAAGACGAAGGTAATGATAGGGATGCCGATCTTGACACCATAGGACGGAATGAGAACTCGCTGCCCCTGATAGTCCTCCTGCAGATCATTCCCGGCCACCCAGCCACGATCTCCACCCGTAATGACGTCGCACCATGACCAACCATTCACACAGCCCTGAATGGAGACTTCAGTGCCTGCGCCTAGCGTGACAACACCCGGATAGCTGGAGTCCGGTCCTGCGCGCATATCGACTTGCCCCGTGACATAGCCATCGGCCGCCATGGCCGATACGAATACAAACATGGAGAAGCCCAGTGCAGTGATGGAATGAAAGCGTTTCATCTGATTGCCCTCGTTGTGCTAGGCGTCAGCTATACGCTGTTGATGCATTCATCACGGTGCGCTGGCGCTCACAGCCGCTATATCGACACGGAAGGTAAGTGTCCAGTGGACTGACTGAACGACTTGACGAGCAGAGAAGCCTTCGCCGCCCATAAGGGCGGCGAGAGCCCCTCCCCGTCTATGCCTAGATGCGCCCCATGAACAAAAGCACGACGACGATGAGTAGAGCCAAACCGAAGCCACCGCTTGGCCCGTAGCCCCATTGACGACTGTAAGGCCAACTCGGGATCACCCCAATCAACAAGAGGATAAGTAGCACGAGAAGAATGGTGCCAATAGTCATGTCGGCTCTCGTTAAATCTGCGCAGCAGACTCCGCATCTCCTTCACCGTCGCGACCGACGGCGCTTCTGGATTGCGGATGCTTCGATCCGCCATGCGTACGTTGCGGAGCTAATCTACGCTCGTCACCGGCATCGTACTGTTCGGTAACGAACGCCGACGCGACGTTTTGGCACGGGAGAACTCAAGTGCTATGTGCGGTTGAGAACAGACGATCACCTCGGCTTGCCGCACCATCCACTTTTAATCTATGCGCGGCCTGAGCGCGGCATCTTCAATGCTCACCGGATTGAAGGAACAAGGTATTTCCCCGTCCGATGCAACGTCGGCGCATTAGGTTATCCGTAACGCACGGCGCTGCAACAGGACACAGACCCTTCATATGAGGTAATCCCATGCTCGACCGGTTACTCGATATGGCCTCGCACGGCCTGCTCCAGGTTGGGCTTGGCATGCTGCTGCTGTATCTATTCGTGATGACCCAGCTCACCATACTTACAGTGACGCTGTATCTGCATCGCAGCCAGGCCCATCGATCGATCGATTTCCATCCCGCGCTCGCACATATTTTTAGATTCTGGAGCTGGCTAACGACCGCGATGGTCACTAGGGAATGGGTGGCCGTACATCGCAAACATCATGCACACGCCGATACGGTGCAAGACCCTCATAGTCCGTACATTCTAGGCATCCATCAATTGCTGTGGAGGGGCGCGGAGTTGTATGCCGCGGTACGGAGCGACCCTGACCTGCTAGCGACGTATGGCCACGGTACAACCGATGACTGGATTGAGCGCCATATCTATACACCTCACTCCAACTGGGGCCCCACCCTGCTGGCCGTCATCAGCGTTGCCTTGTTCGGCGTTGGCGGGATGGCCATATGGGCCGTGCAGATGATGTGGATCCCCTTCTGGGCTGCCGGCGTGGTAAATGGCGTGGGCCACTGGCGAGGGTATCGCAACTTCGAAACGCCAGACACGTCCGCTAATATGGTGCCCTTAGCGATCTGGATGGGAGGTGAGGAGTTGCACAACAACCATCACGCCTTTCCCAGTTCGGCGAAATTCTCGGTGCGTCGCTTCGAATTCGACTTCGGTTGGCTGGTGATCCAACTGCTTTCCTTACTCGGCCTGGCACGCGTCCGACGCATCGTCTTCGATGCCAAGACGAACATGGCGGCCAGAACAGCGAGACGTGTCGCACTGACTCCCCGGGTGAAAGTGATGACTGAATTCTTCCGCAAAGTCACCTTACCGGTTGTGCACGAGGAGCTTCGGTGCCGGGATGGCAGAAGCCCGAAACTGTCGATACACCTGCGTCGCGCTCTGGCAGACGGTGGGCGCTGGCTTCCGGCGGACGAGCGTGAGCATCTCGATGCCTGGATCGTGACCCATCCATGCCTGCATACGATATGCCGACTGCGGAATCAGCTCGCGGCATTGATGGAGACACGCAATAAGGACCATGCGGCTGAGGCACTCTCCCAGTGGGTGCGCGAAGCCCAAGGTAGCGGCATTGAAGCACTCCAGCAATTCGCCCAATCCCTCAGCGATAGCATCGTCGCTCCATGCATCTACCTTCACCATTTGGACGAATGAGTATCCGAGTCCGCAGCACTAAGCTGACCTTTGCGCCAAATCGGCACCCAATAAGGCCCGATCGTCGATATCGATGGACAGGCGCAGATGTCTGACCCACTCTGGTCACTCCTAATTGGCGCGCTGCTGATCGCGATGGTGCTCACCGGGGCCGCGCTTGCACGCATCCTGCTTACCAGTGCGATGGTCTATCTCTGCATTGGTTATGCACTCGGGCCGGCATCGCTGGGCCTGATTGAGCTAGACCCGAGCCACCATGTCAGCTTACTGGGACGGATTGCCGAGGTAGCGCTGCTCATCTCACTGTTCACCGTGGGCTTGAGGATGGGAGTGCCGATACTCGACAGGCGCTGGATACTTTCGCTACGACTTGCCTTCATCTCCATGACCATCACGGTCGGACTCATTGCTGCCGTGGGCGTGTCGGGACTAGGCCTTTCCTGGGGGGCAGCAGTACTGCTGGGCGGCATTCTTGCGCCAACCGATCCAGTGCTGGCGTCCGGCTTCAAGACCGAGCGCGGCACCGACCCGGATAGCCTCCGCTTCAGTTTGGCTGGTGAGGGTGCACTGAACGATGGAACTGCTTTTCCCTTCGTGCTGCTTGGCCTCGGCTTGCTGGACAAACATGGGCATGACCTTCGCATCCTGCATTGGTGGTCGGTCGACCTGATGTGGTCCACAGGGGGTGGACTGGCTATCGGCGCGGCGCTGAGCGGGGTGATTGGCAAACTGATCGTTCACCTGCGCACACGTCATCAGCAAGCGATAGGTCTCGATGAGTTCGTATCCCTTGGTATCGTGGCAGTCACTTACGGCGTGGCTCAGCTATGCCATACGTCGGGCTTCCTGGCTGTGTTTGCTGCTGGACTGGCCTTGCAGCGAGTGAAAGAACAGCCGCGCGAAGGGACGACATCCCTTGGCGTAGCGCCCAACTTCCGCCGGCACGCCTACGGTGCGCTGGCCACACACTCTCATCATGCCAGCGCTGCCATGACGGATGCCGTCCACGGCTTCAATGGACAATTGGAGAAGCTCGCCGAACTGACCATGGTGCTACTGGTTGGGGCAATGCTTCCCTATACCACCCCCTGGAGCGCCTTATGGTGGTTCATTCCGTTGCTATTTCTGGTGATACGTCCGGTGGCGGTACTCGCCGGCACCCTTGGGGAGCCGATGGACATATCGCAACGAGCCATGATCGGGTGGTTTGGCATTCGCGGCATAGGTTCGGTGTTCTACCTGTTGTTCGCCATTCGCTATGGCGTATCGGGCGTCCTGGCACAGGAGTTAATCACGCTTACGCTCGCATCGGTAGCTATCTCCATCCTTGTACATGGCGTATCGATTCGGCCCCTACTTCGATGGTACATACAGCGCATCGCATCACCACGCCAACCTGACTAGGCACTTCTGGCCTTAGGTTGGAGCCAAGTCGAGTCCCAGAGCTTCCTCCCTAACCATACCGTCCAAAGGTCCACGTTGCTGTAAGTGCTCATCGTCCAACTTGCCAAATTACGGACGGCCCTCACGACTCCCGCTGAACTCGGGGCATGTGTTCCGACCTCTTCGCATCGAGAGAACGGCCATGAAGAAACCTGTCGTTGCTCCCAACGGCACGCATCGCCCTCCCCTATGGCACCGTCTCAGTGCAGGATTGATCACTGGCGCTGCAGACGATGACCCCAGTGGCATAGCCACGTACTCACAAGTGGGGGCTGCGTTCGGCTACGGAATGCTCTGGTGCATCGTGCTGACGATTCCCTTGATGATCGCGATACAGGCGATCAGTGCAGGCATTGGCCGTGTGACCGGACGCGGCCTGATGAGCGGCATCCGCACGTTCTATCCCAGAACACTCGTCTATGGGCTGGTCGTGTCCATTGTTGCCGCCAACGTCATCAACTTAGCGGCGGATATTGGCGCTATGGGGGCGGCATTGAAGCTCCTTATAGGCGGTCCAGCACTGCTATATGCGGCCGTGTTTGCATTGTCCACACTGCTCCTTCAGATGTTTATCCCTTTCTCGCGCTACTCTCCAATCCTCAAATTTCTCACCTTGAGCCTGTTCGCATATGTTGCGACCGTCCTGGTTATTCATGTGCCATGGACGGCCGTGCTCAGGAGCATTGTCGTGCCGCCCATCGTAAGGGATGCCAAGTATGCTGTTGGCGTAGTTGCCTTGCTCGGCACCACGATCAGTCCCTATCTATTTTGCTGGCAGGCATCTCAGGAAGTAGAAGAGATGAGCCCGAGCAGCGGGAGAAGGCCATTGAAGCGATCACCATCACAAGCACCCGAAGCACTGCAGCGAATAGGTATCGACACCAGTGTGGGCATGGTCTTTTCGAACATGATCGCCTTTTTCATCATTCTGACCGCCGCCGTGGTACTCCACGCACACGGAAAAACGGACATCAATTCATCAGCCGATGCCGCTGAGGCGTTACGCCCCTTGGCAGGAAAGCTCGCATTTGGTCTATTTGCCGCGGGTATCATCGGCACGGGCCTTCTGGCTGTTCCTGTATTGGCAGGCGCCACGGCTTATGCTGCCGCAGATGCATTCGGTCAGCGAGCGGGATTGGAGCACAAGCCCCACGAGGCAAAATTTTTCTATGGCGCTTTGATCGTGGCGAGCGTGGTTGGCATGGCGCTGAACTTCACGCCCTTGGACCCCGTCAAGGCGTTGTACTGGAGCGCAGTGGTCAACGGTGTCGTCGCTGTACCTTTGATGATTGTCATGATGCTAATGAGCTCGCGGGTCAAGGTGATGGGCGAGTTCACGCTTCCTTGGTTCCTACAGCTCTTTGGCTGGCTCGCGACAGCAGCGATGGCAACGGCGGCAGTCGTTATGTTCGCCACCTGGGGGAAGTGACAAACCGCAATGGCAATCGTATCGCTCCCAGCGCACCACTCCTGAGAGATGGCTTGACCTCAGGACATTACGAGTGCTCGGCGACGCCCCTCCATCTTCGCCTCCCGATCCGCCTCGCGCTCGCCGGCGAAGACGCCAGTAACCCCTTCTTCGATGGGAACTGTCTCCCTTGCGTGTCGAACCGCTCTTAAATTTGTCGACCGCCTGCTCAACCAGTTTTGACTAGTCGGTCTGCGTGCAGCCCAGAAGGCCCAGGACAACCAGGAGCGCAAAGCCATGGGAAAGGGCCCTCCGTTTTCGACGATCCACAAATCCCCTTCGGTGCAGAACGGCTGAAGACTCGATCTAGGTATTTTGCGGATGACGAGATCTCCGCTCTGGATCGGAAGCGGACCTCCTCAGAATATTGTCTCTGGGGCCTGGCAGTAGCAGGCCGCTCGCATCGGAACCGTACCAGAAAGACGTTCAGTGTCCGCCGGATCTGATGTTTGGTCTTACCGGAATCGACGTGCTTTCCGGCACAGATGGAAGATTTCAGCGAGTGCTAGGTCAGTCTCACCACCAGAAGATCATGATCGTGTGATATTGGCGTAGGCGCCTCCCATGCTGAGCCCGATGATCACGTTGAGCGCACTTCCTTACCCTCTGGCTTGGATGGGAAAAACGGCGTCCCATCCGCAGAATGGGTGCGCCAGCGCACCGACACGCGTGCCTCCCAATGGGAAGGTAAATCACTACCACTCACTCGCTCCAGGCGGGCGGGAGCGCAGCCGTGAATGCCATAACCCTATTCATCGTGGTCGCCCTGACGGCCGTCGGCGGCCTGTACATGTCTCGTGGCAATCTGGGCCCGGCGATCGGCTTCTGGGTCATTGCCGCGATCGCTTCACAATCACTGAAAATGGCTAACACGTGGCAGAAGTTCGTCGTGCTGCGAGCCGGCAAACTACTGGGGGTACGGGGGCCTGGTTTGTTCCTCATCATCCCAGTGCTCGATCATGTCGTGGCCGTCATTGATGAGCGCATTCAGACCACCGCCTTCAACGCTGAGCAGGCACTGACGCGCGACACCGTACCCGTGAACGTGGATGCCATCATCTTTTGGCACGTGCACGACGCCAGAAAGGCCGCTCTTGCTATTACGGACTATCAACAGGCCATCGCGCGAGTGGCCCAAACGTCACTACGCGAGATGATTGGCTCGTCGATGCTGGCGTCTCTGCTCTCTGATCGCCAATCCGCGGACTTGGCACTATGCACGGAAATCGGACGCAAGACCCTCGAATGGGGTCTGACGGTGCGATCGGTGGAAATACGCGACGTAGCCATTCCCGTCGCACTGCAAGATGCCATGTCGAGACAGGCTCAAGCCGAGCGGGAAAAGCAGGCGCGTATCATTCTTGGCTCGGCCGAAGCTGAGATAGCGAGCAAGTTTGTCAGTGCGGCGAAGATCTACGCCGACCAACCGACAGCCCTTCAGTTGCGCGCGATGAATATCATCTATGAGACGACTAAGGAACGTGGCACCACCATCCTCATTCCCAGTTCGATGGTCGACAGCATGAATCCAGCATCGGCCACCGCATTGGCGCTCGCTGCACGAAGCGCCGCCATGCGTGCGGAAGAGCAACATGGCGTAGCCGGTGAATTGACTGCACTCCACACACCGATCGACACGGAAGTCGAGGTCGATCATGACGCCGTTAAGACAGCGGAGTGGAGCTTGGCCAGGGCATTGAATAACCTGATTTCCGAGGGTGGCTATGCACTTGCATCAGACGACGCCACGACACCTTCCACGCCAAGCCAGAAATCCGAGAAGTTACCGTAGTGGGCCAAACCAAGGCCCTCCCTATATTCGTGACACGCTCATGGGGGAATCATGACTACAGATCGAAAGCCGGAATCCAATCGCCTGGAGAGAGTCTTCGATGTATTGCTCGACCAAAATCGTCGACTACTGTACGAGAATGAGCTACTTCGTACTGAGCTCAAACGCCATCCAACGGGTGTTCTGCAGATCCGCTCTATCGAGCGCTCCCTGGCCTCGGCTTGGCGACACTGTGAATCCGAGGCTGCCGCTGGCGCTTGCAACAGTTAGTTTTCACTAGGCCACAGCGGGATTGGCCCGCGCGCACACCCATACACCACGCGGCATCCGGTTTCCGCCTTCCATGAAGTGATCGACGAGGTACCGACCAGCGTGATCGATAAAAGGTCCGGCAGGCGTAGCCATTCCCGACAGGTGAAACTCATGCAGGATGCTTTATGGTCGCTACTCATCGGTACACTGCTCATCACCATGGTGCTTACTGGCACCATCCTGAGCCCGACTGCTGTTGAGTGGCGCGATGATCTATCTGTGCGCCGGTTTTGCACTGGGTCAAGAATGGTTCGGGCTGATCACGCTCGATCCACTGAGGCACGCCGATGTGCTGGAGCACGTTGCCGGAGCCGCGCTACTCATCTCGCTCTTTACCGTGGGATTGCGCATGGGAGTGCCGCTGCTCGACCGGCGCTGGATCGTTCCGCTGAGGTTGGCGTTTGTCTCGATGGCTATAACGGTGGGACTGGTCGCCTTGGCCGGCGTGTGGGGCCTGGGGATGCCTATTGGGGCGGCCGTACTGCTGGGCGGCATCCTGGCGCCAACCGATCCCGTATTGGCATCGGGCGTCAGGACGGAGCGCGGCGCGGACCCGGATCGCCTCCGTTTCAGCCTTGCGGGAGAAGGTGGCTTGAACGACGGCACGGCATTTCCGTTTGTGATGCTTGGGCTTGGTCTGTTGGGCCTGCATGAATTGGGCAGCGCCAATTTGCGCTGGGTACTGATCGACTTGCTTTGGGGGGCCGCTCTGGAGGGCTGTTGATCGGAGCTGCGCTCGGCGCGTTGATAGGCCGACTGGTCGTCTATCTGCGTACGCGCCATCGGCAGGCTGTGGGACTAGACGAGTTCCTGGCGCTAGGGCTGATCGCAATCGCCGATGGCGTAGCCCAACTTTGCCTTGCATCAGGCTCCCTTGCCGTGTTCGCTGCCGGGCTCGCGCTGCAGCGCGTGGAAGAGCAGCCAAGCAAAGGAAGTGCATCACTGGGCACATCAAAAGAAGTGCACGGTCACACCTATAAGGCGCTGGCCGCACATTAGCACCATGCCAGCGCAGCCATGACGCGTGCCGTACATGGCTTCAACGTGCAACTCGAAAAGCTTGCCGAGCTGACACTGGTGTTACTCGTCGGCGCCATACTTGCTTATACGGAACCGTCGGCACTGTCCTGGTGGTTCATTCCACTCTTTCTGGTGGTGTTACGTCCACTGGCTGTGACTGCTGGAATGATAGGCGGTTCGAGCAGCCTCTATCAGCTAGCCATGATTTCCTGGTTCGGCATTAGGGTAGTCGGCTCTGTGTTCTATCTGATGTACGCCATTCGTCAGGGCATAACTTCTGCCCTGGCGAAGCAACTCACCACTATCACGTTGATCACCATCGCCGCGTCCATCGTCGTGCATGGGGCAACCGTGCGCCCGCTGATGAAAGGCTAGGATTGTCTATAGCATGAGGGGACATCCCTGCCCGACCCATCCATGGCAGCCTGCCGTCGGGCTTCAGCGGCTCGTTCTCAGTGTCTCCATCAAACAGTACCAGCGCCAGCGACGATATGCCTCCCGCGTCACACCACGGCTTCCGCTTGGCGCCAAATATAGATAGTCGTTTGCCAGCGGCGAATACGCCTCAGCTTCCGATTCGCTGATGAATCCATCGTGGTTAGTGTCTCAGTGATTCGAATGATGGCCTTGGGGCGTCGGGTAACGCGCCGGCCTGGACAGATCGTATGGTCACCTGATTGCCCGTACCGTTGGTCGTACCTGCAGAGGCGACGACCTGTGCTTGCGGATCAGACATGTCGATGGTGTCTTCTGATACCTGTGGCGTCGAAGGAATGGGGGAAATGGTGCCGCTATTCTTTGGCGCCGCGTAGACACCCGACATGGCGAAGGACGAAGCCATGGCTAGATCAATTGAGTGTCGTTGGTCGTACGCATCAAGAAGCGCTTGCTGCCAGTACGCGACCGTGAGGTGTTACCAAGTCATCGACTCAGGAGCTCCTTGTGGGCATTGTTCTCTTCGTTGCCGTTACGCGCGGTCGCTCTTGCGGCTTCCGACCCCTATCAAAATAGGTGACTTTGTAGAGCATCATGTAAAAAGCGCTGTAATAGCCAGATAGCCAACGATTGGCTTCTTGACCCTCGCAAGGCCTAGGCGGAATGAAGTACATGGCGTTCATGAGGTTGCCCTGAATGTTGGCTCGCATCACGCGGCCGTAGGCAGGCATCAGCCTGCAACTCCAGCGAAGCCGGAGATAGCTCAGTGGCGTCAGAGTTGGGGCCGAGCGGCTGAGGCGCGTACAGTGAGTCTGAGTAAACTCAGCGCTTCACTATCTTGCTCCTGATCGTGTTACACGAGCGTGTGATACGACTGACGCAAGAGGTTTTTGCACGACATTCCAGATGCATCAATAAGGAAGCCCTCACGGAGCGATTCCAGTGGACGGCGTAGCATGGATACGCATGTTTCCAACGAGGATCTGCGAGCATGTCTAACCTTATTGTTGCCAAATTTGACAGTCAATTTGCAGCCGCGTCTGTCATAAACAAGCTGTTAGCAAGGGGCATGCGACACGCACATGTGATGGCTTGTGTGGATGAGAGCGTAGGGAACTCAGCCGCAAGCTCAAGTGCGCCTACATCGGTTGTGTCCAATATCAGCCATCAGGGTCACCGAGAAGGACAGAAAGCATCGGAGCTCCGATCACCAAGCCATCTTCCCGAACCGACACAGATGGGCCACACCGTGGTTACGGTGGAGCTGAACGATGAAATGCCAGTGGACGATGTTCGTCATCTCATGGAACTCGTTGGCGCGGCATCGATTGAACTGCTGGATGCAAGCTCCCCCACGGAGAATCCACTCATGTGGCCGGATTACGGCACCGGCTCTGCCGTTGATGTCGAGCGAGCTATTTGTGCCACCAGAGGTAGCGGTGCCCTAGGGTCGCATTCTCGGCATTAGCCGCTTCGAGGCAAGTGCAGTCCGAAGCCACGAAAGCGCCATCATGGAGTCTTGTAGTGGGGCGGACCCCACCACAAGATCCTGTCTGTTAGTGCTTAGTGGGCACGATCACTGTATCGATCGCATGGATGATGCCGTTGCTTGAGGCAATGTCCGGCCCCGTGATGGTGGCGCCGCCGATGCGGAGCTTGTCACCGTCCTTCGTGATCGGCGCAGTCTGGCCCTGCAGCATCTTCGGTGCGGTCAGTTTCTCGACTTCGACGACCGATGCCCGGCCCGGCAGCACGTGGTACTTCAGAACGGAGATCAACTCCGCTTTGTTTTCTGGCTTCAGCCAGTTTTCCAGTGTCCCCTTGGGAAGCTTTTCGAACGCCGCATCCGTCGGTGCAAACACGGTGTAGGGGCCCGAGCCCTTCAGAACATGGGTGAGCTCGGCCGCTTCGAGAGCTTTGCTAAGCGTATGGAAGGAGCCGTTGGCGGCTGCTGTCTCGACGATGTTCTTGCCAGGAACGCGAGAGGTGTTGGAATCATGATTGGACATAGATTTGCCTTGAGTAGTGATCCGCATGGCGGATTTGGAGCGGCCGAAGCCGCGACTCCGATGCAGACCGAAGAAGAACTCAGAGGGCGTTAGGGAAAGGACCGCGTAACTGAGACGCCTGCCAAGGAGGAGACTTTCATTCCTGGCGCCCGAGCAGCATGCGCGTGTAGTTGTTAGGCGAGAGTGATTTGCCTGGTTGAGTCAGACGACATGTCTGGCATGGTGGGTTTCATCGCTTCATGGGCAATGCGAGACAATGCGACCTTCATTCGCCCGCTATGGGCGATGTAGTGACGCACACCTCTAAGCCGACGCCGCATGAAATGGCGAAAGAACCAGCACAACCGCCTGTCGACCGACCGCACATCCTCGTAGCACTAAAGAGTGCATGGTTGTCGAGCGCTTAGTTTTCTGACACTCATTCCATGCGCCTCAGTCACGCGACGCCTTCCCTCACGCCTGCTGAGCTATCTCCAGCTATTGCTGGAGTTACGGACAGTCGTCCGCCTATGCATCGCTTGATGCGAGCCAACACTCCAGGTGGCTATATGAACGCCGTGCATTTCACTCCTCCTAGGCTCTATGACTGGCCAGGACCCGACCGATGGCTTCCGGGCTACTACAGCGCGGTCTATGTGGTGCGCCAGGAGGTCGCGGATGTCAGCCTAATGCAATGGTCGAAAGAGCCACCACACGTAAAGGCAGGTGAGCAAGAGCAGGGCGCGCTCTGGAGAAAGGTCGGGCCAGCAACCTGGCGACACCTTACAGAGGCATAACAGAAGAAAGCGCATGTTGATCGTGCACCGTGGCTTCGTTAGACCCGCCTCGGATGCCTCAGATTATCTGTAATTTTTCTTGAAAGGCCTCTGAGTTTTCTCCGCCTTGGCCGGAGCCGCGGGCTAGCGCTTGCTTACGACCTGAAGGATGCGGGTCAACACTCGAGGCAACTCCATGTACATGATCAATCAAACGAACTCGCTCTACTTTCACCCTCATAAGCTGCACTTTGAGCCCCTTCCGGATGCTGCAGACAATCAGCAGCGCAATCGCTGGTTTCCGGGGTACGACGCATCGGTGGTATCGCCGCGAGCTAAGGCTCCAGCACGACGAAGTGAGATCGTGCCTAAGGTCGATTTGCTGGAGTCTCACAAAGACTGCCAAGACATCGACGCCGATCGTATGGATGACGACGGTGCACCCTACCTAAACGCCGGCCTTATCAATCGCTGACGGTAGTCGCTGGCCAACAACGCGCGATCTTCCCACACCGCCCCCATCCAAGGACGGAAGGCGCAGATACGATCTACTCCAAAGGAAACCATCATGACCAGTATTTCCGGTAAGACTACCAACGGCTTTACGTACGAAGGTGACTACGAACGCCCCAGCGCTGATCGCGCCATCAGTTGCGACATGTCTCCCATGGTCTTGCGCTCGCCCATCGCGTCGAGCTGACCGAACGAGACGATCGCTGCAGTCATCGCGCCATGACACGCCGCAAGCGGGCAATACTTCAGCTCCGGCCCTAGCAACGGCGAAATCCGGCCGTTGACGAACAACCCGGTCTGCTCAGGCGGGAGCCCCCAACCTACTGAGGAGTGGCTGGCCAATCGACCCTTGCGGGCTGCAGCGCATGCCAGGGTGGGCGCCGCCTCTCCGGTGCTACGTGATGCGGAGGGCCTGGCGCTCCAAGGAGTGGACTTCTTGATGCGGCCCGCGGAGACGCTAACCACAAATTAACTAATTGATTTTAAATAAATTAATTAAGACAAAGCTATTTATACCCGAAAGGGGAACCTTGGTCCGCTGGCTGCGTCTCGAGCGCGTCGACTGTCGAGCGTTGCGTGCTCTAGTCCCTCTTGAGGTATCGAATCGCCAAGGCATTCTTCATTGTGCTTGTCGAGCAAGAAAGTCGTGCGATCACGCATTGACATGTGCACGAGCATCTCGTAGTAATATCGCCAAGAGGTATCGCTGGTCTCGTTAGCCGATCACCTCCGCCGTCGGTACCAATCACGCCGACAACCGATAAGACCGTGTTGCGTCCAGTTCCCTGAGCGACCGGCATGCGACTTTGGCCTTGACGTCGCACCAATCCAACGTTTGTCCATGCTTGATTTTTGGGCGGTTGGTTGGTGCGTGATCTATTCGCAGGCGCGCATCCCCCACCGTTGCCATTCTGGCTGGGCAAGCAAGTCCCAACCGACGACGGACCACGCCTGATGCATCAGAAAGACGACAAGTTCACCCATGGCCTAGTGAACATTACCGAGGCATTCCTAGCCGGACGCATTCCCCCGGAACGTTCAGCGCCTGACCCCGATAGCGAAGTCAACTTTAGGACTGGCTGCGCGAGCATGGGCTTCTCCTCGCGTGAAGAATTCAAGGCAAAGCTGAAAGGCCAGTCAGCCATGATCGAACGAGGTGAAACAATCCTCGGTGCGATCTTGCCCATTCCGCATGAGAAGAATGGCCAAAAGCTCTTCCATCGGCGTGAAATCGACGCGCACAACGCGGCAAAGAAGATTGCTGGTTAATCTCCATGACTGCCCAGACTCTTCGAGCTAGCAGTAGCGAGGGTGACAACGCCATTCGCAGGGATTGCGAGAGCACGGAAGTAACGCATGAGTTTCCTCACAGTGGCAACGTTGCGTTAAAGCCTGTTCTTGTTTTCATCGGCCTATCCCGAGCTAGTGCGTACAAATATGGGGTTGTGCCTGAGTACGACGACAACGGGAAACTCAGTCGAGACGGGCAAGACCCCCCCCTTTCCCGTGGACTCGAATGCCGCATTCTGGACTGCCCCGGAGATGACGGCACTTCCAGCCTATGATTTGAGCATAGGAGGAAGCCCCATGAGCAGTCAGCGGTTTACCCCGGAATTCAAAGAAGAAGCGGTCCGACAAGTGGTCGGCCGCGGCCACTCGGTCGCCGAAGTGGCCGCCCGTCTCGGCGTTTCGACCCACAGCCTGTATCAATGGGTCAAAGCGGTAAAACCCGACAAGACCGAACAGCAGGCCACTGAACTGACAGAGGCGAAGAGCGAAATTCTTCGCCTGCGCGCCCAGCTGCGTCGCGTGGAAGAGGAGCGCGACATTTTAAAAAAGGCCGCACGGTACTTCGCCAAAGAACCCGAGTGAAGTACCGCTTCATCAACGACCACCGCCATGTTTTTCGCGTGGCTCCGATGTGTCGAATGCTGGAGGTGACACGCGGTGGCTTCTATCAGTGGCTGGACAAGCCGGAGTCCGATCGCGCCATTGAGGATCGGCGCCTGCTTGGACTGATTCGCGATTCGTACGATGCCAGTGGTGGTGTCTACGGTGCGCGGCGCGTGCTTGGCGATTTGCGCGAGGCTGGCGAGGTATGTGGCAAGCATCGCGTGGAGAAGATCATGCATGCCCAGAAGATCAAGGCAATTCGCGGCTACAAGGCGCCTCGTCGTATCGTCGGACGTCCGTCACTCATCGCTCCCAATCGCCTGCAGCGGCAGTTCACCGTCGATCAGCCCGACCAGGCCTGGGTCACCGACATCACCTATCTGCGCACCTGGCAGGGGTGGCTTTATCTGGCGGTCGTCATCGATCTGCATTCGCGCAAGGTCATCGGTTGGTCGATGAAGCCGACGCTGGCCCGCGAAGGGGTGCTGGACGCATTGCTGATGGCGATCTGGCGGCGCAAACCCACGAAAGCAGTGATCGTACACTCCGACCAAGGCTCACAATACGGTAGTGATGACTGGCAACGTTTCTGCCGTGCCCACGGTCTGCAACCGAGCATGAGCCGGCGCGGCAACTGCTGGGATAATGCCGTGGCCGAATCGTTCTTCAGCAGCCTGAAGAAGGAACGCATCCGCAAACGCGTGTACAAAACCCGTGATCTGGCCCGCGCCGATGTCTTCGACTACATCGAGGTCTTTTACAATCGAACCCGTCGTCACAGCCATCTCGGTGGCGTCAGCCCCGAGGCCTTTGAGAAGGCCTCACTGTGAGGCTGGTGGGTGTCGTCAATCCCGGGGCAGTCCATTCGCTAGTCCGTAATCGCAACGGCAAGAAGCTTTTCCTTGCCGAAGAGATTCGTGCGTGGCGGAAAGTTGTGCGCGATCGCTCGCGTCAGGTTGACGATACCAACACCAATAACTCCTGTGCGCTGATCAAGCGCGGAGAAATCTAACATGGCTAACAAGAACGCCAAGAAGGAAGTCATCGTCATAGGCGATGACTTGATTAACCAGGCCATCATGGCCATCGAGTCGATTGAGCCTACACCGGAAGAGTTGGAGGCCGAGCAGCTCGCTAAATTGATCCCATCTATACGCATGGCGATGGGTCGTGGCGAATCTGACGACAAGATTCGCAAGAAGGTAAAGTCCATTATCCCTAAGCTACATTACACGAAGGTAGATGCGCTCCTTGCGGCGGCTGCCAAGCTTGCCAGTGATCAACTGCTTGGCGGTGTGCAATGAACGCGGGCATCAAAGGTATAGAAGTGCATTGCGCGCCTCAAGATGGCTTGATGCCAACCACCGCCAACCATGCTCTCTATCCGGGCGAGTCACAGAGCAAACATACCTCGCCTCGAATCGGCTTCAACAACATGGCGCGTATGCAGCATCATCACGTCGAGCTGCGAGTGGAGGACCTTATTGGTCCTCCACTCGACATGAAGGACTGCCCGTACGCACACCTTCCCGCTCCCGCCAAGCAGGCGTTTGTCCAGCTCAAGCGGAATACCGGCGCACCCGACGCAGTCATCTTGGCTTCCGTCGCCCAAGTTAAGCGCTTCTCCGCCATCCATCGCCCAGATACAGAGCGAAATGATGCTTGCTCAATTTCAGCGCGAAGCTCTGCCTCAGCCGCCACTCCGGCATCCGCAGCAGCATCTATCTCTTGGCGAGCCTTACGAAGGCCAGCAGTGGTCTTCCCATGCTTAGCATCGCGCTGCACTTCCACTGCTTTAACGCGCGCATCCGCCAGTGACATTTCCGGGTAATGACCAACCGTCGCAGGCGCGGGCCGCGAACCATCCGACAGACGGTAACGCACACGCCAAGCTTTGAGCCCGGCGGGACTAATCCAGAGCACCAGCCCATTACCATCCGAGAGGAAGTACGGCTTGTCCTGGGGCTTGGCTTTCCGGATCTGAAGTTCGGTCAATGACGCGGCAAGACGCGGCATAGCTTGAGACCTATTTGGGTACATAGAGGGAAAATTGTACCCAAAATTATACCCACCAATCCTGGATTGCCCTGGATAGCTCAGGACACCCCTGGACAACAGACAATAAAAAACCCCGCAATTACGCGGGGTTATCTACGATTCTGGACTGTCGTGGACAGTTCCAAATCTCTCATTGGTGCCCAAGGGGGGACTCGAACCCCCACGCCTTACGGCGCTACCACCTCAAGGTAGTGCGTCTACCAATTCCGCCACCTGGGCAGGTGTCTTACTTAGTTTTTCTTTGCTGGTTCTGCTGCAGGCACATCGCCTGCAGGCTTGGCCGGAGTCGTCGCGGCAGGAACATCGCCCTGGGCCGACTTGGTGGCCTGCGGGATTTCCGCATTGACCGGAGCGACGGGCTGCGCATTCTGCGTTGCCGCCGGCTTGTTGGCAAGACCCGACATCACGCCCAGATCACCGCTGTTATCGCTCTGCGTTTTGCCGCTGTGGCTCAGGTACATACCCATGCCCAGGCTCAGCGCAAAGAACAGCGCGGCCAGCACCGCTGTGGTACGCGTCAGGAAGCTCGCCGAACCACGTGCACCGAACACAGTGGCGGATGCACCGCCGCCGAAACCGGAGCCCGCGTCCGCACCAGCGCCGCGCTGCATCAAAATCAGCACGATCATCGCCGCGGCGATCAGAATGTAGAAGACGCTGAAAATGACGAACATGGTTCTCTTTAAGAGTCCGTGATGCTCAATAGGCTGCGGCGCAGATACCGAGGAAATCAGCCGATGCCAGCGAGGCGCCCCCGATCAACCCACCATCCACATCCGGCTGTGCGAACAAATCCGCAGCATTTGCCGCTTTGACGCTACCGCCGTAAAGCAGTCGGGTCAGACGGGCAATCATAGCATCTTCTTTTTCCAGTTGGCTACGGATGAACGCATGAACGTGCTGGGCCTGCTCGGGTGAGGCCGTGTGCCCGGTGCCAATGGCCCACACGGGCTCATACGCGATCACGGCCGTATCGAAGCTGGCGATGCCGTTCAACTCGATCACGGCCTTGAGTTGGCGCGCCACGACGGCATCGGTGAGTCCGTTCTCTCGCTCGGCCAGCGTTTCACCCACGCAGAGAATGGGGGTAAGCCCGCCAGCCCTGGCGGCGGCGAATTTGCGTGCTACCAGCTCACTTGTTTCGTGATGGTAGTGGCGACGCTCGGAATGGCCCATCAAGACCCATTGCGCGCCCACGTCGGCCAACATGGCGGCGGACACTTCACCCGTGTAGGCACCCTGCCCTTCGTGTTCACTCACGTCCTGGCCGCCAAAGCCCAGGCCGGAACCGGCATGCTGCATGGCCAGTTCGCCCAGGTAAGGAAACGGCGGAATGACGACAACGTCGATGTCCGCTGGCAGTGCGGCAGCGACGTCGCCGACCAGGGCAGTCGCCATGCTGCGGCTACCATGCATCTTCCAATTGCCGGCGACGAGTTTCTTGCGCATGCGCGTCTTCCCTTGCGTATAAACCCGAAAGCTTAACGTCGGACCATGCCACTGGCAACGAGTCGGCGACAAGCCATTGCCTTTACGGAAAAAATCAGAAGAACCACAAGGAGACCACTTTATGACCACGACCCGTCCACTCAGCCTGGTCACAGGCGCTTCCGCCGGTATTGGCGCCGCCTTCGCCCGGGAGCTCGCGGCCCGCGGCCATGATCTGGTGCTGACGGCCCGCCGAGTGGAGAGGCTCGAAGCGCTGGCCCAGGAGCTGCGTGATCGCCACCAGGCAACCGTGACCGTGCTCCCGACGGACCTGGCCGACCCATCCGCCGTGGCGCAACTGTGCGATGCATTGGACGCACGTGGACTTAAGGTGGACTGGCTCATCAACAATGCAGGCTACGGCGTGCCAGGCACGTTCGAAGCGGTCGACTGGCCGATGCATGAGGCCTTTATCCGGGTGTTGATGACCGCTCCCGCCGAATTGGCGTGGCGCCTGCTGCCCGGCATGCGTGAACGCGGCTACGGCCGCATCGTGAATGTTGCCTCGCTGGCGGGGCATATACCCGGCTCAGCCGGCCACACGCTGTATGCGGCGAGCAAGGCGTATCTGATCAAATTCTCTCAATCGCTTGGACTTGAGAACCGTCATCTTGGCATCAACGTCTGCGCGCTATGCCCAGGCTTCACCTGGTCGGAGTTCCACGACGTCACCGGTACTCGGCTGCTGATGAACAAGCTGCCGGGCTTTATGTGGCAGAGCGCCGAGGCTGTGGTGCGCGAAGGCTATGAAGCGGCGGAGCGTGGCGACATCGTGCACGTCACCGGGGGGCGTCAACCGCTTTATCAAAGCATTGACGAAGCTGCTGCCCGACCGGTTCACGCTCTGGCTATCGGCCCGCGAATCGAAGCGTTATCGCGCGCTGGAAGCCACTCACTGACCGGTACCCTCCAGCGAGCATTGCAGCGTATCGCCAACCACGAAGTTGCCCTCACGCTCCACTTCCCAATCGATGCGCAAGCCTTTCTTGGGCTCTCGAATATAGGTGAAGCGCTGGGCTGGCTTGATCTCGGGCGCGGAACGCCAGACCAGGCGCCCGTCTTTCCAGCCATCAGACGAAAACAGCCGAGCGCCACCGAAGCTGTCGAGAATGGTCGCGTTGTAGCGGCCATTTTTGGCGTCGTATCCCCATGCCTCAAGCGCGTGATACGTCGCGGACGGTGACGTGTCGTCGTGGTGCTTGATCAGCGCCTTGCCGTTGAGATCGAAGTCGAAACGAATGGTGGAGTCGATAATCTTTCCCGAGGCGGGAAAGACACCGTGACAGGTCCAGTGCCCCGTCAGGTCCGTAAAGTCGCGAAAAGGGTCATCGGCTGTCGCCATGACGTTGCCACTCAGGAAACAGGCGATCCACAGCAACGACTTCAGGCGCATGGCGAACTCCCGCTACGAGGGAGTGCAGCGTAGTACGCGCCTGAGCCGGGGGAATCGATCGGAAGTCATGGCCACCATCCCGGTTTGGGCCGAGCGGCGCGCATGAAACGCGGAACAAGTGCTCCCTCTCCATAATGAAGAGGGAGCACAAAGCGGGATCAGATCAGCTTGATCTGGCGCAGGCGCTCGAGCAGATACTCGTGCGAGGTGATGCTGGTGTCGTACCGGCTCGGGTTGTCCGGCGTAACCGTTTGCGGCAGCGGGTCGAGCACCACGTCCGGGTTCGGGTGCAGGAAGTACGGCACCGAGTAACGCGGCTTGCGTGCGTTATCGTTCTGCGGATTCACCACGCGATGCGACGTGGACGGGTACACGTGGTTGGTCAGGCGCTGCAGCATGTCGCCGATGTTGACCACGATGGCGTCGCCTTCGGTGGTGATCGGCAACCATTCGCCCTCGCGCGTCAGCACTTCCAAGCCTTCCGCGCTCGCGCCGACCAGTAGCGTGATGAAGTTGATGTCCTCGTGGGCACCGGCGCGCACGTTCGGGATGTTGTCTTCGGTGATCGGCGGATAGTGGATCGGGCGCAGGATAGAATTGCCCTGGTCGATCTTGTCATCGAAAAAGTGCTCGGGCAGTTCGATATGCAAGGCCAGCGCGCGCAGCACGCGCGAGCCGAGCTGGTCGAGTGCTTCGAACAGGCCGTAGCCGTTTTTCTTGAAGTCCGAGATTTCGGCCGGCCAGATGTTGGGCGGCATCACGTCGGCGAACTTCGAGTCGCGCGGAATCTCGCGACCAACGTGCCAGAACTCCTTGAGGTCGGCGTGTTTGCTGTCCTTCGCCGTTTCCACCTTGTACGGCGTGTAGCCGCGCGCGCCGCCACTGCCAGGCACGTGGTATTTCATCTTGGTGTCGGCCGGCAGCGCGAAGAACTGCTGGAACGACTCGTAGGCGCCGTCGATCAGCTCGCGCGGAATACCGTGGCCGCTGATGCAGCAGAAGCCGTATTCACGGTAGGCGTTACCCAGCTCGGCAACGAATGCGGCACGGTCTGTGTCGTAACGACGGATGTCGAGGGTTGGAACTTTCTTCATGGCTTGTCCACAGGTTGTGCGTGCGGTCCACTTGTCTGTCCGCCACCGCAGGGGCGGGGCACGTCGGGCCAATCCTTGGCGACCTGGGTGGGATGCAAGATCCCCGAACTTCTTACAGGCTCACGAACGTTCTGCGGACGATTTTACGACACCGGCGAGCTTTTCGGCCAACTGCCGCACTTCGCCCTCGTCGGCAGCCTCTACCGTCACGCGGACCAGCGGCTCCGTACCCGAGGCACGCAGCACCACTCGACCACGGCCCGACAGCGCGCGCTCGGTCTCAGCAAGCGCTTCGCGTACCGGCTGACTATGCAAGGCCTCGCGGGCACCGTCCGCGCGCACGTTGATCATGATCTGGGGCATTTTGTGCAGCCCCTGCCGCGCCTCGGCGAAATCCGTGCCGGCATAGGTCAGCGCCTCCAGCACGGCCAGTGCGGAGACAATGCCGTCACCCGTGGTGGCGCGGTCCAGGCACAGGATGTGGCCGGAGGTTTCGCCACCCAGGTTGCCGCCGTGTTCCTTGAGCTGCTGCAGCACGTAACGGTCACCCACGTTGGCGCGGATCAGCTTTACGTCGTGCTGGGCCAGTGCGAGCTGAAGGCCATAGTTACTCATCAGCGTGCCGACCACCGGGCCGAGCAGTAGGCCCTGCGCATGCCATGCGTTGGCCAACACGAAAAGAATGTCGTCGCCATCAGCCAACTTGCCGTGGCGGTCGACCAACTGGACGCGGTCTCCGTCGCCATCGAAGGCGATGCCGATGTCGGCAGCCTGTTCCAACACGGCGCGCTCCAGTGCCTGTGGGTGCGTGGAGCCTACGTCGCGATTGATGTTGAAACCGTCGGGCCGATCGCCGATGGTGTTCACCACCGCGCCGAGTTCGGAGAACACCTTCGGCGCCACCTGATAGGTCGCCCCATTGGCGCAGTCGAGCACGATCTTCATGCCACGCAGACTGAAATCTTCAGACACTGTCGATTTGCAGAACTCCGCGTAGCGCGTCACGGCGTCCGCGATACGGGTGGCCTTGCCGAGCTGTTCGGAGGGAACGGTAGTGAACTCCAGCTCCAGTTCTTCCTCGATGGCCTGCTCCACGTCATCGGAGAGCTTTTCGCCATTGGCCGAAAAGAACTTGATGCCGTTGTCATGATGCGGGTTATGCGACGCGCTGATCACAATGCCTGCGTCGGCGCGCAGCGAGCGCGTGAGGAACGCCACGCCCGGTGTAGGCATGGGCCCGAGTAATGCCACGTCGGCCCCTGCAGCGACCAGCCCTGCTTCGAGGGCGGATTCGAACATGTAGCCGGATACGCGGGTGTCCTTGCCGATCACCACCTTCGGCCGTGCGCGCCCATGGCGCGCCAGCACCACGCCGAGCGCGCGACCCAGCCGCAGCATGAAATCTGCACTGATGGGCCACTGCCCTACCAGGCCGCGGATACCGTCGGTTCCAAAATATTTCCGTTGCGTCATGGCATTACTCCTGCCGAAGTCGGCGCGTTGATGCGCCAGACATCCTGTTCTGGGTGATTACTCGTCATCCGGCCAGCGCGGCATGGAGGGTTTGTCGTCACGGCGCGCCGGCACATCGCCAGCCTGCACGGCATGCCACACCGCGAGCGCGTCGACGGTAGCCGCCACGTCATGAACGCGCACCATCCGTGCGCCGCGCTGCACTGCAATGACGGCCGCGGCGACCGAGCCCGCCACGCGCTCAGCAGGCACCTGCCGTCCCGTCATCGCGCCGATCATCGATTTTCGCGACATACCGACATAGACGCCACTGCCAAGATTCGCAAAACGCTCCAACGCCCGCAGCAGGGCCAGATTGTGCTCCAGGTTCTTGCCGAAGCCGAAACCGGGGTCGACCATAACCTTGCGACGATCGATGCCGGCCAACTCGCAGGCAAATAGCCGATCGGTCAGAAACCGGTGCACCTCGCCGACCACATCGTCGTAGTGCGGATCGTCTTGCATGCTGCGCGGTTCGCCCAGCATATGCATCAGGCACACCGGTACGCCGAGTTCGGCCGCGGCATCCAAGGCGCCTTCGCGTCGCAGGGCATAGACGTCGTTGATCATGCCCGCGCCAGCCGCCACGGCCGCACGCATCACTTCTGGCTTGGAGGTATCGATGGCCAGCGGGACGCTGGTACGCGCTGCCAGTTGCTCGAGCACGGGCACGATGCGCCGCAACTCTTCCTCAACGGGAACGTCGCCGGATCCGGGGCGGGTCGATTCTCCGCCGATGTCCAGCATGTCCGCACCCTCTTCCACCATGCGCAGACCATGCGCCACGGCGTCATCTAACGATGCGTAGTTACCGCCATCGGAAAACGAATCGGGCGTGACGTTGAGGATGCCGACCACGCGCGGGCGGTCAAGTTTGAGCGACCGCCCGTTGCAGTCGAGCACGGGAGCGAACAGATCGAAGGACATAGTGACTCCCGTAGGAAGACTCAGAACTCGCCGCCCAGCGGCCCCATGAAGCGGCGGTAGTAGCGCAGTTCGTCGATCGAGTCGCGGATGTCCGACAACGCGGTGTGCGCGGATTCCTTGGAGAAGCCCTTGCCGACAGCCGGCGCCCAGCGGCGCGCGAGCTCCTTCAGCGTGGACACGTCGAGGTTGCGGTAGTGAAAGTAGCGCTCCAGCCGTGGCATCTCACGGTGCAGGAAGCGGCGATCCTGGCAGATCGAGTTGCCGCACATGGGCGACTTGCCGGCCGGCACCCACTCTTTGAGAAAATCGAGCGTGGCCTGTTCCGCCGCTGCGTGGTCATCACTGGAAGCCACCACCTGGTCCCACAAGCCAGACCGGCGGTGCTGGTTACGGTTCCACGCATCCATGCCTTCCAGCCGCTCCAGCGGGTGGCGAATCGCGAACACCGGGCCTTCCGCCAGAATGCGAAGATCCTTGTCGGTGACGATGGTGGCGATCTCGAGAATGGAATCGTTGTCCGTATCGAGACCGGTCATTTCCAGATCGATCCAGATCAGATTGTCTTCGTTCGCTTGGCTCATGCGCCCTCCTGGACGCGGAGTCTAACAGCAGCGCACCGACCAGGCCGCTGAATTCGGCACGATCGGGGCGCCTGCCAGGGGTGGGCCGCATGGAGCACGCAGAAGGGCCATGCGATGATCGCGGCATGCAGACTTTCTTCTGGCACGACTACGAGACGTTTGGCGCCGACCCTTGGCGTGACCGCCCGGTGCAGTTCGCCGGCATCCGCACCACGATGGAACTGGAGGTCGTGGGCGAGCCGGTGATGTTCTTCGGCAAACCGCCTGAGGAGATGCCGCCGCACCCCGAGGCCTGTCTGATCACCGGCATCACGCCGCAACAGGCCGAGCGCGAGGGCTGCCTGGAGTCGGACTTCGCAGCGCGCGTACATGAGCAGTTGGCCCAGCCAGGTACCTGCGGGGTGGGCTACAACTCACTGCGTTTCGACGACGAAATTGGCCGCCAGCTGTTTTATCGGAATATGTTCGAGCCTTACGGCCGTGAATGGGAGAACGGTAACTCTCGCTGGGACCTGATCGACCTCGTGCGCATGTGCCAGGCGCTGCGTCCCGAAGGCATCGAGTGGCCCAAGCGCGAGGATGGCTCGCCCAGCTTCAAGCTGGAACACCTGGCCACCGCCAACCATCTTCGACAGGAGCGCGCGCACGACGCGTTGTCCGACGTCTATGCGCTGATCGACCTGGCCCGCCTGATCCGCGTGCGCCAGCCACGCCTGTGGGATTGGTATTTCAACCTGCGGCGCAAGCAGCGCGTGTTCGAAATGCTCGACGTGGTGGCGATGACGCCGGTGGTACATGTGTCTTCCCGCTACCCGTCCAGCCGGCATTGCCTGGCCGTGGTCGCACCGTTGGCTGCGCACCCGAGCCGGCCGGCGGAGATCATCGTGTACGACCTGGCGAACGATCCATCCGAGCTGCTGGCATTGGACGAGGATGAGATTGCCGACCGTGTATTTACCGCACGGGCCGATCTGCCCGAAGGCGTCGAACGGATTCCGCTACGCACCGTTCGCGCGAACCGCTCGCCAGCGCTCGCTCCGCTCTCCACGCTGAAGGGCGTGGACCTCGAGCGCCTGCAGATCGATCTCGACCGCGTGCACGCGCACCGCGACATGCTTGCCTCTGCCGAGGGGCTGGCGGCCAAGCTTCGCCGCGTGTTCCAGCGCGGGGCCGACCTGCCACCACCGCAGGATCCGGAGCTGGCGCTGTACGGCGGTTTTCTGCCAGATGCGGACAAACGTCTGCTGGCGGACATCCGCGCAACGCCGCCAGAGCACTTGGGCCAGCGCAGCTTTCCATTCCGCGATTCGCGTTATCCGGAACTGCTATTCCGCTACCGTGCACGCAACTGGCCGGAAACCCTCAACCTTGAAGAACAGGCGCGTTGGCAGGCCTTCTGCCGTGATCGGCTGACCCGGCCCACACCCTTGACGAACCTGACGCTGGACCAGTATTTCGCCCACATCGCCGCGCTGCGTGCGGATGACGCCCACCGAAACAAGCTCGGCATTCTCGACCAGTTGCAAGCCTGGGGCGAGATACTGGCTGCCGACATCGCCCTTCTCTCCGCCTGACCACTGACATCATGGCCAAGACTTACTTTTCGCCCGCCACTTTCCGTTTCCTGCGTTCGCTGGATCGCAACAACAACCGCGAGTGGTTTCATGCTCACAAGGCGGAGTACGAACGCGACGTACGCGATCCATTCCTCGCGCTGATCACCGACATCCAGGCGCCCATTGCCAAGATCAGCAAGCACTACCGTGCCGACCCGCGCAAGAGCGGCGGTTCGCTGTTCCGCATCTACCGCGATACGCGCTTCTCCAACGACAAGCAGCCGTACAAACCGTGGCAAGGCGCGCGCTTCTTCCATGAACGCCGCCACGAAATCCCTGCGCCGTCTTTCTACGTGCATATCCAGCCGGGCGACTGCTTCGCGGGCGGTGGCATCTGGCATCCGGAGTCCGACGCGCTGAAGAAGATCCGCGAGTTCCTTGCCGACAACCCCGAGGCCTGGAAGCGCGCGACGCGCAGCAAGGCCTTCCGCGATCATTTCCAGTTCTGGGGTGAATCGCTTAGTCGCCCGCCGCGCGGGTTCGACGCCACGCACGAGCTGATCGATGACATCAAGCGCAAGGATTTCGCCTGCGGTGAAGGCTTCGACGAAAAGCTGGCCTGCTCCGCCGAGTTGCTACCGTGGCTGGTGGACACGTACAAGCGCGTGTCGCCGATGATCGACTATCTGTGTGCGTCGCAGGAACTGGATTTCTGACGATAGGGAGGACAAAGCGAGCCTCAGCTCGCTTCGTCCGCTGGCTTTAGCCCCGGCCGCTGCTTCGCGAGCTTGCGCAGCAAGACCGCGAAATTCTGCAGGTCTGCATGCCACGGTGAGGCCTCGCGCCAGTACAGCGCAATCTCGCGCCCTGGCGCCTGACCCTTGAGCTTGGCGAGCACCACGTTGGGCATGGAAGCGAGGCGGTCATGGGCCAGTGCCGGCACGAGTGCATAGCCTCCTCGCAGTTCTACCAGGGCAGCCAAGCTCTCCAGGCTCACGTCCTGCACGTGACCGCCGCCGAGCACATCCTCGCAATGGCTCTCGGTCATCAGCGTGGCATCGCTGGCTTCGAGTTGCTCGATGCCCACGCTCCGCTTGCCGGCGAGCGCATGATCGGCGCGAAACATCACCTCCCAGGGCTCGAAGAACAGCGGGCGCATTGCCACACCGCTCATCGGCGGAACGCGTGGAGCGAGCACAGCGTCGAGCTCACCTTCGTTCAAACGACGCAACAGGCCGCGCGGCTTGCCTTCGGATAGGCTGAGCCGGGTACCAGGGAAATGCTGGGGAAACGGCCCGATCAGATGGGGAAGCAGATAAGGGCCCAGCGATGCGGGCACACCCAGGCGTAGCTCGCCACCAAAGGCAACCTCACCAGCGCGGGCGACCTGTTGCAGGTGTTCGGCGGCGGCGAGCACGGCGTCGATCTGTTCGAGCAATCGCTGACCACCCGCCGTCGGCACGATGCGCCGCCCTCCGCGCTCGAACAGCGGCGCCCCCAACGCCTGCTCTACCTTCTGCACCTGATGCGAAAGGCCCGAAGGACTGATGTGCATGGCGCGCGCGGCACTATTGAAGCTGCCATGGCGGCGCACCGCCTGCACCAACATCAGGTCGCGCAACGAGACTACCGATAAGTGGGAGGAGATCATCCGCTGCCTGTCGACTTGATGGAAATACGTGACGAAGCATAAACGACAAAGCCCGGCACTGTGCCGGGCTTTGTCGTTTGTAGAGGATGACACCGAGAGTTTAGCCGGAATGGCCATCAGCCCGGATTTATGCAGGCAAGGAGCGGTTGTGGCTGGCGATGCCTTCATAAAAGGCGTTGAGCTCTTCGATGGTGACATTCAGCCATGGGGTAATAACGCTGATGTGATCTTTGCCGGTGAGTGTGGGATGAACGTACCAGACTCCCTTCTTGGGTTTCTCGGTGTTGCCGGCCACCACGGCTTCGTGTGCATGACCAAACGGGTACTGGGCCGATGGCACGGGAACGGCACCATCGTTCGGGCGCCAGGCATCAGCACCACCTGGCAAATCACGCTCATTCTTGCCGATCAAGACACCGCCCAGCTTGAGCGCAGGATTCATGTTAGGCGCCGGAAGGCGCACTCCGAAAGGCCCCTCGAACGTGCCATCTACAGCATAGGAGCTGTAGTAAACATCCGGCGACGTGAGCACCAGTGCGTTCTGAAAGTGCGCAGCAACCAGCGACAGGTCATAGGCGCAGCAATCGTTGGTCTTCCAGATCTTGCTGCCAAGGCAGCGGCGAATGTACTCCGCGAACCCCTCGCCTTTTTCACGCTCAAGCCCCCACTGCTGCAAAGAGAAATCAAAGATGGGTTCGTTCTCTGCAAGGCCGGCGGTCGACGCAGCCGCATGCAGCAAGTCGGCAATGAGCGCCCCCATGTCATCGGCGACTGGAGTGCCGTTATGTACGCCGGCCACGGATGTAAGGCTGTGCACCCAGCGCTTGCCGCCTTTGAAAAGATCGGACGAAGGCGCCTCGTGCGAGCCAGGCACAAAGGCCACCTCGTCAGCGTCGCCGTGCTCAAGCAACTGGATCAGCGTGCGTGACGTCGGACCACCCTGGCTGTGTCCGATCAAATGCACTTTGTTGGTTTCACTCCACTGCGGAAACACACCGGGATAGCTGCGCCCATAGCGCGAATGGCCGTAGCGGGCCGAATGAACGGCACCATAGTCGACCATGCCTCCACGCAAAAATGCATAGAGCTCACAGGCTCGATCCCAGTTGCTGGAGATCGGTCCCATCGAAGCGACGAAGGTCTCATACCCCTTACTCTTCAGATACTCCTGGATATCGCCCTTGAGGCCGCCCCAGTAGCGGAAATACTGGCCGAAGATTTCATCCTTGCCCCAGCCGCACATGCCATGCACTAACACGTTGGGGTAGTTGTTACGGGATGAATGGTTTGGGGTCTGGGCGTGCGATGGGGTCCGTTTTTGCGTCCGGGTAGAGGCGCTCTTCTTGGTTGCGGTGTGTGCAGTCTTCTTTGCCGTCGGCATGTTTTTGCCCCTTCAGTGCCGTGAGGTCGAACAGGCACCGTAGCAGCCTAATCCTCAAGAAGAAGACCGGAAAACTCTGTTTTTTGCCGCCCTTTTCAACAAAAAAAGGCCGACTTATCGCCGGCCTTTTTTACTGTTTTTTTGACTCCACCGATCAGACAGGAACGGCGGCGGCTACCTCGGAGTAATCCTTGATCTGGTCGAAGTTCATGTACTTGTAGATCTTGTCGCCATTGGCGTTGATCACGCCTACGTCAGTCATGTACTCATCCTTGGTCGGGATCTTGCCCAGACGCGAGCAGATCGCGGCCAGTTCGGCCGAACCCAGGTACACGTTGGAGTTCTTGCCCAGACGGTTGGGGAAGTTGCGGGTAGAGGTGGAGAACACCGTAGCGCCCTCGCGCACCTGCGCCTGGTTGCCCATGCACAGCGAGCAACCCGGCATTTCCATGCGGGCGCCAGCGGTGCCGAGTACGCCGTAATGGCCTTCCTCGGTCAGCTGCTGCTGGTCCATCTTGGTCGGCGGGGCCACCCAGAGCTTGGTCGGGATGTCGCGCTTGCCTTCCAGCAATTTCGACGCGGCACGGAAATGACCAATGTTGGTCATGCACGAACCGATGAACACTTCATCGATGGTGGCGCCAGCCACGTCGCTGAGCGTCTTCACATCATCCGGGTCGTTCGGGCAAGCCACGATGGGCTCGTGCACGTCAGCCAGGTCGATCTCGATGACCGCAGCGTATTCAGCGTCTGCATCGCGGTCCAGCAACTGCGGGTTGGCGAGCCATGCTTCCATCGCCTTGATGCGGCGCTGCAGGCTGCGCGGGTCCTTGTAGCCCTGGGCGATCATGTACTTCAGCAGCGTGATGTTGCTGGTGATGTATTCGATGATCGGCGCCTTGTCCAAATGCACCGTGCAACCGGCAGCCGAACGCTCGGCCGAGGCATCGGATAGCTCGAACGCCTGCTCCACCTTGAGATTCGGCAGACCTTCGATTTCCAGGATGCGGCCGGAGAAGATGTTCTTCTTGCCCTGCTTGGCAACGGTCAGCAGACCCTGCTTGATGGCGTAGAGCGGGATCGCGTTGACGAGATCACGCAGCGTGACGCCCGGCTGCAGTTCGCCCTTGAAGCGCACCAGCACGGATTCCGGCATGTCCAGCGGCATCACGCCCGTGGCGGCGGCGAAGGCCACCAGGCCCGAGCCCGCCGGGAAGGAAATACCGATCGGGAAACGCGTGTGGCTGTCGCCGCCGGTGCCGACGGTGTCGGGCAGCAGCATGCGGTTGAGCCAGCTGTGGATCACGCCGTCACCCGGACGCAGCGAGATGCCGCCACGGGTGCTGATGAATTCCGGCAGCGTGTGGTGGGTCTTCACGTCCACCGGCTTCGGATAAGCGGCGGTATGGCAGAACGACTGCATGACGAGGTCGGCCGAGAAGCCCAGGCAGGCCAGGTCCTTCAGCTCGTCGCGGGTCATCGGGCCGGTGGTGTCCTGCGAACCCACCGAGGTCATCTTCGGCTCGCAGTAGGTGCCCGGGCGCACGCCCTGGCCTTCCGGCAATCCGATGGCACGACCCACCATCTTCTGCGCCAGCGTGAAGCCCTTGCCCGTATCGACAGGCTGCTGCGGCAGACGGAACAGCGTAGAGACCGGCAGACCCAACGCTTCGCGCGCCTTGGCGGTGAGGCCACGACCGATGATCAGCGGAATGCGGCCACCGGCGCGCACTTCGTCGAACAGCACGTCGGACTTGACCTGGAATTCGGCGATGACTTCGCCGTTCTTCAACGCCTTGCCGTCGCACGGACGCAGCTCGACGACGTCACCCATCTCCATATGGGACACGTCGAGTTCGATCGGCAGCGCGCCGGCGTCTTCCATCGTGTTGTAGAAGATCGGGGCGATCTTGCTGCCCAGGCACACGCCACCGAAACGCTTGTTCGGGATGAAGGGGATGTTCTCGCCAGTGAACCACAGCACCGAGTTGGTGGCGGACTTGCGGCTGGAACCGGTGCCGACCACGTCACCGACGTAGGCAACCAGGTGACCCTTTTCCTTCAGAGATTCGATGAAGGCGATGGGGCCGCGCTTGCCGTCTTCTTCCGGCTGGAACGGTGCGCCGTCGCGCTTGTTCTTGAGCATGGCCAGCGCGTGCAGCGGGATGTCCGGGCGCGTGGTGGCGTCCGGCGCCGGCGACAAGTCATCGGTGTTGGTTTCGCCCGGCACCTTGAACACGGTGATGGTCAGGCTTTCCGGCACTTCGGGTTTGCTGGTGAACCACTCGGCGTCGGCCCAGCTCTGCAGCACGGCCTTGGCGTTGGTGTTGCCCTTGTCGGCCTTTTCCTTGACGTCGTGGAAGGCGTCGAACATCAGCAGCGTGTGTTTGAGCGCATTGGCGGCGACGGTGCCGATCTGTGCGTCGTCGAGCAGCTCGATCAGCGGATGGATGTTGTAGCCGCCCAGCATGGTGCCGAGCAGTTCGGTGGCCTTCTCGCGCGAAATCAGCGCGCTCTTTTCGGTGCCGAACGCCACGGCCGCCAGATACGACGCCTTGACCTTGGCCGCATCGTCCACGCCGGCCGGGACGCGGTTGGTGATCAGATCAACGAGGAACGCCTCTTCACCGACAGGCGGATTCTTCAGGAGCTCGATCAGGTCGGCGGTCTGCTGGGCCGACAGCGGCAGCGGCGGGATTCCCAGCGCGGCGCGCTCGGCGACATGTTGGCGGTAGGCGTTAAGCATGTGGTCTCGTCCGGTGAACTAGAACAAAGAGGCAGCGAGCAGTTGTTTGCACAACCGCGGCGGAGGTCGCCCGAGGGGATGGTTCCGCGTGGCCGCTACCGGCGCTCGACAAGACGCAAGGTCTTGTCGACATGCCGTTTTGGGCGGCATTACAACGCGCTATTTTGCCAGCCGAGCCCCTGGTGCCGCAACGCAAGACAACGCTTCCGGCAGCGTTCGAAATCTTGGCATGCCGCACACCACGGCGCGTTGCCTGGTGGTGATGTCGAGCTTTGCCATTGCCTGAATCGACAGTTCAGGTGCGGGCGGTTTCCGCTACAACGCTTTGAACCTGTTCGCGCAGCCAGCGCAGGCCGGGGTCGGCGTGATTGCGCGGATGCCAGCCCATCTGCATGGAGAAACCCTCGATTTCCAATGGTGGTGCCAACAGTGCAACCCGGTTTGTCCAGAACTGAGCAACGCGACGCGGCACCGTAGCCACCAAGTCACTCGCCTCCACCAGAGAGGGAAGCAACAAGAAGCTGGGCGTGGATACCATCACGCGGCGGCGGCGCCCGACGTGGGCCAGCATCTCGTCGACGACACCTTCGAAGCCGCCGCCACTGGGTGACGTCAACACATGCAGCATCTCGCAGAACTGATCCAGGCTGAGCGGCTTTTTCGCTGCCGGATGCCCTTTGCGCAGCACGCAGACGAACGACTCGCGATATAGCTCCCGACACTTGAGTGATTCCGGCATGGATGTCGATGGCGCAAGGAGCAGGTCGATCTCGTTGCTGCTCATGAGTTCCGGCAGGTTCTGCTGGGAGGACGGCAACAACGCCAACCGGCACGCCGGTGCGGACGCCTGTAGGCGACGCAGCAAACCGGGAGCTACGACGGAGTGCGCCGAGTCCGCCGCACTGACTCGCCAGATGCGGCTCGACGCTGCCGGATCAAACCCTTTTTGCTCGACGACCAGCGCGGTCAGTTGCGCCAGGTAATCGCGCAAGGATTCCTGCAGCGCCAACGCGCGCGGCGTCGGCAGCATGCCCCGCGGGCCGCTGGGCACCAGTAACGGGTCATTGAACAGCGTACGCAACTGCTTGAGCTGACTGGAAAGCGCCGGTTGTGACAGATGAAGCCGCGCAGCGGCGCGGGTGACGTTGCGCTCGACCAGCAGCACGTCCAACGACCGGAGCAGATTGAGGTCGAAACGCCCGAGCGACATGGATGCCCCATAAGTATCTAATCAATGGATAGTATCCATCACTACAATCCATTTTACGGATTCCACGGACAAACCCATGCTGTTCCACATGCCGGCACCTGTCGTCCGGAATGGTGGAGTCATCATGGAAAATCTTAAAAATCAACGCATTCTGATCATTGGCGGTAGCTCCGGCATGGGTCTGGCCTGTGCACGGCGCCTAGCCTCGAAAGGGGCTCACGTCATCATCGCCAGCCGCTCGCAGGCGAGCCTCGACGCCGCCCTCACCACCGTCCCGGGCAGCGCCAGCGCCCATGTCGTGGACTTCTCCAGCGAGTCCTCACTGGAAGCACTGTTCACCGCCGTCGGACGCATCGATCACCTGGTCCTGGCCGCCTCCAGCAGTGCCGCATGGGGTCCGTTCCGCGACGTCAGCGGTGCGGTCTTGCTCAAAGCCTTCGAGCAGAAAGCGCTGGGTTACTGGCAATCCATTCGGGCCGCGCTGCCTCACCTGCGCAAGGACGGCTCCGTCACCCTGTTGTCGGGCACGGCCTCGCGCACGGCACTCATGCACACCGCCGGGCTGGCGGCGATCAACGGCGCCATCACGCAGATGGGGCAAACCCTGGCCATGGAGTTGGCACCGCTGCGCGTGAATGTGGTTTCGCCAGGGTTGATCGACACGCCTGCTTACGATCACTTGTCGCACGAGGCCAAGACCGCTCTGTTCGATGGCATGATCAAGGACCTTCATGTCGGTCGGGCGGGCACATCGGAAGAAGTGGCGCAGGCTATGGAGTTCGTCATCACCAACGACTTCACCACAGGCGCATTGATCGACATCGATGGCGGTTCGCGCTGACGGCGCGCCGTCGAAACTGCACACAGGCCTGCATCGTCAAACGGCACGCGAAGCCAACGCTTCGTGTGCCGTCGTTTTTTTGCTCACGCCGAGTCACTGAAAGTCATCCCTACGCCAGCAACAAGCCGGACAAGGAAGACGCAAACCCCTGCGCTCCCGGCAGCCACGCATCATGCTTCCGCGAGCGTGCGAAATCTTGCAACGCAAATATGGCGCAATCCCCGATCGGGTCTCTTGCGCGATACGGCTTTTGTCCCAAACTGAATGGCAGCGCCCGTCAACGAAGAGGTTGATCACCGAAGGCCCTCCTCCGCCATATCCGCCGCAACCGGCTCGATAAGCGACCCAGGCCTTTGCAATTCCCCTCACGTTCCGTGCCTTAGGATCACTTGGGATGTTCTTAACTATTCCATATAGGCGTCACCAGCTCTGTCTGTCCGCAGATGGGTGTTGCGACGATGAAGGCAGGCTGGCGGCCTGTCGAATCGGCGCGACGCACAGCTGCGGACAGACAGAGCCGGCCTTCCGGGTGATCTCTAGATAGCCCGCAGGGCGCGACGCGCGTCTTGCCCAGGCAACCAGCCTGGGCTGCGCCACGCCTCACACCCTGCGGGCTATCTGGAGTCATGCCGCCCATATGGAATAGTTAAGAGCATCCCTGCTACGCGTTCGCGCGTTCGCCAGACTCACGCAACAGGAGTTAGCCCCATGCTGGATTCATTCGCCACCCGCGACACCCTCACTGTCAACGGCAGCCAGTACCAGATCGCCAGCCTGACCAAGCTCGGCCAGCGCTTTGACCTCAAGACCCTGCCCTTCTCGCTGAAGATCCTGCTGGAAAATCTGTTGCGCCACGAGGATGGCGTCAACGTCACGGCCAAGGAAATCGAGGCCGTAGCCAACTGGAACGCCAAGGCGGAGCCCGACACTGAGATCGCCTTCATGCCGGCGCGCGTGGTGTTGCAGGACTTCACCGGCGTGCCCTGCGTGGTCGATCTGGCCGCCATGCGCGATGCGGTGGTGAAGCTGGGCGGCGACGCCAAGCAGATCAACCCATTGGCCCCTGCCGAGCTGGTGATCGACCACTCGGTGCAGGTGGACGTGTATGGCTCAGAATCCGCGCTGGAGAAGAACGTCGAGATCGAGTTCCACCGCAACCAGGAGCGCTACGCCTTCCTACGCTGGGGCCAGAAGGCGTTCGACAACTTCAAGGTGGTGCCGCCGCGCACCGGCATCGTGCACCAGGTGAACCTGGAGCATCTCGCCCGTGTGGTGTTCACCGCGGAAAAGGGTGGCAAGCAGTGGGCCTATCCGGACACCGTGTTTGGCACCGACTCGCACACCACCATGATCAATGGCATCGGCGTGCTGGGCTGGGGCGTGGGCGGCATCGAGGCGGAAGCCGCCATGTTGGGACAGCCGTCGTCCATGCTGATTCCGCAGGTGGTGGGCTTCAGGCTGACCGGCAAGTTGTCCGAGGGCGTCACCGCTACTGACCTGGTGCTCACCGTCACTCAGACGCTGCGTAAACTCGGTGTGGTGGGTAAGTTCGTGGAGTTCTTCGGTAGCGGCCTGAAGCATCTGGCACTGGCCGACCGTGCCACCATCGGCAACATGGCCCCGGAATACGGCGCTACCTGCGGCATCTTCCCCATCGACCAGGAAGCGCTGAACTATCTGCACCTGTCTGGCCGCAGCGAAGAGCAGATCCGGCTGGTGGAGGCCTATGCCAAGGCACAGGGCCTGTGGCACGACGAAAACGCCGTGGAGCCGCGCTTCACCACGACGCTGGAGCTCGACCTCGCCGAGGTGAAGCCCTCGCTGGCCGGCCCCAAGCGCCCGCAGGACCGTGTGTTGCTAGAAGGTGTGCAGAAGAGCTTCCATGACGCAGTGGGCCCGTTGACCGCCAACCGCCGCCCGCGCAATGACGATACCTCGGCCTTCATCGCTGAAGGCGGCTCGGCAGCCATTGGCAACCCGGCCAACGACATCACCGACAGCGGCGTGCGCGTGGAGAAGGACGGTGAATCGTTCAAGCTCGGCGACGGCGCCGTGGTGATCGCTGCCATCACGTCCTGCACCAACACCTCCAACCCCAGTGTGATGCTCGGTGCCGGTTTGCTCGCCAAGAAGGCCGCCGCCAGGGGCCTGAAAGCGCAGCCGTGGGTGAAGACCTCTATTGGTCCTGGCTCCAAGGTGGTCACCGACTACCTGGAGAAGACCGGCCTGCTGAAGGAGCTGGAGAAGGTCGGCTTCTTCATCGTCGGCTACGGCTGCACCACCTGCATTGGCAACTCCGGCCCGCTGCCGCCCGAAATCAGCAAGGGCATTGGCGAGGGTGATCTGGCCGTGGCCTCGGTGCTGTCGGGCAACCGCAACTTCGAAGGCCGTGTGCATCCGGAAGTGAAGATGAACTACCTGGCCTCGCCGCCATTGGTGGTCGCCTATGCACTGGCCGGCACGCTCGACGTCGACCTAAGCAAGGATCCGCTGGGCACCGGCAGCGATGGCAAGCCGGTGTACCTCAAGGACATCTGGCCGACCAACCAGGAAATCTCGGACCTTGTGGGCAGCGCCCTCAATCCCGAGATGTTCGAGAAGAGCTACGCCGACGTGTTCAAGGGCGACTCGCGCTGGAATCACATCGCCTCGCCCGATGGCGACGTGTACAAGTGGGACGACTCCACCTACATCAAGAACCCGCCCTACTTCGAAGGCATGAGCAAGGAGCCGGGCTCCATCGAAGACGTTCACGGCGCCCGCGTGCTTAGCCTGTTCGGCGACTCCATCACTACCGATCACATCTCGCCAGCCGGCTCGATTAAGAAGGACAGCCCGGCGGGCCGCTTCTTGATCGGCAAGGGTGTGGAGCCGAAGGACTTCAACTCCTACGGCTCGCGCCGCGGCAACGATGACGTGATGGTGCGCGGTACCTTCGCGAACATTCGCATCAAGAACCTGATGCTCAACGGCGTTGAAGGTGGCTATACGCTCTATGTGCCCAACGGTGAGCAGATGGCCATCTACGACGCGGCCATGAAGTACAAGGCCGATAAGACGCCGCTCGTGGTCATCGCCGGCAAGGAATATGGCACCGGCTCGTCGCGCGACTGGGCGGCCAAGGGCACTCTGCTGCTCGGCGTAAAGGCAGTGATCGCGGAAAGCTTCGAGCGCATCCACCGCTCCAACCTGGTGGGCATGGGCGTGCTGCCGTTGCAGTTCGAGGACGGCCAGAACGCCCAGTCGCTGGGCCTGACCGGCAAGGAAACCTTCGATATCACCGGCCTGAACGGTGGCGAGTCGAAGACCGCCAAGGTCGTTGCCACTGGCGAAGACGGCAAGAAGAAGGAGTTCACCGTGAAGGTACTGCTGCTCACACCGAAGGAGCGCGAGTTCTTCCGTCACGGCGGCATCCTGCAGTACGTGCTGCGCCAACTCGCAGGGAAGAAGGCGGCCTGAGTGTCAGGTAAGCGCCAATAAGCAAGAGGAAAACGCCGCCAACGCGCGGCGTTTTCTTTGCGCTGGTCAGGAGCCTCAGCTCGCAGATGTCCATGTCGCCGAATAACAACGCCACTCCCCTCCATCCTTCCGCCATGCCGTCTCCACTTGATACATGCCGATCTGCGCGGGAAGCAGTTTGCCTCCGCTCGTCAAGGTAACGGTGAAGCGTGCCACGTAGCGATCGCCGTGCTGTTCGACCTCAATAGGGCCCGTCAACGCGTGGATCGTCTCGCCGCGAAACGATGTCGCGCGCAACAGACCAAGCAGTTGGCGACGTTCCATCTCCCCATGGTTCCCGTCGAAGTCATCGCTCAGCACGGCATCCAGTGCCGAGGCATCCGCCTGCTCAGCAGCATGCTCGGCCTTTTCGATACCCTGTCGCACCCGACTTTCGTCGGGCGTGTGATGGCAGGCCGACAGGCCAGCCATCAGCAACAGGCAAAACAACGGATTTACAAACAGTTTTTGTACTCGAGGCATGGGAAATTCTCGCTGCGGCGCGGCTTGCTGCTATACGCGAGCGTATGCTCCAATGCCGCGACATTATCTTGCCCTACGTCGCCGTCAGGCAGACACATACAGGAGCGTTGGATACAACATGAGCATTGAACGTCCGTGGCTGGCCCATTACCCCGAAGGCGTTCCTCCGCAGATCGACGTCAACCAGTACGCGTCGGTGGCTGCGGTGGTGGAAGAAGCCTTCGAGCGTTTCCGCCAGCGCCCCGCGTTCGCCAGCTTCGGCAAGGTGCTCAACTACGGCCAGATCGATGAGCTGAGTCGCCAGTTCGCCGGCTACCTCACCGGCGAGCTCAAGCTGAGCAAGGGCGATCGCATCGCGATCATGATGCCCAACGTGCTCCAATACCCTATCGCCCTGTTCGGTGCGCTACGCGCCGGCCTGGTAGTGGTCAACACCAACCCGATGTACACCGCGCGCGAACTCAGGCATCAGCTTGAGGATGCCGGCGCAAAGGCCATCGTGGTGCTGGACAACTTCGCCTCGACGCTGCAGCAGGTGATCGGCGAGACCAAGGTAGAGCACATCATCACCACCGGCATTGGCGACCTGCTGGGCGCCAAGGGCATGGTGATCAACTTCGTGCTCAAGCACGTCAAGAAGATGGTGCCCGCGTATAGCCTGCCCCATGCCGTGCGCTTCACCGACGCCCTGTCGCGCGGCGCTCCTCACCCGCTGCTGAAGGTAGAACTGGGTCACGACGACCTCGCGTTCCTGCAGTACACGGGCGGCACCACTGGCGTCGCCAAGGGCGCGATGCTCTCGCACGGCAACATGGTTGCCAACATGATGCAGGCCGGCGCCTGGATTGGTAAGAACGCCAAACCCGGCGAAGAAATCATCATCACCGCGCTGCCGCTCTATCACATCTTCTCGCTGACAGCGAACGGTTTGGTGTTCATGCGCCTGGGCGGCCTGAACTGGCTGATCACCAACCCGCGCGACATGCCCGGCTTCGTCAAGGAACTGAAGAAGTCGAAGTTCACTGCGCTTACCGGCGTCAACACGTTGTTCAATGGCCTGCTCAATACCCCTGGGTTCGCTGAGCTGGATTTTTCCCGGCTGCACTTGAGCCTAGGTGGCGGCATGGCCGTGCAGCGCGCGGTAGCGGAGCGCTGGAAGAAGGTCACCGGCTGCACGCTGGCCGAAGCCTATGGCCTCACCGAAACCTCGCCCGCCGCGTGCATCAATCCGCTGGATCTGAAGGACTACAACGGCTCGATCGGCCTGCCGATTCCTTCCACCGATGTGGCGATCTGGTCGGAAGACAATCAGCCGCTGCCGATCGGTCAGGTGGGCGAACTGATGGTGCATGGCCCGCAGGTGATGAAGGGCTACTGGCAGCGCCCCGACGAAACCGTCAAGGTATTGGGCGCTGATGGCTGGCTGCATACCGGCGACATCGCCCGCATGGACGAAAGCGGCTACATCTACATCGTCGACCGCAAGAAGGACATGATTCTCGTGTCTGGCTTCAACGTATATCCGAACGAAGTCGAAGACGTGGTGATGCAGCACCCTGGCGTGGCCGAAGTGGCAGCCGTGGGCGTGCCGGACGAGCACTCCGGCGAAGTGGTGAAGCTGTTCGTGGTACGCAAGGACCCGAACCTCACCGTGGAAGCACTCAAGAAGTTCTGCCACGACAACCTCACCGGCTACAAGCGCCCGAAGATCATCGAGTTCCGCGATTCGCTGCCCAAGAGCAACGTGGGCAAGATTCTTCGCCGCGAACTGCGCGACGAGAAGAAAACACCGGCCTGATCCCGCCTATCTGCCAATAAGAAAACGCCCGCGAATGCGGGCGTTTTCGTTTCTGGCTTGGCAGCGCGCTGGAACCACGAGAATCACCGGCGATCAGTCGTGCCACATCTCCAGGATGTCCGCATAGCCACCCAGCAGATTCCATAACGGCACCTGCTTGTCCTCAGGGATGCGCGTGTAGGCAAACCCCAAATGCCGCTCGGAAATACGCGCCACCTGCGCTTCCAGATGGATATGCAAGTCGTGGCCGAAAATCATATCGAGGATCCAGCTCTGCCCCTGCTCGCCGTGCCAGCCCAACGGACGGCGCAGCAACACGCCGGTCGCGGAGATATCCACCAGCTCCGTAGGATGCGATTCGTCGCCACGGCTCATCAGCACCGTGGTTTCGATTCGCATGCGCGCGGGCCGCAGCTGCTCCGGGTCGACCCCGCTCCTGGCTTTGTCTTCCGCCTTGCTCATCCTGCTCTTTCTCCCCACGTCGCGCGCCACCCGGCGCCGACTGCTTCATCCTGAAGAACACTGCCTCATCGACCGATGTGGAGCGCCTCCTTCTAACTTCAATCCGGCCGTCGCGTCTTCAACACACCTGCGCGAACCAGACTCCCCGTCCCAAACCGCGAGTTGATCCGATCCTGCAACTGATCCGCGACGCGCTGTTCCGGCGCGGCATCGAACAGATCCTGTTGCGGCTCGACCGCAAATCCCGACAAATTGACGCCCAACAAGCGCAGACGTGGCCGCTGTTGGGACTCCCACCACGCACTAAGCAAGCGCCGTGCCAGTCGATAGAGTTCACTTGCGGACGCGCTTGGCGATGCCAGTTGCGCCTGCCGGGTATGCGTCACGAAGGGCGGCTCGCGTAGCTTCACCGTCACCGTGCGGCCCTGCAAACCCCGCTGGCGCGCCCTTGCGGCAATGCGCTCGCAATGCCTCAGTAGCCATGCTTCAGCCATGGCCAGTTCGGCTAAGTCCACGTCGAAGGTGTGCTCCGCGCCGATGGATTGTTCAGCCAGCTCGGGCTCGACGCTGCGATTGTCCTCGCCCCGGGCCAGCGCCTGCAGAGCGCCGGCCTGACGTCCTAGCGCACTCGCCAGACGCGCCGTGTCACTTGCTGCCAATTCACCCATGGTCCGGATGCCCAGTCGGTGCAGAGCCTGTTCTGTCACCTTTCCTACGGTCCAGAGTCGGCCCACCGGCAAGGGCGCCAGTTCCGCCACCGCGCGGTCTGAGGCGATGCGTCGGAACCCGTCCGGCTTGGATATCTCGCTGGCGAGTTTCGCCAACAGCTTATTGGGCCCCATGCCCACCGAGGCATTGAGCTGGGTGCGCTCGCGAATGGCCTCCTTGATCCTCAGCCCCATGGCTTCCACGGACCCCAGCAGGCGCTGGCTGGCGGTGACATCAAGGAACGCCTCATCCAACGAAAGCCCTTCGACGAGGGGCGTCACCTCATGGAAAACCTCGAACACTTGGCAGGAAACCTCCTCATAGCGCGCCAGATCTGGCCACAGGTAGACACCATGGGGACAGAGCCGGCGGGCCTGCGCCGTAGGCATGGCCGAACGCACGCCGAAGCGCCGCGCCTCGTAACTGCAGGTGGATACCACCCCGCGCGGCCCCAGACCAGCCACGATCACCGGCAGCCCCCGCAGCTCGGGCCGGTCACGCTGCTCCACGGACGCGTAGAATGCGTCCATGTCGACGTGGATGATGGTGCGTTCATCGGGCAGCATGTCGAAGCTATTTTGCCGTGCCGCGCGCATCGGGTGTACTGGACTTGCCCGGCTTCAGCGGCTAATCTTGGAGTCGCCAGGGTTATAAGGGTGCGCGCACGATCGGCCAGATCGACCGCTACGGCACCCGTCCCGATGCACTCAGCCGACCGATTGAGAAGCCAGTGACGCGGGTTTCGTCACGTTATGGCTCGCGCCTATTGTCGTGGTCCAGACACGCCAGAGACGCTCAAGGGTCGCTCACGGTCAGCCTGATCGAAACGCCGGACGCGCGATTTCATCATGCATGCCCGCGACGGTGACGTCATGCGCACCGGCTAGGCATCGCGCAAGTCAGTTTTAACGGATCGCGCCTGTGGGCCACGGTCCGGTCGGGACATTCGTCGAGCGAATGCCGGTGGGATAAACCGTTTCCTAACGTGTTAAACGCAGAGCAAGCCGTCGCGGACGGCCCAACGACATGCATTAATGAGCACTGAGCCAATCGAGCCTCAGGCGGTCCCCGCACCGCAAGACGCATTTGCGTCGGTACCTCAACAGCAGGAAATGCCGCTGGCCATCGTGCGCGGCGAGCCGCTGTTGCAGATGCCGCAGGACCTGTACATCCCGCCGGATGCACTCGAGGTCATCCTCGAAGCATTCGAAGGGCCGCTCGATCTGTTGCTGTACCTGATTCGCAGGCAAAACCTGGACATCCTGGACATCCCTGTCGCCGAGATCACCCGGCAGTACATGGACTACATCGAGATGATGCGGGATGTAATGCGCCTGGAGCTGGCCGCCGAATACCTGCTGATGGCGGCTATTCTCGGCGAGATCAAATCGCGCTTGCTGTTGCCCCGGCCTCCAGCCGAGGAAGGCGTGGAAGAGGACCCCCGCGCCGAACTGATCCGACGCCTGCAGGAGTACGAACGCTTCAAGAGGGCAGCAGAGGATATCGACGCCCTGCCCCGCATGGAGCGCGATTTCGCACCCGCCCATGCGGACACGGGCGAGCGCAATGTGATCAAGCTGCCGCCGCCGCTCGATCTGAAGGAGCTGCTGCTGGCGCTGAAGGACGTCATGCGCCGCGCCGAATTGTTTGGCCATCACGCCATCAAGCGTGAGGCGCTGAGTGTTCGACAGCGTATGGGCGAATTGCTGGGCCGACTAACCGGCGATCGAAATTTCCAGCGCTTCGAGACGCTGTTTGACATTACCGAAGGCCGCCTGGGCGTAGTCGTCACCTTCCTGTCCGTGCTGGAGCTGGCCAAGGAAATGCTGGTGGAGATTGTGCAGGAAGAACCACTGGGACCGATTTATGTCAGGGCGAAGGTCGTGAGCGCCGAAGAAGGCGCGGAAGATTTGTTCGCCGACGACGAGCGGGCCGCTGCTGCTGAATAAGCAGCCCGGCCTGAATTATTCACCGAAGCATCGCATCCCATCCGAGGCTATGCAGATCGAACAACTCAAACCCATCATCGAGGCGGCGCTGCTGGCATCTACCCAGCCGATGACCGTGCCTCAACTGCTGGAACTGTTCGGCGAAGAGGACGAGGTCGGTCGGGAAGAGATCGCCAAGACCCTCGAAGCGCTGACGGAAGACTGCGCTCACCGCGGCGTTGAGCTGCGCGAGGTGGGCTCGGGCTTCCGCTATCAGGTGAAGCAGCATGTGCATCCGTGGATTTCGCGGATGTGGACCGAGAGGCCCAGCCGTTACTCGCGTGCCCTCTTGGAAACACTGGCCCTGATCGCCTACCGGCAGCCAATTACCCGGCCGGAAATCGAACAGATCCGCGGTGTGGTGGTGTCCTCCAACATCATCAAGACGATGGAAGAGCGCGAGTGGATCCGCGTGGTGGGCTACCGCGACGTGCCCGGCAAGCCCGCCCTGTTTGGCACCACACGCGCCTTCCTTGACTACTTCAACCTGAAATCGCTGGACGAACTGCCGCCACTGTCGGAAATCCGCGACATGGAAGACCCGCAGATGAGCATTGCGCCGGAACCGCTGCCTGTCCGCGTGGCGCGTGACCTGCCGATCGATCCGGACGAAGAAGACGAAATCCTGGTGGTTGCCGGCGAAGAAACCGAAACCGACGTCACCGAACCCACCGGAAATGATGCCCCGGTGAACGGCGAAACGGAGAGCGAAGCCTCCGACGCCGTCGAAGAACCTCATCACGAAACACCCGAGGCGATAGAAGTCGCTACCACCGAACCCGACGCTGCCATGCACGTCGAGGTCCTTTCTGACACTGCCGACGAGGCAGCGACCCACGCGGACGCCGACCAAGGCGACGCCACGCAAGACACCGAGGAGTACCGCGCATGACTGCGCCCCAGAAATCCGTTTTGACCCTCAAGCGCGCACCGCGCGACGAAAGCACCCCCGCCATCGAGGAGCGCCTGCACAAGGTGCTCGCCAACGCAGGCCTCGGCTCGCGTCGCATGCTCGAACAGCGCATCCAGGCCGGTGAGGTGGAACTCAATGGCTCGCCCGCCACCATCGGCGCCAGCGTGCACGCGGGCGATCGCGTCGTGCTGGATGGCAAGCAGTTCATCGTTGCCACCGATAACCGCGATGAGACCGAAGTATTGGTCTATCACAAGCCGGAAGGCGTGGTGACCACTCGCGAAGATCCAGAAGGTCGCCCCACCGTGTTCGAACAGCTGCCGCGCCTGAAGGGTGCGCGCTGGGTCGCCGTGGGTCGCCTTGATATCAACACCACCGGCCTGCTGCTGCTCACCACTGACGGCGAACTCGCCAACGCGCTGATGCACCCCAAGAGTGGGCTCGAGCGCGAATACCTGTGTCGCGTGCACGGCGAAGTGCCCGATGAGATGATCGAAAAGCTCAAGGCTGGCGTGGAACTGGAAGACGGCCCCGCCCGCTTCGACGAGATCGCCGTTATCAGCCGCGGCGGTAGCCATAGTTGGTTCCGCGTAGTTATCCGCGAAGGCCGCAACCGCGAAGTGCGTCGCCTGTGGGACTCTCAGGGCTTCCTGGTGAGCCGCCTCAAGCGTATCCGCTACGGCAGCGTTGAACTGCCGCGCGCACTGCGTCGTGGCGACTGCGAGTCGCTGGGCGAAGAAATCGTCAAGGACCTGCGCAAGACCACCGGCCTCGGCGCACCGCAGCCGGTACTCACGCTGAGCCCGGTGCTGCACCAGCGCCGCGCGCCGCGCAATGTCACCGAGTACCGTCCCGCAGGCGGCGCAAGCGGCTCCTATAGCGCCGGCTACCAGGACGAAGCGCGCGAGCTGCGCGCCTATGACCGTATTCGCGAAGAACCCGCACGCGGCAAGCAGCAGCGTCGACACCCGGGCAAGGAAGTGAACGGCAACGTTGCTCGCCCGGAACGTGGTGGCGGCGGCGGGATGCAACGCAAGAACCGTCGTGGCGTGGCCCCGGGCCAGGAGCTGCCGTCGGTTCGCACCTGGTTCGCTGGTGAATCTCGCGAGGGTGGTGGTGGCACTGGCGGTCGTGGCGGCCCGGCGGGTAACCGTCGCGGCGCGGCGGCGGGCACGGGCAGCCGCGGCGGCGCAGCGGGCGGTAAGCCATTCGGTAACCGCGCTGGCGGCGCGGAAGGACGCAGTGGCAGTCCGTACGGCGGCTTTGGTGGTGGAGCCGGTGGCAACCGCGGTGGCAAGCCCGGCGGTCGTCCGGGTGCCAGCCAGGGTGGTCAAGGCGGTCGTCCGCAAGGCCGTGGCGGTAGCCGTCCGCAGGGCGGTACGGGTGGCCGTCCGCAGGGTGGTGGTCGTCCGCAAGGTGGCGGTGGCGGTGGCCGTGGCGGCAACCGCTCGGGTAACCGCTGAACGAATCAGACACCGTGACCGTCCGCATTTATCACAACAGCCGCTGTTCCAAATCGCGCGCAACACTGGCGCTGCTGGAGGAACGCGGCGTTGTGTGCGACGTAGTCAACTATCTGGATACGCCACCCAGCACTGTCGAGCTCGCGCAGCTGCTCGACATGCTCGGCATGACGCCGCGTGAACTGATGCGCAAGAACGAGGCCGAGTACACCGAACTCGGCCTCGACGATCCGTCGCTCGACGACACCGCGCTGATCGCGGCGATGGCGAGCCACCCGCGCCTGATCGAACGCCCTATCGTGGTGTCGAACGGCAAGGCCGCCTTGGGGCGTCCACCGGAAGCCGTGCTGTCTATCTTGTGAGCCAACGAATCCTTGTCGACAGGCAAGGATTCGGCGGTCGCACTTCAACTCCCTTCGTCTTCCTCGTCCGGCACATAGACCAGCAGGTCACCGGGCTGGCATGCGAGGAATTCGCAGATCTTGCTCAGCGTTTCGAAACGCACGCCACGCACGTGGCCTGACTTGAGCAAAGACAAATTGGATTCGGTGATACCGACGAACTCGGCAAGTTCGCGCGAACGCACTTTGCGCATCGCCAGCATGACGTCGAGTCGAACCACGATCGCCATCGGTACCTCACACGATCGAGCGCTGGTCATCTTCCAGTTGCACTGCCTGGTCAAACAGCCGCGCCACGAAGAAGAACACTGCAACAGGCAATATCGACAGCAAGTCATCGCCGCTGAATTCAAGACTCGCCGAATGTGCGCCGGATTGCGCGGCCAGCCAGAGCGAAGCGGCTGCCGGCAATAGCACCCGAAGTACCGCGGCGATCATCAGCAAACCCGCAAAACGCCGGAAATGTTTCGTCACCGCGCTCGAAAATAAGGACTCGGGGTGAACGCGACCGAGCATGCGCGCTAACTCGACTAGCGCGGCACATGTCACCAGCGCCAACAGTGCCGCCATGAGTGCAGCCCATCCACGAGGCAAGCCGCCGGTCGACAAGACCGCTGCCATGCCACCTTGCATTCCGTCATTGCCCCATATGCCCGCGGCAGTGACCACAAGGCAGGCTAAAGCAGCCAGCCAAGCCACCATCGCCAGCCGACGCGCCGCCCGCGCCACGAGTAACGCTGTTGCATGATACTTTTTTTCTGTATTACGATAATTTCTATCCGTCATACAGGCACCATATCATGAAACAATCAGCCCTGAACCGGCTCCTGCCGTTCGCACTACTGGTCACTTACGCAAGCCTCGCCCTCGCAACAGGTGGCTCCCCAGCAGCACAGGCCCTCTCGCGCCAACAGTCGGAAGACAGCTTGCGCAACGCTGCCGACGGCGAAGTCTTTGCGCTGGCAAATTCACTTCCTCGTATCGAGGATCCCGGCCTGGCTTTGCTCGCGCAGGCACGGCTGGCCGCAACTCAGCTGAATGCCGCAGAAGCACGTCAATTGGTCACCCGCTATTTCGCCGATGGCGCCCGCTCCCCGGCGGAGCGCGTACTCGCATGGCCCATCGTGGCCGATGCCAGTTTTGCCGATGGGGAGTACCGCCAGGCTGCCGACGCGGCACACGCGTGGGAAAAGGCGCTGACCGAGCAAGGCGCCAGCGCCGATGACCGGGCCAACGCGCTCCAGATGGCTGCGGTCGCCGAGCAGTTCGCCGCGGCACCGAAGCAACAGGTGGAGGCTTACGCGCCAAAGCCAGAGGATGTAACCCGCGACAAAGTTGGCCTGCCCCGTTCCATCACAGTGATCAATGGCAAGTCGCAGGAGGTCGTACTCGACACCGGCGCCAATCTGTCCACCGTGTCACTGTCTACCGCGCATAAGCTGGGCTTGCACCTGCTCGACGGCACCGCCAGCGTCGGCAGTGCCAGTCGCCAGGCCGTTGCGTCACGGATCGGTATCGCCGATCACCTTGAGTTCGCAGGTCTGTCGTTGAATCATGTGGCTTTCCTGGTTCTCGACGACGATCAGCTGAGCATGCCGGTGCCCGGTGGTTATCACATCGATGCCATCCTCGGCTTCCCCGTGCTGCGACAGCTTCAGCGCCTAGAGTTCACCAGTGACGGCAAATTGCTGCCATCGCGCAGCGATGCCTCATCCGCTGCCACCGGCAATCTGCGCATGGCTGGAAGCGATCTCTACGTAAACGTCTTCCTGAATAACATCCCGGTCGCCATGCACCTGGACAGCGGCGGGGCGCGCTCTGCTCTCTCGTCAGGCTTCGCCACGGAGCATCCGTCCGTGATCAAGGGATTGAAGACGCATAAAGAACACGTTGCGGGCGCTGGAGGTTCGCGGGACAACGAATCGGCCGCGTGGCCGCAGGTCAACGTGCGCATTGGCGATCAACAGACGGTGTTGCCGACCTTGGCGATTTCGCTGAGCGATGCAGGCAACGTCAAGGCCCCGAACGTGCTTGGCGGCGATATTCTGCAAGCCTTCGATCATTGGACGATCGATTTCCAGCGCATGCAGTTCGAAGTGGGAAAACCGTTGGCGAAGCCAAGGGCCAAACCGCGCGCGGACTGACCGCGCGCCCCCCCCCCCCGAACGGATCAGCCTGCGTCGAGCGTAAAGCTGTCCGCATCCATCCACGCCGGGAAACGCTCGCGATGCGCGAGCAGTGGCGCGGGATCAACCGTCACCGTCACCACCTGCTCTTGCGCCCCCAGTTCCACCAGCGGTTCACCCACGGGATCAAGCACAACGCTGTCGCCTGCATAGGGCAGATCGTTGCCGTCCACGCCCACGCGATTCAGCCCCACCACATAGCTCAGGTTTTCGATGGCGCGTGCACGCAACAGCGTGCGCCACGGCTGTCGGCGCGGTGCCGGCCAGTTGGCAACGAACAAGGCAAGGTCGTACTCCATGCCGCCTGTCGCTTCCTCGCAACGCCCGTTGCGCAGCCACACCGGGAAACGCAAGTCGTAGCAAACTTGCGGCAGGATGCGCCACCCATTGAGCTCCACGATAAGACGCTCGCTGCCACCACCGTAGCGCGTATGTTCACCGGCCATGCGGAACAGGTGACGCTTGTCGTACTGCGCGAAGCTGCCGTCCGGGCGCGCCCAGATCAACCGGTTGTAGACCGTTTCGCCCTCGCGGATCGCCAAGCTGCCGCACAGCACGGCGCCGACTTCCTGCGCCAGCGCACGCATCCATGCCACGCCCTCGCCGTCCATCATCTCGGCGCTGGCACGCGTGTCGTTGCTGAAACCGGAAAGAAACGTTTCTGGCAACACGACGAGATCCGTCTGCCCGGCCACGCGGCGAACCAGTTCGCCGTAGTATTCGCGGTTGGCGGGCGCGTCGTGCCAGCGAGTCGCGCCCTGGACCAGGCTTATCCTCAAAGCTTGCATAGACGCTCCGCTGCGGCATCCATCGTGGCGTCGCTCTTGGCGAAGCACAGCCGCAACAGGTGCGTGCCCGGCGCTTTCTCGTAGAACGGCGTGAGCGGAATCGCTGCTACGCCCCCTTCCTTCACCATCCACTCGCAGAACGATACGTCGTCCTTGTCGCTGATGGCGGAATAATCGACCAGCTGGAAATAGCCGCCCGGCACATCGAGCAACTTGAAGCGCGAAGGCTTGATCAGCTCGCGAAAACGGTCGCGCTTGGCCTGATAGAAGTCGGGCAGCTCCAGGTAATGCTGCGGTGTGCTCGCCATGAACTCGGCAAAGGCCACCTGCGCGGGATGGAACGTGCAGAACGTCAGGTATTGGTGCACCTTGCGGAACTCTGCGCTGAGCGCCGCTGGCGCCACCGCGTATCCCAACTTCCAACCAGTGCAGTGATAGGTCTTACCAAACGAGGACACGACAAAGCTGCGGGCTGCCAACTCCGCATGGCGAAGCACGCTCTGATGCTGCTCACCGTCGTACACGATGTGTTCGTACACCTCGTCGGACAGCACCACGATTTCGGTGTCGCGAACGATCGCCGCCAGTTCGTCCAGGTCCGCGGCGGAAAGCACCGCGCCCGTCGGGTTGTGCGGGCTATTGATGAGGATCATGCGCGTCTTCGGCGTAATCGCGTCACGCACGCGCTGCCAGTCAACGGAGAAACTCGGCGCCTGCAGCGGAATATGCACCGCGCGCGCACCCTGCAACTCGATGGCTGGCTCGTAGCTGTCGTAGGCGGGATCGAACACGATGACCTCGTCGCCCGCTCGCACTACGGCGGCAATAGCGGCAAACAAGGCCTCAGTGGCACCCGACGTCACCGTCACTTCCGTGTCGGCGCTCAGCTTGTGACCATATAAGCGCTCGGTCTTCAGCGCGATCTGCTCACGCAGGGTAGGCAGGCCGATACCCGGTGCGTACTGATTGCGCCCTTCGGCCATGGCGCGCGTGATCGCATCGCGCATTGGCTGCGGTGGTTCGAAGTCCGGAAAGCCCTGCCCCAGGTTCACCGCTTTGTGTTCCACCGCCAGCTGACTCATGACACTGAAGATGGTGGTGCCGACTTTCGGAAGCTTGGTATCGATCTGCATGGTCCGGATGTCTGGAGGGCTAAACATTTATGCTAACACGGCACCCATTGCGAGCCAGCGTTAGAGGTATTTGCCGCACTGCGCGTGATTCTCGCGCACAGCATTAGGCAGTTTCTCCGCAAGGAAATCGACGAAGGCACGCACGCCGGGCAACAGGCCGCGCCGACTGGGATAAACAAAGTGCATGGTGCCCTGAGGCACGCTCCAATCAGGCAGAACAACCTCGAGCTCACCGCGCCCAATAGCCGGGCCGCAGACAAACTCAGGCAGCAGCGTCACGCCGATACCGCTCTTGCAACTTTGCAGCAATGCATTGAAATCGCCGCAGATCAGGCGCGGCTTGATATCCACGACGACACGCTGGCCTTCCTTGTCGAGCAGCTCCCAACTCTGCGCACCTTCATGCTCATGGTTGCTAAGCGCCGGCATCTGCGAGACGTCAGATGGCTCCTTGGGTCGTCCAAGGCGGTTGAGCAGCTCGGGGCTGGCCACCAACAGGACGTTCGACTGACCGAAGGTACGCACGACGAGCGTTGCGTCAGTGTCGAGCTTGCTGCGCACGCGGATAGCGATGTCGAATCCTTCACCGATGACGTCCACGCGACGGTCGGTCGCCTGCAGACGCACCTGCATCTTCGGATGCTGCGCCAGGAAATCGGGAAGAATGTGACCCACCACCGTCTGCACCAATGACACCGGGCAACTGACACGCACGACGCCACGTGGCTCGGAACGCACTTCTTCCACAGCCTCTTGCGCGGCCCGCGCCTCTTCCAGCACGGCGCGGCAGTGGCCGTAGAAGCGTTCCCCCACCTCGGTGACGACGAAACGGCGCGTGGTCCGCTGGAGCAGGCGCACACCCAGGCGTTCCTCCAATTGGGCTATACGCTTGCTCAGGCGGGACTTCGGGATACCCAGGGCACGCCCGGCGGACGAAAACCCGCCGTGTTCAACGACCGCGGCGAAGAAATACAGATCGTTGAGATCCTGCAGGGCGCCATCCAGCACGGTCATCGCTGTTTCCTTATTAGAACAATACGTTCAACTTTACCGGACTTATCAGCCGATTGTCCGAAGAATACCTTAGTCACGTCGCCGGTCGACCCGGCCCGTCAACTGAGGAAATACCATGAAACTGCTGCATCTCGACGCAAGCGCCCTGGGTAGCCACTCCGTTTCGCGCGGTCTGACTGCTGCCATCGTAGCCGAACTCACCCATAACAACCCCGGTACGGAAGTCATCTACCACGATCTGGCTGCCAATCCGCTTCCCCACTGGACCCCCGTGGCCGACGCTAGCGATCCGGCCGCCGTGTTGGGTAGCCAGATGATCGAGGAATTTCTGGCTGCCGACGTGGTGGTCATGGGTGCCCCGATGTACAACTTCAGCATCCCGAGCCAGCTCAAGGCGTGGATCGATCGAGTCGCCGTCGCCGGCAAGTCGTTCCGCTACACCGCCAATGGCCCAGAAGGCCTGGCTGGTGGCAAGCGCCTGATCGTTGTGTCCTCGCGTGGTGGTGTGTACAGCCAGGGCAGCGCGGCCCAGCCCATGGACTTCCAGGAGACCTACCTGCGCGCCGTGTTTGGCTTCCTCGGCGTCACCGACATCGAATTCGTTCGCGCCGAAGGTGTGAACCTGGGCGAAGACAACAAGGTCGAATCGGTGAAGTCGGCTCACGCCTCTATCGGTACGGTTGCCCGCAAGGCCGCCTAAGCCACACAAGTACCACCGTCCCCGACAAACGCCGCGCCCCAGGGTGCGGCGTTTGTCGTTTCCGCGAGACACCGGGCGTTGCTGTCGCCCCCAGGTTTTCAACAGTTTGAAGTAGGCAATCTGGCGCGAGGGTTGCGTCGACGCGATCCGATGCAATGAAGCAAGGCGTGGAACCTCGCCGAACACGACGTTTTGCGCAGCTCCATGCGCCAGCAATGCACGGAAGTTCGCTGACTTTGCTAAGCCGGCGCCCGGCGCAGAAGCAGCCATGCGGCACGTCCGATAGCCAAGGCGCCCCTACGCTTTGGCCGCGGTGTGTTTACGCCGCCTGCTCCAGCGACGGCTTTGGGCGAGCGTACTGAGCCAAGCGGATCGCACCATCCGTACCGGGCATTTCGACACAAACGGAGCGCCCCGAGCGCAGGTGCTCATCGCGTGCAACTTCACGCGCAAGCTTGATGGCAGCACCAAGCCGGAGATCATTGAACAGAGAAAAGCCTAGACGGCAGACACACCACGAGCCGTCAAGACATTGCTTCAGCGAATAGGTGACCATCATGCAGCCCTTTGGGGGAAAAGAGTCCTGCCGCCAGCTGATCACGCCCGTTCTTCACGACGCGACCTATCCATCAAATACTAAAAGAGCATGCCTTTGTTACACCGACATGCCTATCAGAAGTGCCCCTGATATTACGTAGGAAAGCGACTACGACAATAGAAATAGGCACGACGTGTTACCTGTTTCACAACAGATACACGTGCGCTTGTTGTCCGTGAGCGCGAGGACGTACACAGATGAACAACAGGCCCTGTGCACATGGATATATCACCTGTCATTAACCGCCATCTCGTCAGTTTCGGAATCCCATCGTCGTGGAGTTGTGCTGATGACAGATGGCATGCAAGAGCTACATCTCCCAACGTTCGAGGCGTTCAACGAACTGCTCCGTCTGTATCGTCAACTCGAGCAAGAGAACGAGCTTCTTCGCGGCCAATTGCGGCGGCATCCCGTAGGTGAGCTGCAGATCCGCGAAACCGAGCGCAAAATGGTCGAGATTCGTGGTGACACGCCACCGGCGATACCGGAGCGACTGATGGCTCTGCTGGCCGCATGGCCCGAACGATGCGCCATCGCCGGGGAAGATGGAGAGCATCAACCATGACCATCACCCCACGCCCTGAGCCGGTCGTGACTCATCCCCAACGACTGGTGTTTCCTGCCGACGACATTACCAAGCAGGACATTGCCAACTACTACCAGGCTGTCATGCCGCGCTTTCTCCCGGGCATCGCGGGTCGCCCTACGTCGGTCTATCGTTTTCCGGAAGGCACCACCAAGCCCGGTTTCTTTCAGAAGCACCCTATGCCCGGACTGCGGCACGTGGAACACATCACGTTGCGCGAGGAAAGCGGTGCTATGAACGACTACATCTGCCCCGGCGACGCTGGTGCTGTCATCGAGCTGGTGCAATACAACGTCATCGAATTTCATCCCTGGGCATCACGGGCGACCTCGCTTGAAGAGCCCGACTATCTCGTCTTCGATCTTGACCCTGGCGATGGCATATCGTGGCCGGAGGTAACCGACGCAGCTCGATGGATACGAGGGCGCCTCGTAGAAGCTTCTCTCCAGAGTTTCGTACGAACAACGGGCGGTAAGGGACTGCACGTTGTCGTACCTCTCCACACATCGTGCCGCTGGGATGACGCCCGCCAATTCAGCAACGCATTTGCCCATGGCCTGGCCGACGAACAGCCCGCCTCCTTCACTGCAAAAGCAAGCAAGGCTGAGCGCAAAGGCCGCATCTTCATCGACTACCTTCGCAATACGCGGGGTGCTACGAGCGTAGCATCGTGGTCCTTGCGTGCACGTCCCGGCGCTCCGGTTGCCATGCCCATGCGATGGCAAGACCTCGGCCGCTGCGCGAGCGGCGATGCGTTTGACATCCGATCCGCGCGGCGACGTTTGTCGCGTTTGCGCAGCGAACCCTGGGAAGGCTTCGCCACGATGCGGCAAAGCCTCGAGAAGCCGTTGCGCATATACGCGCCATCGAAAGCTTAGCTGGCTCCACCCGATGCCCGATCGTCCATGAGCAGATCGATTCGACCCAGCGCAGGGGAAACAAAGTAGCCCCCTTTCAAGACATGACGAACGGCATCGATGAGCTCTTCGCCAGCCGACGCCTTGAGCACATAGCCTCTGCCCACGGACAGCGCGGTACGGGCCAGCATCGGATCATCCTGCACCGTAATGAAGACCACAGGCGTCTCCGGCCGATCCGCCAGAATCTCCCTCGCCGCCTTCATGCCATCCATGCCAGGCATGCTGATATCGGTCACCACTGCATCCGGCCGCAACCGGCGCGCAGCTTTGACTAAGGCTTCACCGTGGGTTACGACAGCAAGCACGTCAAACTCTTCGCCGAGCAACTCCCGCAGTTGTTCGGCAATGGGCAGGTGGTCCTCGGCCAATACGAGAGTGGCTCGTCTCACGCTGGCTCCCATGCATAGTTATGCATCGGTTGCAGCATCTTCCAACGTAAAAGCTTCCGCCACAGAAAGAAAACCCAGTCGCCGCTAAGTAAAAGTACTACCGATACGCCTGGTGACCGCGCCTCCTGCCATCCGCTCAGAACAACAGGCCGAGATCCTCAGCGCGCCGCACCAATTCCAGCGTGGAATGCACGCCAAGCACCTGCATCATGGTGTACTTGTGCGCCTCAACGGTTCTCACCGACAGCCCCAGCTGCAGTGCAATCTGCTTGGAGCGCAGACCAGAACCCACCAGGCGAAGCACCTGCAATTGCTTGGCGGTGAGATTGCGCATATCTGCCATTTGCCCACTGATGTAGCGAGCGCCAAGCGCTGGCGTCACATACGTACCGCCAGACATGACCTGTTGCGCGGCATTGCGCAAGTCTTCGCCCGCTGAATTCTTGAGAATGTAGCCACGGGCACCCGCACGAAGCGCCGCTACCGCCAATGCGGGCTCCATATGCATGGTCAGAAACACGAATCGCGTTTCCATTCCTGCCTGGCGCAACCGCTTTAGAGCGTCCATGCCATTGCAACGCGGCATATTGATGTCCGCGACCACAAGGTCTGGCTCCAAGCGCTGTACCGCATCGACCAGCGCTTCGCCGTCCGCAGCGATATCAAGCAAGTCGAAATCCTCGTCGAGGATGTGTTGTACGCCTTCGGCTACCATGCGATGGTCGTCGGCAATGATCAGTTTTGGTTTCAAACTGACTCGTGGATTTCTAACGGTATTCGTATGCATAGTTCAGTCCCTTTTCCTAGAGTTGATTGCAGTCGATAGCTGCCATTGAGCAACTTCGTGCGCTCGTCGATGCTCATCAATCCCAGCCCTCGACGCCCCTCTCCCTCTGCGACAAATCCCTTGCCGTTGTCTGCGATGGTAAGGTCTACCTGATGGTGCTCGATCTGCAGCGCCACCTCGACACGTTTCGCCTCGGCATGGCGCAAGGCATTACCGAGGGCCTCCTGCGTAACGCGGTACAAGCAAAGCGCCACATCCTCAGGTAGATCCTTTGCTTGTGGCGAAACGCGCAACTCAATGACCGGCCCGCTTCGGTGACGCATGTTCTGACATAGGCCGGCAAGCGCCGCGGTAAGCCCTGTCTGCGTAAGCATGCTCGGATGGAGATCGTGAGATAGATGCCGCACATCTTCTGATAGCGCGATCAGCTCGCTCTGCAGCTGACTTACATCCTGCTTGTTGTTCTCGCTTACCTTCCGGCGCAAAGCGCTCAGGCGAATAGATGCCACGGCCAAGCGCTGGTTGATGTCGTCGTGAAGATCGCGCGCGATGCGGGCGCGCTCCTGTTCCTGCGCCACGATCAGTCGACCCGCGAGCTCGCGAACCTCGGTGCTGCTAACGAGCAGCGCATGCTGTGTCGCCCTGCGTTGTTCCACGAGTACCGAGAGGTACAGCGAAGCGACGGCCACACCAAGCATCCACAACTGCACACTGATGGTTGTCAGTTCGGATTCCATTTGAACGAATGGCCCTTCATGGGCGAGGCTCAATTGGATAGCGATCAGCCCTACGACCAGATTGACCGCGCATGTACCAACCACCTGTGCCCTCATCGCAACAAAGATGGCTAACGGCACGGGCGCCAGTAGCATGAGCGGCCTTATCAAGGTGAACGCCCCGAGTTCACGCCAGCCTAGCCAGAGGACGAACAGAGCTCCGGCAGTGATCAGCACCACGTCCCATCCAGGCAGGGCAGCACGGCGCGCTGACGAATTGGGATGGACAAGGCTGAGGATCGCGGGCGTGAGCAAGACATAGCCCAGTGAGTTCGCTAACGCGACGTGCCACCACGCACGGGACAGCCAGCTAGGTAGCTCCACCACGTCGGACAACCAGAACACCAACACGCCAGTTGCCGTTGGCAATGCAACTGCCGCAATGGCCAGGAAAACAAGAAGCTGGAAGAAGTTGTCGACTGACTGGCCCTTGCGCAGGCGACTCAACAGCCAAGCCGTGACGTTGACGAGCAACAGCACGGCAACACTGACGATGGCGATGCCCTTGCCTGGCAAGCCCATCATCAATGCCATCAGCAGCATGCCACCCAGCCAACCGATGTCGTAGGCCAGCCAATACCGATAGCTTGCGCACAACAGCAACGCGAGCAACATGGCGCCGGGTAGACAGATGATCTGCGAATCGAGCGAATGATCCCAGAGCGCCAAAGACACCCACTGAGCCACTAACACGGCCAGGCCAACGCCTATGCCACGTGACAGGTATTGGGACCACGCACCTATGGGTGCTTTCCCGCTCATGACCCCTTCCGCTCCGTACATCCTTTCGCCTCGCCGCTGATTAGCAGCTGCCGCCCCTAAGGAGTAGACATCGCCGGACAACCGAAGCCAATCAGCATTGGCCCACACCAGCCGTCATCGCTTCGTGACGATTTACGTAGTTCTACGAGGCCGGTGACGGATCGCTTTGAACTCTGATACTAGATCGTTCTTATAGACCCAAATCAGAACCTGAGGTGATGGCTGACCTGGCTGGATTCACTGCGGCACTCAACTGCCAAAGCTAAAGAATTTTCGTACTGATCGGTAAATTTACCGACCCCATTTGAGTGAAAGTTCGCTTACCAAGCGAGCCTCGACAAGACAAGCTGAGATAGAACAATCAGCGGCCCGACGAGACTCGACCGACCATGGAACTGAAGCACGCGCAACCCGCATCGGGAAGCACCAGCCCACCCTGGCGCGCCCCGGCCTCTTTTCCGACGCAGATCATCGGGCGATGGGCGTTGCCCATCGTTCCCACATGAAGACAAATGCTCGGCCGAGGGCGAAGAGCACACGCCGGTTGCGTGTATTGCTTGCCGATGAGCACCGGTGCGTCGCCGAGGGCTTGGCCGGCCTCCTTGCCAAGAGCGCTCGTTCCGTCCTGCTCGTGCACGACGGAGAGGCACTCATCGAAGCCGTTATGGCCGGCCAGGTCGACCTCGTCATCACTGACATTGCCATGCCGCCTTTCAGCGCCTTGCAGGCATTGCGTAGCCTGCGACAACAAGGCAGCGATATTCCCGTCGTAGTGCTTTCGACTCATGGCGAACCCTTAATCGTGCGCGAGGCCATGCAAGCTGGCGCCAACGGCTATGTGCTCAAGCAATCGCCCAGCAGTGAGCTGCTCTATGCCATGGCAGAGGTCAGCGCGGGCAACCAGTTCATCAGCCCCCAGCTGATGGCCTCGTTGCTCGATGCGCCCGAGGCGCTACGCCGCCTCACTCGGCGGCAACGGGAGGTCATCGAGTCCATGGCCAAAGGCAAGCGAACCAGCGAAATCGCCGCAGAGCTTGGCATCTCCGTGCGCACGGTCGAAAGCCACCGGCAATCGCTGCTGGATCTTCTGGGCGTACACCACGGCGTGGCGCTGATTCGAGAAGCGGAGCGACTGGGGCTTATCCCGGTGGGTCCGTACGACGTACACCTGGCAACGGAGGATAAGCCCCTCCCCTAGTCATCGACTTCCATCCCTAGTGCAGCACCCATTCACAAGTATCAAATGAGAGATTCACGATGAACCTGCTCCGATATGTAGCTCCACTCGGCGCCGTCCTGCTTGCCGCCTGTTCAACGTTCAGTGTCAGCAACCAATGGAAAGACCCCTCATGGCCGGGGCCGCCCGCCGGCAACGTGCTCGTCATGGGCATCACCAAGAGTGACACCTACCGTCACGTGTTCGAAGACACCTTCGCACAGCAACTGCAGGCTGCTGGCGTACAGGCTGAACAAAGCTACTCCCAGATCCCCGCCGGAGCAGCCTCGGAAAAACTGACCGACGTGATCAAGGCCACCGGTGCACAGGTGATCCTTACGACGCGCGTGCAGCGCGTTGAACAGAAGCTCAACGTCACGCCAAGCGGCCCGGGCTTCGGAGGTTTCTACGGCTGGTATGGCGGTGCCTGGGCATCTACTCCCAACGTGACCCAGTACGACGCTGTTACGCTCGAAACCACCGTATGGGACGTCAGCTCACAGAAGGTGATCTGGTCTGTAACCACCGAGGGGGTGGGCACCAGCAACATTCCCCAGGCCACGCAGGACTTGGCGAAAACCATTATTCCCAAGCTGAAATCGGACGGCATCATCCGCTAAAGCCACCTGGGCTGCGGCACCCTGCAGCCCAGCTCCCTGGACGCATCAGGAAGAACAACTATGGCTATCCATTATCTGCGCAGCCTCGGACTTGCAGCCCTCCTCGTCACGGGTACGGCAGCGGCACAACAACTTCCCGTGGCCTATCCCGCCAACGGACAAAGCACCAACCAGCAGCAGACAGACAAGAATGCCTGCATGTCTTGGGCGCAAACCAATGCACCCACTCAGGCATCCCCTGCCCCGGAAACCGGCCCCGCCGTCGGCGGCGGGCAACGCGCCGGTGGCGCCGTGCGCGGTGCCGCAGCAGGCGCCGTAGTGGGCGGCGTCGCCAACAACGATGCCGGACATGGCGCAGCGGTCGGTGCTGCCGCCGGTGTGGTCGCCGGCGGCATGCGAGCACGCCAACAAAGGCGGGAGCAGAACACCGCCGCCGCCGCGACGCAGAACCAGAACACAGCGAATCTGGCGCAGGCCTACGGTGCCTGTATGAAAGGCAAGGGTTACACAGTCAACTGACCTGCATAGTCCACTTTCAACCCTCAGGCTCTACTGAGCCTGAGGGTTTCAGCGCCACGCGCTTCCCACTTGAATGTAGTAGGCGTGATCGCCCTCGCTCCATGCCCAATCGAGGCCGGCGTAAAGCCCCAGGGCGCGAGCGATCAGATAGCGGAAGCCGACCCCTTCCGCCGTATGCGTGCTGGCATCGCCGAAATCCAGTGTGCGGCCCCATGCCTTGCCGGCTCCACCGAATCCCAACAGCGCCCATCGCGGCGTGAAGTTCCACCGCAGCTCTGCCTCCAGCATGCCGACGTTCTGGTCCTGGTATCGCCCGTAGGCTATGCCACGCAAGTCGATTGATGGTTGCTGATAAAAGGGCGCATTGCCACGCACCGCGCGATAGTCCACTCGCGTTCCCAGCACCCAATCCTGGCTTAGCTTGAAATAGCCGTAGGCGTGAGCGCGATAGCTCTGGAAGGTGTTGTCACTGCCGATGGCCGGCGCATACTCAGTGGCTTCGAGTCGCCACAACCAGCCCTTCGATGGCGTCAACGTGTTGTCCCGAGAGTCGTAACTCAGCCCAAGTCCCAGGCCGGAGGCGCGCTTGGCGAATTCCTTGGGCTTGAAGTATTGATCGTCGCTGGGAATGTTGAGCCGGCTGTCCAGATTCATGTATAGCCAGCGTGCCGACACGAACAGGTCACTACCACCCAGCCTGCGTGAAACCTGCTGGTAGGAAAAGACACCATCAAGGTTGTAGCCGATCTCCTTGGGAGCCGACAGCAAACCCTGCGTGTAGTAGTTCAGATTGACGTAGGCCTTGCCGATGACGCCCGCATATCGCCAGGTGTCGTCCTTAAAATGGAACGACCCACCCAGACCGTACCCCCAGGTCCCGTTCTCCGTCTTGAAAGCCGCCGCACCATAGATATCGGGCGGGATGTGCAACCCGCTTTCTTTGGACTCCTCCGATTGCTTCGGCGGATGAAAGAACACCGCAGCCGCTCCTCCGCCATTTCCCACGGCGGGCTCGGTAATGACGATGGGAACAAGCAAAGCGCCTTTGTGCTGCAACAGCCAGCGCGACATGTCCAGCGCGCCATCGTTGGGGTCACGAAAATTGTCCCACCAGGAGGGCTTCTTGCCATCGGCAACAGTCGCAAGCGGCGATTCGGGTGACAGCGGCGAACTTCGTTCCCCGGAATCCGAGCGAAACGTGGCGCCCTGCGCGTGCAAACCAGTGCAGCCCAGCAGGACTACTCCGAAGAGCAGCAGCCACCTGCCAGCCGCGAGGAAGGTCCCCATGACGACTCCATTGTCCGGCCATCGTTGTCACATCAGATTGATGTGACTTTGCCGGACTGGAGTACGCACGGACAGCGCAAATACTCGGAATAATCCTAGGTAAATGCACCTAGCCGCGCTACTCGCTCTTGGGCGCAACCTTCGGGTCCCTGATTTCCGTTCAACCTAGCTCAATTGGCTGGCGAAACGTCTACGTCCTTCCAGCTGCTATCTGGGTCGAACGATTTCATTGATTGCACAACACTAGCGCCGTTCTTTCCGAGATCCTTTTCGAACACTTGGCCGTCGTGACTCACCATGAAACTCATCACCCCTGTTTCGCCATATTGGACCGGCCACGCAACAAGAGCGAAACCGTTGGTCATGCGCCCGCCATCTACGTAGTTATAGGCACCACCCGGAGCAGATGCCCCCTGCGCCGTCAGTATTTTGTAGTGATAGCCGTAGTAACCCTGACCGGGCTTCACGTGGGTAAAGTTCGGACCAAGCGGACTCGGTGATTGATCGCCCGATGTCGGCCAGTACAGGCCGTCATGCTTGCCTGGTGAGCTGATCAGGCGCTGTGCGTACTGCAGCACCTTGTCGCCATCACGGTCCTCCGACGCGTAATCCCGCTGTGCATCGTAGTAAGCAAGCATGGCCTGTTGCACGGCCAGTTCGTTTTCGCCGATGTGACGCGTACGTATTTCCTGTTCGGCGCCAACCAGGTCGAAGTGCCAGCCACTACTCCCTTGCACCAACGGCAGCGGCAGGACCCAATTCTCTGAGCCCACGTCGAGATGCGTCTTGCCATCCGCAGTGTCGATACGATAACTCTCGTCATAGCGCTTCAGGAACAGATCCACGTCGTCCTGCTGTATGCCTTCAACGGGAATGTAGTCCTTCCAGTTACTGCCCAGCACCTTGGCCAGCGCGGCTTGATCATGGTTGCGCACTGCCTGCACGAAAGCACTGGCAGCAGCATCCGCCGTTGGATAGCTCCCCTGCTGCGCCAGCGTAGTGCCAGCGAAGACAACGCCAGTACTAACCATCAGGCTCAGGACCAGGCTACGGATCTTGGGAATGCGATTCATGGTCTGGCTCCTCAACGACGATGGAATCCGCCACCAGCCCGGCTAGGCGCCGGTCGGGACACTTGCCGCCCGGCGCCGGCACCGGCGCCGCGGGAATTCGACATCGAGTGCTGACTCGCCTGTCCCCTATCAAACTGCGTCCGTGCCGAACCCGGCGACTGCCCACCGCTGAACGCATTGTTGCGCGGACCTGCCCCGGACCGATCGCCCGAGAAGTTCCCTCGCGTTTCGCCACCTAGGTTGCCATTACGCGTCTGCCCGCTGATATTGCCGCGCTCCGCACCACCTCCGGTGCCTTGGCCGCCCGCCCGGTTTCCACTGACCGGACGATTAAGGGCGCCGCCGCTTTCACCAGCAGAACGCCTGGCTGCCGTGGAAGATCCATTGTTGGTGGAGCGGTCGAAACTCTGCAGGGCGTGTTCGCGACTGGCGTTGGCTGCCGAATCGTTGCCACGGAACGCCTGACGCTGATTGGCGCCGCCCACGCCCTGACCATAACGTTCACGGCTGGCCTGATCGTGATAAGGCGTGCCGCGACGATAGTCCGGATTATGGTTCCAACCCACGTTGCCGTTGCCGCTGATACGGTTATTAACGTTGATGTTGTTGTAGCGATTGACGTTGATGTTGACGTCGTTGTGGCCCCAGTCGAAACCACCCCACAGCGAGTTGGCGATGGCAATACCGGTGCCAAACGCGAGACCCGCCGCCAGCCCCGTTGCCACCGGATACGCATAGCCCGGCGGTGGCGGCCAATAAGTGGGTGGATAAGAGGGATACGCCCACGTCCCATAGACCACGGTCGGGTTGTAAGCAGGCACATAGACCACCTGCGGATTGGCAGGCTCGATCTGGATGACCGTCGTGCTCGGTGCGCTTGACCCCGCGGAGGCCTGCTGCACCACCACCTTCTGCTGGTCGGTCGACTTCAAGTTGCCGGCTTTCTGAGCTTGCTGACGCAGGCGCTGAACCGATGCCATTACGTCGTCCGACTGGGCAAGGAAGGCGTCGCCGATGTTCTGCACCCAGTCGGGGTGTTGTTTCATCTGGGCCAGCACCTGAGGAAACGCCACCAGCGACTGGACGCTTGGATCCCATGGCTGGCTCGCCACCTGTTTCACGGCATCGTCGCCCTGCGTCTTCGGGTGGGATGCCGACCAGGCCGCAGCATCCGCCACGTTGCTCGGGTACGTGCAGGCCATAAGGACCTGCGAGAGCAATGCATCGGGATACAGCGCGACTGGCGCGAGCATCTGGTCGAGTTGCTGGTTGCTGTAGATCTTTTGCGTGCCGCCCTGTGAGTTCTGCGCAACAGCCTGGCCAGCCATTAGGAAGGGTACGCACAAAAGGCAAAGCAGGCAGATCCGCCAGAACCCGTCGCTTCTCATCGTCTTCATCGTGCCGCTCCCATGCAGCTCTCGCACTCGTATCAGCTTGATACCCCACACCATGCATTGACCACTGCATTTATGCGGAAGCGAACTCAGTAAAACTACTTAGCCAGACAGTTTCACGACATACCAAACCGGATGGCACGTAGATTTACCAGCCACGGCGTAAGTAGTAGTTCGCTGTGAGCGTCAGTGATAGCGAAGGACCATATCGTCCATCCCTGACAGAAAAGGACGACAACCATGCACCGCATCGAGTCTTCGCGCTTCGCCACTCCCCGCGCCCTATTCGCCGTGCTGTGCTTGGGTTTCCTTTGGGTCCCCATCGCGAAGGCGGACACGCCGGACTACTGGGACGGCGATTGGCACGGAAGCATCCAACCGTATGGATGGCTGCCGGGTATCAGCGCCAAGACGCGGTACCAGTTGCCTGACAACGGACCCACGGTCGAACAGAAATCGAACAACGATATCTTCAGCTCGCTCAGCGGCGCCTTGATGATCGACGGCACCGTTCGCAAAGGAGACTGGGGTTTCTATGGTGACCTCGACTGGGTGAAGTTTTCTAACGAAGATGGTCGCTTCACCAACATCGGTGGCCAGCGATTTGGAGCCAATGCCAACCTCGACACGCGATGGAACATGAAGGGCGGAATGGTGACGCTGGCAGGGCTCTATACCCTGGCCCATGGCCAACAGGGCTACATCGACCTGGTGTTCGGTGCCCGCTATCTATGGCTCAAGGGCAATCTCAACTGGAATTTCAGCCTGACGGGCAACCGCGGCAACCTCAACATCTCCGATAGCGGCCATCTCAGCAACCAAACGCATGTCACCGACGGCATTGTCGGCATTCGAGGCCGATGGTCACCGTTCGCAGGTAGCAACTGGTTCTTTCCCTACTACGCGGATATCGGTACCGGTGGTTCAGACAACACCTACCAGCTCATGGTCGGCGTGGCCTACGGTTTCCATTGGGGAGATATCGCACTCAACTACCGGGATGTGGAGTACAAGAAGAACGGCGGCGACGAGTTCCTGAAAAGCGTGGAGCTGAGCGGACCTGCGCTTAGCCTGACCTGGCATTTCTGAGCATCGACAGGCGAATGTCGAAGCACATCGGATGAGCGAGGCCACTTCCAGCATCTTCGAAGAATCCAAGCACGTTGTCGTGCTTCGGCGGCTTCGCTTGATCAAACCCGAGCACCGCGCCCAGGCCTTCCGGCGTGTGTTCATCGCCGTTGCGCTCGCCTGGCTGCCGCTTGCTCTACTGAGCACGATGCAGTCCCTCACGTCCGGACATAGGGAGCTGCTACACGCTTTCTTCGTCGACATTGCGGTGCATGCGCGCTACGTGCTGGCCGTGCCCATTCTGATCCTGTCGGAGTACATCATTCTTCCTCGCCTGGATCTGACTGCGCGTCACTTTCTCGTCTCTAAGATCATTGACGCATCCGATCGGGAACGGTTCGACGACGCTGTGGCGTCGACACGCCGCCTCAGCCTTGGTATCTGGCCCTCCGCAGGGATGACCCTATTGGTCTATGCGTTCGTCATCATCATCGCTTTCACGATCCATGCCGGCCTGCTCCCTGCGTGGCATTACGCTGCGGACGCAACGCATCTGTCACTTGCCGGCTGGTGGCACCTACTGATCAGCCTCCCGCTGCTTCTCGGCCTGTTACTCAGCTGGGTGTGGCGTGTCGGTGTGTGGACACGCTTTCTGCATCAGGTCTCGCGGATGAACCTTCATTTGATCTCGTCCCACCCAGACAAAGCAGCAGGGCTGCAGTTCGTCGCTTTCTCACCAAGGATGTTCATGTCGCTGGCCCTGACCATCGGCATCATCACGGCAGGAACCTTTGCGAACGAGGTATTCCATCTCGGTCTCAATCCCCTGGATCATCCCGCCGTCCCTATTGCCACCACCATCGTGGTGGTCGCCATCTTCATCAGTCCGCCCCTTGTCTTTGGGCGCTCGTTGCTCATGACCTGGCGACGCGGCGTTTTCGAGTACGGCGCCCTGGCTAGTCGACTTGGCACCCAGTTCGAGGACAAGTGGCTGGGACCCGAAAGCAAAGTGGACCAGGAGTCACTCGAAAAACCCGATTTCTCGTCGACAACCGACTTGTACAGCGTGACGGCGAACGTCTACGCCATGCGTCCGGTGCTGTTCGACCCGCGCGCGGCCATTTCGCTCGCGTTGGTCACGCTGCTACCTTTCGCGCCCATCTGGTTGTCGGTCATACCCGCCAAGGTCATTCTTAGCCAGCTGTTGAAGCTGGTGATCTGAATGACGCCTCAGGCCGGCTCCATATAGCGCAGTAGTAGACGCGCGCTCTCGCGCCCCTGCCAGTCGTTGATGACAAGTTCATAGGCAGCGCGCAGGACCACTGGCGGCGGAGTGCCTTCATACGCGTTGAACATCACGGCATCGTGCACGGAGCCATCGCGCGGGTCGCGCAAGCTCAGGCGCAGATGCCGTTCGCCCATTAGGCGCCAGCTGGCACACTCGAACAGGTTGTCGAATACCGGTTCTGGAAAGGCTTGTCCCCAGGGCCCTGCCGCACGCAGCTCGCGCGCGAGCTCCAGCGTCGCGGCACCCGGCGGCAGTTCGCCATCCGTGTGTTGCACGGCCTGCAGGTGATCCTCGTCCAGCCACTCTCGAGCAATAGCGTCGAAGGCCTCCGCGAAACGCGGATAGTCCTCGGCACGCAAGCTGAGCCCAGCGGCCATGGCGTGACCGCCGAAACGCGGAATAAGGCCCGGATGGCGCGCATCGATCATCACTAGCGCATCGCGGATGTGGAACCCAGGAATGGATCGCCCGGAGCCGCGCAGTTCATCTGGCAGGTCTTCGCTGGCCGGTGCAAAAGCAATCACCGGGCGATGCAGTCGCTCTTTCAGCTTCGATGCCACCAGCCCCACCACGCCTGCATGCCAGCTGGGTTCGAACAAGGCCACGCCGACCGCGTCGATATCGGCCGCACGCGACACCATGACCTCGGCTTCGGCAACCATGGCCGCCTGCAGTTCGCGTCGCTCCTGGTTGATCGAACTGAGCAGGTCCGCGTAACGACGCGCCTGCACGGGGTCATCCGTCAGCAGGCATTCCACGCCGATGCGCATGTCTTCAAGTCGACCAGCAGCGTTCAAACGCGGACCGATCGCAAAGCCAAGATCGCTCGCACACAGGGTTGCCGCGCTACGCTGACTGGCTTCCACCAACGCCATGACGCCAGCGTGGCCTCGCCCACTGCGCACCCGCCGCATACCCGCCTCGACCAGTACGCGATTATTGAAATCGAGCGGAACCAGGTCCGCGACCGTACCCACCGCCACCAAGTCGAGCAATACGGAAAGATCAGGCTCGCTGCCAGGCGCGAAAGCTCCCTGCTCGCGCAACGACGCACGCAACGCCAGCAGCAAATAAAACATCACCCCTACGCCGGCCAATGCCTTACTTGGGAAGCTATCGCCACTCAGGTTGGGATTCACCATCGCATCGGCAGCAGGCAGCTGTTCGCCCGGAAGATGGTGATCCGTAACGATGACGCGGATGCCGCGCGACTGCGCGGCGGCCACTCCGGCGACGCTCGCCACGCCGTTGTCCACGGTGATGATCAATTGCGGTGTCGGCTGCAACGAATCCACCAGCGCAGGGCTGAGTCCATAGCCGTGAATGAAGCGATTCGGCACAGCGTAGTCAACGCGACGCGCACCCAGCATGCGCAGCCCACGCACGGCAACCGCGGTACCGGTTGCGCCATCACAGTCGTAGTCACCGGCAATCAGGATGGTCCAATCGTCGCTGATCGCTTCCGACAAAAGCGCGACCGCTTTGTTGAGTCCACCTAACTGCTGCGGCGATAACAGGCGCGCAAGACGGTACTCAGCGTCGCTCGGCGACAGCACGCCACGCGCTGCGAAAACCTGCTGAAGGACTGGATGGACGTCCGAACCCCAACCCGAAGGCGCGCCCAATGCCTCGCGCCGCCGAAGACTTATCTTTTTCACGGACCGCTCCTTCGCCAGAAGCGAAGCCGGTGCCATGGACGATGGACCCAGCGCTCGCCGCTAGCAAAGCTGAGCTGCAGCGCATGTTTTTGGGCCAGGGCGAGAAGATCGTCGGTCCATTGTGCTGCGATGTCGTCTACCGGTAAATCCTGCAGGTCGATGAGCGTCCCTGGCATAGCAGTGGACACGGCTTCCTTCGTCCGCGGCGCACATGAAACGCGCGCCTGTTTCGCCAGTGCGGCCAGTAATAGGTCATCGCCAACGACATGCGCCAGGGCGGTATGCACGGAAGCCGGCAGAACACCGCCGCCCCACAGCCACAGATGATTGACCGGTGGCAGGCCTAGACGGCGTCGCTCTTCGTTGAGGGGGTGCTGATGCAGAATCACCTGGACTTCATTGAGCAGAATGCGCCAAGAGCGCCCCTTCTCGCCTTGTGGCAGGTGGTAGTACAGATCCTCGCCCAGTGCCTGCTCCGGCGCGGCGAAATCGGGAATCTGCGCATCGACGGCCAACTGCACATGCCAGTGATCGGGTGACGACACCCGGAGCGTCATGCCGACTTCCTCAAACAACGGCATCAGCGACCCTGCAAGCGCCTTGGCGTCGTCTTCGGACAATTGCATCTGGCCGCAGGCCAGTAGACGTGCCCCGTTGAGATCCGGTTGTACCCAGGCAGGATCGGCGCACAGCCAAGAATCGGTTCCCGCGTCGCCCACGATCAACTCTCGCGTCAACGATCCCGCTGGCAGCGAGCCGCCCAGACCAAAGCGAGATGCAAGACCATCCATGTAGCCTCGCGCGCCAACGTCCAGTGGGTCAGCCTTGCGCAACAGCGCTCGCAGCGGATGATCGGGCGCAAAGCGGGCGAGGTCCGGCAGCCAGATATCGATCACTTGGCGAGCCGGGTCGTCCATGCGGTCGCTCATGCCTCCAACTGTTCGTAGAGCTCGAGCCATTCGGCTTCGAGGGTTTCCTTCTCGCGGCGAAGCTCGGTCTGCTTCTGACTCAACCGCATCATGTCGGCAGTGGGGCCGTTGTACGTCGTCGGATCAGCCAGCTTGGCCTCGAGTGTAGTCAGCTCGCCTTCTAGCGTGGCAATACGGGTCTCGAGCTTCTTCACACGCTGGCGCGCGACCTTCTCATTTTCGCGCTGCGCGGCGACGTCACGCCGACGCTCTTCAGGCAACTCGGCGCGCGGCACCGGCTTCCCGGCATCCTTGTCCTTACCCTTGTTCTTCTTTGCAGCCGCACCACGGCTACGTAGCCAGCGCGCGTAATCGTCGAGATCACCATCAAACGACTCCACCACGCCGTCGGCCACGCGCCAGAAACTGTCGCAGACCAGGCCAAGCAGGTGGCGATCATGCGAAACCAGCACCAGAGCGCCGTCGAATTCGGCGAGCGCATCGGCCAGCGCTTCGCGCATGTCCAGGTCGAGATGGTTGGTCGGTTCGTCGAGCAGCAGGAGATTCGGCTTGTCCCAGGCAATCAATGCCAGCGCGAGACGCGCGCGCTCACCGCCGGAGAAACCATCAACCGATTCAAATGCGCGGTCACCGGCGAAATTCCACGAGCCCAGGAAGTCGCGCAAGGCCTGGGCGGCCACGCCGGGCGCCTTTTCCTGCAGATGGTCGAACGGCGAGGAACCTTCGTGCAGGCTTTCCACTGTGTGCTGGGCGAAATAGCCGATCTTCAGATCCTTGTGACCCTTGCGCTCGCCCGCGAGCGGCGTCAGTTCGCCGACCAGGGTCTTCACCAGGGTGGATTTGCCGGCGCCGTTGGGGCCGAGCAAGCCGATGCGTTCTCCCGCTTCCAGACGAAAACGCACGTCGCGCAAGATTCTCGTCGGCGCAACGCCATCGTCGCCGGGGTAGCCGGCATCGACGTCTTCGATCTGCACCATCGAATCGGGCAGGCGTGCGGGCACGGCAAACTGGAAATGGAACGGACGCTCCGCGCGCACCGCCTCGGTACCGGCCAGTTTTTCCAGTCGCTTCACGCGTGACTGCGCCTGCTTGGCCTTGCTTGCCTTCGCCTTGAAGCGATCCACAAACGATTGCAAATGCGCACGCTCGGCCTGTTCGCGCTCGTGCGCGATCTGCTGCTGGCGCAGCTGCTCGGCGCGCAGGCGTTCGAACGCGCTGTAATTGCCGGTATACAGCTTGCCGCTGCCATCGTTGAGGTGCAGCGTGTGGGTGATCACGCCATCGAGGAACTCGCGGTCATGCGAGATCACCAGCAAGGTGCCTTGGTAGCGGCGCAACCATTCTTCCAGCCAGAGCACAGCATCGAGATCGAGATGGTTGGTCGGCTCGTCGAGCAGCAGCAATTCGGATGGTGCCATCAGCGCACGCGCCAGGTTGAGGCGCACGCGCCAGCCGCCAGAGAACTCCTTCACAGGCGTCTCGTGTGTTTCCGGCGCAAAGCCCAGACCATGCAGCAGACGCCCCGCGCGTGCACGTGCGTCGTAGCCATTCAGCTCTTCAATGCGGTGATGGGCGCGCGCCATCGCTTCGGTATCGCCGCGCGCCTCTGCGTCGACTTCGTCGCGCAGCGCTTTGGCGAGCTCCTCGTCGCCCCCCATGACGTACTCGATGGCCGGGTCAGGCAGCGAGGGGGTTTCCTGTGCCACCGAGGCCAAGCGGATCTTGGCCGGCATGTCCAGGTCGCCGGCATCGGCTTCTACCTGCCCCTGCAACGCGGCGAACAGGCTGGACTTGCCACAACCGTTGCGCCCCACCACACCAAGCCGCCAGCCGGTCTGGATCACCAGGTCGATGTCGGAAAGCAGCAGCCGGCTGCCGCGGCGGAGAGCGAAATGGCGGAACGAAATCATGAGGGGCACTTAATCCGGACCGGGCGTTCTGTCGCCCGAAGCCGCCCATGATAACGGTCCGGACACCCCAATCCCCACCATGAATGCCCACGGCGTCGCAATCGCCACAGATTCGCGTGGATAAGCCCGGACAGTTCTGCTACAACGACGCCGCAACGCCTTGTGCGGAGAGGGGAACCGTGAACAAGTTCGGATTCAGCAAGTCCAGCATTAGCCTGTCCATTGTCCTGCTGGCCACCGCCGGTTTCGGCGTGCCATCTGCCGCACATGCGGAGAGTCTGCTCGTCAACCGCGTGCAGCAGGAACAGTCGATGGACCTGCCCTCTCGCGGCATGAGCATGGCGGAGGTCGAAAAGAAGTACGGCGCCCCGCAGCACAAGCTCACGCCACGTGGCGGAGACAGTGCCAAGCACCCGGTGATCAATCGTTGGGACTACTCGAATTTCATCGTGTATTTCGAGAAGAGTCACGTGATCCATGCCGTGCTCAACACACCGGCCGGCAACAACACTAATCCCGCTTCCGCCAACTGACCGGCAGATCAATCGTTTGAGCGCGGCTCGTGGAAACACGGGCCGCGTTGTCTTTTCCGTGCTGTCACGCAGCATCGTTTACACTCTGCGCCCTCCATCGTCCCTGCCCGAAACGCCCTGACCTACGCAGAGGCCCTCGGGCTGCCGCCCCGCAAGAGAACCGTTCACGATGACTGACCATAGCCTTCGCCTTCCGGCGGAATGGGAGCCGCAATCGGCCGTGCTGATCGCCTGGCCGCATGCGAACACCGACTGGGCCGACCGTCTGGCCGACGTAGAGACCACCTATGTGGCACTCGCCGCCGCCGTTACGCGCTTCCAGTCGCTGATCATCGTGGTGGGTGACAACACGCTGCGCCTACGTGTGCAAGCGTTGCTTACGGGTGAAGGCGTCGATCTCTCCAAGGTCCGCTTTGTCGAGCAACCGTACGACGATACCTGGCTGCGCGACTCCGGCCCGGTCACGCTGAAGGCCGAGGATGGCAGCTTCCAGCTCACCGACTTCCGCTTCACTGGCTGGGGTGGCAAGTTCGGCGCCGACCAGGACGACGCGCTGATCGCCGGACTCGTGCAGGAAGGCGTGTTCGGCAATGCATCGCACAAGCGCATCGACTGGGCTCTTGAAGGCGGCGGCATTGAGAGCGACGGCGCGGGTACCGTGCTGACCACCTGGCGTTGCCTGAGCCAGCGCCATCCCGAGCAGTCGCGCGAGCACATGACCGAGATCTTGAGCGACAGCCTGCATGCCAAGCGCGTGCTGTGGCTCGACTACGGCTACCTCGAAGGCGACGACACCGACGCCCACATCGACACGCTGGCGCGCTTCGCCCCGGGTGACCACATCGTGTATCAGGCCTGCGACGACGTCAGCGATCTGCACCATGACGAGCTCAAGCACATGGGCGAGGAACTCGCTGCGCTGCGCACGCCGGATGGCAAGCCCTACACGCTCTACCCGTTGCCCTGGGCCAAGCCAATCATCGACGAGGGGCGCCGCCTGGCTGCCTCCTATGCGAACTACCTGATCGTCAACGACGCCGTGCTGGTGCCCGCCTACGGCGACGTAGCCGACGACGAGGCCGCCCGCATCATCGGCGAGGCCCATCCGGGTCGCGAAGTGGTACAGGTGCCGTGCCGTCCGCTGATCTGGCAGAACGGTAGTCTGCACTGCATCACCATGCAGTTACCCGCCGGCATCGTCTGAGGCGCTGGGCCGGTGAAAACCGGTCCAGCCCGCTCCAACCATGAACCGCCAGCCGGTCCCGCATGGGGCCGGCTTCGTCGTATCCGTTAAACTGTGCAGCCTGCTCCCCCCGGCAGCCCTATCGAGACCCGCCGATGACCCGCAAGCCCCTCAAAGTCGCCCTGTTACAGGAAACCGACCGCGGTAGCCGCGATGCCAATCTCGACGCCATTGAGGCTGGCCTGCGGGAAGCCGCATCCAAGGGCGTGGAGCTGGTGCTGCTGCAAGAACTACACAACGGCCCATACTTCTGTCAGCGCGAGTCGGTCGACGAGTTCGATCTGGCCGAGACCATCCCGGGGCACAGTACGGCGCACATCGGCAAGCTGGCCGAGGAGCTGAAGCTGGTTGTGGTCGCATCGCTGTTCGAGAAACGCGCCACCGGGCTGTATCACAACACCGCCGTGGTGTTCGACCGCTCGGCCGCTATCGCCGGCAAGTACCGGAAGATGCACATCCCGGACGATCCGGCGTTCTATGAGAAGTTCTACTTCACACCGGGCGACCTGGGTTTCGACCCTATCGACACCTCGGTGGGTCGCCTCGGCGTGCTGGTGTGCTGGGACCAGTGGTATCCGGAAGCCGCCCGCCTGATGGCGCTGGCCGGCGCGGACCTGCTGCTCTATCCCACCGCCATCGGCTGGGATCCGCAGGACGATCAGGGTGAAAAGGATCGCCAGCGCGAGGCATGGGTCACCGTGCAGCGCGGCCACGCCGTGGCCAACGGCCTGCCGCTGCTGTCATGCAACCGCACGGGCTTCGAAGCCGACAAAGCCGGCGTCACCAACGGCATCCAGTTCTGGGGCACCAGCTTCGTGGCCGGGCCGCAGGGCGAATTCCTGGCTCAGGCCAGCACGGACCAGCGCGAACTGCTGATCGTGGACGTGGACATGGCGCGCAGCGAGCATGTGCGCCGCATCTGGCCGTTCCTACGCGATCGTCGCATCGACGCCTACAGCGATCTGCTCAAGCGCTTCCGCGACTGAACAACCGCACCGGCGCGGCTTGGATCGCGCCAGCACCATCCCCATGCCGTCTTTAGCCTAAACCACACCGACACCACGCATGAGCCAGACCGATATCGCCGATTCCCTGCCGCCGGTGTTGCACGACCAGCCTATTGAGCGTGTAACGCGAGACGGCGTGGAGTACGTGGTGCTTGGCACCGCCCACGTATCACGCACCAGTGTCGAAGCGGTGGAAGCACTGCTCGCGCATGAGAGCTTCGACGCGATCGCGGTGGAACTGTGCGACAGCCGCGCGCAGGGCATGCGCGATCCGGAAGCGTTCAAGCAGATGGATCTGTTCCAGGTGATCCGCCAGGGCAAGGCAGGCATGGTAGCCGCCAGTCTGGTGCTGTCTTCGTTCCAGAAGCGGCTTGCCGAGCAGTACGGCATCGAGCCCGGAGCAGAGATGAAAGCCGGCATGGACGGCGCCGACCAGCGCGGGCTTCCCCTTTGGCTGGTGGATCGCGAGGTGGGCACCACATTGCGCCGCGCGTGGCACAGCGTGGGGTTCTGGCAGCGCTTCGGCCTCATGGGCGGCTTGATCGCCAGCGTGTTCGAACGCCAGGACATCGAAGAGTCCGAGATCGAGAAGCTCAAGCAAGGCGACATGCTGGAAAGCGCTTTCAGCGAGTTCGCCACCAACTCAGCCCCGCTCTATCGCGCGCTGATTGCCGAACGTGACGCCTACATGGCGGCTCGCTTACGCGAGCAGGCCAGCCAGGCGGGCTTCGGTGAAGGTCGCCGTGTGCTGGTAGTGATCGGCGCAGGACACCTCAAAGGCCTGTGTGAGCAGTTGCGCACGCAGCAAGGTGATCCTACGGCGGAAGCCGCCACGTTGGCCGCCGCACCGCCGAAAGCACGCTGGCCCAAGTGGGTCGCGATTGGCTTGGTACTGGCAGTGTTCGTCGCCATCGGCTTCGCCTTCCATCGCAACGCGGCGCTGGGTACCGCGGCGCTGCGCGACTGGGTTCTCTACACGGGCGGTTTCTCAGCCATCGGCGCCATCATCGCCGGCGCGCATCCATTGAGCATCATCGCTGCATTCATTGCCGGCCCCATCAAGCCGTTCCGCCCAGGCATTCCGTCGGGCGGCATCAGTGCCATGGTGGAAGCCTGGGTACGTCGCCCGCGAGTCGCCGACTTCGAAGCACTACGCGACGACATCGGCGACTGGCGCGGTTGGTGGCGCAATCGCGTCGCCCGCACGCTGCTCAACTTCTTTCTCGTGTGCTTGGGCACGATCATCGGCGAGTACACCGCCGGAATTCATATCTTCAAGAGTTTGTTCTGAGGCGTGTTCGCTTCTGGCTCCTACCATCAACCGCACCGTACCGAACTTTCAGGCCGTCATTCCTGCCTTCGCAGGAATGACGGCACAAATCAGCGCGACCGCAACGACTGATCCAGCACGTCCAGCAACTCTTCGTTGCGGTCCAAACTCTGCTCCCAGTACATCGCGCCCCCCAGGCCCTTTGCCTTGATGAAGGCCGCCTTGGCGCGCAGCGACTCGGGATCTTCGTAGCTGATGAACGTGCGCGTCTGCCCATTCCACAGGTAGGGAGCCTGGGCTTTCGCATCCCAGTGCCGCACGAAGCCGTTCTTGTCGATGAAATTGCTCACTAGGTCGTGCCAGGCCGGTGCATCCACGAACTTGGCGTACTTCTGCTGCAAGCCATCATGCGCAGAATCCACTCCAGTGAACTCGCGCCCGTAGAACGCTACGCCCAGATTGAGCTTCTTCGCCGACACGCCCGCCGCAAGGAACTGCGCTACTGCCTTGTCGCCAGCGCGGTCATCGGCGGGTGCGACATCAGACAGATGCAGCCCGGCGTGATGCCCCGTGGTTGGCGTCAAACCATTGTGGAAGTCATAAGTCATCAGGTTGAACCAGTCGAGCGAATGCGAGACGCGCTCCAGCTCGATACCCGCGACAAACTCGCTATCCGCAGCGGCGATGGTCAACAAATAATGGCGACCACCATGGGTGGCGCCCACCTTGTCGAGTCGCGTACGCAATGTCTCGAGCAAAAGGCTGAAGTTACGCTTGTCCTCGGGACGGTGGCTGATGCCGGGACCCGGCAAGGTCGGATATTCCCAGTCGAGATCTACGCCATCCACGTCATACTTTTCGACAAACGCCGCTACGCTATCAGCCATGCGTTGGCGCGTGCCCTTCGTGAGCGCGACATCGGAGAAATGGTCTGCACCCCAGCCACCAATGGACACGATGATCTTCAGGCCCGCATTGAGCTTGCGCAGCCCAGTGAGGGTCACAAGCGTCTGACTGGCTACCGGGCTGGGAAACAGCACCGCGCCCGTGGGATCGAGCTTGGCAAACGCGTAATTGATCACGTCAAGCTTGTCAGCGCTCACGTGAGGCAACGGGCTGGCGTCCGTCACATAGCCGACGATGCGGTAATCTGCCGCAGGGGGCGACGCCTCTGCGGAACCGGCGTGCCACGCACCGCCAAAGATGAGTACCGCGCACAGCGCTGCCTTCAGAAGACGTCGATTTCCGGCTTTCCCAAGCGTTTTTTCCATGCCCTTCCCCTGCGTTCGTTATCGCGCGTTAGCGCTCCCCGTACACGCCCGCTCAACCTCGCAAACACTTTGCACTGATGGAAATCAGTGAGTTGCGGCATGTTGTCCGTTCGTGAATGCTCCGACTATACTGCCGTGACATTCACCATGTACCAGCCGGAATCGTGGGGACGATCCTGATGACTCGAGTGCAAATGCTTGGCCTGACCGTGGCCGCAGCTCTCTTCGCCACTGCCAGCGTGCATGCCGAGGGGGACAAAGCTGCCGGACGCAAATTGATCTACACGTGCAATGGCTGCCATGGAGTACCGGGTTACGCCAACGCTTATCCGAATTACCCCGTGCCGCGCATCGTCGGCCAGAACGAGCAGTACATCGTCAGCGCGCTGCACGAGTACAAGGCAGGTGAGCGCAAGCATCCAACGATGATGGCCCAGGCGCAGAGTCTGTCCGACCAGGACATTCAAGACATCGCCGCCTATCTCTCCAGCCTCGCCAAGTAAGCCAAGGACCCGACCCGCATGAAACGTGCACTGACCCTGCTTTCATTCGGCGCCGTCCTGGCGTTCGCTTCCACCCAGCTACTGGCATCGGGCAGCATCGAGAACGGCAAACAGAAGGCCGCCACCTGTTTCGCCTGCCACGGCACCGATGGCAACGGGATCGATCCGCAGTACCCGCGTCTGGCTGGCCAGTACAATATGTACATCCAGCAAGCGCTCAATGAGTACAAGAGCGGTCAACGCGACAACGCCATCATGAAGGGTTTCGTCGCACAGCTGTCTGACCAGGATATCCAGGACGTCGCTGCGTACTTCTCCAGCCTGCCGACCAAGCTCAACACCTTGCAAGGTCACATCCAGGGCGACAAGTAGGCGTCACCGAAAGAAACAAAAAGGCCCGCGACATGCGGGCCTTTTCTTTTGGACGTCCAAACGATGAGGGATCAACCCAGCGCGGACTGCCCTTCCTTCTTGCTGTAATACGGGTTGCTGCCGCCGCTGTGGTCAGTGGCATCGCGCACTGCCGTGATTTCCGGCACCCGCTCACGCAGGGTCTTTTCCACGCCATGCTTGAGCGTGACGTCGACCATGCCGCAGCCGTGACAACCGCCACCGAACTGCAGGATGACCACGCCATCGGCATCCACTTCGAGCAGGCTCACGCGACCGCCGTGCGAGGCGATCTTCGGATTCACCTCGGCCTCCAGCACGTAACGCACACGCTCGATCAGGCCAGCCCCCCTCGCCAGGAATCTCACCTTTGATGCGCGGCGCGCGGATATTGAGCTGGCCGCCGGTGGCATTCGGCTCGAAATCAATGCTGGCCCCTTCCAGCCACGGCGCGCTGTCGCCATCGACATTGAAGTCAAAACCGTCGCAAACAACGGTCCACTCCTGCCCGCTCAGCTCGTCCGGCTCGGCAAACTCCAGCTCGCAATTTGCGGCAGCCGTGCCGGGGAAGGTCACGCGCAGCCGGATGCTCAGCCCCTCAACGCCCTGCTGGGAGAGCAGACGTAGGAAGTGCTTCTGCGCGCGTTCTGAAATATCGATCATGTCTACTCTCGCTGAAACTCCGGCATGGCCGGCAATACAGCACCATTTTAGTCCTATTTTGCCTCGACTGCCTGGCTTTGACTTTTCCTCGCCAAGCTTCGACGCTTCGCACCTTTCACTTGCTACGGACGTTTCGCCATGAACCTCAGCCAACTCGCCAGCCAGCACTGCACGCCGCGCAAGGGCAAGGAACACGCGCTCGACGCCGCCAAGCTCAAGGAGCTGCTCGGCGTGTTGCCGGGCTGGAAGGTCACCGACGACGGCAAAGCCATCGTCAAGGACTTCAAGTTTCCCGACTTCCACCGCACGCTCGGCTTCATCAATGCGGTTGGCTTCATGGCCAATCAAGAGGACCACCACCCCGACCTGGAAGCCGGCTATGGCCATTGCCAGATCCTGTGGTCGACGCACGACGTCGGCGGCCTGTCGATGAACGACATCATCTGCGCCGCACGCGTGGACGCCTTGCTCGAACGTTGAGCGCGCCGCGCACTACGCCCCGCCTGCTGCCCGCCGCAGGTTTCCTCGCGGCGGTCGCTGTCATGCTCTGGTGCCTGGCGGCACTGTCCGGCTGGATCACGCGTGGCCAGTTGCTCCATGAGGCGAGCAGCAAGGTGTCCCTGCTCCGCAGCGGCGCGCCACTCTGGCAATGGACGCTGCACCAGCCTTCCGACCTGGTGGCCGGCCGTGTGTTCGGATCGGCGGACCTCACTGCAACAACCGACGAGCTGACGATCGTCAGCCGCGACGGTACGCCGTTCGAAATGGGCCTGCCGCTGGCGGGTCCGGTCGATTTGGCCCATTGGCCCTTGCTGCGCCTCGCCATGCAAAGCGATCACGGCGGGGTGGTAGATCTGATCTACCAGCCGCTGGAATCGGCAGAGCCGTGCTCAGCCCATCACGCAGCAACGGTGTCGAGGGACAAGACGCAACTCGCCATCGACCTGCGCGACCTGGCGTGGCGGTCCACTGACGGGCGCACTTGCCGGCCCCCTGGCGTGGTCGCCTATATGTTGCGGCTGAGGGTGACGCTGCCTGCCGGTGCCATGCTGACCGTTCACTCGGCCGCCTTGGCCTCAACCGAATCAACTTCGCTTCCTGCTGTCATCGATCGACAGATCGCCGACATCCACCTGTCAGGAGCGGAAGCCGCCGACGCGTGGATGCCCCAACCAGACGCCCTCGCCCGCTACCGAACCCCGATAGTGCGCCTGCCAGAAAATGCGTCGGCTGAAGCCATGCTGTTGCTGCGAGATCGCATCCGGCAGTACTGGCCCGCGGCGATCATCCTCCCCTTCGGCCAGCCCTTGTCCGCGGAAGCGTCCTCCCACATGCCCACCTGGCTCGATGCAGGCGTGTGCTGTCTCTATCTGGGGTGGCTGATCTGGCTGGCGATGCGGCAACGCCCGGGCGTGATCCGCCCATGGACGGAAATCGCGGCTATTGCCACAGGCCCGTTTTGGCTAATCGCTGGGCTGCACTGGGGACCAGAACCATCCCTTCCGAGCATCGCTGCCTTTCTCGGTGCGCTCATCTATGGCGGTCAGAGCGAATGGCGTCGTCGACCGGTCGAATGGAGTTGGTGGGGGCGACGCTGGTCCGACTGGCTCTACCCGCTTGTTCCGTTACCCGTCGCAGCCGCGCTGACATGGGCCGACGGTCATCACCTGATCCACTTGGACGGCCGGCACATTCTGGCCTACATCGGATGGGCGCTGGTGCAGCAGTGGGCCGTGCTTGCTCTCGTGATGGGACGACTGGAACGCACCGGACTTCCCCGGACCACCGTCATCCTCGTCACCGCCAGCCTGTTCGGCCTGCTTCACACTCCCAACGGTTCACTCATGCAGCTGTGCGCCTTGGCCGAACTGTGGTGGGCATGGAGCTTCATGCGCTCACCGCGGTTGATCCCCATTGCCCTCGCCCATGCCGCCAGCGCGCTGCTGGTGGAAAGCGGCCTGACCGGCCACTTGTTGCGCTCACTCGAGGTCAGCGCGCGCTTTTTCCTGTAGCTGCTCCCACAAGCGCCTGACCTTTCTGCTTTTTGCGGCGAAATTGTCGAGGAACTCCTTCAAATCGTCAGGCAGCGGCGCAGAAAAGCTGTAAGAACGTCCATCCAGCTCGAAACTCATGTGCGACGCGTGCAGGAACAGGCGATTCAGTCCCAACTCCTTGAACGCCTTGTTCATTTCCTTATTGCCGTACTTGGGGTCGCCGGCCAGCGGGTGACCTATATGGGCAGCGTGGACACGAATCTGATGCGTGCGGCCGGTTCCCAATGTGGCCTGCATCAGGCGTGCGCCGGGGTATTGCTCCATTTCCTGGAAGAAAGTGAGCGACGGCTTGCCGTTGTCAGACACACGGACCATGCGCTCACCGCCCTGGAGCACCGACTTGAGCAGCGGCGCGTTGACGCTGAACTTGGCCTTGCCCGGGTGTCCGTCCATCAGGCAGAGGTATTGCTTGGTGACTGAGCCGTCACGGATGGCCGCCTGCAGACCGGTCAACCCGGCGCGAGTCTTGGCGAACACCAACACACCACTGGTATCGCGGTCCAGACGATGGACCAACTCCAGGTGTTCATTCGGGCGGGCTGCCCGAAGCAGCTCGATGGCTCCGTGACTCACCCCGCTACCGCCATGGCTGGCAATACCGGTCGGCTTGTCGATGGCCAGGAAATGCTTGTCTTCGAAAATGATCGACTCAGTAATGGCTGAGACCATACTGGCCGACGGGCCCTTCCCGACCACCTTCTCGGCTGTCCGTACGGGGGGGAATTCGCAGCATGTCACCCGCCACGAGACGGGTTTCCGGCTTCGCACGCTTGCCGTTCACACGCACCTGCCCGGTACGCAGGATGCGGTAAATCATGCTCTTCGGTACCCCTTTGAGCAGGGTCATCAGCGCGTTGTCGATACGCTGACCGTCCCGTTCCGGGCCAATCTCGACTTGACGCACACCGTGAGGTACGTCGGGGGAAGTTACCGTCTGCATTGAAAAAAACCTGACGAAATAGGATACTCGGCCGGCGTTTGATCCCGCCCTACCGAAGTTCGGATGGAGTCGGGATGCCCATCCCGTGACGTCGGCGAGGATAGCGCCGGTCGCCTTTATGGCAGCCGGTTGCTGCTCCCTTACATCGTAACGGTTTGGGTTGTCGTTTGTCCGGTTCCCGAAGGGCTCCGGAGAGCGATCGGCGCATTGCCAAGAATCATCCCGGCACCGAGAACGATGCCGTCATTTGCCGCTTAACCGCAGCGGCGCGATCCCCGGCAGGCCGCCGAAGCGACTGGCGCCACCGGGGCACGCGACGCGCGGCAAGCTGAGGAAAAATTACAATGAAACGTATGTTGATCAACGCAACTCAGCGTGAAGAGTTGCGCGTGGCCATCGTCGATGGCCAGAACCTTTACGATCTAGACATCGAAATCCCCTCCCGCGAACAGAAAAAGGCCAATATTTACAAGGGCCGCATCACTCGCGTGGAGCCCTCCCTTGAAGCCTGCTTCGTCGACTACGGCGCCGAACGCCACGGCTTCCTCCCGCTGAAGGAAATCGCCCGCGAGTACTTCACGCCGGGCCTGGACCCGAACAAGGCCAACATCCGCGACCTCATCAAGGAAGGTCACGAAGTAGTCGTTCAGGTCGAGAAGGAAGAGCGTGGCAACAAAGGCGCCGCGCTAACCACCTTCATCAGCCTCGCCGGCCGCTACATGGTGCTGATGCCGAACAACCCGAAAGCGGGTGGCGTTTCGCGCCGCATCGAGGGCGAAGACCGCCAGGCACTGAAAGAAGCGCTGGAGCATCTCAACGTCCCTGACGAGGTGGGTCTTATCGTGCGCACCGCCGGCCTTGGCCGCGACGCCGAAGAACTCCAGTGGGATCTGGACTACCTCCTGCAGCTCTGGAAGGCCATCTCTGGCGCCGCACAGGCGCAGAAGGCCCCGTTCCTGATCTATCAGGAATCGAAGCTGTTCATCCGCGCCTTGCGTGACTACCTGCGCAGCGACATCGGCGAGATCCTCATCGATGAGGAGTCGCTGTACAACGACGCACGCGAATTCATGCAGCAGGTGATGCCCAACGCTCTGCGCAAGCTCAAGATGTACCGCGACGACACCCCGCTGTTCTCGCGCTACCAGATCGAAACCCAGATCGAGAGCGTGTTCGATCGCCAGGTCCGCCTGCCCTCCGGCGGCTCGATCGTCGTCGACCAGACCGAAGCCCTCACCGCCATCGACATCAACTCGTCGAAGGCCACCAAGGGCAGCGACATCGAAGAAACCGCGTTCAACACCAACCTGGAAGCGGCGGCGGAAATCGCCCGCCAGCTGCGCATCCGCGATGCCGGCGGCCTGATCGTGATCGACTTCATCGACATGGACAGCCCCAAGCACCAGCGCGAAGTGGAAGAACGCCTCAAGGAAGCGCTGAAGCTGGACCGTGCCCGCGTGCAGATCGGCCGCATCAGCCGTTTCGGCCTGCTGGAGATGTCACGCCAGCGCCTGCGCCCCAGCCTGGGCGAAGCTACTCAGATCGTCTGCCCGCGTTGCGAAGGCCATGGCCATGTCCGCGGTGTGGAGTCACTGGCTCTCTCGACCCTGCGCCTGATCGAAGAGCACGCCATGAAGGACAACACCGGCCAGGTGCTGGTGCAGGCCCCGCCGAGCGTGGCCAACTTCATGCTCAACGAGAAGCGCGCCAGCGTGGTCGAGATCGAGCTGCGCAACAAGGTGCACGTGGTCATCGTCGCGGACGATAAGCTCGAAACCCCGCACATCGAGATCCAGCGCATCCGTGAAGCCGACATGGGCGAGCACAGCAAGCCCAGCTACGAACGCCTCACTGCCGTCGAAGCATCCGCGGTTCCGAAGATGGGTCAGACTCTGGGCAGCAGCGAGCAGCCGGTTGTCAGCGGAATCGTACCCGCCACTCCAGCTCCCGTTCGCGAAGAAACCGCAGCCGCTCCAGCGCCGCAGCCGGTGGCCGCGCGTCAGTCTGCTGCAGCCCCAGCCCCGCGCGGCGGCGTGCTCTCCCGTTTGCTTGGCTGGTTCCGCAGCCCGGCTGCCCCTGCCTCGCCCGCTCCAACAGCGAAGTCCGAGCCTGCTCAAGCAAACCGCGGCAATCAGCGCCGCGACGAGCGTGCCCGTTCGGGCCAGAGTGGTCAGCAGCAAGGTAATCGCCAGCAGCAACAGCAGCGCCGCGAACAGCCGCAGCAAGGCCAGCCGAAGGGCCAGCAGCAAGCAAAGGGCAATCGCCAGCAGCAACAGCGCCAGCCGCAGCAGGCCCAACAGCCGCCCAAGCAGGAACAGCGCCAGCAGCAGCCCAAGGGCGAGGGTCAGCAACAGGCACAAAATGAGCGCAAGCAGCAGCGCCAGGAGCAGCAACAGCGCCAGCCGCGCCAGCCGCAGCAAGCCCAGTCCAGCACTCCCGCTCCGGACACAGTAATCGCCGTGGCCGCTGCGTCCGTGGCAAGCACTACCCCGGCCGAGCGACCAGAGCATGTGCCGGCACCGGAGGTGATCAAGGAGATCGCGGCCACCGCCGAGGCCACCACCGAAGTCGCAACCAGCGGCATCATGGACCCCGCAGCTGGCACACCGGAAGCTGAGGGCAGCCAGTCGCGTCGCCGCCGCGGTCGTCGTGGTGGCCGTCGTCGTCGTCGTCATGAGGACGGCTCACAGGCCGACGCACAGACCGAGGAGTCCGCTGACCAGCATCTCGACGATCTGGACGATGAGGACCGCAGCGAAGCGACTGCGCCGTCGTCGCACGCCGCTTCGGTAGCCGCGGCTGTCGTAGCCACGGTTGCCGCAACAGCGATTGCACACACGGCAACGCCAGAACAGAACGGAGTGGCAGCGCCCGCCGACGCCCCGTCCGCGACCTCTGAAAAGGTGGTTGCCGCTGCAGTGCCGAGCGCACCCACGCAGGCACCCGAGCACGTACTGAGTGCGGTCGCGCCAGCATCCTTCAATCTGCCTGCACTTCCGCCAATTCCGTCACCTACCGCCGTCACAGACGCTGCGTCGGAACACGTGCAGCTCGACGCTCCGATCGCGGCCGAGCCCTTTGGCGAGGTCCTTTCGCACAAAGACCACCATGCTGTAGCCGTCGAACCGGTTGCTGACGTCACAGCACATACGACGACCGATGTCTCTGCCAGCACCATCCATGCTCCGGAAGCTGTCGCTGCCGTCGCAATGGAAGAAGTCACTCACGTCACAGAGGCGAGCACCGCCGTCGAGTCCCTGGTGCACCTCGATGTGTCGCCCAAGATCGAACCCGTTGCCGAGACGCTGATCGTTTCACAGTCGACCGAGACAGCGGAGGCACAGCAAAGTGTGTCCGTGCATGTCGAACCGCCTGTAGAAAGCATCCCAGCAGCGGTTGCGCAGCCGGCACAAGGAGACCTGTTGGCTCATGCGGGCCTGGAGCAACAGTCCACTGCCGAGTCTGCACCGGTCGCGCCGGTCGACGAAGAAAGCGCACAGGACGTGAAGAAGGACGCGTCGTCACACAGCTGACGACGACCCACTGCACATAAAAAAAGCCGGACCATCGTCCGGCTTTTTTTGCCAACTTACCGATCACATACCCGGTAAGTTGTTGCCTACCTGATTGTTGTGCGTATCCAATAGACCGTGAATGGTCATCAGGTGAGCCAGGCTGATGATGTGATCCACCTGCAGTTTTTCCATCAATCGCTGCTTGTAGGTAGAGACAGTCTTGGGGCTCAGGTTGAGCTGCTCACCAATCGTCGTCAGCGCCTTACCACGCACCAGCATCATGGCCACCTCGAGCTCACGGCTGGAAAGCGCGTCGAAGGGCGACCCTTCGCCATCCAGCGTCGCCAGAGCAAGCTGCTGGGCCACTGCGGGCGCCAGGTAACGACGCCCGGAAGCTATTTGGCGTACCGCATCAAGAAGCTCTTCCGATGTGCAGCCCTTGGTCAGATAGCCAAGTGCGCCTGCATCGAGCAGTCGCTTTGGAAAGCGTGCATCGTCCACGACAGTCACAATGATGATGTGAGTCGCAAGCTTGGAACGGGAAACACGTTCGGTAAGCTCGATACCGCTCATACCGGGCATATGCACGTCTACCAGGGCGATGTCCGGCGCCTTAGCGCGGATCAACCTCAGACCCTCTTCGGCAGTACCCGCTTCACCGCAGATTTGAATATCCGGCTGTTGCTGCAGGATCATCCTGAATCCCGTGCGCACCAGCTCGTGATCGTCAATCAGCACTACCTTGATCACCAGTCGCCCTCCTTGGGTGTATTCGGCGAACATAGGCCGCCCTATGGCTCAATGCAAGCACTTGAGGCGCCTAAAAAATATGGCAACAAAACCCGCCTACGATGGCCCTGGGCCTTACCTTACAGGTTCCACCACCGTGCTACTGACAGGACTACTCGACACCCGTGGACCAATTTCGTAGTCCCTGCGCATTGAGATCGAAGTCCTCAACAATAACTGTCACCACGTGCCCATGGCTATCGGACCATTCCTGTTCGCCAGTGCGGCGAAGGACGCCATCAACGAAGGTGCCTTGCTCGATCTTGCAGTCGCCCTTGCAGTAACCAACGACAAAACCCTGTGGCAACTCTGCGGCGACGCGATTATCAAAAGGTCCGATAAATCTGCTGCCACTCATCAGACATCCCTCGATTGCCTCGGTCGGATGGTGCCCGGAGCGGGGGTCGAACCCGCATAGCCTTTCGGCTGAGGGATTTTAAGCGACAGCATGAATCCTGCACCGGGCACCTCTAGGCTTGGATACAGCTTGCTGTAGCAGGTTTTCCTTTAGGTCAATGCCTTGGATCATATCCCGGTGCGCGATGCAAACCGCCCCGGTTCCCTTTCGCTTGGCTCTTGGCCGGCTCCTGGAAATCGGTGGATTTTCAGGAGCACCTCATGGCAAAGATCAAACTGACGAAAACCGTGGTCGATACGGCGCGACCGCAATCGCAAGACGTCGAACTCCGGGACACCGTTGTTCCAGGCTTCTTGTGCAAGGTTACACCAACCGGCCGCAAGGTCTTCATGCTGCAGTACCGTACGAACTCAGGCGTGCGCCGCAAGCCGGCGCTCGGCCAGTTCGGTGAGCTGACCGTCGAACAAGCGCGGTCGCTGGCTCAGGACTGGCTGGCAGAAGTTCGGCGCGGGGGCGATCCGGGAAATCAGAAAACCGAGGCACGCAAGGCGCCGACGATCAAGGAGCTTTGCACCCGGTTCATGGAGGATCATTCCAAGCTGCACAACAAGCCGAGCACACAGAAGTCGTATCAGTACCAGATCGACTGCTACATCATCTCTGCATTCGGCAGCAAGAAGGCCCACGAAGTCACCCGTCAGGACATCACCGCGCTGATGAAGCGCCTGGAGAAGTCACCCACTCAGGCCAACCGCGTGCTGTCCTGCGTTCGCAAGATGTTCAACCTGGCCGAGTTGTGGGGCTACCGGCCCGACGGCACGAATCCCTGCCGCCATGTACCCAAGTACCCCGAGAAAGGCTCGACCCGGCTCATCACCGACGAACAGATGGTCAGCTTGTTCGCATACATGGACCGGGCCGAAACCGAGCATCTGGAGCATCCGATCTACCTGCTGGCCGTCCGGCTGCAATTCGAGTTCGCCGCACGCATGTCGGAGGTCTTGCTGTTGCAGTGGGATTGGCTTGACCTGCCCAACGGCCGCGCGGTCTGGCCGGACAGCAAGACCGGCAATATGTCCAAGCCCTTGAGCGAAGAAGCTCAGCGACTGCTGTCAAACGCGCCTCGCTATGGCGATTCGCCCTACGTCTGCCCCGCCATCCGGGACCACGGCAAGCCGCTGAGTCCCGGTTCCTACTACCAGGCGTGGCGGCGCTTCCTTGATCGTGCCGGCGTGCCGAAGGTCGGCACCCACGGCATCCGCCACCGCTCGGCGACCGATATTGCCAACTCCGGCATCCCGGTCAAGGTCGGCATGGCCCTCACGGCGCACAAGACCGTGGCGATGTTCATGCGCTACGTTCACACCGAGGACGACCCGGTGCGTAAGGCCGCCGAGCTGGTGGCGAACCGCCGCAAATCGGTTGTCGGCGCACTGCAGGCAAAGGCGGCCGCATGACCCGCTACCAGAAGCTTGCTCCATTGGCCCCGACTGCCGTGACAGCAACGCGACAATCTCCGGCCAGCCGCTTTCCGCTTTCCGGGCACACCCTCGCTGCGTCGGGATCGCTGACATGGCGACTCCGACAGCGATACCAAATCGGCGCATGGACAACTATACCCGTTTCGGGTATAGTTTGGAGGTCAAGATGATGCTCATCCTCAAGCGGAAGGACTTTGCGCGGTGGCAGGCCGGCGAGAAGCTGCCCGATACTACCTTGTGCAAGGCGGCCAAGGAGATGGAAAGCGGTCTGATCGACGCGGACTTGGGCGGCCACCTTTACAAGCAGCGGGTGGCCCGTCCCGGCGGCGGCAAAAGCGGCGGCTACCGCACGCTGCTGTCGGCCCGGATTGGTAGCCGTTACGTGTTCCTGCATGGGTTCCCGAAAAGCGACAAGGCGAACATCGCGCAGGACGAGAAGAAGGCGCTGCAATTCACCGGCAAGGTGTTCTTGGAACTGTCTCCGGAAGCCTTGTCGAAAGCGTTGCAGGCCGGTGTGTTACTGGAGGTGCATTGTGAGCAAGATCATTGAATCGCTGCGCGACGACTTGGCCGTGCTGCATGAAGTGGGCGCGATCAGCAAGGTGACGATGCGCGAGTTCGACGCGATCTGCCCGCCGCCGGTTCGGGAATTCAGCGCCGAGGACATCAAGCATTTGCGCGAAGACTTGAAGTTCAGTCAGCCGGTGTTCGCGCATCACCTGCATACCACGGCTTCGACCGTGCGCAAATGGGAACAAGGCGACACTCGACCCGCCGGACCGGCGCTCAAGCTGCTCAACGTCATCGCCGACAAGGGTTTGCAGGCCATCATCTGATGCCTGACGACGGAGACAGGTATTGGCGACGCGAATTACCCCTTTCAGCTCACAGCACCTTGAAGCCGCCTGTCGTGTCCTGGCTAATACCGAGCACTAACCTTCGGATCGAAGCTTCGTGGTGTGTAGATTCTCGGCGACCATCTATCTTGTTGTTAACAACAGGATGATTGCGGAATACAATAAAACCATGCTGAAGCTCACTCCACAACAAGTCGCTCAGGTGACACATTTATCGGACCAGACGCTGCGTCACTGGCGCCAGGTTCTGCCGCCGCTCGCTGGGTTGAATGGCTACACGCCATGTTTTGCCCCTGGGGATGCGCTGGCGCTACTGGTGGTGCGACATCTGGTCAAAGTGATGGGCATTAGCGTCGGGACACTGGCTGCCGCTTCGACGAGCCTGTTTTCCCTGTGCCGCAATACCAGTTGGCCCTTGCTCGGAGACCAGCGCCTTCTCGTTGACGTCGAGCGCGGCGAAGTGAGTTTGCTAACGCGAGAACCAGACCTTGATGCGCCAGCCATATTGGTACCTATGCGCCCATTCGCAGAGCAGCTGCAGGCCGCGTGGGTCAGCAGTTTCCCCACCTCGGAGCAACGGCCTCTTCACTTCCCAGCGGCGGTTGTTACCCGCTCCCCTCGGATGGCTGGAGCATGAGTGCAGTGACATTTGACCTGCCGGAGCCAACTGCGCCACACACACTCGAGCCGCAGATGTTGGTGGGTGCCGGTTCGGCGACGGCCGATCTGGGGCCGATCTGGATCCTCGAAGAGGTAGCGGGCCACCTGCGCGCCCAAAGCAAAAAAGCCGGTGCACAGCACATGAGACTTTACCGGCTTAACGGGGATGTGCTCACGGCCGAGCAGGAGCTGGATCTGGATGGGGAATCCTCGCGCGCAGACACGGCCATGGCTCTCCTTGAACAGGCGAAAGCACGCAGCGGCGTCGTCGTATGCAGTTTTCGCACGGTGGCCACAGCACAGCTCATAGAACGCTTGGAAGCAAGCGGCCGCAGCGGGCTGCACTATGTTGTAGAAGTCGATCCTACGCGTCGGGTTGAGTTTGCACGAGCTCGTGACGGGATCCGTTCATCCTCTCCGAAGGATCGGGTGGAAACAGCGAATTGGCAGCAGGTCAATCTAAGCAAGCCCGCGGGCGAATCCGAGTGCTACGCCGCCAATCTGGGCAAAGTGGGACTTGCAGGCGTTGCAGACCTGACTTGCTTCGCCTTGTCGATTGGCGGCATCAAGGGATATCAGCGTGGCATCCTTGTCGGTATGACCTCGCTGGAATTGGAAGACGGGATCAAGAAGCTTGCGCAGCTGCTTGCATGGACGCGCTGGGTTAGGCTGGCAGTCCGCAAGGCGAAACGGACGCGGTCAGCGGTTGCAGCGCCCGCACGCCTCTCTGATACATCAGAAAAATCAGCAACGCTTGACATACTAGTGCGGGCGAACCGCAAGATCGCCGCCGGGCACGACGCCAAAGCAGCCCATCAGCATTTGCAGCTACCCGATCGGCCTGCACGGCTCAAACACCGTCTGACAGCTGAAAAGAAGACGCTGAATATCGTAGAACTGTTTGCAGGAGCCGGCGGCATGGGGCTTGGCTTCCTTAGTGCAAGGGCGTCGGGCGGTCGCGGCTACCGTATTGCCGGATCAGCCGAGATCCATCCGATCTACACCCAGACGCTGAAGCATAACCATGCCTTCATGGAAGAAACCGCGTTGACCCCAGCCGGTACGACGCCAACGGAGTATGCCCCAATGGACCTTTGTTCCGACAAGGTCAGAACGCGGCTTGGGGCGATGGCTAAAGAACATGGTGACGTTGACGTGTTGATCGGCGGGCCGCCGTGCCAAGGCTTCTCCAGTGCAAACCGAAACAGCTGGTCGAGTTCCAATCCCAACAATCATCTGGTGGATGCCTTCCTAGACTGCGTGTCCCACATGGCGCCCAAGGTACTGTTGATGGAGAACGTCCAGGGAATCCTTTGGACGCCCAGGGATGAGACCGACTCAGACCTCAGCGTTGCCGCGCACGTTCTGGAGCGACTTGCGGACATGGGGTATCTCGTGTTTCCGAAACTGCTGGACGCTGTTTGGTATGGAGCCCCGCAGAATCGCAATCGATTTTTCCTGCTCGGTATTCACAAGGATGTCGGCTACTCGTCGGAGGACTTCGGCAAATGGGGACCTTTTCCCAGGCCGACTCACGGACCAGGTACAGGCAACGCCTTTGTGACGGTCCGTGATGCAATAGCTGATCTGCCCAAGCTCGGCAACGGAGACGACTTGGCTGAACGCCCCTATGAAGAGGATTCGGCACGCATGCAGCAGAACGCCTTCCTTCGAGCCATGCGCACGGGCGCGCCCAAAGGCGTCATCTGGGATCACGTCACCTCAAGGCACGCCGACTACGTCATTGAGCGCTACAAGGGCATTGGCCAAGGGCAGAACTGGCAGGCGGTGCGCGACTTGATGACCAACTATGCCGATGTGGAACGCACACACAGCAACATTTACAGGCGACTGGCTTGGAGGGAACCCGCAATAACCATTGGCCACTATCGCAAGAGCATGATCATTCATCCATCACAGCACCGGGGGCTCTCGCTTCGCGAAGCGGCGCGGCTGCAGAGCTTTCCCGACTGGTTCCGCTTCGCGGGGACGGCATCGGGCACTGATGGCGGCCTGATGCACAAGCAGCAGCAGCTTGCCAATGCAGTCTGCCCAAGCGTCACAAAAGCCGTCGCAGAGTTCATTCTCGATCTCTGAAAACAAGAGTTTCAACCAGGGGGAATGCATGTCGCTAAGCGATGGAACTAATGATCAAGTCGGCCAATTGGCCGAGCAAATTCGCGATTCAGTGCGCGCCGGACGGACCCCTGAAGAGGCCGCCGCACGCCTATCAACGCTGCTCCCCCCGGCCTTAGTCGAGCAGGCCTTGCAGAAGTACCGTGATGCCAGCCGCCGTGTATGGACGATGAAGGAGCCAGGCAGTATCTATAACAAGCACTTCGATCCGTGGTATCTCGGTCCAGATCCGTCGGACAAGCTGTGGCACTCCTACGAGAAACACCTGAAAGAGAAGGGTTGGGACCCGGCAGCGATCAAGGATATCGACGAAGCGTCGACCCGAGTGGTGTCGCTGCTCGATCCACCTGGCAAGGCGCAGATCCGGACGCGGGGGCTTGTACTTGGGCACGTGCAGAGCGGCAAGACGGCAAGCTTCACCGCGGTCATTGCCAAGGCTGCCGATGTCGGCTACCGGTTCATCATCGTGCTGTCAGGGATGAACAACGTCCTGCGCTACCAGACACAGCTACGCATCGACGAAGATCTTATTGCTGCCAACCTGGAGCATTGGATCACCGTGACCGATGTTCAGGACGATTTCGCCGCCAATACCAACGTCAACTCCTTTCTTACCGAAAAGCATTCCACGAAGGTACTGGGCGTCGTTAAGAAAAACAGCGGCCGGCTCAAGCGCCTGCATAGATGGCTTACGGGCGCACGACCCGAGGTTCTTCGCGCTTGTCCTGTTCTAATCATTGATGATGAAGCCGACCAGGCCAGCCCCAACTCGCACCCAAAGCCGGACGAGCGAACCAAGATCAACGAACTGATTGTGAAGCTGCTGCAGGATCTCCCTAAAGCAGCCTATGTAGGCTATACGGCTACCCCCTTCGCCAACCTCTTCATCGATCCCTCACTACCCGAAGATCTCTACCCCAGGGACTTCATTGTCGATCTGCCACGCGGAAATGGATACTTCGGCGCGGAGCAAATCTTCGGGCGTGCGCCCGTGGACGAAAACGAAGAGCCTGTGGACGGCCTGAATGTCATTCGGCTGGTGCCCGACCACGAAGGCACGCAGTTGAAGCCGCCAGGCAGAGACGCTCGATTCACGTTCACTCCGGAAATCACTGCAACGCTGCGCGAAGCAATGCTGTATTTCTGGATGGCCGTTGCCGCTCGCCAGGTGCGTGGGCAGCGTGGCAAGCACGCCACAATGCTCATCCATACGACCCAATACGCGGCGGCGCATCGAAATGCCAAGGGTGCCGTTGATGCATTTCAGGGGGCCGTGCTGAGACTGATCCAGAAGGGCGACGCAGCTTTGATGGCTGAACTCGAAGCACTTTGGCTGCGCGAGCAGGCAGAGCTGCCTTCCGAGATGCTGGGCCTGGAACCAGTTGCATTCGCCGACCTGAGCGCGCACATGACGACGGTACTCAGACGGACCGAGTCGAAGGTCGAAAATGGCAGCAGCCCCACCCTCGACCGCGTGGACTATCAGCAGGATGCCGATGGAAACGGCCGCATCTATATCGTAATCGGCGGCAATGTGCTTTCACGCGGACTGACGTTGGAAGGGTTGACGGTCAGCTTCTTTGTCCGATCGGCGTCTGCCTATGACACTCTGCTGCAGATGGGGCGTTGGTTTGGCTACAGACCGGGCTACGGCGATCTTGCCCGCGTGTGGATGACGGAAGATCTGCGCGACTACTTCTACGACCTGGCTAGCGTCGAACGCGAGATTCGTCAGGACATCTCCCGCTACAAGAACGGCGATGTGACTCCCATGGAGTTTGCCGTTCGCATCCGCCAGCACCCAGCGCTGGCCATCACGGCCAAACTTAAAATGCAGCACGCGGTGCAGGCCAAGATGGCTTTCAACGCGCGAGAAGTGCAGACGATTGTCTTCCGCCACGAAGACCAGAGTTGGCTGGATCAAAATCTCAAGGCAGCACGCGATCTGATTGCGCGCATGCGGGCAGCCGGTATTCAACCCGCGACGGTAACGGACAAGCCGCACAAGGTCTTCTTCGATGTCTCGTCGACCCAAGTGCTTCAGTTCTTGAACGAGTACGCCATCGATCCTGGCAACAGCGAGATGCCAAATGGGCTGCTGCAGAGCTACATCCGCGACCAGAACCAGCGGGGACATATCGCCCTCTGGACGGTTGCCGTTGTCACACGATCCGCGCCGGTACCAGCACTCGGGACGATCGACTTCGGGCTGGACGCCGAAGTACCTCTGGTCAACCGCGCACGTTCACTGCGGAAAAGAGGCCCGCAGGTTGTTGACATCAAGGCCTTGATGTCGGAGACCGACGTTGCGATCGACGTGCCGCGACCCGCGTCTGAGCTGCGCGGCAAGGATCGCGATGAGTTGCGCGACCTTCGCGAAGAAGCCGCGCCGGACAGGGGCTTGCTGCTGCTCTATCCAATCAGCAAGGATTCGATGCCGCGTCAAGGGAGCACCCAGCGCGCACTACTCGGCGCCGTTCAACACGTTGTGGGTCTTGCACTCGTATTCCCCGACGTGCCGCAAAATGATCTGACGCCGCAAAACTATATGACCGTTGAACTTCCGGATGTCGACAGCGAGCAGATTGACATCGACGATCTCGAAGATATGGCAGAGACTGACGAATGACGAGCGAGGGTACCTGGACCACTGATGAAGGATGGCGCCAGCTGGAATTAAGCACGGGTAGCCCAACGCGCGGGGAGTTCCGCGTTTTCGACACGGTGCTGAACACCTCTGAGGGAGCGGTGCTGCTGGCACTCGATGCATTGGGTCTTCGGCATGTGCTGGTTCCCGTCGCTGCAGACTTTCCCGCCGCGCACGACCGGCGCAGCGGCGGCGTACATCTCACCACCCGGCCACTGGTCGACGATACAGGGCAGCGGCAGTACCTCGACCTCGCTTGTCAAAAGGCACATCTCAACAGCGTCTTTGCTCATCTCGCTGAAGAGGTGCTCGGCTTGTTGCACAGTCGCGCGATCCAGCCGCTGCAGGCCTGCCATCAGACGCTTCAGCGTTGGCGCGAACTGTTGGACCGTGAGGCATCGAACGTTCTGTCTACTGAAGCCCTGTGCGGTTTGTTCGGCGAACTGTGGCACTTGGCGCGCATAGCAGCAAAGAGCACCCATGGAATCTCAGCTTGGCAGGGACCATATGGCGCGCGACACGACTTCACGATAGAGGGCTGCGCTTTGGAGGTCAAAACCACAGTGCGACGCGACGAATGGAAATTCCGCGTTCACGGCCTTACGCAGTTGGAGCCGCCCCACAATGCCCGGCTGTATCTGAGCGCCATGCGCTTGGAGCTGAACGGCGCATCCGGCGTCACCGTGCCGGACCTGATTCAGTCGGTTTTGGACACAGGTGTTGATCGGCGCGACTTGTTGGGTCGCCTGTCGCAAGTCGGATATGACCTGCGCGATGATGCCCACTACCAGCAGATTCGAATCGACGTCATCGACAGTCGAATCTACGAAGTGGCTGCATCGTTTCCGCGGCTGACAGGGGCATCTTTCTCTCCCACTGGACTTGCAGCAGGAGTATCAGACATCCACTACACCATCGACCTTGCCGCGTCCCCGTCTGCACCACTGCATCCGGAAATACTGGATAGCCTCCACGCGGCGTTTGCAGGAGTCCGCGATGGCGGTGCCGCTGAACCTGCAGTCTGAGCTGTTTTCTGCGACGGGCGGTGCCGCTGCCGAGGGCGTGTCGAACCAACTCGGGCGACCTCGCGCAGACCGCTTCACACTGCTGGTTCGCGAAGCAGCTCAGAACAGCTGGGATGCACGACTCGCACCCGCAGGCGGGGTTCAGTTCCAGGTTGATGGATACCTGCTCGAACGGGACATACGTCGAACACTGGCGGCCCGGGTATTTGGGAGCGTGCCGTTCGCTGTCGATGTTCAAGCCCGCCTCCTTGCGGATGGCGACTTTCCTGTACTCGCCGTCAGCGATTTCGGCACCCGCGGACTCTGCGGCCCCACCCGCGGCAATGTTGTCCCGCAGCCAGGCGAGTCGACCAATTTTGTCGACTTCATGCGCTACATCGGGCGGCCGCCGAACCGTGCATACGCGGGCGGCACCTACGGTTTTGGCAAAGCGGCGTACTTTCTCGCCAGCTCGCTGAAAACCATCTGCGTCCACACTCGCTTCAGCAACGGACGCGGCATGGAGTCGAGATTCATGGCTGCTGCATTGGGACCGCAGTTCGAGTCTCAAGGCCCTGAAGGCCAGCGCTTCACCGGCCGGCACTGGTGGGGACGCTTGGCGCAGGACGGGGTCGTTGACCCAATACTGGGTACCGAAGCCGACGCGCTGGCACTGCTGCTCGGCGGCGTCCAACGCGGCCCGGATGCATGCGGCACCACCGTCTACGTTCTCGCACCCGACTTCGAAGGCGCTGCACCTCAACAGGTATTGAGTCAAATGGGCTGTGCGATCATGGACTACTTCTGGCCAAAGCTCATCGACGGCCCCGGTCACACTCCCACCATGTCGTTCTGCGTCCGCTGCGAGGGCCGCGAGCTACCGCTGCCAGCGGTGCATGAAGATCCAGAATTGGTGCTATTGGCACGCGCTTTTGCGGCAGCGTCCGCTAAAGCACCATCCGGTGGTGCAGTGCTGGAGTCCATCGCATCGCAGCGGCCCAAGAAGCTGCTAGGTCATCTTGCGCTCGTTCGACAGCCTTCAGCCTTAATGGGTTCGCAACCTGCCGCGGGCGAACGCGACGACGACGGCGCTGGCTTGTACCAGCGCGGCCTTCGGCGGCCGCTGCAGCACATCGCTGTGATGCGTGCTCCAAACTTCGTGGTGAAGTACCTGGAGGGACCGCCGGTCCCTTATGAACTGGCCGAATACGCAGGCGTGTTTCGGGTTGACGCCGATGCAGATGCCGCATTCGCCCATGCCGAGCCGCCAACCCATGACGACTGGATTCCCGATCTGCTGCTGGATGCGTCCGAAAAGACATTCGTTCGGGTAGCCCTGCGCAGAGTGAAGGAAGCCGTTGAGGCTTTCGCAGCGCCCCACACAATCGAGGCATCGGAAGCGGGAGCGCATTCGGTGGCCAGCTTCTCACGTATGCTCGGCGCGCTTGTGCCATCGCTGAGTCCTGATGCCGCAGGCGCAACCCGGAATGAACTGACCACGTCCACGGGCGGCGGTGCCGGCGGACGATCCAGCACGGGGCGCAAAGGCGCACTAGCGCCGCAAGTTTCGTTTGTCGGCGAACCGGCAATCGAACTGATCGACGGCATTGCGGTGATGGTCGCCCGCTTTGAAACGTCTGGTCCGGAAGGTACACCGGCCCGAGTCTTTGCATTGCCCAAGGTGGTCATTGCCGACGGCTTCGAAAGCGATCCCCCTGAAGGCGCACAACAGCCAAGTGTAATCAGGTGGGTGGACCCAACCGGCACTATTGCGGCGACGAGAGCCGCCAGTTGCGAGATTCCTGTCAATAGCGGTACATGGGCCGTCGCGGTGAGCATTCCTCCCGATGCCATGATTTCCGTTGCACTCAGGGTGGAGGCTGGAGTGCAAGGATGAAAACCGTGACCGCCGTCCCCTACAAACGAGCGGCTGCCCACCGGCTCACGACAGGACAGTGGGAAGTTCTATCGACAGAGCCGCCGTCGCATCTTCCTGCCATCCTGTTCGGCTTCGACTACGGCTCTGTTCTCCGGCTACGCAGAGAGGTCATCATCGACGCCGCAGGTCTGCGGGCCGACTGCGGCCTTGCCGAAACTGTTCCGTTGCTGGCGGCAGCAAGCTGGTCTGAGTCCCGGCACCGTGCTGCGCCGCGGGCTGGCCAGAATTCCTATTTCCGACGGCGACGACACCTGCCTTGTTGAGCTGTCTGGTGACATTGCTGGCAGCGACATTGCAGGAGCGCTGCATATCGACACCACAGTTTTGGTGGCTGTCCGACAGGATTCCGGTACACCACTCTCGGCGCGACATGCCGGCGCCGTGCTGCTACAGGAAAGACAGACGATTCAGCTGGATTCATCGCTTTCGTTCTTTCCGGTGGAAGTGGTTGATTTCAGCAAAGGCTATTGGGCAAACCCAGAGGCGGCATGGCGACTCTCTTGGAATGTGTTTGCTCTGGAACAGCCTTTTCTCGGCTCGGTCCGCCTGCTCATCAACGCTGCGCACCCACGGGTAGTGCATGCGGTCTCAGGCGAATTCCCGAATGCCGAAGCATCGGCGATTCGCTCTGCGATCTATTTCGACATTGCCAAAGCTTTGATTCTTGGCGCGCTGGCAAACGAGGATTTCATCGAATGCGAAGGCGACTACGCTGAAGGGAGTTGCGGCAGGATCATCTACATGATGATCCAGATGCTGTTTCCTGGCGACGGCATCCGGGGCTTGGCCGCCGCCGCAAATCAGAGGCCTGATTACTTCACCACCGACCTGCAGGGTCGGCTCAGGTTGTTCTGGAGCTGAATGGTGACCCTCTTTCCTCAGCTCCCACACCATATCGCCCTCCAACTAGCCGATGCAGCTCGCGCAGCCTCCATTCCATCGCTCGCGGGCACGGCCACGACCGAACATCCTGCCTGCGAATACACGCCGACGGGAGGAGCCCGCGCGACAGTCGCGGCGCTAAGCAAGCTTCGCGGCGACCTCCTTCAGTTGGCGACGACTGCCGGATATCCGAATCCAGCAAGCCAGCAGCAGGCTGCGGCCTTCGATGCCGAGGCTTCCATCGCGCTGGCACAACAGATGTGCATGGCACCTGCGGAAGCGGTCAAAGGCGGCGTCTGGGAGTTTCTGTCCTGCGTCCTGCTGCCTGATGTCGTCCGATGGCGATTTGGTGGGACAGACAATGCCACAACCCCGCTTGAACGATTTGTTGCAGGTCGCCGCAACGTCTTTCAGCGTCTTTGGTGGCGCGCCTTTCACCTCGCGCCGCGAGCACCTGATGCCTCTCGGTTGGCGGAGCTTTTGCGCGCGCTCGGAGAGGACGAACTGGTCCAGTTGATGGAGCGCCCGTCGCTCGCCGGCATAGAAGGCTTGCCCGGCTCCATTGCGGCCGGACTGCTGGCCGCATCGCAGACATACTCTGATCTCACCCGGCGCCAGTTGATCCGAGAGGCGCAGAAGCGTTTCCTCCGACTATCGTCATTCTTGTCATTCGAGTCGATCGCTTCAGGGGAGATCGATCGCCACGTCAAAAGTGTTTTCGAACAAGTGGCCGCTTCACTTCCCCGCCGGAACTCGGAATCGGCGCTGGTGCCTAGCGATGGCTGACAACATGACGCCCGAGCAACGGCGTATGACCATGTCACGGATCCGCGGCCGGGACACCAAAGTGGAGCTTGCCGTGAGGAAGGAACTGCACAGACGCGGTTACCGCTTTCGAGTGAATGCAGCATGGCTTGCGGGTAAGCCGGATGTCGTTTTCACCAAGATTCGACTCGCTATATTCATCGATGGCGACTTCTGGCACGGATGGAAGTTCGACCAGTGGTCGCACAAACTCGCACCCTACTGGTACGAAAAAATTGCTGGGAACATGGCGCGCGACCTCCGGCATATGACACTTCTGCGCCGTGACGGCTGGACGGTCATGCGGATTTGGGAGCACGACGTAAAAAAGAACCTTGAACGCTGCATTCAGCGCATTGAGGCAAGAGTAGACAAGCTTCGCAGAGCCTAGCTTCGTACGAAATATTCGCTGCTTCACAGATATTTTCTGCGCAGTGAATTTTGTCAATCAATTCTTGACCGTCCCGGCGCAATGCGCCGTTGGGCTCGCGGGCTGTGCCCCGCGCCTCGTACCGAGTCGCGGCCATTCGGCTTTGATCCCTGACGCCTCCGACCCTTGACGGGCCTGCGCGCTCCGCTTGCCTGCGTTCATGCGTAGCGTGGGGGCGGTCTTGCTGTTTCCCTTCACCGTATCACGGCGTTCTCGCCGTCAAGGGCTGCGCGTGCTTGCACGCTTGCGGCCTTGGCCGTCTTCGACCCTGTGACGGCTTGCGCTGCGCCGTGCTGGCGCCGGTTCCGGGCAATGCCGCCCGAGCAACCGGAGCACGAACATGTCGCAACTTTCCCTCTCTCTTGATGCCTCGCTGCTGGTACGTGACGACCAGGGGCGCTATCTGCCGGCGACGACCGACCAAATCCTGGCGGCCGCGCGCCAGGTCATCGACCAAAAGATGCAGCGTGGTGCCGAGTTCAGTTCGCCGGCGATGGTCAAGGAGTACCTGCGCACCAAGCTGGCCGGATTCGAGCACGAGGTTTTCGCAGTGCTGTTCCTCGATACGCGCCACCGGTTGATCGAGTATGTGGAGATGTTCCGTGGCACGATCGACGGCGCATCGGTTCATCCACGCGAAGTCGTCAAAGAATCGCTGCAGTTCAATGCGGCGGCGGTGATTTTCTCGCACAACCATCCAAGCGGGAATCCCGAGCCGAGCGCAGCGGACAAGGCGCTGACCCAGCGGCTCAGGGAAGCGTTGGCGCTAGTGGACGTGCGTGTGCTCGATCACGTCATCGTCGCTGGTGAAACCACGGCGTCATTCGCCGAACGCGGCCTGCTTTGAGCGAGGGGGCTTCGGCCCCTTTTTTTGCTGCGCCCGCTGCTGACGCCTTCGCGCCTTCGGCGCTGCGCGCTGGTGCTTGCACTCTCAGGGGAAAGCCCTGCGGGCTATCCCCGCCGCGCTGCGCTTGGCGCCCCTGCAATGCCGCCGCCCCGGCTGCGCCGGCGCGGACTTTGGCCCGGCTCCGAGATCCGGGCCTGCGCGCTTCGCTTGCGTGGTGTCTGCGCCAACACAACGGCCGTTGCCTGTCGATCCGCCTTTCCTGACTTCATCACCTTGTCCGCGACTGTAGCCCGCTCCCGTGTGCCGTCAAGGCGCGCAGGGCCGTGTCCTCGGCTGCGCCTGCGGGCCGCACCCACCCTGCGCTTGTCTCCTTGACGGCCCCCATCCGCGCGCTCCTGACCGTCGCGGGCGATGAACTCAGGAAAGACGGTGGCAACGAGGCCGGCCCAGGTCTCCGCGCCGACCCCACCGGAAGCCCAAAGCGGGCTCCAAATCTAGGAATCCGGTGGGGTTTCAACAGCCAACCCTTGTCAGGAGAAAGACCATGCAACTCGCTTCCCGTTTCGCTTCACGTTCCCCGGTGCTGCGCTCCGACTGTCCCTTGTCGGATGACCAGATTCGCGCCGTGGCCCCGTCCATCTACGCGGACGCGCCGCACGAAAGCCGATCGCAGCGATACAGCTACATCCCCACCGCGACCGTGCTGCAAGAACTGCGCGGCGAAGGCTTCGAGCCTTTCATGGTGTGCCAGACCCGCGTGCGTGCGGATGATCGCCGCGACTACACCAAGCACATGATCCGGCTGCGCCACGCCAGCCAGATCAACGGCCGCGAAGCCAACGAAATCATCCTGCTCAATTCGCACGACGGCACCAGTAGCTATCAGATGCTCGCCGGGATGTTCCGCTTCGTGTGCCAGAACGGCCTCGTTTGCGGTGACACCGTGGCCGACGTGCGCGTACCCCACAAGGGAGACGTAGCCGCGCAGGTGATCGAAGGCGCTTACGAAGTCTTGCACGGCTTCGACCGGGCGCAGGAATCCCGCGATGCCATGCAGGCCATCACGCTAGACGCCGGGGAATCGGAAGTGTTCGCCCGCGCCGCGCTGGCGTTGAAGTACGACGAGGACAAGCCCGCGCCCATCACGGAATCGCAAATCCTGATGCCGCGCCGTCACGACGATAGCCGCCGCGACTTGTGGAGCGTGTTCAACCGCACGCAAGAAAACCTCATCAAAGGCGGCCTGTCCGCCCGCGCCGCGAATGGTCGCCGCCAGACCACGCGCCCGGTGCAGGGCATCGACAACGGCATCCGCCTGAATCGCGCCTTGTGGCTGCTGGCCGATGGCCTGCGCCAGTTGAAAGCCTGAACCCCACGCGACAGGGGCAGGCAGCGGCCCCTGTCGCTTCTCTCGCTGCTGCATCCCAACTGCTAGGAGTTGTCACCATGAACGCCGTCCTGAAAACCGAAACCATCGCCATCGAAACCGCCGCGCCGCTGGAAGTGGCCGACCCGACCAAGAACCTGATTCTGGTTCCGCTGTCGCAGTTGTTGCCGCGCCGTTCCAAGCGCAACGTGCGCGCGACCCCGCGCCAGTCCATCCCCGAACTGGCCGCGAGCATTGCTCGCGTCGGCCTGCTGCAAAATCTCATCGTCATCCTCGCCGCCAATGGCGAGCAGTACGAAGTCGTCGCGGGCGACCGCCGCCTGACTGCCTTGAAGCTACTGGCGAAGAAAAAGCGCATCGCCGCCGACTACGAAGTGCCGTGCCTGCTGGTGGCCGACGCTTCCGCCCGTACCGTCAGCCTCGCGGAGAACGTGCAGCGCGAGGCCATGCACCCCGCCGACCAGTTCGCGGCCTTCGCCGCGCTGGTCAAGGAGGGTCGCCCCATCGAGGACATTGCCGCCGACTTCGGCGTGTCCCCGCTGGTGGTGCAGCGCCGCTTGAAGCTCGCCAACGTCTCGCCGCGCCTGCTGTCCGACTATCGCGTCGGAGCCGCGACGCTGGAACAGTTGATGGCCTTGACCATCACCGACGACCGCACCGCGCAGGAAGCCGCGTTCTACGGTGCGCCGGAATGGCAGCGCAGCCCGTCCGCGCTGCGCGAACGCCTGACCGAGCGCGAAATCACCGCCACGCATCCGCTGGTGCGCTTCGTCGAGCTGGACGCCTACACGACGGCAGGTGGCGGCATCCGCCGCGACCTGTTCGCGGAAGGCGATGCCGGAACCTACCTGACCGATGCCGCGCTGCTGGAAACGCTGGTGCGTGGCAAGCTGGACGCGCTGGCCGAGGACGTGCGTGGTGAGGGTTGGGCATGGGTGGAAGCCGTGCCGCAGGTGAGCCACGCCGAGCGGCAGACGTTCCAGAACGCCCCGCGCCAGCGCCGAGAGCCGAGCGCCCGCGAAGGCCGCCGCGTCGCGTCGCTGCAAACCCGCCTCGACAAGATCGACGCCGAACTGGAAGAAGCTTACGACGCCGAGGACGAGGACAGGACCGAGGCGCTGGAACCGCGCCGCGAGCAGGTGGCCGATGAACTGCAAGCCATCGAAGATGCCTTGCGGGAATATGCCCCGGACGTGCGCGCCGTGGCCGGTGCCATCGTCACGCTCGACCGCGAGGGCGAGGCCGTGATTCATCGCGGGCTGCTGCGCGAGGCCGAGGCGAAGGCGCTGCGCACGCTGGAAAAACTGCGGCAGGGTTTCAGTGCAGGCGATGGCGCGAACGACGACGCCGACGAAGCCCCCAAGACCGCGAACCTGTCCGACCGGCTGGCGCAACGGTTGAGTGCCCATCGCACGGCGGCGCTGCAAATCGAAGTCGCCCGGCATCCGCAGGTCGCTCTGGCCGCGCTGGTGTATGGCATGGTGCGGACTGTCTTGCAGGATGGATGCCACCGCGACGGCTTGCCACTCGGCGTGCGTCTGGACGTGCAAGACCGGCTGGAAAGCATGGCTTCGGACGTGCCGGAATCGCCTGCCGCCGTGGCGCTTCGTGAGTTGCAGCAGATCGCAGGCGAAGCGTTGCCGGACGACAGCGCCGAACTGTTCGCCGTGTTGCTGGCGAAGTCGCAAGACGAACTGGTGCGGTTGCTGGCCGTGTGCGTGGCGTCCACGGTGGATGTGGTGACGCCTCGCGCTGCGCAGCACCAGCCCGGCGCGGAACTGGCGCAGGCCGTGGAGCTGGACATGGCCGCATGGTGGAAGCCGACCGCCGAGGGCTATTTCCGCCATGTTTCCAAGGCCGTGATTCTGGAAGCCGTGGGGCAGTTCGCCCCCGCGCACGTCACCCGTCTGTCGAAGTTGAAGAAGGGCGACATTGCCAGCGAAGCCGAACGGCTGGCCGAGGGCACCGGCTGGATGACTGCCGTGTTTCAGACCGAGCATCACACGGAGCCGGAAGGCGTGCCGGAAGCGGCTGACGAAGCTGCTGCGTCGGAAGATGCCGCCGCCGAGGTGGAAGTGCACGCACTGGCCGCGTGAGGTAGTCCCTAGCCCCGGCGCAGTGCGCCGGGGTTTCCTTTCATTCAGAACCGGGCGCGGCAGGTCTGCCGCGCCCGGTTTCCACGTCCACGGCAAAACCGCCCCGTCGCCGCCTTCGGCCAGGCGGCGACGGGGCGAGCGCGCAACGACCTTGCGCGCGGTACGGCAGTCGGCACCCGCTGGCGCGGGCAAGGTTTCGATGGCGCCCCGCCGTCATGGGCAGGGCTTGGGGCTACGCCCCGGCTTGCTGCGACAGGTTGTGCAAAAGCGTGCCGTCTTCGACGCTGGCGGTTCGCCGCCTTTACGTCACGAAGGACGGTTCACGGACACACTCGCCCGGCCTTGCTTTATGGAGCTTCCACGCCACGCCTCGCGCACGGAGCCGCAGGTTGCGGCAGGGGCATTCTCACTGTCGCCCTTGTCATTGCAGTTGGCCTTGCCCGCATCAGGGCACAAGCCGATGAAGCCATCATGCGGAGATGCCGAGTCGGCCCTGTCTCCTTTCGGGAGCGGTCGGCCTGTACGTCCTTGGTCTGTTGTGAATCCTGGCGAGGGCACGGCTGCGCCTTGGGCTTCATGGCCGCAACCTTCCAGCGAAAACAATTTCCCCGCCGCTACGCGGCTTCCTCGCGGGACAAATTGTTTTCGCTTCCAGGTGCTCCACGGTGTTGCGCCCGCTGCGCGGTGCGGCCAGCCCATCCCCCGCCGGCCGGATCACAACAAGGACGCACTGGCGCGACCTTGTTCAACCCGAAAGGAGAAACATCATGGCTAACATCGGCACCTTCACCGCAGAGAAAGACGGCTTCACTGGCACGCTGCGCACCCTGACGCTCAACGTCAAGGTCAAGCTGGTTCCCAACGACAAGGGCGACAGCGAGAACGCCCCCGACTTCCGCGTGCAGGCGGCCGGCCACGACATCGGCGCGGCGTGGAAGAAAGTCAGCAAGGCCGAACGGCCCTATGTGTCCGTGACCCTCGACGATCCTTCGTTCCCGGCAACGGTCTATGCCCGCCTGATCGAGAGCGAGGACGGCAGGCACGACCTGATCTGGTCGCGCAGCAAGCCACAGCAGGCGGACTAACCGCCGCCACTGCGCCCCGCCCACGGCGGCGGGGCAGCAGTGCTGCCAGAGACAGCACTGCAACAGCTACGCTCCGGACGCTGCAAGCCGGCTTTCCGTCGCGCTCATCAGTGCAGCCGTGCTGCACTCCAACGCGTTGGCGATCTTGAAGATTATCGCCAACGTGGGCATGTGCTCGCCGCGCTCGATCTTTCCCAAGTGGGAACGCTCGATTCCGGCCTGGTTAGCCAGCAGTTCCTGGGCGATGCCACGCTCCGCCCGCAATGCACGCACCGCCGCGCCGAACGCCTGGGCCAGTTCGGCATCGAAGGTGGTAGCGCCGGCCGGTCGGCCGGCCTGGACGGGACGCTTCTGCATGGACAGAAGCGTCCGATCGCGAGACAATTAAAACCACGTTATCTTTAACTCATTGGTAGCAATTTAGCCGGCTGGTTACTGAAATCCGCTTTGACGGATTTCGACAAACCCGGAGAGCCGCTTCCGTGTCTTTCCTGATATGCACCATTGCGCATCGACGTTTCCGTGCATGGCCGGATTCGTCGGTTTGCGCTTTCGTGCTTTCCCACGAAGGCACGCATCCGCTTCGCCGGTTTCGTGCTTTGGTGGCAAAGCGGCTCTGTGCATTACCGGATACATGGGAATGACGGTCATGACCCAGCCACTCGTTACCGACGAACAACGCGCGCAACTGCTCGCCGTCGGCGAAGCACGCGCTACCGGCCAGCCCATCGATCCGATGCCGGTGGTCCGGCTGTTCACACCGGACGCGCACGCGACCTGGCTACTGGCCGCACTTGATCCAGCCGACGGCAATACAGCCTGGGGGTTGATCGACCTTGGCATCGGCATGCCCGCGCTGGGAGTGGTGAAACTGTCGGATTTGGCCGCTATCGTCGGGCCGCTCGGGCGGCCCGTCCTGCGCGACCTGTATTTCCATGCAGTGCGGCCGCTGTCCGGGTATGTGCGGCTGGCACAGCTCGACGGTTCGATTCCCGACTGATCGCGCCTTGCTTCCTTTCTTTCTTGGTCTGGCTCGATACCCGGCCAGTATGAAACGCCACTCTTGCGTGGCGCGGCGGTCTGCCTGACCGAAAAAGTCACGATGCGGGACGCGGCTTGCGGCAGGGTGTTCCGTGCTGCGTGCGATTCGCGCACGCACGCCGTCATGATTCGGACTGCACGTGCAAGATGCCGGAGCCCATCGGATTTGACACCGCTGGTTACTTTACCTCGTGCCTGATGACGCCTTGAAGTGATGCCGTAGTCCCTGCACAGCGACGACCGTGGCGATGTTCCTGCTCAACGAGGGGATCGTGCATCATGGCCGATCGAAGCGCCGAACCTTGGTATCCCACCGCCGCGTATCTCTACGTGCTGCATCTTGATGGCCCCGCGCTGGCCTGGGAATATCTGCGCAGGAACCCCGACTATCGGCGCGAATGGCTGCGCCATCGTCGCCGACCCGAGGCGGCGCACGCCTGGGGCCTGCGCCTGCTCGAAGACCCGGCGCGGGATGCGCGCGATGCGCATCCGGCCTGGTTCCCCGATCACGACAGCGTGCTCCAGCTCTACCCGGACGCCGACCCGCCGCCGGGTGCCGTCGTCTTCGCATTCTGGCGCATCCCCGGCCACAAATGCCTGATCCACGACAGCAAGCGCCTCGTGCTGCTGGCGCGCTGGCCCGGTGGCTGCCTGCGGCTGGCGCTGGCGCCGGGTCTCGCGGACGGCATGGCCTACGTCCATGTCCTCCGCGCCAGCGCCTCGGCCGGCACGCTCCAGCGCGTGCTGGCGGCCTGGCTGGAGCAATGCGCCGCCACCGGCGGGGCCGCGCCTGCGGCATTGGCCCGCAGCCGTCCCACGCCTGCCGCGCTGCTGGAACTACACACCCTGCAGGCGCTCGACGCGACCCTGGCGGGTGCGTCCTTGCGCGAAACGGCGGCGGGACTTTTCGGTGCCGATAGGGTCGCCGAAAGCTGGCACGCCGACGGCGGCCTGCGCTCGCGCGTGCGCCGCCTGGTACGCCGGGGCCAGACGCTGATGCACGGCGGCTATCGCCGTCTCGCACAGCTCGAATGACCTGGGGAGGGTCGTTTTGCCTACGTTGCAAAACGACCCTCTGCGCACCGCGCCGCTTTTCCGAGACTGCCTCCATCCGGTCGCGTTGTGTGGCCGGGCGATTCTGACCGATGGAGGTTCATCCGATGCGTCCAGCTCCTTTGCGGCCCGCCGCCGCTACCGTCGCCACGCCCCCGCAGCCCCAACGCTACTTCACCAACGACGAAGCTGCCGACTACCTGCGGCTGTCGCCGCGCACGCTCGAAAAGCAGCGTGTCATCGGCGGCGGGCCGAAGTTTCGCAAGTTCGGCCGGCGCGTCATGTACGCCGTGGCCGACCTTGATGCCTGGGCCGACCAGCGCAGCTACGAGGCCACGTCCGATCCCGACTACGCCGAGCATCACTCGGCCGACAGCCGTGCACGCTAATTGGTGGCTCGCAGATGGCTATCGCCATGCCCAGCCCATCCCGGGAGCGGGAACAGCTCGACCTGTTCCGCGCCTTGCCGGGCGATGGCATCGTGCCGCGCGACAGCCAAGACTTGATGGCCTTTCCGTTCTTCTCGCTGGCGAAGTCGCGGCGCACGGCGCCGATCGACTTTCGCAGCAGGAACGTCACTATCCGCGTGGAAGGGACACAGGAGCACGGCATCGCCACGATCTGGGATGCAGACATCCTGATCTGGGCGGCCAGCCAGATCGTGGAAGCGCGCGACGCGGGCCTGCGCCCGTCGCGCCTGATGCACGCCACACCCTACGAGATCCTGCGCTTTATCGGGCGCGGGGTGTCGCTGCGCGACTACCAGCGCCTCAAGGCCGCGCTCGACCGGCTGCAATCGACCACCGTGGCGACTTCCATCCGCGAGACGACAGGCCGGCGCCTGCATCGCTTCTCGTGGATCAACGAGTGGAAGGAACTGGCCGACGCCAGCGGCACCCCGCTGGGCATCGAGCTGATCTTGCCGGACTGGTTCTACGCCGGCGTGCTCGACGCCGCCCTGGTGCTGACCATCGACCCGGCGTACTTCCGGCTGACTGGCGGCATCGAACGATGGCTGTACCGCCTGGTGCGCAAGCACGGCGGCAAGCAACCGCACGGCTGGCAATTCGACTTCCGGCACCTGCACCGCAAGTCGGGCAGCACGGCGAAGCCCTACGACTTCGCCTGCGACCTGCGCGCGCTGGTCGCGCGGCAGTCGCTGCCCGGCTACGTGCTCGGCATCGAGCGGATGCCGGATACCGATGCGGAACTGCTGACCTTCCGGCCGGTGTCGTTCACGGCACGGGGATAACTCGGGGAAAACGTGTGGACGGGCTCGTGCTATCAGACGTGCCAGGTATCGTGCTATCAGGCGTGTGCCTATCGTGCTATCAGGCGTGCGAAATCGCCGGAAAGCCAATAACGGCGCGGGTTTCAGCGCCCTCTAACTTATCTAACTTAAATACTCTAACTGATAGTAGAAGCGCGCCGTTTCGGTGGACAACCGTCAAATGGCACCACGCGCAACCGCGAAAGCCCGGCATTCCAACACGGAGGGCCGCGCCATGATCATCGCGCTGCTCAACCAGAAGGGCGGCGTCGGCAAGACCACGCTCGCCACGCACATCGCAGGCGAACTGGCGATGCGCGGGCAATCGGTCATCCTGCTCGATACCGACCCGCAAGGCTCGGCGCTGGACTGGAGGCAACGCAGAAGCCAGCAGGACTTGCCCCGGCTGTTCAGTACCGTGGGCGTGGCCCGCGAAACGCTGCACCAGGAAGCGCCAGAACTCGCCAGGCGGGCCGATCACGTCGTTATCGACGGCCCGCCGCGCATCGCCGCGCTGGCGCGCTCGGCGCTCCTGGCGGCCGAGCGCGTGCTGATCCCGGTGCAGCCCAGCCCCTACGATTTGTGGGCCAGTGCCGAGATGGTGGCGCTGATCCGCGAGGCGCAGGTGTTCCGGCCTGCGCTGCGCGCGGCCTTCGTCGTGAACCGGCGCGTCAGCACCACGATCATCGGCCGCGAGGCACGCAGCGCGCTCGCCGAGCAGCCGCTGCCAGCGCTGCGCTCGGAAGTGCATCAACGCATCGTGTTCGCCGACAGCGTGGCCGCTGGCCGGCTCGCACGCGAGACGGCGCCCGACAGCGCCGCCGCGCGCGAGATCGCGGCGCTCACCGACGAGCTTCTGCGGTGGCCGGCATGACGACAGCGCGCAGCAAACGCATCGGCATCGGCGCACGGCCGCCAGCGAACCCGCACGCCGAAGCGTGGGTTCGCCAAGGCGACGCCGAGACCTTGCACAAAGGCGACCTTTACACCGCACGCCTGACACTCGACATCACGCCTGCGATGCGCGCCCGCATCAAGGTGTCGGCGTTCACGCAGGGCGTGACGGTCGCCGAACTGCTGCGCGCGTTGCTCGAACGCGAGTTTCCGGAGACGACCCCATGAACGCATCCATTTCGGCGGTTACGGCTGCGCCGCCGTTGCTCGCTGCGCTCGCCGGCCAAGCCGGTGTCGTGTCGTTGACCCGCGTATCGCTTGCCTACGTTGAGCAGCGCATAGATCTCTACCTGCGCTTCGGCGAGCCGGCGCGCACCGTCCGACTCGACCGCTGGCGTCGCGTCGCGGTGTTCCTGCCGGGCGCGATGTTGTGCCGCATCCGCTGGCAGGCCAACGACTACGGCACGATCCGCTGGCAGCTCATGGTGATGCAGACTTGCACGCCGCTGGACGCGGCGCAGCGCATCCCCGGCGTGCTGCCGGGCGCACAGCTGCTGCTGCACGCCGAGGGCGAACCCGCCGTGCGCGCCGCGCTGCCGCAGATCGACGCCATCGAGGCGCTGGGCATCGCGCCGGCTGCCGTGTCGCCCGCGTACTGGCGCACGCTCGCCAATCGACTCGCCGCACGTCTGCCGCTGCCGGCGTACACCGCCGAGCGACACGCGGCCTGGCTTGCCGGGAGGGCGCTGTCATGACGAGCGTTCCCGCTTCCGCCGCCTCGCCGCACCCTCGCTCGCGTTTGCGCGCTCGCCTCGTACTGGCAAGCCTGTCCGCCTGCGGCCTCGCTGCGCTGGCCTGGGCGTCGTTCGTGTCGCCACTGCCGCGCGTGATCTACAACCCGACCGACAGCGTGCCAGTCGGCTGGTATCGCGTCGATCCATTCAACTGGCTGACCGATCCACTGCACACCCCCATGCAAGTGGACAGCGTTGTGCTGGCCCACCTGCCGGCGCAGGCTGCGTTGCTGGCCGCGCAGCGCGATTACCTGCCGCCGGGTATTCCGTTGCTCAAGCGTGTGGGCGCCATCGCGCCGCAGCAGGTGTGCATCGTCGGGCGCAGCGTGAGCATTGACGGCGTGTCGGTGGCCGCGACGCTGCCTGCCGACCACCTGGGCCGGCCGCTGCCTGCCTGGCAGCAGTGCCGGCATCTGCTGCCGGGCGAGCTGTTCTTGTTGAGCACGACCAATCCGGCGTCGTTCGATAGTAGGTATTTCGGGCCGGTGGCTGCCTCCGCCGTGATCGGCGTCGCGCATCCGCTCTGGCTGGAGACACACTGATGATGGCTGCCGACTCGCTGCGCTTTGTTGTGCCATCCGACGTGTCGTTCCGCTGCGCGGCGTCGTGTCGTCGCGCGTGTCGTGCGGCTGCCGAATTTGCGTATTCGGCATCGCACGTCGCGCAGCCTCCGGCGATGCTTTCCGACGTGCAGGCGTCTTGCCTCGAACGCGCCCGGCCTGTGGCCGTGGTCGCGTTCGCCGGCGCGCTGGCTGCATGCAGCGCAGCGCCGCCGGGCCGCCGACGCCTGGAGCGACAGCGAAAGACAAAGGCGGAAGGCAAGACAAAAGGGGGCGGCACCTGTCCGCCCGCAAAGTCTGTCTGCACGTGGGGTTGGCGCGGCACAGGCCGGCTTCGCCGCTGTGCCGCATGGGGCGCGAAGCTCGCGCCGATAGGGGCTCCGTCGCGTGCTTCGCACGCTGGCGCACGCCGCAGCTTGCGTTCATGCTTTGAGGGAGGTCGGCCATGAGCCAGCGCGACGATGACGATTTCCGCGTGCGTCCCGGCGCGCCGAAACACCGGGGCCAGGGCTTCGTTTCCAGGGTGCTCAAGCAGACTGGCAAGGCCAGCGCAGGCAAGTCGGCACTGCACCGTCCTGTCATGGTCGGCGGCAAGGGCCAGCGTACCGGCCAGCGGCCCGGCTCGCGCCTGGGGCGCGGCCATACGGCAGCGCGCTTCGCAGGTGCGAAGCTGACGCCGTTCTCGCGGCGCGTGATCATCAAGACCTTGCTGGTCAACCAGCGCCACGCCAGCCCGCAGTCGCTTGCCAAGCACCTGCGCTACATCGAGCGTGACGGCGTGGGCCGAGAGGGCGAGCCGGGCCGCGCCTATGGCCCACAGACCGACGAAGCCGACCTCGGTGCCTTCAAGGAGCACTGCGCGGACGACCGGCACCATTTCCGCTTCATCCTCTCGTCCGAGGACGGCGCCGAGTTGGAAGACCTGCGCACGTACACCCGGCACCTGATGGAACGTATGGAGGCCGACCTGGGCACACGGCTGGAGTGGGTGGCGGTCGATCACTGGAATACGGACAACCCGCACACGCATATCGTCGTGCGCGGGCGCGACGACACCGGCAAAGACCTCATCATCGCGGGCGACTACATCGCCCAGGGTTTCCGCCACCGGGCCGCCGAGCTGGCGACTGAATGGCTGGGGCCGCGCACCGAACGGGAGATCCAGCAAACCTTGCAACGCGAGGTGGAACAGGAGCGATGGACGAGCCTTGATCGCACCTTGCAACGCGAGGTAGACGACGATGGCCGTGTGCAGATCGAGCGCTTCAACGAATCCCGATTGCAACGCCAGCGCCTGCTGCTGATTGGGCGGTTGCAACGCTTGCAGCGCATGGATCTGGCCGACGAGGTGCAGCCCGGCACCTGGGCCGTCCATGCTGATGCCGAGAAGACCTTGCGCGCCCTGGGCGAGCGTGGCGACATCATCCGTACCATGCAGCGGGCCATGAGCGGCCAGCCGCGCGAGCTGGCAGTGTTCGAGCCAGGCGACAATGGCCGCACAGTCGTCGGGCGCATAGCTGCGAAAGGACTGGCCGATGAGCTGCGCGACCGGGGTTATCTGGTCATCGACGGCGTGGACGGTAAGGCCCACTATGTTGCGCTCAATGCCCGCGATGAACCCGGGAACTACCCCATGGGATCGGTGGTGGAGGTGCGCGGTTACGCGGAACTGCGGACCGCTGACCGCAACATCACCGCGCTGGCGAGTGACGGCTTGTACCGCACGGATCATCACCTAGCGGTCGCACAGGGACAGGCGCAGGCAAGCCGCGACCCGCATGAAGTCGTCGCGGCCCATGTCCGCCGGCTGGAAGCCTTACGCCGCGCCGGTATCGTGGAGCGCGTCGCCGAAGGGTTGTGGAAGGTGCCGGACGACCTGCTGGAGAAAGGCCGCCAGTATGACGCGCAGCGCTTGGGTGGCGTGGTCGTGGAGTTGAAATCGCACCTGCCCATAGAGCGGCAGGCCCGAGTGATCGGCGCTACATGGCTCGACCAGCAACTGATTGGAAGTGGCCGAGGGCTCGGCGATCTGGGGTTTGGCAGCGAGGTCAAAGACGCGCTCCAAAAGCGCTCCGATTTCCTGGCCGAACAGGGGTTGGCAGAGCGGCGCGGCCAGCGCGTGATGCTGGCGCGAAACCTGTTGGGCACACTGCGCAATCGGGATCTGGCGCAGGTCGGGAAGGAAATTGCCGCCGAAACTGGCCTGGAGCATCGGCCCGTGGCCGATGGCCAGCGCGTGGCCGGCATCTACCGCCGCAGCGTCATGCTTGCCAGTGGGCGATACGCCATGCTTGACGATGGCATGGGGTTTAGCCTGGTGCCGTGGAGGCCGGTGATCGAGCAGCGGCTAGGGCAGCAAATCGCTGCGACGGTGCGAAGCGGTGGGATATCTTGGGATATGGGGCGACAGCGCCAGTTAGGCCCTGGGTGATGCGCGGGCGTAACGATGCTGTGAGAGTCGGTGACTGCGATTGAGGGAGCAAGCGAGCCTGGATGCGTTGGAATTGATATGCCGGAATTGGGAGATCGCCGAATTCATCGTCAAATCGCTGACTCTCAGAGCGGTAGGTATGCCGATCTATTCAACACCGCAAGGACGATGTTGCGTGCGTGGAGCAGGACAGATTTGAGCTCGTCTGCGGAAACCTCTGCAAACCCGAGTCCTCGGAGCAGAAAAATACCTTCAACAGCCAGCAGTGCGTGACGGACTTCAGCAAACTCACCATGTTCCGATCGAAGCGGATCGAGCAATGCGCTGTACAGGCGTCGCACCGGTCCCAGCATGTCAGGGGCGTGCACCAGTGCGGTTATGAGAAAAGCCGCCATTTGCGTCGAGGCGTCGTCCTCGGCCAGGGCTTCCTCGATATGCGCGAGGACCAATTCGACCGGCCCAGTTGGCCCACTGCCGAGTCGCTGACGTACTGCCTCCTGAAAACGAGCCATTTCTCGTTCTAGCGCCGCATATACCAATCCATCCTTAGTCGCAAAGGTATAGACGAGACCGCCCTTGCTGATCCCCGCACGCTCGGCGACGGCGTCGAGCGTGAAATTTCGACCACCAGATTCGAGGATGACGGCCTCGGCAGCATCCAAGACCCTGTCTCTGTCGATTTCCTTTTTTCGCGCCACAACAACCCCTTGCTTTTTCGACCGATCAGTCGGATACTATTTCCGACTAATCGGTCAGATTAGCACGGCGGCGCTTGCACAGCAACGCTGCTCCCCAGCTAGCCCACTAGCGAACTTTATGAAAGGACTTAGAAATGGAAGACTCTTTACCCGCCGCAGCCCTCGGTCACTTTGTCATGAAAGTGCTAAATATCGAGGCGAGTCGTCAGTTTTATGCTGGCTTAGGTCTGCGCGCACTCGACACATTTCCTGGATTGGCGATCGTTGAACTGCGCGGTGGCACGCATTTGCTGCTATTTCAAAAGGACGATGATCAGAGCAGCACTTTGCAGAATAGCCATGTCGGCCAAAGACCAGAGTTTGGCAGCGAAAAATTGGATCTGATGATCGCTGGGCACACAAAAGCGGATCTGGAACTCTACAGGACCGGCCTGATTGATAAAGGATATTCACCGTCAGTCATCGCAGAACGCGCGCTATACGGCCATCGTTATTTCACGATACAAGATCCCGATGGCAATGGCGTCAGTTTCTACACTAGCCATTGTGGCGACAAGCCCGTTTGATATTTTCGTCGAATAACCGGCGCGAAGGGTGCCAAGGACCTGCTTGACCAGGCGAGCGCTGGATCGATCAGCCGCCGCCGGGCCGCCCAGTCGGCCAGAGTGCCGTGATGGATGGCAGTCTACGCACGCTAGAGCCGGTCGGAAGAGGAGAGTTAGGCATGTGCTCCCTTGGACGAATCGATCGAATTTGAAGCTATGGCTGATACGCGCTTCGTGCTCGGCTCGGCCATCCCGCGTCCGCGCGATCTTCACCGGCCGCTACTCGGTGCATGCCAGCCCTACGGCACTCGTCGAGGGCGAGCACGCAATTGTGTGCATCGGCCGTGAACTGCACACCCACTAACTAGCGATGGAATCTCGCGCGGGACATAAGGCGCAAATCGGTACACCGCCGAATTCACGGAGGAGCAATGGAGCTTCGACACTTACGCTGCTTTCTTGCCGTCGCCGAAGAACTCCACTTCGCCCGCGCAGCCGAACGACTGCACATCGAGCAGTCGCCGTTGTCGCGCGCCATCAAGGAACTGGAAGAAGAACTGGGCGTGCTGCTGTTTGCACGTACCTCGCGCAGCACCCGACTGACCCGTGCAGGGCGCATGTTCAGGGAGCATGCGCAGCGCGTCTTCACCGCCTTGCAGCAGGCCCGCGATAGCATTAAAGCCGCAGCCAATGGTTTCCACGGTCAGTTGCGCATCGCCTTGTCGGACGGCATCACGCCTACGCGCTTTTCAGCGCTTTTGGCGCGATGCCGCCAAGACGAGCCGGACATCGAAATCCGTCTGTCCGAAGTGCCCCTGTCGCAGCAGATCAAGGGGCTGCTGGACGACACCTACGACTTGGGATTCGCACGCGCCGATGAGGTTGGCGACGGCATCATCGCGGAGCCAGCCTGGAGCGATCCGCTGATGGTGGCGGTTCCCGACCGCCATCCGTTGCTGTCGTACAAACGCATCCCGCTGGAAGAAATGCTGCGCTATCCGCTGGTGCTGGGCGATCCCCATGCGTGTGAAGGCTACGTGCGGCAGATTGATCGTCTGCTGCGGCATGCCGATAGAGAGCCCTTGGTTGCCGGGCGCGTAGCCACTATCAATCTGATGATGGCGATGGTGGCAGCGGGCTGCGCATTGGGCCTAGCGGGCGCCTCGCAGTTCACGGCAAGTCGCGAACGCGGTGTGATCGCACGCCCACTGGCCGGAATCTCCCCCCAAGCTCACGACCTATCTGCTGCGCGCCGATAACGAGGCATCGGAAATCCTGGCGCGCTTCATTGAGTGCGTCCATGCGGTCGAAGCGCTCGATAGCGATCGTCCCAATGTTCCGGAGGAAACCGAGTCATGAAGAAGATTCTGCCGCTGATGCTCGTCGTGATGCTGACCGCCTGCGGCAAATCCGAACCGACCGATACGGTGGGTTCGCTCGCGGCCAACCCCGTGCGGTTGAAGGCGCTGCGCGAGCAGTGCAAGACGGGTCGCGCGAAGCTGGGCGATGAACTTTGCAACCGCGTGGCTGAGGCGACGAACCGCCGTTTCTTCGGCAACGGCAATACGCCTTATACGCCGCCGAAGAACCCGCCGAAGTTCTGATCGTTAGGGAAGGTCTGATCAATCGGCTTCTTGCTCGTCATTCCTGCGAAAGCAGGAATCCAGCGCCTTTGCGTTCAATGGTCTACAGACACTGGATCCCAGCCAGGCAGGCATGTCCGGCTTCGGCATCGAGGTCGCCGATCATCACGATGCCGCCCGCGCCGAGCACGGCCTGCGCGATGCCGCGTCCGATGCCTGCGCGCCGCCGGTAATCAGCACCACGCGATCGCGCAGTGGCTGCGCATCGTATTCCGCGATGGCGGGCGTCAATGACATGCCGGAATCCTCGATTGACTGGCTGCGAATACTCGGACAGCCATCGTGCCGATGGCGTGCAGAAGCGTGGGACAGGATAGCCCGGCCACGCAATCGCGATGCCTAGCCACGCATGACGAGCCTGGGCGACTCGCTAGTCTTCGTCGCTGTCGTCCGCGTTGGCTTTCCAGTAGCCCTTGGCCTTCATCCAGTCCTTGGGCACGCCGCGTTCCTCACTGAGCCATTGGCGCATGTTGCGGGTCCGGCGCGATTCGCTGGCGATCCAGTAGAAGGTGTCGCCGATGGGCGTGGGCAGTGCACGCAAGGCCTGCTCCAGCAGGTCGCTCTGGTCGGCTGCGGTGCCGTTGCGCTCGAGCCAGTGGATGTTGACATGCGCGCGTGAGCGGAGTGCCTGGCGATCATCAGCATGGGGAATTTCCAGCAGCACCTCGACATGGGTGCCTTCGGGCATCTCTTCCAGCCAGCGGCCGATCGCGGGCAGGGCGGTTTCGTCGCCGACCAGCACGTAGGTGTCGAAGTCATCGGCGACCAGGGAAGATCCGCGCGGGCCGCCGGCACCGATCCGCTGGCCTGGCGTGGCCTGCACTGCCCAGGTGGCAGCAGGGCCGTCACCGTGCAGCACGAAATCGATCGTCAATTCGTTGAGAGCGTCGTCATGACTGCGCGGGGTGTAGTCGCGCATCGGCGAATATTCGCGGCCGGGCGGATAGGTAGGGCCGTTCGGTCCGAGCACCGGTGGCACGATTTCACCGACGCTGTTGGGAAGGAACAGTTTCACGTGGTCGTCCGGCGCGGCGCTGACAAAACCGCGCAACTCCGCGCCGCCGAAAACGATGCGCTGCATGTGTGGCGTCAGGTGCTCGACGCGCAGTACGTCAAGCGTGCGGAACACCACGGTGTGGCGAACTCTCTGATGGGTATGGGGTGTCATCGGCATGATCTCCAGGGATGTGAGGGGCAGGTGCCGGTTACAGGCTCTGCACGATCCGCGCATGGCGAATAGGCGAGCGGTGGCGGTGGCGATGGCCGTTGCTGTGGTGGATATGCAGCGGTGTCAGGCGAGTCGATAGCCGAGGCGTTCGGCTATCGACTGCAGCAGATCGACGGTGGGATCGACTGGCGAGTGGTTGGCCAGTCTGGGTACGGCGACGCTGCTGTACACCGCAGGTTGTGCCTCGGCAAAGCCGAGTTTTTCCAGCTCGCGCAGGAAATGCTGCACTTGCTTCACCATGATGCGAACGTTGCCTGGCGCGGGCTCCGGCGTAGTCGAGTGCGAGTCATGCAGGCGCCAGTGGCAGCGCCCATGTGCGGGCGCGTGCGCCTGGACCAGTCCGAGTTGCTCGAGCTCGCGCAGCAGCCGATAAACCGTACCGAGGCTGGTGGCCGCATGGTGCTCCCGTGCAGCCTGCAACAGGGTGACTGCATCGTGAGCTGTGCCGAACTCAAGCATCGCAATGAGGATGGCGCGACGCGGCGCCGTCATCAGCAGGCCCAGCGACTTGCAACGCGCTTCCCATGCCAGCAGGGCATCGCAGGCTGTTTCAGTCACGGCGTTCACCGCTGGCGATGGCGCTGGCGGCGCGTTCCAGGATGTCGGCTATGCGTTTTGCCTCGTCCTTGTTCCAGTCGCTGCCACGCATCAACAAGGCATGCTTGAGGGCATGCATCGCCTTGCGCACGCCCATCGGCGCCGCCATCTTCGCCGCCATCCTGGCGCTGTGTTCGGTGCGGGCGGTGACCGCATCCACCGCTTCGCGATTCTCGTCCAGGTAGGTGCGCCCAGCGGCCGTGATCGCGTACAGCTTGCGGCCACCCTGCTCGTTGGTCACTTCGGCGTAGCCGAGTTCTTCCAGCATGGTGAGGGTGGGATAGATCGCGCCGGGGCTGGGCGAGTACTGGCCGTGGAACATGTCCTCGATGATGCGGATCAGTTCGTAGCCGTGACGCGGCTGCTGTTCGATGAGTGCGAGCAGCAGCAGCTTGAGGTCGCCGTGGCCGAACATGCGGCCACCGCCGCGCCGGCCACCACCGCCGCGCATTTCGTTCCAGTCGGCGAAGAAATCGCCGCCGCCGTGGCGACCACCGAAGGGTCCGGCATGGCGTTCGTGATGTTCGTGGGCATCCCGGCCTTCGCCGTGCCCGAAAGCGTGGCCGTGATGGTGATGGTGTTGATGAAAAGCGTTGAAAAGCATCTGGCGCATGTGCATGAGAGATTTCGATATATCGTGAGAGTGACGTAAAGATATATCGTAAGCATATCTAAAGCAATACTTGGCAAGATCGGACAGGGCGCGCGCAAAGACGGGCAAGTTTGCTTGGTTCGGATCTCCGGATAGATCGGCCGCTGCGGTCCGGCGGTGGACTTCAGGATGCACTGAATAGATCAGAGCATCCTTAGCTATCGATCAATGATTTTCCTGTTTTTCCCTTTTTACGCCGCAATGCGCCTTCGCTTGCGGCGTTTTTCTTGCGTTCGCCCCTGCGTGAATCCTTGCTTTTTTCTCGATATTTCTTCCGATAATGGTCTTTGACCGACCCTTGACCTGACTCCGATCCTCCCGTGTGCGGCACGTGCATGTGCCGCGAATTGCACAGGAGAAAACGGAGGCCGACATGCAGAGTCAAGGCGTGCTATTCGGGCAGATTGCCGTCGTTTTCGGCATCGTGATCGCCGGCGTGTGGACAGCCACACAATGGACAGCCGCCGCCCTGGGCTATCAGCTACGCCTTGGCCCGCCCTGGTTTGATTTTCTCAACACGCCGGTCTATCACCCCTGGCGGCTGTTCGAGTGGTGGTTCCTCTACGACGGCTATGCGCCCCGCGTCTTCGACAAGGGCGGCGTGATCGCGGGCGGCAGTGGTCTCGTCGCGGTGCTGGTCGCGATCGCCATGTCGGTCTGGCGCTCGCGGCAGACCAAGCGTGTCACGACCTACGGCTCGGCGCGCTGGGCCAACGCCGACGACATTCACAAGGCCGGCCTCGATCAGCCGGTCGGCGTGTTTCTCGGTCTGCATGAACGACAGTACCTGCGCCATGAAGGCCCGGAACACGTCCTGACGTTCGCGCCCACGCGCTCCGGCAAGGGCGTGGGCCTGGTCATTCCCACGCTCCTGAGCTGGCCCGCGTCGGCCGTCATCCACGACATCAAGGGCGAGAACTGGAGCATTACCGCGGGTTGGCGCTCGCGCTTCTCGCACTGCCTGCTGTTCAACCCCACCGATGCGAAGTCGGCCGCATACAACCCGCTGCTGGAAGTGCGGCGTGGCGCGCATGAAGTGCGCGACGTACAGAACATCGCCGACATACTCGTCGATCCCGAAGGCGCGTTGGAACGCCGTAACCATTGGGAGAAAACGTCGCACGCGTTGCTGGTCGGCGCCATCCTGCACGTGCTCTACGCAGGTGAGGACAAGACGCTGCGCGGAGTAGCCAATTTCCTCTCCGATCCCGCGTGCCCGTTCGAGCTGACGCTGCACCGGATGATGACGACGCGGCACCTGGGGAATGTCCCGCATCCCGTCGTCGCTTCTGCCGCGCGCGAGGTATTGAACAAATCGGATAACGAACGCTCGGGCGTGCTGTCCACGGCCATGTCGTTTCTCGGCCTGTACCGCGACCCGACCGTGGCCGAAGTCACCTCGCGTTGCGACTGGCGTATCGCGGATCTCATCTCCGCCGAACATCCGATCTCGCTATACCTCGTCGTGCCACCGTCCGACATCAGCCGCACCAAACCGCTGGTGCGCCTGATTCTCAACCAGATCGGACGGCGCCTGGCCGAATCGCTCGACGGCAGCGACGGTATCGCGCGCCGTCACAAGCTGCTCTTGATGCTCGACGAGTTTCCGGCACTCGGCCGGCTCGATTTTTTCGAGACGGCGCTCGCGTTCATGGCTGGCTACGGCATCCGCAGCTTCCTCATCGCGCAGTCGCTCAACCAGATCGACAAAGCCTACGGCCAGAACCATTCCATCCTCGACAACTGCCATGTGCGCATGACATTCGCCACCAACGACGAACGCACCGCCAAGCGCATTTCCGAAACGCTGGGCACTGCGACCGAATTGCGCGCGCAGCGCAACTACGCGGGCCATCGACTTTCTCCTTGGCTCGGGCACCTGATGGTGTCGCGGCAGGAGACGGCGCGCCCGCTGCTCACGCCCGGCGAAGTGATGCAGCTCCCGCCCGATGAGGCCGTGGTGATGGTTTCCAGCGTAGCGCCGATCAAGGCGAAGAAGCTGCGCTATTACGCCGACGCCAACTTCAAGCGGCGCGTGCTACCGCCACCCGCGCTCGCGTCAGGCCCCTACGCCGATGCGCCACCGCTGCGGCCCGACGACTGGAGCGCGCTGGCAATTCCTGTCGTACCGGCCGCGCCTGCCACCGAAGCGGCCGAGGGATTCGCGGCTACTGCCGACGACGGCGGCCCCCGCCGGCAGCCGGAGCTATCCGAAGTCGCCGAATACCACCCAGAGCCGACACCGACCGCCAACGACCTGGCGCTGCTCGATGACGACGACCTGCCGCTGCCGCTTCCTCGCCAGTTCGATCCGGCCATGCAGCGCACGACCCGGCTGGCCTCCCTCGACCCCGACGACGGACTCCAGCTATGAGCCAGTACCGCCTCAATCTGTTCATTTCGCCTGAACACGCCAAACGGCTCGACGAGCTGGCTGCGAAGAAAGGCGTATCGAAGTCGTCCATCGTCGCGGCGGCGCTGGCGTCGTGGCTATCACCGGATGCCGGCGACCAGCGCGAGGCGGCCATCGCCAAGCGGTTGGATCGGCTGTCGCGCCAGTTCGAGAAGCTGGAGCGTGACCAGAACATCGAGATCGAGACGCTGGCGCTGTTCGTCCGCTACTACCTGACGGTCAGCACGCCGGTTCCCGAAGCGCATCAGGAAGCGGCCCGCGCGCAAGGCAAGGCGCGATTCGAGCAGTTCGTCGAACAACTCGGCCGCCATTTGCTGCGCGGGCGCAGCCTGGTACGCGACGTGGTGGAGGAGCTGAACCCTGACACCACGCGGTTGGACGATGCGGCGGCGCTGGCCGAGGTGCAGGAGCGTGCCTCATGAGCGCCGTGCCGCAATCTTTCGCCACCACCTCGCTCGACCGGCGCGTGCGCATGTTGCGCACGGCGATGGGACCGCTGATCGCCGCCGCGCTGGAAGACCCCGACGTGGTGGAAATCATGCTCAACCCCGACCGGACGTTGTGGGTGGATCGGCTGTCCACAGGCCGCGCACCGATGGGCGCGGAGTTGTCCGAGGCAGACGGCGAACGCATCATCCGCCTGGTCGCCGCGCACGTCGGCGCGGAAGTGCATCGCGGCCAACCGCTGTTGACCGCCGAGCTGCCGGAAACCGGCGAACGCTTCGAGGGCATCCTGCCGCCGGCCGCGCCGGGGCCGGCCTTCGCGTTGCGCAAGCGTGCCGTGGGCGTGATCCCGTTGGACCGCTACGTCACAGACGGAATGATGACCACTGAGCAGGCTGAGTTTCTGCGCCACGCGGTGCGCGAACGCCAGAACATCCTGATTGCCGGCGGGACGAGCACCGGCAAGACGACGCTGGCCAATGCCTTGCTTGCCGAGATCGCGGCGACGGGTGACCGCGTGTTGGTACTCGAAGACACCATCGAACTGCAATGCACGGCGTGCGACCACGTGCCGCTGCGCACGCGTGCGGGCATCGTGTCTATGACCGAGCTGGTGCGTGCCACGATGCGCCTGCGTCCCGACCGTGTGATCGTCGGCGAGGTGCGCGGCGGCGAGGCGCTTGATCTCATCAAGGTATGGGGCACCGGCCATCCGGGCGGCATCGCCACGATCCACGCCGGTTCCGCCGTGGGCGCCCTGCTGCGCCTGGAGCAACTGATTCTCGAAGTCGCCGTGAACCCGCCGCGCGCGCTGATCGCCGAGGCGGTCAACGTCGTGGTCCACATCGCCGGTCGAGGCCGTCAGCGTCGCATCGAAAGCATTGCCCGCGTCGTCGGCTTCGACGGCATCGGCTGCCGCCTCGCGGATGCGCTGGAAACACCCAACCCGCCGGCATCCGCCATCGCTTCCTCGTCCCCTGAACCTTCTGGAGAACTGCCATGACGCAGAGTGCTGCTGCTTTCCGTGCTTCCGTAAATCCGGTTCCGTGCCTTTCGCGCCTGCGGCGCCTGGCCGCTCCCGCGTATCACGGGCTGCTGTCGGCCGCCGCGATGCTGCTGATGGCTGGCACCGCGAAGGCGAGTGGTTCCAACATGCCGTGGGAATCGCCGCTGCAATCCATTCTGGAGTCCATCCAGGGGCCGGTTGCGCGCATCGTCGCCGTCATCATCATCATTTCCACGGGCCTGGCGCTGGCCTTCGGCGACACTTCGGGCGGCTTTCGCAAGCTGATCCAGATCGTCTTTGGCCTGTCCATCGCGTTCGCCGCGTCCTCGTTCTTCCTGTCGTTCTTCAGCTTCTCCGGCGGGGCCGTCGTATGAACACGGCCGACACGCTACCGGGCTTCGAGGTGCCGCTGCATCGCTCGCTGACCGAGCCGATCCTGCTGGGCGGCGCGCCGCGCACCGTGGCGATCGCCAACGGCACGCTGGCCGCCGCCGTGGGCCTGGGTCTGCAACTCTGGCTTCCCGGCCTCGCGCTCTGGATCGTTGGCCATTCGCTGGCGGTGTGGGGCGCGCGCGCCGATCCGCAGTTCATGCAGGTGTTCGCCAAACACCTGCGGCACAAGCCGCTGCTGGACGTGTGAGGGACGGCCCATGCTGAACCTCGCCGAATATCGCCAGCGTCCGGCGCTGCTCGCCGACTGGCTGCCCTGGGCGGGCCTCGTCGCACCCGGCGTCGTGCTGAACAAGGATGGTTCGTTCCAGCGCACGGCGCGCTTTCGCGGACCAGACCTGGACAGCGCCACGCAAGGTGAGCTGATCGCCACGTCCGCGCGCTTGAACAATGCGCTGCGCCGGCTCGGCGCCGGCTGGGCACTGTTCATCGAAGCCGAACGTCGACCCGCCGCGCACTATCCGCCATCGGATTTCCCCGAACCGCTGTCCTGGCTCGTGGACGAGGAACGGCGTGCGACCTTCGAGGAATCGGGCAACCACTTCGAGAGCGGCTATCACGTCACGTTCGCCTACCTGCCGCCGGAGGAGTCCCGTGCCCGCGCGGCCAAGCTGCTCTACGAAAACACCGCGACCCGCGGCGTGGATTGGCGCGAACGGCTCGCCGCCTTCGTCGCGGAAACCGACCGGGTGTTCGATCTGCTCGACGGCGTAATGCCGGAAATCGACTGGCTCGACGACAGCGAAACGCTCACGTACCTGCACGCCACCATCTCGACGCGGCGCTACCGCGTCGGCGTGCCGGAGGTGCCGTTCCATCTCGACGCGCTACTGGCTGACGCGCCGCTTATCGGCGGCCTCGCGCCGATGCTGGGCGACCAGCATCTTCGTGTCGTGACGGTGCGGGGTTTTCCGACCTCGACCTGGCCAGGGATTCTCGACGACCTCAACCGGCTGGGCTTTGCCTATCGCTGGAGCACGCGCTTTCTCTGCATGGACAAGGCCGAGGCCGAGAAGGAACTCGGCCGCCTGCGCCGGCAATGGTTCGCCAAGCGCAAGAACGTCATCGCACTGCTGCGCGAAACGATCTTCCAGCAGGAATCGCCGCTGGTCGATGCCGACGCGAGCAACAAGGCAGCCGATGCCGATGTCGCGATGCAGGAGCTGGGCAGCGATCAGGTCGCCTATGGCTACGTCACGGCCACCGTGACGGTGTTCGATGCCGACGCGGCCGTGGCCGACGAAAAGTTGCGCCAGGTGGAACGCGCCATCCAGGGCCGAGGCTTCGTCACCATCCCCGAAACGCTCAATGCCGTGGAGGCGTGGCTGTCGTCGGTGCCGGGCCATGCCTATGCGAACGTACGCCTGCCCATTGTCTCGACGCTGAATCTCGCGCATCTGATGCCGGTGTCGGCGGTGTGGGCCGGGCCGGAGAAGAACGACCATCTCGACGGCCCGCCCTTGATCGTTACCCGTACCGAGGGCGCGACGCCGTTCCGACTCGTGACGCACATCGGCGACGTGGGCCATACCCTCGTCGTCGGGCCGACCGGCATGGGCAAGTCGGTGCTGCTCGCCACACTGGCGATGCAGTTTCGCCGCTATCCCGGCTCGCGCATCTTCGCGTTCGACATGGGCCGCTCGATGCGGGCGACGGCGCTGGGCCTGGGCGGCGAATACTACGACCTCGGCGCCGATGGCGCGATTGCGTTCCAGCCGCTCGCACGCATCGATCAGGACAGCTACCGCACCTGGGCCGCCGAATGGGTCGAGGGCCGCCTGGCGCATGAAGGTGTCGCCGTTGGCCCGGACGAGAAGGTGGCCATCTGGTCGGCACTCGGCAGTCTTGCTGGCGCGCCGGTCGAGCAGCGCACGCTCACGGGCCTGTCGGTGCTGCTCCAGTCCAATGCGCTGCGCCAGGCGCTCGCGCCCTATGTGCTCGGTGGCGCGCACGGCAAGCTGCTGGACGCCGATCACGACCGGCTCGGTGCGGCCGACGTGCAGTGCTTCGAGATGGAAGAACTGATGCACAGCAAGGCGGCGGTGCTGGCCGTGCTGGGGTATCTCTTCGCGCGTTTCGACGAGCGATTCGATGGCGCGCCGACGCTCTTGATCCTCGACGAATCGTGGCTCTTTCTCGATGACCCGGTGTTCGCCGCGCGCATCCGGCAATGGCTCAAGACGCTGCGCAAGAAAAACGTCAGCGTCATCTTCGCCACGCAGTCGCTCGCGGACATCAAGGATTCGAGCATCGCGCCCGCGATCATCGAAAGCTGCGCCAGCCGCATCTTCCTGCCGAACCCGCAGGCAACCGAGCCGCAGATTCGCACGATCTACGAAGGCTTCGGGCTGAACAGCCGCCAGATCGAGATCGTCGCCACCGCGCAGCCCAAGCGCGATTACTACTACCAATCCAGAGCTGGCAACCGCCTGTTCGACCTCGACCTGGGGCCGGTCACGCTCGCCTTCGCGGGCGCATCTACACCGCAAGACCAGCGAGACATTGACCGCGTGCCGGCGCAGACCGGCACACCCGGTTTCGCCGGCGCGTGGTTGCGCCATCGCGGCCTCGACTGGGCGGCCGACCTGCTGCCCGACTTTCCAAGGCGGACGCCATTGGCCGCGTCCTTCCTCGCTTCCCCACCGCTGGAGAACTCGCCATGACGATCCGCCTTCGCTCCCTCTCATTCGCCTTCGCTGTCGCCGGATTGCTGGGCGTCGCATCCACCGCACAGGCGCAGTGGGTCGTCATCGACCCGACCAACCTCGTGCAGAACACGATGACCGCCGCGCGCACGCTGGAGCAGATCAATAACCAGATTCGGCAGCTCCAGAACGAAGCGCAGTCGTTGATGAATCAGTCGCGCAACCTGGCGAGCCTGCCGTTCAACGTGGTCAACCAGTTGCGCACGAACCTGGCGAATACCCAGCAGCTCATTGCGCAGGCACAGGGGCTGGCCTTCCAGGTGCAGAGCATGAACCAGCAGTTCGCGCAGCTGTATCCGCAGCAGTACGCCGCGACCGTGAGCGGCAATCAGATGTACCAGGATGCGCACCAGCGCTGGCAGAACACGCTCAATGGCTTGCAGACCACGATGCAGATGCAGGCGCAGGTGTCGCAGAACGTCACCGCCGATGCAGGCGTCATGTCCGACCTCGTGGGCCAGAGCCAGTCGGCCACCGGCGCCTTGCAGGCCATGCAGGCGACCAACCAGCTTCTCGCCTTGCAGGCAAAGCAGACCAGCGAGTCGCAGCAGCTCCAGCTCACGCAAGGCCGCGCGGCGGCGCTGGAACTGGCGCGGCAGGCCGCCGCCGTCGAACAAGGCCGCGTCATCACGCAACGCTTCCTTGGCACCGGCACGCCGTACACGCCGCAATCCGTGAACTTCTACGGCAACTGAGGGGGCGGCCATGACTCGCGCGCCCGTCCTTTTTGCTGCGCACTTCGCTGTCGCCTGCCTGCTGGCCGGGTGCGACCGACCGAGGGCGCTATCGGTCGATGCGCTGGCCGCCGATCCGGCGCGGCTGCATCGGCTGCTTGCGCAGTGCCGCCGTGGCGAACATGACGCCGCTTTCTGCGCGCGCGTCGATCAGGCCGATTTGCAGCGCTTTATGTCGGGCAAGGCCGGGGCCGACGAATACCGCACGCTGGACGAACTGCCTGCGGACATCCCGCTCAGCTTCGACGGCCACAGCCCCGGCGCGGGTTCCAGTGTGCCCGTGGAGGCGCGGCCATGAACGACGTTTCCATCATCGACCATTTCCTCAACGTCTTCTCGACCTACATCGACTCGGGGTTTGGTCTGCTGCATGGCGAGGTCGCGTTTCTGACCGCGACGCTGGTGGCGATCGACATGACGCTCGCCGGCCTCACCTGGGCGCTGGGACACGCCGCCGGCCAGGGCGAAGACGTGATGGCCAAGCTCATCCGCAAGGTGCTCTATGTCGGTGCCTTCGCCTACATCATCGGCAACTTCAACTGGCTGGCGGGCATCGTGTTCCGCTCGTTCGCCGGCCTGGGGCTGACGGCCACCGGCTCGACCGTGAGCATGGACACGTTCCTGCAACCGGGCCACCTCGCCAAGACCGGCATTGACGCCGGTATGCCGATTCTCGAACAGATCAGCCAGATGGCTGGCTTTCCCGAGGTGTTCGTGAATATCACGCCCATCGTCGTGATGTTCCTCGCCTGGTTCACGGTCATCGTCTGCTTCTTCGTGCTCGCGGTGCAGCTTTTCATCACGCTGATCGAGTTCAAGCTGACCACGCTTGCCGGCTTCGTGCTGGTGCCGTTCGCGCTCTGGAACAAGACCGCGTTTCTCGCCGAAAAGGTGCTCGGCAACGTGGTGTCGGCGGGCATCAAGGTGTTGGTGCTCGCGGTCATCGTCGGCATCGGCACGGGCCTCTTTGCCCAGTTCCCGACCACGCCCGCCGAACCATCCATCGACCACGCGCTGGTCGTGATGCTGGCCTCGCTCGCCATGCTCGCGCTGGGCATCTTCGGGCCGGGCATTGCGACAGGCCTCGTGTCCGGTGCGCCGCAGCTCGGCGCGGGCGCGATGGCCGGCGCGGCATTGGGTGCAGCGGGTGCCGCTATTGGCGTGGGTGCGGCGGCTACCGGCGTCGGTGCCGCCGTTGTAGCCGGAGCACGCATGGCGCCGGCTGCCGCAAGCGCCCTCGGCAGCGGCGCGCGAGCTGCCGCCTCGACGGCCGGCGGTGCGCGCTCGGCCTACCAGTCCGGTTCCGCCGCAGCCGGTGGTGGCCTCAAGGGCGCGGCTGCCGGCGTGGGCAACGTCGCCAAGACCGGCGCGCAGGTCGCCGGACAGAAGGTCGCGGCGGGTGCGCGGACGTTTGGCGAACGCACCGCGTCGGCCTTTCGTGGTGAGAGCAGCGCCGGAGCCGATACCAGGGCCCCGGAAGGCGGCGCATCGGGTGCCACGCCCGATGCCAAACAACCCGCCTGGGCCAAGCGCCTGCATCGACGCCAGCAGATCAGCCACGCCGCGACGACGGCCGCGCACACGCTGCGCGGCGGTGATGGCGGCGGCTCCGCACAAGGCCCGAGCTTGGGCGATTCCGATTCGTAAGGAGAACGACTTATGCGATTCAAGCGACCCCAGGTGCGCTATGCCAGTACGCCGCAGCCTGCCACCCCTTATCAGTCTGCGGCGCAGCTATGGGACGAGCGCATCGGCTCAGCCCGCGTGCAGGCGAAGAACTGGCGATGGATGGCGTTCGGCTGTCTGGTACTCGCGGTGCTGATGGCTTCCGGCCTCGTCTGGCGTTCCGCGCAGTCCATCGTCACGCCCTACGTGATCGAAGTCGATCACGCCGGCCAGGTGCGCACGGTCGGCGAAGCCGCCACGCCCTACAGGCCCACGGACGCGCAGACCGCCTATCACCTGGCGCAGTTCATCACGCTGGTGCGTTCGCTCTCCATCGATCCGGTGGTGGTGCGACAGAACTGGCTCGACGCCTACGACTACACCACCGATCGCGGCGCGGCCGTGCTCAACGACTACGCGCGCACACACGATCCGTTCGCGCGCGTGGGCAAGGAGTCGGTGACCGTGCAGATCACCAGCGTCACGCGCGCGAGCGACACGTCATTCAACGTGCGCTGGATCGAACAGCACTTCGTCAATGACGCGCCCGCCAGCACCCAGCGCTGGAACGCCGTGATTTCCATTGTTTTGCAAACCCCGCGCACCGAACAGCGCCTGCGCAAGAACCCGCTGGGCATCTACGTCAACGGCCTGTCGTGGAGCCGCGAACTGGATGTGTCCGAAGGAGCCAAGCCATGAACCTGTCTTTCCGCTTTTACGCTTTCGTGCTGATGCTTGCTGCCCTGACGGGCTGCGCCACGCAGGGCAAGCCGCCGCCGCGCATCTCGCTCGACGAGCCAATTGCTGCGCAGCCGCTGCCCGAACCGCCCAAGCCCTTCGAAGTGGTGGAGGTGCCGAAGGTGCTGCCGATGCCAGGGCAGATGAAGCCGCTACCCGACGCGAATGATGCCAAACCCGCGCCCGAACCCGCCGACGAAACCGTGCGCGTCACGCGCGCCAACGCCGAGGCGCGCATGGAACCCACGCGCGAGGGCTACGTCAATGCGATCCAGGTGTGGCCGTTCACCGACGGCGCGCTGTATCAGGTCTATGCCGCACCCGGCCGCGTGACGGTCATTTCCTTGCAGCCGGGCGAGGAACTGGTGACGGTCGCCGCCGGCGACACGGTGCGCTGGATCGTCGGCGACACGTCCAGCGGCGCCGGCAATGCGCTGCGTGTCAACGTCCTGGTCAAGCCCATCCGTTCCGGCCTGAAAACCAATCTGGTCATCACCACCAGCCGCAGGACATACCTGCTGGAACTGACTTCGACCGAGAAGGCATGGATGGCGTCGGTGTCCTGGGAGTACCCGAGAGACCAGATGCTCGCGTTGCAGCGGCAGGATCAGGCCGCGCAGGCTGCCGCACCCATCAATGCCGGGTTGTCGCTGGACAAGATCCATTTCCGCTACGCGATCAGCGGCAGCAATCCGCCGTGGAAGCCGCTACGTGCCTTCGACGATGGCGAGAAGGTCTATATCCAGTTTCCCGCAGGCATCGCTCAGGGCGAGCTGCCGCCGCTCTTCGTCATCGGCCCGCAGGGCGACGGCCAACTGGTGAACTACCGTTTCCGTTCGCCGTACTACATCGTGGATCGCCTGTTCGGTGCGGCCGAATTGCGGCTCGGTGGTGACAAGGGCGACGTGGTGCGTATCGAGCGCACCGATGGCACGCGGGGGAACTGACCATGAGCCAGGACGACACCCCGGACGCCTCCATGCCTAACGCTGCTCCGAAGGTCGCGCCGGAGAGCATGACGCTGCGCTCGCAGCCGCGTCCGGTGACGCGACTGAACCGGCGCACGCTGGCGTTCTTGACTGGCGGCCTGGGCGTGGCCGTGATCGGGGCCACCTTCTGGTCGTTGCAGCCCCATCGCCACGCCGGCAACACGGCGACCGAGCTTTACAACGTCGATCGCGTGGCGCGCTCCGAAGAACTCGACCAGCTTCCGAAAGATTATTCCGGCTTGCCGCCCAAGCCGGCGGTCAGCGTGCCGACGCTGGGGCCGCCGCTGCCGGGCGACCTGGGGCCGGCCATCGTCCAGTCGCAGCAGCCACCGCCGTTGGCCAACACATCGCCCGGGCAAGACCCGGAAGCCGCCGAGCGCGACGCGCTGCGCAAGGAAGCCGAAACCGCCGCCGGGTCATCGGTGTTCTTCCATACCAGCAATCAGACGGGTGGCCAGCATGCCGCGGTTGCGCCAGCGACATCAGCGGCCACTCCGCCGGCGAGCAATCTGGCGGCCTTCGATCCACAGGCCGCTGGCCCGGCCTCGACGGTGGCGCAGCCCACCGATCCGACGGCAGTGCAGAACCGGCAGGGCCAGAAGGAAGCGTTCATGGCCATGGGCGGCGATAACGCCACGCGCAACGGCGGCACCTTGCAGACACCGGCCTCGCCGTACACCGTGATGGCGGGCACGGTCATCCCGGCCGCGCTGGTGACGGGCATCAATTCCGACCTGCCGGGGCAGGTCATCGCCGAGGTGACGCAGCCGGTGTACGACACCGCGACCGGACGTTATCTGCTGATTCCGCAAGGCTCGCGGCTGATCGGACGCTACGACAGCCAGGTGGCGTTCGGGCAGCGGCGCATGCTGCTGGTCTGGTTGCGTCTGGTGCTGCCCGATGCCTCATCGATCGCGCTCGACAAGCTGCCCGGCATCGACCCGGCCGGCTACGCGGGCCTCGAAGACGGCGTGGACTGGCACTGGGGCCGCATCCTGGCCGGCGCGGTCCTGTCCACGCTGCTGGGCGTCAGCTCCGAGATGGCGATGTCGAATCAGGGCAACCTCAACAACGGCAACACGGTCCTTGCGCTGCGCGACAGCGCGCAGGACACGGCCAATCAGGTTGGCCAGGAAATCACGCGCCGCAACCTGAGCGTGCAGCCGACACTGACGGCGCGGCCTGGTCTCCCGGTGGAGGTGATGGTGAACAAGGACATGGTGCTGCGGCCCTACCAGCCGCTGTTCTTCCAGCGGGGGAGTTCGCAATGAGTACGACGCTCAAGCTGCGTCTCGGGCCGCTGCCCCGAACCGAGAGCATCAAGCTGACCTTCGCGTGTCCAGCCAACTTGAAATCTGACCTCGACCGCTATGCCGCGCTGCACGCGCAGACCTACGGCGAGGCGGTCGATGCCACGGTATTGATCCCGCACATGCTGGAGGCGTTCATGGCCGCTGATCGGGGATTCAAGCGCGTACAAAGCAGGAACGAAAAAGCCGCCTCTGCGTGAACAGAGGCGGCTTCCGAATTGGTGCCCGAGGCCGGAATCGAACCGGCATGACCGTGAGGTCGAGGGATTTTCTTACCACTTCGACTTTCGCCGCCAGCGTATTTGCTGTTCGTGGTCTGGAGCACGCCTTCACCATAGCCTTGCAGCCGTAGGTGCCCGCCGTCTGCTCTCTACACCTTCCCAGCCGTGGGGCTTGGGCTTGGCTCGGCGTTGACTCGGTTGCCGAAGCATCCAGGGCTTTCGCCGACTTTGACGGGCTTCACCTCTGGGGTTTCCCCCGGAGGGCTCAAATTGTCTAAGTCCCTTGTGTCTACCAATTTCACCACTCGGGCATGACGTGGAACGTCAAACCTTACACCACTTTCCTCAGCTCCTAGTTGGCTCCTAGTCGCTGAGGAACGCGACGAAGCACGCGTCGAGAAGGACGCAAATTGTTGTCCCTATTGGCTTCCCGCATGCGCCTCGTGAGAGACGAGGACTTGACAAAACTGATTTTAAGTCCCTTGCGTCTACCAGTTTCGCCATCCGGGCCATGACGGAAAGACTCGCATCCTACCATGCACGCGAGCGCTCCCTTACGCAGACGATGCTGAGGAAAGTCCCGTAAAACGATGGATTTTTTGCAGGACTGTGGATGGCAGCCCCGCGTCCCACTTACATAGAGCTTGGCGGTCCGCCCCGTTCATTTACATATCAATGATTTAACCTGCTTTCACGCGTTCAACTCGCCACGCCAAGATGCCTACGTGCAATGGGTGCCACACGCCCTATCACGCTCCGCGCGTCGGAGCGCCAGATCTTCCATTGAGCCTTTGCCCATATCTTCACCAACGCAAAAAATGCGACATGGTTCTCATCTAGAGCAACGCAATACGAATGGCGGCGGCCTGAGCCCTGTCGCTCCCCTCTGTAGGCCTATCCAGAGTTCGTCGCCCGCAACGGTGCCAGCGACTCGAACTTGCGCTGATATTCGTCGGTGATCTGCTTGGCATCCTCGCTACTGGTGACGACACGCGGCGTGATCAGCACGATCAGCTCGGTGCGATCACGCTTGTGTTCCGTCGTGCCGAAAAGACGGCCCAACACCGGAATGCGATTGAGTCCAGGAATACCCGCATCAGTGATTGATTCATTCTGTTGGATCAGGCCGCCAAGCAATACGGTCTGTCCGCTCTGCACCGCGATCTGCGTGCCCACCGCGCGTTGCTGGATGGTGAAGTTGCCTTGCGAATTGGCCGCACCGCTGGTGTTGCTTACCTGCTGCTGCACGTTGAGATAAACCAGACCGCCCGGATTCACACGCGGCTGCACATCCAGAATCACACCCGTCGGGATGTAGCTGACGCTGCTGGCTGTCGTGCCCGCCGTGCTGAGCCCCGTCACGATCGACGTTTGATTGATCGGGATCTGGTCACCGACCTGGATATGCGCCACTTGGTTGTTGAGCACGACCAGCGACGGTGCCGACAGCGTCTTCGTGTTGCCGTTGGTTTCCAACGCACGAATCGCCACCTGGAATTTGCCGTTGCTGCTCAGGAACGAATAGAAGAACGGCTCGCCACCGTATTGGTTGCCGCCATCACCGAGAGCGATCTGGCGATGCGCTCCGGGATAAATGCTCGTTGCAATGCCGTTGGCATTCGGCTTGCTGTTCGCGAGCCCCTGCAGATACCACTGCACACCAAACTGCAGGTCGCCAGTCAGGTCGATCTCAAGAATTCGCATTTCGATCTGCACCTGTAATGGCACGTTGTCCAGGCGCTGAATCGCTTGTCGTATTTCCGTCCACTGTGAAGGTCGCGCGCGCACCATTAGCTGGTTGTTCGAATCCACCGAGCTGATACGGATGGAACCATCCCCGGACACGTACTGTTGGCTGACATTGCCATTGCCGTTGTTGCCGCCAAGCGATCCCGCCGCGCCACCGCTCGTGCCGCTGCTACCCAAGCCACCGCTCGTGCCCGTGCTACCAAAACCACTCGTGCCACCCGTGGCGCCGCCGGTGCCGCCGCTACCAAAGCCACCCGCACCACCAAAACCGCCACCCACACCATTCACCGAGGGCGAGCTGCCGAAGCTGCCGGCGGTACTGCCCATGCCGCTGGCGTTGCCGTTGGCATTGTCGCTGGCGCCCAGCGTGGAGCCGTTGAGCCCCGGCCCGACCTTGCCCGCGTTGCCGCCGCCACCGCTGCCGTTGGTATAGATCTGCCCCAGGTACTGCGCGAGATCCGAGGCCTTGATGTTGAGCACGTCGTACACGAACAGTTCCGGCTCGTTGCCGCCGCCGCGATCGATCTTGGTGATCCAGTCGCCCACTTCCTGCAGGTACTGCGGCTGGTTGCTGATCACCACGATGGCGTTGGTGCGTTCGATCGGCAGGAAACGCACCATGCCGGCCAGCGGGGTGTCGCTCTTGGGCCCGAACATCTGGTCAAGCTGCGGGCCGAGTTCGCCGACGTTGGCGTGTTGCAGGCTGAACACGCCCACGGACATGCCGCGCAGCCAGTCCACATCGAAGGTGTGGATGGTGCGCTGGTAGTTGTCCAGTTCGGAGGGCGTGCCCGAGAGCACGATCACGTTGCGCGAGGGGTCCGCCAGCAGCACGGAATCGGTGCGGGCGAAGGGCTTGAGTAGCTTTTGCATCTCGGTGGCGGAGATGTAGCGCAAGGAGTACAGCCGCGCCTGCAGGCCGCCTTGCGGGGCCACGGCGTTGAGGCTGGGCACCAGGTTACCGGCCACGGCGTCCTTGGCCGGCATCACCACGTATTGGCCCTCGCGCATGACCAGGGCGTTGTTGGTCCACGACAGCAGGGTTTCCAGGATGGGAATGGCCTGGCTGCTGTCCACCGGTTCGGCGGTGGAGAAGGACACGTTGCCCTGCACGCCCGGCACGATGGTGTAGTTCTGCTTGAGCAGGTCGCCGAGGATGGCTTTCACCACCGCCTGTACGGGTTGGTTCTCGAAGTTGAAGGTCACCGCACCGTCGCCGCTGGCGGCTTTGCGCGGTTGCGCCAGGCCGGTGGCACGCACGAACTGGCCGGTGCCTTCGGTGACTTGGGGCTTGGGCGAGGTGGTCTGATCGGCCGGGGTGTTGCGGGTGTTCAACGGCGCGGGCACCGGCTTTTCAGTGCCGGCCAGGGCCTCGCGCTGCAGCGCGCCGTCGTCGTGGGTCGGCGGCAAGCTCTGGCAGCCGGCCAGCCACAAGGCCAGGGTGAGGGTGCTGATGCGGGTGAACCGCGAGGTGCGCTGGATGGACATGGCTTAGTGGGCTCCCTCGGGTGTCGCGGCTTGCTGTTGGGCACGGCGCTTCTGGATGGCGTCGCGCAACTGGCGAATGCGGTCGGCTTGCGCGTCGGCCCCGTTGGGCGACTGCAAGGCGGGGTTGGGCGTGTTGGTGGTGTTGAGCATGGGGCCGTTCTGCGGCACGGGGGCGGGGGTGACTATCGCGGCACCGGGCGCGGGGGCCGGCGGTGGGTTGCTGTCGGGCTTGGGCACGTCGATGGGCGCACCGGCGGGCAGTTGCAGCTCGGTGCGGCCGCTGCCGGATTCGAACACGGCGGCGCGCGGCTTGAGCTCGACCAGGCGCCAGCTGCCGTCGGGCAAGCTGTCGCCTTCGCGCACGCGCACGTTGTGGTCGCCGCTTTTGTCGCGCAGCAGGGCCATATGCAGCGGTGGGGTGAGGATGATGCCGGTGAGCGACATGTCGCCCAGGCTGGCGCCGCCGGAGGCGGCGTGCATCACCGGTTTGCGATCGTTGTTGAACAGCGGTTGCAGCCACACGGCGGAGAACTGGGCCAGCGGTACCGACGGCGGCAGGCCTTGGTCGTGTGCGGGCGGCAGTGGCGTGGCCGGGCGTGTCGCGCCCCAGGACACGCTGCGGCCCACGCCCAGCAGCAGGGTCAGCAGCAGCGCACCGAACAGTACGGCTACACCCCCGAGGATCGGGGTCAGGCGGCGTTGGGCAGCGGCGTTCATGGCGCACCGCCCTGGGCATCGTCGCCGCTCGCGCGCGGCTGGTGCACGTAGCCGGACAGGGTGAACTGCACTTCCAACGGGGCGGCGGCCTGTTGCATGGCGGCGACCGGGTTGCGGTAGATGCTCAGATCATCGACGAACAGGTAGGGCGTGCCCTGCTCCAGGTCGTGCAAGGTCTCGGCCAGCGGCTGCACATCACAGCGCAGGCTGATGCTCACGGCGACTTTGCGGTAGGGCTCGTCGGGCGCCGCCGGCGGGTTGGTGACGGGCATTTTTTGGGTGACGTCGCAGGCGCCGCCTTGCGGATGCGCGGCTACGGTATCGACCACGCGCTGCATCAGGCCGGCGGCAGCGGCGTTGGGGTCGTCTTCGGGCAAGAAGGCGTGACTGGCCGCCTGCCCTGCGCCCATCGCAGCGATGCGCTGCTGCAGTTGCGGTTTCTCGGCAATGGCGGAGGCGTAGCGCGCGTGGGTGTCGCGCAGGTCGTCCATCTCGGCATGGATGGATTGCAGCGGCGCCACGAACCACCAGTGCAGCAGGGCGAAATAGGCGATCACCAGCACGACGAGCAACAGCAGGATCGCCGCAATGCGGCTGTCGCGCGGCTTGAGCGCGGCCAGCTTCATGGCGTGCTACCAGCCGCCGCGGGCGTCGCGGGCGCGGCCTTCGGTTTGCCGTCGTTGGGCTTGCGCAGCTGCGCCACCATGTAGAAGCGTTCCTTGCTAGTCACAGCGTCCTTCTGTATCGATCCCTGAAAGGCGGGCTCTGCAAGCCACGCCGCTCCCTTCAATGCTTCCAGCAACAACGCCGCCTGCGTGCCCTGCCCCTGCATACCGACCTGCCCAGCAGGGTCGATGTTCAATCGTTCCAGCCATGCATTCTGCGGAAGCCGCATCGACAATTCTTGCAGAATCGACAGCGTGCTGACACGACTCTTTTTGCGCTCAGCTAGGAATCCTGTCGCCCCCGCATGGTCCTGCAACTCCTGTCGCAAAACAGAGACCGCCTTGGCCTCCAACTGCATGCGCGCCACTTCGTCCTGCATAACGCGCAACGCGAGCTCGCGATTGTGCACCCATTGAAGCATGGAGAACGTGCATAGCAACACGGCACTCGCGAGAAGGATCAGGTTGAGCCTAGCCCGCCGATTCGTTCGCCGCGGCACGTCGACGGGGGAAAGCAGGTTCAGCCCCTTGCGTCCATCGCCTTCGCGGATATCGACCGCATCCAGCACAACGCCGAGTTCGCGAAACCTTGCCAACAACGGATCAAGCAACGAACGGGGAACGACAATCAACTCCGTCGACAGCTGCCCATGATTCACCGCGAAAGCAGGTACTTCGATCTCGTACACGACATCGGCCACGCAGAACGGTGTTTGTCGATCGATCTCGTAGGAAGCGACCTGCCTCAAGGTGTTTCGCGCGGCCAAAGGAAACGTGACGCGACGGCGTAAGACCCACGCATCTGGCACCAGCAATACGAAACGCGCCGCGTCAGGCGACAGACCATCGAGCGCCTTCCCGATCACATCCCGTTGCTGCGCCTCGGCCGCGGTATCACTCCAGCAGGCCACGGGCGTTGTGGCGTGCGGTGAACACCACTGCCATTGATCGCCTACTGATGCGATCACATGCCATTCGATATCACCCGAAAACCATGGCCTCAAGAACAGCGGAAGCATCTGCGCAAGCTCGTCCAGCCACCAGCGACACAGGCGCGCACCGTGCGACGCATGCCATCGCCGTACGATCGAGGCACGCCACGCTTGCGTGTTGGCATTCATTCCGCGGCATCCTCCTGCCAGCGCAAGATGGAGGCGCTCCCGCGGCCACGCACATGGTCGATGCGAACCGTGGCACTGACGCGCGACACCGTGCCATCCTTCCCCGTTGCCGAGGCAACAATCGTTCTCACGTTACTGCCGCGTGTGTTGCCCATGGGCATGCCGTTAGGCAGCATCGGCAACGGCATCTTCGCGTTTATCGCGTCTCGCGTGGAGGCGAAGCGCTTGGCCGTTGCCATGTCCATACCCGGCAACGCCGCAAGAGCCAATGGCGGTGCAAAAGCTGGTGCAGGCGTTGCTCGCCGTGACCATACCGTGAGGACGGGAGCAATCTTGCGGTATAGGGCCGGTGTCATGCCAAGGACGGTCTGCAGCTCGTCAGGTGCGTTGAATTCGCTATAACGAGGACCTCCTGCCTGCCCGGCCTGTGTGTAACGCTGCGCGCCCTCTGCGCGATTGAACGCCCCCGCCGCATCGCGTGATTCGCGCACGTTGTCCGCGAGCGCAGTTGCATCCGCCGCATCCATGCCCGCCGCGACGAACAGATTCCGAAGCACCTGGGGATCGACCGTGTTGATATCGACCTTGCCAAGCTCGTCAACGATACGTATGTCCACGCTCTGTCCATCGATGCTCAGGCCATACGGACGTCCGTCACCTATCCATCGACCGCCATCCTTGGCCGTGATCTCGGCCATGGCGCGCATCACGCCAGCTTCGGCGATATAGCGCAGCTGCGCCCGGGTAGACAGGTAGCGTGTCTGCGTGGCTTCGGTGCGAGCCAACGTGGCGAAGCCCCCAAGCAGGATCGCCAGCAGCGTGCAGGCCCATAGCACCACCAGCAAGGCAATACCCCGCTCGCGATGTGCTGAACGAGCTGTCCGATCGGCGGGCATCCATGTCCTCCCGTGAACACCTGGCTTAGCGTGTCGTGAAGCTCCAAGGATTACAGCGCAAGGCGACATTTTTGTGCCATCAGTATTGCGTTGCGTTCGGCAACAACCTGGCCAGTGCGCGCGTGTTTATCGCGTTCGCGCTCTGGCGTATCGGCGTCTGCACGAGCAGCCAGGTTTCACCATCCGCTCCACGCTCCAGTTCCACGCTGACCAATTCGGGCATCCGTCCCGCGACATGCCACTCATTGCTCCACGCACCGGGGCCTTGTTCGCTTTGACGACCGTAGTAACGAAAGCGGCCACGTGTGATGCCCTCCGCCAACGGTTCCGGCGCGAAGCCGATGCCATGCGAGGCACCCGTCGGGCTCATGCCATCACTGCTTAGCTCGAGCCGAAGCCCTCGTTGGCCATCGCGCACCAGCGCCAAGGTCTGCAATTGTGGGCCCTGGTGATCGAGATAGCCGGGAAGCGGACCAACAAACCGGATGCGTTGCTCGTCACCCTCGAACACGACAGGCACGCCCTTGCCGTCCACCTTCCAGGGAATGGCACGAGCCTGAAGAAGATCATTACGCAGGAAGCGCTGCACCGAACGCACTTCATCCAGATTCTCCATGGAACCCGTGCCAGCGCTGACCATATGCGTAGCCGTCCGTATGCCGGACAACACCCCCACCAGCAGAATGCTGAGCAAGGCGAGCGCGCTGAGCACCTCCAACAAGCTGAAGCCACGCGCGCGTATCACTTCGCACTCCCCGCCGAAGCCGCACCCTCGTCGACGGCTCGCAGCGTGGTGTAGTGAATCACTTGAGGGCGTCGTGGCGAACCCCATCGCACGTCCAGGTCGACGCGATACAAGGTGAGTGGGCTGCCCTGCGGCGGGTCGTCGTCCTGCCAGGGTGTGATGCGCAGGTGCCAGCGATAATCCTTGCTGAAATCGCCGTCGCTCTCGCCTGCCACCAAGCGATCGGTCACGCCCAAGGCATCCAGCTTCGCTTGTGCCCACATGTCAGCTTTGCTGATCTGCCCTGATCGATCCGCCAGATGCAAAGAAGCGCCCGCCACTTGCAACAACGCCGCAAACGCCACGGCCAACAGAAGAATGGCCGCGATCACCTCCAACAAACTAAACCCGCGTGCGCGCCTCATCGCTTCGCACTCACATCCGCCACACTCACCGCCCCGGTCAGCCACGACACATTCACCCGCCACTGCCGCCGCTCGCGCTGCAAGGTGATATGTCCGCCGGTAGAGCTGCCATCCGGGAAGAAACGGATGCGGCCCGTGTAGCTATTGACCTGATCTTCCTTCGCGCTGGTGATGCCGATGCGCATGCCCGTGGGCAGGCGCACCGCCGGGCCGTTGTCGGCCCGATAGGTGTTGTCGCGCGTGTCGACGTCCAAGGTGTGTTCGTTGCCGTGCACGATCGCCTGCGTACGTACCCCACGCAGCGCCGCGGCCAGTTCGCCGCTCGCCGCGCTCACGCGTGCACTGGCCAGGCCCTGCGTGACCGACACCGCCACGGCCGCCGCCGCGATGCCGATCAGCAAGATCACCGCCAGCATTTCCAGCAAGGTGAAGCCGCGCGCCGCACGCAAGGCGCGGTTGATGGTTGCGCGTGGCGGCTTCGCCGGCATCGGCTTACTGCCAGTTGCCAACGTCGGCGTTGTAGCCGTCGCCGCCGGGCTTGCCGTCCTGGCCGTAGAAGATCAGGTCGAAGCTGCCGTGGTCGCCGGGGTATTTGTAGCCAAACTCATGGCCCCAGGGATCCTTCAGCTCGGACTCTTTGGCGTACGGGCCTTGCCAGTTGCGCGCGTTGGCCGGCTTCGCCATCAGATCCTGCAGCTGTTGCGGCGGGGTGCCGTTGTCCAGCGCGTAGTTCTCGATCTTCTGGCTGAGCGTGGTGAGCTGCGCTTTGCCGGCGCCGTACTTGCCCTTGTCGACGTTCTTGCCGACCTGGGTCACCACCACCGCGCCGATGATGCCGATCAACACGATCACCGCCAGCATTTCCAGCAGGGTGAAGCCGCGTGCCGCGTGGTGACGGCCAAAAGTCTTTTGTCGCATGGGGTACCTCGTCGTCGTTCGAAGGGGGCTCTACAAGGGAACTACTGAATGTGGCTGGTGAGGTCGAGCATGGGCAGCAGGATCGCGGCCATGATGATCGCCACCAGCACCGTCATCACGATGGTGAGCGCGGGCACCAACGCCGCCAGCAGGCGGTCGATGGCGCGGCGGCTTTCCAGCTCGAAAGTGTCGGCCACCTTGAGCAGCATGGTGTCGAGCTAGCCGGCTTCTTCGCCCACCTGCACCATCTGCAGGGCCAGCCGCGGGAAGCGCTGGGATTGGTCCAGCGCGAAGGACAGCCCGGCGCCTTCCTTGACCTGCTCGGAGGCCTGCGCCAATGCTTGGTCCAGCGCTTTGTTGGCGGTGACCTGACGCGCGATGCTGAGCGAGGTGAGCAAGGGCACGCCGTTCTTGAGCAAGGTGCCGAGCGTGCGCGCGATGCGCGCGGTCTGCACTTTCAATAGCAGCGGGCCGACCAGACGCATGGTCAGCAGGCGGCCGTGCCAGGCCAACAGGGCCGCCGGATCGCGCAGGCGCGCACGCGCGATAGCCACGCCCATCACGATCAGCAGGGCGATGGCCCACCACCAGGTCTGCAAGGTGCCACCCACCGCCAGCACGATCTGGGTGATCAGCGGGATCGGCACCTGCATGTCTTCGAAGATCGGCACGAACTGGGGCACCACGTAGGCCAGCAGCAGCAGCAGTGAACCGAGTACACCGACCATCAGGAAGGCGGGGTAGATCAGCGCGTTGATGATGCTGCCGCGCAGTTGCTGGGAGCGCTCCAGGTAATCGGCGAGGCGCCGCAGGGTGTCTTCCAGCGAACCGCCGGCTTCGCCGGCGCGCACCAGGCTGATGTAGAGCTTGGGGAACACGTTGTGCTCGTCGTCCAGTGCTTGCGACAAGGGCGTGCCGCCGCGCACGCGATCACGCACGCGCTCGATCAGTTGTTTGGCGCTGGCGCCTTCGGGCAGGTCTATCAGGATGCCCAGCGCGCGATCCAGCGGCTGGCCAGCGCCGAGCAAGGTCGCCAATTGGTGGGTGAACTGGGCGAGCTGGTCGCCGGTGAACGGGCCGCGCTTGAACCAGCCGGCGATGCCGCTGCCACCGGCATCGCTGTCGGCGGCGCGCGCATCGAGCGGCGTGTGGCCTTGGTCCTGCAAGCGGCTGACCACTTCCTCGACGCTGGCCGCTTCCATCTGGCCTTGCAAGACGTCGCCGGTGGCGCTGACAGCGCGGTAGCGGAATTGGCTCATGGCCGCACCTGCGCCACGCGCATCCGCGCATCAACTTTCTTGCGTAACACGCAACACCTCCTCCAGGGTGGTGACGCCCGCGACCGCCTTGGCGATGCCATCCTCGTACATGGTGCGCATGCCTTCGCTGCGCGCGACGCGCTCGATCTCGCCGGCATCGGCACGCTGCATCACCATGCGGCGCAGCGGATCGGTCATCACCAGGAATTCCATGATGGCGCGACGGCCGCGGTAGCCGCTGGGGTTGGCCGCGCTGCTGCCGGGTTTCCACAGGCGGATCGGGCGCTCGTCGGTGTATTTGTGCAGCTCGAACTGCTCGATCACTTCGGGCAGGGCTTCATACGGGGTCGCCGTTTCCGGATCGAGGCGGCGCACCAGGCGCTGCGCGAGGATGCCGTTGACGGTGGAGCCCAACAGGTAATCTTCCACGCCCATGTCGAGCAGGCGGGTGATGCCGCCGGCGGCGCTGTTGGTGTGCAAGGTGGACAGCACCAAGTGACCGGTGAGCGCGGACTGGATGGCGATGCGGCAGGTTTCCAGGTCGCGCATTTCGCCGATCATGATCACGTCCGGATCCTGGCGCACGATGGAGCGCAGGGCGCCGGCAAAATCCAGCCCGATCTGCGGTTTGACCTGGATCTGGTTGATCCCTTCGATCTGGTATTCGACCGGGTCTTCGACGGTGATGATCTTGACGTCGGGCGTGTTGATCTGGGACAGCGCGGTGTACAGCGTGGTGGTCTTACCGGAACCGGTGGGGCCAGTGACCAACAGAATGCCGTGGGGGCGGTCCAGTACGTCGACGAAGCGTTGCTGGAAGTTATCGGTGAAGCCTAAGGAGGCGAAGTCGAACACCACCGATTCGCGGTCGAGGATACGCATCACCACCGATTCGCCAAAGCTGGTCGGCACGGTGGACACGCGCAGGTCCAGTTCCTTGCCTTGCACACGCAACTGGATGCGGCCGTCCTGCGGCAGGCGGCGCTCGGCGATGTTGAGCTTGGCCATGATCTTGACGCGGGAGATCACCGCGGCGGTGGAGCTGGAGGGCGGCGCTTCGACTTCGTGCAGTACGCCGTCGATGCGGTAGCGCACTTTGAGGCGGTTTTCGAACGGCTCGATGTGCACGTCGGAGGCGCGCTGTTCGACGGCGCGCTGCAAGATGAGATTGACCAGGCGGATCACCGGCGCTTCGGAGGCGAGGTCGCGCAGATGCTCGACGTCGTCTTCTACCGCGGCGCTGCCGTCGAGGTTTTCCACGATGGTGCCCATGGCGGAACGGCCCGAACCGTAGTAGCGCTCGATCAGGCCCTCGATTTCTGAGCGCAAACCGATGCGCAGCGCGACCGGGCGGCCGGCGGCCAGTTGCATCGCTTGCAGTGGGTAGGGGTCGGCGGGGTCGGAGACGACCAGCGCCACGCCATCCTCACCCACCCGCACCGGCACCACGTGCTGTTGCTTCAGGAAGCGCACGGAGACGTCGAGCTCGGCGGGCGGCATGTCAGGCGCGTCGCGGGCCGCCAGCAGCGGCGTATCCAGCAACTCCGACCACGCTTCGGCCAGGTCGCGCTCGGACACCAGGCCCAACCGCGCCATCAAACCCGTCAGCGTGCCGTCGGGGGATTCTTCATGCAGGCGCCGCGAGCGTGCAAGGTCTGTATCTTTCAGCCGGCCTTTGGCCAGTAATTGTCGAAATAGCTGCGTCTCGTCGGTAGAGGCAGAATCGTTACGATGAAGAGCTACAACCTGCGAGGACATGAGCGTTCCCGAACGCAGTAAATCATCACAGGCTGCCACGCCAGGATGACAGATTGTCTTTCACGCAAAAGAACGTGGGAGAGGGCCCCCGCCCTCCCCCACGTTCCACGGCAAAACAACAACAGCAAGTTGGATCAGGTACCCACGCAACCCTGCACAGCGCTCTGCGTGAAGCTGGTGCTCAGGAACGACAGACCCGTGCCCGAACCGATCTGCGTCGTGTTGGACGTGATGGTCGAGTTGTACGGCGCCCACATCAGGTTCTGCACAGCAGTCTGGTCCGAACCGTTGTTGGCGCTGTTGGCCAGCAGGTAGGACACGGCGACGATCGGGTAGCCGCTGACAGGTTTGGCGTAGGACGACGGATCGACCAGGGCAATGCACTGGGTGCTCGGCGCGCCCGAGATGGCGGACATGATCGGACGACCGGTGGTCGGATCCGCGCCGTTGATCACGTAGTTGTAATTGATCGCGGAGCTGCTGATCGGCAGCGGCGAGGCGCCGAAGTTGGCGATCGGATCCTGACCGTTGACCGTCGCAAAGCTGCCGAGTACGTTGGCGGCGTTGTCGGCTTCCACGTAGGCGATGGTGCCGTCATTGGCAACCACGTAGTTGGCGACGTTCGGGTTGCCGCTCTGGCCCACCCAATTGCTGGGCAGGGTCGGCTGATACTTGGCGACCACGTTGGTGAAGGCCTGATCGGTCACGAAGTGTGCGCTGGCCGTGCCGCTGCAGGCAGCGGACAAGTGGTTGCTGAAGCCGAACGTGGTGCCGCTGCCGTCCGAGCGATAGACCACGTTGATCGGGCCGGTGACGCTGGAGATCTGGTTCCAGTTGGTGATCTGGCCGGAGAAGATCTGGCAGACCTGCGCATCGGTCAGGTTCAGCGAGGAAACGCCGGCCTTGTTGAAGCCAATGGCAATCGCGCCGGCAACGGCTGGGAACTCCACCGGATAGCTGGACGGACGGTTGTTGCGGTAATTGGTGTAGTCGGAGGCGCTGAGCGGCGAATCGGCGCCAGCAAAGTTCGGCTGGGTCAGATCGCTACGGCCCACGGCAGCAGCGCCGAAGCCGGTCGGCGTGGCCGAACCATCCGGGCAAGCGTTCTGGACGTTGTAGGAGGTGCCGCCGATGGTGCCGCCAGCAAGGATGTTCTTGCCAGCGCCGCTGCCCGTCTGGCAGTAGGAGGTCTGCGGGTTGCCGGTCTGGGCGGAGTACACGTACAGGAACGAACCGGTGGTCGGGGTGATCTGGCGATGCGTGGCATCACCACCGTAACCCAGCGCCGGCAGGGTGGCGCCACCACCAACCAGCGTGGTGCCGGCGTGAGCCGCAGAGGCAACAGCGGCAAAGCTGAGAACCAGTGCACCCGCGAGCGTCTTCATGCGGGTATTTCCATTGGACCCGAAAATCATGACTTACCCCTTGGCAGAAATACCTCCGGAATGGAGGCCTAATACTTTTTACGTTTGCGCAGTGACATCACGATTAAAATTAAAAGTAACTGCAAATGACGACAGCATGACTCTTACTATTTTTTTATTTAGACAAATTAGCCATGAAACAAACCATGTCACCAACGTGATGAAAGCATGAATTTTTTATTTAAATAAAAATCACGACCAAAATCACACTTTGCGCTAATCAATAAATTCGCGAATCATGGTGGCGACCTCCATGTCGAGCCCCGGACGCTTGGCAAGATCGCTGAGGTCTATCTGGTTCATTTCGCGCACGACGCTACGCAAGGCGCTGCGCCGCCCTTCCTGGCACCATACGTTGAATACAGGGATCAGCGAGATGAGCACATCCGCGCAGGGGTCATCGGGCGCAGGATCGATTTTCCGCCTGAGGCGATTGCGAACCACATAACTGGAACGTGCATGCCATGCAATGACGGGATAGTCGAGCAACCGCCTTGAAAATGTCCTATTGCATTGATTAATCAACCTCTCGGCAGCCTTTTCCTGGTGCGCATCAATCAGATGCCTTAATACCATTGAAAATGCGGCTAAACGCCCACCATCCCCGCTGTTACAGGGTGCATCCATGGCTATCATCGGTCGGTGTGAATAAACTTATAAGACGTCCATTATCTAAATCCATCAATGGACACGCAGAACCTTGTCCGATGCTATGTCGTGCATCGGGTGATCACCCTCCGGCCTCCCATGCCCGAGCGACCAGATGTGACTGCATGGCAGCAGTGCGGGCTTGCGTGCTGCCGATGATTGTCCGCGGCACGCGTCGTGCTTCGCATTCACGCCCATGTTTTCTCTCACTCCGCGAGTCGAGCGCGCTCCTCCGGCGTCAATTGGTTTCGCGCACGCGCACTGAGTTGTCCGGCACCAAGCACCTGCACGGGGCTGTTGGGGTCGTAGCGACGGCGGCGATCCTTGTCGTCAACGCTGCCGGTGCCATCGCCGAAGCCCAGCACCTGCACAGAGATCACCGAAGGCATCTTGTTCCGCGCATCGTCCTGCTGTTGCCGGTTGGCATCATCCACGGCCTTGGTCACGGCATTAGCGGCGGCGCTGGCTGCATTCAGTGCACCGACATTGACCGATGCCGCAACCGGCACGCCGATCTTCTCACCCTGCACCTGGATGTTGTCAGCGTTAGCCACTTGTGCCGCTGCCACAATCAGATTGCCCGAGACACGGATACCCGCATCACCCGCGTCCACCGTACCGCGCGGCGCGATCAAGTAGACGTTGCCCGTGGGAGCCCCCGGAACGGTCTGCAGCGTCGCAATGCCCGCGCCGCTCACTTGGCCACGCGCGTCGATACGACACCAGGCGTCGATCGTGCACAGGTACGTCGGCGGCGGAATTTCAGCCGTGGTCTTGGCTCCTTGGCCGGCGTTGATGTCGCCATTGGAACTCCACATCACCAGGTTGCCGCCCTGCTCGGTAAAGATGCGGCTTTGCGCAAGCAACACGCTGCGATCGGTGAACATGTTGACGTCACCCTTCTCCAGCGTCAGTACACCCATGGTGTTCGGGCCTGCCACGATCTGACCGTTCTGGGTGATCACCGGCGGTGCCGACGCGCTGCCCAGCAAGGCCTGCCCGCCGGGACCGAGGATGGAGATATTGCCGCCCTGCTGGGTCTGGATGGTGGAGCTGCGAATATCCAGGTCACCCGTATCCACGGTCTTCGCCGCACCGTTGATGCCCCCCCTGCCCCGAACCATTGGCCGTGTAGCCGTAGGCGGCCGGGAACAACGTGTCGACGGCGGTATAGCCGCGTGCGTACTGCCCGTAGTACGGGCTGGCCGGATTGTTGTAGTCGGCACCCACCTGGGCAAGGATCTTGAATACCGCTTCCGTCACAAACTGGCGCTGCACGTAGTCAGGCTGCTGATTGAACAACTGGCGTGCTTGATCCGACGTCAGGCTGACGGTGATCTTGTCCTGCGCATAACCGGTATCCACCACTTGGCCCGCTTCGCGGCGCTCCATGAAGGTCACCAGATCCGGCATCAGGTTCACGCCGTTCGTCGTGCCGTCCACATAGCTCGCCATGAAGCTGTTGACCGCAATACCGGGGCTGACGCCGAACAATACATCGACATCTGCGCTTTCATGCGGCAGGTACGGATTGATGGCATTGCCAATGGTATCGATGCCTGTGTACCGAATGTCCCCAGTCAGCAGCGAACTGCCCGTCGTCGCGATCTCCTGTTGACTGCTCAAGGGCCCGATATTGCGTCCCGCCTCAATCAGGAAAGTACCCGGGCCGCCGAGCAGCAAGGCGGGAACGAGCTGATAGGCACCGGGATCGGTACGGCTAGTGTTGTTATTGAAGTATGCGGTGATGGGCGTGTCGTAGATATCCCGGCCTGCCGAGATACGCGTGACATCCGCATCACGCAACTGCTGCCCCACAAAGGACAGGTTGACGATATCCCTGCCCGCGTAAATGAGTGCCGGCTTGTTCGGAAGCACCTGCAAGGAGCGGTACTGAAAACCATTGGGCGCCTGGATGCCGTCGAGCACATCACCCTGCAAAGCGTAGATCCGCACGGGCTGGCTATCAGCCGCATGCAATGGATCAGCTGAGTGCAGCATCGTAGGCGCTATGCCGCTCAGGTAGCCCAAATGCCACAGAGCAAAGAAGTTGGACGAGCCATTGACGCCATAGGGCGTAAGCGCTGAAGGAAGCGCGTCAGCCGACGCATCGATCAGACCCAGGTTGTACGCAGAGGTACCACCGTACTGCAGGGTGTAAACCTGTTGGCTAAGCCCGACATTATCGGCAGCCAACAGCGTCAGATTACCTTGCGCCGAGGGGTACAGCGCGCCCGGCCCCCGCACATCCACACTGCCTGACAGCGCCTGCAAATTCAGGGTCGACGGCAAGATCATTCCAGGATCCAACTGAGTTCCTCCCCCCCTGTGCGGCACCATAACTAAACAGGTTGGCGGGGACGCTAAGGCTATCGAGCACGACGTCGCCCTGATTCGAGCTCACCTTCACTGCCGAATTCGCGCTGTAGCTCTGGGAGTCGAATTGACCGGACGGGGCCAATATCGTGATCGGGTTACCCGGCGCGTTGTTGGAGCCCGCCAGATAGGAAGGATTGTAGATACCACCGATATCAGCGCCCAGGCGTGCCTGCACGTTGAACTGGGCATCCTGCAACGCCAGCAGTGTGGACACTGGGCTGGAGATGCCGCCAAAAAAGAAGTTCGTCGAGGGCGTGGTGTAGCCGAGATTGCTGCCGATCAGTCCGCCAGCCTGGATATCGGCCTGGCCCTTGGCGACAAAGTACGTACCGCTAAGAATGTCTCCACCTGCGTTGACGTTGAGGTTGCCACCGCCCAGCGTGGTGATGCTGGTCTTGCCTGCATTGGCAACCCACGTTGTCGGCAGCGACGCCGATAGCTGACTGATGTCACCGCCCGCGGTCACCGAGACATTACCGCCCAGGCTCATCACGCCCTGACCAAAATTGGCGAAGTTGATCGACGAGGCCGAGCCATCGGCGGCATTGGCCGTCTGCATCCATGGCCACCAGTACTGTGAGATATCCGAGCCGGCCGGCCCCTTGGTCACATTGCCCGTGCTATCGACCGCCTCCTGGATCCCATAGATGCTGCCCTTGGCGGTCAGGCTCAGATCACCACCACCCACCGGATTCACCTGTCCCGTACTGAGCATGTACGGAATCGTAGAATCAAGAGCGTTGAGCCAATTGGGACGGATCACCGAGACGCTGGTATTCACACTGGTCCCGTCCGCCGGGACGCCGGCGGTATAGACCACCGCTGGCGCACTGTCGTCCAGCCAGTCGATGTTGCCACCCGAGGCAATATCGATAGAGCCACTGCCCGTGCGCACGGTGGTCGGGAACAGTAGCGTCTTGCCGTTGTACTTGCTTTGTACGGGTGCGGTCAGCGAATCAACCACGGCGAAGTGCCCGTCGAACACCACGTCGCCTGCATCCGCATTCGTCGCCAGCGGATCAGCCGTACCTGACTGCGCACCCGCTACCAGACGATAGGACGTGCTGGAGCCGCCCAACAACGTGGCCGATGCCAGCGAAGCCGGGCTACCCAGCGATGGCATGTTCGACGGACTGTTGTTCGCCGCGCTGCCTGGCACGTAGATGGTGGCTGGACCCGATCCTCCACTCGCCACATTGGACGCAGGCGCAAATGGGGCATAGAACAACTGCGATCCGGCCGACCGATTGCCGACCTTGTTCGCGACGTAGTTGAAGTAGGTGCTATGTCCCGTCAGGTACGTCGCGTAGTCAGTGGTGTACTGCGTGTAGTTGGTGTCCACCGGCAACAGCAGCGGCGACGGCGTGGTAAGACGCTTTGCCGTCGGCGTGGTTGCGAAATTGCTCGACAACCACGTCTGGTAATCACCGACGTAGGTGGCGTAGGAGGAGTAGTTCGCCGGGTTGGGTGCGATCAACGTGGTGGGGCTGTACGTCATGAATTGATACACGCTGTACAGACTCACCCACGACGATGGTGTCGCCACAGGGCCGTTCCCGAACTCCGCGATATAGCCCTCGTAGTTCGTGTAGTAGTTAGCGGACTGCCCCGCCAAGGGTGCCTGCAACGGCTGGTAGTACGGGTCGTTGGCGATGTTCGCCGTACCGCCACCCGGCGTCTGCCCTGCGATGCTGCCGGATTTCAGGATGATCGTGCCGTTCCAAAGCCCCTTCTGGTCCAGGTAGGCCTGCGACGTCCGATACGCCGTGAGTGCAGCGTTATAAGCGGGATCGGTGGGGTCGGCTGCCGGCGCAAACGGGGCATAGAACAACTGCGATCCGGCCGATCGATTGCCGACCTTGGTCGCGACGTAGTTGAAGTAGGTGCTATGCCCCGTCAGGTACGTCGCGTAGTCAGTGGTGTACTGCGTGTAGTTGGTGTCCACCGGCAACAGCAGCGGCGACGGCGTGGTAAGACGCTTGCTCGCCGGGTTGCTTGCGAAATTGCTCGACAACCACGTCTGGTAATCACCTACGTACGTGACGTAGGAGGTGTAGTTCGCCGGGTTGGGTGCGATCAACGTGGTGGGGCTGTACGTCATGAATTGATACCCGCTGTACAGGGTCAACCACGACGATGATGTCGCTGACGATCCGTTGCCAAACTCCGCGATATAGCCTTCGTAATTCGTGTAGTAATTGGCAGACTGCGCCGTCAGTGGCGCCTGCAAGGGCTTGTAGTACGGGTCGTTGGCGATGTTTGCCGTGCCGCCTCCTGGCGTCTGTCCCGGTAAGCTGCCGGATCTCAGGATGATCGTGCCGTTCCAAAGCCCCTTCTGGTCCAGGTAGGCCTGCGACACCTGATACGCCGCCAGTGCGGTCGCGTAGCCGTTGTCCGACACCGGCGGCGTGGGCGGATTAGCCAACGTCGCGCCATTGTTCTGCTGATAGAAGCCGTCCGTAATGCTGGCCTGGACATCAAGATCGCCCGCCGCACTGACTGTCAGGATCGGCGCCATCCCCTGATAGCGATACGCCAGCGCGATGCTTCCATTGCTTTGCGTAGTACCTGCGCCGAGATTCCAGTTGGTGAGTACGGAGATCTTGCCTTGCTGGCTATCGTTGAGGGCGCTGACGAGCTGGATGCCCGGTCGCACCTGCACATTGGCGATACCCGCGAAACGATTGCCGAAGCTATACCCAGGCTGCTGCACATAGCTCATCAGCGTGCCGGCACCCTTGCTGGCATCGCCACCGACATAGCCAAAGAAACCCGTGTGCGCGCTATCGACCTTGTCCGGGATGAAATAGTCGTTCTGCAGATACTTTGCCAATGTCGCTGCATCGGTCGGCGCCGCCAGCACGTTGCCGGATGCGTCGGCCCACTTGCCCGACACCATCGCGCCGCCGCCATTGGCCGCATACCAACCCGCCGGATCGATGATGCCGTCGAAGTGCTGCGCACCGGTGGATGTGTCCTTCGTGCTCCAGGTGGCGTAAGGCTCGATGGTGACGACGCGCGCACCCTTGATGCTGCTGGCATTGTCGACGGCAATGCGCACATCCCCATTGCTCAGCAATGGCGCACGCAGACTTACCGAGCCGCCGGAGAAATCATCGGATGAGCCACCCGATACATCGACGACTGCGCCGCTGCCCAGGTGGACATAGCCGGAAGCCGTCGGGGCGACGCTTTCGTAACCGTAAGTGGTATTGGTCGAGCCATCCGTAGCGCCACTGGTGCCCAACGTCACCGTGCCGCCGCGTTGCGCAGCGACGTCGCTGGTGGCGATCAGGCTCCCTTCGACGTCCACGCCCTTGTTGCCGTACAACGTGATGCTGGTGCCGTAGTGGCCTGCGGCGTTAACGGTGCCATCGATCAGCACCTGACCACCACCCACATCGCTGGCGCTACCGCCGTTGGCGCTCAGGTAAACCCGCTGCGCGGTCAAGGTATGCCCCGCCGAAAGCATCAGGTTGCCAGCGCCGCTGGTGACCTGGAACAGGCCTGTCGCCCCGGCAGCGGCCGCCGTATCGACAACGGCATCGAGATTGACAGCGTTGCCACTTCCCAAGGTGAAATAGCCGGCGCGATAGCTGCTGTTTGCACCGCCGGTTAGTGAACCACCAAACGTTGCCTGCGTACCGGCCTGGATGTTCAGGCTGCCTGCGTCACCGCCTGCGCTGGCGCCAGAAAAGTCGAGCGATGATCCGGGCGCGAGATTCACCGCGCCATGATCGGAAGTGATGCTCAGCGCACCGCCGGGTGCGTACGTCGTGGTGTCGTAGAAGGTCTTGTTGATGCCCGCCACGGAGAGCTTGCCACCGCTACCCACGTTGACGTCGCCCTGGGTAGCCTCGATGGTGAGGTTGCCGGCCGATGCGGCCACGTTGGTGCCAATGGATACGGCGCCAGCGGTAAGTTGCAGCGCGCCACCCATCACATCACTGGGCAAGGTGCTCGGCGTACCGGTGATATTCAACGTGCCCGTGGTGATCAACGCGCTGCTCGACGCGTTGTCGGCGAGCAGCCAGGGTGTATTGAGGTTGACGTTGGCCTGGCCAAAGTTGAAAGAGCCACTGCCCTGCCCTTTCATGCCCTGCGCCGCCGTAGCGGAGAACCCACCGAAGCCGCTCAAGCCCGTCGTGCCGTTACCGAAGTCGAGTTCGTTCGCACGGATCGTGAGCTGTCCGCTACCCGGCGTAAAACTGGCGTTGGCCGCACCGAGATCATTGGAAAGCAACAGATGATCGGCTTCGATGCTGACCGCGCCGCCATGATTGGCAAACGTACCGCCGCTCAAGCTCAGGTCATGGTCAAGGTCGATATCGACATCGCCATAGAAATTGATGCTTCCGCGACTACGTAGCGTCACGCTCTGTGCGCCACGCAGCAGGTTGAGCGTCTGCGGGCCGATCACGAAACCGCCGGTGCCCTGCGCCAATGACGCATTGCTGCCCAGGAACGAAATCAGATTGCTATAGCTGTCGATGGCCTGGGCCGACAGCGCGGCCGTCTCGTCGACGGTAGTCGTACCGGTGGCATCCAGTGTGAGTGCGCTTCCGCCCGCCACGCGCGCACCCGCGCCAATGGAGAGCTGGCCCACGCCTGTGGTCGACGTGTTGTTGCGCACGATGCTCGCTGCGCCATTCTGCGACACGCGCAACAACGCACCATCACCGTCGACCGCCGCAATGGGATTGCCCTTGGCATCCGTGCCGGCCACCGCGCCGAAGATCAGGGGAACGCTGCTCGCACCCGATCCGTTCCCTGTGGCCGTCAACGCGCTGCCCGCCTGGAGCACCACGCCTTGCGCACCCGCATGACCTAGGCCATTGGCAGCCAGCAGGATTTCCGGCCCTTGCAACGGATGATCGGCATCGTTCGCCAATACCACGCTATCCGCGGATGTGGTGACCTGATAGCCGTTGCTGCCGAGCTGCCGCGTGCCGCCCAACAGCAGACTGCCGGCGCCAAGTGCATTGAGTCCATCGACCGAGATCGTGAGGTAGCCGCTTTGAGCGGTTTGACCCGCGTCGACTACCTCGATGGCTTGCGCTGCGATATCCACCAACGAGCCACGACCACCCGCGGCCGGCGTTGCGGTCAGCGTGGCACCCAAGTTCAGCGCCTGACCCGCGGCCAGCGCCAGGCGACCTGCATCTGCCACGGCTGCCGGTGCAATCTGACCGCTCTTGCTCGCGAGGTTCGAGAAGAACGTATCGGCGTCAGTCAGTCGATACTGTGAATACTGCTGCCATACCGGTGCCGATTGCACCAGGAACGTCGTGTTGCGCGCCGCACGCGCACCACTCAAACCATCGACGAAATAGCCGTTGACGCTCAGCGTGCCATCCGTTTGCACCGCACTGCGGCCAAGCACGGCATCGGTGGCACTGGTGTTCTGCACGACACGATAGGCACCCGGCAAGGTCGCATACTGCGCCGGCAGCAAGGTGTAATAGCCCGCGGGCAATCCAGGTGCGCCCGACAGGTAGATCTGCTGGCCCACCGCCGGCGTCGTATTGCCACTGTTCTGGAAGGTAGCGTCATGCGCCGCTACCGGCGACGAGTAGCCCGGGATAATGGCGTAGATCGCGCGGCCATCCGCGTACTGCGGCACCTGCACACCCGTGGTGCTATTGGCGTAACTGGTTTCGTACTGCGACAGCGCATCGCGCGTACCGCCGGTGCCATTCACCCACTCAGCCGCCTGCAAGTGGCCGCCACCGGACACATTGATGCCCGCACCGGCATCCAGCGACAACGTGTTGCCATAGAGCTCGATCTGCTTGGATGGTGCTGCGGTGAGATCGGCCGAGCTATTGTTGGGATCGCCGTTATAGCGCCATTCCACGCCGTCGACGGTGGTGCCGTAGGGTACCGTCTGGCCGTCCAGCGACACCGAGGTCAGACTGCCCGACGCCAGATGCACCGACTGCGTCGTAGCCAGCGGGAACAGTTTGGGATCCACGCCAAACGCATTGGCCTGTGCCACCGGGTCACTGACGCCGAGCATCAGCGTGCCCGACGGCACACGCAGCGTGCCCTGCTGCTCGATGTCGTTCGCGCTGATCATCAAAGCGCCGCCGGCGGACAGCGGTGTCATGCTGCTGCCGTTGGGCAGAATGCTGACCGTGGTGGAAAGCGCCTGACCCGCAGCGTTGCTCAGGCCCGACGCGTTCGCGTCGATAACGACGTGGTAGTCGCTCGCCGGATACACCTGCGCCGCCTTGAATTGCAGGTTGCCCGTGGTGAACAACAGGCCCGCAAGCTCCGCCCCGTTCTTGTAGGCAAGCAAGGACGGCGCATAGAAGCGGATATCACCGCTCGACGTGAAATCGGTATTGGCCCAGTACTGCAGGTTCAGCCAACCACCCAGGTCGATATAGTCCGCGTTGACCTGCAGTGTTCCATCACCGGCCCTGGCGACCGGCGCCGCTACCGTGATCGGTGCCGTGATCTGGCTGGCGGCCGCGCCTCCCATCAGACTCACGTAAGGTGCCTGGATCTGCACCGTGCCATTACCCTGCGTGTATGTCGTTCCGTTGGTCAGTGAGATGGCGCCCGCCGGAAGCGCCTGGATAAGCGATGCATCGGCCGAGAACGAACGGCCGAGCGACAGGTTCACATCGCCCGCGAACGCCAACGGCACGATCGACTGTCTGCCGGACAAACCGACCGACGCATCCGGGCCGATCGCCAGCGATGTGATGCCCGAGTTGGTCAGGCGATCGACCGCAAAATGGAGCACGCCCGACGGCGTTGAACCTTGCTCGACGCGCTGGCCCTGTACCAGACCAGCGGGTACGAGATAGCCGGACTGCTGCAGCACGATGGCCGTCGCGGCCGGCGCAGCCGTTTGTCCAGCATTACGATCAAGTGCAGCGATGCTGAGGCTGCCACCTTCGGCCTGAGGTACGCCAGCATGTGCGCTCAGGCTCGCATCAAAGTACAAGCCCGCGGCGGCAGACAGCGCGATGCTTCCCGCGTTGCTCCATACGGGCGACGAAACGTACTGAGTCGCCGCCCCCAAGGGCCCACCCGCCACGGGAAGATCGAACTGGTCCGATGTGCCCGATACATTGATCGTGCCGCCCTGCTGCGCAACGACGTAAGCATCATCACCCGTCAGCGACACCGTGCCACCATCAAGCAGCACACCAGTACGCGGCACGGCCTGACTCAGACGTCCCGTCAACGGGTCTACGACGGTGACCGCCGACGCCCAGGGATTGATCAGCGTGGTGCCTGAAGCGTCCAGCACCGCACGGGAACCCAGCCAGACCTCAGGGGTGACGCTGGGCCAGTGGTTGTTGCGTAGAAGGTTGTTGGTCGACAGGGCAATGGAGCCGCCGGGTGCGGAAATCTGCCCCCATACCGTGGTCGCCTGTGTTCCCGCCAGACTCACGGCGCCACCGGCGTCCGTGGTGATGGAAGCGCCCTCACCCACCACTACCGAACCACTCACCCCGCTGTAGACCGGCGCGGGGGCGCCGACTATCGCGTTCCACCCGAGATATCGGCCAGCGCTCAGCGAAAAGCCCGGCCCATGCCCGGTCGTCGTCTCACGCGAGACATAACGGTGGTAGGCATCCAGGGCTCCTACTGTTGTGTAGATACCTGCGGGATTGGCTGCGTTTGTGGCGTAGAGGTCGATCCCGGTAGGTGCGGTCAACAACGCCTGATAGTTCGGCAACAAATTGTCGCGCGATACCCGGATCTGAGCACCGGGCGCAATCACACCGTCGGTCACCGCAGTCAATGCGTAGTTGTCGAAACCCTTTCCGCTGAAGAACGACGGATCGATATTCAACACGCTGACCGATGGAGCCGATATGGCCTGCCCACCGATATCGATTGCCGCTGCCTGCAATGCCAGCGTGCCGCCCCCGCTAAAACCGTAGCCAAGCAGCGCGCCACCAAGGACCAGCGATCCGCTGTTGAGCATGGCAGGAGCGGGGGTGCCATTGCCACCGAAGACATCTGTCTTATTCGCCATGGCATAGGTCGACAGCGTTATATCGCCACCGTGTCCAACGGGAACGCCCTGACTCAACGCCACCTGATTATTCGGCGCAACGTAGCCGCCACTGGAAACATCCAGCGTGCTGCCCGGCTGGAGGATGATCGAGCCGGTGCCATCCCCCTGCCCCGTTGCCGAGAAAGCCTGCTGAGCCGTGAGCGAGATGCTGCCGCCATTGATATAGCGATTGCCGATCAACGTATCAGCCGATTGGCCACCGTCGTTCACCCACAGGCCGCGCGTGCTGAGCAACGCGTTCGGCCCCACCGTGATATTTCCGTCCAACGGCATGTTGAGCGGCGTCACCAGGCCTGTGCCGCCATTGGCGGTGAGTGCCGGGCCTGTCGACGTAATGGCAATGGAGCCCGAAGGTGCGCTCAAGGTGCCATAGATATCGATGTGCGAGCCCGTCAACGAGATGCTGCCGCCCGGCACCACACTCAGCTGCGTTCCTGCTGTTTCCACGATCTGGCCACCGAAGCCGCCGGACGTGAGGCTGACATTGGCGAAACCCGCCGTACGCATCATGTCGGCCGACAGCGGTACCCAGAAGCGAAGGTCGGCATCGCTGGGCGTGTCTGTCGGCTGGGACGAGAGCACCTCATCCCACGGCGTATCCTGATCGAAATCGGCTACGCGCTTGTCGAGTACCAGCGCCGACTGCTGGAGCAGAACGCTGGTGGCATAGACGGTGCGGCTATTGTCTGTGGCAGTCAGATCGACACTGAAGCTGCCGCCGTTGGGCTGCTTACCCTGCCCCACCTGATCGCGGCCAGCAAACGCCTGAGCGGTGATCTCGCCGTCCATGACGAGCGCACTGCCCGACGACACGCTGAGGCTACCTGCATCGCTGCCCACGATGTAACCGGGATCCCAGCGCCCCACGCCGGCCAACAACGGGTTGTTGTAGTTCTCGGTGATGCCCCAGCGTGCGTGATCCACCGCAAAATTGCCGGCGAACCCCACGTAGTTCATGTTGGGATCGGCGTTGGAAATGTTGTAGATGCGACCGTTGGCACCCAACAGATTCGGTGTGGTGACCCATCCCGCCTGATAGGCAATGTAGCCGCCATCTAGATTGAGCTGTGCACCATTGCGGATGATGACTTCGTTACCTTTGAGCGTGACGTCACCGCCCTTGGTCATCATCTGCGTGATGTCGCGCGGCATGTTCTGCACATAGCCCGAAACGTTGAGGATAGGACTGCCTACCCAATCCAGACCGTCAGCGCGCGTGCCGCTTTGCGTACTGTCGATCAGTACGTTCTTCTGCGTATACAGGAAGCTGTTACGCAGCAGTGGCGAATTGGCGAGTTCGTTTTGGCCAATGCGCGGCACCGTAACAAGCAAGGCTGAGATCGGCAGGTTGACGTTTGCGAGACCGGACACGTCCACGACAGCGCCGTTGTCCATATAGATGCGACCGGCGGTAGGCCGGACATCATTGTTCTCAGGCGTAGCCACGATCGAGAGCACAGCGCTGGGCGCTTCCAACAATGAACCCGACTGCAAAGTCACGATACCGCCAGACAGCGATACCGTACCGGGCTTGAATGCCGCATCCGCCGCCGAAGTGGATGTGGTCGTGCTGCCATCCTTTTCTGGAAGGACGGCAGTCACCGATTGCGAGCCCAGAGTCAGAACGCCGTGCCCCGGATAGTTCACACCCGTGGAATCGCCATTGCCCTGATCGTTGGCAATGAGCTGGACACTGCCTGGATAGCTGATGCTAGTGGAGGCCAGCGCGACCCCATCCTGATTGAGGTTGTAACCCAACATCTGCACCTGGCCGCGCCGGGCCTGGAGCAAGCCTGTATTGGTCACTGTGCCCGGTACGTGACTTGGGCCCGGAGCAACGCCGCCCATATTCATCAATTGGAGCGTAGTGCTCGTTGAACCACCAGCCGCATTACCGAACTGCGTGCCGGCAGCAAGTATCGCCTGACCATCGTCCGAAACGATCGATCCGGCATTGGTGACATTCGGTGCGGCAATCAGCGCGAAGCCCTGCTTACCCGTCGTGATCGATGCGCCCTGCTGAATCACCACATCGTGGTTGCGCCCGTCAGTGAATATGCCGTCGAACAAGAATCCGCTGTTCGTTGATGTCGCGCCGATGCCTCCGCTCAAGAACGCCGCATTGCTCGTGGCAACATTGCCACTAAACAGGTTCAGCGAACTCGCCAGCAGCGATCCCGTATTTACCTGGCTTCCCGCGCCGAACAGGATGCCGTTGCGGTTGAGCAAGTACACCGTACCTTCGGCCTTGATCTGGCCGAAGATCTGGCTGGGTGAGCCGCTGGGATCCTGGATGCGATTGAGCGCGATCCAGTTATTGCTGCCATCGGACTGCGTGCCACCGCTCTGGTTGAAGTAGAGCGTGGTGTTTCGACCGATGTTGAAGCTATCCCAGGTGAGGATGGCCTTCTGCGCGGTCTGCTTGACCTGCACCGTGGTCTTGCCGGCGGCTGCCGTTTGCACCGGCGCGTTGGCGTTCTGCCACAGCAAGGGATTGGTCGCCGCGCCAGCGGCAACCTGCAGGCCACCTGCGGCAATGCCGTCGGGTACCGGCGAGGTGAGTTTCTGGGCGGCCTGTTGCGCGGCCTGCTGCACGCTGATCTGCGCGGCCACCGCTGCCGCCGCGTTGTTGAGATTGGCGATAGACTGTTGCACCACGCGTTGCTGCAACAACTGCCCCGAGGTCTGCGCGGCAAGGCCACTGGTGTCCGGCATGGTGCCGGTGGCCGCAGCGGGGTTCGGTGTCGGCGTGACGTTGGCGTTGCGCTGCCCGGCAAGCCAGGCCTGGCTCAGTGGCGGTGCGCCAGCGTGGGCGTGCATGGCGCTCATCGCCAATGCGGCGGCGATCCACTGCGCCAGTGGGCGTCGGCCAGGTACGGCGCGCGACGATGTGGCGGAATCCTGCTGCGACCTGACCGTCTTGCTCACGAGACCCTTATCCCTTGTTGTTTCATGGCTACAGGCGTACGCGTCCTGAACGCGACGAGACGCTTTCCTCTATTCAGAAAGCCCCTCGAAAAGACGCCGCATGTCGGAAGTAAAGACGTCCGCCATGCGGCGCGACTGAACCGTTGTCACCAAAACTTCATAAGCAACCAATTCGCCTTGATGCGCTGATCGCGCAGACACCGGAACGTCATATCGACTGTCATGAAGGCGCATTCAATGCCCCGGCGAAAGCAGTACGGCCGGCGTGGGTGGATAGACAGCCGGTGGCCGCTGCGGCAACACCGACTTGCCCAGGTTGGAGCCCATGCGGTGGCTCAAGGCGGAAAAGTTGTACTGCCCTACCTGACGGTTGGAGGGTTCGCTGGTCACCGCGTCGAACGCCGGCCCGGGCACGGAAGGGCGCGACGCCCCCGCCGTCAACACGCGACTGAGACAGTCGAACGCCAGCACCGATTGCTGATTGACGCTGACGTCCACGCAACTGGGCGGCGACGCCGACGATGGTGCCGCCGCGTCTTGTGCCATCGCTGGCGAACCACATGAGCAGGCCAGCAGCCACCTCAAGGCAACTGGCCATGACGCGCGAAGCGGCTTTCGCCGGCGCGCGCCCGGGGCGATCACGGCTGCGATGCCTCGGCAGCCGGCCGGTAGCGTTGTTCGTATAGACGGTCGCCATAGCCCTGCGCCGCGTTCTCCAGCTTCACCCGTGCCGACGCGGCAAAAGGCTGGCGGGACGCCATCACCGTGCCCATGTCGATATGCGCATAGGCATCCACAACTTCGTTGCCGACTTTGTAGAGCGCTTCGTTACGGGCCGTGCAGGTGGACAGCTCCTTGCGGACGCCGTCCAGTTGCGTCGACAGCGCGGTGTTGCGGGTCTGCTGATCCTGCAGGTGCGCGGCGTTCGTTGCAGCGACCGCCTTGCCCTGCTGCACAGCCTCTTCGGCGCGTTGACGCGCATCGCGCTCACTCTTCAGTGCAGCACCATCGCCGGCCGCGCCGGACTTGTACCGGGCCAGTTCCGCCTGCGCCTGTTCGAGCGCCTTGCGGGCCTGATCGCGTTCGCTTTCCGCCGATGTCTTCTGCGCTTGCCAGCTAGCCTGTTCGTTCTGCAGATCCTGCAGTTGGCTGCGTGTGTCACGCAGCTGCCCGCGCAATTGTTCCTCCAGCGTTTGAGCCTGCAGCGAACCGGCCAGTCCGAGCAGCGCGAGCGACATCGCCAGGCGAGTCAGGGTGTTCATGCGCGATCTCCTCAGAACTTGGTGTTGATCTCGAGCTGCACGACGTCGATCGACAGCGGCGGCCCGAACACTTGCTTGGCGTTGAAGTAACGGGCCGACAACCAGGTGCGCGTGGCGATGCCATAGTCCGCCGTGAAGATGAAGCCCTTGGCATTGGTGCCGCCAAGATGGAAGTTCACGTCGGTGAGGCCGTCGAGCGCGGCGTCGGGCTGCAGGTACTTGTAGCCGAAGGTGACATTCCACTCGTTCGCGGCCATCGGGTTGGGATTGCCCAGGATGCCGCGCACCAACCAGCCCACCGGGCCACTCTTGTACGGGCCGGATTCCGTGGCCGAGGTGCTGCTTTCGTAGTTATTCACCGGCGTGCCAAGCCCATTGGCGTAGCGCGTCAGCGCGTCCTTGGCGTGATACGCCATGTTGCGCACGTAGTCAGCCTGGATGCGGGCCGGCGTCTCGCCGATCTTGAAATCGAACGTGGAGGTGACGTTGGCCAAGTGATAGTCGTACGACAGGCCAACGAACTGCGGCTGCGCATAGTTACTCGGCGAGGACGGATCCGGCACGATGTCGCGCAGCAGGAACAGGGTGTTGCCCTTGAGCATGTACGACGGTGCATCGTCGTCGGTGCTGCAGTAATCGACGCCGGTGTAGATCGGGCACGGCGCCGATAGCTTGCCGCGCATACCGTCGAAGAAGTAGTACGCCAACGCCGTACTCCACTTCATGTCCTCATCGATATGCCAGGTCAGACCCAGCTGCGCGGCGGAAAGCCAGCGGCTGTTACTCTGGTTCTTGTCGTAGCCAAAGCCCTGCGCGGGCGAGTTGTTGCCCGTGTACTGGATCGGGAACATGCCGGCCGTGGCAAACCCTTCAAAGTCGCTGTTGAACGGCACCTTGAACTTGCCGGCGATGCCGTCGAAGTTGAGTTCCGGCGAGTAGATCAGGTCGGTGACGAAGAACGGATCCGCCATACGACCAAAGGTCAGCGAGCCCCAGCTATACGGCTGCCACTGAATCCACGCGCGGTCCAGCCAGATCTCCTTCTTGACGAGGCCGCCACCCAACGCCTGCGTAGTGGATACCGGGTTGTTGTCGTTACCCGTGCCGATGCGCACACCTGCCGTCACCGTATCGGCTACCTTCGCGGTCATCGCCAGATGGGCCTGCATATCCAGGATGTTCAGGCGATTCTGCTGCGAGTTGAGAATCGGCGGATTGACGCCCTGGGAAATCTGATTGACGTCGAACGGACCGTTGCGATTAAGCGTCGCGTAATCGATGAAGTACGGCGAGTTGTTGCGGCTATAGAGCCACCACTCGTTGCGCACGCGGATGTCGCCCGACCAGCTGATGCGATCCAGCCATTCCGGTAGCGCGTTCGGTTCGGCCCAGTGCTCGGTCTTGGCCTGCGCGATCACTTCCTGCTTCACTTGATCGCGGATCTCGTTGCGCACGCTTTGCGGCACATAGGCCACGCGTACGTCGCCCGGCTGCGCGCCATCCGCCGGCGGCCTTGCTGCCTGGGCGGTGGCCGCTGCTCGCTGTGCCTGCGTCGCCTCGGTGTTCGCCTGGGTAATCAGGCCATCGGCATCGGCCTGCGAAATCAGGCCCTTCTTCACCATCAAGCGAATCAGGTTGATGGTGGCGTTGGGCGACGGCGCGGCATCCTGCGCCAGCGTCGGAAGCGCGGTGGCCGCCAATAGCACGGCGATACTGGCGCACAGTGCACGGCGCGTAAGGCGCGCGCCCGCGCTGAGGGCATTCCTGGAACTCATGACTTTCTCCAATGCGTGGTGTTGCCGTGCGGCAAGCAAGGGAAGAACAAAGGCTGGGTATTCATGCTGGTCGCCGCCCACGGATGGCCGCGCGCACAGGCATATGCAAAGTGGTAGGTGGTGGCGTGTCGATGTGCAGGCCTTGCAGCACGCTGATCAGCGCCTGATCGGTGTTGGACGAGCCGCTGGGCGTTACCAGTTCCACGCGTGACACGCGGCCATCCGGTTCGATCCACAAGCTGGCCTTGACCTCGAACGCAAGCCGGCGCGTGCGGTCGTCACGCTCAATCGCCTGCTGCAACGCGTAGCCAAGGTATTGCTCGTACGAAGCACCGCCAACGCCATTGCCGCCGCCGCTGCCGACCATGCCGCCGCCATCGCCGGCACCAATGTTGAACGAGTCGTTGCCCGCCTGCGCCGGGCCATTGATGGACACCTGCTTGGCCAGATCGGGCGCTTGCTTGGGGGCATCGACCGGCTTCATCGGCTCGTTGGGTTTGGGTATTTCCTGCTTAACCTCTTCGACCTTCTTCGGTTCGGGTGGCTTTTCTTTCGGCGGTGGTGGCGGTGGCGGCAAGGGCGTGATGGTGGCGATGCGCGGCGCTGAGCGCCGCACGCCGACTTGATGCCCCGCAAAGTTCCACAGCAACAGTCCGGCGACGATCACGACCGCCGCGACGACGAGACGCCCGCGCCAGCGCTTCCATCCGCCCTTACTTGGTGCCGGTGCGTTCATGGATGGTCCTCGCACCGTCAGCTTTGCTGCTTGCCGGTGACCAGACCCACCTGCGACAGATCCAAACGCCGCAGCAGATCGAGGATGTCGACCACCTTCTGGTACTGCACGTTGGAGTCGCCCTTCACGATCACCGGAAAGTCTGGCGTGATCGCCTTCTGCGTGCGCAGGCGCTGCTCCAGCTCACCCAAGGTCACGGGAAAAGCGTCCAGGAAGATCTGCCCGCTGTCGGAAACCGTGATCGCCTTGGTCTGCGGCTTGGCCAAACTCACCGAAGCGCTGGCCTTGGGCAGGTTCACCTTCACGCCCTGCACGGAGGCCGTGGTCATGATGATGAAGATCACCAGCAGCACGTACGCCAGGTCGAGCATGGGCGTGATGTTGATGTCGTCGTACGGTTTTTCGTCGTCTTGGACCTGCATGGCCATTCTCCTCAGGCAGTGACCGTGGTCTGGTCGATGTCCCGATGAAGCTCGGCGAGACGCGTGACAAACTCATCCACGAACACCTGCATGTTCGCCGTCACCGCCTTGTTGCGCGTCAACAGGTAGTTGTAGCCAAACAGCGCGGGAATCGCGACGAACAGGCCGGCCACGGTGGCGAGCAACGCGGCGGCGATGCCGGGCGCGATGGCATTGACGTTGACGTCGCCCGCTGCAGCGATGGCAGCGAAGGTGATCATCACGCCCACCACGGTGCCGAGCAGGCCAAGGAACGGGCCGCCCGAGATCGCAATGGTCAGTATCACCATGGAGCGCGAAAGCTTCTGGTTCTCGCGCACCAGGGTGGAATCCATGACGGCGCGAATCGCCTCGATCGACTCACTCGCGATCACCAGGCGACCATGGCTGTCGCGACGGCGCCACACTTCCTTCTTGCCGATCTCGTACAGGCGATACAGCGAGGAATCCGCGAAGTCGAGCGCGTGGTTCCGCTCGTCGGACATGCCGAGCAGATCGCTGCCCAGCGTGCGGAAACGGTCAAGGAACCGATCATTGGCGTTGGTGACGCCGCTGACGTAGCGGGCCTTGTTCCACATCACTACCCAGGAGACCAACGCCATCACCAGCAGGATGCCGATAACCACCCACGCGTCGGCCGTCACCGACTTCACGATGATGCCGAAGTAACCGAAGCCAAAGCCCGACTTCTTCTCGTCTTCGCCATACTGCAGCAGGCGCGATTCCGCACCTTGAGCGGTCGTATCCATAGCGATCAGTGCCGCGGGGCGGGCCACGCGCGACAGGCGTAGCTCGTCCATCTCGCCTGAAAAATTGCCGAGTGCGGATGCGCCCGCGGCATCACCGCCCAGCGTAGCCACTGAACTCAGCGCCGGCAGCGACGCCGACATATCGGCATACGGTCGGCCATCGACGTAAAGACGGACATGACCCGACTCACCCGTCACCGCAAGATGCGTCCACTGACCGGCCTTCAATGGCTCGCCGGCCGACGTCCGCTGCGGTTGGGCGCCGTCGACTTCGACATAGGGGGCGCCGCCGTCCAGGCCGATGACCAGAGCGCGGCCTTCCTGACGACGCGCGTAGATCGCCGTCGGTACCGTCGGCAATGCGTCCAGCTTGATCCATGCGCTGAAAGTGAAGTTGCCGCCGTCCGTCACGTTGAGCGACGTGCTCGCAGGCAGCTCGATCGGCGCGCTGCCGTCGAAGCGCGCGGCTCGGCCAACGATGCCGCCGTCGACGGTACGCACGGTGCCCTTCTGCGCGTGGTTCGCGTAAGCCGTCGCATCCTTTGGCGGCGCGCCGGCGGCCTCATCGAAGTGATACACCAGCGTGTAGTCGGCATCGAACGTCGCCGCACCGCTGCTCTGCACCGGTGCCTTGCCGTTGCCGTAGTACATCCAGATGGTCTGCTGCCCACTGGTCGGCAGATCGGTGGTATCCACCCAGATCTGGCCAACGCCCATGACGGGATCGAAGGTCTCCACTTCGTAGTTCAGCGGTGTCTTGCCATCGGCAGCGATGAAGCGCAGGTCCGCGCCGTTCTTCGCCACGCCGTCGAACTGGAAGTTGCCGGAGTGCAGGCGGACCAGCAGCGGCACGCGCCCCGTGGCGGGCGTCATGGCGGCGCCCTTGGGCGTCGTGTCGATGGTGATGGCCTTGCGGTAGGTCCAGTCGTCGTTCCACCAGGCAACATCAGCGGCCAGGGCAGGACGCGCCGCCCACGAAAGGCATAGCAGGCATGCAAAGATCAGGTAACGCATCGTAGTTCTACCCCTGAGGCGTCGGAAATCCGTGTAATGAGCGGGTCATGGCCATGTCCCTCACAGGTTGGCCTTCACGCTGAAGAGCACCTGCCCGTCGTGTGCACGCGTACGCACGCCGTCATGCAGCGGATAGGCGAATTCGATTTCGCCGCTCATCGTGCGGAACAGGCTGAATCGCGTACCCACGCCGGTGCTGAGCAGGTTGAAGCGGCTTTGCTGCTCGGGCAGCGGATCGATCAGCAGGACGCGCCCGCCATCGAGAAACAGGTGGAAACGCCAGTCATCGACGAAGTGGCCCACCATGTCGGCCAGTGACGGGCTGCGCAGTTCCACCGACGCCACGCCGCCGTTGTCGCCCGTTTCCTCCGCCGACAGATAGCCGCGCACGCTGCTGGCGCCACCGGCGGCGAACTGCTCGCTGGAGATCAACGGCGAATCGGAGAGCTGCAGGCTGCCGCGCACCGCCAGCGAGAAATCACCGCCGAGCAGATGCGTGTAGCTGACATCGGAGCGCACGTAGATGTAGTTGTCCTTGCCCTTGTAGCGAAGGTTGTCGAACTCCGTACGCGAGCTGCCCAGCCCGCTCAGGCCCAGATTGCCGGCCAGCGTGAAGGACAGGTTGGAACGATCGCCGCTGCGCTGCCCGGCGTAGGACACCATGAGCGGGTAGTAAGTGATCGGCACCTTGGACGTCTGCTCGCCCAGCGTGATGTTCTGGTCGAAATGCTTGTGGCTGATGCCGAACGACAACGACTGGCTGTAGGAGCCCAGCAAAGGCAGGCTGCGCGAGGCTTGCAGTGTTTCGGAGTTGCCCTTGCCGAGTACCGTGGTGCCACCCAGCGTGTTGGCGTTGCTGTTGGACTTGTAGCCCGACCCCACCAGCGACCAGTCAGTGTTGAGCGGTGCGAGGTAAGAGAGCGCATACACCTCGGCCGCATGGCGATCCTGCGGCGCGACGATGTACGTCGCGGAGATCGAGTGACCCGCCTGCCACAGATTGTCGTAACGGACGTTGGCGATGGTGCGCAGCTCGGGTGTGTCGGCGCTGTGGTCGTTGTTCACTTCCACGCTGGCGTGCAGCGGATAGGTGTCGTTGACCTTGAGCGTCACGTCCATGGTCTGCGGCAGTGCGCCGGGCTTGAGCACTGGCACCACCTGCTGCCCTGGCTGCGCATTGACCTGAGCAAGCTGCGCCTGGGCCTGGGTGAAATTGGGTACGCTGCCTTCCGCCAGCGCTGGCACTGCGTCGCGGATCGCCTCGGGCGAGTGGTACTTCGCCCCCTCCACGCGCACGCGGCCGATGCTGTTCTCCACCACCTGGAGGAGAAGCACGCCGTCCTTCACTTGTTGAGGCGGCAACTCCACCACCACCGACTGGTAGCCCTTGGCCTGATAGACCTTTTGCAGGGCGTCACGCGCCGCGTGCACGTCGTCCAGGCTCCGGCCCGGGCCCAGATAGGGCTCGACGGCCGTCTCAATCTCCAGCGAGTCAAGGAGATGATTGCCACGCACCAGGTACTCGTTAACGTCGAAGCGCGCAGGCGCCTGTGTCGTCGCTGTCTCGCCCTGCTGTGCCTGCGCCGCGCCACAGGCGCACAGCAGCGCCAGAGCCAACGGTTTCAACGACCAACTCCGCCAGGCCATTCCCTTGCCGCTCATACGCACACCCGCCCCCTGTTCGCTCGCGGCGTGTTTCGCGCGAGCGCGAACCGAGAGGGTAGGCCTGCATTTCTAACCGAAAGGCGACAAAGGCATGTCCGATTCGCGTCGGCTGTCACATTAGAGCGGGTGAAGGCACGCGCCACGGCATGAACCGCCGCACTGTGGCGAGGAACGAGGTCGTTCTCCATACGTGAAAATGGCCTTCCAAACGGCCGGACGTCGTTCGTTTCCATCACGCAAAGCCTTCCCCGGGGCGGGCCCGTGAGCCCGCCCTTTCCTCTCGCCAATATGACCGCCCCGGCGTGGCCCGGGCGGAAGAGAAAGTGGGCATCCCAGCCCTGAGCATTCGTCCTTGCCCAGAAAGACGGAGGACCGCATGCGGGACTGAACTAAGTCACGAAAAATTCATGCCAGCGACTGTTTCAGCCGGTTTTCGCCCCTTCGGACACGAATCTGTCATTTCCACCGTCACGCGCGGAAACGCGACGCAGCAGCGACGCGTTCTGCCCCGCGCATGCAACGATCCAGCGAATAGAAGGAGGTGGGGAGTCAGCTCACCAGCACAATGCCGCCGGGCAAGGAACGCACCGACGCGCCAAAGGCCTGGTGGATGAGCGACGCGACGTCGCCTAGCTGGTTGAGCGATACCTGCGCGTGCACCTTGCGTGCCGCCAATACATCGTTGGTCAGGATGATACGGCCGGGTCGATAGCGGTTGATCTCTGCGATCACTTCCGAGAGCGGGCGGTTGTCGAACACTAGTACGCGACGCCGCCAGGCCACCGCCGCGTCTGTGTCGGCGGGCGCCACGGGCGCCAGACTATGGCTTCCATACGCGGTCTGCTGGGCGCGTCCCAACAGCTCGGACCTTCCTTGGTATTCCACGCGGACGTTTCCGTCCAGGCCGGTAACTTGCACCCGGCCATCAAGGCAGCGCACGTTACAGAGCGCGCCCGAGGCCACGTGGATGCCTCCCTGCAAAGCATGTACGTCGAAGCTGCCTGCCAGCGCACTGGACACCTGCAGCTGGATTTCCCCTGTCAACAACTCGATACCCACGACACGCCCGGCGGACGTACGCACGTTCATGGCGGTCTGCGTGTTCATTTCCACGACGACGCCAGACGTCAGCTCGACCTGGCGCTGCTCGCCGGTGGCCGTGCGGTAATCGGCCATGGCGTCCGGAAGGCTGGGCCACAGATGCAGGGGCGACTGCGCCACCAGCAACGCTGCCGACGCCGCCACAGCCCCACCTAGGAAGGCACGCCGCGTCATGCGCCGGGACGCCGGGACCTGCTCTCGCTGGCGCAGGTTGCGCGCTGCGGTGCCCAGGTTGTCCCACATCAGGCGTGTTTCCGCGAATGCCTGCGCATGCTCGGTACTCAGGGTGCACCAGTGTTTGAACCCGGCGGCATCGTCCGTAGTGGCCCGCCCCGAGGTCAGCAGGAGCACCCAATCGCGCGCCTCGCGGCGAAGCGTGGAGTCGTGGCCCAGGCTGGAAGAACGTGACGTCATACCCTTAAGACTCTTTTCCGGCGCCGGGACCGAACCGCTGAACCACACGCCGATCGAGACGCCGTCCACAATGTTCAAGCGCCCGCCTCAATTCCTTGCCCACCATGCGGACGGAAATGCGGAAACGGTCGGCGATTTCCTGCTGCGGCAGGTCATCGACCCGGGCGGCAATGAGGATGTCGCGCTGTCGCGCCGTAAGCTCCCCCATGGCGCGCTCCAGCGCGGCCACCTCAAGCCGGGCATGGACGATGCGCGCGGGGTCCAGCGAGTCGTCAGCGAAGTGCAGCAGGTCTTCGACCTCCTCGCCGGTCAGGTACCGCGACTCGGCCTGCCGCTGGTCGGCAGCAACGTTCAGCGCCATGCGGAACAGATAACCTGCTGGGTTATGCGACACGACGGAGTCGTCGCTCATCCGCTCTACGCGCAGATAGGTCTCCTGCAGAACATCATTAACGAGTTCGTCCGAACCCAACCGGCGACGTAGGCGACGGCGCAGCTCGGGCTGCCACTCCATGAATAGACCAAGCAACGACAGCGTCGGCGTTTCCATCCGGCTGTCCTCAGCCGCGCGCGGCCACGGGCGTGTCGCAATGCAATGCATGCGACTTCCCCGTGGGCAACAGCAGCAAGGTCATGGGCTGACCGAGTCCAGACGGCGGCGGCGCTACCCGGATACCCTCCAGCGCCTGGCTGATCGCGGCATCCCGCGCCTGCAGTCCGGTGCTGCCAAGCAATCGCACGCGATTCACCCTGCCCTCTTCATCAACCCACACCTGCAATGCAAGCCGGTAGCCACCGGGCTTAGCGTCCGGCACCCGGCACAATTCCTGTTCCAATGAAGCCTGCAACGACGCGCCATAGACTTCCCATGCGGTATCACTCTCGTCTGGCGAACTATGCTCGTTCGTGCCTCTTTCATTTGCGCTGTCGAACGATTCGAGCGTAAACGCCTTGTCGGACGCATAGCGTTCGCGCAGGCCGGTGCCCGCCAACAATCGTCGCAAGGCATCCTCCGTGGTGAACTCGCCACGTACGCCGGGCGACATTTTCCCGACCAGCAGTCGCTCGTCCACAAGCAGCGATTGCCCGGTTGTGTCACTGAATGCTTTCACGGCCGCGCTCAATGGCTGCGGGCCGATGTCGAATCGATAGAGGCCTGCCGAAGCGCCTGAAGCCATGTCGATCGTTGACTGCAACCCACCTGCATGGCTCGTCCCCCAACAAAGCCAACCCGACAACACGAGCGCCCACCAGGCGTGCGACATGAAGTACTTCCCCAAGACCGGATGACTGGTCCCTGCGTCGAACGCCGTCACGCGAACATCCCGAAAGAAGGTAACGGTAACTTATGTCAGTTGAATAACGCGATGCCTGTCAACGCGCGCGTTAGTCCTGCGTGAATATGACAAGCAAGTTTTCCGTTTCATGACAAGACAACCGTCGGGCCGCCTAAGCGGCCCGACGTGCTTGGGTTGCGGGATCGATTGCATCGAAGTGACCGTGCTATCCATGCCCGCCGGATGCACGGTGAAGCGCACCTTGTCGCCCACCTTGACCGACTGAAGCATGGCTGGTGTCGCCACATTGAAAGCCATGGTCATCGCCGGCCAATGAATGGCCGTGATCGCTTCATGCTGCAAGGTGACAGTGCCCTTGGACGTATCGATAGCTTTCACTACACCCTGGCCCTGACCGTCGGTCGGTGGTGTCGCATGCGACATACCCGGCATGGCCGCCATGCTGTCTTGTGCGAACACGATGGAGGGAGTGGCGGTCAGTGCGGTCGCCATGGCGGCGGCGAGAAACATGGCTTTCATACGTGAAGATTCCTTTGAGTGACGGGAATGGAGGATGCGACCGAGGTGTGGCGCAGACGTCGCTGCGCCATCAGGAGAAAGGCCGCGGGGATGACCAACATGGACAACAGCGGCGCCGTGAGCATGCCGCCCACCATAGGGGCGGCGATGCGCTGCATGACTTCCGAGCCGGCGCCATGGCCCAGAAGAATGGGAAACAAACCTGCCAGGATCACCGCCACCGTCATGGCCTTGGGGCGCACGCGTTGCACCGCGCCCTCACGAATGGCGTCGTGCAAGTCGGTGATGTCAGCCTGAGGGTTTGCGCTCACGCGCTGATCCCAGGCGTGGCGCAAGTACAACAACATCACCACGCCGAACTCCGCAGCCACGCCACCGAGCGCGATGAAGCCAATCACGGTGGCGACAGAGATGGCGTGCCCAAGCACCAGGATCAGCCATAAGCCACCGACCAGCGCCAGTGGCACACTGATCATGATCAGCACCGCCTCGCTGACGCGTCGGAAGACGGCATAGATCAACCCGAAGATGATCAGCAACGCAGCGGGGATCACGTAAGCCAATCGACTCATGGCGCGTGCGAGGTATTCAAACTGCCCCGACCAAGCCAGCGTAACGCCCGGCGGCAACGCCACGTTGCGTGCTACGGCCTGTTGGAGATCGTGTACGACGGCACTGAGGTCTCGCCCTGCCGTGTCGATGTACACGTAGGTGGCGAGCTGGCCATTTTCACTTTTGAGCATCGATGGACCGGCAGTCACCGCGATGTCGGCGATCTGTCCGAGCGTCAACTGGGCGCCACCCGGCGCTACGATCGGCAACGTCGTCAAGGCAGCAACGGAGTCGCGAGCCTCCCGCGGATAGCGCACCAAAATCGGATAGCGCTCGCGTCCTTCGATCGACTCGCCAATGGCGTCACCGCCGACAGCGGTCGCGATCACCGCTTGCACGGCCTGCTGTGTCAGGCCGTAGCGTGCGGCTTCGTCTCGGCGCACACGCACGTCCACATAGCGCCCGGCCGCTGCGCGCTCGGCAATGGCCGAGCCGACGCCCGGCACCTGTCGCGCCACCGCTTCGACCTGATCTGCCACGCGCTGCAAGGTTCGCGGATCAGGGCCCAGCACCTTGATGCCGATGGGGCTCTTGATGCCCGTGGCAAGCATGTCGATGCGATTGCGGATGGGCGGCACGAACAGGTTGGTCAGGCCGGGCACTTTCACTGCGCGGTCCAACTCTTCCTTGAGCTTGGCCATCGTCATGCCAGGGCGCCACTGATCCTTGGGCTTGAAGGTGATCGTGGTTTCGAACATCTCCAGCGGTGCGGGATCTGTCGCGGTTTCAGCGCGCCCTGCCTTACCGAACACGTGATCGACCTCGGGCACGGTCTTGATCATCCGGTCGGTCAGCTGCAACAACTGCGCAGCCTTGCCCGAGGAAAGCCCCGGCAAGGCTGTTGGCATGTAGAGCAGCGTGCCTTCGTCCATGGTCGGCATGAATTCACTGCTCAACCGGCTCAGTGGCCATGCCGCGCTGAGCAGCAATGCAGCGGAGAGCAGCAGAACCGTTTTTGGATAGCGAAGCACGGCGTTCAGAACCGGACGATAGAGCGCGATCAACGCACGGTTGAGCGGATTGGCCTGCTCGGAGCGGATGCGGCCTCGTATCAGATACCCCATCAGCACGGGCACCAACGTCACCGCCAGACCCGCTGCTGCTGCCATGGCGTAGGTCTTGGTGAACGCAAGGGGTTTGAATAGCCGGCCTTCCTGCGCTTCCAGTGCAAACACCGGTACGAATGACAACGCGATGATGAGCAAGCTGACAAAGAGTGCCGGCCCCACCTCAACGGCGGCCTCGGTCATCAACGCCCAACGTGTGGCGCCGCTCGGCTCTTCGCCATCGTGCGCGTGACTCCATTGTTCGAGATGCTTATGTGCGTTCTCGATCATCACCACCGCGGCATCCACCATCGCGCCAATCGCAATCGCAATGCCACCCAGGGACATCAGGTTGGCGGACACGCCTTGAAGATGCATCACGATGAAGGCGGCCAACACACCGAGAGGCAAGGTGATCACCGCGACCAGCGCCGACCGTAAATGTCCAAGGAACAGTGCACACACCACCGCAACGACCAGGAACTCTTCCGCTAGCTTGCCCCAGAGGTTATCGACGGCAGCATCTATCAGCTGCGCGCGATCGTAGGTGGGAATGATGCTCACGCCGGGCGGCAGGCTGTGCTGCAGTTCGGCCAGTCGAGTCTTGACCGCGGCGATCGCGGCGCGTGCGTTCTTGCCGGAGCGCAATACGATGACGCCGCCAGCGACTTCGCCCTGGCCATCGAGTTCGGCCACGCCGCGACGGAACGTGGGGCCGCGACGCACAGTAGCTACGTCACGCAGCAGGATGGGCACACCGTCCTGACTCGCGCCCAGCGGTACATGCTCGAAGTCATTCTGGGTGTGCAGATAGCCCTCGCTGCGCACCATGAGTTCGGCCTCACCCTGTTCGATCACCGAACCGCCACCCGCACCATTCGCAGCCTGCACGGCCTCGACCAGCGATGAAACCGTCAGCCGCCGTGCAGCCAGCGCCTGCGGATCGGGAACGATCTGCCACGCCCGTTCCATGCCACCCAGGCTTGCGACTTCCGCAACGTCCGGCACGGTCTTGAGTTGATAGCGCAGGAACCAGTCCTGCAGCGCGCGCAGTTGCCCAAGGTCGTGTTGGCCAGTGCGATCCACCAGGGCGTACTCGTAGATCCATCCAAGGCCCGTAGCGTCGGGCCCCAAGGCTGGATTGACGCCAGCGGGTAAGCGATCGCGTACCTGGCTCAGGTACTCCAGCACGCGCGAACGCGCCCAGTAGAGGTCCGTGTGTTCGTCGAACAAGACGTAGACGTAGGAATCCCCAAAGAAGGAGTAAGCGCGCACGGCCGTGGCACCCGGCACCGACAGCATGGTCGTCGCCAATGGATAGGTAATCTGATCCTCGACGACCTGCGGCGACTGTCCCTGCCAGTTGGTGCGGATGATGACCTGCGTGTCGGAGAGATCGGGCAAGGCATCGATCGGCGTGTGAAGCACGGCGAACAAGCCGATGGCGGCCAGCACCAGCGCAGCGAGAAGAACCAGTGCACGATGTGCCATCGATGCGCGAATCAGGCGGGCGATCATTGATCACCTCCCATGGATGCGCTGCTCGCTGCAGCCGGAGCGGCGTCATCGGCGCCAAGGCGCTCCAGCGCGCCTGAAAGACTGGCCTCCGAGTCGATCAGGAACTGACCTGATGCGACCACCCGCTCACCTTCATGCAGGCCGGCCACGATCTCCGTGTAGCCCCCGGCGGCGCGCCCGGTCTGCACCATCACCGGACGGAAGCGCCCATCGCCAAGCGCCACCATCACGCGTGGGTGATCACCGGTAGCAATCAGCGCCTCGGTGGGAATCACGAGTACAGGTGCGTTCGACATGGGTGTGAAGGCGACCCGGACGAATTGCCCAGGAACGAGATGACCCGTGGTGTTGGCGAGTGCGATGCGCGCGCGCTGTGTGCGTGTGGTGGGATCCAGATCCGGCAACAAGGTTTCGACGGTACCCGTTGCACACTGCCCTGGAAGCGCATCCGTGCTGACCGTTACTGGTGTGCCCGACGATAATCGTCCAGCGAGTGCCTGAGGCACCGCCGCTTCGATCCACACGGAAGTCAGGCCGTTGAGGGTCATCAGCGTTTGCCCTGCCGTTACACGCTGTCCCTCGCGGACATCGAGCGAGGTGATCACGCCGGCCTGCGGTGCGCGCAACGTCACACCACCATCAACCGAGCGTGCACCGCTGAGATCGGATGAGGTGAGGCCGAGCACCTGCAAGCGCTGTTGCGCAGCGCCGCGCAATGCTTGTGCATCCGGCGATTGCGTGTGCCGTAATGCGTCCGACTCGGCGAGCGCACTGCTCCATGACGGCGCCAGCAGATCAGCGAGTGGCTCACCGGCGGCGACGGTTATGTACGGCGCGCGAACGTGCAGCCGTGTGATTACGCCGTCCGCCCTTGCACTGACGGTGATGGCCTCGCGCAAATCCCATGTCACGGTGCCGGGTGCTTGAATCTCCCCTTCCAGCACCTGGCGTTGCACGGGGGCCACGCGAACGCCCAGGTTCTGCACGGTCGCAGGATCAATCCGCACACTTCCCGATGTGTCGTTGGCGCCTGTGTACTTGGGCACCATCTGCATGCCCATCGGCGACAAGCCCGGTTTATCGAAGTGCTGATCCGGCACCATGGGGTCGTACCAATACGCCACGGGCTGGGATGGCGTAGAAGCGGCCATTGTGCCGTTGCTTGCAGCGGACGTTGCGGTGGAGCGATGGCCCCATCCGTAGCCAACGGCAACGGCGGTGAGCAGGCCAATGGCGCAAAAGATAGGAATGAGCCGGCGCTTCATGGCGCGTCTCCTTGGGTCGGCAGTAGATAAGCAAGGGACGCCCAGGCGCGGCCGTAATCAGCCTGCATACGGGCGTAGTCGGCGTGATGGGACAGCTCGTCGCGTCGCGCTTGCAGCAGCGGCTGGATATCGCCACCGCCACGATAAGCAGTCAACGCGAGTGCGGAGCGATCCTCGGCCAGCGGCAACAGCACATCGCGATGGCGACGCACCTGCTGCCCCAATGCCTGCCATTGCGCCCAGGCCGCCTGTATCGCACCGGCCTGCTCGCGACGTGCATCCTCATGCTCGGCTTGCACGGCATCGAGATCTGCCGCGCGAGCGGAGATGCCGCGATCCTGTCTGTTGCGAGTAAACAGCGGCAGGCTGACACCCACTTGCAGCGACACCATGTCGGAAAGGCCACGCACGCGCGAGCCATAGCTCATGCCGACCGACCATTGCGGGTGTTTCTCCGCCTTCGCTTCGTCCAGGGCCGCTTCTGCGGCGCTCTCTCGCGCCGGCCATTCCAGCAGTGCTCCCTGGCGATCGAGTTGCGCCAGTAGCGCGGCTTCATCGACAGGCAGGACGCCAAAATCCGGCGCATCGCCTAGCGGTTGATCGACCGGCTGGCCGAGCCAACGCATGAGCCGCGCGCGTGCCTGTGCTTCGTCGGCGGCAGCTGTGTCAATCCGATTGGCCAGATCGAGGGCTTCCATGCGCGCTGCTAGAACATCCGCAGCGCTGCCGGTACCGCTGCGCAGATGAGCTTCTGCCATGGCGATGTCTTGCGCCCAGGCGGTCTTCAAGGCGTACAGCATCATCTGTTCGTGATGGGCGCCCCACGCGGTGACCCACGCATCCGCTACCTGTTGCCGAATGGCGAGCGTCGAGGTGGTTTCCGCCGCCGAGGCGAGTTGGACATTCGCCGAAGCGAAAGCACGCTCAGCGCCACGCTTGCTTGCCGACGGCAAGGTCTGCGTGATGCCGACCGTGCGCATGGTCATGCTGTCGCCGCCGGCCGTGAAGGCACCCGGCCCTTGGACGGCCAGATTGTCGATGCCCACGGTCAATTGTGGATCCGGCAAGGCACCGGCACGCGCCGATTCTTCCCGCGCTGCAGTCGTCCGCGCTTGTCGCGCCTCGATCTGTGGCGCATGTGAAAGCGCCTGTTGCTGTGCTTGGTCCAGCGTCAACGCAGGTGATACCGCCCAAGCGGGTGAAACGATGAGCGCGCTGACTACCCACGGCAGCCAACGCCAGCGACGCGCGACTATCGCGCGCACGCCGTATGAAAGGATGGACATGATGAACTCCGATCGCACACAACCACGGCCGCGCATGCGCACGGCCACCGTTCAAAGCGCGATCGGGGCTTAAATCAACAGCGTGCAGAACCGCAGCGAGGGCGGCGATTCCGGGGGAAAGAGACGGGTATCCGGCAAGTGCGTCCAGACTGGCGCACGAACGACCGCCTTCGCCATGGCGGCGAAATCAGGCGGCAACAGCAGCGGCGGCACCGCGGGAACCTTGGCATCCGGCGTGGCAGGTACGTGACTGGCACAGTGCTCAGTGCAACGTGGATCCACGGAATGCTGTGCTGACGCGTGATGGGATGCGCCCATCCCCATGGCCTCACAATCACTCATCGCGAGCTCATGCGTGGCGGGAGCCGAGGGCAAGGTGCACACGTAAGCAGCCATCGCCAACTGCTGGAACAGCAGGCAGAACACCACCATCCCCACCCAAAGGAGGCGACGACGACGGCTGAGGCGATAGCGGAAGCGCATGGCGGCGCATGGTAGCGCATCTGGACTTAGGTCCAGTCAAGCGCTGCCCGTTTCGACGGGCATCAACGAGCGAGCGAGGCCGAAGGTTTGCGCTTGAGCGGCGCGCGCTTGCTTCCCTGGCCGGCGCCAAGGCTTGACGTTTCAACACACTCCCCGCGTGCCCAGCTTTCCCTGCACGCTTGCGCCAACCGGCGCAGTTCGCGCTCCTGCTCCGCCAGTTCGGCGCGAAGCTGGGTGATCTCGGTCAAGCGTCTCTCCAACCCCGCCAGGATTTGCTCGTGCGGCAACTCATCCTCAGATCTATCAAAGAGGCTGCGCAACGCGTCTAGCGAGAACCCCAGGCGCTGAGCAAGCTGGATGAATTGAAGTCGTTCGACCGCTTGCTGGTCGTAGTCGCGGTACTGGTTGAGACCTCGCTTGCCGGCTGGCAGCAGGCCACTGTCTTCGTAGTAGCGGATGGCAGAGGTACTCATGCCCGTCTGTTTTGCCAGTTCACCGATGCGCATACATAACCCTTGACCTTCAAGTCAACTTGAATCTTAGACTGCCGGCATCGCCACTTCCAGCTCCCTCGCCCATGTCACGTCAACACCCCCTCTTCGAGTCATTGACCCTCCCTGGCGGCCAGACGCTAAAGAACCGAATCGCTAAGGCCGCGATGGAGGAAGGCCTGGCCGAACCCGGACAGCTTCCCGGCAAGCCAACACATACGCTGTACCGCCGATGGGCCCAAGGTGGCGCAGCGCTTCTCATCACGGGCAATGTGATGGTTGCACCCGATGCGCTGACGGGAGCGGGCGGGCTCGTGCTTGATGACACCACCCCGCTGGCGCCTTACAAGGCGTGGGCGGATGCGGCCCACGCTGGCGGCGCAAGGATCTGGATGCAGATCAACCATCCCGGTCGCCAGACCTATGCGAACTTGGGAAACCCAGGGTATGCACCCTCAGAAGTGCCTTTGCAGATGGGCAAGCTTGGCGCCTTGTTTGCGCCGGTCAAAGCGCTGACGAGCGAAGAGATCAAAGAAATCATTCGTCGGTTCGCCGCCACGGCACGTGCTGCACAACAGGCGGGATTTGATGGCGTGCAGATCCATGCGGCCCACGGCTATCTGCTCTCTCAGTTCCTGTCGCCGCTGACCAATCAACGCACGGACGATTTTGGCGGGTCGCTGGAACAGCGCGCTCGATTGCTCATCGAGGTAGTTCGCGCGGTCAAGGCGGCAGCGCCGTCGTTTGCTGTCTCGGTCAAACTCAACAGCGCCGACTTCCAGCGCGGCGGCTTCAGCGAGGCGGACGCCGTCGCGGTGGTCGAACTGCTCAACCATGAAGGTATGGATCTGCTCGAACTCTCGGGCGGCAGCTATGAAAGCCCCGCCATGCAGGGTCGAACTGCCGACGGACGCACGCTGGCTCGCGAAGCTTATTTTCTGGAGTTCGCATCCGAGCTCGCGAAGGTCGCGCGCATGCCGCTCATGACAACAGGCGGCATTCGTCGACGCGAGATCGCGGAGAACGTACTGGCCGGCGGCATGAGCCTGGTCGGCATAGGCACCGCCCTCGCCTACCAACCCGATCTGCCCAAGCGCTGGCAAACTGCCGAAACCGCCGTAGCGCCGGTCGTTGTCGGTTGGAAGAACAAAGCGTTCGCCAGCGTCGCCACGATGGCCACGGTTCGCCGCCAGCTTCATCGCATGGGCGCGGGGCGAGCACCCTCGGCGGGCCTGTGGCCCAGCACGAGTCTGTTGCTCGACCGGATCAAAACGCGCGCACTGACGAAACGCTATGTGACCTGGCGTCGGGCGTATTCGACGGCCAAGAAATGAGTGCTGCCGACTAGCCATCGGACACTCGCGGAACCGTTGATTCGAACCCCGCCATCTTTACCAGTGATAGGGGGCTTGCGGCGACGCGAGCCCTTTTCTTCTACATTCCATGTTTCAGTGGCAACGCGCACTCACGGCATCACAGCGAAAAAAGCCATCCGCCTCGGCGGTCAGCAGATGCGAAGACTTTGCGAGCCATTTCCGTTTTGCCCCGTGAAAACGTCTCAGGCAATGCCAGCAGCATGCGAGGGGCATGTCGCGGGCTTGTACGGCAGTCAATGGCTGCCGTGAACCAAGGGGGAAGCGTGGACACCAAACAGGTAAGAGCGCGAGTCATCGACGCTCAAAATCGAATCCGATCCGAGCTCGATGCTCTGGCAGCAGATATTGGGCCAGGATGGCGACTCTGCTGCGATGTCATCGCCGAAGAACGCTATGGCCTCAATGTCGAATACTACACATGGATCGTCAACATCGAGGCCAGGCTCAACACGGAGTACTCGTCTCTCCCGAGACCCAGCTTCCCGTGACGGTTCCGCTTTAAAACTAACTGAGCGTTGCTCATAGCAAAGTCATTCCGGCTCGCATGCGCAAAGCCGGCGTCATTCTTTGCGCGAGATTCGTGCTTGATGTTACAGACGCGTCAAGAAGCCGGATCAGCCGACTCTCGCTGCCGCCTGAAAGAGACGCCCGAACATCACCTGGCCACGATTACCAAGCCCAACGCACGATCTATTCTGCTCAAACCTCAGACCAGACGGCCAACTCATAGCCATCGTTATCAACAAAGTGAAAGCGTCGGCCGCCGGGAAAATCGAAGATCGGACGAACGATGCGACCGCCAGCGGCCTCAATACCAGCCCTGGTCACATCGAGATCGTTCGAGTACAGCACGACGAGTGCTCCGCCCGGTTGCGGAGTCCCATGGTAGAAACCACCCGTGAGTCGACCATCGCGGAACTCGCAGTAATCAGGACCGTAGTCCTGAAATGTCCAATTGAACGCACGACCATAAAAACGCTTTGCCGCCTCGATCGAGGCTACGGCAAATTCGATGTAGTCAATTCGGTGATGCTGGTCGGTACGAGACATGGCGCCCTCACAAAAATAGTGGAGGCGTCATTGTTGCGTGGCGCTATGGCTGCTGGCTTGGCGAAAACGGACATATCAACGAACGTGACGCGCCACAAGCTCGCGTGGGGTCAGGCCAGTCAACAGCTGGCTATCGCGAACCAGATGAGGCGCATCGCCATAGCCGGCCTCCAATGCCGCGGAGGTAAGCGTGGCATGTTGCGGGGCCAACTTCAGAAATCGCTGGAGCCGCAAGATGCGCTCCAGTGTCTTCGGACCATAACCAACAGCTTGCTGGCACCGACGCCGCAATGATCGCTCGGTCATGTTGAGAGCGGCGGCCAGCGCTGAAACTCGTGGTGCCGAGGGGCTTTGCAGCATGGAAAAAATCCACTGCATTTGACGGTCTGCAGTCAGCTCACGACTGAGGCACAAGGCATGCAATACCTCCGCTGGGTCCATCGCTTCATGGAGCTGAAGTTCCCAGTCCCCGCTATGGCGGCTTCCCCAGATGTCCGATAGCAGCACGCGTTGATCAGCGATGTGATGAAGAGGCAGCCCCAACAGTCCCGCAGCCGTGCCGTGAGCCAGGCGCACGCCCGTAAGAGTGCTGCCAGGCGCCAGCGTCGCTATGGCCGCACGGCTGTCTGGTCCGGCCACGAAAAGGCTACTTCCATTCCAAATGAAATCGACGCATCCATCCGGTAGTACTTGTGTGGGATGGGTATCGAGATTGCCCTGATGGAACTGCCACGTGCATTGCACACGCTCACGCAAAGCGATGGGTGTAGCCATCTCGGTATAGCGGGAAACAGAGGGCGGAATCATCACGAATCGGCGTGGGTAGACACCGAGAGCTTATTGCACGGGGCTGGAGCACACAAAACCGGGACCCTGACTTAATAAAGGACCTGCTCCACCGCATTTCCGCGCACAAAAAAGGCGCCCAAGGGCGCCTAAGTCGTTGATGTAATGGAGGCCTGGGTCGGAATCGAACCGGCGTACGCGGCTTTGCAGGCCGCTGCATGACCACTCTGCCACCAGGCCATTACATCCGAATCGTAACCTGAAACACGATTACTATCCGTTGAAAACACAAAACCCCGGAATACCGAGGTTTTGCAGAAAACTGGAGCGGGAAACGAGACTCGAACTCGCGACCCCGACCTTGGCAAGGTCGTGCTCTACCAACTGAGCTATTCCCGCATCGGAGTCAGAAATAATAGCAGAACCATGGCATTTGTGAAGACCTTGGGAAGACTTTTTTCACCTTCCCCGAGATGCGGCCGGGTGTCGGGGCATCGCGTTCCGAGGACGTTCGGAATGGCAGCCTTCATCTGCAACCACGCGCAGGCGTCTCCCATGAGCAACAGTCCGTCCGATTTGTGCGGTCTGGTATCTGCGCCTTTCCGACTTATCTTGAATGTCAGGCGCTTTACCAGCGCGTCCCATCATCAAGGAGTGCCGCATGATCGACCGTCGACCTTTCAACAGTCTGGGTGGAGCCAACCACGGCTGGCTCAATGCCAAGCATCACTTCTCGTTTGCCAGCTATAACGACCAGGGCCGCATGGGCTGGGGTGCACTGCGCGTGTGGAACGACGACACCATCGCGCCGCAGACGGGCTTCCCGCCTCACCCCCATGCGGACATGGAAATCATCACCTACGTTCGCGAAGGTGCGATCACGCACCAGGACAGCCTTGGCAACAAGGGCCGTACGGTCGCGGGCGATGTGCAGGTGATGAGTGCTGGCACGGGCATCACGCATGCTGAGTACAACCTCGAAAACAGCAATACGCAGATCTTCCAGATCTGGATCATGCCCGATGATCACGGCAAGCCGCCGTCGTGGGGCACCAAGCCGTTTCCGATGGGCGACCGCTCGGGGCGATTCGTGACGCTGGCCAGTGGCTTCAAGGAAGACACCGACGCCCTGCCCCTGCGCACCGATGCCCGCGTGCTCGGCGCGACGCTGAAGGCTGGTGAGACGGCGGTGTATGAGCTAGACGGCAGTCGCTATGCGTACCTGGTGCCTGCCAAGGGCAAGCTCGACGTGAATGGCGTAACGCTCGATACACGTGACGGCGCGGCGATTCGCCATGAAACGAAGCTGACCGTGACGGCACTCGAAGACTCGGAACTGGTGCTGGTCGACAGCGCGCCGTGAGATAGAGCGGCAGGCGACAACGTCTGCCTCCCTTCCGACCAAGGTGGGAGTGAACCATCGGGGCGACCTTGCTAACCTCGCGTGATACTCCTGCGCGAGGTTGGCGATGAATCACGGCATTCACACTATCGATACCGGCTTCGTTCGTCCGCGATTCGATGCGGCTTACTTGCTTGTCGAAGCCGGCCATGCCGCCTTTATCGATTGCGGCACCAACCATAGCGTGCCTCGCATGCTCAAGGCGCTCGACGATGCAGGGCTCGTGCCCGCCGATGTCGATTGGCTGATTCTCACGCACGTCCATCTCGATCACGCTGGCGGTGCGGGGCAACTGATCGCACAACTGCCCAACGCGCGCCTGGTAGTGCACCCGCGCGGCGCACGACACATGATCGATCCCAGCCAGCTATGGGCGGGGGCCTCGGCGGTCTACGGCGAGGAAGTGATGGAAGCCACGTATGGACGGCTGCGCCCCATTCCCGCCGAACGAGTCGCCGAAGCACCGGATGGCCACGTGGTTTCGCTCGCCGGACGGCCGTTGCTCTGCCTCGACACACCGGGACACGCGCGACATCACCTGAGCGTGTACGACCAGCGAGCGAACGTGTGCTTTACCGGCGATACGTTCGGTCTCTCGTATCGCGAGCTCGATACGGCGAACGGCCCCTTCATTCTGCCGACGACGACACCGGTGCAGTTCGACCCGGATACATTGCATGCGTCGATCCGACGCCTGGTTGGCCTGAACCCTTCGGCGATGTACATCACCCATTTCGACCGCATCGAAAACGTCGAGAAGCTGGCCGGCGATCTGCACGCGCAGATCGATGCCATGGTGTCCATCGCCATCGCAGCGCAAGCGCAAGCACTGGATACAGCGCAACGACACGAGGCGATGAAGGCCGCGTTGACCGACCTCTATCTGTCGCGCGCGCAGGCCCATGGTTGGACGGGCGACCGTGAGTCCCTGCTCGTTCTGCTGGGCATGGATGTGGAGCTCAATGCGCAAGGCCTGGGCGTGTGGCTGGACAGTCAGAAGAAATCGACCGACTGATGTCACTGCCTCCAGCGCACTGACGCGTCAATCAGCTGATTGGCAATTTTGACAAGGGACTCCGCGGGTCCATGCGACCCGAACATCTGCCCCGAGGCGTAGGTACCTTCGAGCAACAGCAGCAGGCCGTCCGCGAGGACCTCCGGCTCCCTTGCCCCCATCGCCGTCGACAACTCGATGAGGCGCTCGCGAAACTTGTGTTTGTGCTCTTCGGCGACCTTGCGGGCCGGATGGTCGTCACCGGGATATTCCACCACTGCGTTGGTAAGCCCGCAGCCGCGGTAACCCGATTGCGTGGCGCGATGGGCTAGTCCCTCGATGTAGGACATGAGTTGCCCGCGCGCGTCATCCGGATGCGTCTCGGCCCCCGCTTCGAACACCTTCCAGAACGCCACTTCGTAGTCACGCAGGTACTCCGCGGCGAGATCGTCCTTGGAGGCGTAGCTGCGGTAGAGGCTTGGTTTGGTGACGCCGGCCTTTGTAACGATTTCCTCCACGCCGATGGCGCGGATACCCTCGCGGTAGAACAACTCACGGGCCGTGCGGCGTATGCGCTCGGCGGCCTTGGGTTTGCTTTCCGCAGCAGGTTCGGCGGGCTCAAATGGGAAATCTTTGATCGACATGGCACACGGCTGTTGACAATGTTACCGATCGGTACGTACGATTCGGCAACTCCACGTACCGACCGGTAACATGACTATACAGCGCACCCGCCCTTTCGGCCAGAAGTACGCCTTCGTCGTCGCCGGCGTGATCTTCCTGGCCCTGCTTGCCGCCGCTGGCGTCCGCGCCGCGCCCGGCGTGCTCATCCTGCCCCTGGGCAAGGCCTTCGGGTGGAGCCGGGACACTATCTCCCTCTCCGCCGCGCTGGGCATCTTCTTGTACGGCATGGTCGGCCCGTTTGCCGCAGCGCTGATGCAGGCGGTGGGCGTGCGTCGCACCCTGATTAGCGCGCTGGTGCTGATGACCTTGTCCATTTCGGCCAGCGCATGGATGACCCAACCCTGGCACCTGATGCTGAGTTGGGGCGTGTTCTCCGGCATTGGCTCGGGTTGTGTGGCCATTGTGCTCGGCGCAACCGTAGTGAACCGCTGGTTCGTGACGCACCGTGGCCTGATGATGGGCCTGCTCACGGCGAGCACGGCTACTGGCACCCTGGCTTTTCTGCCCGCGTTGGCCGCCATCGCCGAGCACGGTGGCTGGCGCCCGGTGGTGTGGACCGTTGCGGCGGGCTGTGCCTTGCTGATTCCGTTGGCGTGGTGGCTGCTGCCGGAGCGCCCGTCCGACATCGGCCTGCGCCCGTATGGCGCGACGGAGGACGAAGCCGACGCCGCACCGCGTGGCAACCTGTTGTCCATCGCCTTGGGCACGCTGGCAACTGCGTCGAAGCAACGCACGTTCTGGTTCCTGTTCGCCACGTTCTTCATTTGTGGCTTCACCACCAATGGCTTGATCGGCACGCACTTCATCGCGATGTGCGGCGACCACGGCATTCCGGAAGTGCGCGCGGCAGGCCTGCTCGCCATGATGGGCGCGTTCGACCTCGTCGGCACCACTCTCTCTGGCTGGCTTACCGACCGCTATGACCCGCGCAAGCTGCTTTTCGTGTATTACGCACTGCGCGGCCTGTCGCTGATCTGGCTGCCCTACTCCGATTTCTCGTTCGCTAGCCTGTCGTTGTTCGGCATGTTCTACGGCCTCGACTGGATCGCCACGGTGCCGCCCACGCTGCGTCTCGCCACCGAAGCCTTTGGCGATCGCGATGCACCTGTGGTGTTCGGCTGGGTGGCGGCCGGCCATCAGATCGGCGCGGCGAGTGCCGCGTTCTTCGCCGGCGCCTTGCGCACGCAGAATGGCGACTATCTGCAGCCCTTCGTGGTCGCTGGCGTCACCGGCCTGATCGCAGCGGGATTGGCGCTGATGATCAATCGCCGCTCCCATCTGCAACCGGCGTTGCAAGCCGGTTGATCAGGCCAGACGAGTACCGTTGGGAACGGGCCGTTCGACGGCGGTGAGTACCACGCCGTCGTCGGTTGGAAAGCCGGTCAGCAGGAATTGGGAACGGAACGGCCCCACCTGCTTCTCAGGGAAATTGATCACACCCACGATCTGGCGACCGACCAGATCTTCGGCGCGATACAGCTGCACGATCTGCGCACTCGTCTTCTTCTCGCCGTAAGGCCCGAAATCTGCCCATACTTTCCATGCGGGTTTGCGCGCTTCGGGAAACGGCTCCGCGCGCGTGACGGTGCCGGCCACGATCAACGCTTTCTCGAAATCAGCCCAGCTGATTTCTTCCTGCGACTTCGCTTCCATCCTGCTCATCCTTCCAATCGTGTCTTGAACCAGTCCTTGCCCTGCTGCCACCAATAACTGGTCTGTGCGCCCAGGTAACCAAACGGGCGATAGGTGCGATCCAGTCCATACGGCGCGAACTGCTTCCAACGGTCATCACCCTCCGCGAGAGCAGATGCCAACAGATCACCTGCTGCGCACGTGGGAGCAAGGCCGTGCCCGCCAAACGCCTGCGCCCACCAAAGGCCATCGCCGCTGCTACCGATCTGCGGCATCTGGTGTCGGGCGTAGCTCATCAGGCCCGACCACGCGTAATCAACGCGCACACCTTTCAACTGTGGAAACACACGCAGCAGATCCTGCATCAGCAGGCGCTGTACTGCGCGCGGCGAGCGATCGCGCACGGAGATTCGCCCACCCCAGAGCAAACGGGTATCGGGCAACGGGCGGTAGTAGTCGAATGCGAAGCGCGAGTCGTAGACGGCCGCTCGTGTTTCCAGTGCATCGTTGAGGCGATCGCCCAGCGGCTCCGTCACCATCACATACGTGGCGATAGGCAGAATCGCTCGATCGACCTGCCGCTTGAGACCTGCGAGATAGCCACCACACGCCAGCACGACTTGATCGGCATGTACCGAGCCCTGCGCGGTTTCGATACGCCAGCGCGAACCCTCGCGACGCAATTGCCACACATCGGTGTTCTCATGGACGCTCGCGCCTTGAGCGGCCGCTGCGCCTGCGAGGCCAATGGCAAGGTTCAGCGGATGAAGGTGCAGTGCGTCACGCTCGTAGAGGCCGTCGTAGTAGCGTGTCGTATGGACGCGCGCGCGAAGCTCGTTCTGCGGCAGCCATTCCCACGCTGCGCCATAGTGCTTTTCCAGCAGCTCCTGCCGCTGGCGCAGTACCGCTGGGTCGCGGAACCAGTTGGCCCAGATGATGCCTTGGTCGACCAGATCGCAGGGAATCTCATAGCGCGATACGCGTTCGCGGATACGCGCGACAGCATCAGTCGTCAGCCGAAACAACGCGCGGGCGGCATCCTGCCCGCGCTGATCGAGCAAGGATTGCTCGCCCAGCGAATAACCTCCGAATACGAAGCCGCCGTTGCGCCCGGACGCGCCGAAGCCAACCCGCTCCCGCTCCAGCAGCACCACGTCACGCACGCCACGCTCGGCGAGACCCAGCGCCGTGTGCAAGCCCGCGAAGCCGCCGCCGACGATGGCGACGCGTGCGTCCACCTTGCCTTGTAACGGCGCAAACGATGCGTACGGCGTCGCCGTGGCGCGGTAGTAGGAGACTGCCGGTGACGAAGTCATGCGTTAGGCGTTACTTGTCTCGGTTCAGGCGATCAAGCATAACGCAGCCGTGCCGCCCTTCCCCGGCATGACGCTTGGCAGGGGGTGCTCAGTCGACGATATTCACACCCAGCGGGCGCATGTCGCTGCGACCGCGGTCGTCCACCACCCGCACTTCATAGTTGCCTGCGGTGCCTGGCTGCCAGAACATTGATTCACCGGGCGCACTGCGTCCGACATAGGCATCGTTGACGAACCAATACATCTCATGGACGGAGGCGTCCGCGTTCGCGCTAAAGGCGATGCGATCGTCACCCGCCGACTTCAGCCGCAAGGCATAAATGCTGCCACGCAGCGGCGAGGTGATGGCCGGTGGCTCACCATCGACGCCGCTGAGTACGCAGGCATCGTTGCGTGGCGGCGTGCGACGCGGAATACCGGCCTGCACGAAGACGCGCTGCAGCTCCGAAGGCCAGAATTCATAAACCTCCACGTGCGTGCGCTTGCCCGCGTAAGGCGGACAGGCCGGCTTGCCGGTGTCGTCGTCGATGACGATCGGGCGATGCACCTGGCTCACGCGAATGGGCGACTTGCCCGGGATGAACCAGGTCATGCCGCGCTGCGGACACCATTGGTTGGGCAAGTCGCCGCTGGCGAGGCAGATCTCCACGCGCTTGAGGTGCGCAGGCATGTGCCGCACCGGTTCGGTCATCCGTGGCTGTGCCGCCCTCAAGGCATCAACCATCTGGAAGAACAACGGTGCGGCCGCCTCCACGCCAACGAAGGCTGGATTGCTGCTGCCATCGAAATTACCGACCCACACCACCAGCACGTAGGGCCCGAAACTGCCGGCCGTCCACGCATCGCGAAAACCCCATGACGTACCGGTCTTCCAGTACACCGGGAAGCGATCCGGTTGCGCGCCCGTGGTCTCATCCGGTCGCGGGTTTTGCCGCAACATGTCCATGACCATGAAGCTGGCTTCGTCGCTCAACAGGCGCGTGCCGGCGCTTTGTGGATCCGCGGCAAGCAGACGCAACGGCTTGAGTTCGCCGCGATTGGCCAGCATCGCGTAAAGGTCAGCCAGCTCCTGCATGGTGACCTCGCCACCGCCCAGCACCAGGGCCAGGCCGTAGTGCTTTTCGCTCGCCATGCGGCTGATGCCGGCGTCGCGCAGGAACTGGTAGAAACTCGGCTGCTGCAGCTGCGACGCCACCCACACCGCAGGGATGTTGCGACTGCGCACCAGCGCCTCCGTCGCCGTCACGGGTCCAAGAAAGTGTCCGTCGAAATTCTCCGGCGCATACGGGCCGAACGCGGTCGGCACGTCGCGCAGGACGGTCTGCGGATGCAGTACACCCTGGTCGAATCCAAGCCCGTAAATGAAAGGTTTGAGCGTCGAACCGGGCGAGCGCTTGGCCAGCGTGCCGTTCACCTGCCCCTGGATATCAGCATTGGTGTAATCGGCGGAGCCCACCAGCGCCTTGATGCCCATGTCGCGCGTATCCACCAGCACCGCAGCCACGTTGCGTATGCCACGCCCGTTGTTGCGCTCTACGTAGCGATCCACCTGACGCTCCAGCACGTGCTGAAGATCCACGTCCAGTGTGGTCGTGACACGGCTGTCCGTATCGCTGGACATCACGCGGCGCGCGGCAAGCACTTGGTCTACCGCGTGCGGTGCTTCGAACGGCAACTGCGACAAGGGGCGAAGACGCAGCGGCAAGGCGAACAGCGGCTGCAGGCCTGCGTCCTTCGGGTGCAATGCTTTCCAGCGAGCGTAGAGCCGGTTGCGCGAACTGCTGAGTCGGTGGCTGATTAGGTCAGGTGCGTCCGCGCCTGCTTGCAGGCGACGGCTGGGATCCTGGGGAATCACCGCCAGGGTCAACGCCTCCGGCAGGCTGAGTGTGTCGGCGGGCTTGTCGAAGTACGCCAGGCTCGCTGCACCCACGCCTTCCACGTTGCGCCCATAGGGTGCGTAGTTGAGATAAGCCTCGAGGATCTGGTCTTTGGAGTAGAACAGTTCCAGCTGTATGGCCCGTGCCACCTGAAGCAGCTTGCCTGTCGGTGTGCGCGTATTGAGCCGCCACAGCAATCGCGCAAGCTGCATGGTGATGGTTGAGCCACCCTGCCGGTTGCCGTGGCTGACGTACGTCACCCAGGCGCCGCGCAACAAACCATAAGGGTTGAAGCCAGGGTGCCAGCGGTACCAGCGATCCTCGTGTAGCAGTACGCCGTCGACCAAGGCGGGAGACACATCCTTGAGTGGCACCCACAATCGGTAGCGCTGGTCACTCGCCAGCGTCAGGCGCAGCAACCGGCCGCGCGTGTCGTAAACCGCCGTCGACGACGGCAGCCACGCATTCAACGGGCGATGTGGCCATACCCGGCAACCCACCAGCAGCGCGCCGAGCAAGGCCGCGCCCACCAGCCAGTTCTGCCAACGGACGACCCAGCGAACCAAGGCACGCCAGCAACGGACAATGAGCGACGACGTGATCATGCGTGAGTGTCCGCAGGCGCGCCCACCGTGGCGGGCGCGCCCTGGAGCCTGTTCAATGCCTCCCCGTGGCCCGCGCCGGGAGCTGTTTGCACGCAGGACAAGGAAGAACGAAGGAGTGTACGTCCGTACACGACTGAGTGATGACGCTGGCCTGTGGGCAAACAGACCCGGCCCGAAGGTTGTTCACCCCAGGCGCCCAGCGGGCGGTCCGCAGCTTGACCTGACCACCAGTCAGGCGCTGCGCTGCAGCCCACTCGCTGGGCGCCTGGGGTGAACAACGCGGGCTACGGGGAGGCATTGAACAGGCTCTTACCCATCAGGGCTGACGGACAACCTCCAAGGTCTTGCCGCCCGCCGTCCTCGCCTGCACGCGGCGATCGTACAGCGCCTCGCCATAGGCCGGCGGCACGATGAACTTGCCGGCATTGGTGGCCTTGATGCGATACACGAACTCACCGACATCGGACGTCGCCGAGCCGTAGAGCACCACGCGATCCTCGCGGATGTCGGCGTACTCGAGCGCCCAGGTGGACTTGCCCACGCCGATGGGTGAGCGCCATTCACTGGCCTTCACATCGCTGTCGCCACCGCCATCGCTTGCGTCGCTGCCATCCGGCTGCTGGTCCGTAACAGCCGGCGGCGGCTGGATTACCGGCTCAAAGCCGCCAGGCAACAGATCAACGATGGCGATGTCGTCATAGTCGCTGCCGTCGGTGCTGCGGATCTTCAGATGGACGTCGATTTCCTGACCAATGGTCACCTTGTCGATAGGCTTGCCGTTGGTGTCGGTGTAGTCGCGGGTGACTTCCAAGCCGTCCTTGATGGCCTTGGCCGGCTGGTCACGGTCATAGCCGCCCTGGCTTACCACGCGCCACGCCGGCAAGGTGCTGTCGTTGGTGAAGCGCAGACGCTTAGCGTCCGCATTCCAGCTACCGGCTTGCAGCAGGTTACCCTGCGGCGCGGCTATCGCCTTGACCGAACCGTCCGCCATCACCTGGTCGATGCGCAACTTGTCGAGCTGTACGTTGTTTTCCTGTGCGTAGGTATCCAGCGCCAGCAAGACCATCGACGACGACAAGGTGTTGTACCAGCCGTACTGCAGCGGCTCGGTGATGTTCTCCATCACACGCGGCGACAGTGCCTTGGCCCGATCCGGGAAATGCTTGCTGAGCAGGTACAACGTGGTGGCATCACGCGTCAGCGAGTCGTAGTAGTAACCGTAGCTGTAGTCCTTGTCGGCCTTGCTGCGCTCGAGCAGCTTCTGCGGGCCGGCGATGAGCTGCGCAGCCTGCTTGTCCTGCTTCAGCAACTGGTACGACGCGGCCAGCCATGCTGCGGCCAGATCGTTCTTCCACTGGTCGGGATAGGCATCCTGCAAGCGCTTCTGTACGGCAGCTAGGTCATTGGTGGTGACGTTGCCCTGGCGGGTCAGCAGGTACACCGCATAAGCGCGCTGACGCACCAGATCGAGCCCGTCGAGGCTATCGTCACTCGCCAGCTGCTTGAGGTACTTATTGCCGGCATCGAACATGTCGCGCGGAATCTCAACGCCACGGTCGCGTGCCTCCAGCATGAAGTGCATGGCATAGGTAGACACGAACGGATTGGCATCCGGTGTGGCGGACCACAGACCGAAACCACCCTGCCCATTCTGGCGCGAATGCAGCACGTCGAGGAACTGCGATAGCGCCTCTTCGTTGCTGAGCTTCTTGCCGCCATTCATCACCGGCTGCAAAGCATCGGCAAAGACCTTAACCTGCGGCCACTTCGACAACACCAGCCGCGGCATGGCCGCGCTGACGATCTGCTCGCTGCAGTAATGCTGGAAGTTCACCAGATAGGTGGTGAGGCCGCTCGACAGCACAACCGGGATGTTGGACATGGCCGAGTCACGCGAGGCGTACTCGCTATACATGCGTCGCAGGTCTGGCTGGTCCTGCTTGCTACCAGCGTCCACGCGACCCACGTCCACCTGGGTGCGATAAGCCGAAGCCGGACGCACGGACACATCCACGCTCTGGCGCGCCGACTTGTCGCCATAGCCTGCCGTGAAGCTAAGGTTGCCGGAGCCAAGCTTGTCGGTCGCCTTGACGCGGAACGTCACGACGCCTTCGCGCATCTCGCCGAGGTTCAAGCTCTGCGTTGGCGTGCCGACGATCTGCAATTGCGGGCCGGTCTTCAGCGTCACTGCTACCGGCACCTGCTTACCACCCAGCCCGGTCAGGTTATTGGCTACACCCACGCTGACGTCGACTTCGTCACCCGGTGCCAACGTCGTCGGCACATTTGGCGAGAGTACGAAATCACCACGCACCGTCGTGCTGCCTTCATACGTGCCGACACGGTCGGAGGACACGGCCACCGCCATCACGCGGAGCTTGCCGTTGAAGTAGTCCGGCACCTGATAGGTGAAGTCCTTCTCGCCGTTGATATCGACGATGCCCGACCAGTACGCCACCGGCTTGTCGCGCTTGCGCTTGAATGGGTTGAGCTGCCGGCCGATGGCCGCATCGGCATCACCGCCCGGTGCCGCCATCGCCATCAACTTCTCGAAGTCGGGCAGGATCAGGTCGAGGATCTGCGACGTGCCCACTTCCAGCATGCGCTTGCGGAAGAAGAACTTCAGCGGATCACCCAGCTTGTAGCGCGCCACCTGCAGAATGCCCTCGTCCACGGCGAACACCACGGCACGGGTGGGCTGCGGCGCGGTGAGTTTGAAGGTCACCGTCTCACCCGGCTTCACCACCGCCGGCGACTCCACCTTGATGGCGTTGCGGCGCGCGTCCAGGTTCACCGAGAACGGCACGATGCCATAGCTCAGCGGACTCATGAAGATCTCATCCGACGACGGATCGCGAATGTACTGCACGTTGATGTAGCCGTTGCCCTCGAAATCCGCAGGCACGGTGATGTGCTGCACGGAGCTGCTGGTATCGGCATGGAACCACGCATGCGCGTAGACCTTGTCACGCTCGATGGTGATCAGGCCGCTACCGGCGTAAGGGGCGCGGATAGCGATGTCCACCGACTCGCCCGGCGCGTAATCCGGCTTGCTCAGGTTGAGCTGCAGTTCCGCGTTGCGATCCAGCGAACGGGAGACATTGGCGGCGCCAGCCACCGAGTACTCCACGCGATTCACTTCCACGCCATCGCTGCTGCGCACGATCACCAGCGCATAGTTGCCCGGCTTGTCGGTCGGCAGAGCGTAGTCCATACCGTTGGCAGGAATGGCCAGCGCCTGCTCGTTGATCGTCACTTCCTTGAGCTTGGACTGGTACTTGTAGACACCCGAGTCCTGCTTGGTGAGCACCGACAGGTAGCGACGCTCGATCAGGCGCGCCTTGAGCTCCTTCAGCGCGATCGACTTGGCCGTGTGATCAATGGCAACGAGATGCACGCTACGCGTCGCGTCGCGATTGATGTAGTCGAGGTTGTCGACCGACTTGTAGCCCACCAACCAGTCGTTGCTGGATACCAGCGTTTGCGCGGCGGCAGCCACGCTGCGACCACCTTCCGGTTCATAGGCCTTCGCCAGGAAATACAGCTGATACGTGGCATCGGCGTACTTCTTCAGGTCGAGATCGAACTCGGCGTGTCCCTTGTCGTCGGTCTTGCCGTCCTGCAGCTTGTCCTCGTAACCCTCCTTCGCACGACGCACATCGTAGAAGTGGTAGTCGGGCCAGCTACGGAACGCCGGCCATGCCGGACGCAAGGTCAGCGATGCCTCGACGCGGCGATCCGCTGCAGGCGTGCCGAACAGGTTCATTACATCGACGATGCCCTTGATCTGGTCGGGCTTGACCCAGCCCTCAGTCACTTGGCCCGCCAGCTTGGCTTCGACCTTCATGCGATCGGGCAGGAATTCCTTGACCTGCACGGTAGTGCTACCGATCTGCGCGCCGGCCTTGCCATCTTTCACGATGTAAAGGTTCACGGTCCACGTGCCCGTCGGTGCCGTTTCGGCTGGCGCATACTCGAGCTCGCCGAAGCCAGAGGCATCCATCGACATCGGCAACTGCTTCACCGTCATGCCACGCGGGTCGACGATTTCAGCCTGCAGCGGCACGCCGACCACGCTACGCGTCCAACTCGCTGCGCGCACGATCAGGCCAATGTGGAAGGTGTCGCCTGGACGATAGATACCGCGATCAGAGAACAGGTACGACGAAAGCTGGCCTTCGTTCTGGGCATTGCGCTCGCCGCCCACGTCAAAGCGCGAGAAGTCGAGCTTGCGCTCATAACTGGTCGAACCACCGATAGGCAGGAACGACAGGTCATCGCCCTTCTTCACCACATAGAGCGTGGGCTGCTTCTCGCGATCCAGGCCCTTCAGGGTGGGGAAATGCACCACGCCGTCCGCCGAAGTGGTGTCGCTGAACAGCGTCTGCCCGTTCACCGCCAGCACGGATACCGTCGCACCGCCCACCGGTTGCCCGGTGTGGATGGATTGCACGAACACATCCTGGCTGCCGTCCAGCGAGCGCTTCACCAGCATGCCCAAGTCGGTCACGACGATCAGGCGCGTATCGGAGGGACTGGACGTATCGCCACTGTCGCCGCTGTCGGCCATCTCGCTCTGGTCGTCGCCAGACTCTTCAGACTCATCGCCCGAGTTGTCGTTCGTGGGTGCTGCCTGCGGTTCGTTCTCGTTGGCTTTCTTGGCGTCTTCTTTCTTTTTCTCGGCCGCAGCGTCGTAGCTGGACAGATGCAGCAGGAAAACGCCGCGCTTGCCTTCTTTCAGATACTGACCAAGGTCAATGCCCTCATAATGAGCCTTGGACGGATCATCCTTGGGGAAGCTGCGTTTCTGCTCGAAACGCTCCACGATGTGGTCTTCATTGAAGTCGTAGCTCAACTCTGGGTGCGCATACGTGCCCTGGTTGAAGCTCACCAGATGCTGCAGCTGATCCGGCAGCACGCGGCCGATCTCGACATGCATGCCAGGCAGATTGCGCGACACCACCGAGATGCGCTTGCTACCCGACATGGAGAGCAGCGAACCGTCTGCCATGAATCGCAGCAGTTTGGGATAGTTGGGTACGGTGACGACGGTGGTGTAGGCCTTACCCAGGATGTAGCCACCGAAGGATTTCAGCCCCTTGTCCACGCGCACGTAAACGCGCTGGCCCGGCGCCGCATGGAACTTGAAGCTCTGCACGGCTTCGTAATCGTTCTCGGTCGGCACCAACTCCAGCTTCAGCGGCTGGCTCTGGCGCAACTGCGCCTCACCGACTTCGGAGGCCGCCCAATCGTAGGGCGGTGCATCGTCGGCCTGATCTTCTCCCGCCTTATGCGCAGGCAACACCCATGCCTTGACCAGGCCGCCCAGTTCGCTGTCGCGCACCGTGCCGCCGACGTTGACCATCAACACCTGTTCGGGCTCGTACTTCTCGTTGTCGACCAGGGTGGGCTCAATGCTATTGATAGCGAGGCTGTAGAGGCCGGGCACGCGCACCTGTGCCGTGACCGCCTCGCTGGTACCGTCGCCACCACGCCCACTGCGGATGCCCTTGGCGATGGTGTAGGACACCGAGCTTTCATCGCGCGGCAGGGAAAGCGGCTGCGAGTGGATCCATGCGTGCAATTTGTACTGGTCGTAGGTGACCGTGTACTTGAGCGCTGCATCGCTGCCGACGCGCTGCTTCAAGCCCACTTCGATGCGCTTCTCGAACTCCGCGGTATCGACCGGATAATTGAATGCCACCGGCAGGATGGTTTTCTTGGCGGTAGCGTCCTGCGGGTCCTGATAGAACTCGCCGTTCTCCACCTTCGCTTCGAACGCCGGGGTATCGAACGCGAAGTGGTCATCCCCCATCAGCACATGATGGGCAAACGCCTTGGCGACGTCGAAGCGCACTTCGTAGTGCTTGCCCACCGGCCAGTCTTCCGCGGGCACGAACTTCAGCGTGCGATCGTCGACCCAGCTCCACTGCCCCTTCATGACGGGCTGCATGGTGATACCGGTCGTTACCGGTTTGCCGACCTGCTCGATGGGAGCCGCAGAGCCGGAGAATGTCACCATCAACGGATTGATGACGATGGGCTGCCGCGTGTAGTCCGTAATAGACGGCGCGGACGCGCTCAAGGTGATCCGGGAAGGCTCCACCGGCTGGGGCCGATTCTTGTACCACTGCCAACCGAACCAGCCTCCGCAGGCCACAACCAGCACAGCCAGCAACATGCCGGCCGCCTGCATCGGGCGATGTCGGACCCAGCCCCCGGTGGCCGGCAGCCACGCGGGCGCCGACCAACTGACCTGCCCCAAGAGCGGGCGCAATATCAGGCTTATGCCAGCGAGGAGCCCGCGCAACAGGCGCAAGGGCAACGAGAGCAGAAATCGCAGCAGATCCATGATGCTTTCCCGGTTTTCATCCAATGAACACGACAACGGCCAAGCCGGCCTTGGGGCGAAGCCGGATGCGCCAAAATGCCCGCCTCTTGCGAGGCGGAACAGACGTCAGGGGCTTATCCCACAGGTAGCTTGCTCGCCAAAGATGGCGAAGCGCGGGAGAGATTCTGGCATGGTTGCGTCAGAGACGCATGAGAAAACGACGACTCAGGCTGAAGGCAATCCCCTACATTGCGTAGAGACTCAACCCAGGTACCGTCCAGTCACCGGCCTATTAAGGCCGGTGACTCAGAGACGACTCAGAGCGTCGCGATGATCTCGCGCACGACCGGCGCAAGCTTTGGATCCTGCAAGGCCATGTGCATGGTGGCACGCACCAGGCCAGCCTTGTTGCCGCAATCGAAGCGGGTGCCTTCGAAACGGTAGGCCAGCACCTTGCCCTGTTCTTTGAGCAACGCCTCAATCGCGTCGGTCAGCTGGATCTCACCGCCGGCACCCGGCGTTGTCTGCTCGAGCAATTCAAAAATGCGACCCGGCAGGACATAGCGCCCAACCACTGCGAGGTTCGACGGCGCATCGGCCGGCTTGGGCTTCTCCACCATGTGGCGGATCTGCGCGCTGCGTTCGTCAATGGGCGTGGCATCGACGATGCCGTACTTGTCGGTATCGCTGGGCGGCACTTCTTCCACAGCAATAACGCCAGCACCCTGGGTTTGCGCCAGCTCCGCCATCTGACGAAGCGCACCCTTGCCCTTGTTCCAGATCAGGTCATCAGGGAGAACGACGCCAAACGGCTCGTCGCCCACCACCGGCTTGGCGCACAGCACCGCATGGCCCAGGCCGAGGGCTTCAGGCTGAGTGACGAAAATGGCGCGCACATGCTTGGGCAGCGTGCCCTGCACGAGTGCAAGCAGCTCGTCTTTGCCTTTTTCCTGAAGCTTGGCTTCCAGCTCATAAGACTTGTCGAAATAATCGGCAATGGCGTGCTTATAGCGATTAGTGACGAAGATAAGCGTGTCTGCACCAGCGTCCACCGCTTCGTCCACAGCATATTGAATCAGCGGACGATCCAATACCGGCAGCATTTCCTTGGCCACGACCTTGGTCGCGGGGAGGAAACGCGTGCCGAGGCCCGCCACGGGGAACACCACCTTGCGCAACGGCTTGCTCACTTACTTTTCTCCTGATTCATTACGACGTAGCGCCACCACGTTGTCCGCCTGCCCCGAGTCGCTCCAACGGAACGACGGCAGCAGGTTGGAGACGCACTGGCGCAGCGTTTCCTCGTCATAGACCACAACGGCATCTGCCGCCCTGGCCATCTGAGCATTGAGCAGATCCCACTTCACCTGACGGTATTGCGCCAGGAAGATTTTGGCGTGCGTCGTCTCGATATAGTTTTCCAGAGGATGGAACAACTCCTCAAACAACTTCTCACCGGAGCGCAGTCCGGTGTAGACGATAGGAATTTCCGTGCCGGGCTTGCGGCCGGCGAGGCGGATCATCTGCTCGGCAAGGTCACGGATCTTGATTGGCTCACCCATGTCCAGCGCGAAGATCTCACCACCCTTACCGATGCTGGCTGCCTGCAGAATGAGCTGGCAGGCCTCCGGAATGGTCATGAAGTAGCGGGAGATTTCCGGGTGCGTGATGGTCACCGGGCCGCCATTGCGGATCTGCTCGCGGAACAGCGGCACGACCGAACCCGCGGAATCGAGCACATTGCCGAAACGCACGGTGATGAAGTGGGTATTGGAGTGCTCGTTGAGGTTCTGGCACCAGATTTCAGCCAACCGCTTGCAGGCACCCATCACACTCGTGGGGTTGACTGCCTTGTCCGTCGAGATCAGCACGAAGCATTCGACGTGATGACGGTCCGCCAGGTCGGCCACGTTGCGCGTTGCCAGCACGTTGTTGCGGAACGCTGCGCGCAGCTGGCCCTGAAGCATGGGCACGTGCTTGTACGCCGCGGCATGGAACACCACCTGCGGCTTGTATTCGGAGAACAGTTTGCGCATGGCAGCGGAGTCACCGCAATCGGCCAGCACGCCTTCGTAGATCAGCTCCGGATACTCGGCGCGCAGCTCCTGAGAAATCCGATAAAGATTGAATTCGCAGTTGTCGACCACGCACAGCGATTGCGCACCCAGGCGCGCCACCTGCCGGCAGAGTTCGGAACCAATGGAGCCGCCACCACCGGTCACCAGCACGCGTCGCCCGGTCAGCGTTACGCGAATGGCCGTCCAGTCGAGCTCCACGGTATCGCGACCAAGCAGGTCTTCGATGGCGACCTCCTTGATCTCGTTGAAATGCGCCCGCCCCGAGACCACGTCCTCCAGCTTGGGGACAGTGCGGTATGGCAATCCACTGAGGTCGCACAGCTCAACCACGCGACGCATTTCCTGCGTAGAGGCACCCGGCATGGCGATAAGCAGCATCTGCACGGCGACTTCGCGAGCAAGCTCCGGAATCTGGTCGATGCGGCCAAGCACTGGCTTACCGTTGATGCTGGCGCCACGCAGGCTTTCCTTGTCGTCGACAAAGCCGACCACCGTGAAGCCGTGATCGCGATGCAGGTCACGCGACAGGGCTTCGCCGGCGCGATCAGCACCGACGATCAGCACACGCTGAGGCGGCTTGGCCTGAAACAGGTCGACCCGGCTGTCCTTCCAGAAGCGATAGGCAAGGCGGGGCGTACCTAGAAGAACCGACAGCACGACGGGATACAGCAACAACACCGAACGAGGCACGTCGTCCAGGCGGTTGTAGAGGATCAGCACCGCCGCAATGGCCAACGCGCCGATCACCGCCGCGCGCAGGATGTTCCAAAGATCCGGAAGGCTCGCAAAACGCCAGACACCCTTGTAGAGGCCCGTCCAGCTCAGCACAGCCCCCTGCACCAGGAGAACCAGCGGAAACTCCAGCACGTGGAAGCTGATGGCCGCGTTGTCGATCATCGCGTAACGGAGGGCCTTCGCCACCCACCACGCCAGCGCAGCCATCAGCAGGTCGTGGAGTACCACGGCCGTTCGCGGATGAATGACACCGACCCATTTACGTAGCGACATGTCGACCCTTGTTCCCTACGCGCCACAAGCACTGGCGCTTCATGACAATCCAAACGGTGGTCGCTATCAGGTAAGTGCCGAAAAACACCGGCACTGCCCACGTCGGGCAAGCCCATGCAAGGAAAGCGAGCGGTGCCGCCACCAGCATGTTCCAACCCAGATAGCACGCCCCCCCCCGTGGCATGCGTAAACCCACTGCGGACCATCCACTGATACAGATGCTCCCGATGAGCAGTGTACCAACGACGGCCACTTACCATACGGTTGAGAAGCGTAAGGCTTGAGTCCGCTACAAAAGATGAACTGAGGATCAGAGCCGGCCAGATCAGGTGCCAGTCCACCTGCCAGAGGAGCGCCGTGAAGGCAAAAATCAGCAGCCCCATAGTGCCGCTGCCCACGTCCCCCATGAAAATACGGGCCCTGGGCCGATTGAAATACCAGAAACCCGCCGCCGCGGCCGCAAGGCAGGCACAAGCAACGGCCATCGCGGGCTGAATGGCCGCCTGCGCTATAAGCGCCAGGCCCAGCCCAATAAAGATCACCTGCTGGGCCAACAGGCCGTCGATGCCGTCCATAAAGTTGTGCAGATTGATGCTCCAGCCACCCGCAAGCATCAGCACGGGCACCCACCACCAGGACATGCCGGCCGATGCCAACGCCACCGCAAGCAGGCCAGCCGACAGCAACTGGATACCGAACCGTGGCAGAACCGGCAATGAAGCATGGTCATCCCACCAACCCACCGCCGCGACCAGAATCGTACTGATCGCCAAGGCTGCCACCACAGCGAACGGCAGCCGTCCCGGGAGCATGAGCAGGCATGCAGGCACAGTCAGCAGCACGGCAACGACGACGCCAATCCCACCCCCGCGAGGGGTAGGAAGAGTGTGGGAACGACGCTGTCCCGGCAAATCCATCATGCCGCGTCGATGCGCGTACGCGATGGCGCCCCGAACGACCACCATTGCTATCACCAACGCAGCCAGCACCATCCCTATCGCCAGCGAAACCAGATTCATCCGTGCCTCATTCGTTGGCCACGCCATGGATCGGGCGAATCGTGCTCCAGCTCTTGCAACTGGGGCATTGCCAGTGGTGTGCCTTGGCGCCGAAACCGCAGCGGCTGCAGCGGTACATGGCCTGACCTTCCAACAGCTTCTTGGTGAGATCGCGCAGGATCAGGAAGTTCTCGCGCGCCTCCCCTTCCATCCTGTCCATGGTGGCATCGATCAGTGCCATCAGACCTCGCACCGAAGGGCGTAGGCGAAGCTGTGACGTGAGGAACTCCACAGCCGTTCGCTCACCGTCGCGCTGCTGGTACAAGCGCATGAGCGCCAGCACGGGCGAAATACCGTGATAGCGCTCCAGAATGTCACGCAGGAAATGCTCGGCGTGCTCCATCTGCTGCGAACGCGCGTAGCTGTTGAGCAGTGGCGGCAGGATCTCCGGAACGAACGCGATGTCCGCTTCGACGGCATGCTCGTAGGCTTTCGCAGCTTCCGCATGCTGGCCTTCTTCGGCGTACAGTCGCCCGGTCAGCATGAAGGCACGCACGCAATCCTGCTGGCAGGCAAAAGCCTGGCGCAGATATTCGCGCGCGTCCTGGCGTGCGCCGTGCTGTCGCGCCTGCTCCGCCAGCTCACAATAGAACTGGGCGATCATGCCGGCCTCGTCTTCGCCGGTCATCGCCTCCAAGCGGCGTGCATGCTCGATGGCCTTATGCCAATCGCGCTCGTGCTGATAGATGGCAATCAGATGCCGCAAGGCGGACGGCGCGTGCGCGTCCATGGCCACCAGATCAGAAAACAGTGTTTCGGCGCGGTCCAGCAGGCCCGCACGCATGTAGTCCTCGCCCAGCTCTAACAAAGCCACGGTCTTCATGGCATCGGAAAGCCCCGGGCGGGACACAAGATGCTGGTGCAGGCGAATCGCACGATCCACCTCGCCCCGGCGACGGAACAGATTGCCGAGCGCCAGATGAGTTTCAACCGTGTCGCGGTTGTATTCGGCAAGCTTGAGGAATACCTCGATAGCCTTGTCCTGCTCTTCATTGAGCAGGTAGTTCAGGCCACGAAAGTAATCGGACGAAAGCTCACTGACTTGTGCACCGGAACGTCGCACGCCAGCCCGGCGAGCAGTCCACCAGCCACTAGCAAATGCTGCAGGGACCAGCAGGATGAGTACGTACAGAAGCGCGCTCATGCACCGGCCGGAGAGGTTTTGGCCTTGCCGCTTTCCTGTCCCATGGCCTTGCGGCGCAAACGCTGTTGCCTGGCGCTGACACCAAGCCAAGCTGTCAGCCCACCCAGCAGCCAGCCGACGACCAGTGCCGCCAAGAGAGCCGCCCCCTTGGGTAACGAAAGCTGCACAAAGCCCAGGTCGTAACCGACCAGATCGGCATTCAACGCGCCGAGGACAATGCCGGCGGCGATGAAGAGCAGGAGAATCAGCGTAACGATCAGGCGCATATCGCGACTTTAACCGATTGCCTGGGGCCATCACAGGCGGGGAGCGAACCACTCTTCACAAATCGGGCGGCAAGTCCGTTTCGCGGATCGCCCAGCTCGTCGCAAAAACCTGCTCCAAAAAAAAGGCAGGATCGGCCTGTGGCCGCCCTGCCCTCACTGGGGAAAAACCCGTGCAGAAACCTGCGCTGGGTCTTACTCCAGATTCATGTTGACACGCTCTCGCAGTTCCTTGCCCGGCTTGAAGTGCGGGACATGTTTGCCCGGCAGTGCCACTGCGTCGCCCGTCTTGGGATTGCGGCCCATGCGCGGCGGACGGTAATGCAGTGCAAAGCTGCCAAAACCGCGAACCTCAATGCGCTCACCGCTAGAGAGGGCATGGCTCATCTGTTCGATCACGCTCTTGACCGCCAGCTCCACGTCGGCAAACGCGAGGTGGGTCTGACGCCGTGACAGCGCCTCAATCAATTCGGATTTGGTCATGGGTCCCCAATGTCCGTGACGTGAAACCGCGGGGCGGCCGAGCGCCGCCCCGCATTCCTAGCAGTACTACTGCTTAGTCAGCCTTGTTGAGCTGTTCTTTGAGCAGTGCGCCAAGCTTGGTCGTGCCGCCGGAAGCGGACGAGTACTCGGCCATCGCGTCAGCAACGTCTTCTTCGTCCTTGGCGCGGATCGACAGCTGCAGCTGACGGCCCTTACGGTCCATGCCGGTGAACTTGGCTTCGACCTTGTCGCCCACCTTCAGATGCTGCGTAGCATCTTCGATGCGCTCCTTGGCGATGTCGTTGGCGCGGAGGTAACCCTCGACGCCTTCGCCCAAGTCGATCACGGCGCCCTTGGCGTCCACTTCCTTCACGGTACCGTTGACGATGGTGCCGCGCGGGTTGGTGGCCATGAACTGACCGAACGGATCCTGCTCCATCTGCTTGATGCCGAGGGAGATACGCTCGCGCTCCGGATCAACGGCCAGCACCACCGCTTCGATCTCGTCGCCCTTCTTGAAGTTGCGAACGAGGTCTTCACCCGAGGCCTGCCAGGAGATGTCGGACAGGTGAACCAGGCCGTCGATGCCGCCATCCAGACCGATGAAGATGCCGAAGTCGGTGATCGACTTGATCTGACCGGACACCTTGTCGTTCTTCTTGTGCATCGCTGCAAAAGCTTCCCACGGGTTCGAGCGGGTCTGCTTGATACCCAGCGAGATGCGACGACGCTCTTCATCCACGTCCAGCACCATCACTTCGGTCTCGTCACCGACCTGCACAACCTTGGCCGGGTTGACGTTCTTGTTGGTCCAGTCCATCTCGGACACGTGGACCAGGCCTTCCACGCCCGGCTCGATCTCAACGAAGCAACCGTAATCGGTCACGTTCGAGACCTTGCCGAACAGGCGGCTGCCGACCGGGTAGCGGCGAGCGATGGCGACCCACGGGTCGTCGCCCAGCTGCTTCAGACCCAGCGACACGCGGTTGCGCTCGCGGTCGTACTTCAGCACGCGGACGTCCAGCTCGTCGCCGACGTTGACGACTTCGGACGGATGACGCACGCGCTTCCACGCCATGTCGGTGATGTGCAGCAGGCCGTCGATACCGCCCAGGTCCACGAATGCGCCGTAGTCGGTGAGGTTCTTGACGGTACCCTTGACCACTGCGCCTTCGGTCAGGCGCTCAAGCAGCTTCTCGCGCTCCTCGGAGAACTCGGTCTCGACGACGGCGCGGCGGCTGACCACAACGTTGTTGCGCTTGCGGTCGAGCTTGATGATCTTGAACTCGAGGTCCTTGCCTTCCAGGTAAACCGGATCGCGGACCGGACGCACGTCGACCAGCGAACCCGGCAGGAATGCGCGGACGTCCTTGATGTCGACGGTGAAACCACCCTTGACCTTGCCGGAGATCTTGCCGGTGATGGTCTCTTCCTTGTCGAAGGCCTGCTCGAGGTCGTCCCATACCATGGAACGCTTGGCCTTCTCACGGGAGAGCTTGGTCTCGCCGAAACCGTCTTCCAGGGCGTCGAGGGCAACCTTCACCTCGTCGCCTACCTGCACTTCCAGCTCTCCGCTCTCGTCCTTGAACTGCTCGATCGGGACGATGCCTTCGCTCTTCAGGCCAGCGTTGATCACGACGACGTCGTTGCGGATTTCCACAACGATACCGGTGACGATCGCGCCCGGCTTCAGCTTGGAGATAGCCTGTTGGCTCTGTTCAAACAGTTCGGCAAAACTTTCAGTCATGTTGATTCCAGAAATGAGAAAAGGCCTTAGATCCTTGTGCGCACCTGTATGAATGGCGCACGGACGGTCAGCCCACCGGTTATGGGTGTCTTGGGATCACTCCCTTGGCACCGTTGACCAATATCCCCTGCCGCAACAGGGGCGCCAAAAGCCGCCGGCAACCCTTTCAGGTCTGCACGACAGCGAATACTTTCGCGACGACGTCCTCGATGCCCATGCCGGTGGTGTCGATAAAAACCGCATCCACGGCCGGCTTGAGCGGCGCGACGGTTCGTGAGGCATCACGGGCGTCGCGCGCTTCGATCTCGCGCTGAAGGGTGGCAAGTGTAACGCTCAGTCCCTTTTCCTTCAACTGCTTATAGCGCCTTTTCGCCCGTTCGGCGGCGCTGGCGGTCAGGAATACCTTGAAGGCGGCATCCGGAAAGATCACCGTCCCCATGTCCCGGCCATCGGCGACCAGGCCTGGTGCCTTGCGAAAGGCCAGCTGCATGTCCACAAGTGCCTGACGCACCGAGGGAATCGAGGCAATGGCCGAGGCCGCCGCACCTGCTGTTTCAGTGCGCAATTCGTCCGTGGCGTCATGGCCGTTCACCAGCACATGGGTGTCGTCGCCATCCTTGGCCGCCTGAAAGCGGATCTTGGTGGTCTGGGCACAACGAGTCATCGCCTCGGCATCGGAGAGATCCAGCCCCTCCATACCCGCCGCATAGCCCACAGCCCGGTACAGCGCACCCGAATCCAGCAGTCGCCAGCCCAGTTTCTCAGCCACCATGCGACTGATGGTGCCCTTGCCCGACCCCGAGGGTCCGTCGATGGTGAGTACAGGGACGGAAGAGGACGAGGACATGGAGGCTCCTGACGGCGGCGAAGGAAAACGCATATGCTATCGCGTTGGTCCTCGCACGGAACGCGGGATGTCCACTCCCTTTTTACTGCCCGCCTGACCATGCAAGTCCACACCATGACCGATCTGCGCCGCGAATTCGAACAGGCCGCCGAAGACATCCAGCGGCTTGACCAGCGGCCGGACAACGACACCCTGCTCAAGCTCTACGCCCTCTACAAGCAGGGTTCCGAAGGCGATGTTCACAGCGAGCAGCCGGGTTTCTTCGATTTCGTCGGCACCGCCAAGCACGAGGCCTGGGCCCAGTTGCGCGGCACCCCGGAAAACGAAGCCATGCAGCGCTACATCGAACTCGTGCGGGAGCTGCTGGACTGATCCAGCCCGCCAGCCATCCGGCTTGGCGCGTCAGGGCGAAAACCAGCGCAAGCGCGCCACTCCGGCCCAAGTCGGGGTGTGAAGGGACGTGCCCCACGTCCGCCCTCTTGCTTTCAAACGCTCTACCCAGGCACATTCATACGATCGTTTGAACCAGGTCAATGGCCCCATGAACTTCCCCCGCCTGTTCTCCCCGCTTGATCTGGGCCATACCACCCTGCCCAACCGCATTCTGATGGGCTCGATGCACACCGGGCTGGAGGACAAGTCCAGCGACTACGACAAACTGGCCGCCTATTTCGCCGAGCGCGCCCGTGGCGGCGTGGGCCTGATGGTTACTGGCGGTATCGCCCCCAGTATCCGCGGCTGGCTGAAGCCCTTCGGCGGACGGCTCTCCATGCCCTGGCACGTGGCGCGCCATCGCAAGCTCACCAAGGCGGTGCATGCCGAGGGCGGCAAGCTGTGCATGCAGATCCTGCACGCTGGCCGTTACGGCTATCACCCCCTGTCTGTAGCGCCATCAAAGATCAAATCGCCCATCACGCCGTTCACGCCGAGCGCACTCTCCACGGGTGGCGTGGAACGCACCATCCGCGACTTCGTCCGCTGCGCGAAGCTCGCTCAAGATGCCGGCTACGACGGCATCGAAGTGATGGGTTCGGAAGGCTATTTAATCAACCAGTTCCTGGCCGCTCGCACCAATCAGCGCAGCGATGCCTGGGGTGGTGACGCAGCAAAACGCATGCGTTTTCCCGTAGAAATCGTGCGACGCACGCGCGAAGCGGTGGGTCGCGATTTCATCATCATCTATCGCCTGTCGATGCTCGACTTGGTGGAGAACGGCCAGGACTGGCAGGAAATCGTCACCCTTGCCAAGGCCATCGAAGCGGCCGGCGCCAGCATCATCAATACAGGCATCGGCTGGCACGAAGCACGCGTCCCCACCATCGTCACCAGCGTGCCGCGCGCGGGTTTTGCGTGGGTGACGAAGAAGCTCAAGGGCGAAGTATCCATCCCACTGATCACCACCAACCGTATCAACATGCCCGACGTGGCCGAGCAAATCTTGGCCACCGGCGAAGCGGACATGGTGTCGATGGCCCGCCCGCTGCTGGCTGATCCCGAATGGGCGAACAAGGCCAAGGCGGGGCGCAGCGAGCGCATCAACACCTGCATTGCCTGCAACCAAGCGTGCCTCGACCACGTTTTCAAGAACCAGCGCGCGAGCTGCCTGCTTAACCCGCGCGCCTGCCATGAAACTGAGCTGCTCATCGAGCCCGCAGCATCGCGAAAGAAAATCGCCGTGGTCGGCGCCGGTCCGGCGGGCCTCGCCTGTGCCAGCACGCTCGCCGAACGCGGGCACGCCGTGACACTGATCGATAAATCCAGCGAGATCGGTGGCCAGTTCAACTACGCCAAGCGCATTCCAGGCAAGGAAGAGTTTCACGAGACGCTGCGCTATTTCCGCCATCGCCTCGACGACACCGGCGTAACCGTGAAGCTGGGCCACGCGGCCGATGTATCAGCGCTCGCAGCCGAAGGGCATGACGAAGTCGTCGTCGCCACAGGCATCACGCCCCGTAGCGTGCACTTCCCCGGCAGTGACGATCCGCGCGTGCTTAGCTACCTCGACGTGCTGGCACACAACAAACCCGTAGGCCAACGCGTGGCGATCATCGGTGCGGGCGGCATCGGCTTCGACGTGGCCGAGTTCCTAGTCGAACACCAGCCCTCGGCCACGCTGGACGTATCCCGCTGGACGCGCGAATGGGGTGTGGACATGCAACTGGATTCGCGCGGCGGCCTGGCAACCCCGGTGCCGGAAGCACCTGCGCGTCAGGTATGGCTACTGCAACGCTCCGAAGGCCGACCCGGCGCCCGGCTCAACAAGACCACGGGCTGGGTACATCGCGCCACGCTCAAGGCCAAGCGCGTCACCATGCTCGGCGGCGTCACCTATGAGCGCCTTGATGACGAGGGCCTGCACATTACGGTCGACGGCAAGCCGCAGGTGCTACCAGTGGACCATGTGATCGTCTGCGCTGGCCAGGAGCCGAACCGCGCGCTCGCCGATGTACTGACCCAGGCCGGCATCAAGGTCCACGTCATTGGCGGAGCCGACGTCGCGTCCGAGCTGGACGCCAAGCGCGCCATCGACCAGGGCACCCGGTTGGCCGCAAGCCTCTGATCGCATGCGTTGTGGGATACCCCACAACGCAACCCACTGATCCCGAACGACAACGCCCGGCGCTAGGCCGGGCGTTGTGCTGAAAAAGAAAGCGCCCCGCTAGGCGACGCGTCGATATGGGTCAGGGGGAGGAAGACCAGATATCGCGGGGATAGCGTCGTAGCGGGGCGAGGGTCGCCGCCACCTGGGGGGGAGGGGACGGTGGCGGGACGTAAGAAATAATAGGATCGACCCGTTATAGAAACAAATATATATTTAGCGGCCGACTTATTCGGAAATCGTCTTAAAGCCCTCCTATGTTCGACTTCCGTCAGCTTCGTTACTTTGTAACGGTCGCCGAGGAGCTCAGCTTCACCCGAGCAGCCCAGCGGCTCTACATCTCTCAACCCCCTCTTTCTCAGCAAATTCAATCGCTTGAGAATGATTTGGGTGTGCGCCTACTCGAACGAAACAAGCGCAACGTGTCGCTGACCGAACCAGGCAAGCTTTTCCTGGAACAAGCCCGCCAGATCCTCGGCAAGGCCGAGGAGGCGCGCGCCCAGATGGCCGACGCGGCTACGGGCTTCAGCGGCAAGCTACGACTCGCTTACACCGTGTCGGTCACCTTCCACCCCTCCCTACCCCAGACGCTGCTGCGCTACCGCAGTTTTGCACCACAGGTGCGCCTGATCCTCAGCGAGATGTACACCGAGCAGCAGTACGCCGCCCTGATATCAGGCGACCTAGACGTTGGCTTCGTTCGCGATGAGCCTGAACATCCGGGCATGGCCAAGCACCTGCGCTTGGACGTGATCGACCGGGAGCCCTTGCTGCTCGCCCTGCCCGCCAATCACCCGTTGGCAGGCCGGGAAAGCATCTGGCTGCGGGAGGTCGCCATGGAGGCCTTTGTGGTGCAGCCGCGCGAACTGGCCGCCACCCTGTACGATCGCCTCGCCCAGATTGCTGCCAAGGCCAACTTCCATCCGCTGATCCGCCAGCACGCCCAGCAGATCAACGGCCTGCTGGTGCTCGTTGCCGCTGGCATGGGACTGGCCCTAGTGCCGGCGTCCATGCGATCCGTGAACCTCCCCGGCGTGAAGTACCTGCAATTGGAAGACCCTGACGCCTTCATGCTGCTGGCGCTGGCCAGCCGTATGGACGACCCCAATCCCGTCGTCCGCCGCTTCCTTAGCGCCATGACTGAGCCGGAATGATCGCCTGGATCTCACCCGCCATGAACAACCCATTTGCGCAGGCGATCCAAGGACTTGTACGAAGTCAAGAAACTGTTTATGATCGCCGTCTTGTATTTTTTCTTTCGATAGTTTCAGGAGCTGGCCGTGAAGGTGCTTTCCTCTTTGAAGTCCGCCAAGGCGCGGCACCGTGACTGCAAGGTTGTGCGTCGTCGCGGCAAAGTGTTCGTGATCTGCAAGAGCAACCCGCGTTTCAAGGCTCGTCAGCGCTAATTTCTAGCTGCGATGAGTCGAAGAAAAAAGGCCGCGAAAGCGGCCTTTTTTTGTTGCTTCAATTTCCAGGCTAACCCCGTACGCATTCCAAAGAAAAAGGGCCGCATCAGCGGCCCTTTAAATGGCATCAGCACTTGTGCTGATGCCCCGACGGAGGCGCAGGGTGTGCGCTCCTCGGTGTACTTGCTCAGGCGTCGTAACGCACACCCGTGATTTCGTAACGCTTCACGCCATTGGGTGCGTTGAACTCGAAGCTGTCACCCTCGCTCTTGCCGATCAGCGCGCGCGCGATCGGCGAAGACACCGCGATAAGGCGCAGCTTGATGTCCGCTTCCAAGTCACCAACGATCTGGTAGGTCACGGCTTCGCCGCTGTCCTCGTCTTCCAGATCCACTGTGGCGCCGAACACCACGCGGGAACCGGCGGCCAGACGACTAACGTCGATAACTTCCGCCGTGGACAGCAACGCCTCGAGCGCACCGATGCGTCCTTCGATGAAACTCTGTTGCTCGCGTGCCGCGTGGTACTCCGCGTTCTCCTTGAGATCGCCATGCGCGCGAGCCTCGGCGATGGCCGCGATGATATGCGGCCGATCCGTGGACTTCAGCTTCTCCAGCTCACCGCGAAGACGCTCCGAGCCTGCCTTGGTAATGGGCGCACGACTCATGCTTTCAGTTCCTTGTGCAGTTCCTGCAGGCTGTGCACCTGGCCATCGCCGTGGTAGTCCAGCGAATGCACCAGCGCGCGGGCACCTGCCACCGTGGTGGAGTACGTGACGCGCTGCTGCAGGGCTTCGCGCCGGATCGAGAACGAGTCGGCAATGGCCGCTTTGCCCTCGGTCGTGTTGACGATGTAGACGATCTCGCCGTTCTTGATCAGGTCGACGATGTGCGGACGACCCTCGACCACCTTGTTGATGCGCTCGCAGGTGACGCCGTGCTCGGCCAGGTACTTGGCCGTGCCTTCAGTGGCAACCAGACTGAAGCCCTTTTCGAGCACTTCGCGGGCCACTGGTAGCAGGCGATCCTTGTCGGCGTCACGCACCGACACGAACACCTTGCCCTTCGGCGGCGTCTTGATGCCGGCAGCGTCATGACCGCGGGCAAAGGCAGCACCGAAGCTGCGACCGACGCCCATCACTTCGCCGGTGGAACGCATTTCGGGGCCAAGAATCGGATCCACGTTCTGGAACTTCAGGAACGGGAAGATCGCTTCCTTCACTGAGTAGTAGCCCGGGATCACTTCCTTGGTGGCACCCTGGTCGATCAGTGTACGACCAGCCATGGCACGCGCGGCAATCTTGGCGAGCGGCACACCGGTGGCCTTAGACACGAACGGCACCGTGCGCGATGCGCGCGGATTCACTTCGAGGATAAATACCGTGTCGCCCTGGATGGCGAACTGGGTGTTCATCAGGCCGATGACCTTCAGTTCCTTCGCCATCGCGGTGACCTGGCGGCGCATTTCGTCCTGCACTTCCTGGGTCAGCGAGTACGGCGGTAGCGAGCAGGACGAGTCACCCGAGTGCACGCCCGCTTCTTCGATGTGCTCCATGATGCCGCCGACCAGCACATTGCCTTCGGCGTCCGCGATGATGTCCACATCCACTTCGACCGCGTGGTCGAGGAAGCGATCAAGCAACACCGGCGAATCGTTGGACACCTGCACAGCGTCGCGGATGTAACGCGAAAGATCGGCGTCGCTATAGACGATTTCCATCGCGCGGCCGCCCAGCACGTAGCTCGGGCGAACCACCAGCGGGTAGCCAATCTCGCGGGCCGAGGCCAGTGCCTCTTCAGGCGTGCGTGCGGTGCGGTTCGGCGGCTGCTTCAGGCCGATCTTCTCGATCATCTGCTGGAAGCGTTCGCGATCTTCCGCAAGGTCGATGCTGTCTGGCGACGTGCCGATCACGGGCACGCCTGCCGCTTCAAGCGCACGCGCCAGCTTGAGCGGTGTCTGACCGCCGTACTGCACGATCACGCCCTTGGGCTTTTCGAGATCAACGATTTCCAGCACATCTTCGAGCGTAAGCGGCTCGAAGTAGAGACGGTCAGAGGTGTCGTAGTCCGTCGACACGGTTTCCGGGTTGCAGTTGACCATGATGGTTTCAAAACCATCCTCGCGCAGTGCGAGTGCTGCGTGCACGCAGCAGTAGTCGAACTCGATGCCCTGGCCGATACGGTTCGGGCCGCCGCCAAGCACGACGATCTTGTCGCGATTGGTCGGATTGGCTTCGCACTCTTCCTCATAGGTCGAATACATGTAAGCCGTTGTGGTGGCGAACTCAGCCGCGCACGAGTCCACGCGCTTGTACACCGGGCGCACACCCAGCGTGCGGCGCAGATGCCGCATTGCTGCTTCGTTGGTGTCCAGCAATTCGGCTAGGCGCGCGTCGGAGAAGCCCATGCGCTTGAGCTCGCGCATGCGCAGTGCGTCGATGGCGGTGATGCCCTGCGACTGCACTTCCTTCTCGGTGAGCACGATGTCCTCGAACGCCGCAAGGAACCAGGGGTCGACACGGCTGAGGCCGTACACGTCTTCCAGTGTCAGGCCGGCGCGGAATGCGTCCGCAAGATGGAACACGCGATCGGGACGCGGCTCGCGCAGCTCACGCTTGAGCGCGTTGACGCCTTCTTCAGCCGTCAGGTCCAGACCCGTCGGGTTGAGACCGGTCTTGCCGATTTCCAGACCACGCAGCGCCTTCTGCAGCGATTCGTGGAAGGTACGGCCCATGGCCATGACTTCGCCCACCGACTTCATCTGCGTGGTGAGACGTGCGTCGGCGGAGGGGAACTTCTCGAACGCGAAGCGCGGGATCTTGGTGACGACGTAGTCGATGCTCGGCTCGAACGACGCCGGGGTCAGGCCGCCGGTGATGTCGTTCTTCAATTCGTCCAGCGTGTAACCCACGGCCAGCTTCGCAGCGATCTTGGCGATCGGGAAACCGGTGGCCTTGGAAGCCAACGCCGACGAACGCGACACGCGCGGATTCATCTCGATGACCACCACGCGGCCGTTCTCGGCGTTGATGCCGAACTGCACGTTGGAGCCGCCGGTGTCTACACCGATCTTGCGCAGCACGGCGATGGAAGCATCGCGCAGGCGCTGGTACTCCTTGTCGGTGAGCGTCTGTGCCGGCGCAACGGTGATCGAGTCGCCGGTGTGCACGCCCATCGGGTCAAGGTTCTCGATGGAGCACACGATGATGCAGTTGTCCGCCTTGTCGCGGACCACTTCCATCTCGAACTCCTTCCAGCCGAGCACGGATTCCTCGACCAGCACTTCGCCCACCGGCGAAAGCTCGAGACCGCGCTTGACGATTTCCTCGAACTCCTCGCGGTTGTACGCGATGCCGCCACCGGAACCGCCGAGCGTGAAGCTCGGGCGGATGATGGTGGGATAACCCACTTTTACCTGCGTTAGCAGCGCCTGCTCGAAGGTGCGAACCACTTCGGCCTTCGGGCAATCCAGGCCAATCTCGGCCATGGCGACGCGGAACAGCTCACGATCTTCCGCCATGCGGATGGCTTCACGCGAGGCGCCAATCAGCTCGACGTTGTACTTCTCAAGCACGCCGTTGTCGGCGAGGTCGAGCGCGCAGTTGAGGCCGGTCTGGCCGCCCATCGTCGGCAGCACCGCATCGGGGCGCTCCTTGGCAATGATGCGCTCCACCGTCTGCCAGTTGATCGGCTCGATGTAGACGGCATCGGCCGTCTCCGGATCGGTCATGATCGTGGCGGGATTGGAATTCACCAGGATGACGCGGTAACCCTCTTCCTTCAGCGCCTTGCAGGCCTGTGCGCCGGAGTAGTCGAACTCGCAAGCCTGACCGATGACGATCGGGCCGGCGCCGATGATGAGGATGCTCTTGATATCAGTGCGCTTAGCCATGCGTGCGGGCCTCCTGCATCAGGGCGGCAAAACGATCAAACAGGTAGCCGATGTCGTGCGGACCGGGGCTGGCTTCCGGATGGCCCTGGAAGCAGAACGCCGGACGGTCGGTGAGCGCAAAGCCCTGCAACGAACCATCAAATAGCGAAGAGTGGGTGACGCGCACATTCGCCGGCAGCGTGGCCGGGTCGACCGCAAAACCGTGGTTCTGCGAAGTGATCAGCACACGACCGTCATCCAGATCTTTCACCGGGTGGTTGGCACCGTGATGGCCAAACTTCATCTTCAGCGTCTTGGCACCCACGGCCAGACCCATGATCTGGTGGCCCAGGCAGATACCGAACAGCGGAATCTTCGCGTCGAGGAACTCGCGCGTGGCGGCCACTGCGTAGTCGCAGGCAGCCGGATCGCCGGGACCGTTGGAGAGGAACACGCCATCGGGCTTCATCGCCAGCACGTCGGCGGCCGACGTCTGCGCGGGCACGACAGTGATGTCGCAGCCCTGCTCTGCCAGTAGACGCAGAATGTTGTACTTCACGCCGAAATCGTAGGCCACGACCTTGAATCGCTTGGACGGCTGATTGAAGGCGGTACGGTCGAGATCGTAGACACCCTCATTCCACGGGTACGACTCACCGACGCTCACTTCCTTGGCCAGGTCCATACCGTTGAGGCCCGGGAAGGCGCGCGCCTTCGCCAGGGCGGCCTCCACATCGATCTGCTCAGCCGCAACGATGCAGCCGTTCAAAGCGCCCTTATCGCGCAGGATGCGGGTCAGACGACGCGTATCGATGCCGGCGATGGCAACGATGCCGTGGCGCTTGAGGTAATCGGGCAGGCTTTCCGTGCTGCGCCAGTTGCTATGTCGGCGGGGCACGTCGCGCACGATCAGGCCAGCAGCATGGACCGTGTCAGACTCTTCGTCCTCCACGTTCACGCCGGTGTTGCCGATGTGCGGATAAGTCAGGGTAACGATCTGTTTGGCGTAGGAGGGATCGGTGAGGATCTCCTGGTAGCCAGTCATGGCGGTGTTGAAAACCACCTCGCCGACAGTTTCGCCAGTCGCGCCAACGGCGTAGCCGTGGAACACGCTGCCGTCTTCGAGGGCAAGCAGAGCAGGAATAGGCATGGGAGGACCGCCTTTTAGGTGCAGCAAGGTCCGCAAGCCGCAGCGAAGCAGGCTTGTGGACCTTAGTCGAGGAATCTTTCAGGGCGGGTCGCAATGATAGGTGCAAGCCCCTCTGGTGTCCACCCGAAACAGCTGAACATCGCGCGAGAAATGGGGCCAACCGAGCCCCTACCCTGAGCGTTACACTAGCGCCGCCAAGCCAAAGACCGGATGTCCATGAACTCAGCCGTGTTGCTCGATCCTGCTCGCCTCGACCGACCGGACACGGACGTACGGATGGAGCCATTCCCCTTCCTGATTGCCCACGGGCAGCTGCCCGACGAGGCGCGGGGGGGATCTGGAGCGAGACTTCCCCCGCTATGCCAGCGCCGGCTTTTTCCCCTACGACGCCAGCGACTGCGGCCCATCGGTCAATACTCTGGTGGAACGCCTCAGCTCGGCCGAGTTCGCCAGTGCCATCGGCCAGCACCTAGGCATTGCCAACCTGGGCCGATACCCCACCCTGATCACCCTGTGCCGTTCGCTCAATAAGCGCCACGGCACCATCCATACAGACAGCAAGTCCAAGGTGGCCACGGCCCTGCTCTATCTCAACAACCTGTGGCCGGATACCAGTGACGGCTGCCTGCGTTTTCTGGGCAGCATCGACAGTATCGACAGCATGATCGCCCCCGAACTGAAGCCGCTGTACGGTGAGTTCGCGGTCTTCAAACGCTGCGAGAACTCCTTCCACGGCCATCTCCCTTACGAGGGTGAGCGCCGCGTGATCCAGGTCGCCTGGCTCACCAGTGAGGAAGAGAAGCGCCGCAAGACCAAGCGCGGCAAGTTTTCCCGCGCCTTCAAGAAGCTGTTCGGTTCGCTCGACCGCAAGCTGGGCGCGGACCGCGACCGTAACGCCGCGCACAAGGATTGAGCACGCGCCGCCCGGCCACGCCGGGCGCCCAGGCTGACACTGCATCCAAGGATTAGGTATGCCTATCGTTTTCTTACTCTCTATTGCCCTGCAGATCGCTTGCGCCGTCCATGTCGTGCGCAGCGGCCGCCCGCTGTACTGGATCTGGCTGATCCTGATCGGCTCCTATCTCGCGGTGGCGGTGTATCTGCTCGTGGCCGTCATTCCGGACCTCCGCCACGACCCTCGCGGGCGCAAGGCGGCCAGCAAGGCACTGCAGGCCATCGATCCCCAGCGACGCAAGCGCGAACTGCAGAACCAGCTTGAACTGAGCAACACGGTGGACAATCGCCGCCGGCTTGCCGATGAAAGCCTCAAGCTCGGCGACTATGAAAACGCGCGCGAGCTGTATCAGGGTCTGCTCACGGGTATGTATGCAAGCGAGCCAGGCTTCATGCTCGGTTTGGCACACGCTCAGGCGGGCCTCGGTGATTTTGCCGCCACACGATCCACGCTGGACGCACTGATCAAGGGTAACCCGGGCTACAAGTCGAGCGAGGGGCACCTGCTCTACGCACGCAGTCTGGAAGAGCTCGGGGAGTTCGAGGCAGCTCTGGATGAGTACCGCGTGCTGGCCGACAGCTACCCCGGCGAGGAGGGCCGCTATCGCTACGCCACCTTGCTTGCCCGCCGGCAACGCGACGCGGAGGCGCGCGCCGTACTGGAATCCCTGCTCAACCGCGCCAAGCTGATGCCTGCCTACTATCGCCGCAAAGAACAGTCGTGGCTGAAGGCGGCACGGTCAGAACTGGCGCGACTGGGCCAATCCTGAGGGCGCCGCAGCCTTAGCGAGGTCTCGGCTTCAACGTAGATTGCGAAGCGTGCCGCAGCTACGGCAGTAGGTCACTGAGCGTGCGGCCACCTCGCCGTCACTTTTTGACCACCGCCATCACCCATCTCGCGCATAGAGTGGCTCGGCATCAACCGCCGTGATCCGCCATGCCATTCACCGTAAGCCATGTCGCCGCCGTATTGCCGTTGCGGCGTCACTGCAGCATCGACGAGTTCGCGGCGCTGGCGATAGGCAGCATGATGCCCGACCTACGCTATTTCCTGCCGGTGTTGCGTGAGCATTGGCCACTGCCCAGCCACCACCTGATCAGCCTGCCGCTGTTTTGCTTGCCGATGGGCTGGTTGCTGTGGCGATGGTGGCGGCCGCTGTGGACATCCACTGCCCTTGTCGACGGCGAGACACCGCCCTTACCCGCGCCATGGCGCGTGATGCTCGCCCTGACTATTGGGGCGTTCACTCACTTGGCGTGGGATGCATGCACCCATGCCAACTACGGTCTTGGCCTGTACTTACCCATGTTGGGACAACCGTTATTCTGGATGAATCACTCCGCCATCTCCAACGCCAATCTCCTGCAATACGGCAGTAGCCTTGCGGGCTTGCTGATCTTGGCTGTGGCGGCATGGCCAGTGCGTCAGCAGCTCTTGCGCGGCCTCCGGACTGGCGTACCCATAAGCTGGCTGATGGTGTCTTTGGTTGTCACGGCCATCCTGGCGGCATCACTAACGTTCGTCTTCACTTGGAACCCGGGCGAAGGCACCAGCCAGTTACGTCACACGATCCGACTAACGGCATGGAATGGCCTTTCCTCGCCATTGCTGATCGTCGTGGCGTATCCGTTGGTCTGGCGCCTTCGTCAATACAAAACGTATGGGCGATAACGGTCAGCTAGCGTAGAAATGCCAAGCCACATAAGCCGCAAACACGCCATACAGCGCCCCCACTGGTACCAACCAACGCGCATCCACGCGCCCACGCCGGAACAGCCACCACAGATAGATCACAGCAATACCCGTCAGCACGCCAGCCACCATCAGAGGCGCATCGAACAGCCACGGTGTGGCGAACAGGGCCAACGAACTGGGAATAGTCGCCTGAATCATCATGGCGCCTGAGATGTTGGCCAGTGCCAGACGCTCCTTACCCTGCCGCACCCAGATCAACGCATTCATGGTCTCGGGCAGCTCCGTGGCGACCGGGCTGAGCACCAGGGCGACGAGATGCGGCGACAACTGCAGCGCCACGCCGATGGCCTCGATCTGCTTGACGAAGGTATGCGAGGCGAAGGCGATCACTACCAGCGCCAGCGTCGTCTGCAAGACAACCCACCACAGCGACGGGTCGACAGCTTTCGGCTGGAACTTCAGTGGCTCGAGCTCTTCTTCCTCCGGCGCCGTGTCGGAGGTCTTCAGCTCACGCCATACGTAGAGGCCATAAGCCAACAGGAACACCACACCCAGCCATGGCTTGAAGGCGAAGGCAACCAGGCCAAGCCCACACTTCACCACGAAAATCGCAAGGAACCATGATTGGTCGCGCGCCAGCCGGCCATGCCCGACGCGCACAGCATGGTCGACGCGTTGCAGGCGGCGGCGATTGGCCCATAGCGCCACGCCGACAACGGCATAGGCGATGGTGGCGAGAACCAGCGGACCACCCAGCGCCGCGCCGACGCCGATGTCCTTCTGCTCGGGGGTTTTGCCGAGAATGACCGCCACGAACGTCACCGCACTCTCGGGGAGCGCGGTACCGAAAGCGGCCAGGATGGTGCCCGTGGCCGTGGCGCCCAGATTGAGCTTCTGGCCGAACCACTCCACGCCGTTGACGAAATACTCGCACGCGAGATAGATCGCGCCGGCTGAAAGCAGAAACAACAATGCAATAAGCATGCTTTTTCCAAGGCCGGGCGAGCGGAAAACCATTGGCTCAGCGACGCGAGCTCGCCCGGCAGGGTGAGCGCGTCGTGGCCAAAGGTCTCGCCGGGCTGCGGGTGCCTCACGGCACCGCCACCATCCACGCCATGAAGCCGAAGCTTCAAGTCTGTTGACGCGGATTCCTCTGAAGTCGCAACCGATGATCGGTCGCGAGGGGGTGAGGATGGCTACTCCCCAATGACAATCGGTGCGATTTTAGGGGCTGAGGCATACCCGGGGCAAGTCGCCGGGGTCTGATCAGCGCGGCAAGCGATCGGCAAGCATGGCATCCAGATCGTAATCGCCGGCTCCACGGCCACTCAGCCAGTGCGCTGCCTCCAGCGCACCACGGGCAAAAATCGAGCGATCTGTGGCGCGATGGCTAAGCTCAATCCGTTCGCCCTGCCCTATCAACCACGCTTCGTGCTCGCCGACCACATCACCTCCGCGCACCACGGCGAAACCGATGGTGCCTAGCTGACGTGGACCAACGCGTCCTTCGCGCGCGTACACCGCGCTTTCGCGCAACGAGGTACCTCGGGCCAAGGCAGCGGCTTCGCCCAGCGCCAACGCCGTGCCCGACGGGGCATCTTCTTTGCGGTTGTGGTGTGCCTCGATGATGTCCAGATCCCAATCCGGCAGCGACGCCGCGGCCTGGCGGAGCAGGCGTGTCAGCACAGCCACGCCAAGGCTGAAGTTGGCGGCGCGCAGCAACGCGATCCGCGAGGCCGATGCGTTCAGTCGCTGCGCGAAGCTCGCATCGAGCCCCGTCGTGCCGGTCACCAAGGCCGTGCCGTTCGATTCGCAGTAGGTGAGTGCTTCAGCAAGACCCGCCGGGCCGCTGAAATCCACGATCACGTCCAGCGAACCGGCGGACGGCCATTCGTGCGTATAGGCCAACGCACCAGCGCAGGCATCGATGGGCTGCCCCAGCTTTGAGGACGTCGGCGAAGCGAGAGCGGCGACGAGGGTGAAGCGGGCGTCGTCTTTTACCAGCGCGAGCAAAGCCTGTCCCATGCGGCCGGTGGCGCCATTCATAGCAAGGCGAACGGGCTTGGTCATACGCAAATTCCTTGGAACGGGCTGGCACGTGAGAACCGATCCTACTGCCTACGGGCGTCGCCGTGCACGACGCCCCGCGAACGGACGGCCAAAAGAAAAGCCCCGGCGGGAACCGGGGCTCTGCATGTATCTGTACCGAGCGTGTTTTACGAAGTCACGCGCGACCAGAATTGCTTGACGCCGTCGACCCAGTTCTTGGCGCGCGGCGTATGTTTGTCCGCATCGTCATGCGCAAAAGTGGACTCAAGCTGTTCCAGCAAGTCGCGCTGCTGCTTGGTCAAGCGCACTGGCGTTTCCACCACGACGCGGCAGATGAGATCGCCCGCGCGGCTGCTGCGCACCGATTTCACGCCGCGCCCGCGCAGGCGGAACATCTGCCCGGTCTGGGTCTCGGGTGGAATATTGATCGGCACTTCGCCTTCCAGCGTCGGCACCAACAGCTCCGCGCCCAGCGCCGCCTGTGCGAAGCGGATCGGCAGTTCGCAATGCAGATCATTACCCTCGCGCTGGAAGATGGCGTGTCCGCGCACACGCACTTCCACATAGAGATCACCAGCTTCGCCGCCGGCCGGGCCGGCCTCGCCCTGCCCGGTGAGACGGATGCGGTCGCCGTTGTCCACGCCAGCGGGGATGTTCACCGACAACGCGCGGGTCTCTTCCAGACGACCCTCGCCATCGCACTGTTTGCAGGGTTTTTCAATCGCCTGGCCACTGCCACCACAATGCGGGCACGCCTGCTGGATCGAAAAGATGCCGTTCTGCATGCGCACGCGGCCGTGGCCAGCGCAGGTCTTGCACGTCACCGTCTTGCCATCGGCCGAACCGCTGCCGTTGCAGTGGTGGCAGTTGACCTGAGTGGGAATCTCGATCTTCCGTTCGACGCCGAACACGGCCTCTTCCAGATCGAGCTCCATGATGTAGCGCAGGTCGGAGCCACGACGCGAACGTCCGCGACCGCCACCACCGCCCATGCCGAAAATATCGCCGAAGATGTCCCCGAAGATGTCGCCCATGTCGCCGAAACCACCGCGACCGCCGCCCATGCCGTGCTCGAAGGCGGCGTGGCCGTGCTGGTCGTACACGGCACGCTTCTGCGCGTCGGACAGCACTTCGTAGGCCTCCTTGGCCTCCTTGAACTTCTCCTGCGCATGCGGATCGTCCGGACAACGATCCGGGTGGTACTTCATCGCGAGTCGACGGAACGACTTCTTCAGTTCGACCTCGGTGACGGTGCGTTCCACCCCAAGGATTTCGTAGTAATCGCGCTTGCTCATCGTTGCATCCGGCATGGATCGCTCACTTCCACATGAATCGAGCGATCCATGTCTCCTCAACAAACAGCCCGCGACCAGACTTGAGTCCGGACGCGGGCTGCGTCAGATCGGCAGTGCCGACCAGCCAATATTACTTCTTGTCGTCCTTGACTTCAGTGAACTCGGCATCGACCACATCGTCCTGAGCCGAAGAACCCTGATGGCCGCCACCCGCCTGCGCGGCTGCATCCGGCTGCGCGCCGCCGCCCTGGGCCGCTGCGTACAGCGCCTGAGCCACCTGCTCGAGCTTCTCGATCTTCGACTCGATAGCACCCTTGTCGTCGCCGTCCTTGACCTTCTCCAGATCCGACAGCGCGCCTTCGATGGTGCTCAGCTGGTCAGCCGGAACCTTGCCGCCGTGCTCCTTGAGAGCGCTGCGGGTGGCGTGCACCAACTGGTCGGCCTTGTTGCGGGTGCTGACAAGTTCGTGGAACTTCTTGTCTTCTTCCTTGTTGGCCTCGGCGTCGGCCACCATCCGGTTGATCTCTTCCTCGGACAGGCCCGAGCCGGCCTTAATCTCGATCTTCTGTTCCTTGCCGCTCTTCTTGTCCTTGGCCGACACGTGCAGGATACCGTTGGCGTCGATGTCGAAGGTCACTTCGATCTGCGGCATGCCGCGCGGCGCCGGGTCGATGCCCTGCAAGTCAAACTTGCCCAGCGACTTGTTGGCGCTCGCGCGCTCACGCTCACCCTGCAGCACGTGCACGGTCACCGCGCTCTGGTTGTCGTCGGCAGTGGAGAACACCTGCGAGGCCTTGGTCGGCACGGTGGTGTTCTTCTCGATGAGCTTGGTCATCACGCCGCCCATCGTCTCGATACCGAGCGACAGCGGGGTGACGTCCAGCAGCAGCACGTCTTTCACGGTACCGCCCAGCACACCGCCCTGAATGGCGGCGCCGACAGCGACGGCCTCGTCCGGGTTGACGTCCTTGCGCGGCTCCTTGCCGAAGAAGTCCTTCACGGACTCCTGCACCTTGGGCATGCGGGTCTGGCCGCCGACGAGGATCACGTCCTGGATGTCGGACACGCGCAGACCAGCGTCATTCAACGCGGTGCGGCACGGTTCGATGGTGCGCTTGATCAGGTCTTCCACCAGCGCTTCGAGCTTGGCGCGGGTGAGCTTGATGTTGAGATGCTTGGGACCGGAGGCATCAGCAGTGATGTACGGCAGGTTCACTTCGGTCTGATGGCTGGTCGACAGCTCGATCTTCGCGCGCTCAGCGGCGTCCTTCAGACGCTGCAGCGCGAGCGGATCCTTGCGCAGATCCATGCCCTGGTCTTTCTTGAATTCTTCGACGAGATAGTCGATGACGCGCATATCGAAGTCTTCGCCACCCAGGAAGGTGTCGCCATTGGTAGCGAGCACTTCGAACTGCTTCTCGCCGTCGACTTCAGCGATTTCGATGATGGACACGTCGAACGTGCCGCCGCCGAGGTCGTACACGGCGATCTTGCGGTCACCGCCCTTCTTGTCCAGGCCGTAGGCCAGGGCAGCCGCGGTCGGCTCGTTGATGATGCGCTTGACGTCCAGACCGGCGATGCGGCCCGCGTCCTTGGTGGCCTGGCGCTGGCTGTCGTTGAAGTAGGCCGGCACCGTGATGACCGCTTCGGTCACCGCTTCACCGAGGTAATCCTCGGCGGTCTTCTTCATCTTCATGAGGACCTTGGCCGAGATCTCCTGCGGAGCCATCTTCTTGCCGTCGGCCGTTTCGACCCACGCGTCACCGTTCTCGTGAGCAACGATGCCGTAGGGAACGATATGCAGGTCTTTCTGCACTTCTGCGTCGGTGAACTTGCGACCGATGAGGCGCTTCACCGCGTAGAACGTGTTCTTGGGATTGGTCACGCTCTGGCGCTTGGCCGGCGCGCCCACCATGACTTCGTTGTCCTTGGTGAAGGCAACGATGGACGGCGTGGTGCGATCGCCTTCCGAGTTCTCAATGACCTTGGCGGTGGTGCCGTCCATCACGGCAACGCACGAGTTGGTCGTGCCCAGGTCGATACCGATGATTTTACCCATGTTGTCTACTCCCGAATTCTTTAAGCGACCCCTCGGCCGCGACTGGTTTCCAGATGGGGCTCGGCACGTTTCATCTCAATGCCGACAAGACCCCGTATGCCTTTCCGCCTAAGCCCGCAGGGGACGCCGTTCAGGCGTCCTCGACCACGGGCCAGGGCGTCACTCCTTGGCGACCGCCACCAACGCGGGGCGCAGAAGCCGGTCGTTCAGCACGTAGCCCTTCTGGAGCACGTTGACGACCGTGTTGGGGGCCGCACCCGGGGCCTCCACCATGCTCACGGCGTGATGCCTTTCAGGATCCAGCGGCTGACCCACCGGATCGACCTGCACAAGGCCATTGTTCTCGGCGATCTTCAGCAACGACTTCAGCGTCAGTGCGATGCCCTCGCGGACGCTGGCCACGTCGCCGCCCTCCACTTCCAGGCCGCGCTCGAGGCCGTCGTAAATCGGCAGCAGCTCGTTCAGCAGCTTTTCGTTGGCAAAACGGCGAGCTTGCTCGACGTCACGATGCAGGCGACGGCGCTGGTTCTCGATCTCCGCCTTCTCGCGCAGCACGGTGTCGCGCAATTCGACGTTGGTCACTTCCAGTTCGGCGATACGCGCCTTCAGCGCTTCCAGCTCGACGCCAGTCGCGTCACCCTGCCCGCCTGGGCCCTGCGTCCCGGTGGACGCCGTTGGATCGTTGCTTTGCATGAATCACTCCAAGCCTTATCCGTGGCCGGTGCCGTGAGGCACCAACCGTCAATCACTTGCGGGTAAAACCCCGCCTCCCGAGCGCGTTATAAGGTCGTCGCGACGCGATTCAAGGCGTCGCTAAGCAAACCGGCCGTCGCCTGCACCACGGGAATGACCCGTTCGTAGGCCATGCGGGTGGGGCCAATCACTCCGATCGCGCCCAGCACGCGCCCCTGGGTACCGTAGCTGGCCGTGACCACGCTACAACCGTCCAGCGCCGCAAACCCCGATTCTTCACCGATGAACAGGCGCACGCCAGGGGCCTTGGCGCACACTTCCATGAGCTGCAGCAGCTCGCTTTTCTTCTGGAACGCCTCGAACAGCTCGCGCAGGCGCTCCAGGTTGGCCAGTTCCGAGTATCCCATCAGATTGGTCTGGCCGCTGACCAGTACGTCGTCGCTATCGCCTTGCGGGGCGAACGAGGCCGCCGCCAGCTCCACCGCGCTGGACATCAACCGATTGAGTTCGCCACTGGCCTCACGCAGTTCGCGCAGCAAATGGGCGCGAATGTCGTCCAAACGCAGGCCGGCAAACTGGGCATTGAGATAGTTGGCCGCCTGCTCCAGCTCGCTGCCGTCCAGTGGTTTGGCCAACTGGACAATGCGGTTCTGCACCTGATTGTCCGAGAACACCAGGATCACCAGCACGCGGGCATCGGGCAGCGCCACGAAATCGATATGGCGCAGCGGAAAATCAGCCTGCCGCGGCACCGTGACCACGCCAGCGAACTGCGTCATCGCCGACAACAGGGTCGAGACGTTGCCGAGCAGGTCGCGGGTGGTGGTGAGGCCCGGCGGCAACTCGCGGCGTAGGCGCGCCATCTCATCCTGCGGCAGGGGCTGCAGCTCGATCAGGCTGTCCACGAACAGGCGCAGGCCGCGAGGCGTCGGTACACGGCCGGCAGACGTGTGCGGCGACGCCACCAGCCCGGCTTCTTCCAGGTCCGACATGATGTTACGGATGGTGGCCGGGCTCACATCCAAGCCGGATGACCGCGATAGCGTGCGCGACCCTACCGGCTCGCCGTCGGCAAGGTATTGGGCAATCAATGTGCGCAACAGGCGTCGTGCGCGGGCATCGAGTTGGGCGGCAGGCATGCTGTAGCAATCCGTGAGACAGACAAGAAATAAGGTCTGGCGGCAAAGTTTGCAAGAAACGGGGACAGGGTTGGGTGGCAGGCGTATCGGAACGGGCCAGACGACGGCATGTCGTCTCCCGGGCCGACACCCCACTAGCCGCCCCCCATCCCCTCCCCCTTACAATCCCCCGACTTCACCACGTCGCCGCCCATGCTCACCTCGCTCTACGTTCGTCATTTCGCCGTCGTCGAAGAAGCCGAGATCGCCTTCGGCCCAGGCCTCACTGTCGTCAGCGGCGAAACCGGCGCGGGCAAATCCCTGCTGGTGGACGCCCTCATGTTGCTGGCGGGCGCTCGCGCGGACAGCGGCATGGTGCGCGCCGGCAGCGACCGCGCCGAGCTCATCGCCGAGTTCGACCTCACCCACCTCCCCGAAGCCCGCGAATGGCTTCGCCGCGAGGAGCTGGACGAGGAAGACGCCTGCCAGCTACGTCGCGTCATCCGTGCCGAGGGCAGCTCGCGCGCCTGGATCAACGGCCGACCGGCCAACGCCAGCCAGTTGGGCGAACTGGCCACGCTGCTGGTGGAAATCCACGGCCAGCACGAACACCAGGCCCTGCTTTCCCGCACACACCAAATGGGACTGCTCGATGCCTACGCCGGCAACGAGGCACAGGTCGCCCAGGTACGCGAACTGGCCCTGCAATGGCGCGAGCTGGGCAACCGCATCCGCAAACTGAGCGGCGGCGACGATCGCGAGCAACGCATCGAGCTGCTGAGCCACGAACTGGGCGAACTCGATAAGTGGGCCCTGCCCGCCAGCGAACTCACCGAACTGGAAGCCAGCCACAAGCGACTGGCCAACGCCGGCAGGCTGGCTGAAGGTGCTGGCGGCGTAGTGGAACTGCTCGACGGCGAAAGCGAGTTCGCACTGCGCCGCGCGTTGGGACGCGCCCAACTGGAAATGAGCAAGCTCGCCGCGCTGGACGACCGCCTTGCCCCCATGCTGGAGCTGTTGGACAACGCGTCCATCCAGCTGAGCGAAGCCGCCGATGGACTTGGCCGCTACGCACTCGACGTGGATCTGGACCCGGAGCGCTACAACGAGGTCGACACCCACCTCACCCGGCTGCACGAACTTTCGCGCCGCCATCGGGTGCCGGTCCCCGAACTTCACGACAAGGCCATCGCCTTGCGCGGGGAGTTGGACGAACTGGAGGGCGCCGGCGATGCCTTGGAAAAACTCGCCGGCCAACGCTCGCGTCTGCAACAGCAGTACGACGAACAAGCCGCCAAACTCAGCACGTCGCGGCAGCAGGCAGCTGATCGCCTGGGTGGTGAAGTCAGTGCCTTGATGGGTGAGCTAGGCATGAGCGGTGGCCGCCTTGTGGTGGAGCTGGAAACCACCAGCGACAACGAGCCCGATCCGCAGGGGCGCGAGCGTTGCGAACTGCTGGTCAGCGCCAACCCCGGCCAGCCACCGCGCGCGCTACGCAAGGTCGCCTCGGGTGGCGAACTTGCCCGCATCAGCCTGGCTATCGAAGTGGCCACGCTCGGCAAGGACACCGTTGGGACCATGGTGTTCGATGAAGTAGATACCGGCATCGGTGGCGCCGTGGCCGAAGTGGTCGGCCAGAAACTGCGCTCACTTGGCGCGCAACGCCAGGTGTTGTGCGTCACCCACTTGCCGCAGGTGGCCGCGCAAGGCCACGCGCATCTGCGCGTGAGCAAGGCCAGCGATGGCGAATCCACCCGTACACGCATCGAGAAGCTCGACGCCAACGGCCGGCGCGATGAATTGGCTCGCATGCTGGGCGGCGTGGAAATCACGCGCGAAACGCGAGCACACGCCAAGCAGATGCTGGAGCGGGCGCAGGTTTGATCTAAAGAGCGCCGGCAACACGAGGTTGGCGACGCCTCAGACGACCGTCATTCCGGCGTAGGCCGGAATCCAGTAGCAGGTGCGCTGAGTTTTCGCGACACGCTCCAATCCAAGGAGCCGCGAAAACCCAGTATTGAGGCCACTGGATTCCGGCCTACGCCGGAATGACGAGCGGAAAAGCGTCGCGCTATCAGACAACTCGCCGAAGGCAAGTCCCGACCACTAGTTCTTGCGCGGCAACAACCCGCGCTCGGCCGCCATGCGATAGAGATCGAGCTCCGAGCCCGCCCCCAGCTTGCCCATCAGGCTGGCGCGGTGGATGTAGACGGTCTTCTGGCCGATGCCAAGCTCGCCGGCGACCTGCTTGGGCGCCCTGCCCGCCGCCAGCAACAAAAACACTTCGCGCTCGCGTGCCGTGAGCCGATGGATGGGGTCCCGCGATTCACTGGGCCGCTCGGCCCGGCGCTTGCGCAAGTCCGAACTAAGGAAACATTCGCCCTGCATCACCGCGCGCAGGCCGGCCACCAGCTCTTCGGGCGCCACGCCTTTGGTGACGTAGCCACTGGCGCCACGACGCAAGGCTTCAGATACGTAGGGCTCCCCGTCGTGCATGCTCAGCACGACGATGCGCGTGTCCGCCGCCACGCTGCGCAAATGCTCGATCAACGGCAGCCCGCTGCCGTCAGGCAGCGAGAGATCGAGTGCGACGAGATCGGGACGACGCGTGCCAACCGCTTCCACCGCATCGTCGGCGCTGCGGCATTCCGCAACGACCTCCAGATCCGGCTCCATCTCGATTAGCCGCTTGAACCCCTCTCGTACAATGGCGTGGTCGTCGACCAGGACAATGCTGTACATGCCCCATGTATAGCAGCCTGAGAGCCGGTTGACGATCTCCCCTCCGCGCGTTGCCCGGGCTGCCGTCGAAAATGGCCTTCCGGATGGCCGACCGGCGCCATGTACCATCGACCGCATGCGACCGAAATCTCCTGCATTGCCGGGTTCCGACCTGCTCCTTGGTATTGGCTATTTCCTGCTTTGGCTGCTGCTGTGGCCGACCGAGCAGCCGTATTGGATGCTCCCCTACGGCTTGCGCTTCGGTGCGCTGCTGCTGGCACCCATGCGGATGTGGCCATGGCTGCTCGGCGCCGAGCTGGCGGCTAGCGGGCTGATTAGCTGGGTCCATCCACTGCCGATGGGGTGGCGCGGCTTCCTGCTGGCCGCCCTGCCCGAACCTGCCGTGGTGGCCATCTGCCTATGGCTGATGCGCCGCGCCAACCTGCACGCCAGCCTGCGCGATCCCGAGGACGTCGCTCGCCTGCTGCTGTCGGCCGCCTTCACCGTCGCGGCCACCACCGCCACCGACGCCGTGATGCTTGCGCTGATCCACGTCAGCCCCAGCGCCGACCTGATGATGCAGGCCCTAGGCCAGGATCTGCTGGGCAACTACGTCGGCGTGCTGCTCATCGTGCCGCTACTGGTGATGTTGCTACGGGCCCGACTGGACAAGCGCGGACTCGGCCGCCTGTTGATGGACGGCCTGCTGGTGCTGCTGCCATCGCTGGCGATTCTGCTAGTGCTTTCGTCCCATGAGGCGCCGCAGCCGCAGTTCGCCCGCGTATTGTCGCTCGCGCCGGTGCTGTTCTTCGCCTTCCGCCACGGCTGGCGTGGCGCCAGCCTCTCCATGCTGATCTCCAGCCTGGGCATGACACTGGTGGATCATCTTTCTGGCCACGGCATCCCAGGCGCTGCCGGCGAGCTGTTCCTCGCCGTGGCCGGCACCGGCGCATTGATGCTCGGCTCGGCCACCGACGCCCTGCGCCGCAGTAGCGAGCGCGTAGCGGAGCAAAACGTCTACCTCGCGGCGGTCAACCGCCGACTGGACCACTTGGCCCGCCAGCTGCGTGACGCCGCACGCGGCAACCTGCAGACCGAGGAGAACCAGCGTCGCCACATGGCCGCCGAGCTGCACGACGAACTGGGCCAGAACCTGACGGCCATCCAGACCCACCTGAAGCTGGCCCAGTCGCGATTGGCCCAGGCCGGCATGGACGATATCGGCGTATCCATCAACACCATCCTCGGCCATATGCGCCGGGCACTGCACCGCCTGCTGGACGACTTGCGTCCCGCCGTCCTCGACGAATTCGGCCTGCTGCGCGCCCTGGACGAAGGCCCGATCCGCGACCTGCTCACGGCTGCCGGCGTGGCCTATCGCACCGACCTGCACGGCGACCCCCGCCTGCTCGACGACGACACCCGCACAGTTGTCTACCGCCTGGTCCAGGAGAGCGCCACCAATGCCGTGAAGCATGCCCACGCCGATGCCTTCCAACTACGCCTGCGCATTGGCGAACGCCAAGGCGTGGCCCTGGCCCTATTGGATATTCGCGACAACGGCATCGGCCTACCGGCGCGTATGCCGCGCGGTGGCCGGGGCATGCAAGGCATGCGGGACAGAGTGACTTCCCTGGGGGGGCTGTTCAGGGTCCGCCCGGAAGCCCAAGGCGTTCATCTACGGATATTGTTGCGAAGCAGCACGCAAACTAGTGACGTAGCGCGCACTTAGGATCGTTACATAGGAAATTTTCCGATAGCCGAGGTGTGAAGGCTTCGTTACGCTGGATCCATCGATGTGGGGGGAGCCACCATCGCAAGATGGTGAGCCATGCCAACCGTGGGGACGGTGGGCATGAAGAGCGGCAGGATGCCGCTCCGCCGGAATCGGTGGCACGACCAGGCTGCGCGAGCAACTCGCCTTCCTAGGAGCCATCCGGTAACGGATCAAGCCGCAGGGCGGACAGGAGTCCTCCCGCGGCTTTTTTTATGCGCGAAGGTTTTTCAGCCCGCCATGGGCCCGGCCAATGAAAAAGGCCGGCAACGCTTCCGCCACCGGCCCTTCGGATACCGCCAGAACCTAAGCTTACTTGTGAGCTTTCTTGGGACGGACGTACAGCACCAGGCTGTGGTCCTCGATGACGTAGCCGTGGCGCGCCGCGATTTCATGCTGGAGACGCTCGATCTCCTCGCTGACGAACTCAATGACCTTTCCGCTGTCCACATCGATCATGTGGTCATGGTGCTTGCCACGGTCCAGCTCGTAGACGGCCTGGCCGCCCTCGAAGTTGTGCTTGACCACGATGCCGGCGGCCTCGAACTGGGTCAGCACCCGGTAGACAGTGGCTAGGCCGATGTCTTCCTGGTGAGACAGCAAGCGCTTGTAGATGTCTTCGGCGGTGAGGTGGTGAGCCTCCTCGTCCTCGAAGATCTGCAGGATGCGCATGCGGGGGTGGGTGACCTTCAGCCCGGCTTTGCGCAGTTCTTTGGTTTCCTGTTCCATAAACAAACTCCACGCACGCGGCGCCACAAGGCCGTTAGTGTATCATCCGACACCTTTACGATCCGGACGCAACACGCATGCACAAGCTGATTCGCACGCTGGGTTTTGCTTTGCTGGCACTGTCGCTGGCCAGCTGCCGTCTCATCTACACCCCAGACGTGTCGCAGGGCAACCTGCTCGACAAGAAAACCGTGGATCAGCTGCAGCCGGGCATGACCAAGCGTCAGGTGCTGGTACTGATGGGCTCGCCGTCTGTGAATTCGCCCTTCAGCCAGAACGAATGGGACTACGTCTCCACCCAGCAGCACCGTGGTGGCGCCATCAAGGTGCGCGCGCTCAAGCTCACCTTCAACAACGATGTGCTGGTGCGTACTGAGGGCGACTTCTTTGCCGAAGACGCACAGAAGCTGGTCAACGACACCAAGAAGTATCACGCCAGCTACCCGGTCGACGAAACCAAGGGTGACAAGAACACCGGTTCCGGCGGCGACAAGGACAAGGGTGGCGATAACGGCGGTGGCGGCAACGACGGCCACTAAGGCTGTCCAGCCGGCGTCAGCCCTCGTGGGCGCGGCGCCGGCGAGCTTCCTTGGGATCGAGCGTGAGCGGCCGGTAGATCTCTACCCGGTCGCCCTCGCCCACTACGTGGTCCGGTGTGACCTTGTGGGAAAAAATGCCCAGCCGCGCCGGATCCACCACGAGCCCCGGAACATCACGGGCCACACCTGAAGCCTCAATCGCCTGCGCCACGGTGCTGCCCACTGGCAGCATCACCTGCCACAACCAGCTACGCGACGGCTCGGCATAGACCACCTCCACGGTGATCTGCTCAGCCATAGGTGCGCTCCGCTTCCTTGCAGAAGTCCTCCACCATGCGGCTCGCCAATCCCTGGAAGCCCAGCTTGAGCGCGGAGCCAACCAGCTTGCTGGCATAGTCGAAATCCAGCGCGAACGACACCTTGCTGCCGGCATCGCCCAGTGCGATGAAATCCCATACGCCGTCCAAGCTGCGAAACGGGCCGTCAACCAGGCTCATGTGCAAGCGGCTGGGGGGCGTGGTGGTATTGCGCGTAGTAAAGCTCTGTCGGAAACCGGCATACTTGAGATCCAGCCTCGCCACCAGCACATCCTCTGTCCGTTCCAGCACCTGCGCGCCAGCACACCACGGGAAGCGCTTTGGGTATGCTTCGACGTCATTGACCAGATCGAACATCTGGGCAGGCGAATAGCGCACCAGGGCGCTGCGGCGGATCTCGATCACTTCAGCCTCTTCTTGAGCGTCATCTTCTTAGGTCCCTCCACGGATGGGACCGTCATAAGGGCAATGAGCCCGAAGTTTAACGGACATGGCCAAGCCTAAGGACAAAGACAAAAACGCAGGCGGCACCATTGCGCTCAACAAGCGCGCGCGCCACGAGTACCACATCGACCAACGCTTCGAAGCCGGCCTTGAGCTGCAAGGCTGGGAAGTGAAGTCGTTGCGCGCCGGTCGCATCAATTTCGGTGACAGCTACGCCGTGGTGCTCCAGGGCGAGATCTTCCTGATCGGCACCTCGATCCCGCCGCTCATCAGCGCCTCCACGCACGTGGTGGCCAACGATCGCCGCACGCGCAAGCTGCTATTACACCGCGAGGAGATCGACACGCTCATTGGTGCGGTCGAACGCAAGGGCTACACCCTCATCCCCATGGCCCTCTACTGGAAGGCCAACAAGGTGAAGGTGGAAATCGGCCTGGCCAAGGGCAAGCAGGCGCACGACAAGCGCGACACCGAGAAGGAACGCGACTGGCAGCGTGAAAAGCAACGCACCATGCGCGCCCACAACAAGCACGCTTGAGCTCGCTCAGCCCGCCACTCGTCGCCACGAGCCGGGCTCACCCTCCGACAGGCCGATCACGTCTTGGTGCAACGTCATGTTCATGGCGTCCACCGACGTGCCAAAACCGAAGCGCTCGTACAGCTTGTGGCCGGCAGCCGTGGAATGCAGGTTGAGCGAATCCACCTCCCGCTCTCTCGCCGCCGCCCCCACGGCCGCCAACAACGCGGCGGCCGCGCCCTGTCGGCGATGAACCCGCTTCACATACATGTTGAGCACATACCAGCCCACGCCCTGGCGGAAATAAGCGGAAGGTACGTGCGTGTACGGATGCACCATCACGCAACCGGCCACGCGCCCCTCCACTTCGGCTAGCCAGGCCAGCAGGCGGCCTTCCGGTACGGCGTCCTCTATCCAGCCACGCAGCTGGTCGGCGAAGCCCTCTGGCAACTGCTGCTTCAACTCTTCTTCCAGAAACGCGCAACGCAAATCCGTCAACACACCTGCGTCGTGCAGCCCCGCCTGACGTATCCGCACCATGGCCGTTCCTTTCGGTGGTGGTCCGGGCAAACAATAGCGGCCGCATGCCACCTTGATGAAAGCCCGGTTACCTACATATACTGACTGACCAGCTTCAGTGTCAGTTTCCCCGGGGGTGTCATGGCTTCGACGGGGGTAGTGAGATAGTTTGGTGCATGCCGAGGGGGCAGCTTTCCTCGTTAATCCAGCGGCAAAACTCATAGTTGCCAACGACGACAACTACGCTCTGGCCGCTTAAGGCCTAGCCCCGAACCCACTTGTGCTCGTGCTCGTGGATGTAGGGTCATTATCACGAGATCGCCCGAAGCTGCCGCCTGTCGGTAAGGGTTAAATCAAGCAGGCTGGTCCTTCGATGCGCTTTGCACGCTGTGCTGTCGCGGGACGAGATCTAACGGCGAGCTAAGCATGTAGTACCGGGCGTCAAACGCCTTCGGACGCGGGTTCGACTCCCGCCACCTCCACCAATAAAGCGTCCTCAGACGTACTAAGAAGGCCGGAAACCCTAGCAGTAGCAAAGGTTCCGGCCTTTTTTTGTCCAGTGACGTCCCGCGAGATTCCTTGAAATCCGGGGGCAACTGGGGGCAATATCGGGGGCAACAAGGATGTCACCCTTCACAGTTGCCCCCATGCCCCTAACGAACGTAGCGATCAGCAAAGCCAAACCCACGGGTAAGACCCAGCGCCTATTCGATGGCGGCGGCATGTATCTGGAGATCTCACCTGCCGGCGGCAAATGGTGGCGATTGAAGTACCGCCATGGCGGCAAGGAAAAGCGTCTATCCCTTGGCACCTTTCCCGATACCGGCCTCGCAGAGGCACGCGAGAGGCGTGATGCTGCACGCAAGCTACTAGCATCTGGCATCGATCCCGGCGAGCAACGAAAGGCCACTAAAGCTGCTGGCGAAGAACGCTCAGCGAATAGCTTTGAAGTTGTGGCACGCGAATGGCACGGAAAGCAGTCTTCCACTTGGGTGGAACTGCATGCAAGCCGCATCATGCTCAGGCTGGAGAATGACATTTTTCCTTGGCTGGGTAGCCGCCCCATTGCCGACATCACAGCCAAAGAGTTTCTGACGACTGTGAATCGCGTTGTTGAACGCGGCGCCGTCGAGTCCGCATATCGGGTACTGCAAAACTGCGGACAGGTGCTTCGCTATGCCATCGCAACTGGACGAGCCGAGCGCAACCCAGTGGCCGATCTGCGTGGCGCCCTGCCCCCAGTTAAGCCCAAGAACCTTGCCGCAATCACTGATCCAACTGCCATTGGTGGCTTGCTACGTGCAATCGATGCCTACCAAGGCACATTCGTCACCAAGTGTGCGCTCAAACTCGCCCCGCTTGTGTTCGTCCGTCCGGGAGAACTGAGGCATGCCGAGTGGACCGAGTTCAACTTAGACAAAGCCGAATGGAACATCCCTGCTGAAAAAATGAAGATGCGCGTCTCACATCTAGTGCCACTCGCGCCGCAAGCGATTGAGATTCTTCGCGAGCTTCGCCCTCTCACCGGAACTGGGCCGTATCTATTTCCTAGCTCTCGCAGCCCAAAGCGCCCGATGAGCAACAATGCCGTGCTATCGGCCCTTCGCAGAATGGGATTCGCTACAGAGGAAATGAGCGGCCACGGTTTTCGCGCGATGGCCCGTACCATTCTAGACGAGGTTCTTCAGTTCCGCCCCGACTATATCGAACATCAGCTTGCGCATACGGTGCGAGACCCAAACGGCAGAGCCTACAACCGCACAGCCCATCTTTCAGAGCGCCGAGAAATGATGATCGCATGGGCAAACTATCTGGACGACCTAAAGCTAAATGGTGCCTAGGAAGGAGCCTATATCCCTCTTTCTTCGCACAAAATTCGGTATGTCAATCCGGCATTCTAATGGGTGTATATACCCGAGGACATACCGAGTCACCGAGGTATTCGCCGGTATGATCGAACGGGCCAGCCCAAAAAGCGAGCCGAACGACTCGCACCTGCCAATCGCATGATGCGACGAAGCATGTAAGGATCCACAGAGCACCAGTGGATGAATCATAAAGACAAAAGGAAAGGACAAAGGGGAATCCAGTGAAGGTTGTCTTAGTTCAACTCAGCGACATCCATATTGATGATGAAACCAACAATTCCATCCTGACGAAGACAGACGAAATCTCTCGAGCCGTATATCCATATCTGCCCGGGGCCGATCACATCGTCCTGATCGTATCTGGCGATATCGCTTACTCAGGGACGCAATCGCAATACAAGCTTGCCCAGACATTTCTTCAAGAGATCGTGGAAAAATTGAGTGCCGAGGCAGGCCGCAAGGTCGGCGTCTTTGTAGTCCCCGGCAATCATGATTGTGATTTTCAGAACGAGTCAAAATCTCGAAGCAACAACGTTCAATACCTTCAGAGCAATGGCGTCAGCGCCATTGATGACTCTGTCATCAACGTTTGCACAGAGATTCAGAAGAATTTCTTTCAGTTCCAAAAAAGTATAGAAGGCAAAGACGCCCACAGAACCGATCGACTCTGGCATGAGTACCGTGTGCCGGGCAGGGACTGCAACGTCGTCATTGAAGGCATGAACATTGCGTGGGTGTCGAAGCTTCGCGAAGAACCCGGCCGCATGTTGTTTCCGTTTGAGCGCTATCAGAACAAACAAAGGAACCCCGAGGATCTGCATATCCTCGTGATGCATCATCCCGTCAACTGGTTCAATCAGAACATATACGCCGGCTACCGCCGCTTCTTGCGCGATCGAGCCACCATGGTTATCTCTGGCCATGAGCATCTAGCTGGTGTTACTGAGATCAACGATATCGACGCGGGATCATCGGTGAATATTGAGGGGTGCGTACTTCAAGAGCACAAAGGCAATCTAACAAGCACTGGCTTCAACGTCATCGCCATTGATACAGCGAATGTGCGGTATCAAGCTCACAGGCTCGAATATCAAGCTGGAGCCTACTCCACGCGAGAGGAGGGAGCGTGGCTAGACTACCGCCCGCTGCCACAGAAAGCCGAGCTTGTTGGCAAACTAAAGAAAAATCACCTCGAGAAGCTCAACGACCCCGGTGCATATCTCTTCACCCCCGGCCGGGATTCGATGGCACTCTCGGACATATACGTCTACCCCGACCTCGTCCCTGCCAATCAGCTGACTAGTAAAGTTCGCCAGCTCATAAACTCATCGACCCTTCAAATCAGCGATGAGCTTAGATGCGGCGTACTCGTCTCCGGTGATGAGCGATCCGGGCGAAGCTCTCTTCTGTATCAGCTCTATGTGAGTCACCATGCCCAAGGGCTGTTTCCGGTACTTATCGATGGGTCGAAGATAGATTCCACGCACGAGAAAGACATAGATCAGCTGATTCGACAGTCAGTGGCAGCTCAGTACGAAGCGACGACTGCCAAGGGATTCGCGAGTACATCGCGCTTCCAAAAAGTACTTCTTTTGGACAACTTCGACGAATCTGGCATCGTGGACAAGGTAGGCCGAGCGAAGGTGCTTGAGCTCTTCAAGCAGCGCTTTGAGTATGTCGTCGCCACTGTCTCTTCCACATTCGAAATGCAGGAAGCGGTGGATGCGAACACGGCCGAGCTTCTAAAAGAGTTCAAGCATTTCCACATACAACCCTTCGGCAATGTCAAACGAAGCCAACTCATAAAGCGCTGGCTTTCACTAGGCGCGGACAATTCGTTAGATGAACGCGACTTCATCGGCAAATACCATGAAGCTGAGCGCCTACTGACGGGCGTCATGGATAAGTCGCTGATTCCGCACTCTCCTCTATTCCTCCTTACGTTGCTACATAGCGTGGAGGCTGGACGGAGCAACGAGCTGCAGAACAGCGCTCTAGGACATTACTACTTAGTCTTGCTGGGTACCGCCTTACAGGGCGCCGGAGTAAGGCCGGAAAAGCTCGACGACTACATTCAGTACTGCACGTATCTGTCTTGGCGATTCCACCAAAGTGAGGGAACCCTTCTTTCGAGAACAGAACTAAGGGCATTCAACGACGATTTCTCGAACGAGTGGATGACCACTGACTTCGACAAGTATTTAACTGTCCTACTTGAAGCCCGGGTACTAAGAGAGGTCGGGCAAGACTATGAGATCCGTTACCCCTACATCTACTTCTACCTCAAGGGTCGATACCTCTCGATGCATCTGGATGATCCGGAGATCCTAAAGTACGTAAGTGAGTGTTGCGACCATCTATACGTTCGCGAGAACGCCAATACCATGCTTTTCCTCGCGCATCATGTTTCCAACAATTCCGTTATAGAGCAGATTGCGCGAGTACTCGGAAAGTTGTTTGGTGACAAGGCACCAGTCCGATTTGACGATGATGTTGGCAACGTAAACAACTTCATCTTCGAATCACCCAAGCTGGTCTTTGAGTCGAGTCACTCACCTACTGAGCTTCGCGACGAAATTGCCGAAGAAGCTGACAAGCGCGAGCATCACGACGGCCTAATGGAAAAGCGCGAACAAGGCGCAGACTTGAGCCTCCAATCACAGATCGTCATGCTTGCGAAGACGTCAGAAATTCTTGGCCAGCTCTTAAAAGATCAGTATGCCCGCATTCCGCGAACCAAGAAGCGGGAGCTAGTCGGGAAGATATTTGACGGCAACATGCGCGCTCTAAGGAGCTTCTTCGACACCATCGTTAACAGCTCAGAGTCCTTATTCAACGGCGTACAAGAGGCGTTGAAGAGTAGAAAGAAAGAGATCACGGACACCCAAGGACAGGCCATGACTCGCCGGATAGTTTCGGTGGCGATTGAAATGGTCACCTTCGCATTGGTGATTAAGGCGGCACAGAACGCAACATCGCCTGATCTGAGTGAAGACGTCGAGTCATTTGTCGACGGCAACAAACACCTTTCTAATCGAATCATTGAACTTGCAACCCTCCTCGACTCTGCCAGCGACTTCCCTCGAAAGAAACTGGAGTCCGTTTACAAGGACTGCAAGACCAACCTCATTGCGCTCCGTATTGTCGAGAATCTGGTTTTCCATAGGCTGTACATGTTCAAAACTTCGACAGCCGACATGCGCTGGTTACACGACAAACTAGGCATTCCCATCAAGTTCCAACAGACGGTATCGTTCGGGCGCCAGGAAACTCAACTCGCCTAACCAACTAACGAGGGGGCGTTTCGCCCTCTTTTCCGCTGAGCGATCGTTGACTCGCACGATGAGAGAGTCGGCTTTCGGCCAAAAAGACGCCAGTGTGCCCTCGAGTACTACAGGGATGGGGAGCAGCATGAGGTCGCGTCACTAGCATTTTGAAGGATGGAGTTCAGTCCGAGAGCTTCAAACCCTGTTCCTAATTCTTGAGATTCGCCTTGATACGGCAGCATGGCCAGCTAGGGCACGCCACGGCACTATTGATTCAAGTGCTTGCAGCGATGCGAGCCCTTTTCATTTTTGGGTTTGAAACTTCTAGTTACCGGTCGGTTGCCGCTTGATCACGACAGCCACTGTGGGCAATCTGCCGCATTCAGTATGCGTCGCTTCCTAAATGGTCAGCGGACAAGGCTTCAGCACGCTCTTGAGCCTGTCGATAGTGGATTGGTGGACCACAGCAGCATCAACGCTCTCCAGCGCCTCCGGCAGCATCTTTTTGACCCACTCGGGGACGAAGTCAGCGGCCTCCTCTACGGAGGTAACCATATCTTCCCGCCACACTTCAGGTTCAATCTGGATGCTGAAGAGCCCAGCCCTTCCCAAGTGCTCCTCAAGAAGTGGACCAATCACCACCTCGCATAGACCGATGGTTTGGATAAGCAGTACCCCGAAACGCCTGTAGACCTTCGTGCCGTCAGGATTGGTCACAGTCTGTGGTGCAATGAGCAGCGGGACGTTGTTTCGGAAACTCGCGGCCGAGAAGATGTTCATCCCTCGATGAACTATGGAATTTCGAAGCTCCCGGACATACCAATAGTTCTGCTTTCCATCGGAAGCTTGAGGCGTGACAAACTTCGCCTCCAAGTCCTCCGTGAAGGCTTTCCAGCTGAGCTGATCGCTATCCCGTACGAGGTCAATGCCCGACATCAGATTGATAAAGTAGTTCGAGTAGTGCACCCGAAGATCTTCAGCCTGCTCGACGGAAAGTGGTGACCTCAATTGCAGTGCAGAGCGCAAAGCCGTCCTCTTCGATGAGAAATACATGGACAGCGAATTCAAGAGTGCGTTTTTAGCGAGAGCGTGGCTCATCGTTTCGACCTACTCCGATATAACGCGGGCAAGTCCTCTGGAGGGCAAAGGCTTGATCGACTAGGCACTCCCTACCTCAACGAAAGGTTTCTTGCGTGTATAGAAAGCATCTAGATCATGATCGTGGATATACCGCACCTTGTCCCGAATCCGTTCGAAATCAAGGACTCTTTCATCGGCGACCTGAAGCACATTGTGACGAAATGCAGCAAGAACGAAGTCCGGAAGGGTGAGGATGGGAGTGTCACTTTTTCCGACCCGTTTGACATCCGGCTTTACCCTAGGACGGCGCGACCCTGCGAGCTCCATATGCTGATACTGAGCGTCAACAATGCTTTTCAGCGCTGACGAGCTGACCTTGTCATTCTCCTCAACCAATACCTCAAGGCCAATTCCGTCGGCAGTAACTAGCTCTTGGTGCATGGCCTCTTTGAATAGCTTCAGCCATGTAAACTCGTAGTCCTCTCCACTTTCATATTTGGCGAAATGGACTGATGCGCTCCACAACATCTCAAGCATCAAATCGAGGGTCTTGGTTCTCAAATCGTAATGCACCTCAGTAAAGTGCACCCCAACGTCCTTGAGCGCATCTATCTCACCCTTGGCCCCCAGCGTTGTCACATAATCGAGCAACAGTTTTCGTACAACCCGCTGCTTACGATCGAGCTCGCTCAATCGCACCACGCAAATCGCCAAGTACTTCTGCTCTCCGATCTTGAACTCACTTTCGTCCACTATTAAGTGGATGTCGCGATATTCCCTCCCTTGAACGGTGGCATATGCCGCCTCCCCTAGCTCCCTCCGGACAATTCGTCCCCACTTCTGATGAAGCCGATCGGCCTGTCGTCGCTCCACATATGACACATAGTTGACCAACCCATAGAGGCGATTGAAAGTCTTCTGGGATGTCTCTCCTTGCTCAATAGCATGTACATCCAATCCAAACCGCTCACAAAAATAGAGCTCTTGGCGGAGCTTCCGTTTCATCTCTCTCGGAACATGGGGGTAGTCTCGCTCAGAGACACTCAAGCCGGTGACAAAATGCGCTTGACCACGCTTCGATATCCGGAACTTTCGATCCGACAGGCGAAATCCTTGACCCGTTAAAAGATGACGAATGTCCTCTTTCGAAGGGAGGTTGGCGTACCCTGAAAATGTTATGTCGTCTGCGTACCGCGTGTATCGAAGATCCCTCTCGTCCGCCATGGCTTGCAGTTCTCGATCCATATCGAGACAAACTAGATTTGAAATGATTGGGCTCTCGGGAAGGCCAAGAGGAAGCAGCCCATTGATAGTCACGAACTTGGCGAGAAGCCGAGCCGGGAGCATCTGCATCCCCAAGGAACGGAGCATCTTAGCTATACGTCTAGATGTAATCGTCGGAAAGAACTCTTCTATGTCCGCGCGCACAAGCACTCGTGCTCCACAATGTGGCGTCGCGTTACTTCGCGTTGAGCCACCACGAACATATCCGTGAACGGCCGAATGTGGGTAGCCAACTGCCTGCTGCCGGGCGAAGGCGTCGAGTCTTCTAGCTACCGATTTATGCGCTCGAGCGAGGGCCTCGTCGCGAGACTCCCACGCTCTACGTACATCACCTGCCGAACGGGGGTTCTTCTTAGCAATGGTATGTAGAAAATAGAGCTCTTCCGGCTTCTGGCTGCTCACAACTCGGCGAAAGATAGTCACTGGAACGCCAAGCGCTCTCGACAATTGCTCAACGTCCTCGACGTTTGCTAACCGGAAAACGACTTGCGGCCGAGTTCTCTGTTTGGTCATGAGCGGGGGCGGTCGAGTCCAGAAAGCGAGTGGTCACTTTATAGCGGACGCGAATCGCGCCCCGAGACCTTGAACAGCGGCCGCCCCCGTCGCCATGGTATTCATTCGGTCGGGGTTTTCACAGATAGCGCTCCCTTTCTGCCTCACTAGTTCTGCCCGCCCTCAAGAGGCGCCGCCGCCACGTGCACTAGTTCGTTAGATCAACCGGACGATTTTCAAAATGTATACCTTCCGATAGCTGCCCAAGGATCTATCAAATCTCCTATCAGAATGATAATATCAAATCATCTAGGAGTTTAGATAATGACTGAGGCCATTGTTGGGTACGCCCGGGTAAGCAGTGCCGGGCAATCGCTGGATGTGCAACGCGACAAGCTGAAGGGTTTTGGCTGCACTCGGATCTTTTCCGAGAAGCGGTCAGGAAGACAGGCGGACAGTCGCCCCGAGCTTCAGGCATGTCTTCAGTTCGTTCGGGATGGAGACACGCTAGTGATCAGCCGGTTAGACCGCATGGCTCGATCCATCTTGGATCTATCGAAGATCGCTGACCTACTCAAAAAGAAGGGCGTCACCCTTAAGGTCTTGGATCAGGCGATTGATACCAGTACGTCAGAGGGGATGCTGATGTTTAGTCTGCTTGGAGCTTTCGCCCAGTTCGAGAACGATATACGAGCGGAACGGCAAACTGACGGTATCGCCAAGGCCAAAGAGAAGGGGGTGACCTTTGGACGAAAGCGAGCCCTGACGCCTGAGCAGTGCAAGCGGATCAGGACGCTAAGGGAAGAAGAGAGATTCTCTGTTCCCCAGCTGGCAGAACGGTTTAACGTTGGACCGGCAACAATCTATCGAGCGCTACAAGAATCCACCTGACCACATCGTATCGTTCTCCGGCTCGCAAGTTGGTGGCTATGCTCGGGAGGTCCACTTGCGACCCGATGCGGACATAACCGGGGTGCGACGAACTGAACCGTGATGCGGAGATTCCATGGACGAGGCCCTGCTAGAAGAATCCGCGCGATATATCGTTAAGCGCAATATATCGAGCAATGTTGAAGCAGCAACGATTCAGTGGGATGCCGCCGAAGGCAAGCTCGACCTTACCTATTACACGTTGCTGACCCCGTTAGACGAGGACGAGGAATGGTGCGAAATCGCGATGACCGAGCTCATTGCAGCCTTTCCTGACGTTCGTTCCGCAGACACGCACTTGGTGAAACTGGGGTCAAACGATTCTGGAAGGTCGGACGATGAGCGGCTAGTGTTCCGTAAAAAACGCTAGCCAGGCATGTCCGCTTGCGACCCGATGCAGACATTTTGAACAGTCACAGAAAGCTAGAAGGACGTGATGCAAAAGCTGAGCTTGGCGGACGCTTGTCCCTCGATGGACTACGAGATTCACCTGACGGACGGTGAACCCTACAGAAGCAATCGCTCTCTGATCGTGAGCTTTTCTGGGCGCTACCGCGATGGCTCTGCAGGAGACCCGGATGCGGCCTTCATGAAGGGCATCATCGGTGTTGCCTCCGGTATCTGGTGGCATAAAAGCCTGGTGATCGATGTATCGAAGCTCACCTACGAGTGGGGCGACATGATTGAGGTGGCCCTTGACCCACCTGGAAGCAGGCCAATTGCGATTGTCGTCGGCCCAGGGTGCGCCGGCGCGCTAGCGACACTCTGGTTTGGCTTGGACTCTGAGAGGCAGGCCACTGAGCAAGCCGGGGTGTTCGACCACCTTGATGCGGCGCTGGCGTATCTAAGGCAAGATCGAGCGTAGGTGAAAAGGTCCGCTACCGACCCACAGCGGACATCCCAGGATGGGCATCGGGGAGTGAGAATGACTAACGTTGCGGAAGCGCTTTTCAGAAACAGGAAGCCAAATGCTACGGCTTCCTCTATAGCCGATCAGCTTGGCAAGATGGTTTGGCAGAGTGCTGACAATGGCGCCTCAATCCATAAAGAACTTGCGGACTGGATCGAGCATGGCGATGAAGAGCATGCGGCTATCGCACTCGCCTATGACGAGGCTCTCTTGTTTGGGTCACCGGAACAGATGAGTGTGGCGCTCGATCGATTGGCAGTTCGCCTTCCTGAGCTAGGCCCCGAAATCGAAGTGAAACGGGGTTGGCTCCGCGGGAATTTTTCCGGTCGCTAGGGTCCGCTTCCGATCCAAAACGGACGGTTCTGATGGAGCATCGGTGGTACCCCACTGATGGCACGATTTCTCCTTTGCCGGATCTAAGGATTAGGTATGTCTTGCAGAGCCGCTTTCGTTGGTGTCCTACTCTTGGCTTTGGCTTACACCTGTGAAGCAGGCCAGGCCGAGAAGTCCTTGACCGTGACCTTGGATGGTGATGCCCTGTTGCCCAGACACCAAGCCGTCACCAAGGACACCACCTGTGCCGAGGATGGAAAATGCGTGGACAAGAGTGCGTTGACTCTGGAGTGCCGCAACGGGGTCTCCATTCAGGCGTCCGTTGTGCAACCGCGCCAGTCCAGAGCGGCCCTGTCGAGCATGACGTACAAGGGCAAGCCCGTGTCCGACGAAACCCTACACACGATCAACCTCATTCTCAACGACCGACCCTCTACGGCCGTCGTGGATTTGGATGGGCACTGCGGTCCCTATGAAGCTCTCATCGATATCACCACCTACGCAGATGCCTACCTGAAGACCCAGCATCAGCAGGGTGCAACTATCATGGTTTCCGTTACTACCGACGGTCAGGAAAGCGTCCAGGTGGGGCCATCGCGGTGAGGCATATAGGGTGCCGATGACAATCAACTGGAAATCCGTGGGTTGGATATCAAGTGCGCTGGTCGCCGCTGCATTGGCTCTGTATGGAGCGGGTCTGTCTATGCAGCGAGACCGACAGGCTCGACTGAGGCACCTACATGGGGCGGATACATTGCTTCCCCTGGCAACAGGCTTTGGATCCGTTAACGGCCCCGGGGACCCAACCCTTCATTGCGTCCCTATGCCGACCGGCATCGGCTTGGCTCGTCAACCCACAAGCAAGGCATGGATGGATCGCCATTTCCATGGATACGCGGACTGGTCGGTCATCAGCGACCGGATGGCGCCGGACGACGACATCTATGCCTACAACAACATTCCTCATCCACCATCCGGAGTAACCATGTTTACCGGCGCTGGGGGCGGCTATGTTGTGTTGCGGGGATGGTGCCTTGTCGGGCGGTTCCATACCTGGGTCGAATAACCTTGATGTCCGCTTCCGACTGCGGTTTCATCCGGTCGTTGCAACGAATTGATGAAATCGTTCGGCCGGTGTTTCGAAGTTTAGAGTCTTTCGCGGCCTTCTGTTCAAACGCCTGGCTACGGCATTGAGTTGCGCTTGGGTAACCCCGGATAGATCCATGCCCTTGGGGAAATACTGCCGCAGAAGGCCGTTGGTGTTCTCGTTCGACCCACGCTGCCATGGGTTGTAGGGATCGCAGAAATAAACCGTGATGTCGGTGGCCAATGTGAAGCGCTGATGTTGGGCCATCTCCGACCCTCGGTCCCAGGTCAGCGATCGATACAGCTCCTGCGGAAGTTTGCGTGCGTGTTTGATCAACTTGTCGGTCACCGTCTGGCTATCCCGACTATCCACCTGCACCAGCATGACAAAGCGCGAGTGCCTCTCGACCAGCGTGGCGATCTGGCTGTTCCGGCCGCCAAACAACAGATCGCCTTCCCAATGGCCCGGTACGGCCCGGTCCTCGACCTCGGCAGGACGCTCGCGGATCGAGATCGCACCGGTAATCTGCGCATGATCAGCCGTCTTCTGCGTATGGTGTCGCGAGCGGCGCATGGCCCGGGTACGCCGCAAGTGCGCCAAAAGCTCTTTTTTCAGGGCTCCGCGCGTCTGAATGAAGAGACTGCGGTAGATCGTTTCGTGCGACACCTGACGCGCCTCATTGCCCGGATATCGATGTTTGAGCCAGCCGGCAATCTGTTCCGGCGCCCACTGTTGCTGCAGCTTAGCGGCTACCAGGCGTGCCAGGACGCGATGACGGACTAACTTACATTCCTTGGGGCGTCGGGCCCGATCCCAGGCCTGCTGGTCAGCGCGGCTAGCACGATAGTGATCCTTCCCACCGTTGCGCCGGATCTCCCGACTGATGGTCGACGGCGCCCGGTTCAATCGCGTGGCCACGGCACGGATCGATTGGCCTGCCATCAGCGCCCTGGATATCTCCTCGCGCTCGGCAAGCGTCAACACTCGGGCCGAGCGGTGGCGCACCACGGGCCGGATGCCACCGGTTTCCGACAGAATCCGGCGTACCGACGAATGGTGTCGATCGAACGACCGGGCGATCTGATGAAGTGACTCGCCACGTTGCCATCGATCCCACATCAGCCCTATCTGGGCTTCGGTGTAATAAATCTTTGGTCGCTGGGACATCTTGCAACACTCCCGCTGCTCGCGCAGTCTTTAGTGTGTTGCAACGACCGGCTGAATCCGCAACCCGAAGCAGACAGTTTCGAAATGGGAAGGGGATGCCTGGTGACCGAGTACAGATACACGCCAAACGACAGAATCGAGCAGCTTCGCGTATTGGAGCGGTCTCTAGCGGAACTCATTCCCGTCGCCGAGGCCACTCCTGCCACGATCAACCTTGTTCCCCAGTATCGAGACGCCTTGAAAAAAGCGAGAGCACTGATCGGCGGGGCCTTCAGCCAAGAAGACCTATCGAGCCTTTCGAGGTCCATTCCCGACGCGTTTCATCGTCATAAAGACTGGATGCCACCGCTCGAACAATCCGAAGATGGGAGTTGGCAAGAGCCAGACTGGTTTAGGCATCTCGATGGCAAGCTCCTGCCGGTGCTCGATATCGCTACCAAGCTTCGCGAAATCGGCTATTACTGACTTAAAGAAACCGTCCGCTTCCGACCCATAGCAGACATGCCGGAAACGATGTGATTCACGTAACGAAGGGGGCTTCGTGACAGGTTTGGTCGAGCGATTGTTGGCTGCCGTTGGGTGCTTTTTGTTGTGGGCATCGCGGTTCGGGGTTTATGGGGATGCATCAAGCCGGAGCTTTAGAGCTGCCTGTTGGACGGCGACCTACCTGACGCTGTTGCTCTACACAATGGCGAGTGCCATTACGTTTTATAGCGTAGGACTGAACTTTGCGGGGTGGGTCGATAGCCTCGGGCTCTGTCCTGGGCAGGAGAGTGGAGCCTGCGCTGGGGTGGCCATCGTCGAGTTCCTCCTCTTCGTCGTACCCACTTTCCTTCTTTCTATGTCCGTCAGGCGCCGCTATATGCCTCTGGTCGGAGCAAGGGCGCGTGGAGTGGAGTACTGGCTTTATCTGCTCATGGGCATGGGCCTATTGCCAATGATCGTGGCATTGTTTTGGCGACCGGCCGCGACAGCTTCACTCGTCGTGCAGTTGAGTCTTTGGGCTTTTCTTCTTCGGTCTGCAGGGCAGCTTGCGCTTAAACCAAAGGGTGCTCACTGATGCAAAGCCACAAAGGAGTGGATCGTTGTGGCGGACAAGCTAATGTCGGCTTCCTGCTAAACGCCAATGAGCTGCACACCAAACGCCAAGCGCACTGCACGCCGACGCCAGACAGCATGCACACGTACACCAAGTTCATTGCGCAAGCGCGCCAGTCTGCACGGCAACGGCTGCCTGATCAGAGTCGGCATCTGTCGATGAATGTCCCCGTCTCAGTTTTCGCTGGGACTCGCCCTTCAAAGTCAGATTGAGGCTGCTATGAATCAGTTGATCCCAAATGGCGTCGGCAATGGCCGGAGCCTTGATAAAGGCTTGCCAGCCTTTGATGGGCAGCTGATCGGCCATGGTGGTCGATCAGCTGCCCACGCGGTCACCCAGAAACTCAAGCAAGTCCGGTCGACCGCATGTTGTTAGCGGATCTAGGCCAAAGTCGCCCAGGATCAACAACCGCAGCTTAGTCAGGCGGACGTTCTTGGCATCTTTTGCTGCCAGAGCACTGGTGTCGCGTTTAGTGAAACGGTTCACCGCATACAGGGCACGGTTCACCGCATAAGACTGGTTCGCGCTGGGTACGGCTGGCTTAATGGCAACACTTTCCTTCGAGGAGTTGCCTGTGAAGCTTGCGCTGCCTGCTCTGATGTTCTTCATCTCGCCTGCCATGCCATTGCATGCAGCAGAGGTTCCGCTCGATGCGCGGGCATCGGCACGCGCGGAGGTGCAGCAGTTGGTGGAGCGTTTCAGGCACGCCATCCTCATGAAGGATGGCGAAGCCATGCGAGGAATGTTCCTGCCCGGTGGATCCTGGTTCCAGGGACTGGGTGAAACGTCGCTGGCCGCTGTGCGCGCAAAGAAGCCCGAAGCCTGGCGGTTCAATTCCGGCAGCTATGAGAAGTTCGCCAAATTCGTAGGAACTAGCCCAGCGGCGATCGAGGAGACTTTTGATAACGTCCGCATCGAAACGGATGGTACCGTGGGTACAGTCTGTTTCGACTACCGGTTCATCGCGGATGGCAAGCAGACAAACCACGGGATGGAGACTTGGCAGGTCGTTCGCGAGAGCGATGGCTGGAAGATCAGCGCCATGTTGTATTCGGTCATCATGGATGACGTCCGCTAACGAACCCTATACGTTTTGCCGCTCCGTCGCGCGGATGCAGCGTCCACAGAGATCCAGATGACACGCCTTTCCTCACCCAGGCTGGGCAACGGCCTGCCGTTGCGGGTTTCGCTGCTGGCTTCGCTGCCCATTGCACTATGTATGGCGGTGATGGCGCTGCCCGAGCTTGGCCGGGCCTACGCCGGTGTCTACCGGGCGTTTTATGCCGCCTGTTTCCTGTGCTGGGTCGTGCCACTCAGCCTGCTGCAACGCGACCTGTGGCGTCGCGACGTGTCGGTGCGCGTCAGCGTGCCCCTACTGTTGCTGGCGACCTATGTGCCATCCGTCATCAACAATACCGCGGCCCAGGCTGCTGCGGTGCATTGGCAACTGGTGAGCCACTTTGAGGTTCGCCGCATCTTCGCGGGGCTGGATGGCTGCTGGTTGGCGCTCATTGCCTTCTGCGCCGCCCACGCGTTGTTGCAGCACTACGACGCCCTGCAGCTGGCCCGTCGTCGCGAGGCCGAGGCAGTCGCTCTGGCGCGCGAGGCTGAGCTACGCGCGCTGCAGTACCAGCTGCATCCCCATTTTCTGTTCAATACGCTCAACAGTATTTCGTCGCTGGTCGTTGGCGGGCGGGGCGAAGAGGCCACCCACATGATTGCCCGCCTCGGTGACTTGCTGCGAGCCACGCTGGAACGCAGCGATCAGCGCGAGGTGACATTGGCCGAAGAGTTGTCGCTGACCGAGCATTACCTGGACATCGAAAAAGCCCGGCTCGGTTCCCGCCTGCATGTCACGCTGCGCGTGGGTGCCGGACTGTTGCAGGCGCTGCTGCCGCCGCTGCTGCTCCAGCCGTTGGTCGAGAATGCGATCCGTCACGGGATAACATTGCGTCCGGAAGGCGGCGAGTTGCGGCTCCACATGGAGAGGGATGAGGGAGCGTTGGTCATCGAGCTGCACAACGACGGCATGTCCAAAGTCATGACTGCCCGGGCGGAGCCATCGACGACCATTGGCCTCGCCAACGTCAAGCAGCGCCTGCAGACGCTCTACCCCGGACGTCACCAGGTGACGTTTGCGATGGATGATGACGGGGCATGCACGGTTCGCCTAGCGATACCGCTACGACTGGCCACTCGGAACGTGCCTTCAGAGGCCTCCGACACATGATTCGAGTGGTGGTTGTGGACGATGAGTCGTTGGCTCGGGAGGGCGTGCGCGCGAGGCTCGCCGCGCACGCCGATCTGCACTGGGTGGGCGAGGCCGGTGACGGAGATGAGGCTCTGCGGGTGATGGAAGCCTTGAAGCCAGATCTGGTGTTCATGGACGTGCAGATGCCGGGCATCTGCGGCATCGATGTATTGCGTCATATGGAGCCTGACCGTCGTCCGCTTGCGATCCTGCTGACGGCCTACGAGCAGTTCGCAGTGGATGCATTCGCGCTGCACGCGTTGGATTACCTACTCAAACCGATCGACGATCAGCGTTTTCGCGAGGCACTGGATCGCGCACGGACTGCCATGCGTCATCGAGGGCATGCGGAGTCAGCGCAGGGAGAATACGAGTGGACCGAGCGGCTTTCCGTGCGCGTCGGGCTGCGCACAGTAATCGTTGAGGCCAGCGACATCGACTGGATCGAAGCCAGTGGCGACTATGCAGGGATGCATGTGGGGCAACAGGTGCATCTGTTGCGCGAGCCGCTTCATAAATTGAGTCTACGCCTGAGACCCACAGCAGTTTCTGCGCATTCATCGTTCGACCATCGTGCGACTTGACCGCGTCGCCGAGCTGGAGGTACTGCCAAACCGTGACTGCATGCTACGCCTCAAGGACGGCACGCCATTGCGCACAAGTCGTACCTACATTGATCAATTGCGGGCCGCGCTGGCGGCTCGCTGACTTTCACTCATCCGACGCCCTTTCATGCGCATTCCCGGTCTCGATCTGCTTCGCACTCTCGCCATCGTGTGGGTGATGCTGTTCCACTCCTACCTGGTTGGTGGCCTCGGCGACCATCTGGCCGGTGCGGAGTGGTATGGCTGGATGGGCGTGGACTTGTTCTTCGTGTTGAGCGGCTTCCTGATCGGTACGCAGGTGCTGCGCCCCATCGCGGCTGGCGGGGCGCTGGATCTCTGCGACTTCTACCGCCGCCGGGCGTTTCGCATCCTTCCCGTGTTCTTCGTGGTGCTTGCCTTGTATGCACTATGGCCGGCCTGGCGTGAAACCCCTGGTATGCAGCCCCTCTGGCAGTTCTCCACGTTCACCTTCAACCTGCTGTTCGATCAGCAGGAGAACTATGCTTTTTCGCATGCCTGGTCGCTGTGCGTTGAAGAGCATTTCTACCTGTTGTTTCCCTTCGCCGCGCTATGGATGCTGCGCAAGCCGTCGGCAGCCCGCTTTGGCGTGTTATGCGGCGCTATCGTGTTCGGCGGCATGGCCCTGCGCGCCTGGCTCTGGCTGCACTACTACCAGCCGGCCGTCGCCCGGGACGACGAACCGTCGGGCCTAATGTTCCTGCGCTATATCTACTACCCCACATATTCGCGGCTGGACGGCTTGCTCGCTGGCGTGGCGCTCGCGGCCTGCGCTGTGTTCCGCCCAACGTGGCTGGCTCGCGTGCACCGTTTCGGCAACCTTGTCCTCCTGCTGGGGCTGGCATTGCTCGCCACGTCCATCGCGCTATTCACGCGGCGCCTTGGCTTTGTCGCCACGGTTATGGGATATCCGCTGCTGTCCCTGGCGCTCGTGGCTATTGTGGCTGCCGCCAGCGGCGGTACGTCGTGGCTCGCCCGCGTGCATGTTCCTGGCGCGGGTTGGCTGGCCGGCATCTCATACAGCATGTACTTGAGCCACAAGGGCATCTTTCATCTGGTGGAAGGCGCCTGGGCGAATCGGCTTCAACAACATGGTCTTGTACTGTTCGCCGTGTATGTCGTCGCGACGGTGGCCGGGGGTGCGTCGCTACACGGTTTTGTCGAGCGCCCATTCCTTCGTTGGCGCGACCGGGGTACGCGACGACGCACACAAGTCCGGCGGGAGGCAGATGTGCTGGGCTAGATGGTCGCAAGTCCGGCTTCGTCGTAGGCGATGTAAAAGCTGAGCGGAGTGGTCATCAAAGTGTCCGCCTTCACAATCCAAAGCAGATCTTCCGGAAGGGCCCAAGTTAGGCAACGGAAGCAAGGTGCTCGGCACCAGCATGTTGATCAAACCGTGCTGGAATGCTGTTCCACCATAAAATGAATCCGCGTCAATAACGCTGTTGGGCAGATCAATAGCAGCAACCTGCATGCTGGCCTAATCGTGCAGGCTGGTGCTCATGTGCAGAGTCTTTGGCGTTGGTGCGCAGTTTGTCTGGCGCCACTGTGCAATGTTTCTAGTGTCAGTGTGCAATTGCTTGGCGTTTTCCAGCTTCCGACCCAATGCGGCAATTCTTCACGGAAGACTCATGGAAACTACTTTGGTTCTTTTCGCACTGACGAAACGAGGCGTGGCGGAACTGTTCGACGTGGCCCGGGGTGGAAAGGCGGCGATCTGGGTGAATCAAGGCCTGTTGGAGGCGACGGATCTCTCGCGCCTTCGCGCGGAAGGCTTCGATCTAACCGACTTTGCGAATTGGGGTTGATCCCGCTAACGAATCCGCAATTCAAGACGCCGTTGAGACCATCGGGGAGCATCATCCCGACATGGTTTTGTACATTGAGCGGAGCTAGCTGAAAGGTCCGCTTGCGACCCATTGCAGACCTAAGGGGAACCAATGAGTGATGAGCGAAAGCCTGTGTGGATCGCCTTTCCGACGATTCCTTGGGGGAGTATTGGATGGCGGATGGGGCATGGAGAGGAGTACTGGCTCGCATGGGTCCCTTGGTTCAAAGAACTAAGCGCTGCCGCCCGTGAGCAATACAAGCAGGCATGGCCCGAGCCTGAAGGCTGGCTGGGGTTCTACGCAATGATCGAAACTGGCGCAATGCCGCCCTGGTTTGTCGAACGCCAGAGACGCTTGGTGGAAGCAGCAATTCCACCTTCCGCCGACGAAGAAGTTGTTTCTGACTACTACCGGATACTTTGGCTAGTTCGACAGCATATGAAGAGGGGCGGCTCTGACCAGTTGAAACCTGACGAGGCGTTCGCTGAGTTCTATGACTCACCCGACGGGAGTCGGTGGCGTTTGTCCGCTCTTTTGAAAGGCGGTATGAGCATGCGTCGCCTCGTCAGTTAAGGTCCGCCGCCCGAATCGGACGTTGCCGGCAGAGCGAAGCACTCAGTAGATTGCAGCCATTAGGGGTTTATGGGGGACACGATGGACACATTGGACACGCTGCCTACTGCCTCAGAGCTCATGACGAGAGCTGATGCGTACAGAGCGATGCTGCATCTCATCAAGTACTACTACCGATTCGGCCACGAATATCGAATCGGGGCGATGCTCGGGGACCTTTCACCCGGGATTTGGGAGAACGGCATGCCGGGTGACCCCGGAGCTTGGGAGCTATGGCTCGATGCAATCGCTGGCAAACTTCCGCAACCGGATTAAGCATCGACAATGTCCGTTACCGACCCGGAGCCGACCTTTCCGCTCGTTGAGTGGATAGAACAGTTGATAGGGACATCATTTACTTGAAGCCAAGCCCCCACATCCCGAGCCTCTGGCAAGAACTCGCCGCCATCCTCATGCGTAAACCGCGGCCCAGCGCTCTAGTTGCTGCGGGCTACCCGGCAGGCAAATTCTTTTCGGTCGCCAATGGTCCGTTAACCAGCATTCTTGTGCCGATCGTGCTCATTGGGCTTATCGGCGATGTTCCGCTGTCCTTCATCGTTGTGGCCTTGTCCCGCGCGAACCATCCAATGATCATTCATGCTGTCATCGCCGCGACTTATCTGTTGAGTCTTGGTTGGGCGGTGGCTGTTCGAAGCACGCTGCGATCCATGCCCCATGTGGTCAGTAGTGATGCCCTTTGGATTGGTGGATGTGTTCGTATTTCAGGGGTTATTCCAAAGAGCGCCATCGCAAGATCCTTACACTTGCGGGTCTCCCGATCCGCATGGATGAGCGAACAAGGAATAAGTCGTCGCGATGTTCTTCTGGCAAGTGGGTTTGACCCACCAAACGTTGCTGTGGAGTTAAAGGACGACGTGTCCGGAGTGGTGAGAATAGGCAACCGACGAGCGCGCATGCCTGCGCGTCGGTGGGTACTCCTTTACGCCGACAGCCCAGTCGGATTGGTGGAGGCTACGCGGGCCCCAGAGACGAATTCATCAGAGTCACTAGCCGTGATGGCAGGTAGTTGGTGATAGATCGACATGTCTACTTCCGACCGGTAGCGGACGCAGCTAGCTGAAGGATCGAGGGCCTATGGCCGGACCAGATTATCTAGTGGCACATGCCTGCTTCGGATGCTGCAAGAGCTTTAAGACCCGACCGCGCATCGAGGGAGGTGCCAGATGTCCGCAATGTGGGGGACAGCTTTACATCATGGGGCGATCATTTCGCGCACCAAAGAAGCGGGACAAGGAGCAGTGGGAGAAGGTGCGCCGTCTCCATCGGGCAGGTTTTCGGTTCTTCAGTTACCGGAGCACATCAGGCCCAGCATTACCTTCAAGGCTCGCGGACGTTGACGCGTTCATAGCCGAGAACCCGTCGCATCCATTGCGTATAGCGACAGCTTGGTAAATCGTAAGGTCTGCTTGCGACCCATAACGGACCTAAGCACTAAGGGGAACTGTAAGCAATGGTCTGATCGTGCGTGCCGTGGCGTTACCCCTGTTCGCAGCAAGTAGTGCAGACCTTCCCGAGGAGGAGATCAGCTTGAAAACACCTGACAAATTCGCGGAAGCAATGAAGGAAAGGGGAGCACTTTCTCCTGGCAACATCAATGGTTCCCACGCCGCCCCTGACACGGGGAGCAAACATTACAACCCGCTCCCCCAAACGCGTCTGTTGAACACTCTGGCGCTCCTGGTCTGTGGAGGCGTGGCGATGTGGGGGGCGTGGCAGGGTCTGGGCAATCACCATCCGCTGCTGGCCGGCGTCTCAGCATTAGGCGCGGCGGTCGCCGTCGCCGGCTTAGCGTATGTGGCGACGGTCCGCGTTGTTATTGATAACCGAGCGCTTGTGCGCACTTGGCTCGTCGGCCGACGGGTGATCGTGTTGGAGGACATCGCGCAGCTGGGCCTCGTCCAGTATAAGGGCACGGTGTCGCTGATCATTCAGAGAAGTCGGTGGCGCCAGCTGTCGCTCAGTAGTGACACGTTCGACTGGCAAGACGTGCGCTGTATGCACCGCGACATCCTGCTGGCCCTGGGCCTGGTCACCGAGCCGATGTGGCCGACGGCACCGCGCTGGCTGGGCATGCTGGACGTGGCCGCGGTGCTGAGTTACCGGCGCTTTCAGGCGGAGATGTTGGCGGGCCAGCTCTGCGCTAACGAAGTCCAAGAAGGGACACGGCCATGACTTTCCGGCCGAAAAATGCGGCCAGTTGGTCTGGATCGAACTCGTCACCCATATCGGGTCAAACATATCAGCCGCCTGGGCTCGGGGCGCTGTTTGCCTCAGACGTTGAGCGTCTGCTTAGGTCCGCCTCCGACCCATAGCAGACCTTTCAGAGACGAGCTTGAACTATCCCGCCAAGCTATCCGGTAAGCAGTTTGAAAGGCCCGGGGCGCAACGTCTCGTTGCGTAGACGGGAAAGCGGCGATGGGCATGAGTTTGACGAGAGACCAACTGTTAGAGCGGTTTGTGCAGCTCGATGCCGAGCTGATTAAGCTGAAAACGGAAGGGCAGGCTGAAGAAGTACTTTGGGAGGCATTCGAACGCCTAGCCCAAGTGCCATCGTCAGCAGTGGATCATCGGGATCGTGTTTGGTGGTGGGAGCAGGTTTACGCGACGATGGAGCGCCACGGCTTGACCGAACTCAGTCGAGGGCATTTGCAGCACGACTTTCCTTGAGTCGCATGCACTTGCGAATACGACTCTCCCGTGCCAGTTTGGCGATCAAAGGGGGATCGATGTTGCTGGAAGTGCTAGCCAATGGAGTGGCCGTTGTTGCTGTGCTGTTTTTGGCGCGCCGTGGTGCCATCGATAACAGCCGGTTGCAGTCCCGCCGGGCGCGGCGAGGATAGCTTTTGACAGCGCTCCACTCTTAAGCACAAGCCCAGTGCATCAATTAGCCCCGAGCGGTCTAGCGGGGCTCTTCTTTGTTAAGGGGGAGCCAAGGTCCTCTCCCGACCCATTATAGGTATTCCGTTCCGCCTTCCATGACACTGGGCGTCGCCGGCAGATCGCCGCCGGTGTGGGCGGGACTTGCACCGGCCAGCTACGAACATTCCGACCCAAAGTGGACCTTGCCGTCTACATTGCTCTCGCAAATTCAGCCTAGTAGCCGTCTCAACGATGGCATAAAAAAGGAAACAATCCAAAAGCCAAAGTTGTATCGGGCGCAGGTCAAATGGTCGTCGAATTTCTTACCGGCCAAATTCGTCGGTCGCGACAATTCTTCCGTCTACAGATGCTTCCCAACGATAGTTGCCATGAGCCATGGGGCCATACAGCCCGAAGCTCTGTGGGAAACTGACCTCGGCCACTCCGCCCTGCCCTGATTTGGCCTTCGCAACGCTGGTACTGCCATCCGGCTTGGTGACCTTGAAGGTAGCTTCGAACGGCGCGCCTTCGCTCTTGTCACGCACCCACAGCTTGGTTTCGGTCTCCGTGGATTCCTGCCAGTTTCGTTCTTTGGCCGTTGCTAGGGTGGACATCAACACTAAGGTGAGGCCCAGCGAAACCAGTACAGCCTTAGTCATGGGGCTATGCTCCAAAGGTAATGGGAACACGAATGTGACCTTGAGTAGGTAGTCCATTCTCTTTGCAGGTCACAGGAGAGAAATGCCAAGTGCCGGCTGTGGCAAGCGCCGACTGGTCCAGTTCCGGATATCCGCTACTGCCATATACCTTTACTGCGTTCGGCGTCCCGTCCGGGTTTACAACAATGTCGAGCACCGTCGTACCTGCGTGGTGCTGCTTTCGGGCGGTCGCTGGATACGGGGGAACGGGCCGGTAGCGATAAGTGAAGGTCGACGTACAGTGGCCGCTTTGCAGGCTCTCCTGCGAATCAGCGAGCGCTTGCTGACCGATCAACCATGCTCCCATAGCAATGCTTATTAGAAATGCCCTGCGATTGACCCAGCAAGTCATAGGGGAACCACTGTGATGAGCTTGTCTTTCTCCAGATCCGCCTTGTTTTTCATGAGCGAATCCCACGTAAAGATGTCTCCGTTGTCCGAGCACTCGGCATACTTCGCCGATTCCTGAAGGATCAGGGACACTACCCGCTCTTCGCCCGGACCAAGCGTTTCACCACTCAGTGATCGAATCGACATGGCTGAGCCAATCAGTCGTCCATGATCATCGAACGAAACACATTGCGCCCGAGGTCTACTGGGTTCATCCGCCCAGTTCTTTGCCACACACTTATAGCCCATGGTGTGGTCGCCATAACTCTCCACGTACTCGCAAGAGGTCAAGCGGACCATGCCGATTGAGGTCACATGGTCTGCGCCGGAATGACCAAATGCAGTACCAATAAAATGCACAACACCCCATCCAATCAGGGCGCCCCCGATCGTTCTTACCCATACCTTCTTCGAGTCGGCTTTCTTGGCTTCTTCAGTCATGTCAGTGATGTGATTGAGTGAGTGTTGATCCATTGCCGGAATGGCAGCGGTCATGGGAAGAGTTGAAAATGGGCTAGCCGAATAGGATGACTTCTGAGGTTCGCCGGCATTTGGGGCAATGGAAGGCGCCGCGAGTTAGCATCGAGTGGGGTGCTGGCTTGGCAGAAGCATGGGAACCGGGCTCTACAAAGCCGCAGCTCTCACACTTCTTACGCCAGTAGATGGTCTTGCCATCGTCACGGACAACGATTGCCCCAGCGGCTCCAGCCATAACTCCCCCGTTTGAATTCCATGAAAGGCCGAGGCCCGTTTCTGTCACGCAGCGTATCCTTACGTTCGCAAAATATCAAAACATTTGATATTAAAAGTCGGCATATCAAAGGCTTAGCTATAGGTTTCGCTCACCCTCGTGAGGCGAACCCATGGCACAGCCCAAAAAGCCACGCCCAAAAGCTCCCCCGGCACCAAAGAGCCTACACAGGCCTGAATACGCCGCCGTGCTGAAGACTCTTGTGGACTTGCGGGGTGAGGCAGGCCTGTTACAGGCGGAACTGGGAAGGAAACTAGGACGCTCACAGTCCTACGTATCGATGGCCGAGAGGGGAATCATTCGGCTCGACGCACTCCAGCTGCATGATTGGAGCTCAGCTTGTGGCTCAACACTGACAGCCTTTGCCAAGAGGCTGGAGAAATCGTGGGCCAAGAACACCTGACACCCCACCTGAGATCTTATGGGTCGCTGCGGTGTTGCCCACAGGGTAAGAGGAAACGGTATTCGAAAGGTCAACTAGGGGAATATCTCCTATTTGCCAGCCTGTCTAAGTGGCCTAGCTCGACCTGTTTTCCCAACCTTCCCTCGAACAACGGCGCCCACACCACAAGGCTTCCGGTTGATCCAATAGTGGGCATGGAGCGGAGTTAGACCACATATATAGGCACAGCCTGTGTCCAACTTCCGCTCCATCCCATTGCTTCTGGGGCATTTCCACGGGGTCATCGAAAGATTCTCTCGTTAACCCTCACCGTTAGCTAACTGACGGATATCAATCGCTTGATTTCGGCTTGATGATGTCGCCGTCCATTGGAACTTCGAACAGGTCAGGGCCTACGAAGTGCGCGTGCAGACCTATAGGCCACCCTACCGTGGCAATGCCCTTTTGGTAGCTAAGCCAACATTCCGGAACAGCCGTGGACACCCAGCGATGTAGGATGCCGTCTTGGCACGGTGAGAGGCCGCTGTCGAGCTCGAAAAATACATTTTCCGCGCCCATCTCAAACGCATAAGCAGCGTTCTCTGCGTTCTCTGCGCGACCATCGTCATCAACGCCGTGGAAGGAGGGATCGTCTGCTATCCACATCACCACGCGATACGTGCCTCCAGGGAATTTGCCGTCGCAACTCGGATCTTGCACGACTATGTGACCATGTATTGTCCCCGGAGCACTGCCAAAAAGACCATCGCACGGGGAATGCTGGATGCGCACTAGGTGGCGTAGGAAGGCCACGAGCTTAGCCTCGGAAGGTACCTCGACATCGAGTTCTAGACGTGCGATGTATGGCCCGAAACGTTGTGTTTCTCCCCCGATCGAGAGCAGTTGTGGAGGCGCGGCGGGATCGACTTCTACGCAGATGATACGGTCGCTGGAATTCAGCATCATGTGTTCTTTATTCATTAGGATTCCTTGATAGTCATGTTTTGAGCAATAGTCACCCTCGCCCGCCGTTTGCTCGTTCCGGCGAGTCTCATCAGGTTTTAGGGATTGCCGCAGCAACATTTGATTGAGCTACAGCTTGGGGCTGCCAATGTTCTGTGCGATCAAGTTGATCGCCGCGCAGCCCATAGGGGATCTACTCAGATGCCGTCTTTGCCTAAGTAGAAGACGCGCTCATCCCACTTCCATCCATGGCGTAGGGCCTCCTTGGCGACGTATTTAACGAAACTGGGGCTTTCACCGGGTCCAATGATCTTGAGGCTGACACCGTGTTTGCTGACTAGCTGCCAGCGGCGGTTCTTATGCGTCAGTTGCTTAGCGGCATCGGCAAAGGCAAGCAGCAGTGTGATCGAGGCGATCAGATCATCCTCGGAAAGGTGCGGATGGTGGTGTACAAGTAGATGAAAGTGACAGCTACCGAATTCACGGGTCGACTGTGCAAAGATCTGCGCCTTTTCCAGCACTGCGACGCCCGTCATTGGTTTGACGCCCTTGCTGATCCAGCGCTTGCCGAGGACCTTCTTCATCAGTCGGCGCCATAGCTTGGCTAGTGCCTCTTGCCCTTCATGATCTGACAATTCGTAATTAAAACTGAGCGTCAGGAAGAATCGATAAGGCCCATAGCTTTCCAAGAGCTTCCTTACTTGTACATAGTCATGCCATGTAGATAGATGACCTGCCCAGCTGGCCTCATCATCACGTTGCTCATCGTCAAATTGCTTGATCATTAACATTGATATCTCCTAGTAGAAGTTTCTTTAGGCAATAGACTCCCTCTGATCGAACCGAAGTTCGCCAGTTGATATGCCAAGTTGAAGGGTGTTTGCTGGCTAGTTTGACCATATGCCAGCGGATGCACCTGCTCTATTTAGTAGAGCTGCGAGTCCCGTGTACTCGCCGTGCTAGAAAGATGCTGCACTTAGCAAGCGTCAACCAAGCGCTGATTCATCCAATCAACGACTTGATCTTCTAACCACGCCACCGTCCTTGCGGATAGGCGGACCTGCGCCGGGAACTGTCCATCGCCGATCATCTTGTAGATCTGCGTACGAGACAGGCCAACCCTCGCCAGAACGGCGGGAAGGCGAATGAATCGAATCGTTTTAGCTGAAGCTGCCATTGGTACCCCCTAAGCTTGTGGTCTGGAGTCGCTATGATCATCATCCAGACATCTCAATACAATCAGCTACTTACATGGCAATTCAGCTTCCACGTGATGCCCCTGAGACTGCGCCAGTGCTGCTCTACGCACCAGTGGGCAAGAGGCAAGGCGAACCCTCGGGTAGCTAGGGCGAATTCAAAATATCCATTCTGAGGGGCCCTGACGGCGCTTTCGAAACCCTAGGGTCGGTGACAAAAATATCTTTCTTACAAATCGATATCTTTCTTACAAATCGATATCTTTCTTACAAATCCCATCTTTTTAACCAAAAAATAATAATCACGTTCAGGATCGCGGTGCTGCTGCCATAAGAAAAGCCAATGGCCTTTGCCGCTGACAAATAAAAGACGAGCTGGCCGACTTAGCTGGAAAAACCCGACCAATTGGCGTTTAGCACTTAGCCGAGCCGTTAGTGTCCGGGGGCAACTTTGGGGGCAACTAACGAACGAGCGAATGGCAGAACCCCAGCCGCTTGCGACACACACATCTTCGTTTGATGGACGCCACCTCCACCAATGAAGAAAAAGCCCGGCGAGAAATCGCCGGGCTTTTTTTGTTCACGGGACTTTCTTTCCGGAAGTGAACCACCATGGCACGCCTCAGCGTCGATACCCCACACAGTGCCCTCCCTCAATGAGATTCTTTTGCGAGCTATTCGGATTTTTCCGATATTCCTTCTGGATATGGATGTGTAAATCTCGAGTTCATTAACTCGCGCTAGAGAAGCGCTCTCTAGACCATGCCCCATCACCAATACTGGCCCAAGGACGCTCTGTGAACCGGCAGACCATCGAACAGATTCGGGATCATCACCTTAAACATATCGCGTGGGTTACCGCGAAGGGCATCAGGCATATCGATCTGGAAAGACATCAACGGTGGGTCGATGAGTTGGATGCCATTCTTGCAAACGAATGGTTCACTGACTCCGACGTGATCAACGCTTTGTCCGCCGCGGCTGACGCGCGAAAAGTAATTGAAGGAACCAAGAAGGCGGCATGAGCGTTGAAGTTGTGTCGCCCGCGAAAGCCGATGGCGGACAGCTGAAACCTACTGGGGTAAACGAATCCAAACGAGCCGCCTTCTGGGCGGCTTTTTTTGGGTGAAGGTCATGAATCGCCTCTTCTACCCAACATCTGACGTAGCAGGCGGTCGACATACTGCTAGAAAAACGGGCCCACTAAGGGGCCCGGCCGACCAGCGGGCAGCACCTTCAATCCGTGCACTTAGCTGCCCTTACCTAACCCCGAGTTAGGGCCGGCAGGGCTATCGTAGAAAACAGTGCTCGATCCCAACATCGGACACCTCCGAAATTAAGCACAAACACAGCGAGCGAAGAGGTGTCTTCTGGAGGCTTGGCCGCCCCTAACGAGGCGCAGAACATTGGCCAACCGGACACCGCAGCCCCTTCACTCTCACTTCGCAAGTGTCCGTACACTGTGGCCGCCGCGCGACGCCAGTCGCCATTCGCCAAAGGGGCACCCGCATGAGTTTCACCCTTAATCACCCGCTTGTGGTGTTTGTCTTGTCGCTGATCGGCATGTGGATTGCCGAGCGCGTCGGCGCGTGGTGGGCACGCAGGGGTTCTGCGAACAAGGGGAGGCGGCCGATACGTTCAACGTAGTGCAAGGTGCCACGCTGACCCTGCTTGGCCTGATCATCGGTTTCAGCTTTTCCATGGCCATCAGCCGCTACGACCAGCGCAAGAACTACGAGGAAGCGGAAGCCAACGCCATCGGCACGGAGTACGTCCGCCTGGATCTGCTGCCGCCCGAGGACGCGACCAAGTTGCGTCCCCTGCTAGTCAGCTATCTGGAACAGCGCATCACCTTCTACGAAACCACCGATCGCAGTCAGCTCCCGGCCATTGCCGCGCGCAAGAACGCACTGCAGGCCAGTTTGTGGGCGGGGATGGCCGCGCCTGCCGGCCTGCAACCCAGCCCGATCACGGCCCTGGTCGTGGCGGGCATGAACGACGTGCTGAATTCGGAAGGCTATACGCAGGCCGCCTGGTGGAACCGCATACCCGTCGCCGCGTGGTTGCTGATGATGGTGGTGGCGCTCGGCAGTAACCTGCTGGTGGGCATGGGATCGTTCAAGGTGGGCTCGCAACGAGGGCTGCTATTGGTGCTGCCGCTGGTGGTGGCGGTGTCCTTTATGCTCATCGCGGACATCGATAGTCCGCGTGGCGGGCTCATTCGTATCGTTCCACAGAATCTGCACGCGCTGCTGGCATCTCTTCAGCATGCATGAAGGGCCTCCGTTACCCGGCTCGGTAACCGCGGCGGAGGCGTCCACGATGCCGTGATGCAGGGTGCGCCGTTCGTTGAAGTTGGCGGCAAAGATGAACTCCCTACCCTGCGCCGACCCGCTCGCTCACCAAGCGCCACGCATCCACCCGCAGATCCAGCAGCTTCGGCAGGATCGGCTGTCGTCCATGGACGCTTGCCCACGGAGCCATCACGGACCGCCGCCGAGACTGTGCACCGTAACAGGGGGAAGACACGCCAGGACGGTTGCATGGGTGCATCGCGCCCGTCCAGACGCGCAGGGAGCCAGCGCTGCGATCGTCCTCTCCTAGGGACTACCTGCTGCTCGGGACCACGCGCGCGCATGCCATCCACCGTGCCATCTGGCGAATCGATCAATCGACGGTTTCGCTACATCGTCACCACCCTGTATCTCGTCGTGGTGGGGCTCGTACTGTGGCTGTTCGGCACGCAATGGCGTGGTTATTGGGACGCCTATGAAGCCGATAAGGAGTTCATCGCTGTGCAGGCGGCGCTGCGCGCCATGGCTGACGTTTCCAGCGAGCGCCGCCCTACCTTTGCAGTGCTAGTCGCCGACGCTGCCCCGAGCGCGGAGCAACTCAACGCCATGACGGCCGCTCGGCAGGAAACGGATACGCGCCTGAACAAACTGGGTACCGCCTTGCACGATCCCGATTGCAGGCATTGCGCGTCATTGGTGCCCCAGTGGGAACGCACGCGCAGTCAGTTGGCGGACGCACGACAGCATCTCGACGCCTTGCGCAGCATGGCACGGAACGAGCACACCAACACGGCCGCGCTGGATGGATTCGCGCACCTGGCCGATACGATCCCTCAGCTGTCATCCATTGCCGAAACTGGCGCGATGGGTGTGATCCGCGAGAACGCCGATGTGCAGAGCTATCTGCTCGTCGCGCGACTCTCCGCACTGCTGCGCGAACATGCCGGCATGCTCGTGTCACAGTTCGCCCCGGCACTGATAGCACGCCGCACACTCACCGAGCAGGAAACGTTCGATATTGCGCGCACACTGGGCAAGATCGACCAGCTACGGCTATTGATGGAACCCAGCATCCGCGTCCTTCCCGCGCTGTTGCGATCCGACTACGCGGACATCGACAAGCGCTACTTTGGTGATGCCCTCACCTTGATCGATCATCTACGGCAGTCGGCGCAGCGTCCATCTGGCGCGGACGAGCTTCCTCTGAGGGTTTACGAGCGATACGGCCCCCTGATCATCCCCATCAACCGCTTCCGCGACGATGCCTTGGCGCTCACGCAAAGCACCATCCGCGACAGTTTGCGATGGCACCTCATCTATCTGGTCGCCTCAGGCATTTTCGCGGCGCTGCTGACCGGCCTCTTGCTGCTCATGATCTGGCGATTCCGTGAGCGGATCATTCGGCCTTTCGTGGAAGCACGGCGTGTCATTCTCGCCATTGCTTCGGGCAATCCGTCGGTATCGCTGCCACGCAAGCAATACGGCAGCGAAGTTCGAGAGTTGTTCAGCGCCTTACGCGTGCTCAAGGAGAACGACGCCAGGCGTCTGAAGTTGGAAAAGGAACGCAAACGCCTGATCGGCGAGCTGAAGACCATGGCCGAAACCGACACGTTGACCGGCCTGCTCAACCGACGCGCGTTCGAAAGTCGGTCGCACGTGTTGCTGGCTGACGAGCGCAGCAATGACCCCGTGGTGGCGCTTCTGCTGATGGATATCGACCACTTCAAGCGCATCAACGACACCTACGGCCATGACAGCGGTGACAAGGCGCTCGTGCTGCTGGCCAGCGTCTGCCGTGAAACCGTGCGCGCCGACGACATCGTTGCTCGCTTCGGTGGCGAAGAGTTCGTCGTGCTGTCGCGTGTGCAGGAATCACAGCAGGCACACGCGCTGGCCGAGCGGCTACGCCTTCGCCTGCACGATGAAACAACGGTCACTGCCGACGGACAGAGCTTTGGTTTCACCGTCAGTATCGGCGTGGCGTTTGCCCGGCGCGATGATGGCAACTCGATTGATGTCGAATCTCTACTGCGCGAAGCCGATGCCCTGCTCTATCGCGCCAAGGAAGGCGGCCGCAACCGAGTGGAAACCGCACCGCTGGCGTGAACTACTACCGAGGTGCGGATCCCGCATCATCTGGGTACAGCACGTCTGCGAGCAACGGCCAACGCTTGCGCGCCGCCTCGCGCACCTCGTTCAATTGGCTATCGAAGTAACGCAAAGGGTCCACACCTTCGACGTAGCGCGCATAGGTTTCAATATCATTGGGAAGCATCCGCTCATGCGGATCACGTGGCGCAGCCATCACTTGCCCTCCATCCAGACGCCATCTGGTGTGTGGATCACGTAGCCGTTAGCGGTACTCAGGGTCACGGTGTTCTCGTTTTCGCCCACCAGACGGGTCTGCGGCAGATCATGCGCGTACTGGTCCAGCGCCGGTGCATCGGCCTTGAATGGGCTGTTGGCCACAAGGTTCGACATCAATTGGGCAAGCGCCAGGTAGCTGGTGGGCGTGTCGATGGAAATGGTGTGCCCTGCCGGCGCTTTGCCCGGTGGCAGGCCGACCAGTTTCACACCGACCGGAACGTTGATAATGCGTGGCGTGGGGATCTCGCGCAGGCCAGAAATTTGCCCTGCGTCGCCCCGCAGCGCGGCACCATGTTCGGGTACGAAGATGATCATGGCCTTGCGGCCCGAGTGCGCGATCACCTCAGTGAGCCGGTCGATGTCGCCCAGTAACCGGGTCAACCGGATGGGATAGGACTGCAGGCTGGTCATATTGTTGTTGGGCAGGCGATTTCCGTCATGCATCGATACCGTGTTGTAGTACAACGCCACCGGCCCACCCTTCTTGGCGGCAACGCCCTGATACCAGCGCGCCAACGCGTCGTAATCGTTGACCAGTTGGGAACCGTCGAACTCCCGCATGAAGGGCGGCAGGCCATCAGTCGGCTGCGGCTGAATGCCGGACAGGCCTATTTCGCGTTGGACGGTGCCGATGAAATCATCGAAGCGTCCGTTGTGGTTCATCATGAACTGCACGTCGTAGCCAGCGGCCGCCAAGTCTGCAAACACGTGGCACTCCTGCGGCGCGGCGCCGTACAGCTCTTGGTGGCTCTCTTGTCCGCACGACGCGCGCAGCAAGCGGATCGCTGCGGGTCCGCTGTAACTGGCTGCGCTACTGAAGTTCTTGAACACATAGTCGAATTTGCCGAACAGCGGATTGTCACGCATGTTGACAACGTCCAGGTCATCCCACGACAACGAACAGATGTGGATGACGATGATGTCGAACTGCGAATCCGGATCCTTGTCCGGCGGAAAGAACGCCACGCGGCGACTCTTCTCCGTGTGATGGAAAGCAGCCAATTGCTCGTCGTAGCTTCCGGTGGCTCCCGTGGCGCCCGCATTGGCGGCATTCGCATCGGCTCGTGGGTTCGCTGCAGCGTAGCTATCCCCCTGCCGCGACTTGGCGATCAACGTGTCCATGCCTTGCCACAGTGGAAAGACGATCAACGCCAGCACTACGAAGGTGGTAACACGCACCCAACGGTTGATGACCGCATAGACCACGATGACGACAATCGGGATGTAGACCATCGCAGGCGTGAACACGCGACGGGCCAGCTCCATCAGATAGGTGGGCGAGAACGACGCCAGCGCAGGAATCTGCCTGAGCACGTAACCAAACGGCGGCAGATCTGATTCGTGGTAAAGCAATGCCGCCCCCAGCAGCACAGCCGCGATCTGCTTCACCACGCGCTGCCAACGCTTATGCAGTGGCACCAGCAGCGCCAACGCAAACAGCAGGTTGAGCCACCAAATCGGCTGGATGCTGCCCTTCGCGGCCAGATAGAGCTTGGCAATGAAATAGAGATTCCAGAATCCCATGCGTTACCCCATCAGTCCGACCGGCGCGGGCGCCGCACGAAGACGGCTTCTGCCGCGTCCAGGCAGGCATCGAAAAGTCGTAGCACACCCTGGTAGCCCATCTCGATCACCTCGACAAAACTCTGCAAAGGCGCGTCGGGAACCAGCTCCTCTTCCCAGCGAACCCAGGCGTCAGCACGACCAAAGGTGCACTGGATTAGTTGGGTTTCCTTCTCGTACGACCATTCCTCGAACTTAAGGCCGAGATGGACGCCGCTGTTGCGCGCCACCACCGCGGGGAAGTAGTAATCGATATCGCCGCGCGACAAGGCCACCCCGAGCGGTGCCCCTCGCTCCAGCTTCAGTTCTTCGGGAAGCACCATGCCCAGGCCGCCCGTGGAGTAGTTCTCGGTGTTGCAGGCCATGGTCTTTCCGTCGGCAAGCACCAGTGTCGCCGGTACACACAACGGCACATGGTGCGACACGCGCACTTGTCGGGCCTCCTTGGCCACGCCCACCGCTGCACCGAGCATGGCGACGTTGAACAAAGCCCACACCATGTTCATCAGCACGGTGATCGGTTCATCGCGCTGGACGGTGAAGATGCGCACGATACCCGCGACCAACCCTGCAAGATTGATCGCCAGCAACCACACATAGGGCTTGGATGTCGCCCAGTCCAGGTATTCACTCTCGATCAGGCCACCCTTGGCCGTCACGTTGAACTTGCCCTTCTTGGGGTTGATGAAGGCAATGGTGGTGGGCAGCACCGTGTACCACGCCAGCACCGATTCGTAGACCTCGGCCCAGAACGAATGGCGGTATTGGCCCTGGATGCGCGAATTGGCCATCCCGGAAATAAACAGGTACGGGAACACGTAGGCCATCACGGAAATAGCGTCCGCGCCAAACACGTGCAGTCCGAAGAACAGAAAGGCACATGGCATGGACAGGAAAATCAGGCGAGGAATACCGTAGAAGAAGTGCAGCATCGCATTGCTGTAGCAGATGCGCTGGAAAAACGTGAGGCCCTTTTTTAGCCACGGGTTATCAATGCGGAAGATCTGCGCCATGCCCCGCGCCCAGCGGATGCGCTGCCCGATGTGGCCGGATAGGCTTTCCGTGGCGAGTCCCGCCGCCTGCACGATGCGAAGGTACGCCGTGCGATAGCCCCGGCGATGGAGCTTGAGCGAGGTGTGCGCATCCTCCGTGACGGTCTCCACCGCGATGCCACCCACTTCCATCAGTGGCGCGCGACGGATCACCGCGCACGACCCGCAGAAGAACGTGGCGTTCCAAAAGTCATTGCCGTCCTGAATCAGCCCGTAGAACAGGCTGCCTTCGTTGGGAATGCGCAGAAAGGTGTCGTAGTTGCGCTCGAACGGGTCCGGTGAAAAGAAATGGTGCGGCGTCTGCACCATGGCGCACTTGGGATCCGCAATAAACTCGCCCATGGTCGTTTGCAAGAACGAGCGCGTGGGAATGTGGTCGCAGTCGAAGATGGCAACGAATTCGCCGCTGGTCATCGCCAGTGCGTGATTGATGTTGCCGGCCTTGGCGAAGCGGTGCTCCTCGCGCGTGAGGTAGCCCACGCCCACCGCATCGGCGAAACGCGCGAACTCCTCGCGGCTGCCATCGTCCAGCAGATAGACACGCAGCTTGTCGCTCGGCCAGTCCATGCTCTTGGCGGCCAGTACCGCCGGGCTCACCACCGTCAGCGGTTCGTTGTAGGTGGGGATATAGACGTCCACCGTGGGCCAGCTGTCCGTATCCTCTGGCAAAGGCTTGGGTTGGCGGTTCAACGGCCATGCCGTCTGGATATAACCGAAGAACAGCACGATCCAGGTGTAAATCTCCGCAGCGAACAGCAAGTAGCCGAAAACCGCCTCAATCGGCGTGGCGAAATTGAGCGTCTGCGTGATGCGCCACCACATGTAGCGGCCCGTCATCAGGATCGACAGCGACACCATCAGCATGGTCGGCCAGCGCCCCGGAATGCGCCGCGCAATGATCATCACTGCGCATACCAGGATAAACAAGCGGAACTGAGCGTCGATGGCCAACGGCGTCGTCCAGAACGCGACCGCCACCAAGAACGCGAGCAGCAGGATCACCTGCTTGAGGTAGGGAATGCGATCCAACCCGGAAGACCATCGGTCCACACGGTCGCCAACGCTTGCCCACGGCACCACCGGCAGACGCGCCGACACGGCGCGCCTTGCCCGCCCCACGGCGCCCTGCACGGGTGCCAGCCATTGGCCGATGCGCCCGAGCAGCATTGAGCCGCGACGCGCACCACGATAATGCCGCGCGCTGCGCAGATTGGCCGCCAGTCGCACGCGGCGGCGGCGCGGACGGAAGAACAGCCGCTTGAACCATGCGCCCGCACCTTCGCCCGGTTCCATCGCCAGCTCGAAACGCAGATGTCGACCCAGACGTTCTGCCCACACCGCCGGCCAATCGCGCTGCCCTGGGCGCGGCGCCCGGAACACCAAGCGCAATAGCCAAGTACCGCGCTCCGCCTCGGCGTTGACGCCCAGTTGCTGCGCCAGCGTGCGCCGCAAGCGCGACATCATGGATGCAGGCACGGGCTGGTTCATGCCCTCTTCCCTGCTATCGGCTGATAGGCGCTATGGATCCAACTCGACAGCCACGAGGCAAGGCCCTGCATATCGTGCGCCGCCTGCGAATGCGGTGCCGCGTGTACAAAGCTCTCGTTGCGCGCCAACGACTCGGGAATACCCGCGTCGGCATGCACGCGATAAACGGAAAGCTCGGCCCCCAGCGTGTCGCGTAGCAGCGTGAGGATATCGGTATGCAGCTGCGACGCCGGCGAGGCCGCGTTTGCCACGTAGACGGTTTCTTTGCCGAGCGCCTTCAGTTCGCTACGCAGGCGCGGCAGCGTGGCGCACGCCAACGGCTGCGGCGGCAACACCACCAGCACCAAGTCGGCAGCAGCGACTGCCTGCGCGGCGTACACCGATGGCCAGGCCGGTGTGTCGATCAGGGCTACGCCGTGCCCGGGCAGATCAACGCGCGCGAGCAGATGACGTAGCCAATTCGGCTGCTCATGCAAGGCGGCGGCGATAGCCGCGGCGGACTCGGCATCCGGCCCACGGCCGTCGCCTCTGGCGCCACCCCATGGCAGCCACAGCACACCATCTTCGGTTTGCAGCGCAGCGTCGCTCCAGTCGTCCGTCTGCGACACGATGTGCGTCACCAGCCCCTTTCGTGCCGGTGTACGCAAGCCGCAATAGAAGGTGAGCACATTGCGCGGATCGCATTCCACCGCCAACGCTGCATGCTTGCGCGCCATCAGCAGGCCCGCCAGCGTGGCCGTGAGCGTCGTGCGTCCCGCACCGCCTACCGGAGACAGGATGGCAATCGTTTTCATGCCTTCCTCCCCGCGGCGCCCTGGCGCTTTCCACGGATCACGAGCGGTTCCAATGGTGCTGGCAACTGGATCTTGTGACGGCGAAACAGCGTGCGCGAACGCGACAGCCAGTAGCCCAACCGGAACCGCCACCACAACCACCCTAAGGGCGCAGCAAGAATGAGCCCCCAGATGAAGTAGCCGAAGAAGATGCTCATCGTCGCCTCACCCCCGCGCCTTCAAAGGCAACGATGCGGGGCGCGCCGGTGGACGCGTGCTGGCCGGCGCGTTGGCGGCGGTGTCCACGGCACCCAGCATGGGCAGCACCGGTTTGCTCTCGTCGCTTGCCGCATCCGCTGCCGTCTGTTCCGGTTGAGACTCCGCGAGGCCTCTTTGAACCGGCCTGGCCGGCTCGACCAAACCGGTGTAGTCCGGTGGCGGAAGCTCGGCGATCTCGTCTTCCAATTCGTTGAGCGCGGATTGGATCGTTTCGCGGTCACCGCAACGAAGCTCGCCACGGAACAAGTCGGAAAGCGGGCGTACGAACACCTTCTCCATCGCCTTGCCCGCCTCATCCACATGGCAGGCGAAGAAGAACACAAACAAACTGTCGCCACTCGCCGTGCACAGGTCGCCCGTGCGGCGAATGCGGCAAGCATTGAGCGCATCGATAGCCGCCACATCGTGCTCCAGTGGCAGGCGCAACAAGACATTAGGCAGGCGGATCGGACGGCTGCGCTCCACCGCCTCGCGCACCAGTTCGATAAAGCGATGCGCGGGTACATATCCCGTCGTGGAGTCGCGCATGGCTGCGGACAACGCCGCGCGGTAATCGTCCGGCACCGGACGCGAGAACAATTGCCCCTGCACGCTGTCCACCACAATTTCCACCTGCGCCAGCGGCATGCTGCGCGGAATGATCGCATTGGCACCCAGGGTCAGCATCAGCAACTCGTAGCGAATACTGACGTTGTCTTCGCGGATGAGTATCTTCAACGCCTTGCCGCACTGCCTGCGCAGGAAGTTCACTTGCTTGGCAAGCGTGGCCAGGCTCACATCGATGCCGTAATGCAGGATCACCGTGGCGGCGACGGCGCGGCTGGCGGCCGATACCAGGGCCTCATTGTCCGCCAGCACCTGCCATGCCTTGGGCACCACGCGCTCGCGGGCTACGGCGGCGTGCGACACCATCACCACGGATTCATCGGGCGCGAGCATACCGATGCCTTCGCCGTTCTCACGATTCGCATCCATCACGGCCACCAGCCGATGATCGGTGCCGGAGAAGCGCAGCGGGATGGATTCCGTCGCGGACAGCGCGCCGCGATCATCGCGCCAGAAAGCCACTTCCCAGCGGAACTCACCCTGCACGTGTACCAGTTGTGCCGCGCCTGCGAACTGGATCTGGAAATCGGTCAACGGGCGGAAGTCGCCGCTCTGCTCCACTAGCGGGGGCAACATGACCAGCAGCACGGTGTGGCGCGTCTGCGCGCACCAGCCCGCTAACGCCGCACCTTGGCGAATCAGTGCGGCGCGATCATGCCAAGCGAAACAGGCCGCCACGCCCTCGATCAGGAACGGGCTGGCGGGGGCGGCACACTGGGCGGATAGCGACTGCAAGGACTCCATCAGCACGTCGCAGCCGTCACGATTTTGCGGGAGGTGCAGCGCGCAAACGTTGGACTTGGGATGTACCGCACCAGGCTGGTTGATATCCGTGCCGTGTTGGCGCAAAGCCTGTGCCACGTCGTCGGCGGAACGCGTGGAAATCACCGTCACCGGCGTGAGCAGCGCGTTCGCCGATGTCCTCCAGAACAACGCGTCACGGGCGGGCGAACGACTGGCATAAACCGCGTACACGCAACCCGTCGCCAGTGCCGACAGCGCTGGCGGCAACCCTTCGATGGCCAACGACTGGTTCAGTCGCAGGCGCGCCCGCGGTGTCCTGCGGTCGGTCGGTTCGGAAGGTTGTGGAGGAAGATTCGTCACGGCTTTCGTCCCAGGGTTCGGTTCGCCGGTTCAGTACGCGGAGTACGGTTTGACCGGGTTGGGTGGGAACGGCACCGGCAGCCGCTGCTGGTCGAAGAAGTAGCGCAGGTAGATCGTGCCAAGGTTGGGCGCGTAATCGCGTGAACGGTCGAGCTTGAAACGCGTGCCGATGACCCAGTGCGAGGTCAACCGGTACTCCAGCGCCGCCGCAACGGTGTAGCTGAAGCCGCCACCGGTACCGGTGCCGAAGTACGGCGAACCGACATCCGCCGCAGCCATGCGGGCCACCGCCTGCGCTTGTAGATCGGGGCGCGTGGGGAAGTACGGCGCTTGGTCTTCGCGTGTCCACGAGTTGCCCACGGAGGCCTCCAGTTCCCAGGCCCAGCGCTTGTAGCGTCCCGTCCAGTCCAGCGGAATGGACACCGACACGTATTTGCCAGGGCTGTAGTACCCGCCGTTGCCGAACGTGTAGAAGTGCTGGTTGTTCGCGTAGTGCCAGTAGTTCAGCACCAGGCCGCTGGAGAATCGTTGATCAGTGCCGACGTACACCGGCCAGTCAATGCCGGTGCGTACTTTGAAGTCCCGGTTGGTCTCGGTGTTTTCGCCGGTGAGCACGCCGTAACCCAGCGAGGCGAACAGAGTGGTCGGCCCTATATCCTGCGCGCCACGCACGGTAACGCCACTACGCACCACCCCGCCCCAGCTTTGGCCAGTCACCGGATCGTGCGCACCCGCATAGGACACCAGACTGCTGGTAATGGGGCGACGCGACACGTCCACGGAGAGCGACGAGTTGTAGAAGTCGTGCCGATAGGTGAAGCCACCAAGGACGTTGGTCACCGTGAAACCTACCGGCGAGGAGCCGATGTCCGCGCGCCACGTATTGTTCGCACCGTTGAACTCGTAACCCGCCGCCAACGCCACGCCTTTGTCCGTCTGATCCACCGGACGCAGGCCGACGTTACCGAGCGCGGCGATTTTGCCGAACTCGTAGGCCGGATCGAACTGATTGGCGGGCAAGGTGCCTGCGTTGAGCAACACGGTATCGGCGTGGAAAAAGTAGTGACCGGCATAGCCGTCCGGTATGCGCACATAGAGCGGGATCTCCGTCGCATCCAACCGCGACATGCCGCTGCTGCCGGATTCGTTGGACTGGATGACCGCTGTGGCCACCTGCCCTTGCCGACGATCGTCCAGCCCTTGCAGCGCGCGTTGCGCCGAGGTGAGGCCGTCGACCGGACTCGGGGTGTCGCCCTCGCTCTGCTCTTGTGTCAACGCGCTGCGGTAGAGCTGCGCGGCATCGTTGTAGTGCCCCTGCGATTGGGCCACGCGGCCGGCCTGCATGGTGACGTCGGAGCGATCCGGATACAGCTGCCGCAAGGGATCGACCACGTCGCGCGCCTGCGTGTTTCGCCCGATGGCCGTGTAGCGCCGGGCAACCGCGAGGCGTGTATCAACATCGTCCGGCGGTGTATCGGCCAACACCTGGTCGATGATGTCCTGCGCGGCCCTGCGGTGCCCCATGCGTTCCTCCATGCGCGCGATCGTCAAGCGCGCATCGGGATCGCCCGGATGGTCGATCAGTACTTCGCGTGCGGATGCTTCCGCGCCGCGATAGTCGCGATGCGCCTCGCGCAGGTCGGCCTGGGCCAACAACCAGCGCTTGTCCTTTTTGCCGGGCTCAGGCACCGCATCTAGTGTGTGTGTGGCACCCGCGAGATCGCGGGCATCGATCTGCCGACCCGCGGTGCGCAGCGACAATCGCAACAATTGGTCGTCGAATTGCGCCTGCTGGTCTGCAGTGACACCGGAACGAGCGCGCGCATCTGCGATCCAGCCAGGCAGTTGATCATCGCGATTGGCCGCGGCAAGCAGTTCACCGTAGCGCAGGCGCACGCCGATGGCTGGGTCGTTTGGATGTGTATCCAGCCAATCGCGCACCAGCTTCAGGCCCTTGTCCGGATCACCCAGCGATATCCATTCGCGCCCCACGCTGGCCAGCATCTGCGGGTCGTCATGCACATCGAGCGCGATGCGGTCCAGCAAGGCCCGCGCCTCCGGCTGCCGTCCTTGAGCTTCCAGTTGCCTCACCTCGCGCAGATCGCGCTGGGCCTTGAGGTTGACCGCGAGTTCGCGCATGCCGTCGGTGCGCTGGCCGTCCGGCACCTGCGCCAGCACACTGCTGGCCGTGTCGATGTCGTCCAATGAGTTCAGATAGAGGGCCGTGGCGTAGCGCATGTCCGGTGACGTGGAGTCGCGCAGACCGTCCTGCATCACGGAGCGCCCCAGCGCGGGAAGGCCCAGATCGCGATATTGACGTGCCAGCGTGTAACGCAGCCATGCATCCTGCGGCGTCAGGGTCACGGCATCTTCCAGCCGCAATACGGCCGCACCGCTCTTTCCTTCCGCAATCAGTTGGTCCGCCTCGATGGAAAGCAGCTGCACGCGAAGTTTCACCATCGCGTCGCTGGACCCTTTGTATTGCCGCTCGGCCTGCGTGATGAGCGGCGTCAGCTCGTCGGTACGATGCGTGGCGATCATCAGCTTGGCGAGCAGTTCCAGCGCATCGACGTCCGGTTGTTTCGCTTCCACCATGGGGCGCAGGATGGCTTCGGCTTCCGACCATTTCTTCTGCGCCATCAGCGAGGTTGCCAGCACCTTTTTCGCATTGGCCTCGTTCGGTTGTTGCCTCAGCGCATCGCGGGCCAACGCCTCGCCCTGCTCGGGATGGCCCTGGTCGTTGGCGGCACGCGCCTTCGCCAAGGTGCCCCAGAATTTGGCCGTGGCCATCAGCCCGCGCCATTTGCCGGTGTTGTCGGGGTCGAGTTTCAGTGCGCGTGCAAACAGCGCATAGGCTTCGTCGTGACGGCCATCGCGCATCTTGGCCAGACCTTGCTCGCCCAGTGCCGCGCCTTGTCGCGCCGTGGGCGATGGCCCGGACGACGAACGGCTGGAGGATGCCGCGCTGGCAGTTGCTGTCCCCGGTGGTGGCGGCACATAAGTCGCGCCGCCTTTCTTCGCCAACGCGGCGAGCGCCGACTTGGCACTCGTGTCGTCGGGCACTTCCTTGAGGTAACGCTGATACCACACGTAATACGCAGGATCGTCGGCACCCGCGCTGTTGAGCGCGCGTCGCCACAGTTCCAGCGCCTGCGGTCGGTTGGCATCGGGGCGTTGGTAGACACGGTAGATGATGTCCAGACCTTCCAGGCGCGAGCTCCCGCGATCGGTGAGCATGTCGGCCAGCACCAGGGCTAGGCCAAGATCGTCCGGGTTCTGGCGCACCCGCTCACGCAGTTCGTTGAGGGCGCGATCGCGCTGCCCCGCGGACGACATCGCGCGATAGTAGTCGCCGGCATAGGCACCACTGGGCGCGCCACGGGGAAACAGTGCCTGCATCTTGCGCCATGCCTCATCCGGTTTACCGGTACGCGCATCCAGCCGGGCCTCGGCAAGCGCGGTCTTGTCGCGCGTAGCGAGGCGGTACTCGTCGGCCAGTTGCAGCGTCGCCGGATGACTGGGATAGAGCTTTTGCAACTGCTGAAGCACCTTGCCGGCATCGGCCTGTCGATTCGATGTCAGCTCGATCTGCCCCATCAGGCCCAGCGCATCGGGCTGCGTGGGATCGATAAGCAGTGCCTTCTCCACGATGCCGCGCGCCATGTCCGGGCGGTTCTTGGATTGCCATACACGCGCCGAGTCCAGCAGTTGCTTCATCTGCGGACTGAGCGCGGTGTTGCTCACCTGTGCAATGACCAGCACGGGCATCACGCTGCTGGCCACCAGCAGCACGATGGCTGGCGAGAAGATGTCGCTCAGTGCGCCGCGGGACACGTCGACATCCAGGCAGGAACGACGGCGCCGCCTGCATCGAAGTGATACAGGCCGTCCAGATAGCCAAGGCCAAACAGTGCCAGCACTTGGCTGTAGTAACCCAATGGTGATTGCGCCGCGAGGGACCGCGTGCGTTGCACCTGCGCCAAGGCCAAGTCGTTACGCCCCAACGCGGCGAGATACGGCGCTACGGCCGCCGAGAAACCGGCATTGCCGTCGTTGTTTCCCACTACCGCACCGGTCTGCGTGTCCACGCGCTCTGGCGGCGCGCCATGCGCGGCAACGTAGTCCGCCAACGGCTTGAATGCATCAAGCGCGGCCTGGCGTCCCGGCGCATCGGTGGCGAGCATACCTGCCCACAAGTAGACGCGAATCGCGTTGTATGCGCTCTCGGCTTTGGTGGCTGTGTCGGGACCGAAGCCCTTGTCGCGCTGGTATAGCACCCAGTCCGGCGAGAATCCGTGCGGCGCGGTGTCGGCAACCAGCTTCGCCGAACTGTCGAGCATGGCCTTCCATTCCGGCTGCTCCGGCAACGCGCCCGCCATGTGCTGCATGACTTGCAGCGGTACATAGCTGGGGTTGAGCCGCCACACATCGTCCTTCGGATGAAAGCCCACGGGCCCGGGCAGCACAGTGCGTCCGAGCCCCTGTAGTACGGCGGTTTCCTGCGCCACGATGGTTCGGGCCAACACCGTACCCAACGCGGTGTAGCTACGCTCACGCCACACGCGCCCTGCTTCGAGCAGGGTATAGGCGATCCAGATATCCGCATCGGACGCCGGGTTGCTATCGAGCACGCCCCATGTGGGCGCGGATGACTGGTCACCTTCCTTCGCGCTGTGACGCCCCCACTGCCATGCGGGCAAGTGCTTGGTGAGGTCGCCCTGCGCCAGGTTGTTCTGCGTCCAGTTGAGCAAGCGGTCGAACGTCGGTCGATCATTGGCGACCAAGGCGAAGAACAGTGCATATGCCTGCCCTTCGGACACGGTGACCTGCTCGGGCGTGCTCGCATCGATCACGCGGCCATCCGCACTCATGGTGTTCTGCTTGAAGTGGTCCCAGTCGGGCCACGCGCACGCCGTGGCCAGCGCGCTACCGGATGCGAACATCGCAGCAGCGACCAGCAGCGCGTGCAACAGTGACATCCCGATGCGTCGCATGGCTCACCTTTCGAGGCGATGCGCGGCAAGCCGGCTCAAGGCCCAGAACACCGTCAAGGCCACGAACAGACCCGCCAGGATGCCCGCAAGCGCCATCAGTGCCGGGTACCTGGAAATATGCACCCACAACCACGCGTACCATGGCAGGTGGCCAACGTAGTAGGTGTCGCCCACGGTAAGCCCCACGACGATCTTCTGCCGCACCACGGTAAGGTCGCCACGTACCTCGCCCACCTTGGCGTCGTCGCCAAGCACGTCCAGCAAATCGCTCAGGCGATCCGACGAGTTGGCCGCCAGCGCCACCACGCTCTTGCCCTTGGTATACGGTGACTGGAACGCCACGAACGCCGCGGTGGGCCCGTTGACGCTCATGGCCGCACGCCCCACTGCGCCGCTGACCTGCCCGCGATCACTCGGCTCACGCAAGGCCAGGTCGTTCTCGCTGCGCTCGATCAGCATGGGCAGCCCCTTGCCCCACTTCGCCATCAGCTCGCCGGCCGTACCGGTGCCAATGACGAGCAGATCGCGATTGCGCATCGAATCCACGGCGCTGGCAGGCACCAGCGAAACACGCAGGGCCGGCAGGCCACTCCAACGCCCCATCTGGCCGAGCATGGCAAGCATGGTTTCCACTTCGCGCGCGTCGGGCGTATCCGGTATGACGATGGCGGTGTCGGCGAGATCCGCCATGCGCGTGAACGGGAAGCCGCTGGTGGCGAAGAACGTCAGGTTCGGCATGGCCGTGTAGTGCACGAACTGGCTGAAGTCGACGCTCGAATCCGGATCGACCGCCGCGCGTGCACTGTCGGTGGCGGCGGAGACGCACAAGCCGGTCTTCTGCGAATCCATGTGGAACTGAAACTGGAACTGGTTGGAGGCACCAATGCGCAACGACGGCACGCGGATTTCTTCCGAGCCGCGCGCCTCCGATCCCGACAGCAGCGGCACGTTGAACTGACGCTCGACGCCCGACGGGTCCGCCGGCCGCAAGCGCACCGAGCGCAACAGTTGATCGTTCACACCGATATTGAGCACCGAGTCGTTGTAGCTGGAGGGCGCGGTATAGCGGTAACGCACGTTCAGCGGCACGCTGTGACGCGCCCACGCGAACAAGTCCGGCGGCAGGCGCATGTCCACACGGATCGGCGGTGGATTGAACCCGGTGGCTTCCAGTTGCGAGGGATCGGTCACCAGTTCCTTGAAGGTGACCTGCCGATCCACCGGCGCCCAGTTGGGGGCATCGTACGGGCGGCGCTCCGGGCCAAGGTCTACTGACTTCACAATGGCCTGATCGCCTGACATACCGACCTGGCCAAGCACCAGCGCGTTGGCCGCTTCCTGCAGTTCCTTGGTGTCGCGGCCTGCCAGCACCAGCAGTTTGCGGCCCGACTCCGGTGGGCTGGCCGGGTTGGCCATCACGATCACCGTGGGGCCCTTGATCTCGTCGAGCTTCACGCCCTCGGGCATGGCATTGGGCAGCGCGAACGCAATGGCATGCGCATCGGCAGGCGGTGTCTGCGCCACCGGGAAACGTGCGCCGCGCCAGCCCGCCAACGCGCCAAACCAGGACGACACCACGCCGGCCGCACGCAACGTCGGCACGTCGGCATGCGCGGGCAGCACGAACGGCACCACCAGCGTCCGGTTGTCGCGGCGATCGAAGAACGGAGCCGGCAGCAACGCAAGACTGTTGGGCAAACTGATCTGCGATGTGGTCAGGGTCAGCGATGTGTCAGGGCTGATGTCGGTCCACAAGGAAGAGTGGTACGGGTCTTCGCAGTGATCGAGCGTGTAGTGCGCGATCATCTGCACGCCGATGCGATTGAAATCGGTGAACAGGCGCGGATCGAGATCGACATCGCGTGTAACCGTTTGCCCGGCCGTCTCCTTATCCATCGGCAACGTGGCAACCACCTCGCCGTTGAGAAACACCTTCAGGTGGGACAGCGAATAGATCAGCGATGGCGAGTAGGTGTAGACCAGGTGCAGCTTCGCGCCCGTCACCACTTCGTCATTGCGCACGGCAACGTTCAACGTGCCGTTGGGATCCTGGCCACGCAGCTTGATGGCGCCGTAGCCGCCCATCTGCTTCAGCGTCAGATCGCGCGGCACACCGACCGGTGCTGTGTGCGTCGCCGTGGCATCCAGCGCCTGCGGCGCAGCCGTGGATGCCGCGGATGCGGGCTGGACCGGACTATCGGGCGCCAGCGCATAGGCGCCGAGCACCATGCAACAGCCCAGTAGCAATAAACCCAACCGAACATGGCGTAATGGCCGCATGGAATGTCCCTTGGGTCAGTGACGGAACGCCACGACACGGGCCAACCAACAAAACCAACCCGGTCCTGCGTTCCTGCCTTTGCCAACGAAGCCACACGATCCGCAGAAACTCCTGGCGCAACGCTATTGCATCAAGCACGCCGCCGCAGCGCTTCCACGTTCATGCCCCTTCCAACGATGACGTTCCCGCACATCCTGGTCGACACATACCGAGTCAACGGAGACATGGCGAGATGGATGCTCGATGTGTGAAGTGCAGCCATGAGCCGACTTCACACATCAGCGCAACAAACATCGTCGCTCGCAGGAAACGATTAAAGAAAACGGCATAAAAGGAACGTGAACAACATAGGCATGTACGTTTTCGGCAAACACGATGCCGTCAGCGTGACGCAGGGAAATACGATGCCGTACCGGGCTCAGATGACGCTGGTCTTGCCGCCATCCATCGGGATGACCGCACCCGTGACGTAACTGGCCAACGGCGAAGCCAGGAACACGGCGACGTTTGCGATCTCGCGTGGCTCGGCCATGCGCCCCATGGGGATCTCCGTCAGTTGCTCGGCAAGTAGATCGTCGGTGGCGCGCCCACTCGCCCGCGAGGCGGCATCCAGCCCTTCCTGCACGCGCCCGGTACGGGTAATGCCGGGATTGATCACGTTCACCCGCACGCCCTTGGCCGCATAGGCGTTGGCATAACCCACCGAGGCGAGCATCAGCGCCGCGTTCGCGGCACCGCCGCCGATATGCAACGGATTGGCCTGCCGGCCGCCCTGCCCGACCACATTCACGATGCTGCCCTGGCCACGCGCTGCCATGTGCCGGATCACCGGATCGATCATGTGCATGTAGGTGAAGTATTTCGCTTGCATGGTGTCGCGCAGCGCATCAGCGTGCAGATCGGCGACCGGCGTGCGCCGTGCCGCGCCGGCGCAGTTCACCAGCACGTCGATGGGCCCGAACTCGTTCTCGATGTACTCCGCCACCATCTGCGCGGCGACGCTTTCGCTCAGATCCGCCGCTGCGACTTCCATATGCAGGCCTTCGCGCTGCAAGTCGTGTTGCGCGGCATGCAGGTGCGCCAGATTGCGCGATACGCCGATCACTTTCGCACCCTCGCGCGCGAAGGCCATGGCACAGGCTAGGCCGATGCCCTTGCTCGCTCCGGTGACAACGACAACGTGGCCGGCCAGTCCTGCATCCATGAAACGTTCCCTCTGCGCGGTGGTGCGCCATTGAATCACGCGCATCGCGGAGCCGGCGTGAGGTGATGCCTGTCACCTGCGATGGCTGATGGGCGGCCCTGCCGTCGCCTCGCCCTTCTCGGGACCATAAGCGCCAGCTTCCGGGCCCAGGCCGCGCCCGGACCCCGTTCAGGCTTATAGGCCATCAGTCATGTTGCGAATTTAGAACCTACCCATTGACGTCTTCAGATGTGGTGTTATAGTTCACTACAACACCGGTCCACGAGGTCACTAAAGGAGTGCCGCCATGAAAGCGAATAACCTGCTAGCCCTGACCGCCGCCGCCCTGTTCACTACAGTAGGCCTGGCCGCCATCCACTCCAACGTCAAGAGTCTCCCGGTCAGCGAGATCAACGGCGTCAAGGTCATCAACCTGGCCCCGGTCGATGTCCGCCCGACGGCTGAAGACATGCGCGCCGCCGCTCTGCTGGCCGACGCCGGCATGGCTACCCTGACCGTCTCCCCGCTGCTGTCGCCGGTGGCCGCCTCCAAGGCGGTGCTCGGGAGCGAGCTGGCCATGCCCTACTATTCGTTTGGCAGCAGCAAGTTCGGCCGTATCAGCAAGGAATAACCGTATGACCATCACCTGGAACGACAGCGTCCCGATCTACCGCCAGCTCCGTGAACGCGTAGTGGCGATGATTCTGGACGGCGCCTTGAACGAGGGCGACCCGCTGCCGTCAGTACGCCAGGTTGCTGCGGATTTCCAAATCAATCCGCTCACCGTGTCAAAGGCGTATCAGGAACTGGTCGATGATCAACTGGTTGAAAAAAGGAGGGGCTTGGGCATGTTTGTCATCGATGGAGCCAGGGAAGCGCTGCTCAAGTCTGAGCGCGAGCGGTTCCTGCGCGAGGAATGGCCTGCGCTCTTTGCCCGACTGCAGCGCCTCGGGCTGGACCTGAAAACGCTCATGCGTGAGGCGCCGGAAAGCCCGGCCGGTCCGGAAGGGAGCCAATCATGAACGCGGTCGTGACGGCTAGCGGCCTTAACAAGGCCTACAAGAACTCGCTTGCGCTGAACGACGTCAGCTTCCGCATCGAGTCCGGCCGCATCGTGGGGCTGATCGGCCCCAATGGTGCCGGCAAGACCACCGCGCTGAAGGCCATCCTCGGCCTGACCGATTTCAAAGGCGAGTTGAACGTGCTGGGCTTTGATCCACGCACCCAGCGCGACAAGCTGATGGAACAGGTGTGCTTTATCGCCGACGTGGCGGTGCTGCCGCGCTGGATCCGGGTACGCGAGGCGATCGATTTCGTAGCCAACGTGCACCCACGCTTCAACCGGGCCAAGTGCGAGGCCTTCCTGGCACGCACCAAACTGACGCCCAACCAGCGCGTAAAGCAGATGTCCAAGGGCATGATCGTGCAGTTGCACCTCGCCCTGGTGATGGCCATCGACGCTCGCCTGCTGGTGTTGGACGAGCCTACGCTGGGCCTGGATATTCTTTACCGCAAGCAGTTCTACCAGAGCCTGCTGGAAGACTACTTCGACGAGAACAAAACGATCATCGTGACCACGCACCAGGTCGAGGAGATCGAACACATCCTCACCGACCTGATGTTCATCCGCGACGGCAAGATCGTGCTGGATACCGATATGGATACCGTGGGCGAACGATTCGTCGAGGTGATGGTGAGCGCCGACCAGGCCGCCACCGCACGCAACATGAAGCCGCTGGATGAGCGACAGGTATTCGGCAAGAGCATCTTCCTGTTCGACGGCGCCGACCGTGCCACGCTGGAACGCATGGGCGAAGTGCGCCGACCGACCGTCAGCGACCTGTTTGTCGCCACCATGAAGGGGACCTACGCATGAAAACCTTCTACTGGCTCGTGAAGCGCGAGTTCTGGGAACACCGTGGCGGCTTTCTGTGGGCGCCCGTGGTGACCGGTGGCGTCTTCCTGATCCTCAACGTGATGGCCATCATCACCGCGGAAGTGATGAGCGCCCGCCACGGCATGCAGATCGGCGGCAACGACATCGGCATGATGATGCGCAACGCGGATGCCGGCGACCTGGCACAAGTCGGCGCAGCAGCCGACGTGGCCATGATCTCTTCGATGGGCATGATCGGCATCGTCATGGGCATCGTGGTGCTGTTCTACTGCCTCGGCTCGCTCTATGACGATCGCCGCGACCGCAGCGTGCTGTTCTGGAAGTCCCTGCCCGTCTCCAACACCAGCACAGTGCTTTCCAAGGTGGCTAGTGCAGCCCTGGTCGCGCCAGTCATCGCGGTGGTAGTGAGCATCGCTTGCGGCCTGCTGCAGCTGATCCTGTTCGCCATCGTGCTGTCGTTCCACGGCGTCAACGCGTGGCAGTTGCTCACGCTCTCCCATCCGATACGCGCCATCGTGTCGCTGGTAAGCAACATCCCGCTGTACGCGCTGTGGGCCATGCCTGCCATCGGCTGGTTGATGCTCTGCTCGTCCGGTGCACGCAGCAAGCCCTTCCTGTGGGCAGTGGCGGTGCCGGTGGTGCTCGGTCTGCTGGTCAGCTGGTTCGGCATCATGGGGTTGTTCAACCTGCCCACCGCCTGGTTCTGGGGCAACGTCGTGCAGCGCGTCCTGCTCAGTGTGTTCCCGGGCTCCAGCCTGGTGTTCGACAAGCACGGCCTGCAAGGCATGAACGATCTCGGCGACAACAATCCGCTAGGCGTCCTCTCACCCGACCACACCTACGGCCTGCTTGCCTCGCCCAACCTGTGGATCGGTGTGTTGACGGGTGCAGTGCTGATCGCCGGCGCCATCTGGTTCCGCCGGGTACGCGACGACAGTTGACGTTCAACCGCATTCGCAGGGGAGACATACGATGAAGACCAACATAATCGCCGGCAGCATCATCGCCATGACCCTACTGTTGCCGCTGGCGGCCTGCAGCCAGTCAGGCCACGACGGCAACAGCGACACCGCTCAGGCCGCGAAGGAAGTGCAGGAGCAAACGTCGCCATCGGCTATCGGTGCGGAGATCCAGAAGGGTATTGAACAGGCCAAGCAGGAACTGGTTACGCAGGACATTGACGTCACCAGCATCCACATCGGTAAAGAGCCTCACGATGGCGAGCATCCTCACAATGGCAGCGACACTCTTCCCAAGGCTGTCATCACCCCACAGGGCAATCTGGTGATCGCTGGCAAGCCTGTCGATGCCACTCCCGAGCAGCACGCCTTGCTGGTGGACTACCGCCAGCAAATCATCGGCATCGCCTTGGCCGGCATGGACATCGGCGCGAGCAGCGCCAACATGGGTGTCGGCATGGCGAAGAAGGCTATCGTCGGCGCACTTCTTGGCAGGAGCGACAAGGAGATCGAGGCCAGCATGAAGCCGCAGACCGACAAGATCCGCGCGGCGGCCATCCAGCTGTGCCATCACATGCCGGACGTGCTGGCCTCCCAGCAAAAATTGGCCACCGCTCTGCCCGCGTTCCAACCCTATGCCACGATGACGCAGAAAGACGTCGACGACTGCGGCAAGGACACGGATGAGAACGGCAAGCCGGGCGTAGCCGTATTCTCGGAATGACGTTGAAGGCCGGCACGCATCGAGTTCCACCGTATACGTGATTGCAGCTGATGGCCTTATCCCGCCGACACGTATCGCAAGGATGCGGAGTGCCGGCGGGTAAGCTTTTCAACCGACCCTGCCGCGCGCAGACTTTCGAACCTAACCACACAGGAACGCCGCCATGTCTTTTCGCTACCTGCCCTGCGTACTCACCGTAGCGCTCCTGACCGCCGCATGCAGTGATTCGGGCCATGACGTGCAGGTGTTCGGCGCGAGCACTGATGTAATCAGCAACAACATCACGCTGCACGACGGTGTCGTCACCATCAAGGTGTCCGGCGCTCCCACCGCCACTGTGGATCGGCAAGGCCAACTGGTCGTCGATGGCAAGGCGGTTACCGTGAACGACGCGCAACACACACTCCTGCAGCGTTACAACGGCACCGCGCTCAAGATGCACGACGACGCCATCGCCACCGGCAAGGCAGGCGCGGAAACAGCCACCAAGGCACTGGGCGCTGTGGCCGGCAAGCTCACGGGCGCCGACAGCGCCGAGGAAACGCGCCAGAAGGCCGAGGCCGCCGCGCAGAATGTGCAGCAGGCCGCTGCGAAGATCTGCGACGACCTGGCCGACATGAAATCGGCGCAGGACGAACTCGCCGGCCAACTGGACGCGTTCAAGCCCTATGGACAGGCGTTGAGCGACCGCAACGTCGAAGGTTGTCGCAAGAGCCTCAAGCACTGACACCACGGTAGGAGCGCACAGACCGCACTCCTACACAAAAGCAGCGCGGCGGGAGATCAGCCGCCGCCACCGCCTCCGCTGTGAATGCCACCACGCGTGAGCGCCATCGGATCCAGCAGCTTCTGCAGTTCACTCTTCGACAAGCCAGTGGTTTCCAACGCCACGTCCATGATCGGACGCTTTTCCTTGTAAGCCTGCTTGGCCGTCGCCGCACCCTTCTCATAACCAATCACCGGATTGAGCGCGGTGACGAGGATCGGGTTCTTGTCCAGCGCTTCCTTCACGCGCGCGGTGTTCACCTTGAAACCGGCGATGGCCTTGTCGGCCAGCAGCACACTGACGTTGGACAGGATGTCGATCGACTGCAGCAGGTTGTGCGCGATCAACGGCAGCATCACGTTAAGCTGGAAGTTGCCCGACTGACCCGCGATGGTGATGGCGGCGTCGTTGCCAATCACCTGCGCGGCAACCATGGCGGTAGCTTCGGGAATCACTGGATTCACCTTGCCCGGCATGATCGACGAACCCGGCTGCAGCGCCGGCAACTCGATCTCACCCAGGCCCGCGAGCGGACCCGAGTTCATCCAACGCAAATCGTTAGCGATCTTCATCAGGGCCACAGCGAGGGTCTTGAGCTGGCCTGAGAGCTCAACGGCGGCGTCCTGCGCAGCCATCCCCTCGAAGAAATTCTCCGCGGAGTCGAAACGTACGCCCGTGAGCTTCTTCAACTCGCGCGCCACCGAGGCGCCGAACTTAGGATCGGCATTGATGCCGGTACCCACGGCGGTACCACCCAGCGGCAAGCGGCGCATGCGCTTCAAGCTGTCTTCGATGCGCTCGATGGCGGTGCCTATCTGCGCGGCCCAGCCCGAAAGCTCCTGGCCAAACGTCACCGGCATGGCATCCATCAAGTGCGTGCGCCCCGTCTTGGGCACGTTGCGAAGTTCACGTGCACGACGCTCGATGCTGCGCTTGAGGTGCTTGAGCGCAGGCAGCAACTGCTCGCTAGTGGTGAGCGTGGCGCTGACATGAATGGCCGTGGGAATAACGTCGTTGGAACTCTGCCCGTAATTGACGTGATCGTTGGGATGCACCTTGCCGCCAGCCCGGCTGGCGAGGTGGGCGATCACCTCATTGGCATTCATGTTGGTACTGGTGCCCGAACCCGTCTGGAACACATCGATAGGGAACTGGTCGTCGTACTCACCCTCGGCAACGGCCAACGCCGCCTTACGGATGGCATGCGCCTGGTTCTTCTTCAGATATCCCAGCAGGAAATTCGCGTCCGCCGCGGCGGCCTTGATCAGGCCAAGCGCGCGGATGAAGGCGCGCGGCATGTGCAAGCCGGAGATGGGGAAGTTGTCGACGGCGCGTTGTGTCTGAGCGCCGTAGAGGGCTTTGGACGGCACTTTGAGTTCACCCATGCTGTCGTGTTCGATGCGGAACTGGCTCATGTCCTTGCGATTCCTCGGGGGGGATTTGGGGAATATAGGTCGGGGCGTGTTAGGGAGTCGCCAAGGGGGACCGGTGTGGTTTGCTCCCTATCCCCTCCGGGGAGAGGGTTGGGGTGAGGGGTGGGTGCTCGCCTCACTGTTTCATCTTTAGCCGTCATCCCTGCGAAGGCAGGGATCCAGTAGCGGTAGCGCTCGGTTGTCGCGTTTCGTCGACCTGGCCGCCCACGCGGCGGGCGTTTCGACCTCCTACCGGAGGCCGAGTCACTTTTCTTTGCATGCCCACGCACGCGCAGGAGCGCGTGCGAACGGCGAAGCCGGCCCGAAGGGCGGAGGGCAGGATGCCCGGAGTAAAGAAAAGTAACCCAAAGAAAGGGCACCCCGGTTGGCGCTGGCCGGTGAAGACGGCCAGTCCGTGAGGGGTGTCCGGGCTTTTCGACGGGGCTCCTGCCCCGGCGAAAAGGAATCGGCATCCTTGCCGACTCCCCTGCGGGCCTTGTCGTCCACCCCTCACCGCCGCACAGGGGACCTGAAGATCAAAAGCGAAAGCAGACGGCTCGTGTAGCTCCGCTACACATCGCATCGCAACAGGTCGGGTTGCTCCCGCAAACCCTCTCCTCAATGAGGAGAAGGAGTGAGAGTCCCGGCCACCCATGCCGCACAAGGGAGACAAGGCGGAAGCGCCCCCGCAAAAAACCCGAATCCGCCCCTCCCCGCCCCTGTTGTAAAATCTCCCCTTTCCCGCCTCCGGAACACCCCGAATGTCCTCCCATGCCCTGACCGCCCTGTCGCCGCTGGACGGCCGTTACGCCAGCAAGGTCGAAACGCTGCGCCCGATCTTCAGCGAGTTCGGACTCATGCACCGCCGCGTGCACGTGGAGATCGAGTGGCTGCTGGCGCTGGGTGCGGACAATGGCATCGCCGAGCTGCCGCCGTTCACTGCGGATCAGGTGGCGAAGCTCAAGGGCATCTCGGTGGATTTCAGCGTGGACGACGGCGCGCGCATCAAGACCATCGAGGCGACCACCAATCACGACGTGAAAGCGGTGGAGTACTTCATCAAGGAACGCATCGGCAACGATACCTCGCTGGCGCAGGCCAAGGAGTTCGTGCACTTCGCCTGCACCAGCGAAGACATCAACAACCTGTCCTACGCATTGATGCTGCGCGACGCGCGTGACCAGGTGCTACTGCCGGCCATCGACGGCATCATCGCCAAGCTGCGCGAGCTCGCGCACGCCAACGCCGGCCTGCCGATGCTCTCGCGCACGCATGGCCAGACGGCTTCGCCGAGCACGCTGGGCAAGGAACTGGCTAACGTAGTGGCTCGCTTGGAGCGCCAGCGCAAGCAGCTCTCGGCGGTGGAAATTCCCGGCAAGATCAACGGCGCGGTGGGCAACTACAACGCGCACGCCATCACCTACCCGGAGCTGGACTGGCGCGGTTTTTCCCAGCGCTTCGTGGAAAGTCTGGGCCTGGATTACAACGCGTACACCACTCAGATCGAACCGCATGATGGCGTGGCCGAGTACTGCGATGTGGTGCGTCGCGCCAACATCATCCTGATCGATCTGGCCCGCGACATCTGGGGTTACATCTCGCTGGGTTACTTCAAGCAGTCGCTGAAGGCCGGCGAAGTGGGCTCCTCGACGATGCCGCACAAGGTCAACCCGATCGACTTCGAAAATGCCGAAGGCAACTTCGGCCTCGCCAACGCCCTGCTCGGCCATTTCGCGGAAAAGCTGCCGATCAGCCGCTGGCAGCGCGACCTGACCGACTCCACCGTGCTGCGCGCGTTGGGCACTGCGTTCGGCCACACGATGGTGGCGCTGGAATCGCTGAAGAAGGGCTTGGGCAAACTCACGGTCAACGCCGATCGCCTTGCCGACGACCTCGACAACAGCTGGGAAGTGCTGGCAGAAGCCGTGCAGACAGTGATGCGCCGCTACGGCCTGCCGGAACCGTATGAGCAGCTCAAGGCACTTACGCGTGGCCAGGGCATCACCAAGGATTCCATGCGCACCTTCATCACCGGCCTGGACCTTCCGGCCGACGCCAAACAGCGCCTGCTCGACCTGACGCCGGGCGGTTACATCGGCCTGGCCGAGCCGTTGGCCAAGGACATCTGATCCACACGCGCCGGCCCCATGGGCCGGCGCCATTCTACGCATCAGGAGGAAGGAGCCTCTTCATGCACTTCGGACCACAAAGAGAGCTATACGAACGGCTCAGTTCGTTTCGCTATCGGCAGGCACGATACTGCTGGGCCTGGGCATGCGTCTCCGCGCCGGTGCTAATGGTCTCCATCCATGCACTCAGGACGGGACTGGGTGATGGTGCCGTGTGGATCATCATGGTGTTCATCGCCTTCCTTTCAGGCGCCACGCTGGGCATGGCGCTCGTTGGCGCGGTGGGTCTTTCCTTCGGCGCGCGCTGGGCTCAGCTCTGCGAGACCTCCGCGGTCTTTGCCATGCGCTGGCAACGCACACGATTCATCATCGCCAGCCTGTTCCTCGTCCCCATATGGTGCTTTGAGTGCTACTGGACGTTCATTGCCATCACCGAGCAGCGCATCCTGTTCGGTAGGCCAGCCAGGATCGTCACGCTTGCCGATGAGCCCGATTTGTTCTTGTTCTCACTGGTGACCTTTGCCTCTACGCTCGTCCTCATTCCCACGTACTGGATGAGTCAAGTCCGCAAGCACTTTGGTTCAAGAAGGCAGGATCTGGTGATCAGCGACAGCGGCCCGCCGTGGGACACCCCTGAGCAACCGAAGCAAAAGCGGCTTACGAAGGAGCAGCCTCGGCTTTCCAATCAGCGCAAACTCGGCGTCGACGATTGATTCCGTACAGATGCCCGGCCACAGACCGGGCATCTTCACATTGATATCAAGCCGCCTTGAGCAAACCTTCTGCCTTCAGCGCAGCCTGCACGCTCGGCCGTGCGGCCACACGCTTCTGGAACGCAAGGATTGCCGGGAGATCCGACAGATCGAAGTTCACGTGTTGCGCCCAGTTGGTGACGGTGAACAGGTACGCATCCGCCGCGGTGAAGTGATCGCCGACCAACCACTCGTGCTTGGCCAGATGCTGGTCAAGCAAGGCGTAGCGCTTGTGCAGGTAAGCCGTGCGCTCCTCGCGCACGGCATCCGGTGTGTCGGGCTTGAACAGCGGCGAATAAGTCTTGTGCAGTTCGGAGTTGATGTAGCCGAGCACTTCCTGCAAGCGGTATCGCGCGGTCGTGCCGTTGGCGGGTGCCAGGCCGCTCTCAGGCTTCAGGTCCGCCAGGTACTGCACGATGGCCGGGCCTTCGGTCAGCAGCTCGCCGCTGTCGAGTTTCAGCGCTGGCACGTAGCCCTTGGGGTTGATCTGCAGGAAGTCCTCGCCACTCGCGGTGCGCTTGGCCTTGTTGTCCACCTTTTCCAGTTCCACCGGAATACCCGCTTCCAGCGCGACGATATGCGGCGACAGCGAGCAGGCGCCCGCAGCGTAATAGAGCTTCATGATGGTTCTCTCCATGAGGGGACAGGGTCGGCGCGGCTAGTGCTCGCGCAGACCGTGGATGCTAGGCCACCATGGTTACTATTGGATACCATCTAACCGTACGTAACCCCTAAAATGCGGTAACCGCCGGGTTACCGGATTATTCCAACTGGATCACCCTCATGGGCCTGCCCCTCCGCAAAAGCAAAGTCGCCCCACCGCCCGGTTGCCCGCTCAGCGAAGTACTCGGCCTGCTGCGCGGCGCCTGGGCACCCAACGTCATCTGGCAACTGAGCGGCGAACCCCGTCGCTTCGGCGAATTACGCCACGACATACCGCGCATTTCCGCACGCGTGCTGAGTGCGCGGTTGCGCGAACTCGAATCACGCGGACTGGTGATGCGCCGTGTGCTGGATACGTCGCCACCCTCCGCGGAGTACTCGCTGACGCCACTGGGACGGGAGTTGTTGCCGGCCATCGATGCATTGGCGGGCGTGGGGAGGAAGTTGTTGGACGAATGGGAAGCGAGTCGGCGCAGAGCTGCTCGTTGAGTTCGCTAACCATCGAAACCGGGTCCCGATTTGCAACGGGATGACGACCTGGTTGAAAGAGTGGGGCCAGGTTGACCTCACCCCAACCCTCTCCCCGGAGGGAGAGGGAGCAGAACAGTGGAGTCTTACTCCATTACTCGACCTCGTCGGACCCCTCGTTGACGCCCTCGAACAAGAACGTCGACAAATACCGCTCACCCGTATCGGGCAACATCGCCAGCAACACGGAACCCTCCGGTGCATCCTTCGCCACCTGCAATGCCGCGGCCAAAGTGGCGCCGGCCGAGATGCCGACGAAGATGCCTTCCTTTTGTGCCAGGTCACGCGAGGTATCGCGTGCCACCACGTCATCGATAGGCAGGATCTTGTCCGCTATGTTGCGATTGAGCACGGCCGGAATGAAATCCGGCGTCCAGCCCTGGATCTTGTGCGGCTGCCATTCCTTGCCCGACAGCAGGGCCGCGCCCGCAGGTTCGCTGGCAATAATCTTCACTTCGGGACGTGCCACTTTCAGCACCTCGCCCACGCCAGTGAGCGTGCCGCCGGTGCCCCAACCGGTGACAAAGTAATCCAGTCGCTTGCCGGCGAAATCGCGCAGAATTTCCGGTGCCGTCGTATTGCGGTGATAGGCGGGGTTGGCCGGGTTTTCAAACTGGCTTGCCAGGAACCAGCCGTGTTTCTCTGCCAGTTCCTTCGCCCTGCGCACCATGCCGCTACCTCGCTCTGCCGCAGGCGTCAGCACGACCTTGGCACCATAGGCGCGCATCAGCTTGCGACGCTCGATGGAGAAGGTCTCCGTCATTACCGCCACGAACGGGTAGCCTCGCGCCGCGCACACGGCAGCCAGCGCAACGCCGGTGTTGCCCGATGTCGCCTCCACCACGGTCTGGCCGGGCTTGAGCACGCCGCGCTGCTCGGCGTCGATGATGATGGCGTACGCCAAGCGGTCCTTGACCGAGCCGGCCGGGTTGAATGCCTCCATCTTGGCGTACAGCGTCACGTGCTTCGGCGCCAGGCGATGGATACGCACAACGGGCGTGTTGCCGATGGTGTCGAGGATGCTGTCGTAAATCATGGAATGGCTCCGGAGCTCGGCATGGATGAAAAATCAGAGAACGCGATGGTGCGCCCGTGAAGGGCAAGGTTGTGTCAAGCCGCAGCCGCCCTGGACGACGACGACGGAGCCGGCGCGAGCAGGGTGCCCTCGGGCGGGCTGCCAAACCATGACAGCGTGGACGCCAGGCTGGCCACCTCACCAATGATCAGTAGCGCTGGCGACCTGACGTCATGCATGCTCGCCTGCTCGACCAGATCGGCCAACGTGCCCGTGACCACTCGCTGCTCCGGTCGCGACCCATTCTCGACCAGCGCAAACGGCGTGCCCGCCGCGCGGCCATGGTCGAGCAGCTTCTGCCGGATCACGGGCAACTCGCTGGTGCCCATGTAGACCGCCAACGTCTGGCGCTCCTGCGCCAGGGCCGGCCAGTCGAGCGTATCGATGGAGTTCTGGCAGTGCGCCGTAACCAGGCGCACCGATTGCGCGTGCTCACGATGCGTCAGCGGGACACCCGCGTACGCGGCGCAGGCGAGTGCCGCCGTGATGCCCGGCACCACCTCATAAGGAATAGCGTGGCTGCGCAGGAACTCCAGCTCCTCGCCGCCACGTCCGAACACAAACGGATCGCCGCCCTTCAGGCGCACCACGCGCCGCCCGGCAGCGGCATGTTGCAACATCAATGCATGGATCTGAGCCTGCGTGGCGTGATGGTTACCCGCTTGCTTAGCCACTTCGATACGTTCAGCGTCACGACGCGCCAGTGCCAGTACTTCCACGCTCACCAAGCGGTCGTGCAGGATCACATCCGCCTCGTTCAAGGCACGCAAACCGCGCAAGGTAAGCAGCCCTGGATCCCCCGGGCCGGCTCCCACCAACACCACGGAACCCAGGGATTTCGCCTCAGTGGCGTCGAGCAACCGCTCAGCCGATGCCTCAGCCAGCGCCCACTGTCCACGACGTAGCAGGCTCTGCACCGGGCCGTGCAACAGACGCTCGTAGAAGCGCCGACGCAAGGCGATGTCCGGCAGGCGTGCTCGAATACGCTGGCGCATTTGTCCCAGCAACGTGGCGAGGGAGCCCACCACCGGATCGATCAGCACTTCGAGGCGCTCACGCAACAGGCGCGCGAGCATGGGGGCATGTCCGCCGCTGGAAATGGCGATAGTGACGGGAGCGCGATCGATTACAGCCGGCACGTGGAAGCTCGATTGTTCCGCATCGTCGACGACGTTGATGAACACGCGGCGGGCATCCGCCAAGGCTGCAATGCGCTCGTGCAGGGCCGGATCAGGCGTAGCGGCCACAACGAGCCATGCGTCGTCGAGCCAAGCGTCTTCGAACAGGCCACGTAGCCATTGCACGCGCCCTTCGCTCACCCAGCCGAGCAGCGCGGGGGTGAGGTCGGGCGCCCCCACCGCAACCCGCGCGCCGGCTTCCAGCAACGAGGCCGCCTTCCGCTCCCCGACCACACCGCCGCCCACCACCAGTACCTGGCGGCCGGACAGATCGGCAAACAGCGGGTAGAGCTTCATCCAGCCTCGGGCTCCGTGAGATGGGGCAGTTGACCATCCACGCTAGGCAGGCTGAACCGGCTGTACAAATGATTTCTGGGTGGCCCGATATGCCGGGTCGTTATAAGACGAGACCCGTTGCTAGCCTCACAAAGTATTGACGCATAGCAGCAACAGATGTATAGACGTCTAATTGAGAACACTCCGTTACGGTACTTCATGGACTTTCATCGCCACCTGCTGGACACCACCCCGACCGCCTGCAAACGCAAGGCGCCGGTGTGCAGGCCTGCGCGATGTATCCGCAGCGCGACACCGAGCCACATCTCCCTCGATTGCCTGTGGAACCCGAACAATGACGCTGACGCAACTTCGCTACCTCGTCGCCATCGCTGATGCCGGCCTGAACATCACCCTCGCAGCCGAGCGGGTGCATGCCACCCAGCCGGGCCTGAGCAAGCTGCTTCGCCAGCTCGAAGACGAACTTGGCTTCCAGTTGTTCCATCGCAAGGGACGCAGCCTGCACGCGATTACGCATGCGGGTACCCACGTGTTGGAACGCGCGCGCATCATCCTGGCGGAGGCGGCCAACATTCGCTCCATCGCCGCCAACCTGCGCAACGAATCGCGCGGCACGCTGCGTATCGCCACCACCCACACTCAGGCGCGCTTTGCGCTGCCTTCGTCCGTAGCGGCACTCAGCCGCAGCTACCCGCAAGTAAGCGTCCACCTGCAGCCGGTGAGCGATTCAGACGTGATATCGCTGCTCGACAGCGGCCAGGTGGATCTGGCCATCGTCAGCACCGCCGCTGGCGCGCCGCCGCCCAACGGTATCGCCCTGCCCGCCTATCGCTGGAACCGCACGGTGGTGGTGCCGAAGAACCATCCACTGGCGCGCCAGAAACAACCGCCGACACTGGAACAGCTCGCGGCGCATCCACTGATCAGCTACGACTCCTCACTGAAACCGGAGTCTTCCCTCATCCGCGCTTTCCAGAGTGCGGGGCTCGACCCACAGATCGTGATGACGGCTAGCGACGCTGACCTGATCAAGACCTACGTACGCGAAGGACTTGGCATCGGCGTGCTCGCCGAGATGGCCTATCAACCCAACCACGACACCGATCTGCGCGAACTCGGCGCCGACAACCTGTTCGCCGCCTGCACTACTTGGATTGTGCTGCGCCGGGAAAGCGTGTTGCGTGAATATGCGCTGGATTTCATCAGTGTGTTTGCGCCGCATCTGGAGCGGCGTGCGGTGAGTCGCGCGTTGACTTCGGGGGGGCACGGGGACGTCGCAGTGGCCGGGGGGTGCCGCATTGGCGGGAGAGGCAGGTGCCGTTGAAGGTGGCGGAGCCGTTGGTGGAGGCGCAATAGCGCCTTAGTTCTTGCTCCCTCGCCCCTTTGGGGAGAGGGTTGGGGTGAGGGGTCAATCTAACCTCACCGTTTGTATCGTCATCCCGGCGCAGGCCGGGATCCAGTAGCGATGTGGCTTGGTTGTCGCTTTGCCGCGACCTGGCTCACCTGCGGCGGGCTTTCGACCTCCTACCGGAGGCCGAGTCACTTTTCTTTGCTTGCCCAAGAAAAGTAACCCGAAGAAAGGGCACCCCCACTTGGCGCTGGCCGGTGAAGCCGGCCAGTTCGTGAGGGACGGCCGGGCTTTTCGACAGGGCTTCCTGCCCTGGCGAAAAGGAATCGGCATCCATACCGATCCCCCCTGCGGGCCTTTTCGTCCACCCCTCACCGCCGCACAGGGGGCCCGACGGTCAAAAGCGACGAGCCGACGGCTCGTGCAGCTTCGCCGCACATCGCGTCGCGGCAGGTTGCGTTGCTCCTGCCTCTAGTGCAGAAAGCCAAGGCAGACGGACGATGCCGTAATGCTGCGAGTTCTCCCCAGCGGTCGGGAAGCGTAGCGAAGCCTGCTTTAAGTCCTCTCCGCATCGGCGCGTTGCGAAGCGCGCCGAAGTACCCGCTGTGTAGAGGCGAAGGTGGCCAAGCAGCAACCTTCCTCACCCGTTCGAGCTTATCCCATCGACATGCTGCGAGCGTTGGTCTGTCAGGCCATTTCTTTGGGTTATTTTTCTTTGGGCCAACAAAGAAAAGTGACTCGAGCGTCCCACGGGACTAGCTTCGCGTCGTCGGCAGACGATCGAAACGCCCGCTGCGTAGGCGGCCAGATCGCCGTAGCGCGACAACCAAACGCAAAGTCACTGGATCCCTGCCTTCGCAGGGATGACGGTTTCATCAAAACGATATGGCGAGCACCCGACCTTTACCCCCTTTTCGGGGCTCACCCCAGCCCTCTCCCCAAAGGAGAGAGGGAGCAAAAGCGCGCGAACAAATCAGCCGCGAAGCAATCCCCGAGCCCCCAACAACTCAAGAATATGCCCCGCCAACACCACCGGATCCCCCGCATTCCCATCAATCCGCAGCTCCGGATGCACCGGCACCTCATACGGATCACTGATCCCCGTGAAATGCGTAATCGCTCCCGCACGCGCCTGCGCATAGAGCCCCTTGCGATCCCGCGCCTCGCACACATCCAGCGTCGTCGCCACATGGATCTCAATAAAGTCGCCATGCGCCTCCACCAACGTGCGTGCGTCGGCGCGCGCATCAGCATAGGGCGCGATCGGCGCGCACACGGCGACGCCACCGTGTCGCACGATCTCACTGGCCACATAGCCGATGCGCGTCACGTTGGCGTTACGATCATCCCGCGAGAACCCCAGTCCACGCGACAGATGCTTCCGCACTTCGTCACCATCGAGCACGGTCACAGCGCGACTGGTGCGCTCCAGCAATTGCGCCACCACAGCCTGCGCGATGGTCGACTTGCCTGCGCCTGAGAGCCCCGTGAAAAACAGCGCGAAGCCGCGCGATGCCTGCACAGGATGGCGCTCGCGCAGGATCTTCACTACTTCGGGGAACGAGAACCACGAAGGGATCTCGCTGCCTTCATGCAGGTGACGACGGAGTTGCGTACCGGAGATGTCGCGTACTTCGTCGTCTGGCAACACTTCGTTCGACGGTAGATAGGTATCACGGTTGGCGACGTAGACCATCGCCGGGAATGGCACGATCCGGATGCCCAGTTCGTCCTGGTGCCGCTCCAGCAAGTGCTGCGCGTCGAAGGGACCGTAGAACGGCTTACCGTTGGAATCGTTGCCAGGGCCGGCGTGATCACGCCCGACGATGAAATGGCTTGCGCCGTAGTTCTTCCGAATGATGGCGTGCCACAGCGCCTCGCGCGGACCACCCATGCGCATGGCTAACGGAAGCAACGAAAGGTGCGCGCTGTTTGCTGGGTACTGCGGCAGTAGGGCTTGGTAGCAACGCACGCGTGTGTAGTGGTCGATGTCGCCGGGCTTGGTGCGACCGACTGAAGGCTGTACTAGCAGTTTCGCGCCTACTTGCTGCGCTGCGCGCAAGGTCAACTCGCGATGGGCGCGGTGCATGGGGTTGCGCGTCTGGAAGGCAACGATGCGATGCCAGCCTTGCGCCTTAAACCAGTCGCGCAGGCTGCGCGGCGTGTCGCGCAAGGTGGCGAAATCATAGTGCGACGGCGCCTGGATACCGCGCACGCGACCACCGAGATTGACGGGGCGATAGCGATCCAGCAGTTCGGCCACGCCCGGATGCGCGCGATCGGTAGTGCCGAACACTTTCAGCGCTTCATCAGTGCGATCCGGCCGGTAGATGTCCTGAACTTCGAGCACGGCTAGCGGCACGCCCTGCGTATCGCGCAGCGCAACTTCGCTGCCCGGCGCGAGTCGTTCGGCAAACGCTTCCGTGACATCGAGCGTGATCGGGATCGGCCACAGCGTGCCATCCGCCAGCCGGTACTCCTCGACCACCCGGTCGTAATCGCGTTGGGTGAGGAATCCTTCCAGTGGTGAAAAAGCGCCGCTAAGCAGCAGTTCCAGGTCGCACAGTTGCCGTGTATCCAGATCCACACCCGGCAAACCTGCGCTGCGCTGTTTGAGCGCAGCAGCTTCATCAGCCGGCAGGTACAACTCCTTCAGCACGCCGCCATGGGGCGGAATCAGCGAAGGCGGTTCTTCGTGAAAGGCAGCAACATCGGACTGGGCTAGGGCGCTCTGGCTCATGGTATGGGTCTTTGATCGGTCGGGGCGGCGGCCGGCGTTGTGCGCCGGATCGATTCTTGTGGTGTTCGGTCAAACCAGGCCGTGAAGTCCGCATTCGCGCTTCAGGCCGAAGAAACGGGTGGCGTCGACATCGGTCCCGGGTTCCCAGCGATGCGTGGTGTGTACGTCACCGATGGAGATGTAACCCTGGTCCCACAGGGGGTGGTAAGGCAGGCCGTACTTGCGCAAGTACATGCCCACGTCGCGATCATTCCAGTCCGCAATGGGATGGAATTTCCAGCGACCATCGCGGCGCTCCGCGAACGGAATCGCAGCCCGTGTGCGTGCCTGACTGCGGCGCAGTCCGGCAAACCATGAGCCGGCGCCGAGTTCCCGCAGGGCGCGCTGCATGGGCTCTACCTTGCGCAGTTGGTTGTAGCGATCGATACCCGCTACGCCCTGCTCCCACAGGCGCCCTTCCCTGGCCTCCAACCACGCCGGACTTTCGGCGGCGCTGAAGACCTTCAGGTTCAATGAAAGGCGTTGCTGCAGTTCGTCGATGAAGTGATAGGTTTCCGGAAACAGGTAGCCCGTATCGATCAGCACCACGGGAAGGTCCGGCCGCTGACGCGTCAGCAGGTGCAGCGACACGGCCGCTTGCGCGCCGAAGCTGGACGAAAGGACGTGGGTTCCCGGCGCATAGGCGAGAGCCCAGAGCACCCGTTGCTCTGCGTCCAGCGTACCCAGCCATGTATTGAGTTCGCCTAGTGCTCGGGCGTCGTGCTGCGCATCCTCGAGCAGCGCCTGGTTCATGCCACCACCTCCGCAGGAATCCTTCGCGTATTCACTCCAAGCACGCCGGTGCGTATCAAGAAATCGCCGAACCGTTCCTGGTCGCTTCGCTCCGCCGCATAGCTCGCAAACAGTGGCCTCAGCGCTTCCAGAATCGCTGCCTCGTCCACGTTTTCCCGATAGACCTGATTGAGGCGCTGCCCACGAAAATCCGCACCCAATCGCAAGTCGTAGCGCCCTGGCCCGCGTCCGACCAATGCGATCTCACCCAGGTACGGACGCGAGCAGCCATTGGGGCAGCCCGAGAGGCGCAACAGGATCGGCGCATCGCGCAAGCCGTGGGCATCCAGCAAGGCTTCCAACTGGGGAAGCAACGCCGGCAGGTAGCGTTCGCTTTCCGCCATGGCAAGACCGCAGGTCGGCAGCGCCACGCAGGCCACAGCGTGCCGGCGGATGCCGCTGTCCGTGCGATAGCTGTCAAGCCTATGCGCCGCCACGATGGCATCGATCTGCCCGCGATCATCAGCAGCCACATTGGCGATGATCACGTTCTGGTTGCAGGTGAGGCGAAAATCGCCTTGATGCACCTCAGCCAATTTGCGCAGTCCGCTGAGCCAGCGCCGCTCGCCGACATCGGCAAGGCGACCGGACTCGATCTGCAAGGTCAGATGCCAACGGCCATCCTCACCTTCGATCCAGCCGTAGCGATCACCGTTGTGATCGAAGCGATAAGCGCGCTCCGGCTCCAGCGCAAAGCCCAGGCGCTGCTCCAGCTCAGCCTTGAATGTATCCAGGCCGCGATGGTCGAGTGTGTACTTCAGCCGCGCGTGTTTACGCTCGCTGCGGTTGCCCCAATCCCGCTGCACCGCCACGATGGTTTCGGCGACGGCCAGGAGTTGGTCCGGCGTGACGAAGCCGATGACACTCGCCAGCCGTGGGTAGGTGCTGGGATCGCCGTGCGTCGCGCCCATGCCGCCACCGATAGCGACGTTGAAGCCTTTCAACTCGCCCTGTTCGATAATGGCGATAAGGCCTAGATCCTGCGCAAACACATCGATGTCGTTGAGTGGTGGAATCGCGAGGCCGATCTTGAACTTGCGCGGCAAATAGGTGCGGCCGTACAGCGGCTCTTCATCCTTCGGCTCACCGACCAGCGGCTCGCCGTCGAGCCAGATCTCGTGATAGGCATGCGTGCGTGGCGACAGCTCTTCGGAGAGACGCGTCGCCCACGCATAGGCCAACGCATGCGCAGACGACTCGACCGGATTAGGCGTGCTCACCACATTGCGCACGACGTCACCGCAGGCAGCAATGGTGGTGGCCAATGCATCATGGATGGCGGCGATGGTGGTCTTGAGGCGCTGTTTGATGATGCCGTGCCACTGAAAGGTCTGGCGCGTGGTGATGCGCAGCGTGCCGTTGGCGTGCTCACGGGCAAGTCGATCGAACACCAACCATTGCGCAGGCGTCACCACGCCGGACGGCAAGCGGGCGCGCAGCATGAAGGAGTACGCAGGCTCCAGTTTCTGCTTGCGACGCTCTTCGCGCACGTCACGATCGTCCTGCTGGTAGCTACCGTGGAACTTGAGCAGCTTGTTGTCGTCGTCGCTGATGGCGTTGGTCACCGGGTCGCGCAAACCCTCGGCGATGGTGCCGCGCAACTGGCGACTAGCGGCCTTGATGTGTTCGAAGTCGGAAAGCGGTGTCGTCATGTCAGTACACGTCGCGGGCGTAACGGCCCTGTTGCAAAAGGTCGGACAGCCACTCCCTCGCCTGCTCTGGCGATTGGCCGCCGTGGCTCACGGCTACGTCGATCAACGCGGCGTGCACGTCCTTCGCCATGTGATTGGCATCACCGCACACGTACAGATGCGCGCCCTCCTGCAGCCAGGCATACAAGTCGTGGCCTTGCTCGCGGATGCGCTGCTGCACATAAACCTTGGCGGCACCGTCGCGTGAGAACGCGAGATCAAGCCGATCCAACGACCCGTCACGCAGCGCCGTCTGCCATTCGATCTGATAGAGAAAGTCGTGGGTAAAGTTGCGATTGCCGAAGAAGATCCAGTTGCGTCCGCTTGCGGCGATTTCGCGACGTTCCTGCACGAAGGCACGGAACGGTGCGACGCCTGTGCCGGGCCCAATCATGATGATGTCGCGACCACTGTCTTTCGGTAGACGGAAACGCTCGTTTTCCTCGATGAAGACTGGCACGCGCTGGTCGTCGCTGGCAGCGGCTATAAACGAGGAAGCGGCGCCCCAATGGCGCTCGCCATAGGCCTCGTAATCCACCACGGCAACCGTCAGGTGCACTTCATCGCCGACCGTTTTTTGGCTGGAGGCGATCGAGTAAAGCCGCGGCGTCTGCGGGCGTAGTGCTGCCACCAGTTCGTCCGCCGACCACTCGGCGGGGTAACGGCGCCATAGGTCGATGGGTTGCTCGTCGGCCAGCAACGCGGCCAAGCTCGCTGAGCGATCCGGTCGAAGCAGGCCAGCCAGTTTCTCGTCGCCACTGGCATCGGCCACGGCGGCGATCAGCGGGCGACTCAGGCGTGTGAGTTCGCGTTCGTGCGATAGCCAGCGTCGAAGAGGCAGTTCCTTGCCGCCATGGTAGACAGGCTGTTCGCCGTCGAGCTTCAACAGCGTCAGCCATTGGTCCACCAGGGTAGGCGGGTTCTCCGGCCACACGCCAATGGCGTCCCCGGGCTCATAGCTCAAGCCCGAACCTTCCAGCGACAGTTCGACGTGCCGAATATCCCGCCCCGCATCACGGGCCACGATGACCTGGTTGTCGAGCACCGAAGCCGTATAGGGATGTTCGCGCGTGTGGCGGAGGCGTGAAGGCACCGGCTGCAGGTTCGCCACGCGCACCAGGGGTTGCACCGTGCCAAGTACCTGTCGCGCCTTGTCGAGCGCTTGTTCGGTCCAAGGCGTGGCGATGGCGTCGATATCGACGTCGGCTTCGCCAAGCGGTGCAAATCGCGAGGCGCCCAGCTCGGCTAGCCGAACGTCAAGCTGGCGACCGATGGCACAAAAATGCGGGTAGCTCGAATCGCCCAACCCGAGCACGGCGTACTGCAGGCCGGGCAATCGCGGTGCCCGCTTGCCCAGGATGAATTCGACAAGCCCTCGCGCATCATCCGGTGGCTCGGCGTCACCCTGGGTGCTGATCACCACGACGAGATGCGTTTCCTTAGCGAGATCGCGCTGCGCATAGCCGTCGGCTCGCACCAGCCGAACGGCGAGCCCGGCCGCTTCAGCCCGTGCGCTGAGCTGCGTAGCGAGGCGCTTTGCCTGCCCAGTCTGGCTGCCGTAAAGAATAGTGAGTCGTTCACTGCCTACCTTGGCTGTGGGCACTGGCACGACGCCGCGTTGCACTTGCTCAGCGCGCGCGGCGCTCCATGCGGCGATCCAATAAAGCTCAGCAGGGCCGAGCCCCGTAGCCAGTCGTTCCAGTGCGGACAGCTTGTCGCCGTCGAGGGAAGCCAGCCCGGTTTGCGTTGCAACGACGGCGTTCACTGTCCACCTTTGGACGTCCATACATCTGGATAGCCAAAGTAGTCATCACTTCTTGTCATGTGAAAGGAAGTGTTGTCATAACGTTATGTCCGGCGGCTTATTTCCCCTGGGGTGCGGGCAGCCCGTACACTGATCACCTCCCGATCACATTCAGGTCCATGCCCACGGATTTCCTCATCTCCGCCGCCATCGGCGCGCTGGCTCAGCTCGTCGACGGCGCGCTGGGCATGGCCTATGGCGTGACGTCGGCAGCCATGCTGCTGGCCCTGGGCATCCCGCCCGCCATGGCCAGCGCCAGCGTGCACTACGCGGAAACGCTGACTTGCGGCGCCTCGGGCATCAGCCATCTGATGGCCGGCAATGTGCTCAAGAAGCTTTTCTGGGCGCTGGTGATCCCGGGCGCCATCGGCGCCACCATCGGCGCCTACGTAGTCAGCCATGTCCCTGCGACCTGGATGAAGCTGGCGTTGACGCCCTACCTGATCGGCATGGGCCTGTTTCTGCTGTTTCGCCCGCTGCGCCGCCAGCACCTGCATGACGACACGCCGGCCATTAGCCGACCGTTGGGACTGGTGGCCGGTTTTGCCGATGCTGTGGCCGGCGGCGGCTGGAGTGCGCTGACCGTAACGACGCTGGTGGGGCGCGGAGTAAGGCCCCGTATGGTGATCGGCACGGTGCACCTGGCCAAGTGCCTGGTGAGTGCGGTGGCCAGCATCAGCTTCTTCGTGCAGGTCGGCATTCCGCACGGTGCCTCCGTCGTCGGGCTGATCGTCGGCGGCGTGCTGGCGGCCCCGCTCAGCGCCGTGCTGGCGCGCCGGATGCCGCCACGCGTGGCGACCATCCTCGCCGCACTGGCGGTACTGGCCATTGGCATCAATAACATCGCGCATACCTTGATGTCGCACTGACGGTGATCAACAGGGTCGTCATCGCCTTCGCTTAGAATGGCGGGATGACCAAAGCATCCGCCCTCCCCATCGAAGTCCGCGGCAGCGCCAAGCAGCCGCTGGGCATGAGCCCCGCCCAGTTTCTGCGCGATTACTGGCAGAAACGCCCGTTGCTGATCCGGCAGGCGTTCCCCGATTTCGTCTCGCCTATCGAGCCGGACGAGCTGGCCGGGCTGGCGCTGGAAGAGACCGCGCTGTCGCGCCTGATCATCCATGACGAGAGCCGCGACCGCTGGAAGGTGAAGTCCGGGCCGCTGACCGAGAAAGACTTCGCCAGCACCCCCAACAAGAACTGGACCCTGCTGGTGCAGGACGTGGACAAGTGGGATGCCGACGTGGCTGCCCTGCTGGAAGACTTCCGTTTCCTGCCCAGCTGGCGCATGGATGACATCATGGTCTCGTACGCCGAGCCGGGTGGCGGCGTCGGTCCGCACGTGGACCAGTACGACGTGTTCCTGCTGCAAGGCCTTGGTCAGCGCCACTGGGCGATCGACACCAACCCTGACGCGCCCAAGGACTTCCGCCCTGACGTCGAGCTCAAGCAGCTGAAGGTGTTCGAGCCTGACCACGAATGGATGCTCGAACCCGGCGACATGCTGTATCTGCCACCCGGCGTGCCACACGATGGCACCGCCTTTGGCGGCCCCTGCCTGACTATTTCAGTGGGCATGCGCGCGCCTTCTCAGGCCGAACTGACTGGCGATCTGGCGGACTACCTTGCCGAACGCCTGCCCGACGAACTCCGCTATACGGACCCGGACCTGGCGCCAACCAAGTCTGCCGGCGAGATCGACCGCGCCGCGCTGGCCCGTCTGCGTGGGGCGCTGCCGTTCGCGGCTTCGCTGGACGACACCACGCTGACCGACTGGTTCGGCCGCTTCATCACCCGCTACCGCAATGCGCAAGTACCGGTGGCCCCGGAGAAGGAACTGACCGAGGCAGCCCTGCGCAAGCAACTGGACGGCGGCGCCCACCTACTGCGCCACCCCTGGGCCCGCATGGCCTGGGCTCGAGGCAAGCGTGGGGCCACCCTGTTCGTCAACGGCCACGCTTATCCGGCCGCGGCGGAGCTGGCCGAGCGGTTGTGCGATGCCCGCGAACTGGCGCCTGGCAAATCGATCGCGGATGCCGAGTTGGCCGTACTGCTCCTCCTGGTCAATGAAGGCCACCTGGTCGTCCACAAACCGCGCCGCCGATGAGCGAGGGCGCTGCCGGCACGGACGCGACGGAGACCGGCAACGCGCCGGCGAAGTCATCCCTGCCGGCAGGCGACCGTACCGAGCTGGCCGCCGCCCGCCTTCGACTTCTGGCGGAAGCCCGGCGGCGCATCGCCATTTACCAACCGACGCTGTCCGATGACATCTATGGCAGCCCGGCCGAACTGGCCGAACTACGGCGCCTCGCCACCTCGGGTCGCGGCGCGGAGATTCGCCTGATCCTGCACGCTCCCGCCGATGCCCTACGCGAGGGCCATCGCCTGGTCGCCCTCGCCCAGCGGTTGCCCAGCATGGTGCTGGTGCGCGTGCCACTGGAAGAGCTCGACCTGGCGTATGCCTCGTCCTACCTGCTCACCGATCAGGGCGGTTACCTGTTTCAGCCCGACGCGCGGCGCGCCGACGGCCGGGCATCGCTGGCCGACCGCGCCGCGCAGGCGCCGCTGATGCAGCATTTCAACGACGTTTGGGAACGATCCGCTCGCGCGACGGCGTGGCAGCCCCTCGATCTCTAGCTCGATCTCTGCCACAGGCTGAACGGGCGTCAGGCTGGCCACAGCCCAGGCGCGTCGCGGCAAACCCTTGTGTTTCGCCGTACAAAACCGCGACCTACGACGATGGTCGGTACCCGGAAACTCGAAATATCTACCTTCGACCCCATCTGAAGTGAGTCTTTTGGGTTGCCGCGTCGCAGCAGCCCAAGGCTATAATTAACGGGATTTTTCCCAGCCATCTGGCCAACCCCGGCCAGAGCGCTGTAAGCCTCCCTTCCTCACCGGTGGTGACGTGAGCACTAATCTGATCCGCGAGTTTTTCGAATCCTCCCAACTCGCCGGCGGCAACGCCGATTATGTTGAACAGCTCTATGAATCGTGGTTGGCAGACCCTTCGTCGGTCGATGCCACGTGGAGCAAATACTTCGAGACTTTCAAAGGCCGCGAGTCGGGGGACGTGCCCCACTCTGCGGCCATTGCGCGTATAGAGGCCGCGCAAAAGCAGCGCCGTAACGGCGCCGCCGGCGCCGGCCCGGTGGACGACGCCCACGCCCGCAAGCAGGCTGGCGTGCTGCGCATCCTTACCGCCTACCGTTCGCGCGGCCATCTGGCCTCGGACCTCGACCCGCTCGGCCTGGCCGAGAAGCTGCCGGCCCCAGACCTGGAGCCCTCGTTCCACGGTCTGTCCGACGCCGACCTGGATACCGAGTTCGACTGCGGCAATTTCGCCGGCGGCGGCCAGCGCATGAAGCTGCGCGATCTGCTGGCTCGACTGAAGAAGGTGTACACCCACACCCTCGGCGTCGAGTTCATGCACATCAGCAACCATGAGCAGCGCAACTGGATCTACACCCGCCTGGAACAGGCCAACGGCAGCGCCAGCCTCGATGCCACGGCCAAGAAGCGCATCCTCGCCGAGTTGACTGCCGCCGAGGGCCTGGAACGCTACCTGCACACCAAGTACGTCGGCCAGAAGCGCTTCTCGCTGGAAGGCGGCGACAGCCTGATCCCGATGGTGGACGACGTGGTCCGCGCCGCGGGCGACAACGGCATCAAGGAAGTGGTGATCGGCATGGCCCACCGCGGCCGCCTGAACATGCTGGTCAACATCCTGGGCAAGCCGCCGCGCACCCTGTTCAACGAGTTCGAGGGCAAGTGGGATCATCCGGATGACCCGGCGCACTCGGGTGACGTGAAGTACCACATGGGCTTCTCCGCCGACGTCAAGACGCCGAACGGCGGCACGCACGTGGCGCTGGCGTTCAACCCGTCGCACCTGGAGATCGTCAACCCGGTAGTGGCCGGTTCGGTGCATTCGCGCCAGATCCGCCGCCGGGATACCGAGCGCAAGCAGTCGATGGCTGTGATCGTGCACGGCGATGCGGCGCTGGCCGGCCAGGGTGTGAACATGGAACTGTTCAACATGTCCCAGGCCCGCGGTTTCAAGATCGGCGGCAGCCTGCACATCGTGGTGAACAACCAGGTGGGCTTTACGACCTCCAACCCGCAGGACGCCCGCTCCACGCTGTACTGCACCGACCTGGCCAAGATGGTCAATGCACCGGTGTTCCACGTGAACGGCGACGACCCGGAAGCGGTGATCCAGGCCACCCGCCTTGCCTACGACTTCCGCAAGCAGTTCCGCAAGGACGTCGTGATCGATCTGGTGTGCTACCGCCGCCATGGCCATAACGAAGCCGACGAACCGGCAGCCACCCAGCCGGTGATGTATCAGATCATCCGTAAGCGCCCGACCACCCGCGACCTGTACGCGCAGGAGCTGGTCAAGCAGGGCGTGATCGCCGACGGCGACGGCCAGAAGATGTTCGAGGACTACCGCTCCCGCCTTGAGGCCGGTGAGCCGATGACCGAGCTGACCACGGCGCTCATCAAGGACATCGAGGTTGACTGGGACAAGTTCATCGGCGGCAAGCTGTCCACCGAGACCCCCACCAGCGTCGCTAAGCAGCGCCTGATCGAACTGGCCAACCAGATCCTGGTGGTGCCGAAGGACATGACGCTGCAGTCGCGTGTGGCCAAGATCTACGACGATCGCGCCAAGATGGCCGCCGGCGAACAGGCCGGTGACTGGGGCTTCGCCGAGAACCTCGCCTACGCCACGCTGGTCGACGAGAACTACAACCTGCGCATCGTGGGTCAGGACGTGGGTCGCGGTACGTTCTTCCATCGTCATGCCGTGCTGCATGACCAGAAGACCGGCTACACCTATATGCCGCTGGCGGACGTGCGTTCCGGCGCCGACGTGGAAGTGATCGACTCGCTGCTTAGCGAGGAAGCGGTCATGGCGTTCGAATACGGCAGCGCCACCACGGACCCCTTCACCCTGCACATCTGGGAAGGTCAGTTCGGCGACTTCGCCAATGGCGCGCAGGTGGTGATCGACCAGTTCATCAGCTCGGGCGAAGCCAAGTGGAACCGCTTGTGCGGCTTGGCGCTGTTCCTGCCCCACGGCTACGAAGGCCAGGGCCCGGAGCACTCCTCTGCCCGTCTGGAGCGCTTCCTGCAGTTGTGCGCGCTGGACAACATGCAGGTCTGCGTACCGACCACGCCGGCCCAGGCGTTCCACATGATCCGCCGCCAGATGGTCCGCCCGACCCGCAAGCCGCTGATCGTGATGACGCCCAAGTCGTTGCTGCGCCACAAGCTGGCGGTGTCGACGCTGGACGAACTGGCTACCGGCAGCTTCCAACTGGTGATCCCGGAGCATCGCGACGTCGCCGCCAAGAAGGTCAAGCGCGTGGTGTTGTGCTCGGGCAAGGTGTACTACGACCTGCTGGAAGACGCCGAGAAGCGTGGTCTCAACGACGTCGCTGTCGTGCGCGTGGAACAGCTGTACCCGTTCCCGCGTCCGCAGGTCACGGCCGAACTGGAAAAGTATCCTTCCGCCAAGGAAGTGATCTGGTGCCAGGAAGAGCCGATGAACCAGGGCGCGTGGTTCCAGATCCGTCATCACCTGCAGGCTTGCATCAGCAGCAAGCAGAGCCTGTCGTACGCCGGTCGCGCGCGTTCGCCGGCGCCGGCTGCCGGTCATCTGAATACCCATGTCGCCGAACAGGCGGCACTCGTCGAGCAGGCTCTGGTCGCGCCGATTGGCACCGACCACGCGGCTGAATAAGAAATCCTGAATAGTGCGGCCACGGATGGCCGCTTTTTGACTTTAGCGTTCAGGGATGGACGCACTAACTCAAGGAATCTCCATGTCTATCGAAGTCAAAGTTCCCGTCCTGCCCGAGTCCGTCTCCGACGCCACCATCGCCACGTGGCATAAGAAGGCCGGTGAAGCGGTCAAGCGCGACGAAAACCTGGTCGACCTCGAAACCGACAAGGTCGTGCTCGAAGTGCCCTCGCCGGTTGACGGCGTGCTGAAGGAAATCAAGTTCCAGTCCGGCGATACCGTGACCAGCCAGCAGGTCATCGCAGTGATCGAGGAAGGCGCCGTGGCCGCTGCGCCGGCTGCCGCCGCTGCAGCTGCAGCTGCGCCGGCTCCGGCCGCTGCTGCTCCGGCTGCCACCAAGGCTGGCAACGCCGACCTGTCCCCGGCCGGACTGCGTGTGGCCACCGAGCAGAACATCGACGCATCCAAGGTTGCCGGCACCGGCCGCGATGGCCGCGTGACCAAGGAAGACCTGCTCAACGTTGGCAAGGGTGGCGCCGCTCCGGCAGCCGCTGCGCCGGCCGCCAAGCCGACTCCGGGTTCGCGTCCGGAAGAGCGCGTGCCGATGACCCGCATGCGCGCCCGCATCGCCGAGCGCCTGATGCAGTCGAAGAACTCCATCGCCATGCTTACCTCGTTCAACGAAGTGAACTTGGCCGAAGTGGTGAAGATGCGCAAAGCGCTGGGTGAGTCGTTCGAGAAGGCCAACGGCGTGAAGCTCGGCTTCATGAGCTTCTTCGTGAAGGCCGCCGCCGAAGCGCTGAAGCGTCACCCGCTGGTCAATGCTTCGGTCGACGGTAACGACGTCGTCTATCACGGCTATCAGGACATCTCGATCGCCGTGTCCACCGACAAGGGTCTGGTGACCCCGGTGCTGCGTGACGTGCAGGACATGAGCTTTGCCGACGTCGAGCGTGGCATCGTCGATTACGCCAAGAAGGCGCGTGACGGCAAGCTGGGCCTGGACGACCTGCAGGGCGGTACGTTCACCATCACCAACGGCGGCACCTTCGGTTCGCTGCTGTCGACCCCGATCGTGAACCCGCCGCAGAGTGCCATCCTGGGCATGCACGCCATCAAGGAGCGCGCCATCGTCGAGAACGGTCAGGTGATCGCCGCCCCGATGATGTATCTGGCGCTGTCCTATGACCATCGCATCATCGATGGCAAGGACGCGGTGCTGTTCCTGGTCGATATCAAGAACCAGCTCGAGAACCCGCAGCGCATGCTTCTTGGTCTCTGACCAAGAAGCAAAATCAGGCACGGAGCTCTGGCGGCGAGCGTTGATGTTGAATCCACGCTCGCCGCACACATATCCCGCTTCATAAGTGACGTGCTTCCCCAGCGCGCCACAGCTAAGGAAAAACCATGAGCGAAAAATTCGACGTCATCGTCATCGGCGCCGGCCCCGCCGGCTATGTGGCCGCGATCCGCGCCGCGCAGCTGGGCCTGAAGACCGCCTGCATCGACGCCTTTGTCGGCAAGGACGGCAAGCAGGCGCTTGGCGGCACTTGCCTCAACGTGGGTTGCATCCCGTCCAAGGCGCTGTTGGATTCGTCCAAGCAGTTCTACAACATCGCCCACAATCTGCCGGTGCACGGCATTACGGTGGACGGCGCCAAGGTGGACCTGAATACGTTCATTGGCCGCAAGGACAAGATCGTCAAGCAGTTCACCGGCGGCATCGGTCAGCTGTTCAAGGCCAACAAGGTCACCGCGTTCTTCGGTACCGGCAAGCTGCTCAAGGACAATGAGGTCGAGATCACCGGCAACGATGGTTCCAAGCAGACCATCAGCGCTACCAATGTGATCCTCGCGTCCGGCTCGGTGCCGATCGAGCTGCCGTTCGCGAAGTTCGACAACAAGTTCATCGTCGACAATGCCGGCGCGCTGGACTTCACCGATGTGCCGAAGCGTCTGGGCGTGATCGGCGCTGGCGTGATCGGTCTGGAACTTGGCAGCGTGTGGAAGCGCCTGGGCTCGGACGTGACCGTGCTGGAAGCGCTGCCGGATTTCCTCAGCGTGGCCGATACCGACATCGCCAAGATCGCCGCGAAGGAATTCGCCAAGATGGGCTTGAACATCAAGCTCAGCGCCAAGCTGACCAAGGCCGAAGTGAAGGGCAACGAAGTCGCCCTGACCTATGAGGACAAGGACGGCCCGCATGACCTGGTGGTCGACAAGCTGCTGGTCGCCGTGGGTCGCCGCGCCTACACCGACGGTCTGCTGGCCAACGACACCGGCGTGAAGCTGGACGAGCGCGGTCGCATCGTGGTCGACGAACACAACCACACCGGCGTGAACGGCGTGTGGGCCATCGGCGACGCTGTGCGCGGCCCGATGCTGGCGCACAAGGGTTCCGAGGAAGGCGTGGCCGTGGCCGAGTGGATCGCCGGCAAGGCGGGCCACATCAACCTCGATACCGTGCCGTGGGTGATTTACACCGAGCCGGAAATCGCGTGGGCAGGCAAGACCGAGAAGCAGCTGAAGGAAGAAGGCGTCCCCTACAAGGTCGGCACCTTCCCGTTCGCGGCCATCGGCCGCGCCGTGGCCATGAACGAAGCCATCGGTCAGGTGAAGATGATTGCCCATGCGGAAACCGACCGTATCCTGGGTGTGCACATGGTTGGCCCGGGCGTGTCCGAGCTGATCGCCGAGTGCGTGGTCGCGATGGAGTTCAAGGGCTCCTCCGAAGACCTGGCCCGCATCGTCCACGCTCACCCGACGCTGTCGGAAGCCGTGCACGAAGCCGCTCTGTCGGTGGACAAGCGCGCCATCCACAAGGGCAACTAAGGACGCCGCGCCGACCTTGCATGGTCGGCGACACGGAATCCCCGGCCCGCTCGTGGCAACATGAGCGGGCCGTTCGTTTTTCGGCATCCCCTATCACGTCACCCAACTGGACGTTGTCCAGCCAAAACCGGGATGGCGAACATTTTCTTCCTGCTCAAGTCGGTCCCATGCCCCAACCCACTTCCCTTTGCGTCTATTGCGGCTCCAGCAGCGGCGGCCATCCCGAATACGTCGAGCAGGCGCGTGCCTTTGGCGCCGAAATGGCGCGGCGCGGCATCGCCCTGGTCTATGGCGGCGGCAAGGTCGGCCTGATGGGTACGGTGGCCGATGCGGTTGTTGCTGGCGGCGGCAAGGTGATCGGCGTGATCCCGCGTCAGCTAGTGGACCTGGAAGTGGCACACGCCGGCCTGACCGAGCTGGTAGTCGTGGAAACCATGCACCAGCGCAAGACCCGCATGTTCGAATTGTCAGATGCTTTCGTCGCCCTCCCCGGCGGCTTTGGCACCATGGACGAGATGTTCGAGATGCTTACCTGGGCGCAACTCGGGTTGCACCGCTACCCCTGCGCCTTCCTGGACGTGCGCGGCTACTACGCGCAGTTGAGCGCCATGATGGATCACATGGTGGCGGAACGTTTCGTGCGCCCTGAGCAACGCGAGAGTGTATGGTTTGGTCAGGACATGCAGCAGCTGTTCGACTGGATGGAGCACTACCAAGGCTCCTACATGCCCAAATGGATCGACCGCAGCAGCGTCGAAGCCTGATCCGTCGGTTTCACGCGCAACGATAAAGAGATTGGCCATGAGTACACCGAGCGCCTTTCGCGCTTTCCGCATCCATAACGACGACGCCGGCTATCGCGGCGCGCTGGAAACTATCGACGCGGACGCACTGAGCCCCGGCGAAGTACTGGTCCAGGTCGCCTATTCCTCCGTTAACTACAAAGACGCGCTCGCCGGAACCGGTAAAGGCAAGATCCTCCGCCAGTACCCGCTCAACGGCGGCATCGACGTCGCTGGCACTGTCGTGGCCTCCACCGATCCGGCCTACAAGGAAGGTGATGCCGTGCTGTGCACAGGCAGCGGCTTGTCCGAAACGCGCGACGGCGGCTACGGCGAGTACGTACGACTGCCCTCGGCCTGGACCATCCGCCTGCCCAAGGGGTTGAGCCTGCGCGACGGCATGGTCATCGGTACGGCCGGCTTTACGGCCGCGCTCGCACTGCTGCGCATGGAAGACAATCGTCAAACGCCTGCCCATGGCCCCATTGCGGTGACGGGCGCTACCGGCGGCGTGGGCATGCTGGCTATCGACATCTTCACGCGCGCCGGCTATGCCGTGCACGCCATCAGCGGCAAGGCCTCGCACTTCGACTTCCTGCGCGACCTGGGCGCGGCCGAATGCATCGACCGCCACCAGCTCTCCTTCAGCGGCAAACCGATGGATTCAGCGCGCTTTGGCGGTGCGCTGGATAACGTTGGCGGCGCCATGCTGGCCGGGCTGCTGCCACTCGTTGCGCCCTACGGCAATGTCGCTATCTGCGGCAATGCAGGTGGCATCGGCCTGGAAACCACGGTCATGCCTTTCATCATCCGTGGCGCCAGCCTGCTCGGCATCGCGTCCTCAGGCACCGCCCGCGACATCCGCGACCGGGTGTGGGAGCGCCTCTCCGGGGACTGGAAGCCGCAACATCTTGAGCGCATCGCCACCCGCGAAGTCACCATGGAGCAATTGCCTGACGTGTTTTCGCGCATGTTGGCCGGTGAATCGTTTGGTCGTACCGTGGTACGTATAGGTGGCGCAAGCTGAGCGTTCGCTCAACTTGGAAGCATCGCGGCCACGTCATAGAATCCAACGAAACAACAAGGGGAACTCCACCTTATGGCACGCATCCTGATCGTCGACGATTCGCCGTCTCAGCTGTTGGGCATCAAGCGCATCGTCGAAAAGCTCGGGCATGAAGCGCTGACCGCCGAGGATGGCGCTGCCGGTGTCGAAGCGGCGAGGCGCGAACGCCCCGACCTGATCCTGATGGACGTGGTTATGCCGAACCTCAACGGTTTCCAGGCGACCCGCACCATCAGCAAAGACCCGGACACGCAGCACATTCCGGTCGTGCTGGTGACAACGAAAGACCAGGAAACCGACAAGGTGTGGGGCCTGCGCCAGGGCGCGAAGGCCTACGTCACCAAGCCGATCCGGGAAGATGAGCTGGTCACCACACTGAAGGAATTGCTGCCCGTTTGAGGCGCAGTTTCATTGCAACGAAAAACGGCGCCGTTTGGCGCCGTTTTTCGTTGCATGCGTTCGCTCAGCGGCGAGGATCGTAGTCGCCGAACTGCTCGCGCAGGGCCTCGTAGGCTTTCTTCTGGCCATCGGTATCTGCCAGTGGTGCACGGATGGACAGCTCTACCAGCTGATCACCCGGATGCGCCCCCGGCAGCCCGCGCCCCTTCAGGCGAAGCTTGCGGCCCGATTGCGAGCCCGCCGGAATGCGCAGATCCACCGCGCCAGCAAGCGTCGGCACTGGCAGCGTCGCGCCCAGAGCGGCTTCCCACGGCGCGATGGGCAGCACGTGCAACACGTTGCGACCGTCCAGGCGGAAACGCGCATCGTCACGGATGCCCACTTCCAGCAGTAGATCGCCGTTGGGCGCACCGCCTGAGCCGCTATGGCCCTGCCCTGCCAGGCGGATGACCTGGCCCGGCTGGATGCCGGCCGGAATCTTTACCTCCAGCACGCGCTCGCCGCCGCTGCCGTCCTGCAGAGCCAGGCGGGTCTTACCACCATCGAAAGCCGTCTGCAGGTCGATCTGTACGTGTGCGTGCACGTCGCCGCCACGGCGCGCACGCGGCGGCCCACGATGACCGGGGGCCGCGCCACGCCCAAACAGGCTCTCGAAGAAATCGCTGAAGTCGCCGCCGCCATCGCCGCCGAAATCGTGACCGTGACCCTGTCCCCAGCCCGGCGGTGGCCGGAACTGTTCGCCGCCGCGGTAACCGCCGGCGCGTAGTTCATCGTACGAGCGGCGCTTTTCGGTATCGCGAAGCACTTCGTTGGCTTCGTTGATTGCCTTGAATTTCTCCTCCGCACCCGCCTCTTTGTTGCGGTCAGGATGGTATTTCTTGGCTAGCTTGCGGTAAGCGGACTTAATTTCGGTCTCGCTGGCCTCCGGCTTGACGCCAAGAATGTCGTAATAGTCTTTGAATTCCACAGCCACTCCCCGGCAATCTCCCCGCCCGTACTGGCGAGGCGGGAATCATGGTGCCCCACCTGCCTGTCGTTAAGGTCGCCCGACTTGTATCGGTGATGCGTGGCAACGCGTTGCCACCCTCTCTATGGTCAGCCAAATGGGTGCGAAAACCGCGTGATTCAAGGCGACAATGACCACCACTGGCGCTAGGATCGCTGCTCTCCTACCTCACAGGCACGACTTCCATGAGCATCCAGGTCGGCGACACCCTGCCCGACGTCGAAATCCGCGTCGTTGGCAACGGCATCGAGCAGGCCCAGACCGGCGCCCTTTTCGCAAACCGGAAGGTGGTGCTGTTCGCGGTGCCTGGTGCCTTCACCCCCACCTGCTCCAACCGACACCTGCCGGGCTACGTGCAGCAGTTTGTCCAGTTCAAGGAGCGCGGCGTCGACGTGATGTGCCTGGCAGTGAACGATGCCTACGTCATGCAGGCTTGGGCGGCTTCCCAGAACGTTCCGCCGGAACTGCTGATGCTCGCGGACGGCAACGGCAACTTCACCAAGGCCTTGGGACTGGACCTGGATGGCAGCAACTACGGCATGGGCCTACGCGCCAGGCGCTTTGCGCTGTACGCCGAGAACGGCGTAGTGAAGCAATTGCAGGTCGAAGCACCGGGCGAGTTCCGCGTCTCGATGGCTGAAGCCATGCTGGAACAGATCCCCAACTAATGGGCCTGACGGGATGATGCGCCACCGCGCATCATCCGACGTCACGCACCGCCTTTCCTGCCAGTCACCGTTCGTTCGCTTCACGTTGTCGTGCTCCAACCGCCTTTCATGCCGTGGAGTTCCTATGCAGCAAGCGTCCCTCCGCTCCCTTGGTCTTCTCGCCCCACTGTTTCTTGTGCAGGCCTCCCACGCACAAGTTGCGGTACCCGATGAACAGGGTACTTTCGTCCTGCACAAGTTCGCCCGAGCCATTGGCGAGGAGCGCTACGCGATCCATCGCGACGCCGGACAACTAACACTCACTTCCGATTTCAAGTTCACCGATCGTGGCACCGCCGTGCCGCTGAAGACCGTCTATCAGGCGAAGGACGATGCCCATCCTCTGTCGCTGAAGACCGATGGAAAATCCTCGCGCTTCTCGGAATTGCACGACGAGTTCACGCTCAACTCCACGCAGCAACAGATCGGGCTTAAACGCGGCGATGAACACAAGACGTTCGCCGCGAACGAGCACACCTTTCTGATGGACGGCTATTCGCCAGTGGCCATGCAGCAGATGCTGATGCGGTTCTGGCTGGCCAAGGGCAAGCCAGCACGCATCGACGCACCGCCCGGCGAGCCCATCCATGTGACGCCCACGACGGACCTGCAAGTCAACGTGGCGGGGCGTTCCACGACCTTGCACGGCTATGAAGTGACTGGCCTGGCATGGGGCTCGGAAACGCTGTGGATGGACGACGACGGCAAGCTCATCGCGCTGGTCACCCGCGACGCGGAAGAAGACCACTTCGAGGCCGTGCGCCAATCGTATGAGCCCGCCCTCGGCGCCTTCATCCAGCGCGCCGCCAACGACAGTCTCGCATCGCTCGCGCGCTTGGGCGCCAACGCGCGCAGACCTCCGGCAAAACGATTGGCGATTACCCATGTCACCTTGATCGACGGCACGGGCGCCCCGCCACGCCGAGATGCCACGGTGCTCGTGGATGATGGCGTCATCGCACGCATCTTGCCTGACCAGAAGCAGACACCCGCGTCCCTCACGGGGTACAGCGTGCTCGACGGGTCGGGCAAATTCCTCATCCCCGGCCTGTGGGACATGCATGCTCACTACGAGCAGGTGGAATGGGGTCCGGTATATCTCGCATCAGGCGTCACCACGGTGCGCGACTGCGGCAACGAGTTCGACTTCATCACGTCCGTGCGTGACGCACTGGACCTGGGGCACGGCATCGGCCCGCGGATTCTCATCGCCGGCCTGGTGGACAGCACGGGCCCCAAGACGCTGGGTGCCGTCACGGCAGATACGCCCGCCGAGGCTATCGCCGTTGTGCAGCGCTACAAACAGGTGGGCGCCCGCCAGATCAAGATCTACAGCAGCATGAAGCCCGAACTGGTGCCAGTCATTGCGGCAGAAACGCATCGACTCGGCATGACGGTCACCGGCCATGTGCCCTTCGGCATGACCGCGCCGGAAGTGGTCAAGGCGGGCTACGACAGCATCAATCACATCGATTTCGTCACGCGTGGCTTCATCGACGTGGCACCAGACAAACCGCTGCCGCCACTGGATCTGAGCAACGCCAAGGTAACCGATGAGTTGGCCCTCTATAAGCAGCACCACACCGTGTTCGACGACACGATCGCGCTGTACGAAATCTGGATGCACCCCGGCACCACGCCGTTGTCCAGCCTTGAGCCCGGCGTGACGCATTTGCCGCCGTCGCTTGCGACGGCGCTAGACGCCCCCGGGGTTCCCCCCAGAGCGCGCGGCCCGGGCAAGCGAGTATTACAAGGACATGTTCACCGTGCTGCGTGAACTGCATCGGCAGGGCCTGCAAATCGTGGCAGGCACGGACCAGGCCATTCCCGGGTACTCGCTCCACCGAGAGCTGGAGATCTATGTGCAGGCGGGCTTCACTCCGATGGAGGCACTACAGGCTGCGACGAGTGTGCCCGCACGCTTCATGGGGCTGGACAAAGAGCTTGGCACGATCACCGTCGGCAAGCGCGCCGACATGGTGTTGCTCGACGGCGATCCGCTCGCTGACATCCACAACACCCGCAAGGTGGACAAGACCATCGCCGGCGGCGCCGTGTACGAGCCCGCACCGCTATGGCAAACCGTTGGCTTCACACCATGAAAGAGTCCCTCTCCACCGTTCCTTGCCACGGCATAGCGTAGCGTCCGCGCTCCGGACATACGGCAACGGGAGTCATCGACATGAGTACAAAAGAGCAGCGTATTCCTGGACCCGACCATCCGATCACAGTAACGCCGAGTACCGACCACATCGTTGTGCGTGTCGCCGGGAGCGTGGTGGCCGACACCCGCGCCTCGCTGAGCCTGAAGGAAGCGTCCTATCCCGTGGTGCACTACATACCGCGCAAGGATGTGGACATGGCCCTGCTGGAACGTACGGACCACCACACCTACTGCCCCTACAAGGGCGATTGCTCGTACTACAGCATTCCGTCGGCCGGCGAGCGCGGCACAAATGCCGTATGGACGTATGAACATCCCTACGATGCGGTTGTTGCCATCAAGGACCATCTGGCGTTCTACAGCTCTCGCGTCGACGCCGTCGAGGTCACGCCCGGCTGACTTGGGGCAAAAAGAAACCCGGCCTGTGCCGGGTTTCTTTCAGTACCGATGACGGGCGATCAATCGCCGTTGGCGGGCGTGTCCGGAGCAGTGTCGACCGGGCCCTCTTCGCCCTCGCCTTCACCGTTCTCCACCTCCGCATCGAGACGGACCACGCTCACTAGCTTCTCGTCAGACGGCAGGCGAATCAGCGTCACGCCCTGCGTGTTGCGGCTGAGCTGCGAGACTTCGGCCACGCGGGTACGTACCAGCGTGCCCTGGTCGGAGATCAGCATCAGCTCGTGGGCTTCGTTGGCTTGAATCGCAGCGACCAGCGTGCCATTGCGCTCAGAGCACTGGATGCCGATGACGCCTTGCGTGCCACGCCCCTTCTTCGGGAACTCGTCGAGCATGGTGCGCTTGCCGTAGCCACGCTGAGTCGCGGTGAGGATGTCGCCCTCGGCCGCCACGATCAGCGAAACCACTTCGGCTCCTTCAGCCAGCTTCATGCCACGCACGCCGGTGGCCGTACGGCCCATCGAACGCACTTCCGACTCATCGAAGCGCACCGTCTTGCCATTCGATGCGAACAACAGCACATCACTGTTGCCGTCGGTTAGCGCGACGTTGACCAGCGCATCGCCCTCGTCGAGGTTGATGGCGATCTTGCCCTTCTGCAACTGGAAGGCGAATTCGGTCAGCGGCGTCTTCTTCACCGTGCCCTGCTTGGTGGCGAAAAACACAAACTGGTCTTCGGTGTATTCGCGCACCGGCAGCACAGCCTGCACCTTCTCGCCCTGGCCCAGCGGCAGCAGGTTCACCATCGGCTTGCCACGTGCGTTGGGGCCCGATTCCGGCATCTGGTACACGTTGAGCCAGTAGACACGACCGGTGCTGGTGAAAGTGAGCAGCGTGTCATGGGTGTTGACCACCCACAGCTGTTCGACGAAATCCTCGTCCTTCAGCGCGGAGGCCGAACGGCCCTTGCCGCCACGACGCTGCGCACGATACGTGCTGGCCGGCTGGCGCTTCACGTAACCGGTGTGCGACAGCGTGACCACAACGTCTTCCGGTGCGATCAAGTCGAGAACGTTGAGATCTTCCTGCGAGTGCTGGATCTCGGTGCGACGCTCATCGCCAAACTCGTCCTTCACTGCAATCAACTCATCGCGGATCACAGAGAGCAGACGTGCTGGATCTTCCAGAATCTCGATGAGGCCACGAATGGTCTCGAGCACCTGGCGATATTCGTCCGACAGCTTGTCCTGCTCCAGGCCAGTAAGGCGATGCAGGCGCATCTGCAGGATTTCCTGAGCCTGCACTTCGGACAGCTGGTAACCGTCGGCCTTCAGGCCATCACGCGGATCCATGTCTTCCGGACGCGACGCTTCGGCACCGGACGCAGCGAGCAGCGCGGACACCATGCCCGGTGCCCACTTGCGGGCGAGCATGCGCTCACGTGCTTCCTGCGGCGACGGCGAAGTGCGGATCAGCTCGATCATCTCGTCGATGTTGGCGAGCGCGACCGTAAGGCCCTCTAGGATGTGCGCGCGAGCACGAGCCTTGCGCAGATCGAAGATGGTACGGCGCGTCACCACTTCGCGGCGATGACGGATGAATGCCTCGAGGATGTCCTTGAGGTTCAACAGACGCGGCTGGCCGTCCAACAGGGCGACCATGTTGATGCCGAACGTCACCTGCAACTGCGTCTGCTGGAACAGGTTGTTCAACACCACATCGGCCATCGAGTCGCGACGGATTTCGATGACCACGCGCATGCCGTCCTTGTCGGACTCATCGCGCAGTTCGCTGATGCCTTCGAGCTTCTTTTCCTTGACCAGCTCGGCGATCTTTTCGATCAGGCGAGCCTTGTTCACCTGATATGGCAGCTCGTGGACGAGGATCGTCTCGCGCCCGTTCGACTCAGTTTCGATCTCGGTGCGCGCACGCACCAAGATGCGACCGCGACCGGTGCGATACGCCTCGATGATGCCCGACGAGCCGTTGATGATGCCCGCGGTCGGGAAATCCGGACCAGGGATGTAGTGCATCAAGTCTTCGATCGACAGCGACGGTTCGTCGATCAGGGCAATGACGGCTGACACAACTTCAGTGAGGTTGTGCGGCGGCACGTTGGTGGCCATGCCCACCGCAATACCTGCCGAACCGTTGATCAACAGGTTCGGCACGCGGGTGGGCAGCACCAGCGGTTCGTGTTCGCTTTCGTCGTAGTTGGGGCCGAAGTCGACGGTGTCTTTGTCGATGTCGGCGAGCAGTTCCTGCGTGAGGCGCGACATGCGCACTTCGGTGTATCGCATGGCGGCGGCGTTATCGCCGTCAACCGAACCGAAGTTACCCTGACCATCGACCAGCATGTAGCGCAGCGAGAACGGCTGCGCCATGCGCACGATGGCGTCGTAAACGGACGAATCGCCGTGCGGGTGGTATTTACCGATGACGTCACCGACCACGCGGGCAGATTTCTTATAGGGCTTGTTCCATGCATTGCCGAGTTCGTTCATGGCGAACAGAACGCGGCGATGCACTGGCTTCAAGCCATCGCGAACATCTGGAAGGGCGCGTCCCACGATCACGCTCATGGCGTAATCGAGGTAGCTCTGACGCATCTCGTCTTCGATGTTGACGCGAATGACTTCTTTGGCGAGTTCTGCCATCAATCGGCTTCCCTGATCTAAGAAAAACGGCCCCTGCGCGCTCCCCTGAAGCGTAGGCGCGGGCAGCCTGGAAACAACCTGTGAAGTGTACCACGTCTGGCGTGGGATTCACAGAATTTTCACCATATCAATCAATGGTTTACGCGGACGTTTTGGCGTCCTTGAAAAGCATCAGGCGGGCTGTCGAAAAATTGAACACTGCGGCGACGACAGAGCCCCCGGCCGTGGCGATGGCGGGCCACCGGTGAAGCGTCGGAAACACGATCAACAGAACGACGTAGGTGCCGTAATTCACCACCGCTCCCACGCCCATCAGCGCCATCCAGTGCAGCCACTCGGAGAACAGTCCCCGCCCGCTTTCATGGCTGGCAAACGTCTGCCGGCGGTTCCACCACCACGTGACCGTGGCAGCCAACGGAATGGAGACCAGACGCGAGTAGTACGCACTCCAGTCGCCCCACGTGACCAATGCCTGCGCGATGCCAGCGTCGACCACGAAGCCGATCACGCCGCCGATCATGAAGAGAAAGAACTGTCGCGAGAGCTTCATGAACCAAACAGGGCTTGCATGGCCTGTGCGGTCGGGCGCTCGATGACGCCGCGCTCGGTGACGATCGCATCGATCAGCTCAGCAGGCGTCACATCAAACACAGGATTCCAGGCTTCTGCGCCCTCCACCACGACTCGGCGACCCGCCACCGCCAGCAGTTCCGCCGGGTCACGCAGCTCAATCTCGATGTCTGCCCCCGACGCCGTTGCCATATCGACTGTGGACGATGGCGCTACGACCATAAACTTCACGCCGTGGTGGCGTGCCGCGATGGCGAGCTGGTAGGTGCCAATCTTGTTGGCGGTGTCACCGTTCGCGGCAATGCGATCCGCCCCCACGATCACCCATTGCACCTCGCCGGAACGCATCAGGTGCGAGGCTGCGGAGTCGGCGATGAGCTTGACAGGAATGCCATCGCGCACCAGCTCCCACATGGTGAGGCGTGCACCCTGCTGCCAAGGACGCGTCTCACCGGCATACACCTGCTCGATGCGGCCGCTGGCCACGCCTGCGCGGATCACGCCAAGCGCCGTGCCAAAACCAGCGGTGGCGAGCGAGCCCGTGTTGCAGTGGGTCAGCACGCCCGATTGTGGAGCGATAAGTCCCGCGCCGAGCTCACCCATGTGGCGGTTAGCGGCAAGGTCTTCGTCCTGGATCGCCTGAGCTTCGCGCTCTAGCGCGACGGCATCGGCGCCTGCGGCGATGCGCGCCTTCATGCGATCCAACGCCCACATCAGGTTGACCGCGGTGGGGCGCGCTGCCCGAAGCATGGCGAGCGCCGATTCCAGCGCCTCACCCTGCTTTGCAGCCAATGCCACGCCCCAGGCAGCGGCAATGCCGATGGCCGGCGCGCCGCGCACGGCGAGATCCTTGATGGCCTGCGTGACCTGGGCAGCATTGGTGCAGTCGATCCAGCGTTCCTCCTGCGGGAGCAGGCGCTGATCTAGCAAGCGGAGATGATCACCCTGCCATTGCACGGCACGGATGCGGTCGTAACGGTCGTAGTCCATAGAACAACTTTGGTTGATGCGATGAAAGAAAAGGCGGCGGCGCAGCAATGCGCCAGCCGTATGATCAGGCGCCTTCGGGCATCACGATCCACAACACGATGTAGATCAGCACGCCAGAACCACCCAGCAGGGTAAGGACGACCCACAACAGCCGGACCAACGTCGAATCCCAGCCAAGGTACTCGGCGACACCGCCGCAGACACCGGCGATCTTCCTGTCCGTGAGCGATCGATGCAGACGTTTTTCCATGCCCCTGCCCTGATGGTCGCGTAGAGGGCTCAGTTTCGCGTACTAAGCCATTGGTGGATAGCCGGCGGCACCTCGCGCTGGGCGCGGCTCGATACGTAGATGCCGATGTGCCCGCCCTTGAAGGCCAGCTGCGTGTAGTCGGTGGTGCCGACATGACGACCCAGCGCGCGCGAGGCATCGGGCGGAACCAAGTGATCCTGCTCGGCGAAGATATTCAGGACGGGCTGCGTGATCATGCCTGAGATCCACCGGCTTACCGCCGATGATCAACTCGCCCTTGATCAGCTTGTTCTGCTGGTAGAACTCCTTGATGAACTCGCGGAAAGCTTCGCCCGCCTGATCCGGCGAATCGAAGATCCAGCGCTCCATGCGCAGGAAGTTCTGCAGCTCCTTCGGATTGTCGAGGATGTCGACCAGGCCCACGTATTTCTGCTGGTTCAAACGAACCGGCTTCAAGGTGAGATAAACCCAATTGAGCAATTCGGCAGGGATATTGCCCATGGTGTCGACGAACAGGTCGACGTTCATTTGCCGCGACCAGCTCGAGAGCATGTTGTCCGGCGTCTGGAAATCCACCGGTGTCACCATGGTGATAAGGTTTCTGACCTTCTCGCCATGCGTCGCGGTATAGCAGAGCGAGAACGTGCCGCCTTGGCAGATGCCAAGCAGATTGATCGCGTCAACGCCCGCAGCTTTGCGCACCGCATCCACGCAACGGTCGAGATAACCGTTGATGTAATCGTCCAGGGTCAGCCAGCGATCGACTGCGTCGGGATAGCCCCAGTCGAGCAGGTAGATGTCTTCGCCCTGTTCGAGCAGGTTGCGGACCATGGAGCGGTCCTCCTGCAGATCCGTCATCCACACTGTATTGACCAGCGCGTAGACGATCAGCGTCGGCGTTTTCGCCGTCGGCCTGCCCTGCCCCTTCATGCGCCAGACTGACAGCTTGTCCTCGCGATACACCAGCTCGCGCGGCGTATTCGCATACTCGGGCTCGCGCTGATGCTTGAGGTTGTCCATGCCCGCCGTCAGCTTGCGCTGGAAAGCGGAAATCTCGCCCATCAACGCAGCCGGGTCGAGGCGAAGCGGTGGATACATGAGAACTCCTTACTTGCGCTTGACGCCGCGAGCGACGGATTTGCGGGCGGCGACGGCCGGGGCTGCCTTGGGGCGGCGCACGGCGACTACTTCATCCGTTGCGCGCTTGCCGCTACGCGACGGTATCTTCTTCTCGACTGGCTTCGCCGGCTGCTGTTTGTCAGCGAGCTGCCGCTTCAGCGCCGCCACTTCGGCACGAAGAATGGCGATTTCTTCGTTGCCCTGCGTGCCACGCTGCTCGCGCACCTCGCGACGCAGTTCGTGCACGCGCTTGCCCAGGGCGGTGACCTCGCTGCGCGTAGGCAACCCTAGATCACGACACAACGCATCAAGCTGCGACTGCTGCAACTGACGCACGCGGCCCTGTGCGTTCACCATTTCGCCATAGGCATGGCGGAATTCTTCGGACAAGGCAATTTGCCCGTAAGCCTCTTCCGCCGCGTCCACCCACAGATCGTAAAGCGCCTTGAGTGATTCGATCTGTTTGGACGAATCGGTCAAATCGGCGAGCTTGCCCTGCAGCCGCTCGAAGCCTTCGGTATTGGCGCGCTGGATGAGGGTCTGGTACTTGCCAGCCCATTCCGTGTAGTTCTGCATGGCGGTCGTCAGTGCCTGCTGCAGGCGCTGGCGTTCACGCGTGTAACCGAACGCAGCGAAGTGTTCGACATCGAACTTCATGCCGGGCACGCCCGAAGGATTGGCCTGGAACCACGACTGCCACAGCTGCCCGAAACTTTTTGCGGCCTCGCTATCGATGTTAGCGAAAGCGTTCGCGAACGGTTGCCCGCCCAAGTTGGAAAACAGATTCTGCAGCGATTGCTGCCAATCGGCCGCCGGACCTTGCCCCAAGCCGCTGCTCGCTGCGCCCTGGAGCCAATCGCCGTAACCCTTGAGGGCGGCCATGCTACGCGCCATGAAGTCGTCGCCAGCACCAGAGGAACCGAAGGGAGACGCGCCACCCCCGAAGGGATTTGATGGGGCGCTATGTTGCTGCAGGTAACGAGTCCAGGCATCCCACGATTGCTGCGCCATCGTCTGGTAATCCTTCAGAAAATCATTCGCCTGCTCAGCCATGCCCGCTTCCTCATGATGCTCCAGCCATCCTAGCAAAAGCCTGTTGCAGGAGACGCAAAAAGCGTATTAGTCCTCAGCGAATAATCGGCGATATTGCGACGCAGCATCAGCTGCCAGTTATGCGGGCCTCAAAAACAAAAGCCCGGCTTTCGCCGGGCCTTTGTCAAAGCGTTGAAGCGACGACTTAGGCGCCAGCGCCCTCGTCCTCGGTCACGGCCTTCATGGACAGGCGGATACGGCCCTGCTTGTCCACTTCGAGCACCTTGACCTTGACGATATCGCCTTCCTTCAGCTTGTCGGAGACCTTCTCCACGCGCTCGCTGGAGATCTGCGAGACGTGCACCAAGCCATCCTTGCCCGGCATGATGGTCACGAACGCGCCGAAGTCCATCAGCTTGGCAACCTTGCCTTCGTAGATGCGACCCGGCTCGACGTCGGAGACGATCTGCTCGATACGCGCCTTGGCAGCGTTGGCCGCTTCGCGGTTGACCGAGGCGATGATGACGGTGCCGTCATCGCTGATGTCGATGGTGGTACCGGTCTCTTCGGTGATCGAACGGATGGTTGCGCCACCCTTGCCGATCACTTCGCGGATCTTGTCCGGATGGATCTTGATGGTGAGCAGGCGCGGGGCGAACTCGCTCATCTCGGTGCGGGCGGTGCTGATCACCTTGGCCATTTCGCCGAGGATGTGCAGACGACCACGCTTGGCCTGTTCCAGCGCCACCTTCATGATCTCTTCGGTGATGCCGTCGATCTTGATGTCCATCTGCAGCGCAGAAATGCCATCGGCACTACCGGCCACCTTGAAGTCCATGTCGCCGAGGTGATCTTCGTCACCCAGGATGTCCGACAGCACGACGAAGTCGCCACCTTCCTTGACCAGGCCCATGGCGATACCGGCAACCGGCGACTTCAGCGGAACGCCCGCATCCATCATGGCCAGCGACGAACCGCACACCGAAGCCATCGACGAGGAACCGTTGGACTCGGTGATTTCCGAGACCACGCGCACCACGTACGGGAATTCTTCGATGCTCGGCTTGACGGCCTGCACGCCGCGCTTGGCGAGACGGCCGTGGCCGATTTCGCGACGCTTCGGCGCGCCAAAGCGACCGGCCTCGCCCACCGAGAACGGCGGGAAGTTGTAATGGAACAGGAACGGATCCTTCGACTCGCCTTCCGGCGCATCGATGATCTGCGCATCGCGGGTGGTGCCGAGCGTGGTCACGACCAGCGCCTGGGTTTCGCCGCGGGTGAACAGTGCCGAACCATGAGTGCGCGGCAGCACGCCGACGCGGATGGTGATCGGGCGAACGTCGTCCAGGTTGCGACCGTCGATGCGGATCTTCGTCTTGAGGACGCCGTCGCGCATGGTGCGGTACTCGAGCTCGGCGAATTCCTTCGACAACTCGGCCTTGTCCCAGCCCTTGGCTTCGACATCGGCGGCCAGAGAAGCGAGCACGTCGCTCTTGATGGCGGCGATGGCGTCGCGGCGCTGCAGCTTGTCACGCACCTGGAAGGCGGTTTCCAACTGGTTGCCGACGGCACCGGTGAGAGCGGCGATCAGCGACTCGTTGCGGGCCGGAGCGGACCATGCCATGGACGGACGGGCCGCCTCGGTGGCCAGCTCGGCGATGGCGCGGACGGCCACCTGCAGCTGCTGGTGACCGAACACCACGGCGCCGAGCATCACTTCCTCGGACAGCAGCTTGGCTTCGGATTCCACCATCAGCACGGCATTCGACGTGCCGGCGACGACCAGATCGAGCTCGGAGGTCTTTAGCTCGGTGGCAGTCGGGTTCAGCAGGTACTTGCCGTTGGCGTAACCGACGCGGGCAGCGCCGATCGGGCCCTTGAACGGGATACCGGCGAGGCTCAATGCAGCGGAGGCACCCAGCATAGCCGGGATGTCACCGTCGACTTCCGGGTTCAGCGAGACGACCTGCGCGATGACCTGCACTTCGTTCTTGAACTCTTCCGGGAAGAGCGGACGCACCGGACGGTCGATCAGACGCGAGGTGAGCGTCTCCTTCTCGGTCGGACGGCCTTCACGCTTGAAGAAGCCACCCGGGATACGACCCGCGGAGTAGAACTTCTCGACGTAATCGACCGTGAGCGGGAAGAAGTCCTGACCTTCCTTCGCCTTGGCATTGGCCACCACGGTGACCAGCACGACGGTGCCGCCCATGCTGACCATGACGGCACCGGAAGCCTGGCGGGCGATTTCGCCCGTCTCCAGTGTGACTTCGTGATTACCGAACTGGAATGACTTGGTTACTTTCGCCACTGTCTTTTCCTGAATTGGGAAGTGCGGCCATGAATGACCGCTTTTTGACTTTTGCGCTCACGGATGAACGCAAAACATCAACCTTAGCGACGGAGGCCGAGGCGCTCGATGAGGCCCTGGTAACGAGCCAGGTCACGATCCTTCAGGTACGCCAGCAGACGCTTGCGCTGGTTGACCAGCTTCAGCAGACCACGGCGGGAATGGTGATCCTGCTTGTGCTCTTTGAAGTGGCCGGTGAGGTGGTCGATGCGAGCCGACAGCAGGGCGACCTGCACTTCCGGCGAACCCGTATCGTTCGGCACGCGGCCGAAGTCAGCGATGATCTTGCCGGTCTGTTCTGCGGTAAGGGACATGTGATTCTTCCTAAAAAAACGGGTGCGAAGCTTGCGCAACGTCACGCGATGACGTTGCGCAAGCTTCGCCTGAGATGAATGAAAAGTTTGGAACAAGCTCCGTATTGTAGCGACCGGAGCCCTATGACAACAAGACCGTCATGGTCAACTGCGAAGCTGGACGGTCGAGGGTAGATTGAAACCCCGCACGATGTGCAGCTTTCCGCCCCCCGCCTCGCCCAGAACCAGCAGGCGACCGTCCTCGGCGAACACTGCAACCTGCCCGCTCATCGAAGGATCAAGCGGAATCTGCTGACCCTGTGAGACGGCCAGGGTCTGTTCCGCATCCAACCTCAACGCTGGCAAGCCCTCCAGCCCGGCCGACACCGGCAACAACAACGCCAGCAGGGCATCGTCACCCCGCTCTGCTGCCGCCTGAAGCTGCTCAACCGTCACCATGGCCGACTCCCTGAACGGCTCCACCCACAGGCGGCGCAGGGCCGTCAGGTGAGCTCCGCAACCCAGGTTTTCGCCCAGGTCCACGGCCAAGCTACGCACGTAGGTGCCGGAACCGCATTCGACATAGAGGGTCAGGCTATCGTCCGAGCGGGAGAGCATATCCAGCCGATACACATCCACTTCGCGTGCGGGCACCTCGACCGCCTCGCCACGTCGCGCCTTGACGTAAAGCCGCTCACCATCCCGCTTGATGGCCGAATAAGCCGGCGGCACCTGGGTGATGCGTCCACGCAAATTGACCAGCGCGGCCTCAATAGCCGCGTCCGAGAGCATGGGCACTGGTCGTTCCAGCACGATCTCGCCCTCGAGATCAGCCGTACTGGTGGTAGCACCCAGCTTGCACTCAGCCAGATAAGCCTTGCGCGAGCCCAGCAGCATGCCGGCAAGCTTGGTGGCCTCGCCGAAGCACAGTGGCAACAGGCCGGTGGCCAGCGGATCGAGTGCGCCCGTGTGGCCGCCCTTCTCCGCCCGGAAAATACCTTTGCGAACCACCTGCAAGGCCTCGTTGGAGCTCAGCCCCAACGGCTTGTCCAGCAACACGATGCCGTGCAGGTCGCGAAAACGGATACGACGCTTCATGGGGACGTGCTGATCCTTAGTCCTTCGAGCTTTCGCCTTCCTCGTCCGACGCTGGCGTGCGCGCAGCCTCTTGCCGCAGCAGGCTTTCGATACGCTCGCCCTTGTCGACCGAGTCGTCGTACTTGAAACGAAGTTCCGGCACTCGACGCAGACGCATAGAGCGCGAAAGCTCACGACGGAATTCAACCGCCAGCTCCTTGAGCGCCTTCATGGCTTCGACGGAACGCTCCGGCTGCAGAGCTGTAACCCACACCGTGGCCCAGTCCAGATCACGAGTGACTTCCACGTCCGATACGCTGACTGAAGGCAGGCCGTGATCGCGCACGGCGGCGTGGACCAGCTGACTCAGTTCACGGCGCAGCTCGGCGCCGACACGGTCGGTACGCTTGAAATCGCGAGAAGGCATAACGCACTCCTTTCAACGGGGACACACCGGCATGGCAAGTCCCGAAAAACGAAGCGAGCGATGTGGATATCCACATCGCCCGCCGATAAAACCACCGCTGGAGGCGACGGCCCGATCCCGGGCCATCCACCATTACAGCGTGCGGGCCACCTCGATACGCTCGAAGCATTCGATCTGGTCACCGGCCTTGACGTCGTTGTACTGCTTCACGGCGATACCGCATTCCATGCCGTTGCGCACTTCGTCGACTAGTTCCTTGAAGCGGCGCAGCGACTCCAGTTCGCCCTGGAAGACCACGGTGTTGTCACGAAGCACGCGGATCGGCTTGCTGCGCTTGACCGTGCCTTCGATGACCATACAACCGGCCACCGCGCCGAACTTGGAGCTGCGGAACACTTCACGCACCTGCGCGATGCCGATGATCTCTTCGCGAATTTCCTTGCCCAGCAGACCCGAAGCGGCCTGCTTCACCTGGTCGATCACGTCATAGATGATCGAGAAGTAACGGACATCGAGGCCCGAGGTATCGATCACCTTGCGCGCCGACGCATCGGCGCGGACGTTGAAGCCGATCACCAGCGCCTTGGAGGCGGCGGCGAGTGTGGCGTCGGACTCGGTGATGCCGCCGACGCCGGCCGCGATCACGTTGACCTTCACGTTCTCGTTGCCGATCTGACTGAGCGACTCGCGTAGCGCCTGCACCGAACCCTGCACGTCGGCCTTGACCAGGATGTTGAGCGTCTGCTGCTCGGCGCCCTGGGCCATCTGGGCCATGATGTCCTCAAGGCGGTTGGCCTTGCTGACCATGCGCGTCTCGCGGCGCTTGAGCTGGCGCTCGGCGGTCGCCGAGTCCGACGCAGCGGCTCGCCCACCTCCAAGGCGCTGGTGATCAGCTCACGATCGTCGGCGCGCATGATCTCATTACCGATCGTTATGACGTGATCGCCAGCTGCCGGCTGGCAACGGCAGTCGCATGCGCGAGCTGGCTGGTCGAACGCGATCGCTACGACGACCGTGGTCTTGCAGGCGGACTAAGGTCGCTGCACAGTGACATGCGTGAACTCTGCTCTCGCATCGCTAACGGCGGATGGCATCGTTAATCAGCGGGCGATGAATATGCATGCCGCTCGCTCGACGCCTGCTATGTACCGACAGGATGTTTGTCGCGTTATACGCCAGCACGCGCACCAACTGGCCGTGAACTGATCAGTGGTCGCGCGCGCTGGCCTGCCTTCATCATGGACGGTATAATGAATGCTCTCGGACCGGTACACCTGACGCTCTGCTCATCCATCGATGCAGACTTGATACCGATCGACACGCGACACTGAACTGAGTCAGCCTCATCTGGTAAGCAGCGGTCGTGGTACTGGACTGGCTGATTTGGACGATGATGACGGACACTCGCCACTGCCACTACTCTCAACGCATGTGCTAGGCTGGTCTGGCTGATGGACTATCAGTACAGGCTGATCTGGAAGACGATCGCTGGAGAGATATTCTCTGACGCATGGTCGTTTGCATGGAACGTTTATCTTCGGCATCATGGATGACGCTTTGCGACACGATCATCGTCAACCTGTATCATAACTGGACGATAATGACGTTCTCTCAACTCCGTGCTGGCGTGACAGACGATGAGCTGGCCTGACGCTGCATGGACGTCCATCAACAGGTATGGTGCGTCTCGGCCGGGCTGGAAGGCTACTCACGTAAAGTCGGACGATCTGGCATCAGGCATTCCATTGAACGTCATGCGGTCTGGTGGTGACGATATTATCTGCATGGTACTTTATGTATCGACTTGGCGACGTCAATCGTCTGACGTCTCAGGAAGACACGTGGCTTCAGCACAACCGATCACTCAAAGGAGGTGCCGTATGTGCATCGCATCGACCACTCACCAGCACCGCAGCGCACGGGCGCATGGTATGACAGCGCTGACTGACTGTTGCCAGGCCCTGCAACCATCTCGCTTAAGGTTGATATTTTGCTCATGTAACCAACGGTATCACGTGCTCAGGACTAACCAGTCGTCCTGGTCAACGGAATGCACTCATGCCGCGTGATGAGCACGTCGTGCTGGTGGCAACTACCGCGCAGGACATCTCGTCGATCAGTCATCGGTAGCTCAGCCTGAAGGCAACGCAACAATCATGTGGCTGGCCACTACCATCCTCTCCGGGACTGGAGCCGAAGTGCATCGTCACACGCTGCTGAACCAAAAGTCAGCGCATGCCAGTGTGCTCATCCACCGCTGCTCGGTATCGCCAATCGCCGCTCTCCTTCATCAGCGCCAACGCGAGCATGCTGGATAACCTGGCTTCAACTGACGCCGCACACTCAATGCTGGAAGCCAGCTCCGCAACGCTTCGTCCATCGCAGGCACTCACACCATGCATCATGGCATGGCCATCAACGATCGCTGATGGTATGTTCGGTACCGTGGTCACTCCATGCCGTCACTACAACGCGCTGGCGGCACCAATGTCGAAGCCAATGAACGCTGATATCAGCAAGCTGATGCCCGCAGTACACGACGGCAATCTGGCAACCACGTCGTGTTGCGCCTCGCACGGCGCCGCGATGGCGATCGTCAATGCGCGGATGCTGGTACCTCCACCGTCTCGTGGCGAGCCGTCGGCTTGGCAAATGTCGGTAGTCGACATCAAAGGTATCTGGTACGTGGCGATCGATCTATGTGCATCCATCGCGCCATGATGGATGCCGGCATGAAGTCACCAGGTGTGGTGAACACGTTCGGCGTAAACGTGTGGGCCGATCGTGGATTGGCATGGCCGTCCTGGCTTGGCGGCGTCACCGAAGAAGATCATGAAGCGTACTGACGGTGGTGTGCGTGCTCAGCCGAAATCACCGCCGCGATGGCGGTGGCCTGGCGGTCAACTCTCATCGATCCCCGAAGAAGACGACACCGTCATCAACATGCCGCGTCATCGCCTGGCAACGTCATGGTACCGACGATGGCTGGTCGTACCGACGGGCCTGACTGATCGCATCTCCGCAGCACGCAACGAAGGAAGTCGCATCAAGGTGCTCGAATGAACAGGTGACATGCAAAGCGCTGGCGCATCACTCAACGCTGACCGGCGAAGACGGTTTTTATCGTCCATGGCTGGCAGCGCTGCATCGCGTGTCGCGATTATCGCTGAGCGATACGTTCGCTACTCTGCGACAGCTCTGCATGGTGGATCGTCTGACGGCATGCTGACCACGGTAACGTGAAGGTCAACGCCGCATGGCTTACCACAACATAGCACCCAATGCTTCAGCTCACGTGCTGGTGTTACGCGATGATACCTATCATGGCCATCAACGACATTGACGATCGGTAGCGATGCAGCAAATGGTCAGCTGGTTGACAGACATCAGCGTGACGCGAGGCAACTTCCAGCGGCTCTGGCCGTCGTGGTCAGCGAGTTATACGTCGATGTCGGATTATTCATCGTTTGGTTGCCTCGTGGCGGTGGCGCCGCCATGCGACTAACGGATGGGTGGTTCAACCGGGTCGCGCGCAACCGAAGGCTCAGCGTTGATCGGTGGACGAACTGGCTCTGTGGCGCGACGCGCGGTGCTGCTGACCCTCATGCGTCGCGACAACCGCCATGCGTCGTGCAGCGTCATGGTACGTGTATCTGATGATGCTGCGCACCTCGCCACCTGACGCGATGTCGCATAGTCGCCTGGCAATCTGAAGTGGCAGCGTGACGACGGCAACGCATCGCAATCATGAACGCATGATGGTCAACAATGGAATCGATACTG